>JAEBDY010000052.1:0-545 GCA_049997955.1 Umezawaea sp. cmx-9-4 | reverse complement strand
GCCAGCACCTGATCGCCATGAATGCAGGTTTTCATCTGCTCGCTGGAGAGATACAAATCATCTTTACGTCCTTCAACCCGCAGAAAGCCGTAGCCATCACGGTGGCCAATAACGGTACCTTTCACCAGGTCGAGGCGTTCCGGCAGCGCATAGCACTGACGACGAGTGAAGACCAGTTGACCATCGCGCTCCATCGCGCGCAGGCGGCGACGCAGGCCTTCAAGCTGCTCTTCGCCTTCAATGTGCAGTTCTACCGCCAGCTCATCACGGCTGGCCGGTTTTTCACGTTTGGTTAAATGTTCGAGGATAAATTCCCGACTAGGGATGGGATTCGCGTATTTTTCAGCTTCGCGTTCCTGGAAAGGATCTTGTTACATCTCGGTTCCTCCGTTGTCATCTCTGATGAAGATTTTCGTCACTCCACCAGCAATAATTTATAAAGCGGTTGATTCTCTTCAACCAAATCGGCAAGCGTGTAGTTATCCAGTTCCGTAAGAAAACTTTGCACGGCCTTAGAAAGCGCCTGTTTCAACCGGCAGGCCGCT
>JAEBDY010000051.1:0-604 GCA_049997955.1 Umezawaea sp. cmx-9-4 | reverse complement strand
CGATTTGCACGTCAGAACCGCTGCGAGCCTCCACCAGAGTTTCCTCTGGCTTCGCCCTATTCAGGCATAGTTCACCATCTTTCGGGTCCCCACAGCTACGCTCGTACTCAAATCCATCCGAAGACATCAGGATCGGTCGATGGTGCGCCCCGCGAGGGGGCTCCCACCTCCGTTCGCTTTCACTGCGCGTACGGGTTTGACACCCGAACACTCGCGTAGATGTTAGACTCCTTGGTCCGTGTTTCAAGACGGGTCATTTACGACCATTACGCCAGCGTCCGAGCCGAAGCGCGTTCCTCGGTCCAGGCAGGCCGCATTGCACCCTCGGCTATAAGACACCCCGAGAGGTGATACCTTCCGAGGGCCTTTGACCGGCCGCCCAAACCGACGCTGGCCCGCCCACGGGGAAGTACACCGGCACGAATGCCGGCTGAACCCCGCGGGCGAGTCTGGTCGCAAACGCTTCCCTTTCAACAATTTCACGTGCTGTTTAACTCTCGTTTCAAAGTGCTTTTCATCTTTCGATCACTCTACTTGTGCGCTATCGGTCTCCGGCCAGTATTTAGCTTTAGATGAAATTTACCACCCATTTAGAGCTGCATTC
>JAEBDY010000050.1:0-667 GCA_049997955.1 Umezawaea sp. cmx-9-4 | reverse complement strand
CTAGACGGTTGATTCCAAGGGGTCAGTGGTCGTAGGCGACCAACGATCGTTTGACCGGTTGTCCGGTCTTGTCGTTGTGCCAGATCACGGCGGTCAGGGCGAGCACGCGTTGCAGGACCCGGATCATCACCCCGGCAGGAGTGCGTCCGCCGTGGCGTTCCAGGTCTAGCTGGCCCTTGAAGGTCTGGTTGATCGACTCGACGGTCTGGCGCAACGGCGTGAACAAGCGTGCGCCGGGCCGCTCGTCCTCGCCCTTGCGGGCCGGACGCAGCAGCTCGACCCCGGCCTCGACGAGTTCACGTTCGAAGTCCTTGCCGAAGTAGTTCCTGTCCCCGATCAGCGTCTGCTCCGGCCGGTCGGCCACCAGCGCGGGATCGGCGGTGAAGATGCCGAGCAGGGTCTGGCGTTCGTCGGCCTTGGCGCCGGTCAGGGCGAAAGCGACCGGCAGACCGCCCAACGTGCACACCAGGTGCAGACGCAGACCCCAGAAGTAGCGGGAATGGGAGGCGCAGTAGCCGTACTCGGCCCACCCGGCCAGGTCCGAACGACGCACGGTCTGCTTGGAGCGGCCGCATTCCACCGGGGTCGAGTCGACCACCCACACGTCGTCGGTCCACAACGTGGTGTCGGTGGCCAGGACCCTGATGACGGTCTTGACCAGCCCGGC
>JAEBDY010000049.1:0-692 GCA_049997955.1 Umezawaea sp. cmx-9-4 | reverse complement strand
CCACTTCTGGTTGTTCTGGCCGTTGCACGTCCACAGGACCAACCGCGCGCCGTTGGCGGTGGCCGCCTGCTCCACGTCCAGACACAAACCCGCACGGGTGTTGCGCAGCGAACCGTCCGAACCCAAGGTCCACTTCTGGTTGTCCTGGCCGTTGCACGACCAGATGACCACCCGCGTGCCGTTGGCGGTCCCCTGGTTGTAGGCGTCCAAGCACTTGTCGCCGAACACCCGGACCTCACCACCCGCCCACGTCGTCCACAGCTGGTTCGCCGCCGTCTGGCAATCCCAGATCAGCGTGGCCGCGCCCGCCACGGTGGAAGCGTTGTCCACGTCCAGGCACCGGTTCGACCCCACCCCGCGCAGCCGCGACGTCGTGTTCGCCACCGGGCTGCCACCGGACACCCGGAAAGCTGCGACACCGTGCGCGGGCACGCTCGCCGAGATCGCACCGGACGAACTGGACGTGCCGCCCGACCACACGTCCACCAAGCTGAAGGCACCGCCGGACAGACCGATCTGCGCCGCGGTGGTCGAGATCGTCGCGGTAGCACCGCCCCGGTTGAGCAAACCCACCGCGACCGAGCCGTCGGACAGCGTCTTGGCGAACACCTCGATGTTGCCGTCATCGCGGACCCGACGACCGCCCGCGCCCAGCGGGTCCTGGTTGATCGCCAACAGGCGGGGATTGCGCA
>JAEBDY010000048.1:0-735 GCA_049997955.1 Umezawaea sp. cmx-9-4 | reverse complement strand
CGGTCGGCGTGAAAGATCGCGTCCGCGCTGATCAGACCACGTCCGGCGGCGAGGTCGAGGGCGTCGCGGACCAGGTCGGCGCGCAGGTGGTCGGCCATCGCGTGTCCGATCACCTCGCGGGTGTGCAAATCGATCACCGTGGCCAGGTAGAGCCAGCCCTGCTGCGTGGGCAGATAGGTGATGTCCCCGACCAGGCGTTCGCCGGGAGCCTGGGCGGTGAAGTCCCGGCCGATCAGATCCGCTACGGGCGCGGCGGCGTGATCCTGCCTGGTCAGCGACCGGCGGCGCCGTCGGGTGAGCCCGACGATCCCGTGCTCGCACATGATCCGGCGCACGCGTTTGTGGTTGACCCGACGTCCACGACGCCGCAGTTCGACGGTGACTCGCGGGCGACCGTAGGCGCCGCGGTGCTCGCCATGGACCTCGGTGATCTCCCGAGCCAACTCGTGGTCCTGCGCGGCTCGTTCGGCTCTGGTCGGGGCGGCGGCGAGCCATTCGTAGAAGCCTGGGCGCCGCACTCGCAGGACCCTGCACAGCCGGGCGACGCCGAAGACGGCGCGGTGTTCGGAGATGAACCGGTAGCTGCGGGTCAACGACCCATCTCCTGCGCAAAATACGCGGCTGCCTTGCGCAGGATGTCCTTCTCCAACTCCAGTTCCGCCACCCGCTTGCGCAGGGCGCGCAGTTCGGCCTGGTCGGCTGCCGAGGACGCCTCCGACGGTGTGACCTGGGTGC
>JAEBDY010000047.1:0-808 GCA_049997955.1 Umezawaea sp. cmx-9-4 | reverse complement strand
GGGATGTTGTTGGCAGATATGTAGTTTCTAACTTATTCCAATGGGCTCATTTGTCGGTGATGCTGCCAACTTACTGATTTAGTGTATGATGGTGTTTTTGAGGTGCTCCAGTGGCTTCTGTTTCTATCAGCTGTCCCTCCTGTTCAGCTACTGACGGGGTGGTGCGTAACGGCAAAAGCACCGCCGGACATCAGCGCTATCTCTGCTCTCACTGCCGTAAAACATGGCAACTGCAGTTCACTTACACCGCTTCTCAACCCGGTACGCACCAGAAAATCATTGATATGGCCATGAATGGCGTTGGATGCCGGGCAACTGCCCGCATTATGGGCGTTGGCCTCAACACGATTTTCCGCCATTTAAAAAACTCAGGCCGCAGTCGGTAACCTCGCGCATACAGCCGGGCAGTGACGTCATCGTCTGCGCGGAAATGGACGAACAGTGGGGCTACGTCGGTGCTAAATCACGTCAGCGCTGGCTGTTTTACGCGTATGACAGGATACGGAGGACAGTTGTGGCGCACGTTTTCGGTGAACGCACTATGGCGACGCTGGGGCGTCTTATGAGCCTGCTGTCACCCTTTGACGTGGTGATATGGATGACGGATGGCTGGCCGCTGTATGAATCCCGCCTGAAGGGAAAGCTGCACGTAATCAGCAAGCGATATACGCAGCGAATTGAGCGGCATAACCTGAATCTGAGGCAGCACCTGGCACGGCTGGGACGGAAGTCGCTGTCGTTCTCAAAATCGGTGGAGCTGCATGACAAAGTCATCGGGCATTATCTGAACATAAAACACTATCAATAA
>JAEBDY010000046.1:0-840 GCA_049997955.1 Umezawaea sp. cmx-9-4 | reverse complement strand
GCTCCCGGGAGTCCGGCGCTCACCCCTCCGTTGGGGTGGAACAGCTGGAACAGCTTCGGCTGTGGCATCACCGAGGGGCAGGTGCGCCAAGCGGCGGATGCGATGGTGTCCTCGGGGATGCGTGACGCGGGCTACCAGTACGTGGTGGTGGACGACTGCTGGTTCAACCCGAACCGCGACTCGGGGGGCAATCTCCAGGCCCATCCGACGAAGTTCCCCTCCGGGATGAAGGCGTTGGGTGACTACATCCACGGCAAGGGGCTGAAGTTCGGGATCTACCAGGCGCCCAACGAGAAGACCTGCGCGCAGGGCACCGGGGCGTTCCCCGGTTCGACCGGCAGCAAGGGTCACGAGGTTCAGGACGCCCGGTCGTTCGCGTCCTGGGGTGTGGACTACCTGAAGTACGACTGGTGTTCCGGGTCGGGGACGCGCGATGAGCAGGTGGCGCGGTTCTCGATCATGCGGGATGCGCTGCGCGGGACGGGCCGTCCGATCGTGTACAGCATCAACTCCAACAGCTTCCACGCTCCCACGGGTGACAAGTACGACTGGGGTCCGGTCGCCGATTTGTGGCGGACCACGGAGGACCTGCTCGACATCTGGCAGAACGGCAACACCAACAGCTACCCGATGGGTGTGGGCAACGTCCTGGACGTGACCGCCCCGCTGGCCGCGCAGTCGGGTCCGGGGCACTGGAACGATCCGGACATGCTGGTGGTCGGGCGGCCGGGTCTCACGCTGACCGAGTCGCGGGCGCACTTCGCGCTGTGGTCGCTGCTGGCCGCGCCGTTGATGGCGGGCAACGACATCCGCACGATGTCCTCCGACATCAGCGCGGTT
>JAEBDY010000045.1:0-887 GCA_049997955.1 Umezawaea sp. cmx-9-4 | reverse complement strand
GAACGGTCCACCTTGGACGGATCCTTCCCCGAGAACGCACCCCCACCGTGCCGCGCCATCCCACCGTAGGTATCGACGATGATCTTGCGCCCCGTGAGGCCCGCGTCACCCATCGGGCCACCGATCACGAAGCGGCCGGTCGGGTTCACCAACAACCGCACGTTCGACGTGTCCAGGCCCAGGTCGGCGATCTCCGGCGCGACCACGTGCTCCCGGATGTCGACCCCGAGCAGCTTCTCCAGGTCGATGCCGTCCGCGTGCTGCGTCGACACCACCACCGTGTCCAACCGCACCGGCTGATCACCCGCGTACTCGATGGTCACCTGCGTCTTGCCGTCCGGACGCAGGTACGGGACCGAACCGTCCTTGCGCACCGCGGTCAACCTGCGCGAGAGCCGATGCGCCAACGCGATCGGCAACGGCATCAACTCGGGCGTGTCCGTGCACGCGTACCCGAACATCAACCCCTGATCACCCGCACCCTGCCGGTCGATCTCGTCGACGGAGTCCGACACCCGCTCCTCATACGCGGTGTCGACACCCTGCGCGATGTCCGGCGACTGGGAACCGATGGCGACGTTCACCCCGCACGAGTGCCCGTCGAAACCCTTCGCCGACGAGTCGTAGCCGATCTCGAGGATCTTCTCCCGCACGATCGACGGGATGTCCGCGTAGGCCTCGGTCGTCACCTCGCCCGCGACGTGGACCTGACCCGTCGTCACCATCGTCTCCACCGCGACGCGGGAACGCGGGTCCTTGCTCAGCAGGGCGTCCAGGATCGAGTCGCTGATCGCGTCGCAGATCTTGTCCGGGTGTCCCTCGGTGACGGACTCACTGGTGAACAGCCTGCTGGCGTGCTGGCTCACGGCGCTACCTCAAACCTTCGA
>JAEBDY010000044.1:0-1024 GCA_049997955.1 Umezawaea sp. cmx-9-4 | reverse complement strand
TGAGTCTTTCCGAGTAACCGTGCGTCGCGTTATGTGATCAACCGTCGCTGATCACGTGGTCCGACGGTTCTCCCGGTGTAGCAGGACCAAGGCGGCACCGACGATGTCGCCCAGCCGCCATGGACACCCGCGATAGTGGCGCAAGGCCTTGTAGGTGGTCTTGAGCAGCGAGTTCGCGCGTTCTCCCATACAACGCAGAGCACCGTGGATCGCGTTGTAGGCCTGCTGATCCAGCGTCGACGTCCCGCCCGCGGGCTTCTTCACCGGGATCCTGAAGAGGCCGGGCTCGCCTTCATAACCCAGATCCGCCAGGACAAGGGCACCGTCGCCGACCCAGTCGACCAGCCCGGCCATCAGATCCGGGTCGGCGCGGGCGGCACTCATGTCGTGCTCGCGCCCCGGCCGTACCCCGGAGGTCCACAATGGCCACCCGTCCGGAGCGGACACGACCTGCACGTTCCCGCCGTGGTGCTTGTGTTTTCCGGACCACCACAGATCCACCCCGGCCGTCGGACCCGGCGTGGAGATCCGGTCGGTCCGGATCAGCGTGCCGTCCACGATCACGTACGCGTACCCGGCAATCCTGGCCGCCAACAGCGCCCCGTGCAACGACGGCACCAGCGCCTCCAGCACCGCGATCCCCTCGTCGCGGTAGGCATACGCCGTCGAGGACGAGATCCCGTTGTCCCTGGCCAACCCCGACATCCGGGTGTCGTCGAGGAACCACCTCAACACCAACACCGCCTGCGTCCGGGCCGACAGGGCGCGAGTGTCCCGACGCGTGCCACGTCGCACCCGCTCGGCGGCCAGCAGATCGGCCAGGAACAGGACGCTGTCCTCGGACACGTCCAGCACAGCGTCGTATGCGACACTCATCCCGCGCGGAACTCCTTGTGAAGATGATCTGTGGTAGGACCACCTTCATAGCGGAGTTCCGCGTTTTTCGTGCCCACAGCACCCAGGACTGACTCACCGAGCCCGCCACGGTCACACAGCGCCACAACCCGTTACCCGGAATGGTTCA
>JAEBDY010000043.1:0-1032 GCA_049997955.1 Umezawaea sp. cmx-9-4 | reverse complement strand
CTAGGTCGTGTTTCAAAGGCTATGACCAGCGGCGTGTCGATACCTGAAACGTAGCGAGGTCTCCGGTAGACGGGTGAGCGACCAAGCAAACCCATAACACCGGAGACCTCGTGGCCAGCGTAGCGGCAGCGGGGCGAGCCGACCTGACCGACGCGCAATGGGCGCTGCTGCAACCGTTGCTGCCTGTCGGGAAGAAGCCTGGCCGCCCACCGAAGTGGAGCAAACGACAGCTGATCGACGGCATCCGGTGGCGGACGCGGGTCGGCGCCCCGTGGCGGGATGTCCCGCCCGTCTACGGACCTTGGCAGACCGTCTACGGATTGTTCCGGCGCTGGCAACGCGCCGGGGTCTGGGCCGTGATCCTGACCGAGTTGCAGACCCGCGCGGACGATGTCGGGCTGATCGTGTGGGACGTGAGTGTGGATTCCACGATCATGCGCGCGCACCAGCATGCTGCCGGGGCGCGGAAAAAGGGGATCTGCAGATCGAACCGGTCGACACCGACACGGGTGGGGCGGAGCCGGAGGATCACGGGCTGGGCCGCTCGCGGGGCGGCTGGACCACGAAGGTGCACCTGGCTTGCGAGCAGGGGCGCAGACCATTGTCGTTGCTGGTCACCGCCGGGCAACGCGGCGACAGTCCGCAGTTCACCGCGGTGATCGAGGCCATCCGGGTGCCCCGGCTCGGTGGTGGTCGGCCGCGGACTCGTCCGGATCGGGTGCTGGCCGACAAGGCCTACAGCTCCAAGGCCAATCGGGTCTACCTGCGTCGACGCGGGATCAAAGCGACCATCGACCAGCCTCGTGACCAGGCCGCCCACCGCAAGGCCAAAGGCTCCTCGGGTGGACGGCCACCAAAGATCGACAAGCAGGTCTACAAGCAGCGTCACGCGGTCGAGTGCGCCATCAGTCTGCTCAAGCAGCACCGGGCGGTGGCCACTCGCTACGACAAACTTGCCGTCCGCTACCAGGCCACAGTGCAGATCGCAGCCATCAACATCTGGCTACGCCACATCTAAAACACGACCTAGCC
>JAEBDY010000042.1:0-1441 GCA_049997955.1 Umezawaea sp. cmx-9-4 | reverse complement strand
CCGGATGGTCCGGTTCGGTTCTTTCAGAACCGCACAGTGGATGCGTAGCACCTTCGAAAACAAGTCCTCGGCCTATTAGTACCGGTCAACTCCACCCATTACTAGGCTTCCATCTCCGGCCTATCAACCCAGTGGTCTAGCTGGGGGCCTTAACCCTCAAAGGGGTGGGATACCTCATCTTGGAACAGGCTTCCCGCTTAGATGCTTTCAGCGGTTATCCCTTCCGAACGTAGCCAACCAGCAGTGCCCTTGGCAGGACAACTGGCACACCAGAGGTTCGTCCATCCCGGTCCTCTCGTACTAGGGACAGCCTTCCTCAAGTATCCTACGCGCGCGGCGGATAGGGACCGAACTGTCTCACGACGTTCTAAACCCAGCTCGCGTACCGCTTTAATGGGCGAACAGCCCAACCCTTGGGACCTACTCCAGCCCCAGGATGCGACGAGCCGACATCGAGGTGCCAAACCATGCCGTCGATATGGACTCTTGGGCAAGATCAGCCTGTTATCCCCGGGGTACCTTTTATCCGTTGAGCGACGCCGCTTCCACCAGCCAGCGCCGGATCACTAGTTCCGACTTTCGTCCCTGCTCGACATGTCTGTCTCACAGTCAAGCCCCCTTGTGCACTTGCACTCGACACCTGATTGCCAACCAGGCTGAGGGAACCTTTGAGCGCCTCCGTTACCCTTTGGGAGGCAACCGCCCCAGTTAAACTACCCACCAGGCACTGTCCCTGATCCGGATCACGGACCGAGGTTAGACATCCAGTACGACCAGAGTGGTATTTCAACGACGACTCCACAACCACTGGCGTGGCCGCTTCACAGTCTCCCACCTATCCTACACAAGCCGAACCGAACACCAATACCAAGCTATAGTAAAGGTCCCGGGGTCTTTCCGTCCTGCCGCGCGTAACGAGCATCTTTACTCGTAATGCAATTTCGCCGGGCCTGCGGTTGAGACAGTCGAGAAGTCGTTACGCCATTCGTGCAGGTCGGAACTTACCCGACAAGGAATTTCGCTACCTTAGGATGGTTATAGTTACCACCGCCGTTTACTGGCGCTTAAGTTCTCAGCTTCGCCCTTGCGGACTAACCGGTCCCCTTAACGTTCCAGCACCGGGCAGGCGTCAGTCCGTATACATCGTCTTGCGACTTCGCACGGACCTGTGTTTTTAGTAAACAGTCGCTTCTCGCTGGTCTCTGCGGCCGCCTCGCCCTAGCCTGCAAGAGGCTTCAAGCGCTACGGCCCCCCTTCTCCCGAAGTTACGGGGGGATTTTGCCGAGTTCCTTAACCACAGTTCGCCCGATCGCCTCGGTATTCTCTACCTGACCACCTGTGTCGGTTTGGGGTACGGGCCGCATGAACACTCACTAGAGGCTTTTCTCGGCAGCATGGGATCACTCTACTTCGCCTCAATCGGCTATGCATCACGTCTCAG
>JAEBDY010000041.1:0-1536 GCA_049997955.1 Umezawaea sp. cmx-9-4 | reverse complement strand
CTTGATTTTTAAGTCTTTCTGTCCGTTTTGGTGACCTTTCCAGGGTGGTGGAGTGGAGCCTGCTGGGAGTTTCGTGACCCTGCTGGACGTCCTGGACCGGGCCGAGAGAATTTCGGCGCGCTGGCGGGCATGGCGATCGTCGGGCGAACTCGGCGAAATCCCCGTCGGACTCGGGTCGGCGACAGGCGGGCGGGTGTGGTCGCGTGTCGCTCCCAAGGGCGGGGCAGGTCCTCCACGAGATGGCGGGCAAGCCGGAGTTGGGTGTAGGCGGCGATCATCAGCCAGGTCCATCGATCCGCCGCGTCGGGCGACCGGAGGCGGGGCTTGGTCCAGCCGAGGATTTGTTTGAGGAACCGGAAAGTGTGTTCCAGGTCGAAACGGCGGAGGAACGCCTGCCACAGTCGGTCCACCTGCTCGGCGGTGGTCGCGGTGGTGGAGTACCACAGCCACAACGGTTTCGGGGTTCCGGTGCCGGGCAGTCGCTCGACATGGAGGCGGATCACCGTGCCTTCCATGATCGGGAGCGGACCGTGGTGGTCGGTCCAGGCGCCGGTGCGGGTCAGGGTGGGGTGCAGCCGATCCCACGAGTGGGCGTGTACGGTGCCGTAGCGGGTGGTGTGGGTGGTCGTGGTGTGTGCCGGGGTCGGCCAGGTCTGCGGGTCGGGGAACGCGAACCGGGGTCCGTGTCGGGCGTTGCGGCCGCGGGCACCGGGGCGTCGTGGTGGTGCGGGGAAGGCCAGCACCCGATCGGAGCGCATCCGAACCAGTGCCCGGACCGGGAGATCGGCCAACAGGAACGCCAACCGGGGACCGTCGTAGCCGCTGTCGCCGATGATCCAGATCTCGGGATCGCCTTGGCGCCAGTGTCCGTTGGTGATCAGTGCGTCGATCACGGTGCGCAGTTGGGTGGCGGCCACGTCGGTGTGGTCGTCGCTGGGGCGCAGTCGGATGGCGTCGAGCAGCGCGGTCCACGAGGTGCGGCCGGGTTCCAAAGCTGCGACGAAGGAGTAGGGCCAGCCGGGGATCATCTGGGCTTGCCCTCTGCCACGCCCGTGGGTGTGACAGAACAGCCTGTCCGGGCTGGTGTTCGCGTCAGGGCGTAGCCAGTGGCTGACGTCGATGGCCAGCATGATCCGGCCGTCGTCACCACGCGGGATCTGCTGGCGGGCAACGACATTGCGGAACCGGCCGATGTCGATCGCGCCCTTGTTCAGCCCCTCGTACAGGCTGCCGTGACCGCGCTGGTGTTCGGGTTCCAGCGACAGTTCGACCAGCGAGGTGACCGGTCCTTGAGCGCACAGCGCGGCGTCGGCCAGTTCGAACAACGCGTCCGCCCGTGCGGTCAGGCACTGGTGGAAGTCTTGGCGGAACCTGGACAGGTCCCCGAGCGCGGCCGCCGTGCCGGGGTGGTGCATACTGATCATCGAAGCCCTTGGTTGTGATCTTCCTTCTGTCGCAAGAAGAATGATCAACCAAGGGCTTCATCCATGATCAACCGGGTGCCCCGTCGAGCCCCGAGACCATAAAACTCAAGCT
>JAEBDY010000039.1:0-1758 GCA_049997955.1 Umezawaea sp. cmx-9-4 | reverse complement strand
GGGCGGTTAGCATCACAAGGTTCGCCATGGGCGCGTTCACACGGGTACGGGAATATCAACCCGTTGTCCATCGACTACGCCTGTCGGCCTCGCCTTAGGTCCCGACTTACCCTGGGCGGATTAGCCTGGCCCAGGAACCCTTGGTCATCCGGCGGGGGAGTTTCTCACTCCCCTTTCGCTACTCATGCCTGCATTCTCACTCGCATAGCCTCCACACCTGGATCACTCCGGCGCTTCGCTGGCTATACGACGCTCCCCTACCCATCCACACGACTGCATATCGATCAAGTCGACACGGATCATATGTGTGAATGACACAGCTTCGGCGGTGTGCTTGAGCCCCGCTACATTGTCGGCGCAGGACCACTTGACCAGTGAGCTATTACGCACTCTTTAAAGGGTGGCTGCTTCTAAGCCAACCTCCTGGTTGTCTGG
Source organism: Umezawaea sp. cmx-9-4 (assembly GCA_049997955.1). Taxonomy (GTDB): domain Bacteria; phylum Actinomycetota; class Actinomycetes; order Mycobacteriales; family Pseudonocardiaceae; genus Umezawaea. The sequence continues at coordinate 1,323 of JAEBDY010000039.1, read as the reverse complement.
GCGACCCCACATCCTTTCCCACTTAGCACACACTTAGGGGCCTTAGCTGGTGTTCTGGGCTGTTTCCCTCTCGACTACGAACCTTATCGCCCGCAGTCTCACTGCCGCACTCTCACTCACCGGCATTCGGAGTTTGGTTGATTTCGGTAAGCTTGTGGGCCCCCTAGACCATCCAGTGCTCTACCTCCGGCGAGAAACATGCGACGCTGCACCTAAATGCATTTCGGGGAGAACCAGCTATCACGGAGTTTGATTGGCCTTTCACCCCTAACCACAGCTCATCCCCCAGGTTTTCAACCCTGGTGGGTTCGGGCCTCCACACGGTCTTACCCGCGCTTCACCCTGGCCATGGCTAGATCACTCCGCTTCGGGTCTAGACCACGCGACTAAGATCGCCCTATTCGGACTCGCTTTCGCTACGGCTACCCCACACGGGTTAACCTCGCCACGTAGCACTAACTCGCAGGCTCATTCTTCAAAAGGCACGCCGTCACTCCGAAAAGCTCCGACGGATTGTAGGCACACGGTTTCAGGTACTATTTCACTCCCCTCCCGGGGTACTTTTCACCTTTCCCTCACGGTACTAGTCCGCTATCGGTCACCAGGGAGTATTTAGGCTTAGCGGGTGGTCCCGCCAGATTCACAGCGAATTTCACGAGTACGCTGCTACTTGGGAACACCATCAGGAGACACCGGGTTTTCGCGTACGGGAGTCTCACCCTCTACGCTCGCGCTTTCCAGACACGTTCCGCTAACCACAGTGTTTTCTTACTCCTTGAACGTCCGGCAGAACATTCGGATAGGTCCCACGACCCCGCATACGCAACCCCTGCCGGGTATCACACGTATACGGTTTAGCCTCATCCGCTTTCGCTCGCCACTACTCACGGAATCACGGTTGTTTTCTCTTCCTGCGGGTACTGAGATGTTTCACTTCCCCGCGTTCCCTCCACATACCCTATGTGTTCAGGTATGGGTGACCCCACATGACTGAGGCCGGGTTTCCCCATTCGGACACCCTAGGATCTCAGCTCGGTTGGCAGCTCCCCTAGGCTTTTCGCAGCCTCCTACGTCCTTCATCGGCTCCTGGTGCCAAGGCATTCACCGTATGCCCTTAAAAACTTGCTTACAAAGATGCTCGCATCCACTGTGCAGTTCTCAAAGAACGAACGGACATCCACCCACTACTGTCACCGCCTGGACCTCAACCCTTACGGGGAGGCTGGTTCGGAGACCGGGCAGACCCGGATCATTTCTTGGCTGAGCGAAACACTCACGTGTTCTCTCAGGACCCAACAGCGTGCCGACAAACTTGCGAGACCC
>JAEBDY010000038.1:0-10293 GCA_049997955.1 Umezawaea sp. cmx-9-4 | reverse complement strand
ATAGCCTTGGGTTGCAACGGCTTCTCCTGCGCATCGTCTTCTGTGAGAGGAAAACGATCTTAGCGGTAGAGGCCGTTGCGCTTATTCTGGGCATTTTCGGCCTGGAGCGTTCTACGCATAACGCTCTCGGGGGATTTGACCCTTAAAATTGGAGATCGGGCAGGCTTTCGGGACTGCCCTTTTAGCCCGATCAAGGGTCAAATCGAGGGGTCCCCGAGTCAAATCGGCCACAGCACGCTGGGAGCGATGGCCGGCTCTCGCGGTCGCTGGGGCGGGGGCGGTCTTGGGGGTGCAGGAGCTGTGGCTGCCTCTTGGGGTGGTTGGGAGCGGCAGGTGGCTCCTCGGGCGCTGGGAGCCGGGGCCGTCTTTTGTTCCAGTGTTGGGTGGGGGTTGGGGTGCCCCCGTGGCGCGATTGTCTCCATGTCCGTCCGCGCCGCGTCAAGGCGGGAAAGATGCCTTGACCCGTAGCGGACGGACATGAGGGCGCTGGGGATCGGGGGCAGGGAGGGGTCTGGGCTCCCTTTCGGTGCGTGCTTCTGCTGGGCTGGGGTCTTCTCGGGTGCGTGCGGTCGCTGGGCGGTGGCTACTCGGGTTGTGCGTGTCCGTCGGGCTGTCGTTCGTTGGGTGTGTGCCTCTGCTGGGGCTGCGGTTCCTTGGGCGCTTGCGTTCGCTGGCTGGTGCTGGTGCTGGGCCTGGTGGTTGCGTGGTGCGCCTTGGTCTTGGGGGATTGTTTGCTGGAATGGCAAGTATTCGTGCGCTTTCGGCAGCTGTGTCGCACGATGGTCGTGGAGGTGGTGACCATGGCGCAGGAAGCGTTGTCCGGGTTGGTCGAGGTGGTTGTGGATCCGTTTTCCGCTGAGATGGAGGCTCGTGTGTGCGAGCTGGTGGTCGGTGATCGGCGGCACGGCCTGGTTGTCGGTTAGCCGTTCTGCTGCGGTGGGCACATCAGGTGTTGCAGGCCAAGGCGGGGGCCTGGCGGTAGTGGTTCCGCGCCGTCTGCCCTGAGAGCTTGCAGCATGAGGGCGACCAGGCGTTTTGATGCCGCCAGTGCTGCTTCCGGGGTTTCGGTGATGATGCCGCCGTTGGCCATGAGCAGCAGTGTCAGGTCGTCCAGGGTGAAGTCGGCGCGGAGCGCGCCCGCGTCCTTCGCCCGTCCGGCCAGTTCGCCGAAGCCCTGTTCCGCGCGGGCGCGGAGGCTGTCGAAGGCCACCGCGTCGGGGAACGTCGAGATGAACGCGGCGGTGAAGCCCTTGTCCACCGCCTGCATCGCGCACACCTTTTCCAGGACAGTGCGGAACGCGCGCCACGGGTCCGGGTCGGCCAGCGCGTCGTCCACGACGGACGCGCACACCTCGATCTGTTCGGCGAACGCCTCCGTGACCAGCGACTCCTTGGTGGGGAAGCGGCGGTAGAGGGTCGCCACGCCCACGCCCGAGCGGCGGGCGATGTCGGTCATCGTCACGTCCAGGCCCGCATCGGCGAACAGCTCGCGGGCGGCTTCGACGATTCGGGCGCGGTTGTTCCGGGCGTCGACGCGCAAGGGCTCGGCCGTGGGCATCCGAGAGGGCTTGGTCGGCATGGTTCTCACTTTAGCTCAAGTGGAGGGCATCCTCCGGTTCTCGTGTTAGCGTCGGAGAAATGGAGGGTGTCCTCCATTTGTCGACGCTAGGAGTGCCGTGAACGAGATGCGCGTGGCCCAGTACGACCGCTACGGGCCGCCGGAGGTGCTGTACGAGGCGAAGGCGCCGATGCCCGTCGTCCAGCCGGGTGAGGTGCTGGTCCGCGTCCACGGCGCCAGCGTCAACGGCGGTGAGCTGATGATGCGGGCGGGCAGGTTGAAGTTGTTCTTCCCCCGTCGGTTCCCGAAGCGGACCGGCATCGACTTCGCCGGTGAGGTCGTGACGGCGGCCGAGGGGGTGGCCGGGCCGAAGGTCGGCGACCACGTCTGGGGGATGGTGTCGCACTTCGTGGGCGGGTCCGCCGCCGAGTACGTGGCCGTGCGGCCCCGCAAGCTGTCGCTCAGCCCGGCCGGGCTCGACCTGGTGCAGGCCGCCGCGCTGCCCGCGGGCACGACCGCGATCACCGCGCTGCGCGACCACGCCCGGCTCAAGTCGGGGGAACGGCTGCTCGTGCGCGGTGCCGCGGGCGGGATGGGCAGCATCGTCGTCCAGTTGGGACGGTCGATGGGCGCGCACGTCACGGCGCTCGCCGGCGCGAGGAACCTGGACCTCGTCCGGGAACTGGGCGCCCACGAGGCGTTCGACTACGCGACCACGGGTCCCGGCGACCTGGGGGAGTTCGACGTCGTCCTGGACACCGTGGGCTCCGAACTCCCCGCCTACCGCGGGCTGCTCGCGCCGGGTGGGCGCATGGTCGGGATCAGCTTCGCCTCCGCGGCCTCGGTCGGGTACGTGCTGGCGTCGACGGTGTTCGGGTCGCGGCGGGTGCGGTTCTTCAGCGGCAACCCCACGCACCAGCTCTTCGCCGAGATGGCCCGGTACGTGGAGAGCGGCGCGATCCGGCCCGTCGTCGACACCGTGCACGACCTGGCCGACATCTCGGCGGCGCACCGGGCCCTGGAGAAGGGCGGGGTGCGGGGGAAGCACGTCATCCGGCTGGTGTGAGCCCGGTCCTCAAAAGTTGACTAACTCCATGAGTTAGTCAATCATTTAGTCGGGTAGTCCAAGCAGGTGGACGAGGGAGCGGTTATGGTCGACGTGCGGAAGGGCGGCGGTGCGCTCGTGGTCGAGGACACCGCCGTGCTGGTGGACGGGCGGCGGAGGACGTTCACCGTTGTCAGCCCGCCCGGTCTCGTGGAGAACGCGCCGGTGGTGCTCGTCCTCCACGGCTCGAACCAGGACGCGAAGACCATCCGCCGGTTCGCGGGTCGCAGCTTCGACCTGTTCGCCGAGCGCGGCGGGGCCGTGGTCGCCTACCTCGACGGGCACAAGCGGAACTGGAACGACGCGCGGGTGTCGTCGGCCTTCGCCGCGCGCACGGAGGGGTTCGACGACGTCGCCTTCGCGGGCGCGGTGGTGGACCTGCTGGTGGACCGCCACCACGTCGACGCGACCCGCGTGCACGCCGTCGGGTTCTCCGCGGGCGGGGCGATGGTCATCCGGCTGGCGCACGAGATCCCGTCGCGGCTCGCCGGGGTGGGGATCGTCTCCGCCACGCAGCCGGTGCCGGAGAACTTCCTGTCGATCGACGTCCCGGTCACGCCGCTGCCCGTGGTCCTGTTCCACGGCACGAAGGACCGGCTCGTGCCGTACGAGGGCGGCATGGCCAGCCTGTGGGGGTTCCGCCCGCGCGGACTCGGGCTGTCCGCGCGCGAGACCGCCGCCTACTTCGCCGACCGCAACGGCATCACCGCGGCGCCCACGTCGCACGACCTCGGCCGCCGCGCCGGGGACCGGACGAGCGTCGAGCGGACCGACCACCGGCAGGACGGCCGGGCTCCGGTCACGCTGTACACGATCCACGGCGGTGGGCACGTCGTCCCCGGTCCGGGGCGGCCACCGTTCATCATGGGGCGGTCCACCCGGAGCCTCGTGGCGGCGGAAGCGCTCGGCGAGGCGTTCGGGATCACCACCTGACCACCATGGACGGTGTCCGCGATGAGCTTCCTCGACGCCCCTGAACCGGACGACGCGGGCAGGCGCCTGTTCGCGGAGGACGTGGCCGACGTCGGCTACGTGATGAACCTGTCCAGGCTGTGGGCCTACCAGCCGTCCACCCTGACCGGGATCTTCGACCTGCTGGGGGACGCGGTGTCCGCCCACGGCCTCACGGTCCGGCAGCGCGGCGTCCTCGTCGCGGCCTGCGCGTCCGCGCACGGCGACTCCTACTGCTCGCTCGCGTGGGGCGGCAGGCTCGCCGACGCGACCGACCCGGACACGGCCGCCGCCGTGCTCCGGGGCGACGACGCGAACCTGACCGGCGCCGAGCGGGCGATGGCGGCGTGGGCCCGCAAGGTCGCCCGCGATCCGAACGGGACCAGCGGCGCGGACGTGCAGGTGTTGCGCGACAACGGGTTCAGCGACGCCGAGATCTTCGGCATCACCGTGTTCGTCGCGCTCCGCCTCGCGTTCTCGACCGTCAACGACGCGCTGGGCGCCAGGCCCGACGCGCAGATCCGCGACTCCGTGCCCGAAGCGGTGCTCGACGCGGTGACGTTCGGGCGTCCGGTAGCCGAGGCGTGACCGCGGGTATCCTCCGCTGATGACGTCACGTGCACGGCCGTCCAGGTGAGCGCCCGGTTCCAGGAGCTGGACTGGCGACCGACACCGCTGGGTGAGCTCGTCCTCCGCCGCAGACGCGACCCGCTGGACGGCAAGGACATCTACGAGATCAAGCTCGGCGGCGAGTTCCTGATGTCGAGCCTGTTCACCGTGGCCGAGGAGGAGCTGTCCCGGCTCGCGCTCGCCGAACTGCCGGGCACGGGTCTCGACGTGGTCGTGGGCGGGCTGGGGCTCGGGTACACGGCGCTCGCGGTGCTGGAGAACCAGGACGTGCGATCGCTGGTCGTGATCGACGCCCTCGGCGAGGTCATCGAGTGGCACGAGCGGGGCCTCATCCCGGCGGGCGCGACGCTGGCCGCCGATCCCCGCTGCGAACTGGTGAAAGGCGACTTCTTCGCCCTCATGCGGTCACCGGAGGGGCTGGTCCCCGGTCGGCTGTTCCACGCGATCGTCGTCGACATCGACCACTCACCGCGCCACCTGCTGCACCCCGGCAACGCCGACTTCTACGAGCCCGCCGGGCTCCGTCGGATCGCCGCGCTCCTGCATCCGGGCGGCGTGTTCGCGCTCTGGTCGAACGACCCGCCGGACGAGGAGTTCACCGCCGCGCTGGCGGGGGCGTTCGTGGACGTGCGGGCCGAGGTCGTGAGCTTCGCGAACCCGTTGCAGGACCGCGAGGCCACGAACACCGTGTACCTGGCGAAGGTCCCCGCCTAGCCCCGCATCGCTTCCTCCAGGTCTTCCCGGACGTACCAGCCGACGGCCTCCGCGCTGCTCTCGTGCGGCATCGAGAAGGGCCAAGCGCCGCGGGGGAAGACGACCCCGAACCGGCCGTCGTGGTCGTCACCCCGAACACCGGGCGTCGCCCGGACCCCGATGGCCGGCGGGACCCGGCAGGTGCCCACGTCCTCGCGATCGGTGCGGTGGCACACGTACCCGTCGGGATTCGCCAGCAGCCGCGTGAGGTCCGAGGGCAGCAACTGCCTGCTGTTGCGCCTGCGCCGGTCGCGTTCGGGGATGGCGGGCGTGGCGCACACCCTCGCGACCAGGGCGTCCACGCCGTCCGCCACCAGCGGCAGCGCCCCCTCCAGCAGGGCCCGGTCGGACCGGTGGGGTCGGGTGGTGCGGTCGACCCGGTTGAGGACCGCGCGGCGGACGGACCGGCGTCCGGCGATCCTCACGACTCCCCGCCCTGCTCGATCAACTCGGCGAAGGCGTCGGCGACGTCGACCGCCACCCAGTCGGCCAGTTCGGCCGCCGTCAGGCCCGCGAGGTCCGGGTCGGTCGCCAGCAGGTCGCGCAGGTCCCGCTCCAGGTCGGCCAGCACGACCCTGGCCAGCTTCTCGGGTGACGGCGGCGCGGTCGTCCTGGCCGGGACGACCGCGACCGGCTTCTTCTTCGGCACGAGCGACCGCCCCTCGGTCGGCGACAGGATGACCACCGATCATTCGCCGAGGGCGTCCGCGTGGTAACCCGCCGAGGGGTGCCGTACCCGTTCGGCGCAGGAGGTCAACTCAGGTGGTGCACCTCCGGCAGCCCGTAGACCGGCGTGGGGATGCCCTCGAAGCGGGCCTTGAGCTGGAGCGCCAGGTACAGCGAGTAGTGCCGCGACTGGTGCAGGTTGCCGCCGTGGAACCACAGCGCCTCCTGCCGGGTCGGCTTCCACATGTTGCGCTGCTCGCCCTCCCACGGGCCGGGGTCCTTGGTGGTCGCGGAGCCGAGACCCCACACCTTGCCGACCTGGTCCGCGACCTCCTGGGAGATCAGGTCGGCCGCCCAGCCGTTCATCGAGCCGTAGCCGGTCGCGTACACGACCAGGTCGGCGGGGAGTTCCTCGCCGGTGGACAGCACGACCGCGTCCTCGGTGAGCCGGACGACGTCCACACCGGCCCGGAGCCCGACGTCGCCGTTCGCCACCAGCTCCGAGGCGCCCACGTCGATGTAGTAGCCGGAGCCCCGGCGCAGGTACTTCATGAACAGCCCGGAGTCGTCGTCGCCGTGGTCGAGCAGGAAACCGGCCTGCTCCAGCCGCGCGTAGAAGTCCGCGTCCACCTTGCGGATCTCGTCGTACACCGGGATCTGGAAGTCGTGCATGATCCGGTACGGCAGCGACGCGAACGTGAGGTCCGCCTTCTGCGTCGTCATCCCGGCGGCGACGGCCTCCTCCGAGTACAGGCCGCCCAGCGCGATGCGCATCAACGATTCGGACCGCACGACGTGCGTCGACGAGCGCTGCACCATCGTGACGTCGACGCCGTTCTCCCACAGCGCGGCGCAGATGTCGTGCGCGGAGTTGTTCGACCCGATGACGACGGCCCGCTTGCCCCGGTAGGCGTCCGGGCCGGGGTGCTCCGACGAGTGGTGCTGGTCGCCCCGGAACGTCTCCGCGCCCTCGAACACCGGCACGTTCGCCTTGCCCGAGTCGGGATTCCGACACATAGGGGCGCACCCCATGATCACCACACCGATCTACCGCGTCGCGGCACCGGTCGAGGACTTCGAGAGTGACACCAACTCTGCGAAGGCGGACGCGCGATGATCACGACCACGGCTGTCAAGGCGATCATCTACCTGCGCCTGTCCGACCTTCGCGACGATGATCCAGATTCGTTCGACGACCGCGAGAAGTTGTTGCGCGCCAAGGCTTTGCAGCTCGGGTGGACCGTTGTCCGCGTGGTGGTTGAAAACGACTTGGCGCGCGGCAAGGACGGCAAAGTTCGCGGGGCATCAGCGTTCAAGCGTCGCAAGGTGATCTTGTCAGATGGAGCCACGACCATGCGCGTGGTTCGTCCGGGCTGGGCATCGATCATCGAAGACTTCAAGGCTGGCCACGCGAACGGTCTGCTGGCCGAAGATCTTGATCGGACGATGCGTGACCTCCTCGACCTCGAAGAGTTGATCACCGTTGTTGAAGCAAAGAAGATCAACGCAGATTCGCTATCCGGATCATTGAAATTTACTACGGGCGATCACGATTCTCAAATCACTATGGCGCGCGTGATGGTCGCGATTGCGAACAAATCGAGCAGAGACACCAGTCGACGAGTCGCCGCTGCCCGATCGCGTAAAGCGCACAATGGTGAATTCGGTGGCGGTAAGCGGCCCTACGGTTACGAGGCCAGCGGCGCGACTCTCCGGTGGGATGAGGCGCTGGTTATCGAAACAGCGTCGCGACGAGTAATCCAGGGTGCCTCACTGCGAGGCTTGGCGCTGGAGTTGCGCGAGGCTGAAGCGCCATCGGTCCAGGGACAACCGTGGACAGCGGCGAACCTGCGACGGGTGCTGTTGCGGCCGAGGAATAGCGCGATCAAGGTTTACCGGGGTGAGGAAATCGGTCGTGCGCCGTGGCCTGCCATCGTCTCCGAAGACGTATTCCGTGCTGTAGTTCGGGCGCTCACAGCTCCAGAACGGAAGATGGGACCCGGATCAGCGCCGAAGTATCTGGGCACGGGCGTGTATCGGTGCGGCAAATGTGCTGACGGTTCATCGGTGCAAGTAACGCTTGGTGGTCGTGAACCTCAGTATCGATGCGCTGGCAATTGCTACCTCAGTCGCAATCAGGCCTGCGTGGATGAGTTGGTGATGACTGTGGTAGCCGGTCAATTGTCGCATCCGAACGCGGTGACCATGTTTGCGCAATCGACGACCACCACCGTGGATGTCGCAGCGTTGCGAACCGAGTCCGATGCAGTCCGCTCCAAACTGAACGGCCTTGCCGAAGATTATGCAATGGACCTCATCGACCGTGGTCAGATGATCTCGGCTACCGCAAGGGCGCGCACTCGTCTCGCGGAGATCGATCAGGCGTTGGCCACGGCCGTGGTTGAGAGTCCACTCGCCGCCGTGATTGGTGCTGGCGACGTTCGCGCTGCCCTCGAAGGTGCATCGCTGTCACTGCGCCGTCAGATCGTCGCTGCGGTAGCCGAGGTGGTGATCGAGCCTTCACGTCGTGGCGCAGGGTTCGACCCGACGTCGATCACGGTCGAGCTGGACCAGGCGAAGTGGCGGTTCCAGTCGTGAGGCGCGCCGTTGTGGCGCTCAGTGTCGCCCTGTTGGCCGTGGCGCTGTGTCTTGGGGGTGACCCCTGCTCTTGGTGGCTGGCAGGGCTCTGGGGGCTACTGAAGTGGACAGTTCGCCCCTGGTGATCGAGACGACAAGGACCCCCGATCGGCGAGTATGCCGGCCGGGGGTTTTCGTTGTACCACAACGCTTTCTGGTAGCGGCGATACGTAGGGTGCCGACTTATTAGAGCGTGTACACGTTGGGGCGTAACGGGAAGCGCTCGGGTGTACCCATGTTTTTGGCGGTCTCATCTGCCATGGTGGAGATGTAGCAACCGGAGCAGCCCGGAATCCAGCCACGTAGCTTGCCTACCTGTTAGAGCGTGTACACGATTTATTCCCACTTTATCGAAGGACGGTGTTTGTCATGCCGCAAGTAACCCCGGAAATGAACCGGCTTCGTTCCCGTATCGCGTCGACTCTTCGATACCACCCTGATCGAGACGTGTCTGATCTTCGAGCGGCATTGGAGCGCGCAAAGATCATGTCACACGCTGAATCCATCTTGGCCAAATGTATTCCATTGACGGCCGATCAGCATGCACGCCTAAGTGGCTTGCTCTCCGAAATTCCGATCATTCTGGCGGGGGATCAGCGATGAGCGACACCGACGATTTCACAATCACATCTACCTTCAGCCGACAATCGGCGCGGTGCACCGTATGTCCGACGGCGTGGGCTGGTGCTACATCAGCCGCAGCCGCGACGGTCCACACCAGGACTACGAAGCATACCTCTACGTCGACTGTGCGGACCGACAGTGTGTACACGCCTTCGGATATCGGAGAGTCGGTGTGGACGTGAGTAACGCCGTATCTCGCATCACCGAAGTGGGGAGATGTCACCATGATTGACGAAGAAAGCCCCGACAGCAGCGCCACCACTAACGCCAATGCCGGGGCTCTCAACGCGGAAGAGGAATCCGAGACCAAGAGTACCAGCGCCCCCATCGGTATTCCAGCGGGTTACCTGACGTGGCTACGTGCGATGCGCGATTCAACGGAGGTGACTCGCACGCGGCTGCTCGTACTCATGGCCTTGGGCACGTTTATGGACGCGAAGACCGGTCGTGGATTCGCGTCTGTGCGTCAGGTAGCCGATGCGACCGGGTTGAGTGAAGGCACGGTGCAAGAGCACGTCTCCGGTGCCCGTGATGCCGGATGGTTGGTCCGGGTGCGGCGCGGTTCGGGCAACTCCAAGACGGCATCCACACACCAACTAACTACCCCTGCTAAGTCTGCCCAGTCGGGGAAAGCTAAGTCAGCCCAGTCGGGGAAAATTAAGTCTGCCCAGCCGGACAATGAGGACACCCTTAGCTCTGGGAAATCTGGAGCTATGTCCGCCCAGTCGGGGGAGCTATGTCTGCCCAGCCGGGGCCCCTGTGATCCGTCTGTGTTCCGAAACCCTAGTGGAGGAACACAGACGTCAGGCGACGACGCGCCTTCGGCCTCCGCTGGGGCTCCGGCCTTCAGTGCGGACAAGGCCAGCAGGGCAGCGGCCGTCGAACTCGTCATCGAATCGGCGAAGTGCTCACGAGAGGTCGCCGAAGCCTGGGTGATCGAGCGTGTGGGCAGGGCTGCGGGAGATGTGATCAACGAAACCGCGTACATCCAATCCATCCTCGCAACAGGGCAACGCCCCATCGTCGACGAACAGAGCCCAAGGCCCAGACCTACGATCGATCAGCAAATCGAATCAGTCAAGGCCGGACGAACTAATAAAATCATCTTCGATGCCAGAGGGGGGAATTAGTCATGATCGACGATTTGCGACGAGTCGAACTAGCGGTGCGGGAGTTCCCCGACTCTGGTATTGCTGAGATCGCTCTGCATGGCGCGTATTTCGGTCGCTCGTTTGAACAAAGTGAACCATTCCGGGTAACGGGTTGTGGCGCTGTGTGACCGTGGCGGGCTCGGTGAGTCAGTCCTGGGTGCTGTGGGCACGAAAAACGCGGAACTCCGCTATGAAGGTGGTCCTACCACAGATCATCT
>JAEBDY010000037.1:0-19529 GCA_049997955.1 Umezawaea sp. cmx-9-4 | reverse complement strand
ACTGATCATCGAAGCCCTTGGTTGTGATCTTCCTTCTGTCGCAAGAAGAATGATCAACCAAGGGCTTCATCCATGATCAACCGGGTGCCCCGTCGAGCCCCGAGACCATAAAACTCAAGCTAAGGGCAACCAGCCACACGCCGTGGTCGTAGGTTCCCCGTTCCGCCGCCCGCTGGCCGACCTTGATCGCCAGACGGGTCTTGCCGACGCCACCCGTACCGGTCAGCGTCACATGTCGCACTCCACGGGCAAAGAGTTCCTCAGCGTCGCGCAGTTCGTCTTGGCGTCCCACGAAACTGGTCACGTCCGCCGGCAGGTTCCCGTCGTCTCGCCGAGCCTGCCCTACCTCATACCCCCCACCGGCTTCCGTCATCGCGTACCCGAGACGTGCCGAGCCCGGCCATTCATGGCCTCTGTCACGAGCCCCCCTCGGCAAGTTGAGTCATCCAACGGCTGTGGCGTGCTTCCTCCTCGGAGCACGTAACAACTGTGCCACCTGCGTCGCAGATTTGCCGCACTATTGCGGTTAACCACTTGAACGTCTACTTGATTGCCGCTGGTGCCTATACGTTGTCTGTGCAGTTCAGGTATGACGAAGCCCGGCTTCCCGTGGAACAGGGGAGCCGGGCTTGTGTCAGGAGCAAGCCGATGACATCGGAGCGGATGGTCACAACCGCATCTTTGCTCACGGTGTTACGAAACCTCAAAGGGTTCGGCCAGAGTGTCACTCGTTCGGGCTAGGCAATACTGCCGATCCTGTCACTCTACGTCGATTGAGTGCTGCGCATTTGGGTGTTCAGCGCGTCCGGAGCCGCGATTTGTCGCTGTGTGCAACTAGCGTGCACCGAGGGCGAAGCGTCCGCCCCAACCGCAGAGCCCGCCATAACGAGCGTCGCCTGCGGTGGGTATCGGGCAAGGGCGTCACCAGTCGATGTCGCCGAACGACGCCCAGTCGATATCGCCAACCACGAGCCGGCACTGGTGAACAGATCGGGGGGATAGTGCGCAGAGGTCGACCACGAAAGCCTCCAGAAGGGACGGCACCCGCGCAGCACGAATCATGGCCTGGCCCTCGGCCGGATTCATCCTGTGCGCGTGCTGGGGAGTCACGAACCTCGTCCAGCATCCCCACCCGCACGGCCCCGACCAAGAGCCGATCGGCTCGATCTTGGATCACCCTGCGTGTCCGACGCTGGTCGCTGTGGACACTCCCGCGACCCGTCCTGTTCTACGTGCTGACCGTCGACGCCCTAGCCTGCGGCATCGTCACCGCCGACGCCCTCTCGGGCATCACGATCGATTCGCAGCGATGGCTGCACTTCACAATCCTCATCACCGCCGCACACATTCACCAACTGCTGACCCGCGCCCCCGAAGAACGACGACGCGCAGCACACGGCTCCGAAGGCCTGCACGGCGACCTGACCTCGATATTCACCTTCCCCGCCGCCGTCCTGCTACCGCTGCCCCTAACGATCGTGCTGATCGTCAGCGTCCGCGCAGCCAGATTTGCCATCGCCAGAAAGCCCTTATTCCGATGGCTACTGTCCAGTTCCTCAATCGTGCTCGCTGCTTGCTCCGCCCACGCCATCAGCGCTCACGCCCTCGGGACCCCTTCGTCCGGCAACCACGACCTCTTGATGCAAGCAGCGCTGGCCTCAGCCGCGTTCGTCTTCGTGGGACAACAGATGCTGATCGTCGCCGGAGCGAAGATGCTGTCGGCCACCGACGGAATGCCGTCTGCCGTAGAACTATTCGGAGATCGCGAACACCTGGCCGACGTCACCCTCAGCATCACCCTCGGCATGGTCCTCGCATCCACCGCCGCCAACCCGCTGACCACCATGGGCATCTTGGTCGTGGCAACATCGATCAACACCCTCATCACCCACCGCGAGCGCGGACGCCGCGACGGCGGCACGGGCCTCATCACCAAGGCACGCTGGGAAGAACTCGCCAACGCCGCCATCCACGCCGCCGCTCGCACCGGGCACGGTGTGGCCCTGCTCGTCGTCGACCTGGACCACTTCAAGAATGTCAATGATCAACACGGCCACTTGGTCGGCGACATGCTGCTCCAACGCGTCGCCGACGTGCTAGCCCAATCCACCCGTGCGGGTGATCTTGCAGGTCGCTACGGCGGTGAAGAATTCGTGGTCTTGCTCAACGACGCGGACGAAGCCCTCCACGCCGCAGAGCGCATACGCAGCCGTATCTCGAAGATCGTTCTCGTGTTCGAGGAGAAGCGCGGTGGCGGCAGGGCCAGTATCGAAGATCGAACCGCGTCCATCGGAGTCGCTGTCGCACCGCCACAAAGTCCGATGAGCTTGTCCAATCTGTTCAAAGCGGCAGACCAAGCTCTCTACCAGGCCAAGCGGCAAGGTCGTGATCAAGTTCTCCTGGCAGAGCCAGAGGCAACATCGGCGCTACAAACCTTGAATAGTCAAATTTGAGCGTGCTGTTCACGGCGTGCCCGAGTGGACCGTGTCCGTTTGAGCGGTGGACTGCAGACAGTGAGCCATTCCGAGTAACGGGTTGTGGCGCTGTGTGACCGTCGTGGACGCGGTGGGCTGGCCTGGGTTGTGGGCACGAAAAACGCGGAACTTCGCTATGAAGGTGGTCCTACCACAGATCATCTTCACAAGGAGTTCCGCGCGGGATGAGTGTCGCATACAGGGCCGTGCTGGACGTGTCCGAGGACAGCGTCCTGTTTCTGGCTGATCTGCTGCGTGCGGAGCGGGTGAGACGGGGCACGCGTCGGAACACTCGTGCCTTGTCGGCCTGGGCGCAGGCGGTGTTGGTGTTGCGGTGGTTCCTCGACGACACCCGGATGTCGGGGTTGGCGAGGGTTAACGGGATCTCGTCCTCGACGGCGTATGTCTACCGTGACGAGGGGATCGCGGTGCTGGAGGCGCTGGTGCCGTCGCTGCACGGAGCGCTGTTGGCGGCCAGGATCGCTGGTTACGCGTACGTGATCGTGGACGGCACGCTGATCGGCACCGACCGGATCTCCACGCCGGGGCCCACGGTCGGGGTGGATTTGTGGTGGTCCGGAAAGCACAAGCACCATGGCGGGAACGTGCGGGTCGTGTCCGCTCCGGACGGGTGGCCATTGTGGACTTCAGGGGTGCGGCCGGGGCGTGAGCACGACATGAGTGCCGCCCGCGCCGACCCGGATCTGGTGGCGGGGTTGGTCGACTGGATCGGCGACGGTGCTCTTGTCCTGACGGATCTGGGTTATGAAGGCGAACCCGTCCTCTTCAGGATCCCGGTGAAGAAGCCCGTGGGCGGGACGTCGACGGTGGACCAGCAGGCCTACAACGCGATCCACAGCGCTTTGCGTTGTCTGGGTGAACGCGCGAAATCGCTGCTCAAGACCACCTACAAGGCCTTGCGTCACTATCGCGGGTGTCCGTGGCGGCTGGGTGACATCGTCGGGGCCGCCCTGGTCCTGCTACACCGGGAGAACCGCCGGACCACGTGATCGGCAACGGTTGATCACATAGCGCGACGCACGGTTGCTTGGAAAGATTCACTTTGCCACCTGTCGGGTGACGAACGGCAACGAGCTCTGGTGGCGAGGGCGTTGGCCCAAGAAGCTCCGGTGCTGCTGTTGGATGATCCGACCAACCACCTGGATATCGCCCTCACTAGAGGTTGGTGGCCTACCGCTTCTTTCGCCGCTTTCATGGCCACGTCACAGGATCGGATGCTTGGCTGTCGCAGCATTCTTTCTGAGGATCTTGAGATTCTGTCTGGTGGTGTGGGTGACGGGGTGATTGGCGCCCAAGACCCGTTGACGTGCAGCGAGGACCGCCCGCATTGCGATGTCGGCTTCTCGGTATCGACCTGTGGCTGCGTAGACCACAGCCAGGTTGTGTCGGGTGGTGAGGGTGTCGGGGTGTTCCTCGCCCAGCACCCGCCGCGCGGTGTCGAGGACGGCCTGCAGTTCGGTCTGGGCTGTGGCCAAGTCACCCCGAGCCCGCAGAACACCGGCGAGATTGCCACGGGCGCTGAGGGTGTCGGGGTGTTCCTCGCCCAGCACGCGCCGCCGGAGGTCGAGGACGGCCTGCAGTTCGGTCTGGGCTGTGGCGAAGTCACCCTGGGCCCGCAGAACATTGGCGAGATTGCCACGGGCGCTGAGGGTGTCGGGGTGTTCCTCGCCCAGCACCCGCCGCCGGAGGTCGAGGACGGCCTGCAGTTCGGTCTGGGCTGCGGCGAAGTCACCCTGGGCCCGCAGAACACCGGCGAGATTGCCACGGGCGCTGAGGGTGTCGGGGTGTTCCTCGCCCAGCACCCGCCGCCGGAGGTCGAGGACGGCCTGCAGTTCGGTCTGGGCTGTGGCCAAGTCACCCTGGGCCCGCAGAACACCGGCGAGATTGCCACGGGCGCTGAGGGTGTCGGGGTGTTCCTCGCCCAGCACCCGCCGCCGGAGATCGAGAATGACCTCGTACTCGACTTGGGCCGCCGCGAAGTCGCCCTTGTCGGCAACGATGAGCGCGATGCCATGTCGTGCCGCCAGCGTGCGTTCGTGTTCGTCTCCGAAGGCATGACGGCAGGTCCGCAGCATGGCTTGATACTCGATTTCGGCTTGTGCGCGCAGGCCGCGGACGTACAAGTGCCGGGCGCTCTGGTCGACCGCGTGCGCCACCCGGTCGACCAACATTGGGTCGATATCGGTTCGTGCGAGGGCGGTAAGGAGATGGAAAGCGTGCGGAGCGAGCAGAGCCCAGAAGTTCCACCTGGTGTGATCCAATGGTGACCAGTCAGGCTCGTCCGCGACCGAGGCAACGAGCAACCGCGCGGCTGTCGTCAGATAGTCGTCGTCACCGTGGACAGGATCAAGGTAGCGGTGGCTGGCGTCGCGCATGAGCGGATTCAGGCGCAGTACTGGCACAGCGGCGTCGGCAGGGTCCAAGGCAGCGGCGGTAGTCACGGTGAACAGGCCTAGGTTCGCGGATTCATGGAGCAGCGATCCGGCCTGGTCGCGGTCCAGACCGGCGAACACCGGCGAGTCGAACAGGGCGCGTTGCCGCAGGATGTTGCCGTAGGGCAGCGGGGCGGCGGCGAACTGAGCCAGCAACCGCATGAACCGGCCCGCCAGCGACAGGCCCCGTTTCTCCAGCAAGCGGACCGCCATCCGCCAGACCTCGTCGACCACCGGGCCCGCACCGCCCGCCGCGTGCTGCGAAGCCATGCTCAGGAGATCTGTCCGGCCCAGGTCGAGGGCCGCATGGAAGTCCTGGAACGTGGTCACGGCATCGTCATCAACCCAGAGGTCTTCCACTGACTGGGCGAGATAAGAACCTGCCAATGTCAACGCCAACGGCAGTCCGCCGAGGCGCTGGGCCAGAGCGCGCGCCGCTGTTCGGTCTCCGCCGCGGCCGTTGGTGTGGTCAAGTAGCACTTGGGCGCCGTCGTCGGGATCGAGCATGTCCACCGGCACCGGCCGCAGCCGCGAACTCGGTTGTGTCCGGCCCCCACCGCGCCTGCTGGTTACCAGAAGCAGACCGAGACGGTTGAGGACCGGGCGGATCCACCCGTCCGCCCAACCCGGCCCGTCGGCAGTCACATCGAAGACATCGGGGTCGTCGGCGTTGTCGACCACCAGCAGCCACGGCCGGGTCCGGGCATTCAACCGGCGCCACACCGCCTCCGCGGCATGGCCGGGCCGTAGTTCCTCGGCGCTGACGCCCAGCAGATGCCCAACGGCGTGCATACCCGTCACCAAGCGTGCGTGGTCGACCGCCGACACCCACCAGACGTCCACGTCCTTGGCCGACAACCTCCGTCCGACCTCTGCGGCGATCGAGGTCTTCCCGCTGCCCCCCAACCCGTGCAGGAGAAGGGAACGCCCACCGTCGGCGACACCCTCGAAGCTGTCGAGCAAACCCTCAACAATTCCACTCCGGCCACGCAGTCGCCCACCTCTTACGACGTCCGGCGGCACGGCAACCGACTGGGCGAAAGCCGCCCGCTCGACCGAGAACGGCACCACGGGCGCCGCCCCGATACCGCCAATCATGTTTGCGGCGACACCACCCGAAGCGGCCAGGTAGACGGTTTCGGCGTGAAAGGTCATACTCTCGAGAACGGTCTCTTGCCGCCGTGCGCCCTGGTAGTGAGCCTCCCGCACGCGTTGTGCGGCGCGGGTTTTCGGTTCCAGCAGCTTCAGGCTCTGGGCAGCCGCGTGGGCGTACGGTTTGAGGCGGTCGGGAAGCGCGAGCTCTCCCGCGTCGTGCTCGGCCAGGGCTGTCATGCGTCCGTGTGTGGCGACCTGGTGCTCGATGTAGCTGCTGAGCGAGTCATGCACGCTCCAGGCGTCGAGTGTGGACAGAGAGAGGCGTAGGCGGTCAGCGACGCCATCACGGAATTCGAGGGTCAGGTCGCTGGCGTCTGTACCGGAGACCTCCTTGAACAGTCCGCTCACGATCACCTCGGCGAGGTCAGAGACCTGTGCCGATGGGACGAGTTCGCGCTGGATGTATCCCATGACGCCCAACGGGATCACTTCCTGCGTGGCACACAGGGTCGCGATCCGCCACGCCAGCGGCGAGGCGTTCAGCCGGAACGAGCCGACGAGATCGTTCTCCTCCTGGAAGTCGTCATCGAAGGACAACCGGCCCTCGAGGGGCATAAGGACCCCCTCACAGCCTTCACTCGAAGCGGCCATCACGGTGCGGGCCCACTGTCCGATCGATACGGCGGACAGGCCTGCCACGGGGATGGCGAGCCAGTGCTCGCTAGCCGAGGTCATTCGCAGTAGTGGTGAGACGGCGAAGCGTAGGTCAGTGTTGGGTGCGCCGGGGCGGGTGGAGCGCAGCCGGGCGGCAGGGTGGTCGAGGCCAGTGTCGCGCCACAACTTCGGTGGCAGTGGGTTGAGTAGCGCGGTGTGCGTGGACGTGGCCCAGGTGCGCAGCATCGTCCACGTTGTGGGGTCGCGCCAGCCGCCAGCTACGCAGTCCGAGACGACGATGACGAGCCTGCGCTGCTGGGGGTCGCGTAGGCGGTCCGGTGACACGGCGACGTTGTTCACGGTGGACAGCACAGGAGCGCCGATTTGGGGGTCTAGGTGCCATCGCTCGACTGTGCGGAACGCTCCGAGTTGCCGCAGCAGGCCGATGGTTTCCGTGACGACCTCTTCCCACACTCGCATCGACGCTGACTGGTCGACCACGACGTCGACGCTGAACCAGCGCTCCTGCACCGGGGCGAGGAGTGGGGTGAGACGTCCGGTCTCCGCGTAGCGCTCGACCGTGGCGTCGACCGCGAATTCGTGCCGCGTGCTGCGAAACCGCTCCTTGAAGGGCCGTAACGCCCGCGCCAACTCCAGCGCTTGGGGTAGCGATCGGCCAGTCCGCACGGAAGTCCTGGTAGCGCGGCGTGCGCCGCCCCCACCGGTGGTCACTGCGTGCAGACCGACGTGGCCGGACTCAGGTTCCGGTAATGGATCCTTCTGGCTGGACGTCGCAGGAAGCGGAACCGTGCCCCGTGGGGGAGTCGATGGCGGTACTGGATGCGGATGGGATGTCGATGCATCAGCGGGTGTCGTTGCGCGCATGTGCCCGGCGAGCCAGAGCGCATCGGCGACCGACGTCGCGTCGAGGTCGGGGGCAACGTCGGTGAGGACGCGGATCATCCGGTCCAGCACGGAGTCAGGTAGTGGTGAGAGCACTGAGGAGCAGTTTCGCGAGACGGCCCCGGTGATCCGCAGCGGATGGCTCGCGCGTCACCAGGAAGATCGCATTGAGCAGCTGGTCGGTGGCCAGGCTCTTGCCGTTGCGGACATCCTCGGCGAACGTCAGCAGCATCTCCGTGGTCTCTGCGACCGCCTCGGCCCCCAGGTGAGCGCGCACGATCTTGGTCAGCAGGTCGACATCGGGGTCTGGCATGGCGAAACGGATGCAGCGACGCAGGAACGGTGCCGGGAAGTCACGTTCGCCGTTGCTGGTCATCACGATCACCGGGAATTTCTTACACTGCACGTGCCCGTGACGGATCTTGGTCTTGCCCTGTCCGCCCCACATGCGCACGGTGATCTCGGTGTCCTTGTGGCGCGACAGTTCGGGAACGCTGAAGTCGCCGCGCTCCAGCACGTTGAGCAGGTCGCTAGGCAGGTCGATGTCGCTCTTGTCGATCTCGTCGATCAGCAGCACGCGCGACTTCGTGGCGGGCAGTAGGGCTGTGCCGAGCGGGCCTAGCTCGAGGAACCGGCCGATGTCGTCGACCTCGCCATGCTGTGTGGCGTCGAGCCTGCCGAGCGCATCGTAGCGGTAGAGCGCGTCCGTGAGTGTGCTGCGTGACGTGATGTGCCAACGCAGCACCGATCCCAGCCTCAGCTCGGTGGCGATCGAGTCCGCCACGGACGACTTGCCCGAGCCCGGTGCGCCGGTGATCAGCAGCGGGCGGCGCAGACACAATGCGGCGTTCACCGCGTCGACTAAACCTTCGGGCGCCTGGAACGTCTCCGCCACTGTCGCCTCGGTCGCGGGGAACTCCCGCCACGGCGGCGGATCAGGGAGCGTGACGTCATGGTCCTGACCGTCACCCCGGTAGTACGGTGCCCACACCATCTCGGTCTCCCTCATCGTGCGATTCCCGCTGATCTGCGGGCCTTGCGGCAGAAAGCCAGCCAGTCCTGGTCGTCCCATACGGCCCGCACCACGGCCAGCGGCGCGCCCACGTCGGAGGTCCAGCGGTTGCGGTAGGCGTGAGCGAGTGCGGCGGGTAATGCGATCCAGTGCAGACTCAGTTCCCGTTCGACGCCGTCCCAGGAACATGTGTTGTCGTCCGGCCACAGCAGCACCGGCGAGAACGCGAGCAATAGCTCCAGCAGTTTGTCGTCGCGCTCGGGCAGGAACCTCAGCCCCACGCCACCGGCGTAGCGACCGTTCCTCATGTCGTCGACGACGGCCTCAATATCGCGGGTCTGGGCTAGCTCCAGCCAGTCCACACCGCCCTTGTGCTGGATGACGTCCCATCTCGCCGCCGCCTCGCGCAACGCAAACCTCAGGTGGGCGGGTGGGTTCAGCCGTTCGCTCCAGCGAACCACGACGTCGTGGTGCAGTCCAAGCCTGCTGCCGACCGATGTCTCCTCAGGCCGCCACCGCGCAAGTAGAGACGTCGGCACCGCGATGTCGACCCGCTGCAGTACGTCACCTGCCAGCATCTCCGCGGCCCAGTCGAGCAGCTCACCGATCGCACCCTCGACCGACTGCTGCGTCGGCGCACACGGCTCGACCGCTTTGTCGCGCACCTCGTCGCCGTCGAGCAGCCACGCGTCGACAGACTCCGGCCACTGTCCGGTGGGCGAACCCGACAGCCCGAGCAGAAGCCGCCAGCGCGCCGACTGGCGCCGCCGCACCGCGCGGTCGCGCACCTCGTTGACCCTGACCGAGTCGAGCACGGACTCCGCCCACGCGTCGAAGTCCGGATCGCGCACGTCAAGCCCGGCATCGTAGGCGACCGAGGTCACGAAGGCGACCAGCGCGGACCCGGCGTGCTCATCGGTCGACGCGTGGTGCAACGCGACGTGCTCGAGGTAGTCGCCATAGTCTGCTGGCGGGGCTGGGATCGAGCCGATTCCGGCCTCGATCAGCGCCACACGCAGTCGCCGTGTGGTAAGTGCACCGCGCATCCAGTCGCGGACGAACGCCGTGGTGCGCAAGGCCCGGTCCAGGTCGTCGAGCATCGCCTGCAGCCGGTCATCGTTCGTGGCGGCCCGCAATGCCTGCAGGCCCTGGACGTTCCACGTCTGTGGCGGTGGGGCGCCGATCCGGGTGAGTTGGCTCTGCGTGGCGTCGATCGCGGCGCGACCCAGGCAGATGTCAGTAGTGGGCGCCGCCGCGTTTCGCGGCGTGTAGGGCCGGTGCAGGCGAGCCCGGTGCAGGAAGGAGACGTCGACGAGATTGGCGAGCCGTCCGGCTCGTATCAGGTCCAGGCCCTTGGCTACCGCGTCGTCGAACGACAGCGCGCCCGGCGAACTGGTGAACCCCGTGCACTCGACGAAGACGCACCGCCCGTCACTCACCCACTCGACCAGCGTCGCGGCGATCTCGTGCCGGTCGCGCGCAGCCGGCAGCAGTCCTTGGCGGAGCACCTCGAAATCGCGCGCTCCTGGGCGGCCAGTGGCCATCACGCGCTCGACGTCCTCGTCCAGCCGTACGGCCACCAGCGCGTGGCCCTCGAGCAGCACGACTATCGGGTAGAGCCGCAACCGCTGGCACAGGGCAGCGAAGACGAGGGCGAGCTCCAGACAGTTACCACCCTCGTTGCGGACCTCGCCTGGTTCCCGGACGACCTGCTCCGCCTCGTGATGTCCCACGAAGTCGATCCGCGCGGTGTCGTAGCGGATCTCCTTCGTAAGCAGGTGGTCGTAAAGGCGCCGCACCAGCACGAGCGGTTCATTCAGGCGCAGGGCTTGGTCGGAGTCCGGGATGCCAAACCACCGGTACGCTTCGACTTCGTTGACATAGGAAGCAATCCGAGCGGGCTCGGTCTTCTTCCACTTCTGCCACTCGTCCACCGTTCAGCTGACTTCGAAGATGTCGGTGACCGAGCACCCCGCCCAGTCCACCGAGACCTCATGAGCACCCGGCCGCAGCCCGGTCGCGGTGAAAGCGAAGCCCTCTCCGGTTTCGGTCCGTTCGACCTGTCCTGCTCCGGAAATCGTCAGGCGGGGTGGTTCAGTTACCGACGCATCGCTCAGCACGCACTCGACGCGCACCGGCTCGCCCGCCGCGTGCACCTCCTCGACGCGCAGGTCGAGAGTCGTGCCCTCGGCTGTGGGTGCGTGCTTGACCGATTTCTCGTCCGGGTGCTGCAGATCGCGCAGACCGGCGGAGAACAGCGCGAGATCCTTCACCAGGCTCGCCAGCGCATCTTTGTCGGTGTGCATCGAGGAGTGTTTGCCGTTCTGCCATCCTCGCGGCCCGATCTCTGACAACTCGACCGGCAGCGCGGAGATCG
This sequence comes from Umezawaea sp. cmx-9-4, assembly GCA_049997955.1. Taxonomy (GTDB): domain Bacteria; phylum Actinomycetota; class Actinomycetes; order Mycobacteriales; family Pseudonocardiaceae; genus Umezawaea. The sequence continues at coordinate 8,561 of JAEBDY010000037.1, read as the reverse complement.
AGGGCACGGTGCCGTCGCCGCTGTCGAACGCCCGCTTGCCCAGGTCGATCAGGTCGTTGGTGACGGTGAGCCCCGCAGACGTCAAGGTGGCTGACTGGAACGTGCGGTGGCCGTGGCCGACGATCGGCATCAGCCTGCACCCCGGCGGTGTCTGCATCTGTCGATGGAAGTCGTAGGCCGCACGGGCCCGGCGGACGTCGAGCCCGCCGACATCGCGTACCAGCTCGCCGACGCGGCGGGTGACCCCGTCGTCGCGCACGACCGGATAGCGAGGCAGCAGTTGATATACCGACGTATAACTGCGGATCAGCTCGGACACTGCGGTCAGCTCGAGGCCGAACACGCCGATGCCGTTGGCCAGCAATGACAACGCTTTCACCGAGCCGCGGAACGGCGTCCCGTAGGTGATCAGCGCGCGGCAGTGCCGCCAGCCGCCGAGCACGTCCAGGTAGTACTTCGCGACGAGCCCGCCCATACTGTGGCAGACCAGCACGGTCTTCGCCTCGCCGTAGGGCAACATCGACTCCCATTTGGGCCGTTCACAGTCCACAAGCCTCTTCAACGCGGCCGCGGAGATACGGTTGTCGCGGCGCCAGTCGTAGGCAAATTCGAAGTAGTTGGCGGGAGCTCCATCCGATGTGGCGGCAGTCAGCTCGAACGCCGTGGCGAGCGCGCGGCGCAGCGGCTCGTACTGGTTGAGCGAGGCCAGACCGGGGATCGTGACCGGCGTACTTATGAGACCGGTCGCTGTGACGCCAGGGGTGTACTCGGGATCGTCCAGGCGGTCGTCGGCGAGTCGGTCCAGTACATCCCGCCGGTTGCGCAGCAGCGAACCGGCCATGCCGAGCGACGGTTCCCACAGCGGCCCGTCTGGGGACCGCAGCACGCTGCCGCCGATTCCGGGCAGCACAACCACGAGATCATTGAACGGCAACCTGTCGCGCATCCGTATCCCCTGTGCCTATGCCTGTGCCTTATGTCGATCAATCGCGAGTGCCAGTTCAGCCGTTACCGTGATCACGCATCCATCCGGACGAGCTGGCCAGCCAGTGGCGCACCGTAACAAAGCGGTGACTGACGCGATGTCGACCGCATTCGGCGTCTCGGGAGATGACATCTGTCAGGTGCATCTCGCTGGGTCGGCAGCCTTGCTGAACCACGGGGCGTCGGTGTGGCCATCTGAAGCGTAGTGGGCACACTGCCCAACAGAGTGGGCCGCCCGACGCGGCGACCGCGAGCACCAAGCCGCCGTCCGGGCGACGCCGACAACGATGCCGAGGTCCTTCACGAGCGCATCGGCCGCGAGGCCAAGGCACGGGACCGATGGCTCAATGACCGCCACGTCGATCCTGAGCTTCCCCCGATAACCCGAGGCGGTTGTTACCTGGCTGCGGTCGGTGCTGCCGGGATGGTAGCTGGCTCGGTCTGGGCGGTGTGCCAGACGGCTTCGCACTCGTCGGGGCTGAGCCAGCCGAGTTCCTTCTGGATGCGTTCGGTGTTGTAGAACCCGTCGATATAGCGGAACAGCTCGTTCTCGGCCTCGTCGCGGGTGCGCCAGGACCGGCGGTAGACCAGCTCGATCTTCAACGTGGAGAAGAAGTTCTCCATCAGGGCATTGTCATACGAGTCGCCGACCGACCCCATCGAAGGAAGGATTCCGTTATTCGCCAACCGTTCCGTGAACCGGAAGGCCGTATAGGTCGACCCGCGGTCGCTGTGGTGGATCAACTGCCCGTCACGCACGTCACGAGACCAGATCGCGTACTCAAGAGCACCCAGCACCAGAGCGGTGTCACAGCAGTCGCTGGTCTTCCAGCCCACGATCCGGTTGGAGAACGCGTCGCGCACGGCCGCGAGCCAGAAGGTGCCCTCGCCGATACGGATGCGGGTCGCGTCGGCCACCCACAACGGGTCCGGCGCGGGCGCGGTGAAGTCCCGGTTCACCCGATCGGGCGCCGGTGCGGTCCGCGGATCCCGCCTGGTCGAAGGCGTCCGCCACTGTTTACGCAGAAAGGCACCCTGCAGGCCGGCCTGGCGCATCAGCCGCTCGACCCGCTTGCGCGACACGCGGATACCCCGACGCCGCAGCACTTGGTGCACCCGCGGGCTGCCGTAGGTGCCACCGGAGGCGGTGTGGATGTCGATGATCTCGGCGGTGACCGCCTCGTCCTCGCGCTCACGGCGGGACGGGCCGGCCTGTCGGGCCACCCAGCCGTGGTAGGTGGAGGAGGCGATGCCCAGCACGCGGAGAACGAACTCGACCCCGAAGCGGCCGCGAAGCTGCTGCACGAGCGTCGCCGGGTCGGGTCGAGGTCCGCCGCGAAAAACGCGGACGCGGCCTTGAGAATCTCGTTGGCTCGCTTCAGTTCCGTGTTCTCCCGCCGCAACCTGCTCAGCTCTTCGGACTCGGTGGTCGTGGGCCGGTCGCCACGGTCGGCCTCGTCCTGCCGGATCCAATTCCGCAACGCCTCGTGATGCACGCCCGATTGCTCGGCCAGGCGCCGGATCACCGGCTTGGGGTCCGACTCCCGGTACAACCGGACCGCACGGGACCTCAACTCGTCGGGGTACTTCTTCGGTGGTGCCACGGACGACTCCCTTCAGGCCCAATCGGACCATGTCTGGAAAGCCTCCGAGCTATCGGGGGAAACTCAATGGTGCTGGTAGCCACCGTTTGGTGGACGTGGCGCTTCGATGGCGGGCTAGGCCTGCCCCAGCTGGATGAGCCGGCGCTCGACGCCGGATTCGAAGGATCCCTCGTCCAGTTCGGCGGCCTTGTCTTGGCTTCCCCCGTGGACGCGGGCGTGGTGGGCGCCCGGTCGCACGATCGGCAACGAGTGGGCGGAGTGGGCCGCGGTGACTGACTGGAGGCGGACTGCGGAGTCCAGGTCGCAGGTCAGCTCCAGTACGTGGTCCCAGCCGTCCGCGGTGATGGGCGGGACGTCGTCCCAGAGTTCGAGCCGCACCGCCGGGGAGTGGTCGGTGGCGGCGCTATGCAGCAGGAGGCCGCCGGGACCGCCTACGACGAACCATCCGTCCTCAGGGAACAAGGTCAGTGGGCTGCGCGCCATGCTGACCTCCTGCACGACGAACTGGCCGTACTCGACCACGACGATCGGACGCTGACCTACGACAGCGGCCGTCGGACGGAGGTGACACGGTGGCACCTCCGGGATCTCGACACCAGCGCCGAGATCCACGTCACGGACGCCGAATGAACAGCCTTCCGCCTGGGATGCGCCGACGGCGAGTTCAACTTCGCTTCTGCGGATGGCACTTCGGCCACGGTCGCCATGTCCTAACTCAGCTACGACCTCCCTCCCAGGCCTGTCACCACGAGCATGCCGACCAGGGGGATCACCGGCGTGATCGGCGTGATCCCCGGCGACACCATGGCGCAACGGCGGCTGCACTTCATCGACCACCTTGACCACCTGCGCCGGTTCCTGGTCAACGAGCCGCGCGGCCACCCGGCGATGAGCGGCGTGATCCTCCAGCCGCCGACCCGCCCCGACGCCGACCGGGGCGTGTTCTACATCGAGGTGTCCGGGTGCCTGCCGATGTGCGGGCACGGCACGATCGGCGTGGCGACGGTCCTGGTGGAGACCGGCATGGTGACCGTCACCGAGCCGGAGACAGTGGTCCGCCCTGGACACCCCCGCTGGCTTGGTCGAGGCACGGGTGGCCGTGCGCGACGGCCGGGCCGAGTCGGTGACCATCGAGAACGTGCTGTCGTTCGCCGCCAGGCTGGACGCGACCGTGGACGTGCCAGGGTTGGGGAGCGTCCGCTACGACATGGCGTACGGCGGCAACTTCTACGCGATCCTGCCGCTGGCAGACCTCGACATCCCGGTCGACCGCGCCTTCACGGACCGCATCCTCACCGCCGGACTCGACATCATGGCCGCGATCAACGCCACCGACCGGCCGAAGCACCCGATCGACCCGGCGATCTCGGGCTACAAGCACGTCCAGTTCACCGCACCGGGCGTCGACGGCAGCGACTCCCGCAACTGCACGCGCGGGGTGAGTTGGACCTGGGCGTCGACTTCGTCAACGAGTCGCTGCTGGGCACCAGGTTCACCGGCAGACTCGTGCGCGCCGAACGAGTCGGCGCCGTGGTACCCACGATCACCGGCCGGACGTGGATCACCGGCATGGCCCAGTACCTCCTCGACCCGCCCGACCCGTTCCCCGAGGGGTTCATGCTGTGAGAACCCGGTACAGATCAACTTCGGAAGGCCGTTTTCGGCCTCGGTGCTCGCAGGGCGCATACGCGCTGGTCAATGGCATGATCGCCAACCTTGACGGCTGTCTGGAGGCGTCGGCGTTGATCTCCGTGGAGGTGCTCGCAACGGGGTATCATCACCCCAGCTCAGGACTACTGCTGAACCGGCATCCCTCGCTACGCGTAGCCCGACCGCCAGGGCATAGCAACCATTGGTCGTGTCCTTCGTGTCGGTGGGAGTGGACGCTCGCTACGCGTAGCCCGACCGCCAGGGCATAGCAACCGAAGGTGAAGTCATCCCCGGCGAACTCGATGCTCGTCTCGCTACGCATAGCCCGACCACCAGGGCACAGAAACCCTCTCGGAGCTCGTGCGACAATGCCGTCTTGGCCCCTCTACGCATAGCCCGACCACCAGGGCATAGAAACAAAGCGCGGCCTCAGTTCACCGAAGCTGTAACCCGCTACGTATAGCCCGACCACCAGGGCATAGAAACGGGTCTGGAACGGGAAGACCTCGAAGAGCTTGGTCCCGCTACGCATAGCCCGACCACCAGGGCATAGAACCGCATTGACGATTAACGAAAATAGCATCTCGGAGCCCGCTACGCATAGCCCGACCATCAGGGCATGGAAACCTGTACTTCAGCGCCATCATCACCTTCTTGGGGCACTGCTCGCTACGTATAGCCCGATCGCCAGGGCATAGGCCTTGAACACGGGATGCCGATCTTGCCTGCGTTGAAGGCGTCCCGATGGGTAACGCTGGGGCTGCGCTTCCCGACTGTCTTGATGGTCGGATATGTTCAATCGGGCCTGCGGAGGTATTCTGATGGGCGCGTTGTTCGCGGAAGCGTTTGCGCAGCAGGCTCTGCTGTCGGCGTGGGCTCGGGTGCGAGATGCCGCGTTGGAGGATGGTCGGCCGGATGCTGCTGTGGCCGCATTTGAGGTTGATGCAGCCTTACGCATCGCGACAATGGCGACCGCATTGGCGAATGGAACTTGGGAGCCGTCACCCGTGCGGCGGGTGGAAATTCCGAAATCATCCGGCGGAGTGCGTGTTCTGGGTATTCCGGTGCTGGCCGACAGAATTGTGGAACGTGCTCTGCTCGCGGTGCTGGACCCCGTGATCGATCCGGTGTTGCTGCCGTGGAGTTTCGCGTATCGGCGTGGCATGGGGGTGCGGGACGCGGTCGCGGCGTTGGTGGAGGCGCGCGATTCGGGTGCGGGCTGGGTGGCGAGGGCGGATGTGAAGGACTGCTTCGCCCGAATTCCGCAGTGGGAGGTGATGCGCAGGCTGCGGGCGGTGGTGGACGACGAGCGTGTCGTGCACTTGGTCGGGATGCTGTTGGGCCGCACCACGTCCGGTGGCAGGCGTGATCCGCGGGATCGGGGTCGTGGCCTGCATCAGGGCAGCGTGTTGTCGCCGCTGCTGAGCAACCTTTACCTCAACACCCTTGATCGGGCGATGTTGGCCGATGGGTGGCGGATAATCCGCTATGGCGATGATTTCGCCATTCCCGTGACGAGCAGGTTGGACGGCGAAAAAGCGCTTCAGGCCGCTGGGCTGCACTTGGAGGAGCTGCGTCTGGAACTCAACACCGGGAAATGCCATGTGGCCGCGTTCGATGGCGGGGTGGGGTTTCTCGGAGAGACGGTCACCGCGTCCACGCTGGCGGCACAGGAGACGCTGTCGCATCCGTTGGAGACGGTGGTCTACGTTGACCGGCAGGGCAGCGTGGTGCGGGTGCGGGGCGACAGGCTGATCGTGGTCGACGGCGAGGAGTCGCTGCTGCGGCTCAACCTGCGCCGGATACGGCAAGTGGTGTGTTTCGGCCGAGTCGGTTTGACGACACCATTCCTGCACCGCGCTGCCGAACGCGGCATGGAGGTCGTCCTGCTCACCGAACAGGGCACACTCGGTGCGCGCCTGACACCTCCGATGATCTCCGACCCGTCAGCGCGGCGGGCGCAGTACCGCGTTGCCGACGACCGTGACCGCGCGGTGGAGTTCGCCGCTGCCTTCGTCGCGGGCAAGATCGCCAACATGCGGGTCTCGCTGCTGCGGGCAGCCCGCCGGACCGACGACGGCCAAGCCTCGGTATCTGCCGACCGACTGGAGGTGTCGGCGGGGCAGTTGGCCGAGGTCGGCAAGTTGGACGAGGTGTTAGGCGTCGAAGGCGCCGCGTCACGGGAGTACATGCAGGGGCTGCGCCGGATGGTCGACCCGGAGTGGGGATTCGCAGGGCGGCAGCGCAGGCCTCCACCCGACCCGGTGAACGCGATGTTGTCCTACGGCTATGTCCTGCTGTGCCATGAGGCCACGGCCGCGTTGGGAGCCGCTGGACTCGATCCGATGGTGGGATTCCTGCACCAGCACCGGTGGGGGCGTCCCGCGTTGGCGTTGGACCTGATGGAGGAGTTCCGGCCGGTGACCGTCGATGTCGCGGTCTGGCGATGCCTGGCGACTCGACAGGTGCGACCCGAGCAGTTCACCACCGAGCCCGACGTCGGGTGTCGGATGGGCTCCGATGCCAAGCACACGTTCCTGGCCGCCTACGAGAAGCGGATGTTGACGCTGACCAGCCATCAGGGCACCGGCCGCCGTGTTTCGTTGCGGGTCGCGGTGCATCTCCAGGCGAAAATGCTGGCCAAGGCATTGGGTGAGCCGGACGGCCGGTATCGCGCGTTGCGGAAGTGAGGATGCCGTGATCGTGGTAGTGGCCTACGACATCGTCGATGACCGTCGGCGTGAGGATGTCGCGATGCTGCTGTCGGGCTATGGGCCTCGGGTGCAGTTGTCGGTGTTCGAGTGCGAGGTGTCCTCATCCGACGCGCTGAAACGGTTGCGGTCCCGTATTCGCGAGTTGATCGATCCATTGGAGGATCAGGTGCGGATGTATCCGACGGACAGCCGGACCTTTCGTGAGCGGTACATCATCGGGGCTCGCACGGTGGAAGAGCGGTCGGACTACTGGATCGTCCGATGATCCTGGTACAGATCAACTTCGGTTGACCGTTTTCGGCCTCGGTGCTCGCGAGGGGTGTTTCTGCTGCTCAAAGCCATGATCAGAAGTCGAGACAACAGTCGGGCGGCGCCGTTAGTGATCTTCATGAGCGAGGTGCTCGCAGTAGGGTATGGTTTCCGCAGGTCAGGCCTACCGCTGAACTGGTAGCCCTCGCTACGCATAGCCCGACCGTTAGGGCATAGAAACCGTCGGTCGTTTGGGCTTTTTCTAGTCAAACACAGTTTACCCTCGCTACGCATAGCCCGACCGTTAGGGCATAGAAACGGATCCGTCTCGTCGTCTTCGCCGTTGTTGCGCTCTCGCTACGCATAGCCCGACCGTTAGGGTATAGAAACCGTGTAACGATCCACGATCTCGCACATCTTCTTGTATTCGCTACGCATAGCCCGACCGTTAGGGCATAGAAACTTCCTGAGCGCGACGCGAGCCTTCCTGTTAAGCTTCCTCGCTACGCATAGCCCGACCGTTAGGGCATAGAAACTCTTCGATGAGGGGGACCTCGCACGAGCTCAAGAGCTGCGCGGCGCTCGCTACGCATAGCCCGATCGTTAGGGCATAGAAACCATCTGGCTACCGCACTTGGGACAGGCGAGCTCGCTACGCATAGCCCGACCGTTAGGGCATAGAAACTGATCTTGCGTACTGATGTGACAACGCGTTTTTCTCGCTACGCATAGCCCGACCATCAGGGCATAGAAACTTGCACCACCCGCCGAACCACTCTCCGTGGATGTCGGCTCGCTACGCATAGCCCGACCGTCAGGGCATAGAAACAGCAGTTCCACGAAACATGCGAAGAAATCAGCCTTCTTCTTGCTACGTATAGCCCGACCGCCTGGGCGGGAACGTTGGGCCTAGACTCGCCGCTACTGCACATGGGTGATACCTGAAACGTTCTGCCTGTGCTGATCGACTGGGGTTGTGTCGGTGCAGCGGGTACCGCGTCGTGTGGAGGATGCGTGCGAGCGGATCTTGTGTTGTTGTCCGTGAACGGCGTCCAGCGGTTCGTCGCCGAGTCACGTAAGACCGAGGACATCGCGGGTGCCAGCTGGGCGATCCGGGACTTGGCGGTCGCGGCGGCGGACGAGATTCGACGCCGTCAGGGTTCATGGGGCGACCCGTTCGGCTTGATCTTTCCCCTGTCGACGCCGCGCGGAGTCGGGCGTCACGCCGGGGTGTGAGGTTGCCCCCTTGAATCGGACACCCTGATCCCAGACAGCGATCTGGGGAAGGATGTTCCTCGTGTCAGGCAAGTCGAAGTACCCCGAGCAGTTCCGCAAGGACGCGGTCGCGTTGGCCACCTCC
>JAEBDY010000036.1:0-19958 GCA_049997955.1 Umezawaea sp. cmx-9-4 | reverse complement strand
AGATGATCTGTGGTAGGACCACCTTCATAGCGGAGTTCCGCGTTTTTCGTGCCCACAGCACCCAGGACTGACTCACCGAGCCCGCCACGGTCACACAGCGCCACAACCCGTTACCCGGAATGGTTCATTGAGTCGCGGATACACCCGGCGCACGTTGTCCTCATAGACCTTGTGTCGTTCGGCCGGGGAAAGGGGAACCCGATCGACGTAGCGGCGGGTGTGGTCGAAGTATTCACCGGTCTGCGGGTCGATGCCGCGCACCGCCCCGACCATCTCCGAGCCGAACAGGATGTTGTCCACTCCGATCACTTGGAAAAGCAGGTCGATGCCGGGCTGGTGGTAGACGCAGGTGTCGAAGAAGACGTTGTCGAGCACCGACTGTTCCAGCGGCGGCCGGCCAAGCATGTCGGCGAGCCCGCGAAACCGGCCCCAGTGAAACGGCACCGCGCCGCCACCATGCGGGATGACGAAGCGTAGTCCGGGAAACCTGTGGAACAGGTCGGACTGCAGGAATTGCATGAAGGCGGTGGTGTCGGCGTTGAGGTAGTGCGAGCCGGTGGCGTGGAAGTTCTGGTTGGTTACCGCCGAGACGTGCACCATCGCGGGCACGTCCAGCTCTACCATGGTTTCGTAGAGCGGAAACCAGCTCGGGTCGGTCAGCGGTACAGAGGTCCAGTTACCGCCGCTCGGGTCCGGGTTCACGTTGCAGCCGACGAAGCCGAGTTCCTCGACGCTGCGGCGCAACTCGGCGACCGCATTCGCGATCGGCGCGCCGGGCGACTGCGGAAGCTGGCAGACGCCGATGAAGCTCTGCGGATAGAGCTGCACGACGCGGGCGATCAGGTTGTTGCAGGCACGTGTCCAGGCGGTGCTGACCTGCTCGTCGCCGAAGTGGTGGCCCATGGCGGAGGCGCGCGGCGAGAAGAGGGTGAGATCGATCCCGCGTTCGCGCATCAGCCGCAGTTGGCTGCCCTCCAAGGACTCGCGGACCTCGTCGTCGGAGATCCGCGGGTACGCCGGCGCAGCCCGCCCGTCGCGGAACGCCGCCTGCTGCGCCTCCCGCCACGCCGTGTGCACGCCTGGCGCGGTCGTGTAGTGACCGTGGCAGTCGATGATCATGGAGAAACTCCTGGCCTCGGATCGCGATGAGCAGGTCATGCACGGCTCGCGGGGTAAGGCTTGCCGCCTCAGCCGCGGTCGGCGCCTCCACCACCGCGGTGGCGAGACCCCTGGAGGACGACACTGCACAGCAGCCAGCGGGAGATCGCTGTGCCTGCCGTCCCGGCTGCACCGTCGCGTCGGCGGTTCTCGAGCAGGTACGCGGCATCGGGTAGCCGCGTTTGCAACTGCCGCAGCGCATCTGCGTGCACTGATGCCGCTCCGGGGTTCAACCCGGCAGCCGATCGACGTACTGCACGCCGAGGTCGGCCAAGAGCGGGCGCAGCCGGTAGAGATCCATGCCGAGGGTGCCGGCGGCCAGTTGTTCCCGCTTGCCGGCCTCGGCAGCCAGGCGTTCGGCTGCGGCGGCGGCGACTTCCGCCCCGGTCGCGGCGGGCAGGGCCAGCACCCCGTCGTCGTCGGCGACCACGATGTCGCCGGGCCGCACGATCTGGCCGGCCGCGACGACCGGGACGTTCACCGAGCCGGGGCTGGCCTTCACGGTGCCCTGCGCGTGGATCGCCCGGGACCAGACCGGAAAGCCCATCTCGCGCAGAGCAGCGATGTCCCGTACGCCGGCGTCGATGATGAGACCGAGCACCCCGCGGCCCAGCATCGAGGTGGCCAGCAGGTCTCCGAACATGCCGTCGGTCGAGGGTGAGGTGGTGGTGACGACCAGGATGTCGCCGGGTCGGCAGATCTCCACCGCCGCGTGGATCATCAGGTTGTCGCCGGGGTGGCAGGAGACGGTGATCGCCGAGCCGGCGATCGTGGTGCCGTTCTGGCGTGCCTGGATCGCCGGGCCGAGCAGTCCGTTGCGGCCTGCCGCCTCGTGAGCGGTGGCGACGCCGGCGGCTTTCAGCGCGGCGATGGTGCTTGGCGCGGCGCGATCTACACAGCGTACGACGTAGTGGGATGCCATCTGGTCAGCTCCGGTAGGGATGGTCGGCGGCCAAATGCCGCAACGTTGTTGACAAGGGTGCTTCAGGCATCGAAATCAACCGTGACCCCGCCATCGGCCGGGCGGGCACGGCAGGTGAGCACATAGCCCCGGGCAACATCGGCGGCGCTGAGGAAGAAGTTGGCGCGCTGGTCCACTTCGCCCGCACGGACCAGCGCCCGGCACACCCCGCACATTGCTGCGCCGCAGGAATAGGGCACCTCGATGCCGGCCTCTCGGACAGCATCGAGGATCCAGCCCGTCCGGGCGGCCACAACCGTGCTGCGCCGCCCACCGAACACGACCGTCATCTGGCTGACCGGGAAAGGTCCGACGGAAGCGGGCGACTCGTCGGACTCGGCAGCCCAAAACGGTTCCTCGCGTACGGCGTCGGCCGCGACGCCAAGATCCAGGACCACGTCGCGGACGGCCCGCGTCAGACCGTCCGGACCGCAAACCCGAACGCAGGCGCCAGGCAGCCAGCCGCAATGCCGGGCCAGCAACGCCCGCAACTGGGCCTGTTCTGCCCGGCCCGCGCCGTGCGGCGGGCGAGTGTAGAGCCGTACCAGTTCCAGCTGGAAGCCGTGCCGTCGTTCCAGTTCCGCCAGCGTCTCGCCGAACATCGTGCTGGAGGGGCTCCGGTTCACGTACAGCAGACAGACGCGGCGACCGGGATCCGCCAGCGCTGTTCGCAGGATCGAGAGCACCGGCGTGATCCCCGCCCCGGCCGCCACCAGCAGCAGGTGACGTGCCGAGGACACGTCGGCGCCGAAGGTGCCGAACGGCGGCCCGATCTCGAGGACGTCACCTGCCCGGACGTGGCGAACGAGCCACGGTGAGACCTGACCACCCGGCTTCTCCCGGACGCCGATCTGCAGGACCTCGCCGGGCGCCGAGCAGATGGAGTACACCCGCCGGTGCACTCGCCCGCCTGCCCGGCGCAGGACCGTGACCGCCTGCCCCGGCTCGAAGGCGAACGCGGCCCGCAGCCGCGCCGGCACATCGATGCTGATCGCAGCAGCGTCCGTGCCGGCGCGGGACACTTCTCGCACGGTGAGGCGGTGGAACCGGGTGTTTCCCTCAGGCACTGGGGGCGGTCCGCCATCCCGTGTGGTACGTCTCGCGGGCCATGGCAGCGTACGGCGCCGGGCTGACGATCGCCCGCACCGCGAACTGCTCGTGTGGTTGCACGGTGGTCTTGCGCGTTCCGCCGTCCGGTTCACCCCACATCACCCGCACCTCGGCGCCCAGCGGCACGTCGGGGTTCACCGTCGCCAGCGACAGCGCGGCACGTTCGTTGGCGCTGTATCCGGTGAACATCGAGAGCCCGATGACGTTGTCGCCTGCGTCGATTACGGCATCGAAGTTCGACGAGCCGTAGTTGGCGTTCGGCAGATCGAAGAACTGGTACCCGGGACCGGGGCCGACCGGCGAGGCGAGGATCTTGCCGACATCCTCGGCGTTCCAGGCCAGGGTGACCTTGCGTCGTTGCTCGGCCGGATCGATTCGTTGCAGCGCGTCGCGCCCGATGAAGTCGTGGTCGAACTTGACGAAGGATCCGTAGCCGAGCTCCCACGGGTTGAGGTAGTAGTCCTCGATCCGCGGTGAGACGAAGCTACCCGCCAAGGCGTTGATCGCCTCGTAGCTGTTCGGGGCCAGCCACTCGCGGTAGCCGCGCAGCTCCGGGTGCGAGTAGATCGCCGGGAGCGGCGAGGGGATCCAGCCCGACTCCAGGGTGTTGCACGAGTAGGCACGGGCTCCGGCCGGCTCCAGCCCGAATTCCGCACCTGCCTCGAGAATCGTGTCTCGGACCAGGTCGTAGGTCTCGTACGGTCCCCAGATCTCCAGACCGGGCGCACCGGCCATGCCGTGCCGCAGCGTACGCACCTGTTCCCCGGCGATGTTCATCGTGCCCATCCGGAAGAACTTGACCTGCTCGACCGGCCCGCCGTGCAGTTTCTCGATGACCGGCCACGCGTTCGGCCCCTGGATCTGGAAGCGCCACACGTCACGGGTCACCCGCTTGCCGTACGGTCGAGAGGGCGAGCGTTCGTCGTTGCGCAGTTCGACGTCATAGCCCTTGGTCGCCTGGTAGGTGAGCCAGTTGGCCACCGGGGCGCGGCCGACGTACACGAACTCCTGTTCGGCGAGGCGGAACAGGATGCCGTCGCCGATGACGCCGCCGTCCGGCGAGACCGGCACGAATTGCTTGGCGGAGTCCACGGGGAAGCTCGCCGTGCTGTTGATCCCGGTGTCGCTGAACAGCCGCAGTGCGTCCGGTCCGGACACCCACAGGTTGACCATGTGGTGTGTTTGGTCGAACAGGACCGCGGTGCGCTGCCAGGCGGTCACCTCCCGGCGGAAGTTCGTGAACTCCGCGGGCACGACCGGGTAGATGTAGGCGCCCAGCTGGGAGTTGCGCAAGTGCTCGACGGTGTTGCCCGCGTGGTCGAGGACTTCCTGGAGGTTCGTCGCGCTCATGCTGAGCCCTTCTGTTGTTCGGTCGGTGAAGTGAGCAGGGCGATCTTGTGCAGCAGCGCCGCGAGTTTGGTGGCGGCGGTGACCATGGCCTCGTGTCCGGTCGCCACGGTCCGGACCGGCCAGCCGCGTTGCCGGGCACGTTCGGCCTGGGGCTGGAAGACGCGCATCCAGTCGGTGCACTCGACGAAGGTGCCCGGTACCGCGGACTCGGCTGCGGTGAGGGTGAGGGCCTCGGTGTAGCTGAGCCATGGATGCGGTGTCAGCCGCGGGGTGAGCCACTCCAGGTCGGTCCGGGTGGTCACGCCGAGCACCGTCAGCGAACGCGGCGGGATGAGCCAACCGAAACCGGCGCCCGCGACGGACTCGTGGTAGTGGTGCGCGATCTGCTCCGGCAGCAGATCGATGGCGGCCTCGCCGCTGCGGGGCAGAAACGCGTCGAGGTGCACCCGGTGGGCAAGGCGAGCGGGTACCCGCTCGCAGACTCCGCTCACCACCATGCCAGCGTAGCTGTGACCGACGAGGACGACGTCGTGCAGGTCCTCGGCCTCCAGCAGGCGCACCACGTCTTCGACGTGGGTGGACAGCCCGACGCCGGGGTGAAGCAGGTGGGCGCGGTCGGAGAGCCCGGTGAGGGTGGGTGTGAAGACGTCGTGACCGTGTGCGCGCAGCACGGAGGCGACCCGGCGCCAGCACCAGCCGCCGTGCCAGGCGCCGTGCAGGAGAACCATGTTCATGACGCCTCGAAGAGCGCGAGCGCCGCGGCGGTGTTGGACGCCGCCACGTGGTAGGTCTCGTGGACCCGGGTCAGCCTGTCGCCGAGCGCGCCCCGCATCACCAGCCACATGATCAGTTCGATGCCTTCGGAGCCGGCCTGCTCGACGTACTCCTCACGGGAGATGGCCGCCAGGGCTTGCGGATCCGTCTCCACCTTGTCCAGGAACATTCGGTCGAACCGCTCGTTGATGAGCCCTGCGCGGGCCCCGGCGAGCTGATGTGACATGCCCCCGGTGCCGAAGACCGCCACCCTGAGGTCCTCGGGATAGGTGCGGATCGCGCGGCCCAAGGCGGCGCCGAACGCCAGGCAGCGAGCGGCGGTCGGCTGCGGGTGCTGGATGACGTTCACGAGGACCGGCACCACCCGGCAGGGCCAGTCCGGACCCGGTTCGGGGCAGTAGACGGACAGCGGCACGGTAAGACCGTGATCAACCTCCAGGCGGTGCAGAGTGGTGACGTCGAATTCCTCGTCCACGAGCGACCGGACGAGGTGGGCGCTGAGCGCCGAGTCGCCCACCAGCGGCGGTACGTTCCGCGGCCCCCAGCCCTCGTCGGCGACGGGGTACTCGGCGGCGGTGCCGATCGCGAAGGTGGGGTTCACATCCAGATCGATGCCGTTGCCGTGGTCGTTGTAGATCACCACCGCCACGTCGGGGCGGTGCTCGGCCATCCACGCGCGGGCGGGCCCGTATCCGTCGAACAACGGCTTCCAGTGCTCGTCGTCGGTCCGGTCGAAGTCCATCGCGGCGCCGATGGACGGGACGTGCGATGTGGCGAGTCCCCAGATGATCTCAGCCAAAGCTCCGTCCTCCTGAGCGCATCGTGTGGGTGAACTCCTGCTCGGTCATTCCGCTGAAGACCCCGCCGAGGTACTGCATCGACCGCTTGTCGAGCTGGGCCAGCTTGAACGTGTAGAAGATGGATCCGCCGAGTTCGAGCATCGCGGTCCAGTCGCGGTCGAGGATCGCGGCCTTCTGCGCTGCGGTGAGCCCGAATCCGTCGGCGTACGCCGATTCGTCGGCCGTGAACGCCGACCGGTTCTCCGCGTGGCGCAACGAGGCGCACAGGCGGTTGATCGCCATGCCCTTCTGGGCGTGGGCGATGTCGAAGACGTAGGTCTCGCGTGGCATCACTGTTCCTGGGGGTGAGTGGCCAGGGCCTCCACGGAGGCGCTGAACCAGGGAGACATCGGCAACGAGGCCAGCGCCTCGTGCAGGGCGGTGGCGTCGGTGGCTTCCCAGAGCCCGACGACCGCACGGGTGCCCGGAACCCGCCAGAGTCGGCGCAGCACACCGGCTTCGCGCAGTTCGGCGGCACGGGCCCGTTCCAGCCCGCGCAACCGATCGAGCTCCGCCGCACGCATGTCGGCTGGCGGTCGTGATTCGAATCGCACCAGGAACTCCATCACTGCCCCCTGCTCAGAAGACGACGGTGGAGTTGCCGTCGCGGAAGACCCGGTCCTCGCAGTGCCAGGCAACGGCGCGCGACAGAACCTGGCGCTCGACGTTGGCCCCGATCCGCTGAAGATCGGCGGCGAAGTGGCGATGGCTGACCCGGACGACGTCCTGCTCGATGATCGGTCCCTCGTCGAGATCCTCGGTGACGAAGTGGGCGGTGGCGCCGATCAGCTTGACGCCGCGGTCCTTGGCCTTCTGGTAAGGACTGGCGCCGATGAAAGCCGGCAGGAACGAGTGGTGGATGTTGATGACCGGCACTTCCAGTTCGGCGAGGAACTCGCCGGACAGGATTTGCATGTAACGGGCGAGCACCACCACGTCGACCTCGCCCTTGAGAAGGTTCAGATGTTCCTTCTCGGCTTCGCGCTTGGTCTGCGCGGTCACCGGAACATGCACGAACGGCACCCCGAAAGCGCGCACGTCGTCCGCCAGGTCGCGATGGTTGGACACCACCAGCTGCACCGTCATCGCCAGATCGCCGCGCCGCTGTCGCCAGAGCAGGTCGAGAAGGCAGTGGTCGGCCCGCGAGACGAAGACGGCCACACGTTTGGGCCGGGCGGCGTCGACCAGCCGCCAGTGCAGGCCGAGCCCGTCGGCCAGGACCCGGTCCAGCTCCGCGTCCAGGGTGGCCCGCTGCCCGGCGAGACCGGGCAGGTGAAAGACGGTGCGCTGGAAGAACCGCCCGTGCTGCCGGCCGGTCGAGTGCTGATCCAGCGACACGATGTTGGCGCCCGCCGCGGAAAGCGTGGCGGAGACGGCTGCGACGATGCCGGGGCGGTCCGCACCGTGGATCAGCAGGCGGTGTTCGCCTCCTTCCGTGCTCATGCCGCCCCCCAACGGGCGAGGAGGCGCTGACGCCATGCCTCGGCTCCTTCCAGCTCGTTGAACGTGAAGACGTGCAAGCCGCGGATCAGACCGCCCGCGGGATCACCGGTTCCGGCGAGCCCGCGCAGCAGGCGGGTCGGGTCGTAGGCGCCGGGTACCAGGAACCGCCACCAACCGCGCTGTTTGTGCAGGAAACGCGCTGACGGGCCCAGACCGATCGAGGCGCTGATCCGGATCAGCTTCTGACGGTTCACCGGCCCCGGGAGCCCGGCGTAGACGGGCAGGACGGTTCCGGCCGCCGCGAGGCCGGCCGCCCACGCAGTGGTCGCCTGCGGGTCGAAGCAGATCTGGGTGACGATGCGGGTCGCGTGGGCTGACTTGGCGTGGACCGCCGCGTCGATGGCCGGACGCGGAATGCTCGCGTGCCCTTCCGGGTAGCCGCCGATGCCGACATCGCGAAAGTGGTGGCCGATCAGCCGCAGTTCATCGAGGAGCAGGCGGGCGTCGGTGTACTTGCCTGCCGGCGCTGCTGCGTCGCCGCCGATCACGAAGACCCGGTCGACGCCCTCCGCCCGGAGCTGTTCGACGATCCGCGCGAGATGCCCGGCGTCGGTGACGAGCCTGGCCGCCAGGTGCGGGGCCACGTCGTATCCGCGCTGGCGCAGGCGGACGGCGAGATCGATCGTCGGCGCGAGCCCTTTGGCTTCGGTGGTGGTGACGGTCAGCGGCACCGACGTCGGGACATGACGCAGGACGGAGTTGTCGGTTCCCTTGAACGGCATCACCTCGTATCCGATGTTCCGTACGAGCCGCACCATCCCCGGGGTTCCCGGCGTGCGTCTCATGCGAGACCCCACAGGCCGAGGTAGACCTTGCTGTACGTGTCGCCGCCCCACAGCGACTCGTCGTCGAAGCTTGCCTGGGCGACGGTCACCGAACCGATGTTGGAGGAGTCGAAGGCCCGGGTCGGCCCGGTCGTTCGCTGCAGCGGCGTCGCCCCGGTCAGCATGCGCAGGGCCTGGTCGGTGAGGGCCCAGCCGGCCCACCGGTAGTTCCCGATCGCGTCGTAGGCTTGCTGCCCCTCCTTGACCCGCTGCAGCGAGGCGATGTCTCCGATGGCGCTGACGACTTTCACCTTGTCCCCGCTCGGCGAGTTCTTCAGCCCTTGCAGGATGTAGCTGACGTTCGCGTCGAACTCCGAGATGACGTACTTGATGTCCGGGCGCTTCAGCAGGGCGGTGGACACCTGAGTGCCGAGCTTGGAGAGCTGGGCGGACGAGACGCTGATGACCTCGGCCACGCACCCTGGGCACGACTTCGCGAACCGCGGCATCAGCCCGTCGGTCACGTACGCGATCTGCTGCGGGCTGTCGGACTGCTGGACGACCAGCACCTTGGCCGCCCCGCCCGCGTCCACGCTCACCCAGTCGGCCATGTCGGCGATCAGCTCGTCCCCGCCGGTGGCGAGGTAGGCGAGCTTCGCGTCACCGGCTTGGCCCTGCTGCTGACCGACCAGGATCGGGATGCCTGCCTCCTGCAGCTGCGCGACCCCTTGCCCGGCCATGTCCAGCGGCACGTTGTCCAGGACGACCCCGTCGACGTTCTGCGCCAGGGCTTGGTTGATGCAGGCCGCGACACCGGCCGGGTTGAACTTGCCGTCACAGCCCTCGACGGTCATGCCGACCTTTCCGGCCGATTCCTGCATGGCCTTCAGCACGGATTGGAACGACGGGATCTGCAGGGAAATCGGGATGTGGAGCAGCTTCTTGCCGCGCACCGACGCGACGTTGCTCAGCGCCGGGCCCGGCGCGGTGAAGGCAGCGGGGACGGCGAGAGTCGCCTGGACCGCGGCCTTGGTTTCGGCGGATACCGAGGCAGTGGGGTTTCCGCCAGGCGCCGACGAGTTCGCCGGCTCGGCTCCGGAGCATGCGCCGGCGAGTAGCAGCGCGCTGAGGCACGCCATCAGGGCCGTCGCCCGGCGGCGATGTGGTCCGAACATGGAGTACTCCTTTCAAGGGTTGCGATGGATGAGGTGGAGCAGGCGCTCAGGCGTGGGCCTTGCGTCGTCGCAGCAGCGTGGAGACGGTGACCGCGATGACCAGCGAGCCGCCGAAGAACACGTCGCTGATCCACCCGGTCAGGCCGAGGAGTTGGAGGCCGACGATGCCGGTCCCGAGGAAGAACACGGCCACCCAGGTGCCGATCGGGTTGAACCGGCCGGGGAACAGGATCGCGGTGCCGAGGAAGGTCGCCGCGAGCGCCGGAAGCAGTTGGGGTCCGGAGCTGGTGGGGTCGAAGCCGCCGATGTTGGCGGCCAGCAGGATCCCGGCGACACCGGCGATCAGACCGGACAGGGTGAAGGCTCCGAACCGGATGCGCGTGACCCGGATCCCGGCGAGCCGGGCCACTTCACGGTTGGCGCCCACGAACGCCATGTGCCGGCCGAGCGGCGTGACGTGCAGGACGTACGCGAAGATCAACGTGAGTGCGACGCCGTACCAGAAGAACAGCGGCAGGCCGAGAACGTGGTTGGTCACGATGTTGCCGAACGATTCCGGCAGCCCGGTGACGGTTGTCATGTCGGAGACCCACAACCCGGCGCCCAGCAGCGCGGTCGCCATCCCGAGGGTGGTGATGATCGGGTCGACGCCGAGTGTCACCACGATGAAGCCGTTGAGCGCCCCGGCCAGGGTGCCGGCGGTCAATGCCAGCGCCACCGACGCGGTGATGCCCCAGCCGTGCTGGGTGTACATCACGGTTGTCGTCACCCCGGTCAGGCCCATGACTCCAGCGACGGAGAAATCGAACTCGCCGACGCAGAACGGGCACAGCAACGCCATGCACAGGAACACCAGCTGCCCGTTGGCGCCAAAAACGATCTCGAACGTGCCTTGACGCAGGAACAGGTCGGGCGACGCGACCGCGAAGAACCCCGCCATCACGAGCCAGAGCAGGACGACCGCCCAGCGGCGCAGCTGATCGGCGGCGGAGAAGCGCGAGGCTCGCGGAACTCTGACGGCCGGCGGCGTGGCGTCGGCCATCGTGGTGGGTGCGGTGGAATCGGTCATCGGTCTTGTCCTTGTTCGGCGGTCTCGGCGTGGAAGACGGCGTCAAGAATCTGGTCGGCGGTCAGCGGCGCCCGCAGCTCACGGACGACGACGCCGTCCTGCAGCACCAGCACGCGGTCGCAGACGGTGGCGAGGTCCTCGTTGTCGATCGAAGCCACCAGGACGGCGGTACCGGCTTGGGCGGCGGCGCGGACGCTGCGCAGGATGTCGTGGCGGGCGCCGACGTCGACGGCCTGCGTCGGTTCGTGCAGCACGAGCACCCGCGGGCCGGCGGCCAGCCACCGGCCGAGCAGCAGTTTCTGTTGATTGCCTCCGCTGAACGCCGCCACCGGCAGGTCTGCGCGGGCCGGGGTGATGCCGAGATGCTCGACCACCCAGGCGAATTCGTCCTGCTGCCAGCTGTGGGTGACCCGCCACCGGCCGCTGCGCGACCGCAGCCGCGGCAGGCACAGGTTGTCCAGGGCGGACATGGTCAGCGCCAGTCCAAGCTCGACCCGCGCCTGCGGCACCAGGGCGACCCCCGCCTGCAGCAGGGTGTGCGGCTGCGCCGGACCGAGGACGATCTCGTGATCGTCGATCCCGATTCGGCCCTGGGCGGGCGACAGCCCAGCCACCACGTAGGGCAGTTCGTCGTGGCCGGAGCCGGTCACGCCGGTGACGCCGACGACCTCGCCGGCCCGGACGTCGGCGTCGACGCCGTGCAGGGTGGCAGCGGACAATCCGCGCAGCGTCAGCCCACCGTCGCCCGGCGTCGTCGGCACGGCGTCGTGCATGGCCCGGGTGTCGACGTCCGCGCCGAGCATCAGCCGGGTGATCTCGCGCCGAGAGGTGAAGCCGGTCGCTACACCTGCGGCCACCACCCGGCCGTCTTTGAGGACCGTGACTCGGTCGGTGAGACTCATGATCTCTTCCAGCCGGTGGCTGACGAGCAGAATCGCCGTGCCGGCGGCGGCCAGCTCACCGACGGTCCGGTAGAAGCCGTCGAGGACTTCGCGAGGCAGTGACTGGGTCGACTCGTCGAAGACCAGAACACCGCCGCCCGGTGCGGGATTCTGCAACGCACGGGCGATCGCGACCATGGCGCGGTCGGCCGGTGACAGCGCACCCACCGGCGCCCGCGGATCGATGTCGGCGCCCAGGCGGGCCAACACCTCGGAGACCACCCCCACCTCGTGGTCGCGACGGACCCGGCGGCTCCACCGCGACGGCCGGTAGCGGCCGATCCGGATGTTGTCCACGACCGACTGCGTCTCGACGAGCCCGAAATCCTGGTGGACGAACGCGATGCCGAGACCGTCCAGTTCGGCCGCGCTCAGCGGAAGGGGGTGCCGTGCGCCCCGGCTCGTGACGTGTCCGGCGTCGGGGCGGTGCAGGCCGGACAGAATCTTGATGAGCGTGGACTTCCCGGATCCGTTCTGGCCCACCAGTCCGTGGATCTCCGCGGGAAACAGTTCCAGCGTGACGTCCGTGAGTACCCGGGCCGGCCCGAAGCTCTTGCTGATCCCGTGCATGGCCAAGGCCGGTGTCGGTGCGTCGATCGTCGTCAAATCTCACGCCTCGCTTCGAAGAGAGCGGGTGGAAGGCATGCGGCATCGCGCGGTGCCGGGATGGACACCGCGAGGTGATCGCGATCAATCAGGCCGGGTCAGGCCCGGCAGGTCAGTGGCAGGCCGCCGTTGTACTCGACCATCTGCCGCAGCGCCCCCATCACGTCGATGGGCGCGCCCGGCTGTTCCGGCGTGCGGTGGTCGGCGTACGCCCGGTGCAGGTTGCCCACGATGCGTTCGGGATCGGTGAGTTCGGCGTACTTCCCGAGGTCGGTGCCGCGGGCCAATTCCAGCGGCGTCACCCCGGCTGCCATGCCGTCAACGGCGAGTCTGTCGATGAACCGCAGGTAGTCCAGGACGTCATCGATGACGTCCGGGCCGCAGACCGGGCCGTGTCCCGGCACGATCGTGGTGGCGCCCAGCGGCTTGACGAACCTCTGCAGGACGTCGATGGCGCCGGTGACCGACCCGGAGAGCAGGAACGGGGTTCCCCCGTTGAACACCAGGTCTCCGGCGAACAGGACCCGGTGTTCGGGAATCCACACGACGATGTCGTTGTTCGTGTGGGCGGGGCCGCCGCAGTAGATCAGCCGGCATTCGAGGTCGCCTGCCCACAGCGTCAGCCGGTCGGTGAAGGTCAAGAACGGCGGCGCCAGTTCCAGCTCGCCGTAGTCCACGTGCGACCAGATGGGTCCGTTGCGCGGCAGACCGAGGCCCAGCATCTCGGTTCGGGCATTCTCGTGGCCCACGATCGTGGCCCCTGCGAACAGGCCGTTGCCCGCCGTGTGGTCAGGGTGGCTGTGCGTGTTGATCAGCGTGCGGATCGGCGCTGGGCTGCGTTTCGCGACGGTGCCGATCAGGTCGCGGGTGCGTCGCTCGGTGGAGGACGCGTCGACGACGGCGACCCCGTCCGGAGCGCAGACGAAGCCGGCGTTGTTGATCATCCAGCTTCCGTCCGGCTGGACGAACGCGAAGACGCCGTCGGCGATCTCCTCGGCATCGCGGTGCGAGCTCATGCGGTCCTCCACGAAGCGATGGGGTGACGTGCAGGTCCCGGCACGACTCGGTTGCGGGTCTCCCCCAGACCGGTGACGGTGGTGGTGACGACATCGCCGGGTCGCAGCGGCGGAAGGTGGTCCCGTCCGAACCGGCCCCAGAGTTCGGCGAGGCAGCCGTTCTGGCAGGTGCCGGAGCCGAGAAGATCACCTGGGCGGACCTCGGTGCCGCGCGAGGCGTACGCGATCAGCGCGTCGAACGTCCACGACATGTTCGCCAGGGAGTCCCCGCCGACCAGCCGGTCGTTGACCCGAACCTCCATGCGCAGGTCGTACGACGGGCCCGAGCGGTGCGGCTCGAGCTCATCGGGGGTCACGAACAGCGTGCCGAGCGCGGTGGCGCTGTCCTTGCCCTTCGCCGGCCCCAATCCGACGCGCATCTCGTGGAACTGGATGTCCCGGGCGGAGAAGTCGTTGACGATGACGAAGCCGGCCAGGTGCGCGGCGGCGTCCGCCACGGCGATGTCGCGTCCCGGCCGACCGACCACCGCTCCCACCTCGAGTTCGAAATCGAAAAGCTCGCAGCCGGGCGGAACAGCGACATCGTCGTACGGGCCGGTGACCGCGTAGGGGTTGGAGAAGTAGAAGGTGGGGATCTCGAAGAATTCCGGAGCCACCCCGCCGCCGGGCCGGCCGTTGCGGGAGATGCCGTTGGCGTGCTCGTAGAACGTCGAGAAGTCGCGGAAGGTCGGTGGCCGCAGCGGCGCGAGCAGGTCCGCGGCCGCCAACGGTGTCACCGTCCGCCGGCGCCGGATCGCGGCGCCTGCCAGATCGGCCAGCAGGCCGTCCTCGGCGATCAGAGCCACCAGGTCCGGTTCGGCATCCAGGTCGACCAGTTCGTCGCCGTCGCACACGGCGATCCGCGGACCTGCGGGAGTGCGGTGACGCGCGATTCTCACCGCGGTTGCTCCTTTGCGATGGGGTGTACGGCGCCCAGCAGTCGCAGAGCGTTGCCACCGCGGATCGCGGCGGTCGTCGGGCCGTCGAACCCGGCTGCCTCCAGCCGGTCCACCGGGTCGTCCACGCCCATGTCGAACGGGTAGTCGCTGCCCAGGGTCACCTGACCGGGGCCCATCACCTCGACCAGATGCCGCAGCTGTGCGCTGTCGTAGACCAGCGAGTCGACGAATGTCCGGCGCAACAGGGTGCTCGGCGGCTCCCGGGTGGTGTGTGCGTCGGCGCGGGCCTGCCAGGCGTGGTCGGCCCGCACGATGTAGCTGGCCAGATAGCCTCCGCCGTGGGCCGACCAGATCCGCAGCCGTGGGTGGCGCTCGAGGACGCCCGAGAAGATGATCCGGGACAGCGCGAGGGCGGTCTCGGTGGGATTGCCGACGGTGTTGAACAGGTAGTAGGCGTTGAGCCGTTCGCCGAGTGTGCACCCCCACGGGTGGATCAGCACCGCGGTGCCCAGTTCTTCCGCCGCTGCCCAGAATTCGGCGAGCTCGGGGGCGTCGAGCTCTCGGCCGGGTCCGGCGGAGGTGGAGATCTGCACCCCGCGCAGACCGAGGTCGCGCACGGCAGCGGTTAGCTGCTTCACCGCGAGGTCGGGGTGGTGCAGCGCGACCGTGCCGACCGGCCACAGCCGTTGCGGGGCCTGGTCGCAGTACTGCTTCACGGCCTCGTTGGTCATCGCGACGGCCCGGATCGCGAGTTCGCGGCCGGCCCAGGCGATCGGCACCGGCGAGGGGCTCACGGCCTGCACGTCCACACGGGAGTCATCCATGGCCTGCAGACGAGTGTCCAGTTCGGTCAGTCGCGGTCCGAGTTCGGCGAGTTGCCGCAGGTTGTAGGCCAGCGAGGTGGGACCGAGGGTCGCGGCGTCCGCCCGGCGCTGCGCGGTCAGGCCGCTCTGCCCGTCGAGCAGAGCATCCACGGCGGGCAGGCCCACGTGCGCGTGGACGTCAACGGCGGGAACGGTGCTGGTCATCTCTGCTCCTCACGCCGGTCGGCCGGTGACGGCAGCGACCCGGCCCATCAAACCGGGAAGGTCACCGCGCACCCGGTCGAGCTGCCATTGCGCGAGTTGCAGCGAGCCGTCGACGACGGCCCGGACCCGCTCCATCCGTCGGTCGTGGAACCGGTCCCACAACTGCTGGTCGACGCGGTCGGCCGCGACGAGCAGTTCGGCCAGCACCAGCGCGTCCTCGAACGCCATCGCCGCACCTTGGGCAAGAGTCGGCGGGCAGGTGTGCGCCGCGTCGCCGATGAACACCACCCGGCCGCGGTTCCACGGTGCCTCGAGCAGGTGCGCCTCGAAGCGGGTGTAATGGATCCGGTCGGGGTCGGTGATCGACTCGCGGATCTCGTTCCACGGACCGCCGTAGTGGGCGGCCAGCGAACGCACCGTCGCCACCTTCTCCTCCGGCGACAAACGCGAGCGGTCCTGAACGTCCTCGACCAGGAAGGCGTACAGCGTATCGGTCGAGGTCGGGGTGTAGCCGGCGATGTAGCAGGCGCCGCCGTAATAGAGTTCGCCGGTGGCCACTGAAGCGGGCCGGGGCGCGAACACCCGCCAGATGCCCATTCCGACCGGCCGGGTCTCGAGCTGGAGGCCGAGCATGGCCCGCGTCGCGGACCGGATGCCGTCGGCGGCCACCACCAGGTCGTAGCGGCCACGCCCGCCGTCGGAGAAGACGACATCGACACCGCCGGCGTCCTGACTCAGGTCGTCGGCCTTCGTAGCGAACCGGAACTTCACGCCGACTGCCCGTGCCCGCTCGAACAGCAGGTTCGCCAGCGTCGGCCGGTACATCCCAATGGCCGCCGGCACATCGAGTCCGTCCGGCAGCTTCTCCGGAAGCACGGCGAGCACGGTCGCGTCGGGGTCGGGAGCACGCAGCCGCAACTGTGCCGAATCCGCGCCCTGGACGAGGCAGTCCTCGAGGATCGCGAGGCGACGCAGGACGCGCAAGGCGTTGGCCTGCAACGTGATGCCGGATCCGAGCGCGGACACGGTCGGGCTGATCTCGACGACGGTGACGCTGACGCCCGCTTCCGCCAAAAGGATGGCGGTCGCGGTGCCGGCGACGCCGCCGCCGATCACCAGGACACTGCTGACTGCGGTCACCCGGGATTCCTTCTTCTCGTGCGGAATGGGGGTTCAGACCGGCGGCGCGGTGAAGCAGCCGGGGTCCGGATCGTTGAATGTCTGCTGGCCGACCAGTTCGTCGAACGGGTTCGCCGTCCCCCATTGGTCCTGCACGTCCGGGTCGGTCACGTCGTGCAGGCTGGGATGCCAGCTGTCCTCGTCGAGCAACTCCAGCTCGGTGGTGTACTCGACGGTGTTTCCGTGCGGGTCGACGAAGTAGCTGAACGTGTTGTCACCCGCCAGGTGCCTGCCCGGACCCCAGATCATCGGGGTTCCGGCGCGCAGCAGACGACCGGTTCCGCGCAGGTACTCGTCGAGGCCGCGCATCTCGAACGAGAGGTGGTGCACGGAGGTGTGCGGCGCCTTCGCGATGGCCAGGCTGTGGTGCTGGGGGTTGCAGCGCATGAACTTCATCAGGTCGCCGACGTGCGGATGCACGAGCGTGTCGGAGAGCGCGAAGCCGAGGTGCTGTTCGTAGAACTGCTGGGTGCGGTCCACGTCCGGCGAGTTGATCACCACGTGTGAGAGCCGTACGGGAATCGACTCGCTCTTCTCGATCCGCCGGTGCACCCGGTTCTCGACCTCGGCGGAGATCTCAACAGTGCGGCCGTCGACGTCGAAGAAGCGGAACCCGTAGCCGCCACCGGCGGTCGGCAACCGGCCGGGCTCGGTGATCAGCTGAACGCCGGCCATGCCGAGTCGCTCGGCCAGCGTGTCGACGTCCGCGCCCGAGGCCGCGCCGTAGGCGATCAGGTCGAGACGCTTGTCGGTGTCCTCACGCAGCCGTACCACGTACTGCTCAGGTGACCCCTCGGCGGCGAGGAACACGATCCCCGTGTCCTCCGCCACCGGGGTGAGTCCCCACAGCGTGGTGTAGAACTCGCGCTGCTTGGCGAAGTCGGGCACAGCCAGGTCGACGTGGCGGAGATGGGTGATCAAACGATCGGTCATGCTCGTCCTTCGAGAATGCGTCAGAGCGGGCTCAGGTCTCGTCGACGCAGCGGTTGGACTGCGCGCCGAGGCCCGAGATGGTGGAGTCCATGACGTCTCCGGCGCGAAGCAGACGGCCGTGCGCCAGACCGTTGCCGGCGGGACTGCCGGTCAGCAGCAGGTCGCCCGGGAGCAGAGTCGCCACGTCGGAGCAGTAGGCCACCAGACGAGCCACGTCGAAGATCAGCTCGGTGGTGGACGCGTCCTGCATGACCTCGCCGTTGAGCCGCAGGGTCACCCGGAGATCACCCGGATCCGGCAGCGATCCGCAGGGCACCACCACCGGGCCGACCGGCAGGAAGGTGGGGCGGTTCTTGGAGCCGAGCCAGTCCGCGCCTAGGCCGGGGGAATCCTTGCGAAAGACCTTCTCGCGCAGCGTGAGGTCGTTGGCAATCGTCCATCCCGCGACGAACTCCATGGCCTTCTCGGCCGGAACCCGGCGCGCTGTCCGGCCGATCACGACCGCCAGTTCCAGCTCCCAGTCGGGCTGTTCGGCACCGTGCGGAATCACGACATCGTCGAAGGCGCCGCAGATCGCACTGGGCAGTCCCTGGAAAACGAACGGCGGCATCGCCAAACGGTCGTCCATGTGGGCGGCGGCGTCGGCCCGGACCTGTTGCGCGGTGCGGCCATCGGCGCCGTCGTGGTGAGCGACGACCAGGTCAAGGACGTGGGAGCGGTAGTTCGCACCCGCCTGGAAGATCTGCCGGGGTTCGGCCGGGCTGAGAACCTCCAGGCCGGCCAGCCGAACCCACCCCTCGGTGACCTGGGCGAGCTGCTCAAGCCGCGGGAGCACGGCATCCCAGTCGTAGAACAACGAGGCCGGCGACGCGGGCCTGCCGACCTCGTCCCGGCAGGACAGGTCCAGAACCCGGTCGTGCCGCACAAGCCCGGGGAACGACGAGCCACCGGGACGGCGGAAACGCCCCAGTGCCCATGGGCCTGCGTGCTCGATCGATCGTGGTCCGGAACGGACTATGCGCTGATCCACTCGGCCTGGCCTCCTCTGTCACCGCTGTACCGGGACAGGATGTGCGACGACCGTCACACAAGGGAAACGCCGGTTCGATATGGCCGGCCATAGGCCCCGCTTATGTATGGCGCATTACCGCCGCGTGAACGAGCCTGGTACGACATTTGTCGCAGACGCGGCCAGCCGCCCTGGGCTACCTTGACCACCTACGGTGTTCGAAGCTGGGAAGGCCGGTGCAAGAAACGCGAGGGGTACGTGTGGAACTGCCGAGCCTGGACCTCAACCTGGTGGTCGTGTTGCACGCCCTCCTGGAGGAACGCAACGTGACGCGCGCCAGCGAACGGGTGGGCCTGAGCCAGCCGGGAGCCAGCGCCGCCCTCGGCCGGCTCCGCAGGCACTTCAACGATCCGCTCCTCGAGCGGGTCGGCACCATCTACGAGCTCACCCCACTGGCCCAGGCGTTGCGAGACCAGGTCGCCGAGACGGTCGCCGGCCTGCACCTGCTGCTCACCGCCCGCCCCGACTTCGACCCGCTGAGGTCGACGCGGGAATTCACTATCCAGTGCTCGGACTCGGTCCTCTCCCTGCTCGGACCGGCTCTGATCCGTGCGGTCACGACCGCCGCTCCCGGCGTCACCCTGAACCTTCAGCCGCTGGATCCACACTTCGCCCTGGACCCGACGACGGCGATGCGCTCCATCGACATCATGATCGCCCCCCGCGGTCTCTTCACCGCCCCGGACATCGACAGCGCAGATCTCTACGAGGACCACTGGGTCTGCGTGACCTCCCAGGACAACCACGCCGTAGGCGACTCGCTGACCGCACCGGAAGTGACGGCGGCACGGTGGGTGGTCTCGTTCCGCGATCCACCGATGAACTCGCCCGCGGACGCGGCGCTTGCCGCCCTCGGCATCGACCGGCGCAACACAGTCAAGATCCAAAACCTCACGCTGCTGCACCGCATGGTCGTCGGGACCCAGCTCCTCGTGCTCGCCCACGAACTGGTGGCCGGAGATCTATCGTCGCAGGGTCTGCGTCGCGTCGAACTGCCGGTGACGCTGCCTCCAGTCCTCGAGGTGGCCTGGTCGCACCCCAGCCATCGGCTCGACCCCGGTCACCGCTGGCTGCTGGACCTTGTGCGCCGAGTCAGCCAGGATGTCGGCGCTCCGACACCGCGGCCAGGAGCCGGCCCGGCGCGGATGGCAGGCCACACCGCTTGAACACGTGACCTATCGCCACTCAGGTCGCGGCTGATCACCCGTGGACATCCGGGTCAGCCGCTCACGGCCACGGACGGCACGCCAGGCCAGCGCCTGGTAGCCGACAGTGCGTCATGCCATCAAGAACGGCATCGTCCGACTCGAACGCCACCGTGACGTTGCCACCCGCTACGACAAGTTGGCCGTCCGCTTTCAGGCCGTCCTGACCATCACCATCATCTGCGAGTGGCTCTCACCAGCTTATGAACCACGCCTTAGCTTGAGTTTTATGGTCTCGGGGCTCGACGGGGCACCCGGTTGATCATGGATGAAGCCCTTGGTTGATCATTCTTCTTGCGACAGAAGGAAGATCACAACCAAGGGCTTCGATGATCAGTAT
>JAEBDY010000035.1:0-20516 GCA_049997955.1 Umezawaea sp. cmx-9-4 | reverse complement strand
GATTCGCCCTGCTCACCGGACGCTGGCGCGCCCTGCGGCACTTCACCACCAGCCCACGCAAGATCGGCGACATCGTCAAAGCCGCACTCACGCTCACCCATTTCGAGCACGGACGACTCACCTGAAACTCGTTGAGATCACTTCACTGTTGATCAGTTGGCTTTCATCCACACGCGTCCGCTCGGACGGATGCGGTGCACCGGGTCGGAGCGAATTGTTCCGTTCTCGAGCATCGGTTGCAGGGCAGGGCTGACGTGCTGCGGTCGGTAGACCGTCTCGCGCAGCGCAAAGTCCCTCAAGTCCTTCACCGCCACTCCATCCTCACCGCCGCGTTCGATGACCGGTACGAGGAGTCTGCTCAACGGCGCCAACAAGGGCTCGGTGACGTCGAACAGCGTCTCGTGCTGCTCGTCACGTGGGTCTCGGAAGCCGACACCTTGGACGGGGTCGACCTCCCACAGCGTGTCCTTCATCTTTTCCACGCCTCGTGGGTGGTTGGTGCCGAAGACCAGGTACAGCGGCTCGCCGCGTCGATCGATCAACTCGAAGTCCAGCAGGTGCTGGAACCCCGCATTGCGCAAAGACCGCCGGTAGCAGTCGAGCAGGTGTCTGTGTTTGGCTTGCCCGTCGGGGAGGTTCTTGATTTGACGCCAGCGCTGGTCGCCTCCGAACACGCCGTCCACCTCGGCTCCCAGTTGTTCGACGAAGCGGATGAAGTGCTGGGTTCCGAAGGTCACGATGACCTCGGTGGCCGGATTGCGCGCCAAACGCCGCATCAGCTTGTTCGGCACCGGTGCGTTGCCCCATGAGTCGAGTACCGCCAGGATCGGCTGGCCCCAGCAGCCGCGCTCGGTCAGGTAGTGCTCCAGGCGTTCACCGCACTTGCCTTCGACCACGTCCATCCACATGAGTTCCCGTGGTCGAGGGCGCTCGGGGAAGCGCTTGGGCAACTGGTCGCGAAGCATGGTGACGCAGCGAGGGTCGTCGTCAACGAAGAGGAACTTCGTCAGTGATTTCGTGTTCGGGACCTTGTCCACGTAGGCCTGCAGCGCGATGATCGGCGAACCAGGCTCACCGTTGGCGTACACGCCTGGCCCAGCGAATCCTTCCGCGTACGTGGCGGAGGGGTAGGCGTTGGAGCCCCCGATCAGGATGGGAAACCATCGTTCCAGATAGCGCCGGTAGATGTCGTGCTTGGCCAGCGTGTGCTCCACGATGGGCCACGGCACATCTCTTTTGACCGGCATCGTGGACTCCTTAGATCACGAACGCTCCACAACTACCATAACCATGATCGCAAGCGGTCATGAATTTTTGTGCCGCATCAATGAAGTTGATCATATAATCTTACGCAATACCCCAATGAGGTGAATGTCGACCACTCGAATGGGCCTCGCGGAAACCTCGCCCTCATGTTTATTACCGTCTGCCGTTAAGCGACTACCCCCATTGCCCTCGATCAGCCCAGTTGAAGTCGCGAAGTATCACTACACATGTAGCCGCACGACTTCCTTCTTCATGCCTACTGGAGTCGACGACCTCACCCGGACACGGACCGCAACACGAACATCGACTGATGTGCAACGACTGCCGCATGGACGACCAGCCACCGGATGCTGCGGAGATGCAGCAGGGTCAACGCGTCCCAGCGAGTTGCGGCATCTCGCTCCAGGTCTGCCCGTCCAGTTCACGTCCACCGGCCTTCGAGGTACGTCCACCCCACTGCTTGTGGAAGAAGGCGACGTCGGCCGTCTGGCAGGCGTCGCGAATGTGCCGCACCCAGGCTGGATCGATCGGACGAGCGTGGGGACCGGACTCGCCACCGGTGATGACCCACGCAATGCCATCGAGGTTCAGTCCGGTGAGCGGGCCCAGCAGCGGCTCACAGGACAGGAACCGCACGGCAGCGGGCACGGTGCGCAAGTCATCAACCCTGGCGAGCTGTTCACGGCCCTCCACGCTCACTCCCATCCACACGTTGGCCGGCCAGTCGAGCTTGTCGGCCAACCTGCGCAGGCGGGTGGAGCGCTTGGTGAGGACTTGGTAGGTGTGCTGCGGGGTATCAGCCATCACCGCGAAAACCCGGCGCACGAAGTCCAGTGGGACTTTGGCGTGGAACAGGTCGCTCATCGAGTTGACGAAGACCACCCGCGGAGCGCGCCAGTGGTACGGCTGCTCGAGCGTGGCCGGATGCAGGGTGACCCCGAATCCTGGGCCCGAGGTGCGAGGGTCTCCGTCATTTTGATACTTCTCCGCACCCATCGCCTTGAGCCGCTTCGCCAGCGTGAGCGCATAGCAGTTGTCACACCCCCTGGAGACCCGATCGCATCCTGTCGCAGGATTCCAGGTGACCTCGGTCCACTCGATCGTCGAGCTACTGCTCACGACTGCTCCCTACCTGACATACTCACTCGAACAAGAGTTCGACCTGGCCTTGCGGACAAGTCTTAACGCAAAACACGTGCGATGACCATATGTCGTCGCCAAATCGAGCGTTTCGTGGACTGGTCAAAGATCTCTCTCGACCAACACCTCGAAGGAGCGCTTGCCCCACCTCAGTCCACAACAACCTCGTTTCCTACGACGCTGCGGTTGTGACACTGCAATACCGCCGAGGCGTGCGGGTCACGTGAACCGCTTGATATGTCTGTGGCCTCGAAGTCCAAGTGGATAGTTGGGCACGGTGGGTTCTGGTGCCTGCCATGCTTGAGGCTTCCGCATCGAAAACTGTTTGACGGCAAGGAAGAGACGGACACGATCTTGACGGGTCGGTCGCCGGTGGTGACGTCGAACTGGAAGTCCACCGATCGGTGTCGGCCCCTCAAAACCTCTGGGCCTTGGCCGAGACTTGGTGACAATCAGTCGGAACGACAGTGGCACTCCCGACAAGTGGTTCATCGAGCACGTCACCTTCGCCTGCAGCGACATCGTCGATGGACAGCACGCGGGCGTCGACCAGTAGTGCGGCGATCACTGCGGTTGAGTAGATGACCAGGATGCCGGTGCTCGGTTGTGTCGCCAGCAAGACGCGATCGCCGATACCGATGTCGAGGAGTGCTCGCAGGCTTGCCGGGAGGTAGATCTGCTGTCGTTCGTCGACGCGGTGTGGTCCGCCGACCAAGCGGCGCATGTGGATGGTTCCGTGTTCCAGCCTGGAGTGCAGTCCGTCTCCTGAGTGCCATCCCAGTGCCCTGATAAGCATTCGTTGGGAGATCCTGCTTGATCGGTCGACCGTCGCGGTCCCGATGAGTACCTCGGCTACGTCGAGCCGCGGTGATGGCGTCAGGACAGGGATCTGCCCGGTGGCGACGGTTGCGCGACGGCTTGGGACGGGTGGGACGAACAGCGGGATGTTCTGCTCGGCCATGGCTTCACGCCAGCGCGATGTTGGTGGACGGCTCGTGATGCGTCGTCGGCGATAGTCGCGGCTCCCACTGATAGGCCACTGTCGACCCTGGCTCGGTGCTCGGGTCATAGATCGCTGGCCGGGTGGTGGGGCGAGCGTTGGCGAGTGGGTGGGGTTCGCCGGTGTAGGCGGCCAGGGCGGTGGCGAGTTCGGGGAGTTGGGCGCGGGTGTAGAGGGAGGTGGTGTCGTCGTGGTGGTCGGTGTGGCCCGCGTAGGCGTGGGCGATGGCGTGGCCGAAGTGGCGTTCGACCCAGGTGAGGGTGGTGTGGCGGAGCCAGTGGGTGCTGATGCCGCGGGTGGCTGCCCAGGGTAGTTCGGTGCGGACGCGGCCCCAGATGTAGTCGTAGCGGCGGCTGGTGATCGGGGCGCCATCGTGGCGGCGCAGCAGTCGCTCCGCCGATGGGTGTCCGGTGCCGCGGTGGTCTCGGTGGTGCAGCAGGGCGGTGATGAGGGTGGGGCTGGCGGGTTGCCAGCGGGTGGTGTCGTTCTTCTCCCGCAGCCGCAGCAGACACCACCGCGGGTCGATGTCGTCCTCGCAGAGCGCGAGTGCTCCTCCGCGGCGTCAGGCGGTTTCGGTGTGCAGGCGGATGAGGAGGGTGTCCAGTGGGGTGTCGTTGCCGCTGGCGGCTACGGCTTCGTTGACCGCGGCGAGTTCGGGGGCGGTGAGGGCGTGGCGGGTGGAGGGGCGGCGTCGGGGTTTGCGGACGCGGGCGGCGGGGTTGTGGTGTGGTGGGAGGAGTTCGTCGTTGACGGCGTGCACGTAGAGGGTGCGCATCGCAGCCAGGAGGTGTTCCGCGGTGCTATGCCCACCACGATCGTTCGCGCGAACACGGCGGATGGCGATGTGGTGGCGCATGAGGGCTTCGATGTCGGTGGGCGTCACCTGGTCCAGGCGGCGATCGCCGAACGCGGCGAGGATGTAGGTCCAGTAGATGGCGTAGGTGTTGCGTGCGCCTGGCGCCGCGGCGGCGATCACTTCGGGGAGGTAGTCGGCGACGGTGGGGATGTCGCCCGGTACCCACCGCAGGTCGTCGGCATCAAGGCCGAGTTGGTCGAGCAGGTGTCGGGCGGCGGTGACGGTGGCGGGGTTGGTGCTCATGGTGAGCCTCGATCGAGATGTCGAGGGGGATGTGGTGCGGGGGTGTGGATCGCCGGGCAGCGAGGACGGTGCTCTGATCCGCTGATGGTCATGTTGTACCAACGATGGTACGGACTGATTGGTCCGAATGTACCAACGTTGCCCCGGTGCCCGCATCTCCGGTTCATCCGCAGTTGGCGGAGAACCGTGCCCGGTTCGGACACCGCCTGGCGGCGCTGCGATTGACCGCAGACTGGACCCAGGAGCAGCTGGCCGAGGCGAGCGGATTCGACCGCAAGACGATCAACCGGATCGAGAACGGCCGTCACAGCCCGAGCCTGGACCGGGTGTTCGTCCTCGCGGTCGCGCTGGGTGTGGAGCCCGTGGAGCTGTTCCGGTGGGGTCAGGACTGACAGCAGGAGCACGTGCGATGGCGCGCTCACTCCGAGGCGTAACGACATCGAGCCGCATCCTTCGGGTTTGTCGCAGAGATAGAACGACGTCCGGATGAGTGTGCGACGCTGGAATAGGACGAGTCGCAGATTCAGAACGCGCCACGCCGTGGTGATCGTGACGAGTCATCGCAGAACATGCCGCAGTCCTCGGCGACATCCACTTCTACCGATGATCGAATGTCGCACGGCACGCTCCGGTTAGCCGAAAGCTTCTGCGGGTCTGTGAGCTGCCCCGGCTTTGATGAAGACCGTGATGTGCCCAGCGCATCCTGCACGGACGAGTACTTGGCCGGACAACTCCGATTGGTTGCCGCCGTACCGGGTAGTCAGCACAGGACAGACAAGGTCGCTGCGAACTCGAAGGCTGATGCGGGGCCTTGTGCCGACGAACTATGTCCACATAGTCCAGAAACTCACCATCCGGCGGCTTTCTGGATGCTCAGCAGGCGAGTTGGCGATTCGCGCGCGCCATCTTGGTCCCAGCCACGCCTGGCAGCGGGCAGCACCGCAGCAGCGGTAGCGGTAGCGGTGTTCGCCATCGCCGATGCGGGGCAGTTCTGCTGCTCGTCCTCGCGATCGGCGTGCTCACCCTTGGTTACCTTGCCCGCCGCTACCTCCGCGATGCACTGCTCTACAGCGCGACCGCCACCGCCAAGTCAATGACCAGCCGTCGGAGCAGAGCCGGGGACGAGTGAGAGATGAGTGATCCCATCGACACCACCGCGACCACCCGGACATCCCGAGCCGTCGCCACCAGCTCGGGTGCCCTGCCCCGAGCTGGTCCGGGAGAACGAGGGCGGGCAGCTGCGCGGTCCGCCAGACCCAGATCCGGCCATCCCGCACGAAGGAGATCTCGTGAACTCACCTGCAGTGTCCAACCGTCCATCGCCGGTTCCCGCCGTGCCGACCGAGGTCTTCACCACCCGGCCCAATCGTCTCGGTGCACCTCATCACAGGGGCGTCGCTGCCTCAGGCCGCCCAGCGGGTCGCGCTGCGCTGGAAGTCGATGCGCACCCAACTGGCCGCCGACGGCGCCCCCGATGCCGCCCTGGCCGCGATCGATTCGCTCGTTGATGACGCGCACACCGCCGGGGAGGCCTTGTTCGCCGTCGCGGGCGCCAGTGGACTGCTCTTCTCCACCACCTCCAGGCGGCTCCCGTCACCGACGGCGCTGTCGTCGGTCCGCTGCCGACGCTGGGGCCGCTCCTCGATGCCCCCAGGTGCTGCTGACTCGTCTCTTTGTGGTCACCGACCGGCTCGGCGCGGAGCTGATCGCGGTGCTGCCCGACGGTCCCGACACACACCACGAGGTCGCCGGGGAAGAACTGCACATCACCCGCTCAGCCCCCGGCGGCTGGTCGCAGCGCCGGTTCCAGCAGCGCTTCGCTGCCGTGGAACGGCCTGTCGTCACCGAGCGGCTGTCCTCGCTGGACAACGCGCTGGCCGCGTTCGCTGCCGCGGAGGTCGAGCTGGAACTGTCGATGAAGGACCGCGACCGCCCCGGCCAGGCCAGGACTCTGCAGTGCTGGGTCTCCTGGCGGCCGCGCCTGGTCACAACCAGCTCACAACCGGAATTCATCCGATCCCTGGTCGAGGTGCGTGACGACCTGCGCCGTCAACTCGACGACGCCAAGGCCCGACAGGATCCCGCATGCGACCACGACCGCCGTCACCGCGACACCGGCCGCTGACAACGGCGCGCGGGCCCCATCCCAGACGCACTCCACCAATTTCCCACCGAAAGGACGGACATGGCAGACAACAGAGGCGTGGCCTACATCGAGCCCGGCAAGGTCGAGGTCCAGTCGATTGACTTCCCGAAGCTGGAACTGCTCGACGGACCGGGGGTGAACCCGGCCAACGTGGGTCGCAAGCTCAACCACGGGGTGATCCTCAAGGTGCTCACCACCAACATCTGCGGCAGCGACCAGCACATGGTCCGCGGCCGCACCACGGCGCCGGCGAACCTGGTGCTCGGCCACGAGATCCTCGGGGAGGTCGTGGAGAAGGGCAGCGATGTGGAGTTCATCGACATCGGTGACCTGTGCTCGGTGCCGTTCAACATCGCCTGCGGGCGTTGCCGCAACTGCAAGGAGGGCAAGACCGGGATCTGCTTGAACGTGAACCCGGCCCGACCCGGTGCCGCATACGGGTACGTGGACATGGGTGGTTGGGTCGGCGGGCAGGCCGAGTACGTCACCGTGCCCTATGCCGACTGGAACCTGCTGCGGTTTCCCGACAAGGACCAGGCTCGGGAGAAGGTCCTGGACCTGGCGATGCTGTCGGACATCTTCCCGACCGGTTTCCACGGCGCGGTCACCGCAGGGGTGAAGCCCGGCTCCGCGGTGTACATCGCCGGTGCGGGACCGGTTGGCCTGGCCGCGGCGGTGGGCGCGCAGTTGCTCGGCGCGTCGGTGGTGATCGTCGGTGACCTCGTCGAGGAACGGCTCGACCAGGCCCGCAGCTTCGGCTGCGAGACCGTCGACGTTCGGCGGGGCAACCCGCGCGAGCAAATCGAGCAGATCCTCGGGTATCCCGAGGTCGACGCGGCCGTGGACGCGGTCGGGTTCGAGGCCCGCGGTCACGGCGAGGACGCCGCCGAGGCGCCGGC
This sequence comes from Umezawaea sp. cmx-9-4, assembly GCA_049997955.1. Lineage (GTDB taxonomy): Bacteria > Actinomycetota > Actinomycetes > Mycobacteriales > Pseudonocardiaceae > Umezawaea. The sequence continues at coordinate 12,966 of JAEBDY010000035.1, read as the reverse complement.
CACGGTGCTCAACTCGCTGATGGAGCTCACCGCGGCCGGTGGCGCGATCGGTATCCCCGGGCTGTACGTGACCGGCGACCCCGGCGGCGTGGACGAGGCGGCCCAGGTCGGCGCGCTGTCGCTGAGCTTCGGGACCGGCTGGGCGAAGTCGCTGTCCTTCGCCACCGGGCAGTGCCCGGTGATGAAGTACAACAACGCGCTGATGAAGGCCATCCTCACCGACAAGGTCCAGATCGCGAAGGCGGTCAAGGCCACGGTGATCTCGCTGGACGACGCACCCCGCGGTTACGCCGAGTTCGACGGGGGTGCGGCGCAGAAGTTCGTCATCGATCCGCACGGCGCACTGAGCTGACGCCCGGCCCGGGCCCGGCGATACCGACAGATCCGCCGGGCCCGGTTCCACCGGTCAACCACCCTCGACCCAGGAGATCCGCTTGTGTCCAGCACCGCTCGTCCTCACGTACTGATCATCGGTTCCGGCTTCGGTGGCCTGTTCGCCGCGAAGCGCCTGCGCCGCACCGACGTCGACGTGACCGTCGTCGCGCCCACCACCCACCACCTGTTCCAGCCGCTGCTCTACCAGGTCGCGACCGGCATCCTGTCCGAAGGAGACATCGCACCGGCCACCCGTGAGGTGCTGCGCCGGCAGCGCAACGCCACCGTCCGACTCGGTGAGGTCACCTCCATCGACCTCGCCGCGCGCACCGTCACGACGACGACGATCCTGGGGGAACAGGATCTCACCTACGACCATCTCGTGGTCGCCGCCGGCGCGACCACGGCCTATTTCGGCAACGGCTCATTCGCCGAGCACGCACCCGGCCTCAAGAGCATCGACGACGCCCTGGAGTTGCGTGGCCGCATCTTCGGCGCTTTCGAGCTCGCCGAGCTGTCCGATGATCCCGACCAGATCGACCGGTTGCTCACTTTCGTCGTGGTCGGCGCCGGGCCCACCGGTGTCGAGATGGCCGGTCAGATCCGAGAACTGGCCCGCCGGTCCCTGCCCGGCGACTTCCGTCGGATCGACCCCCGCGCTGCACGGGTGATCCTGCTCGACGCCGGCGACGCCGTGCTGGCCACCTTCACCACGGCCCTGTCGAAGCGTGCCCGCGCCCACCTGACAGCCATGGGCATCGAGGTCCAACTCGGGGCGAGTGTCGTGGGCGTGGACCGGACCGGTCTCGATATCGATGACCGCGACGGCACCCGGCGCCGCGTCGAGGCCGTCTGCAAGGTCTGGACGGCCGGCGTCACGGCGAGCCCTCTCGGTGTCCAGTTGGCCGCCCAGACCGGCACCGAGGTCGACCGGGCCGGCCGGGTGCGGGTGCTCGACGACCTGACCCTGCCCGGTCATCCCGAGGTCCACGTCGTCGGTGACATGATCGCCCGACCGGACGTGCCCGGGGTCGCCCAGGGCGCCATCCAGACCGCCCGGCACGCCGCCGACGACATCCGCGCCCAACTCCAAGGCCGCGGCCCCAACGGTGCGTTCACCTACCGGGACAAGGGCAACATGGCCACGGTCTCCCGGTTCTACGCAGTGGCCGAGATCGGACGCGTCCGCACCGCCGGGTTCCTGGCCTGGCTGCTGTGGCTGGCCGTGCACCTGCTCTACGTCATCGGGTTCAAGAGCCGCGTCACCACCCTGCTGCACTGGACCGTCAGCTTCATCGGCCGTGCCCGCTCCGAACGCACCAGCACCGTCCAGCAGGTATTCGCCCGCCAAGCCTTGCTCCGCCGAGACCATCCCGACCAGCCCGACAGCGGCAAGCCAGGAGCAGCCCATGGCTGAGCACGGTGTCGAGGTGAAGGAAGTCCGCTGCGATGATGCCCTCGGCTTGGGCGGTGAGGAATTCCCGCCGGGTGGGACCGGTGCGGCGTGGTGCTGGGTCGATGCCTGCGTCGTGCAGGATCTGCCAGACCGTCGAGGGGGCGATGCGATGTCCGAGGCTGACCAGTTCGCTTTGGATGCGGCGGTATCCCACCGGGGATTGTCTCTGGTGAGCCGTACTGCGAGTGTCTTGATCGTTGCTCGTGTCGGTGGACGTCCAGTGCGTCGCTGTGCGGTGCAGTCCCACTTGGGGCGATGAATCTGCGGTGCCAGGCGAGCAGGGTGCCCGGCGTGACCGGGAAGACCTCCCCCCAACGATGACGATCCACCAATCCGGACAAGGCGGCGAGCCAGAACCGGTCAGCGGGTTCGTAGCGGGTCGGACTTGTCAGCTGGCGTCGAAGTATTGCGTTCTCGTGCCGCAGCAAGAGCAGCTCGGCATCCTTGATCGCCTCGCTGCGCAGCACCACCGACGGGACGGACAGCAGCTTCCTGGTCACCTTGCAGAGTAGGGACACGATCACACGGGCATGATCTCAACACGGCGACGCCATCGCTCCACCACGACGACGACTTTTCGAGCGGCACACGTTCCCGCGTCCAGACCAACAGGAAGAACGTGTGTCTATGCCGTGAGTCGGTCGCCGAGCTTGGTCGCTCGACGGCCTCTCATGGCTCCCCTCTATGTCAAGAGGGCAGGAGCGGGCAACTCGATGGTCGAGGAATTGTGGATCTTGGCGTCGGTAACGAGTTGCTTGTAGACAGTGTCGGAGAGGCGTCGTTTGAGGCTGCGGATGGCTTCGCGTGGCGACTTGCCATCGGCGAGTTTGTGGCGATAGTAGGCCCGGCCTGGAGTGTCGTTGCGTAGCTGGACGATGGCCATGATGATGCAGGACCCGCTTGATGCGCCGGTTGCTGGCTCGGGAGAGTCGGTGGCGCTGGTGGTCGCCGCTGGAGGCGTCGATAGGTGCGGTGCCGTTCCAACTGGCGAATCGACCGCGGTCCGGGAAGCGACCCACGTCGCCGACATCGCCCAGAATCCTGGCCGCGCTGGACGGACCGATGCCATAAAGCGAGCGCAGACCGGTCCCGGTCGCGTCCAGAAGCTCGGTCAGCTGTTTGTCGGCCGCGGTCATCTTGCGATCGAGCGTCGCCAGGTCCGTGATCAACTCTGCGGCGAGTTGCCGTCGGGTTCGGCCCACCACATCGCGTGGACGCACCGCGGCCAGCAGGACACGTGCCTGGGCGGCGGACAGGAACTTCTTGGCGCCTCCGGGGATCAGCTCGGTGAGCAGCTTGTGCAGCCGGTTGACGGTGTCGGTGCGGGCCCGACCGAGTTCGTCGCGACGGTCGACCAGCAGCCGTAGCGCCACGGTGTGATCGTCAGGACTCACGCGGTGCAGTCCGGTGCTGCGCAGCGCGACCACGGCCACGGAACGGGCGTCGGTGGCATCGGTTTTGCGACCATGACCGGTATCGAACACCCTGGCCCTGGCCGCGAGCTTGGCGGGAACGTCGAGAACCGGTTCGCCGTCGGCGACCAGGCGCTGCGCGAGGTGTTTGCCCACGCCGTTGCAGCCCTCGACCGCCCACACCCTGTCGGGTCGGCGACGGCCTTCGGCGAGCATCCGCCGGTAACCGTCGTTGTCGGTGCCGAAACGCCCCTGGCCGAGGGTGCGTTCACGACCGTCGACGATCTCGATCGTGGCGGACCGTTTGTGCGGATCGACACCGATGATCACTGGGCTCATGTCGTCTCCTCGCCAGTCGGGAACGGGAGGCGAGGAGGGCAACGCTACTTCGAGCTGGGCAAACCCCTCTTGACCCACAACCCCGCCACGGTGTTCGACAGGACGCACGCCATGAGTGAGCCACACCCAGGAACACAGGTGGGCAGCCGATGAGAGAGCTACCCGCCGAACACCTCGACCGAGCCTGGCCGGGCATCGGTCGTACCGCCATTCAACAAGTAGCCGATGAGTGGAGGTACTGGGTTGGTTGCCGTACGGGTCGCTGTCACGGTGAGGCGTGTTCGTGGAGGAACACCGTTGCTTCGCGTTGCGCATCGGCGGAGTTCGGGCTCAGCCAGAAGCCCAGGTGTTCTTCGTTGAGCATCCATCGGTGTTGTGCGCCAGGGATCTTCGCTGCGGCGTTCTTCCCGTGTTCGAACGGTACGTCGCCGTCCTGGGTGCCGTGAACGACGAGTGTCGGAGCGGTGATGCGATCGAAGGCGATGGCCATGGTGCGAGTCTGCTGTGTGTCGTTGGCTGTGCCGGGCATTCTCTTCTCGTACGGAAAGGTTGTGTTGAAGCTGGCTTCGAAGAAGGTTCGTGCGGCCTTCGTGTTCACGATATATCCGACGCGTTGCGCCTTCTGGTCGTCGGTGAAGGTGCTGGTCTCGTCCAGGGTGCTGGCGACGATCGTCTCGAGTGAGGCCAGCGCGGTCAGCTTCACGAGCTTCTGGCCGACCGCGTTCAGGAAGGTGGTCCGCAGCGGGGAACTGGGCGAGGCGCTCGGGTTCGGCAGGCTCGCGCCGCCGACCGAGATCAGGCCCCAGACCCGGTCGGGATGTCGTGCCGCGAAGGTGTAGGCCACCGGGCTGCCCGCCGACGCGGCGAAGACACCGACCCGGTCGATGCGCAACTCGTCGAGCAGTGCCGCCAGCAGGTCGGCTTGTTGGTCCAGGGTCCGTCCGCTGCTCAGTGGTGTGCCGAGGTAGCCGGGACGGGATGGGCTGAGGATCCGGAACCCGTCGTCCTGCAGCCAGCTCGCGAACAGTCGGCCCTGGTCGGCGCCGCCCAGGCCGGCGTGCACGGAGAGGACGACCGGACCTTCGGTGCCGTGCAGGTCGTACTCGATTCGACCTTGTTCGGTTTCGGCGGTCTTCAGGTCGATGGTGACGCCCGGCATCAACTCCCGCTGTGGAGCGAGGTCGGCGCCGCCGTCCCAGAGGACGAGTCCGGCCAGGAGCAGGACCGGGATGCCGAGGAGCAGCCCGACGGTGACGAGAACCTTCTTGCGCGTACGGCGCCGCCGTCCCGGCTTCGGTGCGGATGTCGTCATTTCGTCACCGCTTTCCGACACCGCCGCGCGGTCAGCTCGACCGGAGCGCCGGTGATCCGGGCCCCCAGGACCACTGGCAACCGGTGGTCGAGCACCCATCGCGTCATCCTTTGCATGGAACCGATTTTTCGGTGCGGCGGACCGTGCGGACGTGGTCGGCGGCGATCAGCGCGAGGATGAACGCGGTCACCGCGGCGGCGGTGCGGATGTCGTTGAACATCTCCCACTGCCGCAGCACGGCCGGGTGGTCGGGTGGTGCCGAGGTGGCCGCCCAGGTCTTGATCCTGGCGTTGATGGGGACGTTGCCGAACCGGGTCACCAGGAAGGCCACCAGCACCAGGCCGCCGGATCCGGCGGCGAGCAGGCGCGATCGCCCGCGTTCCAGGACGGCGCAGGTCACCGAGCCGACCGCGGCGCAGGCCATCACCGTCTGGATGACCGGGCCGTTCATCCGCATCAATGCGGTGTGGAAGGTCAGGCGGACGTCGAGGGGCACGGCGTTGAACGTGGGCACTAAGTTCACGGCGCCGTAGCAGAGTGCGCCGGCGAGCAGGCCGGTCGACAGCAACGTGAGCGTGTGGACGGCGGTGCGGGGTGCGGACATGCCGGAAACCATGCCGTTCGGCGGTGGTCGTCGTCATCCGGCCGAGGATGGCTTCCGCCACTACCGCCGTGGTCGTAGTCCACGGCGGACTACGACCACGGCGGTACTCGGCACCTCGGTCCGCAGGCGGACGTCCAGGAGCGACAGAGCCTCTACCGTGGTGGGCATGGATGACGGTGAGCGTGGTAGCCAGCCGTGGTGGCCACTGGCCGTGGCGCTCGGCCTGACCGTGCTGGTCGTCGTCAGCGCGGTGACCGCGCCGCCCGGACGCATCCGGCTCGACCTGGTCAGCTCGTTCCTGCTGGTGGTTCCGGCGATGATGACCGCCGTCCGGCACCGGCTGCCCCTGGTCGTGCTCGGCCTGGCGACCGTGTGCCTGCTCGCTTACCAGCTGCGCGGCTATCCCGGGGTGGCACCGGCCCTGACGGTGATGGTCGCCCTCCACACGGCAGTCGGGAACCGGCATCGATGGCCGGCCGGGGTGGCCGTCGGTCTCATCCTGGTCGGCGGGATCACCGGCGAACTGGTCGGCACCGGAGAGCAGCCGCAGGAGGTCTTCCAGCGCTGGCTGCTGCTCGTCGGCTGGATGGTCGCCGCGTGCGTGGCTGGGGAGCTGTCCCGCCAGCGGGCCGTAAACCTCGCCAACCTCGAACAGCGGGCACTCGACGCCGAACACTCGCGGGAGGAGACCGCTCGCCGCCGAGCAGGCGAGGAACGGCTGCGCATCGCCCGCGACCTGCACGACTCGCTCACCCACAGCATCTCGCTCATCAAGGTGCGCGCAGGAGTCGCCGTCCACCTCGCCCGCAAACGCGGCGAGCGGGTCCCTGAGGCGCTGCTCGCCATCGAGCAGGCCAGCCGGGACGCGATGGACGAGCTGAGAGCGACGCTGGAGGTGTTGCGCACCGACGACACCCCGGCCAGCGAGGGTCTCGACGGGCTCGACAGGCTCGTCGAGGCCGCCCGCAAGGCCGGTGTCCCGGTCACCGTGACCGTCACCGGCCCCCCGTGCGCCCTTCCGATCCCGGTCCAGCGCGCCGCATACCGCGTCGTGCAGGAAGCCCTCACCAACGTGACCCGCCACGCCGGCCCGGCGACCGCCACGATCCGGCTCGAGTACGGTCGCGACGCGCTGACCGTCCACGTCGACGACGACGGGCTCGGCACCGGCGGGACGGCCGCCACGCCCGGTGTGGGCTTGATCGGCATGCGCGAGCGGGTCGCCGTTGTCGGCGGGACGCTGCATACCGGCCACCGCGACAGCGGCGGGTTCAGCGTCCGTGCGACCCTGCCCCTGGAAGCGCCGCCACTGCTGGAGCCGTCCTCATGATCTCTGTGCTGCTCGTCGACGACCACGCCCTCATGCGGGCCGGGTTCCGCGCCCTCATCGACGCCGAGGACGACCTCACCGTGGTCGCCGAAGGCGGTGACGGTGAGCAGGCAGTCGCGCTCGCCTCTCGGCACCTGCCTGACGTGGCACTCGTCGACATCCAGATGCCTGTTCTCGACGGTATCCAGGCCACCCGCCGGATCACCGCCGACCCGGCCCTGGCTGGCGTACACGTCGTCATCCTGACCAACTACGGCCTCGACGAGCACGTCTACACGGCATTGCGCGCAGGCGCCGCCGGGTTCCTGGTCAAGGACACCGAACCCGCCGACCTCTTGCACGGCATCCGCGTCGCCGCCCGCGGAGACGCCCTGCTCGCGCCAGCCATCACCCGCAAACTCATCAGCCAGTACGTCTCCCGACCGCCTCATCACACCCGCACCGCCGTACTGGACATCCTCACCAATCGGGAACGAGAGGTCGTCTCTCTCGTCGCAAAGGGCATGTCCAACGACGAGATCGCCACCACCATGGTCATCAGCGCCGCCACCGCCAAGACCCACGTCAGCCGCGCGATGACCAAACTCCGGGCCCGCGACCGAGCCCAACTCGTCGTCCTGGCCTATGAAACCGGTCTCGTCACCCCGGCCGCCACGACCTGACGTCCGCCGCCTGATCGCCGGCAGGAGGGACGGCGGCTCTTCCGCGAAACGCACGCAGCAGTTCGATGCGCTGTCGTGCCGCTGATCACGTTGCTCAAGCGCGCTATACCGGTGAGCGGATGCGATTGTGGCGGGTTCACTCCGCCAGCGTGACGGAACCACCGGTAGCCCACCGGTGCCGACACCCCGGCCGCCTCCGATGCCTCGTCGGTCAGGACACCGGTGGCGATCGAGGCCCAGAACCTGACGCGGTCCTCGCGCCAGGCGACCGTCGGCCGACCCGGTGACGGGATCTGCCCCCGGTACTCACCAACCTGCTTCTGTCTCGGCCCGTATGCCATCGCTCCACCTCTCAGCCAGGGTGTTGCGACGACCAGTTGAATCCGCCTTGGGACCCGTGGTCGCTGTGGAACACCGCCCCGACCAGGCGGCCCGTGTGCGCTGCGCGGCTGCCAGGGCGTCGAGGACCAAGGTCGGTGCGCATGTCTTCGGCGATGGTCCAGCCGACCAGGCGGCGTGAGCACAGGTCCATCACGGTGGCGAGATAGGCGAAGGTGCCGTCGGCGATGGGCAGGTGGTGATTTCGCCGACGTAGCGGGTGTTGGGTGTTTGCGCGGTGAAGTCTCGTCCGAGCAGGTCCGGTGCCTTGGTGGCGGTGGCGGTGGTGGCGGCGGCGGACCTCGGTACTGCTGCGTCTGATGGTCTGCACGGCAGCGCGGATCAAGTTGTTCCGACCGCATCGCTTGTCACAGGGCTCACCTACCCGGCACGCCGCCGATTACACCGTTGATCGTCTATGTCGGTTCGGGTGGCGTAGACCGCGCGGCAGGCGAGGGTGTCGGAGTCGCTCCGTCCACTGCCTCGTCCACCGTCGCGTACAGAGTCAGCAGCGTGTCCACGCCGTTGGTCACCAGCGCTCGCAGGACAGCGCGCGTGGTGGCCACCACCGCCAGCCCGCGCACGACAACCAGGCGCGACCCAAGTCCGCACGTCATTTGCCCGCCAGTGCGTCCTCCAACCGCTGCCGCAAGTCTTCCGGCAGCACTCCGCCGTTCCGCAATGCCTGATCAATCCCATCCCGAAACACCGCACTAACCCGGTAATAGTTGGGTGTAACCGGCCTGAGCTTCGCGTCCTCAATGGCCTTTTTCAAAACCTTCGCGTACGGGTACTTGCCTGTGAGCACGCCGTCGCCGTACACAATCTCCCGCGTGGCCGCGAACCCACCCCGCTCGAACAGCAACTGCTGGCTCCTCGGGCTGGTCAGGAACTCGATCAACGCCCGAGCCGCACGCGATTGGTCCGTATTCGCCGCCACCGCAAGGTTCTGGCCCCCCAGAGCACTCGGCCCAGGCAACCGTGCCACCGAGAACGGCTGCCGCTTGACCCCAGGCGAGTCGGGCGTATCCGCCAAATCCCGGTACACCACCGGCCATGCCCGCATCATCGGCACCTTGCCCTCACGAAACGCCTGGTTGGTCGCGGTCTCGTCGAACGTGCGCGACTCCTGCGCGACGACCGACTGCGCGCCCGGCGCGGACGGGGTCAGGGCGTCGGACAACCACTTCACGGCCTTGGACGCCGCCGTCCAGTCGTCGGTGAGCCGTGCGTCCTCGTCGATCAGCGCGCCGTCCATGGCCCACATGACCTCCATGGCGTTGATCGTGAAACTCTCGTGTCCCGGCGCGAATTGACCGGCGTACGCACCGATGAATCTCCCGGCCCCGCCAACCGTCGACCCGTTGGCCACCGAACCGTCGGCTGCCAGCACGTCTTCCGCCACCGTCTTCAGCTGCGACAGTGACGTCGGCGGTTCCGGCACGAGTTCGTTGTTGTGGAACAACAACCCCGTATCGGAGTTGAACGGCAGCGCCCACAACTTTTTCTGGTAGCGGCAGCCCGCGAGCGGCTTGACGAGGAAACCACTTGTGTCCACATCGGACAATTCCTGGATGTACCCGGCCTCGGCGAACTCCGCAGTCCATGTGACGTCGAGGTTGAACACGTCCACGGCTCCTCGCCCGGACTGTGCCCGCGCGACCATCTCGGCGCGCTGCTTGTCGGCCTCGTCCGACAGCGTTTCGATCCGGGCAGGGCTCTCGGGGTGCATGCCGTTCCATTGCTGCAGCAGCAATTCCCGCTCTCCGGTGCGGCTCTGGTCGCGGCCACTGAGGATGAGCAGTTCACCCTTCTCCAGGTCCCCGGGTGGCGAGGTCGTGCCGGTGACGACGACCGCGACCGCGGCGGTCACCACGACCCCTGCCACCGCCCCGAGCGCGAACCATCGACCACCCGTTCGCCACCACGACGCCATGTCGTCACATCCCCCACATCTGTCTGAACAGTGCAGCCAGGTCATCGCCGACCGTGACCGCGTCGGAGTCGTAGCACGAGCCACCGGTGCCGCGAGCCAGTCCGACCAGCCCACCTTGGTCACAGCGCACCTCCCCGATGGTGATCACGTACACCCGCACGCCGCCGTCCTTGACCGCGCTCGCCGTCTGCTCGGCGGTCAGACCGCTGGTGGTGTCCTCACCGTCGGTGAGGACGATGACGGCCGGCAGCGCGTTCGGGTCTCCGCCGCCGAGCACGCGCACGCCTTCGGTGATCATCCGGTACAGCGGTGTGCCGCCGTCGGGCGTGACCGCACCGAGTGCGGAGTTCATCGGACCGGGATCGGGGTGGGCGTCCACGGGTAGCAACGTGCGCACGCCCTGCCCGGAGAAGTCGCTCAGCCCGTACTCGTCGTCCGGGCCAAGGTGGGCCAACGCTCTCTTGACCGCCTCTCGTGCGACGTCGATGCGCCGCACTCCGCCTACGGCTCCTTCCTGCATCGAGCCGGAGCCGTCCACAGCGACCAGCACCCGCCCGTTGCGCCGCGCCTCCCGGTACAGCTTGAGGGCATCGTCGCGCTGTGCGACGGTGGCCGTTGGCGGTGCCTGAGCCAGCGCCGGGTTGGGCAGCACGCCGTTGTCCTCGCTCAGCGGCGAGCCGACCTCTCCTTCCACCGGCCGCAGCTTGGCGTTGTTCAACGCCTGCCGTCCCGGCTCGCCGCCCAGCCACGCCTTGAACGCCCGGACCGGTTCACGGGTCGCGTCGTTCGCCACTGTGCCGTTCCAGTGCACCGCAGCAAAGGGGTACTCCAGGCGCGGGGTCGTGCGGGGGTAGTAGGCGCGCAGGCAGTCCGTCGCGCTGCCGTCGGTCACACAACTCGCGGCCGCCCGCCCGCCGAGCTCTTGGTTGAACCGCGCCACCGCTTGTTCGGACGTGACCACTGCGGCCGCGATCCGTCCATCTGAGGTCCGACCGGCCTGGGCCGCGGCCCGAGCGCTTTCTGTCTGAATGCGCAGCAACGCGTCTGTGTCTCCTTCCACCGGGTAGCCGCCAGCGTCGAGGTCCTTGGCATGGCGGCGTTCCATCGTCCCGGCGTGGGCTTGGCTGATCAGTGCGTCACCGTCGGCGCGGTACAGCGCCAGCAACGCCGCCTCGCCCTCCGCCGACGCCGTCGGGTTGGGTCGGACCACCGGGATGCCCGCGCCCGAAACCCGTTCGAGCAGTTCCGGCCACGAAGGCGCGATCCGCTCGCCGGGATACCCGGCACCCGCCCGCACCCCCAGAACCAGCGGGGACCACGCGATCACGCCGTCACCATCCAGTTCGACGCGAGTCGCTTCGCGCACCGACCTCAGCTCCAACGCGGAGCCCGCCAGCCACAGGTCAGGATGCGGTTCGGGAACATCCGCCCAACCCTGCGCGAACGCAACCGCCACTTTCGACACGGGCATGGAGAACACGTACATGTTCACCGCGCGACAACCGTGGCCCGATTCCGCGGTGCTCTTCTCGTAATCGGCAGCGACTTCCCGGAACGCATTCACCGTGTCCGGTGAAGTCAGCACGCGGATTTCCACGGGGTGTTCGCACCCACTGATCCAGATCACCATGTGGGGCCAGGCCGGTTGTACAACGAAGACGGCGACCACCGCCACCACCACGGCGACCACCGCAACCTTCGACCGCCGCGCCAACTTCAGCCAGTCGAACTCGATGCGCTTGAGCGGCCACAGGAACGCCAACGCGCACAGCAGCAGCACTGTCCCGAGCAACACCCAGATCACCGCTGGCGGCACGCCTAGCACCGGAACTGTGGCCATGACGGTCACGACCGTGGCGAGAACACCCGCAAAGATGAACAGATTCTGCTGGACCCCTTTGTCCTTCTCAGCCCGCCCCGGCCCACCGGCATCGTCGCCCGCCACTCGCGCCACTTTCCTCGACCACCGCACACCAGCCCTCGCGACTATAGGGACACGACAACCGGCCGCGATGGAACAACCGATCACTTCACTCATTCGGCGCAACAACAAGAGAACTCCGCAATAGTGCGCGTTCGAACCACGCACCACGGTCGGGCAGTGCGATGTACCTCATGTGATTCCTCAAGATCACTGCTACACCGACGTTGCGCCTGCCGAAAACCTCATCCATGCAGGTGACAGAGGGTCCGCCGAAACCCATGCACGGATGCAGTCGTGATCACGCTGCTGCCGATGAGCACAGCATGATGATTAGCCATGCTGCTTTGCAGGCCTACCTCAGCGTGGCCAACGCGTTCGCCCTACTGCGTCTGCTGCCCATGAACGACCGGAACAATGACGTGGAGATTGTGGTGCTACGGCACCAGATCACCGTGCTGGAATTCCAACTGGGCAGGACTCAACTACGGTTCTCCCCCGCCGATCGAGCCTTCCTTACGGCACTGTCGCACCGGCTTCCCATTAAAGACCGGTTGGTCGGCTGAGCGGGCCGCGGTGGCCGAACGATCAGCCTAGGAGTAGACCTCCAGTTCGTTGACCCGCACGTACTGCGGCTGGATGGTCGGACCGCTGCGGCCGTACACCCTGAGCAGCCGCGCGGTCTGCGGGGCGAACTGGTGGGTGACGGCGAGGGAGGTGTTGCCGTTGATCGACGACACCGTGACCCAGAAGCTGCCGTTCCACACCTGGAGGTCGTAGTCGCGGATCGGGTAGCCGTCGAAAGTGACCAGGATGACCTTGGAGAAGCACGACCTCACCCGGACCAGGCACCTCGCGGGACGAGTAGGCGACGAGCACCAACGACGCCCCCTCGCCATCTCCGCGCAGGACGACCTGCTCGTAGCTCTCCGCGCCCTCGCCGTTCGCCAGCCGATGCACGGCTTTCAGGCCCAGACGTCGCCGTAGAACACGTACTGTGCGCCGAGATCACCGATGATGACCTTGGTGAACGTGAAGCCCATGAGCCCTCTGTGGAACGGCGTGCCTCGACGACGCGCAGTACACCGCCCACCACGCGATCACGCGCGCGGACGTTTGAGGTTGTCCCCGAGAACCGGACACCGGGATTTCATGCCACGAGGGCGAGACCTTGACGATAACCAACACGGACTTCGTGTGGAGTGCGGTAGTCGAGTGTCGAATGTAGACGGTGATGGTTG
>JAEBDY010000034.1:0-21029 GCA_049997955.1 Umezawaea sp. cmx-9-4 | reverse complement strand
TCCAGTCCAGCGGCGCGTCGCCCGCGTTCGGTTGCTGCGGTCTGACGTGGTGGTTGCAGGCGCCGGACGGCACGCGGGTGGGGAGCACGTACTACCCGAACTACACGCTCAACACGATCACCCTGCCCCAGGCGGGTACGTACAAGGTGATCGTGGACCCGGACAACGCGCTGGTCGGGTCGATCGACTTCAGGGCGTGGAACGTCCCGGCCGACGCCGACGCGGGTGCGCAGGCGCTCGACGGCACGGCCAAGACCGTCACGATCGGCACCCCCGGCCAGAACGGCTTCAGCACCTTCTCCGGCACCACCGGCCAGCGCGTCATCGTCCAGTCGTCGAACGCCTCCCCGGCGTTCGGCTGCTGCGGTCTGGTCTGGTGGTTGCAGGCGCCGGACGGCACGCGGGTGGGGAGCACGTACTACCCGAACTACACGCTCAACACGATCACCCTGCCGCAGACCGGTACCTACAAGCTGATCGTCGACCCGAGCGACGCACTCGTCGGCTCGATCTCCCTCAGCGCCTGGAACGTCCCCGCCGACGCCGACGCGGGCACCCTGCCGCTGACCGGCGCCACCAAGACGATCACCGTCGCCAACCCCGGCCAGAGCGCCTACTCCGGCTTCTCCGGCACGGCGGGCCAGAGGATCGTCTTCCAGTCCTCCGCCAGTTCGCCCGCCTTCGGTTGCTGCGGCATGAACTGGTGGGTCACCGGCCCCGACGGCAACCGGGTCGGCTCCACCCAGTACCCGAACTACAGCCTGGACATCACCCTGCCCACGACGGGCGCCTACAAGCTGGTGGTCGACCCGAGCGACGCACTTGTCGGCGGCAGCACCTTCACCGCCACCGTCAGCGCTGCCCGCGCCGCCACCCCTCCGCCCGCGGAGACGACCTCGCGGCCGAGCACCCCCGTGGTCACGAAGACGAAAACGGACAACCAGCGCGCGGACGACGACGTGCCCGTGCAGGCGCGCGCCACGCCGAGCCCCGAGATCGTCGTCGCCACCGATCCGGACTCGCCGAACGCCGCGACCCCGTTGCCCGATGGCGACCCGCGCACCTCGGCCGCGTGGAAGCCGGACGCGGGGAGCCTGGCGGGCAAGGACTGGCTCACCCGTCGCGCCGACCCCGTCCCGGTCACCAACCTGGTGGGGGACAAGGGCGTCACCGCTGTCAGCGGCCACGTCCGCGACCTCGACGGCACCCCGCTCGCGGGCATCCCCGTCCGCGTGGACGACGTCCGCACCACCACCGACGACCAGGGCCGGTTCCTGGTCAGCGGAGTGCGCCCCAACGCCACGACCGTGATCGTCGACGGGTACGCCGCGAAGACCGAACCCGTCAGGTACGGCACCTTCCGCATCCGCGCGAAGGTCGTCGCCGGGTCCACCACCGCCCTGGACGCCACCGTGTGGCTGCCGAGGCTGGACACCAGGCACACGCGGAAGCTCGACGCCCCCAGCACGGGCGACACCGTGCTGACCACCCCGGACATCCCCGGTCTGGAGGTGCGCATCCCGGCCGGGTCCGTGGTGCGCGACATGGACGGCAACGTCGTCCGCGAGCTGGGCATCACCGCGATCCCGCTCGACCGGGCGCCGTACCCGTTGCCGCGCAACGGGATCGTGCCGGTGTACTTCACCGTGCAGCCCGGCGGGGCGACGATCTTCCCGCAGGGCGCGAGCGTGGTGTACCCGAACTACACCTCGCTGCCCGCCGGGTCCGAAGTGGAGTTCTGGAACTACGACCCGCTGGACAAGGGCTGGTACGTCTACGGCCACGGCAAGGTCAGCGCCGACGCCCGCCAGGTCGTGCCCGACGAGAAGACCAAGCTGTGGACCTTCGACGGGGCCATGTTCAACACCGGCGGCAACCCCAAGCCGGACAAGCCGTGGTGGCAGGACCTGCTCGACAAGCTCTCGGGCGACCCGGTCGACCTGTCCACCGGTCTGCTCACCGACAGCCACACCGACCTCGGCCTCGGCGACACCCTGCCGGTCACGCTGACCCGCCAGTACTACCAGGGCGACAACCACACCCGTGAGTTCGGCCTCAACTCCGGTGCCGACTACAACATGTTCCTCGCCTCCGAGCAGCAGTACCAGGAGGTCGACCTCTACACCCCCGGCGGTGGACGGGCCCACTACACCCGCACGTCACCCGGCACCGGCTACACCGACGCCGTCTTCAGCGCCGTCGGCTCACCCGGCAGGTTCACCGGCTCCACGATCGCGCAGGTCAACGGCGACTGGGTGCTGAGCCTGCGCGACGGCACCAAGTTCTTCTTCCCCTGGTACGCCCGCGCTCGCGCCATGCAGGACCGCAACGGCAACCAGGTCACCTTCACCCGCGCCGGCGGCAGCAACGGCGAGGTCACGCAGATCACCTCGCCCAGCGGCCGGTGGATCTCCCTGGAGCACGACGCCTCCGCCCGCGTCACCCGCGCCCACGACAACATCGGCCGCCAAGTCCTCTACACCTACGACACCAGCGGTCGCCTCTCCACCGTGACCGACGTCGCGGGCAAGGTCTCCACCTACACCTACGACACCGCCAACCGCATCACCAGGATCACCGACGCCCGCGGCGTGGCCTACCTCGACGTCGTCTACGACGCCAACGGCCGCGTCCAGCGGCAGGACCTCGCCGACGGCGGCAGCTACCAGTTCGCCTACACCCTCAACGCCGCCAACGAGATCACCGAAACCCGCGTCACCCAGCCCAACGGGTCCGTCCGCCGCGTGGTGTTCGACGCCAACCACATGGTCGCCTCCGACACCGCCGCGTTCGGCACCTCGCTGGCCCGCACCACCACCTACGTGCGCGGCACCGACAACCGCGTCGACGCCGTCATCGACCCCTTCAACCGGCGCACCGACTACACCTACGACACCCAGCAACGCGTCACCGCCGTCACCGAACTGGTGGGCACCCCCGACCAGGTCGTCTCCGAGCAGGTCGCCTACGGCCCGTTCGACCAGCCCCTGACCACCAAGGACCCGGCGGGCAAGACCACCACCTACACCTACGACGCCAAGGGCAACCCGCTCACCGCGACCGACCCCGCATCCCGCAAGACCACCATGTCCTGGACCTCCGCGGGCCAGGTCTCGACCGTCACCGCCCCCGGCGGCGCGGTCACCACCTTCACCTACGAGGCGGGCGCGGCCACCTCGGTCAAGGACCCGCTCGGCCGCGTCACGAAGACGTTCGTCGACGCGGCGGGCAGGCGGGTCCAGGAGACCGACCCGTCCGGCGCGGCCACCCTCACCGCCTACGACGCGCGGAACCAGCCGGTGAAGGTGACCGACCCGCTCGGCGGCGTGAGCCAGTTCGCCTACGACGCCAACGGGAACGTCACCGACTACACCAACCAGCGCGGCAAGACCACCCGGTGGGCCTACGACGGCCAGGACCGCGCGATCTCCACGACCGACCCGCTCAACCGCACCTCGACGGTCACCTACGACCCGGCGGGCCGGGTCATCGCGGCCGTCAGCCGCGCCGGGGTCCGCACCGAGGCCACCTACGACGCCCTCGACCGGTCCACCAGGACCCGCTACGGCGTCACGGGTCCGACCACGCAGCAGTCGCAGACCACCCTGGCCTACGACACCGTCGACCGGCTCGCCACGGTCACCGACACCGCGGGCGGCACCACCACCTACACCCACGACGCCCGCGACCGCGTCACCTCCACCACGGGTCCCAACGGGACGGTGGGCTACGGCTACGACGCCGTCGGCAGGCAGACCTCCACGACGTTGCCCGGTCTCCCGGCCACGACCTACACCTACGACGCGGCTGGCGCTTTCACCGGCGTGACCCGCGGCGCCGACAGCGCCGCCATCACCCGCGACACGGCGGGCAGGCCCGCCACGGTCACCCTGCCCGGCGGCTGGGCGCAGACCTTCACCTACGACGCCGCCAGCCAGGTCACCGGCATCGCCTACGCCCAGGCGGGCACGGCCAAGGGCGCCCTGGCCTACACCTACGACGCGAGCGGTCGGCGCACCTCGATCACCGGAACCCTCGCCCAGACCACCCTGCCCGCCGCGCGCACGGGCCTCTCTTACGACGACGCCAACAAGCTGCTCACCTCCGACGGCGCCACCCTCACCTACGACAACGACGGCAACCTCACCTCCGACGGCACCACCGCCTACACGTGGAACGCGCGCGGACAGCTCACCAGCACCAGCCGCACCGGCCTGGCAGGCGCCTACACCTACGACGCCACGGGCGACCGCAGCAGCCGCACGGTCGGCGGGACCACCACCAAGTTCCTCTACGACGGCACGAACGTCGCCGCCGAACTCGACGGCGCGGGCGCGGTCTCCGCTTCGCTGCTGTCCGGGGGAGTGGACCAGTGGTTCGGCCGCACCAAGGCCGGGGTCACCGACACGACCCTGACCGACGCGCTCGGCTCCGCGATCGGCTTCGGCCGCGCCGACGGCACCCTCGCCGCCAACCAGGCGTTCGACCCGTTCGGCGTCCCGACGGCCACCGGGGACAAGCGCGGTTCCGACCTGTCGTTCACCGGCCGCCAGGACGACGGCACCGGACTCGACCAGTACCGGGCCCGCTACTACAGCCCGAGCCTGGGCCGGTTCATCTCCGAGGACCCGATCGGCATCTCCGGCGGCAGCAACCTCTACGCCTACACGCAGAACTCGCCGACCAACCTGACCGACCCGTCCGGCAACAACCCGCTGGTGGGCTGTCTGGTCGGCGGCCTCGTCGGCGGCGGGCTCGACTACGCGGGCCAGCGCCTCGCGGGCCGCAAGGTCGACTGGGGCTGGGGCGGCGTGGGCGGCGCGGCCGCGGGCGGCTGCGCGATGGGCGCCCTCGGTGGCCTGCTCGGCGGTCTGGGCAAGGGGATGCCCGCCCTGCCGCAGGCGCTCACCGTGGGCCGCAACGCCGAGAAGGGCGTCGACGTCTACAAGGGGATCAAGAACGGCAAGGACGTATACTCCGGCATCACGAACAACCTCGCGAACCGCACCGCGCAGCACGGCAGCAAGTTCGACTACCTCCAGCGGGTCACCGCGCAGGGCGGGGTCACCCGAGGGGAGGCGCGGGCGATCGAACAGGCGCTGATCAACCGCAACCAGGGCCTCAACAAGATCAACAGCATCAGCCCGAACCACCCCTATTACCAGCAGGCTGTGAACTGGGGCAACGCGTGGCTGCGCAGGAACGGATTCTGACCGGATGAACCTCATCGCAGGCCGCGGCTCGCGCAAGGCGCTGCTGGCCGGGGACGTGTTCACCCTGCGGGTGGAGGACGGCAGGCACCTGTTCGGCCGGGTGGTCGAGTCGGGCATCGACGAGAGCCGTGCGCCGATGCCCGACTCGAACCTGGTCTACGTCTACGACGTGGTGGCCGACGGCCCCGAGGTCGACGTCGGCCGCCTGACCACGGACGCGCTGCTCCTGCCGCCGCTGTTCATCAACCGCCTCCCGTGGTCGAAGGGCTACTTCCAGACCATCGCCCACACCGAACCGGCACCGGGCGACGTGCTGGAGCGCCACTGCTTCGAGGTGTCGCCCGGCCGCTGCGTCGACCTCGACGGCAAGCCGACGACCAGGACCGAACCGTGCGGGTTCTGGGGCCTGGCGGGCTACGGCCTGGTCGACCGCGAGGTCAGCCGCGCTCTCGGCCTGGCCGTCGAGGAATGACGGCTCCGGTGACCTGCCCGTCCCGCCGGGTGTTCCTCACCGGCGCGGCCGGGCTCACGCTGCTGGCCGCCCTCGGCGGCTGCGCCGACGACCCGACCGCGCCCGACGACCCGCCCGGTCTGCACCCGGCCCTGCGCCGCCCCCGCCGCGCGGGTGCCGTGGCGTTCCTGCGCGGCGGCGGTGCGCGTGACGCGCTCCTCGCGCTGCGCGGCGAACCCGGTGTCCTGGTCGGCCTCGGCCCGGCGCTGGCACCGGGCCTGGCGGTGATGCCGCCGTTCCCCGGCGAGGTCCTGCTCCCCGAGCGCACCAACCCCGACGCGCTGCTCCAAGTCGAGGGCGACGACGCCTCCTCCCGGCTCGACGCCCTGCTGGCCCGCGTCCCCGCCCAGGTCACCTGGCGCACGGCGGTCAGCCGCGACACAGTCGACCAGACGTCGTCGCAACCGTTGCAGCGCAACCCCTTCGGCTCCGTCGAGGGCCAGACCAACACCTCCGACGTCCTGCTCCCGGACGGCAGTTCGCTGCTCGCCGTCCGGGTGATCCGGCTCGCCCACCCCCTCTGGGACGCCGACACCCCCGACATCCGCAGCCGCGTCATCGGCCGCCACCCCGACGGCACCTGGCTCGACGGCACCCCACCCGCGGGAACCCCCGACTTCGCCGCCGACCCCGACGGCGCCACCACCGCCCTGGACTCCCACGTCCGCACGATGAACCCCCGCACCCCCGGCACCGCGGCCCCCGAGATGCTCCGCCGCTCCTGGGCCCACGAGGGCGGTGGCGACGATCGCGGCGTGGTGTTCATGGCCTTCCAGAAGGATTTCGCCACCGGTTTCGCCCTCGCTCAGCAACGCCTCACCGCCGACGCCCTGCACCCCTACCTGCTGGCCGTCGGCGGCGGCTACTTCTCCGTCCCCGCTTGACCGGGGAACTGCCCGACCAGTGCGGCGTCACCTGAGGCCGTTTGAGCCGAATGGTGCCTTGGGTCTGCGGCGCGAAGCGCGCTAAAGTCCGCTTCCACTGATCTGGGAGCGCTCCCAGAAGTTGGAGGATTCTCGATGAGGAGAGTTCTGGCCGGGCTGCTCGTCGCCTCGACCACGGCGGGACTGGTGATCAGCGGTGCGAACGCACCCGCGGTCGCCGACGCGCCCGTGACGGTCGTGTCCAGCACGTTCGAGGACGGCACCACCCAGTCGTGGGGTGCGCGTGGGGGAGCGACCACGGCCGTGAGCGCCGCGGTCGCGCACGGCGGCACGCGGAGCCTGCTCGTCACCGATCGCACGCAGACCTGGGAAGGCCCGCTGCTGAGCCTGCTCGGCCAGGTAGAGAAGGGCACCCGCTACGGGATGTCGGTGTGGGTGCGGCTCGCGGCAGGGGAGCCGACCACGCGACTCCGGCTGTCCGTCGAACGCCGGACGCCGGACGGAGCGACGTCCTACGAGCGCGTCGCCGGGGACTCGGAGGTCACGGCCGATGACTGGGTCAACCTCGCGGGCTCCTACGTGTTGGCCTCCGACGCCGACCACCTCTCCGCCTACGTGGAGGGTTCCAGCGCCACGGTTTCGTTCCACGTGGACGACTTCGCCCTGTCCACCGTGCCGTTGCCGCCGATCCAGACCGACATCCCGGCGATCAAGGACGTCGTGCCGTTCCGGCACTTCGGCGCGGCGGCCGAACCCGTCCACCTGCACGGGAACCACGCCCGACTCCTCGACCGGCACTTCAACTCGATCACGCCGGGCAACCAGCTCAAGTGGGACGCGACGGAACCGTCCGAGGGGGCGTTCCGGTTCGCTGACGCCGACACCGTCGTGACGTGGGCCAAGGCTCACGGCAAGGCGGTCCGGGGACACACCCTGGTGTGGCACCAGCAGACACCGGACTGGGTGTTCCGGGACGCCGCGGGCGCGGACATGACCGCCACTCCGCAGAACAAGGCGCTGTTGCTCTCCCGACTCGAGGCGCACATCCGAGGCGTGGTGGGTCACTACGGCGACGACATCCCCGTGTGGGACGTCGTGAACGAGGTCGTGGACGAGGGGCAGCCCGACGGGATGCGCCGCAGCAGGTGGTTCGAGATCGCGGGCCTGGACTACATCCGCACCGCGTTCCGCGTGGCCCACGAGGTCGCCCCCACCGCAACGCTGGTGATCAACGACTTCAACACCAACGTGCCCGCGAAGCGCGACAAGCTCCACGACCTCGTGGCCGGGTTGCGGGCGGAGGGCGTGCCGATCAGCGCTGTGGGCCACCAGATGCACGTCAACGTGCAATGGCCTTCGACCGCCGAGACCGAGGACATGATCACGAAGTTCCTCCCGCTCGGCGTGGACCAGCAGATCACCGAGATGGACGTCTCCGTGTACACCGACAGCACCCAGTCCTACCCGGCGACGCCACCCGCCGAGGTGCTGCTGGCCCACGCCAACCGCTACCGCGATCTGTTCGGGGTGTTCACGAAGTACCGGGACGCGATCAGTTCGGTCACCCTGTGGGGCCTGGCCGACGACGACACCTGGCTGGACGCGTTCCCGGTGGCGCGCAAGGACCACCCGCTGCTGTTCGACACCCGCCTGCAGGCCAAGGACGCCTACTGGGCCGTGGTCGATCCCAGCCGCATCGGCACCGTGCTGCCGTCCGCGGGGTGCGAGATCGCCTACGACACGACGGGGCAGTGGCCCGGAGGTTTCCTGAGCTCCGTGCGCGTCACCAACCGCGGTCCGGTGGCGATCGACTCCTGGGAGGTGACCTGGTCCTACGAGCACGTCCAGCGCATCACCCAGCTGTGGAACGGGATCCACACCCAGGAGGGTGCCGCGGTGGCGGTGCGGAACGCGTCGTGGAACTCCACCATCCCGGTCGGGCAATCCCGTTCGTTCGGCCTGCTGGGAACTTGGAGCGGTGCGAACAGCGCGCCCACGGCGTTCACCCTCAACGACGCCGTGTGCCGGAGGACGTGACTCCGGTCCGGAAAACGCGATGTCGCGATGTCGTTTCCCTGGGGCGTCGCACCGCCACGGCACTTCGGGTTTTGCGGACCGCAGGCCCCGAACAGCCGTTTTGGCCGACCGTCGCCGTCCTTAAAGTCGAAGAGGACCGCTACCGACCGAAGGAGCCCCCATGCCCCGCCGTCTGGTCAGCACCCTGGCCCTCGTCCTCGCCGCAGCGTGCCTCCCCGCGCTCTCCCCCGCCACCGCTCAGGCCATCCCGATCTGCAAGGCCAACCACCAGTGCACGCACACCTACTACGCCACCGCCGACCGCGAACTGCCGATCGGTGGCTGGACCAGGTTCTGCGACAACAGCGTCGACAGCTGGGGTTCGACGTCCCGCTACATCGAGGTCACCCAGGCCCGGTGCGGGGCGGCCTGACCTGCCGAGTTCGCTGCTCACCGGCAACGGCACGAGGGCCCGTTGCCGGTGAGCGACAGGTGCGGCGCGCCTCCGGCACCACTCGCCGGGGACGCCACGGCACGACCGGTCAGCCGGCGATCCTGCCGAACAGGTGGGCGGCGGGGGCGTCCGGGTCGTCGCCGTAGAAGAACTCCGCGAGCGCCTGGTGGAACTCGGCGCGATTCAGCCCGCCCGAGCCGTCCAGGTCCAACGCGGTGAAGACCGCGGCGCAGTCCTCAGAGGACACGTTGCCCGCCAGGCCGAAGATCTCCCCGAACTCCGCCTGGTCGATCCTGTCGTCGCCGTCGAGGTCGATCAGGTCGAAGTAGTGGTCGGCCACCGGTCCGACCTGCTGCGGGTACAGGGCGGGATCGGCCAGCGCCCGCCGGAACCCCTCGGTCATCTCCGGCAGGTCGACCTTGCCGTCACCGTCCCGGTCCATCGGCTCGATCACGGTGGCCCAGAACGCGTCCAACCCCTCGGTCAGCCGCCGGGCGGTCGCGGACTCCGACGCGGCACCACGGGCCGCGATGTAGCGCTCGCCCATCAACCGGACGTCCTCGCGGGTGATCACCCCGTCGCCGTCGACGTCCGCGCCCTTGAACCACTGGTGACACTTGAGATCCCGAACTCCAGTCATGACCGCGCAAAGTAGTCACGCAATCACGGGATGTCCAAGCGCCGCGACCACCAGCGAGATCAGATCATTCGTTCGGGTGGTGCCGCCGTCGTCCACGTGGACGACGGCACCCGATGTCACCGACGCGGGCCCGCACGTCGGTCGTGGTGAACCTCAGCTGGGCGGCACCAGGGTTGGTGGCGCGAAGGCGAGCACTTCGGGAAGGGGGCCGTCGTACGGCTCGACGTCGACCAGCACGCTGAGAGCGCTCGGTCCTTGGGACAGGCGCGAGCACGGTCGATCCGCCGTGAGGACGTTCGGATTGCCGTGGCGGTCCAACGTCCCGCTCAGGCCCGGCTGCACCGGATCCCACCACGCTCCCGTGGACAGCTGCACGACGCCTGGCATGACGGCGTCCGACAGGACCGCACCCGCGAGACAGCTGCCCCGGTCGTTGTGGACGCGCACGACCGTGCCGCTCTCGATGCCGCGCGCCGCGGCGTCCGACGGGTTGATCGTCACGGGCTCCCGACCACGGATCTTCGAGCCGAGGCTGTGGCCACCGTTGTCGTACTGGCTGTGCAGGCGTGAGGCGGGCTGGTTCGAGATCAGGTGCAGCGGGAACCGGTCCGACAGATCGGCACGAAGCCATTCCGCCGGTTCGAACCACTTCGGGTGTCCGGCGCAGTCGTCGTAGCCGAACGAGTCGATCTTCTCGGAGAAGATCTCGATCCGGCCGGACGGCGTGGACAGGGGGGAACGTCGCGGATCCGAGCGGAGGGCCTCGAAACTGCCGGGAAACGGTTCGGTCGACGCGGGCAGCTCAGCGGTGGA
Source organism: Umezawaea sp. cmx-9-4 (assembly GCA_049997955.1). Lineage (GTDB taxonomy): Bacteria > Actinomycetota > Actinomycetes > Mycobacteriales > Pseudonocardiaceae > Umezawaea. The sequence continues at coordinate 10,498 of JAEBDY010000034.1, read as the reverse complement.
GCTTCGCCAGAAGTCGTCGAAGCTCGGCAAGGCGGCATCGCCGCCGAGCTCGGCCCTCGTCTGCTCGTAGAGGTGTCGGACCCATTCGACCTCGGAGCGCGACTCGGTGAACTCCTGCTCGAATCCGAGCCGGGACGCCAAGGCGCTGAAGATGTGGTGATCGGTGCGCGACTCGCCCGCCGGTTCGCGGACCTTCGGCATCGCGACGAGGTGGGGGTCGGAAAATCCCGCGGCGAAGTCGTCGCGCTCCAGGCTGGTGGCGACGGGGAGGACGATGTCCGCGAACTTGGCCGTCGTGTTCCACCAGGCTTCGTGAACCACCACCGTGTCGGGGTTCTGCCAGGCGCGGGTCAAGCGGTGGAGGTCCTGGTGGTGGTGGAACGGGTTCCCTCCGCACCAGTAGACCAGGCGGAGTTCGGGCAAGGTGAGGCGCTCACCGTCGTAGTCGATGACCTCGCCCGGACGCAGCAGCGCGTCGGCGATCCTCGCGACGGGGATGAAATCCGGAACCGGGTTGGGAACCGCCGGTATCGTCGCCACGAAGGCGCGGTCCTTGGCGACGCCCGTCGCGTCCATCGTCGCGTAGCCCGCGCCCCAGCCGCATCCCGGCCGACCCATCGAGCCCGTCATGGCGGCCAGCACGACGGACATCCAGATCGGTTGTTCGCCGTGGTCCGCCCGTTGCACCGCGTAGTTGACCATGATGAGGGACCGTCGGGTGGTGAGGCGGCGCGCGAGGTCGGTGATCGCGTCGCTGCTGATTCCGGTGATCTGCGCCGCCCAGGCGGCGTCCTTCCGAACGCCGTCGAGCTCGCCGACCAGGTAGGAGGCGAAGCGGTCGAACCCGACGCAGCACCGGCGGAGGAAGTCCTCGTCGTGCCACCCGTTGACCAGCATCGTGTGTGCGATGCCGAGCATCGCGGCGGTGTCGGTGTTGGGGACGACAGGCAGCCATTCGGCGTCGAGGAAGTCGGCGGTGTCGCTGCGGATGGGGCTGATGTTCACGAACCGCACCCCGGCCTCACGGCACCGGCGTTGCAGGTCCCGCGTCTGGTGCCTGGCCAGCCCGCCGGGGTTGATCTGGCTGTTCTTGAGAGCCAGCCCTCCGAACGCCACCACGAGCTCGCAGTTCTCGGCTATCTCGTCCCACATCGGCATCCGGCTCTGGTAGCTCCAGGGATGACCGCCGATCACGTGGGGGAGGATGACCTCCAGAGCCGCAGTGCTGTAGGTGTTGCGGGAGTCGGTGAACCCCCCGCCCAACGCCAGGAACCGGTGGAGTTGTCCCTGCGCGTGGTGGAACCTGCCCGCACTCGCCCAACCGTAGGACCCGCCGAACACCGCGCTGTCCCCGTGCTGTGAGCGAACTCGGCGGAGTTCGTCGCTCACCAGTGTGATCGCGTGGTCCCAGCTCACTTCCACGAAGGCGTCCGTGCCCCTGGCCGTGCCGTGGGCGCGAGGCTCGCCGTTCAACCAGCCCTTGCGCACGGCGGGGCGCAACACGCGGGCGCTGTCGTCGGCGGCTGTCACCATTCCGGGGCCGATGGGCGATGGCGCGGGGTCGTCGTGCCTCGGCTCGATCCGCACCAACCGGCCGGAATCGGTTACAGCGACGAAACTTCCCCAGTGCGTCGCAACCGACCTGCGTCGTTCCACAATGCATCAACTCCGCCTCTGAAGTTCCCCGATCCTGGACAGCGGTGCGGCTCTCGGCAGGCGACGTGGCACCCACGGTAGCCCCGGCCAGGGCGAGGTAGAAGACGATGTCGAGCAGATCCCCGAAACGCAGTACACGGGTAGGCAGCGGCTGCACCGACGCGCGGTCAAGGCCGTGTGGAGGAGAACGACCTGCGGTAGGCGTTGGGCGTCAGTCCCACGGTGTTCCTGAGGTGCTTGCGCAGCAGCACCGGGTCCGCGAAACCGGCGGCGTCGGCCACGTCGTTGATCGGGAGCTTGGTCGTCTCCAACAGGTGCCGGGCGAAGTCCAGCCGCTGCCGGATCACCCACTCGTGCGGGCTCTGGCCGACCTCGGACCGGAATCGGCGGGTGAACGTCCGCACGCTCATGTTCGCGTGCCGTGCGAGGTCGACGAGCGTCAGCGGTTCGGACAGCCTCACCAGTGCCCACTGCCGGGTGGCCGAGGTCGACGAGTCGACCTCGGCGGGCATCGGCTGTTCGATGAACTGGGCCTGCCCGCCTTCCCTCCAGGGAGCCACCACGCACCTGCGCGCGGTCGCGTTGGCCACCGCCGCACCGTGGTCCCGGCGGACCAGGTGCAGGCACAGGTCGATTCCCGCGGCCACCCCCGCCGAGGTCAGGACGCGGCCGTTGTCGACGAAGAGCACGTTCTCGTCGACGTCGACGAGGGGGAAGCGGCGCGCCAGTTCGTCGCACATGCCCCAGTGCGTCGTCGCGCGCTGCCCGTCGAGCAGGCCCGCGGCGGCGAGGACGAACGCCGAGGTGCAGAGGCTGACGATCCGAGTGGTCGGGGGGATGGCCGCCAGCGCGTCCGCGAGTTCCTCGCCGAGGGCAGGTATCCCACGCGTGAAGTCCTGGGTCGCGATCACCACGGTGTCGGCCGCGGTCAGGACCGACTGGTCGCGCGAGACGGTGATCGTGAAGTCCTGGTTGGTGACCACCGGGCGCCCGCCCAGCGAGCAGGTCACCACCTCGTACAGGTTCTCCCCGGAGGCTTCGACCGCGTGGCCGAACACCTGACCGGGGATGCCCAGGTCGAACGGTTTGACGCCGTCCAGGGCGAGCACGGCGACCAGATGAGGCATGGCCTGAATATTACCTTCATTGTCCTATGAGCCAATTCCATCGGGCCTCGGCAGTCTCGACCATGGGTTCGTGCAGACGGAACGCGAACGATTCTTCATCGGTGGGAAGTGGGTCGCCCCCAGCACCACCCGGCGGCTGAGCATCATCGACGCGAGCATCGAGGAGGTGCTCGGTACCGCTCCCGAAGGCGCGCACGCCGACGTCGACGCCGCTGTCGCGGCGGCACGCCAGGCGTTCGACGACCCACGCGGCTGGCGCACCTGGGCACCCGAAGCCCGAGCCGAGACCATGCGACGCCTGGCGTCGGCGCTCGACGCGCGGCGAACGGAGATCAGCCGGCTGGTCAGCCGCGAGAACGGCATGCCCGCGACCCTCGCCCGGTTGCTCGAAGGTGCCGTTCCCGGCCTGCTGCGCTACTACGCGGACCTGATCAGCGCGACCCCGCCGGAGGAGCAGCGTGACGGGCTGCTCGGCAGGCCCGTGCTCGTGCGGCGTGAGCCGGTCGGGGTGGTCGCGGCGATCGCAGGCTCTTCGGCCCGGTGCTCGTGGTCATCCCCTACGAGGACGAGCGCGACGCCGTCCGGATCGCGAACGACTCCGCGTACGGGTTGGCGGGGTCGGTGTGGACCCGCGACACCGAGCACGGCCTTGAGATCGCCCGTCGGATCCGCACCGGGTCGATCGGGATCAACCAGGCCGTCACCGCCGATCGTCTGGCCACGCGGCGAGCAGGTGACCAGGTCTGGATCGCCACCCACCAGCAGGTCGCCGACCACGTGCTGGAGCAGCACCCCACCACACAACAGGAAGAAGTCTTCGATGAGTGAAGTCCTCGTCATCGGCGGGACCGGAGCGATGGGCGGCCGCGTCGTGGCACGGTTGCTCGACGCCACCGCGGACACCGTCCGAGTCCTGACCCGTGACCCGTCGTCCCCGCACGCCGAGGCGCTGCTGGCCGCGGGCGACGGTCGAGTCCGGCTCGTCCAAGGCGACGTCGGCGACGACGCCTCCGTCCACCTGGCCATGAAGTCGGTCGATCGCGTCTTCTGCAACACCGACTTCTTCTCCTCCGGATCCGTGCGGACCGAGTACGACGACGGGCTGCGGCTGCTCGAGGCCGCCCGCGCCGCCGACGTCGACCGGTTCATCTGGTCGTCGCTCGACTTCGCCGTCTCCCTGACCGGCGGTCGCATCGCGGTACCGCACTACGACAGCAAGGGTGCGGTCGCGGCGCACATCGGCCTGCGGCGCGCGGACGAGATGATGCGGCAGGAGCCCGACGGCTGGTACACCCACCACGTGTCGGTGCTGACCACCGCGCCGTACTTCGAGAACTTCCTGTCGCGGCTCGCTCCGCGACGGGACGCGGACGGACTCGTGTTCGAGATTCCGCTCGGCAGCGGGCCCTACCCGTTGATCGGTCTCGACGACATCGGCTGGTTCGCCGTGCACGCCTTCGAGAACTGGCAGGAATGGGGAGCGCGTGATCTCGCCGTCGCCGCCGACAGCCTGACCGGGGAACAGGTCGCCGCGGCCTTCGAGAGGGTCACCGGGCAGGTCGCCAGGTACGTCCCCGTTCCGCTGGAGGCGGTGCGCTCGTCGATGGGCGACTTCGGACACGACTTCGCGGCCATGTTCGAGTTCTTCCAGACCCGCGACGTCGTCGGTCTCGACAGGGACCTGACCGGCCTCCGCGCCCTCCACCCCGGTCTGCTGGACTTCGAGGCCTGGCTGCGGAGCACCGGTTGGGACGGGACCGAACAGCCCGTGCTGCGTCGCGGTGACCCGCGCGAGCGGTGAGCCGGAGCGAGAGGCGGTCACACCGCACAGCCGGTTCTCGCCGCGGTCGGCCTGCCGCGCACCGCTGTGGTGCCCGGCAGGCAGGCCGCTCTCGACGACGGATCAGGCGCGGGGCCAGGCGTTGCCGGAGCAGTCCCGGATCGCGACCTCGGTGCCGTTGGCCGTGGCGGCGCCGGTGACGGAGGCGATCACCGCGGCCACCTGCCGTCAGGCCACTTCGGTGATCGTCTTCCTGATGGCGAGCGCGGCGGCGGACCGGGCCCATTCGCCGAAGTCGAACGGTTGCACGTCTAGGTCGATCAACGCGGGATCGTCCTCGTAGGTGGCCTCGATGCCCTTGTGCACCATCGCTGCGGTCAACTCGTAGAGCGGCAACCCGTCGCCGGTGAGCAGGATCTTCTGCGGATCCAGGAAATTGGCCGCTGTGCCGATGAGCACGCCGAGCGCGTAGCCGGACCCCTCGAACACGGCCCTGGCCTGCTCGTTGCCGGAACGGACCCGTGCAACCGCCTCGTCGTAGGTCGGGGAGCCGTCGAGTTGCCGGAGGATCACGTGCGTCATGAGGTAACTGGACGCGCAACCGCGGTGGCCGTAGCCGCACTGCGGACCGCCGGGGTCGACGAGGATGTGGCTGAGCCGCGGCGGCAGGCCGTGGGAGCCCTCGACCAGCTTGCCGTCGACGATCAGGCCCGTGCCCACCCCCGCGCCGATGGTGATGACCACCATGGACGTCGTCCCGGCGCCGGCGCCGAACCAGTGCTCGGCCGCGGTGAGCGCCTGCACGTCGTTGTCCACGACGGTGGGCACGCCCGTCGCCTCGGTCAGCCGCACGCCCAGCGGCACGTCGACCCAGTCCAGGAAACCGGCCTGGGCGACCTGGCCCTCGCGCACGACACCACCGAGGATCACCCCCAGTCCGGTCAGCCCGTGGAACCCGGCCGAGACCTCGGTGATCGCGGCGATCACCTCGTCGGGGTCGTTGCCGGGCAGCGGCTGCTCGACGGAATCCACCACCGTCGCGGTCAGGTCGGTCACCACGGCGAACAACCGGTCGGCGGTGAGCTTGACCCCGAGGAACCGGTGGGACGCGCCGCGCACGTGCAGCATCTCCGACGGCCTGCCGGTGGTGGAGCGCAGTTCGGTGGCACCCTCCACCAGCAGCCCTTGCGTGACCAGGGCCTTGGTCACGCGGGACAGCGTGGGCCGGGACAAGCGCAGTCGAGCGGCGAGTTCGCTGCGCGGCTTGGCGCCGTGGATGAGGAGATCCAGCAGCACGTCGCGTTCCGCCTGGGACAGGCGCGGCCAGGTCGGTGCGGTGTGGACGCGACTCCCCGGGGACACCACCCGAAGATACCTTGCCGTGCCGGTGCCGCCGTTCGGCGCGGCGTGAGCGGTGGCGAGCGGGGTTGCCCTTGCGGCCCAGGGGGCGGCGATCCCCACCGCTCGGCCCCACGTCGGCTCGGAGGCCTTGTGCCCGGTGATCGTGGCCGCCGCCAGCGCGATGCCGCACCGCCACGATCGACCGGACGGTCGTCCTGAATGGACACCGCTCGGCAGACCTTGGGGAACGCCTGGATCTCCTCACGTGGTGCATCTCCTCTGCCACTTCGGGATCACCGGTCGCACGAGCCGGAAGACGGGCTCAGGCGCTCCTGCTCGGCAAGTCGACCGGTCCGTGCCGGTGCGGCGGACGGGTCAGTAGCCGATGCGGAAGGTGGCGTCGGCGCGGTCGGCGGCGGTGCCGATGGCGTCGACCCGCAGGACGTAGTCGGCGTGGCGCAGGTGGCGGTCGGGGAAGTTGTGCGAGCGGAAGGACGTCCACGCGCTGTCGGCGAGGCCGGGCACGCGGTGGAACGTGGCGTCGGCGGCGAACGCGGATGAGCCGTCGTTGGCGGCGAGGCCCACGACGTAGCCGGAGTGGCGCAGGTAGCGGTCGGGGGCGTTGACGGAGCGCAACGACACCCCGGCCGAGGAGGCCAGGCCGGGGACCAGCTGCCACATCGCATCCTGGTACGGGTCGAACGGGTAGGGGTCGATGCGGCCCGCGTTCCCGGCGTGGCGGATCAGGTGGTCCGGGAAGTTGTAGGACTTGATCCGGTTCCAGGTCGGTGCGCCCCACCGGCTGATCAGGTTGGTGTGCTCGGTGGTGGTGATGCCGCAGATGGTGGGGTGCTTGGCGTTGAGCGGCTGCGTGTACTGGGCCTTGGTCAGCGGCGACCACGCGTCGGTGTTGACGTTGCCGGAGCGCCAGGCGTAGAGCTCGCCGTTGACCGGGGAGAACGAGTCGCCCCACAGCCACCACTCGTCGCGGTCGTGCGCCTTGACCACGATCGGGGCCTCGATGCCTCCGTTGACCACGCCCGCGGTGTAGGTGCCGCGGTCGAAGCTGCGGGGGTTGAGCGTCGAGGAGCGCGCGCCGTAGAGGCGTCCGTCGGTGAAGCTCTTGTAGTACAGGTAGTTGGTGCCGTTGCCGACGTGCACGGTGGCGTCCAGGACGTTGAAGCCGGGGTCGAAGAAGACCTGTGGCGCGGACACGGTGACGAAGTCGGTGGTGTAGTTGACGTGGAAGGCGTCGCGGCCGCCGCTGTTGGCCGAGTAGAGGATGCCGTACTGGCCGCGTGCCGCGTCCCAGAACGCCTCGGGTGCCCAGGTGTGGGTGGGCATCGAGTGCATCTTCAGCCGCCGGTAGCCGGTGAACGAACGCAGGTCGGTCGAGTCCCAGGCGTGGATGTACTGGTTGCGCTGGGTGAAGTCGGTGCCTTTGAGGTCGGTGGCCAGCACGACGAACCCGCCGGTCTGCTTGCGCATGATGAACGGGTCCCGCAGCCCCTGGGTGCCCGCGGTGGGGGTGGCCACGGGGTTGCCCTGGTTGAGCGGTGTCCAGTTCAGTCCGTCGGTGCTGACGGCGAGGTGCAGGGCGTAGCGGTCGGCGGTCTTGGCGGGCGATTCGGTGAAGTAGCCCATCACGTAGGCCGCGTCACCGGGTGCGGCGAGAGCGGTGAGCCTGCTCGTGCCCGCCAGGGCCACCGCGGCCGCTGCACCGGCGAGGAAGGTGCGTCGTCGCACCATGGCTCTTCTCCTGTTCCGAGTAGGGGGTGGTGGCCGGCGGCGGGGAGCCGCCGGCCACCGGAGGGGTGTCCTGGTCAGGCGGCGGGTTCGCCGGAGGGGGCGGTGAGCGGGGTGCCGAGCCGGACCGGGGCACCGAAGTTCGGTGTGCCGTCGGAGTTCCAGGTGAACTTCTGGGCTCGGGTGGAGCGGTTCATGTCGCAGCCGCCGCCCGCGCTGTCGTTGGCGTGGTAGACGATCCAGTCCTCGGTGCCGTCCGGTGACTTGAAGAAGCCGTTGTGGCCGGGGGCGAACACGCCGTTGCCGTCGTCGCGTTGGAACACCGGGTTGGGCGACTTCGTCCAGTGCGCCCGGTTGAGCGGGTCGGACCCGGTGAGCGTGAGCAGACCGAGCTTGTAGTCAGGGCCCCAGCACGCGCTGGCCGAGTACACGATCATCGTGCGGCCGTTGCGGTACAGCGGTTCCGCGCCCTCGTTGACCGGGTGCGTCTGCCGTTCCCACGACAGCGTCGGCTGGGAGATGGTGCGGCGTGCCCCGCTGATCGTGTACGGGTTGCTCAACGGGGTGATGGTCAACGACTGCGTGCCGTCGGTGGCGCTGCCCATCAGGTACAGCTTGCCGCCGTGCTGGAGGATGCTGGGGTCCAGCTCCCAGGTGTTGCCCAGGTCGGCCTTGAACGAGTACGGGCCCATCGGGTCCGAGCCGGAGGACTCCAGCACGTGCAGGCGCTGCGTCGGGTTGAAGTCCGGGACGTTCTGCCCGGCGACGTAGTAGAGGTACCAGCGGCCGCCCAGCAGGTGGAACTCCGGGGCCCACATGTTGCAGCACCCGTTCGGGCGACCGGACAAGGTGAAGATCACCTGGTCGGCCGCGGAGGACAAGCCCGCGAGGGTCCGCGAGCGGCGCATGGTGATCGTGGAGTTCCACGTCGTGGTGGCCAGGTGGTAGTAACCGTTGTGGAACTGCAGCCACGGGTCGGGGCCGTTGCGCTTGATCGGATTGGTGAACGTGCCCGCGCTCGACCCCAGCCTGACCAGTTGCCACTGCTGGTTGGCCGCGCCGGTGTCGGGCCACTGGATGAGCTGTGCGCCGTCGGCGGTGGAGAAGTCGAGCACGTCGACGGCTTTGCCGCTCGCGCGGTTGAGCAGTCGAACGTGGCCGCCGTCGGAGTCGCGAGGCGGAACTGCTGGCCGGTGCGGTTGGCGTCGGTGTTCTGCACCAGGCCGGTGCGGTCGGTGGTGGCGGGGAAGTCGAGGACCTTGCCGCTGTGGCGGGACTTGAGCCGGTAGTAGCCGCCGCCGGAGTCGACGAACTGCCACTGCTGCCACGCGCCGTCGTTGCGGGTGAACTGGGAGATCCGGGCGCCGTCGCCGGTGGCCCGTTCGTAGACGTCGAGCGCTTTGCCGCTGGTGCGGTTGACCAGGACGTAGGAGGCGGTGGTGTCCACGGTGGCCGCGGACGCGGTGGGCGGCAAGACGGCGGTGACGCCGCCGAGCAACGCGGTGGTGGCGGCCAGGACGAGGGTGGTCCGCCATCGTCGACGCGGACCGCTGGTGGTGGTTGTCACGGTGTTCTCCCTGCGACGCTGCATGGGGTTCTGCGTGGTCAGTAGAGGTAGGGCCAACCCGCCGAGTCGAGCCTGAGCAGGTTGAGGCCGAGCAGCGACGCGCCGTTGTCGGCGTAGTAGTGGTAGATCAGGACGTCGCCGTCGCTGTCGGCCAGCACGTCCTGGTGCCCCGGCCCGTGGACCGGGCCCTGACCGGCGAGGATCTCGGTGCCGCCGCCGGAGGTGAGCGCGACCCCGTTGCGGTCCACGTACGGTCCGGTGACGCTGGTGGAGCGGCCGACCATCACCCGGTAGGTGCTCGCGGCGCCTTGGCAGCACCGGTCGAACGAGGTGAACAGGTAGTAGTGGTTGCCGCGCTTGACGATGTTCGGCGCTTCGATCGCCCCGCCGTTGCGGCCGGCGAGGGAGCGCAGGGTGTTGTCGGAGCGCAGGCCGGTGGAGGGGTTGAGCGCGATCATCTTGATGCCGGACCAGAACGAGCCGAAGCTCAGCCACCAGCGGCCTTGGTCGTCGATGACCAGGTCGGGGTCGATGGCGTTGAAGTTGTCCGAGGTGCGGGACTCGATGACCAGGCCGCGGTGGGTCCAGGTGCCGGAGTTGCCGCTGGGGCTGGTGGCGAGGAAGATCGCCGACCGGTTCACGCCGAACGTGGAGGCCGAGTAGTACATGTGGTACTGGCCGTTGGCGTAGGACAGGTCAGGCGCCCACAGGTGGCGGGAGTTGTTGGTGTAGGTGTTCGCCCACGGTGTCCCGCCGGGGAAGGCGGCGCCGGTGTTGCGGAACGCGGTGCGGTCGGTGGAGGTCTTGAGCGAGATGCCGTTGCCGGTGTGGGCGACCAGGTAGCTGCCGTCGGTGCGTTTGACGGTGCTCGGGTCGTGCACGCCGATGTCGCCGGTCACCCGGCCGGGAGCGGGGTAGGCCGACGCGGATGGTGCCGTCATGACGGTGATGGACAGGACGAGCAGTGCTGTCAGGGCGCGTTTCATCGATGGGACCACGTTGTCCTCGATTTCTGGCGGGTGGTGGTGGCGGCGCGGACTTGGTGCGGCGGAAGCGATGGCGGCGTCAGCCGCGGTGAACGGTGTGCGGAGCGGTGGTGACCCGTGCGCGCCGACAGGTCGACAACCGGCGCGCACGGGTGGTCAGGCGCGGATCCACTTCTGGTTGTTCTGGCCGTTGCACGTCCACAGGACCAACCGCGCGCCGTTGGCGGTGGCCGCCTGCTCCACGTCCAGACACAAACCCGCACGGGTGTTGCGCAGCGAACCGTCCGAACCCAAG
>JAEBDY010000033.1:0-24274 GCA_049997955.1 Umezawaea sp. cmx-9-4 | reverse complement strand
GCGATGGTCGGCACCGGACCTGATGCACATGCCGGACTCACCTCACCGACCATCCCTGGCCACCAGCCTGAAGCCCCTTCCACAGATCGGCTCCGGCACACCTGACCGTCCAACAACAACTAACTAAACTCACTGCACCAACAAAAACACTTACTAATCCACTTACCAGACTGCACTGACAAAATCACTTGCTTGTCCTGCTTTTGCTGTCCACTCGATCGTCGGCGCTACTTCCGGTCCTACCTGCCGACAACCCCTGGTCCACTGCCGAGGAGCCCCTTCACCTTCCGGCTCCAGCACGTCCGACCGTCTTGCCTTGACCTCACGGGCAGTTCGTCATCTCCCGTACCACTGACTTTCTCTCGTCCAACGAGGAGAACACTACACACAGCCGCCCGTGAATGTCTACCTCGGCCAGCACAGATTTACTCGTTCGAGTGATAGAGGCCTTCTCACCAGCGGCGATGATCACTTCCTGGCACCGACACACGGTCCACGCCGCCCGTTCCACCGGCCTGACCGGACGCACGGCGGGCATCGTGACCCTCCTGTGACGCGCCGAGTGCAACGGTGGCGCCGCGGCCGGCGCCTGACAGGTGTGACCAGTGATGTGACGCCGTCGGTGGCGGACAGGACGGTCGACGTGGCGGATCCGCCGGACGCCGTGCTGTGGAGCCGGGGCGACCGGACGTCGTTCGGCGTGCTCTTCGAGCGGCACGTCGAAGCGGTGTGGAACCACGCCTACCGGTTGACCGGCTCGTGGGAACAGGCTCACGACGTCACGTCCGCGACGTTCCTGACCGCGTGGCGCACCCGAGCCGAGGTCACCCTGCTCCGGGCCAGCGCACGGCCGCTGCTCTACACGATGGCGGGCAACGTCGCGCGCACCGCGCACCGGGGCCTTGCCCGGAATTCGCGGCTGCTGCGGAAGATCCCCGCCCCGTCGCCCGTCGACGACCACGCCGACGCCGTCGTGCACCGGCTCGACAGCGAGGCACGGCTCCGCGAAGTGGTCGACGCCGTCCGGCTGCTCCCGCAGGCCCAGCGGGAGGCCGCCGAGCTGTGCCTGCTGGGTGATCTGCCGATCGCCGAAGCCGCGCTGCACCTGAACATCGCCGAGGCGACGGTGCGGTCCCACCTCTCCCGCGCCCGTGCCCGCCTGCGCGGCCTGTCGGAGGACACCCCGTGAACGACGAGACCACCGGCCACACGCCCCCGCGCGCGCTCCCACCCGAGCTGCGAGCGCGGTTGCGCTCCGAGTTCGACCGGGGCATGGACGGCAAGGGGCCGCGGAGGTCGTTCCGGGTGCCGGTCGTCACGGCCGCCGCCGTGGTGCTGCTGGCGGGCACGATCTTCGTGCTGCGGCAGGTGCCGAACACCGCCGGTGAAGTCGCGATCGGTGGCCCGCCGGTGGACCAGGCGGTCGCCACGGCCGCCCTGGACCGCTGCTGGGCGGCCGTCCAGCAGCAGGGGTTGACCGATCGCTTTCCCGACCGCTCCCGCTGGACGCCCTCCCTCACCGCGGGTGACTCCCAGGTCCGCGTGGTCGCCGCGCGCGCCGACGGCAAACCGCTGTTCTGCCAGACCACGGCCACCACGGCCACGGTGACCGATCCGAACGCGGCACCGGGCTCCGGGACCGGCGCCGTCCTGTTCAGCCGGGAGGGCGTCGTCGCGGGGGTCACCGACGTGGACTGGGACAGGATCGCGTTGAAGGGCGTCGGCCCGCACGGGAGCGTCGCGCTCAGCACCGAGTCGGGCGACCGCATGTTCATCGCCCGGACCGGGGTGAACCTGTCGGGGATCACGCTCGCCATCAACGAGATCGGCTCGGAGAACCCCACGGCCGTCAGGGTGCTCACCGCGCCGGCACCACCCGCCGTCCTGGTCCGCGACCGCCCGGACGGGCCCGCGCCGGACCGCGCCTCCGACGTGGGCAGGGCTCTCGGGGACTGCCTGTCCCGTTCGTCCCGGCCGCTGCCGGACCAGGACTCCTACCAGCCGGGAGCCTCCGTGGCCTACCCCGGTGGCCTGTACGTGCTCGGTCGCGGCACCGGCGACCTGGTCGCCTGCCGGACGGAGGAGGGGAAGACCGAAGCCGTCCGCCACCTCCTGGTCAACAGCAGCGCGCCCGCCGTCCTCAAGATCACCGATCACGTCGGCGGCGACCGCGTGATCGTCGGGGGCGAACTCGGCGCGGACGTCGCGACCATGGAGATCGGGTCCGACGACGATCCCCCGCAACCCGCCTCCGTGGCCAACCGCACCTTCGCCTTCCTCGTGCCGGTGATCCTCCCGCGCGCCCCCCGGAACGACCGCAGGACCGTCGACCTCCACGCCATCGCCCGCGACGCCGACGGGACCGTCCTCTTCAAGAAGACCTGGAACCTGTTCTAGCGCAACGGGAAGTCCTCGCCACCGAGACCTGCCGCGAACTCGAACACGACGGCCTGGTGTCCGCGCGCCCCGGCGTCGGCACCTTCGTGGTCGGGACCTCGGCATCCCCCGCGCCCGCGGAACTGGCACCGCTGCGCGACGCACTGGGCCTTTGCTTCGAGCAAGCCCGCGCGGTGGGCTTGGACGACGAGGGCATCGAGGCCCTGTTCACCACCACCCTCCGCGACAGCACCACAGAGGAGAAACCGCGAACTCGATCCTGAGGCTGGGCGCGGAACTGAACCGCCGGTGGGACGCCGACGATCCCTTCTGGACGGTGAGCGAAGTGTCCATCAAGGACCCATGCCGGCCGGGCAGTCCGCACGAACGCTGGAGGCGGCGCGATGACCTGGTTGCCCCTGCGGCAGTTCCGGATCCTGGCGGTCATCGGTGGAGTGGCGGCTCTGCTCGCCGGCTCGGCGGGCCTCGCGATGACCTGGTGGGCTACCGCCGCGTCGCAGGAGGCGGCGGGCCGCCTGCTCCGGTCGTCTTCGGCGCGCGCGGCGTGGCGCCCGCGGGCTACGCGCTGTTCGCGTTCTGCCTTGGCGTCGCCACGGGCATCCTGCTGCGCCGAGTGCTCCCCGCGATGGCGGTGACCCTGGCCGTGTTCCTCCCGGCGGGGGCGTGGGTGATCGACGACGAACTCGTCGACGCGGCGGGCAACGCCACAGCGGTGCCTCCGTTGCTGAACTCCTGCGTCGCGCTGCGCTGCTCGCCGGGGAAGTCCGTCGAGGAACGACAGGCGTGCCTGGCGAAGGCGTCCGACGCGGGCTACCGGCAAAGCATATCCTCCCAACCGCCCGGCCACTTCTGGCGCCTGCAGTGGGGTGGGCTCGGCCTGTTCCTGGTGTTGAGCGGAGGACTGGCCTGGCCGCCCTTCCGCAGGATCCGCGCGATGCGCTGACCGCTGCCGCGTGCGGGTCCGGCAGCCGCCACGTCGAGTCCAGCACCTCGGATCTCGGTGGACCGGTCCAGGCGGGTTCTCCGCGATTCTGCGGACGTGAGTGGTCGAGGCTGGGCCAATCGAGCGTATTGGTCCTCGACGCACCGCGACCGATCGGCCACGGCACGTACGGTCGGCGCTGTGAGCCCTCCTCGCCGGCACTCGCGTCAGCACGAGCCTTGGCGGGTGCGCTTGTGCGACGGCGACGGCACCGTGCTCGGAGCCGGGGTGCTGTTGGGCTCGAAGCACGTGCTGACGTGCGCTCACGTCATCGAGGGTGCGGCCGACGTCTTCGCCGACTTCACCCCGCGCGTCCGCGCCCGCGTCGTACCCGAGTGGTTCGTGCCGCCGCTCGCCGACCGTCGCGGCGACGTCGCGCTGCTCGAACTCGCCCAGCCCGGACCGGGCACCGGTGCCACGCTGCGACGGGTCGCTCTGGGCTGGGACCGGCAGGTGCACACGTTCGGCCATCCGCGCGGGCTGGACGACGGGGTGTGGACCCGCCTGACGCTCGCGGGTCCGGCCGGTCCCGGCGGGGAGTGGCTCCAGATGAACGCCCGCTCGGTGGTCGACCAGCGCGTCCGCGCGGGGTTCAGCGGCGCAGGTGTCGTCGACGACCCGACCGGGGCGGTGCTCGGCATCGTCGTCGGCGAGTACACCGACGACACCGCGAGCCTGTCCTGGATGATCCCGGTCGAGACCATCGTCCGCCACCTGCCCGCGGTGGCGAGGTGGGTCGTCGGGGACTCGGCGGCGGACCCGGTGTTCAGCTCGGCCGTCGAACCCGATGTCGCGCTCGGCACGGCCAAGGCGCTCGCGAACTGGCTGGCACGACGCGGCAGCGCGGACGTGGTGATGATCATCGTGGGCTCCGACCGCGCCGCGCTGCACCGCGCGGTCGCCCTGTCCGGCCGAGAGTCGCGGCCGGACGTCTTCGACGCCCCGGAAGGCACCGTGCCCGAGGTCGGCAGCATCGACCTCGCGGTGGACGCGTCCGGCAAGACCGTGGACCAGGTGTGGCGCCGCATCCTCGACCGTGCGGGCATCGTCCTCGATGAGAGCGTCGGGCCGGGCGACCAGGTCCGCGCGGGCGTACCACCGATGACGGTCGTGGTCGACGGCGTCGACGACGCCGCCCAACCCGAAGCCCTCGTGGACGAGCTGTTGCGGCCGCTCGCCGAGCACGGAAGCAGGCTGGTGCTCGCGTTCCACCATCCGTCGGCGCCGAGCCTCGCCCTGGCGCGGTCGTGGCAGCTCGACACGGTGACCCACCGCCTGGACCGGGTGGAGCGCGAGATCCTGGCGCTCGCGGACCGGCAGGAGGACCTCGGCGACCGCGACGCCCACCGGGTCGCCACTCTGCGGCTGCGGCTGACCGCGCTGCGGGTGGCCGTGGCGTCGTCGGGTCCGGACTCGGTGTGGCAGCAGCTGGCGGCGTGCGAGGACTCGGTGGCGCGGGCCGCGCGGCGCACCGAGGACGCCTTCCGGCGGAGGGACGAGCTGGCCCGCGGGCGGCGCGAGCTGAGCGGCCTGCTGGAGGCGTACCAGGCGAAGTCGGCGGAGGGCGGCTTGGCCGAGGACACCCGTCTGGCCGTGCTCTACCGGAAGGCGCACGACTCGCTGTGGCGGTCGCCGGGCGACCTGCCGGCGGCGCAGGAAGCGGTGCGGGCGTACGCGGACGCGGTCCGCGACGCGCTGGGCGGGGTGCGGTCATGACGGCCTGCCCGTGGTCGGGATGCGCGGGAACGGTGGAGGAAACCGGTTTCTGCGACACCTGCGGCAGGCAGCCCCCGGCGGGCGCGGTCGACGACTCCGCGTCCACCGCGCGGCTTTCGGGTGGTGATCCCCGGTCGTTGCCGGTGTTCGAGTTCGCCGATCCCTCCACCCGTGTCCTGAACTCGCCGGGGATCACCGACCGGAGCGCCAAGTGCGCCAGGTGCGGAGCCGAGGTGGGGCGGGGGCACGCGGGAGGACCAGGGCTCAGCAAGGGGTTCTGCGGGAAGTGCGGCCACCCGTACTCGCTGCTGCCGAGCCTGGAGGAGAAGGACGTCGTAGCGGACCAGTACGAGGTGATCGGGTGCTTCGCCCGCGGTGGCCTCGGCTGGGTCTACCTGGCCAGGGACAGGCACCTCGACGACACCCTGGTCGTCCTCAAAGGACTGATCGACGTCAGCGACACCGCGTTGGCCGCGGCCGAACGCCGTGCGCTCACCACCATCGACCACAAGAACATCGTGCGGATCTTGAACTTCGTCTCGCACCCCGACCGCGAGACCGGTGAGCCGCGCGAGTACATCGTGATGGAGTACGTCGACGGCCTCGTGCTCAGCCAGGTCAGGAAGCAGTGGGCAGCGGGGCGGGAACCGCTGAGGGTCGAGCACGTCATCACCTGCGTCCTCCAGGTGCTGGAGGCCTTCGAGTACCTGCACGGCCGTGACCTCCTGTACTGCGACATGAAACCCGACAACGTGATCGTGCGGCCGGGGCACCACGGCGGGCGCGAGGACCGGATCAAGCTGATCGACCTCGGGGCCGTCCGCAGGGTGGGCGATCGGACCAGCAGGACCATCGGCGCGGACGGCTACCAGGTGTCCCGCGCGGAGATCAACGACCGCGGGCTGACCGTCCAGTCGGACATCCACACCCTCGGCGTGATGCTGGGGCGGATGTTCCACGCGACCGCCGACTGGTCGGAGCACTACGGGGCCGCGCCGGGACGTCTCGCGATCGGGCTCGAGTCGTTCCACCGCGTGTGCGCCCGCGCCGCGCACCCGATCGCCGACAAGCGCTTCGCCACCGCCAGGCAGATGGCCGATCAGCTGGAGGGCGTGCAGCGGGAGATCGCGTCGCTGCGGGACGGCGTCGCGCGGCCCGAGCCGTCGACCGTCTTCTCCCCCACCGCCGTGCTGCTCGACGCGGGCCTGGGTTCCGTGCCGCCGCTGGACCGGTGGACCCGTCCTGGCCGGTACAGCGGCACCGGCGCGCCGCTCCCGGACGGCAGGCCGAAACCCGCCGCGGTGGCGGTCGGCCTGCCCGTGCCACGGGTCGATCCCGCCGACCCGGCCGCCGACGCGCTGGCCGTGGCCGATCCGCGGCGTCTGCTGGACAAGACGGCGGGACTGGACACCGTGGAGATCCACTTCGCGCGGTGCCGCGCGCACCTGGAGTCGGGCGACCTCGACGGCGCCGACGAGAGCCTGCGCCGGATCTCCGAGGAGGACTGGCGCCTCGTCTGGCACCACGGCCTGCTGGCGCTGGCGCAGGGCCGGGTCACCGCGGCCGAGACGGGGTTCGACGAGGTGTGCGACGCGCTGCCCGGTGAGGACGCGCCGAAGCTCGCGCTCGGCTTCTGCGCCGAGCACCAGGGCGAGCTGGACCGGGCGGAGGGCCTGTACGAGGCGGTGTGGCGGCGGGACCGGTCGCAGGGCAGCGCCGCCTTCGGCCTGGCCCGGATCCGCCTCGCGCACCACGACCGGGCGGGTGCGGTCGCCGTGCTCGACGAGGTGCCCGAGGTGTCGCGCCACCACGACGCCGCCGCGGTCGCGGCCGTCGTCATCCTCAGCGGGCAGTTGGACGACCCGCCCGCACCCGACGACCTGCGCGAAGCCGTCGCGCGGTTGCCCCGGCTGTACCTCGACGGCGGGGACGACAGCGGTGACGCCCGCGACCGGCTGACCACGATCCTGCGCGAGGCCGCGCACGGGTTGGCCGGTGCTCCCGGTGTGCTCGACAGCGGACCGGTCTTCGGTGAACGACCGAACGAGGAGGGGTTGCCCGTGCTGCTCGAACAGTCCTACCGGGACCTGGCGAGGCAGGCCCGCGACGCGGAGGACCACGGGGTGCTGGTCGACCTGGCCAACGAGATCCGTCCGAGGACACCGCGATGACGGGCGAGTTCACCCTGGCCGTGGACCAGAACGAGTACCTGTCCGTGGACGGCGCCGAGATGCACGCCGTGCTGACCGTCGCGGCGAGCGGGCTCGGCGCCGTACCGGCGAACGGCGCGGCCGAGGTGGTCGTCATCGACTGCTCCGGGTCGATGCACTACCCGCCCACGAAGATCGCCGCAGCCAGGCGTGCCACCGCGGCGGCGATCGACGCCCTGCGCGAGGGCGTCCACTTCGCGCTCGTCGAAGGCACGCACACGGCCCGTGTCCTCTACCCGACCACGCAGCGGTTGGCACCCGCGAACGCCAGGACGCGGGCCGAGGCGAAGCGGGTCGCGGCCCGTCTCGTCGCCAGCGGCGGCACCGCCATCGGCTCGTGGCTGCGGCTCGCCGACCGGCTGCTGGCCGAACACCCGACCGCCGTGCGGCACGTCGTGCTGCTCACCGACGGCAAGAACCAGACCGAGACCCGGCAGGAACTCGACGCGGTGCTCGCCGACTGCGAGGGCCGGTTCGTCTGCGACGCGCGCGGCATCGGCGAGGACTGGGCGCCCGAGGAGCTGCTGCGCATCGTGTCCGCGCTGCACGGCTCGGCCGACGCGGTCCGCGAGGACGCCGACCTGGTCGGCGACTTCACCGGGATGGTGCGAACGGCCATGGGCAAGGTCGTGCCGGACCTGCGGATCAGGATCCGCACCACGCCGTTCGCCCGTGTGCGCTTCTTCCGCCAGAAGTTCCCCACCGACGCCGACCTGACCGGGTTCGGCGAGCGGGTCGACGAGCGCACGACGGTGTTCTCCACCGGTTCCTGGGGGGAGGAGACCCGCGAGTTCCACGTCTGCCTGGACGTGGACCGCGCCGGTTCCCCGCTGCGCGAGGACGTCCAGGCCGCTCGGGTCGACCTCGTGGGCACAGCGGATCACCGGTACGGCGGACCGGGTGCGGTCCGCGTGCACTGGACCGACGACCTCGGGCTCTCCAGCGTGATCGACCCCAAGGTCGCCCACGTCACCGGGCAGGCCGAACTGGGCAAGGCGATCATGGCGGGCTGCGACGCGTACGACCGGGGCGACCGGGTGGGGGCGAAGGCCGAGTGGGCGCTGGGCGTCCGGCGGGCCGCCGAACTGGGCAACGACGAGGTGCTCACCCGGTTGGGCAGGTTGGTCGACATCGTCGGAGAGCCGCGCGACGGAGTGGTGCGGCTAAAGGAGAACCTGTCACTGCGCGACGTCTTGGGCGCTGCGATGAGTTCCGTGTTCTCCAACCTCAGCCCCAGTTCGGTGGTGGAGGAACCAGCGGTGGCGCAGGGGCCCTCCATCACCTGTTCCGCCTGCGACGCCCTGTGCCCTGCCGGCGACTTGTTCTGCCAACGTTGTCGCAACCCGCTGGGCGACGGGGCATGACGAGGACCACCACCCGGCGCAGGCTGGTGCAGCTGTGCGCGGCGCTGCTGGGTGCGACGGTGCTGGTGCTCGCGTCGTCGTGGTCCGCGTTCCACGAGGTGCACAGCACGATCGACACCGTGAGCACCCGCACCGCTCCCGCGCTGCAGGGGGCCGCCGCGGCGCGGGCCGCGCTCGCCGAGGCGGACAGGTTGGCCATGAACAGCTTCGACTCGGGCGAGGCCCGGCTCGCCGGACCCGGTGACCGCTACCAGAACCAGATCGCGGTGGCGAGCCAAAGCCTCGCGCAGGTGGCCGAGGGCAACGAGGCCGGTAGCACCGCCAGCGATCAACTCCAACTGGTGGAAGGGCTGCTGGTCTCCTACACCGGGTGGATCGCGCAGGCGGACGCGCACCACCGGCAGCGCGGCGGGACACCGACGGCGTTGGTCGCCACCGACCTCTGGTACGCCTCGCGCCTGCTGCACACCGCGGACAGCGGCATCCTCGCCCAGTTGGACGAGTTGGTGCGGGTGCAACGGGGCGCTCTCGACGGCCAGGTCGGCGCACGGGAGACGACCGTCCTCGGCGTCGTCCTCGTGTTCTTGCCGATCATCGTCCTGTTCGGACTGCTGTGGTGGACGCAGGTCTTCCTCCGGAAGCGGTTCAACCGCACGTGGAACCCACCCCTCCTGCTCGCCTCCGCGGTGGTGGCCGCGGTGTTCATGATCGGCGTGTTCGGCGTCGTGGCGCAGCAGCGGCTGGAGACCGCGTCAGCCGACCTGCGCGTCCTCGTCCAGACGTGGCAGGCGCGGACCTCCGCGACCGACGCCGATGGGCAGAACACGTTGAAGAACCTCGTGACCGATCACTGCGCGAGGGCGAACGGCGGGTGCGGCGACACGGTCACGAGGTTCATCCAGGACCTGCGCGCCGCGGGCTCCGGAACCCCGGTCGGCGATCGGACACTGATCGAGGCGTCCAAGCGGGTCAACGAGGCCCTCACCGCCGCGAAGAGCGCTGAGGACCTCGAACCACTGCTCCCGATCAGCGCACTGCTGCTGTTCCTGCTGGTGCCACTCGGTTTCCGCGCCCGACTCGAGGAATACAGGTACCGCCCGCGATGACCAGACCACGGATCCTGTTCGTCATCGCGCTGCTCGCGCTGACCTGCCTCCCCGCGTGCGCGAGCGCGGGCTCCACCGACACAGTCACGATCATGGCGTCGTGGAGCGGCGCGGAGAAGTCGAGCTTCCAGAAGGTGCTGGACGACTTCGAGGCCCAGGAGGGCATCAAGGTCAAGTACATCGGCACCCGCGCGCTCAGCCAGGTTTTGCAGTCGGAGGTGCAGCAGGGCACCCCACCGCACATCGCGGTCATGCCGAGCCCCGGCGAGCTCGCGACCTACGCGCGCGAGGGATACCTGCACGAACTCGACGACATCGTCCGCCAGCCCGCTGACGCGTACAGCAGCCAGTGGCTGGAACTGGAGAAGGCCGCCAGGCCGAACCGCTACGCGGTGGCCGTGAAAGCCGACCTGAAGAGCGTCGTCTGGTACAACCCGGCCAACCTGACCGGCGCGAAACCCCGGACCGGCGCGGAACTGCTGGCGTTGAGCGAGGACGCCGTCGCCGCCGGTCGCACGCCGTGGTGCATGGGCATGGGCGCCACACCGGACTCGGGTTGGCCGGGCACCGACTGGATCGAGGACATCCTCCTGCACCAGTCGGGTCCGGACGTGTACCGGCAGTGGGCCGCGGGCACGCTGCCCTGGACGTCCGACCCGGTTCGGGCGGCGTGGACGACCTGGGGCCGGTTGGCGGGTCCCGGAGCCGTCCGCGGTGGTGCGACGTCGGCGCTGCTGACCGACTTCGGGGACTCCGGGCGGCCGCTGTTCACCGAACCGGCGGGTTGTCTGCTCGACCACCAGGCCACCTTCATCACGGGTGTCTACAAGGGGTACGGCGTCGCGGTCGGCAAGGACTTCGACTTCTTCCCGTTCCCCACCTTCGGGGACACCCCGCGGGCGTGGGAGGTCTCGGCGGACCTGGCCGCGATGTTCGAGGACACGCCGCAGGCCCGCAAGCTGATCGACTACCTCGCCTCCGAACGGGCGCAACGGATCTGGCCGAGCGACGGCACCGCGTTCTCGGTGAACCGCAAGGTCGACCGCGGCGTCTACGCGGACGACGTGAGCAGGCGGATCGCCGAAACGCTCACCTCGAACGAGACGCTGTGCTTCGACGCGTCCGACCTGATGCCCGCCGCGATGCGCACCACCTTCTACCGCGCCGTGCTGGAGCACCTCGACGATCCGGGCGGGCTGGAGGTCCTGCTGGGCAAGCTGGAGACAGTCCGCAACGGCGTGAAAACCGAAGAATGGCTGGATTTCCCATGTGGTGGCTGACCGGAGCAGGGAGCGCACGGTGACGGAGTTCGCGCGGTTCGAATTGAAGGACGGCGGCACGGTGGTCGTCGAGGTCGACGACGAGCCGGGTGTCTCGCGGGTGGGCCGCCCCGGCCGCGTGCTCCGCGAGGCCAAGGCGTCGTTCGAGACCGCCTTGGAGGACGTCCGCACCGCCGCGTCGGCCGCACTGGACCAGTTCCGGTCGATGCCGCGGCAGCCGGACGAGGTGGAGATCAAGTTCGGGGTGAAGCTCGACGCCGAAGCGGGTGCCGTGATCGCCAAAACGGGCATCCAGGGGCATTTCGAGGTGA
Source organism: Umezawaea sp. cmx-9-4 (assembly GCA_049997955.1). Lineage (GTDB taxonomy): Bacteria > Actinomycetota > Actinomycetes > Mycobacteriales > Pseudonocardiaceae > Umezawaea. The sequence goes on along the minus strand of JAEBDY010000033.1, from coordinate 12,908 downwards.
AGCTCAAGTGGTACCGCGCCGGTGTTCCACAGCCGTTGGAGGTGGAGGAGGAGTCGTCGGACTAGCGGTGGTCGAGCGTGGCCGCGGCGAAGCACGTGTCCACGCTCACCGAGTCCGCGCACAGCACCGGCCGGTGGGGTCGTCGACGCGGCCGACCCCACCGGCCGGGATGCCCCGCGGCCAACGGTCAGGCCAGCACGCACTTCGAGAGCAGGCTGCGGTGCGAGCGGGCTTCCTCGCACTCCGCCTTCGTCGGGTGCGAGCTGACCGTGAACCACATCGGCGGCTTGCCCCAGGCGTCCCGCAGGAGCCACGTCTCGGCCGCCGCGGTCGTCCCTGCCGCCGTCGTACCCGCCACGGCGGACACGGGTGCGGCCACGAACGCCAGTCCGAGCACGACCGCGGCCGCGGACACCTTCACCGACAACTTCATCAACGACCTCCTCGAAGATCAACCCTGAGGTCCGACCCTGGTGGAGATCCACGAACGTGCGGTAGTACCAACGGAATCCGTCGACATACCGCGGGCGATATGGAGACCGACGACCCCTCCGCTCCGACGAAGCGAAGGGGTCGTGCCATCCAGGTCTGACCAGCGGCCTGCCCTCCTCGGCGACGGGCGGACCACCGAGGGAGTTCCGATTCCCGGTCATCGCACGGCTGCCGTTCGGTCGACCGTGGCATCGGAAGCCCGCAGTGGAAGCGCGGCGGCCGGGGTGGGCGGGCCTGGTCAGCGCCAGCCGAGGGCGGGCGCGACGTGGGTGAGGATGTTGTCGAGCACGTGCGCGTTGTAGTCGACGCCGAGCTGGTTGGGCACGGTCAGCAGCAGCGTGTCGGCCTCGGCGATCGCCTCGTCCCCTGCCAACTGCTCGACCAGCGCGTCGGGTTCCGCGGCGTAGGTGCGGCCGAAGATCGCCTTGGTGTTGGCGTCGATGTAGCCGATGTGGTCGGTGCTGGTGCCGTCGTAGCCGAAGTACGCGCGGTCGAGGTCGGTGGTGAGCGCGAAGATGCTGCGCGAGACCGAGACGCGCGGCTGGCGTTGCCACCCGGCTTCCGACCACGCCTTGCGGAACGTCCTGATCTGCTCGGCCTGCTGCACGTGGAACGGTGCCCCGCCCTCGTCGTTCTTCAGCGTCGAACTCATCAGGTGCATGCCCTGCTTCGCCGCCCAGACCGCGGTGGCGTTGGAGCTCGCACCCCACCAGATCCGCTCCCGCAGCCCTTCCGAGTGCGGCTCGACGCGCAGCAGACCCGGTGGGTTCGCGAACATCGGACGCGGGTTGGGCTGGGCGAAGCCCTCGCCCTGCAAGACGGTCAGCAGCGCGTCGGTGTGGTCGCGGGCCATGTCGGCTTCCGTGTCGCCCTCGCCCGGCTGGTAGCCGAAGTACCGCCACCCGTCGATCACCTGCTCCGGCGACCCCTGGAGATGCCGAGCTGGAGCCTGCCACCGGAGATGAGGTCCGCGGCACCCGCGTCCTCGGCCATGTACATCGGGTTCTCGTACCGCATGTCGATCACACCGGTGCCGATCTCGATGCGGTGCGTCCTGGCGCCGATCGCGGCCAGCAGCGGGAACGGCGAGGCCAACTGCTTCGCGAAGTGGTGCACCCGGAAGTAGGCGCCGTCCGCGCCGAGTTCCTCCGCGGCCACGGCGAGGTCGATGGACTGCAACAGCACGTCCGACGCCGTCCTCGTCTGCGAATGCGGGCCGTCGGACCAGTGCCCGAAGGACAGGAAACCGATTTTCTTCACACTCCTGGAACGCGCCACCGCACTGATTGATTCCTCAACCACCGGCTTCGCGCTTGTCCCCACCAGCGTCCGCCGGTTGTCGCGGTACTCCCTACCTGTCGCGAAATGTCCAGTTTTGTGCTTACTGTTGACAACGTGCGCAGGCTTGCGTTTCCTCGCTCATCCGACCGGTGCCGTGGTGCTCGCGGTCACAATCGCCTGCGACGCCGCCGCGTCCTGACATGACCCGGGGTTCGGCAGGGCGCGTGTGCGAACCCGTCAGGCGAGGAGGTCGTGGAAGCGATCGGCGCTGATGTTGCCGCCGGAGAGGACCACGCCGACGCGACCGGACAGGTCACCCTTGAGCAGCGCGGCGAGCGAGGTCGCGCCACTCGGTTCGAGCACGATCTTGAGCCGCTCGAACGCGAACCGCATCGCTTCGCGGATCTCGTCGTCGCTGACGAGGATGATGTCGTCGACCAGGCGCTGGTTGACGGAGAAGGTCAGCTCGCCGGGGATGTCGGTGGCCTGCCCGTCGGCGATGGTGCGCGGGACGGGGATCCGCACGCGCTCGTTCCTCCGCAGGGACAGCTGGGTGTCGTTCGCCTGCTCGGGTTCGACGCCGATGACACGGGTGTTCGGGTGGAGGCCCTTGGTCGCGGTCGCGCAGCCCGCCATCAGCCCACCGCCACCCATCGGGATGACGAGCGCGTGCAACGGACCGGTCTCTTCGAGGAGTTCGAGCGCCACGGTGCCCTGACCGGCCATGACCTGCAGGTGGTCGTAGGGCGGGATGAGGGTCAGGGCCCGGTCCTCCGCGAGCTGCTTGCCCAGCGCGACGCGGTCGCCGGTGTAGCGGTCGTAGGTGATGACCTCGGCGCCGTAACCGCGGGTGGCGTCCACCTTGGACGGTGGGGTGTCCTCCGGCATCAGGATGACGGCCTTCGTGCCCAGGAGCTTGGCCGCGAGGGCGACCGCTTGGGCGTGGTTGCCGGAGGAGTACGCGGCGACGCCGGTCCCGAGTTGCGCGGGCGTCAGCTGGGCGATCGTGTTGTAGGCGCCGCGGAACTTGAAGGCGCCCACGCGCTGGAAGTTCTCCGCCTTGAGGAACGCGGTGGTGCCGGTGCGCTGGTCGAGCGTGGAGGACGTCAGGACGGGAGTCCGGTGGGCGACCCCGTCGATTCGCTTGGCCGCGCTCCTGATGGCTTCGAGATCGAGCATGGGATCCACCCTATACGCGTTCTCCGGCTTGGGTTTCACCTCCAGCGCCGCGCGTCGCCAACGGCGCGGTCCTCCAGGGTGAGCGGTGTGCCCGACAGCGCTCCTGGCGCTCGACGACCTCCAGGTGCGTGACGAGCAGGTCGTGCCGCCGTCGAGCAGTCGGCGAACCTCGTCCAGGTCGGTGTCCAGCTCGCGCAGGGTGCGGACGAGTTCCAGCCCGGCGATGGCGTGGGCGTCGTACATCCGGTGGCCAGCCGCGTTGAGGCCCGTGGGCTCGACGATCCCGGCAGCGGCGTAGAACCGGACGGCGCTCACGCTCAGTCCGCTGCGGCGCGGCGTCTCCGATGGGGTCCAGCTCGTGGTCGTTCACGGGGGCCACTGTGGTGCCTCAAGCCGCTTGAGGCGCAAGTCACCAGCTGGCACCCACCTCGCACGTGGCAGACCACCAGCCGTTCCGCGAAACTCCCGTCTCATTAGCGCCGCGGGCGAGTCGCACACGGTAGAACCACCTGCGTGATGCGAAGCCGTTTCCGAAACCTGTGCGCCCCGCTGGCCGCGCTGGCCCTCGTCCTCGCCCCCGTCCCGGCCTCCGCGGAGACCGGGCAGTCCGGGTTCGTCGCCCTCAGGTCGGTCGACCCGACGATCGTTCAGGAGATCCGCTACACCACCCGCCACAACTTCGTCGGCGTCCCGATCGACGGCTACCTCGAACCGACCTGCCTGCTCACGAAGCAGGCGGCGAAGGCGCTGCGGACCGTGCAGCAGCGGGTGCGTCCGCTCGGCCTGACCCTGAAGGTCTACGACTGCTACCGCCCGCAGCGGGCCGTGGACCACTTCGTCCGCTGGGCGGAAGACCTCGACGACACGGCGATGAAGGCCGAGTTCTACCCGCGGGTCGACAAGACCAGACTGTTCCTCGACGGCTACATCGCCGCGCGTTCCGGGCACAGCCGGGGCAGCACCCTCGACGTCACGCTGGTGCGGCTGCCCCCCGCGCCGCAGCGGCCGTACGTGCCCGGCGAGACCCTGAAGCCCTGCTACGCGCCGGTCGGCGTGCGCTTCCCGGACAACACCGTCGACATGGGCACCGGGTACGACTGCTTCGACACCCTCTCCCACACCGCCGACCCCCGGATCACCGGTGTCGCACGGCAGAACCGCGACCTGCTCGTGAACGCCATGAACGCGGCGGGCTTCGGCAACCTCGCCGAGGAGTGGTGGCACTTCACCCTGCGCGGCGAACCGTTCCCCGACACCTACTTCGACTTCCCCGTGGCCCGCTCGTCCGTGGGGTGACAAGTTCGGGGGGAGCCGCGGCTCCCCCCGAACTCGCTACGCCCTCATCGTGTGTCCGAACAGGACTCGCCCGCTGCCGGAAGTCGGTACTGAAACGGCCGTGTCGCGGTCCTCGACCTTGGACGAGGTCGGCGAAGTCCTTTGGCGCCAGGACTTCGCGCGGCCCGCGGACGGCATCCATCAGACGGTGGACGAACTGCCGAACTCCTCCACCGGGTACGGGGTCTCTCGACGTCTGACTCCACGTGGGCGTCAACCTCCCTGGAACACCTGTGCGCCACCGACGGTCACGTGCACGCGACGCCCTGCGGTTCGAACGCGACGCCTCGGCGAACCGCCACCGCGGACGAAAGGGCCATCCGCCTTCATCGAGCCCACAACCGGTCCAACGCCGACTGGCTCTCCTCGTCCGCCGCGCGGTAGATCGCCAGCAGCTGATCCGGATCCTGAAGTGGTGTGAGAACTTCGAAGTGCACCGCGACCACACCCGCTCGAGGATGTCGCACCACCTTGCGCCCTCGGCCCTTCACCTTGACGTCCTGCCGGGTCCACAGCCGCCCGAACTCCTCGACGCCCGCGGTCAGCTCGGCGATGAGGTCGTTCAGCACCCGGTCCCCCGGATGCGCGGCCCACGCGGCGCGCAGGTGGGCGACGCCCTCCCGCACCACGCTGTCGCGGTCGACGTACAGCTCACGAATCTCCGGGTGCAGCAGGCACAGCCACATCGAGTTGCGCTGCGACGGCGGCAGCGTGCCGAAATCCAGCAGCAGCTTCGCCATCTCGTCGTTCCAGGCGAGGATGTCGTAGCGGTGGTTCATCAGCATGGCGGGCAACGGCGACAGGTCGGCGACCAGCCTGGCCAGCGGCGGTGCCGCTGCGGTGGCGGGCTCGTCGGCGTCGAGCGGGCGCTGCCGGGCCAGGTTGAAGAGGTAGGCGCGTTCGTCGGGGGCCAGGCGCAGCGCCTTGGCCAGTGCCTCCACCACGTTCGCCGACGGCCGCAGCCCGCGGGCCTGTTCCAGTCGCACGACGTAGTCGATGCTGACCCCGGCCAGTTCGGCGACCTCTTCCCGGCGCAGTCCGGGGGTCCGCCGGGACCGACGGCGCGACGGGAGGTCGAAGTCGCGCGGGTCGAGGCTTTCGCGCCGGCTCCGCAGGAACGCGGCGAGCTCCTGCGTCGTGTCCACGGTGCGTGTCATCGCGTCCGATCCTACCCGAGGGTAGGACTGCCCTTCCCAGGAACTTCCTTCCCTTATCCGCAGCTCGCGACGGTCGCAGACTCCTCTCCGCAAGGGACCGCAAGCACAGGAGGACACGATGTCGCTCACCCTCGACACCTACCGGCTGCTGGGCCGCTCGGGGCTGCGGGTCTCACCGCTGGCGCTGGGCACGGCTACCTTCGGCACCGAGTGGGGCTGGGGCGCCGAGGAGCACGAGGCGCGCAAGCTGTTCGACACCTACGTCGAGCGCGGCGGCAACTTCATCGACACCGCCAACACCTACACCGGCGGCAGCTCCGAGCGCCTGCTGGGCGAGTTCGCCCGCGACAACCGCGAGAGCCTGGTGCTGGCGACGAAGTACACGACGCTGCGCAGGCCCGGCGACCCGAACTCCGGGGGCCCTCACCGCAAGAGCCTGTTCGCGTCGGTGGAGGCCAGTCTGCGGCAGCTGGACACGGACTACATCGACCTGCTCCACCTGCACGTGTGGGACTTCACGACGACGGTGGAGGAGGTCCTGCGCGGCTTGGACGACCTGGTTCGGCAGGGCAAGGTCCTGTACGTGGCGATGTCGAACGTCCCGGCCTGGGAGGTCTCGCGCATGCAGGCGATCGCCGACCTGCGCGGCTGGTCGCCGCTGGTCGCGCTGCAGGTCGAGCACAACCTCGTCAACCGGACCGCGGAGCGCGACCTGATCCCCATGGCACGGGCGATGGGGCTGGGGGTGACCCTGTACTCACCGCTGGCGGGCGGCCTGCTCACCGGCAAGTACAGCCGCGCCGACCTGACCGCGACGAGCGCCGGACCCGGCGACGGCACCCGCAAGAACTTCAACGTCGGCTTGGGCATGCTCACCGAGCGCACCCTCGCCATCGCCGACGTCGTGCGGGAGGTCGCCGCGGAGCTGGGCCGCACGCCCGCCCAGGTCGGGCTGGCCTGGAGCCTGGGGAGCCCCGGCGTGACGGCGCCGATCATCGGCGCACGCACCCCCGCGCAACTGGAGGACAACCTGGGTGCGCTGGAGGTCGACCTCACCGCACCCCAGCTGGCCCGCCTCGACGAGGCCAGCGCGATCGAGCTCGGCTCCCCGCACGACCTGCTCGCCAGTGATCACATCCGCGAGGTCACCCGTGGTGACCTGAAGATCGAAGCCCGCCGCTGACACCCCGATGCGGTCGTCGGCGGCGAACTCCGCGACTCAGGACGACGCTTCGTAGCGGGTGGCGACGGCGACGGCGCGGTCGCGCAGGGAGGCGCGCAACGACGGCGGGGCCAGGGCTTCCGCGTCCGTGCCGAGCTGCCACAGCGCCCACTCGGCGTGCCGTGAATCCTGGTACGTCACCTCCAGCCGCAGCCAGCCGTCCGCGTCCGGCTCCTCGGCGCGGACGGCCAGCGCGGCGGTCAGCAGGTCTTCCCGCCGCACCGGGTTCACCCGCACCAGCACGGTGAGGTGACCGTCGGACAGAAACCGCGCGCAGCGTTCTCGCCAGACCCGGTCCAGGTCGACCCGGTCCGGTCGCTGCGCCGGTTCGGGGAGTTCCTCGGCGGCCCACACCCGTGACAGCCGGTAGGTGCGGTCCGCGCCGGACCTCGTGGCGAGCAGGTAGCCCCGGTCGCGCACGGTGACCAGGCCGATGGGGTCCACCGTGCGCCACCGGGGCTCCTGGCCCGTGGCCGCGTAGTGGATTCGGAGCCTGTGCCCGGCGAGCACCGCGCGCCGGACCTCGACCATCGTCGTGCGGGGCACCTCCTCGGTCACCGGCCGACGCGAGAGCAGGTCGGTCTCCGGCTCGACGAGGAATCGCCCGACCGCGTCGCTCGCGGTCACCCGATGGCTTTCGGGCAGCGCGTCGACCACCTTGCGCATGGCCGACGCGAGCGCCGAGCCGAGACCGAACGCGGGCCCGCCGCGCCCTGACCCGGCGGTCAGCAGGGCGAGTGCCTCGTCGTGGTTCAGCCCGGTGAGCTCGGTCCGGAAACCGGGCAGCAACGCGAACCCGCCGTGCCTGCCGCGTTCGGCGTGGACCGGGACGCCTGCCGCGGACAGCGCCTCGATGTCGCGCAGCACGGTGCGGGTGGACACCTCCAGCTCGCGGGCCAGCGTGTCCGCGGTCAGGCGACCGCGCTGGCGCAGCAGCAGGACCAGCGAGACCAACCGGTCGGCGCGCACACGCGAACCCTACCGAAATACACGACACAGGATGTCGTGATTCGTTGCGAAGCTCATCGGGACGGCGTTGAGGAAGCGGCTGCCGAGCCGCTGGACGCACGTACTCCCGATGAATCGAATGGAGCTGATGTGGCAGTGGAACGCACGGCCGTCAACCCGGTGACGTGGTCGCTGGAGATGGGGTTCAACCAGGGTGAGATCGTCTCCGGGCACACCCGGACCCTGTACTGCTCCGGGCAGACCGCGATGAGCGGCGACGGCAGGCCCCAGCACGACGGCGACGTGGCTGCGCAGTTGGCGCTGAGCCTCGACAACCTGGAGGCCGTTCTCGGCGAGGCCGGGATGTCCCTGGCGAACCTCGTCCGGCTCAACGTCTACACCACCGACGTCGACCTGCTGCTCCCGCACTACGGCGTGCTGGCGTCGCGGTTGGGCGCCGCCGGGGTGGCGCCGACCACCACGATGCTCGGGGTGGCACGGCTGGCGATCCCCGGCCAGGTGGTCGAACTGGAGGGAACCGCCGTCGCCTGACGCGACGTCCGCTGCTCGTGCCGGTCCGACCGGCACGAGCAGCGGGCAGGTGGTCGACTGCGCCACTACCGCAGCGGCTCCACGTACTTGCCGTCGACGTGCAGGCTGCTCTGGACCGCAAGGCCCGAGTAGGCGTACTCGACCTCGATCCGCGCGGGCAGCCCGCCCACCTCGAAGTCGATCTCCTTCTTCGAGAACCAGAGGCGCCCGTCCCCCACCTGGTCGCCATCGACGGACACCAGTATCTTGCCGGTCATCGCGCTGTGGTCGATCTCCACCTCGTGCTCCCGCTCGGCCGCGGTGACACGCCAGACGTGATCTGCTTCGCTCATCCCATTCCCCTGTCCGGTCCAAGTAGGACTCATCTACCCAAGCCGAACCGCTTTCACACCTAACCCCGCGCCGGGTGGATGTCCGACGGCCCGTTCGCCGACACCGGGGTGGTGATCCGGCCGCTCACGGGGTCCGAACACGACACCGACGACATCTGACCGGCGCCATGAGCGACGATGCGAGGACATGCTGCGGCGGCTCGCCCCGCAGGTCCTCGGCGCGCTCGTGCGGCGCTACGGCCGATTCGACTCCGCAGAGGACGCGGTCCAGGAGGCGCTGCTGGTCGCGGCGCGGCGCTGGCACGACAACGGCGTCCCGGAGCAGCCCTACGCCTGGCTGCTAAGGGTCGCCTCGCGCAAGCTGATCGACCTGCTGCGCGCCGAACAGGCTCGGCGGCCGCGCGAGGCCACGACCGCCTGCCGGGTGCTGCCAAGGGACTGGACGGGCCCACCCGCAGACGCGGGCGCCGACGACGCGGACGACACACGGGCCCACCGCGGGCCTGGCGCTGCTCGACGCTTTCGACGACCCGCGCCTGGTCCGGGACCGACGGCTGCAGGCGGCCAGGGCCCACCTCCTGGAGGGGGCGGGCGACCTCGATGCCGCGCGGGCGGCCTACATCCACGCCGCTCGACTGGCGAGCAACACCCACCACGCGTGCGACCTGAACACCCGCGCGCGACGCCTCGGGTCGAGCAGCGGGGAATGACGTGATCGCTGACGCGACGGGTCATCAGGGCGTGAAGGGTTCCGCTACGACGCCTCGGCTACGAGCAGGCGATCTCGGCCCACACGGTCTTGCCCTCCGTGCGGGCGTCGACGCCCCACTCCTTGGACAGGCGCTCGACGATGATCAACCCCCGGCCGCGGCAGCCCTCCAGGCGCGACCGGCCGAGAACCAGCTCATCGGGTGACCCGTCATCGACCTCGACACGGACGACCAGCGGCACCGACGACCAGCGGAGCCGAAGACGACGAGGGCCACCGGCGTGGTCGAGCGCGTTGCTCACCAGCTCGTTCACCAGGAGCACGCAGTCGTCCCGGTCGTCGTCGCCCAGGTCGGCCAAGACCTCGTTGACCCAGCGGCGCACCGCCCCCAGCTGCGGACTCCGTGCGTCGAGGGCGAGGGCGAGGGACACCTGCCCCGCCCCCGCCAGCGGGATGCGGTCGATCACCGTCCCGTGTGCGGCGTAGCGGGGTGCCGCAGGGGCGCGCCCGCGTCGTGGAGGTGGCGCAGGACCTCGCCGTAGGAGGCGCGCATGCCCGCCTTGCTGTAGGGGATGGCGTGCCGAGCGCAGAAGTCCTCGACGATGGGCTGGGCCCGGCGCAGGTTGGGGCGGGGCATGTGCGGGTACAGGTGGTGCTCGATCTGGTGGTTGAGCCCTCCCAGCAGCGCGTCGACCCACTTCCCACCGGTGACGTTCCGGGAGGTGAGGACCTGCTTGTGCAGGTGGTCCAGGCGTTGGCCCGCGGCGATGATGGGCATGCCCTTGTGGTTGGGCGCGAAGGAGCAGCCGAGGTAGACGCCCATGAGGCCCTGGTGCACGGCGATGAACGCGACCGCCTGGAGCGGGGACAGCACCCAGAACACCGCGACCAGGTACCCCGCCAGGGGCACGACCTGCAACGCGCCCTCCAGCCACGGGCGGCTGACCTCGCGCCGCCACACGGCCTGGAGGCTGGAGAGCCGCAGCACGACCGCTTCGGCCAGCAGCAGCGGGAAGAACAGGAACGCCTGGTACTTGGTGATCCACCGGTACACGCCGCGCTTGTCGCCCGCCTGCTCGCGGCTGAACGCGATGGCGTGGATCTCGATGTCGGGATCGTGGTCCTCGTGGTTGGGGTTGGCGTGGTGGCGGGTGTGCTTGCCGACCCACCACTGGTAGCTGATCCCGGTGACGCCGCCGTGCAGGTGGCCGACGATGTCGTTGTGGCGGTGGCTGCGGAAGATCTGCCGGTGCCCGGCGTCGTGGCCGATGAACGCGAACTGGGTGGAGACCACCGCCAGGAACGCCGCGGTCAACATCTGCCACCACGAGTCGCCCACCAGGACGAACACCAGGCCGGTGGCCGCGAGCAGGAGGACGTTGATCACCATGCGCGCGATGTAGTAGCCGCGGCGCCGGTCCAGCAGGCCCGCTTCCTTGAGCTCACGGGTCAGGCGCGCGAAGTCGCTGCCCCGTTCGGGACCGGGAACGCGCGTGGTGGGATCGGACAACGAGGTCATGGGCTTGCCTTCCAGGCGAACGAGCGTTCCCGGAGTATTTCCGCTGCTGCTCACCTGAAACCCGGCAAGTGGATTCTTGCCGCCCGCCCACCCTGGTGAACCCGCGCGGTGCGGACGACCCGGCAGCGGCGGCGGTCGGGTCGGAGGCGCGGTCCGCGAACCGCCGGTGGCTTCGTCGCGTTCGAGCCCGGTGTGGTTGGGTGGTCACAACTGCTCGGAGGTTGCCGTGAACGGTGATGTGTTGCGACCGGGTGATGTGCTGGCGGCAGCCGAGAGCGCACCGCCGGTGGAGTCCATCGAGGTCGTCGCGCGCGATCTCGCGAAGCGGTTCGAGGCTTTCGACGTGTCGTTCCTGCTGATCGACGTGGGCGACGAACGACTGGTGCGGCTGGCCTCGACCACGCGGGACCTCGGCAGCGGCGGTGTGGAGAGCGTCGACCTCCAGGACAGCGCCTACGAGGAGGTGCTGCGCACCCAGCGGCCGTGGCAGGAGCGGGACGGCGACGGGGTCCGGGTGGTGCTGCCCGTGACCAACCGCGGCGACTGCGTCGGCGTGCTGGAGGTGACCGTGCCCTCGCTCGACGACGAGATGCTGGCACAGCTGGGCGAGGCCGCGCACGCTCTGGCCTACGTCATCGTCACCGACCGCCGCTTCACCGACCTCTACCACACCGGCAGGCGCACCACGGAGATGAGCCTGGCCGCGGAGATCCAACACCAGCTGCTGCCCACGGCGTCCTGCTGCGAGGCCGCCCAGTTCACCGTCGCAGGCGCCCTGGTACCCGCCCACGACATCGGCGGCGACACCTACGACTACGCCCTGGACCGCGACTCCCTGCACCTGTCGATGACCGACGCCGTCGGCCACGACGTGGCCTCTGCGCTGACCGCGACCCTGCTGGTCGGCGCGCTGCGCAGGGCCCGCCGGGCGGGCGTCAGCCTGGTCGAGCAAGCGGAGCAGGCCAACCAAGCGCTGCTCGGCCACAGCCGGGGATCGCTGGCGACCGGGATGCTGCTGCGCGTGGACCTGCACGCCGGAGCGGTCGAACTGGTCAACGCCGGCCACCCCGCACCGCTGCTGCTGCGCGACGGCGTGGTGATGCAGCTCGACCTGGAGATCGACCTGCTGTTCGGCGTCATGCCGTGCCCCTACCGGGTGCAACGGCTTGACCTGCGCCCCGGAGACCGGCTGATGCTGCTCACCGACGGCATGTTCGAACGCAACGCCGAAGGCGTCGACCTGCCCGCGCTCCTTCGCGACACCGAAGGGCTGCACCCCAGGGAGGTGGTGCGGGCGGCGACCAGGGCCGTGAGGCGCGCCTACCGCGATCACCTCCAGGACGACGCCACCGTCCTCTGCCTGGACTGGCACGGCATCGACCGCACCCATCGCCAAGCCGACAACGGTGCCGACATGGACACCGCTTCGCCCGCCTGACGCCGAACGACCGGTGCGCGGCCGGGGGTGCCGCACCGAGACCTGTGCGGGCTCGCCGATCCGACTGGTGTCGGAGCACGCCCAGCGGGCAACGTCGTGAAGACGATCGTCCACCAGGCGTCAGGCGAACAGCCCGGTCGAACTCAAACGGGGCGAACGTGTCGGCCGTTGTGCCCGCGGAGGGCGTCCGACACCGAATCGAAGAGCGGGATCTCGGAGTCCGCTCCGGTCAGCGAGATCGTCCTGGTCACCTGCCGGGAACCGACCACTCGAACGTCGATGCCGCGACGGGTCGCTTGCAACACGCACGCGAGGCCAACCGAATCGCAGAACGTCACTCCGGTGAGGTCGAGCACGAGGACGCGCTCGTCGACGTGGTCCACGTAGTCCTGGAGGTGCCGTGCGGTGGTGGCGTCCAGTTCACCTGAGACGGTGACGACAGCGGTGTCGGGGGCGTGGTCGACGCCCGGCGGAAGATCGATCCCCGACGTGATCAGCACAGAACTTCCTCCCTGCCGTGTGCTTCCGGGTCAGCGCCGCGGCTGGATCAGCACGGAGGCGTCGCCTGAGCGGCGTCCGTGCTGACCTGACCTGGTCACTCGATCGTCTGGATCGACGGGTCACACGCCCCGTAGTGGCGGGTAGGGATCGCCCACCTGGTGCTGGGACCTGTTGGCGTCCTTGGCTTCCTGGAGCTGATCCTCCAGCGTCACGATCCGGCACGCCGCGTCCAAACCGGTCCCC
>JAEBDY010000032.1:0-26956 GCA_049997955.1 Umezawaea sp. cmx-9-4 | reverse complement strand
GTGCATACTGATCATCGAAGCCCTTGGTTGTGATCTTCCTTCTGTCGCAAGAAGAATGATCAACCAAGGGCTTCATCCATGATCAACCGGGTGCCCCGTCGAGCCCCGAGACCATAAAACTCAAGCTAAGGGCTTGCAGAGGAATAAATCGTAGGTTTCAGCTTCCACCTGCGATGCTTGTCAGCATGCGCGTGCCCGAGGACACCCAAGCGTTACTGACGGCGAAGTTCGCGGTGTTGTTCCCACATTTAAGCCGCCTAACATCCACTGGTCTCATTCACCTTGACAAATTCCGAGGCGCCCGGCGCCATCGGCGCGCCCAACCAGACGTCGCGGCAACTGCGCAGCATCCTCAACGAATACCGCTATGCCACCTAACCGGCACGGATGGCATTTCGGCCAGCACCCGCGCAGGGGTCATGACTGCGGCGCCGCGACAAATTGCCCAGGGGTCGTTCCGGTGACGTGCAGGAAGTCCCGGATCATGTGCGACTGGTCGGCGTAGCCGACGGCGGCGGCCAAGTCGGCCTGAGTGGTGTTCACCTTGCGTAGCCGCTCAGCGGCCTCCTGCAGGCGCCGCCGCTGGATCAGGCATTTGGGCGTGAGCCCAAGGCGGCGGCGCAGGAGGCGTTGCAGGGTCCGCTCGCTCAGGCTGAACTGCTCGCAGAGCTGCGCGACCTGCAGGAGCCCCAGATCGTTCTCGACCGCTGCGACCAGGGCGTTGACAAGTTCACCGTCGGCATCGAGGGGCAGGAAACACCGCAAGGCGTCCTCGCACTCGCTCATGGCGGCCTCATGGGCCGCGGGATCGTGCGGGTCGGGTGCCATGAGGCTCCTCACCCGGTCGACGAGGGCCCGCCCGCCGTCGCCGAGCACCTCCTCAAGATCGACATAGCGGTCGTTGAGGGACTCCCTCGGGCCGGTGATCAGGTACCCCGTGGCCGGTGCCAGCACCAGTCCGAGAGCCCACCCATCGCCCATGAGCGTCGTGGTCGACAGTTCGGGCGCGACACCGTAGAAGCGCGCGTGGTCACTACTGATCACCACCAGGCAGACGGGGTCCTGCAGTGTCCTTTGTGGCGCCTCGTTCCCCGGCGGCACGGACCAGACGCGGACCCAAAACCGGCGCAGCAGAACGGTGAGATCGCTGCTCGGAGCGTGCCGGTACGTCCGGTGAAAGGCCTCGTGCGGGCCGATCAGGTGCGCCAGTTCTTCCGGGCCGCGGCGCACCGTGCTCACGACGACGCCAGTCTCGGCATTGACCTCGGTGCCGGTGTCGGGTTTCATCAAGTCCTTCCTACGGCCATGCCCATACGGTCCCACACATGACTGACACCGCGACGCAGTACGCGACCGCCCTCCGCCCGTTGACCGCCGTCGTCGAGGCGGTGCCGCCGCAGACCTGGGACGCGCCCTCCCCCTGCGAGGGCTGGAGCGCACGGGACATCCTCAGGCACCTCATCGAGACCCAGCACGAGACGCTGACCAAGAACGGCGTAGAACTCGGCGACGTACCGGACACCGACACCGACCCCGTCGCTGCCTGGGCCGAGCACACCCGGCGCGTGCTCGATGCCCTGGCCGACGACGACCACGTCGACCGGGCCATCGACTGGTTCTTCGGCCCGACAACGATCGGGGCGACCATCACCCAGTTCTACGTGTGGGACATGTACGTCCACCGGTGGGACCTGGCCCGCGCCGCCGGCCTCGACGCCGACCTCACCGACGCCGAGCTTGATCGCATCGAGCAGGGCGCCAACAGCTTCGGCGAAGCCCTGCACATGGACGGCATGTGCCGACCAGCGATCACCCCGGCCAACGACGACCGCACCACCCAGGTGCTTGCGCGTCTGGGCCGGGTCGCCTGACCTGCGACCACGGCCGCGCACTTGGGAAGCCGAGGCTCGCTACGCACAGATCACACCCGAGCTCCTGCACCGCCCGCGTCGAGAACTCAGACCCGCCATGCGCTACGTGGCGTAGCCAGCGGTGGCATCAGCCGACCACGTGGCGCGGCGAACCAGGAACGGTGGCGCCAGACACGGCGCACAACTGAACCGCAGCTGCCTTACACGTAAGTGTGAGCGGGACTGTAAAACGAGCGGCTCTGTCCCACTTTCGGTGGTGAGTGGGGCTGACGGCAAGATCGTCGGATGCCGGACGTGGATGTCGCCGCTGCGGTGGTGTTTTCGAGGTTGTCGCCGCTGGTGATCGAGGCTGTGACCGACGAGAGCGAGCGGATCGTGGTGCGAGCCCGGACGGCTGATGGCCCGGCCGCGTGCCCGGACTGCCGGGCGGGCTCGACGCGCGTGCATGGCTATCACCAGCGGACAGTCGCTGACCTGCCGGTGGACGGCCGTTCGGTGATCGTGCAAGTCCGGGTACGACGGCTGCTGTGCTCGACGGCGGACTGCCGCACCAGTTTCCGCGAACAGGTTCCCGGTGTCCTCGAACGCTATCAGCGGCGTACCGCGCGGTTGACCACCCACGTGTGGGCGGTGGTTCGGGAACTGGCCGGCCGAGCGAGCGCCCGACTGCTGGCGGTCTTGCGGATCCAGCTATCGCGCCACACCGCGATCCGTTGTCTGTTAGGCATTCCGTTGCCGACACAGCCGGTGCCCGCCGTGCTGGGTGTGGATGACTTCGCGTTGCGTCGTCGTCACCGCTATGCCAGCGTCGTGATCAACGCGGCAACCCACGAACGCGTCGACGTGCTCCCGGACCGCAAGTCCGACACCTTGGCGGCGTGGATCACCGACCATCCCGGTGTCGAGATCGTCGTCCGTGACGGCTCAACGACCTATGCCGAGGCGATCCGGCGATCTCTTCCCGCCGCGACACAGGTTTCGGATCGATGGCACCTCTGGCACGGTCTCGCGCGGGTGGCTGAGAAGCTGGTGGCCGCGCACAGCGGTTGCTGGGCGAAAGCCGGACCGAAACGGCAAGCACTGACCCGTGAGCAGACCACGCTCGAACGCTGGCACAGCGTGCACAACCTGCTAAACCACGGTGTCGGATCGCTCGATTGTTCGCGTCAGCTGGGCCTGTCGCTCAATACCATCACACGTTACGCCCGCGTTCCCGAGCCACAACGGTTGCGCCGTCCACCCCAGTACCGTGCCTGTCTGGTCGACGACTACCGCGAGCACCTGCGTGCCCGCCGGGCCGCCGATCCTGGCGTCCCGGTGCTGCGTCTGTTCGAGGAGATCACCAAGCTTGGCTACACCGGCGGGCTCAACCTGCTTTACCGGTACATCAACCAAGGGCGTCTCGACGGCGACCGGATCATGCCATCACCGCGCCGCTTGACCCGCTGGCTGTTGACCCGGCCAACCAACCTCACCACCGGCAGACGCGCTCACCTCGACGAACTCGTGGCTGCCTGCCCCGAGATGACAGCACTGGCCGAAGCGGTCCGCGTGTTCGCGACTCTGATGAGCGAACGCCGCGGCGAGCAGTTGGACCAGTGGATCATCAACGTCCGCGGCGTCGGACTCGTCGAGCTCGAACCGTTCCTCACCGGACTCGATCAAGACCACGACGCAGCGGTCGCAGGACTCACCCTGCTCTACAGCGCCGGACCCATCGAAGGCATCAACACCAAATCCAAGCTGATCAAACGACAAATGTACGGCCGGGCAGGCTTCCCGCTACTTCGACACCGCATCCTCCTCGGCTAACCAGCAACCATCACCACCGAAAGTGGGACAGAGCCGCTCGTTTTACAGTCCCGAGCCGATGACGATCGGGGATGTCGTCGCCGGAAAGTCGTAGGTCGATAACAGGTCGCGGGCTTGTGGTATGGACCCGCTCGCCCTTTGTGTGAGCAGTGGACTCGGGTGGGTTCCATGTCTGCCTCAGGGAATTCGACAGGGTCGGCCGGTCGCCAGTGAGGGCGGCCGGGCCGATCCCGTCGAATCTGCGGTGGGCTAGGCGATGCTGAGGTCGATGACCTGGTAGAAGGCGTTGCTGGTGTCAGCGACCTCCCACACCGCCAGGAGCACGTGGTACCCCCGACGATTACCGGGCAGTGCGAGGTTGTGGGTGGTGGGGTTGCTCGGCACGAGGTCGGCTTGCCAGTACGGCCGACCCTCGTGCTGGAAGGTGGCGAATGGCGAGCGGTCGAACTGCGCTCGTGTCAGCGGCGCCGAGGGGTTCCAGCCGTCCTTGGTGAGGAAGTAGTTCCAGCGACGGGTCTTGTGCTCGGCGTGATAGCTCCAGGTGACCTTCAGCGCCTGCCCGGCCGCTACCCGGTGCTTCTCCCAGTGCTGCACCGAGTCCGGGGCGTCGAGCTTGACGGCGAAATCCTTCCCGGCGCTGGCGATCCGCCCGTCCGGGGGCGGCTGGACGTTACGCGCGTCGTCGGACGCGTACGGGTCGTTAAGGCCGCCTTCCCCTGCCGGGAAGAACTTCCCGGCCTCCAGGCAGGCAGCGGCATCCTCCGCGAGGTATATATGGGCCCTGGACGGGGGATTGACCACCACGCCGTGTCGTACCTGTGCCACGAATGCCTCCTCGACGGCACGCAGGGCGCCCCCGTTGACGCCCCGCGCAGGTGAAGTAACAGTTGATAACCTCAAGTAATGTCACAGCAAGATCCACAATGAGAGTGCGCGGCACCGTCGCGTCCTGCGGCTTTCCGCAGCCTGCGGGAAGCCCACCTGCCGGCCGGGTGCCGCGACCGCCTAAATCACGCGCACCCCGGCCGCGGCCACACGGCGACGTGCGCCGTCGCCTGGGACGTGGCGGTGCGGAAGTTCCGATCGAGACCGGATTCGTTACTGCGAGGGTGGCGGGGCCTATCCAACCGTGCTGCCCGCGACGGTGTCGCCCGCCCGCGCTGTGTTGGCCAGGATGCCGTCGATCAGCTTCGGCCACAGGACTTCTGGCAGGTCGTGACCCATGTCGGGCAACGGGATGTACTCGGAGTCGGGGATCGCCTTGTGGGTGGCCTGTCCGCCGGTGATGTTGATCAGGCTGTCCTCGGCGCCGTGGATGACCAGGGTGGGCATGGTCAACTTGCCCAGGTCGGCGGTGCGGTTGCGGGCGTTGAGGATGGCGGCGAACTGGTTTTTGGTCCCTTGCGGGTAGAAGCTGCGGTCGTAGGAGGCTTCGGCGAGCCGGTGGCGCCGGGCCTCCTCGGCGGCGGCGTGGGTCTTGGAGCCGATGACGCGGTAGATGTCGGTGATGTGCTCGATGGCCTCGTCGCGGTCCTCGGGCGTGGGTGCCAGCAGCTTCTGGAGGGCTTCGTTGGACGGTTGCCCCACGAGGGGGTTGCCGGTGGTGCTCATGATCGAGCACAGCGTGCGGACGCGGTCGGGGTGGTGGATGGCCACCAGTTGGGCGATCATGCCGCCCATCGACGCGCCCACGACGTGGGCCTGCCCGATGCCGAGGTGGTCGAGCAGGCCGACGGTGTCCTCGGCCATGTCGACCAGGTGGTACAGCGGGTCGCGACCGTCGACGTCGGCCTTGATCCGGTCCGACAGGCCGCAGTCGCGGTTGTCGAACCGGATCACCCGGAAACGTTCTCCCAGAGCCGCGACGACCTCGTAGGGCCACAGGATCAACTGCGAGTTCAAGCCCATGATCAGCAGCAGGGGCTCGCCGTCGCGATTTCCCTCGTCGCGGTACCAGAGCCGGATTCCGTTGGCGGGCGCGTACGCGCCGGGTTCCTCGGGCATGGGTGAACGCCTTCCCCTTCGTCGGTGGCGGGCACTATCGCCGCACGGGTCACGTCGTCGCCTTCCCGACACACCCGCATCCCCGTGCGACCCGCTCCCACCGTGCCGTCGACCGCTCGCGTCGGCAGTCCGATCGGCCTCGAATCAACCTTGCTACAGAACGGTCTTCCCACGTCAGTACACGATGGAGTGCCGTAGCGGTCCTCGACGCCACTCTGGGTCCACCCGTACCGCCGGACCGGTGGTTCGCCGCTGAGCCGATCGCGGGCGGTGATCGAATCGGGTTCACCTTCGCGGGTCGTCCGGGAGTAGGGACGTCACCGCGTACTGCCTGGCGCTGGCCCAGCGTGGTCACAACGAGGCGGGCGTGCACTGGTACTCCTCATGGGACACGCCCCGGCTGGCCGCCTACGGCTTCCCCGACGCCACCGCGGTCAGGCTGGACCTGTGCGTCGACGCGATGGCGTTCTTCTTCGTCTTCGACGACCAGTTCGACGGTCCCCTCGGTGTGCCCTGCCGTGACGGCGGGGCACACCGACATGCACCGTCCTTCACCACAATCACCGGGTTGACATGACTTCCGATACGCGCGTTCCCGTCACGGTGCTGTCCGGCTTCCTCGGCGCGGGCAAGACCACACTGCTCAACCACGTGCTCGCCAACCGCGAAGGACGCCGGGTGGCTGTCGTGGTCAACGACATGAGCGAGGTCGACATCGACGCCTCGCTGATCTCCGGCCGGGGTGGTGAACGCCTGGTCGAACTCACCAACGGCTGTATTTGCTGCACCCTGCGCGAGGACCTCCTGGAAAGCGTTGGAGCGCTGGCCCGCGAAGGCCGCTTCGACACCATCCTCATCGAGCCCACCGGGATCTCCGAACCGATGCCGGTGGCGGCGACGTTCGAGTGGGCCTTCGAGGACGGTACGAGCCTGTCCGACCACGCCCGGCTGGACACCATGGTCACCGTGGTCGACGCCTCCGGATTCCTGGCCGAACTGGAGCGCGGCGACCGGCTCGACGAGCGTGCCCTCGCCGCGGCCGAGGGCGACGAGCGCGGGATCTCCGACCTGTTGGTCGACCAGGTCGAGTTCGCCGACGTGCTGGTGCTCAACAAGACCGACCTCGCCACGCCCGACCAGCTCGCCACCACCGAGGGCCTGCTGCGCAAGCTCAAACCGAACGCCCGGCTGATCCGCTCGCACCGAGGCGTGGTGGACATGGCCGACGTGCTCGACACCGGCCGCGACGACCCCGTCACCGCCGCCACGTCACCGGGGTGGGCCGCGGAGCTGGCTGGCTCCCATACCCCGGAGACCGAGGAGTACGGCATCCGCTCGGTCACCTACCGCGCCGACTGCCCCTTCCACCCCGCACGCCTCGCCGCGGCCTTGGAGGACTGGGAGGAGGTGTTGCGCAGCAGGGGTTCTGCCACATCGCCAGCCACCCGCACACCCTGGCCGTGTGGTCGCAAGCTGGGCCGAACCTGTCCATCGAGCCCGGTGAACTCCTCGACCGCCACACCGCGCGGCAGGAACTGGTGTTCATCGGCGTCGACCTGGACCGCGACGAGCCCCGTCGCAGGCTCGACCCGGCGTTGCTCACCGACGCCGAGGTGGCCGCCGGTCCTGCGGCGTGGCGGCTGTTGGACGACCCGCTGCCGCCGTGGGACGACCTCGAAGTCCACGACCACGAGCACCTGGTCCCGATTGCTCGTCTCCCGCTGGCACGCTGAACGCTCGCGGGGCGTGGACTCGACGAGTCCACGCCCCGCGACATCACAAAATCCGCGTCAGCTACTTCGCCTGCGGCGCGTGAGGACCAGCGCGGCGGCGCCGGTCGCGGTGAGCAGGACGGCGATCAAGACGGCCGTTCCCACGCCGCCGACACCGGTGGACGCCAAGCCGACCGGCTTGGGTGCGGACGGCCCCTGGTCGGTGGCCGGGACCGGGCCAGTAGTAGTGATGGCCGTACCAGTGGACGTGGTGGTGCTGGTGGGTGTGCTGCTCGGAGGTGCGCAGGAGCCGCTGGCGGTGGGGTCGACGTCGCCGACGGCGATGGTGAACACGTCGCTGTCGGCGACCGTGCGGCCGTCGGCGAGGGTGGCGTTGACCTCGATGGTGATCCGGTAGGTGCCCTCCCCGCCGAACGCCCAGTTGGCGTGGGCGTGGGTGCCGAGCGGGACGACGGTGGTGTCGGGCAGGCCGTCTCCGGAGTCGACCAGCACGACGGGTGCCAGGCCGGTGAGGAAGACGCCGAGGCGTCCGGGGCCGTCCACCGCGGTCACCCGGAGGTCGACATCGCCGTCGACCTCTTGGGCGCTGAGGGATTCGGTGTTCCAGCCCGCCCACACGATGCCGGGGATCTGGGTCTGCGGGATGAGCCAGACCGGTGCGCCCGGCGCGCCCAGGAACGAGTAGGCGGGGTCGGCGGGCACGGTGTTGCGCGCGGCGGGGACCAGGTGCAGCACGACGTCGGCCGGGTCGCGCCACACGGCGCGGTCGGGCCCCTGGGTGCCGTCCTTGATCTGGGTGCTCAGTTGGCCGTCGAGGATGCGTGGGGCGATGAGGTCGATGTGGCCGTCGTTGAGGACTATGCACGACGTGGGAGGCGCTGAGGTCGTCGTGCCCGTGGTCGTGGTCGTGGTTGCGCTCGTGGTCGTCGTGGTTGTTGTCGCGGTGGTCGTGGTCGTGGTTGTCGTGGTGGTGGGGTCGGTTCCCGTGCCGGGTTTCACGGTGGTGGGGTCGACCGCGCCGACGGCGATGGCGTAGGTCGTGGTGTCGCTCAGGGGCGTGCCGTCGGGGGTGGTGGCCCGCACGGTGAAGGTGAGCCGGTAGACGCCTTCGGCGGAGAACGTCCAGTTGGCGTGGGCGTGGGTGCCCAGCACCAGTGGGTACTGCTGCGGGAGCGGCTGGGCGGTGTCGAACACCCGTGGCAGGGGGTCGCCGACCGGGCCGGTCTGGAACACGGTGAGCTGTCCGGGGGCGGGGCTGCCCGCGGCGTCCCCGCCGATGGCGTCCAGGGTCCAGCGCACCGAGTCGGGGTCGACCTGGTCGGCGGTCAGGGATTCGGTGTTCCACCCGGCCCAGACCACGTTCGGGTCCTGGACCTCGGGGATGAGCCACAGGTCGCTGCCCACCGGACCGAGGAAGGCGTACTCGGGGATGTCGGGCACCTGGATGCGGGACTCGGGCTTGATGTGCGTGACGACCCGTTCGGGGTCGCGGACCGTCGGCGGCTCGGTGCCGCCGTCCTTGTAGCGGATGTCCAGTGCGCCGTCGACGACCGCCGGGGCGAGCAGGTCGACGTGCCCCTGATCGACGACGGTCACCGCTTCCTGAGCGAAAGCCGGGGTGAAGGCAGGAGTCAGAGCCAGTGCGGCGAGCGCGGTGACCGCGAAAGCGGCGAACGCGGCCCGTGTCCGGGTCGGGGTGGTCACGAGATCTCCTGGGCGGGACGGCGGCGGGTGAGCACGAGAACGGCGGCGCCGGTCACGATGAGGCCGAGCGCCAGGCCCGCGGTGGCGGGCACCGCCGCGGGACCGGTGGACGCCAGGCTGGTAGGCGTACCGGTCTGCCGGTCGGTGGTACCGGGCTGTTGCTGCTGTTGCTCTTGGTTCGTGCCGGTCGCGCCGTCGCCGACGACGAAGGTGTAGGTCTCGGTGTCGGTCAGCGTGCCGCCGCCCGTGCCGGGAGCGGTCACGGCGAACGTCAGGCGGTAGCGGCCGGGTTCAGCGAACGCCCAGTTGGCGTGCGCGTGGGTGCCCAACGCGACGCTGTGGTTGTCCGGCAGGCCGTCGGTGCTGTTGAAGATGACGTTCGGCGCGCCGAACGAGCCGGTGGTGAACAGGCCGAAGGCCCCCGGCCCGTCGACCGCGGTCAGCGTCCACGTCATCGGGCCGGACACTTCGGCCGGGCGCAGTTCCTCGGTGGACCAGCCCGTCCACAGCAGGTCGCCCTGCTGGGTCTGCGGCAGCAGGAAGATCTGTTTGCCCGCTTGGCCGAGGAAGGACAGCACCGGTTGTGCCGGGAGTTCGGTGCGTGCGGCGGCGGTGATGCCGAACTCGACGTCGGCGGGTTCGCGCCAGGTCGTCGTGCCGGTGGCCGTGCCGTCCTTGACCTGGATGTGCAGGCCGTCCGGGAGTAGGCGGGGCGCGAGGGCGTCGACGTGGCCGTGGTCGAGGGTGACCCGGCCGGTCGCGGTGGGCGGTGGCTGAGCGGCCGCCACGAGCCGCGACTGCGGTTCCGCTTGTGCTTGTGCTTGTGCGGCGGTGGCCGGTGCTTCGGGAAGCGGTTGTGGTGGCGCGGCGATCGCGGGTCGGGCTTCTTCGGCGACCAGGATCGAGTAGTCGTGCGTGATCGTCAGCGGGTTGCCGTCGAGGGTGTGGGCCGTGGCCTCGACCCGCAGCAGGTGCTCGCCGGGCGGGGGCGCGTCGACCTCGACCGTGCCGCTGGAGGCGACGGGGACCGCGACCGGTTCGTCGTGTGCTGCCGCGTCGAGAGCGGCGGGTGTGGAGGCGTCCGCGACGGAGGTGCGGAGCTTCACGGTGTCGCCGAAGACGGTGCCGGGCTCGATGGCCGTGGTGTTCCAGGTGAGCGACACCCGCTCGGTGGCCGCGGGGACCGCAAGAGGTTCTGGTTCGGCGTCCAGCTCCAGGCTTCCGTCCTCAATCGCGAGCACGGCGTCCGCGACGGGCTCGGTGGGCGGCGTGGTCGGCGCCGGGTCGGCGGCAGCGGTCGGTGCCGTCATCAGCAGCGCGGCGGCCACGCCGAGCAGCGCGCCGGTTCGGGCGTAGGTCACGACTTCTCCTCGGTGAGGACGGTGGCAGGAGTGGTGGCGGTGGCAGCCTTGCGGGGCCGGGTGAGCAGGCCATGGCGCGGCGCGAAGAACCAGCACAGCAGGAACACCGCGGTGAGCGTGAGCACGATCAGACCGCCTGCGGCCAGGTCGAACGCGTAGGACAGGTAGAGGCCCAGCACGCTGCCGCCCGCGCCGATCAGCGGGGCGAGCAGCATCATCAAGCCCAGGCGGTCGGTGAGCAGGCGCGCCGCGGCGGCGGGGGTGACCAGCAGGGCAAGCACCAGGACGTTGCCCACGGCCTGCAGGGAGATGACGATGGCCAGGGTCACCATCACGTGCAGCACCACGTCCAGCCAGAACACCGGCAGGCCGACCGCCCTGGCCTGTTCGCGGTCCAGCGTCGCGGCCGTGAACCGGCTGTTGAACAGCGCCGTGCACACCAGCACCGCCGCTCCGATCACCGCGACCGAGACCACGTCGGAGTCGCTGATGCCCAGGATCGAGCCGAACAGGAACGACTCCAGCGAGCCGCCGTAGCCGGGGGCGGTGCTGAGGATGACGATGCCCAGCCCGAACGAGGCGGCGAAGAAGATCCCGATGACGGAGTCCTCCTTGAGCCTGCGGTTCTGGGTGAACACCGCGATCAGCAGCGCGGTGATCACACCGGCGACCGCGCCGCCGAGCACCAGGTCCAGGCCGAGCACGAAGGCGATGGCGATGCCGGGGAAGACCGAGTGCGCGACCGCGTCGCCGATGAACGCCATGCCGCGCAGCACGACGTGGCTGCCGATCACGCCGCACACCAGGCCCGACATCAGCACCACCAGCAGCGCGCGGCGCCAGAAGTCGTACTCCCACGGCGCGATCAGCGCCTCCAGGAACGCGGTCACCTGGTCACCCCCAACGTCTTGAGCAGTTGCTCGGACCGGTCCAGGCCGAAGGTGCGCAGCCAGATGTCGGTGTCGGCCAGCGCTGCCGGTTCGTCGTCGGCGACGACCACGCGGTTGAGCAGGCACAGCCGGCTGCACAGGGTCGTCGCTGCGGCGAGGTCGTGGGTGGTCATCAATACCGCCACCCCCTCGTCGCGCAGCTCGGTCAGCAACGTGCTCAGCAGCTCCTGGGTGGGGGCGTCGATGCCGGTGAACGGCTCGTCGAGCAGCAGCACCCGCGGTCGCAGGGCCAGCGCTCGTGCGACGAGGACCCGTTGCCGTTGACCGCCCGACAGCTCGCCGACCGGCCTGGTCCTCAGGTCCGCCATGCCGACGCGTTCCAGGGCGTCGGCTACTGCCTCGCGGTCACGGGTGGTGCGGCGGCGCAGCAGCCCGGTCAGGTGGGTGCGGCCGGTGGCGACCGCGCCTTCGACCGTGATGGGGAAGTCCCAGGCGAACTCGTGGCGTTGCGGCACGTAGCCCAGCGAGCCCTGTGCCTGTCGCGGCGTGCGGCCGTCGACGACGATCGAACCGCGGTGGATCGGGATCAGTCCGAGGGCGGTGCGCAGCAACGTGGTCTTGCCGGCGCCGTTGGGGCCGATCAAGCCAACCAGTTCACCGCGCCGCAGGCGAAAGTCCACATCGGACAGGACTTCACGGCCGCCCAAGTGCACGGCCACACCGGAGATGTCCAGCACCGTGTCAGTCATCGCTGCTCCCTTCGGTGCGACGGGACCGGACGACGAGTACCGCGGCCACCCCGAGTACGAGCACACCGCCGGCCACCAGGATCCACATCGACGAAGGGCCGCTACCGGTGGTCGTATCGGCGGGTTGTGCCGCGACTGTGCCGGAAGGTGAAGTGCTGGACTCGGCCGTGGGGAACGCCGTTGCCGGATCACCTGGTCCGACGTGGACCTTCAGCGTCGCGCGGTCGCCACGACCGTCGGCGGTGGCCATCTCCACGTCCAGCGAATAGGAACCGGGTGCGGTGAACACCCAGTTGCCGTGCACGTGGGTGCCCGCTTCGACACCGGTTTCCTGCGGGTAGGGCCGCTCGCTGCTGAAGATCGTGTCCGGTGTGCCAAAATTGCCGGTGAGGAACAGCTCGAAGCGGCCGGGGCCCTCGACGCCGTGCAGGCGCCAGTCGACCTCGCGGCCGACGACGTCGGCGATGCTGGGGTCCTGGGTGTTCCACCCCGGCCACACGATGTCGGGGTTCTGGATCTGGGGCAACACCCAGATCTCGCCGCCCGGCGTGCCGAGGAATTTGTAGGCCGGGTCGTCGGGCACGGTCGTCTTGGCCGCGTCCGCGACCTGGAGCACCACGTCGGAAGGGTTGCGCCACACCGGTCCGTCACCGGTGTCGTCGCGGATCTCGACGGTCCACTTCCCGTCGACCAGGCGTGGGCCGAGGTCCACGTGGCCGTCGGCGATGACGACGGGCGCGGCGGGTTGGGCGTGCGCGGCAGGCGGGAGGAGCAGCAGCATGGTGGCAGCCGCAAGCACGGCCTGGATCAGGCGAGGCACCGGGCGACCTCTTCCGCGTTGTGGCGCATCATGTCCGCGTAGCTGCGGGTGCGCTCGTCGAAGGAGTCCCCGTACAGCAGGCACACTTCGACGCCTTGGTCGCGGGCGACCTGGCTGAGCACCGAACCGCGTTGGGCGAGGTTGGGTTCCATGAACACGGCGGGCACCTTCAGGTTGCGGATGGTCTCGGTCAGCTTGCGCACGTCCTCGACGCTGGGTTCCTGCGCGGGGTTGGGCACCACGAACCCGGCCACGGTCATGTCGTAGGCGCTGGCGAAGTAGCCGAACCCGTCGTGGGTGGTGACCAGGTGGCGGCGTTGTCGGGGGACGGCCGCGACGGTCTGGCGGACCTGCGCGTCGAGTTCGTCGAGTCGGGCGAGGTATTCGCGGGTATTGCGGTCGTAGTCCGCGGCGCCGTCGGGATCGGCCGCGCGCAGGGTGTCGCGCATCAGCTCGGCGTAGGCGCGGCCGTTGCGCACGTCCTGCCACAGGTGCGGGTCGATTTCGCCGTGCACGTGCTTGCCCAGCACCGCTTGCGGCAGCTGGTGCACCGAGGCGCCCGCCGTGCCCAGGAACGCGAAGCGGGCGTCGCCGGGCACGGTGGTGATCGCCTTGTTCGGCACCTCGATGACGGCCTGCGAAGCGGGTACGACGTCTTGGGTGGTGCCGCCGGCGCGGTCGTTGAACGTGTACAGCTCACCGCTGTCCAGGTCGACCGTCAGGTCGGTGTGCCCCTCGTTCAGCACGGTGCCCGCGATGCCGGTCGGGTCGACTCCTACCGCGAAGGTGAACGTGCCCTCTCCCAGAGGTTTCTGCTCGCCGTCGTTGAGCAGTGACGCGCGCAGCGTCAGGCGGTAGGTGCCCGGTGCGGTGAACGCCCAGTTGAGGTGGGTGTGGGCGGCGGGAGGCAGGGTGGTGGAGTCCACATCGGACATCCCGTCACCGGAGTCGAAGTACACCACCGGTTTGCCCAGGGATTCGGTCAGGTAGGTCACGAGCTTTCCGGGGCCTTCCACGGCGGTCGCGGTCAGCTGCACCTCCGAGGTGCGCGTGGCGCCGCGCGCCTTGCCGTCGCCGCGCACGCGCAGGCCCAGCCACAGCACGTCGAGCCCGACGTTCTCCACCAACGGGATCACGTGCGCGCCGTAGGTCTCCGACGCTTCGGCCAGCGAGACGTTCGGCGTTCCCTCGCGGGCGTTGGCGTCGATGGCCTTGATCAGTCGCTGCTCTTCCAGCAGCAGGTGGTTGGTGAACGTCACGTCCGCCGCGGCGACCTTCTTCGCGTCGGCGGGCGTGGGCTCGTAGGAGTGCGGGTCGCCGCCGGGGGGCACCAGCGAGTCGACCCGGACGCGGTCTCCCCCGACGTTGCGCACCAGGTCGGCCAGGATCTCGGTGGTCGTGACCACGGACAGACCGTCACCTCCGCCTCCGACCTTGCTGGAGGTGCACGCGGTGGTGGCGAGCAGGACCGCGCACAAGGACGCGGCAGCCCGTGAGGGCGCACGCAGGCGCATCTGTTCTCGAACCTCCAGACATCCGTCGTCGGACCGACGGGACCCCGCGAACCTAATACAAACGACAACCGTTACCAATAGACTGAGCGGATCGACACACAGCGGCCATCCGGCCCTGTTGACAATGATTGCCGTTGGCAACACTGATGCTGTCGCATCACGTCGCTCCCCCCGCGACGGCGGCCGTCGTGCCGCGGTGCCGTCTCCTCCCCGTGACGGCGCCGCGGTCGCCCGCTCGACGGGGCCGAGACCGCGAAGAACCCACCGCCACCGGCGCCGCGACACCGGGGAACGGAACAAAGCCCATGACCTCCACGTCGAACGACCGCCGCAATCCCCCAGGTCCGTCCACGGAGAACCCGGCCGAGGCCGAGGCGGTTTTCCTCGACGCCCACCTCGCGCTGCTCGCCGATCTACCTGTTCGACACGGTGACGCGGTGGCCGACATCGGCCCCGGCGCGGGTTCGGTCACGGTCGCTTTGGCCCGCGCGGTGGGCGCCTCCGGCCGGGTCTACGCGGTGGACCACGACCCGGAGATGCTCGAGGCGGTGGCGCGGGCAGTACGTGCGGCCGGCGTGGCGGAGCGTGTCATGCCGGTCCACCACGACCTGGACGACGGTCCGCCACCCCTGCCGGAGCCGGTGGCGGTGGCGTGGTCGTCGGCGTGCGTGCACCACGCGTTGGACTGGCGTGCCGCCGTCGCCGGGCTCGCCGGACTCCTGAGTTTCGGCGGCGTGCTCGCGCTGGCCGAGGGTGGACTGCCCGCGCGCTGCCTGCCCTGGGATGTCGGGGTGGGACGGCCGGGACTGGAGATCCGCTTGGACGAGGCGCACAACCGCTGGTTCACCGACTGGTTCGAACACCGCCCAGGGGTGACGCGGCCGGACCGGGACTGGGTGAATCTCCTCGCCGACGCGGGTCTGGTCGACGTCGGCAGCCGCAGCGCGCTGGTGGACGTGTCGGCACCGCTGCCCGACGACGTGCGTGCCGCGGTCGTGCGCGAATTGGCCGCGCGGGTCGACCGGGCACGACGGTTCCTCACCGAGGATGACGTCGAGGCTTGGTCGCGCCTGCTCGATCCCGCCGACCCAGCGTGGTTGGGCAGCCGCACGGATCTCGCCCTGCTCACCGCTCTCACGGTGCACCGGGGCCGGGCGCCGGACCGCACGTGACCCTGGACTTGGCGAAACACCAACCCGATCATCCGACGCCACCGCAGCGGCGTTGCACACCCGAATGCCGATCCCGCGCTCGGCGACGCTGACCCATTCAGTCGTATTGATAATGATTATCGTGTGCAACACTTCCGCTGCGATCCACTCGGACCGCGAACCCGCACGATGGGAGTGCACACCCGTGCGCACGACTGCACACATCGCTTTGCTCCTGGCCGCGGCGACCGGGCTCACCGGCCTCGTCGCCGCACCCGCCACCGCGACACCGGTCACCGTCATCAACTCGGGCCACGTCGACGTGTTCGGCGTGGCCTTCGAGGATGGCGCGTTCGACCTGCACGTCCACGACGAAGGCGCCGAGGCCGAGTACGCCCCGTCCGAGGTCCTCTTGGTGGCCGAGTCCGCGGCGCGCACGACCGTGCCCGCCGACCCCGCCTATGCCTTCCTCGGCGCACCCGGTCGTCCGGTGTGGGTGTTGCCGCAGGTGCAGGACCCGAACCTGCTGTGGCCCGGCATCGCCGCCGAGGAGATCGAGCCCGGCGTCTTCGTCGACGGCACGCTGCGCCTGAAGGTCCAGCGCGTCCGGGGTCCCGGCGACTTCAGCATCTTCACCACCGACGCCGTCGGCGCGCCCACCGTGCTGGTGGACAGCGGCGACGGCCTGCCCGACCGCATCGACCTGGTCGCGGGCGACCACCAGCACGCCAACTGGGCGTTCGAGACCGCGGGCACCTACAAGGTCACCGTCCGCGCTTCGGGGACCCTCGCCGCCACCGGCGAGAAGGTCGTGTCCGAGCCCGCCACCTACAGCTTCAAGGTGAACCGATGATCGCCCGCCTCGCCGCCGCCGCGCTCGCTGCGGGAATCGCCCTGCTCACCACCGGCACGGCCCACGCGGCCGTCACCCTGTCCTCGGGCCACGTCGACGCCCTCGACGTGGACTGGACCGGCAGCGCGCTGACGCTCGACGTCCGTGACTCCACGGTCTCCCCGGCAGTGGACCGCGACCCGTCGACGGTGACGTTCAACGCCGTCTCGGCGAGCCGGACCACGGTGCCCTCCAGCGCCGCTTACTCGTTCCTGGGCACGCCCGGTTCCCCGGTCTGGATCCTGCCGCAGAGCCAGGTCAGCGGAATCCTGTGGCCGGGCTTCGATACCGCGGGCGTTCCCAGCGGTGCCCTGCAGGGCAACACGCTGACCGTGAAGCTGGTCTCGGTCACCGGCCCCGCCGGTTTCAGCGTCTACACCACGAGCTCCTTCGGCACCCCGACCGTCTGGTTCGACAGCGGCAACGGACTGCCGGACACCCGCTCGCTGGCGGTCAACACCCACGCCCACGCCAACTGGGCGTTCGAGGCGGCGGGCACCTACACCGCCGTCTTCGAGATCACCGCCACCAAGGCAGCGGGCGGCGCGGTCACCAGCGGACAGAAGAGCTACACGTTCACCGTGCAGCCCTGATCACGACCGCTCGACAACTTCCTCGCAGGGAAGCCGGGTCCGCGGCACCGTTTCGACGGTGTCGCGGACCTTCGTGGTCGCTGCTCCGACCGCGCTATCCGTGAACGATCGACACCATGCACGGGGCATCAGCACGACGCCCCCATGCGGGGTTCGTCCTTGCGCGACTCAGTGCTCGTCGTAGTGCTCGCCGTGCATGGCGTGGCGGTGCCCGTCGTGCACGTAGTCGGTGTGGTCGCCATGCGGGACCGCCACATGGCCACAGCCCTCGCGGTGGGCGTGGTCGTGGGCGTCGTGGGCCTCGTGGCCACCGGGTTCACAGTCGTCGAAGTGACCGTCGTGCGCACGGTGGAGATGGCCGTCGTGGGCGTAGTCGGTGTGGTCGCCGTGCGGCACCGCCACATGGCCACAGCCCTCGCCGTGGACGTGCCCGTGATCGGTGTGCTCAAGATGCGCCGTGGTCATGATCGACCGCCTTTCCGCTTCACCCGAAAAGCCCTCACCCGGACGTCCCAGCATTGACAACTGAACGTAACGAGACATTAGGCCATGCGCATGAATGACGCAGACCGAGAACTCGATCAGCCCACTCCATTCATTGAAATGAAAATCGTTTCTATTTATGCTGTTGGCATGAAGAACTCGGTGATGCTGGTGGCCGGACTCGGTGAGCACAGCGTCGCCGAGGAGGTGTGGCGAGCCACTCCCGGTTCCACCCTGGTCCGCCACGACCTGAGCAGGCTCGCCGACGGGGTGGTGCACCGCTGGATCGACGGGCTGCTCACCGAACTGCGCCTGGAGCACGGATGTGTGTCGTGCACCATGCGACTGGACCTGATCCCGCTACTGCGAACCCTGCCCGGCCCGGTGGTCGTGCACCTGGACCCCGCTCTGGAGCCCGAGGCGGTGTGCCTGGCCTTGGAGGGCGAACCGGTTCGCGTGGACGCCGTGGTCACCGTCGTGGACCGGGCGACCTGGCTGGCCGACGCCACCGGCCGCGACTCCTTGTCCGGTCGCGGTCTGAGTGCCGCCCCCGGTGACCGCCGCACCGTGTCGCAACTGGTCGTAGGTCAAGCCGAGTTCGCCGACGCCCTGGTCCTCACCTGACCGTCGGGCGATGACCGAATCGAGGCAGTCCTGGACCGCCTCAACCCCTCGGCATCCAGGCAGGAAGTGGCGCACCTGCACGTGCCGACGCTCCTGGCCGCGATCGACCGCGACGCTCGGCGCGGTGAGGTGGACGACCTGTTCAGTCCTCTCCTGCGCGGCCACCCACCCCGCGAGTCCGCACACGGCGTGCACCTGACGCACTTCACCGCCCGCCGCCCCTTCCACCCCGCACGCCTGCACCGGACGCTGATCGCCCTCGCCCAAGGCGTCGTGCGCATCCGCGGCCGCGTGTGGCTCGCCAGCCGCCACGACAGCGCGCTGTGGCTGGAAGCCGCGGGCCGGGCGATGCGCATGGCCGACGCCGGCCCCTGGCTCACCACCGCCGGCACCCCGCCGCACACGGACGGCCGCCGCCACGCCAACCTCACCGCGAAGCGGGAGTTCCACACCGGCGGTCGTGAACAGGAACCGGTGATCATCGCCCACCGCTCGTCGAGCGAGGTGATCACCGCCGCGCTGCGCGAGGCGCTGATCACCGACGAGGAGGCGGCACTGGCCGGAGAACTGCGCTTCGCCGATCCCTTTCCCAGCGCGCACGAAAAGCAGTCCTGACCGCCGGCGCGGTTGTCGGGATCAGGGCGCGGGAGTGCTCGCGGCGGACTCGACGGGTTTCGTGCTCGCGCGCAGCACGCGGATCCTCCTCCGGACGCGCCACAATGCGACGAGGACGCCCACGAGCAGAGCCGCAGCGGCCAGCATCGTCCAGGACACCGCCCAGAGCGTGGTGTCCGCTGAGGCCGGATCCACCGTCCCCGCCAGGTCTTGGGTGGCCGAGGTGACGGGCTCGGCCCGCACGTGGACATCCAGCGGTCCGAGCGGCCAGACGCCGGTCACGGTGTGGGTCAGCGTCACGGCGTTGCCGGGCAACAGTTCGGGGAGCACATCACCCGTGACCGCGCGTTCGGACAGGCCGAACAGCGCGCTCACTTCGACGGACGGGCGCAGCGCGAGGCGCAGATTGCCATCGTTGACGACCGTGTAGGTCACGTCGACCTCACCAGTACCAACGGGGTTGGGAGTGCCCCGGTACACGGCGTCCGTCGACTCGACGCGCACGGAGGGGACGACCGAGCCCGCGACCCGGACGAAGAGCCTGCTGCCGACCCGGCGTTCAACCTCCACGGATGTCTCGCCGGAGGAGACCAGCGCGGCGACGAGACCGCCGACATGGTCACCGGGTTCGGCGTCGGCGGGAACGGTGATGCCGAACGGCACGACCACCGTGCCCCGCGGGGGTACGACTACCACGGGCGAGGCGATCGACACCCAGTTGCCGACCATTGTGGACGGTTCATCCCTGGCGAGCAGGTCGAATCCGCCGG
The DNA here is from genome assembly GCA_049997955.1 of Umezawaea sp. cmx-9-4. GTDB lineage: Bacteria > Actinomycetota > Actinomycetes > Mycobacteriales > Pseudonocardiaceae > Umezawaea. The sequence continues at coordinate 7,370 of JAEBDY010000032.1, read as the reverse complement.
TGCCGGTGTTGACCGCGTCGCCCGCGTAGAGGTCGACGGAGAGGTCGCTCGCGCCGAGGTTGCGCACAGCCAAGTGATCGTCGTACCGCATGCCGGGCTCGACGACGTAGTCGAAGCGCGGGCGGCCGTCCGGACCGGTCGCCGAAGCGGGCGCGACCGACCAGGTCAGCCGCTCGGCACCGGCCGGCGGGTCCGGTTGGGCACCGACCGGTGACGCGGGGAGGAGCACGAGCACGGCGATCAGCGCTCCCGTGCGGCGAGCAGCGGGCAGCAGGGTTCTCACGTGCGCTCCAACGGCGAAAAGCGGTGCGGGCCCACCACCGCGGGTGGGCCCGCACCGGGAAATGGACTAGATGGCGGTCAGGATCAGCAGTGCCCGGTAGGTGCCCGGTGTGAGGTCGAGCGGGGCTTCCAGGTTCAGGGCCGCTCCGAGTTGCGCGGTGCCGCGGCCGGCGCCGGCCATCGCGGTGCCGAGCTGCGACCAGGCGGACAGGCCGTTGCCGCTGATGAAGCCGGAAGCGACCTGCGGGCCGGGCGTCACCGCCTGGTTCGCCGAGGCGGACACGACGGTGGGGGCCCAACCCAGGTACTTGCCACCGAACTGCTGCCCGTCAGCGGTGGTGAATGCCCGCACCCGGCCGGAGGCGTTCCAGCCGGGGTTGTCCGCGCGGGTGTCGGTCACCGTGATCGGCTTGAGCGCGCCGGCCGCGGTGTAGCGGTCGGCGGCGGCGTTGAGCGTCAACGCCCCGAGGTCGACCTCGCGGTTCTCCGGCGCGACGCTCATCACGAGCGCGCCTTCCTGCGCGGTCAGCGACGTGGTGATGGTCGGGCCGTTGACCGGGTCGTTGCCGTGGTCGTCCACGTCGATGACGACGGGGGCGGACTCGGCGATGACCGCGTGGTCGTGGTTGTAGAGCACGGCCTTGAGCTCGCGGTTGTCGTCAGCGGTGCGCACGACGAACCCGTACTTGCCGGTGAGGGCCTCCGGCACGATCGACCATTCGGTCTGGCCGGTCGCGCGGGTGAACCAGTGGTAGTGCTCCTCGCCGGTGTCCGGTGTCTGCACCGCGGTCAGGGCGGCCACGCCACCCGCGTGGTAGTGGGCGGCGAGACCGGTGATGCTCAACTGCGTCGCCGGGGTCTCAGGGTCCGTGCCGGGGTCCTGGGGCAGTTCCTCACCGACGAAGAAGGTGTACGTGCTGGGCGGGAGCTGCACGGTGGCGGCGCCGGGCGGCGTCACCGAGGCGCGCACGGTGACCCGGTACTCACCCTGCTCGGTGAAGCCCCAGTTGACGTGCTCGTGGTCGGCGGCGCTGGTGAACGTCTTCGGTCCGCTCGGCGCGGAGGCGAGGAAGACGTTCGGCCCCTCCTCGGCGTTCTGCCACAGGGCGAAAGCGCCAGGGCCTTCGACCGAGTTCAGGTCGTAGGTCACGGACGTGCCGTCGGCGACGGCCCCGCTCTGGCCGAAGCCCGCGAACACCTGTCCGGCCTGGGAGGTCTGCGGCAGCAGGTAGTAAGTCTCGCCCTGGGCCTTCCAGCCCGGCAGCGCGGCGGTGGCCGCGCTGACCGTGCGGGACGCGACCGACGGCTTGGCCTGAACCACCAAGTTCTCGGGCGCGACGTTGCCGGTGCCGCTGTGGGCCACCAGCACGTGCGCCGAGTCCTGCACGTCGAGGTAGAACAGGTCGAGGTGGCCTTCCGACACGACCTGCTTGTCGGCGTAGGCCGGTGCGGCGGCGGCGACACCGGTCAGCGAACCGGCGATCAATGCCAGGGCGGTGAAGGATGCCGCGGCGACAATGCGCCGGCGGGTGCTGAGGCCGTGGTCGCGGTCTCGTACTGCGTTCAAGGGTCTTCCTCGGTTCTGCCACCCGAGGTGGGGTGGCGGTGGGGATGAAGCGGGAGAGGTGCGGGCTCCTTTCTCGTGGTGCGGTCAGGAGCGTCGGCGAGCCGCGGCCAAGGTGGCCAGGCTGGTGAACAGGAAGCCCGAGGGGATCAGGAGTGCGGCGGCGAGGACGAGGACGGCGACCACTCCGCCGTCGAGACCTGTGTCGGCCAGTGCGCCGGTTTTCAGGGCGCACGACTGCCCGAAGGCGGTGCGGCCGGCCTGGTCGACCACCTCCGACGCGGGCCGCGCGGCGCTCGGGTCGCCCGGTCCCACGTGGAAGGCCGGGGTGCTGTGGGTGATGATTGGGCGGCCGTCCACCGTGGCACCGAACGCGAAGGTCACCGAGTAGCTGCCGGGCGCCGTGAACGCCCAGACACCGTGCACGTGCACCCCGGACCGTCCGACCGGCACGGTCGTCGCGCGGGGGAAGCCCTCGACGGTGCCGAAGTAGCGGTCGCCGACACCACCGAAGGGATCCTGGCCGTAGACGGCGAGTCCGCCCGGTCCTCGGACGCTCTCCAGGGTCATCGTGATGTCTCCGGTGACCGCCGCGAGCACCGACGGGTGCTGGGTGTTCCAGCCCAGCCACGGGACACCGGCCCGCTGGGTCAGCGGGACTGTCCACACCGGACCACCACCGAGGAAGTCGTAGCCGCTGCCCGCAGGAGGTGCGGCACGGGCGGTGTCATCGAGGTGGAACACGTAGCTGCCTGGATCCCGCCACGTGGGCGTGCCGGCGCGATCGTCCTTGATCCGCGCGGTGAGCTCACCGCCCTCGACGGCGGGGCCGTAGTCGAAGTGGCCCTCGGTCACGACGTCCACCGCACCGGGTTCGACCACACGGGTCACCGCAGTGGGTGCGCACGGCTCGCTCGTCACGCTGGTGGCGGCCGGGCCGGAGGTGACCGGCGTGCCGGGAACAGGTGTGGGTGGAACGGTATCGTTGGGCGGCAAGGGTTCCACGTCGGGTCGGGTGGTCGTCGGCGAGGATGGGTCGACTGCGAGCGGGACAGGCCGGGAGGTGGCGACCACACGCCCCTGCGGGTCGCGAACGTCGAAGCCGAGCACGGCGCCGTCGAGGTCCACGGTGGCGGGGAGGCTCAGCGTCGTTCCGGTCCCCCTATCGGTGGCCCGATCGCCGGCGCGTGTCCACCAGGACACGGAGTGGTCCGGTCGCTCAGGTGTGACCAGCGCGGTGGCGGTGATGGCCTGGCCGACCGCGTAGCGGTCGCGCACCCCGGTCACCACCGCGCCGGGTGGTGCCCGCGGATTCGCGACCGCGGCCGACCGGGAGGGTGCGACCAGGTCACTGATCGCAGGAACGAAACGGGCGGTGAAAGCGAGCGCGTCGATGCCGGCCGGTACCGACAGGACGCCGGTCCCGTCCTCGATTGCCGCGTGGCCGAGGATTTCGTCGCCGTCGGCCTGGTGCCCGACGAACTCGACCCAGCCGCTGGGGACACCGCCGTCGAGGTGAGGTGGACCGCCCGCGACTGCGCCAACGAGCAGGAGGCCCTCGCCGGTCTGCTCGACCTCCAGCGCCGTGCTGGTCGGGGAAGCTGCGAGCGTGCCGACCGCGATGACGTAGCGGGTCGGGGCGGAGGTCAGCGGCGTTCCGGACGCGGTCGTGGCGGACGCGGTGAATTCCAGTTCGTAGACACCGGGCGCGGTGAACGCCCAGTTGGCGTGCGCGTGAGTGGGCACGGCGACGCGCCGCGTGCGCAGGTCGGTGTCCTGCGAGCTGAACACGCGTTCCGGCCCGTCGGTGCCGGAGAAGTAGACCTCCACACGTCCCGGCCCCCGTGCGGCGCTCAACGTGATGTCCACGGCGTCACCGGCCAGCGCGCCGCGCGGCACGTCCTCGGTGTTCCATCCCGCCCACAGCACGTCGGGCTGGAACGTCTGGGGTATCACGTGGATCGAAGTGCCGGCAGCGACCCCGAGAAAGGCGTAGGCGGCCGAGGCCGGCGCGGGGCGCGACGCGGCGTCGGTGATGTGCACCGTCGTGCGTGCCGGGTCGAAGCGGGTCGCGATCCGATCCACGTCGGCCTTGCCCGCGACCACGAGCCGGTCTCCCTCGAGCAATACCGAGACGAGGTCGGCGTGCCCGGCGGAGAGCGACTGCCGAGACACCGGCGACGGAGCTGGACCTGCTTCCGCACGCGCTACAGCCGAGCCGACTACCACGAGGACCAGCGCGGCCACAGCGCTTGCGAACCACCTGATGTGCGTCGCCGCGCCTCTGTCTACATCGGACAGCACGGCCGGACCTAGCGCGCTCGCTCTTCCGACTCTCACCCGAGCTACGCTAAGTGAAAGGATTATCATTATCAATAGAATCGCTCGGGGTGTTGTCGTCGTCACGGTCGGGTGTCCGCGGAGTGGTGTTTTGCAACGGAGCGGTGGCCGACTGACGGTTCCGGACACCGGAGCGACCTCGGCGGGAAGCGCTGCGGCCCCGCCAGGCGAGGCACGCGACGTTCACCGCCCGCTGGTCGACCAGCTGAGCCTCTGAATCCGCCACTACACGATCGAGGAGACGGAGTCGCGACAAGTACTGCAAGCCAAGGGCTTCAACCTGGGATTCGCGGTGCCACCAGCCAGGTGTCACCGTCAAGTGAATCCCGTCGCCACGACGCTCGTGGCGAGTCGGGCACGGATGACGACATTTGATCGAACACCACCCGGATCACGATCAACTGGTCCTCAGCGAGCCCGATGACATACCCGTGCCGCTGCAGTGGTTGAGCAAGTACCAGTACCGGGGCACTTCGCATCGCCTGCCGCTCCGCCGACCATACGGGCCCGAACTGGATGCGCTGGCCGCATTGTTCGCCAAATTCTGTTCGACCCATCCCGGTCATTCATAGGTGCGGAGTGGGCACACTCAGGGGGCGACGAGCACCGGCGCAAGCAACAGCGACGAAGACCATCGCGCCTTCCACTGTCGATCGCCCTGCCGGCCCCGTTCACAGAAGGGCAGCCCTGACGGTGTCGTCCTCAAGGACCGGATACCAAAGTGCGATGCCATCAGGGCGGGATCCTGACGGAGCCGACCCGAACCCGTCAGGTAATCGAGTGTCGAACGGAGAGCGCTGGTCGGCGAACATGCGTTCGCCGACCAGCATTTGCGAGATCACCAAGAAGATCGACACCTGCACCGAGGCGTGACCGACAGGCTCACAGGTGGCCTAACTCAGCCATGGGATGCCGTTCGCGGGTATACGCCGACAAGGCCCGCGCGACCTCCTGTGACATGCCCTTGATGTAGGTCAGCGTCGAGCCGCCCCTGGTGTCGGTGTGTCCCGCGTACGCTCGGGCAACGGCGTAGCCGTAGTGCCGTTCGACCCAGGTCAGAGTGGTGTGGCGCAACCAATGTGCCGACACACCGAGCTTTCCGGCCCAGGCCAGATTCATCTGCACCCGTTTCCACAGCAAGTCATAGCGGCGTCCGGTGCGGGCGGTGCCGTTCGAGTGCTGTCGTGAGCGTCGCCGGGCGTGGCGGCCGCAAGCTGTCCATTGCCGGGATCGCCGCCTACCGCTCGGGAGAAAGAAGCCGACTTGCTGTACCGGATCCTGGTCCACAGAGGACGCAAAGGCGAGCCGAGAGGCTTTGGCGAGGTCCACTTCGCCGTCCTGCTCGACAATGCACATCAGCAGCTGGGTGGGCCGATCGTGCTCGTCTGGGACGGTCTGCCCGCGCACAGGTCCGCCAGGATACGGGCGCTGGTCGCCGTCCGGCCGTGGTTACGTGTCTATCAACTACCCGGCTATGCCCCGGAGTTGAACCCGACGGAGAACATCTGGTCGAGCATGAAACGCGGCATGGCCAACCTTGCCGCCGGCACCGTCGACGACCTGACCCGCATCACCCGTAATCGACTCAAGAGCATGCAGTACCGGCCTGCCCTTACCGACGGGTTCCTCGCCGCCACCGGCCTCGCCCCGCCCTGAACACCATCTCCCGGACCCTGACTCCGAAAGGTCAGTACTGACCTTTCGGAGTCAGGGTCTGCCTCGAGTCCACTTCACCGGTTTGGGAGATCACCGCTGGTCCACATTTCGCCGTTGATCAGGCATGCGATACGGCGATGGTGGTGGGGTCGGCCCGCAGGGCCGGGCCCGTCGCGAGCAAATACGTCGGCAGGCGGCCGTGATGTTCGCCGATAGGATGAGCGCGGTGCAGGTCGCCACCGCGTTGGATGTCTCCACGAAATCGGCGTACACGTGGCGGCGGGCCTGGACGGCCGGCGGTGAGCAGGCAGTGGCGTCCAGGGGTGCACCGGGTCCGGACAGTCGGTTGTCGAAGACCCAGGTGCAACAGTTGGTGGCGGCGTTGCAGGACGGTCCGGCGGCAGCCGGATGGGTTGAGGATCAGCGGTGGACCCTGGCACGGGTGCAGACGCTGATCGGCCGGATGTTCCACATCACGGTGGGGATCACCACGGTGTGGCAGGTGCTGCACCGGGCCGGTTTCACCCCGCAACAACCTGTCGCCCGTGCCGTCGAGCGTGACGAACATGCCATCGGGCACTGGCGGCGCCATCAATGGCCAGCGGTAAAAGGGTCGCGCGCAGGCTGGGCGCGTGGATCTGCTTCGCCGACAAGTCCGGCATCACGCTGAGACCGGCCAGGGCCCGCACCTGGGCCCCGCGGGGCACAACCCCCGTCGTGAGCGTCGCCGGGCGCGGGGGCCGCAAGCTGTCCATCGCCGGGATCGCCGCCTACCGCTCGGGTGAACGCAGCCGACTGTTATACCGGGTTCTGGTCCACAGAGGACGCAAAGGCGAGCCGAGAGGCTTTGGCGAGGTCCACTTCGCCGTCCTGCTCGACAATGCACATCAGCAGCTGGGTGGGCCGATCGTGCTCGTCTGGGACGGTCTGCCCGCGCACAGGTCCGCCAGGATGCGGGCGTTGGTCGCCGCCCGGCCGTGGTTACGTGTCTATCAACTACCCGGCTATGCGCCGGAGTTGAACCCGACGGAGAACATCTGGTCGAGCATGAAACGCGGCATGGCCAACCTTGCCGCCGGCACCATCGACGACCTGACCCGCATCACCCGCAACCGACTCAAGAGCATGCAGTACCGGCCTGCCCTCGCCGACGGGTTCCTCGCCGTCACCGGCCTCGCCCCGCCCTGAACACCATCTCCCAGACCCTGACCCCGAAAGGTCAGTAAGCTTCGACTTTCTGACAGCCGCGGAGTGGACGCGGTGCTGGCCAGCAGCACAGGGAATGAGAGGGCTGGTCCAATGCACTGAGGTGATCTCAGCGAGTTTGGTTCCGGTGCTGATGCGCTATGACATCAACGGGAATCACTCGGGCAGACCTGAGGACAAGGCGTGAGACCCGATGGAAGAAGGACGGGGAGCCGCTGATAGGACTGGATTTGCGAAGATCGAATCCCAATCAGAAGGCTCCCCGTGATCACCTATCATGCCACGCTCGACGTGCCCCGCGAATTGGCCCAGTACCTTGGCC
>JAEBDY010000031.1:0-42214 GCA_049997955.1 Umezawaea sp. cmx-9-4 | reverse complement strand
CAGTCCTATCAGCGGCTCCCCGTCCTTCTTCCATCGGGTCTCACGCCTTGTCCTCAGGTCTGCCCAAGTGATTCCCGTTGATGTCATAGCGCATCAGCACCGGAACCAAACTCGCTGAGATCACCTCTATGATTCGGCCGTCGAAATCGCGCCCATAAATAGGTTCTGTCTTGATCTGCTGTGTGACCCTTATCGAAGTCGACCAGTTTCTGATCAAGAGAGTCCACGACCGAGTATCGGCACCGGTCGGGGTGCCCGCCCACGTGGTGGACGGGTACCCGCAGTGGATTATCAGGAATTTCCGCGGTTCTTCCTAGCCTGCTCAAGGCGCTCGAAACCCCCGAGGAGTTTGAAGCCTACGATCGAGACGCACAGCAGCACCGCGAGGATGAAGTAGATCGGCCATGTGGTGGTCCCGTACACCTTGCCCAACACAATGCCCGCGATGAAACTCACAACGATAGACCCCAACGCCCACAGCGCCAGAACCATGGTGGACGCCGGTTTACGAGGACTCACTGTTTCTCCTCATTCTGTCGGCCGGACGACACCGTCGGGACTTGAACTGACAGTTGGACAATACCGCGCCTGGCCAGTACGACACCCAATCCCCGCTAACACCGAACAGGCCACCGATCACCGTGCCGATCCGAGCGCTTTCGTGCCAGCCGGCAGGAGCCGTGGCGGCACAGCCGACCCCGGCGTCTACTGCGCGAAGACGCGGCCTGCGGCCTGAGGTTTTGGTCGTTTGTATAATCGGTAGATGAACTGTGGTCGGACCGCGACGTGCGGTCCGACCACAGGTGTTTCAGGTGAGTGCGCCTACACGTATTCACTGCCCTATGCCGATCGATACGTGGACATACCATGTCCCAAACTTGCAATGCGCAGTCGGAATGCTAGCGGTTGGCTTATGGAGTGGATTGACCGGACGGTCAACCAGCGCTATTCTCGCTCGACGTGGTGGGGCAGACGAGGTCTACCCCACTTCAGTCATTTACGTGATTTCACGCCGAGTACGGTAAAGCGATTACGACACCAATCATAATTGTTGTCACAGCGCTGACATTGATCGAGAAGCTACCCGCTCGGAGGCTAGGGATGAGAGCTCCGAACACCGCCAAAGCGATTGAGGCAACGACGATCACGGTCATGGTGGTCTTGTTCGTCTTGCTCCTGGCTCAGTCATAGTGCCCCCAGGACTGCACCGCCAGCGCAGGCGCCCGCGGATTCTCTCAGTCCTGTGGCTTGTCCGTTGATCGTGTTGGTTACGATATTGGAAACGGATTCCTTCACGCACCCCCCGACCACAACGCCTCCAACGATGCCACCGACCGGGCTGACGAATGGGGAGATCGCAGCGCCGAAGGCAGCGCCGGTAGCCACAGCGAATACTCCACCCACTGCGTCGCCTGCGAAGTCCGCCACGCTGTATGCCCCGGTGAGCGGAAGTGGGCGGTGGACGGATCGTAGAGGCGGTAGCCCAGTAGTTGGGGGCCTCCGCCGTCTCCACTCATTTTGATAGGAGCTTTTAACGGCATTATCCTTTGGTACTCCCGCCCAAAGTCCGGCCCTGTGCACAACGATCTCGCGCAGGTTGGTGCCCGGCCCAAAGTCTGGCCAGGGCGGCGGCGCATACCGAGATCACCGACCGCCAGCGAACGATGCCGTCGCCATTGGCCTCAATAAGGACCTGCTTGCGGGAACTCCAGCACCATCGAGTCGCGGTTTCTCCTGAGTGAGAACATCGGAAGGGGTGCCGATCGACAATTGTCGATCGGCACCCCTTCCGCTCTTACGTCAGCGGTGGCGCAGGGACTTCTTCACCACGTACGCGCCCGCCAGACATGCGCCGAGGAACAACACGATCGGCACGACCAGCGGCCATTCCAACAACAGGGCGGCCACTCCAGCGGCACTCGTCAGGAACATCGCCACCATGCCGTTGCGAATCCTCGGATTCATCTCACTCCTCACGATCAGATCAAATGAGCTTGCTGATTCCCTTACCGACAAGGCCTCCGCTGACACCACCGATCACGCCACCGACCGCACCGCTGATCATGGCATCACGGATCTTGCCCGAGTCGCCCCCGCCGATCGCGGCACCCGCTCCTCCACCCAGGGCGCCGAACGTCGCTCCGACGACGGCGCCGCCGATGAGACACCCCACTCCAGCCGTAACGGTGCATGCGGCGCCGACGACGACGGCAGAGCCGATTCCTGCCAGGCCCGCTCCGACATCCTGGCCGAGGTCCGCCCCGCTATAGGCGCCAGTGGGGTCGCTCTGATTGACCGGGTCGCCTTTGGCGTAGTTGTACGGGTTAGTCTCCTGGCCGGTCGGGTCCGGTGAGCGGAAGCGGGCCAGGCCGGCGTCGTAGATCCGGTAGCCCATCAGGTACGTGCGGCGGTGGAGTTGGTACGCGCCGACGTAGCGGAATGGGTTGGAGGCCGCGGCCGTGCCGGTCGCGGTGACGGTGCCGTAGGGGGTGTAGGTGTACTCGGCGGCCAGGTTGCCCGCGGTGTCGACCAGGGCCAGCACGGTGCCCTGGTAGTCGGTGACAGCGCCGTAGCGGGTGCCCGCGGTGTCCTTCAGGCCGACGAGCACGCCTTTGGTGTCGCGGGTGAAGCTGGAGCGCTTGCCGTTGTCCATGACCTCCGATACCCCGAAAGCGGTGCGGGTGAACACGTGCGTCACCGCGGTGCTCCCGTCGGGGGTTTCGGTGACCGTGTTGGGCTGGGTCTGGTCGAACGTGTCGTAGGACGTGAAGTCCAGGACCTTGCTGGTGCCCAGGCTTCCGGTGAGTACCTGGTTGGTCTTGCTGTAGGTGAACGAGCTGTTGGGGTTGATGGTGGAGGCGTAGTTGCCCGCACCGTCGAAGGCCACCGCGGCGTCGTCGATCTTCGTGTACTGGTCGGCGGCGTTGACGGTGTAGGTCTTGCCCTCGCCGCTCAGGACGTTGCCTGCGTTGTCGAGGGTGTAGCTGCCGGTGCCCGCGTTGGTGAGGCGGCCCAGGCCGTCGTAGGTGTAGTCGGTGGTGACACTCTTGACGGTCTTGGACTGGATCTTGTCGGTGTCCGCGCCGTTCTTGGTGAACCGGTAGGTCGCCTTGAACAGTTCACTGGTGCCCTTGGTGACCTTGAGCAGGGTCTGGCGTCCGGCGTTGTCGTAGCCGTTGGTCTGCGTCGCGCCGCCGGGGAAGGTGGTGCTGGTGCGGTGGTCGGCGTTGTCGTAGCCGAACGTAGTGGTGCCGGTGTAGGCATCGGCCAGCGAGGTCAATCGGTCCGCGTCGTCGTAGCCGTAGGTCGCGGTCCCGGTCGGGGTGAGCAGCGTCTTGACGTTGCCGACCTTGTCGTAGGTGTAGGACACCACCTCGGCGCCGCGGGTGACCTTCGTCAACCGGTTGCGCGCGTCGTACTCCAAGACCCTGGTCGCACCGGCGGTCTGGGTGCCGGTGAGGGCGCCGTTGGCGTTGAAGGTGTTGGCCTGCAACACCGTCGCGCCCTGCTTGACCGACACGACCCGGTCGAGCTTGTCGTAGCCGTAGTCGATGCGCACGCCGTTGCCGTCGGTCACGGCGGTCACCCGCGACAACGAGTCGTAGGCATAGGAGGTCGGCTTCGCGGGCGCGGGCGGCACGACCTTGGTCAGGTTGCCGGTGTCGTCGTACTCGTAGCCGGTTGTGGCGCCCTTGCCGTCGGTACGCGAGTCGGGCAAGCCGAGCACGTTGTAGTCGTAGGACTCGATGTCGGCACCCAACCCGGTGGAGCGCACGAGCGTCACGTTGCCGTTGTCGTCGTACTCCCGCGTCACCTCGTTGCCCGACCCATCGGTCACCTGCGTCGGAAGATGCGGGTGCGCGGCGTCGGTATAGCCCACCGTGCTTTCCGCACCGGTGGCCAACTTCGTGCCGACCAGGTTGTTGGCCGTGTCGTACTGGTAGGTGGTGGACTGGGTCAACGCGTCGGTGGCGGTGTTGACGTCGCTGTTCGCGGTCCACGTCGTGGTTTGCGAGTGGCCCAGCGCGTCCCTGGCCTCGACCTGCCTGCCCTGCGGGTCGAAGTCGTGCCACGAGGCGTGCCCGTTGGCGTCGGTGACGGTCGTGTTGCCCGCCGCGGCGTCGTTGTCGTAGGTCGTGGTGGCCGTGACACCGCCCACCGCGGGCTTGGTCAGCGTGGTCAAGCGCCGGTTCGTGTCGTACGTCAGCGTGTAGACCCCGCCGCGGGGATCGGTCAACGTCACCGGCATGTTCGGGAAGGTCGGCGTGTACTCGACCTTGGTCAACCCGCCGTCGCGGTCGGTGAACTCGATCGGGTTCTGGTTCGCGTCGTACTTGTAGTTGCCATAGGTCTGCCCGGCCGGATCGGTGATCGACTTCGGCAGACCCGCTGTGTCGTAGGCGAACCTGGTCACCCGCGACTGTGAATCGGTGACCGACGCCAACCTGCCGCTCGGGGTGTACCGGTTGGTCTCGCTGCTGCCGTTGCGGTCCATCCGCGACACGAACCACCCGTTGCCGCTGAACAACCACCGCTCGCCCGACTCGTCGAACGACACCACGTAGCCGCCGTCCGGGGTCTTGGTCAGCTTCGCGTGCAACCCTTCCGCGGGCGCGAACGTGCCGTCACCGTTCGGGGCGAAGTTGACGCAGTACCCGTTGGGACCGTGCAGGATCGTGGCGTCGGCGAGTACCTCCAGACCGATCGAGTCCTGTCCCGCCATCCAGACGCCGTGGCCTTTGGTGTTGTAGAACCGGTCCACCGACAGGTTCAACCCCGTGCCCTTGACCGTCAACTCGCGGTAGGCGAACACCACGTTGAGGTTGTAAAGGTTGACCTGCATCTCCAGCCGGTCACTGATCCGGTGTCGCTCCACCGGATACCACGGCAGCACGCCCTCGAAATCGTCCAGGCACGTCGACGCCGCCTGCACATCACCCGCAGTCTTGCTCTTCTGTCCCTTCCCGGTCGCCGGCGCCCAGGGCCGGCCAGGCGGCGGTTCACCGACCGGAGTCCGGTTCGCCGGCCCCGGAACCCACGTCTCGGGAGCTGGGACCCCCTTCGAACTCGGGTCGGCCGATGCCACACCCCCCACGCCCCCGGTCACCATCAGCACCGCCATCGCACTGCTGAACGCGCGCAGCACGAACACACGCAGAACTCTGCGTCTCATACGACAAGCCCCCCTGTACAAACCGGATACCCCCGGCACCCGGCATGATCGACATCTGAATATGCCGACCACCTGCAACGTAACCAACCACCCGACCGTGCGCACTGCTCGGGCCAAAGATCATGCTTTTGCCGAATCGTCACACCGAGTGCAACGCTGGGCGATCGCATTGATGGCAAATGGATGAAGCGGGGGCTTCGAGGTTGACTTTTCCGAATATGAGTACGAAGCCGTATGGCGTACCGCTCCGAGCGGCGGAACAGCCAGCCACGAAGCGGCCGGGGTACGCCGTCCGACTCGTCCATCGGGCGCTTGCCGTTCCACCACGCCACCCAGGTCAGCACCTCAACGGTGAACGCCGCGAACGCCAACGTCCGGCGCGTCAGGTCCGCCACCGCGCCGGACACGAGCGTCTGGGCGTGGGTATAGCAGCACGAAGTTTCGGCCGCCGAACAGCGCGGTCGGCACCATCGGCTGCCTGCCGCCCGGCCGGAGTTCGGCGAACGCGAACGCCACGAGCAGCACCACGCCGAGGACCAGCAGCAGGGGCACGCTGACGAACGACCGGATGGTGCCCCAGTCGTAGCGCTGACCCTCCTGTAGTCCGTAGGTCAAGCAGAGCAGACCGAGCGTGACCAGCACGGCGCCGCGCACGTCCAACGCGCCGGACCGCGGTGGCTTCGGCGTCATCGGGATGATCATCGGTGCGAGGACCAGGACGAGCAGACCGATCGGCACGTTGATGGTGAAGATCCAGCGCCAGTCCAGCGCGCTGACCAGAAGGCCGCCCAGTGGCGGCCCCGCGATCGTGGCCACGCCGGCCACGCCGGCCACGGCGCCCCAGACGCCGAGCGCGGCGCCGCGCCGCTGCGGCGGGAACACCGCGATGATGATGGACATCGTCTGCGGGATCAGCAGCGCGGCGCCGATGCCCTGCAGCACACGGGAGGCGGTCAGCTGCCCGGCGTCCTGCGACAGCGCGCACAGCAGCGAGGCGACGGTGAAGACTGCGACGCCGGCGAGGTAGACGTTCCGCTTGCCCAGGAGGTCACCCAGCCTGCCGCCGGTGATCAGGAGGACGGCCAGCACCAGGACGTAGGCGTTGCTGACCCAGAGCACCTCGTTGTAGGTGATGCCGAGCCTGCTCACCATGTCCGGGATCACGACGCCGACCACCGTGGTGTCGAGCAAGGTCATAAAGAACCCAGGCACAGCGCCACCAGGACGGCCCACGGGTTTCCGCGCAGCTTGTTCATTCCTCCGCTTTCGGGTTCTCGGCTCCGGCGGGCTCCCAGGCCAGCCTGCCGTTGTGGATGTCGTCGACGAGGGAGACGGTGAGGTCGAGGTCGGCGCGCAGGTGGGCCTGGAGGTGCCGCATCTCCACCAGCGAGATCTGCGGCACGCCGCGCTTGACGAGCGCGTCGTACCCGGTCTGCGACGCCGCCAGCTCGCTTTCGAGCAGCACGCACCGGCGTTCCAGCCGCTCCGCGGCGTCCTCGGCCGTCAGCAGCGACATGAACGCGAGGGCGGCGCAGAAGGAGGGGTAGTCCGGGGTGAGGCTGACCAGCAGCTCGCGCAGCCGGTCGTGGGCGAGGTCGCGACCCGCCGGGGTGATCGAGTAGACGGTCCGCTCGGGCCGCTTGCCGTCGCGCGTGGTCCGAACCGGCCGGATCAGGTCGGCCTTGGCCAGCGTCTCCACCGTGTGGTAAAGCGCGCCGTGGGTCACCTTGACGATCTGGTCGATGCCCTTTTCCCGCATCTGCTGGCGGATTTCGTACGGGTGCTGCGGCTGGTCGGCGAGCAGTCGCAGCACCGTGAGGCCCAGTGCGCTGAGAGTCCGCACGCACCCTCCCTCCGGCTTGGTTCGATCGGTATAGTCCGGATAGACTATTACAAGTAGACGGGTACCTTGAGACGACCACCGGTGCGGGCCGGCGTTGAGACCCTTTCCTTCTGACGTGAGGCTTTCCAGCACCATGCAGCAGATCGGCCAGGACGCCGTCGAGCCCGAGATCCGCACCGAGCGGGAGTTCATGGAGCTCTGCCGCGCCGAACTGCTCCGCATGCGCGGCGAGGCCACCGCGATGCTGGACAGCGGCGCGGCAGAGGGTGACGCCGTGGTGGACAAGTACTTCAACCACGCGCTGCGCGAGTTCCGCAAGCAGGCCGTCAAGGACTTGTCCGGGTTCGACGACGTGCCGCTGTTCTTCGGCCCCCTTGACTACGCGGCAGGCGAGATCTTCGACGACCGGGCGGCCGACGAGCCCGTGACCGGTGAAGGGCTCACGCACACCCGCACCGACGACAGCGACCTGATCTACGTCGGCCGCCGCGGGGTTCGGGACGAGGACGGCAAGCCGATCGTCATCGACTGGCGGGCGGCCCTGTCGCGGGCGTTCTACGAGGCTTCGCCGCAGGAGTCGATGGGCGTGCGGGTTCGGCGGCGGTACGGGTTCGGCCAGGACGGCGTGCTCTCCGCCTTTGAGGACGAGGCGGTCGAGGGCGCGCGGCTCACCACCGCGAGCGGCATGCTGGCGCAGGAGATCGAGCGGCCGCGGCAGGGACCGATGCGCGACATCGTCGCCACCATCCAGCCCGAGCAGATGAGGCTCGTGCGCGCGTCCCTCGACCGGACGGTGTGCATCCAGGGCGCGCCGGGCACCGGCAAGACAGCGGTGGGCCTGCACCGCCTGGCCTACCTGCTCTTCTCCGAGCGGGACCGGCTGCGCAAGGAAGGTGGTGTGGCGGTCATCGGGCCGAACCCCGCGTTCCTCGCCTACATCCGCAACGTCCTGCCCGCGCTCGGCGAGGTGGAGGTCGTGCAGACCACGATCGACGACCTGACCGGGCCGGGCGTCGAGGTCACCAGGGTCGACGGATCGCACGCGGCGCGGGTCAAGGGCAGCCTGGCGATGGCCGAGGTGCTGCGGCGGCACCTGTGGGCCCAGATCGGCGAGCCGGACGAGGAAACCGAGGTCAAGTACCAGCACCGCACGTGGCGGGTGGCGGTGTACGAGCAGGCCGAGGAACTGGCGAACGTGCTCGGGCGCGGCACGGGCTACGCGGCCGGGCGGGAGTTGTACGCCCAGCGCTTGGCAAACCGGGTGCTGCGCCGGATGGAGCGCACCTCCGGCAAGTCGATCGCGCTGAGCGAGCTCACCCGCAACCGGGGGGTCAGCCAGGCCGTGCGCCGGGTGTGGCCGACCATCGACCCGGCCCGCATGGTGTTCGAGCTGCTCACCACTCCGGAGCAGTTGGCAGCCGCCGCGGCGGGCATCCTGTCCGAAGAGGACCAGCGGGCGATCGTGGTGGAGCCGCAGCCGCGCAGCGTGAAGGCGATGAGGTGGTCCACGCTCGACCTGGCCCTCGTGGACGAGGTCTCGGGCCTTGTGGGCCGCCCGGTCCGGATGGGGCACGTGATGGTCGACGAGGCCCAGGACCTGAGCCCGATGCACTTCCGGGCCATCGCCCGCAGGCTGGCGGGGGCGTGCACGGTGCTGGGCGACCTGGCGCAGGCGACGAGCCCGTCGGCGGCCACGGACTGGTCGGTGGTGCTGACCTGCCTGAACCGCCAGGACGGCACCATCGAGTTCCTCGACCGCGGCTACCGCGTCCCGGCCGAGGTCCTGGACTTCGCGGCCCGACTGCTCCCGCACATCGCCCCGGACCTGACGAGCCCGACGTCGTTCCGCCACAGCGAGGACGCGCTCCACGTGACCCGCACCAGCCCGGACCGGCGCCCCCGGACGATCGTCGAAACGTGCGAGCGCGCCTTGGCCGGGGAAGGCTCGGTCTGCGTGATCACAGCGGACGCGGAGGTACCCGCCCTGCGGCAAGCCCTGACGGCTGCCGCACTCGCGCACACGGTCCTGGGTGAAGAACTCCTGCACCCGCAACGACTCGTGCTGGCACCGGTCTCGCTGGCCAAGGGTCTGGAGTACGACACGGTGGTCGTGGACGAGCCCGCCTGCATCGTCGACGCGGAACCCCGCGGCCTGCAACGGTTGTACGTCGCTCTGACGCGCGCGGTGAGCCGACTGCACGTGGTCCACTCCGAGGAGCTGCCAGAACCACTGCGTCTGCCGGAACCGGCGCTGGCGCACTGATCACCAGGTCTTGAACCACGTCGCGCAGGTGGTTCAAGGACTGGTAGCCGAGCCAGGTGCACGACACCCGCATGATTGATTTCGGCATCGAGCAGGCACTGGACGTCGACGACTTCTCCGCGGTTTGCGCATGGCCTGTTGCGTGGATTGGGCCGGGGTGGGTTGCCGGACCGCCGGTGTCCGCAAAGCGTGGTGTCGACCGGGTCGCCGTGGCCGAGGTCCACGGGGGAGAACTCGCTGGAGGCGGCCGAGCGGGCCGAGTTGCTGCGCTTGCGTAAAACAGGTCGCCGAGTTGGAGAAGGACAACACGTTCCTGGCAAAAGCCTCGGCGTACTTTGCCTCGATGCAGAAGAACCGCAACGGTTCGCTCTGATGGCCCAGTACGCCGGCCCCCATGACATCCCCGGTGCCGCCGCTGCCGAAGGCGGGCGGTTCGCGGTCCTCGTGCTGGCCACCCCCGCTTTCGACGTCCTGAGGGAGTTCGGGTGCCGGGCTATGGCACGGTTTCTGCGCGAGGGCGCCGGGGACGTCCTGCAGAACCGAATGGTGTTGTCCGACGGCACGGCGGTGCGGGGCAACCTGCTCGTGCGCGGAGCCGCTGCCCAGGCTGCGGCCGCCGAACTGATCCTCCGGCAGATCGCTGGCGGCGGCGCGGCCGTTGGATTCGACGCCGGTGACGACCTACTACGCCCAGACCGTCCGGCGCACCGACCGGGAACAGTTGCTGCACGCCGCGTTGGATCTGCTGGCCACCACCTGGCCACGCCGCGACCCGGACGGCTCGTCGACTGCCGCTTGGTGGCAGGCGGCCTAGCTGCTCTACCAGTCACCCAGGACGCAGAAGGGTTCCGACGCCACGATTCGTACCTTCCTCGTCGCGGTTGGTGCCCTGCTGACCGGGACGCCGCTCGTGCTGCCCGACACGGTCGACCTGTGTGCTTGCCTAGCCCGCCTTCCACGCGCTGGGCGACCCGATGGGCGTGTCGCCGATCACGCCCAGCAGCTGCAACTGGTCCACGGCCGGGCTGCCTGCGGGCGCGGTGAAGAACTGGAGGCGTTGCCGGCCGTCCTCGCTGAAGAGGTTCTGGCAGTGGACGTCGAGCGTCCCCAGGGTCGGGTGGTTGACGCGCTTCCGGTCGCCGCGCCGCACGGCCACGTCACCGGTTGCCCACAGGTCGGTGAACTCGTCGCCCGTGCGGAGCAGCCGAGCGACCATGTCGGTGGTCCCCGCGTCCCGGCCGCGTCGCGCGACGGCCGCGCGCAGGTCGTGGACCAGCACCTTCGAGTGGTGCGGGTGGTCGGCCTCCGGGTAGACGGCGCGGATGTCGGGCTCGGTGAACCAGCGGTACACAAAGCTCGTCGCGTGCCCGGACCGCTGCGGCGGTGCGCTCAGCAGGGCGCGCGCGAGGTGGTTCTGCGCCAGGGTCTCGTGCAGGTCGGTGATGATCTGCGCCGGTGTCGTGTCCAGGCGTTCCAGCAGCGCGAGCATGGCCGGTTGCACGTGGGTGGACGTGCCGGTCGCTGCGGGCGGCTGTCGGTCCGCGAGGCGGTGGAGGTGGTCGCGCTCGTCCTGGTCCATGCGCAGGGCCCTGGCCAACGCTCCGAGCATCTGCGCCGACGGCTGGGTGCCGCGCCCGCGCTCCAACTCGGTGTAGTAGTCCACCGACGCGCCCGCGAGCTGGGCGACCTCGTCGCGGCGCAGACCGGGGACGCGACGGCGCGGACCCGTCGGCAGGCCGACCTCGGCGGGGGTGATCCGCGCGCGTCGGGACCGCAGGAAGGCGCCGAGTTCGGACAGGTTCACGGCTCCATTGTCCGGACGCCCGCCACCGGTAGCCAGGGGGTGGCGGCCCCGGGGTGAGCGGCGCCTGGTTACCGGGGCGCGGTGGCGGCACGGTCATGGGGTCACCGCAGAAAGGGAGAAGCCATGCCGTTCGCCAACCTGAAGGTGCCCGCCGGAACGCTCACGGCGGAGCAGAAGGAAGTGCTCATCACGAAAGTGTCCGACCTGTACGCCGAGACCTTCGGCGAACGGGCCCGCGCCACCACGATGGTGCTTGTCGAGGACGTCGCCGACGGCGGCTGGGGAATCGGGGGTGAGGTGTTGACCCTGGCGAAGTTGAGGGCTCCCCTGGAGTGACACCGATTCCCGGCACGGCGTGAGTCGGGGACACCGCTTTGGTGCGGTTTGCCGGAGGTCTCCGCAAGCTGCGAGACAAGGCGGGTGCGTTGCCGTACCGGAAGCTTGGTGCGCGGGTCCACGTGTCGGCATCGGCGTTGTCCGGGGCTGCGGGCGGTCGCAAGTTACCTAGCTTGGCGGTGACGTTGGCTTACGTGCGGGCCTGCGAGGGTGATGCGGAGCAATGGGAGCGGCGCTGGCACGAGGTGGCCGCCGAACTCGCGGCGGAGTGGGCTCGCAGCCGTCGGGGACGAGCGCGCCGAACTGTTCGGGTGCGTGATGAAGGCATACGGCGTCGATGCCGCGCACCGCGTCGTGGCCGACCTCGCGGTGTTGTTGGGAGCGGCGGGCGTGCCAGACCGTGAAGACCGGCCGTGACCTCGGCGGACTGCTCTACGCCGACGGCATCCACAACACGCTCTACCGCATCACGGGTGAATACCACACCCTGCCCGACCCGACGGTGCCCGAGCCCCCAACCGCGCGTGGGGAGGTCGAGATGCCGACGGTCGCCAGCACGTGACCCCGACGCGAGCAGGGCGACTCAGCCCAGCGGGCGGCCCTGCTCGCACAACACGGTCCTGCCCGTGTTCACCGCGTGCAGCGCCGAGGCGATCCGGTCGGCCAGCAGCGGCTTGGCCACCGCGCGCACCCGCTCCTGGACGCACAGTTCGGCGGAGAGGATCTCCCCGTCGGTGAACGACAACCCGGCCAGGTCCGTCTCGGCGAGCAGTCCGCCGTCGAAGACGAACACCACGCCTTCGTCACGACCGTCCTGGGGCCGCACGTAGTCCACGACCAGCAACGTGCCCAACGGACGGTCGGTGATGCCCAACTCCTCGGTGACCTCCCTGGTCGCGGTGGCCCACGGGGATTCGTCGGCCTCGCCCGCGCCACCGGGGATCTCCCAGTTCGGCTTGTAGGAGGGTTGCAGGAGCAGCACCCTGTCCCGCGTGTCACGGAACAGGACTCCGGCGACAATGCGCTTGCGGTTGAGGCCGGCTACGTACTGCTCGACCGGCACCACGGCTGGAGTCGTCATCCGCGCGACCCTATTCACCACCACGCGGTCCCGGCAGTAGACCCCGGAATCGCACCCGACTTCTTGACGGCATCCCGGTGACCCGACTGCGGCCTGGCACTCGGGTGGAGGCTGCCGAGGACCTGTTCACGGCGCACGTCACATCTGCGGCCGGTGGCGGGAGACCCCCATCGCTGTCACCGTGTTCCTGCTGGCGGTGCGCTGCGAGACCGCGCCGGCACTGGCCTCGGTCATCCGGACGGCCCACCGGATCATCGGTTCGCATGTCGATGCTGCGACGCCATCCGCCGCCGCGGCGTGCCAAGCCGCGATGGTTTGCGGTCTCAGCAGCGGCGGCCGCGCTTGCAGCTGATTGTTCTTCGAGGCGTTGCAGGTCGGCTGTCCGATGGTCGCCCGCAGTGGCCAGTCCGTCCACCAAGCGGCGCCACCGTCGTGCCCTGTACCCATTGGCGTTCTGGCACTCCCCAGGCGTTCTGACGCGAGACGTCATCCTCAGCAGCCGGTCTCGCCCGAACCTCGAACGATCAGGGCGAATTCGAGCCGAGTACCGCGACGGCGGCACAGGACACGGCGAGGACCAGACACAGCGGCGAGTAGTACCGCCTGTCGAGTCGCGCGAATTCCGTGCTCCGGCGGGACGACATCACCAGCCCGCCCGCACCGCGCAGCGCGAGCACCATCGCGACGCCGCCCACGCCCACCGATGAGAACCATCCTGGGCCGAAGGCGGTGACCAGCCCCGCGCGGGCGACCACGAGGTAGCCGGCCACACCGAGCAGCAACGCCACGGCTGCCGTCATTGCGGGCGTCGGCAGCTTCTCGACCGGCACGTCGACCACCCGGCGGGCGAACTCCTCACGGGTGCGCAGCGGCCACGGCGAGAACATCCACACGACGTGCAATGCGCCGACCAGCGTCAGCGCGGTGGCGGTGAACAGGGCCAACACGGTCATCGGAACCTCCACAACGTTCCATACAGGGCTGTATGGTTTCCGTACAGTACTGTACGGAAGGTGGCGAAGCCCCGACTTTCCAAACAGGACTGGCTTACCGCGGCGCTCACCGCACTGGCTGAGGGCGGGGTCGGCGCTGTCGCCGTCGAGCCGCTCGCGCAGCGACTCGGCATGACCCGCGGCAGCTTCTACTGGCACTTCGCTGACCGGAACGCACTGTTGCGCGAGGCGCTCGAGTGGTGGGAACAGCAGGGAACAGACGCGGTCATCGAACGGGTCACCGAGATCGCGGACCCACGGCAGCGACTGCGCACGCTCTTCCGCATCGCGATCACCGAGGATCCGACCAGCGGGCTGGAGCCCGCGCTCGTGGCGCACGCCGACGACCCGGTGGTGGCACCCGTCCTGCACCGCGTCACCCAACGCCGCGTGGCGTTCCTCACCGACGGATACACCGAACTCGGCTTACCCCCCACGCAGGCACGGCACCAAGCGGTGGTTGCGTATGCCGCCTACGTTGGTTGGGTCCAGCTCCGAAGAGCCACCCCGTCGGCGGTACCAGAGATCGCAGACGACCCCGACGCCCTCACATATCTCGTGGAACACCTGGTGGGCGTGAGCACAGGACGTACCTGACGTCCTGACCATCCGTTCGCCGGACCGCAGGCAGGCGCAGCCGTCTGAGCGCCCACCGACGGCACCTACAGCCTCATCGCGTGACCGGCTTCGGGCCGATCGACGTTGGGTTAGCCGAAAATGCCGTCCGTGCTGGTCAGGCCGCGTGGTGGTACTCGTGGAGGATGCCGCCCAACCGTTGCCGTCGGCGGATGTCGAGGTGGGTGATCCAGGTTTGGTCGGCGATCGGTGGTGGCAGCGGGTGTAGTGGTCGTGCGTTGGCGATGCCCTGGTGGGGTCGGTGCGAGTTGTAGAACTGTTCGTACTCCCGCAGAGCGTGGAGCAGATGCCGCTGGTCCGGATCAGCGTGCGATTGAGGAGTTCGTGGCGGCAGTTCTGGATCCATCTCCCCATGATCGAGTTCATCTGAGGGATCCGGACACCGCTGAGGACAATCTGGATGCCCGCATCAGCGAGAACGGCGTCGAACAGGGCGGGGAACTTCCCGTCGTGATCGCGGACGAGGAACCGCGTGCGGGTGCCTGTGTCTTCGAGGTCCATGACGGGGTTCTTCGCGGCTTGGGTGAGCCAGGAGGCGCTCGGGTGTGCTGTGGCGCCCAGGATCCTGATTCGGCGGCTGGTGTGTTCGATGACCGCGAGTGCGCAGGCGGGTGCCGTTCAAAGCCTCCGAGCTATCGGGGGAACCTCAAGTTGCCTGGTCAGCTTGTACAGCAAGGACACGATCACTCAGGCATGCTCTCAAGACAGTGACCACGCGCTCTACCAGCGACGACAACTTTTCGAGCGGCACAGGATGTCGTTGCCGTCTCGAGCGGTGAGGGTCGTGGTGTGCAGTTCTGTGACCGGTCCGCCGTCCTGGTAGCCGCACTCTCCGGCCAGGTGACAGCCCACAAGTGACATCGGCGCCGACAGGTCCAGGATCCAGAAATAAGGGATGGCGGCGTCGGCGTACCCGTGGCGCTTGACGAGGTTGTCCATCCGACGTGATCCCGGTGAGGATCTCCATGCCTTACGCACTTGATGAGCGCAACGAGCAACCCGAACGGTAGAGCGGTCGGTCCCCGACCGATGCGTGCCGTTCAGTCAGCCGTCCAGCAACTCATGACGTTGTTCGGTCCCCACACCAGATCCACGTCATCGGTGCCGAGGTCCGCGCCCGAGAGGGACACAACGACGAGTCCGGAGCGTTGGTCGTCGTAGCCGGGGAGCTGGTTGACCGCGTGGCGCAGGCTTTCGAGGTCGTGGCGGTCGAAGGTGCCGGTGATCCACTTGATCGATCCGGCGAAGTCGATCCGGCTGGCGACGGGGGAGTGGTCGGCTCCGACGAGGTCGATCTCGGGGTTGTGCTGCCGGTTCCACCAGCCGCCCACCGCGGTGGTGTCGGGCCAGGGCAGTTCGCCGGCTTGTCCGGCGAGTTCCAGGGCCTCGCGGATGAGTGGTTCGACGGCGCGGCCTCGCCAACTGGTCCACTGGCGGTCCAGCACGCGCGCGCCGATGTGGGGACGTCCGCGGCGGGCTTGGTCTTGGATGGCGCGTCCGATGGGCAGGTAGAAGCGCAGGTTGCTGTCGGCGACCTGGTAGAGCGCCGGCTTGCCGGGTGTGGTCGACAGCGGGCGGTCCACGGCCAGGACCCGTTTTTCCTCGGTGAGTCGACGCAACAGCGGTGACAGTGTCCCCGAGGGGATCTGTCCCTGGCTGCTTCCGGCGGTGGCGGCGATGTTGGCGTGGGTGCGGTTGTCCCCGCCAATGGACTCCACCACGCGATGTGCCTGGTCGGGTGCGGGGAACTCGGCCAGCAGCGAGGACTCCGGCACGCTGAACAACGGCGCGGCGGGGTCTTCGCACTCGTGGCGCAGGAACTCGGCTGGCGGCATGCCGTAGGGCCAGCTGCGGAGGATGCCGGGCAGCCCTCCGGTGATCAGCTGCGCGTCGATCGCGTCCGACCCGTCCAGGCCGAGGGCTCGACCGGTCTCGGCGGGGTTGAGCGGTCCGAGCACGAGATTGTCCGCGCGCCCGTAGAAGGGGCGGTCGTAGGCGGTGAGGCGTTCCATCATGTGCAGGTCGCTGCCCAGCAGCACCAGCAGCACCGGGCGCCGTGACCACAGCCGGTCCCACGCGGTCTGCAACGCGCCGTCGAAGATGTCGTCTTGTTCGGCCAGCCACGGTACTTCGTCCAGCACTACGACCGATGGACGTTCGGGCAGTACCGAGTCCAGAACGCGGAATGCGTCAGGCCAGCCGCCGGTGACCCCGGTGGGCGGCAGTGCGCGCCCGGCCACGGTCAGGGACGAGTCGGCGAGTTCGGCGAGGAATGCAGAGATCGACTCGACCGCCGACGAGCCCTTGGTGGCGGCGAAGTAGAGGTAAGGAACAGTGGCTCGGTCGCAGAACTCCTGTACCAACCGCGATTTGCCCACTTGTCGTCGTCCGCGAATCGCGATCGCCGAACCCTCTCGGGACGCGACCACGCGATCGAGGCGCTTGTGCAGTAAGCGCAGCTCAGCCTGCCTGCGAAACCGACATGGCGTCATTGTAGATGCAATCTACATAGATTGCGTCTACAGAGTTGGGGGACATCTTGGGTCGTATCTTCTCGGATCGTCGTCGCAGGATCGTTCGGCGGCTGGTGTGGGACGGTGCCACCGACTGCACGCGGTCGGAATCCGGTGCACGGATTGACGATCGATCCGCTTCGGGGTCCAGGCGGTGTGTTGCTCGAAAAGTCATCGCTGCTGGTCAAGCGGCATGTCTGTACTCGTTGATGAGGCCGCCGAGGATGCAGGTGCGGAGCACGCTGTGCGTGTCGAGGTCGTGCACCGCGGCGAGGTGTTGCCGAACTTCGGGTGGTAGTTGATCTCGGGCCTGGTGGGGGCGGTGCCGGTTGCAGTGGTCTTCGTAGGTCTTCAGGACTTGCCGTGCGTAACGCTCATCCATGATCAGGATGTGGTCGAGGAGTTCGCGGCGGATGGGGCCGATGACCCGTTCGCAGTGGGCGCTCATCCGCGGTGCCTGTGGTGCGCTTGTGATGATGCGGAGGTCGTCGGCGTGGAAGACGGCGTCGAACGTTTGACCGTACTTGCCGTCGCGGTCGCGGAGCAGGAAGCGCAGGGACTCCATACGCGTTCCGAGGTCGAAGGCGAGGTTCCTGGCCTGCTGGGTCGTCCACTCCCGCGTTGGGTGGGTGGTGACGCCGGTGATGTGCAGGCGTCGGGTGGTGTGTTCGAGGAAGGCCAGTGCGTAGAGGCGTGTGCCGAGCACGGTGTCGAGGTGGAGGAAGTCCGCGGCGATGATGCCCTCGGCCTGGGCGGTGAGGAATTCCCGCCAGGTTAGGCCGGTGTGGCGTGGTGCCGGGTCGATGTCTGCGTCGTGCAGGATGGGCGATGCGATGGCCGAGCCGAGTCAGTTCACCCTGTGTCCGACGGTGCCCCCATCGCGGGTTCTCCCTGGCTAGGCGCAGTACGAGCGACTTGATCGCGACCCGTGTCGGCGGGCGTCCGGTACGTCGACACGCGGCGCAGAGCCATTTGCGGGCCACGAGTCTGCGGTGCCAGGCGAGCAGAGTGCCTGGAGTCACCGGAAAGTTCTCCCGCCAACATGGGTCTGCTGCACAGGTAGGTGACAGTTGTAGTCACGCAGCCTGGCTGACTGACGTGGTCATGATTGCTTCGTACTCGATGGGGGTCAACCGGCCGAGGCCGGCTTGGCGTCTACGGCGGTGGTAAGTGCGTTCGATCCAGGTGACGATCGCGATCCGCAGCTCGTCACGGGTGGACCAGGAATGCCGGTCGAGAACATTGTTCTGCAGCAACGCGAAGAAGCTTTCCATCGCGGCGTTGTCACCGGCCGCGCCCACCCTGCCCATCGAGCCGGTCAGGCCGTGGCGCGCGAGGGTGCGGACGAATTTCCTTGATCGAAATTGGGATCCGCGGTCGGTGTGCACCACGCAGCCGGTGACCCCACCCCGGCGGGCGATGGCGTTGGTGAGCGCGGTGACGGCGAGGCGCGCACAGATACAGCTTTCCCTCGGTGGTGCGGTGTTCGGTGATGTCGGCCGGCCACAGCCGGTTCGGCGCGGTGGCGGTGAAGTCACGCCGGACCAGGTCGTCATGGACCGGCGGACCGGCTTTCCTGCCGTTGCGGCCGCGTTTCTTGCCGAAGGCACTCCACCAGCCCATGGACGAGCAGATCCGCCAGGCGGTCCGATCCGCCATCGACACTCCGGCGTCGCGGGCTTCGTCGGCCAGGAACCGGTAACCGAACTCCGGGTCGTCGCGGTGAGCGTCGAACAACGCGTTCGCCCGATGAGCCCGCTCGAGTTCTGTCTCGGTGACCGGCCGGGCACGCCACCGGTAGTACGGCTGGCGAGCGATGGACAAGACCCGGTACGTCACTGCGACGGGGATACCGTCGGCGGCGAGTTCGTTCACGAGCGGGTAGAGCTTTTTCCCGGCAGGTTCGCCTGCGACAAGTACGCGGTCGCCCGGCGCAGGACGTCGTTCTCCTGCTCCAGCAGCTTGATCCGCTTGCGCGCTTCGCGCAGCTCGGCCGAGTCGTTCCTGCTCACACCTGGTTTGACACCTTTGTCGGTGTCGGCCTGGCGCAGCCACGTGAATAGCGTCATCGGGTGGATCCCGAAGTCCTTGGCGATCTGCTCGACGGTCACGCCGGGCTCACGGTCACGGGCGACCCGCACGACATCGTCGCGGAACTCTCGGGGGTAGGGCTTGGGCACAGCGACATCCTCCCAGCTCACCATCACGGCAAGCCAACTCAGATGTCACCAATCCGTGCAGCATGAGGTTCACCCTGAACGGCGAACAGGGGCTTACGAGATTCAGGCAGCTGCTCGGAGTGACTTCTCATAGTCGTTGGGACTGACCATTCCGAGCGCGGAGTGCCGCCGCACACTGTTGTAGAACGTAACCCACTTGTCAATCACGGCAACGAGTTCCGTCTTCGTGGCGTAGACGTGCCGGTAGTAGAGCTCGTGTTTGAACGTCGACCGGAACGACTCCGCGGGACTGTTGTCCCAACAGATCCCGGTCGCGCCCATCGACCGGCGCAGCCCATGCCGGAAACACGCCTGTGCGGTCAGATTCGCCGTGAACTCGCCACCTCGGTCGGAATGCAGAACTGTGCCACGACAGCCGCCGCCACGGGCGACCACCGCGGCCTCGATGGCGTCGGTGACCATGCCGGCGCCGATGTGGTCGGCGACGCTGTAGCCGAGCACGGTGCGGGAGTGCCCGTCGCGGATCGCGCACAGGAACATTTCGCCCTCACCGCAGGACAGATACGTGATGTCGGTAGGCCACACGGCGTCCAGGCGGCCTTGGTCGAACCGGCGGTCGACCAGATCCGGTGGGAACGACGCCACCGGATCGACAATCGTCGTTCTCACCTTGAACGTGCGTGGACTGATGCCCTCGACCCCGATACCGGCCATGACCCTGGCGACGGTCTTGGCGCTGACCACCTCGCCCTGATCCCTCAACTCGGCGGTGATTCGTGACGATCCGTAGGTGCCGTCAGAGTCTTCGTGAGCCTGGAGGATCTTCACCTCCAAGTCCGCCCGGCGCTGCCGGCGTGGCGTCAACACCGTTGCCGCACAACGTTTCACGTACGCGTAGTAGCCGGATGACGAGACACCCAGCAGGCGCGCCATGCGCCGGACCGCGAACCGCCCACCCTTGCCCCCGGCAGCAGCAGCGGCGGTCGCGATGTCATCGGGGCCGGCGTACTTGGCCATCAGAGCGAACCGTTGCGGTTCTTCTGCATCGCGGCAAAGTACGCCGAAGCTTTTACCAGGAACGCGTTGTCCTTCTCCAGTTCGGCGACCTGTCTGCGCAACCGCAGCAGCTCGGCCCGCTCGGTCGCCTCCAGCGGGTTCTCGCCCTGGACCTTGGCTGCGGCGATCCGGCGCCGCTCGTCTTTGACCCAGACACTCAACATCCCCGCGTCGATTCCCAACTCGCGGGCAACCTCGCTGATCGTGCGACCGGAATCGATCACACGATGCGCAGCCTCGACCTTGTACTCAGCCGTATACGAACGGCGCCGACGAGGAGGCATGCGGACATCCTTTCAGCAGGACCTGTAGTCCTGCTAACTCGGTGTCCACCGCTCGGGGTGAACCTCAGCAGACCCGCGATGTCCGGTGCCTGCTACTGCACTGCGGGCTTCGGCACAATGGGTTCAGGCAGCGTACGGAATAGCAGCCAGCTCAGAGCTGGCATGAGGATCAGCGGCACCAGGGCGACACGCAGCGAGGTCGCGTCGGCGATGCTGCCGATGACAGGACTGGTCAAGCCTCCGATGCTGACGGTCAACCCCAGGGTGATCCCGCTGGCTGTGCCGACACGCGAGGGCAGGTAGTCCTGGCCAAGAGTGACCTGCAGGGAAAAAGGAACGTACAGGCCGATGGAAGCCAGTGCCACGAACACGAAGATCGCCGGTCCGGGGACGAACACGATCCCCGCGACGGCAAGGACCGTCAGGAGGTACGACCAACGGGAGACAGCGACCCGGTCCCAGTGATTGGCGAGGCTGCCGCCCAGCACAGACCCCACCGCGCCGCCGATGTAGAGCACGAACAGTGCCGCGGTGCCCACTGCGGCACTGCCTTCCAAGCGCTGCTGGGCGTAAAGCGAGATGAAGGTGCTCAGGCCGATGAAGACAATGGACCGGAAGACGATGGCCAGCGACAGCTTCACGAACGAGATTTTGTCGTCGGCGCCTATCACAGCCGCGGTGCCGCCCCCCTCACGTGTCCTCTTCGCCAGCGCATGCAGGACAGGCAGGCACAGAACGCTGCCGGCAAGCGCTGGCAGCACCAGCAGAGGCGAGAGGTGCAGGCCGCCTGAGCCGACGACGACGCCGACCATGAGTGGTGCGGTGGCGAAGCCGAGATTGCCACCCAGGGAGAACCACGCCATCGCGCTGTGGCTACCCTCGCTGGCCAGCCGTGCCACCCTGGCGGATTCGGGGTGGTACGCGGCGACCCCTACTCCGGACACGGCTACGAACAGGAGTGTCAGACCGTAGGAACCACTCAGACCGCTCAGAGCGATACCCACCCCACCGAGAATCGTGCTCACGGGCAGGAGCCAAGGCATCGCCCGGCGGTCGGT
Organism: Umezawaea sp. cmx-9-4; assembly: GCA_049997955.1. GTDB lineage: Bacteria > Actinomycetota > Actinomycetes > Mycobacteriales > Pseudonocardiaceae > Umezawaea. Next base: position 20,995 of record JAEBDY010000031.1, on the reverse strand, counting down.
AAGCAGTCCGAACAGCGGTTGGACCATCGAGGACAGCAGGGACGCGGCGAGCACGACGCCCGAGACAGCGGCGTAGCTGTAGGCCCGCTCTGCGACGAAAAACGGGACGAGTGACGCGACCGCACCCTGGTAGACGTCCACACAGGAATGCCCGATAGACAGCAGCAAGATCGATTTGTTCCGTGGCACACCGCCATGGTCATGTTCGTGCCAAGTGTCGCGCTTCCAATAAACTGCCAATCAATGACAGAAATCCGCCACGAGCCTGTGGCTCCGACCCGTGCTCAGTCGCTCGCGCCCGGAGCCGGTATCGACGCCCACCGCCATGACGACCACCAGGTCGTCTACGCAGGCAGGGGAGTGCTGGCCGTGACGACCAGCGCCGGTTCGTGGATCGCTCCGGCGACTCGCGCCATTTGGATACCGGCCGGCACTGCGCATGCTCACCAGGCCCATGGCAAACTCGAATTGCACCTGGTGGGCCTGCCCGCACGGGACAACCCCTTGGGTCTGGACACTCCGACGGTGTTGGCTGTGGGACCGCTCCTGCGAGAACTGATCCTCGCCTACACGCGCCCTCCCCACGGGGACAGTCCCGAACGTGATCGGCTGCTCGGCGTGCTGCTCGATCAACTGCGGGCCACCCCTCACCAGTCCCTGCACCTGCCCACTCCCACCAGACCCCATCTCAAGGAAGTCTGCGAGATACTGCAAGCCGACCCAGCCGATGGCCGCACCCTGGCTGCTCTGGGCAGGCAGATAGGCGCCAGCGATCGCACCTTGTCGCGCTTGTTCAAAGCCGATCTCGGCATGACCTTCCCGCAGTGGCGGACTCAATTGCGCTTGTATCGAGCCTTGATCCTGCTTGCCGATAACACTCCCGTGACCGCTGTGGCCCATCTCTGCGGTTGGTCGTCGGCCAGCGCGTTTATCGATGTCTTCCGTCGTGCTTTCGGACACACACCCGGTACGCACCAGCTTGCGAGCAGGACTTCGACTTCACCCGACGCAAAGGCTGAAGGGGCGGATTCAATCGGTGGACGCAACATCGGTGGTACCAGGTAGCTCCGGACAGTTCGGCATCAGGTTGTCCGGACCTACCTGGCGGATTCTGGGGCTGGCTCGGCGGTATGAGCATCCAGCACGTCGAACGGGGTCACCGGTGTCCAGTCCCTGAGTCGCTGGTGGTCTTGTTGCGTGCCGACGATGTGCTTGAGACGCTTCAAGTGATAGGAGGTTGCCGTGAACGGTGGCGTGTTGGGAGCTGGTGATGTGCTGGCCGCGGCCGAGAGCGCACCGCCGGTGGAGTCGGTCAAAGTCGTTGCGCGTGACCTGGCGAAACGGTTGGGGGCCTTCGACGTGTCGTTCCTGTTGGTCAATCTCGTCGATGAGCAGCTGGTGCGGCTGGCCTCGTCCATGCAGGACCCGGACGGACGCGCCGTGGAGCGCGTCGATCTGCCGGTGACCAATCGCGGTGACTGCGTCGGCGTGCTCGAGGTGACCGTGCCCCTGCTCGACGAGGAAACGCTGGCGCAGCTGGGTGAGGCCGCGCACGCGCTGGCCTACGTCATCGTCACCGACCGCCGCTTCACCGATCTCTACCACTCCGGCCGCCGCACCACGACGATGAGCCTGGCCGCGGAGATCCAGCACCAACTGCTGCCCACCGCGTCCTGCTGCGAGGCCGCCCAGTTCACCATCGCCGGTGCCCTGGTCTCCGCCGACGACATCGGCGGCGACACCTACGACTACGCCCTGGACCGCGATACTCTGCACGTGTCGATCACCGATGCCGCTGATCACGACGTGGCGTCGGCGCTCACCGCGACCCTGCTGGTCGGCGCGCTGCGCAGGGCCCGCCGGGACGGCTACGACCTGGCCGAGCAGGTGCGGCAAGCCAATCAGGCACTGCTGGACCACCGCCGGGGATCGCTGGCGACCGGGCTGCTGCTGCGCGTGGACCTGCACGAGGGCACGGTCGAACTGGTCAACGCCGGTCACCTCGCACCACCGCTGCTGCTGCGCGATGGTGTGGTGAGGTCGATCGAGCTGGAGGCCGATCAGCTCTTCGGCCTCACCCCGCACCAGTACCGGGTGCAGCGGTTGGACCTTCGCCCCGGCGATCGGCTGGTGCTGCTCACCAACGGCATGGTCGAACGCGACGCCGCCGACGCCGACCTGCCCGCGGTGATCCGCGACACCGAAGGGCTGCACTCCCGGGAGGTGGTGCGGGCGGCGACCAGGGTGGTGCGACACGTCAGCCGCGATCAGCTCCAAGACGACGCCGCGGTGCTGTGCCTGGACTGGCACGGGCCGGATCGCACCGAACGCCGAGCCGAGAACGGTGCCGACATGGACACCGCCTCGCCTGCCTAGCGATTTCCCGGAGACTGGCGTGAGTTTCCTGGACGACTTCTCCGGGGTCGCGTGTCCTGCTGGGTCGACCAAGAAGGATGACCGTCACCGATGGTGTGGTCAATCGACTACAACGTGATTGAGTACGACGTCACCGCCGCCACCGGCCTGGTGCGCGTCGCGGACATCTCCTACGGCGTAGTGGTCCGGCGAACCGGTGCGGCAGGGGGGCCTGTGCCGGCTTGGAGGAGATCTCGGAGTTGGTCAGGACCGGTGCATTGACCAGTGACCGGTGCAGATGGGCCACGACGACCTTGGTATCGCTTCCGGTGTACTCGCACATGCCGGTCAAGCATTCCAACACACCAGTCCGAGGGCGTAGACGTCGGCGGCGGAGCCGACCTCGGCGCCGCGTACTTGTTCCGGGGCCAGGTATGCGGCGGTGCCGACCATCAGGCCGGTACGGGTCAGCCGGATGCTCCCGGCCAGGTGCGCCGGCCCGAAGTCGTCGAGATGGGTCTGCCGTTGTCGTCAAGCAGGACGTTGGAGGGCTTGACGTCGCGGTGCACCACGTCGTGGTCGTGCACGTACGCCAGTGCGTCGGCCTATGCGATGCCCAGTGTGCGCATGTCGTCGACGGGCTTGGGCCTTCATTGACGATGATCGGCACCGGGCCACACAGCCAGCGGGAGCAACACAACGAAGTCGGCAGGGGTGAGTTGCCGAAGGGCCTCCTCGCAGTGGCCACACGCCCGCTGGCATGAAGGTCACACCAAGCTTGAAGGTGACCTCTATGAGGCGTGTCGCGCACCGGCACACCGGGGCCAAAAAGTTGAGCGGACGAGACTCGGCCGCACTCGCGCCTCGCACCGCCCACCACCACTTTCGACGCTCGTACTGGGCAATCCGGTCTCCTTCAGGCGTTGCTGGAGGAGACGGGATTACGAGGCTGGTCTTTGCTCCGGCCCAATGGTGTCCCGCTCCACTTGCAAATGTTTGTCACCCGATCCGGGCATCTGTGAGTGGGTCACGAAAATGTGGGTACTTGACCGGGACGTTTCGATCACTACGAGGAGGACGAAGTGGCCCCCAGCAAGCCGGGCAAGCTCGTCAAGGCTGCCCTTGACAAGGCCGTGGAGAAGGTGGCCGAGCTGGTGAACCCTCCCATCCCCGGCGCTCCGAACAGCGAACCGCCGGCGCTTGACGAACCGACCGAGCCGCGCGGCCCGTTGAAGCCCAAGCACGACCAGACCGGACCTGAGACGGTCACACCGACTGGTGCTCCCACCGGTGCTCCGAAGCTGTCGAATGGCCAGCAGGGCGAGTACCTCACCACCTCCGGTGGGGCGCGGCTGCGCGACACCGACCACTCGCTCAAGGCGGGGGAGCGCGGCCCGACGCTGTTGCAGGACCACCACCTGCGCGAAAAGATCACGCACTTCGACCACGAGCGGATCCCGGAGCGGGTGGTCCACGCGCGTGGCTACGGTGCGCACGGCGTGTTCGTCGGTTACGGCACGGCCGAATCGATCTGCAAGTCGGCCTTCTTGGGTGACGGCGTCGAGACGCCCGTGTTCGTGCGGTTCTCCACGGTCGTCGGATCGCGCGGATCGGCGGACACCGTGCGCGACACCCGCGGGTTCTCGACGAAGTTCTACACCTCTGAAGGCAACTTCGACCTGGTCGGCAACAACATCCCGGTCTTCTTCATCCAGGACGGGATCAAGTTCCCCGACATCATCCACGCGGCCAAGCCGCACCCGGATCGGGAGATCCCGCAGGCGCAGAGCGCGCACGACACGTTCTGGGACTTCGTGTCCCTGCACACCGAGGCCACCCACCACGTGATGTGGCAGATGTCCGACCGCGGCATCCCCCGGTCCTACCGGACCATGGAGGGCTTCGGGGTCCACACGTTCCGCCTGGTCAACGCCGAGGGCGGCACCGCGCTGGCGAAGTTCCACTGGAAGCCGAAGCTGGGCGTGCACTCCTTGGTGTGGGAGGAGGCGCAGATGATCAACGGCGTCGACCCGGACTTCCACCGCCGCGACCTCGCCGACGCCATCGAATCCGGCGCGTACCCGCAGTGGGAACTGGGCCTGCAGGTCTTCCCGGACACCCCTGAGCAGACGTTCGAGGGCATCGACTTGCTCGACCCGACCAAGATCGTGCCGGAAGAGCTCGCGCCGGTGCAGCCGGTGGGGATGCTGACGCTCAACCGCAACCCGATGAACTACTTCGCCGAGACCGAGCAGGTCGCCTTCCACCTGGGCAACCTGGTGCCGGGCATCGACGTCACCGACGACCCGCTGTTGCAGGCGCGGTTGTTCTCCTACCTCGACACCCAGCTCACCAGGCTCGCCGGACCGAACTTCAACCAGATCCCCATCAACCGCCCTCACGTGCCGGTCAACGACATGCTCCGGGACGGTTTCCACCAGCACGCAGTGCACGCGGGCGTCGCCCCGTACAAGCCGAACTCCCTCGACGGCGGCAATCCGTTCGAGGCTGGTGTCGAGCACCGGCCGTTCCTCGAGGTGGCGCAGCCACTGCCCGAGTCGGTGAAGGTCCGGCAGTCCCCGGCCTCGTTCGCCGATCACTACACGCAGCCGCGGCTGTTCTGGCAGAGCCTCTCGCCGGTGGAGAAGGAGCACGTCGTGCGGGCGTTCACCTTCGAGCTGGGCAAGTGCTACGAGCAGGCGATCAAGGAACGCCAACTCGTGGTGCTGGCCAACGTGGACCCCGTGCTGTGCCAGGAGGTGGCCACGGGGCTGGGACTGCCCGCGCCGAAGGCGGCCGAGCGGTTCACGAAGGTCACCCCGAGCCCCGCACTGTCCCAGGTCGGCCAGACCTGGCCGACTGACGGACGCATCATCGGGATCGTGGTCGACCCCGCCGACCTCGACGGTGTGCGCGTGGTTCGGGAGACGATCCTGGCCGGTGGCATGGTGCCGTTGCTGATCGCGCCGACCGGCGGTCCGCTGGACGTCGACAGCGGTCTGGTCGCCCAGCGCACGTTCCTCACCGCCCGGTCGATCGAGTTCGACGCGCTGCTGCTCGCGGGCAGCCCGCCGCCCGGAGTCGACGCCTTGGCGGCCAGGGACGACAAGGCAGGGGCGCCGGGAACGACCGTCGACCCGCGGGTGATCCTCATGATCCAGGAGTGCTTCCGCCACGCGAAGGCCATCGGCGCGTGGAACAACGGGCGCATCGCGCTCGAGGCCGCCGGTTGTGCCGCGGGGCCGGGGATCGTGATCGACGACCAGCCGTCGACGGTGCTCACGAAGATGACGGAACTGCTCGGCGCCCACCGCGTGTGGGAACGCTTCCCCGCATCGATCTCCTGACAGCAGGTCAGGACGGGTAGCCCCTGATATACGCGGTTCAACGCGCAGGGTCAGACGGCGCTCGGGACGGCGGTCATCCGCCGTCCCGAGCACGCGTCTCCCAACCTGGTGATGCGCACCATGCCCTTTCCGCTCAGCCGAAACAGGTGCGCTGTCAACCTTCTCGTGCACCGGGCAGCGCGGACAACTCGACCGATCGCACAGCCGGCACAGTTTGCGCTCCTGAACGGATGTTCGGCCGGCCGGTCGACCCAGCACCGACTGTTGTCGTTGATCTGCCGACAGCACGTGTTTGAAGTCGACGGTGCGCGGGCAACCGCTCCCCAGCAGCGCAAGGAGTGACAGCGGTCCGTCGTTGTCACCAGAGGAAGGGAAGACGTCATCGTGGGTATTCTGGGTTGGATCGTCCTCGGCCTCATCGCCGGCGCCATCGCGAAGGCGATCATGCCCGGCAAGGACCCCGGCGGCATCATCATCACGATGCTGATCGGCGTCGTCGGTGCCATCCTCGGCGGCTTCATCGGCCGCGCGCTGTTCAACAGCGACATCAACAACTTCTTCGACCTGAGCACCTGGCTGCTGGCCATCCTCGGCTCGCTGGTGCTGCTCGGCATCTACCGACTCGTGACCGGTCGACGCGCACACGCCTGACCCCGGAACACGCAAGCAGAGAGCCCCGGTCGCCACACGGCGACCGGGGCTCCCCCTATTGGCATGTCAGGACTTCATGCCGCCGCCTCCATGCGTCCGCGCCGTCTCGTCCAGTCCGGACGAGACGGCGCGGGACGTTCCACTACTTCGCGGAGGCGCTGCGCAGAGCGAGCGGGTCGCGCGGGGCGTCGGCCTTCGCGGCGATCATGCGCGCACCGAGCTCCTGCAGGCGTTTGCGTCCCAAGGCCTTGCGGACCTCGGGAAACCACTCCTGTTCCTCTTCCTCGACGTGGTGGCGAACGTTCTCCGTGAGCACGGTGACCTTCGCGTCGAAGTTCTCCTCCTTCGGATCCATGCCCTGCAACTCCGACAGCATCCACGCCACGACGTGGTGCTCCTCGACGCTTTCCAGGACGTGGTCCTTGGTCTCCGGCACCGCCTCGCGGGCGGTGGGGTAGAAGATCTCCTCTTCGATGTAGGCGTGCACGGTCAACTCCTCGATGATGGAGTCGACGAGCTTCCTCTTCTCCTCAAGGGCTTCCTCATCTGCCTGTTCGAACTGCTTGAACAACTTCTCGACCGTCTTGTGGTCCTCTTTGAGCAGAACGATCGCGTCGGTGGACATCTGTGCCTTCCCTGTCATCGGTAGAGCGCTGCGGAGGGGGACCGGACACGTAACGACGTCCCGTCGTTCGCGGTCACGGCCAGCTTGCCCAGGGTTGCCCGGAAGACAGCTGGTTCAACCAAGGTCGACAACTGCAGCCATCCACTTCGGGTTTCTCGCCTACACGGAGTTCGAATCGCTATCGGCCATGACCAGCGACACGCCCAAGAACGGGTGGTCGTCATCGATCGGGATATCCGCTGTGAGCCGTGGACTTCGCGGTGAGAGGTTCAACGGAACGGTGAGGTGGAGCTGCGTGGCGGTCGTCCCGTGACACCCGACCCGGTGGACGGTTGCCTGCTCGGCATCGATCTGGTGGCCGAGATTTTCGGGACCGTGGTGGATGCGGTCCAGGGCCTGTCGAATCTCGTCGCTTCGCAGGTGCGCCCGCCCCGCTGTCCTGGTCGAATCCTGGGTCGGACAACGGGTTGTCGGGTTCGTCAACGGTGCTTTCGGCGAGCGAGCCATCGCGCGTGGTGGCAGTCTGCCCGTGGCGATGTCCGTACGACACGACGACCGTGGGCTTCACCTGGACCGCGAGTTGCTTGCGGCGGCCTACCCGTCGGCGAGGAGCTGCCTGGTGGTGTTCCTGCACGGCTTGGTCGACACCGAGCACTCCTGGTTCCGCACCGACTGGTTCGGCCGCCCACGCTCCGGCTCGGATCTCGGCAGCAAGCTCGCCTCCGCCCTGCCGTCACCCCGGTCTACGTGCGCTACAACTCCGGTCGTCACGTCCCCGGCAACGGCCGTGAACTGGTTGACCTGCTTGACCAGTTATTGATGGGTAGGGCAAAGGCGGTGTGGTCAGTGTGCCGCGTAGCGGACTTCTTCCTTGCCGAACAGGGCTTGTACCGCTTTGGGCTGGTTCTGGAGGCGGCGTAAGTGGGTGCGTGCTTCGTCGGCGAGGTCCACACGCTCGGTCATCCAGTCCTTGACCGCCCTGGACCGGTGGACGGGGTGACCGTCTAGGATCAGGTGGATCTTGCGGTCGAGGTGGCGGGTCAACCGATCGCAGAACGTCGTCATGACCTTGGTGGTGAACGTGCCTTCGAACACGGTGAAGTACAGCTCGCCCTTGTTGCTGATCGCGATCATCGCGTTGGCCCCGAACCGTTTCCCGGTCTTGGGCACCAATGGGGTCCGGGCAACCGGCGCCCACGTGGTCCCCACGGCGGCGTCGGAGCGCAACCCGGTTTGATCAAGCCAGAGGATCACCGCCTTCTCCCGCGTGGCCCGAGCGGTGATCGCCGGGTAGCCCTGCTCCAGCCATCGCGTCACGGCCTGCGGGTTCTGCTCATGGGCTTTGCGGACCGGTTTCCGCGGCGAGAGGCCCCACGACCGGAGATACCTGCCGATCGTCACCCGCGACAAACTGGTCCCGAACCACAATTTCACCAGGTCGGCGACCTGACCGCGCGTCCACACCAGCCCGGACAGCGCCACTTGGTCGGGGAACTTCCCGATCACCGCCCGTCGGATTCGGTCCTGCTGCCGGGGACCGAGCGCTTTCTGCTCGTCCGGACGGCGGCCACGTTTGCCCGCCTGAAGTCCTCGGTTTCCCTTGGTGCGAAACGTTGACACCCTCCGAGGCACCGACAGCAACGACACATCGAACACTGTCGCAACCTCGACCTGCGAACGCCCGGACTCCACCGCCGCGACCACCCGACGCCGCACATCCTCCTGGGAAACAGGAGGAAGCCGCCGCGCATCAACCAACTTGACCTGCACGCCGCAGCAACGATCACGCCAGGAATGAGTTACTCATCAATAACTACGCAAACCTGGGGCAAGGCCCCCGTCGTCCTCTGTGAACCGTCGTGGTCTGACCAGTTCGGCCATCGGTGTTCCTCACCCTCGACAGCGGTGTCGTCGCTGTCGAGGGCGAGATCAACACGAGTCGGGGTCCAGGACCTTGCCCGGCGTGTCACCAACTCGGTGAACGTTCATGGTCAACGCACTAGCAGAACCAACCATTCTGTACCCAACCATCCTGGTGGACGTTGCCATACGCGTGGCCGAAAACCCAATCGCGGCTGGGTGAGTAGCGGGACACGTTGAAGTTCTCGTGGAAGTACAGGGTGCCGATCATGACGCCCGCCGCCGTGGCGCGAACGTAAAGATCTTGGGCGCAGACTTGACGAACGGCCTGCATGGACGGATCCGCGGTGGCGGACGGAGCGAACACGGTGGTCAACATCAGTGCCGTACCCAGTGCGGCCAACTTCACGTGGACTCCTCTGATCGTCAGTCGAAGGCGAAGCAACTGCGGAGCATGAAGCCCCATTGACTGTGGTTGTGCCACAAGACGTCCGCCGACCGGCCGTCGCCGGTGATGTACCGGACACCGATCCACGTGCCGCGCGGCAGCACGACGATCGGATTGCGGTGGACGCCACCGGAGTAGTTGCCGAACAGCGTGGTTGATTCACACGTCGTGTGGGCTTCCCGCATCGGAACCCAGGGGTTATTGACCGTTCCGCTTCCAGATTGAACGGTGACCGGCGAGCCGGGTGCAGCGACAGCGGGCACGGCCGCGACACTCGTCGACAAAGCCGCAGCAAGCAGGACAACCACGAGTTTCCCTCGTGCTATGAAGGACATGAGAGATCCTCTCAACAGTGTACGAGCAGGACTCGTAAATGATTACCAGGATCATCGCGAAGTGGGCAATCAATTCACTCAGATGCCCGCATACCATTCGCGGTTCGCCATCGACGTCGGTGAAACTCCCGAAGTTGTCGTCGACATTCCCGAAGCAATCGGACCTACAATGTTTATCCCGGCGTAGGGATGTCGATAGCGGCTTCCACCCGGACAGCGCTGTCGAGAACGTGGAAGGCCACGTCCGCGACGGGACAGGGGGCGCGCGTCACCGTGCGGGCAGGCCAACGCACCCTCACCTTGTTGAACTTGGCAAGGTGCTCTACCCGAAAGCCGTGTTCACCAATGCCGAGGTCATCACCTACTACAGCCGCATCGCGCCGGTCCTGCTGCCGCACCTCGCGGGTCGGTCGATCACCACCCTCCGGTGGCCCGACGGCGTGGGCGGCCAGCAATCTTTCGGCAAAAACGTCCCCGCGGGCGCCCCCGGCTGGCTTCTCGCTGTCCGGTTGCCCTCCACCGGCTCCCGCGGCAGCGGCGCAACGGTGCGGTATCCGCTGTTCGAGGAGCTGCCCGCGCTGGTGTGAACAGCTAACCTCGCGGCGCTGGAGTTGCACGTGCCGCAGTGGACCGTCGACCCGGCCCGGTGCGCGGCCTGCCCGACCGGCTGGTGTTCGACCTCGATCCCGGTGACGGCGCGACGATCGTGCAGTACGCCCGCGTCGTGCAACGGCTGCACGCGGTCCTGATCGCCGACGGGCGCACCCCAGTCGCGAAGACCGGCGGCTCCAAGGGCATGCAGGTCCACATCGGAGTGCGCGTCGGGCAGCCGGAGGCGACGTCGGTGTACGCGAAGGCGGTGGGCGAGCGGTTGGCGCGGGGGACCCCGGATCTGGTGGTGTCGACGATGACGATGACGAAGGTGTTGCGGATTGGCCGGGTGCTGATCGACTGGAGTCAGAACAACCCGGCCAAGACCACCGTGGCGCCGTACTCGCTGCGGGGCCGGGCCCGGTCGACGGTGTCGACCCGATCACCTGGGCCGAGGTCGAAGACTGCCGCCACGGCGAAGAGTTGGTGTTCACCGCGCCCGACGTCCTCGACCGGGTCGACCGGCTCGGTGACCTGTTCGCGGACCTGGTCACGACCCACGTCGAACTGCCCCGCCGCTGGCTCCTCCTCGGCAGCCTCGTCCATCCGATCCGTCGCGGACCTCGTGAGCCGGCTGCTGCCCACACGTGGTTCACCCCGCATGCCACGCATCTGGGCTTGCACAGCAAAGTAGGGTCTCGCGGCTGGGGAGACATCTGGATCTTCCGTGACCTGGGCGTACCTGAGCTGTCTCAGGACGACAGCACCATGATCGCTCTCAGTTGCGGTGTCACTTCTTCGGGCTCGCGCGACTCTGCAGTTTTGGCAGAGCGCAGAGCGCTACACCAAGGTCTCGCGCCAAGAGTCGATCTTGCCTTGCTAGCCCTTCGGCAGCTGTGCGAGGAGTCCCGGTGACCGTGAGGCTGTCGCCCACGCGCACTGGGCGGCTGGTGCCGTCGAGGGTGCGCACCTCTGTGGCGTGTGGTGGGAGTGATGTCGTCGCGGTGCCCTCGTGGGTCCAGCGGATCGTGAGCGACTGACCGTCGTCCGCGGTGAACTCGCATTGCCGCACGTTGGCAGGCAGGCCGATGGCGAGCCCGTGGCCGCATCCGCGGGTCCTGGTGCGGGTCAGCCACCGTTGCAGTTCCTCCATCGCGAGTGCGGCGCTGGTGGGCGGGCTGCGACGGCCTGCAAACCTGGTGAAACGATCCAGGCAAAACGGACACAACTGCCCAAAAGTAGATCAGATGCCCTCTTGGATGGTTCGCAGGTGTTCATCCATGCCACATCGGCGCCTGGGCTGGCGGGACGCGGTCCGCTCCTCGCTCATGGGCCTCAAGTGACGTGCGGCGTGGCGCACGCGGGCATCGGGGTGCACGCCGATGCCCAGAGAAACTCTGAACCAAGAACTTCTTGCTTGGGAATTTCTTAGATGATAGTTTTCGGGAGTCGCTTCACCGGCGCGTCGATCCCAACGGCGGCGTGTGGTGCAGCGCTCAAGGGCGACCCATTGATCGGTGCAGCGCTTCGTCGTGGCGCGCATCGCGATGCCGCCTCGGTAGGGGAGCCCTCTGTGAGCCCGCCACTACCGCGGGTTTCCAAGGCCGACAGCGGTTCGAGCAGAAAGGAGTTCGCCATGACGGCACGTGACGCGGAGGCGCCAGGTCCTCGCCCTTCGCTGGATTCCGAGCTCACCTGGCTGCTGCACCGAGCAGCACAGCACATGCACAACGCCACCGGCGACCAAGCCGAGAAACATGGACTCGTCCTACGCGAATACATCGTCCTGAGCGCCCTTCACAAGACCCCCGGCCTCACCCAGGGAGAACTCGGCAGAACCCTGAGCCTGGACAAGACCACCCTGATGAGCCAGCTCGACCGGCTCGAGCGCCGAGGCCTGGTGGTCCGTCACAACTCTCCACATGACCGCCGCCTGCGCATCCCGGTGATCACCGACAGCGGTGAAGCCCTGCGCGCCACGGTGGCCGAGGCCAGCGCCGCCGTCGAGGCTTCGGCGCTCGATGGTTTTAGCCAGGACCACATCGCGTCTTTCCGCCAGATGTTGTTCGCCATCATCGGCGACAGCGAAGACCGGGGTTCCTGCCTGTGACAGCTCCCAGAAGTCATGCGTCACGGCACGTCGCTCAGCGGATCCACGATCGAAAGCCTCCGCCGTGACCATGACGGCCGTACCCAGCCCCACCACGTCGGTGTGACACCTGGGCCCGTGCCAATCCGGCCTACGCCCTCTGCGTCCTCGTCGGCATTGTCGTAGCGCCGCCGATCACTTCGGCCCCGGCGGGGATCCGATGCGGGCGTTCGCGATCCGGGAGGGTGGTTTGGGCATCCGGGGTGCTGTTGCCGACGGCGCCATTGGTGCCTGTACCGCTGCCCGGCGCATCGGCGTGTCCCTGAGCGTCGTCGCCGACGCCCTCGCCCCAGGTACACGGAAAGTTCACCATGCTTCCCCGGGGCCTCTAGATCCACGACCTTCAGTCCGGAAACCTCCTGCCTGGGTTCTATTGCCCACCTTCGCGTACGAGGCGATCCGGACCGCGCACCCCGATTGCCATAGGTCGATTCTTCAGGGAACTTCGATCGATATCGGCATGCACCGCGAAACGCCGAGGACATGGCTCCGCGCAGCGACATCTCGCCGCGTCGGCATCGAAGTCCCCCATTCATGAAACAAGGCAGCACTCCGCTCAACTGCTGCGAAAATGGAAGAAGTTCATCACATGCGGTCATTCACACCAAGCGTACCGGCCCGCCACGTCGGACCGGCGACAATCATGGTCCTCGTTGTCGTGCAGGGCTTGATCTGGTTCATCTGGCGTCCGCCCGGTGAGAATTTCGGGAGTTACCTCGGGCAGTTCTTCGGAGTCGAAGCCGTACTGCTGCTGTCCGTGGCGCTCGTGCTGATCAGCACGTTGCCGTGGGTGGAGGCGTGGTTCGACGGCATCGACCGGGCCGCGATCTGGCACCGCAGGCTGGCGATCACCGGACTGGTCCTGCTGGCACCGCACATCATGCTGGCGTCGAATCCGGACGTCAGTGAACTCGGCGGCGCCCTCGCCGTGATCGGCATCGTCGGCATGGTGGGGCTCGCCTTGTGGGCCATTCTGCCGAGGTGGCAATCCGTGGTTCCCCGACCTTTGCGCCCTTTGGTGACAGCGGCTCGAGACGCGCGCGGCCTCGCGGCTTTCCGCCGAATTTTCGGCGGTTATGATCGCTGGCGTGCACTACATCGGACGACCGGGTTGTTCGTCGCGGCCGGGTTCGTTCACGGCGTCCTCGACGGAACGGCGTTCGACACCTCACCAATCCGGTACTGGAGCTACCTGACGATCGGCGCCGTCGGCCTCGGTTTCTACATCTATCGCGAACTGCTGGCCCGGCTCTTCCAGTCCTTGCACGACTACCAGGTCGCCACGGTCAAGGAGATCGAGCCGGGCCTGGTGGAGATTGCCCTGCAGCCGATCGGGCGCGGAGTCGATTTCATGCCGGGGCAGTTCGCCATGGTGTACCTCGAGGCCAAGGACGGTTGGCATCGGCATCCGTTCACGATCGCCAGTGCCCCGCACGACAGGGACCTGCGCTTCACGATCAAGGCCCTGGGCGATTACACGTCGCGTCTGCATGAACTGGTCGAGCCGGGTATGCCTGCGGTCATCGGCGGCCCGCACGGACGTTTCGACCATCGGCGTGGCACCGACCGGCAGGTCTGGATCGCCGGTGGCGTCGGGGTCGCGCCCTTCCTCAGCTGGCTGCGCTCACTTGACGGTCCCTTGCCGTACCGGGTGGATTTCTTCTACTCCGCCGTCGGCGCACCGGCGTTCGCCGATGAGATTCGGATGATCGCCGACAGGCACGACGACCTGCACGCTCACATCATCGATTCGAGCATCGAAGGGCGTTTGACGGCAGAACGGGTGCTTGTCGACGTCGGTGGACACCCGGAAGGGCTATCTGTGTTCATGTGCGGTCCCGCGGCGATGCTGTCCGCCTTCGAGACGCAGTTGCGGCGGGCGGGCGTCGCCTCCCGACACATCCACCGGGAGTACTTCGACTGGCGTTGACGTCGCACGGATGACCCGATCTCCCCCGGACCCCCACCGCTGCGGCCGCTGCACGTTACTGGCGCGAGAGCGGACACCTGAGCCTTGCAAGGCAAGTCTTCTCAGCCGAGAACGTCTTGACTGAGACATTCTCGACTCGTACGATCACTCCATGCCACCTCTCGTTGCTCCCCTCCCGTGGTCGCAGCCACTGCCCGAGGCGTCTCCGCCGGCCGGATTTGCCCTCTACCACCTGCCGACCGGCACATACACGACACGCGCGGCTTTCGCCTTCAAGGGCGGGTCGTTCGGCGACAAACGGGACTTCGCCTCATCGGCGGTGTTGGTGCAGCACCCGAAGGGCGATCTGCTGATCGACGCGGGCTTCGGCGCCGACGTCGCCACGCACATCGCGATGCTGCCCCGGTTCGTGCGCGCTCCTCATCAAGCGGGTCTGACGGTCAGCAGCCAGCTCGACGCCATCGGCTACGACCGCCGCCGGTTGCTCGGCGTGCTGCCGACCCATTCGCACTGGGACCACGTCAGCGGCCTAGACGGACTGCGCGGCACTCCCATCTGGATGAACGCCCGCGAACGTGAATACGCGGCCCGAGACGCGGACGGCAAGGTCTACCGCAGCGTCTCGAAGGGTCACGAGATCCACGAGTACCGCTTCGACGACCGGCCGTACCTGGGCTTCGCATCGAGCTACGACGTGCACGGCGACGGCTCGGTGGTCGTCGCCCTCGCCGGTGGCCACACCACCGGCTCGGTCATCGTCTTCGTCACCCTGCCAATCGGAAAGCGGTATGCCTTCATCGGCGATCTCACCTGGCAGATCGACGGCATCCGCCGTCGCGTCGAACGACCGTGGGTCCTGAGCAAACTCGCCGACAGTGATCCTGAACTGCTTCGGCAAGGCCTGCTGCGCATGATCTCCCTCGATGAGTTGATGCAGATCGTCCCCGCCCACGACCTCGACTCCTACCAGGGGATCCCTCTGCTATCAGCACAAGCAGCCGGACAGCCCGGCTGAACCAGATCGCGCCGAGGGGATCCGGCCGCCGACCTTTTCCTCGCCTCATCTCGACAACCGAGGCCAGGTTTCACCCATCACCCTCACGGCAGGAAGAGGACATGATGCCACCGTTCCCGTGTGCCGGATGAGCGCCCGCGCAGCCGCCGGACGTGAGGTCTACGCCCGCAATTTCGGAGTGGCTCCCGCCGAAGCAGAACGCATCATGAACGAGCGCGCCGGCGCTGTATACGCCCAAGAAGCATTCGAAGCCGCCGGAGGCCCCGGCTGGCAAGGCCGAAAACTGACCGACCGCGACCGCGGCATCGCCGCCATCACCGCACTCGTCGCGCAGAACGTCACCGGCGAGCGCCTGTCCACCTACCTCTCACTGGCCCGCCGCACCGGCCTGGACGAGGAGGCACTCACCGAACTGATGGTGCTGCTCACCGCCTACCTCGGACAGCCGTACACCTCGCTGGCGATGGAAGCGATCCGCCATGCGGTCAGCGACGAAACGGCCCATCACCAGGCGTAGGCCACCCAACGCCCGACGGCACCGGCCACCACAAATGCCATTCGTTGCCGCAGGGACGTGAGAGCCGCCGCACCTCATGAAAGCCCGCACGGTTTTCTCCACTCGATCTCCGATAGGAAGCTCATGCGAACTTTGACCAAAATTGGCGCTGTGTGGGCGGCGATGTTTATTACGGGAGGTGTCGCTGTCGCCGGCGGCGTGCCCGCCGCAGCGACTGCCCCGTCGTCGACACCCGGCCCGACGCAGGAACGGGTCACCTGGAGTGCCCAGCCGTCGCTGCCGCAGGCGCGGTCCGAGGTTGGAGTCGCCGCGCTCAACGGCCGGGTCTACGTCGTCGGCGGCAGCGTGGAGCGCGCAGACACCGAGCCGAAGTACGCGTCCGACCTCGTGAACAGCTACGACCCCCGCACCCGGCAGTGGGCGAGCCACGCGCCGCTGCCGCGCGAACTTTCGCACGTCGGTGTCGCCAGCCTGAACGGCAAGCTGTACGCCTTCGGCGGGTTCACCAACGTCGTGCACATCGATCCCCAGTCTGTTTCTTTCGAGTACGACGCACGACATGATCGGTGGACCCGCCTGCCTGACATGCCCGCCCGGCTCGGGTCCGTCGGCGTCGCGGCGGTCGACGGCAAGCTGCACCTGATCGGCGGCCGCGAATCACGCCGCATCGAGACCATCCCAGGCCTACCGTTCGAGCTGGGTTTCGGCACTGTCCGAACGCACTTCGTCTACGACCCCGCGCGCCGCACGTGGTCGACGGCACCGCAGCTGCCCGCTGAGGCGCGCGACCACGCGGGCATCGCCGTGCTCGGCGATCGCATCCACGTCATCGGCGGCCGCGTGGAGGACGTCGACCAGAACCTCGCCCGCCATGACGTCTACGACGCCCGAACCCGTCGCTGGACCGAAGCCGCACCCCTGCCGACACCGCGTTCGGCTGGAGCCGCGGTCGTACTCGACGGCCGTATCGTCTACGCAGGCGGTGAATGCAGGCCCGGCAGCGAGACCGAAACCTTCGACGACGTGACCATCTACAACCCGCGGACCAACCGCTGGTCGACGGTCGCGCCGATGCCGCTCGGCGGCCGCCACGGGATCGGCGCAGGGCAGGTTGACGGCCGAGCGTACTTCGTCGCCGGAGCACCGACCTGCGGCGGCGGTTCGAGTGCGGACACCCTGGAACTGAAGCTGCGATAGCCGCGTCTGCAACGTGATCTCCAAGCTGGGGCCCAGCTTGACCGGTGGTACGCGTGGCCACGATTTTCGGATCCGATCCGCACGCGCTGTGCAGCGTTCTACTTCCTAGTGCTGAGCTCGGCAGCGGCGCTACCGCTGGTCGCATCAACCGCGTCACGACGCTCTCACACTGCCAGTCCGCATCAGCGGATTCGGCGATCCAGGGCGATCCAGTTCGTTTCCCACGTCGTTCCGCCGTCCGCCGAGAACGCTTGCTCGAACCTGGCCGTGTTCGGGCCCTGGCGGAGGATGAGGAAACGCACCTTGATCGGACGGCCACCGAGCTGGTCATCGCCGTAGAACTCGCCCACGTCGTCGTGGAACCCGCCGTACACCGCCGGGGTGAGCAGACCGTCGCGGATATTGACGAAGGTCAGGCTCCACCGCTTCACCTTCGGCTCGTACAACCGCAGGTTGAGGCCGTCGATGCGTCCGCTCGGCCCCGAGACCTCGAGCTCGACGACGTTCGCCCGCCGGTCCGAGAGTGGACGTACGACGCTGGTACCCGTGAACTGGAGCCACTCGTCCGCGGACTCCGAGAGCGGCTCGGCGAGGACTCGCACCGCGGTGCGCCAAGTACCGGTTTCCCACTCGAAGTCTCGTTGGCCATCGACAACTGTCGACGACGTGGGATCGGTTGAGGCACTACCCGACGCCGTCATCGCGATCAGCAGGAGGGCGGAGAGGCCCACAGCCAGGATTCGGTTGTATGGCACGGTCATGGTCCGACTATCCGAGCGGAGCACGGCCATGAGCAAGAAGGCACCTGCAGGTAACCCCTCGCGCCCCAACCCGCTGCCCGGCTGCCCGATGGCCGCGGCGTTCGCCGCGATCGGCGGGAAGTGGAAGCTGACCCTGCTGTACTGGCTGGCCCACGAGGAGTCCCATTTCGCAGGCCTCCGCCGTCGGGGTGCACCGATCACGTCCAAGGTGTTGGCTGAACAGTTGCGCGAACTCGAGGCCGACGGACTCGTGGAACGGGTGGTGACCGGACCGGTCCCGGCGCGTGTCCTCTACCGGCTCACTCCCTACGGGACCAGCGTCCTGCCCGTCGTCGAAGGGGTCCGCGTCTGGGGTGAGGCCCACCTTCGACGCACCCACGGTGAGACCACACCGGACGCGGCGATGAGCTGCGCCAACGCAATCGCGTAGACGCGGCTGCTGGGCCTCATTCCCGGACGACACCAGTGGCACCCGCGCGGCTGGCTTTGAGCAGGTCGAGGACCTTGCTGCGGAACTCCGGCGGGTAACTCCTGGGCGTGCTGACCTTTCCTGGGATTGATCAGCACGGGGCCCAGTGATCCGACTCCGCAAACCAAGGCACATCACAGTCTTCACCAAACTCGGGCAGTTCATGCTGCCGTGTGATTGCCCGAGATACTGCCAATCGAAGTCTTCGTTGCGAGCACCCACCTGGCTGGATCCCTACCGCGCTGCAACCATGGCACAGGCGTGCGGCGTTGCCCTCGGATGCCCTGGGGATCGCTGAACCGATCAACGCGCGGCGCAGGCAGACCTGGCAGCCGGCGTCGATGGACTCGACCATGCGGATTGCCGAGACCTCCTGATGCGGTCGAACCCCAGTAGCCGATCCTTGGTCAGGGTGTAGAAGTCCGACGGGTCTTCGAAACTGGATTCAGGCACGCTCCTTTGGTCGATACGAGTCGTTGACGGCGACCACAGCACTACCGCCTCCAGCGGTTCCACCGCCGGGGATGTAGATCGTGTCGCCGACCGCCACGGCTGCGGTGCCGTGTCGGGGAACGGGCATCGGCGCGAGCCGCTGCCAGCGGTCGTGAGCGGTGTCGTAGGCCTCGTTCTCGGCGAACACGCTGTTCGATCCCGGTTCGGGGTTGCCTTCGCCTCCGAGCGCGTAGATCTTCGTGCCGACGACGGCGGTCGCGATCCCGCCACGGGCGGTGGGCATG
This sequence comes from Umezawaea sp. cmx-9-4, assembly GCA_049997955.1. Lineage (GTDB taxonomy): Bacteria > Actinomycetota > Actinomycetes > Mycobacteriales > Pseudonocardiaceae > Umezawaea. Next base: position 2,008 of record JAEBDY010000031.1, on the reverse strand, counting down.
GGGGCGCGTTCGGTCCACCGACGCGTTTCCAGGTCGAGGGCGTAGACGGTGTTCCGGACGTTGACCTGCCCGCGGTCGCGCCCGCCCACCACGTGGAACACGCCGTTGACGACGGCGCCGCCAACGTGGTCCCTGGCCTCGGGAAGGCTGGGCAGCGTCTCCCAGCGGCGGGTGAGCACGTCGTAGGACGACACGGTGTCCACTGTGTCCTGCAGGCCGCCGGGTCCGGGGGTCAGCGTTCGCATTCCGCCCGCGAGGTAGATCTTCGTTCCGCGGGTGCCCATGGCGGCGCTGCCCCTCTCAGTGCCCTCGGGCATCGGGGGCAGCGGGGTCCACGTGTTCGTCGTGGGGCTGTAGACGTAGCTGTCGCGGGCGGCCTGCCACGATGCGCCGCCGCTCAATCCACCGAGGACGTAGATCCTGCCGAGGATCGTGGCCACGTTGGGGTGGTTCATGGCGATCGGCAGTGGTGCCGCTTCCGTCCAGGTGCCACGCCGGGTGTCGTAGACCTCGACCCGATTGGTCGTGGTGACCCCGCCCGCGCCATCGGGGACGATGCCGCCCAGGACGTAGACCTTGCCGTTGACCGCGGTGACGCTGTGCTCCTGTCGGGGGCCGGTCCCGATCGGCGCCAACTCACGCCAGCCGTCGGCGTACGTCGGAGTGGTGGGCGTCGGAGTGCCCACCGGCGGTGCGACCGGGTGATCCGGATGGGCGTGGGCGGTCCCGGACGCCACCACCAAGGCGACCGCGATGGGCAGGACGAGTCGCAGTCTCATGATGTCCTCCAGGGGAGTTGGCCAATGCCGTGCACTGCACCCGCATCGGCGAAGGGTTGCGTTCACGTCATTCGCCGAGGCGGTGACGATCGTGTGATCAGCCTGCCGCCGGCCTCCCCATCTGTCCAATGCATATTTGTTACTTCAACTATGCACACAGCGCATAGTTGAAGTATTTTGTGCAGGTGACCTCGCTGCGCAACGCCGACTTGAACCTGCTCACCGCACTGGCGGTTCTGCTGGAGGAACGGCACATCTCCCGTGCGGCCACTCGCCTGCACCTCAGCCAGCCCGCGATGAGCCGCATCCTGCAACGCCTGCGCGACACGTTCGACGACCAACTGCTCATCCGCACCCGCCACGGCTACGAACCCACCGCGCGCGGCCACCAGCTCCAGTGGCAACTCGCCGACCTCCTGCCACGCCTGGAAGCACTGCTGCGGGGTAACGGGTTCGAGCCGGCGACCGCGACCACCGCATTTCACCTCCACTGCACGGACTACGCGACCAGCGTGCTCGGGCCCGCGATGTTCCAACGGGTCTTCCGCGAAGCGCCGCGGGTCTCGTTGAGCGTCGGGCCGCTCAACGATCACTCCTTCGCGGACGTGGAGCAGGGCCGGGTCGACCTGGTGCTCTCCGGGGTGATGGCGCCCGAGTCGCTGCAATGGGAGACCCTGTTCGAAGAGGACTTCGTGTGCGTGCTCGCGCACGACCACCCCTTGACGGGAGACCGCCTCACACTCGCCGATTTCGGCGGCTACCCCCATGTGGTCGTCGTGGTGCTCGACGGCGAGCAGACCATGGTCGACCGGCGGCTGGCCGAATTCGGGCTGCGCAGGCCTGCGGGGCTGCGCGTGCCGTACTTCTCGGCCGCACCCATGGCACTACCGGGCACGGACCTCATCGCCACCCTGCCCAGACGGGCCGCCGCGCCCTACCTCCACGACCCGGCGTACCGCACGATCGAAGCACCGGTGGAGATCCAGCCGTTCCCCTACGGGATCGCCTGGCACCCGCGCGTCAACAACGATCTCGCACACCAGTGGCTCAGGGGAATCCTGCGCGACGCCGCAGCGAACCTCGATCGCGGTGAATGACAAGCCCCTGAGCTTGATTTTTAAGTCTTTCTGTCCGTTTTGGTGACCTTTCCAGGGTGGTGGAGTGGAGCCTGCTGGGAGTTTCGTGACCCTGCTGGACGTCCTGGACCGGGCCGAGAGAATTTCGGCGCG
>JAEBDY010000030.1:0-47637 GCA_049997955.1 Umezawaea sp. cmx-9-4 | reverse complement strand
TGACCCACAGAGGAAAACCGTTCGGCGCCACCAGGGCTTGGATGTTGCCGCCGTGCTCGTGGGCTTTGCCGGAGTACCACCGGTCGATCTGTTTGCCCTTGACGCTGGTGGTCTTCTCGGCGAGGCGGTCGGAGGAGAAGATCTTTCCGTCGAGTATCACGTGGGCCAGGCCTTCGTTCTTGGCTCGTTGCAGCGCCTCGTGCAGGTCGGGGGCCTGATCGGCGAGCACGGTGACGATCTCGTCGAGGTAGCGGTAGCCGGTGGCGCGGGAGATGCCGTGATCGCGGGCCAGCGCGGTGATGTCGGTGTTCTGCCGGAACCAGCGCAGGCCCAGTACTGCCTGTCCGTAGCAGGTCAGCACCCTGGTTCCGGTGCGGGTGCCGCGGTCGCGGCGTTCGGCGTAGAGCAGGCGGCCAAGGTACTGGGCCAATTCGCGGGGCACGTCGAGCGTGGCATGATAGGTGATCACGGGGAGCCTTCTGATTGGGATTCGATCTTCGCAAATCCAGTCCTATCAGCGGCTCCCCGTCCTTCTTCCGTCGGGTCTCACGCCTTGTCCTCAGGTCTGCCCAAGTGATTCCCGTTGATGTCATAGCGCATCAGCACCGGAACCAAACTCGCTGAGATCACCTCATTGTGGCATAGAATGGCGTTTATTCGGCTGGCGAGAGTGTCTGACACGGTGCCGTTTCCTATTAGCGGTGTCGGACTCATGGTCAATAGATGACGTGGGCTAATGGGCAAATAGGCAGTGCTCCCCTGTGGTAAAACTCCGTGCCAGCCTAGCTGGGCATCAGGTGCGAGTGCCACGACCGGTGCGTCGGCGGTTAGAAGGCATGGCTCTTCAGTTGTGTCGAGTCGCCAATGCCAGCCGCTTAGAATCGTTGATATCTCATCGGATTTGCGGAGCATTACCCGCAATATGCTTCGCTTGTCTACCTCGTATGGTGCAAGGCTCCGTGCCACTTCGTCTAGATGTCTCTGTAGTTCTTGGCTCGACAGTTCGAGTAGGTTGTAATTTTTTTGCGCGGCTTCGTCCATGAGCACAAGGAGCGGTACCAGGTGGGAGTCAACCTGTTCCTGATGTGACCGAACAGTCTCGGTGCGCATCAAACTTATGGCTACAAATGGGGCTAGCGCCTCAATATCGTAAAGCTGTGGCTGCAATCCTGTTCGAAGTTTGCGAAGTGGGACGGTAGCATCGGTTTCAACCTTTTCCCCCATCCAATCCTCAATCTCTTTGTTGGGATTGCTCAATTCGCCAAAAGAATAAAAATAGTTTCGTACGGAAGCATTTTTGATAGATGAGAACGCATGCTTTCCGTGGCGATATTTCACCTGTACTCGGCCGCGTTCGTCGGCGAAACCTTCCAGGTATACCTTGGCGACTGTGTGCTGCCGACGCTTCGGCTGCTTCTTGCCCATGAGCTTCCCTGTGAAGCGCTAGTGTCGTGGAAGTAAAGCGTGTCTCTCGGCTTGTTGGTATGGTAGATGCAGCCGCGCGTGACCAAGTTGGCATTCGTGGTCGACTCAAGGTGTTGCGTTCGTCAACGGCCGTTGGTTCGGGCGCTACGCGCCTAGATCATCTGTGATTACTCCTGCGGCTAACGGTAGTCGTTCCGTTCGTCGGCCGCTTCTTCATCAGCAGCCTGGGTTGCGGCTCCGCGACCGGCGTAGTAGCCGCGGAAGAGCACACGCTTGCGGCCGACCTGGGCGTCACGTCGAAAGGTGCTGTCGTAGGCGTAGTGCTTCAGTCCAACGTGCTCGTTTTGCTCGGCGATCCAAGCATTCCACTCCTTTCGCAAACCATCCCATGATTTCGGCTTCTGTTGCCTGCGACGACGGACCACGAACTGCACCAGTACCAACTGCGGTATCCCCTGCGACCGGGCTCGGTACTTGCCCAGGGTTCGCTTGTTGTCCAGGCGCGTGCGTGCGGCGCGGTAAGCCTCGGTGACCTCCTCGGGCGTTGCAGCGGGATGAACGTCCAGAGTGATGCGCTCCGACCACGCAGTCCACCAGTTGTCACGAATGTTCTTGGCGCCTTCGGTGACGCGGATGAGACCGATCCGTGGAGTGACTCCGGTAAGCACCCAGGTAGCGGCCTGAGCCGGTTCCCAACCGTGCGAAACGGCCAGCCCGTTCGCCAGCCGGTTCAAGCGGCCCAACACGCCGCTCGGCGCCGCGATCACCTTGCGTACGTATTCGTCGCCAGGGACGACGTAGGCGAGTTGGTCAACAACGACTGCCGTGTGCTCGGCGGGCAACGGATCATGGCCATTCCAGCCTGGTGGGACGGGAACGCGCATCACCCTGACTTCAGTCGGCTGTTCGCGGTGCCGATCGGCGATCCACCCCTCGACCTCGTTGAGCAAGAGCAACTTGCCGCCGGGCAGGTGAGCTTGGCGGAACGCCTCGGTCTGGTGGTCGTTGCCCGCTTCTGCGGCGACGGCCTCACTCAGTGCCAGGGCGAATGCAGTGGATCGCTCGCCCACGTCGGCAGAGCGTCGACCAGAAAGCGGTACAGCTTCGCCGGGCTCGGAGGACCCCACCGGGGTAGCGCCGAAGCGCTTGCGGATCAATCGGACCTTGTCCGCGAGGGCCTCGACCTCTTGAGTGAGTTCGTCGCCATGTTTGGTCAGCAGGTCCGCTACTCGTCCGTCGTCTTCGAGAAATCCCCACTCGTTGTCGGTCACTGTTCCGCGCAGGCGCCGGCCCACCAGTTGTCGAGCCTTCAACTCTGTCACCATGGGTTTTGATTTTATAGGGTACGGAAGATGGATCGTCAGTCTTGGGCCATGTCGATCTCGAAGCGTGTTACCCAGTGGGCCAGGCGGGCCTGCGCTGTCATCAACGCCATGCGGACGGTCGTCATCGCCCTGAGGCGGCTGCTCATGGCGCTGACCCTGCTCACGGCCACGGCCCTGATCTGGGCGAACCAGGTGATTCCCATCGTGCTCAGGTAGGCGATCAAGAAGCAGCGGGTGGCCCCAGTTGTCGCTACAACTGGGGCCACCGTGATCGGCCAACGTCTATCCCCATGGGGTGTTGCTCTAGAGGGCTGACTGCGAGCCGCACTTGCCATCACGACAACCGCCACGGCTTCAGGCTCGCTAGACGAGTTCAGGCGCTGGGCGTCGTCCGTGAAGTTGCTCGACTGTGGCTGACCAGCGGTTCGACGACGAGGGCACCGTCCCGAGTGGAGAACCGGACCACGACGAGGGCGTCGTCCTCAAACAAGGTGTCCTCGGGGAGGCAGCCGACCTGGTGAGGTGTCCGTCGGTCGTGACACCCGAGTAGGAACAACTCGATCGCCGCGGCACCAAGCCCGCTGATGCAGGCGGCTCTGGTGTCGACACGGCTTGCGGTGTTGTGACGTTGGGTCGGGGCCGGACTGAGCTGGCTGTGCCCGGCAAGCGAGATGTTGATCAGCGTGGAAGGCTGGAATCGGGCTTGCCGAACTGCTGGTTGAGGTCCTTCGCAAGTTGACGGGCCGCGTCACGCAGATCAGAAATCTCGCTGTCGGCGGTGAACGCGCCCTCCACCTCGGCGGGCACCCGTACCGGCCAAGAATCGTCAACACGACGGAGACGGTTGCTTCCAGGGGGCATCTGCTCGACGGCAATGAGGGGCTTGCGTGCCGGAACCCCGCTTGTGAGCAGGACAGCGCGGACCAGGATCGTGCCGGTGCCACCCAGCGCACGGACATGCGTCGAGGCCAGCGCGACGCCTGTTCCCACCAGCGAATCCATGATCTTGACCGGCACCTGGTGCACATCGGTCGTCTCGGCGCCGGTGTCGAGGTTTGTCCTACGCGGGATGCTGGTCAGTTCGACCGCGAGAGCGATCCCACCGTTGTGGTGCAATTCCACCAAGGACCGGTCAGTCAGGATGTGGGGATCGACATTGTGGTGGTTAGAGCGGAACCTCCACCGCCGCAGCCCAGTGCGCGGGTGCAGCATCGCGCCAGGAGAGAGCCCCATAAGAAGCTGGAAATGATCAGCAGTGTCACAGGTGATGTCCTCGGTCAGGGACAAGGATCTGATGATCGTCTCGGTAGCGCTCTGGAGATCGGGCCGCGGCGCACGCGGGGGCGGCGGCAAGATCGGCCGGGCTGCTACCGCCAGCCATACCCCCTCGTCGAGGTTGACCTCCGGAACGAGCCCATCGATCAGTGCGGCTAAAGCCCTATTGTCGTCGGCTCGCCGGGAAAACCGGTCCCGGTAGGCGCGTTCGAGCTCGCTCTCCGACATCCAGTTCGTGTGCGGCCCGTAGCGGTAGGGCACGCCCATCTCGTTCCTCTCACCGACCACGTGCGGCGCGTCCGGGCTGGCCGGCACGAGCACTGCGATCAGGCCACGCCCGGCTTGCCCGCCATCGAGCGGCTCGATCACCAGCTCGCCAATCACCGGCCTGACCCACCGCAGGGCGTAGCTCGTCAGGGTCTGACGCTCCGATTGGCCGTTGGCAACGCCGAGCAGTTCACCCGCCCGTTCCTCCACATCGCTCACCCCGAACACGATCAGGCCACCACCGGTGTTGGCCATTGCTGCGACGTCCTTGGCGAACTCCCGCGACTTCTTCTCCGGTCCTTGAGGCAGCGCCTGTTTCCAGTCGAGATCCTCCGCCTCGGCCATGCCTTGTTCCACCGCGCGGCACACCATCTCGTAGGTCAGGGCGGTCGGTGACATCCCCAGCTCACGATGGATTCGGGACCACATAATCTGCATGTCCGGATGCTATGAGCTCCACCGCTGGTGTACGAGGTGACGTCGCATGACGGCCCGGCGCCGAGCGCCTCGTCGCCGCCACGACCTCTCACCTTGGTTCTCGAGCGCTTGCGTCGCAGCCGTGACCTCACAGGTGCTCGTGGTTGTCGCAGGTGCATTGCCGCGGCATCGGTTTCATGACCGGCGAGCGCCGTGCCTCCAGTTCGTGCCTGGGTGCGCCCGGCCAGCGCTGCGGCATGTGCTTGGTGCGGTCGAACTTCGCGAGGAAACCTTCGTGCCGGGCTTCCCGAACCCACTTTTCGACAGTGGTGCTGTATGTGTCGATCGTGCCGGTGGTGTCCACCCGGTGTCCGTAGACCCTGGAGAGCACCTTGAACGGGCACAAGCCCTGGCTCAGTGAGATGCCGTAGACCATCGCGACCGTCTCGGCCCGCTCCCGCTTGTTGTGCCGGCCGCGAGGGTACGGCCGCGACGCGACGACGAAGTCGACGGCGGCGAATCCGGTGGCTACCGGCATCCGCTGGCGTACGAGGTGTTCCTGCTCTGCGGCGGCCTTCGGTGAGGCGGGGTCAAGCACTCCGAGGCCCCAGTGAACTCCCACCGCGCGCATGATCCGGCGGGCTTCGTCGGGCGGGAGTTGGCGGCGTGATCGCGCCGGCTTGCTGGTCTCGCGCAGGGAGACGCGGCTGGTGCGGAGGTCGACGTCGAGTTCGAACTCCCAGTCTTCGTAGCCGGGCCAGCCGCGCACGATGGCGCCGGTCAGCGTGGTGTCCATCTCCATGTGCTTGATCATGGCAACAGTGTCGGCCCGCGGTGGTGTCCGCCGCAGCGCGAAGTCGCGAACTCCTCGTTTTTGGAGGGGAAGATGCGTTGATCACCAGCGACAGCCTGATCTGCGTGGACATCAACGCTGATACGAGAACCTGTCCCGACTGCGGTGGCTCCGGCCTGCGCGGCGATGAGCAGTGCGAGATGTGCCAGGGTGCTGGCTGGGTTTGGTGCTAGCCGGTAGCTGATCAACGTTCTGCAGCTAGCGACCGCAGAACGTTGATCAGCACTCATCGGTGGTTCGTCCTAGCCCTCGGACGTGTGGTTCTGCTCCTCCGACGGGCGGATCCGGCTGCCTTGCCGGTTATCTCCGAGATCGTGGGGCGCAGTGCGGATACCGGTTGTGCCGGGCCGAAGGAGTTGGTGTCGTGGATGTAGTGCAGCGGGTTGGTGTAGCAGGGTTTGCGGTGATCCTCGCGTTGTGATTCGCGCCTGCGGTGCGTGCAGTCAATCTTCTGCCTCAGTGCCGTTGCAGGTTTGCCGATTGACCTCGGTATTGGGCCTTGACCAGTTCGACACACAGGCCACCCCCAACAACCTCGCCCGCTCGCGGGGAGAGGCAGGCGACCCGGCCGGTCCCGACACCGAGTTCGACGCTCGATCATGTGCTCGGTTGCCGTTGATCATGGCGACTTCAAGCGTGTCGACGTCAACACTCGGTCACAACCGGCGCACACTGGCACCGTGAGCGATCAGCCCGATGATGAACTCGGCTCCAGTCTCCCCCTCTCGGTGGTGGAGCGGCTTCGATCCGAGTTCGGGCCAGGAGCAGATCGGATCACTCGATGTCTGCGAACAGCGAGAGTATTGATCAATCAGGCGCGCGACGACGATCGTGGGCTCCGGCTTGCGGAGAGTGCTGCCTACAACGTCCGCGAGGCCCTCGACACCGTGACGGCCGATCAGACCGCCGCAGAGGGCGGGCTTGGTGCGGTGATGAAAGCCTGGAAACGGTACTGCCTGGAAACCGCACAGGATGATGCGGACATCAGTGCCGCACGAGCCGCATTGCACGAGGTACTGGGCGAGGTCGAAGCGGACACGGTGCGGACGTCTCATAGTGCGCGTCGATTGTTGACCTACCTGTATAAGCGAGCGGGCGTGGCACCGACGACTCGCCGCGACCCTGTCGCGGAGTACGCCGATCTGCGGGCGCAGGCGAACACCGCGGTGCATACGCAGTTCGGTCTGTCCGAGGTGACCTCCCTGCTGTCCCGAACACTCGCATGGTTCACCTGGTTGTTCCTCCCTCCTGACGAAGTGGCTCACAAGATCCGTGCTTTGGCGGCCCAGCCATGGCAGGGGACACAGTTGGTGCAGCTGGAGCAGTTGGTAACCAACGATCATCACCTTCGTCTGTTCCTTGGCGAGATCACCGATCCGGCTTGGCTCGAACCTCTTCGTAAAGCCGGGCTGGTGGGTCTGCCGTCTCCGAATTCGGCATGGCCGGTGGCAGCACTGTTGGTCGGCCTGGGGCGCACGCACGCCGACCATGTGGCCGCGCTTCTCGGCCGGTTGCTCGCTGACGTCAAGGATCTGCCAGCGACTGAGCGCCTGATGGCCCGGTACGAGTTGTTACGGGTTGCATTCCACCTCGGCAGCTCGGGATATGCCGTGGTGGCAGAGGTCGTCAGGTGTCACCCTGCCGAGTCCGCAGTCCGCGGACTCGGCGTGGATGTCGCGCGGAAAGCCCACCCTGCCGACCCTGTGGTGGGCCTCATTGCCAACGCCGTGTTGAACGATCTTCGCAAGTTCGGCGACGGCGACACCTACTACGCCACCGAGCTGCTCGGCCAGCTTCAAACCGGACTCACGAATGACAACATTGCCGAGCGCGCACGGATGCTCGCGGCAAAGACTCGGCGCATGGCGGGACAGCCGGAGGCGGGCTGGACCGTTCTTGGTATCGAAGCACTGACCGTGGAAGTGGGCGAGCATCCCGACCCGCTGCTGCTTCTGGCACACCATCTGGTGCACATGCTGTCTGCGGCACGCTCCATGGGGATAGCCACCACGACGCTACTGGAATGGTTGGGGGAAGTCCCAGGAGCGCTCGGTGACCGCATCCGGTGTCAGGTACTCGCCGACGCCGACGACGCCGACTTGGTGGACAAGATCGAACTCATCACTCGACGAGTGGCATCATCGACCGCAACCGGTGACGATCTCGCGCTGGTGTTGGACATTCTGACGCGTGACTCGGATGGTAAGCACCTCGCCGCTTGGGCCTCAGCGTTGGGCTCACCTGGGCCCCGTAGTGGAGAGGACCGGTTCCCGCAAGACTGGAAACGGGCATGGCGCTGGGCCGCGGTGCTTCCGACCCAGGCGATGACCGAATGGCACGATGCCATCGACCAAGTCTCGGCAAGCTGGGGCAGCCCGGATCAGCAGGCGCTAATCGGCGACAGAACTGATCCGTGGCAAATGATCCACGACCAATCGCCCTACAGCGCTGACGACTTGGCCGCGCTTCCCGTGCTCGAGGCCGCCGAACTTGTCGCGTCCTGGCATCCCAGCGCCACTGGCCACCAGTTCCAGTACACGTCGGAGGCACTGGCCGATGTTCTGGAAGAGACCGTCGGACGCTCTCCCGAACGGTGGAGCACAAACGCCACCACGGTCGTCACTACCCTGCGAGACCCCTGCTACGTCCTGTCCTACCTGCGCGCAATCACCAAAAACTCCGATGCTGTCACCGCACACGCTCCGGCACTGATCGGGGCCATAGCCCACATCCGTGGTCTCCCTCCCGCGGACGCGACGTCGGGCACCGCCGACATCGACGATGGACCCGACGCAGCAGCTCTGGAAAGTGCGTTATTCGGTCTTGTCAGGACCTTGGCCAACAGCAACGCAGACATCTCCGCAGACCTGGATGAACTCTGGGTATGGGGGCTCACCCCCGTCAAAAACACACCGACAAGCAGCCCCGCTCTGACCTTCACCCCCGAAGACGCCCTCGGCAGTGCGATCAACCGTCCATGGGGGTGGGGTCTGCAGACCGTGCTGGCCTTGGCCTCCTGGGAGTCACGGCATCAGGGATGGATCCGCTCCGAGTTCGAGCAGGTACTCGACACCGTTATCGGTCTTCCTGGTGCGATCGGGCTGGAGTTCCGGGCAATCCTCGCTCGGCGCAGAGCACTTCTGGAACAGCTCGTCCCGAACTGGCTGAACGAGCATGCCGGACCACTGCTGCGAGAGGGCGACCTCGGCCGAGCCACCTTCGACCTCACGGTGAAGTGGGGTCGCCCCACACACTGGCTGTACCAACACTTCAGGAGCGAACTTTTCGACGCCGCGATGCGAGGCGTCGACGGGGCGCTCAACCGGATCGTGGCGGCAGTCCTGCACCAGGAAGCGGGATACGACGTCGACCGCTTCATTCGGCTACTCAAAGCCGACCCCGCTGTGCTCGTCGAAGTGAACAAGCACATCACCTGGTTCGTCCGAGTCGCCGAACCCGATGCCCAGGCCCTTGCCATGGCTGTCACCGTCTGGACACGGATGCTGGACGCTGACAGGAATGCTGTACCCGCACAAACGCTTCTGGGGTACGGAGGCTGGGCTTTCGTGGCCAACCTCGACGACGAGCAGTGGGCACGACTCACGGCCCGCACTCTGGACATCACCGATGGACGGATCGACAACGTCATGAGGGTCGCCGACCGCGCGGCACGCTGTGAACTAAACTCTACTGCCCGGCTGCTTCTGCTCAGGATGGTGGATAAGGGTGAACCCTGGGAACGCGACTATGTCGCGCAGAAGGCGCTCGACGTACTGAGGGCGTCCACCGACAGCGTCGACGACGATACCTTCCACCGTCTACGAACCCGTCTTGTCGACCTTGGTTACCATCAAGCCGACGTGATCATCCCGCGCGATCATGAGTGAGCGTCGCACCCTGGCCCCGGAAGGTCGGTGCCATGTCTACCGGGCGCAGACGAGATAGAGCCCGCTCTACTCACCTTCACAGCTTCCGAAGCCCGGAACTAGACGTCTGGCCCGACTTGCTCCCGGAATGACCTTCGCAGGATTTTGTGGGGTTCTCCATGGTGCAGAAGGTTGTTGTCCAGCTCGTCGACGACGTGGACGGCACGACGTCCGACGACATCACGACCGCGCGTTTCGGATTGGATGGTGTTGCCTACGAGATCGACCTGACCGCGGCGAATGGCGACAGACTTCGTGAAGGGCTGGCAGGTTTCGTGGCCAACGCCCGGAAGGTCGGTGGCCGGGCGAAACGCGGTAGTGGGGCGATCCTCGGAGCTTGGTGGCGACGCGTAGCAAGGAACAGACCCAGGCGATTCGTGAATGGGCCAAGGCGAATGGGCATCAGTTGGCCGACCGGGGGCGCATCCCGGCCAGCGTGATCAAGGCTTTCGAAGACGCTCACAACTGACCAGCCGTGGAGCACAGTCGCTAGCTGGCACACAGCGGCAGCTTCACTGTAGAGGCGCACTCAGGCACTGCTGGGGCACACTGCGGAATATGTGGTTGATCGGGACCTGTGTCGGTGGTGAGTGGAGTCGATGCTCTGCTCACCACCCTCGATTGATCCGGGCGTTCGTCGGCGACCCGCAGTTCAGCGGCTTCGTAATCCAACGCAACGCTGGCGACCCGCGCTCCGCCAGCAGCGATTCAGGGCGGCCGAATCACCGAATGCCACCCACTCCGACTGGTCGATCGACCCGCTGGCTTCGACGCCGTAGCGTCGAGGTCATGGACGGGGGTCGAGTCGCCGCGTGGGGCTTTCTGTACCAGTACCTCCGCACTGTCGAAGCGGTGCTTGTGGCAGTCGAGGACGAACGTTTCGGGGCCTGCCGGGTCGAAGGTGGCACCGGCAGCGAGTCGGACCAGGTCGATGTCGTCGACTTCGACTTGGTCGATCCGGACGGCGAGGTACTGCTTGCCGCTCAGGTGAAGTCCGGTGGCCCTACCGCATCCCTTGGAATCAAGGACGTCTACCAGATCATGGTCGAGTTGGTCACCCGGTGCGACGCACGGCGCTACGAGTTGCTGACCGGCGTGCGGTTGACGTCCGGCGCGACCAAAATAGCGGACCTCCTGGCTCGCCCCGGCCTCTCGGTCGGCGAGCGGCGAGCGGCGTTGGCACGAACTCTGGCCGACGCCCGGTCGTCGGCCGACGCCACCGGACTCACCGATGAGCAGGTCGAGCGGCTGGAACGCTGCCGCGTGCTGGTGGATACCCGAAATCGCGACGATGTCGCGGACAGTGTGAAGACGCAGGTGTGGGACTTCCGCCGCAAGCGAGGTCGTGGTGTCGGACCGCGGTCTTCTGGTTTGCTGCTGGCGCACCTCCTGCACGAGGTACATCACAGGGCTGCCTCCACGGAGCACGCGGTGTGGACGAAGGCCGACGCGTTGCGGGCTGTGGTCCAGGGCGAAGGCGACATCGTCGAGGCCCTCGGTGGTCGTGACTGGGGTAGCGTCCTCGGGCTGATGGCACCGGTGCCGGACCTGCCCCGTGTCGGCCTGGTCGACCAGATCGTCAACGCGCTGCAGCCCTACCGTCCCGCCGGGCGCTCGGTGCGGCACTGCACTCTGACAGGGCTATCCGGGATCGGGAAGTCGAGCCTCGCCGCGGCCTACGTCGCGGCCTACGCCGACGCCTACGAGGCGATCTACTGGATCGATGCGACGAGTCCCGACAGCATCGAGAACGACTTCCAGGCCGTGGCCGCCCGCCTCAAGATCGAGCCGAGCGGTACCAGCGAACGATTACAGGCAGCGGTGCACGAGGCGTTGAGCACGCGGGCAGGCAGGTTCCTCCTCGTGTTCGACGACGCGACCCCGGCCGTGGCGCAGCGGTGGTCTCCACGCCTGGCTGACGTCGACGTGCTCATTACGACCCTCGATGGCACGGCTCGTCTGGGAACCCCGATACCGGTGACCGCCCTGACGGACGAGGAGGCCGTCGAGCTGATTCATCTCCGACTCGACGAGCCTTCCGCCGAGTCGGGCAGCCAGGCACGGCGCCTGGCGGACGCACTGGAGCGCTGGCCGCTTGCCCTCGAACTCGCGACGGGCTACCTGCGAACGTGCAACTACACGCTTGCCGACGTCGACTACTACCTGCACGAGTTGAAGTTGCGCTCGCTCGACGACATCGCCTCAGTTCCCTCGGGTTACCCACGGCCCTCCAGTTACCCACGCACCCTTACCGCCGCCATCACCCTAGGACTGCAGGCTTTGCATCGGTCCAACTCAGAGGAAATCGGCGGACTGGCGAGAGAGATGCTGAAGCGCGCGAGCTACCTCAGCGGCCGGCGCGTGCCCGTCCAACTCCTGGCGGCGCCGCTGGTCGTGGACGCCGACAACCTTCCCGAGTTCGACAACCTCTCCGAGTCTCGCGGGCCGGTAGTGCTCCAGGATCCGCGGCCGCAGGAGGCGATCAGGGCACTGCGCCAAATATCGTTCGTCCGTCACGACGAACGGTTGGCATGGCGAGACAACGACCGTGTTCCCGCCGCTGACCACACCATCGCCATCAACACGGTGCTGCAGGAAGTGGTGCGGAGCCACGTTGAGAAAGGGGCTGTCCGGGAAGGGTGGAAAGACGAACTCCGACGGTTGGCCTTTCACCTCCACCACTGGCTGTCGGCCGCCACCCACAACAAGGAAGCCACCAAAGCACACCAACTGGCACCCCACGCCACCACGCTTCTCGCGCACCTGCGGCGCCTCGACGTCACCAGTCGCCCCATCGCTGTGCTGCTCGGGAATCTAGCCAACCTCTACATCGCCGCCGGACGCGATGAGGAAGCAGTCGACCTGCTGCGTGCACAGATCGGCATGCTCCTCGACGATCCGGACGGCGTGGATGAGTTCCTCGAACACCAGGCTCGTCTGTACCTGGCCCGCGCACTCGTCAACTCCGAGCAGGCTGCCCAACACGACCCACACCCCGCCGAGACGGAGCTAGCGCGTGTGCTCTCCTACGCACAGACGGTCGCCCTCGACAACACCAGGCACGAGTTGGCGACCAGGTTGTGTGTAACCGCGCTCAGCATCCTGAGCTTCCTCCACGATCGGGTACCTGCGACGGCCAGTTCGAACGGTCTGGTCATGGTCTTTCGGGACCTGCAGCAGCGCCTGCCGAGCACGACGCTCACCGAGATCACGGACGCTTTCGACCAGATCAACCACAAGTTCAACGAAGCCGAGTACGACGGCGCCGAGCGGATCATACGTTCGCTACTCACACAGTCCCGCGCCAACTCCGATATCGACACCGAACTACGCCGACTTCTAGTGGAAGCGCTGATAGCGCAGAAGAAGTGGCAGGAGTGCCGTTCGGAGATCGACCTTCTCGCAGTCGAATTCGGCGAACAGCCGCTGTCGCGGGAGTCACCACAGCAGGCTCTGTACAACATCGCCCCGACATTGGTCCTCGCCTCGTTCGGCACCACGGCACCGGAGCCGCGGCTGCTGCTGCAGCATCTGCTGAGCCAGCCCTGTTTCGTGCACGCCAGAGCGATCGCAACAGGGGAGTACCGGGCGAAATTCGATCTCTTCGCCTTGGTTGCCGCTATCTACGGCGGCAGTGTCGACGGCATCAGTGAGGAACTGGCAAAGGTCGAATCCGCTGACAATCAACGTCACCTAGCCCAGGATCCGGTCTTCAGTCAGCTGACGGAAAAGATCATCGCGCTCGTCAGGGCGTTGACATGAGCCTGGAGCCGACCGGCCATCATGGCCTTCGGCTACCGGCCAGCCGCATCGTTATACCGGGCTGATTCCGTCCGGAAAAGCCCGCTACGCGCCAGTGCGCCATCACCACCTCGATCACGACCCGACCGTCTGGTCAAGCCTGTCCTGAATCCGTGATGCCTCGGCCCATACTCGAGCGCGCGGACGGTTCGAGTCCTTGACCACCGCGCAAAAGTACGGTCTACACGAACGTGTCGCTCGCGTGAGCTTTCCTTACCAGGCATGCTGTGCCGGTGACCTGGCAGCGACCTGACTTCGTGGATCATGTGCTGACCGAACAGGCCGCCGTCCGCGTCCGGGTACTCGACGACCGCCTGTATCGGGTCGAAGTAGGCGAGGTACGAGCGACATTCCGGTTGCAGCTGTTCGGCGGTGCGGGGCTTCGACCAGTCGCGGTCGCCATCCAAGACATGGCCGAGGGCGGCACCTCACTGACCAACGCCTGCGAGGACATCGCTGGCCAGGTGTGGCGTGACCATTTTCCCTTGGAGCCTCAGCCGCCGCTGTGGGTGCAGCGGACTATCACCTCGACCTACCAAGGTCGGGACACGGAGAGGCTCAGCTCTTGGCAGATGTTCACCTTCGCTACCGGGCCACAGCAACGACTGACCACTGTGGAGTGGAGTTTCCTTACCCAATCGGAGCTCGACAGTCTGGTCGGTCAGCCTGTCGACGAGGATCGCGGCACCCAAACATTCTTGGCGGAATCGCCGCAGGACAGACTCGACATCGACTACACGCTCGTGTCGATGCACGCGATGCCCCAGGAGAAGCCGTTTCGCGAATCGTGCATGGCTACGACGCCTGGCATCCGATCACAGCGGTGGTTCGGCAAGAGAACAGTCCGACCGCAACGGTCACCCAACGTTCGTGCGGATTGCTGTTGGTACCACAGCGGTGACTGGTCGGCGGTCATTAATGCCGCGGTGCGCCTGATCGCTCATGCCAAGGAGACCGGGCTCGGGCAGGACGACGAGCTGCGCCATGCCGTGATCGACGCGGCGCGAGCTGCGGGCGTCGACGGATGGAAGTACGAGGCGCTGTACAGCCTGCTCATCGATCCGATCGTGCTCGTGGAGACCGACAACGGGCAGATCACGTTCGTCAACGGCCAGCACCGGACCCGCGCGATGCGCGACGCCGGAGTGCCAGCAGTTCTCGTGATGGACCGGAGACCAGCCGATACAGGCTCCGTACGGTCAGACACCGGCGAGCACTGATCGCCATGGTCGCTCGTTACGAGACCAACGTGCGTGTGCTGCCCTGTGTGCTCGAGGCGTTGAACCGGATCGTGGCCCGCCGCGGCCTCTCGCGCGACGAGACGGTCCGGCAGGTACTCGCCGAGCACGTCACCAGCCAGGAGACGTGCTCGCCGGAGGACCGGCTCACCCACATCTCGACCGTCCTGCGTCACCCGGCGCCTGCATGGCGAGGACAGCAACGCGTGGATCGGCCACTGCGGCTGCGGTTGCCCGAAGGCCTGGCGGAGCGAGCACGGGAGGTGTCGCTGCGACTGCCGGGGCAGTACCAGCGGGCCCACAAGGACTACGTGGCACGACAGCTGACCGACGCGGTGGTGACCGCCATCGCGGTGAACCAACCCTTCACCGACGACATCCTCGACGGACTGCTGCCGGTGCTGAGGCACAACGCCGCCCTGGGCTTGTGGCAACTGGCAGTGGCGGTCACCAGCACCCGCCCGGAGCGGGCGATCCAGGACGCCGCCGAGTACATCCGTGCCCGGCCTCCGGGAACGCTGACGCTGGCGGAGAAACGCCTGCTATTGGTCTCGGAGCAACTCGACGAGGAAGTGTCTTGGCACGCCCCGTTCCGGTTCGACGCGGCCGCCAGCCTCGCGCGCACGTTCCTTCGTGGGAACGCCGCGGAGACGAACGAGAACATGTTGTACCAGCAAGGAAACGAGTGGAACGAGGTGCGGCTGGACCTGCGCCACGACAGGAATCGAAGCCGCTGGATTCAGGACGTCGCGCCGTGGGACGCGTCCGGCCGCGGCTCTACGACGGTGTGGCGGGCCGAGCGCAAGGTCGAGGTGCAGGACTTCACCGACTGGCTGCTGACGCTCAACGACGCTGTGCCGCGAAGCCGGGAAATGAATCCTCCGGGATGGACCTTACGTATGCCCGCAGAGTGGGAAACCTACGTCGTTCCGCGTGGCCGCGAACTGCCCACCCGGTTCGCGCGGTGGGCTGCGGTGAGGCAGGTGTTGGTCGTGTCGATCGCCGGCCAACAGGTCGTGTGGCCGCTGCGCCCAGGGCACCAGCGGCCGGTACCGGGTATCGAGCCGCTGGCCGCCACCGCTGGCACGTTGCCGCCGCAGGACATCGGCGAATTTCTTGAGGCGATCCTCATCGAATGGGGGACACCTCCGACTGACGCTCGACATGATGTCTTGTTCGACGGTGACGACGGCGAAGACCCGTACGACGCCAGTATCGAAGCCGAGCAGGAGACACCGCAACTGTGGCTGCCTGTGGACAAGGCGTTCGAGTTCGGCTTCGTCGACGCCGATCAGCGCCGCATCGCGATGGCCGCCGCACACCAGCACACGCAGAGCCTGCCTCACTGGCGAAGGACGAGTGAGCCGGTTGTGGCCAAACCCGAGATCACGCTCGATCCGGAGTTCCAGCTGCTCGTGACGAGGAGGAGGACAGGGCGCACAGCGAAGCCCATGTGGCGGTGGCCAAGGAGTTCAGTAGTGCGAGAGGTCGTCGCGGGGACCTCGCCAGACGTAGTCGGTTGGCTCGCGGATCGGGCATTGTGGACGGCCCGACGGACCCTGCACGGCGTGATGGAACAAACCTGGCACGACGGGTTTGACCACCACCCCCTCACGTTCTGGCGGCCCGGCGCGATCCCGGACGACGACCTCGTGTGACACCCACCAATACACCTGCCACCCGTGTGTGTTTCAGCCTTGTGGTGTTCCAGTAACACTCCAAGTAAAGGAAACTCAGTGGTAAACCCCGACAACCACGATCCGCAGCACGATCCCGGCCCGCGCCTGCCCCACTGGTGGAAGCGACTGTGGCCGAAGGCGAAGGTTCCGCTCCAGTTGACCGCCGGCCAGCTCATCGGCTGGGCCCTGCGGAAGTGGCTGGGCGAGTAACAGGCGACTCTCTGCGGTCCCGGACAGCATCGCTGTCCGGGACCGTGGCGCCGAAGCAGTCAAATCACCACCTGCACGTTGAGCAGCCATAGCAGTGCTCCATCGAGATCATCATGTTCACCGGGACCGGGAAGCGGCTTTCTAGACCGCAGGGTCCTGACGCGGCCTCGCAGACCTGCCATCGAAGATCCCGTAGACGTCTTCTAGGTTCGCTCGGATGTCCGCCGGCATTTGCGGCGGGGTTCCGGATACCCATGCAAATTGGTACTTATTGCCGAGTTGCGGATGGTGTAGCAAGCCGACGGCCAGGGTGGCGGAGGCAGGGTCCGCCCCTGCCTCCAAAGCCTGCTGTTGGCGCAACATCGCGTAGAGGGAAACGTCCATTGTGAAGCGTTGTCCACCGATTCCATGGGTCTCGAAATCGTAGTAATCGTACACAAAGCCAAGCCGGTCGCCACTGTAAACGCCGCCACTGTTACTGTCGGTCGACATGAAGCTTCGACGGCCCTTGGCCTGGTGCATCGCGCGAAGAGTGCGCTCCATCATCGCGCCCAAGCGCACCCGGCCAATCAAGGGTATTCCGTCCAGTTGCTCGACGATCTGCAAATAATGTTCAGGATCAAATCCCGAATTTTCACGGTCGGCGACCTTCTCGATGAGGTCATCGACTAGCGCGACATGCACTTTTTCGCGGTCGCCAAGTTTTATGGGTGGCAATGTAGGGAACGCGGTGATTGAGTCGCACGCGGCGAGATCGGCAGCGGCAAGTTGTTTGTAACGGTTAGCCTCCTGCCCAAGAGGTACGGCGAGCCCGCTCGCTAGTGCTCGTCGAACGTAGGTGACTACGCCTGCGGTTGAGCGGACCATCCGGTGCAGATTCAGCCAATCGTTCAGGGAGATGAACAGCGTGTCGACAGACGGCGGGAAGCTGACCGACGCTGCACCAGGGTGATCGAGGATTACAACGGACAGCCAGTCAGAGGCGTTGGGCAGCGTTCGATCGAATCCTCGCAAAGACCGCACTCGAATTTTACTGCTCATCAGCGTGCGCCATGTTCCGTACGCTTGACTTTGCGCCTCGATGCCCTTCTTTAGGCACCAAGATTCAGCCTTCTCGACTGTATCGGAGATTGCCTCAGATTGTGATCGACTCTTCACCTGAAGGATCAGGCCGTCAGTGCCAGCGACGAGCAGCCCGTCGCTCACCTCGCGGACGCCTTTACCTCGCCTGACGATAATTGGCTCGTAGACGAAATCGGGTACGCCAAGGCCGCCCGCGAGCCGACGCGCGTAGTCCTCGATTGCATGGCCCTGGTCATGAGTTGGCACTGGCACATTATTTCAGATGGGCCACGACATCCTGAAGTTGAGGGTGAACTTGGTCATGATGCCGTGAAACCGCCCTTGTGTCGACAAGTCGCCTATGCACGCCAACCACTACAACGTTCCACAACTAACCAAACGTCAACAGCTTCGCGCGCGTTCTCGTGCCTTGGAGCATGCAATGCTTGGTCGCAGAACGTCGAGGCGGCTCACGGCCTGCTTCGTCCACCGTCGCATGCCACTCGGCAAAGACCGCTAGACGATGCGTGCTGAGATCAACTGATCCCAGATCACGCCCTGGTCGACCACCTCGACCTCGAACTTCTCTGCCTTGGTGAGCTTGGCCGCGCCGACGCCCGCGCCGGTGATGAGCATGTCCGTGCTCGCCGACACCGACGACGCGGCGGTCGCCCCGGCCTTCTCGCACAGGCGTTGGAACGTCGGACGGGCGACCTTCTCGCCGGAGCGGGGGTCGCTGATCGCGCCGGTGATCACCACCGTCTTGCCCTCCAGCGGCGCGCCCGCGGCGACGACCGGCGGCAGGTCCTCGTCGCGCACGTCCAGCGACACCCCGCGTTCCCGCAGCCGTTCCAGCTCCGGCCGCAGCCGGGTGAGGTGTTCGACGAGGGACGCGGCGACCTTCGGGCCGATGTCCTCCACAGTCACGAGCCCGTCCACGCCCGCGTCGAGCACGTCCTCCAGCGAGCCGAAGCCCGAACGGCACAGGCGCGCGGCCGTGCCCTCCGAGGCCATCGGGATCGCCAGGCCGATCAGGGCGCGGCGCAGGCCGACCTGGCGGCTGGTGTCGATCGACTCGACCATGCGGGTCGCGGAGACCTCGCCGATGCGGTCGAACTCCAGCAGCCGTTCCTTGGTCAGGGTGTAGAAGTCCGACGGGTTCACCAGGATCCCGGCCTCGGCGAGCCGTTCGATCCACACCCCGCCGACGGCCTCGATGTCCGCCGCGGCGCGCGAGGCCCAGTGGATGAGTCTGCGCACGGTCTGGGCGGGGCAGGCGACGTTGGTGCAGAACAGTTCCCGGCTGTTGCCCTGCTCGGTCAACGGTTGCGCGCACGACGGGCACTCGGTGGGCGGCGCGATGTCCCGCTCCTCGCCCGTGCGCTTGGAGGCGTCGAGCACGCCCGCGACGAACGGGATCACGTCGCCCGCGCGGCGGACCAGGACCGTGTCGCCGATCTTGATGCCGCGGGCGCGGATGACCTCCTGGTTGGCCAGGGTGGCGCGGGTGACGGTCGTGCCGCCGACGAAGACCGGTTCCAGCCAGGCGACCGGGGCGATCTTGCCGGTTTTGCCGACGTCCCAGACGACGTCCGCGAGCAGGGTGGTCCTTTCCTCGGCGGCGAACTTGAACGCGAGCGCGCCACGCGGAGAGCTGGACCGGGTGCCCGCGGCGGCGTAGGCGTCGCGGTCGGCCAAGCGCAGAACGGCGCCGTCGAGGTCGTAGTCCAGTTCATGGCGCTGCTGCTCGATCGTGGTGATCACGGCCTGCGCGGCGTCCGCGTCGTCGCAGTGGCGCATGTCGGCCACGGCGAACCCGAGCGTGGTCAACGCGACGTGCAGGTCGGTCTCGGCGGTGTCGGGGTCGGTGCCCAGATCGAACGCGAAGAACTGCAGACGTCGTTCGGAGACCGTGGCCGGGTCCTTGGCGCGCAGCGTCCCGGCGGCGGCGTTGCGCGGGTTGATCAGCGGCTTGTCCGGGTGCGCGACGTTGTAGGCGGTGAACGTGGAGCGCAGCATCACGGCCTCGCCGCGCACCTCGACCCGGCCGGGCGCGTCGACCCGCTTGGGCACGCCGTCGGTCAGGGCTTTGACCAGCGGTGTCACGTCGTCGCCGGTGGTGCCGTCACCACGGGTGACTGCGCGCGCCAGCCGTCCGTTCTCGTAGACCAGGGCGAGCGACAGGCCGTCGAGCTTGGGCATGACCACGACGGGCTGGCCGGGGAAGCGGGCGAAGAACGCGGTGACCTGCTCGGGTTTGGTGGCTTTCTCCAGCGACAGCATCGGCCGCGAGTGCCGGATCGGCGCGTGCAGCACCGTCGGGGCGCCGACCTGGTCGAGGGGGTTCGGGTCCGGCGCGAGGTCGGGGTCGACCTCGATCAGACCGCGCAGCTCGTCCTCGATCGCGTCGTACTCTGCGTCGGCCACCTGCGGCGAGCCGCGGTAGTAGGCGTCGCGCAGCACGACGATCCGGTCGGCGAGTTCCTGGATGCGTTCCCGAGCAGTCATGGGACGAGACGCTACCGATGAGCACCGGCAATGCCGGACGGTTGGGAGATGCCAGGCAGAGTCGGACTCCTCCCGACACGGTGATGCGATTCGCGCTCTCTGATCGGACATCCCGCCTACGTGCGTTCCCTGAGCGCGTAGAAGGGCAGAAGTTGGTCGGTCAGGTCCAGCTTGTCGCGCCGACCATCCGCATAGGGGATCTCGTAGTCGACAACGCCGCACCACAAGCCGTCGATACTCGGAAACCGTCCGTGGAGTCGGCCGTGAACCTCTCCGGTCAGGTCGAGCCCCTCCACGATGACGTGACGGGGCGCATCCGGACTGCGGACGAACAGCAGATCCAAGCGAACCCACACGGGAGTGAGAACCGGCCGCTTTCCGTGGACGTCGTCACCCGACCAGCGAGTGAAAGGGCTAGTGATCACCTGGCTGCCCACCTGTCGTCACGGGGCCTCCGCGCTGCCCTCGGATCGGGGTCACGGTGATGCTCGCCATCGCATTCGGCAACTCCTGGATCGGGCTCGCCGGTCGCTCCTTGTGATACCGACGCGGAGCCGGACGACCTGGACGTTATGGTCGCTCACGAGAGCCGCACCTGTACAAGCCGACGGTTACCGGGTTGCCCAAGTTCACGTCGAGCACGATACATCATGATCGAACATGTGTTCGACGATGTGCGAGGTGCGGCCATGGCCCGGACACCGACGACCGCAGCGAACAGTCGGCGTGTATCCAGTGCGTGGCAGTCGGTCATGCCGCCATAGGGGAGGTTGGGACGCACGTCTTGGCCGGTATACGGGTGTATCGGATACGCAGATCGGGTGTATGTCCACGGTTCGTTGCAATGCCTGGGCTGGTGGTGCGATGAACTGGTGTCCGTAGGTGAGGATGGGT
This sequence comes from Umezawaea sp. cmx-9-4, assembly GCA_049997955.1. GTDB lineage: Bacteria > Actinomycetota > Actinomycetes > Mycobacteriales > Pseudonocardiaceae > Umezawaea. The sequence continues at coordinate 26,757 of JAEBDY010000030.1, read as the reverse complement.
GGTGTGGTGGCGTCGGTGCTGTGCGTGCACGGGATTGGGCAGCAGGGCCTGGGCGAGGAGTCGTTGCTGGCGTCCTGGAGACCGGCGCTGGTGGACGGGTTGACGCGTCACACCTTGACGGTATCGGGCGAGCCGGTGGACGGATTCGTCGCTGAACCCGGAGTGGGCTCTCCGGATCTGGAGATGGCCTTCTACGGCGACCTGTTCCGCCCTGTCGGGTCCTTCCTGACAGTGGGTGACCCGATGTTGGGGCCTGAGGATGTGGCACCGGGGCTGGAGCAGGAACTGCTGGCAGCGTGGTGGAGCGCGGCGGCTCGGGTGGACGAGCGAGTCGCGGCGCCGGATGGGGACACTCTGGCATCGGTTCCGGGCTGGGTGCAGCGAGCGCTGACGCAGTTGTCGAACAGCCGATTCTTCGCCGACGTGGCGCTGCGGTCGATGGTGTTCGACCTGAAGCAGGTAGCGCGGTATCTCACCGATCCGGCCGTGCGGGCAGCGGTACTGCAGCGTGCGACCCGGCTGATCGCCGCGGACACACGGGTGGTGGTGGCACACTCCTTGGGGTCGGTGGTGGCCTATGAGGCATTGTGTTCGCTGCCGGGGCATGGTGTGCGGGCGCTGGTGACGTTGGGGTCGCCGTTGGGAATCGCGAATCTGGTGTTCGACCGGCTGGAGCCGCCGCCGGTGGCGGGTCGGGGTGCGTGGCCCGGCGGTGAGGGCCTGGTGTGGACCAACATCGCGGACGCCGGTGACGTGGTGGCCCTGGTGAAGGATTTACGGCCGCTGTTCGGCGAGCGGATACGCAACGCATTGGTGCACAACGGGGCGAAGGCGCATTCCGTGGTGCCCTACCTGACCGACGGGTTGACCGGGGCGGCGATAGCTGAGGGACTGGCGTGACCGGATCGCGGTCGGCTCTGGGGGAAGGTCGACGGTTGATGGTGGCCACGGCGGTGACCCGCCACGCCCATCACCCGGCCTGGGACCGGCCGGCGCTGGTGAAGGCACGGCAGGACATCGTGGACTTGTTCACCGACCGGTTCGGCTACTTGCACCTGACGGGCCTGGGACTGGACCCGACCCGGCATCAACTGGCCGAGGGATTGCGCGCCGTGTGCTCTCCGGCCGCGCCGGATCCGATAGGCGAGCGTGACATGCTCGCCGTCTACATCACCTGCCACGGGCTGGTGTTGGACGACACCGGTGAGCATGTGCTGATCACCTCCGATACCCACCCCGATGATCTCGGTGACGCATTATCCACTGTGGACTTGACCGCGAGGATGCTGCGAGGGACCAAGGTACGGCGATTGCTGCTGATGCTGGACACCTGCCAGTCAGGTCGCGGCGGCAACGAGATCGCCGCCGCGGCGCTGTCCCGTCTGACCGATACGTGGGGGCGGGAGCCGGGCGCCGGCATGGTGGTGATCGCCTCGGCCCAGCCGAGGGAGGAGGCCGCGACCGGGATGTTTCCGCGGCTGTTGCGCGACGCGGTGAACGCGATACCCACCGCCGGTCACGGCCCGGACACCTTGAACGTGCAGGTGCTGGTCGACGAGATGAACAAGCACGTGGCTCGGCCCGGACATCAACGGGTGGGCATCGCGCAAATCGGCATGACCGGACAGGCACCGCGGTTTCTGCCCAATCCGCGACACGACGTGGCCCTCAACGGGGTGGATCTGGCCATCCAACAGGCGGCCGAATGGCGAGCCCACGCCGACGCGCGGGAAGTGGCCTTCCGCGAAGCGGTGGTGCGGCGGGCCATGGGAAGCCACGACGGCCCCGGCGGCGGCTGGTGGTTCACCGGCCGACACGCCGCCCTGCTCGACCTGACCGCCTGGCTGACCCATCCGGACCCGGCACGTCCGCTGCGGGTGGTGACCGGCGATCCCGGATCGGGCAAGTCGGCCGTGCTGGGGCTGCTGGCCACCCTGGCCGACCCGGACCGACGCCACACCGTCCCGATCCACAGCCTCGGGCTACCCGAGGCCGCCTTACCCATACCCGGTGTGATCACTATGCGATTGACCGCACAACACGCGACCACCGAGCAGATCCTGCACGCCCTGGCCGCCGACGCCCGTATCGACGCGGCGACTCCCGGCGAACTGCTGGAGGGGCTGGAGACCTGGGAACGCGAGAACGGTGCTCCGTTCACGGTCCTGCTGGATGGGCTGGACGAGGCCGCTGTACCGCAGGACCTGGTGGGCAGGCTGCTCGCACCGCTGGTCGAGTATGCCGCGGGCCGGATACGGTTGTTGATAGGCACCCGCCCACACCTGTTACCGGGTCTCGCTCCTGGGCTGCACCGCGGCGCCGAGCACACCGTGGCGGACCTGGACTCCGAGCGGTACGCCGACCCGGACGCGATCACCGCCTATGCCCTGCGCACAATGCTCGGTGCCACCATCGACAGCCCTTACCGCGACATTCCCCGCCATCACCTGCTCCCGGTCGCTCAAGCTATCGCCGAGGCGGCGCAGCGATCGTTCCTGGTCGCACGCATCACCGCCACCACCCTGGCATCCCAACCCCTCGTCACCGACCCCTACGATCGGACATGGCGGGAGTCATTGCCTCGTCTGCCTGGCGAGGCAATGCGTCGAGACTTGGAAATCCGGTTGGGCGGCGACACCGTCCGTGCACGGGATCTGCTGCTGCCCTTGGCCTTCGCCCAAGGCCAAGGGCTGCCTTGGGAAGACATCTGGGCCCCGCTGGCCTCGCGTATCTCCGAGCGCCCTTACACCGACGAGGACCTGCTGTGGCTACGCGACAACGCCGGTTCCTACATCGTGGAGAACACCGACCACGGCCGCTCCGTCTACCGGATCTATCACCAGGCCTTGGTCGAACACCTACAGGCCGACGCCGACATCCGCCGCGTGCACGACGCGTTCGTGACCGTTCTGCTCGACCGCGTCCCTCTCGCGTCGGACGCCCGCACCGACTGGACCCGCACACACCCCTACACCCGCACACATGTGGCCACCCATGCGGCCGGAGCCGGACGGGTCGACGAGATCATCACCGACCCGGAGTACCTCGTACACGCCGACCCTGACACCCTGCTGCCCGCGCTGCACCACGCCACCGGCGACACCACCCTGCGCACCCGTGCCATCTACCGCAACACTCCACACCGCACCCTCACTCCACACCAACGCCGCCACACCCTGGCCATCGACGCCACCCGCTTCGGCGACACCACTCTCGCCACCGAGCTTGCCCACAACCTCACGTGGCGCCCCCGATGGGCCACCGGAACCCAGGTCAGCACCACCCTGCGTGCCACCCTGGCGGGCCACATCGGTTCGGTTGAAGCTGTGGCGTGTGTTGAGGTTGGGGGTCGACCTGTTGTCGTCACCGGCGGCGGCCTCACCGACGACACAGTGCGGGTGTGGGATCTGGTTGATGGCACCCTGCGTGTCACGCTGACCGGCCACACCGGCCCGGTGCATGCTGTGGCGTGTGTCGAGGTTGAGGGGCGACCTGTTGCCGTTTCCGGTGGCACCGACGGCATGGTGTTGGTGTGGGATCTGGTGGACGGCACTCTGCGTGCCCCCCTGAGCGAACCCACCAGTCCGGTGCATGCTGTGGCGTGTGCTGAGGTCGAGGGTCGACCTGTCGCTGTCACTGGCAGCTACGACGGCATGGTGCGGGTGTGGGATCTGGTTGATGGCACCCTGCGTGTCACGCTGACCGGCCACACCGGCCCGGTGCATGCTGTGGCGTGTGTCGAGGTTGAGGGGCGGCCTGTTGCCGTTTCCGGTGGCACCGACGGCAGGGTGTGGGTGTGGGATCTGGTTGATGGCACCCGGCGTGTCACGCTGACCGGCCACACCGACTGGGTGGGTGCTGTGGCGTGTGTCGAGGTTGGGGGTCGACCTGTCGCTGTCACTGGCGGCTACGACGGCAATGAGGCCATGGTGCGGGTGTGGGATCTGGTTGATGGCACCCTGCGTGTCACGCTGACCGGCCACACCGGCTCGGTGAGTGCTGTGGCGTGTGTCGAGGTTGAGGGGCGACCCGTTGCCATTGCCGGTGGCACCGACGGCAGGGTGTGGGTGTGGGATCTGGTTGATGGCACCCTGCGTGTCACGCTGACCGGCCACACCGACTGGGTGCACGCTGTGGCGTGTGCTGAGGTTGAGGGGCGACCCGTTGCCGTCACTGGCAGCTCGGATCAGACGGCGCGGGTGTGGGATCTCTTGGCGAGCGAAACAACTACTTCACAAGCCATGAATAACACAAAGATCCTTACGGCGGCGTGTGCCGAGGTCGGGGGTCGACCTGTCGCCGTCACTGGCAGAGACGGCGGCATGGTGTCGGTGTGGGATCTGGTCGACGGCGCCCTGCGTGCCACCCTGACTGACCACTTTGGTTTGGTGGGTGCTGTGGCGTGTGCTGAGGTTGAGGGTCGACCCGTTGCCGTTACTGGTGGCACCGACGGCATAGTGCGAGTGTGGGATCTGGTTGCCAGCACCTTGCGTGCTGCCCTGACCGGCCACACCGGCCGGGTGCACGCTATAGCGAGTGCTGAGGTCGAGGGGCGACCCATTGCCATCATTGGCAGCTACGACGGCAATAAGGCCATGGTGCGGGTGTGGGATCTGGTTGATGGCACCCTGCGTGCCACCCTGACCGGCCACACCGGCCCGGTGAGTGCCGTGGCATGTGCCGAGGTTGAGGGGCGACCCGTTGCCGTTGCCGGTGGCAGCCACGGCGGCATGCTGTGGGTGTGGGATCTGGTTGATGGCACCCTGCGTGCCACCCTGACCGGCCACGCCGACTGGGTGCACGCTGTGGCGTGTGCTGAGGTCGAGGGTCGACCTGTCGCTGTCACTGGCAGCTACGACGGCATGGTGCGGGTGTGGGATCTGGTTGATGGCACCTTGCATGCCACCCTGACCGGCCACACCGGCCCGGTGAGTGCCGTGGCATGTGCTGAGGTCGAAGGGCGACCCATTGCCGTTACCGGAGGCACCGACGGCATGGTGTTGGTGTGGGATCTGACTACGTGGGTACCGGAGACTCTCTTCAAACAGAACGGCATCCAAGCCATAGCCATCGGACCAAACGCAGAAATCGTTGTCACCACGGGCTGGGATCTAGCGGTCATCCACAGGGGCGAAGGACGGCGCGACACCTGACGAAGTTCATGCCAAAGTGGGTCAAGCCCAGATGTCACATGAGATTCGGTACGCGGCGGGGACATTCGGTCGCAGTGGCCATGACGACCAGAACTTCACCCAGGCAAGGCAAGTTGCTGGCATCGCGACCGGTCAACGGTCAGCCCAAAACTGGGCATACAAGCTGATCACCCGACACAGTCTTCGATAACCCTCCGGACCGCGGGCGAGCGCGAGCAGGTGTTCACCTTCGGGGTCTGGCACGCCGTTCTGTGGCCTGGACAACCCGATGCTCAGCTCGGAGCCGAACACGGTGTGCACGCCCAAGGCCTTCGCCGCGGCCGCAGCTCGCACGACGCCGTACATGCCGTCGTGGTCGGTGATCGCCACGGCGTCCAGTCCGAGGCGCGCTGCCTGCTCAACGAGTTCTTCCGGGTCGCTCGCACCGTCGAGCCAGCTGAATGTGCTGTGTACGTGAAGCTCGGCGTAGGGCACGCGCAGGAGCTCGGGGGCGCCGTCGACGGTGATCTGCCGGTCGGCGAGATCCTCCGGTGGGACGTAGCCGTCTCGTCGCCGCACGGACGTCGTCGGCGCCTCCGGCTGGGCCGTGGCCGAGGTGGTGTGGCCGGACAGCGCGCCCTCGAGCGCGGGCCACGGCATCGACGGGTTGGAGTCGAACCCCACTTGGCGTGCCTCCCACAGGACTGGTCGCCGTGGGAAGCCGGCTGGGCTGCTGATCAGCCTGGCGCATCAGGCCAGGTCATCTAACACTGGTACGGGATTCTGCCCCGAATGGCCTACACCCGCAAGGATGCGGAGAGCGATCGTGCGTCACCACACGACGAACGCTCCGCTCGATGCGGGCTTCAGCAGGCTGGGACGTGTCAGGAGGCTGAGGGAGCCTGGGGTGATGCGGGCTGTCGAGCGGCCGCGACCTGGTTGCCAATCAGCGTGACGCAGTCCGGGCAGAGAATGCCGCCCGGTCCGACAGGTTGTTGATCGCACTTCGCGCAGGACCGCGCTCCTGATTGCTCCATTCGAGGAAGTCTAGGGACGTGTGGGGTCGATCGGGTCCGGCAGGCTCGGTCCGAGGTCGGCCAGGACCGCTGGTACCGGTACCAGTCGCAGCATCTCCGGTGCTCCACCGGATACCGCAGTCTCGATGCCGTGATCGTCCACCGTCCACCCCGACGGCCACACACACGACTCGACGGACGCTGCCGTAGCCGCCGTCATCACCGCGACGCTGGCGAAGGTCGCCTCGTCGAACCGCGCGTAGCGGGTGAAGGTCGCCCTTTTGAACCGCGTGTCGCTGGTGAAGGTCGCCCCGCGGAACCACGCGTCGCTGGTGAAGGTCGCCCCGCGGAACCACGCGTCGCTGGTGAAGGTCGCCCTGCGGAACCACGCGTCGCTGGTGAAGGTCGCCCTGCGGAACCACGCGACGCTTGCGAAGGTCGCCCCGTTGAACTGCGCGTTGCTGGTGAAGGTCGCCCCGTTGAACCGCGCGTCGCCGGTGAAGGTCACCCCGTTGAACCGCACCTCGCCGGTGAAGGTCGCCGTGCGGAACCACGCGTCGCCGGTGAAGGTCGCCCCGTTGAACTCCGCGACGCTGGTGAAGGTCGCCTCGTCGAACCGCGCGTCGCCGGTGAAGGTCGCCGCGTCGAACCGCGTGTCGCTGGTGAAGGTCGCCTCGTCGAACCACGCGACGCTGGTGAAGGTCGCCGCGTCGAACCGCGTGTCGCTGGTAAAGGTCGCCGCGTCGAACCACACGCGGCTGGTGAAGGTCGCCCTGCTGAACGCCGCGTCGCCGGTGAAGGTCGCTCTGTCGAACGCCGCGTAGCCGATGAACTGCGCCTTGGTGAAGGTCGCTTGTCGAACGGTGAGGCCGGTGGCGTTGAAGTCGATGAGGGTGGCTCCGGTGAGGTCGAGGTCGTAGTCCTCGGCCCAGTACCGGGGATTGGTCGGCTGGCCGGTGGTCGTATCGGGATCACGGCAGAGGTGGGCGGTGAGGATGCGTTGCGCGGTGAGCCGGACCTCGCGTTCCTGCCGCACCTGCTCGGAACCGGCAGTCGGTGCGGGTGGCGTGAGGTGTGCGCGGCGCGCGGCCGCGACGCTGGCGGCGACACGGTCGGTTGCGCTGCCGCGGCGTGCGGACGCAGGCAGTCCGGTCCGGCGGGCGGCGGGGTGTAAGGGCTGCGCAGGTAGGCGCAGATCACGTTGATGACGGTCTGGCGTTGGTCGGGGTTGTCCTGGGCGACGCGTTCCAGCGCGTACAGGCCGCCGTGGCGGACTGCGGCCTTGTCCGAGCCCAACTGCTCGACGGCCTTCAGGTACAGCTCGGTGATTCGCCGCGCCGCGGCGTCGTGCGCGGTGTCGGCGGCGGCCTTGTGCTGCACGGCTAGGCCCAACTCGGTCGCACGTTGACGGCGGGCGGCCAGCAGCAGCGCGGCGGCGCCGCCGGTGCCCACCAGCAGCGTGGCCGCGGTGCGGATCGCGTCCAACCGGTCCCGTGGCTCGGCGCTGGAGAAGTTGACCAGCAGCAGCACCGCCGCAGTGGTGCCCAAGCCCAGCAGGGCGAGTGCGCCGAGCAGGATCGCTCGCGGGGTCAGCGCCGGCATCACCTCCGTCCCCGGCTCCGCCGTCGGGCGGGGTGGTGAGCTGGGGTGGCGCGACCGCAGCATCCCCAGGGCGATCGCGGCGGCCAGCAGCAGCACCGCGGCCGGCGCCATCCACCAACGCTCCAGCCAGGACCACGCCGAGGACCACCACGACCACGACTTCACCGTCCAGGCCGTCATTCCCACGCTCGCTGCGGCCAGCAGCCAGGCCAGGACGCCCAGCCCACGTCGTCCGGTCACCGCCCGCAGGAAGCGACTTGTCCGCCTGGTCGGGCGATCAGTGGAGGTCGAGCCCGCAGTAGTCGTCACGCAGACGGATCGTCGACTCACCCACTGTGTTACCCGGCGCGGCGTGGCCGGTTCGGTGCGGCACGCCGACACGGCGGCCGACTCACGGGGGCGAGTCGGGATCGAGCACGACATCCGCGACGTTCTTGTCCGGCCGCAACCGTGCTCAATTGGGATGGCGAAGCCGCCGTTCGCCGATGACCGGGTGCACGATCCACCGCCGGAACTCGACCTCGCCCCACGAGCACCGGCTCCACCCACCGCGCGGCCGGGTGCCGCGGTCGGGGTCTGAATGGAGGAACGGGCTGGTGGGTCGATGCAGCGTGTTCAGCCGCTGCCACAGTTCGCGCAGGGCGTGGTCGGTGAAGCCGGTGCCCACGTGGCCGATGAACCGCAGGCTCTGGTCGGTGGAGACGCCCAGCAGCAGCGACCCGAACAGTCCGGCGCGTTGCCCCTCCCAGGACGCCACCCGCCGATGACGACCTCCTGAGCGTGCCGGAAAGCACGCCTGATCCACAATCCGGACCGGCGTGGTCCGGGCACGTAGCGGCTGTCGGTGCGCTTGAACACGCACCCTTGTGCACAGGTGGTCAGTGATCGGATGATCCCGCGCCATGATCATCGAGGGCTGGCGGATGTGCTTCACCCGTGAGGAGCCGCCGACGTCCGCGCGGCCAGTGCCCTTCAAGATACCGAGTCCAACGGAGTGGCTTCAGGACAACGATCCGCCGGGCATTGCGCACCTGATCTCGTCCTCGATGGAGTACGACGTCGTGCTGAACGGGCCGTGGTCGCTCGACACACCTCGGCGCACGGCATCCGCCGCGACGGCGGCGGTAGTTTGGCTGGCCGTCACCACCACGCGCCGTTGGTGTGCTGGTCGGTCTTAGCGTCGGTGATGTCGGTCCGCTCGCTATGGCGCGCATTCCCGAGGTCCGCGCCGCGGAGGTCCGAGTCGCGGAGGCTCGCGTCGCGGAGGTCCGCGTCGCGAAGGTCCGCTAGGCCGAGGTACGCGAGGCTGAGGTCCGCGCCGTGGAGGTCCGCGCGGCTGAGGTCCGCTTGGGGGAGGTTCGCGTCGCGGAGGTTCGCGCCGCGAAGGTCTGCTTCGCGAAGGTCTGTTAGGTCGAGCTTCGCGTCGCGGAGATCCGCGCTGCGGAGATCCGCGCTGCGGAGATCCGAGTCGCTGAGGTCAGCGCTGCTGAGGTCCACGCCGTGGAGTTCAGCGCCGTCAAGTTTCGCGTCGTGGAGGTCTGCGCTGCTGAGGTCCGCGTCGTGGAGATCCGCGCCGTGGAGGTCAGCTCCGTTGAAGTTCACGCCGATCAGGCAAGCGTTGCTCAGGTCGATTCGGCTGTTTTGGTCATGGGTGGTATTGCGACGGTCCAGGACGGTGAGTACAGCGTGGATGTCGGGGGTGACGGACTGGATGGTGCAGCTCGTGGCGGATTGCAGGGTGCCAATGGCGGGGATGGGCCGTGGTGCGGTGGTGCGGACGAAGGCGGAGAGGATCTCGATGATGGTCGGCTGGTCGCGGGGGGAGTCGCGGGCCAAGCGCTCGAGGGCGTAGATGGCGCCGAGGCGGGCTTGGAGGTGATCAGTACCGGTGCGGTCGAGTTGGTCGACGGCCTTGGTGAACCGGTCGGTGAGTTGTCCCTGCTCGGCCACGGAGGTCTGGGTGCGTGTGGCATCGAGGGCCCGGCCGGTGAAGTACACGCCAGCAGCGGAGGCCAGCGCGGCGATGACGGCGGCAATCGCAGTCCAGTTCCATGGCCTGCCTGGGCGTGATCGCGGCCTGCGACGCGTGGGAGGACGTCGCACACCGACTGGCCGGACGACGGGCAAAGCGATGTTGGCAGACCGGGCGCGTCGGGGGCGGAATGCGCGACGAGGGATCACGGGTCGAGGGTGGCACCCCGTCGGATCCGTACGCGCTTCACCCCGACACAAGGAATTCCGGCCGTGCAACGAGCAGCGCGGATCTTCCTCATAGGCTGGCGGGCCGGTCGCGCTGCGGCCGTGCGCGGTACTCAACCTGTCGAGGTCGGCTGGGCAGGGATCAGCCCGCAGAGGTGTGGTCTTGGGCCGTCCGGGTTACGTTCCAGACACGGGCGGCAGGTCAGGTGCGCCCTGGGCTTCCCGGGCGCGGGGATGGTGGGGGAGGTGGTGATGGCGCGTACACCCCGCGACGCGACACCGGAGGTTCCGGCGTGGATCACACCGATGCTGGCCAAACCCGACAACGGCCGACTGCGGTCCGGACCGTCGTGGGCCTACGAGCACAAGCTTGACGGCTACCGGGCGGCCATGCGTATCGCGCCGGACGGCACGACGGTGTTGACCAGCCGCAACGGCATCGACTTCACCGAGGAGTTCCCGCAGCTGGCTGGCGTACTGGCACCTGGTCTGCAGGGGCGGGCGGCCGTGCTCGACGGGGAGATCGTCGTCTCCAACGCCGTCGGGCAGATCGACTTCGGCGCGTTGCAGGACCGCCGCGGCCGCTACCGCCACCACCACGCCTCGGTCCTGCGGGACGACCCGTTCCAGGACGTGCCGGTCCGGTTCCTGGCCTTCGACCTGCTACGGCTGGGCGACGAGCTGCTGGTGGGCAGCACCTACGACGAGCGCCGCGCGGCACTGCTCGCCCTGCCGATGCCGGATCCGGCGTTGGTGTCGGTGGTGCCGTCGGTGACCTTCGACCAGCTCGCCGCCGACCGGCTCACCCCGCACCACCTGCTCGACCAGGTGACCGCAGCGGGGCACGAGGGACTCGTGGCGAAGCTGCGGACCTCCGTCTACGAGTCGGGCAAGCGCCCGGAGTCGTGGTGCAAGCACCCCCTGGTGCAGACGACGGAGGTAATCCTCTGCGGATGGCGCCCAGGTCAGGGCCGGTTCACCGGCATGCTCGGAGGTCTCCTGCTCGGCGCCCACGACCCCGACACCGGCGACCTGGTCTACCTCGGTGACGTCGGCACCGGCTTCACCGAGACCACCCGCAGAGAGCTGCAAGCCCTGCTGGAACCGCTGGAGCGCAGCGGTCACCCGTTCGCGGTCGATCCGCCGCGTGAGGACGTGCGGCGGGGACGCTGGGTGCGGCCGGAGGTGGTCGGGGAAGTGGTCTTCCGGCAGGTCACCCGCGGCGCGGGCAGGTTGCGGCATACGGCCTGGCGCGGGCTGCGCGAGGACCTCGACCCTGCCGAGGTGCTCGTCCCGTCGACCGCCAGGACGGCATCGACCACACCTGCACCGTCCACCACGTCAACAGCGACATCCGCCCGGAAGGCTCCGTCGAGAACGCGGACAGCCACGCCCGCGGCGGAGCAGGGCGCGCGCGTCACCGTGCGGGCGGGCGAGCGCACCCTCACCTTGTCCAACCTGGACAAGGTGCTCTACCCGGAGGACGGGTTCACCAAGGCCGAGGTCATCAGCTACTACAGCCGCATCGCCCCGGTCCTGCTGTCGCACCTCGAGGGTCGGCCGATCACCACCATCCGGTGGCCTGACGGGGTGGACGGCCAGCAATTCTTCGGCAAAAACGTCCCCGCGGGCGCCCCGGACTGGCTTCCCACCGTCCGGTTGCCCTCCACCGGCTCCCGTGGCAATGGCGCATCGGTGTGGTACCCGCTGTTCGAGGAACTGCCCGCGCTGGTGTGGGCGGCCAACCTCGCGGCGCTGGAGTTGCACGTGCCGCAGTGGACCGTCGACCCCGGCCCGGCGCGCGGCCTACCGGACCGGCTGGTGTTCGACCTCGATCCCGGTGACGGCGCGACGATCGTGCACTGCGCCCGCGTCGCGCAACGGCTACGCGAGGTCCTGGTCGCCGACGGCCTGGCACCGGTCGCGAAGACCAGCGGCTCCAAGGGCATGCAGGTCTATGCCGGAGTACGGGTCGCGCGGCCGGAGGCGACGTCGGTGTACGCGAAGGCGGTGGCCGAGCGGCTGGCGCGGGAGACCCCGGACCTGGTGGTGTCGAGGATGACCAAGGCGCTGCGGGTCGGCCGGGTGCTGATCGACTGGAGCCAGAACAACCCGGCCAAGACCACTGTGGCGCCGTACTCGTTGCGGGGCCGGGCTCGGCCGACGGTGTCGACCCCGATCAGCTGGGACGAGGTGGCCGCCTGCCGCCGCGCTGAGGAGTTGGTGTTCACCGCGCCCGACGTCCTTGATCGGGTCGACCGGCTCGGTGATCTGTTCGCGGACCTGGCCATGACCCGCGCCGAGCTACCCCTGCGCTAGTCCGCGCGCCGGTGCAGCCGCATGGTCTGGCGCTGGTGGTCGACGGGCGTTGACGCGACCGCGTCCGGCTCCGGCTTGGTGCGTTGGAGTGGGCAGCGCGATGAACGGCCCCGACGCCGTCAGGTTCGCGCAGCCACCAGGTGGCGGTCCAGATCGCTCAGCACCTGGATGACCGCGTGGGTAGGGGTGGTGGCCAGCTGGGCAAGCACGGACGCCAGCAGGCCCAGGATGCGTGTGGAGTGCACCTGGGGTAGCCGGCGCAACGCTTGCCGGACCTAGGCTGCCGCGAGGTCGGGCTCGCCTGCGCGGGCGTGGGCCAGGCCCAGCCAGGTGCCGTGGCGCAGCGCGGAGCGCAGGTGGACCTCCTGCTTGCCGAGGCACTGGTCGACTTCGCCAAGCTCACGCCCGCCGCCAACGGCGAGTACCAGGCCACCGACGCGATCAACGCCTACGCCCGCAACCACGACGTCCTGATCCACCCGACCCCTGGGCGGTACTACGACTGCGGCAACTCCGCGGGCTTGCTCGCCGCGACCAACGCCGCAGCGCACCCAAGCCGAGGTGGACGACATCGCGGTCGAAGTGGCGCCGTCCGAGGACTAGGGCCGCTCGCCGAGTGAACCCCGGTGGCCGGGGTCCGTGAGCTGACGTTGGCCGCAGCGGACACCGTTCGGCCGCTGGTGCACCGGGGACCCGGAGGCGTTGTCGCTGTACGGGCCGCTGGTGGTGACCGCGGCCTACTCCGCCGCCGTCGACGGCGACCATGACCGCGCTACCGCCCACGCCCTGATCGCCGAGGCGGCCGAGGCGGCTGAAGTACGACGCCAACCAGCTGCACGCCTTCGGACCCGCAGGCGTGCAGCTGTACAAGGTCAACGTCGGCCAGGTCCTCGGGGACTTCGGCACCGCGATCGATGACGTCCGCTTGATCCGGTTCGGTGCGATTTCGCACCCCGGACGCCGAGCCCGAGGTCTGGTCGACGTCGCCGAGGTCTTCCACACGTGGGCAAACCCGAGCGGAGTCTGCGCGCGCTGCTGGCTGCGGGGCAGGCCGCTCCCGACGGGTTGGGCCGCAAGTCGGTGCGTGGCATGGCGGGCTGGCTCTTGTCTCGGGCGCCGAGTCGCGGTGCCCGCGGGTCGAGATCCTTGCTCTGGGGAAAGGCGCCTCTCGTTAGCGCGGGACGATGAGCAGCGCAGGAAGGCTGTCTACCGTTCTGTGCCGTATGCGCGAGCCGCGCACGAAGCGGCTGGCCCGGCGCGCGTCTTCCACCGGAACGGTCTCCCTGATCTGCTTGATCGTGGTGTTGAAACTCGTTGTGGGGGTTTTGGGGGGCTTGGCGGCTCTTAGCGTTGAAGGCCGCTAGAAGGGCGGCCCGGCTGGAGGGAGACCCCGGTGCTGTGGACGGAGATCCCGCAATGGCTGGCGGTGGGCGTGGCGTTCGTGGTCGGTGCCCTGGCATCACGGCTGATCGCACGCGCGACCCGGCGAGTAGGACGCGCGGCGGCGTCGGCGGGGCGGCACACGCTGCGGGTGTTGCGCTTTGCCACGGTTCCCGCCGGTGGGACGCTCACCGAGCGCCACCACGACGGGTCGACCTGGACGGTCGACCGCTCGTCCCGCCCCAAGCGGCGGAAGCTCGGACGCGAAAGGCGACGCGGGTGACAGAGGACGACCTCCCGGTTCCGGGCAGCAGCCCGGAACCCCAGGGTTGGGCCGCAGCGCAGGAGACCTTCCTGCGCTGCGGCCCGAAGTTGACCACCGCGCTGGCCGTGATGCTCCGATCACACGCCGACGCGGAGGACGCGGTGCGTGAGGCGGTCTTTCGCCTGGCGAAGAGTTTGCCGACCATCCACGATCGCTCGCCCCAGGCGTTGGACGCCTGGCTGCGCAAGACCGCAGTGCGCGCGGCGTTAGCCGAGCGGCGCCGAACACGGCGGTGGACCCTCGGCGGTCTGCCTGACGAGCTGGGCGAAATGTGGCGGGCGGCGTCGAAGCGGGCGGTGCCGTCCCTGCCGCCTGATGAGCAGGCCGCGGCGGGCGAAGCGCTGCAGTTCGTGGCCTCGTTGCCGGACAGGCAGCGCACCGCCTACGTGATGCGTCATGCCCTCGACCTCACCGTGGCCAAGATCGCGGAGGCCATAAGGTGTTCGGAGGGCAACGTCTACACCCACCTCAAACGGGCGCAAGACGCGATCGACAAGAAGTTCGCCAAACCGGAAAAAGCACCGCAACAGCCGAAGATCAGGATCCGTGGAAGGGGGCGAGGGGAATGACCGGTAAGCCCGAGGAGCACCAGGTGCCCAAGCCCGTGGCGGACATGTTCCGAGTGCTGCAGCAGGGAACGGTCGACGAACGCCGTGAGGCGAACCTGCTCGGCGAGGTCAAGGCGAGGTTGCTCGCCGAAGGGCATCCGACGGTGCAGAACACCCAACCCGCCACGGAGGACGACACCTCGCCGCCCCCACGCCGCAAGCTCGTCTTTCACCAGAGGAGTGCCGACCGCGAGAAAAGCTTTCGCACGGTGAACGGGCGGCACGTGAAAGTCACGAACCGGGCCAGGGGCGTGGAGTCGATGATGTGGACCACCGAGAACGGGCAGATCGCCAAGCGTGGACTCGGCGTGCTCCTGCAGCTTGCGTGGTTGGCAGCGGTGATCGTGTCTTTCGTTGTGTGGGACAACGACTTCCCATTTTCACTGATCCACATGTCGTTGGGGCTTTTGTTGGTCAGTTGGGAAATTCGTCAGAGGGCCAGGCGTGACCTCGATCAGATGCCAGCTGCCACCGTTGAGGATCACGACACTGGATCTGGCCGCGGCGGATCTGTTAACGGTCGCGGCCTGCCTACCGTGAAAGGCGCAGGTAACACGGTAAAAGGCACGGGTAGTCGTGATGGTGATGGTGACGGCGGGGTTGATGATCACGATCGTCGGTGACTGCGGCGGCGTAGCTAGGCCGTTCGGGTCACGGTCAGCCGATGGCGGAGTGGCCATGAGGCTGCTCCGCCGAGGGATAGTCGGGAGGTAGGCATGGGGCGTGCGGACCGCGACGAGACCGCTGGCGTCCCGGCCTGGGTCACGCCGGCGCGATCAGCGACCCGCGCTCGGGGGGAGAAGGTCGCGCGGCCGGTGTTCGCTCGGTTGTGCGAGAAGGCCGGGGCGACCGTGGCGTCGTCAGTGTCGGCGAGCACGGACTACCTGATCACCGGTGCCGACGTCGGCGCGGCCAAGACCGACAAGGCCGCGAAGCTCGACGTCGAGGTCGTCGACCAAGGCGGGATCTGGCAGCATCTGATCGCGGCAGACGTCGTCTGATGGCCCACACAGGCTCGTCCGCCGTCCGCCGTCCGCCGTCCGCCGTCCGCCGTCCGCCGTCCGCCGTCCGCCGACCGAGGACGACGTGCTGCTCGCCGCCCTACGCGCCAGGCGGCTACGGCAGCACGTGGGGCGACGATCTCCGAGGTGAGGTAATCCCGTGGCGCTGATGACGCAACTCGTGCCAGGCAGTGACCTTTTCCGCTGGTGCCAGGAGACCTTCCCCGGCACCGGGGCCCTGGTGGCTCGCGTGATCTCGGCTGCCCGCGTCGCCGAAGCCCCGGTCCGCCCGTACGGCCGTGTCGGCGGTCAACACAGGGCCGAGGTCGCCGCCGCGTTCGGGCGCCGGCTGGCCGACCTGGTCGAGCCTGCCCCGCCCTACGCCGCGCTGCTCGGCGAGCAAGGAGTCAGACAATTCGGCCGTCGGGTTGCTGGTGAGGCGTTGTGGCTGTGCCGCTGGATGTGGTTGCGGTCAGGAGGGTGGCATGTCCTGTACAGCCTCAGCTGTGCAGGCAGAGAACTGGCGCAGCAGAGGCTTACCACGCGACCCGGCAGCCGATCATCCGTTGGCGTGTCCGGACTTACTCGACTCAGCCGCGACGGATGTTCACCGCGACGGCTGAGGCGGCTGGATGACGTTGGTAGCGGGCGACGCAATTTGTGTCTGGGTGACGGGCGCCTAGGTGAGGTGCCTGTGGTCGGACCGGTTAGGCGCTGTGGGTCAAGTCAGCGGGACGATGTCAAGGATTGCGAATCCTGCTTCGCCTGCGATGGCTAGCAGCCCAGCCTCTCCGTTGATAGGCCCGCGTCCAACAGCGACGTGCTGAACGATTGCGCCGACCACGATGCGCCCGACCTCGCGGTTTTCGAGATCCCATAGCCGCACCGTCTTGTCGCTGCTGCCGGTGGCGAGCAGGGTGTGGCCGTCGGGCATCGGCACTGCCGCCACCGCGTTCACCGATCCGATGTGGCCGGTGAGTGGGTTGCCGATCTGGTGTCCGGTGGTCGGGTTCCACAACCGCACCGTCCGGTCGCCGCCAGCGGTGGCGAGCAGGGTGTGGCCGTCGGGCATCGGCACCGCCGCCACCGCGTTCACCGATCCGATGTGGCCGGTGAGTGGGTTGCCGATCTGGTGTCCGGTGGTCGGGTCCCATAGCCGCACCGTCTTGTCGTGGCTGGCGGTGGCGAGCAGGGTGTGGCCGTCGGGCGTCGGCACTACTGCTAGTGCGTTCACCGGCCCGGTGTGGCCGGTGAGTGGGTTGCCGATTTGGTGTCTGGTGGTCGGGTTCCAGAACCGCACCGTCGCGTCGTCGTTGGCGGTGGCGAGCAGGGTGTGGCCGTCGGGCATCGGCACTGCCGCCACCGCGTTCACCAAGTCGGTGTGTCCGGTGAGCGGTTTGCTGATCTGGTGTCCGGTGGTCGGGTCCCACAACCGCACTGTTGTGTCGTGGCTGGCGGTGGCGAGCAGGGTGTGGCCGTCGGGCGTCGGTAGTACTGCCACCGCAGTCACCCAGTCGGTGTGGCCGGTGAGTGGGTTGCCGATCTGGTGTCCGGTGGTTGGGTCCCACAACCGCACCGTCTCGTCGTGGCTGGCGGTGGCGAGCAGGGTGTGGCCGTCGGGCATCGGCAGTACTGCCACCGCAGTCACCGATCCGATGTGGCCGGTGAGTGGGTCGCCGACCTGGTGTCCGGTGGTTGGGTCCCACAACCGCACCGTCATGTCGTGGCTGGCGGTGGCGAGCAGGGTGTGGCCGTCGGGCATCGGCACCGCCGCCACCGCAGTCACCTGGCGGGTGTGGCCGGTGAACGGGGCGCCGACCTGGTGTCCGGTGGTCGGGTTCCACAACCGCACCATCTCGTCGTCGCTGGCGGTGGCGAGCAGGGTGTGGCCGTAGGGCATCGGCACCGCCGCCACCGCGTTCACCGATCCGGTGTGGCCGGTGAGTGGGTTGCCGATCTGGTGTCCGGTGGTCGGGTCCCATAGCCGCACCGTCTTGTCGTGGCTGGCGGTGGCGAGCAGGGTGTGGCCGTCGGGCGTCGGCACTACTGCTAGTGCGTTCACCGACCCGGTGTGGCCGGTGAGTGGGTTGCCGATCTGGTGTCCGGTGGTCGGGTCCCATAGCCGCACCGCCCCGTCGTCGCTGCCGGTGGCGAGGTGGGTTGTGTGGTCGTGTGCGGTGAAGGAGGTGACTGCGGTTATTACGGAGTCGTGGTGTGTGAGGACGTTGTTGGTCAGTCTCCAGTGTGCCCAGCGTGGGCGGAGCCCTGGTGGGTGGACGGTGGGGTTGGGCGGGAGTCCGGCGGTGGTGCGGGCGAAGTCGCGGGCGAGTGCCCGCGTGTGGGGTGGGGTGTCGTTGAGGAAGGGTTCGATGCGGGCCCAGGCGGCGAGTTCGGCGTGCTGGGGATTGTCGGTGATGGGCAGGCCGAGTCCGGTGCGGACTGTGTTACTGGTGTCCCAGGGAAGGAATCGGGTGGGGATGTGGGTGTCGTCGAGGGCGTGGCCTCGGGTGGCGTGGTCGATGAGGTGTCGGCGAAGGTAGGGGTGTGGTGGCAGGTCGGGGTCGTCGGGTAGTCGGGCGGCCAGGTGTTGGGTGATGCGGTGGTGGATGTCGGTGTGGTCAGCGGGCATCGGGGTCTCCGACGAGGCGTTCGGGATGGTCGCGCAGTGTTTCGGCGAGGGTTTCGTGGACGGGCCGGTAGACGGTGCGGTCGTCGGCGGTGTCGCGGGTGAGGTAGCCGCCCAGTCGGCTGTGCAACAGGTGGCTGATGGTGTCGTCGCTCACCGGGGAGTCGTGGACGGCTGTGGCGATGGCGGTCCAGATGTCGGCCCAGGGGACTCCGGCACCCAGGGCGAAGGCGGTGGCGCGCAGCGCGGCCAGTAAGGCCGGGGCCGTGTAATCGGGAGTGGCGGTGTCGTGCAGGTCTCGGCGGAGCAGCCCGAGGGTGCCGTCGTGCAGGTTTAGGCTGGCGAGGAGGTCGTGGGGGCCTGGTGGTGTGGGCAGGGTGCGGAGGCGTTGGCCGGCGAAGCGGGCGTCGAGGAAGGACGGGGCGACAACGGCGGCGATGCGGGCAGCGAGAATGTCGCGGTCGGGCTCGGGGTAGCGGTCGGCGAGCAAGTTGGCGAGGTAGGTGGTGATGTCGCTGGCGCTGTCGTGGTCGGTGCGCAGTTCGGTGACCGGGGCAGGGAAGCGGTGCAGCAGATCCAGCAACTCGTGTCCGCCGTCCTCACGGTCCCGGTCGTCGGAGTGCGGTGTGGCGCTGCGGACACCGATGATCAGGCGTGGCGCGTTCGAGCCGGTGCGGCGCAGCAGTGGGCCGACCAGATCGATGATCAGACGCGTCGGATCGGTGGCTTCGTCCACGCCGTCGACGACGATCGTGGTGACCCGGTCGCCTTGCTCGGCCAGCGAGATGAGTTGGGTGCGTAGTTCGGTGGTCCTCGTGGTCGATCCCGGCGCGGCGGTGGGAGTCGCGCCCAGGGCGCGGATGAGGTGCTCGGCGATCTCGTCGCTGTTCTTGTTGCGGGCCAAGACCGCTGCGGTGATGGACCCTGACGGCGGCAGGGTGTCGGCGAGCGCGGCGGCGAGGGCGGTGCGGTAGCGGGGGTCGTCGCGGAAGCCAGGGTCGCTGAGGGTGACGGTGCGGGCGACGATGGCGGACTTGCCGGTGCCCGCAGCACCGGTGACCAGCAGCAGTCCACGGCCGGTTCGGAGGAAGTCGGCGATGCGGATAGTTAGGGCGGTGCGTCCGGCGAAGTACCAGCCGGGGTCGGTGGGGGAGGTACGGCCGGTGGCGCGGTCGAGCCAGTAGTCCAGTTCGTCGGCGTCGGTGGCGACCTGTTCGAGGGCGGGGCCGACGATGTGGCGGACGGGCTGATAGCCGGGATTGGGCAGGCACGGGCTGCGCTCGGGGCTGATCAAGGGTTTGAGCAGCCGTCGGGGTTCGAGCAGTCCGAGGCGGTGGTGGGCCTGGTGCAACTCCAGGGCGAACTCGTCCATGCTCAGAAACTGTTCGGTGTAGCCGGCTTGGTCGCTGCGCAGATAGCGGTGGACCTCGGCGAGCAGGTCGGCGAACTCGCGGACCCTGGGCATCTGGTCGAAGTCGGCGGTGGCGAACACCTCGATCGTGCCCAAGCCCCGGCCTGGGGGTAGGTCTTTGCGTAGGGCGCTGAGTTCGGTCTCCAGTTGGCCGGAGAAGCACGAGTTCGCGATCACCAGCAGATGTCGGGCCTTGGAGGCCAGGGCAGCGGTAATCAGGTCGGCGGTGGGGTAGCCGTGGGCGAGGTACTCGCCGTGCGGGGTGGCGGGCAGGGCGAGGTAGTGGCGTCCGCTGTTGCCGCGCACGCCGTGCCCGGTGATGTAGACGACGGCGACATCGTGCTCGGCCAGTTCACGCAGCCCGGTCTTGTGAATCGCCTCCTCCACGTCGCGGCGGTGGTGGACCGGCCCGAGATCCTGCTCGGTCAACGCCCGATCACCCAGATCCGGAGCGCACCACCAGCGGCGCAGCACGTCTAGCTGGTGGTCGACACCTGCGGTGAAGCCGTCGGCGGAGTGGGGGTAGTCCCGGACCACGAGGGTGAACAGGCGACGCGAACTCACCACGACACCTCCACTCGAATTCGGGCCTTCGCAGGGATGATCGTGCCGCACCCCGATAACGTTGCGACGGACAGGTGTGACACCGGGCGGAACTATCACGATGCGATGGATATGCCACGCGAAACACAATCGACCGCACTATTGCGGAATGACGACGGAAAGACATCGGATGCGGTGATCTTCGTTCCGGGGCTGATGGGCAGCGCCCTCTACGACACCGTCGACCAGCGCTACATCTGGGGCCTGGAACCAGCCTGGTACGTGCGAGCGTGGAGCCCGATCGGCACCGCGTTGACCCCGCTGGCGGTCACCGACGCGGAACGCGATGGTCGCAGTAACAGAATCATTCCCGCTCCATTGGAATTCCCTGCGTTCTCCGCTGTGCTCGGCGGACTCGCCCCGTACAGGCCGTTGCTCCGCGAATTGCGGACAGCGGTAGTACGGCCCGATGCGGTCCTGGAATTCCCTTACGACTGGCGGCTGCCGGTCGCCCACAACGCCGGTCTGCTGGCCGAGAAGATCGATCGCCATCTGACGTGGTGGCGTGCCCAGTCCGGCAATCCCGATGCTCAGGTCGTGCTCGTCGCGCACTCGATGGGTGGGCTGCTGTGCCGGCATCTGCACACCATCCCCGGCGCCACCGACCACGTGCGCGACATCGTCACCCTGGGCACGCCCTTCGGTGGTGCCGCCACGGTCGCCGCGGTGCTGGGTTCTGGCGTCGGCGGGAGTATCCGGCTGCCCGCGCAACGACTGCGCCGGGTCGCGGTCACCATGCCCGGTCTCTATGACCTGCTGCCCACCTACCGCAGCGTCCTGGACGGCAACCAGGTCCGCCACCTCACCGCCTCCGACGTCGCGTCCTTCGGCGCGGACCGCGAACTCGCCGACACCGCACTGCGCACGCAAACAGCACAACGCGAGACACCCTTGACCCAACACCACGCCCTGATCGGAGTCCAGCAGCCCACCACAAGCAGTCTCATCCTCGCGGACGGCTTGGCCACCGGCCTGGAGACCACCTTCCATCCCACCGCTGAGGGTGACCTGCGGCGTCACCCGGACGGGCGACCGGTCACCGCGGCGGGTTTGGGTGACGGCACCGTTCCCCGCAACGCCGCCCTACCCGCCCACGCCACCACACCGATGCCGGCCGCGCTGCACCACATGCCTCTGGCCCGCGCTGCCACCGCGATCACCGTCGCCCACGACGTCGTACTGCACGGTGCCACCGACGCCGGACCACGCCTGGGCCCCGACGACGGCATCGGTGTACGGCTGCCCGACATCGTCGCCCCCAACCGGGAATGGAGCGTCGAGTTGACCGGAACCGACGCGCTGCACGCCACCGTCACCGTGGTCGACGTCGAGACCAACATCGCCCTGCCCCACGGCTACCCTCACCGGCGCGACGGGGCCGTGCAGGCCACGCTCAGCCTGCCCAAACCCGGCCTCTACCGAGTGCAGGTCACCGGAGGCCCCGAACCGGTCACCCAGTACGTGCTCGCCGAGAACTCAGCCGCCACCGAATGACCGGACACCCGCACCTCGAACTGTTCCCCATCCCCATCGGCCACTACACCAACCCCGACTGGGCAAGGGACGCTCGCCTGCCGGTCGAGGACGAAGTAGACAAGATCGCCGCCCAGTTGACGTTCTTTGGCGCCGTCCCGGTCGCCTGGGACACCCCCATGCACCACCGCGACGACACCGCGATCATGCACCGTCGCACCGCCTGGGCCGCCAGCCACACGCCCTACTCGCTGCTGTACTGGGTGGGCCACGGCTGGGCCACCGACGCCACCGCCACCCTCGCCCACGCCCACAGTCCCAACCCGATCGGCGAGAACGGCATCAGCACCCGCAAACTCGCCGAAACCATCGCCCACCGCACCGCGGGCGAGGACGACCACTGGCACATCGTCGTCATCGACACCTGCTCCTCCGCCCGCTTCGTCCAACGACTCAGCGCCGACCTGGACACCCTGCCCGGCTCACGGCGCGTCCTGCTGATCGGCACCTCCGGCGACGGCCCCACCAGCCTCGGCCGCTTCAGCACCGCACTGGAACGCGTCCTGTCCGGCGCCTACCGCAACGACCGCGACATCGCGTTGTGGGACTTCGAACGCGAACTGCGCCGCACCCTGCCCCACGCCGAGATCATCCTCAAACGCATCGACGAACACGCCACCCTGCACCGCACCCGCACCCTGCCCCTGGTCGGCCCGGTCGACGTCGTCACCGAGATCGACCACGCGCTCAGCGAACTCACCACCGACGAACAACTCCACTTCATCCCCAAAGCCCAAGGTGCCGAACTTGGCGAACAGTCCTGGTACTTCCAAGGCCGCACGACCGAGTCCGAACGGATCGCCACCTGGCTGCGCACAGGCACCACCGGATTGCTCACCATCACCGGCACAGCAGGCTGCGGAAAATCCGCCCTGCTGGGTCACCTGATCGTCCAGAGCAAACCCGTGCTTCGCACCACCCTGACCCGTCACGGGCTGATCACCGAATCCGCACTTGAGCAACGGCCACCCGACGACGTGTTCGACACCGTCCTGCACCTGGCAGGCATGTCCCTCACCGGTGTTGTAGCCCGACTGGCCCGCGACACGCTCAGTGATACCCCGTCTGCCACCGCCGACACCCCCGCACAGATCACCTGGCTACTGCGCCGGATCCGCGACCACGGCCCCCTGACCGTTCTCGCCGACGCACTGGACGAAGCCACCGAACCGCTCACCATCGCCCGCACCCTGCTCTGCCCACTGTCCCAAGTGGATGGTGTTCGAGTCGTTGTCGGAACAAGACGCAGCACCAAAGAAAACCCCGACCACCCCGAACCCGGCGACCACGACCTCCTCGACGCACTCCACACCACCCCAGCCGACACCGTCCTCGTCAGCCACGACGCCGGTGCCATCACCACCTACGTGCAGACCCGCCTCACCGACGCCGCCCGACGCGGCCTGCTACCCGACACCCACCCCGACCGGATCCGCGACCTCGCACTGGCCATCGGCGTCAGCAACCAACACTTCCTCTTCGCCAGACTGGCCGTCCACGAAATCCAAGCCGCCCACCACATCCCCACCGGCAAGGATCTCGAAGCGCTGCTCGCCAACACCCACCGCGGCCTGTTCGCCCAAGCCGTCACCCGGCTGACCCGCCACCGGCACACCCACGGCCCGATCCTGCGAACGCTTGCGTTCGCCCGAGGACGCGGAATCCCCGTCACCCACGACATCACCGCCACCGCCGCCACCGCACTCGCCGACACCACCGTCAGTACCCCGGACGTCCACACCCTGCTCCACGACGCCGCGCCCTACGTACTCGTCGACCGAGAACACGACCAAACCGTCTACCGACTGGCCCACCGCACCTTCGCCGAACACTTCACCAGCGAAACCCATCCCACTCAACAGGACCACGACACCCACCGGGCCATCACCATCGCCCTGACCAACCTTGCCGCATCCGACGACACCCCTCTCAACCCCTACCTCACCCATTACCTCTCCGGCCACGCCGCCGCCGCCGGACAACCCGGCTGGGAGACACTCGCCGCCAACACCCCTGTACTCGACCGACTCGACCCACTCACTGTCACCAACGACGCCATGCGCACAGCATTCGGCCACCACCCACTCCCACCCGCCATCACCGGCATCATCGCCGCCAGCCATCACCTCGCCACCGCACCGTTAACTGACCGCCGCGGCCTACGCCAGATGGCCATGACACAGCAAACACTCATAACCAATCCCGCTCACCACGAACCACCACCCACACCAGGCCAGTGGTCTGTTCAATGGGCCAACCTCACTCCACACCACACCCACAAGACACTCACCGGCCACACCGGATCGGTGCGTGTGGTGGTAGTGGTGCCTATGCCCGATGGCCGTACCTTGCTTGCCACTGCCAGTACTGACAAGACGGTGCGGTTGTGGGATCCGGGCACCGGACGCCAGGTAGGTGACCCGTTCACCGGTCACACCGACTGGGTGAATGCGGTGGTGCCTATGCCCGATGGCCGTACCTTGCTCGCCACTGCCAGTACCGATAAGACGGTGCGGTTGTGGGATCCGGGCACCGGACGCCAGGTAGGTGACCCGTTCACCGGCCACACCGACTGGGTGAATGCGGTGGTGGTGGTGCCTATGCCCGATGGCCGTACCTTGCTCGCCACTGCCAGTACCGATAAGACGGTGCGGTTGTGGGATCCGGACACCGGACGCCAGGTAGGTGACCCGTTCACCACCGGCCACACCGGCCGGGTGCGTGCGGTGGCAGCGGTGCCGATGCCCGACGGCCACAGCCTGCTCGCCACCGGCAGTGACGATCGGACGGTGCGGCTGTGGGACCCCACCACCGGACGCCAGGTCGGCGACCCGTTCACCGGCCACACCGCATCGGTGCGTGCAGTGGCAGCGGTGCCGATGCCCGACAGCCACAGCCTGCTCGCCACTAGCGGCGACGATCGGACGGTGCGGTTGTGGGATCCGGACACTGGAGACCAGGTCTGCGATCCGTTCGCCACCGGCCACGCCGGGTCGGTGTCTGCGGTAGTGGTGGTGCCGATGCTCGACAGCCGCACCCTGCTCGCCACCGCAAGCGACGACGATCGGACGGTGCGGTTGTGGGATCCAGGCACCGGAGACCAGGTCGGCGACCCGTTCACAGGCCATACCGCATCGGTGCGTGCGGTGGCAGCGGTGGCGATGCCCGACGGCCACACTCTGCTCGCCACCGGCGGCGATGACGAGACGGTGCGGTTGTGGGATCCAGGAACCGACCATCGGGTCGGTGACCCGTTCACCGGCCACACTGGCTGGGTGCGTGCGGTGGCAGCGGTGGCGATGCCCGACGGCCACACCCTGCTCGCCACCGGCGGCGATGACGAGACGGTGCGGTTGTGGGACCTGACCACCGGGCGCCAGGTCGGCGATCCGTTTACCGGCCACCATGGGCCGGTGACCGCGATGGCGGCAGTGCCGATGCCCGACGGCCGCACCCTGCTCGCCACCGCTAGCGACGATCGGACGGTGCAGGTGTGGGACCCGGCGACCGGCCACCGGCTCGGCGACTCGCTCACCGGCCACACTGGCTGGGTGCGTGCGGTGGCAGCGGTGGCGATGCCCGACGGCCACACCCTGCTCGCCACCGGCGGCACCGACGGGAGGGTGCGGTTGTGGGACCCGGCGACCGGCCACCGGCTCGGCGACTCGCTCACCGGCCACACCGACTGGGTGCACGCGGTCGCGCTGGTGCCAATGCCCGACAGTCACATCCTGCTCGCCACCGCCAGCCACGACAAGACAGTGCGGTTGTGGGACCCGGCTACCGGACGCCAGGTCGGCGACCCGTTCACCGGCCACACCGACTGGGTCACCGCGGTGGCAGCGGTGCCGGTGCCCGACAGTCACACTCTGCTCGCCACCGCTGGCACCGACGGGACGGTGCGGTTGTGGGACCCGGCTACCGGACGCCAGGTCGGTGCCCCGCTCACCGGCCACACTGGCTGGGTACGTGCGGTGACAGCGGTGCCAATGCCCGACAGCCATACCCTGCTCGCCACCGGCGGCGACGACCGGACGGTGCGGTTGTGGGATCCGAGCACCGGACACCAGATCGCGACGTTTCTCGTAGGCGCCTCTGTCGGATCGCTCGTTCGCTGTGGTGACGTGCTGGTGTTGGCAATGGAAACCGGAGTCGCAGCAATCACCTTCGATGTCCCCGAGCCGTCGCAACCCAACTAGCCAACGAATGCCTGTCGTGTGCTGACCTGACGTCAACGCAACGCCGGTCGCAGAGTCAAGAACATCAACCAGGAGCAGCAGCCGTGCCCGATCGCCTCCCTGTGTTCACAGCCGTCTACCAGTCAGAACGGGCCGACCGCGCCGCCACCCAAACCGTAAGCCTGGCAACAATCGGTGTGGCCATGACCTACCTCGTCGGCACCATCGCCTTCTACGACAAGCTCGACCTTCTAGGCTGGGCCATCAGCCTCTTACCGTTTCCGCTGCTGTGTATCGCCGCGTTCCACTCGCAACTGCTCAACCTCGCAGCCGTCCGAGCCCGCTCGATCCTGACACTCGAACGCATCCTCCTCACCACAACCGGCCCTGACGACGACCATCCCATCGACCTTTCCCATATCGGTGTGACCGCCAGCGAACACGCCACCAACGTCCACACCGCCAGCACACCACACCGCATCACCATGTTCATCGCCTACGGCGGCCTCGGCATCATCCACCTCGCCTACACCGCTCTCATGCTGATCAAGGCCGCACGCCACATCACCGGCTGGGTCGCCCTCCCCGCAGCGCTCTACCTGATCGTGCTCATCCCGATCGCACTCGCCTGGCGAGACAGCATCGTGAAATTCAACTTCCGCACCACCATGCTCCTGGGCTCGAAGGCCAATCCCTGAGCTTGATTTTTAAGTCTTTCTGTCCGTTTTGGTGACCTTTCCAGGGTGGTGGAGTGGAGCCTGCTGGGAGTTTCGTGACCCTGCTGGACGTCCTGGACCGGGCCGAGAGAATTTCGGCGCGCTGGC
>JAEBDY010000029.1:0-54809 GCA_049997955.1 Umezawaea sp. cmx-9-4 | reverse complement strand
ATTTCATAGTGTTTCCGCGGTCATGGCGGAGGGGAAACACCCGGTCCCATTCCGAACCCGGTAGTTAAGCCCTCTTGCGCCGATGGTACTGCACTGGTGACGGTGTGGGAGAGTAGGTCACCGCGGGACAATTATTCCCTTAAAGGGCTTGTGATGGGGGCACATCTTATGTGCTCAAATCACAAGCCCTTTTCGGCGTGTCCAGGCGTGTCCATAGGAGGAATCAGGTGTCCAGGTTCGGGGAACGTCCCGGCGACCGTCAGCGTGGCCAGGGAGACCGACCGCGCCGTTCCGATGGTGGTCCAGCCCAAAGCGATCGCAAGCCATCCTCTGGTGGCCGTGCGACCGGTGCCGAGCGCGCGGCAGGTTATCCGCGCCGTGATGACAAGAACGCTGGCTCGACCGACCGGCCGAAGCGCGACCAGCGCGGAGGTTCCAGCAGCGGTGGTGAGCGTCGTGACTTCAAGTCCCGCGACGACCGTCCGCGCTACGACAAGCCCCGTGGCACCGGCAGCAGCAGCTCCAGCAGTGGTGGCGGTTACCCCCGTCGCGACGACCGTGCGGGCAGCGGCACCGGCGAACGCCGCGAGTACAAGCCGCGCACCGAGGGCGGCAGCAGCTACAAGCCCCGTGACGACCGCTCCGGCGGTGGCGAACGCCGTGAGTACAAGCCGCGCGACGACCGTTCCGGTGGCGGTGAGCGTCGCGAGTTCAAGCCGCGCGACGACCGTCCCCGCTACGACAAGGCGCGCGACGACCGCGGCGGCAGCACCTACCGCAAGGACGACGCTCCGCGCAGCGGCGGCTACCAGCGCACCGGCGGGTCCGGTGGCTCGGGCAGCTCCTACAAGCGCGACGACCGCGGTGGTGACAGCCGTCCGGACTTCCGCCCGCGCACGAGCGGAACCCACCAGCGCGACAACCGCGACGGCCGTCCCGACTTCCGGCCCCGTGTGACGGGATCCAGCAGCAGCTTCAAGCGCGACGACCGCTCCGGCGGCGGCGAGCGCCGCGAGTACAAGCCGCGCACCGAGGGTGGCAGCAGCAGCTACCCCCGTCGGGACGAGCGCGGTGGCATCTCCAGCAACGGCAACAGCCGCTACCGCAGCAGCGACGACAAGCCGCGCTACGACAAGCCCCGTGACGACCGCCCCAGTGGTGGCGACCGCCGGGAGTTCAAGCCCCGCACCGGTTCCAGCAGCTACCAGCGCGACGACCGCCCCCGCTACGACAAGCCGCGGGACGACCGTTCGAGCACTGGCGAACGCCGTGAGTACAAGCCCCGTGACGACCGTTCGAGCAGCGGCGAGCGCCGCGAGTACAAGCCCCGCGAGGACCGCGACAGCGCTCCCCGCCGGGATGACGGCGCCGGCAGCCGCTACCAGTACCGCGACGACAAGTCCGCCGGTGGCGAGCGCCGCGAGTACAAGCCGCGCGAAGACCGCGGTGGCGAACGCCGTGAGTACAAGCCCCGCACCGAGGGCAGCAGCTACAAGCCCCGTGACGACCGCTCCAGCAGCGGCGACCGGCGCGAGTACAAGCCGCGCACCGAGGGCGGTGGCAGCAGCTACCCCCGTCGGGACGACCGCCCCGCCACGGGTGAGCGTCGTGAGTACAAGCCCCGTGACGACCGCGGCCCGAGCACCGGTCAGCGCGACGACAAGCCGCGCTACGAGCGCGCTGGCGGCGAGCGTCAGGAAACCTCTTCGCGCGAGGACCGTCCCCGTCACGAGAAGCCGCGGCACGCGAAGCCGCCGCGCGCCGACGTGCCCCGTGACGATCCCGGCAAGGACGAGAAGCGCGAAGAGCGCAGCCGCCAGCGGGCCGCCCGGTTCCAGGAGCGCACCCCCCAGTACGGGTCGGGTGCCGCTGCTGAGGGCACCGAGTCCACGGAGACGCCCGCCGTCACCGTGGAAGCCGTCGCCGAGGTCGAGACCGCTGCCGTGGTCGAGGCGCCCGAGCAGGAGTCCGCTCCGGTCGCTCGCGACGCCGAAGAGGGCTACCAGCGGGCCCGCGCTCCCGAACTGCCGCCCGAGGCGGACATCTCCGCGCTGGACCCCGAGATCAAGGGTGAACTGCGCGGCCTGCCCAAGGGCCTGGCCGAGATCGTCGGCAGGCACCTGGCCGCCGCGGGTCTCCTGGTCGACACCGACCCGGTGCTCGCGCTGGAGCACGCCCGCTACGCCCGCGGCAAGGCCGCGCGCATCGGCGTCATCCGCGAGGCCGCCGGTCTCACCGCGTACCACGCGGGCGAATGGGCCGAGGCGCTGTCCGAGCTGCGCGCCGCGCGGCGCATGTCCACCGGCACCGGCCACATCGCCGTGATGGCGGACTGCGAACGCGCACTGGGCCGTCCGGAGCGGGCGCTTGAACTGGCCCGCGAGGTCCAGGGCCAGCCGCTGTCGCCGGACGAGGCCGTCGAGCTGCGGATCGTCGCGGCGGGCGCTCGCCGGGACATGGGCCAGTTCGACGCCGCGGTGGTGGCGCTCCAGGGCGACGACCTCGACCCGAAGCGTCGCGACCCGTGGAGCGCACGGCTGTTCTACGCCTACGCGGACAACCTGGAAGCGGCCGGTCGCGCCGAGGAATCCGTACAGTGGTTCCTCCACGCGGCGGAAGCCGACGACGAGAACGAGACCGACGCCGCCGAGCGCGCGTTCGGGCTCGGGATCGTCGAAGAAGACGAAGAAGAGGAGAACGCGGAGCAGTGACCGAGACGTTGTTGGCACGCTACGACGCCCTGCTGCTCGACCTCGACGGCACCGTGTACCGGGGCAAGGAACCCGTACCGGGTGCGGCGGACGCGGTAGCGGCCGCCCGCGCCCAGGGCGTCGGCATCAGGTACGTGACCAACAACGCTTCGCGTGCTCCGCAGCTCGTGGTGGACCACCTCGTCGAGATCGGCTTCCAGGCCGCTCTCGACGAGGTGAGCACCAGCGCGCAGGCGGCGGCGGCCATGCTGGCCGAACGCCTGCCCGCCGACTCCGCCGTGCTGGTCCTCGGCACCGAGGCGCTGGCGGACGAGGTCCGCACCGTCGGCCTGCGCCCGGTGCGTGAGGCCACCGCCGACGTCACCGCCGTCGTGCAGGGCCTCTCCCAGGACATGGGCTGGCGCGAACTGGCCGAGGCCTGCGTCGCCATTCGCGGCGGCGCGCTCTGGGTGGCCTGCAACGCCGACGTCACCCTTCCCACGGAACGCGGTCTGCTGCCCGGCTGCGGCGCGCTCGTCGCAGCCCTCAAGGCCGCCACCGACCGCGAGCCGCTCATCGCGGGCAAACCCGCGACCCCCCTGCTGGAGCAGGCGGCCAAGTCGCTCGGCGCGGAACGCCCCCTCGTGGTCGGCGACCGCCTGGACACCGACATCGCGGGTGCCGTCAACGCGGGCATGGACTCCCTGCTCGTCCTCACCGGCGTCTCGACCGAAGCCGAAGCCCTCGCCCTGCCGGCGGACCGCAGGCCGACCTACATCGCCGCCGACCTCGCCGGACTGCTGCGCTAGGTGCACTGACCTGTGAGTCGCCGACCTGTCAGGCGCTGACCCGCGGGTACTGGCTTGTGGGATTGGGAACGCGGCTCGCAGTTTGTTCGCCGGATGCGTGGGCGACCTCGGCGGCCGATCATCGGCGAGCCGCAATGGCGGCTTAGGCAGTCGATCATCCGCCGCTGTGGTCGCGGCATTCGCAGTCGATCATTTGCCCAGCCGAGTTCGCGACTCCGCGCTCAACCAGCCGCCAGTCGTGTTCGCGACCTCCGCGGTCGATCCTCCGCGAGCAGTGTTCGTGGCATCGGTGGTCGATCGTCTGCTGGCCGCACTCGCGACTTCGCGGTCATCCCTTCGTCAGCCGTGGGTCGCAGCCTTTGCGGTTGATCGTCTGCTGGCTGCACTCGAACCCTTGGGGTAGGTCGTTCGCCGGCTGTGGTCGGAACCTCCGCGGTCAGCCCAGCCGCCCAGAAGATCGGCCTGCCCGCACCTGATCCGCCCCCAACCCGCTCCAGCTTCACGCGTTCCAGCCTCATCCGCACCCGCTCCGCCCGCCGGCTCCACCCGCACCCGGCCCGGCGGGATCAAGGGTCCCCCAGGCGTGTGGGCCCCCGAAATCGAAGCTACGGCAGGGATCTGACAGTTTTCGGCTGTCCTGGTGGCGGCGTCGTGACACCGTCGGGTGAATCCTGTGGGTTCGCTGGGAATTTTCCCCTGTTCCGCTGAGTCCTCGGCCTCCGTCCACGCGGTTCGCACGGGTTTCCCAGCCCGCGCCCAGGAAACGTTCAGGGGAGCGCGATTCGGCGCGCATACGTTGCGTCCCATGGGAAACGGGTGGGGCGCGTGAAGGCGCGGGACGGTCTGGTCGGTGTGGCGACCGGGGTTGTGGCGTTCGTGGTGATGGGGGTCGTGTCCGCTGTCGGGCTGGCGTTGCTCGGTGTCGGCTCCGGTGATCTGCTCGGCCAGGCGGTGGCCGTCGTGGCGTCGGCCGTCGGTTCGCCCGTGGCCTTGGCGCCCGCCCTGCCACAGGGGGCCTCGCTCGACGTTCGGCTCCACGTCGTGGCCACGGGCATCACCGTGATCGGTGTGCTCGTCCTCGTCCTCGGGTTCCGCTGGAAGCGCGGTCCGGAGACCCTGGCCGGTGCGGTCACCTCGTTCCCCGTGCTGCTCGGCGTGCTGACCGCGGTGACCGGAGGGGGTGTGCTGTCCGCCGATCCGATGACCTCCGCGCTGCTGGCGGTGCTCGGCGTCGTCGGCGTCTGGGCGGTCGGTCGAGGGCCCGCTGTGCTCCGGCCCGCGTTGTCGGCGACGGTGCTGGTGCTGGGCGGCGCGGCTCTGCTCGCCACCGCCGCGGGCGTCGTGGTGGCCAGGGTCCAGGACGCCCGCGCGGTGGGGGCGGTGCTGCTGGCCGCGCCGAGCGCGCTGTTCGCCGCGATCACCGCCGGGCTCGGGGTGGACTGGTCGGTCGACGCCGACCCGCGGGTCACCAGGATGCTCGGCGGGGTGCTGCCGGAGCTGCCGTCGATCGACCTCCCGACGTGGCCGTTCACGGTCCTGGCGGTGGTCCTGCTGCTGGTGTGCGGAGTGCTCACGGCGGTGCGGACGGCTGGGAGCGCCACGGACCCGACAGACCTCGTGCTGCGCTGCGCCGCCGCGCTCGGGCTGGTCTTCGCCGCCGCCTCAGCGGCGATGGTCGTGACGGCGTCCGCCTCGGTGGACCTGCGGGTGTCGGCGCGGGCGTTCGTCCTGCTCGACACCACCGCGGGAGCGAGCGGGTCGGTGTGGACGGCGGTGCCGCTGGGGCTCGTCGCGGGAGCGGTGGCGGGTGCGGTCGGCGCGCTGCTGCTCGTCGCCGTCCACCGCGGGGACGGCACGTACCCTGGGCCGACCGGCGCGGGGAAGGTCTTCGGGGGAGCTGCGGATGGCGTCCAGGGAACACCACGGGCAGCGCGCGGTCCGGCTGCTGGTGGTCGAGGACGACCCGACGCTGCGGGAACTGCTCGCGGCGAGCCTGCGGTTCGCGGGGTTCGAGGTTGTGACGGCGGTCGACGGAGCGGCGGCGCTGGAACTGGCCGACCGTGAGCCGCCGGAGCTGGTGGTGCTCGACGTGATGCTGCCCGACATCGGCGGGTTCCAAGTCCTGCGGCGGTTGCGCCGCGCGCACGGCGAGGACCTGCCGGTGCTGTTCCTCACCGCGCGCGACACCCCCGAGGACAAGGTGGACGGCCTGTCGGCGGGCGGCGACGACTACATCACCAAGCCCTTCCGGCTGGAGGAGCTGATCGCCCGCATCCACGCGGTCCTGCGGCGCGCGGGCCGGTCGACCGGCCGGGCCGTCGGGGCGCCGCTCGCCGTCGGCGACCTCGAACTGGACCCGAACGCCCACCTGGTGACCCGCGGCGGGGTGCGGATCGAGCTGTCGCAGACCGAGTTCAAACTCCTGCGCTACCTCATGGAGCACGCCGACCAGACCGTGGCGAAGTCGCGGATCGTGCGGGACGTGTGGAACTACGACTTCGGCGGCGACCCGAGCATCGTCGAGTCCTACGTCAGCTACCTGCGCCGCAAGGTCGACCACGGCGACCTGAAGCTGATCCACACCGTTCGCGGCATCGGCTACGTCCTGCGGACGCCCCGGCCGTGACGGCGTTCGCCCGGATCCCGCTCAGCGCGCGCCTGCTGGTGATCACGCTGGTGCTGCTGGCGATCGGTCTGGTCGCGGCGGGCGCGCTCGTGCTCGCGTCGCTGCGGGCGCCGCTGGTGCACCGGGTGGACGGCCAGCTGCGGGCGGGTGCCGAGCTGCTGTCGCGGCTTCCGCCGCAGACGGTCGAGGTGCTGCGGGAGGGCGCTTCGCGGAACTCCAACGCCGACGTGCTGGACCTCGTGACCGACGTGCACGTCGTCTACTCGTTCGCCGACGGTCGACCGGACCGGGTCTTCCGGGTCGGGCCGTCGGGCGCCGAACCCGATCCGGGCCCGCCCGCGTTCGACGTCGGGGCGGGCGACGGGAAGCCCTTCGACAGCGGCCGGTGGCGGGTCGTCGTCGTGCCGGGGCGGTACCAGGGAGCCGACGGGGTCACCATGACCTTCGCCGCCTCGCTCGCGGAGGTGGACGCGATCGTCGACCGGGTCCGGGTGAACTGCTACCTGATCGGCTCCGCTCTCCTGGCCCTGCTGTCGGTGCTGGGGTACTTCGCGCTGCGGGCGGGGCTGCGGCCGCTGCGGCAGATCGAGGCGACGTCGGCGGCGATCGCCGCGGGTGACGCGGGCCGACGTGTCCCGGCCGTGGCCGCGCCCAGCACGGAGGTCGGCAGCCTCGCCGCCACGGTCAACGGGATGCTCGACCGCCTCGACGAGGCGGCGACCGCCAGGGCCGAGTCGGAGGCGCGCACGCGCCGGTTCGTGGCCGACGCCAGCCACGAGCTGCGGACCCCGCTCGCGGGCATCAGCGGGTCGACCGAGCTGTACCGGATGGGCGCGCTGCCCGACCGGGAGGACGTCGACCGGACGATGGACCGGATCGAGCGCGAGTCCCGGCGGTTGGAACGGCTCGTGGACGACCTGCTGCTGCTCGCCCGGTTCGACGAAGCCGACCCGACCGCGCTCCGGCTGGAGCCGATGGACCTCCGCGCCGTGGCCGTCGACGCGCTGCACGACCTGCGCGCGCTGGACCCGTCCCGTCCGGTCGCGCTCACCGGGCCCGGCGGCGGCCCGGTCGGGCCCGCGCCCGTGCTGGGCGACGAGGCCCGGCTCCGCCAGGTCGTGACGAACCTGGTCGGGAACGCCGTCCGGCACACCCCCGCGGGCACGGCCGTCCGGGTCGGGGTCGGCACCGTCGACGGGTGCGGGGTGGTCGAGGTCGCCGACGAGGGGCCGGGGCTGTCCGAGGAGCAGGTCGAGCTGGTCTTCGAGCGGTTCCACCGGGCCGACGGTTCCCGGAGCCGCGTCGAGGGGGGCGGAGCGGGCCTCGGCCTGGCCATCGCGCGCTCGCTCGTGCTCGCCCAGGGGGGTCGGCTCACCGCGACCGCCACTCCCGGCGAAGGGGCGGTCTTCACGATGGTCCTGCCCGCGCGCACCGCGTGACCGCACGCCGTTCGGACAGCCTTCACCCGAGGTTCCACGTGGCTTCCACCCCTTCGGTTCACCGCCGCCGCGGGAAGCGCCCTACGCCACTCTCCCGCGTGTTCCGGCAACGCGATCCGCTACCGTGATCTGGTGAACGCCGACGTTCCCCTGCCCGGCCCGCCGGTCGACCCCGTGCTCGGGATCGACGAGGCCCTCGCGGGCCTGGAGGGCTTGGAGCAGCTGGAGATCGTGGACCACGTGGCGCGGTTCGACATCGCGCACACGGCGTTGACGGCCGCGCTTTCCAGCATCGACAAGGTCTGAGCCGGTGCCCCGAAGGTCTCGGCTCGACGCCGAGCTGGTGCGGCGAGGGCTCGCCCGGTCCCGCGAGCACGCCAGCCAGCTGGTCACCGACGGCCGCGTGACGGTGCGCGGCACGGTCGCCACCAAGCCCGCCACCGCCGTGGAGATCGACGCGGCCGTGGTGGTGCGCGCCGACGTGGACGACCCGAACTGGGCGTCGCGCGGGGCGCACAAGCTGGTGGGCGCGCTGGAGGCGTTCCCGGACATCTCGACCGACGGCGCCCGCTGCCTGGACGCGGGAGCGTCCACGGGCGGGTTCACCGACGTGCTGCTCCGCAAGGGCGCTCGTCAGGTCGTCGCCGTCGACGTCGGTCGCGGGCTGCTGGACTGGCGGCTGCGCACCGACGAACGCGTCGTGGTCAAGGACAAGACGAACGTCCGCGCCCTCACCCCCGAGGACATCGGCGGGCCGGTGGACCTGATCGTCGCCGACCTGTCGTTCATCTCCCTCAAGCTGGTGCTGCCCGCACTGAAGTCGTGCCTGAACCCGGACGGCGACCTGGTCCCCATGGTCAAGCCGCAGTTCGAGGTCGGCAAGGAACGGCTCGGGTCCGGCGGGGTCGTCCGCGATCCCGAACTGCGGGCCGACGCCGTGCTCACCGTGGTCGCCGCGGCCGCGGAACTGGGGCTGCGCCTGCACGGCGCCGTCGCCAGCCCGCTGCCCGGTCCCTCCGGCAACGTCGAGTTCTTCGTCCGGCTCCGGCTGGGCGACCCCCTGGACGCGGAAGCCGCCGCCGCGCTCGTCCGAACCGCTGTCGCGGAAGGGCCCCAATGACCGATCGGGAAGTGCTCCTCGTCGTCCACACCGGGCGGCAGAGCAACATCAAGCTGGCCATGGAAGTGGCGCTCCGCTTCGCGGAAGCGGGTGTGCGGCTGCGGCTCCTCGACGACGAGGCCCCGCAGCTCCACCCGTGCTGCTCCATGAGCGTCGTGCCCGCCGACGACAAGGCCGCCGAGGGCACCGAGCTCGTGTTCGTGCTGGGCGGTGACGGCACGCTGCTGCGCGCGGCCGAACTCGCCCGCGCGGCGGGGGTGCCGGTGCTCGGCGTGAACCTCGGCCGCGTCGGGTTCCTCGCCGAGGCCGACTCGGACATGCTGCACGAGGCGATCACCCACGCGATCGAGCAGGACTACCACGTCGAGGAGCGGATGACGGTCGACGTGACCGCCTCCGTCAACGGCGTCGAGCTGGTGAGGACGTGGGCCCTCAACGAGGCCAGCGTCGAGAAGAGCTCCCGCGAGCGGATCCTCGACGTGGTCGTGGAGATCGACGGGCGGCCGGTGTCCGCGTTCGGCACCGACGGCGTGCTGTGCGCGACGCCGACCGGGTCGACCGCCTACGCGTTCTCCGCCGGCGGACCGGTCGTGTGGCCGGACGTGCAGGCGCTGCTGGTCGTGCCGAGCAACGCGCACGCCCTGTTCGCCCGGCCCCTCGTCGTGTCGCCGCGGTCCACCGTGGCGTTCGAGGTCGACCCCAACGGCCACCCGGCCGTGCTGTGCTGCGACGGCCGCCGGACCTACGACCTGCCCGCGGGGACGCGGGTCGAGGTGGTGGGCGGCCGGACGCCCATCAAGCTCGTGCGGCTGCGCGAAGGCCCGTTCGCCGACCGGCTGGTGGAGAAGTTCACCCTGCCGGTGCAGGGCTGGCGCGGGCCATCGGTCGGCTGACGGCACCGCTGGGACACGCGGTCGTGACCGGATTCGCCTCCCGAGGCACCCCTCTGTCGGTGCGTGCGGCTAGGGTTCGCCCTGTGTTGGCCGAGATGCGCATCCAGGGCCTCGGTGTGATCGATGAGGCGACCCTAGAACTCGATTCCGGATTCACCGTGGTCACCGGTGAGACCGGTGCGGGCAAGACCATGGTCGTGACCGGGCTCCACCTGTTGAGTGGTGGTCGGGCCGAGGCGTCGAGAGTGCGCACCGGTGCCGACAAAGCCGTGGTGGAGGGCCGTTTCAAGGCACCCGCCGGCAGCCCGGCCGCGAAGGTCGCCGATGAGGTCGGCGGCGAACCGGACGAGGACGGCACCGTGATCGCGGTGCGCACGGTCGGGGCGGACGGCAGGTCGAGGGCACACCTCGGCGGCCGCTCGGTGCCGGTCGGCGTGCTCGCGGAACTCGCGGAGCAGCTCCTCGCCGTGCACGGGCAGAACGACCAGTTGCGGCTGCTGAGGCCGTCGGAGCAGCGGGCGGTCCTCGACCGCTTCGCGGGCGACGACGTGTCCGAGCCGCTCCGCCAGTACCAGCGGCTGCGCGAGGAGTGGCTGCGCGTCGCGAACGAGCTCACCGAGCGCTCCGAGCGGTCGCGCGAGTTGGCCCGTGAAGCGGATCTGCTGCGCCACGGGCTCGGCGAGATCGAAGCGGTCTCCCCCAAACCGGGGGAGGACGTCGAACTCGTCGACGAGGCCCGCAGGCTCGCGGACGCCGACCAGCTGCGCGAGGCCGCGACGGGCGCGCAGTACGCGGTGAGCGGCGCGGCCGACGGCGACCCGGACAACCCCGGCGCGCTGGGGCTGATCGGCGAGGCCCGCAGGCGCGTGGCGACGTCGGAGGACCCGGCGCTGCGCGGGCTGGAGGCGCGGCTGATCGAGGCCGCCGCCGTGCTGGCCGACGTGGGCTCCGAGATCGGGTCGTACCTCGACCACCTCGACGCCGACCCGAACCGGCTCGAAACGGTGCTGGCCCGGCAATCCGAGCTGAAGCACCTGACCCGCAAGTACGCCGCCGACATCGACGGCGTGATCGCGTGGGCCGAGAACGCGAACGAGCGGCTCTCGACGCTCGACACGTCCGACGAGGCGCTGGCCGCGCTGGCCGCCCGCCGCGACGAGCTGGCCGCGGAACTCGCGGTCTACGCCGCCCAGGTCTCCACCGCGCGCGGCAGCGCCGCCGAGGAACTGGGCAAGGAGGTGTCGGACGAGCTGACCGGGCTCGCGATGCCGCACTCGAACATCGAGGTCGCCGTGCACCCCCGTGCCGCCGAGAAGGGCGACGCGCAGGCGTTGCAGGTCGGCAAGGTCCTGCTGCACGCGGGAGCCAGCGGTGTGGACGAGGTCGAGCTGCGCCTCATCGCGCACCCCGGCGCTCCCGCGCTGCCGGTGCACAAGGGCGCGTCCGGCGGTGAGCTGTCACGGGTGATGCTCGCGCTGGAGGTCGTGCTCTCGCACTCCGACCCGGTGCCGACGCTGGTGTTCGACGAGGTCGACGCCGGGGTCGGCGGCCGCGCGGCGGTCGAGGTCGGCAGGCGGCTCGCGCGGTTGGCGCGCAGCCACCAGGTCATCGTCGTCACCCACCTCCCGCAGGTCGCGGCGTTCGCGGACCGGCACCTGGTCGTGGACAAGACGGCGGACGGCATCCTCACGCGCAGCGGCGTCCGGGTGCTGGACGAGTCGGAGCGCGTGGTCGAACTGGCCCGCATGCTCGCGGGCATGGATTCGACGGACACCGGCCGCGCGCACGCCGTGGAACTGCTCGCGGCGGCCAAGGCGGACAAGGACAGCGCCCCCGTCGTGCGGCGCAAGACGCGTAAAAAGGTCACATGAATCCAGCCGGGATGAACCGCAGCCTCATCGGAGCGGTCGCGCTGGCGGTGGGCGCGGTCGCGACGATCGGCGGCGTCCTGCTGCCGCTCTACCAGGAGACCCGCAGCTTCCCCGGACGTCAGGGGACCAGCCTGGTCGTCACGGCGTTCGGCAGCACCGGGGTCGGGGCGTCCAGCCCCGGCTTCGGCGTTCCGCTGGTGCTGGCGGCCCTGCTGATGCTGGGTGCCGCCGCACTGGTGTTCCGCCAGTCCCCCTCGGCCCCGGTCGGGCGCATGGCGGCCATCGCGGGCGCCGCGGTGCTGCTGGGCGCCGCGTGGTCGGTGTACCTGCACATCACGAACCAGGCGGCCATCGCGATCGCCTCGGTGCCACCGGGCGGCCAACTGGTGCAGACGGTCGACATCGGGCTGATCCTGCTCGGCGTCGGCTGGGTCGTCGGCGCGGTCGGCGCGGTCCTCGTGCAGGACCTGCCCGAACCGGACACCACCCAGGACGAGCTGCGGGAACGCGCCGATCGGGTGCGGGAGAAGATCTGGACGCCCGAACGCGAGCGCGAGCCGGAGCTGCAGACCGCGCGCTCCACGCCCGGCCGCCGTTCCCGCAGGCACGCCCTGCGGGAACGCGACGAGGAGCCGCAGAACGACGAGGCGATCGTCTACCAGTTGCCGGACGTGAAGACCGACGACGTCGACACGCCGCCGCTGGGCTTCCCGCCCGCCGAGTTCGGGCCGCAGGGCCCGGACGACGAGCCGGAGGAGACCACCCGCGTGACCCTCGACCCGGTCGATCCCCCTGGCCGTTCGTGAGGCAGCGGATCGGGGTGTTCTCGCTGGTCGCCGGTGCCTTGCTCGCACTGGTCGGCTCGCTGCTGCCCCTGTACCGCCAGGCCTACCGGCTCGCCGAGCAGCTGGAGTTCGAGGTGACGGCCTGGAACAGCCGCACCATCACCGGACCGCAGCCGGACAGCGACGAGTTCCGGTCCTCGGTGCAGTACGGCGTGCCGATCGCCGTCGCGGCCGCCCTGCTCGTGCTGGCCGCGCTGTTCCTGCGGAGCCGCCGGTTCGGCGCGGTGGCGGGGTTCCTCGCGACGGGCGTGCCGCTGATGCTCGTCGGCGCCGTCTGGGTCGTCTTCCAGGTGTACCTGCGGCTCGCCGAGGGCAACCGCCGCGTCGACCCGATCACCCTGACCACCCCCGGCCTCGGCCTGTGGGTGCTGGCGGTCGCCTGCGTCGTCGCGGTCGTGGGTGGTGCGCTGGTGCGGCACGTGCCGGAACGGGTCGAACCGACCCCCGAACCGGACGGACCGGTCGTGTACCGGCTGCCCGACGCCGAAGAGCACGAGCAGGTGCCGTAGCGGGTCGAACGGGGGGAAGCGTGGAACTGCCGAGCGGTGGGGAGACCGCCGAGGCGGCACCGTCGCGGGTGCGGCACGTGATCGGCGCGGTGGTGCTGGTGGCGGGCGCTGTGCTGGCGGTGGCGGGGTCGCTGATGCCGGTGTTCGAGCAGGTGATCATGTTCACCGCCGAGCGGGAGACGTACTCGATGACGCTCTGGGGCATCGAGTCGACGATGGACTTCGCCCCGTCCGAGGACGAGCAGACCCACTTCGGGGTGCCGGTGGTCGTGGCGGCGGCGTTGCTCGCCGTCGTGGCGGCGCTGGTGCTCGCCGCTCCCCGCCTGCCCTCCCGGTTCGCCGCGCCCACGAGCATCGGCGCGGTCGCGGTGGCCGCGCTGCTCATCGGCTCCGTGTGGACCGTGGGTCAACTCGTGCTGCTGGCGGTGTCGGACCAGGGCACCAAGGCGGTCCAGGGGGACGTCGGGCCGGGCACGTGGGTCCTGGTGCTCGCCTGCGGCGCGGCACTGGCGGGCGGCCTGCTCGTGCAGGACTGGCCGGAGCACGGGACGTCCGCGCTCCTGCCCGAACCCGAGCCGGGGGGAGCGGTCGTCTACCGGCTGCCGGACGAGGACGACACCGACACCCCGCCGCAGGGGATCCCGTTCCCCGAGGACACCCGCGGCGGTGGCGCGTGAGGCGGATCGTGGGCGTGGTCGCGCTGCTCCTGGGTGCGGTGCTGGCGGTGGCGGGCTCGCTGCGGCCGCTGTACGAGCAGGAACGGGTCGACAGCGGCTTCCGGTCCGGGTTCCGGATGACCTCGTGGAGCAGCCAGTACACGACCCCGGACGGGGGCGTGGAGCTGGTGCCCGACTCGGTCCTCTACGGGGTGCCGATGGTCGTCGCGGCGGCGCTGCTGGTGCTCGTGGCGCTGCTGGTGCCCTTCTCCCAGCGGCTCCCGGCGCGGGCGGTGGTGGCGATCAGGGTCGGCGCGGTCGCGGCTGCCACGATGCTCGTCGGCTGCGTGTGGACCGTGGGTCAAGCCGTCCTGGTGGTGGCGCGGGAGAACGACGCCGTCCGCGGATCGATCGAGACCAGGGTGGGCAGCGGCATGTGGACGCTGGTGGCCGCGGCCGTCGTGGCGTTCGCGGGCGGTCTGCTGGTGCAGCGGCTGAAGGCGAAGGCCCCGGTCGCCTACCAGCTTCCGGACGATGACGACACCGATACCCCTCCGATGGGGATCCCGATTCACCCATCTGTGTCCACAGAGGAATCATCACCCGGCTGAGCTGCCCATATCGGTCGGCGTGGCATCCCGGCCCCCGCTCGTGGATCAGCCACCATCGGACGCATGAAGCTCTCCGGGTTGCTCAGCCGCACGAACCGCGACCTGCCGGGCGCCATCGGCGTCGCACGGGTCGATCGCCGCGCGGGCGACCTGCTGAGGCGGCTGAGTCCGGGCGACGTCGCCGTGCTCGACCAGGTCGACATCGACCGCCGCACCGCGGAGGCGCTCGTCGCCGCCGAGGTGGTCGGGGTGGTGAACGCCTCCCCGTCGATCTCCGGCCGGTTCCCGAACCTGGGGCCGGAACTGCTGATCGAGGCGGGCATCCCGCTCATCGACAACGTCGGCAGCTCGGTGCTGCGCGACATCAGGGACGGCACGAAGCTGCGGCTGCTCGACGGCGTCGTGTACGACGGCGAGACCGAGGTCGCGCGCGGCGACGAGCAGAGCGCCGAGTCCATCGCCGACGCCATGATCGAGGCCAAGGCGGGCATGGCCGCGCAGCTGGAGGCGTTCTCCGCCAACACCATCGAGTTCCTGCGCCGCGAGCGCGCGCTGGTGCTCGACGGCGTGGGCGTGCCGGAGCTGTACGTGCCGATGCGCGACCGGCAGGTGCTGGTCGTCGCGGGCGGGCGGAGCCACGCCGAGGAGCTGCGGAGGCTCCGCAAGTACATCCGCGAGTACCGGCCGGTGCTGGTGGGCGTCGACACCGGCGCGGACACGCTGTTCGCCGCCGGCTACAAGCCGGACGTCATCGTCGGCGACCCGGACGGCATCGGCACCGAGACGCTGAAGGCGGGCCGCGAGGTCGTCGTGCCCGCGCAGACCGACGGCCACGCGCCCGGCCTGGAGCGCATCCAGGACCTCGGCATCGGCGCGGTGACGTTCCCGTCTTCGGGCAACGCCGAGGACCTCGCGCTGCTCCTCGCCGAGGCGCACGGCGCCAGCCTCGTCGTGACCGTCGGCGTCCAGGCGGGCCTGCGGGAGTTCCTCGACCGCGGCCACTCGGGCTCCAACCCGTCCACGTTCCTCACCCGGCTCAAGCTCGGCAGCAAGCTGGTCGACGGCGCGGCCGTCGCCACCCTGCACCACAGCCGGGTCTCGTTCGGCGTGATCGTCCTGCTGGTGCTGGCCGCCGTGCTCGCGATGGTGGCCGCGGTGGCCGTGTCCGGCGTCGGCCACGTCTACGTCGACATCGCCGCCGACGCGTTCCGCACCGTCTCCACCTGGACGAAGGGGCTGTTCTCTTGATCTCGCTGCGCTACCACATCGTCTCGATCACCGCCGTCTTCCTGGCGCTCGCGGTGGGCGTCGTGCTCGGGTCGACGGCGATCAGCAGCAGGCTGCTGTCCGGGCTGAGCGACGACAACGGCGCGCTGGGCAAGCAGGTCGTGGACCTGGAGTCCGAGCGCAACGCGCTCAACGCCAAGCTGTCCGAGGCCGACCGCTTCGCCACCTCCGTAGGCCCGCTGTCGGTCAAGGGCCAGCTCACCGACCGCACGGTCGTGCTCGTCACCACCGCCGACGCGCGGCCGAGCGACCGCGACTCGCTGGCCGCGCTGCTGCGCGCGTCCGGCGCCGCGGTCACCGGCGAACTCCAGCTCACCGACTCCTTCGTCGACCCGCACAAGGCCGACCAGCTGCGCGATCTGGTCGCCCGCCTGCAACCCGCGGGCACCCAGCTGCCGACCGCGTCCGACCCCGGCACCCGAGCGGGCGGCCTCCTCGGCACCCTGTTGCTGCTCAACAAGGACACCAACGAGCCCCAGGCGTCGGACGACGAGATCGCCTCGGCCCTCGGTGGGCTGTCCGGCGCGGGTTTCGTGAAACCCGGTCAGGGCCTGCGGCCCGCGCAGGTCGCCGTCGTGCTCACCGGCGGCTCCGTGGTCGGCGACTCGGCCGGTGACCGGGCCGCCACCATCGCCCGGTTCGCCATCCAGCTCGACCGCACCGGCGCGGGAACGGTCCTCGCGGGCGGCGACGGCTCGGCAAACGGCACCGGAGGCATCGGCGTGGTCCGCGCCGACACGGCGGCCACCTCGGTGCTCTCCACCGTCGACAACGCCGACTCGGCAGCGGGCCGCGTGGTCACCGTGCTCGCACTGCGTGAGCAGTTGGACGGCAAGTCCGGCCGCTACGGCAACGCGGGCAACGCCGAGGCCCCATCACCAGGCCAGGTGGGCTG
Organism: Umezawaea sp. cmx-9-4; assembly: GCA_049997955.1. Classification (GTDB taxonomy): domain Bacteria; phylum Actinomycetota; class Actinomycetes; order Mycobacteriales; family Pseudonocardiaceae; genus Umezawaea. The sequence goes on along the minus strand of JAEBDY010000029.1, from coordinate 38,558 downwards.
ATCACCCAGGTAGGTGACGTTCATCGCACAGGCGACTCCCATGCGAGGCCGCGTCGGTAGGTCGGGTCACCATTTTTTCGGGCAGGGCAGCGACGAAGTCCCTGCCCTGCCCGGAAAAATCGGGGCACGAACTGCCGACCTGAGGCGGCCGAGCCCGGAGTCCGCGGAGCGGCGACCGTGTTACAGTCGTGGCCCGTGGACAGGGGTTATCCCCTTTCGGAAATCTTTCAGACCACGGGAGCCTCGTTGGTGCTCAACGCACGTACCACCAAGCACGTCTTCGTCACCGGGGGCGTCGCGTCCTCCTTGGGCAAGGGGCTCACGGCTTCCAGCCTCGGCCAGTTGCTGACTTCCCGTGGTCTGCGGGTGACCATGCAGAAGCTCGACCCCTACCTCAACGTCGATCCCGGCACGATGAACCCGTTCCAGCACGGCGAGGTGTTCGTCACCGACGACGGCGCCGAGACGGACCTGGACATCGGCCACTACGAGCGCTTCCTCGCGCGTGACCTGTCCGGCGAGGCGAACGTCACGACCGGGCAGGTGTACTCCGAGGTCATCGCCAAGGAGCGGCGCGGTGAGTACCTGGGCGACACGGTGCAGGTCATCCCGCACATCACGGACGAGATCAAGCGCCGCATCCGCGCGATGGCCGAGCCGGACGCCGAGGGCCTGGTGCCGGACGTCGTCATCACCGAGGTCGGCGGCACGGTCGGCGACATCGAGTCGCTGCCCTTCCTGGAGGCCGCCCGGCAGGTGCGCCACGACGTGGGCCGCGACAACGTGTTCTTCCTGCACGTGTCGCTGGTGCCCTACCTGGCGCCGTCGGGTGAGCTGAAGACCAAGCCCACGCAGCACTCCGTGGCCGCGCTGCGCAACATCGGCATCCAGCCCGACGCGATCGTGTGCCGGGCGGACCGCGAGATCCCGGACGCGCTCAAGCGCAAGATCGGGCTCATGTGCGACGTCGACAACGAGGCCGTCGTGGCGGCCGTCGACGCGCGGTCGATCTACGACATCCCCAAGGTCCTGCACGGCGAGGGTCTCGACGCGTACGTGGTGCGCAGGCTCGACCTGCCGTTCCGGGACGTCGACTGGACCGTGTGGGGCGATCTGCTCGACCGGGTCCACAACCCCACCGAGACCGTGCGGGTGGCGCTGGTCGGCAAGTACGTCGACCTGCCGGACGCCTACCTGTCGGTCACCGAGGCCCTGCGCGCGGGCGGGTTCGCCCACCGCGCCAAGGTCGAGGTCGTGTGGGTGCCGTCCGACGAGTGCCAGACCCCGGCGGGCGCGTCGCACGCGCTGTCGGGCCTGGACGCGGTGCTCGTGCCCGGCGGCTTCGGCGTGCGCGGCATCGAGGGCAAGATCGGCGCGATCACCTACGCCCGCACCAGGGGCATCCCGGTCCTCGGCCTGTGCCTCGGGCTCCAGTGCATGGTCATCGAGTCGGCCCGCAACCTCGCGGGGATCGAGGACGCGGGCTCGGCCGAGTTCGAGGAGGGCGGCACGCCGGTCATCTCCACGATGGCCGACCAGCAGGACGTCGTCTCGGGCGAACGCGGCATGGGCGGCACCATGCGCCTCGGCGCGTACCCGGCGAAGCTGACCCCCGGCTCGGTCGTGGCGCGCGCGTACGGCACGACCGAGGTCTCCGAGCGGCACCGCCACCGCTACGAGGTCAACAACGCCTACCGCGACGAGCTGTCCAAGGCGGGCCTGGTCTTCTCGGGCACGTCGCCGGACGGTCGGCTGGTGGAGTTCGTGGAACTCCCCGCCGACGTGCACCCGTTCTTCGTCGCCACCCAGGCGCACCCGGAGCTGAAGTCCCGCCCGACCAAGCCGCACCCGCTGTTCGCCGCGTTCGTGCGGGCGGCGCTGGACTACCGGCTGGCCGACCGCCTGCCGGTGGAACTGGCCGAGGCCACGGCGGGAGCCAAGTGACCGCGGCGGGTTCCCACGAGTTCCGCACCGTCTCCTCGCGGGACGTGCACATCGGGCGGGTCGTGGGGCTGCGGGTCGACGAGGTCGCCATGCCCGGCGGCGGAACGGCCCTCCGCGAGGTCGTGGAGCACCTCGGGGCGGTGGCCGTCGTCGCGTTGGACGACGACGGGCAGGTGGTCCTGATCCACCAGTACCGGCACCCGCTCGGCCACCGGCTGTGGGAGCTGCCCGCCGGGTTGTTGGACTCGCCGGACGAGGTGCCCGTCGAAGGCGCGCGGCGGGAATTGGCCGAGGAAGTCGGTTTGGACGCCTCGCGGTGGTCCACATTGGTCGATGTCGCGGCCTCGCCGGGGTTCACCGACGAGGTGGTGCGGGTGTTCCTGGCGCAGGGTTTGTCCACTGTGGACCGCGAGTTGCAGGGGGACGAGGAAGCCGACCTGGTGATCCGGCGGGTGCCGTTGGCCGAAGCCGTGCGGATGGCGTTGGCCGGGGAGATCGTGAACGGTGCAGCCGTGGGCGGGGTGTTGGCGGCACAGGCCGTGGTGGCCGGGGCTGAGGCCCGTGCGGCGGACGCGCCTTGGCCGGATCGGCCGCACACGTTTGCGGATCGTATGCGGGGGTGAGGGGTTGGGTCCGGGCCTCAGTTGTGGGGTTCTGGTCCGAACCCTGGCCTTCGGGTTTGAGGCCTGAGTTCGAGTCTCAGTTTTCGAGTTTGAAGCTGCCGGATCGCGTCGTTGGCGGGTTCGGTCCATGGAGGCTTGGCCTGTAGTCCGGAGGGTGGAGATCCGGCTTCGGCTTCGACTCCGGCTCCTGAAGCCCTAGTTCCAGCGGGGGTCGGGGTTTGGGTTCCCCCCGGTGCGCGATTGTCTCCATGTCCGTCCGCGCCGCGTCAAGGCGGGAAAGATGCCTTGACCCGTAGCGGACGGACATGAGGGCGCTGGGGATCGGGGGCAGGGAGGGGTCTGGGGGCCCCTTGGGTTGGGTGCTTCCGCTTGGGCGGTGGTGGTTGTGTTGCGTGTTGCTGTTCTGGTCCTGGTTTGGCTTTGAGGCTGTTGGGCGCGGCACAATGGGGTGGTGAACCTGCGCAAGAGCGTTACCGGGCCCTTGGGTGTTCTGGTGGCGGGTGTGGGGTTGGGTGTCGTGGTTTTCTTCTCCGATCCCACTCGGCCAGGGGGATGGCTTCCGCGTTGTCCGTTCAACTGGCTCACCGGGTTGGACTGTCCTGCCTGCGGGGCCACTCGCATGGTTCACGCGTTGCTGCACGGTGATCTTGTCGCTGCCTGGCACTTCAACCCGGTGATGCTCGTCGCGGGGTTGCCGTTGCTGGGTTGGCTGTGGTTCCGGTGGTTCCTGGCCGACCGCAAGGGCCTGCCGAACCCGCCTGTTTCCAAGGGGGTCGGGCAGGTGGTCGTCGCGGTCGGCCTCGTCTGGGCCGTTGGTCGGAACCTAGTCGCGTAGTCGGCGTCCCTGGGCGTCCGTGCCGCCGTTGACCAGCAGCATGATGCCGTCCACCAGCGCCCAGATGCCGCAGCCGCCGCACGTCAGCAGTTGGGCCACCGCGATGCCGGTGTGGCCGGTGTAGAAGCGGCCGATGCCCAGGGTGCCGATGAAGAGTTGCAGGACGCCCGCGACGACCTTGGACTTGTCCGACAGCGGGTAGCCGGTCATCGGGTCGATGCCGTACGGCGCGAAGGGCACCTGGTAGCCGGGTGCGGTGCCGTAGCCCGACGGGGGCGTGAACGGGGGCGGTGGGGGTGGGGGTGCGTAGGACGTGCCGTACGGGGGCGGCGGGGGTGGCATCACCAGGAACGGCGGGTGGGGGGCTGGCAGGTCGGCGAAGAGGGAGCCCAATTCGGTGATGGTCTGGGCGGCGGACGCGTAGGCGACGCGCTGCTCGTACTCGCCGATCTCGATCCGCCCGGCGGCGAAGTGGTCGTTGAGGGCGCGGATGGCTTCCTCGCGCTGCTGGTTGCCGATGCGCACGGGATTCGGCTCGAAAGGTCCTGACACGGCCGGAACGGTAGTCGATGCGCTCCGGTCGACCACGCCGAAACGCGAAGCCGGGCCTAGGCTGATCGGGTGCCGGTCCGGATTCCACACGAGCAGACGTGCCACGGGCGTCGCGCGCCGTCGTTGGCGGGCAAGGGTTTTCCCGACGCGGCGGTGGCTTCGTGATCGTCCCCGACGTGGTGCGGAGGTACCTCGACCACCTGGCCGTGGAACGCGGCACCTCCCGCAACACCCTGGATTCCTACGGCCGCGACCTCCGCCGCTACACCGAGCACCTGGCGTCGCGCGGCGTCGTCGACCTCGCGGACGTCACCGAGGCGCACGTCGGGGATTTCCTGGCCACGTTGCGGGAAAGCGGGCTGGCCGCGTCGTCGGCCGCGCGCACGCTGTCGGCCGTCCGCGGGCTGCACAGGTTCGCGCACCGCGAAGGCGTCGTGCCAGGCGACCCGGCCCGCGAAGTGGCGCCGCCGACACCGCCGCGCCGACTGCCGAAGGCGCTGCCGGTGGACGACGTGCTGCGGCTGCTGGATTCCCACCCCGGCGACGATCCGCGATCGCTGCGCGACCGGGCGCTGCTGGAACTCCTCTATTCCACGGGAGCGCGCATCTCCGAGGTCGTCGGACTGGACGTGGACGACGTCGACGCGGGGGAGCGCACGGCACTGCTGGACGGCAAGGGCGGCAAGCAGCGCCTCGTGCCGGTCGGCAGGCCCGCGCTCGGGGCGCTGGAGACCTACCTGGTGCGCGCCCGGCCGGGACTCGCGGCCAAAGGTCGTGGCACACCAGCGGTTTTCCTCAACGCCCGCGGTGGACGGCTGTCGCGCCAGACGGCGTGGCAGGTGCTCAAGACCGCGGCCGAGCGCGCGGGCATCACCGCCGTCGTCTCGCCGCACACGCTGCGGCATTCCTTCGCCACCCACCTGCTCGAAGGCGGGGCGGACGTCCGCGTGGTGCAGGAACTCCTCGGCCACGCCTCGGTGACCACGACGCAGGTGTACACGCTGGTCACGGTCACCACGCTGCGGGAGGTCTACGCCACCGCGCACCCCCGCGCCACTTCGTGACAATGAGGGTTTCGTGAATATGAGCGATCTTTCGACACCCGCGGGTACGGTGTCCGAACTTGAGTCCCACCGGAGCGGGAGGTACCGCGAACCGTGCCGAACTTGGACGAGCCGGAGCCCCCGGCCATCGAGCTCTCGGCGGTGCTCCACGCTTTGAGCGATCCCACCAGGCTGGCCGTCGTCCGGCAGATCGAGGCCGACGGAGAGCGCCTGTGCGGGGCCATGGCCGTGGACGTGGCCAAATCCACCCTGTCCCAACACCTGCGAGTTCTCCGGGAGGCCGGGATCACCCGGACCCGGTGCTGCGGCAACCAGCGCTGGGTGTCGCTGCGCCGCGACGACCTGGAGAAGCTGTTCCCGGGGCTGCTCGACGTGGTCCTGTCGGCCGCCGCCCGGATGGAGGCCGCCGCCCGGATGGAGGCGGTTCACTGACCCGTTCGGATCAGGGGTTGCGGAAAAACGGTGCGCGGCGCTGCGGCGAGGCGCGTTGCCGCTACCCAGTCACGGCCTTAGGCTGCGCCCAGGTCGAGGACTACGAGGAGTTAGGTTGCGATGTCGACACCGGAGCACGTGGCTGGCCGGGCGTACAACGCTCCGCCGCCGCCGCAGCCGCCCGGTGTCCCCCGCGCGTCGGTGGAGCTGAGCCTCGCCCCGCACGCCGCGCCGCAGCACGACGAGGACGGCCCCGACCAGACGGTCGGTGAGATCGGCCTGACCGGGAGAGCGCTCCGGTTCACCCCCGACCCCCAGCCGCTGACCGAGCACGGTCCGGCGAAGATCCTCGCCATCTGCAACCAGAAGGGCGGGGTCGGCAAGACCACGTCCACGATCAACCTGGGCGCGTCGTTGGCCGAGTACGGTCGCAAGGTGCTGCTCGTCGACTTCGACCCGCAGGGCGCGCTGTCCGTGGGCCTCGGCATCCACCCGCACCAGCTCGACAACACCATCTACAACGTCATCATGGAACGCGCGGTCGACGTGCAGGACGTCATCATGGAGACCGGCGTCGAGGACATGCACCTGCTGCCCAGCAACATCGACCTGTCCGCGGCCGAGATCCAGCTCGTGTCCGAGGTCGGCCGCGAGCACACGCTGGTGCGCACCCTGCGCCCGATCATCGACCAGTACGACTACGTGCTGGTGGACTGCCAGCCGTCGCTCGGCCTGCTCACGGTCAACGCCCTCGCGGCGGCTGACGGCGTGCTCATCCCGCTGGAGTGCGAGTTCTTCTCGCTGCGGGGGGTCGCCCTGCTCATCGACACCATCGAGAAGGTCAGGGAGCGGTTGAACCCCAAGCTGGACATCACCGGGATCGTCGCCACCATGTACGACCCGCGCACCCTGCACTCCCGAGAGGTGATGGCCAGGGTCGTGGAGGCGTTCGGCGACATCGTGTTCGACACGGTCATCAACCGCACCGTGCGGTTCCCGGAGACCACGGTCGCGGGCGAGCCGATCACCAAGTGGGCGCCCCGCTCCGCGGGCGCGAAGGCCTACCGCGCGCTGGCGCGCGAGGTGATCGCCAGGTGACTCGCCGCGCCTCGCTCCCCGGCGCGTCCGAACTGTTCCGCACGACCAGTCTCGTACGCCCCGTCGACCCCGAACCCGCCCCGCCCCCCGCCGTGCCCGACCGCCCGAGCACCGGCAGGCAGAAGCACGACACCAAGATCACGGTGTACGTGTCCGACGAGGAGCTGCTGGCGCTGGAGCACGCGCGGCTGTCGCTGCGCGGCACGTTCGGGCTCGCGGTCGACCGCGGCCGGATCGTCCGCGAGGCCATCGCGGTGCTGCTGGCCGACTTCGAGGAGCACGGGGAGCGGTCGCAGCTCGTGCGGAGGCTGCGCCAGCGGTGACCACTCCCGACGTGACCCGGCGGGACCCGGCCGAGCCGGATCCCGCGGGGGCCGAGCCCGTCGTCGAGGCCGAGGTCGGCGGCAGGTTCAAGGTCAAGCTCACGAACTTCGAAGGCCCGTTCGACCTGCTCCTGCAGCTGATCTCGGCGCACACGCTCGACGTGACCGAGGTCGCGCTGCACACCGTGACCGACGACTTCATCGCCTACCTCCGGGCGATGGGCGACGCGTGGGACCTGGACGAGACGACCGAGTTCCTGGTCATCGCCGCCACCCTGCTCGACCTCAAGGCCGCGCGGCTGCTGCCGCAGGGCGACGTGGAGGACGAGGAGGACCTGGCGCTGCTCGAAGCCCGCGACCTGCTGTTCGCGCGGCTGCTCCAGTACCGGGCGTACAAGCAGGTCGCGGCGCTGTTCGGCGAGCTGGAGAAGGGCGCGCAGCGGCGCTACCCGCGGTCGGTCGCGCTGGAACCGCGCTTCGAGGGCCTGCTGCCCGAGGTCATGCTCGGCGTCACGCCCAAGCGGTTCGCCGACATCGCCGCCGCCGTGTTCCGGCCCAGACCGCCGCGCACGGTGTCGCTGACGCACCTGCACGTCGCCAAGGTGTCCGTGCGCGACCACATCAACGTGATGCGCGAACGGCTGATCGCGGCCGGTCAGCTGACCTTCAGCGAGCTGGTCGCGGACTGCGAGGAGACACTGGACGTCGTGGCCCGGTTCCTCGGGCTGCTGGAGCTGTACCGCGAGACCGTGCTGGCGTTCGACCAGCCCGACGCGCTCGGGGAGCTGCTCGTCCGCTGGATCGGCGACGAGGACGCGCCGGTGGTGGTCGAGTTCGACGAGGACGAGGAGTACGGGTGACTGAGCCGGTCGTTCCGGAGGTGCTTCCCCCGGAGGAGGACGAGGCCGACGCCGAGGTCGTGGAGACCGGGCCGGACCTCTCCGACGACGCCGAGTTCGAGGGCGCGCTGGAGTCCGTGCTGCTCGTCATCGACTCGCCCGCGAGCGAGAAGCTGCTCGCCGACGTGTTCGGCCAGTCCGTGAAGCGGGTCACCCAGACCCTCAAGCGGATGTCCGCGAGGTACACCGAGTCGGGCAGCGGCATCGACCTGCGTAGAATCGGAGACGGCTGGCGGTTCTACACGCGAGACCGGTACGCGCCCTACGTGGAGAAGCTGCTGCTCGACGGGCAGCGCGCCAAGCTCACCAGAGCCGCTCTGGAGACGCTCGCCGTGATCGCCTACCGGCAGCCGGTCACCAGGGCGCGGATCGCCGCGGTCCGCGGGGTCAACGTGGACGGCGTGATCCGCACGCTCGTCGCACGGGGTCTGATCAGCGAGATCGGTACCGACAGCGACACTGGTGGCATCCTTTACCGCACGACCGAACTGTTCCTGGAGCGGTTGGGCCTGTCGTCCCTCGCGGACCTGCCCCCGATCGCTCCCCTGTTGCCCGAAGTGGATGCGATCGACGATGTCTGAAACCCGTTCCGCGCGGCCCAACCCCAACGACGAGGGGATCCGGCTGCAGAAGGTGCTCGCCAAGGCGGGCATCGCCTCGCGGCGGGTCTCCGAGGAGCTGATCGAACTGGGCCGCGTCACCGTCGACGGCGAGGTCGTCACCGAGCAGGGCCGCCGCGTCGACCCCGAGACGGCCGTCGTGCACGTCGACGGCGTGCGCGTCGTCCTCAAGGACGACGTCGTCACGCTGGTGCTGAACAAGCCGCGCGGCGTCCTGTCGACCATGCACGACGACCAGCACCGCCCGTGCGTCGGCGACTACCTGGCCGAGCGCCGCGAGCGCCTGTTCCACGTCGGCAGGCTCGACGCGGACACCGAGGGCCTGCTGCTGCTGACCAACGACGGCGACCTCGCGCACCGGCTGATGCACCCGTCGTACGAGGTGCCGAAGACCTACGTCGCCGAGGTCCAGGGCCCGGTGGCGAAGGACATCGGCAAGCGCCTGCGGGCGGGTGTGGAGCTGGAGGACGGCTTCGCCAAGGTCGACTCGTTCAAGCTGGTCGACTCCATGCCCGGCAAGGCGCTGGTCGAGGTGATCCTGCACGAGGGCCGCAAGCACATCGTGCGGCGCCTGCTGGACCACGTCGGGTACCCGGTGTCGAGCCTGGTGCGGACGCACATCGGCGACGTGCAGCTGGGCAACCAGCGACCGGGATCGATGCGCGTGCTGAACCGCCAGGAAGTCGGCTCGCTGTACAAGCTCGTCGGGCTGTAGTCCCGGTCGAGGTCGAATTCCGGGTTCCCCACGGCTGAACCGGCGGAGCACCGAGAACACCGCGCGAGTGGTGTTCTCGGTGCTTTTCCGTTTCCCGACACGAAAGTGACGACGGGCACACCTCTAGTGCACTTGGCTCAACGAGATCGCGGCAGTCCACCCGACCTGCGAATCCAGCACACTTGGTGACTTCAGTGTCAACCGAAACCGGCGCGAAAAAATCCGGGTCACTTTGTGAAGTTTCTTCAGCACTCATTGTGGCGCAGGGTCCCAAGTCTCTAGATTGGTCCGGGTCGTCCCGATGATGATCAATTGGAGAGGCGTTCGGCGTGCGTGCCCTCACCCGAGGTGTGCTCGGCGTGGTCGGGTTCCTGCTTGTCTGGGAGCTTTTCGGCCGGTTCGGGCTCGTCTCCGCGGATTACCTGCCGCCACCCAGTGTGGTTTTCGGCGAGCTCGGCAAGTTGTTGGGTGATCAGCTGTTCCTGCGCGACGTCCTCGCGACGGTGCTGGCTTTGCTGATCACGGTCGGTGTGTCCGTTGGGATCGCGGTTCCGCTCGGACTGGTGCTGGGAAGTGTGCCCCCGGTGCGGTACGCGACCCGTGCCGTGATCGAGTTCCTGCGTCCCATTCCTTCTGTGGCCATGATCCCCCTGGCCATCGTGTTCCTCGGGATCGGCCCGGAAACGAAGATCGTCCTCGCGGTGTACGCGGCGATCTGGCCGATCCTGTTCAACACGATCTACGCGATCGACGAACTGGATCCGCTGCTGGTCGAGACCGCTCGGGTCTTCGGCACCGGACGTGTTCGGGTGTTGTTCTCGGTGGCGCTGCCCAGCGCGCTTCCGTTCGTGCTGACCGGTATCCGGCTCGCCGCCACCACGAGCCTCGTGGTGCTGGTGAGCGTCGAGCTGCTGGCCGGCGGCAGCGGAGGGCTCGGCCAGTTCATCATGCTGGCCCGCAGCGGCGCCGGGCGGATGGACCTGGTGCTCGCGGGCACCGTGGTCGCCGGGGTGCTCGGCTACCTCCTCAACGAGGGCCTGGAACGGGCCCAGCGTCGATGGGTCGGCTGGAGCGCGGCGACGGGAGGGCGGTCATGACCAACTTCCTCAAGCGGTGGGTCGTCTTCGCCGGACTGGTGGTGGTGTGGCAGGTGGCCGCCGTGCTGGCCGACGACACGTTCTTCCCCCCACCCACGGAAATCGCGGAGTCGGCGCGGGAGCTCTGGCTCTCCGGTCCGCTGGACCGGTTGTTCCTCACGGACGTCGTGTTCGAGCACCTGGTTCCCAGCCTCGCCAGGCTCATCGGCGGCTGGGGCATCGCGGCGGTCATCGGCATCTCGCTCGGTGTGGCGCTGGGACGGTCGCGAACGGCACTGGAGTTCGCCGGGCCGCTGCTGACGTTCATGCGGTCGATCCCGCCGCCCGCGCTGGTCCCGGTGTTCCTGCTGCTGTTCAACGTCGGCACCTCGATGCAGTTGGCGACCATCGTGTTCGGTGTCGTGTGGCCGATCCTGCTCAACACGATCGACGGCGCCAGGTCCGTCGACACCCTGAAGTACGAGACGTCCGCGGTGTTCCGCGTGCCCAAGTGGCAGTGGGTCCTCGGCGTCGTGCTCCCCTCGGCCGCACCGAAGATCTTCGCGGGCCTGAGGGTGTCGCTGTCGCTCTCGCTGGTGCTCATGGTGGTGTCCGAACTGGTGGGCACCGACAACGGCATCGGATCACAACTCCTGGTGGCGCAACGGGAGTTCGACTTCCCCGACATGTGGGCAGGCATCGTCCTGCTGGGTGTCATCGGCTACGCGCTGAACACCGTGCTGCTGGCCGTCGAGCGCAGGGTGCTCGGCTGGCAGCCCAAGCAGGAGCACAGCAAGCCCGTACAACTCGCGACGGCAGGGGACTGACATGACCGCCATGCTGGAGGTGGCCGGACTGGGCCACACCTACCAGGCGAAGGACGGGGCGCACCGCGCCATCGACGGGCTGACCTTCACCGTCGGAGCGGGTGAGCTCGTGTGCGTGGTCGGACCGTCCGGCTGCGGCAAGTCGACGCTGCTGAGGACCATCTGCGGCCTGGTGAAGCCCACCGACGGTGGAATCAGCTTGCACGGCAACAAGATCGACGGTGTGCCGGACGACCTGGCCGTGGTGTTCCAGGACTACAGCCGGTCGCTGTTCCCGTGGCTCTCGGTGCAGCGCAACGTCGAGTTCCCGTTGCGCCGCAGCCTCGGCCGCAAGCAGCGCCGCGCTCGCGCCGCCGAGGCGTTGGAGCTGGTCGGTCTGGGCAAGGCGGGGGGCAAGTACCCGTGGCAGCTCTCCGGCGGCATGCAGCAGCGCGTCTCCATCGCACGGGCGCTCGCGTACCAGCCCGCGCTGCTGCTGATGGACGAGCCGTTCGCCTCGGTGGACGCGCAGACGCGGTTCGAACTGGAAGACCTGCTGCTCAAGGTGAAGCGGGAGCAGAACACCACCGTCCTGGTGGTGACGCACGACATCGACGAGAGCGTCTACCTCGGTGACCGGGTGCTCGTGCTGTCCGGATCGCCCGCGGCGGTCGTGGCCGACCTGAAGGTCGACCTGCCCGGCGTGCGTGACCAGATCACCACCCGCGAGTCCGACGCGTTCGTGACGCTGCGCGGAGAGGTGGCCCGGCTGCTCAACGTCGGCAGGCCCAACGCCCAGCGCAGGAAGGTCGCCGCGGAGGCCGCCGAATCCGCCGTGGCGGCCAAGTGGGCCGAGGCCGAGCGCGCCGCGTTGCGCCAGGCCCACGCGGAGGACCACGCGACCAACTGAGTCCCACCGGTAGCGCCGAAAAACGGGCGCCCCTGGCAACTCCCGCTCACGGGGGTCCAGGGGCGCCTGCGGCGTCTCAGGGCGTTTTCCTTCTCCTGCTTCGGTTCCCGGTGGGCTCTGGATTGGTCCAGGCCTGTCTCAACTGGTGACCCGTGGATTTTTTCCCGAAATAATCGCGACCTGGAATGTCCGGAGGTCCAGGTGGACACCCGGCGACCCCCTCGTCCGTCCGGGAAGGTCATCACGTCCACCCTGGCCGCGTCGTGTGGACTTCCGGGCATCCCCCGTTCGGACCTGCCGCCAGGGTCCTTGTCCCCGAGTCGTGGTTACCGAACGTTGCGGGGGCTCGGTTCTCCCCTTCGGGATTCCAGCTCGTCGTGGACACCGCGGAGTGGCCGTTTTCCCCGTCGTCGAAAGTGGTTGACCGCTCCGGACGGTCCCGAATCGGATGTCCACAAAGGTCGTCGACGGCCGGGTCCGAGCGCTCGGCGACGGTGGGGGAGAGAGGCGCGGGCGACGCCGTCGGCGGCTCTCCAGGAGTTCGCCGGCGGCCCGTTCCCGCGGAAGTCGGACCGAGTGCGGAAGTGACCGGAAAACACATCCCGGACCGCCTCGTCCTTGATTTGTCCGTCCGGTTCGCGGACGGCGCGCGAGTCCGTGCCGCGGTCGTGGCAGAACCTGCCACGACCGGACCGACTCCGACTCGACCGGATCCCCTCCGGTCGGACGCCTGGATCGCCCGGCAATGCACCCCGGCCGGGATGGCGGGTCCCCGTCCGGGTCGTGAGGGCGCGGAACAAAGAGCACGAGGATGGCACTCGGGGGAATGGGAAATGATTCGCGTCCGCGCGGTGACGGCGGCAACGGGGTGAATTCACCTGTTCGGCGCGATGGTCCGCGGCGGTCGAAATCGACTCGGGAAATGGGCGACCGCGGCACCGAACCGGGACGAGTCGAGCCCCCGGACCTCAGGGCGTCGGCCAAGAGGACCAGGGGCTCCGTCATCGGGAAATATTCATGAACCACGCACCCCGACGACGTGTTAATCGCGAGGCGTCACAATCCGCTTCACGGGCCGGAAAGGGTCAGTTCGCGCCGACGTACATGTGGGCGAACGAGGCAGCCGCCTCGCGTGACTGGATCAAGTGCTGCAACCGGGCATGGCCCAATCGGCTCAGGAACGGTTGCTCGTTCCGGTGCACCAGGTCCACCATCCACTGCGAGAACTCCTGGGCACGCCACACGCGCCGCAGGCAGACGGCCGAGTAGTCGTCCAGACCGGCCGTGGACTTGTGGTGGTAGTAGGAGGCGATCGCCTCGGCGAAGACCTCGGCGTCGTTGAGCGCGAGGTTCATTCCCTTCCCGCCCATCGGCGTGATGATGTGCGCGGCATCTCCCAACAGGTAGAGGCGCCCGTACCTCATTGGTTCGACCACGTGCGAGCGCATGTCGAGCACGCGCTTCTCGATGATCTTTCCTTCGGTGAGCGTCCAGTCGCTGTCGCGCAGCGCCAGCCTCTTGTGCAATTCGGCCCAGACCTTCTCGTCCGGCCAGTTGTCGACGTTCTCGCCGACCGGGACCTGGAGGTAGAAGCGGCTGACCGTGGGACTGCGGAGCATGTGGCCCGCGAATCCGTCCGCGTGCAGCGCGTAGATGACCTTCTCGGTGGAGGGCGGCGCCTCGGCGAGAATGCTGAGCCACCCGATGCCGTGCTGGTGGGTGAATTCCTTCACCGCTCCCGCCGGAATGCTCTTCCTGCTCACGCCGTGGAAGCCGTCGCACCCCGCGATGAACGAGCAGTCGAGTCGTTCCCGCGTGCCGTCGGGCGACGTCCAGTCGACCCACGGCTCCTCTTCCAGCTGGTCGTGCAGTTCGACGTCGGTGACCTCGAAACGGATGTCGCCACCGCCCGCGAGGTACTGCTCCAGCAGGTCGGTCACGACCTCCTGCTGCGGGTAGACGAAGTGGGTCTTGCCGTCGGACAGTTCCGAGTAGTTCAGTTCGTGCGCTTTCCCGTCGATGCGGAATTCGCACGCAGTGTGAGTGTCACTTTCCGTGAGCATTCGCTCGGCGAGGCCGTGCCGCTCCAGCATGCGGGCCGACCGGTCTTCGAGCATTCCCGCGCGAGGTCTCGTTTCGATGTACTCGCGGGTGCCCCGTTCGAGGACGACGCAGGGGACGTCGGCTCGCTGGAGCAGGTTCGCGACCATCAAACCCGCTGGTCCGGCGCCGACAATGGCCACCGGACGGGTTGTGCTCTGAATGGTCCATTCGAGATGAGCTGGTCTCACCGTGTACCCCTGCCTCTGGACGGCCTGTGCAAAGATGCTCACCGAAGGTAGTGGATACCACCTTCGAGTGTCGGTCGACCGGGGTCATAGTGGACCGCGAGTGTCACTATGAGTGGTTTTGCCGCGTTCTGGTCGATCGAGAATCCCCCGCAACGAACGCCCCGCTCCAACCAGGAGAGTGCTTCAGATGACTCGAAGAGTCGGCCGCCACGCCCGCATGATCGTCGGCGGTTTGTCCGTCCTCGCACTGCTCGCCTCCGTCGCAGGGTGCAGCGCTCTGGGAGGCTCGTCGGAAACCCCCGCCGCCGAGAAGCCCGCGACCGGCAAGCTCGAGAAGAGCAAGATCACCCTCGGTGTCCTCCCGATCCTCGACGTGGCCTCGGTCCACGTGGCGATCAAGAAGGGCTACTTCAAGGAGGAGGGGCTCGACGTCGACCTCAAGGTCATCCAGGGTGGCGCCGCGGCCATCCCCGGCCTGATCAGTGGCGACCTCGACATGAGCTTCGGCAACTGGGTGTCGTTCTTCGCCGCCGAGTCGAAGGAAGCCGCGAAGGCCGTCGACGGTCTGAAGCTGGTGTCGGACGGCTACCAGGCCAAGCCCGACATGTTCCTGATCGTCACGACCGCCGACTCGCCCATCAAGTCCCCCAAGGACCTCGCGGGCAAGACGATCGCGATCAACACCTTCAAGAACATCGCCGAGCTGACCGCGAAGGCCACCCTGGAGGCCAACGACGTCAAGCCGGACAGCGTGACGTTCAAGGAATTCGCGTTCCCGGACATGCAGGCCGCGATCGCGAACAAGACCGTCGACGCCGCGTTCATGGTCGAGCCCTTCATCACGCGCGCGCAGCGCGACATCGGCTCCGTGACCGCGCTGGACGCCGCGAGCGGCCCGACGGACAACATCCCGATCGCCGGCTACGCGACCAGCGGCAAGTTCGCCAAGGAGAACCCGAACACCGTGGCCGCGTTCCAGCGCGCCATGGCCAAGGGCCAGAAGGACGCGGCCGACCGCCCCACGGTCGAACCGCTGCTCCAGGAGTACGCGAAGGTGGACAAGGAAACCGCCAGCCTCGTCCACTTCGGTGAGTTCCCCACCACTTTGGACGCGACGCGCCTGCAAAGGGTCGCGACGCTGATGAAGACGTACGGCCTGCTGGAGAAGGAGCTGGACGTCAAGCCGATGCTCGTCGCGGGCGCCGGTAGCTGACGAATCAGGCGACTGCGGGGAGAGTGTTCGGCTCCCCGCAGTTGTTTCACCCTCGTCTCATCGGTGAATATGTCGTGAACCACCCCTGTTAGCGAGTGTTTAGTGGGCTTTTCACGGTGATCAGTCATACTGGTTGATTTGTGAACTACCGGCCAAGTCCGCCAAATGGCGGTATCGCTTCGGCCGCTTTTACTCGAAGATCCACCAGGTTTGTAGAGAAGTTTCCTTTCATCGGCTTGGAAGCTGGGGAGTGTGCTGACGGTGCGCGGTCACGGTGACCCCGCGTCCGGATCCGATCCGGAGCGAGCCCGACAAGAGTCGGATTCCGAGGGCGGTAGACCCGCGTTCTTGGTTCCGACCGCGAAATCCGCGTCATCCCGTCCCGCTGCCGGCGGTCGGGATGTTCGCGCAGACACGGATGCCCTGGCTCAGCCAGGTGGCATTCGACGCTGGCGCCTGACCAACTGGCGCCTGCGCAGCAAACTGGCCGTGGTGCTGCTGGTCCCCGCGCTGAGCACGCTCGCGCTCGCGGGACTGCGGCTGGACAGCCAGCTCGACGACGTCGCCCAGTTCGGCAAGGTGCAGCGCGAACTCGCGCTGAGCGCCCAGGCGGCTTCGGTCTCCGAAGCGCTCCAGCTGGAACGCGACGCGGCGGTCCACTTCGTCGCGGGCGACCGGAAGGAGAGCAACGCGGAGCAGGTCACCCGCGCTGCCAAGGTCGACGTGGAGGTCGGCAAGTACCGCGAGGTGGCGATCAACACCGAGGGCATCGACCCCGTGGTGTCCGACGCGTTCACGAAGTCGTTGCAGTCGCTGGACAACCTGAGCTCCTTGCGCAACACGATGCTCACCACGCGCTACCCGGACGCCTCCGTCCTCAGCGGGTACAGCCAGATCCTCTCCGCGGTGAACCAGGTCCACCGGGTCGCGGCGGGCGGCGTGAGCAACTCGCGGCTGACGCCGCTGTCGTCCGCCAACCTCGCGCTCTACAGCGCGCGGGAGCAGATGACCCAGCAGAACGCGATCCTGGTCGCCACGGCCAAGCGCGGGGAGTTCGCCCCGGGGCAGGTCAACGCCCTGCGGGCCGCCCAGTCCAGGTTGGACGCCGCGCTCGTCGACTTCGCCGGTTCCGCGTCGCAGGTCAACAAGCAGCGCTTCCAGGACATCGTGTCCGGTGGCGCCGTCGACGGCCGCAACCGGCTGGTCCAGCTGGCCCTCGTGCAGCAGGAGATCGGCCAGGACGACGAGGACGACCAGCGCGTCACCATCGACGACGCGGAGGTGCTCCAGGTCGGTGAGGACACCGCGAGCCTCATCACCACGGTCTCGCGCGACATCCAGGACCAGATCGTCACCACCACCGACGCCCTGATCGAAGAGGGCCGCGCGGGCGCTTGGCGCGACGCCGCCCTGGTGCTCATCTCGCTGATCTTCGCCTTCGGCCTCATGGCGATCGTCGCCCGCTCCATGGTCATCCCGCTGAGGGTCCTGCGCCGCACCGCTCTCGACGTGGCGCGCAACCGCCTGCCGGAGGCCATCCAGCGAATCCGGCAGCACCGCGACCCCGAACTGGCCGCGGAGGAAGCCCTCTTCCGGGTGCCGATCAACACCACGGAGGAGGTCGGCCAGGTGGCCCGCGCGTTCGACGCGGTGCAGCGCGAAGCGGTCCGCCTCGCCGTCGAGCAGGTGGCGCTCCGCGCGAACGTCAACGACATGTTCATCAACCTGTCGCGTCGCAGCCAGGCCCTCGTCGAGCGCCAGATCGGCGTGATCGACAGGCTGGAGCAGGACGAGCAGGACCCGGACCAGCTCGCCAGCCTGTTCGAGCTGGACCACCTCGCGACGCAGATGCGCCGCAACAGCGAGAACCTCCTGGTGCTCTCCGGAACGACGGTCAACCGGCGCGTCACCCGACCCGTACCGGTGTCCGAGGTGCTCGGCGCCGCGGTGTCCGAAGTGGAGAAGTACGCCCGGATCCAGATCGCGCCGGGACCGGAGATCAAGGTGCAGGGCCGGGTCGTCAACGACCTCGCGCACCTCATCGCCGAGCTGCTGGACAACGCGACCGCGTTCTCCAAGCCCACCACCAAGGTCACGGTGCGGGCGACGGAGACCCGGCGCGGCGAGATCGCGATCCGCATCCACGACCGCGGTGTCGGCATGCAGGAGAACGACATCGTGGAGGCCAACCACAAGCTGAACGAGCCGCCCGAGGTCGACGTCTCCGTCGCCCGCGAGATGGGTCTCTACGTGGTCGGCCAGCTCGCGAAGCGCCACGAGATCCGCGTGACGCTGAGCAACAACGACGACATCGAGGGCGGTGTCACCGCACAGGTGATCCTGCCGATGTCCTTGCTGCACAAGGGTGTCTCCTCGCTGCCGCCCGCACCGCAGTCGCGGTCGATCGCGTCCAGCTTCGAGGACCACCTGTCCGGTCAGGTCGAGCAGACCGGTGTCGGCGTCATCGCGGGCGTTCCCAAGTGGACTCCCGGTCAGGCCGACTCCGGGCAGTTCCCCCAGGTGATGTCGTCGCCGGACGAGGACCCGCACGCGGAGCACCTGGTCGAGCGCACGTCGACCGACGGGCTGTTCACCGCCACGATCCAGGGCATGAAGCCGGTCCAGCCGGACGGCGTCGACGTGATCGACTACTCGTACCCGCCCGCCGCGGAGCGGACCGTGCTGCCCCGCAAGCCTCCGGCGAAGCCGAAGGTCGAGCCGGTCACCGAGCGGCTGCCGATCTACGAGGACGTGCTGTCGCGCTGGTTCCAGGGCGGCGAAGCGGCCGCGGCTCCCGGAAACGGGAACGGCAGCGGGAACGGCAACGGCCACAGCGCCGAGGCGACCGAGATGTTCGCGGTCCCCGAGGCCGAGACGCCCGCACAGCGGACGTCCTCGCCGCAGTTGCCCAAGCGCGAGGTCGCCGAGGCCACGCCGCCCGCGCCTGCCCGCAAGAAAGCACCGAAGGCCGACTGGGGCGTCTCGGACGAGGGTTGGCAGGCGGCCAACAAGGTCCTGAAGTCCAGTGTGGACGACAAGACGACCGCCGGGCTGCCCAAGCGGGTTCCCAACGCGCGTCTCATCCCCGGCTCGCCCGCGAAGCAGACCTCGTCCGCCAAGTCGGCCCAGAGCAGCCAGGGTGGCGGCCAGTCCGCCTCGGTCGCGACGGCGGTCGCGCCGCCGCGACGGCGATCCGCCGAACGGTTGCGCCAGCAGTTCGCGACCTACCAGCGGGGCGTGCAGATGGGACGTGAATCCCTCGACGACATCGAGTCATGGGACAGCCCCTTGTTTGGCAGCACCTCAGGGGACATGAGCGCAGAGAAGGAGCAGCAGTGACCACCACGTCCGAAGAACTGGACAACTTCAGCTGGCTGGTCGAGGACTTCGTCAGCCGGGTGGCAGGGGTCGCGCACGCCATCGTGGTGTCGGCGGACGGGCTGCTCCTGGCCGGTTCCGACCGGCTCCCCATGGACCGCGCCGAGCAGCTCGCCGCGGTCGCGTCGGGACTCGTGAGCCTCAACCTCGGTGCGGCGCGCTGCTTCGAGGCGGGCGAGGTGAAGCAGACCGTGGTCGAGATGGAGCGGGGCTACCTGTTCCTCATGTCGATCAGCGACGGCTCCTGCCTCGCCGTGCTGGCCGCTCCCAACTGCGACATCGGGCTCATCGGCTACGCGATGACCAGGCTCGTGGAGCGGGTCGGCATCCAGCTCACGCCGGAGATCCGTTCGCAACTGCACGTGTCGATGCGCGGCTGATCAACTACTCAAGGAAAGCAGACCAGCGATGAGCTCTGGTGCTCTCGGACGACCGGGGTCTCCCGCCAAGCCCACCATGTCGACGAAGATCGTCGTGGCCGGTGGATTCGGCGTGGGCAAGACGACCTTCGTCGGGTCGGTGTCGGAGATCGTGCCGCTGACCACGGAAGCGGTGATGACCGAGGCCAGCGTCGGCATCGACGACCTGTCGGCGACGCCGAACAAGGTCACCACCACCGTGGCGATGGACTTCGGGCGCGTGTCGCTGGACAGCGACCTGATCCTGTACCTGTTCGGTACGCCGGGTCAGCACCGGTTCTGGTTCATGTGGGACGACCTGGTGCGCGGTGCGATCGGCGCCGTCGTGCTGGTCGACACCCGCAGGCTCGACGACGCGTTCGCCTCGATCGACTTCTTCGAGGACCGCGAACTGCCGTACGTGGTCGGGGTGAACTGCTTCGACGGACTCATGCACCACCGGGTGGAGGACATCCGCGAGGCGCTCACCATCGACCCGTCGGTGCCGATCGTTCCCTGCGACGCGCGCAACCGCCAATCGACCAAGCAGACGCTCATCACCTTGGTGGAGCACGCTTTGCGCCAACCCACGTTCGCGTGAATTGGTTACTTCTTCAGGTTGTGTACACCATTTTCCTCCGCCGTTCCGAGAACGTTGGACCGCAAGGTTCGCGTGATCGGATGGACGGAGAACAACGGTGGAACGTCGGAATTTCCTGAGGGTCGCGGTCGTCGGAACGGCGGCCGCGGCCTTCGGCGGCGCCTCGTGGGCGGAAGCCTTCGCCGCGGGCGCCCAGCCGGGGCCGAGCCCCTACGGGCCCCTCCAGGCGGTCAACGCCACCGGGCTCGCCCTCCCCGCCGGGTTCACCAGCAGGGTCGTCGCCCGCACCGGTCAGAAGGTCGCGAGCACGTCCTACACCTGGCACCCCGCCCCGGACGGCGGCGCGTGCTTCGCCGACGGCTCCGGGTGGATCTACGTCTCCAACAGCGAGGTGTCCGCGACGGGTGGCGTCGGGGCGATCCGCTTCTCCTCTACGGGCTCGATCACCGACGCGTACCGGACGCTGTCGGGCACCAACGTCAACTGCGCGGGCGGCGCGACACCGTGGCGCACCTGGCTCTCCTGCGAGGAGGTGGACCGCGGGCGGGTGTTCGAGACCGACCCGTGGGGCGTGCGGGCCGCCGTCGTGCGGCCCGCGATGGGGCGGTTCAAGCACGAGGCCTGCGCGGCAGACGCCGACCACGGCTACGTCTACCTGACCGAGGACGTGACCGACGGGTGCTTCTACCGGTTCAAGCCCACGACCTGGGGTGATCTTTCCACCGGGACGCTGGAGGTGATGGTCGGCGCGACCTCGCAGACCTCCGGGCCGGTGACGTGGAAGGTCGTGCCCGATCCCGACGGCACCCCCACCGCGACCCGGTCGCAGGTGTCCGGCGCCAAGCGGTTCAACGGCGGCGAGGGGTGCTACTACGCCGGGGGCACGTGCTGGTTCACCACCAAGGGCGACAACCGGGTGTGGGCCTACGACGCGAACACGAGCACGATCGGCCTCACCTACGACGACTCGCTCGTCAGCCCCGGACCGGCACCGCTGACCGGCGTCGACAACGTGACCCGCTCGGCCTCGGGCGACCTCTTCGTCGCCGAGGACGGGGGGAGCATGGAGATCTGCCTCATCACGCCGAACGGGGTGGTGGCGCCCTTCCTGCGGGTGCCGAACCAGACCTCGTCGGAGATCACCGGGCCCGCGTTCAGCCCTTCGGGGGATCGGCTCTACTTCTCCTCCCAGCGCGGGACGAGCGGTAGCAGCAGCGGCGGGATCACCTACGAGGTCAGCGGTCCGTTCCGCCGCTGAATCACATTAACTGTTCTTGCGGTCCGCTCCACCTCGTCGTTACGGTCGAATTCCCTGCATGATTTTCCCTGCAACGAGGAGAATTGCCTTGCTACGCAAAATAACCGGTGCCCTGGTGGTCGCCGTCGGGCTCATCAGCCTGCACGCGCCGACCGCCTCCGCATCGCCGGTCGTCGAGGTAGCCGCTGCTCGAACCCTGACCTACAACGCCAGCGGCGCCGCGGAGTTCAAGGCCGCGGTCGACAAGGGCGCCCAGGTGTGGAACTCCAGCGTGGTCAACGTCCGGCTCGTGGCGACCACGTCGACCACCGCGAACATCCGCGTCGTCGCGGACAACGGCTGGCCCCGCGCGCAGACGACCAGCCTGGGCAACGGCCGCGTGTGGATGGGCCGCCTGGCCACCGCCGAGGGTCACGACCCCGTGCGCATCGCCGCACACGAGTTCGGCCACATCCTCGGCCAGCCCGACCGCAAGCCGGGCCCGTGCACCAGCCTGATGTCCGGTAGCAGCGCCGGCACGACCTGCAAGAACCCCTACCCGAACGCGCGGGAGAAGTCCGAGGTCGAGGCGGCGTTCAGCACCGCGAAGCTCGGCCGGTACAGCAACTGGTCGCACGAGTTCGTCGACTAGTCCGCTCGTTCCCGCTCCGGCACCCCGGCCCGCTCTGGCCGGGGTGCCGGAGTTCTAGTGCGGTGACCACAATCCTCACCGGCTCGCAACGCGAGAAACCGTGATCGCATGGTCGCGGTCGGGTTGCCCGGTGACTTCCCCGATCCGTGCCGCCAGAGGACGAACCTGCCCGCCGAGCGTCCGGCAGCCATGGTCAAGGTCTTGAGATCCACCGGCTTGTCGGGATAGCTCGGTCCGGGCGGACGTCGGTTACCGATCCAGTCCGCAGTCATCGGCACCGCGTGGGCCGGGTGGGCGGTCGCGGTCGGGCTGACGGCCGGCACAGAGGTCAGGCCGCGTTCGGTCAACCCGAGACGGAACTCCGTGGCATCACCGTAGCCGGCATCGGCCACCACCGGCCGCCGGGGCAGGCACCACCCCCCCCGGTGACCTCGTCGAGCACGTCCAGCGCCACCGCCACTTCTCCCGATGCCGCGCCCGCTCCGGGATCACACTGCGCGCCCGGCGAGCACGGATCTCAGCCGCGGCCTGCTCGTCGACGGCTTTCTCGTCGTCCCACGATTTCGGCAGGAACAACCACCAGTCGATCGCGGCCGAGGCCCAGTCGGTGACCGCGTGCACGCTCACCCCGACCTGACAGTTCCCCGTCTTGCCCAACGCCCCGCGGTACATCCTCGCCACACCGGGAGAGTCCTTGCCGTCCTTGGAAAACCCGGTGTCATCGATGACCGGCGCGTCCGGGTCGACGAACTCACCCGCCCACGCCGTCAACCGCCGCCGCACCTCGTCGTGATCCCACGTCGAGGTGCTGACCCCTGCGGCCGACCCGCGCGACAACGACGGCACCCGCTCGTCCCCGCATCCGAGCCGAAGACATACGAAATATTACGCAGGAGCGAATCCGGCTCATCCTTGGCGCATTGCACGAACACTTGCAGCGGGTCAATTCAAAAACAGAACCGTAACATTTTGATACGGCAAACCGCCGATAGAACATGTCATGCCTCACTCGTGGCGCAACCGTTGGACATTGCCGGCGGAGTCCGACATTAACCCTGCCGTCGAGGTGGAAGGGCGCGAAAAGTCCATTCGCCACTTTGGCAACTCGACCCTTGTTGCCGCAAGCGCCAATAAGTCAGTCTCGAACTTGGAATGAATAGTCAAGCGGCCCGAGCCTCAAGGCTGATCAAAGTTGATTAAACAACGAAGAATGTTGACGCTCTGCGGTCAACTCTCGCCTTGGTCAGGCACTATTGATTTGCATCGAATTGAACCTGCGCCCCTGTCGCGATGCGGCAGCGGATAGGTTGGCCACTCGCTATCGCGCGAAACGAACGACGGTACCTGTTCGGGTGAAGGCTCACCCACCCACCTCATCAGGTAGACAAGGCCTTGATGGGTGTACGGTCACAGCGCCAGTCCTCTAATGTCGGCGGTGACCGGCAAAGGCCGGTCAAGGCCATTGCGGCCAATCAAAACAATCGCCGAGGAGACTGACCACTATGACCACCACCACCGCACCCGTGCTCAGCCGCAAACTGCAACACATGTTCCGAATCCTCGACAGTGATCAGGACGGCTACCTCGAGGTGCAGGACATGTCCGCCCGCGCCGAGGCTCTGGCAGCCCCCTTCGCCGCGCCGCCGGAAAGGGTTCAGGCCCTGAGCCGGTCGCTACAGCACATCTGGGACGAATACCTTCAGCAGATGGACAAGGATGGCGATGGCAAGCTGACCTCGGCGGAATACGAGCAGGGCTTCCGCGCCGCTATCGACCGCGACTCGAGTGCGCTCGTCGACTCGCTCTACAACACTGTCACCGCCTGGTTCGACCTGTTCGATGTCGACCGCGAAGGACACCTCAGTTACGACGAGTACGCCAAGATGACACAGGGAATGGGCGGGATCGCTCAGGCGGAAATGAAGAAGGCTTTCGGTCGCCTCGACCACGACAACGACGGCCGCCTGCGCCCAGAAGAGGTCCGCACGGCCGTCGTCGAGTTCTTCACCAGCGAGGACCCCGACGCGGACGGCAACTGGCTTTACGGTCCTCTGTAGACCACATCTCAAAACGGCTGAGGACCAGGTTCGCAAGAATTGTCATCGCCGCACGGAGTCGACCAAATCTCGCTGCTTGGTCGGCGGGCCGTCACCCTCGCGCCACTCGGCCGACGTGCGTCAGCGGGCGACGCGGCCACCACCAGTGGAACGGCCCACTGCGCCGCGACCGGGCTCTGCATCGGGTTTCATCAGCTGCGCCACGCTGGCGAACTCATCAACTCGCGTGTCTCGATCGAGGCCGCCCGCCGCCGGTGCGGGCGTTCGAGTTCGCGAGAGTTCGGTTTGCGCTGGTCAGGTGCTATGCCGTTGACCATTCCGCGAGATGTGCCCAGGACCCGCGAGAACGGCGTAGCGCGGATTCTGTCGTGCAGGTTCGCCGCCGCGACGCCGACCGCGAGCGGCGGCGGCCTGGCACGGTCGGTCACGACACGGATCGTCGGTCCGGGCTTGCCTCGGTCAACCGGTTCGGACCGGTCATGGTGCCCCTTCTCGCCCGGACTGAAGTGGTGCCGAGCATGCACGCGCCCAGTCGACCTCGCCCGTGCCCGAGTTCGTCCAGCAATGCCCGGTGCAGCCGCCGCCGCGACTCCACCTGGTCCGCGCGGTGAACGGGAGATGCGTGGTCGACACCGTCACACGAACCACAGCTCCCGCCAACCACAATCACTGGCCAGCACAAAGACGACCGCGGTGAACATCACTCGGTCGTTTGCCGGCGTCGTCCCACCAGCGTTTCTCGATCAGGCGACTGCGGTTCGACGGTTCGCCGAGGACGAGTGGCGTGAGCGCCGAATGCCTACGTTTCCTGACGAGGACGAATATTCGAATTCCACCGATTGTTGTGCAGCGCCGCACCATGTGCGTGATCGACGGCGTGCAGCGGGTGCGGGCCGCGGAATCGAGCACTCGTGATCACCCCGAGGCACAGTTCTTCGACGGCGACGAGAACGATGCGTTTGTGCTCGCGGTCGAGGCGAACACGGCCAACGGTCTGCCGCTGTCGGTCGCCTGCGCAAAGCGGCCGTCGCGCGAATCATCGTGACTCATTCCGACCCGATCGGACCGTGGATCGCTTTACGTCGCAGGCTGGTCGGTGAACTGATGCGTGCCAATCCGGACCGGTCGCCGCGCGACATCGCCAGGGCGGCCGGTATCGCGCCGTCCACCGTGCTGGACGTGCGCAACCGGGTCAGCTTCGGAGAAGAACCTGTCCCGCCAGGAGAAACGCGTCGGACCGGAACAGGTCCACGGTCGGTGTGACTACACCGCCCCCCGGACAACAGCGATAGACGACAGCGCGCTCGATCCCGTCGCGATCATGAGCACACTGTGCAAGGACCCGTCACTGTGACTTGCCGAAGCCGGCCGGACCTTCCTCCCGTGGCCGAACACGCACACCGTAACCGGCCAGGTGGCTCCGTCGGTGACGGACATCCCGGCGCAGTGCGTCGGCGTGATCGCCGCCCTAGCGCGTCACGACGCACGGTTCTGGGCCGCCTTCGGCGATCGAGTCAGGGATCAGGACGTGGCGGGTCAGCGGTCCGAGCATGCTTGGTCACGGCCGCCCGGTGGGTCACCGATCGTCAAGTGACGATCATGCGGAGCCTCTGAGAAACCCCGATGACTCAATGGACTGGATGGCTTGCGTGGCTCCAACGGATGCGTTGTGCTCATCGGTTCGTTCGTCACCTACATGTTTGACCTGGCGGAGATTCTGCTGCTGTCGTGCACGTTCCCCGTGATTCCTGCCGATCTTGGACTGACGGCGACACCGGGCGGTCCGCTCGTCAGTCGGGCCTCCAGCAGGCGCCGCGACCACCTGTGCGCTGACCGGCAGCCTGCTCGGGCCCTCGTGCAAGGTCTTGATCAGCGCGCCTGCTGCTGCACTGGTATCACGTTTCTTCTATTGCACTCCTGGTGGCTGCAAGAGAATGGATGGATGTCATGTATAGAGGTCAGAACGACATGCAGAACTGCGAGTATCACTCGGGTTGTACCAAGAACCTCAGTTTTGGTCAGATTTTCCCCGATCCGGTGGGCGCGAGGACGACAAGCCCTGTCAATTGCGAAGTGCCACAGCCCGTCAACTGCTGGACATTCAGCTCTCTCCAGGCCAAGATCCTGGAGGGTGTCGCGGCGGGCTTTTCCAGCGGGCGACTGTCGAGGGAGTTGTACTTCAGTGCGAAAACCATCGACTACCACATCCGTGTCATGTCCGACAAGCTGCAGGCGCCCAATCGCGTCGCGTTGATTTCGAGGGCATTCGTTTTCGAGGTTCTGCGAACGGATTCGTGGCCCCCGCGCGTTACGTTCGAATCCGTGGATTGACGTCCGAGTTCACTCCTGACCGAACCCGAATCCTCGCCAAATAACGACGAACACAACGTAACGACCACAGTCGTCCACCAACGTTGTTGGAATCCGAGCCCTGGAGAAGTGACCGTGTCACATGCGGATAATTTTCCAAGCCCACCTCACATGGCACCGAGCACGCAGGACGAAGTGAGACTGGTCGGTCAATACTACGACGACAAAACCGCTAGACTTGTGCGCAAGTACGGGCCTGGCCCCAGGATTCACTATCATGTAGGTTACTATCCTTCCGGCGAGACACCGCAGCATGATCACGATTCGACGGCGGATGTTGTGCGGGACAGCATGCGGCTTCATCAAGAGGGTTTGCTGCGGTATGCGGCCAAGATTTAGGGCGCCGAACACCGACTGTCGGGTAGAATCCTGGACGTCGGATGCGGCCTTGGCGGAGGCTCGATCTTCTGGGCACAGGAGTACGGCGCCAACGTAACGGCGGTCACCAATGCGCCGGAACACGCGCCGATAGTTGACGGATTCGCGCGGGAATGTGGTGTGGACGAGAAGGTCCGAACGCTGGTCTGTGATGCGATGCATCTCCCCCTGAGCGGCCCCTACGACGCTGCGGTGGCAGTCGAGAGCAGCGGGTACTTCGACCGTCCCCAGTGGTTCAAGCACCTGGCGCGCGTGCTTCGCCCAGGCGGGAGTGTGTGTATCGAGGAGGTATTCATTACACGCCCTCACGGGGCCGACGTGTGGTCTGAGTACTTCTACACAAAACCGGCTTCGGTCCTCGAATACGCGGAAGCTGCGCGATCTGCCGGCTTTGAACTGGTCGACGAAGTCGACGCTACATCAGAAACCTTCCCGTTCTGGGAGGAGAGTGCCGCCTGGACGAAGGCGACGCTGGACAATGGCAGCAGTCTTTCAGCAGTTGACCGTAGGCAGCTAAGAATATCTCTGATGGCGAACCAGGCGCTTGGTGCTGAATGGAGAGCAGGCGGCTTGCAGCTCGGTTTCTTGCGTTTCGAGCTGACTGCGAGGTGAACGGAGGCGACCAGCCGGTACAGGTCCGAGTCGCGTCATGCCACGAGCCTGCTGGGGGACGACAGGTCGCCGCAACGCCACGCCGCGTCACGGGGAAGCAGGGGCAACGTGTCGTCTAGAGCCCCGGGCAACGGAATTCCGTCTCGGGTTGACCGAACGCGGCCTGACCTCTGTGCCGGCCGTCAGCCCGACCGCGACCGCCCGCTGCGGGACATGGTGCGGCTGGCCAAGATGCGGTGGCGCATCGAGCACGACTACCGCGAGCTCAAGGACGGGCTGGGTCTGGATCACTTCGAGGGCCGCGGCTGGTTGGGTTGGCACCACCACGTCACCCTGGCCGCTGTTGCCCAGGCCGTCCGCACCCAGCTGCACCGCACCCCGAAGTCCTTGCGCAGGCCTGAGCCTCTACGCGGTCCTGCGCGACTCCGAGCCTTGCTCGCGGCCTGGACAGGCGTCTGCCACACCTGCCGACAGCCCGTCCAGACCCGAACACCGACAACACTCCAGGTCAACAACACCCCACAAAGCACTACTGGTACTCGTCGATCCCCGGCTGCGGCGGCAGCACGAGGTCGACGCCGATCGAGCGGAACCAGTCGTCCTGCTCGGGCGTGGTGCCGTCGGCGACCACCAGCGCGCCGGTCGCGCGCAGCAGCGGCACCAGCGCGGCCGTGGTGGCGCGGGCCAGCGCGCTGTCCGGCACCGGTCCGAGCGCCACGGCGTGCGGACCGGAAGACTCCACAGTGGACAGTTCGACCACGTTGCCGGACAGGTCGTGCAGCAGCACCTCCACACCGAGGTCGGCGAGCACCGCGAGGTTGTCCCGCCCCTCCTCGTTGTCCAGGCCGCGCAACGAGAGGCTGAGCCACAGGCGGTGCGGTGCCAGGCCGGTGGCGGTGAGGGCGCGGCCCACGGCGGCGGTCAGGTCGGGGTCGCGGGAGTGGTCGGGCGACAGGCGGACGAGGACCGGGAGGTGCTCGTCCGGATCGGCGGCCCTGGCGCAGGCCTGGGTCAGGAGCGCCTCGCCCAGCGGGATGGTGTGGCCGAGTTCGTCGCCGTGGCGCAGGACGTCCGCGTGGGTCACGACGGTGTCGTCCGGGAGTTCCCAGCGGAACCTCGCGGTCAGCACGAGGTCGTCGACGGCGTGGAACTCGGCGTAGACGTCACCCGCCGCCAGCGCGCCGGGCAGTGCGGCGACCAGCGCCAGGCGCGGCCGGTCCAGCGCGTCCTGGTCCTGGTCGTGGTACGCCCACTGGCGCTTCCCCTTCGCCTCGGCGCGCCGCAGGGTGCTGTGGGCCTGGCGGACCAGCGTCTGCGCGTCGACGCCGCGCGCGGAGGTGCGGACGAAACCCATGCCCGCGGAGACGGAGGTGGTCGTGGTGGAGTCGAGTGCGATCGGTTCGACGAGACTGGCGTCGATCGCGGTGGCCAACTCGGAAATGCTCGGGGTGCCGGGGGAGTCCTCGATCAGCACGACGAACTCGTCGCCACCCGCCCTGGCGACCATCGCGGTCTCGCCCGCCACCGCGCCGACCAGCCGGTGCGCGATGGTGGTGAGGACGTGGTCGCCCGCCAGGTAACCGACGCCGTCGTTGATCAGCGCCAGGCTGTCCACGTCGAGGTAGCACAGGGTGATGGTGTGCGGGGCGCGCAACCGGCCGAGCACCTTCTCCAGGTGCGGCAGGAAGTTCTGCCAGTTGGGCAGGCCGGTCAGCACGTCGTGCAGCGCCTGGAACCTCAGGTACTCGCGCAGCCGCCGCTGGTCGGTCACGTCCTCCAGCACGGCCACGAAGTACTTCGGCCGCTCGTCGCTGTCGCGCA
Source organism: Umezawaea sp. cmx-9-4 (assembly GCA_049997955.1). Lineage (GTDB taxonomy): Bacteria > Actinomycetota > Actinomycetes > Mycobacteriales > Pseudonocardiaceae > Umezawaea. Next base: position 9,653 of record JAEBDY010000029.1, on the reverse strand, counting down.
CCACGGACAGGACCAGGTTCGCCCAGATCTCGTCGCCCTCCGGGCCGGTGAACCGGCGTTCGGACCGGGCGCTCTCCTCCACCGCCACGAGCATCCCGTGGCACGTCGTCCGCAGCCCTTCCAGGTCGTCCGGGGTGAACACCACGTCGGGGACGTCGACCTGGTGGCCCAGCATGTGCGCCAGCGCGGGGTTCACCTCGATCGGATCGCCCGCCAGGTCCAGGATCGCGATGCCGACGGCGGAACTGGAGAACACCTGCCGGAAGCGGGCCTCGCTGTCGTGCAGGTCCTGCTGGGTCTCGGTCAGCGTGAGCAGCAGGGCGTTGCGGACCCGTTCCTGCTCCTCGAAGATCTGGTGCCGCACGGCGTTCGCGTACCCGGCCGCGAGCGCGCCGAGGACGAACACCACGCGGTCCTCCAGGTCCTGCACGGCGGCGGGCACGGGGTGGGCGCGCAGCGCCGGACCCAGGACGTCCACGGTGGCCTGGAGGCTGCGCGGTCCGGTGTAGCGGGATTCCACCAGCCACGCGCCGACCGCGTGCGCGGGCTCGGCGGTGAACTCGGCCGCTTCGAGCAGGGCGACGAGCGCCTCCACGTGCGCGTCCACCTGCCGCTGGATCTCGCGGCGCGAGGCGGGCGAGTACGCGGTGCGCGCGAGCGCCTTCGCCCACCGCTCACCCGCGGGAGGGCGAGCGGGGCCGGTCTCGGGCGGTGGCGGACCGTCCGAGGGCTGCGTCGCCCCTGGGATCGTGCTCATCGTCGTTCCTCGGAGGCGGCGACCGGGACTGTCGGAGCGGCCGGTGTCAGGGCTTCCGGCCGACGACCGCGTAGAGGTTGGCGCGACCGGGGTCGTCGCCCACCTCGTCCGGTGACTCGGGACGCCACTCGGGCGTCATCACCAGACCGGGCTCGATCACGTCGAAGCCGTCCATCATCCGCAGCACCTGCTCGGCGGTGCGGGGGGTGATCGGTTCGGCGGTGTTCCGGAAGACACCGGCGCCCGCGGCCATCGCCTCGGGCATCCGGTCCGGCGTGAAGTGCGACAGCGCCAGGTAGCTCCCGGCGCAGAGCGCGTCGCGGTACCGGGCGAGGACGCCCCACGGGTCGTCCGAGTCCGGGATGAACTGCAGGACGCCGACCGCGAGCAGGCCGACCGGCTGGTCGAAGTCCAGCATCCGCCGGGTTTCCGGCGCGGACAGGACGGCCTCGGGGTTGCGCAGGTCGGCCAGGACCGCCGTGGCGTTCGGGTTGTCGGCGAGCAGGAGTTCGGCGTGCGTGATCGCGACCGGCTCGAAGTCGACGTAGACGACGCGGCACGTCGGGACGGCCCCCTGGGCGACCTCGTGCACGTTGCCGACGGTCGGGATGCCCGAGCCGAGGTCGAGGAACTGGCGGACGCCGAGGTCCACGAGTTCGAGGACCGCGCGGCGCAGGTACGCGCGGTTGAGGCGGGCCATGTCGCGCACCGGCAGCACCTTGACCAGCTGCTCGGCCGTGTCCCGGTCGGCGGCGAAGTTGTGGCCTCCGCCGAGGAGGTAGTCGTAGATCCGCGCCGAACTGGGCAGATCGACGTTGACCCCGTCAGGTACCCAGCTCACCCGGTCGACCATGGTGCACCCGCCCACTCCCACGATGAGTCCGTTGAAGGGATTCACCTTACTGACCAACGACGTCCGCCGAACGGATGAGGGCGTCGTTCACCCATCTGCGCAAAGGATTACGTTCTGACGCAATCGCGAAGACGGCAGCCCCGTCGCGGGCCGCGGGGGAACGCGACGGGGCTAGACGCAGATCCAGTCGGTCTGCACGGTGGTGCCGTCGACGGTGCAGCGCAGGCGGATCGGGCCGGGCCGCGGCGGGCCCAGCAGGAACGAGCCGAACTCGTCGGACGTGGTGTCCTCGACGGGGCCTCCGGGGGTGAGCAGCGCGACCACGGCCCGGCCCGGCGGCATGAGCTGGCCCGCGATCCCGGCCTCCGTCACCTCCACCTGCAACGAGAAGCCGTCCGCGTCGAACACGAGCTGCCGGGCGGTCAGCACGGCCCGCGCCCGCCCGGCCAGTTCGGTGTCGAGGATCGAGTCGTAGCTGGTGAGCAGCAACAGCTCCGCGTCGATCGTGCGCCACGCGAACGCGGCGCGCCCGGCCTCCAGGAACCCCGGTGGCACGGCGGTCGACTCGGTCAGCGCGACGTCGAGGTCCCCCAGCAGGAATTCATCACTGTCCCACCGCTGCACCGAGCACACCTCCCTCCGGGGCCGCACCCGTGAACGCGAGGATCGCGGGCGTCTTGCGCAACTTGTTCAAGCAGCGGATCCGCGTGGGTCCGATGCTGCCGATCGGCATGTCGAGCTGCGTGCTGACGTCGGCGTAGCTCGGCGGCGGGTCGGCCATGAGCTTCGCCAGCAGTTCGCGGCACTGGTCGGAGAGCATGCTGAACCCGTCGCGCAGCGCCTGCCGCCGTTCGGCCGCCAGCAGTTCCGCCTCGACGTCCGCTTGGTCCACGGCCACCGCTTGCTCGTCGGTCGCCTGGGGGTCGAACGGCTGGGTCCGCTGCTGGAGCTTCAGCATGCGCAGGCACTCGTTGCGGGTCGTCGTGGCGATCCAGCCGGGCAGCGCGTCGGGGTCGCGGAGCTTGCCGATCTGCTCCACGAGCCGGAGCCACAGCGTCTGGTTCACGTCCGCCGCGTCCGCCGGGCGCAGCCGGTGCTGGTGGACCACCGACAGGACGAGCGGCGTGTAGCGGTCGACGATCTCGTTCCAGGCACGCTGATCGCCCGCGTTCGCCGCGTCGACGAGCGCGGCGATCGGGGATGCACGGGTCACGTCCCCTCCTCTTGTTCAGCAGGGACCGACGCGCCTTCGTTCGCAATGCTGCCACAAGGTGCGGATCGCCCAGGTGCTCGACAGATACACGTCGGTGTCGATTTTCGGTCGGTCAGGGGACCCGCACGCCGTAGCCGGGGTGGAATTCCGGGCCGGACAGCAGCAGGTCACGGGCTTGCGGGGCGCTGATCCCGTTCGTCGTCATGAGCGCGGCGATGGTGCCCGACACGTGCGGGGTCGCGAAGGACGTGCCCGCCCAGTAGGCGTACCGGTCGAACGCCTCCGGCGTCGGCTCGCCGGGCAGCTGCCACTCGCCCTTGAGGTAGGTGCTGCTGCGGTTGCCGGTCGCGCACAGGTCCACCCAGTGGCCGTGGTTGCTGTAGCAGGCCGGGATGGTCGTGCCGTCGCCGTTGAGCGCCAGCGCGGCCACGCCGACCACGTTGGCCAGCGCGCCTGGCCAGCTCGGCCGCTCGGTGCCCTGGTTGCCCGCTGACGCGACGACCACGACGTCCTTGGGCAGCAGGTTGACCGCCCGCCGGACGGGTTCGGACGCCACGTTGTCCAGGGTGAAGCAGCCGAGGGACATGTTGACGATCTGGACGCCCTTGGCGAGCCCGGTGATCGCGGTGGCGAGCGACTCCTCGTCGCCGAGGCCGTTCGGGTCGAGCGCGACCTCGGGGTCGAAGCGGACGCCCGGCGCGGCCTGCCGCGCGACGCCCGCGACGAACGTGCCGTGCCCGCCCTGCATCGCGAAGAAGTGGCCGTGGTCGTACGCCGCGTCCACGTCGTCGGCCTGAGGCGTGTACCAGCCCGCGAGCCAGTCCGGGTGGTCCGTCCCGGCGGTCGCGGAGATACCGGTGTCGATCACGCCGATCGTCACGCCCTTGCCGCGGTCCTGGTTGCCCGGCTTGGGCAGCGGGCCGGTCGGGCGGGGGCGGTCGCCGGGGCAGCCGTGCATGTTGCCGCCGTACCCGACCGTGAGGTGGTGGGGCTGCACCAGCGGGATGCGCTCACCTGGCCACGTCTTCGGGTCGCGCAGCAGCCGGACGATCCGCGGAATGTCGTCGCGATTGTTGGGCAGAATCACCCGTTCCAAACCGAGGAATCCCTTGCCCAATTCGAATCGGAAACCGTTTTCGCGGAGTTTGGCGATTACCCGCTGGAGGTCTTCGGCGGTGACCAGCAGTTGACCCGGTCGGAACAGGAACTCGCGTCCGGGTTCGGCGTGCAGCCTAATGCGTTCATCCTTGGCGATGAGCTGGTCAAGTGCTTTCAGGTAAAGCTCGGCGCGGTCCGACGATTTTGACACCAAAGCCTCACAACAACGTCGCGGAGGTGGACATGCGGCAACCGAACAGCGTGATCAAGCTACCACAACGGCGTTCCCAAACGGCCGCCCGATAAAGTGCCCCGGTGGCCGAGGTTTCCGCCGCCGATGCGCTGGACGCGAGACAACGTGACCCGCACGCGGCAATCGAGATGGGCCGTTCGGCGCTGCGTCGCGCACGAGCGGAGGGCGACGCCGAGGAGGCGTCGCTCGCCGAACGCGCCATCGGGCTGTCCTTCCGCGAACTGCACGACTTCGACGCCGCCGAACGGCACCTGCGCCGGTCGTTGCGGATCGCGAGAAATGCGGATTCGGCGCGGTTGACGGCGCTGGCGCGGATGAGCCTGGCGTTCGTGCTGTCCAACACCGGCCGCCACGTGCAGGCGCTGCGCGCGATCACGGCGGCGCTGCCGGACCTGCACGGGCAGGACGCGGGCGCGGGCCGGACGACCCGCGGGATCGTGCTGCACTTCCTGTGCCGCTACGACGAGGCGCTGCGCGAGTACAACGCGGCGGTGGAGGTCGTGCGGCGGTTCGACGACCGGCTCACCGAGGCGCGGGTGCTCAACAACCGCGGTCTGCTGCGCGCGTACACCGGTGGTCTGCGGGCGGCGGACGAGGACTTCGACCGGGCCGCCCTGCTGTACCGGGACCTGGGGCAGGACCTGGCGGTCGCGGACGTGCGGTGGAACGCGGGCATCTCGGCGGTCCGGGCGGGGGACATCCCGCGCGCGCTGACGATGTTCGCCGAGGCCGACCTGGAGTACCGGCGGCTGGAGGTGCCGCGGCCGCTGCTGCTGATCAACCGGCTGGAGCTGCTGGTGTCGGTGCCGCTGGTCGAGGAGGCCCGCGCGGCCGCCGACCGGGCGCTGTCCGAGATGGGCGGCCGGAACCTGGTGCTCGGCCGGTCGGAGGCGCTGTTCTACCGGGCGCGGATCGCGTTGCTGGAGGGCGACCTCGACCAGGCCGTGGAAACGGCGGCGTTGGCGCGCAAGGGGTTCCGGCGGGAGAAGCGCGAGGTGTGGGAGGCGGGCGCCCGGCACGTCGAGCTGCACGCGGCGTACCTGAGCGGGCAGCGGTCGCGGGCGCTGGGCACGGCGATGGCGAAGGTGGCGGACCGGCTGGACGAGCTGGGCTGGCGGACGCCCGGCCTGGAGGCGCGGGTCGACGCGGCGCTGATCGCCCGCGACCTCGGCAACGCCCCGTTGGCGCGCGAGCACCTGGAGGTCGCGGGCGCGGCCAGGCGAGGTGGCCCGGCGGCGAACCGCGCCCAGGGCTGGTACGCCGAGGCGCTGCGCCGCGAGCTGGACGGCAACGCGCGCGGCGCGCAGACGGCGTTGCGGCGCGGGCTGGCGCTGCTCGACGAGTACCGGGTGTCGCTGGGCGCGGCGGAGCTGCGGGCGCTGTCCGGCGCGCAGGGCAAGGCGCTGGCGTTGGAGGGGCTGCGCGGGGCGGTCGCGACCGGACACGCGGCGAAGGTGCTGAGCTGGGCGGAGAGCTGGCGGGCAGGCGCGTTGCGGATGACGCCCGCGCGGCCGCCGGAGGACTCCGCGGTGGCCGACGCGCTGGCCGAGCTGCGCGCCGTGACCGCGGACCTGGAGGGCGCGCTGCTGGCGGGCAGGGCCTCCGGGACGCTGCGGCAGCGTCAGGTGCGGATGGAGCAGCGGGTCCGCGACCTGAGCCGTCAGGTCAGCGGCGGCGGCGCGATCCACCGGCCGCCCGCCGTGCGGGACCTGGCGTGGGCGCTGGGCGAGGCGGCGCTGGTGGAGTACGTGAACTTCGACGACGAGCTGCTGGCCGTCGTGGTGGCGGGCGGGCGGGCGTCGCTGCACCGGCTCGGTGACGTCGAGGGCGCGGTGCGGGAGATCCGGCTGCTGCGCTTCGCGCTGCACCGCATGGTGACCCTGCCGACCTCGGTCGACCGGTCGCACCTGCGGGCCACCTCCGCGCACGCCGCGAACCGGCTGGCGGAGCGGTTGCTCGGGCCGCTGCGCAAGCGGGTCGACGGCCGCGCGCTGGTGATCGTGCCGACCGGTGTGCTCAACGGCCTGCCGTGGTCGGTCCTGCCGGGCAACGAGGGCCGGTCCGTGACGGTCGCGCCGTCGGCGACGGTGTGGCTGCGAGCCGCCACGCAGTCGCGCGTGCCGCGGCCGGACGACCGGTCCGTGCTGGCCGCCGGACCCCGGCTGCCCGCCGCGCCGACCGAGATCGCCGCCGTCGCCGAGCACGTGCCGGGCGCGCGGGTGCTCGTGGACCAGGGGGCCACCGTCGACGAGGTCGCCGCCGCGATGGACGGCGCGCCGCTGGCGCACGTGGCCGCGCACGGCTCGTTCCGCGCGGACAACCCGCTGTTCTCCGCGCTGGAACTGGCCGACGGGCCGTTGACCGTCTACGACCTGGAACGCCTGCGCACCCCGCCCGTGCGGGTCGTGCTGTCGGCGTGCGACTCGGGGATGTCCGCGGTGCGACCGGGTGACGAGCTGATGGGCTTCACGGCGGCGTTGCTGGGGCTGGGCACGGCCACGCTCATCGCGCCGGTCATGCCCGTGCCCACCGAGATGACGACACCGCTGATGGTCGACCTGCACCGCAGGCTCGGCGAGGGCGTGTCGCCCGCGGTCGCGCTCGCCGAGGCGCAGCGGGAGCACTCGGCGAACGGCGACGACATGGCCTACTCGGCGAGCGTCGGCTTCGTCTGCTTCGGCGCCGGGTGAGCGCTAGCGTGAGCCGATGGACGCACAGGAGATGCTCGCGGTAGCCGTGGAAGAGGCCAGGGCGGGGCTCGCGGAAGGCGGGATCCCGATCGGCGCGGCGCTGTTCGACGCGAACGGGACCGTGCTCGGCCGCGGCCACAACCGGCGGGTGCAGGACGGCGACGCCTCCACCCACGGGGAGACCGCCGCGTTCCGCAACGCGGGCAGGCGGGCGAGCTACCGCGACACGATCATGGTCACGACGTTGTCGCCGTGCTGGTACTGCAGCGGGCTGGTGCGCCAGTTCGGCATCCCGCACGTCGTGATCGGCGAGGCCACGACGTTCTCCGGCGGCCACGACTGGCTCGCGGAGCACGGCGTCGGCATCACGGTCTTGGACGACCCGGAGTGCGTGGCGCTCATGACGGACTTCATCGCGGCCCGGCCGGAGCTGTGGTTCGAGGACATCGGCGAGGTCTGAAACACCCCGTAACACGCCACGCTGCGTCACGACACGTCCTGGACACGTGCCGGCCTGAAGATCACCCGGCATGTGGAACTGGAACGACGACGCGCTCCTGCTCGACGAAGGCGTGGTCGCGGTGGAGGTGCCCGCCGGGTGGGCTGGCGAGGTGAGCCACCAGCTCAGGTTCGCGGGCCCGCTGGGGCCGATCCTGGCGGCGGCGCGCAGCCGCTGGCTGTTCCTGGCGAACCCCGAGCCCGAACCGCCGCAGCGCTACGTGCTGCCGCCGTCGGTCCGCTGCTGGGACGGCCCCCGGCGGATCGAGACCGGCGCGTCGCGCTGGGTGGTCGAGCCGGGGCGCAGCGCACTGCCCACGGTGGGTGCGGTGCGCTGCGCCATCCGGACCGTCAGGCGCTCGCTGGTCTAGCCCGCGTGCTTCGCCGCGGCTTCCTCGACGGTGCTCACGATCGTGAACACGGAGTCGAGTCCCGTGGCCTCGATGGGTCGCAGTGCCGCACGGCTGGACGCGACGACCACGAACCCGATGCCGAGCTCGGTCGCCCGCTGCTGGCCGACGACCAGAGCCTCCAGGCCCGCCGAACCGAGGAACCGCACACCACCGAGGTCGACGACCACGGTCTTGTTCGCCTCGGTCAGCTGGTCCTGCAGCGGCAGGGCGAGCTCCTGGGCGCTCGTGGTGTCCAGCTCGCCGGACACGTGCAGCACCACCAGGCCGGGCTCCGCGGGGTTCACCCTCACGGATGCCAGGACGGCGGGCTGAGGCGCGGTCGCTCCCGTCGCTGTGGGATCGGGCACACCGGACTCCTCTCACTTCGACTGCCGGGGCCGGCAGTTCACCTACGGTAGACCCGCTGGCCGCGGGCGGTCATCCCTAGTCGAGGGTCCACTCGACCAACTGGTCCACGAGCGTCCGCGGATCGCTGTCCCGCTGGAGAGCCCGCCGCTGCCGGGTGGCAGCGGACCCGTTGGCGCGCAGCCACGCCAGGTGCTCTTCCACAGTGGACAACTGCCCGACGCTGCGCAACGCGTCGGAGGTGTACGCCACGAGGTGGGCGGCCTGCTCGTGCGCGGGCACCAGGGCCCCCGTCCGCAGGTCGACCCCCTGCCCGTCGATGCCGTCCCGAGCGGCCCGCCACGACGCCGCCCGCAGCAGCATCGGGTCCACCGGCTCGTCGCGCGGCGGATCCGCCGCGGCGGTGGCCGCGAGCGCCCGGACCAGTTCGGCGAACACCGCGACCTCCGTCACGGTCAGCGGCAGGTCGGCGACCCGGACCTCGACGGTCGGGTGGTTCTCGGACGGGCGGATGTCCCAGTACACCATCCCCTTGTCCAGCAGCGCTTCCGAGCGGATCAACGCCTTCACCAGCCGCTCGTAGTGCGCGGCGGACTCGAAGTGCGGCGGCGCCCCGGCCCCCGGCCAGCGCGACCAGATCATCGAGCGCCAGCTCGCGTACCCGGTGTCCTCGGTGTCCATGACGGGCGAGTTCACCGTCAGCGCGAGGAGGGTGGGCAGCCAGGGGCGGATCGCGTTCGAGATCATGATCGCGGTGTCGGGGTCGGGAACACCGACGTGGACGTGGCACCCGCACACACCCTGCCCGCCGAGGAGCTTGCGGTGCGAGTGCTCCATCAACCGGTACCGGGGGTCGTCGGACTCCGGCGGCGGCCCGGCCTTGCCGAGCGGCGGGATGGCGGAAGCCATGAGCCTGCACCCGACCGCCTTGGCGGCTTTCGCCAGGTGCTCACGGCCCGCCCGGATCTGGTCGACCAGCTCGGCGGGCGTCCGGCAGACCGGTGTGGCGACCTCGATCTGGAACGGCGTCAACTCACGCTGCACGTCGAAGCCTTCGCCGGACTCCGCGACCACTTCAGGCGCGAGGGGAACCGGACGACGTGTTTCGGGGTCCACCAGGAACAGCTCCTGCTCGACACCCACGGTCCACGGGGAGGTCATGTGATGCCTTTACCCGTTCGAGGTACAACTCAACCCTCGATCGACGGATATCTCAGAGCCGCAGGAGCGGCACTTTGAGTCCCTTGTAGACACAAGGGCCAGGGGTGAACAGAAGCAAGCAGCCGACCCGGCGCGGTCCCCCTCCGCCACCCCGATCCGAAGCGCCCTCATCCCCGCTCCCGGTTTGTCAAGGCATCTTTCCCGCCTTGACAAACCGGGAGCGAGGGTAGAGACAATGACGCGAGCGGGGGTGCCGGGGGTGCCGGGGGTGCCGGGGGTGCCGGGGGTGCCGGGGGTGCCGGGGGTGCCGGGGGTGCCGGGGGTGCCGGGGGTGCCGGGGGTGCCGGGGGTGCCGGGGGTGCCGGGGGTGCC
>JAEBDY010000028.1:0-72316 GCA_049997955.1 Umezawaea sp. cmx-9-4 | reverse complement strand
GCAAAATACGCGGCTGCCTTGCGCAGGATGTCCTTCTCCAACTCCAGTTCCGCCACCCGCTTGCGCAGGGCGCGCAGTTCGGCCTGGTCGGCTGCCGAGGACGCCTCCGACGGTGTGACCTGGGTGCGTTCGGCGGCTGTGACCCAGTTGCGCAGGGTCTCGTGGTTCACGCCCAACTCGCGGGCGACCTGACGCAACGGCCGGTCGGAGGAGGTGGCCAACGCGACCGCGTCCTTGCGGAACTGCTCGGGGTACTTCGACTTGCCTGACACGAGGAACATCCTTCCCCAGATCGCTGTCTGGGATCAGGGTGTCCGATTCAAGGGGGCAACCTCAGTGATCCGGATCGACTTCCCGTGTCGTGTCGCCAGTGCGACCGCGGTGGTTTCGTCGACAGCCTCGTCAGGCACAGCTGCCGAAGCAGCCACGGCATTGAAGACCGGCAATCCTCCGCCCCCGACCACGAGCACGAGGCTCAGAACGAAAGTGCGCAGGGCAAAGCCCAGCGCCGTAGCGCGCGAACGCATGCTTATAGCCCCCCAAGCCGAGTCTCACCCCGGCCCACGTCGTGAAGTGATCCCCCCGATCCGAGGCAGAACTATGACTCGGATTTCACATCACCGGTAGACGACCAAACGGACCAGTTGCACCAGGTGACGAAGTTGCCGCAACGGACACGCTCGACCGTGCACGCAGAGTGAGATTTGAGAGCAACGCATTACGCAGATCACATATCAGTCGATCAGTCTTTTGGTCGACAGGTGATCGCCGCTCTGCCGCGGAGCGCGACGGCATGACCTAACGCTGTGCCTGCGAGAACCTCATCCATGCAGGTGAAAAGATCTGCAGGGCCTTTGGGCGAACGCGATTGTGATCTCGCCCTGTTGTTGACGAGCACGGCATGATGACCAGCCGTGCTGCTACGGCTGGCCTTGTGCCTGCCGAAAACCTCATCCGCGCAGGTGACAGAGGGTCCCGCCGAGGCCAACGCGCGGATGTAGTCGTGATCATGCTGCTACCGGTAAGCACGGCATGATGATCGGTCACGCTGCTTCGACTGGCCTACCTCAGAGTGACCAACGCGTTCGCGCTGCTGCGTCTGCTGCCCATGAGCGACCGAAACAAGGACGTGGAGATCCTGGTGCTGCGGCACCAGATCACCGTGCTGGAACGCCAACTGGGCAAGACTCGACTGCGACTCCTCCCCGCCGATCGGGCATTCTTCGCGGCACTGCTGCACCAGCCCCCGCTGAGAGCGCTTCGTCAGCTTCAGCTGCCAGTACGCCCGGAAACGGTGCTGCGCTGGCATCGGGACCTGCTCGCACGCCACCACGCCGCCCGATCTCGACCCCAGCGCCCTGACGACCACGGACCGTGCGCTCGATCCGGCTCCTCGTGCGTCGCCTGGCACAGGAGAACCCCGCCTGGGTCTACCGCCGCATCCACGGCGAACTACTCGTGCTCGGCATCACAGTCGCCGCATCCACGGTATGGCAGACCCTCAAAGACACCGGAATCGACCCAGCACCCGATCGCACTTCCACCGCTTGGGCGGGCTTCCTCCGCTCTCAGGCCCAAGCCCTGCTGGCCTGTGACTTCTTCGAAGTCTCGACCCTGAACGGCACCCGCCTATACGTACTCGCGGTCATCGAACACAGCAGCCGCCGAATCCGCGTCCTGGGCGCCACCGCACACCCGACCGCGGCCTGGGTCACCCAGGCCGCGAAGAACCTAGTCATGGACCTCGACGACGCAGGCAACTCCGTGCGGTTCCTGATCCGCGATCGCGACAGCAGTTCCCCGCCCTGTTCGCCACCGTCCTCGCCGATGCAGGCATCCGGGTTGTCCTCAGCGGTGTCCGGATCCCGCGGATGAACGCGATCATGGAACGGTGGATCAAAACCTGCCGCAGCGAACTCCTCGACCGCACACTCATCTGGAACCACCAGCATCTACTCCACGTGCTCCGGGAGTACGAGCAGTTCTACAACACCCACCGACCCCACCAAGGCATCGCCAACGCACGACCACTGCACCCACTGCCACCACCGATCACCGACCAACCCCAGATTACCCATCTTGACGTCCGCCGACGACAACGACTGGGCGGCATCCTGAACTAGTACCACCACGCCGCCTGACCAGCAAGGACGTAGTTTTCGGCAAGCACAACGTCGGCGACCCGACGGTCATAGCGGCTGTGAACCCGAGGCGACCCGACCCCACACGATGAACAAGCACCCGCACTCGCCATGGCACATGCCCAGATCCGCACGCCGCCCGGAGCCTGCTCGACCTTCTCGACCACCACTCCGGCTAAGTGCGGCAACAGATCCGCTAACCGATCATGATCACATTCAAATCATGATCGCAGACCGATGAACCTTCGTTCGCAGTGGACCCAACGATGTTGATCACGCAATCAGCGACAGGACCCATTTCACGGAGCGCCATCAGCGGCGGTCATCGCGGATCCGCAGTGCCCCTGATGTAGTCGAACCAGTAAACGCCGCCGCTGCCGATGGCCGCCAGGCGGTCGTTGCCGAGCCAGGCGATCTCGGCCAGTTCGCCGTCGACCTGCACCTCGGTCAAGCACGACCAGTTGGGACCGCTGAACACCCGGATCCGCCGGTCCTCGGCGATGGTGGCCAGCAGTTCGCCGTTCGGCGACCAGACGCACTTGCCCACCCTGGCGCGATGGGGCGGCAACTCCACCGCTGACTTCCAGTCCCCGGTGTCCCAGAGCTTCACCTGCCTACCGTCGACGGCCGCGAGCCACCTCCGGTTCGGCGCCGCCACCATGACGTCCGCGGATTGGTCGACTCGCAGGGTCGCCACGGTGGTCCAGGAGCCCGACTCGACGACATGGATGACTTCGTCCACCGCGATCGCCACCCACCCGCCGTCCGGCGCGACGGCGACGGCATCAACGGTTCGCCTGGTGTTCCGGCGGTCGCGCAGCCGCTGGAGCAACCGGGCGGACCGCGACGCGGGACGCCTCCTGGGCCGTGGCCGCTCAGCCTTCGACTCCCGTAGCACGCAGACACCGACAGCGGTGACCTCGAGGTAGGTCGGTGGTGACCAGGTGGCCATGTCCCAGACCGCGACTTCGTCGCCATATCGAGAGGCGCACAGCAAGGTGCCGCCCGCCGACAACTGGTTGATCCCGAACCCACGGGGCACACCGACGCGACGGAGGTCCCCCCACGAGCCCTGTGCGCAGATCAACACGCTGCTGTACGTGTCGATGGCCAGGAAACCGGTGGCGGCCGACAACGCCAAGCTGTATCCGCTCGATGCGAAACCGAGTGTCTCGCGGAGCATCGTGGATCCTGCGTCGTACACCTTGATGGCGTCGGACGTCGAGACCGCCAGCCAAGCACCGTCCGCCGGAGCCACGCAGCCGTGGATCGAGGAGCCGAGCGGATCGGGGCGTTCGGTGTCCTTGGCGAGTCGGGGATTCCACAACCGGACCGTGTCGTCGGCACCGGCTGAGGCCAGTTGCGTGTCGTCGTGGTTGAACGCCAAGCCGTAGATCGCCGTGGGATGCGCGGCGATCCGAGCGCGCACCCGCCAATCGGCCGTGTCCCAGATCGTGATCGTTCCGTCGTCTCCGCCGATGGCCAGCGCCGAACCGTCGGCGGCGAACTCCACGGCGGTGACGTCAGACTGGTGCCACAAGATCCGCGGCGGTCGGTGCAGGTCGGTTAGCTCATGGACGGACAGGTTCGCTCCCTCGCTTAGCACGCACCACCGGCTGTCCAGACTGGTTGAGCACCCGCGGTAGTCCGGTTGGTGGGCAAGGGGGAAGGCGACCTGGTTACCGTTGGTGAGGTCCCAGACCTTCACCTCTGCTTGGTCGATGATTAACGCCCGGTGGTCGCCCAGCAAGGCGAATCCCACCAGTTCTCCGGGGGTTTGCAGGAACCGCTGTTGACGGCCGGTGGCCACGTCCCAGAACCGCAAGGTCTTGTCCTCGGCCAGGGTAACCACGGTGCGACCGTCCGACAGGAACGCGCAGTCGTTGACGGTGCCGCGGTGGCCGGTCAGCGTCCGGTGACGGTGCCACGTGCTGGTGTTCCACACGTCCACGTCGCTGGCCGAGCCTGCCGTTGCCAGCCACTTGCCGTCCGGGGACACCACGCACTTGGTGAGGCGGTGCCGTCCGGGCAAGACGTGGAGGAGCCTGCCGCTCACCGGGTGCCAGACGCGGATCATGCTGTCGTCGCCCACCGACACCAGCCACGAGCCGTCCGGCGCGAACACGCACGCGTTCACTTCGTCGTCGTGCCCGACCAGCACCCGGTTCAACGCCGGATCGGGCAGATCCGGCAAGTCCTGGTAGGGCACCAGCCGCGGATCGTCGGCGACCTCGGCCTCGGCGGCTTCCCTGAGGTCACGCAGGGCCGGGTAGGGCTTCAGGCGGTGCGCGAGTGCGGTCACCACCGCCCGCTCCGGCATGGTCGGGGTCAACTGGTGGCCAAGCTGCTCCAGGAAACGGCTGAGCTCGCGACCCCGCTCGGTGTCCGCCATGCCGAGGTCCTCGGCCACCGAGACCGGGCCGAACCGGCTCAGCTTCCGGACCACCCACTCCGGCACGGTGGTCAGCGTTGCTAACTCGTCGGTCCGTCCCGCTCCGGCCAAGTGGTAGGCCAGCGTGCGCCACAGGTGCTCGGCCGACATTGGCATCGTCCACCATTCCAACGGCCGCCGCTGTGGTTCCGGCAGGGTCTCGGCCGCGGCCTCCAGGAAAGCGTTGTGCAGTTTCACCAGCCGGTCTGGGCCGCACTCGTTGCGTAGGTAAAGCCGGATGACGTCGTGCAGCCGCAGCCGAGCGGGGGCGCCGAGCCGAGTAATCACCGACAGCTGGGCCAGCTCACCGCACAGCGAGTCGGTCTCATCGGCCGACAGTCCCGCGGTCCGCGACCACAACAGCGCCACGAGACTTTGGGGGATCTCCATGTCCTCCGGAAAAATTCCCAGGTCGACCACTTGGGCGCGGCGGGCACCGAGGAGACTCAGCGACGCCTCCAGCGTCGCGCCGACGGTTCGTTCCCGGCGGGCCGCGTCGGTCACGTCCAATGCGGCCGGGCCCAGTTCCCGCAGCCGCCGCACCAACTCTCGCGCCGTGACGTCAACTTCCGACGCGATGCGGAGCGCGCCGTTGGTCAGGCTGAGCGCCAGCGGCCACAGACCGGTGACGTCCAGCAACTGCTCCCTGGTCGCCTCCGGCAAGTCGGTTACCCCGTTGGTGAGCAGTATCCGCGCCTGGTCGCGGGTCATCTGGTCGACCTTGATCGGCTGCGAATCGGCAGGCAGCAGGCTCGGGATCCTGGTGGTAATCAGCAGGGTGCATCCGCGGCCCGCGTTGAGGAACGGCCGCAACTGCTCGACTGTCCAAACGTCGTCCACCAGCAACAGCGAACGGCCTTGGTTCTTCAGCAGCGCGCCCAGGTGCGTGCCCGCCTGCTCCGGACGGGTGAGGCCTGGACGCTGGTGCTCGATCTGCTCGCTGACGTCGTTGATGATGTCGGCGAGTCCGGCGCCCGACACCTCCTGGCCCACTGTGGCGTAGTAGATCTTGTCGAACGTCTTCTCGACTTGAGGATGCCGGCATACCTCGTAGGCCAACGTCGTCTTGCCGAAGCCACCCGCGCCGGTGATGCCGGTGGTGATGCCCACCTTCCTGCCGGATTTGCCGCTCAGCAGGTGCTGAACGATCCGGTCGGTGAGATCCGGCCTGGCGACGAACGCGCCTTGGGTGCCGGGCAGCACCGGCGCGAGCTGCTTGGGGCGGCTGGGAGTCGACTGCCACATCGCGAGCACCACCCACACCGCCGACAACGCCGCCAGCACGGCGAAGATCGCCCAGCTCCAGCCAGAGGTCAGCAGATTCACCGCGACGGCGACCAGGATGCTCAACACCGTCACCGAAGCCGCGGCCACCGTCTGCTTACGCCGGAAGGACAAGTGTGCTCCAGTGATCAGGGGACAACTGGGTCGGTCTTACCACGTACCAGGCCCGTCAGGTAGATGTCCGGTTCGGCCCTGATCCCCCACGCGCGGTCAACCCCCATCCGGGTGAACCAGTCCCGCGTAGGGACCGGCTCGCGTGGAGCCACGAGGCGTTCGTCCACTGTGGATGCTGCCCGTCGCGAACGACGGCGGAACCGGACGGCGCTGCGACACAATGGCGGTGTGGCGACACCACCGCTCACCGCTGGCGCGGCCGTCCTCGTCGCCGGCTACGACGTCACCGCCGCGCCCTGTGCCTGCTGATAACCTCATCCGCGCAGGTGACAAAGGGTCTTCGGCGACCATGCACCAAGCAGTTGTGATCTCGCGTTGCTGCCGATAAGGACGGCATGATGGTCGGTCATGCTGCTTCGGCTGGCCTACCTCAGCGTGACCAACGCATTCGCCCTACTACGCCTGCTCCCCATGAGCGACCGGGACAAAGACGTAGAGATCCTGGTGCTACGCCACCAGATCACCATCTGAAGCGCTCCGGCATTGATGGAGACTTACAGTAGAAGGTGCTGGTCAGCTCGCACAGCAGCGGGGCCAGTGTGTCACCCCTCACCTGGATTGCACGCGCGCAAGATCGGTGAACTCAGACAAGAGCTGATCTAGTTCGCTCACAGCGCGCCGCATCTCCGGCGAGATCCGCGTAGGGCCACCAACTCGATCCAAGTTCTCATCGTCGCGTTCCTGTACTGGTTCATGCGAAGCCTGGGGGGACCTCGTCCAGGCAAGCGCAGCCCCTGCATCCCTGACAGCTTGAGCCTTGTCCGCGAGGTCATCCGGCCCGTAGACGCGGAGTACACCCGCCAGCGTGCGCACCTGTGCTCGGGCAGTACGAAAGCGCTGGTTCACATCAGCCCAGTCAACTTGAACATCTACACCGGGTTCGTACGGCACGTTGCGATGGAGGCGGCTCAGTGCAACGGCCAGTCCGCGCACTTCGTTGGTCGCCTCGACAAGTTGTACGCAACGGTCAAGCCGTTCCTGCCGAAGCCGTGTCCTGTGCGCAGCACGCATCTTGATCGGCTCCAAGAAAGCACCCACGGTTACGCCGCCGAGGGCGGCAGCCGCGGCAACTAGGGCAGGGGCGAGAGTGGTCCACATGCTTTGGAAGTCCAGGTGCCCAAAGACTGCGTACGTTCTCATCCCCTTTTCCGCCCGAATGGATCAGCAGGTAGATCCGTCCTACGACGTGAGCCCGCCGATGACAAGCGGTTGCCAGTGCACTGAGGCCATGTTGGCGGCGACGACCGAGAGCAGATACAACACTATCGCCATCGCCATCGCCATCGCCATCGCCATCGCAGCGAGCACCGCGTGCCGAGAGCCCACCACCCGGCCCCACCGGCAGGGCGATGAGACCGGTGGGGCCGACGCGAACTGCGGCCGTCGCGAGGTGTTCGCGGTGCTCATGCGGCACGCTCGCGAGGTTCGTGATCCGCGCTCGACGTGTCGCGGTGACGGGCTCGCCGGAACGGCACGACCATGGCGAGCACCCGTCCGGGTCTTCGTCCTCGACGCTGTCGGCGATGCCTTGTGCCGAGTCGACGGTGATCAGCCGCAGGTGCTTCTTGGCCCTCGGCTTCGCGGGCGCGTCGAGGTCGACCTGGTCCAGCGGACGACAGGAATGGTGCAGGAAGTACTGCCCGCGCAACTCCTGCCCCTGGGTGGTAGCGCGCGGGTAGCCGTGCCGGATGGCGCGGTCGAACTCGACCGCTTCCACCCAACCGTCCGGGTCGTGGTCACGCACCCAACGCCAGCCCGCGTTGCCGTGAAACGGGCACCCGACGCACGCGCTCTTGACCGTCTCCCCGAAACCCTGGTCGGCCAGGAACTCCATGCACCGGGCCCGGTCGAAGCCGAGGTCGATCAGCGGGAAGACGTTGCGCAGGAACCGAAGCCCGGAGTCCTTGGCGCGGGTGAACTCGTCGGTGCTGATGCCGATTGCCTGTTCGGCGTACACCCCGCGTGGCACCCGGCGTGGGTGCGGATATCCCAGTAGCTCCCGCGCGGCCTTCTTGAGCGGGGTGATCTTGTATTCCGCAGTACATTGCCTCCTCGCGAGGCCCCGCGACCCGTCCGGGTTGAGGGTGTGCAGGGGCATGGACACGAAGCGGTGCTTGGGGTCGAGGGCGTCGGCGCGGATGTTGCCTGCCGAGACCTGGCGCACCGGGATGCCATGTTTCTCGGCGTGCGCGGACAGCCGCTTGAGGTTCGCGTAGACGGCGCGGGGCTCCCAGCCGGTGTCTGCGAAAAGGGCGACGTCGAAGCGCGGGATTTCGCCTTCGCACGCGAGCAGCAGCACGGTCGTGCTCTGCACTCCGGCGCCCAGGGACAGCAGCCGCAAGGCGGGTCCGGTATCGGGTGTCGTCAGGCTTGTCGTGGTCATGCCGCGGTCACCTCCTGCCCGGTCGGCGACCGGTGATCGGTGTCGGTGTTGATGTCGAGAAGTTCGGCGAGATCGTCCAGCAGCAGCGCCACCGCATAGGCGGCCTGCTGGGGAACCACTCCGTTACCCAACGCCCGTAGCTGCGCGGTACGAGGCAGCGGAAGGTCGGTGACCCATCCCTCGGACAGGCCCATGAGGTGCTCGACGAAGGCGGGCGCGAGGACCGGGCGGCTATGGTTGCCGGGTTGGGTCGGGTGTGGTGTCGGTCGGTCCAGCACCGCTTCCCAGCGGCGGATCGCCGCCTCGTAGACACCCCAGTTCACCGGCGCCGACTCGACGCCCGATGCCGACCTCGTCTCGACGTCGAGGTCGGGAACCGCTACGAGATGGCGTCGGTCTCCTCGTCCTCGGCTCGGTGTTGCGCCGGCGGGGTGAGCAGACGGATGACCGCCGAGGGCAGCATCAGGTCGCCCTTGGACCCTCGCTGTGCCGGACAGCCTTTCGTCCCGTCCGTCGCTCGCGGTGTCGGCAGGAACGCCTCGGGGTCGGCCAGCGGGAGTACCTGCTGTGACAGCGACGGCCGGAAACCCGCTCCGGCCCTGCGACCCGCCGTCCCGGTGTCCGAGGCTCGCGGAGTCGGCAACAGCCGGGCCGCGTCGGGCAGTGACTGGCCACCGGTCTGCGTCCGGTGAGTGCAGTTCTTCGCGTCCGAGGCCGTCGGCGTCGGTAACAGCCGCAGCCGGACCGGCAACGACGGGCCACCCTGCCTGCTGGCGGCGCTGATGCCATTGGAGGAGCCGTCGTGCGCGGTCGGCGTCGGCAGCATCTCCGCCTCGTCGGCCAGCGCGGGGCTCGCGTAGCCAAGCGAGCAGGAACACCCTTTCGCGGCGGTGCGCGGCACCGACGTCGGCGGCGCGGACGCTACGCCAGAGCGCGTCATACCCCGCTTCGGCCAGGTCGCCGAGTACACGGTGGAGTCCTCCGTTGCGCCAGCGAAGCGCGGCGACGTTCTCCACCACGACGAGCGCGGGTCGTAGTACGCGAACGCCCGCCACGATGTCGGTCCAGAGTCCACTGCGGCCTCCCCTCTCGATGCCCGCGCGCTTGCCCGCGGCGGAAATGTCCTGACAAGGGAACCCGACGACGAGCACGTCGATCGGCTCGACCGCGGTCCAGTCGATACGCCGGAGGTCGCCGAGGTTCGGCGCGTCCGGCAGACGGGCGTCGAGGACCTGCGTGATGTGCGGGTCGGGGTCGGCGACCCAGGTGACTCGGCCGCCGCCGAACGCGGCCAGCACGCCGAGATCCAGGCCGCCGTAGCCGGTGCACAATGACCCCACGACGGGGCCGAGTTCGGCGTCGAAGCCCACCCGCCGCCGCTGCTCCGGCGATAGCACCGGAGCAGCGGCGGCCGGGAGCAAATACATCGACCGATCGCGTGACGGGAGAGGTGCGCGGCCGGTCATGCCGCCCGAGTCCCCTCGCCCGCGCCGTCGCTCGGGTTCACGACCTGTCCGGTCCGGCCGGCGACGGAACCTCGGACGTCCCGACGGTTCGCCACGCCTTCCGACGGTGACCCCGCGGCCTTGTGCTCGACGGTCTTGTGCTGCCCGACAAGCACCAGCGCACTGTGGCCACAACCTGGTCGATGTCCATCGAGCACGCCGATCAGCTCCCACCACAGGACTTGGCCCGTCTGCTGCTGGAGTTGGCCAGCCTGCTGGACCCCAACGGCACCCCCTTGTCCGTGTTCACCAGCCCACCGGTCCTGGAGTACCTGGCCCAAGTCCTGCGTCGCGACGTCGGCAGATCAGAAGTACGGGACGGGTTCGGCTGTCTCCACCGGCTCAACCTCGTCGCACTGGATCCGGCACGCCCCTACACATCGCCACGCACGCTTTGGTGCAGCGCGCAGTTCGTGACGACCTCCCGAGCATCCAGATCGACCGCTTGGCGCGGGTGGCCGCTGACGCTCTCCTCGCGGTGTGGCCCGAGGTGGACTCGACCGATCCCCAACTTGTTCAGGCACTGCGCACCGCCACCGGAATCTTGCATGCCAACACGACTCCCGCGCTGTGGCGTCCGAAGGGGCACCCGATTCTGTTCCGCGTCGGAGGTTCCCTTGGTGCGTCTGGGCAGGTGACCGCTGCCGTCGACCATTTCACCGGTCTCCACGACCAGGCCCGCACCCATCTGCACGAGGACCACCCCGACCTCCTGGACATCCTCCACGAGATCGCTCATTGGCGAGGTATGACCGGAGATCCGTACGAAGTGGTCGAAGACCTGGAGGCGGTGCTGGCCGAGTCGATACGGTTGTTGGGGCCAGGACACCCCAATACCCTGACCACCCGTGCCAGCCTGGCCTGCGTCCTGGGCGAGGCAGGTGATTCAGACGACGCGGTCGCCGAGTTGGAGACGGTGCTGGCGGACATGGAGCGGGTGTTGGGACCTGACGATCTCGAGACCCTGATTAACCGCAGCAACCTGGCTCGGTGGCGCGGTGAGGACGGGGATCCCGCCCGCGCCGCCGCAGAGTACGAAGTTCTTTACGCAGATGTCTTGCGCGTACTGGGTTCCGGTCACCCGCAGACCTTGACCGTCCGCGGCAACTTGGCTTAGAACTCCTAACAAAGTCCGAGATTGGCCAGGCGGCGGAAGCAGACGATGCCGCACGCCAAGCGCAGGAAGGCCTCGTGGATGTCGTCACGGATCTCCCACCGGATGCGCAGCCGCCGGAACCAGTGCAGTAGCGCGAACGTCTGCTCCACGACCCAGCGGTGCACGCCCAGCCCCGAGCCGTGCTCCTGACCGCGGCGAGCGATGAACGGCGTGATCCCGACGTCTCGTACTTGCTTGCGGTACTTGTCGTGGTCGTAGCCGCGATCGGCGTAGAGCGCGTCGGGCCGTCGGCGTGGACGACCGCGACGGCCCCGGACCGCGGGGACGGCCTGGATCAAGGGCATCAGTTGGGTGACGTCGTTGCGGTTGCCGCCGGTCAGCGACACCGCCAGCGGGATCCCGTGCGCTTCCGTGATCAGATGGTGCTTCGAGCCAGATCTGGCACGGTCGATCGGGCTCGGTCCGGTTGTGGGCCGCCCTTCATGGCCCGCAGGTGCGAGCCGTCGATCACCGCCCTCGACCAGTCCAGCGCGCCGGCACCGTTGAGCTCGGCGAGGAGTTGTTCGTGCAGGCGTTGCCATACCCCGGCGTCGTTCCAGTCCCGCAGCCGCCGCCAACAGGTCATACCGGAGCCGAAGCCCAGCTCCTGCGGCAGGAACTCCCACTGAATGGCCGTGTACAGCACGAACAGGATGCCGCACAACGCTTTGCGGTCATCCAGTCGAGGACGACCAGGATGACGGGGGTCGTGCTGGACAACCGGCAACAGCGGCTCGACACGTCGCCACAACTCGTCGGACACGATCCAGGGTGGCTGCTGCCCCTTCCTCACGCCCTGATCAACAACCCAGGTGATCAAGCTATTCCGTCGTTTTTGTTAGGAGTTCTTGCTGGTTGGACAAGGCAGGCGATCCAGCTCGCGCGCTCATCGAGCATAAGGCCTTGCTCACCGACGCTCTACGGGTGTGGGGTCCCGACCACCCGCACACCCTGACCGCCCGCGGCAACATCGCCTATGCATGGATCGCGGCCGGTGACCCCACTCGCGCGGTCACCGAGTTGAAGGCGGTGCTGGCAGATCGCGAGAGGGTACTGGACCCCGAGCACCGTGACATCCTCTCGGCCCGCATCACCCTGCTCCTGCTCGAGAAGAACTTGGCAAACCAGGAGTCATCAACGGACTGACCCCTCTCGATAAGGCAGTGGTGCGAGCCTGATCGGACTCGCTGCGCCCACTTGGGCTCGCGCCGCATCCGTCCACGTGCCTGTTGCCCGTCCCGTAACCCTGTGGTTGCCGACAATCTCATCCATCCAGGTGAGGACATCTGTGGAGCTCGTGGACAAACGCGGTCGTGATCTCGCCCTGTTGTCGACAAGCACGGCATGAATGTCGATCATGCCGCTGCGGATGAGCGCCGAATGATGACCAGCCATGCTGCTTCGACTGGCCTACCTCAGCGTGACCAACGCGTTCGACCTTGTACCGCTCGAAAAGTCGTCGCCGCTGGTAGAACGAGGGGTGCCACTGTGCTGGGAGCATGGCCTGATGATCGTGTCTCTGCTGTGCAAGGTGACCAGGAAGCTGCTGGCCGTCCCGTCGGTGCTGCTGCGCAGCGAGGCGGTCAAGGATGCCGAACTGCTCGTGCTACGGCACGAGAACGCCATACTGCGACGGCAGCTGACGGGTCCGACCCACTACGAACCCGCTGACCGGTTCTGGCTCGCGCCTTATCCGGGTTAGTTGATCGTCACCGTTGGCGGGAGGTCTTCCTGGTCACGCCGGGCACCCTGCTCATCTGGCATCGTAGGTTCATCGCCTGTAAGTGGGACTACACCGCACATCGACGCACCGGACGTCCACCGACACGAGCAGCGATCACGACGCTCGTAGTACGACTCGCCAGAGAGAACTCTCGGTGGGGACACCGCCGCATCCAAGGCGAGCTGGCCAGGCTCGGCCACCGCATCGCACCCTCGACGGTCTGGCAGATCCGGCACCACGCCGGCATCGACCCGGCACCACGCCGCACCGGCCCGACCTGGCGCGAGTTCCTCACCACCCAAGCCGAAGGCATCATCGCCGCGGACTTCCCGCACCTCGACACCGTGCTCGGCACACGCCTGTACGCACTGGCGTTCCTCGAATACGGCACCCGACGCCTGCACATCACCGACGTCACCACCCACCCGACCCAGGCATGGACAGCGCAGCAGGCCAGGAACCTCGCCGCCGACCTCGGATACCGAATGGAGTCGCTCCGATTCGTGCTCCCCGACCGTGACGGCAAGTACGGTCAGGCGTTTGACGCCGTCTTCCACGCCGACGATCTGCGCGTCATCACCAGCGCGCCGCAAGCGCCTCGGATGAACGCCCACTGCGAACGAGTCATTGGCACTATCCGACGCGAACTCCTCGACCACATCCTGATCCTGGACGCGGGTCACGCACGGCAAGTCCTGAAGACCTACGAAGAGCACTACAACCAACACCGACCCCACCAAGCCCGCGACCAACTACCACCCACGGACCAGCAACACCCCGCCGCGGTACACGACCCCGACACCCGCAGAGTACTCCGCACTCGCATCCTCGGCGGACTCATCAACGAGTACAGACATGCCGCTTGACCAGCAACGACGACTTCTCGAGCGGCACACGTTATGATTCGTGCCAACTGGGGAGCATTTAGTTGACAATCGGAGCGGGTTTGAGCTTGGGATCGAATGTCGGACAGGCCGAGGTGGTCAGGTTCTGGCGGACTATGGAAATGTTCAGTCCGCCTGGCGTGGACAAGGTGGATCGCGAGAAGCTCGTGTTTGCCATGCGACCTGGCGAACCGCTGCCGTGGGAGCCCGAGCACGAACTCGCGAGCCGGAAACTACGGGAGACTCAATCCTGGCAGCATGTCGTCTACCTCGGGATCTATCGCCTCGAGAACATCTTCGACATCCTCTCGCACACCTTCGCCCACGACCGCGAGAGCTTCGACGAACGTCCGCTGGGCGAAAGCGCCCTGGCCGCTTTCGAAGTCGGCGAGGACGGACGCGCGCTCATCGGTTCCGCGGTGCTGTCCAGCTGCGCATGGGCCACCGAGCAGGTCCGACGCAACCGGAACAGCAAGCAGGATTGGCTCGCAGGCTTCACCAAGGCTGCAGAAGCGTTCAGCGAGGTATGGCAGGACCTGGTGACGGTGAACCAGAACGACGCCCTGACACCTCGTGCGCTCAACAAGTCTGATCTAGACCAGTGCCTGGCCGTCGCTGCGGCGATCGCCGCAGCGGGTTTGAAACTGCCGTGTACAGATATCCGGATCAGCAGCAGGGTAGTGGCCAAGCGTACGGCCGATAAACCGTCGGGACACGACTTCCTCAACAGCTTCATCATGGGTGACCTCGATGTGGTAGCCGAGCAGGTCGCTGCGAACAACTACGGCAAGGCACTAGAGGCCTACCTGCGTCCGGAGGCTCAGATCGCCACCTCACGACGGGTCGACGTACGGGACGACATGGACACCGTGCTGGCGGCAACCGCGCCGCACACTGTCCCGGAAGGCCGCTGGCCGAGCAATACCGACCACCCGCTCGCGTTGAACCAGCAGCTGGCGGTGAACACCGCTGTGCGCATGCCCGATGCGGGCATCCTGGGTGTGAACGGCCCGCCGGGAACCGGTAAGACCACGATGCTGCGAGATCTCGTCGCCGCGCTAGTCGTGGAGCGGGCCCGTCGATTATCGGGGCTATCAGAACCAAGCAAGGCCTTCACTGGAAATCTGCGGTGGAAGACCGGGAAGCACACCAGGATCGTCAACGTGTGGCGCGGTGATCTCACCGGCTTCGAGATGGTCGTTGCCTCGGCGAACAACGGCGCGGTGCAGAACGTGACGGACGAGATCCCCGCTGCGAGCGCGATCGACAATTCCTGGCGGAAGCGAGCGGTGGCTATCGACTACTTCCCCGAGATCGCAACCGCGCTGCTCGCGCCGGATCCGAACACCAACGCGAAACCACCGAAAGACATTCAGGCATGGGCGCTCGTGGCTGCCAGGTTGGGCAACAAGACCAACCGGAGTAGGTTCGTCAATACCTTTTGGTACCACTCGCCTGGCAAGTCCGACAACGAGCCGTGGTTCGGCCTGCGCCATGTGCTGAAAAGCTATGAGCAGCAACCACCCGACCGCCCTTGGTCTGCGGCCGTCGACGACTTCCGCGTCGCCGAGCGGCGCGAAGCGACCGTCAGAGCTGCTCGAGCCGAGGTCTACCAAGCCGTCGAACGCCGGGCGCGGATCGATGATGAAGTCACCGCGCTGCGACGTTCCGTGCTCGATGCCGAAGCCGCGATCGAACGGGCCAGTGAACGTCGAACAGCTGCCATCAACGCTGAACGCGCACGACATGCCGAAGCCGTCACCGAGGCCGAAGCCCGTCGGGCTGAGCACGAACGGCTCGCCCAGGTGCAGCGCGCCGCCTTGGCCAACTCGGTGCGACACTGGGAACAGATGCTGGCATGGCAGGAGGGGGGTTACAACTGGCACCAGACCCACCGGCCCACGCTGAAGGACATCCTGCTGACGTGCGGTGCAGAAGCCAGGCTCTGGGCGGAGGAGAACGTCAAGTGGTCCGCTCGAGTGAACGACGCCCGACAACGGCTGGCCGCCGCTCGCGGCGTTCGAGACACTTCCATCCCGCCGCCACCGCTGTCGACACCCGAAGCCCTCGTCACGACGCGCCAGAAGGTGACCCTCGCCAAGCACGAGTTCGACGAGGCTCTGCGCAGGAAAGCCGAACACGAGCGCACGCTGATCGCCCGCGAGGCGGAAAAGGCAGCGCTTGACGAACAGCTCGCCTGCGCGACCTCGACGCTCGGGAAGTACTACCCGGACGCTTCGTGGTGGAACGACCGCGAACGACGAGAACTCGCTGCGCTGTGGACGGATCAGGAGTGGAATCTCGCCCGCAGTGAACTACTCCTCGCGGCGATGGACCTACATAAGGCCTTCCTGGCACACGCTGCCAAGCAAATGCACAGCAACCTGCAAGCCGCTATGGACCTGGTGAGCGGCGAGGTACCGCGCGATCTCCCAGTCGGAGCCGCACTCGCCGCGTGGCAAACCCTGTTTTTCGTGGTACCGGTGGTATCGACGACGTTCGCATCCTACGCGCGGCTGTTCGGCCACCTCGGGAGGGAGTCGCTCGGCTGGCTGCTCATTGACGAGGCAGGTCAGGCAACACCCCAGAACGCCGTCGGCGCGCTGTGGCGGACTAAACGGGCCGTTGTCGTCGGTGACCCGCTTCAACTGGAGCCGATCACCACCCTGCCGTTCCGGGCCGAGCAAGCCATTCGCAACGAACTGGGCATCGACGAGCAGTGGTCGCCCAGCCGGACCTCCGTCCAGCGCCTCGCCGATCGCCTCACCTCGCTGGGCACGAGCCTGCCCGACGAGGACGGCAAGACCTGGGTGGGCGTCCCATTGACCGTGCACCGCCGCTGTGACCAACCCATGTTCGACATCGTCAACGCGGTCGCCTACGACGATCTGATGATCAATGGCACCGGGATGATCGCAGGCGAGCAATTCGCTGAGGCCAACCCGGATCTCCTGCCGTCGCAGTGGATCGACGTCGTCAGCGACAGGGCGCACGGCCACTGGATTCCCATGGAGGGAGTTGAACTTGACCGGGTGCTCAGTGACTTGGCAGACCTCGATTTCGATATGTCGCAGGTGATGGTGATCGCCCCGTTCCGGGACATCGCGAGCCAAATCCGCGAGAGGAAAGAACGCTGCCCCGGCCTGGTGGCTGGCACCGTCCACACCGCGCAGGGCAAGCAGGCGGACGTGGTCGTGCTCGTGCTCGGCGGCAATCCTGCCAAACCCGCCGCCCGCCGGTGGGCCGCAAGCAAGCCCAATCTCCTCAATGTGGCCGTCAGCCGCGCAAAACGACGCCTGTACGTCATTGGTGATCGTCGAGCTTGGTCGGCCGAGCCGTATTTCGACACCCTGGCGGAGAAACTCGTCGACCCCCACCTTGACGGCTGAAGCGGTCTCACGCAGGGGTGCAGGCGAGCCGTTTGAAGCAGGTGAGCGTTGCTGCGCCCTCGACTTCGGGGACACGTCAAGGTCGACTTGGTCCAGCGGTGTGCAAGAGCGGTACAGGAAGTATTGCCCCGCAACTCTTGTCCTTGGGTGAAGGTGCGCGAGAAGCCGTGGCGGATGGCGCGGTCAAACTCGACCCTGTGCCTGCCGAAAACCTCATCCGCGCAGGTGACAGCGGGGCCACCGAGACCCATCCACGGATGCAGTCGTGATCACGCCGCTGCAGATGAGCACGGCATGATGACCAGAGTCATGCTGCTTCGGTTGGCCTACCTCAGCGTGACCAACGCGTTCGCCCTACTACGCCTGCGACCCGTAAGCGACCGAGACAAGGACGTAGAAATCCTGGTGCTACGGCACCAGATCACCGTCCTGCAACGCCAAATGGGCACAACTCGACTGCGGTTCTTCCCCGCCGATCGGGCGTTCCTCGCGGCGCTGCTGCACCGGGCTCCCGCTGAGAACGCTTCGTCAGCTCCAGCTGCCGGTACGCCCGGAAACGGTGCTGCGTTGGCATCGAGACCTGCTCGCCCGCCGCCACGCGACCAAGTCTCGCCTCAAACGCCCCGGCCGACCGCGGACACTACGGTCAATGCGGCTCCTGGTGCTCCGCCTGGCACGGGAAAACCCCACCTGGGGCTACTACCGCATCCACGGCGAACTACTCGTACTCGGCATCACAGTCGTCGCGTCCACGGTGTGGCAGATCCTCAAGGACGCCGGAATCGACCCGGCATCCGATCGCACTTCCACCACCTGGGCGGACTTCCTCCGCTCACAGGCCCAGGCCCTACTGGCCTGCGACTTCTTCGACGTACCGACCTTGAGCGGCGCCCACCTGTACGTACTCGCGGTCATCGAACACACCAGCCGCCGAATCCGCGTCCTGGGCGCCATCGCGCACCCGACCGCGGCCTGGGTCACCCAAGCAGCGAAGAACCTCGTGATGGACCTCGAGGACGCGGGCAGCTCCGTGCGGTTCCTGATCCGCGACCGGGACGGAAAGTTCCCCGCCCTGTTCGATGCCGTTTTCGCCGATGCAGGCATCCAGACTGTCCTCAGTGGCGTCCGCATCCCGCGGATGAACGCGATCATGGAACGGTGGATCCAGAGCTGCCGCAGCGAACTCCTCGACCGCACGCTCATCTGGAACCAACGACATCTGTCGCACGCCCTACGTGAGTACGAACAGTTCTACAACACCCACCGACCCCACCAGGGCATCGCCAACACACGACCACTACACCCGCTGCCACCATTGCTCACCGACCAAGCCAAGATCAGCGACTTGAACGTCCACCGACGACAACGACTGGGCGGCATCCTCAACGAGTACCACCACGCCGCCTGACCAGCACGGACGGAGCTTTCGGCAAGCACAGCCTCGAGCCCGGTGTTGAGGTCGTACTGGCGGGACACGAAGTTGAGTCGCTGATCCGGTTGTCCGGCAGGTCCGGGGTACCGGCGAGCAGGGAGATCACGGCTTCTGCGGCCAAGATGCCGGTCAGTCCTGCGGTGATGGCGGAGGAGGCCTGCGGTTGCGCGGGTTGGCGCCGGAAGTCCGTTCGGTCCGACGAGACAACACTGTTAAGCGCTCCCGCTCGGCGGCGTGGCCGCAGTCATGGCAGGAACCGGTTCCTGGTCGATACGCGGCGACTTTGGCCAGCGGTCCGGGGTAGTCGCCTGCACGGGGCGTCTCTCCTGGCCGAGTCAGGGTTGCTCGATAGTCGCAGGGCGACGACCCACTGGAAATCCTGCACCTTTCTCGCGGGCATGTACCCCCGAATACAGGTCGATCTGAACCCGATCTTCGTCCGTGACGGCCCGATCGTGGGCAAGATGAGTTAAGCGTGATGATCGGCGCTTCCCTCTACATGAGCAGGGGAACCCGACCTCACGATTGGTTGCAGGTAAGGAAACATCGGTGAAACCTGACCATCGCGCTCGTTGTGAAGTTGCCACTCAAACCTGGTGATGGCGGCCGACACCACCACGCCGCATACGGGCGGCCACCCGATCCACACTCGGACAGGGTGGCCGTCCAAGCCAACTGCTCCGCGACACCGATGCGGTGCACCGCCGACCCCGTTCAAAGGAAGAAGAGCTCCGACCGCACGTCGTGGCCTAGTCCTGTATCGCCGTGGTCAGCGCACATCGCCACAGGTGGAGCAGTCCGGGTGGGGTGTTGTCGGCCCGGTGTTGAGGTCGTACCGGCGGCTCACAAAGTTGAAATCGCTGATCCGATTGACTGGGAGAGCTGGCACACCGGTGAGCAGGCTGATCACCGCTTCCGCAGCGTGAAGGCCGGTCTGCCCGGCTGTGACGGCCGAGGTCGCATTTGGCAACCTCACGTCGGTGAGGGAGACAGTAGTGCGAGCAGGCAAGGAGGTTAGGCGTGCCTGCTCAGCAGCCCTAGCGCAGTCGTAGCAAGGGCCGGTTCCCGGACGGTATGAGCCCACTTTCGATAGCGGTCCATGGTATCCGCCGAACACCCAAGGCATGCGGGTGTCGTAACACACCCGGTTGGTCCAGGAGCGGATGTCCGCCGGGCGATCTGCGGCGAGGAGGACCACATCGAAACTGGCGACCACTTCCCGCACCGTCTCAGTGCTGTCGAGATGGCGGACCTCTCCGGTCACCACGACGTTGGGGTAGCGCTCTCGCAACCGCCTTACAGTGGCTTCCGCCTTCGGCCTGCCCAAGTCCTCGGTGTGATAGATGAGTTGGCGGTTGAGGTTGGACGACTCAACCACATCGCGATCCACACAATGCACACGGCCGACGCCTGAGGCGGCTAGAGCAAGGGCGGCGATGCCACCGACTCCACCGGTACCCAGGACCACGACCTCCGCATCCTTCAGCGCAACCTGAGCCTCCCACCTGCTACGACGCGGCTGTCTGTCCATCCACACGAGCAACTCGACGCCGCAGCCGTACAGTTCGCGTTCTGCCGAAGTGAACCGGACAGGTTCGGGTTCGGCGGCATCCTCCAAGTGCCCGCTCGCGTAAAGGAGTTGGATCGCGGCTGCGACGTCATCCTCCGATCGGCGCGGGAACCGTGTGCGCAACTCGGCGGCGATCTCATCGAAGCCGCAGGTGCCATTGAGTAGGCACACCAACTCCCATACCCACCCGTCCGGGTCGTCGATGAGGTCACTGAGCCCTTCCACCACACCGCCGACACGTACTTCTTGCAGGCCGTGACGGACAGGGCGATGCGTCGACTTGATGCGTGGATGGAGCAACGGTACGGATATCAACTTTCCACTGAATCGTGACAAAGAGTCGCCTCCCACGGTGCGGGTTCGAGTCGGAATATCGGGATATCTGCAAACCGGAAGTCGGCGGATTTTGAAATGCCGCCGGTCAAGTGGGGTCTCTGGTCTACAAACTCAGTTGAGCTTGTAATGGCCTGGAACATGACAGACCTCCGATGGGTGATTCCACCTGATGCTGGTACCGCGTGGTGTCAGTGCTAGCCACCCAGAGCGGCATCAATACAATGATGATTAGGTTGATACTGTCCGACTTCGTATTTCATCCTGCGAGGGCCCGTAATGCCACCGCAGGACACGCGATAGAAGTTTACGGTGACAAACTCAGTCCAAGGCCGATATTTGGCTCCTCTTAGCTTCGTTGGCCCCCTTCTGTCCTCAGTCACCACCGCTTAGGGCAGCTTGTGTCTAAGGCTTCGACTAGCCCGCGAGTATCGCAGACGGAGCTGGGATTAAATTTGGAAGCTGCTTATACGTGCTGTAAATGTTTCGTGGAAGTGTGTGACGTAGCGCTCTTATTTCGCCGCTGGGGCAGGTGATCTTGCGAGGTTGGTAGGAAAAAATAATCACCTCGCTCAGGTTTCTCGGCTTGGTTTATCTGAATTATCGGCGAACTCCTGGAATTCGAGGACTACGCTCCAGTGCTAGTTTTCCGAGTATTTACAATTGGCAATTCTGCCGTTTTGCTGCAGGGGTTCCAGGTAGCCCCTGTACATCCAGGCCTCTTGGGGCTCGGCGGGGTCGGAAATTCCTTGAGACTTCGGAAATATTTGATTTTTCCAGTGAATCTTCAACCATATGGATATGACATTTTTTCGTCGATCAAGTCCGGCCGGGTAGTAGTCATTTTGCAAGTAGCATTCGGCCCACACGATGCTATGATTCAGAGCGATTCCCACTTCGGGGCCATCGGCGGATTTGGGTCCTTCGGTGGATTGAACTGGGCGCGCGTACAGGCCATCATTTTCAGTGCCTAGCACTACGAATGGCCAAGGTCCTTTTCCTATGGGGTCATTTTTAGAGCTCGAATGCTCTCTGAGGCGAGTTTGCAATGTAGTATCGTTATTGGAATCTTGTTCAGCGAGCTGAAGGGCACTTTTTGCTTGTGCGAGACATGTGGGATCAAGGGAAGGGTTAGCGCATGTTCTGCTGAAGTCGATGAAGTAATTGTTCCAACTGTGTCGGTGAAGAGTATTTTCGGTTCTTGCTTCACTATGTGGGCCTAATTTGGAAATCGTCGGGATTAGAAATGTAGCCACAAGAGCGGCGACAAGGCTAAGTGTTCGCGTGCGTGCAAGTAGTTTACGTGCTCCTGGGTTCACTTTAGTCTTAATTAGAAAATTTCGATGACGGCTATCGAATTCGAGCGCCTGGCGCAGGCTGGCAACTTTAAGTACTTGCTGGAGCCTCTCGTCAACATCGATTGCATAATTCAAGCTTTCATTCAAGCGGCTGTATTTTGATTCAAGCCATTGATCAAAGTTTTTATCGTCCATCTCCGAGTCCCCCTTCGATGCGGTCTTCTGCAATTTTCTTCAGGGCCTTTTTCGCATGTCGGAGATTCGATCTAACCGTATTTTCGGTCATGTTCAATGCTTCACTTATCTCAGTGTTCTTGTATCCTATAAAATGAAGCGCTATGACCGATCGCTGTTGTTTTTTCAATGGCGCCAGAAGTTCCCTTAGCTCTTCATTATGTTCGACCCCCCTATACTTCTCAGTGCCGTCTGCCTTGGGGGATTCTCGGTTAAGTTTGGCCCATTCAATCGCATCTCGCGCAGTACGTCGACCGCCCTTTATTGCCAAGTTTTTTGCAGTTGCTATTAGCCATGGGGCAGGGTTTTCAATTTGATCCCATTTACTGAAAGCTATCACCATGGCGTCCATGGCGTAATCTTCAGCTTTTTCGCGAGTAAGTCCATAGCATATCAAGAATGCAATAATGCGACGATAATCCTTTTTGAAGAAAGTCTCAAAATCGACCTTGGGTTGCGTGGTAGCTTGGCTCCGCTTAGTGGACCTTTGCTGACCAGGGTCAGAAAAAGAAAGAACTGGCCATCTTTGCATCTTATTGCTGTCCTCGTCGGCTTCCCATGGCCATGGCAATGGCGAGCGGTATTGAGTTTTTACTGATGGTATTGTGCTCGCGGTGGGTGCAGGGTTTACCTGGAACCATCCGCAGCTGCTGGGAGACCTCGTATCGCCAGTGCTTGGTGCTGAGCCACTTGAGAGGGTTGCCCTACGTGGCTCATGACGTGAAGAGGCACAGGAAGGTCGAGATGTGCAACGGAGGTCCAAGGTTTCTGGTAGATCACCCGATCGGTGGCAGCAGCTCGACTGACTTGTTTGTCACTACAGCACGAGGCGCCCGCGGCGCCTACTGGGCCTACATACTCGCTGCGTCCGGCGACCGGTGTCTGAACCCAGGTCACCTCTCACCGGCATCGAAGCCCCCATGCGTCACCACGTCGCCATCCGCTGGGTCCGCGGGAACGATTGCGGTGGGCACAGCACCGCCGAACACCTGCTCGCCATGTTGCGTCATTTACGTGCACGCCAGCAACGACGAATTTCTTCCACCGAACCATAATCCCGCTGCTCGCGTCCGCGAGCCCCGACGGCGTGTACCGCTCGAAAAGTCATCGCTGCTGGTAGGCCAGGACTGACTCCTTCGGCGGCCGAAGCAATGGACTTTGCGCCGTGCAACCGGGCTCACTGAGGTTTTCTCAGCGAAATGCGCCGTAGGTAAGCGATGTGCGGGAACCGGATAGGTGCTGACCTGCGGGAAAGCGTGAGCCTCTGGTAGGAACAGGTCTGCGAAGATCTTGTCCCGGACACCAGAGGCTCACGTGATTGCCTATTCTGCCATGCTCGACGTCCCGCGCCCCGTCGTGGAGTTCCTCGCCCGACTGTTGGCCACCCATCGCCGATCGGTCGGCACGCCGTCGGGCAGCCGCGCGTTGGGGCCGTTCCGTCAGGCCGTGCTGGTGCTGCGTTGGTTCCGCGACCGCGGCCGGGTCCACCGCCTGGCGTTGGACGCCGGGATTTCGCAGGCCACCGGCTACCGCTACCTGCACGAGGGCATCGACGTCCTGGCCGAGCGGACGCCGGAGTTGCACGAGGTGCTCGAACACTGCCGCGGTGAAGGGATGTCCCATGTCGTTCTCGACGGCACACTGGTCTCCTGCGATCGAGTGGCCGGGGTGACCGAGAACGGCAACGACCTGTGGTACTCCGGCAAGGGCCACCGCTTCGCGGGCAACGTCCAGTTCGTGTCCGCGCCGAACGGCGCGCCGTTATGGGTCTCCGATGTGGAGCCCGGCTCGTTCCACGACCTCCGGGCCGCCCGCGCCGACGCACTTCCCGCCCTGTACAAGGCCGCCCGCGACGGGCTCCCGACCCTGGCCGATGTCGGCTACACCGGAGCCGGTGCGGGCGTGCACACCCCATTCCGCCCGCACCCCGACATCGCCAGCCCGCTGCACGTCGACAACCGCACCCACAACAAGCTCCTGCGCGGCGTCCGCGTTCTGGGCGAACGCGCCGCCGCCGAACTCAAGCAACGATGGCGCGCCCTGCAACACGTCACCATCAGCCCCAGCCGCATCGGCGCCATCGCCAAAAGCCGCGCTCGTCTCAACAACGCCTGGCGCTGACTTTCGTTGAGAAAACCTCACTGTTCCTCAGGACCGGCCTGCACACCTGCAGGGTCGGCTTCTCCGTGGAACTGCATGACCAGTCCCCTCCTGTGGACGAGGCCTGGGAGGAGGTCGTCGAGGTGTCGTTCCGCCCGGAGGGCGGCACGCGGGTGCTGTGTTGAGTCCCGGTAGCACCAAGACGATGAAGTCGATCATGGCTGTCCGTCGAGACGTCACGGCACCATTAAGCAGGCTGCGCAGCCTCGCCGATAAGGGTGAGCTCGCCCATGTGCACTTGATCTCGTGTGAGTGCGGTGAGCACAGGTGCCGGTGCCGATGTGCGGTGACAATCCATACCCGCCACCGCACATCGGGAGCAAGAGCCTCCAATTGGCAGGCTGTGTAGGCACCCTTCGCCGGAGTATCGCCTTTGGGCGCGAGGACCAGGTCGACGTGGACGGGTGTGTCGTTCGGTGCGGCAGGCCAGCCGCGGTGGGCTCGGATCTCGCAGGCGTGTGCGGTTACCCAGATGAGGTAGTCGAGGACCTGGAACACCAGCATGCTGTCCGGTCCGACTTTGGTCTCGACTATGTGGAGGTGGTTGTCGCGATCGATGCCCAGGAAGTCGATGAAGCCGCGGTGTTTGTCCGGTCGCCATGCCGGATACTCTCGCGCTGGCCGCGACAGCAGGCCCATGCCCGGCATGTCGGTCGCGGCCAGTCCTGCCTGCAGGCGGTGCTCCACGTTGGCGTCGTCGACGGCGTTCACGCGGTCGACGATCGCTTGTGCGAGTGCGGATTCGAGCAGGGCGCGCTGCTCCGGCGTCAACGCACCTGTTAGCACGAGCCGTTGCGCAGGCCGACGATTGTGCAGGTCCTTGTATTGCACTCCCGCGGTAACGGCGATGCCACCGCAGACCCGGTTGACTTGCAGGACTTTCCGGCCCGCGCAGTGCCAAGCAAGATAGCTGGATCGGTGTGCCGGGGTGAGCGCCCAGTGCTGGTCGGCCGCGTCGGTGAACGCGGCGACCCAGGATGCGCCGCCCTGGAGATCGTGATCTTCCGTCACATGCAAGGGCCATGCCCGAGCGCGAGCGACGCTGTCGTCGCGTGTCAAGGCAGGCAACTGCACGACGGCGCCGTCGTGGGTGATCGTCCAGCCCTGGACAGGTGCAGCGATCCAGGGCAAGCGGTAGCGGATCGGCGCCGCTCGCTGTTCCGGCAGGACGAGAATAAGGGTGCGGTGGTGCTGCCAGGCAAGGGCGTAGGCGGCGATCTTGTCCACAACGGCCAGGTCACACGACGCATCCACCACAACGATCAGATGCATGTCGGTCTTGTCGGTGAACCACGTGGCGCCACGTGGCAGTCGGCCGGGTTGGAAACGGCTCACCTGTCCACCGGAGGCGTCGCTCAGAGCGTCGCGCACAGCTTGCCGGATGCCGATCCCCGACGACGAGGTTCCAGTGACAGGCTCTGACCCGTATGCCTGCTGCGGTGAGTTGGTGTGACCGGCCATGGGGTACCTCCGGTACTTCTCCGGTCGTGGCAGTGAGCGTTGATGCCGGTTCGCGGGCCGTATCCGCATATCGGGGCTAAGCGTCGCCGGACCTGGACCATGAGGTAGGTCAACTTTCGCGTCGGAGACAGCGACAGTCCACCACCCGGAGGTCTCCGAAGGCCCACCCGCACCATGCCCTGGGCGGTCACACATGTGGTCTCGACTTTCCGACCACCCGCGAGGTTGGGTTCTCCCTGCTCATGGGAAGGGATGCATCGATCGTCCCGCCTACCCATGCGATGCAACGCGAGTAGCTTGGGGGACCGATCCGCGCTCAGGACGCGAGATACCGGTTCGCTCTGTCCCGGACAGCTTCGGCCGCGGGATCCCCCAACTGTTCGAGGACCTCGGCAGCTTCGGCCAGGCACTGCGCGGCGCGGGTTGTTGACCCTTGGCGTTCGTAAGACAGCGCCACGGTCACCAATGCGGTGGCAAGGTAGCCGTCGGTCGCCGCTGTGGTCCGGTAGACCGCGATGGCGCGCTCCCCGTAGTCGAGGGCGGCTCGGTCTTCACCGAGACTCTGATGGGCCGCCGCGACGTCGTGCAGCGCGAACCCCTCGCCTGCGGCATCGACTCCCCCACTCCGGAGGTCGAGTTCCCGCACTGCGTGCTCCAACGCCTCGGCACACCGGCCGAGGCCGATGCTGATCTGGCTGAGGTTGGACTCCACGACGGCCTCGAGGTGGACTTCACCGCGAACCAGCGGCAGCGCTTGGAGGTAGTTCTCACGCGCCTCCTCGAGCAGATGCTGCAACTTGCGGTTTCGCCCCAAGCCGCACAGCGCCTTTCCCAACAGGAGCCGATCACCGCTCTCCCGTGCCCGTGCAGCAGTCACCTGCAAATCACCGTCCGACTCGACCCACCTCCCGAGCATCTGGTTCGTGTCCGCCCGCCTGCGCAGGAGGATCATCTCCGCCTCAATGTCTCCACTCGCTCGGGCCGCGAGCAGCCCGAGCGATTCGGCTTCTAACCTCACCGGCCACAGCGACCTCGACCGGAAAGCGAGGTACCTCATCACTCCTGCCAGAGCGATGACGATGTCGTGCAGGTGGTGTTCGACCGCCCGCCTCATCCCTGCCAGGATCGTGGGGCTTTCAAGGTTGAGCCAATTCCACGCCTCCGTTCGATCCACTACAGGCACGCCGACGAGCGGCGTATCGATGTCCACGACCAGGTGTGGATGTGCGGGAAAGACAAGGCGATCGGCCGCGAGCGCCGTAGCGGCGTACCAGGCAAGCCCTTGGCGCATCACGGCGATCCGACCATCGGGTGTCTCGTCCGACTCGGCGCGCTGGGCGGCGTACTCATGGAGCAGGTCGTGGACGCGGTAGCGCTGGTGGTCGACCAGCGCGACGAGGTTGAGGTCGACCAGCGCTTGGACCTGATGTCGTGCTCGTCGTGGTTCGAGGCCGCCGAACGCGGCGGCCGCGTCCAGGCCGAGTTCGGGATTCGGATGCAGGCCGAGTCGCCGGAACAGCATCGCGTGCTCTGCGGGTAGGCGCGTGTAGGACCAGTCGAACACCGTGCGTACGGCGCTGCGGTCGTCCCCGGTGTCGCTCAGCGTGTCGAGGCGGTTCCGACCGAGCCGGAACTCTTCGATGGTATCGGTGAGCCTGCCGCGGCGGCTCGCCAGGCGGCTGGCCGCGACGCGCAGAGCCAGGGGTAATCGTGTGCACAGGTCGACCAGGTGTGCGACCGCGTCCGGTTCGCGGTCGAGCCGGTCGCCGAGGACGCTGCGCACGAGCTCTTCGGCTTCCTCGTAGCTGAACAGCTGCAGGGAGATCGACTGGGCGCCGTCGGTGACGGCCAGTCCGGTCAGCGCTGCGCGACTGGTGACCACCGCTGCGCACCCCGCCGTGCCGGGTAGCAGCGGGCGAACTTGCTCGGCGCTCGCGGCATTATCCAGTACGACCAGGACACGCCGTCCGGCGAGCAACGACCGATAGAGAGCCCCTTGGGCGTCGACGTCGATCGGTACGCGCGCCTCGGACATCCCCAATGCTTGGAGAAACGATGTGAGCACTGACGACGAGGCGGCAGGGTGGTCTCGATCGTAGCCGTGCAGGTTCGCGAATAGCGTGCCGTCCGGGAAGCGGTCGTCGACCCGGTGCGCCCACCACGTCACCAGGGTCGTCTTCCCGACGCCTGCCGTGCCCTCGACGGTGCGCACGGCGGACCCCACCCCAGCGTCGAGCACCGAGTCCAGCGCCGCCACTTCGTCGGCCCGGCCGACGAAGTCGGCAACCGCGGCGGGCAACTGGCGCGGAACGGGATCAGGGACGTGGTCCCCACGGTGCACGATCATCTGGTGGATGACTCCCGCCTGAACGGCGAACTGCACTGATCCCGCAATCTCGTTGTGAATGTTTGCTTTCCTCGTCATGTCCTCGAGTGTCACCGTCGACGGGCCTCTTGGGTGCCGACATGCTGCCCCGCCGATCGGGCGTTCCTCGCGGCGCTGCTGCACCGGCTCCCGCTGAGAACGCTTCGTCAGCTCCAGCTGCCGGTACGCCCGGAAACGGTGCTGCGTTGGCATCGGAACCTGCTCGCGCGCCGCCACGCGGCCAGATCCCGACCCAAAACGCCCAGGTCGTTCACTGACAGTGCGCTCGATCCGGCTCCTGGTGCTCCGTCTGGCACGGGAGAACCCCACCTGGGGCTGCCGCCGCATCCACGGCGAATTGCTCGTACTCGGCATCCAGGTCGCAGCGTCCACGATGTGGCAGATCCTCAGGATGCCGGAATCGACCCGGCATCCGATCACGCCTCCACCACCTGGACAGACTTTCTCTGCTCCCAGGCCAAGCCCTCCTGGCCTGTGACTTCTTCGAGGTCCCGACCGTAAGCGGCACCCGCCTGTACGTACTCGCGGCCATCGGACACACCAGCCGCCGCATCCGCGTCCTGGACGCCACCGCGCACCCGACCGCGGCCTGGGTCACCCAGGCCGCGAAGAACCTCGTCATGGACCTCGACGACGCGGGCAACTCCGTGTGGTTCCTGATCCGCGACCGCGACGGGAAGTTTCCCACCCTGTTCGACACCGTCCTCGCCGACGCGGGCATCCAGATCGTCCTCACCGGTGTCCGAATACCGCGTATGAACTCGATCATGGAACGCTGGATCAAGACCTGCCGACACGAACTCCTCGACCGCACACTCATCTGGAACCAACGACATCTGCTGCACACCCTGCGCAAGTACGAACAGTTCTACAACGCGCACCGACCCCACCAAGGCATCGCCAAGGCCCGACCACTACACCCGCTGCCACCACCGATCACCGACCAAGCCAAGATCAGCGACTTGGACGTCCGCCGACGACAGCGACTGGGCGGCATCCTCAACGAGTACCAACACGCCGCCTGACCAGCACGGACGTAGTTTTCGGCAAGCACAGCGCTGCACTCGCGCCATGGCCTGACCGGCTCGATGGGCAGGGTCGGCGCTGCCGGAGACAACGCCGCCATGGAAAGCTTCTTCGCGTCGCTACAGAACAACGTTCTCAACTGGCGCAACTGGCCCGCCTGTGACGAACTCTCGACCGCGATCGTCACCTGGATCGAACGTACCTACTACCGACGCAGACGCGAGGCCGTTCTCAGCCGATTGACCCACATTGAATACGACGCAATCATGACCACGCTGGCCAGTCAGGCTGCGTAACTACAACTATCACCTACTCGTGCAGCAAACTCGGTCGCAACGCCACGCCGGTGAACGCTCCGGGCCTCGTTGGTCAAGCCAGACGGACTCGCCCACCTCATCTACCGGCTCCCGCCTCAACGATCATCCGTCGCAGGGTACGCGGATATCGTCACCACCGAGCTTCATCAGCCGCCACCGGCGGACCTGCCGTCCTGCCACCGGGCAGGCGAGGTTAAGATCGGCGGGCTTGACTGGTAGTCACAGCAGCCGGAAGAACGCTCTGCTCGGCGACCGGGCCCGGCGCCTGTGAGCGTTTGTTCTCGTCCTCGCAGGGAGACACCGTGACCATCGCCGACCTGGTCGCGCCGCCCGATCGTCAGCAGGCACCGGTGAAGACGCTGGCCTTTGTCGAGTTCCAGCTCCGTGTGCTGGGGTTGCTGTGCGCCGCTGCGGCGCGAAAGCCTACCAGCCTGATCACCCCAGGGTCGCTGGACACGTGGTCGCGCTACATCATGGCGAATCGGGGCGTCTTCGAGTGTGTGACCTGCGAGTCGATCGCCGGGAAGATCGCCGGGTGCGTCAACATGGAGATCGCCGCGGGCGCATCGCTGCGGGAAACGCGCAACCAGGTCTTCCACGGCCTCACGGACCCGCTTGAATTCGACGCGGACGCGGTGTACCGCATCGTGGTGGACAACGCCGCCGGCATCGAGGAGATCCACGACCACGGGCACGTGGGTCAGTTGGATCCGTTCTTCGTGCCGATCGACGGCGAGCTCGCGGCTCTGAACGGCCATTCCAAAGGGTTCGCGACCTACTGGCCGAGGCGCAGGCCCGCCACGGACATCACCAGGCCGGAAATCCTGGACTCGCTCCAGCAGTTGGTGCCGCCGGGAGCAGGCTGGGACCGCGTGCTGGAGGGTTTCGTCCTGGACATCCAGAAAGACCTTCTCGGATTCGCCGAGAAGAACTCGGTCCAGACCCTCGCGAACCCCAACGAGCCGATCATCGTTCGCTGGGAACGGCGGACGAGCGAGGGGTTCGAGCGCCGGGTCGACACCTTTCGCATCGGCGTAGATTTTGCGCGACTGTGGCAGGCCGGGGACGGGTCTTTCAAGAGTTACAAGGCGTTCCTGGCTGATGTGTGCAAGTGGGAGTTGCTCAAGGAAAGGCTGCTCGAGCAACTTGACGAGCAAGTCGAGCTGGAAAGTCAGATCAGCGAGACGCTGTTCCCGGATCTCCGGCGCCACATCCCCGACGTGCCAGCGTCGGTGCAGGCGGAAGAGGGACGGTTGGGGCAAGGGGGAATCGCTCCGCTGGAGGACGTGTGCGAGCGGATAGCGGAGGAGAGCGAATTCCGCACGTCGTACACCAATCTCCTCACACTGACCGGCGAAGCCGGATCCGGGAAGACGCACGGTCTGCTGAAGTTCGCGAGGCGATCGCTGGCCGCCGGCCGGGACCTCAAGCCCCTCGTGTTCTACCTGGCTTCGAACAGTTCCAGTGCGAAGAGCCTGGAGTCGCTCCTCGGCGGCAAGATGGCCAGAACCCAGATCCTGGACGGGACCTCCGCGTTGGCACTGTGCCGTGCGGGGCTGGCGATCCTCGTGATAGACGGGTTCGACGAGATGCTCGGTTTCCGCACCTACGACAGTCCGCTCGCTGGCCTGTCACCCATCCTCAACGAACTCCGCGGCCGCGGGACGATCATCCTCTCGGCCCGGTCCAGCTACGCCGAAACGCGGCTGCGCGGAAACCTGGAGCAGCACGACACCCTGTCCTGGCGGCCGCACGTCACGACCCTCGAACTGCTTCCGTGGACGCGCGAGCAGCGCAAGGCGCTGACGAGCCAGCTGTCCATCGAGGCTGAGGACGCGGGGATAGAGCCAGAGATCCGGCAGCTGCTCACCACCCCCTTCTTCTGCCTGGCGTTCGCCGCTTGGGTCCGTTCCGACAGAAGCTCGGGATTCCTCCCCTCCGTCGTCGACACCTACCTCCAGCGCGAGCGCGGCAAGCTGATCGGCGAGGGGGGCGTGCCGATCTTCGACTCGACGACACTGGAGGACATCTTCTCCGAGGTGGCGGACATGATCGCCCGCAACGACATGGAGGAGGTGTCGTCGGACGATCT
This sequence comes from Umezawaea sp. cmx-9-4, assembly GCA_049997955.1. Classification (GTDB taxonomy): domain Bacteria; phylum Actinomycetota; class Actinomycetes; order Mycobacteriales; family Pseudonocardiaceae; genus Umezawaea. The sequence continues at coordinate 40,937 of JAEBDY010000028.1, read as the reverse complement.
GGAGCTGGCCGCGTCGCAGGCCCTGGGACGCGAGCTCACCGGCCAGGAACAACGCCGAGTGGAATCGCTGTGCGGGATGAGCGCCGAATGGGCCGAGGGCGAGCACGCCTTCAAGTTCACGCACCTGGCGATCGCCGAGCAGTTCCTCGCGAGGCAGATCGTGAGGGTTCCCGCCGCGCAGGCCGTGTCCCTGCTGGCCCAGCGCGCCATCTCGAAGCTCTGCGCGCGGCTGGTCGTGTCGATGTGGGCGACCAAGCACCACGGTCCACCGGCCGAGCTGATCGCGGCGCTGAAGCAGATCGTGGAAGCACTGGAGGTTCCCCTCGACTCCCCGGCGGCCACGAGCCTCGGGGAGCTCTGGGCGGGCGTGCACGAGAACGAGGACGGCCCTCGTGTGGCGCGTCGGATCAAGCTCCAGAACCTCGTGCTCGGCGGGTCCGGTCGCGTGACGCTCAGGGAAGCCCGCGTCGATCACCTCACGGTGCTGCCCGGTGTCGAGCTTCAGCTCGACTCGTGTCGGGTCACCCTGCTGGACCTGTCCCAGTCGTCGGGCAGTGCCCTGATCGGAGACTCCTACAAGCAGGTACGCGAGCTGCTGACGACGACCAAGCTGGTCGTCGGACCGGCTCAGATCAGGAAGGAGCTCGGCGTACTCGAGGACGAATCGGGCGGCGTGAGCGAGACCGACGAGTACTTTAAGTCCAACATCTCTGCCGATCGGCGAGGGATCATCGTGACGCAACGCGATCTCTCGCCGGACGACGACGTTCGCCTGAAGTGGATTGAATCCTTCGGCTTGGAGGTCTGGCGTGAGTTCGTCAGGCGGATGCAGGACGAGGGAAAGATCGTCCTTGACCGAGTAGTGACGGGCGGGCGTCCAAAGGTGCGGTTGCGCCCGACAGGGTCCTTTGAGGACTGATGGATCCGGGGCCCGGCTGACTGTTCATCGTGGTCTCGTCTGCGGGATCTACGGGTCGTCCGACCAGGGTCGAGGGCGTCGGCGCGGATGTTTCCGGCCGAGACCTGACGCACCGGGATGCCGTGTCTTTCGGCGTGCGCCGTCAGGCGGTCGAGGTTCGTGTAGACGGCGCGCAGCTCCCAGCCCGGTGTCGGCGAACAGGGCGACGTCGAAGCGTGGGATCTCGCCCTCGCACGCCAGCAACAGCACGGTCGTGCTTTGCACTCCGGCGCCCAGGGACAGCAGTCGCAAGGCGGGCCCGGTGTCGGTCGCCTTCAGTCTTGTCGTGGTCATGCTGCGGTCATCTCCTGCCCGGTTTGCGACCGGTCGTCGGTGTCGGTGCTGATGTCGAGCAGTTCGGCGAGGTCGTCCAGCAGCAGGGCCACCGCGTAGGCGGCTTGCTGGGGAACCACGCCGTTGCCCAGCGCTCGGAGCTGCGCGGTGCGGGGCAGGGAGAGGTCGGTGACCCAGCCTTCGGCCAAGCCCATGAGGTGCTCGACGAAGGCGGGTGCGAGGACCGGGCGGCCGTGGTTCCGGGCTGGGTCGGGTGCGGTGTCGGGCGGCCCAATACCGCTTCCCAGCGGCGGATCGCCGCCTCGTAGACACCCCAGTTCACCGGTGCCGACTCACCGCCGGATGCTGCCCTCTCCTCGCTGTCGAGATCGGACAGTTCCAAGCCGAAGTCCGGCGGAGACATGCTGTCGTCCACGGCGAAAAACTGCGAGTACCGGCAGAAATCTCCCAGCCGGATCCCTTTTCCAGTGAGGGCACACCCAATGGCGGACAACATCTGACTCTTGCCCGACTCGTTGGCACCCACCACGGTCGTGACCGATCTTTCAAGGTCCACTTTGACAAACGGGTACTTCAGATCGCCAGCGATCACGTCCCACGGGTACGGCCTGAACGTGTCGTGAGCCTTCCTCAGGTAGTCGTAGTTGAACGACCGGAAGAAGCGCACGTAGACGGCGGAGATGAACACCGGAACCTCCTGCCTAGCAGCACTGCCTGACCACCGCCGACATTCCGACCGCCTCGTGGTACCCCCATATCGCTCGCCGCCGCCGGATGGTTAGCACCCCAATCGGGTGAATCGACAGCGATGGCCAATGCGGCTCGCGGAAGGCGATAAGCACACACGGAGTATCAGTAGCCGTTGTGTAACGAAGCAAGGCTCGGAGGCTATGTGCCTGACATGAAACCGCTGTCCAGACGAAGATCGTTATCAATATTTGGTCCACATCGGACCGTCACACTCCTGACCACAGGCCTTCTTGCTCTCGCATCCGCAGCGTTGATAGCGCCTGCTGCCCGTACTCAGCCCGCCGAGTGCGCGAAGGTCGAGATCGTGACCTTTCGCGGCAGCGGAGAGGACGCTGTCGACGACGGGGATCGTTCGAACGGTCTGTCTGGACGGACCCTGCAGGGTGTCATCAACAAGGCCCGCGAACTAGCATCACCCAGTGGATACACGCTGACCGGCGTTCCGGTGTACGGCGTCCCCTACCCCGCCATCCCTTTCGAGGAGTACGCGGACAAGGATCAAGATCTGTTCGATTCAGTCGAGTACGGGCGTCTGTTTGGGGACGGCTACATCCACAAGCGTCGGCAGGAGTGCGCCTCGACAGGCACCCGGTTCGTCCTCGCCGGATACTCGCAGGGCGTGATCGCCGCCCGCCAAGTGGCCGCAGATGTTCCACCTGGCTGGATCGCTGGAGTGTTCGGTCTCGGAGACCCCGCACAAATGCCCGATGCCCGCGGTGTCACAGGAACCGGCACGAACGGTGACGGGATCTACCGGCAACTGATCAAGAAGGACGGACAGGCGAGCAGCGACTCGTTCTACGACTTGCCTCTGCCGCTTCACCTGTTCTGCCATGAGGACGACCCGGTCTGCGACTACGAGTTCAAGCTGAAGTGGCCCCCGATAGGTGATTTCGGACCGCACACGAACTACGGCAGCACCGGAGACGAGCTCGCACAGCTCGCCAGCGTGCTCCGCGGCATGGCCGAGACCGCCACGACCACGCCTCCTCCGCCGGACAGTTCCGGGGCGGGTCCTGCGGACCTGATGTTCGCCATCGACACGACCGGCTCGATGACGCCTTACCTCACCGCCGCCGTGGACAGCGCCAAGACCACAGCAGATGCTCTACGCGCCGCAACACCACGCGCACGAGTCGGACTCGTCGAGTACCGCGACCACGGCGACGGCTACGTCGCTCGTACGGTCGTCGCGTTGACCGACGACTTCGCCTCGTTCGAGAGCGGCCTGCGCGGACTCGCCGCGGGCGGCGGTGGCGACACTCCGGAAGCGGTGTACACCGGACTGGTCACCGCACTCGGCGCGGACTGGGACCGCTCTGCTTCACGCGCGCTCATCGTGCTCGGCGACGCACCTGCGCACGACCCGGAGCCTGTGACCGGATTGACGGCATCGGCGGTCGCTGAGATCGCAAAGGGCATCGCACCGATGCCGACTCTGCCTCCGACCGTGGGTGCCGCCGCGCGTGCGGCTGCGGCAAGTCCGGATGTTTCCGACCAGCAACAGGAGCCGCTCGCTGATGCACCTGTTGCCCCCGAGGCGGAAGCACGCATCGCGGCGGCACCGGGGGAGAAGATTCCACCGGTTGCGGTGTACGCGTTGTCGGCGAATTCCGATCTCAGCGCCCAGTTGGCACCGATCGCAGCGGCCACAGGAGGTGCCACCTTCCCGATCAGCTCACCAGACGAGGTTTCCAAGAGCATCGTCCAGACCGTGGAAGATGCGGCGACCGCACCCGTTGCGCGGCTGAAGGCCGCCGACACCGTCATTGTCGGTACCAAGACGGTCCTGTCGGGCATCGCGTCCAGCTACAGCGGATCCGAAGCAACATTCGCCTTCGACTTCGACAACGACGGCACCGTCGACCAGTCAGGCACTGACGGGGCTGTCACCCACACGTACACGGCACCTGGACCAGTTGACGCCCGCTTGACCGTGAGCGACAGCCGGGGGCGTTCGTCCGAAACCGTCGTACGCATTGATGTTCGCCCGCTGGAGTCACTCCAGTTCCCTGAGCGCGCACCGACCACAACACCAACTACCAGCGTCCCTCCAAGCTCCTCAACGGAGCTGCCAACGTCTTCGGAGTCACCGCCACTAACGACTCCATCCGCGCCAGAACCTCCCAGTCCCGGAGGACTTGCGTTCACCGGGATCGGAAGTCTCGGCACGATCATCGTCGTGGGCGCTGTGCTCATTGGTATTGGAGCGGCGCTATTCGTGATCACTAGGCGCCGTATGCCAGGCGGCAACGGAAACTGAGTCGGGGACGGGTGGTTGATCGGTGTGGTCAACCACCCGCGTCGGTGATGACGCGATCGCCAGTCCCGCGGAACGACGATCCTCGCCTTGGCGATCACGTTCCCGTTGGGTTCGAACGTGGGGCGAGATAACCGATACGAGTCATCGGGCAAGGTGTGAGAACCTCGCTCTGCCCGCCTTGACCAGGAGGACGAAGCGATGGGGTACGAGTTCCCAGTACGGAAGGCTCTCGAAGCCGTAGCTGGGCTGGAGAGTGCGCTCGAAGCCGATTTCGATACTGATCGCGGTGGATTCACCTGGTGGCACGAGTACGGCCTCGACGGCGTCGCGCTTACCGGCCTCATGGACTATCTCTACGGTCTCGTCGCCGCCGTTGAAGAGAATCTCCGTATCGCGGCGGTGCACCTGAGCGACCATCGCGAAGCCCGGTACGCCGACGACTTCGCACTGATCAAGTACTTAAAGGAGAACGGACAGGTTCCTGGGCACCACGAGCGCACCGAGCCCGAAGCCCGACGAGAAGCTCGAATCGTTGCCCATGAGGCTGGGGTGCTCCGCGCGACCGGATCCATCCTGGACGCCCTGGCCGGGGTCGTCGTCGGGATCGGTGGCTTCAACGCCAACATCCTGCGCGCCGACCTCGGTCTGCTCCAACCGCTCACAGACGGCCCTGCCTATCCCGGTCCCGAGGTTCGAGGCCGCCTGAAGACGACGGAGACGGCACTGGACCCGGACAACCCGCAGGGAAGCCTCCTACGGGCCGTCAGGTCGTCACTCCGGCACGCCGGACCCGACGGGTGGCTCGAATGGACTCAGTTCAGTCGTAACGATCGTGTCCACCGCGCCTCCCGCATCAAGATGAGGATCTTCGGCAACGACGGCAAGGTAGCCCAGCCGTTGACTCGACAGCCCGACCATGCCGCAACGCTCGGGTTCCGGTCGGCGAACGGCTTCAACACGGTGCTGCTCACCGAGGACTCCCAAGCGACGCTGAGCGGCATCGTCGAGTCCGTGAACTTTGCCGTCGTAGGAGCTTTCATCGCCTGCGAAGACCTTTGGCACCGACGTCGAGATCGCCCCGACATGATCACGCAGCCTGCTGGTCAATGGCCGTCGACGAAGCCACCGCGCAGCACTACGTTCAACGGCTACGCGCCCAACACGATCGTCCCGCCCGGCGACCTGTCCGTCATGGTGAGCCCACGCACCGGTTGCCGACTCCAAGCTGCCAAGGTGCTCGACGGTCAGCACCCGACGACCGCCTGACAATCAGACCACGTGACGCGCCGAAGTTAGCTAAGCCCTTTCCTGCGATCGGTGACAGCCCTCCGCACACGCTGGCCCCAATCAACCGACAGCGCATCTAGTCGAAGCCCTGAAACGGTGACACGGACGCCGAGCGACCGGCATGGCGCTGCAACTCGCCAGCGTGCCGTATGCCGCAAACTCGGCCTGCAGTCCACCAAGATCAGGCCGTCCACAGGCCGTCACAGGTCCAAAACGACCAGTTCCAGCCAGATGCGACCGGATCAAACCAGCAGGTCAGCGGCCTGGCGACAATAGTCGCCGCAGGTCGGAATCGTGCCTGGTCATAACACTCCCATAGGACGACGATCACGACCGTCAGGTACCAACGTCTTCCCTGCCTGACTGCTCAACCCGGATTGGCCTGCGACACGAGAAAACTCGGCACCTCGTGTCCCCTGACGGCCAAAAATTCGGAGTTAAGGGGTGTCATCGGTCTCGTGGCATCCGGACGCGACCAGATGGCTCGATCCAAACGCGCCCGACCGCGTGATCGTGCTTGACCTTCACGTCCAACGGAGGGTGGATGTACATGCAACCACCGACGAACGTCTTGCGGGACAAGGAAACTCTCTTGATACCACCCATGCGGCAATGGCAGGACTACGGGTGCCGAACCGGCCGCGTCCCTGCCAAGACGAGTGCAGGTGTGTCATGACGCCATCCCCGTACGGCGCGCTCCCTGCGACCGAGGTTCCCTCCGAGGAGTTTTCGGCCGCGGACAAGACTGTTCTGATGCCGCCGTCGGAACCGCCCGCACTTGCTCCCGGTGTGGCGAAGGCGCTGTTGCGGTTGATCCTCAATGTCGCCCATGCCGAACCCGACACGGACCACGTGTCATCCGACGCTCACGTCCTCAACCTCGACAAGAAGGCTGCCTAGTCATGCGATTCGCGTTCTACGGGCGTGTGTCCACAGAAGACCAGCAGGATCCCGACGCCTCGAAGAACTGGCAGCTCGGCCGGTCACGCGCGCTGATCGGCAAAGTCGGTGAGATCGTCACGGAGTACTTCGACATCGGTCAGTCACGATCGATCCCGTGGAAACGCAGGCCCAAAGCTTCCGGCCTGCTCGATGTGTTGAAGAACCCGGACCGGGGGTTCGAGGCGGTGGTGATCGGTGAGCCGCAGCGGGCGTTCTACGGCAACCAGTACGGGCTGACCTACCCGGTGTTCGCACACTACGGGGTGCAGTTGTGGGTGCCCGAAGTAGGCGGGGCGATCGATCCGGAGTCCGAAGCCCACGATCTGATCATGTCCGTGTTCGGCGGGATGAGCAAAGGCGAGCGCAACCGGGTCAAGATCCGGGTCCGCTCGGCGATGGCCGCCCAAGCCCAGATCGAGGGCCGCTACCTCGGCGGACGGCCGCCCTACGGCTACCGACTGGCCGACGCTAGCGTGCACCCCAACCCTGCGAAAGCCGCGGACGGGAAGCGACTGCACCGGCTGGAACCGGATCCGGTGGCCGGGCCGGTCGTGCAGCGCATCTACTCCGAGTACCTGTCCGGGCTCGGTGTCTACGCCATCGCGCAGCGATTGACCGACGACGGTGTCCTGTCCCCCTCGGCACACGACCGGGCACGAAACCTCCACCGATCGGGTGTCGCCTGGTCCAAGGGCGCGGTACGGGTCATTCTGGGCAATCCCCGCTACACCGGATACGAGGTGTGGAACAAACAGCGCAAACACGAGTCGCTGATCGACGTCGAAGACGTCGCCATGGGCCACGAGACGTTGGTGAAGTGGAACGCGAAGGACGCGTGGGTGTTCTCCAACAAGATCGTCAACATCCCGCTGGTCTCCAAGGACGCCTTCGACCAGGTCCAACGACGACTCGCCTCACGCGGCCCGCAGTCCACCGGGCGGATCGTGCGCACCACCCACCCCTACGCGCTCAAGGGCCTGGTGTTCTGCGCCCAGTGCGGACGACGGATGCAGGGCAACTGGGTCCACGGCAAAGCCCGCTACCGGTGCCGGTTCCCCAACGAATACGCCACCGCCAACAAGATCGATCACCCGCTCGCGGTCTACCTCCGCGAAGACGCCATCCTCGACGATCTCGACACCTGGCTCGCCGAGGTCTTCGCCCCGGACGCGGTCCGCGACGCCCTGACCGCACTGGAACAAGCTCAACCCGATTCAGGGCCGGAGATCGAACAGGCCCGGCGCGCGGTCGTGGACTGTGATCGCAAACTGGCCCGACACAAAACCGCCTTGGAGGCAGGCGCTGATCCGGTATTGGTGACGTCGTGGAGCACACAGGTGCTCAAGGAGCGGACGGTCGCCCAGGCGATGCTGGACGGACTGCAGGGTGGCGGCGACGCACAGCGAATGTCCGCCGAGGAGATTCGGAGCATTGTCGACACGCTGGGCGGCCTGCTGGCCGTGCTGCGGCGGGCCGATCCGGCCGATAAAACAGAGGTGTACCGGCAGATGGGACTACGACTTGAATATGATCACAAAACACGGAAGGTGCTGGCAGAAATTCTGCCAGCACCTTCCGTGGGTGTATTGGTTGTGACCGAGGCCGGACTTGCGCACTACTCACCCGCATAGCCCTTGCCAGCTCTGAGTAGGCCCACCTGACCCGATATTTAAACTAGGCCCGTCCCGCGGTGGCTATGCGGGACGGGCCTCTTGCATCGACGCTGAAGCCGCTAGCAGCGGAAACATCGATCCAAGTGGCGGGACTGCTGAGCCAGCACCTGTCCCAACCGGCACTTCATCCGAGCTTATACCTGTGGTCAGCACCCGACCGGGCCGCGGGACAGGTCTCCCACCGCGCACACGCCGCAACGACTCCCACCCATCAATCCTCATCGGACCGAATACGACTATCCATTAAGCGAAGTCGACGCAAATCAGTATTCAACCATTTAAGTGCGAGCCGCGTAGCAGGCCGCTCCTTGTAGACCGAAACCGACCACGAACTATACGAAGTAGTTGCCCATCCAATTGCCGCCGGCCTATTTCGCGCAATACTATTATCAATAGCATCAAGTGCGGAATGATCTCCCCAAGCGGGCATGGGGCCAAACTTAATATCAACACTCGATTCTTGCCCCGACTGCACCGGCAACGCATAATACCCCAATGAAGGCGAACCTTCATAACCGGGATCACCCGAAAATTCGAGCACTCCTTGAATCGATACCGGAAAAAGGCTTCCGAGCCCCAAGGTTGGAATCAAATTGGAAAGGAATCTTTCGCAGACATCTTGATATATTAACAAGGCATTCATGACGACTTGATTGCACAGCTTGAGCATAGATTCAGGTGTATACAAATTCCAAACCCAACGGCCGCCTGAGTCTAACGCATCGGGCACGACATACGGGCGCTCCACCCAAGCGCTCTCGCTACTATCACGTTCAATCTTTTCAGTGAACTCGCGAAGCATATCTGGATAAATATTAAAAGCCGCTCGATCAATTTTGATTGCTCGAAAACCTTCTTCTTTCATGTCTTCCAGAAAACCGTTCGCAACCTCAAGAATTCGATCCACATGTATCGGCTTATGGCGTGAATTTCCCGACTCCCGCACCAGCGTGCGAGCTAATAGCCAATGAAACTCGGCACTCGCCGCTGAATTGCCTCGCCAAGATACTCCATAATTCTTGAACAAAGATTCAAATCCACTGCGCATCCATTGAAGTGAAATGTGCCACGGCCAAGCACTATAGTCGACAGGAAATGACGAACCTGCCGTAATAAGATCCCAATCATGGTCTCTATAATGCCGACTGAATAGCCCAACTTCCCAAGGTAACACTTGAAACCCTGTTTCGCCTGTTCGATTAAGCCGCTTCAGCCCCACAGTCAAGTGGCGATCCTCAACCCTCGCTCCCACCACTGCGGAATCACCCGACATTTCTATAAAATGCAGCTTTTCCGATAAAGCAGGGACACCTTTTGCCAAGCAATTAAAACTGTAATGAACACGCTCTGCACATTCAAGTGAAGGCGGCAATCCAACCTCAGTTGAGTAACTTGATGATGGCACAGCTTCACTGACCACCCAAGCGGCAATCCCAGGGTGACGAGAAGAAATCTTGGCAAGCAGTCGATTTACCTGTTCCCAACTCCCGATAGTAGTAGCCAGGACTAATCCGTATCGCCATCTGTCGATAACCGAAAGGTCATCTAGAATCCGATCAACAGCACCGTCTCTCAGCAACGCAAGGCCGGCAAAATATTGCTCGAGAATTGGAAGAGAAAACTTGATGGCACGTCCAGATTTAACCACTAAACGTGTCGCTAAAATCACCTCAACTACCGAATTGCCTCCAATTTCGGAAATAGGCACTGCGGATCCCCCTAGACGGACAACACCTTCAGCCAACCTCTCAAGAAGATTCTGAGTCTCCAATTGAGGTCGATCTGACATTCTGAGCGCACGGCCGACTAATTCGTCCAAAAATCCGCCCGCGCTTTGCGGGAGATGTTGTCCTGAACCGCTTAGAGTTGCAGCGATAAGGGCAAATAGGGGTCGACGTACTGCATCAGCGACGGCAGGAGATTGGTGGAATCGAGCGTATCTGACGCCACTGACACGTTCAATTAGCGCCTCAGACTCATCAGCACTAAGCAGTGGCTGCAATATCTTTTTCGCGCCAACTGTGTCAGATACGCCAGGTCGAATAGTGGCAATTACCCGACAATAACTTCGCCTCAATACGTACGATTCAGCGCTGCGTAGAATCAAATGAGCCCGCGCTGGCCCAACCTCATCCAATCCATCTATTATAAGGCGCACAGGAAAGTTAGAATCAAGCGCCAAATCATCAAGAAATACTTCACACAGATTTTCAACAGTATTGACTACCTGCCGTGCTTCAACTCGAATCGGAAGAAAAAGCATACCTCCATCTCGAAACTCTTTGAGATCTTCCTGATAAACTCTTTCAACTGTCACCGATTTACCTGAGCCAAAGTCCCCTTCGATCAAATAAAGACCAGGAGATGCAACTTTGGATGACACATCCATGAAATTTCCAACGGACTTTTCGGCAGCTAGCTCAAGCGCCAGCTCCCCTTCCACACCTGCAGCAAGCCACCTAGACAATAGACGATCGTAACTTGCCTCTTCAGCCCTGGCAATGAAATCGATGAGGCGACGTCGATTCAACACCGAATCTGATCGAATATCAGCACGAACTACCGGTGTACAGAAGGCTTCTTCCCAGCTTGGACCAAAGAACCGGCGAACTATCAGGTTTTGATCTTCTAACATCTCATTAATCTGACGCGCCCCCCACAAATGTATTGTAAGATTAGGATGCAAAATCCGGAGTCGGTACAACTCTTCAACAAGCGGCACGCTTTCCGTGATACATGAAACTGCAATCGACAGATACCTGCTGCTAAGAGGCCTATAGCCGTCATTAAACTTATCAACGACCGCTCGCAAATTTCCAGCAGTGAAGCTCTCTACATCTTTGCACTGACAAGTAAGTACTTGCGATTCCCCCAGTGACTGTTCGCCTGAGCTAGGCGAGTAGCCAAGAATGTCTATTCCGTGTTGCTCTTCGCCTGGAACACCATACTCCCGAACGTCACGCCATCCCAGCACATCACGTACCGTTGCAACAATAAGACGCTCAAACACCTTCCAGTCGCGATTTCGAAGCGGCAAGCTATCGATGCGAGAAACTGTTGGGGGCTTGAGGTTCAACGGCGGCACACGTAACAGATCTGGGCGCAGATCGATAATTACGACGTTATCGTTGCTCTCGATCCTTGAATCTGGTGACATACGATTAGACTGTACTCCCGAAGAAGCGAACTCGCATCCCGACACTAGACTGTTTCCGCGGTAGATCTGTATCGTCTCGATTATGATCAGAAATAAACTGAAAGGTGTGGTTTACGTGCACGGTGCACAGGATAGCGCTAGCAGTGTTGCCATCCGTCGTCATCAGATCGGCTCAGGGTTGCAGGCAGCAGCCATTCTTCTTGGAGCAATGCCCACAGTCGTACTTCTGGTTGTTGTGCCAATAGTCGTGCTGAACTCATCTATGGACGTTGCTACAAAAATGGGGGTAGTTCAAGCAGTAACATCATGGTGGTCAGCGATTTTAGCCCTAATTGCATCAATTGTTGCTCTCGTTGCTTACAGAAATAGTATACAGCGAGCGAATCTAGAATTGCGCGCCAAGAACTCTTTGAGCACAATAGAATTTACCCTGATGAACGTTGGAAATGCAAGTGCGATTAGACCAGTAGTGCGGGTCCGCGTCGGAAATGAAGGCGTACTTCAACAGGCCGGCGAGAATGCTGGATGGATCTATGAAGAATTCGAAGCCGATGCATACTATCGAGTCCTTACTTGGTATGGAGATGAGACAGTAGTTCACCCTGGTTTTAATTTTTCCCTTCCATTGATCAGTTTCGGACCATCGTCAATTTTTGGCGAAACCAGAGGATGGCCAACTGTGATTACATGGATTTGCGAAGGAGGGCAGCTTAAAGAGCAGAACTTTGAATTTTCACTACCGTCGGCAAGATAAGAAGTCTAGGCGAGGCAAATTATCTCCACCCGTAAAACAACAAAGAAATTTCACCGCGCTTCACGTCAGCTACCAAATCACACCATTTGCCACAAGTTGAAATGCATCTCGATACCGATTTAGGAGATCAAACCGTATGCCAAGGCATGTAATTTTTGTTCGTTGGATAGCCTTAATCACACTGTTCACTTGTGGAACTATACTAATTTTTGGAAAATACCTGACCATCTCTCATGCGTGGCTCAGAAAACAAAGTACAGATTGGTGGGGTGCATCGGGGCAATGGGCAGGGGCGATTGGAAGTATCGCGGCAGTTATTGTTGCGCTATTCGTAGTGACCCGCGACGGCAGGGTTCGCAGAGAAATAATGGAGGCAGAAGATGAAGCTTCTCGGCAGAGACTCAGGAAAGAGAATGAAATTGCGCATAGAATACGCGCCTCCAGGGCTCGCACTGTTGTATCAGGAAGAACAGAAGTAGGTCTTGCGGAGATTCAAACTGACGAACAGAGTATTGCCATTGACCCAATCCCCGGGATCGAAATAGTTAACCATGGGAATCAGCCGATCCTTGAAGTTCAGTTAGAGGGTGTAGAAATTCTGGGCGAACCCGATCACACCCTAGATGCACTCTCATTCAGAACCTCCAACAACTCGCAGTACTTGACGGCTCACGGACTCCGCGTTTGCGAATTTCTAGGCCCTGGCGCACAGGTTGGCTTATACTCGACAGAGTTCGCAGAAATTGTGAGGCACCAAGAAAGCAATCCACGCGTCGTAGTTACCCTCACCTTCCTCGACACTGAAGGCCATCGCTGGCGCAGAAGCGGTACTGAAACGCCGGCTGAAATTACGGGGCAAGGTTTCTACTCGGATTTTTAAAATGCGTCAGCATCAAAAACGGTTACTGTTGGACGTATTTCTGCCCAGTACGATGACGCATGACGAGGGTTAGCGATAGCCAAATCAGGAAAAGTTCGATTTCTGCTGAATCCTTCGCCAATTCACTCCACACCGTGTTCTCATTGCCTCCGTTGATAGGGTACGCAAGTTTCTAGTTCAGGAGTTGGTCGCAGGTACACGACTAGTTGACGACTTGAGACGACCTTGTCCGACATACGGGGACCGCTGGCCACCAAAGGCGATGTTCAACGAATTTGCGAGAGTTCGACACGGTCGGTTTAGTAGCGACTTGGGGTCCTGATGTGAGCCCAAGCGTGCGAGACTTGAAATCAGGTGACTATCAGCGCTTGATCAGCTTGGATGGGTGCGCGATATGCGACAGCGTGAGGCGGAGACGCAGCAGCGGCGAGGGCGGGCGTTTCGTACCGTGCTTGAGCAGAGGATCTGGGAGCGGCGGCAGACGTACGAGGAGTTTGCCGAGTTCGCGGAGATGTTTGCTCGGGAGCATCGGGAGCCTGGAAGCGTTGGGGTGCGGCATCTTCAGCGGTTGGCGGCTGGGCGGAAGCCATCCGGGGAGCCGTTGAGTCCGGTGCGGCCGTCTACTGCTCGGCTGTTGGAAAGGATCTTCGGGGTTGGCATCGATGAGTTGCTGAGTCCTGTTGAGGAGGTTGCCGAAGTCGCCGAGATTGTTGCTAGTGGGGAACCTGGGCGGGTTGATGGTGATCTGGTTGGGGCGTTGGAGTGGCTTGATCAGCGTGCGGGGTGGGTGCCTGGTACTGCTCGGGGGAAGGTGGGGGCGCGGGTCGAGGAGCTGGGCGTTGGTGCGTTGCTCGATCGGAATGCTCGGCGGAACCGGATGGGGCGGGCGCAGGTTGCCGCGGCGTTGGTGGACTACTACGGGCCGGTTGGGGCCGGGTACGGGATGTATCGGGCTCGGTTTGGGGAACTGGGGGTCTTGACCAGTGTTGTCACGCGCGCCGAGTGGCTTGATCTGGACTGCGCGTTGACGGCTGATCGGGACCGCGTGAGGTTCGTTGCTGGCGAGTTGGAGGCCGAGCGTGCCCTGAGTCGGGCTGGGGCTGATGCGGCGGTGGAGCGGCTTGCGGAGGCGGTGACGCTTGGAGTTCGGATTGCGAACTTGCCGCTCTATCGGCTGCTGGAAGTGGAGGTTGGTGATGGGCTCGTGGGGGCGGTTGGGCGGGTTTCGTTCGTGGAGTACGCACTGACGGTGGATCTGCTCGAAGGGGAACTTGTGGACGCCGTGGCGGCCGGGCGGCCTGCGATGCCGCTGAGGGACACGTACCTGCCGAGCGTTGAGAGCGTGCTCGACCTGCCAGGGCGGGTGTGTGCGGGTGGGGTTCTCGCGTTGTGCGCTATCGCTCGGCCGGGTGATCCGTTCCGTGGTGGGCCGGACTACGCGCTCTTGGTTCAGGAGCGGTCTGGGAGCGTGCTGAACGCGAGTGGGCGGTTGGCGGTGATCCCGAAGGCGTTCCATCAGCCGATGAGTGATGTTCGGGCTGATGCGCGGGTGGGGGCGACGTTGCTTCGGGAGCTTGAAGAGGAGTTGTTCGGGCGTAGTGACGTCGACATGACCATTGGCGACGTGCGGGCCGCGGTGCCGATGCATCCTGGGCGGGCGTCTGAGCCGATGAAGTGGCTGACGGCGGAGCCTGGGCGGATGAGGGTGGAGTGCACGGGGTTCGGATTGAACCTGGTTAGCGGAAATTACGAGTTCGCTGGCCTGGTGGTGATCGAGGATGAGGAGTTTTGGCGGCGGTTCGGTGGGCAGGTTGAGGCGAACTGGGAGGCCTCTGGGTTGCGGTTGTACTCCAGTCTCGACGGTGAGTTGGTCGAGGAACTGGTTGGACAGGAGGCCTGGAGCAACGAAGGGCTGTTCGCGTTGCTCCAGGGACTCCGGCGGTTGCGGGAAATCGGCGGTGGGCGAGTGGACCTGCCTGCCGTCGAGATGGAGGTTGGCGAGTGATCAGGTCTGCGACGGCCAGCGGACGGTGATGACTACCGAGTCCTCGTTGGCTTCCCAGGTGTGGTCGATGCCGGGGCCCCACATGATGTAGTCGCCTTGGCGGGTCATGGTGGAGCTGCCCTCGGTGAGATCTACGCGGAAGTTGCCCTGTACCAACAGAACCAGGGTGGTTCGCTGGTCGTCGGAAGTCCATTCCGGACGCTTGTCACCTGCTGGGTGGGTGCCCCACTTCACCTCTACATCCTTGGAGGAACGGACGCCCTCGGATGGGTCGATGAAGTGTCCGATGAGCCAGCCGCGGGTGTCTGCGGACGCTTCCTCGGCGTTGCCGTGGCTCCAGTTGGCGGTCAACGAATCTCCCAATCGATCGTAGGCAGGTCCACTCGGCTCCCGCCGATCTGCTTGAGGCGGCGGAGCCCTTGCAGGAGGGCGAACAGACCTTCGTTGCTCCACGCTACGTCGCGGACCAGGTCGGCTAGCAAGTCGGTGTCGAGGCTTGAGTATTGGCGCAGGTTTGAGGCTTCCCAGTTGGCCTGCACTTGGCCGCCGAATTGCGGCCAGAAGTCCTCATCTTCGATGACGATGAGGCTGGCGAACTCGAAGTTGCCGCTGACCAGGTTGAGGCCGAAGCCGGTGCACTCCATGCGTAGGCGGTCGGGCTGTTCGGTGAGCCAGCGCATCGGGGCGGACAGCAAGCTCGGGTGCATGGGGTCGGCGTGGCGTTGGTCGTTCACGGTGTTGTCGATGTCGTGGCGACCGAACAACTCCTCTTCCGTCTCGCGGCGGAGGGTTGCGCCTACCTGTGCGTCGGCTCGGTAGTCGGTCAGCGGCTGGTGGAAACCCTTGGGAATGACGGCCAGGCGGCGGGCGGCGTTGATGACGTGGCCCGAGCGTTCCTGGATGAGGAGCAGGTAGTCCGGGCCGCTGCGGAACGGGCTGGCTGGGCGGGCGATTGCGGTGAGGGCGAGGGTGCCGCCTGCGCATAGCCGGTCGTTGACGTCGAGGACGGTGGGCAGGGTCGGCATATAGTGGTCGCGTACCGGCAGTGAGCCTGGGCGTGGGGTAGTGCCGTTGCCGAGTGCGTCGATCAGTTCGCCTTCCAGCAGGTCCATCGTGACCGCGTAGCCGGCGAACGTCGTCAGGCCGACCGCGCCGCCGATGGCGTGCTTGCCGATGGTGATGTCGAAGAGTCGGTAGAGCGGCATGTTCACGAAGCGGATGCCGATCGCGAGCATTTCGGCCAGGCGTTGAGCGGCCAGGCCCGCGGTCGTCTCGTCCAACTGGACGTTGCCGTCCGGGGTGGTGCCGGTGAAGCGGAGGCGGTCGTTGGTGGCTACCAGCGGGCAATCGAGGTCTAGCCAGTCGGGGTGGGTGAGCACACTCGTGACAGCCTCGGTGCCGGTGCCGAATCGGGCCGTGTAGGTGCCGTGGTCGTCGGTGGTGGTGCCGTAGTAGTCGGTGAGGGCTTGTGCGATGTGGCGTTGGTCGACGCGTGCGCGGCGGATGCCTCGATCATGAAGTTCGTTGACGTTCAGGTGGGCGAGTCGCGTCGCTACGTTCCGCCTGGCTGTCCCTGGCTCCCACTCGGCGTGGTGGTCGAGCCAGTCGAGCGCCGCGACCATGTTGAGGTCTGCGCTGAGCCGTACTTCGGCGTCTTCTGCCGCGCCTTTGGGGAGCTGCACCGGTGGCTCATTGGCCAGGGTGGCGAACCGGGACTTGACGTCCGCGGGTGCCTGGTCAAGCGCGGTGTCGAGAAGCTGTTGCATCTCGGATTTTGGCCGTAGGTCCGGCTTCTGGTGCCATGCGGCCACGGTTCGCGCGCTGATGCCCAGGTGCTCGGCGAACGCCTCGTGGCTGAGTCGCAGAGCGGCTTGTAAGGCGGATGCGGTTTGGCCGGTCCAGCCATTCGCGAGGGTCATGTGGTCGCTACTCCCCCAAGTGCGATGTGCAGTGAACCTGCACCGGTTGTGCGGTGAATGTGCAGTGGAGCTGCATGGGTTCCGACGCTGTTCCGCAGTGGAATTGGGACATGGAAAACAGCAGGTTCCACCAGGGAAAACGTCCAGAACTAGCGTCTATCGCGAACGTGCTCGATGACCGTCGAGAGGTCAGTTTTCAGGCCGTCGAGGCGTTCGGTGATGTCGTTGAGGCGCTGTTCGAAGCTGTCCAGGCGCGACCACAGGGTGTCGGTCGGATTGGCAAGGGGCTCGTCGAGTTGCGGCGGTCGTCTGTCATGCAGCACGGCGTCGAGGTGTTGCGGGTGCCAGCCCAGGGCCGTGGAGAGGGATTCCAGGGTGCGCGGGCTGCGGCGGCGTTCGACGGTGCGGTGTTGGATCTCGCGGACTATCGCTTGCGAGACGTGGGAGCGTTCGGCGAGTTCTCGCTGACGCCACCCCAGCTCATTCACGCGCTCGTTGATGGCCTTGGCGACTGCCGCCCAATCCTCCGACACGTATTCCTCCGCGCTCCGCCTCAGCGCTGAGATTAGCCAACTTCGGCTCATTGGTGATGTGACACGGCGGCTTTAGCCCCGTGCGGGATCTCGCGCGGCCTCATTCGCGCTGAAATCAGCACTCTATTGCTGAAATCATCAAATACTTCTCGAAGGGCTTTCTCATGCGTACTTCTCTGTCGAACGTTCACTTCTCAATTCGCGAAGCGGCCGGGGTGCTCGGTGTTGCCCCCTCGAACGTCGCTCGTGCCATCCGGCTCGGCCAGGTTCGAGCGGTGCGGCGGCGTGGCCACGTGGTCATTCCGGCGAGCGCGTTGATCCGGCTGCTCGGTGACCCCATGTCCGGGGGTACGCCGTGAACGACCTCAGGTTGATCGGCATCGCGTGGCGGTTGGATCGGTTGCGCTGGACGCCGAGCGAAATGCTCGTGGACGTCGTGCAGCGCGATGGCTTGTGCATGGAGGTGACTGCGGAGCAGCCACCGTGGGGTGACGAGGTGCTGACCGATCGCTCGTTAGCTGCGCGGTTGTGTGCTGGGTGCCCAGTCCAGGACGAGTGCTTGGAACTGGAGTTGCGCACGGCTGGCGAGGACACCGTTGGGGTGTGGGGTGGGTTGTCCGACGACGATCGGCGCGACCTGCACCCGTATTGGCTTCGGCGCGGTGAACGGTGGTCGAGGCCATGAACGCGACTCAGATCATGATCGGTTTGGGTGCGCTGCTGGTCCCGCTGTTCCTCTGGCGGGTCGGCGCTCGTCGGGCGAAAGCGCAGCGGGCACGTGTGCACCTGGTGTCGCTGGCCGGTCGGGTGTTGTTCAACGCAGCGCTCGTCGTCGTCGTGCAGTGGGTGGTGATCACCCATCGGGAAGGGCCGTGGCTGCTGCTGGCGGTGCTCGGTGTGCCTGCCCTGTTCGCCTCGTACACGTTGACGAAGGCGCTGACCGTGACCAGTTATGAGCCTCCTCGGGGTCGACGGGGTGAGCGGCGATGAGCGAATCAGTCGAGCGGGTCGCGGTGCAGGTGGACCGGTTGTGCTGGACGGGGATTCTGCTGGGGCTGGCATTCACGATGACGAACGTTCAGCAGTTCGCGGCTGCCGGCTCGTTGCCGTGGTCGTTGGCCTGGTGTGCGGCGTGGCTGCTCGACCCGATGGTGTCGCTGGTGCTGCTGGCGATTCTTCGGGCCGAGCAGGTCACGGCTCAGCACGGCGTGCGGATGGGTGGATGGGTTCGCACGGCGAAGTGGTTCACGCTCGCGGCCACGTACGTCATGAACACCTGGAGTGCGTTCATGGCCGGGTCTGCTGCGCTGGTGGTGCTGCACTCGGTGCCGCCGTTGGTCGTGTTCGTGGCGGCTGAGGCGGTTACGGAGCTGCGGGACAAGTTGGGTGCGCCGGTGGTTGGTCCGGTGCCCGAGCCGGTCCCGCCTACGCCGCGCACGTCGTTCGCGGAATACCTCGCTGTGGCCAAGGCCGCGCGTACGCGTGACGTGAAGGTAACGCCTGCATGGGTGCGCGAGGTGACGGGGTGTTCGCGTGGTCTGTCGTCGCGGCTGGCGGCTGCTCTCACCGAGCCGGAGGTGCGGTCGTGAACGGTGAGGTGGTGCCTGCCGCGCCTGTGTACGACGGCGAGTTGGTTGATGATCCGCCGAAGGTGGTTCGTCGGTTCAGGGACGTCTGGCAACGGTCGCGGTTCATCCCGACCGCTCTCAAGTCCCGAGCAGCACTCGGGTACGCGGTGCGGGACGCGGTCGCGTGGTTGGTCCGAGCACCCTTGCGGTTCCTCAGCGGGACCGTTCGGGGAGCCGTGGTCGTGGGGCGCGGTTGGCGACAGTGGGTGCGGGTGCGCGATTACCGGGAGGCTGTCGAGCAGTCGGAGAAGTTGGCGGACAAGTTCATCGAGATTCGCGAGTTGACCTTGTTCCGGTGGAAGGTGACCGGGGCGGTTTGCGTGGTCGTCTCGGCAGCTTTGACCGTGGCCTACGTGATGGTCGGCGGGTTGGCGTTGTGGAGTGTGACCGGGGTTGCGTCGGTGGTGCTCGCGGTCGTCGGGCGGCGGAAGGATGGTTCGCCTGGTCGGAAGGCGGTGCTTGCGGGTCCACGGACGCTGACTTGGACGATGGACCCTCAGGTCTTGGTCGACGCGTTTCGGGACGCGAAGCTCGTGGGCAAGGACGAAACCCTGCGCCTGGTGGAGCGCGCGGCACGTGTTGGTGATGGGTGGGCTGTCACCGTGGACCTGCCTGCCACGCGGAAGGCTGCGGACGTCATCAAGAACCGGGACGCGCTTGCATCGGCGTTGGCCGTCGATGAGGTACAGCTCATCGTTGAGCGTGTCCGTGGGAAGGGTGGGCACGCGGGTCGGGTGTTCTTGTGGGTGGCTGACGAGGACCCGTACACCGGTCCCCCGTTGCGCACTCCCCTGCTCGACGTCGAGTGGTGGGACGCGTGGCGGCCGGTGCCGTTCGGGCGGGACGCGCGGAACCGGCGGATTGATCTTCCGTTGGTGTGGACATCGCTGCTCGTGGGAGCGATTCCTAGGCAGGGTAAGACTTTCGCGGCTCGGCTTGCTGCCGCTGGGCTGATCCTGGACCCGTACACGAGGCTGTATGTGTACGACGGCAAGGGAGGCAAGGACTGGGATTCGGCCGAGCAGATTGCCTACCGGTACGTGTGCGGGGATGAGCTGGAGCACGTCGAGGCAGTGCGTGATCATCTCGTGGAACTTGTTGCAGAAGTCCAGTCCCGGTACGCACGAATGGCCACATTGGACGATGAAGTCTGCCCGGAATCGAAGATCACGCCTGCCATCTCGCGAGACCCGAGTCTCGGTATGCCGATCACCGCAGTGATCATCGATGAGGTTCAGGTGTTCCTGGAGAACCCGACACGCGAACAGGTAGGCGGCAAGAAGACCACGCTTGGGGCGTACATCGCGGATCTGCTGGCCTACCTCGTTCGGAAGGGGCCTGCGGCGGGCATCGTGGTCATCCTGGCTACGCAACGGCCGGACTCGAACACCATCCCGTCTCGGTTGCGTGCGGTGCTCGGGTCGCGGTTCGCGCTGCGGGTGATGGATTGGCGTGACTCCAACATCGTGCTCGGCGAGCAGATGAACACGCGCGGGTACGACGCGTCGACGCTGTTGCCGAGTCACAAGGGGGTTGGCATCCTGCGTCCGGACGGTGAGACCGACGCAGGGGCAGACATGCTCGCGATGACCGTTCGCACCTACTACATGCCGAACGCCGAGTGGCGGCTGATCTGCGCGCGTGGCCGGGCGCTGCGGGAGGCTGCTGGGACACTCGCGGGTCACGCGGTGGGTGATGACGCAGTGCGCGCGATCGACGCGGTAGCGGTCGTCAAGGCGCTGGGCACTGGAGCGGCTGAGGGGTGGGTTGTCGAGCCTCCGGAGCCGTTGGCGGCGGTCGTGGACTACCTCGGTGACCAACTGGACAAGCGGGAGTTCGTGCCGACCGCCGAGCTGGTGGAGGCGTTGAAGGTCGAGCCGACCACGTTTGGCAAGGAGATGGGCGAGCTGGGGTGCAAGCCGGTTCGGCAGTACGTCCCCGAGGGTGACGCCACTCGGCGGGTGCGTGGCTACATGACGGCGGACATCCGAGCCGCGGTTGATGAAATCGGCTCTACCAACGTCGAGCAGCCATGAGCCCTGATGAGAGGGTGACGGTGCGCGTGCCTGACGAACTTCCGCCACTTACGCCTTCTACCTGCCGCATACTGCTTGCCATACTGCTTGAGTTGACCGAAGTCGAGGTCCTGGACGGACCTCAGGGAGGGGGTACTAGTGACTGTTGAAATCATCAGAAGCCCGTGGGCCACGCTGGACGACCTGCTCGGCGTCGAGGTCATGGAGACTCTCGATGAGGGCATCGGACCGATGGCGGGGTACGGACGTTGCTCGACGGAGGACAACCAGGACCCGGAGACGTCACGCGGTTGGCAGTTCGGGAACGCCCGGAAGTTCGTTGGGCCGCTGGGCGGGGTCATGACCGAGGAGTTCTTCGACATCGGGCAGTCCCGGTCGGTGCCGTGGGAGCGGCGTCACGAGGCGTCGCGACTGCTCGCAGCTTTGAAGGACCAGAACCGTGGGTGGAACGCCGTGGTGGTCGGTGAGGGCACGCGGTGTTGGTTCGGCAATCAGTTCTCGCTGATCGCTCCGAGGTTCGCGGCGTAGGGCGTTGACCTGTGGGTGCCGGAACTGGGCGGGAAGTTCGATCAGCGGAATCCGTCGCACAAGATGCTGATGAGCGTGCTCGGCGGAATGAGTGAGTCGGAGCGGCAACACGTTCAGGCTCGGGTGCGTGCGGCGATGGATGCCCAGGTCGTGAACGAGGGAAGGCACCAGGGCGGACGTGCGCCTTACGGGTAC
This sequence comes from Umezawaea sp. cmx-9-4, assembly GCA_049997955.1. Classification (GTDB taxonomy): domain Bacteria; phylum Actinomycetota; class Actinomycetes; order Mycobacteriales; family Pseudonocardiaceae; genus Umezawaea. The sequence goes on along the minus strand of JAEBDY010000028.1, from coordinate 19,135 downwards.
ACCGTGGTCGACGGCGGGCAGCACCCCAACCCGCGAAAGGCAGCGGAGGGATACCACCTGCGCATCCTGGAAGTTGACGAGCCCTGCGCTGAGGCTGTTCGGCGCATCTTCGCCGAGTACATCAGCGGCCGGGGCGATCGGGCGATTGCCACCGGGCTCAACCGTGACGCGGTTCCCTGCCCTTCGGCGCGACGTCCGGACCAGAACCGGCATCGGCCGGGCGATGGGTGGCAGGGCAGCACGGTCCGGGCGATTCTGGACAACCCTCGGTACACCGGTTACGCGTTCTTCGGCCGGTGGACTCGGCACGAGTTGCTGCTCGACCCGGACGACGTGGCTGCCGGATATGTCACACGGTTCCGGAAGACCAGCCCGGAAAAGGTCATCCGGTCACGGCAGCCCGCGCACCCGGCAATTGTGTCGGTCGAGGTGTTCACCGAAGCTCAATTGCTGCGGAGGTCGAAGTCTGTGGGTGGATTGAAGACAGCGCGGAAAACTGAGCGGGCGGAGCGGCCAACGAAGCAGACCTACCTGTTCCGTGGCCGTATCCGGTGCTCGGTGTGCGGCCGGAAAATGGAGGCAAGCCCGCGCAAGCACGGCATGTACTACCGCTGCCCGGCACGGACCTTGGCTCCTGGCTCCCCCGCTTTGGCGTCGCACCCACCGGCGATCTACCTCCGCGAAGACGTGATCCAGGACGCGGTGAACGACTGGCTCGGCGAGGTGTTCGCGCCGGCCAATGTGGATCGCACTGTGGCCAAAGTTGTTGCCTCCCAACCGGGAGCTGCTGTCGCGCCGAACGGACGGGACACGGCGAAGCAACGACTCGCTACGGCGGAGGCTCACATGAACAGGTTCCAGGAGGCAATCAAGGCTGGGATCGATCCGGCCGCCCTGGTGGAGGCGATGAACGAGGCTCAAGCGGCTCGGGCGGCTGCTCGGGCGGAACTGGAAGGCACTCCGGCACCGAACACGGTCAGCGACGCCGAAATTTACGCGGCCATCGACTCATTGGGTGACGTTGGCGCTGTGCTGAAGGAAGCGAAACCGGAGACCCTCGCGGCTCTCTACCAGTCCGTTGACCTGCAAGTTCTGTATACGCACAAGGCCCACGAGGCTGATGTGATCATCAAACCCGTGGGCCGTGTGAATAATGCTCATGACCGAGGGGGGACTTGCGCCCCCAGAGCTGCGAAATTTCGCAATATCTGCGAAATTCACCATGTACGAGAAATTAGCAGGACGTTCCGTAGATCATCAACGGAGCCTGCGGACAGTCTGCGCCAGGGGATGTGGTTCCTTGGTCAGTGCCGACACTGCGGTGGCGACTTCCTCGACAGACGCCCGGACGTACGTGGTGGTGGTTCCCGCGTCCCGCGCACTGGAGTGCCCTGCGAACGCACGTGCCACGGCGTAGCCGAAGTTGCGTTCCACCCACGTCAACGTGGTGTGCCGCAACCAGTGCGCACTCACCTGCTGCGCCCGTACCCACGCCAGATGCTTGCCCAACCGCTGCCACAGGTAGCCGTAGCGACTCTTCGTGATGGGCTTTCCGTTGGCGTACCGGAGAATCGGACCACCGTGATCACCTCCACGATGGGCGACATGGGCGACGAGATGGGCGACGAGTGTCGGCGACACCGGTTGCCACCGTTGGGTCTCTCCCTTCTCCCGCAACAACACCAGACACTGCTGCTCGTCCACGTCGACCAGGCGCAGGCCGAGCGCGCCTCCGCGCCTACAAGCGGTCTCGATGTGCAGGCGCAGCAGCAGCGCGTCCAGTGCGGGATCGTTCCCGGTGGTGGACGCGACGTGCATCAGTTCCTCGACTCGCGTGTCGGGCAGGCCTCGCCGAGTGGACGGTTGTCGTCGGGGTTTGGCCACTTTGGCGGCGGGATTGGTTGTGTCGCTGATGATGCCGTCGGCAAGGGCATGCTGGTAGAGGCAACGCAGTGCGCCAATCAGGTGTTCGGCGGCGGAGTTTCCACCGCGGGCGTTGCGACGCGGCACCGCCGTGCGCTTGACGTGTTCGGCGAGCGCGGCGATGTCGGAGGGTGTGATGTCGTCGAGTCGCCGTTCGCCCCAGTGGGCCAATACCCTGTTCCAGTAAGGGGCGTAGACCTTGCGTGATCCGGCCGGTACCGCGTCGATCACGGTCGGCAGGTAGTCGCTGAACGTGGGCGCGTGAGGCTTCGGTGTTGGGTCTTCCAACAGGTCGGCTACCGAGACACCGAGTCGCGCCAACACCATCCGTGCTGTTTCGACGTCGACCGGACCGTCCGCCGCGAGGTTCACGACTGCGCATTTTCTGCGAGTTCGGCGTTGTGCCGGACCACCATGCGGTCCAGAGCGGCCATCGTGTGGATGAGCAGCACTCCCTGCTCGGGCGCGGCCGCCAGCAGCACCCGGTCGCCGGGTGACAGCCCGCACCAATGCCTCAAGGCGGCGGGTATAGTGACCAACGTGTTGCCAGGGACGCGGAAGGCACCAGAGGGATGGCGTCGAGCCACGATGACATCCGCCATTCGCGCGAAGTCCAGGCTCTGACCCGGCTGCCAACCCATTAGTCGCGTGATCAAGCGCTCACTCACGCGTCCTCCTCCGTCCAGTGTGGCGATCCCGTAGACCATGGATCCATCTCGGACCAACGCGCCAAGATCCAGTAGTGGCAGCGCCGTGATCTCCGACGTGTCGCCTGCCGAAAAGGTTGGGACGACGGCGCCGATCACCAATTCGGCGATCGTGCGATCGTGCGGACAGGAATCCATCAGGGCACGTCCGCTAGCGCAATGTCCCTCGACGGGCGGAGTGCCGCGGAGTCACTCGCGTCGCCGCCGACCCAACTCGCTCTTCTCGCGTAGGTCACTAGCGCTCCTCCGCTCTCACCTAACACATGCCACACCGACTGCAAACTCACCCGGAGGACACCACCAGTTTTCATTTACCGGAAACTGGCACATCTGCCGCCCATGGGTCTACCTCACTTGATATCACACCAATCGGACTCACGTGACCAACAACGAAACACTTGGAATTCAAGAGACTACAGAGGATGATGAGAATCCTGGAGCATTATTTCAGCAGAATGAGACCCAGCGACATCCGCGTCTGGTTGCGCGCAACGGAAGCACCTGCGCAAGAGCAAGGGCGACGAGGAGAAGTGGTGGCCCCCCACCTTGACGAACATGCTGATCCTGTCCGTCAAGGTGGGATACCCAGCGGCATCTCGCCGCTCCGCGATGGCCGTTGTCCAGGACCGGCGGGCGTATGCGGCAGTGGTGGTGGCGAAGCCACCACCACTGCTAGGTCAGCAGCCAGTCGATCACCGCGCGGGCAACTCCGGAGCAGGTGCCTCGGACGACGGCGGTGACCATGACGAGCCGAACCCAGCGGCGTCGGCGAGGGTCAGAGGTAGTGGACATGGCATCTCCCACAGGATCGGCGGAATGGTCGATGAGCTGGCTCGTGTCCAACAATGCGGGCCGCCGTTGCCACGAGGATGAGTCCGGATCAAGCACACTTCCAGTGGCCCAGATCAGTGGTGTTCGTGCTGCTCCGGGCGCGGTGTAGACGACAGTCGCGAGCCGAACCTGGGATGATCGTCGGATGAGTGCGGATGAAGGTGTCGCCCGGAAACGGATGGTGAAGCGGCCCGCACTGCCACCGGGCCCGGTAGCAGACCTCAACATGGCCCTGTATGGCCTGTATCGAGCAGCGGGCGCGCCCTCTATGGAACGCATCCGGGACCGCATCCGCGAACTGGCCACAGAGGCGGACGAGAACGGGAAGGAGGTGAGCGATCCGACCGCGACGCCGTCACATGACACCGTGCACGCGGTGCTCACCGCACCGACACCGCCCACCAACGTCAACAACGTGATCGCGGTGACCGCGGCGCTGTTGCATCCGCAGAAACTGATGGGTGAGGTGTCCGTGGTGCGTGGTCACCCGCAGGTGGAGGAGATCCGTCGATTGTGGGCAGCCGCCGTCGCCTACGTTCCGCTGGGCAGGCTGCTCACCGAGGTACCCGCCCAGCACCTGGAAGTCCGCCGGACCCTGCCTCCAGGGGCTCCTGATGAGGGCCCGCTACCCGCCTACATTCCCCGCGCGCATGACCTGGTCCTGCACGGTGTGGCCGCCGCCGCTCTGGCCGATACGCCGCGATCGGGGATCGCGGTATTGCTCAGCGACTCGACCTCCGGCAAAACCCGTGCCCTGTTCGAACTCTTGCACCACCCTGTCCTTGCTGGCACCGCGGCACGCGGACAGCGCAAGCCACCACCGCGTAGCCTGGCCAAAGCCGGATGGCGGGTGTGGCCACCGATCAACCCGATCCCCGCCCGTCGCTTCCTTCAGGAGTTACCCGGTATCGGTCCGCGCACGGTGATATGGCTCAATGAAGCGCAGCGCTACCTGATCGACCCGGATTCCGACACCGCAGAGGCCATCGCCATCGGGCTACGCGAACTGTTGGCCGATCCCGCGCGTACGCCAGTGTTGGTTCTGGGCACGTTGTGGCCGCGTTACCTCGACGAAATCACCGCAGCATCGTCCTCATCGCAGGATGCGTTTGCCGCCGCTCGGGCGCTGCTGGCGGGCCACACCATCGCGGTGCCCGGCACGTTTACCGGAGCCGATCTCGACGTCGCCCGTGTCAGCACCGACACCCGTATCCAGGATGCGCTGGCCACCGCGGACACAGCAGTCGAGTCACGAGGACACGCACGGGAAGTATCGCTGACCCAGCACATGGCCGGTGTACCCGCTTTGCTCGACTTCTACCGCACCGCCTCCACCACCATCGGAGCCGTCCTTCACGCCGCGATGGACGCACGGCGACTCGGCCACAGCGAATGGCTTCCGGTCGACTTGCTCCGCCACGCCGCAGTCGCCTACCTCACTCCCCAGCAACAACGCCACCACCTCGCCGACCGCGAGTGGTTCATCCACGCCTTGAAGAGCTTGACCACTCCACTTCAAACCGCAGCAGCTCGTGTCTTTCACCAACCCTTGGCCATTCCCGGACACCCCACAGGGGATCTGGTCCGCCTGGAGGACTACCTCGACCAGCACGGCCGCAGCGAACGCGCTTGCCTGCTTCCGCCCTCAGGGTTCTGGGTCGCGGCCGCCACCCACGCCAACACCGCCGACCTGAACACACTCGGCGACGCCGCGTGGAACCGTGGTCTCTACCGCGATGCAAGCAGATTGCACAAGCACGCCACTGTATGCGGCGACTTGGACGCAGCGGGCACACTTGTAGAGCACCTGTGGCTCGTGGCGCCGTCCGACCGCCGTCCAGCCGACTGGGTAGCCAGGAACGTCTTGTTTGAGGACATGCGCGCTGCCGGGTCTTTTCTGTTCAGGCTGCAAAGATTTTTCAGCGATGCTCAGATTCGGGTCGTGGCTGACCGCGCCGCGATGACCGTCGCACTCGATGATCCGAGCGCAGTAAGTTACCTGGTGGATGCCCTGCACAGAGTCGGTGCGACCCGACAGGTTGACTCGGTCGCCAGCCACGCCGCCAGCGGCATCGCGCTTGACAATCCGGGTGACGTCAGTCGCCTGCTGGCGGTGTTGTCCGAGATCGGCGCGACCGGACAAGTTCAGGTGTTGGCCCGCCGCGCCGCCGCAGGTATCGCGCTCGACAGTGCGTTCGACGTGAACCGGTTGCTAGCTCTGTTGTCCGAAATTGACGCAGCCGAACAGGTCCGGGTATTGGCCCGCCGCGCCACCACGGGTATCGCGCTGAACGATTCGGGTGGTGTGAGATGGCTGGCGCAGACGATGTACAGCGTCGGTGCTGCCGACGGGATCACTGAGTTGCTCGGCCGCGCCGCGTCCGGGGTCGGCCTCGACAACCCAACGGACGTGGGGTGGCTGCTGCAGGAACTTCATCAGCTCGGCGCGACCGAGCAGGTACGGGTGTTGGCCAGCCGCATCGCCGCGGGTATCGCCCTCGACAACTCAACGGAAGTGGGGTGGCTGCTGGATACCCTGGTTCTGGCTGGCACGACTGAGCAGGCCCGAGTCTTGGCCGACCGCGTCGCCACCGAACTCGCGCTCGACGCTCCGGAAACGTTGGGGCGTCGACTCAGGATGCTGCACCGGTTCGGCGCGAGCGACTTGGTGCGGGTACTTTTGAGCCGCGCAGGCACCGGTGTCGCACCGACCGACCCTTCCGACGCGGCACGGCTTCTGGAAGCGCTGCACGAGATCGGTGCGACTGACCAGATGCAGGTGTTGGCTGATCGAATTATTGCCAACGTATCGCTGGGCGACCTCGCTGCTGTGGCACAGTTGTTGCAGGCCGTGTATGAGATCGGCACGGCCAAGCAGTTCGGGTTGCTGGCTGACCGCATCGCCACCGAGGTCGCACTGCACGACATGGCATCGGTGGATTGGTTTCTGTTGAAAACGCTGCGCCGGCTCGGTGCGGCCGAGCGAGTGGACGTGTTAGCTAGGCGTGCCACTGCGGGCATCGGACTGGACGCCCCTGCTCCAGTGGCGGAACTGCTACGGGTTCTGGACCAGGTCGGTGCAGTCGAGCAAGTGCACGTGTTGGCTGACAACGCCGCCACCGGCATCGCATTGGACGACCCTGCAGAGTTGGCGGAGTTGCTGCATGTTCTGCACGAAGTCAACGCGGTCGGGCAATTGCACGTATTGGCTAAACGTGCTGCCATCAACATTGCGCTGGACAACCCGCGTGGCATGGGGCGACTGTTGGTAGTGATGCACCGGATCGTCGGCGCCGACCAGTCCATGGTGTTGGCGGCTCGGAATCCCAGTGCCCAGGTGGAGCTCAAGCCGGACGGGGTGGCGGAACTGCTGCAGGCATTGTACTTGATGGGCGCGAACGACCAAGTGCAGGTGTTGGCTGATCGCGTCGCCACTGGCATCGCACTCGACCATCCGTTCTCTGTGGAACTTCTGCCGCACACGCTGTTCAACATCGGCGCGGCCAACCAGAGTACGAGGTTGATTCACAGGTTTCCCGCTGCCGCGATGTTCCGCAGCTTTCTCAAGACGGGTGATCATGCTGACCGCTTCCAGTTCGGACGCGAGCGCGAAGGCGCTCCTTCCGCACAGTGGACATGGGACGATTTGGAATGACTGATCTTCCGAGCATTCTGCCTTCGACCGGAACAACGAACATGCGGCCGTTGTGCCCAATCCGGCCGACCTGAGTCCGAGCTTCACGCGGCACCGCTGGTGACAACTAGACCAGCGGCGACTGCGAGCGATGGCCGTTGATGGTTGGCGATTGCGCGAACAGAAAGTAAGAACTCTTTGCGCATGGTCGTCATGACACCTCCGTGCCACGTGGCATCTTGTGATCTGTTCGTTGCTATGCCCTGGTCATCGGGCGATGCGTAGCGAGGACATCATGGCGCTAAACGCATGGATGGTCTTGTTGCTATGCCCTGATCATCGGGCGAGGCGTGCGAGGGATACCGGTTCGGCGATCGACTGAGCTGCGGCGACAGTACCCCTCTGCGAGCACCTCGTCCACAGAGATCGACTTCTTCACCACCCGGAAAGCGTCCAAGCCCATGATCATGGCGTTGACCTGGCCGAATTTCACTTGCGAGCGCCGGGGCCGAAACCAACCTCCCGAAGTCGATCTGCACGGGCTTGATCATCGGACGATCCAGTAGTCTGACCGCTTTTTCACGGTTCGGGCACCAATGATGTACCGCTCCTGAAACGTCCGACTGTCCATCGGATACATGCGCACTTGATCCTCCAACGGGTCGATCAGCTCGCGGAGGTGTGCACACAGGTTCTTCAACGCTTCCGGCGACGACACCTCGCACTCGAAGACCGACAACGGGGCAACCCCACCGGTTGCCACCGTTGCGTCTAACCTTTTCCCTCAACAACAGCAGGCACTTCTGTTCATCCACATCGATCAGGCGTAAGGCGAGGGCGCCGAAAGGCGCACCGCCGAACGGCGATGCTCTGGTGGAGCTGGTCCCGATGGGACCGCAACAGCGGGTATCGGAGATGCAGGCCAAACTTCACCGTTGGGCGGTGGCCGATCCCGGCCGCCGGTTCGACGATCTGTTCAACCTCGTGCACGACCCGGCGACGCTGATCGCGGCGTTCGACCGGGTCGCCGGCAACCGGGGAGCCCGCACTCCCGGCGTGGACGGCGTGACCGCCGCCGACATCGAGGAGCGATTCGGGGTCCCTGGGTTCCTGGATGACCTGCGGGCTCAGCTCAAGCAGGGCTCGTTCCGGCCGCTTCCGGTGCGGGAGCGCAAGATTCCCAAACCGGGCGGGTCGGGGAAGGTTCGGCGATTGGGAATTCCCGTGATCGCTGACAGGGTCGTCCAGGCCGCGTTGAAGCTGGTCTGGATCCGATCTTCGAGGCCGACTTCAAGCCTGTCTCGTACGGGTTCCGACCCAAGCGGCGTGCTCAGGACGCGATTGCCGGACCTGGCCGCGTTCTGCGACGAGTCAGGACTCACCATCACCGTCGCGCACTTTCCGCCAGGAACATCCAAGTGAAACAAGGTGGAGCACCGGCTGTTCTCCCACATCACCCACAGTTTCCGCGGGTAACCGCTGACCAGCTACGAGGTGCTGCTGCAGGCCATTTCGGCCACCCGCACCGGAAGCGGCCTGGGGCCGCGCCTGACGTGACCATCACCATGCTCGTCAACGTCCTGAGCCGTCGGTCAAGCTGTTCCAACGCGACCCGCAGAACGAGTTCACCGCGAAGGCCTCACTGCTGTGTGTCTCTGGGCTCCAAAGCCGACCGCCGACCCCAGGTCCTGGAGCTCGGCGCAGTGGTTAGGGGCGGCATGATGCTGGTGCCCGTGACGGCAGCCAGCACTTCAGGTCTACTCGCGTCACCACTACTTCGTTTCTATGCCCTGGCGGTTGGGCTATGCGTAGCGAGCGTTTGTACGCCATCTACCCCGAGGCCGGATTCGTTTCTATGCCCTGCGGGTCGGGCTATGCGTAGCGAGCTGGTTTATCGCAGGATTGGTCGGCGCTCTGCTCGTTTCTATGCCCTGCAGGTCGGGCTACGCGTAGCGAGTCAAGAGCAAGTTGGGCAGCCTGCCCGTGGGCTTCATGTTTCTATGCCCTGCAGGTCGGGCTACACGTAGCGAGGGATGCCGGTTCAGCGGTGGTCCTGAGCTGGGATGACGGTACCCCGCTGCGATCACCTCGTCCATGAAGATCGACAAAATGGCCCAGTGATCGACACCCCGACGGTGATCATGGCCATGGCCTGGTCGAACACCGCTTGCGAGCACCGAGGCCGAAACCGGCCTTCCGAAGTCGATCTGTACCGACCAGGTCATCGGGACAGTTCCAGCACGTCCACCGCGCCGAACCCGTGCGTGGTCTGCGCACCGAAACCGGCCATCGCGGCGAATCTGACCAAGGCAGCGAAGGTGACACGGGACGCCCTGCCTGCCGCGCGGACCAGGGCGAGGTGCACGTCTCCGACAAATCCGGTCTGGTGCATGGTCGCCGACACCGGCGCCCGCACGGTGCCGCCGTCGAAGTCCGCCAGATACAACAGGCCCGTCAACTCCCGCAGCGCCTCGTCGGGCACCGACAGCACCGATGGGGCGTGCTGGTTCCAGCGTATCGCGGCGCTGCGCAGCATCAGTCCGGGATCGGGCAGCGGATGATCACGACCGTTGCGGGAGAAGTACATCGGGCTGACGACCTCCAGTCGTGCGTGTCCGGCGGGCGCGCTGCCCTGCACGTAGGGCTATGCGTAGTGAGCACAGACTTCGACGTGGTCGCGTGGCTGTGGGTGTTTCTATGCCCTGTTTGTTGGGCTATGCGTAGCGAGGCCGCCTTTCCCTGCGTGTCGTAGGCATCGGCAAGTTGCTATGCCCTGTCGGTTGGGCTACTCGTAGCGAGACGCGCTCTCGTTCCTTCGTATCCCCCTCACGGTTGCTATGCCCTGGCAGTCGGGCTATGCGTAGCGAGGGATGCCAGTTCGGCGATGGCCCTGAGCTGCGGTGACGCTACCCCGCTGCGATCACCTCGTCCACGAAGATCGACAAAATGGCCCGGTGATCGACACTCCTTCCGGTGATCATGGGCTTGACCTGGGCGAACACCATTTACGAGCACCGAGGCTGAAAATGGCCTTCCGAAGTCGATCTGCGCCGGCCGGTTCATCGGGACAGGTCCAGCACGTCCACCGCGCCGAACCCGTGCGTGGTTTGAGCGCCGAGTCCGGCCATCGCCGCGAACCTGACGAGGGCGGCGAAGGTGACGCGGGAAGCCTGGTCCGCCGCGCGGGTCAGGGCGAGGTGCACGTCTCCGACGAATCCGGTCTGGTGCATGGTCGCCGACACCGGGGCCTGTGTGGTGCCGCCCGTGAAGCCTGCCACGTACACCAGTCCCGTCAACTCTCGCAGTGCCGAGTCGGGTATCGACAACTCTGGTGGGGCGTGCTGGTTCCAGCGGTTCACGGTGCTGCGCAGCATCAGGGTGGGGTCGGGTACCGGGTAGTCACGTCCGTTGCGGGAGAAGAACATTGGGCTGGTCACTCGCAGGTGCGCGTGACTGGCAGGTGGCCGGGCGGCGAGTTCGGCGTAGCCGACGTGTCGGACGGTGGTGGATGACACCGGGCACCGCACGTCGCCGAACGCCACCGTCGTCGGTATGGAGGGTGGATCATGCGCGGCCAGCCAATCCAGCCGCCATGGAGCGGTACCGTCGATCCTGGTGCCCAGCGGGCGGGTCGAGAACGGTGGTCCCACGTTACCGGCTCCGTGCGTGCCGGTCACCGCGCACGCCGCCCCGTGTATCCGTGCGGGATAGGTCCGCAATTCGGCTGTGACGTCCAGGACAAGGTCGATCGTGGAGGGCATGGCATTCCTCTAGCGTGAGTAGAAGTCGGGTTGGATGCGCTTTTCCTGGTATAGCCATCGATCCCAGGCTTGTTCGCTCATCTCCTCGGAGGGGATGCGGAGTTCTTTGACGACGCTGCGGGTGGTGCCGAGCGTGGCGCCGTCGGGGAGGAGTCGTGCGAAGAACACGTGGGTGAAGATGTCCCACCGCCCGGAGGCCTGCCGCGCCGGTACCAGCCAGACAGGTGATGCTCGGCGGATCGTTTCGCCTGCTGCGGAGGTTGGTTGGACGTCGACGGCGGTGTTGGTGGTGCGGGAGTAGTAGTTGACTGGCAGGCCGAGGGCGGCGATGGGGTAGCGGTTGTCACCGCCGTGGATGGCGCAAAGCCATTCGGGGGATTTGTCGTCTTGGCGGGGGTCCTGGTCGGGGTGGTTGCCCAGTCGGAATGAACGCCAGGATTGTCCGGCGGGTCCCAGGGCTTTGTCGAAGGAGTGGCCGGAGTGGCCGAGCAGGGTTCCGCCCCACCATCTGGGTGCCAGAGTGGACATGTGTGGGAATGCGGTGTCGGCGCTGTCGACGATGTAGCCCGGCCAGTCTTGGTCGACGGTGCGACGCAGGTGTTCGGGTAGTGGGTCGTTGGTCAGTGATTTCCAGTCGTGTGTGCGCAGGTCTGTTGGTTGCCATCCCGCTGGTAGCGCGCCGGTGATGTCGGTGCAGCGCAGTCGGCCGAAGCCTCGTCGGGTGCGGGCGCCGAGACCGCCGTAGGCGAGCATCGCCCACAGTGACAGCAGGAATCTGCTGTCGATCAGTGGGTCACCGGAGAAGGCGACCTTCACCTGCACCGTTTTGCCGGTTGGGACGTGGGGGCGGGTCAATCCTGTTTTGTAGGACCAGAGCCCTTGGCCGAGGAGGTAGGACATGCCGCGGGTGGCGGTCCAGGTGGGTCTGGTGTGCTTGCCGGTTTCCTCGGGTTGGCGGTCGATGCGCAGGCGGATGCGGGATGGTGTTCCGGCGTTGCCGAAGACGGCGGTCTCGTCGCGGGCCAGGGTGTCGAGATCGGTGGTGCCGTGTCCGGCGGCGATGGCGCGGAACCAGAATCTCAGGGTTCCTCTCAACGAGGGCACCCTGACCAGCCCTGGTGACGGGTTGTCGAGGTTGTCGCCGCTGAACAGTGGGGTGTCGATGGTCAGGTGGAAGGTGGTCCAGGTCATCGTGGTCCTCCTCGGACTCGGCGCAGTCGCCCGAGTGGGGCGGTGAGGGGTCGGTCGTCCCACAGGATCTGTGCCACCAGCCCGGCGGCGAAGGACCAGCCGGTCATCAGCACCAGCATCGCGACCGGGGCCGAGGTGCGGGTAGCGGCGAGTTCGGCGGCACAGGTGCCGGTCAGGGGAAGTCCGTGCCAGGGGGAGTTCGTCCACCAGCCGAGCAGGCATTCGCCGTGCTCGGTCAGTGAGGGGGTGACGAATCGGAGCATCACCAAGTTCACCAAGGCCGCGTAGCTGGCGCCCAGCAGGGCGACCCCCGTACCGCGACGCAGGGCGTGTCGGGGGGTGTTGCCGTGCAGGCGGGCCTCCACGGCAAGGTAGAGCGTCGCCAAGGCCAGCAAGCCGGCGCCGACCCGCCAGGCGGAGGAGTCCAGCCACCAGCGGGGGGTGAGGCTGAGCAACACCAGTGATCCGACCAGGGTGGCCGCGGGGATCCGCAGCAGCAGGAGGAAGTCCGTGTGGGGCGGCAGGAACACGACGCCCAGCAGCCCGAGGGCGAGCACGGCCAGGGCCGCCCAGGTCGCCATGGTGCTCGCGCCGCTCAGGAACAGCGCGAGGACGGTGCTCGCGGCAATCAGCGGAAGCCATGTGAGGAAGGGGATTCGTGGTCGCAGGGCGTTGGCTGCTGTGGTGAGGGAGGCTCGGGGCAGCCAGTGCGACTCGGTGACGTCGGCGGCGATCCGGTGGTGGTCCTCGTCGGCGGTGTCGGTTCCCGTTGTGGACAGCCGCAGTGGTGTCGAGTCCGGTCGGCCGGGCCAGGTGGCGGTGAGCAGGGTCAGGTCGTATTCGAACTCGGCGGGTGCGGTGGTGTGCCGGTGGGCGAGCCAGGGATCGTCTTCCCAGGCGTCGAGATGGTTCATCCAGTCGCGGCGGGCCGCTCGTGCCTCGATGCCGAGTCTGGCCGCGCCGAGTTCGATCAATGACTCGGCTCCGGGGAGTCGGACGCGGGTCGGCATCAGGGTGTTGCGGGCGGTGCTGTCGAGTCGGAAGTACAGGCTCCACACCATGAACCGCAGTCGGGCTACCCGTGAGGCGTACTCCTGGGGGACTTCTCGCGTCGTGAGCCAGCAGACCAGGCGGACCAGGACCCGAAACCGGTCCTGGTCGTAGCCCTCGACGGCGGTGGGGTCGTCGATCACCGTGGCGAGTCGCTCGGCGGGTAGGACTCCCCAGTCGTCGGGCAGGCTCAGCGGGTCTCGGTCGATCGAGGTCAGGACCATCGCCGTCACGTACCGGTCGAGCGGCTCGGTCACAGCAAGGCGCCCAGGATCTTGCCCGCGTGATTGGGTCGGTAGCGGTCGCCGTCGTAGGTCGCGAACTGCCCGTCGAGTTCCTCTGCTCCGTCCGCGGGACGGTCTCCGCGTGCGACCGCCGCCGTCATCCGCCGCAACCGGTCGGCTTGGACGACGCTGAGGTAGCGCACCGGGAGGTCCACGAGGTGCCTGGACTCCTTGGCTGCGCTTTCGTGGACGGTGACCGCGCGCACTGTGGACTTCGGCAAGGCCCGATCGACGGCATCCTGGTGGAACACGGTGTTGATGCCTTCGGCCATCACCAGGAAGTAGGGGACGAACGCCTTGTAGCCGCCGTTGAGGTGGAACACCACATCCCATTGGAGCCCGCGGCAGGTGTCGGCGATGGTCTTGCCCCACCGGCCGAGCGCGGTCCAGGTGTCGTCGCTGAGAGTGCCGTCCTTCTTGGACAGGTCGAGGTCGGGGATCAGCGAGAGGACCACTTCTCCCGGTGTTCGGGGCATCGCGAGCGGCAGCCCTTCGATGCCGGCCAGGCGGATCGGGATGCCGCGCTGGGCCGCGTAGCGTCCCGCGACGAGGGTCGCGGTGCGGAGGCCTTCCGGGGTGTCGGTCGACAGGATCAGCATCGAGTCGTGGTGGCGCGCGTGCGCGCCGGACGGCAGGGCGTTGGACGCCTCGGCTGAGTAGATCTCCACGGACGTCCATTCGGCGCCGGTGTCCGGACGCGTGGCGGCGAGCACGATCGGATCGACCGGGAAGTCCGCCACCGCCAGCCTGCCGTCAACGGCGCGGTCTGCGAGATGTCCGCCCAGTGGCGTCGGCGCGAGGGAGCGCGGGTCGAGCACGTTCTCCAGACCAGGGCAACGGCCGTACTCGATGGACATCGACACCGACAGGCCTACCGTGATGACGTGCAGAACGTTCCTCGTCACGGGTTCACCGGACCTCTCGTGTCGTGACGGTGCAGTAGCCATAGCCCGCGCTGGTCTTGGCGCCCAGGCCGAGATCGTCCGCGGCTTCTCGAATCAACCCGGCCACGGTGTCGACGTCGGCGGAGGGTCCGATCAGGACGGTGCGGAACGGTGTTCTCTCCACTGCCAGGAAAAATACCGGTACCGGGTTGTGGTAGTCGGCCGGCGGCGTGGTCACCGGGTTGTCGCTGTTGACCTGGTCGTAGTAGGGCTTGACGTGCGGGGTGAGGACGTCGACCACGACGCGCGGTGCCCGCACCGGCAGCGCATCGAAGATCACCACCGAGCCCTGTCGCGCGGGATGTTCGGGTGCGTCGGGACGAGGTGATCCGAACAGCTCGCGCAGGACGGAATCGTCGGTATCGGTGCGTGCACGGCCTTGTGCGACAGCGGCGCCTTTGAGTCCGCTGCCGGGCCACACCGGGATTCCGTAGCTTTGGTGCAGGGTGAGGCTGTTGTCCTGGACGGAGTCTTCGCCGTGTCCCACGGCCACCCGCCACAGTGGGGTAATGTCCAGTTCCACGACGCGATGCCCCGCACGGTCGGCGAGGGTCACCGCCGCGGCTCGGCGTCTGTCGTGCAGCGCCTCGATCAGTCCTACCGGCACGGTCATCGCCGCTTTCGCGGTCAGGCGAAGGTGGTTCGCCACTGCGGTGACGTCTTTGTCGAGACGTCCGTGGTGTGTGGTGCCGTGCCAGATCCGGGTCCGCAGCAGGTGGGCGTTGACGTGTTCGTTGAGCCTGATCCCAGGGTGGTTCAGGATCCCGTACCCAGTCACGGGGCACCGCTGGGTTCGGGGTCCGGTGTGATGTAGCGGGCGTCGCCGAGCCGCGCCATCCACCCGGCCAGCATCCGTGCCCTCGCCTCGGCGATCAGGTAGCGCTGGTCGTCGGGCAACGCGATCGTGCGGTCCAGCATCACCAACGGGTCATCGCCGCCCTGTTCGCCGATGAATACCAGAGCGTCGGCGAGCAGCGCCGAGGCGACCACCCAGTGCCGGTCGTCGCGTCGACCTTGTGCTCGGGACAGCAGGTACGCGCAGGCGGTCACCAAGCCGCTGGTGTGCAGCATGACCGGCAGCGCCCGTAGGATGGTGCGCATCTCCTTGGTCGTCGGCTTGGTCCCCAACGCGGTGTTGGCCGCCGACGCCAGACCACGATCCAGACGGGTCACCGCCCCGCCTCCACAGCACCGGAGGTCGCCTCGGCCAGTGCGGCCGTGGCGTGCACCCGGCACCACAAGACCCCTTTGCCCAGGGTCTCGTCCCCGCCCAGTTGAATCGCCTTACCGTCCAGCAGTTCCGAAAGCGCGTCCAGATCCGCAGTGGGACCGGTCAACACTGACATCAGGACGGTTTCGGCGGGCAGGTTCTCGGTGTAGAACGGGCCGTTGGCGACGGTTTTCGACTCCGGATCCAGCTGCACCCTGGCGGTGATCTCGGTTCCCGTCTCGGTCATGGCACGCAGCGTGCCGTCATCGACGGCGAGCACGTCGGTACCGAGCTTGTTCTTGGTGTAAGTGAATTCTTCACCTACCGGGCACGCCAGGGTGGCCAGTGCCTTGCCGATGCGGGCCATATCCGCGGTGCCGAACACGTTGCGGCGTACCGAACCCAGAACCTGGATGCCTTGCCATGCTCCGGTGCCGGCGACCTGGCCATCGGGAATGGTCACGGCCAAGGCTTGCTGATCGGTCACCCCCGTGAGCGCGAGTCTGCGGCGCATCCGGGACAACACCAGCGGCGCGGTCACCCAGCCGAACGCCTGTCGCAGCGTCGGCACCGGGAACAGGACGAGTTGGGCGTCGCCGAACGACACCCCACCTTTGAGCAGATTCGTCTGCCCCTCCCCCGCCGGACTGTCCTCGCCGGTGAAGCCCGGTGGGCGCGAGCCGAAGACCCGACGTTCCTCGGCGAACTCCCACTGGGCGTCCCTGGCGGCCTGACGGAGCGCGCCTTTGAGGCTCTGGCCCCAGATCACCGGCAGGCCGGTGGTCGACTCGCGCTGGATCGGCAGGTCGACCACACCTTGGGCTTCGCTTCCACCCGCGTGCACCGGCGTCTCCGCCAGCAGCACCATGACACGACTTTCCATTACCAACTCCCGGTCAGGCAGGTACCGAAACCCGCGGTGACGATCGGCATGACCTCACGTGACAAGCCGGGCAGCAAGTCACCGTGATGAGCTTGCGCCCACGACAGCGCAGTGGATTCGGCCTGGGCGTCATCGGCACCGTCGAAGGTCAGGTAGAACACGCTTCCCGCGGGTACCGCCCACAGCAGACGACTGGTGGCGTGCACGCCTTGGCGGGGTGACGCGGTCGCGACGGTCTGCGCGCCTGCCACCGCGAGCGCGCACAATCGCACGCCCGGTTGTGGTGGTGTCCACAGCACATCGGCCACCAGAGCGGGGGTGGCGAGGTAGATCGCGACCCGGCCACCGGGAAACGAGGAGGGCAATGGCGGGAACGGATCGGTGGCACCATGTTCGGTCACCGACGCTGTCCGGCCGAGCCCTCCCAGGGGTACCACCGAGCGACGTATCGGCAGACGTGCAGCGGATCGGTAGCCCATGAGCAGCGACGCGTCCTCGTGCATCCGCAGATGGTCCGCGCTGTAGAGGTATTTCGGTGCCGCCGTGCCCACGAACTCGCCGTCCCACTGCCGTGCCAAGCCCACCCGGTTCTCCGGCACCCATGGGGGCTCGGTCAGCTGGTGTAGGTCCTGTTCCGGGATGTCCGTGCCGGCAGGCATGCCGGATCCGTTCAGCCAGCCGGTCATACCGTCCCTGGTGATCCACCGGTCGGAGATGGTCTGCCCTTCCCCGACCAACGCGTGGGTCAACCGGAACCGCTGATCCAGATCCGAGGACTCCCGTGAGTCTCGTTCACCGACCGTGAGCCTGCGCACGAGTTTCCCGTCCCGCACCAGGTCCGCGGGAACCGGGAACACCGGCCGCCCACCGGCGTGGACCACGGGTCCGACCAACCGGTCCGGCTCGTGGTCGAGCACCGCCCGCATCACCCCGCCCAGGGTGCTCGGCGTAGGTGCCACCGGCCGGGCTCTGCTCGACACTCCGGCGGTGAACGCCCGACCGTCACGCACCATCATCGTGTCCAGTGGCCGCACCGACAGCCAGGTCGTGTTCATCGGCACTCCTGGGCAAGGAAACGACCGACGAGCGCGGACGGTACAGGCTGGAAATCCTTGCCCGACACCGACCGTTCATTCAATCCGAGCTCGTACAACGCCGACGCCACATCGACGTCACCGCCCTGCCTGCGCACCAGGCGGGTCAATTCCAGTTTCAACACGTCCCATGTCTCGATCCGGTAGGCCAGTTCGTCCAACGAGGAGCGATCGGTCTCCAACCGTGCCGCGAGCCGTGCCGACAGCGATCCTGCCTGGGTGTTGGGGACCAGTCTGGCCAACACCTCGGTCGCCCACCGCTGCCCCACTTTCCAGGGCAGGACCGTTCGCGCTCGTTCACCACCCCGCTGACGCACCACGACCGCGAGCGCGTCACGTTCCGCACCACCACGGCCCTTCGCGTCCTTCGCGTCCTTGAGTGCCTGTTGCGCCAACGCGATGACATCCCGCAGCGGCGACCCGACGTGGGCGAACACCACCGCGGTGGAGGCCGTCGCACCGTCGAGCACCCCTCCGCGCAGCCGGTCGTCGACCAGAGCGCGCATCGCCCGAGCCAACGCCAGCGCGTGAGCAGCCGGCGCGAAGGCGAGGAAGTCGTCACCGCCCGCGTACACCGGCACTCCCAAGTGCTCCGGTGCGATGTCCAGCTGCGCTGTTCCCAACGCCAGCAACGCATCCGATGCCGTGCGCTGCCTCGCAAGGTCCAGGGAACTCAGGGTGCGCCCGAGATGGTCAAGATCCTGCACCACGATCGCGTAGTGGGGTGTGGGTGGACCGATCTTACGATCGGCGGCGAGCGCCAGCAGGTCCTTGGCATAACGACGCCCTCTCGCCACCAGTGTCCCGTCGACGTGATCGCCGTAGGTGGCGCGGACAGCGCCAGGCTCCCACTCCGAGGGCAAGACCGCCTCGCCCAGCCGGTTGCTCAGCGCACGTAGCCGCTCCGCCACCAGGACACCGGGCCTCACGTCGGGGTGCGCTCTGGGCGCGTCCAAGTCGTTCAGCACACCGACCAGGTCCGCGACCACCGCGGCCACTCGCTCCCCGAACGCGTCGTCATCGCGTGCCAAGTCCAGCAGCGCGACGCGATAGGACATCGACGCGATCACCGATGTCGCCGGGAAACGCTTATCCGACTGTGCCCTCGCGTGAAAACGCTTGACCCATCCTGCGGCTGACAGCGTCTCGGTGCGCTCCGCGCGTCTGGTCAGTTTCGGCAGCGGACCGGCCGGAACGTTCGGCGACTGCGGACACAGGAACGTCCTCTGCCACGACCACGGGTGGAACACCCTTGCACGTCGGCGCTGCCGCATCGCTGCTTGGGCACGACTCGACAGGTCGACGAAATCGTCGGTATCCCCGGACGCACACACCCAGGCCACATCGGGATGTCCGGGCGTGTCAGGGCGAGGGTTGAGATCGCCGTAGGGGCGGCTCACCATCTCCTGCCACTCGTCCTCGACGATCCGTGCCACGTCGTGAGCCTGCTGGCCGCCGGACCCGTGAGGCGCCAACCAGGCAATCTTGTTGCTCACTGAGGTTGTCCCCGAGAACCGGACACCGGGATTTCATGCCACGAGGGCGAGACCTTGACGATAACCAACACGGACTTCGTGTGGAGTGCGGTAGTCGAGTGTCGAATGTAGACGGTGATGGTTGTAG
>JAEBDY010000027.1:0-72501 GCA_049997955.1 Umezawaea sp. cmx-9-4 | reverse complement strand
GTGTCCATGGCGGCTGGGCGACATCGTCGGTGCCGCCTTGGTCCTGCTACACCGGGAGAACCGTCGGACCACGTGATCAGCGACGGTTGATCACATAACGCGACGCACGGTTACTCGGAAAGACTCATTGAGTGGGAGCGCTCTCAAGGAAGCGGCTGATCAGGCTCAGCGGATAGGGGGCTTCCAGGCTGCCACCCGTCTCCGTGCCCGCACGAGAACCTGATCCACCCGGCCTCGAAGTTGGGCCGAATGCCTGATTGGCGGCCTTGGGGGCGGGGTAGTGACGTGGCAGGAGTTCTTGCCACACAAGGAGGCACCAATGCTCGCCATCATCGCTGCGGTCATTTTCGGGCTGGCGTTGCTGCTCGACCTCGCCGACGCGTCGATCGGGTCGGTCATCAACGGAGCCACGCTGATCACCGCGGGGCTGCTGTGCGTCGCGCTGCACCTGGCAGGCGTGGGCACCAGCGTCCGCAGGCCCGCGTTCCGCCGCCGCCGCTGACGTGCACGACGTCCGCATGAGCGCGCTGGAGTTCGACGAGCAGACCTCACGTCGTGTCGAATCGACGTACCTGACGGCGGACGTGGTGCGGCAGCGGCGACACGTCCGGGAAACCCTGGCTCCGCGGCTGGGCGAGCGAGTGCTCGACCTCGGCAGCGGGCCGGGGTTCCTCGCTGTCGAGATCGCCGAGGAGGTCGGACCCGACGGCGAGGTGTGCGGGATCGACCCGGCGACGTCCATGCTCGCCATGGCGGGCGAGCGGTCGGGTGCGCTGGTCGAGTACCGGCGGGCGAGCGCCGACCGGATCCCCTACCCCGATGGGAAGTTCGACGCCGTCGTCTCCACCCAGGTCTTCGAGTACGTGGAGGACGTGCCGGGCGCGCTGGCCGAGGTGCGGCGGGTCCTGCGGCCCGGCGGCCGGGTCCTGCTGGTGGACACCGACTGGGACTCGATCGTCTGGCGCTCCCCCGACGACGGGGTGACCGAACGGATGCTGCTGGCGTTCGAGCAGCACCTCGTCGACGCCAGGCTGCCGCGCAAACTGCCTGCCGTGCTGGCCGCCGCGGGGTTCCGCGACGTCCGCACGAGCGTGCTGCCAATGCTGAACGTCGGCTACTCGCCCGACACGTTCAGCGCGGGCCTGCTCGCGCTGATGACCACGTTCGTGGTGGGGCGCAACGGGATCACCGCGGACGAGGCCGAGGCCTGGGCGGAGGGCCAGCGGGCGCTCGGCGCCGACTACTTCTTCAGCCTCAACCGCTACCTGTTCCTGGCGACCGGCTAGCGGAAGGTCGCGCTGGCCGCGTCGGTGGCAGGCGAAGTCAGCGGATCGTCCACGACGGATTCGTCGAGTCCGGTGTCACGCGGGCCGAACCGACTCGGCCGCCGCAAGCAGGTCCGTGATCACGGTCGAGGCCGGTAGTGCGAGACGACCGCGGGCTGGCCGGTGTGGTTGGGGCCGCCCCGGTCGTCCGCGCCGAGATAGTCGAACGGCAACCTCACGTCCCGGCCGCCGACGCACGACAGCACCCGCTTGCGGGCGTCGTAGGCGAATCCGGCCGTGCGCAGCGCGCCGGTCAGCCGCCTGCCCAGCGGCGCGCCGTCCGCGTCGCGCACGTCGGCGACGTCGAAGTTGGCCACGAACGTGCCGCCCGGCGTGAGCCACGACGCCGCCCGGCTGATCGCTCCGAGCTTGTCGCCGACGTAGTGCAGGCCGTGCACGCAGGTGATCAGGTCGAATGTGCCCTCGGGCTGCCACGTCACCAGGGAACCGACGACGAACTCCGGACCTTCGACGCCGAAGTGGTCGACCAGGTCGAGCCCGACCACCCGCACCCGGTCACCCAGGAGCGCCTGGGCTTCCGCCAGTGCTCGACCGGAGCCGCAGCACAGGTCGAGCCACCGGGCACCGTCCAGGAGCGCCACCAGATCGGTACCGAGGTCCTTGGTGTAGCTGTTGGCTCCGGTCAGCCCGCGTTCGCGGTTCATGGCGTTGTTCGCCACCACCGACGAGCGCTCCAGCATGGCGTCGTCCAGCATCGTCCCCCCGTGCAATCCAGTGGCCACAGCGGCCTCGGAGCACTACGTTGCCGCAGGTGCCCTCAGGTCTATTCCAGCAGCTCGAGTCCTTCTACGACGCGATCCCCCGCATCGACGCGCGGGCGGAGTCGTACGGCGCGATGACGCTGTTCGTGCGGGAGGGCCACGGGTTCCCCTACTACGCGCGGCCTTCGGTGGGTGGTGAGCCGACCGCTGTCGACGTGCGCCTGGTGCGGGAGCGGCAGCGGGAACTCGGGGTCGTGGAAGCGTTCGAGTGGGTGCACGAGACCACTCCTGGGCTGCTGGACGTCATGGAGCTGGCCGGGATCGCCGTGCTGCGCGCGCCGCTGATGGTGCTCGACGGGCCGCTGGTGACCCCGGAGGTCCGCGTCGCGGTGCGGGTGCTCGACCCGGACGCCGACGACTTCCTGGAGGACGTGGCGCTGGTGCAGGCCGTGGCGCAGTTGTCGTTCTCCACGCCCGGCACCGGCACGGGCGACACCGGGCCGCAGGACCGGGACACGCTGCTGCCGACCGTGACGCCCGTGCACGTGCCGAAGTTCCGGTACGCGCTGGCGGAGGACGCGATCGAGGGCGCGGTGGCGGCGGGCATGACACAGACGGCCGGGAACGTGGCCGAGGTCGTCGGTGTCGGCACGCTGCCGACCGCCCGGCGACGCGGCGCGGGGGCGGCGATCACGGCGGCCCTGGCGCGCGACGCGCTCGACCGCGGGGCCGAGCGGGTGTTCCTGTCGGCGGGCAGCGAGGACATCGCGCGGGTGTACGAGCGGGTCGGGTTCCGCCGCGTCGGCACGGCCTGCGTGGCGGAGGCGGAGAGGGCCGAGAACGGCGCGGGCTGACCGTTCCGGAACGCTTTCGCACCCGCGGCACTAAGCTGCCCGCGTGATCAGGGTGCTGAAGGACTTCTCCGCCGGTGTCGGGCTGCTCGCGAAGGGCTTCGGCCTGGTGTTCCGGTCGCCGAAGCTGCTGCTGATCGGCGCGATCCCGGCGGTGATCAGCTCGGCGCTGCTGATCGGCAGCCTGGTGCTGCTCGCGACGAACATCAACGACATCGCCGCGTGGGCCACGCCGTTCGCGGACGACTGGAGCGAGTCGGTCCGCACGGTGACGCGGTTCGCGGCGGGCATCTCGATGCTCGGCGCGTTCCTGGCGGTCAGCATGCTCGCGTTCACCGCGATCACGATCATCATCGGCGGCCCGTTCTACGAGCACATCGCCGAGACGATCGAGGACACCGAGCTGGGCGGGGTGCCGGGTGCCGAGCAGGTGCCCTGGTGGCGGTCCGCGCTCAACGGCGTCCGCGACGCCGTGCTGCTGATCGGGTTGGCGATCCTGTTCGCGATCCCGCTGTTCGCCGCGGGGTTCATCCCCGTCATCGGGCAGACCGTGGTCCCGGTGATCGCGGTGTGCGTCCACGGGTGGCTGCTGGGCATCGAGCTGACCGGCATCCCGTTCACCCGGCGCGGCAAGACCCTCAAGGAGCGGCGCGCGGTGCTGCGGAGCAAGCGCGCCACCGCCCTGGGCTTCGCCGTGCCGTCGTACCTGCTGTGCCTGGTCCCGTTGGCCGCCATCGTGGTCATGCCCGCGGCGATGGCGGGCGGCACGGTCCTCGCGCACCGCCTGCTCACCGACCAGGGCGGGCGCCACCCCGCCTACCAGCCCTACCCGAACGGCACCCAGGCCAGCTGAGTCGCCCGGTCGCCGGTGGTGGCCATGAGACCCGCGTCCGACACGGTCCACAGGTCGTCGCCGATGACGAGCGACCGCCGCAGCGTCCCGGTGGGGTGCCGGACCGTGCCGAGCTCGCTGAACCCGTTGCCGGACAGGCGGAGCACCAGCGAACCGACGTCGCCCCCGCGGCGCTGATCGGAGACCGGCAGCACGAGCAGGCCGGTGGGCGACCAGTACAGGAAGGCGTGCGGGTCGTACTCGGCCTCGGAACTCGCGCCGGGGAGGTGGTGCTGGGCGAGGCGTCGCGGATTCGCCGGGTCCCGCACGTCGAACAGGGACACCTGCGTTCCCGTGACCCGGCCCCGGCTGGTCGCGTCCTGGCCGACGCCGATCAGCCTGCCGTCGCCCGCCGGGTGCAGGTAGGCCGAGTAGCCGTTGATCTTCAGCTCCCCCACGACCTTCGGCTTGGTCGGGTCGGCGAGGTCGAGGGTGTAGAGCGGGTCGGTCTGCCGGAACGTGACCACGTAGCCGACCGAGCCGAGGAACCGGACGCTGTAGATCCGTTCCCCCACACCGAGCCCGTCGACCTTGCCGGTCCGCACGAGGGTGTCGCCCTCGCGCTTCAGGACCGTGACGGAGCTCTGCGAGGAGGACGAGGTGGACCCGCTCGTGGTCGCGACCCGCAGGTGCCCCGCGTGCTCGGAGAACGAGTACTGGTTGAGCGGGGTGCCCGCCACGACACCGGAAGCGACGTGCTTCGGCGGGCCGGGCCGGGAGATGTCGAACTGGTGGATCGCGGTCGTCCGGGCCGTGGCGGCCCTCCCGCGACCGGTGAACCCCTGGCGCTGGTCGGCGACGTAGAGGTTCTTCTCCGAGCCGTAGACGGTGTCGCCCGCCGTGACGACGGACACCGGGTCCCCGGTGCCGAGTGGGGCCGCGAGGTCGAGCGTGAGCACGGTCAGCAGCGAGGACGCCGTGGGCTGCCGGGGGAAGCTGATCCGCGAGCAGTCGACCAGCGTGCCGTCGCTGCGCGAGGTCGGCGTGGTCAGCTCGTAGTTCGGCAGCCACGCGGAGACCGGCGCGGCCTCCAGGATCCGCTCGTTCTCCAGCTGCGCCTGGGCGGTGGTGCGGACCTCGTCCGGGTAGACGTAGTTCAGCCGGGGTGACGAGCTGACGACCACCCGCGCCACACCGCCGACCTGGCGGGCGTCCACGTAGGAGCCGTCGACCGCGAGCGTGCCGAGCACCTTCGGCGCGGACGCCAGGTCGACCAGCACCAGGCTCGCGCCGTCCGCGGGGGCGTAGTCGTTGGGCGACAACGGTCTCTCCAGCGTCGCGATCGACGTGGTGACGACGAGCGCGCGGTCCCCGCTGAGCATCAGCTGCGAGGCGGCGGCGCCGGGCAGGTCGAGCGATCCGGTGACCGCGCGGGTCGCCACGTCCACGACGCGCAGCGTGCCGTCGACGACCGTGATGATCCGCTCCCCGTCGGTCTTGACCAGGTCGGGCTCGTCGACGCCCGCTTCCTGGACGTTCGTGGTCGAGTGCTCGGGCTTGCCCGCCTGCGTCGGCGGCGCGGGGGCGGCCTTCTGCTGCGCGTCGGCGGCCACCCCGGCCTCGGCGTTCAGCACCACGCCGCCTTCGGTGTCGTACCAGCCGCTTCCCCTGCCGTACTCGGCGAGGCGCGGGCGTTCAGCGGTTCTGAACTGCGACAGCACCTTCTCGCACGAGTCGTAGGCCACCAGTTCCACGGGCCCGGTCGTCGCGGTGGGCGGCACCGGGAACGGCCCGCTGTCCAGCACCGCGGGCGCGGACGCCGCGCACACCCCGACGACGACGATCCCCGCCAACACCATTCCCGAACGCTTCATGGCCCAAGGACGGTGGCGGGGGCGCATCGCGTTGCAAGGAAAGCGGAAGTGCCGGGGAACCCGGAGGTCCCCCGGCACTTCCCGTTGCCCGGCCTAGGAGTTGATCTGCTGCGCGATCAGCGTCGCGTAGCTGGAGACCTTGGCGTAGACACCGGGGTACCCGGCGCCGGCGCAGCCCTCGCCCCACGAGGTGACGCCGATCAGCTTGCCGCCCGCGACGAGCGGGCCGCCCGAGTCGCCCTGGCAGGTGTCGGTGCCGCCCTGCGGGTAGCCGGCGCACACCATGTGCGCGGACTTGAAGTCCGAGCCGTACGCGGAGGAGCAGGTCGCGCTGCTGGTCAGCGGCACGGTGGCCCGGAGCAGGTAGCGCGACGCCGAACCGCCGGAGGACGTGGTGCCCCAGCCGAGGATCGAGCTGGACGTCCCCGCCGCGTACAGCGCGGTGTCGGACGCGCCCGCGATCGGCAGGGTGCCCTGGGTGAGGTTGCGGTCCAGGGTCAGCACCGAGACGTCGTAGCCCTGGGTCACGTCCCGGTAGCTCGGGTGGATCCAGATCTTGGTGACGCGCGCGACGACGCCCGCGGTGGACCGCTTGTCGTCGCGACCGGCCACGACGCGGACCACGGACGGCGAGTCGCCGACGGTGCAGTGCGCGGCCGTGACGACCTTGTTGGGCGCGACCAGCGTGCCGCCGCAGTACTGCGAACCGCTGCTGGTGGCCAGGTAGACCACCCACGGGTAGGTGCTGGTGCTGGCGCGGGTGCCGCCCACGATCTGGGCGCCGACCTCACCATCGGTGGTCGGGGGTGCGGGAGCTGCCGCGGCCACGCTGAAGCCCGCCAGTGGAAGCACCATCGCCACCACGAACGCGCCCAGCCACGACCGGAGGCGGTGCAGGGTTGCCGCCATGATCATCTCCTTGGAGTTGTCACCCCGTTCGGGGTGCACACAGAGCAACAGACCGGCTACTGCGGCCACAAGCTCCACTAGACGTAGGCCATTCGGCAGCGCCGCGGACGACGTGATTGACTCGCCGGCAGACCTGTTCCGATTCGAGGAGGACCCGCATGGCCATCCAGAAGCCCGAAGTCGACCTGGTCGAGGGCCCCCCGCCCGCCGACCTGGTGATCAACGACCTCTCGG
The DNA here is from genome assembly GCA_049997955.1 of Umezawaea sp. cmx-9-4. GTDB lineage: Bacteria > Actinomycetota > Actinomycetes > Mycobacteriales > Pseudonocardiaceae > Umezawaea. The sequence continues at coordinate 65,754 of JAEBDY010000027.1, read as the reverse complement.
TCGGCGACGGGCCCGAGGCCACGCCGGGCCAGGCCGTCACCGTCCACTACGTCGGTGTCTCGTTCGCCACCGGTGAGGAGTTCGACTCCTCCTGGAGCCGCAACGACCCGTTCCGCTTCCCGCTGGGCGGCGGCCGCGTCATCGCGGGCTGGGACAAGGGCGTCGCGGGCATGAAGGTCGGCGGCCGTCGCCAGCTCGTCATCCCGCCGCACCTCGCCTACGGCGACCGCGGCGCGGGCGCGGCGATCAAGCCGGGCGAGACGCTGATCTTCGTGGTGGACCTGCTCGGGGTGAGCTGACAGCGACCACCTGGCGAAGCCCGCCCGCTCCCCGGAGCGGGCGGGCTTCGTCGTGCGCTGGGCCGTTCGGCGTATTTGCCCGCGTACCGGAACCAGCCGGTTCCGCGGTGCGCCATCCTGTCCGGTGAGGTTGTCCACCACGGGGGAGGAACGGCGGTGCCTGACGACGTCGGCGGGTCCGAGCGGATGCTCGCGCAGTGGGAGAGCAGCATCCAGCAGAAGGCCGAGCGCTACCAGAACATGGCCGAACGCGTGCAGGGCCTGACGATCACCGAGACGTCGAGGGACGGCACGATCCGGCTGACCATCGGGTCGAACGGCATCCTGTCCTCTGTGGACATCGCGGAATCGGCGCGGGAGAAGCGGATGTCCGAGGTGTCGGCGGAGATCATGCGGACGTTGCAGCTGGCCCAGTCGCGGATTCCCGAGCTGCTGCGGCAGGCCATGGCGGAAACCATCGGCACGCAGGACGAGACGGCGAACGTGCTGTTCGCCGAGGCGCGCAAGAACTTCCCGCCCGCGCCAGCCGAGGACGTGCCCCCGCCGGTCGACCGGGAACTGCGGTTCGGCATCGAGGACGACCAGCCTCCCCGCCCCGTTCCCCCGCCCGCACCGCGTCGTCCCCGTCGACCCGACGATGACGACGACTTCGACGGCGGCTCGTTCCTGTCCTAACGGCGTAGGGGGATTCTCGTGGTCGAGGAGTTCGAGGTCGTCGGGGAAACCCTGGACGGGCACCGCAGGAAGCTCGACGACCTGTCCGAGCGGCTGCGCGGCGCGCTCGACGCCGCCCGCACGGTCAGCATGCCGACCGACGCCTACGGCATCCTGTGCCAGCCGTTCCGGATGATGCTGGACCCCGTGGAGCAGTGGGGCCTGGACGCGTTGAACGGCGCCGTCGAGGCGATGGACAGCACGGCGACCGGTGTCAACAACACGGTCAAGCAGTACCGGCAGCAGGACGACGCGGTGGCCGACTCGTTCCGGACCGGTGACCGATGACGAATCCACTGGTCGCGCAAGCGCCGCAGGAGGGCACCGGGTTCAACCAGGGCACCGGCGACAACGGTTGGGCCACCGGCATCTCCATCGCGGAATCCGCGATGGACACGTTCAACGGCTTCAAGGAGGGCAACTGGATCGAGGGCGGCCTCGGTGTCGTCGGCCTCGCCGCGGACGCCGCGTCCATGGCCATCGACCCGTTCGGCACCCTCCTGTCGTCGGCCGCGTCGTTCCTGATGGAACACGTGCAGCCGTTGAAGGACATGCTCGACTGGCTCGCGGGCGACCCGCCGGTGATCGAGTCGTACAGCACGACGTGGACCACCGTCTCCACCGAGATGGGGAAGATCAGCGAGGACTACGCCGCCGCGTTGACGTCCGGCACCGAGGGGTGGACCGGTGCCGCGGCGGACGCCTACCGCGCGGCCGCGACGCAGCAGGGCGACGCGCTGTCCGGTGCGGCCAGCGCCGCCGGGTCCGTGGGCACGGTCGTCGGCGTCATGGGCATGGTCGTGGCGTTCGTGCGGGAGATGGTGCGGGACCTGATCGCCGACCTCGTGGCGAAGTTGATCACGTGGGTGCTGGAGGCCGTGTTCACGCTGGGGTTCGGGACGCCGGTGATCGTCGCGCAGGCGGTCACCGCGATCGCGAAGTGGGCGACGCGGATCGCGAAGCTCGTCCAGAAGCTGCTGGACACCATCAAGAAGGTCTCGCCGATGCTGAAGAAGCTCGTCGAGATCTTCGAGAAGATCATGGAGGTGCTGGGGAAGCTCGCGGGCAAGGCGACCGGGCTGGACGTGCTCGCGACGAGGATGGACGACCCCGGATTCGTGCGGAGGCTCGGGCGCGACGGGGTGGACGCTCCGCCCGGATCCCGTGCCGACGGTCCGGACGCGCCAGGGCCTTCGGGCGACACCACACCGAGTTCCCGTCCCGACAGCACGTCGCCGTCGACGACCTCACCGGACTCCGGGCCCGCTTCTCCCGGTAGCACGACGACTTCACCCGGCGGTTCGCCGTCGTCGCCCGCCGGGAGCACACCGACGTCGCCGAGCACGGCCCCGTCCTCGCCCGGTGACACCACACCGTCCGGCCCAGCACCGGGTGGACGCGGTCCTGATGGCGGGCCTGGAACTTCACCCTCGGGTACCTCGCCCGGCGGGCGGGGTCCGGACGGCGGACCGGCGTCCTCACCGTCGAGCACAGCGCCCGGTGGGCGCGGTCCGGATGGCAGTCCGGGGTCCTCTCCGACGGGCGCCGCGCCGGGCGGGCACAACCCTGACAGCAGCCCGGGGTCTTCCCCTTCGAGCACCGCGCCGGGCGGACGTGGTCCGGACGGCGGTCCTGGGTCCGCGCCGTCCCCCCACAGCCCCAACGGTCCGGCTTCCGCGTCCTCGCCGAACGGTCCCGGGAGCCCGGCGTCCCCGTCTCCCGTGCACGGTCCCGGCTCCGCGCCTTCGGCGCACAGCCCGAGCGGCAGCCCGTCCACCGGTCCCAGCGGCAGTCCGCCGCCGAGCCCGCCGCGCGTCGACCAGACGCACTCGTCGGCCACGACCACCCCGGACGCGCCGTCCAGGGTCGACCAGCCGCAGTCCGCTCCTCGTGACGCAGGCACGCCGCAGCAGCAGGGACCGGTCGGCGGTGGCACGCCGCACGCCGGTGGCCAGCCCGGTGGTGGCCTGCCAGGCGGTTCCCCGAGCGCGGGCGGTCCGCCGCGGACCGGTGGTGGCGGCTGGACCGGCACGTCCGGCCACCGCGGCGACACCGCGTCCGGCGTGCCGCAGTCCCGCACGCCCGACGGCACCCCCCGACCGCAGAACGCGCCGCCGCACGCGGGTCCCCCGCAGGCACGACCGCCGCACGCGGGTCCGCCGCACGCGGGTCCGCCCCAGGCGCGGCCACCGCACCAAGGGCCCCCGCACCAGGGCTCACCGCGCGCACCTCACCAGGGCCCGCCGAACCAAGGCCCACCGCGACCACCCCACCAAGGCCCGCCGAACCAAGGGCCACCGCGACCACCCCACCAAGGCCCGCCGAACCAAGGGCCACCGCGGGCACCCCAGCAAGGCCCGCCGAACCAGGGGTCGCCGCAACCTCGCGGCCCGCACCCCGTTGCGCCGCACCACACCCCCGACGGTCCACCGCACCACGGAGGCCCCGACGGGCACCGGCCGGAGCCGCGGCCGAACATCGACGAGGCGCACGCGCGGCACGGCGAGACGACCCCGGCGGGAATCTCGCACCACCGCGGCGACTCCGACATGGGCGACCTGCCCGGCCGCGTGCCGAACGACCCGCGCTACTTCACCGCCGACGTGCACATCACGCCGGACGGCCGCGCGCGCATCGGCAACCACTCCTACAGCCCGGAGGAGTACGGGGACCTGTTGCGCCGCAACGGGTGGGACGGCCGGACCCCGATCCGGCTGATCGGCTGCGACGCGGGCAGCAACGACTTCGCCAGGCGCCTGTCCGCGCACACCGACGCGCCCGTGCTGGCGCCGACGAAGCCCGCGTGGACCGACAGCCAGGGTCGGGTGTTCACCTCCGACGCCGCCGTCGACGCGCACGGCAACCGCCAACCGAGGATCCCGCCGAACGGCCAGTGGGAAACCCACAGCCCGGACGGCACCAGGACCAGGGCGAGTGAAGACGGCTTCGTGCCGGGCACCCCGGACAAGGACAAGTCCGGAGTGGATCCGAGCGGCGCCAGGGATCGTGCCGCCACCACGCCGCCCCGGACCGAGACGATCGGCGCGGACGACCCGCGGGCACCGCTCAAGTCCAGGGCGTTCGGCCGGGACGCGGACGGGGAACCCGTGGCGCTGGAGCCCAACAGGCGGTACGAGGTCACCGACCGGGCCGGGCGCGAGCGCGGGGTGTTCACCACCGACGAGCACGGCGCGGTCGTGCGGGTCGAGACCACGTCCGGCAGGCAGGGCGAGTGGCGACCGGACAGCAGGCAGCCGTTCCCGAACTGCGAGTACCAGGTCAGGGGGACCGCGGGCAGCGTCTACACGTTCCACACCGACGCGGAGTCCCGGACGACGAGGATGCAGGGCGAACTCGTCCACACCGGGTCCGACGACACGCGCCGCAGCCCCGACCAGGGCCCGGTCGGCCGGGAGGGCCGCGACGAGTACCGGGCGCACAACAGGCAGGTGGTCGCGGAGTTCGAGGCGCAGCACGGCAGGGCCCCGACACCGCAGGAGGTCGTGCTGTACGAGGACGTCGGCTGGAACGGCGGTCACCTCGCGGGCACCGAGTTCGACGGGCCCGGCGAGTACGTCAACATGGTGCCGATGCTGGAGAACCTCAACCAGTTCCAGGCGGGCAGCACGCTGGCGGACAACTTCCGCGCGATGGAGGTCCACTGGGGCGAGGTCCTCGAGCGCGACCCGAAGCCGACGCTGACCGTCCAGGTCGAGATGGAGTACTCGCCGGGCAAGAAGACCCCGACGACCATCCACGTGCAGCACTGGATCGACGGCCAGGCCGCGGCCTTGGTCGACTACGACAACGTGCCGCCACGGCGCCGATGAGCGACCGGGATACCCTCGGCACCGGAAAGGCGCCCGGATGATCGCCCAGACGATGAGGATGTGGTCATGTCGGACCCGGTCCAGTTGACCCCGCCGGAGCAGGAGGAACTGCTCCAGGAGGTGGGCGGGATCCTGCTGTCCGCGGCGCCCGCGGGCTGGCAGGAGTTGCGGCTGTCGTTCCGGTCGACCGTCGGCATCAGCACCGCGTCCTTCCTCGTCACCGCCGAGGACGGCGGGCCGGTGGCCGCGGCGACGCCGACGGCCGTGATGAAGGTGCTGAAGAAGCTGCGCGCGGGCATGTACGAGGAGGACCGCGGGAGCTGGTACACGGCGCTGGTCACCGTCCGCCCGCCCGGCCGCTACGAGGTGGAGTACGACTACGACGGGGAGCCCGAGTTCACGCCGCCGCTGACGGCCGGGGCGTTCGCGCTCGACCAGGACTACTTCCCCAGGTCGGACGAGCACGTTCCGGCCTGGCTGCGCGCGAAGCTGGACGAGGCCGCCGCGACCGACGCGGGCTGACCCGCCACCGGGTCGGGACACCCGGCCAACCGCGCGACGCGGCCGGAAGCGGGCCGTTAAGATCGGCCCACCGGTTTCGGGGGGATTTCGAAGGGGTGCACCACGCATGAGCCAGCCGACTACACCGCTGACCGAGCAGGAGCAGCAGCAACTGGTTCGGCAGATCGGCCGCTCCATGCTCCCGATGCTCCCCCCGGGGTGGACGAAGGTGCGGACCGAGTACCGGGCCGCCGGGCGGCACATCGAGGTCGACATGGCGGTGGCCGGGCCCGACGGGGTGTTGCAGCCCGTGCGCCCGCCGATGGACGTGGTGACGCTGCTGGGGCAGTTGCGGACCGGCATGTACTCGGCCGAACGGGGCACGTGGCTGGCCGCCGTGTACGAGCTGGAAGCGCCCAGCGCGTTCACGGTCGACTTCAACTCCGAGGACGAGCCGCGGTGGCGCAACGCGCCGCCGCCGATCGGCCTCCAGGACGAGCTGCGCACGTTCCCGCGAGCTGACGTGCTGATCCCGAACTGGTGGCGGCACAAGATCGGGATGCCTCCGGCGGAGGCTCCGGTCGACACCCCGCCGGGTGGCATGGCGGTGCCCCTGCGGACGGCACGGGTGTACGACGGGAAGGGGCCCAACGGGCGGCCGTTCGTGAACCGGCCGCCGGTGGACCCGCGGGTGCGGGAGCAGCTGACGGCGTTCCTGGAGGGCGCGCCGGTCGTGCTGGCCGCGCGGAACCTGGACCTGGACGAGTTCTCGACGGGTGAGCAGGACGTCCCGCTGAACTTCCGCACGGACGGGACGTGGATCTGGGCGGGCGCGGTGCCGCACTACCTGAGGAAGTACGGCTTGCCGCCGGAGCCGGAGTTCGTGGCGCACATCATGGGGCTGGGGTTCCAGCCGCCCGAGGTCGACGAGGCCACGAAGGACGTCGCGGTCGCGCTGATCACCGGTCAGTGAGGCGGAGCACGGCCTCTCAGCGGACCGGTCTGAGCTGGAGGTCCAGCGGGTCCACGCGGGTCAGCGAGACGGTGGCGAGCGCGGAGACGGCGGCGACGAACGCCAGGTAGAACCAGGAGTAGAGGCCGGTGTCGCCGTTGGGGAAGGTGACCAGCAGCAGCACGCAGGAGAAGAACACCGCCGCGCGCAGGCCGGTCAGCGTCCAGGCGAGTCCGGCTGCGAGGACCAGGGGCCAGCTGAAGTACCAGGGCAGGGTGGCGGGTGACAGCAGTGCGACGGCGAGCATGGTCAACGCGGCGTGTCGGATCGCGTTCGGGCCGCCGTCCTCGGCCGCGCGCCATTGTCGCCAGGCGATGTAGATGAGCAGCAGTGATCCGGCGCCGCGGGCGATGGCCATGAACACGCCGGGTTCGACGGACACGACGGTGTTGACCACGGTGTAGGCGAAGTCGCCGACGGCGCTGGGTAGCGAAAGCCAGTTCACGATCGTCGAGGACGAGCTCAGTGCGGGGATCCAGCCGAGGTCGACCTTGGCGACCACGGTGCAGGCGGCGAACACGGCCACGAACACCGCGACGCCGTTGCCGATCGCCCGGCCCAGCCGGGCTCTCCGCGTGCCGTCGAGCCGGGCGGCCCACACCAGCACCAGGAACGGCAGCGCGATGACCGCGGTGGCCTTGATCGCCACGGCGAGGGTGACTAGTGCGATTCCGAGGACGTGTCGTCGTTCGAGCACCATCAGGACCCCCGCGGCCATGAGCCCGACCATCAGGATGTCGTTGTGGCCGCCGCCGATCAGGTGGATGAGCATCAGCGGGTTCGCCCCCGCGAGCCACAGGGCCACCGCCGGACGGCCACCGAGGTGCCGGGCCAGAGCGGGCAGCGACCAGCACAGCAGGGCCAACCCCGCGGCCAGGGTGAACCGCATCAGCACCACACCGCCGACGACGCTGCCGTTCGTCATCCACACGACGCCCTTGGCGATCAGGATGAACAGCGGCCCGTACGGCGCCGGGGTGTTCTGCCACACCCAGCTCACGTTGTCGCTCAACGGACTCGGCAACGCCGCAGGACCCACCCGGTACGGGTCGAAACCGTGCAACGCCAACTGCCCCTGCGCCAGGTAGGAGTAGACGTCCTTGGAGAACAACGGCGGCGACAGCAGCAGCGGCAACGTCCACGCCACGATCGCGATCACCACCGCCGCGCTGCCCACGTACCGGTTGTGCACCATGCGACCCAGCCGCACCCACGACCAGAGCACCAGACCCAGACCCAGGTACAGCACGGCCGTCGCCAGGTCCTGCCCGTGGCCGTACCGGATCCAGCTCAACGACAGGTCCGTGAGCAGCGGGTCCGTCTTCAGCACCGCGCCCGCGCCCGCCCCACCGAGGGAGATCAGCGAAACGCCCGCGACCCCCAGCAGGATGGTGCGGATCGGGATGCCGGTCGGTTCCGGCGTGCTGACAGCAGCACGCGGCGCAAGTGGCACGGCGCTGGATCGGGGGAGGGACGGAGTTGACGCCATCGCGGGTCATCGTCCCACACGAGCGCCGCCTCCCCTGGGCGTGACGGGAAAACGCGTCAGGCGGCCTTGGGACGCCGGGACAGCGCGAGCGCCACGACGACCGCGAGTCCGAACCAGACGTAGGCGTTGCCGATGACCTGCTGCCACCACGCCCAGTCGCGCTCGACGTCGTTGTCGTTGGGGAACAGCCAGTGCGGGCCGATCAGGAAGATGAGCACACCGGGCACGGCGAACGCCCAGAACTTCCTCGCCCGGCGCAGGGCCGGGACCGCGAACAGGGTCAGCGCCGGAGCGATCCAGATCCAGTGGTGCCCCCAGGACACCGGGGACACGAGCAGGCCCGCGACCGCGACGACCAGGAAGGCGGTCACGTCGTCCTGCGCGCGGCGGGCCTTCGCGGCGGCGACCACGGCCAGGGCGACGACGAGGAGCGACAGCAGCACCCAGACCACGACCTGCGGCGTGCCGTCCAGTCCGAGCCTGGCCACGAGGCCGCGCAACGACTGGTTGGCGGTGTAGGTCAGCCTGCCGACGCGGCCGGGGTCGAGCAGCGCGTGGAACCAGAACTCGCGGGCGTCGGTCGGCATGATCAGGAAGCCGAGCGCGCCGAACACCAGGAACGACGCGAACGCCGTGATCGCGGGCCGCCACTGCCTGGCGGCGAGGAAGAACAGCACGAACACCGCGGGCGTCAGCTTGATCGCGGCGGCGAGGCCGATGAGCGCGCCGCGCGGGATCCGCGTGCGGGCCAGCAAGCAGTCCAGCAGCACGAGGACGGCCAGCAGCAGGTTGATCTGGCCGAACGCCAGCGTCTCGCGCACCGGGTCGAAGACCGAGCTGACGGCCGCGGCGCCGAGCCCGTAGCGAATGGCCAGCGGTCCACGTCCGCAGACGCGGATCGCGGCGATCAGGCAGAGCGCGGTGAGCGCCACCAGGTTCAGCAGCGCGATGGCGAAGATCGCCACGGGCAGCGGCACGGCGGACAGCGGGCTGAACAGCACCACCGCGATCGGCGGGTAGGTGAACGGCAGGTCGGGACCGCCCATGGAGCTGCCGAAGTGGTCGATGTAGATCGGCAGGCCTTCGAGCCACGCGCCGCCGCCGTTGCGGTAGACGCGCAGGTCGAGCGACCAGTCGAAGGGGCGGGTCATGACGTGGACGAGCGTCCCGATCATCACCAGCAGCCAGGCCGCCGCGATCCCGAGCGTCGGTTTGTCCGACCGAACCGCGTACCCGGCATCCGCGACCATCGAACAACCACCCCCGCACGTCGAGCGCGTCGACCTGACGCGGCCCGAATGGTAACCAGCCTCCGATGAGGGCCATCTCACGACCTTCAGCCGGTGCCGGGCCTCGCCTGTTTACGTAGTGTCGTGACTTGTGCGCGCACAGTGGAACATTCCGACCAATCCTCCCGATCGGGCGCACAAAGGCGCACGCGCGGGATACTCTGTGCGCATGAGTCCTGCGCTGGATACGGTGCTGGCCAAGGCCGGCCTACAGGTCACGCCATCGGAGTTCCTCACCCTGGTCGAAGAGGCCGCCAAGCGGCTCGCCCCTCCTCACCCGGAGCCTGCGAGCTACTTCACGCCGGACCAGCGCGAGGTCCTGACCGAGGTGGGCCTCGATCTCGGTCCGCTCACCGTCGCGGACGCACAACCCAGGGCGCGCACGGTCGTCGCGCTGGCCGTCCTGCGCGACTCCGCGCTCACCGTCGCCGCGGCCGCACGCCAGTTGCAGGTCGACACCAGCCGCATCCGCCACCGCCTGGGCGTCGGACGACTGGTGGGCTGGAAGGACAAGGGCAGCTGGCGACTCCCCGCGTGGCAGTTCGCGGGCACCGGCGTCCTCCCCGGCCTGGAAGCGGTGCTGGCGACCGTCGCCCAGGACCAGCCCGCGCTCGTCGTGGCGGCGTTCATGACCACCGCCCAGGAAGACCTGCTGGTGGACGGCACCCCGACCACACCCCGCGAATGGCTGCTGGCGGGCGGCGACCCCCGCCGCGTGGCCGACCTGGCGGGAATGCTCGGAACGCCGGTCTGACCCACGTCCCCTAGCCACCTGGATCCGAATTGTCACGGCTCCCCCAGCCGCCCGCTCCCGCCGTGCTGCAGGCGATACTGCGCCGGACGGAAGACGTGGTGGCGGTGCACCGCGCGACCCGCCTGGTGCGCGTCTTCACCGCGAAAGGCCAACACCCGCAACGGTGGAACACCTTCCGCTACACCGGCCCCCTGCCCCACGCCCGGTTCGACACCCAACCGCCTACAGCGGACGGCACACCAGCCGTCGCGCAGGAGCACGGAGTGCTGTACTTCGGACTCACGGTGCGCACGAGCGTGGCGGAGGTGTTCCAGGCGACGTCGGTCGTGGACCGGCGCACCAGAAGCCCGTTCCTGGTCGCCTTGCGACCGAGGAGAACCCTGCGCCTGCTGGACCTGACCGGCCTGTGGCCAACTCGGGTAGGGGCCTCGCAAGAGCTGAGCAGCGGACCAAAACACCTGACGCAGGCCTGGGCACGAGCGATCCGGGCAGCACACCCCGAGTTGGACGGACTCTGGTACCGGTCCTCGATGGACTCGGGCGATCCAGCGGTGTGCCTGTGGGACCCACCGGGGGCAACGTGCCTACCCGCGTCACCGGACGTGCTCTTGCCGCTGGACCACCCAGGGTTGGATTTGCCGCTGGCACGGGTCTGCCAGGAACTGAACTACACGTTGCTGGGGTAGAGCGCTCAAAGACGCAAGAGGGACGACGGGGTGAGTGGCAGTCGGCCAACCCACAACCCAGGCGGGACGAGGTCCACAAACGTGGCCGATTTTACTCGGGGGATTTGACCCTTAAAATTGGTGATCGGGCAGGCTTTCGGGACTGCCCTTTTAGCCCGATCAAGGGTCAAATCAAGGGGTCCCCGAGTCAAATCGGCCACAGCACGACGGCGGCTGGGCCGGTGCTCGGCTTTGACAGAAGCCGCCATCGGCTTCTCCACCGCTGGAAGCCGAAGTCAGCCGCTTGGCACCGCCGAAGCAGTCATCTGCGTGCGGCCGCCGGAACCGAAGCCCACGGCCCGTCGGACCTGCGCGTAGAGGTCGCGGTGGTTCCCTCGACGTCACCCCGCTCGCGCAATTGTCTCCACCATTTTCCTTGATTTGTCAAGGCGGGAAAGATGCCTTGACAAACGAAGAAAAATGCTGAGGGCGCTTCGGATCGGGGCGGCGGAGGGGGAGTGCGTCGGGTTGGTTGCGTGCGTCCGCTTTGGGTGGTGAGTCCGGTGCCGTTCAGCCGCTTGAGCCCTGTGGGCTTGTTGGCATGCTTCGGCTTTGACGCTGATGTGTTTGGCGCCGTATTTCCGCTGAGCGGTAGCAGGTCCGGTTGGGCGCGTTTGTTGAGTGGCGGCGCAGTGGTTTGCGCTTTGCTTGAACTGTCGTTGATGCGTTGCTGTCAGTTCCGTCTTGCGGCTGCTGGTGAGCGGCGTCTTGGGGCCGACAGGAATCTGGCGTACCTGACTTCCGGTAGTTCCTGGTCGCCCAGTTCGTACCGGTGCACCAGCCCGTCGTGGCGCCAGCCGTGCGACTCGTAGAAGTCGCGGCTCGGGGTGTTGTCCTGGAAGACCCACAGCACCGCGTAGCGGAAGCCGTGTTCGATCAGGTGGCGGACCGCTGTCTCGTGGACCTCGTGGCCCGCGCCCGTGCCCTTGAACGTCGGGTCGGCGTAGATCGCTGTCATCTCGCCCGTGTTCAGGTCCGGGTGGGCGTCGCCCACTTCCCGGACGGCGTCCACCGCGCAGTAGGCGCCTATCGTGCCGTCGCCCGAGACCGACACGAACACCGCGCTGGGTTCCGGGAGGGCCAGTACGCGCGTCCAGCCCGGCAGTCTGCTTTCGGGCAGCATGCGATCCAGCACGGGGTCGGCGACGATGCCCCGGTACGCGTGCTGCCAGGCGGCCACGTTGATCCTGGCGATCTCCGTGGCGTCCTCCGGGCGCGCTGTCCGGACGGTCCACTGCATGCAGGCAGCGTGCCGCACGTTGGCCGCCACCGCTAGCCATTGAGATATCCCGCCCACCACGCAGGTCGGGAAACCCCCGAAAGTCGCACGCCGACCAGGTCGTCAGCCCAGGTGCCTCGACCACCAGTCCAGGACCGCGTCGAAGCGCTGGTGGCGGTGGCGGGGCTTGCCGGAGCGGGTCAGTTCGTGGCCCTCGCCCGGGAAGATCAGCATCTCGGCGTCCACGCCGTTGCGGCGGAGGGCGACGAACATGCGCTGGGCCTGTTCCAACGGGCAGCGCCAGTCGTGTTCCGAGTGCACCACGGCGAAGGGCATCGTGATCTTCTCGGCGTAGGTCAGCGGGCTCATGGCGTGCTGCTTCGCGGGATCGGAGCCGCAGTACGCGTCGGCGAAGAACCAGCCGATGTCGGACGAGCCGCCGAAGGAGTCCCAGGCGTTGACGGCGCGTTCGCTCCACGCCGCGCGGAAGCGCTCGCCGTGGTGCGCCGCGAGCCAGCTGGCCATGAAGCCGCCGTACGAGCCGCCCATGACGCCCACCCGGCCCGCGTCCAGCTCCGGGCGCTCCAGGGCGGCGTCGAGAACCGCGAGCACGTCGTCCACGTCGACCGTGCCGAACCCGCCGACGACCGCCTGGCCGTGCGCCTGGCCGTAGCCCGCCGAGCCGCGCGGGTTGGGCAGGACGACCGCGTAGCCCGCGCCGGCGTAGACCTGCGCCTCGTCGAAGAAGCCCTGGCCGTGGTACATGAACGGGCCGCCGTGGACGGCCAGCACGACCGGGTGCGGGCCCTCGCCCTCCGGGAGCACGAGGAAGCCGTGCGCGGGATGGCCGTCGGGGGCGGTGCCGGTCAGCTCCACCGCGCGGTGCACGCCCGCCGCGCGCAGCGGTGCGGCGAAGTCCGTCAGCACGCCCGTGCCGACGAGCTCCACCTCACCGGGGTTGTCCGAAGTGGACACGACGGCGGCGATCCGGTCGCCGTGCACGCCGAACGACCTGACCTCGGCACCCTGTCCGGCGAGGACTTCCAGGTCCTCCAGCACGGCGCCGGACGCGGCGAGCGGGACCCGACGCAGTTCGACGGCCCCGCGGTTGCGGACCGCGACGACCACACCGGACTCCGTGGGAACGGCCGGGCCCGCCGCGCGCTCGCAGTCGACGGTCTCCTCGTCGGTGAGCCTGAGGGGGCCGGAGGCGGTGACCGCCCAGAGGCCCGTGTTGCGGGCGACGGCGTGGATGCCGGTGTACTCGCAGCCGTAGAAGTAGAGCGTGCCGTCCGGGCCGTGGACCGGGAGCGCGGCGCTGCCCCCGGTGCGCACGAGCAGCTCGACCGAGCCGCCTTCGGCGGGCACGGAGTACAGGTCGCTGTGCAGGGACTCGGGCGTGCCGAGGTCGCGGTCGGCGACGAACACGACGGCGGCGCCGTCCGGCGTCCAGGCGGGCTCGCCGACGGTGAACGTGCCGTCGGTCAGCTCCACCGGCTTCGCGTCGGGGGTCAGGGCGTCCACGACGTGCAGCCGCGGTGCGCGGTCGCCGAGGAAGCCGACGTCGTCGACGCGGTAGTCGAGCCGGGTGATGCGGCGCGGCGCCTCGGCGTCCGGGGTCGGGGCGTCCTCGCCCTCGACGGCCGTCGTGCCGTAGCGACCGGCCTCGGGGATGCGCGCGGTGAACGCGACCCGCCGCGAGTCCGGCGCCCACACGGGGACGCCCGCGCCGAGGGGCAGGTCGGTGACTCGGCGGGGCTCGCCGCCCTCGGTGGGCAGCACGTGCAACTGCGGCACGGCGGCCTTGCCGGTGCCGGAGCTGCGCAGGAACGCCACCCAGCGGCCGTCCGGCGACACGCGGGGCGCGAAGTCGCGGTCCCCCCACGTCCAGCGCACGGGGTCGCCGCCGTCCAGCGGGACGCGGTGCAGGCCGCCCCGGTAGGCGTTCGCGGCCAGGTCGGGGCTCGTCACGGTGACCAGGAGGAGGTCGCCGTGCAGCGCGAGCGGGCCGGGCACGGACAGCAGTTTCAGGTCATCGGGGCGCACGATGGAGCACGTTACCCCACTATTCTTAGCAAGGCTCACGAGATTTATTGACGATCACACAGGATTGCGGTGCCATGACACGGATCGTGTTCGCAGGTGGCAAGGTGTTCGACGGCTCCGGCGCGTCCGCGCAGACCGGTGACGTGGTGGTCGAGGACGGCCGGATCGTGGAGGTCGGCACCGGCCTGGACGGTGACGAGGTCGTGGACGCGACCGGTCACACCGTCCTACCGGGACTGTTCGACTGCCACACGCACTTCATGTTCAGCGACATCGACACGGTGAAGGCGCTGAACACCCCGTTCTCGCTGCCGTTCTACCAGGCCATCGGCAACATGCGGGCGACGCTGGAGTGCGGCATCACGTCCGTGCGCGACGCGCTCGGCTCGGACCTCGGCGTGGCGCAGGCGGTGCGCACCGGGCTGGTCACCGGGCCGCGGATGCAGATCGCGATCAGCATGGTGTCGCAGACCGGCGGTCACGGCGACGACTGGATGCCGTGCGGCGTCCACGGCTCGGTGGCGCACCCCGGCGCGCCGAACGGCGTCGGCGACGGCCCCGAGGAGCTGCGGCGGATCGTGCGCGAACTCGTGCGCGCGGGCGCCGACGTCATCAAGATCGCGACCAGCGGCGGGGTGCTGTCGCCGCGCTCGAACCCGCGGCTCGGCCAGTTCCGCGACGAGGAGGTCGCGATGGTCGTCGCCGAGGCGACCGCGGCGGGCATCTTCGTCATGTCGCACGCCCAGGCCACCGACGGCATCAAGGTCGCCGCGCGCAACGGCGTCCGCTCGGTCGAGCACGGCGTGTTCCTCGACGACGAGGCGGTCGAGCTGATGCTGGAGCACGGCACGTGGCTGGTGCCGACGTTGACCGCGCCGCGCGCGGTGCTCAAGCAGATCGCGGCCGGGATGACGGTGTCGGACCACATCCGCGACAAGGCGATCAGCGTGGCCGCGCGGCACGACGAGTCGGTGCGCATGGCCGTCGAGGCGGGCGTGAAGATCGCGATGGGCTCGGACTCCGGCGTCGGCCCGCACGGCGACAACCTGGACGAGCTGCCGCTGATGGTCGCGAGTGGACTGTCCCCCGCCGCGGCCCTGCACGCCGCGACGCGGTCCGCAGCCGAACTTCTCGGTGTGGACGGTGAGCTGGGCACGGTCGAGCCGGGCAAGAAGGCGGACCTCGTGCTGGTCCGCGGTGATGCCGAGGAACTGGCCGCGCGCAGCGGCACCGAGTTCCGCACCGCGGTCCGCGGCGTGTGGATGGACGGCAAGCGGGTGGTGTGACGCCGAAGTGCCGTGGGCGGGTCGGGGAGCTAGGGGTTTCCCGACCCGCCCACGGACTTCTTCCGGCTCTAGTGCGAGGACCCCACGTGCTTGGCGGCCTCGGGGTGGCGCTTCACCTTGATGAGGCTGGCGATCGTGGTGATGGCCAGCACGCCGACGATCACCGCGAGCGAGAGTTCGATGCCGATCGTCGGCACCGGCAGGCCCTCGCCGCCGTTGAGGAACGAGAACGTGTTGGTGTGCAGGGCTTCCAGGATCAGCTTGACGCCGATGAACCCGAGGATGACCGACAGGCCGACCGACAGGTACACCAGCTTGCTGAGCAGGCCGCCGAGCAGGAAGTACAGCTGCCGCAGACCCATCAGGGCGAAGGCGTTGGCCGCGAAGACGAGGAACGGCTCCTTGGTGAGGCCGAAGATCGCCGGGATCGAGTCGAGCGCGAACAGCAGGTCCGTGGTGCCGATCGCGACGATCACGATGAACATCGGGGTCACGAAGCGCTTGCCGTTGATCCGGATGAACGACTTGGAATCGTGGTACTCGTCCGTGACCGGGAAGACCTTCCGCACGAGCCGCAGCGCGGTGTTCTCCTTGAAGTCGTCCTCTTCCTCGTTGTGGTTCGTCCTCGCCAGGTTGTAGGCGGTGTAGATGAGGAACGCGCCGAAGATGTAGAAGACCCAGCTGAACTGCGCGATGACCGCGGCGCCGACCGCGATGAAGATGCCGCGCATGACCAGCGCCATCACGATGCCGATGAGGAGCACCCTGTGCTGGTGGATCGACGGCACCTTGAACGTGGTCATGATGATCAGGAAGATGAAGAGGTTGTCGACGCTGAGCGAGTACTCGGTGATGTACCCGGCGAAGAACTCCGTGGCGGGCTGGCTGCCCGCGAAGAACCAGAGCCCGGCGCCGAAGGCGATGGCCACGGCGACGTAGAACGCCACCCAGCGGCCCGCCTCACCGAGGGTGACCTCGTGCGGCTTGCGGTCGACGATCACGAGGTCGACGGCGAGGAGCGCCAGGAGACCGGCGATCGTGGCGATCCACAGCCACGCGGGAACTACCATTATTCCAACCTCCGGACAGGCGCACGCCAATGCCCGGAGGTCTCCTCCACCAGGCGGTCCTCTGCCCGGCCAACGGCACCGGGTGCTCTCAGGTCGAGCACCGTGTTGACGACACCGCTGCGTTGGGAGTACTCCCCTCCACGCTTGACAAGAGTCTGGCCCACTCGGGGCGCTCGACGCCACTCGTCGTGACCAGACGCACCTGCCACACCTCGATTTCACCCGTCCGGAACCGCGGTGCTCCCGCCTGCGAAACGGACGGGACGTGGTACACCGGTCATCCACCTTCAGCCCGTTCTCAGCAAACCTCCAATAAGGTCACGACGTGTCCCACCTCTCCCGCCTCCGCGGCAGGTGGTCTCTCCCCATCGTGCTAGTGGTGCTCGCCCTCATCGGCGGCACCGTGCTCTGGACACGATCGGAAGACGCCCCTCCGCCGGTGAGCACCCGTGACGCGGTGATCGACGTGCCGGAAAGTCCGGGTAACTCCCAGACGATCCAGATCGACACCACGCTGTACCTGCCCGCCCAGACACCCGCACCCGCCATCCTGCTCCCGCACGGCTTCGGCGGCAGCAAGGCCAGCGTGGCCGCCCAGGCCACCGAACTGGCGCAGCGAGGGTTCGTCGTGCTCGCCTACTCGGCCCGCGGCTTCGGCCGCAGTGAAGGGAAGATCGCCCTCAACTCCCTCGACTACGAGGTCAAGGACGCGCAGAAGCTGCTCGACTGGCTGGCCACCCGCGAGGAGGTGCAGACCGACGGCCCCGGCGACCCGAGGGTCGGCGTGACCGGCGGCTCCTACGGCGGCTCGCTGTCGCTGCTGCTCGCGGGCGTCGACGCGCGCGTGGACACGCTCGCGCCGGTGATCACCTACAACGACCTGTCGCAGGCGCTGCTGCCGAACTCCGGTGCCACCCAGTCCTCCGACACGCCCACGCCCGCCGCGGGCTCGTTCGGCGAGGACGGCGTGTTCAAGCGCTCGTGGGCGGGCATCTTCTTCTCCGCGGGACTGTCCGGCAGCGAGGGCGCCAGCCCCGGCCAGGAGGCCCCGGAACCCGGCCAGGAGGACGACGACCCGGTGGGCAACGCCGCCGCGGCGGCGGGCTCCGTGACCGCGCAGGGCCGTCAGCCCGGCGGCGGCAACACGCCGACGCCGGACGCGTGCGGCCGCTTCACCCCCGAGGTGTGCGCCGCCTACACGGAGGTCGCGACCACCGGCAAGGCGAGCCCGGCGACGCTGAAGCTGCTGCGCGACGTCTCCCCCGTGGCGGTCACGGACAAGATCAAGCAGCCGACGCTGATCGTGCAGGGCGAGCAGGACACCCTGTTCGGCCTCGACCAGGCCGACGCGAACGCCCGGCAGATCAGCGCGAACGGCGCCGAGGTCAAGGTCGTCTGGTACGCGGGCGGCCACGACGGCGGCAGCCCCGGCGCGTCCCTGCGCGGCGAGATCGCCGACTGGATGGCGTTCCACCTGCAGAACAAGGGCACCGACCCCGGCACCGGCTTCGAGTACGCGGTGCAGGGCGCGTTCCGCACCAACGGGACGTCCTCGATCCGGACCGTGACCTCGGGGAGCTACCCCGGCCTCACCGGCGGCTCCGCGACCGAGCGGACCTCGCTGCCCCTCCAGGGCCGCGAGCAGGTCGTGGTCAACCCCGCGGGCGGCAACCCGGCCGCGGTGAGCAGCCTGCCGGGCTTCGGCGCGGTGCTCAGCGGGTCGAACTCGCTGTCCAGCAGGCTGTCGATCGACCTGCCCGGCCAGGCAGCCGTGTTCAGCTCCGAGCAGCTCACCTCGCAGGTGCTGGTCGCGGGCTCCCCCACGGTGAAGCTGCGGGTCGCGGCGGTGCCCGGTCAGCCGGTGCCCGCCGAGGGCGCGGTGCTGTTCGTGAAGTTCTACGACGCCGACGCGAACGGCAACCGCACGCTGCCCGGCGCGGCCGTGGCACCCGTGCGGATCACGTCCCTGCCCGCCGACGGCAGCCCGGTCGACGTGACCGTGTCGCTCGCGGGGATCGTGCGACCGGTCGAGAGCAACCACCGCGTGCAGCTGGTCGTGGCGACCACCGACCAGTCGTACGCGAACGCCGAGACCCCGGCGGCCTACCGGGTCTCGCTGGCGGACGACTCCATCCAGCTGCCCGTGGTGCCGGGCACGAACGCCGCCACCGGGGCGCCGACCACCGCGCTGTGGGGCATCGGCATCGTGCTGCTGGTCTTCGTCGCGGTCGGCGTCGTGGCCGCGTTCCGGCGCAGGCTCGCCGCGGACGTCGACCCCGACCTGCTCACCGTGCCGCTGGTGATCGAGAACCTGACCAAGTCGTACCCCGGCAAGCTCACCGCCGTGAAGGACCTGTCCTTCCGGGTCGAGCACGGCCAGGTGCTGGGCCTGCTCGGGCCGAACGGCGCGGGCAAGACCACCACGCTGCGGATGCTGATGGGCCTGATCCACCCGTCCGAGGGCGGCATCAGGGTGTTCGGGCACAAGATCACGCCCGGCGCGCCCGTGCTGTCCCGCATCGGGTCGTTCGTCGAGGGCGCCGGCTTCCTGCCGCACCTGTCCGGCACGGCGAACCTGCACCTGTACTGGGCGGCCACCGGCCGACCGGTCGAGCAGGCGCACTTCGAGGAGGCGCTGGAGATCGCGGGCCTCGGCAACGCCGTGAACCGCAAGGTGCGCACGTACAGCCAGGGCATGCGGCAGCGGCTGGCCATCGCGCAGGCGATGCTCGGCCTGCCGGACCTGCTCGTGCTGGACGAACCCACCAACGGTCTCGACCCGCCCCAGATCCACCAGATGCGCGACGTGCTGCGCCGCTACGCGGCGGCGGGCCGGACGGTGCTGGTCTCCAGCCACCTGCTGGCCGAGGTCGAGCAGACCTGCACGCACGTCGTGGTGATGCACAAGGGCCAGCTGGTCGCCGCGGGCCTGGTCGAGGACATCGCGCAGGGCGGCGGCGAGGCCACGTTCAAGGTGGACGAGCCGATGCAGGCAGCGACCGTGCTGCGCGCCCTGGACGGCGTGCACGACGTGCACGTCGACGGCGAACTCGTGCACGCGGGCCTCAACGGCACGCCCCGCGCGGTCGCGCTGGGCGAACTGGTCAAGGCCGGGATCATGGTCGACCAGGTCGGTCCGCGCAGGCGACTGGAGGACGCGTTCCTGGAACTCGTCGGAGAGGGGAGTTCGGCGTGAGCGGCTCCAAGGATGAACTGGGCGCCGGCGGCGTGCACACCGACTCGGCCGCGATCGACGACCTGGCCACGGCCGTGGCGAGCGAGGTGAACGCGGTCGCGCCGGACGGCTCGACCGTCGGCTACCGCGCCCGCAAGACGATGCCGCTGCGGGTGGAGCTGATCCGCCAGCTGCGGCGGCGCCGGACCCAGCTCGTGCTGGCGTTCCTGGTGCTGCTGCCGATCATCCTGGTGATCTCGTTCGAGCTGGGTGAGGCGTCGCCGAACCGCAGGTCCGGCGGGTTCGTCGACCTGGCAACGGCCAGCGGCGTGAACTTCGTGCTGCTGACGCTGTTCGTGACGAGCAGCTTCCTGCTGCCGATGATCGTGGCGCTGTTCTTCGGCGACACGATCGCCAGCGAGGCGTCGTGGTCGAGCCTGAAGTACCTGCTCGCCGCGCCGATCCCGCGGCACCGGCTGCTGCGCCGCAAGGCCATCTCGTCCGGGCTGCTGTCGGTGTTCGCGCTGGCGCTGCTGCCCGCGGTCGCGCTGGCCGTCGGCGTCGTCTGGTACGGCTCCGGCGAACTGGTGAGCCCCACCGGCGAGGCCGCGTCGTTCGGCGACGGCGTGACGGCGCTGGTGCTCGCGGTCGGCTACATCGCGATCCACCTGTTCTGGGTCGCGGGCCTGGCGATGTTCCTGTCCGTCGCCACCGACGCGCCACTGGGCGCGGTCGGCGGCGCGGTGCTCGTGTCGATCCTGTCGCAGATCCTCGACCAGATCACCGCGCTCGGCGACCTGCGGCAGTACCTGCCGACGCACTACGCGCTGTCGTGGGCGGACCTGCTGTCGACGGACATCGACTGGACCGAGATGACCAAGGGTGTGTTCTCGGCGCTGGTGTACGGCGGGCTGTTCACGCTGCTCGCCGCCCGCCGCTTCACCACCAAGGACGTCACCAGCTAGTGCGGTGACCGCAATCCTCACCGGGTTTCGCGCGTCTCAGGGCGAAACCCGGCAAGGGTTAGCGGTCACCGCACCAGTGGACCGGGCCGACCGGCCTAGTGCACGCAGAACTCGTTGCCCTCTGGGTCCTGCAGAACCGTGCACCTGCCGGTCGGCTCGTCCACTTCCGCGACCACCTTCGCGCCCGCGTCGACGAGCTTCGCCACGTGGGCCGCCTTGTCCGGTCCCGGATCGATGTCGAGGTGCACGCGGTTCTTCGCCGTCTTGCCCTCCGGGACCTTCTGGATGAAGATCCGCGGTCCCTTGCCGTCGGGGTCGACCAGTGCCGTCTGGTCGTTCCAGCGCTCCTCCGGGAGGTTGATCGACCGCCCGAAGTCCTCCCACGTGTCGAACCCCTTCGGCGGTGGTTGCGGCACGTACCCCGCGGCCACGGCCCAGAACTCGGCCAGCTTGGCGGGGTCGTGCGAGTCGAAGGCCACCTGGATGTTCAGTCCCATGCGATCGACGTTAAGCCGAATTGGTGACAGCCCCGGTCCTGGATAGCCGCCGATTTCGGGCGTACCGTCCGCCCCATGCCACGCCCAGTGCACTTCGAGATCCACGCCTCGGACCCAGCGCGTGCCCAGGCCTTCTACGAGTCGACGTTCGGGTGGAAGTTCCAGCGGTTCGGCGAGATGGACTACTGGTCCATCAAGACCGGTGACGAGGGCGACGGGATCAACGGCGGCCTCACCGTCCGCCGAGGCCCCGAACCGGCCCCCGACGCCCCGGTCAACGCCTCGCCGCTGACCATCGCCGTGGACGACATCGACGCGTACACCGCCGCCGCCGAACGCGCGGGCGGCACGGTCGCGCTGGCGAAGGACACCGTGCCGGGGATCGGCAAGCTCGCCTACTACAAGGACACCGAGGGCAACATCTTCGGCATCCTCCAGCCCGAACCGCGGGCGTAGCCGGGACGCGCCCGACCCCGCCGGGGTCGGGCGCTACTTCCCCGTCACCGCGAACGCCAGGAAGCGCGGGTAGGTGATGCGCCGGTGCGCGTCCGCCTCGCGCACGGCCGACTCGTAGCGGCGGGTGGCGCGTTCGGCGTCCTCCTGCGCCTTGCGGAGCACCGGAGCGTGCCTGCTCTGGTCCTGCGACGCCTTCGCGGTCAGCGCGCGCTGCTCCAGGTCCAGCGCGGCCAGGTCGTGGCTGAGGCGCTGGTTGAGCAGGGCCTTCTTCTGCTGGGCGGTGGCCTGCGCCTGCTGCTCGGCGGTGCCGAGTTGCAGCAGCTGCGTGCGGAACCTGGCCTCGATCACCTTCAGCTGGCCGTCGTGCAGGCGGATCGGCTGCGAACGGCGGGCGTGGTGCTCCTGCTCCTTGCGCCACGCCTCCAGGCGGTTCGCCTTCACCTCGCCGATGCCGGGGACCCGCACGGAGTAGCCGGAGGTCAGGTGGAACTGGGCGATCTTGTTCTGGAACTGGCCGTTGACCATGTAGCCGACGCCGTCGAAGTCGGCCGCCGTGACGATGCCCGCGTCCCGCAGGTTGCCGACGAGCTTGCCGCCGATGCCGTCGACGCCGCTCTCGGAGATCAGGATCTTCTCCAGCTTGCCGCGCACGTGCTCGGCCTGGGCCGCGAGCAGCGCCTGGGCGAGTTCCTGGCGCAGCTGGTTGGCGGTGCCGGTGCGTTCGGCCGCGATCATCGCCAGGTACCGCGTGTGCTCCTGGTTGACCACCGCGAGTTCGCTGCCGTGCGTGGCCTGCACGGTCTGCCTGCGCTTGCGGCCGTCCTCGGTGCTCCGCTTCGCGGCGTCGGCGAGCTGGTCGGCCCGTTTGTCCGCCGCGGCCAGCTGCTGGTTCGCCGAGACCTGCTCCTGCCGCGCCTTGTCCCGGTGGGACCGCGCTTCGCGCGCGGCCTTCGCCTCCGCCCCGCGCAGGTAGACCAGGGCCACGTCGGCGCACCACAGCACACCGCTGAGCGCCGCGAGACCGCAGGCGAGCGCGGGCCCGACCACGGCGAGCGCGCCCAGCACCACCAGGCCGACCAGGACGACGGCCAGCAGCACCGTCGCCGCGACCAGACCGGGCCCGCGGCGGGTGAAGCGCCGCTCCACGACCGGCTCCACGTCCGCGACGTGGTCGGCCATCCACGCGGGCAGGCCCGCGATCGTGGGCTGGTGGAAGTACGAGCGGGACGGCAGGGCGTCCACCGCGATGGGCTTCAGCTCGGGCAGCAGGGTCGGTGGGATCGCCACCAGCGCCTGCACCTGCCCGACCAGGAGCCGCACCTCGGGCGAGACGTGGTTGAGCAGGATGGAGAACCGGCTGGACGTGATCGGGTCGGTGAAGTCGTCCTCGGCGAGCAGCAGGTACTCGCCGCCGTCCTCGCGGAGCTGGGTCCACAGCGCGGGCTCCGCCGCGAGGGCGACCAGCGACAGGTAGATCACCCACGCGGAGAACCGGTCGATCGTCGGGTCGAAGTCCGACTGCGACCGCGACGGCGACTGGTAGTTGCGGTGCCCGATCTCCGCGGCGCCCGCGCCCTCCAGCGCCGGGACGAACATGCCGTCGTAGTCGACCAGCCGGAGCGATCCGTCGGCGACGACGAGCAGGTTGCCGTGCTGGAGGTCGCCGTGCGCGATGCCCGCGTGCTCCAACTCCGCCACGAGCTCGGCGAACCGCTGCGCCACGCGGACGACGGCGACCGAGTCCTGCACGTGGTCGTCGAGCCACCGGGTGAGGCTCGTGGCCTCCACCCAGTCCATCTTGAGGATCGGGTAGCGGTGCCCCTCGACCATGATCCCGTGCGGCAGGTAGGTGAACCCCACCTTCCAGCGGTGGTCGAGCTTGGCCAGGTGGTCGCTGACCGCGCGGTAGCGGACCTCCTGGTCGGAGACCTCCCTGGTGAAGCACTTGATCGCGTAGCGCCGCCCGTTCGCCGCGGTCACCGAGAACACGCTGGCGAAGTTGCCCGAGATCGCCCTCGGGCGGTGCAGCTTGTCCAGCGCGACGCGAGCGCCCTTCAGCTCCGGGTCGTCGAAGCACAGCGCCGTGTTCTGCAGCGCCTCGACGTACGCCGCACCGGACGGGAACCTTGCCGACACCACAGCCCTACCCCAGGTCGACGTGCACGAGGGTCACGTCGTCGTTCTTCATCCGGCCGCCCGCGCGCTCGGCGGCCACCCACTCCGCGAAGTCCTCGGCGCTGCCCGCGGCGCTGAGGTCGCGCAGGACCTCCCACGGGCAGTCGTCCTGCTCGACCTCGGTCAGGAACCAGTGCGCGAGCGCGTCCGTGGCGAGGAAGAACTGGTCGCCCTCCTGGTAGTCGCCACCGGCGAGACCGGCCTTGGACGCGATCAGCTCGTCGTCGCGGTTGCGGCTGTTGAGCAGCGCGGGCGACGTGCCGAGCGCGACGGCCGTGTCGATCGGGAACGCCCGCACCATGCTGTCCGCGCGCACCTGGAACAGGCAGCTGTCCCCCAGTGCGGCGGCGTGCCACATCCCGACGTCGGTCAGGTGGAACGCGAGCAGCGTCGCGTACGCGCCGCGCTCCAGCCCCGGCTGCTCGTACCACTTGATCGGCCGGTCGTCCTCCTCGCGGGCCGCGATGTAGGCCGCGAGCCAGACGTCCCAGTCGTCCACCGCGCCCAGCACGACACGGGCGAACCCGGACTCGCTGTGCAGCACCTCCGGCTTCGACCGCACGGCCTCCACCGTCGAGTCCACCAGCAGCCGAGCCCACGGCCGCGCCAGCAGGCTCTCGGACGCGCCGTCCGCCACCGCGACCGACACGGGCCCGTCCGTCGGCTCGTCCGACGCGATCACGGGCACCACGACGGCCGCGTCCTCGCACTCCTCCGCTGTGGCGCCGTCCTTGGGCACCGACAGCGTCGAGACGTAGGCCCACATCGGCGTCAGCGCAGGTCGGTGGCGCGAGTACCGATGTCGAGGAACTGCACGATCGACGCGATGTCGGCGTTATAGACGAACCCGCGCGTCGCGTCGCTGACCGAGAAGCCCTGCGTGGCGGCGTAGGACCGCATGTCCGTGGGGAGCACGCTCGACATGCCGAACAGCGTCTTCGCGTACGCGTCCGGCAGCGAGTCCTCGGTGTCGGGGAACGTCACCGGCTCGGCGCCACCGGCCGACACGTGCAGGTTGAACAGCAGCGCCGCGCCGTCCGCGCTGGCGTGCGCCCGGATCCCGGCCGCGGCGGCGTCCGGGTCACCGTCGGTCGCCTCGCCGTCGGTCAGGTTCAGCACGATCGGCGGGAAGCAGCCGGGGTGGTCCACCAGCCACTTCGACACCAGCGACTCCGCGTACTGCAACGCGCGCCCCATCGGCGTGCCCGCGTTCGCCACCGGGTCCATCCACACCGGGAACCGGGTGGTCGTCTCGACCAGCCCACCGGCCCCGTCCGGCACCTTCTTGACCCGCTCCTCGACCCGAGCCGGGTTGTCCGCGACCTCGCTCAACGGCACCAGGTCCCGGCCCGCCAGCGTGCCCGCGTACGCCGACCCGACGGAACTGCCGTACCCGATCACGGCCACGTGGAAGTAGTCGCGCACGCCCTCTTCCTTGGCGCACTTGACGGACAGCTCGGTCAGCAGCCGGTTGATCGCGTCCGCGACCACGTCCGCCTTGCGCTGCGGGCTGTCGCCCCCGATGAGGTCGTTCATGGACGCGGACTGGTCCACGAGGAACACGAAGCAGGTCGGATTGACCCTGCTGATCTCGGCTGAATACGCCACGCGAGGTACCTCCGGAGTCGACCGCGTCAATGACGGAACCCACCGTAGTCCCTGCGGCGTCAAACGGTGGCGGCCGCTTCACCTTTGGCGGATTGCGCCAAACCCATCCGAGGAAGACATCGCACTCCCACTACTACCGGTAACGGGAGTGCGCTGACGAATCGAGCCGGTGCGGGAATCGCTGGTGGAGGGGTTGTGCCGGAGTTCGTGCGCGATCCCGTTCGGCACACGTGCGGAATCGCATTCACGATCTCCGGCGGCTCGAAGCCCCATCTAGGCATTCCGTGACGCCAATTGCGCCTGATGGCCCCTTGGTGGACGGGTCGGGTCGAGCTTCGTGGCCGAGAGCAGAAGCGGTTGACCTGAGTGGTGATCTCCACGTGATCGAGATCCGGGTCGGCCAAGTGCCCGCGCGGCCTCCGTCGACGGGCGAGGGAGGCGGCGCACGAGCATCGTCCTACCGCCACCGACCGCTGAGCGGACGGCGGGCGGGACGGAGGGGGACAGCGCCCCACGAGACGAGGAAGTGAGTCGCGGGGCGCTGAGCCTGGTCCCGGCTTGGCCGGGAGGTGTGGGGGGTTACTTGACGCCGGCGGCGTCCATGCCCCGCAGTTCCTTCTTGAGGTCCTGGATCTCGTCCCGGAGACGGCCCGCCAGTTCGAACTGGAGGTCTCTCGCCGCGGTCATCATCTGGTCGGTCAACTGCTGGACGAGGTCCGCCAGTTCGGAGCGGGCCATGCCGGAGCGGTCCCTGTCCGCGAGGACGCCCGAACTGCGGCCGCCGCCCGCCTCGCCGGTGGAGCGCTTGCCGCGGGAGGAGTTGCGGCCCGAGCCGCCCACCTCGATGGCGTCCTCCGCCTCGGCGTAGACCTGTTCGAGGATGTCGGTGATCTTCTTGCGGAGCG
This sequence comes from Umezawaea sp. cmx-9-4, assembly GCA_049997955.1. GTDB lineage: Bacteria > Actinomycetota > Actinomycetes > Mycobacteriales > Pseudonocardiaceae > Umezawaea. The sequence goes on along the minus strand of JAEBDY010000027.1, from coordinate 39,739 downwards.
GCTGGGGGTCGAGCCCGCGTTCGGTGTTGTAGGCGATCTGCTTGGTGCGCCTGCGGTTGGTCTCGTCGATGGCGTGGCGCATCGAGTCGGTGACGCGGTCCGCGTACATGTGGACCTGGCCGGAGACGTTTCGGGCCGCGCGGCCGATGGTCTGGATGAGGCTGGTGCCGGAGCGGAGGAAGCCCTCCTTGTCGGCGTCCAGGATCGCCACCAGCGACACCTCGGGGAGGTCGAGGCCCTCCCTGAGCAGGTTGATGCCGATGAGGACGTCGTAGTCGCCCAGGCGCAGCTGGCGGAGCAGTTCGATGCGGCGGAGGGTGTCGACCTCCGAGTGGAGGTAGCGGACCCGGATGCCGAGCTCCAGCAGGTAGTCCGTGAGGTCCTCGGACATCTTCTTGGTCAGGGTGGTGACCAGGACCCGCTCGTCGCGTTCGGCGCGGGCGCGGATCTCGTGGACCAGGTCGTCGATCTGGCCCTCGGTGGGCTTGACGACGACCTCGGGGTCGATCAGGCCGGTCGGCCGGATGACCTGCTCGACGAACTCGCCACCCGCCTGGCCGATCTCGTACGGGCCGGGCGTGGCCGACAGGTACACGGTCTGGCCGATGCGGTCGGCGAACTCCTCCCACCTCAGCGGGCGGTTGTCCAGCGCGCTCGGCAGGCGGAAGCCGTGTTCCACCAGGTTGCGCTTGCGGGACGCGTCGCCCTCGTACATGCCGCCGATCTGCGGGACCGTCACGTGCGACTCGTCCACGACCAGGAGGAAGTCGTCCGGGAAGTAGTCGATCAGCGTCGCCGGGGCCGAGCCCGCCGGGCGGTCGTCGATGTGGCGCGAGTAGTTCTCGATGCCGTTGCAGAACCCGACCTGGCGCATCATCTCCAGGTCGTAGCTGGTGCGCATCCGCAGCCGCTGGGCCTCCAGCAGCTTGCCCTGGCGCTCCATCTTCGCCAGCGACTCCTCCAGCTCGCGCTCGATGTCGCCGATCGCCCGCTCCATGCGCTCCGCGCCCGCCACGTAGTGCGTGGCCGGGAAGATCCGCAGGTCGTCGACCTCGCGGACCACGTCGCCGGTCAACGGGTGCAGGTAGTACAGCTTGTCGATCTCGTCGCCGAAGAACTCGACCCGGATGGCCAGCTCCTCGTACGCGGGGATGATCTCCACCGTGTCGCCCCGCACGCGGAACGTGCCGCGCGCGAACGCGATGTCGTTGCGGGTGTACTGCACGTCGACCAGCGCGCGCAGGAACAGGTCGCGGTCGACCTCGCCGCCGACCCTCAGCTCGATGGACCGGTCCAGGTACGACTGCGGGGTGCCCAGGCCGTAGATGCACGACACCGAGGCGACCACGATCACGTCGCGCCTGGTCAGCAGGCTCATCGTCGCCGCGTGGCGGAGCCGCTCGACGTCGTCATTCACCGAGGAGTCCTTCTCGATGTACGTGTCCGTCTGCGGGATGTACGCCTCGGGCTGGTAGTAGTCGTAGTAGCTGACGAAGTACTCGACCGCGTTGTCCGGGAAGAAGCCCTTCAGCTCGTTGGCTAGCTGCGCGGCGAGCGTCTTGTTCGGCGCCATCACCAGCGTCGGGCGCTGCACCTTCTCGACCAGCCACGCCGTGGTGGCCGACTTGCCGGTACCGGTGGCGCCGAGCAGCACGACGTCCTTCTCGCCGCGGCGGATGCGGCGTTCCAGGTCGGCGATCGCCGCGGGTTGGTCGCCCGCGGGCTCGTAGTCGGCGACCATGCGGAACCGCCCGTCGGTGCGGGGGATGTCGCCGACGGGCCGGAACTGCGAGTGCGCCTTGGGGGTCGCGTCCTCAGCGGGGATCTCGGTAGGGAATGCCACAGCACGAAGGTACGCCTGGGGTCCGACAATTTCTGATCGGAGCAGGTCAGAGCGCCTTCAGCACCCGCAATCGCACCCGCAGCAGTCGCCGTCGCAGCAGCACGCGTCGCCGCAGTTGCAGTCGCAGTTGCACCACGCCTCGCGCCACTTGCCGCTCCACGGGCCGGGGTACGGGTCGCGGCAGCAGTACTGGCAGGTGCCGCACTGGTAGAGCACGGCGAGGCAGCCCGCGACGGCGTTGCGGCCGTGCGGTGGCCGGACGAGCTTCGGCCACGCCCACAGGAACCTGCCGGGACCGGGCTCCTTGGGCTGCTTGCGGCCCTTCTTCCCCGGCGGGGGCGGGCCGGGCGGCGTGCCGCCACCGGGTGCGCCGGGCGGCGGCACGGGCGGCGGGGCGTACTGGCCGTAGGTGTTCTCCTGGCCGGGTCCCGGCGGCGGGTACATGCCGGGTTCGGGCCGCCAGCCGGGCGGCGGGGGCGGCTGGTGGGCGTGCGGGTCGCCGAACGTGCGCCCGATCGCCGTCTTCAGCTCGTGAACGAACAGCACGTGCACCAGCCGGTCGTCGGTGAACGTCGCCTCGCGCAGCGCGAGCTTGATGCCGAGCGCGGCGTCGTCGCAGAGCCGACGGGCCTCGGCGAGGTCCGTGCCGGTGGCGGTCAACGGGTTCCACGAGCCGGACTCGCAGTCGGCGTCGACGTCCTCCACGGCGTCGAGGAGGTGGGCGAGCCTGCCGAACAGCCTGCCGACCTCGCGCAGCGGCCCGACGTTGCCGGGCCGTCCGGCGAGCACGGCCGTCTGGGCGAACGCCTCGCCGGTGGCGGTCTCGGTCGGCTCGGTCACCAGCAGCACCGAGCTGCCCAGTCCCGCGGTCGACTCGACCTCCGCCTGCCTGCGCACGGCCGTGACCAGCACGGACGTGTCGAACCCGAGGTCGGCTCCGGTCTCGGCGGCCTGGTCGGCCCACTTCGACGCGACCTTGCGGCCCACTCCCCTGGCGGCGCGGCGGGCGAACACGCCGTCCTCGTCCTCGACGTGGTCGCGCACCTTCGCCGAGGCGAGGACGAGCGAGACCGTGGCGGCCAGCCGGGCGCCACGACCGTGCGACACGTCGGCCGTCCGCATGCCCCGCAGGGCGCACGGACCCGCGGCCCGACGGCCGGTCCCGGCGGGCGACTGGGCCTCGACCATGGCCGAGATCGTCAGGCCGTCGTAGTTGGTCACGACCCGCGCGAGCTGGCCGTGGTCGTCGCGCAGGGCGAGGCAGAGCCCGCACAGGTGGGCGAGCCAGGCCTCGCGCAACTCAGGGCCAAGGCGGTTGCGACAGGGGCGGATGATCCCGAACATGCGCGGATCTTAGACAGCGGATTCAACCGAATGTAGCAATATCGGCAGACGGTTGGACTCGGCAAGATAACGGGATGCACACGCAGGAGGCCGCCCCCGTGGCGCACATCCATCCGCCCAAGATCGAGTACTTCGACCTGGACGCGAAGAGCAACACCGATCCCAAGGGGCACCTGCGGGGTGTCGAGGAGTACCGGACCACCCCGCACGGGCTGTACATGTTCCGCCCGGTGCCCGGTCACCCGCAGCTGTCGCACTTCGAGTCGTGGCTGCTGCCCGCCCACGGCCTGCGCGTCACCCGGCAGTCGTGGCACCCCGGCCACGAACGCGACTACGACCTGTACGTGGACGTCGTCGAGATCACCTCCAGCGGCACGGTGTGGAAGACGATCGACCTCTACCTGGACCTGATCGTGCGGACCGGCCGCAGCGTGACCGTGCTGGACACCGACGAGCTGCTGGCCGCGCTGGCCGCGGGCCTGGTGCAGGCCCCGCGCGCGCAGTGGGCGCTGGAAACGACCTACCGGGCGGTCGCGGGCATCTCCGCGCACGGCTTCGACGCGGTCCGCTGGCTGGCGTCGCAGGGAGCTGTCACGACCTGGCGTCGCCGGGAGTACTGACAGTGTTTTGATACCCCAATCCGTGATGTAACAAATCGACCCGGAGGGTTACCAACCGCACACTTAGGGCTACCCTCGGGTCGCGTGGGAGCGGTCATCACACCTCAGCTCGTCGACACGGTCGACACCATAAGCGCTGTTCGCAGCTACTCCTCCGGGATGTCGCGACACCTCACCACGTGTGAGGTCGAGCGGTGGGGGCTGCGGATGGAGTGCCCGACACCGGAGGACCCGTTCTCCGATTCCGAGGTCACGTGGTTGATCCCGGAACTGGGTCTTCGCCTCACCCACCACCGCCCGCGGTCACGCCACGCGCGCCGAGCGCCCAGCGTGCTCACGGCGGTCCGCGTGGAGCGCGAAGGCCGGTCGTGGCGCACCACGGACCTGCTGCTCGGTCTCGCCGTGCCCGGCGGCACCACCGCCCGGATCGTGCGCTCCGAGGAGTTCGCCGCCGCCGTCGCGGGACGCGTGCTGCGCTCCGGTGACGCGGACCTGGCGCTGCGGACCGTGCACCGGACGCTGGAGGAGATCAGCCTGCACCGCCACGACATGACGTCGTGGCTGATGCACCGCGGCCTCTACGAGGTCTGGCCCCCGCTGTAGCCCATCCGCTGGGACGCCGCCGCCATCCACGGCTCCTTGGCGAGCGCGTAGCCGTCCCACGTGTCGTCCGACGCGAACTCGGCCGACAGCCCCACCTTCAACTCCTGGTAGTCCGCCACCTCGTCCGGGTTGGCCAGCAGCCACTCGCGGAACCTCAGCGCCCACTCCCACGCCGGGCCGCCCTCCACCCGGACGTGCAGGTTGACCAGCCTGCGCGGGTCCGCTCCCGCGTGGAACCGCTTGCGCCACAGGTCCTGGTCCGCGCCCTCGGGCTTCGGCACGTCCTCGGCGACCTTGCGCACCAGCGGGAACCCCGCGTCGCCCAACCGGTCGGCCAGCTCGTCCGCCACCTCCAGCGACGGCACGCCCAGTTGCAGGTCCAGCACGTCCTTGGCCGCCAGACCCGGCACGGCCGTCGAGCCGATGTGCTCCACCCGCAGCCCACCGGTCGCGAGGCTGACGCGGTCGATGATCCGCTTGGCCTGCGACGGCCAGGTCTCGTCGTAGGGGACGACCTTGGGACGGCCGGAGACGCGGCGGTGGAGGCGGACGTTCGCCTCGTACGGCACCAGGCGGTCGGCCCACAGCTCGTCCACGGCCGCCAGGACCAGGTCGGGGGTGCCGGAGTTGTCCAGCCACACGTCGGCCACCGCGCGCCGCTGGTCGTCGTCGGCCTGGGAGGCGATGCGGTTGCGCGCGTCCTGCTCGGCCATGCCGCGGGACCCGACCAGCCTGCGGATCCGTTCGTCCTGGTCGGCGTGGACGATCAGGACGAGGTGGTACGCGGGGGCCAGGCCGTTCTCGACCAGCAGCGGGACGTCGTGGACGACGACCGCGTCCGGCGCTGCTCCCGCGATCAGCTCGGCGGTGCGCGCGCCGACCTTGGGGTGGACGATGCCGTTCAGCGTCCTGCGGGCGGCGTCGTCGGTGAAGACCTTCGCCGCCAGCGCACCCCGGTTCAACGCGCCGTGCTCGTCCAGGACGTCCTCGCCGAAGGCCTCGACGATCTGGGCCAGCCCCTCGGTGCCCGGCTCCACGACCTCGCGGGCCAGCTTGTCCGAGTCGATCAGCACGGCCCCGTGCTCGGCCAGCCGCCTGGCGACCGTCGACTTGCCCGACCCGATTCCACCGGAGAGCCCCACGCGCAACATGGGGTCAGTCTTTCAGGAGATCTGCTGGGTCATCGACTGGACGGCGAATCCCGCGAGCACACCGGGGAGCTTGTCATCGGGGAGCAGACCCGCCTTCGCCCTGACCACGAACGTGGACTTGCCGAGGGAACCGATGAGGAGGCGCTCCGGCGCGGTGGTGACCAGGTTGCCCCGCTGCTTGCCCACCTCGACGTCGGTGACCGTGGCTCCGTCCTGGCGTTCCGCGTCCAGGCTCTCGGTGACCCGCTGCTGGGCGGAAGCCTCGTCCGCGTAGGTGGAGATGCCGATGACCAGGACCGCGTGCGCCAGCGCCTTGCCGTCCGGGATGCCGTAGTAGCAGTCGATCTTGCCGGTGCGGGCGATCGACGGCTCCTCGATGCCGATGATCTCCGTCGGCTTGGCGATTTCCTGGCCGAGCGCCTGAGCGACCTGTTCGGTTGGGACGATCAACTCGCACGCCTCGGGCAGCGGGCGGTCCGCCATGACCGGGGTCCGGGTCACCGAGGTGGGCACCACGATCGTGGGGATCTGCGGAGGCGGCGCGGCAGGGCGCTTCGGTGTCGCACAAGCCACCAAAGCCATGGCGCACAAGGGCAACACCGAACCGACCGTCAGCTTCTGGAACCAGGCACCAACCATAGGAGACCGAACCTAGTAGGCCGGACGGCCGAATCCAAGCGGCCCGCCGGGTGGTGTTGAGGTTGACCGGATCGGGTTGGGGTGGGGTTCGTGAAGCCTGTTCGCGAATGGGGTGATGGTGGGGGTTCGGGGGTGGGCTTGGGGGTGGGTGCGAGGGGGTGCCTCTCCCCGATTTTTTGATTGTTTCTATGCCCGTTTGGCTTTGTCAAGGCGGGAAAGATGCCTTGACAAAGCCAAACGGGCATGAACGCGCTAGGGATCGGGGGCAGGGTGGGGTCTGGGTTCGGCTCTTGGGTGGTGAGTTGGCACTGGGTTCCGGTCGGTCTGCGTGGGGAGGAGAGCTTGTGGTGGGTGGGGAGTTGAGCGACTCGTCGGAGGTTGAGCGACCACCGTGAGTGCCCTGGGTTGGTGGCGAGTTGGTTCGGCGGTTGGTCCGTTCTTCGGTTGGGGTGAAGCTCGCTGGCGAGTCGGAGGTTGAGCGACCACCGTGAGTGCCCTGGGTTGGTGGCGAGTTGGTTCGGCGGTTGGTCCGTTCTTCGGTTGGGGTGAAGCTCGCTGGCGAGTCGGAGGTTGAGCGACCACCGTGGCGGCCGCAGCGGCGGGCTCACCGAAGTTTCAGGTGGTCGGTTCGGTCCTCGATCGGGTGAGGGCTTGCTGGCGAGTGGAATCAAGCCGACCACCGTGGTGCTCAGTGAGGGCTGAGGAGTGGCCCACTGTCTGCCCGTTGGTGGTTCGGGAACGGCGAAGCCCCGCACCACCTGAGTGGTGCGGGGCTTCGTCAGTGGGACTTGGCTAGTGATCCCTGGGGATCAGGCGCCGCCCGACAGCTTCTCGCGGAGAAGGGCGAGCTGCTCGTCGCTGGCAAGGGTGCCGCCGGACTGGGCCGGGGCGCCGGTGCTGGACGCGGCAGCCGGGGCTTCGCCACTGGAGGAGTAGTTGGTCTCCCCAGCAGCCTCTTCCTCGGCGGCAGCGGCCTTGGCGACCTGCTTCATGTGGGCCTCGTAACGAGTGTGGGCCTCAGCGTACTGACGCTCCCACTCCTCACGCTGCTTGTCGAAGCCGTCCTGCCACTCCTGGCTCTCGACGTCGAAGCCTTCGGGGTAGATGTAGTTGCCCTCGGCGTCGTACTCGGCGGCCATGCCGTACTGCGTCGGGTCGAACTCGGAGTCGACCGTGAAGCCCTCGTTCGCCTGCTTCAGCGAGAGGGAGATGCGGCGACGGTCCAGGTCGATGTCGATGACCTTGACCATGACGTCGTCGCCGACCTGCACGACCTGCTCCGGGATCTCGACGTGGCGCTCGGCCAGCTCGGAGATGTGCACCAGGCCCTCGATGCCCTCGTCCACGCGGACGAACGCGCCGAACGGAACCAGCTTCGTGACCTTGCCGGGCACGATCTGGCCGATGGCGTGGGTGCGGGCGAACTGGCGCCACGGGTCTTCCTGCGTCGCCTTGAGCGACAGCGACACGCGCTCGCGCTCCATGTCGACGTCGAGGACCTCGACGGTGACTTCCTGGCCGACCTCGACAACCTCGGACGGGTGGTCGATGTGCTTCCAGGACAGCTCCGAGACGTGCACCAGGCCGTCGACGCCACCCAGGTCCACGAAGGCACCGAAGTTGACGATCGAGGACACGACGCCCTTGCGGACCTGGCCCTTCTGCAGCTGGTTGAGGAACTCGCTGCGGACCTCGGACTGCGTCTGCTCGAGCCACGCACGGCGGGACAGGACCACGTTGTTGCGGTTCTTGTCCAGCTCGATGATCTTGGCTTCGAGTTCGCGGCCGACGTAGGGCTGGAGGTCGCGCACGCGGCGCATCTCGACCAGCGACGCGGGGAGGAAGCCGCGCAGGCCGATGTCGAGGATGAGACCACCCTTGACCACCTCGATGACGGTGCCCTTGACCGGCTCGTCCTTCTCCTTGAGCGCCTCGATGGTGCCCCAGGCGCGCTCGTACTGAGCGCGCTTCTTGGAGAGGATCAGCCGACCTTCCTTGTCCTCCTTCTGGAGAACGAGGGCCTCGACCTCGTCGCCGACCTTCACAACATCGTTGGGGTCAACGTCGTGCTTGATCGACAACTCGCGCGAGGGGATGACGCCCTCGGTCTTGTAGCCGATGTCGAGCAGGACCTCGTCCCGGTCGACCTTGACGATCGTGCCTTCGACGATGTCGCCGTCGTTGAAGTACTTGATCGTCTTGTCGATAGCGGCGAGGAAGTCCTCCTCCGTACCGATATCGTTGATCGCGACCTGCTTCGGCGCCTTGGCGACCGGGACAATGGTGGTGTCGGTGGACATTAGGTAGGTGGCTCCGGTACGGATTGGGATTGGGTGGCCTGCAAAGTGCTTCGCGCGGCGGGCACACCCGACCTCCACAGGCCAGTTTTCGTGCTACTGGATCATGGGCAGAGCTAACCCACTACGCAGGCGGTATCGTACGCGGCTTCGCGACCAGCGGGCAAACCGGTACCCCACGTTAGGAGCAGTGTGTCCACGCAGCACGCCAGTGCCGAACTCGCCCTCGGCACGACCGGGATCGCCAAGAGGCCCGTGGACGCCGCCGAGTCGCGCACCGCCAACCGGATCTGGTGGGACGCCGACGCCGACGACTACCACGCCGAGCACGGCGACTTCCTCGGCGCCGCCGACTTCATGTGGTGCCCGGAGGGGGTCCGCGAGGAGGACGCGCGGCTGCTCGGGGACGTGGTGGGCAAGCGGGTGCTGGAGGTCGGCTGCGGCTCGGCGCCGTGCGCCCGGTGGCTCGCCGCGCAGGGCGCGCGCCCGGTCGCGTTCGACATCTCCGAGGGCATGCTGCGGCACGCCGCCGCCGCGAACCGCGAGACCGGGATCGACGTACCGCTGGTCCAGGCTTCCGCCGACCAGCTGCCGTTCGCGGACGGGTCGTTCGACGCGGCCTGCTCGGCGTTCGGCGCGGTGCCGTTCGTGGCGGACTCCGGCACGGTCATGCGCGAGGTGTCGCGGGTGCTGCGGCCCGGAGCGCCGTGGGTGTTCGCCGTGACTCACCCGATCAGGTGGATCTTCCCGGACGACCCCGGTCCCGGCGGCCTGACCGTCACCCAGTCGTACTTCGACCGGACGCCGTACGTCGAGGTCGACGAGCTGGGTCGGGCCACCTACGTGGAGCACCACCGGACCGTCGGCGACTACGTCCGGCAGCTCGCGGACGCGGGCCTGGAGCTGGTGGACCTGCTCGAACCCGAGTGGCCGGAGGGCCACGACCGCGAGTGGGGGCAGTGGAGCCCGCTGCGCGGCAGGCTCTTCCCCGGCACCGCGATCTTCCGCACCCTCAAGCGCTGATCGGAGCCGCTCACCCGGTCCGTTCACCCGGTAGCCCGAGTGGACCGGCGGGGCGCCCGGTCCAGCGGATCCCACGTCGTAGCCTGGCCCCATGACGGTCGGTCGAGGGCTGCTGGACGCGCAGTCCGCGCGTTTCGCGTCCCTCGACCCGATGCTGCCGCAGGTGCCGGAACCGCCGGACGGCGACGTGCTCACCGCGGCCCTGCCGGACGGCACGCGGGTGGCGGGCGTCCTCCAGCGGCAGGTGTACGAGCGGACGTCGCTGCACCGGCTGTGGTCGGCCACCGAGGTGTGGGAGCTGACGCCGCTGCTCGGCGCGTCCGGCGGGCGCGGCATGGACGCGCTGCTGCGGTCGTGGCGTCGGACGATGGACCGGGTCGGCGGGGCCGAGATGGACTCCTCCTGCGTGGTGAGCTGGCCGAGCCGGGACACCGAGGCGACCAAGGCGTTCCTCGACCACGGCCTGGTGCCGCTGTCGGCGATCGCGATCCGGCGGCACCCCAGCGGTCCGAACGCGGGTCCTCCGCCGACGCTGCGGATCCGCCGGGCCACGCCGAAGGACCTGGACGCGGTGCTGCAACTGGCGCTGGCCGAGCTGCACTACTCGTCACTGGTCGGCTCGACGGTCGCCCGGCCGGAGGCGGTCGCGCTCAAGCGCCGGACGCTGGGCGAGCGGCTCGCGTCGGGCGGGCCCGCGTGGCTCGCCGAGCGGGACGGCATCGCGGTGGCGCTCGCGGAGTGCGCGGTCGTGTCGTCGGAGCCGGGCAACTGGACGTCGACCCGGCTGCCGCACGGGCGCTGGGGCTACGTGAACTGCCTGTCCGTGCTGCCGGGCGCGCGCGGGACCGGGATCGGCCAGCAGCTGATGGCGTTCGCGCACCGCGAGCTGCAACGGCTCGGCACGGTCGGCACGTACCTCTACTACAACCCGCCGAACCCGCTCTCCTCGGTGTTCTGGCCGCGGCAGGGCTATCGTCCACTGTGGACCGTGTGGGAAGTGCGCCCGGCCTTCGCGCTGCGCTGAGCAGTCCGTTTCGCGAGGTTGCCGAGAACGTCACACCGCTTCCGGTTGCGAGGCCCTCCCCTGCGCGCCACTATTTGAACTGACCGGTCAGTTCAAGGAGGCAATGGTGGAGATCCACGCCCAGCGCGTCGGCGTCACGGGGGCGCACGGCCCGCTGCTGCGGCCGACCACCCTGCGGATCGGCGCGGGCGAGTTCGCGCTCGTCGCGGGCGACCCCGGCGCGGGCCACACCGCGCTCGGCCTCGCCCTGTCCGGCAGGCTCCGGCCCAGCACCGGCTCCGTGCTGCTCGACGGCCGGGACAACCCCTCCGAGCTGCGCGAGCGCGTCGCCCTCGTGGACGCGCCGGAGGTCAACGAGCCCGAGGCCGCGCTGACGCTGAGCACCGTCATCGGCGAGGAGCTGGCCATGATCGGCGAGCGCAGCGGCCGCAAGGCCGTCGCGGACTGGCTGGTCGACCACGACGCCGACGCGCACGCGGACAGCCGCTTCGAGCACGTGCCCGCCGACCTGCGGTGCGCGCTGCTGCTGGAGCTGGCCGCCGCCCGGCCCGGCGTCGGGACCATCGTCCTCGACAGCCCTGACCGCTACCACGGCACGCCGGAGACCTGGCTGGCGCTGGCCAAGGAGCGGGTCACCCCCGAGCGCTCGGTCGTGGTGCTCTGCTCGACCAGCACGGCGCGGCTGCTGGACGTCCCGGCCGCGCGGCTCGGCGAGGACAACACCCCCGACGACACCCCCGACGAAGAAGCGACAGCGGCAGAACAAGAAGTTCAGGAGACGACGGCGTGACCGCGATTCGGATGGCGCTCAACGAACTGCGCCGGGTCAGCTCCGGCACGCTCCCCAAGCTCGCCCTGCTGGCGCTGGCGCTCGTGCCGCTGCTCTACGCGTCGCTCTACCTGTACGCCAACAAGGACCCGTACTCGAACCTGAAGCACGTGCCCGCCGCGCTCGTCGTGGCCGACAAGGGCACCGACCGGCTGCACGCGGGCCGCGACGTGGCCGACGAGCTGGTCCGGGGTGGCAAGTTCGACTGGCGGCAGGTCACCGAGGACGAGGCCGAGAAGGGCGTCCGCGACGGCACCTACACGTTCGCGCTGACCCTGCCCGAGGACTTCTCGCAGGCCCTCTCCTCCTCCGGCGACTTCACCCCGCGCCAGGGCGTGATCACGCTGACCACCAACGACGCCAACAACTACCTCGGCAGCACGATCGCGAACCAGGTCGTCACGGAGGTCCGCAGGTCGGTGTCGGTGAAGATCGGCGAGGAGGCCGCGGACAAGCTGCTCCTCGGCTTCTCCACGATCCGGCAGAAGACCGTCGAGGCGGCCGACGGCGCGACCGAGCTCGCCGACGCGCAGCAGACCGCGCTGACCGGCACCCAGCAGCTCGTGGACGGCGCGGTCCCGTTGGCGACCGGCGCCGGGACCCTGGCGAACGGGCTGGACCAGCTCCAGGCGCAGACGAAGGACCTGCCGCTCAAGTCCCAGCAGCTGGCCAACGGCGCCAAGCAGGTGTCCGACGGCAACGAGACGGCCGCGACGACCGCCGAGGACTACGCCGCGAAGGCGCAGGCTCTGGTGACCGGGCTCGACCAGGTCAACGGCGACATCGCCGCGAAGCTGCGGGCCGCGGGCATGGCCGAGGAGGACGTGCGGCAGGTGCTGACCGCGTTGGGCCAGGCCAAGGCCCCGGTCGACGACGCCAACGGCAAGGTGCAGGGCGCGGCGGGCCAGCTCCGGCAGCTCGCCAACGGGGCCAAGCAGGTGTCCGACGGAGCCGCGCAGCTCGCGGCCTCGACACCCGCGCTGACCGACGCGATCGGCAGGCTCGACGACGGCGCGGGCACCCTCGCGTCCGGCGCGGTGCAGCTGCGCGACGGCGCCACCGAGCTGCGGGACGGCGAGCAGCAGCTGGTCGACGGCACCACGAAGCTGCGCGACGGCCTCAACGAGGGCGTCGGCCAGATCCCGAACCCCGACGACCCGACCCGCGAGTCGACCGCGAAGACCATCGGCGACCCGGTGAACGTGCGCGGCGTCAGCCAGACCGCCGCGGGCACCTACGGCGCGGGCCTCGCCCCGTTCTTCCTCGGGCTGGCCACGTGGATCGGCGCGTTCGTGCTGTTCCTCCTGCTGCGGCCGCTGTCCAGGCGGGCGCTGGCCGCGGGCCAGTCGGCGGTGCGGGTCGCGATCGGCGGCTGGCTGCCCGGCGCGCTGCTCGGCCTCGCGCAGGTGGTCGTCATGTTCTCCGCGGTCACGCTGGTCGTGGACATCCGGCCGAGCGACCCCGTGGGCACGCTGGCCTTCCTGTTCCTGACGTCGATGACGTTCGTCGCGGTCCTGCACGCCCTCAACGCCCTGCTGGGCGCGGTCGGCAAGTTCGTCGGGCTGGTGCTGCTCATCCTGCAGCTGGTGAGCGCGGGCGGCACGTTCCCGTGGCAGACCATCCCCGAGCCGCTGTACCCGCTGCACTACGGTTTGCCGATGGGCTACGCGGTGGACGGGCTGCGCCACCTCATGTACGGCGGCGAGCTGGGCGGCGTCGGCCACGACGCGCTGGTGCTCGTGGCGTACCTCGTGGGCGCGCTGGCGGTGTCGACGTTCGCCGCGCACCGGCAGCGGGTGTGGACGCCGTCGCGGCTGAAGCCGGAACTCGTGCTGTGAGCGGCCCCCGGCCCGGCCGCACCGGGGTCACCAAGCAGAAGCTGTTCGACGCGGCGCTGAAGCTGGTCGGCGAACGCGGTGCGGCCTCCGTGACGGTGGACGAGATCGCCGCCGAGGCCGGGGTCGCGAAGGGCACCGTCTACTACAACTTCGGCAGCAAGGACGCCCTCGTCGACGCCCTGCTGCGGCACGGCGTCGACCTGCTCGCCGCCCGGTTGCGCCCGGCGGAGGAGCAGGCCGAGACCGAGGACGCGCTGGCCGCGCTGGTGGACGGGATGCTCGGCTTCTTCGCCGAGTACCCCGCGTTCGGCCAGTTGCTCGTCAGCGAGCTGTGGCGGACGCCCGGCCAGTGGCACGGCACGCTGAGCCTGCTGCGCGACGACATCGTGTCCATCGTGAAGGCGCAGATGCAGCGCGCGCACGACGCCGGGCGGCTCCCCGCGGGCGTCCAGGTCGGCACGGCGTCCGCCGCGCTGTTCGGCACGCTGCTGGTGATCGCGCTGGACTGGCAGGTGTTCCAGCCGGACCGGTCGCTGGCCGAGGTGCGCGAGTCCGTGCTCCTGCTGGTGCGCGGCCTCGGCCCCGCGGAGCGCTAGGCGGACAGGTTCGCGGGATCGGACTGGGCGCGGGAGATGCCGCGCACCACCGGGACGGCGAAGCAGGTGGAGAGCACGAGGAGCACGGCGATGGCGGTGGTGATGAGCGCGGTCGTGCGGAAGTCCGCCGCCGAGGTCTCCGGACTCCGGAACACCGAACTCGCCAGGTAGGTCCAGAGGGCCGCGGCGAACGACCACTGCCACGCCGCGACCAGGCCAGTGCGGACCGCTCCCGGTCGGGGGTCGCTGAGCCGCCACGCCTCGGTCGTCCTCCTGCGCTTCCGCTTCTCGTGGCGGTCCGCGCCCACGACGACCTCGCAGTTCCCGCGCATGACCGCGTACCAGGCCGCGTAGGCGAGGACCGCGCCGATCTGCGCGAACAGGGTGACGAGCCCGGCCAGCCGGACGTAGTCGGCCGCGGACGCCAGCTCCGCGAAGTCGATGTCCGCCTCCCCCGCCTCCAGCGCGGCCACGGCGGCGTGGCGGTACCAGTCGGCGAGCGCGCTCAGCACCCAGCCGAGCGACGCGACGGCGAAGGCCGCCAACGCCGTCCAGCCCACCCCGTTCGGCGACCTGTACCCGCTCTGGAAACCCTCGTGCGGACCTGTCACGAACTCTCACCCCCGGAAGCGGCGTCCCCCTGGCGCCGGGCGGAAGGCTAGCCCATCCGGGGATGCCGCCGACCGCGTGAGCGCTCACGCGGTCGGCGGGCGCTCACCAGGAGTCTCCGACCTGGTGCGCTGACGGCGGCTTGCCCTCCAGTGCCCGGCGCACGGCGGCGAGCACGCCGTCGGACGTCTCCTTGTGCGAGAGCCAGCGGGTGCCCGCGCCGTGCTTGACGTGGCCGAGCACCACCTGCTGCGTGGGGTGGCCGTCGAGCGCCGGTTCGGGCACGCCGTGGATGCGGTGGACGGCACCCGAGTCGTGCACCTCCACGACGGGGGCGTGCGGGGCGAGCAGGGGCGCGACGGCGTGCAGCACGGGGTCGCGGTAGGTCGAGTGCACCCACGCGACCAGGAGGTCGGCGGGGCCGTCGAGCACGGCTCGGACGCGGTCGGCCAGTTCGGCGGGACGTGCCCAGTCGGCGGCGATCTCACGGGGGCGCGGGCCCTCCTCCTCGCCGGTCGGCAGGTGGCCGCGCGGCACGAGGGCCGCTCTGGCGGCCATCCCGAACCTCGGTCTGCGACTGGGCAGCACGACCTTCCACCCGTCGGCCAGCAACGCCGTCGCGCACCCGGCCAGCATCCCTGTTCCGCCCAGCACCAAAGCGATCCGCTCTGTCATCTCATTGACTCCTCGTCGAGTCCGGCCGCATGGCGCAGCGGGCCCGCGCGCCACCGGTCCACGTCCTTCGGTCCCCGCAGCCGCACCATCGCCAGCCGCGCGCCGTGCTCCCCGTCGAGCACGGCCGTCATCTTGTGCCGCATCCGCCCGTGCGAACTCCACGCCCACCGCCAGAGGTGCGAGCGGTCGGTGAACACGGTGTGCAGCGGCGGTTCGTAGTTGCCGTTCCACAGATGTTGCCCCACCAGCCGCCTGCGCACCGTTCGCACGACGAGCCTGCGCATCACCAGGTGCCGGGGGAAGTCGAGCCACACCACCGTGTCCGCCTCGCTCAGCAGCAGCGGCCGCACGTGGTTGTACTGGTACTCCGTCACCCACGACGGGCCGCGCACGAAACGCCGCACGTCCGCCGCGAACTCGGGTCTCGGAGTCCACTGTGGACCGTGGAACAGCGAGTCCATCTCCACGTACGAAAGCCCGAGCACGGAGGCGATCCCGCTCGCCAGCGTCGACTTCCCGGCACCCGAGGTACCGGCGACGAGCACCCGGCGCGGCGGGTGCGGCAACAGGTCCGTGGGTCCTAGGAGCGGCACACCACGAGGCTACCGCCGGGCACCGACAGAAACCGGTCGTCCAGACTGGCCGGATGGGAATTCCGGTGGTCCTCGACTGCGATCCGGGGCACGACGACGCGATCGCGATCCTGCTGGCGGCCGGCGACCCGGCGCTCGACCTGCTCGGCATCACGACGGTCGCGGCGAACCAGACGCTGGAGAAGGTGACGCTGAACGCGCGGCGCGTCTGCTCGGTCGCCGGGATCGACGTGCCGATCGCGGCGGGCAGCGCGAAACCGCTGGTCCGGCCGCTGCGGATCGCCGACGACATCCACGGCGACTCCGGTCTGGACGGTCCGGAGTTCGGGCCGCCGACCGTCGGCGTGGTCGACGAGCACGCGGTCGAGCTGCTGCACCGGCTGCTGCCCGCGACGGTGATCGCGACCGGCGCGCTGACCAACATCGCGCTGCTGCTCACCCGGTACCCGGAGGACGCGGCGCGGATCCACGAGATCGTGCTGATGGGCGGGTCGACGGGGCGCGGCAACATCACGCCGTACGCGGAGGCGAACATCCACGTCGACCCGGAGGCCGCGGCGATCGTGTTCGGCAGCGGCGTGCCGGTGACGATGGTGGGCCTCAACGTCACGCACCAGGCGCTCGTGACGCCGGCCGTGGTCGCGCGGCTGGCCGCGCTCGGACCCCTCGGGCGGACGTGCGCGGAGCTGATGACGTTCTTCGGCGACACCTACCGGACCGCGTTCGGCTTCGCCTCGCCGCCGCTGCACGACCCGGTGGCGGTCGCGCGGGTGATCGACCCGGCGCTGGTGGAGTGCGTCGACGCGCACGTGGAGGTCGAGCTGACCGGCACGCACACGGTGGGCGCGACCGTGGTCGACCTGGACGGCTACCGGGGTCTGGCGCCGAACGCGAAGGTGGCCGTCGGGCTCGACGTGGACGCGTTCTGGGACCGGGTGGTGGCCGCTATCGCGCGGCTCGGCTGATCGAGGCCAGCAGGTCCTCGTGGGTGGGTTCGCCGAACGCCCAGCCGACCGGGAAGGTGTAGCGCACGACGCCGTCCGCGATGACCGTGCGCACGCCGGGCATGGCGCGGCGGACCAGCCGGACCATCGGGGTGTTCTCCGGCAGCACGTCGCCGTAGAGCTCCAGGTAGCCGAGCCTGCCCGCCAGTTCGGCGAGTTCGGTGAGCAGCATCCGGCCGACGCCGCGGCGGTGCCAGCGGTCGACGACCGCGACCGACATCTCCGCCCTCCGCTGACCGGTCTCGACCAGCCGGGCGAGGCCGATGGGCTCCCCGACGACCGTGGCGGCGACGGCCGCGTGGCGGACGCCGTCGATGTCGACCAGCCGGTCGCGGAACGCCTTGGTGAGCCGGGGCATCGGGGCGTGGAACCGCAGGTAGCGGCTCTGGTCGGAGAGCCCGTCGAAGACCGCGTCGACCGCCGCGGGCGCGCTGCGGCGGTCGAGCGCGTGCACGCTGGGACCGATCATGGCGACCGCCTACTTGAGTTCGGATTCAGAACCCCACCTTAGCTGAGTCTGAATTTCGAACGCAAGCGTATTCTGGGTGAATGGCACACGCGAAGCTCGCCGACCCGCAGTGCACCATCTCGCGCTCCGCCGCACTGCTCGGCGAGAGGTGGACCCTGTTGCTGCTGCGCCAGGTCTTCCTCGGCACCCGCCGGTTCGAGGACTTCCAGACCACGATGGACATCTCCCGCAGCGTGCTCACCGAGCGGCTGGCGGAACTCGTCGACGAGGGCGTCCTGCGCCGCGTCGCGTACAAGGACGCCCGCACCCGCTACGAGTACCGGCTCACCGAGAAGGGCCGCGCGCTCTACCCCGTGATGATGGCGCTGCGCGACTGGGGCTCGCGGTGGATGCCGCCCGAGGACGGCCCGCCGTACGAGCTGCACCACCACGACTGCGGCGGCGACGTGCGCGCGAAGGTGGAGTGCACCGGCTGCGGCGCGGAGCTGACCGCACGGGACGTGCACGTCACCTCGCTGAACCGGGCCTGACGCGGCACGGGCCTCCGAAGCGCGAGTCGGCCCGATGCCGGCGAAGGGGCAGGCCGAGCTAGGAGCAGGCGCGGACGGCGTGTCGCAGCTCGCGAACGAGCACCGGGGCGGCGCGCGGCGGCACGACTCGCCCGACTGCTCGACGTGGTGACCGCGCGGAAGCGATCCGACACCAGCCGCCAATCTCAGCACGGAGCCCGCGAGGAGATAGCCCCGTTCTACCGCAAGGCGCCGACCGCGATGCCCTCGCCGAGGAACGACGACGAGGCGAAAGCGCCGACACGGGGTATGCGCAACCAGGCAGTGCTCAAGACCGCGCCACTGGAGGAACCCGGCGAGCCGACCGAGGTTGATGGCCTCGATCCGCACAGGCAGAAATGGGAAGTAGGACAGGAGAAGGGAAAGGCAAGGTGAGCTGCCGAAAAAGAAGCAGAAGCGGAAGGCAACGCCTCCCAGCGCCCTAGCCAAGCAGCCAGCAGCCTCTAACCAGCCTCCCGAAACTGGACCACGGACCAACCCGAGCCAACGGGTAGTGCCCGCACTCCACCCTGCCCCCGATCCCGAGCGCCCTTCATGCTTGACCACGCTTTGTCAAGGCATCTTTCCCGCCTTGACAAAGCGTGGTCAAGCACTGAAACACTTGAGCGAGCGGGGCAAAACCCACCCATCGAACCCACCCGCAGCCCAGCCCGCAGATCACCTAGTGCGCGGCGTCATCCCAAGACCGCCCATACCCGACGGAAACCTCCAACGGCACCGAAAGCTCGTAGGCCTTCCCCATGTGCTCCCGCACCAGGGCCTCCACGGCTTCCCTCTCCCCTTCGGCCACTTCGAGCACCAGCTCGTCGTGCACCTGCAACAACATCCGGGTGCGCAACCCGGCCTCCTCCAACGCCCGGTACACCCCCAGCATCGCGACCTTGATGATGTCGGCGGCCGACCCCTGGATGGGCGCGTTCAGCGCCATCCGCTCGGCCATCTCCCGGCGCTGCCGGTTGTCGCTCGTCAGGTCGGGCAGGTACCGCCGCCGCCCCAGGATCGTCTCGGTGTACCCGTCCTTCGACGCCTGCGTCACGAGCTGCTGGAGGTAGTCCCGCACCCCGCCGAACCGGGAGAAGTAGGCGTCCATCTGCTCCCGCGCCTCCTCGGCCGGGATCCGGAGCTGCTGTGCGAGCCCGTACACCGACAGCCCGTACGCCAACCCGTACGACATCGCCTTGACCCGGCGGCGCATCTCGCCGCTGACCTCGCTGGTCGGCACGGAGAACGCCTGCGAGGCCACGTAGGTGTGCAGGTCCTCGCCGCTGTTGAACGCCTCGATCAGCCCGGCGTCCTTCGACAGGTGGGCCATGATCCGCATCTCGATCTGGCTGTAGTCCGCCGTCATCAGCTCGGCGTACCCGTCGCCGACGACGAACGCCTCGCGGATCCGCCTGCCCTCGTCCGTCCGGATCGGGATGTTCTGCAGGTTCGGGTCGGTGGACGACAGGCGCCCGGTGGCGGCGATCGTCTGGTGGAACGTCGTGTGGATCCGGCCGTCGTCCGCGACGGACTTCAGCAGTCCGTCCACAGTGGACTTCAACCGGGTGACGTCCCGATGTGCCAGCAGGTGCTGGAGGAACGGGTGTTCGGTCTTCTCCAGCAGGTCCTGGAGGGCCTCGGCGTCCGTGGTGAACCCGGTCTTCGTCTTCTTCGTCTTCGGCATGTCCAGCTCGTCGAACAGCACCACCTGGAGCTGCTTCGGCGACCCGAGGTTGATCTCCTTGCCGATCACCGCGTACGCGTCCTGCGCGGCCTGCTTCACGCCCGCGGCGAAGTGCGCCTCCAGCTCGGCGAGGTGGGTGGCGTCGATCGCGATGCCGACGGCCTCCACCTCGTCCAGCACGGCCATGAGCGGCAGCTCCAGCTCGGCCAGCAGGCGGGTGCCGCCGATGTCGACCAGCTGCTCGTCCAGCGCGTCCGCCAGCTCGGCGACCGCGCGGGCCCGCAGGATCGTGCCGGTGGCGGTCTTCTGGAGCTCTTCCTCCTCGTCCACCAGCAGCGAGAGCTGGCCGTCCGAGGACTCCTCGGCGCGCAGCTCGCGGTGCAGGTAGCGGATCGCCAGGTCGTCCAGCGCGAACGACCGCTGGCCGGGCCGCACCAGGTACGCGGCCAGACCGGTGTCGCTGGTCAGCCCCTTCAGCGTCCAGCCGCGGGCCCGCAGGGCGCGCAGCGGCAGCTTCAGGTCGTGGCCCGCCTTCGGCACGGACTCGTCGGCCAGCCACGCGGCCAGCGCCTTCTCGTCCGACTCGTCCAGCGTCGCGACCTCGACGTACCCGCCGTCGCCGGTGGCCGTCGCGAACGCGACGCCCTCCAGGTCGCCCGCCTTCTCGCGGAACGCGACCCCGACCCGCGACCCGCGCGCGTACTCGTCCAGCCAGCCCGCGAGCAGCCCGGTCGGCACCGCGCCGCCGTTGACCTCGAACCCGTCCTCGGCCTCCGGCTCCTCGGACGGCAGGGTCGCGAACAGCCGGTCCCGCAGCACGCGGAACTCCAGCTCGTCGAACAGGCGGTGCACCGCTTCGCGGTCCCACGCCTTCTTCTCCAGGTCCTGCGGCCCGAGCGGCAGCTCGACGTCGCGCACCAGTTCGGTGAGGTGGCGGTTCAGCATCACGTTGGTGATGTTGTCCCGCAGCGCCTCGCCCGCCTTGCCCTTGACCTCGTCGACCCGGTCGATCAGGCCGTTGAGCGAGCCGAACTGCTGGATCCACTTGGTGATCGTCTTCTCGCCGACGCCGGGGATCTTCGGCAGGTTGTCCGACGGGTCGCCGCGCAGCGCCGCGAAGTCCGGGTACTGCTCCGGCGTGACGCCGTACTTCTCCAGCACCAGCTCGGGCGTGAACCGGGCCATCTCGGACACGCCCTTGACCGGGTACAGCACGGTCACCGAGTCGTTGACCAGCTGCAACGCGTCGCGGTCGCCGGTGCAGATCGCGACCTTGAAGCCGTCGGCGACCGCCTGCGTCGTGAGCGTGGCGATCAGGTCGTCCGCCTCGAAGTTGTCCTTCGACATGGTCGGGATCGACAGCGTGGCGAGCACGTCCTGGATCAGGCTGACCTGGCCCTTGAACTCGTCCGGCGACTTGCTGCGGTTCGCCTTGTAGTCGGCGAACGCCTCCGAGCGGAACGTCTTGCGCGAGACGTCGAACATCACCGCGACGTGCGACGGCGCCTCGTCGCGCAGCAGGTTGATCAGCATCGAGGTGAACCCGTACACGGCGTTCGTCGTCTGCCCGGTGTTCGTGGAGAAGTTTTCCTTGGGCAGCGCGAAGAAGGCCCGGTACGCCATCGAGTGGCCGTCGATCAGCAGCAGGCGCGGTGCGTCGGAAGTGCTCACGCGCCGAGTCTAGGGTGGAGCACCGACAGTTCCGCACCGACCGGAGGTAGCCGGTGACCGCCGCCGTCCCGCCCACGCCCGACCAGCTCCCAGGCCTGAACCTGGACCTGGCGGCCGAGCAGCTCACCACGAAACTCGGCATCGAGATCACCCAATGGGATGGGAACAGGCTCGTCGGCACCATGCCCGTCGCGGGCAACCGCCAGCCCTACGGCCTCCTCCACGGCGGCGCGACGGCGTCCCTGGCGGAGACGCTCGGGTCGGTAGCTGCGGCGATGCACGCGGCGCCGGACCGGGTGGCCCTCGGGCTGGAGCTGTCGTGCACGCACCACCGCGCCGCGCGCGAGGGGCTGGTGACCGGTGTGTGCACGCCGCTGCACGTCGGGCGGACCACGGCGACGTTCCAGATCGCGGTGAGCGACGAGGACGGCAAGGCCGTCTGCACCGCGCGGTTGACGTGCATCCTGCGCGAACGCCCGCCGGGTGAAGCCGCGTCCTGACTCCACCGGCGCTCCGGTCCGGCTCTAGGCGGGGGCGGCGGCGACCGGCTTCCGGGCCGCGAGCCGCTCCCGCAGCCACCGGACCGCGAGCGCCGCGGCTATCAGGCCAAGGGCGAACGGGAGCCACCAGCGCGGGCCGACCGCCGTCTCGACGACCACCTGGACGAGGCCCAGCGCGAGAGCGGCGACGACCGTGCCGCGCGTGGTCCGGGCGAGGACCGCGGCCGTCACGGCGTAGGCCCCGACGAGCACGGCGGTCAGGTACCACGCCGAGCCGGGGACCTTCAGCAGGTAGAGGAACGCGGCCGTGCCGGTGAGCAGACCGCTCGCCGCGAACGGCCGCACGCCGTCGCGCAGCGCCACGGCGAGCGCGGCCGCCGCCAGCACGACGACGGTCAGCTGGACGTCGTCGACACCCGGCAGCAGCTCGTGCGGGCGGAACAGGCGGAGCGGCGGTTCGGGGTCGTCGCCCAGCAGCAGCCACGAGCCCGCCAGCACCACGACCAGCGTCGACAGTCCCAGCGGGAACGACCAGCCCACGGCGAACGACAGCGCGGTGGCCACCGCGACCGCCGCGAGCAGGCCGAGCGCCAGGTGCCCCAGCAGGGCGGGGGCGCCGACGTCCGGCGTGGGACCGGGGCGGTAGCCCAGCGCCAGGTACGCGAGGTAGGCGGCGAGCAGACCGACGGCGAACGCGGCGGGCTGCGTCGGGTCGGCGACGCGGGCGCGGCGCGTGCAGGCGACGGCCAGCAGCGCGTAAACGGTTCCCTGGGCGACGGCCTCGACGGTGGTGGGCCACCACTGGTCGGCGAGCAGTTCGGCGCCCCGCGCCAGGGACGACGGCATGGGCGGGTTCACGGCGTCCACGCTGCCACACCGCCCGATCGGACCGTCCACCCAGTACTCGCGACGGCGCCCCGCCTCCCAACGGGGAGGCGGGGCGCCGTGGCCGTGCTTCGCGCTCTCAGTCCTCGCCGAGGTACGCCGCGCGGACGCGTTCGTCCGCGAGCAGCTCGTGGCCGGGGCCTTCGAGGGTCGTCCTGCCGAGGTCGATCACGTAGCCGTGGTCGGACAGGGCGAGCGCCGCGAGGGCGTTCTGCTCGACGAGCAGGATCGTGGTGCCCTGCTTCTGGAGTTCCTTGATGGTGTCGAAGATCAGCTGGGTCATGATCGGCGAGAGGCCCATGGAGGGCTCGTCGAGCATCAGCAGCTTCGGCTTGGACATCATCGCGCGGCCGATGGCGAGCATCTGCTGCTCGCCGCCGGAGAACAGACCGGCCTTGTTGTGCCTGCGCTCGCCGAGCACGGGGAACAACTCGTACACGTTCTGCATGTCCGCCTCGACGCCGTCGTCCTTGCGGACGTAGGCGCCGAGCTGGAGGTTCTCCTCCACGGTCATCCGCGGGAACAGCCGCCTGCCCTCCGGGCAGTGGGCGAGCCCGCTGCCGAGGATGGTGTGGGCGGGCTGGTCGTGGATGGCCTTCCCCTGGAACAGGATCTCGCCACCCGTCGGCCGCAGCAGACCGGAGATGGTCCGGAGGGTCGTCGTCTTGCCCGCACCGTTGCTGCCGATGAGGCTGACGATGTGGCCTTCCTCGACGGTGAACGAGATCGAGCGGACCGCCTCGATCGCCCCGTAGGCGACGCTGAGGTCGCGGACCTCAAGGAGCGCGCTCATGCCTGCTCCCCTTCCGGCTTGCGGTCGGTCACGACCGGGATCGTGGTGGTGGGCGCGGAGTCGTCGGCGTGGTGCTGCCGCGTCTCCTCGACCATCGCCTGGACCTCGGCCTCGACCTCGTCCGGCGGCTTGCCGAGGTAGGCCTCGATGACCCGCGGGTCACGACGCACGACCTCGGGGCTGCCCTCGACCAGCAGTTCGCCCTGCACGAGCACGGAGACCGAGTCGCACAGGCTGAAGATGAACTTGATGTCGTGCTCGATCACGACCACGGAGACGCCGGTCTCGCGGATGGCCAGGATCAGCCGCCGCGTGGCTTCGGTCTCCTGCGGGTTCATGCCCGCGGTCGGCTCGTCCAGCAGCAGCACGGCCGGGTCGGTCGCCAGCGCCCTGGCGATCTCCAGGCGGCGCTGGTCGCCGTAGGGCAGGTTGCGCGCCAGCTCGTCCTCGAGGCCGGGGAGGTTGACGAACTCCAGCAGCTCGGCCGAGCGCTCGCGCGCGGCCTTCTCGCCCTTCTGGTACGACGGGCCGTGGAACAGCGAGGCCAGCGGGCCCTGCTTCATCCGCACGTGCCGTCCCACCATGACGTTCTCCAGCACGGTCATGCTGGGGAACAGCCGGATGTTCTGGAACGTGCGGGCCACGCCCGCGGTGGTGACCTTCGCGGGGTCGCCGGGCAGCACGTCGCCCTTGAGCAGCACGCTGCCCGTGGTCGGCGTGTAGAGACCGGTGAGGCAGTTGAAGAACGTGGTCTTGCCCGCGCCGTTGGGGCCGATGAGACCGACGACCTTGCCCTCGTCGAGCTTCAACGACACGTTCTGCAACGCCTTGAGGCCACCGAAGACCATCGAGACGTCGCGCGCTTCCAGGACTGGCGTGCTCACGCCTTGGCCCCCTTCGTGTCGTGCTCGTGCACCTCGTCGACCGGGACCCCGCCGACATCCTCACCAGCGAGCTCGGCCCTGCGGTGCCGGTCGGGCACGAGACCCTGCGGTCGGAACCGCATGATCAGCACCAGGGCCAGACCGAAGATCATCAGCCGGTAGTCGCTGAACTCGCGCAGCTTCTCGGGCAGCACGAACAGCAGCGAAGCGCCCAGCACGGCACCGGGGATCGAGCCCATGCCGCCGAGGATGACCGCGGCGAGCAGGGTGACCGACTCCAGGAACTTGAAGCTCTCGTAGGAGACGGTGCCGTTCTTGTGGGCGAACACCGCGCCCGCGAGACCGGCGAGCGTGGCGCCGACCAGGAAGGCGAGGATCTTCGCCTTGCCGGTCTTGATGCCCATCGCCCGTGCCGCGTCCTCGTCCTCGCGGATCGCGATCCAGGCCCGGCCGATGCGGCTGAACTTGAGGTTCGCGAAGATCGCCATCACGCCCGCGACGAGCAGCACGATCAGGACGTAGTAGAGGACACCCGCCGGGAGCTGGACCGAGCCGATCGAGAGGGTTTGGTTGAACTCCTTGCCGAACAGGTCGAGCGGCGGCACGCCGGGGATGGCGTTGGCGCCGTTGGTGAGCCCGCCGATGTTGTTCTGGGCGGACCGGGTGAAGATCTCGCCGAAGGCCAGCGTCACGATCGCGAGGTAGTCACCGCGCACGCGCAGCGTCGGCGAACCGACGATGGCGCCGAAGATGCCCGCGATGATCGCCGCGATGACGGCGGCGACCGGGAACGGCAGGTCGATGCCGACCTTGGAGGCCGCGGCGCCGGACAGGTTCGCCGCGACGACCGCGCCGATGCCCATGAACGCCACGTACCCGAGGTCGAGCAGACCCGCGAGGCCGACCACGATGTTGAGGCCGATCGCGGTGGCCGCGTAGATGCCGATGTTCGCGGCGACCGTCATCCAGTACTCGGACCCGGCCCCGGTGAACGGGAGCAGCAGCGCGCACGCCAGCAGGACGATCACGCTGAAGACGCGGTGCTTCTCCGACAGCGCGGAGATCCAGCCGACCAGGCCGAACCCGTTGAGCGCGGTCAGCAAACCGGCCGCGAACCCGAGGAACGACAGGAACAGGCCGCCCGCGTACGGGTTGGCCGGACCGCCCTGGCCACCGGCGGTCAGCGTCTCGGAGACGGCGACGAGCACGGCGGCGAAGGTGACCAGGAGGACGAGGAACGCCCACGGCTTGGCCAGCTTGATGTTCCACTTGGCGGGCGGCTCGATGCCGAGCGCCGTGCCGGCGAGGATCACGGCGGCGCCCGCGAGGATGCCGACGATCCCGCCGAAGGCGGTGTTGCCGTCCGCGGCGGTGATGGCGCCGAGGCCACCGCCCTCGGAGACGATGAAGACCGAGTTGATCAACGCGACGGCGAGGCCACCCCAGCCGAGCGACCTGAGTACCCGACCCTTGCTGGGAATCGGCGCGAAGGTCGCGATCAGCACCAGCACACCGAGGAGCAGGATGTGCCACCGGAACCCGGTGACCTGGAACGGCGCGTCGAAGTACTGGAGCGTCGCCCGGTCCGGGTAGTTGCCCGCGTTCAGCGCGAACGTCACCCACGGCAGGAGCGCGGCCACGATCAGCAGCACGCCACCGACGACGACCAGTGGACGCGCGAAGGGCTTCACTGAATTGGCGATCTTGCTCACGCGCGCACCCTTTCCGGCTCTCCGAACAGGCCCTGAGGCCGGAACACCAGCACCAGGATGAGCACGACGAAGATCCAGACGTAGTCGTACTGGCTCCCGCCGGGCATGTACTGCCCCGCGAGCGTCTTGACCAGGCCGATGATGAAGGCACCGACCACCGCGCCGCGGATGCTGCCGACGCCGCCCAGCACCGCCGCGGTGAAGGCGAAGATACCGGTCTGGAAGCCCATGTCGGTGTTGATGTTGTTGAGGTAGGTGCCGAACAGCACGCCCGCCACACCCGCGAGGGCCGCGCCGAGGATGAACGTCAGCACGATCACGCGGTCGGGGTTGACGCCCATGAGCTTCGCGGTGTCGGGGTCCTGCGCCGTCGCGCGCATCGCGCGGCCCATGCGGGACCGGTTGATGTAGGTCTGGAGCGCGATCGAGAGGAGGACCGAGACGCCGATCAGCAGGATGCCGCTCCAGCCGACCCGGATGGGCCCGATGACCAGTTGGCCCTGGACGAACACGCCGGGGAAGGGCAGGGCCGCGGTGGCGTTCGGGTAGAAGTTGCGCACGAACTCCTGGAGGAACACCGAGACGCCCAGCGCGGTGATCAGCGGCGCGAGTCTTGGCGCGTTGCGCAGCGGGCGGTAGGCGAAGCGCTCCATCAGGAGGGCGACCGCGACGCTGATCGCGACACCGCCGAGGAGCACCAGCGGAAGGGACACGTACCAGACGTCCTTGACGCCTTCCGGCACGAGCCAGGTGTAGGTCGCCAGGCCGCCGTAGGCGCCGACCATGAAGACTTCACCGTGCGCGAAGTTGATCAGCTGGATGATGCCGTACACCATGGTGTACCCGAGTGCGATCAGGGCGATCAACGCGCCCTGCACCACCCCGTTGGCCAGCTGTTGAAGCAGGGTTGACACGACTACCTCTACCTCCGTAGACAGCGGGGGCGGACAGAACTGTCCGCCCCCACCGCATCTGACGTCAAACGATCAGTAGTCGCGCACTCAGCCGGTGAACTCGCCGGTCTCGGCGGAGTTCCACTTGCCACCGGTGACCTGGTAGACGGTCAGGACCTTGTTGGTGCTGTCGCCGTACTCGTCGAACTTGATGCCACCGGTCGCACCGGTCGCGCTGTACGAGCCGACTGCCTTGAGCAGGTCTTCGCGCTTGCCCTCGGCCCAGTCGCCACCGTTGAGGGCGGTCGCCAGGCTGCCGATGATGGCGTTGGCCGCGTCGTACGAGAAGGCACCGTAGGCGCCGTAGGCGTCCTTGTTGCTCTTCTTGGCGTAGGCGTCGACGAAGGTCTTCGCGCTGTCCAGCTTGTCGGTCGGGGCTCCGACCGAGGTGGCGAGGTCACCGTCGCCGCCACCCAGGCTGATGTACTTGTCGTCGTAGATGCCGTCGCCACCCATGAGCGGGATGTTGAGGCCGGAGCTCTTCATCTGCTTGCTCAGCGGGGCGGCCTGCGGGTACTCGCCGCCGTAGTACAGGGCGTCCGGGGCGGACGCCGCGACCTTCGCGATGACGCCCGCGAAGTCGGTGTCCTTCTCGCCGACCTTCTCCTGGGCGACGATCTGCGCGCCCTTGGCGGTGGCCTGCTTGGAGAACTCCGCCGCGAGGCCCTCACCGTAGGTCTTGCCGTCGGTGATGATCGCGATCTTCTTCTTGCCGGCCTTCTCGACCAGGTAGTTGGCCGCGAACGGCCCCTGGAGCTCGTCGGTGGCGCACACGCGGAAGTACGTGTCGAACGCGCGCTTCGGGGCGGTCGCGTAGGCCTCGCCACGGGTCAGCGTCGGGTTCGTGTTCGCGGGCGAGATCTGGACGATCTTCTTCTGCGAGAGGATCGGCTGCACGGTCTGCGCGACGGACGAGTTCAGCGTTCCGACGACGCCGACGACGTTCGGGTCCGACGACAGCTTGGTCGCGGCCTGCGCGCCCTTGGCCGGGTTCGCCTCGTCGTCCTGCGTGTCGACGGCCAACTTGTAGCCCTTGACCGTGCACTTCTCGTTGGCCTCGTCCACGGCGAGCTGGGCCGAGTTCTTGATGCCGAGACCGAGAGCGGACAGACCACCCGACTGCGGGGCGATCACACCGACGATCAGGGTGCCCTTGGACGTGTCGCACGCACCACCGGAAGCACCGGTCTCGGTCTTGTTCGTGCCGCATGCGCCCGCGACGAGCAGAACACCGACGACGATTGCTGCGGACTTCACTGAGTGCTTACGCACGTGATGTCCCTCCTCAATCCAAGCTCTTGGCGGCAGCGAGGTCACCGCGTACCGCGCTTAAATCCCTCTCCTGAGGGTTGGCCGGAACCTAGGCGATGAAGTGGGTCACCGTCACCACAGGCCGGGTGCTCGTGACCATAACGCAACGCGGCGTTATGTTTTACTTGATATTTTATACACCGTGTTACCCGCGAAACCTTGCGCTTCGACGGCCGTCACCGCTGGTCAGCGGGTCGCCGTCAGCCGGGTCTAACGATTTCGGATCAACTGCCTGCTGTGATACTGCGATCACAATACGTGCCGAACTTTTACTAGTTGTATCCATCGGTCGGGTGAAGCCGGCATAACATTGCCGTATGACACCGCGGAGGCGGCTCGCCACGGCGTTGGTGGCCTTCGCCGCCTTGGCCGGAGTCGTCGCCGCCCTTCGCCACGCCCAGGACGACCCCACCACGCCGCCCGCGCCCCCGCCCGTTTCGCTCTCCGACTTCACCGCTCCGTACCTCATCGTCACCGGTCCGGGCGACCCTCCGACGGCTCCCCCCGTGGTCGAGACCTTCGGCGGCCCCGGCCGGATCAGGGTCGCCTGGGGTTCGGCGCTGCCAGGCCAGGCGGACCCGGCGGGCGCGGCCGGGTACGAGGTCACCTGGCACCGCGACGGCGAGCCCTCCCGGACCCGGCTGGTGGCGAGCCCCGAGGTGCAGCTGGACGGGCTGTCCCCGAACACCGACCACCGCGTCGCCGTGCGGAGCGTGGACGCGGTCGGCCGCCGGTCGCCGTGGACGGAGGTCGTCGGCCGCACCGGGGACGACGGCACCTGGCGGACCGGGCTGAGCGGGCTGCTCGACGACTTCGACGACCCCGCCACCACCGACGCGCGCAGGCCCGGCTCGCTGTGGCACGTCGAGGGCTACCGCGGCTGCGTGAACACCGAATCGGTCGACGGGCGGCTGCTGGTCGAGATGAACTGCGGCGAGGACTCCGCGGTGCTGCGGGCCCGCCGTCCGCTGCGCCTGTCCGAAGTGGACGACGACGTGCTCGGCCGGGTCGGGGTGATCACCGACGCGGCGGGCGCGCGCGGCGGGTTGACCGTGGACCTGGTGCCGGGAGGTCCCGACCGGGTCGGCTCGGAGGAGATCGCCGAGCCCGCGCTGCCGCCGGGGGCCATCCGGGTCGCGATCGACGACGACGGCGCCCGCGTGCTGACGGGCCCGGACGTGCCGACCGTCCCCGACCAGGCCTCCGGCACCTCGACGAGGCGCGGAACCGGTGTGCTGCACCGGATCGACGTGCTGCTGACCAGGTCCGGTGTGCGCGTCCTCCAGGACGGGAGGCAGATCGGCTCGTCCGGCGCCGTGCCCACCTGGCGGGAGGCCACCGTCCTGCTGGGACTGCACGGGGCACGGGGACGGCAGGGCACGGTGCAGGTGGACGTCGCCGGGTTCAGCGGCGCGCAGGAGCCCGTGCGGGGCGTGGTCGAGGCGCCGACGGTGCCCGCGACCCAGCAGGTGCTCGACCTGGCCGACCAGGCACCGGGGATCGGGATCTCCCGCGCTCCCCTGCGCGGCGCGGCGGCGGCCCGGCTGCGGACCACCGTGACGTTCGACGGCCCCGTGGACCCGGCCACGATCGTCGTGCAGCTGGGGGACGCGAGGATTCCGGCCACGCAGTCGGCGCCCTCGCCGACCGCGGCCGGGGTGGTGCGCCGGGGCATGGCCATCACCGTCGTCGCCGAGCTGCCGCCGGACCTGCTGACCGAGGCCGGTCCGGACTCCCTGTCGCCGTTCGTGGTCCGCGTGGCCGACGGGGCGGCCGCGCTCGGCACGGTCCGGTCGAGCTACCTGGAGGTCGACTCCACCGCGGTCGAAGCGCCTCCGGCGACGACCGGGCGGCCGCGGACGAAGCCCGCGGACGAGCTGCCAGCCGGGTCGCTCGTCGTGCGCGACCAGAACAACAGGGTCGTCCCGCCGGACGAGCCGCTCGGTCAGCGCCGGGTGGTGCTGTCGGTCGTGCTGGACCGGATCGGCGCGGAGGCCGCGAGCGGCTCCATCGCGGGCCTGGCCGGGTTCCGGCTGCGGATCGACGGCAGGCTCGCGGCGACCGTGTCCACGGCGCGCGACGGACCAGGACTCGGCGGCACCTACACCGTCGGCCTGGAACTGGGGCTGCTCCCCGCCGGGCAGCACCGCGTGGAGCTGGAGGTGGTGCCGGTGGACCCGAAGGTGAACGAGCGGTCCACCCTCGTCACGCTCAACGGCTGACGGTCAGCCGAAGTTCTCGATGACCGCTTCCGCGACGGCCTTCATGGTCGTGCGGCGGTCCATCGCGGTCCGCTGCACCCAGCGGAAGGCCTCGGGCTCCGACAGGTTCTGCTTGCTCATCAGCAGGCCCTTGGCGCGCTCGACGACCTTGCGGGTCTCCAGGCGGTCGGTCAGTCCGGCGACCTCGTTCTCCAGGGCCTGCAACTCGGCGAAGCGGCTCATGGCCAGCTCGATCGCGGGCACGAGGTCGCGCTTGGCGAACGGCTTGACGAGGTACGCCATGGCGCCTGCGTCGCGGGCGCGCTCGACCAGCTCGCGCTGGCTGAAGGCGGTCAGTATCACCACGGCCGAGATGCGGCCCCCCGCGATGACGGAGGCGGCCTCGATGCCGTCGACCTTCGGCATCTTGACGTCGAGGATGACCAGGTCGGGGCGCAGTTCGGTGGCGAGCTTGATGGCCTCGTCACCGTCGGCGGCCTCGCCTGCGACCTCGTAGCCCTCTTCTCGCAGCATCTCGACGAGATCGAGGCGGATCAGCGCTTCGTCCTCCGCGACGAGCACGCGGCGCGGCGCGGGGTGGGCCTCGGCCGGTTGGGTCACCGGGGTCCTCCTGACGGTCTTGCCCGACCGGACGCGGTCGCGGCTGGTCGAGGGCAGTCTACCGACGCCGATGGACCCCACCATCGCAAAGCGCCGTGATCGCGGACACGAGAGGACATCGCGGGCGCTTTCCGGTACCTCCGGACGGGTGACCACGGCCGTGCACCGCTCGGTCCACAACGGACTGTCCGCGTGGACCGGGTGGAGCACGAGGCCGCCGGGGCCTTGTGCTCCACCGGGTCGGCTACATGATCGCGGCCCAGCCCGTCACGCCGTCCGGCCACTCGAAGGCGGCCAGCGCCTCCTCGTTCGCCGCGTCGGGACCGTCCACCTCGCGCAGGAACAGCAGGTCCGGACCGACGGCGAGCCCCATCCCGCCCGCCGAGCTGGGCGCCTCGACGGCTCCCGGCAGGCCGAACACCCCGTCGGACAGCCGGTCGGCCACCCGCACCAGGCCGAGGCCGCCCGGCCACTCCAGCCACCACTGGTCGCCCTGCGACCACGACCGCAGCCACGGCGTCCTGGCGAACAGGTGCACGCGGCGCAGCAGGGCGCTGCCGAGCACCGCCGGACCGGGTGTGCGGCCGTGCTCGGCCAGGTGCGCCCGTTCGGGCTCGGTCAGGTCGCCATCGGCGAACGTGGAGGCGAGGCCGCGGTCGGACAGGAGCCGGCGCACGTACGCCATGGCCACGTCCCAGGCGGCCGCGTCGACGCCCGCGAGCACGATCCGCGCGTCCGGGTCGTCCAGCACGTGCAGCTCGACCGCGCGCGGGTGCCTGCGGACCCGCAGGCCCGCCAGTCCCGCGACCCACGTCTCCTCCAGGCGCGGCAGGAGTTCGTAGAGCAGCGGGCCGAGCGCGTGGTCGGCCAGGTGCACGCGCGGCACGGCGAACGGCTCCACCGCGCGGAACGCGTGCGCCGGGCGCAGCATGCTCGCGGGCGGGCGCAACTGGAGGTGGGCGGCGGCGTCGGAGGCCACGCGCAGCAGCGCGGACTCCAGCTCCCGCTGGGCCGTGGACAGGGCGGAGGGCAGCAGTTCCAGGCGCAGGCGCTCCGGCAGCCCGGCCCGGCCGCGCAGGGCGTCCACGACGCGGTCGCGGTCGTCGGCGGTGAAGGCGGACAGCGCGGCCTTCACGGCGGGCACGGCCTGCGACAGGTTCTCGCCGGTGTACACCCGGCGGAGGTCGACCAGCTGGTCGGTGAGGGATGTGCGTGACACGGTGGGCTCCCGCTCGCACCGCCCGGCTCGGCGAAGTAGGACGCGCGCACGTGCGTCGGCTGGTGGTCAGGTGGTACTCGATGAGCAGGGGTACCTCTACCCCGCGGCGGATCTGCCACCCGGTTGCCGGGGAGTGGCTCCAGCCTCACGTCTGCTCACGCACGCCGACTCCCACCATACCAACGACGGCACCCGATTTCCCGGAAGCCCGGCGAGCGATGGCCCGGTCGAGCGCCCGGCGGCCGCGAGGTGGCCGGTCCGCCACGGGATCGTCGAGGCCCGGACACCCGCATTGCCCTGCCGGGCGGCGCTGCTTACCGTCGGGTCCATGGTCACCGGAGCCCGCCGCCTGCTCGAAGTGCTCGTCTCGCACGACGTCGAGGTGGTGTTCGGCCTGCCGGGGGTGCACAACCTGGCCGTGTGGGAGGCGCTGCGCGGTTCCGGCGTCCGGATGATCGGCGTCCGGCACGAGCAGACCGCCGTCTACGCCGCCGACGGGTACGCCCGCGCCACCGGACGCCTCGGCGTGGCGGTCGTGACGACCGGGCCGGGCGCGGCCAACACGCTGGGCGCGGTCGGGGAGGCGATGGCCTCCGGGTCCCCGGTGCTGGTGATCGCCACCGACATCCCGTCCGCGCTGAGGATCCCCGGCGTGCACCGCGGGGTGCTGCACGAGACCCGCGACCAGCTGGCGATGTTCCGGCCGGTGGTCAAGGACGGGTGGACCGTGCCGGACGCCGATTCCCTCGCCGCGCACGCCCACCGGGCCGTCGGGACGGCGTTGTCGGGTGCGCAGGGTCCGGTCTACCTCGGCGTGCCGACGGACTTCCTGGTGGCTCCGGCCGGTGACGCCAGCCCGGAGTCCATTGAGGACGATGACGTGCCGGACCTCTCCGCGGCCCTGGCGTTGATCGCGGCCGCCTCGCGACCGCTGATCTGGGCGGGCGGCGGGGCCCTGCGGTCCGGCGCGGCGGTCGGGGACCTGGCGCGGCGGACCGCGGCGCCCGTGCTGACCACGTTCGCCGCGCGCGGGCTGCTGCCGCTGGACCACCCGTACGCCGTGCACGGTCCCGCCCACGTGCCGGAGGTCGGGGCGCTGTGGGACGACGCGGACCTGGTGATCGCGATCGGGACGGACTTCGACGGGATGTCCACGCAGAACTGGGCGATGCCGCGGCCCCGGACGTTGTTGTCCGTCAACGTGGACGCCGCCGACGCGTCGAAGAACTACCCGTCGGACCTGGTGCTCGTCGGTGACGCCCGGAGGGTGGTGGCGGCGCTGGTCGAGTCGTTGCCCGAACGGCCGGTGGTGGACCTGGTCGGCTCGGTGAACGCGGCGGTGCGGCGAGCCGTGGCGGACGACGAGCCGCAGGCCGCGTACCTGTTGGCGGCGTTGGAGGGCGTGACCGCGACGCTGGTGGCGGACATGTGCGTGGCCGGGTACTGGGTCGGCGGGTTCCACCGCGTGGCTCGGCCGCGCGGCCTGGCGTATCCGATCGGGTGGGGGACGCTCGGTTTCGGCTTCCCGGCCGCGATCGGCGCGGCGGTGGCGGGCCGGGCCGTGGCGGTCTGCGGGGACGGCGGATTCCTGTTCGCCTGCGGGGACCTCGCCACGGCGGCGCAGGAGCGGTTGCCGGTGACCGTGGTCGTCGTCGACGACGGCGGGTACGGGATGCTGCGGTACGACCAGGAGGTCGCCGGGCACCCGACCACCGGCGTGGACCTGCACACGCCGGACTTCGTGGCGCTGGCGGCGAGCTTCGGCGTGCCCGCGGTGGCCGTGGACGGGTTCGGGCCGGTGTTCGGGGCCAGGCTGGCCGAGTTCGTCGCCGCGGACGGACCGAACGTGCTGGTCGTGCGCGCCCGGCTCAAGCCTCCGCCCACGACCTCGCCTCGGTGGTACCGGCGCTAGGGTGTCGAACATGAGTTCGAACGTGCCGGAAAGGCGCTGGCCGACGACGTACGCCGCGGACGAGATGCGGCTGCAGTGGGAGTTCCTGGACTTCCTGCGGCTGACCGCCGCCTCGAAGGTGACCGGACTGGCACGGGAACCGGCCGCGGCCGCGCCGATCCCGACGTCGCCGGTGGTCACCGCGATGGGGGTGCTCAAGCACCTGACGGCGGTGGAACGGTACTGGATGTCCATCGTGGGCGGGGGTGTGGACCTGCCTCCGCTGTGGGGTGCCGACGCCGACGCCTCGTGGAGCTTCGGCCCGGAGGAGACGCCCGCGTCCGTTGTCGCCCTGTACCAGGCCGAGTGGGAGCTGTCCCGGCGCGCGCTGGAGGGGCGGGGGCCGGATGAGCCGACCGGGTTGCCGGACGACAAGACGATCCGGTGGGTGATGGTGCACGTGATCCAGGAGACCGCTCGGCACGTGGGGCACTTGGACTTTCTGCGGGAGCTGGCCGATGGGAGCAAGGGGGAGTAGTTCGGTGGAGGACTCCCCCGGACTTTGATTGATTCGATGCTTGACCCTGATTGTCAAGGCGGGAAAGATTCCTTGACAAACGAGGACCAAGCACGAACGCGCTGGGGATCGGGGGCAGGGAAGGTGTGGGCTCGCCTCTCGGTGATTCCATCCTGCGGGGGGTTGGCAACGTTGCTGCTGGGCAGCACGCTGGGCTCATGTCTGGACACGCCTACACCTACGCCTCCACCAGTCCGCTCGACGTTGAGGACGTGGTCGCGGAGGTCGAGCTGTTGCCGGGGTCTGCTCTGGTTTCGGCCGCGCGGGCGGCGAAACTGGCGCAGAAGGCGTGGGCCGCGGTGCCCGCTCCGGTTCGTGGGCAGGTGGTCGGCAACATCGGCAGGCTGGTGTCCGCGAACGCGGAGGCGTTGGCCCGGCTGGTGACGCGCGAGATCGGGAAGCCGCTCGCGGAGGCGCGGGGCGAGGTCCAGGAGATCATCGACACCTGCGAGTTCTTCCTCGGCGAAGGGCGCAGGCTCTACGGGCAGACGGTGCCGTCGGAGATGGCGGACAAGCAGCTGTTCACGTTCCGCAACCCGGTCGGGGTGGCGGCGATCATCACCGCGGGCAACTTCCCGGTGGCGGTGCCGTCCTGGTACATCGTGCCCGCGCTGCTGTGCGGGAACACCGTCGTCTGGAAGCCCGCCGAGTACTCCGCCGCGTCGGCGCGGGCGTTCCACGACCTGTTCACCAGCGCCGGGCTGCCCGAGGGCGTGTTCACCACCGTGTTCTCCGACGGGCAGCAGACGTTCGAGGGCCTGGAGCAGGCGCTCCGGGAGCGGCTGGTGGACAAGGTCGGGTTCACCGGGTCCACCGAGGTCGGCGTGAGGATCGGCGAGCTGTGCGGGCGCCACCTCCAGACGCCGTGCCTCGAACTGGGCGGCAAGAACCCGATGGTCGTCACCGAGGACGCCGACCTCGACCTGGCCGTGCAGGGCGCGCTGTTCGCCGGCTTCGGCTCGGCGGGCCAGCGGTGCACGTCGCTCGGCACGGCGATCGTGCACGAGTCGGTGCACGCGGAGTTCCTGCGGCGCCTGGTGGTCGCGACGGAGAACGCGGTGGTGGGCGACCCGACGGAGGACGTCCTCTTCGGACCGCTGCTGGACCGGAAGTTCGCGGTGGGCTTCGAACGGGCGCTCGCCGCTATCCGCGAGCACCACACCGTGCACGGGTCGAGCGGCATCGGGCACATCACGAAGGACAACCCCCGCAAGGGTTTCGTCGGCGACTTCGAGACGGGCCTGTACTACCACCCGACGATCGTCGACGGGGTGCGGCCGGACGACGAGCTGTTCCTGGAGGAGACGTTCGGGCCGATCGTGGGCGTGACCACGTACCGCGACCTGGACGAGGCGATCGAACTGGGGAACCTGCCCGGCTACGGGCTGTCCTGCGCGATCTACACGACCGACCCGAACAAGGCGTTCCGGTTCCGCGCGGGCATCGGCGCGGGCATGGTGAGCGTGAACAACTCGACGTCGGGGGCCGAGGCGCACCTGCCGTTCGGCGGGAACGGCAAGTCCGGCAACGGTTCCCGGCAGTCCGGGATGTGGGTGCTCGACCAGTTCACCCGCTGGCAGTCGATGAACTGGGACTACTCCGGCTCGTTGCAGAAGGCGCAGATGGACACCGTCGCGATCGAGGCGGACCTTGAGTTCCGGCTCGGCTGACGTCGTCGTCATCGGCGGCGGGGTGATGGGCGTGAGCATCGCCTTCCACCTCGCCGAGGCGGGCGTGCGGAACGTCGTGCTGGTGGAGCGCGACGAGCTCGGGGCGGGCTCCACCGGCAAGGCCGCGGGCGGGGTGCGGGCGCAGTTCTCCGACGAGGTCAACATCCGGCTCGGCGCGCGGAGCCTGGAGGCGTTCGCGCGGTTCGCGGAACGGCCGGGGCAGGAGATCGACCTGCACCGGACCGGCTACCTGTTCCTGCTGTCGGACCGGGCCGACGTGGCGGCGTTCGAGCGGAACGTGGTGCTGCAGAACGATCTCGGCGTGCCGAGCCGGATGCTGGACGTGGCCGAGGCGAAGGCGATGTCGCCCCTGGTCTCCACCGACGGCCTGCTGGCTGCGACCTACTCCCCCGACGACGGCCACTGCACGCCCGAGTCGGTGGTGCTGGGCTACGCGACCGCCGCGCGACGGCTCGGGGCCGTGCTGCGCACGCGCACCGAGGTGCTGGACATCGAGACGAATGCCGACGGGATCAGCGCCGTCGTCACGAACCGGGGTGTGATCCGGACGTCCGCGGTGGTGTGCGCGGCGGGCGCGTGGTCGCGGCGGATCGGCGGGTTCGTCGGCGTCGACCTGCCCGTCACCCCGCTGCGGCGGCAGATCGTGTGCACCGAACCGATCCCGGACCTGGCGCCCGTCGTGCCGTTCACCATCGACTTCGCGTCGTCGTTCTACTTCCACCGCGAGGGCCGGGGCCTGCTGATGGGGATGTCGGACCCGGAACAGGAACCCGGCTTCCACCTGGACCGGTCCGACGAGTGGTTGCCGCGGCTGGCCGAGGCGATCGGCGTGCGCGCGCCGAGCCTGCTCGACGTCGGCGTCGCGAGCGGCTGGGCCGGGCTGTACGAGGTCACACCCGACCACAACGCGCTGATCGGCGAGGCTCCCGGCCGGTTCCTCTACGCCACGGGGTTCTCCGGGCACGGCTTCCTCCAGGGGCCCGCGGTGGGCGAGGTGGTGCGCGACCTGTACCTCGGCCGCGAGCCCGACGTCGACGTGTCTACCTTGGACGCGGACAGGTTCGCCTCGAACGCCCACCGGCCAGAACTCAACACCGTCTGAGGGACCCGATGACCGACGTGCTGCAGCTCATGGACGAGTGGGGACCGGAGAAGGTCGTCACGGTGTCCGACCGCCGTTCCGGGATGAAGGGCGTGCTGGTCATCGACAACACGGCCCGCGGCATGGGCAAGGGCGGCACCCGGATGGGGCCGGACGTGACGACCGGCGAGATCGCCCGGCTGGCGCGGGTGATGACGTGGAAGTGGGCCGCGGTCGACCTGTTCTTCGGCGGCGCCAAGGCGGGCATCAAGTTCGACCCCGCGTCCCCGGACAAGGAGAAGGCGCTGCGGGCGTTCGCGCGCGCCCTGTCGAACGAGGTGCCCGGCGAGTACGTGCTGGGCCTGGACGTCGGGCTGGACGAGCGGGACGCGGCGATCGTGCAGGACGAGCTGGGCGACCGCGGCGCGATGATGGGCGCGCCCGCGGCGCTGGGCGGCCTGCCCTACGACGAGCTGGGCGTGACCGGGTTCGGCGTGGCGGAGGTGGCCGACGAGCTGTCGGAGTCGTTGGGCGGCAAGCGGATCGCGATCCAGGGGTTCGGCGCGGTCGGCGCGGCGGCGGCGAAGCGGTTCGTCGAGCTGGGGGCCGTCGTGGTGGCGGTGTCGTCGGTGCACGGCGCCCTGCACGACCCGGACGGGCTGGACGTGCCGCGGCTGCTGGCGCTGCGGGAGGCGTTCGGCGACGCGGCGGTCGGCGAGTACGGGCGGGTGCTGCCGCTGGGCAGGGAACTGCTGGCGCCGTGCGACGTGCTGGTGCCCGCCGCGACGCAGGACGTGATCGACAAGGACTGGGCCGGGCGGATCAACGCCGGGATGGTGGTGGAGGGCGCTAACCTGCCGACCACCGCCGCGGCGCAGGAGGTGCTGGCGGCGCGGGGCATCACGGTCGTGCCGGACTTCATCGCCAACGCGGGCGGGGTCATCGCCGCGGCGTTCGGGATGGACGCGCGCTACTCGCCGTTCCCCGTGGTGCCGAAGACCGTGATGACCGCCGTGTCGTCGAAGCTGCGGGCCAACGCGGCGCTGGTGGTGCACGAGGCCGACAGGCTCGGCGTGACCACGCACGACGCCGCCCGCGCGTTGGCGCAGGACCGGGTGCTGGCCGCGATGCGGTTGAAGGGGCAGGTGACGTGAGCGCGCTCGGCGGGCTGGTGATCGCGGACTTCGGCCGCGTGCTGGCCGCGCCCTACGCCACGATGGTGCTCGCCGACCTCGGCGCCGAGGTGGTCAAGATCGAGCACCCGCGCGGCGACGAGACCCGCGCCTGGGGTCCGCCGCACGCCCGCGGCGAGGCCACGTACTTCCTCTCGGTGAACCGGAACAAGACCTCCACGACCCTGGACCTGGCCACCGCGGAGGGCTTGGCGGCGGCACGGGAGGTCGTGCTCGGCGCGGACGTCGTGGTGGAGAACTTCCGGCCGGGCACGATGGCGCGGTTCGGGCTGTCCTACGAGGACCTGCGGACCGCCCACCCCGGCCTGGTGTACTGCTCGGTCACCGGGTTCGGCGCGGGCCGGGGCCGAGACCTGCCGGGGTACGACCTGCTGGTGCAGGCCGTCGGCGGGCTGATGAGCGTGACCGGCGCCCGCCCCGGCGAGCCGGTGAAGACCGGGGTGGCGCTGGTGGACGTGCTGACCGGCACGCACGCGGCGATCGGGATCCTGGCCGCGCTGCGGCACCGCGACGCCACCGGCGAGGGCCAGCTCGTGGAGGTGGACCTGCTGTCCGTGCTGCTGTCGTCGATGGTGAACCAGAGCACCGGGTACGCGGCGGCGGGCGTCGTGCCGGGGATCATGGGCAACCGGCACCCGTCGATCGCGCCGTACGAGCTGGTGGAGACCGCGGACCGGCCCATGGTGCTGGCCGTGGGCAACGACCGGCAGTTCACCCGGCTCTGCTCGCTGCTGGACGTGCCGGACCTGGCGGCGGACCCGCGGTTCGCCACCAACACCGCCCGAGTCGCCCACGTGGACGAGCTGATGGCGGCACTGGCTCCACGCCTGCGCACGCGCACCGCCCGGCACTGGTTCGACGCGCTGACACCGCTGGGTGTCCCCTGCGGCCCGGTGAACGACCTGGCGGGCGCGTTCGACCTGGCCACCGACCTGGGCCTGGAGCCCGTCGTGGACGTCGACGGCCTACCTCTGGTGGCCAACCCCATCCGCCTGTCCCGCACCCCCGCGACCTACCGCCTGCCCCCGCCGCCCCTGGGCTAGGTCGTGTTTTAGATGTGGCGTAGCCAGATGTTGATGGCTGCGATCTGCACTGTGGCCTGGTAGCGGACGGCAAGTTTGTCGTAGCGAGTGGCCACCGCCCGGTGCTGCTTGAGCAGACTGA
>JAEBDY010000026.1:0-78499 GCA_049997955.1 Umezawaea sp. cmx-9-4 | reverse complement strand
TCAGCAGGGCGTCCAGGATCGAGTCGCTGATCGCGTCGCAGATCTTGTCCGGGTGTCCCTCGGTGACGGACTCACTGGTGAACAGCCTGCTGGCGTGCTGGCTCACGGCGCTACCTCAAACCTTCGACATAGGCAATGGTATGACTTCAAGTGTGAAACTGTGAAAACGGTGCGAGCTTTTCCAAGATTTTGTGACTTCCGCAAGAATATGGCACGAATATAGATCGGCGCTGTCGCGTCATCATGATCTCGACGACTCGTTCGCGCATGAGGCGTTGGTGTCGAAGGCTGCCGAACCGGGGATTTCGCCGCCGGCCCGTTCGTCACCGCCGGGGTCCATCCCGTGGTCGTCGCCACACCTCCGGATCGAGAGGTGGCGACGACCAGTGGAATCCACGACGGGCAGCAGCTGTCCGGAGTGCGCCTCCGGACAGCGCGCCCTCGTCGCTCAAGCAGGTTTGCGAGCCACCACGATGGCGTAGCCCGACTCCGGGATCTTGCTGAACCGCACCGCGTCCACGCCGATCTTCTCGGTGGTCTCGGCGGGCATCCCGTAGTCCGCCTCGATCCGGGCGGCCTTCGCGCGGAAACCGTCGTCGACGGCCTGCATGGTGCGCTCCAGGATGTGGTCGCCGATCTCGACCAGTTCCACCAGTTCCAGACCCGCCTTCTCGACCATGGCGGGGATTTCGTCGAGCTTGTTGTAGCGGCAGCGGACCGAGGCGTAGTAGGCGTCGAGGAACTCGCGGGTGGGCCCGTCGACCGGTGCGCGCTCGACGCAGTCGGCGACGACGATGCGGCCGCCGGGCTTGAGGACGTGCGCGATCCGGCTCAGGGTCTTGCTCCAGTCGGCCACGTGGATCAGGCACTCGCTGGACCACGCGTGGTCGAACGACTCGGCTTCGAACGGCATCGCGTTGACATCGGTGTACTGCACGGTGATCGCGTCGGCCAAGCCCTCGGCGCGCACCTGCGCCTCGGCGAGTTTGAGCTGGTAGGCGCCGATGTCGATGCCCGTCACCGACACGCCCTTGGTGCGCACCGCGCGGATGGCCGGTGCCGCGTTGCCGCAGCCCACGTCGAGGAGTCTCTGACCCGGCTTGGGGTCGACCCGGTCGAGCATCATGTCGGTCATCCGATTCGTGGCCTCGGCCATGGACGAGGTGTCCTCGGCGTTCTCCCAGTAACCGACGTGCATGTTGCCGCCGAGGATCTCGATGGAAGCCTCGGTGAGCGCGGCGTACTGGGGGTTGATGTCGTCGACCTGTGTCTTCATCAATCCAACCTATCCGCTGGACGATTTGTCGTCATTATTCCATTTGGGGGTGATCGCTCGACTCCGTCGGCCTTGAGTCGCGATGGTGGAATTGCCGACTGGCATGGAATTGCGGTTTGCTCATGGCGGTTTCAGGGGGTCGTGGCCGCATGCTTGCGCGGCAGTGACAGACCGGTCAGGAAGATGAGTCCCGCGGCCACGAGCAAAGCCCAGAATGTGGTTTGATATGCGGTTTCCACCGCGTTTGCGGCCAGGTTCCTTTGCAGCACCAACGTCACCACGGCGATGCCGAACGCGGCACCCAACTGGTGCAGCACCATTGCCGCGCTGGTCGCACGGGGAACCACGTCGGCAGGCACGGTGCGGTAGAGCGAACCCATTGTCGGCGCGCCGACGCAACCGACCCCGAAGCCGCCCAGGAACGTCCAGAGCACCAGCCAGGTCACCGGGGTCTGCGCGTCCGCGTTGATGAACACCACCGCCGTCGCCGCGATGGCCACCCCGCCCGCGGGCACCAGCACCCTGGCGCCGACCCGGTCGAGGACCTTGCCCGCGAACGGGTTCCCGGTCAGCGCGCCCAACCCCATCGGCGCGAGCATCAGCCCTGCCGCCAGCGGACCCGCGTCGCGGACCTCCTGGTGGTATAGCGGGATCAGGAACAACAGCGAGAACAGCACGACTCCCAGCATGGCCATCCCGACCGCGCTGGCCGTGTAGGTCCAGCGGGCGAACAACCTCGGGTCGATCACCGGCGTCCGCGAGGTCCGCAGCGCGTGCGCCACGTACGCCACCAGCAGCACCACGCCCAGCGCCACGGCCACCAGCACGGGTGTGGCCCCGAACCCGCGCCCCCCGCTGGCCTGCGACAGCCCGT
This sequence comes from Umezawaea sp. cmx-9-4, assembly GCA_049997955.1. Lineage (GTDB taxonomy): Bacteria > Actinomycetota > Actinomycetes > Mycobacteriales > Pseudonocardiaceae > Umezawaea. Next base: position 76,349 of record JAEBDY010000026.1, on the reverse strand, counting down.
ACATCAGCGCCGCGCTGCCGGGGCACAGCAACGCGATCCCCAGCACGTCCACCCCCGGCGCCCGCGGCCCGTCGACGGCGGGCGAGTCGGAGGGCAGGTACCGGACGGCGAGCACGATCGCTCCCACCCCGAGCGGCACGTTCACCAGGAACAGCCAGTGCCAGTTCAGGTTCGCCAAGATCACCCCGCCCAGCAGGGGCCCGAGCACCGGCCCGACGGTGATCGCTCCGAGCAACCCCATCAACCGCCCGATGCGCGCGGGCCCGGCGGCCCGCACCAGCAGCGCCAGCATGATCGGCTCCAGCATCCCGCCACCGATGCCCTGCACCACCCGGAAGAAGATCAGCGATGTCGCCGACCAGGCCAGGCTGCAGAGCACCGAGCCGATGACGAACGCCACCAACCCGGTGAGCCACATCCGCTTGCCACCGAACCGGTCGATCAGGAAGCCCGCCAGCGGCGTCACGACCGCCACCGCCAACAGGTACCCGGTGGCCACCCACTGCACCGTCTCCAACCCGGCGGAGAACTCGTTCCGCAGCGTGTCCACGCCGACGTTGACGATGGTGGCGTCCAGGAACGCCATCATCCCGCCCAGCACCATCACCAGGATCGTCCGCACGAACGGCCAGTCGAACGCGGTCGGATCGACCTGCGCGGGGGTGACGACCCCACTCGTTTCCGGCCGTGCGTCGGACATGTGTCACCTCGGTGTCGTCAGGGGGGTTGGCGGATCGTCGTTGCCGTTGCGTGCACGTCCGATGACTCTGAGTGCTCGACGGCCGCTGACGACCATACCCGAACTCCACCGACGTCCACCCCCAAGTCCGCATCCCGAAGTGCCTCGCCATCCTGGACCGCCCTCCACCGCGCCTTCCCGCCACAGCGCGCACCACTCCGAACCACCGGCGTCACAAGGAATCCGGGCCCCGGCACGGGCGAGCCGTTCGACTCCACCGGCAGTTCGGCCCTAGAACGCCCGGACGACCTCCGAGTACACCCTGCTGATCTCTTGAACGGGGTCCGCGGGCGGTCGGGCGGGAACCAGGATCACGTGTTCCGCACCGCGGTCGCGGAAGGCCGCCACCCGGTCCACCACCGCCCCGTAACCCCCGAAGGCGTAGATGTCCGCGGTCGCGAATCCGGGTTTGTGCCTGCGCACCTCGTCGTCCAGCTGCTCCGACAGCCAGGACTGGCCGTTCAACTCCGGAGGCACGTACACGACCTGCACGGCGTGCGCCACCTCCTTGCGGCCGTGCTGGGCCACCAGGTCGTCGATCATCGACCGGCGTTCGCCGAACTCGGCCGGTGCGATGAACGACGGCACCCACCCGTCGGCCATAGCGGCCACCCGGCGGGCGGCGGCGGGGGAGTGGCCGCCGAGCCAGACCGGTGGACGGGGGCGCGTCTCGTCGGCGTCGAACCACGTCGCCATGTCGGCCAGCAAGCCCTCCATGGCCCGCGCGGCCTCGCGCGGGTCCGGGATCAACGCCTCCCGCGGCCCGCCCAGGCCCAGTTGGGCCACGAACCTGCCGCCGGACTCGCCCGCGAGTCCGCTCAGCCGTTCGGCCAGGGGCAGCGGGGGCATCCCCGCCGCCACCAGCACGTGCGGTCCGAGGACGAGCCGTTCGGTGCGCCGGACCGCCTCGGTGAGCAGGTCGAGCACCGGGGGCAGGGCGCCGTTGGTGTTGTAGAGCCACGCGGAGTCGAACCCGACGCGCTCCACGTGCGCCAGCAGTTCCCACAGCCGCTCCGGGCCGGGATCGGCCCTGAGCATCGTGCCGAAGCAGAAGCCGAACCGCATCACGCCCCCGCTCGCCGGTAGACCGAGACGTGCGAGCGGCTGTCGGCCAGGAACGGTCGGGACCGGGCCCAGTCGCCCCACCGCTCGGCCAGTTCCAGTCCGACGGCCGCGCACATCAGGTCCAGCTCGCAGGTGGAGGTCAGCCGCAGCGCCATCGGGTTGAGCCGGGTCTGCCCGTCCCGGATGATCACGTGCTGCGCGAAGTAGTGCTGGTGCACCGGGTCGTACTGCTGGGCCAGCAGGTGCAGCTCGTCGGCGGTCATCCGCAGGATCTCCAACCCGGGGCGGGTGAACACCGCCGGGTTGGCCTCCTCCAGCACCAGCACCCCGTCGTGGGTCAGGTGTTCGGCGATGTTGCGCAGGCACAACTGCTGGGTGTCCGCGCCCGCGAGCTGCAGCAGCGAGTTCACGACCAGCACGACCTTGAACTCGCCCCGCACCGGCAGGTCGATGAAGTCGCCGAGAACCGTCTCGACCAACCCCTCCGGGTCCTTCTCGCGCAGCTGGGCCAGCATCGGTTCGGACACGTCGACCCCGGTGACCTTGGCCCCGGCCCTGGCGAGCGGCAGCGCCACCCGCCCGGTGCCCACGCCCAGCTCTAGGATCGGGCCGCCGTCGGCGAGCGCCAGCACGGTCTCGACGGTGTCGGAGGGGGTCCAGGCGTGGTGCACCCGGTCGTAGATGTCGGCGATCCGGTCGCCGTAGGTTGACTGCCGGTAGTCCTGCACGTCATTCCGCCTTGCGCGCCGCGACGATCATGTGCGTGCCGCCGTCGATGTTGCCCGGCGCCCGGCAGGCGTCCAGCTCCCAGCGGGTGAACGCCTCCATCACCTCGGGGTCGGCCAGCAGCGACTCGTCCAGCATCGGGGTGTCCGCGGACAGGAAGTTCGACGCCGAGGCGACGACCACCTCGCAGCCGCGCGAGGTCAGGTGCCCCCGCAGCTCGTCCCAGGTGAAGAAGTGCGTGGTGAGCAACTCGTGGTCGGCCTGCACGTTGGTGATGTCGCCGGTGCGCACGGCCTGGTCGATCGCGGCCAGCTGCCCGCCCGCGGCGACCATCGGCAGGATCGCGTTCAGCCCGGCCCGCAGGTAGCCGTAGCGGGAGGTGACGCTGATGATCACGGTGCCGCCGGGCCGGACCAGCCGGACCAGCTCGTCGAGCGCCTCCGGGATGCGGTCGAGCACGCAGCTGAGCACGCTGCCCACGCACACCACCACGTCGAAGCCCGCGGACGGGAAGCGGCTCAGGTCGACGATGTCGGCCTGGTGCCAGCCGGTGACGTGGCCCTCCAGCCCCGCCTCGGCGACCTTCCGCTGGTTGATCTCCAGCTGCACGTCGGACAGGTCGCAGACGGTCACCTCGGCGCCCGCCCTCGCCAGCTCCAGGGTGAACCGGCCCGGTCCCGCGCCGACCTCCAGCACCCGGTCGCCCGGCTTGACCTGCTCACCGAGGATCGTGCGGTGGATCCGGTAGTTGATCCGGTTCTCGAACGAGCTCTCCAGCCGGTTCCACTCGTTGGCGCCCCAGTTGTTGTAGAAGGAGCGGGTGGTCTCGGGCTGGTACATCGCGGACGTCATGGCTCTCCTCGTCACAGGTGGGCGGTCCGGTGTGGACCGCCGGTCGTCGGGGGTCTTCGGGGACGCGGTGCGGTCAGCGGGTGTTGGCCGCGTGGTAGGTGAGGTCGCGGGTGCCCAGGCGGATGCGGCTGCCGGAGGTGACGGTGAACGGCTGTCCGGGCGCCAGCCGTACCCAGGTGGCGCTGTCCGGCTCGCGGACGTGGGTGCCCTGCGAGTGGCCGCGGTCGACCACGGTGACGTTCCAGCCGTTCAGGACGATGTCGGTGTGCGCGTCACCGAGCAGGCCGGTGCCGTCGGGCAGCACCAGGGCGGCCGCCGCGCCGCCGCTCACCTTCGGGTCGGACCGCGGAGCGGTGCCCAGCACCAGGTCCCGGTCGAGCACGTGCGACGCGCCGTCGTCGCCGATCAGGTAGCCGAGCGCGGGCCTCGGGGCCTGGCGCGGCTCGTGGGTGAGCCCGTGCATGGCGGTGCCGCACGCGGCGCAGTAGCGGGCGTCGGGCCGGTTGAAGTGGCCCTGCTGGCAGTTGATGCCCCACACCAGGGGTGCCTGCGCGGGGTCGGGAGCGGCGACGGCCTGTCGTTCGGTCCGCGGTGAGCCGGGCCCGGTCGAGCCCTGCTCGGCGGGCCTGGGCTGCCCGCGGTGCAGCAGGCGGCGGGTGGCGGGCAGCCTGCCGAGCAGCAGCGTCGCCGCGCCCGCCAGCACCGCCACCGCCCCCAGGTTGATGGCCGCGGCGATCTCGTCGACCAGGTAGCGCGACGGCAGCAGGTAGACCTGCACCGCCCACGCCAGCGCCGCCTCGGGCACCGCCAGCGCCACGAACAGCACCTCCGGCCAGTCCTGCCGGGCCCGTCGCTTCCGCAGGACCTCGTAGAGGGTGTCCCACAGCACCGCGCCCAGGGCGAACAGCAGGCCCAGGCCGACGAAACCGGACAGCACCACCTCGTCGAACGGCGCGAACCCGACCGGCAGCACGAAGGCCAGCAGCAGGGTGACCACGCCACCGACCACCGCGGTGGTCAGCAGCCGGGCACCGACCCGTGCCGCCCAGTTCGGCGTCGGCGCGCCGGAGGGCGGTCCGCTCGGCTCGACCGGGGCCTGCCGGGCGGGCGAGCCCCGGCCGTCCAAGCCCCCGAACGTGGTCGCGGGCGGTCGGAACGCCTGCTGGGAGGGAGGGTCGAACGGCGCCCGCGGGGGAGCGGGCGTCGCCGTCGCCGTCGTGGCGACCGCCCAGCCGTTCGCGGTGTGCGCCGCCATCCCGTTGACGGCCGCTCCGGACATCGCGGGCTCCGGCCTGCTCGTGACGATCGCGCTGTCGGGCCCCGGAGCCCGGACCGCCACCGCCGAGTCGGCCACGGCGCTCCCGGCCACGCTGTCGGCCGCGCCGCGCGCCACGGTGGCCGACGCCATCGCCATCGGCTCGGCTGACGCGCGGCGCAGCACCACGCCACCGCCGTTGACCAGGCCCATCCGCAGCCCGGTCGTGCCGCCGTCGTCACCGGTCCGGCCGTCGAGCCCGCCGATGACCAGCGACGTGATGTCGTCCGGGATGTCGTAGCGGCGCAGGCCTCCGCTCGTCCCGCCGCGCACCCGCAGTTCCGCTGTGGGGCCGTCGGCGGCCACCTCCAGCGGGCCGTGCACGTACACGGTCATGCCGTCCGGACCCTGCACCACCGCGGCGAACGCGGCGGTCTCGCCCGCGGCGGGGTCGGCGAACAGCGCCGCCAGCCGCGGGCCGATGTCCGGGCCTTCGGTGAACAGGCTGATCAACCGGTCCTGGTCACCGGGCGGTTCGTCGTCGGGTAGCAGCAGCACGGCTGTCGGGAAGCGGCCGACCAGGCCCGTTCCCTGGCGCACGGCCACGGTGAAGTCGTCGAGGGTCACAGCAGTCTCCCACCTCGGAATCGCCAGCGGACCGACACCACCCGCAGCGGCCCGTGCAGGCACAGGAACACCAGAAGCCAGGTCGTGCCGAAATGGATCAGGAACGGGGTGGCGCGCACGTCGTGGCCGAGTACCTCGTCCAGCAGCAGGAAGACCAGCGCGCCTTCCGGGATGCCCTGCAGCAGCGTGAACATCGCGGGCCAGTCCTTCTCCCAGCGGAACTGCTGCAGGAGCTGGTAAAGCGGTTCCCACAGCACGACACCCACCGCAGCGGTGACCCCGATCGCGCTGAAGGTCGCCGCGTAGGTCTCCCCGGTTCTGGCGAACCCCACGGGCAGCAGCGGGGTGACCAGCAGCGTCCACAGCAGACCGGTGGTGGCCAGCACGAACAGCCGGGACTGCCAGCGGCCCAGCAGGGTGGGGGTCACGGTGCCACCCCCCGGAGGAACCGCCACCACTGCGCGATGGACCGGCCCGGGCCGATCCGCCTGCCGAAGCCGGTCTCGGCGAGCTGGTCCGCGGTGCGCAGCGCGGCGTACTGGAGGCCCAGCAACGAATCGGCCGGGGCGTAGTACGCGCCCTCGGTCGCCGCACCCGCGGCGAACATCCGACCCGTGCCGCTGCGCAGCGACCGCACCTCGAACCCCGGGCTGACGTCCAGTCTGCCCAGCACGTTGCGAGCGGCTCCGGACACCTCCACCAGGTCGCGCAGCAGCCGGTGCGAGCTCAGGTCGCCGAACAAGCCGGTGGCGTCGATCAGGTAGTCGGCGTCGAGGGAGCGGGGGGCGCCCGCACCGTCGGTGTAGGCGACCTCCAGGTCACCGCTCGCGGTGCGGTCCACGCGGTCGATGGTCCCGGCCAACGTGGTGTAGGTCCCGTCGCGCCGGGCCCGTTGCAACTGCTTCTGCCAGCCCTTGCGGTACGGGGTCGTGGAACCCTTCAGGGTGTCCCAGAGCTGCTTGCGCTCGTCGCCCTCCAGGCGTTCCAGGCGCATCTTCAGCTGCCCGCCCCAGGACGCCTTCGGCCAGTTGAAGCCCTGGTGCGCCCAGCCCTTGCCGCCGCGGCGACGCATGAACACCGACGGGCCGTGGGGACCGTCGACGTAGGTGCGCAGCAGGTGCACCACCCGCGTTCGGGCGCCGTGCTGCTCGCGGTCCTCGAGCAGCCGGTGGATGATCGCCGACGCGGCGATCCCACCGCCGCGCACCACGACGGTGCCCGGACGGGACTTCAGGTCCGTGTAGACGTGCTCGTGCGGCTCGTAGGCGTTGACGAACCGCTGGGCGTTGCCGTGCCGGGCGCGGAAGTCCTGCATGTCCGGCAGGAACCGGATGCTCGGGTAGCCCACCGCCAGGTGCACGTGCTCGCTGCGGTAGACCACCCGCTGCTTGCGAGCGCCCTGGGTGGTGAACAGGGTGAAGTAGCCGCCGTCCGCGCGCCTGCGCACCATCCGGGCCTGGCCGTGCGCCACGCTGTCCCAGTAGCCGATCCGGTCGGCTTCCCGACGCATCCCGGCGAACACCTCGCTCGCGAGCGGGGTCCAGTAGTCGCTGAGCACGTTCTCGGTGAGGACGTTCCACAGCGGCGCGATGAACCCGCTGACGCTGCGGGCGTGGAAGGCCCGGCGCGCGGCGTAGCTGGGGAAGCCCCAGAGGTTGTCCGGCATCGACGAGGCGTCGGAACGGATCCGGTAGTGCGGCGGGAGTTGGGAGACGCCGGTCAGGTAGGCGTAGTTCTCCCACGGGTGTTCGAGGTTCGTCAGGACCTTCACCCGGTCGGCGGGCACCCCGGCGATCCGCAGGACGTCGACCATCACGAACGAACCCATGCCGCCGCCGACGGTCAGGAAGGGCACGTCGACGATCGGGATCCCGGAGGACCACACCAGATCGTCCGTCCACACGGGACTGTGCAGCAGCTGGTCGGGCAGCTCGGTCGGCTGCTCGTCCCACCCTGGTGATCTGGGCGGTGCGAGCACGCCCGCGTTCTCTGTCGGGGACACGGTTTCACACCTTTCGGTGAGAGGTGAGGTGAGCGGGGAGGAGGAGCGGGTCGCACCGATCGGGCTCCCGGTTTCTGGCTCGGATCCGACTTAACCACGAGCCCGGGAACCGGTACAGGGGTCGTGTCCTCTATGTAGGGTAGGGACCGGGAAAGCTTTTGGGGTCAAGGAAAACAACCGTCCGCGACCAGGGTGGACCCGGCTCGGCGGAGTGGGAGGAGCGCTGTGGTGGAGGTGCCGGACATCCCGGGTCTGCGGTTGCAGGGGGAGATCGGCGGGTCCGGGACCAGCGTGGTCTACCTGGCCGAGGACCTGCTGCTGCGCAGGCGGGTGGTGGTGAAGCTGCTGCGGCCGGGGGTCGCCGACGACCCGGTGATGCGCGAGCGGTTCCTCGTCGCGGCGAGGATGGTCGCGGGCCTGGACCACCCGCACGTTTCCCGCGTGCTGTCCGCGGGTCTGCTCGGTGGCCAGGACGGGCCGCCGTACGTGGTGTTCGTGCACGTGCACGGCTCGGACTTGCAGGCCCAGCTGGACGAGGACGGCCCGTTCCCGCCGATGCGGATCTCCGAAGTCGTCGACCAGGTGGCGTCGGCGCTGGACCACGTGCACGCCCGCGGGCTGGTGCACCGGGACGTCAAGCCGCGCAACGTCCTGGTGGCCACCCGCGCGGGCGGCCACTGCTACCTGTCCGACTTCGGCATCGCCGCAGAGGCGCGCGCCCCCGGCGGCTCCGGCCGGTTCCGGCCGGAGCGCTCGGCGGGGTCACCCGGCTACGCGGCGCCGGAACAGGTCGCCGGGTTCGCGACCGACCACCGGGCGGACGTGTACTCCCTTGGCGCGTTCGTGCTGGCGTGCGCGACCGGGGTGCAGCCGTGGCGGCTGTCCGAGGAACCCGGTCTGCGCGAACGGGTCCACGCCGCCCTGCCCGGTGCCGCACCGGTTCTGGCGGCGGTGCTGGACCGGGCGATGGCACCGCGGCCGGAAGCGCGGTACGGGACGTGCGGGGACCTGGCCGCCGCGGTGCGCGGCTGGGCGGCGAGCGCACCGCGGCGGCCAGGTCGGCGGTGAACCGCTCAGGCGGGATCGATCCTGTCCGCCCGTCCCGGCAGGTTGCCGGGGTCGGGCAGGGTGCCGGGATCGGACGGGTCGCCCGTGCCGGGCGCTGCGCCCACTCCCGGCTCGGCGTTCGCCTCCGTCGGAGCGCTCGTCCGGTCGGGCTCCCCGGACGGTCCGCCGGAGTCGTCCGGCGGTGGTGTGCCGTCGCCGTGCTTGCGCAGCGCCCGCGGCAACGTGATCGCCACCAGCAGGGTGAACAGCACGCCCCCGCCACCGGCGACCATCAGCGTGACCCTGGCGTCGGTGGCGTCCAGCAGCAGACCGCCGCCGATGTAGGAGATGGCGGCAGCCACCCCGATCGCGCCGTAGAGGTTGCCGAACACCCGGCCCAGCATCCCCGGCGGCACGATCCGCTGAAGCATCGTCGCCGACGCCACGTCCATCCCGGCGATGCCGAGGCCGCGCACCGCCTGCACGGTGAACGCGGCGGCCACCGACCAGGCCAGGCCGGTCAGGAAGTTGCCCGCGCTGCTGACCAGGAACCCGGCCACCAGAAGCGCGGGCATCGCCATCTTGGCGCTGTAGCGGGTGAGCAGCGCGTAGCCGACCAGCAGGCCGATGCCGACCGCGCCGAGCAGCAGGCCGACCGAGGAGTCACCGGACTTGAGCTCGTCCTTGGCCAGCAGCACCAGCGCCACGTCGTCCACGCCGTTGAACGCCACCACCGCGCAGAAGCCCAGCGAGATGATCCGCAGGGCGGGTGTGCGCAGGATGTAGCCCAAGCCGTCCTTCGCCTGGGACAGCAGCGTGCCGGTGTCCGCGTCCGGATCCGGCACCGGCGGCATCGGCTTGGTGGCCATCAGCACCACCGCCGACAGCAGGAACGACGCCGCGTCGACCAGCAGGACCCCGCGGATGCCGAGGAAAGGCAGCATCGCCGCGGCGAACAGCGGACCGAACGCCTCCGCGCAGTTGGAGCCGAAGCCGACGGTCGAGTTCGCCGTCTCCAGGTCGCGCCCGGTGACCATCGCGGGGATGGCCGAGCGGGACGCGGGCTGGAAGATCTGCGACGCGATGGCCCGCAGCCCCACCAGGAGCAGCAGCAGCGGCAGCGGAGGCAGCGACAGCGCGATCAGCAGCACCAGCGCGCCTTGGGCGACCTCGGAGATGATCATCACCCGTCGCCGGTCGAACCGATCGCTGATGGCCCCGGCGATCGGGCTCAGGAGCGAGGGCACGAAGTCGCCGACCAGCAGCAGCAGCGCCACCGCCAGGCCTTGCCCGGTCGTGTTCGCCACGTAGAGCATCAGCGCGACCAGGCTCATCGAGTCCCCGGCGTAGGACACGACTCGCGCGGTGAACAGCGCGCGCAGCGGCCGGTTCGCGCGTAACAGGCGCAGAGCGCTGGGCGCTCTCTCGGTTTGGGCCTCGACGGTAGACATGGTCAGCTCCCCAGCGTGCAGTGTCCGGATTGATCACTGAAAGTACCGGGTCGGTTTCCCTGAGTGCGACACCGGTCCGGGTTCTCCCGCGCTGCGATCACGGCTCGCCCGTGGCCATGGCCCGACGCAGGCTCAGCGGGCGCAGGTCGGTCCAGGTCCGCTCGATCCAGTCCAGGCACTCGTCCTCGGTGCCCTCCGGTCCGACCGGCTCCCACCCCGCGGGCGGTTGCCGTTCCGCGGGCCAGATCGAGTACTGCTCCTCGTGGTTGACGACCACGCGCACCCGCGCCGTCGTCCGCTCGCCGTTCACTTGCGGTTGCGGGGGGACGAGCCGCCCGCCTGGTTCAGCAGCACCGACAGGTCGCTGGAGTTGTGGTTGACCGACACCAGGTCCACGTTGCCGTCGTTGTCGACGTCCAGCGCGGCGATGCCCCCGCGCGGGTCGTCGCCCGCGGTCACCGGCGCACCCTCGCTGAACCGGCCCGCCCCGTCGCCGCGCAGCACGCTCAGGTCGTCGGTGGAGGAGTTGTTGGTGGCCAGGTCCGGGAAACCGTCGCTGTTCAGGTCGGCCACCGCGACGCCGGCGGGGGAGCCGCCGTTGACCGGGTAGCGGCGGGCGTCCTGCAGGTCGCCCTTGCCCTCGTTGAGGAACACCGACACGTCGTTGGAGCCGTAGTTGGCGATCACCAGGTCGACGTGACCGTTGTCGTCGAGGTCGGCCGCGGCGAGGCCCGCCGGGTCGTCGGCGGTGGTCAGCACCTCTGGCGCGCGGAACGCGCCCCTGCCGCTGCCGTAGAGGATCGACACGTTGTGCGAGCCGAAGTGCCCGACCACCACGTCGGTCGTCCCGTCCTCGTTGAGGTCGGTGGCCAGCAACCGGATCGGTGTGGCGGGCACCGTGGTCTTCACCTGCTCGGCGAAGGCGCCCTTGCCGTCGCCGAGCAGGACGGAGATGTCACCGCCCTTGTAGTTGCTGGTGACCAGGTCCAGTTCGCCGTCCTCGTCGAGGTCGACCACCAGCAGCTGGTTGGGGTCCTCGCCCGTCTCGAACTGCACCGGGCGGGCGAACTTGCCGGTGCCGTCGCCGAAGGCCACGGTGAGCTTGCCCTGGGTGTAGTTGGTGACCACGGCGTCGAGTTCGCCGTCGTTGTCGAAGTCGCCCACGCCGACGTCGGTCGGGTTGGGCCCCAGTTCGGACTTGATCGGCTTGGCGAAGCTGCCCTTGCCGTCGCCGAACATGACCGAGACGCTGGTGCTGAGGAAGTCGCCGGTGACCACGTCGGAGATGCCGTCGCCGTTGATGTCCTCGGTGACCAGCGACGCGGGTCCGTTGCCCACGTCGACGGTGGTGGCGGGCCGGAAGGCTACTTCCTCCGGCAGCGAGCAGCCCGCCGCGGCGAGCGCGGCGGTCGTCAGGGCCGCGGCCAGGCGGGCGCGGCGGGTGGTGGGGTTCATCAGGTGTCCATTCCTTCCTCGGCCCGCCTGAACAGCTGGACCATCAGGGGGTCTTTGACCTTCTCCGCCTTGTACTCGACGGCGAAGCGGCGGTGGTACTCGGCGAACCACTCGGTCCGCTCGTGCAGGAACAGCACGTCGTGCGGGGCCATGTGCCGCAGCACGAAGCAGGGCACCGGTCCGATCGAGACGAAGAAGCCGGGGTTGCGGACGGCGGTCTCGGGGCAGCCGCGGTAGAACTGCCCGATCATGGCGCCCGCTCGGACCACGTCGGTCTTGATCGAGCTGTGCACCTCGTCGAGCGATCCGTAGTGCTCCTCCGGGATCGACGGCAGCACGACCAGCAGGCTGCGCTGGCGGCGCGCCACGGGCGAGGCCGGTGCGGTGGCGGCGAACCAGCGCAGGTAGTCGCGCAGCAGGTCGACGATCGCGTTCGGGTCCGACCCGTCGACCTCGTCGTGCATCGCCATGCGGACCTGGTCCATGCGCAGCGATTGCGGCACGAACGGGCACACCGGCCCGCCGCGCCCCAGTTCGGGGTGCGGCATCGAGATGTAGTCGTGCAGCCAGTCGAGCACGGTGTGCGCGTGGCGCAGGTCTGCCAGCGACACCGGGCTCTTGGGGACGGGGTGGCCTCCCGTGCGGGAGCTGTCGAGGGGTCTCATCACCTTGTCCTCGTCTGGATCGGGGCGCTGTCGGGTCACACGGGCAGCAGCAGCGGGGTCGGGGTGGGCACGGGGTTCAGGGCGATCGCCGGTCTGGTCCCGACGCCCTGGTCGGGCATCGGGGACAGTTGGAAGCGCTGCGCGGCCCTGGTCAGCACCAGATCGCCCTCCATCTGGGCGAAGGTGTTGCCCACGCACTGGTGCGCGCCCGCGCCGAACGGGAAGTAGGCGAACCGGTGCCGCTGCTCCCCGCCCAGCCAGCGGCCGGGGTCGAACACCAGCGGCGCGGTCCACACGTCCGGGTGGCGGTGGGTGATGTAGGAGGAGACGATGACCCGCGCTCCGCCGGGGACCTCGTGCCCGGCGATCTCCAGCGGCTCGTCGACGACCCGCCGCAGCGCCCACGCGGGCGGGTAGAGCCGCAGCGCCTCCCGCACCGCGGCGCGGGGCAGCTTGAGCGCGCGCAGCGCCTCCCCCGTGGGGGCGCGGTCGCCGAGTTCCCCGGCCACCTCGGCGCGCAGTTCCCGGGCCCGTGCCGGGTGCAGGCTCAGCAGGTGCAGCGCCCAGACCAGGGCGGTGCCGGTGGTCTCGGTCCCGGCGATGAAGATCGACAGGATTTCGTCGACCAGTTCCCCGTCGGAGAAGTCCGCCTGGTGCTCCAGCAGCCCGTCGAGGAACGTCGGCTCCCCGCTGGGCGCGCGCCTGCGCGAGACCAGCGCGTCGCCGATGATCCGGCGCAGGGCCGCGATCTCGGTGCGGTAGCGGCGGTTGCCCGGCGTCGGCCAGGACCGCGGGACGGTGGGGAAGGCGAAGAGCTGGTGGTCGACGTAGCCGAGCAGGAAGTCCAGGGCCGAGCGCGCCGCGGCCAGGTCGACGTCGTCCCCGGTGCCGAAGGTGGCCTCGACCATCATCGCCACGGTGATCCGCTTCATCTCCGCGGCCAGGTCGATCCGGCCGCCCGGCCGCCACCGCCGGTCGAACGCCTCGTCCAGCGGTCGCAGCAGCAGCGGGGTCATCGCGGCCAGCCGGTCGGCGCGGAACAGCGGGGTCAGCAGCCTGCGCCTGCGGCCCCAGTCGTCGCCGCTGGGACTGGTGAACAGGCCCTTCCCCAGCAGTCGCCGCAGCAGTTGGCGGTGCGTGCGGCGGCCGGTGAGCAGGACGTCGCGCACGCCGTCGGGGTGGAAGGCGGCGTAGACGCTGCCCGCGACGCCCAGGTCGAGTTCGACCAGGTCGCCGTGATCGCGGCGCGCCTGCGCGAACATGCCCAGCGGGTCGCGCAGGAACCGGGCGTTGAGCCCGAGCAGCGGGGGACCGGTGAACCGGGGCGCCGTGCTCATTCCACCCACCCCCGCGCGCCTCCCGGCGGTGTGGCCTCCAGCAGCGTCCAGAACGTGCCGGGCACCCGCCGCACCGCGCACAGCCGCAGCCCGGCGGCGTCGAACAGGGCGCCGAACTGGCCGAGGGTGCGCACCGCGCCGCCGAGGTGGGCCAGCGCGTTCATGTCGCCCTCCACGACGGACATGCCCGCCTCGATGCGGTCCGGCGCGGCCATCTCGAACACCAGCACCCGCCCGTGCTCGCCCAGCACGGCCGCGCAGTTGGCCAGGATCCGGGTGGCGACCTCGTCCGGCCAGTTCGCCAGCACGCGGGACAGGACGTAGACGTCGCCGCCCGCGGGCACCTCCTCGCGGAAGTCGCCGGGCAGGAACCGGCAGCGGTCGCCGCCCGCGGCGGTCGCCAGCGTCGCCACCGCCGACGGCTCGGTCAGCGGCAGCTCGAACAGCGTGCCGCGGGCCTCCGGGTACAGGGTCATCAGCTCGGCCAGCATCGAGCCGTTGCCGCCACCGACGTCGACGATCTCCCGCACCCCGGTGAGGTTGACCAGGCTGCCGATGAGCGCGGCCGACCCGGCGGGCAGCGCGATCATCCGGTGGTAGTGCTCGGCGAGCACCGGGTCCTTGTCCAGGTGGGCGTAGTAGGGCTCGCCGAAGACGTGGTCGAAGGCGATCCCCCCGTCGCGCAGCGCGGCGGTGAGGCCCGAGTAGGCCAGGTAGCTGGGCCCGCCGAAGTAGACCGCGTGCCCGTGCAGGGACAGCGGGTGCGCCGGGTCCAGGTACTCGCCCGCGGCGGTGAGCCCGAAGCGGTCGTCGGAGTCCTGGTCGAGCAGTTCGAACCCGACCATGGCGCGCAGCAACTGGGTGAGCGGGACGGTCCTGGCACCGGTCAGCAGGCTGAGCTCGTCTGCGCCGCGCCGGGTGCCCGCCAGGTGCGCGGGCACCCCCAACTGCGCGGCGGCGTGCACCACGGCGCTGCGCCGGTAGCCCTCGATCATGTCGCTGACCCGTTGCCGGTGGTCGGTGTCCACCGCGCCGGTCATCGGTCCACCTCCCCGGTCAGCTCGGCCAAGCGGGCGAAGACCGCCCCGGCCAGGGCGGGTGCCCCGGCGATCTGCGGGTCGTGCAGCATGACCAGCTCCAACCTGTTGTCGATGTGGTGCGCCTGCAGGGCGATCCCGAAGTCGGTCCAGGGCTCGCGGGGTGGTTCGGCGGTCAGTCCCGCGCCCAGCACCGGGCCGGGGTCGGCGAGGTCGACCATCAGGGGCGCGGGCGCGATCCGTGCCAAGGCCGGGTAGGGCAGGTCCACCCGGCGGCGCAGCGCCGCGCGGGCTTCCGCGTGGACGGCGTCCACCCGTGCGGCGAACCCGCCGGGGCGCCGCGGTTGTGGGCGCAGGACCGCGAGGTCGACGAACCGGCCGACCACGCCGTCCAGGCCCGCGCCCGCGGCCGTGTTCACCGGGACCGCCACCGGCAGCGGCCCGACCGTGTCCGCCGCGGCGTCGGCGAGCACCGCCAGCAGCAGCGTCCGCGCGGACACCCCGTGCTCGCGGGCCAAGGCGGCGAACCGGGCCGACCGCGGCGCGTCGAGCACGTGGGTCAGCACGTCGCGAGGACCGGGCCCGACCGCGAACGGGTGCGCCTCCGGGCATTCGTCGACCCACCGCCGCACCGCCGCGTCGACGACCTCGTCGGTGAGCCGCGCGCGCTCCCTGGCGGCGAAGTCCGGGTGGTGCAACCGCAGCGGGGGGAGCGCGGCGCGTTCTCCGGTGAGCCGGGCGCGGTAGAGGGCGGCGAGGTCGGTCGCCAGGGTGCCCGCGGACACGCCGTCGACCGCGATCCGGTGTGCGCGCAGCACGAGCCGATGACCACCGTCCACTTCGGACAGTTCGGCGGCGAGCAGTCGCCCGGTCCGCGTCGAGAGCGGTCCGGTCTCGCCCAGCACCCGGTAGGCGGGCACCGGCCGCTGCCGGTCGCCGTCGACCACGACGCGCAGCGCCTCGTGCCGGTCCACCACCGCGGTGAGCGCGTCGGCGAGCGCGTCGGTGTCCACCGGCCCGGTGATCAGGGCGCCGACCTCGAGCTCCACCGCCGACCCGGTCCCACCCGCCGCGACCACCTCGGCGATCCCGCGCTGGGACCACGACAGCGGCGCGTCCTCGGTGTCGCGCCGCAGCAGCGCGGGTCCGGTGCGCCGGGAACGCCGGTCGACGAGCTCGGCGAGGTCCGCGACCGTTGCCGCGGCGAAGAAGTCGGCCAGTTCGACGGTGACGCCGAACCGGAGGCGCACGGTCCGCACCAGCCGGACCGCGGTCAGCGAGTCGCCGCCCATCCGGAAGAAGTCGGCGTCGGCCTCCACGGACTCCCGGCCCAGCGCCTCGGCCCACAGCCCGGCCAGTTCCGCCTCGGTGCCCGGTGCGGGCGGACGACCACCCGTCTCGACCGCCACCTCCGGCAGCACCGCGGTGTCGAGCTTCCCGGTGTGCCCCAGCGGCAGCGCGGGCAACGCCACCACGTGCGCGGGCACGAACGCGGCGGGCAGCGCCTCCGCCACCGACCGGCGCACTGCGGCCACGTCCACCTCGGCGGGCGTCACGTACCCGACCAGTGCGGGGACGCCCGCGACCGGGCGCAGCACGACGGCGGCCTCGGCGACCGCGGGGTGGGCGCGCAGCGCGCGTTCCACCTCGGCGGGCTCGATCCGCACCCCGTTCACCTTCACCTGCCCGTCGGCCCGGCCTGCGAACAGCAGCACGCCGTCCGCGCGGTACCTGGCCAGGTCACCGGAGCGGTACGCGCGGGCCCCCGGCGGCCCGAACGGGTCGGGCCGGAACCGGGCGGCGGTCTGCCGCGCCTGGCCCGCGTATCCGTGCGCCAGGCCCGTTCCGCCGATCCACAGCTCGCCGACGACCCCGGCGGGCACCACCTCGCCGTGCGCGTCGAGCACCACGACGCGCTTGCCCGCCACCGGGCGGCCGATCGGCACCTCGCGCTCGGGCCGGTTCCGGTCCAGCGGGTGCGAACTGGTGTCGATGGTGGCCTCGGTCGGCCCGTACTGGTTGTGCAGCCGGGAACCCGTGCGCTGGTGGAAGCGGGCGACCAGGTCAGCGCCGAGCCGTTCACCACCGCAGAACACGTGCCGCAGCCCGGCGAGCTCGCCGCGCTCGACCGCCAGCGCGCGGCTCAGCTGCCCCGGCACGAAGTCGGCGACGGTGATCCGGTGCTCGACGAGGAGCCGCAGCACCTCGGCCGGGTCGGCGGCCTGCTCCTGCCCGGCCAGCACCGCGGTGGCCCCGGTCACCAGCGGCCCGAACAGCTGCCACACCGCCGGGTCGAACGCGAACGACACGGTGTGCAGCAGCCGGTCGCCGGGGCCCAGCCCGGTCAGCGCGTGCCGCCACGCCAGGTCGGCCGACACGCCCGCGTGCGGGACCGCGACACCCTTCGGCTTCCCGGTCGAACCGGACGTGTACATCAGGTAGGCCACGTCGCCGGGCCCGGTCGCGGGCAACTCGTTCTCGGCCGGGCGCGCGTCGGCGTGCAACGGGCCGAGGTCGTCGCCGCCGAGCAGGGCGACGGCGCCCGAGTCGTCGAGCATCCGGCGCCTGCGCTCGGCGGGGTGCGCGGGGTCCAGCGGGAGGAACGCCGCTCCGGCGGCCTGCGCCGCCAGCAGCGCCACGACCAGCCCGGTCGAGCGGGGCAGGCAGACCGCGACCACGTCACCACGGCGCACGCCCCGGCCGCGCAGCTCCTCGGCCTGCTCCACCGCCGCCCGCCACAGCTCGGCGTAGGTCAGCGCCTCGCCGGTCCCCGCGCACACCACGGCCGTGGCGTCAGGGGTCCTCCCGGCCTGCGCGGCGACCAGTTCGTGGACGGGAGCGGGGGCCCAGGACGGCTCGCTGGTGTCGGCGAGCACCGCCACCGCGGCCGCCCGTTCGCCGTCGGTCAGCAGCGGCACCCGGTCCACCGGGTCGTCGACCGCGGGGAGCAGGCCCAGGAGCCGCTCGTACCGGTCCAGCAGGGACGCGACGGTCGCCCGGTCGAACCGGGCGGCGTCGTAGTCGACCAGCAGCCGCAGCCCGTCGCCGTCGCGCACCGCAGACACGGTCAGCGCGCACTGCGCGGTGCCCGCGCCCAGTTCCAGCGGCTCGACCTCCAGACCCGGCAGGTCGATCAGCGGCGCGGGCGCGTCCTGCACGGCGAACAGCACGTCGTAACCCGACGCCAGGAACGGCTCGGCGGGGACCACCGCGTGCCGGAACGCCTCGGCCGCTCCGACGCGCACCCGGTCCACCAGTTCGGTGAAACCCGGTGCTCCCGACAGGTCGGCCACCAGCGGCACGGTCGCGAACAGCGGACCGACGACCCTGGCCAGCTCCGGCCGCTCCCGACCGGTGAACGGCACCCCGACCACGAACCGCTCGCCCGCCCCGTGCCGGGACAGCAGCACTTGGAACGCGGCCAGCAGAGCCGCGAACAGCGGTGCGCCGGTGCGTTCCCGATGAGCGTCCAAAATGGACAGGTCGGCGATCCGCCGCAGCAGCCTGCCGGACCGCACCTCGCGTCCGGCGGGCCGGTCGGTCGGGAGTTCGACCGCGCCGCCCAAGCCCGCCAGCGCGGTGCGCCAGTGCCGGGTGGCCGACGCCCGCTCACCCGTGTCGAGCCTGCCGCGCAACCAACGGGCGTAGTCGGCGAACTGCGGGCCCGTCACCGCGGGCACGGCGTGGTCGCCCAGGGCCTCGGCGGTGTAGCAGTCGGCGAGGTCCCGCAGCAGCACGCCGTTGGACGTCGCATCGGTGGCGATGTGGTGCAGGGTCAGCAGCAGCGCGTGCGAACCGTCGCCCAGTGCCGCCAGCACGGCCCGTGCCGGTGGCTCGGCGGCGAGGTCGAACGGGCGCCCGGCCTCGGTCTCGGCGAGCGCGGGCAGGTCGTCGGTCGCGGTGCGGCGCAGCGGAAGCCCTCGCCCGGACGCCACGACCTGGCGCAGGCCCTCGGCGGTGTCGACGAACCGCGCACGCAGCACGGCGTGCCGCTCGGCCAGAGCGGCGCACGCGCGGTCGAGCGCGTCCACGTCGAGGTCGCCGGTCAGTCGCGCGGCCACCGAGACCACGCCCGCGGTGTCGCCGGGCAGGGCCCGCTGCCGGAGCCAGAACCGCTCCTGCGTCGGTGACAGCGGCGCGTCGTCCACCCGCCCGAGCGGGATCAGCCCTTCGACCGACGGCGCCGCGCCCGCCACGGCCGCGGCCAGTTCGGCGACGGTCGGGTTGTCGTAGAGCGCGGCCACGGGCAGTCGGACGCCGAGCTTCGCCGCCAGTTCGTCGAGCACCCGCATCCCCACCAGGGAATGCCCGCCCAGTGCGAAGAAGGACTGGTCCGCGGTGACCCCGGTGACCCCGAGCAGCCGTTCCCAGATCGACGCCACGAGCTGCTCGACGTCGGTCGGCACCTCGTCCGCGCTGTCCACTTCGGACGGTCCCGGCGAGGGGAGCGGGGTGGGCGCGGCGGAATCGCGAACGCTGAACCGCTGCCGGTCGAAGGCGTAGCCGGGCAGCCCGAACCGCCTGCGCCGCTGCCCCTGGTGCAGGCCGGACCAGCGCAGCGGCACGCCCGCGCGCCACAACCCGGCCGCCGCGGCGAGCACCGCGCCCGCCGCGTCGTCGGCGGAGGCCGCGGTCGGCAGGCTGGGCCACGTGCCCGGCCCGGCCAGCTCGGTCAGCGACCGCCCTGGGCCGACCTCCAGCTTGACCACCGAGCCCAGCCCGGCGACCGCGTCGGCGAACCGCACCGGGGACCGCAGTTGCGCGCCCCAGTACGCCGGGTCGATCCGCTCGGCCGGGGCGCCGGTGAGCGTGGAGTGGAACGGGATCACGGGCTCGGCGTGCTCGAACCCCGCCGCGGCCGCGGTGACCTCGGCGACCGCGGGGTCCATGGCCGCCGAGTGGAACGCGTGCGAGGTGCGCAGCCGTTTGGTGCGCACGCCGCGGGCCGCGCACTCCTCGGCGAACACCGCGATCGCCGCGGCAGGTCCGGCGACGGTGGTCTGGGTGGCGGCGTTGACGGCGGCCACCTCGATCCCCGGCGGCAGCGATCCCTGCTCCAGCGCGGCGCCCACGGCGAGCATCGCCCCCGGCGGGCAAGCCGCCATCGCGCGTCCCCTGGCCACGGCCAGGGCCAGCGCGTCGTCGCGGTCGAGCACCCCGGCCACGGTCGCGGCGACCAGTTCGCCGACGCTGTGCCCGAGCACCGCGGCCGGGACCACACCCCACGAACGCCACAGCACGGCCAGCGCGTGCTCGACGGCGAACAGCGCGGGCTGGGCGAACTCCGTGCGCCGCAACAGCTCCGCGTCGTCGAGCGCGGAGCGCACCGGCACGCCGAAGGCCTCGGCCAGGTCCAGGCAGGCGTCGAACTCGGCCCGGAACACCGGTTCGGTGGCGTGCAGGGCAGCGGCCATGCCGGGGTGCTGCGCGCCCTGCCCGGAGAACAGGAACGCCACCGCGGCACGGGGTTCCGCCACCCGCGCCACCGCGGCGGTGAGCGCGCGACCCGCTTCGTCCCCGGTCCGGGCGGCGACGGCGACCCGGTGCTCGAACGCCTGCCTGCCCACCTGCAGCGTGTGGGCGGCGTCCGCGAACTCCGCCCCGGTGAGCCCGGCCAGCGCGGCCGCGGTGCGCTCGACGGTCGCGGCCAGCGCCACGGGGGTGCGCGCGCTGACCGGTACCAGGTGCCACGGCCGGTGCGGGTCCGGTGCGCCGGGCGCGGGCGCGGCCTCCAGCACCGCGTGCGCGTTGGTGCCGCCGATGCCGAACGAGCTGACCGCGACCCGACCCCGCAGCGGCAGGTTCGCGGTGGGCACCGCGAACCTGCCGCCCGCCAGGTCCAGTTCCGGGTTGGCGGTGCGGAAGTGCAGCGTCGGCGGCACGGTCCCGGCACGCACCGCGCACACCGCCTTGATCAGCGACGCGATGCCCGCGGCCGCGTCCAGGTGCCCGATGTTGGTCTTCACCGACCCCAGCGCGCACGGCAGGCCGTCGCCCAGCGCCTCGGTCAGCGCGGCCACCTCGATGGGGTCGCCGAGCCGGGTGCCCGTGCCGTGCGCCTCGACGTAGCCCACGGTCGCCGGGTCGGTGCCGCCCGCGGCGTGCGCGGCCCGGATCACCCGCGCCTGCCCGCGCACCGAAGGGGCGGTGTAACCGGCCTTGGCGGTGCCGTCGTTGTTCACCGCGGTGCCGCGCAGCACGGCCAGCACCCGATCGCCCTCGTCGAGCGCGTCGTCGAGCCTGCGCAGCACCACCGCGCCGACCCCGTCGCCGGGCACCATGCCGTTCGCGTCGGCGTCGAACGCGCGGCAGCGGCCCTCGGGGGAGACCATGCCGTCGCCACGGGTGGCCGTCGCGCCGCGGTGCCGCCCGCGCACGGCGACCCCTCCCGCCACGGCCAGGTCGCACTCGCCCGCCAGCAGCGCCTGCGCGGCGAGGTGGACCGCCACCAGCGAGGTGGAGCACGCCGTCTGCACCACCAGCGCCGGACCGCGCAGGTCGAGCCGGTGCGCGACGCGGGTGGCCAGGTAGTCCTTGTCGCAGCCGATGACCAGCTGCGACTCGTCCAGGTCCGCGGTGTGCCGGGGGCTGGCCAGCACGTCGAGCAGGTGCGTGCTCAGCGCCGACCCGGCGTAGAGGCCGGTCACCGGCCTGCGCGTCGGATCGCCGTGGCCCGCGTCGTCCAGCGCCGCGTGGACGCACTCCAGGAACACCCGGTGCTGCGGGTCGGTGCGCTCGGCCTCCAGCGGGCTCAGGCCGAAGAACCCGGCGTCGAACAGCTCGGCGCCGTCGAGCACGCCCCGTGCCCCGGTCTCCGGGTCGTCGGTGACCGAGTCGACGCCCGCGAGCAGGTTGGCCCAGAACGCGGCCACGTCGGCGGCGCCGGGGAAGCGCCCGGCGAGGCCGATGACGGCGATCGCGTCCACCGGTGCCGGGACCGGATCGGCGGAGCCCGCCAGCGCGCGGGGCAGGTGCGTGGTCACGGTCCCTCCAGGACGGTGTCGGTGGTGAGTCGGGCTCGGCGGCGGCTGAGCCGCGACCGGCCCACCGCTGCCCCCGCGGGTGCGGCGTCCACGGCGGACCCCTGGTCCGGATCCGCGGTCCCGGAGAGGAACGAGGCCAGGCTGCGCACCGTCGGGTAGCGGAACAGGTCCACCACCCGCAGGTCGGCCCGCATCGGCCGCAGCAGGTCGCACGCGCGCACCAGCAGCAGCGAGTGGGCGCCGAGGTCGAAGAAGCTGTCGTCGACACCGATGCCCCCGATGTCCTTGTGGCCCAGCAACTCGCGCAGCACCCCGGCCACCTCCTCCTCCACGCGGGTGGTGGGTGCGGCGGTCGGTGCGGTGTCCCGCGTGGGCGCGGGCAGTGCCCGCGCGTCGACCTTGCCGTTGGGGGTGCGCGGCAGGTCGGGCAGCGGGACCAGGTGCGCGGGCCGCAGCCACGGCGGCAGGTGCTCGGCCAGGTGCGCCGACAGCTCGCGCACCGCCGCGGTGCCGACGAAGTAGGCCACCAGTTCCGGCCCCGGCCGCGCGACGCAGTGCGCCGCCTCGACCCCGTGGTGGGCCAGGAGGGCCGCGGCGACCTCGCCCGGCTCCACCCGGTACCCGCGGATCTTGACCTGGGTGTCGGACCGCCCCCGGAAGTGCAGCGCCCCGGTCGGGTCCCGGTGCGCCAGGTCCCCCGTCCGGTACGCACGCGCGCCGGGCGGGCCGTGCGGGTCGGGGCGGAACCGGTCGGCGGTGAGCCGCGGGTCGCGCAGGTAGCCGCGGGCCAGGCACGGGCCGGTGAGCCGGAGTTCGCCGACCACGCCGTTCGGGCACGGCTCGCCGCGCGGGTCGAGCACGTGCGCGCCGGAACCCGGGACCGGGAACCCGATGGGCGCCGCCGCACCGGGGGAGAGCCGCGCCACCGTGCTCCACACGGTGTTCTCCGTCGGCCCGTACTCGTTGTGCAGCTGCACTTCCGGCTGCACCTCGTGGTGCCGCGCCACCAGGTCCGGGTCCACCGGCTCGCCTGCCACGGCCACCACGCGCAGGGCGCTCGGCTCGTCGCGGAAGCGGTCCAGCAGCAGTCGGTACAGCGACGGCAGGCACACCAGGTGGGTCGCCGACGGGCGGCGCAGCAGAGCCGCCAACCGGTCCAGGTCCAGTTCGGTGCCCGCCCGCGGCAGGTACAGCTCCGCCCCGGTCGCCAGGCTCCAGAAGATCGACGCCACCGAGGTGTCGAACGCGGGCGAGGACACCAGCACGAACCCGGAGACCGGACCCCCGTAGACCGCCAGCCTGGCCGCGGTGGAGGTGGCCAGGTTGGCGCGGGTGACCGCCACGCCCTTCGGCTCGCCGGTCGACCCGGAGGTGTAGATGGCGTACGCCAGGTCGTCCGGTGCGGCGAGGTCGGCGGGCGGTGGCGCGGGCGGGAGGTCGACGTCCAGCGGGACCAGGCGCACCGCGTCCGTCGTGGACAGCGGGGAGTCGTGCAGGACGACCGGCGGACGTGCGTGGTCGAGGATCGCGCGCACCCGGCTCGGCGGGTACGCCGGGTCCAGCGGCAGGTACGCCCCGCCCGCGCGCAGCACCGCGACCATGCCGACCACCAGCGGCACGGAGCGGTGCGCGTACAACCCGACCAGCGTGTCCGGGCCGACCCCGAGGGTCCGCAGGTACGCGGCGAGGTCGCGGGAGCGGGAGTCGAGCTCCCGGTACGTCATCGCGGTGCTGTCGTCGCGCAACGCCACCGCGTCCGGGACGGCCGAGACCTGTTCGGCGAACCGGTCCAGCACCGGCACGTCGCAGCCGTCGGCCGCGGGAGCGGTGCCCGCGGCGAGCGCGGCCGCTCGCTGCCGGGGCGGGAGCAGCGGCAGCGCGCCCACCGGTGTGCCCGGATCGGCCACCGCGGCGGCCACCAGGGTCGTGAACGCGTCGGCGAACCCGGCGACGGTGTGCTCGTCGAACAGCGCGGTCGGGTACTCCCAGGACAGCTCGAGCCCCGTCCCGGTGTCCCGCACGGCCAGCGTCAGGTCGACCTTGGCGGCCCCGGTGTCCCGCCCCTCGGCGGTGACGGTGTGGCCGTTCGCGCTGGTGCGCGGACCGCGCTCGTGCCGCAGCGTGAGCATGGCCTGGAACAGCGGGTTGCGGGTGTGGTCGCGCGGCAGCCGCAACTGCTCCACCAGGTCCTCGAACGGCAGGTCCTGGTGGTCCAGGGCGTCGCGAACCCGCTGGTGGCAGCGGTCGAGCAGCTCACCGAACGGGGTGTCGGCCTCGGCCGGGGTGCGCAGCGCCAGGGTGTTGGCCAGGAACCCGACCGCGGAGGCCAGTTCCGGGCGCGTGCGGTTGGCGACGGGGGTGCCCACGACGACGTCGGCCTGTCCGCCGACCCTGGCCAGGGTCGCGGTGTAGGCGGCGTACAGCGCGCTGAACAGCGTCACCCCCCGGCTCGCGGCCAACTCCCGCAGGCAGGCGGCGGTGTCCGCGGGCAACGCGCGGGTGAGCCGGGCCCCGATCACCGCGGGGTCGCGCGGGCGGGGCCGGTCGGTGGGCAGCGGCAGGCCCGCGGGCGGGTCGGCCAGCCGGTCCAGCCAGTGCGCCAGCTGCCGCTCGCGTTCGGGACCCGCGAGCAGGTCCGCCTGCCACAGCGCGTGGTCCGCGCACTGGGTGGCGGGCGCCACCGGGACCGTGCCGCCGAGCAGGTCGACCAGCTCGTCGAGCAGCAGCTCCAGAGACCAGTTGTCGCAGACCGCGTGGTGCAGCACCAGCACCAGCTCGTCCTCGTCCGGGTGCGCGATCACCGCCGCGCGCAGCAGCGGGCCCTCGGCCAGGTCGAACGGGGCGGCGGTGAACGCGTCCCGCTCGGCCGCGGTGATCTCCGGCAGCGGCACCGGGGCGGGCGGGGAGATGTGCTGCACCGGTCCGCCCGCGTCGGAGGGGAAGGTGGTGCGCAGCGCCTCGTGCCGGGCGACCAGCGCGGCGAGCGCGGCGGCGAGCGCGTCCCGGTCGGGGGCGGGACGGATCCGCGCCGACACCGGCACCGCGTAACCGCCGGGGGCGAACTGCTCCAGGAACCACAGCCTGCGCTGCGCCGCGGACAGCGGCAGCCGGTGCGGGCGTTCCCGCCGCGTCGGCTCGACGGCGGTTCCGGCTTCGGGCAGGACAGCGGCGAGGCCTGCCACCGTGGAGTGGTCGAACACCGCGCGCAGCGGCAGGCCGAGCCGGGTGGCCAGCCGCGTCGCCAGCAGCGAATGCCCGCCCATCCCGAAGAAGTCGGCCTCGGCCGAGTCCACCGGCACCGCCAGCAGTTCGGCGAAGAGGGCCGCGACCCGTTCCTCCGCACCGCTTTCCGGGGCCCGCCCGCGCCGATCCCTCGGCTCGGGCACCGGCAGCCGCCGGGTGTCGAGCTTGCCGTTGACCGTCAGCGGCAGTTCCGCCAGCGGCACGAGGTCCGCGGGACGGGCCCAGGCGGGCAGCAGTTCGGCCAGGTGCGCGGCCAGCGCCGCGGGTGCGGGCTCATCGGCCCAGACCACGTACGACACGATCGCGCCGTCCGCGCCGAGCCCGGTGTGCGCCGACCGCACCGCCGGGTGGCGGACCAGGACCGCGGTGACCTCGCCGAGTTCCACCCGGTAGCCCTTGACCTTGACCTGGTCGTCGACGCGGCCGGTGAACCGCAGCACCCCGTCCGGGTCGCGGCGCACCAGGTCTCCGGTGCGGTACGCGCGCGCCCCGAGCGGCCCGTGCGGGTCCGGCACGAACCGGGCCGCGGTGAGGCGGGGGTTGCCGAGGTAGCCGCGGCCGACCCCGGCGCCGGTCAGGTGGAGGTCGCCGACCACGCCGTCGGGCGCGGGCAGCCCGGCGGGCTCCAGCACCACCGCGCCCGTCCCGGCGACCGGACTGCCGATCGGTGTGTCCCTGGCGGCCGGATCGATGGGCGCGGTCGTGGCGTACACGGTGGCCTCGGTGGGGCCGTACCCGTTGAGGTGCCTGGTCCCCGTGAGGTCGGCGAGCAGGTCGCGCAGCGCCTGGCTGATCGGCTCGCCACCGAGGAGGAGCCCGCGCAGACCGCGCAGCGCGGCGGTGCCTCCGGTCAGCAGCCGGACGGCGTTGGACGGTGTGGTCTGCAGATGGGTGATCCCGGACAGGTCGTCCGCCGCGGTCGTATCCGGCAGCACGACGGTGGCCCCGGTGGTGAGCGTCCAGATCAGCTCCACCACCGAGATGTCGAACGCCGGGCTGGTCAACGCGGGCCAGGTCTGCGGCTCGTCCGCGCCGAGCAGTTCGTCCATGGCGTGCAGCAGGTTCGCCAGGTTGGCGTGGGTGATCGCGACGCCCTTGGGGGCGCCGGTCGAACCGGAGGTGTAGAGCACGTAGGCGAGCGAGGCCGGGTGCGGCCGCGGCCAGTCCGCCCCCACCGCCGGGCGGTCGGCACCCAGGTCCAGCACCGGGACGCCGTCGGTCGGGACCGGGCCCGCACCGGACTCGGTGAGCACCGCGACCGGATCGGCGTCGGCCACGATCGCACGCAGCCGGGCAGGGGGGTGGGTCGGGTCCAGCGGCAGGTACGCGGCCCCGGTGAGCAGCGTCGCCCACAACCCGATCACCGTGTTGATCCCGCGCACGCTGTGCAGGCCGACCAGCCGCTCCGGCCCGGCCCCCAGCTCGCGCAGCTTCGCGGCGACCGCGTGAGCACGGTCGTGGAACTCCTGGTACGTCAGCAGCCGGTCGCCCTGGACCAGCGCGGTGCGGTCCGCGAAGCGGCCGACCGCGTCCCGCAGCCTCACGGTCGCGATCGGGGCCGTCGTGGGCTCCGGAACCGCCACCGCCGCCGCGTGCTGGGCCGGGGTGAGCAGCGGCAGCGTGCCGACCGGGGCCGTCGGGGCGTCGGTGAGGGCGGTCAGCAGCACCCGCAGGTGCCCGGCGAAGCGGGCGGCGGTCGTGGCGTCGAACAGTTGTGCGCGGTACTCCCAGCGCAGCTCCGGGGCTTCCCGTTCGAGGCCGACGGCCTCCACCGACAGGTCGAACTTGGCGGTCCCGGTGCTCAGCGCCACCGGGTGGTAGGCCACCCCGTCCGCCTCGACGACCTCCGGCAGGTCGGGCCGCACCGACAGCAGCACCTGGAACACCGGGTGGGTGTCCGCTGTGGACAGCACGCCCACCTCCCGCACCACGTCCTCGAACGGCGCACGCTGGTGCTCGTGAGCGGCCAGCACGGTCTCGCGCACCCGGCCGAGCAGTTCGGCCCCGGTCGGGTTGTCGCCGAGGTCCACCCGGAGGGCGACGGTGTTGAGGAACAGGCCGACCAACGGCTCCAGCGCCGGGTCGGGGCGGTGCGACACAGGGGTGCCGACCACCACGTCGGTGGTGCCGGACAGCCGCCCCACGAGCACCGAGAACGCGGCGGTGAGCAGCATGAACACCGTGACCCCGTGCGCTGCGGCGACCTCGCGCAGCCGTGTGGCCAACCAGGGGTCGAGCACCTGCCGGTGCTCACCACCGCGCCCGTCCCACTCGGCCGGGCGCGGTCGATCGGCCGGCAGGCGCAGCGGGTCGGGGAGGTCGGTGAGCACCCGCGCCCAGTGCGCCAGGTCGGCCGAGTGGTCCCGGCCGGCCTCGTGCAGCGCGTGGTCGGGGTACTGCACGGTCAGCTCGGGGACGGCCCCGCCGGTCAGCTCGTCGAACAGCACGGCCAGCGACCAGCCGTCGCAGACGATGTGGTGCACGGCGATCAGCAGTTCGGCGCCCCCGTCGGCGGGTACCAGCGCGGCGCGCAGCAGCGGGCCCTCGGCCAGGTCGAACCCGCGGGTCAGGAACCCCTCGCGCTCCTCGGGCGTGAGCACCGGCAGGGGCACCGGCGCGGGCGGGTGGACGAGCTGGCGCGGTCCGTCCGCGTCGGTCGGGAAGGTGGTGCGCAGCGCCTCGTGCCGGGCGACCAGCGCGTCCAACCGGGCACGCAGCAGCGTGGTGGGCGGGTCGCCGACCACCCGCACCGCGCCCGCGATCACGTAGGCGTCGGTACCGGTCAGCTGCGACTGCACCCAGATCCGCCACTGCGCCGCGGACAGCGGCAGGCGCGCGGGTCGGTCGGCCACCACGACCCGGTGGTCGACCGGCGGGCAGGACAGCGCGTACGCGGTGAGCGCGGCGATCGTCGGGTGTTCGAACACCGCGCGCACCGGCAGGTCCCGGCCCAGCTCGCCGCGCAGCGCGGCGGTCAGCTGGGCGGCGAGCAGGGATTGGCCGCCGTGGGTGAAGAAGTCGTCGGTGCGCGAGGGGTTCTCCACGCCGAGCAAACGCGTCCACACCCCGGCGACCGCTTCCTCGGCAGGCCCCCGTGGCGCGGCGTGCACCCGCTCGACGCGCTCGGGCAGCGGCAGCCGCTTGGCGTCGAGCTTGCCGTTGACGGTCAGCGGCAGCTCGGCGATCGGCACCAGGTGCGTCGGGTGCAGCCACACCGGCAGCAGCCCCGCGAGGTGCGCGCGCACCTCGTCCGGGTCGACCTCGCCCACCAGGTAGGCGGTGATGGTCGGGCCGGGGGTGAGCGCGGTGTGCGCGTCGCGCACACCGGGGTGGGCGACGAGCGCGGCGGTGATCTCGCCCAGCTCGACCCGGTACCCGTTCACCTTGGCCTGCTGGTCCTCACGGCCGTGGTAGTGCAGGGTGCCGTCGGAATCCACGTGCGCGAGGTCGCCGGTGCGGTACATCCGCGCGCCGGGCTCGCCGTGCGGGTCCGGCAGGAAGCGGGCCGCGGTCAGCCGCGGGTCGCCCAGGTAGCCGCGTGCCACCCCGGCCCCGCCCAGGTGCAGTTCGCCCGCGGTCGGGGTGGGATCGAGACCGCGGTCCAGCGGTCGGGCGGTGGTGCCGGACACGGGCAGCCCGATGGGGGAGCGGTCGGCCGTCGGGTCGATGGGCGCCGTGGTCGCGTAGACGGTGGCCTCGGTGGGGCCGTACCCGTTGACGTGCCGGGTGTTCGGCAGGTCCCGCAGCAGCGCGCGCAGGGCCGGGGAGATCACCTCGCCGCCGAGCAGCAGCGTGTGCAGGCCGGTCAGCGCGCCGGGTGCCGTGGTGAGGAGCCTGGTCGCGAAGGACGGGGTGGTCTGCAGGTGGGTCACGCCGTCGAGCTGGTCGACGACCGGCCGCTCGTCGGGCAGCACGACGGTGGCGCCGGTGGTGAGCGTCCAGACGAGTTCGACGACGGAGATGTCGAAGGCGGTGCTGGTGAGCGCGAGCCAGGTCTGCGGCTCGCCCCCGCCGAGCACCGAATCCATGGCCCGCAGCAGGTTCGCCAGGTTCGCGCGGGTCACCGCGACCCCCTTGGGAACACCGGTCGATCCCGAGGTGTGCAGCACGTAGGCCAGGTTCCCCGGCGCGACCCCTCTGTCCACGAAGGACTCGACGCTGGTCGGCCGCAACGGCCGGGTGGGCGCGGGCAGCTCGGGCAGCCCCGGCTCGGCGAGCACCAGCAGCGGCCGGGTCGCCTCGACGACGGCCGCGAGTCTGCGCGGCGGGTGGGCGGGGTCCAGCGGCAGGTACGCGGCCCCGGCGAGCAGCACGGCCCACAGCGCGACCACGGTGTCCGTCCCGCGCCCCGCGTACAGCCCGATCAGCGTCTCGGGGCCCGCGCCCCGCGCCACCAGTTCCGCGGCCAGCGCACGCGCGCGGGTGCCGAGTTCGGCGTAGGTCAGCGTGGTGCCGTTCCCGCGCAGGGCGACCCGGTCGGCGAAGCGGCGCTCCGCGTCCGCGAACCGGACCCCCGCGTCCGGGACGTCCTCGACGACCGGGCCTTCGCCCAGGTCGACCAGCGCGGTCGCTTCGGCCGGGGTGAGCAGCGGCAGCTCCCCGATCGGTCGCCGCGGCCGGTCGACCGCGGCGTCCACCAGCACGGTGAACCACCCGGCGTAGCCCGCGACGGTGGCCGCGTCGAACCGGTCGGCCCTGTACTCCCACCGGAGCCACCACTCCGCGCCGGTGTCCTCCACCTCCAGCGACAGGTCGAACTTCGCCCCACCCACGGGCAGCTCCACCGCGCTCGCCGAGCCGAGGGAAGGCCTGCGGCGCAACGACAGCAGCGTCTGCGCCAGCGGGGCTTCCCCCGGTGCGCGGTCGGGGGCAAGCGCTTCCACCAGCTCGTCGAACGGCAGGTCCTGGTGGTCCTGGGCGTCGCGCACCACGTCGCGGCAGCGGCCCAGGAGCACGTCGAACGCCGGGTCGTCGCTCAGGTCGGTGCGCAGGGCCACGGTGTTGACGAAGAAGCCGATCAACGGGTCCAGCGCCGGATCCGGCCGGTTCGCGACCGGGATGGCGACCACGACGTCGCGCTGCCCGGTGAGCCGGGACAGGAACGCGGCGTAAGCGGCGTGCAGCACGGTGAACTCGGTGACCCCGTGCGCCCTGGCCACCCCGGCGAGCGCGTCCCGGAGGTCCGCGGGCAGGACGTGCTCGTGCACCGCGCCGACCGGCGTGCCACCACGGGGTCGGTCGGCAGGCAGTTCCAGAGGGGCAGGCAGGTCGGCGAACACGGTTCGCCAGTGCGCCAGCTGGCGCTTCCGCTCCCCGCCGTCGAGGAGTTCGCGGTGCCAGAGCGCGTAGTCGGCGTAGTGGAGGGACAGCGGCGGGGCTTCGTCGGCGACCAGTTCTCCCAGCAGCACGCCCAACGACCAGCCGTCGCAGACGATGTGGTGGGCCACCAGGACCAGATCGGTGCCACCGACGACCCCGGCACCGGGTACCAGCGCGGCGCGCAGCAGCGGACCCGTTGCCAGGTCGAACGGTTCGGCGGTCAGCGCGGCCACCGCTGCGGTGCGGTCCGGCAGCGTGATCGGCACCACCGGCCGCGGCGGCAGCACCCGCTGGTGCGGCTCGCCGCCGTCCACCGGGAACACCGTGCGCAGCACCTCGTGCCGGGCGACCACCCGTGACAACCGCTCGGCGACGTCGGTGGTGTCCGGCAGGGTGATCACCGCGGCGAGCACGTACGCACCGGGGTTCAGCTGGTCGAGCAACCACATCCGCCGCTGCCCGGCCGACAGCGGCGGCCGCTCGGGCCGTTCGACCGCGCGCGGACCCGGCGGTGCCGCGGGCAGGTCCGCACCCGCGCTCGCCAAGTGGCGCAGCGTGTTCCCGGCCAGCACGTCGGCCACCGACACCCGCACGCCCAACTCGCTCTCCGCCTCGTGCGCCAAGCCGATGGCCAGCAGCGAGTCGAAGCCGAGCGCCAGCGGAGCGGAGTCCGGCCCGACCTCGGCCGGGTCGACCCGCAGCAGCCGGGCGGTGAGCGCGACCAGGCCCTCCAGCACGCTCATCGCCCTGCCCCCGGAACGACGGCGGCGAGGTCGCCCGCGAGGAACAACCTGCGGCACTCCCGGCGGCGCAGCTTCCCGTTGGCGGTGCGCGGCAGCGCGCGCGGCCGCACCGGGACCACGGTGTGCACGTGCAGACCCAGCTCCTCGGCCACCCTGCGGCGGATGGCGGCCACAGCGGCGGGCAGTCCCACGCCGTCGTCCCGCCGGAGGACCTCGACGACGACCACCAACCGGTCGCCGTCATCGCCCGGAGCGGTGAACGCCGCCGCACCGTGCGCCCGGACCAGGTCGTGCGCGCGCTCGGCCGAAGCCTCCACGTCCTGCGGGTAGTGGTTGCGCCCGCGGATGATGAGGACGTCCTTGAGCCTGCCGGTGATGTACAGCTGCCCGTCCTCGATCAGCCCCAGGTCCCCGGTGCGCAGGAACGGCGCGGTGGACCCGTGCAGCCGCAAGCCGAACTGCGCGCTCTCCCTGCCGTTCCAGTAGCCTTCCGAAACGCTCGCGCCCGCGACCGCGATCTCGCCGACCTCACCCTCTTCGAGCGGCGCGTCGCCGTCCTGGGCCACGATCCGCACGTCGAGGTCTTCCGCGATCTCCCCGCACGCAACGTGTTCGACGGCCTCGTCCCTACTTTCGTCGCCGACCACCCGGGTGACGGGTTCCGCGCCCACCGGGCCTCCGCTGACGAACAGCGTCGACTCCGCCAAGCCGTAGCACGGGAACCACGACGAGTATCGGAAACCGCGCGGTGCGAACGTTTCGGTGAACCGCTCCAGGGTCGAGGGGCGGATCGGCTCCGAACCGGAGAACGCCGTCCGCCAGCGGCTCAGGTCGAGGTCGTCGTCCTCGTCCGGTCGGTAGCGGCGGGCGGCCAGTTCGTAGGCGAAGTCCGGGCCG
Organism: Umezawaea sp. cmx-9-4; assembly: GCA_049997955.1. Lineage (GTDB taxonomy): Bacteria > Actinomycetota > Actinomycetes > Mycobacteriales > Pseudonocardiaceae > Umezawaea. The sequence continues at coordinate 44,906 of JAEBDY010000026.1, read as the reverse complement.
CCGCTGACCGTGGCGCCGTGCTCGGACACCAGCCGCAGCCACTTCATCGGCTGCTGCAAGAACTCCAGGGGCGAGAGCAGCACGCACGGGAACCCGGAGAACAGCGGTTGCAGCACACCGCCCACCAACCCCATGTCGTGGTAGGGCGGCAGCCAGCTGACCAGCGTCGAGTCCTCGTCCAAGCGCATCTGGCGGGCGATGACCGCGGAGTTGTGCATCAGGTTGGCGTGGCTGACCAGCACTCCCTTGGGAGAGCCGGTGGAGCCCGAGGTGTACTGCAGGAACGCGGGTGTCGAGGTCGTCGGGTCGACGACACCGTTGCCCTCGGTCAGCGTGGCGGTGTCGATCCGGGCCAAGCCGCGGAACACCGGGTCGTCGGCGGGCAGCAGGTCGAGCACCGGACCCTCGGCCACCACCGCGACGGGATCGGCGTCCGCGGCGACGGCGCGCAACCGGTCGAGGTTGAGCCGGTTCACCGGGGGGTAACTGGGCACCGCCACCAGCCCGGAATGCAGGGCCGCGAGGAAAGACACCACGAAACTTGGTCCGGGGGCGGGCATCAGCAAAATCCGCTCGCCAGGCTGGGCGTGTTCACGCAGCGTGGCTGCGGCGGACATCACCTCCTTCTGCAAACGGCCGTAAGAAAATGTTTCGTTGTCCGGCCCGGTGCTGAAGTGGTATGCCGCGCGAGTCGGGGTCTGATCCGCCCGGTGGTGCAGCAGGTCAGCGAAAGAGCCAAAAGTAGGGAAAATCATCAGAACGAACCCCGTCTCAATCCCGGAACCAGGCGAGCTGTTCGACCGCGAGTTCGAGGGAACCCTCGATGCGCAATTTCCCGGTGCTCAGCGCGACCCCTGGATCCATTTTTCCGGACACAATCCTGAGGTAGTCGGTGAACGCGGAGCGGATGGTGACCTCCGCAAGCGGTTCCGGATCGGTCCGCAAGGTGCATTCGCCCCCCGAAACCACAACCTGCCAGCGGTGCTCGGCACCGGTCTCGCCGGTGATGCGGTAGTCGACCCGTGCCGCACGCGCGCCTGCCTTGGCCGGGCGGAACGCGTCCCGCATGTTGTTGAACAGTCCGGACAGCACCACGTGCTCGCCCTCGGTGGGACTCTGCTCGGGCACCGTGACGAACCGCGACGGTGGCACCGCGGCCGCCTCGCCACCGGTCCGCTCCACCACCCGCAGCCCGTCGGGTGGCGTGGTCCAGTCGCGGTTCGTCCAGTCCGCTCCCAGTTCGGCCCAGTCCGGCAGTGCGCCGAAAAGGTGCGGCCGCAGCGCATCCGCAGGCACCGGGGTGGCCGCCGACTGCCAGCGGTAGTCGGCCGAGAGGCGCAGCCGGTCGGTGCGGTTGGGCAGTGCGCCGTGCGCGGTCAGGCAGTGGAACACCAACACGTCACCGACCTGGTACTCGGTGCTCGCCCACCGGTCGTCATCAGGGTTGACCTGGTCGAACCTGGCTTGCACCCCGTCGTTCTGCGACCCGGTCAGCACCGCGAGACCGCCCAGTTCGCGCGGGCAGTCGACGAACGGCACCCAGGTGGTGAACATGTCCGCGACGCCCTCGACGACGAAGTCCTGGTGCACGTAGATCCCAGGAGTGGTGCCCAGGCTGGTCGGCCACACCAGTCGGGCGACCTTCCGCGGGTGGCAGAACACGTCCGAGCCCACCAGGGCGCGCATCACGGCGGCGAGGGCGGGGTCGTGCGGCAGCGCGTGCAGGGCTTCGATCCGCTGGACCGCGGCGTAGCCCTCGACGAAATCGGCGTTCTTGAAGTCCCGCGCGGGTGGCAGCAGGGCGGCGGTCGCCGGATCGGCGCCGGCGGCCAGCCAGTTCGCCCGCTGCAATGCGCCGAGTGCGTCTTGCGCCAGCTTTCGGATCGGGGCTGGATCCAGCAGTCCGCGCAGGAAGACGTACCCGTTCTCGGCGATCTGCGCGCGCAGCGCGATCGGATCGGCCGCGATCGGAGTCGAATCCACTAGTTCGCGCATTCCCGCTCCGCTCTCGATATGTTGTGACACCCCTCCCGGCGCTCGCGGTGGAGCGCTGAATACGCTGTGGGGGTGCGGTCGGATTTGTCTGAAAATTTTCTGAAAATTTGCGCATTCGGCCTAGGCCGTACCGGAGCAGACGTGACTGCTCTCCTTGTCGCAGTGGCGAGCTTATGCGGGCCGGAAGCTGCCGGACAAGTTAGGGAAAACCCTTAGGCATCCGGACAGAGCAGCACTATCCAAGGCCCAGCCACGCTGCGTAAATTATGGATGGGCTAAGCGGGTGAGTTTACGCAGCGTGCTTGTATGGATTGTCCTGACCACGTAGACAAGATTTAGACCGTTGCGCCTGGGGGTTAAGGAGTACCGAATGCACGCGAGCTGGGGTATTGGTGTGCCACCGACAAAGATCATCTTCGTCGGCCGGGCCCACGTTGTCTGCTCTCTGCCGTCGTGAAACGCGACGGAGCGGCGACCCGCACGATATTCGGGAGGAGCGCCGAACTGCGCGTGCTTTCCCGCGCGGTCGCCGAGGTCGGCTGCGGGCACAGCCGGGTCGTCGAGGTCATCGGCGAACCGGGCATCGGCAAGACCCGGCTGTTGCTGGAACTGCACCACGACACCGCGGCCTCGCGGATGGCAGTGCTCAGCGGGCGCGGCAGCGAGGCCGACCGGGACACGCCGTTCGCGCTCTTCGCCGACGCCTTCGACACCTACCTGGCCGGGATCGATCCGCAGCGCCGGGCCGCGCTGCTCGCCGACCCGGCGCTGGCCAAACTCGCCTGCCTGCCGCGCACGGCGGCCGCGGCGCCCATCGGGACCGACGACCGCAGGCAACTGCACCGCGCGGTGCGCGACATGCTCGTCGAGATCGCAGGTCAACACGGCCTCGCGGTGCTGCTCGACGACGTGCACTGGGCCGACCTGGAATCGGTCGAACTGCTCGTGCACCTCGTGCGGCACCCGCCGTCCGGGCCGGTGCTGCTCGTGATCGCTCACCGCCCCAAGCAGTCCGCGACCCGGCTGGCCGCCCCGCTCAGCGCGGCCGCCCGGCTCGGTCTGCACCAGGTGCTGCACCTGCGGCCGCTGGACCTCCCCGCCGCCGACGAGTTGCTCGGCACCGTCGCACCGGAGTCGGACCGGGCCGATCGGATCGCGCTCTACCGGGCCAGCGGGGGGAACCCCTGCTACCTCGAGATCCTGGCCCAGGCGCGGCACGGCGACGACGCCGACGCGGACGGCCCCTGCCCGCGGCTCACCGCGGTGCTGCAGGCCGAGCTGTCGGCACTGGACCCGACCGCGCGGGCCGTGCTCGGTGCCGCTGCCGTGCTCGGTGAGCCGTTCGAGCCGTCACTGGTCGCCGAGGTCGCCGGACTTCGGCCGGACGGGATCTTCCCGGCCATGGACGACCTCTCCGGCCGTGACCTGGTCCGCCAGCTCGGCACCTCGTCCCGCTTCGCGTTCCGGCACCCGGTGGTGCGGTACGTGACCTACCGGGCGATCGGTCCGGGGGAGCGGATCGCCGCCCACGCCAGGGCGTTGCACGTGTTGCGCGCCCGCGCGGCCGCCGCGCCCGTCCTGGCACCGCACGTCGAGCGCACCGCGAGCGCGGGGGACACCGAGGCCGCCGCCGTGCTCGCCGACGCCGCGCTGATCGCGCTCGACCGCGATCCCGGCTCGGCCGCGCAGTGGCTCCAGACCGCGTTGCGCCTGTTACCCGACCGGGCGGACCTGCGGGGCAGACGCCGGGAACTGCTGCTGCCGCTGGCCGAGGCGCACGCCAGGGCGGGGAGGCTGCTCGACACCGAGGCCGCCCTCAGCCAGGCGATCGACCTGCTCGAACCCGACCAGTGGCACGCGTTCGCGCGGCTGGTCGCCCAGCGCGCGGTGGCGACCCGCTTGCTGGGCAAGTACAACCAGGCGGTCACCCGCACCGGCGACGCGCTGAGCGCCGCGCCGGAGGAGGGCGGCGCGGAGTGGGTCGCGCTGGTGGTGGAACGCACGATCAACGCCGTGCTCGCCGGGGTGCACCGGGTCGACCTGGAACTCGGGCGCGTCGACGCCGCGGTGCGGGCCGCGGCCGATCTCGACGACCGGGGCCTGCACACGAGTGCGCTGGCCGCGGCGGCGTTCGCCCGCATCGCGCTTGGCGAGTACGACGCGGCCGACGCGCTGGTGGCCGAGGCGGCCGCGCGGGCCGATGAGCTCACCGACGACGACCTGCTGGCCAACCTCGACGCGGTGGTCTGGTTGACGTGGTGCGAGATCCACGTCGGTGCCCCCTCCAGCGCGGTCCGCCACCTGGAGCAGGTGCTCGCGCTGGCCAGGGCCAAGGGGCGGGCGGTCGACCTGCCCCGGTTGCTCGGCGCGTTGTCGGCGGCCCTGCTGGATCTCGGGTCGGTGGACGCCGCCGTCGAGCGGGCCGACGAGGCGGTCGAGGCGGCCGCCGTCCTGCCGATGCCGCGGCTGCGCGCCGCCGCGCTGTTCGCGCAGTGCCGCGCCCTCACCGGTCGGGGCGCCGGGACAGCGGCGGTCGAGGCCGGACTGGCCGCCACCGCGGTCAGCGGGCGGGCGCAAGACCTGTGGTGGGCGTTGGCCTGGCTGGGCCTCGCCGAGGCCCAGCTCACGCACGGCGACGCCAACGGCGCACTTGCCGCCGCTGCCGTGGTGGTCGGCGTCGACGAGCCTGGCAGCGCAGCGCTGACCAGTGTTTTCCCCGCCGCGCGGGCGAAGGCGGTCGAGCTCCTGGTGCGCATCGAACTCGCCGCGGGCCGCACCGAACGCGCGCGCGCTTGGGCAGCGCTGGCCGCGGGCCTCGGCGACCGCTTCACCCCGTTCGCCGACCTCGCCCACGCCCACGTCGTCGCCGAGGCAGATCCGGCGGCCGCGGCGGTCACCGCGGCGCGCGCCGACACCGCCTTCACCGCGCGCGGCCGGATGCTGTCGGCGGGTCGGGCCCGGCTGGTGGCCGCCTCGGCGCTGGTGGCCGCCGGGAAGCGGACCGCGGGCGCGGAACTGTTCCGCGCCGAGCAACTGCTGCGCGAGTGCGGCGCGACCGGGCTGGTGGAGCGGGCCATGCTGGAGCAGCGCAAGCTCGCCAAGGCCGCGACGGGCCCGGACGGTGGCGGCCTCAGCGCGTTGACCGCCCGCGAGCGCCAGGTCGCGCACCTGGTCACCAACGGGCACACCAACCGCCAGATCGCCCAGCGCCTCGGCGTGAGCGACAAGACCGTCGAGGCGCACCTGGCGCGGGTCTTCACCAAGTTCGGCGTCGGCTGCCGCGCCGCCGTGGCCAGCGTGGTCGCCCGGTCCCGCACCGCCAACGGGTTCCTCAGCGTCACCACCTGAGCCGAGCCCTCTCCTTCCCCCTGCCGTGGACCTCGATCGGAGCCGACCGATGCCTGACGCCCTGCGCTGGACCGCGCTCGCGCTCGTCGCGCTGGCCACGACGCTGGCCGCCGCGCGTCTGGGCGCGTGGCTGGCCCGCGTGCTGCGCCAACCCGAAGTGGTCGGTGAGATCGCCTTCGGCCTGCTCGCCGGGCCGCTGCTGCTCTGGGCGGGCAGTTCCGGCCTGCGGGAGGCACTGCTCGGCGGCGGCAGACTGGAGGTGCTGGACCTCGTCGCCCACGGGGGGCTGGTGCTGTTCATGGTCGGCGTCGGCCACGAGCTCAAGGTGGGCGCCGTCGCGCCGCGGGCCCGTGCGCTGGTGTGGACCGCGCTCGGCGCCCTGGTGCTCCCCGCGGCGGCCGGGCTGCTGATGGCAGCCTGGGTGCGGGGACAGGGTCCGGATCTGCGCGGCGACGCCCCGGACCCGGCGTTCACCCTCACCCTCGCGGTGGCGCTGACGGTCACCGCGGTGCCGGTGCTGGCCCGCATCCTGCTCGAGCGCGGACGGCTGCGAACCCCGGTGGCCAGGCTGGCGCTGAGCGCCGCCGCTCTGATCGACCTGGTGGCTTGGGCGGTGCTGGCGCTGGCGATCACGCTCGCCGCGGGCGGGTCGGTCCAGGCGGTGCTCGGTCGCACCGCACTCCTGCTCGGCGCGGGTGTGGCAGCCGCGGTGTTCAGCCGGGTGTTGCGGCACGTCCCGACGCACGTCGGCTCGCGCGCGATCCGCACCGTCCTCATCGGACTCGCCGCGATCGGCCTGTCGGTGCTGGCCAGGGCATGGGGGGTGAACGAGATCCTGCTGGCCCTGGTCCTCGGCCTCGCCCTGCCCGCTGACGGGCGCGAGGGCCCCTGGACCCGCGCGGTCGAGGTGGTGGCACGAGGTGGACGGGTGCTGGTGCCGGTGTTCTTCTTCGTCACCGGCATCGGGGTGTTCGCCGCCGGGGTCTCGGGCGTGCCGTGGGCGGCGACCGGGATCGCCACCGGGCTGGCGGTGCTCGGCAAGGTCGGCGGCACCTACCTCGGCGCCCGCCTCGGCGGCTGCCCGCCCAAGGCGGCTGTGGAACTCGGGGTGCTGCTCAACACCCGCGGCCTGACCGAGCTGGTGGTGCTGCAGGCCGCGTACACCGCCGGGATCATCCCGCCCGCGCTGTACCTGGCGTTGGTGCTGATGACGCTGGTGACCACCGCCATGACCGGCCCGCTGCACAACGGGCTGACCCGGCGCGAGAGCGCGCCCCGGACCGCGGAGACGACGAAGGCATGACGACCACACCGGTTTCGATTTCCGATTTCACCGGCGCGCAAGCCGCACTGGACCCGATCCGGGCCTCGCTCGCGGGGGCCCCGGTGATCCCCGGCGCGCTCACCGACTACTCCCCAGCGGGACGGTCGGCGCGCGCGGACCGGCTGCGCGCACTTGGCGGCTCGCCCGCCGTGACCGAGCGGATCGACGCCGAGGCCGGGTACGCGGCGGCCTTCCTCGACGCCGAGCTGAACCTGGTCGCGAGCCCGCCAACGCTGCTGCGCGAGCACCTGATGAGCGTGGCCCGCGATGCCGACGCGGACGTTCTGGCGGCCTCGCTGTCGGCGGTGCCGGGGGTGCTGCGGGGGTACGCCGAGACACTGCGGACCGCCCCGGTGCCGCCCGCGCGGCTCCAGGTCGAGAGCGTGCTCGGCGCGGCCGGTCACTGGGCGGTCGGCGGGACCGAGTTCGGCGACACCCCCGCCGCGGCCATCGCCCGCGCGGGGTACGCCGAGTTCGCCGAAGTGCTGGCCGCGGAGGTGCTGCCGATCGCGCGCACCGAACCAGGGGTGGGCGTGGACCGCTACAGCGCCGCCGCTCGGTTCCACCTCGGCGAGGACGTCGAACTCGCGCGGCTGCGCGAAGTCCTCCTCGCCGAACTGGGCAGGCTCCGCGCCGAGTGCGCGGCTCTGGCGCCCGACGGCGTCAAGGCCGCCTGCGCCGCCTACAACGCCGATCCGACCTGGGAGGTGACGGGTCCGGACCAACTGCGGGCGTGGATCACCTCCCGCCTGGAGACCGCCGCCACCCTCGCGGCCCGCGATGTGCCCGCGGTCGACGTGGGCGGGATCGACGTCCACGTCCCGTTGGAACCGGGCCCGGTCCGGTACCTCCCACCCGCCGCCCACGGCACCCGCCCGGCCCGGTTGGTCTGGCCGCTGTCGTCGGCCGACAGTCCGATGCCGGTCTGGAGCCAGGTGACCACCGTTCACCACGAGGGCCTCCCAGGTCACCACCTGCAACTCGGTGCGGCATCGGGGGAGTGGCCCAGCCACGCGGCGGTCGCGGGCAACTCCGAGGGCTGGGCGGTCCACGCCGAGGGCCTCATGCTCGCCGCGGGAGGCCTCCCGACTCCGGCCGAGCACCTGGGCTACCTCCTGGGCCTGCGCCTCAACGCGGCCATGGCCCTGGCCGACCTCTCGGTGCACACCGGCGTCCCGCTGGCCGACACCGGCGACCCCTGGTCGCTCGACCGCGCGGCGGCCTTCCTGTCGGACGAGTCGGCGTTCCCGGCGAGCAGCCTGTACTTCACCGCCTTGCGTTCCGCCGCCTGGCCCGCCCAGGCCCTGACCTACACCTGGGGTGCCCTGGCCTGGCGAGACCTGGCCGACCGAGCCGCAGCTACCGGACTGGCGGCCCACGACTTCCACACCCGAGCCCTGGCCTTGGGTCCCTGCGGTCTCGCCACCCTCCGCACAGCCTTCCCCTGACGGCACGGCCGTCGCCTGGACGGGCCCGGCGAGTGGACCGGATCGACCGCGTCCCTGTGGACTGTTCGGGGTACTTCGACCCAGCAGACGCAGGACGCCCTGATCCCGGAGCGTTGTCCGGGATCAGGGCGTCCGGTTCAGGGACGACCTCGGGCCGCGATGCCGTCATCGGCAACGCGACGAGCGCACACCAGCGGTGGTGGCACACGAGGTGAGGTGCTTCTCGGGCGACGGGCACCACCGGGTTGTGTCAGCTCACGGTGCAGTCGACCGCAGGTGGGGCGTTGGTCCCCGTCCAGCTCGCCTGGAAGCCGAATCCCGCGGAGGCGCCAGGGGCCAGGCTCCCGTTCCAGTCCGCGTTGCGCGCGGTCATCGTCGGTCCGTTCTGGGTGGCGGCGGCGTTCCAGGCCTGGGTGAGCTGCTGCCCGTTGGCGAAGCGCACCGTGGCGGTCCAGGCCGAGGTCGGGGTCGCCCTGGTGTTGCGCACGGTCACCTCGCCCTGGAATCCGCCACCCCACTGGTTGGCCACGCGGTAGGTCGCCGTGCAGCCTCCGGTGGTCGGTGGAGTGGTCGTCGTGGTGGTCGTGGTGGTCGTGGGAGGCGTTGTGCCGGTGAGGGCCGTGGCGACGGCGGGATACCAGCGGTCGGCCATCTTCCGGAAGCCGGAGTCGATCGGGTGCACCCCGTCGTTGGTGTCGGTGGCGGCGTTGAACCCGGTCCACTGGTCGACGACGGTGATCGGTGATCGCGCGGTGCTCTTCCCGGCCGCCCAGCCGGGGATCGCGTTGTTGAGCGCCACCACCCGTTGGGGGCAGTCGGCGCAGCCGCCGGGTTCCATCGGGATGATCTTCGCGACCAGGATCTTCATGGCCGGGTTGTTCGCCCGCATCTGGTCGACGAGCTTGGTGTAGGCGGCCAGGACGGTGTCGAGCGGGATGTGGCCGCCCCACATGTCGTTGGTGCCCAGGTGCATCAGGACCACGTCGGGCCGGGCCGCCGCCAACCAGGGCGGCAGCTGGTTCTGATCGGCGATGCCGGTGGCGGAGAAGCCGCCGTGCCCCTCGTGATCGCCGTCGTGCGGCACGGAACACCCGCCGCCCGGCTGGGAACCGACGAAGTCGATGTCGGTGTACCCGTTGCGCTGCAACTGGTCCCAGAGCAGGGCGCGCCAGCAGCCGGGGCCCGCGGTGATGGAGTCGCCCAACGGCATGATCCGAATCGGGGCCGCCGCCGAGGATTCGGGCGCGGACATCGAAAGCGCGGGCACGGTCACCGAGAAGGTGAGCGCTGCCGTGAGCGCGGCGAGCAAGGGGACGATGAAGCTGTGGCGGAAGGGCTTTCGGTGCATTGTCGTGTCCTTTGTGGAGGCTCGGCCCGCCGCTGGTGGACGGCAGGCCGAGCCGTGCCGGGGTGACTACGGGGTGACGGCGAGCAGGTGCGCGCGGAAGCCTTCGCCGTAGCCTGCGCTCGGCGTGCCGTTGTAGTCCTGGATGAGCACGTTGCCCTGGGTGCAGCCCCAGGGGTTCCAGGTCCAGGCGGTGTAGCCGAGGCGGTGCGCGTCGAGCCAGGTCATCACCTGGTCGATGTAGTCGTGCGCGCACGTGTCCTGGCCGATCTCACCGGCGTGCACCGGCACCTGCGCGGCCACCGCGCCGATCTGGCTGTCCCAGCAGGCCGCGGTCACGCAGGCGTTGAAGTTGTAGGAGTGCCACGACGCCATCAGGTTGCCGGTCGGGTCGCTCGGCTTGTGGGCCAGCCACTGGCTCAGGTCGTTGGTCCAGGTCAACCCGCCGGACATGACCACGTTGGTCGCGCCGGTCGCGCGCACCGCGTCGAGCAGGTCCTGCATGCCCGCGACCTCGTAGTCGAAGCCGGTGCAGGTGCCGCCGTCGCGCAGGCAGCGCCACGCGGCCGCCATGTCCGACCAGTTGTTCGCCGCGTCCGGGTAGGGCTCGTTGAACAGGTCGAACACGACCGCGTTCGAGCCCTTGAACGCGGTGGCCACCTGAGTCCAGAACGTCGGCGTGTACTGCATGCTCGGCATCGGCTTCTGGCAGGTCGCGGCGACGTCCGAGCAGGCCGAGGTGGTGCCGGTGTACAGGCCGCGGGTCCAGTGCAGGTCCAGGATCGGGTTGATCCCGTTGGCCACCAACAGGTTCGCGTAGTCCTTCACCGCCTGCTGGTAGACCGGGCCGCTCGGCGAGCCGGACAGACCAAGCCAGCAGTCCTCGTTCAGCGGTATCCGCACCGAGCGGACGTTCCACGCCTTCATCGCGTTCACCGAGGCTTGGTCCACCGGGCCGCCGTCCCACATGCCCTTGCCCTGCACGCACGCGAACTCGCCGCTGGCGCGGTTGACGCCGAGCAACCGGTAAGGCGCCCCGCTCGCCGTGACCAGCTTGTTCCCCGACACCTTCAGCGACGGAGCGGAGGTCGGTGGTGGCCCGGTCGTGGTCGTCGTGGTGGTGGTCGTCGGGGGAGTGCCGGTGCAGGCGGCGCCGTTGACCGCGAAGTCCGTCGGGGCGGTGTTGGCGCCGCTGTAGGAGAAGTTGGCGCCCGCGCTGACGCTTCCGTTCGCGGGGATGGTCGCGTTCCAGGTCGTGTTGGTGACGGTGACCCGCTTGCCCGCCTGGGACCAGACACCGTTCCAGCCCTGCTGCAAGGCCTGGCTCCCGGTGTGGGAGTAGGTCAGCGTCCACCCGGTGACCGGCACCGCGCCGAGGTTGCCGATCGTCACGGTGGCGCCGAAGCCCGAACCCCAGTCCTTGGTGGCGTAGTCCACCTTGCAGGCGAAGGTGGCCGAGGCGCTGCTCGCGTACGAACCCGTGGAAGCCACCAGGGCGGCGCACACGAGCGACATCGCGGACCCCATCACGGCGAGCACAGCGCGTCGCCGCACGGTTCTACCCAACATCGGCACTCCTTTGTGCGAAGAATCCAAGGGCCAACGATGTCTGGGAGCGCTCCCAGAAGATGTGCGTACCGTTGCGCTCCCAAGAGGGAGCTGTCAATCACCGCGCGCCCCGACGACGTTTCATTCACTCGGACAGATCAAGCCCCGCCCTCCGTCCAGCCCAATTCCTTTGTGGACGGTAGCCGTGAGTCACCGACTATTTTCTGGAGTGGTCCGGATGGACGATCATCCGGGCGACATCGTCATCTGCACCGCCGGGAGCGCTTTCGTGGCCTGGATTCCCGCGGTTTCGGGTGTTCGAATCGAATGGACCGCGCCGTTCGACTCGATTCGTCGAAGCTCGGCGAAGGTCTTGCCGAAAAGGGTTTCGGCGATCACCCTCCTCGCAGGAGCGTTTCCGCACCGCACCGATCCGCCGCCAATCGTTGCCACGCAAGTAGAAAGGCGCACCAAGACCATGAAAGCAGCTGAACTGCTGAAACGGTTCGCGATGGTGATGGTGGTGGTGATGGCCGCGGGAGTGGTGCAAGCCACGACCGCGCAAGCGGTGGCGAAGTCGGTCTACCTCCCAGCGAGGTGGACGCAGACCGGTGAGGTGCCCTGGGCGTCCGAGCGCACCCGTGAATCGACCAACTTCATCCTGCTGTGGGGGGAGCGGTCCGGCACCAATCCGGTTTCCGCGCCCTCGCCGTACAACTTCGATCCCAACAGCGTCATCACGCAGCTGGAGAACCTGTACTCGTTCTACGTGAACACGATGCGGTTCACGCCGGAGACCGGGCTGCTGGCGCAACACAAGATCATCGTCATCGTGACCCGCACGTGGAACCGCACCGCGTTGGACGCGTGGGCGACGGGTGGGTCGGTGGACGGACGGGTCGGGATCATCAACGTCGCACCGGGCGCGGCGCTACCCGGTTCGTGGGGGCTGGCGCACGAGCTGGGCCACGTGTTCCAGGCGTACACCTCCATGGGACGTCCGGGGTACGGGCTCACCGCGCCGTACGCGGGCACGTTCTGGGAGACCGGTGCGGAGTTCATGGCGATGCAGGCGCTGCCCACGACCGCGGCGGGTGACCTGACCCGGTGGTTGAGGTCGGAGAACCTGTACTGGAGTTCCAGCCGTCACCACTACGGCAACTGGATGCTGATGCAGTACGTCAAGGACCGGGACGGCCTCGCGATGTTCAACCGCATCTGGAACGAGGCGCGCACCGACGAGCACCCGCTGGAGGTCTACCGGCGTCTGTCCGGCATCACCCAGGCTGAGCTGAACCGGCGCATCGGCGAGTACGCCACGCGCAACGTCACCTGGGACTTCGGCAACCGCGCCACCCTCGTGCCGTTCCTCGACAACGTCTACGGTTCCGGCTTCCTCAAGGCCTACAACGGCGGCTCGGTCGAACCGGTCGACCTCGCGGCCGGCCACTTCCGGATGAACACCCGAGTCGCACCGTCGGACTACGGCTTCAACAAGGTCAAGCTCACGGCCGCTTCCGACGGCGCGCTGGTGAAGGTCCGCGTCAAGGGCCATGCCGAGACCGGCGCGAGCGGCTGGGCGTTCGGCCTGGTCGCGGTCCGCAACGGCGTGCCCCGCTACTCACCGGTGACGGTCGGGGTCGACGGCCAGATCACCTTCCAGCTCCAACCCGGTGAGCGCGAGGTCTGGCTGGTGGTCGCCGGCGCACCGAACACCGTGCCCCGCTACGCCTTCCTCGACGGCTACGACAAGGCGCGCCGCTACCCCTACGAGTTCCGCGTCTCCGGTGCCACTCCGTCCGGTTTCGAAGCGGGCCACGTCAAACCCGCTCCGACCGGTGGCGGCCGCTGGCACGCCAACGGCGGTGGATGGGTCGCCAACACCGCCACGGTCGCGTCCACCGTCCACGTCGGTCCGAAGGCGGCGGTCATGGGTCGCGCGACGGTCACCGGCAACGCCCGGATCGAGGGTCTGGGCTGGGTCAACGGCGGCACGGTCGGCGGGAACGCCGTGGTGCGCGACAACGCCCTGGTCCAGGACGGCGCGAACCTGTCCGGCAACGTCGTGGTGGGTGGTGACGCGGAGTTCGCCATCGCCTGCTCGGCGGGAACCTACCTGGCGTTCAAGCCCGACCGGGGATGCGACGGCCGCGCCGGCGAGGTCGACGTCAACCCGGGCCACGGCACGTTCCCCTCCTCTGATCTCGCGCTCACCTGATCCAGGCCGCGAGGAGCGGACTCGACGGGCAGGGCCGCTGTCCCACGTCGACGCGGCGCCGCGTGGTCGGAGAAGTCCACAGTGGACCGACCGTGCCCGGCCCTGTTCCGACTCGTTCGACCTCCGGACGTCGTGCGACGACTCCACCGCACCACTCACCGGGAGGGGAGTGGTGCGGTGGAGTCGCGGACGACGAGCCTGCAGGGTTGGCGGACGACGCCGGAGCGGGTCTGCCCGTCGAGTGCGGCGAACAGGTGGGTGGCGGCCGTCGTGCCCAGCTGTTCCAGGTTGAGGTCGACGGTGGTGAGCGGGGGTCTGCAGTCGGCGGCGAAGATCTCCCAGTTGTCGTAGCCGACGACGGCGACGTCGTGGGGGATGCTCCGGCCGAGGTCGGTGAGGGTGTCGGCGACGCCGGTCGCGATCTGGTCGTTGCCGCAGAAGATCGCGTCCACCTCGGGGCTGGTGGCGAGCAGCATCCGGGCGGCCTGCCTGCCCCAGCGCTGCGACCACTCGCCGTGCAGCGGCGCGCCGCCCGCGAGGGCGAGGCCGTGCTCGGCCAGCACGTCCGTCAGCCCGGTGACGCGGTCGCGCGCGGCCCGGTAGGACTGCGGGCCGGTGATGTGGCCGATGTGCCTGCGCCGCAACGACACCAGGTGTTCGGCGGCGAGCCGGGCTCCGCCCTCGTCGTCGGCGAGCACGGAGAAGTCGTCGGGATCGGTGGACTCGCAGTAGACGTAGACGACCGGAACCGGGATGTCGCGGGTGAGCGAGGGGCGGAGGTCATTGCTGTCGCCGAGGATGATGAAGCCGTCGACCTGCCGGGCCAGCAGGGTGCGGATGTAGTGCTGGCGGCGGATGGCGTCGCCGCGGGCGTCGCAGAGCAGCACGGACATCTGCTCGTTCGCCAGCGCGTTCTCCGCGCCGAGCAGGATCGGGATGGAGAAGCGCCCGGCGAGCTCGTCGGTGAGCAGCCCGATGGTGCGGGTGCGTCCGGAGATCAGCCCCCTGGCGAGCGCGTTCGGCTGGAACGAGAGTTCGGCCGCCGAGCGCAGCACGCGGTCGCGGGTGGCGGGCGCGACCTCGGCGCGGTCGTTGAGCGCCTTCGAGGCGGTGGCGATCGAGACGCCTGCCAGCCTGGCCACGTCGCTGAGGGTCACAACGTCGGATCGTCTCTTGTTCACCGAAAACCTTTCGACCGGGTTTCGACTGCCGGTTCGACTGTAACCACGCATCGAAAGCTGTGCTGAGAGCGCAGCGGGTGACATTCCCGTAACACGAATGGCAGATTGCCGAAACCGATTTCGGTCGCCATCGTGGCTCCAGCACGATGGTTGGGAACGGTCCCAGCGTGAGGTCGTAGGAGGATCCGGATGACTGTGACGTCGCGGAACACCGATCTCGTCGGTGGTCGCCCGGTGGTGCCGTCCCGCGGAGTGCTGCGCCCGTTGGGGCTCGGCGAGGTGCGGATCACCGGTGGTTTCTGGGCCGCGCGCCAGCAGGTCAACGGCGACGCCACGGTGCGCCACGCCCGGTCGTGGATGGACCGGCTCGGGTGGACCGGCAACTTCACCACCGGAGGTCCCGGATCGCCCGACCGGCGGGGCCGGGAGTTCTCCGACTCGGAGGTCTACAAGCTGGTCGAGGCCATGGCCTGGGAGGTGGGCCGCACGGGCGACCGCGACCTGGTCTCCGACGTCGAGGAGCTGACCGCCGCCATCGCCTCGGCGCAGTCGCCCGACGGGTACCTCAACACGGCGTTCGGCCGCGAGGGCCAGCGGCCCCGCTACAGCGACCTGGCGTCGGGGCACGAGCTGTACTGCACCGGCCACCTGCTCCAAGCCGCCGTCGCCGGGGCCAGGGCAGGCGTCGCGGCCCCGCTGCTCGACGTCGCCCGCCGCGCCGCCGACCACGTGTGCCGGACTTTCGGGCCGGACGGCGCGTGGGGGCTGTGCGGGCACCCGGAGATCGAGGTCGCGCTGGTGGAGCTGGCGCGGGTGACCGGTGAGCAGCGCTACCTCGACCAGGCCGCGCTGTTCCTCGACCGGCGCGGTCACCGGACCCTGCCGCCACACCACTTCGGCTGGACCTACGCCAGTGACGACGTCCCCGTGCTGACCGCGACCGTCCTGCGTGGACACGCCGTGCGATCGCTGTACCTGGCGTGCGGCGCCGTCGACGTCGCGGTCGAGAACGGCGACGACGAGCTGCTGGCGGCCGTCGCCGAGCAGTTCGACCGCACCCTCGCCCGGCGCACCTACCTCACCGGCGGGATGGGGTCGCGGCACCAGGACGAGGCGTTCGGCGACGACTTCGTCCTGCCCGCCGACCGCGCCTACTCCGAGACCTGCGCCGGGGTGGCCGCGATCATGCTCGCCTGGCGGCTCCTGCTGGCGACCGGCGAGGGGCGCTACGGCGACTTCATCGAACGCGTCCTCTACAACGTGGTCGCCACCGCCATCGGTGACGACGGCCAGTCCTTCTTCTACGCCAACACGTTGCACCAGCGCGTTCCCACCACGACGCTGCCCGACGACGAGGAGCGGTTGGGGTTCGGCGGCGGGCCGAGGGCGCCGTGGTTCGAGGTGTCCTGCTGCCTGCCCAACATCGCCCGGCTGCTGGCGAGCCTGTCGACCTACCTGGTCACGGCCGACGACGACGGGCTGCGGGTGCACCAGTACGCCGACGCCGAGGTCGACACGGCGCTCGTGGACGGCCGCCGGGTCGCGCTGACGATGCGCACGGACTACCCCGACGACGGCGCCGTGACCGTGCGGATCACCCGGACCGACGGCGGGCCGTGGCCGCTGACCCTGCGGGTGCCGGAGTGGGCGGTCGGCGCGGTGCTCGTGACCGCGGACGGACGACGCCCCGTGCCGGTCGGCGACCTGGTGGTGCGCCGCGACTTCGTGGTGGGGGAGGAGATCCGCCTGGAGCTGCCGATGCGGCCCCGCTTCACCCGTCCCGACCCGCGGATCGACGCGGTGCGGGGCTGCGTCGCCGTCGAACGAGGGCCGATCGTGCTCTGCGCGGAGTCGGTCGACGGCGACGGCGGTGACCTCGACGCCCTGCGGGTCGAGGTCACCGCCGAGCCCACCGACACCGACGGGGGAGTCGCGGTGCGCGTGCGGTTCGACGTCCCCGTCGATGCGCCGTGGCCGTACAGGGCGGCCGAACCGCCGTCGGACGCCGACGCCACGCCGCTGCACCTGGTGCCCTACCACCGCTGGGCCCGCAGAGGTCCGTCGACCATGCGCGTGTGGCTGCCGACCACCTGATCCATCCGCCAACCCAAGAGGAGACACCGGTGAACTCGAGAGGTCTTCGACTGGCCGCCGTCGTGACGGCAGGCCTGCTGGCCGTCACGGCCTGCGGCAACGGCACCGCGACGGACTCCGCCGCCGCGACCGCGGACGACGGGTCGACCCTGACCCTGTGGACCCGTGCCGCGACCGAGTCGGTGTCGAAGGCCTATGCCGACGCCTACAACGCGACCCACCGCAACCAGGTGGAGGTGACCGCGTACCCGAACGAGGAGTACCCGGCGAAGCTCGCGTCGGCCGCCGGTGCCAAAGCGCTGCCGGACCTGTTCGCCGCCGACGTGGTGTTCGCCGCCCAGTACGCCGCCCAGGGCTTGTGGACCGACGTGACGGAGCGGCTCGCGGCGTTCCCCGACAAGGACAGCCTGGCGCCCTCGCACGTGAAGGCGGCCACGTGGGACGGGCGCAACCACGCGGTGCCGCACACCATCGACATGTCGGTGATGCTCTACAACAAGGACCTGTACGAACAGGCGGGCCTCGACCCGGAGAAGCCGCCCACCACGCTGCGGGAGTTCGCCGACCACGCGCGCAAGATCGACCGGCTCGGCGGCGACGTCAACGGCACCTACTTCGGCGGCAACTGCGGCGGCTGCGTCGAGTTCACCCTGTGGCCGTCGGTGTGGGCCGCGGGCGGCGACGTGCTCGACCCGGACGGCAGGCACGCGAGGATCGACTCCACCGAGATGGCCGAGGTGTTCGCCCTCTACCGCTCGCTGCACGAGGACGGCGCCGCGGCGCCCGCGTCGAAGGACGAGGCAGGCCCGACCTGGCTCGGCGCGTTGCAGGGCGGGAAGGTCGGCATCGCCCCGGGGCCGTCGGTGTGGCTCGGCGCGATGGAGGCCAAGGGGGTCGAGGTCGGGGTCGCGCCGATCACCGGGATCACCGGTGGTGAGTCGACGTTCGTCGGCGGCGACACGATCGGCATCGGCGCCACGAGCGAGAAAGCCGGGCAGGCGTGGGACTTCCTGGCCTGGACGATGTCGGACGAGGCACAGGTCGAGGTCGTCGCGAAGAACAAGGGCGTGCCCACCCGCACGGACCTGGCGTCCAACGAGTACTCCTCGATCGACCCGCGGCTGGTGACGATCAACAGCCTGGTGGCGAAGGGGCGGACGCCGTACGCGCAGAACTTCAACGCCTCCTTCAACGACCCGCAGAGCCCGTGGCTGAAGACCGTCCGGGGCGCGCTGTTCGGCGACGCGGACAGGTCGCTCGCCGAAGGCAACTCCGCCATCACCAAGTCGCTCCAGCAGGGCTGAACCCATGTCCGTGACGATGACGTCACCTCCGCGGGAACGAACCGAGCCGCGGCAGCGGCCCACCGCCCGCGCGAGCGGCGGCAGGCGGTGGCGCGCTCTCGTCGGCGTCGCGTACGCCGCTCCGACAGCGGTCGTGGTGGGCCTGTTCTTCCTGGTGCCGCTCGGGCTCATCGGCTGGATGTCGTTGCACCGCTGGCCGTTGCTGGGCAAGCCGACGCTCAACGCGCCGAACAACTACACGGGCATCGCCGACAACGAGCTGGTCGTGTCAGCGGCCTGGTTCACCCTCAAGTACACCGCCGTCATGACGGTGCTGCTGTTCGTGGTCGCGTTCGGCCTGGCCCTGCTGGTCCAGCACCGCCGCCGCGGCGTCGGGTTCCTGCGGACGGCGTTCTTCCTGCCGATGACAGTCGGTTTCGCCAGCGCGTCGCTGCTGTTCCTCGGCCTGCTCAGCGACGAGATCGGTCCGGTGAACGACCTGCTGTCCTGGCTCGGCGTCATCGACGGCTACGTCTCGTGGACCAGCGGCAGCGCCGGGTCCGCGTTC
The DNA here is from genome assembly GCA_049997955.1 of Umezawaea sp. cmx-9-4. Lineage (GTDB taxonomy): Bacteria > Actinomycetota > Actinomycetes > Mycobacteriales > Pseudonocardiaceae > Umezawaea. The sequence continues at coordinate 26,554 of JAEBDY010000026.1, read as the reverse complement.
GGCTCGGCGGTGGTGCTGGTGTTGTGGCGCTTCGCGGGCTTCACCATGCTGATCCTGCTCACGGGCCTGCAAGCCATCCCGCTGGACGTCTACGAGGCCGCCCGCATCGACGGCGCGTCGCGCTGGCAGACGTTCCGGCGGATCACGCTGCCGCTGATGCGGCCGACGATCGCGCTGGTCCTCACGCTGATGTCGACCGGATCGCTGCTCGCGTTCGACCAGTTCTGGATCCTCACCCGCGGCGGTCCCGACAACAGCACCACGTCGCTGGTGATGGTGATCTACCGGGAGGCGTTCATCCGCCTCGACCTCGGTTCGGCCGCGGGCATCTCGGTGGCGCTGCTGGCTGTGCTCGTCGTGTTCAACGCCGTCCAGTTCGGCGTGCTGCGCCGTCGCTCCGAGTGAGGGGTCATCGAGCCATGCCCGGATCCAGCACGGCCTCGCGGTGGGGCTACTACGTCACCGGCACGGCACTCGCGATCCTGTTCCTGTTCCCGCTGCTGTGGAGCGGGTGGGCGTCGGTGCGCACCGGCACGGGGTTCGGGTTGGAGAACTACGGACGGCTCTTCACCTCCGACAACGGCATCCGGCCGCACCACGTCCTCAACAGCCTGGCGGTCAGCGCGCTGACCGTCGGCGGCACGCTGTTCGTCGCGACGCTCGGTGGCTACGCGTTCGGTCGGTTCCGGTTCCCCGGCCGGGACGCGTTGTTCCTGCTGACGCTGGCGATCCTGATGGTCCCGTACGCGACGATCCTGATCGCGTTGTACGTGCTGCTGGGCTGGCTCGGGCTGGAGGACTCGCTGATCGGCCTGAGCCTGGTGCTGATCATGTTCCAGCTGCCGTTCTCGATCTTCATGATGCGCAACTCCTTCGAGGCCGTCCCGCTGGAGCTGGAGGAGGCCGCGCGGGTCGACGGCTGCAACACCTTCGGCACGCTGGTGCGGATCATGCTGCCCGCCGTCCGACCCGGGCTGATCACGGTGGGGCTCTTCGCGTTCCTGACGTCGTGGAGCGAGTTCTTCGCACCGCTGATCCTGCTCAACTCGACCGACAAGTTCACCACCACGCTCGCCGTGGTCAACCTGCGCACCGCCAGTCACGGATCCATCGACTACGCCGCGTTGGAGGCGGGCGTCGTCTTCATGGCCGTGCCCTGCCTCGTGCTGTTCGCCTTCATGCAGCGCAGTTACGTGCGCGGGTTCACCTCCGGTGCACTGAAAGGCTGAATCCCTGCTAGCACAAGGAGTATCAACGGTGATACGACTGTGGAAGGACATGGTCCTCACGGCCCTCGTGGGAATCCTCATCGCGAGCGGCACGGGCCTGGCCCAGGCCACCCCCGGTGAGGGCCCGGCCCCGATCACGGCGGCGGACACCTGGAACCCGCCCGCCAACCTCGTCACACCGCTCAACCAGGTGTGGCAGCACGTCGAAAGCACCTACGGCGACCCGTACGGCTTCCGCAACTACGGCTGGGACCAGGTCTTCGCCAACGGCGGCTACCTCAACTTCTGCGTGCGGTGGGACTCGCCCGCCAAGGTCTCCGCCGCGCAGCGCGACCAGATCCACGCGCAGCTCGCCCGCCAGTACAAGAAGTGGATGGACGTGATGGCGGGCCACAACAACTGGCCCTACGCCACCGTGCCGATCAAGGTCGTCGGCTGGGCGGTCCGCGACCGCGCCCAGCTCCAGTGGACGGACAACTCGGTCGACGTCTACGTGAACAACATCCGGGAGAACGCCCCGCAGTGCGCGGAGCCGTGCGGCCGGTTCTTCGTCCGCGACGGCGCCTACCGCAACTGCCCCGGCGGGGTCGCCCGCCACTACGACCAGTCGCTCTGGCTCACCTCCGGGTTCGGCGGTGGAGCGGGCGGTGACTGGGGCCAGCGGATGGGCAGCGAGTACTTCCTGAACAACCTCAACGCCGACAGCGTGACGATCCTCCTGCACGAGATAGGCCACACGTTCGGGCTCGACGACTTCTACGACTGGACCCCGTCCGGCGTCAGCAACTTCATCATGAAGGCGGGCAGCTCCGCCACCATCACCGAGTTCGACAGGTGGATGCTGCGCGACTGGTGGCGCCACCTCAAGAACCGCTACGGACTCTGATCTCCCGCACCACCGTCCCGTGATCCCCGTCGCGTCACGGGACGGTGGCCTCGCCCTGCCCGTTCCGTGTCGTCCCTCCCTGAAAGGTGACGCGCATGACCCTGCCCACCCCCACTCGGCGCACCGTCCTGCGGGCCGGGGTGCTCGTCGCCGCAACGGCCGCGGGCACGCTCCCCGGCCCGGCCGCCACCGCCGCTCCCGGCGCCGCGGCCCGGCCGGACACCGGCGTGTCGGCGGAGCCGTTCCCGCTCGGCGCGGTCGCCCTGCTCGCGGGCCCGTTCCAGACCAACACCGCCCGCACCCACGCCTACCTCAGGTTCCTCGACCCCGACCGGCTGCTGCGCACCTTCCGCCTCAACGTCGGACTGCCCTCCTCGGCTGTCCCCTGTGGAGGGTGGGAGTCGCCGACCACCGAACTGCGCGGCCACTCGACCGGCCACGTGCTCACCGCGCTGGCGCAGGCGTACGCGAGCACCGGCGACACCGCGTTCTCGGCCAAGGCCGACCACCTGGTCACCCAGCTCGCGAACTGCCAGGACCGGGCTCAGGTCGCCGGCTACACGTCCGGCTACCTGTCCGCGTTCCCGGAGAGCTTCATCGCCAAGGTGGAGGCGCGCCAACCGGTCTGGGCCCCCTACTACACGCTGCACAAGATCATGGCCGGACTGCTGGACGTCCACCTGCTCGCGGGCAACGCGCAGGCCCTCACCGTGCTCACCCGCATGGCGGGCTGGGTGCGGACCCGCAACAGCGCCCTGACCCACGCCCAGCGGCAGGCCATGCTGAAAACAGAGTTCGGCGGCATGAACGAGGTGCTGGCCAACCTCTACCAGGTCACCGGTGATCCGGCGCACTTGACGAGCGCGCAGTACTTCGACCACGCCGAGATCTTCGACCCCCTGGCCGCGAACACCGACGCGCTCAACGGCTACCACGCCAACACCCAGATCCCCAAGGCGATCGGGGCCATCCGCGAGTACCACGCCACCGGCACGACGCGGTACCGCGACATTGCCTCGAACTTCTGGACCATCGTCACCGGCGGCCACACCTACGCGATCGGTGGCAACTCCAACGGCGAGTACTTCAAAGCGCCCGGCCGGATCGCCTCGGAGCTGTCGGACAGCACCTGCGAGTGCTGCAACTCCTACAACATGCTCAAGCTCACCCGGCAGCTCTTCCGCACCGATCCCGGCCGGGCCGACTACTTCGACTTCCACGAGAAGGCGCTCTACAACCACCTGCTCGGAGGCCAGAACCCCAACTCCGAGCACGGCCACCACAGCTACTACGTGCCGCTGCGACCGGGCGGCATCCGCACCTACAGCAACGACTACAACGACTTCACCTGCTGCCACGGCACCGGGATGGAGACCAACACCAAGCACGCCGACAGCATCTACTTCCAGTCCGGCAACACCCTCCACGTCAACCTGTTCATCCCCTCGGTGCTCACCTGGCCGGGGCGCGGCATCACCGTCCGGCAGGACACCACGTTCCCCGACACCGCGTCCACCAAGCTGACCATCACCGGCTCGGGCGCCATCGACCTGCGCGTCCGCATCCCCTCGTGGACGACGGGGGCCCAACTCCGGGTCAACGGCGTGGCGCAGACCGCCACCACGCCGGGCACGTACGCGAGGATCAACCGCACCTGGGCGAGCGGGGACGTCGTCGACCTGACCCTGCCGATGACCCTCACCAGGGAGAGCGCCCCCGACAACCCGGCCGTGCAGGCGGTCAAGCACGGGCCCATCGTGCTCGCGGGCGCCTACGGCACCACCAACCTCACGTCGATGCCCACCCTCCAACCCTCGACGCTCCGAGCGACCCAGACCCCGTTGCAGTACACGGCGACCGCGAGCACCGGCCCGGTCACGCTCTCGCCGTTCCACCGGCTGCACGGCCAGCGGTACACGGTCTACTGGACCGTCGGCGAGACACCGCCACTCCCGCCGTTCGTCGCGCACTACCCGTTCGACGCCGGGTCCGGCAGCACCGCCGCGGATGCCACGGGCAACGGCCGCACCGCCACCCTGGCGGGCGGCGCCGGGTGGACCACCGGACGCTCCGGGGGCGCTGTCGACCTCACCGGCTCCGGTGCGCACGTCGTTCTGCCCGCAGGGCTGCTGGCGGGTGCCAGCGCTTTCAGCGTGGCGGCGTGGGTGAAGCTCGACGCGATCACCACGTGGGCTCGGGTGTTCGACTTCGGCTCAGGCACCGACGCGTACCTGTTCCTCACCCCGCGCAGCTCCGCGGGTGGCGCCAGGTTCGCCATCACCGGCACCGGAGCGGCGGGGGAGCAGCAGATCAACGCCGCGTCCCCGTTGCCGACCGGGGTGTGGGCGCACGTGGCCGTGACGCAGCAGGGGGATCTGGGCGTCCTGCACGTGAACGGCGCCGAGGTCGCGCGCAACTCCGCGATGACGGTGCGGCCCGCCGCTCTCGGCGGCACGGGCCAGAACTGGATCGGCCGCTCGCAGTACGCGGGCGACCCCTACCTCGACGGCGCGGTGGACGGCTTCCGCGTGTACAGCCGCGCCCTGTCCGCGAGCGAGGTCGCGGACCTGCACGCGATCGGCCAGTAGTCCTCCCCACCGTTGAAGGAGTTAGTCATGCCGTTCCGACACCGGGCGGTGAAGCTGGGCGCCGCGGTCGCACTCGTGGCCGGTGCTCTCGTCCCGCCCTCCGCTCACGCGTCGAACCCGATCATCACCTCCTACTACACCGCCGACCCGGCTCCGCTCGTCGTCGGCAACACGATGTACGTCTACGCGGGCCGCGACGAGGCCGCGTCGGGCGGCAGCAACTTCCTCATGCGCGAGTGGCGGGTGCTCTCCTCGACCGACGCCGCCTCGTGGACCGACCACGGGGCCAAGGCCAACGTCGGCACGTTCAAGTGGGCGGGCGCGGACGCGTGGGCCAGCGAGGTCGAACCGCGCAACGGCAAGTACTACTGGTACACCTCGGTCAACGGCAACGGCGCCGGGTGGATGGACATCGGCGTCGCCGTCGGCGACAGCCCGCTCGGGCCGTTCACCGACGCCAAGGGCGGGCCGCTGATCAGCGACAGCACGCCGAACTCGTCGGGCCTCAACATCGACCCCACGGTGTTCACCGACGACGACGGCCAGGCCTACCTGTACTGGGGCGGCTACTGGGGAGTCCGCGCGGCGAAGCTCAAGTCGAACATGATCGAACTGGATGGACCGGTCGTCACACCCACGGGGTTGACCGACTACTGGGAAGCGCCGTGGATGTTCAAGCGCAACGGCCTCTACTACATGGTCTACGCCGCCAACGACACCAACGGCTGCGTCACCTCGTCGAGCTACGCCTGCCAACGCTACGCCACCGCGACCAGCCCGCTCGGCCCGTGGACGCACCGCGGCGTCGTGCTCGGCCAGGTCTCCTCGACCACCAACCACGCGGGCGTCGTGCAGTTCAACGGGCAGTGGTACATGGTCTACCACAACGCCAACGCGCCCGGCGGCGGCAACTTCCGCCGGTCCGTCGCCGTGGACCTGCTGAACTTCAACGCCGACGGCACGATGCAACGGGTCACCCAGACCACCAGCGGGCCACCACCGAACCCCGGCACCGGCACGGGGCCGGGCACCAACATCGCGCCCTCGGCGACCCGGTCCACCTCGCACGTCTCCGCCTGGGAGAACCTGGAAGCGATCAACAACGGCGGCGTGCCCGCGAACTCCCAGGACCGCGCCAACCTCGCGTACGGCAACTGGCCGGAGCAGGGCACCCAGTGGATCGAGTACACGTGGCCGTCGAACCGCTCGATCAACAAGGTCGCCACCTACTGGTTCGACGACGACCAGGGCATCGACCTGCCCGCCTCCTGCCAGGTCCAGTACTGGAACGGCAGCTCCTACGTGCCGGTACCCGGCCAGTCCGGCTGCGGGGTCGCGGGCAACACCTTCAACACCACCACGTTCACCACCGTCACCACCACCCGGCTGAGGCTGGGCATCACCTCCAAACCGGACCACTCCACCGGAGTCCTGGAATGGCAAGCGTTCCAGGCCTGACCGCTCATCCTCGGAGGTGCACGACATGATCCCCATCAGACGCGCCAAGCGGGCGAGGTGGGCGGCGGTGCCTGCCGCGATCCTCGTCCTGGCGGGTGCCGCGGTCCCCACGACCACCGCTCACGCGGCCCAGACCATCGGCTACCCCACGTTCTCCGGGCCCGCCATCCCCGCCGCCCCGGTCGGCTACAGCACCGGCAGCACCATGAAGGCCATCTACGACGCGGAAAGCGCCGGAACCGACTTCTGGATGGACCGTCTGCTCGCCCGGCCCGGCAACGACCCGGCGGGCACGTGGCTCATGACCCGCGGCCGCGGGCTCTACCTGAACACCCACAACCCCGGCGTCATCGGCTTCGGCGGCAACGCCGCCTACTGGGACAACATCAGCAGCCAGAACGCCTACACCGTCGCGATCTCGCCGGGCACGTTCGCCGAGCAGGTCAGCGGCCGCGTCCAGACGCCCAGCCACTGGAAGGGCGTCTTCACCAGCGGGTCGCTGCGGGTCGACATGGCGAAGTTCATCACCCACAACAACGTCGCCGTCACGAACCTGACGATCACCAACAACGGCAGCGCGTCCTCCACGCTGCAACTGCGGGCGACCTCGCCCTACGCGACCACCGCCGCCGGCTCCGAGTTGACCGGCAGCAGGCTCGTGAAGAACAACCTGACCACCATCCGCCCGCGCCTGTCCGGTGACGGGTTCGCCGTCGCGAACGGCGGTCTGGACCGCTCGATCACCGTCGCCGCGGGCCAGACCGCGACGACCAAGGTCGTGATGGGGTTCCTCACCGACGAGATCCCGGAGTCGGCGACCGAGTACAACGCCTACCGCGGCCACACCCCCGCGACCGCGTTCGCCACCCACGTGCGGACCTACAACCGCTGGTGGGCAGACAACATCCCCTACATCGACGTGCCCGATCCGGCCATCAAGAAGAACATCTACTACCGCTGGTGGCTCATGCGGTACAACTACCTCGACGTCGACATCCCCGGCCAGGACTACCAGTTCCCGGTGTCCATCGAGGGCGTCACCGGCTACAACAACGCCATCGCCCTGACCCAGCCGATGCACATCGACGACCTGAAGTACCTGCGCGACCCGGTCTACTCCTACGGGCCGTGGCTGTCGGCAGGGCAGACGTCCAAGGGCGGCCGGTTCATGGACAACCCCGGCGACCCGGAGAACTGGTCCAACTCCTACACCCAGTACATCTCCGAGGCCGCGTGGCGCAGCTACCAGGTCCACGGCGGCCAGCCGGTCATCGCGGGCAACCTGGCCAGGTACGCCGAAGGCGACGCCAAGGGCCAGCTGTCCTACTACGACAGCAACGGCAACGGCGTCATCGAGTACGACTGGGGCGCACTCACCGGCAACGACGCCGACGCGGTCTCCTTCGACTGGCGGGCGGGCAAGCTCGACCGCGCCGAGACCGCGTACGTGTGGAGCGGAGCCATGGCCGCGCAGCAGGCCTACGCGACCATCGGCAACACCGCCAAGGCCACCGAGATGCAGGCGCTGGCCGACCGGATCCGCACCGGGGTCGTCTCCACGCTGTGGAACCCGAACCGCAAGCTGGTGGAGCACAAGCACGTCGCCACCAACGAGCACGTGCCGTGGAAGGAGATCAACAACTATTACCCGTACTCGGTGGGCCTGATGCCCAACACCGAGCAGTACCGCGAAGCCCTGCGGCTGTTCGACGACCCGGCCGAGTACCCGGTCTTCCCGTTCTACACCGCCAACCAGCGCGACAAGGCAGCCGCCGCGGCGGCCGGTTTCCCCGGCAGCAACAACTTCTCCACGATCAACTCCACCGTGCAGTTCCGGCTCTACTCCTCGGTGCTGCGCAACTACCCCAACCAGTGGATGTCGAACGAGGACTACAAGAAGCTGCTGTACTGGAATGCCTGGTCCCAGTACGTCGGCGGCAACACCCAGTGGCCCGACGCCAACGAGTTCTGGGCGGACTGGAACGCGGGCACCCGCACCATCGACTACCGCTCCTGGATCCACCACAACATCCTCGGCAGCAGCAACTGGACCGTCATCGAGGACGTCGCCGGTCTGCGGCCCCGCAACGACGCCCAGGTCGAGCTGTCGCCGATCACCATCGGCTGGTCGCAGTTCGCGGTGAACAACCTGCGCTGGCGCAACATGGACCTCAGCGTCGTGTGGGACGACCCGGCGGACGGCGTCACCCGCTACGCGGGCGTTCCCCAGGGCTACTCGGTGTACCTCAACGGAACGAGGGCCTTCACCGTGGACCGCCTGACCAAGGTGCTCTACAACCCGGCCACCGGCTCGGTCACGTTCCCGTCCGGAGCGGGGGTGGTCAACTACAGCACGGCGATCTCCGGGGCGCAGGCGCCGCAGAACGTCGTGCAGAACAGCAGCCGCATCGTCGACGTGTTCGCCAAGGCGGGCACCGACCTGACGTCGACGACCCCCAACCTGGCCCAGGGCGCGGGCGTGACCGCGTCCTACACGGCCTCGGGCACCTCGACCGGCGCGGCGGTGGACGGGTTCCCGATCAACGATCCCGTGTGGGGGAGTTCCGGCTCCCCCAACGGCACCGACTGGTACGAACTCGACCTCCGGCAATCCCGCGCCGTGGACGAGGTGCGGCTGTACTTCCGCGACGACCGCGCGGCCAACCGCTACCGGGCCCCCGCCTCGTACAACGTCCAGTACTGGAACGGAAGCGCGTGGGTCGACACCGCCGTCCGGTCGAGAACGCCCGGCACCCCGAAGGCCAACTACAACGTCGTCCGCTTCACCCCGGTGAGCGCGCAGCGGATACGGGTGCAGATGGTCCACGCCTCGGGGTTCAAGACCGCGCTGACCGAGGTCAAGGTCTACCACCGCGGTGGTGGAACCGATCCGGGTCCTGGGCCGACGACGAACCTGGCGTTGACCGCGACACCCTCGGCGTCCTACACCTCGACATGGGAGAGCGTGACCGCCCTGAACGACGGGATCGACCCGCCCTCCTCCAACGACACGGTCAACCCGCGGTGGGGAACGTGGCCCAACACCGGTGAGCAGTGGGGCGAACTGACCTGGCCCGCGGCGCAGACCGTGAAGTCCGCGCAGGTCTACTTCTTCGACGACAACGGCGGAGTGCGCCTGCCCGCGTCGTGGAAGCTCCAGTACTGGAACGGCACCGCCTACGCGGACGTGCCGGGAGCGAGTGGCTACCCGACCGCGCTCAACCAGTACAACCAGGTCACCTTCACCGGGGTGAGCACCACCCGGTTGCGGGTGGTGCTCCAGAGCGGGGCGAACTCGGTCGGCGTGCTGGAGGTGAAGGCCTTCGGCTGACCGTTCACCCGGATCCCGCTGGGCGGCGTTGCCCGCCGCTCAGCGGACCACCCGCGCGATCGACCGAGGACGGGAGAACCGATGACCCGGGCCACGTCGAGAACGTTCCCGGCGACCGTGCGACTCCAACACCGGCCAGCGGTCCCGGTGTGACCGCCGCCGGGTGAGCACGCGGGCGGATCACCCTCGTCGTTCATCGTTGTTCCGGTGCGCTCGCAGGGAGCCGGGGTGTGCCTTGGCGGAGGGGTCTTTGCGGGACTTCACCAGGCTCGCGACGGTCACCAGGACCAGGATGCCGATGATCACGCCGAGGCTGACCGGGGTGGCGATCTCGGGCACGCTGGAGGAGATGTCGACGTGCAGCCAGTGCAGGATCAGCTTCACGCCGATGAACGCCAGGATCACCGCCAGACCCGTCGACAGGTAGACGAGCCGATCGAGCAGACCCTTCACCAGGAAGAACAGGGCCCGCAGGCCGAGCAGTGCGAAGGCGTTGGCGGCGAAGACGATGTACGGCTCCTCGGTCACGCCGAAGATCGCGGGGATGGAGTCCAGCGCGAACAGCAGGTCGATTCCGCCGATGGCGACCAGCACGATCAGCAGCGGTGTGCCGACGCGTTTGCCGTTCTCGGTGGTGAACAGCTTGCCGCCGTCGTACTCCGTGGACAGCGACAGGAGACGGCGAGCGGTGCGCACGACCGCGTTGTTCTCCACGTCGGGGTCCTCGTCCCGGTGTCGGAACAGCTGCACGGCGGTGAAGATGAGCAGCAGGCCGAACAGCAGGAACATGAACGAGAAGAGCGAGAGCAGCGTGGCGCCCACGGCGATGAAGATGCCGCGCATGATCAAGGCAAGCACGATGCCGAAGGTCAGCACCTTGTGCTGGTGCTCCTCCGGCACGGCGAACGTGGTCATGATGATCACGAAGACGAACAGGTTGTCGACCGACAGGGATTTCTCGACGATGTAACCGGCGAAGTACTCGGTTCCGAACTCGCCGCCGTGGGCCGTCCACAGCCAGATGCCGAACGCCACCGCGACCGCGATGTAGAAGACCGACCAGGCGGTCGCTTCCGCGAACCCGACCCGGTGCGGCCTCACCGACGCCACGACCAGGTCGACCGCCAACAGCAGCAGGACCAAGCCGATGGTCAAGGCCCACGTGAGGCCGTCGATCTCGAGCATTCGCGTCCTTTCCTAGACCACCGCGGAAGTGGTGAGAGACCGGTCCCGCCGCTGCGGGCCGGCTTGGATGAATGATGCCCGATGGACGTCGTCCCCACTCGGTTGAGACTCGTGTGGCGAAGGCGACACCATTTCGACAAGGTCGAACGCAAGGACCGCCCAAGAAAACCAAAAGATTTTCACGGAAAGCCGCCCTATCGCGTCTCGGCGCATTCTCGCAGTCACCACCACCGCCATCCGGCATCCCTCGCGGTTGGCGAGCACGTGGTCGAGCAGCGTGGTCTTGCCCGCGGTGAGGAAGCCGGACAGCACCGTGACGGGAACGCGCGCAGCGGAAGCCGTGTCGACCCGGTGATCGTCGTGGAGGACGGTGCGGTCGGTGTGCTCCGCCGTGGCGGCGGAGCACACCGACGTGCTCAGCGACCTTTGGTGGGGTAGGGGAGCAGGGCCATTTCGCGAGCGTTCTTGATCGCGGTGGCGACGTGGTGCTGCTGCTGCGGCGTCAGACCGGAGACCCGCCGGGAGCGGATCTTGCCGCGGTCGGAGATGAACCTCCGCAGCAGCGCCACGTCCTTCCAGTCCACTGTGGCCAAGCCCTCCCTGGTCAGCAGGTTCGAGCGGCGCTTGACGGGGCGTTCGGGGCGGGGCACTTCTCCTCCTACCAGCTCGACTTGGTCACGCCGGGCAACTCCCCCCGGTGGGCCATCTCCCGCAGCCTGATCCGGGAGAGCCCGAACGCGCGGAAGAACGCTCGCGGACGGCCGTCGACGGTGTCGCGGTTGCGCAGCCGCGTGGGACTGGCGTCGCGGGGCCGCCGCTGAAGCGCGGCCAGCGCCTCGTCGCGGCGGGCGGGGTCCGCGCGGACGAGTTCCTTCAGTTCCCGCCTGCGCTCCGCGTACCGGGCGACGACCTCGCGCCGCTGCCGGTCCTTGGCGATCTTGGACTTCTTGGCCATCAGCGTTCCTCCTTGAAGTCGACGTGCCGCCGCACGACCGGGTCGAACTTGCGCAGCACGAGCCGGTCGGGGTCGTTGCGGCGGTTCTTGCGGGTCACGTAGGTGTAGCCGGTTCCGGCCGTGGACCGGAGCTTGATGATCGGCCGCACGTCGGTGCTCTTGGCCATCAGAGCTTCACCCCCTGCTTGCGCAACTCGGCGACCACGGACTCGATGCCCCGCCGGTCCACGGTCTTGATGCCCTTGACGGACACCGTCAGCGCGACGAACCGGTTCTCCGAGGGCAGCCAGTACCGGCGGCGCTGGGTGTTGGGCAGCCAGCGCCGGGACGTGCGCCGGTTGCTGTGCGAGACCTGCTTGCCGAAGCCGGGTTCGCGCCCGGTCACCTGGCAGTGCCGTGAGGACACGCCAACCTCCATTTCCGAAATGACAATCATTTCCGTTAGGGTAGCGCACATGCGAACAGAGGTCGTACTGGTGGCCGGACTGGCCGACCACGACGTGGCTGAGGAGTTCTGGCGCGCCTGTCCGGGATCGGTGCTGGTGCGCCACGACCTGCGCGACCTCGCCGACGGCGTGGTGCGTCGGTGGGTCGACGGCGAACTGACCGTGCTGGAACTCGCGCACGGCTGCGTCTCCTGCACCCTGCGCCTGGACCTGCTGCCCCTGCTCGAACGGCTCGGCGGCCGGGTCGTGGTCCACCTGGACCCCGCGCTGGAGCCCGAAGCCGTCTGCTTCGCCCTGCGCGAGGCCGACGTCCGGGTGGGAGCCGTGATCACCGTGGTGGACCGGAGCACGTGGCTGGCCGACGCCACCGGCGAGGACTCGATGGTCGACCGCGGCTTGGGCGCCGCCGACGGCGACGACCGGACCGTGGCGCAGGTCGTCGTGGGGCAGGCCGAGTTCGCCGACGCCCTGGTGCTCGCCGGTACCGGGTCCGACCCGGTGCTGGATTCCGTGTTGGACCGGCTCAACCCACGCGCACCACGACGCGACCGGCACGCGCTGGACGTCACCGCCCTGCTGGCCGCCATCCCCGGCGGCGCGCGCCGGGGCGGTTTCGACGACGGTTTCGGCACGCTGCTGCACGGGCAGCCGCCGCTGGAACCCGCGCACGGGGTGGCGGTCGTCCACTTCGTCCAACGGCGCCCGTTCCACCCGATGCGGCTGCACGAGGCGCTCGACGTCCTGTTCGACGGCGTCGTGCGAACCCGCGGCCGCGTGTGGGTGGCGAGTCAACCGGACACCGCGCTGTGGCTGGAATCGGCGGGTGGAGGGCTGAGCGTGGGCAACCTCGGGCCGTGGCTGGCCGCCGTGGACGACTGGTCGGAGTTCCCGGTCGAACGCCAGGTGGCGGCCTCGGCGACGTGGGACCCGGACTACGGCGACCGGTCGCAGGAGCTGGTCGTCATCACCGCGGCACCCGGAACGCAGGAGGCGATCGTCACCGCGCTGAGCGCCGCGCTGGTGACCGACGAGGAATTGGCACTGGTGGACGAGTTGACGTTCGTCGACCCGTTCGCCGAGTGGCACGACGAGATGGAGGAATCGTGAAGCAGGGCATCCACCCGGACTACCACCCGGTGGTCTTCCGGGACCAGTCGACGGGCAAGGCGTTCCTCACCCGGTCGACGGTGACGTCGACCCGGACGGTGCAGTGGGAGGACGGCAACACCTACCCGCTCATCACCGTGGACGTCACCTCGGACTCGCACCCGTTCTGGACCGGAAACCAGCGCGTGGTGGACACCGCGGGCCGGGTCGAGAAGTTCAACCGCCGCTACGGGAAGAGGAACCACTGACATGGCGGTCCCCAAGAGGAAGACCTCGCGCAGCAACACCCGCCACCGCCGCTCGCAGTGGAAGGCCGTGGTGCCCGACCTGGTTCCGGTCACCACCCTCGACGGCCGCAAGCTCTCGGTGCCCCGGCGCCTCGTCGCGGCCTACCGGCGCGGCTTGTTGTGACGGTTGTCGGTGCCGCTCGTCCATGAGGGGACGGCCTCGCCCGTCAGGCGGGGCCGTCCCCACTCGCAACCCCGGCAAGCGGGCGGTCACCGGTCGTCCTCGGCTTGGCCGGAGGCGACCTGACTCCTTCGTCCGGTCAGGGGTGAGGGCTGTTCGAGCGGTCCAGGCGCGCCGGAGTGGTGTGGTGGGGCCACTGGGGGCGTCGGTCAGCCCGCGTCGGCCGTGCGCAGGGTTTGGATGTGGGTGGCGCGCTCGCCGGTGTGGGGGTCGCGGCCGTGCCAGCAGCGGTAGTTGTCGAGCGCGAGCACGTCGCCCACCTCCAAGGAGAAGCGGGGCAGGGTGGGCTGCACGCGATCGATCTCCTCGCCGAGGCGGGCCAGCATGGCGGTGACGCGGGCGGAGTCGGGGTCGCGGTGCAGCGGCACTGCGCCGTCGGTGCGGCGGGTGATGCGCCGACCGGTGCGGGTGTGTTCGACGTGCCTGCCGACCCTCGGGATGGCGGGCAGGCCGCGGGTACCCGCCCACCGACCGTAGAGGTCCACGTCGGTGTCGGCGAGGAAGGCCCTCAGGTCCGCGGGCAGGGAGTCGGTGAAGATGTGGGCGTCGAGCGCGAACGACTCGCCTCCCGCGGGCGCCTGTCGCGCGAGCATGACCAGGACGTGGTCCTCGTCGGGGTGGCGGCGACGGGTGGGAGTGCCGCCGATGTCGACCACGACGTCGAAGCTGTCGGCGTGCAACGGCACCACGTCACCGTCCACCGAGCGCCTGGTCCGGTGGGGGAACAGCTCTCGCAGGCCGGCGCCGAACAGCCACGCCGCGGCCACGGCCAGCGAGTCGGGGACGGCGGGCAACCCCGTCAGCACCACCGCTCCGGCCTCGGCCAGCGCTCGGCGGGCATCGGGATCGGCGGCGTCGACGCGGTCGGGGACGACGCCGGTCACCGGACTGCCCGGAAACCGCGTGAGGACGGCACGAGCGCCGCGGCGGCGGGCGCGGCGAAGCAGATGACCGCGCAGGCCGCCAGCACCGGTTCCGGACCGAAGTGGGAGATCGCGGGGGCGATCAACGCCAGGCCGACCGGGGCGAGGCCGTAGGACATCAGGAAGTCCAATGAGGACACCCGTGCCAGCATCCGGGGATCGACCTCCCTCTGGGTGGCCGTGAACCACGGCACGTTGAACAGTTCGATACCCACGCCCGCCAGGACGTAGGCGGCCACGACCACCGCGGCCGGGACGGGGAGCAGCAGGCTCAGCGGTGCGAACCCGTAGCAGGCCAAGCCCGCGAGGGCGGTCCACCCCTGCGCGCGGGGCTTCCAGCGAGCGACGAGGACCGCGCCGACGAGCGCGCCGAGCGTGTAGGCGGTGAGTGCGGCGGCGAGCACGGTCTCGGTGCCGTAGCGGTCCCGGCTGACCAGCGGCAGCACCACGCCGGTGGCGGAGTAGCCGGTGGCGATCACCGCGGTGAGCGCGCCCAGGCCCGCCAGGAACCACGGGTGCCTGCGGGCTTCGCGGATGCCGTCGAGGAAGTCCGCGGTGAAGCGCGTTCCGGCGTCGTCCGTCGCGGTCCGGCCCCGGCCGGTGCCCGCCGGGGGGATGAGCGCCGCGCCCAGCCACAGCACGCCGGTGGCGATGAGCAGGACCCTTGTGTCGACCACGACGGCGAGCAGCGCGGTGAGACCGGGGGCCACGAGCGTGGTGACCCGCACGGAGAGGGTGAGGGCCGCGTTGGCCTGCTGCCGCCGGTCCTCGGCGACGACCTCGGCGGTCAGCGCTTGGAACGCGGGGCGGCAGGCGCCCTGCCCCGCGCCGACGACCGCGGCGGCCAGCGCCATCACCACGACCGAGCGCCCCGTGCCCAGTGCGATCACCGGTGCCGCGAGCCCGGCGACCACACCGGCCCACAGGACCACCCGGCGCCGGTCGTGCCGGTCGGCCAGCACCCCGGCCACCGGGACGGCGGCGAGGAAACCGGCCGTGCGGGCGGCGAGCACGATGCCCAGTTCCACCGCGGTGATGGACCGTTCGAGCACCGCCAGGCCGAGGATGAACGGCAGCGACCACGTGGCTATACCGGATGCGGTGGTGCCCGTCCAGAGCCGGAGGAAGGAGGTGTTCCGGAACACCGATGCCGATTGCCGCTCGGCGGGGACAGCGAGACGCACCACGGGACTCCTCTTCGCGGGGGACTTGATTTGGTAATGATTATCGTGTCAGGGTAGCCGAGTCGTTGATCGAGCAGTGGAGGGTCCATGTCGCGTTCCGCCCGGTTGGTATCCGTCGTCGCCGCAGCGGTGTTGGCCGCCGCGTGCGCCACACCGGAGAACGCCCCGAGCACACCCGCTTCGTCCGGCGCGGTCGCGATCGACAGCTGCGGCAAGCGGCTCGCCTTCGACGGCACGCCGCAGCGGATCGTCGCCCTGGACCAGTCCTCGACGGAAACGCTGCTGGCGCTGGGTGTCGGCGACCGGCTCGCGGGCACGGCCAACCTCAAGACCAAGGTGTCGCCGCAGTACACCGAGGCGTACTCGAAGATCCCCGTGCTCTCGCCGAAGGTCCTCACCGCCGAACCGCTGCGCGCGGCCAACCCGGACCTGGTGGTGGCCTCGTTCAAGGAGCTGTTCACCGCCGACCGCGCAGGCACGCGCGACGAGCTGGAGCAGCTCGGCGTGCCCGCGTTCGTCAGCGCGGTCAACTGCCCCGACGGCAAGACCGAGCCCTTCGAGCGGATGTTCCGCGACTTCGAGGACCTGGGGAGGGCACTGGGCGTCTCCGACCGCGCCGCCCAGCTGGTGTCCGAGCAGCGGGCGGTCCTGGACCGAGCCCGCGCCGCGGGGGAGAAGCGCCCCGCCGGGCTGAAGGTCGTGTGGGTGTACTCGGTCTTCAACGGCATCCCCTACGTGGCGGGGAAAAGCGGCATGGCCAGCCACATGAGCCGACTGGCGGGCGTGACCAACGTCTTCGACGACGTGGACCAGGAGTGGCCGGAGGTGTCCTGGGACGAGGTCGCCAAGCGCCAACCCGACGTCATCGTGATCGGCGACCTGTCCGAGCGCGGCAACCCCGGCGACAGCGCGGCGGAGAAGCTCGCGATGATGCGCGAGCACCCGGCGGTGTCGCAGCTGACGGCCCTGCGCGACGCGAAGGTCATCGAACTGCCCGGCATCGAGATGGACCCCTCCGTGCGCACGGTCGACGCACTGCGCACCCTCACCACCAAGCTCGACGAGATCGCTCCCCGTGGCTGATCCGGTGACGCTGCTGGACCCCGCGGTCGAGCCTGTCGTCGCGCCGACCGCCACCGCCGAACCGCGTACCGACGGCGAGCGGCGGGTTGCCGTTCTCCTGTTGTGCGTGCTCGTCCTGGTGGTGTCGCTGGTCGTCGCCCTGCGCGTCGGTCTCGGCGGCGGGATGGGGTGGGCGGAGATCGGCCGCTCGGTCGGTGCGCGGTTCGGCCTGCCCGTGCAGCCGCTGCCCCGACTGGCCGACTCGCTGATCTGGGACCTGCGCGTGCCCAGGGTGCTGCTGGCCGCCCTGGTCGGGGCGGCGCTGGCGGTGTGCGGCGCGGCCCTCCAGAGCGTGACGCGCAACGCGCTGGCCGATCCGTACCTGCTCGGCGTGTCCTCCGGCGCGTCCACCGGCGCGGTGGTGGTGGTGCTCCTGGGCTTCGCCGGCTCCCAACTGGGGATGACCGGCGGTGCGTTCCTCGGTGCCCTGGTGTCCTTCGCGCTGCTGATGCTGCTCCTTCGCCGCCGCGGCCTGGACTCGGTGCGCATCGTGCTGACCGGCGTCGTCGTCGGGCAGCTGTTCACCGCCATCACCTCGCTGATCCTGATGTCCTCCGGTGACGCGGACAGCACCCGCGCGCTGACCTACTGGCTGCTCGGCTCAATGGCACCCGCCCGCTGGCAAGCGGTCGTGCTGTGCGCGATCGCCTGCGCCGTCGGCCTCCTGGTCGTCTGGCTGTGCTCAGCGGCCCTGGACGGGTTCGCCTTCGGCGCGGACACCGCCACCTCGCTGGGCATCGACGTGCGCACCGTGCGGATGGTGCTGCTGGTCACCACCTCCCTGCTGACCGCGGTCGCGGTCGCGGCGGTGGGCGCCATCGGGTTCGTGGGGCTGATCGTGCCGCACGGTGTGAGGTTCCTCGTCGGGCCGCTGCACCGGTTCCTGCTGCCGCTGTCCGCGGTGGTGGGCGCGACGTTCCTGGTGTGGACCGACGCGTTGGCGCGCATGGCGTTCGCGCCACTGGAAGTGCCGGTCGGTGTCTTCACCGCGCTGATCGGCGTCCCCCTGTTCCTGCTGATCCTGCGCAAGCGAGGGGAACTGTGAGGATCGAAGCACGGCACCTGTCCTGGGGCGTGCCGGGTCGGACCATCGTGCGCGAGGTCGACCTCGCGGTGGAACCGGGCGAAACGGTGGGGCTGATAGGCCCCAACGGATCGGGCAAGTCCTCGCTGCTGCGGTGCCTGGCCGGACTGCGCCCGCCGACCGGGGGACAGGTCCGCTACGACGGCACCGACATCGCCGGGTGGCCCGCGCGCACCAGGGCACGGCACGTGGCGTTCGTCGAACAGACCGCCGACACCGACAGCGACCTCACCGTCGGCGAAGTGGTCATGCTCGGCCGGACCGCTCACGGATCGCCTTGGCGCGGACCGAACGCCATCGACCGCGCCATCGCCGCCGCCGCACTCGACCGCCTCGACCTGGCCCCGTTGGCCGACCAGCCGTGGAAGCAACTCTCCGGCGGCGAACGGCAACGCACCCACCTCGCCCGCGCCTTGGCGCAGCGCACCCGTGGCCTGCTGCTCGACGAACCCACCAACCACCTCGACGTCCGCCACCAGCTCGAACTGCTGGAACTGGTCGCCACGACGCGGCAGACCGTGGTCGTCGCCCTGCACGACCTCGCCTTGGCCGCGCGCTACTGCGACCGGCTCGTGCTGCTCCAGCACGGAGCCGTCGTCGCCGACGGCTCCGCCGAGCAGGTGCTCACCCCGGTGTTGTTGCGCGAGGTGTTCGAAGTGGACGCCGAGGTCGGCCGCGACGACGCGGGCCGCCTCGCCGTCGCCTACCGAGGCCCCGCTCGCTGACGTCACCGCGATGAGCTAATCGACCGCTTGCCCACCACCGGCACGACGGCGCCACCACATTCCTGTTCGGACTCACCAGGGGGAACCACGTGAAAACCATGACCGCAGTGGACGAACTCGTCGAAGCCGTGCGCGCGGGCGAACACGGACCCGACCCGCGCACCACGCCCGCCACCAGCGTGTTCTGGGTGCACCACGGCACCCGGCTGGCAGGCGGCAACACCACCTACCGCAACCAGTACGTGCTGGCCCGTGTCGGCACCGCGATCGGTGGCTGCGCGTTCGCCGACGGCGAGGTCGACCCCGCCATCTGCGCCGAAGCCTCAGGTGCCTCCGTGGCCGACCTGCTCGCCAACGCCCCGGCTCCGGTCCGCGTCGCCGTCCTCGACGCCTACCTCGCCAACGCCCGCCCGCACCGCACCAGCGGCGCCGAGCAGGTGCGCCTGCCCGTCGGGACACCGGAAACCAGGGCCCTGGCCAGGGACGCCGCGGTGGCCGGGCTCCTCGACGTGCCACCCGGCGCGAAGGTGGCCCTCATCGGCGTGGTCAACCCCCTCGTCGCGGCCATCCGCGACCGGGGCGCCGAGTGCCTGCCGTGCGACCTGGTGCTGCGCACCACCCAGTGGGGCGATCCGGTGACCACCGACATGCGCGAGGTGCTCGACGTCGCCGACGCCGTCGTGGCCACCGGCATGACCATCGGCAACGGAACCTTCGACGAGATCCTGACCACCTGCCGCGACCGCGGCGTCCCGCTGGTGGTCTACGCCCAGACCGGCAGCGCGGTCGCCCGCCACTTCCTCGGGGCGGGCGTGACCGCCCTGTCCGCGGAACCCTTCCCGTTCTCCCAGTTCAGCGCCGAGGAAACAGTCCTCTACCGCTACCGCGCCCACTCCTGACGGACCGAGGTACGACGTGGACGACCACATCACCGACGCGCTCAGCCGCCCCGCGCTGCTGCGCCTGGACGAGCACACCACCTGCGTGCGCTTCGAGACCATGAAAGTCGCCTCGGCGCTCACCGCGGTGCGGCACCTGCTCGACCGGGGCACGATCACACCGGGCGACACCCTCGTGGACAGCTCCAGCGGCATCTACGCGCACGCCCTCGCCCTGGCCTGCCACCGGCACGGCCTGCACTGCCACATCGTCGCGTCCACCACCGTCGACACGACGCTGCGCCTCCAACTCGAAGTCCTCGGTGCCACCGTGGAACCGATGCCGCCCACCCCCGTCCTCAAACTCGACCAGAACCGCCGCGTGGCCCGCGTGCGGGAGATCCTGCGCGACAACCCGCGCCACCACTGGATGCGGCAGTACCACGACGACACCCACTACCTCGGCTACCGGCCGATCGCCGACCTCATCCGCGACGAACTGGACACGTCCCCGCTGACCCTCGTCGGAGGCGTCGGCACCGGCGCCTCGACCGGCGCCCTCGCCCGCTACCTCCGCGAAACCGATCCGGGCACCGCGCTGGTCGGCGTCCAACCCTTCGACAGCGTCACCTTCGGCAGCGAACACGTGCGCGACCCCGAGATCATCATCGCCGGCATCGGCAGCTCGATCCCGTTCGCCAACGTGGACCACGCGCTCTACGACACCCTCCACTGGGTCGGCTTCGACGCCGCTTTGACCGGCGGCATCGCCCTGCTGCGAGACCACGCCGTCTTCGCCGGGCTGTCCGCGGGCGCGGCCTACCTGGCGGCACGCTGGGAGCAGCGCTCGCAGCCCGGTCGCCACGTCGTCTTCCTCGCCCCCGACACGGGCCACCGCTACGTCGACGCCGCCTACTCCCGACACCGGGACGCCGAACCCCTGAGCCGGTTGCGACCCCACCAGATCAGCGACGTGGACGACATGTCCCTGCCCTGGTCCCGCATGCCGTGGAACCGCGCCCCGGCACCACCGGCGGCCGCCGTGCCATCGGTGGTCCCGGCCGCCTCGTGACGCGGTGACGGGCACACCCGACGGCGACCCGGGCGGTCCGGCCCTCGGCACGTCCACAATGCGACGACGCATCGAACACGACCCGGAGAAGAGGACATCGGACATGGCCGAGCACGAACTGGACCGGGCCGTCGCGGAGACCTGGGTCCGACGGTGGGACCGGCAGCAGGAGCGGTACATCGCCGACCGCGAGGAGCGCTTCCTGGTGATCGGAGACGTGGTCGAGCAGGTGTGCGAGTCGGTGGAGGCGCCGGTGGTCGTGGACCTGGGTTGCGGGCCCGGCTCGCTGTCGACCCGACTGCACGCGCGTGTTCCCCGTGCCGGGATCGTCGGCGTCGACCTCGATCCGTTCCTGCTCGGCCTCGCCCGCGCCACCCGCCCGGAGCAGGCGGGGATCGACTACGTGCTAACGGAACTCGGCTCACCGGCATGGGCTGACCGGGTGGGTGCCCGTGCCGGGTGGGACGCCGCGGTGTCGACGACCGCGCTGCACTGGATCGCACCCGACCGCCTGGCCGAGGTCTACGGCGAACTCGCCGACCGGATCCGTCCGGGCGGTGTCCTGGTCAACGGCGACAACCTCTACGACGAGGAACCCGGACTTCGCGAGCTCGCCGCGGTCGTGCGGGACAGGCGTGCCGTGCGAGCGGGCGTCGTCGAGAACGAGGACTGGGCGCGGTGGTGGGACGAGGCGCGAGCCGATTCCCGGTTGCGCGAGGTGTTCACCGAGCAGGAACTGAGCCCGAAATCCGGTGGTTGCGAGAACGGCCTGAGCGCGCGGTGGCACGTGGACGCGTTGCGCCGTGCCGGTTTCAGCGAGGTGGGCGTGCTGTGGCAGCACGGTGATGACCACGTGCTGGTCGCCGTGCGGTGAACCGCGACTTCACCGCACCCCGTGCCACTGACCGTGGTCCCACCGCTTCCCGCCCGACGGCGAGGCGTCGCTGAACGCCGCCGGGTTCGAGGTCGACGAGGTCCTGGGCGCGCCGGACCGGCCGGGCCTCGACTGGGTCGTCGTGGCCCGCCGGCCCTGACGCGGGGTCAGGAAATGCCGCGGAAGAAGGTGCGGATGTCGTCCGCGAGCAGCTCCGGCTCCTCCATCGCGGGGAAGTGACCGCCCTCGGTGAACTCGCTCCAGTGGCCGATCGCCTTCCACGGGTCCACCACGCGGCGCATGAGCGGATGGGTGTCGAACACGGCCCATCCGGACGGCACGCCGGAGCCCATGACCAGGTCGAGTCCGGAGTGCTCGGACTCGTAGTAGAACTGCGCGCTCGACGCGCCGCTGCGGGTGAACCAGTACAGGCTGATGTTCGTGAGGAGCTGGTCGCGGTCGACCGACTCGTCCGGCGTCCGGTAGGCGCCGCCGGTCCTGGTCCTGAACTTCTCGGCGATCCACGCGAGCTGACCGACCGGCGAGTCGGTGAGCGCCGCCCCGATGGTGTCGGGACGGTGGTCCTGCACCTGGAGGTACCCGTGGTCGGCCGCGTCCTCGGCGCGCACCGCCTCGATCTGAGCTGCCTCGTCATCGGACAGGCCGTCGGGGTAGGGGAACTTGACGCCGAGCAACCCGAGCAACCGGGGGTCGCTGCCGATGTGCGTCCCGATGACGCGCTCCGGGTAGAGCGCCGCGAGGCGGCCGGTGGTGCCCGCGCCGACGTCGGTGCCGTGGGCCGCGAACCTCTCGTGGCCCAGGCGCGTCATGATCTCGGCGTAGGCGTCCGCCGTCCGCGCCAGCTCCCAGCCGGTCCCCGACAGCGGGGTGGAGAACCCGAAGCCGGGCAGGGACGGGATGACCACGTGGAACTCGTCGGTCAGCAGCGGGACGAGCCGCTGGTAGTCGACGAACGATCCCGGCCAGCCGTGGTTCAGGACCAGCGGGGTGGCCTCCGGGTTCGCCGATCGAACGTGGACGACGTGGAACGTCTGGCCGTTGACGACCGTCGTGAACTGGTCGTGCTCGTTGAGCTTCTCCTCCTGCGCACGCCAGTCGAATCCGTCGCGCCAGTACTCGGCGAGCTCCTTCAGGTACACCAGCGGGATGCCGCGGCTGAAGTCGGTGCGATCGTCCCGGCCCGGCACGGGGATCGGCCAGCGCGTGCGTGCCAGCCGGTCGCGCAGGTCGTCAACGTCCGTCTGCGGGATGTCGACGCGGAACGGTGCGAGTGCGTTGTTCTCGTTCATGGCATCGACGTTTTCAGACAACGCGGCAGGGTGGCTTCCGCAATCGCCGGCATGATCGAGAACATGTTGGCGACCTCGGCCCGTCTGCTCGAACTGCTGTCGCTGCTCCAGCTCAAGCGCGACTGGACGAGCACCGAACTCGCCTGCCGGCTCGACGTGAGCACCAGGACCGTGCGGGCCGACATCGGCAAGCTGCGGTCGCTCGGGTATCCCGTGGACGCGCGCCCCGGCGTCGCGGGCGGGTACCGGCTGGCCGCCGGGACGGCGATGCCCCCGCTGCTGCTCGACGACGACGAGGCCGTCGCCGTCGCGGTCGGACTGGGCGCGGTCGCGACCCGGAGGCTCGGAGTCGAAGAGACGTCGCTCACCGCGCTCGCGAAGCTGGAACAGGTGCTGCCCTCGCGCCTGCGTCGGCGCGTGGAGGCGGTGCGCGAGGCGACGAGCGTTGTCCAGGGGGCCGAGCCGCCGCTCGACCTCTCGGTTCTCGGCGCGGTCGCCGCCGCGATCCGCGGCCACGAACGGCTCCGGTTCGGGTACACGAAGCCAGGGGGCGACGAAGAGGCGCGCCACACCGAACCGCAACGGCTGGTGACCTGGGGAGCGCTCTGGTACCTGCTCGCGTGGGATCTCGACCGCGACGACTGGCGGGTGTTCCGCGTCGACCGCATGGCTCCGCGCGCGCCGACGGGTGCGCGGTTCCGGCCGCGCGCGACACCGGAGGGCGGTGTCGTCGAGTACGTCGTCGGACGCGTCAGCAAGGGGGCCTGGAAGTACCGCGCCCGTGTGCTCGTGCACGCTCCCGCCGCCGAGGTCGCCGCGAAGATCCACATCCCGGTCGACGTCGAGGTGGTGGACGAGTTCACGTGCCGTGTCGAGCTGGGTTCCGACGACCCGGACCGGCTCGCGCTGGTGATGGCACAGCTCGACGTCGACATCGAGGTGATCGACGGGGACGAGCTCGCGGTGGCGTTCGACCGCCTCGCGACGAGGTTCCGCCTCGCGGCGGGTGGCGCGTCCACGTGAACCTCGGCCGTCGGCCGTCCGACGATGTCGTCGAGGGCGGGCGGCCGGTGTCCGAGGCCGTTGACCACCTTGCCGTCGGCTCGGCGCGGGACTCGGCCGTCCGCGAGGAGCAAGCCTCGTCCGCCCGCGCCGGGCGGTGATCCGGCGCGGAGGAAGGCCGGAACCGGGGCACGTCCCGCCGGAGTGCCTCGACGCGGCGGCCATTCGGTCCTGCCCTGCTGGGCTGTCCGGTTTCTTCTGCCGCGGCGCGCATCGGAGTTCCGCAGTCGATCGGCTCGCCGGCATTACGCGGCGACGTGGCCGTGCGATGGACTGATCGGTATACCGCCGCCCGTGCCGGTCGAGGGAGACACCCCGTGCGCCAGAAACGACGCTCGTCCACGGTCCTGCTGGCCGTGCTGGCGGTGGTCGCGTCGACGGTCACCGCCGTCGGCGCCTCGGCGCAGCCGGTGCCGGCCCCTGCGGCGGCAGCCGTCCCGGCGCGGGTCGCGGCCCCCCTGGTCGACCCGCCGCCGGGTGCTTCCTCCTACGCCTACGACGCCGCGGGCAGGCTTGTCGGTGTCGTCGCCGCCGACGAGTCGATCGCTCGGTACACCTACGACGCCGCGGGCAACATCCTGTCGGTGGACCGGCTGGGCACGCCCGCGATCGCGGTGCTGTCCGCCGTCCCGAGCCGGGTGCGCGCGGGCGACACGGTCACCCTGACCGGCAAGGGCTTCGGCACCACGGTCGCGGCGAACACCGTCAAGATCAACGGCACCACCGCCGCGGTCAAGACCGCCGCCGCCGAGAAGCTCACCGTCACCGTGCCCGCCGCCGCGACCAGCGGCTCGGTCACCGTCACCACCTCGGCTGGGACGGCGACGCTGGCGGGGGTCACCGTTGTCGCCAACGACAAGCCGACGATCTCCGGCTTCACCCCGACCACCGCCGCCGTCGGCACCAGCGTCACGCTCACGGTGACCAACCCCGACCCGGAGTTCGCCAACAACCTGGTGCGGGTCAACGGCATCCTCGCCGCCGTCACCGCCAGGACCGCGACCACCCTGACGGTCACCGTGCCGCCGGGAGTCGGCAGCGGCACCGTGCAGCTGAGCACTCCGGCCGGCACGGCCACCAGCACCGCCGTCCTGGTCGTGCCCCCAGCCCCGGCGACCCCGGCCGATCTGGACACCGCTGCCTCCATCCCGGTCGGCACCGCCACCCCGGTGCCGGTCGCCGCGGGCAAGTACGCGCTGCGCTACTTCTCCGCCGCCGACGGCGACCGGTTCGCCGTGCAGTTCGACGGCGGTACGTTCGGCTACTGCGGTCTCGACTCGTGGACCTTCGACGAGCGCAACAAGCAGACCGGCGCGGCGAACTGCGTCGGCGGGTCCGGCTGGGTCGAACCCGGCCCGAAGACCGGCCCCGGTCTGCGTTCCCTGCTGGTGCGCAACACCTCAGGCTCGGCGGGCACCACCAACGTCACGATCCACAAGGTGCCCAACGACCTCGCCGCCGGGGCGCAATCGCTCTCGGGCGTCACGAAGACCGTCACGATCGCCAGCCCCGGCCAGAACGCGTACACCACGTTCACCGGCGCGGTGAACCAGCGCGTGCTGATCCAGTCGTCCGGTGCCTCCCCGGCGTTCGGGTGCTGCGCGCTGAACTGGTGGCTGGAGGCTCCCGACGGCACGCGCGTCGGCTCCACGCTCTACCCGAACTACACGCTCAACACCACGACCCTGACCCAGGCGGGCACCTACAAGATCTGGATGGACCCGTCCGGCGCGTCCGTCGGTTCGCTCACCTTCACCGCGTGGACCGTGCCCGCCGACCTCAACGCGGGCGCCCAACCGCTCGACGGCACGGCGAAGACCGTCACCATCGCCGCTCCGGGCCGCAACGCCTACACCACGTTCTCGGGCACGACGGGGCAGCGCGTGCTGATCCAGTCGTCCGGTGCCTCCCCGGCGTTCGGGTGCTGCGGGCTGACCTGGTGGCTCGCCGCCCCCGACGGCACGCGGGTGGGGAGCACGTACTACCCGAACTACACGCTCAACACGATCACCCTGCCGCAAACGGGCACGTACAAGGTGATCGTGGACCCGGACAACGCGCTGGTCGGGTCGCTGACCCTCGCCGCCTGGAACGTCCCGGCCGACGCCGACGCCGGGGCGCTGCCCCTGACCGGCACCGCGAAGACCGTCACGATCGGCAGCCCTGGTCAGAACGCGTTCACCACGTTCGCGGGCACGACCGGTCAGCGTGTCCTGATCCAGTCCAGCGGCGCGTCGCCCGCGTTCGGTTGCTGCGGTCTGACGTGGTGGTTGCAGGCGCCGGACGGCACGCGGGTGGGGAGCACGTACTACCCGAACTACACGCTCAACACGATCACCCTGCCACAAACGGGCACGTACAAGGTGATCGTCGACCCGGACAACGCCTTGGTCGGCTCGATCGACTTCACCGCGTGGAACGTCCCCGCCGACGCCGACGCGGGCACCCTGCCGCTGACCGGCACGGCCAAGACCGTGACCATCGGCGCCCCCGGTCAGAACGCGTCGACCTCGTTCACCGCGGGGGTGAACCAGCGTGTGCTGATCCAGTCCAGCGGCGCGTCGCCCGCGTTCGGTTGCTGCGGTCTGACGTGGTGGTTGCAGGCGCCGGACGGCACGCGGGTGGGGAGCACGTACTACCCGAACTACACGCTCAACACGATCACCC
>JAEBDY010000025.1:0-87222 GCA_049997955.1 Umezawaea sp. cmx-9-4 | reverse complement strand
AGATGATCTGTGGTAGGACCACCTTCATAGCGGAGTTCCGCGTTTTTCGTGCCCACAGCACCCAGGACTGACTCACCGAGCCCGCCACGGTCACACAGCGCCACAACCCGTTACCCGGAATGGTTCAATGTTCACGAAAATTATCGCCGTATACCAGCCCGTACATTTGCGGAACGTGGCACGATGGTGTGGCGAGCATCAACCGATCGGCCCAATCCGACGGGAAAAATTCCCGACTTGCCGCGATTCAGGACAAAACGATCCCAAAGCGGTGCAATACTCTTCTACCGCACTACCTTCGGGTGATCACCGGTGCCCACCGGGTCACAACGAACGGTGGGTGTGATCCGATTGACGAATGAGCGAATGCCCGAGTTGCCATGGCTCCGGAATCGCGATGGACAGGAGCATCTGTGGAACCTGCGGCGGAATCGGCCAGGTCCCAGCGCCCCTGCGACCTGTGCGGTGGGACGGGCGAAATGGTGTGGCAGCAACCAGAGCCGGGTCCGGCGGGGTTCGTGCTGAGAGAACTCAGCCATCCTTGCACGAACGGCTGTTCGGGCTGGTGGAGGGCCCCCGCCGCGGAGCGTCCTGACAACACCGGCTGGGTGGTGGAGGCCAACACCGCCCTGTCGCCCCACCCGAACCGCCTGCCCTGACCTGATCGCCTGCGCGCCGTTCGCCAGCCGGAACGCCCAGGCCCCCGACCACTCGGCCCGCCATCGACCCGTGGCTTGGCTGCCGCAGCCCCCACTCCGGCCGTGCGAGCGCTCATCCCGTACCAGTGTTCCCGATCGTGCGAACCCAGCGGCGCATTCCTGCGAGCGGACTCCGCGGAATGACGATTCCCACCCGGTGCCCAGGGCACCCGTGCGGACCTTCCAGCTCCTATCCGGTCGACCTGGAATAGCATCCGACAACGAACCGGTTCTGATCCGCAGGTGTCGCCGGACGGGTGGCGGACCTATTGTCGGCTCGTCCGGTCGTGCAACCGAGGAGGTCGTGGATGCGCTTGCACCCTGGTGAGGTCCTGGCGACGGGGTGGCGGGTCGAGAAGGTGTCCGACGTCGTGCGGAGACTGCGCGAGGCGGCACCAGAGGTCACCGGACGCCCCCTTCTCATCGCGATCGACGGGCGCGGTGGCGCGGGGAAGTCCACCCTCGTCGAACGGTTGCGCAGGACCGTTCCCGCGTCCGGGGTCGTGCACGCCGACGACGTCGCCTGGAACCAGGCGTACTTCGACTGGGGACACCTGATGGTCGAGAACGTCCTGCGCCCCCTGCACCGCGGGGAAGCGGTGGAGTTCCGACCGCCCGCCTGGGTCGAGCACCACCGTTCCGGCACGATCCGCGTCCCGGCGGGCGCGGACGTGGTGTGGGTGGAGGGCACCGGGATCATCCGCGAGGAGTTCGCCCCGTGGTTCGACGCCTCGATCTGGGTGCAGGGCGACCTGGACGAGCAGGACCGCAGGGTGGCGTCTCGCGACGGCGACTCCGACGCCCAGCGACGGCACATCGCGGCGTGGCTGGCCGAGGAACTGCCGCTCCTGCTCCGCGAACAGCCGTGGCGGAAGGCGACGATCGTCGTGGCGGGCACGACCGAACTCCACCACGACCCCGACACCGAGGTCGTCACCGCTCCTCCGGTCGTTCCCTGAGCGCACGAGGGCCGCGATCGTGAGCGTCGACCCCGCCCGCCGGAGTGCTAGCCCTTGACCAGGTGCGGTGTGTTCGCGGGCAGTTCGATCGCGCCCGCGGTGCCGTCCAGGCTCGTCGCCAACGTCGTCGCCCATGCGTGCAGGCCGCTCACGTCGATGCCGTACGGGGGCGTCCCGCGGTAGTCCTCGACGTTCTCCGCGCCTCGCCGCAACAACGCGGCGCCGCCCGTCACGTTCCCGCGCGCCGCGTGCGTCAGCCCCACCGCGAGCTGCGCCAACCCGCGCCACAACTGCCGTTCCGGGCTGCCCGAGGCCTTCCACGCGTCCTCCAGCACCTCGTGCGCGTGGAACGGCATCCCGGCGTCGAGCAGCCGTTGGGCCTCCACCAGGGACTCGGTCGGTGTCCGCGGCACGCCTTCCGGCTGCCGCTCGACGCCCGGCACCCCGTACGGCAGCGGTCGGCCGAGTCCGTCGCGCGGGCGGGCGTTGCGGGCCCGGCCCTCGGGGTCGCGGTCGCGGACCGGCGTGACCGCCGGGGCGGCGATCAGGCGGTCGAGGTGGCCGCAGTGCTCGCACGCCGCGGCCGACGGGCGTTCCCTGATCCGCCCGCACTCCGGGCAGACGGCGTCCAACCAGCAGGCCGGGTCTCCACGCTCCGCATCCACGCCCCGATCCTCCCACTCCGCGGCTCAGTCCGAGCGTTCGACATCCGCCACCCGGACTGAGCCACTCCGACATCGGATTGCTCCGTATCGTTCATCCACCGGTGGCAATTCTCATGGCAGTCTTCATCCCATCGTGTGATGTTTAGTCACACTGCGTTAGCCCGTGGATCCCTGCCCACGGGAGGCGCAAGCCCTCGGGAGAGGACACGCCAGTGCTGAAATCCCGTGTCACCGGGTGGAACGCGGTGGGCCTGCTCGTCGTGGCGGCGGTCGTCGCCGTCGCCGTGCAGGCAGCGCCCGCCACCGCCGCCGCACCGCTCACCGTCGCGCAGGCCATCGGCCAGCAGACCGGCGCCTCCGCCACCGTTCGCGGCTACGTCGTCGGTCAGCCCACCGCCACCAACACCGTCGTCCGCTCCAACTTCCCGTCCGACACCGCGCTCGCCCTCGCCGACTCGGCGAGCGAGACCGCCACGTCGAAGATGGTCTACGTCCAGGTCACCGCGTCGTTCCGGGCCGCGTACGGCATGCAGTCCAACCCGAGCCTGATGGGCAAGCAGCTCGACGTCACCGGCAAGCTCGGCGCGTACTTCTCGCACGCCGGCCTCACCGCGCCGACGGCGTTCGCGCTCGCGGGCGGCACCACCCCGCCGACGACGACCACGACCACCCCGCCGACGGGCACCCCCGGCGACTACGACGGCACGTACTACAAGAACGCGATCGGCAAGTCCGGCACCGCGCTGCGCACGTCGTTGAACCAGATCATCCGCACCAACACCAAGCTCAACTACGACCAGGTGTGGGACGCGCTGAAGCTCACCGACCAGGACCCGAACAACTCCGCCAACGTGATCCTGCTGTACTCCGGCACCTCGCGGTCCAAGAGCCTCAACGGCGGCAACGCGGACGACTGGAACCGCGAGCACGTCTGGGCCAAGTCGCACGGCGACTTCGGCACCGCGACCGGTCCCGGCACCGACATCCACCACCTGCGGCCGACCGACGTGACGGTGAACTCCGACCGCGGCAACAAGGACTTCGACCTCGGTGGCACGCAGTCGTCCGAGGCGCCCGGCAACTACACCGACTCCGACTCGTGGGAGCCGCGCAACGCCGACAAGGGCGACGTCGCCCGGATGATCTTCTACATGGCCATCCGGTACGAGGGCGGTGACGGCTTCGCGAACCTGGAGGTCAACAACATCGTCAACAACGGCAGCAACCCGTACATCGGCAAGCTGTCGGTGCTGAAGCAGTGGAACACCCAGGACCCGCCGAGCGCCTTCGAGAAGCGCCGCAACCAGGTCATCTACGACACCTTCCAGCACAACCGCAACCCGTTCATCGACCACCCGGAGTGGGTCGGCTCCATCTGGGGCTGACTCGGAGCAGGAGGGGGCCATCCGTCGGGGTGGCCCCCTTCGCCATGTCCGGGGGCTTTACATGTGACCATACGGTCACCTATCCTTCGGCTGTGACCGACGACGACCGCGTGTTCAAGGCGCTCGCCGACCCCACCCGCCGCTTCCTCCTCGACCTGCTCTTCGACCGTGACGGCCGCACGCTCACGGAGCTCGAATCGGAACTGGCGATGACCCGCTTCGGCGTCATGAAGCACCTGAAGGTGCTGGAGGACGCCGGACTCGTCGTCACCCGCAAGTCGGGCAGGGAGAAGCTGCACCACCTGAACGCGGTCCCGATCCGCCTCGTCCACGACAGGTGGATCGACAAGTACACCGAGCGCCGCGTCTCGGCGCTCGCGGACCTCAAGGCCGAGCTGGAGGCACGACATGAGCGCGAACACCGTGCAGGTGAACAGGGTGTGGATCAAGGCGACGCCGCAGGCGGTGTGGGACGCGATCACCAGCACTGACTGGAACGACAAGTACGGCTACGAGTGCCCGAGCACCTACGACCTGCGGCCCGGCGGCGCCTACAGCGTCGCGGCCAGCGAGGCCATGCTCGAGCACGGCGCCCCCGCGGTGATCATCCAAGGCGAGGTGGTCGAGTCCGACCCGCCGCGCAAGCTGGTGCAGACGTGGCGCGCGAACTTCTCACCCGAGCTGATCGCCGAGGGCCACACCAAGCTCACCTGGGAGATCGTCGAGGAGTACGGCTCGGTCCGCCTCACCGTGACCCACGAGGTCGGCGGCGCCCCCGTGACCGCGGAACAGGTCGCGGGCAACGTCCCCGGCGCGGGCGGCGGCTGGTCGTACATCATCAGCGACCTCAAGTCGCTGCTGGAGACCGGGAAGTCCTTGGCGGGCACGGCCGCCCCGCAGTCCTGACCACCGGATGGAGCGCGCCGCACCGACCGGTGCGACGCGCTCGACCCGTGCGGATCCCTAGTAGCGGTACTGGTCCGTCTTGAACGGACCCTCGACGTCGACGCCGATGTACTCGGCCTGCTTGGGCGTGAGCGTCGTCAGCTTCACGCCGAGCGCGTCCAGGTGCAGGCGGGCGACCTTCTCGTCCAGGTGCTTGGGCAGCACGTAGACCTGCCGGTCGTACTCGTCCTGCTTCGTGAACAGCTCGATCTGCGCCATCGTCTGGTTGGTGAACGAGTTCGACATGACGAAGCTGGGGTGCCCGGTGGCGTTGCCCAGGTTCATCAGCCTGCCCTCGGACAGCACGATGACCGAGTGCCCGTCCGGGAACCGCCACTCGTGGACCTGCGGCTTGATCTCGACCTTCTCGATGCCGGGGACCTTCGCGAGCCCGGCCATGTCGATCTCGTTGTCGAAGTGGCCGACGTTGCCGACGATGGCGTTGTGCTTCATCTTGGCCATGTCGGCGGCCATGATGATGTCGAGGTTGCCGGTCGTGGTGATGAAGATGTCGCCGCGGTGGACGACGTCCTCCAGCGCCACGACGTCGAGACCCTCCATCGACGCCTGCAACGCGCAGATCGGGTCGATCTCGGTCACGACGACCCGCGCGCCCTGGCCCCGCAACGATTCCGCCGCGCCCTTGCCGACGTCGCCGTACCCGCAGATCACGGCCAGCTTGCCCGCGATCATCACGTCGGTGCCGCGGTTCAGACCGTCCACAAGGGAGTGCCGGATGCCGTACTTGTTGTCGAACTTGGACTTCGTGACGGAGTCGTTGACGTTGATCGCCGGGAACAGCAGCGCCCCGTCGGCGGCCAGC
Organism: Umezawaea sp. cmx-9-4; assembly: GCA_049997955.1. Taxonomy (GTDB): domain Bacteria; phylum Actinomycetota; class Actinomycetes; order Mycobacteriales; family Pseudonocardiaceae; genus Umezawaea. Next base: position 81,747 of record JAEBDY010000025.1, on the reverse strand, counting down.
TTGTAGAGCCGCTTGACGCCGTTCGTGGTCTCCTCGGTGACGCCCTTGATCGCGGCCGCGATCCGGGTGAACCGACCCGAGTCCTCGGTCAGCGACTTCGCCAGCGTGGCGAGGACGATCCGGAACTCCTCGGGGTCGTCGTCGGTCGGCGCGGGCACCGCGCCCGCGGCCTCGAACTCGACTCCCTTGTGCACCAGCATCGTCGCGTCGCCGCCGTCGTCGACGACCATGTTCGGACCCTGCCCGTCCGCGAACTGGAACAGCTGGTCCGTGCACCACCAGTAGTCCTCCAGCGTTTCACCCTTCCAGGCGAACACCGGCGTGCCGGTCGGCTCCTCGGGCGTCCCGTTCGGGCCCACCACCACGGCCGCCGCGGCCTCGTCCTGCGTGGAGAACACGTTGCACGACACCCAGCGCACGTCCGCGCCGAGCGCCACCAGCGTCTCGATCAACACCGCCGTCTGCACCGTCATGTGCAGCGACCCCGCGACCCGCGCGCCCTTGAGCGGCTGCGACGCGGCGAACTCGCGACGGGTGGCCATCAGACCAGGCATTTCCTGCTCGGCGAGTCGCATCTGGTGCCGACCGGACTCCGCCAGCGACAGGTCCGCGACCGCGAACTCGATCCCGTTGACCTTCTTCAGCTTGGAACTCAAAACCCACCAACCTCCTGTGCCAGGAGGCGCCCTTGGGTTGGAGTCGCGAGCCGAGCGTGGCGGGCCAGTGCCCGTCGCAGCGCCTCTCGACTCCGTTCCAGCATGGCAATCCCGCCCGCGCGTTGTCAACGTGACCCGCTTGGCACAATCGGAACATGCCGGAAAAGCGCAGCGCGGGAATCCTCTTGTACCGAGGGGCGGCGGACACCACGGAGGTGCTGCTGGGCCACATGGGCGGCCCCTTCTGGGCCCGGAAGGACGAGCACGCGTGGTCCGTGCCGAAGGGCGAGTACCAGGACGACGAAACCCCGGAAGCAGCGGCAAGGCGCGAATTCCAGGAGGAGTTGGGCCTACCGGTACCACCGGGCGACCTCGTGGAACTGGGCGAGGTCAAGCAGTCCGGCGGCAAGGTCATCACGGCTTGGGCGCTCAGGGGCGACCTCGACCCGGCCGACGTGGTGCCGGGGACGTTCGAGCTGGAATGGCCGCCAAAATCGGGAAAGCTCAAGGAGTTCCCAGAGGTGGACCGGGTCGAGTGGTTCACCATCGAGCAGGCAAAGACCAAGATCGTGAAGGCTCAAGCAGCACTGCTGGACCGCCTGGCAGCGCTGACCGACTGACCGACGAGGCCTTGCGCCACCATCGCGGGTGTCCGTGGCGGTCGGGCGACATCGTCGGTGCCGCCTCGGTCCTGCCGAACCGGGAGAACCGCCGGACCACGTGATCGGCAACGGTTGATCGCACAACGCGACGCACGGTTGCTCGGAAAGACTCGTCGTGCGCTGATCGGCCTATCAGCGGATTCGAAGGATCGTGCGCACCGGGGTAGTTCGGCCCGTCGTAGCCGGTGTCGGGCATCGTCGAGACGTCAGGAGCCGGTGAACGTATCGGCACCGAGCACGGCGAGCAGCGCGAGCTTGTCGTGGCTCTCGGTGCCGGGTGTGGCGGTGAAGATGAGCAGTGCCTGCCCCTGGTCGGGGTCGAGCAGTGTCTGGCAGTGCAGGTCGACGCGTCCGACCTCGGGGTGGACGAAGCGCTTGGCGTTGCTCCACCGCAGCCCCACCTCCTGGCGGTCCCACAGCTCGGCGAACTCCTCGCTGTCGCGTCGCAGGTCGGCCACGAGCGAGACGGCCGGTGATCCGGGACCCTGCGCGGTGGCGCTGGTGCGCAGGGTGGCGACGTAGACGCGGCTGTGCAGGTGGTGGTCGTCCGGCAGGTAGCGATCGCGGGCGGTGGGGTCGGTGAACCACCGGTAGATGGCGCTGCGGGCCAAGCCGGTGTGACGCGAGTCGTCGCCGAGCAGGGCCACGGCGGGTGGCGTCTGCTGGAGCGTGTCGCCGATCGGACCGATGATCTGGGCCGGGGTGTCCTGGAGCCGGTCCATGACGCGCATCAACCCCGGACTGATGTGGGCGTCGCGCAGGTGGCGCGGTTGGCGGCGGTGCCCGCACAGCAGGAACAGGTGGTCGCGCTCGTCCGGGGTCAGGCGCAGACCCCTGGCGATGGCCGCGGCCATCTGCTGGGACGGCTGGGACCCACTGCCGCGTTCCAGCCGGGCCAGGTAGTCGGCGGACATGTCGCACAGCTCGGCGACCTCCTCGCGGCGCAGCCCGTTCGTGCGACGGCGGGCGCCGCGGCGCAACCCGACGTCCTCGGGTTGCAGGAGCTGCCGACGACCGCGTAGGAAGGCGGCCAGGCCGTCGCGGTCCAGTGTCGTGTCCATCATCGGGCTCCCACCTCGAACGTCGTGTGCCTCACCCCCATCGTCCGGTAGCCGGGCTCGGTTGGCCACGCCCTGCCGTTCAGTGGTTGAGCAGGCCCTTCATCCGCCGGCACGGGGCGCTTCTACTGGATGGCGTCAGGGATCGAGCACACCCACACCAGGAGGAACTCCCATGGCCAAGTGGACCGCGGACCAGCTGCCGGACATGACCGGCAAGACGGTGCTGATCACCGGTGCCGGTGGGGGCATCGGACTGGTGACCGCCCGCGAACTCGCACGGGTGGGCGCCCACGTGGTGCTGGCCGTGCGCGACGTCGACAAGGCGAGCCGTTCCGTGGCCGACGTGCGCGGGGACTTCGACGTCCGGCACCTCGACGTCGCAGATCTGGACTCGGTGCGCGCCTTCGCGCGGTCCTACACCGGTGACGTCGACGTCCTGGTCAACAACGCCGGGGTGATGGACATCCCGGCGGCGCGCACCGCGCAGGGCTTGGACGTGCAGACCGCGACGAACTACTTCGGACCGTTCGTGCTCACCAACCTGCTGCTGCCCCGGCTGACCGACCGCGTGGTGACGGTGTCCAGCCAGCTGCACCGGTTCGGCAAGCTGAACCTCGACGACCTCGACTGGCGCGACCGCAAGTACAACGGGCTGGCCGTCTACGAGTCGTCCAAGCTCGCCGTCGTGCTGTTCTCGCTGGAACTGCAGCGCCGCCTGACCGCCGCGGGCAGCCACGTCCGCTCGGTCATCGCTCACCCCGGCGTCGCGCGGACCGGACTCGTCACGCACTCGAAACTGGGCATCGTCAACCGGCTCCCGTTCCTGGTCCAGGACGTCGAGCACGGAGCGCTGCCGCTCCTGTACGCGGCCACGCAGGACGTCCCCGGCAACGCGTACGTCGGCCCGGACGGTTTGTTCAGCTTCACGGGACACCCGATGATCCGCAAGCCCAGTCGGGCCGGGCTGGACCCGACCGTGGCTGAGGAGCTGTGGCGGGCGACCGCCACCCTCACCGAGACCGGCGCCTGAACCGGGCGCTGCGATCCGGTGGCGTCCGCCCACCGGATCTCGGCAGTGCGGTGAGCAGGTGGTGGACGATCCCCGCTGAGCGGGGTGGACCCGCTCGGCGGGGATCGTGCTCGGACCCCACCCTCACCTCTCGAAGTTCGGCGTGGCCCCCCGGGCGTCGTCACTGCGCCCCTTCGGCAACTCCCACTCCTCCTGCCGCCCCAAAGCCGTCAGATCGAGGTAGTAGTAAGACCCACCCGTGGCCTCGGTGCCGCGAGCGAACGTCGAATACGTGTGGAAAACCCGATCCCCGTCCCGCAGGAAGAAACTCTGACCGGGCACTTCGCCGGGCGTGGCATCCTCGACCGGACTGTAGTTGTACAAGGCGGGCGCAACGGCCGGGTCCAGCGTCACGTGGAAGTCGTAGTTGAAGTCGCTGCCGAACGACGAGTACCAGGGGAACGCCCACCCCTTCTTCGCCTTGTAAGCCTCGATCTTCTCCAACGGCGCCCGTGACACGAACGCCATCGACGTGTCCCGAACGGCCAGGTGGCGCACCAGCCCGTCGGACACCTCGTCCGCCCCCGCCGAGCACGACGAACAGCCTTCGTCCCACTCGGGGTCGAACATGAAGTGGCCGAGGACCAGTTGTCGGCGGCCTTCGAACATGTCGAGCAGCCGCACCTCGCCGGACGGCCCGTCGAACACGTAGTCCTTGTCGACCAACACCATCGGCAGCTCACGGCGTTCGGTGTTCAGCGCGTCACGGGCTCGCGTGGCGGCCTTCTCCTTGACCAGCAGGGCCTTGCGGGCTTCCAACCACTCCGAACGGGACACGACCTCGGGCAGGCTCATGGGAAACTCCTCTCGTCACAGGGGTAGACCCCTGGACAGGGGGATAATCATCGGTGCGAACGTGGTCGAGCACGTGGCGGCGCTGCCCAGCGGGCCCCCGATGGATCCGGAACTGCGCGTCGACCTGCACTTCCACCCCGATCGCGCTCGCCGCGCTGGTGTTTACCGGTCGCGGTTCGAGACCGGCACGAGCAACGGTGGCGCGCACGACGTCCTGCTACCCGGACAGCGCGTTCGAGCCAGTGGACTTCGGCGAGGCCCGCGGGAACGAGCACCCGCGGCTGGTCGAGATGCTGTGGCACCACGTGGCCGGGTTCGGCTAGAGCGCGGCGAGTTGTGCCCGGCCGTGTCGGGCGAACCACGCCTCGAACGTCATCAGCCCGGGGTGCAGCCCCCGCAGCGCCGGGACGTCGGCCCGATCCGCCGTGGACGAGTCGAACACGTCCGCGAGGCCGGGGTCGTGCTGCCTGAGGAGGTCCAGCGGGATCTGGTGGTACGCGACGGGGTGGCCGAGCGCGCGCCCGAGGACCGTGGCGAGTTCCCGCGGTGAGCGCTCGTCGCCCGCGATCGTCAGGGAGCGGCCCACGTAGGTCGCGGGGTCGGCGAACACGAGCGCGGCGAACGCGCCGATGTCGTCGACACCGATCAGCTGGTACTTCGTGTCCGGTTCGAGCAGGTGCGTGAACGAGCCGTCCAGCACGTCCTTCGAGACGACGAGGCCGTCCATGAACGTCGCCGGGCGCAGCACGGTCGTGGGCACGCCGATGGCCGCGAGGTGCCGTTCGACCTCCCACTTGCTGTCGAACGACGGCACGCCCGTGCGTTCCGACGCCTCCACGAGCGACGCGTAGACCAGGTGTTCCACGCCCGCGGCCTTGGCCGCGTCGGCGACGGTCCGGCCCCACCGGGCCTCGGTCGCCACGTCGTACCCCATCGGTGCGCCGGGGTCGTGCGGAGCGGGCTGGACGCTGAACACGCCGTGCGCGCCGACCACGGCCTGGCTCACCGTGAACGGGTCGTCCAGGTCGGCGAAGACGACCTCGGCGCCCGCCGTCGCCAGCGCTCGCGCGGCCGGGCTCGCCGTGTTCCTGGTCAGGGCGCGGACGTGCCACCCGGCTGCCAGGAGGTGGGCCGCGGTCGCACCGCCCTGCTTGCCGGTAGCCCCGACGACCACGACGGTCTTGCCCAAAACTGCCTCCAAGGCCGGATCATTTCGTCCCATACTATCCAGTACGGGACGAAATGGTCAGGGTGCTGGAGGAGCGGTGCTGTGCCGCACGACCAACGTCGTGGCCAGCTCGATCCGCCGGTGCTCCGGCTTCTCGCCGCGCGCCAGCGTGATCGCCAGCCTCGTGCCCGCCGCTGCCATGTCCTGCAAAGGCTGCCGCACGGTCGTCAGCGGCGGACCGACCCACTCCGCCAGCGGCAGGTCGTCGAAGCCGACCACGCTCAGGTCCTGCGGCACGCGCAGACCAGCCGCGCGGGCCGCCTCGTACACGCCGAGCGCCTGCAGGTCGCTGCCCGCGAAGATCGCGGTAGGACGGTCCGGGCGGGACAGCAGCACGGTGGCCTGCTTGAAGCCCGACTCGACGTGGAAGTCGCCGTAGCGCACCAGGTCCGGGTCCACGGTCAGGCCTGCGGTCTCCAGCGCGGCGCGGTAACCGTCCACCCTGGCCCGGCTGCACAGCACGCGTTCCGGGCCGCCGATCATGGCGATCCGGGTGTGGCCCAGCTCCAGGAGGTGCCGGGTGGCGGTGAGGCCGCCGTTCCAGTTGGTCGCGCCGATCGACGGGGTCTCCGTGCCGGGTTCGCCGACCGGGTCGACCACGACGACCGGGATGTCACGGGCGCGCAGCTTGGCGAGCTGCGTCGCGCTCAGGTCCGAGAACACCGCGATCACGCCGAGCGGCCTGCGCGCGATCACGCTCTCCAGCCACCCGTGACCAGGCGTGAGCCTGCCCTGCGACTCGGACATGACCACGGCCAGTCCGTGCTCGCGGGCGACCTGCTCGGCGCCGCGGATGATCTCCAACGCCCACGCGCTCTCCAGCTCGTGGAACATCAGCTCGACCAGTGTGGACCGACGGGACCGGTCGTCGCCCCTGCGCTGGTAACCGTGCCTGCGGATGATCGCCTCCACGCGTTCCCGCGTGTGGGCGGCCACGTCCGTGCGTCCGTTCATCACCTTCGAAACTGTCGGCACCGACACACCGGCCTCCGTGGCGATGTCGGCGATGGTGATCTTTCCCGACACGGGCCCGCTAGCTGCGGAGGGCTCGGCTTTCGCTGACATGCCGGCAGTCTACGACAGCGGAAGGCCCGTTCGAAACTATCGACAGTTATTTGCCGAATCCAGCGGTCAGGCCGCTGAGCAGGTAACGCCTGCCGATCAGGTACACGACGAAGATCGGGACCACCGACAGCGTGACCGCGGCGAGCAGCGCGGGCACGTCGGTGCCGAACTGGCCCTGGAAGTTCCACAGCCCCAGCGTGAGGACCCGGCTCGACTCCGACTGCGTCAGCACGAGCGGGAACAGGAACCCGTTCCACGCGTTGAGCGCCGTGTAGACGGTGACGGTGACGATCGCGGGCTTGGCCATCGGCAGCACGAGGTACCGCAGCACGCCGAACGCGCTCGCGCCGTCGATCGTCTGCGCCTCGTACAGCTCCTTCGGCACGTCGCGGAGGCTGTTGGTCAGCACGAGCGTCGCCACCGGCAGCGCGAACGCCGCCGTCGGCAGGATGATCGCGGTGAGGCTGTCGTACAGGTTCATCCTGGTGATGAGCAGGTACACCGGGATGATCGTGGCCTGCGCGGGGATCGCCAGCCCGGCCAGCAGCAGGGTGAACCCGCGCTGCACGAGCTTGCTGTGGCTGCGCGCGATGGCGTAGGCGGCGGGAACGCCGAGCAGCACCACGATCGCGACCGTGGCCACCGTGACGACGATGTTGTTGTACAGGTAGCCGCCGAACCCGCCGTTCAGGACGGTCCGGTAGTTGTCCAGGGTCAGGTTCTTCGGCGGATCCAGCGGGCTGGAGCTCAGGTAGTCGGCCCTGCGGCGCAGGCTGACCGAGACCATGTAGTACAGCGGTCCGATGACGACGACCAGCCACACCAGCGCCGAGACCCCCGCGGGCCAGTTGCGCTTCACGCGCCCTCCTGCTGACTGGTCATGGACCGGAACCCGGTCACCCTCATCACGAGCAGCGACAACCCGGTGCCGACGACGACGAGCAGCACGGCCATCGTGCTGGCGTAGCCCATCTCGAACCCGCTGAAGCCGGTGATGTACATGTGCAGCGGCGCGATCCGGGACGCGGTGCCCGGTCCGCCGTTGGTGAGGATCAGGACGGTGTCGAACGTGGTCAGCGAGCCGACGATCATCAGGATCGACGACGTGATGATCGTGTACCGGAGCTGCGGCAGCGTGATGTGGAAGAACTGCCGCACCCGTCCCGCGCCGTCGATCGTCGCCGCCTCGTACAGCGTCTTGGGGATCGCCCGTGCCGCGCCCTGGTAGAGCAGCGTGTGGAACGGGACGTACTGCCAGGTGATCACGAACGCCACCGTGTACAGCACGATGCTCGGGTTGCCGAGGAACTGGACGTCCCCCAGGCCTCCGAACGCCTGCGTCACGCCGAAGTTCGGGTCGAGCATCACCTTCCACAGCAGGGCGATCGCCGCCGTGGACAGCAGCAGCGGCAGGAAGAAGAGGGAGCTGAGCACCGCGCGGGTGCGCTGGCGGCCCGCGGCCCAGACGCCGATCAGCAGTGCGATCGGCGTCTGGACCAGCCACGAGACCACCATCAGGACCGCGGTGCGGCCCACCGCGTCGCGCGCTTGACCGTCGTCGGCCAGCCGAGCCCAGTTGTCCACCCCGTTCGGTTGCGGTGTGCCCAGTCCGTCCCACGACGTGAAGCTGAGAACCACGACGAGGACCATGGGCAGCGCCGCGAACAGCGCGAAGAACGCGAAAGCGGGTGCGGCGTACCAGAACGAAGGTCGTTGGCGCATGGTCAGCCGGCCGCCATCGTGTCGACGAAGCCCTGGGGCGTCTGCTTGCCCAGGAACAGCTCCTGCAACTGGGTCAGCATCTTCGTCGACTGGTCGGCGGTCAGGTCCTGGTCCCAGGAGAGCTGGAACACCTCGGCCTTCTCGACCAGTTCGTAGATCCAGGTCGTGTACTCGGCGTTCGGCGCCTTGGCCAGCTTGTCCTTTACTCCGACCACCGCGGGCACGTCACCCGCGTCGATCAGCGACTGCACGTACTTCTCGTCGTTCAGCGCGGTCGAGACGAACTTCTTGGCCGCGTCGGCCGACTTCGAGGACTTCGTGATCGAGTAGTAGTTGGACGAGTTGCCCACCACGGTCTCCGGCTTGCCCTTGCCACCCGGCAGCGTGGGGAACGCCACGAAGCCGAGCTTGCCGTTCTTGACGAAGTCCGGGCTCTCACCGAGCAGGTTCGTGTACTCCCACGACCCCATCAGGTGCATCGCCGCCTTGCCCTGCGCGAGGATGGTCGACGCGCCGCCCACGTCGTAGCCGACGGAGGAGAAGTTGGTGCCGAAGCCGCCGCGGTCGACGAGTTCCTTCACCTTGGTCGCCGCTTCGAGGACCGCGGGGTCCTTCCAGCCTGCCGGGCCGTTGTCCCTGATGTTCTTGAACACGTCGGAGCCGCCTGCCCGGTCGAGCAGGTACTCGATCCACATCAGCTCGGTCCACGGCTGCGAACCCGCGAGGGAGATCGGCTGGACGCCCGCCGCCTTGAACTTGTCCACAAGGGCCAGGAGTTCGTCCCACGTGGTCGGTGGCGTCGCGCCCGCCGCGGTGAAGACGTCCTTGTTGTAGAACAGGACGACCGGCTGCATGCCGCGCATGGGGATGCCGTAGTACTTGCCGTCGATCTTCGCGCCGTCCAGGACGCTGGGCAGGAACGCGCTCTTGAGAGCGGCGTTCTCGTCCAGCACCGGGGTCAGGTCGACGATCTTGTCGGCGTCGACGTACTCCTTGAGGTTGCCGCCGCCCCAGTTGAAGAAGACGTCCGGGGCGTTGGGGGAGCCGATCGCAACCCGCAGCTTCTGCTTGTACGGGTCGTTGCCGAAGGTCTCCAGAGCGCCGCCCGCGCCTTCGGCGGAGGCCTTCTCTAGCGGGTTGAGCACCTTGTCCTGAAGGGCCCACACCTTGAAGGGACCGCCACCGGCGGCCCCGTCTGAAGGACCTGATGTGCCGCACCCGGCCGCCACTGCGACCAGCGCGACCATCGTGATCAGGGCGTGCGTTCTAGACCGGCGGAACATGCGACCGCCTTCCTCTCTGCCACGGTGCCGAGTTCGAAACATTTCGAAACCTGTTCGACTTGCGCAGACAGTAGGGCTACGCCAATAGAGTGTCAAGGGTCACTTTCGTGGCCTAATTGTGCCGTTCTCCCAGGTCATTGTGTTTCGAAGTGTTTCCGATAGTATCGGTCACAATTCAGGAACTTGCGTTGAGGAGGAGTTGGAGTGCACGCCGATTCCCGCACCACCGGAGCGGCTTGGGCCGATCCGAGCCGTCCCGTCGACGAGCGCGTTGACCTGCTGCTCGCCGACATGACGGTCGAGGAGAAGCTCGCCCAGCTGGTCGGGGTCTGGGTGGGGGTGTCACCCGACGACGCCGAGGTCGCCCCCGCCCAGCACGAGTTCTCCGAGCCACTGCCCGCGTGGTCCGAGCTGACCAAGCCCGGTCTCGGCCAGCTCACCCGCGTGTTCGGCACCAGCCCGATCGACCCCGTGGTCGGCGCCAGGGTCCTGGCCGACACGCAGCGCAAGCTGGTCGAGGGCAGCAGGCTCGGCATCCCCGCCATGGCGCACGAGGAGTGCCTGTCCGGGTTCACCGCCTGGCAGGCCACCGTGTTCCCCGTCCCGCTGGCCTGGGGCGCGTCGTTCGACCCCGACACGATCGAGCGAATGGCCGCCGCGATCGGGGGACAGCTGCGCGACGTCGGCGTGCACCAGGGCCTCGCGCCGGTGCTCGACGTGTCCCGCGACTCCCGCTGGGGCCGCACCGAGGAGACCATCGGCGAGGACCCGTACCTGGTCGGACTGCTCGGCGCCGCCTACACCCGCGGCCTGGAGTCGACCGGGGTCGTCGCCACGCTCAAGCACTTCGCGGGCTACTCGGCCTCCCAGTCGGGCCGCAACCACGCCCCGGTGTCGATGGGGCCGCGCGAGTTCGCCGACGTGGTGCTGGCGCCGTTCGAGATGGCGCTGCGGCTCGGCGGCGCGCGGTCGGTGATGAACTCCTACGCCGACGTGGACGGCGTGCCGCCCGCCGCGAACCCCGTGCTGCTCACCGAGCTGCTGCGCGACACGTGGGGCTTCCGCGGGGTCGTGGTGGCCGACTACTTCGCCGTCTCGTTCCTGGAGAGCGCCCACGGCGTCGCCTCCTCGCCCGGCCACGCCGCCGCGCTGGCGCTCCTGGCGGGCGTGGACGTCGAGCTGCCGACCGTCCGCTGCTTCGGCGACCCGCTGGTCGACCTGGTCCGCTCGGGTGACGTGCCCGAGGAGCTGGTCGACCGCGCGGTGGTCCGCGTGCTGCGGCAGAAGTGCGAGCTGGGGCTGCTCGACGCCGACTGGGCGCCCGCCCAGCCTCCGGAGTCGATCGACCTCGACCCGCCGGAGCTGCGCGGCCTCGCCCGCACGGTGGCGGAGCGGTCGGTGGTGCTGCTGGACAACCACCGGCACACCCTGCCGCTGGAGGCCCCGCGCCGCATCGCCGTCGTCGGGCCGTGCGCGGACGACGTGCTCACGCTGATGGGGTGCTACTCGTTCCCCAGCCACGTGGGCGTGCAGCACCCCGTCGTGCCGATCGGCATCGAGATCAAGACCGTGCTCGACGCCCTCCGCGACGAGTTCCCCGACGCCGAGGTCGTGTACTCGCAGGGGTGCTCGGTCGACGGACCCGACCTCGCCGGGTTCGCCGAGGCGATCCGGATCGCCCGCGACGCGGACGTGTGCGTCGCGGTGCTCGGCGACCGCGCCGGGCTGTTCGGCCGCGGCACGTCCGGCGAGGGCTGCGACGTGGAGGACCTGACGCTGCCCGGCGTGCAGTCCGACCTGCTCGCGGCGCTGCTGGAGGTCGACACGCCCGTGGTGCTGGTGATGGTCGCGGGCAGGCCGTACGCGCTCGGCGAGTTCGGCGGCGCGGCGGCGACCGTGCAGACGTTCTTCCCCGGCGAGGAGGGCGCGGGCGCCATCGCGGGCGTGCTCAGCGGGCGCGTCAACCCGTCCGGCAAGCTGCCCGTGCAGGTGCCGAACGGGCCCGGCGGACAACCCTCGTCCTACCTGCACGCCAAGCTCGGCGGGCCCGGCGGGGTCAGCTCGGTCGACCCGACGCCGCGCTTCCCGTTCGGCCACGGCCTGTCCTACAGCGCGTTCACCTACCGCCGCCTGGAGCTGTCCCGCGACACCGTGCCGACCGACGGCGAGGTGGAGATCTCCTGCGTGGTCCAGAACACCGGCCTCCGCAAGGGCGCCGAGGTCGTGCAGCTCTACCTGCACGACCCGGTGGCCTCGGTGGCCCGGCCGGTGCGGCAGCTCGCGGGCTTCGCCCGGATCGAGCTGGAAGCGGGGGAGTCCACGCGCGTGTCGTTCCGGCTGCACGCGGAGCGCACCTCCTTCACCGGCGTCGCGGGTCGGCGGATCGTCGAACCGGGCATGATCGACGTCCACATCGGCGCGTCGAGCGAGGACACCCGGCTCTCGGGGAGCTTCTGCGTCGTCGGCACGCCCCGCGAGGTCGGCCACGACCGGGTGCTCACGACTCCGGTGGCACTCGGCTAGCCACGCGGTCGGCGTCGGCGATCCGGTGCTGCGACCGGAAGAGGGCGACGGCCTGGCTCCAAGCGTCGTGCGCGGCGTCGGCCCGGCCGAGCGCGGCGTACGGGTGGCCGAGGCGCTCCAGCGTCTCGGCCGCGCTGTGCGGGGCGTCCAGTTCCTGGTGCAGAGCCAGGGCTTCCCGGTAGTGGTCGACGGCGTCGGCGTGCTCGCCGTCCTGGTGCGCCAGGGAGCCCAGGGCGTCCAGCGCCGCCGCCTCGCCGTGCCGGTTGCCGTGCTCGCGGGCCAGGACGAGCGACTCGGCGCAGTGCTTCCGGGCCTGCTCGCGGTCGCCGAGCAGCGCCGTGCCCCAGCCCGCGGCGGCGAGGGCGATGGCTTCCCACGTGCGGTCGCCGACGGCCCGGAAGAGGCGCAGGGCGTCGAGCGCCTGCTCCACGGCCAGGGCGTTGTCCCCGCGCAGCGCCCACGTCGTCGCGAGGCACAGCCGCACGTGACCCTCGAACCGCCGGTCCCGCCCCAGCTCCAGCGCCCGGCGCAGGTGGTGCAGCGACTCGTCGAGCCTGCCGACGGCGGAGCAGGCGTGCCCGAACAGCTGGTGCGCCACGGCGAGCACGCGCGGATCGCCGAGGGTCCGCGCCGCGTCCAGCCCGCGCCGCCACGCCTCGACCTGCTGCCGGTGGTGGGCGCGGCGGTAGTGGTACGGGTGCAGCGCCCACACCAGGTGCCACACCGCGAGGTCCTGGTCCGCCGCCGCCAGCACGGCGAGCAGGCACTGGTGTTCCGCGTCGAACCAGCGCAGCGCCGCGGTGCCGTCGGCGAAGCCGCCCTGCGCTTCCAGGGGGATCGGCGCCGGTTCGGGGTCGAGCGGGAGGCGGGCCGCGTACGCGGTGCGGGTGTAGTGGTCGAGCAGCCGGGCCAGCGCGTCGGGGCGGTCGGGGTCGGGCAGGTCGGCGGCGTAGTGCCGGACCAGGTCGTGCATCCGGTACCGGCCGGGGGAGTGCGCGGTCAGGAGCGACACCCGTTCCAGCGCCCGCAGCACCGACTCGGACCGTCCGGTCAGCGCCGTGGCCGCCGCGACCCCGATGTCCGGGCCCGGTGCGCCGCCGAGCAGCCGGAACGCCGACGCCTGCTCCGGCGGCAGCGCCCGGTAGGACCACGACAGCACGGTCGACAGGTCGCCGTGGTCGGCCCGCTCCAGCGGGAAACCGGGGTGCGCCAACGCCTGCCCGGCGACGAGCGCCAGCGCGAGCGGCAGGCCACCGCACCACGCCAGCAGGTCGGCGTCGGGGATCCGGTCCGCGCCCAGCCGTCGCGCCAGCAGTTCCCTCGAGTCCACTTCGGACAGCACGTCCAGGTGCAGCGGCCGGGCGGCGTGCGCGGTGACGAGTCCGGTCAGCCGGTCGCGGCTGGTGACCACGACGGTGCAGGCTGACGTGCCGGGCAGCAGCGGAACGACCTGGGCGGCGTCCCGCGCGTTGTCCAGCACGATCAGCATCCGCCGGTCCGCCAGCAGGCTCCGGTACAGCCCCGCCCTGGACTCCGCGTCCGGCGGCATCGAGGCGGGGGCGACGCCGAGGGCGTCCAGGAAGCCGCGCAGGGCGGTGTCGGGGTCGAGCGGCTCACCAGCCGGGTCGAAGCCGCGCAGGTTCGCGAACAGCTGCCCGTCGGGGAACGTCCGCGTGTGCGCCCAGTGCAGCGCCAGCCAGGTCTTGCCGATGCCGCCCGCGCCGGTGATCACCAGCAGGGGAGCGGCGGGGTCCAGCGCGGCCAGGTCGCGGGCCCGGCCGGTGAACGGGGTGGGCGCCGCGGGCAGTTGGCGCGGCACGGGTTCGGCCAGCCTCGGGTCGGCGGCGAGGATCCGCCGGTGCAGGTCGGTCAGGCGCGGGCCGGGGTCGACGCCCAGCTCGTCGGCCAGCCGCGACCGGACCCGGCGGAGGTGGTCGAGGGCGTCGCCCTGGCGGCCCGCGCGGTAGAGCGCGGTGGCCAGCTGCGCGGCCAGGCGCTCGTCCAGCGGGTGGTGCGCGACGCGGCTCGTCAGCGGTGCGATCAGCCTCGAATGCCTGCCCCGGCGCAGGTCCAGGTCGACGTGGTCGAGCTCGGCGGCGTGCCGCTCCCGGTCCAGCTCCGCGCGGACCGCCGTCAGCCACGGCGTGTCCAGGCCCGCGAACGGCTCGCCCCGCCACAGGGCGTCGGCCTGCTCGAACAGTGCCGCCGCGTCCTCGTCCGAGGTCGAGCGGGCCTGCCGGACGAGCGCGCGGAACCGGTGCAGGTCAACGGTTTCCTCGTCCACGGCCAGCAGGTAGCCGCCCGTCCCGTGGGTGATCGGCACGCCGGGCAGCGCGCGGCGCAGCCGGGTGAGGTAGCTGTGCAGCGCGCCGCGCACCCGTTGCGGCGTCCGGTCGCCCCACACGCGGTCGACGAGCCGGTCGACCGGCACGGCGGCGTTCGGCTCGACGAGCAGCGCCGCGAGCACGCACCGCTGCCTGGCCGGGCCGAGGTCCAGCCGCTCGCCGCGGTGCAGCGCGTCGACACCACCGAGCAGCCGGAACTCCACGCATCCCCCTGACCAGCGGATTCAAGCGGTCGCACAGAAGTATCCCCGCACGGTCGCGCAGGGTGCGCGGCATGGGGAAACACGTGGGTGCCTTTCGCAGTGCAGCGCAGGAAGCAGGGTTCGTCGAGGCCTACCGGCAGGTGTTGACGCCGCCCGTGGAGACGCACGACGTCCCGACGTCGTTCGGTACCACAAGGGTCTACCGCTACGGGCCGTCGGACGGGCCGCCGATCGTGCTGCTGCACGGCTTCAACTCCACCTCGGCGCCGTGGGGACCGTTCCTGGAGGCGTTCGCCGAGGCCAACCCGGTGTACGCCGTCGACTCGCTCGGCGAAGCGGGCGGCAGCGTGCAGACCGCGCCGTTCCGGGACGCGGTGGACCGGGCGCGGGCGTTGGACGAGGTGCTGGCGGGCCTGGGGTTGGACGGGGTGCACCTGGTCGGGGCGTCCGAGGGCGGCTGGCTGGGGACGACGCTGGTCGTGCACGCGCCGGACCGCGTGGCGACGCTGAGCCTGCTGGAGCCCACGACCGTGACGTCCCGGTACTCCTTCGGGGTGATGTGGCGGGGGCTGCTCGCGGGGCTGCTGCGGTCCGACCGGCTCCTGCGGCGGATGCTGGTGTTCTCGATGGGGCGCGACCTGCTGGACCGGCCAGACGTGCGGGTGGTGCTCACCGGGGTGAAGGCCTACCGGCCCCGGCTGCCGATGCTCGTGCCGCCGTCGGAGTCCGCCCTGCGCGCGGTGCGGATCCCGGTGCTGGCGGTGTTCGGCGCGCGCAACGTCGTGCACGACGCCACGGCGGCCGCCGCCAGGCTCCGCGACCTGGTCCCGCACGCCGAGGTGGAGCTGTGGCCCGACGCCGGGCACGACCTCGGGCAGTTCGACGACACCCGCCCGACCACCGACCGGGTGCTGCGGTTCGTGCGGGAGCACACGGCCTGAGAAATGTCGGTGCCGCCGGCTATGGTCCGGAGGACGTGACCGACCCGACCCGAGGACCGCCATGAGCTACGTGACCAGCGTGCGGCCGAACGGGACACCCACCTGGATCGACCTGGGCATACCCGACCTGGAACTGGCGAAGGGGTTCTACGGCTCGCTGTTCGGCTGGGAGTTCGCGTCCGCCGGACCGGAGGCCGGGCACTACACGACCGCCCTGCTGGACGGGCGGCGCGTCGCCGCGCTCGCGCCGAACGAGGGCGAGACCGAGTTCTGGTGGAACGTCCACCTCGCGGTGGACGACTGCGACGCGACGGCCAAGGGCGTCCTCGCCGCGGGCGGCACGGTGACGGCGGAGCCGACGGACGTGACGACCCCGGGTCGGATGGCGATCGCCCTCGACCCCACGGGTGCCCGGTTCGGGCTGTGGCAGGGCCGCGACCACGTCGGCTGCGAGGTGGTGAACGAGCCGAACTCGTTGGTGCGCAACGACCTCGTGACCCCGACGCCGGAGCCCGCGCGGGAGTTCTACGCGTCCGTGTTCGGGTTCACGCTGGACCGCAACGAGGACCTGCCGGACTTCGACTTCACGTTCCTGCGCAGACCGGACGGCCACGAGGTGGCAGGCGTCTTCGGCAACCCGGCGGCCACCAGGTCCCGCTGGGCCACGACGTTCGAGGTGGCCGACACGGACGCGACCGTGGCGAAGGCCGTGGCGAGCGGCGGCGGGGCGGGGGAGGCGAGCGACCTGGTCTACGGCCGGATCGCGACCGTCACCGACCCGTTCGGCACGGAGTTCTCGGTGATCACCAGGGCCTGAGCGGCTATCCTCGACGAGGCTCCTCGACCAGTGCAGCCCACCCCGTGCGCGTGCCGGGCGGTACCACCGCCCCCGGACGCGCGGCCCCACCGTGGATTCGAGGACCCCCATGCTCAAGGACGTCTCCAGCTCGCCCGTTCGCGACCTGCTGGCCCTGGTCGACCGCCCCGAGGTCATCTCGTTCGCGGGTGGCCTGCCCGCGCCGGAGCTGTTCGACCTGGCCGGGATTCGCGCGGCCTTCCACCAGGCGCTGTGCGAGCCGGTCGGGCGGCGGAACCTGCAGTACGCGCCGACCGAGGGCAACGCGGACCTCCGGTCGCTGGTCGCCGCCCGCATGACGGCGCGCGGCCTGCCGACGACCGGGGCCGACCTGCTCATCACCACCGGGTCCCAGCAGGCCCTCACGCTCGTCACGGCCGCCCTGCTGGGGCCGGGCGCCGTCGTGGCCGTCGAGGAGCCGACCTACCTGGCCGCGCTCCAGTGCTTCCGCATGGCGGGCGCCCGCGTGGTGCCGGTCGCGGGGGACGAGCACGGGATGATCCCCGAGGCGCTGGAGGAGGTGATCAGGTCCGAGCGCCCCGCGCTGGTGTACCTGGTGCCGACGTTCGCCAACCCCACCGGCCGCACGCTCCCGGCCGAGCGCCGCACCGCCATCGCCGCCCTGGCCGCCGCGCACGACCTCCGGGTCGTCGAGGACGACCCGTACGGCGAACTCCGCTACCGCGGCGCCCCGCTGCCCTCGTTGGCGGTCGGCGCCCCGGACCACGTCATCCACCTGGGCAGCTTCTCGAAGGTCGGCGCCCCCGGTCTCCGCCTCGGCTGGCTCCGCGCCCCGGCCGCCCTGCTGCGCACCCTCGTGATCGTCAAGCAGGCCGCCGACCTGCACACGTCCACCATCGACCAGGCGGCAGCCGCGATCTACCTGGCGACCGCCGACCTGGACGCCCACATCGCCGGGCTCCGCGCCGCGTACCGGGCACGGCGGGACGCGATGGTCACCGCCCTCCCCGGCACGACCCCGCCGGGGACGACGTGGAGCGATCCGGACGGCGGCATGTTCGTCTGGGTGGAGCTGCCCGGTCAGGTCAACACGGCCGACCTCCTCAAGACCGCCCTGGTCAACGAGGTCGCCTACGTCCCGGGAGCGGCCTTCCACGCCACCACCCCGAACCACGCCACCCTCCGCCTGTCCTTCACCACGAACAGCCCGGACGTCATCACCGCGGGCATGGCCCGCCTGGCCCCGGTGCTGCGCGGCGCCGTCTGACGGGCCGCGCGCCGTCCGTGCACCAGCCGGTGCATGATCACCCCATGCCCCGCATCGAGGTAGTGCTCGGCGACATCACCCGCGAACACGTCGACGCGATCGTCACGGCGGCGAACGAGTCGCTCATGGGCGGTGGCGGTGTGGACGGCGCGGTGCACCGCGCCGCGGGTCCTCGCCTGGCCGAGGCGGGTGCCGCGATCGCGCCGTGCGACCCCGGTGACGCGAAGGCCACACCCGCGTTCGACCTCGGCCCCGTGCGCCACGTGATCCACACCGTCGGCCCGGTCTGGGAGGACGGTGACCAGGGCGAAGCCGCCGTCCTGGCGTCCTGCTACCGCCGCTGCCTCGAGGTGGCCGACGACCTCGGGGCGCGCACCGTCGCGTTCCCGGCCATCGCGACCGGCGCCTACGGCTTCCCGGCCGACGAGGCCGCCCGCGTCGCGGTCCACACCCTCACCACGACCCCGACGAACGTCGACGTCGTCCGCCTGGTGGCGTTCGACGCGGAGTCGCGCGCACTGCTCATCGCCCGACTGGCCGGCTGAGCGGACCGGTTACCCTCCTCCGGTGACGGATACGGATACCCCAGTTCCCGCCGAGTCCCGTCGGCTGGCGATCGTGCTGACCGTGGCGGCGGTCGTCCTGGTGCTCGACCAGGCGACCAAGTTCTGGGCCGAATCCGCGCTCACCGGCAAGCCGCCGATCCCCGTGCTCGGCGACTTCCTCCAGTTCCGCCTGCTCTACAACCCCGGCGCCGCGTTCTCCATCGGCAGCGGCTCGACCTGGATCTTCACGATCCTCGCCGCCGTGGCCGTGGTGGTGCTCGCCCGCCTGGCCACCAAGCCCCAGGCGAAGTCCCACGCCCTCGCGCTGGCACTGCTGCTGGGCGGCGCCTTCACCCACCTGCTGGACCGCCTGTTCCGCGACCCCGGCTTCGCCCGCGGCCACGTCGTCGACTTCATCGACTACAACGGCTGGTTCGTCGGCAACATCGCCGACATCGCCCTCTTCAGCGGCGCGGTCCTCTTCGTCGTCCTCACGTTCCTGCACGACCGCGCCACCGCCGAGAAGTGACCGCGACGCGTGGAGAGGGCTCCGCGCGTCGCGGTTCACCGGTCTAGTTGAACGGGTCGAGGGTGAGGTACGCCTGGGCCGGGTTGCCGTCGTGGACGAGCGACTCGTGGGCGCCGACGTCGTCGAAGGCGAAGCCGTACGCCTTGCCGTCGGCCATTTGCGCGTGGATCTTCCTGGAGTAGTGGTTGGTCACGTTGTCCAGGTAGAAGCCGGAGTTGTTCGCGTCCGGCTGGTTGGGGTTGGTCAGCAGGGTGGAGCGGTTGTACCCGGCGCACAGGGTGCGCGAGATCGGGCCGCGGACCAGGTCGTTCGGGGCGTCCAGGAGCTTGTAGCAGCCGAAGATGCTGTCCGAGTCGGGCTTCTGGAACGAGGTGACGACCTGGCCCGCGCTGTTGGTGAAGTTCATCGTGTTGCCCGAGACCCGGCCGAAGTACTTGAGGTTCGGCTGGTTCGCGAACGGCGTCACGGTGAGCGTGGAGGACGAGTACTTCGTCCACACCCGGTTCACGTAGTCGCTCAGGACGTTGGCCGGCAGCGCCCCGGCCTCGATGCCGTGGCCCGGTGCGAGCGCGCGCACGATCGTGCCGTCCGGACGGGTCCGGATGAGGTTGGCCCAGCCTCCCGGCTGGGCGCGCAGGGCGTTGTAGAACCCGTTGTAGCCGCCCGGCTTCAGCCTGCCGGTCGTCTTGGTCGCGCCGCTCACGGGTCGCACGCCGACGGCGTACGGGGCCGAGACGAAGTCGACCTGCGTGCTGTTCAGCCAGATGCCCGAGTCGTTCAGGGTGTACTCGGACCAGGTGAACAGGATGTTGACGTTCGGGTCGGACGGGTTCTGCACGGCGGGCTGCACGAGTCCGCCCGTGGTCAGCTTGAACACCAGCTTCTGGCCGTACGAGAAGTAGACCCGGCCGGAGAACTTCGGCATCTGGATCGTCAACGACTGGCCCGGCCGCGGTCCCGCGATCGACGCGTCCGGAGCGGCCGTCGGGGGGTTGCCCCCGACGGGCCACGCGTGGAACGTGCCGTTCGCGTCCGCCCAGCCCTGTCGCCCGGTCGAGAGCTGGGTGCCCAGGTTGTAGACGTAGACCTGGTCGCCGCGACCCGAGTTGTTGGTGATCGTGAGCGGAATGGTGGCGGGAACGGCCTCGGCCGCGGTCGCCAGGGCCGTGAGCCCGGCTGCCGCCGTCGCCGCGGCCGCCAACAGGGAAAACAGCTTGCGTTTGACGTGCATCGGCTTTCTCCTCCTCAGGATGGAGTTGTGAGAGCGCTCTCACAGAGTTGCGCGGCAACCAGCGCCGTGTCAACGGCCAATGAAGCCAACAAGTCGGACAGGTTTCCCGCGCTCGGTTGGTTGGTTTCCGCCAACCTCGCTACCGTGTGACCAGGTGACTGACCGGAGGTGGCCGTGTTCGCTGTCCTGCTGATGGGAGCCGCGATGCTCACGCCGATCGCGGACTCGCACGTCGACCACCACGAGTGGCGCTCGGCCGCAGACTTCGCCACGGGCGTCTCCGAGGGCGTGCGCCCGGCGTCGAACGGCCTGGTGATCGATCAGCCGATCGGTCTGGAGGACGGCTACGACTACGCCCGCTGGACCTCGCCCGTGCACACCACGGGCTTCGGCGCGACGCAGATCGTCCCGTCGTGGAACGCCGACACGCCAACGGGGACGTGGATCCGCGTCGACCTGCGCGGGCCCGAGACGGACTGGTACGTCATGGGGCGCTGGGCTTTCGGCGACGCGGACATCCGGCGCACGACCGTGTCGGGGCAGTCGGACGAGCACGGGCGCGTCGACGTGGACACGTTCCAGGCCGCGGAAGGCCGGGCGCAGCAGGGGTTCCAGCTCCGGGTCACGCTGTACCGCGCGACGGGCGCCGCGGTGACGCCGACGCTGCTGATGGCCGGTGCGATGGCGTCCGCCGTGCCCGACACCTTCACCGTGCGGCCCAGCGCGCCCGGTCCGGCGCGCGGTGTGGAACTGCCCGTCCCGCGGTACTCGCAGAACGTGCACGAGGGCGGGGAAGCGTTGTGCAGCCCCACGTCCACGGCGATGGTGGTCGAGTTCTGGGGTCGCGGACCGGCCCCGGGAGATCTCGACCCGAGCCTGCCCGACCCCCGTGTCGAGCACGCCGCGAAGCACACCTACGACCACGGCTACGAGGGCGCCGGGAACTGGCCCTTCAACACCGCGTACGCCGCGGCCTACGGCCTGCGCGGCCACGTCACGCGCCTGCGTTCGCTGACCGAGCTGGAGGCGTTCATCGCCCGCGGCGTCCCGGTGATCACGTCGCAGTCGTTCCACGAGCGCGAACTCGACGGCGCGGGGTACGGCACCGCGGGCCACATCATGGTCGTCGTCGGCTTCACCGAGGCGGGGGACGTGATCGCCAACGACCCGGCGTCGAGTTCCAACGAGACCGTCCGCCGCGTCTACCCGCGCGCCCAGTTCGAGACGATCTGGTTGCGCACCAAGCGCTACGACGTGGACGGCTCCGTGGCGAGCGGTCCCGGCGGGATCGTGTACGTCATCGAGCCGCCGACAGGGTGAGCACCTTGCGCAGCGTGTCGGCGAACTTCTCCGCCGTGAACAGGAAACCCATGTGGTCGCCGGGGAACTCGGCCACCTCGGCCCCGAGCGGCTCCGCGAACGCGAAGGTCGAGCGGTAGGCGAGCTGCCCCTCGGACTTGACGCCCACCGCGAGCACGATCCGGGTCGCCGACGCCCGCAGCGCCGCGACGTCCGGCTTCGACCGGATCGTCGGGTTCGCCATGTGCCGCAGGAAGTAGTCGTCCTGCGCCAGCGCCTCCTCGGTGGGCGGCGGCCCCATCTTCCCCGGCCCGGCCTGGAACCCGGCGAGGCCGAAGAACTTCGCCATGGCCAGCGCGGGCCCGTGGGCGAGGTTGGTCGCGAACACGTCGTCCATCCCGGCCAGTCCCGCGCCGCCGTCGTCCAGGAACTCCATCAGCGGCGGCTCGTGCGCGACGAGCGTGTGCACCACCCCGGGGTGCCGGGTGACCAGCGCCAGTCCGGTGACCGCGCCGCCGCTGCTGCCGAACAGCGCCACCGGCTCGGACGTCACGGCGGCGAGCACCCGCGCCACGTCGTCGGCGAGCAGTTCGGGCGTCGGCGCCCGGTCGTCGTCACGGGTGCTGCGCGCGATCCCGCGCGGGTCGTACGTCACGACCATGTACTCGTCGGTCAGCTCCGGCACGATCCGCCCGAACCCCTCGGCCCCCATCGGGTTGCCGATGACCGCCAGCACGGGCCCCGAGCCGCGCACCTCGTAGTGCAGCCGGGCGCCCTCGACGTCCAGGCTGCGAACGATGTCCGTCATGTCTGCTTCCCCCAGCGCGGTCGAGGTCCGCCGCACGGAGCACCGGCGGCCGTGTGCGACAACGTACCGGGCGGACACCCGATCCCGGCCCGATTCCCCGCGGAGCCCTCGGGAGGAGCAAGCCTCAGCCGCGGTCGTCCAGGTAGGCCTTGGCCAGCCGCTTCGGAGCCTGCACCAGCCAGGATTCGGTGATCAGCTCCTCCAGTTCGTCGGAGGCGATCCGGTCCAGCCTGGCCAGGACCATCGCGTAGCCGTCGAAGTGCGAGGTGGTGAAGTAGACGTCGGGGTCGTCGGCCAGCAGCGCCTCCTTCACACCCACGTCCGCCACCCGCGCGCCCAGGATCGGACCGTCCGGCGCGTCCGCCCCGAGTTCCAGCAGGTCCGCCTTGCGCAACGGGCGCTCGCAGACGAACCCCTTGCCCTTCACCCGCCAGTCGCGCGGCGAGCGCTCCACCGCTTCGGGCATCGCCATCGCGATCCGGTGCACCTCGTCCCACGTTGCCATCCCGGCACCCTAGGGCCCGGCCGTCGTCCGGGCTCGTCGTGGACACCCCGTCGCAACGCGTGGCGCGTAGCCTCCACGTCCTCGGCGAGGAGGCGCGCATGCCAGGTCGGAAGCACCGGTCCGTGCTGATCACGCGGCTGGTCAGCGAGCGCCCCGGCAGCTCGCAGGCCGCGATCCTCGCCGAGCTGCGCCGCTGCCTGCTCGACGGCGGCGTGCCGCCCGGCACGCCGATCCCGCTGGACGAGGTGGCCGCGGTGTTCGGCGTCAGCCGCATCCCCGTGCGCGAGTCGTTGAAGACGCTGATCAGTGAGGGCCTGGTCGAGCACCGGCCCAACCTCGGCTACACGGTCGCCAAGCTGACGGCCCGCGAGCTGCACGAGCTGTACCTCGTGCGCGGTGTGCTGGAGGCGGCGGCGCTGAGCGCGGCGGTCGGGTCGGCGAGCGCGGCGGACGACGCCACGGCCCGCGCGGCCCACCAGGGCCTGGAGGAGGCGGTGCGGGCCGGGGACGTCCAGGCCTACCACCGGGAGAGCCGCAGCTTCCACCTCGCGCTCGTCGCGCCCTGCGGCATGGTGCGGCTGCTCGGCATGTTCGAGTCGGCGTGGAACGTCACCGAGCCGTTGCGGCCCATGGCGCACGTGCCGGAAGCGGAACGGGCGCAGCTGCACAACGACCACGACGCCATGCTGGCGGCGTTCGTCGCGCGCGACGGGAAGGCGCTGCTGGAAGCCGCGAGGACGCACCACCAGCGGCTCCAGTCTTCGCTGGAACTGCTGCCGCGGCACACCGGGCTGTTCGCCGAACCGGACTGAGAACCCTGCCCCGGCAAGATATATGTTCGGCGTGATGGACGTGTAACATCGCGCTCCTACTTTTACCTGGCGTAGCCGTGACGGACAGGCGAGCCGGGAGTGACCATGACCGAGATCGTGCCCCAGGCGAAGGAATTCCTCCCACTGGCCTCCGTCGGCGACGAGGTCCCCGTGAGCGGGGGCGTGAAACCCGACTACGACCCGCGCCTCACGAACGAGGACCTGGCCCCGCTGGAGAAGCAGACCTGGGGCTCCTACAACATCTTCGCCTTCTGGATGTCCGATGTGCACAGCGTCGGCGGCTACGTCACCGCGGGCAGCCTGTTCATGCTCGGCCTGAACAGCTGGCAGGTGCTGGTCTCCCTGCTCGTCGGCATCGGCATCGTCTACTTCTTCTGCAACCTGGTCGCGAAACCCAGCCAGGTCACCGGCGTCCCGTACCCGGTCATCTGCCGCAGCGTGTTCGGCGTCCTCGGCGCGAACATCCCCGCCATCATCCGCGGCCTGATCGCCGTGGCCTGGTACGGCATCCAGACCTACCTCGCGTCGGCCGCGCTGGAAGTGGCCCTGCTCAAGCTGTTCCCCGGTCTCATGCCCTACGCGAACGTCCAGGAGTACGGCCTCCTCGGCCTGCCGCTGCTCGGCTGGGCCTGCTTCACCGTGCTGTGGATCCTGCAGGCGGCGGTGTTCTGGACGGGCATGGAGACGATCCGCAAGTTCATCGACTTCTGCGGCCCCGCGGTCTACGTCGTCATGTTCCTGCTGACCGGCTACCTGCTCTACCGCGCGGGCTGGAGCGGGATCGACCTGACCCTCGGCGACGTCAAGTACACCGGCACGGCCGCCATCCCGGTCATGCTCGGCGCCATCGCGCTCGTCGTGTCGTACTTCTCCGGCCCCATGCTGAACTTCGGCGACTTCTCCCGCTACGGCAAGTCGTTCGCGGCGGTCAAGCGCGGCAACCTGCTCGGCCTCCCGGTGAACTTCCTGGTGTTCTCCGTCCTCGTGGTGGTCACCGCCTCCCTCACCGTCCCGGTCTTCGGCGAACTGATCATCGACCCGGTGCAGACCGTCGCCAGGATCGACAGCACCCTGGCCATCGTCCTGGGCGCGCTCACGTTCACCATCGCCACGATCGGCATCAACATCGTCGCGAACTTCATCTCACCGGCGTTCGACTTCTCCAACGTCAGCCCCCAGAAGATCTCCTGGCGCGCGGGCGGCATGATCGCCGCGGTCGGCTCCGTGCTGATCACCCCGTGGAACCTCTACAACAGCCCCGACGTCATCCACTACACCCTGGAGACGCTCGGCGCGTTCATCGGTCCGCTGTTCGGCGTCCTCATCGCGGACTACTACCTGGTGCGCAAGCAGAAGGTGGTGGTGGACGACCTGTTCACCATGTCCACCAGCGGCAGCTACTGGTACAGCAAGGGCTTCAACCCCCCGGCCGTCATCGCCACGATCGTCGGCGCGTCCATCGCCATGGTTCCGGTCCTCTGGACCAGCGGCCCCGGCATGAAGGGCGCGGCCCCGTACACCTGGTTCATCGGCATGGCACTCGGCTTCGCCGTCCACGCCGTCCTCTCGCGTCGGAGGTGACCATGCGGATCAAGGTCGTCAACCCCAACACCAGCACGACGATGACCCGCCACATCCACGAGGCGGCCGAGGCGGTGGCGGCGCCGGGAACGACGGTCGAGTCGAGCAGCCCGACGATGGGCCCGGCCTCGATCGAGAGCCACTACGACGAGGCCCTCAGCGTTCCGGGCGTCCTCGCCGAGGTGGCGAAGGGCGAGCGGTCCGGAGTGGACGGTTACGTCCTGGCCTGCTTCGGCGACCCCGGCCTCGACGCGGCACGGGAGCTGGCGAACGGCCCGGTGGTGGGCATCGCGGAAGCGGCCATGCGCACGGCCACCTACCTGGGCCGCACCTTCACCGTCGTGACGACCCTGGCCAGGACCGCGGGCCGCGCCTGGGACCTGGCCGAGCGCTACGGCGTGACCAAGTTCTGCGCGGGCGTCCACGCCGTCGACATCCCGGTGCTCGACCTGGACCAGGACCCGGACACCCTGAAGAAGCTCACCGAGGCCTGCGGGAGGGCGGTGGCGGAGGACGGGGCGGACGCCGTGGTGCTCGGCTGCGCGGGCATGGCGGACCTCTGCGCGGACCTCACCGAGGTGCTGGGCGTTCCGGTGGTCGACGGGGTCAGGGCGGCGACCCTCCAGGTCCAGTCCTTGATCACCATGGCCCTGACCACCAACAAGCGGGGCGAGTACGCCGAACCCCCGCCCAAGCCCTACGCCGGGCTGCTGCACACCTTCACCACGTCACCGCCCTGATCACGACCGCACCACGACGGACACCAGCCTGGCCTGTCCACTCCTCCACCCGGTGCCGACCGCCACGTACCGGGCCGACGCGCCGACCACCGCGCTCGCCCTGCGCCCCCGCCCGACAGCCCCGGCGGGTGCGTAGGAACGGCCGTCCGCGCTCGTGGCCACGACGACGGGGGGCACCACACCGGCGGTCCAGGTCAGCACGACCTCCCCGACCGCCACCGCGGCGCCGAGGTCCACCACCATCCGCCCGCCGGGACCGGGCGTCCACGAGGTCCGCGGGTCGTCGTCGACGGCCGCGCCGGGGTCGGACATCCCCGGTGGCAGGGGAGAGGACGGGAACGTCACCCGGCCGACGGCCAGGTCCGCCAGCGGGTACGGCCGCCCGCCGGGGAACACCACCTCCGCGCCGGACACCACCGGCAGTTCCACCCCGCCGACCTGGGTGACCAGCAGCATCGCCCGAGTGCCGCCCACGCGCACCCGCTGCCCGTCGAGCACGGTCACGGCGACCCCCACCGGCACCGCGCCGCCACCGACCCGCCGCACCGTGAACCGGTGCGCCTCGACCCGCGCCGACCCGCCCTCCAGCACCACGTCGTGGTCCGTGC
Organism: Umezawaea sp. cmx-9-4; assembly: GCA_049997955.1. Lineage (GTDB taxonomy): Bacteria > Actinomycetota > Actinomycetes > Mycobacteriales > Pseudonocardiaceae > Umezawaea. The sequence goes on along the minus strand of JAEBDY010000025.1, from coordinate 55,431 downwards.
CCGTGGCCGTGACCCGCTGCACTCCCTGGTACACCTTCACCGCCGTGCGCGACTGCGGCACCGACACCACCCCGGCGACCCGCGCCCCGGTCAGGTTGAATAGGCTCAGGTACCCGTCCGCGGCACTGGCCCGGACCCCGTCCGGGCAGACGGGCGCCCCGGCGGCGGCGAGGGCGCGCAGATCCCGTTCCGCGCCGACGTACCCCTCCACCACGAACCCCGCGGCGGGCCCGTCGGACAACGTCACCGTGCCGCCCCGGACCGCGATCGGCGACGCGGCGCCGTGCACCACGAACCCGGCGCGGCCGTCCACGTCCAGCCACTTCCCGGTGCTGCGCAGGTCGTCACGCGGATAGGTGGCGACGACCGTCCACCGCGCACCGTCGGTGGAGGTCTCGACGCGGTACGCCTGACCGGCGGCGGCCTCCCAGTGCAGCCGCACGCGGTCCACCGGGACCTCCGTCCCCAGGTCGACCGCCAGCCAGCTGTCAGCCCGAGGCCGATCCGCCCGCGACACCGCCCACCGGGTCGCCGCGTCCCCGTCGGTGGCGAACCCCGGTTCCCGCCCCACGTCGAACGAGGACGCCGACGCCACCCGCCCCCGAGCCAGGTCCGCACCGCCGCCGTCCCGCACCTCGAACGCGAACAGCGAGTACCCGTAGACCGCGTGCGGGGTCACCCCGACCATCCGCACGTGCCGCGCGGACGTCCGCGGGAACGCCAGGTCGTCGGTGCGCCCAACGCCTTCGGCGGCCCGCACCACCGCACTGCCCTCGGCGGCGGTGTACACCCGGTCCCCGTCCAGTCCCGGCACGCCCGGCATCGTCAGGTTGTGCACCTCGACGCGCCCCTCGCCCGCCGCCACCCCCGACGTCGCGTACACCACCGTCCCGGTGGGCAGGGTCGCCATTCCCGCGCGGCCGCCGTCGAAGCCCAGCACGCTCACCGTCGCGTCGAACCCGTCCCGAACCCGTTGGTAGGCCTTGGCGAACCGGTCGCGCACCACCAGGCCGGTGGACGGCAGGAACATCGGCGCGCTGCCGCTGATCTTGAACAGCCAGTCGTCGTGCGAGGGCTGCCAGGCGAACTTCACCAGCCCGGCCTTGCTCACCGTCCCTGCCCAGGCCCGCTCCGACTGCTGCGCCACCAACCCCGGCCCCGCACCGAAGTCCGTGGCCCCGCTCGCGTGCCGGAACAGCTCCGCCGCCTCCACCGGCACCGGCCGCGGCCGCAGTTCGTGCAGCAGGTAGGCGATCGCGATCTCCGCTCGCGCCTCCGGCTCGTACTTGGGCTCCCCGGAGAACTTCGCCATCCGGTCCACGGGCGGATGCGCCTGGTACGCCTCAAGTCGAGCGGCGAGATCGGCCTCCGCCCGAGCCGCGTACCGGTCGCCCAGCACCTGGGCGCGGAACGCCAGCGGGATGACGTCCCGGCCGTACAGGTGCTCCCGGTCGCCCACCATCGGCATCAACGGCTCGCCCGCGTCGCTCATCGTCGCCAGGATGGTGCGCCACAACCGTTCCCCGTTCGGCTGGGCGGTGATCACCTCGGGCAGCGGCCGCCCGGCGACCAGGAAGTGGATCGCGTTCCGCGCGGACGTCCGCCACAGCTCCTCCTGGTAGTGCGGCCCGAACGACCCGTGGTTCTCCACGACGAACGTGTCGTGCACGTTCGCGGCCGTGTTCGCGCTCACCGCGACCCCGTCGACCAGCGCCGGGTTCGCCAGGTCGGCCGCGGGCAACCCGGCCATGTTCCGGCTCCACCGCCCGAACGCCACCCGCCACGCCTCCGGCACGTCCGCCGCCCAGGCCAGTCCGGGAGCGAGGGACTGGGCGTAGACCCCCATCTCCTCCAGCTTGGTGTCGCCCCGGAACCCGCCGGTCAGCCCGTTCGGCGTCCACTCGCCGGAACGGGGGTCGTCACCCGTCCCCAAGGACACCGTGTACTCGGCCTGTGCGCGCACCACGGTGTCCACGGCCGACCGCGTGGCGGCGTCGAGGTCGTCCCACAGCAACCGCGCCGCCAGCACGAAGTACGACTGGAACGTCGTGTCCCAGAACAGCGTCTTGCCCCACTCGGAGCCCCCGACGAGCGCGTTCGACGCCGCGAAGTGCCGGATCGTCGCCACCGTCCGCGCCCGCAGCTCGTCCTTCGCGATCCCGGCGACCTGCGCGTCGTAGGTGCCCCTGGTGACCAGGACCGCGTTCCCCAGCACGACCGCGAACCCGAAGTCGGTCCGCCGGTAGCGCCCGACCGCCGCGTCGAACTGCGACTCCGACCAGCGCGTGTGCCGCAGCAGCACCCGGTGGTAGACGTCCGCGACCGGATCGGTGGCCTTCGAGGCGGCGTTGGCGGCGGTCCCGTCCCACGCGGCGACCACGGCCCCCGCCCCGATCAGTCCCAGCAACTGCCGCCGGTTGAGGAGAAAGTCGGCCACCCCAGCCTCCGCTCGCGTTGACAACGTTGTCGCAGATCCGCGACGTCATCGAACCACGCGCACCCGTCCGCACAGGAGCTTTCTGTCCTGAACGAGTCAGGCCTTGCTCCCGATGGCGGCACCCCCGTTGGTCTGCCAGGAGGCTGTCCCGTCGCGACCAGAAGGAGCGGGCAATGGCTTCTCGGCTCAACCCCTACATCAGCTTCGCGAACAACGCCCGCGAGGCGATGGAGTTCTACCAGGGCGTCTTCGGCGGAACCCTGACGCTCAACACGTTCGGCGACTTCGGCGGCGCGGACGGGTCCCCGTTCGCCGACAACATCATGCACGGCCAGCTGGAGACCGGCAGCGGCTTCATCCTCATGGGCGCCGACACCCCGCCGGGCGTGGACCACAACCCCGGCAACAACATCACCGTGAGCCTCAGCGGCGACGACGCCGACGACCTCCACGCGTACTGGGACGAGCTCGCCGCGGACGGCACCGTCACCGTCCCCCTGGAGAAGCAGATGTGGGGCGACGAGTTCGGCTCCTGCGTGGACCGCTTCGGCATCCCGTGGATGGTCAACATCGTCCAGCCCCGGGCTTGAGCCACGACGTGGTGAGCAGGCCCCCGCTGTCGGTGCGGCTCGCGCCCGAGTGGGTCACGGACTGCCTGTGGGTCCTCCGCGCCGGCGACGTCGTCCCGGACAACTGCTCACCCGAGCAGCTCGCCGACGACGGCGTGCCCGCCGACCTCGCCGCGGCGATCGGGGAGTGGGACGACGAGTTCCAGGCGCTGTTCGTCAGCGACGACCCGATGAGTTCCGACTTCCCGGACGAGCGGGCCGAATCCGCCTGGCGCGATCGCGGCGACCAGCTCGCGGAACGGTTGGCGGCCGCGTTGCGCGTGCCCGTCGAACTCCGCGCGGCCGGACACCACCGCGTCTTCACCCCCTGACCCCGCGGCCGGGTACCGTCCCCCGGCGGGTCGGCTACGAGGTCAGGGGGAGGAATGGCGGAGTTCACCAGGGGGCACCTGGTCGCACTCGCGATCAGCGCGTCGATCGGGGTCGGTTTCGGCGCGGGGTGGTGGTTCTCCGCGGTCTCGGTAGCACCCGACGCGGCACCGGCCCTCCGACTCGTCGGCGTGGGCGTCCTCATCGCGCTGTTCGGCTGGATCTTCCTGACCGTCCGCCGGGGCAGGACCCTCCCGCCGGGCGAAGGCCGCGAGGACAGCCCGTTCGGCAAGCGGTACGGCATCGCGGTGGCGGTCATGGTGGTCGCGATCTTCGCGGGCTCCCGGCTCTTCGTCGCGGTCTACGACTTCCCCGAAGCGGTCCCGGCCTGGATCCTGCTCGCCGTGGGCCTCCACTTCATCCCGTTCGCCCGCTTCTTCGACTCGAACCGCTTCCTGCTGCTCGCGGGCCTGCTCTGCGCCGTCGCGGTCCTCGCGGTGGTGCTCGGAGCGGCAGGCGTCACGTGGGCGTGGCGGGCGGTGCCGGGGTTCGGCGGCGCGCTGGTGCTCTGGGCGATCGCCGCCGACTCGCTGCGCGACGGCACCAAGGCGATCCGCCAGCAGACCGCCTCCGCCCCGTGAACCACATGATCCACAATGGACCCCAGGCCGCATTGGTCCCGCTCAAAGGTCCAAGCCGTCCTCGACCGCGCCTGCCAGGCCCCACCTGACCCCGACGGAGGTCGAACGGGGCCGCCCGTCAAGCGGACAGCCCCGTCCGGTCGGGTTCACCAGCCCCGAGCGCGCCACTCCGCCAGGTGCGGCCGTTGCTCGCCCAACGTTGAATCATCCCCGTGACCGGGGTAGAACCACGTGTCGTCCGCGAGTTCCCCGAACACCCTCGCCTCCAGGTCGTCCATCAAGGACCCGAACTTCTCCGCGTCCGCCGTCTTCCCCGGACCGCCGGGGAACAGCGAGTCGCCGGTGAACAGGTGCCCGTGGCCTGCGGGGTCCCGGTACAGCAGCGCGATCGAGCCCGGCGTGTGCCCGCGCAGGTGGATGACGGTCAGCGGGACCTCTCCCACCGCCACCGTGTCGCCGTGCTCGACCAGCCGGTCCGGTGGCACGGGCAGCGGGCCCGCGTCCAGGGCGTGGGCGACGGTGTTCGAGCCGTTCGCCCCGGCGACCGCGCCCAGCGCCTGCCAGTGGTCGCCGTGCTGGTGGGTGGTGACGATGGTCTTGAGCGTCGGCCGGTCCTCGGAGTGGCCGACCAGGTCGGAGAGGCGTTCGGGGTCGGCGGCGGCGTCGACCAGCAGGGCCTCGTTGGTCGCGCGGCAGACCAGCAGGTAGGCGTTGTTGTCCATCGGGCCCACGGAGACCTTCGTGATGGTCAGCGCGTCCAGGGTCCGCCGTGCGGCGGGGCCGTCCGGTTCGACGTGACCGGTGTAGTCCTCTTGTACGTCCACAATGGCCGACGGTAGTCGTTCGGGTACTCCTCACGCACGCCTTCAGGGTGTCTACAGGTTGATCGCCTAGGGTTGACGAAGATCGTTCCGATGACAACGGACAGGCTCTTCCCCCTCGTGTCGAACTCCCCGCGCGCCACCGCAAGGCAGATCAACTGGGACGTCCTGCGCGTGCTCGCCGTGTTCTCCGTCCTGTTGCAGCACGCCACCCACGCGGGCCCGTACGTGCACCCCGAGATCGGTCGCCCGCTGTTCACGTTCCCCCTGGAGATGGGGGCCAGCTCTCTGGTCGTGCTGTCGGCGTACTTCGCCTGCGCGTCGCTGGCCAAGGGGGAGCCGGTGAAGTTCCTGCGCAACAGGCTCGCGCGGCTGCTGCCCGCGTACGCGGTGGCGGCGGTGGCCGCGTTCTCCGTGCTGCGCTGGGTCGCGCCGGAGGGGTGGAGCCACCTCACGGTCCGCGACCTGGTGCTGAACCTGTTCATGCTGCAGAACTGGGTGCCGGACGTGCGGCTGGTCGACTACTCGTACTGGACGCTGCCCGTGCAGATCACCGGGTTCGTCGCGGGCGCGGTGCTGTGCTCGCGGATGCGCGGCCCGTGGCTGCGGGTGCTGCTGTGGACGCTGGTGTTCGGGCCGCTGGTCATGCGGGTCTGGACGAACGACCCCGGCGTGGTGCGGACGTTGTACGACGGTTTCGGCGTGCACCGCGCGCAGCTGTTCGCGATCGGCATCGGCATCTGGCTGTGGTCCAGGAACCGGCTGGGTCGCGGACAGCTGGGCGCGCTGCTGGTGAGCGCGCTGTTCGCGCAGGCCGTCCACAGCGACGACCTGGAGTCGACGCTGGGCCTCGGGGTGCTGCTGCTCGGGTTCTGCGCCGCGGCGGCCGGGCCGGACTGGAACGTCGGGCCGATCCGCCTGCTCGCGACGCCGATCAAGTGGCTGGCGAGCATCTCCTACGGCGTCTACCTCGTGCACCAGGAGATCGGCTACGTCGTGCTGGCGCACCTCGCGCGCCTCGGGCTCGGGCCGGTGGTGCAGCTCGTCGCGTTCTTCGGCACGGCCGTGCTGCTCGGCTGGCTCCTCACGAAGGCCGTCGAACGGCCCGCCCACACGTGGCTCACCGCCGCGAGCCGGGGTCCGGTGCTGGTCCGCGTGCTGCTGGCGGCCAGGCTGCTGGCGCCCCGGTTCGTCGGCGGCGTCCCCGCTCAGAGCCAGCCGGGCAGCTTCGGCGCTTCTCCGCTCAACCCCGCGCCGTCGTGGCGTCCGGTCAACCAGCCGATCACGTCGCCCGCGCCGCCGCCGACGGTGACCGACCTCTCCGCGCCCGCGGTGTTGAGCTCCCACACCCGCTGACGGTCGTCCGGCAGTGCGACCTCGATGCGCACGGCGGGCACGTCCGGCTTGTCCGCGAAGTACCCGACCAGGCCGTCGACCAGGTCTTCCAGGTGCTCCTCCGGGAGGTCGTCGAAGCCGACGCCCACGTCCAGGTCGACCAGGTGGAACAGCAGTTCGCGCAGCCGCAGCCACGGCACCTGGTGGGCGAGGACCGTGCCGCCGCTCGGCGGGGCGATCTCGGCCTCCCACGCCTGCGCGGGCATGCCCTCGGCCGCCGCGGTGAACCGCAGGCAAGCCGAGTCCAGGTCCGCGCGCAGCAGCAGGAGCGTGCGGTGCGACCCCTCCTCGATGTCCGCGTCGCGGTCGCTGCGGCTCGCGTACGCCTGGTGCTCGACCCCCGTCTTCGCCCACGTGAGCAGGTTGACCAGCGCGTCCGCGTTGCGGGACACGTGCGAGATGACGTGCGCCCGAGTCCACCCCGGCAGCAGGCTGGGACCGCGCACGGCGGCCGTGTCCAGGTCCGCGACGGCGGCGTAGAAGGCCTCGGTGGCCCGTGCGACGGCCGCGAGGTGCCCGCTGGCGAGCTGCGCCGCGGCGGACTGCTCCCTGGGCGCGGGCACGACCGACTGCACCTGTGGACCGGTGTTGGTGAAGCTCATGGAATGCCTCTCCCCGACGTTGAGGCTCGAACTCGTGTGCCGACCAGCCTAGGAGCGTTCGCCGTGCGCCGGAAGGGCGTGGATCACGGGACTACCGGGGGTGGCGGTACCTCCGACTGTACCCACGCCCGACGACCACGCCGAGGGGTGCGAGTCCCCCACGAACGGGTGAAATAGGTCTCCCTGCCCCGACTGGTTCCCGTGGCTGCTGGGGCTGGTGGTGCCGGTGTGGTCGCAGGGGCTCCGGGGGCGCGCCCGAGGGGCCCGTCGGGGAATGCCCGGACGGCCCCTGCGGTTTTTGTCGGTGGCCGCACCTAGCATGGTCGTCGGCTCACCTCCCGCGGCCAGGTCGCCCCTCCCACCGGGCCGACCCGCCGCGCAGGCACCAGTGGTGTTTAGTACGCTTTTTCGAACGTGTGTTCGGTACCGCACGACCCCGGCGTGTGCATGGCCGGACTCGCCAATCCGTAGCCGAAGGGAACCACCCAGTGGCCGACCGCCTTGTCGTTCGCGGCGCTCGCGAGCACAACCTGCGGGGCGTGGACCTCGACCTGCCGAGGGACGCCCTCATCGTGTTCACCGGGCTGTCCGGCTCGGGGAAGTCCAGCCTCGCGTTCGACACGATCTTCGCCGAGGGCCAGCGGAGGTACGTCGAGTCGCTGTCCGCGTACGCGCGCCAGTTCCTCGGTCAGATGGACAAGCCGGACGTCGACTTCATCGAGGGCCTGTCGCCCGCGGTGTCCATCGACCAGAAGTCGACCAGCCGCAACCCCCGCTCGACCGTCGGCACGATCACCGAGGTGTACGACTACCTGCGCCTGCTCTACGCCCGCGCGGGCAAGGCGCACTGCCCGACCTGCGGCGAGGCGATCAGCAAGCAGACGCCGCAGCAGATCGTCGACCAGGTCCTCTCCATGGAGCAGGGCGTCAAGTTCCAGGTGCTCGCGCCGGTGATCCGCGGCCGCAAGGGCGAGTACGTCGACCTGTTCTCCGCGCTGCAGGCCCAGGGCTACTCGCGCGCGAAGGTCGACGGCACGGTGTACGCGCTGGCCGAGGTGCCGAAGCTCAAGAAGCAGGAGAAGCACCACGTCTCCGTGGTGATCGACCGGCTGTCGGTGAAGGCGAGCTCCAAGCAGCGCCTGACCGACTCGGTCGAGACCGCGTTGAGGCTGGCGGACGGCCTCGTCGTGCTGGAGTTCGTCGACCTGCCCGAGACCGACCCCGAGCGGGAGCGCGGCTTCTCCGAGCACCTGGCCTGCCCGAACGGCCACCCGCTCGCGATCGAGGACCTCGAGCCGCGCTCGTTCTCGTTCAACTCGCCGTACGGCGCGTGCCCGGCGTGCACCGGACTCGGCGTGCGCAAGGAGGTCGACCCCGAGCTGGTGGTGCCGGACGACGAGCTGTCGCTCGGCGGCGGAGCCATCGCGCCGTGGGCGGGCGGTCAGACCGCCGACTACTTCATCCGGCTGCTGGAGTCGCTCGGCGAGACCATCGGGTACCGGATGGACACGCCGTGGCGCTCGCTGCCCGCGAAGGTGCAGAAGGCCGTGCTGCACGGCGTGAACGAGCAGGTCCACGTCCGGTACAAGAACCGGTACGGCCGCGAGCGCTCGTACTACGCGAACTACGAGGGCGTGATCCCGTTCCTGGAGCGCCGCCAGGAGCAGACCGAGTCCGAGTACATGCGGGAGAAGTACGAGGGCTACATGCGGGAGGTGCCCTGCCCGACGTGCCAGGGCACGAGGCTCAAGCCCGAGATCCTCGCCGTGACGCTGCACCACGGCCGCAAGGGCGACAAGTCCATCGCCGAGGTCTGCGCGATGAGCGTGTCCGAGTGCTCCGAGTTCCTCGACGGGCTCAAGCTGGGCAAGCGCGAGTCGATGATCGCGGGCGCCGTGCTCAAGGAGATCCAGGCGCGCCTGCACTTCCTGCTCGACGTCGGCCTCACCTACCTGTCGCTCGACCGCGCGTCCGGCACCCTGTCCGGCGGCGAGGCGCAGCGCATCCGGCTCGCGACGCAGATCGGCTCCGGCCTGGTGGGCGTGCTGTACGTGCTGGACGAGCCGTCGATCGGCCTGCACCAGCGCGACAACCACCGCCTCATCGACACGCTGATCCGGCTGCGCGACCTCGGCAACACGCTGATCGTCGTGGAGCACGACGAGGACACCATCCGCACGTCGGACTGGGTCGTCGACATCGGTCCCGGCGCGGGCGAGCACGGCGGCCACGTCGTGCACAGCGGCCCGTACAAGGCGCTGCTGAAGAACAAGGATTCGGTGACCGGCGCGTACCTGTCGGGTCGCAAGCAGATCCCGATGCCGGAGAAGCGCCGCAAGGTCGACAAGAAGCGCCAGTTGACGGTCGTCGGCGCGCGCGAGCACAACCTGCGCGGCATCGACGTCTCGTTCCCGCTCGGCTGCCTCGTGTCCGTGACGGGCGTGTCCGGTTCGGGCAAGTCGACGCTGGTCAACGACATCCTCGCGACCGTGCTGGCGAACAAGCTGAACGGTGCGCGGCAGGTCCCCGGTCGGCACACGAGGATCAAGGGCCTGGAAGAGGTCGACAAGCTGGTGCAGGTCGACCAGTCGCCGATCGGCCGCACGCCGCGCTCGAACGCGGCCACGTACACCGGCGTGTTCGACCACATCCGCAAGCTGTTCGCGTCCACGACCGAGGCGAAGGTGCGCGGCTACCAGCCGGGGCGCTTCTCGTTCAACGTCAAGGGCGGGCGTTGCGAGGCCTGCGCGGGCGACGGCACGATCAAGATCGAGATGAACTTCCTCCCGGACGTCTACGTCCCCTGCGAGGTCTGCAAGGGCGCCAGGTACAACCGGGAAACCCTTGAGGTGCACTACAAGGGGAAGACCATCTCGGAAGTGCTGGACATGCCGATCGAGGAAGCGGCCTCGTTCTTCGAGCCGATCAACGCGATCCACCGGCATCTTCGGACTTTGGTGGACGTCGGACTCGGCTACGTCCGCCTGGGCCAGCCCGCCCCCACGCTGTCCGGTGGTGAGGCGCAGCGGGTGAAGTTGGCTTCGGAACTCCAAAAGCGGTCGACCGGTCGGACCGTCTACATCCTGGACGAGCCGACGACCGGGTTGCACTTCGAGGACATCCGGAAGCTGCTCGGTGTGATCAACGGGTTGGTGGACAAGGGGAACAGCGTTGTGGTGATCGAGCACAACCTGGACGTCATCAAGACCTCCGACTGGGTGGTCGACATGGGCCCAGAGGGCGGGTCCGGTGGGGGCCTGGTCATCGCCGAGGGCACGCCTGAAGAGGTTGCCGCGGAGGAGAAGAGCTACACGGGGCAGTTCCTGCGGAACGTGCTGGAGGGCGCTGTCGGCTGAGTGCCTGGCCTCCGGGTTGGGTGATCGTGGTCTGCATCTTGGGTTGGGTCTTGATGTTGTGGACTGCGAGTGGGGGAGCGACCCCGATTTCTCATTGTCTCACTGTGCAGGTTTGCCTTGTCAAGGCGGGAAAGATGCCTTGACAAGGCAAACCTGCACCTGAGGGCGCTTGGGATCGGGGCCAGGGAGAAGACCGGCTCGCGCCGGTAAAGCCCTGACCCTGGGAGTGCGTGGGTCGACAGGTGTCTCGGGTTGGTTTGTGGGCGAGATCTGCGGCCAGTGCGGTTTCTGGCTCATCGAGGCCGAAGTGGACTCATGGAAGTCGCACGGGTGGAGGTAACTCCGCTCGGTGGCTCGGTGGCTCGGTGGCCTTATGGCCTTGGCTCGCTGTCGCGCTAGCACGAGAGCGCGACCGAACCCGCAAGTTCAAGCGCGACAACGACCTCAGCCCACCACGGCCCAAGTGGAAGGATGCAATCCCGCGGGCGCAAGCGGAAGCACGCAACCCGCCAGGCGCCCGCACTTCCCCCGCCGCCCCGATCCGAAGCGCCCTCGTCTTTGATCTTCGTTTGTCAAGACATCTTTCCCGCCTTGACAAATCAAGGTCAAAGATTTGAGACAATTAAGCGAGCGGGGTGACGAATCCAAGCTCGGTAGCCTGGCGGCCTGACGCGTGGGCGGCCTGGCGGCCACGCACCTCGGCCTGGCGGCCCGACACCTCGCTCTGGGGGCCCGGCATCTCAACACCTCAGCCCGCTCACCCGGCCAACACCCCAGAACTCCACACCTCCCACCAACAACACCACCCGCCTCACCGCAGAACCTCACCCCCGCGCGACCAACGCCCCACCACCCGAACCACAACCGTCCCACCCGAACAACCCACGAACATCGTTGCCACAAAAGATATTCCACCCAATTCGACCACTTTCGTGAAGCCGGCCGCACACGTGGATCCACGTAGGGTTGCCCGGTGCACCTGGAACGGTTCTCAGTAAGCGGTTTTCGTTCGCTCGCCGACGTGGCGGACATCCCGATCAGCGGTCCGACCATCCTCGCCGGGCCGAACGACGGCGGGAAGTCCGCCGCCCTCAGCGCGTTGGCGTTCCTGGTCGGCGACTACCTGCCGACCGAGGAGGACCGCACCTACCTCGAAGGCGAGTCCGGTGTGCGGTGTCCGCTCACGGAGGTGGTCGGTGTCTTCCGGCTCGACGAGTGGGAGCGGGAGCGGCTGGGGTTGCCCGCCGAGGTGAAGGTTCGGCGTCGGGTGGACGCCGAACTCTCGCCCGTGTACGAGATCTGGGCCGCGTTGCCGGACGACGAGGAGTTGCGGGAGCTGCACGCCAAGCTGGTTCCCGACCTGAAGGAGCTGGTGAAGAGGTTCGGGTTGCGGCCGGAGAAGCCGACCAAGCCGTTCCTGCTGGCCGCGTTGCACGCGTACGGGGTCGAGCACTCCAGCGGTGAGGGGTGGACCGGCGTGCCGCCGGGGCTGACCGGTCGTCTACCTCGGATCGCCGCGTTCGAGGGGCGGGACCTGGAGCCGGAGGCCGCGGTCAAGTCCGCGTTGACGCTGCGGTTGAAGGACTACCTGGCCGAGGACGGGATGCGCAGCCGGGTCCACGAGTTGGAGGTCGACGCGCAGCGGTGGCTCGCGGTCGAGGCCAAGCCGCTGGCCGACCACATCGTCGCGCGGTGCGGGGACATCGCCGCCGTCACCGTGGACCCCAAGGTGGCCACCTCCCACTTCCTCCAGGCCACGTCGCTGCGCCTCGAACGCTCGTCGGGCGAGCTGGTGCGGCTGGACCGCTCCGGTCTGGGCAGCGCCCGCCGGATCTCCATGGCGGTGTGGGAGGCCACGACCGAGATGCTGGCCGAGCAGCGGCAGACCGACGAGGACGCCGCCGAGAGCGGTCCTCCGGTGCAGGTCATCGTGGTCTACGACGAGCCGGACACGCACCTGGACTACCACTACCAGCGCGAGGTCATGCGGCTCATTCGCGACCAGGGCGAGGTCGCCCACGTCAGCGTCGTCGTGGCCACGCACTCCCTGAACCTCATCGACGGCGTGGACATCAGCGACGTCGTCCTGCTGGCGCTGGACGAGCGTCGCCGCACCCGCGTGGAGCGGCTCGGCGCAGGCGACCACCCCTTCGACCGCCACCTGGGCGCCGTGGCCGCGGCCGTGGGCCTGCGCAACTCCGTCCTGCTGCACGAGCGGTGCTTCCTCGCCGTCGAGGGCGACACCGAGCGGCAGTCGCTCCCGATCCTGTTCTCCCTGTCCGAGGGGCTGCCCCTCCAGGCCGCGGGCATCGCCCTGTGGTCGTGCGGCGGCAACGCGGGCGCGCTCCGCCTGGCCGAGTACCTGCACGAGCACGGCCGGAACGTGCTGCTGGTGCTCGACGCCGACAGCGCGGAGCAGGACGCCGCGTTCCGCCGGGACAACCTGACGAGGAGGTTCGGCGACGACCGAGTCCTGGTGCTGGAGGACGAGGTCGAGGAGCTGTTCGACGACACGACGTGGGCGGCCACCGCGAACGAGGCGTGGCCCCGCCGCGACCGGCACTGGTCGCCGGAGGACTTCGCGGCGCTGCGGGGGCAGCGGAAGTTCGGTGATCGCGTGAGCTCGCTGCTGCGCGAGCACGGCGAGGGCGCGCCGCCGCGCAAGTCCTCGCTCGCCGCGGAGGTCGCCCTGCGCCTGCGACGGCCCGACGACGTGCCGCGAGAGCTCCGCGCCGTCTTCGCCCGGCTGCGGCGGTTGGCGGGCTGACGTCGGGCGGTCGACCCGCCGAGACATGCGCCGAGACATGCGCTGAGTAGCTTTTGACCGGCCGATCGGGTGAAGCGGCACTTTCCGTCGAGCACTTCGCCGCAGGGCTTGGTGATACTCGCCGGGTGCCGCTGAACCGCTACCGCTTCCGCAGCGTCTGGCAGGTCGACTGCTCCCCCTCCGACGCCTTCGACGTCCTCGCCGACCTGGGCAGCTACCCGCTCTGGTGGCAGGAGGTGCGCCGGGCGGTCCAGATCGGCGAGGAGCGGGCGGAGCTGCACTGCCGGTCGTTCCTGCCGTACGAGCTGGTGTTCGAGGCGAGCCACCACACCAGGGACGCGGAGCGCGGAGTCCTGGTCGCCACCCTCGAAGGCGACCTCGACGGGACCGTGGGGTGGCGGGTCCAGCGGCACGAGCAGGGCACGCGGCTGGTCTACGAGCAGGTGGTGACGGTGCGGAAGCCGCTGCTGCGGATGCTGGGGCCGCTGCTCCGGCCCGCGCTCGTGGCGAACCACGAGCTGATGATGCGCCACGGCGAGCGCGGCCTGCGGACCTACCTGGCCGGGTTCACCAGGGGTGCCCTGGTGCGGGTGAACCCGCTGGGCAACGGCATCTGAAAAATCTTCGAAGAAGTTTTGAACCTTTCCGGCGCGCTGTCCGTGTAGTGGGCAGTCGGTCGCCGCGAACAGGGGTGCGAGCGACCATCCAAGGAGGTTTGCGCCATGTCTGGTACTCGTGCGGCCATTTTCGGGACGGCGGCTGTGCTCGGGCTCACGTTGTTGAGCGCGTGCGGTCAAACGGCCACGACGGCGGGGTCCCCCAACGTCGAGTCCGGAGCGCAGAAGTTGGTGCAGGGCAAGGTGGTCGCGCTGACCTCCGCGAAGGTCGGTGACCTGGGCCAGGTTCTGACCGGCAGCAACGGGAAGACGTTGTACCGCTTCGACAAGGACGAGACCGATCCGCCGACGTCGACCTGCTTCGACGACTGCGAGGCGCAGTGGCCGCCCGCGCTGGCCCCCGAGGGGGAGGTCGAGGTGCAGGGCGTCGACAAGGCACTGGTGTCGACCCTGACGCGCAAGGACGGCACCAGGCAGCTGACGGTCGCGGGGTGGGCGCTCTACGAGTTCGCCGAGGACACCGGTCCCGGCGACGTCAAGGGCCAAGGCGTCGGCGGTGTGTGGTTCGCCGCGACCCCGGAGGGCAAGAAGGCCGGGCAGAACGCCGGACCGGTGCTCGCCACCGCGGTCGTCCCCGGCCTCGGCACCGTGCTGACCAGCGGCACCGGTCGGACCGTGTACCGCTTCGACGACGACACCACGAGCCCCTCGGTCTCCAACTGCGACGGGGAGTGCGCGAAGAAGTTCCCGCCGGTGCTCACCACGTCGGACGACCTCCAGGTGCAGGGCGTCGACAAGGCCGTGCTCGGCACCGTGCTCCGCAAGGACGGCACCAAGCAGGTCACCGCCAAGGGCTGGCCGCTGTACACGTCGTCCGAGGACAAGGCTCCCGGTGACGCCAAGGGCCAGGGCTTCAAGGGCACGTGGTTCGCCTCCTCCCCGGACGGCCAGAAGGCCACCGAGAACAAGGAGCTCGCGCTGACCACGGCGTCCGTCGGCACCCTGGGCACCGTGCTGACCGACAAGGGCGGCATGACCCTGTACACGTTCGACAAGGACACCGCGGACCTCTCCACCTGCGCCGGTGACTGCGCGGTCAAGTGGCCGCCCGCCCTCGTGACCTCGGACGCCTTCGAGGTGCAGGGCGTCGACAAGGTGCTGATCAGCACGATCACCCGTGAGGACGGCGGCAAGCAGCTCACCATCGCGGGCAAGCCGCTGTACACCTTCGCCGAGGACAAGATCTGCGGCGAGGCCAAGGGCCAGGGCGTCGGCGGCACCTGGTTCGTCTCCACCCCGGAGGGCAAGAAGGCCGGAGCCTAGTCGTCCCAACGGGAAGGCCCGCTCGGCGAACGCGCCGGGCGGGCCTTTCCGTTGTCGGACGACGCTAGAAGACCAGGCTCAACCCGGCAGCCATGATGAAGCCGACCACGGACAGCACGGTCTCCAGGACGGTCCACGTCTGGAGCGTCTCCTTGACCGACAGGCCGAAGTAGCGCGAGACGATCCAGAAGCCGCCGTCGTTCACGTGCGAGGCGATGATCGAGCCCGCCGCGATCGACATGACCAGCAGCGCCAGCTGGGGCTGCGAGTAGTTCAGGTCCGCCACGACCGGGGCGACGATGCCGGTGGTCGTGACGATCGCGACGGTGGCCGAACCCTGGGCGATGCGCAGGCCGCAGCTGATGACGTACGCCAGCGCGATCACCGGCAGGCCCGCGTCCGACAGCGACGTGGCGAGCACCTTGCCGACGCCGGTCGCCGAGAGCACGGCGCCGAAGAAGCCGCCCGCGCCGACGACGAGCAGGATCATGCCGACCGGGCGGAGGGACTTGCCGGTCAGCTCGGTCAGCTGGTCGCGGGTCATGCCGCGGCGGTAGCCGAGCAGCCACGTGGCCAGCAGGACCGCGATGGTCAGCGCGACGGCGGGTGTGCCGAAGAACGTGAACACGCCGTAGAGCCGCGATCCCTTGGCCAGCAGGATGCTGCCGAACGTGCCCGCGAGGATCAGCACCAGCGGGATCGCGATGATCCCCAGCACCAGGCCGAGCGACGGCGGGTTCTTCACCTCGTTCTCGCCGCGGGCCTCCTCGGCCGCGGCCAGCATCTCCTCGGGCACCGGCACGTTGATGCGCTTGCCGATCCACGTGGAGTACAGGATGCCGCCGACGAACCACGCCGGGATCGCGCACGCCAGGCCCATGATGATGATCCAGCCGAGGCCGACCTTCAGCAGACCCGCGGCGGCCACCGGGCCGGGGTGGGGAGGCATGAACGCGTGCATGACCGACAGGCCCGCGAGCAGCGGCATGGCGTACAGCACGATCGACTTGCCGCCCTGCTTCGCCGCCACGTAGACCAGCGGCGCCAGCACGAAGATGCCGATGTCGAAGAACACCGGCACACCGAAGATCAGGCCCGCCAAGCCCATCGCGAGCGGCGCGCGCTTCTCGCCGAACGCCCTGAGCAGCGACCCGGTCAGCACCTGCGCGCCGCCGGACGCCTCCAGGATCGCGCCGAGCAGCGTGCCGAGGCCGATGATCGAGGCGATGTGCCCGAGGATGCCGCCGAAACCGCCCTCCAGCAGCGATCCCGAGGCTTTCTGGGCCGATCCGACCAGGGTTTCGACCGGCAGGCCGGCGGCGAGCGCCACGAGCAGACCTGCGATCAGCAGGGCGATGAACGGCTCGACCTTGAACCGGATGATCATGATCAGCAGCAGGGCGATGCTGATCGCGGACAGGGTCAGCAGCCCGCCCGTTTCGTGTTGCAGCCAGTTGATCACGTCGTGCTCCCGTTGTTGCGCAGGGAATGGCCGGGCAGCGCCCCGGTGTGCGTACCGCCGTCGATCACCGGCACCCCGTTCACGAGCACGTACGGGATGCCGACCGCCGCCTGCCGGGGTTCGTCGAAGGTCGCGGTGTCCGCGACCTCGTCGGGGTCGAACAGGACCAGGTCCGCCGCGAAGCCCTCGCGGACGAGGCCGCGGTCGGTGAGGCGCAGCCGCTTCGCGGCCCGCCCGGTGAGGTGGGAGACGCAGTCCTCCAGACCGAGGACGCCCAGTTCCCGCACGTAGCGCGCGAGGTAGCGGGGGAACGTGCCCCACGCGCGCGGGTGCGGCCGGTCGCCGACCAGCAGGCCGTCGCTGCCGCCGGTGTGGGCCGGGTGGCGCATGATCGCCTGCACGTTGCCCTCGTGGCCGACGTGCATGAGGCAGGACGTGCCGAGCCGTTCGGCCACCAGGGTGTCGAAGTACACCTCCGAGGCCGTCCGGCCCGCGAACTGCGCCGACGCGGCAACGCTGTGCCCGACCAGGTGCGCGTTCTCGCTGTGCCGCACGCCGTTGACCTCGATGGACTCCCAGTCGACCGGCACGCCG
This sequence comes from Umezawaea sp. cmx-9-4, assembly GCA_049997955.1. Lineage (GTDB taxonomy): Bacteria > Actinomycetota > Actinomycetes > Mycobacteriales > Pseudonocardiaceae > Umezawaea. Next base: position 38,478 of record JAEBDY010000025.1, on the reverse strand, counting down.
TGGCAGCCGTCCGAGCCGGTTTCCTCGATGTCCACCCGGATCCGCTCGCGGGTGTCCACATCGGACAGCCGGGCGAGGGTCGCCTCCGGGCCGCCCTCGGTGGCCCAGCTGGGGAGCAGCGCCGACAGGTAGGTCGCGCCGGGCAGGTACGGGTAGGTGTCCAACGAGATGTCCGCGCCCGCCGCGATGGCGTTGTCCAGCAGCGTCAGCAGCTCGCCCGCGCGGCCCTCGTTGACCGGGAAGTTCATCGTGGCGTGCGCCAGGTGCAGCGGGCAGCCGGAGTCGAGCGACACCTGCACCATCTCCGCGTACGCCTCCAGCGCGCCCGCGCCGTAGCTGCGGTGGTGCGGGCTGTAGTAGCCGCCGAGCGAGCCCGTGACCTGGCAGAGCTGGACGAGTTCCGACGTGCTCGCGTACATGCCGGGCGTGTAGGTGAGCCCGGACGAGAGGCCCATCGCGCCTTCCCGCAACGACTCCGCGACCACGGACCGCATCCGGTCGACCTCGGCGTCGGTCGCGGGCCGGTCCTCCCAACCGACGCACAGCATCCGCACGGTGCCCTGCGGCACGAGGTACGCCGCGTTCACCGCGATGCCCCGGTCGAGCCGGTCGAGGTACTCGCCGACCGACCGCCAGTTCCAGTCGAAGCCGGGCGGGTCGTCGTTCCACCCCGCCAGCTGCCCGCGCAGCGTCTCCAGCACGGCGTCGTCCACGGGTGCGTACGACAGCCCGTCCTGGCCGAGCACCTCGCTGGTCACGCCCTGCGACACCTTGGCCAGGTGGTCCGGCTCCGCCAGCACCTGGAGGTCGGAGTGGGAGTGCATGTCGATGAAACCGGGCGCCAGCACCAGTCCGTCGGCGTCGACGGTCCGGCCGCCGGACACCCGGTCGCCGATCTCCGCGATCCGGCCGTCGCGCACCCCGACGTCCGCCCGGTACTCGGGCGAGCCGGTGCCGTCCACGACCCGCGCGCCCTTGAAGACGATGTCCACGCCTGCTCCCTAGAAGTAGGTCCGGACGAAGTCGACGACGGTCGTGCCGTCGACCACGGGGATGAGCCGCCACTTGTCGAACACGGTGCACGGGTGGGACAGGCCGAGCCCGATCCAGTCTCCGACCTCCACGCCCTGCTCGCCGATCGCCAGGAACGCGTGCTGGTCGTTGAGCGCCGTCACGGCCGCACCCCTCAGCGGCCGTTCCACCCCTCCCGACCGCACGACCTGCGGCTCCGGCAGGCCTTCGTCGAACGACGCGTCGCGCTTGCCGATCGTCAGCAGCGCCAGGTCCTCCTGCGGCTTCGACGTGACCTGCGCCCACGCCCGCAGCGCGGACCGGAACGGCACCTCGCCCGCCGTGCGGTTCAGCGGCGAGATGCCCCGGTAGAAGCCGTCGTCGTGGGTCACGTACGCGCCGCTGCGCACCACGGGCAGCACCGGCAGCCCGGTGGGCCACGGCTTGGTCAGCGCCGCGGCGACCTGGTCGAAGTACGCGCTGCCGCCGACCGTGACGATCACCTGGTCGACCCCGTCGAACCGGCCCTCGTCGTCGAGCCGCAGCACCAGGTCGCGCACCGCGTCAAGGTAGGCGTCCACAGTGGACTTCGCCTGCTCGGACGCGTCGTGCGCCAGCGCGCCCTCGTACCCGCCGACGCCGACGAGCCGCAGCGCCGGGCTGTCCGCAACCGCTTGCGCCACCTCGGCCGCGGTGTCCGCGTCCCGCGCCCCGGTCCGGCCGCCGGTCGCGCCCAGCTCCACCAGCACGTCCACCGGACGGGTGACGGATCCCAGCGCGGCGGTCATCGCCGAGACCCCGGCCACCGAGTCCACCCAGCAGGTGAACTCGAACGCCGGGTCGGCGGCGAGCTCCTCGGCCAGCCACCGCAGCGCGGCCGGGTCGACGAGCTGGTTCGCCAGCAGCACCCGGCTCACGCCGAACGCCCGGTACACCCGCAGCTGGCTGGCGTTGGCCGCCGTGATGGCCCACGAACCGTGGTCGAGCTGGCGGGCGAACAGCTGCGGTGCCATGGTGGTCTTGCCGTGCGGTGCCAGGGCGACGCCGTGCGCGGAGCACCAGGCCGCCATCGTGGCGAGGTTGTGCTCCAGCGCCGCGGCGTCGAGCACCACGAGCGGACCGACGAAGCCGTCGGCGAACAGGTCGAGACGCCGGTCGGCCACCTCGCCGACGGTGGCGCCGAAGGTCGAACTCGGCATGCCCTTGAACTGCCAGTCGATGCGTTCCGCGCGCAGCGCGGCTACCGCGGTCCGGTCGATGTCGGCGGAGTGCACGTGTCTCGCTCCTCACGTTGCATACCTTGCAACGGCTATTGCGCGATGTGATGCTGAAGTGTGTAACATTCGCCTGAGCCGCCGTCAACGAGCAAGTCCGGAGGAAAGAAGCGGATGAGGTTCGAACATGCGGGCGGTGTGGTCTGCCTTGGCGAGACGATGGTCGTGCTGGTGCCCGCCGAACCCGGTCCGGTGCACGAGGTCCGGCAGTGGAGCAGGGCGATCGGCGGCGCCGAGTCCAATGTGGCCTGTCACCTCGCCCGGCTGGGCGTCGCGAGCGCGTGGGTGAGCGCGGTGGGCGCGGACGCGTTCGGGCGGGCGGTGCTCGACGAGGTCGGTGGCGCGGGCGTGGACGTCAGCGGGGTGCACGTCGACCCCGACCGGCCGACCGGCCTGTACGTGAAGGAGACCAACTCCTCGGGCAGCCCGGTCCGCTACTACCGGCAGGGCTCCGCCGCCTCGGGGATGGGACCGGGGACGGTGGACCGCCTCGACCTGCCCGGTGTGCGGCTCGTGCACGTCAGCGGCATCACCGCGGCGCTGTCGGACACGTGCCTCGCCCTGCTGCGGGAAGTCCTGACCCGGCCCCGGAACGGGCGCCTGGTGTCGTTCGACCTGAACTGGCGGCCCGCGCTGTGGCGCGACCGCGACCCGGCCGTGCTGCGCGACCTGGCGAACGCCGCCGACATCGTGCTCGCGGGCGCGGACGAGGCCGAAGCGGTGTGGGGGACCGGCGACCCGCACGAGCTGCGGGAGCTGCTGCCCCGCCCGGCGAGCGTCGTCGTGAAGCAGGGCGAGCGGGGTGCGACGCTCGTCGAGGGAGACGTCCACACCTACCAGCCCGCGCTGCGCGTGGACGTCGTGGAGCCGGTCGGCGCGGGCGACGCCTTCGCCGCGGGTTATCTTGCCGCCCACCTGGCGGGCGATCCTCCCGCCAGGCGACTGCGCGCGGGTCACCTGCAGGCGGCCGCGGTGCTGCTGACCACCGAGGACGTCGGGAGGCCGCTGCCCGCCGCGGTCACCGGACCGCTGCTCGACGCCGACGGGCCCACCTGGGCGGCGGCGAACCTGCGGGCAGGCAACCTACGGGAGAGCCCATGAGCCAGAGCCTGGACCGCGCGTTGACGCTCGTCGGCGAGTTGGCGACCGGCCCCAAGACGCTGGAGGAGCTGTCCGGCGTCATCGACGTGCACAAGTCGACCGCGCTGAGACTGCTCAGAACGCTGGAGTCGCACCGGTTCGTGCAGCGCGACGGCGTGCACCACTACCGGCTCGGCACCTCGCTGTTCGACCTCGCCAACCGGGCGCTGGAGGAGCGGGACGTGCGCCGCAGCGCCGAGGCCGCGCTGCGCGAGCTGAACGCGCTCACCGGCTACACCGTGCACCTCGCCAGCTACGAGGGCGGCGAGGTGATCTACATCGACAAGTACGACAGCACCCACCCGATGCGGATGTACTCCCGCGTCGGCCGCCGAGCCCCGCTGCACTGCACGGCCGTGGCGAAGGTCCTGCTGTCGGACCTGCCGGAGGCCAAGCGGCGGGAGGTCGCCGCGTCCATGGAGTACCCGAGGCTGACCGCGAACACGATCACCGATCCGGCCGCGTACCTGGCCGAGCTGGACCGCGTGCGCGAACGCGGGTACGCCGTGGACAACTCCGAGCACGAGGACTTCATCCACTGCGTGGGCGCGCCGATCCGCGGCTCCCGTGGTGAGGTGGTCGCGGCCGTCTCGATGTCCGTCCCCAAGGTGATGCTCGACTTCGAGGGCCTGCTGGCCCTCGTGCCCAACCTGCTCGCCACGGCGCGAGCGGCGTCCATCGAGTGCGGCCACACGCCGCGCGACTAGAGAGGTTCCTGCCTTGCCGAAGATCGAGATCCACACCGAGACCGCGCCCCGGCCCATCGCGAAGTTCTCGCAGGGCGTCCGCAAGGGCAACATCCTCCAGGTCGCCGGTCAGGTCGCGTTCGACGCCGAGACCGGTGCGATCGTCGGCACCACGGTGAAGGAGCAGACCGCGCAGACCCTGCGCAACGTCGCCTCGGTGCTGGAGGCCGCGGGCGCGAGCTTCGACGACGTCGTGATGCTGCGCGTGTACCTCACCGACACCGCCCACTTCGGCGAGATGAACGACGCCTACGGCGAGTTCATGACCGAGCCGTACTCCGCCCGCACGACCGTCTACGTAGGACTCCCGGCGGGTCTGCTCGTGGAGATCGACGCGCTGGCCGTGCTCGGCGACTGACCCCGAAGGGCCGGGGCAGCGGCCCCGGCCCTTCGAACCGCTACTGGAAGCGGTGCCAGAAGACCTGGCCGCTCGGCCCGTAGAGGACCAGGTTGCCGTCGTTCTGGACGATCAGCCGGTCGGCCGCCGTGCCGTGGGAGTTGGTGTGCCACTTGGCGACGCCCGCCGCCGTGTACAGCACGAGGTTCCCGTCGCCCTGGAGGACCAGGTAGGCGGCGCCGGTCCCGTGCGTGTTGGACGACCACACGGCCACGCCGGTGTTCGTGTAGAGCACGAGGTTCCCGTCGCCCTGCATGATCAGGTTGTACCGGCCGTCGGCCGACGTCCTGGTCTGGCCGATCTGCAGGGACTCCCCGCGCAGCAGCACGTCCTGGCCCGGCTGGGGAGGCGTCGCGGTTCCGGTGAACAGCAGCAGGTTCGGCGATCCCGCACCGGGGTTGGCGATCTTGTTCGGGGTCGCGCCCGCCACCAGCGCGTCGCGGACCTGCTGCGCCGACGCGCCGGGGTTCGCCTCCAGGTACAGCGCCGCCGCGCCCGCCACGTGCGGCGTGGCCATGGACGTGCCGCTGATGGTGTTGACGGCCGTGTCGCCGGTGCCCCACGCCGACGTGATGCCCACGCCGGGCGCGTAGAGGTCCGTGCAGGAGCCGAAGTTGGAGAACGACGCCTTGCCGTCGTTGCTGTCCGAGGCGTTCACGGTGATCGCCTCGGCGACGCGGGCGGGGGAGAAGCCGCACGCGTTGGCGTTGGAGTTGCCCGAGGCGACGGCGTAGGTGACGCCCGAGGCGATCGAGTTGCGCACCGCGGTGTCCAGCGTCGTGTCGGCGCCGCCGCCGAGGCTCATGTTCGCCACCGCGGGCCGCACCTTGTTCGCCGTGACCCAGTCGACGCCCGCGACGACCCCGGCGATCGTGCCGGAACCCGCGCAGTTCAACACCTTCACGGCGTGCAGCCGCACACCCTTGGCGACGCCGTGCGCCCCGCCGCCGATCGTGCCCGCCACGTGCGTGCCGTGCCCGTTGCAGTCGGTGTTGTTGCCGTCGACGGAGTTGTGGTCGAACGTCGCCCGCCCGCCGAAGTCCACGTGCGTCGTGCGGATGCCCGTGTCGATCACGTACGCGTGCACGGTCGGCGCGGTCGTGTCGTAGTGGTAGTTCTGGTTGAGCGGCAGGTTCGGCTGGTCGATCCGGTCCAGCCCCCAGGACGGCGGGTTCGGCTGGTCGGCGACGGCCTTCACGGTGTGGTTCTGCGCCACGTACGCCACGGCCGGGTCGGCGGCCAGCCGCTTGGCGGCCTTCTCCGTCATCGTGCCCGCGAAACCCTTGAGGGCCACGCCGTAGCGGTGCTCGACCTTCGCGTTCGCCTTGGCGGCCAACGAGTCCGTGAGCGCGGTGACGGTGTCGTCCTGGTACACCACGATGTAGCTGCCGGGTATGGCGCCGGGGCCTCCGGCGTCGACGATCTCGCCTTCGGCCGCGGCGGGCAGCGCGGTCGCGACGGCGATCGCCACCGTGGCCGCGGTCAGTCCGGCCAAACGGCTCCAGGGCGCGCGTAACTCTGCCATTTCCGAGTCTCCCTCGTACAGGGTCGGGGTGGACGGTCCGCGCGGACGAGGATCGACGCTAGGCCAGACCCCGGCACCAGGCAATCAGCCGATCACCGCACGTGTGCGCCGATCGGCTGACGTCACGCGTGCCCGTCGCTCCGCACCTCGGCCGAGCCGTCCAGCGCCCGGCGCAGCGCCGCGCCGAGCGCGCGGGTCGCCGGGGTCTCCGACCGGGAGCAGATGTCCAACGCCCGCAAGCGATGCGCCCTGGCCTCCTCGGTCTCGCCGAGGTCGTCGTGCACCGTGGCGAGCAGGCTCAGCATCTCCACCAGCGTGCTCGTGCGCATCGGGTTGACCGCGGCTACGGCTTCCCGCAGCCGCACGACCGCACCTGCCGCGTCACCCTGCCCGTGCAGCACCGCGCCGAGCCGGAACAGCGCGTCCGACTCGGTGTTGCGCGCCTGCGTCGACCGCGCCAGCGCCAGCGCCTCGTCGCACGCCCCGCGCGCCGCGTCCCAGTCCCGCAACGCGATCAGGTTCGCGGCCAGCCGCAGCAGGTTGACCGCGAGGATCTCGCCGTCGTGGCCGTCCGGCCGTGCTTCCACGCGGACGCGGTGGTAGGCGACGCACTTGCGGTGCACCTCGGCCGATTCGGCGTACCGGCCGAACAGGTGCAGCAGGATCCCCAGGTTCGACAGGGCGAACTGCACGGCCAGCTCGTCGCCCGCCGCCTCGAAGCCCTCCACGGCCCGCACGGCGAACGCGCTCGCCTCGTCCAGCCGCCCCTGCCGCCGCTCGATGGCGGACCGGTAGTAGAGCGCCCAGGCCTGCTCCACCAGGTCACCGCAGTCGACCGCCGCGGCCCACGCCTGCTCGTGCACCGCCAGCGCCTCGTCCTGCCGGTCCAGCAGCACGCACAGCGTCCAGCAGTCGAAGTTGAGCTGCACCGCCTCGTCGCGCTTGCTGCCGAGCGCGCGGGCCGCGTCGACGCCGTAGCGGAACACCTCGTGCCACAGCACGCCGTCGCCGCGCTGGTCGGAGTACCAGTGCATCGCCGTCGCCACGTCGAGCACCGTGCGGTGCCGCTGCGCGGCGTGGGCCAGCCGCAGCGCGCCGACCCAGTGGCCCGTCTCCCGGTGCAGCCACGCGGCCGCCTTGTCCCGGTCGCCCGCGGACCCGTCCGGTCCGAACACCCGCGCCGACGCGCGCGCCTCGCGCAGCAGCCAGTCGATCGTCCGCCGGCGCGCCTCGTCCACGACCGTGGACGCCTCGTCCACGGTCAGCCGTTCCCGCGCGAACACCCGCACCAGGTCGTGGCACGCGTACCGGCCCGCGGTCGTGGACACTTCCACCAGGCTCGCGTCGACCAGCTCCTCCAGCGTCTCCTCGGCCACGTCCTCGGCCACGCCCGCCGCCACCGCGACCAGGCTCGGCGTCACGTCCCCGCCGGGCAGCAACGACATCCGCCGGAACACCAGCGCGGCGCGGGCCGCCAACTGCTGGTACGACATCAGGAACGCGGCCCGCACCCGCAGGTCGCCGGACGTGAGCGCGCTGAGCCTGCGACCCTCGTCGCCCAGCTGCTCGGCCAGGTGCCCGACGGTCCAGCGCGGCCTGCTCGCCAGCCGGTTGCCCGCGATCCGCAGCGCCAGCGGCAGGTGCCCGCACAGCTCGGCGACCCGGACGGCGGCCGCCCGCTCGACGGAGATCCGGTCCTCGCCGACGATCGCGGTCAGCAGCCGCACGGACTCCTCGCCGGACAGCACGTCCAGCGCGAGCCGGGTACCCGCCTCCAGCCCTCCCAGCGTCTGCCGGGACGTGATCAGCACCAGCGACGACGACCCGGTCGCCAGCAGCGGCCGCACCTGCGCCTCGTCCGTCGCGTTGTCCAGCACCAGCGCGGTCGACCGGCTCCGCAGCTCGGCCCGGTACAGCGCGCCGCGCTCCTCGTCCGGCGAGGGGATCCGGTCCTCCGCGATCCCCAACGTCCGCAGCACCTTGTGCATGACCTCGCCGGACGGCACCGGCCGCGCGTCCATCCCGCGCAGGTCCACGAACAGGCAGCCGTCCGGGAAGCGCTCCGCCAACCGGTACGCGGCGTGCACCACCAGCGTGGTCTTCCCCGCGCCCGGCGGCCCGTGCACCACGACGACCTCCGTCGCCCGTCCGCCACCCGCCGCCCGTTCCAGCCGCCGCAACTCCTCGTCGCGCCCCGTCAGGTCCGGCACGTCCGGCGGCAGCGCCCACGGCGCCGCGGACGGCTGGTGCCGCATCCGCCCGGCCTTGGCGGTGTCGTGCAGCGCCCGCAACTCCGCGCCCTCGAGCTCCAGCACGCGGGCGAGGGCGGCGACCGTCCGCTGCTGCGGCCCCTTCGCCCGACCGCGCTCCATGTCGCTGATCGCGCGCACGCTCACCCCGGACCCGGCGGCCAACTCCTCCTGCGTCAGGGCGGAACGGACGCGGTGGGTGCGGAGCAGGTCGCCGAACGTGGTGGACACCGACCGCACGATAGCGGGCGACCACCCGGCGCTACCGGTCGAACCGCGATGCTGATAGACGTTGCGCATGAAGTGGTACGCGGACGGCGCCGCGCGGTTCACCCGTCAGGTCATCGCCGACGTGCTGGCGGTCGGCTGGGTGTGGTTCTGGGTCTGGTTCGCGCTGGGCGCCCGCGACGGCGTCCTGTCCGCGCGGGCCCCCGGCGACGGGCTGGTCAGCGCGGGTGACAGGGTCCACGACGCCTTCTCCGACGCGGCGGGCAGCGCGGGCCGCGTGCCGGTCGTCGGCGACGACCTGGCGGGCGCGCTGGGCAAGGGCACGGACGCGGGCACCACGCTGGCCGACGTGGGCCGTTCCCAGATCGAGGCCGTGGAGACGGTGGCCCTGTGGCTCACCGTCGCCCTGATCGTCGTGCCCGTCGTGTTCCTGCTCGTCACCTGGCTGCCGCTGCGGATCCGCTTCGCCCGCCGGGCGTTCGCCGCCCGGCGGCTCCGCGAGACGGGCCGCACCGACCTGCTGGCGCTGCACGCGCTCAACACCATGTCGCTCGCGCAGCTCGCCAGGTTCGACGGGGACCCGGTCGACGGCTGGCGCCGCGGCGACCCCGACGTGATCGCCGTGCTGGCGTCACGCCGGTTGGCGCGCCTGGGGATCCGCGGCTAGCCGCTGTCGCCCGGAGTCAGTAGACCGGGCCGGTGTACTTCTCGCCGGGACCGGCGCCGGGCTCGTCCTGCACGACCGACGCCTCGCGGAACGCCCGCTGCACCGACTGCAGGCCGTCGCGCAGCGGCCCGGCGTGCGGTCCGAGGTACTCGACGGACGCGGTGATCAGACCCGCCAGCGCGGTGATCAGCCTGCGGGCCTCGTCGAGGTCGCGGCGGGGACTCGTCCCGGGGTCCTCGTCGGCGAGGCCGAGGCGTTCGGCGGCGGCGGACAGCAGCATGACCGCCGCCCTGCTGATCACCTCGATGCTGGGCACCTCGGACAGTTCTCGGACGTCGACTTCGGGCTGCTCGGTCACCCCGGCATTGTCGCAAGCCGCCCGGGGGGCCCGCCGATTCGGGGGTTGACAACCGCGTCTGCTACTCTTTACGGCGCGACCAGCCCTCGTTCGTGCGGGGGCGGCAAGTGGAGCCCCGCTCCCACCCGTGCAGCCGTCAAGGCGGCCGGGTTCCGGTCCCAGCGGAAGGCCACCGTGCCGTTCTGCCCGACGCGCTCGCGCGTCGGCTTGGGTGATCGGTCGGAGGCGGGCCCCGCACCAGCAATGGTGTCGGGGCTCTTGTTTTTGGCGCACAACGAGTCTCAAAGGACGTGAATGACAAGTCCCTCGAACCGAGGTGCTCCCGCCAGCACCGAGCCGCGCATCAACGACCGCATTCGGGTGCCGGAGGTCCGTCTGGTTGGGCCGAACGGCGAGCAGGTCGGGATCGTTCGCATCGAGGACGCGCTCCGACTCGCCCAGGAAGCGGATCTGGACCTCGTAGAGGTCGCCGCGCAGGCTCGGCCGCCGGTCTGCAAGCTCATGGACTACGGCAAGTTCAAGTACGAGAGCGCGCAGAAGGCCCGCGAGTCACGCCGCAACCAGCAGCTGACGGTCATCAAGGAGCAGAAGCTCCGACCGAAGATCGACCCGCACGACTACCTGACGAAGAAGGGCCACGTGGCCCGGTTCCTGTCCGGTGGTAACAAGGTCAAGGTGACCATCATGTTCCGCGGTCGCGAGCAGTCGCGTCCGGAACTGGGTTACCGGCTGCTGCAGAAGCTGGCGGAGGACGTCGCGGAGCTGGGCTTCGTCGAGTCCAACCCGAAGCAGGACGGCCGCAACATGATCATGGTGTTGGCGCCGCACAAGACCACGAAGACGCGCCCGCTCAAGCCCGACTACGGCGACGGTGTCGACGTAGCGGCCGAAGAGGGCGCGGACTCAGCACAAGGCTGATCTGCGGTCCGCCGCAGGAACGCATTGCCGCCCCATCCCGGTGGCAGCACGAGACGAGGACGGAAATGCCGAAGCAGAAGACCCACAAGGGGACCTCCAAGCGGATCAGGGTCACCGGCAGCGGCAAGCTGCTCCGGGAGAAGGCCGGCAAGCGCCACCTCCTGGAGAAGAAGTCGAGCAAGCTGACCCGTCGGCTCAGCGGCACGGTCGAGGTCGCGAAGAACGACGTGCCTCGCCTGAAGAGGCTGCTCGGCATCTGAGCCCGCTCCACCCCCTTGGACACCGGGGCCCGGCGCCACGCGCCGGACCCCACGAGATCGACAGGATGAACAGTGGCACGCGTCAAAAGGGCAGTGAACGCCCACAAGAAGCGCCGTACCACCCTTGAGCTCGCCAGCGGCTACCGCGGCCAGCGCTCGAGGCTGTACCGCAAGGCCAAGGAGCAGGTGCTCCACTCGCTCATGTACGCGTACCGGGACCGCCGGGCGCGCAAGGGCGACTTCCGCAAGCTGTGGATCCAGCGCATCAACGCCGCGGTCCGCGCGAACGGGATGACGTACAACCGCTTCATCCAGGGTCTGCGTCTGGCCGAGATCGAGGTCGACCGCAAGATCCTCGCCGACCTTGCCGTCAACGACCCGGCCGCGTTCGCCGCGATCGTCGAGCTGGCCAAGCTGGCCATGCCCGAAGACGTGAACGCGCCGCTGGCCGAGGACAAGGCCTGAGCGACCACACTCGCGCACGACGACCCGAGGCAGATCCGTTCACCGAACGGACACCTCGGGTCGTTGCTGCTCGGAGGCTGACCCGCCGTCCGGGCAGGGACCGCGCAGAACAGTTCCTCGCCGAAGGCGCCCAAGCCGTCCGCGAAGCACTCGCCTGGTCCGCCGCGGGCCGGGGCCGTGTCCACGAGCTGTTCGTGACCGGCACCGCCGCCGAGCGCAACCAGACGATCGTGCGAGCCGCGATCGACGCGGGCGTCCGGGTCACCTCGGTCACCGACAAGGCCGCCGCCGGACTCTCGGAAACCGTGACGCCCCAAGGCCTCATCGCCGTCTGCGACCCCGTCGACGTGCCGCTGGACACCGTCCTGCGCGGCGTCCCGCGACTGGTCGCCGTGCTGCACGGCGTCACCGACCCCGGCAACGCGGGCACGGTCGTCCGGGTCGCCGACGCCGCGGGCGCCGACGCGGTGATCTTCGCGGGCGACACCGTCGACCCGCACAACGGCAAGTGCGTGCGCGCCTCCACCGGCAGCGTCTTCCACCTGCCCATCAGCCGCGCCCGCGACGCCGACGAGGTCTTCCAGGCCTGCCGTGCCGCGGGCCTGCGGCTGGTCGCCGCGGACGGCTACGCGGAGGACGACCTGGACACCGCGGACCAGCGCGGCGACCTCGGCCACCCGACGGCGTGGGTGTTCGGCAGCGAGGCCCACGGCCTCCCGGACACCGTGATCGCCGACCTGGACACCTCGCTCAAGGTCCCGATCTACGGCGGCGCCGAGAGCCTGAACCTCGCGACCGCCGCCGCGGTCTGCCTGTACGCGTCGGCGAGAGCGTTGCGGCACAAGGACCAGGGCCTAGCCCGGCCAGCCGGTTCCGCCTGACGGCTTCGGCTGGGCTTCGAGCCGAGCGCACGCCGCCGTGGCCTCCGCCGTCGGCGGGGTCGCGGCGGGCGGGAGTTCTTCGAGCTTCGTCAGCTCCTCGAACTCCGCGCCGGTCAACCCCATCGACTGGTAGTCGAGCCCGCTCGTGTCCGGTGAGGTGCGGATCCGATCCAGCCAGTACAGCAGCCGGTCCGCGCACTGCACCACGGGATCGCGGGTCGGGGCGGTCGACGTCGTGGACGACACCGCGGGCGGGGGAGCGGGCGTTCCGCACGCCGCCAGCGAGAGCAGCAGCCCGGCCAGCACGACCTGTCGCACCTCAGCCCTCCAGACGTGCCGTCAACGCCCGCACCAGCGGGTCGGTGCCCGTGGGCCGGTCCAGTTCCGCCAGCGCGTCCTCCAGCACCGACACGACCTCGGCCACGACCTCGTTCGGCGTCTCCTCGCCGAGCAGCCCGGCCGCCCGTCGAGCGGCGGTCTCCGAGGCGGCCGCGTCGCCGGACCGCAGCCGGAACCGGCCACCCCGCGCGACCAGGAACGCTTGCCAGCCAACGTCTTCCAGCTCGATCGCGGCCTGTTCCGCGAGGGCGTTCTGCTCGATCGCCAGGTCGAACTCGCCCGCCTGCGCGTGCAGGAACGCCCTGATAGCGGCGATCCGCGCGGAGATGTGCGTGCGCGACCCGTCGTCGTCGATGCCGGGCAGCAGCCGTTCCGCCCTCGCCAGCGCGACCAGGCCTTCGGTGGATTGGCCGAAGGGCAGCACGTTCGCCGCCTCGACCCACGACCCGGCGGCCTCGCCGGGTTGGTCGATCAGTTCCCAGAACTCCGCGGCCTCGGCGTAGGTGCGCGACGACTCGACGAGCTGGTCGAGCCTGCGGCGGGCGTTGGCGAGCGCGTCCAGCGCGACCGCGCGCTGCCAGTGCTCGTCCGCGCCGATGTGCTCCAGCGAGGTCGTCAGGTGGCGCAGCGCGGTCTGGTTCTCGCCCAGTTGCGCGCACGTCTGGCCGAGCCGGAACCGCACCTGCAGGCCGAGTTCGGCCTCGGCCCCGGCGGACTGCACCAGCCGCAGCGCCTCCTCCAGGGTCTCGGCGGCCTCCACGAGCCTGCCGGTCTTGAGGTAGCCGCCGCTGAGGGAGTAGCACGCCTGCGCGGTGTGCGCGTCGCCGGCGAAGTCGCGGCACGCGGCCACGGCGTCGCGCAACTCGCCGAGGTGGGTCGCCTCCAGACCGAGTTCCTCGATGGTGATCGCCCTCAGCCGCTGGGCCTCCGCGCGCCACCGCCCCGGATACCCGGCCGACCGGGCCACCAGGTCGTCGGCGGTGCGCATCGCGGCATCTCCTTGGCCCAGCACGGTTTCCAGGCGCAGCTCGATCCGGAGCCCGTCGAACCGCACGCTCTCCGGCACCTCGTCGGCCAGCACCTCGGTGACCGCGGCGAGGGCCTTGTCCAGCTCTTGGCGGCGGGCCAGGTGCTCGGCGGTGTCGACCCGGACCCTGGCCAGCAGTTCCGGTGCCTCCCCCTCGGCCCGAGCCCGCGCCTCGGCGATCAGCGCCTCGGCGTGCTCGTGCTCGTGCGCGTGGTCGAGCAGTTCCGCCAGCACGAGCCGGGCCAGCACGGCGGTGAACGGCGTTCCGCCGGATTCCGCGGCGGCCAGGCATTCCCGCGCCAGGGCGGTGCTCGCCTCCAGCCCGTCCTCCGGCAGCCGCCACACCGCGAGGCGCGTTCGGTAGCGGTTGGCCAGATCGGGCTCGTCCGCCTCGTCCAGCTGGGCCACGACGTCGGCGAACCCGGCCAGCAGTTCCTCGCGCGGGATCCGGGAAGCGCCTGCGGTCAAGCGCTTCGCCATCAGCTGCGCGGCGAGCGCGTCCGGCAGCAGCGCGTCCATGTCCGCGGGCAGCGACCGCAGCAGCCTGCTGCCGGTGACGAAGTCGCCGAGGTCGAAGGCGGTGTTCGCCCGCTGCGCCAGTTCGACCGGGTCCGACGCGAGGTCGGGTTCGTCGTGCTCGTCCAGCACGTCGGCGGGCGTGAGGTCGGGGACCGCGAGCGGCACGTACCCGGTGTCGGGGCGCCGCATCGTCTCCCGCACCCGGTCGCCGACCGCGTTGCTCCCGTTGCGCTCGTCGAACCTCTTGGCCCACGCGAGCGCGGACGCCTCCAGTTCGGCGCGCAGTTCCGCCGCACCCAGGACGCTCGTGGTGACGCCGTCCGCCTGCGGCACCTCGAACTCGACGTCGTCGGCGACCCGGCTGAGCAGCAGCGCCGCGGCGGCCGCGAAGTCCATCGCCTCGGCAGGGCTGGCGGAGTGGTGCACGCGGTGGAGGTGCCCGGAGAGCAGGTCCACGCCTCGCGCCACGTGCCCGGCCGTGGCGCAGAACTCCAGGTGCGCGTTGAGGTAGCTCGCGAGCTTGTCGTCCTTGATCAGCCTGCACGCCACCAGGTGCGCGTTGCTCGCCCGCTCGTCGTCGCCCAGCGCCACGAACGCGGGCAGCAGCGCGGTGAGGATGCCATGCGGCTGCGTCGAGCACGTGGTGTCCTGCCGCAGCACGGGTTCCGCGAGCGCGACGGCCTCCGCGTGCCGTCCGAGCCGGATCAGGTGGGTCGCCTGGTCCTCGACGACGCACGCCTCGCAGTCGCTCATCGGGCCGCGGTCGAGCGCGAGGAACTTCGTCAGGTGTTCGCGGTGCGCCTCGGCGTCACCGATGTGCAGCGCCAGGGTCGCCCGCACGCCGTGCACCGGCTGCTGCGAGAAACCGTGCTTCCGGTAGCGGTTCGCGAACTGCTCCACCACCGCGTTGAGCTGGGCCAGGCTGAACCGCGGGTCGCGGCGCAGGCCGTTCGCGATCCACTTGTGGCACCAGTCGAACGTGTGCGACTCCCAGCGGCCGAAGTCCTCCGGTCCGCGCTTCTCCGCGGCGGTGCACCAGGCGAACGGCGCCAGCATCAGGTCGTAGCGGCCGAGGTCGTAGCAGGACCGGATCAGCGCCGCCCGGCTGGACACCGCCAACTGCTGGTGGTCCGCCGCGTCCGCCGCCCGCGCGGCGCGTTCGAGCGCTTCGTGGCGCGGCATCCCCGGCGGCAGGTGGTATGCCTCGGTGAACTGCTCCTCGGCGGCCAGCTTGTCGGTCATCGGTCTCCCACGGCCCGGTTGAGCAGCTCCAGGAACGAGCGGTTGAGCGCGGCGGTGTCCTTGGGCCGCATCGGCCGCCGGGCCTGGAGCAGCGCGTGCACGTACAGCGACTCGACCGTCAGCTCGACCAGCGCCGGGTCGGAGAGCGCGGCCAGCCTGCGCACCAGCGGGTTGCGGCAGTTCAACACCAACTGCTGGCTCGCCGTCGACGATTCCCCCACCAGCTCGCCGAGCAGTTCCGCCCACAGCGGGTCCGCGTCGCCGGAGATCTCCTCGGCGTCGCGCTTGCGCTCACCGTCCACGTTGGAGATGAGGAGCGCGGGCAGCGACACCGGGTCGAAGTCCCGCGTCACGGCCTCGCAGTCGTGGCGGTCCAGCACACCGCCCGCCTCGGCCAGCCGCGACCTCAGCTCGGAGTCGAACAGCGGCTCCGGGTGGTCCAGGGCGGCGAGCAGCTCACCGGGCGCGACCTGGCGCGCGGCGGCCGAACCGTCGAGCGCCACCAGCCGGTCCAGGATCTCCACGTCGTAGGCGTAGCCCGCGTTGAGCAGCCCGATGCCCTGCGCCTGCGCGACCGGCGCGAGCTGGCGGAACTCGTCCACGTTCGGCACGTACAGCACGGTCCCGTGCATGCGGCGGAACTGCCGCAGCGGCACCGCGCCCTCGGTCGTCTCGAACGGCAGCCAGCGCTCGACCAGCCGCAGCATCTCGTCGTCCGCGCGCGCCAACGACTTGATGCCGAGGTGGTGCGCGGACAGCAGTTGCGACGTGCGTTCCGGATCGGTCGCGTCCAGGCGCACCAACCAGTCCCGCACCTGCTTGCCGAGTTCGTCGCGCACGGCCAGCAGGGTTTCGTCCTGGTACAGCGATTCGCGGCTCGCGGTCGGCCGCAGCGCCGACGAGTCGACCACGCAGCGCACGAAGTACGCCCAGTCCGGCAGCAGGCCCTCGACGCCGTCGCCGACCAGCATCCGCTTCAGGTACACCCGGTGCGACTGGCGCGTGCCGGGGTGCACGCCCTCGGGCAGCACGAACGCGATCCCGGTCAGCCCGACCGCCGGCACCTCGATCGGGATGGCGTCGAACGGCCGGAACCCGAACAGCTGCTCGCCGTAGTCGGCCATCCGCTCGCCGAGGTCGGTGCCGGTCTCCTCCGACCGCCGTCCCCACGGCAGCCGACCGGTCGTGGCCGCCTCGCCCGCGACGTGCACCGTCACCGGCAGCAGGTCGCCGTACTCGGTCACCAGCGCGCGCACCATGTCCGTCGTCAGCCAGTGCTCCGCGTCGTGGTTCGGCACCAGCTCGATCGTCGTGCCGACGGCGCCGTGCGCGTCGTCGTCGACCTCCACCCGGTAGTTGCCGGACGCGTCCGCCGTCCACCGCACCGCGGGACCGCCCTTGGCTGACCGAGTGGTCAGCCGGATCTCCTCGGCGACCAGGAACGCCGACAGCATCCCGACCCCGAACTGGCCGAGGAAACCCTGCCGCGCGAACCCCAGGTCGTCTCGTTTGGACGTCCTGCCCAAGGTCGACAGCAGGTCGTGCACCTCCCGCTCCTGCAGGCCGATGCCCGTGTCCGTGACGCGCAGCACACCCCCGGTCGTCTCCACGGGTTCGATGAGCACCTCGGCGGGCGCGTCCGGGTCCAGCGCGCGGCGCGCGGTGATGGCGTCCACCGCGTTCTGCAGCAGTTCCCGCACGTAGACGCGAGGGCTGCTGTAGAGGTGGTGGCTGAGCAGGTCGATCATCCCGCGCAGGTCGACACCGAAGGTGTGGGACATGGGAGTGCTGCTCACCTCGGGGTCGCGTGGGTCTGAACCTCAGATCCTAGTGCGCCACGCGCCTTCGCAGGCCTCCGTTCGCAACTAGCCGGACAAGTGCAGCAATCGACCCGACCGCCCGACCGCCCAGGGGGCACCACGGCCGGAGCGTGGCCAGAGCGGCGCCCCACAGCGTGCCCGGTCGGTCATGGCCGACCGGTGTGGCGGATGAATCGGACACGACGACGGGAACGAGCCGGGTGTCCCGCGGGTGCGCGACCACGTCGTTCCGCAGTTCGGCGGTGGTCGCGGGCGGGACGGTCCGTTCCGGCGTGGGATCCGTGCTGGTGCGGCCGTCGGCGGAGAACCCGCGCGGACGGCGAAGCGCCTCGGTGAACCAGGTCCCCACGACCTCCTCACCACCTGTCCATAGTGGACTGCTGGTTTCGGGTGCGTCCTCCCGTCGACGAGGACCCCTGCGGGCCGCACGTGCCGGGTGAGGGCGTTCGGGGCGACGCTGACCCGCCCTGGCCAATTCGGAATACAGGCTTTCGTATGCAATGTGGGTGGTAGTGGTGACCACCAGTGCCCTCTGGTGGGGGAAAGTGCTGGTGACGCTGCTGTTCCTACGCCCGATCGCCCCGAGGCCGGTCGTGGTACGCCTGCCGGGTCCGCTCGGTGTGCTGGGTCATGATCGCGCCCGCGAGGTCGACGTCCTTCGCGGAGATGGCCCGGATCAGGTCGGCGTGCTCGATCCAGGAGTCCGCGTCGCGCCTGCCCGCGATCGGCGTGTAGTACCACCGCACCCGGCGGTCGACCATGCCGATCATCTCGGCGAGCACGGTGTTGCCGGACAACCTGGTGACGAAGGCGTGCAGGGCGGCGTTCGCGGCCACCACGCCGTCGACGTCGTCGACCTCGACGGCGGCCTGCCCCCTGGCCTGCAGTTCCCACAGGTGGTCGACGTCGGCCTCCTCGGCGCGTTGCGCGGCGAGGCGGGCCGAGTGCGTCTCCAGCACGGTGCGGACGCTCAACAGCTGGTCCGCTTCCTCCTCGGTCGGGAGGTGCACGAACGCGCCCTGCGCGGGCTTCAGGTCGACCCAGCCCTCGGTTTGCAGGCGCTGGAGCGCTTCGCGCACCGGCTGCCTGCTGACCCCGAGGTGCTCGGCCAGTTCCACCTCGACCAGGTGCTGGCCTGGTTGCAGGGTGCGGTTCACGATCAGGTCGACCAGTGCCTCGTACACGGCCTGCCGGAGCGGCGCGGGCCGCTCCACGCGCTTGGCCGCGGCGCCGCTCAGCCCGCCTCGCGAACCGCGGCGTCCGGTGGTCACGTTGCCCGGGAACGGTGTCGGCTGGTTCATGGCCACCTCCTCGCTCGTCGAATGAACAGGTTCAGCATGCGGTTTGTTGTATGCAAAGTTCAGGGTGCGGTACGTCGTGTTGGCGGCGTCGCGGCCAATCGTTGCCAAAGTCGAACTCTGCGTAATCGTGGTGTTGCTTCCGTGTCCATCCTCCAGCTTATGAGTATACTGTATGCAATCAGATGGAGGGTGCGATCGTCGCCACCCTGGAGCACCGCCGGGACCGGGGCGCCGACCTCGCCCGGATGCGCCTGCGCACCGTCGCCGTCCGCGTCCTGCACGACGACGCACTGGCCGCGCACGGCTGGGAGCCCGACCGCGTCCGCCGCGAGGTGTGCCAGGTGACCCCGGCCGCGGCCGACGCCGTCCTCACCGTCACCGACCTGGCCGTGAAGCCGTGCGGCGACGCCGCGTTCAGCCGGGATCCGGGCGTGGAGCGGCGGTTCCGCGACGCGCGCGCCGCCACGTCGATCGAACCCGCCGCCGATTCGGCGCTCGAACTCGTCGCGCGCGGTCGGTGGCGGACCGCCTGATCGATACGCGGAAGAAGTCGACTCGGCCGATCGCCTACTATCGGCCTGCTCCGCCGCGTGTCGGGCGGCGGAGCGGATTCCGCCCATCCGCGACGTGCCCAACGGGAGCTGTCCACCACTCATGTCCGGAGCAAACGACCCGTACGACCCCAAGGAGGTCGCGGCGCTCGCGCCGGAGGCCCTCGACGCGGCCGTGCAGAAGGCCCAAGAGGCGTTCGCCGCCGCGGTCGACCTCGACGCCCTCGCCGTGCTGAAGTCCGCGCACGTCGGCGACCGGTCGCCCGTGCTGCTGGCCCGCCGTGAGATCGGCGCGCTGCCGCCCAAGGCGAAGGCCGAGGCGGGCAAGCGGGTCAACGTCGCGCAGGCCGCCGTGAAGAAGGCGTTCGAGGAGCGCCTCGTCGTGCTGCAGGCCGAGCGGGACGAGCACGTGCTCCGCGAGGAGTCCGTCGACGTCACGCTGCCGTGGGACCGGACGCCGCGCGGCGCCCGCCACCCGATCACCACCCTCGCCGAGCGCGTGGCGGACGTCTTCGTGGCCATGGGCTACGAGGTCGCCGAAGGCCCCGAGCTCGACACGGAGTGGTTCAACTTCGACGCGCTGAACTTCGGCAAGGACCACCCGGCGCGCACGATGTCGGACACGTTCTACGTCGCGCCCGCCGACTCCGGCCTGGTGCTGCGCACGCACACCTCGCCGGTGCAGGCCCGCACGATGCTGGAGCGCACGCCGCCGATCTACGTGGTGTGCCCCGGCCGCACGTTCCGCACGGACGAGCTGGACTCCACGCACACGCCGGTGTTCCACCAGGTCGAGGGCCTCGCCATCGACAAGGGCATCACCATGGCGCACCTCAAGGGCACCCTGGACGCGTTCGCGCGCGCCATGTTCGGGGAGAAGTCGAAGACGCGGCTGCGGCCGCACTTCTTCCCGTTCACCGAGCCGTCCGCCGAGGTGGACGTGTGGTTCCCGGAGAAGAAGGGCGGCGCGGGCTGGGTCGAGTGGGGTGGCTGCGGCATGGTCAACCCGAACGTCCTGCGCGCCACCGGCATCGACCCGGACGTCTACTCGGGCTTCGCCTTCGGCATGGGCCTCGAACGCACGCTGCAGTTCCGCAACGGCCTGCCCGACATGCGCGACATGGTCGAGGGCGATGTCCGCTTCACGCTGCCCTTCGGAACGGAGGCCTGACCGGTGCGTATTCCGGTTAGCTGGTTGACCGAGCACCTCGAGTTCTCCGAGGCGCCCACCCCGGACGAACTGGCCGAGGCCTTCGTCCGGATCGGCATGGAGATCGACGACGTCCGCCCGCTGGGCCCGGTCACCGGTCCCGTCGTGGCCGCCCGCGTCGTCGAGATCGAGGAGCTCCGGGAGTTTAAGAAGCCCATCCGCTTCTGCCAGGTCGAGGTCGGTCCCGGGCAGGTCAACGGCATCGTCTGCGGCGCCACGAACTTCGTCGAGGGCGACACGGTCGTCGTGGCGCTGCCCGGCGCGGTCCTGCCGGGCGACTTCGCGATCTCCGCGCGCAAGACCTACGGCCACACCAGCGACGGCATGATCTGCTCCGCGTCGGAGCTGGGCCTCGGCGACGACCACTCGGGCATCCTCGTGCTGCCCAGCGGCACCGCCCAGCCCGGTGACGACGCCGTGGAGCTGCTCGGCCTGGACGACACCGTCCTGGAGATCACGCCCACGCCCGACCGCGGCTACGCCTTCTCGGTGCGCGGGCTCGCGCGGGAGATCGCCTGCGCGTTCGACGTGGCGTTCGGCGACCCGGCCGTGGTCGAGGTCCCCGAGGCCGAGGGCGAGGTGTGGCCCGTCCACATCGAGGACCGCGCCGGCTGCGCCCGGTTCGTCGCGCGCCAGGTCAGCGGCGTGGACCCGACGGCGCCGACGCCGTGGTGGATGCGCCGCAGGCTGATGCTCGCGGGCATCCGCTCGATCTCGCTGCCGGTCGACGTGACCAACTACGTGATGGTCGAACTCGGGCACCCGCTGCACGCGTTCGACGCCTCGAAGGTGCGCGGCGGCCTGGTCGTGCGGCGCGCGAAGGCGGGGGAGAAGCTCACCACGCTGGACGACACCGTGCGCGTGCTCGACGCGGACGACATCGTGATCACCGACGACAGCGGCGTCATCTCCATGGCCGGTGTCATGGGTGGCGCGTCGACCGAGGTCGGCGACAAGACCGGCGACATCCTGCTGGAAGCCGCCATCTGGGACCCCGCGACCATCGCCCGCACCGTGCGCCGCCACAAGCTGCCCAGCGAGGCGGCGAAGCGGTACGAGCGCTCGGTCGACCCGGCGCTGTCCCCGGTCGCCCTGGAGCGCGCGGCGAAGCTGCTGCACCTCTACGGCGACGGCTCGATCAAGCCCGGCCGCACCGACGTGGGCTCGCCGAGCCTGCCCGGCCCGGTCACCATGCCGATCGACCTGCCGGACCGCGTGGCGGGCGTGCGCTACGCCCGCGGCGTGACCGCGCGCAGGCTCGGCCAGATCGGCTGCCAGGTCGAGGTCACCACCGGCGACGACGGCACGACCCTGGTCACCGCCACGCCGCCGACGTGGCGCTCGGACCTCGTGCAGCCCGTCGACCTGGTCGAGGAGGTGCTGCGGCTGGAGGGCTTCGAGACGATCCCGTCCACGCTGCCGCCCGCCCCGGCCGGTCGTGGCCTGACCGAGCAGCAGCGCCGCCGCCGCACGGTCTCCCGCGCGCTGGCCGAGGACGGCTACACCGAGGTGCTGCCGTTCCCGTTCATCTCGCCCGCCGTGTTCGACGCGTTCGGGTTGAAGGAGGACGACTCGCGCCGCAACGTGGTCAGCGTGCTGAACCCGCTGGAGGCGGAGAAGCACGTGCTGGCGACCACGCTGCTGCCCGGTCTGCTGGAGGCGCTGCAGCGCAACCTGGCGCGCGGTCAGAAGGACGTGGCGCTGTTCAACGTCGCCCAGGTCACGCTGCCGCGCACCCAGCAGGTGCCGGTGCCGGACGTCGGCGTCGCCGAACGGCCGACCGACGCGCAGGTCGCGTCCATGTTCGCGGCGCTGCCGCAGCAGCCGGTGCACGTCGCCGTCGTGCTGGCCGGGCACCGCGAGCACGTGGGCTGGTGGGGCAAGGGCCGCCAGGCCGACTGGGCGGACGCGGTCGAGGCCGCCAAGCTGGTCGGCCGGGCGTACGGCATCACGCTGCGCGTGGTCGCCTCCGACCTCGCCCCGTGGCACCCCGGCCGCTGCGCCCAGTTGCGCGTCGGCGACTGGCCCGTCGGCCACGCGGGGGAGCTGCACCCGAAGGTGGTCGAGGCGCTCGGGCTGCCCAAGCGCACGGTCGCGATGGAGCTGGACCTGGACGCGCTGCCGCTCAACGACAACCGGCCCGCGCCGATCATCTCGGCGTACCCGCCGGTGCTGCTCGACGTGGCGGTCGTCGTGGACGCGTCCGTGCCCGCGGCTGAGGTGGCCGCTGTGCTCGGATCGGGCGGCGGCGACCTCCTGGAGGACATCCGGCTGTTCGACGTCTACACGAGCGAGCAGGTGGGCGAGGGCAAGCGTTCCCTGGCGTACGCGCTGCGGTTCCGCGCGCCCGACCGCACGCTGACCGTCGACGAGGCCACCGCGGCGCGTGACGCCGCTGTGGCATCGCTCGCGGAGAGGTACGGTGCGACCCTGCGGTAGCGGGGTCGTAGAGGTGCGGCACCCGGTCGGGTCCATTAGCCCGACCGGGTGAATCGCAGTCACGGGGAATATCGGGGAAGTGCCTGATCAAGGCACACTGAAAGCCCTCATCCGGAGTGAAAGCTCCTAGTGACGAGGGCTCACGTTAGGTGAATGGTCCTTGCGTCTCAGTTGAATGTTCTCCAGGATTGGCGGGCGGCCCGCGGGGCCGAGGGGCGAAGCGATGAACTGCCGGGCGAGTTGGTCGCCGGTCCGGTAGGGAGCTAGCGGCGAACCCACCGCCTGGAGCAACAGCCTGTGGAGTTGCGCCATGCGAAGTCTGGGCCCGCGAATGGAAGTCGCCGTAGCCACGACCATCCTGGGTGTGGGGGCGGCGGTCGTCGCCGCCATGCACCTGACCTGGCCGGAACCCCAACTGCCCGCGATGGCCTACTCCGTGAGCGCGGGCGAGGCGGGCGTGTCGGACCTCAAGCCGTTCGAGATCGACGACGTGTCCGGCGCGGCCGTGGAGCTCACCCCCGGCAGCGAGGGCGTCCGGCAGGTGCGGCTCACCAACCCGAACAGCGTCGACATCATCGTGGTGAAGCTCTCCGCACTTCCCGGCGTACCGGTCGACTCGGAGCGCAACGAGGTCGAGGGCTGCCCGCCGGGACTGCTCAGCGTGGCACCCATGGACACGCCCGTGGTCATCCCGCCGTCCGGTGAGGTCGAGGTGGAGATGGTCGTGCGGATCTCGTACGACGTGCCCGCCGAGTGCAAGGACCTCGTCTTCCCGCTGACCTACTCGGGTCACGCCACCAAGGGTTGAGCCCGATCCGCGCCGTTCTGGTCGACCGTTCCACCTCCGCGGGCAGGACCTGCTCGTCTCGGACGGACGAACTCGGGTCGTTCTCGGTCGAGGGCACCGCGCTGGTCGCTCCCGACTGGCGGCACGAGTGCGGTGCGCGGCCGCGAGCGGTGCACGTGAGCGCCGACCGGGTCCTGGTGCTGACGGACTCGCTCGACTACCACGCGTGGGGCATCCTCGGGCCCGCGCTGCTGCTGGACCTCCACACCGGCGAGCGGGTCGCGTCGCTCCGCGGGGACCGGGCGGCCGCCCTGGACGGGGGCCGGTTCCTCCTGGGGCTGGAGGGGTACGGCGTCTTCGACACCCGGCTGCACGATCGCAACGGCCGGCTGGTGACGACATGGCCCTCGTACGGCCACTACGTGGTCGACGCGGGCGGCGTGCGGGTGGTCGAGTGCGACCGGGGACGGCCCGCGGGCTCGGCCGTGGTGCGGCTGCTGCCGGACGGGTCGGTGGAGCGCGGGCACCCGTTGCGCGACAGGCAGGTCGGCGTCCCGGTGGTGCTGGCCGACGGGACGATCGTGGCGTTCGACGGTGGCGCGCTGATCGCCGTGGGGCCGGACCTGCGCGGCGAGGTGCTCGCCGAACTGCTGGACGTGGGGCCCGATTCCTGGCGGTTCTCCGCGAACCTGGAGATGCGGGACGACTCGCTGGTGGTGACGGTCGTGGAGCGTTCCGACGAAGCGCCTGTCGAACACCGCACGCACCGCGTCGTGTGCACGCTGCACCCGTAGCGCCCGCGCCTAGAGGTGCTTGAGCGCTTCCCGCCGGGACAGCGGCGACAGCTCCGGGTGCGACTCCACGAACGCCAGCACCCAGCCGGGGTCGGTCTTCGCGTACTCCCGCAGCGCCCAGCCGATGCCCTTGCGCAGGAAGAAGTCCGGGTCGGCCAGGTTCGCCTCGGCGCACTCGGCCAGCAGGTCGGTGTCCGTCGCGGACTTCGAGCCCAGTTGGCAGATCACCGACGTGCGCCGCCGCCACCGGTCCCCGTCGCGCGACCACCTCCGCACCAGCGGTGCGACGACGGCGGGGTCGGACCGCAGCAGCGGGCCGACGCGCCGGTTCGCGATCTCGTCCACGAAGTCCCACCACGCGCCCGTGACGACCAGCTCGTCGTAGAGCGGCAGCAACCCGGGGCCCTGCCACCGCGGGTAGGCGCCGGTCAGGTCCAGCGCCAGGTACCGCTCCTCGCGGAACTCGGCCTCCCGCCACAGCTCCAGCACGGTCGCCACCCAGGTCTCGGCGTCGGGCATCGGGTGCGCCTTGAACAACTCCCGCGCCAGCTTCGCCCGTTCCGGCTTCGCGACCCCTCGGAACGGGAGTTCCGACTTCATGTAGCGGCGCATGTCCTCGGCCTTCGCCGGGTCCGCGACCCGAGCCAGTCCGGCACGTGCCGCGCCGACCAGTTCCATGCCGGTCAACCTAGGCGAATCCCGCTAGTTTGGCGCCATGGACCTGATCAACCCCGCTGTCAGCGACTACCTCCTGGCGCACTGCACCCCCGCCGACGACGTCCTGCGCGACCTGGCCGAGGAGACCCGCGCGGCCACCGGCGGTTCGGCCGGGATGCAGATCTCGCACGACGAGGGCGAGTTCCTCACCATGCTGGTCCGCCTCACCGGCGCCCGTCGGGCCGTCGAGGTCGGCGTGTTCACCGGCTACTCGTCGATCTGCATCGCCCGCGGCCTCCCCGCGGACGGCCACCTGCTGGCCTGCGACGTCAGCGAGGAGTGGACGTCGGTCGCCCGCCGGTACTGGGACCGCGCGGGGGTCGCCGACCGCGTCGAACTCCGCCTCGCCCCGGCGCTGGAGACGCTGCGCGCGCTCCCCGCGGACGAGGTGGTCGACTTCGCGTTCGTCGACGCCGACAAGGTCGGCTACCCCGACTACTACGAGGAACTGGTGCGGCGCCTGCGTCCCGGCGGCCTGATCGCGCTGGACAACGTGCTGCGCGAAGGCGGGGTGCTCGACGACTCGTCCCAGGACCCCGGCGACGTCGCGATGCGCCGGATGAACGACATCGTCGTGCGGGACGAGCGCGTCGACTCGGTCATGCTGCCGGTGCGCGACGGCGTCACCCTCGCCCGCAAGCGCTAGCCAGCCGACCGATCGCCGCCACCGCCGCGCCGGACCCCGACCGGCGCGGCGAGGTCCCCGGTTCGCGAACCCCGACCCCGAGACGAGGTCGAGCGGTCAGGGCCTCAGTGGACCCGGCGCACGGCCCACGCGCCGAGGCCGATCACCGCCGCGACGACCACGACGACGATGCCCACCTCGATCAGCTGGAACTGCCAGAACCTCTCCGCCCGGTGGAACCAGGTGAACTGGCTCGCGACGCCCTGGTCGACCATGCACTCCTGGTACGACTTCGGCCCGCAGGAGCGTCCGGAAAACTCCACCGCGTTCCCCCGCGCGTCCAGGTAGCCCCCCTCCACGGGCCAGGCGCCGGGCTCCGGCGGGCCGCCCGTGGACGAGTACTCCGGTGCCGCGTAGTGCGGCCTGGCCGCGTTCCCGACCACGATCAACGTCGCCACGTAGCCGCCGATCGTGATCGCCATGGCGGCCAGCGTGCTGCGCACGAGCAGCCCCGCGGTCGCGCCGATCGCGAAGGCGACGGCGGTGTACGCCCCCAGCACGATCCCCTGGCTCTCGAACATCGGGAACCGCAACCGGCTCTGCAGGATGAAGCTCAACGGCCCCAGCGCTTTCGCGTTGAGCAGGCCGAGCAGGGACATCGCGAGGACCACCGGAACGCCCGCCACCACCAGCTTCGTGGCCCACCACCGGGTGCGGCCGATCGACTGGGTCAGGCCGAAGACGTGCGTGCCATGCTCCAGTTCCCGAGCGAACACCGGCGCTCCGGCGAACATGCCCAGCAGCAGGGGCACGGCCAGCATCACCATCAGGACGTAGTCGAGGAAGGCGTCGTACCGCTCGCTCAGATCGGCGGGCGGCACCGACGACACGTCGGCCCACAGCGCCGCCATCCCCGCCGCGAGGACGACCACCAGCGCCAGCGAGACCAGGATCGACAGCCGCTGCTGCCGCCACGCCACCCACGTCATGCCGCCACCTTCCGCTCGGCCGCCGCGATACCCGCCCGGAAGTACCCGAGCGCCAACTCCTCCAGCGTGGGCTCGTGCACCTCCACGTCCGGCGGATCGGCCAGGCCGCGCACCAGCAGCGTCGACTGGCGCTCGGTGTCGCGCCGTTCCACCACGACGTCCGGCGGCACCTCCAGCGAACGCGGCCCGATCAGCAGCCGGTGCTCGGCCAGCAGGTCCTCCACGTCGCCCGCCAGCCGCACCCGCCCGTCGGACAGCAGGAGCAGGTGGTCGCAGATCCCGTCCAGGTCCGCGATGACGTGCGACGACAGCACCACGGTGGTCCCGGCCTCGGCGACCTCGGCCAGCAGCGCCTGCATGACCTCCCGGCGCGCCAACGGGTCCAGATCCGCCAGCGGCTCGTCCAGCAGCAGGACCTCCGGCCTGCGCCCGAGCACCACCGCCAGCGCGACCCTCGTCCGCTGCCCTCCCGACAGCGTCCGGATCTTCGCCCCCATCGGCACCCGCGCCTCCTCGACCAGCCGATGCGCGTAGTCGTCGTCCCACCCGGGGTTCAGCACCCGGCCCGCGTGCAGCACCTCCCGCACGGTGAACCCCTGGTACAGCGGCTTGCCCTGCGCCAGGAACCCCGGCTTGCCCAGCACCTCGACGCTGCCCTCGGTCTCCCGCAGCAGCCCGGTGGCCAACGACATCAGCGTCGACTTGCCCGCGCCGTTCGGCCCGATCAACGCCGCGATCCGCCCGGTGGGCAGGGTGAACGTGCAGTCCTTCAGCGCCCAGCCCCGCCGGTAGCGCTTGCCCAATCCGGCCGCGACGAGCGCGGCCGACCCCTCGTCCATGGTGACTTCCTCACGTCCCGTAGTGCTCGTCCAGCACGGCTTTCACCAGTGCCTCCACGTCTTCCCGCTCCAACCCGCCCGCCTCGGCCGCGGCCAACCACGACCCGAGCCCTTCGCGCAGCGGCCCGTCGTCGCTCGCACCCGGCCTCGCCAACGTCCGGATCACGAACGTGCCCAGTCCTCGCCTGCCTTCGACGAGCCCCTCACGTTCGAGCTCCCGGTACGCCTTGAGCACCGTGTTGGGGTTCATGGCGGTCGCCGTCATGACCTCCTTGGCCGTCGGCAGTCGATCGCCGGGCTGGAGCAGTCCCAACCGCAGTGCCTGCTTCGTCTGGTGCACCAGTTGCAGGTAGGCGGCGACCCCGGAGCGGCGGTCGATCCGGAACTCGATCACCCAAGGCCCTTTCACTACTTAATTGGTGAAAGCATGATGGCGGGAGGATGGGGTGCGGCGCAAGAGGGTCGTCACGTGGTTGTGGGCTTCAGTATTTTGGATTCTGCATATTGGATACAATATGAGATCTGGCGGATGCTTTTGGCTGCGGCTTGTGCGGGTCTTCCGGCGAAGGTCGGCTTCGGGCTTGGCTTCGCGCCTCGTTCGCCCGCAGTTCGCGCCTCCCGGATGAGCTGTTCACGGTTGCTCGCCGGCCTGTTCTCGTCGATGGACGAGTCGTACGCGAGGAGCGTCACCCGGATAGGGGCGCGATTAAGGGTTGAGTGAGTTTGCAGACCTATGCATAATTATCCGCATGACGGTGCGGATCGCGGTCGCTGGAGCCAGCGGGTACGCGGGGGGCGAGGTGCTGCGGCTCCTGCTCGCCCACCCCGACGTGGAGATCGGTGCTCTGACGGCGGGGGGCAACGCGGGCAGTCCGCTGCTCTCCCACCAGCCGCACCTGCTGCCGCTGGCGGACCGGGTGCTGGAGGACACGACTCCCGAGGTGCTGGCCGGTCACGACGTCGTCTTCCTCGCCCTGCCCCACGGGAAGTCCGCCGACCTGGCGGCGCGGCTCGGCGAGGACGTGCTCGTCGTCGACTGCGGCGCGGACCACCGGCTGGTGGACGCGTGGGCGTGGGAACGCTGGTACGGCGGCGACCACGCGGGCAGCTGGCCCTACGGGCTCCCCGAACTCCCCGGCCAGCGCGACCGGCTGCGCGGCGTCAAGCGCGTCGCCGTTCCCGGCTGCTACCCGACCGTGTCGTCCCTCGCGCTCTCCCCGGCGGTCGCCGCCGGGCTGGTCGAGCCCGAGGTGGTGATCGTCGCCGTGTCCGGCACGTCCGGCGCGGGCAAGGCGGCGAAGACGAACCTGCTGGGCTCCGAGGTGATGGGCTCGCTGAGCGCGTACGGCGTCGGCGGCGCGCACCGGCACACCCCCGAGATCGTGCAGAACCTCAGCGCCGTCGCGGACCGGCCGATCGGGGTGTCGTTCACCCCCGTGCTGGCCCCGCTGCCGCGCGGCATCCTGGCCACCTGCTCGGCGCAGCTGCGGCCGGAGGCCGAGGACGTGCGGGCGGTCTACGAGAAGGCCTACGCGGACGAGCCGTTCGTGCACCTGCTGCCCGAGGGCCTGTGGCCCACGACCGGCGCGGTGCTCGGCTCGAACGCGGTGCAGCTGCAGGTCGCCGTGGACCCGGACCTGAACCGGCTCGTCGTCGTGGCGGCCATCGACAACCTGGCGAAGGGCACCGCCGGTGCCGCCGTGCAGTGCATGAACCTGGCGCTCGGCCTGCCGGAAACCACCGGCCTGTCCACCGTGGGAGTGGCTCCATGATCCGCGACAAGGGTGTTACCGGACCGGGCGGCTTCACGGCCGCCGGCGTCGCCGCAGGCATCAAGGCGACCGGTGCGCTGGACCTGGCACTGGTGGTGAACACCGGTCCGCTCGACTCCGCGGCGGGCGTGTTCACCACGAACAAGGTCAAGGCCGCGCCCGTCCTGTGGTCGCGCCAGGTCGTCCAGGAGCGCAGGCTCACCGCGGTCGTCCTCAACTCCGGCGGCGCGAACGCGTGCACCGGCCCCGAGGGCTTCCAGGACACGCACGCCACGGCCGAGAAGGTCGCCGAGGTGCTGGACTGCGGCGCGATCGAGGTCGCGGTCTGCTCCACCGGCCTCATCGGCGAACGCCTGCCGATGGACGCGGTCAAGTCCGGTGTGGACAGTGCGGCCAAGTCGCTCGGCACCACCGTCGAGGCCGGGTTGGCCGCCGCGACCGCGGTGCTCACCACGGATTCGCACGCCAAGCAGTCGTGGGCCGCGCACGCCGACGGCTGGTCCATCGGCGGTTTCGTGAAGGGCGCGGGGATGCTCGCCCCGAACATGGCCACGATGCTCTCGGTCATCACCACCGACGCCGTCGTCGACGGCCCGTCGTTGGACACCGCCCTGCGCGCGGCCACCAGCCGGACGTTCGACCGCCTCGACGTCGACGGCGGCACGTCCACCAACGACACCGTGCTCGTGCTCGCCTCCGGCGCGTCCGGCGTGACGCCCACGGCCGAGGACTTCACCGCGCTGCTCACCGCCGTCGCGGGCGACCTGGTCAAGCAGCTCCAGGGCGACGCCGAGGGCGCCACCAAGGAGATCTCGATCACCGTCCGGGGCGCCGCGACGGAAGCCGAGGCCGTGCTGGTCGGCCGCACGGTCGCCGAGGACAACCTGGTCAAGACCGCGCTGTTCGGCTCGGACCCCAACTGGGGCCGCATCGCCATGGCGCTGGGCCGCGCGGACGCCGTCATCGACCCGGACAAGCTCGGCATCACGATCAACCGCGCCACCCTGTTCTCCAACGGGACCAGGGCGGAGGACCGCTCGGCCGCCGACCTGTCCGGTCGCGAGATCGAGATCGTGATCGACCTCAACGTCGGCGACGCCACCGCCACGATCCTCACCACCGACCTGTCGCACGGCTACGTCGAAGAGAACAGCGCGTACTCGTCGTGAAGGCCGAAGAGGATTCGGCACAGCGCCAGGCCGGTCTGAAAGCCGCTGTGCTCGTCGAGGCGCTGCCGTGGTTGCAGCGGTTCCGCGGAGCGGTCGTCGTCGTCAAGTACGGCGGCAACGCCATGATCGACGACAAGCTCAAGCGGGCCTTCGCGCAGGACATGGTGTTCCTCAAGCTCGCGGGCCTGCACCCGGTCGTCGTGCACGGCGGCGGCCCGCAGATCGGCGCCATGCTCAAGCGGCTCGGCATCGAGAGCGAGTTCCGCGGCGGCCTGCGGGTCACCACGCCGGAGGCGATGGACGTCGTCCGCATGGTCCTGGTCGGCCAGGTCGGTCGGGAGCTGGTCGGCCTGATCAACGCCCACGGCCCGCACGCGGTCGGCATGTCCGGCGAGGACGCGCACCTGTTCACCGCGAGCCGCCGACCGGTCATCGTGGACGGTGAACCGGTCGACATCGGCCTGGTCGGCGACATCGTGGACGTGAACCCCGACGCGGTGCTGGACATCGTGCGGGCGGGCCGGATCCCGGTCGTCAGCTCGGTCGCGCCGGACGTCGACGGCGTGGTGCACAACGTGAACGCGGACACCGCGGCCGGCGCGCTGGCCATCGCCCTGAACGCCAAGAAGCTCGTGGTGCTGACCGACGTCGAGGGGCTGTACTCCGACTGGCCGGACCGGTCGTCGCTGCTGCACGAGGTGCGCGCGAACGACCTGGAGAAGATGTTGCCGCACCTGGACAGCGGCATGGTCCCGAAGATGGAGGCCTGCCTGCGGGCGGTGCGCGGCGGGGTCCCGCAGGCGCACGTCATCGACGGCAGGCTGGAGCACTCCG
The DNA here is from genome assembly GCA_049997955.1 of Umezawaea sp. cmx-9-4. Taxonomy (GTDB): domain Bacteria; phylum Actinomycetota; class Actinomycetes; order Mycobacteriales; family Pseudonocardiaceae; genus Umezawaea. Next base: position 7,385 of record JAEBDY010000025.1, on the reverse strand, counting down.
TGCTGCTGGAGGTCTTCACCTCCAGCGGTGTCGGAACGATGGTCATGGGGGATGGCGCGTGAACGACCAGCAGCGGTGGCAGGCCGCGATGATGAACAACTACGGGACGCCGCAGATCACGCTCGACCGCGGCGAGGGCGCGTTCGTCTGGGACACCGACGGAAACCGCTACCTCGACCTGGTGTCGGGCATCGCGGTGAACGCGCTCGGCCACGCGCACCCGGCGATCGTGGCCGCGGTGACGGAGCAGATCGGCAAGCTGGCCCACACCTCGAACTTCTACGTCAACCAGCCGTCGCTGACGCTGGCCGAGCGCCTGCTCGAACTGTCCGGTGTGGACGGTCTGGGCAAGGTGCTGTTCTGCAACTCCGGCGCCGAGGCGAACGAGACCGCGTTCAAGATCAGCCGTCGGACCGGCCGCACCAGGGTCGTCGCCACCGACGGCGGGTTCCACGGCCGCACGATGGGCGCGCTCGCGCTCACCGGCCAGCCGCCCAAGCGCACCCCGTTCGAGCCGCTCGTCCCCGGCGTCGTGCACATCCCGTTCGGTGACGTCGCCGCGCTGGAGGCCGCGGTCGACGACGAGACCGCCGCGTTCGTCGTCGAGCCCATCCAGGGCGAGAACGGCGTCGTGGTCCCGCCCGCCGGGTACCTCCAGGCCGCTCGCGAGATCACCTCCGCGCACGGCGCGCTGCTCGTCCTGGACGAGGTGCAGACCGGCGTCGGCCGTCTCGGCACGTGGTTCGCGTTCCAGCAGGCCGGGATCGTGCCCGACGTGTTCACCCTGGCCAAGGGCCTGGGCGGCGGACTGCCGCTGGGCGCGTGCATCGCGGTCGGCGACGCGGCGGCCCTGCTCGAACCCGGCCAGCACGGCACGACCTTCGGCGGCAACCCGGTGAGCTGCGCCGCCGCGCTCGCGGTGCTGGACACCATCGTCTCCGACGGCCTCCTCGAACACATCTCGTCCGTGGGCAAGGAGATCGCCACCGGGATCGAGGCGCTGAACCACCCGCTCGTCTCCGGAGTGCGGGGAGCGGGCCTGCTGCTCGGCATCACGCTGCGGGAGGCGGTCTCGGCGAAGGCCGCGGCGGCCGCGCAGCGGGCGGGCTACCTGATCAACGCCGTCCAGCCGGACGTGATCCGACTCGCCCCGCCGCTCGTGCTCGAAGAGATCGACGCCCATCGGCTCGTCGCCGACTTCCCGACGTTCCTGGAGCCGTGATGACCCCGAGGCACTTCCTCCGCGACGACGACCTGACGCCGGACGAGCAGCTCGCCGTCCTCGACCTCGCCGAAACCTACAAGGCAGACCGGTTCTCGGCGAAGCCGTTGGCAGGCCCCAAGTCCGTCGCGGTGATCTTCGAGAAGAACTCCACCCGCACCCGGCTCTCGTTCGAGGTCGGCATCGCGCAGCTCGGCGGCAACCCGGTCATCGTCGACGGCCGCTCCATGCAGCTCGGCCGCGAGGAGACCATCGAGGACACCTCCCGGATCCTGTCCGGGTACGTGGACGCGGTGGTGTGGCGGACGTTCGCGCAGAAGCGCATGGAGGCCATGGCCTCGGTGTCGCGGGTGCCGGTCGTCAACGCCCTGACCGACGAGTTCCACCCGTGCCAGGTGCTCGCGGACCTCCAGACCATCCGCAACAGGCACGGGAGGCTCGCGGGCCTCACCGCGACCTACCTCGGCGACGGCGCGAACAACATGTCGCACTCGATGCTGCTCGGCGGCGCCACGGCGGGCATGCACGTCCGCATCGCCGCGCCCAGGTCGTTCGTGCCGCGGCCGTGGATCCTCGACGACGCCAAGAAGCGCGCCGCCGAGACCGGCGGCTCGGTCGAGCTGGTCACCGACCCGCGCGAGGCGGTCGACGGCGCGGACGTGCTGATCACCGACACGTGGACGTCGATGGGCCAGGAGAACGACGGACTGGACCGCGTCAGCCCGTTCCGGCCGTACCAGGTGAACGCCGCGCTGGTGGCCGCGACCGGCGTCAAGACCACGGTCCTGCACTGCCTGCCCGCGCACCGCGGCTGGGAGATCACCGACGAGGTGCTCGACGGCCCGGACAGCGCGGTGTGGGACGAGGCCGAGAACCGGCTGCACGCCCAGAAGGCGCTGCTGGTGTGGCTGCTGGAGAACTCGGAGTCATGACCAGGACCGCGCGCCAGGGGCGCATCGTCGAACTCGTCTCGCAGCGGGCCATCCGCAGCCAGTCGGAGTTGGCGAAAACCCTGGCCATGGAAGGCATCGACGTCACCCAGGCGACGCTGTCGCGCGACCTCGACGAGCTGGGCGCGGTCAAGCTGCGCGGAGCCGACGGGGGAGCGCCGGTGTACGTGATACCGGAGGACGGCAGCCCGGTGCGCGGCGTCCAGGGCGGCACGTCGCGCCTGGCGCGCGTGCTCGGGGAACTGCTGGTCTCCGTCGACCACTCGGCCAACCTCGCCGTGCTGCGCACCCCGCCCGGCGCGGCCCAGTTCCTGGCCAGCGCGCTGGACCGGGCGGCCCTCGGCGACATCGTCGGCACCATCGCCGGGGACGACACGATCATCGTCGTGGCCAGGGAACCCCTTTCCGGGGCCGGACTCGCCGAACGGATCTCCTCGCTGGCGGCCGGGGACGACCACACCTTCGACCCGCGGCAGGAGGAGCCCCACGGGTGAGCGACCGGTCCTCGGCGGCCTCGGGTCCTCGCCACTCAAGTAAGCTCTGGCCGCGTTCACAGTGAACACCAGGGGTCTACCGAACAAGATCGCAGCGAAGAGGGACTTGATCAAGTGAGCGCGCTTTGGGGCGGAAGGTTCGCGTCCGGTCCGGCGGAGGCAATGGCGCTGCTGTCGGCGTCCACGCACTTCGACTGGAGACTGGCGCCGTACGACATCGCGGGATCGCGGGCCCACGCCCGCGTCCTGCGCGCCGCGGGTCTGCTGACCGACGACGAGCTGACGCGGATGATCGCGGCGCTCGACCTGCTGGAGACGGACGCGGCCACCGGCGCGTTCGAGCCCACGATCGCGGACGAGGACGTGCACACGGCCCTCGAACGAGGGCTGATCGAACGGGCGGGCCCGGAACTCGGCGGCAAGCTCCGCGCAGGCCGGTCGCGCAACGACCAGGTGGCCACGCTGTTCAAGATGTGGCTGCGCGACGCGGCCCGCAGGGTCGGCGACGGAGTGCTCGACGTGGTCGACGCGCTCGTCGGCCAGGCGCAGGCGCACCCGAACGCGGTCATGCCCGGCCGCACCCACCTGCAGGCCGCGCAGCCCGTGCTGCTCGCCCACCACCTGCTCGCCCACGCGCAGTCGCTGCTGCGCGACATCGAGCGCCTCCAGGACTGGGACAAGCGGACCGCGTTGTCCCCCTACGGTTCCGGTGCGCTGGCCGGGTCGTCGCTCGGCCTCGACCCGGCGGCCGTCGCGGCCGAGCTGGGCTTCGACGGACCGGTGGAGAACTCCATCGACGGCACGGCGTCGCGCGACTTCGCGGCCGAGATCTCGTTCGTGCTGGCCATGATCGGCGTGAACCTGTCGCGGATCGCCGAAGAGGTCATCATCTGGACCACGTCGGAGTTCGGCTTCGCCGTGCTCGACGACGCGTGGGCCACCGGCAGCTCGATCATGCCGCAGAAGAAGAACCCGGACGTCGCGGAGCTGACCCGTGGCAAGTCCGGGCGGCTGATCGGCAACCTGACCGGCCTCCTGGCCACGTTGAAGGCGCAGCCGCTCGCCTACAACCGGGACCTCCAGGAGGACAAGGAGCCGCTGTTCGACTCCGTCGAGCAGCTGGAACTCCTGCTGCCCGCCATCGCCGGGATGCTGTCGACGATCCGGTACGACACCGACCGGATGGCCGAGGTGGCGCCGCTGGGCTTCACCCTGGCGACCGACATCGCCGAGTGGCTGGTCCGCCAGGGCGTGCCGTTCCGGATCGCGCACGAGGCCGCGGGCGAGTGCGTCCGCGTCGCCGAGGGCCGCGGCGCAGGACTGGACGAGCTGACCGACCAGGAGTTCGCCGACGTGTCGGAGCACCTGACGCCCGAGGTCCGCGACGTCCTGACCGTGCACGGCTCCATCGCGTCCCGCAACGGCCACGGCGGCACAGCACCCGACCGGGTCGCCGAGCAGCTCAAGAGACTCGTGGACAGGGTCTCGGTCGCGCGGGGGTTCACCTCAGCCCGTGTCAAGTAGGCAGCTGACCGAGCAGGAGCTCGCCGTCGAACCCGTCGACGCGGCGCGGCTCCTGCTCGGCTGCGTCCTGGAGAGCACCACCCCCGAGGGTGTCGTGGCCGTCCGGATCGTGGAGGTGGAGGCGTACCGGGGTTTCGACGACCCGGCGTCGCACTGCCACCGCGGCAAGACCCCGCGCAACGAGGTGATGTTCGGTCCGGCCGGTCACCTTTACGTGTACTTCGTCTACGGCATGCACTTCTGCTGCAACGTGGTGTCGCTGACCGACGGCGAGCCCGGCGCGGTGCTGATCCGCGCGGGCGAGGTGGTGAAGGGGTCGGAACTGGCCCACATCCGCCGACCGTCCGCCCGCGGCCAGGCCGAACTCGCCAAGGGGCCCGCGCGGCTCACCGGCGTGCTCGGCCTCGACCGGTCGCACAACGGCGTCGACCTCACCTCGCCGAAGGCGTCGGTCCGGCTGTACGCCGGTGACCCGGTGTCGGACGACGAGATCGCGACGGGGCCGCGCGTGGGCATCTCGATCGCGATGGAGGTGCCGTGGAGGTTCTGGATCGCCGACTCCCCGGCCGTGAGCACGTTCCGCAAGGGCGGGAAACGACGCCCGTCCTCGACCTGACACGGGAACGCCCTCCAGCACGGTGAGGTGCTGGAGGGCGCAGGTCGAGCGAGGTCTTAGTAGGTGGCGGTCCGGCGGTACCACACCCGGCGCTGGCCGACGGGCAGCGCGATCCGGGTGATCAGGTTCGTCAGCACGGTCCGCAGCACCAGCCAGAGGATCGCGGCCAAGCCGTCGTTCAGCAGCGTGCGCGCGCCGAGGTTCTCCGGCGTGAACAGGTCGCGCAGACCCAGCGACACCGCCGCGGACCAGCTCTCGATCATCTGCGCGAAGCCGTTGGCGGCGTTCGCCCCGCCGATCACCAGGAAGATGTGCACCGCCAGCACGATGGCGAACAGCGTGCACACCACGTCGATGATCGCGCAGACGACCAGCACGGTCTTCACGCGGGCGTGGTCGTCCCGCGGCCGCTCGACGACCTCCTCGCGGCGCACCACGTTCTCGCGGCGCACGGCCTCGTCGCGACGAGCCACCTCGTCGTCCAGCGGCACGGGCGCGCCCACCTGCGTCGGGTACTCGTCCCTGGCCCGATGGGCGTCGCGGACGGGCATCTGCTCGGTCCGCTGCTCCTCGACCGAATACCTCTCGGCCGGGCGCCGCGGTTCACGATCCGGATACGTCATCGGTCGAGTCCTCTCGGTTACCCCGAGAACCGACTACCCCCTGGGCGCCGAGCACAAACCGCCCTGCACGGTGAACCGCTTTGACCTGGTAGGGGAGAATCGATCCCCGTGAGCGAGCACATCCTTGACGAGCTGTCCTGGCGCGGCCTGATCGCGCATTCCACCGACCTCGACGCACTGCGGAAAGACCTGGACTCGGGCCCGCTCACCCTCTATTGCGGCTTCGACCCGACCGCGCCGAGCCTGCACGCGGGCAACCTCGTCCCGCTGCTGCTGCTCCGCCGCTTCCAGCGGGCGGGTCACCGGCCCATCGTGCTCGCGGGCGGCGCGACCGGCATGATCGGCGACCCCCGCGACAACGGTGAGCGGACGCTGAACACGCTCGACACGGTCGCCGAGTGGGCTGGTCGGATCCGCGGCCAGCTGGAGCGGTTCGTCGACTTCGACGACACCCCGACCGGCGCCGTCGTGGCCAACAACCTCGACTGGACCGGCCAGGTGCCCGTGCTGGAGTTCCTGCGCGACGTCGGCAAGCACTTCTCGATCAACATGATGCTCGGCCGCGAGACCGTGAAGCGGCGCTTGGAGAGCGACGGGATGTCGTACACGGAGTTCAGCTACCTGCTGCTCCAGTCGCACGACTACCTCCAGCTCAACCGCGCGTACGGCACTTCGCTCCAGGTCGGCGGCTCGGACCAGTGGGGCAACATCCTCGGCGGCGTCGACCTGGTCAGGAAGGTCGACGGCAAGTCGGTGCACGCGCTGACCGCGCCGCTGGTCACCGACGCGGAGGGCCGCAAGTTCGGGAAGTCGACCGGTGGCGGCAGCGTGTGGCTCGACCCGGAGATGACCTCGCCGTACGCCTGGTACCAGTACTTCGTGAACGTGGGCGACGCCGACGTGGTCCGCTACCTGCGCCTGTTCACCTTCCTGCCCAAGGAGGAGATCGACGAGCTGGAGCGGGACACGGCCGAGCGACCGCACCTGCGGTCCGCGCAGAAGCGGCTCGCGCAGGAGTTCACCGACCTGGTGCACGGGGAGCGCGAGACCCAGCAGGTCATCACGGCCAGCCAGGCCCTGTTCGGCCGTGGCGAGCTGAGCGGCCTCGACCTGTCCACGCTCGACGCGGCGATGGCCGAGGCCCCGACCGGCACCGCGGTGCTGTCGGAGTCGCCGACGATCGTCGACCTGCTGGTGAGCTCCGGGCTCGCCGAGAGCAAGGGCGCCGCGCGCCGCACGGTGAAGGAGGGCGGCGCGTACGTGAACAACGCGAAGGTCGCCGACGAGGAGTGGACGCCGGGCAAGGAGGACCTCCTGCACGGCAAGTGGTTGGTGCTCCGACGGGGCAAGCGCAACACGGCAGGCGTGCAGGTGCAGCTCTGAGCTGCGCTTACGCCGCAGGAACGGCCGCTGCCCCGCTGTGGGACGGCGGCCGTTTCGCTCTCTTTTGAGTGACGGCGGTCACACTGTTGCGCGGAACGGCGGTGCGATAGCGTGCTCCTAGGGCTGGCGTACCTGACCTGACCTGCGGTTTTTCTGCAGGTGTCGGTTGTCGGACCCCCGATTTGACCTCGTGTTCCAGCACGTGTAACTTTCTCCAAGTCAGGCCAACACGGACCGCCCAGCGGGCCGGAGCCAGACGGAGAGTGCGAACCAAGCTTCCAGAACTTGTGGTAGTGTGGGCAATCTCCGAAACGGGAAGACCCAGTCGGCAGCCCCTACGGGTTGATTTGACCAGGGCGTCTAGTTTCACTTGAGCAAAACCTTCAGCTTTGAATATGCACATGCCCCGGATCGGGTCGCAGACTTGCGGCTGGTGATGGTGTGCACGTGTTCTTTGAGAACTCAACAGCGTGCCGAATAGCCAGTAACTTATATGAACCCAGTCAATGGGTTTCCTTTGAGATCACACTGGACAACTGACAGCAATTGTCAGTGATTGTTCGGAGCGATCAA
>JAEBDY010000024.1:0-97295 GCA_049997955.1 Umezawaea sp. cmx-9-4 | reverse complement strand
AGTTGTCCAGTGTGATCTCAAAGGAAACCCATTGACTGGGTTCATATAAGTTACTGGCTATTCGGCACGCTGTTGAGTTCTCAAAGAACACGCGCACACCATCTCGTTTCGCATTGAGTGCGACCCGGTCCGGGGCAGGTATTCGGTATTTCGTTTGTGTCCGAAGCTTAGCAACTCCGTTTTCGCCTTGTCAAATCGGCCGTTTCGGGCCGTTTCGCTCAGCAGAAACTCGCTTCGCATTCAGTTTGCTATGTCCCAGAAGTTATCCGAACCGCATTTCCCTTGTCAAATCGGCCTCTTCGAGGAATCCGACGCAGCAAAGGATGCTGGTGTTCATGCAGTTCTGGGGTTTTGCCCCGCTCCGTTCCGTTTCCGGCCCGTTCCGCGCTGGCAGGGAGAAACTTACACCGGTGTCGTTCGGGCTCCAAATCGGGGGTCTCCTTGGTGGTGCGCAGCCCGCTGACGTGCGCGATCAACCCCGATCGGGTGCGGCGGAGCACACCCGGAGCGGGATAACGTCGCTCCGTGGACGTGATCGTGCTGGGTGGTGGGCCCGCTGGACGGGCATTGGCAGTGGCCTGTGTCGAGTCGGGGCTGGAGACGACGCTCGTGGACCCCCGTCCCGACAAGCCGTGGACTTCGACCTACGGCGCGTGGGAGGACGAACTCCCGAAAGGCACACCGATCGCGGCGCACGCGCCGGTGAGCCGCGCCATCGGAACGGAACACCACGTGCTGGACCGCTCCTACGTGGTTCTCGACAACGCCGAACTCCAGGTGCTGCCCCCCTCGGTCCACGTGGAGGCGGGGAAGTCCACCAGCATCACCCTCGGTCCGCACAGCTCCTCCGTCCGCCTGGCCGACGGGCGGACGTTGACCGGCAAGCTCGTGGTCGACGCCACCGGCGCTCCGCCCAGCCGGGGTCGCGTCGAGCAGACGGCGGCCGGTGTCGTCGTCCCCAAGGAAGGGGCGACGGCCGTGCTGGGCGACGGCGAGGCGCTGATCATGGACTGGCGGCAGCCGCCGGTGACGGGGATCGACTGGCCGACCTTCCTCTATGCCGTCCCCCTCGGCCCGGACCACGTGCTGCTGGAGGAGACGTCGCTGGCCCGTCGGCCGGGTCTCCCCGTCGCCGAGCTGCGGTCGCGACTGGACGCGCGGCTCGCCGGGCACGGCATCTCCCCGTCGTCGGTGGAGGAGCAGGTGCGCTTCCCGGTGGACCTGACCCGCTCGACCCGGCTCACGTTCGGCGCGGCGGCCGGCCTGGTGCACCCCGCGACCGGGTACAGCGTCGCCACGGCGCTGACGCTCGCCCCCCTGGTCGCGTCCGCGATCGCGGACGCGCTGCCGCGCGGGCCGCGGGCGGCGCGGATGGCGGCGAGGCAGGTCGTCTGGTCGCCCGCGGCGAAGGTGGTGCACACGATGCGCCGCCACGGGCTGCGCGCGCTGCTGGCGATGCCCCCGGAGCAGGTGCCGGAGTTCTTCGACCTGTTCTTCGGCCTCCCGGACGAGATGTGGCGCTCCTACCTGTCGGACCGCGAGGACGTGGCCGGGGCGACGCGGGCGATGGCCGTGCTGTTCCGGCACGCTCCGTGGCGGTTGCGCCGGACGATGGTGCTGGCGCAGCAGGTTCGCTGACTTCGGTCGAAGATGTCGTGAACACCCGGTGAACCACCTCGGCAAACAGTGATCCACCAGGCACGATCGGCGAGTGCCCGCGTTACTGGATGACGTTCGATTCGCCTTCCAGCCGCTGTTCAACCTCCACACCGGAGGAGTCGTCGCGGTCGAAGCGCTGGCCCGGCCTCACGACGGCGGCGTGCAGGACCTGCTGCGCATGGCCTACCGCGCGGGGTACCTGACGAACACCGATGTCGCTCTCGCCTGCCGTGCCGTCGGGTTCGCCGCGGACCACGACTTCACGCTCCCGCTGCACCTCAACCTGATGGCGATGACCGTCGCCGACCGGCCGGAGTTCCTCGCGCCGCTCTACGGGGCGCTGCGCGACGCGGGGCGCGAGCCGTCGAGCGTGGTGGTCGAGATCGGCACGCCCTACTCCCGTGCGCGGCGCGGGCTGCTGGTGCGCGGGCTGGAGCGGTTGCGCGCGGACGGGTTCCGGATCGGCTTGGACGGGGTCGGCGAGGGCGACGTACCGCTGACCCTGTTCACCGAGGCGCGGCCGGACGTGCTGAAGCTGGACCGCGAGGTCGTGGCGGGGCTGCCGGAGGACCCGGCGGCGGCCACGCTGGTGCAGGCGCTGCTGCACATCGCCGAGCACACCGGCGCCCAGGTCGTGGCCGAGGGCGTGGAGACCGAGTCGGAACTGGCCGCGCTGCGCAGGCTCGGCGTGCGGCTGGCGCAGGGCAACCTGCTGGCCACGGCGACGCGAAGACCGAAGGTCAACGCCACCATCTCGGCCGTGCTCAGCGAGGCCAACGACCCGGAGGCCGTCACCAGGACCGGCCCGATCCGGCGTGCGGTCGGGCCGCGCGTGACCGACTTCCTGCACCCGGCGACCACGTTGCCGGAGGACGCGACGTCCGAGCAGGTGCGCGAGGTGCTGGCGGGCCAGCCGGGCCTCAGCGGGGTGGTGCTGGTCGATCCCGACGGGCGGCCGCGCTGGTCGGTGGACCGCAACCGGTTCCTGCTGTCGGTGACCGGGCCGTACGGGCACGCGCTGCACGCCCGGCGCGACGCCGCGCGGCTGGCGGACCGGCCGCACCTGATCGGCACGGGCACGACGGCGGTGGAGCTTCTGGAAGTGGTCGCGCACGCCGCGCGGGAGCGGACGAACGACGACCTTGTGGTGGTGGACGACGACGACCGGTGCCTGGGCGTGGTGCGGGTGGCGGACGTGGTGCGCGGGATCGCCGAGCTGAAGGTGGAGCAGGCGGCGGCGCTGAACCCGTTGACCCGGCTGCCGGGGAGCGACGCGGTCGAGCGCGAGGTGGACCGGCGGATCATGTCCGGCGAGTTCTTCGCCGTCGGGTGGCTGGACGTGGACGGGTTCAAGCGGGTCAACGACGGCGTCGGGTTCGCCGCGGGTGACGAGCTGATCCGGGCGATCGGGCGAGGCCTGTCGGAGGCCGCCGGGGCGTGGCCGTCCGCGCAGGTGGGACACGTGGGCGGGGACGACTTCCTGGTCGTGGCGGGGTTGGACGAGATCGTGCCGATGGCCAGCGGCGTGCTGGACACCCCGTTCGACGCGGAGGGCATGGCCGTGACGCTGTCGTTCGCGACGTTGATCTGCGCGGCCGGGTCGGTGCCGTCCTACCGCGAGGTGTCGCGGTTGCTGGCGCCGTTGAAGGCCCAGGCGAAGTCCCTGTCCGGCACCAGTTGGGTGCTCGGACGGCCGGGCAACGAGCGGGCCGACGTGCTTCGCGGTCGGCCCGGCGAGGAGATCGGGTCGCCCCGACCTGCTGCGTGATCGCCGATCCGGCGTACCGTCGAGTTCACCTGGGCCGCCACGTCTCACCGGCGGCCATTTCGGGCGTTCGAAACTGACGCCATCCGCGCGCACAGTTCGCCACTACGCCGCATGTGCCTTGGGTTCGTCACTCATAGCATTGATCGGACTACCCTGAGCACCGGGAGCCACCGTGAGCACGACCGAAACCAGCCAGCTCCCCCGTCCCCGGAAGATCTTCGACAAAGCGCTCACCGTCGGGGTCGAGGAGGAGTTCCTGCTGGTCGACGCGGTGACCCGCGCTGTCGCGCCGCTCGCGCCCGCCGTGCTGGCGACCGAGTCCGGCGGCCACTACGACCTGCAGGCGGAGCTGACGGACTTCCAGGTCGAGATCGCCACCCCGGTGTGCCGGACGATGACGGAGGTCCGCACCTCGCTGGTGGAGGCGCGCGGAGCGCTCGGCGCCATGGCCGCCGCGCACGGGACGCGCCTCGTCGCGACCGGGACGGCCGTGCTGGGGCGGGTCCGCCCGGCTCCGCTGACCGATGACCCGCGGTACCGGCGGATGGAGACCGAGTACGGGCGGCTGATCCACGACCTGACCATCTGCGGGTGCCACGTGCACGTCGGGATACCGGACGACGAGGCCGGGGTGCACATCATCAACCACCTGCGGCCCTGGTTGCCGGTGCTGTTGGCGTTGAGCGCCAACTCGCCCTTCGCCGACGGCCAGGACACCGGCTACGCGTCCTGGCGGTACCTGTCCTGGAGCCCCTGGCCGTCCGCCGGAGCGCCGCCCGCGTTCGAGTCGGCGGACGACTACCGGTCGGCGCGGCGGGCGATGCTGGACAGCGGCGCGGCCATGGACGCCGCGACCGTGTACTGGGACGTCCGGCTCTCGGTCAACCACCCGACGGTCGAGCTGCGGGTGTGCGACGTGGCCGCGACGGTGGACGAAGCCGTGCTGATCGCCGCGTTGACGCGCGGGATCGCCGCGATGGCGTTGAGTTCCCCGACGCCTGCCCTGGTGGTGGCCCCGCACGTGTTGAAGGCGGCGTTGTGGCGGGCCGCCCGTGACGGGGTGGAGGGGACGAACGTCGACCTGCGCACCGGGGAGTTGGTGCGGGCCTCCGCTCAGGTCCAGGCGTTGGTTTCCTGGGTGCGACCCGCTTTGGAAGCCGCTGGGGACTACGAGCTGGTGAACGACGGGGTGGATCGGATGCTGTTGGACGGGTCCGGGGCGGCTCGGCAGCGGAGGGCTTTTCAGCGGCGTGGGGAGTTGTCGGACGTGGTGGACCTGTTGGTAGGGCAGACCGGGGTGGGGTGACGGATCACCCGGATGGGTGTGGGGGTGGGGGTCCTTGGGGGTGGGAGTGTCGGACCCTCGTCGTAGCGTGTGTGTCGGGGGGTCTTGGTTTTTGGGGGACCTCTGGTTTGTGGTGTTCGGGGTGGTCCGGGGTGACTGCGGGGTCCTGGGGGTGGCTGCGAGTTCCGGGGGGCCGGGTGGGTTTGGGTGCCCCCGAGGCGCGATCGTCTCCATGGTCGTCCGCGCCGCGTCAAGGCGGGAAAGATGCCTTGACACGTAGCGGACGACCATGAGGGCGCTGGGGATCGGGGGCAGGGAGGGGTCTGGACTCCCTTTGGGTGCGTGCTTTCGTCTGGCTGTGGGTGGGCTGGTTGCGTGCGTTTGCTTGGGCGTGAGCAGTTTGGTTGCGTGCGTTTGCTTGGGCGGCGGCAGGTCTGATCGCGTGCGTTTGCTTGGCTGGCTTGTCCTTCCCTGACTGTCCTCAGCGGAATCCTGTGTTGTGTGGCGTTGTTGTTGCGGGAAAGCGAAAGGCCCGCCTGGTGGTGGCCAGGCGGGCCTTTCGTGGTTCTGGTGTGGTCTTCTCAGACGGTGAAGCCCAGGGCGCGGAGTTGTTCGCGGCCGTCGTCGGTGATCTTTTCCGGGCCCCACGGGGGCATCCAGACCCAGTTGATGCGGAAGTCGTCCACCAGGCCGCCACCGGGGCCGCCGGTCAGGGCTGCTCGGGTTTGGTCCTCGATGACGTCCGTGAGGGGGCAGGCCGCGCTGGTCAGCGTCATGTCGATGATGGCGACGTTGCCCTCCTCCACGCGGAGGTCGTAGACCAGGCCCAGGTCGACCACGTTGATCCCCAGTTCGGGGTCCACGACGTCGCGCATGGCCTCTTCCAGGTCGTCGTAGGCGACCAGGTCGGCTTTCGGGGCTGGGGGCGTGGGCAGTCCTTCGACGCCGCGCACCACCTCGGTGTCCTGCTCGCTCATGCCTTTGCTCCTTCGCTGCGGGCGACCGCGTCCTTGAAAGCCATCCACCCGAGCAGCGCGCACTTGACGCGCGCCGGGTACTTCGAAACGCCCGCGAAGGCGATGCCGTCCTCCAGGACGTCCTCGTCGGGTTCCAGCTGGCCCCGGCTCTGCATCAGTTCCACGAAGGCGTCGTACTTCTTGAACGCCTCGCCCACCGACTTGCCGATGACCAGGTCCGTCAGCACCGAGGTGGAGGCCTGGCTGATGGAGCAGCCCTGGCCGTCGTACGAGACGTCCGCGACGGTCTCGCCGTCGAGCTTGACGCGCAGCGTCACCTCGTCGCCGCAGGTCGGGTTGACCTGGAACGACTCGGCGTCGTACGGGTCGCGCAAACCGCGGCCGTGGGGGTTCTTGTAGTGGTCCAGGATGATCTCCTGGTACATCTGCTGCAGCTGCATGGTCATCCCACCCCGAAGAACCGCTGCGCCTCGCGGACGCCGTCCACGAGTGCGGTCACCTCGTCGAGGTCGTTGTAGAGGTAGAAGGAAGCGCGGACGCTGGCCTGCACGCCGAGCCTGCGGTGCAGCGGCCACGCGCAGTGGTGGCCGACCCGCACGGCGATGCCGAGGCTGTCGAGCACCTGTCCGGCGTCGTGGGCGTGGACGCCCTCGATGTCGAACGAGACCGCGCCGCCCCGGTCCACCGCGGACTTCGGGCCGATGACGCGGACGCCGGGGATCTCCTGCAGTCCGGCCAGCGCGGCTTCGGTGAGCAGGTGCTCGTGCGCGGCGATGCGGTCCATGCCGACGGCGGACAGGTAGTCCACCGCCGCACCGAGACCGATGGCCTGCGACGTCATGGGGACGCCCGCCTCGAACCGCTGCGGAGGCGGCGCGAACGTGGACTTGGCCATGTGGACCATCTCGATCATGGAGCCGCCGGTGAGGAACGGCGGCAGCGCCTCCAGCAGTTCACGCCTGCCGTAGAGGACGCCGATGCCGGACGGTGCCAGCATCTTGTGGCCGCTGAAGACCGCGAAGTCCACACCGAGGGCGTGGAAGTCGACCTTCGAGTGGGGCACGGACTGGCAGGCGTCGAGGACGGTGAGCGCGCCGACCCCGCGAGCGGCCGCCACCAGTTCCGCCACCGGGTTGACGGTGCCCAGGACGTTGGACTGGTGGGTGAACGCGATGACCTTGGTCCTCGGCGTCACCAACTCGTCCACCGTGGACAGGTCGAGCCTGCCCTCGTCCGTGACGCCGAACCAGCGGAGCGTCGCGCCGGTGCGCAGGCAGAGCTGCTGCCACGGCACCAGGTTCGCGTGGTGCTCCATCTCGGTGATCAGGATCTCGTCGCCGGGGCCGACCAGGAAGCGCGCGGCTTCCGGGCCCGCCGCGGCGGCGTTGCCCATCGCGTACGCGACGAGGTTGATGCCCTCGGTGGCGTTCTTGGTGAACACGAGCTCGTCGGGCGTGGCGCCGACGAAGTCGGCGATCCTCACCCGAGCGCTCTCGTACGCGTCCGTCGCCTCCTCGGCGAGCTGGTGCGCGCCGCGGTGCACGGCCGCGTTGGACGTCTCCAGGAAACGCCGTTCCGCGTCGAGCACCTTCGTGGGCCGCTGCGAGGTGGCGCCGGAGTCGAGGTACACCAGCTTCTTGCCCTCGCGCACGGTCCGCGCCAAGATCGGGAAGTCCGCACGCAGGGTCGCGACGTCCAGTGGAACAGCGGTGGTGGTCACTCGCAGACGCCTCCTCTCAGAAGACCGTAACCGTCGACAGGTGCAACGAACTCAGACCTTCGCAGCTTCCCCGGTGTACTTCACGTAACCCTCGTTCTCCAGCACGTCGGCCAGCTCGGGACCGCCGGACTCGACGATGCGGCCGTTCGCGAAGACGTGCACGAAGTCGGGCGAGATGTACTTGAGGATCCGGGTGTAGTGCGTGATCAGCATGACGCCGACCTCGCCGGAGGCCTTGTAGCGGTTGACGCCCTCGGACACGACGCGCAGCGCGTCGACGTCCAGACCGGAGTCGGTCTCGTCGAGGATCGCGATCTTCGGCTGGAGCAGGCCCAGCTGGAGGATCTCGTGGCGCTTCTTCTCGCCGCCGGAGAAGCCCTCGTTGACGCTGCGCTCGGCGAAGGCCGGGTCGATGTCCAGTTCGGACATCGCGCCCTTGACCTCCTTGACCCAGTGGCGCAGGTTCGGGGCCTCGCCGCGGACGGCGGTGGCGGCGGTGCGGAGGAAGTTCGACATCGAGACGCCGGGGACCTCTACCGGGTACTGCATCGCGAGGAAGAGACCCGCGCGGGCGCGCTCGTCGACGCTCATCTCCAGCACGTCTTCGCCGTCCAGCGTGACGGAGCCGGAGGTCACCGTGTACTTCGGGTGGCCCGCGACGGCGTAGGACAGCGTGGACTTGCCGGAACCGTTGGGCCCCATGATGGCGTGCGTCTCGCCCGCCTTGATCGTCAGGTCGACGCCCTTGAGGATTTCCTTGGGCGCTTCGTCGGTGACGACCGAGACGTGCAGGTCCTTGATCTCAAGCGTGGCCATGAGGTGCTGCTCTCCTGTGGTGGATCAGTTCTGGGGAACGGCGACGTGGACGTCGCCATCGCGTACTTCGACGGAGTAGACGTCGACGGGTTCCGAGGCGGGGGGCGAGGACGGCTCACCGGTGGTGAGGTCGAAGCGGGAACCGTGCAGCCAGCACTCGATCCCCTGCTTCGTCACCTCGCCCTCGCTCAGCGACACCGCCGCGTGCGAGCACTCGTCCCGCAGCGCGTGCACCCGCTCGCCGTCGCGGACGACGACGACGGGGGTGCCGTCGACGTCGACCGCGATCGGCTTGCGGTCGTCCAGATCAGCGAAGGAGCACACCCTGATCATCGTGCGCCTCCGCTGGGAAAAGCACGTCGGCACGCCATCAGACGCCTACTGCTTCCAGCTCCGCCTCGATCGCGGCTTCGAGTCGCTCGCGCACCTCGGGGACCGTGATCTTGAGCAGGATCTCGTGGAAGAAGCCGCGCACGACCAGGCGACGCGCCTGGTCTTCCGGGATTCCCCTGGCCTGCAGGTAGAACAGCTGCTCGTCGTCGAAGCGGCCCGTCGCGCTGGCGTGGCCCGCGCTGACGATCTCACCGGTCTCGATCTCCAGGTTCGGCACCGAGTCGGCGCGGGCGCCGTCGGTGAGGACCAGGTTCCGGTTCAGCTCGTACGTCTCGGTGCCCTCGGCCGCCGCGCGGATCAGCACGTCGCCGATCCACACCGTGTGCGCGCCCTCGCCCTGCAGCGCGCCCTTGTAGACGACGTTGCTGCGGCAGTTCGACACCGCGTGGTCGATGAACGTGCGGTGTTCGAGGTGCTGGCCGTGGTCGGCGAAGTACAGGCCGTTCAGCTCCGCGTCGCCGCCCTTGCCGGTGTACGTCACCGTGGGGGTGAGGCGGACGACGTCGCCGCCCAGCGTGATCGCCGTGTGCCGGAAGGTCGCGTCGCGGCCGAGCGAGGCGTGGTGCGAGGAGACGTGCACCGCGTCGTCTGCCCAGTCCTGGACCGAGATGACGGTGAGGTGCGAGCCGTCGCCGACCACGAACTCGATGTTGTCGGCGAACGCGCCGGAACCGCGGTGGTCGAGGACCACGACGGCCTTGGAGAACAGCTCCGTGCGGATCTGGAGGTGCCCGTAGGCGACCTCGCCCTCACCGGGCCCGGTGACCGTGACCAGCGTGGGGTCGGCGATCTCCGCGTTCTTGCCCACCGTCAGCAGCGTGCCGTCGGTGAACGACGACCACGCCTGCGCGGCGATCCGGTCGCTGGGGGTGCCCGCGACACCGAGCCGCGCGTCGCCGCGCCGCACGGTCTCGACGGTGATGCCCTCGGCGGCCTTGACCTCCACGGTGGCGGAACCCGTCGCCTCGGCGCCGTTGTGCAGGTTGGCGAGCCGCTTCATGGGGGTGAAGCGCCAGATCTCCTCGCGGCCGCCGGGCACCTCGAAGGCGTCGACGTCGAACGAGGAGAAGTGGTCCGCCCGCGACGACACCGGGATGGTGGTCCCGGCGCCGTGCGAGTGGTCCTTCAGGCCGTGCTGGGCCTCTGTTGAAACGGCCATGTCAGCCGACGGCCCCTTCCATCTGCAGTTCGATCAGGCGGTTCAGCTCCAGCGCGTACTCCATGGGCAGTTCGCGCGCGATGGGCTCGACGAACCCGCGCACGATCATGGCCATGGCCTCGTCCTCGGTGAGGCCGCGCGACATCAGGTAGAACAACTGCTCGGCGGACACCTTCGAGACCGTGGCCTCGTGGCCCATCTGCACGTCGTCCTCGCGGACGTCGACGTACGGGTAGGTGTCCGAGCGGCTGATGTTGTCGACCAGCAGCGCGTCGCACTTCACCGTGGACTTCGAGTGGTGCGCCCGCTTGTTGATCTGCACCAGGCCGCGGTAGGACGTGCGGCCACCGCCGCGCGCCACCGACTTCGACACGATCGTCGAGGAGGTGTGCGGCGCCATGTGGACCATCTTCGCGCCGGCGTCCTGGTGCTGGCCCTCGCCCGCGAACGCGATCGAGAGGACCTCGCCGTGGGCGTGCTCGCCCATCAGGAAGACCGCCGGGTACTTCATGGTCACCTTGGAACCGATGTTGCCGTCGATCCACTCCATGGTCGCGCCCTCTTCGGCCTTGGCGCGCTTGGTGACCAGGTTGTAGACGTTGTTCGACCAGTTCTGGATCGTCGTGTAGCGGCAGCGGCCGCCCTTCTTCACGATGATCTCGACCACGGCCGAGTGCAGCGAGTCCGAGGAGTAGATCGGCGCCGTGCAGCCCTCGACGTAGTGCACGTAGGCACCCTCGTCGACGATGATCAGCGTCCGCTCGAACTGGCCCATGTTCTCCGTGTTGATCCGGAAGTAGGCCTGCAGCGGGATGTCCACCTTGACGCCCTTGGGGACGTAGATGAACGAGCCGCCGGACCACACCGCGGAGTTCAGCGCGGAGAACTTGTTGTCACCCGAGGGGATGACCGACCCGAAGTACTCCTGGAAGAGCTCCGGGTGCTCCTTCAGCGCGGTGTCGGTGTCCTTGAAGATGACGCCCTGCGCTTCCAGGTCCTCGCGGATCGCGTGGTACACGACCTCGGACTCGTACTGCGCGGCGACACCGGCCACGAGGCGCTGCTTCTCCGCCTCGGGGATGCCCAGCCGGTCGTACGTGTTCTTGATGTCGTCCGGCAGGTCCTCCCAGGAGGTGGCCTGCTTCTCGGTCGAGCGCACGAAGTACTTGATCGAGTCGAAGTTGATGCCGGAGAGGTCGGAACCCCACGTCGGCATCGGCTTCTTCTCGAACAGGCGCAGCCCCTTCAGGCGGTGCTCCAGCATCCACTCGGGTTCGCTCTTCTTCGCCGAGATGTCCCTGACGACGTCCTCGTTCAGGCCTCGGCGTGCGCTCGTACCAGCAGCGTCTGAGTCGGACCAGCCGAACTCGTAGTTGCCGATACTCGCCAGGGTCTCTTCCTGGCTGAGCGGCTCAGACTGCACCGTGGTGGGCGTGCGCTGCTCGGCAGCGGCAGTCATGCGGGCTCCCCTCCATCTGGGGTCTTTGCGGTGTTCGGGATGTGCGTGGTGCACACGGCGTCGCCGCGTGCGATCGTCGCCAACCGCTGCACGTGGGAACCGAGGAGGTCGGCGAACATCGCCGTCTCGGTCTCGCACAGCTGAGGGAACTCGGCCGCCACGTGGGCGACCGGGCAGTGGTGCTGGCACAACTGCTCTCCCGCGCCCACGTTGCGCGTCGAGGCAGCGTATCCCTCCCTGCTCAGCGCGCTCGCGAGGGCCTTGGCCCTCTCGACCGGGCTGGGGAGGGACACGATCGCGGCGCGGTGCCGGTCGACCAGTGCGGTCATCCGGCGTTCCGCGAAGGCCCGTACCGCCTCTTCCCCGCCCTGTTCGGCGAGGAACCGCAGCGCGGCCACGGCGAGGTCGTCGTAGGCGTGCCCGAAACGGGCCCGTCCCGACTCGGTCAGCAGGAAGAGCTTCGCCGGACGGCCACGACCGCGCTGGCCGCTCCGGGGTGCTTCCCTGCTGGTCGCCTCGCCGTCGGCGACGAGGGCGTCGATGTGCCTGCGCACCGCCGTCGGGCTGAGTCCGAGCACCTCGGCAACGGCTACCGCGGTGACCGGGCCCTGCTCCAGCAGCAGCCTGGCGACGCCACGCCGGGTCCGCCCGTCGTGCCCGGGGGGCGCGAAGGGTGCTTCGACACCGCCTGTGGAGGCGGGCGAATCGGCACCGGCGTATTTCACAACACCAGTGTTGCTTATTTAGCCGGCCGCCGCAAAGATCCGCCCCCGTCGGGTGACCCGACTCACCCGTCAGGCCTGGTCGCTACCCTCTCGACGTGGCGGCAGGCGGAGTGGACACCAACGAAGGCGTGACGACGGCGGAACCCGGTTCGCTGGACGCGCCCGAACGCCGCCAGCTCGACGTCATCCGCCGCTGGGGCACGGTCGGCGCGCTGCTGATGGTGGTCGGCTCACTCGGCGCGGGCGCGGCCCCGGTGTTCAGCCCGCTGCCCGGCACGCCGGTGCTCGGCCTGTTCGTGCGGATGCCCAGCGTGGCCATGGGCATGGTGTGGACGGGCATCTTCATGGTCGTCTCGGCGTGGCTGTGGCTCGGGCGGTTCGTCCGGCCGGGACGGATCCGGCTCGCCACCCGCAGCCAGCTCGACCGGACGCTGCTCATGTGGACGATGCCGCTGGTGTTCGTGCTCCCGATGTTCAGCCGGGACGTCTACAGCTACCTCGCGCAGAGCGAGATCGCCGCGCGCGGCCAGGACCCGTACGAGTTCGGCCCCGCCACGGCGCTGGGCGTCGAGCACCCGCTGACCATGAACGTGCCGAACATCTGGCGCGAGACCCCGGCCCCCTACGGCCCGCTGTTCCTCGCGGGCGGCCGCATCATCGCGATGGTCACCGGCGACCACGTGCTGCCCGGCGTGTTCCTGCACCGGCTGCTCGCGCTGGTCGGCCTGGGGATGATCGTCTGGGCGCTGCCCCGACTGGCCCGCCGGTTCGGCGTCCCGCCGGTCGGCGCGCTCTGGCTGGGCGCGCTGAACCCGCTGGTGCTGTTCCACATCGTCATCGGCGTCCACAACGACGGCCTCGCGATCGGCCTGATGCTCGTGGGCATGGAGCTGGCGATGCGGAAGATGCCGGTGCCGAGACGCGGGACGCCACCTCCACCGGTGACGCGCGGGGAACTGCTGTGGATCACGCTCGGCGCGACCACGATCGTGCTGGGCGCGATGGTGAAGATCCCGGCGATGCTCGCGCTCGGCTTCCTCGGTGTGATGGTCGCGCGCAGACTCGGCGGCAAGTTCTCCGACCTGCTGCGGGTCGCGGGGTTCCTGGCCGTGGTCGCGGCGGTGGCGACGGCCGTCGTGTGCCTGGGCACCGGTTACGGGTTCGGCTGGACGTCGACCCTCAACGTGGCCACGACGGTGAAGAGCTGGATGTCCCCGCCCACGGCGCTCGGCTACCTGGCGGGCGGGCTCGGCATCCTGCTGTCGCTGGGCAACCACACCGAGGCCACCATCGCACTGGCGAGGATCCTCGGGCAGGCCGTGTCGGTGGCGATCGTGGGAACGTTGCTGTGGAAGAGCTTCCGCGGCCGCATCAAGGCGGTCAACGGCCTGGGAGCGGGCCTGGGAGCGGTGCTCGTGCTCGGCCCGGTGCTCCAGCCCTGGTACGTGCTGTGGGCGGCGCTCCCACTCGCGACGGCGGTGGTGGCGAAGAGGTTCCGCGGGTTCGCGATGACGACGAGCGCGTTCATCGCGATCATCCTGCCGCCCACCGGCTCGGCGTTCGACGGACGCGCGTACGTGGTGCCGCAGGCGGTCACGGGAGCGGTGATCACGTTCGTGCTGTGCGTGCTCGTCGCCAGGAAACAGCTGTACCCGCTGATGCGCCGGGATCCTTTTCCGAGCAGCAGGCACTACGACTGAGGGGTTGGAACGGGTAACCCTCAGCCCAGGCGGAAGCACACGAACAGCCGCCCCTCAGCCCAGGCGAGAGCACGCAAGCAACCACCCTCACCCCCAGCGGAAGCACGCAACCAGGTGGCTCTCAGCCCAGGCGAGAGCACGCAACCAGGTGGCCTCAGCCCAGGCGGAAGCACGCAACCCCAAAGGGACCCCAGACCCCTCCCTGCCCCCGATCCCCAGCGCCCTCATGGTCGTTTGCTACGTGTCAAGGCATCTTTCCCGCCTTGACACGTAGCGGACGACCATGGAGACAATTGCGCCTCGGGGGGAACCCAAACCCCACGCCGGAACCGGCAGCCGGCCGTAAAAGAGAGCACCGGCGAGACTTCGCGGAGCCCGGAAACTGCGGGCACCCCACCCCCGCTCGCCAATTGTCTCCATGGCCCCTCCCGTTTGTCAAGGCGGGAAAGATGCCTTGACAAACGGGAGGGGCCATGAGAGCGCTTCGGATCGGGGGCAGGGGGAAGTGCGGGCTGGGTTGGTCGAGGCTAGGCGGTCACGCGTTGGGAGGACGCCCTTGTCGTCCTTCACCTCGCCCAAGCGCTTCCCGCCATGTCCGAGGAAACCTTGGTCCCCGGCCGCTGTGCCCAAGCCCTCGTCGTGCGCCGCGCACCCAAGGCTTTCCGCGCCCGAGGGCCGTTTCGCACTGGCCGAGCGGCTTTCGCCCCGCGAGCACCTCCACGCGAGTCAGTCGATTCGTGACGCCAAAATCCAGCCCTCAGCCGGTGTTTGCCGGCAAGATCGCTCCGTTGTTCCGGTGCGAGGAGGGGTCCCGCATGGCCGAGGTACCTCAGGAGCAGATCCGGTTCGCCGTGGTGCTCAACGGTGGCGTCAGCCTTGCCGTCTGGATGGGCGGTGTCGTGCTCGAACTCGACCGGCTCACCCGGCAGGGGTCGACCTACCAGCACCTGTTGTCGTTGGTCGGGTGCACGGCGCGCGCCGATGTCATCACCGGTACCTCCGCCGGTGGGATCAACGGTGCCGCGCTCGCCATCTCCCAGGTGAGCGAGAACGCCGACCTGACGCGGTTGCGGGACCTCTGGGCCGAGCAGGGGCGCATGGAGCAGTTGTTGCGCACGCCGTTCCAGGGGCAGCCCGTGTCGCTGTTGCGCGGCGACGAGTTCTTCCTGCCCCGGCTCCAGGAGATGCTGGGGCGGCTCACCACGGACTTCTCCCCCACCAAGGCCGAGGAGCGGCCGGTGGACCTGAGGATCACGACCACCCTGCTCGGCGGTGTGCCGAAGGTGACCTACGACGACCTCGGCCAGGCCCTCGTGCAGGTGGCCGACCAGGGCAGCTTCTCGTTCCGGCGGGACGCCTACGACTGGGCCACGCCGTCGGACGAGACGACCGGGCGGGACGACTTCGCCGCGGCGGACCTGCCGCGGCGGGTGTTGCAGATGGCGTTGGCCGCGCGGTCGTCCGCGTCGTTCCCGATCGCGTTCGAGCCGTCGTTCATCCCGGTGAACGGGCAGGAGACGCCGTCCAAGCCGGACATGGGCGACGTGGCGTCGTGGGCCCGGCACAGCGACGCCGACCGGTCGCGGTTCGCCGTGGACGGTGGGGTGCTGGTGAACACGCCGACGCGCGAGGCGCTGGAGGCCATCGACCGGATGCCCGCGAACGGGCCGGTGCGGCGGGTGATGCTGCTGGTGTTCCCGCACGCCGAGCCCGAAGGGGTCGAGCCGCCCGCGCACGTGCGCAAGGAGGTGCCGAGCACGGTCGGCACGGCCGTGAAGGTGCAGGGCGCGTGGTCCGGGCAGGGCAGCCGCACCTACGTGGAGAAGATCGAGGAGCACAACCGGCTGGCCGCGTCCCGGCGCGGTGGCCGCAACTCGTTACTGGAGCGGCTCGCGGGTGGGCTGGCGAACCACCACAAGGCGCCGACGACCGTCGCGGAGAAGGCCTACGAGCTGGCGGACACCCTGCACGACCACTACGAGGACGTGCGGATCAGGCTGGCGGCCCGGGACGTCACCACTCGGCAGTTCGCGGTGCAGGGGTCGAACTCGGCTGGCTGGTCGTTCGAACGGGTGCGCGCCGCGGCCGAGTCGGCGCAGCGGGAGTGGCGCAAGAAGAACGGGATGCTGCCGTACGTGCCGTCGCGGCACCTGCCGACGGCGCTGGCCGCGACCGGGTGGCACTGGGGTGTGACGATGGCCGACTCGGTGGCGTCGTCCGCGATGGACCTGCTCAAGCGGATGGTCTGGGTCGTGCCGGACACGCAGGAGGGGCCGCTGCGCGGCGCGTGCGTGCTGGTCGCCGAGGCGCGGACCCGGCTGCACCGGGTGCGGGCGAGGTTGCGGCAGCTGCGCGAGCAGGTCGACGTCACCTGGACCGGCGAGCTGTCCGAGACGCTCAACCAGGCGTACTGGAGCGAGCGGCTCGGGGTGTACGACCAGCGGATGACGTTCGGCGAGGTCGACTCGATCGGCGCGAACGTGCGGGCGGCCGTGGTCGAGATCGGGCTGCTGGTCGACGAGGCGCAGAAGATCCTCGCGCTGATCGACGACGAGGACCGGCTGCGGCTGGGCGGGCTGGCCCCGTGGCGGGCGCTGCTGACCACGGAGCTGACGCCACGCGAGGCGCGTGCCGGGTTCGTCGCGGGCCCGGAGGTGTGGCTGTCGCGGCTGATGGCGCTGGAGATCTCGACCACGTGCCTCGCCGACGACGCGCGCGGCGGCGTCGACCAGGCCGTGGAGCTGGTGCAGATCAGCCTTCAGACGCGCAACGCGTTCGCCACCAGGAGCATCACCGCCGAGGACAAGGCGGGCGGCGCGTCGCTGAGCCGGTTCTCCGGGTTCCTCAAGCGGTCGTGGCGGGTCAACGACTGGATCTGGGGCAGGCTCGACGGCGCCACGATGCTGTGCAAGGTCATCTTCGACCCGCAGCGGCTGCGCCGGATGGACGTGCTCACCGCCGCGACGCCCGACGGGCGGCAGGACGCGGGACGGGCGAGGCAGCGGGCGCACGACCAGGTCGACGACCTGGTGGACGAGCTGTTCGGCGGCTCGACGCCGGAGCTGGCGCTCGCGATCGCGGCGGCGAAGAAGGAACTCGCGGCGATCTACGCCGAGGACGTCCTCGACGGCGACCTGCCGCCCACGGCGAGCGCGATGGCGGAGCTGGCGGCGTGGGGTCTGCACGTGCGGATCGTCTGCGAGGAGCTGCCCGCGCTGCGCGCCGCGATCCTGGCCGACCGCAAGGACGGCGGCGATCCGCGGTCGCGCGGCGAGCTGTTCCTCGAGGAGCACGGGACGCTGCTGGCGCGGTTGGAGCGGCCGGTGGACTTCGAGACCGAGTCGGCGCGGACGCGCAGCGCCGCGATCGGCCTCGCCGCGCTGCGCGCGTTCGACGAGGCGGGCATCGGTCGTGAGCCGATCTCGCAGGAGGCGGGCAGCGACCAGATGATCCGCACCGCCGCCACCGCGGCGGCGGTCGCGGTGACCGTCGCGGACAGCAAGAACTCCGGACTGGCCGCGCTGAAGCCGGTGACCAGGGTGCTGCGCGGGGCCGCGCTCCTGCCGTACTGGACCATCACCGGGCTCACCAGGGGCGGGAAGCTGGCGCAGTTCCTGGGTTCCCTCGGTTTCGCGATCGGTGGCGCGCTGCTCGTGCTGGCGCTGTTCAACCTGCTGCCGAACTGGGCCGTCGGCCCGGCGGCGGCGCTGGGCGGCGGCACGCTGATGGCCGCCTTCGGGTACGCCGCACTGCGTTCCGGCACCCTCCTGCACGGACTCGTGCTGCTCTCCCCGGTGATCCCGTTGGGAGCCGTCGCGGTCGACCGGATGCGGGCCGCGCTGAACTCCGGGGAGACCGGCGACGAGGCCGCGACCGGCATGGTCGCCGTGGGCGGCGTCGCGCTGCTCGTGCTGGCGCTGCTGGTGATCGGCAGCCTGCCCGCGCCCATCCGCACGCCGTTCGCGGTGCTGAAGGACAAGCGCACCTACAAGCGGATCGGCAAGGTGGTGTGGCGGGTCGGCGCCGTGGCCGCGGTGGGCGTCGCGGTGTGGGCCGTCGTCCACTACGAGCTGTACGACCTGAGCTGGCTCACCTGGCCGGTCGTCGTGGGCGCCGCGGTGGTGGCGGTCGCGATCGGCGCCGCGTGCGCCACGGCGGGCGGGCGGTCGTTGCAGCGGTGGCGCAAGCGCGGCGGCGAGTGGCACACCGAGAACGCCGAGACGCCCGCCGCCGCGACCGCGGGCTGGGCGGTCGTCTACGGCATCGGGTTCCTGCTGGTGGCCGTCGTGCTGCTGCTCGGCGGGCTCCGGTTCACCGGCTGGCAGTCGGTGCTCGCGACGTCGCTGGTGTTCGGTCTCGTCCTGGTCCTGGTGACGAGCTGGTGGGTGCCGATGCGGGCCCGCCGCGACATCGTGAAGACGCTGGTGCAGCAGGCGAACCCGGCTCGGGACGGCACGGACGTCGCGGACGCGCTTCGGGTGAAGCTGGAGAGCTACGCGCTGCTGTACCGGTTCCTGGTCGACAAGCAGCAGGACGGCAGGCTCGTGCTGAAGCCCGCCGCCCTGCGCGTCGTCGACGCCGTCCGGGCCAAGGGGGATCAGGCCGCCAGTTCGACGACCGGCGGCGCGAGCACCGGGAGCCCGACCAGTCCGGCGTAGATCTCCTCGAACTTGTCGAGCGTGCCGCCGAGGGCGTGGTGCGCGATCAGCTCGCTGCTGGCCGCGCCCATCCGGGCGGTCACCGACGGCTCGGCCAGCACGCCGTGCAGGCGGTCGGCCAGGCCTCGGACGTCACCCGGCTGGAACAGCCAGCCGTTGCGGCCAGGGCGGACCAGGTGCGGCAGCGCCATCGCGTCGGCCGCGACGACCGGCTTGCCCGCGGCCATGGCCTCCATGGTCGCGAGGCTCTGGAGTTCGGCGACGCCGGGCATGCAGAACACGTCGGCGTTCGCGTAGGCGTCCAGCAGCGCCTCCTCGTCCACGAACCCGCGGAACCGCACCCGGTCGGCGATGCCGAGGTGTGCGGTGAGCAGCTCCCACTCGGCGCGGCACGAGCCGTCGCCGACGATCTCGGCGTGCAGCCTCGGCACCAGCGCGAGCGCCCGCAGCAGCTCGTCGACCCGCTTCTCCTCGTCGAGCCTGCCGACGAACAGCACCGTGGGCTTCTTGTCGGTGCGAGTGGTCCCCCGCAGCCGGTACCGGTCGATGTCGATGCCGCAGGACACCGGGACCGCGCGCCGCGGGAAGCCCTTCTCGTGCAGCAGCTCCACCGCGCGCGGCGTCGGCGCGGTCACCGCGCCCGCTACCGAGTACACCTTGGTCAGGTCGCGCCACGCCCAGCGCGACGCGACGGCCTGGAGCCAGCCGGGGACGTGCGCGTGGCCGAACAGGTTCTCCGGCATGAAGTGGTTCGTCGCCACGGTCGGGATGCCGCGCCCGGCGGCCTGGCGGAGCACCTGGCGGCCGATCATGAAG
Organism: Umezawaea sp. cmx-9-4; assembly: GCA_049997955.1. Taxonomy (GTDB): domain Bacteria; phylum Actinomycetota; class Actinomycetes; order Mycobacteriales; family Pseudonocardiaceae; genus Umezawaea. The sequence goes on along the minus strand of JAEBDY010000024.1, from coordinate 78,160 downwards.
TGCGCCTGGACGTGCACGAGGTCGGGTTCGAGCTGGTCGAGCAGATCGCTGACCTCGCCCTTCACGTCCCAGGGCAGGCACACCCGGAAGCCGCGGTAGAACGGTGTGCGGCGCGACCGCAGGCGGTGCACAGTGATGCCGTCGGCTATCTCGGTCCTGGCCGGGCCCACCGGGTCGGCGCAGATGACGTGGACGTCGTGGCCGCGACCGGCGAGGCCGACCGACAGGCGGTGCGCGAACCGAGCGGCGCCGTTGACGTCCGGGGGGAAGGTTTCCGCCGCGATGACGATCCGCAGTGCGCGTCCGTTGCTCACGAGCTTCTCCGATCTGGTGGGTGTGTGTTCTCGACGGGCGAGCACGCAGACGCCGCCGATGGCGAGCGCGGCGCACGCGATCTGGGCCAGGGCGGTCCACCCGGTGGTGCGGGCGGACTCCCCCAGCAGCCCGGCCCCGATGCCGACGGCGACCAGCGGGTCGACGACGGTGAGGCACGCGACGGTGAGGTGGGCGGGACCGCCCGCGTAGGCGTGCTGGATGAACCAGCCGCCGACGAGCAGGGCGACGACGATGCCGAGCACGGACGCGGCGGACGCGAGGTCGAACGCGCCCTGCTGGACGTCCTGGGAGACGGCCCGCATGAGCACGGACACGTAGCCGTAGGCCACGCCGCCCGCGACGCCGAACGACAGGGCCCGCAGGTGCGGCCGTCCGCTGAGCACGCCCAGCAGGCCGGGCACCGCGATCAGGCCGAGCACGAGCAACCCGGCCCGCAGTTCCGCTTCGGGCGCGACCTGCGTGGCCGTGGCGCTGCCCGCCGCGAGCAGCACGAACGCCCCGACGCCGAACGTGGTGAGCGCGACGGCGGGCAGCGCCTTGCGGCGGCCGTCCAGCAGCGCGGTCATGCCGATCGCCAGCACCCCGACGGGCTGCACGACGGTCAGCGGGGCCATGCCGAGCGCCACGGCGTGCACCCCGGCGCCCGCGACGAGCAGGACGAGCCCGCCGAGCCAGCGGGGACGGCGCAGCAGCTCCGAGAGCCGGGGTCCGCCGTCGCCCGCGGACACGGCGCTGTGCTGGAGCCGCGCGGCGAGGGCGAAGAACGCGGCGCCCACGACGGCCAGCAGGATCGCGATGCCGGTCACGCGGTCACCTCCCCCGTGCGCCGCTGGGGCGCGGTATCCCGCCCGATCGCGGCGGCCAGTGCGAACAGCAGGCCGTAGAGGACGGCGAACAGGATTCGTTCGGCCAACCCCAGCAGCAGTGCGCCGTCTCCCGGAAAAACAACCGGAACATGGCTGAGCAGAAATAGGAAACTGGTGATCCCACTGGCCAACGCGAGACGACGGACAGTGGTACTCGGGATGAATCGCCGGGAAATGAGCAAACCCGCCAGCGGCAGGCTCACGAACATCACCGCGCCCGCGTAGCGGTGCACGGCGCCGGAGAAGGTGGTGGGGGTTCCGGACGGGTCGGTGGGGAACAAGGTGGCCACGGTCAAGCCCGCCGCCCACAGACCCACCAGCACGGTGATCGGCCCACGACGCGGCAGACCCGCCCCGAACAGGGCGATCAGCAGCACGACGGAACCGGCCGCGAGCGACAGCGCCGTCACCGCGAGCAGCCCGGTCCCGTTCGCGACGAAGATGTAGTCGCTGATCGTGTGGCTGATGGGACTAATCTGACCCGCCGACGCCACGTGCAGGTAAACAATCGGGAACAACGACAGAACCAGGCTCGCAACAGCGAGTGGTGCGAGCACCGCCCGCTTTTTTGCCTGAATCTCGGCCATGAACAAATCTTGGCGCAAATGTGTTTCCGCAGGTATGGGTAATTCCCCGGAGGGGACCCTGACGCCACCCCGAGAACCCTGGTGGGGCTACCCCCACCACCGGATGAGGGCGTGGCGACCCGATCCCCGCCGGGCTTTTCGGGGCCCGGAAGGTTCCCCCGTACGACGGAACCCCCCAACACGGGTTGGCGGTCGCCGCACTAGGCTTCCCGCCCGTGACCACCCAGTCCGTGACCTCAGCCGTCGAAGTGTCGGGACTGGTCAAGCGATACGGCTCCACGGTCGCGGTGGACGGACTCGACCTCACCCTGCGGACCGGCACCGTGCTGGCGCTGCTCGGCCCCAACGGCGCGGGCAAGACGTCGACCGTCGAGGTGTGCGAGGGCTTCCGCACCGCCGACGCGGGCACCGTGCGCGTGCTCGGTCTCGACCCCAGGACCCAGGGCGACCAGTTGCGACCGCGCATCGGCGTGATGCCGCAGGGCGGCGGCGGCTACCCCGGCGTCCGCGCCGACGAGCTGCTGACCCTCATCGCCACCTGCGCCGCCAACCCGCTGGACCCGGCGTGGCTGCTCGACGTCCTCGGCCTCACCTCGGCCGTGCGCACCCCGTACAAGCGGCTCTCCGGCGGCCAGCAACAGCGGCTGTCCCTGGCGTGCGCGCTGGTCGGCCGCCCGGAGCTCGTGTTCCTCGACGAGCCGACCGCGGGCATGGACCCGCAGGCCCGGCGGCTGGTGTGGGAGCTGATCTCCGCGCTGCGGCGCGACGGCGTGAGCGTCCTGCTCACCACGCACCTCATCGACGAGGCCGAGGAACTGGCCGACCACGTCGTGATCGTCGACGCGGGCCGCGTCGTCGCCCAGGGCAGCCCCCACGAGCTGACCGCGGACGAGCCGGACGACCAGCAGCTCCGCTTCCGCACCCGCGCGGGCCTCGACACCACGCTGCTCCTGGCCGCGCTGCCGGAGGGCCTCCGGGTCAGCGAGGCGGCGCACGGGCACTACGCGGTGGAGGGGCGCATCGATCCGCAGGTCGTCTCGACCGTCACGTCGTGGTGCGCCCAGCAGGGCGTCCTCGCCGAGGAGCTGATGGTCGCGAAGCGCAGCCTCGAAGACGTGTTCCTCGAACTGACCGGTCGGGAGCTGCGCTCGTGACCGGGACAAGCGCGATCGGAGATCCGGTGACCTCGTCGGCCAGGTTCACCCCCGGCACGTTCACGCCCTCGCCCGGCCGGGGCAGGCTCGGCCGGATGTTCCTCGCCCAGTCGCGCATGGAGGTGCTGCTGACGCTGCGGCACGGCGAGCAGGTCCTGCTCACCGTCATCATCCCGGTGGCGCTGCTGGTCGCGCTGACGCTGATGACGGTCATCCCCATGCCGGACCCCAGGGTCGGCTCCGCGACCGCCCGCGTCTTCGCGCTCGCCATCCTGTCGTCCGCGTTCACCGGCCAGGCCATCGCGCTCGGCTTCGACCGGCGGTACGGGGTGCTCAAGCGGCTGGCCTCGGCCCTGCCCCGCTGGCTCTTGGTGGCGGGCCGCGTGACCGCCGCGCTGGCCGTCGTGGTGGTCCAGGTGGTGATCCTCGGTGGCACGGCGCTGCTGCTGGGCTGGCGGCCGCCGGTCGGCGGGATCGCGTGGGCGGTGCTGCTGATCGTGCTGGGAACGCTGACGTTCGGCGCTCTCGGCGTGCTGCTCGGCGGGGCGCTGCGGGCGGAGATCGTGCTGGCGCTGGCGAACATCGTGTGGTTCGCGCTGCTGCTGATCGGCGGCGTGGCGCTCGGCGTCGACTCGCTGCCGTCCGGGATCGCCCAGGTCGTGCAGTTGCTGCCGTCGGCGGCGTTGGCGGAGGGCCTGCACGCCGCCGTCGTGGACGGCACCGGGCCGGGCGTCGGACCGATCGCGGTGCTGCTGGTGTGGGGCCTCGGCGCGGCGGCGATCGCCACGCGGACGACGAAGCTGGACTGAGCGCCGGTCGGCGGGACCGTGCCGCCGATCACCTCCACGGGCCGCCGCCGCGCAGGCCCCAACCCCGGCCGACCGCCTCTCAGCCACCCCGTCCTACCATCGACGGGTGTCGGTTCCCCCCTGGTTCACCAACCGCCTCCTGTCCCTCCAGCGCGCCATCGCCGCGGCGTTGGTCATCGCGCAGGGCGGTATCGCCGTCACCGGGTCGATCGTCCGGGTGACCGGGTCCGGGCTCGGGTGCCCCACGTGGCCCCAGTGCGTTGAGGGGAGCCTGACGCCGGTGGCGCACCCGGAGATCGGGCCGCTGCACCAGTGGGTCGAGTTCGGGAACCGGACGCTCACCGGCGTGGTCGGCATCATCGCCGGGCTGATCGTCGTGGCGGCGTGGCTGGGCAGGCCCCGGCGGCGTCGGGTCGTGGTGCTGGCGCTGATCCAGCTCGGCGGTGTCGCGCTGCAGGCCGTGATCGGCGGCATCACCGTCCTCACGGGACTGCTGTGGTGGACGGTGTCGGTGCACTTCCTGGTGTCCATGGGTCTCGTGTGGCTGGCCGTGCTGCTGTACCGGGCGCTTGACGAGGGCGACGAACCCGTCGAGCCCGTCCTGCCCAGGGCGCTGCTGCACCTCCAGGTCGTGCAGGCCGTGGTGCTCGGGTTCCTGTTGCTGGCGGGCACCTTCGTGACCGCCGCCGGACCGCACGCGGGCGACTCGGACACGCCTCGTCTCGACCTGCCGGTGGACACGCTGGCGCAGGTGCACGCCGACCTGCTGTTCCTGTTCCTCGGAATGCTGACGGCGCTCGGGTTCGCGGTGCACGCGTTCTCGACGGACGCCGTGCTGCGCCGCCGCTTCTGGATCCTGGTCGCCGTCGTGCTCGCGCAGGGGACGCTGGGCATGGTGCAGTACTGGACCGGGGTGCCCGAGGTGCTGGTGTCGCTGCACGTGCTGGGCGCGGGCGCCTTCGTGGTGGCCACGGCGGGGCTGTGGGTGGCGAGCCGGTCGCGCGGACCCGTGCCGCCGGAGACCGTGGACGCACCGCGCGAACGCCTGGACGCCCTGGCCGACCAGGCCGTCTAGAGGTCGGTCCGCCCGCACCAGGTCACTTGGGCGGCGTGGGGCGGCGTTCCCAGAGCGGGGGCAGCTCGTCGGCCAGCCAGGTGTACAGCTGGTCCACGGTGCGCAGCCGGTGGGCGCGCTGGGGGTCGCCGCTGAGCAGCCGCATCCCGGACTCGGTCAGGTCGCGCACGCTCACCAGCGCGTCCAGCCTGCGCTGCACCATGTCGGCCCAGCGCTTCTCGTCGACGCGGTACTCGGCGGCCTGCCGTCCTCGACGGGTGCGCTTGGTGACCAGGCCCGCGTTGACCAGGAGTTTGAGGTTCGTGCTGATCGAGCCGCTGCTGGCCTCCAACTCCTGGGAGAGTTCGGCCGCGGTGCGCTCCACGGGCTCGCACACCAGCAGGTAGCCGAGGATCCGTCCGCCGATGAGCGGGATGCCCTCCTCGGCGAAGTGCGCGGCCACCCGTTCGATCCAGGCGGAGAGGCGGGTTTCCCGTCCGACGCTCACGACGACTCCTTGGTTTCGGTCAACACTGAAGCAATAGTAGCTCGATCATGGATCTTGGCAAGGGCCGCGGCAGTGCGGAGGAAGTGACGAACGATCTTGATGAACAACGCGAAAGAATGAACACGGGTCAAGGTTCACCCGAAACCTCCCGATGAACACCCGACAATCCCCCGAGCACCCGACGACAGAAGCCGGACGATGAACCTCCTCCAGAACCAGGCCATTCCCGTCGACCACGACGGTGCGATCGTCGACGTCGTCGCGGACATCCGGCCCGCCGGACAGGACGTCGTCCTCCTGCTGCACGGCCTCAGCTCCACCAAGGAGAGCTTCGCGGGCATCACGGACTCCCCCGCGCTGGCCCACCTCACGACGTGCGCGATCGACCTGCCCGGCCACGGCCGCACGAGGCCGCTGTCCTCGGGCGCCCACACGCTGGAGGCCTACGCGGAACTGGTCACCCGCGTCGTGGAGCGACTGGCCCCGACCCGGCTGCACGTGGTCGGGCACGGCCTGGGCGGCGCGGTCGGCCTCATCGCCGCGCAGGGCGCGCAGAACCCGGTCACGTTCACCAGCGTCGAGGGCAACCTCGTCGGCGAGGACGCGGGCCTGGTCAGCAGGCAGATCGCCGACCTGGAACTGGAGGACTTCGCGGTCAACGAGTTCGACCGGTTCGTGGAGTCGCTGAGGACGGCGCCCGAGGCGGACCTGCGCGCGTGGGGCGAGTGGACGGCGACGTGCACGCCCGCCGCCGTCCACGAGAGCTCCCGGTCGCTGGTCGAGTGGTCGGACAGCGGGAAGCTGCTCGGCTGGTACCGGGAGATGAATCGCGCGGCGTACCTGTACGGAGCGCTGGGAGACCGGGCCACCCACCTCGTTCCGCTGCTCGACGAATCGACCACGCTCGCCATTCCGGATTCCGGCCACTTCCCGATGGTCGACAATCCGCACGCGCTCTGGTCCGCACTCGCCGCGATCATCGGTCGATAGGTCAGAGGAGCGCGATCACGACCAGCGCCGCGATCAGGATCCGCACCACGAGGTCACTCCTCGACGGCGAGGCCGACATGGCGCTCCACCCGGTCGAGCCTGCTGATCAACGGGGCGAGCTCCCGGCGCAGCGCGGCGGCCACCTCGACCGGGCCGCCCGCGCTCGCGGGCTGGGCCCGCAGGTGGACGTACCCGGCCAGCGCCGCGACGACGGCCGCGCGAGCGGTCCGGAGATCGGCTCCCGCGGCGCGCAGGGTGGTGCCGCCCGGCCCGTCGGGTTCGGCGAGCAGGCCCAGCAGCAGGTGCTCGCAGCCGACGTAGTTGTGCCCCAGCGTCAAAGCCTCGGTCACGGTCAGCTCCAGCGCGTTCGCGGCGTCGCCGCCGAACCGCTCCGGGGTCGCCTGGCCCGCGGCGGGCGCGCGGCGGGCGAGTTCGCGGGACACCCGGTCGGGGTCGACCTCGATGGCGCGCAGCACGTGCAGGGCCAGGTTGGTGCCCTCGGCGAGCGTCCCGTGCAGCAGGTGCCCGGTGCCGACGTGCGCGGCGCCCTCGGCCCGCGCCCGCTCGACGGCGAGCGCGACGACGTCACGGGTGCGCTGGGTGAACCGCGAGAGCTGGAGCGCGGAACCGCCGGACGCCAGGTCGTCGAGGACGACGGCCCGGATGGCGGTCACCCGCTTCACCGACTCCTCCAGCGCGCGCTGGCAGATCGCGGACACGGGGACACCGGATTCCTTGACCGCTTCGGCCAGGTCGTCCGGCAGGTAGACGTTGATCTTCGGCATGGCGGGCCCCCTTGAGGTTGTAACCCCATGTATACCCCCAATGGGGGTTAGGGCTCAAGGAAGGCAGGGGAGGTTGGTCTGGGCGAGGTGCGGGGAGGAGTCCAACGGGGAGCGTTGGGAGAAAGTGTCTCCAACGCTGCGCGTCGGAAGTGTCAGAGCTTGCGGAGGCCGCTGAGGACGCGTTCCATCAGGCCGAGGTCCGGCACGTCGCCCTCGATCACGGCGGTCGCGTGCACGTCCAGCAGGCCGCGTTCGGCCATGTCGCCGAGCAGCACCTTGGCCACGCCGAGCGGGATGCCGAGCAGCGCGGCGACCTCCGCGACGGAGCGAGGCCCTTCGCAGAGGGCCATGACGTCCTGGTACTCGGCCTTGATCGGGCCCGAGTGCAGCTCCTCGCCGACGCTGACCATGGTCTCGATCTCCAGCTGGAAATCGGACGTGGTGCGACCGCCGGTCCACGAGTAGGGCCGGACGATCGCCGCGCCCTCCTCCACGTCGTCCGACGGCGCGGGCACCGGCTGGACGGGCAGGCTGATCTTCTGGGCGGCGGGCTCCTCGCGCTTGCCCTTGCGCCCCCTGCGCGAGCCACCGGACAGGGTGATCCCGTTGAGCAGGTCCGCGAACGTCTGCTCGGAGTCCGGCCCGGTCATAACGGCATCACGCGGACATCCTGGTCGCGCCGTGCAGCTCGGCACGGAGTTCCGGCGTCAGCAGCTGGCCGACCTGGTCCACCACGACGGTCATCTCGTAGGCGACCTGGCCGACGTCGCTGTCCGGCGCGGCGAGCACCGCGAGGCACGACCCGTCGCGGACGGACATCAGCAGCATGATGCCGTGCTCCATCTCGACCACCGAGCGGAGCACACCGCCGCCGTCGAAGAAGTTCGCCGCGCTCTGGGCGAGGCTGGTGACGCCCGCCGCGATGGCGCACAGCTGGTCGGCGCGCTGCCCCGGCAGACCCGTGGACGCCGTGAGCAGCAAGCCGTCCACGGAGATCACGACAGCGTGCGCGACGCCGGGCACGCGCTCGGTGAAGTTGGTGATCAACCAGCCGAACTGGTCCACCTGGCGAGACCGCGGTGAGCTCATGGGTTCTCCTGTGCAGAACGGTGATCACCGGAATCCCGCACACCTTGCCGGATTCCCGTCTGGTAGTTCGAGAGGAAGCCGCGTGTCGCGTTCGGATCCCGCCGAACGGGCGCCACGCCCTCGGCCCCCGGACGTCCGGCGACGAGGTTGCCCCTCGGTTTGCGCTTCGGCAAGTCGGCGTTCGGGTCCTGCTCCGGCGTGACGTCCGGTCTGACGCCGTTCGTCCGGGGCGGGAGGTCGGCCGGTTGGTCGTCGAGCCGGTGCCGGGGCGGCTCGCCGGTGGGCAGCTTGCCCTTGAACCAGACCGAACGCGTGGTCACCGCGGCGTCGTCGACCGCCATGCCGCGGAACGAGGACCACTCGCTTTCGGACGCCGGTGCGGGAGCGGGAGCGGTGCCCGCGGTGGCGACGGGCCGGGGCCGAGCCGACGGCACGGCCGGGACGCGGCGGTCGAGCGGCGGCCCGGCGTCGACCACGGTCGGCGCGGCGTCACGGGGCTTGCCGATCAGGTCCGGCGGCACGCCGACGACCGCCCGCAGCCCGTCGCGGTGCGGGCCCTGGTCGACCAGCGTCACCTCGATCTGGTGCCGGGCGGCGAGCCGGGCGATGACGAAGTGCCCCATCTGCCGGGACGCGGGCAGCTCGTCGGTGTCCACGGACCGCAGTCGGACGTTCGCCGCGTTCAGCTCGTCGGTGGTCATGCCGACGCCCTCGTCGATCACGTCGATCACGACACCGCCGCCGTTGCGGGGCCGTCCGACGATCACGACGTGGCTGCGGGGCGGCGAGAACGCGGTGGCGTTGTCCAGCAGTTCCGCGATGAGCCGCACGAGGTCGCTGGCGGCGTAGCCGACGACCTCGACCTGCGGTGTGGTCTGCACGACGACCCGCTGGTAGTGCTCGATCTCCGACGCCGCCGCGCGCAGCACGTCGGCGAGCGGGATCGGCTTGCTGAACCGGCGCGTCACGTCGGTGCCCGAGAGCACCATCAGGTTCTCGTTGTTGCGCCGCATCCGGGTGGCGAGGTGGTCGAGCTTGAAGAGGTTCGCCAGCTGCTGCGGGTTCTCCTCCTTGCGCTCCAGCTCCTCCATCAGCCGCAGCTGCCGCTCGACCAGTCCCTGGCTGCGGCGCGACAGGTTGACGAAGGTGTTGCGCAGGCCGCCGCGCAGCCGGGCCTGTTCGACGGCGGAGCCCACGGCCTGCTGGTGCACCGCGTCGAACGCGCGGGCGAGCTGGCCGAACTCCTCGGTCGTGTGCACGTCCACCGGTTCGATGACGACCTCGCTCGCGCCCTCCTCGCGGAGGTCGGCGACGAGGTCGGGCAGCTGGCGCTGGGCGACGTGCAGCGCGGTGCGCCGGAGGGTCAACAGCGAGCGGAGCATGTTGCTGCCGAAGACGACGCCGACGCCGATGGCGGCCAGCAGCGACGCCAGCAGGACCATCGAGATGAGACCGGCCTGGTCGCTCGTCTCGTCCTGGAAGGTCGCGACGGTGTCGGCCAGCTCCTGCTCCAGCCCGGTCAACACCTTGCCGACGAGCGTGTTGGTGGTGCGGGAGGCGGACTCCCAGTCGTCTGCCGAGACCTTCGACGCGAGCGGCGGCGGCTCCGGCCTGCCGGCGGCGGGGACCGTGTCGAGCGCGTCCTGCACCATCCGGTCGCGGGCCAGGACCTCGCGGCCGGTCACGGTCTGGGTCCGCAGGTCCCGCTGCGCGGGCGTGGAGAGCGCGGCGAAGTCGCTGACCCGGTCCAGGTAGCGCAGCTGCGACTGGTCCAGCGACACGACCTCGGAGTCCAGGACCCGGCCGCGGTTCGTCGCCGCGAGCAGCACGGCGTGCTGGAGCGACAGCTGCTCGGCGGCCACCTGGAGGTTGTGCAGCGCGCCGCCGGTGCCTGCCAGCGTGGGGTCGCCGAACTCGTTGACCAGCGCCTGGTCGAAGTCGAGCAGGGAGCGCACGATGGTGCTGTAGGCGACGACGGAGATCGACACGTCCGAGCCCGCGTCGATCGACTGCCGCAGCTGCGGCATCGCGTTGACCTGCGTGGTGACCTCGGCGAACCGGGCGGAGGCCACGTCGCCGAGCGGTGTCGCGGGGTCCTCTGCCAGTCCTCGCACGGTCTCGAACGCCCGTGTCGTCACGGCTCCGCGCTCGCGGAACCCGTTCTCCTCCGGTGGCTTGCCGTCGACGCGGCCCGCCTGGCCCGCCCGTTCGTCCTGGACGGCGGCGACGAGGGGGGTCAGCGCGGAACGCAGCGTGACCAGCTTGCCGACGGCGGCGTAGGAATCGGCGCGCACGACGTATCCGCGGATCTGCAGGACACCGGTGCCGACCGCGACCGCGACGGGAACCAGGAGCACCGCGGCGACCTTCACCGGAAGTCGCCAATTGCGCCAGTCCACCACGGTGGCCCACCGCCAGCGAACACGGTTCTGCACAGTCACCGGATAGACCCCAAGGTCGGTAGTCGGGCGATCACCGCGCGGGTTGGGCGCGGTTAGCCGTTTGAAATCGATGTTGTGATTCGGTAGCGGGTCCTGATTCACGGCGGCGATGTCGTCGAACGATGGTAGGCGAGGGTTCGGCCCTCGACAACGACCAACGCGGAAGATTGTCACCGAATGGCGTAACGGTTCGCGGACCGACCGGGAGGGAGGTGGACGATCGGGCAACGTACCTGGGCCATCCGGTTGACTCCACGTCAGGCCCGGCTACGCTGTGCGCCGCCGGCTCCCGGTCGCCTCGACGGCCGCTCCCGCCGGAATCCCCGTGGAGGACCACGATGACGAAAGCCGTGCCGCGTCCCCTTGATTCGCGGCAGACCCCTAATCGCGGTCGTGGGTTCGCCACATTCGACGAACCCGCGCAGCCGTTGTTGGTGGACGACGAAGGTAATCCCGACTTCGTCGCGATCCAGCAGAGCGAGGAATTCAAGGCGCTGCGGCGACGCTCTCTGGTATTCATCTTCCCCGCGACCGCGCTGTTCCTCACGTGGTACCTGACGTACGTGCTCGCGTCGGCTTATGCTCACGATTTCATGAGCACCCGTGTACTCGGCGTGGTCAACATCGGCATCCTGCTCGGGTTGTTGCAGTTCGTCACCACGGTCGTGCTGACCCTGGCCTACGCGCGCTACGCGAAGCGCACGCTGGACCCGCAGGTCACCGCGGTTCGCGGCTTGGCCGGAATCGTCGAGGAGTAGCAGTGCGGGTGGAAGGCCCTGCCACGGGCGGCAACGTGGCGATCAACATCGGCGTGTTCGCCGTGTTCGTCCTGATCACCCTGTACGTCGTGTACCGCGCGAGCACCCGCAACACGTCGGCGGCGGACTACTACGCGGCGGGCAGCAGCTTCACCGGCCCGCAGAACGGCATCGCGCTGTCCGGCGACTTCCTGTCCGCGGCGTCGTTCCTCGGCATCTCCGGCGGCATCGCCGTGCACGGCTACGACGGCTTCCTGTACTCCGTCGGCTGGGTCGTCGCCTGGCTGATGGGCCTGATGCTGATCGCGGAGCGCCTGAGGAACACCGGCCGCTTCACCCTCGGCGACGTGCTCTCGTTCCGGATGAAGCAGCGCCCCGTGCGCGCGGCCGCGGCCAACGCGACCCTGGTGATCTCGCTGTTCTACATGATCGCGCAGATGGCGGGCGCGGGCGCTCTCATGGCGCTGCTGCTCAACGTGCACAGCCGTGCGGGCCAGGCCGTGGTCATCGCCGTCGTCGGCGTCGTCATGGTCGTGTACGTGCTGGTCGGCGGCATGAAGGGCACCACCTGGGTGCAGATCATCAAGGCCGTGCTGCTCCTGCTGTGCGTCAGCTTCATGACCATCTTCCTGCTGGGCAAGTTCGGCTTCAGCCTCTCCGCGATCATGGAAACCGGCTCCCGCAACACCCCGCTCGGCGCGGCGGTCCTGGACCCGGGCGCGAAGTACGGCGGCAGCGAACTGTCCAAGCTCGACTTCGTGTCACTGGCCCTGTCCCTGGTGCTGGGCGTGGCCAGCCTTCCCCACGTGCTGATGCGCTTCTACACCGTGCCGAACGCGCGCGAGGCGAGGCGCTCGGTCGTCTGGGCGACGATGCTCATGGCCACCTTCTACCTGTGCACCCTGGTCATCGGCTTCGGCGCGCTGGCACTGGTCGGCTCGGAAACGATCGCCGCGGCACCGGGCGGGGAGAACTCGGCGGCCCCGCTGCTGGCGTTCGAGGTGGGCGGCGCGGTCCTGCTGGGCATCGTCGCGGCGGTGGCCTTCGCGACCATCCTCGCCGTGGTGGCGGGCCTGACCCTCACCGCGTCGGCCTCGTTCGCCCACGACGTCTACGCCAACGTCATCAAACGCGGCAACGCGGACCCGCGCGCGGAAGTGCGGGTGGCCAGGCTGACCGCGATCGCGGTCGGCGCGCTGGCCATCATCGGCGGCATCGCGGCCAGCGGCCAGAACGTGGCCTTCCTGGTGGCGCTGGCCCTGGCGCTGGCGGCGTCGGCGAACCTCCCGACCCTCCTCTTCTCCCTGTTCTGGAAGCGCTTCAACACCACGGGCACCCTGTGGAGCATCTACGGCGGGCTCACCTCGTGCGTAGTGCTGATCATCTTCTCCCCGGCGATGTCCGGCGCGCCGAACTCGATCTTCCCCGGTGTCGACTTCCACTGGTTTCCGTTGGGCAACCCCGGGATCGTCTCCATCCCGCTGTCGTTCCTGTGCGGATGGCTGGGAACGATGTTCAGCCGGACCCGTGCGGATCCGATCAAGCAGGCGGAGATGGAGGTCAGGTCGATGACCGGTATCGGGTCTGGTTTGACCTGATCTGACCTGATCTGCACGGCTCTGGCGTGGGTTTGGGTGGGGTTTGGGTGCCCCCGTTGCGCAATTGTCTCCATGGTCGTCCGCGCCGTGTCAAGGCGGGAAAGATGCCTTGACACGTGGCAAACGACCATGAGGGCGCTGGGGATCGGGGGCAGGGAGGGGTCTGGGCTCCCTTGGGGTGCGTGCTTCCGTGGGGTGAGGGCGGCCCTGCTGCGTGCTTCCGCTTGGGCGTGGGTGGTTGGTTGCGTGCTTCCGCTTGGGGTGAGGGCGGTTGGTTGGTGCGCGCTTTGCCTGGCTGTGACGGTTGGTTGCGTGCTTTCGCTGGGCCGTGGTCGGGTTAGCGGGTCGACAGGGTTGTGCGTACTGCTGAGGCGAAGCGCAGTGCTGCTGTCGGGTCGGTTTGGCGGAAGCCCAGTGAGGGTTCGGTCAGTTCCAGTTCCAGCAGCAGTGGGGAGCCGTCCGCGCCCGCTACCAGGTCCACTCGGGCGTAGAGGAGGTCCGACCTGCGGATGCCCAGTACGTTTGCCGCGGCGTCCATGGTGTCTTCCGCCAGCCGTCGTCGTGCGGCGTCCGGGGTCGTCGGTGCCAGGCGTTCGACGATGAACGTGCCCGACGGGTCCAGTTGGGCGTCGTCGGTCAGCATCGCGCTCTTCGTGAAGGCGTGGGAGAACTGGCCGCCGAAGTAGACCATCGCCGTTTCGCCGTGGCTGTCCACGGCGGACTGGTACGGCTGCAGGAGTGCCTTGACTCCCAGTTGCTCCCAGTGGGCGTCCGCTGCCCCATGGTCGCCGTCCTTGACCTTCAAGGCGCCTTTCGAGCCCGCGCCCACGGCGGGTTTCACGACGAAGGTGCCCGTTGGCCACTGTGGACGGTCGCCGGGGTGCAGCAGGGTGGTCGGGACGATCGGCACGCCGTCGGCCGCCAGTTCCACCATGTACGACTTGTCGGTGTTCCACCTGATGACCGGGAGCGGGTTGGTCAAGGTCGGCACGGTGGCGCACCAGGCCAGGAAGTCCGGCAGGCGGTCGGTGTAGTCCCACGGCGTGCGCAGCACGACCAGGTCCGCGGTGGTGAAGTCCGCGTCGGAGTCCCACGGTGCCCACTCGGCGTGCACGCCCACGTCGGCCAGTGCGCCGACCAGGGCGCTGTCGTCGCCGTCGCCGGTGGGGAGTTCCTTGCAGGAGGCCAGGACGACCTTCATCGGCCGGCCATCTTGTGCCGGTGGGCCGGGCCGATGCGGAGCGCCGCGGTCGTCTCGCGGTCCCACTCGGCCGCTTCCAGGTCGGGGACCTGGTCCACCAGGGCCTCGGCGGTGGCCAGGTCCGGCAGGACCACGTCGCCCAGCGCGCCGTCGTCGGCGCCGACCAGCACGACGCGCGCGCCCGCCCGGCCGAGGGGTTCCACGACCGCGCGTGATCCCTTGCCGTGCTGGGCGACGAACGCGGTCGCCGACTTCACCGCCTTCGGGGGGACGGTCGTCTTCTTCTCCGCAACCTGCTCGTCGTCAGCCACCCGTCAACCTTAGAACCCGCCGGTAACCCGTGGGCGGTGACCGCCCCCACGAAGAGGGGTAGCTTTTGCGCGTGTGAACGATCACCCGACACTTCCCGTGCTGGTCGACGGCGTTCTCGCCTGGCACTTCGACCGCTTCCCCGGCCAGGCCGCGATCCTCGGCTCCCTGGCGCACGACCGGACGTTCGGCGACTTCAGCGCCGCGGGTTTCACCAGCCACGAACGCGAGGTCGGCGAGTGGCTGGCCCGCTTCGAGGCGGTGCCCGACGACGGGCTGGACCTGGACGAGGCGGTCGACCGCGACCTGCTCGTGGCGGTGCTGAGAGGGATGCGCGCGAAGTCCGCGTGGCCCGCGTGGCGGCGTGACCCCTCCACGTACCTGTCCGCGGTGCTGTTCCCGCTGTTCACGGCGTTCCTGCACCGGCCACGACCGGAGCCGGAGCTGGTCGACACCGTGGTGGCGAGGCTGGCCGAGGTGCCGTCGGTGCTGGCCGCGTGCCGCGCGAACCTGGACCCGGAGCTGGCGTCGCCGCTGATCGTGCGCAGGGCGGTCGGCCAGGCGAGGTCAGGCCGCTCGTTCCTCACCCGGTCGCTGCCCGCCGGGGTGACCGACCCCGGTCTGCGGGCCCGGCTCGCGGACGCCGCCGAGCCCGCCGCGGTCGCGTTCGACGAGCTGGCCGCGTTCCTGGACGACTTCGCCGGGCGCGCCTCCGGCGACTGGCGGATGGGCGAGGAGCTGTACTCGGCGCTGCTGGTCGACCAGGAGCTGCTCGGCTACGACGCGGCCGAGCTGCACCGGCGGGGCGTCGCCGCCTACGGCGAGCTCGAAGCCGAGATGAACGAGCTGACCGCGCCGCGCGGCTGGCACGACGTGGTGCTCGCGGCGCAGCGGGACCACCCGCCGACCGTCGAGGACATGCGTGCCGAGTACGAGGCCGAGACCAGGCGGGCCCGCGCGTTCCTGGCCGAGCACGAGCTGGTCACGTTCGCCGACGGCGAGGAGTGCCTGGTCGTGCCGTCGCCGGAGTTCCAGCGCCCGATCGCCGCCGTCGCCTCCTACCTGTCTCCCCCGCCGCTCACGGCCGGGCGGACAGGTCACTTCTTCGTGCCGTACCCGCCGGAGGACTTCACCGCCGAGCAGGTGGTGCACCGCCTGCGCACCAACTCCCGCGGCCAGCTCCCGACGATCGCGGTGCACGAGACCTACCCCGGCCACCACTGGCACCTGTCGTGGCTGGCCGCGCAGGACCGGCCGGTGCGCAAGGTGCTGCGCACCCCGTACTTCAGCGAGGGCTGGGCGCTGTACGCGGAGTCGCTGCTGCGCGAGCACGGCTACTTCACCGAGCCCGCGCACGAGTTGGCGCACCTGGAGGCGCGGTTGTTCCGCGCGGCGCGGATGATCGTGGACACGGCGCTGCACTGCGGCGACCAGACGCCGGAGGAGGCCGAGGAGTTCATGACCACCAGGACCTCGCTGACGCCGGGCACGGCGAAGGGCGAGGTGAGCCGGTACTGCGCGACGCCGACGCAGGCGCCGTCGTACCTCACCGGCGCGTTGGAGATCGAGAGCATCCGCGCCGACTACCTCGGGGCGGACCTGGGCACGCTGCGCGAGTTCCACGACACGATCGCGGGCTCCGGCGCGCTGCCGCTGGGGTTGGCGCGGCGCGTGGCGCTCGGCGGCGGGACGACCGAACACGAGAACGGGGACATCAATGCCTAAGGCAGTGCTGGTGCGCTCGACGGGTGGACCGGAGGTCTTGGAGTACACCGACGTCGAGTCCCGGAAGCCGGGGGCGGGCGAACTGGTCGTGGCGGTGGGCGCCGCGGGCGTCAACTACATCGACACCTACCACCGGTCCGGGCTCTACCCGATGGACCTACCGATCCGGCTCGGCGGTGAGGGCTCCGGCACGGTGACCGCGGTCGGCGAGGACGTGACCGGCTTCGCCGTCGGCGACCGGGTGGCGTGGCACGACGGGATGGGCAGCTACGCCGAGGAAGCCGTCGTCGACGCGGCCAAGGTCATGCGCGTGCCGGAGGGCGTGGACGAGGAGACGGCCGCCGCGACGCTGCTGCAGGGCCTGACCGCGCACTACCTGGCGGCGTCCGCGTACCCGATCCACGCGGGCGACACCGTGCTGGTGCACGCCGCCGCGGGCGGGGTCGGACTGCTGCTCGTGCAGTTGGCGAAGTCGCGTGGCGCGCGGGTGATCGGCACGGTGTCCACGGCGGAGAAGGAGGCCCTGGCACGGGAAGCGGGCGCCGACGAGGTCGTCCGCTACACGGAGGTGGACTTCGCCGAGGAGGTCCGGCGGCTCACCGACGGGGCGGGTGTCGAGGCCGTGTACGACGGCGTCGGCAAGGACACCTTCGACGGCAGCCTGTCGGTGCTCAAGCCGCGCGGTTTCCTGGTGCTGTTCGGCGCTTCCAGCGGCCCCGTGCCGCCGGTCGACCCGCAGCGGCTCAACGCGGCGGGCTCGGTGTTCCTCACCCGGCCCCGGCTGGCGCACTACGTGGCCACCCGCGAGGAGCTGGAGTGGCGGGCGGGCGAGCTGTTCGCGGCCATCCTCGACGGCTCGCTCAAGGTCGCGATCGGCGGGCGCTACCCGCTGGCCGAGGCGCGGCGGGCCCACGAGGACCTGCAGGGCAGGCGCACCACGGCGAAGCTGCTGCTGATCCCCTGACCCCGACGCGCCGAGGGGCCCGTCCGGAAGTCCGGACGGGCCCCTCGGCCGTTCGCTCGGATCAGCCCTCGACCTTGACGGCGTCGATGACGAACACCAGGGTCTCGCCGGGCAGGATGTCGCCCTGGCCGTTCGGGTAACCCTTGTCCGACGGCACGACGAGCAGGCGGCGACCGCCCTCCTTCAGGCCGACGAGGCCCTCGTTCCAGCCCTGGATGACCGAGGCCTGGCCCACCGGCTCGACCGGGAACGGCGTGCCGCGGTCCCAGGACGACTCGCGGAACTGCTGGTCGCTGAAGGTGTTGAGCACGTAGTGGACCGTGGCCGTCGAGCCCTGCTTGACCTCCGGACCGGTGCCCGCCTCGACGTCCTTGACCACGAGGGCCTTCTCCGGCGTGCAGTTCGTCGGCACGGTGACGGTCGGCTTCGCGCCCAGCGCGCCCACGACCTTGAAGTCTTCCGGGGTGCAGGGCGGACCGCCTGCGGGCGACACGGCCGTCGGGCGGCTCGCGGTGCTCGGGGCCGTCGCCGCCGGGGTGGAGGCGCCTCCGGTGGCGGTGGACGGCCGGTCGCTGGCCGTGCAGGCAGCGGCGGAGAGTCCGGCGGACAGCAGGGCGACGAGGGTCAGGGCCGTACGGCCGACAGTACGCATGGTTGCGGAGCTTAGGTGGAGCGTCCGACCGACTGACGCCCAGGCCCACCGCTGGCCCAACCCGTTCACCGTGCGCGGTCGGAGATCACCGAGGACCCCCGGAATGCGCCACTAATTGCGGCTTTCGCCCGGTCGCAGCTGCGCGTACAGTAACTCCTCGCGCTCGTTCGAATACTCAACGCATTCCTCCATTCGGGTGCACACCGAGGAGGTGACCCTGTGTCCGCGGAGGCCGGAGGCATCCGCAGCAACCTGTTGCAAGAATTGTTCTGGACCCGAACAGGCCTGCTCCTGCTCAGCCTTGTCGTTACTTCCGGAACCTGCCTTGCCGTTTCCAGCGGCATGGATCCGGGAGCTTTCAAAAATTTTCTGACGTCCATCGGGACCGGCACCATGATTTCGGCGGTGGTCGGATTCGGGCAGACGCTGCTGACCAGTTCCGCGACGCAGCGGGCGCTCGTGGCCCCCGTCGTCGAGGAGAGCCGAAAAGCACTGCAAGAACTGACCGCCGAGTACCGCGCGCTCGATCGCGAGTTCTTCCCCAGCCACGTGTTCGAGCCGACCGCGAAGCCCGACCCGGCGTTCAACCAGGTCATGATGCAGGACCTCGACCGCACCAGGCTGTACTGCTTCCGCGGGTTCGCGGGCAGGTACGCCGCGTGCAGGCTGCTCCTGTCGCAGTCGGAGTGCGAGTTGCGAGCGGTGCTCGCGGACCCGCGCGACGGCAGCGCCATCAGCGGCCGGGCGCGGTACCTGTTGCGCAACGAGGGCGCCGACGGCGACTACGACACCATCCAGTCGCAGCTGCGCGAACAGATCTCCATCGGACTGGTGGGCCTGTACCTCGCGCGGAGCCGGTGCAACCGCATCGACGTGACGATCATTTCCGACCCACCGCTGGATCGGCTCGAACTGTTCGACGACAGCGCGTGGCTCACGCTCTACAGCAACACCAGTGCGGGCGTGGTCCGACTGTACCCGCGGACGCTGCGCTTCTCGGAAGGCTCATTCCTCTACGGAATGGAAAGGGCCGAATTCCTCCGAGTCAGCGGTTCACGGGCGGGCCAGCACTTCGTGATCCGACCGAACACCAGTCGCGTGGAATTCTTCGCGCTGTTCGAGAAGATCACCGGTGCGTCGCTGACCGACAGCGGCTTTCGATCTCTAGAAGAGAAGTTCCACACCTTCCGCCGGGAATTCTCGGCCTCTGCTCAGCTGGGGAGCTGATAGCCGTGTCCACCGATCTGGCCGGGACGACCGGCCTGTTCGACCTCGCCTCCACGATCACCGCGGCCGGTCCACCGGCCGTCGACCGGTGGACCATCGGACCGGCGTTCGACGCCTGGGCCGTCCAACCGGGGTTGCGGGAGGGCGTGCGGAACCACCTGCTCACCCTCGACCCGCGCGAGGAGCTGCGGGTCGTCACGCGGTCGCGCGAGACGACCACGCACTTCGCCTGGTGCCTGCGCGACGAGCCCGCCGAGCCGTTCACGTTCTGGCTGCACGAGTACAAACCGCAGCGGGACTGGCGGCACGGGTACGCCGACTCCGTCCACAACCACCGGTACCACTTCTGCACGACCATCCTGTCCGGCGGCTACCTGCACGAGCGCTACACCGCGCGGCTCGACGCGGACGAGCGGTCCATCCTGTCCGCGACCCTGCTGCGCCGGACCGAATGCCCGACCGGGGTGTCCGGGACGATGCTCGCGCACGAGTTCCACCGCATCCCGCGCGCCGCCGACGACACCATCACGTTCCTGGTCAAGTCCCGTGCGGTCCGCCCGTGGAGCCTCTCGTACGACCCGGACACGCGCACCAGCCACCGGCACGTGCCGGTCGAGTCGCGGTTGGAGGAACTGACGAACCAGCTCTAAGGATCACCAGCGCCACCTACCATCGGCCCACCCGGCATGGGAGGGCTCCGATGCGCGTGCGAAGCGCACTTTCGACGAAGGTCATGACCGATGTGGAGCGGCGCGTGTGGGAGTTGTGCACGCGCCTCGCTCCCCGGCTCCAGTTCCACGGCTGGCACCACGTCAGCTTCGTGCGCGACAAGGCGGTCCACTTCGCCGAGCGCAACGGCTCCGAGGTCGACGTGGTGCACGTGGCCGCGCTGGTGCACGACGTCAACTACGTCGTGCGGCGCAACTCGTCCGCGGCCGAGGGCAGCGGTCTGCGCCAGGAGATCCTCGCCGAGGCCGGTGTGGACCTCGGCACGGCGGAGTGGATCGACCGCATCGTCGACGAGGCCGAGATGCGCACCCGCCACCGCGACATCAGCGTCGAGGCGCAGGCCCTGTCCGATGCGGACACCCTGTTCAAGGCCCTGCCCGTCACGCCGGTCGTGCTCGCGCACAAGTACCTGCTGGAGAACGGCATCACCCTGCGCGAACTGGCGCACAAGATCGTCGGCGAGCAGCAGGGCAAGCAGGACGACGGCTACTACTTCTACGACCCCGAGGCCGCGGCCACCTACACCCGGTGGGCGACGGCCAACCTGGAGCTGTGGCAGTGCATCGTCGAGTCCCTCGACGACCCGTGCGTCGCGGACCTGCTGGACGCGGTGTCCTGAGCCGCGGGGCGGTCTACGAGTCCTCGGGTGAGCAGCTGGGACCGTCGCGCCAGAGGAAGTCGGCCGATCCCGCGGCCAGGTGCTCCTCGTAGAGGGCCACCTTGAACTTGATGACGTCGAGGGCGTCCTGGAGGTCGGCCATCCGGCGGGTGACGGCGGCCTCGTGGTCGCGGAGCAGGTC
The DNA here is from genome assembly GCA_049997955.1 of Umezawaea sp. cmx-9-4. Lineage (GTDB taxonomy): Bacteria > Actinomycetota > Actinomycetes > Mycobacteriales > Pseudonocardiaceae > Umezawaea. The sequence continues at coordinate 57,578 of JAEBDY010000024.1, read as the reverse complement.
GAGGCGGGTGGACACGGTGTCCGAGCCCTCGCGGACCAGTTCGGCGTAGCGGCGGATGTCGGGCAGGGGCATTCCGGAGGAGCGGAGCCGGACGCAGACGCGCAACCAGCCGACCTCCTCCTCGGAGAAGACGCGGCGGCCCGCGGCATTGCGCCGCACCGGCTCCACGAACAACCGCTCCTGCTCGTAGAACCGCAGGGTGTGCGTCGACAGGCCGGTCAGTGCGCTGACTTCGCCGATGGTCAGCACGGCGGTCCCCTGGGCAGCGGTCATGCCCCCACTGTAGGGAGTTGACTTCGAGTCGCCTCTAACTCGTAGCGTCGGTGACGGCAACGAGGAAGGGAAGACAATGAGCAAGACCTGGTTCATCACCGGCACGTCATCGGGCTTCGGCCTGCTGCTCACCCGGCGGCTGCTGGAGCGCGGCGACCGCGTGGCGGCGACCCTGCGACGCCCCGAGGTGCTCGACGACCTGCGCGCGGAGCACGGCGACCGGCTGTGGGTCGAGCGCCTGGACGTGACCGACCCCGACGAGGCGCGTGCGGTCCTGGACGCGGCGTTCGCCGCGCTCGGCACGATCGACGTCGTCGTCAACAACGCCGGGTACGCGGTGTTCGCCGCGGTGGAGGAAGCCTCCGACGAGCAGATCCGGCAGGTGGTCGACACCAACCTGATCGGATCGATCTCCGTCATCCGGGCCGCGCTGCCGCACCTGCGCGCGCAGGGTCACGGGCACATCCTGCAGATCTCCACGGCGGGCGGGCAGACGACGTACCCGAACTTCGGCTTCTACCACGCGTCGAAGTGGGGCGTCGAGGGCTTCTGCCAGACCGTCGCCCAGGAGATCGCGCCGTTCGGCATCGGCCTGACGATCGTCGAGCCGGGGGCGGCGGCGACCGGGTTCGGAGCCGCGCTCGCCACTGCGCCGATCATGCCCGAGTACGACGCCGGACCGGCCGGGGACACCAGACGCGCCCTTGCCGACGGATCTTTCCCGCTGGTCAACGACCCGGAGAAGATCGCAGGAGCGCTGGTGGACCTCGTCGAGAGCGGGGCGGTCCCGCTGCGGCTGCCGCTCGGGCCGGACACCTACCAGGACGTCCGCGCTTCGCTGGTGGCACGCCTGGAGGAGCACGACTCGCACCGCGGGACGGCGCTGTCCGTCGCCCGCGACGAGTTCGCCGCCCCGTAGTCCCCCGCAGGGGTCAGAACGGCCACCCGAGCACGGGGAGGCCGACGACGGCGTCGACGGCGAGGCCGCAGAAGACCAGCATCAGGTACAGGTTCGACAGGTGGAAGAACTTCATCGTGTTGGTCGAGCCGCCCTTGCGGACCACGTTGTGCAGCTTGTGGGCGAAGACGGCGAACCAGACGCCGGACACGGCGGCCACGGAGACGTAGATCCAGCTGGTGACCGGGGCCAGCAGCAGGGTGCAGACGACGGTGATCCAGGAGTAGATGACGATCTGCCGGGTCACCTGCTGGGCCGTCGCCACCACCGGGAGCATGGGGACGCCCGCTCGCGCGTAGTCCTCCTTGAACTTCATCGCGAGCGCCCAGGTGTGCGGCGGCGTCCAGAAGAAGATGACGCCGAACATGACGAGCGCGGGCCAGGCGACGGTGCCGGTGACGGCGGACCAGCCGATGATCACCGGCATGCAGCCCGCCATGCCGCCCCAGATGACGTTCTGCGACGTGCGCCGCTTGAGCACCAGCGTGTAGACGAAGATGTAGAAGAGGATCGTCGCGACGGCGAACACGGCGGACATCAGGTTCGTCGTGATCCACAGGAACGCGAACGACAGCACGCCGAGCACCACGCCGAAGACCAGGGCGTTGCGGGGCGGGATGGTCTGCTGGGCCAGCGGCCGGGCCGTGGTCCGCTTCATCACCGAGTCGATGTCGGCGTCCACGTAGCAGTTCAGCGCGTTCGCGCTGCCCGCCGCGAGGGTGCCGCCGGTCAGCGTGCAGGCGATCAGCCACAGCGGCGGGACGCCGCGCGCGGCGAGCAGCATCGCCGGGATGGTGGTGATCAGCAGCAGTTCGATGACGCGGGGCTTCGTCAACGCCACGTAGGCGCCGACGACCTGTCGGGGCGACCGCGTCGGGGCCTCGGTGGCGGCACTCATCGCGGCGCGCTCCTCTACCAGGTCGGGGATGCCGGAATCGTAACCGCGAGCGACTGGCGCCACCCGGCCGGGTGGCGGGCCCCTCGGGACCTTGGTCCTGAACAGAACACGCCGCCGCCCCGTATGCCCTTGTGCCGACACACACAGTCGTGTCGTTTCGCGCTCAGATCACACGCGCGGACCCTCGGGACTAGGCTGGGAGGAGGACGAGGGAACCCGCGGGGACGAGCCGACTGTACCGATGGAGAAGGCCGTTTCCGCCAACGTGAGAGTGGAGCTGTGTCCGTGTCCGTGAGCGACGACATCACCCGGTTGACCGAGGCCCATCTGCCCGATGACTGGACCGAGCTGGACAAGCGAGCGGTGGACACGGTGCGCGTCCTCGCGGCCGACGCCGTGCAGAAGGTCGGCAACGGCCACCCCGGCACGGCGATGAGCCTTGCCCCCCTCGCGTACACCCTGTTCCAGCGCGTCATGCGGCACGACCCCGCGGACGCCGACTGGATCGGCCGCGACCGCTTCGTGCTGTCGGCGGGCCATTCCAGCCTGACGCTGTACATCCAGCTGTTCCTCGCCGGGTACGGCCTGGAGCTGGACGACCTGAAGGCGTTGCGCACGTGGGGTTCCAAGACCCCCGGCCACCCCGAGTACCGCCACACCAACGGCGTCGAGATCACCACCGGCCCGCTGGGCCAGGGTCTCGCGTCCGCCGTGGGCATGGCGATGGCGGCCCGCCGCGAGCGCGGCCTGTTCGACCCGGACTCCGCGCCCGGCGAGAGCCCGTTCGACCACGACATCTTCGTGATCGCCTCCGACGGCGACATCGAGGAGGGCGTGACGTCCGAGGCGTCCTCGCTCGCGGGCACCCAGCAGCTGGGCAACCTGACCGTCGTCTACGACGACAACAAGATCTCCATCGAGGACGACACCGCGATCGCGCTCGGCGAGGACACGGCGAAGCGCTACGAGTCGTACGGCTGGCACGTGCAGGTCGTCGAGGGCGGCGAGAACGTCACCGCGCTCGAAGCGGCGCTGAAGGCCGCCAAGGCCGAGTCGGACCGGCCGTCGTTCATCCTGCTGCGCACGATCATCGGCTACCCGTCGCCGAAGAAGATGAACACCGGCGCGGCGCACGGCGCGGCGCTGGGCGACGAGGAGGTCAAGGCCGTCAAGGTCGCGCTGGGCTTCGACCCGGAGCAGACGTTCGAGGTCTCCGACGAGGTCCTGGCGCACGCCCGCGAGGTCGGCAAGCGCGGCGAGCACGCCAAGGCGGAGTGGCAGAAGGGCTTCGACGCGTGGGCGGAGGCCAACCCGGAGCGCAAGGCGCTGCTGGACCGGCTCGTCACCAAGAAGCTGCCCGAGGGCTGGACCGACTCGCTGCCGACCTACCCGGTCGACGCGAAGGGCACCTCGACCCGCAAGGCCTCCGGTGAGGTCATCAACGCGGTCGCCGGTGTGCTGCCCGAGCTGTGGGGCGGTTCCGCCGACCTCGCCGAGAGCAACCTGACGTCGATCAAGGGCGAGAAGTCCTTCGGCCCGTCGAGCATCTCCACCGAGATGTGGAAGACCGACCCCTACGGCCGCACGCTGCACTTCGGTGTCCGCGAGCACGCCATGGGCTCGATCCTCAACGGCATCGCGCTGCACGGGCCGACCCGCCCGTACGGCGGCACGTTCATGGTGTTCTCCGACTACATGCGCCCGGCCGTGCGGCTCGCGGCGATCATGGAGGCGTCGGTCACCTACGTGTGGACGCACGACTCCATCGGTCTCGGCGAGGACGGCCCGACGCACCAGCCGATCGAGCAGCTGTCGGCGCTGCGCGCGATCCCCGGCCTGGCCGTGGTCCGCCCCGGCGACGCGAACGAGACCGCGCACGCGTGGCGCACGATCCTGGAGAACGCCGCCCCGGCGGGCCTGGCGCTGACCCGGCAGAACGTGCCGACCCTGGAGGGCACCTCGTACGAGGGCGTGTCCAAGGGCGGGTACGTGCTGGTCGAGGCGTCCGGCGGCACCCCGAAGGTCGTGCTGATCGGCACGGGCTCCGAGCTGCAGATCGCCGTGGAGGCGGCCAAGGTCCTGGAGGCCGAGGGCGTTCCCACCCGCGTGGTGTCCATGCCGTGCGTCGAGTGGTTCGAGGCGCAGGACAAGTCCTACCGGGACGGTGTCATCCCGCCCTCGGTCAAGGCGCGGGTCGCGGTCGAGGCGGGCATCGCCCAGTCCTGGTACCGCTACGTCGGCGACGCGGGCGAGATCGTCTCGATCGAGCACTTCGGCGCTTCCGCCGACTACCAGACGTTGTTCAAGGAATTCGGTTTCACCACCGAGAACGTCGTTGCGGCGGCTCACACCTCGCTGCAACACCTGGAGGAGAACAAGTGAGCAACCCCAACCTGACCGCGCTCAGCGAAGCGGGCGTCTCCATCTGGCTCGACGACCTCTCGCGCGAGCGGCTGAAGACCGGCAACCTCGCCGAGCTCATCGCGACCAAGAACGTGGTCGGCGTGACCACGAACCCGACGATCTTCGCGAGCGCCCTCGCGAAGGGCGAGTCCTACGACGAGCAGGTCCGGGAGCTGGCCGCGCGCGGCGCGAGCACCGAGGCCACCGTCAAGGAGATCACCACCACCGACGTGCGCACCGCGTGCGACCTGTTCCGCGACGTGTACGCGTCGACGGACGGCGTCGACGGCCGCGTGTCCCTGGAGGTCGATCCCCGGCTCGCCGGTGACACCGACGCCACGATCGCCGAGGCGCTCGACCTGTGGAAGACGGTCGACCGCCCCAACCTGATGGTGAAGATCCCCGCCTCCCTCGAGGGCATCCCGGCCATCACCAAGGTGATCGCCGAGGGCATCAGCGTGAACGTGACGCTGATCTTCTCCACCGAGCGCTACCGCCTCGTGATGGACGCGTTCATCGCGGGCCTGGAGCAGGCCAAGGCCAACGGCCACGACCTGTCGACCATCCACTCGGTCGCCTCGTTCTTCGTGTCCCGCGTGGACACCGAGATCGACAAGCGCATCGAGAAGCTCGGCACCCCCGAGGCGCAGGCGCTGCGCGGCCAGGCCGCCATCGCCAACGCCCGCCTCGCCTACGCGGCGTTCGAGGAGGTCTTCGCGGGCGACCGCTGGGAAGCCCTCACCGCCGCGGGCGCTCGGGCGCAGCGTCCACTGTGGGCGTCGACCGGCGTAAAGGACCCGTCCTTCCCGGACACCCGGTACGTGGACGAGCTCGTGGTCGAGAACGTCGTCAACACCATGCCGGAGAAGACCCTCGACGCGGTCGCCGACCACGGCAACATCGTCGGCGACACCGTCACCGGTGGCGCTGACGAGGCCCAGGAGGTCTTCGACTCGCTGGCGCAGGCGGGCGTCGACATCGACGACGTGTTCATCACGCTGGAGACCGAGGGCGTCGAGAAGTTCGAGAAGTCCTGGGAAGAGCTGCTGGAGACCGTGACCGGCCAGCTCGACAAGGCGAAGGGCTGAACCTCCACATGACCGACGTGATCTCCGTGGAGATCGTTCGCACGCCCAACCAGGACCAGGTCGACACGATCGTCGGCGACCTCGTCGCCGACGCCGTGGCCAGCAAGCTCACCGCCGGGGACGCCACGCTGTGGGGTCCGGAGGCCGAGTCCGAGTCGGCCGTCCGGCTGTCGTGGACGACGCTGCACGAGACGTCCCGCCCACTGGTGGACGAGATCGTCGCGCTGCGCGGCGAACTGCACGCCGAGGGCGTCGACCGGGTCGTGCTCGCGGGCATGGGCGGCTCCTCGCTGGCCCCCGAGGTGATCACCGGCACGGCGGGCGTCCCGCTCGTCGTGCTGGACACCACGGACCCGGCGCAGGTGGCCGACGCGCTCGCGGGCGACCTCCAGCGCACCGTGATCGTGGTGTCGTCGAAGTCCGGCGGCACCGTCGAGACGGACAGCCACCGGCGGATCTTCGCCAAGGCGTTCGCCGACGCGGGCATCGACGCCGCGTCGCGGATCGTCGTGGTGACCGACCCCGGCTCGCCGTTCGAGTCCCTCTCGGGCGAACTGGGCTACCGCAAGGTGTTCCTGGCCGACCCGAACGTCGGCGGCCGCTACTCGGCGCTGACCGCGTTCGGCCTCGTGCCGTCCGGTCTGGCCGGTGCGGACATCGGCGGGCTGCTCGACCAGGCCGCCGACGCGGCCGAGGTCCTGGCGGCGGACTCCCCCGACAACCCCGCCATCGTGCTCGCGGCCACGTTCGCCGCCGCGCACGCGCACGGCGCCGAGAAGGTCGTCTTCGCCGACAGCGGCTCGGGCATCAAGGGCTTCGCCGACTGGGCGGAGCAGCTGATCGCCGAGTCCACCGGCAAGAACGGCACCGGCCTGCTGCCGGTCGCGGTCGAGGGTCCGGGCGCGCCCGGCTTCGTCGACGCGCGGTCCGACGCCACGACCGTCGTGATCGGCCCGGCCACCGGGTCGTCGTCGGTGGCCGTGGAGGGCTCGCTCGGCGCGCAGTTCCTGCTGTGGGAGTACGCGACCGCGATCGTCGGCCGGGTACTCGCCATCAACCCGTTCGACCAGCCGGACGTGGAGGCCGCGAAGAACGCCGCGCGGTCCCTCCTGGACGCCCCGGCCTCCGACCCGGTCGTGCCCGCGTTCGTGGACGGCCCGGTCGAGGTCTACCCGAGCGAGGGCTGGCTGCCCGCGGACGTGAAGACCGTCGCGGACGCGCTCACGGCGCTCGTCGCCGCCGCGCCCGACCACGGCTACGTGTCGGTGCAGGCGTACCTCGACCGGCTCGACGACGCGTCGTTCGCGTTGCTGCGCCCCGAGATCGCCCGCAAGTCCCACCTCCAGACCACGTTCGGCTGGGGCCCGCGGTTCCTGCACTCCACCGGCCAGTACCACAAGGGCGGACACCAGAACGGCGTCTTCCTGCAGATCACCGGTGCGTCCGAAGTGGACATCGAGGTCCCGGACCGGCCGTACTCGCTCAGCGTCCTGCAGCTCGCCCAGGCCCTGGGCGACGGCCAGGTGCTGGCGAGCCGCCGACCGGTGCTGCGACTGCACCTGACCGACCGCGTCGCCGGGTTGGCGCAGCTGGTCGAGGCCATCCAGGAGGACGGTTCATGACTTCGTCCACGAAGTGGCGCAACCCCCTGCGCGACCCCCGCGACAAGCGGCTCCCCCGCATCGCGGGGCCGTGCGGGCTGGTGATCTTCGGTGTCACCGGTGACCTGTCGCGCAAGAAGCTCATGCCCGCGATCTACGACCTGGCCAACCGCGGCCTGCTGCCGCCGGGCTTCGCGCTCGTCGGCTTCGCCCGCCGCGACTGGGCCGACCAGGACTTCATGCAGGTCGTGTACGAGGCCGTCAAGGAGCACGCGCGGACCCCGTTCCGGGAAGCCGTGTGGGAGCAGCTCGCCGAGGGCATCCGGTTCGTGCAGGGCAGCTTCGACGACGACTCGGCGTTCGACAACCTGGCGACCACCGTCGCCGACCTCGACCGCGAGCGGGGCACGGGCGGCAACCACGCGTTCTACCTGTCGGTGCCGCCGAGCGCGTTCCCGCTGGTGATCAACCAGCTCAAGCGGTCCGGTCTCGCGAAGCCGCCCGGCGACACCCCGTCGCAGTGGCGGCGCGTGGTCATCGAGAAGCCGTTCGGCCACGACCTGACGAGCGCGAAGCAGCTCAACAAGACCGTGAACGACGTCTTCCCCGAGGAGTCGGTGTTCCGCATCGACCACTACCTCGGCAAGGAGACCGTCCAGAACATCCTGGCGCTGCGCTTCGCGAACCAGCTGTACGAACCCATCTGGAACGCGAACTACGTGGACCACGTGCAGATCACCATGGCCGAGGACATCGGTCTCGGCGGTCGCGCGGGGTACTACGACGGCATCGGCGCGACCCGCGACGTGATCCAGAACCACCTGCTCCAGCTGCTGGCGCTGACCGCGATGGAGGAGCCCGTCTCCTTCGCGCCGTCGGACCTGCGGGCGGAGAAGGTCAAGGTCCTCTCGGCGACCAAGCCGTTGGAGCCCTACGGCGAGACGTCGGCGCGCGGCCAGTACACCGGCGGCTGGCAGGGCGGGCAGAAGGTGCCCGGTCTGCTGGAGGAGGGCGGTTTCTCGCCCCAGTCGAAGACGGAGACGTTCGGCGCCATCACCGTCGGCGTCAACACGCGGCGCTGGGCGGGTGTGCCGTTCTACCTGCGCACCGGCAAGCGCCTCGGCCGCCGGGTGACGGAGGTGGCCGTGGTGTTCAAGCGCGCGCCGCACCTGCCGTTCGACGACACCGCGACCGAGGAACTCGGCCAGAACGCGCTCGTCGTGCGCGTGCAGCCGGACGAGGGCGTCACCATCCGGTTCGGCTCGAAGGTGCCGGGCAACACGATGGAGGTCCGCGACGTCACGATGGACTTCGGCTACGGCCACGCGTTCACCGAGTCGTCGCCCGAGGCGTACGAGCGGCTCCTGCTCGACGTGCTCCTCGGCGAGCCCTCGCTGTTCCCCAAGAACGACGAGGTCGAGCTGTCGTGGGAGATCCTCGACCCGATCCTGGAGCACTGGGCGAAGAAGGACGAGCCCGGCCTGGAGCCGTACAAGGCGGGCACCTGGGGTCCACCGACTGCTGACGCGATGGTCGCCCGCACCGGGCGAAACTGGAGGCGACCGTGATCATCGACCTGCCGTCGACGACCACCTCACGCATCAACAGCAAGCTCGTCCGGCTGCGCGACGAGGGTGGCGCCGTCACCCTCGGGCGCGTGCTGACGCTGGTGATCGTCACCGACGACGGCGCGAAGACCGAGGAGGCCGTGGAAGCGGCCAACGACGCCAGCCGCGAACACCCGTGCCGGGTGATCGTGGTGGCCCGCGGGGCCCGCAAGGCGTCCCCGCGGTTGGACGCCCAGATCCGCGTGGGCGGTGACGCGGGCGCCAGCGAGGTCATCGTGCTGCGCCTGTACGGCGAGCTGGCGGACGAGGGCGCGAGCTGCGTCGTCCCGCTGCTGCTGCCGGACACCCCCGTGGTGGCGTGGTGGCCGTTCGAAGGCCCCGCGGTGCCCGCGAAGGACCCGATCGGCGTGCTCGCCCAGCGGCGGATCACCGACGCCGCCGCCGAGAAGAACCCGATCAAGGCCCTCGAACAGCGCCGCACCGCCTACACGCCGGGCGACACGGACCTCGCGTGGACGCGGCTCACGCTGTGGCGGGCCATGCTCGCCTCGGCGCTGGACCTGCCGCCGTTCGAGCGGGTGCTGGACGCCGAGGTCAGCGGCGAGGCGGACTCCCCGTCCACCGAGCTGCTGGCGGCGTGGCTGGCGTCCGGGCTGAAGATCCCGGTCAAGCGCACCAAGGCCGTGCGCGGCGAGGGCATCTGCCTCGTCTCGCTCGACCGGAAGTCCGGTGGCGTGCAGCTGTCCCGTCCGGACGGGCGGGTGGGCACCCTGGTGCAGCCCGGCCAGCCGGAGCGCCGGGTGGCGTTGCAGCGCCGGTCCATCCGCGACTGCCTGGCGGAGGAGCTGCGCCGCCTGGACCCCGACGAGGTGTACGAGATGGCGCTGAAGTCGTTGGGCAAGGTCGTCCGCGGCCGCACCCCGTCGGCCAAGCCCGCGGTGTCCCGGAAGCCCCCGGTGGCGAAGGTCCCGGCCAGCGCGAAGGCCGCTGCCAAGGCCGAGGCCGAGTCGAAGGAAGCCCCGGCCCCCAAGGCGGCGAAGACGGCGGCGGCCTCCAAGTCCGCCGGTCCCAAGACCGTCGCGGCCAAGTCCAAGGACTCGAAGCCCTCGGCTTCGAAGGCGAGTTCGTGAACGACCCGCAGGTGGTGGTGCACCGTGGCGGCGACCTCCTGGCCGCCGCCACGGCCGCACGCCTGCTGACCCGACTGGTCGACGCGCAGGCGGCGCGGGGTTCCGCGTCGGTCGTGCTCACCGGTGGCCGCACCGGAACGGCGGTCCTGGAGCACCTGCGGGCACTGCCCGCGCTGCACGCCGTGGACTGGGGCAAGGTCGACCTCTACTGGGGCGACGAGCGCTTCCTGCCCGCGGGCCACCCGGACCGCAACGAGACCCAGGCCCGAGCGGCGCTGCTGGACCACGTTCCGGTGGACCCCGCGAGGGTCCACGCGGTGGAACCGTCCGACGGCGCCTTCGGCGACGACCCCGACGCGGCGGCGGAGGCCTACGCCGACGCGCTCGCGGCCGCCGCCAGGCCGGAGGACCACGGCTCGGTGCCGTCGTTCGACGTGCTGCTGCTGGGCGTGGGCGAAGAGGGCCACGTGGCCTCGATCTTCCCCGACTCCCCCGCGGTGCACGAGCGGGAGCGCTCGGTGGTGGCGGTGCGCGACTGCCCCAAGCCGCCGCCCACGCGCGTGTCGCTGACCCTGCCCGCGATCCGGCGGGCGCAAGAGGTGTGGCTCATGACCACCGGTGACGCGAAAGCGGCCGCCGTGGCGATGGCCCTGACCGGCGCGGGCGAGGTCCAACTCCCCGCGGCGGGAGCGACGGGCGGGCACCGCACCCTCTGGCTCCTGGACACCACCGCGGCGTCCGAGGTGCCGGACCTCTTCACCCCGCCACTGGCCTGACGGTGTTCGGCGCCCCCGGTGCGGGGGCGCCGAACACCGCGCCGGTCACGCCGGGTGGATCACCGAACGACCGGCCTCCACGACGAAGGACGCCGCTGTCGTGGTCGGGGCGTCCCGGACGTCGATGGTGTCCACGTTCCGGACGTCCGTGCGCCACTGGTCGCGGTCGACCTCGCAGCGCAGGTACCCGCGCTTGAGACCGTCGAAGTACCGCACGTGCGGGTTGGCCGCCTTGACCGGACCGTCCAGCGCGGCCGGGAAGTCGGAGCTGATCGAGGTGCCGACGAACTCGGCGGCCACGGGCGGCGAGCCGAGGTCGTCGAAGTTCGTCCTGAGCTCGTTGACCCAGGTCGAGTGGATGTCACCGGCGAGGACGACCGGGTTGGCCACCCCGGCCTGCTCGACGAACCGCAGCAGCCGCTCGCGGTGCGGCTGGTAGCCGTCCCACTGGTCGAGGTTGACCAGCGTCGGCGGGACGTGCGGCGGGAACGGGTTGGGCAGCCGGGTGCGGGCCATCATGACCTGCTGCGCGATCACGTTCCACCGGGCGGGCGACCCCGTGAGGCCCGCGTCGAGCCACGCTTCCTGCTCGGCGCCGGTGAGGGTGCCGGTGGTGTTGCCCACGCCGGGCTGCTCGGGCCCGATGTTGTCCGGGAACCCGCCGGGCTGCGGGGTGCGGTACTGGCGGGTGTCCAGCACGTTCAGCCGGACCAGGCGGCCGAAGTCGAACCGCCGGTAGATCCGCAGCCCGCCGGAACCGGGCACCGGGGTCGCCCTGATCGGCATGTGCTCGTAGTAGGCCTGGTAGCCGGCGGCCCGCTGGACGGCGAACTCCTCCGGGGTCTGGTGTTCGGCGCCGGTGTCGTCCGCCTCGTCGACCAGGCCCGCGTGGTTGCTCTCCACCTCGTGGTCGTCCCAGGTGGACACGAACGGATGGGCGGCGTGCGCGGCCCGCAGCGCGGGATCGCCCTTGTACTGCGCGTGCCGGGCCCGGTAGTCCGCGAGGGTGCGCAGCTGGCCGAGCCCCGGCGTTTCCGGCGTGGTGTGCACCCGGTCGGCGAAGCGGCTGCCGGGGTCGTTCTCGTAGATGTAGTCGCCGAGGTGCAGCACCACGTCCAGGTCCTCGGCGGCCAGTCCGAGGTAGGCGGGCCAGTAGCCGTTCTGGAAGTCCTGGCAGGACACCACACCCAGCCGCAGGCGCTCGTCGGACCCCGTGGTCCTGGTCCGCCCCACCGGGCTCAGGTGAGCGCCGGACCGGAACCGGTAGAAGTACTCCCGACCGGGGCGCAGGCCCCGCACGTCGACGTGCACCGAGTGCGCGAACTCCGGGCGGGCCGCCGCGACGCCCGCCCGCGCCACCCGGCTGAACCGCTCGTCCTCCGCGATCTGCCAGCCCACCGGGATCGCGTGGTCCGGCAGCGGTCCCGTCGCCCGGAGCAGGCGGGTCCACAGCACGACCCCGCCCGGCAGCGGGTCACCGCTGGCCACCCCGAGCGGGAACGGATCGGCGGTCTCCGCCACCGGGGCAGCAGTGGCGGACGACGCCCCGACCAGCGCCGTGCCGACGGTCACGGCCGCGCCTACCAGCGCTTGGCGTCGAGTGAGCACGAATTCGGACACAGGTGTCCCCTCTTGATCATCCCCCGGTTCGCGGACGCACCATAGCGAAGCGGACGGAGGCCATGGGCGGGATCGGCCCAAGGGTCGGGTCCACCGAAGGGACCGCGGCACGAGGACGTGGCCCACGGGCCGTCGGGCGGCGCGCCGCCGATCGGCGGGAGGCGGTGCGGGTGTTCGTCGAGACCCAGGTGCGCTGTTCGCCCGCTTGACATGTGCGTCCGCACATTTGTGCCGTGTTCTGGAGGGTCGAACGTCCCATTCCCGTGGTCGACTCGTCTCCATGGGTAACGGGGCACGTCAGGTGCGCCGGGGCGAAAGGGCGACCATGCCAACCGTGACACCGGCGCAGTACGGTGAGGATCGGCAAGTGGGTGACTCCGGAGGTCGGGTCCTGGTCGGCAACGCGGTGCGGAAACGGCCCGGAGCCGACGTGCCCGTGGTCGCCACGGCACTCGTCGGAAAACCGGCTCGCGGGCGGTGGGAGTGGCTCACCAGGCACCGGCGGTTGCTGCTGGACATCGCCGCGGTGCTGGTCGGCGCCGCGGACGTGTGGCTCGGGTACAGCTGGAACCGCGACGCGGAGTTGTACTCGCTGGTGCTGTCCGGGGTCGCGGCGGCGGCGCTCGTGCTGCGCCGCAGGTTCCCGTTCCTCACGCTCCTGCTGACGGTGCCGGGCTTCTTCGTCGGCTGGTCGGAGCTCGCGGCGATGATCGCGCTGGGCACGGTCGCCCGCCGCAAGGCTCTCGGCTGGCAGACGCTCGTCGGCGCGGCGATGGTGTGGGCGGCCCGCTTCTTCTGGTGGCCACCGGACAAGTTCCTCGCGGCCGAGTGGCAGCAGCACGTCCACAACGCCATCTACGGCTTCCTCGTCGCCGGGCTCCCGCTCGCCATCGCGCTGCTCGCGCACGCGCGGGAGGAGCTGTCCACCCGCATCGCCGAACTGGCCGTGAGCCGGGAGCGCGAACGCCTGCTGCACGCCCACGCCATCCGCGCCGACGAACGCGCGCGGCTGGCCAGGGAGATGCACGACGTGGTGTCGCACCAGGTCAGCCTGATCGCGATGCAGGCGGGCGCCTTGCGCGTCGCGGCGGTCGACGCGAACTCGAAGCAGGTCGCGGGCACGATCCGGATGCTCAGCACGAGGACGCTGGACGAGCTGCGGCAGCTGGTCAGCGTGCTCCGCACGACCAGCGGCGACGATTCGCCGCAACCCGGCGTGGACGAGCTGCCGCAGCTGGTCGCGGGCTCCGGCATGGCCGTGAAGCTGACCGTGCTCGGCTCGGCGAAGGTGCCCGCGCCGATCTCGGGCGCGGCGTACCGGACCGTGCAGGAGGCGCTGACCAACATCCGCAAGCACGCCAACGGCTCCGTGGTGAGCGTGCGCGTCGACCTGGACGACGACGAGCTGCGGGTCGAGGTCCGCAACGGCCCGCCGCCCGTGCAGACCTCACCGGCCCTCCCCAGCGGCGGCCACGGTCTGATGGGGCTGCGCGAGCGCGCGGACCTGCTCGGCGGCACGTTCGAGGCGGGCCCCGCGGACGACGGCGGCTTCACCGTGCGGATGACCCTCCCGACCCTGCGGTAGCGGAGTCCGCACGTGGGCTTCGCGGCCCACGTGCGGACCCGGCCGCTAGGCGGTTCGTCGGGTGGCGACGGCGACGCAGACGGCCGAGATCGCGCCGAGCAGCGCGCACGCCAGGGTGGGCAGGAGCGCTGGTTCGTTGCGCAGGAGCACGGTCGGCAGGAGCCACACCGCGACCCCGAGGCCGAAGCCCAGTGGCGCGGCCATGACGACCGCGCCCGCACCCGCCTGGCGGCGGCGCAGGGAGCGCAGGATCGACTCCAGGTAGGCGAGGGTGAACAGCAGCACGACCGCGCTGCCCACGCCCATCATGCTGAGCATCGGGTTCGCCGGCGGCTTGAGCAGGTACTCCTGCTCCCCCGTCGCCCCCGTCACCGTGGCGACGGCCGCGCCGCCGACGATCCAGCGGGTCACACCCGGCAGTTCCAGACCCGTGACCGGGTTGCCCTCGACGTTCGCCAGGGTCACCCCCGCCGCGGTGATGGTCATCCCGACGGGAGCGGTGGTGGAGAACTGGTCCAGCACGACCGGCTGGCTGAGGTCGCGGCTCAGGGTCGGCAGGTCGCGACCGGTGACGGTGAACGGCAGCACCAGCATGAGGATCGCGGTCAGCCCGCCGGCGAGCGCGAACCAGCGCGAGGTCTTGCGCGCCGGGGGGCCCGCGGCGAGGACGGAGCTGGCCGGGATGAGGGTCTGGCTGCCGATCTGGGTGACCGGCGGGCTGTCCACCACCGTGCCGCGCACCCGGTTCAGCGCCAGGGTCTCGCGCGGTTGCGTGGGGTGCGGGGACGGGCGGGTGCTGCCCGTGGCGACGGCAGGCGACAGGTGGACGCGGACGCCGAGTCGGGTGAGCCAGTCGGAGCCGAACACCTGCGCGGCGGCGCCCGCCAGGTCGATCGCGAACGTCTCCGCGTTGCGGTAGCGCGCCTGCGGTTCGCGCTCCAGGCTGCGCATCACGACCTCGGCCAGCGGCCTCGGCACGGACGGGCCGAGCGGGCGCGGCTCCTGGTAGACGTGCCGCTGGATCATGGCGAGCGCACCGCCGCCGCTCTCGAACGGCAGCGTGCCCGAGAGCAGCTCGTAGAGGACGGTGCCGGTGCCGTAGACGTCGGCGGCGGGCGTGAGCGGGTTGCCCAGCGCCTGTTCGGGCGCGATGTACGCGGGCGTGCCGAGCACCTGCCCGGCGTGCGTCATCAGGGTCGCGCCCTCGCTGACGACCTGCGAGATGCCGAAGTCGGCGACCTTGAGGACGCCGGAGGAGGTGAACAGCAGGTTCTTCGGCTTCACGTCCAGGTGCAGCACGCCCGCGACGTGCGCGGCGTGCAGGCCGGACAGCGTCGCGAGGCCGATCGCGCACGCCTGCCCGGCGGTGACGCCCTCCTCGCTGAACTTCGACCAGACGGTCCCGCCGTCGAGCTTCTCCATCACGAGCAGGTGCTCGCCGTGGTTCTGCACGTAGTCGTAGACCGGCACGATGTGCGGGTGGTCCAGCCGCGCGAGCAGCCTGGCCTCGTGCTCGAAGCGTGCGCTCATCTTCTGGTCCTCGGCCAGCAGGCCGGGGAGGCGCTTGATCGCGACGGGACGGCCGAGCGGCCGGTGCACGGCCGCGTACACCACGCCCATGCCGCCGTGGCCGATCTGCTCGCCCACCTGGTACTGCGGCAGCGCGGCGACGACGCTCGGGGCGACGGTCACACCGCACCGCCCGGCGGCAGCGGACGGGTGATGCGCTCGGTCAACGGGGCCTCGCCGTGGTTGGAGTAGTCGTCGGTCTCGGTGTCGTGGTCGACCGGGCGGGGCGCCTCGGCGTCACCTGGGTGCGGCGTCAGG
This sequence comes from Umezawaea sp. cmx-9-4, assembly GCA_049997955.1. GTDB lineage: Bacteria > Actinomycetota > Actinomycetes > Mycobacteriales > Pseudonocardiaceae > Umezawaea. The sequence continues at coordinate 41,851 of JAEBDY010000024.1, read as the reverse complement.
TAGCCGAGCAGAAGGGCCGCCGCGGCGGAACCGAGGATGAACGGGATCTCGGCGGCGGGCGACGGGGCCATCAGCTTCAGCACGGACAGCGAGATGACGGCGACGAGCCCGGTGCCGATGCCCGCGGGCAGGAAGCGCATCGCGCGCTGCCACCGGTTCGCGGGCAGCCTGCGGCGGGCGAGCGCGAACAGCGCCCCGGCCCACGAGAAGAGGGTCAGCAGCAGCACGCCGAGGCCGAACACCGCGTAGACCGACCACATCGAGCCGACGACGTCACCGGTCGTCTCCACGGACCCCAGCACGTCGCGGTTGTCGTCGAGCACCTCGATCTCCGTCGGCAGCAGGCCGGTCGCCTGGCCGCCGAGGTCCGCGAGGTCCAGCTGGAAGGCGCGGGTGACGCTCTCCTTCGCGGGCACGTCGAACGGAACCGTTGTGTCGTAGGCGAAGAAGGTCAGCGCCAGCGCCGATCCGGACAGCCGGACGGTCTTCACGTGACGATCCGTGTCCGTTCCGTTGTGGACGGTCACCTCGACGCGGATCGACCGGGTCGGGTCGAGCACCACGTCATCCGCTCCACCGACCGGTTTCCGGTCCACGGTCGCGTTGACCGTGACCTCGCCGGGCGCCGCGAGCGCCACCTGAGCCGATCCCAGCAAAATTCCGAACAGCAGCAGTGAACCCGCAGCGCTGGTCGAACGTCTCACGATGCACCTCAAGTTCAGCACGGCGTCTGCGGGCGGATGCTACATTCCGGCGCCGCCGACAGCGACACATTCCAGGAGATGGCCATGCGGGCGACCAGAACACTAGGTGTACTCGGCTTGGCCGTGCTCTCCGTTACGGTGCTCGCGGTCACACCCGCTACCGCGCAGCGGCAGCCGACGCCGGTTCGGCCGACCCTGGTCGAGCAGCAACAACCGACCTTGACCGCGCAGCAGCCGCCCGCGGTGACGGCGTCGCCGAACTCGGCCGCGCCCGGCGCGGGGTTCACGGTGACGTGGTCCAACTTCACCTACGTCTGCTCGAAGGGCGACGGCGTCTCGATCCTCTGGGACAACCAGCAGCAGATCGGCAGCGGCACGACGGGCCGCACCCGTGGCGGCTCGGTGGGCGTGGCCGTGCCCGCGGGTGCTCCGGCCGGCTCCCACACCGTTGTCGCGCAAGGCGTGTGCAACACGGCGCGGACCACCTTCACCGTCGTCGTCCCGCCGCCCGTCACGACCACCACCCCTCCCCCGGTGGTCACCACGACGACGCCCCCGCCGGTGGTCGTCACGACGACCACCGCCCCGCCGCCTCCCGGCGTGACGACCACGACCACCACCGCGGTGACGACCACTACGACCACGGACTCCGGTTCGTCCTCGTCCTCGTCGTCGTCCAGCAGCAGCGGCGTTCCGACGACGCTCCCGATCGACGCGGACGGCGCGCTGACGCTGGACAAGGACAACATCCAGCCCGGCGACCAGCTCAACGCGACCGGCACCGGGTGCGCGCCGGGGTCGGAGGTGCGGCTCACGTCGAAGGACGAGAACGTCGGCACCGCGAAGGCGGACAGCGCGGGCAAGTTCAACTCGCCCGTCGAGTTCGGCACGATCGAACCCGGCCGCCACGTCATCCGGGCCCAGTGCGACATCCTGCTCGTCGGCAGCGTCGACGTGTCGTTGACGAGCGGCACCAGCGGAACGTCGTCGACGCTCGTGGTGCTGGTGTTCTTCGTCCTGATCGGGGCGACGATGCTGCGCCGCCAGTTCAGCGCTCTGCGACTGCCCGCCAAGAACTGAAGTGCATCGGTTCCGCACCGAATTGCGCGGAACCGAATTCCGCATCCGCTCGCGCGAATGCACGCCCATTCGGCCTAAAGCACGACGAAGGCCCGCACCTCGAAAGGTGCGGGCCTTCGTGTCGTCGTCCGATTTACGGCACTTCGCGCTGCTTCCGCAGCTTGGTGAGCGCTTCCTGGAGGATCGCTTCGCCGTCGGCGTCGGAACGCCGTTCCTTCACGTACGCCAGGTGAGTCTTGTACGGCTCGTTGCGCGGAGGAGCAGGCGGGGCCTGCTCGTCCCGTCCGGCCGGGAGCCCGCAGCGCGGGCAGTCCCAGACCTCGGGGACGTCAGCCTCCATCGCGAACGACGGCCGTGACTCGTGCCCGTTCGCACACCAGTACGAGACCCGATTCCGGGGCGCGGACTCCCCGCGCTCCGATTCACCCATCGGACCTGCGCCGACGCGGGTACCGCGAATCGCGTTACCACCAGCCATCGACCCTTACACCCCCACCACGTGGTTGTCCTGCGCCTGATAGACCCGAGCTCAGCCGACCTTGACGAGCAGCCCGATCCCGACGATGGCGATGACCCACACCGCGCCGACGAACAGCGTCAGTCGGTCCAGGTTCTTCTCCACCACGCTGGAGCCGGACAGGCTCGACTGCATGCCGCCACCGAACAACGAGGACAGGCCGCCACCACGACCGCGGTGGAGCAGCACCAGCAGGATCAGCAGCAGGCTGGTGACGATCAAAAGGATCTGAAGGAACAGGATCATTTCTTCCTCGCTGTCAGGCAGTTGACGCCACAGAGTACCGGTTCAACTGCCGAACGTGGACCCACCCTGTGGAAAAAGGGATTGTTCAGGATCAGGGTAGTGGGCCGCCCGCGGCGAGCGCGCACAGCTTGGCGAACTCGTCGGCCTGGAGGCTCGCGCCGCCCACGAGGGCGCCGTCGACGTCCTTCTGGGCGATGAGCTCGCCGATGTTCCCGGACTTCACCGAACCGCCGTAGAGCACCCGCACGGTCGCCGCGACCTCTTCGCCGTACTTCTCGGCGAGCTGGACGCGGAGCGCCGCGCAGACCTCCTGCGCGTCGGTGGAGCTGGCGACGCGGCCGGTGCCGATGGCCCACACGGGCTCGTAGGCGATGACGACCTTGGCGACCTGCTCGCCGGTGAGGCCCTTGAGGCCTTCGACGAGCTGGGTGTTGCAGTGCGCCACGTGGTTGCCCGCTTCGCGGACGTCCAACTGCTCGCCGACGCACAGGATCGGCGTGATCCCGTGCTTGAGCGCGGCCTTCACCTTGCGGTTGACCAGCTCGTCGGACTCGTTGTGGTACTCGCGGCGCTCGGAGTGCCCGACGGTGACGTAGGTGCAGCCGAGCTTCGCGAGCATCAGGCCCGAGATCTCACCGGTGTAGGCGCCGGAGTCGAACGCGGAGATGTCCTGCGCGCCGTACTTGAGGAGCAGCTTGTCGCCGTCCGTCAGCGTCTGCACGCTGCGGATGTCGGTGAACGGCGGGAGCACCGCCACCTCGACCTTGGCGTAGTACTTCTCCGGCAGCGAGAACGCGATCTTCTGCGTCAGGGAGATGGCCTCGAGGTGGTTGAGGTTCATCTTCCAGTTGCCCGCGATGAGCGGCAGACGGGAGGCCATCACTGCTCCAAAACGGAAACGCCGGGGAGTTCCTTGCCCTCAAGGAACTCCAGGGAGGCCCCACCACCGGTGGAGATGTGCGAGAAGCCGTCCTCGGGGAGGCCCAGCGCGCGCACGGCGGCCGCGGAGTCACCGCCGCCGACGACGGTGAAGGCGTCGCTCTTGACGAGCGCCTCGGCGACGGCGCGCGTGCCACCGGCGAAGGACTCGAACTCGAACACGCCCATCGGGCCGTTCCAGAACACGGTGGCCGCGTCGGCCAGCTTGCTCGCGAACAGCTCGCGGGTCTTCGGACCGATGTCCAGGCCCTCGCGGTCGGCCGGGATCGCGGTGGCGTCCACGACCTCGAACTCGGCGTCGGGCGCGAACTTCGTCGCGGCCAGCACGTCGACCGGGAGCACCAGTTCCACGCCGCGCTCCTCCGCCTCGGCGAGGAAGCCGCGGACCTGGTCGAGCTGGTCCGCCTGGAGCAGCGAGTTGCCGACCTCGTGGCCCTGGGCCTTGAGGAAGGTGTACGCCATGCCGCCGCCGACGAGCAGGCGGTCGACCTTGGACAGCAGGTTCGCGATGACGCCGAGCTTGTCGGACACCTTCGCGCCGCCGAGCACCACGACGTACGGGCGCTTCAGGTCCTCGGTGAGCTTGTGCAGCACCTGGACCTCGGAGAGCACGAGGCCACCCGCGTAGGCGGGCAGCTTCTTCGCGACGTCGTAGACCGACGCCTGCTTGCGGTGCACGACGCCGAAGCCGTCGGAGACGAACGAGTCCGCCTTGGCGGCCAGCTCGTCGGCGAGGGCTTCGCGCTCCGCGTCGACCTTGCTGGTCTCGCGGGCGTCGAAGCGGATGTTCTCCAGCAGCACCACGGTGCCGTCGGCTCCGGCCTCGGTCCCGATCTCCACCGGGGCCCCGAGCAGCTCGCCCAGCCGCACGGCGACCGGGGCGAGCGAGAACTTCGGGTCCGGCTCGCCCTTCGGGCGGCCGAGGTGGGCGGCCACGAGGACGCGGGCACCGGCCCCGGTGAGCGCCTGGATGGTCGGCACCGACGCGCGCACGCGGCCGTCGTCGGTGATCTTGTCGCCGTCGAGCGGCACGTTCAGGTCGGCGCGCACGAGGACGCGCCGACCCGACACACCCTCGGCGAGCAGGTCGCTAAGAGTCTTCACCGTGCCCTCAGAGCTTGGAGGCGACGAGGTTGACGAGGTCCACGAGGCGGTTGGAGTAGCCCCACTCGTTGTCGTACCAGCCGACGACCTTGACCTGGTCGCCGATGACCTTGGTCAGCGGCGCGTCGAAGATGCACGACGCCGGGTCCGTCACGATGTCCGAGGAGACGATCGGGTCCGTGTTGTAGCGCAGGTAGCCCTTGAGCGCGCCCTCGGCGGCGGCCTTGTACGCGGCGTTGACCTCTTCGACGGTGGTCTCGCGGCCCAGCGTCACGGTCAGGTCGGTCGCGGAGCCGGTGGGGATCGGCACGCGCAGCGCGTAGCCGTCCAGCTTGCCCTTGAGCTCCGGCAGGACCAGCCCGATGGCCTTCGCGGCACCGGTGCTCGTCGGCACGATGTTCACCGCGGCGGCGCGCGCACGGCGGAGGTCGCTGTGCGGCGCGTCCTGCAGGTTCTGGTCCTGCGTGTACGCGTGGATCGTGGTCATGAGGCCACGCTCGATGGTGAAGGCGTCGTGCAGGACCTTCGCCAGCGGCGCGAGGCAGTTCGTCGTGCACGAGGCGTTGGAGATGACGGTCTGCGAGCCGTCGTACTTGTCCTCGTTCGCGCCGAGCACGACCGTGAGGTCCTCGTTCTTGGCGGGCGCCGAGATGATGACCTTCTTCGCGCCACCCTCGTCGACGTGCTTGCGCGCGACGTTCGCGTCGGTGAAGAAACCGGTGGACTCGACGACCACGTCGACGCCAAGGTCCTTCCACGGCAGCTTGCCGGGGTCGCGCTCGGCCAGCGCCTTGATGGTCTTGCCGTCGACCGAGATGCCCTCGTCGTTCACGGACACGTCGAACGGCAGACGCCCGAGGATGCTGTCGTACTTGAGCAGGTGCGCCATGGTCTTGACGTCACCGAGGTCGTTGAACGCGACGATCTCGATGTCGTGCCCACTGGCCTGAACGGCGCGCCAGAAGTTGCGACCGATGCGGCCGAAACCATTGACACCTACGCGAACCGTCACGGTACGTCTCCTCGATGCTCGACTGGCGGAATGCGCCAGGGCGTACGGATGGGCTTTCAGTCAGCCACAAGCAGCCTATCCCCATCGCTGCGGCCCTGGTCACGTGGACCTACAGGATCTCTTGATCGAACAAGAAAATCCAGGTTGCGGCGGTGTTAATCCCAGAGGCTGAGCACCCGGACGGAGGAAGGGGGTGCTCGTCCAGTGTCGGGGCGGGATGCAGGTCGAGCAACCGCTAGGCAGGGGAAATCCACATCACAGAAGAATGCTTCCGCATGGCGGATTGCGTGGGTGGGGTGGCTGTTTGTTGGGGGCGTGCTGCGTTAGGGCCTGCTGCGCCGGCCTACCGCGTTAAGGGCTTGCTCTGTTGGCCTCCCGCGTTGAGGGCCCGCTCTGCCGGGGCCGCCTTGGCCTGCCGTTCGGATGGGCGCTCGACTTTCAGCCGGGTTGCTACCCGGTCGCGGTGGACTCGTCCCCCCGCTCGCTCAATTGTCTCGATCAGTTTCGGTGATTTGTCAAGGCGGGAAAGATGCCTTGACAAACGACCGAAACTGCTGAGGACGCTGCGGATCGGGGCGACGGGGGAAGTGCGGGCGACGGATCAGTTGCGTGCTTCCGCTTGCCTGAACGTGGCCCAAGTTGAGTTGCCACACTGACAGCAGCAGCCAGAAAGTGCTGCTGCGCCTAGGCATGGTTGACCGAATTGTGCTGCACGCTCGGGCAGTAGTGGACCAAGTCCTTGCCGCGCCAGGACTGCCGCCCCACAACCAACCGGAGGCTAGGGCCTCAAACGTGGCCGATTTTACTCGGGGGATTTGACCCTTAAAATTGGAGATCGGGCAGGCTTTCGGGACTGCCCTTTTAGCCCGATCAAGGGTCAAATCAAGGGGTCCCCGAGTCAAATCGGCCACAGCACGACGGCAGCGGAGACAGCGCTCGGCCACAACGGCAGCAGAGCCAGAATCCCGGCCACGACCGCAGCGAACCCAGCGCCCAGCCACGACGACAACCGAAGCCGGAACCCCCAGGCCCCTAAAACAGCGGGCCCAGCGCCCGGCCACAACAACGAAGCCAACACCACAGCGACGGCCGAGCCACCCCAGGCCCCACCCCCGAAACAGAACCGCCGACTACACCTCTGCCTCGAGCATGTCCGCCGTGACAGCCGACTCCGTGTCGTCCATCCCGAGGTCCTTGGCGCGCTTGTCCGCCATCGCCAACAACCGCCTTATGCGTCCGGCAACAGCGTCCTTCGTCATCTGGGGCTCCGACAGCTGCCCCAGCTCCTCCAGCGAAGCCTGCCGGTGCGCCAGCCGCAACGCCCCCGCGGCAGCCAGGTGGTCCGGTGCCTCGGTCCCGAGGATCTCCAGTGCCCTCTGCACCCGAGCGGCGGCGGCGACGGCCGCCCTTGCCGAGCGCCTCAGGTTCGCGTCGTCGAAGTTGGCCAGGCGGTTGGCCGTGGCGCGGACCTCGCGCCGCATCCGGCGTTCTTCCCAGGCCAGCACGCTGTCGTGCGCGCCGAGCCGGGTCAGCATCGCGCCGATGGCGTCACCGTCGCGGATCACGACCCGTTCCGCCCCGCGCACCTCGCGGGACTTCGACGCGATCCCCATCCGCCGAGCCGCTCCGACCAGCGCCAACGCCGCTTCCGGCCCAGGGCAGGTGATCTCCAGCGACGACGACCGCCCCGGTTCGGTCAACGAACCGTGGGCCAGGAACGCGCCCCGCCACGCCGCCTCGGCGTCGCAGACACCTCCGGACACGACCGGTGCGGGCAGGCCGCGAACCGGCCTGCCGCGAGGGTCCAGCAGACCGGTCTGCCTGGCCAGGCCCTCCCCGTCCTTCACCACCCGCACGACGTAGCGGGTTCCCTTGCGCAAGCCGCTGGAGGTGATCGTGAAGACCTCCGACTGGTGCCCGTAGAGCTCGTGGATCTCGCGGCGCAGCCTGCGCGCCGTGGACCCGAGGTCGACCTCTGCCTCCACCACCACCCGGCCCGCCACGATGTGCAGGCCTCCGGCGAACCGCAGCAGCGAGGACACCTCGGCACGGCGGCAGCAGGTCTTCGAGACGGCGAGCCTGCTCAGCTCGTCCTTGACCGCCGAGGTCATCGCCATGATTCCTCGCCTCCCCTGTGCTGACTACTCCTGTGGAGCGTTGTACTGGACGCCTGACCGGCGCTTTCACCGGGGCCACCCAACGCGTGGCGCAGACTGGCGGCCAACGCGGCGGGGTCGTGGCGCTCCGGTTCGCCCTCTGCCGCGATCGGTTCCAGCAGCGCCACAGCGCCCAGAGCAGCGGCGGCGCGGCGCAAGCGGTCCGGGACGGGCACCGAGTCGACGTCCGCGATGACGGCGTCGACCTTCAGATCCGGCGCGTGCTGCCAGAGGACGTCGAGGTGCAGCTCCGGCGAGAAGCCTTCGGTTTCGCCCGGTTGGGGGACGAGGTTCAGCACCACGACCCGCTTCGCGGAGGTCGCTTCGAGCGCTTCGCGCAGTTCCGGCACGAGCAGGTGCGGCAGCACGCTGGTGAACCACGAGCCCGGTCCGAGCAGCACCACGTCAGCGCCGAGCACCGCTTCGACGGCCTGCGGGCAGCCGCGCGCCCGTTCCCCGCCTGGACCGCGCAGCCGGATCCGCTCGACCCGGCCGGGAGTCGTGGCGACGGCGACCTGGCCCCGGATGCGGCGCACCTGCGTCACGTCCTCGTCCAGGCCGAGCACGTCCGCCTCGATCTGCAACGGCTGGACGCTCATCGGCAGCACGCGGCCGCGCACGCCCAGCAGCTTGCAGGCCTCGTCGAGCACCGCGACCGGGTCGCCGAGCTGCTCCAGCAGGCCGGCGAGCACCAGGTTCCCCACGGCGTGGCCGGCCAGCGCCCCGGTGCCGCCGAAGCGGTGCCGGAACAGGCCGGTCCACAGCCTGCTGGACTCGTCCGTGCCCGCCAGGGCGGCCATGGCCTTGCGCAGGTCGCCGGGCGGCAGCAGCCCCAGTTCGCGGCGCAGCCGACCGGACGAACCACCGTCGTCCGCCACCGTGACCACGGCCGTCACGTCGTCGGTGAGCAGCCGCAGCGCGGTGAGCGTCGCGTGGAGGCCGTGGCCCCCGCCCAAGGCGACAGCTCGAAAATTCCCAGGACCACTCCGCCCGGTGATCGGCTCCGCCGATGGGCCAGTCACTCCCGACCCAGATCCCGGTGGACGACCTTCACGGCCATGCCGTCCTCGGTGGCCAGCCGCGACGCCAGCTCCTCCGAGATCGCGACGCTGCGGTGCTTGCCGCCCGTGCAGCCGACGGCGAGGGTCAGGTACCGCTTGCCCTCGCGCCGGTAGCCCGCGCCGATCAGGCGCAGCAGCTCGTGGTAGCGGTCGAGGAACTCCTCGGCGCCTTCCTGGCTGAGCACGTAGTTGCGGACCTCGCCGTCCAAGCCGGTCTGCTCGCGCAGCTCCGGGATCCAGAACGGGTTCGGCAGGAACCGGACGTCCATGACGAGGTCGGAGTCCATCGGCAGGCCGTACTTGTAGCCGAACGACAGCACCGTCACGCGGGTGCGGGTCGCCGACTCGGTGCCGAACGTGTCCTCGATCTTGGCGCGCAGCTGGTGGATGGACAGCGCCGAGGTGTCGAGCACCAGGTCCGCTTCCTCGCGCAGCGGCGTCAGCAGGATCCGCTCGGACTCGATGCCGTCCGCGAGCCGCCCGTCCCCCTGCATCGGGTGGCCTCGCCTGACCGCCTCGAACCGGCGGATCAGCACGTCGTCGGTCGCCTCCAGGAACAGCACCTTCGGCTTGTAGCCGCGGGCGTCGAGGTCCTTGATGATGGCGGCCAGGTCCTCGGTGAACGCGCGGCTGCGCACGTCCATCACGACCGCGACCCTGGTGATCGCGCCGCGCGCCTGCGCGCCCAGCTCGACCATGGTCGCGATCAGCTCGGGCGGCAGGTTGTCGACCACGAACCAGCCGAGGTCCTCCAAGCACTTCGCGGCCGTGCTCCGCCCCGCCCCCGACAGGCCGGTCACGACCGCGACTTCGATGCCGGACTTCTCGCCGGCCGGTGCACTCACGATGTCTCCCCTTCGGTGCTCGCCGAGCCGGTCCCCGTCGTCAGGGACGCGTGCACGGCTTCCGCGGTGCGCCTGCCCACGCCGGGCACACCGCTGATCTCGTCGACGCTCGCTTCACGAAGCTTCTTCAGCGAGCCGAAGTGCTTGAGCAGGGCGGCCTTGCGGGTCTGCCCGAGACCGGGCACCTCGTCGAGTTCCGACGTGGTCATCCGCTTGGACCGCTTCTGCCGGTGGTACGCGATCGCGAACCGGTGCGCCTCGTCGCGCACCCGTTGCAGCAGGTAGAGGGCTTCGCTGGCGCGGGGCAGGATCACCGGGTCGGGTTCGCCGGGCACCCACACCTCCTCCAGCCGCTTGGCAAGGCCGATCACGGCCACGTCGGTGATGCCCAGCTCTGCCAGGACGTCCGCGGCGGCGGCCGCCTGCGGGCCCGCGCCGTCGACCACCAGCAGGTTGGGCGCGTAGGAGAACCGGCGCGGCTTGCCCGTCTCGGGGTCGATGCCGGGCACCTGGCCTGGCGCGTCGTTGGCCGTCTCGCGCAGGAACGCCTGGAACCGGCGCCGCACGACCTCCGCGATGGAGGCCACGTCGCCCTCGTCGGCGGCCTCGCGGATCGCGAACCGGCGGTACTCGGACTTGCGCGCCAGCCCGTCCTCGAACACCACGAGCGAGGCGACCACGTCCGTGCCCTGGACGTGGCTGATGTCCGTGCACTCGATGCGCAGCGGGGCCGTGTCGAGCCCGAGCAGCTCCTGGAGTTCCTGGAGCGCGGCCGACCGGGCCGTCAGGTCGCCCGCGCGCTTGAGCTTGTGCAGCTGGAACTGCTCCAGCGCGTTGCGCGCGACCGTCTCCATCAGCGCCCGCTTGTCGCCGCGCTGCGGCACCCGGATCTGCACCTTGCTGCCGCGCAGGTCGGTGAGCCAGCGTTCGAGGACCTCGGCGTCGCCCGGCAGTTCGGGGACGAGCACCTCGCGCGGCACGGCCATCGCGACCACGCCGCTGGACTCGACGCCCTCGACCTGCTCGCCGTAGAACTGGGTGACGAACTGGTCGACCAGCCCGACGACGTCGACCTCCTCGACCTTGTCGACCACCCACCCGCGCTGGCCGCGCACCCGGCCGCCGCGGACGTGGAAGACCTGGACCGAGGCCTCCAGCTCGTCCTGCGCGAACGCGACGACGTCCGCGTCCGTGCCGTCGCCGAGCACCACGGCCTGCTTCTCCAGCGCCCGGCGCAGCGCCCCGAGGTTGTCGCGCAGGCGGGCGGCGCGCTCGAACTCCAACTCCTCCGAGGCGGCCAGCATCTCCTTCTCGACGCGGCGCACCATCGCGTCCGTCCTGCCCGCGAGGAAGTCGCAGAAGTCGTCCACGATGTCGCGGTGCTCGTCCGGGCTGACCCGGCCGACGCACGGGGCGGAGCACTTGTCGATGTAGCCGAGCAGGCAGGGGCGGCCCATCTGGTTGTGCCGCTTGAACACGCCCGCCGAGCAGGTGCGCGCGGGGAACACCCGCAGCAGCAGGTCCAGCGTCTCGCGGATCGCCCACGCGTGCGCGTACGGACCGAAGTAGCGGACGCCCTTGCGGCGCGGCCCGCGGTAGACGTAGAGCCGGGGGAACTGCTCGTGCAGCGTGACCGCGAGGACCGGGTAGGACTTGTCGTCCCGGTACCGGACGTTGAACCGCGGGTCGAACTCCTTGATCCAGTTGTACTCGAGCTGGAGCGCCTCGACCTCGGTGCTGACGATCGTCCACTCGACACTGGCGGCCGTCGTCACCATCTGCCGGGTGCGGTCGTGCAGCCCGGCGAGGTCGGCGAAGTACGAGTTCAACCGGGAACGCAGGCTTTTCGCCTTGCCCACGTACACCACACGGCCGCCGGCGTCGCGGAACTTGTAGACGCCGGGAGCTTCCGGGATGGTGCCGGGTGAGGGTCGGTAGGTCGACGGGTCGGCCACGGGACAAGCCTACGTGCGGCCACCGACAGTTCTGCGCGTGGCCGACCCGTCAGCGCTCTCAGGCCATGACCACCTGGTCGCCGTCGACCTTCACCGGCACCTCCGTCAGGCCCTTCGTCGAAGGCCCCTTCTTCAGCGACCCGTCCGTCGCGCCGAACTGGCTGCCGTGGTTCGGGCAGGTGATGAGCCCGCCCTTGGGCGGGCTGACCGTCGTGCCCGCGTGGGGGCAGGCCGCGCCGAACGCCTTGACGACGTCACCGGCGCGGGTGAGCACCAGCGGCTTGCCGCCGGACTCGACGATCAGGCCACCGCCGTCCGGCACGTCGGCCAGGGCCGCCAGACCCGCCGCGCCCGCGCTCCCGGTGCTGCCACCCGTGGCTGTGCCGCCACCCGTGGGGGTGCCGCCGCCGGTCGGGGTCGACCCGCCGCCGGTCGTGCCACCGGTGCTCGGGTTGGTGGTCGTCGTGCTGCACGCGGCGAGCCCGCCGGGCACGACCATCGCGACAGCGAGCCCGCACAGCATCGACCTGCGGGAAGTCAGTGGACCTGCGTTCTCGGCCAAGGAAGTCAAAACCGATCCTCCGCGTAGTGGTGGTGTGGTGGTTCGGGCTACACCCGACAATTACGCGTTTGGTGGATCAAGGGTTCAGCGGAACGGCAGATTCAGCGAGTCTTCAGGCTAGGAGGACATCCGCCCCGGTGATCGTTACCGGGATCTCGGTCAGGCCCCTGGGGGCTGGACCAGCGCGAACCGCTCCGGTGTCCGGGTCGAAGCCGCTCCTGTGGGTCGGGCAGGCGATCTCGCCCGCCGTCGGCGGGTTGACCGTGGTGCCCTGGTGGGGGCAGGACGGGTTGAACGCCCTCACCCGGTCCTCGGTGGGACGGGTGAGGAGGAGTTGGCCGTTGCCGGGGGTGTCGACGAGGGCGCCGCCGCCTACCGGGAGGTCCTTCAGCGCGGCCAGGCGGTCGCCTGGTTTGGCGGTGCCGGGGCCGGGGGTCTTCCTGGTGGCGGCGGTGGCGCAGCCGGTGACGGAGAGGGCTGCCAGGCCGCAGAGGAGGGTTCGGCGGTTCACGTCGACAGTGTGCCTGGGGGCGGGCCGGCTTTCGGGTGGGCGGGTGCCGGGTGGTGGGGGTGCCGGGTGGTGGGGGTGCCGGTTGAGTGGCGCGGGTGCCGGGTGCCGGGTGCCGGGTGGTTGGGGTGGGGTGCCGGGTCGTGGCGCGGCTGCCGGGCGGTGGCGCGGCCGCCGGTCGGGTGGTGCGGCTGGTTTGGCCCCGGCTGGTGGGTGGGCGGGTGCGGTTGAGCGCTCGCCGCCGGAAATGTCGTACCCCTGTCTTAGCGTGTGTGTCGGGGGGTCCTGCTCCACGGGGGACGCCTGGTCGGTGCTGCGGTGGAGGTCGTCACCCCGCTCGCGCGATTGTCTCGATCTTCGAGCTTGATTTGTCAAGGCGGGAAAGATGCCTTGACAAACGAAGCTCGAAGCTGAGGGCGCTTCGGATCGGGGCGGCGGGGGAAGTGCGGGTGTCGGCTTGGTGCGTGCTTCCGCTTGGGCCGTGGTTGGGTCTCAGGTCGCCGATCTGAACAAGCTGACCTGCTCAAGCTGGTCTGCGGCAAGCTGGTCTGCGGCAAGCTGGCCTGCTCAAGAACTGGCTCGGTCCGGTGGCCTGGGAAACTGTCCTGGAACGAGCCGAGCACCTGGTCGCGGGGTTTCCGTGGCCAGGTGCTTCGTGTGCGGCCCTGTGCTCCTCGGCTGTTCGGCCGAGTGGCGCCTGGCCCGTCTTCTCTGCTCGATCCCCGAGAACAGAGGAAAACGTGCTACCCGTCCAGCGGACGGGCATTCCTGTGGGCGCGCGGGGCACCCACCGGAAATCAGCGGTCGTTCGCCGCGGCGCTGCGAGCCAGTGCCAGTACCGCCGTGAACGGCGGGAACCAGTGCCTGCTGTGCGATGGCGGGTTGGCCCAGCGGAGTGAGCCGTAGCGGGTCATGGTCGGCGGCAGTGCGATGCGCTGCGGTGACCGGACGAACTGCACCTCCGGTGGGGCCTTGAGGTGGGTCGGCAGCAGGGCGACCAGTTCGGCCAGGAAGATCCAGTGCTCGCGCGGGCCGGGGATGACGGTGACCGGGCCCGCCAGCATGCGGGCCTTGAGGTCGGCGAGCACGCGGGAGCCGATTCTCGCGGGCATGGCGAGCGCGGTGGTCGAGGGACCGAGCGGGAGGAAGACGCCCTGTTCGGTGACGGACACCCGCCACCCGAGGAGCCGGTACCCGGCGATCGCCTCGCCCAGTAACTGCTCGTGGGCTCGGCTGTGCGGCACTCCCGGTCGCTTGGCGGTCTCGGAGGTGGTGGCGGCGGTGATGCTCATGGGCGGTCGTCCTCCCTGTTCGGGTGGTCGCTCTCCGGCACGTGCTGGCGTCCTCCGGCACGGGGATCAGGCCCGTTGACGGTGATGGGTGCAGGGTGCGGGTCCGGGAACGCGGGCACCACACGCTCGGCGGGTGGTGCTCATGCACCGGATGCATCACCGGTATCCACCACTCGGAGTCACCGGACTCGTTTCCGGACGTCGACCCTGACTTATGCAGGAAATGCATGGACTCACGATCACCGCGGCATACACTTGTGTGCACGCTCAGTGACGGGAGCGAAGGCCATGGCACAGATGAGCCCAAGGGCATCCAGTTCCAGGCGCGCATGCCCGTGCGGGGCGTTGATCGCCGCCGACAACTCCGATCGGCTGTGCCACCGGTGCAGGCGCAACGCTCGGGCCGACGTGTTCGGTCCGCCCGAGGTGCCCACCGAGTTCTGGGACCACCCGGCGATCGCCGGTGCGCTGACCGCGCGGGACATGGGCGCGGTCCTCGCCGCGTACCGCCGCCACCCGCAGCACGTCAGCAGGGTCACCCAGGACCGCATGGCTTCCTGGCTGGGCATCAGCCAGGCACAACTGTCCCGGTACGAGAGCGGTGAGAACCCGATCGACCGGATGGACCGCCTGCGCCACTTCGCGCAGGCGCTGGGCATCCCCGGCGACCGGTTGTGGTTCGACCGGTCCGGCATCCAGAGCCAGGCGGGCCCGGAAACGGCTGCCCCGCCCGATGTGCTCGACGCGGCGTGGGACGCGTCGAGCATTGCCCGATCGGTCGAGGAGACGGCGAGGAACGACTTGGCGATCAGCAGACGAGCGGCGCTCGCGGGAGCGGCCGCTGTGGCAGTGGGTCCCGCACTGGTCGAGCCGCTTCAGCGGTGGCTGCACCCGTTGCAGACGATGGCGAGGTGGTCGTCGAGCACGGCGATCAGCGAGGAGGAACTGGCGGCACTCCAGCACGTCGCGGACGGGTTGCGCGGTTGGGGCGGCAGGGGCGGGTTCGGGTTGGCCCGCAAGGCGGTCCTCGGTCAGCTAGACGAGCTGGCCGAGAGGCTGACGCGCGCACCGGCGGGTCCGACGACGGAACGGGCCTTCTTCATCGGCGCGGAACTGTCCAAGGTGGCGGCGAGCATGTCGTGGGACGCGGGGCTGCACGACGCGGCCCAGCGCTACTACGTGCTCGGTGTCCGCATGGCGAAGGCGGGCCGCAACGACCCGTTCGCCGCGCTGTGCCTGGCCGCGATGGCCAGGCAGATGTTCGACCTCGGGCGTCCCGAGGACGGGCTGGAACTCGTGCAGCTCGCCCAGTACGGCACCCGGCGCACGGCTACACCGACCCTGCAGGCGCTGCTGCTCACCAGGGAGGGGTGGGCGTACGCCCAGATGGGTCAGGTGCGGGAGTTCGAACGGGTCGTCGGCCTGGCGCAGGACAGCTTCAGCAGGCGCAAGGCCGACGACGAGCCGTGGTGGCTGCACAGCTTCGACGAGGCCGAGATGGAAGGCGTCATCGGGGCCCGCACGCGCGACCTCGCGGCCGCGCACGACCCCAGGCTGGCGGTGGCGGCCGAGAAGCACATCCGCCGGGCGCTCGACCTGCGCGACCCGTCGAAGTTGCGCAACCGGGCGTTCGACGTGATCGGGCTGGCTCGGACCAAGATGGTGGCAGGCCAGCCGGAAGAGGCCTGCGCCCTGATCAAGGAGGTCCTCCCGACGGCGGAGCGGCTCTCGTCGGGGCGGGTCCTGCGCAAGTTGCAGGACTTCTCCAAGGAGTCGGAGAGGCACCGGGACCTGCCCGGTGTCCAGGACACGCGCGACGCGATCCGCGCCATGCGGACGGCCTGAATGCGGATTGGCATCACCGGGCACAGCAACCTGGTGCCGGAGTGCGTGGACGCCGTGCACGCGGCCGTCCGCGCGGTGCTCGTCGAGGAGACGTCGGGCAGGTCATCCCTCATCGGGGTGACCTGCTTGGCCCCCGGCGCGGACCAGGTGTTCGCGCGGGTGGTCCTGGAACTGGGCGGCAAGGTCGAGGTCGTGCTGCCCGCGATGGACTACCGCGCCAAGCTCAAACCGGAACGCGTGGCGGCGTACGACGAGCTGATCGCGCAGGCGGACATCGTCAGCGTGCTGCCGTTCATGCTGTCCGGGCGGCAGGCGTACGTGGCGGCGAACGAGCGGATGCTCGCCAGCGTCGAACTGCTGGTGGCCGTATGGGACGGCCAGCTGGCGGGCGGCAAGGGCGGCACCGGCGACGTGGTCGAACACGCCCGCGCGTCCGGGGTGCCGGTGGTCGTGGTGTGGCCGGAGGTGGCGCGGCGGGAGTGATCGACCCGCGTCCGTCAGGAGTTGCCAGTCCACGCATGCGGGTTGGCGTCCGGTGGCGAGGAGTTCACCGAGCGCCGTCCGAACCACTTCGGAGCCGCCACGGTGCACCTGGAGAACGCGGCGCACATCGCCCGGTACGAGCACGCCCTGGCCACGCTGTAAGCCGTCGCGATGAGCGCGCAGCGGTCCCGCGCGCTGGTGAACGACCCGGCCGACAGGTTCGCCTGACACCACGCGCGATCACGCTTGACCGGGGCACTGCCGCTAATTACCGTCCGTTCGGTCGGTAAACCTCGCGGAGAGGCCTCCTCGTGACCACCACCTCCCAGTCGAAGCGTCTCGGCGCGCCCCCCGCCCCGGCCGACCTGACCGCCGTCGAACGCCTCGGCGTCGACGAGCTGCGGGCCCTCCAACTCGAACGCCTGCGGTGGACGCTCCACCACGCCTACGCGAACGTCCCCTTCTACCGCGCCAAGTTCGACGCCGCGGGCGTGCACCCCGACGACTGCCGCGACCTGGCCGACCTGGCGAAGTTCCCCGCCACCACCAAGCAGGACCTGCGCGACAACTACCCGTTCGGCATGTTCGCCGTCCCGCAGGAGGACGTGCGGCGCATCCACGCCTCCAGCGGCACCACCGGCAAGCCCACCGTCGTCGGCTACACCGAGCGCGACATCGACACGTGGGCGACGGTCATGGCGCGGTCCATCTTCGCGGCGGGCGGGCGGCCGGGGCACAAGGTCCACGTCGCCTACGGCTACGGCCTGTTCACCGGCGGACTCGGCGCGCACTACGGCGCGGAGAAGCTCGGCGCGACGGTCATCCCCGCGTCGGGCGGCATGACCGCCCGGCAGGTGCAGATCATCACCGACTTCCGGCCCGAGGTCGTCATGGTGACCCCCTCGTACATGCTGACGCTGCTGGACGAGTTCGAGCGCCAGGGGATCGACCCGCGCACCAGCTCCCTCAAGACCGGCATCTTCGGCGCGGAGCCGTGGACCGAGCAGATGCGCACCGAGATCGAGGAGCGCGCGGACCTCGACGCCGTCGACGTCTACGGCCTGTCCGAGGTCATGGGGCCCGGCGTCGCTCAGGAGTGCGTGGAGACCAAGGACGGGCTGCACGTGTGGGAGGACCACTTCCTCCCCGAGGTGATCGACCCGGACACGGCGGAGTCGCGGCCCGACGGCGAGGACGGCGAGCTGCTGTTCACCTCGCTCACCAAGGAAGCGCTGCCGATCATCCGGTACCGCACCCGCGACCTGACGAAGCTGCTGCCGGGCACCGCGCGGCCCGCGTTCCGGCGGATGGAGAAGGTCACCGGCCGCACCGACGACATGATCATCCTGCGCGGCGTCAACGTCTTCCCGACCCAGATCGAGGAGATCGTGCTCCGCGTCGACGGGGTCTCGCCGCACTTCCAGATCCTGCTGACCCGCAAGGACCGGCTGGACTGCCTCACCGTGCTGGTCGAAGCGCGCCCAGACACCACGGCCGACCGCCGGGGATCCGCCGCCGACGAGATCCGCACCAGGGTCAAGGACGGCGTCGGGGTCAGCGTCGAAGTGCGGGTCGTGGACCCGGAGTCGTTGGAGCGGTCGGTCGGCAAGATGCGGCGCGTAATCGACCAGCGGCCGTGACCGCCACCCATCGCGGACAACAGCTGTCCGCGATGGGTGCGAGACTCGGCCCCATGCTGGAGACCTCGGCTCGACTGCTGCGCCTGCTGTCGCTGTTGCAGGTGCGCCGCGACTGGACCGGGGCGGACCTCGCCGGTCGCCTCGGCGTGGACGTGCGGACGGTGCGGCGCGACGTGGACAAGCTGCGCAGCCTCGGCTACCCGGTGAACGCGACCTCGGGCGTCACCGGCGGGTACCAGCTGGGCGCGGGCGCCGAGCTGCCGCCGCTGCTGCTGGACGACGACGAGGCCGTCGCGGTCGCCGTCGGGCTGCGCACCGCGGCCAACGGCACGGTGTCCGGCATCGAGGAGACGTCCGTGCGGGCGCTGACGAAGCTCGAACAGGTGCTGCCGTCCCGGCTGCGCCGCCGGGTCAGCGCGCTGACCGCGCACACCACGACGCTCGCGCCGTTCGGGCCGACGATCGACGCGGGGACGTTGACGACCATCGCGGGCGCGAGCCGCGACCACCAGGCGATCCGGTTCCGCTACCAGGCGCGCGACGCGGACGCCGCGCCCCGGCACGTCGAGCCGCAGGGCATGGTGCACACCGGCAGGCGCTGGTACCTCGTCGCGTGGGACGTCGACCGCGCCGACTGGCGGACGTTCCGGCTCGACCGCATCGACGGCGAACCGACCCTCGCCGCCCGCTTCACGCCGCGCGAACCACCGCACGAGGACCTGGCGGAGTACATCTCGCGGCAGGTGAGCACCGTGGTGTACCGGCACCGGGCGAGGCTGCTCGTGCACGCGCCGCTGGCGGCCGTGCAGGAGGAGACGTCGCCGACGTCGGTGACGCTGGAGGCCGTCGACGAGAACAGCTGTCTCATGACCACCGGCGCGGAGCGCCTCGACGTGCTCGCGATCCACCTGGCCGTCATGGGTTTCGACTTCGACGTCCTGGACCCGCCGGAGCTGCGCGAGCACCTGCGCGTCCTGGGCGAGCGGCTGACGAAGGCGGGCGGCGCCAGTCAAAACAATTAGCAGAACTTAAAGATCATGCAGCAACCTTCAGTTGTGCTGATGCTTCGAACCCGGCACGGTCGATCCATGACCAACGCGTCGTGGGTTCGGATGGCGGTGCTCGCCCTGCTCTGGGGCTCGGGCTTCCTGTGGATCAAACTCGCCCTCACCGGCCTGACCCCGATCCAGCTGACGGTGGTCCGCTGCGCCCTGGGCGCGGTCGTCCTGCTCGTCCTGGCACGGGGGCAGCGGCTGCCGCGGGACCGGACGACGTGGCGGCACCTGCTGGTCGCGGCGTTCTTCTGCAACGCCCTCCCGTTCGTCCTCCTCGCGATCGGCGAGCAGACCGTCGACTCCGGCGTGGCGGGCGTGCTGAACGCGACCACTCCCCTGTGGTCGCTGCTGCTCGTCGCCCGGCACGGGGTGCGGCCCCACCGGATCGCCGGGCTGCTGGTCGGTTTCGCAGGCGTGCTGCTGATCTTCGCGCCGTGGCGGCAGGCCGGACTGGCGAGCTGGGGCGCCGTGGCGATCCTCGCGGCGGCGGCGAGCTACGCGGTCGCGTTCGCCTACATGGGCAGGCACCTGGTCGGCCGGGGCACGGCGCCGATGGCCATGTCCGCCGCGCAACTGCTGACCGCCACCGGGCTGAGCGCGCTGGCGCTGCCCCTGAGCGGCGAGGGACCCGGCGTCACGGCGGGAGCGGTGGCGGCCGTCGTCGTCCTGGGGGTGTTCGGCACCGGGGCGACGTTCTACCTGAACTTCCGGCTCATCGCGGACGAGGGCGCGACCAGCGCCGCGACGGTCGGCTACCTGCTGCCGGTGGTGTCGGTGGCGCTGGGCGCGGTCGTGCTCGGCGAGGAGCTGAGCGCGCGGATCGTCCTCGGGATGGTGGTGGTGCTCGTCGGGGTCGGCTTGACGCAGGCCCGCGTCAGAGCGGCAGCTGGTACTGGATGAAGCCCTTGTTCACGGCGACCTGGTCGTAGAGCCGACGGGCGGTGGCGTTGGACTCGTGGGTGAGCCAGTAGACGCGGACGCAGCCCTGGTCGCGCGCCCACGACTCGACGGCGGCGATCAGAGCGCGCGCTACGCCCCGACCGCGCACGTCGGGCGCGGTGAACAGGTCCTGGAGGTAGCAGACGTCCGCCGACGACGTGCTCGGGTGGGTGAGGAAGTGCGTGATGCCGACGAGCCTGCCGTCCAGGTGGGCGCCGAGCGCGAACATGCGCTCGGCGGCCTGGAACTCGCGCCACGCCCGGTCGTACTCCTCCGGCGGCGAGGTGCGGCCGTAGAAGTCGGTGTACGCGCGGAACAGGACTTCCCACTCCGCGCGGTCCTCCGGGGCGAGCGGCCCGATCGCGATCACGCGTTGGACAGCGACCGCAGGGCCACCGCGGCGCGTTCGAGCTGGGTGAGGACACCCGGTCGCATCTGGGCGAGCTGCCGTTCGGTCCGCGAGTCGGCGACCTCCTGGAGCAGCACCTGCGTCGGCGCGGCCCCGTCCGACTCGGCGACCGCGAGCACCTTGAACGCCGTTCCGGGCGCGAACAGCACGCGCTCGTTCACTATGCCCGCGCGGCGGTCCACGACCTCCACGCGCCTGCCGCTGAGCGACCAGACCAGGTACTCGACCCCGCCGTCGAACGACTCCTGGGGGTTCGCGTGGGTGTTGAGCAGACCGTGCTCCACCAGCACCTCGCCGGTGCGGTACCGGCTGGAGATGTTGGTCGGGGCGAGGCTCCAGCAGGTCGTGATGCCCTGGTGCAGCGGCAGCCTGCGCAGGCCCGCGACGATGGCGGCCACGTACGGGCGGAGCCTGCCGAGCGAGCCCTTGCGCAGGGTTTCGACGATCATCTCCTCGTCCTGGCCGACGTACGCCGACAGCGCGGCCAACTCGGTCACGAGGGTCTCGACGGGCACGGTGTCGACGACCGGTCCGGACCGCTGGGCGAGCAGCCTGCCGACGGCCGTCGCGTACGACGGGTAGCGCTCGCCGAGGATGCGGCGGACGGCGTCGCGTTCCTGGTCGGTCGTCCGGTGGTCGGCGGAGACGGTCTCGCGCTCGTTGTGGAGCTCCTCGCCCCACTTGGAGTTCTTCGGCTCCCACGACGGCGACGGCGGGGTCGGCACCGGGCCCTCTATGCGCAGCGGCACCTCGGACGCGGTGACGTCCTCGTGCCTGCCGGGGGCCTCCTCGACCGCCGCGGTGGCCGTGACCTGCGCCGGCACGTCGACCTGCTGCGGGACCGGCTGGTGGTTGGGCACGGCGGCGGGCGGGGGCTCGAGGGTGAGCTTCGCGGTCACGACGGTGGCGGGCTCCTGGTTGAGCGCCGCCGTCACGACGGTGGCGGGCTCGGAGTCCAGCGCATGGGCCGGAGCGGAGCGGACGGGCTCCTCCGGCTCGGAGAAGACGGGCGTCGGCTTGGTCTGCTCCTCCTCGACGGCCGTCGGCCACGGGATGGCCGTCTCGATCGAGTCGCAGAACACCAGCCGCAGCAGCTTGCGCACCTCGGGTTCGAGGCGTTCCACCAGCGCGGCG
The DNA here is from genome assembly GCA_049997955.1 of Umezawaea sp. cmx-9-4. Lineage (GTDB taxonomy): Bacteria > Actinomycetota > Actinomycetes > Mycobacteriales > Pseudonocardiaceae > Umezawaea. The sequence continues at coordinate 20,365 of JAEBDY010000024.1, read as the reverse complement.
CCGGCGACGGCGACCGCGCCCGGCGTCGAGCGGCCCGGCGTGCCCACGGTGAGGCGGGCCCACTCCGGGTCGACCGGCAGCGCGCGCACCTCGGCGCCACCCGCGGCGGTGGCCTCGCGGACCCACAGCCCGGACGCCACGACCTCCAGCACCACGCCGTCGCCGAGCCCGAACACGCCGGGGGTCAGCTCGGCCAGGCCGGGCACCGGGTTGCGGTACCCGGAGACCTCGTTCTCCTCCTTGAGCGCGCGCGGGATGCAGCGCATCTCGGTGACGAACGGGTGCCACGTCGGCTTGCCGCGCCGGTCGACCGCGACCACGACGGCGCCGCCGCCCTCGCGCAGGTTCGACACGGGCAGGCCGGTGTAGATGTTGATCGGCTCGCCGAGCTGCTCGGCCACGAGCTGCGCCTGGTCCGCGCCCGCCTCCAGGTCGTACTGCACCAGCCGGACGCGGCTGCGCGCCGCCGACGGCAGCGCGTCGAGCAGCTTGCAGATCTCCTCGGTCGGGATCGACGGCTGGCCCGGCCCGCCGATCACGATCGTCAGCACGTTCTCGCGGCACGGCAGCGCCACGATGGCGCGCGCGTCCTGCGAGTTCGGGTCGAACGGCACGCTCTGCGCGCGCAGCCACAGGCCCGCGGGGATGGGTTCGGCGATGCCGACGTCACCGGTCGGCCACGCCGAGTTCGGGTCCACGGCCTCCCACGCGGGCACGGGGAAGCGCCTGCCGAACGGGGTCGGGGACGCGCCCGGCAGGAACCGCAGCCAGCTGCCGTAGCCGGTCGCGCCGGTGACGAACGCGGCGCCGGGAACCGTGGTGAGCGCGCCGTCCGGGGCGATCACCTCGGCCTGGAGCTGCGCCGCCAGCCACTGCGCGGGAGCCGTCGGGCGCATGCTGCCCGCGAACGACACCGCCAGCCGGATGCCGCCGCGGCCGCGCAGGGCGTTCGCCACGGACTGCCAGAACGTGCTCTCACCGCCCGAGGGGAAGTCGATGACGACCACCGTGCGGCCGCGGTCGGCGGGCAGGGAGCGCGCGAGTGTCAGCGCCGCCTGGCTCGCGCCGTCCGGCGGTCCCACCACGAGTGTCGCTCCCGCGAAGACCACGGAGGCGTTGGCCGCGGGTGCGGGCGCCACCTGCTCTGGTTCGGGGCGTGTTTCCTGCTGCTGCTCCACCGGTGCCACCTGTTCCACCACAACCTGCTGCTGCACGGCACGTTCCGCCTGCACCGCAGAGTCCTTACGCACGCCCCGCCGACCCCTCAACCGTTCGAACACCTCCAGCTCACAACCTCACCGTGCTGTGGCGGCCTTGTGCAACTCCCGCAGCGCCCGTACTGCGGCGACCGCGTGCTCGCGGTCGACGGCCTGCACGGCCATGACCGAGACGTACTCGTCGTCGGGCAGCTCCAGCCTCGCCCACGAAGCCCCGTCAGGGAAGCTCACGTGCAGAACGTCCTGCCACGAGTAGCGGTTGGCCGTCACCACGTTGCGCACCTCGACGCCCTCGGCGTCGGCCCGCACCCGCGGCCTGCCGAGCAGCAGCACGCCGCCCGCCAGCAGCACTCCCAGGCACACCATCGCGATCTGGTCGGACACCCGGAAGATCACCCCGGTCGGGGTGTCGCCGAGCAGCAGTCCGACCGCGGTGAACACCGCGACGAGCCCGATCGCGCAGACCACGGTGACCTTCCGGATGCGCTTCGGCCGGAACTCCACCGGCTTGGCCACGGCCGCGCTCACTCGAAACCCCGTTCCGTCCTCGGCTGCCGCAAACCCCGGAGCACCAGCGCGGTGTCCAGGGCGGCGGACGTCGCCTCCACGCCCTTGTCCTCGACCGAGTCCGGGAAGCCGGCACGGGCGAGCGCCTGCTCCTCGGTGTCGCAGGTGAGCACACCGTTGCCGACCGGAGTCGATTCGTCCAGGGCCACCCGCGTCAAGCCCGCCGTGACGGCGTCGCAGACGTACTCGAAGTGCGGGGTGCCACCGCGGATGACCACGCCCAGCGCGACCACGGCGTCGTGGTCGCGGGCCAGCGCCTGCACCACGACGGGCAGCTCGACCGCGCCCGCGACCCGGACCACCGTGGGCTCCTCGACACCGGCCTCGGCGGCGGCTTCGAGCGCGCGCGCCAGCAGGTTGTCGGTGATCCTGGTGTGCCACCGGGTCGCGACGATCGCCAACCGCAGGCCTTCGCTCCGCGGGACCTCGATGTCCGGACGGCCCTCGCCGCTCATGCCCTACCCCCAAGACGGATCGCGCGGTGCCGCCGGTCGAACCGGACAGGACCGCACGGTGAACTCGCAAGCTCGCTCATTCGACGGACTCCACACCGACCACGGCGCTGTCGGCGCGCTGTGCCTCGTACTGTTCCAGCTGGTGCAGCTCGTGGCCCATGCGGTCGCGCTTGGTGCGCAGGTACCGCAGGTTCTCCGGGTTCGGCGAGATGGGCAGCGGCACGCGGTCGATCACGCGCAGGCCGTAGCCCTCCAGGCCGACCCGCTTGGCCGGGTTGTTCGTCAGCAGCCGCATGGACTTGATGCCGAGGTCCGCGAGGATCTGCGCGCCGGTGCCGTAGTCGCGCGCGTCGGCGGGCAGGCCCTGCTGGAGGTTGGCGTCGACCGTGTCCACGCCCTCGTCCTGCAACTGGTAGGCCTGCAGCTTGTGCATCAGGCCGATGCCGCGGCCCTCGTGGCCGCGCATGTAGAGCACGACGCCGCGCCCCTGGGCGGCGACCGCCTCCAGCGCCGCGTCGAGCTGCGGGCCGCAGTCGCAGCGCAGCGAACCGAAGATGTCGCCGGTCAGGCACTCGGAGTGCACCCGGACCAGCACGTCCTCGCCGTCGCCGAGGTCGCCGTTGACCAGCGCGACGTGCTCGATGCCGTCCAGCAGGCTGTCGTAGCCGACGGCGGTGAACGTGCCGTGCACGGTCGGGATGCGGGCCTCGGCGACCCGCGCCACCTGGGTCTCGGTGCGCCTGCGGTAGGCGACGAGGTCGACGATCGAGATGAGCGTCAGGCCGTGCTTCTCGGCGAACACCCTCAGCTCGGGCATGCGGGCCATGGTGCCGTCGGCGTTGGCGATCTCGCAGATCGCGCCCGCCGGGTGCAGACCCGCCATGCGGGCCAGGTCGACGGCGGCCTCGGTGTGGCCGGGGCGGCGCAGCACACCGCCCTCCCTGGCGCGCAGCGGGAAGACGTGGCCGGGGCGCACCACGTCGAACGCGGTGGTCGCCGGGTCGGCCAGGGTGCGGATCGTCAACGCCCGGTCGGACGCCGAGATGCCGGTCGTGACGCCCTCGCGGGCGTCGACGGAGACGGTGAAGGCGGTGCCCATCCGCTCGGTGTTGTGGGAGACCATCTGGCCGATCTCCAGGCGGTCCAGCGCCTCGGGCTCCATCGGCGTGCACAGCAGGCCGCGGCACTCGTTCATCACGAACGCGACGAGTTCCGGCGTGGCCATCTCCGCCGCGAACACGAGGTCGCCCTCGTTCTCGCGGTCCTCGTCGTCCACCACGACGACGGCCTTGCCGTCCGCGATGTCCTTGATCGCCTGCTCGATGTCGGAGAAGTCCCTCATGAGCGGGTCACCTCCTCGTCGGCGCTGTCCGTGGTCCCAGTGTGGCGCAGGTGCGGCAGCGCGAGGCGCTCCACGTACTTCGCGAGCACGTCCACCTCCAGGTTGACCGCGTCGCCGATCCCGCGCCTGCCGAGCGTGGTCAGCTCCAGCGTGGTCGGGATGAGGCTCACGGTGAACTCGTCGTCCGCGATGGTCACGACGGTCAGCGACACGCCGTCGACCGTGATGGAGCCCTTCTCCACGACGTAGCGCGCCAGCGACCGCGGCAGTCCGATGTGGACGATCTCCCAGTGCTCGGTCGCCTCCCGCGCCAGCACCGTGCCGGTGCCGTCGACGTGGCCCTGCACGATGTGCCCACCGAGGCGCTGGCCGACCGCGGCGGCGCGCTCCAGGTTGACCCGGTCACCGGTGGCGACCTTGGCCAGGCTGCTGCGGACCAGCGTCTCGCGCATCACGTCCGCGGTGAAGGCGCCGTCGACGACCTCCACCACCGTGAGGCAGACGCCGTTGACCGCGATCGAGTCGCCGTGCTTGGCGTCACTGGTCACCAGCGGACCGGACACGGTCAGCCGTGCCGCGTCCGGCAGGTCGGTCAACCCCACGACCTCGCCCAGTTCTTCAACGATCCCGGTGAACACCGTTCCTCCTCAGCCGTTCAACACCGCCGGAACGGCGGAGATCCGCACGTCCGGTCCGCACATACTGACCTCTTCGACCACCAGGCCGACAGCATCGGTGATGGTCGCAACCCCCGCGTCGCCCAACGCCACCGGCCCCGCTCCCAGCAGCTTCGGCGCCGTGTACAGCAGCACCCGATCGACCCGGCCCGCCTCGACGAACGCCCCGACGAGGGTCGGGCCGCCTTCGAGGAGCACGTCGACCACGCCGCGGGCCGCCAGCGCCGCGAGCACCTCGTCCGGGTCGTGCGTGCGCACGTGCACCGTCTCGGCCTCGTCGTCGGACACCTTCGCCCCCGGCGGCAAGTCCCCCTTGCCCACCACCACCCGCAACGGCTGGCGGGCCGCGGGGATTCCCCGCGCGGTCAGCCGGGGGTCGTCGGCGCGCACCGTGCCCGATCCCACCACGATGGCGTCGATCCTGGTCCGCAGGACGTGCACCTCGGCGCGCGACTCCTCGGAGCTGATCCACCGGCTGGTGCCGTCCGCGGCGGCGACCCGGCCGTCCAGCGTCGCGGCGTACTTCCACGTCACGTGCGGGCGGCCGGTGCGGGCGAAGTGCAGCCACGCGCGCAGCGGTCCGCGTTCGACCTCGGTGGCCAGCAGTCCGACCTCGACGTCGACGCCCGCGGCACGCAGCACCTCGCCCCCGCCCGAGGCACGCGGGTTCGGGTCGGCCACCGCGTACCGGACGCGGGCGACCCCGGCCGCGAGCAGCGCCCCCGTGCACGGCGGCGTGCGGCCGTGGTGCGAGCACGGTTCGAGCGTCACGACGGCCGTGCCGCCACGGGCGCGGTCACCGGCCTCGGCGAGCGCCACGACCTCCGCGTGCGGACCGCCGGGCGGCCGCGTAGCGCCGACGCCGACCACGTCGCCGTGCACGTCCAGGATCACGGCGCCGACCGGCGGGTTGGGGCTCGTCGTGCCCCGGACCACTTCGCTGCCGGAGATCGCCAGTCTCATCGCCTCGACGAGCATCAGGGACGCGTCGAGTTCGCGGCGGCCAGCGCGCGCAGCGCCTCCACCGCGCGGCCGGGGTCATCGGCGCCGTAGACCGCCGAGCCCGCGACGAAGCAGTCGACGCCGGCTTCCGCGGCGGCGGCGATGGTGTCGGAGTTGATGCCGCCGTCGATCTCCACGACCAGCCTCAGGTGGCCCGTGTCGACGAGCCTGCGCGCGGTCCGCACCTTGTCCAGCACGTCGACCATGAACGACTGCCCGCCGAAACCGGGCTCGACCGACATGACCAGCAGCGTGTCGTAGTGCTTGAGCACCTCGACGTACGGCTCCAGCGGCGTGCCCGGCTTGAGCGACAGCCCGGCCTTCGACCCGGCCGCGCGCAGGTTCTTCGCCAGTTGCACCGGGTCCGCGGCGGCCTCGACGTGCACCGTCACGTTGTGCGCGCCCGCCTCGGCGTAGCCGATCGCCCAGCGGTCCGGGTCGTCGATCATCAGGTGGCAGTCCAGGGGGAGGTCGGTCGCCTTGAGCAGCGCCTTCACCACCGGCAGCCCCAGCGTCAGGTTCGGCACGAAGTGCCCGTCCATCACGTCGACGTGCAGCCAGTCCGCTCCGGTGACGGCCTCGGCCTCGCGCGCGAGGTGGGCGAAGTCGGCGGACAGGATGCTGGGGGCGATCATCGGCTGGTGGACCACGGAACAGGAGTCTAGGTACCGCCGGTTCCCCGCGCGGGTCCGGACTACTCGTTTGTGCGGTAACGACGTTCACAAAGCCGTGAGCAGCCCTTTCCCAGCCGCTGACGCACTACTCACGCAGGTAGTTCCCACCCGTGCGGCGGGGCGCATACCGTCGGGGCGGGGGCTCGATCTGGGAGTGGCCGTGATGAACCGGGAGTTCGACCGCAAGACCGCCGTGGTGACCGGCGCGTGCGGTGCCGTCGGCGCCGAGGTGGTCGCCGCGCTGGCGGCGCGGGGCGCCGTCGTGACGGCCGTGGACGGCGACGGCCGCGGCCTCTGCGACCTGGTGGAGCGCCTCCAGCGAGCAGGCCTGCGGGTAGCGGGCAGGCAGGTGGACATCGCCTCCGGCCCCGCCGTCGAATCCCTGGTGGACCAGGTGGAACGCGAGGTCGGCCCCCTCGACATCGCGGTGAACGCGGCCGACCTGCTCCGCACCGGCTCGGCCACCGGCCTCACCGACGACGACTGGTCGCAGAGCTTCGCCATCAACACCCACGCCGTCTTCCACCTCAGCCGAGCGGCCGCGTCCCGCATGGTCTCGCGCCACACCGGAGCCATCATCACGATCGCGACGACCCTCCCGGCCCACCAACCGGGCTTCGCCGCCTACACCGCGTCGAAAGCGGCCGCGACCGCCTACGCTCAGGGCTTGGCGACCGAGGTGGCCCGCCACGGGGTCCACTGCACGGTCCTCACCCCGGCCCGCCCGGAAACCCCGCTGCTCCGCTCGGTCCCGGACCACGACGCCCACGCCACCACCGTGGTGACAGCGGTGCTGGCAGCACTGACCGACCACGCCGACGGCACAGCGGTCGGCGCCTGAACCTCCCGCCGAATCCGCCGGCGGTGGGTGCCTGAGCACTGGGGGTGCTCAGGCACAACGCACGCCTCGCAGAGGTCCCCTGGTCGTGAAGGCCCCCCGAAACGAACGCTACAAGGGTGCACCGACAAGAACGGACGGCCGGAAAACGCGGCCCCCGTCCACGCACCGGAGCGCTCACGGCGGATGGATGAGGGCTCGCGAGGCGATGACCCCCGAACCGCACGAGCACAATCGACTCGGCCAAGCGTTCGACATGGCGGGCAGTGCACAGCAGACGCACGCAACCAGCCCCACCACAGCCAAGCTAACGCACGCACGCAGCCCCACCACAGCCAAGCAAAGCACTCAACCCAACGCCCACCCAGACGGAAGCACGCAACCAAAGGGGAGTCCAGACCCCTCCCTGCCCCCGATCCCCAGCGCCCTCATGGCCGTTTGCCACGTGTCAAGGCATCTTTCCCGCCTTGACGCGGCGCGGACGGACATGGAGACAATTGAGCGAACGGGGGGACCCCAACCCCACCCCACACCGGAACAAGAAGACGCCGCCCGGACCTCCTCAAGACCGAGAAGGCGCCTGCTCGTGCGCCATCCGGGCCAACTCCACCCGCGAGTTGATCCCCAGCTTCCGAAAGATCCCCCGCAGGTGGTAGTTCACCGTGTGGGGCGACAGGAACAGCTGCTTCGCCACCTGCCGGTTCGTCAACCCGCCCCCCACCAGCAGCGCGATGTCCCGTTCCGGCTCCGACAGCCGGTGCCACTCCCGCGCCGCCCCGCTCCCCGACCCGAGGTCCACCCCCGGCCGGGCCCGCAACCGGGCGATCTCCCCCTCGGCACCCATCCGCTCGTAGATCCGGCACGCCACCTCAAGGTGCGGTTCGGCCTCCTCGACCTCACCCCGCTCGGTGTGCAGCACGACGAGGTCCGCGTTGGCGCACGCCTTGGCCCACGGGTGCCGATGGCGGCCCGCGGCGACCAGCAGCGCGTCCAGGTCCCGGTCCACCAGCGCCCGCGCGTGCGCGGCGGACACCGACACCGACCCGTACCCCGGGTTGTTGGCGGCCAGGTCGTCGGCTCCCGCCAGCACCGCCGTGGCGAGCCGGGAGTCGCCGACGGTCAACGCCAGCCGCACCAGCCACGGCGCCGCGCCCGGTTCCTCGATCAGCATGCGCCGCACCGAGTTCTGGTCCGCCACCCGTTCCCGCGCCAGCTCGGCGGCGCGAGCCGGACCGCCCTGGGCGTGCGCCAGCAGCAGTTCGACCCAGTCGTACTGCCCGGAGTGCAGCACGGCCTCGCCGCCCGCCAGGTCGCCCCGGTACCGCCGCACGTGCTCGGCCGCCAGCTCGTACTCGCCGCGGTGGATGGCCACGGTCCCCAACACCGTGGAGGCCAACGGCACCAGCAGCCGCAGCCCCCGGTCGTGGGCCGTCGCGAGCCCGGCGCGGGCCGCGGTCTGGGCTTCGGCCAGACGCCCGGCCTGCACCAGGACCCGCGACAGGGCGATCAGGCGGGCGGTGGGCGCACCGCTGGTGACCGCGTCGTCGGTGTCGGGACCGTCGCCCGCCACCAGCAGTTCGGCGTCCGCGAAGTCCCCCAGGGCCGCCAGCTTCAGCGCGTACGCGACCGGCGTGTGCGAGAACCACCACGCCGACGGCCCGGTGGGCAACCACTTCGTCGACTCGCGCCCCCAGTAGACGCCTTCGGCGAGGTTGCCCGCGTTCCACTCCAGGCACGAGTGGACGGTCGCGGCCATGACGGCGTCGGCGTCGCTGGGGTCGCGGTCCCGGACGGTGAGCAGCGACAGGGCGTGTTCCCGGACGCGGCTGCCGGTGGCGAAGTACTGCGACAGCAGGCGGCCCGCGGCGGCCAGGCCGCGCAGCGGTCCGGTGAGCGACGGGATCGCCAGCGCGTGGTCGGTCTCCACGACGGCGTCGCCGGGACGGCCGTCGGCCAGCAGGATGCCGGCGAGCACGCAGTGCAGTTCGGCGGCGACGGTCGGGGACACGCGCTGGGCCAGCGTTTCCCGCGCCAGCGCTATGGCCGATCCGAGCCTGCCGCCCGCGGCGAGCGTGCGGACGCCCTGCACGACGTCGCTCCCGGTGCCGCCGGGCAGCGGGGCGCGGGCGGTGGGTTCGACGGCGAACGGCGGGCGCAGCACGGCGACGTCGTGGCGCAGCGCGTGCAGGATCGAGCGCGGGATCGACTCGACCACGGCGCGCCGCACGAGGTCGCTGGGGAACTCCAGCCGTTCGTGGGCGGGCACCAGCAGCCCCGACCGCAGCACCTCGTCCACGGCCAGCAGCAGCGAGGCCGTGGTCTCGCCCATCATCGTGGCCACGTCGTGCAGCAGGAACGACCGGCCGACGACGGCGGCGACCCGCAGCAGCTGCGTGGCCTTGGCGGACAGCACGTCCACCCGGTCGCGCACGAGCGCGGCCACCCGCTGCGGCAGCCAGCCGCCGCGCACGTGGGCGACGCCGCCGCGCAGCTCCAGCTGACCTTCCTCGCGCAGCCCCTCGATCAGCTCGGTGACCAGCCGCGGGTTGCCGCCCGCGCCGGCGATCAGCGCGCGCAGGTCGGCGTGCGGGGTCGCGCCCAGGAGTCGGCGGGACATCTCGTCCACGACGGCGTCCTCGACCGGGCCCATGACGACCACCTCGGCGTCCGCCGCCACGGCCCGCTGCACCTCGGGTCCCGCCGTGGCGCCGTTCATCGCCATCAGCACGGACAGCGACCTCCCGCGCAGCTTCGGCAGGAGCGCGAGCACGCCCGCGGGGTCGAGGTGGGCGTGGTCCACGGCGATCAGCAACGGGTGGTCGGCCGCGAGCGCGGCGTCCACGTCGGTCGACCCGCCGAGCAGGTCGCCGGTGGTCGACGCGACGAGCACGACGGGCAGCCCCTGTTCACGGGCCAGGCGCACGGCCTCGTGCAGGAGGAGGGTTTTGCCGGACACGGGCGGGCCGTCGACGACGAGCACGCCCCCGGTGCCGGAGTCGGCGGCCAGCAGAAAACGGCGCACCGAATCCCACTCGCGCGCACGTCCGGAGACCTTGGACACGGTGCAGCCTGCAACGCCCGTCAGGCGCGTGTCAATTCGCGTGGAATGAATACTTCTAATGGCCGAACGGCACGGTCGGACCTGCTCCGATTCGAGCCGCGACCGAACCGGACAAGATCATCCGATCCGGTCGAGCTCGGCCAGCACCGCCTCGGGACCGCCATCGGGCACGATCAGCACGCCCGCGTCGCGCAGCATCGCCAGGTGCCCGGCCCACGCGGGGTGCCGCCGCTGGGCCTCGTTCGACTGGGGCTGCACGACCACCGGCACGTCCGGCAGCCCCAGCGCCTCGCTCAGCACGGTCAGCGCCTGGTTGTCCGAGATGCCCAGCGCGAGCTTGACCACGGAGTTCGCCGTCGCGGGCGCGAACACGAAGCAGTGCGGCGGCGGGTGCGGCTTGGGTTCGCTTGGCAGCCGGGACGTCCAGCGCACCGGCAGGTCCGTCAGCTCCGCCAACGGGTCCAGCTCGCCCGCCTCGTCGAGCCAGCGGGCGGCCGTCGGCGTGAGCGTGACGGCCAGCCGCCAGCCGCGCTCGACCGCGGGCGCGGCGAGGCCGGTGCGGAACCACCGCTCGACCCCACCGGCGCCCGACGCGACCAGGCCGAGCACCCTGCCGTCCACGCTGCGGCTCATCCCTCCTGGGGCCGCCGCAGCAGCGCGCAGAACATCGCGTCGGTGCCGTGCAGGTGCGGCCACAGCTGGACGTTGTGCGGGTCGCCCAGGTTGGGCACGCCGGGGAAGAACTCCTTGGTGTCCAGGCGTTCCGCGCCGGTCCGCCGGGCCACGTCCGCGACGATGCCGACCGTCTCGGACAGGTGCGGCGAGCAGACGACGTAGGCCACGACCCCGCCGGGCCGGACCAGCTTGAGCGCCTTGGTCAGCAGCTCGCGCTGCAACCGGGTCAGCGGGGCCACGTCCGACGGCTGCCGCCGCCACCGCGCCTCCGGCCTGCGGCGCAGCGCACCGAGACCGGTGCACGGCGCGTCGACCAGCACGCGGTCGAAGCCGCCCTCGGGCAGGTCGGTCTCGCGCGCGTCGCCGATGTGGACGGTGATCGGCAGGCCCTTGGTCGCCTTGCGGACCAGTTCCGCGCGGTGCGGCGCCAGCTCGATCGCGTCCAGCGTGCCGCCGTTCAACGCGGCCAGCGCGCCCAGCATCACGGCCTTGCCACCGGGGCCCGCGCACAGGTCGAGCCAGCGCTCGTCGGTGCCCTCGACGGGAACCCTGGTGAGCGCCACCGCGCACAGCTGGCTGCCCTCGTCCTGCACCACGGCGAGGTGTTCCCGCAGCGGGTCCAGGTCGCCGGGGTCGCCGGAACCGGACTCCAGGTGCACGCCGTAGGGCGAGTACGGGGCGACGTCGCCGCCCGTCATCGCGGCCAGCTCCTCCGCGCTCACCTCGCCCGGTCGGGCCGCCAGGTGGACCTCGGGACGGCTGTCGTCGGCGGCGAGGGCTTCGCGCAACGGCTCGTCGCGGCTGCCCAGCGCCTCCGCGAACGCTTGCGCGATCCACCGCGGGTGCGCGTTGGCGAGGGCGACGTGGCCGATCGGGTCGGTGTCCGGGTCGGGAGCCAGCTCGTCGACCCAGGACGCCTCGTCCTGCTCGGTGATCCGCCGCAGCACGGCGTTGACGAAGCCCGCCGCGCCGGAGCCCTGCCCGCCGCGGACGAGGTCCACAGTGGACGCCACGGCGGCGTGCGCCGGGATCCTGGTGCGCAGCAGCTGGTACGCGCCCAACCGCAGCGCGTCCAGCAGCAGGCCGTCCACTTCGGACAGCGGCCGGTCGGAGCACGCCCCGATCACCGCGTCCAGCAGGCCCTGCGCGCGCGCCGAGCCGTACGCCAGCTCCGTGGCCAGCGCCGCGTCCCGGCCGGTGATGCGCCGCTCGCGCAGCAGCTTCGGCAGCACGAGGTTCGCGTACGCGTCGCGCTGGCGCACCGCGCGCAGCGTGTCCAGCGCGGCGAGACGTGCCGGGTCCTCGACGGGAGGACGCTCCGGGCCCACGCGCCGACGCGGCGGCGCGGGCTTGCGCGGCCGGGACGGCCGCGAGGGTCGGGAGGAGGAATTGCCGTTCATGAGATCCGCTCCCCTGCCTCGACCCGGACGCCGCGCGCCCAGTCGGTCGCGGCCATTCGCTTCTTGCCCGGTGCCTGCACGTCGCCCAGCACCACCGGGGTGGTCGCGGTGCCGACGAGCACCTGCTTGCGCTGCACCAGGAGTTCTCCCGGTGCCAGCTTCTCCTGCACTTGATCCCTTTCGGGTACCACGGGCGTCACCGGCCCGAGTTTGAGGCGTTCGCCGCGGAACTCGGCCCACGCCCCCGGATCGGGGGTGACCGCCCGCGCCAGCCGGTCGACCGCGGTCGCGGGCGTGGTGAAGTCCAGCCGCGCGTCCTCGACGGTGATCTTGGGGGCGTAGCTGACACCCTCGGCGGGCTGCTCGACCGGGCGCAGCGACCCGTCGGAGATGCCGTCGATGGTGGCGAGCAGCAGGTGTGCGCCGCGCTCGGCGAACCGGGCGAGCAGCTCACCGGCGGTGTCGCGGGGGCGGGCCTCCTCGGTGACCGTGCCGAACACCGGGCCCGCGTCGAGCGGTTTGACGATGCGGAACGTGGACGCGCCGACGATGTCGTCGCCGTTGCGCACGGCAGCCTGCACCGGGGCCGCGCCGCGCCACGCGGGCAGCAGCGAGAAGTGCAGGTTCACCCAGCCGTGGGTCGGGATGTCGAGCGCGGCCTGCGGGAGCAGCGCGCCGTACGCGACCACGGGGCACGCGTCGGGGGCCAACTCCTTGAGCCGGGCGAGGAAGTCCGGGTCGCTCGCCTTGGCGGGCGTGAGCACCTCGATGCCGTGCTCGTCGGCCAGCGCGCCGACGGGTGAGCGTTCGAGGTGGCGGCCGCGACCGGCCGGGGCGTCCGGGCGGGTGACGACCGCGACGACCTCGTGGTTCGGCGACCCGATGAAGGCGCGGAGCGACGGCAGCGCCGGTTCCGGCGTGCCCGCGAAGATCAACCGCACGGCTACCTACCCCCGAAGAGCGGGTGCGGGCTCTGCTTGAGGACGGGGACCCCGCCGTCGAACCACTCGGCCAGGCGGATCTCGCGCATCGCCTGCTTGCGGGTCTCGGCGTCGAGCCGGTCCAGGAACAGCACGCCGTCGAGGTGGTCGGTCTCGTGCTGGATGCAGCGGGCCAGCGTGTTCGTGCCCTCGACGACCACCGGCTCGCCGTGCATGTTCCAGCCCTTGGCCACGACGTCCAGGTGGCGGCGGCAGTCCCAGTGCATGTCCGGGATCGACAGGCAGCCCTCGGGGCCTTCCTGGAACTCCTCGCCGACGACGGTCCAGGTGGGGTTGATCAGGTGTCCGGCGAAACCGTCGACGTGGTAGGTGAACACCCGCAGGCCGACACCCAGCTGCGGGGCGGCCAGACCGGCGCCGCCCGCCTCGCTCATCGTGTCCCACAGGTCCTTGACCAGGGTGCGCAGCTCGGCGTCGAAGTCGGTGACCTCGGCGGCGGCCGTGCGCAGCACCGGGTCCCCGAACAGCCGGATGGGTTGGACGGTCACGCACTCTCCTAGCGCTGGGCAGACGACCAGTCTAGGAGAGTCCCCGGACCTCAGTGGTCGAGGCCGGTCCCGAGGAGGGCGACGCCGAACAGGGCGAGCAGGAAGTGCCCGAGGAAACGGGCGGCGGTGACGAGGCCGCGGGCCGCCGTGACGACGACGGCGGGGGTGTGCGGCGTGGCGATCGTGGTGGCGACCATGGCGGGCTCCTCTTCGTTGGTGGTACCACGATCTCCCGAGGAGCCGTGCGCGCGCGTCCACTTGGAGTAGCGGTCCTCCGTCATCCCGAGGTCGTAGGGCCGCTCCGGGGAGCGCCCGCCGGATGCTCAGCCGCGCGGCCGCATGATCAGCGCCGCCACGTAGTAGGCGCACGGCTCGTCGCCGGTGTTGGCGAACCCGTGCTCCTGGTCGGCCTCGAAGTAGGCGGAGTCACCCGCTTCGAGGTCGGCCACCTGCTCGCCGACCGCCAGGCGGAGGACCCCCTCCTCGACCGCGACGTACTCGTGCGACCCCCTGGCGTAGGCCGGGAAGCCGCCCGCGTCGCAGCCCGCGGGGAGGACCACCCGCACCAGCTCGAAGTTCACGCCCGCCACGACGGGCGAGACGACGGCCTTCTCCCAGCCGCCGGGGTGGGTGGACCGGTCCTGCGCGGCGCTCCGGCGGACCACCAGCCGCCGGTCGCCGTCGTCCTCCAGCAGCGAGACCAGCGGAACACCCAGCCCGTCGGCGATGCGCGCCAGCACCACCACGGTCGGCGCCTTCTCCGCGCGCTCGACCGCCGACAACATGCTCACGCTCACCGAGCACCGCTCGGCCAGGCCGGACAGGGTCAGTCCGCGGTCACCGCGGAGGCGTTGGACGCGGCCCGCCAGCTTCTCCAGGTCAAACACAGCGCTATAGTAGAAGTATGAGCACTATAGAGGAAATCGGGGATCGGCCGGTCGTCCGCGACGCCCGTGCCGAGGACTTGGCGGCCATCGCCGCGATCTACGCCGACTACGTCGACAACACCACCGCCACGTTCGCCGAAACAGCTCCCGACCTGGCCGAGTGGCAGGACCGGCACGCCGATCTCGCAGCTCGCGGCCTCCCGTTCCTCACCGCCGAACTGCACGGCGACGTCGTCGGGATGGCGTACTGCTCACCGTGGAAGACCAAGACCGCCTACCGCTACACCGTGGAGAGCACGATCTACCTGAGCCCTTCGGCCGCGGGCCGCGGCTTGGGGACGACCTTGCTGACCCGGCTGATCGACCGCTGCGCCGCCGCGGGCATCCGCGAGGTCATCGCCGTGATCGCCGACAACGGCAACGCCGCCTCGGAACGCCTCCACGAACGCTGCGGCTTCGTCCACGCCGGACGGCTGACGGGGGTGGGCGTGAAGCACGGGAAGACCCTCGACACCGTGCTGCTGCAACGCAGCCTGCCTGCCTGACCAAGCCCTTCCGACTCCCCTGCCGCCTTCGGCGGGCCACCAACCGCAGCGATCACCCGCTCTATCCGCAGATAGTCGGACCACTTGCGCGAGCGACTCCGCAGCGACCACCTGCTCACTCGGGGCAGTTCGCCGCACAACCAGCCGGGTTCACCGCGACGAACCCGACACCTGCTGGTCCGGGGCGGCCCGTCAGCGCAAACCAACCCCACCGACAACCGCCCGGCCGCCGGCAACCGCCCAGCCGCCGGCGAATACCCAGCCCCGCCGGCAGCCGCCCGGCCGACTGGCAACCAACCAGCCCAGCGGCAACCACCAAACCCGTGGCGGCAGGCACCCAGCCCCGTGGCGGGCAGGTGGCGCGGTGGGACAGCGCGTTCCCGAGCGTCAGTTCGTCGGCCACACCACCCTGGCGGCGCCACCGCCCCTACGGGTCGTTTCGGCGGCGGCTCGCCAGCGGCCGTCGCGCAGCAGTTCGACACCGGTCGTGGCGCCGATCTCGGCCGTGGAGGTGAACCTGTGGCCGAGCGCCTGGAGCGCGGCGGCTTCCGGGGTGGCCAGGAACGCGGCCTCGGCCTGGGTGGTGGCGCTGTTGCGCTGGGAGGCGCGGGGTGCGGCGATGGCCTGCACGAGCGGCAGGTCGCGGTCGATCTTGCCCGCGAGCACCTGGAGGACGGTGGTGATGATGGTGGCGCCACCGGGTGAGCCGAGGGCCAGGACGGCCTTGCCGTGGTCGAGCACGATGGTCGGTGCCATCGAGGACCGCGGGCGCTTGCCGGGGCCGGGCAGGTTCGGGTCGGGGGTGCCGGGCGTGACCGGGGTGAAGGAGAAGTCGGTCAGCTCGTTGTTGAGCAGGAAACCGCGGCCCGGCACGACGATGCCGCTGCCACCTTCCTGCTCGATGGTCAGCGTGTACGCCACGACGTTGCCCCACCGGTCCGCGGTGGTCAGGTGGGTCGTGTGCTCGCCCTCGTACGAGGTCGGCGCGGGCGCGCCGACGGTGCCGCACGCGGCCGGGTTGCGCGGGTCGCCTGGCGCGAGTGGGCTGGTCAGCGCCTTGTCCGGCGAGATGAGGCAGGCCCGGCTGTCCGCGAACCGCTGCGACAGCAGTTCGCGGGTGGGCACGTCGGTGAACGCCGGGTCGCCGACCCAGCGGTTGCGGTCCGCGAAGGACAGCCTGCTCGCCTCGATGAACCGGTGCAGGTACTGCGTCGACGTCAGGTCGCCGACGTCGACGCCCTCCAGGATGTTCAGCGCCTCGCCGACGGTCGTGCCGCCGGACGACGGCGGCGCCATGCCGTAGACGTCCAGCCCGCGGTAACCGGTGCGGCTGGGTTCGCGCAGCGGTGCGGTGTAGCGCGCGAGGTCGGCCCTGGTCAGGTCGCCCGGTCGCACGATCCGCGTGGCCGCCGGGTCGACCGGTGGCGTGCGCACGGTCTTGACCAGGTCGGCTCCGATCGGGCCCCGGTAGAACGAGTCCACACCGCGGCGGCCCATCTCGCGGTAGGTGTCCGCCAGGTCGGGGTTGCGGAAGCGGGTGCCGACCGCGGGCGCTTGGCCCCGCGGCAGGTAGAGGGCCCTGGTGGACGGGAAGTCCGCGAAGCGGGCGGCGTTGTTGGCGACCTGCGTGGCGAAGGTCGCGTCGACGGTGAAGCCGTCACGGGCGATCCGCTCGGCCGGGGTGATCGCCTCGCGCAGCGACAGCGTGCCCCACCGGCGCAGGGCTTCCTGCCACGTCCTGGGCGTGCCGGGCACGCCGACGGACAGCCCGCTGGTCACGGCCTCGGCGAACGGGATCGCGGCCCCGTCCTCCACGAACAGCCGGTCGGTCGCGGACGCGGGCGCGGTCTCCCGGCCGTCCACAGTGGACACCTTGCGGGTGCGGGCGTCGTAGTGGACGAGGAACCCGCCACCGCCGATGCCCGCGGAGAACGGGTCGGTCACGCCGAGCGCGGCGGCCGTGGCCACCGCGGCGTCGACCGCGTTGCCGCCGCGGCGCAGCACGTCGATGCCCACCTGCGAGGCGTCGGCGTCGACGCTGGACACCGCCCCGCCCCAGCCGGTGGCCTCCGGTGCTCGCGGTGGGGCCTGGCTCGCCCGCGCGGTGCCCGGCAGCAGGACGGTCGACGCGACGAGCGCGCAGGCGATCAGACGAATCATGGACCTATTCGTACCGGACCGCGGCACGGTCACAGCACCTCCAGCGGGTCCAACTTCACCCGCACGGGGTCAGGGTCCTTGCGCGCGCTGCGCACACCGAGGGCCTCCGTCAGCACGGCGGCCAGCGCACGCCCCTCGCTGCGGGAGACCCGGACCAGCGCGCGTTCCTTCGCGCCCTCCTCGTCCAGCGGCACCGGCCCGAGCACCTCGCCGCTCGGGGGCAGCCGCAGTTCGTCCAGCAGGGCCGCGACCGCGTCCGGCGAGCCGTCGACCGTGGCCATCCGCACCGCGGGCGGGAACCCCAGTTCGGTGCGCGCCGCCAACTCCTGCCTGGCGTGCCACACCGGGTCCCAGCGGACCAGCGCCTGCACGGGCGCCAGCACGGACTCGGCGATCACCACCACCCGCCCGCCGTCGGCTCCGGGTTTCGCCAGCGCCGCCGCGGTCATCCAGCGGCGCAGCGCCTCCTCGGCGGCCCGCAGGTCGGCGCGGCCCAGCAGGGACCAGCCGTCGAGCAGCAGCACGGCTCCGTACCCGCCCTCGGCGACCGGCTCCGCTCCCGGTGTCGCGACGACCAGCGCGGGTTTGCCGGGCACCGACGCCAGCACCTCCTCGCCACCCGACGTGCGCACGGGCACCCCGACGAACGCGCGCCCCAGCTCCTCCGCCGTTCTCCTGGCGCCGATGACCTGCGCCCGCAGCTTGCGGGAGCCGCACGCCGGACACCGGTAGGCGGCCTCGGTCGCGCCGCACCAGCGGCAGTACGGCGGGCGCGGCAGGCCGTCGTCCGACCCGCCGGGCAGGGCGAGCGGACCGGCGCAGCGCCTGCACCTGGTGGGCGCTCGGCAGCTCCCGCAGGCCAGCGCGGGCACGTACCCGCGCCGGGGCACCTGGATCAGCACCGGGGCGTTCGCCGCCAGCGCGGCGCGCGCGGCGTCGAAGGCGATCGACGGCAGCCGCGCCGACCGGGCGGCCGCGTCCTTGACCTCCTGCCAGTCGCTGTCGCCGACCGCGGCGACCCTCGGCGCCGCCGTGCGCAGCGTCTCGCGCGCGGCGACCACCTCGTGCGCCCAGCCGCTCTCCACGAGCAGCTGCGCTTCGGCCGTGCGGGCGAACCCGCCCGCCAGGAACGCGGCGCCCGTGAGGTGGGCGCGCTGGACCAGCACGTCCCGCACGTTCGGGTACGGCATCCGCGGCTCGGAGTGCAGGTCGTCGCCGTCGTCCCACACCACGACCAGCCCGAGGTCCGCCACCGGGGCGAACGCCGCCCCCCTGGTGCCGATCACCACCCGGACCGCGCCGCGGCGCACGGCGAGCCACCTCTTGTACCGCTCGGACGGCCCCAGGTCGGCCGACAGCGTCACCACGCCCGCGTCCCCCACCAGCGCCGCGCACGCCGCGTGCAGCCGCGCCACGTCGCGGTGGTCCGGCACCACGAGCAGCACGCCCTTGCCGGTGCTCGCGACCGTCGCCGCCGCCTCCGCCAGCCGCGCGGGCCAGTCCTCGGCGGGCAGCGCCTGCCACACCGCGCGCGCCGTGCGGCCCGAGAGCAGCGCGTCGAGCAGGTTCGGGCCGAACGGGTACCGCGTCCACCCCGCGGCCACCGGGACCTCCGGCGGCGGCACGGGGTCGGGCGACGCCAGGCCCTCCGCTCGCGCGTGCCTCGGCGGGATCGCCATCCGCAGCACGTCGATCAGCGTGCCCGCGAACCGGTCCGCGACCACCCTCGCGAGCTCCGCCACCTCCGGCGACAGCACCGGTTCGGCCGACGTCACCCGCTCCAGGTACGTCAGCTTCCGGCCGTACTCCGAACTCTCCACCCGTTCGAGCACGAACCCGTCGACGAGCTGCCCGGCGAACCGCACCCGCACCCGGCACCCCGGCACCGCGTCCACCGCCTGGTCCGACGCCACCTGGTAGTCGAACGCCCGGTCCAGGTGCGCGAGCGGGACGTCCACACAGACGCGGGCGACCGGCAGCACCTCGGCCGGGGTGCGTTCACCACGCCTCGTCGTCGCTTTGCTCGCCATGCCCGTTGGTCTACCAGAGGGGTACGACAGGGAGCCGCTCGGACCGAGGATGTCGGACCCCGCCGCTACCTTGTCGGCAGTACTCGCGAATCCACGGGGGGCAGGACGTGAAACGCACCAGGGCGGCTCTGGTCGCCACGGCGGTGAGCGGGGGCCGGGTGGCGTCGGCCCAGCCTCCGAGCGAGGGCTTCGCGCCGAACCGGTCGCCGGAAGGCTCCTCCGACCGGAGCGTCCGGCAGGTGGTCCACGTCTCCGCGGGCGGTCCGCCACCAGGGCTCCGAGCGTCCACTGTGGACGGAGGACGGGTGTTGACGGCACCGCCCGTCCGCCCGGCGACCCGGAGGCCCGGCCGCACACGTGCGGCGGCGGCCACCACGCGATGGCCGCCGCGGTGGATCCGGGAGGCCCGCAGGTGCGCCTGATCCTGCTGTGCGGACTGCCGGGGTCGGGCAAGACCACGCTGGCCAGGAAGCTCGCCGAGGACCTGCCCGCCGTTCGCCTGTGCCCGGACGAGTGGATGGCCGACCTCGGCGTCGACCTGTTCGACGTGCCGTTCCGCGCCCGGATGGAGGCGGCGTTGCGGCGGCACGCGCACGCCCTGCTGGCGCGGGGGCTGACGGTGGTGCTGGAGAACGGGTTCTGGTCGCGCGCGGAACGGGAGGAACTGCTGCGCGAGGGGCGGGCGCTCGGTGCGCGGGTCGAGCTGAGGTTCCTCGACGTGCCGCTCGATGAGCTGGTAAGACGGCTGGAGGCACGCGCCGAGGAGCCGGGAACGGCGCTGATCACCCGGTCGCTGCTGGAGGACTGCGCGCCCCTGTTCGAAGCCCCGGACGCGGCCGAACTCGCCCTGTTCGACCAGGTCCCGGGGTGAGGCGCGCGAGGGTCCACGGGTGTGACGCGCGCTCGGTTCCGCCGCTCGGGTGAGGCGGGCTCGCCTTCCAGGGTGCGAAGGAGCGCACCGGCGTCCACAAAGGACGGATTTCGTGGGCGGACGGCGCGAGCGGTGTTCGGCGCGAGCAGGCGGGCCGTCGCGACGGCGGAATACCGCGCGACTCGAGGACGGTTCGCGATGCGCAGATCACGGATCGACGACGCGGTGATCGTCTTGCTTTTCGAGCCGGCGAACTTGGCGAAGATGAGCCGTTGTTCCACGCCCGCGCGACAAACCAGGGCCCCCGCTGTCGAAATAGGACCGTGATTGAGCACGGGCGCACCTCCGCCCAATGCCCGCGGAAATGCGAAAAAGCACGGCAGCCAGGCCACCGTGCTTTACGCGTGCGTTAAACAGGAAAGTCAGGCCCCGGCGGCCCGGCGAAGGGCGTCCGCCCGGTCCGTGTGCTCCCACG
>JAEBDY010000023.1:0-102923 GCA_049997955.1 Umezawaea sp. cmx-9-4 | reverse complement strand
CCGCCAGCGCGCCGAAATTCTCTCGGCCCGGTCCAGGACGTCCAGCAGGGTCACGAAACTCCCAGCAGGCTCCACTCCACCACCCTGGAAAGGTCACCAAAACGGACAGAAAGACTTAAAAATCAAGCTTAGAACTCCTAACAAAAACGACGGAATAGCTTGATCACCTGGGTTGTTGATCAGGGCGTGAGGAAGGGTCAGCAACCACCCTGGATCGTGTCCGACGAGTTGTGGCGACGTGTCGAGCCGCTGTTGCCGGTTGTCCAGCGCGACCCCCGTCATCCTGGTCGTCCTCGACTGGATGACCGCAAAGCGTTGTGCGGCATCCTGTTCGTGCTGTACACGGCCATTCAATGGGAGTTCCTGCCCCAGGAGCTGGGCTTCGGCTCCGGTATGACCTGTTGGCGGCGGCTGCGGGACTGGAACGACGCCGGGGTATGGCAACGCCTGCACGAATAACTGCTCGCCGAGCTCAACGGTGCCGGCGCGCTGGACTGGTCGAGGGCGGTGATCGACGGCTCGCACCTCACCAGACAACACATCATCGCCCACGGGATACACGGCACGCCGGACGACACCCGTCTCGTTCACTCCTACTGCCAGCGACGGGCAACCGGCGCCAGCAAGGAACCAGTAATTCTGTATTCCTGAATCGCCCCAAGGGGTTTGCTTGAGCCGTGTGCATCGACGAGATGCACGCACGGTTCTGAGGGGGGCGGGGCGCAGCAATGCGTCCCGCCTACCCGGCGGCGTTGGCGGCATACCAGCGGTTGCTTGCTGCCTGGTGCGCTGGGCCCGGAGGAGTTCGACCGCCTGCCAGCTGATCGCATGGAGGTTCAGAGTTCGTTCCGGGACGGCGGCAGGAACTGACGGACGATGGCGGCGATGGCGGCAGGTTGCGTCGCGACCATGCCGTGGGTGCCGTCGACCTTCGTGACGGTGAGGTTCGGATTCGCCGCGGCCGCGGCTGCCAGGTCACGTTCGACGCCGCGGCGACCGGCGGCCATCAGCTCGTCGAAGTCCCGTGCCTGCTCGATGTTCCTCGTCGCCAACAACACCAAGATCGGGCATCGCGCCGTGGCGAAGGCGTTGATGGTGTCATCCGCGAGGAAGGCGTCGAACACGGCACGCAGGAACGGAGTCTGCGCTTGCGCCTCGAACACCGCCCGCAATGCGGCCAGCTCCGATTCGACTCGGGCGGGCGCCATGCCAGGGTAGTTCGCCGGTGCGGTGAGGCCGCCGCGATGGCCGTCGATGCTGACCACCGCGGGGCACTCCGGGTGTCGCGCCCCCCATCGGCCGGCGATCATGCCGCCGTAGGACATGCCGACCACGGCCGGGTTGTCCAGGCCGAGCGCCTCGATGTCAGCCAGTGCGATGTCCCACGACCAAGGAAGTTCCGCGCGCAGATCGACGGCGAGCACGTGGTGGGTGTCGGTCAGGTGGCAGGCGAACTCGCGCCAGTCCTCCGCGCTGCCGCCCAGACCGTGCAGCAGGAGCACCTGCGATCCCGATCCGCCGAAGTCGATCATTTCAGGCCCCTCATCCGGTTGCTGATGGATTCCGTCGTCACGCCGCCGTCGGCGTGACGGGCGAGCTTTCCCCTGGTCACGAGGTCGTGCACACCCTGTCGGGTAATGCCGAGCATGGCGCCGGCGACGCTGTAGGAGACGTGGTCCATGCCCGGATAGCCGGCCCGGCGCGCGACGACCCGCCCGAACGGCGTGCCCCACCAGTCGGCTAGTGGCTCGAAGCGATCACCGGGGTAGAGGGCGGCGATCAGTCGGGCGGTGCACATCACTGCGGCGATCTGGTCCTCGCCGAGCAGTTGTGTCGCCCAGTCCTCGGCCGCCGCCCGGACTCGGTCCACCGGCTGCTCGACGTCCAGCAGGATCTCCAGTGGATCGAGCAGTCGCTGCCGCACCACAGCGACCAGTTGCTCGACCAGCGCGTCGTGCGAATCCAACATCGGCCCACCTCCTTGACGAGAAGTGTCAAGTAGTTGACGTCCGGTGTCAAGTAGCGCTGAATCGAGCGGCATCAGCCAGCGGAATTCGACTCCTGTCGAATGTCCTGTCATGCCGTGTGGAGTGGTTTCGGCCGTTCCTGCGAGACGACACCGACGGCAGCCGAGCGTCACGCTGGCCAACTGAGGTTGTCCCCGAGAACCGGGCACCGGGATTTCATGCCACGAGGGCGTGACCTTGACGATAACCGACCCGGACTTCGTGTGGAGTGCGGTAGTCGAGTGTCGAATGTATACGGTGGTGGTTGTAGTAGCCGAGGTAGGCGAATACATCTCGTCGGGCGTCGTCTCGGGTGGCCCAGACGGTGGTGCCGATCTCGGTTTTGAGGGTGGCGAAGAACGACTCGGCGACGGCGTTGTCGAAGCACGACCCGGTTCGTCCCATGGACGGGCGTATGCCGTGCCCGGCCAGGGCGGACCGGAACATTCGGGACGTGTATTGCGCTCCGCGGTCGGCGTGAAAGATCGCGTCCGCGCTGATCAGACCACGTCCGGCGGCGAGGTCGAGGGCGTCGCGGACCAGGTCGGCGCGCAGGTGGTCGGCCATCGCGTGTCCGATCACCTCGCGGGTGTGCAGGTCGATCACCGTGGCCAGGTAGAGCCAGCCCTCACCGGTGGGCAGGTAGGTGATGTCGCCGACCAGGCGTTCGCCGGGAGCCTGGGCAGTGAAGTCCCGGCGATCAGATCCGCTACGGGTGCGGCGGCGTGATCCTGTCTGGTCAGCGATCGGCGGCGCCGTCGGGTGAGCCCGACGATCCCGTGTTCGCACATGATCCGGCGCACGCGTTTGTGGTTGACCCGACGTCCACGACGCCGCAGTTCGACGGTGACCCGCGGGCGCCCGTAGGCGCCGCGGTGCTCGCCATGGACCTCGGTGATCTCCCGGGCCAACTCGTGGTCCTGCGCGGCTCGTTCGGCCCTGGTCGGGGCGGCGGCGAGCCATTCGTAGAAGCCTGGGCGCCGCACTCGCAGGACCCTGCACAGCCGGGTGACGCCGAAGACGGCGCGGTGTTCGGAGATGAACCGGTAGCTGCGGGTCAACGACCCATCTCCTGTGCAAAATACGCGGCTGCCTTGCGGAGGATGTCCTTCTCCAACTCCAGTTCCGCCACCCGTTTGCGCAAGGTGCGCAGCTCGGCCTGGTCGGCTGCCGAGGACGCCTCCGACGGTGTGACTTCGGTGTGTTCGGCGGCCTTGACCCAGGCACGCAGGGTCTCGTGGTTCACGCCCAGCTCGCGGGCGACCTGACGCAACGGACGGTCCGACGAGCGAGCCAGCGCGACGGCGTCCTTGCGGAACTGCTCGGGGTACCTCGACTTGCCTGACACGAGGAACATCCTTCCCCAGACCGTTGTCTGGGATCAGGGTGTCCGATCCAAGGGGACAACCTCACGAGCGCGCGGACTGGACGGTGGGGGGTGGATTCCACCGTGGTCCGCGCCCACCAGCACACCGCCGGAGCACGCCGCCCGCCCACCGTCCAGGACACACCCGAGGACGACACGGGGGGCACCGTCGAATGACAGGAAATCCCGACCCGACCGCGAAGGAATCGGCCGATCCCGCGGCGGACTGAGCACCAAAATCCACCTGGTCGCCGACCGGCGATGCCGCCCGATCGCCCGGCGGACCAGCCCCGGCCAGCACGGCGACTCGCCCCGGTTCATCCCACTGCTCAAGCAGATCCGCATCCCGCGCCGCGGTACGGGACGGCCTCGGACGCGTCCGGCGCGGGTAATGGGCGACAAGGCCTACTCCTCCAAGGGCCAACCGGGCCTTCCTTCGCGGTCGTGGGATCACGGCGGTCATTCCGGTCAAGCAGGACCAGAAAGTCAACCGGCTCAAGCTGGGCAGCGCCGGTGGCAGGCCACCGGTTTTTGACGCCGAGGGTTACAAGGACCGCAACACCACCGAGCGGTGTTTCAACGAGCTCAAGGGTTTCCGGGCGGTCGCGACCCGCTTCGACAAGCTCGAAGTCATCTACCAGGGACCATCGATGTGGCATCGATTCGGATCTGGCTGCGCGACCCGGTCCCATGACCCGCGAAATACGCCCTAGGCGAGGGGGACGCGCTGCCTTCGGCGCGGGTCGCGTCCAGGACCAGGTCGAGGAACCGGTCGTGGACGCGGTGGCGCCGAGCGGTGTCGGAGTCGTCGAGCAGCAGGTCGGCGGGCGCGAGCGTTCTCATCGTCGACGCTCCACGCGAATCGCCACACGGATCGAACCGCACAGAACATGTACGGACAGACCGATACACCGCCATCGCCTTCGGCCGCGCCCCCTCGTCGCGGCCCGGTCCGCCTGTACCGCCTGGTATCCGCCACGCCCGCCATAACGGGCGACCTCACGCGACACGACCGAGGGATCACGACCGATCAGGATGGCGATCTCCTTATACGCAACGATTCTACGAGCCCACGGGAGATATCTTCCCGCTCGGTCAACATCGGCATCCTGCGCACGACAGGGAATCCCCCGAACACCGAGATCAGATGCTACGACTGTCTGAGCTCACCCCACTCACACCAGCACCTCGTGACACCTACGGCACCGGTATCCCAGGCATCCCTTGCGCGCTCACACCAGGTATCAGCTGCCTGCGCTGCAAGCCTTGCGAGCGAGTTCATCCTCTTGAAGTCCGCCGGACGTGCGGGGACTGGAGTCGAGGGCTTATCGCGGAAGACTTCCCTTCGGGGCGGAGACGTTGAGGGCGGCGGCGACCCAGGAGATGAAGTCATAGACCGGGGGCGGACACCGCGTTCCCACTCCCCATCCGACGTGCTGTAGCCGCGGTCACGCACCCTGGCGAATTCGACGAGCAGGGTGTCCAGCACGAAATCCATTTCGGACGGTCACGCGGTCACGAGGGGCGCGTGCCGTTCGCTGAGCCTGCGCACGGCTTGGGCGACGCGGGGGTCGATCGCCGCGCGGAATGGCGCCACCGGGTGTGCTTGGGCGCCGATGACCACGCCGGTCCGGCCGGTCAGCGCATCGTCCACGGCGGCGAAGATCGACGGCTTGGCCGCCGTCGACGCCGGGCCCGCGGTCGAGCGTTCGAACTTGCGCCGGACCAGCGGCCACAGCAGCCGCAGCCCCGGCGAAACGATCTTCGGGTCGGCCATGGTGCCGGCGGTCATGTCGGTCGCGGCGCCCCCCGGATCGGCGGCGAAGACCGAGACCCCCGTCCCGTCGAGCCGTGCGGCCAAGTCGAGCGTGTAAGCGAGGTTGGCGAGCTTGGCACGTCCGTACCAGTGGAAGCCGTAGTAGCCCCCCGGCGGCTCGACGGCGTCGAACACCCGCTTCGCGACGCCGATCGAACCCGAGGTCACGTTGACGATCCTGCTCGGCGCACCGGCCGTCAGCACCGGCAGCAGCAACTCGGTCAACAGGTACGGCGAGAGGTGGTTGACGACGAAGGACGCCTCGACGCCGTCCAGGTCCCGCCGATCGGCGAACATGGCCCCGACGTTGTTGACCAGCACGGTCAGCGGATCACCCGAGGTCGTGTGGTCGGTAGCGATCCGAGCGGCGAGCCCGCGGACCTCGTCGAGCGATCCGAGGTCCGCGGCCAGGAACCGGGCGGGATGCGTCGGTGCCGCCGCGGTGATCCGGTCGACCGCGGCGGCACCCCGACCCGCGTCGCGACCGACCACCGTGACCGCGTAGCCGGCTGCCGCCAACCCCAACGCCGTCTCCAGACCGATGCCGGCTGTTCCGGCCGTGACCACAGCTGTCCGTTTCACGAGCACTCCCCTCACCATGCGGATACTTCATCCGCTCAGTGAAACCGTAGCACGCCTGCGGATGAACTATCCGCTCGACGGCTGGCAGGTCCTCGACCTCACCCGTCAAGGTCAGTCCGCACTGGGCGAAGAGGAGTTCGCCCCGGCGTATGCCGAAGGCTGGGAGCTGGACGCGAAGACTGCCATGACCGCAGCCGACCCGATCTTGAGGATGTACGGCACAAACTGATCAGTCGACGTTGCCATCCGGCCAGAGATTTGGCTACTTCCTTGATGCTGGGCGGTTTGTCGCGCCGGAGGGCGGTCAGACCGCTGCGAGGCGGATGATGGCGTCCGCGACGGGGATGTCACCGGAGGCAAGCTCGACGATCACACGGCCCAGGCACGGGCTCGTGCAGGGCCGCGGCGATGAATGCGGCGATGTCGTCGCAGTGCACGTCGCTCTGTTCGATGGCGGGGCCTGCCGCGACCCGGCTGTGCCGGGGGTCCAGGAGTGTTTCGGAACGATAGACCGGGCGCATCGGGGGCGGGAAGCGCGACAAGGGATCACAGGTCGAGGGTGGCACCCTGCCGGATCCGTGCGGCAGACGATCTTCCGCCCGTTCGCGCTGACCTCCCGACTGGCCCGCGGTCAGGTACTGCGGGTGGAAATCTCCTCGCCGACGTACCGGACCGCGCGCTTCGGTGAGGTCGCGGTGGTGGACGCGGTCGCCACCCACGACCCGGACACCGGCGACACCGTGGTGTTCATGGTGAACCGCCACCGGGCCGAGCCGGTGACGGTGAAGATCCCGCTGGCCGCTTTCGGCGACGTCGAGGTGGCCGAGGCGTGGACGTTGTCCGACCCCGACACCTCCGCGACCGACCAGAACCGGATCGTGCCGCGTACGCAGACCACCGACATTCTCGACGGCACCCTGAGCGTCGAGCTGTCCCCGGTGTCCTGGAACGCCGTGAGGCTCATTAAGCGCCACCAAGGTGAGACGGCGCGACGCCCCACGAGGGAAACCACCGGCACAGGAGTCGCCATGAGCCAACCGGCGGACGTGCGTCATTTTCCCGGTCCGTGACCACTACGGCAGGTGCATCGACGGGTTCCACGACAACCGACATCGGCAGCAGGCCTGACCGAGGCCACGGTGAAGACCCGGAACGCCGGAGCCGCCGCTCGGGGTCGTGAAGCACATGTGCCGACCGTGAAGGGCTGGATGATCGTGGTGCTGGTGCCTGACGCTGGTTGCCCGCGCGTGTCCGGGTGCTTGTCACCGGACACGCGCGGGCAGTTCGGGGTTGGTCAGCCTGCGTAGTGGACGTCGGGCCAGGGCGAGGTGGTCATGCCGCCGCCGATGTGGAAGCTCGGGTGTGGTGGTTGGTTGTAGGCGGTGTTCTGCCAGGCGATGGCGGTGCGGTACTGGGTGTCGTGCATCAGCGTCGGGATGCGGCGGTCGGTCTGGTTCGGGGTCGAGTGGACGCGCAGGGCCCGGTTGTCGCTGGTGGGCCAGACGACTTCCTCCCGCCAGTCGCCCAGGATGTCGCCGCTCAGCGAGGGGTTGGATTTGGTGCCGTTGTTGGAGTGCACGCCCGAGGCGGACAGCAGCCGGGTGTCGCCGCCCGTGCCGTACTTGTCGATGCGGGTGCCGTCGAGCAATTCACGGGTGGGATCACCGTCCCACCAGATCAGGAAGTTCGCCGAGGACGGCTTGCGGGCGATGCCGGTGCCGCGGGTGTCGCGGATCTGGCTGTCGGCAGAGGACCAGGACTCCGCACCGGGGCTGCCGGCGTAGATGTCGGCGGAGACGCCGCGGCCGTTGTCGCCACCGGTGGGGGTCCGCCACAGCACCTGGCCGGTGCGGGCGTCGGCGAACCACGACGCGGGCTGGCTGCCGTTCTCGGAAACCTTGTAGTACTCCAGGCCCGGCCTGGACGGATCGAGGTCGCCCAGGTGGGCGGCGTCGCCGTGGCCGAACCGGGTGTTCCACAGGCCACGGCCGTTGTCGTCGATGGTGGCGGCGCCGTAGACGATCTCGTCTCGGCCGTCCTGGTCGACGTCACCGATGGTCAGCGAGTGGTTGCCCTGCCCGGCGTAGGTGCCGTTGCCGGAGGCGTTGGAGTCGAACGTCCACCGCTTGGTGAGGGTGCCGTTGCGGAAGTCCCACGCCGCGACCACCGCACGTGTGTAGTAACCACGCGCCATGATCAACGACGGGTGCTCGCCGTCGAGGTAGGCGGTGCCTGCGAGGAACCGGTCGACCCGGTTGCCGTAGCTGTCACCCCAGGAGGAGACGTTTCCGCGCGGTGGGTCGTAGTTGACCGTCGACGTCGCCGCTCCGGTCTGACCGTTGAACATCGTCAGGAACTCGGGCCCGGCCAGGATGTAACCGTCGGAGTTGCGGTGGTCCGCGCTCGCGTTCCCGATCGCCGCGCCCCGACCGTCACGTGTGCCGTCCGCGGTCTTCATCGCGACCTCGGCCTTGCCGTCGCCGTCGTAGTCGTAGACCTGGAACTGGGTGTAGTGCGCGCCGGCGCGGATGTTTCGGCCCAAGTCGATGCGCCAGAGACGGTTGCCGTCCAAGCGGTAGGCGTCGATGAAGACGTTGCCGGTCACACCGGACTGCGAGTTGTCCTTGGCGTTGGTCGGCTCCCACTTGAGCACGAACTCGTAGTCGCCGTCACCGTCCAGGTCGCCAACGCTGGCGTCGTTGGCGGCATAGCCGCTGTCCGGCGGCTGGATCGGTACGTCCAGGTAGCCCGAACCGAACGACAGCGACGCGGGCGAGGCTGGCTGCTCGGTGCCGCCGATCACTGCCCGGACGGTGTAGGAGGCTCCTGCCGCGCCACCGTTGTCGAGGTAGTTCGCGGACGCCGTGATCGGTGAGGGGTTCAGCTTCGTGCCTGCCCGGTAGACGTTGAAGCCCACGTTCTGCGGATCGCCTGCCAGCAGTCGCCAGCTGACCAGGTTCCCACTGCCCGATCGAACGCTGATCACGCCGCGGTCCAGTCGTTCAACCTGCTTGCGACCGGTGGGATCTCCCGGTTCGGGCCCCGGTCCTGGATCTGTGGTGGTGGTGGTGGGCTCGGTCGGGTCGACGCCACCGGTGCACGTCGTGCCGTTGAGCGCGAACGAGGCGGGCGTGCCGACCTCGGTGCCGCTCATCGTGCCGTTGAAGCCGAACGACACCTGACCGCCGGTGGGGATCTGCTTGTTGTGGTCCACATTGGACGCCGTGGTGCTGGGGCCCGAACTGGTGAACGCCGCGTTCCAGCCTTGGCCGTAGCGCTCGGAACCGGGGAACGCCCAGGCGAGTCGCCAACCGTCCACCGCGTCACCCAGGTTGGTGATGGTGACGTTGGCGGTGAATCCGCCCTGCCACTTGGTCGGTACCGAGTAGTCGACTCTGCAGCCGGGAGCGGCCGAGGCCACCCCGACGATCACGAGACCCCCTATCAGCGTGCTGATCGCCGTTGCTGCGGCGACCGTTCGTACCCGCGAGTTGATGAGCACCGTTGCTCCATTCGCTCTTGCTTGTCTGGGAGCGCTCCCAGATTGGGCCGTGGTGTGTACTGCTCGACTTGGCGCACGAGCCGGCGTTGCCGCCAGGCCGGCGGACCTCTTCGTCCGCTCACTCCTGCTTGGAAAGCGCTTTCCTGGCTGCGACGTTGCGGCCCTTGATGGAAGTGATTCGTTGTTGGGAGACCGACTGCGCCGCAGCGTCCGAAATCGAACTGCGCTGGCCAGACCGTACGAAGGTCGATATCTCCATGTCAACGAACCTGCTTCGAAAAGTTTCGGAGCCCGCCGTAGCCGCACCTGTCGCCAGTTGAGTTCCGCAGTTGCCGACATGCCCTGAGCAGGAGGGTCGCATGGCCTCATGAGGCGGCTGGAAGCGAAACTGAAAATTGCATAACCCCCGATCGGCCTAATCCCTCCTGGGCATGGCCTCTGGGAGCGGTACCAGGTCTACTGATCGTCTGGCGAGCCGCTCGCCGTCGAAACCTCAGGTGGATCATGTCCGGCGTCGAAGGCGTGGCGGGTGACGTCGAAGCGGGGCCGGCGGGTCCTCGAAGCCGAGTCGGGGGAATCGCCGCGACGTCCGGCTCGCCGACAGGGCTCACCGGTTGTTCGCGCAGCCGCGAAACGATCACGATCGAGGCTGACGGAAAGGGAGGCGTTGAAAAGCGCCGATCATCGACGGATAGGAGCCGTCGGCGAGATGGACCAGGACAGGGTCCGTCGGCTGTTACGCAGCCGGCTCAGGATCTGCGCGCCGGTGGCGTGCACTTGGGCGAGAAGACGTTGCTGTCAAAGCCCTTGTCCTACAAGACCAGCATGTCTGGTGTCAGAAGGTGCAGCGGGCGCCTGGCGTAGTCCGTCTCGCCTGGCAGGTGGAACCGCAGACAGCGCCGATCAGGGCTCTCGCGCCGGTCTCGACCAGTGTCGTCAACTCCACCAGGGGTTAGGCCCAATACCAGTGACTTAAGTTCGTTTGTGCTGCTTGTTGGCTGAGACGGCTCGGTAGGGCGGTGCGATGCGGATTGTCTCAGCGGGGTCGCGGGTGGGCAGTGGCCAGTCCCGGTGTCGAGTGCGTTGAGTGGAAAGCGCGACATCTTCCGTTTGACCACTCGAGGATTGCCGCGTCGCCGCCGGATCGGCAGCAGACGGGCCAGGATCTCCCGGATTCCACCGGTCAGCGCGGCGGTCAATCGGTCAGGGGGAAAACCCGGCTTGGGCGGTGGTCTGTCGGCGAGCCAGGGGCAGGGTGCGGGTGCGGGACAACCGGTCGGGATCCAGACCTGCTTCACTCGCGGCGGTGTGCACCAACGACCGGATCGCGTAGTGCACCAGCAGATGCGCCCACACCTCCTGCTCGACACCGTCGGCCGAGCGTGAGCGCAGCACCTGTCCGGGTCCTCATTGATGGGTTTTGAGCTCGTCCAGTGCGGTCTCGATCTCCCACCGTTGGCAGTACAACGCCGCCAATTCGCGTGCGGGAGCCTTGCGGTGATCCAGTATCGTGGTGATCAACCGGTAGGGCACGTCGTGTTCGGGGCGTGCGGGATGGTCCACTGTGTACTCGACCACTCACCCCGCGCCGCCGCACGACCGCTACCGGGACGACCGAACCGCTCGGTGTTGTCCGGGGTGTCGGACACGTCGAAGGTCGTGCCGTCGATCGCCAACAACCGCCACCTGCGATACCACGACCCTCGCGTCGTCGGCCCCGCCAACACCGCGTGTCCGTGTCGGACTTGACCTGTCCAGGCCGTGGCATCCAGGCACTTCCTGGGCACCCGAGATACCGGATCGACCCTTAAGTCACCGGTATTGGGCTAAACGCCCATCCTCGCCTCGATCAGGTCCGCCGCCCGCGCCGTACCGCCCGATTCCAGCACCCGGTCGCGCATCCAGCGGACCCTGGCCGCTGTCGGTTCGTCCGCGGCCAGGTCCAGGACCGCACGGCGCAGCTCGTCCGGGGTGATGGTGGACAGCTCGACGATGCGGCCGAGACCGAGTTCGACGACCTGTCTGGCGTCCATGTCCTGCTCGGCGACCTCCGGGGCGAGCAGGAGCGGGGTGCCCTGCTGGACGGCGGCCATGACGCCGCCGAGGCCGCCGTTGGAGAGGAACACGGAGGCGTGTTCGAGGACTGCTAGCTGGGGGATCCAGGGGTGGACCTCGAAGTTGGGGGGCAGCTCGCCGAGGTCGGCGTCCGCCCAGCCGCCGAGGGTGACCACGACGTGCCAGTCGAGGTCGGCAAAGGCGGTGGCGAAGAGGCGGAAGAAGTCGGGGCGGGCGTTGTGGACGGTGCCCAGCGAGATGAAGAGGACGGGACGGCCGGGAGTCGGGGGGTGCCAGTCGCCCTGGAAGACCGTGCCGTCGTTGCACGGGCCGACGAAGGCGTAGTGGTCGTCGAAGGACTCGCCCTGGGGTTGGAACTCCTTGGGGACGAAGACGAGGGCGAGGTCGTCGGGCTGGTACAGCTTGGTTTCGTCGATGCCGTGCTGGACGAACAGGTCTTGCAGACCGGACTCGACCGCGGCCGCCTCGGCGCCTCGCGGGCCCGCGAGGAGTTCGGCGCGGCGGGGCGCGGTCCAGTCGACGGTGCCGTTGAACGCGAGGTTCGGGTGGGTCAGGACGATCGGGACCATCCACTTGAGACCGAGGACCGCGGCCGCGCCGTACATCATGGGGTCGAAGACGATCAGGTCCGGGGCAACGTCGACGAGTGCTTCGACGGAGTCGACGCTGCGCAGGCCCTCCTCGTAGAAGCGCATGCAGGTCAGCACGATCTCGGTGGTGTCGGCGTGGTCGCTCAACCCCGCGGGGATCACGGCGAGCGACGGGCCGTAGAGGAGCGGGGCGACGCCGGACTGCTCGGCGTACCCGGCGAACGGCTCGGTGGTGGCGTAGTCGACCCGGTGGCCGCGCTTCGCCAGCGCCTCGGCGATGGTGAGCGTCGGGAACACGTGGCCGAAGGCTGGGGCGCTGAGGAACAGGACGTGCTTGGGCATGGTTCTCCTCACGTGAGGGCGGCGTGCACCTTGCGCACGGCCGTGCTGATGTCGTCGACGTCCGCGTCGGTGTAGTTCTCGTTCCAGAACAGGACCAGCAACGTCGTGGCGAGCAGCCGTTCGGCCACCGGGCACAGACCGGGGCCGTAGCTCCAGTCCTTCCTGGCCGGTGGGCTGCACAGCGGGAACGTGGAGTCGCCGTAGATCCGCCCGTTCGCGAGCACCGGCGAGACGTAGGCGGGGTGGTCGAACAGCCTGCCCTCGGCGAGGATCCCCTCCGCCCGCAGCGCGGACGCCCAGCGCAGGTTCTCGCCACCGGCCAGCGCCGGGTCCAGCACCAGCGGGAACGACCAGAAGCTGTGGCCGGTCCCGTTCGGCAGACCGACGCCGGGCAGGCCGCGCAACGATTCGACCAACCGGTGCGCGGTGCGCCTGCGGCGCTCGACCACCTCACCGAGCCGCCCCAGCTGCACCCTGGCGACCGCGCCCTGCAACTCGGTCATCCGGTAGTTCATCCCGAACGACAGGTGCGTGCGGGCCGCCGTGTCGCGCGGCCGCCCCTTGTCCCCGAACAGCCGCAACCGGCGCGCCAGCGCGGGGTCGTCGGTGATGGCGAGCCCACCCTCCCCGCAGGTGATGTGCTTGTACTGCTGGAGGCTGAAGCAGCCGACGTCGCCGACCGTGCCCGCGAGCCGACCGGGTGCGGCCACGGTGAGCAGCGCCTGCGCGCAGTCCTCGATCAGCAGAACCCCGTTCCCGCGGGCGATCTCCGCCAGCTCCACGACGGGCGCGGGCGCGCCGAGCAGGTGCACGGCCAGGATCGCGCGGGTCCGCGGGGACAGGCAGCGCTCAACGCTTTCCGGGCTCAGGTTGCCGGTGAGCGGGTCGACGTCGGCGAACACCGGCACCGCGTTCTGCGCCAGGATCGCGACGATCGTGCCGAAGTCGGTGACCGGCGTGGTGATCACCTCGTCGCCCGGATTCGGGTCGAGCGCGCCGATCGCCATGTGCAGTGCGGCCGTGCCCGAACTGCACGCCACCGCGTGGCCGACCCCGTGCAGCCGGGCCACGTCCGATTCCAGCCCGGTGACGTGCGAGCCGCCGAGCGCGTTGAGCCTGCCGCCTGCCAGCACCTCCTGCACCGCGGCGCTCTCCTCCGCACCGAACGTGCGCCCCGCCGCCTCGGTCGCCACCGGGAACGGCCGGGTGCGCACCGGGTTCCCGCCGTGCAGGGCCAGTCCGTCGAGGGTGCTGGTCACCCGACGTCCCAGGTGACCGGCAGGCTGTGGGTGCCGTAGACGACCATCGTCTCCCGCAGCGGGACCTCCGCCGCGGGCACGGCGAGCCGCAGCGAGGGGAACCGGCGCAGCAGCGCGGTGAGGCCGATCCGCAGCTCCGCGCGGGCCAGTTGCAGGCCGGTGCACAGGTGTACGCCGCCGCCGAACGACAGGTGCCCGGCCGCCGAACGGGACAGGTCCAGCACGTCGGGGTTCGGGAA
Source organism: Umezawaea sp. cmx-9-4 (assembly GCA_049997955.1). GTDB lineage: Bacteria > Actinomycetota > Actinomycetes > Mycobacteriales > Pseudonocardiaceae > Umezawaea. The sequence continues at coordinate 89,145 of JAEBDY010000023.1, read as the reverse complement.
CCGCACGGGGTCGCGGTTGGCCGCGGCGAGCGACATCGTCACGGACTCCCCCGCCTTCACCAGCGTGCCCGCGACCTCGACGTCCTCGATCGCCGTGCGCACCGGGCCGATGTGGCTGACCGTGAGGTAGCGCAGCAGCTCCTCGACGGCGTTGTCGACCAGTACCGGGTCGGCGCGCAGCGCGGCGAGCTGCTCGGGGTGCTCCAGCAGTGCGAACACGCCGAGCGTCAACGTGTTCGACGTCGTCTCGTGACCCGCCATCAGCAGGATCATCGCCACGGTGACCAACTCGTCGTCGTCCAGTTCACCGCTCGCGACGAGCCTGCCGAGCACGTCGTCGGTGGGCTGCTCGTGCTTCGCCTTGATGGCCGTGCTCAGGAAGTCGATCATCGACAGCCAGGAGGCGACGGTGTCCTCCTCCGACGCGCTCAGGTCGAACAGGGTGTCGGAGTCGTGCTGGAACCGGTCGTGCTCGGCGTAGGGCAGGCCGAGCACCTCGCACATCAGCAGTGACGGCAGTGGCAGCGCGTAGGAGCGCAGCAGGTCGGCCTCCGGGCCCTGGCGCTCCATCTCGTCGAGCAGCGACTCGGCGATCTCCTCGATCCGCGGCGCCAGCTCCTTCACCCGCCGCGGGGTGAACTCGGACGTGAGCAGCTTCCGGTACTTGGTGTGCTCCGGCGGGTCGAGCCGGGTGAACATGCCGGGCAGCACCTCGGGGATCTCCACCCGGTCCATGGCGAGCGTCGGCCGCACCAGGTCCGCGCGGTGGCTGAACCTGGGGTCGGTCAGCACGGTGCGGACGGCGGCGTAGCCGGTGGCGATCCACCCGAGGTGCCCGTCGGGGAAGGAGAACCGGCTGATCGGCGCGACCTCCCGAGCCCGGCCCAACTCGTCCGGCGGGTCGAACGGACAACTGCGCGCGGTCGGGATCGACCGCATTGTGCTCCCGGTTTCCACAGCAGATCACTCCAAGGCATTCGCCGAAGTCGCAAGAGGAGAATGCGGGACATTGTCGACCGCATCGACGCAGATGCTGGCACAGCTTCGAGCGAGCCCGCAACGACCTGCTCCTACCATTTCCTCCGAATTCGCAGTCCTATTGTTCCGACTTTGTCGTTCGACGCCGGGAGCTCGACGTCGTACAACGTTCCCGTGTTAGGAAGTCAGACCGGTGCACGCCGCGGGCGGCGCTCCCCCGTCGCGGAAGTCGGACGCCAGCGCCCGGCACAGCTCGCCGAGCGCGACCTGCACGTCGGTGGTCCACGGCGTCACGGTCAGGTCCCGGCTCGCGCTCGCCAGCGTGCCGTCCGGGCTCCACGCCAGGTCGGTCACCGGCCCGGTGTGCCCGGACAGCACCGCCCACCGGGTGAGCGTGGCGGCGTCGAGCAGGGTCACCGTGTCGTCGTGGTCGAAGGTCGCGATGAGCCGACCGTCGGGGCTGTAGGCGAGGAGGCTGAACCGACCGCCGGGGTCGGTCAGCTCCCCGGTCCGCCGGTGGGTCGCGGCGTCCCAGAGCACCACCCGCCCGGCGCCGTCGTGGTAGGTGGTGGCGGCCAGGACCGTCCCGTCGGGGCTGAACACGACGGTCGACGCGTGCCCGTCCTCAGCCACGACGACCTCCTCGTCGGTCTCGGTGTCCCAGACCAGGACCCGGCCGCGCACGGTCGCGACGGCCAGCGAACGGCCGTCCGGGCTGTAGTTGAGGTCGAGCGCCCCGTCGCCGTCCACGGTCCGGTCGCGGTAGCTCCCGGTTTCGACGTCGACGAACCGCACGGTCCTGGCGTCCACGATCAGGGCCAGCGTCCGCGAGTCGGGGCTGAACACCGCCTTCTCCACCGCGTGCCCGTCCAGCACCGTCCTGACCTCGGCCAACGTGGCGGCGTCGCGCAGCACCACCTTGCTCCCGTAGGCCGCGACCACCCATCGCCCGTCCGGGCTCAACCACGGCCCGCGCGTCTCCAGCGACGACGTCCCGCCGCCCGGCCTGGACCTCAGCGGGGCGCGGGTCTCGCGGTCCCAGACCAGCAGCGACCCGTCCGCGCTGCTGCTCACGACGTTGCCGCTGACCGGGTCGAACGCGACCCCGCTGACCGTGTCGACGTGGCCGATGAACGGGACGCGGGTCCGGTCCCAGAGCAGGAAGCCGGACTTGCTGCTGCCCGCGATGAACCGGCCGTCCGGGCTGACCACGGCGCCGCCGACGCCGTGGTTCTTGTTCCGCAGCAGTTGGCCGACGCGGGCCCTGCGGGCCAGGTCCCAGACGACCACGGTGCCGCCGATGTCGACCGAGAACAGCCGTCCGCCGGTCGGGTCGAACTCGACCTGGGCGACGCTGTCCACGTGCTCGAGGTCGGCCACCCGCTGCCGGGTGCCCGCGTCCCACAGCCGCACCGACCGCCCTGCTCCGGCCGTGGCGATCGTGCGGCCGTCCGGGCTGAACGCCACCGAGCCGAGCAGGCCCTCCGGTGAGGGCAGGGCACCGACGGCGGCGCCCGTGCGCAGGTCCCACAGCACGACCCCTCCACCGTCGGTGAACGCCAGCGTCGTCCCGTCCGGGCTGAACGCCAGCGACCCCGACCCCGCGCCGGCTCCCGGCGCAGCCACCAGCCTGGCGTCCCCGGTGCCCAGCAGCCGGGTAGCGTCCGCGTCCGCCACGGCGACCATCCGGCCGTCGGGGCTGAACCGCAGCTCGCGGACCGGCATGGGCGAGGCGGCGGCACGGGCTACCAGCGACCGGTCTGCCAGCCGCCAGATCAGCACCTCGCCGTCCTCCGTGCCCGCCGCGAGCAGGGCGCCGTCCACGCTGACCGCGACCACCAGCACCTGGCCGAACGAGCCGGTCAGCTCGGTGCGGCGGGTGTGGTCGGCGACGTCCCACAGGTCGACGTGCCCCGGCGCGCCGGGCGCGGCGAGCAGGTGGCCGTCCGGGGTGAACGCCGGTTTCGTGCGCACGTCCGACGGCGAGGGCAGGAGTGCCTGGTAGTCGCGCCGCGAGGCGAGGCTGAGCACCTCGCTGCGCGCCTCGACGGTGGGGTGGCTGTGGTAGGCGTCCAGGCTCGCGCGCATCGCACGGGCGACGTCCTTGCCCGCCAGCGTCTCCGCCTCGGCCGCGAGCTGCCGCGAGGTGCTGACCCGGCCTTCGTCGATGGCGTCCTGGCGTTGCCGGACGGCCACGAACGTGACGGCGACGGCCACCACGAGCAGCGCGGACAGCGCGGTGGTGAGCCAGCGCAGCTGGCGGTTGCGGCGCTGGCGCAGCGCCTGGTCGAGCTCCTCGGCGTGTCTGCTGGAGTCCAGGAACGACCGCTCGTGCGCGGTCATGTCGTCGGCGTGCCGCTTCGCCCAGTCGCCGGTGACCGCGAGCCGGACACCCCGGTAGAGCGCGCCGGGGTCGCGCCGCACGGCCTCCCAGGCGGCGGTGGCCTCGGTGAGGCCCCGGTGGACGCGGATGTCGGCGCGGTCCTCGGCCAGCCAGTCGCGCAGCCGCGGCCACGACCTGATCAGGGCCTCGTGGGCGATCTCGACGGAGTCCCGGTCCAGCGCCACGAGCCGCGCGCGGGCCAGCGCGTCCAGCACGGCGGCGGTGTCCGGGTCGTCGTCCAGCTCGCCGCACGGCACACGGCGGCGAGTGTCCTCGTTGCCCTCGCCGAGGGTGATCAGGCGGAGCAGGATCTGCCTGGCCCGCCGCTGCCTGCCGGGGTCGAGCGCGGTGTACACCTGCTCGGCGGTCTGCGCGATGGCGCCGTGGATGCCGCCGGACGCCTCGTACCCGGCGACCGTCAGCGCGTTGCCGCGGCGGCGGCGCCAGGTCTCCAGCAGGGCGTGCGACACCAGCGGCAGCATCCCAGCCTGCCCGGTCGCGTCGGCGACGATCTTGGCCAGCAGCGGCCCCTCGACCGTGCACCCGGCCTGGACCGCGGGTTTGATGATGGCCTGCGGGAGCTCGTCGCTGCTCATCGGGCCGACCGCGACCTGCGCCTCCGCCAGCGCCCGCGCGAGCCCCGCGTGCGCCGCGCAGCGGTGGTAGAAGTCGGCCCGGATCCCCACCACGACCCGGCGCGACCCATCGCCGGACTCCGCCTCGGCCAGCAGCGCGTCGATGAACCGGGCGCGCTCGGACTCGTCGCGGCAGAGGGTGAACACCTCCTCGAACTGGTCGACCACCACCACGAGCTCGTCACCGGGCGGGTGCTCGGCGAGCACCCGTGCCAGCTCGCGCAACGGCCGGGCGCCGGGCGTGAACAGCACCGCGCGCAACCCCGGCAGCAGGCCTGCCCGCAGCAGCGACGACTTGCCCGCGCCGGACACGCCGAGCACGCCGACGAACCGGTGGTCGGCCAGCCGGGCGCGCACCTCCTCGACCAGCCGTTCGCGGCCGAAGAACCGGGCGCTGTCCTCGGGCTGGAACGCCGCCAGCCCCACGTACGGCGAGCCCGCGTCGCCGTCGCCCGGCTCCTGCGCGGCGCTCAGCTCGGCCGCGAGGGCGTGCCAGCGGGCCTCCCACTCGACGGGGTCGCCGCCGCACGCGCGGACGTAGGCGAGCGTCACCGCGAGCCTCGGCAGCTTCCGCCCGCCCGCGGCGTCGGACAGGGTCGCGGCCGAGTAGTGGGCGACCGCGCCTAATTCCCGATAAGGCGGGCTCCCGGCTTTCTCCCGGATCCCGCGCAAATCGGCAGCGAATCTCAACAACGGGCTGTCGCCCACATCCAGCGGGCGTTCACGACGCGGCATGTGCACCATCCCCAGATTTCGCGCCCATTGTCCAGACGTTGTCGTACAGCGTCCAGACGTCGACACCGGACAACGAATCGGCACTAGACAAAGCGGCAGGACACAGGGCAACGAAACAGGGGACGCACCGTGACCCGCTCCGCACGTTTTCCGCTGACCGCGGCCCAGCGCGACATCTGGGCGGCCGCTTCGCACCTCCCGCACCTCGCGCAGCACAACTCGGTGGCGCTCGACCGGCTCACCGGGAACGTCGACGTCGACGTGCTGCGGACGTGCCTGGCGCGGGCGCTGGACCGCAACGACGCCCTCCGGCTGCGCTTCGGCGAGCACGACGGCGTGCCGCACCAGTGGCCGGACCCCGAACCGGCGCCCGCGGAGGTCGTGGAGCTGGCCGACCGGGCGGCCTGCGACGCGTGGATCGACGCCGTGTTCCACCGGCCGTTCCCACTGCGCGGAGGGCCGGTGGTGCGGGCGGCGCTGCTCGTCGAGGGCACGGCAGCGGTGCACGTGTGCATCGCCGCGCACCACGTCGTGGCCGACGGCTGGGCCCTGCACCAGGCACTCACCCAGGTGCTCGACGACTACGCGCACGTCGTGCGGACCGGGGAGCCGCTCGACCTCCCCGTCCGCTCCTACCTGCCGTTCGTCGACCGCGAATGCCGGTACCGCGAATCGGCGGACTTCGAGGCCGACCGCGACTTCTACCGGGGCTTCCTGGCGGGTGTGGACCCGGTCCTGTTCCCGCGCAAGGCGATGAGCGGCGCGCGAACCACCGCGCGGCACCGGTTCGTGCTGCCGGGCGAGCTGATCGACCGGATCCGCTCGGGCGGGCACTCGCCGTTCACCGCGGTCACGGCGGCGTTCGCGGCCTACCTGGCACGCGTGCACCGGGCTGACGAGGTCGTGCTGGGCGTGCCGTCGCTGAACCGCCGGACGTTCGCCGACAAGCAGACCGTGGGCCAGTTCGCGAGCACGCTGCCGCTGCGCCTGCCCGTGCCGGGCGACCGGACCCTGCGGGATTTGGCTACGGAGGTCCGAACCAGGACGTACGGGCTCAAGCGGCGCGACCGGCTGTCGCTGGGCGACCTGCTGCGGGCGCTCCCGGCCGGATCGCCCCGGCAGCTGTTCGACGTGACCGTCTCCTACATGCGGTACCCCCGTCGCACGGCCATCACGGGGGTCGCGCGGGACATGGCGGGCGTCGGGCACTCGCACGACCAGGACGCGCTGGCGGTCGTGCTGACCGAGTTCGACGACACCGCCGACGTGGTGGTGGACCTGGACTACGCGTGCGACGTGTTCGACGCGGACTTCCCGGTCGAGGCGATGGCGCGGCACGTGTACGCGCTGCTGGACAACGGGCTCGCCGATCCCGAGCCCCGACTGGCCGCGCTGCCGATGCTCACCGCGGCCGAGCACGACCGGCTCGTCGCCGCGGACGCGCCCGCTGTGCCGGTCAGCGACCTCACCCTGCACGAGCTGATCGCCGCGCAGGTCGCGCTGGAGCCCGGTCGGATCGCGGTCCTCGGCGACTCCCCCATGACCTGCGCCGAGCTGGACGTGCGGGCGGAGCGGGTCGCGGCCGGGCTGCGCGCCAACGGGGTCGGGCCGGACGACCGGGTGGCCGTGCTGCTGCCTCGCGGTCGACCGCTGCTCGTGGCACTGCTGGGCATCCTCAAGGCGGGCGCGGCGTACGTGCCGCTGGACAGCGGCTACCCGGAGGACCGGCTGCGGTTCATGCTGGCCGACAGCGGGGCGAAGGTCCTGCTGGTGGACGGTCCGACCTCGCTCGACGGGCCGCTCGTGCGGCGGGTGGACGACCTCACCGGCAGCGCCGACGCCGTCGTGACCGACCCCGGCGGGCTGGCCTACGTCATCTACACCTCCGGCTCGACCGGGCGACCCAAGGGCGTGGCCGTCGAGCACAGGTCGGTGGTGAACCGGCTGGAGTGGATGCAGCGGCGCTACCCGCTGGACGAGCGGGACGTGCTGCTCCAGAAGACGCCGGTGTCGTTCGACGTGTCGGTGTGGGAGCTGTTCTGGTGGGCGATCGCCGGGGCGCGGCTGGCGCTGCTGGAGCCGGGCGCGGAGAAGGACCCGACCGAGGTGCTGCGGGCGATCGGGCGGCACGGGGTCACGGTGGCGCACTTCGTGCCGTCGATGCTCGGTCCGTTCCTGGACCAGGTCGAGGCCGATCCGGCGCTCGCGAGGTCGTTGCGGCGGGTGTTCTGCAGCGGCGAGGCCCTGTCGCCCGCGCTGGTCGAGCGGTTCCACCGGGTGCTCGGCGGCGCGCGACTGGTCAACCTCTACGGGCCGACCGAGGCGACGGTGGACGTGTCGTTCCACGACTGCGTCCCCGGTCCGCGCGTCCCGATCGGCAGGGCGATCGACAACACCCGGCTGTACGTGCTGGACCGGCACGGCTTCCCGCAGCCGCCGGGCGCGCCGGGCGAGCTGTGCGTGTCCGGCGCCGGCGTGGCGCGGGGCTACCTGGACCGGCCGGGGCTGACCGCGGCGAGGTTCGTGGTCGACCCGTTCGTGCCGGGACAGCGGATGTACCGGACCGGCGACGTCGCCCGGTGGCTCGCCGACGGGAGCCTGGAGTACCTCGGCCGCGAGGACGGCCAGGTGAAGGTCCGCGGCAACCGGGTCGAGCTCGGCGAGGTGCGCGACCGGCTCGCCTCCTGCCCCGGTGTGCGCGACGCCGTGGTCGTGGACCGGCCCACGGCCCACGGCGTGCGGCTGCTCGGGTACTACGTGGCCGACCAGGAGGTCGAGCTGCTGCGGGAGCACCTCGCGAAGGCGCTGCCCGACTTCATGGTCCCGGCGCACCTGGTCCGGATCGACCGCATCCCGTTGACGCCCAACGGGAAGGCCGACCGGAACGCGCTGCCCGACCCGACCCGCGAGGACGTGGACGACCCGCCGACGACGGCCGTGGAGGCGGCGCTCGCGGCCGTGTGGGCCGAGGTGCTCGGCGTGCCGAACGTGGGGGTGCACACCGACTACGCCGCGCTCGGCGGCGACTCGATCCTGTCGCTGCGGATCCGCGCCGAGGCCGCCAAGCGAGGTTTGCACTTCAGCTTGTCCGACCTGGTCGGGCATCCGACCGTGGCCGCGCTGGCCACGCGGGTCACCGCGGGGCAGGACGTCGTGGCGCCGGCGCCGTTCGACCTCGTGGCCACCGTGGACCGCGCCGGGCTGGCCGAGGCCGTGGACGCCCACCCCGTCACCGCGTTGCAGCTCGGTCTGCTCTACCACAGCCGCGCGCACGAGAAGTCCGCCGTGTACCACGACGTCTTCCGGTACACGCTGGCAATCCGGTGGAGCGAGGCTGAGTTCCGCCGGGCGTTCGCCGCGCTGGTCGCCCGGCACCCGGTGCTGCGGTCGTCGTTCGACCTGACCGGCACGCCGTTGCAGGTCGTCCGCGCCGCGGTCGACGGCGGGCTGGACGTCGTGGACCTGCGCGCGGTCGACCCCGGCGAGGCCGAGGTGGAGGTGCGCAAGCACGTCGAGGACCGGCGCTTCCACGACTACGAGTTCGACCGGCCGCCGCTGTACCTGTTCCGCGCGCACGTCCTCACCGACGGCCGGGTGGACCTGGTGCTGAGCTTCCACCACGCCGTCCTGGACGGCTGGAGCGTGGCGAGCCTGGTGCGCGAACTCCTCCAGGACTACCTGCACGCCACCGGGGCGGGCATCGGCCCGGTGACCGACGTCCCGCCCCCGACGGCCGCGCGGCACGTCCTCGACGAACGCCGGGCACTCGGGTCGGAGGTGTCGCGGCAGTACTGGCGGCGGCTCCTGGAGGGCACCACACCCGCGCTGCCGACCGGGTTCGGCGCGCACGCGGCCCCCGGCGGCCGCAACCTCGTCGTGCGCTCGACCGCCCTGCCCGCCGGCCTCGACGCCCGACTGCGCGGGTTCGCCCGCGAGCACGGCGTCCCGGTGAAGTCGGTGCTGCTCGCCGCGCACTGCCTGGTGCTGCGGGTGTTCTGCGGGCAGGACGCACTGGTGACCGGGCTGGTCACCCACACCCGGCCGGAGGACGTGGGCGCGGACCGGACCGCGGGCCTGTTCCTCAACACGCTCCCGGTGCGCGTCGACGGCGCGCCCGGCACGTGGCTGGACGTGGTGCGCGAACTGCACCGGCAGGAGGTCGCCGGGCACCCGCACCGGCATTTCCCGATCAGCGAGATCCGGCGCGACAACGGCGGTCCGGTGCTGGAGACCGCGTTCAACCACGTGCACCTGCACGTCGTCGAGCCGGTGCTGGCGCTGCCGGAGGTGGAGCTGCTGGGGTTCGAGGTGTGGGAGGAGACGAACTTCGCGCTGGTGGTCACCGCGTTCGTCGACCCCACCGACCACCGGATCCGGGTGCGGGTCGACTGCGAGGCGCCGCGGTTCACCACCGACCAGGCCGACCTGCTGGCCCGCGCGTACACCGACCTGCTCACCAGGATCGTCGACCGGCCGGACGAGCCCGTCGACTTCGGGTTCCTGGCGATCGAGGAGCCGCCGCACGTCGTGCGCGAGTTCGAACGTCGGGTGGCGCAGGCGCCCGACGCGACCGCGCTGTCGTTCGGCGGCGTCACCTGGACCTACCGCGAGCTGGACCGGGCGGCGAACCAGGTGGCGCGGAACCTGGTGGCGCAGGGCGCCCCGCGCGGGGCCCGCGTCGGCGTGGCGATGGACCGGTCGTTCGAGCTGGTCGCCGTGCTGCTGGGAATCGCGAAGTCCGGCGGCGCGTGCGTGCCGCTCGACACCGGCTACCCGGCGGCCCGGATCGCGGCGGTGGTCGAGGACGGGCGCCCGTTCCGGGTGGTCGTCCACAAGGGACACCGCGACCTCGTCCCCCGCGCGGCGGTCGCGCTCGACCCCGAGGTGCTGCTGACGGGCGACGGGGAGCCGGTGGCACTGGGGGTGTCACCGGACGACGTCGCCTACGTCCTGTTCACCTCGGGGTCGACCGGCACGCCGAACGGGGTGGTCATGCCGCACCGGGCGCTGGCGAACGTGGTGGCGGGCCAGAACCGGTCAGCCACCGGCGTCGTCGGCGGCCGGACGCTGCAGTACGCGCCGATCGGGTTCGACGTGTCGTTCCAGGAGATCTTCTCCACGCTCTGCGGCGGCGGCACACTGGAGCTGGTGTCCGATGTGGACCGCCGCGATCCGGTGTCGTTGCTGCGCCTGGTGGACAGCGCGCGGGTCGAGCGGCTCTTCCTGCCGTACGTGGCGCTCCAGCAGCTCGCCGAGACCGCGGACGTGCTCGGCGTGGCGCCGCGTGCACTGCGGGCGGTGATCTCCTCGGGTGAGCAGCTGCGGGTGACCGACGAGATCCGGCGGTTCTGCGCGTCCGTGCCGGGGCTGGTGCTGGAGAACCAGTACGGGCCGACCGAAACGCACGTCGCGACCGCGTACACCATGTCCGGCGACCCCGCGGACTTCCCCGCGCTGCCCCCGATCGGCAGGCCGGTCGACGGCCTGCGGGTGCTGCTCCTCGACGAGCTGTCCCGGCCGGTCCCGGTCGGTGTCCGCGGCGAGATCCTCATCGGCGGCGAGGGTCTGGCGACCGGGTACCACGACCGGCCGGAGCTGACGGCCGACCGGTTCGTGCACGTCGACGGCGAACGCCTGTACCGCACCGGTGACCTCGGTCTGCGGCTGCCCGGCGGCGACCTGGTCTGCCTCGGCCGCCGGGACGCCCAGCTCAAGATCCGCGGCTACCGGGTCGAACCGGCCGAGGTCGAGCTGGCCATCACCGCGCTCGGTTTCCACGAGGTGGCCGTGGTCGCGCGGCAGGAGAACGGCGAGGCGCGGCTGGTGGCGTTCCTCGTCGGTGACCCCGGTGACGCCGGGGAACTGCGCACCGCCGTGCGCGCGGTGCTGCCGGAACACCTGGTGCCGACGCACTTCCAGTGGCTGCCGCGCCTGCCGTGGACGCCGAGCGGGAAGCGCGACGACGCGGCGTTGCGGCGGATCGTGCCCAAGGCGGCGGTCGCCACCTCGTCCGCGCCGCCGCGCGACGAGTACGAACGGGCGCTGGTCGAGGTGCTGGCCGAGCTGGTCGGCGTGCCGGAACTCGGGGTGCACGACGACTTCTTCGCGCTGGGCGGCACGTCGCTGACGGCGATGCGGTTGGTCGTGGTGCTGGAGAAGCGCTACGGCACGCACATCCCGCTGTCCGCGTTCGTCGCCGCGCCGACGGCGGCGGAGCTGGCCAAGCGGTTGAGGTCCGACCACGCCACCGCGCGCTTCGACCCGCTGGTGCCGATCCGCGAGCACGGGACCCGGCCGCCGGTGTTCCTCGTGCACCCGATCGGCGGGAACGTCCTGTGCTACCTGCCGCTGGCCCGGCACCTGCCCGCTGACCGGCCGCTCTACGCGTTGCAGGCGGCCGGGGGCGAGCCGGGCACCGAGCCGTTGCGGACGGTCCGGGACCTCGCCCGCTGCTACCTCGACGCGGTGCGCCGCGTGCGCCCCGCCGGGCCGTATCTGATCGCAGGCTGGTCGTTCGGCGGGTTCGTGGCCGTGGAGATGGCCCGGCTGATCCGCGAGGAGGGCGACGAGGTCGAACGGCTCGTGCTGCTCGACACCATCGCGCTGGCGCCGGGTCCGCGCGACGAGGTGTCCGACGACGTGCTGCTCGCCTGGTTCCTGTGGGAACTCCTGCGCGGCGGCGAGGTCCCGCGGCTGCCCGAAGGCGACCGGTTCGAGCAGGCCGCCCGGCTGGCGGTGGACGCGGGGGTGCTGCCGCCGGGCAGTCCGGCGGCCGTGGTGCGGCGCCTGTTCGGGGTGTTCGCGGCGAACTGGCGCGCGGCCCTGGACTACCGGCCGGACGTGCTCGTCGAGGACGTGGCGCTGATCCGCGCCACCGCCGCGCTGCCGAGCCTGCTCGAACCGGCGCACGACGCCGCCCGCAGCCTGCACCGCGACCCGGCCAACGGGTGGGGCGGACTGGTCGGCGGTCGCCTGGACGTCGTGGACGTGCCCGGCGACCACCTGGAGATGATGGAGGAACCCCACGTGCGCGCAGTCGCGAACGCGCTGTCCGAACTCCTCGAGGGCGAGGACCGGTGACCAAGGCGATCGTCGTCGGCGCGGGCATCGGCGGGCTGGTCACCGCCGTCGCCCTGCGGCGGGTCGGGATCGAGGTCGAGGTGTACGAGCGGGCTCAGGAGCTGCGGACCTCGGGCACCGGCCTGTCGATCATGAGCAACGCCGTCGCCGCGCTGCGCGGGCACGGCATCGAACTGGCTCTCGAGGACCACGGCCGGGTCATCGAGTCGTTCCACCTCAACACCTTCGACGGCCGTCCGATCAGGGCGGTGCCGGTGAAGTCGATCGGCGACCGGCTCGGCGCGCCGAGCGTGTGCGTGCACCGGGCCGACCTCCAGGCCGCGCTGCTGGAAGCCGCGGGCGACTGCCCGATCGAGGTGGGGACCGCTGCGACGGGGTTCACCGACGAGGGCGACGGCGTGCGGGTGGACTTCGCCGACAGCCGGGTGGCCCGCGGGGACGTGCTGATCGGGGCGGACGGGTTCCACTCGGTGGTGCGCAGGCAGCTCGTCGGACCGGAGTCACCCCGCGAGGCCGGATACCTGTGCTGGCTGGCCACCATCCCGTTCCGGCACGAGGCACTGCCCGACGGCCACGTCGGGCACTACTGGGGGCGCGGCAGCCGGTTCGGGCTGGTCGACATCGGGCACGGCCGCGTCTACTGGTGGGGCACCGGCGACGTTCCCGAGTGGGACGGCGGCAAGGAGCAGATCCTCCGCGCGTACGACGGGTGGGCCGACGAGGTGCGGGCCGCGATCGAGGCCACGCCGGTGGAGGCGATCGTCGGTCTGGCCGCGCGCGACCGGCCGTTCCTGCGCCAGTGGGGCAACGGCCCGGTGACGCTGCTCGGCGACGCCGCACACCCGATGCTGACGAGCCTCGGGCAGGGCGCCGGGATGGCCGTCGAGGACGGCGTCGTGCTCGCCCGCTGTCTCGCCGGCGCGACGGATCCGCGACTTGCGCTGCGGCGCTACGAGGACGAGCGGCGGGCGCGCACCCGGCAGATGGTCCGGGCCTCCCGCGCGTTGAGCCGGTTCGAGCAGGCCGGGCCGCCGGGGGTGCGGCTCGTGCGCGACACGTCGTTCCGGTGGATGCCCGAACCGCTGCTGCGCAGGTTGAACGAGTCCGCCCTCACCTTCCCCGCCACGACAGGAACGAGGACCACGTGACCGAGGTCAACCGACCGCTGAGCCCGGTCGAGCGGTGGTACTGGATCGCCGACCGGTTTTCGCCGCTCAACGTCGTCGCCCGCGTCCGGGTGCGCGGACGCCTCACGCCGCGAGCGATCCGAGCCGGACTCGACGCGCTGCGGGACCGGCACCCGTTGCTGCGCGCCGCGATCGTCGCCGATCCCGCGGACGCGAACCCGGCGTTCGTCACCGGGGCGGGAATCCCGATCCCGTTGCGGGTGGTCGACGGCGACGCGCACTGGGAGCACGAGGTCGACGAGCGCGAACTGGTCGACCGGATCGACCTGGCCGCCGGTCCGCTGTGCCGCGCGGTCGTGCTGGACCACGGCGACGAGGAGCACGACCTGCTGCTCACCGTGTCGCACTGCGTCGCCGACGCCGTCACCGCGCTGGCACTGCTGCGGGAGCTGCTGGAGTTCGCCGAACAGCCGGAGTCCGCCGTCCCGCTGGCGCCCTTGCCCGCGCCGGAGGACATGTTCCCCGCGCGGCACCGGGCGCTGGGCGGCGCGCTGGGCGTCGCCTCGCGGGTGCTGCCCGACCAGTGGCGGTTGCGCCGCAACGCCCTGCGCCGCCTGGTGCCCAGCGAGGTGGTGACCGACGAGCGGCGGCGGTCGCGGTTCGTCCACCGGGCGCTGGACTTCGCTCAGCTCGACGCGCTGTCGCGCTCGTGCAAGCGGGAGGGCGCGACGGTGCACGGCGCGCTGGCCGCGGCGATGATCACCGCGGTCGCGCGGGACGCGGAGGTGGCCGAGCGGTGCGCGTTCGTGATCGGCTCCCCCGTCGACTTCCGCGGCGAGCTGGCGCAGCCGGTGACGAACCGCGACGTCGGCGCGTACATCGCCACCGTGCCGTCGTTCGTCGACTTCGCGCCGGGCGATCCGTTCTGGCCCATGGCCAAGACCATCAGCGGGGACGTGGCCCGGCGCAAGCGGCGCGGCGACCACTTCGCGGTGATCAACCTGCTGCGCTGGGTCTGCCCGCACGGCCTCCCCAAGAGCGCCTCGTTCCGCGAGCTGGTCGAGGCGCGGGGACCGGGGAACCTGTGCCTGTCCAACATCGGCCGCTACCACTTCCCCGACGTGATCGGGCCGTGGCGGCTGTCGGAGGCGCAGTTCGTCGCGGGCCCGTCGATCAGCGGATACCTCGTGGGGACCGTCAACACCAGCCACGACCAGCTGTCGTGGAACTTCTCCTACGTCGACGACGCCGTGCCGACCGACCGCGCCGAGCGGATCGCCACCGACAGCGTCGACGTCCTGCTCGCGGCAATCGGGAAGGCGTCATGAAGATCTCACCGGACGACCGGTCGGTCGTCGTCACCGGAGCGTCGTCCGGACTGGGCAAGGCGTGCGCCCTGCACCTGGACCGGCTCGGCTACCGGGTGTTCGCCGGGGTCCGCCGGGACGCCGACGGCGACGCGCTGGCCGCCGCCTCGACCTCCGGCAGGCTGCGGTCGATCGTGCTGGACGTGACCGACCCGGCGACCGTCCAGGCGGCGGTGAAGGCCGTCGGCGGCGAGCTGTGGGGGCTGGTCAACAACGCGGGCGTGTGCGTGCCCGGACCGCTGGAATGCCTTTCGCGGGAACGGCTGCGCGACCAGCTGGAAGTCAACGTGGTGGGCGCGGCGACCGTGACGAGCGCGTTCCTGCCGCTGCTGCGCGAAGCGCGCGGGCGGATCGTCAACGTCAGCTCCGGCCTCGGCCGGATCGCCTCGCCCTACCTCGGCGCGTACGCGGCGTCGCAGTTCGCGAAGGAGGGTCTGAGCGACGCCCTGCGGCGTGAGCTGCGGCCGTTCGGCGTGGCGGTGGTGGTCGTGCAGCCCGGCGCGATCATGACCCCGATCTGGACCAAGCTCGCCACCCAGGGCGAGGACCTGCTGGCCACCGCCGACGCGGCCGTCGCCGATCTCTACCGGGAGCCGCTGCGGCACTTCCTGGCCGCCAACGACAAGCGTGCGCGGCGGAGCGGGACCGCGCCCGACGACTTCGCCAGGACCGTGGCGCGCGTGCTGGAGGTGCGCCACCCGAAGTCCCGCTACCAGGTCGGTCCGGACGCCCGCGCGGGTGCCGTGCTGTACCGGCTGCTGCCCGATTCACTGCTCGACCTCGTGTTCGCCAGAGCCGCGTCCCCCGGAGGCCACCGATGACCACGTCGTTCGCGCAGTCCCTGCGCCTGCGCACCATGCTGCTGGGGTTCAAGGCCGTGACCAAGCCGCTCGCGTGGCGCGGTGACCCGATGGCCCGGATCCTCACCGCGGGCCGCGACACCGACCCGTACCCGTTCTACGAGCACGCCCGGTCCCTCGGGGACCTCAGCCGCAGCGGGCTGGGCATGCACGTGTCGGCGTCGCACCGGGTCAGCGACTCCGTGCTGCGCGACCCGCGGTTCGGCGTGGACACGCGGGCGTCGTTGATGGACATGAAGAAGCTGCTGCTCGACAGCAAGGGCAGGCGGCCGATCCACCCGGTCGACGACTCGTTCATCGCACTGGACCCACCCCGGCACACCCGGCTGCGCCGCACCGTCGCGCCGTGGTTCACCCCGCGCGCGCTGCGCGACCTGACGCCGCTGGTGGAGAAGGTGGTCGGGGAGTTCCTCGACGAGGTCGACGGCCGTGACCAGTGGGAGCTGATGGACGACTTCGCCGCCCGCATCCCGATCCGGATCATCTGCGAGATGTTCGGCATCCCCGAGATTGACTACGCCCGGTTCATCCGCTGGGGCACCGTGCTCGGCGCGACCCTCGACGGCATCCGCTCGGCCGCCGAACTGGCCCGCGTCCGGGCCGCGCTGGTCGACCTGGAGGCGTTCTTCGTCGACCTGATCGACGGACGGCGCCGCAACCTGGGGGACGACCTGGTCAGCAGCGTGATCAGGGCGCAGTCCGGGTCGGACGAGTTCCTCCGCGAGGACCTGCTGGCCACCTGTGAGCTGCTGATGATGGCCGGGTACGAGACGACGCTGAACCTGATCGGCAACGCCGGGTTGGCCCTGCTCACCCACCGCGAGGCGCGCGAGCGGGTGATCTCGTCGCCCTCGTCGGCGGAGAACGCCGTGGAGGAGGTGCTGCGGTGGGACTCGTCGGTCCAGTACACCGTGCGCGCCACGTTCGAACCGGTGACGCTGGAGGGGGTCGACCTGCCCACTGGCTCCCTCGTGGTGCTGCTCCTCGCGGGCGCCAATCGCGATCCGGACGTCTTCCCGCACCCGGACGTCCTCGACCTGGACCGGCCGAACAGCCGGGACCACCTGTCGTTCTCGTCCGGGATCCACTACTGCGTCGGCGCGGGGCTGGCCCGCCTGGAGGCCGCCGTGGGGATGCGGATGCTGTTCGAGAGGTACCCCGACCTGCGGATCAGCGGGCCTGTGGTGCGGCGGCGGTCGCGCAACATCCGGGGGGCGCTGAGCATCCCGGTGTCGCCGCGGTGACGGTGGTCCCAGGGACGTGGAGGCGGAGCGAAGGACCCTTGTCGCACCGATCAGCGAGCCCGAGCACCCCGTCGCCGACCTCCACGCCGGTGACACCCGCACCGAGCGCGTCGACGATGTAGCCCCAATACCGGTGACGGCACAGCCTGACCCTGCCGGGGGGTAGCGCTGGCTATACCCCCGGCTCGTGTGCTGATGGGATGGTTCGTCCACTCACCGCCCGACAGCATTGTCGTTGAACGCAAACGGCAGGCACGAGCGAAGAGGTTGAACCGATGAGCACAGCAGGCAAGGGAGCCCGAGGTCTGGCATTGCTGCTGGCGATCGGAATGTCCGCCACGACGGCGGCGTGCGGAATCGGTGGTGAGCGGGCATTGGCCGAAGCCGAGAACACCGTGCGCGACGCCGAGGACCAGGCGCGTGCCGCCGAAGACCAGGCCCGACTTGCCGGGGACCCGAACGCGACGACGATCGAGGCGAGCGGCGGAGGCGGCGGAGGTCGGAGCGGACCGGTCGCCGACGCGGTGAAGCAGGCGGTGAAGGCGGGGATTCCCGGTGTCGTCGTGCGCGTCGACACCGGGAGGGGGGCCGTGTCCACGTTCGCCGAGCAGGCCGCGTGGACCGCGAGGGATCATCGGCTCAAGTCGGACGACCAGATCAGGGTCGGTTCGAACACCAAGACGATGGTCGCGGTCCTCGTGCTGCAACTGGTCGCCGAGAAGCGCTTCCGCCTGGAGGACTCGGTCGAGAAGCACCTGCCGGGCGTGATTCCCAACGGCGGCGCGATCACGGTGAGGATGCTGTTGAACCACACCAGCGGGCTGGGCAACAACACCGACGACGAACAGGTCGTGCGCTCGGTGTTCGGCATGAACCCGCGGCCGTGGACCCCCGCGGAACTGCTCGCCGCGGGCACCGCGCAGCCTCCGGTGGGGGCTCCCGGCGAGAAGTGGTCCTACAGCAACACCAACTACGTGGCGCTCGGATCGGTGCTCGAAAAGGTGTCCGGTCGATCGCTTTCCGCGCTGTTGGACGACCGGGTCATCAAGCCCCTGCGGCTGAAGGACACCTACCTCGCGACCAACGGCTCCTCGCGTGACGGCAAGAAGTTGGCTCACGGCTACGAGCCGGACGACGCCCACCTCGACGCCGTCGTGCCGGGTCTGCCGCCGGAGTTCCGGTTCGTCGCGCCGGAGCACGACGAGCACGCCGACGTGACCGCGATCGACCCGAACTACACGTACGCCGCGGGCGGTGTCGTCTCCACGGGCGAGGACTGGACGCGGTTCCTGACCGCGTTGCTGTCCGGTCGCCTCCTGCCCGCCGCGCAGCTGGCCCAGATGCGCACCATGATCCCCGCCGACCCGGCGAACCCCGGCGCGGGCAGCTACGGGCTCGGCCTGGCGGAGATCCCCACGCCGTGCGGTCCGGTCTACGGCCACACCGGCGGCATCCCCGGCTACCGGTCGGACATCTTCACCGACACCACCGGCACCCGCAGCGCGTTCGTGGTGGTGACCGAGCAGCTGGGACTGGCGACACCGGAACTCACGGCGGCACACCAGTCGCTGGTCGCGGCAGCCGCCTGCACGATGTACGGCAAGCCGGTCCCGGCTGCGCCGACCCCCTGAGGCCCGACGTCGGTGACCGGGTCGCGCCCCGGTCACCGACGTCGCGCCCGTCACCCCTTGAGGTAGGCCAGCACCGCGAGGACGCGGCGGTGGCCGCCGTTCTCGTCGTGGGGCAGTCGGAGCTTCGTGAAGATGTTGCGGATGTGCTTGTGGACAGCGCCTTCGCCGACCACCAGCCGCTCGCCGATCGTGGCGTTGCTCAGCCCCTCGGCCATCAACGCCAGCACCTCGCGCTCACGGGCGGTCAACGTGTCCAGTGGACTGCCCGAGCTGCGCCGCGTCATGAGCCGGGCGATGACCTCGGGGTCCATCGCGGTGCCGCCGTCGGCGACCCGGCGCAGCGCGTCGACGAACCTCTCGACCTTCCCCACCCGTTCCTTCAGCAGGTACCCGACGCCACCCACGCCGTCCGCCAGCAGTTCCGAGGCGTAGCTGTCCTCCACGTAGGACGACAGCACCAGCACGGGCAACGCCGGGTGCATCCGCCGCGCCTCGACCGCGGCCCGCAGGCCTTCGTCCCGGAACAGCGGCGGCAACCGCACGTCCATCACGACCACGTCGGGCCTGCCCCGCGCCATCACGTCCAGGAAGTCGGGCACGGTCTCCACCGCGGCCACGACCTCCATCCCCTTCGTGCCCAGCAGCAGCACCAGCCCTTCGCGCAGCAGGGCGTCGTCCTCCGCGATCACGACCCGCACGGCAACTCCACCCGCAACGTCGTCGGCCCGCCTGGCGGGCTCGTCATCGCGAACGACCCCTCGAACGCCTCGGCCCGTTGCCTGATCCCGGTCAACCCGCTGCCCGCTTCCTCTTCCGCACCACCACGACCGTCATCCTCGACCGTGATCACCAAGGTTTCCCCGCGCTTGCTCAGCCCCACCGACACGTGCTCGGCGCCGGAGTACTTCGTCACGTTCGTCAACGCTTCCGCCACCACGAAGTACACGGCCGCCTCGATCGCCGCGGGGTACCTCCACTCGCCGTCCACCTCCAGGGTGGACGGCACCGGGCACCACGCCGTCAACGCCGTCAACGCCCCGGTCAACCCGCGGTCGGACAACACCGGCGGGTAGACCGACCGCAGCACGTCCCGCAGCTCGGCCATCGCCTCCTCGGCCGTGTCCTGCGCCTTGCGCACCAACGCCATCGCCGCGGCCGGATCGGCCTCGTGCACGCCCTCGGCGATGCCGAGCTGCATGATCACCGCCGCCATCCTCGCCTGGGTCCCGTCGTGCAGATCCCGCTCGATCCGCCGCAACTCCGCGCCGTGCGCCTCCAAAGCCGCCGCCCGCGACGCCGTCAACTCGGCGATCCGGCCGCTCAGCACCACGCCGGACGCGGGCCTCAGCAACGTGACCGCGATCCTCGCCTGCCACCGCGCCACGCGCGGCAGCTGCAACATCACCAGCGCGTAGACGGCTCCCGCCACCACACCCACCACCGCGGACGGCCACGAATCGACCCGCACCCCGGAAATCTCGACCCCGTCCGGCAAAGCCCACCAGTACAGCGGCGCGGGCAGCAGGACCACCGCGCTGAGCACGGCCCCGACCGCCAGAACGCCGCCCAGCGCACCGGTCATCCCGTGCAGCACCAGCCACGCCAGGTCCCGCCACGTCGCCACGTCCTCCACCACGGACCGGAACCGCCGCACCGGCGACCCGTCCACGGCCCGGTAGGGCGCGGGCAGCTCGACCCCCGCCACCTCGCCGACCCGCTGCCGCTCCACGCCGACGAGCGCCCGCGCCATCCCCACCGCGCCGGGCACCAGCAACAGCCCCATACCGACCGCGCACAACAGGGCGACCACCACCAGCAAGCCCACGGCGAACACGGCGGCGATCGAGGTCACCACCCCCGCCGCCAAAGCCCTCACAGCGGGCCACAACAGCCCCACCTGAACTCGCAACCACCTGATCACACCGCTGATTGTCGCCCACCCACCCGTCTCACGTCGTAGCCGCTCGCCGTGCCCGAGTCGTCCAAGGTGGACACTCGCGGTTCGCGTGCTGGTCGGCACGCGAACCGCGAGTGGCGCGCGCTGGCGATCAAGCCTCACCCGCGGGTCACGACGCCATGCTCTCGGGCGACACCGGGATCTTCGACTTCTCCGCCGCGCGCACGGTCATCGACGTAGGGAGCGGCGACGGCGAACTCCTGTCACGCGTGCTGCACGACTGGGACGACGAGCAGCGCCGCACCATCCTGGCCACGTGCGCGCGGACCATGACCGCACACGCGGAACTGCTAGCAGGGCTTGAGTCGTTCCGCATGGCCGCGATTTCTGCTGGTCAGGATGCAGCAGCGGTGAACCACGGCAATCACCGTGCGACCTGCCGAGCTGGGGTACACCTGTGGCGGCCCTGGTGATCCGTGGCCGCCAAGGCCGGCGTCAGGGCTGCTGCACGAGTGGTGACATCTGATCCGTGCTGCCGCGAGGGCTCGCCCCGCGAGGCATGATCAACGCGGCACCCGTGCCGGGAGGACCGGGGTCAGGCTCCTAGGCTTCGCCTGGAGTGGTGACAGTGCCGAGTGTTCGATGCCTCTCGAGGAGACGATCACTGCCGAGTGCATCAGGTGGCCAACCGCCTCCGGGCACGTGCCGAGCCTGCCGGTTCCGCCCGTGGTCGTTCGTCTCGGCCCGATCACGCATGCGCTGTTCCGTGTCGCGCGGGTGAATCGTCTGCACGCACGGAAGCTGCTCAAGCGCAGCGGCCTACACCCGGCGCAGGAACTCGTCATGATGCAGTTGTGGGACTTGGGGCCGCAGCGGCAGACCGACCTCGTCAATCTCCTCGGCTCGGAGGCCGCCACGATGACGCGGACCATCCGCAGGCTTGAAGACGAGGGATTCATTACCCGGCGTCGCGACGAGCGGGACAAGCGGGCCACCATCATCGAAGCGACTTCCGAAAGCCAGGCGTTGCGGGCCGACGTCGAACAGGTGTGGTCCGAACTGGAAGCCACCGTGACGCGGGGCCTCGACCAGGATCAACGCGACGTCTTGTTGGCCTGCTCGAGGTCGTCGAGTCCGGTCGGGCGCACATCCTTGTCGACGCCCAGATCGACGGCATCGCGCACATCTGACCAGGTTTCCGGCGCCGGGCCAGGGCGCAGCAGGCCCTCTTCGACACGTTGTCGGGCCTCACCTGGTGCTCGACGTTCCTGTTCCAGGGTGATGCTCCTTACCAGCTACCGGCTCGGAACCTGACCTCGCCGAAACGGGCACCTACCGTGCCCAGCGCGGCGGTGTGCTGCGATGTGCCCGTCCTGCGGCAATAGTCGGCCAGTGGCGAGCACCGCGACGTCCTCGTCCCACACCGGGCACGCTCGTGCGGAGCGGACCGGGCAGAAGCGGAACCTGATCGCGACGAGCTCGGTGGACGAGTCAGCCTCAGTTCAGGACGAACGTCCTGATGCTGCGAGCAGGCAACTGAGCGTTGAAGGATCCGTTGGACATGGTGAAGTCGTTGTAGTGCACGAGGGTCGCAGTCGCGCTCGTCAGCCAGGTCGAGATCGCCGCGGAGCCGACGTCGCGGACGGTGAACACGTGATCCACCGGCGACGTGTTCTTGTTGACGGCGACGATCACGATCCTGGATCCGCTCTTGAACGCCGAGATGTAGACGTTCGCCTGCGGGTTCGCGGTCGCCGTGATCCGCGAGTAACCGGGGCGGACCCACTTCGAGAAGTGCGCCATGTTGGCACCGCGCTTGCTGATCTGCCCGTCCTCGCGCATCGGACCGTAGGAGCGGCGGATGTACCACCACACATAGGTCTGGAACCGGCCGTCCACCAACGCGCGGTGGATGTGCTCGCCCACGTCGAGCGCCTGCGGCCACAGGTCGGCGGAGTCGCTGCTGTTGGGGTGGTAGACCTCGGTCATCCACAGCTCTTTGCCGTTGCCCTTTTGCCGAAACAGCGGGTAGGGGAAGTCCGCGGGCTGGGTGCCGTAGAGGTGCGCACCGATGATGTCCACGTTCGCCAGTGCGGCGGCGTCGTTGAGGATGGGATCGGAGAGGTTCTTGCGGTACTGGAACGACTCGGGGGCGATGACCCTGGTGGCGATCGAGCCCGCGTTCTCGCGCAGGAACCTGACGATCTCACCCGAGGTCCACGCCGTCCATTCCTGCGCGTAGTCCGGCTCGTTCTGGATCGAGATCCCGTACAGGTTCACCCCGTTGTTCGCCATGAACGCGACGAAGTCGTTCAGGTGCTGCGCATAGGCGCCGTAGGAGGCGTAACGCAGGCGCTTGCCTCCGGAGAAGGTCTCGGTCATCGAGGCGGGCGGGTTCCACGGCGAGGCGATGACCTTGGCCCCGAGTTCGACCGCGCGCCTGGCCGTGGCGACCTCGCGGCTCCAGTTGGCCCGGTCCTCGTGGACGGGAATGCGCAGCACGGTGAACCCCAACTGCCCCGCACCGTTGCCGAACGCCGTCTCACGTTGAGCGGCGGTGAGATCGCTGGTCCAGACGGTGTGGTTCATACCGCCGAAGCCCAGGATCGTCTGCTGCACGTTCGACGGCTCGACGACCACCGAGGTGGCCGCAGCAGCGGGTATCCCCACCGCCAGCACCGGTAGCGCGGCGCCCGCCGCCAGCAACGTCCGCCGACGCAGGGGGTGCGAACCCGGGGTCTCGGAGTGGTCCCGACGCGGTGTCATGGCAGCTCCAGAAAGTCGATCTCGACCAGAGTCGGGATATCTCGGATGTCCGACGGCTCGGCAACGCAGTCCTGAATGAGAAACCCGCCCCGAATCCTCATCGACTACGACAGGAAGACATCGGACTGGGAGCGCTCCCAGCAATCAGTCCTAACAGTGCCACGCCTCACGGTCAAGCCAGCCGACAATCGAATGCGTCGAATGGCAGAAACTCGACAAGACCCGCACTCCTCGAGGCCAACCCGGCGATAGCGAACGCATCGCAGGCGCCTTCGGCACTTAGTGCCCGTTTCCGAACTACTGCGACTGCGCCAGCCTTCGACTGGTGATCCGGATCATTGACCACCGCACCATGGCGTCGTGGTGATGTCGTAGTCGTTCGTAGTCACGGACGCAGCGGCGGTGACCGGTGATCCACACCACTGTCCGTTCCACCACCCAACGACGCGGCAGCACCGTGAAGCAGGGCAGATCCGGCCGTTTCACGATCTCCACCGCCAAGTCGAGGGTCGTGCGGGCCCAGTCGAGCAGAGCCCCGCTGTAGCCGCCGACGGCTCGGAAACGGGCGCTTAAAGACTGCCGCCCCGAGCCGGTCGCGGTCGCACGCTTTCGGATTGATCTTGTCGAACGATTGTCGATTGGACACACACCCCATGACCACCGCAATCCGAGGACTTAAAGGTTTCACCCGCGTCAAGTAGACCATTTAGACGAAAATTCCGCCAAACACGTATCGATTCTTGTGAACGCGAACATCGCGCCGGCACACTGCTGTCCGGCCGACAGCGAAGTCGACATCACAATCCCGGATGCGCGACGACGAGGTTCGACCACGTCGCCGGACCGGGACGCGGATGCCTGCTCGTTTTCGGTCCTCGAGTCCTGTCCTGGAGGAGCGGAGACGGCAGTGGGCATATCCGGACGATGGCGGTCGATACGGCTGGCTGTCAGCCTCGCGTTGACGTCGCTCTGCGTCCCGTTGGCGGTGGTCCCCCAGGCGTCGTCGGCACCGGTGACCGCCAACGACCGGTACGCGTTCAAGAACGTCAAGATCGGCGGTGCCGGATTCGTCAGCGGCATCGTGTTCAGCCAGGCGGAGAAGGACCTGGCTTACGCGCGCACCGACGTGGGCGGCATGTACCGGTGGAACGGGGCGACTGGGACGTGGACGCCGCTGCTGGACTGGGTGGGGTGGGACGACTGGGGTTACCAGGGGGTGGCCGCCGTCGCCCCGAGCCCGACGAACGCGAACCGGGTCTGGGCAGCCGTCGGCATGTACACCAACGGGGTCGACCCGAACAACGGTGCGGTGCTGCGGTCCAGCGACCGGGGCGACACGTGGCAGACCACCGCGCTGCCCTTCACGCTGGGCGGCAACATGAACGGCCGCACCATGGGCGAACGCCTCGGCGTGGATCCGAACAACGACGACGTCGTCTACCTCGGCGCCCCCACCGGCAACGGCCTGTGGCGCAGCACGGACGGCGGCGCCACCTTCACCAGGGTGACCAGCTTCCCGCACACCGGCGACGACCCCGGCACTCCCGGCGTCACCGAGGACCCCGGGTTGGTGTGGGTCGTGTTCGACCACTCCTCGGGCACCTCCGAAGGCAGGACGAAGACCGTGTACGTAGGTGTGGCGGACAAGGACAACCCGGTCTACCGCAGCACCGACGGCGGCACGACCTGGAGCCCGGTCCCCGGAACGCCGACCGGGTTCCTGCCGCACAAGGGCGTCGTGGACCCGGTGAACCACAGGCTGTACATCACCACCAGCGACACCACCGGTCCGTTCAGCGGCGGCAAGGGCGACGTCTGGAAACTCGACACCACCACCGGCGCGTGGACCCGCATCAGCCCCGTCCCGTCGACCAGCGGTGACGACTACTTCGGCTACTCAGGCCTGACGGTCGACCGCTCCCATCCGAACACGATCATGGTCGGCACGCAGGTGTCGTGGTGGCCGGACGGCATCATCTGGCGCAGCAACGACGGCGGCACCACGTGGACGCGCATCTGGGACTGGGGCGCCTGGCCGGACCGCACGCTGCGCTACCGGATCGACACGACCCCCACGCCGTGGATGACCATGGGCACGGCCTCCGCCCCGCCCGTGCTGAGCCCCGCCTTGGGACAGGTCATCTCGTCGATGGAGATCGACCCGTTCGACTCCGACCGGATGCTGTTCAACGGCAACCCCGGTATCGCCGGCACGAACGACCTGACCACGTGGGACACCGGGGGCACGATCACCATCACGCCCACCGTCGACGGACTGGAGGAAGGGGCGACCACAGGGCTGATCAAACCACCCGGCGGGCCACTGCTCAGCGCGATGGGCGACGTGGGCGGTTTCCGCCACGACGACCTCGACGCCGCACCCAAGAGCATCTTCACGAACCCGGTGTTCACCACCACCCGCGGCATCGACTTCGCCGAGCGCAACCCGAAGGTGATCGTGCGGGCGGGCGACTTCACCGATGCCGACCGGCCCGGCGACAGCCACGCCGCGTTCTCCACCGACGGTGGCACGACCTGGTTCCAGAACTCCGAACCGTCCGGCGTGAACAGCGGTGGCACGATCGCCGCGTCGGCCGACGGCAGCCGGTTCGTGTGGGCGCCGGGCGACAACGGCCAGCCGGTGGTGAACTCGGCGGACTTCGGCGTCTCGTGGACCGCGTCGACGAGCCTGCCCTCCAACGCGATCGTCGCCTCGGACCGCGTGAACGCGACGAAGTTCTACGGCTTCTCCAACGGCACCTTCTACACGAGCACCAACGGCGGGGCCGACTTCACCGCCACCACCGCCACCGGCCTGCCCGCGTCGAACTGGAACCTGACGGTCAAAGCGGTGCCAGGTCGTGAGGGCGAGGTCTGGATCGCGGGCGGCGCGACGTGGACCACCTACGGCCTGTGGCGCTCCACCGACAGCGGGGCCACTTTCACCAGACTGTCCACACTGGAACAGGCGGACAACATCGGTTTCGGCAGAGCGGCACCGGGACGCACCGACCCCGCGCTCTACACCTACGCCAAGATCGACGGTCAGCGGGGCGTCTTCCGATCCGACGACACCGGCCGCACCTGGGTCCGCATCAACGACGACGCGCACCAGTGGGGCGCCGCGAGCGCCGCCATCACCGGTGACCCCGACATCTACGGCCGCGTCTACCTCGCCGGCTACGGCCGGGGCACCCTCTACGGCGACCGGGTCACCGTGAGACGCCCCCTGCTGTGACCACCTCGGGCTCGAAGGCGGCCAAGACCCACGAGTCTCCCCTCCCTGGAAGGACAGTTCATGCCCCGTGCCGCCCAACACTGGTCGGCGGTAGTACTCGCCGCAGTCCGCGTCACGTCGCCGACCGCCTCGCTGTCCATCTCCACACAGCCCACGTCCAGCAGGTGACGAACGAGGAGCACGATGCGCCCGGAGACCTTCCAGAACCCGGTGATCCCCGGATTCCACCCCGATCCGAGCGTGTGCCGGGTCGACGAGGACTACTACCTGGTGTGCTCCAGCTTCGAGTACTTCCCCGGTGTACCGATCTTCCACAGCCGCGACCTGGTGCACTGGCGGCAGATCGGCAACGTCCTGGACCGCCCCTCGCAACTGGCACTCCCATTGGACACCCCGGCGTCACGAGGGGTCTACGCGCCCACGATCCGCCACCACGACGACCGCTTCTGGGTGATCACGACCAACGTGACCGGAGGGGGGAACTTCCTGGTCACCACGGATGATCCGCACGGCCCGTGGTCGGATCCGGTGTGGATCGACCTCCCCGGCGTCGATCCCGACCTGGCCTGGGACGACGACGGGAACTGCTGGTGCTCGACGTCAGGGATCCGCCAGGCGCGCATAGACCCCGTGACCGGCGAGGTCCTGGAGGGGCCGTGGCGGACGTGGTCCGGCACGGGGCTGCAGTACCCGGAGTCGCCGCACCTCTACCGGGTGGACGACTGGTGGTACCTGCTGGTCTCCGAAGGCGGCACGGACCGCGGCCACGCGATCTCGGTTGCGAGGGGCCGCACCCCCTGCGGGCCGTTCGACCCCGCTCCGGGCAGCCCGATCCTCACCCACAGCGGCACCAACCTGCCCATCCAGAGCACCGGGCACTCCGACCTGGTCACCACACCGGACGGACAGTGGTGGCTGGTGCTGCTGGGCACCCGCCCACGCGGGCACTTCCCCGGATTCCACGTGCTGGGCCGCGAGACGTTCCTCGCCCCGGTGCGCTGGGAGGACGACTGGCCGGTACTGGACCTGATCGTGGAACAGTCCCCCGCGCCGACCGCCTGGCACCCGGTGCCGGTGCCCGCGGTGCGCGACGACTTCGACGACAGCACCCTGGGCTCGCAGTGGATCTCACCTCGCGGACGGCCGGACGGATCATGGTCATTGACCGGTCAACCGGGCAGGTTGACGTTGCACGCCACCGGGAACAGCCTCGACCGTCCCGGCTGCACGTTCATCGGACGCCGCGTCCAGCACCTCGACGCCCGCGTCTCGGCACGACTGGAACCGGGAGCAGCGACAGCCGGGCTGACCGTGCGGCGCGATGAGGCTCACCACTACGACATCGAGGTGTCCGGTGGCGCGGTGGCGGTGATCGCGCGGATCGGACCGGTGCGCCAAAGCCTCGCGACCCGCCCGGTGCGACCCGGGCCGATCACGCTCACCATCACCTTCCGCACCACGGACCTGCTGCCACCATCAGTCGTGCGAGCGGTCGACACACCCACCGGCGTCGAGCCGTCAGGACCGGACGTGATCGCCTTCCACGTGGACGACGATCCAGTGCCCCTGGCCGAAGTTGACGGCCGCTACCTGTCCACGGAAGTCGCCACCGGGTTCACCGGCCGCGTCGTCGGCATGTACGTCACCACCGGCACCGCGAGATTCGACTGGTACGACTACGAAGACGTCCCCACTCCGTGACCTGTGCCTGCACCGCGGGCAGGAACTGCTCCTCATGCACCCGCGAGACGCGGGCCCAGTGCGCCGGACAAACTGATGGCGGTGCTGAACTCCGACTCGGCGATCATCACCAGGATGCTGCGGCGACTGAAGAAGGCGGCCCCGGTCGAACGAAGGCTCGATCCTCACGACGGCCGGGCTCCCCCGGTGTCCTCCACCTCCGCAAGCGACGCCATGCGGGTGGAGATCGAACGGATGTGCACGACCCGGAGGCAGCGACCGTTGGCGACCTGCCCCGGTCACCTTGACTCCGATGCTGGACGTGCTCGCCAAGACTGAAACCATGTTCTCGCCCAGGTCAGCGCCGCCTCCCGAACACGCTGTGCCGCTCGAAAAGTCGTCGCCGCTGGTAAAGCGAAGGGCGCCACTGTGTTGAGAGCATGTCCTGGTCATCGTGTCTCTGCTCTACAAGGTGACCAGGAAGCTGCGGTCTGTCCCGTCGGTGGTACTGCGCAGCGAGGCGGCCAAGGATGCCGAGTTGCTTGTGCTGCGGCACGAGAACGCGATACTTCGACGGCAGCTGACGGGTCCGATCCGCTACGAGCCCGCTGACCGGTTCTGGTTCGCCGCCTTGTCCGGGTTGGTGAATCGTCGTTGTTGGCTGAAGATCTTCCCAGTCACGCCGGGCACCCTGCTCGCCTGGCACCGCAGGTTCATCGCCCGTAAGTGGGACTACACCGCACATCGACGCACCGGACGTCCGCCAACACGAGCAGCGATCAAGGCACTCGTAGTACGGCTCGCCAGAGAGAACTCCCGGTGGGGACATCGCCGCGTCCGCGGTGAACTGGTAAGGCTCGGCCACCGAATCGCCCCTTCGACGGTCTGGCAGATCCTGCACGACGCGGGCATCGACCCGTCACCACGCCGTAGTGGCCCGACCTGGCGGGAATTCCTTACCACTCAAGCCGAGGGCATCATCGCCGCGGACTTCCTGCACCTCGACACCGTGCTCGGCACACGGCTCTACGCACTGGCCTTCCTCGAACACGGCACCCGACGCCTGCACATCACCGGAGTCACCGCCCACCCGACACAGGCATGGACAGCCCAGCAGGCCCGAAACCTCGCCGCAGACCTCGGCACCCGCATCGAGTCCCTGCGCTTCCTGCTCCGCGACCGCGACGCCAAGTACGGCCCGCCCTTCGACACCGTCTTCCAAGCCGACGATCTGCGCGTGCTCAGGAGTGCGCCACGGGCGCCCCGGATGAATGCCCACTGCGAACGAGTCATCGGCACCCTTCGATGCGAACTCCTCCACCACATCCCGATCATGGATGAGGGTCACGCACGGCAAGTCCTGAAGACCTACGAAGAGCACTACAACCGACACAGACCCCACCAAGCCCGCGACCAGCTACCACCCGCGGACCAGCAACACCCCGCCGTAGTACACGACCCCGACACCAGCAGAGTGCTCCGCACCCGCATCCTCGGCGGACTCATCAACGAGTACAGACATGCAGCTTGACCAGCAGCGACGACTTTTCGAGCGGCACACGGTGATCGAGTCGGTGGATTTGGTGGTCACGGCGTTGACGGCGGGGGCGACCGCAGGATTGACCGATACCGCGTCCACGGCGTTAAGGACGCTTACCTGAGTCTCAAGGCAGGCGTGTTGGGCGTTCTGCGTCGTGACGGCTCGGTGGCGGGCGAGGTGGTGCGGGCCGTGGAGGACGACATCTTCGAACTGGGCTTATAGACTGAAGAGTTGACGGCGGCACTGCGCGGTGTCGGTGCCGACACCGCGCACTGGTCGCTGCGGCCCAGAGGGTGCTGGAACTGACCGGCCCTCGGCCGGGCGACCTCGGGACGTCCACGCCCCAGGGCCCGATCCACCCACCCCGAAATCGGTCCTACCAGCTGTTCCGGATGGTGCGCCCCGGCGGCACTATTCGCTGGTTCGAGACCATTTCCGACCCGGCCGCCTGCCTCGCACGACGGCTGACGTCATCCGGCTCGACCAGCACCGCACCGCCGAAGTCGGCAGTCGGGTCACCCTGCGGACGAACGCGCCATCGGCAAATCTTTCCGCTGTCCCACTCCATTCACGGCTCGTCCGGCCGCACCAAAACCGCGAGGTCGAGCGATTCACCCGAACAGTTCCGGCCAACGGACCACCCGACCACCACACCTGTACCGGTACCCGGCCGCGAGCGCTTGCCCGGAACAATTGATCACGGCTTCCACGACCGCGGATCGCGCCACTCCCCATTACCGTGGCGACCGCGATTTCCGTTCCACTCGCCGTGGAATTCGAGGCGAGCGAAGAATGGGAACGCCCCGCCGGGAATGGTCGATCCGGCAGGCGCGACCGGTGGCGCGGCCACCACGGCGGGCGCGGAGCCGTTCTTCGCTGTTCACGAGCACGTCGGTGGGCCCGTCACCCGCCAAGATCGCTTCTCGGGAGGAGGTCGAGCGGAACTTCACCCGTTCGTGGTGGTGACCGGGCCACACCCCGGACCGGTGAGCCGGGCGGAAAAGCCGGGGAGAACCGGACCTCTCGGGCCTGCCCGTGGTGGGCGGCCCACCGGCGACCGCACGGGGTCGGTGTCCGCCGCACCTGGGCACGTGGACGTGGACGCCGCAGGGTTTGCCCCGTGCCGCCCGAACCTCCGCGGGTGGCGGACCACGAGGGGATCGCCATGACCGCTTCCGTCAGAGAGACCGAGTTCCACCGCCTCGCGCCGTGGACGACACCGGTGGACGACACGACCCTCAACGAGCTGTGCACCGACCTGTTCGCGTGCCTGCCGCGCGGCGACCAGCGGGCCAAGGGGGCGCTCTACGTGCGCGGCCTGCTGCGGGCCCACGGTCGCAAGTCCATCCGCAAGCTGGCCTCGGTCAGCGGCGGCCAGGTCAGCGAGCAGAGCCTGCACCACTTCGTGAGCAGCTCGACGTGGGACTGGTCGCCGATCCGCGCCGCGCTGGCCCGCCACGTCGCCCGAGCGGTGCCGGTGCACGCGTTCGTCGTGCGGCCGATGGTCACGCCGAAGGCTGGCGCGCACTCCGTCGGCGTCGACCGGGGCTTCTCGGCCGAGGCGGGCCAGGTGCTCAGCGCGCAGCACGCCGTGGGCGTGTGGGCGGCGTCGGACGAGCTGAGCTGCCCGGTCAACTGGCGGCTGCGGCTGTCGGAGAACTGGATCTCCGACGACGAGCGCCGCAACCGGGCCGCGATCCCGGACGACCACGACGTGGAGACCACGGGCGACTGCGCCGTCTCCGCCTACCTGGACACGATGGACTTCTTCGGTCTGCCCGTCCGGCCGGTGGTCTTCGACGCCCGCCGCGCCGACCCGGCCGCGGTCGTGCGCGGTCTGACCAGGTCCGGTCGCCCGGTCCTGATCCGCGTGCAGGCGGCCCTGCCCCTGTTCCCGGTGCAGGGGTCGCGCCCCGGCAGTGGTCCGGTCGAGGCCCGGCAGGTCATGGCGGCGGCCCGCAACCTGCGCCGTCCGGTCCACGTCCCCGACCCGCGGCCGAACCGGGCCATGGCGCTGCTCGCGGCCGTGCCGGTCCGGCTGCACGGCGTCGCCCACCACGACCTGGCGTTGGTGGGTGAGTGGGAGGCCGCGGGCCACGCGCCCAGCGCGTACTGGCTGACCGACCTGCCCACGACCACGCCGGGGGCGCTGGCGA
This sequence comes from Umezawaea sp. cmx-9-4, assembly GCA_049997955.1. GTDB lineage: Bacteria > Actinomycetota > Actinomycetes > Mycobacteriales > Pseudonocardiaceae > Umezawaea. The sequence continues at coordinate 57,828 of JAEBDY010000023.1, read as the reverse complement.
CGCTCAACTCCCTGACCCGCCTGGTCGACCGGGTCGACCACGACTTCGCCCGCGTCACCGACACCGTGGGCATCCGCGAGTACTCGGGCCGCTCCTACGACGGCTGGCACCGGCACGTCACCCTCGTGTCGGCCGCGCACGCCGCGGCCGTGCTCAGCGAGGTCCCGCTGGCCCGCGGCTACTCGGGCTGATCCGGCCGTGCTACCCGAACTGCTCGGGCGGGTCAGGGGGCTCGGGGGCGCGGTCCACCGCGCGGCTGAGCAGTCCCCGCACGCGGCACAACCGCAGGGCCAGCTGGACCTCCAGCGCCTGGGCCGGTTCCTGCCATCGCGGACCGAGCAGTTCGGTGATGCGCTCCAGTCTCCTGGCCACCGTGTTGGGGTGCACGTGGAGTTGCTTGGCCGCGTAGGTCGGGCTGGAGCCCGCCGCGAAGTAGACCTCCAGGGTGCGGGTGAGGTCGGTGGAGCGCAGCTGGTCGTAGTCGATCACGGGTCCGATCGCGGAGTGGACGAAGCCCTCCACGTCGTGGTTGTCGGCCAGCAGCACGCCCAGGAAGCCGAGTTCGCCCGCGCCCGCGGCCTTGCCCGTGGAGCCCAGCGCCGCCATGGCCTCCAGGCAGCGCAGCGCTTCGGCGTACCCGTGCAGGACCGAGGCCGCGTCGGTGACCGGGGACGACGCGCTCACGGTCACCGTGTCCTGCAGGGATGCCTTCGCGCTCTCGTGGACGGTCCTGGCGACGGCGCTGGCGTCGGTCCCCGGCACGAGCAGCACCACGCGACCCCGGTGGACCGCCTTGAGGCCGCTGGTGCGGTTGCTGAACGACGACGCCCACATGGCGACCTTGCTCTGCGCGTCGGACTCCGGGTGCACGACCACCACCACGTGGGGCTTGGCGAGGTCGACGCCCATGCGGCGGGCGCGCAGGAGCATCTGCCGGGGCGGGCGCGGAGGACTGCTCAGGAGGTCGACCAGCAGTTCGTCGCGGACCTGGTCGTCGGCCACGACGTAGTGGTTGTCCAGCTGCACCTGCGTGGTGGCGGCGTCCACGACCGCGCGGAGCAGCGCCGCCTCCTCCGGGCCGAGCGGGCCGGACGCGTCGGCCCGGCCGACGAACACCGTGCCCACGTGGTTGCCGCCGGCCACCATGGCCAGGCCCCAGAGGTCGGCGGCCACCCGGACCGGTTCGCGGGTCGCCTGCGCGGCGGCCAGCGCCGTGGCCGACGGCGGCGCGGCCGGGTCGCCGACGGCGGCCAGCACGGAACCGTCCGGGGCGTGCAGGCTGACCGGCCCGTCGAAGTGCCGGTGCGCCTCCGCGACGATCGTCGGCAGGTCGGTCCCGCCGTTGACCAGCTCCACGAGCCTGCGGCGGGCGTCGTCCAGCGCGCGCAGGGCTTCGGCCGAAGCCTCCGCCGCCGCTGCGGTTTCCCGCAGCACGCGAATCGCCTCGTCCGACCGCTCCTGGAGCAGCGCGCGCTCGATCGCCACGCCCGCGAGGTCGCCGAGCGAGCTCATCAGCGCGACCTCGTCGGCGGTGAAGTGCCGCACGTCGCGACCGGCCGCGTACAGCGTGCCGAACGGCTTGGCCGCGTAGCTCAGCGGCACGCCCATGATGGCGTGCAGGCCCTCGGCCTCGACCACGTCGTCGATGACCTTGCTGTGCTGGATGCGGTTGTCGGACAGGTAGTCCGGCGTCCAGAACGGAGCCGAGTTGACCAGCACCTCGTTGCCCAGGCCGGCGTCGCCCGGCAGCCGCAGTCCGACGCTGAGCACGGAGGTGTGTCCGCTGGCCGCGCGCACGTAGACGCTGCGCTCGCTCTCGCCCTGGTAGGGGAAGCTGATGTAGGCCATGTCCACGCCGAGCAGCAGCCGGGCCCGTCGGGTGATCATCTTGAGCAGGGCGTCCAGGTCGCTTATCCCGGTGAACTCACGGGCGGTGTCGACCAGCGCCGAGAAGTCGGCCTCGCGCTGCCGATATCTGTTGAGTTGCCCGACTATGCCGAGACTCAATAATCGCGCGCGTTCCAGAACGGCGGAATCGACCTCGCCGGTACCGGCGGAGCGGGCGAGCAACGCGTCGAACTCGTGGGTCGGCGCATTGTCCGACAACAGCTCCAAAACAGCCAGCACCACTGATTCCGTGCGGCCCGCGTTGCCCAGCACTCGCCACCCCAGTCGACTCGGCACGGCACAGCGTACACGCCCGATCCAGGCGGCGCCCCCAGAGCCCCGATGCGTGAAATAGTACGCATGGGCCTTTCCTCCCGTCAACGCGGCCAACTGGCCGACAGTGATGTGACCACCACCGGAAGCCCCAGAGTTGTTGGCGCGGCACCTTCCGCCATCGGGGGTGGTCGACGGAAGGTAATGCGGCGCACGCCGACGCAGGTTCCGGCAGATCCATTCCCGCCGTGAGCCGAACAATCGCGGAGAAAGGGGATGCCCATGCTCGCTGTCCGGGACTACCGCCGTTCGCTGGAACGCAGCAGAATCGCGCGCAGGACAATCGTCAGACCCACGGCGTTCGATATGCGCGGCCGGGATTGGGACGTGCTGCCCGGCGTCTTCTCCCCGATCTGCTCCCCGACGACCGCTCTCGTGCTCGACCTGCTCGACCTCGGCGGCCCGCGCGCCGTTCCGCGCACGGGCTCGTTCCTGGAGATCGGCTGCGGCACGGGTCTGGTGGCGGTGTCCAGTGCGCTGGCCGGGTGCGAGCGCGTGGTCGCGACCGACGTGAACCCCGACGCGGCGGCCAACACCGAGCTGAACGCCGCCCGGCACGGCGTCGGCGACCGGACCCGCGTGGTGTGCGGCGACCTGTTCGACCCGCTGGACCCCGCCGAGCGCTTCGACACGATCTTCTGGAGCTCCAACTACGTGCTCGCGCCGGAGGACTACGAGTACCGGTCGACGCACGAACGGGCCTATGTGGACGCCGGCTACCGGACGCACCGGCGGTTCCTCGCCGAGGTCGTGGACCGGCTGACGCCGACCGGCTCGGCGCTGCTGCACTTCAGCTCGCGCGGCGACCTGCCCCGGCTGCTGCGGCTGGCGGGCGAGTTCGACCTCGGCCTGCGCGCGCGGCGGGGCGTGACGGTCCAGGAAGCCGGGCTGCCGGTGGACCACCTGCTCGTGGAGATCACCCGCTCGACGTCGCACCGCTGACCCGTTCCCGCACCCCCTGCTCCGGACAAGGACCTGCACCATGCGCATCCTGCTGATCGACAACCACGACTCGTTCACCTACAACCTGTTCCACCTCATCGCCGGGGTCACCGGTCGCGAACCCGAGGTCGTGGCCAACGACGACCCGCGGCTGGCGTCGGTGCGGCCGTCCGGGTTCGACGCCGTGGTGCTGTCCCCCGGTCCGGGCGACCCGACCCGCGACGCGGACTTCGGGATCTGCGGGCGCGTCCTCGCCGAGGAGCTCGACCTGCCTCTGCTGGGCGTCTGCCTCGGCCACCAGGGCCTGGCCCACGCCCACGGCGCGGCGGTGCGCCGGACCAGGCCGCACCACGGGCAGGCCTCGCTCGTGCACCACGACGGGTCAGGCGTGTTCGCCGGGCTGCCCTCGCCGTTCGAGGCCGTGCGCTACCACTCGCTGGTCGTGGAGGACCTGCCCGCGGAGGTCGAGGTGACGGCGTGGACGGCCGACGGGCTGGTGATGGGCATCCGGCACCGCGACCTGCCCCGGTGGGGCGTGCAGTTCCACCCCGAGTCGGTGCGCAGCGCCCACGGGCACGACATCATCGCGAACTTCACCCGGCTCGCCGCCGAGCACAACCGGCGGACCGGCCGGGTCGCCACCGCGCCCGCCGCCGTCGCGGCCCGGCCGGTCGAGCGCCCCGAACCGACGCGGAGACCTCGGGTGCTGACCCGGTCGCTGCCCACCGCGTGGGACGCCGAGACCGCCTACGACCGGCTGTTCCGCGCCGGTGACCACCCGTACTGGCTGGACTCGGAGCGGGCGAGCGGCCCCGACACCCGGTTCACGATCATGGGTGACGCGGGCGGCCCGCTGGCACGGGTGGCGACGGCGGACGTGTCCAGTGGGACGGTCACCGTGCGGTCGGCGACCGGCGAGGAGATCGTGTCCGGCGGGTTCCTGTCCTGGTTGGACCGCGACCTGCGGTCGCTGCGCGCGGACGTGCCGCCGCTGCCGTTCGACTTCGCGCTGGGCTGGGTGGGCTACCTGGGCTACGAGCTGAAGGCCGAGTGCGACGGCGTGGCCGCGCACCGGTCGCCGACCGCCGACGCGGTGCTGGTGTTCAGCGACCGCGGGCTCGTGCTGGACGCCGAGACCGGCACCACGCACCTGCTCGCGCTGGCCGAGGACGGCGTGGAGGCCGACGCCGAGGCGTGGCTCGCCGACACCGCGCGGCGGCTGACCGCCCTGGCAGGCTCGCGGGCCGACGACCCCGCGCCGCGGGTGCCGACCGGGCCGCTGGAGCTGCGCCACGACCGGGGCGCCTACCTGGCCAGGATCGCCGCCGCCCAGATCGAGATCGCGGCGGGCGAGACCTACCAGGTGTGCCTGACCAACATGATCGAGACCGGCGGCCCGGTGGACCCGTGGGCCGCCCACCGGTACCTGCGGCGGGCGAACCCCACGCCGTTCGGGGCGCTGCTGCGGTTCGGCGGCATGTCGGTGCTGAGCACATCGCCGGAGCGGTTCCTCAGCGTCGCCGCGGACGGGGCCGTGGAGTCGCGGCCCATCAAGGGCACCCGGCCGCGCGGGGCCACGCCGGAGGAGGACGCCCGGCTGGCCGAGGAGCTGCGGACCTCGGCCAAGGACCAGGCCGAGAACCTGATGGTGGTCGACCTGGTCCGCCACGACCTGGGCCGGACCGCCGTCGCGGGCTCGGTCGTGGCCGAGGACGTGTTCCAGGTGTCGACGTTCCCGTCCGTGCACCAGCTGGTCAGCACCGTGCGCTCGCAGTCCCGGCCGGACGTCTCGGCGGTCGACGTCGTGCGCGCCGCGTTCCCGCCCGGCTCGATGACCGGCGCGCCCAAGGAGCGGACCATGGGGATCATCGACGACCTGGAGGGCGGCGCGCGCGGCGTCTACTCCGGCGCGATCGGCTACTTCTCGCTGACCGGCGCCGCCAACCTCAGCGTCGCCATCCGCACCGCCGTCCTCACCGCCGACCGCGTGCGCTACGGGGTCGGCGGCGCGATCATCGCCCTGTCCGAGCCGCTCGCCGAGTTCGAGGAGACGGTCACCAAGGCGAAGCCGCTCACCGGCCTGACCGGCAGGCCGGTGCCCACGGGCACGGCGCACGCCCCGGTGCTGCGGCGAGTGCGGTTCGCCGAGCAGGCGGCGCGGCCGCGCGGTGGCGGCGTCAGCTGATCCGCGAGCCCTTCAGCTCCGACAGCCGCGTGCCCACCGCTTCGCACAGCTCGGTCCACAGCCGCACCTGCCGGTGCGCCCGGTCGTGCTCCAACCTGCGTTCCACGGCCGCGAAGTCCACGTCGAGCCCGGCCAGGCCGTCGAGCGCGGCGCGGGCGGCGTCGTGCGCGCCGAGGAGGGTGTCGCCGTGCAGCCGGGGACCGCTGGCCAACGCCTCCAGCGCCCGGCTGCCGAGCGCCACCACCGATCCCCAGCCCACCAGGCGGTCGAGGTCCGCGGCGCGGTCGCCGAGGTCCGTCCACAGCAGCCGGTGCTGGCGGGCGCCCGCCGTGCGCAGCGCCCGCCAGCGGGTCGTGCCCAGCTGCTGCTCGCGGTCGTGGAACAGCAGGCGGGCGACGGCGAGACCGGCCGGGATCCGGCCGGTCTCGTCCACCTGGTCGGCCACGGCCGCCGACAGCGGTCCCACCGGCAGCGCCACGACGGCGGCCAGGGCGTCCAACCGGACCCCGGCCGCCCGCGCCTGCTCCAGCCCGTCGAAGCAGGCGTCGACCACCTGGCCGTACCGCGTCGGCGAGAACACCTCGGCCACGTGCACGCCGATGCCCAGCGCCAGGCACTCCCGCACGGCGGCGACCCCGGCCACGGTGGCCGGGATCTTCACCAGCGCGTTCGGCCGGTCCAGCTCCGCCGTGACGGCCTTGGCCGCCGACACGGTCGCACGCCGGTCGTGGGCGATGTCGGGCGGCAGGTCCACCGACACCCACCCGTCGTGGCCCTCGGTGTCCTGGAACACCGGCAGCAGCACGTCGCACGCGAACTGGGCGTCGGCGTGCAGCAGCGCGCCCGCGGCGGTCGCGGACTCCGTCCCGACCGCCGCCAGCGCGGACACCTGCCGGTCGTAGGCGACCGCGCCGTCCGACCTCAGCTCGGCCAGCAGCACGGCCAAGTCCGTCGTCGCGCCGCGCAGCCCGGCCGTCCCCGCTGTCGCGGTGAACCAGCCCGAGTCCAGCGCCGACCGGTGGATCCCCTGCCACCACGACGAGACGCCCTCCGCCGCCAGCTCCGCCAGCGTCGTTCCAGGACCGTCACCGTCCGACGACCCGCGCATGACCACCACCTCCACCTCTCCTCGAATCGGCGCCGCGCTCCGGCGGCACCGCCATCTCCGGGCCGCTTATCCGCGGCCGCTCCGGTCTCGCTGCTCGGGGACCTCCGCGCCGCCCAGCCAGTCCCGGATCACCTCGCCCAACCGCGGCGACCGCAGCTCGGCGATCTCCCGCAGGTCGGCGACCGTGCGCGCGGCCAGGTGCTTGCGCCACACCAGGTCCGCGGCCCGCATCGCCTGCGCCACCGCGCACGCCGACCGGTGCCCGCAGTCCGCGGCGAACCGCCCCGCGGCCCCGCTCCGCACGATGTCGGTGCAGCGGAACGCGGGCTGCGCGCCCTCGATCGCGATCACCACGTCCAGGAGGCTGATCTCCTCCTGCGGCCGGGCGAGCCGGAACCCGCCACGCGGTCCGGGAGCCGACCGGACTATCCCGGCCTTCCCCAGTGCCTGCAGCTGCTTGTTCAGGTACGCGATGGGCAGGTCGTACAACTTGGCCAGCCTGCCCGCAGTCACCGGTTGCGACGGCCGCATCCTGGACAGGTCGACGCAGCAGTGCAGCGCCCACTCGACTCCCTCGCTCATCCGCACGGGCCCCCACCCCTCCAGTCCGTCGCCCGGTGCCGCCGGGCACGGCCCCGCCCCGACGGAGGTCGGGCGGGGTGCTCCTCGCGGCCGGTCAGGTGGTCGCGCGGCCGGTCCCCGGCGCAGCGACCCCGACCGGCCGTCGGGTCGGTGACCCGACGGCCGCGGGGCTGTCGTCACCGTCGTTCCCGACCGGGTGGCCGAGAACGACCCTGGATCCCCCGCGGGCGCGGGGGTCCCCGTTGCTCGGCGCGACCACCACGGGGTCGGCGCCGCCTCGCGGCCCCCGGTCGTGGCAGGCGTCGTTCGTCCACGGGACCGCGCTGTCCCGACCCGAGGACCCGACCGCGTTCCGCACGCGACGGGCTCCGGTGAGCCCGTCCTCGACGTGCCGCCGTCCGCCGCCTGAGCCGCGGCACGACCGCGCGCCCGCTCCCCACCCGACTTCGGCGGCGACCACGGCGAACCGGTGAACGGCTCCGGCAGTCGGACGGAGGGCGGTGGCGAGGGTCGTCATGGTGGCGTGGCTCCCGGTCGGATCGGTCCTGGTCCTTCGCGATCAATACTGCGGCCCGTCGCAGGTCAACGGCCGATTCGCGCCGCGAATCCGTCACCTCCGGCGCAGGTGACGGATAGCCGCCGACGCCGTTGCCGGTGCGCCGCGCCGCGACCGACGCTGGGACGACCGAGTAGCCCTCACCCGATGGAGCGACCATGACCTCACCTGTACCCGAGCCGCCCGGACTCTCGCTGGACGCCGGGGTGTTCGGCCCCGGCTGGGTGGCGGGCGTCGCGGCGGTCGACGACCGCGCCTGGGTGCGGGCGATGCTCGACGTCGAGGTGGCGCTCGCCGTGGCGCAGCACCGCGTCGGCGTGGTGCCCGCGAGCGCCCTGCCCGCCATCCGGGCGGCAGCCGTGCCGGCCGACACCGAGCTGGCGGCGCTGGCTGCCGGGGTCCGCGAGACCGCGAACCCCGTCGTGGCGCTGGTGTCCGCGCTCACCGCCAAGGTGGCCGAGCTGGACCCCGACGCCGCCGACCACGTGCACCGGGGCGGGACCAGCCAGGACGTGCTGGACACCGCCGCCGTGCTGCTGTGCGCGCGGGTCATGGCCGACACGGCCGCCGACCTGGTCCGGGTCGTCCGGGCGCTGGCCGTGCTGGCCGAACGCCACCGCGACACCGTCGTCGTGGCGCGCACGCTGACCCAGCACGCCGTGCCCACGACGTTCGGCCTGAAGGCGGCCGGGTGGCTGGTGCTGGCCCGCGACGCGCTCGACCGGGTGCGCGCGGCACGCCGGGCCCTGCCCGCCTCGCTCGGCGGCGCGGCGGGCACGTTGGCCTCCTACGAGCAGTACGCCGTGCTGGCCGGGCAACCCCCTGACACGGCCCTGCGGCTGGCCGCCGAGTTCGCCCGCGAGCTGGACCTGGTCGACCCGCTGCTGCCGTGGCACGCCCTGCGCACGCCCCTGGTCGACGCGGCGGGCGCGCTGGCGTTCACCTGCGGCGCGCTCGGGAAGTTCGCGGCCGACGTGCTCGTGCTGACCAGGACCGAGGTCCGCGAGGTGGTGGAGCCCGGCCCGCCGGGTCGCGGCGCGTCGTCGGCCATGCCGCAGAAGCAGAACCCCGTGCTGGCCACGCTGATCGCCACCGCCGCTCGACAAGCGCCCGCGCAGGCCCTGGTGGTGCTCCAGGCCATGTCCGCGGAGGACGAGCGGTCCTCCGGCGGGTGGCACGCGGAGTGGCAGCCGCTGCGGGAGTGCCTGCGCCTGGCGGCCGGGGCCGCGGCCGCCGCGGCGGAACTCGCCGAGGGCCTGCGGGTCGTGCCGGAGCGGATGGCGCACAACCTCGCGCTGACCGGCGGCGCGGTGGTGACCGAGCGGATCACGGCGGTGCTGGCGCCGGTGCTCGGCAAGGCCGCGGCCAAGAAGGCGCTCACGGCGGCCGTGGCCGATTCCGAGGCCGAGGGCGTGCCGCTGGCGACGACGCTCGCCGAGCGCACCGGCCTGACCCCCGGCGAGCTGGCCGACCTGCTCGACCCCGCCGCCTACACCGGCGTCGCGGGCGCGCTGGTGGACCGCGCGCTGGCCGCGTTGGACGATCCCGAACTCAGTCCATAGTGGACTTCAAGGAACCCGGTCCCGGAAAGGCCTGCGCACCAAGCCCTTCCGGGAGCAAGACCGAACGGGGACCTGACAATCTCGCCGCGGAACCGGACCCGGTCCCGCTCCGGAAGGAGAACCTGGAGCCATGCGCGCCGCCTACATCGAAGCACTCGGCCCGGCCGAGGCCATCCGCTACGGAGTGGTGTCCACGCCGGAGCCGGGGGCCGACGAGGTGCAGGTCGCCGTCGAGTTCACCGCCGTCAACGCGGTGGACACGTTCGTCCGCTCCGGCGCGTGGCGCACGCCGCTGACGTTCCCGTTCGTCATCGGACGGGACCTGGTCGGCATCGTGACCGCCGTCGGGGCCTCCGTCACCGAGTTCGCCACCGGCGACCGGGTGTGGAGCAACAGCCTGGGCCACGGCGGCAGGCAGGGCGCGGCCGCCGAACGGGCCGTGGTCGCGGCGGACCGCCTCTACCACCTGCCCTCCGGGGTCGCGCCGCGCGACGCCGTGGCGGTCGCGCACCCGGCGGCCACCGCGGCGCTGGGCCTGTTCACCCACGGCCGGGTGCGGCGCGGCGAGACCGTCGTCGTCATCGGCGCGGGCGGCAACGTCGGCAGCGCGGCCGTGGCCATGGCCGCGGAGGCCGGCGCGCGGGTGGTCGCGGTGGCGGCGGGCGCCGACTTCGGGCACTGCCTGTCGCTCGGCGCGGACCAGGCCGTGGACTACCGCGACGACCCGGACGGCCGGATCGCGGCCGACCACCCCGGCGGCGTGGACGTGGTGCTCGACTGCGCAGGCCGCAACGACCTGGAGTCGGCCGTCGACCTGCTCCGCAGGCGCGGGCGCGTGGTCGTGCTGGCGGGCATGGCGGCGCGGCCCGTGCTGCCCGTCGGGCGGCTCTACCTCAAGGACTGCTCGGTGGTGGGGTTCGCGATCTCCCAGGCCACCACCGCCGAACTGGCGTCCGCGGCGCACCGGGTCAACCGGCTGCTCGCCTCGGGCGTGCTGCGGCCGCGGCGCGTCGAGCAGCTGCCGCTGCGCAGCGCCGCCCAGGCGCACCGGATCGTCGAGTCCGGCGGCGTCAACGGCACCAAGATCGTTCTCAGCGTCCCTACCGACTAGTGCACAAAGGACAGCCAACTCCCCGAAAGGACCCAACATCATGGTTTCCATCGTCGACAACTCGCCGCTGTTCGAGTTGCGGTCGGACATCACCGTGTCCGCGACGCCCGAGGAGGTCTACGCCGTCGTGAGCGACCTGCGCCGCAGCGGTGAGTGGAGCCCGGAGTGCCTGGGCGGCGAGTGGACCTCCGGGGAGCCCGCCGAGGTCGGGTCGATCTTCCGGGGCGAGAACCTGCGCTCGGACGACGTCGTCGGCTGGGCCCCGCTGGTCCGCGGCATCTGGTACACCGAGAGCCGCGTGGTGAGGGCCGAGCCCGGCCGCACGTTCCAGTGGATGATGCTCTCGCACGCCAACGAGGAGCAGGAGAGCGTCTGGGGTTTCGACATCACCCCGGTCGCGACCGGTGGCAGCGTGCTGATCCACCACTTCCGCATGGGCAAGGCCACCGCGGGCATCCACAAGATCGTCAGCGAGCTCGCCGAGCCCGAGCGCGTGCGGTTCGTCCAGGACTGGACCGACAAGCTCGCCCTCGACCTGGAGGACACCCTCAAGCGGATCAAGGACGTCATCGAGGCAGGCTGACCGGCCGCCCCCGCACGAGACCCCACCTGGAGAAGGCGAAGACATGCTGCTGCAACGGATCGCGAACAGGGGAATACGGCTCGGCACGCTCTTCGACCGTGCCGCCGCGAAGTTCCCGGTGAACCTGCTGCTCCTGGACCACACCCTCGACATCGCCCCCGAGCTGGGCACCCGAGCCACGATGACCGAACTCGCCGAGCTGGTCGACGACTTCGCCTCGCGGCTGTGGGCGGTCGGCGTGCGGGCGGGCCACCAGGTGGTGGTGTACAAGTCCGACTGCTTCGACATCACCCTGCTGGCGTGCGCCATCGCCAGGATCGGCGGCATCCCGGTGCTGCTCTCGCCCAAGCTGGACGGCAAGACCGTGGGCGTGCTGATCCGCCGAGTCGCCAACCCGTTCCTGATCACCGACCGCGCCAAGCTGGACGGCGACCTGGAGCCGGGGGTCTTCGACGACACCTCCGCGGTCCTGCTGGCCACCGGCGTCCACGAGCGCGCGACCTCGCTGGGGTCGCTCGCCGGCGCCGAGCGGGTGCCCGCCGTCCCGATGCCCCCGCACCACCCGACGCTGGTCACCCACACCTCCGGCACCACCGGCGTCCCGAAGCTGGCCGTCCACACCGGACACACCTTCGAGGCCCGCTACCGCCCGCAGGCCACCGTCATGTCCGTGGTCGGCAGGCGCGAGCCGATCGCCATCCACGTGTCGTTCGTGCACTCGCGCATGTTCACCGCCATGCCCATCGCCGTCCTGCACGGCCACCCGCTGCTCATCCTGCGGGACGACGACCCGGCGGTGGTGGCGGAGCTGTTCGCCCAGGCCCCTCCCGGTTTCATCGAGGCGCACCCGAACACCTTCCTGCGCTGGGAGGTCCTCGCGGACGACCCGCGCGAACCGCTCGCGCGCGTCAAGTACTTCAGCAGCACCTTCGACGCCATCCACCCCCGCACCGTGCAGGCGCTGCTGGGTGCGACCCGACGCCGCGGCGCTCTCTTCGCCCAGGCCTACGGCCAGAGCGAGGTCGGCCCCATCGCCGCCAGGACCTACAGCCGCAAGCGCGGCGCGGAAGCGGACGGCCGCTGCGTCGGCAGGACCTTCCCCGGCATGACCGGGGTCCGCGTCGTCAGCCGCGACGGCAACCCCGTCACCAAGCAGAACCCCGGCTACATCGAGGTCCGCAGCGACGGCCGCGTGGTCAGCTACCTCGCCGAGCACGAGCGCTGGGCCAAGCAGGTCAACGACGGCTGGTGGCGCATGGGCGACGTCGGCTACCTGGGCCGCTTCGGCTGCCTGCACCTGCTGGACCGCGAGGTCGACGCCATCCCCGGTATCGACAGCACCCTGGAGATCGAGGACAAGCTCTTCTCCCGCATCCCCGACATCATCGAGGTCATCATCATCCCCGGCTCCGACGGCAGCGCGGTCCCCGTCGTCTGCACCAGGGACGACAAGCCCCTCGACCAGAACGCCTGGCGCAAGGCCGTGGCCACCCTGCCCCCGATGGCCGACCCCGTCCAGTGGCGCCTGGAGGACCTGCCCCAAACCGCCACCACCAAGATCAAGCGCCTGGAACTCGGCAGGCTGCTGACCACCACGTCCGCGCAGTAGCGGGAAGGAGCACCATGAGCACCACACCTTTCGAGGTCTGCGTAGTGGGTGCCGGCCCGCGCGGCCTGTCGGCGGTGGAACGCATCCTCGCCAACGAACGAGCCTCGGGCCGAACCCGCACCCTCACAGTCCACGTCGTGGACCCCTCCGCCCCCGGAGCGGGCACGGTCTGGCGCTCGGACCAACCACGCCACCTGCTGATGAACACCGTGGCATCGCAGATCACCGTCTACACGGACGACAGCGCCAACATCGAGGGCCCCATCGACCCCGGCCCCAGCCTCTTCCAGTGGGCGAGGTCCATCCTCACCGAACCGCCGGGCAACCACGACCACGCCACCCTCGCGGAGGCCACCAGGATCACCGAGAACACGTACCCCACCAGGGCCTTCTACGGCAGCTACCTGCACGCCAGCTTCCTGCGAACGGTAACCCGGGCACCAGCGCACGTCACGGTGAAGGTGCACCGATCACAAGCAGTGGCCATCGCGGACACCCACGGCATCCCCGGCGGCCCGCAGGGCGTGCGCCTGGCAGACGGCACCCGCCTGGACCACCTGGACGCCATCGTCCTGGCCCAGGGCCACGTCCCGGCTCGCCTGACCCCCAGGGAAGCGCGAACGGCAAGCCTGGCCAGAATCCACCACCTCACCTACGTGACCCCGGCAAACCCGGCAGACCAGGACCTCTCGGCAATCGCCCCGGGAAGCACGGTCCTGCTGCGAGGCCTGGGCCTCAACTTCTTCGACCACATGGCCCTCTTCTCGGCGGGCAGGGGCGGCAAGTTCAGGCGGACCGGAGACACCCTCGTCTACGAGCCGTCGGGCCGAGAACCCAGGCTCTACGCGTTCTCCCGCAGGGGCGTCCCCTACCACTCCAGGGGCAACAACGAGAAGGGCGCCTACGGCCGCTACTTCCCCAGGCTGCTGACGGCGACCTACATCAACGACCTGAGAGAACGCACCCGAGCAGAGGGCGGAATCAGCTTCGGCACCCACCTCTGGCCCCTGATCCAGCGAGAAGTGGAAAGCGTCTACTACGGCGCACTGCTGGCAGCAACAGGCAGGGCAGCGGAAAAAGACGAGTTCACCACCAGTTACCTGGCACTCCCGGCAACCGACCTGGAAGCCCTGCTGGACGCCCACAACATCCCCCAGGAAGACCGCTGGAGCTGGGAAACCCTGGCAAAGCCCACAGCGGGCAAGACCTTCGCAGACCGCGAAGACTTCCAAAAGTGGCTCCTCACCTACCTCAAGAACGACGTCAAGGCAGCAAAACAGGGCAACGTCAACGGCCCGCTCAAAGCAGCACTGGACGTCCTACGAGACCTGCGAAACGAAATCCGCCTGGCAGTAGACCACGGCGGCTTGGAGGGCAACTCCCACCGAGACGACCTGGAGGGCTGGTACACCCCCTTGAACGCCTTCCTCTCCATCGGCCCCCCAGCCTCAAGAATCGAAGAAATGATCGCCCTGATCGAGGCGGGCATACTGACAATCCTGGGACCGGGAACCCAGGTACGGATCAACACCACAATAGCCGCGTTCACCGCAACCTCCGCACTGGTACCGGGCCCCCAGGTGAGGGCACACGCCCTGATCGAGGCCCGCCTACCAGAACCGGACCTACGCCGCACAGAAGACCCACTACTACGCCACCTGCTCGACACAGACCAGTGCCTCCCCTACCGAATCAGGGGCACCCACGGCACCGAATACCACACCGGCGGCCTGTCGGTGACAGAACGCCCCTACCGCCTCATCGACGGCAAGGGCAACGCCCACCCCCGCCGCTTCGCCTACGGAGTACCCACGGAATCAGTACACTGGGTAACAGCAGCAGGCATCCGCCCAGGAGTGGACTCGGTAACCCTGGGCGACTCGGACGCAATCGCCAGAGCACTACTCTCCCTACCACCGGTGGCACAGGTCCCAGAAGCCCTACGCCCAGCAGAACTGCCAACAGAAGAACTGGTGGGCGTAATCGTCTAAAAACCACCCCCCACACCGGGCAGAACAGCCACAGCAGCTGTTCTGCCCGGTTTTTTCGCAGCCAACCAAAATGGCACCCCCGCCCCCCACCCACCGGCAGCCGGACGCCGGACGCCGGACGCCGGACGCCCTAAACCGTGGCCGATTTTACTCGGAGCGTTATGCGCAGAATGCTCCGAGTCGAGATGCCCCCGGACAGGCGCAACGGCTCCTCTCGCTAGGATCGTTTTCCTCTCACAGAGAACGATTAGCAGGAGAAGCCGTTGCGCTACGAGGCTATCACCGGCCTGGACGACGACCGGATCACCCACCTCGCGGACCTGCTGGCCCAGGTCATGCCGTGGGATCCCCGACGGACCCTGGACCCGGTCCGGGCCGTGGTGATGACCTTGGAGTACCTGCGCCACAACACCGCCCAGGCCGTGTTGGCGTTTCACTACCGGGACTCGCGCCCCGCCTGGACAACGCCGACACGGTCGCGGACAAGGGCTACCAGGGCACGGCCATGATCACCCCGACGAAGAAGCCCAAGAACCGTGATCCCGATCCGGACCGGCTCGCCGCGGACCGGGTCCTGTCGGGGATCCGGTCCGCGGTCGAACGCGCCATCGCGCACCTGAAGAATTGGAAGATCCTCGGTACCGGCTATCGCGGACGACTGAGTGAATTCCCGGCCTTGGTGCGTGCCGTCATCCGGTTGGAGCGGTTCCGAATGTGCTGGTAGACGAATCTACGCATAACGCTCTCGGGGGATTTGGCGCTAAAATTGATGATCGGGCAGGCTCTCAGACCTGCCCTTTTTGCCCGATCAGCGCCAAATCGGAGGCCTCGAGTCAAATCGGCCACACCACGACGGCACCGGCACCCACCCCGTCCCACCCACCAAACCAGCGGCCGAGCCACCCCAAAGGATGACCCGGCCGCCAGAAAGACCATCAAGCCCCCAACGTGGCCCCACCATCCACGGTCAACTCATGCATGGTGATGTGCGAGGCCTCATCCGACAACAAGAACGCCACAGCGGAAGCCACATCCCGAGGAGTAGCCAACTTCCCCAACGGAATCCCGTTCCGAAAAACATCAGGCCGCCCCCCGATAGTAGCCTCCTTCCCAGTAGCATCCCGCCACATGGAAGTGAGCATGGGAGTAGCAGTTGACCCAGGCGCCACCAAATTGCACCGAACCCCGTGCACAGCCACCTCCAACCCCAGACTCTTCGTGAACATGGAAGCAGCCGCCTTGGAAGCAGCATAAGCAGCCATCTCAGCCCGCGGAGTACCAGCCGCATTGGAAGCGACAGTGACAACGGCACCGTCATGCCGCCCCACCATCCGAGAAATCACCGCCCGGGACATGTTGAACACCCCGGTGA
The DNA here is from genome assembly GCA_049997955.1 of Umezawaea sp. cmx-9-4. Taxonomy (GTDB): domain Bacteria; phylum Actinomycetota; class Actinomycetes; order Mycobacteriales; family Pseudonocardiaceae; genus Umezawaea. Next base: position 42,007 of record JAEBDY010000023.1, on the reverse strand, counting down.
CGTTGACCGAAAAAATATCCTCCCAATCCTCATCGGAAAAATCACAAACAGACCCCAACCGCAACACCCCGGCCCCGTTCACCAGGTACCGGATAGGCCCCAACTCCTCCTCGACCAAATCCACCACCGATGAAACCGAAGCGCTGTCGGTGACATCGACCGAGTAGGCCCGAACCACCCCCCGACACCCGCTCTGCCGCTGCACCAACTCCTCCAGGTGCGCCTTGTCCCGATCCACAGCAGCCACGAGCACGCCCCGCTCACAGAGCAACTCGGCCACAGCAGACCCGATCCCCCCAGCCGCTCCGGTAACCAGAGCAACCCGACCAGCCACAGTCCCGTCGCCGTTCACCGCGCCACCTCCGCTCGCCAGAACCCCACGACAGCCACGGCCTGGCCAGGAGCCAACCGCGGGTCGCAAGGGGTCGTGTAGTTGTCCGAAACACGAGAAATCAACCAACGATCCTGCACACACTCGGCAACGTCATCAGGCGTGCACTCAAGGCGAATGCCTCCAGGAACCCCGCCCCCAACCCGAACGGCGTCCTGGAACAACAACACCTCCCGCACCACGTCAACGACAAACCGAGTCCGAACCCCACCAGGCGCGACAACCGAGTTGCCCCCCAACGGATCGGTCACCCAGATCACCGGGTGACCAGCAGCGGCAACCGCGCGCACCAGCGGCGGCAACCGCGCGGCCACCACCGAAGCCCCCATCCGGGCGACAAACGTGAGCCGCCCAGGATCCCGACCCGGATCAAGCCGCTCGCACAACGCCACCACCTCGGCCGCGGAAGTCCGAGGCCCGACCACGCAGGCCACCGGATTCACCACCGAGGCCAGCAGAGCAACCTGCGCACCCTCCACATCGAGGTCCCCACCGCACGGCCAATGCGAGGACGCGAGGTAGGAACCACCCGCACCATCGGACCGCACCATCGACTCCGACCAGCCCATCACCGCGTCACGACTGGTCCACACCGGTGGACGATCCACGGACCGGCCAGGGTCAGGATCCCGACCAATCCGCACCACCGGCCGACGCGTGCGCAGCTCCATCGTCCGAGCCAGCTCATCCAGCAGCCCGACCGATCGCGCACCACCCCCGGCGCAGTCCACAGCCTGCACCACCTCAGCACGCCCGGCGGCGACACCGGCCAAGGCCGACCTCAACGCCAACACATCCTCCACCGCCGCCGAAGAGGGCATCCCGGCCCCCCGATCCGGTGGCCGCAAAACGGGTAACCGAGGGTCGAACGTCGTTGCAGTGCGCACTTTCCCTCCCAGTTGGTGTGCTGACGGCGCCGACCCGACGGGTCACGCCACTACCCGGTCCCAGAACCGCGAACGATCATCAGGACCGAGCCGGGTCACCTGGACGGACTCACGCCCGTCGAGCACGAGCACATCCCGCCCACCCCACCCCGGAACCCCGCCCGGCCGCCCATCACGCGCGAACGAGGCGACCAGGTCGATGAACCGATCCGACACCGCACGCTGCTCGGGACCATCCCCGAACACAGCGACATGAGCCGGATCCGCATAGGTGCCGAACAAGAACTTGGACGTCGCCTCATGCGGCGCACCCACACCGGGAACCACCGCCGGATGAGCGAACTCCACCACGTGAACCGGCGAGGACGACCGACACCGGCAAATCCGGCGGCTCCGCCTCGTGGTCGTGACCGACCATGGTCACCCCGTCCACCACCGGTCCCCGGTACTCCCGTCCACTGTGGAACACCCGACCACCCGGATCCCCGACGAACAACCCGTTCCAAGCAGCGAACACAGCCTCACCGGACGCACCCCGCGGCCCAGCCACCGAGGTACCGAGCTCCCGGGCCACCCGCGAGTGGGCAGCGTGCGAATCCTCAGGCGTCAACGCCATCACCGGAGTCCGCACGTGCGCGGCACTGATCGTGACGATCCGACGGATCAACGGCCGCACCTCAGCCCGCAACGCCAACTGGTGCGCAGACGCCCCACCAGCCGACGTACCCGCCAACGTGATGTTGTCGGGATCCCCACCGAACGCCGCAGCGTGCACACGAACCCACCGCAGCAAGGCGACCTGGTCCTGAAGCCCCCGGTTGGCCGCCAGCCCGGTCTCCGGATCCACGAGATCGTCGTGCAGCCCGAACCCGAACGGCCCCAACCGGTAGTTGAACGTCACCACCACCAACCCACCGCGCTCAGCCGGCCGAGACCCGTCATAGGTGGACAGGCTGCCCGCGCCCAGCTGCCACCCACCACCGTGGACGTACACCAGCACCGGCAGCCGACCACCCACATCAGGCGTCCACACGTTCGCGTACCAGGAGTCCTCAGCCGAAGCCCCGCCGAGCACCGACGGGAACACCGACCCGAACCGGTCGGCGGACCGCACCCCGGTCCGCACCCCGCGGACCGCGCCTGTCGCCGTCGACACCACGGGGGTGCTGCTGGCTCCTGTCACGACTGGCTCCTCAAGATTCGGGCCGTGGTCGGCACCACGGCGATCATCACCCGATCCAGTGACGCCTCCCGAACCGATCAGGGCAGTCCGTCAGGTGAAAAACCACCGACGACCAGGTAAATCCGTGATCAACACCGCATTTCCCCAGTGCCGGACCGGGTCGGGCCGCCCACCCCGGATGTGGACATCAACGGTCGTGAACCGCCAGGACCCACCCCGCGGACACCTGACAGACCAGGAACCGGTTCAGCCGCCGGCCCGCCCACCGCTGCGATGCTCGAAGCCGTCGACGGACACCGGAAGGGGGCGAGGGCAGTGGTGCCAACCACCCCGTGCCGCACCGAACACCGCCCCCGCGCCGAGTCCGACGAGGACCGCAACCGCGACATGCTCCCGTCACGGACGGGGCGGCAGGGTGCGACACAGGGCGTCGAGAGCACTGGCGAACACGCTGTCGGCCGGGGTGCCGTAGCTGACCACCACCCCGTCCCGAGCCGGCACAGCGGCATCCGGATGCCGATACGGCGCAAGCCCCTCCAGGCTCACCCCGTGCCGCACGCCGGCCGACACCACGGCCCCCTCGGTCCCCGCTGGCAGATCGAGAACGGCGTGCAACCCAGCCGCGATCCCGGTCACCCGGATGTGCGGGGCCCGCTCGGCCAGCAACGCCACGAGCTGATCCCGCCGCTTGCGGTACCGCAGCCGCATCCGCCGAACGTGCCGGTCGTACCCGGACGACGAGATGAAGTCGGCCAACGTGAGCTGGTCGAGCGAACTGGCCCACCGCTCCTGGCTGCCCTTGACCGCCAGCACGGGATCCACCAGGCGACCGGGCAGCACCATCCACCCCAGCCGCAACGCGGGCGACAGGCTCTTGCTGATCGTCCCGAGGTAGATCACCCGCTCCGGGTCCAACCCTTGAACGGCACCGACCGGCTGCCGGTCGTACCGGAACTCCCCGTCGTAGTCGTCCTCCAGGAGCACCCCACCGGTAGCGCGCGCCCAGTCCACGGCAGCGGCACGCCGTTCCGGGTGCAACGGCCCACCCGTCGGGAACTGGTGCGCGGGGGTCACCAGGGCCGCACGGGCGTCGACCCCCGCCAGATCCGCCGTGCGAGCCCCGTGCTCGTCCACCCCGATCGGCACCGTGCGCACCCCGTGACCGGCCAACAGGTCGCGGTGCACGTGCAACCCGTAGGCCTCGACGGCAACCGGACCGGACAGCACGCCGGCCAGCAGGGACAGCGCGTGCGCGGTCCCGGAGCACACCACGATCCGGTTCACGTCGGCGCGCACACCCCGAGCACGGGCCAGGTACTCCACCAGGGCCCGGCGCAACTCCACCCGCCCCCGCGGATCACCCCGCCCGAACGCCTCGTGCGGAGCCGCGGTCAACGCCCGCCGTGCGGAGGCCAGCCAGGCGGTGCGCGGGAACGTGGACGCGTCCGGCGAACCGGGCATGAGGTCGTGGCTGGGCCTGCGGGGCTTCAGCGTCCGCTGTGGACGGTGGACCGGCTCGTCGGGCCGCGCGCGGCGCGCCACCAGGGTCCCCGAGCCCTGGCGCGCCGTGAGCCACCCCTCCTCCACCAGCTCCGAGTAGGCCTCGGCCACGGTGTTGCGCGAGATGCCGAGGTCCGCCGCCAGTGCGCGGGACGGGGGCAGGCGGGAACCGGGCGCGAGCCGCCCGGCGCGCACGGCGTCCCGCAGAGCCCGTTGGAGGGCGGCGCGCACCCCGGTCCCGCCGCCCGGCGCGAACTGGAGGTGGAGGTCGAGACCGCCCGAATTGGCCCACGATTCCGACATGAAATTGGACAGTACACCCGGACAATGCCGCCCTAGGTTGAGTGGTGTGACCACCCAACGACTCGACTTCGCGACCACCGCCCCCTCCGTCCACCGTGCCCTGCTGGCCCTGCACACCGCGGCCCGCAAAGACCTCGACGACACCCTGGTCGAGCTGATCCAGATCAGGGCGTCCCAGGTCAACCGCTGCCTGTTCTGCCTGGACATGCACATCCGGGACGCCAGGCTCGCGGGCGAGACCGACGACCGGATCCTCCAGCTCGGCGCGTGGGAGGAGTCGGCCCTGTTCTCGGAGAAGGAGAAGGCCGTGCTCGCCTACACGGAGGCGGTGACCGTGCTGACCGACGGGTTCGTGCCCGACGACGTGCACCAGCGGCTGAGCAAGCACGTGGACGACGCCGAACTCGCCTCGATCATCGCGGTGATCACCAGCATCAACGCGTGGAACCGGATCAACGTCGCCACCCGCAAGCCGCCCGCCACCCCCTGACCGCCGAGCAGGCGAGCACCGGACCGGTCGGCCCCACCCGAAACGCACCGGAAAGGGCGTCACCCATGACCACGCTCGACTCCCCGCCCTCGGGCGGCGCCCGGCGCTCGGCCGTGAGGGGCTGGCTCGCGGTCGTCGCCGTCACGCTCGGCATCTTCTCGCTGATGACCTCCGAACTCCTGCCGGTCGGCCTGCTCACGCCGGTCGGTTCCGACCTCGACGTCTCCGACGGCACCGCGGGCCTGATGGTGACGGTTCCCGGCTTCGTCGCCGCGTTCTCCGCCCCGCTCGTCACCGTCGCCACCGGCCGCTTCGACCGGCGGCTCATGCTGGCGGTCCTGGTCGGCATCGTCGGGCTGGCCAACCTCGCGTCGGCATACGCCGACAGCTTCGCCCTCGTGCTGGCCGCCCGGTTCCTGATCGGCGTCAGCGTCGGCGGCTTCTGGTCGATCGCGGGCGGCATCGCCCTGCGCCTGGTGCCCGAGCACCACGTCAACCGCGCCACCGCGGTCGTGTTCGCCGGTGTCGAGTCCGCCTCGGTGCTCGGCGTGCCGACCGGCACCCTGATCGGCGACGCCGCGGGCTGGCGGACGGCGTTTGGCGCGGTCGGCGTGCTCGGCCTGGTCGCCCTGGTGTGCCTGGTGGTCCTGATGCCGAAGGTCCCCGCCCAGCGCACGATCACCTTCGGCGACCTGCCCCGCCTGCTGCGCCGCAACTCCGGTGTGCGGCTCGGCATCCTGATCACGTTCCTGCTGATCACCGGCCACTTCATCGCCTACACCTACGTGCGCCCGATCCTCACCGAGCTGGCCGGGATCGACGACGGTCTGGTCAGCGCGCTGCTGCTGACCTTCGGCGTGGCGGGCCTGTGCGGCAACTTCCTGGCGGGCTGGCTGGTCGGCAGGAGCGTGCGCGGCATGGTCGTCGGCATCTCGGTGCTGCTCACCACCGCCGTCGTGCTCCTGGCGGTGGTCGGCGCGGGCCTGGTCGACACCGTCGTGCTGGTCGTCCTGTGGGGCCTGGCCTACGGCTCCGTCCCGGTCACCCTGCAGACGTGGATCAGGGCGGCCGCCCCCGACGCCGCCGAGGCGGCGGCCTCGATGTACGTGTCGATGTTCAACTGGGCCATCGCGCTCGGCGCGCTGCTCGGCGGCTTCGCCGTCGACGGCCTCGGCACGTCCAGCGTGCTCTGGCTCGGCGGCGGCCTGGCGATCCTGGCCGCGCTGGCCGTGGCGGTGACCCGGAAGGTCGACCTGTTCCCCGCTCGGACCGCCGGGACCACCGCCCACGACGTCGTCCGCGTCTGAAGGGGGCAAGGCGATGACAGAGTCCACCACCACCGGCGTCCACCGCGTCTCGGGCGCACGGGACCTGGTCCGGGTGCTGCGCACGGCGGTGCGCGAAGGCCGGTCCGTCGCCGTCCACCCCGACCGGGGAGCAGACCTCGTCCTCGACCTCGGCGGCCTCGCCTCCGTCGGCTTCGACGACCGGTTCGGCGCGTTCGCCGTCGGCGCGGGCGCCCACGTGCGGGACGTGCGCTGCGCCCTGCGCGACGGCTGGGGCGTGGTGCTCCCGGCGGGCGACAGCCCGGACGCCCTCGTCGGCGACCACCTGGCGGGCGGCGGCTACGGCTCGCTGTCCCGGCGGCACGGCCTGACCGTGGACCACCTGTACGCGGTCGAGGTCGTGGTGGTCGACGCCGACGGCGAGCCGCGCGCGGTCGTGGCGACCCGCGAGCCGACCGATCCCCACCACGACCTGTGGTGGGCGCACACCGGTGGCGGCGGGGGTTTCGGGGTCCCGGTCCGCTACTGGTTCCGCTCCCCCGGAGCCACCGGCGGCGACCCGACGACGGCGCTGCCCCGCCCACCCGCCGCGCTGCTGTGCGGGTCGGTGCTGTTCCCGCGCACCGGGTTCGACCGGGACTGCCTGCGCGCGTTGGCGCGCAACCAGGCCGCGTGGCTGGCCGAGCACAGCGACGTCGGCGCAGCGGGCGTCGACCTGGTGTCGGAACTGGTGCTGCCCGCCGGCAGCGCCAGCGGGCTCGCGGCCATCGCGTTCGCGCAGGTGGACGCCTCGCTGCCGCACGCGCAGGAGTTGTTGGCCGCGCACTTCGCGGCGTTGACCGCCGGGGTCGGCGGGTCGCCCGTCGAGCTGCCCGCCGAACGGCTTTCGTGGGAGGCGTCGACCCGCCGGGTCGGGGACGCGACCGGCGGCGGGCAGGCGGTGAAGACGGCGCACCACCGGGCCGCGTTCACCGACGCCCAACTCGACGCGCTGTGGACGCACCTGTCCGCCACCGACGAGGACCCCGCGCTGGTGGTGCTGGAGTCGATCGGCGGGCGGACGAACACCGTCGCGCCCGACGCGACCGCCGTCGCCCAGCGGGACTCGCTGCTGCGCGTGGTGTTCCTGTGCGCGTGGACCGACCCGGACCGGGCGGCGTCGGGGCTGGACCGCGTCCGGCGCTGCTTCCGCGACGTCTACGCCGACACCGGCGGCGTCCCGGTGCCCGACGGGGCGGTCACCGACGGCTGCTTCCTCGACCACCCCGACGCCGACCTGGCCGACCCGGAGTGGAACACCTCCGGCTCGACCTGGCACGACCTGTTCCACAAGGGCAACCACCCCAGGCTCCGGGCCGTCCGGGCCGCCTGGGACCCCCGCGGAGTCTTCGGAGGACAGTCATGACCGTCACCATCACCACGTGGTCCGACATCGGCTGCCCCTGGGCGGCGCTGGCGCTGCACACCCTGCGCGCCGCGGCCGACCGGCGCGGCGACGACCTGCTCATCGATCACCGGGCGTTCCCGCTGGAGCTGTTCAACCGCATCCCGACGCCCAAGTACATCGTGGACGCCGAGGTCGTCGCCATCGCGGCGCTGCGCCCCGAGCTGGGGTGGCGGCGGTGGAGCGGTCCGGAGTGGACCTACCCCGTCACCACGCTGCCCGCGCTGGAGGCCGTGCAGGCGGTGAAGGCCGTCGACGGGCTGCGCGGGTCCGACGAGCTGGACGCGGCGCTGCGGGTGGCGTTCTACACCGAGGGCCGGTGCATCAGCGTCCACTCCGAGATCCTGGACGTTGCCGAGGCCTGCCCCCACGTGGACGCCGAGGCGCTGGCCAAGGCGCTGGCCGCCGGTTCCGGGCGGGCCGAGGTGTACGAGCAGTGGGAGGAGGCCAAGACGCCCGCCGTGCAGGGCAGTCCGCACTTCTTCACCGGGGACGGCTTCCGGCTGCACAACCCCGGCGTCGTGGCCTCCTGGTCGGCGTCCCCGCTGCACGGCGGCTTCCCGCGCCTGGTGTCCTACTCCACCGAGTGGGCGGACGACCTCCTGGACCGCGCCGCGTCGAGTTGAGATCCCCCCGGCGGACCTGTCGAATCCGGGGGAACCCGTTCGACGTGGTGGTGAGAACACCACCGACCCCGCTAGGAGATCCGCGATGCGCTCGCTCATCGTCACCGAGTTCCTGTCCCTCGACGGTGTCGTCGACTCCCCCGGCGGCGGCGCCCACCCGCACGCGGGCTGGACGTTCAAGGACGTCGAGTTCGACATGGCCGCCTACGAGATCAAAGGCCGGGAGCAGGTGGAGGCGTCCGCGATGCTGATCGGCCGCGTCAGCTACGACGAGTTCGCCCCGGTGTGGCCGAAGATGGAGGAGTTCGCCGACTACAACGCCATGCCGAAGTACGTCGTCTCCTCCACGCTGACCGACCCCGAGTGGAACAACACCACCGTCCTGCGGTCGCTGGACGAGGTCGCGAAGCTCAAGGAGGACGACGGCGGCCCGATCCTCGTGCACGGCAGCCCCACGCTCGCGAAGGGCCTGGCCGCCGCCGGGCTGGTCGACCGCTACCACCTGCTGACGTTCCCCGTGGTGCTCGGCAGCGGGAAACGGCTGTTCGACACCGACGGCGCCGACAAGCGCAAGCTGAAGCTGGTCGAGCACGCCGCCTACGCCAACGGCGTGCAGCTCGCGGTCCTCGACGTCACGGGCTGAGGCTCACGCCGTCGACGCGGCCTCGTCCCACAGGTCGGCCGGGAGGTCCTTGCGCTGGGACACGTTCAGCTTGCGGTAGGCCTTGGTGAGGTGGTGCTCGACCGTGCTGATCGTGATGTGCAGCTTCTTGGAGATCTCCCTGTCGCTGGCCGACAGCACCGCGCTGGTCCTGGCCAGGGGTCGGGCGCTGCGGGCGGTGCCGCCGGGGGCGATGGTGGCCCTGCGCGGGAGCGAGGACGAGGTGCGGGCGTTCCTCGACCGCACGGGCGCGGCGGTGGACGTGGCCGGGATCAACAGCCCCGACTCCACGGTCGTCGCGGGCGACCCGGAGGCGGTCGCGGCGCTGGAGGCCGCGTGGACGGCGTCCGGGCGGCGGTCGCGGCACCTGCGGGTCCGGCGGGCGTTCCACTCCCGCCAAGCCGAGGGCGTGCTCGCCGAGTTCCGGACGGCGCTCGCGGCCCTGGCGTTCCGCAGGCCCGAGTTGCCCGTGGTGTCGACGGTGACCGGGCGGCTGGTGGAGCCGGAGGAGATGGGCACGCCGGAGTACTGGGTGCGGCAGCTCCGGGAGACCGTCCGGTTCCGGGACGCCGTCCGCGAGCCGGCCGCGCAGGGCGTGGGCACGTTCGTGGAGATCGGGCTCACGGGCGGGCTCTCGTAGGCGGGCACGGAGTGCGTCGGCGACGACGTCGCGTTCCACGCCGTGCAGCAGCCGGGGTCGGCGGCGGACCTCCGCCTGGTGACGGCCGTGGCGGAGCTGCACGCCGCCGGGGTGGCGGTCGACTGGCCGCGGGTGCTGGCCGGTGGGCGGACGGTGGACCTGCCGGTCCACCCGTTCCAGGGGCGCGACTACTGGCTCGTCCCGGCCGCCCGGACCGCTGTGCCGGTGGTGGCGGTCACGGAGGTCACCACGGACAACGAGCCCGAGGCGGGACCGCGGACCGCGACGGAACTCGTGCGGCTGGAGGCGGCTCGGGTCCTCGGGCTGACCGACCCGGACGACGTGCTGGACGACGCGTCGTTCCTCGAACTGGGCTTCGACTCGCTGCGCGGCGTCCACCTGCTCAAGCGGCTGTCGACCGTGACCGGCCTCGACCTGGCGCCGACGCTCCTGTTCGAGCGCACCACGCCGGGTCTCCTGGCCGAGCACCTGGACGAACTGCTGGCCTCCGATTACGCGGCGACGGATGTGTACGCGCTGCTGGAAGAACTCGACGAACTGGACGAGGACGTCATCGCCACGATGACCGACGCGGAAAGCGAGACCATCTCCGCGATGCTGGAGAAGATCACCGCGAAATGGAAGGCCCGAACAGTCTGAGAACGCGGAAATCGCCCGCACCCGAATCGGGCGCGGGCGATTTCCGGAAAGGTGATCAGCCCGGCAGGGAGTACGGGTCGAGCACGTCCTCGGGCGTCGATTCGATCGCGAGCTTCTCGCCGAGGCCGAGTTCGTCGGCGAACCCGAGCAGCACGTCGAGCGCGACGTGGTCGGCGAACGCGCTGCCGGTCGAGTCCAACCGGGAGTGCCACGGCAACAGCGGCGGCGTCGACAAGAGCGACCGGGTCCAGGTCCTCGACAACACCCTCGGCCCCAACGTGACCGCCGAGCACATCGACGTCAAGGAGGGCACCTTCAACGGCGTCGTGCGCGGCAACACGTTCAACGGCAAGGGGATCACCGGCGAGCACTCCGCCGACTCGTGGGTGGACGTCAAGGGAACCGAGTACCTGCTGGAGAACGACACCGGCACGTTCGGCAAGCCGGGCACCCTGGCCAACGGCTACGAGACCCACCAGATCGCCACCACGCCCAAGTTCCCCAGCGGGTGCGGCACCACCTGGCGCGGCGACAGGTCGGACCTGGGCGGCGCGGGCGAGTACGCCATCAAGATCACCACGCTCGCCCAGTGCACCGGCAACCCAAACGTCGTGTACGCGTCCAACACCGTGACCGGCGCCAAGAAGGGGCTCACCAACGCACCGGTGACCAAGTAGCCGTCGCAAGCACGCAAACCCTGCTGTTCGAGGCCGCGAACAGCAGGGTTTCGGCTGTTCCCCTAGCCTCGGAGCACCCCCGTCGAAGCCGGGTGAACCGGCCGGTGGTCCCACCACCTCCCACCTCGCGCGGCGTTCGCCCTGCTCAGGTACGTCGGTCCACGGGCAGGCCCCGCTCAGGTCGCGCTCGAACCCCCCTCGACGTCGCCGGGGTGGTGGTCCGGCCACCACCCCAGCCTCTCCCGACCTGGCCCTCCCCCGGTCCCGGTGGCCCGCTGTGGTGGTGAGCCCACCTGCGGGTCGCCCAGTTCGGTGTCAGCCGCACCTGGGCACCACCCCCCGTCGCGACCAATGTTGTCACCGGTTCCAGACGACGACCGCAGAGGGGGGACCCATGACCACGCTCACCGACTTCCCGACCAGCCACGCACCGCGACCCGCGCGCCGAGCGCCCGCCGACGACCCGCTGCTCACCGAACTGTGCGCCGAACTGTGCGCCGAGTTCTTCGCCGGGCTGCCGCGGGCCGACCAGCGGGCCAAGGGCGCCGTGTACGTGCGCGGCCTGCTGAGCACCCGCGGTCGGAAGTCGATCCGCAGGCTGGCCGCGGCCAGCGGCGGCGCGGTGAGCGAGCAGGGCCTGCACCACTTCGTCAGCAACTCGACGTGGGACTGGCGGCCCGTGCGGGCGACGCTGGCCCGCTACCTCGCCCGCACCACGCCGGTGCGCGCCTGGGTCGTCCGGCCGGTGGTGACGCCCAAGGCGGGCGAGCACTCCGTCGGCGTGGACCGCGGCTTCTCCGCCGAGGTCGGCCAGCTGCTCAACGCGCAGTGCGCGATGGGCGTCTGGGCGGCGTCCGACGCGGGGGGCGGCCCGGTGAACTGGCGGCTGCACCTGCCCAGCACGTGGCTGGACGACCAGGACAAGCGCACCCGTGCGGCCATCCCGGACGACGCGGGCGCGGAGACGGTCGAGGGCTGCGCGGTGTCCGCGGCCCTGGAGACCGCCGGGTTCTGGGGGTTGCCGGTGCGACCGGTGGTGCTCGACGCCCGGTCGGCGGGCGCGGCAGGCGCGGTGCGCCGCTTCCAGGCGGCGGGCTTACCCGCGCTCGTGCGGGTGAACCCGACGATGCCGCTGGTGCCCCTGCACCCGGTGCTGCCGGGCCGCGCCGCCGGACCGGTGGCCGCCAAGCAGGTCATGGCGGCCGTGCGGCACCTGCGCAGGCCGGTCTACGTCCCCGGTTCGCGGTCGGGCGAGCACACCGCCACGGCAGTGCCCGTGCGGCTGGCCGACGGCAGCCGCGAAGGCCGGGAGCTGGTGCTGTTCGGGCACTGGTCGGGCCGGGCCGCGCAGCCCGAGTACTGGCTGACCGACCTGGTCGCGACGGGGCCCGCCGCGCTCGTCTCGCTCTCGCGCCTGGTCGGCCGGGTCGACCAGGACTTCGAGCGGCTGACCGACCGGGTGGGCATCCGCGACTACGTGGGCCGCTCCTACGACGGCTGGCACCGGCACGTCACCCTGGTCTCGGTGGCGCACGCCGTGGCGGCCCTGGGCGAGACCGTGCTGGCCGACGACCGCCACGCCAGCTGACCGCCGCGGCGGGGCCGCCGCCCCCGACCTCCCCGCCGCGGCGGTAGTGCTCATCAACGCCACAAATGGGTGCGGAACCACTGAGCCTTTTTCATCCGGATTCGGATGCCTTGGTGGGCAAGGGGTGTAAGCCACAAACCGGGGATCGTCGGTGTGTCGGTGTGACAACGGATGAAGCCCTCGGCAGGAGGGCTGTCGACCAAGATCAATCCTGTCGCACCGAGGGCTTCGCATGCTGTTCTACCGTGCCGCACTGCCGTTGTCACATCAGACCCTGACCTTCGTATCCCGTCTGATTCGTGCCCATCGTCGACAGACGGGTTCGCTGTGGCGCAAGCTCAATCCGGGGCAGCAGGCCCTGTTGGTGCTGGTCTATCTACGCAAGCGCGAGACCTTCGCCGAGATCGGCGCCGGGTTCGGTGTCTCCACCGCGACCCGCTGGCGCTATGTCAACGAGACCGTCGGGCTCCTGGCCGCACGGGCGCCGAAGCTGCGGGCCGCGCTGGCAGCACCCACGACACCGCCGCCGCCCGGATCTGGAACATCCTCGCCGCGCTGCGCGATACCGGGCTGATCGCCTTGGCCGACAAGGGCTACCACGGATACGACGAGACCGGCGCACACGTGCTCACCCCGTACAAGGGCCGCAACAAACCCGAGTCCCAGAAAGAAGCCAACCGCGCCCACGCGCGGCTGTGCGGACCCGGCGAACGCGCCAACGCCCAACTCAAGACCTGGCGCATACTCCGCAAACTCCGCTGCTGCCCCCGCCACGCCGGAAGACTGGCCAAAGCCATCCACGTACTACAGAACTACAAGGTCACCGCCAGATGAAAAAGGCTCACTACCGCCGAAACGGCGGAAAATTCCTCAGCGCAGTTCTTCTTCAATCGGCCGCCTACTTATCTGCCGGTGGTGTGGAATTCCTCCCGGTGTTCCGACCACCACCGCGCGGCCCGCAGACGTTGGCGCGATCACCTTCCGCGAACGGCCTGCTCAAGCGAGAGTTGACCAGGCCGGGACAGCCGCTCCAGCACCGGGTGAACCGGCCAGCACCCCCCACCGACCGCGCCCGCGAGGGCGTTCCCGCATTCTGCCACAAAGGGGAACACGATGTCCGAGGTCCGAGATTACCGCCGATCCCTGGAACGCAGCCGCAGCGCGCTTCGCACCATTGTCGAACCCGGCACCTTCAGCCTGCACGGGCGCCGGTGGGACATGCGCCCCGGCGTCTTCTCCCCGGTGTGCTCGCCGACGACCGGGCTCGTGATGGACATGCTCGGCCTCGGGGAGCGGCTGGTGCCGCGCGGCGGGTCGTTCCTGGAGATCGGCTGCGGCGCGGGCCTGATCGCGGTGTCGGCCGCGCTCGCGGGCTGCCACCGGGTCGTCGCGTCGGACATCAACGCCGAGGCCGTGGCCAACACCGCGGACAACGCCGCGCGCCACGGCGTGGCGGACCGGGTCGAGGCGCTGCACAGCGACTTGTTCGCCGGGCTCGACCCCCTAGAGCGCTTCGACCTCATCTTCTGGAGCTCCAACTACGTCCTGGCCCCCGCGGACTACGAGTACGAGACGGTGCACGAGCGGGCCTACGTGGACGCCGGCTACGCCACGCACCGGCGCTTCCTGGCCGAGGCGTCCGACTGGCTGACCCCCGACGGCTCGATCATCCTGCACTTCTCCTCGCGCGGCGACCTGCCCGCCCTGCTGCGCCTGGCGGGCGAGCACGACCTCGGCCTGCGCACCCTGCGCGGGCTCACCGACGTCGAGGGCGGGGTGTCCGTGGAGCACATGCTCATCGAGGTCACCCACCAGCCCGCGCGCCCGCGCCTCGCCCTGCCGCTGTCCGCCGCAGCCTGATCCCCGCGCCGCCGACCGTCCACACTGGACCACGCTGTCGACGGGACGGTGCCGGAAGGCGTGGTGCGCTTTCCCCCGACCCCCGACCCCCGACCCCCCATCCCGCCCAGGCCGTCGAGGACGGCTTGGGCGGCGGTGTGCTCGGCGAGCGGAGCGCCCCCGGACGCCCGCTCCTCGGCCCCGCCGGGGGAACTCAGTACCTGTTTCCGAGCTGCTACTGCTGTGTCAGTCGGCGGCTGGTGATGCGGATCATCGCCCAACGGACCATCGCCTCGTGATGGTGGCGTAGCCGTTCGTAGTCGCGGACGCAGCGGCGATGACCGGTGATCCACGCCAACGTCCGCTCCACCACCCACCGACGCGGCAACACCGTGAAATGAGGCAGGTCCGGTCGTTTCACGATCTCCACCACCAGACCGAGCTTCTCGCGCGCCCAATCGAGCAGGGTGCCGGTGTAACCGCCATCGGCCCAGACCAGCCGGACACGCTCACCGCCGGTGACGCGCAGGCGCCGCAACGGACAGCGGGCAACCACCCGATCCTGCGTGGACGCCGGAGTCACCAACACCGCCACCAGCAAGCCCAGGGTGTCCACGGCGATGTGGCGTTTGCGGCCCTGAACCTTCTTGCCCGCGTCGAAGCCACGGGTCGCCGCGCTGACGGTCTCCGCCGCTCGAACCGACTGCGAGTCGACGATCGCCGCCGACGGCGCCGCGGCCCGACCGGCCGCCGGCCGGACACGGTCGCGTAGCGCGTCGAGCACTCGTTGGGTCGCACCGGCTTTCTCCCAGAGGGCGAAGCGTGTGTAGACCGTGGGCCAGGGTGGGAAGTCCGCGGCAGCGCCCGCCATTTGATGCCGTTGTCGACCACGTAGAGGATCGCGTCCACGATCACCCGGCGGCAGTGTTTCTCCCGCCGCCCTCCCCGACCCGCCAGACAGGCCGGATCAGGCAGTAACGGGTCGAGTTGCGCCCATTGGGCGTCGGTGACGTCGGTGGGATACCGGCGCTCCCGCCGAACGGGCTGGTGGGAGGCGGCGAGGCGACAGCACGGCGGACCCGTGGTGACACCACCCGCAGGGATCGGGCACGACAGCAACGGAACTCCTGGTGGAACGGCGCTTAGACACCGTCCGATCTACCAGGAGTTCCCCCATGTCCGCACCAAAGCTCCTTGATCACTCCAAGCTCGGAAACAGGTACTCAGACCCAGTACGGCCGCTTGGCGTTGGCCTCGCGCAGCGCGGAACCCCACCACGTCAGCTGGTCGAGCAGGTCCTTGAGGTTGGCCTCCACGGCCTCCGGGCGGACCATCTGGCCCTCCTCGTCGAACAGCGTCCACGGGAAGCGCAGCATCAGGGCCTCGCGCACGGTGACCGCGTGCACCTCGGCAAAGACGCAACGCAGGTGCTCCACGGCGCGCGCGCCGCCACCGTGGGCGCCGTAGCCGACGAACGCGACGGGCTTGGCCCGCCAGGGCGCGCTGGTCCAGTCCACGAGCGCCTTCACCGAGGCCGGGTAGCTGTGGTTGTACTCGGGCGTGACGAGCACGTACCCGTCGGCCGCGGTGAGCCGGTTGGCCAACTCGGCCGACGCGGCGGCCGTGGCCTCGTCCGGCTCGTCGGTCATGGCCGTGGGCAGCGGGTGGTCGAGCAGGTCCACGATGTCCAACTCGACGCCGCCGTACTCGCGGGCGCGGTCGGCGAACCAGTTGGCCACGACCGGGCCGAACCGTCCTTTGCGGACGCTGCCGATGATGACGGCGATGCGGAGCTTGGTGTCGCTCATGGTGTTCCCCTTGTGGTGTGTGCGGTGCCGGGGCCGTCGGCCCCGGCGGGTGCGGTCCTCGCGGCCCGAGGCGGGCGAGGTGGTCTGCTCGGCGACCGGGTCGGGCGGGAGCCACCGCCCGACCCGGTGCCGGGAACTGCTCGATCACGGGGGGCCGCGGTCATCCAGCCGGGCTGCGGGTGACCGGTCCGAACGCGGTGTCCAGCTCGGCTGCCAGCCGCACCAGGTCGCCCCGGTGCCCGTGCGCGGCGATGTGCCCGTCGGGGCGCACCAGGTGGTAGCTCACCCGTCCGCAGCCCAGGGCGCGCAGGTCCGCTCCCCGGTCCAGCAGGTGGGTGGACACCAGCGGTCGGTCCGCCAGCAGCCCCGCCACCCGCGCCTGCCACGTCCGGTCGCCGGAGCTCGCGGTGAGCAGCAGCGACCACGCGGCCGGGTCGACGTCGGGTCCGCTGACCCCGGTGGCCAGCGCGAGCCCGCGCGGCAGCACCGCGCCGACCCGCACCGCGCCGGGTGTGCGTTGGCGGGCCTTGCACGCCGACAGGCCCGAAGGCTGCTGGCTCTCCCGCGACGGCGTGTAGCGCAGCCTGCGGCCGGCCATCACCGGCGCGTAGAACTTCGACATCGCCCCGGTGCGCTCGGCCAGCTTGAACGCCGCGTCGCGCAACGCCGTGGTCACCTTCGTGTCCACGACCCAGGCCTTGGTCTGGAGGTCGGTGTCGCGCAGGATCCGCTCGGTCGCCTCGCGACGCTCGGGCCCGTAACCGTCCAACAGCGCCGCCGGCGAGTGCCCGTGCAGCACGGCGGCCAGCTTCCAGGCCAGGTTGTGCGCGTCCTGGAGACCGTTGTTCATGCCTTGCCCGCCCGCCGGGCTGTGCACGTGCGCGGCGTCGCCGACCAGGAAGACCCGGTTGCGGTGGAACGAGCCCGCGACGC
Organism: Umezawaea sp. cmx-9-4; assembly: GCA_049997955.1. GTDB lineage: Bacteria > Actinomycetota > Actinomycetes > Mycobacteriales > Pseudonocardiaceae > Umezawaea. The sequence continues at coordinate 25,091 of JAEBDY010000023.1, read as the reverse complement.
GGGCGTGCACGCGGAACACCGCCTGCCACACAGCCTCACGCAGCACGACCCCCGCCGGACCGCGGTCGTCGATGATCCCCTGCATCAGCGGCAGAGTCACCCCGGCCTCGCCCGGCGGCATGATCGACAGGAAGCGGAACACGCCGTCGGGCATCGGGACGATCACCAGGGCGCCGTTCGCCCCCTGGTAGAACAGCGTCTCGTCGGTGGGCAGGTCCCCGTCGACGCGACCGTCCACCAGCGCGAACGCCAACTCGTAGGTGCTGCCCTCGAAGCTGACGCCGAGCTGGCCGCGCACCGCGCTGCCCGCCCCGTCCGCGCCGACCACGTAGGACGCGGCCGCCCGTTCGAGCGCCCCGCTGCCGTCGAGCAGCAGCGCCGTGACCTGCTCCGGCGGACCCGACCCGCCCGCGCCGTCGACGCCCTCCAGCGCCAGCAGCCGGACCCCGCGCTCGACCTTGCCGCCGAGTTCGCGCAGCCGCTCGGCCAGCAGCCGCTCGGTGACGTGCTGCGGCAGCGTGCGACAGCGCACGTCGTCAGCCAGGCCGAAGCGCGCCAGCGGTTCCCGGTCGGCGAAGTAGCTCAGCGCGTTGATCGGCACCGACTCGCGGCGCACGCCCTCGGCGAGGCCCAGGTCGGTCAGGATGTCCAGCGCCCTGGGCCAGATGGACAACGCCTTGGGGGTGGTGGCGGGCTCCTCGGCCCGGTCGACCACCCGCACGCGCAGGCCGCGGCGCAGCAGCTCGCACGCGGTGAGCAGCCCGCTCGGGCCGGCCCCCACGACGAGCACGTCGACGTCCCCGGTGCTCACGCCGACCCCGCCATCTGCTCGTGCAGCCTGCGGACCAGCTCCACGCGGCGGATCTTGGCGGTCGCCGTGCGCGGCAGGTCCGAGAGCCGCCAGGTGATCGGGTCGCTCATCGCCGGTTGGTCGGACACCGCGCGCCGCCACCGCTCCAGGTCCAGCGGCTTGTCCTGGCGCGTGCACACGACCGGCACCGGTTCCTTGTGCGGGCCCGGAACGAGCACGAACTCGGTCAGCTCGTCCAGCCGCGAGAGCACCGCGTCCTCGACCTCCAGCGTGGAGTCGATGCCGGGGATGGTGTCGATCTCCCGGTCGAGCAGGTGCAGGCAGCCCCACCGGGTGCGGTAGCCGACGTCCCCGCCGCGCCACCACGGGCCGACGACCTGCTTGTCGAACCGGTCCTGCTCGCCCCAGTAGGTCAGCGCGCGACCGGAGGTCTGCACGTCGATGTAGCCAGGGCTGTGCTTGGTGGGGCGGTTGCCGTCGCGGCTGACCAGCCGGTAGGTCGTCATGCCCGGCGTCGGGTAGCCCTGGCAGCGGCCGTCGGCCTTGAGCGCGTTGCGCTTGCGGTAGGTGCGCCCGGCCAGCGGTCCGCACTCGCTCTGGCCGTAGACCTGGAGGAACACCGGGCTGCGGCGCTCGGAGGCGTGCAGCAGCTTGTGCATCGTGCTGGGGTGGATGGCGTCGAAGGTGCTGTTGAAGTACTTGACCGTGCTGATCGGCTTGCGCGGGTCGTCCACCAGCGACTCCCACTCCAGGAAGGAGTTGGGGTGCGTCTCCAGCACGCCGGGGCGGTGCTCGGCCAGGACGTCGGCCACGTGCTCCGGGTCGCCGTTGTCCATGAACACCGCGGGCAGGCCGCGCATCTGGAGCACGGCCAGGCCGAGGTACATCCGGGAGTGCACGTAGGACACGTGCATCGCGACCGTCTCCGGCTTGCGGATGAACCGGACGACCATGGTCTGCCAGCGGTACCGCGAGCCCAGCGAGCGGGCCGAGTGCACGACCAGCTTCGGGATCCCGGTGGTGCCGGAGGTGTGGGTCATCATGGCGGGCTCGTCCGGGCCCATCACCACCGGCCGCCGCCGCGGCGCGCCCGCGTGGTCGGACAGCGTGACGGCCCCCTCGCGGGCGCCGGTCGCGGAGATGACCCGCGTGGTCAGCTCGGCCAGCGGCGCGCCCGCCAGTTCCCCGTCGAGCTTGGCCGCGTCGGTGAGCAGCGTCGGCCCGTCCAGCCGGGTCAGCAGCGCGAGGATCGTGTCGCGGTCCAGGTGCGGGGACAGCATCACCGGGATGGCGCCGAGGCGCGCGACCGCGCAGGCGAGCAGGCAGATGTCGAAGTTGCCGGTCTTGTGCACCGCGACCCGCTCGGTCGGTCGCACGCCCGCGGCGTGCAGGCGGGCGGCGAGCTCGTCGACGTGGTCGGCGAGCTGGGCGGTGGTGAACACCCTGCCCGCGTCGGGCAGGACCTCCAGGTCGTGGTCCAGGTTGGTGGGCGTGGCGCCGTGCCTGACCGCCGCCTGCTCGGAAATGAGTCCGATGTACAGCGGCTTCTTGTTCTTCCGGATGGTCAGCATGAATGTTCCTTCACGGAGTCATCAACGGTGGAGACTTGGCCTCTACCAGCATTTTCTCACCGTGCAGAACAGATCTCTCAGCGCTTGTCCCGCACTCTGTCACATTCTGCGAAAAAGGAACCCGAACGATTTCGAGAACTGATTGTTTTCCCCGAGGACGACCGTGGGCCGGGCGCGGCGGACCGCGCCCGGCCCACCGGGCGGTGGCCGGCCCCTCGTCGGGGGTGGAGGAGCCGGCCGGTGCGGGCGGCGCTAGGCCGGGACGGGTGTGGGAAGCCCGGCCTTGAGCGCCGCGGCCACCTCGATCACGCGCCGGGCCTGGAACCCGATCGCGAGGAGGTTGTCCTCGGTGACGTTGAGCGCGAGCCCGCCCGGAACGGCCTGGAGCCCCGAGGTGGCGCTGACGCCGTAGGGGTTGCCGTTGCTCGGGCGCAGCAGCACGTCGTCGATGACGCCGGGGGCGACGATGATCGCGCCCCAGTGGTAGAAGACGTTGTTGAGCGACAGGATCGTGCTCTCCTGGCCGCCGTGCGGGGTGCCGGTGGAGGTGAACGAGGACATCACCTTGTTCACCAGGCCGCGGCGGGCGTGCAGCTCGAAGGTCTGGTCGATGAAGTGCTTCAGCGGTCCAGCGAGCAGGCCGTAGCGGCCGGGCGTGCCCCACAGCACGGCGTCGGCCCAGTCGAGGTCGTCGATCGAGGCCTCCTGGACGCCGTCGTGCGCGGTGGCCGCGTGCTCGGCGTTGGCGTCCGTCCAGGCGCTGAAGTTCGGCGCCAGCGGCTCGGAGCTGATCTCCGCCGCGCGCCGCAGCCGCACCTCGGCGCCCGCCGCCTCGCCCGCTGCCGCCGCGGCGACGGCGAGCTTGTGGATGTTGCCGGTGGCCGAGTAGTAGACGATGGCGAGTCTGGTCATGTCTGGTCGCTCCCCTGGCGGTGTGCCACGCGGACCCGTTCGGCCCGCCGCGGTTGCCTCTTCCTTCTTGCGTGCGGCCAATGCTCGTCGTCGGCGTGCCGCGGGCGCCAATCGGCGGCGGAAGTCCGTCAACTCCGGGCCGTTGTGACGGACTGCGGACCGGGTGGTGTCCTCCTGGGCACGGGTTCCCGGACGCTGGGAGCGTCCTCGCCACCCGGTGCGCGACACCTCCACACCAGACCCAGGAGCCTCGCAGCCATGAGCATCCCGCCCACCAAAGTCGCCGTCGTCTACTACTCCTCCACCGGAACCACGCACGCGCTGGCCCAGGCCGCCGCGGACTTCGCGGTCAAGCACGGCGCGGAGGTCCGGCTGCGCCGGGTGGCCGAGCTGGGCACCGGCTCCGGGCGCACGGGCTCCGACGAGCACGCCGCCGCCACGTCGCACGTGGACCTCGCCGAGCCCGCCGACCTGGACTGGGCGGACGCGATCCTGATCGGCAGCCCCGTCCACTTCGGACTCGCCGCGCCCGCGCTGATGCAGTTCCTCAACACCACCTCGAAGCTGTCGATCGACGGCAGGCTGGCCAACAAGGTCGTCTCGGCGTTCGCCACCGGCTCGGCCCCGCACGGCGGCCAGGTGAGCACGATCCTGGCGCTGCACAACGCGATCTGCCACTGGGGCTCGCTGATCGTGGCGACCGGGTCGACCGCGCCGGTGCTGTTCAAGCCGCACAACGGCAACCCCTACGGCGCGAGCGCCACGGTCGGCGGCAACACCGGGTCGGTGCACGAGGAGAACGTCGAGGCCATCGAGTTCCAGGCCCTGCGCACCATCCAGGTCGCCGCCGCCGTCGTGCGCGGCGGCCTGGAACCCGTCACCGGTGCCGCGGCCTGATACCCGCACGAGCGCGAGGAGAACACCATGGCCAGCACCGACCTCCCCGCGGCGGGGGTGGACCACCCCGCCGAGCTGCCCGCGGCCTTCGCGGCCGCGTTCAACGCGGGCGACCTGGCCGCCGTGGACCGGCTGTTCGAGCCGGACGCCGTCCGCGTCCTGACCCCCGGCACTACCGTCGTCGGCGACGGCAGGCGCGCGGCCACCTCCAGCTTCATGGCCCTGGGCATCCCGATCCACCTCAGCCCGAGGCACACCTACGTCTACGACGACCTCGCCCTGATCATCGGCGACTACCGGATCGTCGGCACCAAGCCCGACGGCGAGGCCGTGCACCACGAGGGCACCGCGACCGACGTCGCCCGCCGCGGCCAGGACGGCCGGTGGCGCTACGCCATCGACAACCCACCCGGCTGCGACCGCGCCTGACCCCCTTCGCACCAGCAGTCCCGTTCCCGGCAGGGCGGTCGCCACGCGCGCGGCCGCCCTGCCGGCGTTGAGAGAGGAGTCCCACCATGTCCCTGTTGGAGGAGATGACCCAGGTGGTCCTGTCGAGGCCGAGCCACACGGCCACGCCCGCCGAGGTCGCGGCCTGGTACCACCGCAAGGCCGCCCTGCTCGACCGGATAGCCGGCGAGCGGGGCGTCGACTCCGCCGAGGCGTCCACGCAGGCCGCCACCGCGCGGGAACGCGCGCGACGCCTGCTGTCCCTCGGTTGACCCGGCTCGTGCGCTAGGGCGTCTCCTCAAAGCCAGGGGATGAGGGTCGCCAGGTCGATCACCGCCCGGTGGGACATCGAGGTTGTGTCGTGGCGGGTGGCCATGGCACGGAACTGTTCGAGCTGGTCGAGGCAGCTTTCCACGACGGTGCGGCGCTGGATGGCGCGGATGGCTCGGGTGGAGTGGGTCCTTGTCCGCGATCACTCGTGCGGGTCGGGTGGCGGGTCGTCCGGGGCCGGGGCCGGGGCGAGGGAAGCGGATTCCGGCTGTGACCTGGACCTTGGTCACGAGCATGGTGAGAGTGCCGTTGCGCGACCACCGCCGGAACCGGTTGTGGACCGTTGTCCGCGGCCCGTGCCGTTCCGGCGGGTCACGCCAGGACACGCCCTAGGCGGGTCGCAGGGCCCGGCGCAGCAGGTAGAGCGTGGCCACCGCCAGCACGGCCGCCAGGACGTAGGCCAGTTCCGCCAGCCCTGGCACGAGCGTGGGCAGCCGTGCCCCCGCTCCTCCCCCGGCGTTCAGCACGAAGCCGTACATCGCGATGGCCGTCGTCTGCGCCGCCACGCCGGCGCCCGTGCCGATCGCCTGCACGAGCGCAGGACCGGCCGTGGACATGCCGAACATGAAGACGAACAGGGAAACGCCGATGCCCCAGGGGCTTGCGGCGCACAGGCCCGCACCGGCCATGCCCAGGGTCGCCAGCCCGAACGCGCCCGCGACGCGGGTGTTCACCGGCAGGCGACCCAGGAACGGGGCCAGCAGCACGGCCGCGACGAGCGCGGGCAGCGCGCTGGTGCGCAGCAGGAGCATCGCCTCGGGGCTGCCGACCAGCTCCGGCGGTCCGGCCAGCTGGACGCCGGTGTAGACGGCCGTGATCGTGCCCGCCACCAGCAGCGCGGTGACGTAGAGCGGGGCCATCCTGGCGAGGCTCGGCAGGGTTCCCGGCGTGGGGCCGGTGCGGCGGTCGCCCAGACCCGGCGCCCCCATGACCCGGTGGATGGCCACCGCGCCGATCAGCAGCAGCGGGGCGGTGACCCAGAACACCGAGCGCCAGCCGAAGTTCTCGTCGAGCAGCTGGGTCTCGACCTGGCCGATGACGACGGTGCCGCCCATGGACGCGGAGATGAGGGTCAGGGCCATCGGCAGGCGCGGGGCCGGGACGGTCGCGCTGAAGTGGGCGTATGCCATGGGCACGAACGCGCCCGCGAACATGCCCTGCACGGCCCGCAGCGCGGAGCCGGTGAGGAGGTCGGAGGACAGCGGGATCAGCGCGGTGACCGCGGCCATGGCCGTGATGCCGCCGACCATCACGGCCCGGCGGCCCCAGCGGTTGGACAGCGGTCCGCTGAAGAGGGAGCCCACCGCGTAGGCGATGGCGAAGGCCGTGGTGGCCCAGGCCGCGTCGGCGGGGGTGACCGACCAAGCGTCGGCCAGGCGGGGGATCAGCGGGATCGTCGCGTACATCTGGCCGACGGCGACGATGCCGACCAGGCAGAAGGCGGCCGCCATGACGGCGAAGGGTGCTGCGGGCCGGGCGCGGGTCGGCCCCGTGCGTGCGCTGGTGGTGGTGTTCGGCATGGTCCCTGACTACCCGGCGGTCGGGCGCCGGTGACAGCCCGTGGTCGGCAGTCAGTCAAGTCCCCGACGATCCCCTACCCGGGGTGTCCACATCGGCTCGGGGGCCGAACAGGGGGCCTGGTCTGGGAAAACGACCCTCCCGGCGACCCCGCCGCCGGAGGGGGTTTCTGACGGACTGGCGTGACGGAATCCGTCAGCTCCCCTCGCGGGTCTCACGATCGTGTCACACGAACAACACCGATCTCCGCCGGGTGAACGAAGTTTGTCACCCGCGCCCCCGTCCATCGGGAGGAATCCGGCCGTGACCAACGAATTGTCCCTCAGTCCACCGTGGACCGGAGCCGCCGCGCCGGCTCCGGTGACCACCCGAACGCAGGCGGGCGCGGTGCGCGGAGCGCGCTCGGGCGGTGCCACCGCGTTCCTCGGCGTGCCCTACGCCGAGGCGCCGGTCGGCGCGCTGCGGTTCGCCTCCCCCCGGCCGCCGCGGTCGTGGACGGGGCTGCGCGACGCGACCAGGACGGGCGCGCCCTTCCTCCAGGACGGGATGCCCGACAGCGCCGAGGACGCGCTGCTGGCCAACGTCTGGACGCCGTCGGTCGACGGCGAGTTCCCCGTGCTGGTCTACGTCCACGGCGGCGCGTGGCAGGTCGGCGCGGGCAGCCTGCCCACCTACGACGGCTCGCTGCTCGCGGTCGAGGGCCGGCTGGTCGTCGTGACGTTCAACTACCGGCTCGGACCGTTCGGCTTCGGCCTGCACGAGGACCTGGCCGACGACAAGACCGGGCTGCACGCCAACTGGGGCCTCCAGGACCAGCTGGCCCTGCTGGAGTGGGTCCGGAGCAACGCCCCGGCGTTCGGCGGCGACCCCGGCAACATCACCCTGGCGGGCACGTCGGCGGGCGGGGCGAGCGCGCACCAGCTCTCGCTGCTGCCGCAGACCCGCGGCGTCGTCCGCCGGGTCCTCGCGATCAGCGCGGCGCACGTGCGGGCGCCGCAGCTGTCGATGACCGCCGAGCACGCCCGCGAGTCGACCGAGCACCTGGCCGCCACGCTGGGCACCACCGTGCGCGGACTGCGTTCGGTGCCCGCCGGGGCGCTGCTCACGACGTGGAACGACCTGGTGGCCCGGCAGCCGGCGCACAGCGGCCGGGAGTACTGCGGTCCGGTGGTCGACGGGGTCACGATGCCCGGTTACGACCACGACTCGCCGCTGCCCCCGGTGCCGGTGATGTCGGTGCACACGCGCAACGAGGGCACGTTCTTCACCGTGCCCGGTCTGTCGGTGCTCGTCCCGAAGCCCGCGCCCGTCGACGCCGCGCAGCTGCACTCGGTGGTCCGGCGGACGCTGGAGGGGCTGGCGGACGACGTGACCGACGATCTCGTCGCCGAGTGCTTCGACGTCTACCGCGCCGCCGCGGCCGACGGCGAGATCGCCGCCGACCCGGCCGGGATGTGGGCCGCGCTGCTGGGTGATTCCCTGCTGCGCCACCGCGTCCTGCGCCAGGCGCAGCGGCACGCCGCCGAGGGCCGGACCCCGGTCCACGCCATGGAGTTCGCCCATCCGGCGCTGCCGCCGGGGGTCGGCGCGCCGCACGAGGCGACCTCGAAGTTCTTGTTCGGCACGCACTCCCTGCCCGCCAACGCGCGCGTCTTCGGCGACGGTCCGCTGGAACGGCGGATCGGCGCGTGCTTCCGGGAGCTGGTCGCGTCCTTCGCCACCGAAGGCGCGCCCAGCGGGGTGGACTGGCCCGCGCTCGGCGCGGACGGCGAAGGCCTGCTGGTGCTCGGCGGCCCGGACGTGGCCGTCGTCGGCTCGGTCGAGCCCTCCGACCGGCTGGCCTTCTTCGACCGGCCCGCACTGGCCCCCTGGCCCACACCGCGCACCACCAAGGCACAGCGACGACCACTCGCAGACAGGAGTTCGGGGTGAACGGGATGATCGAGGCGTTGAAGGGCAAACCCGCTGTGCAGCAGCCGGACTGGCCGCTGGAGCAGCTGGCCGAGGTGGGCGGGCGGCTGGCCGCCCTGCCCGGCCTGGTCGAGGAATCCGACGTGCGCAGCCTGCGCACCCAGCTCGCCAGGGTCGCCGCCGGGGAGGCGCACGTCGTCCAGGCGGGCGACTGCGCCGAGGACCCGGCCGAGTGCAACGCGGGCGACGTCGCCCGCAAGGTCGGCGTGCTCGACCTGCTCGCGGGCAGGCTGCGGATGGCGACGCACCTGCCCGTGGTGCGCGTCGGCCGCATCGCCGGCCAGTTCGGCAAGCCCCGGTCCAAGCCGACGGAGCTGTTCGGCGGGACCGAGATCCCCGTCTACCGGGGGCACATGGTGAACCTGCCCGAGCCGGACGCGGACGCCCGCCGGGCCGATCCCGAACGGCTGCTGCTGGGCTACCACGCCGCCGCCGAGGCGGTCCGGCACCTGGGCTGGTCCGGCGAGGGCCCCCGGTCCGCGGTCTGCGCTCCCGTGTGGACCAGCCACGAGGCCCTGCTGCTGGGCTACGAGGTCCCGATGCTGCGCGAGGACTCCGACGGCGGGCTGCTGCTGTCGTCCACGCACTGGCCGTGGATCGGCGAGCGGACCAGGGACCCCGAGGGCGCCCACGTCGCGCTGCTGGCGGCGGTCAGCAACCCGGTGGCGTGCAAGGTCGGGCCCACCACCCGCGTGGAGCACCTGCTCGCGCTGTGCGCCCGGCTGGACCCGCACCGCGAGCCGGGCAGGCTCACGCTCATCGCCCGCATGGGCGTGGACCAGGTCGACGAGCGGCTGCCGGACCTGGTGCGCGCCGTGCGGTCGGCGGGCCACCCGGTCATCTGGATGACCGACCCGATGCACGGCAACACGCGGCCGGGTCCCGACGGGCTCAAGACCCGCTTCGTGGACGAGGTCGCCGCCGAGGTCCGCGGCTTCCAGGCCGTGGTGCGCGCCCGCGGCGGCGTCGCGGGCGGCCTGCACCTGGAGACCACTCCCGACCAGGTCACCGAGTGCGTCCAGGACGCGTCGCAGATCGCGCACGTGCCGGACAAGTACACCAGCCACTGCGACCCCCGGTTCAACCCCGACCAGGCCATCGCCGTGGTCTCGGTGTGGCGGGGATGAAGTTCGCCACCACCGCGGACGGCGACCGCCGCCCGCGCGCACACCCCGAGGAGGAGTGCTATGAGGGGAAATGTCGCCCTGGTCACCGGCGCTGCTGGTGGGATCGGCGCGGAGATAGTGGCCGAGCTGGGAAACCGCGGCGCCCTGGTCGCCGCCGTCGACCGGGACAAGGACCGGCTCGACGAGCTCGTCGTCCGCTGCACCCGCCGCGGGGCGGTTGTGCGTCCCTACGCGGCCGACGTCACCGACACGGCGGAGGTGGAGGACGCGGTCGCGGCCGTGGAACGTGACCTGGGCGAACTCGACTTCCTGGTCAACAGCGCGGGCGTCCTGCACCTGGGCGAGGTGGCGACGTTCGCCGACGAGGACTGGCAGAGCCTGTTCTCGGTCAACGCCACCGGGGTGTTCAAGGTGTCCCGCGCGGTGGTGACCCGGATGCGGGAACGCCGCCACGGCGCGATCGTCACCGTGGCATCCAACGCCGCGAACACGCCCCGCGCGGGCTGGGCCGCCTACGCCGCGTCCAAGGCCGCCGCGAGCATGTTCACCAAGAGCCTCGGGCTGGAGATGGCGCAGTTCGGCATCCGCTGCAACCTCGTGGCCCCCGGCTCCACCGAGACGCCGATGCTCCTGGCGTCCTGGAACGAGCGCCACGGCCGCGAGCGGACGCTCAAGGGCAGGCCCGACGCGTTCCGCCTCGGCATCCCGCTGGGCAAGACCGCGACCCCGCACGACGTCGCCGCGGCGGTCGTGTTCCTGCTCTCCGACGACGCCTCCCACATCACCCTGCACGAGTTGACCGTCGACGGCGGCGCGACCCTCGGCGCCTAGCGCCGTCCCCGACAGGAGGAGCAGCACCGTGCCGAGCACACCGGGCCTACCCCCGATCCCCGACTACTCCCTGCCCACCGCGGGCGACGTGCCCCCGAGCGCCGCGCCGTGGCGGGTCGACCCCGGCCGCGCCGTGCTGCTCGTGCACGACATGCAGCACTACTTCCTCGACCCGTTCCCGGAACAGCCGCGCACCCAGCTGGTGGCCAACGTCGCCGCACTGCGCGACCGGACCGCCGCTGTGGGAATGCCGATCGCCTACACCGCCCAGCCCGGCGGGATGACCGACGCCGACCGCGGTTTACAGCGTGACATCTGGGGGCCGGGGATGCGCGTGGACCCCGAGCACCGCCGCGTCGTGCCGCCGCTGGAGCCGCGCGACGGCGACTGGGTGCTCACCAAGTGGCGCTACAGCGCCTTCTTCCGCACCGACCTGCTCGACCGGCTGCGCTCCTCCGGCCGCGACCAGCTGGTGATCTGCGGGGTGTACGCCCACCTGGGCGTGCTGGTCTCGGCGATCGAGGCCTACAGCAACGACATCGAGGCGTTCGTGGTAGCGGACGCCGTGGCCGACTTCTCCGCCGACCACCACCGGGCCGCTCTCGCGCACGCCGCGAGCAGCTGCGCGGTCGTGCTGACCGCCAAGGAGGTGGTCCTGTGACCGCCGACGTCCTCACCCGCCTGCTGCACCGGCTACACGGCGGCGACCCGCAGCCGTTCGCCCTGCTTCACCGCCCCGAGCACGGCGGACCCGACCTGCTCGAAGTCGTGGTCGGCGAACTGTCCACACCGGACTCGCTGGCCGACGTCCCGCGCCGTGAACGCCCTGCCGGGCACAGCGGTCCGTGGCACGACGTGCTGACCGTGGTGCCGTTCCGGCAGCTGGCCGAACGCGGTTACGAGGTGGTGGACGACGGCGCGCCGCTGATCGCGATGTCGGTGCGGGAACAGGCCGCCCTGCCGCTGCGGGAGGCGTTGCCGCGCATCCCGCTGGTGCCGGTGTCGTTGACGGGCGGGCACTTCGACCTCGATGACGAGCAGTACGCCGACGTGGTCGGCCGGATCGTCGCGGACGAGATCGGTCAGGGCGAGGGCGCGAACTTCGTCGTCAAGCGGACGTTCGTCGCCGAGGTCACCGACCACGGCATCGGGACGGCGCTGGCGTTCTTCCGCAGGCTCGTGGAGCGCGAGTCCGGGGCGTACTGGACGTTCCTGGTGCACACCGGCGAGCGCGCGTTCATCGGGGCCAGCCCGGAGCGGCACGTCAGCCTGCACGGCGGCACGGCGGTGATGAACCCGATCAGCGGCACCTACCGGTACCCGGCGGCGGGTCCGACCCTGGGCGGCGTGCTCGACTTCCTGGCCGACCCCAAGGAGATCGACGAGCTGTACATGACCGTGGACGAGGAGCTGAAGATGATGTCGCGGGTGTGCCACGACCACGTGCGCGTGGTCGGACCGCACCTCAAGGAGATGGCGCGGCTGGCGCACACCGAGTACTTCATCGAGGGCTCCACCGAGCGCGACCCGCGCGAGGTGCTGGCGATGACGCTGTTCGCGCCGACGGTCACCGGCAGCCCGGTGGAGAACGCGTGCCGGGTCATCCGCCGCTACGAGCCGGAGGGCCGCGGCTACTACAGCGGGGTCGTCGCGCTGCTGGGCAGCGACGCCGAGGGCCGCACGACCATGGACTCCGCGATCATGATCCGGACCGCCGAGCTGGGCCCGACCGGGTTGGTCCGCATCTCGGTCGGCGCGACCCTGGTCCGCGACTCGGATCCGGCGGCGGAGGCGGCCGAGACCAGGGGCAAGGCGGCGGGCCTGCTCGCCGCGCTCGACGCCCCGGCCCCGTCGCGATTCGGCGCCCACCCGAGCGTGCGCAAGGCGTTGGCGGACCGCAACTCCGGCATCGCGGGCTACTGGCTGGCGGACGCGACTCCCGAACCGCACCCGGAACTGGTCGGGCGCACCGTGCTGGTGGTCGACGCCGAGGACACGTTCACCTCGATGATCGCCCGCCAGCTGGAGTCGATGGGGTTGCGCGTGCTCGTGCGCGGGCACGCCGAACCGTTCTCGCTCGGCGAGCACGACCTGGTCGTGCTGGGCCCCGGCCCCGGCAACCCGAACGACCGCGCGCACCCCAAGGTGGCCCGGTTGCGGGCCGCGGCACTGGAGTTGCTGGTGACCGGGAGGCCGTTCCTGGCGGTCTGCCTGAGCCACCAGGTGCTCTCGCGCGAACTCGGGCTGCCGCTGGTGCGCCGCGACGTGCCCAACCAGGGCGTGCAGCGCCGCGTCGACCTGTTCGGCGCGCCGGAGGACGTCGGCTTCTACAACACCTTCGCCGCCCGCTGCGCCACGGATTCCCTGCGCGTGCCGGGGATCGGTGCCGTCGACGTCAGCCGCGACCCGGTGACCGGCGAGGTGCACGCGTTGCGCGGCAGGCACTTCGCGTCCACGCAGTTCCACTCCGAGTCGGTGCTGACCCGCGACGGGGTCCGGATCACCGCCGACCTCGTCCGCGGGGTGCTCCTGCCCGCCGACCGCACGGCCGAAGCGGTCGTCTGAGCACGGTCCGCCCCGGTGGTCGGAGCACCGCGTCGCGTGCGGCGCGCGGTGCTCCGACCACCGGGGCGGCGAGTCCCCCGAGGCTCGACCTGACGGACTTCTCCCCACCTGACAAGGTATTCCGGCGACTTTGATCGCCCGGTCCCCGGTCCGTCAGGATCAATCCGTCAGCGAAAACCCGGCAAGGCAGTTCCACGAGCCGCACGCCCCATCAGCCAAGGATCGGAGGACTTTGCGATGATCAGCACCGGGATCGCGGGCAGCACCACCACCGCAAACTTCGGCGTGCTGGGCACCGGCTCGTGCCTGCCCGCCCACGTCGTCACCAACAACGAGGTCGGGGAGCCCGCGGGCGTTTCCGGCGAGTGGATCGAGGCCAAGACCGGCATCCTGGCCCGCCGCCGGGCCAAGGCGGACGAGGCCACCTCGGACCTCGCCGTCGCCGCGGCCCGCGCCGCGCTGGACGACGCCGGGCTCACCCCGGCCGACGTCCGGCTGGTCGTGCTCGCAACGTCCACTCCGGACTCCCCGCAGCCCGCGACGGCCAGCGTGGTCGCCGACGGTCTGGGCGTCCGGCCCGGCACGGTCGCCTTCGACGTCAACGCGGTGTGCAGCGGCTTCGTCTACGCGCTGGTCGCCGCCGAGCGGATGCTGGGCGCGACCCCGGACGGCGTGGCGCTGGTGATCGGCGCCGACGTCTACTCGCGCATCCTCGACCCGACCGACCGCCGCACCGCCATCCTGTTCGGCGACGGCGCGGGCGCGGTCGTGCTCGGCCCGGTGGCGGGCGACCGGGGTGTGCGGGCGGGCAGGCTGGCGGGGTTCCCCGCCGACCGCGACCTCATCGAGGTCCCCGGCGGCGGCAGCCGCTACCCGACCTCGGAGCGGACGCTGGCCGACGGGTTGCAGTACTTCACGATGAACGGCCGCGGCGTGCGGGACTTCGTCGCGGAGAAGGTGCCCGGCGCGGTGCGCGAGTTCCTCGCCGACGCCGGCCTGCGCCCGGACCAGGTCGACTGCTTCGTCCCGCACCAGGCCAACGGCCGGATGCTCGAAGACCTCGCCGCCCAGTCCGGTTTGGACTGGGCGCGCACCGCGAAGACCTTCGCCGAGTACGGCAACACCGGGTCCGCCTCGGTGGCCATCACGCTCGACCACGCCGCGCGCTCCGGGGCCTTGGCCAAGGGCGACACCGTGCTGCTCGCCGGGTTCGGTGGCGGCATGGCGATGGGGCTGGCGCTGCTGCGCTGGTAGTCCCGCACGCGACCGCACCCACCGAGAGGACAGGCAGATGCTCGACGACCAGACCGTGACCGCGTACCTGGAGCGCATCGGGGCCACCCGGCCCTCCGCCCCCGACTTGGAGGGCCTCCGGCACCTCCAGGAGCGCCAGGTGCTGTCGGTGCCGTTCGAGAACCTCGACTACCACTTGGGCGAGCCCGTCCACATGGACGAGCGGGTCCTGCCCAAGCTGATCGGCGCCCGGCGCGGCGGCGGCTGCTTCGAGGTCAACCCGGCGCTGGCGTTCCTGCTGCGCTCGCTTGGCTACACCGCCGACATCCTGCCCGGCCGCGTGCACCGCCCCGGCGGCGTCCTCGGCCCGCTGCTCGGCCACCTCGCCCTGCGGGTGCGCGCCGACGGGAAGGATTGGTTGGTGGACACCGGTTTCGGCCGCAACAGCCGGTTCCCGCTCGACCTGGCCTCCCGCGAGGAGCAGCCCGACCCGCACGGGACCTACCGCCTCGCCGAGAGCGACAACGGCGCCGTGGACGTGTTCTACAACGGCAAGCCGCTCTACCAGGTGGTCCTGCACCCGGTGGAGGTCGAGGACTTCGTGCCGGCCCTGTGGTGGTACCGCACCGCGCCGGAGTCGTCGTTCCTGCAAGCGCTGTTCTGCTCGATGCGCACCGAGGACGGCATGGTCACCATCAAGGGCTCGCAGCTGTCGACGGTGTCCAACGGCGAGCGCGAGGTCGTCGACCTGGGCGACGAGGCGGCCGTCCTGGCCGCCTACAAGGAGATCTTCGGCTTCGGCCTCGACAAGCTCCCGCCAGAGCCCGAAGGCGGGGTGACGGCCGGGGTGCGCGTGGAGTGACCCCCGACCGACCGCAGACGCCGGTCCGCACGGACCGCGGCACGACCTCCCGTTCCAGCGCTGGAGCCGGGAACACATCCCACACCATGAGAGGTTCCACCATGACGTCCTCGGCTGCGGGCGCACTCGACCGCGCTCCCAAGCGCCGCCGTGCGGGCCTGACACTGGCCTTGCTCGCCTTCGCCCAGCTGATCATCTCCATCGACTACAACATCGTCTACGTGGCCCTGCCGGAGATCGGCACGGAACTCGGGTTCACCCAGCAGACCCTCCAGTGGGTGATCAGCGCCTACGCGGTGACCTTCGGCGGCTTCCTGCTGCTCGGCGGCCGGGCGTGCGACCTGTTCGGGCCGCGCCGGATGTTCGTCACGGGCCTCGCGCTCTACGGCATCTCGTCGCTGATCGGCGGCCTGGCCCCGAACCCGACCGTGCTGATCCTCGGCCGCGCCCTGCAGGGCATCGGCGGCGCGTTCCTGTTCCCCGCCACGCTGACGCTGGTCTCCACCAGCTTCACCGAGGGCGCCGAGCGCAACCGCGCGTTCTCCGTGTGGGGCGCGGCGGGCGGCTCCGGCATGATCCTGGGCTCGCTGCTCGGCGGTGTGCTGACGCAGGCGTTCGGCTGGGAGTCCGTGTTCTACGTCAACGTCCCGCTCGCGGCGCTGGCCATCCTGCTGGCGTTCCCGCTGATCGCCCCCGACACCAACAAGGTCGGCGGCCGCTCCTTCGACCTGGCCGGCGCGCTCACGTCCACGGTGGGCATCACCGCGGTCGTCATCGCACTGGTGCAGGGCCCGGAGTCCGGCTGGCTGTCCTCGGTCGTCGTGACCAGCGCCCTCGCGGGCATCGTCCTGCTGGCCGCGTTCGTCGTCATCGAGAAGCGCAGCTCCGACCCGCTGATGCCGCTGCGGCTGTTCCGCAACCGCAACCTCAGCACCGGCATGGGCGTCACGTTCATGTACATGGCGACCATGGGCACGCTGCTCTACTTCCTGACCGTCTTCTTCCAGGGCGTGCAGGGCTACAACGCGCTGGAGACCGGCCTGGCCTACCTGGTCCCGATGGTCGCCATCTTCACCGGCGCGATGCTCGGCGGCCGCCTGGCCACCCGGTTCGGGATGCGGGCCACCATGGTCGGCAGCCTGGTCGTCGGCGCGGTCGGCACGGTCATCACCGCGCTGACCATGAACCCCGGCGACCCGTACTGGGTGCTCGTCCCCGGCATGTTGATCCTCGGCCTCGGCCAGGGCACCGGCTACACCCTGATGTTCGGGGCCGCCACCACCGACGTGGCCCCCGCCGAGCAGGGCGTCGGCTCCGGCATGGCGTCGACCAGCCAGCAGATCGGCGGCGCGGTCGGCCTGGCCGTCCTGGTGGCCATCGCCAACTCCAGCAAGGAGGGCGCCACCGGCGACGCGCTCCCGGCCGCCATCACCGACGGCCTCACCACGGCCATCCTGGTCGCGGCGGCGGGCATCGTGGTCGCGGTGCTCATCGCCCTGAACCTCGCCAAGCCGAAGGCCGCGGCCCCGGCGCGCGAAGAGGAGGTCAAGGCGGTCGCCACCGTCTAGACCGCCCCACCCCGGCTCCGGCGTGCCGCAGAGGCGCGCCGGAGCCGCGCCGTGTCCCCTACCGGCCTGACTTGAGCGCTTGGTCGAGGTCGGCCCACAGTGACGTGACCCCGTTGGGTTGATCCAGGACCAGTGAGAGCCTTGCAGTCCAGTTCGTGGACGGAAGGGCTCGATCGCGATGAGCACCAGGAAACGGCACACCCCCGAGCAGGTCGTGCGGAAGCTGACCCAGGCCGATCAACTCCTCGCCCACGGCCAGGACGTCGCCGACGTCTGCCGGGAGCTGCAGGTCACCGAGGCCACCTACTACCGGTGGCGCAACCAGTTCGGCGGACTGAAAACTGACGACGCCAAACGGTTGAAGGATCTGGAACGCGAGAACGCCACGCTCAAGCGGCTGCTGGCCGACGCCGAGTTGGAGAAGGCCGCGCTCAAGGAGATCGCCAAGGGAAACTTCTGAGCCCGCAACGACGGCGGGCGGCTGTGCACCACCTGATGACGGTCCTGCGGGTCAGTGAACGGTTCGCCTGCCGGGTGACCGGGCAACACCAGGGCACCCAACGGCGTCTGCCCGCGGCGCAGACACCGGCGGACCCCGACGCCGCGCTGCGGGCGTGGCTGCGGGCTTATGCCAAGGCGCATCCTCGGTGGGGTTTCCGTCGGGCCTACCACGACGCCCGCGGCGAGGGCTGACCGTCAACCACAAGAAGGTCCAGCGACTATGGCGTGAGGAAGGCCTGCGCGTCCCGCAACGCCATCGCCGCAAGCGTCTGGGGATCTCCACCGCCGAGCCGAAGGTGACGGCGGACGCGCCGAACCGGGTGTGGGCGGTGGACTTCCAGTTCGACGCCACCACCGACGGCCGACCGATCAAGATCGTGTCCATCGTGGACGAACACACCCGTGAGTGTCTCGGTGGTCTGATCGAACGGTTGATCACCGCGGACCGGTTGGTCGACGAGCTGGACCGGATCGCCCTGGGACGTGGCTATCCGGCGGTGTTGCGCAGTGACAACGGCCCGGAGTTGGCTTGCGCGACGATGCGGGACTGGGCCGGTGAACGAGTCGGCCTGGCGTTCATCCCGCCCGGCCAACCGTGGCGCAACGGCTACATCGAGTCGTTCAACGGTCGAGTTCGCGACGAATGCCTGAACCTGACCCAGTTCTGGTCGTTGACCCAGGCCAGGGTTGTGATCACCGACTGGAAGACCGAGTACAACCAACATCGGCGGCATTCGGCCCTGGGCTATCAGACCCCGGCCGGCTACGCTGCCGCCTGCACCCACCGATAACCAGCTCTCACAAGCCCTGGTCCAACTATCGGGGTCCCGCCAATTCGAGCCAGGTTGCGACGCGACATCCCGGTACACCGGGTACTCCCGTGCACTCCCGCCGAACGGGATCAACGGCGGAAACGTGGCAGAGTTCTGGGCCAGTTGGCGGCCAATGATCGGTCTCTCTGCGTCGGCCGTCCACGAGGTCGTGATCATGGAATATCGTGCCGGTCATGACCACGGATGACTGGTTGGCCGACACCCGAATCTCTTATGACACGGTCGCGGTCAGCTATGCCGACCAGGTGCGCGGCGCCCTCGCCGGACACCAGTACCTGTGCGCGGCTCTGGCGTTGTTCGCCGACAGCGTGCGGATCGCTGGCGGCGGGCCGGTCGCGGACGTCGGCTGCGGCCCCGGTGAAGTCACCGCCCACCTGCATGAGCTCGGTGTCGACGCCTTCGGTGTCGACCTCTCCCCTGGGATGATCGACGTGGCCCGGCGCGACCACCCCGGCCTGCGGTTCGAGGTGGGCTCGATGACGGACCTGGACCTCCCCGTCGCTTCGGTGGCCGGCCTGCTCGCCTGGCAGTCGTTGATCCACATCCCTGACGACGAGGTGCCGACTGTGTTCGGGCACTTCCACCGAGCATTGCGTCCCGGCGGACCGCTGCAGCTCCTGTTTCACGTCGGCGACGAGTCGCGGTTGAAGACGGAGGGCTATGGCGGTCACCCGATGAAGGTCCATGTCCACCGCCGTCAGCCTGACCAGGTGGCATCCTGGCTGCGCGATGCCGGATTCGTCGTCGAGGCTCAGATGCTGCTCGACCCGGATGCGAAAGCTCAGCAAGCGATTCTTTTTGCACGCGGTAAGTCCTAACTTCTGCGTATGTCGGGCTCGCCAGTCGGTACCGGAGGACGTGCGGGTGCGCTCCCAGCGGTGCTGGTGGCCTCGTCGATGCTGTCGAGCACTCGTTGGACACGGTCGTGCTCGCACCGAAGCCGGGTCTTCTCCCCCGTGGGGACTCTGGGGTTGCCGAGGAACGCTTGGAAGGTGGCCGCCTGCTCGGCCCAGATCGGTCGGTGGCAGGCGTGGTGGGTGGCCTGCGGGCAGCTGGCCGAGTCGCACAGTCCGATCAGCGGCCGTGTCGCCTCTGTGGTCCCGGCCGGTCGCAGGCAGAGCGCTGTGGACGGGTCGCGGAACCAGCAATAGTTGGCCGGGCCGACGTTGCGCTTGCCGAAAATGTCGTCCGTGCAGGTCAGGCGGCTCGGTGGTATTCGTTGAGGATGCCGCCCAGTCGTTGTCGTCGGCGGACGTCCAAGTTAACGAGTTGGGCTTGGTCGGTGATGGCAGCGTGTGTAGTGGTCGGGCGTTGGCCATGCCCTGATGAGGCCTGTGGGTGTTGTAGAACTGTTCCGCTGGGTGTCGAGCCTGTCGAACTGTTCCGGTGGGTCCGCGACTGACCTGGGCGGGTGGACGCCTGGCCTGCTCACCGATCCCGGATGCAATCAACGAAGGGCTGCTGCTCACGCTATCCAGCTGGGTCGGTTTCCTCCGGTTCCAGCATCGTGCCTCAGGGCGTCGACCTCCCCGCGGCGAGACACCGCTCGCGGGAGCATGGCCGGTGACGGGAGGAGTGGGCGATGACAGTTTTCGCGAGTCCTCGGGATCATCTGCTGACGGTGGCGGAGTACGCCGCCACCGAGGGACCCGAGTGGGGTTACACCGAGTTGCAGGAAGGCCTGGTCCTGGTGTCGCCGAGTCCGGTCCCCGACCACAACGTCGCGGGTGTCGAACTGATCCTGCAGTTGCCCCCCGACTGCCCGCGCACTGGGAAGTCATTCCCGACGTCGACGTGGACCTCGAGTTCGTCGCGGCTGACGAGCCGGGCTTCGCCCGACGCCCGGATGTGGTGATCGTGCACCGCGGCGCCCGTGACCGGGTCCGCGCGCACGGCGGGTTGATCCGCGCGTCCGAGGTCGAGGTGATCGTGGAGATCGTCTCGCCGGGATCCCCCGCTACTGGATCGTGGACCTGGCCGACCCGCTGTCCCTCGTCGACTGCCAACTCGCCGGGCAGTTCGGGTACCAGGACGCCACAGCGGTCACCACCCCGCCTACACCTCGACGGTCACCGGACGCGACGGGCACACCTTCACCGTCATCCTCGCTCTGGACCGTCTGCTCTAGTGAGGTGGGTGTACCCGGCGAACTGGATGCGGTCTGAGGCGACACTGGCTGGCCTGCGTGAAGCCTGGCGCTACTTCCCTGCTGCTGGCCTGTGTGGACATGGGCAACCCTGCCCCCTCGGTCAAGGCCAAGGTCCTGTTCATCCACGGGGACCGCGACACCACCTGTCCCTACTCCTCCGCCCGCCAGGCCTACAACGAACTGCCGCGGCCCAAGGCGTTCCTCACCTTCCGCGGCGGGGACCACGGCAACTACTTCGGCGACTCCCGTACCCGCAACACCATCGTGGACTGGATGTGCTGGAGCCTGTACGCCGACACCGCCGCCCGCGATCGCCTCTCCTCGGACGCATCCTCGAGCACCACTACCTGGGAAACACAGCTGTAGCGGGAAAGCAACATCTTGGTTGGGACAGCAGATTCGCTGTCCCAACCGAGATCTTGGACCGCACTGAGGTTGTCCCCTTGATGTAGGTCAGCGTGGACCCGCCGTAGGCGTCGGTGTGGCCCCGCGTACGCGCGGGCCACCGCGTAGCTGAAGGTGCGCTCGACCTAGGTTATCGTGTTGTGCCGCAACCAATGCGTGGAGAGCTTGAGTTTCTCGGCCCACGGCAACGCACGACGCACCCTCCCCCATATCAGCTCATATCGGCACCTGGTCAACAGTCGACCATTCGAGTACCGCAGCACGGCATCGGTCGGCTTGCGAGCCCCGCGAAGACGAGCGTTCTCGACCAATGCGACCGCCAACGTCGAGGTGATCGGCTGCCACCAAAGGGTCCCTCCCTTCTCCCGCAACCGCACCGCACCGCACCGCAGACGACTGCATGTCGACATCCCGCAACCGCAGAGCCAGTGCGCCACCAACGCGGCACGCGGTCTCCATATGCAGCCACAGCTGAAGACAGTCCAGCGGGACGTCGTTGCCCGTGGTCTGCACGACCTGCTGGACGGCGGCCAACTCGTGGTTCAGCAGCCCGCGACGAGCGTCTGCCTCTCCGACCGCGAACTCATCTACTGCACCGGCGGCAGCAACACGGTCATCCTGATCGACCTGGCCGATTTCTCCTCCTTCCGGATCATCGACGAGCGCCCCCACCTGCGGGAGCAGGTAAAGGCAGGACGCCAAGCCGCACGGCAGGTCCTCGACGTTCTGACCCGCGGCTCGGCCTTGGCGAGCACGAAGCACTTCCTGGCCGCGCTGCGCGTGAGCCGGGGGACGCTGATCGACGGCGTCTACGCCTGCCAACTCTCCGCCGACCAGACCCTGCTGTTCACCGCCAACCGAGGCCTCAACACCGTCACCGTCTACGACTACCCCGGATGCACAGTGCGGCTGCGCGTGAAGATGCCCGATCTGCACGACCACGTCGACGGCCTACACCCCTGGTCCGATCCACGCCTCGGCTTCCACCACGGCGCTCTCATCAGCCCTCCACCGAAGGCCGAACGCGCCTGAGCATCGACCCCTCCTCGCCAACGGTCTTGCAAGTGCGGTACCAGCAGGGCTCACAACGTGGCACGTGCAGTGGATGTCGCGTCAACAGACGCGCAGCACCCTTCCGAGTGATGGCGAGCCGCCGTGATCTCAGTCATTCTGGCAGTTCGTGACATTGGGCCAAGGAGTGGAATGTCATCGCGATCCGTTGGGCACCAGGCACCGAACCGAGAGCACCCTGAATTGACCGGAGCTGCTCCGGCTGTCGGAATCGCTCCGGTCGGAACCACTACTGCCGGGGAACCGTTGACCCTGCCCAGCTTTTACATGCCTTTTCGCGCGCGTATGAACCAGCACACTGCTCAAGCCCGGATCCAAAGTCGGAAGTGGGCACAGGAACACGGGTTGATCAGTGCGGGCGGGTGGGATTTCCGGCGTTTCGACGGGATTGACCTGGCCGGATTATGCGGTCAGACGCATCCGGACGCCGACGCAGCCCGGCTGACGTTGGTGGCGTGCTGGTA
Organism: Umezawaea sp. cmx-9-4; assembly: GCA_049997955.1. Lineage (GTDB taxonomy): Bacteria > Actinomycetota > Actinomycetes > Mycobacteriales > Pseudonocardiaceae > Umezawaea. The sequence continues at coordinate 3,025 of JAEBDY010000023.1, read as the reverse complement.
CATCTGGCTGTATTTCGTGGACGATTTCTACACCGAGTCGGTGATGTCCGCGAGCGGTGTCGCCGGGTCGGCGTTGACGGATCTGTGGTCCGAGACGCAGCCGCTGATGGGTGACGACTGGTGCGGGCGGTTCACCGAGAGCAACCTACGAGGACTCGAAGAACACGCCCACGAACAGGCCAACACGCTGTCCGGGAGGGTCCCCAGCCCATTGGAGTACGCGGCCATGCGTCGCCGCGGCAACAACGGCAAGTGGGCCGCCGAACTCGTCGAGTCGGCCATCGGCGCTGCGCTGCCGCCCGTCATGGCGCACTCCCTGGTCATCCGAGAACTACTCGACTGCTTCGGCGACATCGTGCGCCTGCACAACGACATCGTCTCCTACAACCGCGAGACGCAGCAGGAGAACGAGGTCAACAACGGGGTGCTGGTCCTGGCGACCGCCCGGGGTTGCAGCCCGCAGCAGGCTGCGGAGACGGTGAACGACACCCTGACCATGCGCGTGCGCCACTTCGAGCACCTCATCACAGTGGACCTGCCGGTCGCGGTGGACCTGCACCGCCTGGACGAGGTCGAACGCGAGACCGTGACCCGCTACGCCGGCGCGCTCGGGGATCACCTGGCCGGCTACTACGCCTGGCAGCACACCAGCACCCGCGACGCGCACGCGGTCGACGCGCCGACGCACACCAGCAGCGGGCCCTCGCCGACAGCGCTGGGAGGTCCGACCGGTCTCGGCACCTCGGCCGCCCGGATCACCGTCCCACACCGACACCGGGCGGAAGCGACCACGTCTCCGGCCCCGCAGGAGAACTCGCAGGCTTCGGCAGTGGCAGCCATCCTGGCCTCGTCCACCGGCGAGGTCGCCCGGTTCCCGTTGCGCGAGCGGACCCTGCGTCTGGCCGCCAGAGTGGCTGAGTGCTTCGACGACCGCGGTGCGGTGTCGGAGAGGTCCGCGAGCCGGGTGCTGGAGTCCACGATGATGCTGGCGCTACTGCGCCGTGCCCGACGGCACCCCGAGTCGCAGGCCGGACTGGTGCGGTTCCTGTCGACACGCCTGGCCGATCCCGACCTCACCGCGGTGGAGCGCACCGTGGCGGAGGCATCGCTGGGGTTGCGTGGCCGACCGTCAGGCGAAGACGACCCGTTCGGCCACTACGCCCACCACAGCACCAGCCGCAAGCAGCTCATGTTCGGTACCTACCTGGCCGTCCTCGGCGCGGGCCCCTACCCCGACCTGGGTGCTTCCTTCGACTACCGCGGCCAGACCACCTGGGTGGAGCTCGGCATGTGCGCGGTCAAGATCCTCAACGCCGCCGGACGCGGCCGGTCGGACACCATCACCACCCAGGACCGCGCATTCCTCATCGAGAGCCTGGAGGCCAGCCGGCGTGAAGTGTGGGAAGGCAATGCTGCGGCCCACCTGCTGGCCCTGCTCGCCGTGCACACCACCGACCCCGACCACCCGTTGGTCGGCGACGGCATCGACGCGATCCTGCGAGTACGCGCCGCCGACGGCGGGATCCCCTTCGTCACCGACTGCACCCTGTACCTGAGTTCCGTCGCCGGACTCGCCCTGGCCCGGTGCCACAGCGACTACCACCGCGGCCTGCTGACGCGCATCGGCGACTACCTCGCCGACCATCAGAACCCCGACCACGGCTGGGCGTTCACCGAACGAGTGCGGCAGAACGACGTCGACAGCGCGGGCAGCGTCCTCGAACTGCTCCACGCCCTTGACCCCGACCGCTACGCGCACGCGATCACACGCGGACGGGAGTACATCGCCGGCACCGCCAACGCGGACGGAGGGTTCCCGACGTACCTGCGCGGCCAGCCCTCCGAAGCGGTCATGACCGCCAACGCCGTCATCGCACTCGCGCCCGCCTGGCACCAGTACGCCGACGTGCTCGACAACGCCGTACCGCACCTGCTGCGCGCGCAGAAGCCCGACGGCACCTTCGAAAGCAGTTGGAGCCTCAGCGAAGCCCACGCCATTCGACGCGTCGTCACCGCCCTGACCCACCTGCCCGACCACGCACGCACCCGCCGGCAGCACGACATCGGACACGCCTTGCACCTGGCCGGCAGCTACCTGGAACGCACCCAGAACCCCGACGGCGGCTTCGGCCACCGACCAGGCGACGACAGCGACCCGATCAGCACCGCCCACTCCGCCAGAGCCGGAGCCATCCTGGGCCACCTGCCCTGGCACCGACACGCCCTGGCCTACCTGCTCCGACACCAACACCCCGACGGCGGCTTCGTGTCCAAGACCGACCAGGTCGGCCCACGCCCCATCCCCTACGACTTCCCCAACCTGGCCAACATCACCGTCCTCACCGCCCTCGCCACCACAAGCGGCTGAATGACCCGACGTGTTCATGCCCGTGCCGGTGGTCCCCATGCACTATTGCCGCCTTTTCAGGTGACTACGGTTGGCGCGCATCGCCTTGTGGCAGCGGTACCACCCCACGATGGCAGTGCAGGGTAGTCCGGAGCGGGTGACTCGGTGGCGTGCGAACAGGGGCGAACGCCGGCATCCAGCCACTCGGGGCCGAGCCACTCGACAAGATGGACCGCTTGGACCGGCTGTCGGTCGCTCCGTAGACAAGAGCAGGTCACACCGGGTTTCACCAGCACGACCTCGTCGTGACGCCGGAAGCAGAGAACGGGTGGTCCCGTCGGCTTCCGCTGCTTCGCCGGAACATCTGTTCACGGCGAAGCAGCGGAAGTCGACACGCGTCTGCAGGTCGGAGCCGGCGTTCGTTGGTGCGCTACGAACTTTGGCCGGTGCCCGCGGCAGGGTCAGAGCTATGATCACGGCGAGTCGAAGATCCACTGTTGCCGGATACCGACCACATCGCCGAGGTGGACTACAGGCCGGGCAAGCCTAAACTTGATTTTTAAGTCTTTCTGTCCGTTTTGGTGACCTTTCCAGGGTGGTGGAGTGGAGCCTGCTGGGAGTTTCGTGACCCTGCTGGACGTCCTGGACCGGGCCGAGAGAATTTCGGCGCGCTGGCGG
>JAEBDY010000022.1:0-105585 GCA_049997955.1 Umezawaea sp. cmx-9-4 | reverse complement strand
GGCTGGGCTGGGCTGGGCTGGGCTGGGCTGGGCTGGGCTGGGCTGGGCTGGGCTGGGCTGGGCTGGGCTGGGCTGGGCTGGGCTGGGCTGGGCTGGGCTGGGCTGGGCTGGGCTGGGCTGGGCTGGGCTGGGGGCAGGCTCGGTCGTCAGACCGACCAAAGCAAGCCAACATGACCACTCACCCGCACCCAGACCTCCCCTGCCGGCCCGATCCGAAGCGCATTCATGGCCACCAACCGTTTGTCAAGGCATCTTTCCCGCCTTGACAAACGGTTGGTGGCCATGGAAACAATCGCGCGAGCGGGGTGCTGGGGAACCAACAGCACCAACCAACCAACCAACCGACCGACTCACCCACCAACCGACCCCACCGACTCACCCCTCAGCGCGCAAGTACTCCAACTGAGCCTCCACCGACCACTCCGCCGCAACCCACAACGACCGATCAACATCGGCGTACACCACTTCGACCACCTGCCGGGCCGTGGGCGCACCACCGAGCCGCTCCACCGCCACCCGCACCTGGGCCAACCGCTGCTCCCGGTGGGTCAGGTACCGGCGGGCCGCCTCGGCCGCGTCGGGCAGCTCCGGCCCATGACCGGGAAGGCCGAGCGTGCCCGCGGGCAGATCGGCCAGGCGACGAAGGCTGGCCAGGTAGTCGGCAAGCCTCCCGTCGGGATGGGCGACGACGGTAGTTCCGCGCCCCAGCACCGAATCACCGGTGAGAACGGCGGAACCACCCTCGTGCTCCACAACGAGGCACAAGGAATCAGCGGTGTGCCCAGGGGTCGCCAGCACGCGGAGCCGAAGACCGGCAGCGGCGATGACCTCGTCGTCGGACAAGGGATCGGCACCACGGCACAGCGCAGGATCGATCGCACGAGTAGGAGCGCCAACCAACTCGGCGAACCGCTGGGCGCCCTCGGCGTGATCCGGATGGCCGTGGGTGATCACCACGGTGGCGACCGGCCCGCAGGCCGCGATCCGGGGCAGGTGGGCCTCGTCCAGCGGGCCGGGGTCGACGACGATGCAGGACACCGAGTCGGGCGCGCGCAGGAGCCAGGTGTTGGTGCCGTCGAGCGTCATGACCGACGGGTTGTCGGCGAGCATCACCGAGGCCACGGGTGTGACCTTGCGCAGCACCCCGTACGCCGGGTGTTGGGCGTGTTCGCCGATCGCGGGAAACCGGCTCATCGTCGTCGCACCTCGCTGTCGGTCGGGTACTCGGGGTCGCCGGGGAGGACCACGTGCAGTTTGCCGCCTCGGCGCACCACCCTGGGGATGATCTTCTCCACAGTGCGGTCGGAGGCCATCACCGCCGCGGTGCTGTCGAACTCGTCCAGGTCCGCCAACGCCGCCCAGGTCGGGGGCATCAGGCCGCGGCGGCCTTCGCGCCAGTCGGCGATGGCCTCGGCGGGTGTCTGCCACGTGGCGTCGGACGCTTCGCTGGTCACGTCGTCGGCGCGCTGGCCCTCTGGCAGCACGGCGACGAAGAACCGGGTGTCGTAGCGCCTCGGCTCCTCGACCGGCGTCACCCAGTGCGCCCACGGCCGCAGCAGGTCGGCGCGCAGCACCAGGCCGGCCTCGGCCAGGAACTGGGCCAGCGACACCTCGCGCTTCTCCAGCGCCTTGCGGGCCTCGTGGTACGGACGGGTGTCGGCGACGACGCTGGTCGCGTCCGGTCCGGCGAGGAGGACGCCGGACTCCTCGAAGGTCTCGCGAACGGCGGCGCACACCAGCGCGGTGGCGAGCGCGGGGTCGCAGTCGAAGCAGCGGCCCCACCAGGCCGGTTCGGGGCCGGTCCAGGCGACCGACGTGTCGGCGTCGCGGCGGTCCACACCGCCGCCGGGGAACACGGTCATGCCGCCCGCGAACGCCATGCCGACGACTCGGCGCTGGAGGAACACCTCGGGCCCGGCAGCGGTGTCGCGGATCAGCACGACGGTCGCGGCGTCCCTCGGCACGGCCGGGGTCGTCAGCGGCTCGTCGGGCACCATTCCTTCGGGCAGCACCATTTCCGCGGGGAGTTCGCGCATGCCGCCGAGCCTACTTCCGGGCACCGGGCAGGATGGGCCGATGGTCTCCGACTCCCGTCCACTGGTCACCGGCTGCCTGGTCAAGATCCTGGTGATGATGCTCGGCGCGATCCTCGGCACGGTGCTCACCGTCGTCGCCGGGGTGGTGCTGTTCATCCCCGACCGCACGACCGTGCACTCGAAGCCGCAGTCGGCGCAGGGGCCGGGCGTGTTCGTGAAGGAGGTCGACAGCATCGTGGGCGCGACCAGCTACGAGGTGTGGATCGGGCCGGACGACTCGCGGGGTGTCGTCGTGCCGATCCCCCGTGGCTGGGACAGCGACCCGGACGCGGTGTTCGACGGCGGCGGCATCCGGCTGCGCTTCGACAACGGCGCCGAGATCTTCGTCCCGGAGGCCGCGGGCGGTCGCTGAGGGGCAGGATGAGTCCGTGGAAGAACAACTGCGCGTAGGACTCATCGGAGCAGGCCCGTGGGCGACCGCCGTGCACGCTCCCGGCATCGCCGACCACCCCGGCACCCGGCTCGCGTCGGTGTGGGCGCGCAGGCCGGAGGCCGCCGCGGAGCTCGCGGCCGTCCACGGCGCGGACGTGGCGTCCGGTCCGGACGAACTGCTGTCCGCTGTGGACGCGGTGGCGTTCGCCGTGCCGCCGGAGGTGCAGGCCGAGCTCGCCGTGCGGGCGGCCGAGGCGGGCAAGCACGTGATCCTGGACAAGCCCATCGCGTCCACCGTGGAGGACGCGGAACGCCTGGTCGCGGCCGTGGAGCGGTCGGGGGTCGCTTCGCTGGTGCTGCTGACCCGCCGCTACGCCCCGGAGACCAGGGAACTGCTGACGCAGCTGCACCGCACGGGCGGCTGGACCGGCGCCGACGCGCAGTGGCTGTCCGGCGCGCTGCTGGACGGCCCGTACTCCCGCTCGCCGTGGCGGCACGAGCGCGGCGCCCTGCACGACCTCGGCCCGCACGTGTTCGACCTGCTGGACATCACGCTGGGCCGCATCACCGACGTGACCGCCGCGACCGTCTCGGACGCCGGCCTGTGGCGGCTGATCTTCGCCCACGAGGGCGGCGCGACCAGTTCCGTCACGATGTCCATGAGCATGCCGCTGCAACCGTCGGTCGCCGAGCTGACCGTCTACGGCGAGCACGGCTACCGCAGGCTGTCCAGCAGCGGCACGTCCGCGCGGGACTGCTACACCCTGCTGCTCGACGACTTCGTCGCCATGGTCCACAGCGGCACCCGCGAACACCCGCTGGACGTCCGACGGGGCCTGCACCTGCAGCGGATCATCGCGTTGGCGGGCCAACGGGCAGGCAGGTGACCTCGACCCCGCCACGACCACCCCGTCGAGCCAGCCGCCTGCCTGGAAGGCGGAGCAGGACCTGGCACCGGCCCACTCCCAGGAGTCCCTGCGCCCGCGGGCCAACGTCAACGCCCACCGGCCGTACCGCAAGATCAGTTCCAAATCACGCGAACTTGATCGACAACCCACGCGCACAGGCCGGAAGTTCGACTTGATCAGCGGATTCCCGAAGCGTTTCCCGGAACGAACGTGCCGGGACTCAGCTGAACGATCTTGTCGGACCCCACCGCTAAGCTGGAATTCGGGGGGACCCCCAACGCGCGCGCGAGGGATGGGCCCCCGAATTCCACGCTAGCTGGAAGGTCCGACAATTCCGTCGCGTCGAGCGATGAAGTGATCTTCAGTGAAGTTGGGGAACACTTCGGATCATTCGCAACGCAGCGAATTGAATGTTGCTCACATTATTGGCGCGACGAGAACAGCGGCCAAGATCATCACGCTAGGTGATCACAGGCTCGCCCGGTGAGGCGAGCATCCCCGGATCGGCTCGCGACGGAGAGTGATGCGGTCGCGCCTGCCGCGGAACAGCAAAGCGCCCGGCCCCCCGAAGGGAGCCGGGCGCGTGAGCCGGGCGGGATCAGGCCGGGTAGGGCGGGTGGCCGTTGTTGTGCTGCGCCAGGTCGCCGTTGTTCTGCGCGCCCATCCACGCGGGCGGTTGGAACGAGCCCTGCGTGCCGGAGCGGTCGATCTGCCACTGGCTCGACTCGGCCTGCGCGGGGGCGTCCTCGCGTTGGGCCAGCTCTTCGTGCAGTTGTTGCAGGAGCGCGCGTTCGCGGTCGCTGAGCTTCGCGTCGGCCGCCGGCGTGGCCTCCACGGCGACCTGCCCCGGCGCGGTCCCGTTCGGGTCCGCCAGCGCCGCCTGCAGGGCCGCCAGGTCGTCCGGGCCGAGTTCCATGGTCACCTCGGCGTTGTTGAACACCGCGGGCGGGGTCGGCGGGGACAGCGCGGGCGGCAGCGGGGGTTCCTCGACCGCGTCGACGGTCTCGCGCACCACGCGCTTGACCGGCTTGGGCGGGAACGGCTGGGCGCTCTCGTAGGACTCGCCGCGATTGCGTCTCGGGGTCTCTGAGCCGGTCTCGGGGATCTCCGGCACCGGTGTCGGCTCAACCATCGGTGCCTGGTCCCGAACGTCTTCGGGACCGTCGAACCAGGCCCCGGATTCGTCGCGGTGGCCGCCTCCGCCGGAGGACGAGGAGCTGAACTTCACCTCGCGGGCCGTGGTCACGGCGGCGGCGTGGTAGTCGCTGAGCTGCGTTGCGGGGCGCAGGACTTCGACGGCGGCGCTGAGGCCCGCCCTGCGGAGCGCGCGGTCGAACCGGTACGCGGTCGCGGGGGCGTAGCCCTGCGGGCCGATGTCCACCAGGACCATCCGCTGCGGCAGCGGGCCCGGCGAGGCGCCCGAGGGTGTGGAGCGCCAGACGCACATCACCGAACGGATGTCGGGGAGGCTCGTGACGACCTTCGCCAACGCCTCGGCGATGCCGTCGGCCGGGTCGGACTCGGCCGAGAAGCGGTGCCTGGGCACCGGGAGGGTGTCGACCACGACGAGCAGGTCCGCCAGCGAGCGCGCCGAGTTGATCTCGTCGAGCAGGTCCGCGATCTGGCCGCGTTCGTGGTCGGTGAGCGGGATGCGGCCCGCGAGCAGGCAGCCCACGACCAGTTCCACGGCTCGATCCGGTTCCGCTACCGCGAGCAGCTCCCGTGCCTGGGACAGCGCGTCGTCATCGACGCGACCGGCCAACGCCAACAGGAGATCGTGCAGGCGGACGGGCAGTTCCACGTCGTTCGCCACGTCTGTTCTCCTTCCGCCCGCCGATCGACGAGCGCTACACGGGCACCAGGTGCCCGTCGACCTCGGCGCCGGTGCAGATCGACTCCGAAGCCGCCAAAGCCGCCTGGTGGTAGGGCGGCAGTTCCATTCCGAGCGGTACGACCTCGACGCACGGGTCGTGTTCACCCAGTGCGCGGAGCACTCGCTGCACCTCGCCCGTCAGACGGGCGTGGCCGGTGGTGGCGGCGATCAGCACGATTCGCCTGGCCACCTGGCCGTCGCCGCCCTGCCGCCAGGTGGACCGGACTTCCCCGACCCCCTGGCGACCGCGCAGCGTGGCACCGAGCACCGCGGTCGCAGAATCCCCCATCGACACACGATCGGGTGATTCTGCTGTGAAGGTGTAGCCGGATTCGTGGAGTTCGTCCACCCCTTCGACCGAACTGAGCATCGCCCGATCGGCCCCGTTGGACAGCACGGCGTCCGCGAGCAGGTTCATCTCGAGGTCCGTCAGGCCGATCCGGTCGTGCAGCAAAGCACGCGGTAGGGCGCGTGCGAGGACGACGACCGCGTCGGTCGCGGCCCAGTCGCGGAAGCGCCAGAGGATGTCGTCCGGCAGCCGTCCGGCCAACCGGAGCAGCAGTTCGTGGCAAGCCCACTCGGTGTCCGACATCTCACATCACGCCTTTCACGACTCAGCGGACTTCGACGACCAGCTCGACCTCGACGGGGGCGCCGAGCGGCAGCTCGGCCACGCCCACGGCGGACCGGGCGTGGACGCCCGCGTCGCCGAAGACCTCACCGAGCAGCTCGGACGTGCCGTTGACCACCGCGGGCTGGCCGGTGAAGCCCTCGGCGGACGCCACGAAACCGACGACCTTGACGATCCGGACGACCGAGTCGATGCCGACGAGCGCGTGCACGGCGGCGAGGGCGTTGAGGCCGCTCGTCCGGGCGTGCTGCTTGGCCTCCTCGGGGCTGACGTCTGCGCCGACCTTGCCGGTGGCGGCGAGCACGCCGTCCACGAAGGGCAGCTGGCCGGAGGTGTAGACGTACGAGCCCGTGCGCACGGCGGGCACGTAGGCGGCGAGCGGCGCGGCCACGCCGGGCAGTTCGATGCCCAGGTCCGCGAGCCTCTTCGACCAGGTCGTCATGCCTTCGGCCTCTTCAGGTACGCGACGTGCTGCTCACCGGTCGGGTTCGGGATCACGGTGACCAGTTCCCAGCCGTCGGCGCCCCACTGGTCCAAGATCGCCTTGGTGGCGTGGATCAGCAGCGGGACGGTGGAGTACTCCCACTTAGTCATGGCGGGAGCCTAGCTGTCCGGCGGTCGGGTGAAGACCCTGCCCGGAGCGGCTACGCGCAGCTACCTTGATCACATGGAAACGTGGCGCGCGGTAGCCACCGGGTTGTTCGTCCTCGGTGGTCTGGTGATGGTGCTCGTGGCCATGGCGCAGGTCCGCGACCGCAAGGGCACGAGCCACGCCGAGGTGGTGCGGTCCGGGGTGATCGGCCTGGCCGTGGTCGCGGTGATCGCCACCGCCATCGCGTTCTGGCTGCCCTCGGTCGTCACGTGGGGTGTTGTCGCGGCCACGGCGATGGCGGTGTTCTTCATCACCATGATGGACTGACCGACGCGGCGGAGCACGCGCGTTTAGGCTGACCAGGTGGCATCCCCCGCGACTGGTTGGACCCAGGAACTGACCCGAGCACGGCTGCACGTCGTCACCGGCAAGGGCGGTACCGGGAAGACGACGGCGGCCGCGGCGCTGGCGCTCGCGCTGGCGACCGGTGGTCGTCGGGTGCTGCTGGTGGAGGTCGAGGGGCGGCAGGGCATCGCCCAGCTCTTCGACCGGGCGCCGCTGCCGTACTCGGAGGAGCGCATCGCGTCGGCGCCCGGCGGTGGCGAGGTGCGCGCCCTGGCGGTCGACCCCGAGGCCGCGCTGCTGGAGTACCTGGACATGTTCTACAACCTGGGTTTCGCCGGTCGGACGCTGCGCAAGATGGGCGCGATCGAGTTCGCCACGACGTTGGCCCCCGGTCTGCGGGACGTGCTGCTGACCGGCAAGGTCAAGGAGTGCGTGCGGCGCACCGGGCCGTCCGGGCGGCACGAGTACGACGCCGTCGTGCTGGACGCCCCGCCCACCGGCCGCGTCGTGCAGTTCCTGGACGTCACGAAGGCCATGGCTGACCTGGCGAAGGTCGGTCCGATCAAGGGGCAGAGCGACGGGGTGGTGAAGCTGCTGCACTCCGGGGACACCGCGGTGCACCTGGTCACGCTGCTGGAGGAGATGCCGGTCCGGGAGACGCTGGACGCGGTCGCCGAGCTGGACGGCGCCGACCTGCGGCCGGGGGTCGTGCTGGTCAACCGGGTGCGGCCGCCTCGGCTGCCCGCCCGGTCGGTGGTCGCCGCCGCGGGTGGACGGGTGGACGCGAGCCGCGTCCGCGCCGGGCTGGAGGCGGCCGGGCTGGACCTGGACGTCGAGACCATCGACGGGTTGGTCGAGGAGACCGTGGAGCACGCCATCAGGATCACGATGGAGCAGGGCGCGAAGGAGAAGCTCGCGGAGTCGGACCTGCCGTCGCTGGAGCTGCCGGAGCTCACCGACGGCGTGGACGTGGCCGCGCTGTACGAGTTGGCCGAGCTGATGGTGGAGCGGGGTGTGCGGTGAGGCCACCGCTGCTGGACGTCGACGCGCTGATCGACGACCCGGATACGCGCGTGCTCGTGTGCTGCGGCTCGGGCGGGGTGGGCAAGACGACGACGGCCGCGGCCATCGCGGTGCGGGCGGCGGAACGCGGGCGGCGCACGGTCGTGCTGACCATCGACCCGGCCCGCAGGCTCGCGCAGTCGCTGGGCCTGCGGGAACTGGACAACAGCCCGCGCGAGGTGAAGACCGAGGGCTTCGAGCCCAAGGGCGAGCTGCACGCGATGATGCTGGACATGCGCCGCACGTTCGACGACATGGTGCTGGCGCACGCGGGCCGCGACCGCGCCGAGGCGATCCTGGCGAACCCCTTCTACCAGACCGTTTCCTCGTCGTTCTCCGGCACGCAGGAGTACATGGCGATGGAGAAGCTGGGCCAGCTCGTGGCCGACGGCGGGTGGGACCTGATCGTCGTGGACACGCCCCCGAGCCGGTCCGCGCTGGACTTCCTGGACGCGCCCCAGCGCCTGTCGACCGTGCTGGACGGCAGGCTGATCCGGATGCTGTCCGCGCCTGCCCGTGCGGGCGGGCGCGGCATCCGCAAGATCGTCGGAGCGGGTTTCGGGCTGTTCACCAAGGCCGTGTCGACGATCGTCGGCGGGCAGCTCCTGCAGGACGCCTCGACGTTCGTGCAGGCGTTCGACGGCATGTTCGGCGGCTTCCGCCAGCGGGCGCAGAAGACCTACGACCTGCTCCGCTCGCCGGGCACCGGTTTCCTGGTCATCGCGGCGCCCGAGCCGGACGCGCTGCGGGAGGCCAGCTACTTCGTGGAACGGCTCAGCGAGGAGGAGATGCCGCTGATCGGCCTCGTCGCCAACCGCACGCACCCCGTGCTGGCCGCGCTGTCCGCCACCAAGGCCGAAGCGGCGGCCGACGGCCTGGAGCGCGCGGGTGACGCGCCCTTGGCCGCTGCCGTGCTCCGCCTCCACGCGGACCGCGTGGCGGTCGCCGACCGGGAGAAGCGCCTGATCGCCCGCTTCACGAAGGCGCACCCCGGTGTGGCGCTGGTCGGCGTGCCCGCGCTGCCGACCGACGTGCACGACCTCGACGGTCTGCACGAGATCGGGCGCAGGCTCGCCGGCGAGTGACCCCTAGCCCGCCGGCGATGTACCCCCGGTGGGCTCAGCCCACCTTGACGTCCACGTCGACGTCGATGAAGTGCTCTTGACGCGCCGTGTCCAGCAGTTCGTGCCAGGACGAGACGTCCGGCCTCCGCCGCAACAACGCCCGCCGCTCACGCTCCGTCATGCCACCCCAGACTCCGAACTCGATCCGGTTGTCCAGGGCTTCGGCCAGACATTCCGTCCTGACCGGGCAGCCGAGGCACACCAATTTCGCCTTGCGCTGCTCCGCACCTCGAACGAAGAGCTGGTCCGGCTCTTCCTCGCGGCACGACGCATTGATTCGCCAATCCCCCTGGTCCATAACCCCCACCTCGTTTGAGCTGTCCAAACTCCGAAATCCGCCACACCCCTGCCGCGGATGCCGTAAGGTCACCACGAGAGTGGTGGACCTTCGACGCCTTACTTGGACGTTGACGAACTCTAGGTGCTCCCGGTTCCACCTCCAACCCTGGGTTGCGCACCTGTTATCTGCCTTGAGTACGTCTACTCATCCTCGGTAATCAGTGGCGCGGATCACTCTCACCCGTTCAGGTGCCGCGTACGCTGGCCGCCGTGCGAGTCAGGAACGGCCTGCTGAAGCTGCTCGGCCTGTGTCTGCTTGCCGGTGTCCTCCTCGCCGGCACGCTGTTCCCAGCCGTGGGCGCACTCGGTGTCGTGTCCAACCGAGCCAGCGATACGGTCGACAGCATCTCCGCGGACCTGGTCACCACCGATCCACCGCTGATCACCACGGTGACGGACAAGGACGGCGCGCCGATCGCGTACCTCTACGACCAGTACCGGGTGCTGACGCCCCCCGAGCAGATCTCGCCGACCATGAAGGCCGCGCTGATCTCGGTCGAGGACCGGCGGTTCTACGAGCACCAGGGCGTCGACTGGAAGGGCACGGTGCGCGCGGCCGTGACGAACCAGGTCGGCGGCAGCGTCTCGCAGGGCGCGTCGACCCTGACCCAGCAGTACGTGAAGAACTACCTCGTGCACGTCGTCGCGCGGAACAACAAGGTCGAGCAGCAGAAGGCCCAGGAGCAGACGATCGCGCGCAAGGCGCGCGAGGCGCGGATCTCCATCCAGCTGGAGCGCAAGCTCGGCAAGGACGAGATCCTGGCCCGCTACCTCAACGTGGTGCCGTTCGGCTCGACCATCTACGGCATCGCCGCCGCGTCGCAGGCGTACTTCAACACGACGCCGGACAAGCTGACGGTGCCGCAGGCCGCCGTCCTCGCGGGCATGGTGAACAGCCCGTCCGCCCTCGACCCCGAGGTGTTCCCGGACAAGGCGCTCGAACGCCGCAACAAGGTCATCGACAAGATGGTCGAGAACGACAAGCTGACGCGCGACGCGGCCGAGGCGTCCAAGAAGGAGCCGCTCGGTCTGGCGACCCCGGTCCGCACGCCGCCGAACGGCTGCGTCGGCGCGGGCCCGGAGAACGGGTTCTTCTGCTCGTACGTGATCAACTACCTGCAGAAGAACGGGTTCAGCGAGGAGCAGCTGAAGACCGGCGGCTACACCATCAAGACCACTCTGGACCGCTCGATCACCCAGCAGGCCAAGCAGGCCGCCGAGGCCCAGGTCGCGAAGGACACCGACGGCATCGCCAACGCGATGGCGATCGTCCGGCCCGGCGCGGAGAAGCACGAGGTGGTCGCGCTCGTCGCGAACCGCGACTACGGCCTGAACGCCGAGGCGAACCAGACCCAGTTCGACCTGCCCAGCGGGGTGGAGAACAAGTTCGGCGCCGGGTCGATCTACAAGACCTTCACCGCCGCGGCCGCGATGGAGAAGGGCATGGGGATCGAGAACACCATCGCCACGCCCGCGTCGCACACGTCGAAGGTCTTCAAGGGCGGCGGCGACAAGTGCCCACCGACCGGCGAGCCCGACACCCGTTGGTACTGCCTGAAGAACTCGTCCACCTCGTACCCGGCGCAGATGTCGTTGCAGACCGCGTTGCAGACGTCGCCGAACACCGGGTTCGTCATCCTCGAGGAGCAGCTCGGGATGGACGCCGTCGTCGACATGGCGTCACGGCTGGGGATGCGCGAGACGATGGCGACGAACATCGCGGGCGTCCGACCGGACTCCAAGGCCAAGCAGCAGGAGCTGCGGGTCTCGCAGACCGAGTTCTACAAGGGCAACGGCGGGAACGCCTCCTTCACCCTCGGTCCGGCGCCGGTGAGCACGCTGGAACTGGCGAACGTCGCGGCCACGATCATGAGCGGCGGCAAGTGGTGCCCGCCCACGCCGTTGCAGGGCGTGCTGGACCGCTACGGCAAGCCCGTTCCGGTCAACGAGCAGCCGTGCGAGCAGGTCGTCGCCGAGCCGCTCGCGAACACCCTCGCGACCGGCATGAGCAAGGACGACGTGGGCGCAGGCACGGCGTCGGCCGCGGCGAACCAGTTCAAGTGGAAGCGCCCGATGCTCGGCAAGACGGGCACCACCGAGGACTACAAGTCGGCCGCGTTCATCGGTGCGACCCCCGAGTACGCGGCCTCCGTGCAGACGTTCAACGACGGCGTCGAACCGCGCGGGATCTGCGTCGGCGGCAAGCCGAGGCTGTGCGGCAACGGCGACATCTACGGCGGCACCGTCCCGGCGCGCACGTTCTTCGACACCATGACCCGCGTGCTGGGCGACTCCCCGCCGTCGCCGCTGCCGCCGACCGACGAGCGGTACCTCAAGGGCGGCAGCGAGATCCGCATCCCCGACGTCGTCGGCCGCAACGTCAACGACGCCACCAGGACCCTGGAGAACGCCGGGTACAAGGTCAGCACGCAGGACCGGAACTCCTCGGAGTCCAAGGGCACCGTGGTGAGCCAGACGCCCCGCGGCAACGCGCTGCGCGGCGCCATGATCACCCTGTTCGTCAGCTCCGGCTACGTGCCGCCACCGCAGACCTCCGACCCGCCAGCTCCCCCCGCCACGGGCGACCCCACGGGCCAGCCACCACCGGAGCAGACCGAGCCGCCACCGGGCGGGATCATCACGATCCCGACCGAGCCGGGCGGCTGAGGGCGCGGGATCCGCACCAGGTCGCGTCGACGAACGAACGCCCCTGACCGCCGTGGCGACCAGGGGCGTTCACGGGAGGATCAGCCCGCCAGCTTCGCCTTCACGGCACCCGCGACGCGGCCGCCCTCGGCGCGGCCCGCGACCTTGGCGTTGACGGCCTTCATGACCTGGCCCATCTGCCGCTGGCCGGGCTGCTCGCCGAGCTGCTCGGTCACCTCGGCGACCGCCGCGTCGACCAGCGCGACGAGTTCGTCGTCGCCGAGCTGCGCGGGCAGGTAGGTCTCGAGGATGGACCCCTCGGACTTCTCCAGTTCCGCCTGCTCCGCCCGGCCCGCGCCCGCGAAGGCCTCGGCGGCCTCCTTGCGCTTCTTCACCTCACGCGTGATCACCTTCAGGACCTCGTCGTCGGAGAGCACGCGCGCGCTCTTGCCCGAGACCTCCTCGTTGGTGATCGCGCTCAACGTCATGCGCAGGGCTCCGACCTTGACCGTCTCCCGACCCTTGATCGCGGCAGTGAGGTCGTTCTGCAACCGTGTCTTCAGCTCCGCCATGAGGCCGAACGGTACCGGGAACAGGCGATTACGCCGCACTCGATAACGCCCGTAGGCTCATCGGCGTGAACAAGTTCGGCCGGGCCCTGCTCGCCACGACCGCCGTCGGCACCGCCACCCTCGCCTACGCGGCGGGGTTCGAAAGACGTCACTGGACGCTGCGCCAGGCCACCGTGCCGGTGCTCGCGCCGGGCTCGTCACCCTTGCGGGTGCTGCATATCTCGGACCTCCACATGCTGCCGGACCAGAGGTCGAAGCAGCGCTGGGTGGCCGCGCTGGACGAGCTGGAACCCGACCTCGTGGTGAACACCGGCGACAACCTCGCGCACATGCAGGC
This sequence comes from Umezawaea sp. cmx-9-4, assembly GCA_049997955.1. Taxonomy (GTDB): domain Bacteria; phylum Actinomycetota; class Actinomycetes; order Mycobacteriales; family Pseudonocardiaceae; genus Umezawaea. The sequence goes on along the minus strand of JAEBDY010000022.1, from coordinate 92,688 downwards.
CGTGCCCGCCGTCATCCGCGCGCTGGGTCCGCTGCTGGCCCGTCCGGGCGTGTTCGTGTTCGGCAGCAACGACTACTTCGCGCCCCGCCCGAAGAACCCGGTCCGCTACCTGCTGCCGTCGGCGAAGACGAAGCGCGTGCACGGCATCAACCTGCCGTGGCGCGACCTCAGGGCCGCGATGGTGGAGCGGGGCTGGCTGGACCTCACCCACGTGCGCCGCACGTTCCAGGTCGCGGGCCAGACCGTGTTCGCCGCGGGCCTGGACGACCCGCACCTCAAGCGCGACCGCTACGAGGACATCGCGGGCCCGGCCGACCAGGACGCCGCCCTCCGCCTCGGCGTCACGCACTCCCCCGAACCGCGCGTCCTGGACCCGTTCGCGGCGGACGGCTACGACTTCGTCATGGCGGGCCACACGCACGGCGGCCAGCTCCGCATCCCCGGCTACGGCGCGCTCGTGACGAACTGCGACCTGGACCGCGCCCGCGCCCGCGGCGTCTCCCGCTGGGGCGCCCACATGTGGCTCAACGTCTCGGCGGGCCTGGGCACGTCCCCGTACGCCCCGGTGCGCTTCGCGTGCCCGCCGGAGGCCAGCCTGCTCACGCTGGTCGCACGGCCGATCGACGCAGGTCAGAGCACGTCTGGATCACTAAGGGATACCCGATTCGGAGTGGGCGGCAACGTCCGGTAGAGTTCACCTCGTTCGAACCGGGGTGTGGCGCAGTTTGGTAGCGTGCTTCGTTCGGGACGAAGAGGTCGCAGGTTCAAATCCTGTCACCCCGACAAAGGTACGAGCAGGTCAGAGCCGGTCTCCGCGGTACAGGGAGACCGGCTCTTTCCGTTTGTAGCGGCATGTGGGGAGTGAATGGGGAGTGAAACTCCCGACTTCGCTCTCTCAGGCGGGCTACCGGCTCCTCGGTTGCGACATTCATCGTGGTGAGGTGGTCCAGCTTGTAGCGGCTGAGTTGGTCGGGCCGATACCCGGTACAGATGTTCGGTAACGTCAGGTGAGGGGGCTCGGTGATCGAGTCGGTGGAGTTGGTAGTCGCGGCGTTGGCAGCTGGCGCTACGGCAGGGGCTACTGACACGGCGTCCACAGCGGTGCAGGACGCCTATCAGGGATTGAAAACGCGTGTGCTGTCGGCGTTACGCAAGAACGGATCTACGCCGGACGAGGTTGTGCAAACGGTGCAAACCGACGCCGTCGATGGATCCGAGCACCGGCTCTTGCTGACAGCGGCACTCCAAGAGGCTGGCACTGGTGCCGACCCTGAGATGGAGGCCGTCGCACGGCAGGTGCTGGAGTTGGCCGACCCTGCAGGGACAGCGAATGGCAAGTACTGGGTAGTTGTGAAGGATGGCAAGGGTGTGCAGGTCGGCGACTACAACACTCAGACCAACAACTTTTCCTAGACGACTGTGACCGAATATCAAGACGGTGACCAACCTGGCGCGGGCGAGCCGCCGAACCACGTCTTACCGATGACCAACGTGCACGACAGCTCAGGCATACAGGCAGGCACCGGCAATACCCAAAACAACTACTATTCAGCGCACGAGTCTGCGCGAGTGGTGTGGCCGGTGCGGGTGGGTGTACCACCGTCGGTCGTGGATCACTACCAGGCGCGACAGGCCGAGGCCGAGGTAGGGCGGGTACTAGCGGCCGGTGACGCGGCAATCTTGGTCGGTGCCCAGGTCTCTGTTGGTGCAGTGGTGACAGGTCAGGGTGGAGTTGGCAAGTCGCAGGTGGCCGCCCGGTTCGCTTGGTCGGTATGGCCCGACACCGACTTGAATGTGGCGATTTGGGTAAATGCCCTGTCGCGGGACGCAGTGATCACCGCCTACGCCAACACCGCACGACGAGTCCTACGCGAGCAAGACCCTCAGATTGACTCCCGTACCCCGCAAGAGGCAGCCGATCTGCTGCGGGCGTGGCTAGCAGACACGAGTCGCCGATGGCTGATCGTTTTCGACGATCTCCAAGACCCCACACAGCTGCGAGGGCTATGGCCGCCGAACCGCCCAGGCGGCCGAGTCGTAGTGACAACCCGAAATCGCGATAACGCCTTTAGCCAAGGCGGTCGCACGGTCATCGAACTCGACGTGTTCACCGACAACGAGGCACTGAACTACCTCAACGGCGCCCTGACCGCGGAACTCGACCAGGTCCAGTTGCGGGGGCTGGCGACCGATCTAGGGTGCCTGCCACTGGCGTTGGCACAAGCAGCAGCCTTCATCAACGACAAACCATTGCTCACTGTCGCCGGCTATCGCCAACGGCTAGCTGATCGCCGCCGCAAACTGGCCGATCTCATGCCCACCACCGATCAATTGCCTGATCACCACCGAGACACCGTCGCCGCGACCTGGTCACTATCGATCGACTACGTCAACGCGCTCCCTCCCAAGGGCTTGGCGCAGCCGCTGCTTCGCATCGCCAGCCTGCTCGACCCCAACGGCACACCCTTATCGGTGTTCACCACCACTGCCATCTGCGACCACTTGGCCAACGTCGCTGTTCCTAGTGCCACTCCAGACGACGTTGCCGATGCTCTTGACACTCTGCACCGACTCAACCTCATCACCATCGAACTTAACAACCAATCCGCGCACCTAGTACGAATACATGCGCTCCTGCAACGCGCCATCCGCGACTTCCTCACCCGCGACGCACTCAACGCGCTCGCTCGTGTGGCGGCCGACGCCCTGGTCGCAGCCTGGCCAGAGATCGACACTCATGACGCCGACCTCGCCCAAGCCCTGCGCTCCACCACAACCGCACTGCAGGACAACACCGCACCAGCCCTCCTCTCCTCCAAAGCACATCTTGTGCTATTCCGCGCCGGTTTTTCACTCAGTAACTCAGGCCAGGCAGCCGCCGCCCTTAACTACTTCGAGCAACTTCATGATCACATCAACCACCACCTTGGATCTGATCATCCCGACACCCTGAGCACTCGTAGCAACCTCGCTCAACAGCGCGGTGCAGCCGGAGACGTCGCAGGTGCGGCGGCCGAGTACGAAGCCCTCCTCACCGACCACGTACGGGTCCTCGGACCCGACCACCCCAACACCCTGACCACCCGTAGCAACCTCGCCCGACAGCGCGGTGCAGCCGGAGACGTCGCAGGTGCGGTGACCGAGTACAAAGCCCTCCTCACCGACCACGTACGGGTCCTCGGACCCGACCACCCCAACACCCTGACCACCCGCGGCAACCTCGCCCGACAGCGCGGTGCAGCCGGAGACGTCGCAGGTGCGGTGACCGAGTACGAAGCCCTCCTCACCGACCGGCTACGGGTCCTCGGACCCGACCACCCCAACACCCTGATCACCCGCGGCAACCTCGCCCACCTACGCGGTGCAGCCGGAGACGTCGCAGGTGCGGCGGCCGAGTACAAAGCCCTCCTCACCGACCACGTACGGGTCCTCGGACCCGACCACCCCAACACCCTGATCACCCGCGGCAATCTCGCTCAACAGCGCGGTGCAGCCGGAGACGTCGCAGGTGCGGTGACCGAGTACAAAGCCCTCCTCACCGACTATGTACGAGTCGTCGGACCCGACCACCCCAGCACCCTGATCACCCGTAGCGACCTCGCCCGACAGCGCGGTGCAGCCGGAGACGTCGCAGGTGCGGCGGCCGAGTACGAAGCCCTCCTCACCGACCACGTACGGGTCCTCGGACCCGACCACCCCAACACCCTGACCACCCGCAACAACCTCGCCCACATGCGAGGTACAGCCGGAGACGTCGCAGGTGCGGCGGCCGAGTACGAAGCCCTCCTCACCGACCACGTACGGGTCCTCGGACCCGACCACCCCAACACCCTGACCACCCGCGGCAACCTCGCCCACCTACGCGGTGCAGCCGGAGACGTCGCAGGTGCGGTGACCGAATTCGAAGCCCTCCTCACCGACCGGCTACGGGTCCTCGGACCCGACCACCCCAGCACCCTGATCACCCGTAGCGACCTCGCCCGACAGCGCGGTGCAGCCGGAGACGTCGCAGGTGCGGCGGCCGAGTACGAAGCCCTCCTCACCGACCATGTACGGGTCCTCGGACCCGACCACCCCAACACCCTGACCACCCGTAGCAACCTCGCCCACATGCGGGGTCTACTTGATCGAGATGTGCAGAATCCGATCCAAGACGCCGACTGGGGATGAAGGGCTCAACTCCCGCCGCGTCGCTACAGCAGCATCCCATAGGCCCGTGAGGTCCTCCATGAGTCTGTCTCGCATTACTTGGGTCACGTGGGTGTAGCGCGCCTGCACAGAGCCGTCCTCATGGCCCATCCGCTCGTCCATCAGCGTCGGCGGTACCCCCAACTCCGCCATGAGCGTCTTGTGCGTGTGCCTGAGGCCGTGCGGAGTCAGCCCTGTGGCGATCGGCAACCAACACGCGTCCGCACGTCCTGCGGCGTTCCTGCCCCGCACAGGCACTCCCGGCCACGGCGTGCCCACGATCGGCACGGGCCGGGCCGGTGAGGGTGCCTTCCGCGGGTACCACCCGGTCACCGCAGGTTGGAACAACCACGTGGCGAACCCGGTCCGTCGCCAGTGCGGTGCGAGATCACCTGACCAGCCACCGCGGACGTAGCCGAGTTCGGCTATCGCGGTTTGCACCGTGGTCCGCGTGCGTTCCGGAACCCCATCCGGCCGGTTGAGCACCGCTGACACCGTGCCGGTCGACACCCCGGCCCGCCGGGCGACGTCCACCAGTTTTGCCCCGACTTGACGAGCTGTGCCATTGACCGCGCGGTGTCCACAGAACACGTACTTCAACCCGTGGCACGAGCAAGGTTCCCGCTGTGCATGTGCGATGTGCCGTGCGAGCAGGCCGGACAACCACTCAGGAACGTCGATTGTGCGATGGGAGTCGTCTTTGGGTGGGCAGCGGTACAGCTCACCTGTGTCGAGTTCGTAGAGCTGCCACTCCACCCGCACGCTTTTGGCTCGAACGAACGCGGTCTCCAGTCCGACGACTTCCCCCCAACGCATCCCGGTGAACCCCTTCAGCAGGACCGCCACGAACTCATCATCTCGCCCGGACAGCAGCGCAGCGCGTTCGGCGATGAGCAGGATCCCGAGAGCCGTGGTCACCGCCTTTTCAGGTCCACGGTTGCGGGATCTGCCCGCGCGCTTCCCTCTGCCCCGCCGCTTCGTTGCGGGGTTGACGTCGCGAATCTGCTCGTCAACGGCATCGGCGAGAATCAAGTGAAGCGTTCCCCGCCACGTCTTGACACTCGATGCCGCATAGGGCACCGCCCGTTCCTTCTTCTCCCAGGCGTTCACGTCGGATGGCTGGATCTCCGCAATTACCTTGTCGCCGAACTCGGGTAGCAAATGTTCTTCGATGTGCCGTCGATAGTTCTGCATGGTGGACGCCGCCAGGTCCTGTTCCGCATACCATCGACTCACATACTCGCCGAACGTGATCTTTTGCGAGTTCGGCGAACTCGCCGTGCCGTTGCGAATCGCAGATTCCGCTTCGTTCGCCGCATTCTCCGCATCTCGCTTCTTAGCGAATCGAATCGTTTCACCGCTGGCGTCGACAACGATCCCCACTTTGTCGCGGTCGACCTTGTACCGTCCACGCCAATATGTCCCGCGTTTTACGGATTCACGCTTCTCCGCGTACGCCATGGCATTCCTCCATTGGATACAGCGTCCGCCGCCGCCTTCTGATGGCGACGGCGGACGCTTGCTGTCAAGCCGCGGACTGGGTTCCGCCCGCTCGTGAACGTCGAGGTGGACGTGCCTTGAGAAGTACCGCAGGCCTGCCCGGAGTTTCGCGCCGAGACTGAGACGGCACTTCGTGACTACTCCTTGCTGCTGGCACCTGAACCTGCACCGGCCTGGTCTCGAAAAGCTTCACGATTTCCGAGATGTGTTCGTCAGTGAAGAGGTAGCTCCCACCGATCCAGCTATAGGGAATTCGGCGTTTTCGCGCTTGCTCTTTCACCCACCACTCCGAACACCGGAGCATCTTGGCGACTTCGTAGGGCCGGTAGTACTTCAAACTCGCCGCCGAACCAGCAGCTTTGCTCATGCCTGACCTCCTCAAGGTCGGAGTGGTGTGGATGTCGGTGCGGTGTGGGGACCGGGTTTCAAACCCGCAAACCCGCAAAGAGTCACACGCGGCCCCCTGACCAGCGGAAATCGGTCGCGGGTTTGAGTGCTGGCCAAACCCGCAGCAAACCCGCACCAAACCCGCCAAACCCGCACGCGACCTGTGGGCCTGGTCCGCGGGACCGCTGATCTACCCCCAGAGATCGGGTTCACTGGGCGACACTTGCTCGGCTTCGCCCTGGTCAGGGGCTTGCCCATCACTGGTGGTGCAGGTTTCGACCCAGAACACGCGGGAGTTGGCGTGCTTGTCCATCGCTGAACGCAGGACGTAGTCACCGTGGTAACGGCCGATGTGTCCGGTGAGGATTCGTCCGATGGACTTCGGCGGAGGTATGCGGCCCATTTCATCGGTGAGGAACATTCCTTCCCATCGGTCGACCGGGTGGCCGTTGACCATGTCGATTTCGGCTTGTTGGCGGAGGTGGCGTACCGAGATGGGGCGGTCGGCGTTGAGTTCGGTCCAGCGGGTGAGGAATGCGACCCATTCGGCGTTGTCGTCGTCTGCCTCGCGGAGGTCCGCCAGGTTGTCGAGGAATCCGTCGATGCCGTGGTGGGCCAGCAGTCCGCCTGTGGCTTGTGCCCAGGAGGTGAATTGCCGCATGGTGTGTCCGCTTCGGGGTGCCCCGGCGCTGATCCAGTCCATGACCAGAATCAGCAGGTGCCGCAGGACGGTGATGCGGTTGCGGTGGTCTTTGAGCCAGGTGTCCAGGTGGGGGATGCCGAATTGGGTTTGGTCGCGTTGGTCGGGGTGCGGGTCGTTGGGGTCCAGGCGGATCAGGACGGTGCGGGTGGCCATGTCCCCGCCCAGTCGGATGTTGTTGCCCGTGGCCAGCCACAGGCGGTCGTTGGTCGCGGTGAATCCGGCACTGGACGATCCGAGCATCCGCGCGGACCATTCCGGCCCGGTGAGCAGTTGCGCGAGGACGGAGGAGGACACGACGGTGCCTTCGGTGATGTTGTCCCACAACATGATCGGGGCGGAGGAGTGCAGGGCTGAGGTGATGGACTTTTCGAGTTCGGCGTCGTCTCCTTTGCGCCACACCAGGGTTTTCGAGCCGTACAGGTAACCGGGGATCTCCGCGAGCAGCGTTTTGCCGCTGGACTGGGTGGTGGCGGAGATCAGCCCGAACGGGGTCAGACAGCCCAGATAGGGACGCAGGATCGAGGCCAGCAACAGCCCGACGTGGTTGGCGCGGTCGGCCGCGGCGACGAACGGGAAGTCCCGCAGCAGGCTGTCGAGCAGGAACCGCCGTGCCTGCTCCACCTCGTCGGCGGTCGGGGTGGACGGAATGGGTGGCATCTGGACGGTCGGGGCGTAGTAGAGGCCGGTGGCGTGGTCGTAGCCCGCGGTCTGGATCAGGCTCCCGTCCGGGCGCAGCACCGGGGAACCAACGATGCCGACCAGCGGACGCACACCGGGCCAATACCGCTGGGAGAGCACCGCGGACAGCGCGGTCTTGGTGGGGCTTGCCTCGCTCTCTCGGGTGTCGCCGTCCTTGTCGGTCTTGATCCGGTAGGTGTAGGTGTGGTGCGCGAGCAGGAACGCCAACCCGGCCGAGGTGACCGGTTCCGCGGTCACGGTGGGCGGCGCGACGGTGCCGTCGGCGTGGGTGGTGGTGTGGCCGGACACCCGCGACAGGTGCACGAGCTGCCCGCCCGCGACGAACACATCCGGCAACGCGCCCTCGGCGATGGTGGTCGTGAGCGCGCGGATGGTTTCGGCTTCCCCGCCGATCAGGATGGACAGCCGATCGGTGGCCGCGGTGGCGGTGGTAGCAGGGCTGTCGGGGTGTTCGGTAGTGGTCACGCCGCGGACCTCCTCTGCTGTGCGGTGGCGGTGATCAGTCGGCCGAGGTGTTCGGCGAGGTGGGGGACGACGGCGTTGCCGAGGGCGGCAACGCGGCCCACCCGTCCGGGAAGCCCATGAGCCACTCGACCCACGTCGGGTTCAGCGGGCCACCGACGCGTTCGGACAGGGGCCGTCCGGGCTTGTCGTAGCCCGCTCCCCGCGTGCCGTCGCGGTGTGTCGGTGTGGGCCACACCGAACAGGCGTTTGCGTGCGTGTGGGGCAGCCACTGCACAAGCGGTGGCCCACCCCACGCGGTGCCGGTATCCGAGTCGAACAAGGTCGGAGTGGACGATGTCCAGTCCTCGGGTGAGCAGACCGGGCACGTTCTCCCACAGCACCCACCGGGGTCGGAGATCGGCGACGACGTCGGCCATCGCGGGCCACAACCATCGGGGGTCCCCGGTGCCCAGTCGTGGTCCGGCTTCGGATGCGGGTTGGCAGGGGAAACCTCCGGCGACCAGGTCGACCGCGGGTCGGGGCTGGGAGTGCCACCAGGTGGCGGCGGTGCGGACGTCGTCATGGCGGGGAACCTCCGGCCAGTGCTGGGCCAACACGCGTTGGCAGAACGGATCGATCTCCACCTGGCCGACCACGGTCATCCCGGCGCGTTCCAAACCGAGTCCGAGCCCGCCGATCCCCGCGAACAGCTCCAAGACGTTCACGCGGCGCTCCGGAGGTGTGCGGGGCGGGGGTTGCGGAACCCGGACGCGAGCGCGTACCGGATCTCCCCGCCGGGGAGTGCCGCGTGCAGGGCGGCGGCGGTGAGTGCGGTCTCGACGTGGCCGCGGTCGATCCATCCGGCGGCGACCATCCCGGCCAGGCGGCTGGCGGAGCGGAACAGCTTGCGGTTGCGGCCGGTATCCGGTGCCATCGCGGCGAGTTCGGCGCACGCGCTGCGCAGGGCGGCGTCGGCGAACCGCTGCGGCCTGCCCGCCTCCGGGGTCACCGCCGAAGCGAGCGGCGCCGGGCCGTCGGTGGGTGCGGTGGTGGCGTGGCGGTCGTGGCCGGTGCGCACGAGTTCACCGGTCAGCCAGGCCGGTAGCCGGTCGGGGATCACGGTCGGGGAGATTCGGTGGTAGGTGCCGGTGTCGGTGGTGCTGCCGGGGATGACGACGTAGCCGCCGTGGGCTTTGACATCGATCTGCCAGCCCAGCCCGGAGGTGACGCGGTCGTCGCGGAGGTGTGCGGTGCTGCCCTTCCACCGTCCGGCTTGCGCGGCGTAGACCAGGTGCAGCCCGCCGGAGGGGGTGGCGGTGGCCAGGGTGGTGCCGGTGTCCAGTGCCGCGTCGTGCATCCCGGCCAGCGCGGCGAAGGTGTCCAGCCCATCGATCGGGGCAGGGCTGTTCGCAGGCCAGGCGATGCCGTTGAGCGGGTGTGCGGGCGGCGTGCTGCTGTGGGTGTCCAGGTCCACGCACAGCAGCCCGGACACGCCCAGGTGTACGCCCCAGACTCCGGCGTGCCAGCGCCGTGCCCAGGCCGTGACGATGTCGGGGTTGTTGCTTGCGGCCCAGACTCCGTGGCACAGCGCGCCGTTGCCGCGCCGTAGGCACGGGCATTCGGCGGCTTGGTGGTCGCCTCCGCCGCGGCAGGTGGGGCATCCGGCCAGGGGGCGTTTGGTGCCGGGGTTGAGGGGGAGCACGTGCCACCCGAGGTGGGTTGCCATCCACAGGGCCACCGTGGCAGCGGACTGGGGAGCTGGGGTTGCGGTCATGGTCAGCCTCCTGTTCGAGGGGTCGGTGCGGTGGTGTGGTGCCGCGCCGGGGCGGAGTGGTCACGTCCGGCGCGGCACCGAGTCGACGGGTGAGGGGCAGCTCGGCGGTCCTGCGTTTCGTGGTCGCCGGAGGCAGTCCACGAAGTGGTCGTTCGGGTTGTGGTGTTCGGTCACGTCCCTGTGCTGAGCAGGGACGGGGTGTTACTGCACGCGGCGGCCGTTGACCCAGATTTCGGAGGTGGCGTGCTCGATGTGCAGGTTTGTGGGGGTGTCCGGGCCGGTGAAGCGGACTTTGGCGTTGGGGCCGAAGCGGTAGGTGGTGCTGTCGCTGTGGGTTGTGTCGTGGTCTGGTGGTGGCGTCACGTCCCCGCGGTGAGCTGGGCTGTCGTGGCTGGTGTCGATTCGGAATCCGACCTGGTGGGCCGTGTACTGGTCTGTCTCGGTGTGGTTGATGACCACCTGGTGACCGCTGCCGGTGTTCAGGTTGGTGGGTCCGTAGAAGGTGTGGTGCGTGCCCTGCCTGGTCGTGTCGGTGACGTGTCGGGTCGCTCCTGGCGGCGGGTTGCCGCCGTTTCCGGTCACGTCCCCGTGCTGACCTGCGCGGGGTGGTTGGTTGATGGTGATCGGGCCGTGGACGACGTCGGTGTGGATGCCGTGGTTGCGGCCGTGGACGGTGTTGGTGACGGTGCCGTGCGGGGTGTGGTGGGTGGTGGTGTGCGTCTGGTCGTGGTCGGTCACGTCCCCGCGCTGGTCTGCGGAAACGGTGGTGCGGCCGAACTGGATTCCGACCTGTTGGGCTACGACGTCGTCACCGGAGGCCACGTTGGTGGTGCCGCGGGTCCGGTCCTGGTCGGTGCGGCGCGGTGACTGCCGGGCCCGTGCTGCCTTGCGGAGCGCGGTGGCGACGACGTCGGCGACCTGGTCGGCGTCGACGTCTGCGGGGTCGCCGATGACGTCGTGTTGGCTGCCGACGCGGGCGTTGCCGGACACGATGTTGGTGTTGTGGACGGTGAAGCCCGTGTCGCGCGGCTGGTCCTGGTCGTCGCCGCGGGTGTCGTGGTCCTGGTGGCCCATGCCGGTGTCCTTTGTGGTGGGTTGCGGGATGCCGGTCACGTCCCCGCGTTGATCTGCGGTGACGTGACCGGTAGCGGAGCGTTTGGCGTGCTGGTGAGCGATCCATGCGGCGTCGAGTCGGTCACGGGCCGCGGTGACCTGGTCGGGGTCGCCGGTCTGCTTTGCCTTGCGGAGTGCGGCTTTGGCGCGGGACACGCCCTGCCGGGTGTTCTGTGTGGACCGTCCGCCCGCGCCGGGGCAGCGCCGTCCGCTTGCTCTGCACATGTCACATCCCCTTGCTGTGGTGCGGTTTCCGGTGTGGCAGGGGCTTACTTGCCCGCTGCCTTCTTGCAAGGCGGGCACCACGTGCGGGAGGTGAACCAGGTCCAGATGGACTCGGCACCCTGGATGGTCTGACCGCACGCGGTGGTGGACTTGCCGGACCACCAGGACCGGGAGGTTTCGAGGTGGATGAGGTTGTCGTCGGCCATGTCGGGCCTGCCTTTCGGGTGGAGTGGTCAGTGCCGCTTGTCGTGGGTCCATCCGGCGTGGGCGACGCAGGCCGGGCACAGCGGGGCGTTGCGGTGGGCGCCGGTGTTGACGCGGGTCCCGCACAGCGCGCGGGGGTTGCTGCTCAGTCCGAGGGTGTGGGCGAGGGTTCGGCCGTTGCCGACGATGTGCATGACGGACACGAAAGACCTCCGATATGACTGTGAGTAGTGGACTGTGGGCGTGCGGGGTCGCCGTGTGGGGTGTGGTGCGGGATGCCTTACGCGGGGTGCGGGTGCGTCGGGGGAAGGTGCGAGCAGGGGAGCACGACCCCCTGTTTCGGGGGTTTTGGCAGGTCAAAGGCCCGCTTTGTTGATCTTCCCGGCTCGTTATCGTTGCTGGTGGAACCAGGGAAGTTGCCCAGGGAAGGCACGCGGGGAAATCCCCTGGATTCGGGTCCTTCCCGGCGTGCTTCCCTGCTGCTTCCCTGCGGTGACGGAGCGGGCTCTAAGCGTCGTAGTCGGTATCCATCCCGCGGTGGAGGTCACGTTCCGTGATGGCATCGGTGACGTCGTCGGTGACCACGGCACTTTGCCCGTTGTCGCGCTTCTTGATGGGCACGCCCGCTTCGGACAGGGCCGCGGCGAGGGTCTTGCTGGTGAAGTCCTGGTAATGGGTGGGGTTGTGGCCGATCAGCGCCCGCAGCACCTCGGCGGTGCGCAGGTGCGGACGTCCAGACAGGACGGTCGCGAGGTCGATCAGGAAGTCGACTTCGGCCGTCTGGTCGTCATCGACGCTGGTCACGGTGGGGACGTGACCTTCGTAGAGGTCCATCGCGCGGGCGGTGACCTCCGCGAGTTCGGCTTCGGTGAGGTAGAAGCCGCGCAGCAGTCCGGGCTTGGCCATGAAGCCGCGGACCATGGCGGTGCCGACGTCGCCGGGGCCTTCGGCGGTAGAGGGCTCCAACGACACCGCGCTGATCCCGGCTTTGTAGGAGCCGGTGCCGAGTACAGCGTCGTTGGACTGCTGGTCACCGATGGAGAAGCAGGCCTTGCACGAGGTGACCGCGGTGACCTTGCGGGGCAGGGACGCGGTGGAGGCTTCCGGGGTGGCGAACATGATCGTGACGGCGTACTTGCGGGCGGCGGAAACCAGCTTGGTGACCACGTCGGCGGCCTCCTCTCCGTACTTGCCGTGCATGAACAGGGCCTGACACTCGTCGATCACCACCACCCGCGGACGCAACCGGGCGTCCTTCTCGGCCAACTTGCGGGTCACCTTGCGGGATTCGTGCTCCCGCAACGCCTTGCCGCGGACGTCCAGGTCGGCGTACAGCGCGTTGAGGTTGTCCAGGCAGGCCTTGACGGTCTCCTCATCGGCCCCGGTGCGCAGGGTCCGCAACCGCGGCTTCATCGGCTCGTAGTCGAAGTTCTCCGCCAGCACGAACACGTCCACATCCACGAGCGGGTCCAGGATCGCGCCCGCCACCAGGATGATGTAGAGCGACGACTTGCCCGACCCCATCACCCCTGCCGCGACGTAGTTCTTCTCGGACTGTTGCGCCACAACGACTTCACCACGGATGTTGATCCCCACGGGGACCCCGGTGAAGTAGTCGGAGGGTCCTTCGGTGTCCAGCAGCGGCCACGCCCCCACCGGACCCGACAACGCACCCTGATCGGCCACCCACAGGTCCAGCACACCGGGCTGATCCTTCGGCTCCTGTGGCCAGACCTCCACCGGCAGCCGCACGAGGTTGTGGGCGAACACGGCCTTGCGCTTGACGATCTCCTCCACCGGCACGCCCTTGGGCATGACCAGCTGCATCCGCCACCCGTTGCCGTCACGGTGCGGAGGCTGAATCCAGGTCGGGGTGATCGACCGGCCCCACCCCTCTTTGAACGCGGCCTTGAGCGCGGGCAGCCCGCCCAGGTGACGCAGGGCGGAGAGCACGGCGGACTCGTCGGGGATGATGTCGCGCCCGTCCGCCGGGCGGGCCTGGTCGTCGGTGGCCCAGGTCGGGAGTTCCCCGCGGTCACGGCCCGCCGGGATGGTGCGCGCGGCCCAGACCGCGGCACCCCCGACAGCCCAGGCCCACCAGTACGGCCCGGCCGGGGAAGCGGTGGCCACGGTGGTCCAGAAGTCGCCGATGCCGTACCAGAGGTCGGTGAGCGACCCGGTGCCGGTCACGGCCTGCACCGCGCCGACCGCGAGCAGGATCACGTGGCCGGAGGCGAGCACCACGATGGTGCCGCCGGACCACTTCAAGACCTCGATCCGACGCGCTTGGCCACGCTGAGCGGCACCGGTCTTGCGCTGCTCCAACACCTGTTCCAGGTCGCGCAGGGTGGCGAAGTCCTCTGCTCCCTTGGCGTTGACCCGCAACGTGGCAATCGCCTGGACCAGGTCGGTGTGCTTGCGCACCGCCCGCCGTTCGGCGCGGCGCACCCGTGACCCGGCCAGCGCGTAACCGGCGGTGCGCTTGACCCATCGGCCGGTGGAACGACTCGCCGGGGCAACCCACTGCGGCACCGTGGGAGCACGCAATGCCAGACCGGAACCGGGCTGCTGCACGGGGTCGCCGGTCGGCTCGTCGTGCTCCACGGTGAACTCGCCGTCGATCACCATCGGCTCGTCGCTGTGGTTGCAGTCGGGGCAGCACGGGTCCGCGTTCGGCCCGTCGACCACCGCCGGGCAGTCCTCGGCGGGGAGGTCGCAGGCCGCGCAGTCGGCCAGTTCGGCGACCGGGATGCGCACGGCGCGCAGGTGCCTGACGTTGTCGATGGTGTGGGGCGTGGTGTCGGCTGCTTCGGACATCTCGTCACCTCCTGTCCCGCGGCTGCTCCGCGGTCGTTGGGTTCTGGGGCGTGTTGGCGGGTGGGTTAGGCGGCTTTGTCGGCGGCGCGGCGGGCGAGCACGTCACGCACCTCCGCGGCGACGTCCTGAGCACCGCCGAAGGTCTTGCGGATCGCACTGGCGGACGGGGTGGCGGGCAGGTTGCCCGCGGTGATCTCGGCCCGGACACGGGCCAGCAACGCGGTTGCCTTGTCCGACATCCGCGGGTGCTGCTCGGCCTGTTGTGCCTGAACGATGGGTGTCCCGAGGTCACCGACCGGGGCCGGAACCAGGCTCATCGGCGTGGCGGAAGCGCCCTGGATGCCTCCGTCACCAGGGGTGCTGTCGACCGCGGACAGGGCGGGCAGGGTGGGGAGCGTGGCGGGCAGGATCACCCCGCCCATCACCACCAGGTCACCTGCCTTGGCGGCCTTGCGGTCGGCCTTGCGCTGGTGGCGCACGACCAGCCGGGCGACCTTGCGGTCACGGCGGGAGGAGTCGGGACCGACGCCGTACCGGTCGATCCACGCCTGCCGCCAGGCGGTCTCACCGATGGTCACGCCGTTGCCCGCCGCGGCGATGGACGCGGCGGCCCACGACAGCCGCGGGAACCGCACCTTGCGCCACACCGACCGCCGCATCCCCGCGGTGTCGCGGCCCTCGGCGGCGGCGGTGTCGGCGGACTGCCGGATGTGGTGCAGCAGCACCCCCAACAGCGACATGGCGGCCAACGCGATTCCGGCGACCGGCCCGTAGTCGGCGGTGCCGTGCAAGAGCTGGATGGTCGCGGCGACCCCGGCCAACACCCACATCCACGTGACCAGAGCACCGATCGGCATCCGGGCCTTGCCGCGGCGGTGCGCCTCGAACGCGCACACCCACGCCCCCGCCTCCACCGCCAACGGGAACAGCCACGACATCCCCGCGGGCAGGTGCAACGTGGCCTCGGCAAAGGACTGCTGAGCACGCCACGCCAGGCTGATCGGCGAGACGATCACCGCGGCCCACAGCGCGGACAGCAGCACCTCGGGAACCCTGGCGGCAAGTCGAGCACGGACCGCGGCGCGGCGGGCGCGGGTCTCGGCCTGGTCGGCGCGGCGGGTAGCGGCGGCGCGCTGGACACGGTCGTCTGCTGCGGCGGCGCGGGCGTGCTCGACCTGCACCATCTTCAGCGCGGTGTCGGCGCGCGTCCCCTCGGCGGCGGCGAGTTGGGCGTCGGCGGTAGCGGCGGCGACCTGCCGCTGTGCCTTGTGGTCGTAGAACGTCGTGGACATCAGAACCCCCTTGGGTGAACGTGGTGCGGGTGGATGCGGGTGGATGCGTTCAGGCGTGCGGCGGTGATCAGGGCCGGGACCACCAGCACTGCGGCGCGGGAAACTGGATCGGCCATCAGGGCCAGGCCCAGGAACTGGGTCCCGCCGATCGCGGCGGCCAGCAGCAGGGTTCGCAGCGCGCGGCCACCGGCACCGCGGGCGTGGCGTAGGGATGCGGCGGTGCGGGCGGCGCGGTAGCGGACACCGCGGATCACCCACCACATCCCGAGTAGCGAGAGCACCGCGAGAGCGACCGCCCACGGCAGCACGGCGTCCGGAACCCGGTCGGTGAGGGTCACCAGCCACCACCGGGCGTACGGGCGGCGCGGGTGAACGGGACCGGTTCGGGCAGGTCGCCGCGGTCGGCGTGGTGGGCGGCGTCGCGGGCGGTCTCGCCTGCGTCGGCGACCCGTTCGGCGACCTCGGCCACCAGCGCGAACGCGTAGGCGACGGTCTTGGCGAGCAGGGTCAGGACGGTGATCAGGACGTAGGCGACAGCGGCCGGGGCGGTCATGTCCCGCAGGTCACGTCGGACGCCGAAAGGGTTGGTGCGCATGGCAAAACTCCCTGAGATCAGGTGCAGTGAAAGGGGGGTGGGGTGTGGTGGTGCCCGGTCCGGCGGGGCGTTCCGGCATGGTCGAGCCCCCGGACCGGGCATAGGGCTACTTCGCGCAGTCGCGGATGTCCGCGGAGTTGCCCCACAGTTGCCCGGTCTCGCCGGTAGCGGTGTTGGTGCCGGTGAGCACGATCGAGCCGTTGCGGTCGGCGCCGACCTTGGTGATCCGCCACCAGCCCGTGAGGTCTCCGGCGACGATGTCGCCGCGGCGGATGTTGCGCATGGCGGTGCGGTAACTCTTCACGGTGGGGCTCCTTGAGGTTGCGTCCGGTGGACGCGTGGTGGATGGGGTGGTGTGCGGCGGTGGCCCGGTCCGGCGGGGCGTTCCGGCAAGTTCGAGCCGTCGGACCGGGCGAGGTCAGGAGCGACGGTTGACGGTGACCATCGTGTTGGCGCTGCGGTAGAACTTGTCGCCGTCGCTCATGGTGATCAGGATTTCCTGGCCCTCGGTCGTGACCGAGGCGACCGTTCCGGCGAGGTTGGTGAGCGAGTCGCCGCGCTTGATGTGCTTGGCGCGAACGTTGGTGGGGGTGGTCCTGCCCATGGCTGAGTGCTCCCGTGCGGGTGGCGGGGCCGGTGTCGGCCCTCGGGTGGTGGATGGGGCGGGTGGGTCAGGCGGCGTAGTCGGCGACGTTGAGCCACACCTGGCAGTCGGGCTTGCCGCAGGTGGTGCCGTCGGAGAACCGGCCGACACGGATCGGGGTGCCGCAGTGCTTGCCGTTGCGGCCGGTGGGCGCGGGGCAGCACGGACGGCCCTTGATGAACAACTTGCGCATGCGAGACACTGGTGGGGCCCCTTCGGGTCTGGTGACAGATCGGTTGGTGGTGTGCGAGGCCCGGTCCGGTGGGGCGTTCCGGCAAGTTCGAGCCACCGGACCGGGGCACAGCTAGCGGTTGAGCGTGTGGAACAGGGTCAGCGCGGCGGCCAGGATCGCGGCGTTGGGGGTTTTCACGTGGTTCTCGCTCTCTGATCGGGTGTCCGGTGTGGACGGTGGAGGTCAGGCGCGGCGCAGGACGGTGACGCGGTCGTTGGGCACGAAGTGGCGCACGTCGCCGTTGCGGAAGTTCACGACGATGTCGCCGTTCTGCGTGCTCACCTTGTCGACGTAGTCCTGACCCTTGATGGTGTCGCCGCCTTGGATCTGCGAGGCGGGCATGTTCCGGATGGTCTTGATCACGGGCGGGGTCCCTTCGGGTGGTCGCCGGGCGTGGTGGTGGCGTGGGGTGGTGTGGATGCGGTCCAGGAGGTGATCGGCCATGGCCATGGGCGTGGTTCCTGTCGGGTGGTTCCTTACTTGGGGTCGGCGGTGCAGGGTCGGGTCACGAGGGGCGGTGCACGGTCAGCCGTGAACCGGGCTGGTAGTGGGCTTGGTTGCCGTTGGTGAAGTGGGCGGCGATCGTGCCGTCGGCGGTGGTGGTGACGGCGGTGACGATGCCGCGGCCGGGGATGATGTCGTTGCTGTGCAGGCGGTTGGGCTCCAGGTTGGTGAGGGTGCGCACGGGCGGGTGGTCCTTTCGGTTCAGCGGGGGCAGCGGGGTTCGAAGGTGCCGCAGTGCACGCGGACCGGGCGTCCGGCCTGGTGGGCTTCCACGGTCATCAGTCCGCAGCCATCGGGGCAGGGCTTCTTGGTGCCGTCGGGGTTGGGGATGTTCATCGCTGGTTCCTCCTGGGTGAGGAGTTCTCGGGTGCCGCTACGCGGCGCACTGCGCGTCCGGCCCGTAGAGGGCAGGGTCGTAGCAGGGCAGGCACACACGGTCGGTCCACCGGGGGATCACGTAGCCGCGGTCACGTCCGCACTGCGGGCAGATCCGCTTGGCCAGGTTCGCTTTCGCCAGCGCGGTCCACTTCGCGGGAGTCATCGGCCGAACCGGCTTCGCGGTGGCGACCAGGTAGAGCGAGGCAAACCACTTGGCACACGAGGCTTTGTGGCTGCCGTAGAGCACCGCGACCGGGTCATGTCCGCCGGGCCGCAGCCCCATCGCCCGCAGTTGCCGGTAGGTCGCGAGCAAGTTTCGCGGTGCCATTCCTCGCGACAGCAGCGGTAACCCGTCATGGGTGCCGCGGGTGAACGTCGGACCCGCCTGCCAGGCCACCTGTTCGGCCCACACCCACCCGTTGGCCTTGCCTGCCATTACGTCACCGCCACCACGGTGAGGCTGACGGCGAGCAGCAGCAGCCCGAGGGCGAGCAGATCCACCGCCAGGCGCACGCGCTGATACTTGGTCCGCACGATCGCGGCCAGCCCGGACAACTCCACCGCTTGGGCGGTGGGCGAGGTGTCGGTGGTGAGCGTGTCCAGCAGCTCCGAGGGGCGGCCGGTGAACCGGGCCAGCCGCGGGAACCCGAACGGGTCAGAGTCGCCGAACCGGGGACGGACCGCGTGCAGCAGAACCAACACCGCCAACGCGATCGGCGCGGCGGCCAACCACAACAGCACCACCGCGGCGGTGGGCATCGGCCTGGTGGACAACGCCACTACACCGGCCAGGAACCCACTGAACAGCGGAAGCAGGGACGCGGCTTTGGTGTCCGCGCGGCGGAGTTGGTCGTTGACATCGGCCTGCGCCTGGTCGAGCGCGGCGGTGACCTCGGCGGTGGTGTCCATCAGGCCACCCGGCCCAGGGTCGCCGCGGCGCGAGCGGCTTCGCGGCGGGCCTTGCGGCCGGTGCGCTTGGCCTTGCCGAAGATCGGCGCGGGGATGGTGACCTCGGTGACCGGTCGCGGCGTGCCCTCGGACTCCTGGGCGGCCTGAGCGAGGGTGACGCCGTACTGGGCGGTGATCCCGGCCAGTACACGGGCCGCGATACGGCGGTTACGGCGCTCCAGAGCGGAACCGTCCAGCAGGGCGGACGTCGGCTGGTCCACCGCGATCTCGACCGAAATCTGAGCCTCGATCCGGGCCAGAACCGCCGGGGTGATGCCGTCGGGGTAGGTGTTCGTGCTGGTCATCGGTAACTCCCTCAGTTCCTGCGGACCGGGTCCGCATGTCTGCCGGTCTGTATGCAGACATTAGGAGTCACTTCGAGGTTCTGTCAAGACTCTGTATGCAGACTGCTCTAGACTGGTCTCATGACCAGCGGATTCACTGACGCTCGCCCACTTCAGGTGCAGGTAGCCGACGATGTCCGGCTGAAGATCGAGAGCGGCGAGTGGCCCCCTGGCCACAAGTTGCCCTCCTTCGATGAGCTTGCGGCGGTGCACGGCTGCTCCCTTGCAGTGGTGCGCAAGGCAGTCGACCTGCTGAAGCAGCAGGGTCTAATCGTGACGATGCAGGGTAGTGGGACCTTCGTTCGTACCCACCCGATTGCGCAATTGCAGGGAATCGAGCGGTATTCACGCAGTCTTTGGCAGTCGGGAAAGACCGTACTTGTCGCTACGCCACGAGATTCGATCTATGGTAAAGCAAGTCAAGAAATTCGGTCACTTGAAGAAGTCCCAGCGCCAAAGGTGGTAGCTGATCGATTGCGAGTTGAAGTAGGAACACCGGTATGGGCTCGACGTAGGACAACTGCCGTCGATGGTCGACCTAATCAGCTTGCAGACAGCTACTACGAGATCGATGTCGTTCGCGGAACGGCGATCATGGAGCCGGATACAGGGCCCGGTGGCGGACTGGCCCGTCTTGAAGAGAGTGGTTACCGATTGACCGAGGTGGAAGAGGAGCTATCTACCAGAATGCCCTCAGGGCCTGAGTCTGTTTCGCTGCAACTTCCGCCGGGCACCCCTGTGCTTGAGCTTGTTAGGACGATTTACGACGACACTGGCCGCGCGGTGGAGGTCATGGTTTCTGTAATCGCTGGTGATACCGCTGCTTTTCGTTACCGCTTCCCGATTCCAGATTAAGGACCCCAGATGCGAGCTGAAGTGGAGAGTCAGGCGACGCCTGGCCGAAAAAACGACGACTACGCAGCGGTTGGTTTGGGGTGGGCTGTCGTGTTGGACGGGGCGACTGCACTGAGGCCAGCAGAGAACGGATGCATCCATAACGTTCCATGGATGGTCCATCAACTTGCAGGAAACCTGGCTCAGTTCCTAACTATCGCGCCTGATGTCGCGCTGACTGACGCCCTAGCCGAGTCAATCACACGCACCTGTACAGCGCATGAGAAGACCTGCGATCTGAGCAATCCCGATAGCCCATCGTCGACAGTCACTATATTGCGCAGTCGGGGCGACGTCCTTGACTACCTGGTACTCGGGGATTCTCCATTGCTTGTCAGTCGTGCAGGGAAAATCGAACCCATCCTAGACGAGCGGATGGCAAATCTGAATGATTACTCGTACGAAGCAGTGATAGCTGCGCAGAACACGCCTAGGGGCTATTACGTAGCTAATACGATGCCCGATGCCGCTTATCAGGCCGTCTGTGGCAGCCTTCTGGCTGCAGAGATAGACTCGGCCGTGCTGCTGACCGACGGCGCAAGTCGCCTTGTGGACGCATTTCAGTTGTTGTCGTGGGAAGATCTGTTTCGCGTTGTGTCCGATGACGGACCTCGAAGCCTAATTTCCCAAACTCGAAAGGTTGAGCGCGACGGGGCCACGTCAAGCGATGGGCGGAACCGTAAGCACCATGATGATGCGACTGTCGTCTTCGTGGATCTCATGCCATAGGTCAACTGCAAGACGAGTTGGTGAAGCCGACCAAAGGTTGTTGCCAGAACAGCCCTCGTTGGATCGGTCCTAGAAGTTCAGCAGGGGCAAGCAGCCTCGAACCCCGTCACTGGAGGGGGTATCCGTCCCGGCTGTGCCAACCGTCCCGTCGCAGCTCAGGCCGGGACGGCTGGTTCCTGGGACGGATCGATCCGTCCCAGGGATTCGTGCCGTCCCGTGCTGACCTGCACTGGGACGGTTGGGACGGATACCCCCTCGGCTACAGCAATGTCAGAAACTCCGCCGAGGTCAATCCAGCCTGCCGAACGACCGATGCGAGCGTGCCGCGCTTGATAGTGCCGTGTAGCGGCACGATGACGGTTCTCCCGTCCTGGTGGCGGTAGACGGCGTGACTGCCTTTGGTGCGCGTGTGCACGAAACCGAGAGACTCCAAAACCCTGGTCACCTTGCGGACAGGTAGGTCGGACAGAGCTGGGCTCACGCTGCGGTGTCCGGAACCTGGAACGAGGTCACCAGCGGGGTCGACGTGAGGTCTGAATCGGGTGCCTCCGCCAGATAGAGGCTTACTGCCTCTGCCAGGTTGGCGAGGGCTTCGTGGATGCTCTGCCCCTGGCTTGCGACGTCGACTTCGAGGCACTGCGCCACGTACCAGTCCTCTTCCTGGTGCACCGCGGCTGTCAGGGTCCGTCCGCTCATGTCCTCAGTGTGGCACTGGCTTGTGCTCATGTCGCCCTTCCTGTCGAGGTCGTGGATGGCTGTAGCCGAGGGGGTATCCGTCCCAGCCGTCCCGTCGCAGGTCAGGCCGGGACAGCTGATTTCCTGGGACGGATCGAGCCGTCCCACGCTGACCTGCACTGGGACGGACACCCCTCTAGCCGCTCCTCGCATGCTGGATAGGTCACTGTCCGAGGCTGGTATTTCGGTCTCATCGGCCTTCAGGGCAGCCGGTAATCCGGCAAGCGCCGCCACATCCGCAACGCGGGGCGCGGGCGCGGAGTGGGCCGTCGCGCCTGTGTCACAGCCCCGTTGACCTGCGGTGGAGGAGGTATAGACCGGCGGCTGTCTGTGAGCGGCTTGTGTATGGCAACACCTGCTCTACGTATGCGCGACACCTGTTAGTCCACTCGTTAGGGACTAGTGCTCAATGACACAGATGGACTGAAATTTGACATAAGTGCTGGTCAGAGACGCGTAAGCAGTGGCAAGTTCATCACTGCGGTGTAGAGATCTTTGACGCGCCGACTTAAGCCAGCGACACTTACGGTCGACTGACTACCTCTGGACCGTCGGTCAATGCGACAGGGCCGCACCGGAGGTCTCCCCTCCAGTACGGCCCCGTCAGTTGTGTGTGATTGTCGTGTGGTCAGACCCCGCTAAGGATGATCCACAAGACGATCCGAACCGCGACGCTGAGAAGCGCCTTGGCCGCCAGCCCGTAAAGGCCCTGGCGCTTCTCCAGCGCCGAGGTCCCGCAGAACTTGCAGCAGGTGCACAACAGGTTGAACCGCATTCCTGCGCCTCCGGTCCTCTGGTGGACAGGGTGCCCGGACGATCCGGACAAATACCTACCGAGGACGTCCACCGGTAGGGACTTGTGGGCCAACTAGATCAGGATCCACGAGGGCATGGCCCGCTGGCTACTCGTCTCCCCAAAACATGGCGAACCTCACCAAGTGGTCTCATGGATGTGGTATCCAGATCTCGTGCGACTGGTGGCTCGTGCTATAAGCGCTACCTCTTCGGTCGTAGAACGCCAAAGTCTCGTAAAGAGACCGTCCTTTGTGGACGACGTTGCGTGACTAACTGCGTGACAACCCCACCGGACCAGGACGGATGCCAGAGGACGCCAGCACTCATGACAAGCACGTCGGGATGGGCGAGGCAGGCAGAGTATCCGGGCTGGGGATTCCCTCGTAACGAACAGGTCAGACGTTCACCGTCTTGCTGTGGCTGCTTCAAGCCGCGTTGTGGGCCTTGGCAACTCTGACCGTGGCGGCCTACACAGGCATGATCCGCAAACCCGCCTGACACCCGCCAACACGGGCGGCACAGACGGCCCTACTACTCCCTGCCGGAGGTAGTAGGGCTCGTAGTTGGGCCGCGGCTACCTGGGTGGCGGGTTTGGTTGCGGGTTTGCGGGTTTGGATCCCGCCGACTTTGCTAAACCCGCAGCCAAACCCGCAGCGCGTTTCCGCAGTTCAGGGCCAGTCCGAGAGTGCAGTTGCGGGTTTGCGGGTTTGTTTTCTGATTCTCTGAAAAGTATGAGTAGCAGTAGTTACTACAAGACTGGCGGTAGCGCTGACACGCTTCAGCGCATCGGTTGCGCCACAAGCCATCAAGTCGTCCGGAACGTGGTTCAGGCACATGTGACAGTGCCACCCGCCCACAGGAGCACAGAACGGGTGCTGAGAGCGCCGTGGTGCGACGGAAGCGGGTCGTCGGAACCACATGGGTGGGTCAGGTGCGTGGACGCGTCCGCATGGGGAGCGAACGGGGAGTCAAACTCCCGATTTCCCGCTTCACCAGCCCTCGCAGACCAACGGTCTCCAACGGCCTGACCTGCACCGTCAGCGAAACCGACAGGCGGCCAGAAGTGCCGAACCTAGTTCGGGACGAAGAATGACCCTCGGCTGAGGTTGACCGAGATGTGGTCGTACCGCTGGAGTCATAGCTTGACCAAGCCGATGTCACGCTCGGGGCTTGACATGCGACTGTGCTGCTGTGAGCACACCGTGGATACCGCCGATGCTGACCGATCTGACCGCACTGGAGCAGCGCGTGGTCGAGGCCGCTCACCGTGGCACGTGGGCTGAGGGTGGTGGCGGGCTGTCGGTGGAGGAACTCGCCATCACCGAGGATCAAGGCCTGTGGGTGCGGGCGGAGTTGATCCGGGAATTGCTGCTGGGCCGCCACGAGCAACTTGATCCGCACGGGGTGCGCGTCCGGGAGGTGCGTGTGGTCGGTCTGCTGGATCTGGACCATGTAACGACGACCACCCCGCTGCACCTGAACACATGCGCGATCTCCGAGCGGATCACCTGCTGCGATGCGCGGTTACGAGAGTTGAACCTGTTTTGGAGTATGTTGCCCGGCCTGCACGCCGACTGCGTGCGTGTGGACGGCAACCTGTTCCTGCGTGGCGTCACGGTACGCGGCAGCGGCAACGATGGCGCGGTGCGCCTGCTCGGAGCCCATATCGGCAGCCAAGCCAACCTCAGCAAGGCGGAGATCGTCAACGACTCAGGACCCGGTCTGCACGCCGACAATCTGCGCGTAGACGGCGACCTGTTCCTGCGTGGCGTCACGGTACGCGGCAGCGGCAGCGGCGCAGTGCGTATGCACAGTGCCTATATCGGCGGCCAAGCCGACCTCGACAAGGCGGAGATCTTTAACGACTCAGGACCCGGCATGATCGCCGACAATCTGCGCGTGGACGGCGGCCTATTCCTGAGTAATGTCACAGTACGCGGCAGCAGCAACGATGGCGCAGTGCGCCTGCCCATCGCCCATATCAGCGGCCAAGCCAGCCTCGACAAGGCGGAGATCGTCAACGATTCAGGACCCGGCCTGGACGCCGACAATCTGCGCGTGGACGGCGACCTGTCCCTGCGTGGCGTCACGGTACGCGGCAGCGGCGACGATGGCGCGGTGCGCCTGCCCGGCGCCCATATCTGCAGCCAAGCCAGCCTCGACAAGGCGGAGATCGTCAACGATTCAGGACCCGGTCTGCACGCCGACGGCCTGCGCGTGGACGGCGACCTGTCCCTGCGTGGCGTCACGGTACGCGGCAGCGGCGACGATGGCGCAGTGAACCTGCACAGCGCGCATATCGGCGGCCAGTTATCTGTGAAAGATGCGCAGGTGGTCAACACCTCGGGGCCTTTGTTGGTGTTGGCCGAAGCGCATGTGGCGAAGGTGCTTGTATTTCCGGTCTCCGTGGTGTGTGCGCATGGCGGAGTGGGGGTTGGGCGTCGATCTTGCGCTGTGATCACCCGGCAGATAAGCGTTCAGCGTCTCGAATTCGCCCGTCTCCAGGGGATGTCGTGGCGGCAGTGGCTGCACCTGCTGGTGCACCACACTCCGGACTACGCGCCGCAGCCCTTCCAACAGTTGGCCGCGGTGGAGCGGGCCGCAGGACACGACAGCAACGCCCGCGAGATCCTCATTACCCAGCAGAACGAACTGCTTCGCCGCACCCCCGAGGCACTGGGGGACTGGTGGGGACAACAGAGACACCGACTGTGGGGGTGGCTGGGCCGCTACGGCTACCGCGCCCACCGCCTGGTCACCGCCCTGGCCGTGATCCTGGCCCTGGCCGGAGGCACGGCTTACCTGGCCGGGCAGATCCCGACACGACCCGGCCATCACGCTGCCGAACGCGTCCGTCCCACCACAGCACCCCCCGACACAGGGGGCACCGCGTGCTCAACCGTCGAGTTGGTCGGTCTGGGCCTGGACCGAGGTCTGCCACTCGGAGCGACGGGATTGCGAGCCCGCTGCGACCTCGACACTGGTACTAAACGGGGGCAGGCGTTCACCGTCTTGCTGTGGCTGCTCCAATCCGCGCTGTGGGCCTTGGCAACTCTGACCGTGGCGGCCTACACAGGCATGATCCGCAAACCCGCCTGACACCCGCCAACACGGGCGGCACAGACGGCCCTACTACTCCCCGCCGGAGGTAGTAGGGCTCGTAGTTGGGCCGCGGCTACCTGGGTGGCGGGTTTGGTTGCGGGTTTGCGGGTTTGGATCCCGCCGACTTTGCCAAACCCGCAACCAAACCCGCAGTGTATTTCCGCAGTTCAGAGCCAGTCTGGGAGTGCTGTTGCGGGTTTGCGGGTTTGTTTTCTGATCTCTGAAAAGTATGAGTATCAGTAGTTACTACGAGGCTGGCGGTAGCGCTGGCACGATTCAGCGCATCGGTTGTGCCACAAGGGATTGAGTCGCTCGGAGTGTGGTAAGCACATGTGACAGGGCCACGCTCAGAGGAGGGCAGAACGAGCGCTGAGAGGGCTGTGGTGGCGACGGAAGCGGGTCGTTGGAACCACATGGGCGGTCAGGCACGTGGAACGCGTCCGCATGGGGAGTGAACGGGGAGTCAAACTCCCGATTTACCGCTCCAACAGCCTTCGCAGACCAACGGTCACCAATGCCCTGAGCTGGACCTTTGCTGAATTCGACAGGTGGCCACAGGAGCCGAACCTAGTTCGGGACGAAGAGGTCGCAGGTTCAAATCCTGTCACCCCGACCAGGTTAGAGCAGGTCAGAGCCGGTCTCCGCAGTACGGGAGACCGGCTCTTTCCGTTTCTGGGGGGGAACTCGCGGAACCGGCCTGCCGACCGATGAGTTCCGGGGCGCGCGGAGGTCACAGCGGGTAGGACCGCTGTCGGACTGACGCGCTCGAACTCGAAGGAGACCCATGGCGAAGCTCATCTACTCGATGATCGTCTCGCTCGACGGTTACGCCGCGGCGGCGGAGGGCGACCTCGGTGCCGGGGCCGAGGTCGAGGAGGTGCACACCTTCATCGGCGACGTCTTCCGCCCCGTTCGCACGTTCCTCTACGGCAGGCGGATGTACGAGACGATGGTCTTCTGGGAGACCGCGCACAACGAGCCCGACGCGCCGCCGCACATCCTCCAGTACGCCCGCGACTGGCAGGCCGGGGAGAAGATCGTGTACTCCACGACGCTGGAGTCGGTGTCCAGCGCGAAGACCAGGATCGAGCGGACCTTCGACCCGGACGCGGTGCGCGAGCTCAAGGCCGCGTCCGACCACGACCTCTCCATCGACGGCCCGAACCTCGCGGCCCAGGCGATCGCGGCCGGTTTGGTGGACGAGTACCACCTGTTCACCACGACGAGCGTGGTCGGCGGCGGCAAGCGGTTCTTCCCCGACGGCGTGCGCCTCGACCTCGACCTGGTCGAGGAGCGCGCCTTCGACAGCGGACTGGTCTACACGCGCTACCGGACCCGCTGAGCCGCACCGGTTGGTGACGCTGCCGGGTGCGGCCACCCCGGCGGCTGAGCACGCAGGCCAGGAACTCGTGGAGGGTTCCTGGCCTGTTTCTTGTCAGGCCGGGTTCTTGGGGTTGTCCGGCACGACGACGAGGGTCCGCTGAGCGGTCCGGGCGGCTGGACCG
This sequence comes from Umezawaea sp. cmx-9-4, assembly GCA_049997955.1. Lineage (GTDB taxonomy): Bacteria > Actinomycetota > Actinomycetes > Mycobacteriales > Pseudonocardiaceae > Umezawaea. Next base: position 65,938 of record JAEBDY010000022.1, on the reverse strand, counting down.
CGACGCCGGTCGTCCGTCGGTGCGCCCCTACCCCCGGCAGCCGCGAACGCCGGTCGACGCCGACCTGCTCGCGCAGGTGACCCGGCGTGTCCCGGAGTCGCCCTCCCGACGAACGCACGGTTCCACCTGATCATCGCGGGCCCTGTGCTGTACGAACCGCTGCCGGTGGTGGCGTGTGCGACCGCCGTGGGGGGTCGCGCTGCTCGCGAACTCCTGGGCGGTCCCGGCGGCGAGCCGCGGGACCGCCCATTCCGAACTCAGCCCGTTCAGCTGGAGCGGGCCGCTGTTCTCGCCCAGCGTCGGCCTGATGGCGCTGCCGACCGGTTGCGCCTACGAGAGCAGGCCAACGCGGCTTGGGGATTCAAATGCGAGAATTCCACGCGATAAGGCGAACGATGTGACCTGCATCGCCTTTCGCCTTGTGCAATTTGCGATCAGTCGGCCAGGCGGAACGCGAGTTCCGTGTCCCACTTGGCCATGTCCGGCTCCTCGGCCGGGTCGGTCAGGTAGAACTCCAGCCTGCAGCCCCACAGATCACCCTCCGGGGACTCCCGCACGTCCCACGTGAGCCCCTCCTCCGCCGCCCAGTCGAGCAGGTCGCCGGTGACGGCGACGAGCTCGTCGGGATGGCCGGTGTGGGCGACCTCCGCGTAGCGGCCCGCGGGCAGGACTCCGGCCAGCACATCGCCCTCACCCGCGACGGGAGTCGCCACGGCGACGCCTGCCTCGATCTCCAGGGTGTTCTCCATGTCGATCCGGTTGTACCTGAGGAACGGGGCTCCGACCGGCTCGACACCCCTCGCGCCGAGCCAGCCGAAGACCTCTCCCACGCGGTCGGCGACGGTTCCGATCGTCTGCATGGTGACCACGCCCTTGATGGCCGCGTACGGCTGCTCGGAGCGGTGTGCGATTCGCGGCAGTTGTGCACTCATGGGGGTGAGACCTGCACCTAGGCCGAAACTCATCGATATTCACACAATCGGGTGAATAGGCCATTCTGAGCTGACTTAGCGTAACGAGGATCTGTTCGCTCACGACAACGAGACATGGCGTCGAACCAGACGCCGTTCACGTCGGGAGAAGCCACCATGAGCATCATCTCCTCGGTCGACCCTCCCCGAAAAACCTGGCTGACCACCGCGACGACCACCCTGGTGATCGTGACGCTCTCCAGCCTCGTCGGCGTGCTGACCACGCCGTTGTTCGCGTTCCTCACCGCCGCCGCGGGCACGCTGCTCACCGCAGCGGGGTTCGCGCTGGCACGTGCGGCGCGGACCATGGACACGATCTTCGCCGAAGAGCTGGACGACCGGACGTCTCGGCGGCCGTCGGTGGTCGCGCCCCTGAAGAGGGCTGAGTAGCCGATCTTGCTCACGGAGCGCAGCGGAGTCCGCGTGGAGCGTGGCCACCGTTGACACGGGGGCATGAGAGCGCTTCCATGCGGTGTCAGCCCCGTGATGAGAGGCCGCCCCATGAGAAGACCGCGCTCGGTGGCCGCCCTCGTGGTGGTCCTGCTGAGCGGGGCGGTGTGCACCAGCCCGGTCAAGGCGGTCGACCAGCCGTCGGAGTGGCGGACCACCTGGCGCGAGGACTTCGACGGCGACGCGGGCGCGCTGCCGTCGTCCCGCGACTGGATCGTCGACACCGGCACCGGTTACCCCGGTGGCTCACCCTCCTGGGGCACGGGCGAGGTCCAGACGTACACCGCGGACAGCTCGAACATCGCCCTGGACGGGCACGGCAACCTGACGATCACGCCGCGGCGGGACGACTCCGGCGCCTGGACGTCCGCCCGCGTCGAGACCAGGCGCTCCGACTTCACCGCTCCCGCGGGCGGCGCGCTGCGCATCGAGGGCCGCTTGCGGATGCCGGACGTCACGGGCGACGCCGCGCTGGGCTACTGGTCCGCGTTCTGGGCGCTCGGCGCGCCCTACCGCGGCGACCACTGGAACTGGCCGTCCGTCGGCGAGGTCGACGTGGTGGAGAACGTCAACGGCGTCGACCGGGTGTGGGGCGTCCTGCACTGCGGCGCCACGTCCGGCGGGTCGTGCGACGAGCCCGGGGGCCTCGGCGCCACCAGCCCGTGCCCCGGCTCGTCGTGCCGGTCGGCGTTCCACACCTACGGGTTCGAGTGGGACCGGAGCACCAGCCCGGACCAGCTGCGCTGGGACGTCGACGGGCGGCAGTACCACTCGGTCCCCGAGTCGCGGGTCGACCCGGACGACTGGGCCGCGATGACCTCGCACGCCGGCTACTTCATCCTGCTCAACGTCGCCGTGGGCGGTGGTTTCCCGAGCGGCGTCGCGGGCGTCCCGACGCCCACCGCCGCCACCGCGCCCGGCAAGCCCATGGTCGTCGACCACGTGTCGGTGGCCACCAGGTCCCGCCGCTAGCCGCCACTCGCGGCAGGAACGCCCGCCCCGGCCGTTCGCGACCGGGGCGGGCGCTTGCCGATCAGGACGGGTGCCGGGCAGGCGGGCGCCGTCGTCCGAACCGGGCCCTCGTCGTGCACGCGGACGTCCGGTGCGGTGGTCGTCGTCGGGGCCCTCCTGCTGACCGGTTGTCGGTCCCTTGAGGCAGGATCGCAGGGGTGACGACTCATCCCGCTGCCGTGGTTCCGAATCCGCTGTTCACCGACCCCGGGACGGAGGCCCGGTGGCGGGCCCGTTTCACCGCGCCGCGGATGTCGGCGCCGTCGTGGGCGGAGAACGCGCCCGACCGGAACCTGTACCTGTCGAACGCGGCCGGGGCGTGGGAGATCTACGCCTGGGACCGGTCCGCGGACACGCACCGGAAGGTGACGGACCGGCCGAACGGGACGTCCCACGGGCGGGTGAGCCCGGACGGGAACGCGATCTGGTGGTTCTCGGACCACGACGGCGACGAGTTCGGGTCGTGGGTGAGCGAGCCGTTCATCGAGGACGGCAGCGAGGCGGGGGCCGCCGTCGAGGGGGTGCCCGCCGGGTACTCGGCGGGGCTGGCGATCGGTGAGGACGTCACCGCCGTCGGCGTGTCGACGGACGACGGCACGTCGGTGTGGCTGGCCCGCAAGGGCGGGGTGGCCGAGGTCGTCTACTCGCACGAGAACGACGGCGGGCTGGACGCGCTGTCGAAGGACGAGTCGCTGCTGGTGATCTCCCACTCCGAGCACGGCGACAGCAGGCACCCCGCGCTGCGGGTGCTGTCGGTGGAGACGGGAGCCGCCGTCGCGGAGAAGTGGGACGGCGAGGGCAAGGGGCTCGGCGCGATCGCGTTCAGCCCGGTGCTGGGCGACAACCGGGTGCTGGTGCTGCACGAGCGCCGGGGTCGCGAGGAGCTGCTGATCTGGGACGTCGCGGCGGACACCGAGTCCGAGGTCGTGATCGACCTGCCGGGTGAGATCGTCGCGGACTGGTACCCGGACGCGACGGCGCTGCTGGTCGTGCACACGTTCGAGGCGCGCAACACCCTGTACCGCTACCACCTGATGACCGGTGAGCTGTCCCTCCTGGACACCCCGCACGGGACGGTCGGATCGGCGAACGTGCGTCCGGACGGGACGGTGGAATACTCGTGGTCGTCGGCCGCGCACCCGCCGGTGATCCGGGCGCTGTCGCCGGACGGCGTGGAGCGGGTGCTGCTGGAGTCCGACGGCCAGAAGGCTCCGGGGTCGGAGGACGTGGCGGACGTGTTCGTGGACGGGCCCGGCGGTCGGGTGCACGCGCTCGTCGCACGGCCCGCGGGCGCGCCGGACGGGCCGCTGCCGACGGTGTTCAGCCTGCACGGCGGCCCGCAGTCGTCGGACGAGGACCGGTTCTCCGGGTACCGCGCGGTGTGGCTGGACGCGGGTTTCGCGGTGGTGCACGTGAACTACCGGGGCTCCACCGGGTACGGCTCGGCGTGGCGGGACGCGATCGAGGGCAGGCCGGGGCTCACCGAACTGGCGGACGTGGCCGCCGTGCACGACTGGGCGGTCGAGACCGGGTTCGCCGATCCGGCGAGGTGCGTGGTCAACGGCGCGTCGTGGGGCGGCTACCTGAGCCTGCTGGCGCTGGGCACGCAGCCGGAGCGCTGGGCGGTCGGCACGTCGATGATCCCGGTGGCGGACTACCTGGCGGCCTACGAGGACGAGATGGAGCCGCTGCGGGCGTTCGACCGGGCGCTGTTCGGCGGGTCGCCGGAGGAGCTGCCGGAGCTGTACCGCGAGTGCTCGCCGCTGACGTACGTGGACGCCGTGCGCGCGCCCGTGCTGGTGCTGGCGGGCGAGAACGACCCGCGGTGCCCGATCCGGCAGATCGACAACTACCTGGACCGGCTCGCCGAGCGCGGCGCGGTCTACGAGGTGTACCGCTACGACGCCGGGCACGGGTCGCTGGTGGTCGAGGAGTCGATCAAGCAGACGGCGGCGGAGGTTTCCTTCGCGCTGCGGCACCTGCCGAGCTAGGTTGGTCGCACGGCGCCGTCCCGCGCCCTACCTCCTGACCGGCCCCCCACGCGGGCAGGCGATCGCGGAGGCGAAGGGGACCCGTGTCCTCGGGGTGTCGTCGTGACGGTGTCGTGCGCCCGACGGGTCGGGCGGGCGCGTGGGTCCCGCTCCGGTCCGTCACGGAGGCACGCGATGACCGAGCGGAAGTCGTTCAAGCAGCTCGTGCGGGGCCGGATGGCCCGCACCGGCGAGTCCTACTCCACCGCCCGCCGCCACCTGCTGGGTGAGTCGGCGGTGCGGACCGGTGGTGGCACGCAGCACGAGTCGGCGTTGCTGCGCAACGTCCTCGGCGGCCGGGCGAGCGAGCCGATGCTCGCCGGGCTGGCCGGTGGCATCGGGTTCATGTACTTCGTCTTCGAGTACGCGGGGCACCACCCGACGATGACGATCGTGTCCCGGCACCACCCCGATCCGTACATCCCGGCGGCGTTGCGGCGGGCCGGGATCGAGCACGAGGTCAGCCGCACCACGTCGGTCCGCAAGGCGGAGGCGGGGCTGCGGAAGGCGTTGGGCGGTGGTCCGGTGATCTGCACGGTCGACCGGACGAGGCTGCCGTGGCACGGGCTGACCGGGCGGTGGGGTCCGGAGCCGTACCCGGTGGGCGTGCTCGGCGTCGAGGACGGCGTCGTGCTGCTCGACGACGAGTGCGTGCGGCCGAACCCGTTGCCGCTCCAGGACTTCCTCGGCGCGTGGTCGTCGGACAAGAAGTCGGGGCACGAGATGGTCACCGTCGGCGCGGGGTGGCGGCCGGACGTCGAGGACGCGATCCGCACGACGTGCGCGCACCTCACCGGTCCGGTGCTGGGCAACAACTTCGACGTGAACTTCGGCTTCTCCGGGATGCGGAGGCTGGCCGGGCAGTTGCGCGATCCGAGGGGCAGGCAGGGGTGGGCTCGGCGGTACGCGGACCCCGGCGCGCTGTTCTTCGCGCTGCGGCGGCTGCACGACTGCCTGGAAGTCGAACACGGCGGCCCGTCGGCCACCCGGCCCCTGTACGCGGAGTTCCTGCGCGAGGTGGGACGGCCGGAGGCGGCGGAGCTGTTCGACGCGGCCGGTGCGCTGTGGTCGGGGGTGGCAGCCCGAGCCGTGTCGGCGACCCCGGCGCTGGCCGAGTACGACGACCTGGTGACCGAGCGGCTGCGGTTGCTGCTGCACGAGGGCGCGGCGGGCGCCGAGCAGGTGGGGGCGCTGAACGACCGGGTGGACGCGCTGGAGGCCAGGATGGCCGCGGACCCACCGTCGCCCGACGCCGTGCGCGAGCTGTTCGACCGGCTCGCCGACGACGTGGACGCGGCGCGCGACCTGGAGGAGCAGGCCGTCGCGCTGTTGAGCTGACGAGGACGGCCGCCGCGGGAGTCCGCGGCGGCCGCGGCCTCACGCCTGCTGGGCCTGCCACATCCAGTGCGCCTGCTCGACCTGCTTGGTGATCCCGATCATCAGGTCCTGGGTGACCGGGTCCGGCTCGTCGGTCGCCTCGATCCGCGAGCGCATCCGCTCGGTGAGCTGGGCCAGGGCGGAGACGATCGTGGCGATCACCGTGTCCTCGTCCTGCCAGCCCTCCGGGAAGTCCAGGACGGACCCCTCGGCGACCGTGCGCGCCTTGCCGTTCGGCGAGATGCCCAGTGCGCTCGCGCGCTCGGCGACCTCGTCGGTGTAGGTCCGCGCGAGGTCGACCAGCTCGTCGAGCTGGAGGTGCACGCTGCGGAAGTTCTTGCCGACGACGTTCCAGTGCGCCTGCTTGGCGATCAACGACAGGTCGATCAGATCGACCAGGGTGCTCTGCAGCACTCCGGCGACGGCGTCCTTCGCCGTTTGGTCGAGCGGGGAACTGATCGGTGACTTGACGGGCATGACTTCAGCGCCTCCTTCAGACGGTGGCGGTAACGGCCACCTCGATGTTGCCGCGAGTCGCGTTGGAGTACGGGCACAGCTGGTGCGCCTCGTGGACGAGCTTGTCGGCCACGGCCTGCTCGACGCCCTCGACGCGGGCTACCAGGTCGACGGTCAGGTGCATGCCGGGAACGTCGTCGACACGACCGATGCCGACCTTCGCGGTCACCTCGGTCACGCCGATCTCGATCTTGGCGATGCGGGCCGAAGCACGCAGCGCGCTGTTGAAGCACGCGGCGTAACCAGCGGCGAAGAGCTGCTCCGGGTTCGTGCCACCACCAGGACCCCCCATCTCCTTGGGGATCGCGACGAGCTCGTCGAGCACGCCGTCCGAGGAGCGGATCTCGCCGTTGCGACCTTCACCGACGGCGACCGCTTCGGCCGTGTAGAGCACGTTCATGTGACGCTCCCCTTCGAGCTGGACAGTGGTTTCCGGAGCTTTGTACTCCTTGGTAACCACCCCGCAACACTCTTCGACTCCCGGTGGTGTGGCAACTCACCTGTCGGAGGCGTACCCGAAGGTGCGACCGTCAACCCGACTGCGACAGGGCGAACTCCGCGACCTGGCGGCCGATGATCCGCAGCGTCTCCGCCACGGCGGCATCGGAGCAGCCGCCGTCGGCGTCGAACGTGACGTCGCCGGAGTGCACCGCCGCGCCCAGCGGCGTCGGCCAGCCGCGCAGCGCGTGCACGATCGAGCGCAGCGCCGTCAGCGTGGTGACGGAGGCCTGCCAGCCCTGCGCCGCGGCGACGCAGCCGACCGCGCGGCCCGTGAGGTAGGGGCGTTCGTCGGTGCGGAGGTCCTCGACGTAGTCGAGCGCGTTCTTGACCAGCCCGGACACCGTGCCGTGGTAGCCGGGCGACACCAGCACCACGCCGTCGGCGGTGCGCAGCGCCTCCACCAGCCGGGCGGCGGCGTCCGGCCGGTCCGGGACGTGCGGGTCGTAGAACGGGAGCACGAGGTCGGGGCCGGTCACCTCGACGGTGTGCGCACCGGCTTCCCGCGCGCCCGAGAGCGCGATCCTCATCGCGCGTTCGGACTGCGAATTGGGGCGGATGGAACCCCCGATGCCCACCACGGTGACCGTCATGCGTAGAGATCCTTCCACCTGCGCGAACCGGACCGCCGCACCGTACGACCTCCAGTGCGCTGGAGGTCCACTCGGTCGGGACCCTCGTCACATCGCCTACTGATGGGTAACATCTGCCGCATGTCGAAGCTCGCCGATTCCCTCCCCGTCGGTGTCCTCGCGGGTGCCCTGCGGTTCGCCTTCGGCCTGCCCGCGCCCGTGCGGCGGCTGATCACCGGAAAGCCGATCGTGGTCGACGGCCAGCGGCTGCACCCCGACGCCCAGCTGCTGCTCAAGCTCCAGCAGCTCACCGGCCAGGAGTGGGACACGACCTCCCCGGCGGAGAACCGGGCCGCGCTGACGCAGAGCAACGCGCTGGTGTGCGGGCCGGTCGTGCAGGGCGTCGCCGTGCGGCCCGTCCGCATCCCCCGCGAGGGCGGCCAGATCGCGGGCCGCGTCTACGAACCCGTCGGCCTGGCCCCCGACTCAGCGTTGTTGATCTTCTACCACGGTGGCGGCTGGGTCAGCGGCGACCTCGACAGCCACGACAACCTGTGCCGGTTCCTCGCGCTCGAATCCGGTGTCCGCGTCCTGGCCGTCGACTACCGGCTCGCTCCCGAGCACCCGTTCCCGGCGGCCGTCGACGACGTGATGGTCGCGTTCGAGTGGGCCGTCGAGCACGCCTCCGCCCTGCGCGTCGACCCCGACCGCATCGCCCTCGGCGGCGACAGCGCGGGCGGCAACCTGGCCGCTGTGACGGCGCTCCGCGCCGCGCGGGCCGGTGGCCCGACCCCGGTGTTCCTGCTGCTGCTCTACCCGGCCGTCGACGCCTCGACCCGCCGCCGGTCCCGCGACCTGTTCGGCAACGGCTTCTTCCTGACCGACGCCAAAATGGACTGGTTCCGCGACCACTACGCCCCCGAGCAGGAGTCCTGGGTCGACCCGCGCCTGTCGGTGCTGCTGGCCGACGACCTCAGCGCCCTCCCGCCCACCTACCTCGCGGTCGCGGGCTTCGACCCGTTGCGCGACGAGGGCGAGGCGTTCGCGGCCAAGCTCGCCGAGGCGGGCGTGCCGGTCGTGCTGCGCCGCCACGAGGGCCTGTTCCACGGCTTCGCCAACGTCCTCGGCCTCGGCGGCATCTACCGCGAGGCCGTGTCCGAGGCCGTCGGCTCGCTGCGCACCGGCCTGGCGCTGGCCAACTCCCGCCAGGACGTGCCGAAGACCGCGTGACCGCGCGGAACGGCCCCGGTCGCGCCGGGGCCGTTCCGCGTGGTGGGAGTGCTCAGATCACTTGCCGAAGCCCGCGGCGATCCGGTCGCCGGTCTCCTTGTCGATGTTGCGCCAGTACTCGAACACGCGCTCCAGCACCCGCTCGGAGACGCCGTTGCCCGCGTGGCTGATCACGGTTTCCACGAGGCGGTCGCGCTGCTCCTGCGTGAAGACCTCGCGGACCATCGTGCCCGCCTGGCCGAAGTCGTCGTCCTCGACGTGCAGCTTGTACGCCGCGCGCACGGGCGCGTCCTCGACGCCGTAGCCCGTCGCCACCTCGGTGCCGCGGACCGGGTCGGCGTGCGGGCCGTTGTAGGAGTTGGGCGCGTACACCGGGTCGGCCGAGTTGCCGTACCGCATCGCGCCGTCCTTGGAGTACGAGTTCACCGGCGACTTCGGCCGGTTCACCGGCAGCTGCGCGTAGTTCGCGCCGATGCGGTACCGGTGCGCGTCCGGGTAGGAGAAGATGCGGCCGATCAGCATCTTGTCCGGGGACGTGCCGATGCCGGGCACCAGGTTGGTGGGCTCGAACGCGGACTGCTCGATCTCGGCGAAGTAGTCGGCCGGGTTCCGGTCCAGCGTCAACTTGCCGACCGTGATCAGCGGGTAGTCGCCGTGCGGCCACACCTTGGTCAGGTCGAACGGGTTGAACCGGTAGTTCTCGGCCTCCGCGTACGGCATGACCTGGATCTTGAGGGTCCAGCTCGGGAACTCGCCGCGCTCGATGGCGTGCCACAGGTCGGCGCGGTGCGCGTCGGCGTCCTCGCCCGCGATCCGCGCGGCCTCGTCCGACGTCAGCGTCTCGATGCCCTGGTCGGTCTTGAAGTGGTACTTCACCCAGAACTTCTCGCCCGCCGCGTTCTCCCACAGGTAGGTGTGCGAGCCGTAGCCGTTCTGGTGGCGCCACGTCTTCGGGATGCCCCGGTCGCCCATCAGCCAGGTGACCTGGTGCGCCGTCTGCGGCTGGAGGGTCCAGAAGTCCCACTGCATGTCGTGGTCGCGGCGGCCGGTGTCGACGCGGCGCTTCTGCGAGCGGATGAAGTCCGGGAACTTGATCGGGTCGCGCAGGAAGAACACCGGGGTGTTGTTGCCGACGAGGTCGTAGTTGCCCTCCGTCGTGTAGAACTTCAGCGCGAACCCGCGCGGGTCGCGCCACGTGTCGGGCGAGCCCAGCTCACCGGCGACGGTGGAGAAGCGCAGCAGGGTCTCGGTCTTCACGCCCGGCTGGAACAGCGCGGCCTTCGTGAACCGGCTGACGTCCTCGGTCGTCTCGAAGTGCCCGAACGCGCCACCACCCTTGGCGTGCACCACCCGTTCCGGCACGCGCTCGCGGTTGAACTGGGCGTTCTTCTCGATCAGGTAGTGGTCCTGGAGCAGGATCGGCCCATTGGCGCCCAGCGTCAGCGAGTGGTCGTCGCTCGCGATCGGGATGCCGGCGTTGTTGGTGGTGCGACGCGGTTCGGTCAAGCTCTTGACTCCTCGTTCGGTGGTTGGCGCAGGCAGTCACCGCAGAGACCCCAGAAGATCACCTCTGCCTCGTCGACGGTGAAACCGGCCGAGTTCGGTGGTTCGAGGCAGGGCGCCGCCCCGTGCACGCGGTCGACGTCCACGGTGCGGTCGCAGCGGCGGCACACCAGGTGGTGGTGGTTGTCACCCGTGCGCGTCTCGAACCTCGCCGGATGACCGGCGGGCTCGATCCTGCGCACCAGGTTGGCGCGGGAACAGGTGTTCAGCACGTCGTACACGGCCTGCGTGGACACCGTCCCCAACCGCTCCCGCACGCCCTCGGCCACGCGCTCGGCCGTGTCGTGCGGGTGTCGGGCGAGCCAGTCGAGGACTGCCAGCCGGGGCGCGGTGACGCGCAGTCCGGCTTCTCGGAGGAGCTCGCGGGGGTCCGGTGCCATGGCCAGTCCATGTGACCACGTTTACTGGAATGAGTCAAGAAAACGATGGTTTAAAGACTTGACCCCTCGGGGGACGATGAGATCGTGAACCCAGCTAACTACCTGAGCGTGCTCCGCCTCCCCGGCATCCGGTCGGCGATGCTGCTGATGCTCCTGGCCAGGATCCCGACCACCGCGTCCGGCATGACCTTGACGCTCCACGTGGTGCTGGCGCTGGACAAGGGCTACGGCGCGGCGGGCCTGGTCGGCACGGCCAGCACCGCCGGGATCGCACTGGGCGCACCGCTCATGGGCAGGCTCATCGACCACCGCGGACTCCGCACGGTGGTGGTGCTGAGCACCGTCACCGAGGGCTTGTTCTGGTTCACCGCACCGGCCCTGTCCTACCCGGTGCTGCTGGTCACGTCCTTCCTGACCGGCCTCACGATCCTCCCGGTGATGTCCATCGGCCGCCAGGTGCTGACCGCGCTGGCACCCGTCGACCAGCGGCGGACGGCGCTCGCGATGGACTCGATGGCCGTCGAGGTCGCGTACATGGCGGGCCCGGCGGTGGGCGTCCTGCTGACCACCAGCGCGTCCAGCCGCGTAGCGCTGTGGACGGTCGGCGCGGCGATGGTCGCGGCCGGGATCGCGCTGTGGATCGCCGACCCGCCCGTCCGGAGCGACGAGGAGTCGACCACCGCAGAGCGCCCGCCGAGGCGCGAGTGGTTGACGCCGCCGGTGCTGGGCGTGCTGGTGACGTCCTGCGGAGCGATCCTCGTTCTGGCGGGGATGGAGGTGTCCCTGGTCGCGGCGCTCCAGGAACAGGGGCGGATCCAGTGGACCGGGGCCTTGGTGACGGTCATGTGCCTGGCGTCGCTGATCGGCGGCTTCGTCTACGGCGGCCTCGTCAAAGCCCCCACCCCCCGCGCGCTCATGGCTTCGCTCGGCCTGCTGGCGATCCCGGTGGGCCTCGCGTCGGACAACCTCTGGCTGCTGGCGGCGGCGGTGATCCCGGCCAACATGCTCGCCGCACCGGTGATCGCGAGCACGGGGGAAGTGATCACGCGATTGACACCGGCGCTGGTGCGGGGAGAGGCGATGGGGTTGCAGGGCTCGGCGTTCACGCTCGGGGCGGCAGCGGGGGCACCGCTGGCGGGGTTCGTGATCGACCACTCGGCGGCAGGGTGGGGATTCGCGGCCACGGGAGCGGCAGGGGTGCTGATCGCGGGAACCGGAGCGCTGCTGGACCGACGATCAGCCAGCGTTTTGAAGAGCTGACCAGAAGTGCCGAATACGAGCAGGCGAGCCGACGTTGACCGAACGGACTGACGACCCACTGCCGACTGACCGGAAGCAAGTGGTGATCCACCACTGACCGGACGCAAGTGGTGACCCTGCACTGATCCAACGCAAGTGGCGACCCACCACCAACCTGAAGCCACAGCCGCAGACGTGGCCGATTTTACTCGGGGGATTTGACCCTTAAAATTGGTGATCGGGCAGGCTTTCGGGACTGCCCTTTTAGCCCGATCAAGGGTCAAATCAAGGGGTCCCCGAGTCAAATCGGCCACAGCACGACGGGGGCGGGCCAGCGCTGGGGTGATCGGGAGCCGCCATCGGCTGCTCCGCCGCTGGAAGTCGCAGTCGGCTGCGTGCGGTCGCTGGGAGCCATCGCCCACGGGGCGTCGGACCCGCGCGTAGAGGTCGCGGTGGTTCCCCCTACGCCACCCCGCTCGCGCAATTGTCTCGATCATTTTCCTTGATTTGTCAAGGCGGGAAAGATGCCTTGACAAACGAAGGAAAATGCTGAGGACGCTTCGGATCGGGGCGGCGGAGGGGGAGTGCGTCGGGTCGGGTGCGTGCTTCCGCTTTGCCGGGTCGGGCCAGGCCGTGCTTCCGCTTGCCAGGTGGGTCGGTTGCGTGCTTCCGATTTGCTGCGTCGGGTCAGATGCGTGCTTCCGCTGGGCCGTGGTTGGTCGGGGTCGTGGGCCTGATTGTGCTTCAGCGGCTCGGGCTGGGTTGTGTGCTTCCGCTTTCCTGCTTCCACTTGGCGGTGAAAGCCTGGTGCGTTGTGGTCAGTGGCGGTTCAGTTCGCCTGTCAGGTCGTGCAGTGCGTGGTAGACGCGTTCCACCAACGGGCGGGTGCGGGCGTAGTGCTCGACTGCGGTGGGGTCTGGGATGATGGTTTTCGTTGGCACGATCAGGGTTGCCGCTGTTGTCAGTGATGGGATCGCGCCCAGTGCTCGCCAGGCGATCAGGGCCGCGCCTACGCCTGAGCCTTCGCTGTCGTCCGCGAGTTCCAGCTTCATGCCCAGTGCCGAAGCCAGAACCGCTGCCCACAGTTCGCTCCTGAAAGCGCCGCCGGTGACCCGCACGGTGTCGACCCGTGCTCCTGCCGAGCGGACCGCGTCCAGCACCAGGGCCAGTTGTTGGCCGACGCCTTCCACCAGGGCGCGGGTGATTTCCGCTCGTCCGTGTTCCTTGCGGAGGCCTACGAGAGTGGCTCGGGGGTCCGGGTCCCACCACGGGGCGCGTTCCGCCAGGAGGTACGGCAGGGACAGGAGGCCGTTCGCTCCTACCGGGACGGTGGCCGCCTCGTCCAGCAGGTCGCCCACGTCCACGTTGAACGTCTCCGCCGCCCACTGGGCCACGATGCCGCCGTTGCTGACCGCTCCGCCGAGCACCCACAGGCCTTCGGCGATGGCGTAGCAGAACACGCGGCCGCGGTCGTCCACACCAGGACGGTCGCGGACCACCCGGAGTGCGCCGCTGGTGCCCAGGGACAGCGCGGCCACCCCTGGCACCACGGCGCCCACGCCCAGGTTGGCCAGTGGGCCGTCGCCGCCGCCCATGATCACCGGCAGGCCCTTGGGCAGGCCGGGGACGTCGGCGGTCAGCGGGTGGGAGTCCGTGGGGGCCAACAGGTCCGGCAGTTGGGTTTCCGCGATGCCCGCGAAGGTCAGCGAATCCGGGTGCCAGGCCAAGCGGTGGATGTCCATCAGGCCGGTGCCGGAGGCCGAGGAGTGCTCGGTGGCCAAGTGGTCGGTGAGCTTGAGGCCGATGAAGTCCTTGAGGCCGCACCAGCGGGCGGTGCGGGCCAGGTCCGGTTCGTGCCGGCTGAACCAGGCCAGTTTCGACAGCGGGGCGAACGGGTGGATGGGGGTGCCGGTGGCCTGGTGCAGGGCGGCGCCCTCCGCGGTTCCGCGCAGCAGCGAGGTCTGCTCGGTGGCGCGGGTGTCGGCCCAGCTCAACGACCCGGTCAGCGGATCGCCGTTGGCGTCCAGCGCCAGCAGGGTGTGCATGGCCCCGGTCAACGACAGAGCGGTCACCTCGACGCCGGACGACGTGCACCAGGCCGCCGCTTCACCCAGGGCGCGGAAGGCCGCGTCCAGCACCTGGAGCGGGTCGTGCGTGGCCTCACCCGAGGGTGTGGTGTGCAACGGGTAGTCGTGCTCGGTGCTGAACAGCACCCGAGCGGATCGATCGACCGCGATGACTTTCGTCGCGGTGGTTCCCAGGTCCACGCCGAGCACTGCCTCCGCCATGGCGGAGACGCTACCCAATCACCGCGGGAGGGGGCGTCGCCGACCACGTCGGCGACGCCCCCTCCCGCACACGGACGGCTACAGCCTCTCGGCCAGGCCCTCGGCGATCTCGTACGTGTTCAGGGCCGCGCCCTTGCGCAGGTTGTCGCCGCACACGAAGAAGTCCAGCGTGTTCGGGAAGTCCAGCGCCTGGCGCACCCGGCCGACGTACGTCGGGTCCTCGCCGACGACGTCGATGGGCGTCGGGAACTTCAGCTCGGCCGGGTCGTCGACGAGCACGATCGTCGGCTGCTCGGTGAGGATCTTGTGCGCCGCCTCGACCGTGACCTCGCGCGAGAACACGGCGTGGACCGCGAGCGAGTGCGTGGTCACGACCGGGACGCGGACGCAGGTCGCGGAGACCTTCAGGTCCGGGATGCCGAGGATCTTGCGGGACTCGTTGCGGACCTTCAGCTCCTCGCTGGTCCACCCCTCGTCCTTCAGCGAACCGGCCCACGGGATGACGTTCTGCACCAGCGGAGCGGGGAACGGCGAGTCCGAGACCGGCAGCCCGGCCGCGTCCAGCACCTCGCGGACGTCGCCCACGCGGACGCCGACCTCCTTGCCCGCGAGCGCTTCCAGCTCGGCGTACAGCCGGTCGATCGCGGCCTGGCCGCCACCGGAGGCCGCCTGGTACGACGACACGACGAGTTCCTTCAGCTCGAACTCGCGGTGCAGGGCGCCCAGCGCCGCCATCATCGACAGCGTCGTGCAGTTCGGGTTGGCGATGATGCCCTTGGGGCGGTTGGCGATCTGGTCCGCGTTGACCTCGGGCACCACCAGCGGCACCTCGGGGTCCATGCGGAACGCGCCGGAGTTGTCGACGGCTACCGCGCCGCGGGACACCGCGATCGGCGCCCACTCGGCCGAGATCTCGTCCGGGACGTCGAACATCGCGATGTCGACGCCGTCGAACGCCTCGGCCGACAGCTCGACGACCGTCAGCTCCTCGCCGCGGACGGTGAGCTTCTTGCCCGCCGAACGGGCCGAGGCGATCAGCCGGACCTCGCTCCACGGCACGCTGCCGCGGGCGTCCATGATGTCGATCATGACGGTGCCGACGGCACCCGTCGCGCCGACCAGCGCCAGAACCGGACCCGTGCTCATCGTCCACTCCCCGCGTAGACCACGGCTTCTTCGTCGCCGCCCAGCTCGAACGCGTCGTGCAGGGCACGGACCGCGTCGTCGAGCTGCGTGTCGCGGCAGATGACCGAGATCCGGATCTCCGAGGTGGAGATGATCTCGATGTTGACGCCCGCCGAGGCGAGCGCCTCGCAGAACGTCGCCGTCACGCCGGGGTGCGAGCGCATGCCCGCGCCGATCAGCGAGACCTTGCCGACGTGGTCGTCGTAGAGGACCTGCTCGAAGCCGACGTCCTCGCGCGCCTTGTTCAACGCCGCGACGGCGCGCGGGCCGTCGTCCTTCGGCAGCGTGAACGTGATGTCGGTGCGGCCGTCGGCGGCGCGCGAGATGTTCTGCACGACCATGTCGATGTCGATCTCGGCCTGCGCCACGACGCGGAAGATCTTGGCCGCCACGCCGGGGTGGTCGGGCACGGCGGTCACGGTGACCTTGGCCTCCGACCGGTCGTGCGCGACACCGGTGATCATCGCCTGTTCCACGGGATGGTCCTCCACTGACCCGGACACGATGGTCCCTGGCTTGTTGCTGAACGAAGAGCGGACGTGCACGGGGACGCTGTAGCGGCGCGCGTACTCGACGCAGCGCAGCATCAGCACCTTCGCGCCGCACGCGGCCATTTCGAGCATCTCCTCGTAGGTGATGGTCTCGAGCCGCTTGGCGTTGGGGACGATGCGGGGGTCGGCGGTGAACACGCCGTCCACATCGGTGTAGATCTCGCAGACGTCGGCCTTGAGCGCGGCGGCCAGCGCCACCGCGGTCGTGTCCGTGCCACCACGCCCGAGGGTGGTGATCTCCTTGCTGTCCTGGCTGACGCCCTGGAACCCGGCGACGATCGCGATCGCCCCGTCGGCGAGCGCGTCGGCGATCCGGCTCGGCGTCACGTCGATGATGCGCGCCTTGCCGTGGACGGACGTCGTGATCACACCCGCCTGCGAGCCGGTGTACGACCTGGCCTCGGCGCCCAGCGCGTCGATCGCCATCGCCAGCAGCGACATCGAGATGCGCTCGCCGGAGGTGAGGAGCATGTCGAGTTCGCGGGCGGGCGGCACCGGGGACACCTGGCGGGCGAGGTCGAGCAGCTCGTCGGTCGAGTCGCCCATCGCGGAGACGGCGACGACCACGTCGTTGCCGGCTTTCCGGGTCGCGACGATCCGCTCGGCCACCCGTTTGATCCGCTCGGCGTTTCCGACCGAGGAACCGCCGTACTTCTGGACGACGAGCGCCACCGACTGACCTCCTTGTGGATCAAATTCCCACGTCGCAGGCAGCCTACCTGTGTCAAGGAGTGGACTACGGGGGCCGTGACGGGCACTACTCTCGTGGCCGTGTCGACAGTCCATGCGGTGGCCGATCCCCCGGCGGAGCGCGGCGGGGAACCCTCGTTGCGCGAACGTCTGGCGCACCTCATGAGACACCGGGTGACGCTGCTGCTGGCCCCCGCGCTGGTGTTCCTCGCGATCCGCGAACTGGGTCTGCTCGTGCTCGGCCTCATGGCCGACCGCTGGAACAAGAGCCCGACCACGGCGCTGACGTCGTGGGACGGGCAGTGGTTCCTCGGCATCGCCCAGGGCGGTTACGGCGGTGTGCCGAGGTTCCTGGTCGACGCGTTCGGCAAGCGCACCCCGGAGACGCCGCTCGCGTTCTTCCCCGGCTACCCCGCGCTGGTGCGCTGGATCGACGGGCTGCCCGGTGTGGAGACGCACGGCGCCGCGTTCACGGTGAGCCTGGTCAGCGGGGTGTTCTGCGCGTACGGGCTGTTCCGGCTGGGGACGGGCATCCGCGACGGGTCGCCGAGGGCCGGGCTGGCGCTGGTGGCGCTGTTCGCCGCGTCGCCCATGGCCGTGGTGCTGTCGATGACGTACTCCGAGGCCACGTTCTGCGCGCTGGCCGCGTGGGCGCTGGTCGGCGTGGTGGAGCGGAAGTGGATCCTCGCGGGCCTGTGCACGGCGGGGGCGGGGCTGGTCCGGCCGACGGCCGCCGCGCTGCTGCTCGCCGTGGGGCTGGCCGCGCTGACGGCGGTGATCACCCGCAGGGACGGCTGGAAGCCGTGGGTGGGCGGGATGATCGCGCCGCTGGGCCTGCTCGGCTACCTCGGCTACGTGGCCGCGCGCACCGGGCAGCTGGACGGCTGGTTCGCGGTGCAGCAGCGCGGCTGGGACTCGCGGTTCGACGGCGGGGCGGCGACGTGGAAGTTCGCGCTGGCGAACCTCGGCGAGCCGCGGTCGGTGCTGGAGCTGACGACCGTGTGGATCCTGCTGATCGCGGTCGCGCTGGTGGTGCTGGGCTTCCGGCGGAGACTGGAGTGGCCGCTGCTGGTGTACGGGATCGGGGTGCTGGTGATGGACCTGGGCTCGAACGGCCTGATGAACTCGAAGGCTCGGCTGCTGCTGCCCGCGTTCACGCTGCTGGTCCCCGCCGCGCTGGCCGTCGCGAAGCGGCGGACGTCGACGGCCGTGGCGCTGCTGTCCGGGCTCGCGGTGTTCAGCGCCTGGTTCGGCGCGTACGCCATCACGGCCTGGCAGTACGCGATCTGATGATCCCGGCGATCGAGCAGCGGTGGAGTCCACGGGCGTTCGACCCGGTGGCGGAGGTGTCGGCCGAGCAGGCGCGGGTGCTGCTGGAGGCCGCCCGGTGGGCGGCGTCGCACGGCAACACCCAGCCCGCGCGGTTCCTGCTGGGCTACAGGGGCGACGACACGCACGCGCGGATCCTGGGGGCGTTGCGGCCGAAGAACCGGACGTGGGCGCACCGCGCGTCGGTGCTGCTGGTCGGGGCGGTGGTCACGGCGGACGAGCGCGGCGAGCTGCCGAACACGGTGTACGGGCTGGGGCTGGCGGTGCAGAACCTGGTGCTCCAGGCCGTGGACCTCGGTCTCGTGGCGCACCAGATCGGCGGGTTCGACAAGGACGCCGTGCGGGCGGGGTTCGGGCTGCCGGACGACGTCGAGCCGGTCGTGGCCATCGCCGTCGGACACCTCGGCGACGTCGCGGACCTGCCGGAGGAGCTCCAGGCCAGGGAGACGCGGCCGCGCAGGCGGCGGCCGCTGACCAAACTGGTGTTCAGCGGCGCGTGGGGCGAGGCGGCGTTCTCAGCCGAGCCCGCGGACCAGCCTGAGCAGGAGTGACCTGACGAAGAGCCAGAAGAGGGCCGCGGAGCCGTAGTTCACGATCACGCCCAGCGTCGGGTCCCGCGGGGCGAACAGGTCGTGGAAGCCGAGCGAGAGCGGCTGGGCGAGAGCGCGGATCGTGGACGTGATCCCGTTGTCGGGATTGGCGTTGCCGACGGTCAGCACCACGTGCGCGACGAGGACCAGCGCGATCGCGAGTCCTGCCCAGCCAACGACGACGACCACGGCGCCCGCGACCTTCGCGCGGACGCCGTGACCGGCGGTTTTCGGGTTTTCGACCATGCCAACCAGTGTGGCACAGGCTTACCGACCAGTAGCTAGCGTGCGAGCAGACGGGCGATGAGGCCCGTGACGACGAGCCAGAACACCGCGGCGAGGCCGTAGTTGACGATGATGCTCAGGTTGTAGCTCTCGAAGCTGAACAGGCCGGGGAAGAAGAGGGCCAAGGGCTCCGCGAGCGACTTGACGAACGAGAAGAACGCGTTGGCCTGGTTAGCGCCGAGCACGATCATCAGGATGTAGACGATCTCGATGATCGCGAACAGCGCGCCAACACCGCTGATCACCCTGGCAGCCGTGTAGCTGCCGCTGCGAGTACCTGTACGCCATCTGGACATGTGAAAGAGATTCCCATCCGGAGGGAGGATCAAACACGGAAGGGCGAAGTTCCACCATGTGGTCGAACGGTTCGGCCTCGGGCGGAATTCTGGTTACAGTGTCGGACGTGGCGCGTGCCCTCCTGCTTCGCTGCCGTGACGGGGTCTGACCAGACCGGCCCCCCGTCGCGGAGTCGAGCGTTGCCGCCGGTCGTCTGCTTCCCCAGCGACCAGCAGGAGTACCAGGACCATGAACACCAGCCCTGACGCCTACACCTCCGGCAACAGCCGTCTGCGCTCGCCGTCCCGGCCCGCGCCCGCCGACCAGCCGAAGTGGAACACCCAGCGCGGCAGCTCGATGCCGTTCCACCGCTACCGCTCGTTCGCCGACGCCGTGGAGCCCGTGTCGGTACCGGACCGGACCTGGCCGTCGAAGACGATCACGAAGGCCCCGCAGTGGTGCGCCGTCGACCTGCGTGACGGAAACCAGGCGCTGATCGACCCCATGTCACCCGCCCGCAAGCGCAAGATGTTCGACCTGCTGGTGCGGATGGGCTTCAAGGAGATCGAGGTCGGCTTCCCGGCCGCGTCGCAGACCGACTTCGACTTCGTCCGCGAGATCATCGAGGACGGCGCGATCCCGGACGACGTGAGCATCCAGGTCCTGACCCAGTGCCGTCCCGAGCTGATCAAGCGGACGTTCGAGTCGCTGGACGGCGTGCCGCGCGCGATCGTGCACTTCTACAACTCGACCTCGATCCTCCAGCGCCGCGTCGTGTTCAAGTCCGACCGCGAGGGCATCAAGAAGATCGCCGTCGACGCGGCGGTGTACGCGCTGGAGATCGCCGCGAACTACCCGGAGACCGAGTTCCGCTACGAGTACTCCCCCGAGTCCTACACCGGCACCGAGCTGTCGTACGCCTTGGAGGTGTGCGACGCGGTCTCCGAGGTCATCCAGCCGACCCCCGAGCTGCCGATGGTCATCAACCTGCCCGCCACCGTCGAGATGGCCACCCCGAACGTCTACGCCGACTCCATCGAGTGGATGTCGCGCAACCTGGCCCGCCGCGACTCGATCGTGCTGTCGCTGCACCCGCACAACGACCGCGGCACGGGTGTCGCCGCCGCCGAACTGGGCTACCTGGCTGGCGCGGACCGCATCGAGGGCTGCCTGTTCGGCAACGGCGAGCGCACCGGCAACGTGTGCCTGGTGACGCTGGGCATGAACATCTTCAGCCAGGGCGTCGACCCGCAGATCGACTTCTCCGACATCGACGAGATCCGCCGCACGGTCGAGTACTGCAACCAGCTGCCCGTGCCCGAGCGGCACCCCTACGGCGGCGACCTGGTGTTCACCGCCTTCTCCGGCAGCCACCAGGACGCGATCAAGAAGGGCCTGGAGGCGCTGGAGGACGAGGCGAAGGCCGCGGACGAGCACGTCGACTCCTACCCGTGGGAGGTCCCGTACCTGCCGATCGACCCGAAGGACGTCGGCCGCAACTACGAGGCCGTGATCCGGGTCAACTCGCAGTCCGGCAAGGGCGGCGTCGCCTACCTGATGAAGACCGAGCACCACCTGGACCTGCCGCGCAGGCTCCAGGTCGAGTTCTCGCGGGTGATCCAGGAGGTCACCGACACGCAGGGCGGCGAGATCGGCCCCAAGGACATGTGGGACGCGTTCTCCGAGGAGTACCTGACCCCGGCCGTGCCGCTGAAGCTCGTCGGGCACCGGATCTCCAGCGACGACAGCGGCCACGCGGAGATCACCGCGACCACCTGGGTCGACGGCGAGAAGGTCGAGATCACCGGCAACGGCAACGGCCCGATCGCCGCGTTCGTGGACGCGCTGGCGTCCGTCGGCTACGACGTGCGGGTGCTGGACTACGTGGAGCACGCCCTCACCGCTGGTGACGACGCCCGCGCCGCCGCGTACCTGGAGTGCGCCGTCGGCGAGCGCGTCCTGTGGGGCGTCGGCATCGACCACTCGACGACCGCCGCCGCGCTCACGGGCATCGTGTCGGCCGTGAACCGGGCGAACCGCTAGGCGAACTCGGAGACGGGGTCCGGCTTTCCCGCGGACCCCGTCTCCGCCGCCCGTCCACACGATGCCGCCGAGCGCGTTCGCCGTGAGGAACCGCGCGCAGCGCACGTGCGGCGCGCCGACCGTCCTCTGTGGCCGGTGCGCACGGCACCAGCTGTGGAAATGCTGAAGTTCTCTCAGCTCGGCAGCCGATTCCGCGCGCTGCGCGTTGCACGGGTTATGAACGCCGCAATAGCCAGCCTCCTGGTGCTGTTCGTGGTCGCGGTGGTGCCGTTGGCGCCCACCGAGGCGGTCCTCATCGGGTACGGCGTGCTGGCGGCGGCGGGCGAACTGCCCCTGGGGTGGGTGATCGTCGTGGCGGCGGTGGGCTGCGTGCTCGCCGACTTCCTCAACTTCCGCATCGGCCGGGGACTGGGGATGCGGGCGCTGACGCGGTTCAACCGGAGCAGCGGGTCGCGGGCGCTGGTGGCGTGGACCGCCGGGCAGTTGGCCGACCGGGGCGAGGCGATCCTGGTGGCGATCCGGTTCGTGCCCGGCGGGGGGATCATCGGAGCGATCCTCGCGGGGTCGCTGCGGTGGCCTCGACGGCGGTTCGTGCCGGTCGCGGTGATCGGGGCGACGGTGTGGAGCGCGTACGCGGCGATGCTCGGGTACATCGGCGGGCAGGTCGTGACCGAGCCTGCCCTGGCGTTGGTGATCTCGCTCGGCGTGGCGCTGGCGATCAGCGTGCCCGCGGGGATGGTGATCCGGGCCACCCAGCGGCGGGTGGTCGAGGCCGCGGCCTCTACGGCCGTCGCGGCGTGACCTGGTCCAGCCGGGCGCGCACGGCGGTGCGGGCCCGGTCGTAGGAGCCGGGGGCGTCGTGGAGGACCGACTGGACGTTGGCCGCCTCCAGGAAGGCGATGATCTCGAACGCCAGTTGGGCCGGGTCCGCGGTCAGGTCGGACTCCGCGGCGGAGTCCTGGACCAGGGCGGTCCACCTGGTGCCCGCTTCGGCGATGGAGTCCCGCACCCGGCCGGGGCGTGAACCGAACTCCGGCTGCACGGCGGCGAAGAAGCAGCCGCCGGGGAACGTGCGGCGCTCCGAGTAGTCGAGCCAGCCCTCGCACAGGGCCTGGAGCCTCCGGAGTCCGGCGGGCTCCCGGAACGCGGGCTCGACGACCTCGTCGATGAAGATCTTCTTCGCCGCGCGGATCGTGGCCAGCTGGAGTTCCTCCTTGGAGCCGAAGTGGGCGAAGACCCCGCTCTTGCTGATCTCCAGCTCGGTGGCCAGGCGGCCGATGGAGAGGCCTTCGAGGCCTTCCACGGAGGCGATGTCGGCTGCCTTCTTGAGGATCAGCCGTCGGGTCTGCTCGCCGCGTTCCAGCCTGCCGTCCACGTGTGCCACGGCGTTCACGGTAGCTCTCCCCTGCTTGACAGCTCCCCCTGCGAAGATAATAGTACGACCGTTCGTACAGTTACTTGATGGGGGTCGGTCGTGGATCTGCTGGACCTGGATCGTCGGGCTTGCGAGTTGAACGTCGAGCTGATCGGCGGGCTCGAAGCGGAAGAGCTGAGGATGGCCACGCCGTGCGCCGAGTGGACGGTGCGGGAGTTGGTGCAGCACCAGGTGGACTCGACGCTGTCGTTCACGGCCGGGGCACGGGGACTGCCCGTGGACGGGCTCACCCGCGACCTCGGCGCGGACCCGCTCGGGGTGTACAGGACGGCGGTGGAAGAGGCCTGGGTCGCCTTCGACAGCGCCGGGATGCTGGACCGGGAAGTGGAGTTCCCCGGATTCGGGCAGCAGAGCGGGCGGACGTTGGTGGCCGCGCACTTCGTGGACAACCTGGTCCACGCGTGGGACCTGGCCCGAGCGCTGGGGCGGGAGTGCTCGTTCGAGGCGGGGATGGGCGAAGCGGCGCTGCGGATCGCCGAGCGGTACCCGACCGGGATTTCGGCGTTCGCGCCGCCCGTGGCTGTGGGTGCAGGGGCTTCGGTGACGGATCGGTTGGTGGGCCGGTTGGGGCGGTCGCCTCGGTGGCCTGCCTGAGAAGGCGGGTGCCCCCGGAGCCAATGGCTCCGGGGGCACCTGGTGGGTCTCGTTGCGCCGCGGTCGCGCAGTCGGGTTGCGCCGCGAGGTTGCGTTCCGAAGCCTTCGGCTTCAGGGGTTCAAGGCTTCCGTTACCGAGACCGGACCCACCAAGGGGATGTCCGGGGAGATGCCGTCTTCCTCCACCAGGACTGCTTCCACCGCGTGTTGGCGGATCTTGCCGCTGCGGATGTCCTCCGCCCAGTGGCAGGCGACCTTGTGGCCGGGGTCCACCTCGCGGAGGACTGGGCGTTCTGTGTCGCACTTGGTGTTCTGCTTCCACGGGCACCTGGTGTGGAAGCGGCAGCCCGTTGGCGGGTTCGCCGGGGACGGCAGGTCGCCCTGGAGCAGGATGCGTTCGCGCCTGTCCTCGATCTCCGGGTCCGGCACGGGGATCGCCGACAGCAGCGCCCTGGTGTACGGGTGCAGCGGTTCCGCGTAGAGGTCGTCCGACGTGGCCTCTTCCACGAGGCCGCCGAGGTACATGACGCCAACGCGGTCGGAGATGTGGCGGACCACCGCCAGGTCGTGGGCGATCACCAGGTAGGTGAGGCCGAACTCCTCCTGCAGGTCCTCCAGGAGGTTCACGACCTGGGCCTGCACCGAGACGTCCAGTGCGGAGACCGGCTCGTCGGCGATGATCAGGTCCGGCTCCACGGCCAAGGCCCGTGCGATGCCGATGCGCTGGCGCTGGCCGCCCGAGAACTCGTGCGGGTACTTGCGCAGCGACGTCGACGGGAGGCCCACCGAGGACAGCAACGAGCGCAGGCGCTTGTTGGTGGCCGCCTTGTCCTTGTCCAGGCCGTGGGCGTGCAGGCCCTCCACCAGGATGGACTCCACCGACTGGCGGGGGTCCAAGGAGGACATGGGGTCCTGGAACACCATCTGCATGCGGCGGCGCATCTTGCGGAGCTCTTCGCCCTTGAGGGACGTCAGGTCGGTGCCGTCGAAGACGACCCGGCCCGCCGTCGGCTCGGTCAGGCGGAGGACGCCGCGGCCCAGCGTGGACTTGCCGCAGCCGGACTCGCCCACGAGGCCGTAGGTCTCGCCGCGGTGGATCTCCAGGTCCACGCCGTCGACCGCGTAGACGTGGCCGACGGTGCGGTCCAGGATCACCCCGCGCTTGATCGGGAAGTGCACCTTGATGCCCTCGATGGACACCAGCGGAGCGGTCATGCCGACACCTCCTGCGGCACCTCGGGCTGAACGGGGTTGTGGCAGCGCAACAGCCTGCCGCCACCGATGTCCTCCTGCACGGGCGTCACCTCGCGGCACACGTCCAGCGCGTTGGGGCAGCGCGGCGCGAACGCGCACGCGTGGTCCCACGGGATGTTGTCCGCGACCGAACCCTGGATCGGGTTCAGCCGCTCGCCCCTGGGGGCGTCCAACCTCGGGATCGAGGCGAGCAGGCCGTACGTGTACGGGTGGCGGGGCTGGGCGAACAGCTCGTGCCGCTGCGCCTTCTCCACCACGCGACCGCCGTAGAGGACGTTCACCTCGTCGCAAAGCCCGGCCACGACGCCCAGGTCGTGCGTGATCATCACCAGTGCCGTGCCGAGGTCCTGGACCAGTCCTTTGAGGAGGGCCAGGATCTGGGCCTGGATGGTGACGTCCAGCGCGGTCGTCGGCTCGTCCGCGATGAGCAGCCTCGGCTTGCACGCCAACGCGATCGCGATGAGCGCGCGCTGCCGCATACCGCCGGACAGCTGGTGCGGGTACTCCGTCAGCCTGCGCGTCGGGTCCGGGATGCCGACCTTGTCCAGCAGGTCCGCCGCCTCGACCATGGCCTTCTTGCGGCTCAGGCCCTGGTGCCGTTCCAGCACCTCGGTGACCTGGAGGCCGATCGGGATGACCGGGTTCAACGACGACAGCGGGTCCTGGAACACCATGCCGAGGTCGCGGCCGCGCTTGTCGCGCAACTGCTTGTCCGACAACGTGAGCAGGTCCGTGCCCTCGAAGTTCACCGTGCCGGTGACCTTCGCGCCGCGCTTGGGCAGCAGGCCCATGATCGCGAGCGAGGTGACGGACTTGCCGCAGCCGGACTCGCCGACCAGGCCGACGGTCTGGCCCGGTTCGACGTCGAAGCTCACGCGGTCCACCGCGGTGAAGGGCTGCTCGCCCTTGCGGTGGAACTCCACGGTGAGGTCACGAACTTCCAGTAGTGCCACCGGGCTCACCGCCTGTTCTTCGGGTCGAGGGCGTCGCGCAGGGACTCGCCGACGAGCGTGAAGCCCAGCGCGATGGCGATGATGCAGCCCGCGGGCCAGAACGCCAGCTGCGGGTGCGTGTCGATCACGGTCTGGGCGCCGCCGAGCATCTGGCCCCACTCGGGGATCCGGTCGTCCGGGTTGCCGAGGCCGAGGAACGACAGCGCGGCGGCGTCGATGATCGACGTCGCCAGCACCAGCGTGGACTGCACGATCACCGGGCCGAGCGAGTTCGGCAGCATGTGCCGGAACACGATCGCCCCCGGCTTCACGCCCAGCGACGTCGCCGCCAGGACGTGGTCGCTGTCGCGCTGCGCCAGCATCGAACCGCGCAGCAGCCGGGCGAACACCGGGATCTGCACGATCGACACCGCCAGGATGACGGTGAACAGGTTGGGTTTCGCGAACAGCGCTCCGATGCCGAAGGCCAGCAGCAGCTGCGGGATCGACAGCATGACGTCGACGATCCGCATGACCAGCGAGTCGACCCAGCCGCCGAACGCACCCGCGAGCGTGCCCAGCGCGAGACCGCCGACGAGGCCGATCAGCGTCGCGAACACACCGACGAGCAGCGTCTGCTGGGCGCCGACGAGCAGGCGCGACAGGAAGTCGCGGCCCTGGAGGTCACCGCCGAGCGGGTGACCGGGCTGCGGCTCCGGGATCTGGTTGCGCGCCTTGATGACCTGGTCCGCCAGGTCCCTGGCGGACGGGTCGTGCGGCGCGATCCACGGCGCGATGATCGCGATGATGACGAAGGCGATGATGATGAACGAGCCGAACAGGAACACCGGGCTGCGGCGCAGGCGCTTCCACGCGCTGGCCGCGAGGCTGATCCCGGAGTCGTCGGCGGTCGACTCGGCGAGCGAGTCGATGCGCTCCTTCTTGGTTCCGATGGCCATGGCGCTACCTCGTCCTGATCCGCGGGTCGATCAGCGCGTAGGACAGGTCGACCAGGAGGTTGACGACCACGTACACGATCGCGGCGACCATGATGAGCATCTGCAGGACCGGGTAGTCGCGCCGCTCGAACCCGAGCGCGAGCGCCTCGCCGACCCCTGGGAAGGCGAACACCTTCTCGGTCAGCACGGCGCCCGCGAGCAGCGCGCCGATCTGCAGACCGATGGTGGTGACCACCGGGAGCATCGCGTTGCGCAGCACGTGGCGACGGCGCACGAGCTGCGCGGTGAGGCCCTTGGCCTCGGCCGTCCGCACGTAGTCCTCGTCCATCACGTCGAGCACGGCGGCCCTGGTGATGCGGAAGATCACCGCGAACGGGATCGTGGCGAGCGCGATGGCGGGCAGGAACAGGTGCTTGAGCGCGTTCCAGGCCGCGTCCCACTCCTGCGTGAGGACGCCGTCGAGGACGAAGAAGCCGGTGATCCGCGTGGCCCCGATGGCGTCCTGCCTGCCGACCGACGGGAGGCCGAGCTTGGAGGCGAGGACTTCCTTCAGCACGAAGGCGAGGAAGAAGACCGGGACGGCGACGCCGATCAGGGATCCGCCGACGCTGAGGTTGTCGAACCAGGTGCCGCGGCGCTTGGCCGCGACGTAGCCGAGCGGAATGCCGACGATCACCGCGAGGATGATCGCGAAGACGCTGAGTTCGAGGGTGGCCGGGAACCGCTGGACGAAGATGTCGACCACGGAGTCGCCGGGCTGGACACCGGTCGAGTTGCCGAAGTTGCCGGACAGGGCTCGGCCGAGGAACTTGAAGTACTGGACGAAAAGCGGCTGGTCGAGACCGAGTTGCTTCTCCAACGCCGCCCGCGACTCGTCGGTCCCGCGGTCCCCCAGGAGGGCCGAAGCCGGCCCTCCTGGGAGTGCGCGCAACCACGCGAAGACGAGCAACGAGAGCACCAGCACCACGCCGAGCAGCTGGATGAGCCGCCTTACGGTGTAGCGGAGCACGTACCTACCCCGTTGTTCTCTCTAGTTGTTCTCTCCGACGGTGGGTTTCGGCTCAGCCCTTGCTGGCGGGGCCGAACTTCTCGTCGGTGAGAGGACTGGGCGTGATGCCCTTGATGTCCGACTTGAGCACCAGCGCGGGCGGCGAGTGCGAGATCGGGACGGCGGGGAGGTACTCGCCCATGATCTGCTTGTTGAGGGCCTCGTACGCCTTGAGCCGCTGGTCGCGGTCCGGGATGGCGTCGGCCTTCTTCAGGTCGCCCGCGAGGGTGGCGCCCCACGGCGAGGAGCCGGTGCTGAAGCGGTTCTCCGGGTTGCCGAAGAACGTGCCGATCCAGTTGTCCGCGGAACCGGTGTCACCGGTCCAGCCGAGCAGGAAGACGTCCGGCACCTTCTGGTCGACGTCGGTGAGGTAACCGCCGTTCCACGGCTTGGTGATGGCCTCGACCTTGATGCCCGCCTTCTCCAGGTCCGCGGCGATGGCGCCGTAGATGTCCTTCGGGCTGGGCATGTACGGGCGGGTGACCTCACTGGGCCAGTAGAACTTCAGCGTCAGGTCGGACGCGCCTGCCTCGGCGAGCAGCGCCTTGGCCTTGTCGACGCTGTACTCGTACTTGGTGACGTCCTTGGTGTAGCCGCCGACGGTCTCCGGGATGAACTCGTCCGCGACCTTCGCGCCCTCGGGCAGCTGCGACTTGACCAGCTGGTCGCGGTTGATCGCGTGGGCCAGCGCCTGGCGGACCTTCAGGTCCTTCAGCGCCGGGTTGGCGGACTGGTTGATGCCGAAGTACATGACGTTGAACGCCGGGCGGATGGCGACGTTGAAGCCGGCCTTCTTGAGACCGTCCCAGTCGGCGGCGGCCGGGAAGTCGTAGCCGTCGATGTCACCGGACTGCAGCGCCTGCTTGCGGGCGGTCTCGTCCGGGATGATCCGGAAGACGACCTTGTCCAGCTTCGCCTTGGTGCCGTGGTAGTCGTCGTTGCGGACGAGCTCGACCGTGTTGTTGGCCTTGTCGTACGCGCCGAACTTGAACGGACCGGTGCCGGTCGGGTGCTCCGTGGCGTACGCGGGGAAGACGAAGCTGTCGCCCTGCGCCTGCACGTTGTCGGCGTCGTACTGCTTGAGCGCCGTCGGGCTCTGCATGGAGAACGAGGGCAGGCCCAGGATGTCCGGGAACTTCGACGTGACCGAGGTCAGCACGACCTCGGCGGTGCTGCCGTCCTTCGCGCTGCACGACTTGTACAGGGAGGGCTTGGCGCCGTCGGCGAAACCGCCGAAGTTGTCCACGTAGTACTGGGACACGGCGTCGGACGTGCCCGCGCCCTTCTGGTTGTACCAGCGGTCGAAGTTCGCGCAGACGGCCGCGGCGTCGAACGCCGAGCCGTCGTGGAACTTGACGTTCTGCTTCAGCTTGAAGGTCCAGGTGAGACCGTCGGAGCTGGGCGTCCAGCTCTCCGCCAGCTCGGGAGCGGGCTCGGCCGTGCCGGGCTTGAAGGAGGTCAACCCCTCGAACATCTGGCGCGCGACGCGGAACGTCTCGCCGTCCGTGGCGTAGAACGGGTCGAACAACTTCGGCGCGCCGGCGGCACCGAAGGTGAAGGTGCCACCCACTTTGCCGGATCCGGTGTTGTCGGTCTGGCGCTCGGATTGAGCGCAGGCGGACAAGGCGAGCGCGGAGACGCCGACCAGGCCGATCGCGGCCAGCCAACGGCTCCGAGCCGTTCGGGATTGAAGCATCAAACACCCCTTGGTGAATCCGACGATCTCACTGTGTGGTCGCCGACCCTAACCGTTGCAAGTTCCCCTTCCGGAACCGCGCAGGTCACGATACGGCCACGTGGGGGCCATTGTCGTACGTCCGGCGCACGCGCGCTGACCCAACGTGACCACCGACGATCCGGTGAGCGCTCTCCTAGGCTGTACAACGGACAGGTCGGGTCGGCGCACGGGGCCGCACCCGGCGTGGAGACGTGGAACACGGGCGGAGGAGGTCGCGGATGGGCTCGCAGCTCGAATTCCGCCTCCTCGGACCGCTCCAGGTGCTGGTCGACGGCGAGCCGGTCCCGGTGCGCGCGGGCCGCCAGCGCTCCCTCCTGGTGTCGCTGCTGCTGCGCGCCGGGTCGGGCGTGTCGGTGGACGAGCTGGCCGAGCACGTGTGGGGCGCCGACCCGCCCGCGCGGGCCCGCGGCACGCTCCAGACCTACGTGATGCGGCTTCGGCAGGTGCTCGGCCGGGACGTGCCGATCCGGACCGTGCCCGACGGCTACCTGGTCGACGTGGACGAGAAGACCATCGACGTCGTCCGGTTCCGCGGCCTGGTCGAGCAGGGCGAGCAGGAGCGGTCGCTGGGCAACCTGACCGCCGCGTCCGGCCTGTTCACGACGGCGCTGGCGATGTGGCGCGGCCCGGCGATGGTGGACGTGCCGTCGGAGATCCTGCACCGCGACGAGGTGCCGCGGCTGGTCGAGCAGCGGCTGCACGCCGTCGAGCGGCGCGTCGACGTGGACCTGGAGCTGGGGCGGCACGCCGAGCTGGTCCCCGAGCTGTCCCGGCTGACCTCCGAGCACTCGCTGCGGGAGCGGCTGTGGGCGCAGCTGATGCTCGCCCTGTACCGCTCGGGCAGGCAGGGCGACGCGCTCGGCGCCTACCGGCGGGTGCGCGACCAGCTGGCGGACGAGCTGGGCATCGACCCCGGCGACGAGCTGCGCCGCGTGCACCAGCAGGTGCTCGTGGGCGCGCCGGAGCTGGACCTGGCGAAGACCTCCGCGCCGCAGGCGAAGCGCGACCGGGTCGTGCCCGCCCAGCTGCCCGCCGACATCGGCGACTTCGTCGGCCGCGCGCAGGCCGTCGTGTTGATAGAGGCGCTGCTGCGGACCGCGCAGGGGGTGCCGGTCGTGACGCTCGCGGGCCCGCCGGGCGTCGGCAAGACCGCGCTGGCCGTGCACGCGGCGCACAAGATCAGGGCGAACTTCCCGGACGGGCAGCTGTACGTGAACCTGCGCGGGTACGC
Organism: Umezawaea sp. cmx-9-4; assembly: GCA_049997955.1. GTDB lineage: Bacteria > Actinomycetota > Actinomycetes > Mycobacteriales > Pseudonocardiaceae > Umezawaea. The sequence continues at coordinate 35,673 of JAEBDY010000022.1, read as the reverse complement.
GCGGGGCGCGCCGCTGAGCGCGGTGGACGTGCTCCCCCGGTTCCTGCGCGCGCTGGGCGTGCCGCCCGAGTCCGTGCCGCTGGACCAGGACGAGCAGGAGGCGATGTTCCGGTCCAGGATGACCGACCAGCAGGTGCTGCTGGTGCTGGACAACGCGGCCAACGCCGAGCAGATCCGGCCCCTGCTGCCCGGTTCCCCCGGCTGCGCGGTGCTGGTGACCAGCCGCGACACGCTGCGCGGGCTCGCCGTCAGCCACGCGGCGAGCAACGTGCGCCTCGACGTGCTGGACGGCGAGGAGGCCAAGGCGCTGCTCTCCGGCATGCTCGGGGCGGACCTCGTCGACGAGCAGAGCGCCGCCGCGGACGAGCTGACCGCGCTGTGCGCGCACCTGCCGCTCGCGCTGCGGATCGCCGCGGCGAACCTGTTGAGCCGCCCGGAGGTCACCATCGCCTCCTACGTGGAGGAGCTGCGGGCGGGCAACCGGCTGGCCGCCCTGACCGTCGAGGGCGACGAGCGCGCCGCCGTGCACGCCGCGTTCGACCTGTCCTACGCGGCGCTGAAACCCGAGCTGGCGCAGCTGTTCCGGCTGCTCAGCATCGCGCCGGGCACCGACATCACCCCGGACGTGGCGGCGGCGCTCGGCGGGCTGACCACGCAGGACGCCCGAAGACGGCTGGACCGGCTCGCGACGGCGAACCTGGTCGACAACCACGCGCCCGGCCGCTACCAGTTCCACGACCTGCTGCGGGACTACGCCGCCGAGCGGCTCGCGTTCGAGGACTCCCCCGCGGAGAGCGGGCAGGCGTTCCGGCGGCTGCTGGACTGGGCGATCCGCTCGGTCGACAACGCCACCGAGGCCTTGAAGAACACGCTCATGCGGCTGCCGAGAGCGGCCACCGAGTCCGACGTGACGCCGCAGACGTTCTGCGCCCCGGACGACGCCCTGGCCTGGCTCGACGCTGAGCGGGCCACCCTCGTGGCGCTCGTCGTGCACGCCGCCGACCGGGAGGTGGGCGCCGACTGCTGGCAACTGGCCGACGCGCTGCGCCGCTACTTCTACGTGCAGGGCCTGCCCGTGGAGTGGCTGGCGACCGCGAAGGCCGGGCTCGCCGTGGCGCAGCGGATCGGCGACGAGGTCGGCGAGGTCGCGATGCTGTCCTCGCTCGGCACCCTCTACTGGGCGATCGGCCAGCACCGGGTCGCCGTCGACTACTACCTGCGGACGTTCCCCATCCAGGAGCGCGGCGCCACCGCCCCCGCCGCGAACGCCGCCGTGCTGTCGAACGTCGGCACCGTCTACATCGACCTCGGCGAACTGGAGCAGGCCGCGCACCACCTGGAGCGCGCGCTGGTGATCACCCGCGAGATCGGCGCGTCGCAGCAGGAGGGCATCGCGCTGCTCAACCTCGGCGGCGTCTACCTGCTGCTCGGCCAGCTCGACCGCGCGACCAGCTCGTTCGAGGGGTCGCTGGAGGTCGGCAACCGGCTCGACGCGTGGATGACGCAGGCGAACAGCTACCGCGCGCTCGGCGAGGTGCACCTCCTCCAGGGCCACCCGGACCGGGCCGCCGCGCTGTTCGAACGGGCGGGGGTCCTCTACAGCCAGGCCGCCGCCCGCAGCTTCGCGAACCTGCCGCACGAGGGCCTGGCGCAGGCGCACACGATGCGCGGCTGGTGCGCGGAAGCCGTCGAGGAGGCGCGGAAGGCGCTGGAGCTGGCCGAGGAGTCCGGCAACCTCAAGAGCGTGTGCGACGCCCGCAACGTCCTCGGCGAAGCGCTCGACGGGCTGGGCGAGCACGAGGAGTCGCTGCGGCAGCACACCGAGGCACTGCGCATCGCCGAGGAGACCAGCTACCCGTGGGGCATCTGCGCGGCCCGCAAGGGCATGGCGCAGGCGCACCGCGCGGCGCACCGGCTGGACGAGGCGACGCGGTCCGCGTCGCTCGCGTTCGACAGCGCCGTCTCCTACCGGCTGCGGATCGCCGAGGTCGACGTGCTCGTGCTGCTCGGCAGGCTGCACCTGGAGACGGGCGACCGGCAGCGGGCCGTGGAGTGCGCGGCACGGGCCGTGGACCTGAGCGCCGCCACCGGTCAGCGGCTCGTGCACGCTCGGGCGCTGCAACTGGCGGGTGACGCGGGCGGCACCGACGACCAGCGGCGGCGGGCGTTGGAGCTGTACACGGAGATCGGCGCGCCCGAAGCGCTGCCGCTGCGCAGCCTGCTCGGCTAGACGATCCGGTCGGCTCGGGCGCGGGTGTCGTCGACGGCGAACCAGCCGCGTTCGAACTCCTGCCAGCGGCGCAGGTGGGCACGGCTCTTCTCGCCGTCGCGGGCCACCGCGCGTTCCAGCCGCTCGGCCTCGTCCGGGCCGTCGACCCAGACCGCGAGGTCCAGGCGAGGGGCGATCGAGCGGCGCGCCGAGGACACGCCCTCGACGACCAGCACCCCGGTGGGCTCGACGGTGATCCACTCGCCGAGCCGGGGCCAGCCCTCCGACCAGTCCATCCGCCGGTAGCGGCCGGGCTCACCGCGGGACAGCGGGTCGAGGACGCCGTCGAGCAGGCGCGGCCACCACGCCACCGGGTCGTCCCAGGTGGCGAAGTGGTCGGTCGGCACGACGGTCGCGCCCATCTCGACGGCCAGGGCGCGGGCCACCGTGGACTTGCCCGCACCGGAAGGCCCGTCGACGGCAACGAGTGTCATGGGCCGTGTCATGGCCGCTCCTCCGGAGACGGCGGCTCGGCCGCCTTGGGTCGGCAGTTCGTGCCTCGACTTTTTCGAGCAGGGCAGGGACTTCGTCACCGCCCTGCTCGAAAAAATGGTGACCCGACCTACCGACGCGGCCTCGCGCGGGAGGCAGGTGGGTGTTCCTGTTCCTTATACGACCCGTCTGCCGGACATGGCTCGGCCCAAGGTCAGTTCGTCCGCGAACTCCAGGTCGCCGCCCATCGGCAGACCGGACGCGAGGCGCGTGACGGTCAGGCCGGGGAAGTCGCGCAGCATCCGGACCAGGTAGGTCGCGGTCGCCTCGCCCTCGGTGTTCGGGTCGGTCGCGATGATGATCTCCGCGACGTCCTTGCCGTCGACCTGGTTGCCGATCCGCTTCAGCAGCTGCCGGATCCGCAGCTGGTCGGGGCCGACACCGGACAACGGGTCGAGCGCCCCGCCCAGCACGTGGTAGCGGCCCTTGAACTCGCGGGTGCGCTCGACCGCGAGCACGTCCTTCGGTTCCTCGACCACGCAGATCAACGTCACGTCGCGGCGGGTGTCGCGGCAGATCCGGCAGGTCGCCTCCGCCGAGACGTTGCCGCAGACGTCGCAGAACACGACGCCCTCCTTGACCTTCTGCAACGCGTCCTGGAGCCGCCCGATGTCGGCCGGTTCGGCCGCCAGCAGGTGGAACGCGATGCGCTGCGCGCTCTTGGGCCCGACGCCCGGCAACCGGCCGAGTTCGTCGATCAAGTCCTGAACGGGACCTTCGTACATCAGCCGAGCAACCCGCCCAGACCACCGAGGTCACCCATGCCGCCCATGCCACCGGCGAGTGGGCCCATCTTCTGGGCGGCGAGTTCCTGCGCGGCGCGGTTCGCGTCGCGGACCGCGGCGACCACGAGGTCGGCCAGGGTCTCGGTGTCCTCGGGGTCGACCACCTTCGGGTCGATCTCCAGGCTCTTCAGCTCACCCGCGCCGGTCACGACGGCGGTCACGAGACCGCCACCGGCCGTGCCGGTGACCTCGGCTTCGGCGAGTTCCTCCTGCGCGGTGACCAGCTGCTGCTGCATCTGCTGCGCCTGCTGGAGGATCTGCTGCATGTTGGGCTGACCGGGTTGCACCGCGGTTCCTCTCGTCGGATTTGCCACCACCCACGAGCGTAGTCGCGTCCCTTCTGGCACCGTGGGCGGAGTGCGCAGGTGGCTGGCCGTGGTGGCGGCGGGACTCGTGGTAGCCGGGTGCGGCAGCGAACCCGCGGTCGAGCGCACCCCCGTGCTGGACCCGATCGTGACGGCGGGCATCCCCACCGGCAGCCCCGCGTCGACCGCTCCCGAACCGAGCCCGAGCCCGAACACGTCGACGTCGACGCCCGCGCCGGTGGTGATCGTGCTGAACCCCGGCCACAACGGCGGCAACGGCGGGAACCCGGCCCAGATCAACAGGCTGGTCCCGGCGGGCGCCGGCCAGTCGAAGGCGTGCGACACCACCGGCACCCAGACCAACGCGGGCTACCCGGAGCACGCGTTCACCTGGGACGTGACGCTGCGGGTGCGCGACGCGCTGGCGGTCCGGGGCATCACCGTCGTGCTGACCCGCCAGGACGACACCGGCGTCGGGCCGTGCGTGGACGAGCGCGCCGCCATCGGCAACCGGGCGGACGCGGCGGCCGTCGTGTCCATCCACGCCGACGGCTCGGACGCGGCGGGCGCGGGCGGTTTCCACGTCGCCTACCCGTTGCCCGCGCTCAACGCGGCGCAGGGCGAGCCGTCGCTCCGGCTCGCGGTGGTGCTCCGCGACGGCATGGCCAAGGCCGGGCTGGTCCCGGCCAACTACATCGGCCAGAACGGCCTCGACGGCCGGGACGACCTGGCGGGCCTGAACCTGTCCGAGCGGCCCGCGGTGTTCGTGGAGTGCGGCAACATGCGCAACGCGACGGAGGCCGCCGTGCTGAGCAGCGAGAGCGGCAGGCAGCGGTACGCGACGGTCATCGCCACCGCGCTGCTGACCTACGTCGGCCGCTAGGGCAGCACGAGCCCCGTCTGGTAGGCGATCACCACGAGCTGGGCGCGGTCGCGGGCCTGGAGCTTCATCATCGCCCGGTTGACGTGGGTCTTCGCGGTGAGCGGCGACACGAACAGCTTCGCCGCGATCTGGTCGTTCGACAGGCCGCTCGCGACCAGGACGACCACCTCGCGTTCCCGTTGGGTCAGCACGGCAAGGCGTTCCGGGGTGACGGCGTTCGTGGCCGGTTGCGAGAGGAACTGGCTGATCAGGGACTGGGTCGCCTTCGGGGACAGCAGCGCGTCGCCCTCGGCGACGGTGCGGATCGCGGACAGCAGCTCGGCCGGTTCGACGCCCTTGCCGAGGAAGCCGCTGGCGCCCGCGCGGATGGCCGTGGCCACGTAGTCGTCGATTTCGAACGTGGTCAGGACCAGCACCTTCACGCCCGCGAGGTCGTCGTCGGCGATGATCCGGCGCGTCGCTTCCAGGCCGTCCAGCTCGGGCATCCGGATGTCCATCAGCACCACGTCGGCGAGGGTCGTGCGGACCAGTTCCACGGCTTCCAGGCCGTTGGTCGCCTCCCCCACCACCTCCAGGTCCGGGGCGGAGTCGATGAGGGCGCGGAACCCGGCGCGGATGAGCGCCTGGTCGTCGGCGAGCAGGACGCGGATGGTCATGTCTTCTTCCCGAGTTGCAGTGGCAGGGTCGCCAGGACGCGGAACAGGTCGTCCTCACCGATCCCGGTCTGGATGGTGCCGCCGACCGCGCCCGCCCGCTCCCCCATGCCGACGAGACCGAGGCCGGTGCCGCCGGTGTGCGGCTTGGAACCGAGCGCGTTGGTGATCTCCAGGATGATCTCGGACGGCGTGTAGACCACGGAGAGGCGGGCCGAGTCGGTGCCGTGCCGGTGCGCGTTGGTCAGCGCCTCCTGCACCACCCGGTACGCGACCAGGTCGACCGTCGCGGGCAGCTCCCGGACCTCGCCGGTCACCGTGGACGTGAGCTCCAGCCCGGACGCGCGGAACGAGTCCGTCAGCCGGTCCAGCCCGCCCAGGCCGGGCGCAGGTTCGGTGGGCGTGTCCGACTCCTCCGGCCTGCGCAGGACGCCGAGCAGGCCGCTCAGCTCGTCCAGCACGGCCCGGCTGGAGCGGCGGACGTGCCCCAGCGCCTCGGCGGCCACGGCGGGCTGTGCGGTGATCAGGTGCTCGGCGACACCGGCCTGCACGTTGATCACGGCGATGTGGTGCGCGACCACGTCGTGCAGCTCGCGGGCGATGTGCAGCCGCTCCTCGGCGACCCGGCGGCGGGCCTCCTCCTCGCGGGTCTGCTCGGCCCGCACCGCGCGTTCCTCGATGGCCGCCATGGTCGCCCGCCTGCTGCGGACCGCGTCACCCACCGCCGCGGCCATGCCGATCCAGGCGAACTGGCCGAGCGTGTCACCGTCGAAGCCGGGTGCCGGGGTCAGCAGCACCACCACGAGCGCCAGGAACAGAGCGGCGGGCACCGCCGCTCCCAGCGCCGTCCACCGGTCCTTGCGGACCGCGACCGTGTACGTCGTGATCGCCACGGCGATCAGGAACGGCTCGAGGTCGAAGCCCGCCACCACCGCGGGGACCGCCCCGAGCGTGACCGCGGCGAACGTGAACAGCGGCCACCTGCGGCGCACCGACAGCACCGCGAACACCAGCGCCAGCAAGAGGGACGGTGCGGGCGAGGCGGCCCCTTCGCCCCGCCACAGGGACTCGTTGGCGGCAGCCGCGGGGACGTACAGGCCAACAGCGCCGAGGGTGTCCACGACGGTGGGATGCCGCCTGGTGAGCGAGCGGAACCTGTTCATCGTGGACACCCTCGGAGTATGGGGGACGGTTACGCGTCACGACGTCGCAGCAGCACCGCCGCCGCGACCAGCGGGACGATGATCCACGCGGCGAAGACGAGCGCTCCCGCGGTGGGGCTGAGCTGGCCGGGGACGGTGGTGACGCTGGTGAACGAGCTGCTCGCCTGGGTCGGCAGGTACTTCACCACGTTGTCACGCCACTCGACGGGCAGCAGCAGCGCGCCCAGGCTGGGCGCGAGGAACACCAGGACGAACAGGCTGGAGATCGCTCCCGCGGTGCTGCGCAGGATGGAGCCGAGCGCCAAGCCCATGACCGCGACACCGGTCAGCGCCGCAGCGGACCCGAAGATCGCGCCGAGCACACCCGCATCACCCACCGACGCCGTCGGCAGTGAGCCGCTCATGATCGCCTGGCTGCCGAAGAAGGCGGCGAACGCGACCGCGAGCATCGTGGGGAAGACCACGCCCACCAGGACGGCGACCTTCCCGACGAGCACCGGCAGGCGGCTCGGGACACCGGTGAGGGTGGCCCTGATCATGCCGGTCGAGTACTCGTTCGACACGATCATCACGCCCAGCACGCCGATGATGAGCTGGGCGGTCACGACACCGCTCAGCGCGATGCTGGTCGGGTCGCCCGCGTCCTCGGCGGCGCCCGCCTCACCGCCGCTGAGCGCCGTCGCGAAGATCAGGCCCAGGGCGAGCAGCGCGAACGCTGTCCCCAGCAAGGTCATCGCGCTGGATCGGATGCTCCGGAGCTTCACCCACTCGCCGCGCACCACGCCGGGGAACGTGAGTCGGATGTCGGGCCTCGGCGCGCGGGTGGTGGTCACCGACGCCGGCATGTTCATGGTCTCGGTGCTCATCAGGCTGCCTCTCCGAACGACGTGCTGGTGGTGGTGCCGCGGTATTCGACGGACTCCTGGGTCAACTCCATGTAGGCCTCCTCCAGCGACGCGCGCTGGGGGGTGAGCTCGTACAGCGGGATCCCGGCGGCCAGCGCGCGGTTCGCGATGTCCTCCGTGGTCCGGCCGATCACGTCGAGGATGCCGCCGCCGACCGCGGTGATCCGCACGCCGTCACCGTTGAGGGCACGGACGAGCGCGGTCTCCTGGGGGGTTCGGACGTGCACGCCGCGAGCGGCGGACTGGATCAGGTCCTTGACCGACACGTCGGCGATGAGCTTGCCGCGGCCGACCACGATCAGGTGTTCGGCGGTCAGCGCCATCTCGCTCATGAGGTGGGAGGAGATGAAGACCGTGCGGCCCTCGGCGGCCAAGTCCTTGAGGAGCTGGCGGATCCACTTGATGCCGTCCGGGTCGAGGCCGTTGACCGGCTCGTCCAGCATGATGGTGTTCGGGTCGCCCAGCAGGGCGACGGCGATGCCCAGCCGCTGCCCCATGCCGAGGGAGAACTTGCCCACCCGGCGCTTGGCGACCTCGGTCAGGCCGACCATGTCCAGCACGTGGTCCACGCGCTTGGCGGAGATGCCGTGCGTCGCACCGATCGCGAGCAGGTGGTCACGGGCGGAGCGGCCGGGGTGCACGGCGCGGGCCTCCAGCAGCACCCCGATCTCCCGCAGCGGCGCGCGGTGGTCGGCGTAGCGCTTGCCGTTGACCTTCGTCATGCCGGTCGTCGGCGTGTCGAGCCCGACGAGCATCCGCATGGTGGTCGACTTGCCCGCGCCGTTCGGACCGAGGAAACCGGTCACGGTGCCGGGCTTGATGGAGAACGTGAGCCCGTCGACGGCGGTCTTGGACCCGTACCGCTTGGTGAGGTTCGCTACCTCGATCATCACTTGCTCCTGGGGGGATCCGTTGTGGTCCCTCAAGAGTGGTCCGATCGGACGCGAAGATCGTCCTCCTGCCGCAGACATCTCGGCGTACCGCGAACGCGGTACGCCCTCCACCCGTTGTACTGCTCAGCGCTTGGCGCGCTCCGACTTCAGCGGACGTGCGCCCAACTGGTCGGCCAGCAGTTGCAGGACGGCGGCCTCGGGGTCGGCGGTCGTCGCGACCGCGGCCGGGTCCCTGGGCAGGCTCGCCTCGGCGAGCATCTCCTCCTCGTCCACCGGCTCCGGCGGCAGGGGGGGCTCGTCGAGGTCCGGCGGCTCGGGCGGCGGCGGCACGTCGTCGGCGGGCGGGCGGGCGGACGGCGCCTGCCGCTGCGGCGGCTCCGGTGCGGGGGCCTTGCCCGCCTGGCTCGGCCGCGTCGGCGCGGGCCTGCTGGCCTTGACCTGGGCCGGGCGCACCGGACCGGAGCCCGGTTCACCGTGCACGACGCTGATCTGCCAGTCGCCGCCGAGGACCTTGCCGAACGCCTGGGTGATGGCCCCGGCGTTGCGCGGCTCGGACGTGAGCCTGCCTGCGATGGGCGCGGACGGGTGCGTCAGGACGATGGAGGTGCCCTCGACCTCCGCCACCGTGGCGGGCCCGAGCATCGCCCCGGCGACCGGGTTGAGCGCTCGGACGGCCGCGACCAGTTCCGCCCACCGGCGGCGGACCGCGGCGACGTCCGTGCCCTCGGGTTCGGCCACCGGTTCCGGCGCGGGCGGCGGGGTGGCCGCGGCGGCCGGTTCGGGACGGCTGGGCGGGGCGGCGGCGGGCTCGGGCTCAGCGGTGCGCTGGGAGGGCCGCTGGAAGGCGGGCTTGCCGTTCGCCGGGGCGGGCGGTGCCGCGGGTGCCTGGGCAGCGGGAGCCTGGGCGGCCGGTGCTTGGGCAGCGGGGATCTGGACGGCGGGAGCGGGACCAGGGGTCGGCGGGCCCGCGGCCTGAGCGGGAGCGGCGGCGGGCCGCTTCTCCAGCTGCTCGACGCGCTGGAGCAGAGCGGCCTCGGTGTCGCTCGCCGCGGGCAGCAGCATCCGCGCGCACACCAGTTCCAGCACCATCCGGGCCGCGGTCGCGCCGCGCATGTCGACCAGTCCGGTGTGGACGATCTCGGCGAACCTGGTCAGCGTCGCCGGACCGATCTTCTTGGCCTGCACCACCATCCGGACCAGCTCGTCCTCCGGAGCCGACACCAGGCCGCGGTCGGCGGCGTCGGGCACCGCGCACAGCAGCACCAGGTCGCGCAACCGCTCCAGCAGGTCGGCGGCGAACCGGCGCGGGTCGTGCCCGGCCTCCACGAGCTTGTCGACGGTGCCGTACACCGCCGAGCCGTCGCCCGCGCCCAGCCCGTCGACCACGTCGTCGATCAGCGCCACGTCCGTCACGCCGAGCAGCGCGATGGCCCGCTCGTACGTCACGCCCTCCGGGCCCGCGCCGGACAGCAGCTGGTCGAGCACCGACTGCGTGTCGCGGGCCGAACCACCGCCCGCGCGGATGACCAGCGGGAACACCGCCGGGGCGACCGTCACGCCCTCGGCCGCGCAGTTGCGCTCCAGCAGGGCCCGCATCGCGCCGGGCGGGATCAGCCGGAACGGGTAGTGGTGCGTGCGCGACCGGATGGTCGGCAGCACCTTCTCCGGCTCGGTGGTCGCGAAGATGAAGATCAGGTGCTCCGGCGGCTCCTCCACGATCTTCAGCAGGGCGTTGAAGCCCTGCGTCGTGACCATGTGCGCCTCGTCGACGATGAACACCCGGTACTTGGCCTCGGCCGGGGCGTAGAACGCCTTGTCCCGCAGCTCGCGGGCGTCGTCCACACCACCGTGGCTGGCCGCGTCGAGCTCCACCACGTCGACCGTGCCGGAACCGTTCGGCGCCAGCCCGACGCACGAGTTGCACTCGCCGCACGGGTCGGGTGTCGGCCCCTTTGCGCAGTTCAGCGAGCGCGCCAGGATCCGAGCACTGGACGTCTTGCCACAACCACGCGGCCCGGAGAACAGGTAGGCGTGGTTGATCCGGCCCGCACCGAGCGCGATGCGCAGCGGATCGGTGACGTGCTCCTGCCCGACCACCTCGGCGAAGGTGGCCGGTCGGTACTTGCGGTATAGGGCGAGCGCCACGTTCGCAGACCCTACCGGTGAGGTCCGACGTTCTCCGACGCGCTGGGAGCGGACCCGCTCGACCAGGGCAAAAAAAGGGGACCCCGTGCACCTACCAGAGCCCGCTTATCCTTGCTGCCTTCCGGCCCTGGGGAGATTCGCGAGATGAGTACCGCACGAGGTCCGAGGCAAGTGTAGCCGGTCGCGATCCGCCCCCCGCGCGGACCGACCTCAAAGCCCTCAAAGGGTTCCTGAAGAGCCGTTCCAGGTTTCTTGAACGTCCGCGAACCAGTGTTCGTCGCAGAGCGGACGAGGTCCGCACCGAGGCGAAGGAAACCGGGGGGATCACGTTGTCCTGGAACAAGATCACGAGAACCGCGAGCGCGCTGGCGCTGGCCGTGGCCGCGATGACGACGGGGGTGGTCGCGGGGAGGGCGGCACCGCGTCGGCGGCACCGGACGTGACCGCACCGCAGCTCGAGGTGGCCCAGAGCGCCGCGAACGCGGGGGCGCTCGCCCCGATCACCCGGCGCGACGTCATGGCGAGGGCGCGGACGTGGGTGGACCAGCAGGTGCCGTACAGCCAGTACGCGCCGTTCCACCCGTCCGGGTGGCGACGTGACTGCTCGGGCTTCATCTCGATGGCGTGGGGGACGCCGGGGCCGAGCGGCTCGGGCGGCTTCAACACCGAGTCGCTGGAGTACTCGGAGGTCGCCCACCCCATCGCCAAGGGCGAGCTGGGGCAGGGGGACATGCTGATCAACGGCGGTCCCGGCAGCCTCGGCGACAACGGGCACGTCCGCCTGTTCGGCGGCGGGCCAGTCCGCGCCCGGTGCGCCGTTCGGCGCGTGGCAGGCGATCGGCGGCAGCGGCGGGGTCGCGAGCGACGCGGACGCCGTCATCACGGCCTCCGGCCTGGTCGCGGTCTACGTGAACAACTCGGCGGGCGGGACGTCGGGCGCGGCGCAGTCCGCTCCGGGCGGCGCCATCGGGACGTGGCAGATCCTCGGCCGATCGCGCCGGGGTGGGGTCCGACCCCGATTCCCACCCCGGCCCACCAGCCGTTTTGTTCGGTCAACCAGTCCTCCGCTAGGCTGGACCACGGAGGATTCGCATAGTGGCCTAGTGCGCACGACTGGAAATCGTGTTGGGTTAACCCCCTCACGGGTTCAAATCCCGTATCCTCCGCGTTGAGGACTGAGGCCCGGACACCACGTGGTGTCCGGGCCTCAGTCGTCCGCGGGGTTCCCGGTCACCCGTCCGGCGGCAGATCGTCGTTGGTGGCGGCGATATATTTCGCCCCCGCCGCCTTTCGCACAGCAGGGACAGAGAGGTCCACCATGCTGGGTACGACGACGGTCGCGGCGCTGATCTTTTCGGCGATCATTCCCACCGGTACCGCGGAATTCGCTCCTCCTCCCTCGGACATCACCGTGGAAGTGGTCACGGTCAACGGTTCCGGCTGCCCCGCGGGCACGGCGTCGGTGGCGCCGTCCACGGACGGCGAGTCGTTCCGGGTGAGCTTCAGCGACTTCCTCGCGCAGAGCGGTCCGGGCGCGAAGCCGACGGACTTCCGGAAGAACTGCCAGCTCAGCCTGCGGGTGGGCAACGCGGACGGGATGACCTACGGGATCTCGCGGATCACCTACCGCGGTTTCGCCCACCTCGAGGCGGGCGCCAGGGGCTTGCAGCGGGCGAGCTACTACTTCGCCGGGCAGTCGCCGACGACAATTCGGAACCACGCGTTCTCCGGGCCGTTCAGCGACGGCTGGGAAACGACCGACAGTTCCGCGAGCGGTGACATCGTTTACGCGCCGTGCGGCGAGAACCGCAACCTGAACATCAATTCGGAACTGCGCGTCACCCGCGGCACCTCGGGTGCGGAGGCGTCCAACTTCATGGCGATGGATTCCACCGAGGGCCGGGTCAGCGCCACTTACGAGTTCGCCTGGAAGTCCTGCTGACGGACGTTCGCGATTCCCGGTGGCCCGGACTCCACTTCGAGGTCCGGGCCGCCGTCGTCTGCGCTAGCGTCGAAGCATGCCGACCCTTGCCGAGGACCTGCTGCTCCTCCTCCTGGACGACGACTCCGGCCGACTGATCACCGACGGCACCTCCACCGACCACGCGCTCGCGGGCGCCGTGCTGGTGGACCTGGTCAACGCCGGACGGGTCGCGGAAGAGGGCGGGAAGCTGCACGTGATGGACACCGCCGCGCTCGACGAGCCGGTGCTGGAGGCCGGGTTGGCGCGGTTGGCGGAGAAGGCTCCCGCCAAGCCGCAGCGGGCGGTCGAGGTGCTCACCAAGAACGTGCGCGAGACCGTGCTGGACGCGCTCGCCGGGCGCGGGCTGATCCGGCAGGACAAGGACAAGGTGCTCGGGCTGTTCCCGCGCAGGACGTGGCCCGCGGTCGACTCGGCGCACGAGGACTCCGTGCGGGCGGAGCTGACGGCGGCGCTCGTGGGCGGCGGGCAGCCGAGCGAGCGGGCGGGAGCGCTGATCGCCCTGCTGCACGCCATCGGCGTCGTGCCGAAGGTCGTGGACGGCGACAAGAAGGCGCTCAAGGCGCGGGCCGGGGAGATCAGCACGGGCGACTGGGCCGGTGCCGCGGTGAAGAAGGCCGTGCGGGCGATCCAGGCCGGTGTCACGGCCGCGGTCGTGGTGGCCGGCACCGCGGGTGCCACCAGCACGTAGGGAACGCGAACGGGGCCCGCCGGAGCGGGCCCCGTTGTCGTGCGTCAGACCTGGTGGAGCCGCTCCAGCAGGTCCTCGACGAGGAACAGCACCTCGTCGAGGGCGGCGTAGCCCGTGCTGGGCCGCAGCTTCACGACCTGCGGGTCGTGGTCGCTCGCCTGGTCGGCGAACTCGGCGTTGATGTGCACCACGTCGTAGTCGTAGCGCTTGATGTTCTTGCTGATGAGCAGGTGGTCGAGCGTCTGCGCGTTGCCCTCGAAGACGTAGCTGTAGCGCTCCAGGGGCGGCAGGGTGCTGATCAGGTCGACCACCGCGCCGCCCGCCGTCAGCTTCTTCACCACGGGTGAGAACTGGTAGTCGTTGATGTCACCGGCGATCACGATGTTCGCGCCCTTGTCGACCGCCTGCACCTGGTCCACGAACGTGCGCAGCGACGTGGCCTGCGCCAGGCGCTGCACCTCGGAGCTGCGGGCGGGCGGCTGGAAGCGGCCGTGCATCGCCTGGTCGCCACCCTTGGAGTTGAAGTGGTTGGCGACCACGAACACGGTGCGACCGCGGAAGGTGAACTGGCCGACGAGCGGCTTGCGGCTGCTGTTCCACGCCGGGTTCGCCGGGTCGACGCGACCCGGCGAGACGGACAGCGCGGCGCGGCCCTTGTCCTTCACGACGGCGACCGGGGTGGTCGCGTCGCCGCCGGGCTTGTCCACGAACGACACCCGCGCCGGGTTGAACAGGAACGCGACCCGGATGTTGCCGCCCGGCTCACCGCCGTCGGTCTTGTTGCCGGGGTCGATCTGCCGCGACTGGTAGCGCGGGCCGCCCGCCGCGGCGATGGCGTCGGCGAACTTCGCCAGCGTCACGTCCGCCGCGACCGTGCCGTCGTCGGTGGCGCCGTTGTTGTCCTGGATCTCCTCCAGCACCACGACGTCCGGGCTCTTGAGGTTGGTGACGACCGCGGCCGCGAGCCGGTCGAACTTGGCCTGCGGGTTGCCCGGCGCCAGGTTCTCGACGTTGTAGGTCGCGACGGACAGCTCGCTCTTCCTCTGGCCGCCGGTGACCTCGGGGGTGAGGCCGCCGGACGTGTAGGTGCCGAGCGAGTTGGTGGCGAGGGTGTAGCCGCCGAAGTTGGTGTACTCCAGCGCCCCCACGGTCGCGCCCTTGAGCACGTCGCCGACGTTCGCCTTGGGCAGCGCCGCGCTACCGGCCTTGACCTTCAGGCGGCCGCTGTTGGGCTGGTCGTAGCCGAGGTAGACGGTGCCGCCGCGGGCCGCCGGGTTCTGCTGCGGCTTGGTGGTGATGAAGCCCTCGCCGAACTCGTTGACGGGACCGGTGAAGCGGGCGTCGTTCACCTGGACGAGCTGACCCTCGCGGGCCTCCAGGAAGTCGAGCGCGTACTTGGCCGGGTCCAGCGGGAGGGTCTCGATGGTCGCGCCGCCCGCGTCCGGGGCGTAGGCCTCGGGGATGGACGTGGGGGTGATCACCTCGGCCGCCGGGACCGGGTTGCCCTGCGACACGACGGTGATCCGCGTGGGCGTGGCGATCTCGGTCAGGGTCTGGTTGGTGCCGGTGTCGCCGCCGGGCCGGTACTCGGCCACGGTGCCGCTGACCAGCACGGAGTCACCGGGCACGACGGTGAACGGGACGGCGTTCGTGTAGACGAAGACGCCCTCGCTGGTGCGCGCGTCGCCGTCGACCTGGGTGTCCTGGATCCAGAACCCGCGGTCGCCGGACGTGCGGGTGCCCGTGACGATGCCGGGCACGCCGACGACCTGCTGGCCGACCAGCGCCGACACCCGGCCGGAGCCCTGGATGTCGTGGACGCGCTTGTCACCGGGCACGGGGTCGGGATCGGGATCGGGGTCCGGGTCGCCGCCGCCGGGGGTCTGGCCCTTGCTGTTGACCGGGGTCGGCGCGCCGACGGCGAAGTCGGCGGCGTTGTCGTCGGTGTCGGGCAGCGCCGCGGCGCGGGCGGCCGACGTCGTGTTGCCGAGGTTGGCGGTCGCCGCGCCCTCGCGGACGACGGTCGCCGTGCCGTAGCCGACCAGGTCCTTCACGCTCGCGTCCGCGGCGCAGGCCGCGACGGTCTTGCAGGTCAACGCGGTGGCGCCGGAGACGAGCGCGATCGTGCCGCCGGTCCCGGACATGGCGATCGTGCCGGTGGCGTCGGTCGTCGGCAGCTCGATCGTGCCGCCGGTGCCCTTGGCCTCGCCGACGAGGAAGCGCCCGCCCGCGGCGATCGAACCCGCCAGCGGGGTGACCTGCCACGTGCTGCCCGCGCTGGCGCTCGCGGGCAGGTACTGCACGCTCCAGCCGTCGACGGCGACCGGTGCCGCGCCCTTGTTGGCCAGCTCGACGAAGTCCTGGGTGAGAGTCGCGCCGGAGTTGCCTCCGCCGCCGTACACCTCGGCGATGAGCGCGTCCGGGCTCGGCGCGGCGTTCGCGGTGACCGGCAGGGCCACGGCCAGCGTCACGGCGGTGGCAGCGGTGACCGCCAGTCCGACGCGGGGCAGTGATCGTCTCAAAACGTCCTCCGGATGTTGGCGGGTCCGCAGATCTTCCCCGTATCGAGTGAACGAAGGAAGGCTTAGTTACTAACGGTTAACCCGCCCATCGCGAGGTTGACATCTCCCGTAACGAACCGTTCGCAGGCGTGGATAGATAGGGTCAGCTCACGCTTCGCGGTCCTCTCTGCAACCAAAAGGTGACAGGATCACTCGAACGTGTGTTCGAAGATGCGCTAGGCTGATCACGAGGGTGCGAGCCGGTGGCCCTCCCAGCGCCGGCACCACACAGCGGATCAAGGACGAGGCGCTTGCGACCTGACGAGGTGGCAAGCGCCTCGTGCTGCGTCCGCCCCTAGCGGACCCGCTGGCCCCGTCGGCCCGATGGCGAGAGCATCGGAGCGAGGGGGGAACCATGTTCTTCAGCGAGCAGTACTACGCCGACCCGCACCCGGTCCTCGCCCGGTCGCGGGCCGGGGCCCCGGTGGAGAGGATCACCGATCCCGGCGGCCGGGCGGTGTGGATCGTCACCGGGTACGCCGAGGCGCGGGCCGCACTGGCCGACCAGAGGCTGCGCAAGCGCTTCACCCCGCCGGACCTGCCGCCGCTGTTCCACATGCTCAACAGCGACGGAGCCGACCACACGCGGTTGCGCAAGCCGTTGAACAGCACGTTCACCGCCCGGCGGGTCGAGGGGCTGCGGCCGCGGGTCGAGGCGGTCACCGAGGGGCTGCTGGACGCGCTGGCGGGCGAGGTCGACCTGGTCGCCGACTTCGCGCTGCCGCTGCCGTTCCTGGTGATCTGCGAGCTGCTGGGCGTCCCCGCGGCCGACCGGGACGAGCTGGCGGCGTGGGGCGCGGTGCTGTCCACCGAGAGCCACGACGAGGACTACGGGGCGGCGGACCGGGAGATGACCGCGTACTTCGGCCGACTGGTCGAGGCCAAGCGGACCACCCCGACCGACGACCTGCTGGGCGCGCTGGTCGACTCGGAGCTGAGCGACGCCGAACTGGTGTCCACCGCGCTGCTCGTGCTGACCGCCGGGTACGAGACGACCGTCAACCTGATCTCCAGCGGCGTGCTGGCGCTGCTGCGGAACCCGGACGAGCTGGCGGCGCTGCGCGCGGACCGCTCCCGGCTGCCCGGCGCCGTGGAGGAGTTCCTGCGCTTCGACGGCCCGCTGGTCACCGCCACGCCGCGGTTCACCTCGGAACCCGTGGAGATCGGCGACGTCACGGTCCCGGAGGGGCAGGTGGTGCTGGTCGCCCTCGCCGCGGCCAACCGCGACCCCGCCCGCTTCGACCGGCCGGACGAGTTCGACCCGACCAGGCAGGCGGGCCACCTGGCGTTCGGCCACGGCGTCCACTTCTGCCTGGGAGCCCCGCTCGCCCGCATGGAGGGCGAGATCGCCTTCGGGAGGCTGCTGGACCGGTTCCCGACGTGGGAGCTGGCCGCGGACGTCCTCACCTACCAGCACTCACCGCTGTTCCGCGGCCTCACGTCGCTGCCGGTGCGGCTGTCGGACTGACTGCGGGGCCACCCCGTACCAGTCCTGGACGCGCCACGCGATGCGGAACACCGGCTCGGCGCCCAGCAGCTGGTCGTTGAGCTTCTCCTGGTCGTGCCGGCGCTGGTGAGAACAACTGGCGGCGCTGGCCGCAGTGGCGGCGATCATGGGCGCAGTGGTGCACCTGCTGGACACGTCCTCGGTCCAGGTCGGCCCGGTGATCTTCGAACGCGTCCCCCTCGCGCCCGCGATCGGCATCACCGCCGCCGAGGCGCCCCCGCACTGCCTGCGCTGGGAAAACTGAGCTGGAACGCGAAGAGCCCCGCACCTCGTGAGGTGCGGGGCTCTTCGACTGGCGGTGGCGGTGGGATTTGAACCCACGGAGGCTTTCACCTCACACGCTTTCGAGGCGTGCTCCTTCGGCCGCTCGGACACGCCACCGCTAAGAACAATACAAGACGGGTGTCCGGGGCTGTCGAGCGGGTTACCTGTTGAACTTGTCCTTGAGGCCGGCGACGCCGTCGGCGGTGTTGTCGCGCAGGTCGTGGCCCGCTTCCTTGGCGTGGCCCTCGACCTGGTCGGCCTGGCCTTCGACGCGGAGGGTCGGGTTGTCGGTCTTCTCGCCGATCTTCTCCTTGACCTCACCGATCAGCTGCTGCGCCTTGTCCTTGGCCTTGTCCACGATGCTCATGCCCCACGGTTACCCCGCGAGGAGACCCGCGAACCATGCCGCTGATCACACGGAGCGGTGATCGGTGAAGAAGTCGGCCAGCAGCGCGGCGCACTCGGGCTCCAGCACGCCGCCGCGCACCTCCGGCCGGTGGTTGAGGCGGCGGTCGCGGACCACGTCCCACAGGGAGCCGACGGCGCCGGTGCGGGGCTCCCACGCGCCGAACACGACCCTGTCCACGCGGGCGAGCACGAGGGCGCCCGCGCACATCGTGCACGGCTCCACGGTGACGGCCAGGGTGCAGCCGGTCAGCCGCCAGCCGTCGCCGTGGACGGCCGCGGCCGCGCGGAGGGCGAGGACCTCGGCGTGGGCGGTCGGGTCGCCGGTGGCTTCACGGGCGTTGCACGCCGCGGCCAGCTCGACGCCGTCCGGGCCGAAGACGGCCGCGCCGATCGGGACGTCCCCGGTCGCGGGAGCGCGGCGGGCGGCGGCCAGTGCCGCGCGCACCATGTCCTCGGGGGTGGGGGTCACGCCTGGAGCTTGTCGAGCAGCTTCGTGAACTCGTCGACGAAGCCGCAGCGCTGCGCGATCATCTGCAGCTGCTCGTCGGGATAGAGGTCCACCTCGTCCACGACGATCTGCATCTCGTGCTTCGGCATCCCGAGGTCGCTGAGGACGCCGAGGTCGCCTTCCGGCCACAGCTCCTCGTCCTCCTCGTCCGGCGGGTCGATGCGCAGGAGGTCGAGGACGTCCGCGGCGATGTCGTAGTCGAGGGCCGCCGCCGCGTCGGACAGCAGCAGGGACACCCCGCCCGGCACCGGTCGCAGGATGATGAAGAACTCGTCGTCGACGGCGAGCAGCCCGAAGGCCGCGCCGGTCGACCGGAGTTGGCGCAGCTCGGTGATAGCCGCGTCCAGTTCGGACAGCGCGGAGCTGTCCATCGTGCTGCACCGCCAACGGCCGTCCTCCCGGACGACCGCCACGGCGAAGCCGTTGACCGGCTCCTGCTCTGCCATGAGCACACCGTAGGGGGCAGCCGACGCACAGGTAGCACGGGGCCTCCGGGAGCAGCGCCGAGGGCCCGTCCGATGTCAGTATCGACCCATGAGCGCAACTCTGGATCCCCGCTTCGCCGGACTCCTCGACGCGGCTCGGGCCGTGCAACCGCGGACCGTCGCGCTGCGCAGGCAGGTGCACCGCCACCCCGAGCAGGGCCTCGACCTGCCGGTGACGCAGGCAGCCGTCCTGAGCGCACTGGCGGACCTGCCCCTGAAGATCACCAAGGGCGAGCGGACCAGTGCCGTCGTGGCCGTGCTGGAGGGCGGGAAACCCGGTCCCACGGTGCTGCTGCGCGGCGACATGGACGCCCTGCCGCTCCAGGAGGACACCGGCCTCGACTACGCGTCCGAAGTGGACGGCACGATGCACGCGTGCGGCCACGACACGCACGTGGCCATGCTCGCTTCGGCGGCGCGGCTGCTGTGCGAACGCCGCGCGGACCTGGCCGGGCAGGTCGTGTTCATGTTCCAGCCCGGCGAGGAGGGGCAGCACGGCGCCCGGTTCATGCTGGAGGAAGGACTGCTCGACGCCGCCGGACCGCGGGTCTCGAAGGCGTTGGCCATCCACATCACGTCCACCCTGCGGTCCGGGGTCGTCACGTGCAGGCCGGGACCGATCATGGCGTCGGCCGACTCCTTCCACGTCACGGTCACCGGTCGCGGCGGCCACGGCGGCATGCCGCACGACGCCGTCGACCCGGTTCCGCCGACCGCCGCGATGGTCGGCGCCCTGCAGACGATGGTCGCCCGACGGGTCAGCGTGCACGAGCCCGCCGTGGTCACGATCGCCCACCTGACCGCGGGCACGACCACCAACATCATCCCCGAGACGGCGTTCCTGGAAGGCACCATCCGCACGCTGTCGGAAACCACCCGGACGTTGGTGCACAAGGAGATCCGGCAGGTGTGCGAGCACGTCGCCGCCGCGCACGGGTGCAGGGCGGAGGTCGAGATCGTCCCCGGCTACCCGGTGACGGTGAACGACGAGGAGGTCGGTCGGCACGTCCTCGACCTGGCGGCGACGGCCATCGGGGCGACGTGGTCCGAGCCGATGGCCGACCCGCTGATGGGGGCGGAGGACTTTTCGTACGTGCTCGAGCAGGTGCCGGGGGCGATGGCGTTCCTGGGCGCCTGCCCGCCTTCGGTCGAACTCGCGGAGGCTGAGGCGAACCACTCCAACCGCGTCCTGTTCGACGACGCGGCCATGGAGCACGGGGTGGTGCTGTACACGGCGTTCGCCTTGGACGCCTTGGGGTGAGGTGGGTTCGGCCGGGTCGGCTCGGCTGAGGGGGTGTCGGACCTCGACTCAGAGGAACTGTCGGACCTCGGCGTTAGGGTTGATTCGGGGGCGATACCCGTCTGCGCGCGAGCGATGGGGCTCCGGGATCGACGGTACGTAGGGGGTCCGACAGTTTTGGCTTCTTGCGTGGTTGATCTTGGGTGCCCCCGTTGCGCAACGGTCTCCATGGCCGACCGCGCCGCGTCAAGGCGGGAAAGATGCCTTGACCCGGAGCGGACGGTCATGAGGGCGCTTCGGATCGGGGGCGGGGTGGGGTCTGGGCCTTCCTTGAGTTGTGTGCTTTCGCTTGGCGTGGTGAGTCGGGGTGCGTGCTTCCACTTGCGTTGAGCTGTGGTGGGCGGGTGGGGGTGGCGCCGGCAGGATGTGGGTGTGCCTGACCTGTGCGTGCTTGGACTTGGGTTGATCGGTGGTTCTGTGCTGCGGGCCGCCGTGGCTGCGGGCTGGACCGCGTGGGGTGCCACGAAATCCGGTCAGGATGCCGCTTCGGCGGTGGCGGACGGCTTCGACGTCGTCGAGGACCTGGACGCGGCGTTGTCGCGGGCCGGGGAGGTGGACGCGCTGGTCGTGGTCGCTGTGCCGTTGCCCGCTGTCGACGACGTCCTGCGGCGCGTGGCGGTTCTCTGCCCCTCGGTGAAGCTGACCGACGTGGTGAGCGTGAAGGGGCCGGTGGACGACGCTGTTCGGCGGCTGGTTCCCGGTGCTCGGTACGTGGGTGGGCATCCGATGGCGGGCTCCTCCACCTCCGGGTGGGCCGCTGGTAGCGCCGAACTGTTCCGCGGTGCCGCCTGGGTCGTGGCGGTCGAGGACGAGCCGGATCCCGTGGTGTTGCGGGAGGTCGTCGAGTTGGCGTTGGCCACCGGGGCGCACGTGGTGCCTGCCGGTGCGGCCGAGCACGACTCGGCCGTCGGGCGAATTTCGCACCTGCCGCACATCCTGGCCGCGGTGCTCGCCACCGTGGGGGCTGATGGTGGGCCGTTGGCGCTCGCGCTGGCCGCCGGGTCGTTCACCGACGGCACGCGGGTCGCCGGGTCTCGGCCGGAGTTGGTGCGGGCGATGTGCGAGGGCAACCGTTCCGCGCTGCTGGACGCCGTGGACGACGCGCTGGGCAGGCTCGGGGCCGCGCGCGGGTCGCTCGCCTCCACCGGCGGGCTGGCGAAGACGATCGACGCGGGTCACCAGGCCCGGCTGGCGTTGGACGCCCACGAGGTCGCGGAGCGGACCGAGGTGGTGATCGACCTGGCTTCGGGTGGGGCCGCGGAGGCGTTGCGGGCGATCGGGGCGCGCGGTGGCCGTCTTGTTTCGCTGGAGGGCACCACCGCGCGGGCGTGGACCTCGTAGGGTCGACGCGTGGAGCGTCGCAGGCTGATCGCCGTCGTCGGAGGACTGGCCGTGGTCGCGGGAGCCGTGGTGGTGCTGCGCACGCAGGTCCCGCCGCCGCTGGTCGAGTCGGACGACCGGGTGAGCCTCACCCGGTTCGTCGACGACCGGGTCGACTACCGGGCGGAGAGGCAGGCCCTCTCGGCGCCGTCCGACCTGAAGCTGACGGCGTTGGACATCACCAGCGTGCGGGTGATGTGGACGCCGACGGTCGGCTACGGGTACGAGGTGCGCTGGCTGGACCAGGTGCGGCTGGTGCTGGTGCCGGAGACCGAGCTGACCGGGCTGATGGCCAACGACGAGGTCGAGGTCGAGGTGCGGGCCGTCGACGCCGAGGGCCGCCGGTCGGCGCCGTCGAGCACGACGGTCGTGCCGCGGCTGCTCTACAACGTGGCGTGGGCGGACCACCTGGTCGCGCCGGTCGACCACTTCGACGGCCGCGCTGCCCTGTCGTCGCACCGGTGGCGCGCGCTCGGCGACGAGGACTGCCTCGGGCTGCGGACGCTGCCGGGGGTGAAGCGGGTGGAGATCACCTGCGACAACGCCGAACTCCAGTCGAACATGCCGCTCGTGCTGACGGAACCGCAGCAGGCGAACGACGGCGAGGTCGGCCGCGTGATGCTGACGATGGACGGTCCCGGCACGGACCCGAACGGCCTCAACCAGGAGGTGTCGATCACGCTGCTGCCGGAGCCGTACGACGACCTGCCGTGGCTGGGCATGTACGACAGCGTGACGGCGCCCGCCCCGATCCCGCCGGGCGCGGTGATCATGCACGTCAACCCGTTCGGCGCGAGCTTCAGTCAGGGCGTGGACGTGCCGACGACGTCGCGGGTCGTGCCGGTGAGCGGCCGGTCGCTCGTGCCGACGAACGGCGTGCGGCACCGGTGGGAGCTGCGGATCCTGCCGGACGCGGTGGTGGCGGTGCGCGACGGCGAGGTGCTGGCCGCGGCTCCGGCCGCCGTGCCGTGGAAGTCGGCGCGCGCGAGGTTGGCCTTCCGCAACGCCAGGGGCACGACGATCGACTCGTTCGGGGTCGGCGGCGCGGCGAAGAACCCGCAGTCCACGTCGATCATCCCGCTCGGGCGGTCGGAGCGGAAGCCGAACGCGACGACGCTGGGCACCGTCTCGTCGGCGCAGTTCGCGGGCGCGGAGTCGCTGCGGGTCGTGGCGGACGTGTACGGCAACAACAACGCCCAGGTCACCGTCCGCTTCGGCGAACGCGAGGTGCCCGCGAAGCCGATGTTCCCCTGGGGCACGGTCGGTCCGACGGTGCCGACCACGCTCTACGCCGACTTCCCGCTGCCCGATCCGGCGCTCGGCGACTCGCCGGAGCTGCGGCTCACGTCGACCACCGACATCGACTCGGTCAACGCGAACGTGGTGGTGCGCGACGGGTCGACTGCACCTGCCCGGAAGCTGGCACGGCTCAACGACCTGGGTGCGCTGGTGGCGCGGGTCGCCCAGCCGAAGCTGAGCGTGGAGCACGAGACCAGAGCGACGCCGCCGACGCAGTTCCCGCGGGGCGGCGTGGTCCGGCTGGTGGTGGAGCTGCGCGGCGGCCACGACCACGTCATCGCGCCGACCTCGGGCATCGAGGTGGACCTGGACGGCGACCGGATCGTCACGCTGCCCACCACGGCGGGCGGACCGTCGGCAGGCGGGCGGTACGAGTTCTGGCTGGACACCGCGGAACTGGGATCCGGCGGCCACCAGGTGACCGTGCGGGTGCGGCCGGAGGACTCGGCGGCGCCCCCGAGGGACACGCGGCAGACCTTCGAGATCCGGACCGGTTGATCTCGGGTCGACAACGACTAGTGACCGCGGTCGGTGCTCGGCCTAGCTTGACGCCATGGACCGACGTCGGATCGCCGTGGTGGCAGCCGGTCTCGTGCTGTTCGTCGGGACCGTCGTGGTCCTGCGCAACGCGGGGCTGACCGAGCCGTCCGCGGTGCCGAAGCCGGTCCCGCCGCCGCCGACGTCGTTGACGAAGTTCGCGGGCGCGGGCGTTCTGCTGCCGTCGTCGACCGACGAACCCCAGACGCCCCAAGGGCTTTCGGTGCAGTCGGGGCCGGAACGGCTGCAGGTGAGGTGGTCCGGCGACGCCCCCGGCTTCGAGGTGCGGTGGGGCAGGGACTCGCTCGACCGCACGCTGCTGGTCGCGCAGCCCGTCGCCCAGCTCGACGGCCTGGACGACGGGCAGGAGTACCGGGTCGAGGTGCGCGCGGTCGACCCGTTCGGCAAGCGCTCCGCGCCCGCGACCGGATCCGGCACGCCGCGCACAAACACGTCGTCCGACGGCAGGTACGTGCTGGTGGACCGGTTCGACCAGCCGGACGACCCCGACCCGGCCAGGTGGCGGCTGGCCACGCGGGAGGACTGCGCCCGCGCCACCGCCGGTCGGGGTGACGACGCGCGCAGGCTGGTGATCAGCAGCAACTGCGCCGCGGCTCCGGTGGCGCTGCGCTCGCGGGCCCCGTTCGCGCTGGCCGACTCGGACGAACTCGGCCGGTTCGCGGTGGAGACGGACGCGCCGGGCGTGGACGGCGAGCTGTTCCTTGACCTGGTTCCCGGCCCGGTCAGCGTGGTCTCCGGCACCGCGGCGGAGGAGACGCCGAACCGCGCGGTCGACGCCGTCGGGTTGCCGCCGGGCACCATCCGCGCCCGGATCTCGTCGAACGGGGGCAGGACGAGCGCGCAGGTGCTGGTGGCGCCGGGGACGCCGCGGATCGCGCCGACCGAGGAGCAGCCGCACCCCGTGCCCACCGCGCGCCTCGGCGTGAGCCAGCGGTGGGAGGTGGTGCTGCGCCGCGACGGCGTGCGGGTGCTGCGGGACGGCGCGCTGGTGGCGAAGGGCGAGGTGGCGCCGCAGTGGGCGGAGGCGACCGCGCTGGTCGGCATCGTGGGGCCGTCCGGTGAACGGGTGCACGTGGACCTGATCGCGTTCGCGGGCAAGGCCACGACGCCGCCGCCGCTGGTCGCGTCGCCGAACATCCGGGTCGAGGCGGGTGGTGGGACCACCTCGAACCAGACCGTGGGCTCGGTGGCCGACGTGCTCGGCGGGCAGCTGCGGATGGTCGTCGTGCACGCGGACGGCTCCGGGGTCGCGCCCGAGTTCACCGCCGTGGTCGGCGGGAAGGTGACGGTGCCGCTGCGCCCCGCCGTGCCGGGCACGGGGTGGCTGCCGGAGAGCGGCTACCCGGTGGTCGCCGACCTGCCGCCGGAGGCGCTGCTGCTGTTCGGGCAGGACGAGCACCTGCTGGTCAGCGTCGCGACGCCGCGGACCATGCGGATCCAGCTGACCCACGTCGACCTGGAGCTGGCGCCGCGGCCGGGCGCGCCGACCCCGGCGGCCCCGACCGTCGAGACCGAGCCGCTGAACGGTGACGAACTGGCCCTGGCCAGGGCCAACGGGAAGGTGCTCGACGCGAGCGGGCAGCCCCTGCCGGACGGCAAGCCGTTGCAGGCCGGACGGCTGGTGCTCGACGTGGTGCTGGACGGCCTGGAGGGCAGGCGCACGACCGCGCGGCTGCCGGGGCTGGCCGGGTTCACGATCCGGCTGGACGGCGACCAGGTGGCCAGCATCCCGACGGCGGAGGAAGGGCCTGCCGTGGCCGGTCGGTGGCGGCTGGCGTTGAACACCAGCGGTCTGGCGCCGGGCCCGCACATGATCGAGATCAAGGCGTTCGGCACCGAGGAGACGACCAGACCGGCGTCGGCGTTCGTGTCGTTCTTCATCGCCGAGTAGCCGACGGGGAGCCGGGAGCTCCGTTCGGGGGCAAGATGGGGTGCATGTCGCGAGCCCTGGTCCTCGACGTCGCCCGCACCCCCTTCGGCCGCTACCGGGGTGGACTGGCGGGCATCCGGGTGGACGACCTGGCGTCGTTGCCGATCAGCGAGCTGCTGCGCAGGCACGCCCACCGGCTGGACCCGGCCAGGATCGACGACGTCCTCTACGGCAACACCAACGGGGCGGGCGAGGAGAACCGGGACGTGGCGCGGATGGCCGCTCTGCTCGCGGGGCTGCCGACGAGCGTGCCGGGCGCGACGATCAACCGGCTGTGCGCCTCCGGTGGCGAGGCGATCGTGCAGGCGGCGCGGGCGCTCTCGCTCGGCGACGCGGACCTGCTGGTCGCGGGCGGCGTGGAGGGCATGACCCGCGCCCCGTTCGTGGTGCCGCGGGCGGAGAAGGCGTTCCCGGACCGGTTGGAGTCCGCGTCCTCGGTGCTGGGCTGGCGGCTGGTCAACCCGAGGATGCCCGCGACGTGGACCGTGCCGCTCGGGCGCGCCGCCGAGGACGTGGCCCTGGAGCTGGGCGTGACCCGGACGCAGATGGACGCGTTCGCGCTGCGCTCGCACCGCCGGGCGGCGGCCGCGTGGGACGCGGGCGTGCACGAGGGCTTCGCGTTCCCGGTGCAGCGCCCGGACGGGACGGCGATCCGGCGCGACGAGTCCGTGCGGCCGGAGACGAGCGTCGAGAAGCTGCGCAAGCTGCACTCGGCGTTCTCGGAGAAGGGGCCGGTCACGGCGGGCAACTCCTCGCCGATCAACGACGGGGCCGCCGCCGCGCTGATGGGCACCGAGGAGGTCGCGGCCGAGCTGGGTCTGGAGCCGCTGGGCGAGGTCGTCGGCAGCGCGGTGACGGCGGTCGAGCCGCACCGGTTCACGCTGGCGCCGGTCAGCGCGATCCGCAAGCTGCTGACCCGGCGCGGGATCGACGCGGCCGAGGTGGCGCTGTGGGAGATCAACGAGGCGTTCGCCGCGATGGCGCTGTCCGTGCTGCACCACCTGCCCGAGATCGACCGGGAGAAGGTGAACGTGCACGGCGGCGCGATCGCCTACGGCCACCCGCTCGGGGCGTCGATGCCGAGGATCGTGTTCGACCTGTGCAGGCACCTGCGCGCCCGCGGCGGCGGACTTGGTGTCGCCGCCGCCTGCGTCGGCGTCGGTCAGGGAATGGCGATCGCCATCCGGGTGTGACCTAGATGCGGTGCGAGACCTGCGGGTAGTCGACGACCACGCCCTGCGCGTCCACGACCAGGTCGGCGGAGAACTCGCCGGAGCTGAAGTGGACCACCGAGGTCTCCTCGCCGATCGAGACCGTCCGGTACGTCTGCTGGATCACCTGCACGGACAGGTCCGGCAGCGACACCCGCACGACCGGGAGCACGACCTCGCCCGCTTCGCGGTGCAGGCCGAGCCGCCGGATCGGGATCGAGTTGAACAGGACGACGAACTGGACGTCGATGTCCATAGCCCCGTCGAACTCGGCCCGCTCGGAGCCCTTGCCGGTGTCGACGAGCCAGGCGCCGTCGGCGCCCCGGCTCAGCGAGATCTGCTTCTCCTCCTCCACGGTGGCGCTGCGCAGCAGGAGCCGCTTCACCGTGCCCTCCTCGCCGACGCCGAGCTCGAACGAGGCGCTGAACTGCTCGTCCGGACCAGCGGTGACGAGACGACCGGACGCGCGCAGGCGCCGCTGGTCGGACAGGAGCAGGCGCACCTGTTCGAGTCTGGGCTCCCGGTAGCCCTGCCAGGTCACCATCTCGGGACGGCGTGCGGACGCAGAAGGAGTGCGGGCCTCCCCGGCAGGGATCACCCGCTCATCCGTGTTGAACGAGTTCACTGCCCACCCGGAAGGAAGTCCTTGGCCTTTTCGGCAACCGACTTGATCTGGTCCTCGTGCCCGAACCTGCCCGCGGCGAACTCGGCGGCCTTGTCGATGCCGACGTCCACCTTCTCGTGGTTCTGCTCCAGCAGCTCGCTGGCCTTGTTCTTGATCTCATCGAAGTTCATGGTGCTCCTTCGCACTCCAGGGGAAGGGTACCGGAGCAGGCCCCCGGACCCCACTGCCAAACGGACGGCGGTGACGCTACATCCGATGTCGGGGATCGGCCCGGCCAACTCCGAGCCCGAACGGGGCTCCTCGTGCGAAGATGTCCGCGCCGCCGCCTGGTCGGCCGTGTCCCACGGCCATCACCAGGAGGAACGCCACGATGTATCGGCTCTTGCGCCTCATGGCGCCGCCGCTGTTGTTGCTCGCGGTCCTGCCCGCCCCGGCGAACGCCACCCCGGGGTGGACCACCGAGTTCACGACGACGACCACGGCCACCTCGGTCGCGGCCCGCAGTGACCGCCGTCCCGTAGCGGGTGGCCTGTACGACGCCGTCGCGAAGAAGACGTTCGTGTCGTGGGCCGGTCGGTACGAGGACAACTACGCCCAGTCGTTCGACCACCGCACGAGCACGTGGTCGACGCCCGTCAAGTACGCCAACGGCGACTCCGACGCCCACAACTACCCGACGCTCGTGC
Source organism: Umezawaea sp. cmx-9-4 (assembly GCA_049997955.1). GTDB lineage: Bacteria > Actinomycetota > Actinomycetes > Mycobacteriales > Pseudonocardiaceae > Umezawaea. Next base: position 7,786 of record JAEBDY010000022.1, on the reverse strand, counting down.
AGGCCAGGGACGGGCACCTGCTCTCGTTCCGCGGCAGGCACAACGTCGAGCTGGTGCTCAACCGGGCACCGGAGCCGCACTCGTCCGAGGGCGTCTGGTCCGAGCGGGTGATCTCGAAGGACGCCGCGACGTACCCGATGCCGTTCGTCACGGCCGACGGGACGATCTTCGTGTTCTTCCGCGAGACGTCGCGCGACCTGGACCCGTCGGTCCCGACCGACACCCGGCCGATGCAGTACGTCGTGTCGAAGGACGACGGCCGGACCTGGAAGACCTCGGAGGAGCTGACCGGTCACCCGTTCGTCCTCGGTTCGACCGACCGCGCGGACAACATGAACGAGACCTACATCGGCCAGCTGCGCCAGGAGCCGGACGGCCGCGTCCGGATCGTCTACACGCTGGCGGGCGGCGGCCCCGAAGGCCACCTGCACGACCGGTACCACCGCAACGTCTACTACACCTGGTTCAACCCGAAGAACCTGCGCTTCTCCTCGGCGAGCGGCCGCGACCTGGGCACGCAGGTCGACGACGTGGACCAGGAGACGCACCTCAAGGTCGCGGAGACGCCGCTGGCGGTGCCGAACGGCGTCAAGTCGCCGGACTACATCCAGCTGGTCGGCACGACCCTCGGTCAGCCGTTCGTGCTGTGGTTCAGCGGTGACGAGGCCGGGGGCCCGCTGCGCAACAACCTGTCGTGGTGGAACGGGGCCGGGTGGCAGACCAGGGAGGTCGCCCGCGGGCTGCGGGTGCGGGAGATGGAGCCGCTGAACCCCCTGACCTGGCGGGTCTACGCGACCGAGGACGGCAGGCCGAACGTGAACACCTACCTGGTGCGGCTGGGTCGCACCTGGGACGCCGAGACGGTCATCCCGACCGCCAAGCCGGTGCAGCGGATCGAGCTGATCGAGGACTTCCGCGACCCCGTCCGGGTGCTGCTGTCCGGTGCCTCGTCCGCGCGGGACGTGGCCGTCGCCGACGGTGACATCTCGGTGGCGGGCGTCAAGCGCCGCTGACGCGGGAACGCCCCCGTGAGCAGGTGCTCACGGGGGCGTTCCGGTCGTGCTGGGCGAACTAGGCGGCCTTGCGGCGACGCATCACCAGCAGGGCGCCCGCGCCACCGCCGACGAGCACGATGCCGATGACCAGCGGCACGAAGATCGACGCGCCGGTGCTGGCGAGCTCGTCGGGCTCACCGCTGCTGCCCCCCGCGGGGACGGGCTCGGTGGTCGTCGTGGTGGGGACGGTCTCCGAGGTGGACGGAGCCGACTCGGTGGTGGTGGAGGTCGGCGGGGCCGACTCGGAGGTGCTGGACGGCGGGGTGGTGGTCTCGCCGGTGGCGGCCCACTCCGCGGTGCCCTTGGCCTTCAGGTTGGCCTTGGCCGGGAAGGCCACGACCAGGGACTGGGTCTGCAGCTGGTCGTTGCTGCTGACGAACAGGCGGCCCTGGGTCAGCTCGGCGTTCGCCTCGACGGAGAACGACGCCTTGCCGTCGGCGGTGCCCGCCGGGACCTTGACCCAGAACTCCTTGGTCTTGGTGCCCGCGTCCTTGACCGCGAACGTGCCTTCCTTCGGGTCGGACAGCACGTTGCCGTCCTTGTCCGCGAGCGTGACGCCCGCGGGGAGGTCGGCCTTGAGCACGACCTCACCGGCCGTCGTCGTGACGGTGAACGGGCCGATCAGGTCGCCGGGGGCGCCCTTCTTCTCGGCGGGCTCGATCGTCAGCGTCGGGGTGGGCTGCTCCTTGATGCCCTCGTTCTTGTCGCCGGTCAGGTAGTCGTAGACGGCGACGACGTCGCCGTTCCCGACGCGGCCCTTGTCCAGCTTGGCGTCGTCGCTGAAGTGCCAGATCGCGGCCTGGGTCGCCCCGATGGCCTCTTCCTCGCTGACGTCCTTGCCGACGACCTTGCCCAGCTCCTGCGCCTTGATCAGCGGGTAGGTGTGCTGGAGGATCCAGCTGATCTTGTCAGCGTTCTCCTTGAACTTCGTCTTCGGGTTGGGGTGCTTGTCCCAGGCGACTTCCTTGAGCCCGTGACCGTCCTTCAACGGCGTCGGCAGCTCGACGCAGTAGGACTGGACCTTGGTGTCGGTGTTGTCGATCTGCAGGCCGATGAGACTGGTGTCGAGCTTGTCGCCCTTGCCTTCCAGGAAGACGTCGGCGCCACGCTGGTCCCACTCGCCCTTCGGCTTGACGTGGACCTCTGCCGTGGCGGGCAGGGCCGAGGCCATCAGGGCGATGGAGGCGCCTAGAACTGCCGCACCGATGCGCGACGCGCTCAACCGGGATGCCATGGATCTCCTTCAAGCGGTCTGACTGGTCCGAATCGGATGAGAAGAAAGTGGGTTCTCGTCGTCCGTCAGGGGTCCGGGACCCCGTGCTTCACGCGGATCCGACAGGAATCGACAGAACACTATCCAACCGCGTTACAAGCGATCCAGTTCGGGTAACCCCACGTGCCGTTATCGCTACCAACAGCGACAACACTGGTCGCACGTCCACAGTGGACGATCAAATACCGACGATTGATCATGTTCACGGTGCTGAACCACTCCGTGTCAAAAAGCAGACCACTTGGTCCATTACAGCGTTTCCGCAGGTCGGAACCTGTTAATGAGCGTTCAACAGTCAAGGACTGACCGTTCTGTGGTCACACTGTTATCAGAAGGTGATCAAGTGGGCAGGGCGTCCGCTCGCCTCACGCGACCAGTTCGACCGGCTCGGTGACCCGGATGTCGCTCGCGCGCAGCGACGTGCCCGGCAGGCAGAGCGCTCCGACGTCGGGTCGCTGGCCGCTGAGGATCCACCGGACCAGCCCCGCCAACTGGTAGGCGATCATCGGCGGCACCGCGTCGCCGATGTGCCGGTAGGCGTTGCCGAGGATGGACACGTCGAACCGGAACCGGCGGGGGAACCCCTGCAGCAGCGCCATCTCGCGCACGGTGCACAGCCGGTGCTGCTGCGGGTGCGCGTACCGGCCGTTGCCGACGTGGGCGCACTCGCGCTTGATCGTGCGGGCGGGCTCGTCCCACCACATCCGGCCGTAGACGTCCGGGTGCGACCCCCAGCGGCCCGTTTCGATGATCTTCAGCTGGGCCGGGTTGAGCAGCGCCGCGGTCGCCTCGGAGCCCACGAGGTCCGCCCACGAGCCGCCGTCCACCGGGATCGCCCGCATCCGGTGCAGCGTCCGGTCCTGGCGGAACGTCGGCGACACGTGCGTCGGGTCCTTCGGGTGCGCGAACCCGGCGGGCACCGCGGGCAGCCGCGAGATCGCCCGGCGCACGGTGATCGCCGACGGCCGCACCTCCCGGCCGTCCCACAGGTCCTCCAGCGTCCGCAGCGGCAGCCCGGCGTCCACGGCCACCACCAGCGCGCGCTCGCGCAGCTGCGGCAGGCCGAACCGGGACAGCAGGTGCGAGCCCGCGGCGACCCGGTAGCCGAGCTTGTCCAGCTCGTCCGCCAGCCCTTCGAGGTGGTGCCGCTGCCTGCCCTTGACCAGTTCGCGGGCGTTCTCCATCAGCACCACGCGGGGCCGCAGCTCGGCCGCGAACGCCGCCACCCGGCCGACGAGGGAGTTGCGCGGGTCGTCGCGCAGGTGGTTCGCGGCCGTGGTGCGGCTGAACCCGGAGCACGGCGGGCAGGCCACCAGCACGTCCAGCTCGCCGCGCTCCAGGCCCCACGCCTCGCGCACCACGGCGGGGTCGACCGCGGCCAGGTCCAGCTCCAGCGGGTCGATGCCGATGTTGGCGCGGTAGGTGCCGTTGCAGCGCAACGACCCCAGCTTCGACGACGGCTTGCCGATCTGGGCGTCGGCCGCGCCGACGACCGCGAAGTCGGGGTGGGCGTGGAAGCCGAGGCTCATCCCACCTGCTCCGGAGAACAGGTCCGCCACCCGGTAGGTGGCGCCGCGGAGGGCTACGGGCGACGGCACGAGCGTGATCGTACGGCTGGGTGTCACCCGTTGTCGCAGAAGACCCGTCCGCCCGGCGACACCGCTGTCCACACGGCATCCCGTAGGTTCCCGGCTATGGAGCTGCCGCCCGCCTGGCAACGGCCGGATCCGTTGCGTGGTCTGGAAGCCGTGCCCTGGAACGACTTGTCGGACGGGCGCGGGTCGGCGCGCGGGATCGACGAGCTGCTGCGCGGGGTGGTCGACGAGGACCCGGCCGTCCGGGGGGCGGCGCTGAGCGGCCTGGTCGACCGGCTGCTGCCGGAGGACACCGTGTCCGAGGCCAGCGCCTTCGCCGTGCCGTTCCTGGCCGAGCTGGGCGCGAACTACAAGGTCGCGCCGGACGTCCGCGACCGGCTGATCTTCCTGCTGGCGGCGCTCGGCCTGGCGGGGTGCGGGTTCACCGACGACGGCAAGCGCACCTGGCGGCGGTGGAACGCGCTGGGCCGGGAACTCCCCCGGCTCTCACCGGACTGGATCACCCAGACCCGTTACGCCGTCGCGAAAGCGGCGCCGAAGGTGTTCGAGTCGCTCGCCAACGCCGAGGTGGCGTGCGTGGTCGCGCTGGCGACCGCCGTGCCGGAGGCCGTGCCGACCCAGACGGCGCACGTGGTGTGGGGCATCGCCCACCGCGCGAGCCACCACTCGTCCGCCGTGCTCGTCGACGCCGCCGCGGTCGCCCACCACCTCGTCCAGGGCGAGGAGTGCGACCACTGGGCGCTGCTCGGCACGGCCCAGGAGTACCCGGACCTGTTGCGCGCCTACGAGGACGACGACTACCCGCCGCACCAGCCGGGCACCGTGACGATGGCGCTGATGGGCTACCGGCTGGCCTTCCTCGCCGCGTACTCCTCGGGGTGAGCCGTTCCTTCGAACGCCCACTCCGAGGAGCTCGGCTTCCAGCAGTGACGCGGACTAGGCGGTGACCGCTTCGCCGAGTTCGACCGACACGAGGACGTCGTCGGCGATCGGGATCGCGGGCTCCAGCGGGCCGAGGCACGTGCCCCACTCCTGGTCCGCCAACGCGAACGCGGCGACCGTGAGCGCGGCGACGGGACGGCCGGGGTGCAGCTGCTCGGCGTGGAAGTCCAGCTCCAGCCGGGCTCCCAGCGGGGACGGCCGCAGCCGGAGCGTGGCCTGCGGGGCCTCCTCCGGGTGCGCGAAGCGGCACGACCACTCGGTGAAGACGACCGGCCGTTCCAGCACCTCGGTCGGGTTCACCGCGCGGACGTTCGCGCCGACCGAGCCCGCGCGGTAGTTGTCCGACGCGGTGACCAGCAGCTCCTCGAAGTCCATCGAGGAGATCCCGAGGTCGTGCCCGGCCACCAGCGCGACCTGGACCAGCGACACCGGCAGCTGCGGCAGGGCGTCCTCGAAGCAGACCATCGCGCCGCCGTAGCGGGTGTTGATCTCCGTCGGCAGGAAGCCGTCCTCGGTGGCGATGCCGTCCAGCGTGAACGTGCCCCGGTAGTCGACCGTCGCGCGCAGCTGCTCGCCGACGCGGCGGGCCAGGTTGCGCATCTCTTCGCGGATCCGCGCGGGCGGGTCGTAGTGCGACGCGCAGCCCGCGTAGAGGAACCTCGCCGAGCCCGCGCGGCGCGGCACGACCATCTCGATCGGCCGCAGCACCGCCGTGCCGTCCGGGAACACGATCCCGTGCACGCTCACCGGGATGCCCTCCAGGAACGGCATCACGCGGACGAAGTCGCACTTGGGCGCGAGCACCGCGAAGGCGTCGGCCGCCTCCTCGCGGGACCGCACCCGGCGGACGAAGTTCGCGCCGCCGTTGATCGCGGGACCGTCGCCGGACCACACGACGCCCGCGCCGCGGTCCAGCTTCTCCGTCGCGACCCAGAGGGCCTCGAAGTCCAGGTCCAGCACCACGGCCGGGGCGCGCGGCGCGGACAGCTCGTCCCACAGCGCGTCGATCGTGGTCTTGTTCTCCAGCTCGACCCACTCGGGGCGGCGGGCGTTGAGGACCGGGCGCCCGGCGAACTCGGGCGTGGAGATGTACGGCGTGCTGATGACCAGCGCCTCGCCCTCCGGGTCGAAGTCGTCGAGGATCGCGCGCACCTCGGCGTTCGGGCGTTCGAGCAGCTGGGTCAGCCTGCGCTGCTCCACCGCGACGAACCCGCCCGCGATCCCGAGCGGCACCCAGCGGGAGACCTCGGAATCGTGCAGCGGCGCGTGGTCATCGGTCGACAGCACGAGCGTGTGGCGAGCACCGAGGTGGTGCAGCTCGTGCACGCGGCTGCTGAGCCGCGTACCCCCGGCGAGCACGACCTTGCGGTCGCCGAACAACGTGCGAAGGCGCTCTTGGAGCGCGGGGAAGACAGGATTCATCGCCGGGATCTCGCTTTGATGAGCAGCGGAGGAGAGCACCGGCGAGCGCCGGGTGATCCGCACTGTAGAGGCACCCGGATGGATCGGCGAAGCACGGTCCGGCAACAACCGGGTGAAGGTCGTGGGACACGTCCCCGGCAGCGGCGGTCCGCGCGGCGGAGTTCAGCGAGCGGCGTCGCGGAGTACCTGGTCAACCCGGTTGAGGAAGGCGCGTGCACCCCTGGGTTTGGGGAACGCGATGTGGAGCGAGGACAGCTCGTCCTCGGACGCGGGCGCGGCGGCGACGATCGCCGCGGCGTCCTCCAGGAAGCGCTGGCGCTTGGCCATCATGTCGGCGTGCTCGGCCAGGGCACCGTCGATGCTCTTGTGCACAGCTGGATGCGGGTGACTCACTTGAGTTACATCGGTCCACTCGAACGAGACCTTTAGGGGCATTTTTGGCCAGGTGTCCGTAACCCGATCGGGCGACTGTCTGCTGGGATGGGGCCATGCGAGTCATGGTCACCGGCGCGTCCGGGTTCATCGGTCGCGCCGTCGTCGGTCGGCTGCTCGCCGGGGGTCACACCGTCCGGGTGCTGACGCACACGGCCGGGGGGCGGGACGGGATCGAGTCCGCCTGCGGTGACCTGCGGGATCGCGCCTCCCTGGAGCCCGCGCTGGCGGGTGTCGACGCGGTCGTGCACCTCGCGGCGGTGGCCCGCGTGCGCGAGTCGTTCGAGCGGCCGCTGCACTACTACGAGGTCAACGCGGGCGGCACGGTGAACCTCCTGGCCGCCGCCTCCGGCCCGCTGCGTGTGGTGTTCGTCTCCACCGGCACGGTCTACGGCGCACCCCTCTCGCAGCCGATCACCGAGGACTTCCCGCGCGCGCCGTCGAACCCCTACGCCGCCTCGAAGGCCGCCGCCGAGGACGTGGTGGCGTGGACCGCCCGGTCCGGCCTGATCGGCGCGACCACCCTGCGGGTGTTCAACGCGGCGGGCGGCGGCGACCGCGACGGCACCCGCCTGATCACCCGAGCGGTGGACGCGGCCGCGGGCGGACCGCCGCTGACGGTGTTCGGCGACGGCTCGGCGGTGCGGGACTTCGTGCACGTGGACGACATCGCGTCCGCCGCGGTGCTGGCCCTGGAGCACACCGAGGTGGGGCGGCACGACGTGTTCAACGTCGGCGCGACCGCCGCCTGCGTGCGGGACGTGGTCGACTCCGTGGAGCGGGTCACCGGCCGCCAGGTGCCCCTCGTGCGCGCGCCCGCGCACGAGGGTGAGGTCGCGGAACTCCGCGCGGACACGCGCAGGCTGCGGAGGGCGCTCGGCTGGGAGCCGAAGCGCTCGGCGCTCGACGACCTCGTCCGCGACCAGTGGCTCAGCCGCGCCTAGACGAGTAAGTCCAAGGGGTCGGGCGTCAGGAGACGCGAAGCGAGGGTGGCAATGATCGGGTTGTGACGACCGATATTGACACCCTCGCGACCGCACTTTACGTCAGGACCGACGACCTGCTCA
>JAEBDY010000021.1:0-128478 GCA_049997955.1 Umezawaea sp. cmx-9-4 | reverse complement strand
AACCCAAGAACCGCGAACCCGACCCCGACCGGATCGCCGCGAACAAGGTGCTGTCCGGAATCAGGTCCGCGGTCGAACGCGCGATCGCACATCTGAAGAACTGGAAGATCATCGGCACCGGCTACCGGGGACGACTGAGCGAACTCCCGGCTCTGGTCCGCACGATCATCCGCTTGGAGCGGTTCCGAACCTGCTGGTAGACGAATCTACGCATAACGCTCTATTGACGTTATTCCATGCAGGGGGGTAAAGCTTTGCGTTTATGCAAGCCCGTGGCTAGGCTCGGCTGAATCCGCAATTATCTGTTCGATGGGAGTAGTCTTGAGATTCATACGAGCAGTCTTCACGGTATTTGGTGCGACTCTTCTGTCGGCCGCCCTGCTGGCGGCTCCCGCGAGCGCGGAGACGCAGCGCGTGCCCCTGTGGGTCGACGTCTCCGCGCAGAGCCGGGTGGTGGGTACGACGGTCGGTACGCTGGACTCCACTTGCCCGGACCTCGAGGGCTGCGGCTGGTCGGGTAGCGACTTCACCGGAACGAGGTACCAGGTCCCAAACACGGCCGGGCAGTACCCGCCGACGTACCACGACATCCGGTCAGCGAAGAACCGTTTCAACCAGCGTGCCCTCGGCTTCTACGACTACACAAATGGTCAACGAATCCGCTGTCTGAACGCGGGAGCCTCCTTCCCGGGCCCCTTCCCGGCCAACGCTCGCATCATCGTCGTCGGCCCCCCGAATTCAATCTGCTGAAAACGTCGATGAGATATTGAACCGAAATTGCGCCATTGCCTTCACCTCGGCGACGAACCTGCTGGTCAACGGGCTGACGTGCAGGCAAGCGGACACTTTCGACGCAATAACGCCGTCTCAGGTCACTGACGCGGCACGGCATGGTCCTCACCGGCGCGCCGGTGGCCGAGCTGACGGTGCAAGCGACGCTGGAGGACGGGTGCCCGCCGAGCGAATCGCCACCGCGGTGCGGACAGTCCTGGATTAACCGGAGACGTGACGATGGCCCCCGCGCCCCATCCGAAGGTGGAACGCGGGGGCCTCGTCATGTCGTGCTACATCGACGCCGACCGGCCGGGCACCGGCACCAGCTTGCGGCCGTCGTCGTCGCGCGGGTCGGCGGCCGGGGTTACCATCTGCTCGCCGCGGACCCGCACGGCGACCGCGGACCACAGCGGGCCCGCGGCGGCCAGCACCAGCAGCGCGTGCAGCAGGCCGTCGATCAGGCCGATGGGGATACGCCCCGACCGCCCGCTCCGCCGTGGCCACGGTCGCCGGCTTCACCCCGCACCACCCGCCGGTCGTGATCCTGTCCCCCGAACCGCAGGGACCACCGCACTGGGCCGCCTACTCCACAGCCCGCTCGGACCTGTCACTACAGGGCCAGAGCGTGCGAGATCTGCTGGAACACCGCGGCGAGGCCTACCTCGAGCACCTGCTGCGCGGCCGTGATCTCGACACCCATCTCGCCGAGCGAGCCGCGCTGCTCAACGCCGACGAACCGCAACTGCTCCGTAGCTGGGCGCTGTTCGCAACCCAGACATCGGCCAACCGCGACCACGCGGGAAGCTTAGACACCACCCAGTGGGTGCCCACCCGGCTCGTGGCCGCGACCCGCCTCACGACCTGGGGCGAGTTCAACGGCCACCGCCAGTCCATGCTCAAGCACATCGCCCAAGGCCTGCTCGATGCGCAGGACCTTCAGGCGTTCACCGCGACACTGTTCACCGACCCGATCAACCTGATGCACACCCCGGCGTGGGCCGGGCCCCTCTACCGAGTCGGACTCAACGGAAACCACCGCGTCCACCTCGCGCGTCTGCTCGACCTGCCATGGCTTGCGACCACGGTCAGCCACACGAAAACACCGCCGGCGTGGAAGTCCTCGAGCATGGCGTCGGTGGAGTCCGACGTGGTGACCAACCACTGGAGCGAGCAGCGGGCCCGCATCCGCCACGCCCTGATCGAAGGGCTTATCCGACGCGGCATCGTCGAAGGCGAGTTCGTCGACGACGGCCACTCCGACGACAACCCCAGCCTGTTGCGGCGGACGCTGCGCTGCACCCGACTTCCGGCGCCGTGGCTGGTGCGTGCCCCGGAACTGGCGGTGGCCGCCAACGCCTTCTACGAGAAGCTCTACCCCGGCGCGTTGGCGATGCTCGGCATTCCCACGCAGGTCGGCATCGATGCCTCCGCGTGGCAGGCCTGGCTGGCCGACACCCGGTGACCCACCGCCGTTGCGGGCTCAGCGATGTCGGCAGTCGCTCAGTTCGGTGCGCGGACCCTCCTGGTCGAAACCGCTGTCGTCGCGCTGCGTGATCGCGCACACCACGAGATCCCCGACCGTGATGTCGGAGGGGAACAGGGTCACCTCGGCGCCGGTGATGGTGAACTTCTCGACCATGTCGGGGTCGTGCTCCTGGTCGATCGTCACGTTGACGTAGGCCGGTGTGGGCTTGCCCAGGTACTCGTGGGCCGGCGTGATCTTGTCGATCTTCAGATTCACGTCGCCGTCCCAAGTGCTGGCGCAGCCGGACAGCACGACGACACAGGTGATCGCGACGGCGACCAGGCGGTTTCTCCCCATGCCGGCCACGGTACCCACCCGTTGCCCGACTGACGGGCGATTCCCGCGATGCCCGGTTCGAAGTATGCCGAGCAGGGCTGTCCGGTTCACGTTGCAGTGCAACGGAAGTATTCGGTGAATCCGATGTGGATCATAATTGTGGCGTGTGCGGCGGAGGTTACCGGTGGTGACCCCGCGATGTATCCGTTTCTATCGGGGCTGCATGTCCATGACGTTCACCGAGGTACTCGCGTAGAGCTTCGGCTCGTAGGTCATCACGACGATGGGACTGCCGGCCGCCTCCACCACGATCTGCGCTACTTCGAGTGCGATCAGGTCCGGGGATCCGGCTCGGGCGACCTGTTCTCCGGTCTCCAGGGCATTGGTCGCCGACAGCGTCAGCACGTCGATCGGACCGGCGGGATCGTCGAGCACCCAGGACAGGTCCGGGTGGTGGCCGTCCAGGTGGATTCCGGCCGATAGCAGTGACAGGGCCGGCACGATCAGCGGACGGTCGGTGGTGATCGCCTGAACGACCACGGCCTGGGCCAAGCGTGGGTTCCGTTCACGTTCGTAGGCGACCAGAAACGTCGAGTCGAGCAGCAGTGCGCGCGGCAAGTTCACGCGGCGTGGCCCGAATCGAGCTGATCGACTCGGGCCAGGAGGTCGCTGGCCTGCACGGCGGTGGCCTGGTACTCGGGCGAGGTGGGGTCGATGCCTGCATGGGCCAGCAGCGCATCGGCGAACCAATCGCGGTGCTGGTAGGACGCGCGAATTCCGGGCAGCAGCCGGTCGAGTTCGTGGGCGGGCAGCGCGGCCAACGACTCGGGGGCGACCCCGTCACGTGCCGCGATCCGCCGGACCAGGTACTGGTCAGCGGCCGAGCGGTCGGTGAACGCCGGAATGGTCAAGGTTCCCGATGATAACCAGGATCGGTCTCGGTCCGGAATGGTTACGGCGTCGACGATCAGGCCATCACGGTGCTCGGCGTGCGCAGCGTGGACACCGCCATGCGCTACGACCGCGCCGACTACAGCGGTGACGCCAGCGCCGTCTTCTTCCTCGACCCGCCCGTCACCACACCGCCGCACCAAGCGGGCTGATGGGGCTCACCACCCGTGCTGGTCCTGGTGGGCGCGGTCGCGGATCGCGGAGTAGTAGGCGTCGACCGTGTCGCCGTCGACCCCGACGAAGCCCTCCACCCGTGCCGCGGCGGCGCGGACCAGGACGATGACGATGTCCAGTCCGTGCGGCCCGCGCAGGGCGTGGATCACGGGTGCGGCCAGCGCGTCGTCCCCCGACGCGATGGCGGTGATCAGGTCGGTGGCCAGGCGCACGGCCCGCAGACCCTGCGTGTCGCCCGGCGGTGTGGTGACGTCCAGGGTGATCCGGGCGCCGCGGCGCAGGCCGCCGTGGGGCAACCCGGTCAGCAGGATTCCGCTGAGGACCTCGATCGCGGCCATGGTGGAGTCCTGGTCGCGGAGGACGTGCTGGGCGGCGATGACGGCGAACCGCAGGTCGCGGCGGTTGAGGGCGCCGACCGCCGCCGACGCCCACTCCCCAGCGGTGGCCGGAGGGGCGAACGCCGCGATGGGACCGTCGTTCGGCACGGCGGGAGTGGTCGGGCGGCCGTCGTCCTCGGCCGTGCTGCTCATGGAGAACGTGCTCTCTCTCGCCGGCGTTTCGCGTCGTCGGCACTCGCACGCGACCTCGTGGGCATGGCGTGCGAGGACCCGTGGGCACCTGATCCACGGAAAGTACCGGCGGTCCCGCAGGTCTGCATGACAGAGAGCCGCTTGTTCTTGAATACCCGAAAAATGCGGAAAGATCAGTCGGCGTGGAATGGCCGACCCGCTGATCAGCACGTCTCGGACCGGAGACCGGCGGCGGCCGGAGTTGGTCGACGGACAACGCCCGCAATGCGCGATCGGCATTTCCAATAACGGCGGAAAATGACCGGGAAAGGCCACTGAACTGTCCGAGTTCCGTCACGGAACTCGGACGACTACGCGGACGAGCCCAGCGGCCTTGAGCACGCCCAAGTGCCGCTAGATCGAGGGACCGCTGATGGGGAACCTCGCGGCGATCTCGCCCGCGGTGAGGTCGCCGCGGGTGGCCAGGTGCGGTTCTGATACCTGCACCTGGCCACCCGCGGCTTCCGGAGGACGCTCAGTCCGCCGGTAGGAGTTCCTCGATCACGGCGCCCTGCGCGTCGCGGACGGTCACCTTGACGCCCGGCGGGACCGTCGACAGACCCTTGGTCGCGGCGCCTGCCAGGATGAACGTGCCGTCCCGGATCACGGCCACCGCGTCCGGGAAGCCCTCGCGGGTCAGCGTGATCGTGGCGACCCTGGTGTCGGTGACCCGGCCGACGAACCCGCGGCTGTCGCTGCCCGTGCCGCCCTCCGGAACGGGCTGGAAGTCGTAGAAGTGTCCCGTGCCCCAGATGGTCTTGCCGTCGAGCTGCGCGCCGGAGGCGTACCTGCCGGTGATGTCCGCGAGGTCGACGACGTGCAACCTGGTGGTGGGGTGGACCTCGTCGCCGACGGCGCACACGGCCAGCAGGTCTCCGTACCGGCCTAGTTGGACCTCGTCGGTCGGGCTGAGCAGCGCGTGAGCGCCCGGCACCCAGTTCGGCTTGTCCGGAGCGGGGTGCGGCGCGGTGTCGAGGCAGGCGCCGAGCCTGCGGCCTTCGGCGGACGTGCGGTCGCCAGGGGGTTGCGGCCGGTCGACCGTGGCCGGGCTCGGCTGCGGCAGGTCCTCCGCAGGCCGCTCGTCCGTGCCGTCGACGACGAACGTCACCCCCTTCTCGATCCCCGGAAAGCCCTGGGTGGTCAGGAAGACGTCGCCGGCGATCAGCGCGTGGGCCGAGGTCGCCGCCGCGTCCATCCTGAGGTGTCCGACCTGCGGCTGGACGAATCCGGCGACGGAGCCGTTCGTGGAGATGAACCCGATCTTCGCGGGCGCTCCCCCGGTGTCGGGCGCTTCGGGCGCGGAGACGGTGACCGACGAGGGGGTGGCCTCGCAGAAGAACACGCCGTCCGGTCCGAGCGTGAACGCGGTCAGGGTGGTCGCGTGGACCACGGTCGTCATGAGGGGCGTCCACCTGTCCTTCGGCGGGAGGCCCTGGGCGACGGCGGCGCAGCGGTCGACCGCGTCCGCCGGGGCCCAGCCGTCGCGGGCGTGGAACATGTCGACCAGGTCGGGCGGCGGGAGCTGGCGCACGGTCGTCGGGTTCGGGTCGACCGCCACCAGGGCCTCTCCGCCGCGGGTGGTCTGGGTGACCACGGCGCCGGCGGCCGCGAGCAGCACGACGGCCGCGGCGATCACCAGGGGTGTGCGCCGGGACGGTCGACGGGTCTCCGACATGCCCTCGGTCAACTGGTGGCGGGCCCGGTCGCGGATGCCTTCCGGCAGCGGGCGGGACGGCGGGAAGTCCAGGTCGTCACTCATCGTGGGTCCTCGTGGTCAGGTCGCGGAGCCTCGTCCGGGCTCGGGAAACGCGGGAGCGCACGCTGGTCTCGGCGATGTCGAGCAGTTGGGCGGCGTCCGCGGTGGACATCTCGCCCAGCAGGCAGAGCCGTGCGACCTCGCGTTCGGAACGGGGCAGCCGGTCCACGGCCGCGACGACCCGGCGCAGGCGGTCCTCGGCGTCGGACCGGTCGGCCAGGTCCTCGGCGTGGTCGGTGACCGCGCGGTCCGCGGCGGCGGAGAGCCGGAACAGCACCCGCTGCCTGCGCCTGCCCGCCCGCGACTCGGTGCGCGCCAGGTTGGCCGCCACGGTGCAGAGCCACGGCAGCGCGGAGTCGCGCACCAGCACGCCGTCACCCCGTTTGCGCCACGCGGCCAGGAACGTCGCCGACAGCAGGTCGTCCGCTGTCGACCACGACGCCGTCAGCCGGTAGGCGTAGTTCCAGACGCGTTCCGCGTGCCGTTCGAACAGCGCGGTGAACGACGCGTGGTCGTCCGCGGCGATGAGCTGCCACAGGCGCGCGTCGGACGGGGGTGGCTCGCCGGTCACGGGCGTCGTCACCCCCGTGATCTTGCTCTTCGTGGTGGTCACACCTGAACAGGGCCGATCACGGCCGCCCGTTGCGTGACGTGGGTCACCGGACCGCGATCAGGCTCGCGACCGGACGGCCCTCATCAGGTGTCTCAGACGACGAACCAGACGCGTTCGATCTTCTCCTTGCCCACCTCGTACATCGCCACGGCGGCCCGCGACTCGCCCGCGCCGATGCCCGTCACCAGCTCGTGGTCGATCACGATCCGGCCGTGCACCACCCGTGTGACCAGCTTGGCGTGCAGGTCGGGGTGGGCGTCGAACAACTCCTGGTACCGGTCGCGGAACGCGGGGCCCGAGCGGTCGGCCAGCACCTCGCCCGCGGGGAACGTCGCCACCGGCACGTCGTCGACGTAGAAGCCGAGGAACCTTTCGATGTCGCGCGCGTTGTAGGCGGCCAGTTGGCCGGCGACGATCTCCTCAGGAGACAACAAGGGCCCCTCTCCTCGAAGCCCGCGGGCACGGACATCAGATTTTTCCCCGTGATCATGCCGGCGCGGGCGGTGGTTTCGGGCACCTGTTCGGACCGGGTTCCGCGGGCTTCGGAGGTCACGCTGCGAGCCGGTGTCGATCGCGCTCGGTGATGTGCGATGTTGACGACATGAGCAGTCCTCCGGCCAGACCGTCCACACGGCACAACCCCGACGCGATGGGGCAGGTGGACGGGCCGCAGCACGGTGGCGAGCCGTACCGGGCGGGTGCTACCGGCTGGGTGGTGCACGCGGTCCAGGCGATGGGCGGGCAGTCGTTCTGGTGCGGTCCCGACTACGGGGACGGCACGGCGGCGGGCCCGTTGGAGAGCGCGCTGTACTGGCCGGACCGCCGGTCGACCTACCGCGCGCTGATGCTGGCGTTCGGCTCGGTCGCCATCGCGAGCAGCAAGGGCTTCTCCCCCATCGAACTGCCCGACCAGACCATCCGCTGACCCGGCCAGGGTGGGTCGCCGGTTCTCCGGCGACCCACCCTGCGGCTAGGCGGTCCCGGCGACCGGCGGCCACGGCACGTCGGCGAGCACCGGCAGCAGCCAGCCCTCCTCGCGGTCCAGGTGGGCCTCCAGTTCGGTGGCCAGCCGATCCAGTTCCGCGCGGAAGCCGTCGGCGTCCGCGTCGTCGAGCAGCGCGAGCAGATCACCCTTGATCCGCGCCACGACCCGGTGCTCCTCGCGCAGCCGGTCGAGCGAGTCCGCCAGGTGCGGGTGGTGGGTCGCGATGCCGGGGAAGACGTGGTCGTCCTCGGACGTGTGGTGGAAGGTCAGCGCCTCGCAGAACGTGAGGCAGTGCTGCCGCAGTTCCAGCCCGAGCCTGCCGGGCGAGCCCGCGTCGGCCTGGAGTTGGCGCACCTGCTCGCGCAGCCACGTGTGGATCTCCACGAGCTTGTCGGCGAAGGTGGTGACCACCGCGGACCGTTCGAGCACCACGACCGGCAGGATCCGGGTGGTGCCCGCCTGGTAGTCGGCGTAGCCGGGCGCGACCCTGACGGCCTGCTCGAACAGCCGGTCCCGCCGGTCGCCCTCGGCCGGGACCGCGACGGCCGTGAACGTCTCGGTGCCGAGTTCGACCCGCACGACCGGGTCGGCGAGGACGTTGTGGAACCAGTCGGGGTGGCGGTCCGAGCCGCCCGCGGAGCCGACGACGAACAACAGGGCGCCGTCGCGGACGAAACCGAGCGGGACGGTGCGGTCGGCGCCCGACCTGGCGCCGGTGGTGGTGAGCAGGAGGAGGTCGCCGTCGGGGAAGAACGCGACCTTGCCGTCGTTGGCGCGGAACTCGTCGATGATGGAATCGTTGAAGGACATGGGTGTGCTCCAGGAACGTGTGCGGTGCTGGACGGAACCGGACGCACGCGCCGAGGTGAGGTCACTCGGGGTGCGTGGAGCGGTTACGTCGAACGCGGGAAGCTCATGGCGTGGTCCCGTGGGGTGAAGGGGTGTCGCCCGATCTCCGACCCGCCCACCGCTCTTCGGCCGGGACCACGCGCACCGCGCCACCATTAGAGCGACTTCGTGAGCGCCGTGTCAAAACCGGCACCGTTCCGGCCGGCACCGCTGGACCACCCGGATGGACGGTTCGGCTGGTGAAGGCGGGTACGGGAAAGTTCCTCCCGGCCGTTGTCGATTCCGCCGGACCCCGCGTGTCGAAGGGGAGGAAGAGCCGGAACGACGAAGGCGGGCGATCATGGTCGAGCATTTCGAGGTCACGTGGGAAGGCGTGCTGCCGGGGACGGCGGCGCAGGTGTGGGACGCGATCACCGTGAACACCGCGGGCTGGCTGTGGGACATCTCCTACGAGCCGCGGGTCGGTGGACGTGAGACCGGGCTCAGCGGCAGCGACGACGGCCGGGTGACGGCGTGGGACGAGCCGAGGCACTTCGGCACCGGCGCGACCCTCGGCGAGGGGCGCAACGAGCTGGACTTCGTGCTCGACCCGCGTCCGGACGGGACGCACCTGCGGATGCGGCACCGGGGGCCGTTCACCACCGACGAGGACCTGGACGCCTGCCGCGGGCACACGGCGTTCTACTACCACTCGCTCGGCCAGTACGTCGGCCGCTTCGCCGGGCGGACGCCGGTGCTCGTGTCGGTCGACGGGCCGGACTCTTCGATGGTGGGCGGGCTGGACGCGGTGCTCGACGCACTGGGTCTGCCCGGTGCCGCGGTCGGCGACGAGGTGGTGCTCGGCGGCGTGGTCGACTACCTGACCAGCTCGTTCCTCGGTATCCGGACGGCAGACGCGCTGTACCGGGTGTACGACCGCGGCGCGTGGGGCGGCCCGGTCACGGTGGTCGGCCACCTGTTCGGCGAGGATGCCGACCACGAGCGGAGCCGCCAGGCTTGGCAGTCCTGGCTCGACGGTGTGTTCGCCAACGGAACGGTGGTCGCGTGATGGCGCAGTACGCGGTGTTGATCTTCGAGCGGGAGGCGCCGAACGGGGTCGTGGACATCCCCCCGGAGATCATGGAGGGGCACCTGAACCTCCCGGAGCGGATCGCCGAGCACGGCGGCCGGGTCGTGGCCGGGCTGGCGCTCGAACCCAACGCGACGGCCACCTCCATCCGCGGCGACCTGGTCACCGACGGGCCGTTCATCGAGACCAAGGAAGCCCTGGCCGGGGTGTTCGTCATCGAGGCGCGGGACCTGGACCACGCGTTGGCGCTGGCGAGGATGACACCGGTCGTCAGCGGCGGCGTCGAGGTGCGGCCGCTGATCGGGTTCGAAGTCCTGGAGCGGAACTGACCTCCGTCGAGGAAGCGGTCGCCGACGCGCACCGCCGCGAGTGGGCCTTCGTGCTCGCCGCGACGGTGCGCGTGACGCGCGACCTGGACACGGCCGAGGAGTCCGTGCAGGACGCGTACGTGGAGGCGCTGCGCACGTGGCCGCGCGACGGCGTCCCCGACCGGCCGGGGGCGTGGCTGACGACGGTGGCGCGGCGCAAGGCGATGAACGTCGTGCGCGGCCGGGACACCCTCCGGGCCAAGCTGCCGCTGCTGCTGGAGCCGGAGGCGGCGGCCGAGGAGCCCGAGCCCGAGGTGATCCGGGACGACCGGCTCCGGCTGATCTTCACCTGCTGCCACCCCGCGCTGTCGCGGGAGGCGCAGGTCGCGCTGACGCTGCGACTGGTGTGCGGGGTGGCGACCCCGGACGTGGCGCACGCGTTCCTGGTCGCCGAGTCCACCATGGCCGCCCGGCTGACCAGGGCGAAGAAGAAAATCACCGCCGCGCGCATCCCGTACACCGTCCCGTCGGCCGAGGACCTGCCCGCGCGGATGGACGTCGTGCTGACCGTGATCCACCTGCTGTTCGCCACCGGGCACACCGCGCACTCCGGCAGGCACCTCGTGCGCGACGAGCTGACCGGCCGCGCGCTCGACCTGGCCGGGATGCTGCGCGACCTGCTGCCCGGCGAACCCGAGGTCGCGGGTCTGCTGGCGCTGCTGCTCGTGCACCAGGCCCGGCGCGCGACCCGCACCGACGCCGACGGCAGGCTGCTGCGGCTGGAGGAGCAGGACCGGTCGGCCTGGGACGTCGACCTGATCGCCGAGGCGGACCGGCTGGTCGTGGGGGCGCTGACCGCCGGGCCGCCCGGCCGGTTCGGGGTGCAGGCGGCGATCGCGGCGCTCCACGCGCTGGCCCCGAGCTACGCGGAGACGGACTGGCCGCAGATCCTCACGCTCTACGACGTGCTCGTCCGGATCTGGCCGTCGCCGGTCGTGGCGCTCAACCGGGCGGTCGCGGTGGCTGAGGTCCACGGGCCCGAGGTCGCGTTGGCGCAGGTCGAGGAGCTGGAACGGGACAGCGGACTGGCCGGGTACCGGTACCTGCCCGCCACCAAGGCCGACCTGCTGCACCGGCTCGGCCGCGACGCGGAGGCCGTGGAGGCCTACCGGGCGGCGCTGGCGCTGAGCGACAACACCGCCGAGCAGGAATTCCTGGCCGACCGCATCAGGCGGATCGGCTAAGCCGTCCGGTCACCGGCTCCCTGCACCGCTCCGACGCCCGCGACCACGACCAGGCCGATGGCGGCGACGTCCAGCAGGCCGAGGCGCTGGCCGAGGACGACGTGACCCGCCACTGCGGCGACGGCGGGCGAGAGGCTCATCAGCACGGCGAAGGTCGACTGGCGCAGCGTGCGCAGGGACAGCAGTTCCAGGCTGTAGGGCAGGGCGGAGGACAGCAGGGCGACGATCGCGCCGAGTCCGAGGGTGACGGGGTGCAGCAGGGCGGTGCTCGCGCCGAACGGCAGGCTGATCACGGCGCTGACGGCCATGGCCAGCGCGAGTCCGTCGGCCTTCGGGAACCGGCTGCCCGCGCGGGCCGAGCACAGGATGTAGACGGCCCACAGCGCGCCCGCTCCCAGCGCGAAGCCCGCGCCCACGAGGTCGAGTCCGGCGAAACCGCCGCGACCGAGCAGCGCGACCCCGGCCAGCGCCAGCGCGGCCCACAGCCAACTCGACGCGCGGCGGGCCATGACGACCGACAGCACGAGCGGGCCGAGGACCTCCAGGGTGACCGCCGCGCCGAGCGGGATCCGGGCGATGGCCTGGTAGAAGGCCATGTTCATGACCGCCAGTGCCACGCCGAACGCCACGATGACGGCCCAGTCGGCCCGGCGGTGGCCGCGCACCGAGGGCCTGCACACGGCCAGCATGACCACCGCCGAGATCGTCAGCCGCAGCGACACCACCCCGAGCGGTCCGGCCAACGGGAACACCAGCGTGGCCACGGCGGCGCCGAACTGCTGGGAGAGGATGCCGGCGAGGACCAGGCCGACAGGGGTGGTCGTGCGGGACGCGGTGGTGGTCACCCGGCCACGGTATGGACAGCGCGAACGGCCGTGAAATGCCTGTTCTCCAGCGGTTATGCTTGCCGGACATGACCGTTGAGCTGCGTCACCTCCGCTGCTTCCTCGCCATCGCCGAGGAAGCGAACATCACGCGCGCCGCGGCCCGGCTGCACGTCGGGCAGCCCGCGCTGTCGCGCACCCTGAGGCAGTTGGAGGAGCACCTCGGCGTCCGGCTGGTCGACCGCTCGACCCACCACCTGCACCTCACCGAGGCCGGGCACGCGTTCCGCACGAGGGCCGCGAACGCCGTCGCCGCGGTGGACGACGCGCTCGACCCGGCCCGCGTCGGCACGTGGCCGTTGCGCCTCGGCCACGCGTGGGCCGCGCTCGGCGACCACACGACCGCGCTGCTGCGGCGGTGGCGGGAGACCTACCCGGACACGCCGCTGGAGTTGCTGCGCATCACCGAGGCCACCGCGGGCCTGAGCAGCGGCAAGACCGACGTGGCCCTGGTGCGCGGGCCCGCGACCGCCCCCAGCGCGCTGCTGCTGACCGAGGCGCGGCTGGCGGCCGTGTCCACCGACAGCGCGCTGGCGAACCGGCCGACCCTGGAGCTGGCAGACCTCACCGACCAGGTGATCACGCTGAACCCGCCGACGGGCACCACGTCGATGTCGCTGTGGCCCGCGGCGACCCGCCCCACCAGGACGCTGGTCGTGGCCAACACCGACGACTGGCTGGCCGCCATCGCCGCGGATCGCGGTGTGGGCGTCACGACGGCCGCGACCGCGGGCATCCACGCCTACCCCGGCGTCACCTACGTCCCGATCACCGACGCGCCACCCGTGCCCGTGCACCTGGTGTGGACCGATCCCCCGCGCCACCCCGCGATCCCAGCGCTGCTGGCGCTCGCCCGCGGTGTCGTGGCGGGCTGAAACCCGTTTGCCCCGGCCACCGGGTTCTGGTCGGCTGTCGCGATGGACAAGCAGGCGGTGCTGGCCGCGTTCGACCACCAGGTCCGCAGGCACCCGACGACCGACGGCGAGGTCGAACGCGACGACGAGGTGATCCGCACGATCGGACCGGCCTGGACCGGCGTGGAGTGGTCCGCGCTCGACGCCGCCCGCGCCGACGAGACGATCGCCGCCCAGGTGGCCCGCTTCGCGGGCACGCCGTGGGAGTGGAAGCTCTACTCGTACGACTCCCCCGCCGACCTGCCCGCCCGGCTGGCCGCGGCCGGGCTGACCCCGGAGCCGTCGGAGACCCTGCTGGTGGCCGAGATCGCGGACCTGCGCCTGGACGTGACGCCACCGGACGGCGTGACCCTGGTCCCGGTGGTCGACCGGGCGGGCGCCGACGCGGTGGTGGCCGTGCACGACGAGGTGTTCGGCGGCGACCACGCGGCGATCGGCGACCTCGTGGTGGCAGGCCTGACCCGCGACCCCGGCACGCTCGCGGCCGTCGTCGCGATGGCCGGGGACGCACCGGTGTCCGCCGCGCGCGTGGAGTTCCACCTCGGCACCGAGTTCGCGAGCCTGTGGGGTGGCGGCACCGTGCCGCGGTGGCGTGGACGAGGCGTGTTCCGGGCCCTGGTCGCCTTCCGCGCGGCGCAGGCGGCGGCCCGCGGCTTCCGCTACCTCCAGGTCGACGCCACCGACGACAGCCTCCCGATCCTGCGACGCCTGGGCTTCGTCGACCTCGCGACCACCACGCCGTTCGTCCACTCCGGACGGGGGTGACCGGCCGCCCCTAGGACGGGTGGTCCACCTTGGCTGGCACGGTGATCGCGTGGCAGGCGCCGTACCCGGTGGCGCGGGCGACGACGCGGCCCGCCTCGACGCGCACGGCGGTCTCCGTGCCGTCGTCGACGGCGGGCACACCCGCTGCGGCGGCGAGGAAGCCGCGGTCGTCGACGACGACCCGCAGCCGCGGCCACGCCGAGCGCGGGAACGCCTGCCGCAGGTGGTTCCGCAGGCCGGTGGCGGTCAACCGGACCAGGGGCGCCAGCTCGTCGGGACTGCCGGTGACCACCACGGCGGTGACGTCGGTGTTCGCCCGCAGCGCCGCCTCGACCGCGGAGATCCGGTGCACGCCGAGGACCGCGACCACCCCGTCGCCGTCGAGCCGCGCGGGCTCGCCGGTCAGCAGGTCGGTCGCGGACACCGGCTGCCACGGCTCGTCCACGGCGTGGGAGGTCGGGAACAGGTGCTGGTCGGGCCAGCGGTCGTCCAGGTCGAGGTCCGCGAGTTGCTCGCAGGCGCGGACGACGTTGAAGATCTCGCCGAAGCCGGGCGCGGCGGCGGCCAGTCCGCTCGCGCCGTGCAGCGTGGTGAGCGCGGCCTCGGCGACCCGCACGAGCCGCCCGGCGGACGGGTCCAGTCGTTCCAGCGCCAGCCCGAGCACGATCGCGTCCAGCATCAGCAGCTGCGCGAACGGGCGGCGGGTGACCTCGTCGGCCATGATCTCCGGCACCAGGTCCACGCCCAGCCGCGCGTCGCCGTGGTCGGAGTCGGTCGCCATCGGCAGGGCGCCGACCCACGAGCGGGCCAGCACGCCGAGCGCCTCGCGCACGGTGAGTCCGGGCTCCTGGAGTGGAACGGGCGTGTTCTCGGCGGCCTCGGCGAGCACGGCGAAGTACAGGGCCCGCTTGCCGGGGAAGTTGGAGTACACCGCGCCGCGGGTCAGTTCGGCGCGCTCGGCGATGCCGTCGATCCTGGTGTCGCGGAACCCGCGCTCGGCGAACTCGGCCCTGGCCGCGGCCAGCACCTTCGCGCGGTTGCGCTCTTGCGTCTCCGCCCTGGTGAGTCGGGCCACGGTGCTCCTACCAGCCGTCGAAGCCTCAAGATACCGCGACCACGCGCATGGGGACGTCATCCGGAAGCGCGGTGTCCGTCAGGGTCGCACCTCGTCGATCCCGCCGCGCAGGAGCGCCGCGGCGACCTGCGTGGTCCGGCGCGCCTGGAACTCGACGGCGTCGAGGTTCTGGTCGCGCACCCGTCCCGGTGTGCCGCCGACGACGCTGCTCGCGCCGCAGGGGTTGCCGTTGTGGGGCTGGTGGACGACGGGGTCGGTTGGCCCGGTCGTGACGATGATCGAACCCCAGTGGCAGACGGCGTTGTGCAGCGCCAGGATCGCGCTCACCTGGCCGCCGTGGGCGGCCGATCCGGAGGCGAACGCCGAGACCGCCTTGTTCGCGAGCTTCCCCGCGATCAACAACGCGGACGTGGTGCCGATGAAGTGCATGAGCTGCGGGGCGGCGAGTCCGAAGTGGACGGGTGTGCCGAGCAGGACGGCGTCGGCCCACTCCAGGTCCGCGAGGGTCGCCTCGGGGATGTGCCCGGTCTCAGCGTCGTGCTCGGCCGCGCCCGTGCGGGTGGCGGCCGCGGCTTCGGGGACCAGTTCGGCGATCCTGCGCAGCCTGACCTCGGCGCCCGCCTTCCGCGCCGCCCCTTCGGCGGCTTCCGCGAGCTTGTGCACGCTTCCGGTGGAGTAGTAGACGATGGCGACGTTGGTCATGGCGCACAGGGTCGGGCGGGCACCGAGGCGGGGACAACACCGGTCCCGGCAATCCGTCACGTCGGCGTCGGGCGACTGGCCGACGTGACGGATTCGACGGAATCATTCCGCGGAATCCGTCACGGCATTCGCAGAATGGGAAATATCCGTCCTTCCGCGCCGGTTCCGCACACCTGACGGAGTTCGTCGGCCTGCCGCCGTCATCGCATTCATCAGTGCCAGCATGCCGGTGTCGACTAACCCGTGCTCGGTTCACACCTGAGGACAACGCCGATGGCCCTGATCCTGAAGAACAGAACGTCCCTCCGCATCGGAACCATGTCGGAGCGTGCGGCCGTCGACCACGGCGGCACGACGACCACGACCTGGACGTCCTCCCCGGGGCTGGGCGGGTGCTGACCGTCGCGCAGTTCGCCCACCACACCGCGGACGTCGCCGACAGGCTCTGGGTGGCGGGCGTGCGGCCGAGCGAGCACGTCGCGATCTGCAAGAGCGCCCACTTCGACATCTGCCTGCTCGCGTGCGCGGTCGCGCGCATCGGCGCGGTCCCGGTGATGCTCTCGCCGCACCTGGACCGCGCCACCACCGCCGCGCTGCTGACCCGGTTGCGGGGGCGACGCTGCTTACCGACGCGCGCAAGCTCGACGAGACCCTCGTCGACGTCCCGCTGGCGGAGCTGACCGCCAGGGTCGTCACGGTGACCGACGCGCGCCCGGGAGCCGTCACCCTCGCCGACCTCGCGGGTTCGCCGTCGCGGCCGCCGGTGGTGCTCGACGCCGACCAGCCCGCCCTGATGACGCACACCTCGGGCACGACGGGCGTGCCCAAGCTCGTCGTGCACTCGGCGCGCTCGCTCGGTTTGCGCTACCGCTGGCAGAACCGCGCGGTGTCGTTCATCCGCAAACCCGCGACGGTCGTGATGCACGTGTCCTACGTCCACTCCCGCATGTACCTGGGGTTGGCCGTGCCGCAGATGCGGGGCATGCCGATGGTGTTCATGAACGAGAGCGCGCCGGACAAGGTCGCCGAGGTGCTGCTGGAGCACCGGCCGACCGTGCTGGAGACCCACCCCAACTCGTTCCTGGAGTGGGAGTCCCTGGCCGACGACCCCCGCAGGCCCCTCGCGTCCGTGCGGTACTTCAACAGCACCTTCGACGCCATCCACCCCAGCACCATGCACAAGCTGCTGCACGCCACCGACGCCCGGCACCCGGTGTTGCTGCAGGTGTACGGGCAGAGCGAGTGCGGACCGCTGGTCGCGCGCACCTACCGGCGCCGCAACGCGCTCAAGGCCGACGGCCGCTGCCAGGGCTACGCGACACCGGGCAGGACCAAGTACCGGCTGGTGAGCCGCGACGGCGAGCGCCCCTCCAGGGCGACGCCCGGCTACATCGACGTGGACACCACGGGACGCGCGCTGAGCGATCGGCATCGGCGCCGCCCTGTTCGTGTTTATGGTCGGGATCTCCACCGCGGGACCGGCGCTGATGCAGTCGATCGGCAACGGCGCGGGCGCCAAGCAGACCACCGCCATCGCCGGGTTCGGCTTCGTGCTCAACATCGGCGGCGGCGCGGTTGTCTTCCTCGGCGTGTCCGCGCACCGCGCGCGAGCACGGGCGAACCAGTCGACCTGAGTTGTCGATCCGGCCCATCGGTGTTCGTGTAGGTGGTGACACCCCGACACGAGGAGGACCTCCGATGCAGCAGTACGTGCTCAGCGTCTACCAGCCCGACGGCGCCGTGCCCGGACCCGACGTGCTGGGACCGATCATGACCGACCTCGCCGCGCTGGAGGACGAGATGCGGGCGGCGGACTCGTGGGTGTTCAGCGCCGGGCTGTTCCCGCCCAGCACGGCGACCGTGGTCCGCGCCGACGGCGACGGGGTGCTGACCACCGACGGCCCGTACGTCGAGGCCAAGGAGCACATCGGCGGGTTCACCGTCCTCCGCGCCCCCGACCTGGACGCGGCGCTGGAGTGGGCGGGCAGGATGGCGCGGGCCAGCACGCTGCCGATCGAGGTGCGGCCCCTGCAGGGCGAGTTCTGATGCCCGACGTCGCCCGTGTCTTCACCAGCGAGTACGGGCGCGCGGTGGCCGTGCTGGTCCGCGTCTTCGGCGACATCGACGTCGCCGAGGAGGCGGTCCAGGACGCCTTCGCCACCGCCGTCGCCCGCTGGCCCGTCGACGGCGTCCCGCCGAGCCCGGCCGGGTGGATCATCACCACCGCCCGCAACCGGGCGATCGACCGGCTGCGCCGGGAGGCCTCCCGCGACGACCGGCACGCCCAGGCCGCCCTGCTGCACGCCCAGGACGACCCCGTGGAGGAAGGCGCCGTGCGCGACGACCGGTTGAGGCTGATCTTCACCTGCTGCCATCCCGCGCTCGGGCAGGCCGCGCGGGTCGCGTTGACGTTGCGGCTGCTCGGCGGGCTGAGCACCGCCGAGATCGCGCGGGCGTTCCTGGTGCCGGAGTCGACCATGGCGCAACGGCTGGTGCGGGCGAAGGGCAAGATCCGCGACGCCCGCATCCCCTACCGCGTGCCCGCCTCCGACGACCTGCCCGCGCGGCTGCGAGCGGTGCTCGCCGTGGTGTACCTGATCTTCAACGAGGGCTACTCGGCCGTGGACCGCGACGACCTGTGCGCGGAGGCGATCCGGTTGGGCCGGGTGCTCGCCGAACTCCTGCCGGACGAGCCCGAGGTCGTCGGGCTGCTCGCGCTGATGCTGCTGGTCCGGTCCCGCCGGGCCGCCCGCACCACCCCGTCCGGCGACCTCGTGCCGCTGGCCGAGCAGGACCGCGACCGGTGGGACGCCGACCTGGTCGCCGAGGGCCGGGCGCTGGTGCGGGAGTGCCTGCGCCGAGCCCGGCCGGGGCCGTACCAGATCCAGGCGGCGATCAACGCCGTGCACAGCCAGGCCCCGACCGACTGGTGGCAGGTCGTCGCGCTCTACGACCAGCTCACGGCCCTCGCCCCGAGCCCGGTGGTCGCGCTGAACCGGGCGGTCGCGGTCGCCGAGGTCGACGGTCCCGCACCGGCGCTCGCGCTGGTCGACGGTCTCGACCTGGACGGCTACCACCTGTTCCACGCCGTGCGCGGCGACCTGCTGCGCCGCCTCGGCCGGGACGCCGAGGCGCGGACCGCCTACGGGTCGGCGCTGGCCCGCACCGACAACCCCGCCGAACAGGAGCTGCTGCGCCGCTACCTGGGCAGCACCCGTCACTGACCGGCGAGGTCCACCCCGCGCGCGGCCAGCTCCTCGCGCAGCAGCCGCAACGCCTTCGGTCCGAAACCGTGCAGCCGCAGCAGTTCCGCGCCGGTGACGGCGGTCAGCTGGTCGAGGGTGGTGTACCCGGCGCTGTCGAGTGCGCGGCGGGCGGGTGCGGGGAAACCGTCGGGCAGGTCCACGACCTCACCTTGTCGGGCCGCGCCGGGATGCGCAACGCGCCGGCGGACCGCTCGTCACCGGGTGAACAACGTCATCGTCACGCCGGGCGCGAGTTCGCGGAGGCCGGTCGGGACGAAACCGCGGCGGCGGTAGAGGGCCACGGCGGGCAGGTTGGCCGTGCCGGTGGAGACCACGGTCCGGTCGGCGGGCTCCAGCCGGTCCAGTGCGTCGAGCAGGGCACTGGCGACGCCGGACCGGTGGGCCCGCGGGTGGACCACCAGGCGGCAGATGTCGAGCGTGCCGTCGTCCAGCCGGACCCACGACACCGCGCCGGTGAGCCCGTCGGTGCCGAGGAACGACTCGCCGCACGCCCGCAGGTCGTCGAGCGACTCGTGCAGCGGCGGTATGGCGTCGAACCCGATCAGCTCCGCCTCCACGGCGTACGCGGCGCGTTGCAGCTCCCACAGGCCGCGCAGGGTGTCGTCGTCGGACAGGTCGAGCCGGTGGATCGATGAGGTCTCCGGGTGCGCCACCGGCCCACCGTAGCCGGCCGCCCCCTCGGCGTCCTGCGAATTCCGAATCAATCGCCGAACAGTGAATGCGGATATGTCAGGTCGTGGAGTTGACGGATTTGTCCGAGCAATTCGGCCGATGCGAGAAATGGATCGAGAGTGGTACTCGTGCGTACAGCCATCATCGAGCGACTGGGCCCGCCGGAGAACATTCGACACGGCGAGGCGGCCGCATCGGCCCGCCGCAGGGAGGAACTGCCATGACCGCTGTGCTGACCCACGACCGACAACCGCGTTCGGCCTCCCGCGCCGGAGGCCCCGGCCCCCGCCCGTGAGGGCAACCCGCCGCAGAACGTCCCGGCCGGCCCGCGAGCGGCAGAGGACCTGCGTGAAGGCGCGGTCTTCGTGCAGTCCAACGACGTCACCTCCAACGAGGTCGTCGCGTTCGCGCGGAAGTCGGACGGCACGCTGCGCGAGGTCGGCCGCTACCCCACGGGTGGCGTCGGCAGCGGCAGCTTCGAGGACGCCTCGCGAGGTCTCGCCCTCGGCACCGCCGAGGGCGAGACCTCGCCGATCCAGAACGTCGACCAGGCCGAACTGCTGTTCGCCGCCAACGCGGGCAGCGGCACGATCTCGGTGTTCCGGGTCAACCCGGAGGGCCTCGAACTGGTCAGCCAGGTCCCGTCCGGCGGCAACCGCCCGGTGAGCCTCACCGTGAACAACGGTCTGCTCTACGTCCTCAACAGCGGCGAGGTCGACCAGCGGCTGGTACTCGGACCGGACAACCTGCTGGAGAACTGCAGCCACGGCGAACCGCCGTCGGTGAGCGGTTTCCGCGTCACCGGCGCAGGCTTCGTCCTGGGCATCGCTGTCGGGACACCGCTGATGGCCGGGCTGATCGGGCACCGCGGGGCGCGCTCGGCGCTGGCTTGCAGCGCGGCGCTCGTTCTGCTGGGGGCGATCCTCGCCGTCACCGCCCCCGTCCTGCCGGTGCTGACCGCCGCGGGCGCGGTCCAGGGCCTCGGCGCCGCCGGTCTGGCCACCACCGCGATGAACCTGGCCACGTCGACCCGCGTCATGGGCCTCATCACGGCCGCGCTCGCGGTGTTCGGCGCCACCGCGCCACTGGTCGGGTCGCTGATCGGCGACGTCCTGTCGTGGCAGGTCGCGCTGGCCCTGCCCGCGCTGAGCCTGCTCGCCGTGCGGCGCGCGCCGACGGCCGCGACGGCTCGCGACCGGTTCGACGGCAAGGGCGCGGCGCTGCTCACCGCGGTGGTCACGGCGCTGGTGTTCGTCCCGCAGTGGCCGGTGGTGGCGGGTCTGTGCGCGGTCGCCGCGGGTGTCCTGCTCGGCTTCCACGTCCGCGCCTAACCGGACGGCCTGGTCCCCGCCGTCGTGGTGCGCACACCCCGGTTCCTGGTCTCCTCGGGGCTCGCCTTCGTGCTCGCGGTGGTCAACTTCGGCATGTTCTACGGCATCCCCGTGCTGCTGACCCGGCACGCCGGGTGGACGGCGGGCGAGATCGGACTGGCCACGCTGTGGCCGCTGCTGTTCGGCGGTCTGGCGTCCTGGGTCGTGACGGTCACCGCCCGGCTCCGCTTCGGCGCCGTGGTCACCGGGTTCGTCATCGCGGGGATCGCGTCTCCGCTGGTCGTCCTGTCCTCCGTCGCGCCGCTCGTGCTGCTGGTGGCGCCGGGGATCTCGTCGGTCACGGCGGCGTCCGGCCAGGGCGTGTTCGTGGTGCGTGCCGTCCCCGACGACCACCGGTCGGCCGCGATCGGCCTGTTCACCCTCTGCTACCTGCTCGGCGCGGCGTTCGGACCCGCTCTCGTGACCCTGCTGACGGGCTGAGCCTACCGCATAGTTACTTATTGTTCCGTCGATCGGGAGTTATGAGGTACTTTGGGGAACATGTCCGCAGAGCTGTACTCCGTCGAGCAGGTCGCCGAGAAGCTGGGCCTGCACGTCCGCACGGTCCGCAACTACGTGCGCGACGGCCGGTTGAAGGCGGTCCGGATCGGCAAGCAGTACCGGATCGCCCGCGAGGACCTCGACGCGCTGATCGGCCAGGCGCCCGCGGTTCCCCGCTACGTCGAGGTGTCGAGCGTCGTGCGGGTCGACGGCATCGACGCGCACGACGCGAACCGCCTCACGATGATGCTGACGGCGTTGACCAACGGTCCACGAGACGGGGACGGTCCGCTGCGCATCGAGACGATGCACGATCCGGGCCGGGCGAGCATGAAGATCATCGTGCTGGGCAGTGCGGACACCACGGCCGAGTTGCTCAAGGTCATCGATCGACTCACCGGGGAGGACGGATGAACGACGTCTACCGCACGGCCGAGGGCGGTCGCGCGGTGCGCGAGCGGTACCGGGCGCTGCTGGAGGGCTGGCCGGTCGAGGCGGAGCGGCTGCGGTTGCCCACGCGGGCCGGTGAGACGTTCGTGGTGGCCAGTGGTCCGGTCGACGCGCCGCCGGTGCTCGCGCTGCACGGGTCCGGCGGCAACTCGGCCACGTGGATGGCCGACATCGCCGCGTGGGCGCCGCACCTGCGGGTGTACGCGGTCGACGTGATCGGCGAGCCGGGGCTGAGCGCGCCGGTGCGGCCCGAGTTGGGGTCGCCGGAGCACGTGGGCTGGTTGGACGACGTGTTCGACGGGCTCGGCCTGGACGCCGCGGCGGTGCTGGGGATGTCGCTGGGCGGGTGGCTGGCGGTGGACTACGCGAGCCGCAGGCCCGAGCGGGTCACCAGGGTGGCGCTGATCGCGCCCGCGGGCATCGGTCGGCGGACGTCCGGGTGGGTCGTGCGGGCGTTGCCGTACTTCGCGTTGGGCGAGTGGGGGCGGCGGCGGATCGTGCGGATCGTGACCGGCGCGGATCTCGGGGCGGCGCAGGACTCGATCGCGGCCACGTTCCGGCACTTCCGGCCGCGCACGGAGATCCCGGTGTTCGACGACGAGGTGCTGCGCAGGCTGACCATGCCGGTGTTGGCGGTGGTCGGGGACCGGGACGTGATGGTCGATTCCGGGGAGACGGTGCGGCGGCTGGGCGCGGTGGTGCCGCACGCCGACGTCCGGGTCGTGCCCGGCGCCGGGCACCTGGTCGTGGGCCAGTCCGGTGTGGTGCTGGAGTTCCTGCGATGACCGACGTGCTGGTCCTGGCCGCGGACGGCCCCCGGTTGCGGACCGAGCAGGACGCGGTGGACGTGATCGGCGAGGCGTGGTCGACCTCCGCCCTGGCGGTCGTGGTGCCCGTGGCGAGGTTGGACGACGGGTTCTGGACGCTGAGCACGCGGATCGCGGGCGGGGTCATCGGCAAGTTCGCCCAGTACCGGGTGCGGCTGGTGGTCGTCGGCGACATCACTACGCACCTGGCCGCCAGTTCCGCGTTGCGGGCGTTCGTCGGCGAGGCCAACCGCGGCAACGAGGTCGCGTTCGTGGAGTCCTACGACGGCTGAGTCCGCAGGCTGCGCACCGCCCCCGTCCACGCAGGTCGTCGCCGCCACCAACACCCGTGGCGGTGCTGGTGGCGGCTAACCCTTGTGCGCCATGAGGTAGGCCTGGGGCGATTTCTCGGGGTGTTCCGGCTCGCGCACCAGTCGTCCGTCCACCTCGAACCCGGCCTGCTTCAGCAGGGCGGCGACCTGCTCGGGTCGTCGTCGGTGGGTGTGGATCGACACGTCGTGCCCGTAGGCGTGGGTGAGGTGCAGGATGTCGTCGCCCACCTGAAACGCGAGCAGCAGCCTGCCGCCGGGTTCGAGGACCCGGTGGAACTCCGCGAACGCCTCCGGCAGCCGCTCCTCCGGGACGTGGATGACCGAGTACCAGGCCACGACCCCGGCGAGGCCGCCGTCGGGCAGGTCGAGCGCGAGCATCGAGCCCACG
Organism: Umezawaea sp. cmx-9-4; assembly: GCA_049997955.1. GTDB lineage: Bacteria > Actinomycetota > Actinomycetes > Mycobacteriales > Pseudonocardiaceae > Umezawaea. The sequence goes on along the minus strand of JAEBDY010000021.1, from coordinate 105,260 downwards.
TCGAACCGCAGGTCGGGGTAGGTGCGCCGGGCGACGTCGACCATGCCCGGCGACAGGTCGACGCCGAACGCGTCCACCCCCAGTCCGTGCAGGTGCCCGGTGACGCGGCCCGGTCCGCAGCCGATGTCGCCGACCGGGCCGTCGACCTGCTCGGCGAACGCGGCGAGCACCGCCCGGTCCAGCGACTTCCCGGCGAGCAGGTCGCGCACCAGGTCGGCGTAGTCGACGGCGACGGTGTCGTAGGAGGCGCGGGTGTCGCGCAGGTAGCCGGGTTCGGTCACGGTCGGCACCCTAGTAGGCGAGGATCGGGCGCATGACACTCGCGATCGACCCGGTGCGGCTGACCGTCGGGAGGCTGGTACTGCGGCCGCCGGAGGAGGGTGACGCCGTGGACGCGCTGGCGATGGTGCGGGACCCGGAGTCGGCGCTGTGGAACCCGGCGCCGGGGGTGGTGGACGTGGCCACCGCACGGGACTGGTGCGCGAGGCTCGCGGACTGGTCGGACGGCGACCACGCGACGTTCTCGGTGCTCGACGCGGGCACCGGGCGGCTGCTGGGCAACGTGTCGCTGCACAAGGTCGACCGCGACCGGTCGATCGCGGAGATGGGCTACCGGGTCGGGCCGTGGGCGCGGGGCGGCGGGGTCGCGACCACGGCGGTGCGGGCGGTGACGGACTGGGCGTTCACGCGGCTGGGGTTGCGCCGGGTGCAGCTCTACCACGCGGTGGCGAACGCGGCGTCGTGCCGCGTGGCGGTGAAGGCCGGGTACCTCGACGAGGGGACGCTGCGGTCGGCGGCGGAGTACGGCGACGGGCTGCGCTACGACGAGCACCTGCACGGACGCCTGGCGAAGGACTCGCGGTGAGGACCGCGGAGGCCGGGCGCGGGTGGTCGATCCGGGGACCTTCGAGGAGGTTCGGGTCCACGGTGTGGAAAAACCCGACGTGGGAGGCGGGTGCGCGGACCATAATCGAGGCCATGGGAAAGGTCTACGACCGGATCGACGGCAGGTTGCGGGAGTTCATCGAGGCGCAGCCGGTGTTCTTCACCGGCACCGCGCCGCTGACCGGTGACGGATTCGTCAACATCTCCCCCAAGGGCCGCTCGGGGTCGCTGCGCGTGCTCGACGAGCGGACGGTGGCGTACCTGGACTTCGGCGGCAGCCACGCCGAGACCATCGCGCACCTGCGCGAGAACGGGCGGATCACGCTCATGTGGTGCGCGTTCACCGGGCCGCCGAACATCGTGCGGGTGCACGGCACCGGGGTGCCGGTGTTCCGCGACGACCCGCGGTTCGCGGACCTGGTCGCCGGGTTCGGCGACGCCGACGCGCCCGCGCTGCGCGCGGTGATCGTCGTGACGGCGCGGCAGATCAGCGACACCTGCGGGTTCGCGGTGCCGTTCCTGGACTACCGCGAGGAGCGGACGCTGCACGCGGAGTACTTCGGCCGCAAGTCCGACGAGGAGTTCGCGGCCTACTGCGAGGGCAAGGACTTCAACGGGGTCAGCATGGACGGGCTGCCCGGACTGCCGCTGCCGCTGCCGCCCAGGACCGCGTGATGATCCGCGACCTGGACAGCGCCCGGCGGGCCGAGCACAGCGGTGTGCCGATGAAGTTCGTGTTCTTCTGGGGAGCGGAGTCCCGCGGCGGTGTGGGCGCGGAGTGCATGAGCCAGTGGTACGAGTCGCCGTTCACCGTGGACGGCACGACCTACGCGACGGCCGAGCACTTCATGATGGCGGGCAAGGCGCGGCTGTTCGGCGACGACGAGGCGTTCGAGCGGGTGCTCGCCGCGCCCACCCCGGCCGAGGCGAAGAACCTCGGCAGGCAGGTGCGCGGGTTCGACAGCGCCGTGTGGGACGCCCACCGGGTGGGGATCGTGGTGGCCGGGAACGTGGCGAAGTTCGACGCCGACCCGGCGTTGCGCGCCTACCTGCTGGGCACCGGCGAGCGGGTGCTGGTCGAGGCGAGCCCGCTGGACCGGATCTGGGGCATCGGGTTGCGCCGCGACGACGAGCGCGCGCTGACCCCGTCGACGTGGCGGGGCCTGAACCTGCTGGGGTTCGCGCTGATGACCGCGCGCGACGAACTCCGGTCCTGACAGGACGGAGCGCCTCACGCGTCCCAACCGGGGGAAACCGGAAATCTCCCGCTCGCGGGACTGGTGGACCGCCGCCGCCCAGTGGATCATCACGTTCGGGCCCCGTGGTGACCAGGCGGTATCTACGCTGGGGGGAGCCCGCAGGCGATCACCCGGTTCAGGCGGAAGGGGACCCGATGACGGCCGTGGTCACCACGCCGACCTCGCAGCGGGTCACCGGCCTGGTCAAGAGCACGCCGGGTCGGCTGAGCCTGATCGCGCTGCTGCTGGTCGCGGTCACCCTCCTGGCCGGCGCGCTCACCGCGTGGAGCGTCCAGACCCGCTCCGCGGCGCTGGAGGAGTTGGCGACCCGCAGCGAGCCGTTGAGCTTCGCCGCGCAGGAGGTCTACCGGTCCATGGCCGACGCGGACGCCACGGCGTCGGCGGCGTTCCTGTCCGGCGGGGTCGAGTCGCCCCGGCTGCGCTCCCGCTACGAGGCCGACATCGCGAAGGCCGCCGCGGCGCTGTCGACCGCGACCGGCGAGATCTCCCGCTCCCCCGAGGTCGGCGCCGCCCTGTCCACCCTGTCGGGCAGGCTCCCCGTCTACACCGGGCTGGTCGAGACCGCGCGCACGCACAACCGGCAGGGCAACCCCGTCGGCGCCGCCTACCTGCGCGAGGCGTCCAGCCTGATGCGCTCCCAACTGCTGCCCGCCGCGCAGGACCTCTACCGCGCGGAGACCGCGAACGTGGTGCGCGACCAGGACAGCGCGGGCGGCGGCCCGTGGTCGGAACTGCTGCTCGGCCTCGTCGCGCTCGCCGCCCTGGGCCTCGCGCAGTGGTACGTCACGCGCCGCACCAACCGGGTGTTCAACATCGGCCTGGTCGTCGCGACCGGCCTGACGGTCGTGTCGCTGCTGTGGGTGAGCGTCGCCAGCGCCGTCGTCGCGAGCACGGTCGCCGACAGCCGCGAGAACGGCTCCGCCCAGGTCGACGTGCTGGCCCGCGCCCGCATCGCCACCCTGACCGCCCGCGGCGACGAGACGCTGACACTGGTGGCGCGCGGCAGCGGCGCGGCCTACGAGAAGCGCTACGGCGAGGTCGTGGCGGAACTGGCCGCCCTGGTCGGCCGCGCCGGGGAACTGGCGACCGAACCGGCCGTGCGCGACGCGGTGACCTCGGCCGGGACGAACCTCACGGCGTGGCAGGAAGCCCACCGCCGGATCCGGGAAGCCGACGACAGCGGCGACTACACCACCGCCCTGACCCTGGCGATCAGCAACGACCAGGGCGGCGCGGCCGCCGCGTTCGACAACCTCGACCGCGACCTCGTCACCGCGATCACCCGTGCCCGCACCGCGTTCACCGGGTCGGTCGCGACCGCGCGCGGCGCGCTGACCGGCACCGTCGCGATCGTGGCGCTGCTCGCGCTGGGCGCGGCCGCCGCCTCGGTCATGGGTCTGTGGCAGCGCCTCAAGGAGTACCGATGAGACGCCTGGTGGTCCTGCTGCTGTTCCTGTTCACGGCCGCCTGCGCGCCGGTGCCCGGTTCCGCGCCCGACATCACCGTCGGGTCGGCTGGCGCGCCCAGTCCCGCGGACGCCGGTGAGGTGACCGCGCCTCCCGGCAGTGCCGCGGCGGTGCCCGCGTGCGACGCGACCGCGAGCCTGCGGCCCGACGGGCCGCTGCCGGAGCCGGGCGCGATGCCCGCCGGGTCGACGATGGCCCGGATCGCGGCGCGGGGCCGTCTCATCGCGGGAGTGGACCAGAACACGTACCTGATGGGGTTCCGCAACCCCGAGACCGGCGCGATCGAGGGGTTCGACGTCGACATGGCCCGCGAGGTCGCGAAGGCGCTCTTCGGCGACCCGAACCGGATCCAGTTCAAGGTGCTGACCTCCGACGAGCGCATCCCGGCGTTGGAGAAGGGCGAGGTCGACGTCGTCGTGCGGACGATGACGATCAACTGCGAGCGCGCCGAGAAGGTCGGGTTCTCCTCCGTCTACTACCAGGCCGGGCAGCGGGTGCTCGCGTCCCGCGGGTCCGGCATCACCGGCCCGGACTCCCTCGGCGGACGGAAGGTGTGCGCCACCAAGGGGTCCAGTTCGCTGGCGAACGTCGTGAGCCTCCCGTCCAAGCCCGTCGTGGTGTCGGTGGCGAACTGGACGGACTGCCTGGTGATGCTCCAGCAGGGGCAGGTCGACGCGGTGTCCACCGACGACACGATCCTCGCCGGGCTGGCCGCGCAGGACCCGTACACCGAGATGGTCGGCCCGCAGTTCACCCGCGAGCCCTACGGGATGGGCGTCCCGAAGGCCGACGAGGACTTCGTCCGGTTCGTCAACGGGGTCCTGGAGCGCATCCGCTCCGACGGCACGTGGGCGACGATCCACCAGCGGTGGCTGGGCGTGCTGGACCGCAACGCGACGCCGCCCGCGGCGAAGTACCGGGACTGAGCGGCCGTGGACCGCGACGAGGTGGACGAGGTGCTCACGCGGCGGGGCGCGGAGAGCGACCGGATCGCGCAATCCCTGCTGGCCATGGACGACCACCCCGGCCACCCGCTGCTGCCCGACGCGAAGCGCGAGGCCGTGGCGGCCCTGTGGGCGCAGTTCGAGGCCTACCGCCGCGTGCTGCACGCCGCGCGGGAGGTCCGGGCCCGCCGCGCCAAGCCGACGGCCGCCGACCTGGCGGAGCTGACGGAACTGCTGACCGGACGGGCCGTGGAGCTGGACGGCCGGTCGGTGCCGTTGACCCGCCGCGGCCTCACCGGACCGGCGGTCATCACCGACCAGGTCGCGCTGGAGGACCTGGTCACGCGCATGCGGGCCGGGTACGCGCACGCCGTGGACGCCCTGGACCACGCGGTGGCGCGGCACGCCGCGACCGAGGCCGACCGGCGGGACCTCGTCGACGTCCGTGCCGAGGCGCACCGGCTGCGGGCGCTGGTCGAGGTGAAGATCGCCGTCGGCGCCCTGCCGCCGGTCCCCGACACGCTGCCCGAGTGCCGGGCGCTGGTGGCGAACCTGACCGGGCTCCTGGACCGCCGCACCGAACTGCGCGGACGGCTGGAGGCCTACCGCGCCAAGGCCACCCGGCTCGGGCACGCCGAGAACACCGCCCTGTCCGCGCTGCACCGCGCGGCGCACGACGTCCTGTTCACCGCACCGTGCGACCTGCCGGGGGCGACCCGCGCGGTCGGCCGCTACCAGCGGGCCGTGCTCGACCTGGCGGAGGCCCGATGAGCGCGTGTGCACGGTCGGGGTGCGCCGGGACGATCGCCCCCGACGGGTTCTGCGACCACTGCGGGCTGGAGGCGCCGTCGGTGGTGCCCGCGTTCGTGGCCACGGGCAGCGGCGCGTTCACCACCGCGCAACCCGTCCCCGAGAGGACCGATTCCGGCACGCAGGGCACCGACGGCACCCACGGCGCGCCGGGCACGGAGGCGTCCACCGGGCCGGGCACGGCGCCGTGGACCAGCACCGTGAGCCCCTCGGGCCGCAGCCGCCGCGCGTCCACCCGCTCCTCGGGCCGCGGCAGGCTCGGCGCCGGGCTGGTCGAGGTGCCGCGCGTGCCCTACCGGGACCCGAAGTCCGCGGTGCTCGCGAACCCCGAGGTCCCCGAGGCGAAGCGGTTCTGCAGCGCGTGCGGCAAGGAGGTCGGCCGCAGCCGCGAGGGCAGGCCGGGCCGCGTCGAGGGGTTCTGCCCGCAGTGCGGCCACCACTACTCCTACACCCCGAAGCTGGAGCCGGGCGAGGTCTTGCACGGCCAGTACGAGGTCCTCGGCTGCCTCGCGCACGGCGGCCTCGGCTGGATCTACCTGGCGCTGGACCACGCGGTCAGCGACCGGTGGGTGGTCCTCAAGGGCCTGCTGGACTCCGGTGACGCGGACGCCATGGCCGCGGCGATGGCCGAGCGCCGGTTCCTGGCGGAGGTCGAGCACCCCAACATCGTCAAGATCCACAACTTCGTGCAGCACGCCGACCGCAAGACCGGCGACCTCGTCGACTACATCGTCATGGAGTACGTCGGCGGCCAGTCCGTGAAGGACATGATCAAGGACCTGCGGGGCCACGGCGGCACCGGGTCGCTGCCGCTGGCGCAGGCCATCGCCTACGCGCTGGAGATCCTGCCCGCCCTGGGCTACCTGCACGGCGTCGGGCTGCTGTACTGCGACTTCAAACCGGACAACGTGATCCAGACCGAGGAGCAGCTCAAGCTGATCGACCTGGGCGCGGTGCGCCGCATCGGCGACAACCGCAGCGCCATCTACGGCACGATCGGCTACCAGGCCCCGGAGATCGGCACGATCGGCCCGTCGGTCGCCTCCGACCTCTACACCGTGGGCCGCGCGCTCGCCGTCATGAGCTTCTCGTTCGACTTCCGCCGCAAGTTCAAGGGCGGCCTGCCCAGCCCGGTCGCGGAGCCGCTGCTGGCCCGCTTCGAGTCCTACCGGCGGTTCCTGCACCGGGCGACCGACCCGAACCCGGAGCTGCGGTTCACCTCCGCCGAGGAGATGGCCGAACAGCTCACCGGCGTGCTGCGCGAGGTCCTCGCGGCCGAGGACGGCATCGCGCGGCCGGGGCTGTCGCGGCAGTTCACACCGGAACGCCGGTGCTTCGGCGCGGAGCGCGACCCGGACCTGCCGACCGCCGCCGCCGCGCTGCCCGTGCCGCAGGTCGACGCCACCGACCCGGCCGCCGGGTTCCTCGCGACCGCCACGACCGGCGAGGCCGTCGAACGGGTCGCCGCGCTGCGGGCCGCGCCCGTGACCACCGCCGAGGTGCGGCTGCAACTGGTGCGGTCCCTGATCGACGCCGGACAGGCCGAAGACGCCACCCGCGAGCTGTACGGGCTGACCGCGACCTCGATGTTCGACCCCGACGACCCGTCACTGGTGGACTCCGACGACTGGCGGCCCGTCTGGTACCGCGGGCTCGCGGCGCTCGTGCAGGGCAGCCCGACCGACGCGCGGGCGGCGTTCGAGACCGTCTACGACGTGCTGCCCGGCGAGGCCGCGCCGAAGCTCGCCATCGCGCTGTGCGCCGAGGCCACCGGCAACCCGCAGGAGGCGGCGCACTACTACGAACTCGTGTGGCGCACCGACCGCTCCTCGGTGTCCGCCGCGTTCGGCCTGGCCCGCGTGCTGCTGGCCGCGGGCTCCCGCGACCGGGCCGTGGCCGTGCTGCACACCGTCCCGGACACCTCCAGCCACCACGTCGCCGCCCAGGTGTCCGCGATCCGAGCCCAGACCGACAAGGCCCACCACGGCGCGGGCGGAGAACCCGCCCTCACGTCGATCTCCGGGGCGGCGGACCGGCTGGCGGCGCTGGAACTGGACGTGGCGCGCCGCGCCCGGCTCAGCGTCGAGGTGTTGCAGGCGGCGTTCGACTGGCTGGCGAGCGGCGGTGGCGCGTCGGTCGACGGCCACGGGGAGGTGCTGGGGTGCGAACTGACGGACCGGGGTCTGAGGCTGGGACTGGAACGCCACTACCGGACCCTCGCGCGGCTCGCCGACACGCCAGAGGAACGCTTCGCGCTGGTCGACCGGGCCAACGCCGTCCGACCCCGGACACTGGTGTGACCATGACGAACTGCCCCGAGTGCGACGCGCCCGTCGCCGCCCAAGACCGGTTCTGCGAGGAGTGCGGCCGCAACCTGCTGGTCCGCACGACCCCAGTCGGCGGACCGGACGGCTCGGCCGCCGCGCAGTGCGCGTGCGGCAGCGCGGACATCGACGACGACGGCTTCTGCGAGCGGTGCGGCCGGTCCCAACCCATCGGCCGGGACCGGATGGAGTTCGTGCTGCCCACGATCGCCGGGGTCAGCGACCGCGGCCGCCGCCGAGCGCGCAACGAGGACTCCATGGCGTTCGGCCACGTCCACGCCCGCGGGGTCGCCGCGATCGTCTGCGACGGCGTCGCCTCCTCCGAACGCTCCGACGAGGCGTCGCAGGCGGCCGTCGACGCGGCCAACGCCGTCCTGGTCGACGCGCTGGTCGAGGGCACCGACCCGGAACGCGCGACGGTCCTCGCGGTCGCCGCGGCCAACCGCGCCGCCGGGGAACTCGCCCGCCCCGAGGCCCCCGACGTGGCGCCGTCGTGCACGTACGTGTCCGCGATGCGCACCGACACCGGCGTGGTCGTCGGCTGGGTCGGCGACAGCCGCGCCTACTGGCTGGCCGACGACGGCGCGAAGACCCCGTCGCGGCGGCTCACCAAGGACGACACGTGGGCCGCGCAACTGGTCGCCGACGGCGTCCTCACCGAGGCCGAAGCGGTCAACGACCGCCGCTCCCACGTGCTGTCGCGGTGGCTCGGCGGCGACTCCGGCCAGGTCAGCCCGCACGTGGTGACGGTCGTCCCGGAGGAGAGCGGGATCGTGCTGCTGTGCAGCGACGGCCTGTGGAACTACCTGCCCGAGGTCGAGGACCTCGACGCGGTCCGCCCCCGCGGCACGACCCCGTCGGGAGTCGCGCGCGAGCTCACCGAGGCCGCGCTGAAAGCGGGCGGGCACGACAACATCACCGTCGTCGTCATCGAAGTGGGGGGTGTCGGATGACCGCCGAGTTCGCCGTCGAGGTCTTCCAGAACGAGTACCTGCCGGAAGGGGCGCGGGAGGTCGACGCGATCGTCACGGTGTCCGCCAGCGGCGTGTCCTCCGCCCCGGTGTCCTCCGCCGACATCGCCCAGGTGATCATCGTCGACTGCTCCGGCTCCATGCGCTACCCGCCCGCGAAGCTCAACGCCGCCAAGCACGCCACCGTCACCGCCATCGACGCCCTGCGCGACGGGGTGTCGTTCGCCGTCATCGAGGGCACCGACACCGTCCGCATGGTCTACCCCACCGCGGAAGGCCTCGCGATCGCGAGCGACCGCACCAAGCTGGAGGCCAAACGGCTCGTGCGCGGCCTCACCGCCGACGGCGGCACCGCCATGGGCCGGTGGCTCGCCCTCGCCGACCGCGTCCTGGCCCGGCACCGCGGCGGCCTCAAGCACGCGATCCTGCTGACCGACGGGCAGAACCAGCACGAGACACCGGCCCAGCTCTCCCGGACCCTGGCGTCCATCAGCGGGCACTTCACCTGCGACTGCCGCGGCGTCGGCACCGACTGGCAGGTCGAGGAACTGCGCAAGATCGCCGAGGAACTGCTCGGCACGGTCGACATCGTCGCCGACCCGCAGGCGCTCGCCGACGACTTCCGCGCCATGACCGCCACCGCGATGGGCAAGGCCGTCGGCGGCGTCTCGCTGCGCCTGTGGACCCCCGAGGGCGCGACGGTCACGTTCGTCAAGCAGGTGTCCCCCACCGTCCTGGACCTCACCGACCGGCGCACGGAGTCCGCCCCGCGCACCGGCGACTACCCCACCGGCGCGTGGGGCGCGGAGAGCCGCGACTACCACGTGTGCGTGCGGGTCAAAGCGGCGGGCGTGGGCGACAAGATGCTCGCGGGCCGGGTCAGCCTCACCACCGCGAGCGGTGACGTCCTCGGCCAGGGCCGGGTGCTCGCCGTCTGGACCGACGACGGCGCCCTGTCGACCCGCATCAACCGCGAGGTCGCCCACTACACCGGCCAGGCCGAACTGGCGGAGGTCATCCAGGACGGCCTGGAAGCCCGCAAGTCCGGCGACGTCGAGACCGCGACCGCGAAACTCGGCCGCGCGGTCGCCCTCGCGAACTCCTCCGGCAACTCCGACACCGCGAAACTGCTCGCCAAGGTCGTCGACGTCGTCGATCCCGTCACCGGCACCGTCAAGCTGCGCCCGCAGGTCGAGGACGCCGACGAGATGACCCTCGACACCCGCTCCACGGTGACCAAGCGGGTCGGGAAGGCCTGACCGTGCCGACCTGCCCCGCGGGCCACGACACCACCACCGACGACTACTGCGACGTCTGCGGCACCCCTCTCACCACGGACGACGCCGCACCGACCCCGGCCACCAGGACCTGCGCCTCGTGCGGCACCCCGCAGGTCGGCCGGTTCTGCGAGGAGTGCGGCCACGACTCCCTCGACACCGCCGCACCAGCCCCACCGACCCCGGCCGCGTGGCGCGCCGTCGTCACCGCCGACCGCGCCTACTTCGACCGCGTCGTCGCCGCCGGGGGCCCCGACTCCGCCGCCGTGGAGTTCCCGCTCTACTGCCCCGAACGCCGCTTCGTCCTGCACGACGACCGCATCGCCATCGGCCGCCGCAGCCGCTCCCGCGGCATCCTCCCCGACATCGACCTCATCGGCCCCCCGGAAGACCCCGGCGTCTCCGCAGGCCACGCCATGCTCATCCGCACCGCCGACGCCTGGGCGGTCGTCGACCTCGACTCCACCAACGGCACCACCGTCAACGACGCCACCCGCCCACTGCCGCCGAACAACCCCCACCCGCTCGCCGACGGCGACCGCGTCCACCTCGGCGCCTGGACCACGCTGACCCTCCGCCTGGCCTGACCGGAGCGCCCGCCGCACCACCGGGCGCGGTGCGGGACTCGCGTCCACAGAGGACGGAAAAGAAAAAGGGCAAGGAAGTGTCGACCACCTCTTGCCTCTTCCAACTTATAGCGCACAGGGGGACTTGCGGCAAGACCCCGGTGATGCCGCAGACTCTGCGACCGAAGCCGCCACCTGCGAAAACAAGTGGCCCGCGCTTCGACTGGAACACCACCTCGCACACAGGGGATTCATGATTGACGTGATCATCGCCGGCGGCGGACCCACCGGCGTGATGCTGGCCGCCGAACTGCGCCTGCACGACGTGAACGCGCTCGTGCTGGACAAGGACCCCGAACCCACCAAGATCGTCCGCGGACTCGGCCTGCACGCCCGCAGCATCGAAATCCTCGACCAGCGCGGCATCCTGGAGCAGTTCCTCGCCCTCGGCACCCAACACCCCGTCGGCGGCTTCTTCGCAGGCATCACCAAACCATCACCGAACCGCCTCGACACCGCACACCCGTACGTCCTCGGCATCCCCCAGACCACCACCGAACGCCTCCTCACCGACCACGCCACCACCCTCGGCGTCGAGATCCGCCGCGACAGCGAACTGGTCGGACTCACCCAGGACCACCACGGGGTCACCGTCGACCTGGCCGACGGCACCCGACTGCGCGCGCGCTACCTCGTCGGCTGCGACGGCGGCCGCAGCACCGTGCGCAAACTGCTCGGCATCGGCTTCCCCGGCGAACCGGCCCGCATCGAGACGCTGCTGGGCGAGGTGGAACTGACCGCGTCCCCGGAAACGCTGAACACCGTCATCACCGAGGTCCGCAAGACCGAGCAGCGGTTCGGCGCCATGCCCCTCGGCGACGGGCTGTACCGCCTCGTCGCGCCCGCCGACGGCGTGGCGGAGGACCGCACCGTCCCGCCGACCCTCGACGAGCTGAAGCAGCAGGTGCGCAAGCTCGCGGGCACCGACTTCGGCGCGCACTCACCACGCTGGATCTCCCGCTTCGGCGACGCCACCCGCCTCGCCGACCGCTACCGCACCGACCGGGTGCTGCTCGCGGGCGACGCGGCCCACGTCCACCCGCCCAACGGCGGCCAAGGGCTCAACCTCGGCATCCAGGACGCGGTCAACCTCGGCTGGAAACTGGCCGCCCAGGTCAACGGCTGGGCACCGGACGACCTGCTGGACAGCTACCAGGCCGAACGACGCCCCGTGGCCGCCGACGTGCTGGACAACACCCGCGCGCAAACCGAGCTGATGTCCACCGAACCGGGCCCACGGGCCGTGCGCAGGCTCATCGCGGAACTGATGGACTTCGACGAGGTCAACCGCCACCTGATCGAGAAGGTCATCGCGATCGGCATCCGCTACGACTTCGGCCAGGGCCACGACCTGCTCGGCAGGCGACAGCGCGACGTGGCGCTCAAGCGGGGACGCCTCTACGAGCTGATGCACGGCGGACGCGGCCTGCTGCTCGACCAGACCGGCGCACTGTCGGCGGCGGGCTGGGCGGACCGGATCGACCACGTCGTCGACATCAGCGAGGAACTGGACGTGCCCGCGGTCCTGCTGCGACCCGACGGCCACGTCGCGTGGGTCGGACAAGACCAGCAGGACCTGCTCGACCACCTACCACGCTGGTTCGGCGCCGCGAGCTGAACGACCGGGTGGGGCACCCGCACGGGCACCCCACCCGGAGCTACACCACCACCGCGTCCAACGCCTTGTAGATCCGCTTGTCCGACACCGAGTAGCGGGTGCCGATGGTCTGCGCGAAGTAGCTCAACCGCAACTCCTCGATCATCCACCGCACCTCGTCCAACGCCTCGTTCGGCTCGTCGGAGGGCACCTTGGCCCGCACGTCGCGGTACTCCCGGTGCACCTGGTGGACGCGGTCCATCCACTCCTGGTCCCGCGCCACGTTCTCGACCAGCTTCTCCAACCGCCGCTCGATCCCCCGCAGGTACCGGGTGACGTCCGCGAGCCGCGACGCGCCGACCTTCGTGACGAACCCGTTGTGCACCAACCCTGCGAGCTGCGCCTTCACGTCCGCCACGGCGGGCCCGAACACCGGGGCCTTCACACCCGTCAAGCGCAGCTCGACGTCGTGCGCGGCGACCAGCACCTTGCGCACCTCACCGACGACGTCGAACACCGCGGCGTTCAGGTTCGTCCGAACGTGCTTGAGCAGCCGCTCCCACCCGGCCTCGGTCCACGGGGGACCACCGGCCTCGGTCATCAACCGGTCCACGGCGGCGGAGATGCAGTCCGCCAGCAGCGCCGCGACCCCGCCGTGGGGGTTGCGGGTCAGCGCGAGCTTCGCGGCGTTGTCCAGCGTCCGCTGGAGCACCTTCACCGGCGACGGCACGGCCAGCAGCAGCAACCGCCGCGTGCCGCGCCACATCGCGTAAGCCTGCCGACCGGGGGTGTCGACGACCCGGATGGCCACCGACTCGCCCGCGTCCACCAGCGTCGGGTACGCCGTCACGACGATCCCGGACTGGCTCCGCTCCATCGTCCTGGGCAGCTTCCCGAAGCTCCACGTCGTCAGCCCGGACTTCTCCACGTCCGCCGCCGCGGCGGTCAACGTCGCCCGGACCTCCTTGACCAGCTGCTTCTTCAACACCCCCAGGTCCTTGCCCAGGGCCAGCTCGCGGTTGTTCTCGTCCACCACCCGGTAGGTGAGCTTCAGGTGGTCCGGCACCTGGTCGAGCTGCCACTCCTCGCGCGGCACCACCACCCCGGTCAACGCCCGCAGCTCACGCTCCAACGCGGGCAGCAGCGGATCATCGGTGGAGATCCGCGCCAGCACCGCCTTCGCCACGTCCGGCACCGGCACGAAGTTCCGCCGGATCGGCTTGGGCAACGACCGGATCAACGCGATCACCAGGTCCAACCGCAACCCCGGGATCTGCCACGAGAACGCCTCGTCACCCAACGTCGTCAACGCGGGCAGCGGCAACTGCACCGTCACACCGTCGGTACCCGCACCCGGCTCGAAGTGGTACGACAACGGCAACGACAACCCGTTCTGCTGCCACGAGTCCGGGTACGCCTGCTCACTGACCTCCGCACGCTCGTTGATCAACATCGACTTCGTGAACGTCAACAACTCCGGCTGCGTGTGCCGGACCTTCTTCCACCACGTGTCGAAGTGCCGCACCGACACCACCTCGGCCCCGACCCGCTGCTCGTAGAACTCGTACAACGTCTCGTCGTCCACCACGATGTCCCGACGACGAGCCCGGTTCTCCAACTCCTCCACCTCGGCCAACAACGCCCGGTTGGCGTGGAAGAACCTGTGGTGCGTGGTCCACTCCCCCTGCACCAGCGCGTGCCGGATGAACAACTCCCGCGACAGCTCCGGATCGATCCGCCCGTAGTTGACCTTCCGAGCCGCCACGATCGGCACCCCGTACAGCGTGACCTTCTCCAACGCCACGACAGAACCGCGCTTGGTCTCCCAGTGCGGCTCGCTGTAGTTGTGCTTCACCAGGTGCGGCGCCAACTGCTCGGCCCACTCCGGCTCGATCCGCGCCACGATCCGACCCCACAACCGCGAGGTCTCCACCAACTCCGCCACCATCACCCACTGCGGCGGCTTCTTGAACAACGCCGAACCCGGGAACACCGCGAACCGCGCCCCCCGCGCACCCACGTACTCCGACGACGCCCGCTTGCCGGGATCCTTCTTCGGCACGTCCTTCACACCGATGTGCGACAACAACCCCGACAACAACGAGATGTGCACCCGCTGCGGCTCCGCCACGTCCTCACCGACCGTCAACCCCAGCGTCTTCGACACCTGCCGGAGCTGCGAGTAGATGTCCTGCCACTCCCGCACCCGCAGGTAGTTCAAGAACTCGTTGCGGCACATCCGGCGGAACTGGTTGGACGACAACTCCTTCTGCTTGTCCTTCAAGTACGTCCACAGGTTCACGAACGACAGGAAGTCCGACGTCGGATCCGCGAACCGCGCGTGGTGCTCCGTCGCCACCTGCTGCTTGTCCGCCGGACGCTCCCGCGGGTCCTGGATGGACAAGGCCGCCGCGATGATCATCACCTCGCGCACGCACCCGTTGCGATCAGCCTCGATCACCATCCGCGCCAACCGCGGGTCCACCGGCAACTGCGCCAGCTTGCGCCCCAGCGGCGTGAGCCGCTTGCGCATGTCCGTCTCCGCCGGATCGATCGCCCCCAACTCGTGCAACAACTGCACACCATCGGCGATGTTCCGCGAATCCGGCCCGTCGATGAACGGGAACGCCGCGATGTCACCCAACCCGATCGACGTCATCTGCAAGATCACCGACGCCAGGTTCGTCCGCAGGATCTCCGGATCGGTGAACTCCGGCCGCGCCTCGAAATCGTCCTCCGTGTACAGCCGGATGCAAATGCCCTCCGACACCCGACCACAACGACCCTTGCGCTGGTTCGCCGACGCCTGCGACACCGGCTCGATCGGCAACCGCTGCACCTTCAACCGGTGGCTGTACCGCGAGATCCGCGCCGTACCCGGATCGATCACGTACTTGATCCCCGGCACCGTCAACGACGTCTCCGCCACGTTCGTCGCCAACACCACCCGACGCCCCGAATGCGCCTGGAACACCCGGTGCTGCTCCGCGAACGACAACCGCGCGTACAACGGCAGGATCTCCGTCCCACGCAGCTCCAACTGCGTCAACGCCTCCGCCGTGTCCCGGATCTCCCGCTCACCCGACAGGAACACCAGGACGTCCCCCGGCCCCTCCGCCTGGAGCTCCACCACGGCCTCGGCGATCGCGGAGGTCTGATCCCGATCCGGGTCCACGAACTCGTCATCCGGATCCACGATCGGGCGATACCGCACCTCCACCGGGTACGTCCGTCCCGACACCTCGATCACCGGCGCGTCGGAGAAGTGCCGCGAGAACCGCTGCGGATCGATCGTCGCCGACGTGATGATCACCTTGAGATCAGGCCTGCGCGGCAACAACTGCTTCAAGTACCCCAACAGGAAATCCACGTTCAGACTGCGCTCGTGCGCCTCGTCGATGATCAACGTGTCGTACCGGCTCAGATTCCGATCCGTCTGGATCTCCGCCAGCAGGATGCCGTCCGTCATCAACTTGACCAGCGTGTCCTCACCGGACTGGTCGCTGAACCGCACCTTGTACCCCACCGCCGACCCCAACGGCGTCTTCATCTCCTCGGCGACCCGCTCGGCCACCGTCCGAGCCGCCAGCCGACGAGGCTGCGTGTGCCCGATCTGCGCCCGCACCCCACGACCCAGCTCCAGGCAGATCTTCGGCAACTGGGTCGTCTTGCCCGACCCCGTCTCACCGGCGACGATCACGACCTGGTGGTCGCGGATCAACGCGAGGATCTCGTCCTTGTGCTTGCTGACCGGCAGCTCTTCCGGGTAGGAGATCTTCGGCACGCCCTCGCGCCGCAGCGCCAACCGCAGCTCGGCGTCGTCGATCTCACCCGCGATCTCCGCGGCTATCTTGCGCTTGGACAGCGGATCCTTCACCTTGCGGGCACCATCGAGACGGCGTTGCAGCCTGCGCTGGTCGCGAAGCATCAACTCGGGCAGGCGTTTGTGCAGGTCAGCAAGTGGTGACCCGGCGAGCGGCGTGTCCATACTGCTTCCAGGATAGATCCCCACGCGCACCCGAGCCCGCCAATAAAACCCCACGGCCGCCGAGCGGCCCCGACTCGCCGTCGCGCCGCTCGGCCCGCACCTCCGACCAAGATCAACTGTCGGACCCGGCCCCTACCGTCGGCACCATGGACGAAGCTACCTTCTGGACCCTGCTCGACCAGTCCGGCACCACCACCCGCGACCCCGACGAACGCCTCGCCTGGCTCACCACCCGCCTCGCGAGCCTGCCCCCACCGGACATCACCGACTTCCAGGTCCTCCTCGACCACATCCGCGGCCGCGCCGACACCTGGAACCACTGGGGAGCCGCCCACCTCGTCCTCGGCGGCTGCTCCGACGACGGCTTCTTCTACTTCCTCGGCTGGCTCGTCGGCCTGGGCCGGTCGCACTTCACCACCATCGCCGCCGACCCGGACGCACTCGCCGACCTCGTCCTCGTCCGACGGCTCGCCACCGCCGACGTCGACACCTGGCCCACCGACGACCTGCCCGACTGGGAAGGGCTCGACTACGTCGCCCGCGAGGCCCACCGGCTGCGCACCGGCGACTACGACGGCCTCGACACCGACCTCACGGCCCGCGGCCACGCACCCATGGTCAGCCCCGACCCCGACGGCGAACCGTGGGACTTCGACGCGCTCCCCGAACTCCTGCACCGACTCCCCCGACTCAGCGCGCTCTTCGCCGATCGCGTCGCTCACGGGTAGCCGTGGCCTGCTGTTCGTCTTTGCGGGTTTTGTTGGTGGTGATTCGTTACCACTCAATATGGTTAATTTTAGTCAACACTGAAGCAATAGAAATAACTAGAGACAACTGGGGAGATCGCCAACCCAGGCTGTCAGAGCCCGTGAACCCGCACTTGTGCGTGATCGGGTGAACACTCCGAGTCATTAACTGTAAACATGTCCAAGACCAACGGGCTGGACCGGAAGCGCTAGCGCAATTGGTGCTTGTGCCCGCTTGCCCCATTTGTTTCACCGTTGTTTCCAGGCGGCCTGAGCTGGCATTTCATTCGAGAATCGGACGTCTCGGATCGCACTGACCAGCACGATTGCTCAGAGTCTGAAGCTTTCCCACATAGTGGGAGATGATTTACCTCTCCATGGCCGGCAATACGATCGATTTGCTGGTCAACACGGCGTTGGCCGCGATGTTCCTCGGTGTTCGCCTTCTTCACGGCTTTTCGCGGAGAGCACGACCACCCCCTGCACTGGAACAGGAGCGTTCATGAAACGCATCACCCTGGGCTATGCGGCCCTGGTGTCCGCCGCGCTGGTGTCCGTCAGCGGCCTCAC
This sequence comes from Umezawaea sp. cmx-9-4, assembly GCA_049997955.1. Lineage (GTDB taxonomy): Bacteria > Actinomycetota > Actinomycetes > Mycobacteriales > Pseudonocardiaceae > Umezawaea. Next base: position 87,797 of record JAEBDY010000021.1, on the reverse strand, counting down.
CGCCACCGCGGCGCCGGAGACGGCCGCCGACCCGTCCGCTCCGCTGGACCGCACGGGCACCCTGAGCCTCGCGGCCGCGCAGGCCGGATTGGTGAGTTCCGCGCTGGGCCTGAGCGGCCAGGAGCAGCTCGTGGTCAAGGACGTCGTCACCGACCCCGACGGCTCCCGGCACTTCCGCTACGACCGGACGTTCGACGGCCTGCGGGTCGTCGGCGGCGACCTGGTCGTGCACCAGTCGAAGTCCGGCGCGATCAACGCCGTCCACCGCGCCACCGACGCGGACCTGACCGTGTCGACCACACCCGCGATCTCCGCCGCCACCGCGACGTCCTCGGCGCGCGTGGCCAAGACCGACGCGAACTGGACGAAGGCCGAACCCCGGCTCGTGGTGTTCGCCGTCGACCAGGCCCCCGCACTGGCCTGGGAGGTCGTCCTCACGGGCGTCAAGGCCGACCAGTCGCCGAGCGAGCTGCACGTCTACACCGACGCCACCACCGGCAAGGTGCTGATGAGCGAAGACCGCGTGATGCACGTCGAGGGCTCCGGCGTGAGCCAGTACAGCGGCACGGTGAAGCTGGACACGACCCAGTCCGGGTCGACGTTCCAGCTCAAGGACCCGCTGCGCGGCAACCAGACGGTCAACAACGCCAACAACACCAGCGGCACCGGGACGGTGTTCACCGACGCCGACAACAGGTGGGGCAACGGCGCGATCACCGACAAGGCCACCGCCGGTGTCGACGCGGCCTACGGCGCCGCGGTCACGTGGGACTACTACAAGAACGTCCACGGCCGCAGCGGCATCAAGAACAACGGCGTCGGCGCGATGAGCCGCGTGCACTACGGCAACGGGTACAACAACGCGAACTGGAGCGACAGCTGCTTCTGCATGACCTACGGCGACGGCGTGGGCAACAAGAAGCCGCTGACCGAGCTGGACGTCGCCGGGCACGAGATGTCGCACGGCGTCACCTCGGCGACCGGCAACATGGTGTACTCCGGTGAGCCCGGCGGCCTCAACGAGGCCACCAGCGACATCTTCGGCACCACGGTCGAGTTCAGCGCCAACAACGCGAGCGACGTCGGCGACTACCTGATCGGCGAGAAGATCGACATCCGGGGCACGGGCGCTCCCCTGCGCTACATGGACAAGCCCTCCAGGGACGGCAGGTCCGCGGACTACTGGACCTCCAGCGCGGGCAGCCTGGACGTGCACTACTCGTCCGGCATCGCCAACCACTTCTTCTACCTGCTGTCGGAGGGCAGCGGCGCCAAGACCATCAACGGCGTCGCCTACAACAGCCCGACCTACGACGGCCAGCCCGTCACCGGCATCACCCGCGCCAAGGCCGAGAAGGTCTGGTACCGCGCGCTGACCACGAAGTTCACCTCCAGCACCAAGTACGCCGCAGCGCGTACCGGCACCATCGCCGCCGCCACCGAGCTCTACGGAGCGGGCAGCGCCGAGGTGGCCGCGGTGACCAGGGCGTGGGCCGCGGTCAACGTCAAGTAGACCCCACCAGGAAGTCCGGGGTCCGGACCGCACTCCCCTGCACGGTCCGGACCCCGGCACGTCTCACTCCAACGGCACCCACCAGTCCTCGCACCGGATCCGGGTGCCCTTCGGGTACTCGAGGTCGACGGCCCCGCGCAGCTCGAACCCCGCCTTGCGGCACACGGCGATCGACGCCGCGTTGACCACCGGCGGGAACGCGTGCAACGCCAGCCGATCCCCCTCCGCCGCGGCGATCCGCGCGACCGCCCCCGCGGCCCGCGACGCCACTCCCCTCCCCCGGAACGACGGCCGGACGTACCACCCGGTCTCGTAGACCGGGTCGCCGTCCCACTCCTTCTCCCAGTACCCGACCGACCCCGCCACCAGCGCGTCCGGCCCGACCAGCACCACGTACACGCACCCGGTCCCGGTCGCGGTCAGCTCCACGTACCGGCGGTGCCGGTCGAGCACCACCGCCTCGGACTCCGGCCCACCGAGGGCGTCCATCAACTCGGACGTGTTCTGCTCGCGCAGCAGCCCCAGGTCGCCCTCGGCCCACGGCCTCAGGCAGATCGCGTCGACCTCCGTCATGACCCCGACTCTAGGACGGGGGTCCGACATTTCGTCCGTACCACCGTTCGGGTGAGGCACCCCGAAAGGCCCATCCGTCGCGGACCCCACCGGCGCGGTGCTGCTCTTCACGCCCCGCGCGGGCTAGCGATCGGATGGCTCGACTGGACGGCCAGCCGGTGGTCTGCGTCCGCGGCGATCCGGTCGAGTTCGTCGTCCAGTGCCAGGAACACCTGCCACGCCCGCTGACCGCTCGCCGCCGCGAACCGGTCCACCAGCGACTGCTCCAACTCGGGGACCCGCTTCGCCTTCCACGCCTTGTCGGCCAGGCTGACCAGCAGGTCCTCCACGCCGATGTCGACCTCGGTCCAGGAGGCGTGGGTTCGGGCGAAGCGAGCCAGCCGTTCCTCGACGCCGCGCGCGACCAGCAGCGCGTAGCCCGCCTGCTCGTGGGCGGAGCCGGGGCCGGACAGCTCCTCCACGTGGACGGTCTTGCCGATGTCGTGGGTGGCCGCGCCGAACAGCACGGCCTCCTGGTCGACGGTCACGGCCGGGTGGTGGCGCCGGGTCCACTCGACCAGCTGGTGCGCGACGTCGTGGACCAGCCGCAGGTGGGCGGCGAGCCGTGGTGGCGCGTCGAGTGCTTCCAGGAGTTCCCGCGCGGGAGCCGGGAGCGGTCGGAGGTCGTCGTGGTCGGTCAGTGCCCGGTGCAGCGCGGTGGAGGCCACCTACGCGGCGCCCGCTCCCCCGCCGACGACGGCGTCGGAGGACGGCTTGTGCTCCGGTGGCGGCACGATGCCCGCCAGGTCACCGCCGTTGTCGTTGGACCGCAGCACGAACGGGCGGGTCTCGGTGTACTGGACGACCGACACCGAGGCCGGGTCGACCACGATGCGCTGGAACCCGTCCAGGTGGACGCCGAGCGCGTCGGCGAGCACCGACTTGATGACGTCGCCGTGGCTGCACGCGATCCAGACGGCGCGCGGGCCGAACTCGGCGGTGATGCGGGCGTCGTGGGCGCGGATCGCGGCCACGGCCCTGGCCTGCACGGTCGCCAGGCCCTCGCCGTCGGGGAACACGGCGGCGGACGGGTGCTGCTGCACGACCGTCCACAGCGGTTCCTGGAGGAGGTCCTTGATGGCGCGGTTGGTCCAGCTGCCGTAGTCGACCTCGGCCAGGTCCGGCTCGGTCACGGCGGTGAGGCCGCGGTCGGCGACCAGGGGCGCGATGGTCTGCCGGCACCGGTCGAGGGGGGACGCGACGACGGCGTCGATCGGAATGCCCTTGAGCCGGTCGACCAGGCCGAGCGCCTGAGCCTCGCCCTTGTCGCACAGGGAGACCCCTGGTGCGCGGCCTGCGAGCACACCGGCGCCGTTGGCGGTCGAACGGGCATGTCGCAGAAGGATCACGGTGGCCACGGGTCACCACCCTAGATGCCGTGAAGGCCACCACGCGGACGTGGTGGCCTTCACGACGTGCGACCAGCTCAGTTGGCGGGCAGCAGGTTCATCGACAGCAGGCCCATGAGGACGATGCCGAGCATGACCCGGTACCAGACGAACGCCGAGTAGCTGTGCTTCGAGACGTACCTGAGCAGCCACGCGATGGTCGCGTAGCCGACCAGGAACGCGATGATCGTGGCCACGACCATCTGCGGGACCGAAGCGTCGTTCGGGCCGCGGTCCAACACGTCCGGGATGCTGAAGATGCCCGCGCCGAACACGGCGGGGATCGCCAGCAGGAACGAGTACCTCGCCGCGGCCGCCCGGTCGAGCCCCAGGAACAGGCCCGCGGTGAGCGTGCCACCGGAGCGCGAGACGCCGGGGATCAGCGCGAGGGCCTGGGCGAGGCCCATGCCGACCGCGTCCTTCATCGTCAACTCCGACCGCGACTGCTTGGCCAGCTGGTCGGCGAGACCGAGCAGCAGACCGAACACGATGAGCATCGTGGCCGTGATCCAGAGGTTCCTCGCGGACGTGCGGATCTCGTCCTTGAGGAGGTATCCCAGCACGCTGATCGGGATCGACCCGATGATCACGTACCAGGCCAGCCTGTAGTCCTTCTCCTTGCGGGCCTCGGCGCTGACCAGGCCGCGGAACCAGGCGGAGATGAACCGCCCGATGTCCTTGGCGAAGTAGATCAGCACCGCCAGCTCGGTCCCGAGCTGGATGACCGCCGTGAACGACGCTCCCGCGTCGTTGCCGAAGAACAACGTCGACGTGATCCGCACGTGCGCCGACGAAGACACGGGTAGGAATTCGGTAAGTCCTTGAACCAGTCCGAGGACCAGGGCCTGCAACCAGCTCAACTACCCACTCCTGCCAGATCCAGAGCTTCCACCGCGGTGCGCAGCGCCGCGATTCCCTGCTCCAGATCTTGCAGCATCGGGGTGATGGTCAAAGTGGTGACCCCGGCCTGGGCCAGTGCCTGCATCTTGTCGGCGATCCGCTCCTTGCTCCCGAGCAGCGAGGTGCCGTCCAGGAACTCGACCGGAAGGGCCGCCATCGCGCCCTCGTAGTCGCGCGACAGGTACTTGTCCTGCACCTCGGCGGCCTCGGCCTCGAAGCCCATCCGGCACGCGAGGTCGTTGTAGAAGTTCTGCTTGCGGCTGCCCATGCCTCCGACGTAGAGCGCGGCGTACGGGCGCACCCGGTCGGCCAGCGCGCGCCAGTCGTCGCCGACGAACAACGGCATGGTCGGCACCACGTCGAAGTCCTCCATGGTCTTGCCCGCCTTCTCGCGCCCGGCCTTGACCGCGCCGAGCGACTCCCCGGAGTACTCGGGGGAGAAGAAGATCGCGAGCCAGCCGTCGGCGATCTCACCCGTGAGTTCCAGGTTCTTCGGGCCGACGGAGGCGAGGTAGATCGGGATCTCCTCGCGGACCGGGTGCACGGTCAGCGTGAGCGCCTTGCCGGGGCCGTCGGGCAGGGGCAGCGTGTAGTGCTTGCCCTCGTAGCGCAGCTTGTCCCGGCGCAGCGCCATCCTGACGACGTCCACGTACTCCCGCGTGCGGGCCAGCGGCTTGTCGAAGCGCACGCCGTGCCAGCCCTCGGACACCTGCGGCCCGGACACGCCGAGGCCCATCCGGAAGCGGCCGCCGGACAGCGTGTCCAGCGTCGCGGCGGTCATCGCGGCCATCGCGGGCGTCCGCGCGGGGATCTGCAGGATGGCGCTGCCGATGTCGATGCGCTCGGTGTGCGCGGCGATCCACGACAGCACCGTGGGCGCGTCCGAGCCGTAGGCTTCGGCCGCCCACGCCACCGAGAAGCCGAGGCGGTCGGCCTCCTTGGCGAGTTCGAGGTTGTCGGCGTCGTTGCCGGCGCCCCAGTATCCGAGGTTCAGTCCCAATCGCACGGCGATGACCCTACCGATCAGTAACAACATTCGGCGCAACCATCCGACGTGACGCCGGTCACTTGCGGCGCGACCGTCGAAGATCCACGACGGTCCCGGCCCAGCGAGGTCGCAGCCCTTACGCTCGCCCGGTGGAACACCGACAGCTCGGCCGCAGCGGCCTGCGCGTCTCCAGGATGGCGCTGGGCACGATGACCTGGGGCCGCGACACCGACGCCGACGAGGCCGCCACCCAGCTCATGGCCTTCACCGAGGCGGGCGGCACCCTCGTGGACACCGCCGACGTCTACGTCGAGGGCGAGAGCGAACGCATCCTCGGGGGCCTGCTGGGCGAAGTGGTCCCCCGCGACGAACTCGTCATCACGACCAAGGCCGTGGCCCGCCGCAACGAGGGCCCGTTCGGCGGCGGCGCCTCCCGCGGCGCGCTGCTCGGAGCCCTCGACGGCTCGCTGCGTCGCCTGGGCGTTGACCACGTCGACCTCTGGCAGCTGCACGCGTGGGACCAGTCGGTCCCCCTGGAGGAAACCCTCGCCACCCTCGACGCCGCCGTCACCAGCGGCAAGGTCCGCTACGTCGGCGTCTCCAACTACTCCGGCTGGCAACTCGGCACCGCCGCCACCCTCCAGCGCGCCCTCCCCGGCCGCAACCCCCTCGTCTCCACCCAGGTCGAGTACTCCCTGCTGGAACGCGGGGTCGAACGCGAGGTCGCGCCTGCCGCGGCACACCACGGCCTCGGCCTGCTCCCCTGGGCCCCGCTCGGCCGCGGCGTGCTGACCGGCAAGTACCGCAACGGCACCCCGCCGGACTCCCGCGGCGCCTCCGCGCACATGGCCGGGTACGTCGAACAGCACCGCACCGACCGCGCCTCCCGCATCGTCCAGGCCGTCGTGACCGCGGCCGACGGCCTCGGCACCTCTCCCCTGTGCGTCGCACTCGCCTGGGTCCGCGACCGCCCCGGCGTGGTGTCCCCCGTCGTCGGCGCCCGCGACACCAACCAGTTGCTCGGGGCGCTGGTCGCCGAGGACATCACCCTCCCGCCCGCGATCCGCGCCGCGCTCGACGACGTGAGCGCCATCGAACTGGCCTACCCCGAACGCCCCATGGGCTGACTCCACCCCCTCCCAGGCGGGGTCCTGACCGGCCCCGCGTGACAAGCGCACCCGTGCCCCACTAGTCTGAAATCCGACTAGTCCGAAACACTCACTAGATGGATGGTGGAAGACCGGTGTCGGGAGCTGATCCGTCGACGGGCTGGCTGCGCGGAACGCTGGAACTCGCCCTGGCAGCTCTGCTCGCCGAGGCCGACCTGCACGGGTACGCCCTGGTGCAGCGGCTCGACGAACTGGGACTCGGCACGGTGCGTGGCGGCGCGCTCTACCCCGTCCTCGGGCGGATGGAGACCGCCGGGCTCGTGGAGGCCGAGTGGGTCGCGGGGCAGGGCGGGCCCGGCCGCAAGACCTACCGGCTGACCCCAGCGGGCCGTGAACGACTGGACGAGGAGATCGAGCACTGGCGGGACTTCTCCGCCGCGATGGACCGACTCGTTCTCACAGTGCGGAAGGACAGGACATGACGACGACCTCTGCTCCCTGGAGCGACCGGGCACGGCTGGAACTCGTCATGCGGGGTGTGGACGCGGCCCTGGTCGACGAGGTGCTGGCCGAGGTGGAAGAGCACTGCGCCGAGAGCGGCGAGTCCCTGGAGGAGGCGTTCGGCACACCCGAGGACTTCGCCGCCGAGATCGCCGCGGAACGGGTGCCCCTGGCCGACCGCGCGAAGCGCGACCGCAGCGGCACGACGGTGTTCGAAGCGTGGTCCTCGGTGATCGCCGGCTTCGGGCTGACCACCATCCTGGTGGGCGTTGTCGCGTGGTTCAAGCAGGGGCTGGTCATCCCGCTCACGCCCGCCGGGCTCACGGGCGTTCCGATCGTCTACGCGGCACTGCTCTGCAGCAGGTACGCCGCCAACATCGCGCGGCCCATCGGCAAGCCGAGGACCGTGGTGCCCGCCTGGATCGCCACGGGTCTGCTGGTGGTGCTGGCGGCGTGCGCGTTCGTCCTGCTGCCGCGCGAGGCGGTCGGCTCCATGCCGTCGCCGCTGTTCATCGTGGCGGGCGTCCTGCTGGCGTGGTGGGCCTACCACCGGGAGTCCGCAGCCGACGTCACGAAGGCGACCGAGGGTGCCGCCGAATGGCTCGACGAGCTGCGCGGGCTGCTCGAAGGCCGCCACGACGTGTCGCGCGAGCGGGCCGAGGACCTGGTGAAGGAGACCGCGCAGCACCTGGCGACGAGCGGCAGCACACCCGAGGAGGAGTTCGGGCCGGTTGACGAGTACGCGGTCACGCTGGCCCAGCACCACCCCGCGGCCCCCAGGTGGTGGCAGCTCGACATCACCCGCTACTGGGTGTCGTTCGCGCTGGCCTGCAGCTTCGTCGCCACGACCGTGTACAGCGACCAGCCCATTTGGTACGTCGTCACCGCGTACGTCCTGCTCGTCGTGTCGAGCGTGCTGCTGGTGCGGGCACTGCGCCGGAGGTGACCTCCGCTCAACCCCGCACGTCGACCAATCGGAACCACTCCAGCACCCCTGGGATCCGCTCGTCCAGCCAGGTCGCGAGATCCGCCGCCACGGCGATGGACTCGGGGGTGCGGAGGTGGCCCGCCAGGTGCTCCACCACCGACTGGATGCGCAGCAGCGGCGGAGGGTGGCTGCCCGCGAACGGCAGGACCCGGTCCGTGGCCTCGGCCAGCACGGCCACCACCTCGTGCAGGGCGAGCACCAGCAGGACCGCGCCGACCAGGTACGGCTCGACGGTGTCGCGCTCCCACGGGCTCAGGTGCACGAGGCTGGCGAGCATGATCCGGACCGCCACGCGGTCGGCCTCGTACTCCCGCGGCCACCCGACCGCCTGCATGTCCAGCGCGCCGACCGGGGTGTTGGGGTCGGTCTGCTGCCGTGACGCGAGCAGGTGACCGGCCTGGACGTGGGCGATCTCGTGCGCGACGACGAACTGCGTGGCCCGGCGGATCATCAGGCGCAGCACGTCCAGGCGCCGGCCCGCCAGGTCGGGCAGCGGTCGGGCGGGCGCCGCGCCGTTGCCGAACAGGTGGGCGTTGAAGACCTCCGCGAGCGCGGACGCGGCGCGGGACGGCTCCAGCAGCGGCGACTCGCCGAACGCGGACCGCGACGCGATCATGATCTTCAGCACATCGGGTACGAGGTGCAGCAGCCCGCTGTCGACGAGCACCAGCACACCGGTGCCGGGCATCGGACGGCACAGCCCGTTCAACGACCCGGTGGGGAACACACCCGCGAACAACGGCGTCCGCACCACGCACCCCGCGGTCTTGGCGAGCCCGAACAGCTCCGCGGACTGCTCGTCGAGCACCTGCTGCGAGGCGCGCAGCACGGCGCCCCGGTACGGGTCGGGCCGCGCCCGGAGGGTGGCCAGCCTGCGCAACCTCGCTGGTACGGACTCCGCGGCCACCTGCGACCAGGTGTGGTAGCGGTCGGTGCCGTCGAGCAGGCGACGGCCTGCGTCGAGGCCGTCCGCCACCCGGTGCTGCCGGAGCAGCTCGACGTGCCTGTCCCGCAACGCCCCGACCGTCATCCCACGCCCTCCCTCGCCTACTCCGATGGTCGCCCGCCGGCGTGCGGTGCTACGCCGAGCGGCCGAATATCACCTTCGTGGACCAACGAGAACACCCGCCCCCGGAGGTGACCGCGACGGTTTCGTCGTGGATGCTGGAGGGACGTTTCGCGAATGGGGTACCGGGGTCACCCGGCCGCTGGGAGGTTCCACGTTGCGTCGACTGGCCGCTGCACTGCTCACCGGAGCGGTAATGGTCGGTGGCTGCGCCAAGAGCGACGAGCCGAACGACCCGCTGCAGGTCGCGGCCACCCTCGTGGCGGCGACCCCCGCGACCTCCCCGGACCAGTCGGCCACCCCCGCCGGCACGGTGCTCCCGCTGACCGGCAACGCCACCGCGCTGGCCTTCACGGGCGGCGTCCTGGCCGTCGCGGTGCAGGACCCGCCGTCCGTCCAGCTCTACGCGCTGCCCGACACGGCACCCAGGACCGTCGCCCTCCCCGGTCCCGCCGCCCGCCTCACCACCGCCGGTGACCGCGTCGAGGCGACCGTGCCCACCAGCGGCGTCGTCCTCAGCATCAACACCGCCGACGCCACGACCACCAGCAGGTCGGTCGACGGCGGCCCGGTCGACGTGGCCACCCTCGGCGACCAGCCCGTCGTCGCCCAGCGGGACGCGCGCTCCGTCCGCATCGGCGACCGCCAGGTCGGCCCCGTCACCAGCCCGGACCAGGTACTCGTCGTCGGCGACCACATCGTCGTCCTCGACCGCCTCCGCAGCGCCGTCTTCGACCTCGACCCGGCAACCGACAACCTCGGCGCCGGACTCCGAGCGGGCGACGGCGCCACGAACGCGGTCACCGACCGCTTCGGCCGTGTCCTGGTCACCGACACCCGCGGAGGCGAACTCCTCGCCTTCACCGCGGACCCGCTGATCATGCGTCAGCGCTACCCCGTGCCGGGCGGCCCCTACGGGCTCGCCTACGACCCGCGCACCGATCTGGCGTGGGTGACGCTCACCGAGAAGAACGAGGTGGTTGCCTACCACGTCGCCGGTGGCGAACCGGTCGAGAAGTTCCGTTTCGCCACCGTCCGCCAGCCCGATTCGGTGGCGGTCGATCCAGGTAGTGGGCGGGTGTTCATCGCATCCGCGGACGGCCAAGGGATACAGGTGATCTCGCCGTGAACGAAGGAGTCACCGACGGGGATTGGGAGTACCGGCCGCTGCGCCTGCCTCCCGGCGTCTCCCGTCGAACCGCAACGACCCAACTCGGCACCCTCGCGGAGTTCGCAGGCTGGGAACTCTCCCGCGTGCTCCTCTACGGCGACGGCACCCGCAAGATCTGGCTACGCCGCCGCCGCACAGCGGCAACCATGCCCGGCCTGAGCATCTAGCCAGCCGCCCGAGACCCTCGAGCGCACGGGCCGACAACCCGAGCGCCGCCCCCGCACGCCCTCACCCACGCCACCGCGAACCGCGAGCACAGCCCCGGTGCCTGGCCGCGGCTGCGAGGCCGCACGACACCCAGCACGGACAGCACAGGACGCCAACTGGGCACCTTCACCCCAGCCAAAGCCCCGTGAAGCACCGGGCCATCACCCCAGCAGGCACACGTCACCGCGAGCCCATCTCCGGACCGGCCGACGGACAGGCTTGCCCATCCACCGGCAGCCCGCAGTGCCAGCACCGCTCCAACCGACGAGGCCGAGCGCCAGGGTCAGCGCAGCTCAGCCAGCCGACTTGGCGCAGGCTTCGACCCACACCATCCTCGGCCGCTTTGGCACGCTGAAGACCAGAACCACCGCATCGTCAAATTCGACCGACACCATCACCGGCCCGCGAACCGTCACCACCGAACACACGGCACCCGATCCCACCAGGCACCCAGCGCCTGCTACCTCCCTCCTCCTCTCCCCCGGCTCCCGGCTCCCGGCTCCCGGCGACACTTGCCACCCGGCGGCTACCGCCAACACTCGGTATTCGCCGGCATCCGGCATCCGGCATCCGGCATCCGGCATCCGGCATCCGGCATCCGGCATCCGGCATCCGGCATCCGGCATCCGGCATCCGAGCGCAGCATTCCCCCAGGACTCCAGTCCTCACCAGGACCGCACGGCATGCCTTCCGGTGCGATCTCGGTGGGCGACTGAATCAGGACTTCGCACTACGCTGCTGGTGTCGGCGGCGACCGGCCTCAGACCACCACACCCGTGGTACCACAGGTGTGGTGAATCAGGCCATGAGCTCGGACAACGCGGCTGCCGGATCACGGTCGGGCGGACCTGCCGGCCACCAATCACCTCCCTCCTCGCGGTAGGGGTACCAGCGGCCGTCGCGGCCGAAGCGGAGTTGCAGGCCCTCGGACTCGACGGTCCAGCGGTTCCGCCACACGGTCGCGGGCGGCAACTCCTCGCCCTCCCACGCCCGCCGCGCTCTGGCCGCTTCGGCCTTCGACGGCGACCACGAGGTGTCGAGGACGGTCAACCCGGCCGACCCGCCGTACCCCCACGCGCGCATCGCACGGGGCAGACCGGGACCGACAGCGGCGAGTCTGGCGGTCAAGCGCGGGTCGGCGACCGTGCACGCCATCCGCACCCGGTCGTGCCACTCGTCCAGCTCGGGCGACTCCCCCGTCACGAGCAGTTCCCTCGCCCGCGCCGCCGCGTCGGCCACCAACCAGCCCAACGCCTCCACGTCGACACCCGGCACCGGGTCGAACACCGGCAGCGGTCCGAGTTCGACGATCGGCGGCGGCTCGGGCAGCGGAACCGCGGGCGCGGCGAACACCTCCGTCGCGAGGAACCCCGCCGACGGGGCCTCCCGGTCGTCGCTGAGCCTCAACTCGGCCAGGACCTCGTCCTGCTCGCGGCCGCGCAGGAGCAGCAGCACCCACGGGTCGGCGTCGAGCAGCCACGACGCCTGGTTGCAGAGCGCCGCCGCGTGCCTGCACGGCAGCTCCCAGCCGGGGCAGGTGCACTCCGGGTCGAGGTCGCCGATGCCGGGCAGCAGTTGCACGCCCGCGTCGTCGGCCGCGGCGACCAGGTCGTGCGGCATGTCGCCGTCGATCAACGCCGCGATGTGCCCGGCCTTCGCCCCGACCTGGGCGAGGAACCTCCCCCACTCGGCGTCCGACAACGGCGTCAGCGACACCGACGTCCGGTAGGTGTCCTCCGTGTCGTAGACGGTCGCCGCCAGCCTGCCGGGGCTGACCGTGATCGTCCCGACGATGCCCGCGACGGAGAACTTCCGCCCCATCCGCATCTGGGCCTGGTCGAGGGAGGTGTCCTCGACCGCCTGCAGCCACGCCTTCCCCCACCACGTGCGGGCTCGCCGCGGCCCCTTCGGGAACGCCGGGTAGCCCCTGACCCGATCGGTCATCGCCCGCTCCTCAACTCGACCAGGTCCGCCAGTTCGGCGTCGGACAGCTCGGTCAACGCGGCTTCGCCGCCCGCGAGCACCGCGTCGGCCAGCTGCCGCTTGGCCGCCAGCATCTCGGCGATCCGGTCCTCCACCGTCCCCTCGGCGATCAGCCGGTGCACCTGCACCGGTCTGGTCTGGCCGATCCGGTAGGCGCGGTCGGTCGCCTGGTCCTCGACGGCCGGGTTCCACCAGCGGTCGTAGTGCACGACGTGGTCGGCACGGGTGAGGTTGAGACCGGTGCCCGCCGCCTTCAGCGACAGCAGGAACACCGGCACCTCCCCGTCCTGGAACCGCTGCACCAGCTTCTCCCGCTTCACCACGGGCGTGCCGCCGTGCAGGAACTGGGTCGCCACGCCCCGGTCGGCCAGGTGCCGTTCGATCAGCCGGGCCATCGCCACGTACTGGGTGAACACCAGCACCGCGCCGTCCTCGGCCAGGATCGTGTCCAGCAGCTCGTCGAGCAGCTCCAGCTTCCCGGACCGCCCGACCAGCCGCGGACTGCTCTCCTTCAGGTACTGCGCCGGGTGGTTGCAGATCTGCTTGAGCCCGGTGAGCAGCTTGACGATCAACCCGCGGCGCGCCATGTCGCTGCCGCCGCCCTTGGCGATCTCCGCCATCAGCTCCCGCACCGTCGCCTCGTACAGCGCCGCCTGCTCACGGGTCAGCGCGACCGGCTGGTCCGTCTCGGTCTTGGGCGGCAGCTCGGGCGCGATCCCGGGATCCGACTTGCGCCTGCGCAGCAGGAACGGCCGCACCAGCCGACCCAGCCGCTCCGCGACCTCGCTGTCCGAATCGCCCTCGATCGGTTTCGCCCACCGCGACCGGAACGACGCCAAGGACCCGAGCAGCCCCGGCGTGGTCCAGTCGAGGATCGCCCACAACTCCGACAGGTTGTTCTCCACCGGCGTGCCCGTCAACGCCACCCGCGCCTGCGCCTGGATCTTCCGCAACGCCTTCGCCGTCCCCGACCTGGGGTTCTTCACGTGCTGGGCCTCGTCCGCGACCAGCAGCCCCCAGTCGACCTCGCCGAGCCGGGCCGCGTCCAGCCGCATCGTGCCGTAGGTCGTCAGCACGAACCCGGACTCCACCCCCTCCACGGACCGCGACCCGCCGTGGAACCTCCGCACCGGCACCCCCGGCGCGAACCTCCTGATCTCGCGCTCCCAGTTGCCCAGCAACGACGCCGGGCACACCACCAGCGTCGGACCGCTCGCCCGGTGCAGGTGCAGCGCGATCAACGTGATCGTCTTGCCGAGCCCCATGTCGTCCGCGAGGCACCCGCCCAGCCCGAGCGACGTCATCCGGGCCAGCCACCGAAGCCCGCGCAGCTGGTAGTCGCGCAACGTCGCTCGCAGCGCGGGCGGCTGCGCCACCGCCTCCGCGCCCTCGTCCGGCGTCTCGATCCGCTCGCGCAGCGCGTCCAGCCACCCGCTCGCGGCCACCGGCACCAGCTCGCCGTCGACCTCGGCCGTGCCGGTCAGCACCGCGCCCAGCGCGTCGATCGCGGTCAACGGCTTGATCGACCGCTCCCGCGCACGCCTCGCCAGCTCCGGATCGACCAGCAGCCACTGGTCGCGCAACCGCACCACCGGCCGGTGCGCCTCCGCCAGCTGGTCCATCTCCGCCTCGCTCAGCGGGTCGTCGCCCAGCGCCAACTGCCAGTCGAACCCCAGCAGCCGACCACCACCGAAGAACGACGGCACGTCCGACGGCGGCGCCTGCCCCTCGACCACCGCCCGCGACGTCAGGTCCCGCACCAGGTCCTTCGGCCAGTGCAGGTCCACCCCCACGCCCGCGAGCCTGATCGCCCCCCTGACCAGCAGGTCCGCCACGTCCTCGTCACCCAGCTCGACCTCGGCGGGCACCGACGCGTTCAGCAGCTGCTCCAACGGCGCCCACGCCCGCGCCGCCCTCCGCACCGCCACCGCCGCGTCCAACCGCGCCCGCCCCGCCGCCCGATCCGCCCACAACCGGTCCGCGTCCACCACCAGCGACGGATCCGCCAGGCTGTGCACCTGCACCACCGCCCGGAACCGGCCGGTGACGAAGTCGCCCTCGATCCGCAGCGAGATCCGCACCCCCTTGTCCGCCCACGACTTCAGGTGCGGCACCTTCTGCGGCGCGGCCGCGGCGAACGCGGGCGCACCCACCGCGTGCACGGCCGCCGCTCCCCGCGGCATCCCGTCCGCCACCGCGTCGATGAACCCCCGCACCAGCGCCTCGGCGTCCGCCAGCTCCGCCGGATCGCGCCCCAGCAACGGCACGGCCCTGGCCTGCGGCGGCATCGCCGCGGCCAACGCGCGCACGACCTCGACGTCCATCGTCTCCAGCGGACCGACCCGCCACGCGTCGAACTCGCCCTCCGTCACCGACGGCAGCAACCGCCCCCGCGCCACCAACTGCATCGCCACCACCACGGCCGCACCCCAGAACGACGCGGCCGGGTGCGCGTCGCCCATCCGGCGCGCCCGGCTCAGCACCGGAACCGCGTCGGCGACCGGCACCCGCACCGCGGGCACGGTCCGCACCCACCCCTCCGCGTCCGCGATCGTCAACTCGCCGAACTCCCCCTCCGGCAGGTCCACCCCGTAGAACGCCACGGTCGACGTCCTCGGCGGATCAGCCGCCTCGAACACGGCCGCGCACCGTTCCAGTCCCACGAAAGCCCCTCCCACACGAGATTCGGACGGTGCCGACCGTCAGCCCCACCACGGCGACACCATCCCAAACAACACCGACAGTTCCGCTCGCCGATCGGCCGACAACCGGCCTCGACGTGCCCGGAGACCAGGCTCGACGTCACCCGAGCCAGCGACACGAGTTCGTCGCCGCCCCTGGTGGGGACGCCAGATCTTCCTCGATCGGGTGAGAAACGGGAATGTCCGGACTCCTCCTCCTCGAACATCCCGGACGAGTGTGCCTGAAACCCTCCAACTACTCAAACTTGAGTAAAGGCAGACAAGGTGCCCATCGAAAACACAAACCGAGGGCTACGGGTAGCGGCTCAACGACGGGTCGTGCCAGCTGCCCGCCGGACCGGGCGAGTCGGGCTCCCCCATCATCGGGTAGTCACCCGCTTCCAGACGCCCGATCAGGCCGAGCGTCCACGCGACACCACTCGCCGCAGTGTGCTCCCACAGCCCGAACAACTCCTTCACGTGCGGCGGACGACCCCACGACTCCCGGAGGTCGTGGGCCGAGTCGCGCTTGCCCTCCAGCGCCTCCAGCCGCTGCTTGAGCAGCCCGATCGCCTCCTCGCGGGTGAGCGAGGGCAGCAGGGCCAGCCCGGCGCCGAGCATGTCCGGCCGCACGTCGGGTTGCTTCACCGAGTCCCGCAGCAGCCTCAGGTACTCGACCTCGCCCTTGTCTGTCAGCTGGTAGTCCGTCCGGGCGGGCGGCACGAGGGTTTCGGCGAGACAGCCTTCCTTGGTCAGCTGCTTGAGCGCGTGGTAGATCGACCCCCACTTGACGTTGGCCCACTCGTCCGCGCCCCACGCCACGAGGTCGGTGCCCACCAGGTAACCGTGGGCGCTGCCGTACCCGCGCACCACACCGAGCACCAACAACCGTGTCGCCGACATCGAAATCCCACTCGTTCGAAATGCGCCTGTCCACGGCCAGCGTAGATCCATCCGGCACGATGGCCCGATGCCCCACTCCGTCAGTCCTACCGACCGGACCATTGGCGTGGGTGCCCTGCGCGGTCCTCGAACGGGCGACAGAGCCGGGGTGGACGGCCGTCGCCGACACCACACCGGAGAACGCCGCTGCCGTCCCTGCGCTTGTCGGCTGCGGAGCGGCCGTGCCTCATGTTGGGAACAAGATGGTGGCGACCTCTACTTTCTAAAAAGTTAGTTTCAGTTAACACTGAAGTTATAGAGACCACTTCACATGATTGGATGAGCGTGTGGCTCTCCCCCGGATCGACGTGCGCCAACGCCGGGCCCGACTGGGCACCCGGCACCTCCTGGCGCCCTCGACGCACGTGCCCACCGTCGAAGAGGTCGCGGACGCGCTCGTCGCCGTGCACGCCACCGATCCGGCCACCGTGTTCCTCTCGATCGCGGCCAGGCTGCGGACGCCTGGACACGAACCCGTGGAGCGCGCGCTGTACGACGAGAGGACGCTGCACCGGCTGCTCGCCATGCGCCGCACCATGTTCGTCGTGCCCGCCGACCTCGCTCCCCTGGTGTACGGCTCGACCGGGGTCACCATCGCGGCGCGGGAACGCGCGAAGCTCCTGACCTACCTCGGCGACGGCCTGGGTTGGGACGCCCGGCGGCTCGCCGACGTCGAGCAGGCCGTCCTGGACGCCCTGCGCACCAGAGGTGAGGCGACCGCCGTCCAGCTCGGCCAGGACGTGCCCTCGTTGTGCGAGCAGGTCGTCGTCTCGCCCGGAAAGCCCTACGAGACCAAGCAGAACGTGTCCAGCCGGATCATCCGCGTGCTCGCCTGCGACGGCCGCATCCGCCGGGCACGTCCGCGCGGCTCGTGGATCAGCAGCCAGTTCCGCTGGACCCCCGCTTCCCCGTGGCCCGCCTCCCCCATCGCCGACGCGCAGGCGGAGCTCGCCCGGCTCTGGCTCGCCTCCTACGGTCCGGCGACGGTGGCCGACCTGAAGTGGTGGACCGGCTGGTCGCTGACCGCGACCCGCAAGGCGCTGGTCGGGATGGAGGAGGTCGAGCTGGCCGAGGGCACCGGGTACGTCGTACCGGGTGACGCCGCGCCGGTCGCGGAACCCGAACCGTGGGTGGCGCTGCTGCCAGGGCTGGACTCGACGGCGATGGGCTGGCGGGACCGCGACTGGCACTTCTCCCCCGCCCACGTCCCGCGGCTGTTCGACACCATGGGCAACGCCGGACCGACCGTGTGGTGCGACGGCCGGGTGGTCGGCGCGTGGACGCAGCGCGCGGACGGCGAGATCGTCTGGAGCCTCCTGGAGGACGTGGGCGCCGACGCCGAGGCGCTGATCGACCGTGAGGCGGCCACGTTGGCCTCGTGGCTCGGCCCCACTCGGGTGCAGCCCCGGTTCCGCGCACCGCTGGAACGCGAGCTGTCGCGTTAGGACAGCGCCGCGTCCAGTTCCGCGAAGAGCGCTTCGGGGACGGGGCAGCCGAGCCGCAGCCACAGCTCTCGGCCGACCTGCCAGGCGGCCGCAGGTGTCCTGACGTCCACACGGGTCAGCAGGCCGGGTGTCAACTCCGCCTCCGCGAGCCGCGACGGCGTCAGCCAGTGCTCGGTGGCCCCCTCGGCCAGCCGCCCCATCCACAGCAGGTGACGGCGGACGTGCGCCATCGCGTCCGCCGTGCGCATCCCCTCTCCCCTGGCCTCGACGTGGTGGGCGAGCACGAGCCAGTTCACGAATCGGCCGCACAGCTCACCCGCCTCCGGCAACGCGGGCCGCAAGGGCAACGACTCCAGCACGGCCCGCAGCGCGCCCCGGCGGTCGACGACGACCATGCTGTCCACGGCCGCGCCGCGGGCGGGCCACTCCCCCACCGCCGCGACGTCCTCGGCGAAGTGGAACTCGCCGCGCACCAACCCTTCGAAGAACACGACGTCCGCGCCGAACTCGTTGCGCACGTGGTGGGTGATCGGCGCGATCTCGGCGCACCACCGCGCCGCGTCGATCTCCACCTCGGAGAAGAGCCAGAACTCGATGTCGCTGTGCTCGTCCCCGCTCCCCTGCGCGAACGACCCGTACCGCAGGACCGCGTCGAACCGCTCGTCGGCGCGGCACAGCTCGACCACCCGTGCGATGAGACGTTCCTGGGCCAACACCTGATCATTGTCGCCTCCGACGGGACAACAGCGGCAACCACAGGCTCGACGGGGCGGCCTTGGCCACCGTGGGAGCGCCCGGCTCGCCGGGTTTCGGCAGGTCGAGCAACGCCTGGGCGGCATCGGCCGCGCTGCCCTCGTAACTCCAGACCACGTTGCCGCTGAACGGCCGGTGATCGCTCGACTCCCGCGCGGCGACGGCCTCGTCCTCACCCCACACGTGGATGCGGTCGTAGAACCCGTGCCAGCCGTACGACCCGACGATGACCTCGATCTCCCCCCGCTCGTCCGGCACCGCCTGGAAGTAGAAGCCGCGGTTCACCAGCGCCGCCAACGATTCCATGCTCACCTGTCAATGACATCCCAATCCCAGTGGTCACACAAATGCCGCACGTCCTCCCATCGAGCGATCTACCAGCGACGACGCCGTTCTTGTCGGTGGTCGCCAATACAGTCCAGCCGAGCCGTACGAGAGGGGGGCGGTATGTCCGAACAGGAGCCGAGGCGCGAATCCACGACGCGGAGTCGCAGGCTCGGCTGCGAGCTCAGGGAGAAACGGCTGGCGGCCGGGTGGCGCAGCGGCCTGCTCGCGGCCGAACTGGGCTGGAGCCTCGGCAAGGTGTCGAAGCTGGAGACCGGTGTGCGCGGCGCGTCGGCCGTCGACGTGGCCGCGTACTTGGCGCTGTGCAAGGTGAAGGGCGCCGAGTTCGCCCGGCTGGTCGACCTGTGCCGCGAGTCGGGCGGGGACACGTGGGTCCGGCCGTTCGGGGGCGCGGGTCGGATCGCGAGAGCGGAGCACGACCGGTCGACGGGGATCGCGTACTACGAGTGCATGGTGGTCCCCGGTCCACTTCGGACACCGGACTACGCGCGAGCGCTCCGGCCGGACGACCGGCCCGCTGACGAACGGGATCTCCTGTGGCGGGTGCGGACGGCGTTCTACGTGGAGGAGCAGGCGCTGCTCAGACCGGTCGGCGGGCGGGACGTGATGCACGACCAGCTGATGCACCTGCTGCTGACCCCGGCGGAGGTGCGGGTCGTGCCGACAGGTGCGGGCGGGCACGCCGGGGTGCCGGGCTCGTTCGCCCTGCTCGACGCCCCCGACGGCCGCTCGGTGGTGCACCTGGAGGGCATGGTCGCCGACGTGTTCCTGGAGAACCCGGACCACGTCGCGAAGTACCGTGCGGCGCTGGCCGAGGTCGCGGCGCTGGCACTCGACGCGGTGGCGTCACGGGAGGTGATCGGCGAGTTGGCCGACGGGGTGAGGCCCATGGGGTAAAGGGCCTTGCCGCGTGACCGCAGGCGGAATCGACGCCGCGACGGCTCACGGGAGGTCATCGGCGAACTGGCCGACGGGGTGGGGCTCAGGGGTGCGAAGCCCTGCCGGGGGTGAGTCACAGGCGCCGGCGTCACGCGAGGTCATCGGCGGGCAGGCCGACGGGGTGTGAGGCCCATGGGGTGTGAGGCCCGCCGGGGTGAGCGGCGGGTGGAGTCCGCGTGGTTCGACCGCTGTCAGGGGGTTCGGCGTGGCGGCACTGTCCGTTGAGGAGGGAGCGGTGGGAGGAGGTGAGTGCGGCGAGCGAGCCGGGACGGAGGGCAGTTACCGGGCGGTGTTCGCCTGGTCGGGGTGACGAGCGCGCGAGCACCGTCGAGAGGCACGCCGTGCGGGGGTCGGGAGGCGACCGCGCTCCCGCACGGCGTGGTGGCAAGGCCTCGTCCTGGGTGGTGTCGGGGGCGAACTGGGCCAGCGACATCTCCTTGCCCGCGGCGATCTCGTCCGCCGTCGCGGTGCCGGAGGACTCGACCGCGACGGCCCAGGCGTGCACGGACTGCCGGGAGAACTCCTGCGCTTCCGGGGAGTTCGCGGCGGCCGCGGGGTCGTCGGTGGTCATGCCGTTCAGGAACAGGGCGAGGGCCAGGAACGCGCCGTCCCAGCCGGGGCCGACGTAGAAGGCGCCCGCGCCGCTGCCCGCGAACTCGATGGGCACGGTGTGGTCGAGTTCCAGCACGGTGTCCTCGTCGCCGGTCGACGTGAGGCGCAGTTCGACCAGGCTGGTCGGTCCGCCGAAGGTCAGCTTCAGCAGCTTCGGCGGTTCGCAGGTCAGGATGTCGCCGCCCGCGTTGCCTTCCAGCTGGAACGTGCCGCCCGCGCGCAGGTCGCCGCTGACCGGGAGGAACCAGCGCTTGATCCGCTCCGGGTCGGTCAGCGCGTCCCAGACGTCCTGCACCCCGGCGTTGTAGTCGCGTCGCAACAGGACGCCGACGACCTCGCCGCTCTCGGTCCGCTGCTTGGCCACCTCGCGGTGGATCGCCTTGAGGTGGTGGGCGATGTCGATCATCGAAGGTCCTCTTCCGTCGTCCGGTGCCGTGCGCGACCCAGTCTGACAGACATCACTTATATAAGTAAGAGCTGATTTAGTTCGACTTGGCCTCCCGAGCACGTGCGCGTGCCAACCCGATCACGCCGTCGAGGACGAGGAACGCGACCAGGCTGAGCCCCAGCAGCGGGATCGCCCACCCGATCGCGATCAACACCAGCGGGGCGGGAACCACGAACCACAGCGGGAGCCGCTGCCACGCCCCCCGTTTCGGCGGCGCACCGAGCGGGGCTCGGCGGTCGGCGCGGGTCGGGCGGCGCTGCCACCACATCCGGTAGCCGAGCACGATCACCGTCAGGATCGCCGCGGCCAGCAGGAACAGCAGGATCTGGTTGGCCACCCCGAAGAGCTTGCCCATGTGCGCCTGGATGCCCAACGACGACAGCTTGGCCAGGAACGGGTGGTCGGCGAAGTCGGCGCGTGCGGTCACCGTCGTGCCCGCGGGGTCGACCGCGACCTTGTCGAGGCGGACCGGCCAGGTGTTGTCGGCCTGCGCCGCCGTCCAAGCGCTCCCCGGCGCACTGGGCACGCCGAGTTCGAGCGGCCCGTCGAGTCCCGCGCCCCGCGCGGTGGCTGCCACCCGGTCGAAGGCCGCGGTGTCCACCGGGCCGTTCTTGTTCGCTGTGCCGCTGTGCTCCGAGTGCTCACCGGTCCCGGTGCCCGCCGCCGCGGAGCCCTGCAGTGCGGTGTCGAGCACCGGCGCCTTGGCGTTGAGCGCCGTCAACGCCGCGCTGAAGTTCTCGCCCGCGTAGGTCGACCAGGTCAGACCGGTGGCCGACAGGAACAGGGCGCCGAGCAGGGTCCACGTCCCGATGCTCGCGTGCCACGACCGGGTCTTGCGCACGCCCTTGGCACCCGTCTCGGGCACCAGCAGCGCCCGGACCCGACGACGCGCGGTCCGCCGCCGGACGATCCACAGCACCAGGCCCACCAGGGAGATCACCCACAGCCAACTCGCCGCCAGCTCCGAGTACAGCGCGCCCGCGTCACCGAGGTTCAGGTTGCGGTGCAACCCGTCCAACCAGGTGGTGGCCGGTGTCGAACCGAACCAGGTGGTCAGCTCGCCCCGCACCTGCGCGGTGTAGGGGTCCACGTAGACGGTCTTGCTGTACTCCTCGGCCAGCCCCGGCGCCGCGAACACGACCTGCGTCGTGCTGTCCGGGTCGTCGGCGACCAGCACCCCGGTCACCGTCCCCTCGGGCAGGGCGGCCTGGGCGGCCGCGACCTGTTCGGCCAGCGGACGGGCGGACCCGGTGGCCGACGACACGGTCAGGACGTCGCCGTAGAGCACGTCGTCGATCTGCGGCGCGAGCGCGTACAGCAGACCCGAAGCCGCGGCCACCAGCAGGAACGGGCCGACGAGCACACCTGCGTAGAAGTGCAGCCTGCGCAGCAGCGGCGCCACCGACACCCTGGTCGCGCTGGACGTCTCTTCGGTTCTTTCAGCCTCAACGGCCGGAGCGGACATGCGGCACCTCGTACGGGAGCGGAGTGGACGTGAAGCAGTAGTCGTCCGCCGACCCGTTCGGGTTCCCGAATTCGTGAAATGCTCGCGTCTCGTCATCCACGCCCACGCGAGGACGTCCCCGCACGCCGACCAGCGCGAGGTGCTCGGCGCTGCCGGCCGAGGCCGCGGCGACCGCTAACCGCTGATCTCCCACGCCCAACCGCGAGCGCCGTCGACGGTGGTGTCCCTGCTGGACGCGATGGCCGTCGCGGTCTCGGGCACGACGACCTCGACGGTGCCCTCGTGGACGGTGTTCGGCAGGACGTCGTCGCTGAGCAGGTCCGCGAGGTCGCCGCACGCCCCGGCGCGCACGTCGGTCACCTGTCCATCGGGAGCGATGGCCTTGAGGGTGTTGTCGCTGAACAGAAGGCGGGCGTCGTGGACGAGGCTGTCGTCGAGCCCGCCGGTGGTCATCGACACGCGCAGGACGACGGACTTCTTGCCCGCCGGGGCTGGGCGTCCGAACGCCACGCACTCGGTCAGGGTGTCGATGCCGATCACGCTGAAGCGGATCGCGCCCAACGCGATGTCCTCGCCGAGCCGCCTGTGGAGGAACCCCTGCGGCGTGGTGCCGCCCGCGTTCACGGCCGCCTTGACCGGGTTGGCCGCAGCGCTGAGGACCGGGGCGACCACGGTGCGCGGGGTGGTCGTGGTGGGTGCGTGGTTGCTGCAGCCCGCGACCAGTCCGGCGACAGCGGTGACGACGAGCAGCGGGGTGCGCATGAAAGGAATGTCGCACGACCGGAGTGCTCGTTACTCATCGCAACACGAAGGGGTGAAAGGACAAGGTGGGCCGCGGGTCGTTCACGCCAGGATGATCGGATTGCCGAGCGCCGCCATGCGCCCGTCGGGATGCCGGACCTCGACCCGGACGAACGCCGAGTCCGCCGCGCTGACGCGCCACGGTGCCCGTTCCACACCTCGACCACGTCGAAACCCTCGTACGGGTACAGGAAGGTGCCCAAGGGGTAGGGCGCGTGCGGGTGAGCCGCCACGCACAGCCCACCGCCTCGACGGACCTCGTCCAGATGCCGGTCGACCACGTCGTCGCGCAGGCCGTAGCGCCACTCGACCACCTGGCCCGGAGCGATCCCCAGCGCCAGCCAGTGCCCGGTCCGGGTGGTGACCTCCTGGCCCAGCACCACCAACAGGTCGTGCCGCTCCCAGGCCCCGTGCGTCTCGGCCGAGTTGTGCTCGGTGATCGCCAGAAAGTCGAGCCCCGCCGCGCGAGCCCCGACCACGAGCTGCTCCGGCGTCAGCTCGCCACCGGTCGAGACCCGTGAGTGCACGTGGCAGTCACCCCGGTACCAGCCGCGCCCCCCGGCCCGCGCCGTCCAACCCCGACATCCGCTCCCCCCGCGACCGGTCGGTGCCGCCGGTGCGCGGCCCGCGTCCCATCATGGCGCAGGTCGATCACCGCGCCGTTGCGCCGGGAGCTGAACCGCTTGCCCCCGGCCACGGGTCCGGTGCCAGGATGACGGCATGGCGGACATCCTCCCCTTCCACCAGAAGCACGTCCCCGCACCGGATCGCGAGCCGGAACCGCTGTGGCGCGAGGTGCTGGGCCGGAGCCTGCGGACGACCAGGGAGGAGCACGGCGGCCGCCTCGTCGACGTCGCGGACCGGGCCGGGATCTCCCCGCAGTACCTGTCGGAGATCGAGCGCGGCCGCAAGGAGCCCTCCAGCGAGATGATCGCCGCGGTCACCGGTGCGCTGGGCGTCGACCTGGCCGACCTGCTCACGGGCATCGCGGGCACCGTCCGGCGGCGCCACGGCAGGGGTCTCGCCGTCGAGCGCCGTCCGGCGGGACCCGTGCTCATGGCCGCCTGAGTCAGCGGTTCCTAGGGGCGGTGGTCGAGGACGTAGTCCGCGAGGCCGTAGCCGACGGCGCCGGCCGCGTCGAACACGCGGTCCCGGTCCGTGTCGTGCCGCAGGTCCGAGACGTCACGACCGGTGTGCGCCGAGAGGATCTCCTCCAGCTGGGTGCGCACCCGCACCACCTCGTCGGCCTGGAGGATGAGGTCCGGGATGGTGCCGCGGCCCTGCGCCGCGGGCTGGTGCAGCACCACTCGGGTGTGCGGCAGGACGAAGCGGTGCCCCGCCGCGCCCGCGGCCAGCAACACCGCGCCGGCGGCCACGGCCTGGCCGACGCACGTCGTCGCCACCGGCGCCTTGATGAACCGCATGGTGTCGTACAGCGCGAGCATCGCGGACGGGTCGCCGCCCTCGGAGTTGATGTACAGGTTGATCTCCCGTTCCGGGCTGTCCGCCTCCAGGAACAGCAACTGGGCGATCAACGCGTTGGCCACCCCGGAATCGATCGCGGTGCCGAGGTAGACGATCCGCTCCGACAGCAGGTGCGAGTAGACGTCCATGATCCGCTCGCCGCCCACGCCGCGGGTGATGACGTTGGGGATGGTGTACGTGCTCATGCGCGGACTCCCGTCGGCGAGCTGAGCCCCAGCGCGTGGGTGCGCACGGGCACGACCTGGTCGAGGTCGGAGACGATGTGGTCGATGAAGCCGTACTCGCGCGCCTGTTCGGTGGTGAACCAGCGGTCGTGCAGCGAGTCGGTGAAGATCCGGTCGATCGGCTGGCCGGTGTCCTCCGCGATGATCGCGAGCACCGTGTCCCTGGTGTGCCTCAGGTCGTCGGCCTGCACCTGCACCTCGACCGCCGATCCGCTGATCCCCGCGGAGCCCTGGTGCATCAGGACCCTGGCGTGCGGGAGGGCGAAGCGCCTGCCCGGCGTGCCGGCGGACAACAGGAACTGGCCCGCGCTGCACGCCAGTCCCAGCGCGAACGTGGCCACGGCGCACGGCACGAGCCGCATCACGTCGCGGATGGCCAGCATCGCGGGGACCGAGCCGCCCGGCGAGTGGATCCACAACGCGATGTCCTTCCTGGGGTCGTCGCTCGCGAGGGCCAGCAACTGGGTGGCGAGCACCATCCCGTTGTCGTCGTCGAGCACGCCGTCGAGGACCAGCACGCGCTGGCTCAGCAACCGTTCTCGGAGTCGGTGGTCGAACAGCGGCAGCTTGTCGTTCGTCATGCCCCGACAATGCCGCGACCCCGGTGGCCCACGTCGGTTTCTCTGCTGTGAGCAGATCAGCTCTCAGCTCACCGCGCCGGGGTTGGCACGTCGGGGAATCCGACGACGTCGCGGCAAAACGCGCGGGCGCTGCAACTCCGCGCGGTCCCGGCGAGTCTCTTCAGGCGATGAGCGAAGACAGCGGAAACCCGGCGACCGGTCATGACGGCGGTGACCTCGTCGCGAACACCGTCCCGACGAGCACCCGGCCCGACGGGCCGCGGCACAGAGCCGCGAGTCGCGCCGGGCGCGCCCTGAGACGTGTCCGGCGGTTCCTCCCGTCACCGAAACTGGTGGCGGGCCTGTCCCTGCTGGTCGTCGTCCTCGCGGGCGCGGCGTTCGCGATCGCCCTGTCGGTGGTGGAGATCCCGGAGCCCAACGACTTCGCGACCCGCGAAGCGACGATCTTCACCTGGGCCGACGGTTCGCGCATCACCCACGTCGGCGTGAACCGCCAGCCCGTCTCCTTCGAGGAGATCCCGAAGGTCGTGCGCGACGCCGTCCTCGCGGCGGAGGACCGCTCGTTCTACGGCGACCCCGGCATCTCCGTCACGGGTCTGCTGCGGGCGGTGAAGAACAACGCCACCGGCGACGGCGGGAACCTCCAGGGCGGGTCGACGATCACCCAGCAGTACGTGAAGAACTACTACCTCACCCAGGAGCAGACCTTCAGCCGCAAGGCCGAGGAGATCCTCGTGGCGGTCAAGATCGCCAACGAGACCCCGAAGGACACCGTTCTGCGGGACTACCTCAACACCGCGTTCTTCGCCCGCGGCACCTACGGCATCGAGGCCGCGGCACGCGCCTACTTCGGCGTACCCGTCGACGCGCTGGCCGAGGACCCGGCGCGGGCCGCGTACCTGGCCGCGATCATCGCGGCCCCGTACTACTACGCGACCGCGCCGGACGACCCCGAGGCGGCGGAGGTGCTGCGGGAGCGGTGGGACTACGTCCTGGACGGCATGGTCCAGGAGGGCTGGCTCGACTCGCGGCAACGCGCGGACCTGGTGTTCCCGGAGCCGATCCGGTACGAGCCGGACGAGTTGTCGGGTGTCGACGGCTACGCGGTCGACGCGGCCACCCAGTTCCTCAACGGACTGCACGAGCAGGACCCGGACGTCCCGGACGCCGCGATGCTGACCAGGGGCGGCTACACCGTCGTGACGACCTACCGGCCGGAGCGGATGGCCGCGGTGCGGAACGCCGTGGCCGAAGGCCTGGCGAACCTCGATCCGGCGAGGCCCGAGGACCGCGACGTCCACCTGGCCGTCGCGTCGGTGGACGTCGCCACCGGCGCGATCATCGGCTTCCACGGCGGCCCCGGCTACCTGGAGCAGAGCTTCAACGACGCGTTCCAGGCGAACGGTCCGATCGGCTCCCTGGGGGGCACGTTGCTGAAGTACGAGGAGGACTTCGCCAGGGGTGGCGCGTCGTCGGCAACACTGGAGTCGCTGGAGGCCAAGCGGATCTTCGACGCCCGCGACGACGGCAGGCCGCCAGGCCCGGACGACCTGGCGGCGACCCCGATGCGCGCGGCCGCCGCGTTCGCCTCCCTCGGCGCCACCTACCGGGAACCGCACCACGTGCTCGAGGTCCGCAAGGACGGACAGGTCTTGTGGCGAGCACCCGATCCCGCCGCTCCCACGACCGAAGCCGCAGTGGCGCCGCGGGCGTTCCTGGACGGCGCCGTCGACGACGGAGGGCAGTGGGCGTGGTCGGTGAGCGGCGACGGCGTCACCGCGACGGCCGCGGCGATGTTCGCGACGGAGCCGGACGGCAAGCGGAACCGCAGGCTCGACGGGATGTCGCCGATGCGGGCGTCGGGCGCGTCCGTGCAAGCCGAGTCGGGCCAGAGCCGCACGAACCTCGTGGTGAAGCAGCTGATGGAACCAAGGTGATCGCGGTTCGACCGCGCGACGGCGACGAGCCGGCGCACGGCTACCAGCCGGACGCGGCTCACCTCGGCGCCGTTGTGCCGGGTCTGCGCACCACGTTCCCGCGGACCCCGCGACGGGCTCGTCGGGCGCGTGGCTCGTAGGCTGGCTCCCACTTCGACGGAGAGGGGGCCGAGGTGACCGGGACGACGGTGGCGGAGGTGATGGCCGAACTGGCCGCGCTGGAGGACGCTAAGACCCGTGCGGTGAACGAGAAGCACGGTGACGACCACGGTGTGAACCTCGGCAAGCTGCGCGCGCTCGCCAAGCGGCTGAAGACGCAGCAGGACCTCGCGCGCCAGCTCTGGGCGACCGGTGACACCGCGGCGAGGCTGCTGGCGATCCTGGTCTGCCGTCCGAAGGCGTTCGAGCGCGACGAGTTGGACGTCATGGTGCGCGAGGCGGGCGCCCCCAAGGTGCACGACTGGCTCGTGAACTACGTGGTGAAGAAGAACCCGCACTCCGACGAGCTGCGCCTGGCCTGGTCCGCCGACGCGGACCCGGTGGTCGCGAGTGCCGGTTGGGCGCTGACCACCGAACGCGTGGCGAAGAAGCCCGAGGGCCTCGACCTCTCGGGACTGCTCGACGTCGTCGAGGCGGAGATGAAGGACGCCCCGGACCGCCTGCAGTGGGCGATGAACCACTGCCTGGCGCAGATCGGGATCGACCACGCCGAGCACCGCGACCGCGCGCTCGACATCGGTGAGCGCCTGGAGGTGCTCAAGGACTACCCGACTCCCCCGAACTGCACGTCCCCGTTCGCGCCGATCTGGATCAACGAGATGGTGCGCCGACAGCACGTCGGGTAGCCGCCCTCGGAAGGCGGCGACACGAGGAGGGCGCGGTGGCCCACCGGGCCGAGGACGGTCGGAGCACCGCCATCGTGATCACGTGCGCCTACCGGCACGGCCACGCCCCGCCGAAGAGCCAGAGGCGGGGCCGAAAGCTGGTGCACCGCCACCGACGGCCGCGGTCAGGTTGAGAGAACTGTCCAGCTCACCGTGGCGCCCGCGGATCAGGACCGGTGCGCGGCCGCGATGTCCTGGACGACGTTGCAGGGCGCCGTCGGGTCGAGCGAGTCGAGCTTGACCGCGGCCCGCTGCATGAGGCAGCGCAAGGTGGTGCGGTCGGCCTCGCCCAAGTCCTGGAGCACGAAGTCCTGGGCGCGGGAGATCAACGCGCGCAGGTGGTCCAAGCGTTCCACGCCCTGTTCGGTGGCGATCACCTGGCGGTTGCGCCGGTCCGCCGGGTCGGGGCGGCGGGTGAGCAGGCCTTCGCGCTCCAGGTCGTCCAGCAGGTAGGTCATGACGGTGCGGTCGCAGCCGATCTCCTGCGCGATCACGCTCTGGCTGACCGGGGGCTGCCTGGTCGCCGCTTCCAGGACCTGGTGGCCGCGCGGGCCGCCGGGCAGTGTGCCCGTGGCCTCGTTGGCCGCCTTGAGGTACGCCCGGAACACGACCCCCAGTGCCCAGCCGAAGTCGCCGCGGAGCGTGTCGCCTTCCGCCGGATCGCAAGAACGGGCCGTCGCCATGATCTCAGCCTACACCCCATTCGTTAGCCCAGGCATATTTTCGACTTGACAGATGTTCTGCTGAGCAGACTATATTCGGAGCAGCGCACTCGAAGGGGGTCAAGGACATGTCGGACCAGGTCAGCGGCGACGAGTGGGTCACCCGTCGGACGGGGCTGGTCCCCAGCACGGCTCCGAGCACGCGGAGCAGCACCAGGTCGGTGCTGCGGGAGCACGACCGGCCCACCGCGCCGGAACCGGACGACGCCGTCCGCTTCACCAGGCGCGGCCTGAGCGCGGGACACCACCTGATCGCGGTGCACGACCACTACCGCGCGGAACTGGCGAAGGTGCGGCAGATCCTGCGACGGGTCAAGGACGGCGAGACCGGCATCGGGGCCGCGCGCGGCGAGCTGAACGGGCTCACCATCCGCACCACGAACTGGACCCTGCACGGCGCGTGCCAGGCGCAGTGCGTCTCGCTCACCCAGCACCACGGCATGGAGACCGGGCAGATCTTCCCCCACCTGCGACGCAGCCAGCGCGACCTGGCCGCGGTCCTCGACCGCCTGACCGAGGAGCACCACGCGATCCACACCGTGCTGGAGGGCGTCGACGCGGCGCTCATCCACCTGGCGGGCGACCCGACCGACTTCGGGCCGATCACCGAGGCCGTGGACCTGCTCACCGACACGCTGCTGTCGCACTTCGCCTACGAGGAGCGCGAACTCGTCGCACCTCTTTCCCGCCACGGATTCTTCCCCGGCCAGCTCTGACGGCCGAGGTCACACAACAGGAGCAGAAGAAGATGAGCAGGCTGTTCGAAGAGACCACCGTCGGCACCGTCAAGACCGCGAACCGGATCGCGATGGCCCCGATGACCCGCAGCCGCGCCACCCGCGAGGGCCACGCGACCGACATCATGGCGGAGTACTACGCCCAGCGCTCGACGGCCGCGCTGATCATCAGCGAAGGCATCCAGCCGAGCCTCTCCGGCCAGGGCTACACGAACACGCCCGGCCTGCACACCGAGGACCAGGTCGAGAGCTGGAAGCCGGTCGTCAAGGCCGCGCAGGCCAACGGTGCGGCGTTCTTCGCGCAGGTCATGCACTCGGGCCGGATCGGCCACCCGGAGATCGCCGGTCACCAGCCGGTCGCGCCGTCCGCGGTGCGCCCGGAGGGCCAGATCTTCACCTACACCGGCCCGCAGGAGTACGTGACGCCGCGCGCGCTCACGCACGACGAGATCGTGGAGATCATCCAGGACCACGTGACCGCGGCCCGCAACGCCGTCGCGGCCGGGTTCGACGGCATCGAGATCCACGGCGCCAACGGCTACCTGACGCAGCAGTTCCTGTCGGTCAGCGTGAACCAGCGGACCGACGAGTGGGGCGGCTCGGTGCAGGGGCGCATCAAGTTCGCGGTCGAGGTCGTCCGCGCGGTGGCGGACGCCATCGGGCCGGAGCGGACCGCGCTGCGCATCTCCCCCGCGAACCTGATCCAGGGCATCGAGGAGGGCGACTCCCGCGAGCTGTACCTCGCGCTGCTCGAAGCGCTGCGGGACCTGCCGCTGGCCTACCTGCACATCATGGAGGTCGCGGGCAACCGCGAGCTGACCAAGGAGCTGCGCGCCGCGTGGCCGCACACGCTGGTGCTCAACCCGCACCGCGACGCCGACCCCCTGGCGCCGCACGAGGCGGGCCACGACGCCCTGGAGGACGTCGGCGCCGACCTCGTCGCCTTCGGGTCGTCCTACCTGGCGAACCCGGACCTGCCCGCCCGGCTCGCGGCGCAGGGCCCGTACGAGGCCCCGGACCCGTCCACCTTCTTCGGTGGCGACCACAACGGCTACCTGGACTACCCGGCGCTGAAGGACTGACGCCTCGACGCGGAAGCACCCCTCCACGACCACGCGGTCGCGGAGGGGCGCTTCCGTCTGTCCCGGACGGTCGGGTGCGACCGTCTCGAATGGTCACGTGGGCAAGAACGCCGTCCACCGCCCGGAAACGGGCGTGGACGGGCGGGTCAGTCGGCGGGTGAGACGGTGACCTGCCACTGGACGCACGTGGGGCGAGCGCCGTCGGTGCGCAGGAAGTCGTGGGCGGCCTGGCGGACGTCGGCCGCGGGGACTTCCGCGTTGGAGGGCATCGGGTGCGGCTCCCCCCGGTGGTCGTAGGTGAGGTCGCGGCCGTTGGGCGGGGTGCCGTCGGTGCTGATCACGGCGCCGGACTTGTCGGTGTGCCCGACGACGCCGAGACCGTGGTTCAGACCGATGTGGAGGATCGCCCAGGACCCCCGTTCCCTCCGGGAGATCTGGAGCAGCGGAGGTGCTTGGGCTGGCGCGTGTTCACGGGTCATCCGGTCGAGCAACACGTCCAGCTCGTCAGCACCGCGAAGGCTGATCAACTCGTCGCCGTACCAGGCGTTCAGGGCCACCATGGCAGAACCCTAGCTGGCCGTCACCGGACGTGGGACTCCGACTTCAGGAGTTTCGCAACGCAGGCGACGATTTCGTCCGGACGTTCGAGCGGGAGCATGTGCCCCGCGTCCGCGACGACCTGCGCTTCGCCGCCCACGGCCTCGGCCAGGTCCCGCGCGTTGGACTCGGGGCACAGGCGGTCCTCGTCGCCGACGATCGCGACGACCGGCCGCTCCCCCGCCACCGTCAACGCCGCTTCGCGGTCGTAGCGGTCGACGGCCGGGCGGAACAGGGCGACGGTGGCGGGCCAGTGGGCCCACACCATCTCCGCGGTGAGCTCGACGTCCTCGGCGCGCGGCTGGTCGCCGAACAGCCACCAGCGCAGGCCCGCGGTCTTGGCGGGCTCGATCTTCTCGCGGACGGCGCGCACGATCGGGCCGAAGGCGCGTTCGAGTTCGCGCACCAGCTTGCCGACGGCCTTGGGCCACGCCAGCGCCGTCTCGGCGAGTCCGGTCGTCGCGGTCGAGACGAACACCACCCCGGCGACGCGCTGCCGGTAGAGGCGGGGGCGGCGTTCGGCCATGGCCATCGCGGCCATGCCGCCCATGGAGTGGCCGACGACGACGACCCTGCCGGTGGGGACGCCGTGCTCGATCAGCTCTCCCAGGTCGTCGGCCAGCCGGTCGATGGTGGCGGTCTCCTTCGTGGCCGGATCGGACCCGCCGTGTCCTCTGTGGTCGTACGCGACGACCTGGCAGGTCTCGCCGAGCGCTTGGACCACCCGCCACCACGTGCGGTGGTCCAGGGCGTAGCCGTGCGCCAGCACCACGGTCACGTCCGCGTCCGGATCGCCGGAGCGCACCACGTTCAGCTCGGTGCCGTCCTCGAGCAGCATCGCAGGCCCCTCTCGCGTCGGATCTGCCCTGTGCAACGACGCGGGGGCGGGAACGTTATGCCACCCCGTCGGCGGCTCGTGATCGGTCCGTACCCTGCCGATCTACTCGGTAGCGGCACAACACGGAGGCGGTCATGAGCCAGCAGGACTCGCTCGTCCACTCGTACCTGTTCCTGCGCCGGGCGATCGGGTTCGTCGGCGTCGGGCTGCCCGTGGTGCTGGTGGTCGGGGTACTGGTGACCAGGGGCGAGTTCCTGGACTCGATCAGCGGCTACTACTACAGCCCGATGCGGGACGTGCTCACCGGCGCCCTGTGCGCGGTCGGGGCGTTTCTGCTGTCCTACCGGGGCTACGACCGGCTCGACAACGCGACCGCGACGGCGGCGGGGATCGCGGCGGTCGGGGTGGCGCTGTTCCCGACGACGCCGCGGGGCGGCCACTCGGCGACCCAGGGCGTCGTCGGGGTGGTGCACCTGGCGTTCGCGGCGGTGTTCTTCCTGGCGTTGGCGTACTTCTGCCTGGTGCTGTTCACCAAGTCCGACAAGGCTCGTCCGACGACCCGCAAGCTCCAGCGCAACCGCGTGTACGTCGTGTCAGGCTGGGTGATCCTGCTGTGCCTGGCGCTGATCGTGGTGGTGAACTTCCTCCCCCACACCGATCTGCACCTGGCGCTGTGGCTGGAGTCGGCGGCGATCCTGGCGTTCGGCTTCGCGTGGCTGACCAAGGGCGAGACGATCCTCGGCGACCTGACGGCGTGAGCCGGAAGTCGAGGCCGCCGGGCCGTCCGGGCAGCTGGTCAACCGCACCAATCCCGGACGTCCGCGGTCGGCGCCACAGTCGCGATCTACGGAAATAACACTTTTCGGACCACAGGTTTCAGACCACAGGACCAAGCGGTTGTACTTGACCTTGGCCGCGCAACGCTCCAACCATGGGGAGGCCTCCACTGGAGAGCGCTCTCATGAAGCACACCCGGTCATCGGGGATTGGAGTGGCTTGTGCGCACCCGGAAATTGCTCCACCTGCTCACCGCAGTGGCGGTGAGCGTTCCACTGGTCCTCGGCGTGGCTGCGACGGCCCAGGCGGCGCAACCGCCGAACCTGCTGCCGTTGAGCGTCGCGAACAACTCGGGGCGATCGGAAGAGGTCTTCCTGTACGTGCTGGGCACCGACCTGGCCACCGGAAAGCTCGGGTACGTCACCGAGGCGGGCGCGTTCACCGCGTGGAGCGGTGGCGCGAACCCACCGGCGCCCGCCCCCGACGCGTCGATCGCGGGCCCCGGCAACGGGTCGGCGAAGACGATCCAGCTGCCGCGCGGCATCTCCGGCCGCATGTACATGTCGTTCGGGCAGAAGCTGACGTTCCTGATCGCCCAGGACGGCGGGCTCGTGCAGCCCGCGCCGTGGGCCGGGGGCGACCCGAACCGCGACGTGCTGTTCGACTGGAGCGAGTTCACCTACAACGACGCCGGCCTGTGGCTCAACAGCTCGCAGGTCGACATGTTCAGCGTGCCCCACTCGGTCTCGGTGACTGGTGAACGCGGCACGAGCACCACGGGCGTGCTCAAGCCCGGCGGTCGGGACGCGATCCTCGACGCGCTGGCGAACGAGCCCGGCGACTGGGGCAAGCTGATCCACACCCGCGCCGACGGGACCCGGCTGCGGGCGCTGGCGCCGCGACTGGCGATGGAGGGCGACGGCGGGTTCGACGCCACGTACCTCGACGGCTACCTGTCGGAGACCTGGAACACCTACCGGAACACCGACCTGACGGTCGTTCCGTTCGAGTTCCAGCCGAACCTCAAGTACGTCGGCCGCACCGACGGCAACGGCGTGCTGCAGTTCAAGGACCCGACCGGCAAGCAGGTCGCGTCGTTCCCGCAGCCGTCGACCAAGGACGTGTTCGGTTGCGACGGCAGGCTCGCCGCGCCGAACGACGACGTGGTCGGCCCGCTCGCCCGCACCCTGTGCGCGTCGCTGCACCGCTCGACGCTGGGCTTCCTCCACACCCAGCCGACGTACAAGGGCGAGGAGTTCTACACCAGGCCGATCACCGACCACTACTCGAAGGTCATCCACGCCAACATGGTCGACGGCAAGGCCTACGGGTTCGCCTTCGACGACGTCGGCAACTTCGAGTCGCTGGTGTTCGACGGTGTGCCGAGCTCGGTGACGATCTCCCTGACGTCCTTCTGACACCCTGCTGAACCCCTGCACCGCGAGGGGGTGCGTTCCGGCGACGTCCGGGGCGCACCCCCTCGCGGTTTTTCACGGCACGGACCCGTGGTCACGAACCCGTGCCGGTGACTGCGGCGGCCCCTCGCGCGGCGGTGTCGATCTCGGCGATGTCCGTGCACACGACTACGGAACAGGCCGGTGCGCACGAACGGGAATTCGGCCCCACCAATTTTTGTCTGGTGGTCGACATCACGAAATTCTCATGGTCGTCGTTCGTCGAAATTTGCGCCGAAAGCCGGTGTGGAAAGAGCCTGACCGGCGTAGCCGAATTGCCGTGGATCCCGGCGGGCACAGCACATCCTGCCTGTTCAGCGCAACCGTCGATCGACCTGGACCGATGGCCACGACCGCACAAGACGGCCTTCGACACCCTTATTTCCCAATGTCGGGCTTGTTTCTTCCGTGTAACCCTTCCGCGTCCGACTGAATCGGTTTACTGTCCAAGTGTGAGAGCGCTCTCACCCCCTGTCTCCCTCGGTTTTCCCTGCTTGGAGGTGGCACCCGCGTGATTCGGAGCCCTCAAAGAACCGGCCGGCGCCGTTCGCGCTGGCGTGCGGCCCTCGTCGCCCTCGTCATGGCGGCGTCCTCGTCCCTCTCGGGGGCGGCGGTCGCCGCGGCGGACGACTACACGCAGTCGGTCGCGTCCCTGAACGCGACCCAGGCGCAGATCTCGTTCACCCCGACCACCACGGCGGTCTACGTCGACGTCCACTACGTGGTCGCCGGGCAGGGCCAGCAGAACTTCCGCATGGACCTCAGCGGCGGCACGTGGCGCAAGACCGTCAGCGGTCTGTCCACGGGCAGCTCGGTCGACTACTGGTTCACCTACGAGAAGAACGGCCCGCAGTACGACACGCCGCACTTCGGCTACACCCACAACGGCGGCAGCACGACGGTCGCCACCCCGACCTTCTCCCCCGCCGCGGGCACCTATCCGACCGCGCAGTCCGTGACGATCTCCACCGCCACGGCGGGTTCCACGATCCGCTACACCCTCGACGGGTCGACGCCCACGGCGTCCTCGACGCTCTACGGCGGACCCATCACGGTCTCCGCCAGCACCACGGTCAAGGCGATCGGCCTCAAGTCCGGGTCGACCACCTCCGCGGTCGCGACGGCGGCGTACGTCATCGGCACGCCGGTGGCCACGCCCACGTTCAGCCCGGCGGGCGGCCAGTACGCCTCCGCGCAGACGGTGACGATCTCCACCTCCACCTCGGGCGCGTCGATCCGGTACACGGTGGACGGTTCCACCCCGACGGCGTCCTCGCCGCTCTACAGCGGCCCGATC
Source organism: Umezawaea sp. cmx-9-4 (assembly GCA_049997955.1). Lineage (GTDB taxonomy): Bacteria > Actinomycetota > Actinomycetes > Mycobacteriales > Pseudonocardiaceae > Umezawaea. The sequence goes on along the minus strand of JAEBDY010000021.1, from coordinate 52,325 downwards.
AGCGTGCCGTCGTCGCGGACCGTCAACGCCATCGGCATCCGCTCCGGCCTCGCGAACTCCGCGGTGGCCAGCGCGACCTACACGATCGGCGCCTCCGCGGGCTGCCCGACGCAGCCCGACGTGCCGAACTTCGGGCCCAACACCCGCATCTTCGACCCGAGCATGTCCTCCGCCTCCATCCAGGCGCAGCTCGACGCGGACTTCAACGCGCAGAAGGACACCCTCGCCCACCAGATGGGCACCGGCCGCATCGCGCACCTGTTCAAGCCCGGCGCCTACAGCGTCCACGACGACGTCGGCTACTACACCTCGGTCGCGGGCCTCGGCCAGAACCCCGGTGACGTGGTCATCAACGGCGCCATCACGGTCGACGCGTTCAACGAGTCCGACAAGGGCGTGGCGCTGCAGAACTTCTGGCGCTCCGCGGAGAACATGGCCGTGAACCCGATCGGCGGCTCCAACCGCTGGGCCGTCGCCCAGGCCGCGCCGTTCCGCCGCATGGACATCCGCGGCAACCTGCAGCTCTACCCGGCCAGCTACGGCTTCGCCAGCGGCGGCTACATCGCCGACACCAAGGTGTCCGGCCAGACCGCGTCCATCTCGCAGCAGCAGTGGTACACCCGCGACAGCAACCTCGGGAGCTGGGCGGGCGGCGTCTGGAACATGGTCTTCTCCGGCACCCCCGGCGCCCCGCCGACCACGTTCCCGAACCCGCCGGAGACCACCCTGGCCACCACGCCGGTCTCGCGGGACGTGCCGTACCTGTACATCGACAACACCGGCAAGTACCGCGTGTTCACGCCGTCGCTGCGCACCAACGCCTCCGGCGCGAGCTGGGCGAACGGCTCCACCCCCGGCACGTCGATCCCGATGAGCCAGTTCTACGTGGTGAAGGCGGGCGACACCGCGTCGTCCATCAACTCCGCGCTGTCGGCGGGCTGCAACCTGTTCTTCACCCCCGGCATCTACCACCTCAACCAGACGCTGAACGTGACGCGGCCCAACACCGTCGTCCTCGGCATCGGCTACCCGACGCTGATCCCGGACAACGGGGTCAACGCCATGCAGGTCGCCGACGTCGACGGCGTCAGGATCAAGGGCATCCTGTTCGACGCGGGAACCACCAACTCGGCGGCCCTGCTGACCGTCGGCCCGTCGGGCTCCTCCGCGAACCACGCGGCCAACCCGACGACGCTGCAGGACGTGTTCTTCCGCATCGGCGGGTACATCGCGGGCCGCGCGACGACCAGCCTCATCGTCAACAGCCACAACACGATCGTCGACCACATCTGGGCCTGGCGCGCCGACCACGGCAACGCGGGCACGTGGGGGTGGACGGAGGCCACCGGCGACACGGGGTTGATCGTCAACGGCAACAACGTGCTGGCGACCGGCCTGTTCGTGGAGCACTACCAGAAGACCCAGGTCATCTGGAACGGCCAGGGCGGTAGAACGATCTTCTTCCAGAACGAGATGCCCTACGACGTGCCGAACCAGGCGAGTTGGAACAGACCAAGTGGCCGCAACGGGTACGCGGCGTACAAGGTGGCCGACAACGTCACCTCGCACGAGGCGTGGGGGTTGGGCAGCTACAACTTCTTCAACGTCAACCCCTCGGTGAGCGCCTACAACGCGTTCGAGGTGCCGAACAACCCGAACGTGCGCTTCCACAGCCTGTGCACGGTGTCGCTGAACTACCAGGGGACGATCACCCACGTCATCAACGACACCGGCGGGGTGACGCCTCCGGGCACCGTGCCGGTCAACGTGGTGAGCTACCCGTGATCTGACCGCTCGACAGCACGACCGACCGCGCCGGTCGGGCAGGCCGCACGGGCCCGCCCGACCGGCGTTCGCCGTCAGCAGCGCCGGTAGGAGTAGCCGGGATCACCGGGGCGCACCAGGTCCCGATCGCGGACGATCGTGGAGCGCGGGCGCACCGGACTGCCGCACACCTCGCCCGCCGGGAGGTTGTCGGTGTACTCGACGTCGAGCACCCGCTCCCCGTAGACCGCCGTGTACGCGGCGCAGTCGTCGAACGCCACGCACTCCTCGGCGACCGCGAAGTCGAACCCGGCCTCCGCCCTGCCCCGCTCCCCCAGCTCGGCGGCGTTCTTCTGCCCGATCAGCAACCCCCGACCGTGTGCGTCCTCCGCGAGCAGGGTGGCGAACGCCAGGTTGTCGTCGACCGTCAGCGCGCCGCGCGACCGGGTGTCGGAGTCGAGGTTGTCGATCTCCACCGCGTCGAAGCCGGAGGTCGCGCACGTCGTGATGACGGCACCGACGACCACGGCGAGACGGGCCCGCTTCTCGACCGTGGACGTGTCGAGGACCAGCTCGTCCGGCCGGTTCGGATCGACGAGGGGATGACCGTCCTGTCCGAACAGCACCAGGTCGCGACGCTCGCCCAACCACAGCTCCCGCTCGGCGGGCTGGGTCTGGAAACCGTTGACGTAGCAGACGTTGTAGAGCCCGACGACGGGTTCGGCGGAGCTGTCGCGCACCACCACCCCCACACCCGCGGGCGGCGGGTAGGCACCACCGAGCTGGTAGTCGGCCGCCGCGCCCGCGGGGAACGGCCGCGCCGACGAGGACACGGGCACCGACACCTCCCCCACCTCGGCGGGCTGGGTCCGCGCCGAGCAGGCGGCGACCACGAGCGCGACGGCGACCACCCCCAACGACGGGCCGAGCGGTGGAACCACGTCACTCCCCCGGTGCGGTCTCGAACGGACTGCCGAGACCCTACTGATCACCCGCGCCCGGCGAGGACGTTTCCGCACAAGCGAAGCGTCCGGCACGCGCGCGGACCACGACGTCCGAAACCGGCCGGCCACCGCCACCACCGCCGGGCACCATGACCCCGTGACCACCTACTCCGCCGTCCGAACGACCGGGATCTACTGCCGACCCGGCTGCGGAGCCGCACCGCTAGCCGAGAACGTCCGCACCTACCGGCTCGCCGCCACCGCGGAAGCCGCAGGCTACCGCGCCTGCCTGCGCTGCCGCCCCTACCGGATCGCCGGGACGGTCGCCGACGACGCCCCCGAACTCGTCTGCCGAGCCGTCCAGCTCATCATCGCGGGCGCGCTCGACGAGGGCACCGAAACCACCGTCGCCACCCGCGTCGGCCTGTCCGCCCGCCACCTGCGCCGTCTGTTCCACGAGCACCTCGGCGTCACCCCCGACCAGTTCGCCCGCTCGCGCCGCGCCCACTTCGCCCGCCGACTCCTGGACGACTCCGACCTCCCCATCGCCGACATCGCCTTCGCCTCCGGGTTCGGCAGCCTCCGCCAGTTCAACCGCACCATGCGCGAGGTCTTCCGCCACGCCCCCGGCGAACTGCGCGAGCGCCGCCGACGCGCCGACCGCCTCACCGCCGACGGCGGCCTCCCGCTGCGCCTGCCCTTCACCGCCCCGTACGACTGGGACGCCACCCTCGACTTCCTCGCCGACCGCGCCGTTCCCGGCGTCGAGTCCGTCCAGGACTGCACCTACCGCCGCACCATCACCCTCGACGGCGCACCCGGCCTGCTGGAGATCGGCCCCGGCGGCCCCGACCACCTCCTGCTCCGCACCCACCTGCCCTACTGGGAAGGCGTCATCCACGTGGTGGAACGCGCCGCCCGACTCGTGGGCGTCACCGCCGACCACACCCGTGCCATCGCCCACCTCAGCCAGGACGACACCCTCCGACCGCTGCTCGCCGCACGGCCGGGCGTCCGCGTCCCCGGCGCGTGGACACCGTTCGAGGTGGCCGTGCAAGCCGTCGCCGACGACGTCGCCGCACTCGTCCGCACCCGAGGCACCCCCGTGCCCGGCCTCCCCCACGGCCTCACCCACGCGTTCCCCTCCGCGGAAGCCCTCGCCGACGTGCCCGGCCCCGTCGGCGAACTCGCCCGAGCGGTCACGTCCGGCACGACCACCCTCGACCACACCACGACCCCCGACGACCTCCCGGACCTCGACCGCGCCGCCGCGCACCACATCGCCCTGCGCCTGGGCGCCCGCGACGCCTCACCCCTCGAAGGAGCGCCCGAGCACTGGCGACCGTGGCGCGCGCTGGCCACGGTCCACCTCCTGCTCACCGCAGCAGGTCGTTGAGCTCCCCGTACCCCATCGCACCCTCAAGGCGACCGTAGGTCCCCGCTCCCAGCAGCTCCCGCGCCGCGGCCGCCGCCAGCCCGTACGCCGCCTGCGCGATCCCCGACCCGACGCTGATCCGCGCCACCCCCAACGCCGCCAACTCCCCCACCGACAGCGCGCCGGGGTGCACCATCACGTTGAGCGGCAACGGCCCGGAGACCAGCACGCGAATGGCCTCCGGATCCACCAGCCCCGGCACGAACAGCACATCCGCACCGGCCTCCGCGTACCGCTCGGCCCGCGCCACCGTGTCGGCCAACCGCTCGGCGGGCGACCCCGACCCGGCCAGGAACGTGTCCGTCCGCGCGTTGAGGACGAAGTCCGCTCCCCCGGCCTCCCGTGCCGCCACCAACCGCTCGACCTGCGCCGACGTCTCCAGCAGCGCGTCCTCGACGTTGACCCCGACGGCCCCGGCGGCGAGCACCTCCACCACCGTCCTCCCCACGTCCTCCGGCGTCGGGCCGTACCCGTCCTCCACGTCCGCCGTCACCGGCACGGACACCACCGCGACGATCCGCCGCACGGCCTCCACCGCGACCTCACGGCTCAACCCGCCCGCGTCGGCCACACCCATCGCCCACGCCACCCCGGCACTCGTGGTGGCGATCGCCTTGGCCCCCGCCGCCTCGATCGCCACCGCCGACCCCGGATCCCACGCGTTCGGCAGCACCAGGGGCCGCTCGGTGCGCAGGAATCGGGCCTTCTCGTGGACGTCCACCACTGGTCGTTCCTCCTCGTTCCGCGATGAGGAGACCAGGCTCTCCCGGACGGGCCCTCCAGGTCCGGCCATATCCGGCCATGATCGAATCGACTTCGGGTGGACCGCGGAGCGTCCCTGCGGTAGTTCGAGCTTTGCCGCAGGAACGTGCCACCACAACAAGGTTGGTTTTGGTCGACACTGAAGCCATTGAGCGCACTATCCGGTCAACCCTTCCAGCCCGCTCGCCTGGGTGCGCCAGTCGACCTGCAGGACTCGGTGAGCACTCCCCCGGCGACGATGTCGACGACCCGGTCGGGCACACGTCGACGGGAGCCGCGGGCCGTTACCTCGCTTCGCGGACGGTGGAGGTGGCGGCGCGGACGAGTGCGGCTGTGGCCTTCGACCGGGACCGCTGGGGCCACGCGATCACGAGGACGGCCGGTGGCGCGTCCGGGACGTCGAGGTAGGCGATGCCCTGCCGGGGGTAGCGGGCGACGACGGATCGGGGCAGCAGCGTGATGATCTCGCCGAGTTCCACGAGCTTGAGCAGTTGGGGCAGGTCGCGGACGCCGTGCTGCTCGACGATCCGGGCGAAGAAGTCGCCGAGGTCCTCGGGGTGGACGGGATCGGTGATGGGCAGGTCGAGGTCGGCGAGGGTGAGGTGGTCGCGTGCGACGAGCGGGTGTCCCGCCGGGACGGCGGCGACGTGCGGTTCGACCGCCACGGGCTCCGCGTCCAGGCCGGTGAGGTCGAACGGTTCGTAGACCAGGGCGACGTCGGCCTCGCCCTGGCGCAGGAGGCGTGGCTGCTCGCCCCACCCGCACAGGCGGATGGAGACGGGCAGGGCCGCCGGTTCGGTCGCGTAGTCGGCCAGGATGGCGTCCAGCAGTCCGCCGTCACCGTCGGGTTTGACCGCCAGTACCAGCTTCGGCTCGGCGGTGGCGGCCCGCTGGGCTCGCCGTCCGGCCGCCTGCAAGGCATCCAGGGCGATCCGAGCCTGGCCGAGCAGCACGGTCCCGGCCGGGGTCAGCGCGACCGCGTGGGTGGAGCGCTCGAACAGGACGACGCCCAGTTCCGCTTCGAGGTTGCGGATCGTGCGGGACAGCGGCGGAGCCGAGATGCCCAGCCGTTCGGCCGCGCGGGAGAAGTTGAGTTCTTCGGCGACGGCGACGAAGTGGCGCAGCGGTCGGGACTCCACGACCACCTCCGATCGGTATGTCCCTGAGGGTAACACCCGGGTACTCGATGATCCTTCCAGCGCGGCGGCCACGCGGGCATCGTGAGCACCACGCCCAGGTGCTGGGCGGATGCCGAGCGGAAGAACTCTCATGATCATTGTCAGCGGGGCGAACGGAACACTCGGCAAGGCGGTCGTGGAACGGCTGCTCGACCGGGTCACGCCCGACCGGATCGGCGTGTGCGTCCGGGACCCGGAGAAGGCGCGAGGGCTGGCGGAGCGGGGCGTTCGCGTCCGACGAGGCGACTTCGCCGACGCCACGAGCCTGGAGCACGCCTTCGAGGGGGCGTCGCGGATCCTCCTCGTGTCGGTGGACGCCACCGGCGAGACGGCGCTCCGCCTGCACGGGACGGCGATCGACGCGGCGGCCAAGTCGGGCGCCGAGCGCGTCGTCTTCACGAGCCACATGGGCGCGAACCCGGCCTCGCCCTTCCCGCCGATGCCCGACCACGCCGCCACCGAGGCGAAGCTGCGGGAGTCGGGGGTGGCGTTCACGGCCCTCCGCAACGGTTTCTACGCGTCCTCGGCGCTCATGCTGCTCGGCGGCGCGCTCGACACGGGAGAACTGGCCGTGCCGCAGGACGGTCCCGTCTCCTGGACCTCCCACGCCGACCTGGCCGAGGCCGCCGTGATCGCCTTGACGGAGGACGTCCTCGACGGCGTCACCCCCGACCTCACCGGGTCCGAGGCGGTCGACATGACCGGTGTCGCGGCGATCGCGTCGGAGCTGGCGGGCAGGCCGATCCGTCGAATCGTGGTGTCCGACAACGACTACCGCGCGGGCCTCCTCGCCCACGGTGTCCCGGAGGACGCGGCCGATCTGCTCGTGGGCCTGTTCGCCGCGAGCCGCCAGGGCGAGTTCTCGCACGTGGGCCCGGCGCTCGCCGACCTGATCGGACGACCTCCGGTGCCGCTGCGGGACGTGCTGCGCGCGGCGATCCGGTAGTCACGCCCGGAGCGTGGATAACTGCTGCTCCAGGAATTCGAGGTCGGTGCGGGCGCGGTCGAGGATCCGGGCTGACGGAGAACGCCGAGAGCGACCCGAACAGGAGGAAGAGTGCCCCCCAACCCGTGGCCAGGCCCGACAGCGCAGATCTCGCCGCGACTCCCATTCCCCGATGCTGCCAGTGCGGCGAGGAACCGGGGGCGGAATGCCGAAGACCGGTCCGCGACCACCGCGTGGGCGGTGGTCGCGGACCGGTCTTCCTCGAACGGTGGCGCTGAGCCGTTCTACTTCGCGGTGGGGGCGCGGAACTCGTAGTGGCCCGAGCCCACCGTCACGGTGAGCACCCCGTTCGCGTGCGAGGTGCCGGTGACGCCCTTGGCCTTCGCCACGGGAGAGCCGTCCTCGGTGACGGAGTTCGCCGCCGCGGCGGGGATCTCCACCTGTGCGGTGGTGTTGACCGGCACGTCGACCTCCAGGCGGAATCCCCTGGAGTCGTTGCGCCAGGACGACTCGACCTTGCCGTAAGCCGAGTCGAACGAGCCGGAGCCGCTCGTCAGCCCGCCGCCGAGGCGCGGCGCGATGCGCGACCTGCGGTAACCGGGCTCCAGGGCGGAGATGCCGCCGATGTTCTCGTACATCCACTGACCGACCGCCCCGTAGGCGTAGTGGTTGAAGGAGTTCATCGCGGGATCACCGAAGCTGCCGTCGGGGTTGATCGAGTTCCAGCGCTCCCACATCGTGGTGGCGCCCATCTTCACCTCGTAGCCCCAGGACGGGTACTCCTCGCGCATCAGCAGCTTGTACGCCTCGCCGATCCGGCCGCTCCCGCTCAGCGCGGGCAGCAGCCACGGCGTGCCGAGGAACCCGGTCGTGAGCGCGCCGCCACTCGCCGCGATCTTGGCGACGAACCTGTCGGCGACCTCGTCACGCAAGGGGCCCTGCACCAGGTTCATCCCGAGCGCCATGGCGTACGCGGTCTGGCTGTTGCCGGACAGCGTGCCGTCGGCCGCGACGAAGGCCGTGGTGAAAGCGGTGCGGATCTCGCCGGACAGCGCGGCGTACGCGTCCGCGTCGGCGTTCTCCCCGATCGCCCGCGCCATCTCGGACAGCATGCGCGCGTCCTCGGCGAAGTAGGCGGTGCCGAGGATGCCGCTCGGCGTCGGGTCGTTGAGGTTGAGCCAGTCCTCGAACCGGCCGCGCTTGTCGTCGATCAGGTCGGCGCCCGCGCCGGTGCGCACGAATTCGAGGAACCGCTTCATCGCGGCGTAGTTGTCCCGCACGGTCGCCGTGTCGGCGAACGCCTGGTAGAGCGCGTACGGCACGGTGATGCCCGCGTCGCTCCACCCGACACCGCCACCGCCGTCGTCACGCGGATCCGGCGCGATGCTGTTGAAGTCGCCGTTGGCGCGCTGGGTGGACCGCAGGTCGATCATCCACTTGCGCAGGAACGCCCGCGTGTCCTGGTTGTACGAGGCGGTCGGGGCGAACACGTTGATGTCGCCGGTCCAGCCAAGGCGTTCGTCGCGGGCCGGGGTGTCGGTAGGGATGGACAGGAAGTTGCCGCGCTGCCCCCAGGAGATGTTGCTCTGGAGCTTGTTCAGCGTCGGGTTCGACGTGCTGAAGGCGCCGGTGGTGCGCAGGTCCGAACTCCACACCACGCCTTGGACGTCCGAGGCCGCCGGGGCGGCGACTCCGGTGATCTCGACGTAGCGGAAGCCGTGCTGGGTGAAGGTCGGCTCGAACACGACCGTGCCGTCGGCCGCGAACGTGTACCGGTCGACGGACTCGGCCGAACGCAGGTTCGCCGTGTACAGGGTGCCGTCGGGGTTGAGCACCTCGCCGTGGCGGATCGTCGCGGTCTGCCCGGCGGTTCCCTTCAGCCGCGAACTGGTGACGCCGACCATGTTCTGGCCGAGGTCGTAGACGTGCGTGCCCGCCCTGGGTTCCGTGCGGGCGGTCGCGGTCAGCCGCTCGGTCTCGCGCACCGGCTCGTCGGGCTGCGGCGCCAGCAGGGACGTGGCGGACTCGGCCTTGTCCGGTGCGGTCCACCCCGCCTGGTCGTGGCCCGCGCGGTTCCAGCCCTTCCGTTCCAGGCGGGCGTCGTAGGTCTCACCCATGTGCCGGTCGCTGCGGACGAACGGACCGGTGGCCGTCCGCCACGAGGTGTCGGTGCGGATCCAGTCGTGGGTGCCGTCGGTGTAGTCGATCCGCAGCTGCGCGACGACCGAGGGCGTGGAGCCGTAGATGCCGGGCGTCGGGATGTTCCCGAGGCGTCCCGCGTACCACCCCGGCGCCAGCGCGATGCCGAAGGCGTTGGCGCCCTGCCGCACCTGCTTGGTGATGTCGTAGGTCTGGTGCTGGATCCGGGTCCGGTAGTCCGTCCACCCCGGCGCCAGCTCCTGGTCGCCGACCTTGGCGCCGTTGAGGCTGAACTCGTAGACGCCCCGAGCGGCGCCGTACGCGCGCGCTCCCCGCACCTTCTTCCCGGCCGGGACCGAGAACTCCTTGCGGAACAGGGGAAGGCTGGAGTGCTCCGTGTACAGGACGTCAGCGGGCGTGGACAGGTCCAGGTCGCCGTTGGCGACGGTGCCACCGGTGAAGGGGTTGCGGCCGTCGGCGAAGTCGACGTCGGCCAGGGTGGCGCCGTCCGCGCCGGTGACCGTGGCGCGGTGGACGAGGAACTTCTCCTGCCCCTCGTCGGCGTTCACCGCCCGGTAGCCGAACGTCCCGGCCGCGAAGTCCGGCAGGGTGCGCTGGTCGACCTGGGTGCCGTCGATCTTCGTCGTGATGGTCTGCCCCAGCGCGGAGATCGTGAAGTGGTGACGGCCGGAGAGCAGTTGCTCCTGCGAGATGGTCCCGGAGACGTCCAGGACGGCGAACAGCTCGTAGTTGCCGTTGACCCGGCGGTGCAGGCGGAGCTTGGGCTTGCCGGTGCCGTCGGCGACGCTGATCTGCCACATGTAGCCGTTGCCCGCGGCGGTCGAGCGGAAGAAGACGCCGATCACGAGGGCCTTCAGGCTGAACTCGGTGTCGACCGCGTAGTCGGCCCACCCGAGCGGCGCGTCCTGGTCGGCGAGCCAGTCGGCCCCGTTCCAGTCGGTCGCGGTGAGGAGCCCGGTCTCGAACCACGCGGGCCTGCTCCACCCGCCTGCCTTGCCGTTGCCGTCCCAGACCCGGACCTGCCAGTGGTAGCGGGTCGCCGTGCGCAGGGCCGGTCCGCCGTAGGCGACGTCGACCTGGCGGCTGGAGGCGACCTTGCCGGTGGACCAGATGTCGCCCTTGCCCGCGGCACCACCGACGCGCAGTTCGTACGCGCTCTGGACGACACCGCGGCGGTTCGAGGTGGACACCCACCCGAAGTGCGGCCGCTCGCCCCCGATGCCCAACGGGTTCGTGCGGTCGTTGACGGTCAGGCCGCCGACTTGGACGCCGCCGTCGGCCGTGGCCGACGGTACGGGCACGAGCAGCCCGACCACCGCCAGCAGCACGGCGATCAGGACGAGCACCGGGCGTGCATGGCGTTCCGAGGCCACACCGACTCGGTCCGGGGTCATCGCACTACCTGCCTTCACATGGGGGATCGGCCGATGACAGGAATTGAAACGATTCAACGATGCCGAAGGCTAGGTGACTCAGGTCACTCTCGTCAAGGGTGACGATCACCGCGCCGTCACCCTGCGCCTGACGTCGCGACGATCAATCCCAGCCTGGAATAGTGCCGCCAGCGGATGAGGAAGCGAATGGCATCGATGCTTTCTAAGCCCAGCACCTCTTTGTTCTGACCAGTTGAAACGATTCATATTAGTGCCCCATCGATCTTCCGGAAGACGTCCCAAACCGGTAGTGCGCCGCATCGAGCGACGCGGCGAACGCAGGTGCCAGTGAACGACGACTCGACGTCGGTGCCGTGGTGGGCGGCGACCTCGCGGGCTCGTCCGCTGCTGTTACCGGCCTGGCGGGGTGGGCCGACGGTTGCTGGTCGAGCGGCATCCGGGAAGCTCCCCCGCATCCCCGTGCGCTCGAATTTCCGGCCCTCCACCGCGCCGCGGGGCTCGGCGACCCGATTCCGCGGGTGCCGCGATCCTTTTGCCGACCACGCCGGGTGCGAAGCGGAAAGCCTCGCCGGGCGGTGGCACGAGGAAATGGCGCGGACCCCACGTCGAGCGGCGGCACCGCTTTCCCCCGAGGTCGAGACGAGCGCACTCAGCTCGCGGGCTTGCGCGCACCCAGCAGCCCGTCGAGGAGGACGTCGAACGCCCAGTCCGCTCGGGAAGGTCCGTCACCGGACAGGAGATCGCCGCCGACGCGAGCGAGGTGGGGGTGGCGAGCGGCGTCCACGCCCGCGATCCGCACGGCCAGTTCGGCCATGTCGTCGGCCTTGTCCGTGGGCGACGTCCGACCACTCCGCTCCACGGCGACCGCGGTGGGGTGCAGCAACAGCAGGTCCAGGCCCCACGCGGCGACCTGGTCCTGGACCCCGCCCTCGACCAGCAGACCGAGCACCGCGTCCGCCAGCGCCAGGTAGTTCGGACCGCTCGGCTGCGTGGACATGGCCATCCTGGCGATCTCCGGATGGGCCAGCAGGACGCGGCCGTAACCGGTCAGCAGGGCCTTCAGCCGTTCCCGCCAAGGGCCCTCCGCGGGCACGTCCGCGGTGACCGTCGCCAGCAACGCGTCGAGGATCTGCGCGTGCAGGTCCTCGGTGTTGCGGACGTAGACGTACAGGGAGGCCGCCCCGGTGTCCAAGGCCGCGGCGATGCGACGCATCGTCACCTTGCCGAGGCCTTCGTCCCGCATGATCACCAGCGCGGCGTCGATGATCCCCTGCCTGCTCAACGGGGGTTTCGCCGGACGATCCCGCCTGCTGACGGGGACCCTGGCGCGGTCGCTGGGGCTCACCCGCGGAAGGTATCACGAACACGTTCGTCACGAATTGCCCGCATCGACGCCGGCGCGGCACCGACCCGAACGCCGGTATCGCCTTGACCCTCGACGGCATCGCAGCCTGACCGGTCCGCCGACCGGCAGGCCACCGGACTACCCGGTCACGGCCGGTCCACCGGGCAGGCGAGCGGCCGCACCGCGTCGACGACGAGGTCGAGGAGCCGACCGGTCCGCCCAGGGGAGTCGCCCGCCATGGAGAGGAAGATCCCGAGGAGCAGGGCGGTGACGTCCTCGGGGTCGACGTCCGCGCGGAGCGAACCGTCCCGCGCCCCCTCGTCGAGGATCATCGCGATCGCGGCGGTGACGCGCTCCCGCGTGCGCGGTGTCGCGATGCTCCCCGACGCCCAGCCCGCGCGAAGCGTGTCGGCCATTCCGCGCTTCGTCGCGACGAACCCCGCGTAGCGGTCCATCCAGGCGCGCAGGGCGGCCTCGGGCGGGAGTTCGGCGAGCAGCGCGGGGGCACTGGCGGTGACGTCGTCGAGTTCGGCGGCGTAGACGGCTTCGACAAGCGCCTCGCGGGACGGGAAGTGGCGGTAGAGCGTGCCGATGCCGACCCCGGCGTCGCGGGCGATGGCTTCGAGCGCGACCACGTCGGCGGCCGCCGCGAAGGCCGCCCTGGCGGCGGAGAGGAGCTTCTCCCGGTTCCGCCGCGCGTCGGCGCGGGCCGGGCGGTCGGCTTGGGCGTCGAACGACGCCGGTTCGGCCGGACTCAAGCGGAGGCACCTCCGTTAGTGCTACGGTGATGAAGCGGAGGCTCCTCCGCATACCCCATCATCGCACGAGGACAGGATTCCCATGTCCCTCACCGTTCCCCCCTCCCCCGAGACCACGACCACCGGCGTCCCACGCCCCGGAGGGCCGGGCAGGCTCGCGGGCCGCACCGTCTCCCGCATCGGCTACGGGGCGATGCAGCTGCGCCTGGACAGCGGCCGCGCCGCGGCCGTCGCACTCCTGCGGCGCGCGGTCGAACTCGGCGTCGACCACGTCGACACGGCCCAGTTCTACGGCGACGGCCTGGTCAACGACCTCATCCGCGAGGCGATCCGCCCAGAGGACGACGTCCTCGTCGCCAGCAAGGTCGGCGCTGCCCCGAACCCCGGCGGGCCGATCCCGCTCCGCCTCGCGCAGCGGCCCGAGGAGCTGCGGGCAGGCGTCGAGGACAACCTGACCAGCCTCGGCCTGGACCGGATCCCGCTGGTGAACCTGCGCCGCACGGACACCGGGCCCGGCCTGCGGGCGACGGGCGACCAGGTGGTCGACCTCGACGACCAGCTGGCGGCCATGGTCGCGATGCGCGACGAGGGCAAGATCGGCGCGATCGGGCTCAGCAGCGTCGACCTGGACGTCCTGCGCCGAGCGATCCCGGCGGGCATCGCCTGCGTGCAGAACGCCTACAGCCTCGTGGCCCGCCAGGACGAGGACCTGGTGGCCCTCTGCGCCGCGCGGGATATCGCCTGGGTGCCGTTCTTCCCGCTCGGCAGCGCCGTTCCCGACCTGCCGAAGGTGACCGACGAGCCCGCCGTCGTGGCCGCGGCCCGGTCCCTGGGTGTCACCCCTCAGCAGGTCGGCCTCGCCTGGCTCCTCCACCACGCCCCGAACGTCCTCCTCATCCCCGGCACCGCGAACGCCGATCACCTCCTGGCGAACGTCGCCGCGGGAGCGGTCGGGCTCGACGCCGCGACGCTCGCCGCGCTGGACGCCGTCCCGACGCGGTCGATGGACTTCTCGCTCGGGTGACCCGGGATCACCCGGGCACGACAGGACCAGGCGGGAATCCCACGGCCTTCCTACTGTGAGGACGCGCCGCGGTTCAGCGGGGCAGGCCGAAGGAGAACCCTCATGAGCAACCCCGTCTTCGGGGCCGGGACGACGGCCATGGAGGTCGTTCGCGACGTCGACCTGAGCGGGAAGGCAGCACTGGTCACCGGCGCCGCGTCCGGTATCGGGATCGAGACCGCGCGTGCCCTCGCCGCCGCGGGCGCCGCCGTGGCACTGGCCGTCCGGGACGTTGCCGCCGGACAGCGCGTCGCGGAGGACATCCGGGCCACGACCGGTTCCGCCGGCGTCCGCGTGGTCCACCTCGACCTGGCCGACCTGGCGAGCGTGCGAACCCTCGTGGAGGCCTGGGAGGGTCCGCTGGACGTCCTGGTCAACAACGCCGGGGTGATGGACAGCCCGGAGCTGCGCACGCCCGCGGGGTGGGAGGTGCAGTTCGCCGTGAACCACCTCGGCCACTTCGCCCTCGCGACCGGCTTGCACGCCGCGCTGGCGGCCGCCGGTGGAGCGCGCGTGGTCTCCGTCAGCTCGAGCGGTCACGCATCCAGCGGGATCAGGTTCGACGACCTGTTCTTCACCAGGGACCCCTACGACCCCGGACTCGCCTACGGGCAGTCCAAGACCGCCAACGTCCTCTTCGCCGTCGAAGCCACCCGCCGGTGGGCGGACGAGGGGATCGTCGCCAAGGCGTTGATGCCCGGCGGTATCTGGACCAACCTGCAACGGCACTGGGACCCGGAACTCCTCGCGAGCATGAAGCGGCGGTACCGGACCAAGACACCCGAGCAGGGAGCCGCGACCTCCGTCTTCGTCGCCACCTCGCCGAGCATCACCGCCGCAGGCCCCGTGTACTACGAGGACTGCCGCCCGGCCGCCGTCGTCGCGGAGATCCGGAACGGCGTGCACGGAGTCCTGCCGCACGCCGTCGACCCCGCCATCGCCGCACGGCTGTGGGACGTCTCGACGGAGCTCCTGGAGTCGGTCCGGGCGGTGCGCTGACCAGGAGCGCGGCCGGTCAGGCCCGCCGGGCCCACTCCTCGGCGGCCCCTCGGACCTCGTCGAAGAACCCGGACTTCGCGCGGGTGTAGCCGTCGTCGGCGTCACCCGCCGCCTGCCCGGTCTTCACCTGCTCGTACCGGTCGCGCTCGTCGGGGTGGGCGCGCAGCCAGTCGCGGAGCCACACGGTGTGGTTCCCCCACGGCGAGTCCAGCCTGCGCACGTGCACGATCGTCGGCGACACGGGGTCCGGCGAGGTGAACAGCCGCTTGGCCCACACCTCGTCCGGCACGTCCTCGGCGCCGAGCGGCGCGTCCTGGTCGACGTCCGGGCCGCTGCCCGCGGTCGGGAGGAAGCCGATGGCGGCCATGGCCCGGTCGACCTCCGCGGGCACCGGCAGGCGCCGGACCCTGACCTGGAGGTCGATGAGCGCCCTGGCGCTCAGGCCGGGCACGGAGGTCGAGCCGATGTGGTCGTAGCGGAACGCGCCCGCGGGATCGAGGTGCCTGAGCGAGGAGCGGATGCGGTCCAGCCCCCTGCGGCCCGCCCACGCCCAGCGCGGGTCGTGGACCTGGACCTTCGCCGGACGGCGGTCCGGCACCGCCCCGGCCAGCGCCTCCGACCACGGCCGCAGCCGCGTCGACCACAGCCGTTCCACCTGGACGTGCACCGGCTCGTCGTCGGTGAGGACGGCGTCCACGAACCGCGTGTCCCCCGACGTGTCGGAGGTCGCGATCCGGAAGGCGACCGCCGAACCCGGACCGAGCACAGCGGCCGCGCCAAGGGCTCGCAAGCGCGACGCCGCGGCCACGGCGTCCTGACCTCCCACTATCCCGACCGTCAGCATGATTGTGACTCTAATCCGTGGGCCAGAACGGACGGTCCGCGCCCACGGTCGAGGCACTTCTCCCACCTCTTCGGGACCTCGACGCCGGAGGCCCGGTCCTTCGACCCGTCCCAGTTGATCGAGCACGTCATCTAGCCCTTCACGCCCCTGCCGCACGGGTTCCACGCCTGCGGCACAAGACCCGCGCGGGGACCGTCGAACCCGGAACGGGCGGAGGCCTCCCCCGTCGTGGCGGGGGAGGCCTCGGTGGCGCTCCGGTTACTGCCTGCCGAAGCGGTCGAGACCCTCCTTGGCCTTCTGACCGCCCTGGTCGATCTGGTCGGAGTACTTGCCGCCGGTCTTCTCGTCGGCGAAGTCACCCGCCTTGTCGACGCCCTGGTCGGCCTTGTCGCCGTGTTCGCCGAGCGCTTCCTTGGCCTTGTCCTTGAGCGCGTCGAACTTGTCGCCGATACCCATGAGCTCGAAGCCTCCCTCGACGGTGTCCGCGGTGGACACCTCGCAGAGCGGTTACCCGACTCCGGACTGGTCCATTCGCACCATCACCCCATGGTGTGATCCCCGCGGCAGCCCCACCCGGCCCAGGTGTCGGACTCCCCCGCCTCTCTGGAGCCCAACCCCTCCAGCAGCAGCGCCGCCTCGCTCCAGCAGCGAGCGGCACTGCCGTCGTTCCCGGCCGCCGCGTGGGCCGCGCCGAGGTCGCGCAGGGTGCGGGCCCGCCACGCGGGCAGGTCCAGCTCGTCCCAGTCCGCCAGGGCCGCGCGCAGCACCACGACGGCCCGGTGCGCCTCGCCGCTGGCCAGGTGGAGTTCGCCGATCGTGCGCCGCAGCAGCGCCAGGCCGAACCGGTCGCCCAGTTCGCGGCAGCCCGGCAGCGCCTCGGCGAGCAGTTCCGCGGCCTCGGTGAGGCGGCCGGTGCGCAGCCACGCCTTGGCCAGCGACTGCGCGGTGTAGCAGCTCACCAGCGGGTCGCCGAGGGCCAGCGCGAGGTCGTGGGCCCGGCGGAAGTACGGCTCGGCGTCGGGGTACTCGCCCCGCGCGCGGTGCACCAGCCCGATGCCGCGGACGGCCAGCGCCTCGCCGCGCCGGCTGCCCGCCACGCGGTACGCGGTCTCGGCGGCCCGCAGGTTCCGCAAGGCCTCCTCGTCGAGGGCCAGTTCCCGTTGCACGGAGCCGATCCCGTACAGCGAGTGGGCCACGCCCTCGCCGTCGCCGAGTTCGGTCAGCAGGTCCCGCGCGCGGGTCAGGGCGGCGAGAGCGTGGTGGTACTGGGCGCGTTCACGGGTCACCATGCCCTCGCCGTTGAGCGCGATCGCCTCGCCCCGGCGGTCGCCCAGCTCGACGAACAGCGCGCCCGCCGCGCCGAACCACAGCCCCGCCTCGGTGAACTCGTCGCGCTTGAAGTGCAGCTGCCCGAGGCTGCACCGCAGCACGGCCTCGCGCCTGCGGTCCCCCGCCGCCACCACCGCGTCCAGCGCGGCCCGGTGCGTCCGCTCCCAGCCGTCGTACCGGTTGCGCAGGCCGAACCACGCGAACACCAGCGCCTCGGCGAGGTCGCACGCGTCGGCCGCGAACCCGAGTTCCGCCGCCCGTTCCACGACCTTGATCAGCAGCGGTTCCTCCACCGCGAACCACGCGTCCCGTTCCGCGGGCGGCACCGGGTGGTCGTGCAGCTCGCCGAGGAACCCCTGCGTCCTGACGCCCTGCATCTGGCTGACCGCCGGCATCAGGCGTTCGACGCAGCCGTGCACCTTGGCCAGGCACTCCGCCACGACCCGGCGCACGGCGGCGAGCCTGCCGAAGTCGACCTGCTCCGCCTCGGCCAGTTCCCGCGCGTGGATGCGGACCAGGTCGTGCATCCGGTAGCGGTCCGCGCCGCTGACGTCGAGCAGCCGGGCGTCGACCAGCCGGTCCAGCACGTCCTCCGCGGCCCGTTCCGGCAGGCCCAGCAGCGGCGACGCCAGGTCGGCGGGCAGCTCGGGGTGGTCGAGGAACCCGAACGCCCGGTACGCGCGGCGGGCCGGGTCGTCC
Organism: Umezawaea sp. cmx-9-4; assembly: GCA_049997955.1. Taxonomy (GTDB): domain Bacteria; phylum Actinomycetota; class Actinomycetes; order Mycobacteriales; family Pseudonocardiaceae; genus Umezawaea. Next base: position 34,705 of record JAEBDY010000021.1, on the reverse strand, counting down.
AGCGCCCGGTACGTCAGCTCCAGGCTGCTGCGCACCGCCAGGTCGTCGGCGACCAGCTCGTCGAGCCGACCGCGCTCGTCGCGCAACCGGCTGACCAGCCGGGACACCGGCCAGTGCGGCCTACCCGCGAGGCGCGCGCCGGTGATCCGCACGGCCAGGGGCAGGTGGCCGCACAGCCGTGCGACCTCCAGCGCCGCCTCCGGGTCCTCGGACACCCGGTCGTCACCGAGGATGTCCGCGAGCAGGGCGACCGCCTCGGCCGAGGTCAGCACGTCGAGCGCGAGCCGCTGCGACTGCCGGTCGACCGGGCGCAGGCGGCTGGTGATCAGCGTCAGGCAGCCGGGCGCGCCGGGCAGGAGCCTGCGCACCTGGCCGAGGCCGCCGACCCCGTCGAGCACGATCAGCACGCGCCGCCCGGTGAGCTGCGCCCGCCACAGCGCCGCGCGTTCGTCCAGCTGCGCGGGGATCCGCACGCTGGGCACGTCGATCGCCCGCAGCAGCGCGTCCAGCGCGGCGCCCGGCGTGGGCGGCAGCGCGTGCAGGTCGACGAAGAGCTGCCCGTCCGGGTAGCGCGCGGCCAGCCGGTGCGCGGCGTGGACGGCGAGCGCGCTCTTGCCGACGCCCGCCGCGCCCTCGATCCACCACACGCCGTGCGGGTCGCCCCCGGTCAGCCGGGCCAGCTGCTCGGCGCGGCCGGTGAAGTCGCCGACGTCGCGCGGCAGGTAGTTGCGGCGCGCCGGTTGCCCCGGCTCGTCACCCTCCAGGACCGAGCGGTAGAGCTGCTGCAACTCCGGTCCCGGCTCGACCCCCAGCTCCTCGACGAGGACGCGGCGGGTGTCCTGGAAGACGCGCATGGCCTCGGTGCGGCGGCCGGAGCCCGACAGCGCGCGCATCAGCCGCACCCGCAGGCGCTCGGACAGCGGGTGCTCCTGCACGAGCCCGGACAGCAGGTCCACGACCTCGGTGTGGTGGCCGAGCGCCAGGTCCGCGTCCACGGCGTCCTCGACGGCCGCGAGCCGCCGCGCCTCCATCGGCTCGCCGAGCCGGTCGATGCCCGCCATCGGCGTCCCGCGCCACAGCGCCAACGCCTCGCCGAGCACCGCCCGGCGTTCCACGGGGTCGGCCGTCTCCCCGGCGCGGGCCACCAGGCCGCGGAACAGGTGAGCGTCGACCTGGTCGGGTTCGGCGTCGAGCCGGTAGCCCGCCTTGCGGTGCTCGACCGGCACGCCCGCGCGGCGCAGGCCGGAGATGTGCACCTGGAGGGACTTGCGGGCCCGCGGCGGTGGCCGTTCGCCCCAGACCAGGTCGATCAGCCGGTCGACGGCGACCACCCGGCCGCAGTGGGCCGCCAGCACCACGAGGATCCGGCCCGCCTTGGGCGGCAGCGGTGGCAGGAGGGCGCCGTCGTCGCCGTGCACCTCGACCGGTCCGAGAATTCCGTACCGCACCGGGACCCTCCACGGGTTGACGTCCGCGAACCTCCAGGAGACAACGCGGCAGTTTGACGCGGCTCACGACGCCCGGCTCCGGTTCGTCACCGATGTCACCTGATCGGCTCAGTCAACTACTTTGCGTGGCAAGGGGCCTCTGGTCAGGGACGATGAAGATCCTCGGTAGACCATCCGGTTCCTGAAGCGACATCCTCCGTGGACTGCGAAGGGACTTGCGCGGCACCTCGTCCGGGCAGAGCCCCGTCGGGGGTTGGTCCGGGAAGTCTTCCGGGCCGACCCCCGACGGAGCACGTCCGTCACTTGCAGAGCGCGGTGTCCACGACCTGCTCCACGTGCTTGGCCGGGTCGATCGCGGTCGGCAGCGCCGTCACCGCGACGGCGGCCGCGCGGCCGTCCTCGGTCACGGCGTTGCGGGTCTGGTAGCCCGGCGCGTCGCCGCCGTGGCCCCAGGCGACGACGCCGCAGGTCAGCGTGAACGTGGACAGCCCGAGGCCGTACCGCTCGTCGCCGCGCACGCCGGAGCTCGGGGCGGCGACCGTCTTCTTCATCTCCTCCAGCTGCTCCGGTTCGAGCAGGTCACCGCCGAGCAGCGCGAGGAAGAACGCGTTGAGGTCGCGGGGAGTGGAGTTCAGCTGTCCCGCGGCCCACCCCAGCGAGGGGTCCATCTCCGTGACGTCGGCAAGCAGAGCACCAGGGGTTTGGGCGAAGTACCCGTGCGGGTGGGCCTTGCGGATGCGCTGTTCGCCGACCGGGGGCCAGTAGGTGTCGCGCAGCCCGATGCGATCGATGATCCGATGGGTGATCTCCTCTCCGATCGGACGTCCGGTGACCTTCTGCACCAGCAGCCCCAGCAGGACGTAGTTGGTGTTGCTGTACGACCACTCCTTGCCGGGGTCGGCGAGTGAGCCCTTGGCCAACCCCAGGTCGAGCACCTCCCTCGGCTCGAAGTACCGGTGCTGGATGGCCAGGTAGTCGGCGACGATCTCGTCGTAGTCGGCCAGGCCGCTGGTGTGCTGGAGGAGCTGGCGGACGGTGATGGCGTTCCCGTCGATGCCCTCGCCGCGCACGATGCCCGGCAGGTACTTCTCGACGGGCTCGTCGAGGACGACCTTGCCCTCGGCGACGAGTTGCAGCACCACGGTGGCGACGAAGGTCTTGGTGTTGCTGGCGACGCGGACCTGGCCGTTGACGGGGACGGGCGATTTCGTCGCCAGGTCGCCGACACCGGCCGTGTAGTCGCGGACGCGGCCGTCGCGGCCCTTGACCGAGGCGAGGGCGGCGGGGAAGCCGTCGTCGCGAACCAGGCCGTTCAGGCCCCGCTGCACGGAGTCGCGGGGCTGCGACCCGGAATCGGCGGAGGACGGGAGGGCGGCGCCCGCCGCGACGAGGCCGCTCACCGCCACCACGGCGAGGGCCGACGCGGCGCGTCGGCGGGTGTGGCGCGGGTGGGGGTGGGACGCGGTCATGGTGGGAACCCCTTGCTGAAGGTCGATGTCCTGACCTGATCAGCTTCTCGGGACGGCGACGCCGGAACGATCCCCTTGGCTGGCCTCCCGGTGGTCGAGCGTGGGCCATTGACCCCAATGGCGGCAGCTGCTACTGGGGGGGCAGGTCCTCACCGGACGAGCGCGCCCACCCGTGCCCGCGTCAGGCCGTGCAGGAGGTGGACCGCTTCCACGAGTTCGTGGCCCCACAGCTGGTGGGCGCACCACTCGGCGTTGGTCCGCAGGTACCGGACCTCGCTCGCGATCGTGCACCGGAACTCGGCGGGCTCACCGCGGTGGTGGCGGACGTGGCGGGCGATCCGGTGCAGGACGTCGAGGACCGACAGCAGCACCACGGCCGGGTCCGCGGCGCGCAGCGGCACGTCGTCGACCAGCACGAGCAGGCCGTCGCCGAACGGGAGCGGGCCCCCGGTGCGGCCCGCGCACCCCGGACCGTCGAGCATCCCGGCGACGCAGATGGCCACGGAGTGCTCGCGGATCTCGTCGAGCCGTTCCGCCGTCGCCAGGACGCAGCTCGGGCACGCCCAGCGGAGCGGGCTGCCCGCTCCGCCGCAGGCGCGGCACACGGTGGTCGGCAAGGGAGGCCTCCGCGGGGTTTGGGAGAGTGTTCCCCCTAGGACGCGACGAAGTGTCAACGAGGTTGCGCGCGCCGGGAAATCCGGCGGGCGGGGAGGACGCGATGCTGACGATCGGCATGCTCGGCGGGATGAGCTGGGAGAGCAGCGCGGAGTACTACCGGCAGGCGAACGAGCTGGTCAGGGAACGGCTCGGCGGCCTGCACTCCGCCAAGTGCGTGCTGCACTCGGTCGACTTCGCCGAGATCGAGCGGCTGCAGGTGGACGGGCGCTGGGACGAGGCGGGCGTCGTGCTCGCCGACGCCGCGCGCGGTCTCCAGGCCGCGGGCGCCGATCTGCTCCTGTTGTGCACCAACACGATGCACAAGGTCGCCGACCAGGTCCAGGCGGCGGTGGACATCCCGCTGCTGCACCTGGCCGACGCGACGGCCGAAGCGGTGCGGCGCGCCGGGTTGGACAGCGTCGGACTGCTGGGCACGGCGTTCACCATGGAACAGTCGTTCTACCGGGATCGGTTGGCGGGTCACGGTTTGCGCGTGCTCGCGCCGGGCGCGGACGACCGCGCGCTCGTGCACCGGGTGATCTACGACGAGCTGTGCGTCGGGATCGTGCGCGAACCGTCCCGCGAGGGCTACCGCGAGGTCATCGGGCGGCTCGTCGCCGAAGGGGCGCAGGGGATCGTGCTCGGCTGCACCGAGATAGAACTGCTCATCACGGCGGCCGACAGCCCCGTCCCGGTGTTCCCCACGACCCGGCTGCACGTCGAGGCGGCCGTGGAGCGGGCACTGGCCTAGATGGCGATGCCCGCCTCGTTGAGCCACGGCAGCGGGTTGACCTTGAGGCTGCCCCCGCTCCACACCTCAAAGTGCAGGTGGGCACCGAAGGAGACGCCGTTGTTGCCGACCTCGGCGATCTGCTCGCCCGCCAGGACCTGCTGACCCTTGCGGACGTTGAAGCGGTACATGTGGCCGTACACGGTCACGGTGCCGTCCGCGTGCTCGACCTTCACCCAGAGCCCGAACCCGCTGGCGGGACCGGCCTCGATCACGACGCCGTCGGCGGCGGAGTAGATCGGGGTGCCGACCGGGGCGGCGATGTCGAGGCCGTAGTGCATGGCGCCGTCGCGGTAGCCGAACCCGGAGGTGAAGCTGCCGCGGGTCGGGGCGACGCGCTTGGGGCGGCGGGCCTCGACCTCCTCCGCCTCGCGCTCCTCGGTGATGCGCTGGCTCTTGGTGAGCTTGCCCGCCTCGGCCGAGGGGTCGATCCGCCGCGCGACCTGGAGGACCTGCGGGGCGGCAGGCGCGGTGCCGCCGATGCCGAACGCGGCGGCGTTGTCGGAGGGCTTGGTGGCGTTCGCGAGTGGGGTCACTTCGTCGGTGCTCGCGCCGTCCACCGCTTGGAGCGTCTGTCCCGCACCGGCCGCGCCGAAGGCGCCGATGGCGACCGCGGCGATGACGATCCGACCGCGCAGGGACGACGGAGGCGGGGGCAGTCGGTGCTTGTGCACGGCTCGGGGTGCCGTGCCGCCGTCTGCCTGGCCGCCGGTTGAGCGGAGGTGGGACAAGACCTGGCCTTCCGTGCTCGGGGAGTCCGTGTCGGAACCGGGCGGGGGAAACCCGGCGAGTCGGTCGGGGGGTCCGACTCGTTGTTCAACTCGTGATCAACCTCGACAATGGACCGGACGCGACGATAGCGGGGGGCGAGCCCCACCGGCAACCCCTTGTTAACCAATATGCGCCGCGAAAGTCGTTAACAGGTTAATCTCGTCGGACTTTCGCTGACGAAAGAGCCCTGAGCTGGACTTACCCAAAATTCGAGAAATGTCGAATCACAGTGAACCACTCTCGGTCGCCGTACGTGTCGACAGCGCTACGCGGATAGCAGGCTAATTCGAGGATTTCCCATTCCGCGTCGCCCGTGATACAGCCGGTCAGCGCCGCCGCACTTCTTCAGAACGGTGCGTGAACCTTTCGGCGGATTCGATTACCAGGGGTCACTCCGAGAGCGGGGCCCCACCGGCAGTCCGTCCGGCAGTTCCACCGGCCCTCGTGGCGGGCGACCTGCTCGGCCGCCCGCCACGGGTCACTCCCCCGCGCGGTGGTGACTCCGGGGCGGGGCGGACTTCGCCCTGCCCCGGAGCAGGTGAGGGACGGCCCGGTGGCGATCCGCGGCTTGAACCAGGCCGTCCTGTGGGTGCGCGACGCCAGCGCGTTCTACGTGGACGTGCTGGGTTTCCGCGTCGTGCACAGCACGCCGAGGTCCGCGTTCCTCCAGGCCCCCGAGTCCGCGAACGACCACCGACCTGGTGGACGACGAGGTGCTGGCGCACAGGGGCGACCTCGACGTCGAGGCGAACATCGAGCGCTACGGCGAGGACACCGTCGGCGCGTGCGCCCGGTTCGGCGTGCCGGTCAGCTGATCACGCCCTCGACCTCGACGAGCAGGTCGGACCGGCAGAGGTCGGCCCGCAGCAGCCGGACCGACGTGTCGGGGCCGAACGCGTCCCGGCAGGCCGCGTCCACGGCGGCCAGGTCGTCGGCATTGCGGACGTACGCTGTCACCCGGTCGAAGTCGGCCAGGCCGAAGCCCGCGTCGACGCCGTGCCGGGCGAGGTTGCGCTCGTGGACGACGGCCTCGACGTTGGCGAAGGTGGTCGCGAGCTGTCCGGTCAGGTCGCCGCGGTGCACGGTCTCGTGGCCGAGGATGCTGGCCGTGCCGGACAGGAACAGCGTGCCGCCCCGCTCGCCCTCCAGGTACCCGGCGCGGGCGAACGACGGCGACTTCGGCCCGTGCTCGCGGGGGTACCGGAAGGCGGGCACCTGGAGCGGGTTCTCGATCGCGGTCAGCCGCCCCGGCCGGGCGGCGAGCAGGCACACGCTGATGCCCTCGTACGCGGAGCCGACCGCGCTCGCGGGTGGCATGCCGGTCGGGACCTCCTCGAACGCCAGCGCGCGGCCGACGCAGAAGTCGCGGTAGGTCTCCAGGCCGTCGGCGGTGGCGCCGGTGATGTTCCCGATGTAGTGCCACAGCCTGCAGATCGTCGGGTACCCGATCCGCTTGGTCAGCGCGAACAGCTCGATGTACAGGGCCCGCACGGCCTCCGCGTACCGCGCCGAGGCCGGGACGTCACCGCTGACGAACAGGAACCCGCCCTCCTCGGCGTACCGGAGCCGACCTTCTGGCCGCCCGGACAGCCAGGCGTCGCCGAACCCCGCCAGTCCGGTGTGAACACCGACGTCCCAGGACGGGACGACGAGTTCTTCCGCTGACGTGCCAAGGGCTCCGGTCATGCGGAAAGCTTCACCCACCGCCCGCGCGAACGCCCGGCGTTCGGCGATGATCTCCCCGATCGGGTGTCAGCGCCGCCGGATCCGGGTGGAGTCGCGAACCACCAGTTCCGGCGAGAACACGACGGTCCGGTGCTCGTGGCCCTCGTCGTCGGAGGTCTCCTCGATCAGCAGCCGCGCGGCCGTCTCGCCGATGCGGGCCGCGGGCTGCCGGACCGAGGTGAGCGGAACGGCCGCGGCCGAGGCGAACTCGATGTCGTCGTAGCCGACGATCGCCAGGTCCTCCGGCACCCGCACACCAGCGCCGACCATCGCCTGGAGCACGCCAAGCGCCAGGAGGTCGTTGGCGCAGAAGACCGCCGTGGGGCGAGGGCTGATGCCGAGGATGCGAGCGCCCGCGTCCCGGCCGGACGCCACGTCCAGCGCGGCCACCTCCAGCACGGACAGGTGGTGCTCGGGGACCTCCGCCAGCGCCTTGCGCACGCCCTCCTCGCGTTCGCGGCACTGCACCAGCACCGACGGGCCGTTGACGAGCGCGATCCTGGTGTGGCCCTGCTCGGTCAGGTGCCGGGCCGCCAGCGCGCCGCCGAGCACGTCGTCCACCGACACCGAGCAGCACTCCCCCGTGGTCGCCTTGCGGTCGACCAGCACGTACGGGATGCCGCTGCGCCCGAAGCCGGACAGGCTCTCGTTCTCCGTGCCCACGGGGCTGAGCAGCACGCCGCGCACCCTCTGCTCGGCGAGCATCGCCAGGTAGGAGGCCTCGCGGTCGACGCGCTGGGCACTGTTGCAGGTGATCATGTTGAGGCCCGCCTCGTGCGCCGCCTCCTCCGCGCCGCGCGCCACGTCCACGAAGAACGGGTTGCCGAGGTCCAGCACGAGGAGGGCGAGCGTGCGGCTGGTGCCCGCGCGGAGCTGGCGGGCCGACTCGTCGCGGACGTAGCCGAGCTCCTCGATCACCGCGTTGACGCGGGAGCGGGTCACGGCGGAGACGACGTGCGGGCGGTTGACGACGTTGGAGACCGTGCCGATCGAGACCCCCGCGCGGCGGGCGACGTCCTTGATGCCCACCGTCTCACCCGAACCCTTGCTCCGCGCCACAACGAACCCTACCATCCGGATGAAACGTTTCAATCGGCGGTTGGAGAACACTGATGACGGCACTCGCGCCGGAGCCGCGCGGCGACACCGCGAAGGCGCGGCTGCGCTCCCTGCGGATCGAGACGCCCTCGTGGGCCTACGGCAACTCCGGCACGCGCTTCAAGGTGTTCGCGCAGCCGGGCGTGCCCCGCACGGTCCGCGAGAAGATCGACGACGCCGCCGTGGTGCACTCCCTCACCGGCGCCGCGCCGTCCATCGCGCTGCACATCCCGTGGGACCGGGTCGACGACTACGCGGACCTCGGCGGCTACGCGAAGAACGCGGGCATCGAGCTGGGGACCGTCAACGCCAACGTGTTCCAGGACGACGACTACAAGCTCGGCAGCGTCACCAACCCCGACCCGGCGATCCGGCGCAAGGCGCTCGCGCACCTGCTGGAGTGCGTGGACGTCATGGACGAGACCGGCTCGCGCGACCTGAAGCTGTGGTTCTCCGACGGCACCAACTACCCCGGCCAGGACGACATCCGCGACCGCCAGGACCGGCTAGCCGAGGCGCTGGCGGCGGTGTACGCGCGGCTGACCGGCGACCAGCGGCTGCTGCTGGAGTACAAGCTCTTCGAGCCGGCGTTCTACACGATGGACGTGCCGGACTGGGGCACGTCGTTCGCGCACTGCCTGGAACTGGGCGAGCGGGCCAAGGTCTGCGTCGACACCGGGCACCACGCGCCCGGCACGAACATCGAGTTCATCGTCGCGTTCCTGCTGCGCGCCGGGAAGCTCGGCGCGTTCGACTTCAACTCCCGCTTCTACGCCGACGACGACCTGATGGTCGGCGCGGCCGACCCGTTCCAGCTGTTCCGGATCATGTGCGAGGTCGTCCGCGGAGGCGGGCTGGAACCCTCGACCGGGGTGGCGTTCATGCTCGACCAGTGCCACAACGTCGAGGAGAAGATCCCCGGCCAGATCCGCTCGGTGTGCAACGTCCAGGAGGCCACGACCAAGGCCCTGCTCGTCGACCGCGAGGCGCTCAAGGCCGCGCAGGACAGCGGTGACGTGCTGGCCGCCAACGACGTGCTGATGGACGCCTACAACACCGACGTGCGGCCGGTGCTGGCCGAGCTGCGGGTCGAACTGGGGCTGGACCCCGATCCGGTCGGCGCCTACCGGCGTTCCGGCCACCAGGACAGGATCGCGCGCGAGCGCGTCGGCGGCGAACAGGCGGGATGGGGCGCATGAGCACGGTGGACGACCTGCTGGGCCGGTCGAACCGGTTGGGTTCCGACCCGGCGAACACGAACTACGCGGGCGGCAACACCTCGGCGAAGGGGTCGGCGACCGATCCGGCCACCGGGAAGCCGGTGGACCTGTTGTGGGTCAAGGGATCCGGCGGCGACCTCGGCACGCTGACCGGGGCGGGGCTGGCCGTGCTGCGGCTGGACCGGGTGCGCGGGCTGGTGGACGTGTACCGGGGCGTGGAGCACGAGGACGAGATGGTGGCCGCGTTCGACCACTGCCTGCACGGGCGCGGAGGCGCGGCGCCGTCGATCGACACGGCGATGCACGCGCTCGTGGACGCGGCGCACGTCGACCACCTGCACCCGGACTCCGGGATCGCGCTGGCGACCTCGGTGGACGGCGAGGAGCTGACCGGGCGCTGCTTCGGCGACCGGGTCGTGTGGGTGCCGTGGCGGCGGCCGGGTTTCCAGCTGGGGCTGGACATCGCGCGGATCAGGGCCGAGCACCCGGAGGCGATCGGCTGCGTCCTCGGCGGGCACGGCATCACCGCGTGGGGCGACACGTCCGCCGAGGCGGAGGCGCGGTCGCTGGAGATCATCCAGGGTGCCGCGCGGTTCCTGGCCGAACACGGTCGCAGCGAACCGTTCGGGCCGGAACTGCCGGGCTACCAAGCACTTCCGGAGGCGGAACGCCGGGCGCGCGCCGCGACGCTGGCGCCGCTGCTGCGCGGCCTGGCGTCGACGGACGAGCGGCGGATCGGCCACTTCACCGACACCGCGCCCGTGCTGGACTTCCTGGCCCGCGCGGAGCACCCGCGGCTGGCCGCGCTCGGCACGTCGTGCCCGGACCACTTCCTGCGCACCAAGGTCCGGCCGATGGTGCTGGACCTGCCGCCGTCCGCGCCGCTGGACGAGGTGAAGGCCCGGCTGCGCGAGCTGCACGAGGCCTACCGGGCCGACTACCGGGCCTACTACGAGCGCCACGCCCTCCCGGACTCCCCCGCGATGCGCGGCGCGGACCCGGCGGTGGTGCTGGTCCCCGGTGTCGGCATGTTCTCCTACGGCGCCGACGCCCAGACCGCCCGCGTGGCGGGCGAGTTCTACCTCAACGCCATCGAGGTCATGCGCGGCGCGGAGTCGGTGTCGACGTACGCGCCGATCGACGAGGTGGAGAAGTTCCGCATCGAGTACTGGGCCCTCGAAGAGGCGAAGCTGGCCAGGCGGCCGAAGCCCGCGCCGCTGACCGGGCGGGTCGCGTTCGTCACCGGCGCGGGGTCGGGCATCGGCCGGGCCATCGCGCACCGGCTGGCCGCCGAGGGCGCGTGCGTCGTCGTGGCCGACCGCGACGCCGACACCGCCGCGACCGTGGCGGCGGAGCTGAAGGCGACGGCCGTGACCGCGGACGTCACCGACGAGGACCAGGTCGCCGCCGCGCTCGACGCGGCCTCACTCGCCTACGGCGGCGTCGACCTCGTGGTCAACAACGCGGGCCTGTCCATCTCCAAGCCGCTGCTGGACACCACCGTCGAGGACTGGGACAAGCAGCACGACGTCATGGCGCGCGGCTCGTTCCTGGTCGCCAAGCACGCGGCGCGGGTGATGATCGACCAGGGCCTCGGCGGCGACGTCGTCTACATCGCCAGCAAGAACGCCGTGTTCGCCGGTCCGGCCAACATCGCCTACAGCGCGGCGAAGGCCGACCAGGCGCACCAGGTCCGGCTGCTGGCCGCCGAACTCGGCGAGCACGGGATCAAGGTCAACGGCGTCAACCCGGACGGCGTGGTGCGCGGCTCCGGCATCTTCGCGGGCGGCTGGGGCGCCAAGCGCGCCGAGGTCTACGGCGTGCCGGAGGAGGAGCTGGGCGCGTTCTACGCGCAGCGCACGCTGCTCAAGCGCGAGGTGCTGCCCGAGCACGTGGCGCACGCGGTGTTCGCGCTGACCACGCTCAGCCACACCACCGGCCTGCACGTGCCGGTGGACGCGGGCGTCGCCGCGGCGTTCCTGCGATGAAGCGGTTCGCGGCGGTCGACCTCGGCGCGAACAGCGGCCGGGTGATCGTCGGCGAGGTCGAGGAGGGCTCGGTGGCCCTGCACGAGGTCCACCGGTTCCCCAACCGGCCGGTCGCGGTCGGCGGGACGCTGCACTGGGACGTCCTGGGGCTGTACCGCGAGATCGTCGACGGGTTGCTGAAGGCCGGTCCGCTGGACGGGATCGGCGTCGACTCGTGGGCCGTGGACTACGGGCTGCTGGACGAGGACGGGACCCTGCTCGGGAACCCCGTGCACTACCGCGACGAACGCACGTCGTCCGCCGTCCGGCGGGCTCTCGTCGCCCTACCCGCCGAACGGCACTACGCGGCCACCGGCATCCAGTTCCAGCCGTTCAACACGGCGTTCCAGCTGGTCGCCGATCGGCTGGCGGCCGGTGTCGCGACCAGGGCGCTGCTGATCCCGGACCTGATCTCGTTCTGGCTCACCGGGCGGACGGGCACCGAGATCACCAACGCGTCCACCACCGCGCTGCTCGACCCGCGCACCCGCACGTGGTCGAAGGCGGTGGCGGAGGCGCTGGGCGTGGACCTCGGGTTGTTCGCGCCCCTGCGGGAGCCGGGAACCGTGATCGGGGACGTCGTGCCCGAGATCGGGCTCGGCCAAGGGGTTCCGGTCTTCTCTGTGGCGTCGCACGACACCGCGTCCGCCGTCGTCGCGGTGCCCGCGCGGGATTCCCGGTTCGCCTACATCTCCTGCGGGACCTGGTCGCTGGTCGGCGTCGAGCTGGAGTCGCCGGTGCTCACCGAGGAGAGCCGGGCGGCGAACTTCACCAACGAGCTGGGCGTGGACGGGACCATCCGGTTCCTGCGCAACGTGATGGGGTTGTGGCTGTTGCAGGAGTGCCACCGGGAGTGGGGGACGGACGACCCCTCCGCCCTGCTGGCCGAAGCCGCCGAGCTGCCTCCTTCGTCCGTCGTGGACGCCACCGACTCCCGCTTCCTGGCACCCGGTGGCATGCCCGGGCGGATCGCGGCCGCCTGCGAGGAGACGGGTCAGCCCGTGCCCCGGACGAAGGCGGAGCTGGTTCGCTGCGTGCTCGACAGCCTCGCCCTCGCGCACCGGGACGCGGTCTCGGACGCGATCCGGTTGTCCGGCAGGCAGGTCGACGTCGTGCACGTCGTCGGTGGCGGGGCGCTGAACACGCTGCTGTGCCAGCTGACGGCCGACGCCTGCGGGCTGCCGGTGGTGGCGGGACCCGTCGAGGCGTCGGCGTGGGGGAACGTGCTGGTGCAGGCGCGGGCCGCGGGCGCGGTCACCGGTGACCTGCGGGAGGTCGTGCGGGCGGCGGGGACGTCGGTCCGGTACGAGCCCCGGTCCTAGACGCGGCGGCCGGTGGTGACGTCCACGTGGTCGGGCACCTCGTCGTGCTGGTCGCCCACCGACAGCGTGCCGGTGGGCTCGACCAGCAGCACCACGGCGCCCTCCTTCGACGAGGGCTTGTGGAAGACGCCGCGCGGCACGACGAACACCGATCCCCGCGGGAGCACGACGACGCGCTCGCCGTCCGCCTCGCGCAGGCCGATGGCGATCTCGCCGTCCAGCACCAGGAAGAACTCGTCGGTCTGCTCGTGGACGTGCCAGACGTGTTCGCCCGCGAACCGGGCCAGCCGGATGTCGTAGTCGTTGACGTTGGCGAGGATCCGCGGGCTCCAGGGGGCGTCGAACCCGTCCAGCACGGACTGGATGTCGATCGGCTGAGTGGTCATGCGGTCATCGTGGGCGCTGGCGGCCCAGGCCCGTGAGTGCTAGGAATCGCACATGTCGCAAGAATCCTCGCACCGGGTCGCGGTGATCGTCGACCACGGGTCGAACCCGTTCGAGCTGGGGGTGGCCACCGAGCTGTTCGGGTTGCGGCGGCCGGAACTCGGCCGCGACTGGTACGACTTCACGCTGTGCGCCGCCGCGCCCGCGGTGACCATGCACCTGGGGATGTTCACGCTGTCCGACGTGCCGGGCCTGGAGGCGGCGGACACCGCCGACACGGTGATCGTGCCCAACCGGCCCGATCCGGGGGTGCCCGCCAGCCCGGTGGTGCTCGCGGCGGTCCGGCGGGCCGCCGAGCGCGGGGCGCGGCTGGTGAGCTTCTGCACGGGCACGTTCACGCTGGCCGAGGCCGGGGTGCTCGACGGGCGGCGGGCCACCACGCACTGGCGGTGGGCCGCCGAGTTCGCGCGCACGTATCCGCAGGTCGCGCTGGAACCCGATGTGCTGTTCGTGGACGACGGGTCGGTGCTCACGGCGGCGGGCAGCGCGGCGGCCCTGGACCTGGGGCTGCACCTGGTCCTGCGGGACCACGGGGCCGAGGTGGCCAACGCGGTGAGCAGGCGGCTGGTGTTCACCGGGCACCGCGACGGCGGGCAGCGGCAGTTCGTCGAGCGACCGGTGCCCGCGGTGCCGGAGTCGTCGCTGGCGGGTGTGCTCGACTGGGCCAGGGCGCGGCTCGACCGGCCGCTCACCATCGCCGACCTCGCCGCCAGGGCCGCCGCCAGCCAGGCCACCCTGCATCGGCGGTTCCGGGCCGAGCTGGGCACGACCCCGTTGGCGTGGCTGACGACCGAGCGGATCACGCTGGCCTGCCGCCTGATCGAGCGGGGCGAGGCGCGGCTGGACCGGGTGGCGGTCGCCAGCGGGTTCGGCACGGCCACGAACCTGCGCGCGCAGCTGCGGAAGCACACCGGCCTCACGCCGTCGGCCTACCGCCGGAGGTTCGGCCCCGCCGCGTGAGTGGTGTGCCACAACCTCCGTGAACGCACCACCTCCGAGTCGTCGTCTGACTACTCTGCGCGCCATGAAGTTGACGGCCATCGTGGCCTTGTGCGTTCCCCTGTTCATCGCCGGTTGCGGTACCTCCACGCCCGCCAGCTCCACCTCCACTTCCACCAGCGCGCCCGCGTCCTCCGCCGCGGACGAGACGCCCGCGGTCCGCGCGGCGTTCGACACGTACACGAAGGCGGCCCTCGCCAAGGACGGCGCCACGGCGCAGGCCGCTCTCGCGGACACCCTCTCGGCCTACTACGACGGCGTGCGCAAGCAGGCCCTCACCGGTACCGACGAGCAGGTGCGGGCGCTGCCGGTGTCCCAGCGGCTCACGGTCTACGTGCTCCGGGCGGAGATCGAACCCGCCGTGCTGCGCGACAGCACGCCCGCGGACCTGGTGAAGCTGGCGATCGACAAGGGCCTCGTCGGCGAGCAGGGCATCACCAGCCTGGCGCTCGGGAAGGTGACGGTGTCCGGCGACAAGGCCGCGGCCGAGGTCACGACGGACGGCAAGGTCGCGCCGTACAAGATGGAGTTCCTGCGCCAGGGCGGCGCCTGGAAGCTGGACCTCGCGCCGCTGATGTCGTTGGCGGACCAGGCGTTCGAGGGAGCCGCCAAGCAGCAGGGCGCGACCGTGGACGAGATGATCGACGGCGTCCTGGAGACGAAGTACGGCGCGGACAGGATCGTCGAGCTGCGGCAGCCGCTCGAAGGCTGACCGGGGGTGGCGCGCGGCGCACTACGCTGCGCGCCATGACCTGGCTGCTCCGATTCGCCCTGTGCCTTCCGCTGCTCGTCGCGGGCTGTGCTTCGCCGGACAGCGGGGGCGGGTCGACGTCGACCGCGCCGGACGACACCGCGGCGGTGCACAAGGCGTTCGAGACCTACACGAAGGCCGCGCTCGCCAAGGACGGGGCGGCGGCCCAGGGGGTGCTCGCGGGCACGGTCTCCACCTACTACGACGACGCGCGCAAGCTGGCGTTGACCGGCACGGACGCCCAGCTGACCGCCATCCCGCCGACCCAGCGCCTGACCGTGTACGTGCTGCGGGCGGAGGTCGAGCCCGCCGTGCTGCGGGACGGGAAGCCCGAGGACCTGCTGAGGACCTCGTTCGACAAGGGGCTCGTCGGGGAGAACGGGATCGCCGACCTGGCGCTGGGCAAGGTGACCGTCACCGGCGACACGGCGGTGGCACCGGCCGTGATCGGTGGCCAGGACGCACCGTACGAGGTCGAGTTCATCCGGGAGCGGGGAGCTTGGAAGGTCGACATCGTGCCGCTGATGGAGCTGGCGGACGAGGGGTTCACCGAGGCCGCCAAGCAGCAGGGCACGACCATCGACTCGATGATCGACGGCATCCTCGTGTCCAAGTACGGGCAGGAGAAGGCCGCGGTCCTGCACCAGCCGGTGACCGGCTGAGGTCAGTGGGATTCGCGGGACACGTCGGCTCCGCTGGAGCCGATGAGGAAGTCCAGGTCGGCGCCGGTGTTGGCCTGCTGGACGGTCTGCACGTAGAGGCGTTCCCAGCCGCGCTGGGGGTTGGCGTAGGCGGCCACCGTCGCGGGGTCGGGGGTGCGCAGCGCCAGCTCGTCGCCCGGCACGTCGAGGTCGAGGCGGCGGCCGGCGATGTCCAGCACGATGAAGTCGCCGGTGCGCACCAGTGCCAGCGGGCCGCCCGCGGCGGCTTCCGGCGACACGTGCAGGACGACCGTGCCGTAGGCGGTGCCGCTCATGCGCCCGTCGCACACGCGGACCATGTCGCGCACACCCTGCCGCAGGAGCTTCTGGGGTAGCGGCATGTTCGCCACCTCCGGCATGCCGGGGTAGCCCCTGGGACCGCAGCCGCGCAGCACCAGGACCGAGTCGGCGTCCACGTCCAGGTCCGGGTCGTCGATGCGGGCGTGCATGTCCTCGACGGAGTCGAACACGACCGCCCGGCCGCGGTGGCTGAGCAGGTGCTCGGACGCGGCGGCCGGTTTCACCACGGCGCCGTCGGGGCGAGGTTGCCGTAGAGGACCGCGATGCCCGCGTGCGGCAGCAGCGGTTCGGCGCGGGTGCGGATGACCTCGCGGTCCCAGATCTCGGCGGTGTCGAGGTAGTCGACCAGCGGCCTGCCGGTGACGGTGAGCGCCGTGGGGTCGAGCAGGTCCCGCACCTCGCGCAGCACGGCGTGCAGGCCACCCGCGCGGAAGAGGTCCTCCATGAGGTAGCGGCCCGCCGGTTGCAGGTCCACCAGCAGCGGGACGTCCGACCCGGTGCGGTCGAAGTCGTCCTGGGTCAGCTCCACCCCCACCCTGCCCGCGATGGCCAGGAGGTGGACCACCGCGTTGGTGGAGCCGCCGATCGCGGCCAGGGCGACGATGGCGTTGAGGAACGAGCCGCGGGTGAGCACCGCGGCGGGCGTGCGCTGCTCGGCGACCATCTCCACGGCCAGGCGGCCGGTGTCGTGGGCGCTTTCCAGGAGCCTGCTGTCGGCGGCCGGGGTGCCCGCCAGCCCTGGGAGCACCATGCCCAGCGCCTCCGCGACGAGGCCCATCGTGGAGGCGGTGCCCATGGTGTTGCAGTGGCCGCGGCTGCGGATCATCGAGGACTCCGACCTGCTGAACTGCTCCTGCGAGAGGGTGCCCGCGCGGACCTCCTCCGACAGCCGCCACACGTCGGTGCCGCAGCCCAGCGCCACCCCGCGGAACGTGCCGGTGAGCATGGGACCGCCGGGGACGACGACCGCCGGGAGCCCGACGGACGCGGCCGCCATGAGCAGCGACGGGATGGTCTTGTCGCAGCCGCCCAGGAGGACCACGCCGTCGATGGGGTTGGCGCGGAGGACCTCCTCGGTCGCCATGGCGGCCATGTTGCGCCACAGCATGGCCGTGGGGCGGACCAGCGTCTCCCCCAGCGACACGACCGGCAGGTTGAGGGGGATGCCGCCCGCCTCGTAGACGCCCTGCTTGACGCTCTCCGACACCTCGTCGAGGTGCGAGTTGCACGGGGTCAGGTCCGAGGCCGTGTTGGCGATGGCGATGTGGGGACGGCCGTCGAAGGCGTGGGCCGGGAGCCCCCGGCGCATCCACGCGCGGTGGATGTAGGCGTTGCGGTCGATGCCCGCGTACCACTGGGAACTGCGCTGCTCGGGCACCGGCGGCCACCTTCCGACTCCGTCGTCGAACCTGGTGCCAGCCTAGGGAAAATCGACGCCCCGTGCGCTCCCGCCGAACGATCTCCGGTGTGGGGGGGTGGCCGCCGGGCGGGACGGCCACGTAGCGTCTGGTCGTGCCGGAACGGGATGAGGTCATCGCTGGGCGCTACCGGCTCGTGTCGCTGCTCGGGAGAGGGGCGGCCGGGGTCGTCTGGCGGGCCCAGGACGAGCGGTTGGCGCGGGTCGTCGCGGTCAAGTTCTTCACGGCGGACTCGCCGAACGCCGTGGAGCGGATCGTGCGGGAGGGGCGGATCGCCGCGCGGTTGCGGCACCCGCACGCGGTGACCGTGCACGACGTGGTCGAGCACGGCGGAAAACCGTGCCTGGTGATGGAGTACCTGCCGTCGAAGACGCTGGCCGAGATGATCGACCAGCGCGGCACGCTGCCCGAGGCGCTGGTGGTGGGCGTCGGGTGGCAGGTGGCCTCGGCGTTGGCCGCGGCGCACGCGGCGGGGATCGTGCACCGGGACGTCACGACGTTCAACATCCTGGTGGCCGACGACGGAACGGCGAAGGTCGTCGACTTCGGCATCGCCCGCGCGATCGGCGAGGGCACCGTGACCGACGCGCGGGTCGTCGTCGGCACGCCCGCGTTCCTCGCGCCCGAGGTGGCGTCGGGGCACGGCTCGGTGTTCGCGTCCGACGTGTACTCCCTCGGCGCGACGCTGTACGCGGCGCTGGAGGGCCACCCTCCTTTCGGGACGGCCGACGACAACCCGTACGCGTTGCTGCGGCGCGTGTCGGAGGGGCAGGTCCCGCCGCCGCGCTTCCCCGGCCCGATGGGCGAGGTGCTGCGGCGCGTCCTGCGGCGCGATCCCGCGGAACGGCCGACGATGGCCGAGACGCACGCCCTGCTGGACGCGGTCGTCCAGGGGCAGCCGTTGCCGGGCGAGGAACCGCCTGCGGAGACGGCACCGCCCCAGAACACGCCGCAGGCCGAGAACACACCACAGCCCCAGGACACACGGCCCCAGGTCACGCCGCACGCCCAGAACACGCCGCATCCCGAGGACACGCGGCCGATCGGGGACGTCCGGCCGGGCGACGGCACGCGGTCGCTCGCCGCACCGCGTCGCGTGCCGTGGCAGAAGATCGCCCTGGTGGCCGGTGCCGCGTCGCTGATCGCCGTCGGCGTCGTGGTCGGCGTGTCCCTCCAGGACGATCCCCCGGCCGACAACGCCCTGCCCGCTCCGACCAGCACCACCGCGAGCACGACGAGCACGACGAGCACCACTCCGCCCGCGGGCTGCGCCGCCCGGCTGGAGGTCACCAACTCCTGGCCCGACGGCTACCAGGCGCGGGTGACCGTGCGCAACGCGAGCGGCCGAGCACTGACCGGCTGGACCCTGACCTGGCCGCAACCGACGGGTCACGTCATCAACAACCTGTGGGACGGCGTCCTCACCAGGGGCGCGGACTCGGTGACGGTCACCAGCGCCGACTACAACGCCGCACTCCCCGTGGACGGGACCACCACCCTGGGCTTCACCGCCAACGGCCCCGCGACCGCACCGCCGGACGTCACCTGCACGTCCGGCAGCTGATCCGGAGCGACCGGACGCGCGCACCTGGCTTCTCGTTCGACGTGCGGCAACGGCCTCGGGCGGCCGGACCTGATCACGCGCGCCAGACCGCGCCCCGGCGCTCGTGCTCCAGCACGGTCTCGATCCGCCGAGACTCCGGCGGGCGGCAGGAACGCGCTCGGAAGGGCGCGACGTTCCACGAGAACTCCCGTGTGCTCGGCGAGAAGTGCTTCACCCACACGTCGTCCGCCGAGCCGCGGTCAGCCCGCCGCGGCGAGGACCTTGCCCAGCAACCGGTGCAGCTGCTGCTGTTCCCGCTCCCCCAGCGAGCTGAACGGCGACCGGTCGTACGCTCCCGCGAGCAGCCGCTCGCGGACCTCCTCGCCCGCCTTGGTCAGCACCAGCGTCCGGACGCGACCGTCGGCCGGGTGGGGCGCGCGGACGGCGAGGCCCTTCTCCTCCAGCTTGGCGCTGATCAGGGTGATGTTCGACGGGTCGCACCGGAGCCGCGCGGCGAGCTGCCGCAACGACAGCGGTTCGGCTGCCGGGTCGACCAGCCAGAGCAGGTTGGCCTGCGACTCGGTCATCCCCTCGGCCTCGACGACGCCCTTGGTCATGCCGACCACCAGCGCGGTGAGGCTGATCATCTGCTCGACCAGCCGCGCGTTCGTCTCGTGCGTGCTCATGCCGCGAGCGTACTGGTTGAGTTCCTCATCGATCAGGAGGTCGAGCCTCACCCCAGTGGACGGCTGAGCACCGTCATCCGGTCGAGCCCGAGCGTGCCCGAGGTCAACCGCACGCCGATCGCCGGGGACCACGTGGCCCGGCTCCCTGGGGTGACCGCCGTGCCGTACGGCGCGGTCCGGAGCAGGCGCCACGTGGTGCCGCGGCCCAGCCAGCTCGTCATGGTCGAAGCGCCGAACACGACGGCGATCCGGTCTCCCGGAGCCCACGTCACGTCGGCGCAGCACCCGCCGGTGGCGCTGTCGCCGAAGTCGCGGCCGCCGACCCGGACGTCGACGCCGGAGGTGCGGGACCTGTTGTTGTACCAGGACAGCGCCAGGTCGTCCGGTCCGGCGGCGAGGCCTGCCAGCACGCTGTCCTCCGGGGACGCCCCGGCGAACGACGAGGGCGTCAGGACCACCGCGACGTCGCCCGGTGGTGCCTGGACCGGTGCGACGAGCACCGCGGCCGACTGGCGACCGGCGGCGGTCGCGGTGAGCGTTCCCGCGGAGACGCCGACCGCCGGGGCGGGCTCGCCGAAGCGCGCGCCGACCCGGTACGCCCGAGCGCTGTCGAACCCGTCGTCCCACACGACGTTCGCGAAGTCGGCCGGGTCGAACACGGCCTCGGCCTGGACGAGGTCGCCCGTCGTCCGACCGCCCGTCGTGGCCACCAGCAGCCGCACGGGGGCGCGGGAGCCGGGGGTGAGCGCGGGCGGCGCCTTGACCGTCCAGCGCAGGTCCGCCGGACGGCCGGGCGTGACGAACCGGGGCCCGACCGGTGCGGCCGTCCAGCCCTCCGGCAGGTGGAGTTCCGGGCGCACGGTGAGCGGCGACGTGGTCCGCACCGTCGCCCGGACCTCGGTGGTCCCACCGGAACGGACGTGGAGCAGGCCGTCCTCGGCGTGCAGCGCCACGCTCACCCGGCTGTCCTCCGGTCGCCACGACTGGAGCGCGGTGATGCCCACGGCTCCGCCGTCGTTCCGGGTGGGACGGACGCGCAGCGCGCTGGTGAGCACCGGCGGGTCGATCACGACCCGGTTGACGCGCCCGCGTTCCGGGGTCGCCGGTGTCCTGGTCTGGCCCGGGATCGCGACCCAGGAACCATCGGGTGCGCGGTGCTCCAGCGCGTACGCGTCGGGTGTGCGCACTCCCCCGCCGTCGTCGTAGAACGACATCCGCACGTCCGACACCCGCGTCGGGGCGCCGAGGTCGACGGCGAGCCAGTCCTCCCGGTTGGGGCTGCCGTAGGTGGTCCAGCGGGTGGAGGGCACGTCGAGGTGGAAGTCCTGGCCGTCCACGGCGTCGGCCGGGCTGTCGGCGGACCACGTGTGGGAAGCCGTCGCGGTGGTGTGGGCGAGGTCGTCGACCAGCGACGCCTGCGCGGTCCCCCTGCCCTGCCCCACCTCCACGTCGACGGCCCGCAGGTCGGACTGGCGGTGCACGAGGTCCCCGTCGACCCACACGCGCAGCCCGGAGCCCTGGCCGTAGGTCGTGCCGTCGCGGTCCCACACCACCGACAGGTTCCGCCCGTGGTACGGCACGTTCTCCACCGCGAAGTGGTCCCAGCCGTCCGGCACCAGCGGGGACAGCCGGACCCGGTCACCCTGCTGGGGCCGGATGCCGAGCAGGCCCGAGAGCACCAGGTCGTTGAACGTCGAGTGGTTGTAGTCCTCGCTGTGCCCGCGGCCGTCGTAGATCCAGCGGTCCTCGTCCGGGTGGTGCGCCTCCGCCACGTACGGGACGCCGTTCTTGCGCTGCGTGGCCGCGTACCCGCGCAGCACGTCGTAGTAGTCCTGCCGGTCCACGGCGGACTGTGCCGGGTAGTCCGCGAGCAGGTTCGCCATCGCGGTCAGCGTCTGGCTCGTGGCGTACGGCCAGCTGGGGCCCGACCAGCGGCAGCAGCCCTTGAGGGCGTCGTGCATGTACCACGGGCTGCGGCGCTCCACCGTCGTCGGCCCGAACGGCGCGGCGAACCCCTGGGGGTCGGTGAGCTGCTCCCACGCGGCGGAGTTCGCGGCGGGCGCCATGTGGAAGTACCAGGGGATGAAGCCGATGCCCTCGCGGTCGGCGAGCTTGGTCCGGCCGGGGTTGTCGTCGCGCGCCACGTGCTTGTAGAACTTCGCGTCGGCGTCCCACAGGCGCTGCTCCACGGCGGACTGGAGCGCCGTCGCGTCGCGCTCGTACCGCTCCGCGCCCCGGCGGTCGCCGCGCAGGCGCAGCAGGCTCGCGATCGCCTTGGCGTCGCCGTACTGGTAGGCGTTCAACGTCGGCCGGAAGCCCTCGCCGCCGTGGTACGGGTCGTCGCTCTGGTAGGAGCTCGCGGTGTACTCCATCGCGTCCCACACCGGGACCTGCCAGTACAGGCCGAGGTCGCGGTCGAACTGCGGCGACCACGCCGCCCACTGCTTCTCCAGCTGCGGCAACCGGTCCACGGCGTAGTCGAACCGGCCGTCCACGGACGCGCGGGCGACCATCGCGTCCGCGGCCCAGAACGAGTACTGGTGGGCCCAGTCGGTGGTGTTCTCGTTGAGGAAGTCGGTGGCGGGCTTGGGTCCCGCGCCGCTGCCCTTGAGCCAGTAGTCCAGGTAGTCGTCGAGGTAGCGGGAGTCGCGCAGCCACCGGCCCTCGTACACGTGGTGGCCCGCGGCGGCCACGATCCCGCCGCCGGGAGCGGAGTACCCGACGGGGCCGAGGAACTCCGACACGATCCACCCGTCGTCCGGGCCGGTGTACTTCAGCGCTTCCTTGTAGGTGCGCCAGCGGTAGTAGTACGTGTCCTCGATGGACTGGTCGGGCAGGTCGACGAACGGGATGTTGGCCTCGTACCACTCGGGTTCCACGAACCCGGCCAGCTTCGCCCGGTGGTCGAGCAGGCTGGTGCCCCGACCGACCTCCGGGTACATCGGCGCGGCGGCCACCGCCGGTCCGGCGGTCACGGCGGGAACGCCGACCACGGCGGAGGCGATGAAGGTGAGCACGACGCCCAGTGCGCCGAACCGGACTCGATGATCGCGCACAGGGGCTCCCGAGGTAGTCGTGCTCAACGTCGAGCGCCCTGGTAACGCAACGCCGCGCTGCCACCGGATCTGTTTATAGCTGTTGGATACAACGTTGTAAACAGGCAGTGCACCGGGATGCTGTGCGGTCTCGTCCACTCGAACTGCCCGGTTCACCCTGTTCCCGCCCGGTTGTCGCCCGGTCGGACCCGCGAACTGGTCCGGACCACTGCCCGTTCGGGCGGCGACCACAGAGTTCGGCGCACGGGGATTGACGGGAGCGGCCCGGCGTTGCGACAGTGGCGAACAGGTAAGTGGGAGCGCTCTCACTTCCCCGTCGGCGCCGTCGCCACCCGCCCTGGTGGCGGAGCCGCAGTTCCGCCCCGCGGCGCCGAACCCTCCTTTGTCGCCGCGGGTCCCTGCGCAGCTCCGAAGGAGAACCATGCGATGTAGCAGGATGACCAGGGTCGGCATGACCGGTCTGCTGGTGATGGGCATGGCGCTGGGCCTCACGCCCACCGCGTCCGCCGCTCCCGCCGCCACCGAGCCCGCCCTGTCACCCGGTCTGGTCCAGGCCATGCGCCAGGACCTCGGCCTCGACGAGCAGCAGGCCAAGGCGAGGATCAGCCAGGAAGCCACCGCCACGAAGATCGCGCCCAACGCGACCACCGCGGCGGGTGACGCCTACGCGGGCAGCTGGTTCGACGCCGACAAGGGCAAGCTCGTGGTCGCCCTGACCGACCAGAGCAAGGTCCGCGCCGTGCGGGCCGCCGGCGCCGAGACGACGACCGCGAAGCACAGCGCGGCCAAGCTCGACTCGGTGAAGAACGGGATCGACGGGCTGTCCAAGGCCAAGGCCGTTCCCGCCGGGGTCAGCGCGTGGCGGGTCGACGCCCGCCAGGGCGGCGTCGTGGTGGACGTCCAGCCCGGAGCCCGGACCGCCGAGGTCGAGGCGTTCCTCGCCGACGTCAAGAAGTCCGGTCCGGTCATCGTGAACACCGACGGCGTCCAGGCGCCGACGACGTTCGCGGCGGGCACGGTCGGCGGCGACCCGTACTACACCGGCAACGTGCGGTGCTCGATCGGCTTCTCCGTGCACGGCGGCTTCGTGACCGCCGGGCACTGCGGAGGTGGCGGCGCGGCCGTGTACGGCTGGGACCGCTCGTTCGCCGGCAACTTCGCGGGCTCGTCCTTCCCCGGCAACGACTACGCGTTCGTCCGCTCCGGCGGCGGCTGGTGGAACGCGCCCGTCGTCCTCGGCTGGGGCACGGTCAGCGACGCGCTCGTGCGCGGCTCGTGGGAGGCGCCTCCCGGCACGTCCGTGTGCCGCTCCGGCTCGACCACGCGCTGGCACTGCGGCGTGATCCAGGGTCGCAACGAGACGGTCAACTACGCGCAGGGCGCGGTCTACCAGATGGTCGGCACCAGCGTCTGCGCCGAGGGCGGCGACTCCGGTGGCTCGTTCATCACCGGTGACCAGGCCCAGGGCGTGACCTCCGGCGGGTACGGCAACTGCTCCAGCGGTGGCCGCACCTGGTTCCAGCCGATCAACGAGATCCTCGGGGTCTACGGCCTCAGGCTCCTCACGGCGTAACCGGCACCGGGACGGGCCGCTCCGGGAACGCTCCGGGGCGGCCCGTTCCGGCGTTCGCCGCTAGCGGGTCGACCAGCGCTGCGCGGCGCTCCCGTTGCACTCGTGCAGCCGCACCGGCGTGGCGTTGGCCGTGCCGCCCGACGCCACCTCCACGCACTTGTTCGACCCCGCGCCGACAACGGATCCGTTGGTGTTGAACGTGAACCGCTGCGCGGCCGTGCCGTTGCACCCGTAGATCTGCACCTTCGTGCCGTTCGCGGTGCCGTTGCCGTCCACGTCGAGGCAGCGGTCGCCGTACACGCGCAGCTCACCGGCCGCCGTCCGCGTCCAGCGCTGGTTCGCACCCGCGTGGCAGTCGTGGACGACGGTGGGCGTGCGGTCCACCGCGACCGCGCCGTGGACGTCGAGGCACCGGTTCGCCTGCGGGTTGGCGAGCAGCACCTCGGTGCCGACCGGCGGCACGGCCACCGGGGTGAGGCTGCCGGGCACCGACTGAAGCGCCGAGTACCAGCGGGCCGCCATCTTGTCGTAGCCGCCGGAGTTCGGGTGCACGCCGTCGGCGAGGTCGGCGGTGGTGAGCGCCGAGTGCATGTCGACCAGGTGGGTCCTCGGCCCCTTCTGCGCCACGACACCGGGAACGGCGTCGTTGAACGCCCGCACCCGCGACTCGCGGGTGGGGTCGCTCTCCGGCGTGATCTGCGCGACGAACAGCTCGACGGTGGGCGCGTTGACCCGGATCTTGTCGATCAGCGCGGACAACCGGGAGGGCGCGTTCGCGAGGTCGTGGTTCTGGTTCACGTCGTTGGTGCCGATGTGCAGCAGGACCGTGCGCGGAGCCGACGCCCGCAGCCACCCCTCGACGTTCGCGTCGAGCTGGTCGATCCGCCACCCGGAGTGGCCCTCGTGGTCGTGGTCGCCGAGGTTCGCGGGCCCGTTGAACCCGGACCCGACGAAGTCGACCGCGTTCCCGGCCGCCGCCATCCGCCGCCACAGGTCGATCCGGTACCCGCCGGGCACGTTGAAGCCGTCGGTGATCGAGTCGCCGAGCGGCATCACCCGCACACCGCCGTTCGACTCGGCCGACGCGGGCGGCGAGGCGGCCACCGCCATCCCGGTGGCGAGCACGACCCCGAGCGCCGCGGCGCCGAGCCGCCTGAGGTTCCATCGCATGGCTGTTCCCTTCGTCGGACGGATCGGGTTCAGCCAGGAGGACTCCGCGTCGAATTCGCGGGCACCGCCGCACGAGGGTCGCTACCGTGAAATCCAGGCCCGAATCGAGACGGAGCCCTGTCGGAGTTCCCGCGAACAATGCGCTGAACCGATATGACTTTCGAACGGGCCGGCCACCCCTGTCAACGAATGTCGGTGATCCTGTCAGGGTTGTCAGCGGCCGCCGCGAAAAAGCCGACGAACGGGGTATTCAGCTGTGCGTTAGCACTTGGACGACGGTCACCTACGGCTTCCGCCCGATGAACGCGATCAGCCGGGTCTGCACATCGGCGTCCTCACCAACCACGACCTTCGCCCCGTAGTGCCCACTGGACCGAAGAACTTCGTCCATGGCGAGCATCCCGTCCAACAACTGCCCGCACTTCACCGGATCGAGCCGCTCACCCTGCCCGGTGGCGCGTGCCAGATCCCACGTGTGCAGGAAAACATCAGTCGTGTAGAACGTGTCGACCGCACGGTCCAACGGCATCGACCCGGTATGCGGATTGGTGAACACCGAATCCGCGGCAGCAGGATCGTCCAACAACGCCTGCACCCCGTCGCTGTGGACGGTCCAGGCGGCCACCGGGTCATCGTCGACAGACGGCCCCACGGGCAAGTCGACCCCAGCACCGGCCTTCAAGAACGCCGGAAACCACTCGACGAGGTGCCGCACAACATCCCGCGCAACCCAACCGTCACAAGGGGCAGGACTGCCCCAGTCACCAACGGCAACACCACGCACCCGATCGGTAAACACACCGGCAACCCACCGATGCTCCTCCGCCGCACTGACCACAACGCCCTCCTCACCAACAACACCTCATCGACAAACGATCAGCTTGCCACCACCAACACACTTGTCCACTTGAAACCACACAAAACGCACGCACCCAACCAACCCGACCCCAACCCGACCAGCAGGCGCCCAAGCAGAAGCACGCAACTAGGGCGAGCCCAGACCCCTCCCTGCCCCCCGATCCGAAGCGCCCTCATGTCCGTTCGCTACGGGTCAAGGCATCTTTCCCGCCTTGACGCGGCGCGGACGGACATGGAGACAATGGAGCGTCCGGGGGGAACTCAACCCACCCCCGACGCTGGAAGCCGAAGCCTCCCATCCCCCCACGGGCTTCCAGCGACCGCGAGAACTGGCTACCACTTCCAGCGACCGGCGAGCCATCGCTCCCAGCGACCGCGAGAGCCCGCCACTCCCGTCGACCGAGCCAGCCCTCCACTCCCGTCGACCGCAGGAGCTGGCTACCGCTGCCGTCGTGCTGTGGCCGATTTGACTCGGGGACCCCTCGATTTGACCCTTGATCGGGCTAAAAGGGCAGTCCCGAAAGCCTGCCCGATCTCCAATTTTAAGGGTCAAATCCCCCGAGTAAAATCGGCCACGTTTGCCGCCTCGTCCTACGTTCGCCGGTGGGCTGGTCACTTAATTGCTTGTTCGCTTGTTCGCTTGTTCGCTTGTTCGCTCACTCGCTTACTCGCTCCGCCCCTGTCCTTACACTTTCCAAAAACTCCAACACCATCGGGCTGGCTATCTCCCGAAACTCTTCGAAGTATCCGTGCCTTGCCCCCGGCACGATCTCCACTCTTGCTCCGGGGATCCTTTCTTTCAGCAAAGCCGCGTTCCCCGTCGGGTTGAACAGGTCAGCTCCACCGTGTACCACCAATGTTGGCGCGTCGATTTCTGGCAGCACGTTCCAGGCGTCGTGCAAATTGCTGGCCGCCAAATGGCCCCTTCTGGCCCGAGGTGACATCGTTCGGTCCCCCAACGTCCGGTAAGGCCCTGGATGGTCGGCAATCCAAGAAGGCGTGTACATCAGGTCGAGCAGCGCGCGTCTGACCGCCGCCGAATCGGGTACCGCGAGTGACTGCCGCACGGCGTCACTCCGCTCCAGCCCGAACTTCCCCCCTGGCGAGGTGCACCCGAGCACCAACCCCCGGACCCGCGACGGGTGTGCGGCGGCCACCCACTGCGCCACACGTCCGCCCATCGAGGTTCCGTAGACGTCCGCTCTATCGACTCCCAGGTCGTCCAGCACGGTGATCACGTCGTTGGCGAACTGCCGCGTGCTGTACGTCGTGGGCGATTCGCCGGAGTCGCCGGTTCCCCGGTAGTCGAACGTGATCGTGGTGTGCGACCCGTGGAAGTCCTCGCGCACGTCTTCCCACCACTCGTGGCTGTTGGCCTGACCGGACAGCAGGACCAGCGGGTCTCCGTCGCCGCGCACCTGGTAGGCGATGGCGACCCCGTCCGGGGCGGTTGCGTGCGGCACGTCGGTGTCCCTCCTGGAGCAGTCGGTTCATCCAACCGTCACTCGACCGTGGTGTCGGTGGCGCTGCGGGGCGACACTCAGGGAGTGACCCGCGACACAGTTCCGCCCGCCGGCCCGTTCGAGGTCACCCGGAGAACAGGAGTCGCCTGATGACCGAGACCCAGACCGACGCGACCGCGAAGGTCACGACGTGGCTCGCCGACTTCGAGTCGGCCCTCGCGACCGGTGACCCGGACGCGGTGGCGGTGCTGTTCGGTGAGGAGTGCTACTGGCGCGACCTGGTCGCGTTCACCTGGAACATCGTCACGGTCGAGGGCCGCGACGGCGTGCGGGACATGCTCGCCGCCACGGTGGACCGGGTGCACCCGCACGCGTTCCGCGTCGCCGACGACCTGGGTGAGCCGACCGGGGGCGACGGCGTGGTCGAGTCGTGGATCGCGTTCGAGACGGCCGTCGGGCGGTGCGTCGGGCAGGTGAGGCTGCGGGACGGGCTGGCGTGGACGCTGCTCACCACCATGAACGAGCTGATCGGCCACGAGGAGCCGCTGAACGGCAGGCGGCCGAAGGGCGCCGAGCACGGCGCGAACCCGAACCGGAAGACGTGGCTGGAGCAGCGGACCGCCGAGGCCGAGGAGCTGGGCCGCACGACGCAGCCGCACACGCTGGTCATCGGTGGCGGGCAGGGCGGCATCGCGCTGGGCGCGCGGCTGCGGCAGCTCGGCGTGCCCACGATCGTCGTGGAGCGCGGCGCTCGCGCGGGCGACGCGTGGCGCGGGCGGTACAAGTCGCTGTGCCTGCACGACCCGGTCTGGTACGACCACCTGCCGTACCTGGACTTCCCGAAGAACTGGCCGGTGTTCGCGCCGAAGGACAAGATCGGCGACTGGCTGGAGATGTACACGAAGGTGATGGAGCTGAACTACTGGACGTCGACCGAGGCCCTGAGCGCCTCCTACGACGCGGAAGCGCACGAGTGGACCGTGGTCGTCCGCCGCGACGGCGAGGAGATCACGTTGCGCCCCAGGGAACTCGTGCTCGCCACCGGGATGTCGGGCAAGCCGGGAGCAGGAATCTAACACATAGGGGTGAGCGCGCTGGTCAGGGTGTTTCGGCAGGTCGTAGGCTGAAACCCCATAGCTGGAGCTGATGACCATGAACGACACCTGGCTTGTCGAACAGGACACAGACGGCTTGACCGTGGAACTCACCCGCGCGCATGGGCGGGTCTCGTCTGGCGTGTGGACCTTCGAGCACTTTGCGATCGACGGGCAGCCCCGTGTAATCAAGGTAGAACATTGGCGCAACTCGAACGTTGTTGTGTCACAGGATTTTTCAGACGACCTTGACGATAACTCTCTCGCGCTCGCGATTCACCAGTTGATCGACTTGAAGACCGCGCGCCAGGCAGTACGACGCCTCCGCCCACCCGCCCTCGGCTAGGCCTATTAGAAACCCTTAGTAGGTGGCCTCCCGCCGCGCCGAGACCGGGAGGCCACCAGGTCAGTGTCGCCGGGAACAGCGAACGGCGAGGACCAGTGCCAGCGATGAACCGATGCCGATGACCACTAGAACACCCACTCTGGAGTTGAGGACGTCAACCACCGCCCTCACTGCTGCGGCGAGGTGCATTGGTCCTCATGAGCGGCCAACACCACAAGGTCACTCTCCACGCGTCCACAGCGGTAGCACGAATGCGACATTCGCGTGAGGTGTTCGGTTCGTGTCTCGTTCGGCCTGGGCCGCATCCAGGGTTTGACCATCGTCACCGCCACGGGATATGCACCTCCACCTCTACGCCGTTTGGCCCGTCTCTAGTAGGTTCAGCCCAACTACCCCGCTACCGACGCATTGAGGTGTTCACAGGTGTTCACTACCGCCGATGTGCTGCGGGAGGCGCGAACCGCTGCCACGCTAAGTCTGCGAGCCATGGCGCGATTAACCCACTTCAGCGTCTCGTACCTCTCAATGATCGAATCTGGTCAACGTCCGGCCACACCGGATATCGTTGCTTCATACGAACGAGTGTTGGGCGTAGGCGGATTGGGGGATGTAGTGGATCGCCGAGAGTTCCTCAAAGTCACTGCACTGATTGCGGTCAACGCTCCAGTGATCTCCGAACTGACAGCGTCCATAGCAGGGGGCGACGTTGGCCCGCTGGCAACGGTTCAGACCACGCATCACCTTGACCTGTCCGTGGCCGCGCTGGTGGATCGACCGACAGCCGCGAAGCTCTCCCGGTGGATGCTTGACGGAGAGTCAGCCGTGGTACGGGTCAACGCTGCTGGAATCCTCGCCAAGATCCCTGGACAGACCGACGCTGAGGCCGTAGCTCGATCACTGCACCTCGATGACGAGATTCGCGATCTCTACACCACGGCCGTGGTTGCCCGCGTGTGCGGACTCAATTGGGACGTTGCGAGCAAGCTTTCCGTTGCGCCACAAGGCTTTCCAGGGCCACGAGTAGCAGCAGAACGGTTTGCGCGCGAGGTGGTCAACCCGCGTGACGCGGGTGCACGGTGGTGCTCCGCAACCATGCTTCAACGCCTCAGCCCGATGATCGGAAGGTAGCAACAGACGTGATCGTGATCGACGTGCGCAACGCCGAGTTGATGGAAACCCTGACCAGACAAGCGAAAGAGCGGGGCATCACCAATGCCGCAATCGTGAGTCTGATCGGTGGCGTCGACAGTTTCACCATTTCGACTATGCCGGAACATGACGCCACAGCAGATGTGATCACTGACTATGCGGTTCCCGCAGAGATGCATGGCACTGGCGAATTTGTGGACGGGGTTCCTCACGTTCACGCGACGATGGCCGTAGCCGGCGACCGGGGACTAGCGGGACATCTCCACGCGGCTCACATCGGGACGTGGTTCGCGCGTGTGTACGTGTTGCCTGCGTGATCAAGGCCTGACCTGTGAGTCCTCATGATCCACTGAGATGCCTCAAGATCACCTCGCGGAAGATCGAAAACAGAGAGAGAAAATCGGTTAGGGGCAGGGTGGACGCGTCACCCTGAAATCACGTAAACGACAAGCCCCCCATGCATCTGACCTGCACAAACGTCGAGGCATCGCGCTGACCTGCACAAACACCCTGCTAAGGGGTGCCGACGTAGCCGAGTCGACGCCATCGCCAGACCTCGAAACAGGCCACTGCAACGTTCGCTGAGCGCCGTTCGGAGGGGGATGCATGTCTAGCTGCGTCGAGGCCTCGACGCAGCTAGGTGAGACCACTCAGACCGCAGCCTGCCGAGGGCTTCGGCACCGAGGATGATCAACGCGAGGTCAATGCAGCTCGACGAACTCGCGTTGATCATCGTCAAACCAGAATCAACGTAGCAAGGATCCGTGAAAGCGCTGTGGCAACAACCGCATTCGATCACGATGTTCGTCGAGTTGATCAGCGCTGAAACCAGGAAGACCAATCGATCGGACACCAACCGAAGTCGTCTCGTAAGCGGGAAAAACAACTGGTCCGGCTTCGGTCAACTTCACCTCTCGGATGATTCGCTGAAGTGGACCGCGATCACCTGGCATCCACAGAAGATCCAGCAGCTCATCATTTTTGATCAGCTTTCCTGTGTTGTCGCGCCATTCGTCACGCACGACCTGCATCCTGACAGACATTCCGCGAATGGCCTGTGCTTCGATTGCTTGCCGAACCGGCTCAACGACCGGGTTGTCGAACAGGTCAGCGACGACACTCAAACCGAGTTGGTCTTGCGTCAACGATGTGAACACACCAATCGGCGTCGAACCGACGCGGGTATCCATGCCGTGGTCAAATTGGCAAACGGGTGTCCGCTCACGCAGGGTCTTGCTAAACGCGCCATACCTCATGCGTTCGATAAAGGTCCCCTCCCACGAGTTGATGAGGGTGTCCGTATCGAAAACCGCGGCCACTCCAAATAGTGTCCCCCCGGTATTTACGACGTCACCGGGCGTACTCCGAATGATCGGTGAACCGATAGGCATGATTGATTTCCTCTCTAAACGAAGTGCGCCGTCTCTCGGTCGCGGGAATCGAGAGACGACGCGGCATCGTGGGTTGATCAGGCCGTGGTCGGGACGTCGAGCAGACGCAGCGCAGAGGGATTCACAACATCGGAACCAGTCCGCCACGTCAAAAACATGTGGCGCTGCGCGGTCGGTCGACCATTCGGGCCATAGCCGGGGAGCAATTCGACGGTAGCGCCGATCCGGTCCACGATCACGAACCCTGCCTTCCAATCCCCGTAGGCCATGACGAAGTTCGACGCCGTAGCCGCCGGGTTGATCAGCCCGTCCATGTTGCTGACTTCGTTGAGCGGACGACGCAGCAACCGACCTTCGCTGATTTCGGGGAACTTGAGTGATCCGCCGGTCGTCTCGAACTGCGCCAGGGTGTTGATCACTGCGAGGTTCGCAGCCCACTGCGCATTAGCCTGGAATCGCGGCCCCAACGCATTCTGCAATGCGTAGACGTCGCCGGACGCCAATGCCTCAGACGCGACAGAGTTGATCTCACTCGACGTACCGGCCAACGCGGTGACGAACCCCGTCGGCTGAGTCGTGCCGTTGCCCACTACGTAGGCGGTGGCGTTCAATTGCTCCGCCGCATCCATCAGGATGTCCTGAAGATCACGCATGAGCGTCGGCGCGTCCATGAACAATTCGTACGACGCGAGAGCGTCGGCTGTCCCCATGAACACGGGGATCGGCGCGGGGTCCGCAGTCGGCGTGGTGTCGACGGCTTCGGCGTGCTCTGCCTTCCACGCTGCGGTGACTCCCGCTGAGGTCACCCCGTTCCAGCTCGATCCGGTGATCTGAACGACCCTTGCCATTGCCCGCAACGGGTTCGCGCTGCCGCCGTTGGTGAGCATGATCGCGGGATCGAGCATGATCGGGACGAGTTCGGAGCCGCTGCCCGTGCTGATGCCCAGAGCCGCTCGGACCACGTTGGCCGCTCGGTAGGCCTCGCTTTCCTCAGCCGTCCACAACAGGTGGCCCCTGGTCTGGTCGTGCATGAGCTTGGCGAACGCGCTGACGTATGCGGGGTCTCCGGTGACCTTCGCCCACCGCCTGGTGAGGCTCTGGTCTTCCTCGGAACCGCTGCGGCACAGGGACTCCACGCGCTCCGCGTTCTCACCGACCATGAGACCTCGGGAGACGTGGCCGTCGAGTTGACGGCGGATCTCGCTGTTCGCCTGGTCTTCGGAGCGCTTCGACCCACCGAACGCGGTCTCAACACCTCCAGTTCCCTGGTTGCGAATGGCCAGCGCCTTGATCCGCTCGATCTTGCTTTCGGTCGCGGCGAGTTCGTCGGTGATTGCGTCGCGGCTCTTGTCGAGCGACCGCGCGAGGTTCGTCACGCGCTGCTGAACACCGGGGGTCGCGGCTTCCCCTGAGCGCTGAGCCAGATTGCTCAACTCGCGCCGCGTGTCGATGGCCTTTGCGATCAGGTCGCGCAGTTCTGCGACGTTGACTTCGATCCCTTCGAGGTACTGCGCGTGGCTCTGTACCAGGGGGTCAGACGCTTCGATGACGTCGCCCGCGCGGTAGCTGAGGAACGCTTCGCCGACGCGCGTCTCGAAGTTACTCGTGATCTTGTAGTAATTGAACATGATCCACCTCTATGGCTTGGTATGAACGGGTTGTGGAAGTCGCGCCGCACAGAAAAAGGGGGCGCGTTCACTGCAACTCACGTCGCACAAGGCCAGAGGGTTAGCTGTGGCTGATCCGGGGGTGGGCAGCGGTGAGGCCAGAGCCTGGACAGTGCTGTGGCGACTCGAAGTGGTGCCCACTCCCGGACGCGATCTCCTTGCAGTGTACGGGATCGATCGGCTGTTAGGGCTACACCCAGGACGTTGGAACGGTGTCCGGAATCTCCGGAGGCGGCCGGTCAGCCATGCTCCACAACCCCTCACGACCGAAGACCCACATAGCGTCGGTCGTGCCCCATCGGTGGACCACCTCAGCCGCGTCGTCCCGTTGGGTGATCTCGACCAGCGCCCTGTTGACCGTGAGCATGACCTCATCGGCAAGATCGTGGACGCAGGGCAACCCATCGGGCAGCGTCGAGGCATAGGCCTCGATCTCCCGCATACCCCACTCGGCACCTGCCAGAGCGGAGATCACGACGACGGCCCGACCGGTGTGCAGGAACTCCCAGAGCAGCGCGGCCGTGGTCTCCGGTGCCAGTGCCGCCCGTTCGCCCAACCAGTGGGCGAAGTCCAACGCGATTGACTTGATGTTCTGGTCGATCATGATCTTGATCCCTTCGTTGAGGTGTGTACACGTGCTGCGCAGCCATCGAGGCTGAGCGACCCTGAGCCGGTCGTGACGTCGCGTCCGGGATGGTCGGACGTCCCTACGTCGCTCAGGGCCGTGGTGGACGTTGCCGAGGGCCGCACGGCGGACCGCCTACGTTGGCGGTACTTGCAGCAAAGTGTTCGCGGCGAACCCCTGACGTCGGGTCGATGTGTCAGGCTTTCCGCGATTGTTCGGTATAGGGTTGTCAAAGCACCCATTTTCGTTTGCTTTTTCCTCCACTCTCTGGAGTTGGTTATCGTGTCTGCACCCGTCATCGAAAAGTCTGCAACGAATGTCGTCCCCATGAAGCCCACTTCTCGATGCAAGTCACTGCATCGCGATCCGAACACGCGCGTCGTCGCAATCTTTGACATCGGCAAGCCCCTCACCTACTGAGCGTCTTTCTCGGGTTGGGTCGCATTGATGACTTGTAGCACCCAACCCGAGATGCGTTCGGTCCACTCGTCGACTTCGTTGCACGGGGTTTGGAATTCCACAGAGGACGTAGTCAACCCTTCTCGACCGAACGCCTCCATTCCATGAACAGACATCGTGCTTCGTCCGCACTTTTTCCCTTCGGGTCGAGAAAACTTCCCATGGGTGTCTCGACTCCATCGATGACCGTTCTGCGGTTCCATCCATTCGTGCGCAATAGCAGCGACTCGCGACAATACGCCTTGAAGGTGAGCCGCGGCTGCTCTATAAACATGATCGGGATGGTTCGGCATCATCTCGTTTGCCCGTACCTCTTCGAATTCATCGCGACTCTCGTACAGATCAGGGTCGTACTCACTGAGTCTTTCCGAGTAACCGTGCGTCGCGTTATGTGATCAACCGTCGCTGATCACGTGGTCCGACGGTTCTCCCGGTGTAGCAGGACCAAGGCGGCACCGACGATGTCGCCCAGCCGCCATGGACAC
>JAEBDY010000020.1:0-159229 GCA_049997955.1 Umezawaea sp. cmx-9-4 | reverse complement strand
CGTCACGCATCCCCGAGGACACCATCGCATCCGCCGCTTGGCGCACCTGCCCCTCGGTGATGCCACAGCCGAAGCTGTTCCAGCTGTTCCACCCCAACGGAGGGGTGAGCGCCGGACTCCCGGGAGCGGCTTCGGCCGGGGACTGCGAGGGGGTCGTGGTCTGAACGCCAACTGCGGCGATCACCGCCAAGATCAGGATGAACGAACGTCTGCGCAGGTGAACAGGCGTCATTGCCTCTCCTCGGATGGTGTTCCGGGCACACCTGGTCACCTATGCCGGTGTGGTTGTGTTAACGCTAACACCAAATTTCGCAACGCTCAACGCCTTGTTGTCCGGAAACTTCTGCGCTAGATCTTCTCCCGAAACGCTGAGGTCCGGCATCTGGTTGCGAAGCATCTGCTGATTGCCTGATCCGGTAACAAGTACTACTCCGGGCGGTGTAACGCCGTGCCGGCGTAGTGCGAAACCCAAGATCTCGTTCGACTCGTTCGATGATCCGCGTTCGACGCAACTCATGGTCGATTGCATCGAACGATCTTCGATCGCGATCTTCTTAAGGCTGCATTTTCTAGAAACATGTTAGCGATAACAACTTTATAGTCGATTTCTGTTCGTCATATCGGATCCGGTTCGAGTGCGCGGTCGGCGTTCACGACGCCGAAGCTCGGGAAGCGGTCGAAGGGCGCGCCCACGGACGACGTGCTGGTCGGCAGGGGCAAGGTGGAACGTCGCCAGCGTCCTCGACGTGCCCTGGTTGCCCGAACCGCCCTGTCTCGTCATCGAGTGCGACTGAGCCGCGACTGGACATTGTTAGTTTCTTGGCAAAACAAAGTCAAGGGGAGCGTCTCGATCGGCTCGCAGGGTTGACTTTGTTTCATCGTGAACCTAACAATCGAGGTGCTGCTCCTGCCGCAGCCGCTCCGCAATGATCAAAGGAGATCAGATGCGTGCTCTACCACGCTTGGGCAGAGCCCTGCTCGCCTTGGTGCTGACCGCTCCGGCGCTGGTGCTGGCGACCGCACCCGCGCAAGCCGCTCCGGCCCCCTTGGTGGCTGTCGGATCCGGCCGCTGCCTGGACGTCACGGGTGGTTCCAGCGCCAACGGCGCGCAGTTGCAGATCTGGGACTGCAACGGCGGCGCGAACCAGGGTTGGGAACTCTCCTCGTCGGGCGAACTGCGGGCCTTCAACGGCTCCAAGTGCCTGGACGTACCCAACAACACCGCCGGCACCCGGCTGGCGATCTGGGACTGCAACGGCGGCGCCAACCAGAAGTTCCGGTTCAACTCCGACGGCAGCATCACCGCCACCCAGTCGGGCCTGTGCCTGGACGTCTACAACCAGGCCACCGCGAACGGGACCGCCGTGACCACGTGGAACTGCAACGGCCAGGCGAACCAGTCGTTCCGCACCGGCACCGGCGGCGGCACGCCCCAGTGCTCGGCGAACCCGGTCAACCCCAACGCGACCGCGCAGGCCCGCAAACTGCTGTGCTACGTGTACTCGCAGTACGGCAACCACATCCTGTCCGGGCAACAGGAATCGACGTGGATCGGCGGCCCGGACTACGAGATCAACCACATCCGCAACAACACGGGCAAGTACCCGGCCATCCGGGCGCTGGACTTCGGCGACTCCAAGGACCTCGCGCCGCGCGCCGTCGCCTGGTGGAACGCCGGCGGCATCCCCATGATCGGCTACCACATGGGCGCACCGACCAAGCCCGACACCTACGAGGGCACCCAGATGACGGTGTCCATCAACGCGGTGTTGACGCCGGGCACCGCGGAGTACCAGTCGTTCCTCCAACGCCTCGACCTGGCCGCAGCCATGCTCCAGCAGTTGGAGAACGCGGGTGCGGCGGTGATCTGGCGGCCGTTCCACGAGGCCGGTGGCACGTGGTTCTGGTGGAGCAAGGAGGGCGGCGGCCAGTACAACCGGCTGTGGAACTTCATGTACAACTACTTCACCAACACCAAGGGGCTGAACAACCTGGTGTGGCTGCACGGCTACAACGGCCAGCCGCAGTCGTCGTTCTACCCCGGAAAGTCCGTTGTGGACATCGGCGGGGCGGACACCTACGCCGGTGACGGCAACTACGACCCGCAGAACGCCATGTACAACGCCGTGCGGAACGTCGTCGGCTCCACGGTGCCGATCGCGCTGCACGAGAACGGGCCCATCCCGGACCCCGACCGCCTGCAGTCCACCGGAACGCGCTGGGTGCTGTTCGGCACCTGGCACGGCAACCACCTGACCGTCGGCAACAGCGTCAGCCACCTGCAGAAGGTCTACAACCACAGCTATGTCGTCACCCGCGACGAACTGCCCAACCTCAAGTAGCCATCCCGCTGGTGTGCCGGGACCCGACGCGGTCTCGGCACACCAGCGCGCCGAGATCGGAACAGGATCATCGGCTCGCCCGACTGCCGGCGCGCGCTGCTGTGGCAGCACCGCCGAGCGGTGAACTCTGGCACGCCATGTCGCAGCCGTCCGAATCTCCGGCGATCGGGCCGTCAACGGTCTCCCGCCGGAACGGGAGCAGGCCCGGTGGTTCCGCGGTCACCGCTGGGCTACCGAGGAGGTGACGCGGGGATGGCGTTGTCGATGAGGATGGCTGCGATGGCGGCGGCGGTGGGGAAGGAGTCGCTGTCGAGGACTCGGGTGCGGGCCGAGGCACCGTCGATGAGCAGCGCCAGTTGTTCGCCGAGTTGTTCGGGGGTCGGTGGCGCCGGCTTCGCGGGCGGTTTCGGTGAGGCGCGCGTCGATGGCGGTCTTGTAGTCGCGTGCGCACAGGGATGCGGGGTGTTGGGGGTCGTGGAGTTCGACGGCCACCGCGATGGAGGGGCACAGGGGCGTGAACGCGGGTTATCTCGAAGGCGGCGAGGAGTCGTTCGCGACGTGTGAGATCGGTGCGGTCGAACACTGGTTGCACATTCAGGTGCTACCGGGTCGCAGTCGTCTCCCGGTTATCATCGGCACAGCCGGATGGCAGTCCGTGCAATGAAATTCCACGACCGCAGGAGAACGCCGTGCTCACCGCACAACACTGGATCGACGTCCTCGATCTGGAAGCCCACGTGGAGGGCGGGTACTTCCGTCGGACCTTCCAAGCGGACCACCGCCCCCGGACACCGACGCCTGCCGGCGAGCGCTACACGCTGACCTCGATCCACTACTTGCTCACCCACTGGTCGCCGGTCGGGCACTGGCACCTGAACCGGTCCGACATCCTGCACTTCCACCACCACGGCGAGCCGGTCACCTACCACCTGCTCGACCCGGACGGGCGGTACAGCACCGCTGTTCTCGGCCAGGACCCGGACCAAGGACAGCTCTTCACCGTCGCTGTGCCGGGCGGCACTTGGAAAGCCGCCCAGTTGACCACCGGAGACCACGCTCTGATCAGTGAGGCTGTCGCGCCAGGATTCGACTACGCGGACATGACCCTCGGTGAGCCCGACGAACTCGCGGCACGTTTCCCCGCGCACGCCGACCTCGTCCGGCGTTACTGCCGCCCGACGCCACCGCACCTCACTGGCCCTTCAAGCGCACTCCCGTGATCGGGAGCGCACCGCTCTTTTCGCAGTCCCCTCTGGGCGGAGGACACCAGGTTCGCGGCGGGATCGCTGTTCGCGTTCGGCACCTCGAAGACGATCAACTCCTTTGGCGACGCGAGGCCCACGACAAGGTGGTCCTCGACGTGTCGTGACAGGCGGCTCCGGCCTGGGATGTCCACTGTGGAACGCCGTCACCGCTGGGCAGGCCCTGTGTCGGTTCCGGCTCGTTCTCCCCTGCGCAGCAGGACCCCTTGTGGCGGCTGTGGCACCCGAACTCCGCTTCCTCTGTCCACGACCAGTTCCTCGACTTGGCCGGGCACCGGACCGACTGGCGGAAGTGGCTGTTGGCACCGAAACGCCTGCGCGGCCGCACGGCGTCCTGGTCGACACCGAGGGCGTCAAGCCGGCCGCAGCCCTGCGGTGCCGACCGACCGCCCTGGTGGCTTTCGGGTCGGTCTGCGTCAGGTGACGCTGTGCGCGTCGCCCGCAGGCGACATGCTCGACCGCGTGACGGCAACCGCGATCCTCAGTTGGCTCATCCCCGTCCTCGGCGGCTTCGGCACGTACCTCGCGCGGGACTACCGCATCGGCTGGGCCATCGGTCTGGCCACCCAGGTCCTGTGGATCACCCTCGGGGTGATCACCGGGCTGCTGGGCATCGCCGCGTCCGCGTTGTGGTTCGGCGCGATCCAGTACCGGAACTGGAAGACCTTCCGGCCCCGGATCCGGCACCGAGCACGCTGCGGTTGTGCGTGCGGGAACTGAGCGGGGCACGCGGTGCCGGACCACGGGGGCCTCACCCAGCATGCCGTGGCATGAGTGGTGCCATCGGGATGCAATGTGGTGCCACTGTGGCTTCACATGGTGCCAGATATGTGCCATCGTGGTGCCATGAACAGTGAGACGGGCAGGGTCCGGATGCCACGAGTCTTCCGGCGAGCAGGCGTTGCGGTGCTGGCCTTCGCGTTGCTGGCCGGGGCGGTCGCACCAGGGACGGCCATTGCGGACAGCAGGGTCTTGTCGGAGGCCGTTGCCGGGCAAGATCGGCCGGACCTGCAGGAAGCCATTCAGGCGATCGTCGATTCGGGCATCACCGGTGTGCAACTGCGCGTGCACGATCAGCGCGGCCACTGGGTCGGCAGCGCCGGACTGCGCAAGCTGGGCGAGGCCGGGAAGCCGCCGACGGACGGGCGGTTCCGGGTGGGCAGCGTCACGAAGACCTTCACGGCGACCTTGGTGCTGCAGTTGGTGGCCGAGGGCAGGATCGAGCTGGACGCCCCGGCGGCCGACTACCTGCCGCAGTCCGGTGTGGACCGGCGGATCACGGTGCGGATGCTGTTGCAGCACACCAGCGGGTTGTTCAACTTCACCGGCGAGTACTACCCGGACGGGACGGTGGTTCCGGGGATCCCGTGGTCGGGCAAGGAGTGGGTGGACAACCGGTTCCACAGCTACCAGCCCGAAGAGCTGGTGCGGTTCGCGTTGTCCAAGCCCGCGCGGTTCGCGCCGGGGACGGACTGGAGCTACTCGAACACCAACTACGTGCTGGCCAGGCTGCTGATCGAGGAGGTCACCGGCCGCTCGTTCGCCGCGGTGGTGCAGCAGCGGCTCCTGCGGCCGCTCGGGCTGCGGGGCACCTCGGCGCCGGGCACCTCGCCCGCGATCCCCGGGCCGCACGCCCACGGCTACTACCGGTACCAGGACGCCGGGCAGTGGAAGACGGTCGACATCGCCCGCCAGAACCCGTCCTGGATTTCCAGCGCCGGTGACATGATCTCGACCACCTGGGATCTCCACACGTTCTTCTCGGCGCTGCTGGGAGGGAGGCTCCTCCCGGCCCCGCTGCTGGCAGAGATGCTCGAGCCGCACCCGGCCAGCGACTACGGCCTCGGGGTGTTCACGCTGCGCGCGGACTCGAACTGCGGCGGCACCACCCTGATCAACCACAACGGCGGCGTCCAGGGCTACGCGACGGCGATGTACAGCACGCCCGACGG
Source organism: Umezawaea sp. cmx-9-4 (assembly GCA_049997955.1). GTDB lineage: Bacteria > Actinomycetota > Actinomycetes > Mycobacteriales > Pseudonocardiaceae > Umezawaea. The sequence continues at coordinate 153,673 of JAEBDY010000020.1, read as the reverse complement.
CAGCAGGACCCTGGAGGCCTCCCTGACCTACGTGGACGCCTTGGTCCCCCCGGCGGAGGCGATGCAGAAGGCGCTGCAGAGCCTCATCAGCGAGGTGTTCTGCGACGGAGGGGCAGGCGGAACCGAGCCTGTCCGGTCGACGGGTCAGAACATCCCGGACCTGTACGCCTCGAATGCGGGTTCCTCCTAGTGCGCACTTGGTGACTACGGCGTTTCCGTTGGTAGTGGCTCCTTCTGGCGCGGTACTGGTGGCGGCGACGTCAGCGGGACCACGGGCAGCGCGCATCGCCGAGTTGGCAGTTTCTCCACCCGGCAGACGGTGCCGGGGTGCTGCCGCCGCATCCCGTCCGGCATGGATTCGCCGGTCATGGGTGTGGGGCTTCGGGGTGCTCACGCGTGTTCGGCGAGTTCCGCCCGTACCGTTCGTCGTGGCCTGCGGCAGGCCCATCGCGGTGAACATCGCTGTTGAGCGTGTGCGGTCAAGTCGGCTTTCGTCAGCGATTTGAAGCGGGTTCCGCAGGAGGTGGGGTGAACGTCGGGTTCCCCACTTCCGTAGTGCTCCGTGTGCGACTGCTGCGATGCGATGACGTCGAGGTCCGGCTGGGTTCCGGCGACGAAAGCGAGCGCGCCGAACTGTCCCACGGCGTGGTCGCGTCCCGGTGGGTGCGTTCGCTGCCCGCCAAGGCGAGCGCGATCCGGCGCGCCGATCCCGCCGAGGTTGCCGCAGCCCTGTCCTCGGCGGCGACGGTCAGCCCGGACGCCGCCGTTGACGGGGACGACGGCGGCGAGCCGCTGCGCTCGTTCCACGCCGACCGCGACGCCTTGGCCGAGGCCGTGCGGCGGGTCGGCGCGGCGTTCGAAGCGACCGAGGCTCGTGTGGCCGCTTCGACCCTGCAGTTCCTCGTGGCGCTCCGGCTGTGGTCGGTCGCCCTCGGCACGGTGGCCGTCTGTGGCGTCGTGCCCGACCTGAACCTGTTGCGGTACCGCATCGGCGAGGACGCCTCAGTGCGGCTGTCCCTGCCCGAACCCGGCGGATGGGTCGTCACCGGGGATCCCGCGCCGCTGCTGCTGCGCGCCGTGGTCGAGGAGCACCTGGAACCGTTCCACACCGGGTTGCGCGCCGTGGTCAAGGTTTCCGCCGGGCTGCTGCGGGGCAACGCCGCGGCGGCCCTGCGCAGTGCCCTGCGGCCGCTGCCCGCCGATCTCGGCGACCTCGGTGACCGCCTGCTGGCCGCACCCGCGCTGCGCGGCACGCTGACCCCCGACGGCACCCGCCGCAGCTGCTGCCTGTTCTACCGCACGCCTACCGGTCACACGTGCCGTGCGTGCCCGCTCGTCGGCGCCACCGTCACCCGGCGGACCGAGCACCGCACGGCCGGCGGATGAGTGCACCACCGGGGCGGCTGATCAACCACGAGGACGCCTGCCGTTGCCGCACCGGTGAAGCCGTGGAAGGGGTCGACCTGGTCACCAGGTGACGGGGAGTCGGTCCAGGCCGCGCGCCATCCTGCCGTGCCGCCAGGACAGCTCCTCCTCACCGACCGCGAGGCGCAGGCCGGGGAAGCGGCGCAGCAAGGACCCGATGGCCACGCGCAGTTCGGCCTTGGCCAGCCGCGCGGCGACGCAGTAGTGCAAGCCGAAGCCGAACGCCAGGTGCGGGTTCGGCTTGCGGGTGACGTCCAGCTCGTCGGGGCGCTCGAACACCCGCTCGTCGCGGTTGGCGGCGTCGGGGTGCACCATCACCGCGTCACCGGCGCGGACGAGCACACCGCCCAGTTCGACGTCCTCCAGCGCGATGCGGGTGAACCCCGCCGAGGTCACCAGGGGGTTGAAGCGCAGCAGTTCGTCCACCGCCCGGTCGACCAGCGCCGGGTCGGCGCGCAGCGCGGCGAGCTGGTCGGGGTGGGTGAGCAGGGTGTGGACGCCGTTGCCGAGCTCGCTGGTCGTGGTCTCCAGACCGGCGTAGAGCAGGGTCACGCCCAGCACGACCAACTCGCCCTCGCTGAGCCGGTCCTCCTTGTCCCGCGCTTCGACCAGAGCGCCGAGCAGGTCGTCGCTCGGTTCGCGGCGGCGGGCGGCGACCAGGCAGGCGACGTAGTCCTTCAACTCGGCGAACGCGTGGTGGATCTCCTCGCTGGAGAACGCGGTGGTGGCCAGGGCGACGTCGATCCAGCGGGCGAACCGCTCGCGGTCGGCGACCGGCACGCCCAGCATCTGGCAGATGACGGCGACGGGCACCGGCACCGCGAAGCCGGCGATCAGGTCCGCGGGCGGTCCCTGCTCCTCGATCCGGTCGAGCAGGTCGTCGGTGACGCGCTGGGCGTGCTCGGCCAGGCGATCGATCCTCCGAGGGCTGAACGCGGCGGCCACCAGACGGCGCAGCCGGGTGTGCTCGGGCGGGTCCACCGTGTGCAGCGTCGCGTCGGTGTGCCTGCGGGGTGAGGCGCGGGGCACGTCGCGGTCCAGCAGCGCCGCCCGGCTGAACCGGGGGTCGCTGAGCACCGTGCGGACGTCCTCGTGCCGCACGGCCAGCCAGGCGTCGCCACCGTGGGGCAGGGAGATGCGGCTGAGCGGTTCGTGGTCCCGAAGGCGCGCGTACTCGGGTTCCAGCAGCAGCGCGGTCGGCTCGCGGAACGGGTAGGCGCGGGCTGCCTGCGCGGGTCGCATCGATGTCCCCAATCCCGTGAGATCCGGTCGTCACCACCAGTGGTCGTACCGACGGGTCGGCAAGTTCCCGCACCGAGGACCGTTGACGTGTCGTGGGAACCGACCGGTGCCGGTCGACGACCAGTGGACGGGACGGTGCTCATCCGCACGACCACGACACGGCTGGAGAGTCATGGGCTGGTACGAGGACGACGACCTCTGGGTGGGGTTCGCCGACGTGATGTTCCCGCCGCGCCGCGCGGCGGAGGCGGAACAGGTGGTGGCCGCATCGCCGTTGTTCAAGGTCGCTCCCGGTGATCGGGTGCTGGACCTGGCGTGCGGACCCGCGACGCACCTGGTGCCGCTGGCGCGCCGCGGGGCCGTGGTCACCGGGGTGGACCTGAGCGGGGCGATGCTCGCGCGGGCCCGCGAGGCGTGCGGGCAGGCGGGGGTCGAGGCCCGGTTGGTGCGGGCGGACATGCGGGAGCACGTCGAGCCGGACAGCTACGACCTGGTGATCAACATGTACACGTCGTTCGGCTACTTCGCCGACCCCGCCGAGAACCTGGCGGTGCTGCGCAACGCCCACGCCTGCCTGACCCCCGGCGGCAGGCTGCTGGTCGACGTGATGGGCAAGGAGGTGTTCGCCGGCTGGGTCGGTCGCCCGCAGGCGGTGGACGTGGGCGGTGGCACGGTGTTCATGCGCGACACCGTCCTGGACGACTGGACGCGCCTTCGCAGTGATTGGACCTGGGTGCGTGGTGACGAGGTGCGGCGAACCTCGCTCTACTCCACCCTCTACAGCGCCGCCGAGCTGCGCGGGCTGTTCGAGGCCGCCGGGTTCAGCGGCGTCGAGTGCTTCGGCGACTTCGACTGCTCCCCGTACGACAACCACGCCCGGCGGCTGATCGTGCGGGGGACCCGTGCCTGAGGCGCGGTGTCCCGGTCCGCCGAGCACGCGGGAGCGGTCGGCGGACCGGGACGGCCGCTTTCAGGAGGGACGGGCGAAGCAGGTGCCCTTGGCACCGGGGAACAACTCGGGCGCCAAGCCGATGGCGAAGTCGCGGACGAGCACGTCCACGTCGAGGTAGGTCTTGGCGCGGCACTCCTCGAAGTTCTCGTCCACGCCCGCGATGAAGGCGTTGTCCTTGAAGGGCCGGAACCGGCCCGTGCGCGGGTCGGCGCCCAGCGCGTCGCGGGTCATCTTCAGCGGGTCGTAGACGACGAAGAAGTCGGCGTCGGCCGCGGTGCCGACCGCCTTCTCGAAGTCGTAGGGCTGGCCGTTGGGCGCGGGGTTGTCGGCGGCGAAGACATTGTCCACCCCGAGCCGGGTGAGCAGGCGTCCGACGAGGGTCTCGGTGCCGTGGCCGTGGAGGAACTCGCAGCCGCGTTCCGGCGAGACGCAGAGGTAGCCCACCCTGCGGTTGTCGATCTTGCCGGAGACGGTGGAGACGACCTCGTCGTACTTGGCCTTGATGGTGTCGAACTCGGTGTTGGCGGCGGCTTCGGCGTTGTAGAAGGCCGCCACCATCTTGATCCACTCGGCCGAGGCGAGTGCCTCGCGCTCCAGCCGGTTGGACACGCTCACGCCGGGCATCCCGGCGGCACGGGCGTTGCTGATGTCGTCGAAACCCTGCCCGAACCCGGACATCAGGACGACCTGGTTCTTCAACCCCAGGACGGCCTCCTTGTTCAGGTCGGTGTACTCGCCGATCGACAGGGGCTTGCCCGCGGCCTCGGCGACCCCGGCGTACCACCCGTCCTTCCCGGCGTTGCCCAGGAGTTGGCCGCTCAAGCCGGTGATCGACTTGTTCTTGCCGAGCCGGTCGACCATGGCCAGGGCGTTGAACGAGGTGACCGAGACGTTGGTGACCGGCACCTGGACCGCCAGTGCGCCCTCCAGGTCCCCGGTGGCCTCGGGCTGGGGCGTGCCGCACCGGTAGAGCACGTACTTGAGCTTCTCGCCGTCGGTGTTCTCGGTGTCGGTGAGCGTGATGGTCTTGTAGGAGCCGTGGTAGGTGATGTCCCACAGCTCCGACTCGGTGACCGTGCTCTTGTCGGGGAAGTAGTCGCGCCCCTCGGCGTAGTCGGTGACGCAGCCCTCGGCGTCACCCCGGCCACCCGACTCTCCGGGACCCGGTCCTCCGCACCCGGCGAGGACGAGTGGCAGCGCGAGCAGCGCGACGGCCGAGCGGATGAGTGCGTTCACAGTGGTGCGCTCCTGCGGGTGTGCGGCGAGTCCGGTGGTCGGGTGGCGGGCTGTGGTCATCGCGTCCGCGCGTCTTCGCGCAGCGGAGCGGAGCAGCCGCGCAGGTGGGTGACGAGGGAGTCGAAGCCGACCCCGTGCGCGCGCGTCGCGTCCGGCACGCCGGTTCCGTCGACCCGCCAACGGCACGGCGTGCCGGGTTCGACGGTCAGGACGTGGTCGGCGGCGTCCGAGGCCGGTGTCCACCCGGCCCGTCGGGCGGCGTGCTCGGCCCACTGCCGCGGCCGTCCCTCGCCGATCACCCGCACGGCGGCGCCGGGCACCTGGTCGTCGGCGACGACGATCGTGGCCGCCGCGTCGTCGAAGGACATGTTCTCCCCGACGAACGCGCGGGCGATCACGTCGCCGCACGCGAGGTCCTCGGGCGCGCCCGCGGTCACCGTGCCGTCGCCGCCGACCAGCCACACCTGGTCGGCGCGGCGCAGCGCGAACGCCAGGTCGTGGGTGGACAACACGATCGCCGTGCCGGTGGTCGCGCTCAGCCGGGTCAGCATCGCCGCGAACTCGATGCGGCGGGCCACGTCCAGGAACGCGGTGGGCTCGTCCAGCACCAGCACCGCGGGCTCCTGCGCCAGGGCGCGGGCCACCATCACCCGCTGGCGCTCGCCGTCGGACAGGTCGGTCAACGGGCGGTCGCGCAGGTCGGCGACCCCGGCGTCCAGCAGCGCCCGGTCCACCGCGGCGCGGTCCCGCGCGCTCTCCCGGCCGATCCACGACCGGTAGGGGATCCGGCCCAGCGCCACCACCGATTCGACGGTCATCTGCCCCACGTCGACCGGCTCGGTCAGGGTGACCGCGAGCCGCCGGGCCCGCTGCCGGGGGGACAGGGCCGCGAGATCGCGGCCGTCGAGCAGGACGTGACCGGCCAGCGGCGGCTGGGCTCCCACCAGGGTGCGCAGCAGGGTGGACTTGCCCGCGCCGTTGGGGCCGATCAGGGTGATCAGCTCGCCGGGTCGGGCGGCCAGGTGCACATCGCTCAGCACGGTGACCGCCGGGTGGCGGCGGCGTCGCCGGTAGCCCGCGCTCACCGCGACGGCCTGCAGGGCCGGAGTGGGTTCGACGGTCATCGCGCCTGCCTCCTCGCCCGACCCGACAGCAGCACCCAGAGGATCACCGGCGCGCCGACGAACGCGGTCACCGAGTTCAGCGGCAGCGACGTCCTGGTCACCCCGTTGCCGCCCGCGACGTACTCGGCCACCAGCACGATCACCGCTCCGATCAGCGCGCTGGCGGGCAGCACCACCCGGTGGTCGGCGGTGCGCACCAGTCCTCGGGCCAGGTGCGGCGCGGCCAGACCGACGAACCCGATGGCACCGCAGTAGGCGGTGATCACGCCCGACAGCACCGCGACGCTGGCCAGGCAGAGGAAGTGCACGCGACGGACGTTGATCCCCAGACTGCCCGCGTACCGCTCGCCGAGCAGCAGGGCGTTGAGGGGCTGGGCCAGGAACACCGACAGCACCAGCACCACCGCGCAGGACACGGCGACGACCTGCAACTCGTTCCACGTCACGTTGCGCACCGAGCCGCGGGTGAAGGTGGCCAGCGCCTGCAACCGGTCCGGGTCGGTGTAGTAGACGAGCATGTCCACCACGGCACCGGCCAGGTAGCCCAGCATCACCCCCACCACCAGGACCACCACGGGGTCGCCGACCCGCCGGGCGATGCCCAGGGCGATCATCAACACCCCGGCGGCCCCCGCGACCGCCGCGCCGGTGACCCCGAGCTGGCTGACCACACCCAGCCCCGACAACCACCCCACACCGCCGGTGCCCAGGATGACGATCGAGGCGCCCAGGATCGCCCCGGAGCTGACGCCGAGCACGAACGGGTCGGCCAGCGGGTTGCGGAACAGCGTCTGCATCTGCGCGCCGCCGACCGCCAGCGCGGCCCCGGCCAGCAACCCGGCCACGACCTTGGGCAGCCGGGCGTCCAGCACGATGGTGCGGCTGATCTCCGACTCGGCGACCTGACCGGTCAGGATCCGCAGCACCTCCCCGATCGGGATGGCGATCGACCCCTGGGCGATCAACACCACCACGACGCCCAGCAACAACAGGACCAGCAGCCCGAACAGCCCGGTCACGTACCCGGTGCGCCCGCGTGAACCCGTACGGCGTTCCGGTGCGGTCCGGCCCGCCACCTCGTCCTCGGTCATGTCCTCGACACCCGTGCCCCTACCCGACACCGCGCACCCTGTTCCTCTCCTTCCGGGCAGCGTGAACCGGCCACCACCGCAGAAGTCGTGCCACGCCGGTGTTCGGTTCCCCCCGATCCCGAAAAAACTCGGGTGGTCGCGATTCCTCGCGGTCCGGGAACTCCGTTGATCGCCGGGCCGACCTGTGGGGCGTGCGGCGGTAAGCGGTTTCCGCGGCACCGGTCGCCGAACCGACCCCGGGAGGACGTTTCATGGAGAACCACGGGCCGGAGACCTACGGTGAGCTCAACGCCGACGTCTACGACGAGTGGCACGCCGAGCACGACCCCGCGGACACCGTGCGGAGCTTGGTCGAGCTGATCGAGGAGGGACCCGCCGGTCCGGTGTTCGAACTGGCCGTGGGCACCGGGCGGGTGACCATCCCGTTGGCCGCGACGGGTGTCGACCTGCGCGGGGTCGACGCCTCCGAGGCGATGATCGCGCGCCTGCGCGCCAAGCCCGGTGGTGACCGCATCCCGGTCGTCATCGGCGACATGGCCGACGTCGACCCCGGTACCGACGACCTGTTCGCCATGGTGTTCGTCGTGTTCAGCACCTTCTTCTTCCTGCCGGACCAGGACGAGCAGGTGCGCTGCTTCGCCAACGTCGCCGAGCGCCTGCTGCCCGGCGGCCGGTTCGTCCTGGAGTGCCCGATGCCGGACGTCGCCCGCTACGAGCGCGACCAGGCCCTGGAGACCCACCAGGTCGGGCTCGACCGGGTCCGCGTCGTCGCCGTCCGCCACGACCCGGTGAACCAGCGCCTCGACGGGCACCACGTGCTGATCACCAATGGCAGCACCCGGCTGGCACCGGCGTTCATGCGCTACGCCTGGCCGACCGAACTCGACCTCATGGCCCGCCTGGCAGGGCTCGAACGCGTGCACCGGTGGGGCGGCTGGCGTCGGGAGCCGTTCCGCGGCAAGGGCAACCACGTGACCGTGTACGAGAAGCCCGCGACTCGGATCCCCTGATCTCGCTGACATCCCGGAGCCCGCGATGCCCGACCCCGTACGGGGTCCGGCCCATCACGTCGTGCGGAGCGAACGTCGTGCTGCCACCAGCACCAGAGGGGGGAGCAGCACGCACTGCGCGGCGACGGCCAGCCAGAACCCCGGCAGCAGTCCCGCCCGCTCGAACACCCCGTACGCGGCGCCGCCGACGACGCCGCTGAGCAGCGAACCCACGCCGACCGCCAACCGCTGCTGCCCGAAGGTCACCGTGACCGACCGCCTCGATCCCGCCAACGCCTCCAGGTCGTTCTTGAGGAACAGCACCGCGTTGCCCACGCTCATCAGCGCGACACCGACTGCGAGGAAGGCCGGTCGCCCACCGGCGAAGGCCAGCATGCCCAGCGCCATGCAGCAGAAGCCGGCCGCCATCGCCCGCGGGTAGCCGATGCCGCCGACCCGTCGCGCCAGGAACGGTTGTACCGCGACCAAACCGAGCGAGTACCCCATCATGATCACCCCGTAGGCCGCGGTGGGCATGAGGCCCTCCGCGAAGGGCGACAGGTATTGGTAGAACTGCATGTACAGGTAGTGGGTCAGCACGGTGACCACGAAGGGCAGCGCGGCCAAGCCCCGCAGCACCCGCCGGAACGGCTCGACATCGGGTCGTGCTGCCGCTGCCCGCTCCGGACGCAGGCAGAGGTGGCCGACCGCGAGCATCGCGTAGAGCGCCGTGGTCATCGCGAACAACCGGCCGGGGGAGTGCAGGAACAGCGCCCCGACCACGGGCCCGAGCGCGATACCGAGGTTGCCCGCGGCGTTGCCCGCCGACAGCGTCCTCGGGCGCTGCTCGGCCGTCGCCGAGTGCACCAGGTAGCCGCGGTAGGCGGGCGAGTAGAGCGCGCCCGCGCCACAGCTCAGGAACAGCGCGAGCACAGTCAACGCCGGGTCGTCCGCCCCGACCAGGTAGGTCACCGCACCCAGGCCGTACACGAGCGTGGCCAGCAGCAGGCACCGCTTCAGCCCGATCCGCTCGGCGAACGCCGCGGTGAACGGCGCGCTCGCGAACTGCACCAGCGTGGCCACGCCGAGCACCATGCCGACCTGCGCCATCCCGACGTCCAACCGGTCGCGCAGCAGGACGGCCAGGTAGGGGTAGACCGCGAAGGTGCCGATGTTGACCAGGCATCCGCCCACCAGCAACGCGGACTGGGCGCCGGTGAGGTCCCATCCCACCCCGGCACCCGGAAAACCCCTGCGGGTTCCCGTACTGCGCGACACCGCGATCACCACCCCCGCTCGTGCACGACTCCCGGCTCCCGTCTTGTTCCCCACCAGTCGTTCCGCAGGACTCGGCACAGGATTGGTCGTTCTACCACCCGGGAAGTTCCCGGACGCCCGCACCCGATTCCACCGCTGCGGGAACCGATGAAGTCCCGCCGACGACCAGTAGGGCTGGAGTGGTCCCCGCGCGTCTCCGCCCCACACCGAGGCCGCTCGACGACACGGCCACACCCGGAAGGGCTCGACGATGATCCTGACGACACGCACGACGGCGACACCCGGCACGACCCGCTGCCCGCGCTCGACCGGAAGGTGAGGACGGTGCTCGACCACAACGCCGTGGCGCCGCCGGTCCACGAGCACGTCACCGACGCCATCAAGACGCCGTCGCTCATCCGACTGACGTCCAACACGGTGCTGGTCCGCTTCGAAACCCTGAAGGTCTACGCCGCGCTCGGCGCGGTGCGGCACCTGGTCGACACCGGGGTGGTCCGCCGAGGGCAGACGGTGGTGGACAGCTCCAGCGGCATCTACGCCCTGGCCCTGGCCATGGCCTGCCACCGCTACGGACTGCGCTGCCACATCGTCGCCTCCACCACGGTCAACGACACCATGCGCACCCAGTTGGAAGTCCTGGGCGTCACCGTGGACCAGATGCCACCCTCGGACGACCTGTGCCTCGACCAGAGCAGGCGGGTCGCACGGGTCCAGGAGCTGCTCGCTCGGCGGCCCGACATGCACTGGATGCGGCAGTACCACGATCCCGTTCACCACCTCGGCTACGCCGAACTGGCCGACCTGGTGGTCCGGGCCCTGCCCGGCGAGCCCTTGACCGTGGTGGGCAGCGTGGGCACCGGCGCCTCCACCGGCGGGCTCACCCGCGCGCTGCGCGAGCACGACCCGCTGGTGCGGCTGGTGGGCGTGCAGCCCTTCGGCAGCGTCACCTTCGGCAGCGAGCGCTTCACCGACCCCGACGCCATCATCGCGGGCATCGGCAGCGCCATCCACTTCGACAACGTCCACCACGAGCTCTACGACCGCATCCACTGGTTGGACTTCCAGCACGCCATGGCCGCCACCATCGGCCTGATGCGCACCCACGCGGTGTTCGCCGGGCTGTCCACCGGCGCCGCCCACCTGGTCGCGTCCTGGGAGGCGCGGCGCGACGCCGTCCGCACGCACGTGGTCATCGGCGCGGACACCGGCCACCGCTACACCGAGCGGGTCTTCAACCGCCACCGCGAGGCGCTGGACCCCGCCCTGCTGGCTCCGGTGGAGATCGCCTCGCTGGAGGACCTGGCCCCGCCGTGGGCCGCGATGGACTGGGCACGACGCCCCCACGGATCGATCGCCCCCACCCGTGAACGCCGGAAGGACCCCGTGCCGTGACCCTCGTGCTGCTGGAAGCCCTCACCTTCGGCCTCGGCCGCGTCGCCGACGCCGCCGAGGACGCGGGGCACGACCTCGTCCTGCTCACCGGCGACCGCTCGATCTACACCCACGAGCTGTCCCGCCACGGCGATCGGCTCCGAGTCGTGGACGTCGGGACCACCGACGTCGCCGCGTGCGAGCGCGCACTGCGCGACGTCCCGGACCTGGCCGGGCTGATCAGCTCCACCGACACCTGGGCACTGCCCGGCGCGGACCTCGCCCAGCGCCTGGGCCTGCCCGGCCCCCAACCCGCCGCGATCCGCGTCCTGCGGGACAAGGCCGCGGTCCGGGCCAGGCTGCACGAGCACGGCCTGAGCCGCAGCGGCCCTCTCGACCCCGCTTCGGCCGAGGTGTTCCCGTTGGTGCTCAAGGACTCCGCAGGCACCTCCTCCCGAGCCGTGTGGCTGGTGCGCTCCTCCGCCGAACGCGACGCGGCCCTCCTGGAGGCCGCCGCCACCCCGCTCAAGGGCCGCCTGATCGCCGAGCCCTACTTCGAAGGCCCCCTCTACAGCGCCGAGACCATCACCTGGCAAGGGCGGACGCGGCTGTTGGGCGTGCTCAGCCGGGTCCTCTCGCCCGAGCCTGCGCGCCGGGAGGAGGCATCCGCGTTCCCGGTCGCCTTCCCGGAGGACGACCACGCCGAACTGGCCGACTGGATCAGCCGGGTCCTGGAGGCGGCAGGACACGAGCAGGGCTTCTCCCACACCGAGTTCGTCCTCACCGCCAACGGCCCGGAGGTGGTCGAGATCAACGCCCGCATCGGCGGCGCCCTCGTCGGCGAAGCCCTGTGCCGGGCCCTGGGCGCCAACGCCTACGACGCGATGGTCCAGATCGCCCTGGGCAGGCGACCCGACCTGCTCGACGGCGCGGCGGGTGGGGGAGTCGCGACCGGCTTCGTGGCGCTCTACCCACGGGAAGCCGGGGTGTTGGAGGGATGGACCGGACTGGACCGCCTGACCGACCTTCCCGGCAACCCCGAGTGGTATCCGACCGCGAGCCCCGGCGACGTGCTGGAGCACCTGACCGACCAGCGCTCCTGCACCGGCATCGTCCTCGCCGAAGGCCCCACCGCCGAACTCGCCCTGCACCGAGCCCAGGCCGCCGCGGGCGGCATCACCCCGCTGGTCCGGGTCAGCGGCCGCGTCGACGCGGGTGTGTGATCGCGGGTGTGTGATCGCGACACAGATGACGCGTACTCACCCGCATGGGTGAAAACGCGATCGCCCGCGCTGTTCGGTGAGCACGACCCAGTACTTCTACGGCGTGGCGGTGGACCGGGAGGCCAGCAGCACTGCCTGGCAGTCCTGGATCCACCGCCTCGCCGGCTGGTCGGGAGGAAGCGGCCGGTCCGGGCGATCACGGACGGGGGAGGTGGGCGGCGACCTCCGCCAGCGCGTCGAGCGTCTCGGGATCGACCGTGCCGGTGGCGGTCTCCGCCTCCGCGACGGTGATCGAGGCGCCCTGGGTGTCAGTGCCGTAGTTGCGGCCGGTGAACACGATGTCGGCCAAGCCGAGCAGCGATGAGCCCAGCGGGTAGACGTCGCCGCTGCCGTGGACGTCGATGACCGCCTTGAAGTCGCGCATGTCGCCCGCCCTGCGGAAACCGACCCAGGCCACGGAGATGACCGCGCTGTTGCCCGCGGCGTCGCCGACGGCCACGATGATCCGGTCCAGCGACGTGCACGGGGTGCGGGCCAGGAACTCCCGCACCCGACCGTGCGCCGCGGTCAAGCACTCGGTCTGCTGACGGATCTCCCTGCGGAGCTCTCGCACGCCCATGCGCCGCCACGCGTCGGCGGAGTCGCCCTTGCGCGCCGACTTCTGCCCGTCGGCCTTGCGAACGCGCAGATCGGCGACGCGACTCGATCCCGCTCCCGCGCCTCCGGCACCCCCGCCAGACCCCACCAGGGCCCCGCCTCCGCCGTACCCGGCCAGTCCCAAGGCCAGGACACCCGCCACCACGGCGGTCCCACCGCCACCTTTCTTCTTGTTCTTGCCGTTGAGCGGTCGAACCACACCGTTCTTGTCCGTGAAGAAGCCTGACGCCACGTGCTGTTCCCCCGGTACCTCGTCAGCTCACCAAGCGGTTGAGCCTGCTGCCGGGTAGGGCGAAGGACCACGCACAACAGCGGATTCCAGGCGACCGGGCCGAAGTGCTCCACACCTTCCACGCCGCCGTGGGGGAGCTACTCGGATTCGTCGCATTCGCCGATGCGCACGGGATAGGCGACGGTACTGCTGGGCGCCAACGTCCCGCACACCACGATCCCGTCCTCCTCCTCATCTCCTCCGGCAACGCAGCCGAGACCCGCGAGCGAGGGTTTCTCCTCGGGCACGATCCCGACCTGGGCCAGGAGAGCCGCCGGTTCGCCGCCGGGAAGGCGTGTGACGGTTTGGCACGTCAGCGTTTCCTCCTTGGTGGCGATGATGGCGCGGACCGCACGGGTGCGGTCCGCGATCGACATCCACCGGTTTCCCGCCGCGCTCCGTTCTGATTCGCCTCCGGGGTGGAAACCACCTGGACGAGTGGCTTCCGCGGGTACGCGCCTTTCGGGGTGACGCGGTTGGTGTTCGCGGATCCTGGGGGGTGAATCAGGCGGGGGTCAGGGGAAACCCTGATGGCAGGGTGCCCCGACGCGGACAGGCTGGAGGTGTCAAGAGGACATCCGCAGTTCGAGGAGAATCATGAGCGAATCCAGGCCCGAGTCCAACCGAGCCACTGTCGACTCCGTGGTCGACGCTGTTCGCGGGTTGGTCAGCGAGGGCGTCAACCGTCGCGTGGTCGTGCGTGACAGCAAGGACGACGTGGTGCTGGAGGTGCCGGTGGCTCTCGGGTTGGTCGCGGCGCTGGCCGCTCCGATGGTCATGACGGTCGGTGTTGGCGTCGCGCTGGTCGGCAAGTGCGGGATCAAGGTCGAGAACCGCCAGCAGCCCGGCAGTCAGCCCGCGGAGAGGATCGACACCGAGCAGGTGTAGTCGGCGGCCGCAGGTTCCCGAGGCTGGACGTTCACGGGGCGGGGGCGCTGTGGCGGGTGCCGTCATCAGTAGGTGGTGACGGCACCGCGCTCGCCCGTGAACGGTCCCGGTCGCCCAACGCTCGGCCGAAGTCCGGGCCCCCCTGGCCCTCGCCTCGCAGGTACCCCTTGCCACCAGCCGGGACCTACCTGCTCGACGACCTCGAACGGGAAGGCCTGCTCACCCGTCGTCGCGACCCCGCCGACCGGCGCAGGAGTCCGTGCTCCAGGACTTGACCGAGGCCGACCGCGCCACTTTGCGCCGCCTCGTCCAGCGGTCCGCTCTCGGACTGGACCACTCGACCCGACGGTGTCCCGCGCCGTGGACGTCCACGGCCCGACCGTCGGCCGCGCGCCGGACAGCACCCGTTCCGCGCCTTCCCCTCCCTGTCTGGTCGGGACGCTCGAATCCGGCCCGCGCACGCGATCCGGTCGCTGGGCGATCACCCCTCGGCGGGGATCCAGTTGCCGTGGTTGCCGTGCGGGACGCGGACCGGGAGGAGGACCTCCGCGACCGTGTCGAGCGAGGTGGCGTCGAGGATCACCAGGCGGCTCCGCTCGCCGTCCCGGTCGTGCACGAAGCCCATGAGGACACCGTCTCCTTCGGCCGCGCCCTCGTGCCGGGGGACGAAGGCGAACTCGCCACCCTCGGCGGTGGGCCCGAGGCTGCGCCTGGTGCTGCCGCCGGTGTGGAGGTCGTGGCGGATGACGGCGTCGCCGATCACGCCCGCGTGCCCGGCCACGGCCACCGTGTAGGCGTAGCGGTGGCGATCACCGGTGCGGCGCTCGTCGACGCGGGGCAGCTCCTGCTCCTGGTCGTCGAGCACGGTCTCGGTGACGCGCCCGGTGCGGAGGTTCAACCGCCACTGGTTCAACCACGGCGAGCCACCGCTGGGACCGTGCGGATCTGTGCGGAACATGTGCGGGTGGCACACCGCGTCCAACACCACCACGGTGTCCCCGCTCGCCTCGACCTCCTCGTAGGCCCCGAGGGTGTGGAAGACGTAGCAGGGCTCGACCTCGAACCACTGCGCGACACCGCCTTCCCGTGGCAGCACGCCGATCCGCGCCGGGTAGTGGGAGTCCCAGCTGTAGGGGAGGTCGTGGTTGCGGCCCCGTCGGGCCCTGGGGTTGTCCTTGCGCAGGACGGCCGACATCAGCGGGTCCGGCAGCCGGACCCGTCCGGCCACCGCGGACAGCACCGCCCGAGCGGGCAGGCGCAGGGGTGCGGGCAGCGCGGCCTTCACCGCTTTGCGCGCGTCGAACGTGACGGGCAGGTCCAGCAGGACGACGTGGGACCGGGTGAGGCCGAAGTCGTGCATCAGGGGACTCCCGCCGACCCGGATGTCGGTCGTCCGCCGGAGGGTTCCGTCAGCGCCGATCACCGAGTGCTGGACGGTGTTCCCGCGGCCGAAGTGGTAGGACACCGCGTGCAGGTCCCCGGTGACCGGGTCCAGTTTCGGGTGGGCGGTGTAACCGCCGATCAGCCCGAAGTCGTGCGCGCCCACCGTGCCCAGTTCCTCGTCCAGTTCGTAGCAGGCGATGCCCGCCTCCACGAGCGCGAGCGTGCGACCGGCGTGCCTGATGACGTTCGTGTTCGCGCCGAGACCCGGCGCCCCGGCGGACTCGCGGTGCCGCGGAGCCGGGACACCGAGTGCGGCCGCCGCGCCGCGCGAACGGATCCAGCGGTTGCGGTACCACTCGGCGCGCCCGCCGCGCAGCCGGACCCCGTGCACCATCCCGTCCCCGAGGAACCAGTGGTAGGCCTCGGGATCGACCTGGCCGATGGGGTTGGGGCCGTTGCGCACGTAGCGGCCGTCGAGGAACTCCGGGATGGCGCCGAGCACCTCCAAGCGCACCGCTGTCTCCTCGTGCGCGACCGGCGCGAAGTTGCCGGAGAGGTAGGGGTTGTCGGCTGTGTCGGCCACTGGATCGCTCTTCCTCCGTGACGTGCCGGTCAGACCGCGACCGGGTAGCGCGTGAAACCGCGGACCAGCGACGAGGTGCGCCGACGGGCTCGCCCGGCGGCCCGCAGGTGGGGCAGTCGCTCGGCGAGCTTCCGCAGTGCCACCGCCGCCTCCAGCCGGGCGAGTGGTTTGCCGAGGCAGTAGTGGATCCCGTGGGAGAACGCGAGGTTCTCGGCCCTCGTCGGCCGCAGGACGTCGAAGGTGTCGGGGTCCGGGTGTGCCGCGGGGTCGCGGTTCGCGCCGCCGATCAGGGCGACGATGTAGTCACCCCGTTCCACCCGGCACCCCGCCACCTCCAGGTCGAAGGGCCCCGACCGCCCCGCTCGCTGGACCGGCGAATCGCGCCCGCGGTCGAGCAACTCGGTGAAGATCTCCTCGATCCCGGCGGTGGCCGTCGCGAGCTTCCTCGCGTGCGCAAGCGAGTGGATGCCGTCGATGCCGGACCCGATGACCGCGCCGCTGCGAACGAATCGGGCAGCGTGGTCGTCCGGTATGCCCAGGAGGTGCACGAGCACCGCTGACGACAGGGCCGCGGCGAACGTGCCGACCAGGTCGACGGTCCCGTCGCGCACCCGCTCGTAGAGCCGGTAGGGGTCGTCGCTGCCGCGACGGGAGTGCAGGAGCGCCTCGGGGTCGCGCAGGACGTGGCCCTGGTAGGCGAAGGCCGCCCGTCGCCCCGCCAGCGCGCCGCTGAGGTGCAGCACCAGCTGCAACCGGTTCACCGGACACCGCTGTCGACGCGCAGGGCGCGGATGGTCGCGATCGGGTCGGCGTTCGGACGCAGGGTCATGGCGGGACGGGGTCCGATCGAGGAGTTGGCGGGCGAGGGGAGGAGGTCGAAGTTCTGGACGAGGCAGGCGAGCGCCGCGCACGCCTCGGCGAAGGCGAAGTCGGCGCCGGGGCACGCCCGTGCTCCGGCGCCGAACGGGCGGAACCCCGGAACGCCGCGGTGGGACGCGGTTCCGTCGAACCGCTCGGGTCGGAACCGGTCGGGTTCGGGCCACGCGCCCGGATCGCGGTGCGCGGCGTACGGGCTCCACACGACGAGCGATCCGGCGGACAGGCGCCGACCGTCGAGGACCACGTCGTGGCGCGTCCGCCGCATGCTCAGCCAGACCACGGGGTAGAGCCGCATCGCCTCCTGGACGACCGCGCGGGTCAGGGGGAGTGCGGACGTGTCCTCGAAAGTCGCCATCCGCCCGCGCAGCACCTGCCGCGCCTCGGTCCGGAGCCGGGCGGCGACCCGCGGGTGCTGCATGACGAGGTGCAGGCACCAGGTGAGCGTGTCGGCCAGCGTTTCGTGACCCGCGAACAGCAACCCGACCAGTTCCTCGCGCAGGTCCTCCTGCGACATCCCGCCGAGCCGGGCCCGTTCCACGACGTCCGCGAGGACCGGGGACGAGGTGCCCGCGCGGTCCACGAACGCCTGGATCCGCCGCATCGCCTCCTGGAACCCCGGTCGGCGCCTGCTCCGGACGAACGGCACGAACGCGGGGCCGACCACGTAGGT
This sequence comes from Umezawaea sp. cmx-9-4, assembly GCA_049997955.1. Taxonomy (GTDB): domain Bacteria; phylum Actinomycetota; class Actinomycetes; order Mycobacteriales; family Pseudonocardiaceae; genus Umezawaea. The sequence continues at coordinate 136,411 of JAEBDY010000020.1, read as the reverse complement.
GCTGACAGTGTGGAAGTCGCGCGCCAGCTCGTCGGGGTCGTCCACCTCGTCGAGGTCGAACAGCGTGCGGCAGGCGATCTCCACGCACAGCCGCCGCATCTCGTGGGTGATGTTGGCGTCGCCCCCGGCGCGACGGGTCCAGCGCGCCACGAGGTCGTCCAGGCACCGTCCGGTGGCCGCGGAGGCGGCGGACCACCGGTGGCGGGCGAAGACCGGGTGGACCACCCGCCGTCGGAGGCGCCAGTCGTCACCACCGCGCGAGACCGTGAGGCTCTTCCCCAGGAACGGCGCGGCCGCGCCGTACATCGGGGCGTCCTTGTCGTAGCCCGAGGTGTTCTTCAGGACCTGGTCGATCGATTCCGGACGGCTGATGACCACCAGCGAGCGGCCGGGGAAGCCCACTCGGGTGGTGCCACCGGGCCGACGCGCGATCGCCGCGAACAGCCGCAGGGGAAGAGCTTCCTGCCAGACGCGGAAGGCCCTGAACGCGGAAGGGGGGCGAGCCATGATCGTGTCATTCTCCGACTGCGGCGGGTCACCCGTGGACGCGACAGGTACGTTTCTCGATCAATCGTATGATCAGTCGTACCGGAAGTTCAGCCGATCGATTGGCTAGTAGTTGCCGTCTCGATCACTCTCCCCAGCCGCCGGAGCGGAGGTCGCCGCTACGGCGAAGGCGTTGCGGGACAAGCGCTTCGAGTCCTGGACCTGCCTGGGCCGGGAGCTGAACAGCGTGCCCACCGATCAGTTGCCGGTCGGCTTGGCGTGCGCCCTGGGGAAGGCGGCGGGTGACATGCGGCCTGCGACAGCGGTTCACACCGCGGGCGCAGGCCGCACCAACCTCGAATCAGACGAGCGTCAGCACCTGCGACAGCGGGCGACGCGGCTTCTGCGGCCAGTTCGCCGGGGTGGCGTAGCCGATCGCGAGGAGCATCACCGGGATCTCGTCCGCGGCCAGTTCGAACTCCCGGTGCACGGCTTCCGGCTCGAAACCGCTCATCGGTGAGGAACCCAGGCCCATCGCGTGTGCGGCGAACATGAGCGTGTTGGCGCCGAAGGTCGCGCTCCGCACCGCCTCGTCGCGTGCGCGCTGGGGCTGCTCGAAGTAGAGGTTCTTGGCAGCTCCCTGCCAGCCCGCGGCGACGTCCTCGGGCATGATGCCGGACTCGACGGCCGGGGCCAGCCGTTCGGGGGTGGACTCGTGATCGGCCACCTGTCCGCAGACGATGAAGGTCACGGCCGCATCCGTGATCTTCGGCTGGTCCCAGCCCACCTTGCGCAGCCGTGCCTTGGCTTCGGGGGTGCGAGCGGCGATGAAGCGCCAGTTCTGGAGGTTGAAGGAGGTCGGCGCCTTCGTGGCCAAGCGGACCAGGTCGTTGATCTGCTCATCGCTGATGCCGCGGGTCGGGTCGAACAGGTTGATGGTCTGCCGCTGCTCGATCGCGCTGATGATGGGGTGGGTCATGAGTTTCCCTCCTGGGGTGGACAATCCTCCGGCAGTGGTCCGGGCGGTGTCGGCTACACGATGCTGTCGACCACGCCACCGTCGACGCGGAGAGCCGCGCCGGTGGTGGCGGAGGCCTGACTGGAACTGACGTAGAGGATCATGTTCGCCACTTCGTCGACCTGCGCGGCGCGCCGGATGATGGACGAGCCGCGATGGGCTGCCACGAAATCGGCCGCCACCTTCTCCAGGCTGTCCCCGGTGCGGTCGACGTCCGCCTTGAACATCTCGGCCACACCCTCCGACAGGGTGGGGCCCGGCAGGACCGCGTTGACGGTCACGCCGGTGCCTGCGAGGCGCTTGGCCAACCCGCGCGAAATCGCGAGCTGGCCCGTCTTCGTGAAGCCGTAGTGGATCATGTCAGGCGGGATGTTGAGCGCCGATTCCGAGGAGATGAAGACGATCCGGCCCCAGCCCCGGTCGACCATGGCCGGCGCGTAGGCCCGCGCCAACCGCACGCCGGACATCACGTTGGTCTGGAAGTACCGGTCCCACTCGTGGTCCGGCGTGTCGAAGAAGTCCTGGGGCCCGAAGACGCCGAGGTTGTTGACGACGATGTCGAAGTCGGGGTGCTCGGCGATCAGCCGTGCGCAGCCGGGTTCGGTGCCGAGGTCGCCCGCGAAGCCCGCGAGGGCCGACCGCGAACCGCCCAACCGCGCTATCGCGGCCTCGACACCCGCTTCACCGCGTCCGTTGACGACGACGCTCGCGCCCGCCGCCAAGAATCCTCTGGCGGCAGCGAAGCCGATGCCACCCGTCGACCCGGTGACGAGCACGCGCCGCCCGGTGAAGTCGATCTGCACGGTGATCTCCCGAGGATGCAAGTGGTCGTACCCAAGGCCGAGCCCGGGCCGGTCCGTGATGGTCAAGAAAGGTGATAGGAATACTTGGTGATTAATTCGACTGTAGTGCGAGGTGATGGTCGGGGGCAAGGCGGGGTGTCGACTAGACTGCGTGGGCCAGGTCTCACGGAGCCTGGCCCACGTGTGGAAGGAGACCGGGGTGGCCGCTCGGACCGAACGGAACGTCAGCGATCCGGATCTCGGTGTGCTCGCACTGCGCCTGCTGTTCGCCGTGCAGGACGAGCTCTTCTCGAAGCTCGCCGCCGAGGGGTTCGACGACCTGCGCCCCCGTCACGGCGCCGTGCTGGCCTACATCACCAAGGACGGTGTGCGCGCGACCGAGCTGGCCCAGATGTCCGGGCAGCACAAGCAGGTGATCGGCAAGCTGGTCGACGAGCTGGAGGAACTCGGCTACGTCGAGCGCAAGCCGGACCCCGCCGACCGCCGGGCGAAGCTGGTCTGTCCCACCGAGCGCGGTCTGGCGGAGATGCGCGCGGGCGGCAAGCTCATGTCGGCGATCCACGAGCGGCACGCCCGGCGCCTCGGCCGGGAGAAGTTCGCCATCTTCAAATCCGCGCTCATGGACATCACCGCGCACCAGCGCCGTCGCCTGAGCTCCTGACGGTCGTTCGGACCAGGTGGCAGGCTCGCGAGTCAAGCGGGGCACCTGGTCCGGCGACGGCCGTGGCCAGGGCGTGGAAGCGGTGAACGGCCGCTCGGTCGCGATCCTGGAGAGCGGGGTCGCCCACTGCTCCGCGGCGCCGCTCTCGGCCCGCGTCGCCCCTGGGTGATCTGATCGACGATCTGCTCGACCCGCCGGATCTCGGCAGGGTTGCCGCCCTGTCACCACTGCGTCCTCGGTGATGATCGCGTTCGCCTCGGTCGCTTCTCGTCCGGCAGGTAAGCAGTAATCAGACACTACTATCACCGACAGTGACCACTGTGGCGTTGCTAGCGTTCGGGGATGTCGACCTCGGTGGTAACGGTTTATCAAGGTCACCCAGTATTGCTAACCGAGGGGTTGGCGGTGGTCGCCCATGTCAACGGCAGCCACCACATCATCCTGTCGGTGGGCTTGGCACAGGAGGACGCCGAGTTCCACGCGCGCACCCTGGGCATGCGCTTCATCAAGCGCACCGTGCTCTTCGACGGCAACCTGCCGATCTACCACCTCTACTGCGGCAACGCCGACGGCGACCCCAACTCCGTGGTCACCACGTTCCACGTCAGCGATCCGGAGAACGCAGGAGATCAAGCACGAGATGGAGGGTGCCGGTTACACCGACATCTCGGAGGTGAAGGACCGCAAGTACTTCAAGTCGGTGTACGTGCGTTCGCCGGGCGGCGCGCTCTTCGCGATGGACGTCACGGGGGAGGCGGGCTGGACCATCGACGAGTCCCCGCGAGAGCTGGGCACCCGGTTCCAGTTGCCGTCGCGGTTCGAGCTCCACCGCAACGAGATCCTGTCGCAGCTCGAGCACATCGACATCTGAGCGAGTGGACGGGAGCAGCGGTGAGCGAGCCCGGATCGACCATCGCCGGACTCGGCCGCGCACTGCGCGCCGGTTCGGTGACGAGCGTGGAGATCGTGCGGTGCCTGCTGGATCGGGCGAACGATCAGGACCCGGTCCTCGGGGTCTACCTCACCAGGTTCGACGACACGGCGCTCGCCGCCGCGACCGCCGACGCGGAACTGGCGGCCGATCGTGACCGAGGTCCGCTGCACGGGATTCCCTTGAGGGTCAAGGACCTCATCGCCACCCGCGAAGGACCGACCACTGCGCCGAGCGCGGTCGGCCACGGTTGGCACGACGTCCGCTCCACCGCCGCGGTGATCAGCGGGCTGCGCGCGGCGGGAGCCGTGCTGCTCGGCAAGGTCGCGACGATGGAGATCGGCGTCGGTGGCCCGGTCGGGTCAGCGTGATAGCAGCTGGTCGATCACCTCGCCCAGAGTCGCCGACTGCTCGGCCGGTGCGACCGCGGTCCGGCTGCGCCAGGCGATGAAGCCGTCCGGGCGCAGCAGAACCACCCCGTCCTCGGCGATTCCGTAAGCGTCGAGGAACCGCCTAGCTCCGTCGTGGCCGATGCGGTGGTACTCGATCGGCACACCCGACCCGCGGGAGATCTCGGCTGCCGCCTCGGACCACCCGGTGCTCGTGGGGCCTCCCAGCAGCACCGGGTACAGGCCCATGAAGTCCACTGTGGACACGGCCTTGCCATCGCGCTCCACCACCACGTGCGGAGCGCGGCTTCCCGGGGCGCCCGAGGGGTGGTCCGGATCCTCCAAGCGGCCCGGCTCACTCCCCGTTTCCGGGAGGAAGGCGCCCTCGGGGTAGGTGTAGCCGAACATCATCATCCGCTGCCGCGCCGCGCTCTCGCGAGGATTGCCCGGTTTGCCGTTGACGAGTTCGTACCGCTCGACGGTCAGGCTGGTGGTCGCCTGGGCCACGGGCAGCCGCTCGGCGTCGTAGGTGTCGAGCAGTCCGGGGCCGGCCAGTCCGGCCTGGAGCAGACCGATCTTCCACGCCAGGTTGAAGGCGTCCTGGACCCCTGTCGCCACGCCGAAGGTCCCCACCGGTGGCATCGCGTGTGCCGCGTCGCCGGCGACGAGCACGCGTCCGGCGCGCATGCGGTGGGCGACTTGGCCGCGGATCTCCCACGGCGAGTCGGAGATCCGGTCGACCACGATCGGCACGTCGATGCCGATGGCGGCGAGGAGCAGTTCCACGCACCGCGTCTCGGTGAACTCGGCGGCGTCCTGGTCGGGTCGGAGGGAGATCGCGAACCGCCAGCGCTTGGCGCCGTCGATCGAGGTGAGGAACCCGTGCACGGCGGGATTGCGCAGGGTCATCGCGACGATCTTGCGGTCCTGCAGGGGTTCGCGCAGGTCGGCCTCGAAGTAGACGTTGATCTTGCGCGCGATCGTCCCCGGCCCGTCGTGCGCTATGCCGAGCATGGCTCGGACCGGGCTGCGCGCACCGTCCGCGGCGATGAGGTGGTCCGCGACCACCCGGTGCTCGTCGCCGGTGTCGAGGTCGCGCAAGGTCGCCTGGACGCCATCGGGTGTGTCGACCACGGCGACGACCTCGGTGTGGTGGCGCACGTCCGCGCCGGAGGCGACGGCGTGGGCGTGCAGGAGCGGTTCGAGCTGGTTCTGGTCGATCGCCGCCCAGCCGCACGGACTGAGGCCCTCGGTGTCCGGTCCGAGCCGGTTCGGCAGACGCAGCAGTTCCGGTCCGGCCAGGGTGTTGGCGTGCGCGACGACGGTGTGGTCGGCCACCGGCGACCGGACGTCGAGGATGGCCTGCTCCAGGCCCGCGGCGCGGTAGAGCTCCATGGTGCGCGGGTTGAGCGCCCTCGCCCTGGGATCGGTGACCGGCTCGACGTGGCGTTCGACCACCAGGGTGGGCACGCCGTACCGGGCCAGGAACACCGCCGCGGACAGGCCGGTCACGCCGCCTCCCGCGATCAGTACCGGAGTGGCGGTCGGGAAGTGGTCAGTCATGTCGCTCCCAGCGGTAGAACTCGTGAGCCATGGCGTCTTGAGGTCCGCGCCAGGTGTCGGGGTCGTAGGGGGAGACGTGCTGACGCAGCTCGTCGCTGATCCGTCGGAACTGGGGGTGGTCCCGGTGTTCGGCGACCGCCTGCCCGATCGGTCGCTCTCCCTCGATCAGGTGCAGGTACAGGCCGCCGAACCGGAACAGGCTGCGACCGCGTACACCGATCACGGCAGGCAGGTCCGTGTTGCGGTCGGATTCGGTGAACACGTGGGCGATCTCGTCCACGGAGCCGGGTTCCAGGCGGGCCACGATCAGGGCGCGGTGCACGCGAATTCCTCCACCTTCCGCTTGATCAAGGCCATCTGCGTCCGGCTGTTGTCGTTGATCCGTCGGGTCATCGCGTCGTCGTCGATCGGCGCGGTCGGCTTCATGGCGAAGTCCTGCACCCAGCGCATCAGCACGCCGCCCTCGACGTCCTGGTAGGTCCACCGGATGTCCATCCGCTCGAACGGGCCGGTTTCGACGCGTCGGGCGGTGACCGTCCGGGTCGCGGGATCGGCGACCCGCTCGGAAACCCAGCTCCAGACCTGGCCGTTCTCGTCCGGGTGCATGGTGAGCCGGAACAGCACCCGGTCGCCCTCGCGTTCCAGCACCTGCGCCGCGGCGTACTCGCTGAACAGGTCGGGCCAGTTCTCGACGTCGTTCGTGCGCTCCCACAGCAGGTCCATCGGGGCGGCGATGACGATCTCGTTCTCCGTGTGCCCGCTCATGTCACGCCTCCCCGGTCAGCAGGGACAGCAGTTCGCGCGGCGACTGGTTCGGTGCCACGTCGACCCCGCGGGACATGCCGTGGTTGCGCTGCAACTCCGCCACGACGCCCATCAGACCCAGGGAGTCCACGCCGAGTTCGTCGAAGCTCAGCTGGGAGAATCGCACCTGGTCGCTGGTGACCGCGACACCCGTGCACCGGTTGATCAACGCCGCCAGGTCGGTCGGGGAAAGTGTGGTGTCCACGGTCAGTTGCCTCCTTCGTTCGGTTCCGGACGCTTCAGGACCACCGCCGAGTTCCCGCCGTACAAACCTCGCGACAGGACCAGCGCGGTGCGGATGTCGGCCTCGCGGGCGGGGCCGGTGACGAGGTCCAGGTCGAACCGGCACTCGCCGACGTTGGGGGTGGGCGGGATCGCGCCGTGTTCGAGTGCGAGGACCGCCGCGGCCACGTCGAGGGCCGCGGCGCCCGCGTAGCAGCGTCCGAAACCGGTCTTCGGCGCCGTGACGGGCACCCTGTTCGTCCTGCTGCCGAACAGCGACCGCAGCGCCTCGAACTCGGCGAGGTCGGCTCGCCCGTCGCCCAGCGCGTCGAGGAAGACCACGTCCACCTCCGCGAGGTTCACGTCCGCCTCGGCCACCGCGCTCCGCACCGCCCGCTCCAGGCCTTCGGCTGATCGGTCGTACCGCTGCGGGCCGGTGAAGGTGGCGCCGTACCCGGCGACGACGGCGCGTGCCCGCGCGCCGCGCCTGCGAGCCGCGCCGGCGCCCTCGACCACGAGCATCGCGCCTCCCTCCCCTGGGGCGAACCCGGCGGCGCGGGAGGTGAAGGGCAGGTACGCGGTGGTCGGGTCGTCGCCGGAGCTGAGCAGTCCGTGACCCAGTTGGCAGCAGATCGCGTACGGGCAGAACGGGGCCTCGGTGCCGCCCACGAGCATGGCCGTGGCGCCGCGCCGGAGTTCGGAGCACGCGCCCGCCAAGGCGTCCAGGCCGCCCGCCTCGTCCGCGACCAGCACGCCGGACGGGCCGCGCAGACCGTTGCCGATCGAGATCTGGCCGGTGCAGGCCGCGTAGAACCAAGCGATCGACTGGTACGGGCCGACGTGCTCGGGGCCGTTCCGCCAGAGCCGTTCGATCTCCCGCTGACCGAACTCGACGCCGCCGGAATAGCTCGCGGTGATCACGCCGAATTCGAACGGCGGCACGTCGACCGGATCGAGGTCGGCCTCGCGCAGCGCCATCGTCGCCGCGGCGAGGGCGAAGTGGGTGAACCGGTCGGTTTGCACCGCGATGGGCCCGTCGACCCACGCGGCTTGCTCGAACCCGTGCACCTCACCGGCGACGACGACCGGGTACGGGTTGGGCTGGAACCGGGTCAACGCGCCGAGGGAACGACGTCCGTCGCGGATCGCGGGCCAGAACCGCTCGACCCCGATCCCGCCCGGCGCCACCACGCCGAGACCGGTGATGACGGCCGTCGAGTCCTTCGTGGCCGCCGGGCTCATACCCGCTCCGGGCGGGCGAGCACGACAGCGGACTGGAACCCGCCGAAACCGCTGCCCACCGACAGCACCGTCCGCAGGTCCTCCTCCCGCGCGGTGTGCGGCACGTAGTCCAGGTCGCACTCGGGATCGGGGGTGTCCAGGTTCGCGGTCGGTGGGATGACGCCGTGGGTGAGGGCCAGGACGCACGCGGTCAGCTCGATGGCGCCGATGGCGCCCAGGGAGTGGCCGATCATGGACTTGATCGAACTGACCGGCACGGCGTGCGCCCGCTCGCCGAACACCCGTTTGAACGCCGCGGTCTCGTGCCGATCGTTCTGCCGGGTGCCGGAGCCGTGGGCGTTGACGTAGTCGATGTCGGCGGCCGGGGTCTCCGCCTGGTTCAGGGCCTGCCGCACGGCCTCGGCCATCTCCACGCCCTCGGTGGTCAACCCGGTCATGTGGTGGGCGTTGCTGCGGGTGGCGAAACCGGTCACCTCGGCCAGCACCAGCGCGCCGCGGCGGCGGGCGTGCTCCCAGTCCTCCAGCACCAGCACGGCCGCACCCTCGCCGAGCACGAACCCGTCCCGGTCGCGGTCGAACGGTCGCGCGGCGTGCTCGGGATCGTCGTTGCGCGCCGAGGTCGCGCGGATGGCGTCGAAGCAGGCCACCGTGATCGGCGAGATCGGCGATTCCGCCGCACCCGCGACCACCACGTCGGCCCGCCCCTCCTCGATCAGACGGGCGGCGTGGCCCACGGCGTCCAAACCCGCCGTGCAACCGGTGGACACCGTGCGCACCGGTCCGCCGGCGCCGACCGCGTCGGCCACCTCCGCGGCCAACGACGCGGGGGACAGGGCGCGGTGCAGGAACGGCGAGGCGAGGTCCGCGTCGACCAGCCACCGCTCACCGGTGCCGGAGGTGGCCACGTAGTCGTGTTCCAGCAGCGTCGTGCCGCCCACCGCTGATCCCATGCACACGCCCACCCGCCACGGGTCCGCCACCTCGACCTGCGCTTGGGCCCACGCCTCGTGCGCGGCGACCACGGCGAACTGGACGTAGCGGTCCATCCGGTCGATCTCGGCCGAGAGGAGGCCCGCCTCCCGAGGGTCGAAGTCGCATTCCGCGGCGATCCTGGACCGGAAGCCCTGCGCGGGGAAGAGGGTGATCGGCCGGGTGGCGGTGCGCCCGGAGGTCATCAACTCCCAGAACGCCTTCACCCCGACGCCCCCCGGTGCGACCACCCCGAGGCCGGTGACGGCCACCCGGCGCGTCACAGCGACCGCTCCGTGTCCACGTGCCCCAGAGCGGGTCGGGGCGCGAGCGGACTGAGGTGGAACACCAGCCGCGCGGGGACGGTCCCGGTGTTGCGGACCCGGTGGCGAACCCCGATCGGGACCATGAGCGCTTGGTCCACGCCCATCGGGTGCGGCACGTCGTCGAGGTCCAGTTCCACCTGACCCTCGACGACGTACAGGAACTCCTCGGAGTACGGGTGGTAGTGCTCGTTGACCTGCTCACCGGGGAGCACGGTCACCACCCCGAGGAACCCGCTGGTCGCGCCCACGGTCGACGGGCCGAGCATGACCCGGATGTCGCCGCCCCTCGCCAGGTTGGCCACGACGTCCTCCGGACGGACCGTCCGGTGCAGTTGGCTGGTCATGACACCCGCTCCACGATGCGATCGGTGACCAGGGTCATCGGGAGCGCCGACCGGACGTGGACGATCACCGCGTCCGGCGGCGGCACGACCGGGACGTCGGCGGGGCCCTCCACCAGGTGCACGATCAGGTCCCGGCGGCGGAACACGGTGGCTCCGCGGGCGGCGTCCCGGTCCCGCTCGGCGAGCATCCGCGCCACGTCGGGACCCGCCCCGGGTGCGGCCTGGTACAGAACAGCCGTCCTGGCCGCGTGATCGGTCGGCCCGCCGTGCTGCGCCACCACCCGCATCACCGCGGTCGACAGGAAGCGCCGTCGACTGTCCTCATCGGACAGGTCGCGGTCCTCGACCAGGTAAGGCCGCAGCCGTTCCTCCACCGCCCGGATCTGCGGCTGGCTCGCCAGGTGGCGAATCGCCTCGTGCGGCGCGCAGGTGATGTCGACCACCCGCACCACGGTCGGGCCGGCCATGAACACCGAGGTCCGGTCCAGCAAGGGCCGTGCGGCCTGGGGACGGCCCGGCGGCGGGCCGCTGTACCCGCCCAGGATCTCGGCCACCGCGGCCTCTGATCCCGCTCGCACCGGGAACGTCAACGCATAGCGGTTCACGAGTCTCCTCCCACCAGTACCTGATCGATGTCAGCGCTCTGCCCGGCCACCGTGGCGAGCCGGACGTGGTAGCGCGAAGATTCCCGCGTGGTCACGCACTCCATCAGCGGGGCGGCGAGTTCGCGGTGGCCGGTGCCGGACTCCCAACGCCGGAAGTGCTCGGGGCTCTCCCACTCGCTGGTGATGACCCAGTCCCCGACGTCGGTGGTCGATTGGCACAACTGGTCACCGAGGTAACCGTCCACTTGCGCCACTTGATGGCGGATCTTGCGGTAGGAAGCCAGAAATCGGTCTTCGAGACCATCCTGGACGCGCAACCGGAAGATCACTCGCAGGCGACAGGCACGCCGTTCGAGCCGAGTCGTACCGTGATCGTTCGCCAATGCCATGACGCCTCCTCGGAACCCAACGGAAAACTCGGGGTCACGCATCCACTCAGGGGTCGATGGTCGATTCGCGGCCGCGAATCCGCAACCGGTGGAGCACTCGACGAGGCCTGTTCACCTGAAAGGGAATTTCCCGAACGGGGACCGGCACCGCGGAGTGGCGTTGCGTGACAGTGACCCGTCAGGACACCGGATCCGGGTAGGAGGCGATCCGGCACGCCTTCTGCGCGACAGCGGAGGGCACACCGTCGTCGAGCAGCATGCGGCGGCACGTCCGGACGTCGCTCGCCCTGCCCGTCTTCGCGATCTTGCACGCCTTGAGCACCGTGGCGTTCGCGGGATGGCCCATTTCCATGACGTGGTCGATGCAAATACCGGGATCCGCGTGAGCAGGGGCCGCGGCGAACGCCGAGAGCGCCGCTGCGGCGAACGCGGTGCAGGCCAGAACGGATACACGTGACATCGTCAGGGAGAGCGCACGCAACATCGGATCGTCCCTTCGTCCTCGCGCCGAGCGCGGTGCCGGACGGTCCGACACGCTTGCGCCAGGCGCAGACCTAGGGATGCCCCGGACTGCGATCATCAAGCCGATTCATACCGCAAGTACTTCGATGGGGTAAGACATCACTCGGTCGGGGCGCGTTGGTCACAGAGCCGCACAACCCGAAACGAACCGTGCTCGATCACGTCGCGCACGGGTTCCGTGCTGCACTCGTGCGGTCCACGTCTCTGCGTCGGCATCCGCAGTTCGCCGTCCCTGTGTTCGTTTGGGACGGTCGAGCGCGTTCAGGAGAACTGGGGTGCTGCGGGCGCGGCAAGCCGGCTGCTGAGCAGTGTGCTGTCCACCTGGTCCAGGGCGAGTCGCAACGCGCCCAGTGCGACGCTCTCGTCGCTGAGGGTGGAGGCGCGCAGTTCCGGCACGCGCAGGCAGTGCTTGGCGAGTTCGCGGCGCAACGGGTCGAGGACCAGGTCGGCGGAACGGGAGAACCCGCCGCCGTAGACGACGATCTGCGGGTCGAGGGTGAGCACGAGGGCGGCGACGCCGACGGCGAGGTCGCGGATGTAGCGCTGGACGGCGGTCTTCGCCGCGCTGTCGCCTTCCCGCGCGGCCTGGAACACCCAGGCCGCGGCATCGCCGGGTTTGGCGCCCGCGGGCACCCCGGGACAGGCTGCGAGGTGCTCCGGCGCGTTGAGCCACCGCACGGCCTTGAGCGCTCCTATCTCCCCGGCCACGCCACCGTGACCGCGACGAAGGGTGCCGTCGATGATGAGGCCCGCGCCGGTGCGCAGACCGGCGAGCAGGTACACGATGTCGTCGGCGTCCTGGGCGACGCCCTTCCAGCGTTCGGCGACCGCGGCGAGCTTGCAGTCGTTCTCCACCCGGATCGGGCAGGTGAACCGCGGTCGCAGGTGGGCGATGGGATCGGCTTCGCGCCACCCCGGCAAGGGTGTGGAGATGATGGTGCGCCCGTTCTCGTCGACCGGGCCGGTCACTCCGACGGTGACCGCCCAGATGTCGGTGGCCACCATGCCTGCCTGGTGCAGCACGTCGTCGATGGTCTGGTCCACCGAGGCGAGTCGCGCGTCGGGACTGGCTTGCGGGTCGGCCGGGCGGCGCACGGACCGGACCGGGTTCCCCTCCAGGTCGCAGAGCATGACGAGGATCTTGTGCACGCCGATGTCGATGCCGAGCACGTGCCCGGCGCCTGCGCGGAAGCGGTAGCGCCGGGCGGGCCGTCCCACCGTGCTGCTGGCCCCCGGTTCCTCGACCTCGGCCCAGCCGTCGGCCACCAACTGCTGCACGAGCACGTCCGCCGCGGGCCGGGACAGGCCCGTCCGACCGGCGAGTTCGGTGACGGTCGAGGGTGGGGTGCCGCGCAGGGCCCACAGGACGGACAGCTGGTTCATCTCCCGCATCCGAGACGGGTCTGTTCCGCTCATCGCCATGTCGTACCCCTCTGAAAAGCGCGTAGCCACCACTAATATTGCTACGTAGTTTACTAAGTCCGGCCGCGCGTCGGGACTCAAGTGATCGGATACACCTGTTCGGTGCCCTGGTCGACCGCCGGGGTGAAGTCGACCTCGCGTCCGTCGAGCGAGAACCGGTAGCGTCCCAGCTTGCGGATGTCGGGCCGGTGTTCGAGGTAGCGGGTCATCGCCTCCAGTTCGTCGGGGCGCAGCCAGCCGGGCGGATCCGAGACCGCGCGGAAGCCGCAGATGTCGGCCAGATCGCGCAGCCAGCCCTGCTGCCCGTCGGTGAGCAGGTTGAGACGGCTGCGGAAGTACACGACGTCCGGGTCGACTTCGAGCAGGGGCGCGTGCCACAGGCGGTGCAGGGTGTTGACGACGGCGTTGCGGGCCAGGGCGTCGGAGGGGTCCCGCGTGGCGTAGTGGTCCCACATCGGGGCGACGTCCGGGCCGCTGCGCAGTCCGTCGACCAGGCCGAGCGAGGGCAGCAGCGGCGCGCCACTGCCCAGCAGGTAGACCTCGTCCCCGGCTGCTTCGCGGATGACGCGCAGGCCGGTCCGGTACGCCGCCTCGCGGTCCACGTCAGCGAAGTGGGAACCGGGCGTGGTGCCCGCCTGGAGGAAGTCGAGCTTGAGGTAGCCGAATCCCCACTCGTGGGTCAGGCGGTGGACGGTCTCCCGCAGGTGGTCCTGTACCGAGGGGAGGGTGAGGTCGAGCGTCCAGTACCCGGTCCCCCAGTTGTGGCCCGCGGTGACCGGCGCTCCGCCGGCGTCGCGCAGCAGGAGCTCCGGCCGCTCGCGCGCGGTTCGGGAGTCGGGGTGGACGATGAAGGGGGCGAGCCACAGACCGGGGCGCAGCCCCGCGTCCGCGATCCGGTCGGCCAGCGCCCGCATCCCGGCGGGGAACTTGGGGTTGGCGTGCCAGTCGCCCACCAGCTCCTGCCAGCCGTCGTCGATCTGGACCACGTCGAAGGGCAGGCCCTTCAGGGCGGCGATGTCCTTGGTGAGCTGGTCCTCGGTGATGTTCTCGTAGTAGGCGTACCAGCTGCACCACACGTTGCCCGCCCGTTTGGTGCTGCGCCCGAGGCGCGCGGCGAGGTGCTCGGCGTAGGCGGCGAAGACGTCGTCCTCGTCGCCGTAGGCGAGGAACCACGGGGCCCCGCCGGACTCGTACCAGCCGACGAGGGTGTCCTGGTCGGCGGCGAGCCGGGGTACACCCAAGCCCAGGGCTCCGAGGAGCAGCACCCGTCCGTCAGGTCCCGCCACGGCGGCGACCGCGGAGGAGTGGTGACGGCCGGGGTCGTCCCACGTGGTGTCGTCCGCCGTGAGGCGGCGCTCGGCGCCGGCGATGCGCAGGGGGACGTCGGAGAGGTGGCGCCACCCGCAGGGACTCCACGAGTTGTGTCCGTGCCGGTAGAAGGGCGCGTCGCCGAACCCGTGCAGGAGGGCGGCCCGCCCGGGAGGCAGCAGCAGGCCTCCGTCGACGAGCCGCGGAGTGCCTCCGCCTTCGAGTTCGGCGCCGAACGTGCGGCCGCCGACGGTCAGGAGTTGAGCCATGGCTGTCCTCGCGTGAGATGGGGTGAACGACTACTCGAAGAGGGCGTTGACCTTGTTGTTCAGGTCCTCCAGCCCCTCGTCGGCCTTGGCGTCGCCGAGGACGATGGACTGGATGGCGTCCTGGACCATCAGGTTGAGCTCGGTGCCGTGCTCCGTGATGGGCAGCAGGAAGGTGTTCTTGGCGGCGTCGGTGAAGGCGCGCACGTCACGGCCCTGGGCCTGGTGTGCGGCATCCGCCTTCGCGCTGGCACTGGTGATGGCGGGGAACACCACGGCACGGTGGGCGACGCGGTCCTGGCAGTCGGACGAGCCCAGGAACTTGACCCATTTCCAGGCCTGCTCCGGATGCTTGCTGCCGGCCCAGATGGCGTCGGACAGGCCGTTGATGGGGCTCTTGCGTCCCGACGGCCCAGCTGGCAGGGGCTTGAAGGCGAACTTCTGCTTCACCTTGGGGTCGGTGAAGGTGAGGATGGTCCACGAGCCGGTGAAGGAAATCGCGCCCTTGCCCGCGAGGAGCAACTCCGAGTTGGCGACGCTGGACTGCTTGTCGAGACGGGGCGCGTACCCCTTGTCGATGAGGCGCTTGAACCAGGTGATGGTCTCGGCCAGCTCGGGGTCGCCGTACTTGTACCGGGTGCCCCAGGGGTTCTTGTCGAGGTAGCCGAACCCGTTGGCCGCGGCGAGGATGCCCCAGCCGTTCTGCCCGTTGCCGCCATCGGCCCACTCGGGGAGGAACCCGTAGACCTGGACGTTGTTCTTGTCGAACGCGGGGTCGAGACCATTGCGGCCGCCTGCGTCGACGGTGGCCTTGGCGATCACCTGCTCGAACGTGCCGCCGTCGGCCGGGTTCCAGGTGAGGTCCTCCAGCTGCGCGGGGTCGACGCCCTGCTTGTCGAGCGCTTCGGTGTTGACCACCAGCGCCATCGTGTCCCAGTCCTTCGGCAGTCCGTAGCGCTTGCCGTCCTTGACCCACACGTCGCTCAGGCCCTGCTGGTAGGCGGTCAGGTCGACCTTGTCGCGCTGGACGAACGGTTCCACGTCCAGGAGTTGGTTCTGGGTGGCGAACTGCGGGTAGTAGGTGCTCTGGTTGGTCCACACGTCGGGGGCTTCGCCCGAGGCGAGCTGGGTGGTGAGGTTCTGCCAGTACTGGTTCCAGGCCGTCTGCGAGATCTTGACGGTGATGTCCGGGTTGGCGGCGTGGAAGACGTCGGCGCACTCCTGGTAGGCGGCCAGCTGCCTGTCGTCCCACAGCCAGTAGTCCAGTGTCGTCCCCCCGGCGCTGTCACCGGAGCTCCCGCACGCGGCGAGGGGGGCGGTGAGGGCCAGGCTGAGCAGGAGGGCGCCGGCGCGCCGGCGTGTGGATCGCATGATTTGTCTGCCTCTCGGATCGGTCCGGCTCACTTGAGGCCGGTGAAGTTGAGGGACTCGACCAGGCGGCGGCCGAGGAAGATCAGCGGTAGGAGCACGGGCAGCACGGTCAGGGTCGAACCGGCCATCAGCCCGGTCCAGTCGGGCTGGGTGTTGGGGGACTGCTGCAGGAAGATGCCGAGCGCGACGGTCAGCACCCTGGTCTCCTCGTCACGTCCGGTCAGCAACGGCCACAGGTAGTCCTTCCAGGCCCACACCGCGGTGGTCAGTCCGATGGTGAGCAACGGGCCGCGGCTCATCGGCAGCACGACGCGCCAGAACATGCCCCAGCCGCCCACACCGTCCAAGGTGGCCGCTTCCTCGATCTCGCGGGGGATCGACAGGAAGAACTGGCGCAGGAAGAACACCGCGAACGGGGTCATGAGCACGGTCGGGGCGACCATGCCCGCGAAGGTGTTCAGCCAGTCGAGGTTCTTCACGAGCACGAAGTTGGGCAGCAGGGTGAAGATCGGAGGCACCATGAGCGCCGCGACCAGCGCACCGAAAACCAGGTCCCTGCCGGGAAATCGGAGCCGGGCGAAGGCGTAGCCCGCCATCGCGCAGCACAGCGTTTGCACGACCGTGATCAGTCCGCAGTAGACGAACGAGTTGAGCAGGTAGCGCAGGAAGTCCACCTTGGCCCCGGAACCGCCTGCCTCCCGCGACTCCTGCAGGCTCGTCAGCCCGAGCACCCGGAGAAAGTTGATCATCGTGGGGTTTTCCGGCAGCAGGCCGACGCCGTCCGAGTACAGGTCGGCCGCAGGGGTGAGCGCGGTGCGCACCATCCAGTAGAACGGGAAGACCGTGGCCACCGCTGCCACGGCCAGCAGTGCCCAGGCGGCGATCCGGCCCCACGGGATCCGAGCCTGCGGGATCCGGGTGCGAGCGGGTGTCATGGGCACTCTCCTCATGCCAGATCCGAGCGGGAAGCGCGCAGGAGACGCATCTGCACGACGGTCAGCACCCCGAGCAGCAAGGCGAGCACCACGGCGATGGCGGAGGCGTAGCCCATGCGGAAGTTCGTGAACGCCTGTTCGTAGATGTAGTAGTAGATGACCCTGGTAACGCCGGCCGGGGTGTTCTTGATGGTCACCGCGACGGTGTCGAAGATCTGGAACGAGCCGATCAGGGAGACCACCAGCACCAGGGCCAGCACCGGACGCAGCAGCGGCAGGGTGATGCGGGTGAACATCCGCCACTCGCCTGCGCCGTCGAGAGAGGCGCTTTCGTACAGGTACCGGGGGATCTGCAACATGCCCGCGTACAGCAGCAGAGCCGTGTAGCCGGCGTAGGCCCAGGTGTTGATGCCCGCGATCGTGGGCATCGCCCACGTCGGCGAGGTGAGGAAGCCGGTGGTGCTCAATCCCACCGCGCGCAGGACGTGGTTGACGAAGCCGATGTTGGCGTCGAGCATCCACATCCACAGCAGACCCACGGTGACGTTGGGCACCAGCCACGGCACCAGCAGCATCGCGCGTATCGCCACCGACTGGGTCAGGCGGTGCATCAACGTGGCCAGGGCGAGTCCCAGCACCGTCTGCGAGACGATGTTCAGCACGACGTAGTAGCCGGTGACCTTGAGCGCGTTCCAGAACTTGTCGTCCTCGACCAGGTCGCGGTAGTTCTCCGCGCCGACGAGGTTCGGTGGGGCCAACAGGCCGTAGTCGGTGAGCGAGTAGTAGACGCCCAGCACGGTCGGGTACGCGTAGAACAGCGCGAAGCCCACCAGCACCGGGGCCAGGAACAGCCATGCCACCTTGCGGTCGTCGCGTCGCCGCGGCGTCGCGGCCTTGCTGGCGCCCATGAACACGCCTCCGCATCAGGACCCTCGTGCCACACCTCTTGCCAGTGGGGCGCTGTTGCTACATATTGATGAGGAATAGTGGAACTTTGTCAATCCTGAAGCGTAACTATTTGGAGCCGACAACTCTCCTCACCCTGTGGAGGTCACGTCATGTCTTCAGCCACCCCCAGACGCAGGAGGCTTCTGGCCGCCCTGTGCGCCGCGGCTGTCGCCCTTCTACCCGTGGCGCAGCCCGGACTCACCCATGCCGCGGGCGTGTCCGCGCAGGGCGTCCCGGCCCGCCCGGCTCCCGGCCCCGCACCGGATCCCGGTCTGCCCGTCCATGCCCTCGCCACCGCGAACGCACCGCTGGACAACCCGCTCAAGGGGTTCGCCCGCTTCCTCCAGCCGGGCACCGACCCGAACGCCGGCTACCCGCTCTCGCTGACCTGGGCCTACTTCGGCCTGTCCGAGGTCATGACGGACCCGAACAACTGCTCCGGTTACAACTGGAGCATCGTGGACAACGCGCTCAACACCATCGCGGCGGCCGGCAACCACGCGGCGATCCGCCTGTACATGGAGTACCCCGGCGGCGGCACCGGCACCCATCCCGGCAACGCCATCCCCGCGTGCTTCAACGGGCGGGTCGCCATGCGGCACAACGCCTACTGGGACGTCACCAGCCCGGACTACGACAACCCCTTCCTGATGACCGGGCTCAAGAACTTCATCACCGCCTTCGGCGCGCGCTACGACGGCGACCCCCGGCTCGGCTACATCCACCTGGGACTGATCGGCCTGTGGGGTGAGTGGCACACCTGGCCCTACGACACCGACACCTCGAGCGACACCCATCCCAACTACATGCCCACCAACGCGAACGCCGCCGACATCCTCAACACCTACAACCGCGCCTTCACCCGCACCAGGCTCGAACTGCGCTACGCGGACAACGCGGGTGGTGCCGCCAACAACCTGCCTGCCATCGGCTACCACGACGACTCCTTCTGCTACCGCGAAGGAGGTCAGGGGGTGACGCTGCCGATCTCCATGGGCGGCGCACCCTGGGCCCAGTTGCAGAAGGCTCTGGAACAGGGCGTGGAGAACCGGTGGACCACGGCCTCGATGGGCGGTGAGGTCCGCCCGGAGATCCAGCCCGTCGCGTTCGCCAACTGGCCGGGGGGCTCCGGCCCCGTCGACAACATGAAGGCGTGCATCGAGCTCGAGCACACCACGTGGAAGATCAACGAACGCAGCCTGGAGTACTCCCCAACGGACCCCAACGTGGCCGCCGCCGTCCGGTTGATGGGCTACAACCTCACCGTCCGCAACGCCTACTTCCACGACACCGCGCAGGGCACCACCAAGGTGGGCGTGCAGATCGACAACACCGGCGTGGCACCGTTCTACTACCCCTGGACCGTCAGCCTCGGCCTGAAGGACCCGGCGGGCAACGTGGTCAGGACGTGGGACACCTCCTGGGACCTGCGGCAGGTCATGCCCACCCGCATCCGCGCCTTCCCCGACTGGCAGGTCGGCGCCGACCCCACCTACCGGGACTTCGGCCATCCCCGGTACTTCGACGCCCCGGTTGACCTGTCCGGTTTGACCACCGGCAACTACCGGCTCGTCCTGAAGGCCAAGAACCCGCTGGAGACGATCAACGCCAACGCCAAGAAGCTGCGCTTCGCCAACGCGGGCCAGAACGCTGACGGATGGCTCGACCTCGGCGGGATGACCGTCGGCGCCGGCGCGCCGAGCTACGAGGCCGAAGCCCCTGGCAACACCCTGGCGGGAGGCGCGGTCACCAGCGCGTGCGGCGGGTGTTCCGGCGGCGGCAAGGTCGGCTACCTCGGCAACGGCGGCACCCTCACGTTCACCAACGTCGACGGTGGCAACGGCGGCACGCGCACCGTGACGCTGCACTACGCCACCCGGGAAGCCCGCACCGCCGGGATCCAAGCCAACGGCCTGACCCCCCAGACCGTCCAGTTCCCGCCCACCGCCGACTGGGTCACGACGAGGACGACCACCGTGGCACTGCCCCTGCGCGCCGGGCGGGGAAACACCATCACCATCGCGAACCCCTCCGGCTGGGCACCTGACATCGACAAGATCACCGTGAGCTGAATCCGGGCGGCCCGAGGTGCCCGTGCCTCGGGCCGCCTTCCACACACCACCATCAGCGCCGCGCGGAAGGCTCTCCCATGACCACCAACACCCACCGCGACATCCGTCTCGGTGTCCTCGGCTTCGGGCTCCGCGGTTCGATCGCCCGCATCGCCCACCGCCCTGGCTCGGGCAGCCGAGTCGTCGCACTCGCGGAGCACGACGTGGCCGCGCGAGCGGAGGCGCACGAGGCTTTCCCCGACGCGCTGATCGTCGCCGACCACAGAGGAGTGATCGAGTCCCCGGACGTGGACGCGGTGGTGGTCCTCACCCCCGACCACACCCATGCCGATCTCGCGTGCCAGGCCCTCAAGGCGGGCAAGCCCGTCTTCGTCGAGAAACCCCTGGACATCTCGATCGAGCGGTGCGACGAACTGCTGCGCACCGCCTACGAGACGGGCAGCCGCCTCTACGTCGGGCACAACATGCGGCACATGCCGGTAGTCCGCCTGATGCGCGACATCATCGCGCGGGGTGAGATCGGCGAGGTCAAAACGGTGTGGGTCCGGCACTTCGTGGGCTCCGGCGGTGACTACTACTTCAAGGACTGGCACGCCGAACGTCGTCGCACCAACGGACTGCTGCTGCAGAAGGCCAGCCACGACCTCGACGTCCTGCACTGGCTCGCGAACGGCTACACCCAGCAGGTGCAGGCCATCGGCGACCTGATGGTCTACGGCGACAACCCGCACCGGCGTGTCCCCGGCGAGCCCAAGCACGCCGACTGGCACAACGAGGACGGCAACTGGCCGCCGCACACGCAGCGCGGGCTGAACCCGGTCATCGACGTCGAGGACGTGTCGCTGGTGAACCTGCGCCTGGACAACGGAGTGCTGGCCGCCTACCAGCAGTGCCACTTCACCCCGGACTACTGGCGCAACTACACCGTCATCGGCGACGCCGGCCGCCTGGAGAACTTCGGCGACGGGCCCGGCGCGGTGGTGAAGGTCTGGAACTCCCGTCGCTCCGCCTACCGCGCCCAGGCCGACGCCGAGTACCCCGTACCGGACGCCGATGACGACGCCGAACACGGTGGCGCCGATCCGCTCCTCGTCGACGAGTTCCTGAGGTTCGTGCGGGAAGGCGGCATCACCGACACCTCACCCGTCGCCGCGCGCATGGCCGTCGCGGCCGGGGTGCGGGCCACCGAGTCCCTCCGCGCCGGCGGCATCCCGCGCGAGGTGCCGGGCTTGGCCCCGGAGTTGGTCTCGTACTTCGAGAGCGGGCAGGACCCGTCGGCGCGGTCGTAGCTCGAAGCCGGGCGGTTCACTCAGAACTCGGGTTCGCCGAGCGGTGGACCTTTGATCGAGTGGAAGCCCGTCACGGAGGTCATGAGCAGCATGCCGTCCCAGAGCCTGGCCGCTTCTTCCCCTTCCGGAACGCGGGAGAGGACCGGCCCGAAGACAGCGGTCCGGTCGGCTCCGGGACCGGTGACGGCTATGACCGGTGTCCCCGTGTCGCCGCTGACCAGACCGATTCCCTCCTGATGAGAGGCGCGGACGGCATCGTCGTACTCCTGCGACATCCCGGCCGAGGCCAGTTCCCGCGGCAGCCCCGCCTCCACCAACGCGGTCTCCAGGTCACCCATCCACTCGTCCTCGTTGCGGACGTGGGCCCACAGCGCGGCGTAGAACCGCCCCAACGCCTCGTGCCCGTGGTGCTGCTCGACCGCCGCGCAGACCCGCACGGGAACCCACAGGTAGCCGTCGGGATCGCCTTCCGGATCGTCGTCGCGGTGCTCGTTGAGCACGGACAAGCTCATGACGTGCCAGCGGATCTCGACCGGACGGACCCTGGTCACCTCCACCAGCCACCGCGAGGTGATCCAGGTGTACGGGCAGGACGGGTCGAACCAGATTTCCGCGATCCACCTGCCTGCCATGATTTCATCGTAGTCGGACGTGATTCGCCCAGGGGTCGGCCTCGATCCTTCGTCTGGTTGCCGGCCCCGATGGGGTGCTCGCCGCTCACCGGCCCGCGGTGGAGTCGGTGGTCTGTTTCGCTTGCCCCGCAAGGTCGTCGCGGTCGGCCTCAACCAGGACACCTGCTCGCTCCGGAGGAAGCGATGACCGCTCGGATCGACGTCCACCAGCACCGCGTGCCCCCGTCCTACAGCGCCGCGCTGCGGACGGCGGGCATCACCAAGGTCGGCGGCCGGTCGCTGCCGGACTGGAGTCCCGAAACCGCTCTGGCGTTGATGGACGAGGTCGGCATCGCCACTACGAGCGGCTGGTCGAGGTGAAGAAGTCGTACGACCCCAACGACTTCTTCACCTTCGCGCAGAGCATCGGCAGCTGACGGCGCGTTCCGCACCGGGTGGACGGACTCTTCGCCGTGGCGGACGACCACCGATGGGTGCCCGTCCGGTGCGGTCGTACCGGAAGCGGTCACGGCTGAGCGGACCACCGCGTCCCGGCCCCGGTTCGGCGGCAGGGGAGTGCCTCGGAGCACGCGATCGGCGATGATGGGGCTTTCGCTCAACCGGGGGATGGGATGAAGCGACCGACACTGTTCCTGACGGTCGGGCTGCCGGGCACTGGGAAGACCAGTGCCGCGCGACGCATGGAGATCGAGCGCAACGCGCTTCGCCTGACGAAGGACGAATGGGTGAAGGCCCTCTACGGGCACGAGAACCCGCCATCCGCCTCCGACGTGATCGAAGGGCGGCTCATAGAGATCGGGCTGCGCGCGCTCGAACTCGGCGGCAACGTGGTGATCGACTACGGACTGTGGGGTCGAGACGAGCGCTCCGCGTTGCGGCAGGCGGCGGCGGACCGCGGCGCGAGCGTGGAGGTGCACTACTTCGAGGTGTCCCCGGCCGAGCAGCGGAGACGCCTCGACCAGCGCCAAGCCGCCGAGCCGGACACCACGTGGCCCATGTCCGACGAGGAACTCGCCGACTGGGCGGGCGTCATCCAGATCCCGACGCGAGGTGAACTCGACGGCAGCGAACCCGTTGACGATCCACCGGCCGGATTCACGTCCTGGGACGAGTGGCGCGGGCATCGCTGGCCGCCGGTGGTCTCCTGACCGCTACCGCTCACCGGCAGGTCATCCACGCAGCGATGAAGGAGTGCTGTGCTCCGTGCGGCGTGATGATCCGGTGCTGGTTCAGGTCGAGGCGGTCGACCGGTCCGCGGCCGAAGAAGTGCTCCTCCGTGGACCGGCAACCCGGCCGTGGTGAACCCGAGTCCGCTTCCCGACGCACGACGCACCGGGGGAGTAGCTTCGTCGGTGTGCCTGACGCAGATTCCACCGCGGGCCCCGTGCCGGGGTCGGACCTCGACCTGCGGCTGGTCGGCTACTTCACGGTCGTGGCGGAGCAGTTGAACTTCGGCCGGGCTGCCGCCGCGCTGCGCGTCGCCCAACCCTCGCTCAGCCGTCAGATCCAGCGGCTGGAGGACCAGGTGGGCGTCCGCCTGTTCGACCGGACCCCGCAGGGCACCCGCCTCACCGAGGCGGGCCGGGCGTTCCTCCCGCAGGCACGAGCGGCGCTCCTGGCCGCGCACCAGGCAGTGCTCACCGCACGGGCGGCGGCCGCACCGCACGAGATCAGCATCGGGTACGTCGAGGACATCGTCGTCACCCCCGCGGTGCGCGACCTGCGCCACCGCCACCCGGACGCGCTGGTCCGCACGCGCCACCTGGACTGGCACGACGCCGGGGCGCTCCAGGAGCGCCGGGTGGACGCGCTGGTCGCGCGGGTTCCGCTGCCGTTCGCGACCGACGGGCTGCGCGTGACCGTGCTCTACGACGAGCCGCGGGTGCTCGTCGTGCCGACCTCCCACCGCTTGGCGGGCAAGGAGTCCATCACGCCGGACGACTTCGCCGACGAGGAGGTCGTTCCCTGCTCCGGCACCGCCGCCGCCTGGAGTCCGAGCAGGCCCCTCGCCGGACCCGGCGAGGTCGTCATCGGCTTCCAGGACAAGCTCGAACTCGTGGCGAGCGGCCGAGCCGTCGGCGTGCTGCCCGCGGGCGACCGGCGCAGCACCCTCCACCAGGACGTCACCACCGTCCCCATCTCGGGCGCCGATCCCTACCAGGTCGTGCTCGCCACCCGCGCCGACGACCCCAACCCGCTGGTCGCCGACTTCCTCGCCGCGGCCCGAGCCCACCTCACCGGTTCGCTCCACGCAGGGGCGTAGGGCGGCGCGTGCGGTCGCGCTCATCGGCAGTGCAGGCTTGACCGCGTCACCCCCTGTCCGGGGGGCTTTGAACTCCTGCGGGCTCCAGCACGCGGTCCAGGCGGATCGGCAGGGTCCGGTGGCGCGTGCCGGTGGCGTGCCAGACGGCGTTGGCGATGGCGGCCGCGGTGCCCGCCGTGCCGATCTCGCCGAGACCGTTGAACCCGGAAGGGTCCTGGGGCTCGTAGTCCGGCACGAAGTCGCCCTCGACGTCGGGGACGTCCGCGTGCGCGGCGATGTGGTAGCCGGCGAAGTCGGCGTTGACCTGCCTGCCGGTGGCCGGGTCCCGGACGCTCTCCTCGTGCAGGGCCATCGACAGCCCCATGATCATTCCACCGACCACCTGGCTGCGCGCCAGCAAGGGGTTGATCACCCGGCCCACGGCGAACATGCCGAGCAGGCGGCGCACCCGCACCTCGCCGGTGGCCGGATCCGCGGTGACCTCGGCGAAGACGGCGCTGAAGGTCTGCCGTTCCCGGACCGGCTGGTAGTCGATGAGCGCGGTGGTGTCGACGGTCGCGGTGACCGGTCGGGTCACGTCGCCCAAGGACTTCTCCAGTTCCTTCGCCGCCTCGGTGATGGCGAAGGACCAGGAGGTCGTGCCGCGGGAGCCGCCCGCGCCCCACGCCATGCCGAGGTCGCTGTCGCCGATCCGGAGCAGGATCCTGTCGGTGCCGACCCCGAGCGCGTCGGCGGCGACGGCCGTCAGCGCCGTGCGCGCGCCGGTGCCGATGTCGGACGCGCCGATGGCCACCGTGAACGTGCCGTCCGCTTCCGCGGTGATCGACGCCGACGACGGGAACACCCCGGCGCTGAAGGAGGTCGCGGCCATGCCGGTGCCGACGAGCAGGTGACCTTCGCGCCGGAGCCGGGGGCGCGGGTCGCGCCCGGACCACCCGAACCGGCGCGCGCCTTCGCGCAGGCAGGTGATCAGGCGGCGGCTGCTGAACGGGAGTCCGGACACGGCCCCCACCGACGGCTGGTTGCGCAGCCGGAGGTCGACGGGGTCCAGGTTCAGCCGCTCCGCCACCTCGTCCATGGCGGATTCGAGGGCGAAGGAGCCGGGCGTCGCACCCGGTCCGCGCATGGAGCACGGCGGCAGGATGTCGATCGGCACGGCGGTGAGCCGCGTTCGGATCGCGGGCGCCGCGTAGAGGATCCTGGCCTGCTCGGTGCACCCCTCGATGTACTCGGCGAGCGGGGAGAGGGCGTACGCCGGGTGGTGGTCGATGGCGCGCAGGCGGCCGTCGGCATCGGCGCCGATGCGCAGCGACTGGTCGGTCGGGGGCCGTAGCGCGGTCGCCACGAACACCTGGTGGCGGGTCAGGGTGACGCGCGTCGGACGCCGGAAGTGCCTGGCCGCCATGGCCGCCAGGATCACCTGCGGGCCGCACATCCCCTTGCCGCCGAACCCGCCGCCGACGTGTTCGGCGCGGACGTGCACCCTGTCCAGGTCGAGGAGGAACAACGCGGACAGCACCTGGGCCACGCTGAACGGCCCCTGGTTGGAATCCACCGCGTGCAGGTGGTCGTCCTGCCACCACACCGTCGCGGCGTGCGGCTCCATCGCGCTGTGGCTCTCCTCCGGCGTGCGGTACCGCTCGTCGACCACCACCGCGGACGCCGCCAGTTCCGCTTCCAGGTCACCGGTGTCGGCCTCCGGGCCGAAGGCGGTCGACGCCGGGCGCGCGGCCGGGTGCTCCAGGTGGAAGTCCAGGTCGTGCGGCTCCACGAGGTAGGTCACCCGCAGCGCGGCCGCCGCCGCCCGTGCCTGCTCGGGGGTTTCCGCGACCACCAGCGCGATCGGCCTGCCCGCGTACGGGATCACGTCGTCCTGAAGCAGTTGGAGGCTGCCGTCCGGGCCGAAGTAGTTGCCCGCCCGCGGATCGAGCCGCGGCGCGTTGCGGTGGTCGAGCACGCCCAGCACACCCGGCATGCCGAGCGCGGCCGAAACGTCGATGTCGCGCACCCGGCCGCGGGAGGCGGTAGCGGTCACCATCCAGCCGTGGACCAGGTCCGGCATCGGCACGTCGGCGGCGTAGTGGGCGGCGCCGGTGACCTTGATCCGGCCTTCGACACGGGTGCTCGGGGTGCCGACGGCACCGGTGGATGAACCGGCGTTCATCGCTCGTCCTCCGTTCCGGTCAGTTCGCTCAGCACGGCCTCGATGAGGTTGCGTGCGAGCGTCACCTTGTACTCGTTGTCGCGCAACGGCTTTGCGGCCGCCAGTTCCACTTCGGCGGCGTCGCGGAAGCGGTCGGCGGTAGCGGGCCCGTCGAGCAGGACTGCTTCGGCACGCCGGGCCCGCCAAGGGCGGGACGCGACGCCGCCGAGGGTGATCCGCACGTCTTGCACCACGCCGTCGCGCACGTCCAGCGCGGCCGCGACGGAGACGGTGGCGAACGCGTAGGACGCCCGTTCGCGGACCTTGCGGTACCGCGAGCGCCCGGCGGACGCCGCCGCCGGGAGGACGACCGCCGTGATCAACGCGCCGGGCGGCAGCACGGTCTCGCGGTCGGGCCGGTCGTCGACCGGCAGGTAGAAGTCCGTCAGCAGGACCTCGGCGGGGCCGTCGAGCGTCTCGTAGCGCACGACCGCGTCGAACGTGGACAGCGCGACCGCCATGTCCGAGGGGTGGGTGGCCGCGCAGTGGTCGGACAGCCCGAGGACGGCGTGGTTGTGGTGGCTCCCGGTGATCGCCGGGCACCCGCTGCCGGGGGTCCTCTTGTTGCACGGCTGGGAGAGGTCGGCGAAGTAGGCGCACCGGGTCCGCTGCACCAGGTTGCCGCCCACCGTGGCCATGTTGCGCAACTGGCCGGACGCGCCGGCCAGGATCGCCTGGGTCAACGCCGGGTAGCGGCGGCGCACCGCGTGGTGGGCGGCGGCGTCGCTGTTGGTCGTGGTCGCCCCGATGACCAGTTCGCCGCCCGGTTCCTCCCGGACGCCGTCCAGCGGGAGGAACCGGACGTCCACGAGCCGCACCGGCTCCTCGACGCCGTTCTTCATCAGGTCGAGGAGGTTCGTGCCACCGCCCAGGTAACGGGCGCCGGGCTGCCCGGAGACCAGCGTGAGGGCGTCGCGGACCTCGATCGCGCGCTGGTAGGCGAACTCCTTCATCGCGTCGCCTCCTCACGGGCGGCCGTCTCGAGCACGGCGCGCACGATCGACGGGTACGCGCTGCAGCGGCACAGGTTGCCGCTCATCCTTTCCCGCACCTCGCCCGCGTCCAACCGCGGCGCGGGGCTCTCGGGAGACACGTCGGCGGTGACCGCACTGGGCCAGCCCGCGGCGTGCTCGGCGAGCATTCCGATCGCCGAGCAGATCTGCCCCGGCGTGCAGTAGCCGCACTGGAAACCATCGAGTCGCAGGAATTCCTGCTGGATCGGCCGCAGCTCGCCATCGCCCGCCACACCTTCGATGGTGGTGACGGCGGATCCCTCGGCGGCGACCGCGAGCGTCAGGCACGACACCACCCGGCGGCCGTCGAGCAGAACGGTGCACGCGCCGCATTGCCCGTGGTCGCAGCCCTTCTTCGGGCCGGTGTGAGCGAGGTCCTCCCGCAACGCGTCCAACAGCGTCCTGCGGTTGTCGACCGCCAGCCGGTGCGGGGTTCCATTCACGTGCAGCGAGATATCGCTGCTGATGGCTTCTGTCATCGTTTTTCCCCATCGCCATCACAGGTGAACTCGGACTGAGATTGTCCGTAGTCAACCAGTCATTCCGTGAGGATTTGTTGTGCATAAAGAGCGCGTTCTTGCTCGATCCTCTCGGAATGGTCGACGGCCAGGGCCGTGCAGGCTCAGGGCGGCGAGCTCGGAGCGAGCGCCTCCGCGTCGTTGGTCGTTCTATCCCGGCGTGGCGGCCCGTGCGGTCGTGCGAACCCGTGGGGCGTCTTGGCTGGGTGGACCGCCGAACTGGCGCCGGTAGTCGCGGCTGAACTGCGCGGGGCTCTGGTAGCCGACTCGGCGGCTGACGCCCGCGATGTCGCCGGGGTCCGCGTGCAGCAGGAGCCGGGCTTGCTGCAACCGGATCTGCTTCTGGAACTGGATGGGGCTCATCGCGGTGATCGCGTGGAAGTTGCGGTGGAAGGCGGACACGCTCATGCTCGCCTGCCGCGCCACCTCCTCGACGCGAAAGGGCTGGGCGAAGTGGTCGCGGATCCACTGGACAGCGCGGACGACGTGGCTGAATCCGTTGTCGGGCAAGCCGAACCGGCGCAGGACGGCGCCCTGCTCGCCGGTGATCAGCCGCCAGAGGATCTCGCGCTTGACCAGGGGCGCCAGCACGGTGATGTCACGGGGGTGGTCGAGGAGTCGCAGGAGCCGCAGGACGGCCTCGACCAGTTCGGCGGGTGCGGTGCTGACGGCGAGACCGGGCGGCGTGCCCCGGCCGATGTCCGGCAGGTCGCGGGGATCCGCCTGCAGCAGCACCTCGGCGACGGCCGACGGGTGGAGCGTCAACCCGACACCGAGCCCCGGCCGGTCCTGGCTGGCCTTCTGGAAGTAGGCGGTCACCGGCAGGTCGACCGACGCGATGAGGTACTGCCCGGCGCTGTACTCGTAGACGTGGTCGCCCAGCGCGAAGCGCTTGGTCCCCTGGGCGACGAGGGCGAGAACCTTGCCGTACGTGGTCGGCGTCGGAGGAGTGGGCTCGTAGGCCCGGAAGATGCGGACGTCCTCGATGGCCGTGCTCAGATCGGGTCGCGCGTGACGGGACAGCAGGTCGCGCAGTTCGTCGAGTGACATGGCACCGATTGAAGCACCAGGCGAAATCCGGGAATGACGGTGAGCCACTCGGGAAAATGGCCTGGTCTCCAGGAAGCGTGCCCTCGGTGTCCTTGTGCTCACCAGGAATGTCGTCCGTGTCGGTCGGGCGGCGTGGTGCGCTCCGAGCGCACCACGCCGGCCACCGGCACCGTGCACCACTACACCAACAACATCAACTCGAACCCGGGACGCAAGCCGTTCGGCGCCGGCAAGGGCATTGTCGAGGGGTTCCAGCCCTGCGACCGGCTTGGTGACCACGTTGCTCCACGCGACGAGATCGTGGTTGCGCTCGACGCGCGACCGGCATGACGGTCGCGCGGATCGCCGGACTGCTGTCGGCCACGTCAGATCTGGGCCTGTCCGCCGTCGACGAAGAACTCGGCGCCGGTGGAGAACGAACTCTCCGCGCTCGCGAGGAACGCGGCCATCGCGGCGACCTCCTCGGGCCTGCCCATGCGCTTGAGCGCGGTGCGGGAGGCCAGCGACTCCTGGAACTGGGCGGTGCTGTGGCCGGACTGGGCCGCGAGACCCGTGATGGCGGGCGTCTCCGTCGGGCCCGGAGTGATCACGTTGACCCGGATGCCCCGCGGCGCGAGTTCAACGGCGAAGGTGCGGCCGAGGCTGCGGATGGCGGCCTTGGACGCGGCGTACACGCCCATGCCTGCCTCGCCGCCGCTCGTGGTGGTCGACGACAGCAGGATCACCGTCGCCGACGGCTCCAGCAGCGGCAACGCCTTCTGCACGGTCTGGAGGGTGCCCTTCACGTTCACGCCGAAGACGTGGTCGAACTGCTCCTCGGTGGTGTCCTCCAGGCTGGTCAACGATCCCAGGCCCGCGTTGGCGACCACGGTGTCGAGCGTGCGGCCGTCCTGGCGGATGACGTCGAAGACGTGGTCGAGGTCGGCGGCCACGGACACGTCGCAGCGCACCGCCACCGCGTTCGGCCCGATCTCCTTCGCCGCCGTCTCCAGCTCCGCCTCCCGCCTGCCGGTCAGGTAGACGCGAGCCCCGTCGTCGGCGAACCGCTGCGCGACGGCCCGCCCGATCCCGCTCGACCCGCCGGTCACCAGTGCGGTCCTACCGGTCATCTGTCCCATGGTCTCCACCAATCAGAGGTAACTGAACTTGTTACATCGAAGGTCGGCGTGAGCCCCGGTCGGGGCCACGCAGGGTTTTCTAGCGAGTCGCGAGAACGTCCTTGAGCACGTCCTCGACGGTCGTGGCGGCCAGTTCCGCCCTCAGTGACCGGTCGAGCCTGTCGTACACCGATTTCATCGCGGGCTGGATTCCCGCCCCCACGACGCAGCCCTGGTTCGGCTCGGCCCGGTGCATCCCGAACAGGGGGCCGGACTCGATCGCGTCGTAGACGTCGAGCAACGTGATGTCGACCATGTCCCGCGCCAACGTCCAACCCGCCCCGGACCCGCGCTGCGACTTCACCAGCCCGGCTGCCCGCAGCTCGCCGAGCAACCGCCGGATCACCACCGGATTGGTGTTCGCGCTGCCGGCGACCTGCTCCGAGGTGGCGACCTCGTGCCCGAGGCGCTGGTACAGCCCGACCCACGCCACGGCGTGCACGGCCACGGTCAACCTGCTGTTCGCGCTCACGGCTACCCTCTCGCTCGGTCGCAACCATAGTTGTTACGACCGGTTGGCGCAACTGTCGGAGCGGGGAGACGTTGTCCTGGTAGGTGCCTCGCATGGTCCCCGCGGGGGAGAAGGCCACGGCGATGCAGGTCTCGTACCACTTGCCGCCCTGACCGCGCACACGGCCGGCGCCGATCTTGGTGCTGCCCTTCCAGACGAGCTGGGTGAAGTGCCAGGTCTTGGATGAGTCGCTGGGGACCGGGGCCGCGAAGTCGTGGTCCTCGATCTCGCCGTGCCGGCTGCCGGTCGCGCCCGTCGTCGGTCCGGAGTTCGGTTCGGACGACGCCTGCCACGACAGGTTCGCACCCAACCCGGCGCTGAGCCCCGCGTGGCCGTGGTTGCGATAGCCCTCGGTGGAGATCAGCGCGGCGCGGGACTTGGCGTGCTCGGCCAGTTCCGGGTCGAGTTCCACGGGCGGGGCGCCGTGCTCGGCCCGGTACTGGTCGACGCTGTCCAGGATGGCGTCGAGGAACTCCTGGTCGGTGTGGTCGGGTAGAGCCGCTCTCGTGCCTATGGGCTTCTTCCTCTTCTCGGGGTTCTACGGGTGCCGCGCGGTGACGTCGTTCGGGAAGCGCGGGTCGATCTCGTAGTGACTGCTTCTTTGGCACCGGTTGAGCGCCCTGGTCAGGCTCGTGTCACCTCCTGGCGGACTGGAGGTCCGCCCCGGGTGCCGAGGATTCGGTCACGGAGGACGACGGTGCCGAAGACCCGGTGGCTGGACGACGAGGAGCAGGTGACCTGGCGTGGTTGTCCGAAGCACCCGGCCGATCGATGCGGATGGCAGACCTCGCCGCTGCGTGCGTGTTCGACCGCAGCAGGCTGAGCCACCCGATCGGCCGCTTGGCCCGGGACGGCTGAACGCGCGGGCGTGTGCTGGTCGAAAATGCCGTCCGTGCTCGTCAGTCGGCGTGGTGGTGCTCGTGTGGCCGCGCCAGGAGGCCGACCCCCACGACCAGTGCCCAGACCTGCAGGGGGAACACGGTGACGCGTTCCGCGAAGCCGATGCCGATCGCGCCACCGGGGTTCGCGACCGCGAAGACGGTCAGGGCGAAGCCGAGCAAGCCGACGACCCCGAGCACCAGCGCCGTCGCACGTGCGGTCGGGCGGTTCCGGGTCGACGCGGAGACGCCTGCCGCGACGAGGGCGGCGTTGCCGAGGACGAAGATCGGCAACGCGCCGATCGAGTGGACGGCCAGGTCGACGTCCTCGGGGACGAGGCCCACGACGATCCACGAAGCGCCGGTGACCCCGACCATGCCCTGCCAGACCCGGCGATTCCCCTTGGCGGCCCAAGCGTCCGCGGTGAGGGCGACCCCGACGATCAGGAGCACGCCCTGCGCGATGAAGGCGGTGTTCATGCCCGCGTGCAGGGGTGAGCAGACGTCGTTGCCGAGCACGGGCCCGCAGCGCACGGCGCCGAGGTCGCTGATGTAGTTGGTCCACCAGCTGTAGCGGGGGTGGACCCAGGCGTTCTGGACGATGACGTGCAGGACGAGGAACTGCACGGTGCCGAGTGCGAGCAGGGCGCCGCCGAGGCGGGTCCGGCGCGTCGTGGACGCGGGCCGGAGGTGCGTGGTGGTCATGCCGAGCGCTCCTTCGAGGGGTGAGGATCGCGCTGACGAGGAAGACGGTGGCCGTCCAGCCGAACGCCGTGGTGAGCGCGGGTCACCAGGGAGTCCTTCCGGTGGTTTCGGGGCGTGCTCGGGGTTTTCGGGCACGCCAGGGGCCGGCACGGCAGGGCGTGCCGTCGCGCGGAGTCGTGTCAGGGACGCCGGGCGATCCAGAGCGTGCGGGTGCCGCGGATCCGGACGTGGCCGAGGGATCGCACGGAGCCCGCGCCGTCACCGGCGAGGGCCGTCAGCGCCGTTCGGTCACCCTCCCGCAGAGCGGGCATGGCCGTGTGGCCGACGCGGCGCAGTTCCAGGGCCGCGTACTCGCCCGCCGGACCGTCGGCGGGCAGCACCAGGTCGGAGGCCAACCGGTTCGTGCTCAGCACCTCGAAGCCCGCGGTGTCGATCGCGGACGTCCAGTCCGGGTGGTCGGTGGACGACGTGGCGCCGCCTGCGGAGCGGACCCGCTCCTCCAGGTCGACGTGCGTCGTCGGGAGCACCATCGGCGGGGCGTCCATCTCGAGCACCGCGAGGAGGCCGCCGGGGCGGAGCGCCTCGAACAGGTTCCGGAACGCCCGAGCGGGGTCGGCGACCTCGTGCAGCGCCGCGGAGGACCACGCCACGTCGGCGGGACCGACGTCCGGCGCCGCGGTGGCGATGTCCAGGTGGGCCGTGACGATCCGGTCGGCCAGGCCTGACGCCGCGGCGAGGTCCCGGACCAGCGCGAGCATCGGCTCGTCGATGTCGATGGCGACGACGGTCGCCGAGGAGAACCGGCGGGCCAGCGCGATGCTGCCCGTTCCCGTCCCCGCCCCGACGTCCAGCACGCGCCGCACGTCGCCAGGGTTCCCGGACGACCCGCTCACGAGGGACACCGCTTCCGCGAGCACCCCGGAGTGGATCTCCGCGTCGAGTTCCAGCAGCCTGGCCAAGTGGGGGCCGTGGGAGTGGACGGGCGGTGGACCGTGTGGGGGAGCCATGCCACGACCCTAGGCCCGTCTTGCTCCACTGACATACAGTCTTGTCCATGAAGCAAGAAGTGGACGTGGACCAGCTGGTCAGGCAGCGGATTAGGGCACTTCGCCTGGCGCGGGGCTGGTCACTGGACGTGCTGGCGGAGCGCAGCTACCTGAGCCCGTCGAACCTGAGCCGCATCGAGACCGGGGGCAGGCGCATCGCGCTCGACCAGCTGATCCCCATCGCCAAGGCGCTCGACACGACGATCGACCAGCTCGCCGAATCCCCGAACGACGAGGACGTCGTGATCCGGCCCCACCGCGACGACCAGCGGGGCATGACGATCTGGACGCTCGCTCGCGAACGCACCCCGAACGACCTCACGGTCGCCAAGATGCGCATCACCACTCCGGCGCCCCCGTTGGAGGAGGCGGGGGTGCACCCCGGTCGCGACTGGTTCATGGTGCTCTCCGGCACCGCCGAACTCCGCCTCGGTGACCGCCTGGTCCTGGTCCGGGCCGGGGACGCCGCCGAGTTCTCCACGATGATCCCCCACGCCATCGGCGCCCACGGCAAGCGACCGGTAGTGATCCTCGCGATCCTCACCCAGGACGGCCACCACGCCCACGCGCGCGAACGACGTCGAACGCCGTAGTCGACTCGACCGGATCGACGGCCGGGGGCGGACACCGCAGCGGATCAGCCGTTCGTGCAGGCCAAGCCGTTGAGAGTGAAGGACGTCGGCTTGCTCGTGTCACCGGTGTGGTCCGCCAGGAAGCCGATGGACACCGACTGGCCGTTGTCGATGTTCGCGTTGTGCGGGGCGTTCGTGGCGGTCACCTGGCCGGAGGACGGCGAGTAGGTCGCGTTCCAACCGGAGGTGATCGTCTGCCCGGCAGGCAGGGTGAACACCAGGGACCACCCCCTGGCCGGGGGGAAGCCGCTGTAGGCGATGGTGATCTCCGAGACCAGGCCGTCGTCCCACGTGCTCACGGTGTTGGTGACCCGGCACGTGAGCTTGAGCGGGGTCGACATCACCGTGACCGGTGAACCGGCCTTCGGGAACGGCGCGGCGACGCCGGATCCGGCGTTCAGCACCAGGCCGGTGGCACCCACCAGGAGCAGCACCGCGCCTGCCAGCGCCGCTGAGCACTTCTGCTTCGACATCGCGCGTCTCCCTCTGCCGATGGGCCCATGGACAACTTATCCAGGTGATCT
This sequence comes from Umezawaea sp. cmx-9-4, assembly GCA_049997955.1. GTDB lineage: Bacteria > Actinomycetota > Actinomycetes > Mycobacteriales > Pseudonocardiaceae > Umezawaea. Next base: position 102,394 of record JAEBDY010000020.1, on the reverse strand, counting down.
CCACGGGTCAAAGCTAAAAGATCGGCACAGTTTTTAGCCCAAGGCAGTGAGTTTGCCGATCTGATCCATTGTGGACAGTGACGTGGCAGGGAGATGATCACCGCGCACCAGTCGCGGACTCATCAGCCCCGACAGCTCGGGAACAGGTAGTGGGAAGGCTGGACATCGGGTCCGCTACTCGAACACCCCGTAGCCCGCGACGGCGTTGGCCCGGACGCTGTCCAGGTCGAGTTCCACGCCGATGCCGGGAGTGTCGGGAAGCGTGATGTAGCCGTCCTTGACGATCGAGCCGCTCCCGTCCGGGGTGTGGACGTAGCTGTCCCACACCGCGCGCTCATCGAGGGCGTGCCATTCCTGGACGAAGAAGTTGGGGATCGCCGCGCACAGGTGCGACGTGGCCATCGTGCCCAGCGGCGTCGACACCAGGTGCGGTGCGAAGGGGATGTAGTGGAGCTCCGCGAGGTTGGCGATCTTCTTGGCTTCGGCCAGGCCGCCGCACTTCGGCACGTCCGGCTCGATGACGTCCACGGCGCCGCGTTCGAGCAGGTCGCGGAATCCCCAGCGCAGGTAGAGGTTCTCGCCTGCGCAGATCGGCGTGCGGGTCTGCTCCCGCACCCGCACCAGTGCGTCGATGTTCTCCGCGGGCAGCGGCTCCTCGAGCCACATCAGGTGGAACGGTTCGAGCTCCCACGAGATTCGGCACGCGCTCGGCACGTCGTAGCGGGCGTGCAGGTCGATGGCCAGGTCGACGTCCGGTCCGATCGCTTCCCGGACGGCCGCTACGCGTTCGACCATCGATCGCAGCTCGGCGGCGTTGATCGTGTGGTTGAAGGCATCGAACTTGGCGGGGTGGTTCAGGTTGTCGATGTCGAACTTGATGGCCGTGAAGCCTTCGGCGACCATCCGCTGGGCTCGGTCGACGCACCCGGCGATCGAGCCCGCCGGGTCGTCGCCGTCGCCGCAGTCGGCGTAGAGGCGGATCCGGTCGCGGAACTTCCCGCCGAGCATCCGGTAGACCGGCTGGCCCGCGGCCTTGCCCGCGATGTCCCACAACGCGAGCTCGATCCCGGACAGGGCGATCACGAACACCCCGCCCTGGGGACCCGCGAAGACCTTGCTGCGGCGCAACTTCTCCCAGCACCGCTCGACGTTGCGCGGGTCCTCGCCGATCAGGAGGGGCGTCAGGAAGTTGATCATCCCGACGACGGCGCCCGCCCCTGCGTCGGGATTGGCCTCGCCGAACCCGCTGATTCCCTCGTCGGTGTCGATCCGCACCAGCGTGGCCTGACCGTGGTAGGCCACCACCGCCGTTGTCACGTTCACGATCCGCATTGCTCTCCCGCCGCCGGGTTGCGCACGTTGACGGACTGTTGTGATGCCCAGCTTGTCCGATAAGCTGATGACATGCAAAGGAGACAAGAGTCTCCGGACGCTGTCAAGGTCCGGACCCTCCCGGTGCAGGTGGCGGCACACCTGACCCGGCGCATCGTCAGTGGCGATCTCGGGGAAGGTCCGGCCCCGTCCGAGCTCGACATCTCCCAGGAGTTCGGCGTTTCCCGCGTGGTGGCGCGGGAAACGCTCAAGATCCTCGCCTCGCTCGACATCGTCGACGTCGCCCAGGGCCGCCGCGTCGTCGTGCGCCCCCGCGCCGAGTGGGACTACCTGAGCCCGTTGCTGATCGAGTGGTTGCCCGAGGAGATAGTCGGCGAGCTGTTGCAGGAGCTGCACCAGATGCGCGTGCTGCTCGAACCCGAACTCGCCGCGATGGCCGCGGCCAGCGTCACCGACGAGACGCTGGACCGGCTCAGGGGCGGGATCGACCGCATGTCGGCGCTCGAGGCGGACCCCGAGGCCTACCTAGAGGTCGACCACGAGTTCCACATGGAGATCTGCCGGGCGGCCGACAACCGCATCCTCGACCGGATCATGTACTCCGCCCGCTGGCTCGGCACGGCCAGCCGACGCATCACCAACGAGGCGCCGACCGCGTTGCACTGCGCCACCACCGACCACACGGAGATCTACGAGGCACTCGTGGCGCGCGACCCGGAAGGTGCTCGCGCGGCGATGCGCAAACACCTCAGCAACAACTCCACTCTCCTCGCGGAGAAGAAGAAGCAGCAGACCAAGCGGGCCCCCCGGCGCCGCTAGCTTCCGCACTGCACCACCGAGATCCGGAACCGATGACGAGGACGGACGAGGCATGGCAGCACCTGCGATCCCGCCGATCCGGTCGGGGCTGATCGGCACCGGTCGCGCGGTCGAGGAGCTGCACCGGCCTGCGTTGCGCAGGCTCGCCGAACGGTACCCGGCCACCGCGTTCGCCGAGCAGGGCAGGCGATTACCCGACTGCGGCAGGGCCGATCCAGCCCAGGCCGCGATACCGGCCCACGACGACATGGGCGCCCTGCTGGTTCCGATCCCGCACCTGTCCGAGGTGGCGCGCGACGCGCTCACGGCCGAGAGGACGTGCTCCGCGAGAAGCCGACCGGCGTCGATGCGGAGCAGACCGCGGCCTTCCTCGCGCTGGCGGCCGGACATCCGGGCCGGACCTTCCTGGTGGACGAGAACTTCCCCCACCGCAACGACTTGCGCTGTTCCCACGCGGTGCTCGACGCCGACGTGCACCACATCATCCGGATCCGGCTGCTCTGCGGCGACCGCACGTTACCGAGGGCGTGCTCGCCGGATCCGAGTCGGCGCACCGCGTGACGCGCGGCAGCTCTGACGCCACCACCCACACGACAGCCTTCCGCGGTGCCGACATCGGCTACCGCGCGAAGCTCGTCGACTTCGCGGATGCCGTGCGGTTCGACGGGCTGCCAGGACAACGCATCAGCAGTTCGGCGTCCTTCGCCGCATGAACGACCCGGCAGCGGGGCCCTCGCCTCGCTGTACCGCCGGTTGCACTGTCGCCCCGTCGGTACGCGTCCGCTCGACCGGACGCGAGAGGAGTGGTCATGGAAGAGAAAACGGACCTGTCGAGGCGCACGTTCCTCGGGATGAGCGCGCTGGGAGTGCTGGGTCTCGCCGGGTGCGGGGGCAGCCCCGCCGCGCCGCAGGTGGACGTCCAAGTGCCCCAGGCACTGCTCGACCAGGCGGCCTCGCTCCGCGGGGGGTCGGTGGGGATGCTGTCGCAGAAGCTGTACTCGGAGACCGCCAACAAGGCGCTGGACAATTCGCTGCAGGTGTTCGCGCGGGCCACCGGCACCACGGTCGGCAACGACCTGGTCTCCGGTGACGCGGGCGACATGGTCGCGAAGATGGACGCCGAGGTGAAGGCGGGCACCAGCCGCGATCTGGCCTTCGTGAGCGATCGGCGGTTCGTCGGCCAGCTCCACAACCTCGGTGCCCTCACCGACGTCACCGACGTGGTCGAGGAGATGCGCGCGCTCTACGGGGAGCCCGCGACGGAGGCGAGCAACTACTGCGTGTTCGACGGGCGCTGGTTCGCGATCCCCTACCACTTCATCGCGTCCGCGATGTACCTGCGCAAGGACTGGTACGAGGAGAAGGGCCTCCCGCTCAAGCCGCACTACACGTGGGAGGAACTGCGCGACAACGCTTTGGCGGTCTCCGACCCGGCGAAGCGGCGCTTCGGCTGGGGTCTCACGGTGAACCGCTCCGGCGACGCCAACGGCTTCATCGCGAACGTCATCAACACCTACGGCGGGGCGATCGCGGACAACACCGGAACGAAGGTGGTGTTCAACTCGCCGGAGACCGTCGCCGCCGTCACGTTCATCGGCGACATCTACACCAACCCGAAGTACGCGCCGATGCTGCCACCGGGGATCGGGAGCTGGACCGACTCGAGCAACAACGAGAACTGGCTGGCCCAGATCCTGGGGCTCACGCTCAACCAGTTCAGCGTCTACGCCGACTCGAAGACCAAGAACAACCCGGTCTACGCCAACACCCATCCGTTCAACGGCGCCACCGGGCCGGCGATCGACAAGCCGCTCGCGTTCGGCGAGTCCAACTCGTTCGTCGTGTTCAAGGGGGCGAAGAACCCCGACCTCGCCAAGCTGGTGGCGAAGTTCATGGTCGGCGGGAGCGCGCTGCTCGGTGTCGCGAAGGGAGCACCGTGCCTGGTCAACCCCTCGTGGGACAAGGTGTGGGACTCCGATCCGTACTACACCAGCGGTGACCCGGCCTTCCCCGCGCTGCGGGAGCAGACCCGCACGCCGCTCCCGCTGACCTCCACCACCGGCTACGCGTTCCCCCAGGCCCCGAGCCCCGGCGAGCAAGCCGCCACAGCCGCCTACCTGCTGACCGACATGATGCAGTCGGTCATCCAGGGCACCCGGCCCGCCGACGCCGTCGCCTCGACCCACGCCCGGATCGTCGAGGTCTTCGAGCAGCAGGGCTACGAGCAGTGACCGTCGTGCGTCCGCGGCCGGCGCCGGTTCGTCCGGCGCCGGCCGCGTCGCCCTCGCTCACCACGTCGCAGCGGCTGCTCGGACGCGACTGGCGCCTCGCCGCGGTGTTCATCGGGCCGACGCTGCTGCTGGTCGCGGGCCTGATCCTGTTCCCGATCGTCAGCTCGATCTTCACCAGCACCACGGAACGCCACGGTGCGGAGACGGTCTTCGTCGGGCTGGACAACTACACCGCCCTCATCGACGACACCGTGTTCCACAAGGGCGTGCTCAACTCGTTCGTCTTCACCGCGTACGCCGAGATCTTCAAGGTGACCCTCGGCCTCATCGCGGCGTTGATGCTGCACCACATGCGCCGCGGTCGGGCGATCATCGCCGGGGTGATCCTGCTGCCGTGGGTGGTGCCGACGGTCGTCACGGCCTTCACCTGGCGGTCCTTGTTCGACCCGATCTTCGGCAGCGTCAACGTCCTGCTCACCGACTCCGGGATCGGGCCCGTCCTCGCCTCGATCGGGCTCGTCGACAAGTGGCCCGCGGAGTGGCTGTCCGATCCCGCGCTCGCGATGCCCGCGGTCATCCTGGTCAACGTCTGGAAGGGCATCCCGTTCTTCACGGTGACGTTCCTCGCCGGGCTCAAGGCCATCGACAGCGGTCTCCACGAGGCGGCGATGGTGGACGGCGCCTCGCAGTGGCAGCGCTTCGTGCACATCACGCTGCCGGGGTTGCGCAACATCATGATCGTGACGGTGCTGCTGTCGTCGATCTGGACGTTCAACAACTTCGACCTGATCTGGCTGATGACCCAGGGCGGACCAGGGGACGCCACCGCCCCGTACGTGATGGTGGCCTACTCGAAGGCCATCCAGCAGCTGCAACTGGGCGCGGGCGCCGCGGTCACGCTGGTGATGCTGCCGATCATCGCCGTCCTCGTGGTGATCCTGGTGCGGATGATGCGGCGCAGCGACCTGCCGAGCGCGGGCGACATGGGGCGCAGGCGGCTGACCCCCGCTCAGCGCAGTGCGCTGCCGTGGGTGATCGTCGCGGGCTCGGTGCTCGTGCTGGTCTGGGCGTCGCCGCACATCGTGTGGAAGGCCGCGCTCGTGCTGGGTGTGTTCGTGGTGCTCGCGGCCGCCGTCGCACGGGTCGTCTCCGCGCTGGCCGCGCGGGGCAACCGGCTGGCCGCACGCGTGGTCAGCGGCGCGGGCACGGGGGTCGCGCTGGTGGGCCTGCTGGGCTTCGTGCTCGCCCCGCTCTACTGGATGACGGTCACGGCCTTCAAGTCCGACGACCAGATCGTCGCGCGCACCGACGACCTCTGGCCGACCCCGTGGAGCACCGAGCAGTTCACCAACCTGTTCACGGGCAGGGCGTTCGGCACCTGGTACGTCAACACGATCCTGGTGTCGGTGGCGTCCACCGCGATCGCCCTGGTCTGCGCGGCGCTGGCGGGCTACGCGTTGGCACGGCTGAAGTTCCGGGGCTCGGAGAGCTTCACGGTGACGATCCTGCTCACCTACGTGATGCCGGGCGCGCTGCTGTTCATCCCGCTGTACCGCATGATGAGCGGGATCGGGCTCAACGACTCGTTGTGGTCGCTCGTGCTCGCCTACCCGACGTTCACCCTGCCGTTCGCGACGTGGCTGCTCGTCGGCTACTTCAAGTCGATCCCGGCCGACCTCGAGGAGGCCGCGCTGGTCGACGGCTGCACGCGGTTCGGGGCGTTCATCCACATCGTGCTGCCGCTGGCCAAACCGGGCCTGCTCGCGGTCGCGCTGTTCACGCTCACCAACGCGTGGAACGAGTTCCTGTTCGCCTTCGTGTTCATCACCAAGGACGACTACAAGACGCTGCCCGTCGGCATGCAGTCGATGATCTTCGGTGACGTCGTGCCGCAGGGGCAGTTGGCCGCGGCCTCGCTGCTGATCAGCATCCCGGTCGTGCTCATGTACGGGTTCGGGCAGCGGTTCCTGACCGAGGGCCTCACCGCGGGTGCCGTGAAGGGATGAGCGCGCACGGCGAGACCCGACCAGGGGCCGGTCGCCGTCGGGAGTTGCCGCGCCGCCAGCTCGATCCGGTGTTCTTCGCCGGGACGACGCACTGGGACGGGGAGTGGAGCCACGACCGGCTGTGGAGCCGAGCAGCGCCCGTCAGGCCGGGCCCTGCTCGGCGCGCCACCGCTCGTACTCGGGCCGGGCCTCGTCCGACAGCGGGTAGTACAGCCGCAGATCGCCGCCCTCGGCCAGCCGGATCCGGGAGAACTCCTCCCATCCCGCGTGCTCCTGAGCGGCAGCCAGCAGGGTGGGTGCGAGCTTGATCGGCACCACGACCGCCCCGTCGTCGTCGGCGACGACGATGTCGCCCGGCTCGACGAGCGTGCCCCCGCACGCCACCGGCACGTTGACGGCGACCGGGACGATGTCGGTCTGGGCGTGGAAGTTCGGCGTGGCGCCCCGGATCCACAGCCCGAGGCCGAGCTTCTTGGCCTCGCCGATGTCGCGCAGGCACCCGTCGACCACCACGCCGGCGCCACCGCGACCCTTGAAGTAGGTCAGCATCATCTCGCCGAACACGCCGCTGCTCATGTCGCCGCGCGCGTCGACGACGATCATGTCGCCGGGCTGGGCGTGGTACATGACGTGCCGGTGCAGCTGCTTCTCCGGCTCGGCGTACTCGTCGACGGGGTAGAGGTCCTCCCGCTTGGGCAGGAATTGCAGCGTCAGTGCCGGGCCTGCCACGCACATGCCGGGGGTCACCGAGACCGGGCCGCGGATGAACGCGCTGCGGATGCCCATGCGGCTGAGCTCGGCGCTGGCCGTCGCGCTGCCGATGGCCGCGAGGGCCGCACTGAGCTCGGCAGGCGGGCGAACGATGTCGTGCGTCTCGACCACGTCGGTAGCTCCCTCGGGTCCGCGCTGACCGTGACCGTCGGAGAGTTTCCTGGCGATCTCCTCCAACGCCGCTTTCCCCGGTTCGACGTCGGCCGGCAGCCGCTTGAGCGTAGCGTTCTCCCGCTCCGGATCCTTCAACCGTTTGGCGTCGTCGGCTTCCAGCCCGCCGAATGGTCGATCCACCGGTAGCGGGTCCTCGCGTTCGCCGAGCGCTGCGCGGCGGCCGTGACCGCCGCGCAGTTCCTCGGCTAGTTCGCGCAGTCGGCCGGTGGCGGGCCGGACGGGGTCGGCGCGTCGGACAGGAACCCGGAGACGAACGTGCGGACCGCGGCCGGGTCGAGGCTGAGCGCGGAGCCGGACGGGGTCTGGGTCGTCGGGCCGTGCGGAACCGTGAGGGTGCGGACGTCCGCCTTCGGGACCAGGTCGTTCACGAACGCGAGCAGGTTCCAGTCCGGGTCGGTGTGGACGCCGGACTCGATCGCGTCGAGCACGGCGGTGACCCTGGCCTGGTCGCGGAGGACGGCGGGGTCGAGGACCTTGGTCGCCAGCGAGCGCAGGAACGCCTGCTGGCGGAGCACGCGGTCCAGGTCGCCGTTCGGCAGGCCGTGGCGTTGGCGGAGGAACGCCAGCGCCTGGTCGCCGGAGAGGGTCGACCTGCCCGCGGGCAGGTCCACACCGGAGAGTTCGTCCTTCGCCGGGGCCGCGAGGCAGACCTCCACACCGCCCACGGCCGTGCTGACCGCGGCCACGGCGGCCATGTCGACGGTCGCGTAGTGGTCCACGTGCAGGCCCGTGACGGCCTCGACCGTGCGCACGAGGTCTTGCGGTCCGCCCGCGGAGCTGAGCTTGGCCATGCCGCGGCCGGGCACGTCCACCCACGAGTCGCGGGGGAGCGAGACGGCGTTGATCGAGCCGTCCACACCGACGCGGGCGAGCACCACGGAGTCGGCGAGGCCCACGGCGTCCAGACCCGCCACCAAAATGGTGCGGGGTTCGACGGACGTGGCCGCTTCCAGGGTCTCGGGGCGGGGGGCGGTGGTGGGCGTTATCAGCACGGCCGCGACCACGGCGGCGACCGTGAAGCCGACGACCGCGAACAGGGCCAGCGGACGGCGGCGGGACCGCTTGGCGTGCAAGGCGGCCAGCACCGTCCGGGAGTCGACCGCCTCGGCGGCCTCGGCGGCGACGGCTTCGCGGATGAGGGCTTCCTGCTCGGTCATCGCAGCACCTCCGACGGGCTGGTCTCGTTGACGCGCAACGTGTGCAGGGCTCGGGAGAGGTGGCTGCGCACGGTCCCCTCGGAACAGCCGAGGACCTGGCCGATCTCGGCGGTGGTGGCGTCCTCGTAGTAGCGCAGGACGATCGCGGCCCGCTGCTTGCGCGGCAGGACGGCGATCCGGGCGCGCATCGCGTCCCGTTCGGCGTGCCGCTCGGCGGGGTCGACCACGGCGGGCGAGAGCTGTTCGAGCGTGGCGTGCGTCGAGCTGACGTCACGGCGGGCGCGGAGGCGGCGCCACGACAGGTAGTCGTTGGTCACCATCCGGCGCACGTAGAGGTAGGGCGCGTCCATGGCACCGATCCGGCCCCACCGGGACCGGGCGCGCACGAGGACGTCCTGCACGATGTCCTGCGCGAGGTGCTTGTCGCAGGTGATGGCCGTGGCGTAGTGCAAGAGCCGATCGAGACGATCGGCGACGAACTGGTCGTAGCCGTCCCGCACGTGGTCCCCTTCTGCCGAGGTGGTTGCGTTGCGGTCGGGAAACCCCTCGACCGGGCCACAACGTTGAACCACCTCTTGGTGACGTGCGTCACGCGTGCTGACGAGGGGGCCATCACCCTCTCAGCCGCGGTGCCACTCCTGGCCGGCGGTGCCGCCGCAGTCCCGGGTCTGGAGCACGGCGTCGTAGCGCTTCACGTCCGAGCCGGCCGTTTCCGTGCTACTCCGCGCTGCGCGCCGGCAGTCGTCGGGTGATCCGGTCGAACAACTCCGTCAGCGGCTCGCCGACGTCCCGGCCGAACTCGGTCAGCCCGTAGGTGACCTGGGGTGGTGTCGTCGGTTCGACTTTCCGCCAGACCATCCCGTCCTGGACCAGGGCGCGCAGGGACTGGGCGAGCATCTTCTCGCTGATGCCCTGGATGCTGTCGCGCAGCTCGTAGAACCGGAGGTCGTTGCTCAGCAAGGAGATCAGCACCCAGACTCCCCACTTGCTGGTCACGTGGTCGATGACGTCGCGCGCGGGGCAGTCGGTGTGAAACACCTCATACCGGGTGCCGGTATCGGTCTGGGTGAGCTGCGGGCCTCCTGTCACGTGATGAGCTTACCTCGAGGTATGTCCTTACCAAAAGTTAGCCGCGCTCCTAGCGTCATCACCACAGAGGACATCCTTACGAGGAGGAGCTGTTCCATGATCGTGGTGACCGGAGCTACCGGGAATGTGGGCCGACCCCTGACGCACGCGCTGGTCGAGCGCGGGCAGCAGGTGACGACGGTGTCACGGCACGCCGCGGCGGTGCCGGAAGGCGTCCGTCACGTGGTGGCCGACCTGGCCGAGCCCGCGGGCCTCGAGTCCGCGCTGTCCAGGGCGAAAGCGTTGTTCCTGCTGCTGTCCGGCGACCTGCACGCCGCCGGGGCCAGCCCCGCCGACATCATCGGCCAGGCCGCGGCCGCCGGGGTTCGCCGGGTCGTCCTGCTCTCCACCCTCGGTGTGGCGACCAGGCCCTTCGGCACGACGCGGATCGCGATGCGCGCGCTGGAGGACGTGCTGCGGGAGTCCGGTCTGGACTGGGTCGTCCTGCGACCGGGTGGCTTCGCCTCCAACGCCCTGTGGTGGGCCGAGTCCGTCCGCTCGCAGCGGGTGGTCGCCGCACCCTTCGGTGACACCGGGGTGCCGATCGTCGACCCGGCGGACATCGCCGAGGTCGCGGCGGCCTGCCTGCTGGACGACCTGCACACCGGCGGCGTGTACGAGCTGACCGGACCGGAGGTGATCACGCCGCGCGGGCAGGCGGAGGCCATCGCCGCCGCGCTCGGCTCGCCGGTGCGGTTCCACGAGCTCACCCGCGAGGAGGCCAAGGCCGGTATGACCCGGAGCATGCCGGGGGAACTCGCCGACGACACCCTGGACATCCTCGGCTCTCCGAGCCCGGCCGAGCTGCGCGTCAGCCCGGACGTCCAGCGGGTACTGGGCCGCGCTCCGCGCACTTTCGCGCACTGGGCCGTCCGGAACGTCGCCGCGTTCCGCTGAGACCGGCCAACGTCGCCGGAACTGCTCGGCGATCGACTGCTGGTGGAGGAGCCCGATCCGAAACCGACGAGGGCGCCCTGGCTCGGGACTGACGCTGGTCCCCGAAGGTTTTCGCGTGGTGCGGCACCACCGCGAACAGACCCGGTCCAGCCTGGTCACGCCGGAGATGGGCCGGGGTGCCCTGCAAGTCGACGCGGCACTCCGGCAGGTCGTGTCGACCGGGAGACCCCCAACCACGGCCCGGTGGAGTGGCACTTCCACGACGTGACCACGCTGGAACGCGGCTCGTCGGCCGAACCCGACTGCCCGCGCACCGCCTGCACACCTGGCCATCGTTCGCGCCGGCCGGTTCGCCGTACTGCGCCTACGTGGACGAGGGCGGCCGGGGACGGGTCTACGACCTGTACCGCGCCCTGGCACTGGCGCTGCTGGACGAGCTGTTCGTCGCGTTCGGCCCGGCCGACTTCCACCTGGTGTTCACGCTGAACCGGTACTGGACGACTCCGACCTCCAAGCGCTGCGCGCGTACTGCGGCCGATGCGCCGGGTCAGGCCGCAGGGCCGCCGCTCCTCGTGGCCGAACAGCGGAACATGGGGGTCGCTGATGGCCGCCAGGTCGGCGTCGAGGAACAGCAGGTACTCGCCGCGCGAACAGGCGATTCCCTCGTTGCGGGCAGGACCGACTCCGTGGCTGCGTTGAGGTGCAGGGCGGTGACGCGGTCCTCCTCACGGGCGTGCCGGTCGATGATCGCTCCGCACCCGTCCGGCGAGTCGTCGTCGACGGCAACGACTTCCAGGTCGACGCCGGCCTGGCGCCGAACCGACCACGGGCACTCATCGGCGAAAGCCTCGGTCGACCACATCGGCACGACCACGCTGAACCGGGTCACGAGACCTTCTCGCGCAGGGCGGCCGTCAGGAGCCCGTAGGTCTCCTGCACCTCGCCCACCGCGCTCGGCACCACCACAGCCCTTGGACGCCGGCGCACGACCTCCAGCAAGTCGTCGTACATGGTCTCGAGCACGACGGACCCTCCACGCAGCCCGATGAGGCGGTGATGGTGGAGGATCCACGGGTCGTCGCTGTTGCGGGCCCGGTGGTTGAACCGCTCCACCGCCGCCTCCCGATCGTCGAGCAGGACGATCTCGTGGAAGACCGCCCCGTGCTCGCGCACGAACTCCTCGAACGACGTGATCTCCTCGATCCTGGCGAAGAAGTGGGGCAGCACGACATCGCGCCCGCCATCCAGGTGAGCCGCCGCCATCGCCCGGACGAGTGACCACACGACCGGCCACGTGTCGGTCTCCTCATCCTGCCAGCCGCCGACCAGGCGATGCAGGCTGTCGACGTCGAGGTGCAGGGTGCCGGGATGTCGATCGGCGTAGAGCGCCGCCAGGGTGGACTTGCCGATGCCCGGCGGCCCGTTCAGGTGAATTAGTCGCGCCACCACGCCAACCTAGGACAGCTCGACCTGACGGCCGGCCTGTTCGGTGTTCAGGACCCGCGATGTCCGGGCCGACCCCTCGGGCGGGTCCGGCGACTTGATTCCGGACCGGGAGATCAGGCACCGACACCCCGGCAACCTCGAACTGCTCGGCCGGTGGCTCGGGGGCACCGTTGAGCAGGAGATCAAGGTTCGGCGGTGATCCCGACCAGGCGAGGACGGGCCTGGGATCGGGGCGAGGGCTGGGACAACGGGTGCAGGCTCAACCGACGGAGCCGGTGATCTCGTCGTCGACCCTGGCACGCCGTCGAACTCGTGGGCGTCTACGGCTGCTTTGGCGAGGGGTTGGTTGATCGGCGCGTTCACCATCGTTTCGAGCGTGCTAGCCTACTTCTGTATTGATCGATGCGGAAATACGGGGAGGTAGGAGCGGTCGAACTCCGAGTCGAACACCTCGCCTACCGCCCGGAGCTGGCAGCGTTCCCAACCCGCGCACAGCCGGAGCGCCGCGTGCCCGCTGTCACCGAAGGCTGGACGTCGTGACCACTTCCACCACGTCGACAGCCCCCGAGCGGGCGTCCTGGGCAGGCGTCGTCCCCCTCGGCCTCGGGAACCGACGCGGGCGGACTCGCCGTGCTGCTGCTCGTGTTCGGTGTCGCCAACATGCTCGGCACGGCGCTCAACGGACCGCTGGCTGACCGTGCCCTGCGGGATCAGGTCGTGGCGCCGAGGAGTGCGATTTTCCCATGATGCAAGGAGAAGGACTGTGACGACCATCGGCATCATCGGCGCCGGGCAGGCGGGGAGCACCCTCGCCCGAGCGTCGATCGCGGCTGGCTACGACATCGTGATCGCGAACTCGCGGGGACCCGGGACACTCGAAGGTCTCATCGGCGAACTGGGCCCACGGGCGCGCGCTGCGCACGTCGCGGAGGCCGCAGCGGCGGCGGACTTCGCGGTCACCGCGTTCCCGTACGCACCCGCCGACCGGCTGCCGGTCGAGGAACTCGGGGGGAAGGTCGTGATCGACATCAACAACTACGTGGTCTGGCGCGACGGGAACCATCCCGAGGTCGACCTCGGCCGCAAGACGATTCACGAGTTGCGCCAGGAGCAACTGCCCACGTCGAAGCTCGTGAAGGCGTTCACGCACATCCAGTTCCACGAACGCCACCCGCTCCGCGTCCCCGGCGACAGGATGCCTGCCGTGTTCCGGCTGGCCAGGCCAGCGGGCGCGCCCGACCGGAAGGCGCTGGTCGTCTCGAGCGACTTCCCGGAGGCCGTCGAGCTCGTGACCCGTTTGTACGACGATCTCGGGTTCGACGCGGTGGACAACAGTCCGCTGAGCGAATCATGGCGCAGTGCCCCCGGAACGCCGATGTGGCGCCACCACGTCGACGGGCAGAGCCGCGAGGAACTCGTTCACGACCTGCGGAGCGCGGAGAAGATCATCAGCTGAGCACCCGGACCGGGAAGTGCCCGGGTTCCAGGGGCCGTTGGCGTTGGGGCACGAGTGCGTCGCCGAGGTGGTCGAGGTCGGCGACGAGGTCACCGGGCTGACGGTCGGCGACGTGGTCGTCGTTCCGTGGCACATCTCCTGCGGCACCTGCGCTTCCTGCGCGGCCCACGCGCCGAGCCGGTGCCTGTCCGTGCCCCTCGGACAATCTGACCGATGCCTACCGCAGCGTCCTGATGGGACAGTCGCACACGCCGGGTGCGCCGTTGCTCGTCTTCGGCGGCACCAGCATCGGACTGTACGCCTGCGATCGCTGCGGGGTACGGCGCGGACGCAGCGGCGTCGACCGACGAACTGGACGCGCGCGAGTTCCCCCTGACGTTGGACGCCGCCGGGCACCCCGATGGGCTGGTGGCGGCGTTGGCGGCGACGGCGCCGGGCGGGCACTGCCACAGCGCCGGGATCTACTTCGCCGGAGTGGAGGTGCCGACCGGCCCGATGTACATGAACGCGGTCACCCTGACCACGGGCAGGCCGGACATCACCCCGCACCTGTCCGCGGTGCTGGACCTGGTGGCGAGCGGCTCCGTGGATCCGATGCCGGTGTTCAGCGACCACGTCACCTTCGACTCGCTCCCGGGAACCCTGGTGCTGCTCCCGGAGAAGCCCCTGGTGACGCGTGGCTCAAGCTTGCCTCCCCGGTCTGCGCACGAGGCATCGGATCTTGGTTGCGGTGATCTGCCCGAATCGTGGGGACCGTGTAGTGCCTGCGGTTTCGCCGCACCATGGGACAACCGCCTGGACCAGCACGTCGAATCCTCACCGCAGTGCGTGCGCCTGGAGCTTCTCGCCGAACCCCGGGAGCAGTCGGAGCACGTCGTGCGCGCGGTCGAACTGGACGACTTCGGCTTGGTGGAGGTCGGTCAGCCAGTTCTCCATCGGCCAGTAGTGGTGTCGTCGGTGGAAGAGCCGGGCGTTGATCACCAGTTCTCGGACGTGGCGCTCCTCGTGCCTGCTGGGAGGGTGGTGCTGGTGGTAGGCGATGGCTCCGCCGACCCAGGCCAGTCGCGCTCCGCGTTCCGCTGCGCGGAGCGCGAAGTCGGTGTCCTCCGCGCCGTACCCCGTGAACTGCTCGCAGAAGCCGCCGAAGCGGTCCCAGTCATCCCGGGAAGTCGCGAAGGACAACGACCAGAACAGGTCGAAGCGCTTCTCGTCCAGGACGATGCGCCCCGCTTCGGGGGCAGGCCTTCCAGGGTGTGGCTCGGCCAGGCGTGCCAGTTCCCCGTGTGCGGGATATCCCTGGGGCGTCGGAGGTGGCAGGTACGCCACGGGCCCGCACAGCAGGGTCGCCGGGGGGACTTCGAGGGCGGCGGCGGTGTAGTGGGACAGCGAGCCGGGGCCGGGGACGCAGTCGACGTCCAGGAACACCAGGAGTTCGGCGCCGCGATCGAGTGCGGCGCGCGCTCCGGCGTTGCGGGCCGCGGCCAGGGGAAGTCCTCGGCGTCCCGCGGCCACGGAGATCGACACCACGTCGGGAGCCGAGGGCACGGGACGCAGCTGCGGAGAGCCCGCCATGCCGACGATGACGTGCAGGTCGACCTCCTCGGCGCTGAGGGCTTCACGCTGCCGCTGGAGATGGGCCTCACGTCCGGCGGTGATGGTGATGACGGCTGTGCGCGGCCGTCGCGCTCGACCGGTCACCTGCGTCGCTCCAGATCGCGCAACACGGCTGCGGCACGGGCGGCGCCGTCGCCCCGCGACCACGAAGCCCAGTCGCCGCCGCGGGACTGCGCGTCGGTCAACACCGCCGACCAGCGGTGGGGTGCGGGCCAGGACGGGACCACCACTCCCAAGCCGGCGCGGACCAGGGCCTCAGCGGTGGCGTGCTGCTCGTCGAACGGTCGGGGCTGGGGGATGACGACGGCGGGACGGCGGGCCGCCGCCACCTCGGCGAGGGCGTTCTGCCCGGCGTGGGTGATCACGACCCCCGCTTCGCTCAGCAGCGGCCACGGGTTGTTCACCCAGCCGTGGTGGTGCACGTTGGGCGGCTGACCGTCGGGGGCCTTCCCGGACACGGGTGGACCGGCGATGTCCCAGTGCCACTCCGGGGTGGCCGCCGCCGCGGCGTGGAGCTGGCTTTCGGACACCGTCAGACCACCGGCCCCCCACAACACCAGGACGTTCTGCTGTGCGGTGGTCGAAGGGGCGGAATGGCTGTCGAAGCGCGAGAACGCCCCGACGTGCACGGTTTTGGCCAGCCACGTGGCAGGCCAGTCCGGGGCGGGCCGCTGCGGCCACGGCGCGATGATCGCTTCGGCCAGGTCGTAGGCCGTGCTGTGCGCCCGGTCGGTTCGACGGCCCGGCTGTGCGACGACCACCACCGGCACGCCGTGCAGGCGGGCCAGCAGAGCGACCTCGACCGACACGTCCGCGACGAGCAGGCGAACCGCACCGCTGCGCAGTTCCGAACTCACCAGGGCCATTCGCTCGCGCAAGCCCGCGTGGTGCCTGGGGGCCCAGTGCAGCGTGTCACCGGCAGTGACGTCGTCGTGCGCCGCGTCGACCCCCTCGGCATCGCCGGGCAGCGTCGTCCACCGGCCCGGCCAGTCGGCAGGCGCGTCGAGGCTGGAGATCCCGACGACGTCCTCTCCCAGGTGACGGGCGATGGACGCGGCTCGGTGGACGTGCCCGGAGCCGTGGTGGTGCACGTAGTAGGCGATCACGACTGCAACTCCCGGTACATCCGCACGTACCCGTCCACCATGCGGTCAACCGAGCACATGGTCTCGGCGCGGTGTCGTGCCGCACCGCGGTCCAACGAGGCTGCGCGGGTGATGGCCGTGGCGAGTCCGGCCACGTCGTCGGGTGCGGCCAGGACGCCGCTGTGCTCGTCGAGCACCTCGGGCAGAGCTCCTCTGGCGAAACCGGCCACCGGTGTGCCGCAGGCCAGCGCCTCGGCGACCACCAGTCCGTACGGCTCCTCCCAGCGCGGCGACACCACGGCGACGGTGGCGGAGCCGACCAGCTGCACCAGGTCGTGGTGGGTCAGGTGGCCTTCGTACTCGATGTCACCGCCCAGCAGGGGCTCGATCTCCTGCCGGAAGTACTCGGCGTCCGGTCGGGGACCTGCCAGGCGCAGCCCGGTTCCCGCCGCTCGCGCGGCCTGGATGGCCAGCTCGGCACCCTTCTCGGGCACCAGGCGGCCGAACCACACCGGTGGTCCACCGCCGCTGCCGGGCACCCACCGGTCGAGTTCGACCCCGTTGCGCACCACGGCGACCGCGGGCGCCAGTGAGGACCACTGACGTGCGGTGTGGGCGCTGACGGCGGCGAAACGGGCGTGCTCGGGGGAGCACAGCCGGATCGCGGACTCCAGCCACGGTGTGGGTGGGGTGTGCAAGGTGGTCAGCACCCGCGGGCGGAGCGTCGAGGCCATGGCGATGGGCAGGTAGTGCAGCGAGTTGTTGTGCACCACGTCGCACCCCTCGGCGGTGCTGAGACCCATCATCAAGCCGAGGTAGGCGTGGTGCTCGGCGATGAAGTAGTCGGCGGGCATGCTGACGTCGCGTCGGGCGTGCGCCGAGAGGGTCGGGAGAACCGGCATCGCTTCGACCCGCAGCGCTGGATCCGAGCCGGTTCCGCCGAAGACCGTCACCTCGTGGCCGCGCTTCCTCAGCCCGGTGGCCAGTTGCCAGGTGTGCGCCTCCAACCCTCCCGCGAAGGGCTCGCGGATGGGGTAGCGCGCCGAGGCGATCAAGCCGATGGACAGCGGGGGACCGGTGGGTTCACCGCCCGCCGGCTGGTGTGGAACCACCACGTGCCTCGCCTGGTCGTCCGCGTGCGGTACCGCGTGGGACCGACCTGGGATGACGGCGGGTGTTGCTCGTGCCACCGCGTGTGCTCCTTTTGCCGGGTGCGCTCGTCGACCGGTTCACCAACCACCGGTCGATGCGGGCGACCTTCGCCGTTCGGGCGTGACGGGCAATCACGCGTTCCAGCAACAGGTTTGGTCGATTTGAGCGGTGGACACCGGGATTTCAAGGGTCGCCGGTGAGGGCAACGCGTCCCGTACGGCGCAGCGACCGGTCGATGCTAGCCCTGAAGTGTTTTCGGGTGTGCGTGACGTGTGCGCTCGTGTGTCCTAACCGGATCAAGAAAGGTGATGTCGCAGCCGCGATGTTCGTGTGCCTCCATCCGTTCGGGCAACCCGGAACCGACTCCGGTCAGCGGACTTCCGGCTCTTCGGTCATGAGGTACCCGTACCGGGACAGGGGAAACAACGAAAGAACGTGCACATCGTCACGTGCACCGGGTGCGTGAGGCGGTTGTGGTTCGCGAGTTCCTTGTGTCACCCGGTCACATCACCCGAACGAGTGTCTAATCGGTACGTTTGACCGAGGGCGACAACGGCTAACCGCCCCCTGTGCAAAGGCCGCTGAGCGTCGCCTCCGTGCCTGCTGGGCATCCCTACATCCGCAACATCTCGGACGTGCGCGCCACGCCTGGCTTCCACGTGCTTCCCGACCCGCCGGTGCCGGGAGCACCTGCCGGTCGGTGGTGGCCGCATCAGGCACTGGAGCCGCAATGGCTGCGTGCTCACCACGCGCGATTCGATTTGCTGCACCTGCACTTCGGCTACGAGCACCTCTCCATCCCCGAACTGCGTTCGGTGGTGGAGACCTTGCGCGCGCACGGCAAGCCGCTGGTCCTCACGGTGCACGACCTGCGCAACCCCCACCAGGTCGATCCCGGCCCGCACCGCGCCGCGCTCGACCTGCTCGTCCCCTCGGCAGACGCCGTCATCACCCTGACCACGGGTGCCGCCGAGCACATCGCCTCCACCTGGGGGCGCGTCGCGACAGTGATTCCGCACCCGCACGTGGTCGACCCGGAACGAGCGCGTCAGGCATCCGCACGCGGAGCGCGCGACTCGTTCGTGGTCGGGGTGCACGCGAAGAGCATGCGCGCCAACTGCGATGCCGTCGCCGTGGCCGAGCAGCTCGCGCGCACGACGTCCACGTTGCCCGGTTCGCGACTGGTGGTCCACGCCCACGACGACGAGGGCGGCCGCCGCGCCGCCGAAGAACTGGGTCGGAGGGGCATCGCCGTCACGGTGGGGCCGCCGTTCTCCGACTCCGAGTTGTACGACTACATCGAGAGTCTCGACGTCTCCGTCCTCCCGCACCGGTTCGGCACCCATTCAGGCTGGCTGGAAGCCTGCCACGACCTGGGGACGACCGTTTTGGCCCCGGATTGCGGGTTCTACCAGGAGCAGGCCCCCTGCCTGCTCTACCACCGCACGGAGACCGCGCTGGACCACCACAGCCTGGACGACGCAGTACGCCGCGCGCACGGCCGGCGCCCCCGATGGCGCGCCGACCCCTATAGGCGAATGACCGAGAGGATGGCCATCGTCAACGCCCACGACGCCCTCTACCGTGCGGTGACCTCCACCGCTCGACCGGCGACCGCGGTCCGCCGGTGAGGGTCCACACCTACGCTCCAGGTCCAGCCGGTCACGGAGTTGTCCGCCACGCACGATCGGTCGCCCGGCTCTGCGCGTCGCACGGGGTGCTCGACACCGACCACGAGCCGGATCTGACGCACGCCCACTTCACCGACGCCCTGTTCGGCCCCACGATCGAGGAGGCCGCTCAGGCGTACCGCAGGTGGGCGGCCCGAGCGTGTCGCCCGCTGGTCCTCACGGTGCACGACGTCCCCGATCCCTCCGGCCACAGCCGTCGTGACCGCGCCCGGTGCGCCGGCTACGCGGCCGTCCTCGAGACCAGCGACGCCGTCGTGGTCTCCGCGGAACACGAAGCGCGCAAGATCGTCCAGCTCACCGACAGGACCCCGCACCTCATCGACCTGCCCCTGCCGCCGGAACCCACCTCGACCTGGGCCGAGAGTCCGGCAGGCGCGTCCTCGTCGCTGGTCCTGCTCGGTTACCTCTACCCCGGCAAGGGGCACGGCGACGCGATCGACCTGGCCGCGGACGTGGGCCGTGACCTCGCGGGCGGCGCTCCCGCGGTGATCGCCGCGGGAACCACCAGCACCGGACACCGCGATCTGGAGGACCGACTGCGAAGCCACGCCCAGCGCAGGCAGGTCCCGCTGACGATCACCGGATACCTGACCGACGCGCAGTTCGCCTCGGTGGCCAGAACGGCCGGGATCCCCCTGGTGCTCAACCGCGACGTCAGCGCCAGCGGCTCACTGCTGTCCTGGTTGTCCTGCCTGCGACGTCCGATCACCTGGGCCGGTCCGTACAGCACGGAGGTCGAACACCGCTATCCGGGCAACCTGCTGCTGGGGGAGGGCAAACCCGAACTGGTCGAGCACGTCCTCCGTGCGCTGGCAGACGGTGGGACGACGCGGCTACCGCGTCGTCCACGATGGCAGGACACCGGTGCGGAACACGTCGCGCTCTACCGTTCGGAGCTGGCCAGGTCTCGATCACGACCGGGTGAGCCGCCGTGCTGACCGACGTCCTGACACCTCACAACCGGTGGGACCTGCTGAAGGGGTACCCGCGGCAGGAACCCGCCGTGACCGTCGTGGTGACCCACTTCGAACAGCACCACATGCTGGGCCGGATGGCGTCGGCTCTGCGACGCCAGACCTTGCGGCCATCGCAGGTGGTGTTGGCGGACGACGGGTCGGCGATCACCCCGACCTTCACCGTGCCGGACGTCGAAACCCTGGTGGTGAGCCAACCCGATGAGGGTTTCCGTGCCGCGGCCGTCCGAAATCTGGCGGTCCGGCACAGCACGGGTGACGTGCTGGTCTTCCTCGACGCCGACACCGTGCCCGAAACGGGGTACGTGGAACAAGTGGTGCGGCACATCGGCCTCTGCCCCGACGTGCTGGCCGTGGGCCGCCGCAAGCACACGACGTTCTCCCGGCTGGCCGAGGACGAACAACCGCGGGACGAGGACGCGCTCGCCGAACCGCCGTGGCTGCAAGACGCTTACGCCACCACGGAAAACCTCCTGCACGCGGACGGCCGCAGCTTCCGCTTCGTGATCGGAGCCGTGATGGCCTGCCGAAGGGACCTGTTCCACGACCTCGACGGTTTCGACGAGCGGTTCGTGGGCTACGGCGGCGAGGACTGGGACTTCGCCTACCGCGCGTGGAACGCGGGTGCTGTGCTCGTGCACGAGCGCGCGGCCGTCGCGTGGCACGACGGACCGGACTGGGGCGGGCGTGGGGACAGCCCTGAGGTCCTGGACTTGCAAAGTGCGCGGTTGGCCGCCGTGATCCCCGAGCCGGCGACCCGTGGTGCTCCCTTGGCCGGGGTGGTTCCCGACGTGCTGGCCACCGTGCGCGCGGATGCGCCTTTCAGCCGCACGGTGCGCACCGTGCACTCGCTCCTGCGCCAGGACCACCGGGATCTCGGCATACGGCTTCCCGTCGACGACGAGCGACTGCTGGAAACCTACGAGGGCGTGGTGCGTTCGGATCCCTGGACGGAGGATCAGCTCCGCCGAGCACGGGTCCAGCTCACCGTGCACGGACCACTGCCCGTGTCCGCTGTTCGCCGTGCGGTGGAGTTGATCACCGAATCCGACCTCGGTCGAGTCGACCTGGTCCACGAAGGAGAGTTGTCGGCCGTGGCGTGGTCCACTCGCGCGATCGGCCGCGCGCGCCGTTGGGCCGGCCGCTTCGAGCGGCACGAGGTCCTGGAACGGGCCTTCGGCGTGCACCGGATCGACCTCGGCACGAGCGAGGAGCACAGCCGGACCCTGGAGGGGTTCTTCTCCTCGTGGCGGTGAAGATGATCGTCTTCAGACGGTGGTCGCGTCCTCGGCACCACTCGTCGCCCGGGCGGTCACGATGTAGTGCTGCAGGTCCGGCGACATCATGGCAGGCACCCGCACGGTGCACGAGAACCCGCGTCGAGTGAGCAGGCGCTCGACCTCCGCCAGGCGGCCATCGACATCGTGCACCTCGACCACCACCGCGGCGATCCGCGGCCAGTCGTGGTCGTCGATGCCGCGCAGCACCTCCAGTTCCGCGCCTTCGACGTCCACCTTGACCAGATCGATCCGGGACGCGTGCGGCGGCAGCACCTGCGACAGGCGCACGACGTCGACCTCCACCAAGCTGGTGCTCAGCATCTCGTCGGCCGTGGCCGGGTCGGATTGCGTGCTGCGCATGTCCGCCACCCACGAGGCGGGCTTCTCCTGTGGACGTCCGGTCGAGTTCGCCGAGAGGTGCCGGTACACCGTGAGGACCGCCCGGCCGGAGGACTCGCCGAGCGCGACCTCCACGACGCGCACCTCGGCGGCGACTTCGGCGAGGTTGAGGCGCAGCAACGCACACGTGGCGGGAACGGGTTCCACCACGACGAGGTGGGCGGCCGGACAGGCACGGGCGATCCGCAGCGCGAACAGACCGATGTTGGCGCCCGCGTCCACGACGACCGCGTCCGGCCGCAGCTCCGGAAGGTCCTTGAGGTAGTCGTCGTGGGTGAAGATCTCGTGGTAGAGGTAGTGGGCTTCGCCCGCGGCCCACTGACCGCTCCGCGTCAGGACCGCAAGGTCGTCCGCCACCTGCACGCGTGCGGGCTCGGTCGACGAAGTCACGTCCTGGTGCATGGCCTTACCACTTCCGTTCACCGGTTGTCCGCCGTCCCGCGCCGCTGTGCCAGGGCACGCCGATGTGAACCGTACGTCGTCCAGCTTCGACCTGCCGGTCAACGGCGAGGAACCGTCACCGCGGCGGTGTGGCGCGGGGACCACCCCCGCCCGCGCCGGGAAGTCCGGCGTCCGGTTCGGCCGTGAGCGGCACGGACCGCGCCGATCAAGCGCGTCAACCGGCGTCGCACGGCACCGGCTCCGAGGTCGACGTGGAGGGCGAGCTGCTCGAACGACATTCGCCCGTCGACGTTCAGCGCCCGGACGATGCGGTGGTCGGCGGGCTGCAGGGCGGTGGTGTGGCCGGATCGGGTCTTGGTGCGGGCGTGCAGGAGGCCGCGCTGCTCCGCGTCCAGAGGTCCGGCGCCTGAGCCAGCACCAGCACGTCCCGCGCTCCGGAGGTCAGCTTGGTGGTGGCGGCCCCCGGGTCGTCCGCGAGGACGTCGGCGACCTCGCTGGACCGCTCCGGTGTGCAGTCGATCTCCACGACGGCGACCTCGGGCGTCGCGCGACCGGACGGGTGGGCCGTGACCCAGGCGACGGTCTGCCGGCGCTCACCTGCGCCTCCGACCGTCATGCGCTCCATGCATGACGGGATGCGGAACAGGTCTTGGACAGCCGCTCCGGACTGGTTCTCAATGGGGTGACCGACCCGGTGTCGATGGGAACCGGGTCGGATCTCGAGTGCCGTTCGGTCGGCTGGAAAAGGGATCTGACATGAGCAGGTACGACGGCAAGAACGTCGTGATCACGGGTGGCAGCAGCGGGATCGGCTTCGCGACGGCGAAGTTGCTGGTGGCCGGAGGAGCGCGGGTGCTGATCACCGGGCGCGGCAGGGCGGCGTTGGATTCGGCGCGGGAGGAGCTCGGCGACAACGCGATCGCCCAGCGGAGCGACGCGCTCTCGTTGTCCGACATGGACGCGCTGGCCGATCGCGCCAAGACCGAGTTCGGCACGGTCGACGCCATCTTCGTCAACGCGGGCATCTCCGGTTTCGCCTCGTTCGAGTCGATGACCGAGCAGGCGTACGACGAGATCCTCGCGGTGAACGCCAAGGGGCCGTACTTCACCGTGCAGAAGTTCGTGCCGCTGCTGGCTCGCGGCAGCGGTGTGGTGCTCACCACCTCGGTCGTGAACGTCATGGGCTTCCCGATGGTCAGCGCCTACGCGGCCAGCAAGGCGGCGCTGCGGTCCATGACCCGCAGCCTGGCCCGCGAACTGCTGCCGCACGGGGTCCGGGTCAACGCGGTGAGCCCCGGCCCCGTCGACACCGGCATCCTGGAGAAGTCGATGTCGCGGGAGGCCGCCGAGCAGACCAAGGCCCAGATGGCCGCGGACAACCCCATGGGACGGTTCGGCGACACCGCCGAGATCGCCAAGGCCGTGGCCTTCCTGGCGTTCGACGCCACCTACACCACCGGTGCCGAACTCGCCGTGGACGGCGGCGGTTCCCAGCTCTGAGGGTCGGGCGGTCGTGGACCTCCGAGCGCGGAAGTCCACGACCGCGCGGTTCGTGCCCGTTCAGAGGCGGGTGAGCTGGAACTGCTGGTTCTGGGCGCCGTTGCACGGGTACTGCTTGAACGCGACGTTGTCCTGCGCGCTTCCGGGCAGGTCGAGGCACTTTCCCGAGTGCCGGGCGACCAGCCTGGAGTAGCCCGACCCGACGTCGACCACGGACCACTGCTGGTTCTGCCCGGCGTTGCAGCCCCACTGCACGACGGCCGTGCCGTCGGCGGTGCTGTTGTCGCTCACGTCCAGGCACTTGTCGGAGTGCCGGGCGATCACCTGGTAGTAGCCGCCGCCTGCGGACTGGAGGCGGAACTGCTGGTTGGTGCCGCTTCCGCAGGGGTACTGCGTGAGCGCCGCGCCGTCGGTCTGGCTGACGTTGGCGATGTCCAGGCACTTGCCGGAGTGCCGCACGGAGATCCGGTTGTACGTCGGGCTCGTGGCGCCGATCGTGCCGGTCGCGGTGTCGATGACGACCTGGTTCGCGTTCGACAGGCTCATCGTGGTGCTGCTCGGAAAGGCGATCGGCAGCCAGACGTAGCCGGAGTCGCTCACCGGTCCGCCCCACGCGCCCGCCCAGCGGTCGCCCATGTACAGGTACGACGTCGCCTGAGTGCCCTGGACGGGCAGCACGTAGGCGGGCTGCGAGCGGAACGTGGTGGAGTCGCCGACGTTCTGCATGGCGCTCCAGGGACCGGACACGCTGGTGGCGGTCGCGTACTTCGCCTGGTTCGGCGACCAACCGGTGGCACCGGAGGTGAGCATGAAGTAGACGCCGTTGCGCTTGAACAGCGCGGGCGCCTCGCGGTGCCCGCCCGGCCACGGGTTGCCGACCAGGTGCGCCACGCCGCGGTAGTCGGCGTTGAGGCGGTAGACGTGCAGGTCGTAGTTCTCCCGCGCGGCCGAGATCATGTACGCGGCGCCGTCGTCGTCCTTGAACAGGGTGATGTCGCGGGACATGTGGCCGAGGGGTCGGAAGCTGCCCTGGTAGGTGTAGTTGCCGTCCACTGTGGACGAGTACGCCACGGCCGCCCTGGCCTCGCCGTAGTTCTGGCCGTTCTCCCAGTGCAGCCACATCACGTACTGGCCCGTGGACGCGTTGTAGACGACCTTCGGGCGCTCCACCCAGGAGGTCCGCAACTCCGAGTGGCTGTTCTGGGTCAGGACGTTGTTGCGGAACTCCCAGTCCTTCAGGTCGGTCGACCTGTACACCGAGACGGCCCGGAACAGGTTGTCCGGGTGCCGGTTCTCACCGAACCAGTAGTAGTAGGCGCCGACCTTGATCACGCCACCACCGTGCGTCTCCACACGGGTGCCGCCGGTGTCGGTGAACTGCACACCCACGTCCACGGTGACGGGCGCGGCGTGCGCGGTGCCGCCGGGCAGCAGCACGGTCGCCAAGCCGACGGCCACGACGGCCACCACCACGCGCCAGCGCCTCGGGAACAAGCGGGACATCTGGACTCCTTCGTCCGGGCCCACAACGTGATGAGGAGTGCCACTCGCGACCAGGGCGTGGATGTCTTCGTCAACACCGGCCTTCCAGGCAGTATGTGACGCGGTTCGGAAAGGTGTCAAGGGATGGCCTTGAGTGCCGGGCCTGCTTTTGGTGCCGTGCAACGACGTTGTGCCCCACCGGGTGGGGAAGCGTCTAGCCCACACGGGCTAGACGGTTCCGACCGCTTGTCCCAGGTCGGTGGAAAGCGCTTGCCGAGCGATGGATCGACAGGGGATCTTGAGGTGGTCCTGCGGCGCAGTCGGGTGGCGTTCCCTGCCGCGGCGGAGACGCTCTGCGGATCCGGAAGTGGCTGACCACCACGCTGTCGACACCATCGCGCACCATGATCGGCCTGCGTGTCAACGCAAGCATTCCCTCGCGGTCAGGTCGGGATTTCCCGTTGTTCGATGGCTGCTGGTACCGGTCCGCCGGAATGCTGTTGATCGTGGTCCGGTGGTCGGCCCATCGACCGCGAACACGGCCTGACCGCTGCCGAAGAAGTAGACCCGTCCGGCCTATGGCGACCGCACGCGCGTCACGGACGGACTGCGGAAACCGTGTACCCGGCGCCGAACGCGGCCCGGTTGGACCGGTCGGACCGGGCCGTGGCGCGTCGATCTCGCACGCAGCTACCAGTTCGGCGTCCGTTCGGGTGGTTCGGTGATTGGCCGTCACAGTTCATCCGGGATGTCGTACCGTGAGTTGCAGTTGACCCACCTCTCGACGGAATTGGGCACCTCCCTCGCGGGGGTGCGTTTACGCAGGTAGCGGCACTGGCGTCATCAGTCCTTTCGAGACACTGAGGATGGGCCACCTGATGCGGACCAACTTGATCGACCAGGACTACGACGGCCGTCTGGCCCAGTTGCACGACCTCGTGGAGAGCGCCCGCAGCCTTTCGGCGGCGTTGTCGTGGTGGACCGGTGGCGGTGCCCTGACCATTCACGTGCTGGGCTCCCGCGAACACGTCCTGACCGCACAGGAGTACATCGGCCTGCGGGGTCACCAGCACACCGCCGGGCACGAGCGGACGGGCATGCTCAGCAGCGCGCGCGGCGGTCGCACGCTGGCACTGACCAGGGCCCTGATCATCCCGGACCTGATCCCCGCGTCGGTGCGGCTGGCGTGCGGCATCCCGCACCCCGACAACCCCGAGGTCACCCACGCCACCCGCGTCCCGCTCGGCGTCGCACTGGCCGCCGAGTGCGGGCGCAGGTTCCGGCGAGCCGAGCAGACCGTGCGGTCGATCGCGTTCCACCTGGACGAGGCCGGCGAGCCGATGTCGTTGCAGTGCACCGCGACGCTGCTGCTCGACGACGAACCGGTCGGCCTGGTCACCGAGCGGTTGACCCGCCTGGTGGTGGAGGAGTTCGCGCCGCCCAGCGCCGTGGTCGACTACCTGCGCGACCAGGGCGGGAACTCGGCCGCCCGCCCCCACTGGTGGTCGGTCGGGTCCCTGCCCCGGCGGTGGACCACCGCTGCTCGTCGTCCTCCGGAGGTCCAGCGGCGTCGGACGGGCTGACGAGGACGGCCTCGCACCCGCCGAGGTGCGTTCGGCACTCGCCGGACCTTTCCTGGTGGAGCACCCCGATCCGCTACCAGGCGTTGTCGGTGCCGAGGAGCAGTTCGGCGATCCGCCACTCGCCCCCGGCGTGTTCGGGCCGGAAGGTGTGGAAGCCGGTCGCGATCACACGGATTCCAGTGCCGCCAGGTCCCGCTGGTCGAGGGCGAAGGCGTAGCGGACCAGCGCCTGGTGGACGGCGAACTGCTCCGCCGGGGCGAGGGCGACCGCCCCCGGACCGATCGCGGCGAGGTGGGTGCTCCCCCAGCCGGGGGCGGCCTTCGCGCTCACGCGACCGTCAGCACGATCTTGCCCCGCAGGTGCCCCTCGGCGGCCCGCTTGTGCGCTGCTTGGGCGTCCTGGAGCGGGAAGGTGCTGTCGATCGCCACGCGGATCGTGCCGTCCTCGATCAGCCCGCCGAGCTGCGCGAGCTGTGCGCCGTTCGCGCGGACCTGGGTCGCGGTGACCGTGACACCGAGCTTCGCGTTCTCCTCGTCGTCGAACTCGCCGAAGTACACCGGGTAGAGGGCCCCGCCGCGCTTGAGGGTGCGCAGGAAGCGCCGGCTGCGGGGACCTCCGACGTTGTCCAGGACGAGATCGATCTCGCGGACGGTTTCCTCCGGCCGGACCTTGGTGTAGTCGATGAACTCGTCGGCGCCGAGTTCGCGCAGGAACGCCTCGTGGGTGCCGGAAGCCACGGCGATGACGCGGGCGCCCTTCCACTTGGCCAGTTGGAGAGCGAGGTGTCCCACGCCGCCCGCCGCGCCGTTGACGAGCACCGTCTTGCCGCTGTCGAGGTCCATCGGGCGGTGCTGGGCCTTCTGGAACGGCGACGGGTGGTCGTGCCCGAGTTCGACCAGGAACTGCCACGCGGTCAGTCCCGACATGGCCAGGCCCGCGGCTTGCACGTGGTCGACGGCGGCAGGCTTGTGGGCGAGGTCGGACGCGGGCGCGGTGACGTACTCGGCGTAGGCGTCGCTCTGCAGGACGGCGGGGAAGCGCAGCAGGCCGAACACCTCGTCGCCGACCGCGAAGCCGTCGACGTCGTCGGCGACGGCCGCCACGACGCCCGAGACGTCGGTCCCCGGGATCAGGGGCAGTTCAATCGGGGGCTTCAGCTCGGCGGGCACGTCGGGCATGCCTTCCCGCGCGTACCAGTCGGGAGGGTTCAGGCCGACCGCGTGCACGCGGACGAGCACCTCGCCCGGCCCTGCGACGGGAACCGGCACTTCTTCGTTCCGCAGCACCTCGGGGCCGCCGAACTCGTGCAGCCGGATCGCCTTCATGGTCTGTGTCGGCACAGCGTTCTCCTGCGTCTCTCGCGGGGTAAGGTAAGTGAACCAGAGGTCCGTTTTTCCGGACCACTGATCCGAATATATGGTTCAGTGGTCCGCTTAGTCAAGGGGTGGCACATGAGGGCGGATGCCCAGGCGAATCGCGACCGCCTGCTCGTCGTGGCGGGCGCCGTTCTCGCCGAACAGGGCGTCGACGCGTCGATGCGCGACATCGCCCGCAGGTCGGAGGTCGGGCTGGCGACGCTGTTGCGGCACTTCCCGACGCGGGAGGCGTTGCTGGAGGCCCTGCTCCGCACGAGCTTCGACGAGCTGACGGCGCGGGCGGCCGAGGTCGAGACCACCGGTTCGCCGCAGGAGGCGCTGATGGGGTGGATGCGCGAGTTCGTCGCGGTCACGACGAGCAACCACGGGGTGGTGACGTCGATGGTGAAGGCGATCGAGGAGCCCGAGTCCGCTCTTCACGCCTCCTGCGTCGCCCTGCGCGCGGCGGGCGCTCGGCTGCTCACCCGTGCCCAGGCCGCGGACGTGGCACGGGCCGACGTCGATGGCGCGGACCTCTTCGCGCTGGTGTCGGCGTTCGCCTGGCTCGGCGATCAACCAGGGCACGAAGCGCGCGCCGAGCGGCTCTTCGAGGTGGTGATGGGCGCGGTCCTGACGGATCGGGCGGTCTGACGCGGCGCTGCAGGCGGATACCGGTGCCCGGCTCGGCAACCAGGTCCTCGCTCCGCCACCGGCCGCGTCCGCCGAACCGCGATCAGTCGCGAAGCCGACCGGACAGGTGTCCACCGCCGCTCGGCCCCGACGACTCCGGCGCTGCACAGCGACGTACCGACTTGCCGACGGTCCGGGCTTGGTGACCGCCGGCCCGGACCACCACGGTTTGCGCGAGCAGGTCACCGATCCGCTGGCGTCGCCTGGTCACCGCGATGCTCACCACGGCCACCAGACCCAACAGCAAACCGTCCACGACGAACAGCAACGAGCGGATCAGGTAGTCCCAGACGCTGGGTTCGCGGCCGTCCACCTTTTCCACCCGCAACCCCATCACCAGCATGCCCGGAGTGGCCCCGCCGCGGCGCAACGGCACCCACACGTCGATCAGGAGCTGCGACACGAACGCGACTGCGACGAAGGTGATCGCCGGCGCCCAGAGGATCACCTGCGGCGGCACCGCACCCCACTTCACCAAGGGGATGGCGATGACTCCCGCCAGCAGCCCGCCCAGAAAACCGAGGCCGGCTGCCAGCGCGAGGTCCAGCACGTGCTGGGACGCGCGTCGAGCGAGCACGTCCACCCGGCCGGGCACCGCGGCGGGCCGGGCGATGTCGACACCTGGCGGTGCGAATCCCGCGGGTGAGGTCACCGCGACGACCCCCCTGTCCTGAACGCGCCGGCTTCCATGGCTTCCTCCGGGTTTCGCGACGCGTTGACGCCGCACTGTCGCCGAGCGGTGCGAGTCAGCGTATCGCCCGGCCGTTGGTCCGGATGTGCACCTGGAGGGCGGAGCGAACCGGTCAGCCGGTGACCGTGAGGTCGGCGTCGCTGAGGTCGAAGAAGACGTTGCCGACGGCCTCGATCCTGATCCGCCCCTTGCTGGTGGAGACCTTCGGGAGCGTCACGGTCTCGGTGCCGTCGTTGCGGGTGCGCGGGGCCAGGACGTGGGGGAAGGTCAGTCCGCCGTCGGTGGAGAAGGTGATCCGCACGGCGGTCGTGCTGATCGGGGCGGTGTTCGTCCCGGCCACGTCCCAGGTGATCGGTTGGCGGGAGCCGCCGCGGTAGGACGCGGTGGAGGCCTGCGAGGTCACCAGGAACGGTCCCGCGGTCGGTGCGACCACGAGTTCGGTGTCGGCGCTGCCGATCCCGCCACCGCCCTGCCTGCCGTCGCGGGCGGTGAGCTTGAAGTGCAGGGTGCGGTTGCCGTCGACGCCGACCCAGTCGGTGGTGGGCAGGAACTCCGAGTAGCAGTCGACGACGTCGGCGGGCACGTTCGTGCCGCCGCCGGTTTCCGGCGCCGGAGGGGGCGGGGCGGTCGGGCACGTGCCCGATGCCGCGTTGGTGTTGCCCGCCGCGACCTGCGCCAGGTCGGGGAAGACCCGCGTCGGGTTGGTGGTGACGGCGTTGGCGCCGGGGGAGTGGTACTCCAGGGCGTCTTCGTCGCTGACGACGGCCGCGGTGCCGAACACGCGGAACAGCGGCCCGTCGGTCTTGGTGTTGTTCACCAGCGAGGTGCCGTTCTCGCCGCCGCGGTCGTTCTGCTCCCACAGGTAGGTGACCGGGTCGCCGTCGGGATCGGCAGCCCTGCCGGTCAAGGAGAACGGGGTGCGCGCCGGGATCGTGTGCCGCTTCGCCGTGGTCACGACCGGCGGGTGGTTGCGGGTCTTCTGGACGTGGTGGCCCTGGTTGTCCTGCGGACCGCCCTCGACGGTCTCGCCGACGAACCCGGACGCTCCGACCGCGTCGACGCCGAGCGAGGTGAGGTCGACCCCCGCCACGGCCCCGAGGAACGTGACCTGGAAACCGGTGGTGTCGAACGGGGTTGGCCGGTTGTCGTTGTCCCCGAGGCCCACCACCTCGACCTCGCCGCCGGTGGGCAGGATCGCCTCGACGGCGGCCTTGATCGACTCCCGGGTGTAGCCGGCGTGGTCGATCGGTGCGGACCTGCGGCCGTTGTAGGTCAGGGTGAACGAGTCGCCGTCGTCGAAGTCCCGCAGTGAGACGTTCTGCACCTCGTTCTCCTCCCACCGGGTCGAGGTGGCGTACGCGGTGATCTCGGTGCGGCTGCGGTGCGACCAGTACGGGTCGTTGTGGCGCTGGAGGTTGTCCTGCTGGCAGATCCCCGAGTACGACATGATCGACGAACCGCTGCCCGGCTCGAAGGAGGACTCCTCCTGGCGCTGGCCGGTGCCGCAACCCCACTGGTCGCCGTTGAACGTGTGCTCCGCGCCGAACTGGTGTCCCATCTCGTGCGCCACGTAGTCCACGGCGAAGAAGTCACCCGTCGGCGTGGTGATGCCCGTGCAGCCTGCTGCCTTGTGCGCGCCACCCACACCCGGCACCCCGGCTCCGCCGCCCCGGGTGGCCAGCGCGACGTGCCCGATCTCGTAGTTGCTCGCGCCGATGAGCAGGCCCAGCACCGTCGCGTTGTGGCCGAGGGTCCCGGTCGCGCACTGCTCCAGTTCCTCCGGCCGGAAGCACGGGGCCGCGCCGCACGGCCCGTTCGGACCGGTTGCCAGCGCGTCGGTGTCGAGGTTCGTCTTGTCGCTGTCGTTGACCAGCAGCAGCCGGATCGCGGTCTCGTCCTCGTAGATCTGCGCGATCCGGTTGACCAGGCTCGCCTTGGCGGCGGTCACGTTCTCCGCGCCGAAGTAGCGCGCGTAGGACGGGTCGGTGATGATCGCCAAGCGGTAGGTGCGCAGTCGCACGACCGGACCGGTGCCCACGGTCACGGGCTGGAGGTGCTGCCCGGCGTACTGGACACCGCTTTCCCGGAGCGGAGCGGCGGGGGGCAGGTCGTGGCCGTAGTAGCTGGCGTAGAGACCCTGGTCGCGGCGGGAGTACGGGGCGACGAACCACTGCCCCCGCTGGGACCGCACGGAGGCGTGGAAGCCCAGTGGGGTCAGATCCGCGCGGACCGACGCCGTCGGGTCGTCGAGGCCCCTGCCCGCGTACGTCTTGATCTCCGGGTGCCGAGCCGCCAGCCCCGTCTCCATGACGGGGGTGTCGACCAGTTCGAACCGTTGGAACGTGCCCGCGGGAGTCGGCAGCACGACCTCGACGGGCGACGCCCCGGCCAGCGACTCGGCCAAAGCGGGGCGGTCCAGTGCGAATCCGGCGAACCGGTTGGGCCGGACGTCCGACGGCCGAGCCGATGCGGCCGCGACGCCACCGCCGTCGACCCGGCTCCACGGGTTGTCCGCCGCGACGGCCGAACTCGGCGGTGCGACCAGTGCGCTGGCGGTGGCGACCACCGCCAGCGCGGTCAGAACACGGTGTGTTGACGATCGTGGCACCACGTGGGTCTCCCGTCGGACGGTACGACTTCTCCACGCACAGTGGCGGACCCGGTACTTTCGAGGAAGCGACGAAAGTACCGAGTTCGCGGCTCCACGACGAACCCCGTGCTCAGCCTCCTGCTCCCAGCGGATCGAAGCTGGTGAGCGTCTCAACCGGTAGGTGCTCGCCGAACTGCGCCCGGCCACCGTCGAGGCGGGGCGCGGCGACCACATCGCTTACGGCCTGGTCGGCGGCGGTCGTCCCGTATTCCACCCGCCGAGAAGTGCGCAGCTAAATTATTCACGCCACTTTTAGCAAACCACAATGCGCCCTGACCGTTCACTCGCTTACCAGTCGAAACATTTTCGGCGCATCTTGACCGTGCGGAAGTAATCCTCCATAGTTTGATGAATGCGACCGGCGCCCAGGGCAGTGGCACTTCGGTCCGTGCGGCCGTCTTAGTCCTCGAATTGTCCTCGCCGACCTGATCTCCATTCGGTCAGAGGCGCGTGGTGCACCACTCGGCGCAAGCGGTCGTTTGAATGTCGCGCGAGCCGCGGTTCGCCCCACCTCGACGAAGAGGAGCCCACCCATGGCCGGATCAGGCCATCACCCGCCCACCGCAGTCCCCCGCCCCAGCAGGCGTCGCGCAGCCGGGGTCACCGCCGTTGTCGCCGTTCTGCTCGGCGGGCTCATGGCGGCGCTCGGCGCGGCGCCCGCGTCGGCGGCGACCGTCGACACCACCGCCTGGTACGTCCTGGTCAACCGCACCAGCGGCAAAGCCCTGGACGTCTACAACCTCGCCACCAACGACGGTGCCCGCATCACCCAGTGGGCCCGCAACGACGGCAACCAGCAGCAGTGGCAGTTCGTCGACTCCGGCGGCGGCTACTACCGGGTGAAGTCGCGGCTGTCGGGCAAGGTGCTCGACGTCAGCAACTTCTCCACCGCCGACGGCGGGGCGATCGTGCAGTGGGCTGACGGAAACGGCACCAACCAGCAGTTCCGCTTGGCGGATTCCGACGGCGGCCACGTGCGGCTGATCAACCGCAACAGCTCCAAAGCCGTCGAGGTGCAGGGCGCGGCCACCACCGACGGCGCGAACGTCGTGCAGTACAGCGATTGGGGCGGCGCCAACCAGCAGTGGCAACTCGTCCGGGTCGGCGGCGGGACGAACCCCACGACCACCACGACGACCACCCCGCCGAACGGCGCGTGCACCCTTCCGTCGACGTACCGCTGGTCGTCGACGGGCTCGCTGGCGAACCCGAAGCAGGGGTGGGTCTCGCTCAAGGACTTCACCCACGTCATGTACAACGGCAAGCACCTGGTCTACGCGACGACGCACGACACGGGAACCACCTGGGGCTCGATGAACTTCGGGACCTTCACGAACTGGTCCGACATGGCCTCGGCCCCCCAGAACGGGATGAGCAGCGGCGCTGTCGCGTCCACGCTCTTCTACTTCGCCCCGAAGAACATCTGGGTGCTCACCTACCAGTGGGGCGGGGCGTCCTTCAACTACCGGACGTCGAACGACCCCACCAACGCGAACGGGTGGTCGGCGCCGCAGACGCTCTTCACCGGCAGAATCTCGGACTCCGGCACGGGTCCGATCGACCAGACGATCATCGGCGACAGCACGAACATGTACCTGTTCTTCGCCGGTGACAACGGCAGGATCTACCGCGCCAGCATGCCGATCGGGAACTTCCCCGGCAACTTCGGCTCGTCCTACACCACGATCATGAGCGACACGCAGGCCAACCTGTTCGAGGGCGTCGAGGTCTACAAGGTCAAGGACCAGAACCAGTACCTCATGATCGTCGAGGCGATGGGCGGCAACGGGCGCTACTTCCGCTCGTTCACGTCCAGCAGCCTGAGCGGTTCGTGGGCACCGCAGGCCGCCACCGAGGGCAACCCCTTCGCGGGCAAGGCCAACAGCGGCGCCACCTGGACCAACGACATCAGCCACGGCGACCTGATCCGCAGCAACCCCGACCAGACCAAGACCATCGACCCCTGCAACCTGCAGCTCCTCTACCAGGGACGCAGCCCCAACTCCGGCGGTGACTACGGCTTGCTCCCGTACCGGCCGGGCCTGCTGACGCTGCAACGCTGATCGCCTGACAGGTCCACTCCAACCAGACGGGCACCTCCCACCCCCTCACCGGGGCGGGAGGTGCCCGTCTGCTGAACCGGCTGAACAACACCACCCAGGTGGGCGATGTGGGTTGCGTTCACCGGCAGGTCGAACCACAGTGCAGGATCATGAAGCAGGTGCTGCAGCACAGGATCGACACGACGTTCGCCCACTACGACGTCAACCGCAACGGGGTCATCGAACTCGCTGACTTCTACGCGTTGGCCGACCGGCTGCTGCAGGCGTTCGGTGAACCCGCGTCCTCGGAACGCGGGCGGGAGCTGGTCGAGGCGTACGACGGGTTCTGGGACATCCTGGTCGAGCACTGCGACGCCGACCGCGACGGCAGGATCTCGCCGCAGGAGTACCGGGAGGCGATGGTCGTGGCGTTCGTCGACGGTGGTGCGTTCGACGTGGTGTTCCCCGAAATCGTGGGTTCGTTGCTGGACATCGCGGACACCAACGGGGACGGTCGGGTCGACTCGGCCGAATTCGGGATGCTGCTCAAGGCGCGCGGGTTGACCGAGGCCGAGTGCGGGCTGGCGTTCACGCACCTCGACACCGACGGCGACGGCGCGGTCAGCGTGCAGGAGTACGTCGCGGCCGTGAAGGACTACTACACCAACCCCGCGGGGGACACGCCGGGCAGTTGGCTCTACCCGGCGTCGTTGCAGCCGGCCTGAGCGAGCGTCACCCCTGACCGGTCGCGGCCGACAGGGCGGCGTGAGCCTCCGCCGGTTCACTCAGTAGGTGTTGCCGGGCACGTGGAGACGCGTTTGGTAGAGACCGAACCCGCCACCGGGAACACCGGAGGTGATGTACAGGGTGCGCCCGTCCGGTCCGCCGAACGCCGCGTTGGTGCTGTGGCGCCCGGCGGAGATCGTGCCGAGCCGCGCGCCTGACGGGGAGAAGACGTGGACGAGCCCTTCGTCGTAGGAGGCCCAGTACAGGTTGCCCGCGCAGTCGACGGTCGCGCCGTCGGGTGTGCGGATGCTCGCGAACGTGGTGCGGTCGCCGGTGGAGCCGTCCGGGAAGACGGTGTACTTCACGATCGCGTTGGCGCCGGTGGCACCCACGTAGAGCGTTGTGCCGTCGGGTGACAGGACGATGCCGTTCGGCTGCGGCAGCGTGTTGTCGACGAGGCTGACCACGCCCTCGCGCACGCGGAAAACCCCGGTCCGACCGCCTTGCTCGTCGCCGCGGTTGCCGCGCTGGTAGTTGGGGTCGGTGAAGTAGGTGGTGCCGTCCTGCCCGGTGGTCAGGTCGTTCGGCGAGTTGAACGCGCGACCGAGGTGGTTGGCCGCGACGGTCGTTCGGCTGCGATCGGTCAGGCTGTAGGAGGAGAGGGTGCGGTTGTCGTGGGTGGCGGCGAGCAGCCGCGTGCCGTCGGGGGTGATCGCCAGGCCGTTGCTGCCCGAGGCGGCGATGAACGTCTCGAAGGTGGCCGGTGGCGTGTACCGGAGCACCGCCGACGGCTGCACGCCCTGCGGGCCCGTGGCGTTCTGCATGTGCGACAACAACAACGTGCCCGTCCGCTGGTCCCAGGTGGGGCCTTCGAGGAAATTGAACCCTCCTCGGACGAGTTGGGACGCCACCTGCCGCGTGGGCAACGGCGGACCGTAGACCGCTCCCGGGGTGCACGGCGAGGCCGTCGTGGCAGAGGCGAACGCGCCGGGGGACGCGGGTAGCGCGGTTCCCGCGATGGCGATCATCACCGCCGCCAGCGTCCGCGTGCGGCGGTGGCGCGGTGTCCTGTGCCGGGTCATGGCGACTCCCTTTCGCGATCGGGAAGGCTGCGACGGTGGGGCGGGGCGGTCACCCCGCCCCACCGTCGGGTCACCGCCCGAGCTCGACCTTGAGGATGCTCTCGTTGCTGTTGTTGGCGATGCTGTCCTTGTCGCCTCGGGTGCTGGTGGTCAGCCACAGGCCGCCGTCGGCGGAC
Organism: Umezawaea sp. cmx-9-4; assembly: GCA_049997955.1. Taxonomy (GTDB): domain Bacteria; phylum Actinomycetota; class Actinomycetes; order Mycobacteriales; family Pseudonocardiaceae; genus Umezawaea. The sequence continues at coordinate 66,403 of JAEBDY010000020.1, read as the reverse complement.
GGTTCCACGGTGCGCAGCCGCCCGTAGGTGCCGTTGAGGTGCTGCTGGACGTTGGTGAGGCTCTCACCGGAGATCTCGGCCCGGTACAGCCGCGCTCCGCGCAGGCAGGCGAGGTAGAGGGCGTCGCGGACGATGGCGATGCCGCTGCACGAACCGTCGGCGACGGGGTAGGTGCGCTTGGGCGCGATGAAGCCGGGCTCGCCGCAGCTACCGGTGGTGCCCTCGCAGATCGGCCAGCCGTAGTTGCCGCCTCGGACGATCAGGTTCGTCTCGTCCATGACGGAGTTGCCGAACTCCTGCTCCCACAGCCGCCCCCGCGAGTCGAAGGCCAAGCCCTGCGGGTTGCGGTGGCCGTAGCTCCACACCGCGGTGCCGAAGGGGTTGTCCGAGGGGATGGTGCCGTCGCGGTTGATGCGCAGGACCTTGCCCGCGAGGTTGTCCAACTCCTGGGCCCAGTCGCCGTTCTGGCCGTCACCGGTGGCGATGTAGAGCGTGCCGTCGGGCCCGAACCGCAGTCGGCCGCCGTTGTGGTACTTGTTGCGCGGGATGCCGGTGAGCAGCACCTGCGGCGTGCCCGTGAGCGCGCCGCCGGTGTAGCGGATGCGCACGACCCGGTTGTCGGTCGAGGTGGTGTGCATGACGTACACCCACGGGTCGGCGGTGAAGTCGGCCGCCACGGCGATGCCCAGGACCCCGCCCTCGCCGTCGGTGCCCGCCGCGCCGGGCACGCGCCCCACGACGGTCTTCGTGCCGGTCGCGGGGGCGAGGCGGACGAGTTCGAAGGTGTCGCGGCGGCCGTAGAGCACCTGCCCGTCGGGCAGGGTGGTCAGGCCCCAGGGCAGGTCGGTCTCGGTGGCGACCCTGGTGACCGAGCACAGCGCCGTGGAGCAGGAGCTGCCCGTGGTGACCGCGACCGCCGTGCTCGGGGCGGAGCGGTTGGCCTGCGCGTCGCGCGCCCGCACCTGGTACTGGTAGCGGGTGTCGGCGGTCAGGCCGCTGTCGGTGAACGCGGCCGCGGTCGCACCGCTGGTCGATCCGACCTGGGTGCCGTCGCGCACGATCTCGTAGCCCGTGACGCCGACGTTGTCGGTGGACGGCGTCCAGCGCACGGTCACCGTGGTTCCGGACGCGGTCGCCGTCACGCCGGTGGGCGTGGTGGGCGGTTCGGTGTCGGCCTGGCACTGCGGCGCGGTGATGGTGACCGTGGAGCTGGCCTGGGAGACGTTGCCCGCGGCGTCGCGGGCGTTGACGTACAGGCCCCAGGTGGCGCCCGGCACGACGGTCAGCTCGGCCGACACCTCGGTGCCCGGCACCGAGGTCATGAGCTGGCCGTCGTGGTAGACGTCGTAGAACGCCACGGCGACGTCGTCGGTCGACGCCGACCACGAGAACCTCACCCCGGAGCACGTCAGGTTCGAGACGCGGGGGTTGCCCGGCGCGGTCGGTGGCGTGGTGTCGGCGCCGAGCCTGACCAACCGCCACTGCTGGTTGGCGCCGCCGACGTCGGGCAGCTGGACGACCCGAGCGCCGTCGGCGGTGGAGGAGTCGGACACGTCCACGGCCTTGCCGCTGGCCCGGTTGAGCAGGCGCACGTAGCCGCCCGCGGAATCGGCCAGCCGGAACTGCTGGGCGGAGCGGTCGGCATCGGTGCCCTGGGTCAGGCCGGTGCGGTCGGCGGTGGACGAGAACCCCAGCACCCTGTTGCTGTGCTTGGACTTCACCCGGTAGTAGCCGTCACCGGAGTCGACGAACTGCCACTGCTGCCAGGCGCCGTCGTTGCGGGTGTACTGGGAGATCCGGGCACCGTCGGTCGTGGCGCGCCCGTACACGTCGAGCGCCTTGCCGCTGTTGCGGTTGACGAGCACGTAGGAGGCGCTGGTGTCCACGGTGGCGGCGGACGCGGCAGGCAGCGGGAGGACGACGCCGAGACCCGCCAGCAGCACTGCGCACACGGCTCTGAACCGCCGACGGGGAACAGCGCTCTTCCTGGTGGCAAAGCGTTCTCGCATGGTGTTCCTCCCGCCGGTCGCAGGTCGAACCGGCTTGTCGTGGGCAGTGCGGGCGTCGGCGCTCGTGGTGATGAGCGGTGTCCTCGGCATCACCGAGGACACCGCTCCGGGCGTCACCGAACCCCGACAACGTGCGGAGGCGCCCCGCGTGGTCAGGGAGTGGTCAGGTCGAACTTGCGGACCGTCACCGACCCCCCCAGCGCCTGGGTGGCGAAGTTGAAGATGCCGAAGCGGTAGCCCATGAAGAACTGCCAGGCGTTGTTCAGCGTGAACGCCGGACCGAGCGGGGTGAAGGTCACGCCGTCGGTGCTGTAGGAGAACCTGGCGACGCGGTTGGACCCCGGTTGGATGTCGGCGTTGACCCGCAGCCAGACCCGGCCGCCGCTGACCGCGGCGCTCGCGGCCTCGGTGCCGGTGCTGGTGGTGCGCCAGCCGCTGTCCATGGTCAGGCCGTTGGTCATCACCACGCGGGTCTGGCCGTTGTCGCGCTTGACGCCGATCCAGGCCGAGGACTGGCGCAGCATCGCCAGGCCGGACCGGTCACCGTCGCGCATGGTGCTGTGGTCCAGTTCCACGGTGGCGGTGGACGTCGGCCCTTGGATCCTGTGGGTCAGGGTGTTGCGGGCGGCGTAGAGGTCGTTGGTGACCGTGGCCGTCTGCAACGCCAGGCCGTTGTTCACCGAGTACTTCGAGGTGTCCGGGTCGTGGTTCCACTCCCACTGCGGACCGAGGGTGGTACCCGTGAAGGTGTCGGTCCCGGTGAGGGGTTTGACCGGCCGGATCGGCAGCGGGGAGGGGTAGTTGACGCCCCACCTGCCGTTGACGGTCTGGAGGGTCGGCCACCCGTCGGCGGTCCAGCTGATGGGGGCGAGCGCCGGGACGCGGCCGCCGGGGTAGGCGTCGACGAACGACATGTAGTGCCAGGAGCCGGTCTGGGTCTGCACGAGGCTGCCCTGGTGGGGGACGCCGCCGCCGGGGATCGGACCGGGCAGGTCGAGCAGCACCTGCCGCATCGTGTACGGGCCGAAGGGGCCGTTGTCCGATTTGAGCACGTACTGGCCGTTGGCGGGCCGGGTGAGCCAGATGTAGTAGCTGCCGTTGCGCTTGTAGAACCGCGCGCCCTCCAGCGTCCCGATGTTCGACGGGGTCTGGAAGACCTGCTGCGCGCGGACCTGGCTGCGGCCATCGGCCGAGAGCTGGGCGACGCTGATGGTGCCGTTGCCGTAGGCGACGTACATCGTGTCGTTGTCGTCGATGAGCATGCCCGCGTCGTAGTAGCAGTTGTCGATCTGGGCGTGCTTGCTCCACTGCCCCTCGACGCTGGTCGCGGTGTAGATGTGGGTGTCGTTGAAGTCGATGCAGCCCGCCCAGTAGTAGGTGCGGTTGCTGGGGCGGTACTGGAGCGTCGACGCCCAGATGCCGTTGACGTAGGCACGTTGCCCGTTGGTCAGGTCGTACTTCGCCCCGAAGTCCAGTGACGGCACCGAGTGACCGGCGAACTCCCAGTTGACCAGGTCGTAGGAGCGCAGGACCGGTGCGCCGGGGGAGTAGTGCATCGTCGACGCGGTCATGTAGTACGCGTCCCCGACCCGGATGACCTCGACGTCGGCGAAGTCCTGCCACACCACCGGGTTGGTGTACTGGCCGCCAGGAGTCTGCGGGGTCGTCGTGGTGGTGGTGGGTCCGGTTCCGCCGACTCGGACGAGCTGCCACTGCTGGTTGGCGCCGCCCCAGTCGCTGTACTGGACGACGTTGGCGCCGTCGGCGGTGGACGCGCCCTGGACCTCGACGGCCTTGTTGCTGTTGCGGTTGATCAGGCGCACGTGGCCGCCGTCGGAGTCCGCGAGGCGGAACTGCTGGTTGGCGCCGCCGTTCTCGGTCCACTGCACGATCGCCCCGCCGTCGGCGGTGGAGGAGCCGCTGACGTCGAGGACCTTGCCGGAGTGGCGGGACTTGAGCCGGTAGTAGCCGCCGCCGGAGTCGGCGAACTGCCACTGCTGCTGGTTGCCGTCGTTGCGGGTCCACTGGGTGATGCGGGCGCCGTCGTTGGTGGCGAGGTTGTAGAGGTCCAGCGCTTTGCCGCTGGTGCGGTTGACCAGGACGTACCACGCGGTCGTGTCGACGGTCGCCGCGGAGGCGGTCGACGCGCCCAGGGCCGTCATCATGCCGCCGAGCAGCACGACGGCGACGGCGGCGGCGAGACCGGCCAGGCCGCGCCTCCTGCGGATTCGCGGAACGGTGGTGCCTGGCGGTCGACCCGACCCGGCCATGGGCGTGCTCCACTTCTTCGAGGTGGGGGAGGACGAACACCCGTGCGGCGGGTGGGCACCCGCCGCACGGGGGGAACGGTGTGGGGTCAACCGATCCGGACGAGCTGCCACTGCTGGTTGGCGCCGCCCCAGTCGCTGTACTGGACGACGTTGCCGCCGTCGGCGGTGGACGCGCCCTGGACCTCGACGGCCTTGCCGCTGTTGCGGTTGACCAACCGGACGTAGCCGCTGGAGTCGGCCACGCGGAACTGCTGGTTGGCGCCGCTGTTGTCGGTCCACTGCACGATCGCCCCACCGTCGGCGGTGGAGGAGCCGCTGACGTCGAGGACCTTGCCCGACAGCCGCGACTTCACCCGGTAGTAGCCGCCGCCGGAGTCGACGAACTGCCACTGCTGCTGGTTGCCGTCGTTGCGGGCCCACTGGGTGATGCGGGCGCCGTCGTTGGTCGCCAGGTTGTAGACGTCCAGGGCTTTGCCGCTGTTGCGGTTCACCAGCGTGTACCAAGCGGTCGTGTCGACGATCCCGCCGGGCTCGTTGGAACCCTCGTTGAGCGCGTTCAACACGGCGGTGTAGGCGGCCTTCTTGTTGCCGGCGCCGTCGAACAGCAGCGGGTTCTGACCGCCGCGCCAGGAGTCGGTGTCGCGGATGCCCCACACCGTGATGCCGGTGCACCGGGCCACGGCCAGGCACGCGCGGGTGACGGTGCCGAACGCGTTGGCCTGGTTGGAGCCGGAGATGTCGAGTTCGGTGATCTGGACGTCGACACCGAGGTCGGCGAACCGCTGGAGGTTGGCCTGGTAGTCCGACGGGGCCGAGTTGGTCAGGTGGGACTGGAAGCCGACGCAGTCGATCGGCACGCCGCGGGACTTGAAGTCGCGGACCATGTTGTAGATGCCGGTGGACTTCGCGTTGACGCCGTCGGTGTTGTAGTCGTTGTAGCAGAGCTTCGCGCCGGGGTCGGCGGCGCGGGCGGCGCGGAACGCGGCCTCGATCCAGTCGTTGCCGGTGCGCTGGAGGTTGGAGTCACGACGCCCGCCGGAGCCGCCGTCGGCGAACGCCTCGTTCACCACGTCCCAGGAGTGGATCTTGCCCCGGTAGTAGGTTGCGACCCTGGTGACGTGGTTGAGCAGCGCCTGGCGCAGCGCCGAGCCCTCCATGCGCTGCATCCAGCCGGGCTGCTGGGCGTGCCAGGCCAGGGTGTGGCCGCGTACCTTCATGCCGCGGCTGATGGCGTGGTTGGCCACCCGGTCGCCGTTGGTGAACGTGAACTGGCCCTGGTTGGGCTCGGTCGCGTCCATCTTCATCTCGTTCTCGGCGGTGACCTGGTTGAACTCGCGGTTGAGGATGTTCGTGTACGCGCCGTCGCCGAGCCTGCCCGCTGCCACGGCGGTGCCGAAGTACCGGCCCTTCTCCGCCGCCGAGGCGCCCAGCGTCGTTCCCGCCAGGGCCAGGCCGTTGACCACCATCGTCATCATGGTGGTCACGAGTCCCACGACGAGCAGCAACGCCATTGTTCTCGACCGGCCCGAGGGCGTCGGTCGAATGACTGCTCGTGTCGAATGATTCATCTCATGTCCTCACGCCGCACGTCTCGGTCTTGCGGTGGCAGGGAGCCGACCAGCGCTCATCGCACCTCGGTATTGGCCGTGGCACTGCCGAGGTGAACCATTGCGGCTCGAATCCGATGCCGTTGAGGTGCAATGGTTGTCGCGGATGAGCACGCATCGTGTCCAACCCGACTGTGGACGATGACCTGCGCTCGGTCAAGACGTCGTGGCAATTTTTCGTACAGGTGGACGGCGTTTTCGTATCGATGCGGCCTTTTGGCAGTGTCTTAGCGGGGTCCGTTGGTCGTAAGGGTGGTTCGAATGTCGTTCGACTGCGAATTCGGCGCATCGAGCTAAAATTCGCGCGAATACTTTTAGCATTCTTGAGCTTTGCCGCCCGCTGCTGCCCGTGGGTGTCGGTCGGGGTGTGCGGCGACGCGCGGGTCGAACGCCGAGGCTGAGCAGTGCCAACTTCTCCGGGTCCGACGGACCCCGCGACCGCTGCGCCGGCCGACGCACGGGAGCAGGCCGGTCTCGCCCGCGGAGCCCAGTGGTGCGGTGGTGGCAAGCGCACCGCCGCTGGAGTCCGTTGTGGACGATGGTCGGCCGAGCCCGACTGAACACGGGGTCTCATTTCACAGCAAGACATTTCGAGCACGGACAGCTCGGGTGGAGGTCGCGCGGTGGCGGGGGAATCGGGGCGACGGCCGTGAGCGAAGGGAACTTCGGCACTCGGCAGGACGACTACCAAGGCATGAATCGTCGAACCCTGCTCAGCGCGGCCGCGGCCGCCCCCCTCGCCGCCGCCATCCCCACCGCCGCCGCGACAGCCGCCCCGACGGTGCCCTCCTGGTCACCGGAGAACCCGCTGCGCGTCCAGGTCCTCGTCTTCGACGGCGCGGAGGAGTTGGACTACACCGGACCCTACGAGGTCTTCGCGGTCGCGGGCCGGATGAGTTCCGGCGCCGTCAAGGTGTCCTTGGTGACCGCTGGCCGGCCCGGCGAGATCACCGCTTTCCACGGCATGAGGCTCACCGTGGCCAAGAGGTTGAGCGCTGCCGACGCGGATCTGCTCGTCGTGCCCGGCGGCGGCTACGGGCAGAGGAACGGCCCGGGAATCTGGGGCGAGATCGCCAAGGGCACGATTCCGTCCGCGCTGCGAGCCGCGCCCCGCACCGGCCTGACCATCTCCGCCCTGTGCACCGGCACGATCCTGCTCGCCGAGGCCGGGCTGCTCACCGGCAGGCCGTGCACCACGCACCACCTCACCAAGGCGGACGTCACCGAGCGCGGTGGCGTGCTCAAGGACGCCCGCGTGGTGGACGACGGCGACGTGGTCACCGCGAGTGCGGTCAGCTCCGGCATCGACCTCGCCCTGCACCTGGTGCGGCGCGAGTTGGGCGCGGACCTCGCGGTCCGGGTCGAGAACCTGATGGACCACGAACGCCGGGGCACCGTCTGGCAGCGCTGAGCAGTCCCTGTCCCGCCCCGGTCGGCCGGGGCGGGACAGGTGGCGGGCGGGGTGTGGTCGATCGAGCTGTGCGTCCGGTCGGGGTTGTACCAGCCGTCCACCGCGCAACGGCCCGCCCGACGGCCGCTTGGTCGGACCAGGCGTCGACGAAGTCGTCAGGGCGCCATCGCTCCGGCGGGGTTCCGGGCTGTCGAATGCGGTTACCGGAGTCTCGGGATACAGGCCGGTACCCACCTCCGCGGTGAGAAGCTCCTGGCGAACTCTCTTGCGGGAAGTTCGGCATCGTACGCCGGGCGGAGCTTGCCGGCGCGTTGAGCCATCCGCTTTAGACTTGGTCTTGACCGGAACATGCCCGAGTTATTGTCGGCGTGGTTGAATTCGGGCTTGACCTCCGGAAAGTCAAGCAGTTCATCGAAGGAAGCTTTACCGATGCGTCTCAATTGGGCCGCACCTTCCGGCGATGACATCTCGGGTCGACCGATCCGGCGCATGGCCGTGCCGCGGTATTCGGGGCGCTCCGGCATCGGCTGTTGACCTGGGCCTGAGGTGTTTCGCGGCGTCGAGGTCGGTCGGAATCGTCACTCTCCTGGTCAAAGCGGCGCGGTTTCGTCCTTTCTGGACGGTCAAGCTCTTTCGTCCTTTTGGGCGATCAAGTTGCCGGGCAATGGGACTCGGTGCGGCGTCCGCGATGACTGCGAACCGGGCAGGAATCGGGCAAGGTCGTACTTGATTGTTTGCTTGTGCAGTGCTCGGCCGCCCGTCAAACTGATTCTCCGGTGAATGTAAAGTTGCTCGCGATCGATCGCGCACCGAAGGAGGATTTTGTTGCAGTTGCAACATCAGGGCTCTGAATGCGACCGCCAAGAACTGCCGTCTCCGCGTCACGCTCACGAGTCAGGTGTCATCCCGCCGAGATGGTGCCGATCAGTCGGCTGCGGCTCGACGGTTCGCCGAGGACGAGTGGTGTTGGCGCCGATCGCCGCCCTGGCACGGCACGACGCACGGTTCCGGGCGGCTCTCGGCGATCGAACCAGCGCTCAGGACCAGGAACGCAGACAGGCCGAGCCCGCTTGGTCACAGCCGTCGGACGGGACGGCGGCCGCGAAGTGATGATCACACGAAGTCTTTGACGGAACCCCGACGACTGAATGGACTGGTTGGCTTGCGTGGATCCAACAGGTGGGTTGTGCTCATCGGCTCGTTCGTCGCCTACATGTTCGACGCGCTGGAGATCTTGCTGCTGTCGTTCGCGTTGCCCGCGATCCGTGCCGATCTTGGACTGACGACGACGCAGGGCGGTCTGCTCGCCACGGCGACCTTGCTCGGCATCGGGGCGAGCAGCCTGACCGCGGGCTGGCTCGCCGACAACTACGGGCGCAAGCGGGCGTTGATGGTCTCGCTCGCGGTGTTCGGCGTGTTCACCGCGGCGATCGTGGTGGTTCCGAGTTTCGCGGTGTTCGTGGTGCTGCGTTTCCTGGCGGGCGTGGGACTGGGCGGGGTGTGGGGAGTGGTGTCGACCTACGTGGTCGAGACCTGGCCTGCCGCGCAACGTGGTCGTGCGGTCGCGTTCGTGCTCAGCTCGTTCCCGGTCGGCGGGGTGGTCGCCGCGGTGCTGTCGGGTGCGTTGCTGCCGGACTGGCGCCTGTTGTTCCTCATCGGTGGGGTGGGCGTGGTGATCCCGCTGGTCATCGTCGGGGTGTTCTTCCGCGAGTCGGCTGAATGGGCCGAGCAGAAGACCACGCCGGTGAAGGTGACGGAGATCTTCGACCCGACGCTGCGCAAGCGCACCGTGCTCGGTGCGATCGTGGCCGGGCTCGCGATGTTCGGGGCCTGGGGCGCGTCCACGTGGCTGCCGACCTACCTGCAGACCGACAAGGGCATCCCGCCCGCGACGGTCGCGCTGTTCCTGATCGTGCTCAACCTCGGGATGTTCGTCGGCTACAACGTCTTCGGCCTGATCGCCGATCGGATCGGCCGCAAGAACGCGCTGGTCCTGTCGCTGGCCGGTGTGGCGCTGACCCTGCCGCTGTACGTGGTCGCCGCCGACCGCACGGCGTTGCTGTGGCTGGGCCCGATGTTCGCCTTCTTCGCGGCCTACGCGGGCATCTTCGGCGCGTACCTCGGCGAGTTGTTCCCGACCAGGGTGCGGGCGACCGGTGCGGGGTTCTGCTACAACATCGGGCGTGGTGTGTCCGCGTTCGCTCCGCTCACGCTGGGCGTGTTGGCGGCGGGCTCGGGGTTGGGCGCCGGTCTGCTGGTGTGCGCGGGCTTCATGGCCTGTGCGGCGGTCGCCATGACCTTCCTGCCCGACCTCCGCGGCGCGACTCAGGTGAGAGCCCCGGCGGTGCGCGGCTAACCGGCCGTGAGGTCCAGCCGGAAGCCCGGGAGCGTTCGGGGTCGTGGCGGGAGGCGCGCGTCCGGCGGCACCTCACTCCCCGGCGACCGGATCGCTGTCAGCGGTCCACCACAGGTAGCTGCGGACCGAGAGCGACGCGGCGCGCATGGTGGCGCGGATGTGGTCGAGGTCTTCGCAGGCGAGTTCACCACGCGCCCGGTCGAGGGCGGGCAGCATCAGCCGGGCGGCCTCCAGCAGGCACAGCACCGCGTCCAGTTGTGCGCTGGCCTGCATCCTGCCCAGGTCCTCGTGCAGGGACTTGAGCAGCGCGTCCGCCGCCGCGGGCGCCGCGGTCCTGGTGTCGCGTGCGAGCGCCGTCACGGTCGTCCCTCGAAGCTGTTCCACTGTGGACACAAGACTGAGTCTCCTCACCGGGTTGGACGTGCTCGAACTGGTGATCTTCCTGTCGCGGGGCCACCTGGGACGTGGTTCCAGCACCTCCTCACCCCGTATCTCTCCGATTGCGGTCCTGACCTGGCTGTACGGGAATGGATGGGTAGCATGTATAACCGGCGGAACGACATGCAGAGCTGCGACCACCACTTGGGCTGCGCCCGAAAGCACGGGTTCGGGCAGGTGCTCTCCGGTCCGGCAGGTACGAGAGCGACGGGCTCCGCCGAGTGCGACGCGCTCCAGCCGGTCGGCTGCTGGACCCTCAGTTCCCTCCAGGCCAAGATCCTCGAGGGTGTCGCGGCCGGCTTCTCCAGCGGGCGGTTGTCGAGGGAGTTGTACCTCAGTTCGAAGACCATCGACTACCACGTCCGCGTCATGTCCGACAAGCTTCAGGCGCCGAATCGTGTCGCGTTGGTTTCGAGGGCGTTCGTCCTCGAGATCCTGCGAACGGATTCGTGGCCCCCGCGTGTCACGTGTGAAACCGTGGATTGACGCGCGGTGGTCGGCGACGTGCGGTTCGCGCGTTCGTGCGCGAACCGCACGCCGTCAGGTGCCCTTGAAGTCGACCACTGCGCACTCCTCCTGTTGTGGGACGGCGATGTCCGACCGGGTGCGGCCGGTCACGCCTCGACGTCCACGCCCATCTCCTCGGCGATGCGGGCAGCCTCGGCCAGGAGGGTCTCCACGATCTGCGACTCCGGGACCGTGCGGATCACCTTGCCCTTGACGAAGATCTGGCCCTTGCCGTTGCCGGCGGCGACGCCGATGTCGGCTTCGCGGGCCTCGCCCGGCCCGTTGACGACACAGCCCATCACCGCCACCCGCAACGGCACCGGGAACTCCTCGAGCGCCGCGGTGACCCGCTCGGCGAGGGTGTGCACGTCGACCTGGGCCCGGCCGCAGGACGGGCACGACACGATGTCCAGTCCCCGTGGCCGCAGTCCGAGTGACTCCAGGATCTGCGCGCCGACCTTGACCTCCTCCACCGGCGGTGCGGACAGCGACACCCGGATGGTGTCGCCGATGCCCTCCGCCAGCAGCGCGCCGAACGCGACCGAGGACTTGATCGTGCCCTGGAAGCGGGGGCCCGCCTCGGTCACGCCGAGGTGGAGCGGGTAGTCGCACCGGGCGGCGAGTTTGCGGTACGCCTCGATCATCACCACCGGGTCGTGGTGCTTGACCGAGATCTTCAGGTCGGTGTAGTCGTGCTCCTCGAACAACGAGCACTCCCACAACGCCGACTCCACCAGCGCCTCCGGGGTGACGCCGCCGTGCTTTTCCAGCAACCGCTTGTCCAGCGACCCGGCGTTCACGCCGATCCGGATCGGCACGCCCGCGTCCTTGGCGGCGCGGGCGATCGCGCCGACCTGGTCGTCGAACTGGCGGATGTTGCCGGGGTTGACCCGCACCGCGGCGCAACCCGCGTCGATCGCGGCGAACACGTACCTGGGCTGGAAGTGGATGTCGGCGATCACCGGGATCCCCGACTTGCGCGCGATCGTCGGCAGCGCGGCCGCGTCGTCCGCCGACGGCACGGCGACCCGCACGATTTCACAGCCCGCCGCGGTGAGTTCGGCGATCTGCTGCAGAGTGGCGTCGATGTCCGCGGTGAGCGTGGTGGTCATCGACTGCACCGACACCGGCGCGTCACCGCCGACCGGCACCTTGCCCACCATGATCCGGCGGGAGGTTCGCCGCGTGGCCACCGCGAGCGGGACCTCGTCCTTGCGTGGCGAGGGCATCCCCAGAGCGACGGTCGTCATCGTTCCTCCCCTGCGTGAACCGGCCAGGTGTCGAGGGCGTCGATGCCCGCCGGTGCGGTGTCGAGGCCGGTCAGCAGTTCCGCCACGGCCCTGGTGATGTTCTGCGCGGTCAGCCCGCAGGCGGCGAGCACCTCGGCCCTGGACCCGTGGCTGAGGAACCGCCTCGGGATGCCGAACTCGCGCAGCGGGGTGTGCACGTCGGCGTCCCGCAGCGCCTGCGCGATCGCGGAACCGACACCGCCCGCGCGGCTGTTGTCCTCGACCGTGATCGCGAGCCGGTGGCGGCGGGCCAGGTCCGCCAGCGCGGTGTTGACCGGGGTGACCCACCTCGGGTCCACCACCGTCACCCCGATGCCCTGTGCCCGCACACCGTCGGCGACGGTGAGCGCGAGCCCGGCCAGCGCACCCACCGCGACGATCAGGACGTCGAGCGAGCCGGAGCGGCGCAGCACGTCGATCCCGTTGAACGTCGCCGTGGCAGGCAGGTCCTCACCGGCTGGGCCTTTGGGGAACCGCAGCATCGTCGGGCCTTCGCGCCACGCCACCGCCTCGGCCAGCAGTTCGGCCAGCCGGGTGCCGTCCCGCGGCGCCGCGATCCGCAGCCCCGGCACCACCTGCAGCACCGACAGGTCCCACATGCCGTTGTGGCTCGGCCCGTCGTCGCCGGTCACCCCGGACCGGTCGAGGACGAACGTCACCGGGCGGCGGTGCAGCGCGACGTCCATGAGCAGCTGGTCGAGCGCGCGGTTGACGAACGTGGAGTAGATGGCCACCACCGGGTGCACGCCGCCCATGGACAACCCGGCGGCCATCGTGACCGCGTGCTGCTCGGCGATGCCGACGTCGATCACCCGGTGCGGAAACCTGCGCTGCAGCGGCAGGAGCCCGGTCGGCTCGGTCATCGCGGCCGTGATCGCCACCAGGTCGTCGCGCTGCTCGGCCAGTTCGACCAGCTTCTCGCCGAACACCGACGTGAACGACGGGGGCGACGCCTTCAGCGCCCGCCCGGTGCGCGGGTCCATCGGTTTGACGGCGTGGCCGAGGTCGAGGTCGTTGGTCTCGGTGTGCCGGTACCCCTTGCCCTTGGCGGTGATCACGTGCACCACCACCGGCCCGCCCAGCGCGACCGCGTGGCGCAGGGAGTCCTGGACGGCGGAGATGTCGTGACCGTCGACGGGGCCGAGGTAGCCGAGCCCGAGTTGTTCGAACACACCCGGTCCGCGCCCGGCGCGCAGGTCGGCCAGGTGCTCGGCCAGCCCGCCGACGGTCGGCGCGTAGGAGCGCTGGTTGTCGTTGAGCACGATGACGAGCGGCCGCTCCGGCCCGCCCGCGATGTTGTTGAGCGCCTCCCAGGCCATGCCGCCGGTCATCGCGCCGTCGCCGATGATCGCGACGGTCGCCCGGTCGCGTCGGCCGAGGTGGGCGTCCGCCCTGGCCAGCCCGTCCGCATACGACAGCGCGGTGGACGCGTGCGAGTTCTCCACCAGGTCGTGCTCGGACTCCTCCCGGCTCGGGTAGCCGGAGAGCCCGTCCGACCTGCGCAACCGGTCGAACCCGGCCTGGCGGCCCGTGAGGATCTTGTGCACGTAGGACTGGTGCCCGGTGTCCCACAGCAACCGGTCCCGCGGGGACTCGAACACCGTGTGCAGCGCGATGGTCAGCTCCACCACACCCAGGTTGGGCCCGAGGTGCCCCCCGGCCGCGGAGACCTGCTCGATCAGGAACGCGCGGATCTCCCCCGCGAGGTCGCGGAGTTCCTCGGCGGTCAGCTCACGCAGCCGCGCCGGGTCGCGCACGGTTTTCAGCAGCGCCATGTCGAACAGTGCTCCTCACCGGGTGTGTGGGCGGCCGCGGCCGCCCTCTCGGTCAGTTCGGGCCGACGGCCTTGCGCGATGCCGGTGCGACCGACGGCGTCGGGTGCCCGCTGATGCCGGGGAGGACCCCCGTGGCACGTGGTGGCCGAGGCTGGTCGTACATGGTCGGAACGACGGCGGGCGCGGCTCACCGCCGACGCGCTCCTGCCCGCGCCACCAGCGACGGGGGTCGCGCGGTCACGGCACGTCCGCCACTCCGGTCAGCCGCGCGGGCGGGGAGAACACGATGTCCTCGGTCGCCACCCGTTCCACGGACGTGTCCGCGTAACCCAGTTCGGCGAGCCGGTCGAGCAGCTGGTCGACGAGGATCTCCGGCGCGCTCGCCCCGGCGCTCACGCCGACCGTGCTCACGCCCGCCAGCCACGCGGGGTCGAAGTGGGTCACGTCCGGCACCAGTTCGGCCCTGCCGCCGAGCCTGCGCGCCACCTCGACCATCCGGATCGAGTTGCTGGAGTTGGTCGAACCGACCACCAGCACCAGCTCGCACCGGTCCACGATGGCCCTGATGCCGTCCTGGCGGTTCTGGCTGGCGTAGCAGATGTCGTCGGTGGCCGGCCCGCGCAGGTCGGTGAACCTGCGCTGGAGCACGGCGATGATGTCCCTGGTCTCGTCCACCGAGAGCGTGGTCTGGGTGAGGAAGGCGGTCGGTGTGTCGTGGGGGAGGTCCAGAGCCTCCGCGTCGGCAACTGTCTCGACGATGATCGTCTGGTCGGGAGCGTGCCCGAAGGTGCCCTCGACCTCCTCGTGGTCCGCGTGCCCGACCAGCAGCAACGTCCGCCCGTCCCTGGCGAACCGGCGGGCCTCCTGGTGCACCTTGGCCACCAGGGGACAGGTCGCGTCGAGCACGTCCAGCCCGCGTGCGTCCGCGTTCCGCCGCACCTGCGGGGAGACACCGTGCGCGGAGAAGACGCAGACCGCGCCCTCCGGCACGTCCTGCTCGGAGTCGACGAACCGGACGCCCCGGCGCTGGAACTCGCGCACCACGTGGTGGTTGTGCACGATCTCCTTGCGGACGTAGATCGGCGCGCCGTGCTGTTCCAGCGCGAGGTCGATGATGGCTATCGCCCGGCGCACACCGGCGCACAAACTCCTCGGCTCGGCCAGCAGGACCTGCTTACCGCCACTCATCCCCACTCCGTTCCGTGCCATGACGTCCGCGTCGGAGCGCCTGGCTTCGCGTTGCCGAACAGGGCATCCACGCCGGTCGGTAGAAACCGAGTCCTTCTCGGGAGGTCTTGTCTGCCGTTGGGTGCCGGCCTAATAGCCGGACTCGAACACGGCTTTGGTGTCGTGTGCGGCAGCCACCAATCCGCAGAATAGTGCAATCCAGGCTTTGCGTCGTCTTCTTTGGGGTTTTTCCTAAAGTCGAACCTGCTCACGCCGCGTCGTTGACACGACCGGGGCTCTCCTCCAGGATGGAATCCTACAGCTGGCACTCAATTTCGGGGTGCTGCTCGCGGGGAATCCGGTCCGGCAATCCTCGCCACATCATGACGAGCACTGCGCAACGACCACAGCAGGCCATTCACCAACGTCGTCGGCATCCGAGGCTCTGGAGAAGTGACCGTGTCAAACCTGGATGAAATTTCGAGTTCACCTCACGCAGCGCCGGACCTTCACGATGAGTCAAGAATGGTCGGCCAGTACTACGACGAGAAAACGGCCAAGCTGGTTCGCAAGTACGGCCCAGGGCCCAGGATCCACTACCACGTGGGCTACTACCCCTCCTCCGAAACGCCGCCGCACGCCCACGACGCGACGCCGGAGTCCATTCGCCACAGCATTCGGCTCCACCAGGAGGGCCTGCTGCGGTACGCGGCCAAGATCTGGGGAGCCGAACACCGGCTGTCGGGGAGGATCCTGGACGTCGGCTGCGGCCTCGGCGGGGGCTCGCTCTTCTGGGCGCAGGAGTACGGCGCCGACGTCACGGCGGTCACCAACGCGCCGGAACACGCGCCGATCGTCGACGGGTTCGCGCGCGAATGCGGTGTGGAGGGGAACGTTCGAGCGCTGGTCCGCGACGCGACGCAGCTCCCCCTGGACGGCCCCTACGACGCAGCCGTGGCTATCGAGAGCAGCGGGTACTTCAACCGTCCCCTGTGGTTCGAGCGCCTGGCGCGCGTGCTCCGCCCTGGCGGGAGCGTGTGCATCGAGGAGGTGTTCACCACCCGCCCCCACGGGGCCGATGTGTGGGCCGAGTACTTCTACACGAAGCCGGTCGCGGTGCTCGACTACGTGGAAGCCGCGGAGTCCGCGGGTTTCGAACTGGTCGACGACGTCGACGCCACGTCGGAAACCTCGCCGTTCTGGGACGAGAGCGCCGCCTGGACGAAGGCGGTGCTGGACAGCGACAGCAGTCTTTCGGCGGTTGCCCGCAGGCAGATGAGGATCTCGCTGCTGGCGAACCAGGCGCTTGGCACCGAATGGAAAGCAGGAGGCCTGAAGCTGGGTTTCCTGCGTTTCGAGCTGAAGTGAACGCCGCGGACGAGTCACGCGGTTTTCAGCAGATCACGCGGGCGCTCGGCTGGGTTGCCCAGCCGAGCGCCCGCGTCGTCACCCTTCCCGCCACATCCACAACGATGCGGAGTTCCTCATGACGATCGAGCAGTCTCCGGCTCCCAGCGACGTCGCCGACGTGTACGACGGGATCGGTCAGATCTACGGTTCCGCGTGGGGCCCCAACTACCACTACGGCTACTGGGAGAACGACGCCGACGACAGCTCCATCGAGGTGGCCACGGACCGCCTGACCGACATGATGATCTCGGGTCTCGCCGTGGAGGCAGGCCAGCGGGTCCTGGACGTCGGCTGCGGCATCGGTCATCCCGCGCTGCGGCTCGCCCGCACCGGTGACGTGAGCGTGGTGGGCATCTCCGTCAGCCACGTCCAGGTGGCGCAGGCCAACGAGCTCGCGGCCGCGGCCGGGCTCGCCGACCAGGCCACGTTCCAGTTCACGGACGCGATGGACATGTCCTTCCCCGACGGCTCGTTCGACGCGGCCTGGGCGTTCGAGTCGATGTGGCACATGCCCGACCGCGGCCAGGTGCTCTCGGAGATCGCCCGCGTCCTGCGCCCCGGCGGCCGCCTCGCCATCGCCGACGTCATCGAGCGCGGCCCGGTCAGCCCCGAGGGGCGCAAGGTCCTGGACCACGTCTGCGAGAACTACGCGGTGAAGTCCCTGGGCACCATCGACGAGTACCGGACGACCTTGGCGGCCAACGGTTTCGTCGACGTGGAGATCCGCGACATCAGCGCCAACTCCTGCCGCACCCTCGCGGTCATGGCCGACGCCGTGGAGACCAAGCGCGACGAACTGGTCGCCCTGGTCGGCGAGGAACAGGCCACCTCGCTCCTCGACTTCATGCGCCTGTCCGCGGTCACCCCGGAGCAGGGCTACCTCTACCTGACCGCGGTCCGCGCCTGACGGCTTCGTGGTGCCTCCTCGGCCTGCGCCACTCCGTGGCGCAGGCCGAGGCCGTTCTCACCGCCGTACCCGCAGCTCGGTCAACGCCCGAAGCGGGAACACCGGCCGGTGACGTGGCAGCGGCCCCGGCGCCAGGGTCAGACCCGGCATCCTGGTGGCGATGGCCTGCACCGCGATCTCCAGTTCCGCGCGGGCGAACCCGGCTCCGAGGCAGAAGTGGATGCCGTGCCCGAACGCGAGGTGCGTGGCGGACCGGCTGCTCGGGCTGAACGCGGCCGGACACGCGTGAGCGCGACTGTCCCGGCCCGCCGCCCCGTACAGCAGGAGCAGCCGGCTCCCCTCGGACAGGTGGACGTCGCCGACCACCACGTCACGGACCGCGGTCCGGTACATGCCCGCCAGCGGACTGTCGAACCGCAGCCCCTCCTCGACGAGGTCCCGCGTGGTGATCGTCCCGTCGACGACCTCGGCCCAGCCGCCGGGGGACCGGAGTTGCTGGAAGAGGATCGTGCCGAGCGCCTCGGCGCAGGTCATGTGCCCCGCGAAGATCAGCGTGGGGATCTGGACGGCGACCTCGTCGGCGGTGAGCGTGTTGCCCGCCCTCCCGTCGTGGAGCAGTTCGCTGATCAGGTCGTCCCGCGGTGAGGCCAGTCGATCCTGCGCGAGTGAACGGGCGAACGCCCCGAACTCCATCAGCCCGTTGGCGTGTTCACGCAGCACGTCGGGATCGGTGTCGTGCTGCAACATCATGAGTTCGATGCGTTGCTCGGACCACAGGCGGCAGCGGTCGAGGTACTCGTCCGGGACTCCGAGGCGCCGGCACATCACCTCGAGGGCGTACGGCACGGCGAACGCGGCGATGAAGTCGAACTCCTCCGCCACCGCGACGCGCTCGACCAGTTCGGTGGCGATCGCCCGCATCGTGGGTTCGAACGCCCTGACCCTGGCAGGCGTGAACCCGGCGTTGAGCAGGTCCCTGATCCTGGCGTGCTCGGGAGGGTCGAGCGAGCCGACGGCCACGGCACCGGCGCCGCGCCAGGTGCGGAACATCCGACTCACGTCCTCGGGCAGCGCGACCTTGGGACGGGGGTTGTGGTCGCGCGCGGAGAAGCTCCGGTCGTCCCGCAGCACGGCGACCATGTCCTCGCGCCGGGTGACGCACCACGCGTCGAGCAGAGGGGCGTAGAACACCGGCTCCGCGTCCCCGATGTCGGCCAGGAATGAGTACGGGTCGTCGCGATGCGCGCCGTACGGGTCGAACGGCCTGCCTTCGTGCAATTTCCCGGAATCGGCCGATATAACCATTTCGCCCCTCAAGCTTCCAGTGAACCAGTTCGGCGACCTCGGTGCGGCCGACATGGTCGAAGCGCGGCATTGGCGCCGCCCAGCAGCCACCAATCCACAGAATAGTCCAATCCGGGCTTTGTGCTGCCTTCTTTGGGGTTTTTCCTAAAGTCGAACCTGCTCACGCCGCGTCGTTGACACGGCCGGGAGAGGTCGTTCAGGATAGTGGTCGGAACTATCGCTCACATTGCTGTACGGCACCACGGGCAACGCAGTGGTGAGTTTCGGTGTTCAATTCGCGAACGCCACGTGCGCAGGTCCGACCAGGAATCGGGAAGTCGTGCGACCACCGGAGGAGAATCCCGATGAGCACACTCGACACCTCGTCGACCGGACTTCAGGCCCTCCTGTCGCCGAGGGTGGTGCGGTCCACGGTGGTGCCCGTCGTGCGGCAGCAGGTTTCCGCGCTGGAGCCGACCCTGGCCCGGATCTGCTCCTACCACCTCGGCTTCGTCGACGAACACGGTGACCCCAGCGGTGCGGCGAGCGGCAAGATGACCCGCGCCGCCCTCATGACGGCGGCGGCCGAGGGAGTCGGTCTGCGGCCGGAGGACGTCAGGTTCCAGGCGGCGGCACTGGAGCTGCTGCACAACTCGACCCTGATCCACGACGACATCATCGACGCGGACGAGCTGCGTCGCGGCCGCCCGGCCGCGTGGAAGGTGTTCGGCGCCGGTCTGGCCATCCTGGCCGGGGACGCGTTGCAGGCTCTAGCCCTACAGGTGGTCGTCGACGACCCCGGCCCCGGCCGGGCGGAGATCTCCAGCGCGTTCGCCGAAGCCCTCCGCCTGGTCCTCGCGGGCCAGTCCCGCGAGCTCACCGTCCGGCTGGGTTCGGGCGCAGGCATCGCGGAGTACGACCGGATCGTGGAGGAGAAGACGTCCGCGCTGCTGCAGTGCGCACTGGTGACGCCCGCCCTGCGGGCGGGCCGACCGGAGCACGTCCTGGCTGCCCTGCGCGGTGCGGGCAGGCACCTGGGCCTCGCCTTCCAGATCCTCAACGACGTCGAGGACATCTGGGGCGACCCCGCGGTGACCGGCAAGCCCGTCCGGGGCGACATCCAGCGGCGCAACCCGTCGTTCCCGGTGCTGGCGGCGTTGTCCGCCGGCAGTCCGGTCAGCGAGCGCCTGCGCGGGCTGTGGCACTCCGACGGCACCACGGCCGCGCACCTGCGGGAGATGGCCGACCTCACCGAGGAGGCAGGCGGCCGTCGCACGGCCGAGCGGCTGTCCCGCGACCACCTCGACTCGGCTCTGGAGCACCTCGGACGATCCGAGCTGTCCCCGGCCGCGTCCGCCGAACTGACCGCCTTGTTCGACCGCATCGTCAACCGCGCAGCATGACCCGTGACTCCCGACGGGGACGGCGGCTGGAGCGGAGCACACCCCCGACTACGACGACGGAGGTTGTCAGTGGCCACCCCGGCTCAACTGCCTTTCGAGCAGGCGAACGTGCTGCAACTCGCGCCAGGTCTGCGCGAACTCCAATCCCGGGGCACGGTCCACCGGGTTCGCACTCCCGGCGGTGACGAGGCGTGGCTGGTCACCGGACACGCCGGGGTGCGGCAGTTGCTCGACGACGACCGGCTCAGCCGCTCCAACCCCGATCCGGGGGCGAAGGACAGCGGGTCGGCGCTCCTCGCCGGCCTGCTGGGCGGTTTCGCCACCGACCACGCCCGGTTGCGCGCGCTGCTGGAGCCGCACTTCTCCCCCGAGCGGATGCTGGAACTGCGGCCCTACGTGGAGAAGGTGACCGGGCAACTCCTGGACCGGCTCGCCGAGCGGCAACCACCGGTGGACCTGCGCGAGGCGCTGGCGCAGTCGCTGCCGATCCAGGTGATGTGCGAGTGGCTGGGCGTTCCGCAGGAGGACAAGGACCGGTTCGGCAGCTGGACCCAGGACGCCGCCAACATCGGGGACCCGGCCCGGTCGAAGCAGGGGCTGGGCGGGTTGTTCGGCTACTGCAAGCAGCTGGTCGCCGACAAGCGGCAGAACCCCGGCGATGACGCGATCTCCAGGATCTGCGCGGCCGAGGGGATCACCGACGACGAGGTCCTCGGGCTGACCGCGTTGTTGTTGTTCGGTGGTTATGAGACCACGGTGGCCAGGATCGGCACCTGCGTGTTGCTGTTGTTGTCCAACCCGGAGCAGTGGCAGGCGTTGGTGGACGATCCGAGCCTCGTCCCCGGCGCCGTCGAGGAGACCCTGCGGAGGTCGATGCCGAACCCGCACAACGGTGGCATGCCCCGTTACGCGGTGACGGACTTCGAGATCGACGGGGTCGCCATCCGGACCGGCGACTTCGTGATGCTCAACGTCATCGCGGCCAACCACGACGAGGCGGCCTTCGCCGACGCCGACCGGGTCGACATCACGCGCGACACCGCGGGCAGCCTCGCCTTCGGGTACGGCGCGTACCACTGCGTCGGCGCGGCGCTGGCGCGGATGCAGCTCCAGGTGGCGCTCACCCAACTCGTCGCGCGGTTCCCCGGCCTGCGCCTGGCCGTCGGTGTGGAGGAGCTGGGGCTGCGCCACGACACGTTGATCGGCGGGCTGGTCCGACTCCCGGTGACCTGGTGATTGGGAACCTGATGCTGCACAAGATATCCGCGGGCGTCGTCACGAAGAGCCCGGACTCGATCCGCTCGTACCTCCTGCTGATGCGACTGGACAGGCCCACGGGGTACGTCCTCTACCTGCTTCCAGGGCTCTGGGCCGTCGTCCTCGCCTCCGGGGAGCGGCCGGACCTGCCCGCGGTGGCGGCCGTCGCCGTCGCCGCGGTGCTGATCCGCGGCTTCGCCTGCGGGGTCAACGACGTGATCGACAAGGAGATCGACGCGCGCGTCGCCCGCACCGTGTCGCGTCCCGTCGCGTCGGGGGCGATCAGCGTCCGGAACGCGATCCTGTGGTCGGCCGCACAGGCCCTGGTCGCACTGCTGGTCCTCGCGGTGGCGAACACCGAGACGGTCCTGGTCGCCCTGGCCACGTACCCGCTGATCGTCGCGTACCCCTTCATGAAGCGCTTCTTCGCCTGGCCCTCGGCGTTCCTCGGGCTGGTGATGAGCACCTACGTGTTCATCGGCTGGACGGCGGCGACCGCGAGCGCCGACTACCCGCTCGCGGTGTACGGCCTGTACGCGGGCGGGGCCTTCTGGACCCTGATCCACGACGCGATCTACTCCCACCAGGACAAGGAGTACGACCGGAAGATCGGTGTCAGGTCCTCCGCGCTGCTGTTCGGCGAGGCCACCAAGGCGTGGCTGTCGGTCTTCGCCGTGCTCAGCCTCGCCGGCGTGCTGTGGGCCGGTTCCCTGACGCCGATCGGGTGGGCGTTCTACGTGGTCGTCGCGCTCGCGGGGCTCTACCTGTCCTACCTCATCGTCCGGGTGGACCTGGACGATCCGAAGTCGTGCTGGGACACCTTCGTCGCCAACACCTACTACGGCTGGATCGTTCTCGCGGCCGTGCTCGCCGGGCAGTTCACATGAGCGGTGTGGAGGATTCGATGTGGCAGGGGAGTGGTGTCGACCTGGACGCCTATCTGGCCCGCGTCGGCTACCAGGGCGATGTGGCTCCTGACCTCGCCACGCTGCGGGGTCTGCACACCGCCCACGTCGACGCGATCGCCTTCGAGAACCTCGACGCGCTGCTCGGGCGCACGGAGGTGCCGCTCGACCTGGACAGCGTCCAGGAGAAGATCGTGCGGCAGGGCCGCGGAGGCTGGTGCCTGGAACAGGTCGTGCTGATGGCGGCCGTGCTGGACCGCGTCGGGTTCACGTTCACGGCGTTCGCCGGCCGGACGCGGATCCGCACCGGGAGCGCGTTCGGGCCTGCGCTGCACGTGGCCCTGTGCGTGGAGCTGGACGGCGAACGCTGGCTGCACGACGTGAGTTTCGGTGCCCACGGACTGCACGAGCCGATCCGGCTCGCGGAGAACGCGCGGCTGGACGGCGACTTCTCGTTCGACCTCGTGCGGGAGCCGACCGGTGAGCACGTGCTGCGGTTCCTGCGGCCGGAGGGACCGGTGGAGCTCTACGGCTTCACGACCGACGTGCGCTACCCGTCGGACTTCGAGCTCCTCAACCACTTCTGCCTCACGCACCCGCGCTCGCCGTTCAACCACCGGATGATCCTCCAGCGCACGCGGCCCGAGGTGAGGCACCTCCTCGTCGGCACCGCGCTCACCGAGATCCGGCCGGGAGAGCCTGCGACGTTCCGCGAGCTCGACGAGGCCGAGGCGCTGTCCGCTCCCGAGGAGATCTTCGGGATCACCTTGGAGCCGGGCGACGTCCAAGCCCTCGGGAAGACCTTGGCCGGCCCATGACGCGCACACTGCTGGTGGACAACTACGACTCGTACACCTTCAACCTGTACCAGCTGATCGCCGAGATCAACGGCCAAGAGCCGGTCGTCGTGGTGAACGACGATCCGATGTTGTCCGGCCCGCTGCCGGAGGACATCGACAACATCGTCGTCTCACCGGGCCCCGGCCGCCCGCAGCACGCCCGCGACATCGGCCTCGTCGGCGATCTGCTGCGCCGCACCACGTTGCCGGTGCTGGGTGTCTGCTTCGGGCACCAGACGATCGCGCACCTGGCCGGGGCGTCGGTGGTCGCCGCGCCCGAACCGAGGCACGGGCACCTGGCCAAGGTCTCCCACGACGGCGATCCGCTGTTCGCCGGCATTCCGCGCGAGTTCGTCGCGGTCCGCTACCACTCGCTGTGCGTCGAGGAGCCGCTGCCCGAGGAGCTCATCGCCACGGCGTGGGCGGACGACGGTGTGCTCATGGCGCTGCGCCACCGCGATCGGCCGCAGTGGGGCGTGCAGTTCCACCCCGAGTCGGTCGCTTCCCAGTGCGGCGGCGAGATCCTGCGGAACTTCGCCGAACTGACCCGCCAGGCGCGGCGCGGACAACGGCCGTCCATCACCACCACCAGGACCGTGAACGCACCGCACGACGACACTCCCGGCACGGTGGCGGAACTGGGCATCGTGAGCAGGGTCGTGCGGACCGGCGCCGACGCCGAGGCCATCTTCCTCGAACTGTTCGCCGACAGCCCGCACTGCTTCTGGCTGGACAGCAGCCGGGTGGAGGAAGGCCTGTCCCGGTTCTCCTTCCTCGGCGACACGTCGGGCCCGCTCAGCGAGGTCCTGACCTACCGCACCGGCAGCGGGGCGGTGCGGGTGCGCGACGCCGACGGCGTCCGCCTCGTCCCCGGCAGCGTGTTCGACGTCCTCGGGCAGCGGCTGCGCGACCGGCGCGTCCCCGACACGGACCTGCCGTTCGACCTGACCGGTGGCTACGTCGGCTACTTCGGCTACGAGCTCAGGGCCGAATGCGGCGCCGCGGCCCGCCACACCGCCGAAACGCCGGACGCCGTCTGGATGTTCGCCGATCGGGTCATCGCGGTCGACCACCGGGAAGGTCTGACCTACCTGGTGGCCGTTCACGACGAGGAGACCGCGCGCGACGCGCGGGACTGGGTGGACCGGACGTCCTCGCTCCTGGTGGGCCTGCGCCCGACCGACGGCGAGCCGGACGTCGTTCCGGCAGCAGGCTTGCCACCGGACGCCGAGGAGTACCTGGTCCGCGGCCGGGACCAGTACCTGGCGGACATCGCGGAGTGCCAGCGGCAGCTGAACCTGGGCGAGAGCTACGAGATCTGCCTGACCGACAAGCTGCACCTGCCGTTCCACGACGACGACACCTCCTTCTACCTGAGGCTGCGCCGGGCGAACCCGGCGCCGTACGCCGCGCTGGTGCGCCTCGGCGACGTCACGGTCTTCTGCTCGTCGCCGGAGCGGTTCCTGCGCGTCGAGCGGGATCGCACGGTCACCAGCAAGCCGATCAAGGGCACCGCCGCCCGCGACGCCGACCCGGTCCGGGACGCCGAGATCGCCGCCACCCTCGCCTCGAGCGCCAAGACGCAGGCCGAGAACCTGATGATCGTCGACCTGCTGCGCAACGACCTGGGCCGGGTGTGCGAGGTGGGCAGCATCGACGTCGACCCGTACCTCGCCGTCGAGAGCTACCAGACCGTGCACCAGCTCGTGTCCACCGTCCACGGCAGGCTCAAGGACGGGGTCAGCGCGATGGACTGCGTCCGGCAGTGCTTCCCCGGCGGCTCGATGACCGGGGCGCCGAAGCTGCGCACCATGGAGATCATCGACGGTCTGGAGACGGAGGCCAGGGGCGTGTACTCCGGCACCCTCGGCTACTTCGGCCTCTCCGGCGCCACGGACCTGAACATCGTGATCCGCACCGCGGTCCGCGTCGGTGACCGGTTGACCATCGGAGCGGGCGGGGCGATCGTGCTCGACTCCGACGCCCGGGAGGAGTACGAGGAGATGCTGCTCAAGGCGGCGGCGTCGCTGCGCGCCTGGCGTGCGCCCGCGGTGTCGGACGCGGGTGGCCCCCAGCGATGAGCGACAACGGGATTCGCCGGTGGTGCGACGACGGCGGGTGGTCGCCGTCCGACGCGACCGGGGTGGTGCGGGTCATCGACTCGTGGCTCGTGGACGAGGGGCGGGTGCGGGGATTCGGCAGGCACGCCGAACGCTTCGGTGAAGCCTGTTCCCGGTTCTCCGGACCGGGAACGGACAGGTTCCTGCGCGCGGTCGCCGAGTCGTTGCCCGCGCGGGGCCGGTGGTTTCCCCGCATCGAACTCGTGGGGACCGGTTCTCGGGCGCGACTGCGGCTGTGGCTGCGTCCCGCGCCCCCGCGCACCAGGACCGTGCGGTTGTGGAACTCGGGGCCCGACCGCCGAAGCCTGCCCGCTGTCAAGGGCGTCGACCTGGACCACCTGACCGCCCTGCGCGCCGCCGCCGTCGCCGCAGGAGCCGACGAGGCGCTGTTGCTCTCGCCCGAAGGACACGTGCTCGACGGATCCACGACGAGCATCGTCTGGTGGCGCGGTGACGCGGTGTGCGGTCCGCCGCCCGGACCCGGCCTGCTGCCGGGGATCACCCGTGCCCTGCTCGGTGAGCTGGCCGGACAGCCGGTCGTCCCCGAATCCGCCACCCCGGCAGAGCTGGCCGACGTTCCCGTGTGGACGGTGAACGCCCTGCACGGCATCCGGCCGGTCACCGAGGGGCTGGGCCGGTTCCTGGAAGAGGACGCGGTGGTGGCCGAGCGCTGGCAGGCGCGCCTGGAGTCGCTCGCCGTTCCCGTGACGAACACCTGAAGGAGGTCTTCCCCGTGCCCGGTACGTCGGAACGTGAAGAGCCCGAGTACGAGCGCGACCTGCTGGTGCAGCTGACCCGCCGGTGGGGGAAGCGGGTGGCGGTCAAGAAGGACGAGCTCGACCTGGACGGTCACTTCGACGCCGCGCTGCCGGACTTCCCCGAACACCTCGTGCCGGTGCTGAGCCTGCCGGGCGCCGACCGGCTCGACCGGGACGCCCGCGCGCGCATCCTGTCCGCGGCGTGGATCGCCTACAACGCCAAGACCGCGGCGATCGAGGACGAGATCATCCTGCCCGCCTGCCGGTTGATGCTGCAGGAGCGGATCCCCGTCCGCTGTGACGACGTCGCCGTCGACGCGCTGCACCAGACGATCATCGACGAGCACTACCACATCCTCATGTGCCGCAACGCCGTCGGCGTCACCCGCCGCAGGCGCGACATGGCCGACGTGCGGTTCGCGCCGGACGTCTGGTCGGTGGTCCAGGGACGGGCCGCGGCGCGGGCCGGGCTGTCCGGGTTCGACCGCGACATCGTCGACATCGCGTTCTCGCTGGCCGCCGAGACGACGATCAGCGGGTTCCTCTCCGCGCTCTCCACCGCCCAGGGGATCCAGCCGATGAACCGGATCACCACCGATCTGCACCGGCGGGACGAGAGCGGCCACGCGGTGGTGTTCCGCGAGTTGTGCGGGTCGCTGTACCGGAGCCTGGACAGCGCGCAGCAGCGGATGTTCCGCGAAGTGCTCGTCGGCGGCCTGACCGCGTTCCGCTCCGCCGACGTGGAGCCGTGGGTGACCGTCGCGGCCCAGGGTGGTTTCGAGATCGACGTCGATCAGCTGAGGGAGTGGACCGCGTCCCGTCCCGCACCCGCGAGGGACACCGGCCCGTTGCAGTTGCTGCTCGACGACCTGGGCATCGGCCACGACCTCGTCGAGATGGTCCAGGCGAACCGGTCCTGACCCGCCCCGCCCAGCCACGTGATCGTGAGGTCAGATGAGCGACGGCACAGTCGAAACGGCCCCGGACTGGCGGACGCTCGTCGCCCACCAGCGACCGGAGTGGCCCGACCAGGCCCGGCTCGACGAGGTGGTGGCCGACCTGGAGGCCTCGCCGTCGCTGGTCACACCCCAGGAATGCGACGCGCTCACCGCACGCCTCGCCCGTGTCGCGGAGGGCAGGGCGTTCCTGCTGCAGGGTGGCGACTGCGCCGAACGTCTCGACACCCTCTCGACGCGGGTGATCCAACGCAAACTGCGCCTGCTGGGGCAGATGTCCGCGATCCTCACGTCCGCCTCGGCGCTCCCGGTGGTGACCGTGGGCCGGATCGCGGGCCAGTACGCCAAACCCCGGTCCCGGCCGACCGAGACCGTCGACGGGCGCACGCTGCCGGCGTACCGGGGCGACGCGGTGAACGACATCGGCTTCACCCGGGCCGAACGGCAGCCGGACCCGGCCCGGTTGCGCCGCGTGTACGACGCCTCCCAGTACGCAGTGGACGTTCTGCGCGGCACGGAGTTGTTCACGAGCCACGAGGGCCTGCTGCTCGACTACGAGGAAGCGCTGACCCGCCACGACCCGCGCACCGGCCGTCGATACGCGGGCAGCGGCCACATGCTGTGGATCGGTGACCGCACCAGGCAGCTCGACGGCGCCCACGTCGCCTACTTCGCGACCATCGACAACCCCATCGCGGTGAAGCTGGGCCCGGCCACCACACCCGAGCACGCGCTGGCCCTGATCGACCGCCTCGACCCGGACCGACGGCCGGGCAGGCTGACGTTCATCGTGCGCATGGGAGCCGACCGGGTGCGGGACCTGCTGCCGGAACTCGTGGAGAAGGTCAACGCCTCGGGAGCGCCGGTGGTGTGGGTGAGCGATCCCATGCACGGCAACACCTTCCAAGCACCCAGCAGGCACAAGACGCGGCGTTTCGACGACGTCCTCGCCGAGGTCGCCGGCTTCCTCGCGGTGCACAGGGCGCTCGGCACCCACGCGGGCGGCCTGCACGTGGAGCTGACCGGTGAAGACGTGACCGAGTGCGTCGGCGGCAGCGCCGAACTGGGTTTCGACGACCTGCACCGCAACTACGAGTCGGTGTGCGACCCGCGCCTCAACGCCGACCAGGCACTCGAGCTGGCCTCCTTGGTCGCCGAGATGCTTCGCTGATCGGGCGCGAGGCACCTGTCCGGTGCCTCGCGCCCGATCAGCGACGGAGCATCACCCCGCGGCGGGGTTCGTGTACAGCGTCCCCTCCGACCAGATGTACCGGGTCCCGCCCCACCGGGCCGCCGACTCGACGTCGGGGAAGAAGCCCCGTCCCTCCAGGTTCGCGCTGGTGTTGCACAGCAGGGGTATTCCGCTGATCTCCGCGTAGGCGGTGAGGATGCGCACCGTGGCGGTGTCCTGGGTGGACGCGATGGTCTGGAGCCGGGCGGTGCCGTCCAGGTGGACGATCGCCGGGACGCGTTCGGTCCAGCCGGGCCGCATGCGGTGCTCGAAGATCATGTAGGGATCGGGTGTGCCGGGGTCGAAGACCTCCGACGCGCGGTCCTCCAGGCAGATGGGCGCGACGGGCCGGTATTGGGCTCGGTTCTTGATGTCGTTGAGCCGGTCCTTCATCCGGGTGCTGGTCGCGGGCGCGATGATGCTGCGGTTGCCCAGGGCGCGCGGGCCCAGCTCCGCCCGGCCGGACAGGACGACCACCGGCTCGTCCTCGGTGTGCAGGAGGGCGGCCAGTTGTCGCTCGTCGCAGGGTTGTGCGCGCCACCCGTCGGGGAGGGTGCCGGTGGTGACCCGCGGTCCGCTGTAGACGTTCCACTCCAGCGCCGTCCGGCCGCGCCGGAACATCTCGCAGGCCGCGGTTCCGATCGCCGCCCCCGCGTCGTTGGGGAAGGGCGGGATGAAGACCTCGCGGAAGACCCCGCTGGCCCGGATCGCGGTGTTCCACTTGATGTTCAGCGCGCAGCCGCCGCCGAGCACCAGGTTGTGGCCGCCGTCCGGGAAGCGGCTCCGCACCACCGAGGTGAGCCGATCGAGCAGTTTGTGCCCGAGGTAGGCCTGGTAGGTGGCGATGAGGTCGGCGTTGGACAAGCCCGGCATCAGCTCGTCCCGGTTCGCGGCGACCTTGTCCCCCAGAACCCCCACCCGGTCGACGGGAATGTCGTGGAACTCGGCCATGAGGTCGTCGAAGACGGCGAAGGCACCGGTCTCGACCCGGCCCTTGGCCGCGTAGGCCATGGCCTTTCCCGCGACGGAGAGGTGATGGCGGATGAACCGGTCCGACGAGATGTCGTCTGTGTCCGGCAGGTACGGTTCGAACCGCGCGCAGAAGGCCGCGAAGCTGCCTCCGAAGACGGGCATGAGGGCCTCGACGAAGGTCACCTCGCGGGTCGCGGCACGCACCCGGTAGAGGCGCGGCGTGATGATGCCGTCCCAGACCAGCACGAACGCGTCTTCGCCCCTGGCGGCGAACGGGCTTGAGCAGTACGTGCCGATGAGGTGGTTGGCGACGTGGGTGTAGCTGGCGTAGTCGTCGAAGCCGTGGCCGCTGAAGGTGTGGCGCTGCAGCGGACCGTCGTCGCCAGGGCTCTCGAGGTACGGCGCGACCCGCAGTCGCACCGGCAGGCCGCCGGCGTTCACGCTGACGGCGGGCTCGCCCGCGGCGTCCTCCGTGTACCAGCCGTCGACCACGAACTGGTCGATGTCGGCGGGTGACAGACCCTCCGCGGCGAGGATCTCGGTCACGCGTTCCAGGTCTCCGAGGGAGCTGTAGCGTTCGCCGTTCCGCAGCTTCTCGATCTCGTAGCTGAAGAGGAGGCGGCCGTCCTCGATGACGGCGACGCCGCCGTCGTGTGATGCCTTAATCCCGCATATGCGCATTGGTCAGCGGCACCTTTCTGGTCGTACAGCAGCCTGGAATCGGGAAGGCACATCAGGCGGGCGGACCCGATCGGCTCGGCGCACCCAAAACGGTTTGGTGGCGCGGTGTTCCGGGAATGTGGAAGTGCTTAGCGGTGGTTCAGCCTGACCGGCAGCGAGTCGAGCCCGCGAATGATCGTGCTGTTGCGCCACCGCAGGTCCTCGGGGTCGACGGCCAGCCTCATGGCGGGGAACGCGTCGAGCAGGGCGCCGAACGCCATCTGCACCTCCACCCGCGCCAGCGGCGCCCCGAGGCAGTGGTGGATGCCGTGTCCGAAGGCGAGGTGGCCCGCCGCGGACCGGCGGACGTCCAGCGCGTGCGGATCACCGAAGCGCTGCGGGTCGCGGTTGGCGGAGGCGATCGCCAGCAGCACGAAGTCCCCGGCCGGGATCTCGACGCCACCGATGCTCAGGGACTCCGTCGCACACCGGAAGGTGGCGTGCTTCAACGGGCTCTCCAGCCTCAGGAACTCCTCGACCGCGCCGGGGAGGAGGGATCGGTCCTCGCGCAGCGCCTCCCACTGGTCCAGGTTCCGCATCAGGTGGAGCGTGCCGTTGCCCAGGGCGTTGAGGGTGGTCTCGAAACCGGCGATGAACAGCAGGTAGGCCGTCGAGACCAGTTCGGTCCCGGTCAGCCGGTCGTCCACGTCGTGCGCCGTGACCAACGCGGTGAGCACGTCGTCGGTGGTCGCGCGGCGTTTGCGCTCGATGAGTTCGCCGAGGTACTCGGCCACCGCGGTCGCGGCGGCGGCGGCCGCTTCGGGGGAGTCACCGGAGACGAGCGCCTTGGACCAGGACTTGAAGTTCTCCTGCTCCTCGACCGGTACGCCCAGCAGCAGGCAGATCACCCGGATCGGCAGCGGAAACGCGAAGGCGTCCAGCAGGTCCACCGCGTCGTCGTCCGCGAGGTCGTTGATCAACCCGTCGGTGATCCTCCTGATCTCCGGCCGGAGCGCTTCGATGGCCCGGCTGGTGAAGGCCCTGCTCACGAGCTTGCGCAGCCTGGTGTGGTCCGGTGGGTCGGTGTTCATCATGTGGCTGGCCAGGGCCGAGGAGAAACCGCCGCGCTTGGTGCGGTCCGGCTCCTTCTGCGCGAACAGCCCGTCGATCCTGTTCAGGTCGGTGCTCAACCGGGGATCCGCCAGTGCGGAGCGCACGGCCTCGTACCCGGTGATGAGCCAGACCGGCAGTCCGCCGCACAGGGGGACACCGGGAGGCATCATCACCCGGTGCGCCGAGCCCTCGGTGCTGAGCTTCGCGTACACCGAGTAGGGGTCCTGCACGAACGCGTCGTCGAGTTCCAGAGGGGCGGAATCGTGGTTCATGGGCACATCCTCGATTGCAGGCGTCCTCATGGAATCACTATCAAGGACGGCCGGCCGCCGCAATGATGGCTATCAAAAAGCCTAAACGCGGCCCGGCCCGCGTGACTGCCCGGTCGGCTGCTGCTAGTGTCGTTTTCCGGCGCTGTTCCCATTTTCCGACGACATAAGTCGCCACCTGTGCGACGCGGAGATCACATTGCGACTTGCGCAAGTAATGGCAAACGTCTTCGAGCGCTACGGGGAACGGCCCGCTGTCGGTGAACGCGCGAGGGAGTTCGTGCGCGACGCCCGGACGGGACGCGTCACGACCCATCTGCTGCCCCGTTATGAAACGACCAGCTACCGGCAGCTGTGGAGCCGCATCCGCGCGGTGGCGAGCGAATGGCACCACCACCCGCAGCGCCCTCTGGTCGCGGGCGACCGGGTGGCGCTCCTCGGCTTCCCGAGCCGCGACTACGCGACACTGGACCTGGTGTGCGGCTACCTGGGCGCCGTCAGCGTTCCGCTGCAGACCGGTGCGTCGGTCGAGAACCTGACGTCCATCACGGCGGAGACCGAGCCGTTCCTCATCGCCGCGAGCGTCGAGCACCTGGGCGCGGCGACCGAACTGGCCCTGCGCGCGCCTTCGGTCCAGCGGCTGGTGGTGTTCGACTACCACCCGCGCGCCGAGGACCAGGCGGAGCGGTTCGCCGCCGCCCGCGACAGCCTGGTCCAGGCCGGACGGGACGTGGACGTCGTCGCGCTGCCCGAGGTCCTCGACCTCGGCGCGGCCCTGCCCGAGGCGCCGCCGCACATCCCCGGCGACGACGAGGACCCCCTCGCGATGCTCGTCTACACCTCGGGGAGCACCGGAACGCCCAAGGGCGCGATCTACACCGAGCGGCTGGCCAGGGTGATGTGGGAGGACCGGGCGAACCGGACCCCCGACGGGGGCCTGATCACCGTCAACTACATGCCGCTGAGCCACATCGGGGGCCACTTCTCGCTGATGAACGCACTGGCGCGCGGTGGCACCAGTTGCTTCACCGCGGGCAGCGACCTCTCGACGCTCTTCGAGGACATCGCTCTCGTGCGGCCGACCGAGATCTCCTTGGTACCGCGCGTGTGCGAGATGCTCTACCAGCGCTACCAGAGCGAGCTGGACCGGCGGACCGTCGAAGGAGCCGACCCGGCGCGAGTCGCGACCGAGGTGCGCGGGCGCCTCCGCGAGGACCTCCTCGGAGGGCGCATCGCCTGGGCCACCTGCGGGTCCGCGCCGCTGTCGGCCACGCTGACCGAGTTCATCGAGTCGCTCCTCGGCATCCCCCTGTACGACATGTACGGCTCCACGGAGGTCGCGGGCATCGCCGTCAACGGCACCTTGATGTCCCCACCCGTGATCGACTACAAGCTGGTCGACGTGCCCGAGCTCGGCTACTTCCGCACCGACGTCCCGCACCCGCGCGGCGAGCTGCTGCTGAAAGCGGACGGCATCCCCGGCTACTACAAGCAGCCCGAACTGACGGCGGACCTCTTCGACGAGGACG
The DNA here is from genome assembly GCA_049997955.1 of Umezawaea sp. cmx-9-4. Classification (GTDB taxonomy): domain Bacteria; phylum Actinomycetota; class Actinomycetes; order Mycobacteriales; family Pseudonocardiaceae; genus Umezawaea. The sequence goes on along the minus strand of JAEBDY010000020.1, from coordinate 33,961 downwards.
GTTACTACAGGACCGGCGACATCGTCGCGGAACTCGGTCCACGCCGCATCGCCGTCGTGGACCGCCTCAAGAGCGTGCTGAAGCTGTCCCAGGGCGAGTTCGTGGCTGTCGCCCGGCTGGAGACCGCCTTCGCCGTCGCCCCGTTGGTGCGGCAGATCTTCGTCCACGGCAACAGCGAGCGCTCCTACCTGCTCGCTGTCGTCGTGCCCACCGCGGACGCCCTGGAGCGGTACGGGGACGACCGGGAACGTCTCGGACAACTGCTGATCGAATCGTTCCGGCGGATCGCGAAGGACACCGGCCTGAAGTCGTACGAGATCCCGCGTGGCCTGCTGCTCGAGACCGAGCCGTTCAGCCAGGCGAACGGCCTGCTGTCGGACCAGCGCAAGTTGTTGTGGCCCAAGCTCGTGGAGCGCTACGGCGACCGACTGGAACAGCTGTACGCCGAGATCTCGGACCGCGAGACCCGTGAGTTGCTGGACCTGCGCCGCACGGGCGGCGACCAGCCCGTGCTGGAGACCGTCCAGCGGGCCGCGCGGGCGCTGCTGGCAGGCTCGACGGCCGAGGTGAGCCCCTCCGCGTACTTCCGCGACCTCGGCGGCGACTCGCTGTCGGCGGTGTCGCTGTCGAACCTGTTGCACGACACCCTCGGCATCCGGGTGCCGGTCGACGTCATCATCAGCCCCGCGCACGACCTGCGGCAGCTGGCCGCCTACATCGAGGCCAAGCTGCCGCGGTCGGCGGGCGGGGCCACCGCGACGCGTCCCACCTTCGCGTCGGTGCACGGCGAGAACGCCGACGAGGCGCGCGCCGAGGACCTCACCCTCGACCGGTTCATCGATGCGGGAACCCTGGACGCCGCCCGCCACCTCCCGCGCCCCGCCGGGGAGCCTCGCCGCGTCCTGCTGACCGGCGCGAGCGGATACCTGGGGCGCTTCCTCACCCTCGAATGGCTCCAGCGACTGGCTCCGGTCGCCGGCAAGCTGATCGTCGTGGTCCGCGGCAAGGACCCGGAGGCCGCCAGGCAGCGCCTGACCGATGCGTTCGGCAGCGACGACCCCGAACTGACGCGCACGTTCGAGAAGTTGGCAGCCGAGCACCTGGAAGTGCTGGCGGGGGACATCGCCGAGCCGGGGCTGGGCCTGGACGGTGCGACGTGGGAACGGCTGACCGGTGAGGTGGACCTGGTCGTCCACGCGGGCGCCCTGGTGAACCACGTGCTGCCCTACCACCACCTGTTCGACGCCAACGTCCTCGGAACCGCGGAGCTCATCCGCCTGTCCCTGACCAACCGGCTCAAGCCGATCACGTACATCTCCAGCGTCGCGGTGTCCAGATCGCGGAGGGGTCAGCCTCTCGACGAGGATTCCGACGTGCGCACCGCGCTGCCGGTCCAGCCTGTCGACGCCGGGTACGCCAGCGGGTACACGACGAGCAAGTGGGCCGGAGAGGTGCTGCTGCGGGAGGCGCACGACCTGTGCGGCCTGCCGGTGACGGTGTTCCGCTCCAGCATGATCCTCGCGCACAGCGAGTACTCCGGGCAGTTGAACGTGCACGACATGTTCAGCCGGCTGGTGTTCAGCGTCCTCGCGACGGGCGTGGCCCCGCACTCCTTCTACCGGACCGACGGCGGCGGGGAACCGCGGGCCCACTACGACGGCCTGCCCGTCGACTTCACCGCGGCGTCGGTCGTCACGTTGGGACGTAACACCTCCGGGTACCGGACCTTCAGCCTGATGAACCCGCACGACGACGGGATCTCACTCGACACGTTCGTGGGGTGGCTCGTCGAGGACGGCCACGGCATCGAGCGGATCGCGGGCCACGGTGACTGGCTCGTCCGCGTCGAATCCGCCCTGCGCACCCTGCCCGAGGCCCAGCGGCAGTACTCGATCCTCCCGCTGCTGCACGGCTTCCAGGAGCCGGAAACGGCGGTGTCCGGTTCGGACGTCCCGTCAGCCCGCTTCCGGGAGGCCGTCCAGGAGACCGGTGTCGGACCGGCAGGCGACATCCCGCACCTGTCCCGGTCCCTCATCCGCAAGTACGCGACGGACCTGCGGCGCCTGATGACCGCCTGACCTCCACGCTTCGCCCTTCCGGCCGAGTCGGGACGACGCAGGCCGGGATCGCCATCCACTGGTTCCACAGCGCGCAGCAGGTCGGTAGTGCGTTGTGGACCGCAATTCGGGAGCGCTGTGATCTCGTGAACGTGAGTGAATACGACTACATCGTGGTCGGCGGTGGGAGCGCGGGGTGCGTGGTCGCCGCTCGTCTGGCCGAGAACGCGAACGTCAGCGTGCTGTTGCTGGAGGCGGGCAGTGCGTCTCCGGTGACCGCCACGCCGAACAACTGGCTGTCGCTCCTGGGCACCGAGGCGGATTGGCAGGACACGACTCTGCCGGAGCCGGAACTGGGCAGGACTCTCGCGTGGCCACGCGGGAAAGCGCTGGGCGGCTCCTCCAGCATCAACGGGATGATCTTCGCGCGAGGACACCGAAGCAGCTACGACTGGGGCAAGGGCTGGGAGTTCGACGACCTGCTGCCGTTCTTCCGGCGCAGCGAGCACGCTCCCACCCGCGATCCGGCTCTGCGCGGCGTCGGTGGTCCACTGGAGGTCGCCCCGGCCGAGCAGCGGCATCCGACGGCGGCAGCGTTCGTGGACGCGGCCTCAGAGGCAGGCCACCGGCGTGCGACGGACATCAGCGGCGGCTTGGAGGAGGGCGTCGGCTGGGTCGACCTGAACATCGTCGGGGGGATCAGGCAGAGCGCTGCCGACGCCTACCTGGGCTCGCAGGCCAACCTCGACGTGGTGACGGACGCACTGGTCCAGCGTGTCGTGTTCGACGGAAACCGGGCCACCGGCGTCGACTACACCGTCGGAGGACGGCAAATCCGCGCCGGGGCCACCGAAGTGGTGCTGTGCGCGGGCGCTGTCGGAACTGCTCACCTGATGATGCTGAGCGGGATCGGTCCGGCCGACCACCTGCGCGACAGGAACATCGACGTCGTCGCGGATCTGCCAGGTGTGGGCGAGAACCTGCACGATCATCCCCTCTCCTTCGTGATGTACACCGGTGCGCGACCGATACCGGCGGGCTCGAACAACAACGTCGAGGTGATGGGACTGCTGCGCAGCGATCCCGGACTGGACGCTCCGGATCTGCAATCCTGCCTGTCGGCGCCGGCGGGAGAAAACGCCTACGTGATCACGTTTTCCCTGATGACGCCGTACAGCCGTGGGCGACTCCGCTTGGCCGACCGGGGAATCGCGCTGGCTCCGCGCTACCTGACCGATGCGCGGGACTTGACCGCGATGGTGAACGGAATGCGGCTGGTGCGCGAGATCGGTGCGGCAAGCGCCCTCAAACCGTGGCGCGGGCAGGAAGCGGAGTCGGGCGGCGAGTCCTACGTCAGGGCGACCACGGCGCCGTACTTCCACTACGTCGGCACGTGCAAGCTGGGTGCGGACGAGATGTCGGTGGTGGACCAAGACCTGCGCGTGCACGGCATCGAGGGCCTGCGGATCGCGGACGCCTCGGTGATCCCGCGGATCCCGTCGGCCAACACCTACTCGACCGTGATCGCGATCGCGGAACGGGCCGCGAGCCTCATCAGCGGAGCCGCGACCGTGGAGTGAGATCGCCACTCCCGGCAGCCGCACGGTGATCACGCTGGACACGACGCGATCACCGTGCGGCTGCTCGAACACCTCGCCCCACCCGCTGCCCTGCGAGGGTGGTGTGCGCTTTCACGACAGCGCCGCGATGATCTTGTCCTGGGTGATGGGCAGGTCGCGGATCCGGTGGCCGATGGCGTGGTGCACGGCGTTGCCGATGGCGGCGGTGACGCCGGTCATCGGGGTCTCGCCGAAACCGCGGGCGCCGAGCGCGGGACTCGACGGGTCGGGCCGGTCGATGAAGCCGACGTCGATGTCGGGCACGTCCGCGTTGACCGGAACGAGGTAGCCGGACAGGTTCGGGGTGACGATCCGGCCCAGGTGCGGGTCCACGAGGGTGTGCTCGGTGAGGGTGAACCCGATGCCCCAGACCGCTCCGCCGATCGCCTGGCTGCGCAGCGTCTGCCTGTTGAGCACCCTGCCGGTGTCGAAGACCCCGACGACCCTGCGCACGCGCACGCGGCCGATCACCGGGTCGACGCGCACCTCGACGAACACCGCGCCCACGGAGTAGGCCAGCGCCACGGGAACGGGGTTGCTGGTGACTTCGACAGGCGTGCCGCGACGGCGCATCACGTCCCGGTAGGAGACCCGCCGCCGGGGCTGGTCCACCACGAACAGGTGCCCGTCGGCCGTGCTGACGCGGTCCGGCGGCACGCCGTGCAGCGGACCGCCCGCGTCCGCGACGGCGGTGGCGATCACCTGGTCGCGGGCGGCGGTGGCGGCCCTGACCACCCCGCTGCCGACGCTGGGCACGGTGGCCGAGGCCGCTGAGGCGAACGCGGACGGGAAGTTCGTGTCGCCGAGGTCGAAGGTGACGTGGTGGGCGGGCAGACCGAGCACCTCGGCCCCGATCTGGCCCATCACCGTGTACGTGCCCGTGCCGATGTCCTGCGTGCCCGACCGGATGCTCGCGGTGCCGTCGAGCGAGATCGTCACGGCCGCCCCGGATCCGGGGCGGCCGCCCGCGGTGTGCGCGGCGGTGGCCATGCCCAGGCCGACCAGTTCACCGCCATCGCGCGTGGACCCCGGCCGGGGGTTGCGGCGCGACCAGCCGAACCGGCGGGCTCCCTCTTCGTAGCACTCGCGCAGGTGGTTGCTGCCGTGCCGGACCCCGGTCTCCTGGTTGGTGTCCGACCAGTTGCGCAGGCGCAGCTCCACCGGGTCCATGCCCAGCGCGTAGCTCACCTCGTCCAGCGCGGACTCCAGCGCGTGGGAGGTCGCCGCTTCGGGTGAGCGCACGAAGCTGCCGGTGGGCAGGTCGAGGCGCACGGCGCGTTGGGTGGAGCGCACGTTCGGGCAGGCGTAGAGCATCCGGGTGGGCTCGGAGCTGTTGAACAGCAGCTCCTCGGTGCGCGACACCTGCTGCGTCACGACGTGCTCGATCGCGGTCAGCTTGCCGTCACGGGTCGCGCCGAGACGGAGTTCCTGGTGGGTCTCGGCGCGGTGGCCGTTGGAGGTGTAGGTGTCCGCGCGGGACAGGACGAGCTTCACCGGCCTGCCGACCTGCCGCGCGACCGCCGCGGCGAGCACGGTGTGCGGCCACACCGGCCCCTTGGCGCCGAAACCGCCGCCGACGTACGGCGTGACGACCCTGACGTTCTCGCGCGGCAGGCCGAACGCCTGCATCAACGCGTTCTGGCTGTTGGTGATGCCCTGCGTGGATTCGTGCACGGTCAGCTCGTCGCCCGTCCACTCGGCCACCGTGGCCGATGGTTCCAGGGCGTTGTGGTGCTGCAACGGCGTCGTGCACGTGGTCTCGACCGTGACGTCCGCGGCGGCCAGCCCTGCCGCGAGGTCGCCGCGGGAGTAGTCGTTGCGGCCGTCGTTGCCGTCCGGCGGCACGTAGGACTCGCCCATCGAATCGGCGAGCACGACCCGCGGCGCCTCGGCCTGGTAGGTCACGTTCAGCAGCGTCGCCGCGTGCTGCGCGCGTTCGAGGGTGTCCGCCACGACGATCGCCACGGGCTGGCCCGCGTGCCGGATCAGGTCGTCCTGCACCGGTAGGAAGCGCTTGAGGAAGGTGGCCGTGGGGGAGGGCACGGTGATCCGGGGCAGGTTCCGGTGGGTGAACACGCCCAGCACACCGGGAGCGGCTTCGGCGGCGGAGCTGTCCAGCGCGGTGATGCGACCGCGCGCGATGGTGCTCGTCTCCAACACGGCGTGCGCCACCGCGGCCACGTCGGCGTCCGCGGCGTACCGGGCGGACCCGGTGACCTTGGCGACGCCGTCCACCCTGGCGAGCGGTCGGCCGACCACTGAGGGGCTCATCGGTTCCTCCTGAACTGCCGCAGGACCTCGGTGGTGGCTCGCTGGAGCAGGGGGATCTTGAAGGCGTTGTGCTCGCGCGGCACGGCGTCGCGCACCAGCGCGGTGACGGCGGCGGTGATCGCCGGGTCGTCCAGCCGCCTGCCGACCAGTTCCCGTTCCGCTTCGTGCGACCGCCACGGGCGCGGTGCGACGCCGCCGAAGACCAGGCGCGCGTCGCGCACCACGTCCCCGCTCAGCCGCACGGCGGCCGCGACGGAGACCACCGCGAACTCGAAGGTCGCCCGGTCGCGGACCTTGAGGTACTTCGAGTTCCCGGCCAGTTCGGTGACGGGGACGTCGACGTCGGTGATGAGTTCTCCCTGCCGCAGAGCGGATTCCACGTGCGGGGTGTCGCCCGGCAGCGGGTACAACTCGGTCATGCGTATGGCACGGGTGCCATCGGCGCCGCGGACCCGCACGGTGGCGTCCAAGGCCGTGAGGGCCACCGCCAGGTCGGACGGGTGGACCGCGATGCAGTGGTCGCTCCCGCCGAGCACGGCGTGCCACCGGTTCATCCCGTTGAGCGCGGCGCAGCCGCTGCCGGGTTCCCTCTTGTTGCACGGCATGGCGGTGTCCCGGAAGTACCAGCACCGCGTGCGCTGCAGGAGGTTGCCGCCGAGGGACGCCATGTTGCGCACCTGCGGTGAGGCGCTCGCCAACAGCGCCTGCGCCAGCACGGGCAGCCGTCGGACGACCTCCCGGTGCGCGGCGACGTCGCTCATCCGGCTCAGGGAGCCGAGGCGGACGAGCTTGTCGGAGATCCGCACGTCGGCCAGTGGCAGGGCGTTGATGTCGATCAGCTGGTCGTGCCACTGCACGCCGTCCTTCATGAGGTTGAGCAGGTCGGTGCCACCGGCGATGTAGCGGGAGCCGGGTGCGGCGGCGAGGCGGATGGCGGCATCGGGCCGGTCCGGGCGGGTGTAGGTGAAGGAGTCCATTCAGGACATCTCCTCTGCGGCGTCGCGAACGGACGCCACGATGTTGGGGTAGCAGCCGCAGCGGCAGAGGTTGCCGCTCATCCAGTCCCGGATCTCCTCGTCGGACCCGGTGTGCCCCTCGGCGACGCAGGCGACGGCCGACATGATCTGACCCGGTGTGCAGAAGCCGCACTGGAGCCCGTCACGGCGGAGGAAAGCGGCTTGCACGGGGTGCAGTTCCCCGTCCGCCAGGCCTTCGACGGTGGTGATCTCGCGGTCCTGCTGCATGACCGCGAGCGTCAGGCAGGACTTGATCCTTCGCCCATCGACGAGAACGGTGCAGGCGCCGCACTCGCCGCGGTCACAACCCTTCTTGGTGCCGGTCAGGCCGATCCGCTCGCGCAGGGCGTCGAGCAGCGTCACCCGGGGTTCGAAGACCCGCTCGTGCACCTTTCCGTTGACGCGCAGGGACATCCGCACGGCATCCGCGGCAGGCGCGGTGGCCGCGTGCGCTCCCAGGGGCCACGAGGCCAGCGATGTCGTCGCGGTGGCCGCGGCTCCCGCCTTGAGCACGGTGCGCCTGGTCGGCGCGAGCGTCGACGGGAGCTCTTCTTCGGACAATTCGCTCACCTCCGGTTTCTCCAGCAGGACAAGGGATGTGACCAGAGACGGTGCGGAGGCGTCCTTGCTCCTCGGCCGGGTACGCCACCGGATCACCGGTGCGGACACCGTTCTCGACGGGCAGCCGCCAGAGCCGCTGCCCGCGCAGGCCCGCCATCCACAGCGCGCCGGCGGCGTAGGCGACGCCTCCTCGGGGGACAGCCAGAACATCTGCGGCAGCGCAACCGGTGAGGAGGAGGAACGCGCTCACCGTCGCGACCGCGCGCGCTGCCGATCGGATGGACGGTTCACGAGAACGCTCCTTGTTGTCGATGGCAACAAGGAGATGCTAGCAAGGGCAACGTATCGATGGCAACGAGTAATTGTTGGCGGCGATAACGTGTTGAGGGGGGAGTGTTCCCGCTAGGGGGTCGAGACGGCGACGCGGCGAAGCCACTCGTCGAGCAGGAGGCGCTCGTTGGCGCTCAGGGCTGTCAGGGTGGGCGCGACGGCTCGCAGGGCGACGACCGTGCTGATCGGGTCGGCGCCGGCATCGGTGCCGGCAGCTTCACCGTCGGTGGTGACCATGGTGATGGTCGACTCGCGGGCGAGGGGCGAGAGGGTGGGGTCGCGCTCGGCCTCCGGGAGCGAGATGAGCGTGAACGTCATGCCGCACCCCGCCGCGTGGATCAGGTGCGCGGCGCGCTCCTCGGTGACCTTCAGCCGACCGACCTGGGCGATGCGCTTGACCTTCTGGGCGAGCACCGCGGACGCCTGCCGGGCGGCGGGCGACTCGACGCCGGGCCGGGCGTCGCCGTAGATCAGCGAGTAGAGGGCGGGGTTGCGCACCCCGAAGTCGACGTGCAGGTCCCAGCCGCGCCGCAGGTCCTCGACGGGGTCGTCGGTCTCGGCGAGGGAGCCCTTGCTCTGCAGGTAGGTCTTGAACCCGTGGCTCGCGACCGCGTCCAGCAAACCCTGCTTGTCGCCGAAGATCCGGTAGATGGCGGGCGACTGCACCCCGGACGCGGCGCACACCGCCCGCGTCGACAGCGCTTCGCGGCCACCCTCGGCCAGCAGGCCGGACGCGGCCTCGACGATCCGCTCACGCGTCAGGTCCCTCTTCATGATGACGACGGTAACAGGACCGTGTGAGCACCTGACCGCGCTCGTTGCCGCCCGTGCACCGACTGTTGACCAGGCCGTTTCGCCGCGTGCGTTCGTGCGCCCACCCGCGATTCCCCGAACCAGGCGGCCGTGTCAGCGCCGTGTTTGCCCCGTGTCAGAGACGCGCCCCAGTGTTCCCACGCCGCACCACCACGGACGACGGAGACGACGGATGACCGCGCCCGCTCGGCACGACGGCAAGTCCCCAAGACATTTCGAACCACAGGAGGAAACCTTGACCAGCGCCAAGCCCGACACCGTTGTCCACCAGCCGCTTCGGCCATCCGCGGCCCCGCAGCCCCGCAGCGTTGGGGCTGTGCTCATGGCCAGCGGCGGGATCTACCTCACCGCCGAGTTCATCGCCGCCGCGGCGTGGACGGATCCGCCCTACAGCTACACCCACCACTTCACCAGCAACCTCGGGGTCCGCGGCCCCGTGACCGCGTTCGGGCAGTTCATGCACTCGCCCCTCGCGGGGGTGATGAACACCGGCTTCTTCCTGTTCGGACTCATCGCACTGGCCGGTGTCGTCGCGTTGAGGGGACTGCCCGCGGGGCGTCGCTGGCCCGCGGTCGTCATGGCGGCGCTGCTGGCCGTCGGCGGCATCCTGTTGTCGCTCTTCCCGGGATCCGGTGAACCGGCGGACAGCGGTGGGACCGACTACCACGCACTGGGTGCCTTCACGGGGTTCGTCAGCGCCAACGTCCTCATCATCCTCATCGGCGGGATGCACCGGTTCCTCGGAATCACCCCCGGACTGGGCAGGACCCTGGTGGGAGCCGGGATGTTCGGCTTCCTGTCGCTGGTGGTCCACATGGCCGTCCTCGCATCGGGAACCGGAGTCCTCATCGGACTCACCCAACGCGGCATCATCTACCCGTTCCTGATCGGCATGATCGTTGTGGGAGCGGCACTGCGGAAGCGCAGGCTTCCGGCACGGTAGGAGCGGATCCCAGGGCTACGTCGTGATGGCCGATCCGGCGGGAAACGAGTTCCGCCCTGGCTGAACGACGGGGAACTCCACCCCGGTGAGGTCTTCGGAGACGGCCCACAGCCGCTGTTGGACGGCTACCTCGTACGACTCCGGGCTGGAGGTGACCAGTCGGGGGTGGCCCTTGATCTCGTTGCGTCCGCCGGGGCCGTAGTACTGGCCGCCGAGCGCGGCGGGGTCGGTGGCGGCGCGCAGGGTCGGCAGCGCGCCCATCGCGGGTGTCTGGGTGATCAGCGGTGCGAGCCAGGTGAGCGGAAGCCGGAGGACCGCGGGGGAGTTGCGGGCCAGTTCGGTGCTGGACAAGCCGGGGTGCGCTGCCACCGCGACGGTGGTGCCGTGCGTGGCGAGCCTGCGCTGCAACTCGTAGGTGAACATCAGGTTGGCCAGTTTGGACTGGCCGTAGGCGGCGGCCCGGCTGTACGTCCGCTCCCACTGCAGGTCGTCGAAGTGGATCGCGGCCCGGATGCGGTGGCCGGTGCTGCTGACCGTCACCACGCGCGAGCCGGGCACCGGCAGCATCAGGTCCAGCAGCAGCCCGGTGAGCGCGAAGTGGCCGAGGTGGTTGGTGCCGAACTGCATCTCGAAGCCGTCCTTCGTGGACTGCTTCGGGTTGTACATCACGCCGGCGTTGTTGATCAGCAGGTCGATCCGGGGGAGCCGGGACCGCAGCGACGCCGCCGCGGTACGGACGGAGTCGAGCGAGGTCAGGTCGAGCGCCTGCACGGTCACGTCGCCGGTCATGCGGGCCGCGGCCCGCTCGCCCTTCTCGACGTCGCGCACGGCGAGCACCACGGACGCCCCGCGCTCGGCGAGCGCCTTGGCGGTCTCGAACCCCAGTCCGGTGTTGGCCCCGGTCACCACGGCCACCCGCCCGCGCTGGTTCGGAATGTTCTTCGTCGTCCACTTCTCGCTCATGTCAGGCTCCCAGCTAGATAACGTACCGGAGGTATCTTGTGTCGGTGACGTTAAAGTACTCCCGGTACGTTGTCAACGTACCGCCGGTACTTAAGTTAGGCTGGCGGTCGTGACTTTCCAGCGGGCGCGAACCGAGGAGCAGCGGGAGATCCGCCGACGGGAGATCCTCGACATGGCCTCGGCGATGCTCGACGAGATGCCCGTGGCCGCGGTCACCCTGAACGAGCTCAGCCGCCGGGTAGGCCTGGCGAAGCCGAACGTGCTGCGCTACTTCGAGTCCCGCGAGGCGGTGCTGCTGGAACTGCTGGACCGCTTCCTGCGGGAGTGGCTGGCGGAACTGGCGGGCGAGTTGGCCGCGGGCGTCGACGAAGATCGACCCATGGCCGAGCGGGCGGCAGCGGTGGCCGAGGTCCTCAGCCGCTCGCTCTCCGGCCGTGTGGTGCTGTGCGAACTCTTCGGCGCACAGGGCAGCGTCCTGGAGCACAACGTCTCCGTCGAGGTCGTGGCGCGCTACAAGCGGGCATCCCTGGACCGCCTGACGACCATGACCGCCCTGGTGCAGGAGCACCTGCCGGAGCTGGGCGAGAACGCGGCGCTGTTCAGCCTGCAAACCATGGTCATGGCAGGCGCGCTGTCGGCGTACAGCACGCCCCCGCCCAGCTTGCAGGCGGCCTACCAGGCCGAACCCGACCTGGCCCGCTTCCACCTTGAGCTGGAGGACTACTTGAAGCTGGCCCTGACCGCGACCCTCCTGGGCGTGCTGCCCCGCCGCTGACCCGGACGCACCCCACCGGCGCACCCCGTCGAAACCCGCCTTCGGTGAGACGTCACGGGGTCTTGTTCTCGGTGTGGGTTCCGGTAGGCCGGGCCGCGCGCGCGATGGGCATGTGGGTCGGGGCGGCGTTCGTGGTCAGGAACTCCAGGACCAGGTCGCGCACCGCGCCGGTGTGCTCCAGCAGCAGCAGGTGGCTGGCGTTCGGCAGCACGGCGAGCTCGGCGGTGGGCAGCGCCCGGTAGAGCGCCACCGTGTGGTCCAGCGTGACCAGGTCGTCGTCGCCTGCCACGACGAGGGTGCGGGCCGTCACGGCGCGCAGGTCGGCCGGGTCCGGGCTCGGCTCCGTCGCCACCGCGTGGACGATCTTGCCGACCACGACCGGGAAGTGGTCCCGGCCGTCGGGGGACACCTCGGCGTAGGCGTCGACGAGTTCGGCGGGCATCTCACCACCGGCCGACGGCTTGAAGATCAGTCCGTCGAGGTCGTAGACCGCGCTGATCAGGACGAGGCGTTCGACCAGGTCGGGGCGGAGCATCGCCACCCGCAGCGCTACCGTGCCGCCGTTGCTGTAGCCCACCAACCGGGCCGGACCGCCGACCACCTCCTCCAGGAACGCGATCGTGTCCTGCGCCATCAGCTCGATGGTGATCGGACCGGGCGCGTCGGGAGTGCGGCCGTGGCCACGCCGATCGGGTAGGTAGACGTGGAAGGTGTTGGCGAGGCCGTCGAGGTTGCCTGCGAAGCAGCGGCTGTCGGTCAGGCCGCCGTGCAGCAGCACCACCGGGTCGCCCGTGCCGCGCTCGTCGTGCCACATGTCAACGATGTTGGTCATGCACTACATACGCGGCGGCGGCTCCGGATTCATCGGCAGGCCGAACGACTCGAACAAGGACGGATCGAGGTACGTCGTCGTGGCCGCGATCAACCCGTCCCGGACGTCCAGCACGATCAGGCCGAACGCCCGCCCGTCCCGGTACTGCCCGAACGCCGGTGAGCCGTTGGCCGCGGTGCGGATCAGCCGGTCGTCGGCGCACGCGCCTGCCGCGCCGAGCAGGGCGGCCCGGATCGCCGCCCGGCCGTCGAGCCACCAGGCGAACGGCGGCATCGACATCGTGGCGTCCCGGTGCAGCAGCGCCACGAGCCCGTCGACGTCGTAGGCGGTGAACGCCTCGACGTACCGCCCGAGCAGGTCCTCGTCCACCTCGCCGGTCCCACCCGGCCCGTGACGCGCGGACATGGTGGCCCGCGCGCGCTGCAAGGCGCTGTTGGCCGCGGCCGGGCTCGTGTCGAGGAGCCCCGCCACCTCCTCCGCCGACCAGCACAGCACCTCGCGCAGGATGAACACCGCCCGCTGGCGCGGCGGCAGGTGTTGCAGGGCGGCGACGAACGCGAGCCGGATCGTCTCGCGCCGCACGGCGAGGTCGGCCGGGTCACCCTCACCGGGGAGCACGCGCCGGTCGGGGACCGGTTGCACGAACGCGGCGGCGGTCAACGGCGCGCCGAGGAGACCCCCGCCGGGTGCGGACGGGCCGAGGTCCATCGCGAGTGCGCGCCGCTGCGCGCTGCGGGCCATGTCGAGGCAGACGTTGGTGGCGATCCGGTGCAGCCAGGTGCGCAGACCCGCTTTGCCCTCGTCGAACCGATCGGCGTTCTTCCAGGCCCGGAGCAGGGTCTCCTGCACGGCGTCCTCGGCCTCGGCGGCGCAGGCGAGCATGCGGTAGCAGTAACCGGTCAGGTCGACCCGGTGCGCTTCCAAACGATCCTCGAACATCACCCGTCCAAGGTAGTGACCACTGGCCGCCGACCGCTTTGACACCGGCCAGCACCACATCGACGATCTTCTCCGCGTCGACGCGGGTGAACGGCGGGGCGCCGCGGCCGACGCGGAGGTGCACCGGGCCGGCGAGCAGGTCCGCACCACGGAGCTGAGCCGGTTCGTGGACGCCGACGGCGAAGTGGTCGCCCACGTGCCGCGGGACGAGATCGGCGACTCCGCCGACGAGTTGACCGACGACGGCGGCGGTGTCGACGTCCACTTCGCGTCGGGCCACGCCGAGCGCTTCGACCTCGTGGTCGGCGCCGACGGCCAGCACTCGGCTGTGCGCCGACTGGTGTTCGGTCCGGAGAGCGACCACACCCGTCACCTGGGCCTCTACGTCGGGCTCGCCGACCTCCCCGGCGAGGCGAACTCCGACCGGATCAAACCCGATGTACAACTTCCCCGGCCACCTGGCGGGCATCGCGCGGTACAAGGACAAGGCCCTCGGGGTCTTCATGTTCCGCTCGGACCCGATCGACTACGACCACCACGACCTCGACGCCCAGAAGAGGATCCTCATCGACGCGTTCGCGGGCACCTCGGCGTGGAAGGTGCCGGAACTGCTCGACGCGGTGCGCGCCGACCCGGAGTTCTACTTCGCTCGGTGGCCCAGATCCACCTGCCCACGTGGCACCGGGGCCGAGTCGTGCTCGTCGACGACGCCGCGCACTGCACCACCGGCCAGTCCGGCCGCGGCACGTCGCTGGCGTTCACCGGCGCGTACTTCCTCGCCGAGGAGCTCCAGCGGGCGGACGGCGACCACAGCGCCGCGTTCGAGCGCTACGAGGCCCGCCAGCGCCCCTACGTCGAGTTCGCGCAGAACAGCGTCGGGGGCGGGGCCGAACTGGTCGTGCCCTCCACCTGGGAGGCCATCGCCGCCCGCAACGACCGCCTGCGGGCGTCCATCGGCTGAGGGCACGCGGTTGACCGGCTGTGGCTCAGCGATTTCAGAGGTGGCCTCGAACTGGTGCCAGGTGTCGTTCGAATGAGAGGTGGGCGACCACCACCAGGGCCATGCAGATCACCAGGGCCCGGCCGCTGACGTCGGTGGCGAGCAGGCCGAGCAGGAGGGGGAGCGCGATGCCCGTGATGATCCGGGAGACCGTCCTCAGCGGATTCGAACTGCGGCTGGCCACGCCGGTGACCACGCCGAGGGCGAAGTACGCCGCGATGGCCCCGCACAGCAACCAGCGTCCCTGGTCGGGCAGCGGATCCGAGCCGCTCTTCATCACCGTCGAGAGCGAGGCGGCCACCGTGGCGACGACGCCGGTGACCAGGCAGTGCAGACCGAGGGCGGCGCGTGTGGGGATGCGGCCCGCGCGCAGGTGCGGCAAACCCGCGTATCCGTAGACGACGGACAGGCCGAACATGCCCGCCAGGAGTACGAAGGACGCGAGTCCGCTGGCCAGCAGGCCGACGTCGTAGTGCACATCGGCCGCGGCGCCGACGACCTGCACCACCGACTCGCCCAGCACGATGATCATGAAGAGTCCGAGTCGCTCGGCGAAGTGCGCCGGATCGACGGACACCCCGTGGATCACCGGTGTTCCCCTGCCGCCGGGCACGTCACGCCGTGACCGGCGCCGAGCGGCGAACCTCGACTGGGCCTGCTTGAGGATCTTGTCGCCGGGCACGACCAGGAACAGCAGCAGGTCGAGTCCGATCCCGACCGCCCAGAGCACGAGCGTCCACCGCTGGTCGGCCCAGAGCGACGCGATCCAGGGCAGCAGCCCCGCCCAGTGCTGCACCACGGGGAAGTCCAGGAGTACTTCTCCTCGGCGCCACGACCGGGACCCGTAGACGCGCGTGGCGATGTACGCGACCGCGAAGACGGTCAGCGGGCGGACGTCGCCGTCGTGGTGGAGTGCCGAGTGGGCCACGCCCGGCACGGACGCGACCATCACCCCGAGGCCGAACATCCCGATCATCAGCCGCACCACGCGGGTCTTCCCGGCGGCGACGTTGCCGTACAGCATGAACGTCGTCCACGACAACCAGAAAGCCAGGAACAGCAACGCGTAGAGACCAAGCGCCGCGGCGTCCGGTGTGGACCCCAGCACGTGTGCCAGCGCTGCCGCGCCTGCTACCACGACGAGGTCGAAGAACAGCTCGGCCCAACTCGCGTGGCGCTCGATCCGTGCGTCTACGGGCTCGTCGGTGGCGGTCGGATCGCTCACGGACCTCGCAACTCCTCATGGGAAGGGTCGTGGAATGGGGTGCTCGTCAGCAGGCCCGCGGTCCGGTGATCCGGACGTCGGCGGGAAGGGCGCAGTCGTCTGACCGGGATGCGGCCCGGACGTGCTCGATCAAGGGGGCGATGAGTCGCCCGGACGTCGTCGACGTCGGTGGATCAGCGGGAGTCGTTCAAGGACTGGAGGCCGTGGTCGATGAAGTTGATCATCCAGGTGAAGCTGTCCTCGACACCCACGTCGATCTGGAACCCGTTGGTGACCTCGAGCGTCGCGAAGCCGTGCAGCATGGTGCGCACCATGCGCAGGGCGTGGATCTCCTGGTCGGCGTCGATCCCGTACCCGCGCAGCATGGCCGCCCAGGAGTCGAGCACCCGGCCGATCGCCGCGATGAGCGGGTCGTCGGGACCGGTCGGGCGGGCGACGTTGCCCGCCGCGTACCGGCCGGGGTGTTCCTTGACGTAGGCCCTCATCGCGTGCGCGCCCGCGGTGAGGGCGTCGCTGCCCGCGCGCCCCTGGGTCGCGTCGCGGATGGCGTCGGCGAGCTCGTTCGCGGCTTGGACCGCGATGCGGTGGACGAGGTCGGACTGGCTGGCGATGTGCTTGTAGAGCGAGGGCGTCCTGACTCCCAGCCGCTCGGCGAGCAGGCCCATGCTGAGCTGGGCGAACCCGATCTCATCGGCCAGTGCGGCGCCGGCCTCGGTGACCGTTGCCGGGGTGAGCCCGGCCCTAGGCACGGGTCAACGTCCTGTTCAGGAAGGGCAGGGTCAACGCGAGCACCTCGTCGGGAACCTGGACGTGCGGGTAGTGCCCGGCACCGTCGATGACCACCAGTTCACCGAGTCCTCGCGGCAGGTCGGCGATGATCTTCTCGCCCTCGGCGCGCGGGTCGGCCCAGTCGGGGTCGGCGCTGCCTTCGACGATCAGGACCGGGCACTTGACGTTGGGCAGTTGCTCGCCCGCGTCGACCGGGGTGGTCTTGCACATGGACTGCAGGGTCTTCATTCGGCCTGGCTCACCCAGCTTCGTCTCGATGCGCGCCAACTCGCTGCCCCAATCGGCGGGCTTGACCGGCAGCGCCACATCGAGGTACTTCTTCCAGTTCGCGAGCTTTCCTCGCATGATGACCTGTGCCATCTGCGTGTAACCGGTCCGGAAGCGCTTCACCCGAACCAGTCCGCCGAGGTCGAACGGCTGCGCGCGGGTGAACGGCGCGAGTTCGATGATACCGACGATCAGGTCGGGCGCTGTGGCGGCCGCGATGGTCGCGGCGCCGCCGCTGATCGAATGGCCGATGATCACGGCAGGCCCGCCGAGGTGGCGGACGACGGCGACCAGGTCGCCCGCGATGTCGGTGCGGCTGTAGCCGTCCCAGCCGAGGCTGGAGTCACCGCACCCGCGGATGTCGACGTTGGCGACCCGGTAGCCCTGCGCGGCCAGTGCCGGTGCGAGGAAGCGGTAGGAGTGGCGGCTGTCGCCGATGCCGTGCGCCAGGACGACGAGCGGTCCCTGCCCGGTCAGGTCGTAGGCGATGGTGTTGCCGTCGATGTTCAGGTGCTCGGTCATGGTGTGCTCCTCAAGGTTGGCTAACGTTGATAGCTAAAAGCTAGTCTAATTAGCTAATCGGTGCAAGGCCCTGCCGATCGGGCTTGCCTCCTGGTGGACGGCAGTCGACAAGGCTCAGGCGGCGCGCTGCGGGAAGCGGCTTGCGGCGTTGCGCCTCGTGCCACGCGACGGCGGGCGATGTAGGGGTTGACCTTCTGGCTAAAGGTGATAGCTTTTGGCTAATGCAGTTAGCCACCGGGCTGACGGGCAACGTGGAGGTAGTCGTGACCGAGTTCCTGAACGTCGACGGTGGGACCATCGCCTACGAGGTGACCGGCGACGCAGGCCCGCTGGTGGTGCTCGCCCACGGCATGGGTGACAGCCGTGAGGCCTACCGCTTCTTCACCCCCGCCCTGGTGAAAGCCGGGTACCGGGTCGCCGCGGTGGACCTGCGCGGCCACGGCGAGTCCAGCGTCGGGTGGGCCTCCTACACCCGCACCGCCCTCGCGGGTGACCTGATCGCCCTGGTGAAGCACCTCGGCGGACCGGCCGTGCTCATCGGCCACTCCATCGCGGGCGGTGCGGTCACGATCGCCGCGGCCAAGGCCCCGGAGCTGGTCACCGCGCTGGTCGAGCTCGCACCCTTCACCCGCAAGCAGCAGGTCCGACTCGGCGACTTCCGAGTGGGCACCTACCGCCGCGGCACGACCCACCTCATGGGCATGGCCATCTTCGGCAGCACCCGGCAGTGGACCAAGTACCTGGACGCCGCCTACCCCGGCCCCAAGCCCGCGGACTGGGACGCCCGCCTGCGGCAGATCACCGCGATGCTGGACGAGCCCGGCCGGATGAAGGTCCTCCAGGCGATGGGCAAGATCGCCCCCGTCGACGCCGGCGAGCAGCTGCCCAACGTCACCTGCCCGGTGCTCGTCGTGCAGGGCACCCTGGACCCCGACTGGGTCTCACCGCGGGCCGAGGGCGAGGCGATCATCGCCGACCTGCCCGCCGGACTGGGCCGGTTGGAGATGATCGACGGAGCCGGTCACTACCCGCACGTCCAGTACCCCCGGCAGACCCTCGCCGTGGTCCTGAACTTCCTGGCCGGCGTGGGTGCCTAGAGCAGGCTTGGACGCGGCCACGATCGTCGCGGCCGCCGCCGCGCTCGCCGACGAGATCGGCTTCACCGAGCTGACCATGGGCAAGCTGGCCGAGCGGCTCGGGGTGCGCGCCCCGTCGCTGTACAAGCACATCGCGGGCCAGGACGACCTCCACCGGCGGATCGCGGCGCTCGCCCTCACCGAGGCGGGCGCGGCGATCGACGCGGCGATCCAGGGCCGCGTCGGACGTGACGCCCTGGCCGCGGCGGCCCACGCGCTGCGCGACTTCGTGCTCACCCGCCCCGGCCGCTACGCGGCCACCCTCCAGCTCAGGCCGACCGGCCCCGACGACCCGATCGCGATCGCCGCCCTGCGAGCGCTCGGCCCCTTCACGGCGGTGCTGCGGGGATATGACGTCACCCCGGAGGACATGCCCCATGCGCTGCGTGCGCTGCGCAGCGTCTTCCACGGCTTCGCCACCCTCCAGGCCACCGGCGGATTCCAGTGGTCCACCGACGTCGGCGAGAGCTTCGAGCGCCTCATCGACACCGTCGACCGCGGCGTCCGCCCCGCCCACCACCGGTAGACCACCCGCCCGCTCAACGACCACCTTCCCGCCCGCCAGAACTGGACGCCACCATGGACGCAGTGCTCACCGCCGTCATCGACATCGACGCCACCCCGGAAGCGGTGTGGAACGTCCTCACCGACTTCTCCACCTACGGCGAGTGGAGCAACTTCACCGCGGCCGAGGGGACCGCTCAGGTGGGCAACAAGCTCACCATGCGCATGCCGGGCATGACCTTCAGGCCCACGGTCACCGTCGCGACACCCGGCCAGGAGTTGCGGTGGGCGGGCACGCTCGGCACGAAGCGGCTGTTCCACGGCCAGCACTCGTTCGTCCTTTCCCCCAACCAGGACGGCACCACCCGCCTGACCAACCGCGAGGAGTTCTCCGGCGTCCTGGTCACCCTGACCCGGCGGTTCCTCAGGACGCCTAAGCACGACGGGTACGCCGCGTTCAACAAGGGCCTCAAGCAGCGGGTGGAAGGCCGCACGGAACTCGGGACGCAGTGACGCCCCCGGCCATCGGCACCGATGTGGAAGAAGAACGATGAACTTCGCAGGCAGCCCGGTTCCCGTGGAACCTCGACGGGGTCGGCTGTCGAAGTCCTCTTCGGACTGGTTGCGAGCTCTCCCGGCAGGCATGCGCGATGTGCTGCTCACCGTCCTCGTCGTCGTGCTCTCGTTCACGCCCGGCCTCGCCGACAAGGGCACGTGGATCGGCTGGGAGGAGGTCCAGCACCCGTTCGGCCTCCTCGCCGTCGCGCTGGTGCTCGCGCACTGCCTGCCCCTGCTGGCCCGCAGCAGAGCGCCCGCACTGTGCCTGTTCGTGGTGTCCGCCGCGTTCTTCCTCTACCAGTTCCTCGGCTACCGACCCACGTTCGCGTCGGCCGCGCTCTACATCGCGCTGTTCAGCGCTGGTGTGCACCAAGCCCGCTTCCGCCGAACCACGGCGGTCGCGTGGCTCGCCGGGTACGCGACCATGTCGGCCTGCCTGGTCGCGCTCGACGTTCCGCTGCGATTGGGGGAGTACGTCGAGTTCCTCCCGTTGCCCGTCGGGTGCTGGCTGCTGGGCACCTGGGCCCGTTCGCGGTTGGGCGAGCAGGAACGGCAGAAGCACCTGGACGTGGAGAACGCGATGCGCGAGGAGCGGGAGCACATCGCCCGCGAGCTGCACGACGTGGTGACGCACCACGTGACGGCGATGGTGATGCAGGCCGACGCGATGCAGTACGCACCGGCTGCCGACAGGTCCACAGTGGACAGCGGACTGGCTGCGATCGGTGGAACCGGGCGCCGGGCACTGGCGGATCTGCGTGAACTGCTGGGCGTGCTCAGTCCGCGGCACGACGCGGACCCGGCTCCCCGCGCGCCGACCACGGGCTTGTTCGCCGACCTCGTGGAGCGGGTTCGACTGGCTGGACAACCCGTGGAGTTCATCGAGGACGGCACACCGCACGTGGTCGACGGCGTCGTCGGGCTGGCGGCTCACCGAGTCGTGCAGGAGGCGCTGACCAACGCGCTCAAGCACGCGCCGGGCAGGCGGACCGTGGTCGGCGTGTCGTGGGCCGTCCCCGACGAGATGGCCGTCCAGGTGACCACCGACGGCTCCGGCGAACGGGCTACCGCGTCCCGGCCCGGTCGCGGCCTCACCGGGTTGCGCGAACGCGTGCGCCTGGCAGGCGGTGAACTGACCACGCGGCACACCGAGGACGGCGGCTTCGTCGTACGCGCGACGCTACCGCTCGGATCGGACGCGGCCTGAGCACGCGAGTTCCGGCGCGCGAGGCGACGTGCGGGGTCGAGGGGGCAGCACCTGTGCCCCGACGTGGGGATCCCGGACCGGCCACACCGACTTGATCGCCGTCCATCCCCCGTGAGAGCCAAAGAACGGCTCACCGCGGGGTGACTCACCCACCCCCGTCGCTCTCCTAACGTCATCGTTGTCGCCGAGGCAACCGCCCCCGGCGACACGACGAAGGAGAAACGTCATGATGGGCAAGCCCTCCCGCCTCCGCCCGGCCGCGGTCGCCGCACTGGTGCTGACCGCCGTCGCCGCGACCTGCCCGGCCGCCTTCGCCGACACGAACTCCGCCTCCGACCGGTCACAGGCGAGGCAACTGGCGGCGGTCGCCGACCAGGCCATCGCCGCCGGTGTCCCCGGCGTCGTCGTCCGGGTCGACCAGGGCCGCGGCCCGGTCGTGAGCTTCGCCCGCCAGGCTGTGTGGAACACCTCGGACCACGTGCTCCGCGCGTCCGACACGTTCCGGATGGGCTCCAACACCAAGACCGTCACCGCGGTGCTCGTGCTGCAACTGGCCGCCGAACACCGCCTCCGCCTGGACGACACCATCGAGAAGTGGCTGCCGGGAGCCGTACCGAACGGCGCGAACATCACCTTGCGGATGCTGCTCAACCACACCAGCGGCTTGGCCGACAACGCCTACTCCCTCGAATCGCTGGACCTGATGACCGGCAACGAGGACCAGAAGCCGACCGACGAGCAGGTGCTGGCGATGGGCACGAGCCTGCCCCCGGTGGGCGCACCCGGCGAGAAGTACTCCTACAGCAACCCCGGTTACGTCGCGCTCGGCCTCGTGCTGGAGAAGGCCACCGGCCGCAGCGTGGCCGATCTGGTCCAGCGGCGCATCGCGGGCCCTCTCGGGCTCAAGGACACCTACCTGCCCACCGCACGCCGCGGTGCCGCCCCGCTGGCGCACGGCTACGAGCCCGACGCCGCCCACCTCGCACCCCTCGTCGAGCCGCTCGGGCTGCCCGCGGGCTACGGGTTCGTCGGGCCGAACGACGACGAACGGGTCGACGTCACCGCGATCGACCAGTCGTGGGTCGGCGCCGCGGGCGCGATCATCTCCACCGCGAGCGACTGGGCGAAGTTCGACACCGCGCTGATGTCCGGCAGGCTCGTCCCCAAGCGGTTGCTCGAGGAGATGCGCACCACCGTGCCGACCGAGCTGGCGGAACGGAGCTACGGACTCGGCTTGGAGGAGTACCGCTCTCCCTGCGGCACGGTGTGGGGCCACGACGGCGCTCTGCCCGGCTACCGCAGCGACAACTACACCGACAAGTCCGGGCGACGCACCGTGTCCGTCCTGAGCACCACCCACTTCGGGCTCAGGATCTCACCGGAGGCGGGCGACGCCGAGACCAAGCTGGTCGACGCGGCCATCTGCACGATGCTGGACAAGCCCATCCCGACCAACTGACCTCTCCGTGCACCTCCACGACCGACCCGACGACATCCGTCCTCCTGCCACGTGCGGTCGTGGCTCGGCCGACCGGCCGTCCTCCCCGCGGCGGTCACCGGGAACTGATCGCCCGCGACAGTGCTGCGACGCGGCGGGGGCGGTGCGGCGACCCCGGCCCTCGAAGCTCGGTGCCCATGACCGATCTCGAACAGGTGCCCGCGCGGTTGTCCGGGTTGGACGGTGTCCGCGGGGTCGCGGTGGCCGGGGTGCTGCTGTTCCACGCGGACCACTTCGGTGGCGGTTTCCTCGGCGTGGACCTGTTCTTCGCGCTGTCGGGCTACCTGATCACCGATCAGCTGCTGGTCGACACCTGCATCGGCTCCCTCGTCGACACGGGGTACTTCCCGTCGTAGCGCTGGACCAGGTGCTGACCGGCGGTCCGCCAGGTAGGTCCGGACACCGCCGAGTCGACAGGACAGCACGATCCGCTGTCCTGTCCTGTCCTGTCCGGTCGACTCGGCGGGCAGGGGTGCCCCTGACCTGCGGCCGTCAACCAGGTCCGGACGGTACGGCACCGCGGTGTCCGGACCTGGTCGGCGATTCCGGAGCGAGCGCTGCGGCACGAATGCCGACCTCGGTTCGTCCGCTGCGCCTTCGGTGGGTGCCGCTCGTCACTCAGCAGTCGTACCAATCACCCGTCCAGTCGGTGGCGGAGGTGTAGTTCTGGCACCAGTTCGGCACAGGCGCCCCGTAGGTGACGACAGCGATCGTCTTCTGCTTGGTGCCAGGGAACTCGACGGCGGTCAAGGTGTCGTCGGCGTGACCGTTGCCGGGCAGCGGCGTCCAGCCACCAGAGCCCGGCCAGACGTGCCAGATCGTGCGATCGGTGGCGATGCCGAAGCACTCGTTGCTGCTGGTTTGCCAGTCGACGACGATGATGTCCGAGCCGACCCTGAACGTGCCGTAGTAGCCGTAGCAGCTGACCTGCCGTTGGCGGGTACCGGCGTGAACGTGTAGGTCGCGGCGACCTCGACCGGTTGTGCCGCGGACGCGGGCTTGACGTCGACCCGTGTCTCGTCCCCCGCCACCGCTTGCGGAGCAGGTGCCACCGCCATGACGAGTGCGGTCCCGACGAACGCGGCCCACCTCCCCACGGCTCGCCTCGTGAACGTCATCACTGTTCTCCCCTTGACAGGCAGCCCGGTCCCGGACCAGCCGATCCCCGACCATGCCCGACACGGCCACTACATTCCGGGCGTGCGTGGAAGCGGGTCCCTCGTCGGCGATGGTGGCTGATCAGGGCTCTGGTCAGGTGGACGCGGCACCGGTGTCCTGCGGCTCGACCGGCGGTCGCGCGGTGCGGGCCGCGATCCGCACCCCGGCCTCGGCCGGGCCGTGCTCGGCGCGGGTGAGCAGCGCGTCCAGCGCACGGGCGATCTCGGCTTCGGCGACTCCCGAAGCACGCGCTTGCCACAGTCCGTAGTGCTGGCGGCGCAACGGTTCCAGCTCCGAGCAGTTGTAGGTGCGGTTGGCGACGTCGACGGCGATGTTGTGCGGTGGTTGAGGACTGGCTGTCGACCGCTGGGTCGTTCAGGTCGGCCGTGGGATCTCAGGGCGCTTCGAGTCGGCGGTTCCATCCGCGCTCAGCGACGGCCGGTCCCCGGCGGTACTCGTCCCTCCAGTCGGATCACCGGTATTCCCCGCCGAACCCTGGCGGCTGTCAAGCGGATCGAAGCCCGCTGCCTTGGCTGCGGTGCGGTCGCCGAGGCCCTGCACGGATACGAGCGGTTCCTCCGCCACCCTGGCCGTTGCCTCTACCCGCTTCGGTGGCCGACGCGGAGGCCGGGGACCTGTTGGTGCCACTGACCGAAGGCACCCTCGACCCGGCGAAACCGTGGACGGAGATCGGGGAGGTCGTCGCGGGCAAACCGGGGCGGACCGATTCGCGCGCGGTCACCGTGTTCAAGTCCGTCGGGCTCGCGTTCGAGGACCTGGCCGTGGCCGTCGCGGCCCACGACGCGGCGGTCGATGTCGGGGCGGGGACCGCGGTCGGGTTCTGAGGTTGTCGTTGGAGCGGTTCGGTTTGGTGCCCTCCTTGTGGTGCGCTGGTCGGGTGCGGGCCAGAACGAGGCCGACGTCGAAGCGTTGCTGTCACCCTGGCGCGAAACCTAGACTCGGGGGATGGGGGAGAAGCCTGGCGCCGGTGCACTGGGTGCGCTGAGGGGAACGCATGCCACGAACAATCGGCGCCGCGGTTGGACCGCGGCGATTCTGCTGCCGGTTGGCGTGCTCCTCGTCGTGTGCTCTGTGGTGTTCTGGGTGTTCGTCGACGACGTCAGCGGGAAGAAGCCTTCCACCGGGGGCGATCCTCTGGTGTTGCCGAGCGTCGCGGTAGGGCTGAGCTTGGGCGTGCTGCTGTCGGGCGTGTGGCTCGGCATCTGGTTCCTCACCCGCCGTGGTGAGGTCTTCGAGTTGCACGACAACGGTGTGCGGTACTCACGAGTCGGCCGCTCCCAGGACATCACGTGGGCGGACGTCGACCGCGTCGTGATCAGGAACGGCAAGGACAACGACCTGGTCCGGTGGGCAGGCGGCGACATCAGCTGCACCGTCCACCTCGCCGGAGGCGGGAAACTCCTCATCACCGGCCTTACGCGCGATGCCGCGCAGCTCATCGGGCGCATCGAGGCCGCGACCACGCGCTGACACGACCTCGACCGGGTAGTGGCCTCGAAGGTCCCCCGGGATGTGGAGTGGCACGACCGGGCCGCCGGTCCACGAGGGTCGTGGACCGGCGGTGGGGTCAGAACGCGCCGCGGTCGTCGCTCCGCGCGTCGTCGTGTGCGAGGTGCGGGTCGTAGACGCCCGAGCGCGCCGTGCGCCGCCACGGCCGGGTCGGGTCGTCCGGGTCGCGGCCGAGGTCGGCGACCACCACCGCCCGCACCCCCTCACGGGGGCAGCGGGCGACCCACTGGCCGTCGGGGGAGATCACGCCGGACGGGGCGTTGACCGCGTCCTGCGCGGGGGTGGAGCAGCTCACCCAGTAGCTGTTGTGGCCGCGTACGCCCGCGCCTCCAGTGCGAAGACGTCGTTGACGTCCGCGGTGCCCGGTCCCGCCGTGGAGAACAGGACGCAGTCGACGTCGAGCCGTTCGTACTCGAGGAACACCTCGGGGAAGTGGACCTCCATGCCCAGCGCCAGCCCGAAGCGGACGCCATCGACCTCGAAGGTGACCGGTGCCGCCCCCGGTGTGTACATGTGCGTGATCTTCGTGTTCGACAGCAGGCGCTCGTCGTAGCGGGTGGCGACCCGGCCGCGGTCGGAGATCACGTACAGGCTGTTGTGCGGACGTCGTGGTCCGGTCAGCCGGTGCACCGCCCCGAGGACGACCCAGATGCCCAGTTCCCCGGCCAACGCCGCCGTGGCTGTCAGTTCCTGCTGGTGGACCTCCCAGTCGAACCGGTTCCACTGCGCCGGTCCGACCCGGTCCGACCCGGTCCGACCCGGTCCGGGCCGTCGGCGGACATGACGTGCTTGTGGGGTGAGCACATCGCGCCCTCGGGGAGGTGCACGACCCTCGCGCCCACCTGGTGCGCCTCGCGCACCGCGGTGCGCACGTCGCGGCCGCTCTCGCGCAACTCGTTGCCGTCACTGGGATCCTGGCGCAGGTGGGTCTGCGCCACCGCCAGCCGCAGGGTTCTTGTCTCCGACACGTCGTCTCCTGGTGGAGTCGGTCGGAAGTGCCGGAGCGCGGCGGTGTAGGACTCGCCGGTTCTGGCCGCGCGGGCACGCACCCTGCGCTTGAAGTTCCTGTTCGCCGTCACGTCTGGCCTTCCGCGCCTCGAACGGCGTCCCCCAGCGACCAGCACGTCCAAGACCGGACAGACCAGGACGGCGACCCGAAACGCGAAGTCCCTTTGCCTCCGTGGAAGACCGCGCTGGGGGCGGTCGGTGGAGGTTCGGCGCAGGTCTTGCCGTGCGACCGACGATAACAGGGTCGCACGGCAAGATGAAGGCGTGCTGATCACGGTGGTCGCCGTCGTGGTGGCGTGCTCGGTCAGGCGTGGATGACCTGGTTGGGAACGAGGGAACCGGACTGGGTCGAACAGGTTGGCCAAGGTCGCCTTACGAGGTCCGCACGGCGCTGCTCGGGTAATCGCGCATCGGTCAATGGTTGCGTTGACCGCACGCCGTTCGAGTGGCTATTTTTTCGGACTTGTCATCAGGCGGCTGGATTTCCAGTTCGACGGATGTCCCCGAGGGGAAGTGGCAATCCGCTCACCGTTGCTCGACTGCTGGTGGTGGTCGACAGCGGTCGGTGTCGGCTGCGGTTCGGTCTGGTGGTTCAGGTCCCGGAGCCGACGATGGCGGTCACGCGGATCTCCACGCGCATGGCGGCGAGGCCGAGGACCGTGACGCCGGTCTCGGTCCAGATCGGCGCGCGACCGTTGAGGCGACGGCGGAACTGCTCGGCCATGACCGAGTTGTGGTCGTCGCCGATGACGTCATCTCCCGGTGCGACCTTGTGGTAGGAGTTGACGTGGATGACGTCCTTCCACGTCGAGCCGACCGTGGCGAGCGTGCGCTCCACGTTGTCGAAGGCCTGGACGATCTCGTCTTCCAACGAGTCGGGGACGACCAGGTCGTCATCCACCCCGGCCTGGCCGGAGGTCTCGACCCGGTCGCCGACGCGGACGGCCCCGCTGTAGCCGAGGGCCTCGTGCAGCTTCTCGCCGAAGCCAGGGGTGACGCCGAAGGTGACGGTGCTCATGATGCTCCTTCTTCCTGTTCGGAGGGGGAGCGCTTCCTCTTGGATGAGTTCACGCGTAAAGTGAAGCTAGCATCCGATGACTTCAAGCGCAAAGTGATGGCGACCCTCGCTCGAGGGGCGGGAAGATCCATGAGCAGCACGGAGGGCACATGAGCGGCACGGGCGAACACGAGGAACCGCGATGGCTCGACGAGCAGGAGAAGGCGGCGTGGACGGGGCTGATCTCCCTCGTCCTGCTGCTGCCCGCCAAGCTGGAGTCGCCGCTGCGGCAGGAGCACGGCCTCACCCTGTTCGAGTACCTCGTGCTCAGCCACCTCTCCGAGACCCCGGAGCGCAAGCTGCGGATGGGAGAACTCGCCTTCCTCGCCAGAGGATCGCTCTCCCGCCTGTCCAACGTCGTCAAACGCTGTGAACAGCGCGGCTGGGTCCTGCGGTCACCCGACCCGGCCGACGGCCGCTACACCCTCGCCGAACTCACCGACGACGGCTTCGACATCGTGCGCCTGGCAGCGCCCACACATCTGCGCGCCGTCCGCCGCATCGTCCTCGACTCACTCAACCCGACCGACCAGAAGGCCCTCGCCCGCGTCGCGCAGAAGCTCCGCATCGTCCCCGACGACTTCGGCTGACAGCACGAACCCGGTCCACCGTCCGCGTTTCGCGGGCCGGCGCCGATCGGTCTGCTCAGATCGACTTGAGCACCCGGACGCGGTCGGCGATGGCGCGCCGGGCGACGTCGGAGGTGAAGGCGATGGAGTCGAACTCGTGCGGGGCTCCGGGGTGCAGGTGGAACTCCACCGGCACGCCCGCGCGGCTGAGTTTCGTCGCGTAGGCGGTGTCCTCGTCGCGGAAGACGTCGAGCTGGCCTACCTCGATGTAGGCGGGTGGCAGGCCGGTCGCGTCCTCGAGCCTGGCCGGAGCCGCCGTGGCCGGGACGTCGGGCCCGCCCGCGGCCTCGCCGAGCAGCGCGGGCCACGCGGTGAGACTGTCCTCGTAGGACCACAGCAGGTAGGGCTCGATGTGCGGGTCGGGTGTGGTGGTGCGGTCGTCGAGCATCGGCATGAGCAGGATCTGACGGGCGATCCCCGGGCCGCCGCGGTCGCGGGCGAGGATCGACAGCGCCGCCGCCATGCCGCCCCCGGCGCTGTCGCCCATCACCCCGATCCGGTCGGTGTCGACGCCCATCTCCGCGGCGTGCTCGTGCAGCCAGCGCAGCGCGGCGTAGGCGTCCTCCAGCGGCGTCGGGAAGGGGTGCTCGGGGGCGCGGCGGTACTCGACCGACAGCATCGGCACGCCGCTGGCGGACACGTAGCGGGAGACCGGTCCGTCGAACAGGTCGACGTGGCCGAAGATGTACCCGCCGCCGTGGAAGAACAGCACCGCGGGTCCCGGCGTCGCGCCCTGCTTCATGTACCAGCGCACCTTGATCCGCGCGCCGTCGTCCGCCGTCACCTGGTAGTCGTTCGTCGTCACGTCGGCCGGGATCGGCTGGGCCGTTCCCGCGGCGCCGATGATCGGCTCCCACATGGCGCGCCGCGCTGCGACGTCGCCCACCGCCGGCGGGGTGGCTTCGGCCATCGCGCCTGCCATCGGGGCCAGCGCTTCGGCGATCTCGGGATCGAAGGTCAACGACATGTCCATCTCCTTCACGCGGTTGTCGAGGTGTCGGCGGACGAGGACGTCAAGCGCCGGGCACGAGGACGACGACCTTGCCCGGCAGTGCGCCCGCGGCGGACTGTGCGTGGATCGCGGGCAACTCGCCCAGCGGCACCCGCTGGGCGATGTCGACGCGCAGTTCGCCGCTGTCGACCAGCGCCACCAGCCGCGCCAGCTGTTCGGCGTCGCTGCGGACGAACAGGTTGACGCCGCGCACGCCGCGCTCCTCGTCGGTGGGCGCGGGCATCCACACCGTCGTGTTCACGACGACACCGCCAGGACGGACCAGGGCGGCCAGCGCGGTCAGCTGCGCCGGGTCGATCGGAGCGAGGTTGAGCACGACGTCGACCAGTTCGGTCACCGCGGTGGTCACCCCGGTGGTGGTGTGGTCGACGATCTCGTCGGCGCCGTAGGTCTTGGCGCGGTCGCTGCTGCGCGGGCTGGCCGTGGCGATCACGTGAGCACCGGCCCACCTGGCCAGCTGCACGGCGTAGCCGCCGACCGCACCGCCCGCGCCGTTGACCAGCACGCGTTGTCCGGCCTCCAGCCCGCCGTGGTCGAAGAGCGCCTGCCACGCGGTCAGGCCCACCAGCGGCAGCGCGGCGGCATCCGGGAGCGGGATGCTCCGGGGCGCCGCCGTCAGGAGTTCGGCAGGCACGAGGATGTGCTCCGCGGCCGCGCCGTCGTCCACCATCGGCAGGAAGCCGACGACCTCGTCACCGACCTTCAGGCCGTCCACGCCCTCGCCCAGCGCGTCGACCGTGCCCGCGACGTCGCGGCCGGGGGTGTGCGGCAGCGTCACCGGCATGGGGCCGCGCATGTTGCCCGCGCGAACGCTGCCGTCGATGGGGTTGAACGACGTCGCGGCGACGCGGACGCGGACCTGTCCGACGCCGGGGGCGGGGACGTCCACGTCCTCGTAGCGGAGGACGTCGGGGTCGCCGAAATCGTGGAAACGCACTGCCTTCATCGGAAGTTCTGCCTTCGTTCGAGTTGTGTTCGCTTCGAATCCGAAGCATCTTTCGGCAACGCTCAGGGACGGAGAGCTCAGTGCCGCGGCGAGTTCGGCGGCGGCCTGGTCCATGGGCGAGGCGATCGCGCACCACCTGCCCGGCGTCGGGACTCCTTCAACCGGACCGCCCCCGTCGTCGTGCAGGTGGAACGGCGGCGCCTCGCCTTCGCTGACGGTGAAGCGCCCTGCGCCGGGCCGCCGTCGAGCGGGACGCTTCCGCCGGTCCACTCGAGACGCTCCCGCTCCTCCTGCTCAGCGAGATGCGGAATACTCAGTGGACGGTCCCGGAAGTCCGTGGGCGGCGGCGCCGTCCCCTGGCTCCGATCCTGCGCCGCACCGGTGTCCGGTCTCCACGTCCTGCGGTGCTCACCGGTGTCCAGCACGGTCCACCGGCGCTCCGGGATGGTTTGCGTCCGGTCCCCGACGCGGGGAGATCGGCTGAGGAGAGGAACGCGGAGTGGGTGCGACGGGACTGGCGGGCAGGCTGGCCGCGGCGCGGGCCGGTGCGCTGGTGGGCAGGGAGTCGGAGCGGGCGGTGCTCGACCGGATGTTCTCGGGAGCGTCGGACGCTCCGCTGGTGGCGTACCTCCACGGTCCCGGTGGCATCGGCAAGTCCTCGCTGTTGCGCTACGCCGCCCGGCGGGCGGAAACCGCCGGCCGCCGCGTGTTGCACATCGACGCGCGCTTCCTGGACGCGGATCCGCGCCGCATCGAGGAGGCCGCCGCGCCGGCGTGCGAGGAGCCCGGTGCGGTGCTCCTCATCGACTCCTTCGAGCACTGCCAGCCGCTTGAGCCGTGGCTGCGCGACACCTTCCTGCTCCGGCTCGCCGAAGGGGCGCTCGTCGTGCTCGCGAGCAGGGTCGCCCCCGATCCCGAGTGGTCGCTGGACCCCGGCTGGGCGCAGCTCCTGGTCGAACTGGCCGTACGACCGCTCGACGCCGCCCAGTCCAACGCCCTGCTCGCGGCACGCGGTGTCGCCGAGGAGCAGCGCGGCGCCATCGTCGCCTTCGCCGGGGGCAGTCCGCTCGCGCTCTCGCTCGCCGCCTCCGTGCCCGCCGCGGCGCTGGGAGCGAGTCCACTGTGGAAGCCCACCGGCGACGTGCTGACCACCCTGGTGGAGCGACTGGTGGGCGAACTACCGAGCACCGCTCACCGGCGAGCGCTCGAGGTCGTCGCGCAGGCCTACGTCACGCGCGAGTCGCTGCTGCGGGCGGTGCTCGGTGACGAGGACACCGCGACGGTGTTCCCCTGGCTGCGCCAGCTGCCCTACATCGAGGCCACCCCGGAAGGACTGCACCCCCATGACGCGGTGCGGGCCACGCTCGCGGCCGACCTGCGCTGGCGGGACCCCGAGCGGTACGAGGACGTGCGCGTAGGGGTCTCGGTCGCGTGCCTGCACGCGGTCCGCGGCGCCTCCGAGGACGACGCGCTGCTGCGCGTCGCGGAGTGGATGTTCCTGTTCCGCGACCAGGGCACCCTGGACGACCTGTACGACTGGCGAGCGCACCCCCACGTCGAGGACACCCCCTTGCGACCCGACGACGTGCCCGACGTCCTGCGCATGGCGGAGGAGGCGGAGGGCTCCGCGACCGCGGTCGCGCACTGGGTGCGCCGCCAGCCGCAGGGCTTCCGCGTCTACCGCTACACGGGCTCCTCCACGCCCGTCGCGTTCATGGCCTTCCTGCGGCTGGAGGCACCGCTGCCGGAGGACAGGGCCGAAGACCCGCTGATCGCGTCGGTGTGGGACTTCGTGGAGGCGGTCGCCCCACTGGGGCGGGGTGAACACCTGGGCATCCGCCGCTTCGCCGTGCAGCCCGGCAGGCACCAGCGGCCCTCACCCCTCATGGACCTCATCAGCAGGCGCACCATCGCGGCCGAGATGAGAACCCGAGGCCGCGCTGTGACCTTCACCGTCTTCGAGGACGCCGAGCGGTGGAGGCGCTACCTCGCCGACGCCGGGCTCCAGGAGGTCGTGGCGGTGGACGTCGGCGGGCGGGAGCAGCACGTCTTCGGCAGGGACTGGCGGCGGCAGCCGGTGGAGCAGTGGGTGGAGCACAGGGCTCGCGCCGTGGTCGAACCCGTAGCCGGGTGGACCCCCGGCTCGTCCCCTGGTGGTTCGGCCGACGAGCGCGGCGACAGCGTGCCGCGTGCCGCGTTCGAGGAGGGCGTGGTCGAGGCACTGCGCACGTGGCGCACCCCCCGTGAGTTCGCGACCAGCGTCCTGCTGCGCTCGCACCTCGTGCCGCGGGAGTCGGCCGACCCCGTGGCGGACCTGCGCGACGCCTTCACGGCCGCCCTCGACGCGCTGCAGGTCGATCCCGCGGGCGTGAAGGCGCACGAGGTGCTGACCGCCACGTACCTCTCGGCTTCCCGCACCCACAAGGCGACCGCCCGGCGGCTGGGGGTGCCCTACGGCACCTACCGGCGCCACCTCGCCATGGCCAAGGAGCGGCTCATCGAGCAACTGCTGCGCCACAGGGCCGCACCGTCCGCGCCGAACACGTCATCGGAGGGGTGAGGTCGCAATCACCTCCAATTTCTCGGTGGGAATTCGTAGCTCCGGGTATTCGCCAGGTCGATCGGTACACGCGATCGGACGTGCGCAGCCTTGATCGACAAGCGGTTCGCATCGGGCAGGCGGGAGCTCGTTGACCGTGGTGGACGGCATGAGGTGTCGCAGAGTGACCAATGAAAGATCAATTCACCCTTATGGGCAACGTTTGTTCCGAGTGGAGTGTCGCGGTACTGCCTCGGGTATTTAATTATTGACCCAGATCTCCGCGGCCTGCGGGAAGGCCGTCATGGAACAGTGGGGGTGGGAAGATGATCGACGAATTGCTCCAGGACGGCAACCGGAGTTTCGGCTCTCAGTGGCGGGGCTACGACCGTGGGCAGGTGGACGCCCAATTCGCCGTTGTCGATCAAGAATTGGAAATCGCGTGCGCCACTCGCGACGCGGCGTTGAGGGCAGCGGCGGACTTGAACTGGTCGCTGAAGCAAGCGCGCGACGAACTGGCCGAACTCCGAACGCTGTACGCGGGCGGTTCACCGGACGACGCGGCGGCGAGGCGGCACGCCGGCGAGATCGTGAGCGCCGCATCGGCGGAGTCGGAGGGTTTCGCCGAGGTCCCCACCGGACGGCACTGCGTGCTCGACGACCGGTACTCGGACACGGAGATCTCGATCAACGTGCCGGCGCAGAGGCGGACGACGGCTGTGGGGACCGGACGACACCGGTTGAACCGCGAGCCGGAGCGAGCAGGGGGGTTCGGGGAATCCTGGCCGACGGCTGATGACGACGAAGCGGCCGAACACATCGCCTGAACGATGCCGTCAACGCGACGAGCGGGTTTCCAGTCCGTCCGCGACGACATCGTCGAACGCGGCGTCGGGGTGCGGCAGCGGACCTGCCACGTCGGCGACCCGCAGGTCCGTGTTGTCGCCGAGTCGCTGCCGGGCCAGCTCCGCCATGTCGTTTTCCGAGGCCACGTCGGAGGCTCCGGCAGAACTCTCGGGAATGGCGGGCATGTCTCCCATGCTGCCGAGTGATCAACCAGGCCAGGCCGCCAGGAGGTCAACCTCGAACGACGTGCTGGTCGTGGGCACGGCTGGAGCCCGCTGCCCGTGCCCACGGGTCGGTCGCCCGTCGGCGGGTTAGGCCGTTGGGCGGACGTGCCCGGTTCGCGGTTAACGGGGCGATCCCGTCCGCGATGCCCCTATGGGGAGCCGTGGCGGCTGCCAAGGGGAGAAAACGTGACCACCGCAGCGCTTCGCCGGGCCGACCCGCGCCCGTTCCTGCCGTTCGTCGTGCTCGTCGTCCTGCTGGGGGCCGCGGCGCTGCTGGCGTCGATCGCTCCCAGCCTGGTGACCACCGGCGTGTACCAGGTATGGGTCGACGGGGTCACGGTCACCACCGAATCCCTGTCGTGCCAACGGTTCGACGACCGCTCGGAGTGCACGGTGCCGGTCGGCGGACGGGAACTGGCGATCACCGTCGTGCGGTCCGACCCGCATCCGATCGTCCCCGGTGCGTGCACCGCCGTGCACGGTGTCCGCCGGGTGTCGTGCGATGCGCTGATGGCCGACTACGGGCATGCCTCGCACTCCGTGCGGATCACCGACGACCTCGGGCTGACCGAGGCCGAACTGGCCGCGTGGCGCGACAGGGTGCCGTGGTGGCGGACGTCCGAGGGCCTGGTGAAGGCGGGGGTCTTGCTGAGCGGGCTGCTCGCCATCGTGATGGGCGGGATCGCCTTCCTGGTGGGCGGCCGGTTTCGGCTGCGGCACCCGTGGCGATCGCGGGTGGTGGTCGGAACCGGTCTGCTCGGCATGGTCCTGTTCGGCGTGAGCTGCCAGTTCATGGGGGCGGACGCGGGCACGGCGCTGGTGTCGCTGTTCGTCACGCCCACGCTGCTCGCGGCCGCGGTGTTGTCGGCGTGGCAGTGGCAGCTGGGCGCGATGAGCGGCGGCACCACCCCCGCCCGCTGGGGATATGCGGCCACGGCGGCCGTCACGACCGCGCTGTACTCGGTCACCGCCGTGTTCGTGTTCCTGTTGTATAGCGGGTTCATCGACTAGCAGGGCTCTTGGCGTGCGGTGTGATCACCGTGAATGAATTTATCTCCTAGGAGCGTTATGCGTAGATTCGTCTACCAGCAGGTTCGGAACCGCTCCAAGCGGATGATCGTGCGGACCAGAGCCGGGAGTTCGCTCAGTCGTCCGCGGTAGCCGGTGCCGATGATCTTCCAGTTCTT
>JAEBDY010000019.1:0-171124 GCA_049997955.1 Umezawaea sp. cmx-9-4 | reverse complement strand
GGATCGCCGCGAACAAGGTGCTGTCCGGAATCAGGTCCGCGGTCGAACGCGCGATCGCACATCTGAAGAACTGGAAGATCCTCGGCACCGGCTACCGCGGACGACTGAGCGAACTCCCGGCTCTGGTTCGCACGATCATCCGCTTGGAGCGGTTTCGAACCTGTTGGTAGACGAATCTACGCATAACACTCTTGGCGTGACCCTGGTTTCAGGGCGCTTTTGAATAGTTGCCGAAATCGCGTTCATCATTGTCGCAGTTGTCGCCAGCATACTTGGCGCTTGCCGGAATAGGTGACAGGCTTGCAGTGAGCCTGCGATGCACTCATGACCATTGTGATCGCCGGGACTATCGTCGCGCTCTTCTTTAGGCTCGATGCATTCAGGCAAAGTATGTAATTACCAACAAACCGGGTCGTCCGGATGTGATCCGGGCCGAATGGCTGACAAAGGCGATAGGAATCCTTCCTCACCACATCCCGAAGAACCCTACGAGCGCCTAATTTTACACGGTAACCGACCACTAGGCAGCGTCCTGGAACTGATAGACACGAACGGAAATCAGGCAGCCGCCCCGTAGACCCGACCGGCCAGGAGCACAATTCTACAATTATGCGAGCGAGACCCGATCAACAACAGCGACTCACTGGCGCTTACGGTGGCGCCGATTTCCATGATAACCTGGGCACGGTCGCTGACTTCGATAGCGCGGGCGCGGGACCAGGAGGCGGAATTGACTTAATTTCATATCTGGCCGGTCCGGTCGGCTGTGGCGTCGGCGCGGGTATTGGAGCCGCTGCCGGCAGCGGACTCGGAGCCGTCGTCGGCATCTCGTACACCATCAGCAAAGGAGTCCTGGAGTGAGCATGGATTCACAGCGTCGTCGAACCGTTGCCATAATCGTATTCATCATCGCGGCGATCGTTGCCGGCGTATTAGGCGCTTTGCTGGAACAGGCGACAGGCCTGTGGTGGATGCGCTACGCCCCCATGGCAATCGTGATCGCCCTGGCCGTGGTCGCACTCTTGCAACTCGACGTGTTTCGGCAGCGCAAATAGCGCTTAACGAACTTTTCACCCTGATTGCAGTCGTAACAGAATTAGCTGCCAGGATGTTAAGATTTACATTTCTCGGCATCCTGGCAGTTGAATTTCGAGGACATCAAGGCGGCCTGCAGGCCCAGGATGAGAACGTTCGACTCAGGTACGGTGGCATGACCCTTCAGCCGCTTGTCCGTCTCCCTGTCTGCATCGGCATGAACAGAGTTCGATGCAGAAATCCAGCGCCTCACTGCCCAAAGCCCGGTGAGGGCAGGTCGATCTCGGGCTGTGATTCAGGCGTGTGCTCAATGTCATCAACCACGCGGGAGGATCCGCGTTCAGGGCCCACGGCGCGAAGTGCGTCAACCCGGCCAGGCAACTGCAAGTCCTGAACCCGTTCACGACGTTCAAGTTCGCATTCGTGTGCTGGCATGCGTTCACGAAGCTGGCGTTCTGCGTTCGCCTCCGCCATCAGTCTGACCTGATTGGTGTGCTCTTCGGTAACGCGCGAGGCTCGCTGTTCGGCCACGGATGCGACGTCAGCGTCGCGACGCCGGGTCGTAGTTCGAGCATGTGGGTAGTCTTTCTCGGCAGCGTTCAGTCGGATTTCAGCTTTGCGGCGGGCTATTTATTGAGTTGAAAGTGATCGGTTGCCTTTGATCTGGCGGCTGTGGTCGAGGTCAAGGGTGCGCACCGGTTGTCTCCTGCCAAGCAGGAGATGCTGCGCTTGCGGGTGATCGCGGCGTTGGAGTCTGGGCAGGTCGAGGGCTATCGGCAGGCGGCGGAGGTGTTCGGGGTCTCGGTACGGTCGGTGGGCACCTGGTGGCAGGCTTACCAACGCCTCGGTCGGAACAGCCTGGTGGCGCGTCGGGAGCGACGGCCGGGACCAGCCGAATTGATCAGTCCGGAGGACCGCAACATGTTGTTCGCCGCGATGGTCGATTACACCGCCGAAGAGTTGCTGATCAGCGGCCCGCTGTGGACACGCCCGGCAGTGGTCGAACTGATAGGGCTGGTCGTCGGTGTGGACATGACCGAGCAGGGCGTGGGCTTGTGGCTGCGTCGCCATGGCTTCACCCCGCAACGCCCCGCTCGACGGGCCTACGAGCAGCAGCCCGCCTCGGTGCCGACCTGGCTGGACGAGGACTACCCGGCGATCGAGTCACGCGCCAAGGCCGAGAACGCGGCGATCGCGTGGGTCGACCAGTGCGGGCTGCGCTCCGACGCGACTCCGCCCGGTCGTTCGTACAGCGCCCGCATCGCCCGAACACACCCCTGCCCCGCGGTCTGGCCACCACGGAACGCCTGCGGGCTCGCAGCCGCCACCCGGACCACATGGCGTTGCAGGACAAGAATGTCCGACGGCGCCAGATCATCCAATATCCGTCCGGCGAACAAGGTCGCCGCCCGCCGCCAGTGAGCGCCATAAGCCCGCAGACAACCAGGGCTGGCCGCGGCGATCATGCGCGGCACGTACTCATCGACCGTGGGCATCGGCGTCACCGACTCCAGGTCGGATGCCCGCACTCCCAGTTCGGTCACGAGCTGCCGAACCAAATCGGTTCTCACGTGATCACCCGGCACCGAGACCTCCCGGTAGCGAGGCGTAGTAGTCCCAGAGCACGTCCTGGATCACCGAACTCGGATGCACGATCAGCGTCCCGGACTCGGGAACGGCGACCAGGACGACCCGATCACCGGCACCGATACCGATACCGATACCGAACACGGCACGCGCTCCGGCGGAGATGAACACTTGATCGAGGCCGTCGATGCTGTGCCGCTCGTGAGGCGAGAGGGTCAGCACCAGTGCTGTGGGACGCACGTCCCAGTGCAGACAGTCACCAGACGTCCAACCCCGCGCCATGATCAGCACTCGGTCTCGTACCCGGCCGGCGCGGTCCACGACCGCGACACCCACCAGCAACGACCTGCGCGGCAAGACCACGGCGGGCTCGGAAAGCACAGCAACCGGAGGTGTGCGTATGACCTCGGGCGGCAGGAACAGCTCGACTGCCCGCTCACCCGTCACCGGGAGCACGCCGGAAATAGTAGAAACAACGATGCGTTTAAAGGAGATTTCCTGCAGCACGAGACAAGCTCGTGGCTGACATGAGGCCAGCAGCCCCACCAAGCCACAAGAAAGGGACGCAGCGTAACATTTCTGCTACATTTCGTGCCTTTGCCCCGCCAGACAGGATCTCTGGTGACCGAGAGAGTATCCCCGTCACGCAAACGCGGACAGGATTTGTGTTCAACTGAACACGGCGGGCCATAGGCCCAGTGTAACGGACCTATCGGGATACGGGATGAAACCCGTATCGATGGTCAACGAACGTGCAGAAACGGTACACCCCAAGGCTTTCGAAGCCGTTCGCATGCGTTTTGAGCTGCGACAATGCTCCATCGTGACAACTTTTTAATTCCTCCTCAACAAAAGCCTCTGTTCATTACGAAACAATTATCTTCGATCGAAGATCGAAGATGGCGTCCTTGTGGACAGTCGACCCGTCGAGGCGGCGGCTCCGTGACGGCTCACCGAAGTGCACGACCACACGGATTGTCAGTCGCCGGCGGTCATCCGGGGACGCACGGCCGGGCTCCGCACAGGCCGCCTATGCGCCACACCGAAATTCGGCAAGCGCATCAGACGAGTTCCGTCGCCACCCGAATGGCGACCATCGAGGTACGTGGCTCGCGGATGGCGAGTTCACCACTGTGGGCTCGATTCAGGAACTCGCGAATTCCGGCGAACCGAGTACGAGATCACCGGAGTCCCTCCGAGCGTGCCACGCGCCCAGAAGGAACTCCGCGACGACCACTGCGGAAGAACCTGTGAGCCGGCTACGACCGGCAACGCCGACACCAGTGGGCCGGAGCGGCACTGGGCCACATGTCCAGTGTGCCGGACCAGCCACCCGGCAGCACCTACGACCTCGACGGCCGGTTCGTGACCGACATCGAAAGGTTCAACTGCGCGATCGGCGAGGCGATCTACGGCCCCGGCGGACACTTCGACTGGAACCCCATGCCCCGAACGACCGCCTCCGCGGAAGGTTCGGCGCGCAGACACCGTTCCGACTGGTACGGCACGACTCGGCCATCACCCGCGAGCACCTCGTCGCCGGCTACGACCGGCGCCGGCCGAGTCCGGCGATCACCATGGAGCACCTCCTGAACATGCTCCCCCACGCACCACATCGAGATCGAACCGCGCTGATCCGTGCACCGACGCCAACCACTGCTACCTCACCCCGACCGAGTACGAACTCCAGCACGCCCGGATCGCTCCCGTCGTCCGAACTCCAGTAACCCGACTCCGCCAACCCAGGGCGCATCAGTGCGCCCAAAAGCCCGCTTCGCCGCGATCGCGGCGATGGCCCGGGAAGGGCCGCCGATCCAGACTGCCCGCCGGATCCTGGGAGTGTCCGAATCGGGCTGCGCGCCTGGCGCGGCCGTGCTCCGTCGGCCCGCTCGGTGCGGCACGCCCGGCTGACCGACCTCATCAGGCAGGTTCACGCCGCCTCCAACGGGGGTCTACGACGCCCGGCGGATCCGCGCCGAGCTGCTGAGAGTTCGCCTTACGCCGCTTGGCCTTCGCCGCGATCGAATCGGCCGCGGGCGGGTCACGGCCCAATGGCCATGAGTTAAGCCGTCTGCGATGTCAGCAGGTGGAGTTGGATGGTGCGGGTGACCAGGCGGGTTCCAGGGTCGGTGTCGCTTCGGGTGGTGTAGCGCAGCTGGGGCGGACGGTCTTGATCGGGGCTGTGCGGTCAAGACGGTGGCGGATGACCCAGTCAGGGATGTCAGCGAGGAAGAACGCCAGGGCCGTGGCCAAGCCCAGAGGGGAAAAGCCCGGCCGACGGAGTCTTCGACGGCGTCGAGCGCGGGCGGGAAACTGATCCGGGTGGCATCCACTCCCGCTATCAGAACGGCCCTGGTGATCAAGGTCCGCAGGGCCTGGTAGAGGCACAGCAGCGCCCAGAGTTCCTGGCGTACTCCTTGGGGGCTGCGGGATCGCAGGATCCCGCCAGGGGTCCGCAGATCGACCTTGACCAGGCGGAACAGCAGTTCGATGTGCCAGCGTTGGCTGTAGTTGAGGGCCAACTCCAGGGCAGGGGCCTCGTCGGGGTCGAGCAGGTTGGTGATCAACGCGAAGACTTCGCCGACCCCGTCGTCGTCCAGGACGGAGTACTCGACCACGCGCACGGTGACCCGGTCCTTCTTGCGTGTGCCGCGCAACTCCGAGAGGTAGGTGCCGTTCTTGACCCGCTCGGTGACCGGCAGGGCGAAGGACCCCGACACCCGCCACAGCACATCCGCCCCGGTGGCCAGGGTCTTCACGCACAGGTCGTAGGAGGGAACCCGCGGTCGGCCATCACAAGCATGTCCGGCCTGAGCTTGGGCAGCAGCCGTTCGAACAGGGCGCGCTCACCCACCGCGATCGAGTCGAGTTCGGCTCCGATCAGGGCCAGGGTGCCGCATTCGGCCAACGCGACCACACGGGCCTGGGGCAGCTTCCCGCCGGAGGGGACCTGGTACTCGGCCTCGTTGTCCTTGCCACGCGGCAGGTCGAACACGGTTCCGTCGACCGCGGCCAGGCGCCGGCCACGCCAGAACACCCCGTCCGTCGTCGGGGTGCCCACCGGACGTGCGCTCTGCTCGAACAGCAGCTTGAGCGGCTTGTCGCCCAGACGCCCACGGGCCAGGGAGATCGCCCCGTCGGTGGGCACCGTGTACCCGCCCCAGCCGCCACGTGCCCACCGCAGGCCCCGGAGCAGACCGGTCAGGACCCGCACGTAGCCCTTGCCAAAGTCCAGCCACAGCGCGAGGGCGAAGTACACCATCAACCGGGCGGGCAGTGACCGGTTCCGCTGCTGCGTGACCCCGGCCTCCTCGATCGCCGCGACCACCCGCTCATCCGGGAACACCGTGGTCAACAGGCCGATGGACACCTCGTCGGTCAGCCGGACCGGATCCGCCGTCTTGCTGTTAGCTACCCCGAGATCATCCCACAGAAACACTTAACTCGTGACCATTGGGTCAAGACCCACCCCTGAATGGGTACAATCAGTTCGACCCCACCGGTCCACAACTCGGAACATCACCCGATAAGAGCAGGCCCGACCGCGCTGGGTGACGCCGCCTCGGCAACCTTCGCATTGACACGGGCCCATTCGGCGCAAAAGGCGCGCATTGCGCAATTCCCGAAGCCTTGCGGTTCACCCACAGTGAAGGGCGACACCTCGCAATTCTAGCGCTTATCACTTCCCTTCACTCCGCTTTGACCTGCAAGGATCGTCACCGACCCGACGACTGGGCGACTTCGACCTAAAACAGACATCCAGCTCAAGACGGATCATCAGTGTCCATAGTGGCATCCCGACGGGCAACTCGAAGACGCATTGACAGAAAGCGCCACTCACGTAGACTCGGCAACGGTTGCCTTCCGCGAGCTGAAGTGACGCGTTTCTGGGGAGAGATGTGGACGTCTTGCACTCGGCCACTTTTATCGGCTGACACCTGTTGCTATACGACCCATTTTCGGAATGATGATGTCGTATTTTTTACCAGAAGTTTCACGAGAATCCAGCAAGAACAACACCGGGGAACGGACGCCGCCGAGGTACGGGGTCCGAGCGCGCCGCGGGACGCCCGACCACGGATCGAGCTGTCCGCCCCGCAGCGCGGCCACCGCACGCCTTGCGTCGGTTCACAGCCCCTGTGCACCTTCACTGTCCTTCTGGGGGAACTTTGTCGACGATCGCGGAAGCCGAGAGCCTGGGTCAACTGCTGAGGTTGATCCGGCTCAAATCGGGCTTGACCCAACAACAGTTGGCGGATCTGGCGACCGTCAGCGTGCGGGCGGTCAGGGACTTGGAGAGCGGCCGGGTCCGCGCGCCGCGCAGGCACACCGTGCGGCTGCTGGCCCGCGAGCTGCGGATGTCCGAACGGACGCGGGAGCGCTTCGAGGCGTTAGCGTTGGACACCCACGACACCGGCGGCGGACCGTCCACTCCGGCCGGTGACGTCGGGTCGCGGACCGGTGACCTGCGCCCGCCCTTGCCGCTGGAAGCCCTGCTGTGCCGGGAGTCCGAACTCCGGGCCATGCACGGGATGCTCAACGCCGACCAGTCGCGACTGGTCGGCGTGACCGGGCTGGCGGGTGTCGGCAAGTCCCGGCTGGCCGCCGAGGTGGCCGTGCTGTGGCAGCGTTCGGGGGTTCCGGCGTTCTGGATCCCGCTCCAGCGGAACCCCGCAGGGGTGGCCGACGTCGAGCGCGTGTCCGAGCGGATCGGCGACCGGCACTCGCTGCTCGTGCTCGACGGGCTCGGCGGGGCTGAGGAGCGGTGCCCCGACGTGGCCGGACTCCTGCAGCGGTGCCCGAACCTCCGGGTGATCACCACGGCCCACGGGCCGGTCGACTCGTTGCCGCAGACGGTGTTCGCGCTGCAACCGCTGGCCGAACCGCACGAGTCCCAGGACGGTTCGCCCGACGAACTGGCCCGCGTCGCGTCGGTGGACTTCCTGCTCAACCAGATCCGCAAGTCCAGTCCCGAATTCGTGCTCACGAAGGAGAACTCCGCCGACGTGGCCGCGATCTGCCGCCTGCTCATCGGGCTGCCCTACGCGCTGCAGGCCGCGGGAGCGTGGTTCCTCATGTACAGCAGCGACCAGCTGCTGCGGAAGATCCGGTCGAACCCGGCGCAGCTGACCTCGCCGTTCGGCACGGGCCGGTCGCTAGGCGACCTGCTGCGGCTGAGCACGTGCGGACTGAGCGATAAGGAGCGGTCGCTGGTCCACCGGGCGGCGCTCGACGAGCGGGGCGCGGACATCGCCGCGCTGGCCGAACTCCACGGCGACACTGTGGGCGCGCTGGAGTCGACGATCTACCGGATCGTCGCCAGCGGCCTGCTGCGCGTCGAGAACTCGTCGGGCGGGCTCAGGCTGCGCGCACCCGCCCTGATCCGCTCGTGGCTGCTCGCCACCGGAACCCGCGACTCCTACCAGGAGGTCTCCTAGATGGCCGTCACGACCCGCGAGCACCTCCTGCGGGACATGGTCCGGATCCGGTGCGTCGAGGAAGAGCTGGCCGACCTCTACCGTGACGAGCAGGAGATGCGGACCCCGACGCACTTCTCGATCGGCCAGGAGGCCACCGCGGTCGGGGTGTGCGCGGCGCTGCGGCGCACCGACGTCGTCTACAGCGGCCACCGCTGCCACGCCCAGTACCTCGCCAAGGGCGGCGACCTGTTCCGCATGGTCGCCGAGCTGTACGGCAAGGAGGCGGGGTGCGCGCGGGGGCGCGGCGGCTCGGTGCACCTGACCGACCCGGACGCCGGGTTCGGCGGCGCGACGGCGATCCTCGGCGAGACGATCGCGGTCGCCGTTGGCGCGGGCTGGGCGGCGGCGATGACGGGCGCGCCGACCGTGGCGGTGTGCTTCTTCGGCGACGGCGCGACCGAGGAGGGCGTCTTCCACGAGTCGCTGAACTTCGCGGTGCTGCACTCGGTGCCCACGCTCTTCGTGTGCGAGAACAACGGGTACTCCATCACCTCACCCTTGCGCTCACGGCAGCCTGCGGGCACGAGCATCTGGGAACGGGCGCTGGGCTACGGGATGCCCGCGCGGCAGGTGGACGGGAACGACGTGTTCGCCGTGCGCGACGCGGCCGCGGAGGCCGTGCGCTCGTGCCGGGACGGCAACGGGCCGTACCTGCTGGAGCTGCCCACCTACCGCTGGCGGGAGCACGTCGGTCCCGGATGGGACCGCGGCACCGGCTACCGATCGGAGTCCGAAGTGGACTCCTGGATGCGGCGCTGCCCCATCCGGTCGGCCACCGACGCGCTCCGCCCGGTCGTCGGCGACGTCGACGAGCGCGTCGCCCGCTGGGACGCGGAGTTCCGCTCCGAGGTGCGACAGGCCGCCGTCGAGGCCAAGGCTGCCGCTTTCCCCTCCGTCGAGCGGCTGCTCGACGGTGCGTACTGAAGCTGAGGAGCGGCCGGATGCGCAGGCTCAAATACTGGCAGGCGATCAGCGAGGCCACCGTCCAGTGCATGCGGGCCGATCCCGCGATCTTCCTCGCCGGTCAGAACGTGGACGACCAGAAGGGCGGCCACGGCACCACTATC
The DNA here is from genome assembly GCA_049997955.1 of Umezawaea sp. cmx-9-4. Classification (GTDB taxonomy): domain Bacteria; phylum Actinomycetota; class Actinomycetes; order Mycobacteriales; family Pseudonocardiaceae; genus Umezawaea. Next base: position 161,955 of record JAEBDY010000019.1, on the reverse strand, counting down.
GCGGCATACGACCTGTTCGGCGACAAACGGGTCGTCGACATCCCCAACTGTGAGAACGCCTTCGCGGGGATCGCGGTCGGCGCGGCCGCCGCGGGCCTGCGCCCGCTGGTGCTGCACACCCGCGTCGACTTCATGTTCCTGGCCATGGACGGCCTGCTGAACATCGCGGCCAAGTGGCGCTACATGTACGGCGGTGACAAGGGCGGCGTCCCGGTGGTGATGCGCGGCGTCGTCGGCAGGGCGTGGGGGCAGGGTGCGACGCACTCGCAGAGCCTGCATTCGGTGTTCGGGCACTTCCCCGGCCTGCACGTGGCCGCGCCCGCGTCCCCGGCCGACGCCAAGGGGCTGCTGGTGAGCGCGCTCCAGGGAGACACGCCGGTCGTGCTGATCGAGAACCGCGGGCTGTACGAGACGGAGGGCGAGGTGCCGGAGGAGGCGATCCCGATCCCGTTCGGAAAGGGCCGGATCGCCCGCGAAGGCTGTGACGTGACGGTCGTGGCGACCTCGCTGATGGTCTACGAGGCCGAGCGCGCCGCCGCCCTGCTCGCCGAGCAGGGCATCGGGGTCGAGGTGGTGGACGTGCGCAGCATCCGACCGCTGGACGAGGAGATCATCTGCGAGTCGGTCGCGAAGACCGGGCGGCTCGTGGTCGCGGACACGAGCTGGGCCCGCTACGGGTTCACGGCGGAGGTGGCCGCGGTGGTGGCGGAGAACATCCCCGGCGCGTTGCGGGAGCCGGTGCGGAGGGTGGCGCTGGCGGATTGCCCGGCGCCGGTGTCGCGCCCGTTGGAGGAGGCGTTCCACCCGGACGCGGACAAGATCGCCAGGGCGTGCCTGGACCTGATGCACAGCTCGACGACCTCGGTCCGAACGCTCGCCGACGTGAGCACTGGATTCGTCGGACCGTATTAGCCGCGACAGCCCAAGGGTCGGCCGGAATAACTCCGGCCGACCCTTCGGCAACGCGAATGTCAGTAGGTGAGCGTGAACGTCACCTTGAACTGGTAGAAACCGCTCGGGGCGTCGCCGGTGTGCTCGAAGTGCACCTGGCCGCGCACATTGCGGTACTTTCCCGTACCGCCGGTCACGACACCGTCGTACTGCTCGAGGTCCGCTTTCGGCGTCACCGAGCCCGCGGGCGGCGGGCCGACCGTGAATGGGAAGTCGAGGGTCATGGCGATTTCGCCGTCGGGGAGGTTCCACATGCTCGAGCAGAACGAATTAGAGAGCTGCGTCGCCTCGTCGAGGCTTGTCACCGCGCACATCCCGGCGGCCGATCCGATCTTGCGGTCGGACAGGTCGTGGATGTCGGCGGCACTGGTGAATCCGACACCCGGTTTCGGTGTCGCGGAGAACGAGATGTCGGAAACCTTGTCGATGAGGACGAGTGTGGTCGGTCGGGTCTGCGTCGGCGACGCCGAGGAAACGCCGCCCGCCGCCATCGCGGTGGCGGCGATCGCGGCCACCGCGACGGTGGCGATTCCAGCAACAGCTTTCTTCACGTGTTTCTCCCCAGTTCTCACTTGACGAGTGCTACCAATCGGGAAACCATGTCGACCGGTGTCGGCATGGCGTGCATCTCGGCCCGGACCTCGGCCGCGGCGGCGCGGTGCTTCTCGCCGTGGACCAGGTCCGCGACGATCTCGGGACCGAAGTCCTCCAGCGCGGTCTCCACGCCCAGCCCCCTGCCCTCGACCACGCGCGCGTTGGCCTGGTGCGCGACGCCGTGCGGGATGACCACCTGGGGCACGCCCGCGGCCATCGCGGCGCAGATCGTGCCGTCGCCGCCGTGGTGCACGACCAGCGCGCACCCCGGTAGCAGTTCGCGCAGCGGCACCCAGCCTGCCGCGCGCACGTTCAGCGGGAGTTCTCCCAGTCCGGAGACGTCGCCGTGGCCGACGGCGAGCACGAACTCGGCGTCGGTGCGCCCCGCCTGCTCGATCACGTGCCGCAGGTGGCCGAGGCCGTCCATGCCGGGTACGACGGTGCCGAGCGTGACGCAGACCCGCGGCCGGTCGGGCTGGCGGAGCACCCAGTCCGGGAGCACGCCGCCGCCGTTGTGCGGCACGTAGCGCATGGGCCAGGTGTCGCCCGGCAGCCGGACCACGCTGGCGGGTGCCATGCTGATGTGCCCCGACGACGGGGTGATCCGGTCGACGCCGTGGTGCTCGGCGAGCCAGTCGTCGAACGCGGGCGTGAAATAGCGGGCGACGCCCTGCAGGTGGATTTCGAGCTGCACGCGCGGCACTCCGAGCCGGGTCGCGACAAGTGGTGCGCCGAGGTGCGCCGGTTCATGCACGATGAGGTCGGGTTTCCACCGTTCCGCGATGTCGAGATCACCCTCGATCGTCAAAGCGGCAGTGGACACGAATGTGCTCGCAACCCTGGCGGCGTCTTTTTCATCGACGATCTTGGCCGGGTCCATCAGGCGCGCAAGGTGCGAATTCCAGCTCTTCTCGTCTGCTTCCCTCCGGAACATCACCGATTCGGCGTCGGTGCCGGGAGCTGTGTCCACCAAAGGGAGTCCCGCTGAAGTCACGCACCCCGTCCGGTTTCCGGTTCCGGTGTAGAGGACCTCATGTCCCGCCGACCTCAGCGCCCACGCCAGGGAAATCGTCGGTGACAGGTGGCTGAATCCGGACAGGAACATGAACAGTACCCGCATGGTCTATCTCCGCTCTGCGCCGAGTGCCGTCGAATCACCCTATCCGCGGATCGGCGCGAGCCGGTCGCGCGAAATCGAGGATAGGGGTTGCGGGATCCCGGTAGGGGTTCACTTCGTTCGAGCGCCGTTCGTATCGTTGCCGACGTTCGACGCGTATCGCACTGGAACTGGGAGAGGCTGATGACGACGGTCGACCCGAACGCTCCGGCAATTCCGGACACCGAGTGGACCGTGGTGTGGCACGACGGCTTCACCGGTCCCGAGGGCGCCCCGCCGGACCCGTCGCGGTGGCGTCGGGTCACCGGGCGCCCCTTCGGTGCGGGCATCGAGGTGCACGCGGACGACCCGGCTCACGTGTCCGTGGACGGCGGGGGTCGGCTGCGGATGACCGCCACCTGCGAGGGCGACGGCGAGTTCACCGCCGCCTGGATAGAAACCGAGCGCGCGGACTTCCTGCCGCCGTCCGGTGGCGCGCTGAGGATCGAGGCGCGGATCAGGACCGCGCCGGGGCTCGGCCTGGACTGCGGGATGTGGACGTGGGCCGCGGGCATGCGGGACCGCCCGGCGGACGTGTCCGCCCTTGACGCCTGGTACGAGTCGGGCGAGCTCGACATCGTGGAGGTGCTGGGCACCCACCCGGAGAACGTGTACGCCGCACTGCACTCCCCGACCTGCCACCAGATCCCCTCGCTGGGCATCGGCGAGCACACGTCCACTCAGGACGGTCGCCCGCTGGCCGACGACTTCCACACCTACGCCGTCGTGTGGCGGCGCGATCCCGACTCGGTCACCTGGTTCCTCGACGGGCGCGAGTACCTGCGCTACACCCCGGAGGACACCACCCCGGAGGGCTGGCTGTTCAACCAGCCCGCGTTCCTGTGCCTGGCGATCATCATCGGCAGTCCCGGCGGACCGGTGCTGCCCGGCACCCCCGATCCGGCCGCGTTCCCGACCACCATGCTGGTCGACGGGGTCACCGTCTCCGAGTGGCGGGGGTGACCCCGGTGCCGGATGTGGACGCACTGGTCGAACGCCTGGTCGCAGACGTGCTGGCCGACGGTTCCGGCGGCCTGTCGACCTCGGTGTACGAGACCGCGCGCCTGGTCGCGCTGGTGCCGTGGCTGCCGGGGCACCAGGCCCGCGTGGACTTCCTGCGCGCACAGCAGAACGCCGACGGGAGCTGGGGCGGCCCTGGCGGGTGGGCGCTCGTGCCGACGCTCAGCGCGACGCACGCCCTGCTGGGCGTCGACGACGACAACGCCCGGCGCGGCCTCAGCGCCGCCCGTGCCCTGATCACGCGGGCCCACCGCACAGGCATCGCGGGCACCGTCGTGGGCTTCATGGTCATCCCGGCGCTGATCGCCGACCTCAACGCGGCACTGCCCGCCGCCGAGGCGCTGCCGCTGCCCGCCGGGCTGGACGACGTCGTGCTGACGGCCATGCGCGGAGGCGGCTGGCGCGACCCGCTGGCCGCGCACTACCTGGAGATCATGGGTCCGGACGTGGTGGGCTCGCCGGACGTCGACCACGTGGACGGCAACGTCGGCTGCTCGGTGGCGGCCACGGCCGCCTGGGTCGGCGCCGAGGACCCTGGCGACACCGGACACCCCGCGGTCGCGTTCCTCACCCGGTCGCAGGCGCGCTTCGGTGGACCGGTGCCCGCCATGACGTCGATCGAGCACTACGAACGCGGCTGGATCATCGGCACCCTGGCCACCTCGGGCGTCGACCCGCGACTGCTCGTCCCGCTGGCGGGCGGTCTGCCGCCGAAGGTCGGCCGGGACGGCGCACCGACCGCGCCCGGCTTCGCCCACGAGGCCGAGACCACCTCGGTCGTGCTGCACGGCCTGGCGCGGCTGGGCGACGTGCAGGAACCTGAGTTCCTGTGGCGGTACGACGGCGGCACGCACTTCCTGTCGACCATCCCGGAGAAGTCGCCGTCGGTCAGCACGAACGCCCACGTGCTCCAAGCACTCGGCGGGTACCACGCCGTCGAGCCGGAGCAGCGGTACGCCGACGCCGCGGCGCGGATCTCGGCGTGGCTCGTCGAACGCCAGGGACCCGATGGCGGCTGGACCGACAAGTGGCACGCCTCCCCCGTCTTCGCCACCGCCTGCTGCGCCGAGGCGCTGCACGACCACGGCGGCCCGGCGCACGCCGGGGCCGTGCGCGCGGCGGTGGACTGGCTGCTCGCACGGCAGCGCGCCGACGGCTCGTGGGGCGGCACGGCGGAGGAGACCTCCCACGCTGTGCGCGCGCTCGTGCTGACCGGCGGCGGACAGCACGTCGCCGTCGGCAGGGGGCACGATTACCTGGTCCACAGTGGACTGGACGCGGAACACCCGCCGCTGTGGGTGGGCAAGGAACTCTACGCACCGGTGAACGTCGTGCGGGCGGCCGTACTGGGTGCTATCAAGCTCGCCGAGACCGCTGGAGGCCGATCATGACCACGGACGTGCTGCGCAACGCCGACATCATGCAGGACCCGCACGGGGTGTACTCCCGGCTGCGCGCCGAGCGGCCGGTGCACCAGGCGGTCCTGCCCGAGGGGGTGCCGCTGTTCGGCGGCCTGCCGGTCTGGATCGTCACCACGCACTCCGAGGTGCGGTCCGCGCTCACCGACCCCGGCCTGAGCACGAACCTGACCAGGGTGGGCGCCCTCTTCGCGAAGCACGGCGCCGACAGCACCCACGGGTCGTTCTCCGCCCCGCTGGCCAACCACATGCTGCACGCGGACCCGCCGGACCACACCCGGATGAGGGCGCTCGTCAACAGCGCGCTCACCAGCCGGGCGGTGGAGAAGCTGCGGCCGAGGATCGAGGCGATCACCGACTCGCTGCTCGACGCGATGGCGGGCCAGGACGAGGTGGACCTGCTGGACGCCTTCGCGTTCCCGATGCCGGTCACGGTGATCTGCGAGATGTTCGGGGTCCCGGAGGCCGACCGCGCCGACTTCACCGACTGGGCCAAGACCCTGGTGTCCGGACCCACGATCGACGTGATCACCCGGTCGCAGGCCAACATGGTGAACTACCTGACGGAGCTGACCACCTCCAAGCGCGCGAAGCCGACCGACGACGTGCTCAGCGATCTGGTCCGCGCCAACACCGAGGACGGCAACCTCGCCGACCACGAACTGGTGCCGATGGCGTTCCTGCTGCTGGTCGGCGGGCACGAGACCACCTCGAACCTGATCGGCAACGGCGTGCTGGCCCTGCTGCGCGAACGCCCGAAGTTCGACGCCCTGCTCGCCGACCCCTCGCTGTGGCCGAACGCGGTCGAGGAGCTGCTGCGGTTCGACGGCCCTGCCAAGCACGGCACCTTCCGCTTCACCACCACCGAGGTCACGATCGGCGACACCACGATCCCCGAGGGCGAACTCGTGATGGTGTCGCTGATGTCGGGCAACCGGGACTCCGCGAAGTTCCCCGACGCGGACGTGCTCGACCTGCACCGCAAGGCGACCGGACACCTGACGTTCGGGCACGGCATCCACTACTGCGTCGGCGCCCCGCTGGCCCGGCTGGAGGCCGTGATCGCGTTCCGCAAGCTGCTGCCCCGGTTCCCGAAGATGGAACTGGCCGCCGAGCCCGAGGAGCTCGTCTGGCGCGCCAGCACCCTGATGCGCGGCCTGGCCACGCTCCCGTTGCGGCTGAACGGCTGAGGAGACCTCCGTGCTGACAGCCGGATCACCGGGGCGGACCGCCGACGACGTGCTGCGCCGGTTCACCGAATCGGCCAACACCACCGACCGGGTGCTGGTCCCGACCGCGGAGTTCCTCGACTGGTTCGCCGGTCGCGGGCGGGCCAACTCCTACCGGGTCGAGCGGGTGCCCTTCGATCGGCTGACCGGCTGGCGGTTCGCGGCCGACACGGGCAACCTCGTGCACGAGAGCGGCCGGTTCTTCGCCATCGAGGGGCTGGAGGTGACCACCGACCACCGCGAGGTGGAGCGGTGGACGCAGCCGATCATCCGGCAGCCGGAGATCGGCATCCTCGGCATCCTGGTCAAGGAGTTCAACGGTGTCCTGCACTGCCTGATGCAGGCGAAGATGGAACCGGGCAACGTCAACCTGATCCAGCTCTCGCCGACCCTGCAGGCCACCCGGAGCAACTACACGAGGGTGCACAAGGGCAGCCCGATCCCCTACCTGGAGCACTTCACCGCGCCGCAGCGCAGCCGGGTGCTGGTGGACGCGCTCCAGTCCGAGCAGGGCGCGTGGTTCCTGCACAAGCGCAACCGCAACATGGTCGTCGAGGTCACCGAGGACGTCCCGGTGCTGGACGACTTCTGCTGGCTGACGCTGGCGCAGCTGCACGAACTTCTCCACGTGGACAACCTGGTCAACATGGACGCCAGGACGGTGCTGTCCGGCATCCCCTTCGCCGCGCCGGTCGACCGCCCGTCGATCCTGGAGGAGGACTCGTTCCGCGGCGCGCTGCTGCGGTCGATGGTCGAGTGCAAGGGGGCGCTGCACGAGACGGCCGCGGTGCTGAGCTGGTTCACCGAGGCGAAGACCCAGCACACCCTTGGCCAGCGGCGGATCCCGCTGGACGAGGTGTCCCGGTGGCGGCGGACGCCGGAGCGGATCTTCCACGACGAGGGCCGGTACTTCAGCGTCATCGGCGTCGACGTCCAGGCCACCAACCGGGAGGTCGCGCACTGGACGCAGCCGATGCTCGCGCCGGTGGGCCAAGGGTTGCTCGCGTTCGTCACCAGGCAGATCGACGGCGTGCTGCACGTGCTGGTCCAGGCGCGCACCGAGGCGGGGACGTTCGACGTGGTCGAGATGGCGCCGACCGTGCACTGCACGCCGACCAACTTCCACGGCGCGCCCCCACCGCCGTTCCTGGAGTACGTGCTCGCCGCGCCGAAGGAGTCGATCAGGCAGGACGTCGTGCACTCCGAGGAGGGCGGGCGCTTCCACTGCGCGGAGAACCGGTACGTGGTCGTCGAGGCGGACGAGGACTTCCCGGTGGAGGTGCCGGAGGACTTCGTGTGGATGACCGCGCGGCAGGCGACCGACCTGGTGCGCTACGCCAACTACTTCAACGTCGAGGCGCGCAGCCTGCTGGCGTGCCTGCACACGCTGTGGTGACCGGCCGGATCGGGGTCGGGGTGCTCGGCTGCGCGGACATCGCGTGGCGCCGGGTGCTGCCCGCGCTGCGGGCGGACCGGGACGTGCGGCTGGTCGCGGTCGCCAGTCGCACCGGCGAACGGGCGGCGAAGTTCGCCGCGGAGTTCGGCTGCGCCGCCGTGACGGGCTACCGGGGACTGCTGGAGCGCGACGACGTCGACGCCGTGTACGTCCCGCTGCCCGTGGCGCTGCACGCGCGGTGGATCGGGCGCGCGCTGGCCGCGGGCAAGCACGTGCTGACCGAGAAGCCCGCCACGACGTGCCACGCCGACACCGCGGAGCTGCTGGCCGCCGCGAAGTCCGCGGGACTCGTGCTGATGGAGAACTTCCTGTTCCCGCACCACTCCCGGCACGAGCGCGTCCGTCGGCTCCTGGCCGACGGCGCGATCGGCGACCTCCGGGTGTTCGACAGCACCTTCACGATCCCCGCGCGGCCCGCGGACGACATCCGGCTGTCGGCCGCGCTCGGCGGCGGCGCGCTGCTGGACAACGGCGCCTACCCGGTCCTCGCCGCGCAGCTGCTGCTGGGACCGGACCTCGCCGTGGCGGGCGCGAGCCTGGTGGTGGACGACGCGCTCGGCGTCGACATCGGCGGCACCGCGCTGCTGCACCGCCCGGACGGGGTGTCCGCGCGGCTCGCGTTCGGCCTGCACCACTTCTACGTCAACGACTACCACCTGCTGGGCAGCACGGGCCGGATCGCCGTGGACCGGGCGTTCACACCGCCCGCCGACCTCGCGACGAGGATCACCGTGACCGGCCCGGCGGGCACCGAGGAGCTGGCGCACGCTCCCGAGGACCAGTGCGCGAACACCGTCGCCGCCTTCGTCACCGCGATCCGCACCGGCACGCCGGACGACAGTCACGCGACGACGCTGCGCCAGGCGGCGCTGATCGACGGGATCCGCGAACACGCCGGGAGGACGAGGACATGACCGAGAGCAAGGCGCGGATCCTGGAGCAGGTGCGCAAGTACCACCAGGAGAACGCGAAGGACGAGTTCGTGCCGGGGGTCACGCCGGTGCTGTCGTCGGGTGCCGCGCTCGACGAGGAGGACCGGGTCGCGCTGGTCGAGGCGGCGCTGGACATGCGCATCGCGGCCGGGGTCAGCGCGCGGCGGTTCGAGCGCGAGTTCGCGGCCACCTTCGGGCTGCGCAAGGCCCACCTCACCAACTCCGGGTCGTCGGCCAACCTGCTCGCGCTGTCGGCGCTGACCTCGCCCTCGCTGGAGGACCACCGGCTGGTCGCGGGCGACGAGGTGGTCACCGTCGCGGCGGGCTTCCCCACCACGGTGAACCCGATCGTCCAGAACGGACTCGTCCCGGTGTTCGTCGACATCGAACTGGGCACCTACAACACCACGCCCGAGCGCGTCGCGGCAGCCATCGGACCGCGCACCAGGGCGATCATGGTCGCGCACGCGCTCGGCAACCCGTTCATGGCCACCGAGATCGCCGCGCTCGCCGAGGAACACGGCCTGTTCCTCGTCGAGGACAACTGCGACGCCGTCGGCTCGACCTACGACGGGAGGATGACGGGCACGTTCGGCGACCTGTCCACCGTCAGCTTCTACCCCGCCCACCACATCACCACCGGCGAGGGCGGCTGCGTGCTGACCTCGAACCTGGCGCTGGCGCGGATCGTGGAGCAGCTGCGGGACTGGGGCCGGGACTGCTGGTGCGAACCGGGCGAGGACAACACCTGCTTCAAGCGGTTCGACTACCAGATGGGCACGCTGCCGCAGGGCTACGACCACAAGTACATCTTCTCCCACGTGGGCTACAACCTGAAGTCCACCGACCTGCAGGCGGCGCTGGGCCTGAGCCAGCTCGCGAAGCTGGCGGATTTCGGCGCGGCCCGCAGGCGCAACTGGCGGCGGCTGCGCGAGGGGCTCGACGACGTGCCGGGACTTCGGATGCCCGAGGCGACACCGGGATCCGACCCCAGCTGGTTCGGCTTCGTGATGACGGTGCTCCCCGACGCGGCGTACACCCGCGAGGGCCTGGTGTCCTTCCTGGAGTCGCGCCGGATCGGCACCCGCCGGTTCTTCGGCGGCAACCTCACCCGGCACCCGGCCTACCTCGACGCGCCGCACCGGGTGGTCGGCGACCTGGCGAACTCCGACGTCGTCACCGAGCACACGTTCTGGGTCGGGGTGTACCCCGGCCTGACCACCCAGATGATCGACTACGTGATCGATTCCGTGCGGGAGTTCGCGTGCGCGGCCGGGAGCTGACGGTACCCGGCGCCTTCGTGTTCAGCCCGGACCGGCTGACCGACGAGCGCGGGTGCTTCTACGAGTCCTACCGGGACGACGAGCTGGCGCGGGTGGTCGGCCACCCGTTCGCGGTGGCGCAGACGAACTTCTCCGTGTCCTCGCGGGGCGTGCTGCGCGGGATCCACGGGGTGCGGGCGCCGCACTCGCAGGCCAAGGTCGTGACGTGCCACCGGGGATCGGTGCTGGACGTGGTGGTGGACATCAGGATCGGGTCCCCCACCTTCGGCCACCACACCCGGACGGTGCTGACCGCGGAGTCCGGCGAGTTCGCCTACGTGGCCGAAGGCCTGGGCCACGGGTTCCTCGCGCTGACCGACGACGCGTGCGTAGGTTACCTGTGCTCGACCCGGTACGTCCCCGGCACGCAACTCGACCTCGACCCGTTCGACCCGGACCTCGGCGTGGACTGGAATCCGGTCGGGGATCCGCTCGTGTCCGAAAAGGACCTCAAGGCGCCTTCGCTGGCCGCCGCGGCCGAGGCCGGGTTGCTGCCGACCTACCGGGACTGCCTCGCCCTGTACGAGAACCTCAGGAGGTCCCGATGACCGCGAACGTCGTGAACGGGCACGAAAACGGTGTGCTGAACGTCTTCTACCGCTCCTTCCCCTACCCCTGGCCACCCCGGCAGCTCGTCGCGCTGGACGACCCGGCTTTCTACACCAGGATGATCGCGCAGGACGTCGGCGACTACGGGCACACCAGGCTGGCGCCCGACGCCTCGATCTGGGTCGCGGGCTGCGGCACCAACCAGGCGCTGATCACCGCGCTCCGGTTCCCCAGCGCGACGGTGCTCGGCACCGACGCCTCCGAGCGCTCGCTGGAGATGTGCGCGGCCAACGCCGCCCAGCTCGGCGTTACGAACCTGGAGCTGCGGCACGAGGGCATCACGCAGGCCGCCCACCAAGACCGGTTCGACTACGTGCTGTGCACCGGCGTGATCCACCACAACCCGGACCCGACCGCGTGCCTGCGCAGGCTGACCACGGCGATGCGGCCCGACGCCGTGCTGGAGCTGATGGTCTACAACACCTTCCACCGCCAGGAGATCGTGCGCTTCCAGCAGGCACTGACCGTGCTGGGCTACGACGGCGTGGAGTCGTTGCAGGACAGGCTTTCGCTGGCCAGGAGGCTGTCGGAGTCGGTGCCCGCGGACGGGCAGGTGGGGCGCAGGCTGGAGCAGTACGAGTACATGGGCGACGAGGGCTGGGCGGACAGCTGGATGAGCCCGCTGGAGCACGACTACACCGTCGAGCGGTTCTGGGCGCTGGCGGAGGACTGCGGGCTCACCGTGGAGGCGCCGGCGGTCAACGTGTTCGACCAGGTCGGCAACACCTACCTGTGGGAGGTGCCAATCCGCGACCCCGAGGTGCGCGAGCGGTACGAGGGGCTGCCGGACCGGGAGCGCTGGCAGGTGTCGAACCTGCTGCTGATGGACAGCTCCCCCATGATGTGGTTCTACGCCGGGCACGCGGCCCGCGGCAGGCTCACCGCGGCCGAGCACGACGAGGCGTTCCTGGACACCGTGTTCACGCCCACCTCGACGCGGCGCAGGCGGTGGGTCCTCGACGAGCAGGGCCGCTACCACGAGGCGCCGAGCACCACCGCGTTCCCCGACGCGCTTCCGCCCGCGCGGGTCCGGCCGATCCTCGACGCGGTGGACGGGAAGCGCACCATGCGCGAGGTGTTCGCCGACTTCGACCCGGCGCTGGTGCGCGCCGCCCGCGTCGAGCTGACCACGAGCCTCTTCCCGTTCCTGACCACCCGACGACAGTGAGGACGACGCCGTGGACGAACTCAACTCGTGGAAGGTGTTGAACGCGGGCAGCCGGGACGAGCTGGTGCTCGCCGTCGACTACGCGTCGACCGGTCGCCGGGAGTCCGGGTTCCCGGACCTGGTGCCGAACCTGGACCCGTCGCACCCGGTGTGGGAGACCGTGCAGCCCCCGCTGGGCGCCGAAAAGGGCATGTCCGCCCAGGACTACCTCGACCGCTGGGTCGGGGAGGTGCGGCGCGCGGGCCGTCCCGTCAAGGCGGTGCTGGGCTACTGCGTCGGCGGTGTGTTCGCGGCGGGCATCGCCGCGGAGATCGCGCGCTGGCAGGACCGCCCGCCGCTGGTCGTGGTCTTCGACCCGTCGGTGCCGATCTCGTCGAACCTGCAGCTCGACTTCGACAACGTCCTGAGCCACTACGGCGGGATCCTCGGGGCCGAGCAGGTCCGCTACGCGCAGGACGCCGCGCGTCGCGCGTACGCGGAGAACGACGACTTCCGGTGGCTGGGCGCCCGCTACGCGGAGATCTTCCGCGAAGTGGTCGGCGACGCGTTCGAGCGCGAGGGGCTCGAACGGGAGCACGCGGACGAGCTGGCCGACACGTTCCTGTCCTTCGTCGCCTACCTCGTCGCCGCGCTGCCCATCGACCCGAGACCCGTGTGGGCGGACGGGATCGCGATCAGCAGCAGCGATCCGACCGAGAACTCCAAGCTGCTGGGCAGCGAGATCCGCGTCGAGGTCGACCACGTGGACGTCCTGCGCAGCACCGACGTCGCCGAAGCCGTGTCAACGCTGCTCAACGACTAGGGGATCACCATGTCACCCGTCTCCCGCAAGGAGGAGTCCCTGTGGCTGCTGGAGGGGTTGGTGCCCGACGTGGGCGTCAACAACATCCCGGCCGCCTTCCGCGCCGAGGGACGCCTCGACCGCTCCCTGCTGGAGCGGTCGCTCGCCGTCCTGGTGCGCACGCACCGGGCGCTGCGCACGGTGTTCACCTCCCGTGACGGCGAACTGGCCAAGGAGGTGCTCGCCCCGGAGGCGGTCACGCTCCCGGTGGTCGCCGTCGAGTCCTCCGAGGACACCCTCGACGCCGACCTGACCACGTTCGCCGCCAAGGCATTCGAGCTCGACGGTGGGCCGCTGCTGCGGGCCGCCGTGTTCGGCACGGAGCACGACGACGTGTTCTGCGTGGTGGCCCACCACCTGGTGTTCGACGCCGTGTCCGCGGGGATCCTGGTGCGCGAACTGGGCGCCGTGCACGACGCGCTCGCCGCGGGCGGGCCCGCGCCCGCGGCGGCGGAGGCCGCGGTGCTCGAGGCACCGGAGATCAGGCCGGAGAGCCTGGAGTTCTGGCGGCGGCACCTGGACGGGTTCGACGCGAGCGCGCTGGAACTGCGGTCGGGCAAGGCGGAACCCGTGCGGCCGACGCTGGTCGGCGGCACGGTGGCCCACGACCTGTCCGCCGAGGCGGTGGCCGTCGTCCGCACGCTGGGCAAGCGCTTCCGGGCACCCGAGGCGGTCGTGCTGCTCGCGGCGTACTACCTGCTGCTGGCCGGGCACGGCGCGGGCCCGGACCTGGTGGTCGGCTCGCCGGTGAACCTGCGCGGACAGGACACCGCCGACGCCATCGGCTACCACGTCAACACCATGCCGCTGCGGGTCGAGGTGGACCCGGCGACGCCGTTCGCGGTACTGGTCCGCCGGACCAGGGAGGTCTTCTTCGCCTCGCTGGCGCACAGCGACGCGCCGGTGGACGAACTGCTGCCGGAGGTCGCGCGCTCGGGGTCGTCGTGGCGCGGATCGCTGTTCCGGCACGTGTTCAACTACGTGCCGGACTCCGGCACCGCCGCGTTCGCCTTCGGCGGCACGCGGGTGCGGCCGGTGCCCGCCGAGGCGGGGTTCAGCAAGCACGACCTGGAGTTCTTATTCCAGGCGTCGGCGGAGGCCACCCGGATCCGGGCGGTGCACTACACCGAGGTGCTGGACCACGCCGACGTGCTGGCGCTGGTGTGGCGCTACGAGGCGCTGCTGCTCGCACTCGGCGAGGACGACGGCGGCCCGGTCGGCGACATCCCCCTGTGGAGCGCGCGGGACCACGAGGTCGTCACCGCAGGACGCGCGGCCGCCGGGGTCGAGGGGTTCGTCGCCGACGCGGCGGGGCGCGAACTGCCCGTCGGGCTGCGCGGGGAGCTCTGCCTGACCGGGCGGAGCCTGCCCGCGGGCGCGGCGGTCGACGGGACCCACCCGGTGCTGGGCGATTACGCCCGCACCGGCGACGCGGCGTGGTGGCGGCACGACGGGACGCTGGAAGTGCTCGGCCGGACCGACCGGCGGGTGCGGGTGCGCGGGACCGCCGTGCAGCTGGAGCGGATCGAGGAGGTGCTGCGGTCCGAGCCGGACGTGAGGGCCGCGCGGGTCGTGTTCCGGCCCGACGACGAGGCCCCGCTGGTGGCCTTCGTGCAGGCCGTCGACTCCGCGGGACTGGCCGACCGGCTGGGCAAGCTGGCCAGGGCCGAACTGCCGCTGTCGGTCGTGCCGGACGAGTTCGTGCTCGTCGACGTGCTGCCCGAGGACGACCGGCACACCGTCGTCGCGGCGGCGGGCCACGCGGGCGACGACGCGCTCGTGGGCGCGCTGGTCGGGCTGTGGGAGCAGTTGCTCGACCGCACCGACGTGACGGCGCGGTCGAACTTCTTCGAGAGCGGCGGCCACTCTCTGCTGGCCGCGAAGCTGGCCAAGGAGAGCAGCCTGCTCACCGGGGTGCGGCTGCGGCTCGCGGACGTGTTCGCCAACCCGACACCGCTGACGCTGGCCGGGCACCTGCGCGCGGAGGGCGCCTCGCTCTGACTCAGCCGAAGTGGTCGGCGATGCCGGTGCCGAGCAGCCGGAAGGCGCGATCGGCCTCGTCGACCGCTCGGGCGTGGGTGCCCTCGGCGGTCGCGCCGTCGACCAGCCGCCGCCAGTTCGCGGTGGCCAGCACCCGCTGCACGGCGATCACCTGACTCGCGGCGAGCCGGGCGGTGACCTCACCGCCCGGCTCGTCCGTCGTCGTGGCCAGTGCCAGCGTGAGCGCCTCCTCGGCACCGGCGGTGTAGCGCGACAGGTGCGCCACCAGATCCGGCGTGGAGTGCAGCAGCACCAGCAGCGCCAGCACCTGGGGCCGGTCGTTGAGGCCGGTGATCGGATCGCGGCGGGCGAGCCCGTCCAGGAAGTGCAGGTGCAGCGCCTCCAGCGGGGACCGGCCACCAGGCCGTTCCAGGACGACGCGCGCGGGCTCGGACTCGTGGTCGGCGAAGCGGTGCACGACCAGGTCGGCCTTCGCCGGGAAGTACTTGAACAGGGTCGGCTTGGACACCTCGGCGGCGGCAGCCACGTCGGCGACCGACACCTCGTCGTACCCGCGTTCCAGGAACAGCGAGATCGCCGCGTCCGAGATCGCGTGCCTGGTCCGCAGCTTCTTGCGCTCGCGCAGTCCTGTCCGTTCGCTCACCCCGACCACTGTAGCGAACTGCCAGACCCGGGCAATGTATTGTTCCGGTTCATATCGTTACCGGGTTAAGCTTTTCGGCATGAACACCTACTCGGAAGGAACCGGGGCATGACGAGTACACAGCCGACAGCCGAGGCGCGGTCGGTGCGCTACCGCTGGTGGGGGCTGGCCGTCATCGGCCTTGCCCAGCTCATGGTCATGCTGGACACGACGATCGTGAACATCGCGCTGCCGTGGGCCCAGCAGGCCATGGCGATGTCCGACGGCAACCGGCAGTGGGTGGTCACGGCCTACTCGCTCGCCTACGGCGGTCTGCTGCTGCTGGGCGGCCGCATCGCCGACATGGCGGGCCGCAAGAGGATCTTCCTGATCGGCACGGTCGGCTTCATCCTGGCCTCGGCGGTCGGCGGCATGGCGCCGAACGCCGCCGTCCTGGTCGGGGCCCGCGCGGCACAGGGCGTGTTCGCCGCGCTGCTCGCCCCGGCCACGCTGTCGATGGTCACCACCACGTTCACCGAACCCCGCGAGCGCGCCAAGGCGTTCGGCGTGTTCAGCGCCGTCGCCGGCGTGGGCGGCGCGATCGGCCTGCTGCTCGGCGGGGTGATGACGCAGTACCTCGACTGGAGCTGGTGCTTCTTCATCAACCTGCCGATCGGCGCCGCGGTCGCCATCGGCGGCTTCTTCCTGCTGCCGGACGTCCCCGGCCACCCGGACGTCAAGCTCGACGTCCCCGGCACCCTGCTGGGCACTGCGGGCATGGTCGCCCTCATCTACGGCTTCGGCGAGGCCGCCACGGTGGGCTGGCGCTCCCCCCTCGTGCTCGGCCTGATCGTGGGAGCGGTCGTGCTGCTGGCGGGCTTCGTCTTCGTGCAGGCCAAGTCCGCGAATCCGCTGCTGCCGCTGCACATCGTGGCCGAGCGCAACCGGGCGGGCGCGTTCCTGGCGATCGCGCTGGCGATGAGCGGCATGTTCGGGCTGTTCCTGATCATGACCTACCAGCTCCAGGTGATCATGAAGTTCTCGCCGCTGCAGACGGGTCTCGCGATCCTGCCCGCCACGGTCGCCATCGTGCTCACCAACACCCAGGTGACGAGCAGGCTGTTGCCGAGGGTGCCCGCCAGGCTGGTCATCGTGCCGGGTCTGGTGCTCGCCGCGATCGGCATGCTGATCCTCACCCAGCTCACGCCGGACAGCGCCTACGCCACCCACCTGCTGCCCGCGCAGATCCTGCTGGGCGTCGGCCTGGGCCTCGTGATGATGCCGTGCGTCAACATCGCGACCTCGCGGCTGCCGATGCGCGACGTCGGCGTCGTGTCCGCGTTCGTCGGGACGTCGCAGCAGATCGGCGCGTCCATCGGCACCTCGCTGCTGAACACGATCGCCGCGTCGACCACCGCCGCCGCGCTCGCGGTCGCCGGTGCGGGCGTCGCCGCGGACGAGGTGGCCGCGGCGACCGTCCACGGCTACACCGTGACCAGCGCGTGGGCCGCCGGGATCCTGCTGCTGGCGGCGGTCCTCGCGGGTCTGCTGATCAACGTGGACCAGCGCAAGCGCCCCGAAGCCACCCCCGTCCCCAGCGGGGAGGCCGCGGTCGGCGCTGCCAAGTAGCGCCGTCGCCGTTGTGCCCCAGGACTCCGGAGCCCTGGGGCACAACGCTTTCCCGGCAAATTGCCGCCGCAACTGCCTCTGGGCGGCCGTTCCCGGCTTTAGCCTCGAACCGTTCGTGCCGGGCCGCACGGCCCCGGACCACCCTGGGGGGACGATGGCTGCTGCCGACGAACTCGACGTGCTCCTGACCACTGTGGCCTCCGATTCCCACACGTGGAACCTGATCTACCTCCAGCTCGCGCTGGAGGACCGCGGCCACCGGGTGACCAACCTGGGCCCGTGCGTCCCCGACGACCTGCTCGTCGGCGAGTGCCTGGCGCGGCTGCCCGACCTGGTGGTCATCAGCACCGTGAACGGCCACGGCTGCCACGACGGCGGACGGGTCGTCGCGCGGCTGCGGTCGCACCCGGAATTGGCGTCGACACCGGTCGTGATCGGCGGCAAGCTGGACGTCTCCGGGTCCGAGGGGGCGCGGCGCGTCGACACCCTGCTCACCGCCGGGTTCGACGCCGTGTTCACCGACCGCGGCGGCATGGACCCCTTCTGGTTCTTCGTGGACGCGGTCCGCGCGGGCGTGGCGTGCTGAGCCCTTTCGGCGACTTCGTGTCCCGCGCCCAGCACGCGGGCAGGCTGGTCGTGCAGTCCAGGATGGGGTTCAGCGATCCCGCCGCGATGCGAGCGGGCCTGGCCGCGGTCAAGGACGCGGCCGCCGTCACGGTCGGCACGATCACGCTGGACAGCTACACCAGGGTCGCCGACCACGACGCGGCCCGCAGAGCGATGGCCGACGGCGTCGACCTCAACGGCTACCCGCTCGTGGCGCACGACCACGACACCACCCGTGCGGTGCTCGAAGGCCTGCACGGGAACGACTTCCCGGTGCAGGTCCGGCACGGTTCGCCCGTGCCGCAGGACATCGTGACCACGCTCGGCCGGGTCGGGCTGGACGCCACCGAGGGCGGACCCGTCTCCTACTGCCTGCCCTACGGCCGGACACCGCTGCGCACGTCGGTGCGCAACTGGGAGCAGTGCTGCGCGCTGCTGCTGGAGGTCCGCGACCGAGGAGTCGAGCCGCACCTGGAGACGTTCGGCGGCTGCATGATGGGCCAGCTGTGCCCGCCGAGCCTGCTCGTCGCGATCAGCCTGCTGGAGGGCATGTTCTTCCGCCAGCACGGACTGCGCAGCATCTCGCTGAGCTACGCCCAGCAGACCAGCCCGGAGCAGGACACCGAGGCGCTGCTGGCACTGCGGGCACTCGCGGGCCGGTTCCTGTCCGATGTGGACTGGCACGTGGTCGCCTACGCGTACATGGGCGTCTACCCGCGCAGCGAGGCGGGTGCGTTACTGCTGCTGGAGAGGTGCGCCGCGCTGGCCGTGCGCACCGGGGCGGCCCGGATGATCGTGAAGACCACCGCGGAGGCCTTCCGCATCCCGACCATCGCGGAGAACGTGCGGGCGCTGGAGACCGCGGCGCTGGCCGCGACGGCGACGGAGCCCTCCTCGGCCGTCCGCGACCCGACCGACAGCGAGGTCTTCGCCGAGGCGGAGGCGATCGTGCACGCCGTGCTGGACACCGCCGAGGACCTCGGCGAGGCGCTGCTGGCCGCGTTCTCGCGCGGTCTGCTGGACGTGCCCTACTGCCTGCACCCGGACAACCGCGGTCGCACCCGCAGCTACATCGGCGCCGACGGCAGGCTGCGCTGGGCGGACGTCGGCGGACTGCCGGTGACCGCGCCCGCGAGACGGCGCACCGACACCAGCGCGGCCGACCTGCTGGCCGCGCTGTCCTACGTGGAACGCACCGTCGACCGTGAAGTGGAGCAGCGATGACCCGACCGGCGGCCTCACCCCGCGAACACCTGGAGAACCCCGCGACGAAGGCGGCACTGGTGATCCAGAACCGCATCCTCGTCGCGGCCAGGGCCCACCTGGCGGAACTGGGCTACGTCGAACTGCTGCCGCAGGTGATCGGTCCGGTGACCGATCCCGGCGGGCGGGGCGCCAAGCAGGTCGACATCGACTACTACGGACACCGCTACAAACTGATGACCAGTGCGATCCTGTACAAGCAGGCGTCGCTGACGGCGTTCGACAAGATCTTCTACGTGGCGCCGTGCGTGCGCCTGGAACCGCCCGCGACCTGTTCGACCCGACGCCACCTCGCGGAGTTCCACCAGTTCGACGTCGAGATCGCGGACGCGACGCAGCAGGACGCGATGCTGGTGGCGCAAGGGATCGTGACGGCCGCGGTGCGCGCGGTCCTGGCCCACCAGGAAGCCGAACTCGAGGTGCTGGGCCGCGACCCCGGCGCGTTCGGGGACCTCCTGGCAGGCCCGTTCGACCGGCGCACGCACGCGGCCGCGGTGGCCGACCTCGTCGGGCTCGGCCACGACCAGAACCCCGACGGCGAGATCGACTGGGCGGGCGAGGAAGTGCTATCCCGCAAGGCGAGCAGGCCGTTCTTCGTCACCGACTACCCGAAGGGTTCGCGCGGGTTCTACGACCGCGAGGAACCGGGGAACCCCGGTGTGCTGCGCAACTTCGACCTGATCGCGCCCGAGGGGTACGGCGAGCTGATCAGCGGCAGCGAACGCGAGTTCGACTACGGCCGGATCGTCACCAGGATGCGCGAGACCGGCGAGAACCCGGCGAAGTACGGGTGGTACCTGGACATGGCGCGCGACGGCATCCGGCCCAGCGCCGGGTTCGGCATCGGCGTGGAGCGGCTGACCCGGTACCTCGCTGGGCTCGACTCGGTCTGGCAGGCCACCGCGTACCCGAAGATCCCCGGTCTGGTCTCGCCGTGACCGGTCTGAGGGCGGCCGGTTTCCCCGAGGAGGAGGTACGGCGGCGGGCGCGGCTCGGCACGGCGGCGGCATTCCCCCCGCGTGAGGAGTACGGGATGTCGCTGTTCGGCGCCCGGTCGCGGACGGGCGACGCGCTCGACGAGCTGCGATTGACACCTCCGGTGTTCATGCCGCGCCGCTTGGAGAAGCTGATCGAACTGGGCCGCGAACCGCTGCCCGAGGACGTCGTGCTGGCCACCGGGTTCGGCGGCTTCCGATCCCCGATGCCCTGCTACGTCTCGGCTTTCGGGTCGACGAGGGTCGCGAGTTCGGACCTCGGCCTCGCGGTCTCCAGGCAGGCGGGCGGTCTCGGCGTCCCCCTGGTCATCGGCGAGAACATCGTCCCGGTCAGCGGGTACGGGCGGATCGACGCCGTCGCGGGCGGGCTCCTCGGCCGGATCGCGGCGTACCTGGACGAGGTCCCCCACGGGCTGGGCGGCGTGGCCGTGCAGCAGTCCACCGAGGACGCCGACGCCGAGGTGTGGAACCTGGTCTACAGCGACCCGTCCGCACAGCCGCTGGTGACCTCGGGGCGGCTCGCGTTCGAGCTGAAACTGGGCCAGGGGGCCAAACCGGGGCTGGGCGGGATGACCGTGGTCGGGGCCGCCGAGGCCGAACGGCTGTCGCCGCACTACTCGACCGGCACCGCCCTGGGGGACGTCGACCACGTGCTGCGCTCCAGTAGTCCCGGCACGTTCACCGAGGAGATCCTGCGCCAGCAGATCCGGTTCATGCGCAACAACTACCCGCTCGCCCGCGTCTGGGTGAAGCTGCACCCCGGCCGGGACGTGGCGCACGCCGCGCGCACCGCGTGGCTGGCGGGAGCGGACGCGGTGACCGTGGACGGCGCCGAGGGTGGCACCGGCTGGGCGCCGTCGGGGTTCCTCGACCACGTCGGCCTCCCGCTGGCCGAGTGCCTGCGCCGGATCGACGCCTCCGAGGGCTGTCTGCTGGCCTCGGGCAGGGTCTGGGAGGGCACGCGTGCGGTGAAGTGCCTCGCTTCCGGGGCCCGCGCGGTCGGACTGGGCAGGGCGGCGCTGCTGGCCGTGGACGAGGAGCCTGACAGCGGGCTGGTCGGGCTGCTGTCGTGCCTCGCGCTGGAACTGCGCCTGCTGACCAGCGCACTGGGCAAGTACGAGTCCAGCGCCGTCGGACCGGAGGACGTCTGGTCACCGACGGAGCACCACCCACTGCCGGAACGGACCCCCGCGCCATGACCTCGCCCTTCGACCAAGCCGACGGCCGCTACCTGGTGCTGGCCAACGCGACCGGCGCGCACTCGCTGTGGCCGTCCTGGATCACCGTGCCGATCGGCTGGACGGTGGTGCACAGCGGGAACCGGTCGGACTGCCTGGAGTTCACCGAGGCCGGGTGGACCGAGTTGCGGCCGACCGGCGCGCAGCCACCGGGCTCCTGCGCGCACGAACTCTTCGAGGCGCGGGCCGGGCGCTCCCCGGCCGCGGTCGCGCTGGTGTGCGCCGGGGCGTCAATCACCTACGGCGAGCTGAACACCCGCGCCAACCGGTTGGGCCACCACCTGCGCGACCTCGGCGTGAAACCGGGCGAACTGGTCGGCGTGCACCTGGACCGCGGGATCGACCTCGTCGTCACGCTGCTCGCCGTGCTCAAGGCCGGTGGCGGCTACACGTTGCTGGACACCGCCTTCCCGCCGGAGCGGCTCTCGGTCGTGCTCGCCGACACCCGTGCCCGACTGCTGGTCACGGAGTCGGCCTCGCGAGGGCGGCTGGCCGCGGCGGAGGTCGTGACCGTGGACGACGACGCGGCGGTGATCGCCACCCGGTCCGCCGACGACCTCGGTCCGGTCGCCGGTCCGGAGGACGTCGCGTGCGTGATGTTCACCTCCGGGTCCACCGGGCGCCCCAAGGGAGTAGCCAGTCCGCACCGGGCGCTGGTCGGGACCTACCTCGGACAGGACTACTGCGGGTTCGGCCCCGACGAGGTGTTCCTCCAGTGCTCGCCGGTGTCCTGGGACGCCTTCGCACTCGAACTGTTCGGCGCCCTGATGTTCGGCGCGACGTGCGTGCTGCTGCCGGGACGGGGCGCCGACCCGTCCGACATCGCCGAACTGGTCGGGAAGCACGGGGTGACGATGCTCCAGCTCTCGGCGAGCCTGTTCAACTACCTGGTGGACGAGCACCCCGAGGCCTTCGAGGGCGTGCGGTACGCGATCACCGGCGGCGAGCCCGCGTCCGTGGCGCACGTGGCGAAAGCCATGCGGGACTTCCCCGGACTGCTGGTGGGCAACGGGTACGGGCCGGTGGAGAGCATGGGGTTCACCACGCACCACCGGGTCGTCGACGAGGACCTGGCGGGCACGGCGATCCCGATCGGCACGGCCGTCGTCGGCAAGGAGGCGTTCGTGCTGGACGCCGACCTGCGCCCGGCCGACGTGGGCGAGGTGTACGTGGCGGGAGCCGGCCTGGCGCACGGCTACGTCAGCAGGCACGGACTCACCGCCGAGCGATTCGTGGCGCACCCCGAGCGGACGGACGGGGCGCGGATGTACCGGACCGGAGACCTGGCGCGCAGGCGACCGGACGGCGTGCTGGAGTTCGGCGGGCGGGCCGACGAGCAGGTCAAGATCCGCGGGTTCCGGGTGGAGCCGGGGGACGTGGAGGCCGCGCTGGCCTCGCACCCCGCCGTGGCGCAGGTGGCCGTGCTGGCGAAGGAGTTCCGGCCCGGGGACAAGCGGCTCGTGGCGTACGTCGTCGGGGCGGTCGACGCGGCGGAGTTGAGGGCGCACGCAGCGGAGCGGTTGCCCGACTACCTGGTGCCGTCGGCATTCGTGCTCGTGGAGGCGTTGCCGTTGACGGCGAACGGGAAGCTCGATCGGCGGGCGTTGGGGGCGCTCGGTCGAGAAGTGTGAGCTAGCGCCCAGGGGCGGCCGCGGCCGCCCCTGGGCGCTAGCGGGTGTAGTGGTAGAAGCCCTGGCCGGTCTTGCGGCCCAGCAGGCGGGCGTCGACCATGCGCAGCAACAACGACGGCGGGGAGTAGAGGGGTTCCTTGAACTCCTCGTACATCGCCTGCGACACCGCGGCGATGGTGTCCAGGCCGATCAGGTCGGTGAGTTTCAACGGGCCCATGGGGTGCGCGCAGCCGAGTTCCATGCCGGAGTCGATGTCCTCGGCGGCGGCGAAGCCGGATTCCAGCATCCTGATCGCCGACAGCAGGTAGGGCACCAGCAGCGAGTTCACCACGAATCCCGCCCGGTCGGTCGACCAGATGACGCGCTTGCCCAGCACGTCGACCACGAACGACTCGGTTCGCGCCCTGGTGTCGTCGTCGGTGAGCAGGCACCCCGTCAGCTCGACGAGCGGCAGCACGGGAACGGGGTTGAAGAAGTGGACGCCGATCACCCGGTTCGCCCGGTCGACGCCGCGGGCCAGTTTCATGATCGGGATCGATGAGGTGGTGGAGGCCAGGACGACGTCCGGGGTCTCCACGAGGGCGTCCACCTGCTTGAGCACCCGGAGCTTCGCCTGCTCGTTCTCCGCCACGGCCTCGACGACCAGGTGGCGGTCGGCCAGGGCGTCGAGGTCGGTGGTGAAGGAGATCCGCTCGACGGCGGCGTCGCGGTCGTGCCCGCTCAGCACGCCCTTGCGCACGCGGCCGTCGAGCGATCGGAGCAGACGGGACCTGCCTCGAGCGATGGAGTCCGGAGTGGACAGCGCGACGACCACGTCGAGCCCGGCCACGGCGCAGACGTCCGCGATGCCCGCGCCCATCACGCCGCAGCCAACCACGCCGACCCGTTCGACGGAAGTCACGGCCGTCCCGCCTTTCCGGTGCTCGAAGATGTGGTCGCCGACCAGCGCAGGAGGCACGAGCCGGTGGACATGCCGCCGCCGAAACCGCTCAGCAGCACCAGGTCGCCGTCGGCGAGGGCGCCGGATCCGGCGGCGTCGTCCAGGGTGACGGGCATGGAGGCGCTCCCGATGTTGCCGTACTTCTCGACGGTGCGGTGCATCCGCGCGTTCGGCAGGTCGAGCCGGGCGCCCAGCTCGTCGAGCATGGGGCCGTTCGGCTGGTGCGGCACGAGGTGGTCGACCTGTTCGGCGGTCACGGACGTCCGCTCGAGCAGACCGGTGACCGTGGGGGGAACGTTCTCCAGGACGAAGTCCTTGACCCCGCGACCGTCCATCCGGAAGTACTGGCCGCCCGCGGCCAGCGTCTCCGCGGAGGTGGGAGTCCTGCTGCCACCGGCTTCGACGCGGATGAGGTGGGACGCGTCGCCGCGGCTGCCGAGGTCGAAGCCGAGGAAACCGCGGTCCTCGGGAACGGGACCCACCACGGCCGCGCCCGCCCCGTCGCCGAGCAGCACGGCGGTGCGGCGGTCGCCGAAGTCGAGTATCCGCGAGTACAGGTCCGCGGCCACGACCAGCGCGTGCGAACCCGGCCGGGCCAGCAGGAGTCCCTGGGCGAGCGCGAGTCCGTAGACGAAACCGCTGCACACCACGTTGATGTCGAAGCTCGCCGCCCGCCGCGCCCCGATGCCGTGCTGCACCAGGTACGCGGTCGGCGGCTGCGGGAAGTCGCCGGTCGACGTGGCCACGACGAGGTAGTCGATCCGGCTCGCCGGGACACCCGCCCGGTCGAGTGCGGCGGAGGCCGCGCCGATGGCGAGGTCGGAGGTCGCCTCGTGGTCGGCGGCGTAGTGCCGGGTCCTGATGTGGGTCTTGGCCAGGATCCACTCCGGGGTGACGCCGACCCGGTCGGCGACGTCGTCGTTGGTGACCTCGTTCTTGGGCAGGTGCGCCCCGGTACCGAGGATTCCGATCGGCTGACTCGCCAAGACCAAACCTGCCTTCGGGTTACGCGGGGAGTTCGGACGTGCCCGGACGCGGGGCGCCCACGAGCGCGGCGAGGTTGCCGGGTTCCTGGTGCCCGTCGCGCATGTGCTGGTGCGCCAGGCCGATCTCGTCGAACGAGTAGGTGCGCGCGAGGCACGGGTCCACCAGACCCGCGTCGACCAGCCGCACGATCGCGGCGCAGTCGGCGGGGTTGGCGAAGTGCGAGCCCTGGAGCCGCTTCTGCCGCATCCAGAGGATCCTGAGGTCGACTTCGCCGACGTAGCCGCTCGTGGCGCCGCAGATGACGACCATGCCGCCCGACGCGCACACGTAGACCGACGTCGGCAGGGTGTTCTCGCCGGGGTGTTCGAACACGATCCGGGGCGACGCCCGCTCGCCGAGCACCTCCCAGATCCTCTTGCCGAACGCGCGCACGCCCCGGAGCCAGTCCGCGGCCTCGGGTCCGCCCTCCTCCGGCATCCGGCCCCAGTGGTCGAACTCGGTGCGGTCGATGACGCCGACGGCTCCCATGCGCAGGCAGTGCTTCACCTTGTCCGGCGACGACACGACGGCAACAGCCCGGCCGCCGAACTGTCGGACGAGTTGGATCGCCATCGACCCCAACCCGCCCGAGCCGCCCCAGACCAGCACCGGGTCACCGGGCGCGACCGCGTTGGGCGGCCACCCGGCGAGCTGCCGGTACGCGGTCGCGCCGGACAGCATGAAGCAGGCCGCCTCCTCCCACGTCAGCCGGGCGGGCTTGGGGTGGCACTGGAACTCCGCGACGAGGGTGAACTGGGCGAACGACCCCCAGTTCAGCTCGTAGCCCCAGACCTCCTGGCTCGCGGCCAGCATCGGGTCGCGGCCCAGCCGCACGTCCGGGTCGTCCTCGTCCCACCGGCAGCTCGACAGCGTCACGTGGTCGCCGACCGCGACGTGGCGCACACCCGAGCCCACGGCCCAGACCACGCCCGACCCCTCGGAACCGCCGATGTGGAAGCCGGTGTCGTCGCCCTTGCGCCCGCGCGCCCCGATGACGTCGACGGGCCTGCCGAGCGCGGCCCACACGTTGTTGTAGTTGACGCCCGCCGCCATCACCGCGACGAGCACGAAACCCGGCGGCACCTCGGGCACGTCCACGACCTCGGTGCGGAACGCGTCGACGGGGCTGCCGTAGCGGTCGGGGCGGATCACCGAGGCGTACATCCGCTTCGGCACGACGCCCAGCGGAGGCAGGTCGCCCGGTTCGAAGAGGGTGTTCACTGGTTCGGCCTCCGTGCGGTCGTCGTCGGCACGCGCACGCGGCGCGGATTCCCCTTGTCCCACAACAACACTACGAACGCCCCTCGGCAGAGGTGAACCCCTACCGGACAACCGGAACCCCTAACGCGTTCCGTTGTGCCGCAACGGAGAACGGCAGCACGACGTGGCCGGAGGTGTACCCTCCGGCCACGTCGTCGCCGCTACCGCGGCGCCAACACCTCCCGCAGGTGGTCGGCGAGTTCCACCGGTGTCGGGTGGTCGTAGACGACCGTGGCCTCCAGGTCCGACCCGCACACGGCGTTGAGCCGGTTGCGCAGCTCCACGGCGGTCAGCGAGGCGAACCCGACGTCCAGGAACTCGTGCTCGGCCCCGACCGCGTCCGGACTACCGTGTCCCAGCACGGCCGAAGCGTGCGCGCGAACCAGGTCCAGCAGCACCAGCGACTGCTCTTCGGGTGGCAGCCCGACCAGCTTTCGCCGCAGCGCGGCGGGCTCGTCCAGCTCGGGTCCGGGCTCCGCCAGCACGCGGGCCGTGAACACCACGTCGGTGCGGGCGTGGGCGATCAGGCCGGGTGCCACGCCGTCGTCCAGCCAGGCCACCGACACCACGCCCGTGCCCTCCGCCCACGCCGCGAGCGCCGAGTCCGCCACCGCGGCCACGCCGGAATCCCCGGCCCCCACCGCACCCGCTGTCGGGGCGAGCACCACGAAGGCGTCCAGCGAGGCGAGGTCGACCCGTTCCGCCAAGTCGCGGACGGCGCCGATCCGGGCCGCCACGGCGTCGACGAACCGGTCGACCCCGAAGTCCGCCAGGGAGCCCGGCTCACCGGGCCCACCGCAGTGCACGACGGCATCGGGTGACTCCGCCCGGCGGACCACCTCGGCGCCGCTGTCCTCCAGCCAGGCCACGACGTCAGCCGGGACGGAACCGCTCAGCAGCACGGTTCCCCTCGGGTGCCAGGGTCGTCCGGTCGTCGCGGCTCGAGTGAGACCACGGCCGAAGACGCCCGGAGCGCGGACAGCGACCTCGCGCTCGGTCCCGGCCAGCACGGCGCAGAGCCTGGCACGACCGCGGTCGTCCAGGACGTCAGGCAGGTCGACCAGACCGCTCACGCGTCCAGGCTGCTCAAGAACAAGCACCCGGCCGAGTCCCCAAACGTGCGCCTGGGTCGGTGCGGTGACCGGTTCGGAGCGGTCAACCGAGACGGCCCCCCTGGTGACAATCCACAGTGGAGCGTCGATGCCCTCTTGTACCAGCGCCAGGGTTTCGGCGAGCCCGTGCTCGGGCTTGTCCCCTATCGCGAGCAGGGACAACACTCCGTCGAACGGCCCGTCCGCCGCGTCCAGCACGACTTCCGCGCCGTGCTCGGCCAGTGCGCGGACCACGTCGTCGGCGGGCGCGACCACGAGCCACCGCCCGGTGAGCCGCGGTCGCCCGTCCGCCAGCGGCCGCCACCCGATCCTCGATCCCGGCGGCTCCCGCAGCACGGACAGCGCGGCCAGGACCTCGCTCAGCGGTGCGTCGGCGTCGGCTTGGTCCAGCACCTCCCAGAACCGCGCGTCGACGGCCCGCAACGGCTCCACCCAGTACCTGCTGCGCCGGAACGGGTACGTGGGCAACTCGACCTTGGTGGCACCCGTGAAGACGGCCTCCCAGTCGACGTCGACACCCTCGACATGCAACCGCCCCAACGCCTCCATCACCGCGACATCCTCCGCACGGTCCCTACGCAACAGCGGAACCGCGAAGCCACCATCCACCAGACCCGACAACACACCATCAGGCCCCAACTCCACGAACCGCGTCACACCTTCGGCCGCCAGGCACGCCAAACCGTCCGCGAACCGCACCGCCTCACGGACGTGACGGACCCAGTAACCGGGCGAGGCGACATCCGCCAGACCACCGGTCACGTTCGACACCACCGGAATCCGCGGCTCGTCGTAAGCCAGCCCTTCCGCCACAGCGGCGAACTCCGCGAGCATCCCGTCCATCCGGTGCGAGTGGAACGCGTGCGACACCGCCAACCGCTTCGTCCGACGCCCCAACACCGCGAAACGCGCGGCCAGGGCGAGCACCGGTTCCTCCTCGCCGGACACCACTGTCGCCCTCGGGCCGTTCACCGCGGCGATGGACACCCCGTCCCCGATCAGCGGCAGCACTTCGCTCTCGGTGGCTTCCAGCGACACCATCGCCCCACCAGCAGGCAGCGCCTGCATCAACCGCGCACGCGCCGACACCAACACCACCGCGTCCGCCAACGACAACACACCAGCCACATGCGCCGCAGCCAACTCACCAACCGAATGACCCATCACAAAATCCGGACACACACCCCACGACTCCAACAACCGGAACAGCGCCACCTCCAACGCGAACAACGCAGGCTGAGCCACCCCCGTCTCATCAAGATCACCCGCAGGAAGAAGCCCCACCGCGTCAAAAGCCTCCGCGAACACCGGAAAACGCCCGTACAACTCCCGCCCCATACCCAGACGCTGAGAACCCTGACCCGAAAACAAGAACGCGACCTTGCCCGCACCGATCCGACCGACGGGCACGTCCCGCAGTCCAGCCGCGAAGTCGGCCAGGTCGCGTCCCACCACCGCGGCCCGGAACTCGAACCGCGACCGGCCGGTGGCCAGCGCGCGCCCGACATCGGCGGGGCGGGCGTCCACCTCCGTCAGCCGCGAAGCCAAGTCCCGCAACGCCTCCGGAGTCTTCGCCGACAACACCCACGGCACCGCACCGAACGGACCGGCCGACACCGCCACGGGCGCGGCGACGTGCTCGATGATCACGTGCGCGTTGGTGCCGCTGACACCGAACGACGACACCCCTGCCCGCCGGACCCCGTCCCACGGCCGAGCCTCGGTCAGCAGTTCCACCGCGCCCGCCGACCAGTCCACGTGCGGCGACGGCTCGTCCACGTGCAACGTCCGCGGCAGCACACCATGCCGCATCGCCAGCACCACCTTCATCACGCCCGCCACGCCCGCAGCGGCCTGCGTGTGCCCGAGGTTCGACTTCACCGATCCCAACCACAACGGCCGATCACGATCCTGCCCATAGGTCGCCAACAGCGCCTGAGCCTCGATCGGATCACCCAACCGCGTCCCCGTCCCATGCGCCTCCACCACATCCACATCCGAAGCGGACAGACCCGCATTCGCCAACGCCTGCCGGATCACCCGCTGCTGCGACGGACCATTCGGCGCCGTCAACCCGTTCGACGCACCATCCTGGTTCACCGCCGAACCCCGCACCACCGCCAACACCGGATGACCAAGCCGACGAGCATCCGACAACCGCTCCACCAGCAGCACACCCACACCCTCGGACCACCCGGTCCCATCCGCACCGGCCGCGAACGGCTTGCACCGGCCATCGGGCGCCAGCCCACGCTGCCTGCTGAAGCCGACGAAGGTGTCCGGTGTGGCCATCACGGTGACACCGCCCGCCAGCGCCAGCGACACCTCGCCCCGCCGCAGCGCCTGGCACGCCAGGTGCAACGCGACCAGCGACGACGAACACGCTGTGTCCACGGTGATCGCCGGACCTTCGAGGCCGAACGCGTAGGAGACGCGGCCGGACGCGATGCTGCCCGCGCTGTCACCGTCCCGACCGGCGCCGTAGTCGTGGTACATCACCCCGGCGAACACCCCGGTGGGGCTGCCCTTCAGCGTGGCCGGGTCGATGCCCGCCCGCTCGAACGCCTCCCACGACGTCTCCAGCAGCAACCGGTGCTGCGGATCCATGGTCACCGCTTCGCGAGGGGAGATCCCGAAGAACGCCGGGTCGAACTCCGCGGCGTCGTGCAGGAACCCGCCTTCACGGGCGTAGGTCTTGCCCGGCTTGTCCGGATCGGGGTCGTAGAGGCCCTCCACGTCCCAGCCGCGGTCGGTCGGGAACACCGAGATCGCGTCGACCTCGTCGGCGACCAGCCGCCACAGGTCCTCGGGCGTCCGCACACCACCGGGGTACCGGCAGGCCATCGCCACGATCGCGATCGGCTCGTCGGCGGGTGCGGCCTCCGGCCGCGTGGCCACGTCGGGGAGCGCACCCGCCAAGTGGTCGGCCAGCGCGGACGGTGTCGGGTAGTCGAAGACCAGCGTCGCGGGCAGCCGGAGGCCGGTGTCCGCGGTCAGCCGGTTGCGCAGTTCGATCGCGGTCAGCGAGTCGAACCCCAGTTCGGTGAAGGCGCGGTCCGGGTCGATCGCGTCGGGCCCGGCGTACCCGAGCACCTCGGCGACGTGACCGCGCAGCCTGGCCAGGTCCATCGGCACGTCGCCCGGCACGGGTGCGCCCGCCTTCCTGCGTATCGGTGACCGGGGCGCGTCCCTCAGCAGTGGATGCCCGCCGAACGCGGCCGGATCGACCGTCATCGGCACGAGCGCGGGTTCGGCCCCGGCGCACGCCAGGTCGAACAGCTCCAGCGCTTCCCCGGTGGCCAACGCGGTCACCCCCGCCCGTGCCATCCGGGCGACGTCGGCACCGGTCAGGTCGTCAATCATTCCACCGCGTTCCGCCCACGGGCCCCACGCGAGCGACACCGCGGGCAGACCGGCGGCCCTGCGGTAGTGCGCCAGCGCGTCCAGGTAGGCGTTCGCCGCCGCGTAGGCCGCCTGCCCCGGAGCGCCGAACACCCCCGCGGCGGAGGAGAACAGCACGAACGCCGACACGTCCCCGCACACCTCGTGCAGGTTCCACGCGCCGTCGACCTTGGGTCGCAGCACGCCGTCGAGCCGGTCGGGCGTCAGTACCTCGACCACCCCGTCGTCGAGCACACCGGCCACGTGGACGACACCGGTGACGCGCGGCAGCCGTTCCACCGCCGCCCGGTCGCCGACGTCGCACGCCACGGACTCCACACGGGCCCCCAGCGCCTCCAAGTCCGCCACCAGCGCGTCCGGGGCACCGCGACGCCCCACCAGGACCAGGTCCCGAACCTCGTGCGACAGCACCAGGTGGCGCGCGACCACGCCGCCGAGGGCACCGGAGGCACCGGTCACCAGCACGCGCCCGGAGAACGCACCGCCCGCGGGCACCACCTCGGCACGCGCGAGCCGGGGTACGTGGGCGACACCTCCGCGCAGCACCAGTTGCGACTCGTCCGCCAGCACGGCCGCGACCGAGGCCTCGTCCACGTCGACGAGCAGGAACCGGCCGGGGTGCTCGGCCTGCGCCGACCGCACCAGCCCCCAAACCGGGGCGCTCGCGAGGTCGGGCACGCCTTCGGCCGTGTCCACGGCGATCGCTCCCCTGGTGACGAAAGCCAGGCGGGACGACTCGAACCGCCGGTCCGCCAACCACTCCCGAACGAGCGCGAGTGCGTGGTGCACGGCGTCACGCCCGCCGGTGCACCACGCGAACACCACGTCGGGAACCACGTCCAGGTCTGCCAGTCGGCCGTCGAGGACGACCGACTGGACGGGCGTCGCGGGCAGCGCGACCGGTTTCCAGACCACCTTGAACAGCGAGTCATGCGGGGTAGCGGACGCGGGACGCAGGACCACCGAGTCGATGGACGCGACCGGGCCGCCGATCCCGTCGGTGAGCCGGACCGACACCGAGTCCGCGCCCGCCGGGGAGAGCCACACCCTGAGCGAGGTGGCCCCGGTCGCGTGCAGCACGACCCCGTTCCACGAGAACGGGAGCACCGCCCGGCCGGCGGCGGTGAAGTCGCCGAGTGCCATGGCCTGCAGCGCCGCGTCCAGCAGGGCGGGGTGCACGCCGTAGCGGTCGGCGTCGTGCCCGTCGGGCAGAGCGACCTCGGCGTACACGTCGTCGCCGAGCCGCCAACCCGCCCGCAGTCCCCGGAAAGCGGGACCGTACTCGAAGCCGTTCGCGGCCAGCCGGTCGTAGAAGTCCTCCACGGCAACGGGTACCGCACCCGCGGGGGGCCACGACGACACGTCGGGGTCGGGCGCGCTCGACGCCCGCCCGAGCACACCGCGGGCGTGCCGCGTCCACGCCGACATCGTCCCGGTTCGCGAGTACACGGCCAGCGCGCGGTCGCCCTCCGCGTCGGGGGCGTCGACCCTAACCTGGAGGTCCACCGCGTCGGCCAGCGCGAGCGGCGCCTCCAGGACCAGTTCGACGACCCCGTCGAGGCCGACGAGGTCACCCGCCCGGATCGCCAGGTCGACGAACGCGGCCCCCGGCAGCAGCACGGTCCCCATCACCACGTGCCCGGCCAGCCAGGGCTGTGCGCGCGCGGACAGCCTGCCGGTGATCACCACCTCGTCACCGGCGGCGCTCTCCACCACGGCTCCGAGCAGCGGGTGGTCAGCGGGTACGAGACCGGCCGACCGCACGTCATCGGCCTTCGCGGCACCGACCACTGGCCAGTACCGCTGTCGCTGGAAGGCGTAGGTGGGCAACTCGACCTTGGTAGCACCCGTGAAGACGGCCTCCCAGTCGACATCAACACCCTCGACATGCAACCGCCCCAACGCCTCCATCACCGCGACGTCCTCCGCACGGTCCCTACGCAACAGCGGAACCGCGAAGCCACCATCCACCAGACCCGACAACACACCATCAGGCCCCAACTCCACGAACCGCGTCACACCTTCGGCCGCCAGGCACGCCAAACCGTCCGCGAACCGCACCGCCTCACGGACGTGACGGACCCAGTAATCGGGAGTGGCGACATCCGCCAGACCACCGGTCACGTTCGACACCACCGGAATCCGCGGCTCGTCGTAAGCCAGCCCTTCCGCCACAGCGGCGAACTCCGCGAGCATCCCGTCCATCCGGTGCGAGTGGAACGCGTGCGACACCGCCAACCGCTTCGTCCGCCGCCCCAACGAGTAGAAATACGCCGCGATGTCCAGCACAGCATCCTGCTCGCCCGACACCACGGTCGCCAACGGCCCGTTGACGGCGGCGATCGACACATCCGGCCCCACCAGCGGCAACACCTCGGCCTCGGTGGCCTCCAGCGACACCATCGCCCCACCAGCAGGCAGCGCCTGCATCAACCGCGCACGCGCCGACACCAACACCACCGCGTCCGCCAACGACAACACACCAGCCACATGCGCCGCGGCCAACTCACCAACCGAATGACCCATCACAAAATCCGGACGCACACCCCACGACTCCAACAACCGGAACAGCGCCACCTCCAACGCGAACAACGCAGGCTGAGCCACCCCCGTCTCATCAAGATCACCCGTCACGGCAAGCCCCACCGCGTCAAAAGCCTCCGCGAACACCGGAAAACGCCCGTACAACTCCCGCCCCATACCCAGACGCTGAGAACCCTGACCCGAAAACAAGAACGCGACCCCGCCCGCACCGATCCGACCGACCGCCACCGAGTCCAGGCCGCGCAGCAGTGCCTCGCGGTCCGCACCGGCCACGGCCGCGCGGTACGCGAACGGCGGCCGACAGCCCAACGAGCGGCCGATGTCGGCGACCCCCGTCTCCGGGTTCTTCGCCACGAACGCCTTGAGCAGACCGGCTTGCGCCCGCACCCCTTCGACGGACTTCGCCGACAACACCCACGGCACCGCACCGGCGCGAGCGGAGACGGGGTCAGGGGCGGCGACCTGTTCCACGATCACGTGGGCGTTGGTCCCGCTCACCCCGAACGACGACACACCCGCCCGGCGCGGCCGTCCGCGGTCGGGCCACGGGATAGGCGAGGTCAGCAGCGACACCGCGCCCTCGGACCAGTCCACGTGCGGCGACGGCTCGTCCACGTGCAACGTCCGCGGCAGCACACCATGCCGCATCGCCTGCACCATCTTGATCACACCGCCCACACCCGCCGCCGCCTGTGTGTGCCCGATGTTGGACTTCAACGACCCCAGCCACAACGGCTCCTCGCGATCCTGGCCGTAGGTCGCCAGCAGCGCCTGAGCCTCGATCGGATCACCCAACGTCGTCCCGGTCCCGTGCGCCTCCACCACATCGACGTCCGATGTGGACAGACCAGCGTCGGTCAACGCCTGGCGGATCACCCTTTCCTGCGCCGGACCGCTGGGGGCGGTGAGCCCGTTGGACGCCCCGTCCTGGTTCACCGCCGAACCCCGCACCACCGCCAGCACCGGATGACCGAGCCGCCTGGCGTCGGACAGCCGTTCCACCAGGAGCATGCCGACGCCCTCGGACAGCCCGGTGCCGTCGGCCGCGCCCGCGAACGCCTTGCACCGCCCGTCCGGCGCCAGGCCGTGGCCGTCACGGCGGCTGAACTCGTCGTACAGCACCGGTGTGGACATCACGGCGACCCCGCCCGCAAGGGCCAGCGAGCACTCCGATCGGTGCAGCGACTGGACGGCCAGGTGCAGCGCGACCAGCGACGACGAGCACGCCGTGTCCACCGTGACGGCAGGCCCCTCCAGCCCGAACGTGTAGGACACCCGACCGGAGGCGACGCTGCCCGCGCTCCCGTTGTAGGCGTACCCCTCCACACCGCCGTCGGCCTTGCGGAGCAGATCGCCGTAGTCGTGGTACATCACCCCGGCGAACACCCCGGTGCGACTGCCCCTCAGCGAGGCGGGGTCGATGCCGGCCCGCTCGAACGCCTCCCACGACGTCTCCAGCAGCAACCGCTGCTGCGGGTCCATCGCGAGGGCTTCACGGGGGCTGATCCCGAAGAACGCCGGATCGAACTCCGCCACGTCGTGCAGGAAACCACCGCGGTCGTAGGCGAAGTCCTCCAGCTCCCACCCGCGGTCGGTCGGGAACCCGGTGACCGCGTCGGTGCCGTCGGCGACCAGCCGCCAGAGCTGTTCGGGCGTGCGCACACCGCCGGGGAACCGGCAGCTCATGCCGACGATCGCGATCGGTTCCCTCGCGGTGAGCTCCCGGTTCTCGACGCGCAGCCGCTCGTTCTCCTTGAGGGAGGCGCGCAGCGCCTCGACGACCTTCTCCGGCGACACAGCCATCGGTTCCTCCACCATCACTCGCCGGCGTCGAGCGCGAGGCTGACCAGGTTCTCCAGGTCCATCCCGTCGATCGACTCGTCCTGGCCGCGCCCGGCGGGCACGTCGTGGCCCGCCAGCCGCCGCAGGGTGTCCATCAGGCCCGCCTCCCGGAAGCGCGCGGCCGGGATCGCGGCGAGCACTCGTCGGAGCTCGCTCTCGTCGGACTCGACCTGCTCCACGTGACCGGGGAACAGCCTGTCCCCGAGGTGTTCCGCGATCGCGGCGGGCGTGGAGTGGTCGAAGACGAGGGTCGCGCGCAGCCTCAGTCCGGTCGCCGTGCTGAGTCGGTTGCGCAACTCGACGGCGGTGAGGGAGTCGAAGCCCAGGTCCTTGAACGGCCGGTCGGCGTCGATGGCGTCGACCGACGGGTGCCCGAGCACCGAGGCCACCCGCACCAGCACGAGGTCCAACAGCGCTCGCGCCCGTTGGGCCGGGGGTAGGTGGTCGAGCGGCGACGCGCCGTCGTCGGGAGCGGCGTCCACCGACCGCCGCACCGGCTTCGGCACCAGTCCGCGCATCAGCGCGGGCAGTTCGCCGTTGGCCGCCAGGTCCCGGATCCCGGAGGTGTCCAGGCGCATTGGCACCACGGCGGCGTCCGCGGCGCCGAGGGCGACGTCGAACAGGGCCAGTCCTTCCTCGTTCGACATGGCGCGCACACCGAAGCGGTGCGCGCGGCCGACGTCCACATCGGACATCCGCCCGGTCATCCCGCTGCGCTCCGCCCAGAACCCCCAGCCGAGCGAGACCGCGGGTCGTCCCGCGGCCCTCCGGTGGTGCGCCAGGGCGTCCAGGAAAGCGTTTGCCGCGGCGTAGCCAGCCTGTCCCGGGCCGCCGAACAGCCCTGAGACGGAGGAGAACAGCACGAACGAGGACACGTCCGGCAGCACCTCGTGCAGGTTCCAGGCACCGTCGACCTTGGGCCGCAACACCGCGTCGACCCTGGCGGAGGACAGCGCCTCGATCACACCGTCGTCGACCACGCCCGCCGCGTGCACCACACCGGAGATCCCCAGACCGCTCAACGACTCGACGGCCGCCCGGTCCCCGACGTCGCAGGCGATCGCCGTGACGGTCGCGCCTATCGCCTCCAACTCGCCCACGAGGGTGTCCGGCACACCGCCGCGGCTCACCAGCACGAGGTCGCGCACCCCGTGGCTCCGCACGACGTGCCGCGCGACCAGTCCGCCGAGCACACCGGACGCGCCCGTCACCAGCACCCGTCCCGACAACCGGACGTCCTCGGCCGCGTGCGCCTTGACCAGCCGCAACGCGTACGCGTCATCGCCGCGCAGCGCGACCTGCGGTTCCCCGACGGCCACGGCCGCGGGCAGGGACTTCACCGACACGTCGTCCACGTCGACGAGCAGGAACCGGCCTGGGTTCTCGGCCTGGGCCGACCGGACGAGCCCCCACACCGTCGCCCCCGCCAGGTCCGGCACGTCCTCGCCGGGCTTCACCGCCACCGCTCCCCTGGTGGCGAACACCAGTCGGGACGACTCAAACCTCTCGTCCGCCAACCACTCCTGCAGCAGCGCCAACGCGCGGTGCGCGGACCGGTGGGCCGCGTCGGCGGGCCCTACCCCGTCCGGGGCACCGGCCACCACGACAACGTCGGGAACCTCCCGCACCGAGGCCAGATCCCGAATCGGGATCGCGTCGGGCAGGTGGGCACCCACCGCGAAGTCGTCCTCCAGCACGGCCCACCGCGAGGCGGGAGCCGACGGCAGCGGAAGCGATGTCCACTCGGCCTTGAACAGCGACTCCGTCCGACGGCTGCTCAACTGCCCCATCTCGACGGCGCGGACAACCAGGGACTCGACGGTCGCAACCGGCTGCCCCAGCCCGTCGGCGACTGAGAGCGCCACGGCACCGTCCTCCACCGGGCTCACCCGCACCCGCAGCGTCGAGGCTCCGGCCGCGTGCAGCACCACGCCGTTCCACGAGAACGGCAGGTTCGCCCGTCCAGGGCCCGCCGAGGGCAGGACACCCAGGCCGAGCGCGTGCAGCGCGGCGTCCAGCAGCGCCGGGTGCAGCCCGAACCGGCCTGCGGTGTCCGCGAGCACGGCGGGCAGCGTGAGTTCGGCGTAGACGTCGTCACCGAGCCGCCACGCGGCCACGAGCCCCTGGAACGCCGGGCCGTACCCGTAACCCTGCTCGGCGTACCCGGCGTAGAGGTCGGTCACGTCGATGGTCTCGGCCCCGGTCGGCGGCCAGCGCCGCAGGTCGAACGCGGACACCCCGTCGTCGGTGCCGACCGCACCGGTCGCGTGCCTGGTCCACGGCTCGTCGTCCTGCCGGGAGTGGAACTCCAGCGACCGGGTCCCGGCCGCGTCCGCCGCGCCGAGGACCACCTGGATCTGGACGGCGCCCCGGTCCGGGAGCACCAGCGGCGCCTCCAGGGTCAGGTCGTCCAGCCGCGCGCAGCCGACCTGGTCGCCCGCGTGGACGGCCAGCTCGACGAAAGCCGTGCCCGGCAGCAGGAACGTGCCGCCGACCGCGTGATCGGCGAGCCACGGATGGGTGTCCAACGACAGCCTGCCGGTCAGCAGGAACCCATCGGCACCGGCCAACGGCACGGCCGCGCCCAGCAGCGGGTGATCAGCGGCCGACATCCCGGCCGATCCGACGTCCACGGGGTCGCCCAGGTCGTCGAGCCAGTACCGCTCGCGCTGGAACGGGTAGGTAGGCAGGTCGACCAGGCGTCCGGTGACACCGGTCATCAGGTCCACCCGGACACCGCGAACCCACAGCTCGGCAGCCGAGGTCAAGAACCTCGCCAACCCGCCCTCACCACGGCGCAGCGTTCCCACAACCACCGCGTCCTCCGCGGTCTCCCCGACCGCCACCGTCAGCACCGGGTGCGGACTCATCTCCACGAACGTCCCGAACCCGCGCTCCACGAGACCGCGCACCACCGGTTCCAGCAACACCGTCTGCCGCAAGTTCCGGTACCAGTACTCGGCGTCCACCGCACCGACCAGCTCACCGGTCACCGTGGACACGAACTCGACCTCCGGCTCGCACGGGACAATCCCGTCCAACACGACCAGCAGTTCGTCGTGGATCTCCTCCACCTGCGCGGAATGCGACGCATAATCCACCGGAATCCGCTTCGCCCGCTCGACACGGGCCAACACCTCGGCCAACCCCGCGGACGACCCCGACACCACCACCGACGACGGCCCGTTCACCGCAGCGATCGACACACCACCGCCGATCAAACCCCGGACCTCGTCCACCGGCAGCGGAACCGACACCATCCCACCCCGACCCGACAACACCAGGATCGCCTTGGACCGGAGCGCTACGACCCGTGCGCCGTCCTCCAGCGACAGCGCGCCCGCGACGACCGCCGCCGCGATCTCGCCCTGCGAATGCCCCACCACCGCGTCCGGCACCACACCGAAAGACCGCCACACCTCCGCCAACGACACCATCACCGCGAACAGCACCGGCTGCACCACATCCACCCGCGCCAACGCCACCTCGTCGCCCAACACCTCGAACAACGACCAGTCCACATAACGCGACAACACCTCGGCACACTCACCCATGCGTCCCGCGAACACCTCCGACTGCCCCAGAAGTTCACAGGCCATGCCGACCCACTGCGACCCCTGACCGGGGAACACGAACACCACCTTGCCGGTGTCACCCGCGACACCAGACACCGGCAGCAGCTCCAGATCGCGGTGCACACCCGCCGGATCACCGGCGATCGCCACCGCACGGTGGTCGAAGACCGACCGTGCGGCGAGCGACCGGGCGACATCGGCCGCGGGGTACGCGGCGAACGGCGTCAATGCCGAAGCCTTGGCCCGCAAAGCCTTCGCGGTCCTCGCCGACAGCGGCCACGGCACCACTCCCGGCGCGTCCGGCTCGCTGACGTCCGCCGCGGGTGCCTGTTCCAGCACGACGTGCGCGTTCGTCCCGCTGATGCCGAACGACGACACCCCGGCCCGTCGCGGCTCGTCGCGCTCATCCCACGGCCGAGCCTCGGTGAGCAGCTCGACCGCTCCCGCGTTCCAGTCGACCTGCGGCGTGGGCTCGCCGACGTGCAACGTCCGCGGCAGCACACCATGCCGCATCGCCAGCACCATCTTCAGCACCCCCGCGGCACCGGACGCGGCCTGCGTGTGGCCGATGTTCGACTTCACCGAACCGAGCCACAACGGCCGATCGCGATCCTGACCGTAGGTCGCCAACAGCGCCTGAGCCTCGATCGGATCACCCAACCGCGTCCCCGTCCCATGCGCCTCCACCACATCCACATCCGAAGCGGACAGACCCGCGTTCGCCAACGCCTGCCGGATCACCCGCTGCTGCGACGGACCATTCGGCGCCGTCAACCCGTTCGACGCACCATCCTGGTTCACCGCCGAACCCCGCACCACCGCCAACACCGGATGACCAAGCCGACGAGCATCCGACAACCGCTCCACCAGGATCATCCCGATGCCCTCGGAGATGCCCATGCCGTCCGCGTCGGCGGAGAACGCCCGGCAGCGGCCGTCGACCGACAGCCCTCGCTGCCTGCTGAACTCGGTGAACGACGCCGGGATCGCCATCACGGACACGCCGCCCGCGAGCGCCAGTGACGCCTCGCCCTGCCGGATCGCCTGGCACGCCATGTGCAGCGCCACCAGCGCGGAGGAGCACCCGGTGTCGAGCGTGACCGCCGGGCCCTCAAGGCCGAGGGTGTAGCTGACCCGGCCGGAGGCGATGCTCGCGGTGTTGCCCGTGCCGAGGTAGCCCTCGATCTCGTCCGGGGTGCGCCGCAGCCGTGAGCCGTAGTCGTGGTAGCTGACCCCGGCGAAGACGGCGGTCCTGCTGCCGCGCAACGACAGGGGGTCGATGCCCGCCCGTTCGAACGCCTCCCAGGAGGTCTCCAGCAGCAGCCGCTGCTGCGGGTCCATCGCCAACGCCTCGCGCGGCGAGATGCCGAAGAACCCCGGATCGAACTCCGCCGCGTCGTGCAGGAACCCGCCGTGGCGGACGTAGCTCTTGCCCTTCTTGTCAGGGTCCGGGTCGTAGAGGCCGTCGAGGTCCCAGCCCCGGTCGGTGGGCAGCCCCGACAGCACCTCGCCCTCGGCGACGAGCAGCCGCCAGAGGTCGTCCGGCGACTCGATGCCGCCGGGGAACCGGCAGCTCATCGCGACGATCGCGATCGGGTCGTCGTCGTTCACCACGACCACCGGACCGGCGGCGGCGGGTTCGTCGTGGCCGACCAGTTCACCGCGCAGATGCCTGGCCAGCGCGTCCGGTGTCGGGTAGTCGAAGACGAGCGTCGCGGGCAGCCGCAGCCCGGTCGCGGTGTCGAGCCTGTTGCGCAGTTCGACGGCGGTCAGCGAGTCGAAGCCGAGTTCGCGGAAGGCACGACCCACCTGGACGGCGTCCGGCGTGGGGTGGCCGAGCACCATCGCGGCCTGCGTGCGGACCACGTCGAGCAGCACGGCGTCCCGATCGGCGACCGGCAGCGCGGACAACCGTTGCCGCAACGGCGAAGTCGGCTCGGCGGTCACCGGTTCGACCACCGGGCGGGCCTCGGGCACGCCGTCCAGCAGCGGGCGCGGACCGCCGGAGGTGAACACCGGCGTGAACCGGTCCCAGTCGACGTCGGCGACGGCAACAGCTGTCTCACCGTGGTCGAGGACCTGGCGCATGGCCGTGAAGGCGAGGTCCGGGTCGAGGAACGGGAGTCCGCGAGCACGGAGCTGCTCGGGCTTCACGCCTTCGGCGAGCCGGTCCGGGTCCCACACGTCCCAGACGCCCCAGGCGATCGAGGTCGCGGGCAGGCCGTGCCCCCGGCGGTGCTCGGCGAGCGCGTCGAGGTACGCGTTGGCCGCCGCGTAGGCACCGTGGTCGCCGCTGCCCCACACCCCGGCGATCGAGGAGAACAGCACGAAGGCGTCCAGCGACTCGGGGTCGAGGAGTTCGTGCAGGTGCCCCGCGCCCGCTGCCTTGGCCGCCAGCACGGAAGCGAACTCGGCGAGCGTCACGTCGGCCAGCGCGGCGAGTTCGATGAACGCCGCCGCGTGCACGACCGCGCGGATCGGCGGGAGTTCCGCGATGAGCGCGGCGAGCGAGTCGCGATCGGCCACGTCGCACGCGGCGACGGTCAGCCGGACGCCGAGCGGGGCCAGCTCCTCGGCCAGCTCGGCCATGCCCGGCGAGTCGGGTCCGCGCCTGCTCGTGAGCACGATGTGGTCGGCACCGCGGCGCGCCAGCCAGCGGCCGATGTGCGGGCCGAGCGCACCCGTGCCGCCGGTTACCAGCACGGTCCCGCGGGGCTTCCACGGTTCGGCGGGCACGCGGTCGCCCAGGGGTGCGCGGACCAGCCTGCGGACGAGCACGCCGGACGGCCGGATCGCCAGCTGGTCCTCGTCGCCGAACCCCGACAGGACGTCACGGAGGCGGGCCACCGCGCGGGCGTCCAGCGTCTCGGGCAGGTCGACGAGACCCCCGCACCACCGGGGCTGTTCCAGGGCCACGACCCGACCCAGCCCCCAGACCTGCGCCTGCGCCGGGTGGTCGAGCCGGTCGCCTGACGAGACGGCCACCGCGCCGGTCGTCGCGAGCCACAGCGGCACCTCGAGTTCGGCCCGTCCCATGGCCTGGAGCAGGTCCAGGGTGTCCGCGACGCCGACCGGCACGGCCGGGTGGTCGGGGTGCGGGCGTTCGTCCAGCGCCAGCAGGGAGAGCACACCGTCGGGGCTGAGGTCGCGCAGCCGTTCGGCGGTGATGTCCTGCGCGGTCAGCACGACGGTGTCGTCGGTCAGGGTAATGCCGGGATGTCCCTCCGGCACGACCACGAGCCAGCGGCCGGAGAGCCCGCCCGCCGCACCACCGCGGACCGGCCGCCAGTCGATGCGGTAGCGCCAGCGGTCGACAGCGGACTCGCGCTCGACCTGCCTGCGCCACGTCGACAGAGCCGGGAGCACGGTGCCCAACGCGGTGCTGTCCACGCCCAACGTCGTCGCCAGGCCGGTGACGTCGGCGCGGTCGACAGCGGCCCAGAACTCCCGGTCGGCCGGACCGGCCGACTCCGCCGCGGGCTGGTCGTCCAGCCAGAAGCGCCCGTGCTGGAACGGGTAGGTCGGCAGCTCGACCCGGCGTCGGGCGACACCGCCGGACAGGTCCACCGCGACACCGCGGACCCACAGCTCCGCTGCGGACACGAGCACGCGGCGCAGACCACCGTCGTCGCGGCGCAGCGTGCCGCCCACGACCGCGTCCCCGAGGCTCTCGCCGACCGCGACGGTCAGCACCGGGTGCGGGCTCACCTCGACGAACGTGCCGAAACCGCGACCGGCCAGTCCGCGCACGACCGGTTCCAGCAGCACGGGTTCGCGCAGGTTCCGGTACCAGTACTCGGCGTCCAGCCGCCCGACCGGTGCGCCGGTCACCGTGGACAGGAACAGCACGTCGGGTTCGTGGGACGTGATCCCGTCGAGCGCGGTCAGCAGTTCGTCGTGGATCTCCTCCACCTGCGCGGAATGCGACGCGTAGTCCACCGGAATCCGCTTCGCCCGCTCGACACGGGCCAACACCTCGGCCAACCCCGCAGGCGACCCCGACACCACCACCGACGACGGCCCGTTCACCGCAGCAATCGACACACCACCGCCGATCAAACCCCGGACCTCGTCCACCGGCAGCGGAACCGACACCATCCCACCCCGACCCGACAACACCAGGATCGCCTTGGACCGGAGCGCTACGACCCGTGCGCCGTCCTCCAGCGACAGCGCGCCCGCGACGACCGCCGCCGCGATCTCGCCCTGCGAATGCCCCACCACCGCGTCCGGCACCACACCGAAAGACCGCCACACCTCCGCCAACGACACCATCACCGCGAACAGCACCGGCTGCACCACATCCACCCGCGCCAACGCCACCTCGTCGCCCAGCACCTCGAACAACGACCAGTCCACGCACCACGACAACGCCTCGGCGCACTCACCCATCCGCCGCGCGAACACCGGGGACTCGGCCAGCAGCCCAGCCGCCATCCCGACCCACTGCGATCCCTGACCGGGGAACACGAACACGACCCGGCCCGCCTCCCCCGCCACACCGGTGACTGCGGGCGACTCCAAGCCGCGCAGCAGGTCGTCCCGGTCGGTCCCCACCACGACGGCGCGGTGCTCGAAGGCCGTCCGGCACATGTCGAGCGAATACCCGAGGTCCGCCAGGTCGACGTCGGGCCGGTCACGCACGTGCGACGCCAGCACCG
The DNA here is from genome assembly GCA_049997955.1 of Umezawaea sp. cmx-9-4. Lineage (GTDB taxonomy): Bacteria > Actinomycetota > Actinomycetes > Mycobacteriales > Pseudonocardiaceae > Umezawaea. The sequence continues at coordinate 118,912 of JAEBDY010000019.1, read as the reverse complement.
AGGTCTGCGCCCGCAGCGCGTCGGGCGTCTTCCCCGAGACCGGCCACGAAAGCACCGGCCGGGCGGGCACCGGGGGCGGGGGCGCCACGTCGGGTGCTTCCTCCAGCACGGCGTGGGCGTTCGTCCCGCTGATGCCGAACGACGACACCCCCGCCCGGCGCGGCCGGTCGCCGCGCGGCCACTCCCGCGACTCCGTCAGCAGCTCCACGGCACCGGTGGACCAGTCGACCTGCTTCGACGGCTCGTCGACGTGCAGCGTCCGCGGCAGCACACCGTGCCGCATCGCCAGCACCACCTTCATCACGCCCGCCACGCCCGCGGCGGCCTGCGTGTGCCCGAGGTTCGACTTCACCGAACCGAGCCACAACGGCCGGTCCCGGTCCCGACCGTAGGTCGCCAACAGCGCCTGAGCCTCGATCGGATCACCCAACCGCGTCCCCGTCCCGTGCGCCTCCACCACATCCACATCCGAAGCGGACAGACGAGCGGTGTCCAGCGCGTGCCCGATCACGCGTTCCTGGGACGGACCGTTGGGCGCGGACAGCCCGTTGGACGCGCCGTCCTGGTTGATCGCCGAGCCGCGGACGACCGCCAGCACGGGGTGCCCGTTGCGCAGGGCGTCCGACAGGCGTTCCACCAGCAGCACGCCGACGCCCTCGGACAGGCCGATCCCGTCGGCCGCCTCGGCGAACGGCTTGCACCGCGCGTCGACCGCGAGGGCCCGCTGCCTGCTGAACTCCACGAACGAGGCGGGCGAGGACATCACCGACAGGCCGCCCGCCAGCGCGAGCGAGCAGTCGCCCTGGCGCAGGGCGTGGCAGGCCAGGTGCAGCGCGACCAGCGACGACGAACAAGCCGTGTCCAGCGTGACCGCGGGCCCTTCCCAGCCGAACGTGTAGGCGATGCGCCCCGACACCACGCTGGCGGTGTTGCCGATGCCCAGGTACCCCTCGACATCGGCGGGGACGGTCGTGAGCCTGCTGGCGTAGTCCTGGTAGTTGCAGCCGATGAACACGCCGGAACGGCTGCCGCGCAACGTGTCCGGGTCGATGCCCGCGCGTTCGACGGCCTCCCAGGAGGTCTCCAGCAGCAGCCGCTGTTGCGGGTCCATCGCCAACGCCTCGCGCGGCGAGATGCCGAAGAACCCCGGATCGAACTCCGCCGCGTCGTGCAGGAAGCCGCCGTGGCGGGTGTAGCTGCGCCCGGCCCGGTCGGGATCGGGGTCGTAGAGGGCGTCGCCGTCCCAGCCGCGGTCGGTCGGAAACCCGGAGATCACGTCCTCGCCGTCGCGGAGCACCCGCCACAGGTCCTCCGGCGACCGGACACCACCGGGGAACCGGCAGCTCATCGCGACGATCGCGATCGGCTCGGTGCCGCGGTCCTCGGACTCGGTCAGCATCCGCTTGGTCTGCCGCAGGTCGGCGACGACCCGCTTGAGGTAGTCCCTCAGCTTGTCTTCGTTCGAGGTCATACCGGTCACGTCCTCTGGGCAGCAGGAGCAGGGAGGCAGCAGAGCAGGTCAGATGGAGCCGAGTTCCTTATCGATGAGATCGAACATCTCGTCGTCGGTGACCGGCTCGTGCTCGTCGTCCGACCCGTCGTCGTCGCCACCGGTCGCGTCCCACTTCCACAGCAGCGCCCGCAGTCGCGCGGTGACGCCGCCGCGAGCCTCGTCGTCGGCCGCCAGCGCGGTAAGGCGGGCCTCCAGGCGGTCCAGCTCCTCGAACACCGGGACGGCCTCCGGCACCAGTTCGGCTCCCAGTCGCCGGGCCACCGCGTCCGGCGTCGGGTGGTCGAAGACCAGCGTCGCGGGCAGCCTCAGGCCGGTGGCGGCGTTGAGCCGGTTGCGCAGCTCGACCGAGGTGAGCGAGTCGAACCCGAGCTCCTTGAACGGGCGTCCCGGCGCGACCGCGTCGGGTGACGTGTGGCCGAGCACCGCGGCGACCCGGCCGCGCACCAGTTCGAGCAGCGTGTGCGCCCGCTCGTCCGGGGACAGCGCGGCCAACCGGTCCGCGAGCGAGCCGATGTCCGAAGTGGACACCGCGGCCCGACGACCCGTCGTCCGGACGAGACCGCGGAACAACGCTGCCAGTTCCCCGGTCCCGGCCTGCGCGCGCAGCGCCGCCAGGTCGAGCTTCGCCGGGGCGAGCAGCGGACGGCCGTCGGCGACGGCCACGTCGAACAGGGCGAGTCCTTCCTCCGTCGACATGAGCACACCGCCCAGCCGGGACATCCGGGTGAGGTCGACGTCGTCCAGCCTGCCGACCATGCCGCCGCGTTGTTCCCACAGCCCCCACGCGAGCGACACCGCGGGCAGCCCGAGCGCGTGGCGGTGCTGGGCGAAGGCGTCCAGGAAGGCGTTGGCCGCGGAGTAGTTGCCGAGACCCGCCCCGCCGAGCGTGCCCGACAGCGAGGAGAACAGCACGAACGCGGACAGGTTCCGGTCCGCGGTCAGGTCGTGCAGGTTCAGCACGCCGTCGACCTTGGGCGCCAGCACCCGGTCGATCCGCTCCGGTGTCAGCGACGGGATGGTCCCGTCGTCCAGCACGGCGGCGGTGTGCACGACCGCCGTGAGGTCCGGGATGTCGGCGAGGAGCAGGCCGAGCGCCGCGCGGTCGGACACGTCGCATGCCTCAAGCCGGACGTCGACCCCGAGGTCTTCGCACAGCGCCGCCATGCCGTCGGCCGCCGCGCCGCGCCTGCTCACCAGCACCAGGCGCTTCACCTCGTGGTCGGCGACGAGGTGGCGCACCAGCGGTTCCGTGAGGCCGCCACCGGCACCCGTGACGAGGACCGTCCCCCGGCCGAAGCCGTCGAACGAGGTCGGCCCGCCGTCGTGGCGGACCAGGCGCGGCGCGAACACCACGCCGGCGCGCAGCGCCAATTGTGGTTCGCGGGTGGCGATCGCGGAGGGCACCACCGCCGTCGAAGCCCCGTCCAGTTCCAGCAGCACGAACCGGTCGGGGTTCTCGACCTGCGCCGAGCGGACCAACCCCCACACCGGGGCGGTGACCAGGTCCGTCACGGGCCCGGTGACCAGTACGAGCCTGGCGGCGGTGAACCGGTCATCGGCCAACCAGCGCTGGAGCAGGTCAAGGGTGCGGTGGGTGGCGGCGCGGACGTCCGCGGCCACGTCGCCGGTGTCCGGTCCCACCTGTGCCGCGAAGACCAGTTCCGGCGCGTCGTCGAACGCGGAGATGTCCTGGTACGAGGGGATTCCCAGAGCGGAGGCGAGCCCGAACCCGTCGTCGCCGATGACCGCGGCGGTCACGGGCACCACCTCGTCGACCGCGGCGACGGGGGTCCAGTCGACCCGGTGCAGCGAGTCGTGGCAGACCGGGTTCGGCGCGGGACGCAGCACCAGTTCGGCCACCGACGCGACCGGCCGTCCGGAGGAGTCCGCGACCCGGACGGCTACGGAATCCTCGCCCGTGGCGGTGATCCGCACGCGCAGGGCGGTCGCCCCGGTCGCGTGCAGGGACACCCCGTTCCAGGCGAACGGCCTGCGGTCCGGTGTCAGGAGCGTGCCGAGGGCGAGTGGCTGCAGCGCCGCGTCGAGCAGGGCGGGGTGCAGGCCGAAGAGCCCGGCGTCCTCACCCGGCGACCGCACCTGGACGTACAGCTCCCCGTCACGGCTCCAGGCGGCCTCGACGCCCTGGAAGGCTTCCCCGTAGTGGACACCGCGGTCGGCGAGCCGGTCGTGCAGGTCGTCGAGTCCGAGGACCGCCGCGCCTGCGGGCGGCCACTGCCGGAGGTCGAAATCCGGTGCCGCGGCGGTGCCGGCGAGCAGCCCGGTCGCGTGCCGCGTCCACGGCTCCTCGTCCCGGCGGGAGTGCAGTTCCACCGGCCGCGATCCCGACTCCCCCGCCGCGCCGACCACGAGCTGGACCTGGACACCGCCGGTCGGGGGCACCACCAGCGGCGCCTCGATCGTCAGCTCCTCGATCCGGGCGCAGCCGACCTGGTCGCCCGCGCGGAGGGCCAGCTCGACGAAAGCCGTGCCCGGCAGCAGGACCGTGCCGCCGACCGCGTGATCGGCGAGCCACGGATGGGTGTCCAACGACAGCCTGCCGGTCAGCAGGAACCCATCGGCACCGGCCAACGGCACGGCCGCGCCCAGCAGCGGGTGGTCCGCGGCGGTCATGCCGACGGCCGCCATGTCACCGGGGCGCGGGCCGACCAGCGGCCAGAACCGCTCGCGCTGGAACGGGTAGGTAGGCAGGTCCACCCGGCGTCCGGTGACACCGGTCATCAGGTCCACCCGGACACCGCGAACCCACAGCTCGGCAGCCGAGGTCAAGAACCTCGCCAACCCGCCCTCACCACGGCGCAGCGTTCCCACAACCACCGCGTCCTCCGCGGTCTCCCCGACCGCCACCGTCAGCACCGGGTGCGGACTCATCTCCACGAACGTCCCGAACCCGCGCTCCACGAGACCCCGCACCACCGGTTCCAGCAACACCGTCTGCCGCAAGTTCCGGTACCAGTACTCGGCGTCCAGCCGCCCGACCGGTGCGCCGGTCACCGTGGACACGAACTCGACCTCCGGCTCGCACGGGACAATCCCGTCCAACACGACCAGCAGTTCGTCGTGGATCTCCTCCACCTGCACGGAATGCGACGCATAATCCACCGGAATCCGCTTCGCCCGCTCGACACGGGCCAACACCTCGGCCAACCCCGCAGGCGACCCCGACACCACCACCGACGACGGCCCGTTCACCGCAGCAATCGACACACCACCGCCGATCAAACCCCGGACCTCGTCCACCGGCAGCGGAACCGACACCATCCCACCCCGACCCGACAACACCAGGATCGCCTTGGACCGCAACGCGACCACACGAGCCGCGTCGTCCAACGACAACGCACCCGACACGCAAGCCGCCGCGATCTCGCCCTGCGAATGCCCCACCACCGCGTCCGGCACCACACCGAAAGACCGCCACACCTCCGCCAACGACACCATCACCGCGAACAGCACCGGCTGCACCACATCCACCCGCGCCAACGCCACCTCGTCGCCCAACACCTCGAACAACGACCAGTCCACATAACGCGACAACACCTCGGCACACTCACCCATGCGTCCCGCGAACACCTCCGACTGCCCCAGAAGTTCACAGGCCATGCCGACCCACTGCGACCCCTGACCGGGGAACACGAACACCACCTTGCCGGTGTCACCCGCGACACCGGACACCGGCGGTTCGGCCAAGCCTGCCAGGAACCCGTCGCGATCGGCTGCGACCACCACCGCACGGTGCTCAAACGCCGCCCGCGTCGCCGCCAGCGAGAAGGCGACGTCACCGAGGCCCACATCCGGTCCCGACCGCACGAACGCCGCGAGCCGCGAAGCCTGGTCCCGCAGGGCATCCGCCGTTTTGCCTGACAACACCCACGGCACGTCACCAGCCGCGCCCGTGGACCGTTCGTCGGGCGCGGACACGTGTTCCAGCACCACGTGCGCGTTGGTGCCGCTGACACCGAACGACGACACCCCGGCTCGTCGGACCCCGTCCCACGGCCGAGCCTCGGTCAGCAGTTCCACCGCGCCCGCCGACCAGTCCACGTGCGGCGACGGCTCGTCCACGTGCAACGTCCGCGGCAGCACACCGTGCCGCATCGCCAGCACCACCTTGATCACACCCGCGACACCCGCGGCCGCCTGCGTGTGCCCGAGGTTCGACTTCACCGAACCGAGCCACAACGGCCGATCACGCCCCTGACCATAGGTCGCCAACAGCGCCTGAGCCTCGATCGGATCACCCAACCGCGTCCCCGTCCCATGCGCCTCCACCACATCCACATCCGAAGCGGACAGACCCGCGTTCGCCAACGCCTGCCGGATCACCCGCTGCTGCGACGGACCATTCGGCGCCGTCAACCCGTTCGACGCACCATCCTGGTTCACCGCCGAACCCCGCACCACCGCCAACACCGGATGACCAAGCCGACGAGCATCCGACAACCGCTCCACCAGCAGCACACCCACACCCTCGGACCACCCGGTCCCATCCGCACCGGCCGCGAACGGCTTGCACCGGCCATCGGGCGCCAGCCCACGCTGCCTGCTGAACTCGACGAACCCCTCCGGGGTGGCCATCACGGTGACCCCGGCGACCAGCGCCAACGGGCACTCGCCCTGGCGCAGCGACTGGGCCGCGAGGTGCAGCGCGACCAGCGACGACGAACACGCGGTGTCCACGGTGATCGCGGGCCCCTCGACACCCAGGCTGTAGGCCACGCGCCCCGACACCACGCTGCCCGCGATGCCGACGCCGAGGTAGCCCTCGACGGTGTCCGGTACCTGCCGCAGCAGTGCCGCGTAGTCCTGGCCGTTGGAGCCGACGAACACGCCTGTCTTGCTGCCGCGCAACGACAACGGGTCGATCCCAGCCCGTTCCAACGCCTCCCACGAAGTCTCCAACAGCACCCGTTGCTGCGGGTCCATTGCCAGCGCCTCACGGGGCGAGATCCCGAAGAACCCGGCGTCGAACCCGGCCGCGCCGCGCAGGAAGCCGCCGTGGCGCACGTACGAGGTGCCTGAGTGGTCGGGGTCCGGGTGGTACAGCGCGGCGAGGTCCCACCCGCGATCGGTGGGGAACTCGGTGATCGCGTCGCCGTCGTCGACCAGCAGCCGCCACAGGTCCTCCGGTGACTCGACGCCACCGGGGAACCGGCAGCTCATCGCGACGATCGCGATCGGCTCGTCCACGGCCGCCGCCGCGTCGGGCCGGTCGGCCACGTCGTCCTGGCCGCCGAACAGCTCCGCGCGCAGGAGTCCCGCCAGCGCGACCGGGGTCGGGTGGTCGAAGACGAGGGTCGACGACAGGGTGAGACCGGTGGTCGCGGCGAGCCGGTTGCGCAGTTCCACGGCGGTCAGCGAGTCGAACCCGAGGTCCTTGAACGCGCCGTCGGTGCGGATCGCGGTCGCCGAGGAGTGGCCGAGCACCGCGGCCACCGACACGCGCACCAGGTCCAGCAACCGGCGGTCGCGCTCCACTTCGGACAGACCACCCAGGTCGAGCCCCGACGCCGCCCGCGCGGGCGGCAGCAGATCCGCCAGCAGCGGACTGGGTCGGGCTGCGGTGAAGCCGGGGCCGAACTTCTCCCAGTCGACGTCGGCGATCATCACCGCGGTCTCGTCGCGCCGCAGCGCGGCACCCAGCGCGGCCAGCGCGCGATCCGGCTTCATGGTGCCGAACCCGGTGCGGTGGATCCGCTGAGCGGCCGCGCCCCCGGTGGCCATCCCGTCCTCGGCCCAGGCGCCCCAGGCGATCGAGGTCGCCGGGAGTCCCGACGCCCGGCGGTGGTCGGCGAGCGCGTCGAGGACGGCGTTGGCCGCGGAGTAGTTGCCCTGTCCGGCGTTGCCGAGCACGCCCGCCGCGGAGGAGAACAGCACGAACGCGGCGAGATCACCCGCGAGTTCGTGGAGGTTCAGCGCGGCGGTGGCCTTGGGCCCGAACACCGCCTCGAACCGCTCCGGCGTCAACGAGTCCAGCATCCCGTCGTCGACCACACCGGCGGTGTGCACGACGGCGTCGGGCGGGTGGACGACGAGGAGGTCGGCGAGCGCGGCGCGGTCGGCCACGTCGCACGCGGCGACGGTGACCCTGACGTCCATCGCCTCCAGGTCGGCAACCAGGTCGGCGGCGCCGGGAGCGTCCGGCCCGCGGCGGCTGACCAGCACCAGGTGATCGGCGCCCCCGCGGGCGAGCCACTTCGCGACCCGCGCGCCCAGCGCGCCGGTACCACCGGTGACCAGCACGGTGCCCGCGGGCGTCCACCCGTCGGCGGGCTTCGCCGTCGGCAGCGCCCGGACGAGCCTGCGGGCGTGGACGCCGGAATCGCGGATCGCGACCTGGTCCTCACCGCCCAGTCCCGCCAGCACCGCGCACAGCCGGTCGAGCGCCCGCTCGTCCGCGACGGCGGGCAGGTCGACCAAGCCGCCCCAGCGGTCCGGGTGTTCCAGGGCGACCGCGCGGCCCAGCCCCCACAGGGCGGCTCGCAGCGGGTCGTGGACCGTCTCGCCAACCGGGACGGCGGCGCGGGTGACGACCCACAGCGGAGCGGCGATCCCGGCGTGCACCAGGGCGAGGACCTCGGTGACGTCGTGGCCGGGCAGGGCGAGCACGCCTGCGAACGGACCGGCGTCGGGGTCGGACACGACGTCGGCACCGTGCCTGGTGAGCGCCCGCACGACCTCGTCGTCGAGGTGGAGCACGAGCCACCGGCCGGACAGCGTCGACGGACCGTCGGGGATCGGCCGCCAGTCGACCCGGTAGCACCAGTCCTGGTCGGGATCGCGGTGCCGCCAGGAGGACAGCGCCGGCAGCACGGTGCTCAGCGGCGCGTCGGCGTCGGCCTGGTCCAGGATCTCCCAGAACCGCTGGTCGACCGCCTGCCGGGTCGGCGTCCCGACCCAGTACCGCTGTCGCTGGAAGGCGTAGGTGGGCAACTCGACCTTGGCCGCCCCCGTGAAAACGGCCTCCCAGTCGACATCAACACCCTCGACATGCAACCGCCCCAACGCCTCCATCACCGCGACATCCTCCGCACGGTCCCTACGCAACAGCGGAACCGCGAAGCCACCATCCACCAGACCCGACAACACACCATCAGGCCCCAACTCCACGAACCGCGTCACACCTTCGGCCGCCAGGCACGCCAAACCGTCCGCGAACCGCACCGCCTCACGGACGTGACGGACCCAGTAACCGGGCGAGGCGACATCCGCCAGACCACCGGTCACGTTCGACACCACCGGAATCCGCGGCTCGTCGTAAGCCAGCCCTTCCGCCACAGCGGCGAACTCCGCGAGCATCCCGTCCATCCGGTGCGAGTGGAACGCGTGCGACACCGCCAACCGCTTCGTCCGACGCCCCAACGAGTAGAAATACGCCGCGATGTCCAGCACAGCATCCTGCTCGCCCGACACCACGGTCGCCAACGGCCCGTTGACGGCGGCGATCGACACATCCGGCCCCACCAGCGGCAACACCTCGGCCTCGGTGGCCTCCAGCGACACCATCGCCCCACCAGCAGGCAGCGCCTGCATCAACCGCGCACGCGCCGACACCAACACCACCGCGTCCGCCAACGACAACACACCAGCCACATGCGCCGCGGCCAACTCCCCAACCGAATGACCCATCACAAAATCCGGACACACACCCCACGACTCCAACAACCGGAACAGCGCCACCTCCAACGCGAACAACGCAGGCTGAGCCACCCCCGTCTCATCAAGATCACCCGTCACGGCAAGCCCCACCGCGTCAAAAGCCTCCGCGAACACCGGAAAACGCCCGTACAACTCCCGACCCATACCCAGACGCTGAGAACCCTGACCCGAAAACAAGAACGCGACCTTGCCCGACCCCACCCGACTGATGACTACATCCCGGAGCTTCGCCACGAGATCGTCCCGGTCCTCACCGACCACGGCCGCCCGGAACTCCAGGTGCGACCGGCCCACGGCCAGGGTGTACCCGACGTCGGCGGGACGGGCGTCCACCTCAGCCAACCGCGAAGCCAAATCCCGCAACGCCTCCGGAGTCTTCGCCGACAGCACCCACGGCACCGCACCGGACGGACCGGTGGGAACCACCACGGGGGTGGCGACGTGCTCGATGATCACGTGCGCGTTCGTCCCGCTCACCCCGAACGAGGACACACCGACCCGGCGCGGACGGCCGTTCCCGTCCCACGGCCGGGATTCGGTCAGCAGCTCGACGGACCCCTTCGACCAGTCCACGTGCGGCGACGGCTCGTCGACGTGCAACGTCCGCGGCAGCACACCATGCCGCATCGCCTGCACCATCTTGATCACGCCACCCACACCCGCCGCCGCCTGGGCATGGCCGATGTTGGACTTCAACGACCCCAACCACAACTGGCGATCCCGGTCCTGGCCGTAGGTCGCCAGCAACGCCTGCGCCTCGATCGGATCACCCAACGTCGTCCCGGTCCCGTGCGCCTCGACAGCGTCGACATCCGAAGTGGACAGACCGGCGCTCGCCAACGCTTGCCGGATCACGCGTTCCTGCGCCGGACCGTTGGGCGCGGTCAGCCCGTTGGACGCCCCGTCCTGGTTGACGGCGGACCCGCGGACCAGCGCGAGCACCGGATGACCGAGTCGCCTGGCGTCCGACAGCCGTTCCAGCAGCAGCACACCGACGCCCTCGGACCAGCTTGTGCCGTCGGCGGAGGACGAGAACGCCTTGCACCGGCCGTCCGGCGCCAGGCCGCCCTGCCTGCTGAACTCGATGAACGTGCCGGGTGTCGCCATCACGGTCACGCCGCCCGCCAGCGCGAGCGTGCACTCGCCCTGACGCAGCGCCTGCGCCGCGAGGTGCAGGGCCACCAGGGACGACGAGCACGCCGTGTCGACCGTGATCGCCGGGCCTTCGAGGCCGAACGTGTAGGACACCCGCCCGGACAGGATGCTCGCCGCGCTGCCGGTGAGCAGGTACCCCTCGTGCTCCTGGGGTGCCGCGTCCATCCGCGGCCCGTAGACGTCCTGGGAGGCGACCCCGGTGAACACGCCCGCCCTGGACCCGCGCAGCGACGCGGGGTCGATGCCCGCCCGCTCGAAGACCTCCCACGACGTCTCCAGCAGCAACCGCTGCTGCGGATCCATGGACACCGCCTCGCGCGGCGAGATGCCGAAGAACGCGGGGTCGAACTCCGCGGCGTCGTGGAGGAACCCGCCTTCACGCGTGCTGGTGGTGCCGGGCCGCGTCTGGTCGGGGTCGTAGATCCCCTCGACGTCCCAGCCGCGGTCGGTGGGCAGCGCGGAGATCGCGTCCGTGCCCGCCGCGACGAGCCGCCACAGCTCGTCGGGGGTGCGCACGCCACCGGGGTACCGGCAGGCCATCGCGACGATCGCGATCGGATCGGCCGCCGGGTCGACGGCGGTGGGCAGGTCCGGTGCGGCCGGGACGGCGCCGAGCAGTTCGGCGCGCAGGTGGCCCGCCAGCGCGATCGGGTTGGTGTGGTTGAAGACCACCGTGGTGGCGAGCTTCAGCCCGGTGACGGCGTTGAGCCGGTTGCGCAGCTCGACCGCCGTGAGCGAGTCGAAGCCCACCTCCCGGAACGCGCGCCCGGTCTCCACCTCGGCGCCCGAGGAGTGTCCGAGCACCACGGCGACCTGGGCGCACACCAGGTCGAGCAGCGCCCGATCCTGCTCGGCGGCCGTCAGCGAGGCGAGCCGCTGGACCAGGGGCGAGACGGTCTCGGTCTCCCCCACGCCGACCAGGTCGGCCAGCAGCGGACTGGGCCGCACGGCCGTGAACGCCGGTGCGAAGCGCTCCCAGTCGACCGAAGCGACAACCACCGCGGGCTCGCCGCTGTCGACGGCCTCGCGCAGGCTCGACAGCGCCGATTCGGCCGACATCGGCGACAGGCCGCCGCGGCGCAGCTCCTCCCCCACCATGTCGTCGCCCTGCCACGGCCCCCACGCGATCGAGGTCGCGGCGAGGCCCTGGTCGTGCCGGTGCCGGGCGAGCGCGTCGAGCACCGCGTTGGCGGCGGCGAACGTCGCCTGCCCCGCCCGGCCCAGGGTGCCGACGACCGAGGAGAACAGGACGAACGCGGACAGGTCGGAGGTCAGTTCGTGTAGGTTGACGGCGGCGGTCGCCTTGGCCCGCAGCACCGCGTCGATCCGTTGCGGCGTCTGCGATCCGATGACACCGTCGTCCAGGACACCGGCCGCGTGCACCACGGCCGACACCGGGTGCCGAGCCAGCAGCGCGGCGAGCGCGTCCCGGTCCGCCACGTCGCAGGCCTCGATGGTGACCGCCGTGCCCAGCGCGGTCAGGTCGGCGCGCAGGGCCTCCGCGCCGGGGGCGTCCGGACCGCGGCGGCTGACGAGCAGCAGGTGCTCGGCACCGTTGCGGGCCAACCACGTCGCCACCTTCGGGCCGAGCACACCGGTCGCGCCGGTGACCAGGACGGTGCCCGCCGGTCGCCACGGCCGCGCGGGCGTGAGCCGGGTCCGGACGAGCCTGCGTGCCTGGACACCGTTGCCGCGCAGGGAGATCTGGTCTTCACCGGTCCCAGCCAGGACACCGGTGAGTCGTCGGGCGGCGCGGCCGTCGAGCACATCCGGCAGTTCGACCAGCCCGCCCCAGCGGTCCGGGTGCTCCAGGGCGGCCACCCGCCCGAGCCCCCAGAGGGCGGCCTGGTCGACGTCGCCGCTGGTCGCTACCCACAGCGGGGCGTCGGTGCCAGGGTCCCGAACGAGGGCGGCGGTCCGGTGCAGCGCGTCGGGCCCGAACGCCAGCAGGGACAGCACCCCGTCGGCGGGACCCTCGACCTGGCCGTCCACGACGACCTCCGCGCCCAGCCCGACCAGGGCTCGCACGAAGTCGCCGTCGGCCAGCGACAGCGGCGCGACCACAACCCAGCGGCCCGGCAGCGCGGTCGCGGCGGGCACGTCCACCGGCTGCCAGGCGAGCCGGTAGGCCAGGTCGTTGCCGAGAGCCTCGCTGTGCACGTCGAGCCAGAAGCGCTTGCGCTGGAACGCATATGTCGGCAGGTCGACCCGACGGCCGGTGAAACCTCCCAGCAGGTCGACGTCGACACCGCGCACCCACAGTTCCGCGGCCGACGTGAGGAACCTCGCCAATCCTCCCTCGTCGCGGCGCAGCGTGCCGCTGACCACCGCGTCCCCGACGGTCTGGGTCAACGGCATCCGCAGCACGGGGTGCGTGCTCACCTCGACGAACGTGCCGAACCCGTGCTCGGCCAGGTCCCTGATGACGGGCTCCAACAGCACCGTGCGCCGCAGGTTCGAGTACCAGTACTCGGCGTCGGCGACCTCCACCGGCTCGCCGGTCACCGTGGACACGAAGGGGATCTCGGGCGTGCGTGGGGTAATGCCCACCAAAGCCGCCAGCAGGTCGTCGCGGACCTCCTCGACGTGCGCGGAGTGCGAGGCGTAGTCGCCCTGGACGCGCTTGGCCCCCTCGACCGTGGCGAGCAGGACCTCGAGCCCCGCCAAGTCTCCGGACACCACGATGGACGACGGGCCGTTCACGGCCGCGACCGACAAGCCCTCGCCGAGCAGGCCGCGCACCTCGTCCACCGGCAGCGGCACCGACACCAGGCCACCGCGACCCGACAGGACCAGCACCACCTTGGATCGCAGCGCCACCACGCGGGCCGCGTCCGGCAGCGACAGCGCCCCGGCCACGCAGGCCGCGGCGATCTCGCCCTGCGACTGGCCGACGACCGCGGCGGGCACGACACCCAGCGAACGCCAGACCTCGGCCAACGACACCATCACCGCGAACAGCACGGGTTGCACGACGTCGGAGCGCTCCAGCGCCGCCGCGTCGCCGAGTGCGTCGAACAGCGACCAGTCCACGTGCGGCGCCAGCGCGGCGGCGCACTCGGCCATCCTGGCCGCGAACACCGGCGACTGCGCCAGCAGGTCACGGGCCATGCCGACCCACTGCGAACCCTGGCCGGGGAAGACGAACGCCACCTTGCCCGTGTCGCGCGCTACACCGGTCACCGGCGACGCGGCGAGCCCGGCCAGGAAACCGTCCCGGTCGGCCGCCACGACGACGGCACGGTGCTGGAGCCGGGCGCGAGTGCCCGCCAGTGAGGAAGCGATGTCGGCCAGGTCGGACTCGGGACTCGCGGTGACGAACTCCGCGAGCCGCGCCGTCTGCGCCGCCAGGGCGTCCGAGGTCTTTGCGGACAACATCCACGGCAGCACCTGCGGCGCTGTGGCGACGGGCTGTTCGTCCTGGTCATCAGGCTCTTCGAGGACCACGTGCGCGTTGGTGCCGCTGATGCCGAACGACGACACGCCGCCGCGGCGCGGTCGTTCCGGATCGCGCGGCCACGGCCGGGGCTCCGTGGCGAGTTCGACGGCACCAGCCGCCCAGTCGACGTGCGGCGACGGCGCGTCGACGTGGAGCGTGCGCGGCAGTTCGCCGTGCCGCAGGGCGAGGACGAGTTTCATCACGCCCGCGACCCCGGCTGCGGCCTGGGTATGGCCGATGTTGGACTTCACCGAGCCGAGCCAGAGCGGCCGGTCCCGGTCCCGACCGTAGGTCGCGATCAGCGCGTTGGCCTCGATGGGGTCGCCGAGCTTCGTGCCGGTACCGTGCGCCTCCACCACATCGACGTCCGAAGTGGACAGTCGGGCGTTGGCCAGTGCCAGCCGCACCACTCGTTCCTGGGCACGACCGTTGGGCGCCGCCAGCCCGTTGGAGGCACCGTCGGAGTTCACCGCCGACCCGCGCACCACGGCCAGCACGGAGTGGCCGTGACGACGGGCGTCGGACAGGCGTTCCACCAGCAGCACACCGACGCCCTCGGCCAGACCGGTGCCGTCGGCGGCGGCCGCGAAGGACTTGCACCGAGCGTCCACGGACACCCCGCGCAGCCTGCTGGCGTCGACGAGCATGCCGGGACCGGACATCACCGTCGCGCCGCCCGCGATGGCCAGCGTCGCCTCGCCCTGCCGCAGCGCCTGGCACGCCAGGTGCAGCGCCACCAGCGACGACGAACAGGCGGTGTCCACGGTGATCGCGGGCCCTTCGAAGCCGAACGTGTAGGCGATCCGGCCGGAGGCGACGCTGGTCGTGCTGCCGGTGAGGGCGAAGCCGTCCTGCCCCGGCGCGGCCTCGTGCAGCCGGGGACCGTAGTCGAGGTGCGTTGCACCGATGAAGACACCCGATCGGCTGCCGCGCAACGACACCGGGTCGATGCCCGCGCGCTCCAGCACCTCCCAGGACGTCTCCAGCAGCAGCCGTTGCTGCGGGTCCATGCCGAGCGCCTCGCGCGGCGAGATCCCGAAAAACGCGGCGTCGAACTCGGCGGCGTCGTGCAGGAACCCGCCTTCACGGGTATAGGACTTGCCGTTGCGCGTGGGGTCCGGGTCGTAGAGCGAGTCGAGCCGCCAGCCGCGGTCCACGGGCAGCCCGGTGATCGCGTCCCCGCCCTCGGCCAGCAGCCGCCACAGGTCCTCCGGCGAGCCGATCCCGCCGGGGTACCGGCACGCCATGGCCACGATGGCGATCGGCTCGTCTGGCGCGGCGCGCGTCACGACCTCCACCGCGTCCCGGTCGCCGGAGGCCAGCGACTCCAGGTGCCGGGCCAGGTCCGCGGGTGTTGGGTGGTCGTAGAGCAGGGTCGAGGGCAGGCGCAGACCGGTGGCGTCGTCGAGACGGCGGCACAGCTCGACCGAGCCGATCGAGTCGAGCCCCAGGCCCTTGAAGGTCAGGTCCGCGGCCACGTCGTCGCCCGACGGGTGGCCGAGCACGGCCGCCGCGTGGGCGCGGACGACCGCGAGCAGGTCGTCCAGTCCGCGCACCGGTTCCGGCGCCGGGCCTGCCGTGCGGTCGAACCAGTGGTCCTGGCGCTGGAACGCGTAGGTGGGCAGGTCGACCACGCGGGCTCCCGCGAACACGGCCTCCCAGTCGACCTCGACACCACAGGTGTGCAGTTCCGCGACCGCCTCGGCGAGCGCGGTCTCCTCGGGCACGTCCTTGCGCTGGGACGCCACGAAAGCAGCGTCCGGCAGGCAGTCGCGGCCCAACGCGGTCAGCGCGGCGTCCGGTCCGAGCTCGACGAACGTGGTGACGCCCCGGTCACCCAGCCACGCGAGCCCGTCGGCGAACCGCACCGCCTCGCGCACGTGCCGGACCCAGTACTCCGGTGAGGTCAGGTCGGTGGCGCGACCGCCGGTCACGTTGGAGACGATGGGAACGCGCGGCTCGTGGTAGGTCAGCCCCTCCGCGACGGCCCCGAACTCCGCCAGCATCCCGTCCACCCGGTGCGAGTGGAAGGCGTGCGACACCGGGAGCCGCTTCGTGCGGCGCCCCAGCGACGCGAAGTGCGCCGCCAGTGCCAGCACCGGCTCCTCGTCGCCGGACACCACGGTCGCCTCCGGGCCGTTGACCGCGGCGATCGAGACCCCCTCGACCAGCAGCGGCCGCACCTCGGCCTCGGCCACCCGGAGCGACACCATCGCCCCGCCGCCGGGGAGCGCCTGCATCAGCCGGGCCCGCGCGGACACCAGCGCGACCGCGTCCCGCAGCGACAGCACTCCGGCCACGTGCGCCGCCGCCAGCTCGCCGACCGAGTGCCCCACCAGGTAGTCCGGCCGGACGCCCCAGGACTCCAGCAGCCGGAACATCCCGACCTCGAAGGCGAACAGCGCGGGCTGGGCCCACTCCGTGCGCCGCGCGTCGACCTCGTCCAGCGGCACGCCCACGGCCGCGACCACGTCGGCGAACACCGGGAACCTGGCGCACAGCTCGCGCCCCATGCCAGTCCGCTGGGCACCCTGGCCGGAGAACAGGAACGCGACCCCTCCGCCCCCGTCGGACGACCGCACCGGCGTCACGCCGGAGGCCAGCCCGTCGAGCGCGCGCAGCAGTCCGCCACGATCCCGCGCGACGACACCCGCCCGGTGCCGGAACGCGGTGCGCGTGGTGGCGGCCGAACGACCGAGGTCCGGCAACGCCAGGTCCGGATTCCCGTCCACGAAGGACCGGAGCCTCGCGGCCTGTGCCCGCACCGCCTCCGCACCGACACCGGACAGCACCACCGGGACGGCCCGGTCCTCGGCGACGACGGGGGCGGGCGGCGACTCCGGTGGCGACGACAGCACGAGGTGGCAGTTGGTGCCGCCCATCCCGAACGAGCTGACCCCCGCGAGCAGCGGGCCGTCGTCGTCCGGCCACTCGGCGAACTCCGTCGGCACCACCAGGTTCAGGGCGGCGAGGGGGATGTCCGGGTTGGGGTGCTCGAAGTTCAGGCTGGCGGGCAGCCCCCGGTGGCGGATCGCCAGGACGAGCTTGAGCAGGCCGACGACACCCGCCGCGCCCTCCAGGTGACCGACGTTGGTCTTCGCCGAGCCGACGACGAGCGGTGCCGTCCGGCCGGGCGCCGTGCCGACGACCGCCCCGAGCGCGGCCGCCTCGACCGGATCACCCAGCCTGGTGCCGGTGCCGTGCAGCTCGACGTACCCCACCAAGCCGGGATCGACGCCCGCGTCCCGGTAGGCCTCCCGGAGCACCTCCTGCTGCGCCAACGGGTTCGGTGCCGTGAAGTTCTCGCCCGTGCCGTCGTTGTTGACCGCGCCGCCCCTGATGACGCAGTGGATCCGATCGCCGTCGGCCAGTGCCGCGGCCAGCGGCTTCAGCACGACCAGTCCCCCGCCCTCGCCGCGGGCGTAGCCGTTGGCGCGGGCGTCGAAGGTGAAGCAGCGCCCGTCCGGTGACAGGCCTCCGAACCGGTCGGCGCCGACGGTGCTCTCCGGCGCGAGGATCAGGTTCACCCCGCCCGCGACGGCGATGATGGACTCGCCGGACCGCAGGCTCTCGCACGCCAGGTGCACGGCCACCAGCGACGACGACTGCCCCGAGTCGACGGTCAGGCTCGGGCCGTGCGCGTCGAGCAGGTACGACACCCGGTTCGCGATCGCGCCGCGGTGCAGGCCGGTCAGCGTGTGCTGGGTGATGGCGTCGAGTCCCCGCCGGTGCAGGAGGGCCGCGTAGTCGTCCGCCATCGCGCCGACGAACACGCCCGTCCTGGTGCCCGCCAGCGTCGCGGGCACCGTCCTGGCGTCCTCCAGCGCCTCCCAGGCCAGCTCCAGCACGAGGCGCTGCTGCGGGTCCATCATCGCGGCCTCGCGCGGCGAGATGCCGAAGAAGGCAGGGTCGAACCCGGCGACGTCGGCGAGGAAACCGCCGTGGTGCGGCGCGTCGACATCCGCGGCGAGCCGGTCCGCGGGCGCCGGGGAGACGGCACTGGTGCCGCCGGCGAGCAGTCGCCAGAACGCCTCCGGGGAGTCCGCGCCCGGCAGTCGGCAGGCCATCCCCACCACCGCGACGTCCTGCCCGCTGCCGGATCGCGTCCCGTGCACGGCGTTGACCACTCCGGACCTCCTGGGAACTGGTGTCGGCACGGGATCAGGCCGTGTCCGCGATGTCGGGGAACAGATCGGGCGGGAGGTCCTTGCGCCGGCTGACGTTGAGCTTCCGGTAGGCCTTGGTGAGGTGCTGCTCGACCGTGCTGATGGTGATGAACAGCGTCCGGGCGATTTCGCGGTTCGCGCGGCCCGCGGCGGCCATGCCGGCGACTTTCCGCTCGGCGTCGCTGAGCGTGTCCGCGCCGTCGACGCCGATCGCGGGCAGCTCGATCCACCGGCCCGCGGGCCCGCGGGACAGCTCGGTGCACAGCGGACCGGCCTGGCAGGACCTGGCCACGTGGAAAGCGCGTCGCACGACCAGTTGCGCCTGGTCCACCTCGTCGACGTCCAGCAGCGCCCCGCACAGGTCGGACAGCGCGACCGCGAGGCCCAGCCGGTCGCCGCAGTCCCGCAGCAGGTCCGAGGCCTCGGTCAGCAGTTCGACGGTCCGGTTCGTCCGGTCGGTCGCTGCCAGCGCGCGCAGCGACAGCGCCCGTGCCCGTCCGCGAGCGCCGTTGAGCAGCTCCACCTGCCTCTCGGCGAGGTCGCGCGCCTGTTCGGTCCTGCCGAGGCGCAGGTTCACCTCGGCCAGGTCAGTCCGCCACGGCAGCAGCGCGGGCAGGTCCAAGCCCCGGTGCGCCAGCAGTTCACCGCAGGCGCGGAAGTCGCCGAACGCTGCCTGCAGGCGCCCCGACGCCAGGTGCAGGCGTGCGCGGGCGTACCGGTGCGCCACCCCGAACCCGGTGTCCGCCATGGCTTCCGGCACGGGTCGGGCGAGGTGGCGTTCGGCTTCGTCGAGGTTGCCCATGGCGGTCGACGCGAGCACGAGGCAGGCCAGCGGTTCGCCGATGCCGACGCCCCAACCCTCCGCCGGGAGCAGCGCCAGCGCTGAGCGCGCGTGGCACTCCGCACCGGCGAGGTCTCCGAGCCGCAGCGCGATCCTGGCCCGGATCGCGGTGAACACCGCCTGCCACGCTGGAGCGCCCTGCCTGGAGGCCTCGGCGACCAGGTCGTCACACCAGCGCACCGCGAGGTCCGGTTCGTCCGCGTGGACCAGGGTTTCCAGTGCGGTCCGCACCGCGTCCACCGTCCGGTGCGACAGGGCGTTGCCCTGCAGCACGCACTCCGCCGCGGCGACGGCGTGGTCGTCCGGGCCGTCCACCAGCACGGACACCAGCGCGGTGACCGCCTGCAGCAACGGGCCCGCGGTGACCGCGTCCACGCCGAGTTCGGCGCGGGCGAGCGCGGTCAGCGCCGTGGCGGGCACCCGACCCAGGAGCGCCTGGTAGTTGTGGGAGACCCAGAACTCGACCACCCGGTCGGTGCTCGGCGGCGCGTCAGGTACCGCTACGGCCTGCCGGGCCTGCTCGACCCTGCCGTGCCACAGCAGGTAGCCGATCACCGGGGTCGCGAGCGGGGCGGGCAGCGCGCGGACGTCGGACGCCGCCAGCCGGGACAGGTGCCGTGCAACGGACGACGGGCTGGTTTGCCAGCCCAGACGGGCGAGCAGTGCGAGCACCGGTGCCCGTTCGCGGTCGTCGGCACACGCCCGGTCGGCGCGGTCGAGGTACCGCTCGGCCACCCGGACGTCCCCGTCGAGCAGCGCGTGCTCCGCAGCGGCCTTGAGGACGTCGACGGCCCAGGTGCCGGACACCTCCGCAACCGCGACGAGCTGGCGGGCGACCTCGGGCGCGGGTGTGCCCTCGCCGTGCAGCAGTTCCGCGGCGCGCAGGCGCAGTCGGTCGTGGGCCCGTGCGTCGAGTTCGGCGAGCACGGCGTCGTTCGCGACCCGCTGCCGGAACCCGCCCGCGTGCAGCAGACCCGAGGCCGTCAGGCCGCGTGCGATCCGGTCGACGTCGTGCGCCGCGACCCCGGTCAGCGCGGCCAGCCGGTCGGTCGAGCACGCCCCGCCGAGCACGGCCGCGGCTCTCGCGATCTCGACGGCGCGCGGGCCGCAGCGGTGCACGCAGGCCACCACGGCCTCGCGGAAGAAGTCGCCCAAGGCCAGTCCGGTGGACCGCCCACGCGACCGCTCCGCCGTCGCGGCGACGTGGTCCTCGACGAGGGCGTGCACGAGGAAGGGGTTGCCGCCGCTGGCGGTGTGGCACGACGTCGCGAGCTTCAGCGCGGCGCGGGTACCGAGCCGGTCCGCGATGGCGCGCTGCACACCGGTGCGCGACAACGGATCCAGCCTGATCCGCCTGCCCCGGCCGTGCCGGAGGACCTCCGCGCGCAGCAGCGGCGACGAGGCCTGGTCGGCGCCTTGGAGCTCGGCGAGCAGGACGAGGATCCGCGCCGAGTGCAGCTGGTGGACCAGGGAGAGCAGGAAACGCAGGGAGAACTGGTCCGCGTGCTGCACGTCGTCGACGACGACCAGCACGGGTCCTTCGTCGGCCCGGTCCAGGACGGTGGCGCACAGCTCGTGCACGGCCTCGCTGTCGGCCGCCGGTGTGCCGGAAGTCCTGGCCCGCCCGATGATCCCGGCCACCTCCTCGGCGAGTCTGGGCGGAAGTCCGTTGTGCCGGAACAACTGCGCGACCACGCCGAACGGGACGGCGCGCTCGGCGGCCGACCCGGCCGCGTGGAGCACCGCGCAGCCCGCCTGCGCCGCCGCGGCACGCGCGGCGCGCAGCAGTTCCGTCTTGCCAACCCCGACCGGACCGTTGACCAGCGCCACTCCGCCGTCGCCCCGGACCGCGGCCGTCACGACGTCCACGACCGCTGCCAGTTCGGCATCACGCTCGACCAGCGCCACAGAGTCCCCCGGATCATCTTGTCGAGTCCCGCCCGGTGCCGTGGCCGTGCGGGGACAGCGGATCACCTCACCGAGCATAAGGAGGCCCGAGTCCGGGAACGGGCAGTCCACCGGCAGTCCGACGGCAGTTTCGCGCCCGCGACATCGCCGCACGGGTGGCGGTGATCGCGGTGGGTGCGTCCGGTCGGGCCGGACGAAGTACCTTCAGGACAACGGGAAGAACGTCTGCTGGAAGGATCACCGCCAGGGAAAGGCCAGCGGTGTGCCGTCGAGGCGTCGACACCTCCTGGGGTCGACGGAGAGGTGGAGCGGATCGACAAGGTGGTCGGGCGGCCGGTCCCGACGACGCACACCACGGCTGCGCCCGGTACGTCCACTCCGGACACTCCGTGCACGGCGGTCGAGGCCTCGATGCTCACACAGGTGGCGGCTTCCGAGTCCGTGGTCGATCCGGCGAGATCGAGCGCGGTCGTGTCGGTGTGGATCTTCGTGGCGTGCTCGATCGCCGCCGTGTCGTCGGGTGGCGCATCAGGCGCGGCCCCAGGCGGTCCGCTGTCGCGTCCACCTCGCCGGTCGCATCGGTCGGAAACGCCGCCGACGCGCGTCCATGTCGGCGGTCTCGTGCGGCACAGTGAACCCGACCAGGCCGAAGCACGCGGCGAGCCGGTCGGGGTCGACGAACGGCCGGTAGACGGGTTCACCCGGCGCGTCGCAAAGCCCCAATATCGGTGGGCGTCACCTGGTGATGCATGACCTTCTGCAAGACCGGGTTCGTGTCGCGAATGGACGGTCGACTGCCCCGACCGCGGCCATCCTCGACTCGCAGAGTGTGAAAATTTCCTGCAATATCAACGAATCCGAGCAGGGGATCGATGCGAACAAGAAGATCAACGGTCGCAAGCGGCACATCGCCACCGATGCGCCCGGTCTACTGCTCGCGGTGATCGTGACCGCGGCCTCGGTGCAAGACTCGACCGCGGGGCGACGGCTTCTGGACCACGTGACCCCCACGCAGCCGAATATGTTGATCGTCTGGGTGGACGGCGGGCATAACGATGAGGTGGTGCGCCACGGCGCTCGACAGGGTGTCCGTGTCGAAGTCATCAAACGTGTTGCCGCAAAAGGGTTTTACGTGCTTCCTCGCCGATGGGTGGTCGAGCGGACCTTCGGCTGGTTGATGCAGCACCGTCGACTGGTGCGCGATTACGAGACCTTGCCGCAGCGCTCGCGCGCGATGGCCCTCCGGGCGGTGACTGACAGAATGAGTTTCCACTTGACTGGTGAATCCACCCAAACCTGGCGAAACGATCCAGTCAAACCGGACACAACCGCTCAAAAGTAGACCAGATGCCCTCCTAGGGCTGGATGGTCTCGGTGTCGGGGATGTGTGACGCGGACGCCTCGTGATTAGCAGGTGCTTTGCCGACGAAGAGGGTGCCGAGGATGGCGCCGATGGCGAGGATTCCGGCGGTGGTGAAGGCGGCCTGCGAGGCGGAGACGGATTGGGCGAGGTTGAGTGCGCCGGTGTCCGGCGCGTTCGCCCCGATCGTGTAGGCCGAGATGAGGACCGCTCCGCCGGCGGCGCCGGCCAGTTGTTGGACGGTGCCGAAGGCGGCGCTGCCGTGCGGGTGGAGTGCGTCGGGCAGCGACGCCAGGGCTGCCGTGGTCATGGGTCCCCACATCAGCGCCTGTGCGCCGGTCATGACGAGGTAGATCGCGAGGATGGTCCACACGCTGGTGCTTTCGTCGAGCCGGGTGAGCAGCCAGAAGGTCGCGGTCCAGATGATCGCGCCGGGGATGGCAAGGGGGCGTGGGCCGAGGCGGTCGTAGACCCGGCCGCCGAGGGCGGAGACGATCGAGATGACAGCCCCGCCGGGAACCAGGAGCAGGCCGAGTGCGAAGGTGCTCAGACCGGTCACGTCCGTCAGCACCAGGGGCAGGACGATGAGCGTGCCGAAGCCGTTGAGCGCGAGGATGAGCATCACCAGCACCGGTGCCGTGAACGACTTCGCACGGAAGATCCGCATGTCAAGGAACGCTCCTGCACCGCGCTGGAGCACGATCTGGCGTCTGACGAACGCGGCGACGCCGGCCAGTCCGAGCGCGATCGGCAGGTAGGGCGGGACCGGTGCGTGACCGGCTGCCGCCTCGCCGATCGAGGCCAGGCCGTAGACGAGGGCGCCGAACCCGACCGCGGACAGCAGCAGCGACGGTACGTCGAGGGTCACCGGCTCGGGTGTGGTGATGTTGCGCAGTTTCACCGCTCCCAGCGCGAGCGCGGCTCCGGCGATGGGCAGCATCATGATGAACAGCCATCGCCAGCTCAGCCCGGACAGCACCACCCCGGACAGGGCGGGCCCGACCGCCGGCGCGACGGCAGGCACGGCCGTGGCCAGGGCCATCAGTTGGCCGCGGCGGGCGGCAGGGGCCAGGCGCATGGTGGTGGTCATCAGCAGGGGGACGAAGACGGCGGTGCCTGCGGCCTGGATGATGCGGCCGGCAAGGAGGATCTCGATGCCGGGTGCGGCGGCGGCGATGGCGGTGCCGACGGTGAACAGCGACAGCGCGCCCAGGAAGATCGTGCGTAGGTGGTAGCGGCGCATGATGAAGCCGGTCGCCGGGATCAGCACCGCCAGGGTCAGCAGGTAGCCGGTGGTGACCCACTGCCCGGTGCTCGGGGTGATGGCGAAGTCGGCGATCAGGGTGGGCAGCGCCACCCCCAGCATCATCTCGTTGAGCAGGACGACGAACGCCGAGATCATCAGCAGTGCGATGATCAGGCCGTCTCCCGGTGCGAGCCGGTCGCTGCGCCGGGTCCCGGGTGCTGGGGCCGCGACGTCCGATGTCGTGGTGTCCGGTGTTGTCATGTGCGTCTCTCTGTTCATGTATCGAGTCGATGCGGGGCGGCAGCCCTCAGCTGACCGCGGACGTCGTTTCGGTCAGGCGGGGGTCGAGCCCGTACTGAGCGGGTGCGCCGAGGTGCTCGCGCAGGGTGGTGCCGGCGTAGTCGAGGTGGAACACACCGCGTTCCTGCAGTAGCGGGATGACCTCGTCGACGAAGGCGTCGATGCCGTCGTGGTAGACGTCGATGGCCAGGGAGAAGCCGTCGCAGGCGCCGGCCTCGAACCACTGCTGCATGTGATCGGCGACCTCGGCGGCGGTGCCGGGTACGACCGGGTGGTAGTCGATGACCCCGTGGGCCAGCACGTCGCGCAGCGACCAACCCTCGCGGACCACGTGCAGCGCGTGCGCCGAGCGCGGGTCGGCCGGGCTGGGACGGGCATCGGTGAGCTGCCGTGCGGTGAGCGGTTCGTCGAGCCGGCCGGGGTTCAGCCGCAGGCCGAGCATGGCCCCGAGGTAGCCCACCCGCTGGTGCAGGTCGACCGACTCGTCCAAGAGGCGCCGCCGGTCCAGGGCGGCTCGCTTGGTGGGGGCGACGGTGGGCATGAAGCCTGCGAACAGCTTGATCTCGTCGGGGTTCCGCCCGACGCGTTCGGCCGCGTCCCGCAGCGCCGTCCGGTGTGCGCGGCCTTCCTCGATGGTGAAGGGGTTGGCGTAGACGCCGGTGGCGTAGCGGGCCGCCAGTTCGAGGCCGTTCTCCCCGCCGCCGGCCTGGAAGACGACCGGCTGGCCCTGCTCGGACGGCGGAATGGGCAGCGGTCCGCGGGAGGCGACGTAGCGGCCGCCGAGGTTGACCGGTTGGATCTTGCTCATGTCGGCGAACCGCCTGCCGGTGACATCACGGACCCACGCGTCGCGTTCCCAGCTGCCCCACAGCGCCTGCACCACCTGCACGACCTCGTGGGCGCGCTCGTACTTCTCCGCACGCGGCGGCACCACGCCGCCGAAGTTCGCCGCGGCGGCCGGGGTCGAGGTGGTGACCGCGTTCCAGCCGGCCCGGCCGTGGCTGACCACGTCCAAGGCCTTGAACTGCCGCGCGATCGTGTACGGCTCGTTGAACGTCGTTGAGCCAGTGGCGACCAGACCGATTCGCTCGGTGCCGCGTGCCATCGACGTCAGCACGACCAGCGGGTCGATGGCGTGCTGCGGGGTCTCGCGATGGAGGTCGGCGGTGAGGGCAGGGGTGTCGGCCAGGAAGACGAGCTGGATCTTTCCTCGTTCGGCCGCCTGCGCGTACCGGACGATGGTGTCCATGTCGGTGTAGCTGGACGGGTCCACGCCGGGCATGCGCCAGGCCCCGGGCTGAGCCCCGTAGCCGTTGGCGATCTGGATGGCCAGGAGCATCTGCGGTGCGGTCACGGCATGTCCTTCGACTGGGTGTGGGTCCGGAGATTGCTTGCGCAGCTGTCGCCCGGCCGGGCGGAACTCGTCATCCCAACAATGAGGAGGTAGTCTCCGTTTAGTCTGCATCACCATACGGAGGCTGTATCCGTTTTTCCAAGGAAGGACGTGGAGAAGTGACCGGGAGCACGGGAACAAGCGGACGCCGGCCGCGCACGGACAAGCAGCGCAACCGGATGCATCTGCTGCAGGTCGCCGAGCAGCACTTCTCGGAGCACGGCGTCGCCAGTTCGCTGGAGGCCATCGCCAAGCGCGCCGGCGTCGGGGCGGGAACCCTCTACCGGCACTTCCCCAACCGGGAGACACTGCTGGCCGCCCTGCTCCACGCACGCGCGGAGGAGTTGGTGGCACGTCGCGACGCCATCCGCCAGGACGAGCGGGACACCACCGCCGCGCTCACCCTCTGGCTGGACGCGCTCGGCGAGTGGGCCACCGCCTTCGACGGCCTGCCCGAACCGCTGCGAGCAGCGGCCGCCGAGGACGCCTCGCCACTGGCCCTCACCTGCCAGGGCTACATCACCACCACCGACGAATTTCTCCACGCAGCCCAACGCGACGGGGGTGCCCGTCCCGAGGTGTGCGGCCGCGACCTGTTCCTGGGCGTGCTGGCCACGAGCTGGGTACGCGGCGCCGCGATGGCCGACGAGTCCTCGCCCCAGGCGCTGAGCGCCTTGATGCGCACCGGTTGGGCCACCCCCGCAGCGGCAGCGCCGAATCCTCGACGTTGAGACCGACTCCCATCGATCCGCACCCCGGCACGGGTGCGTACGGGTCGGCGTTGACATCGCCTGTCGGATCTCGATCGTCCGACGTCCGCCCGGACGAGCCGCTCCGAGGACTTCCAGCGCGACCGGGCCGGCGTCGAATGCATCACGTTGACGATACGGAGACCGCCTCCGTATCGTTTGCAGAGAAGCGGAGGCTGCCTCCCAATACCTTGGGGAGCACCGCCGGCGTCCCGGCCCAGGCGACTCACGTCGCACCGCTGAAGAACCGCCTCACGAAGCGGACGCCGCCATCAACAGGAAGCAGGACCAGACATGCCCACCGTTGGCATCATCGGAAGCGGAAACATCGGCGCAGCCGTCGCGCGCCTCGCGGTAACGGCAGGTATCCCGGTTGTCGTGGCCAACTCCCGAGGGCCGGAAAGCCTCACCGGCCTCATCGCCGAACTGGGCCCGCTGGCCACCCCCGGCACCGTCGAGCAGGCAGCCCACGCCGGTGACCTCATCCTGCTGTCCGTCCCCCTGACTGCGCACGCCGCCATTCCCGCGGACTTGCTAAACGACAAGATCGTGCTCGACACCAGCAACTACTACCCGTCCCGCGACGGCCGGATCGCCGAACTGGACCAGGACAAGATCACCACCAGCGAGCTGATCCACCGCCACTTCCACGGCGCACGACTGGTCAATGCGTTCAACAACATCATGGCCCACCACATCCCCCAGTTGGCCCGCCCCACCGACGCCCCCGACCGCAGCGCGCTGCCGATCGCCGGTGACGACGCCGACGCGAAG
Organism: Umezawaea sp. cmx-9-4; assembly: GCA_049997955.1. GTDB lineage: Bacteria > Actinomycetota > Actinomycetes > Mycobacteriales > Pseudonocardiaceae > Umezawaea. Next base: position 92,394 of record JAEBDY010000019.1, on the reverse strand, counting down.
ACCGCCGCGGCAACACTGATCCACCAGCTCGGCTACGACACCGTCGACGCCGGCACGCTGGCACAGAGCTGGCGCATCGAACCGGAGACCACGGCCTACACCCGCCTCTACCTCGCCGACCCCGCCACGCCCGGCGAACAGATGATGCAAGCTCCCGCCGGCCCCGTTCCGGCCGCCGAGCTTCGCCGCGCGCTCGAAGCAACCGAACGGGTCCACGTCGCCGACCGCGTCTTCTGACTTCCGAGGGAGCACATTCGTGCTGGCCGCTGCAACTCTTCACGGGTGCAGCAGCACTGCGTCCAACTCTCCGAGCACCGCGCCAACCAGCGGCCAACCCGTCGTCGCGACCACCAAAGCGAAGACGAAGTCGAAGACCGCCGAGAAGATCACCACCACATTGGCCAACCCTGACGGTCCTGGAACGCGCGGCAGGTGGGCAATACATCCCCGTCCGGGCCACGATGCGCGCGATCTACACACGACTTCGCAGCCTCGACGACGGCCTGCCACCGATAGAGACGACCAACTTCCTGGCGTCCGCACTGTGCCGTGATGGTGGAGCCTATCGCCGACCTCAAACGCAACGTCAGCGCCTCACGGGTTCGGAACGTGGATCGACTCGGCCACGAGACCCAACGCTTCCTGCCCCGCCGCCAGCGCCAACCACACATCGTTCGCAGCTATTTCCGAGCCCCGCACGTCCGCATCATGTAGGCGACCAAACACTTTCGGCTCAAAATACGCATGACATGTGCTGATGGAAGCCTCATACGTTGTCCTGCGGAAACCCCATATCACTTGGTCATCCTCGGCCGCCCGTCATACGGGCGGCCGGTCCGACGAGGCTGGGCTTGAGGCATCGCGCCCAGGGCAACCCGCTTGCCGTGCGGATGCTGCGCCGTTCGTTGGCCGATGACCTGCCTACCGGGCAGGACAGGAAACATTTCGAGCGTGCGTTCGACATCCTCCTGCCTGCGCAAGGCTGGCCCCGACCGAACTGGACCAGGCCGCTGTTCGCGTGAAGGCACGTTCCGGGTCTGGGGAATCCGCGCCGTCGGGAGGTTCCATTTCCGGACCACCGCCAACATCCGCACGATGACCACCACCGGCACAGTCACGACCGCCACGACCTCGGGGGACAGATGCAGGGTGAACCCGAGTCCTACGAGGATCCCACCACCGAACGCGGGCAACGCGTAGATCTCCTTGTGCAGCACCGTCGGCACTCTCATGACCAGGACCTCGCGCATCAGGCCACCACCGACAGCGTTGATCATGCCGATGATGCCGGCCACGTAGACCGGCGTACCGTACTCCATCGCCCTGGTCGCGCCGGTGATGGCGAACATGGCCAGTCCGACCGCGTCGCAGAACTGCACGGGCATGTCGAACCGCCACAGCCGCGGGTACCAGAGGACCACAATCGCCGCTATCACCAAGCTGGCCACGAAGTACCACGCGGTCAGCAACCCGATCGGTGGCTCGACCCCGAGGAGGACGTCCCGCAGCACGCCACCGCCGATCGCGGTGAGGATCGCCGCCGTGCCGATTCCGAACAGGTCCAGACGTGACCGTGCAGCATCCATGGCGCCCGCGAGCGCGAAAGCCAAGATGCCCAGAACTTCCATGACCACGAACACAGCTCGACCCCAAGACGTCCGACAATGTGGGAGTTACCGAAAGCAGACGAAGGACCCGACGACGATCTCGCCATACGCCAACAGTATGGCCACAGCGCGCAGTCCTACGAGCAACCCTCTGCAGGAAGGGGCACTGGCCACCTAAAGTTGCCTTTTTGGGCAAGGTCCTCCGCATGGCAGCAACCTTCTTGCAGGTAGGGGCGAACGACGGGAACTGTAAACATTCGGCTCTGGCTCATAGTCGGTGGTGACGTCGGGTAGCTGTTAGCGATCATGATCTTGCTATGTCCGTCGATTCTCCAATAGAGACGGTGTTGTCCGGACTGTCAGCGTTGGTTATTATATTTTTCGGGTGATCCGGATTCCACGAGCGGGTCTTGTCGCGTCCTTACGATACGTCCCGATGGCTGTACGGAAAAGACCGTGATCGACAACTTTTGTGCGCCTACGTCCAACTCAAGACCGAGATCGGTGTCAGTCTGGGCCACACGCGATGACGGCCAGCGAGACATTTTTGCTTATCTGGGATACTAAAACCACCACCGTCTACATTCGACACTCGACACGGACCCCGTGTGAATTCCGTGTCGGCTGCCGTCGAGCTCTCGCCCTCGTGGCATGAAATCCGGTGTCCGGTCTTCGGGAACAACCTCACGCGTCGTGGATGGAGCAGTGTGACAGGCTTTGTTTCGTGGCAACGGACCAGTCGGAGGATGAGCTCGGGGTCGTTCACAGCTGGGGGTTCGGCCCCGAGGTGGTGTTCCTGAGCAACCCTCTTGCGGACCCCGTGAGCTGGTCGGCCGTCGTGCGCGATGAGCTGCTGGAGCTGGGCTATCGAGTCACCACGTTCGAGCATCGGCCGGCGAGGTCGGACTGGCGCAGCGTCGTTGGGTGCGTCGTAGAGTTCCTGGCGCGTCGTCGTGAACCTGTTGCGTTGGTGGGCTGGTCGCAGGGGGCCGCGATCGCCCAGGAAGTGGTGCTCGCCTCCCGTGAGGCCGTGAACTGTGCGGCATTGCTGGCCACCTACGGGCGACAGAATGAGATCGACAAGACGCTCCAGCAATCCTGGGACCGCCTCGCGTATGGAGAAGACGACGTGGACAGCGTGCGCCTCGCCATGGCGCTGCTGACAGCGTTCCCACCAGAGCGCTTGGCCGATGACAACTTCGTTGCGCGTATGCGTGCGACGCAGAACGAATGGACAGGACGCCCCGACCCGCGCAGGAGACAGCGGGCGGGCACCTTCATTGCCACGTACACGGATCGGCTGCCGTCATTGGGGGCAGTAACGACGCCGTGCCTCGTGATGGGATTCGAGCTCGACGTTGACACGTTCGCTGTCCGGGCGCGGGAGGTGGCCGAGGCCATCCCCGATGCGCAGTATGTCGAGCTTGACGGCCTCGCGCATGCCGCACCGTTCAGCGACCCTCAGCGCGTGTGGCCACCAGTGATCGACTTTCTGCGGAGTCACCACCCTCTGCGGTGACTTCCGGAAACCTCGGCTGGTTCAGTTGCAGAGCTTGATGCCATTCTGGCGGTAGAAGGTGACGGGTTCGATGGCTGGGCCACGGACCTCGGCGCCGGGGATATAAGGCTGTACGAAAGGGTCCAAGACATTCGGCGCTTCTTCAACGGCATCGAGGAGTACCACCAGCAGGTGGAGGGAGGCGGAACGGCCACCGCCGGACGATCAACGTTCTCGGCGACGTCAAGGACGGCAGCTCCAGGAGACTGTGGGCGAGATACGCCGTAAAATTGATGAGTTGGACAGAATGGTCTTAGGGCTAGAGTTCAAGCACCGGCTCCAGACTCGCCAGAGTGGTCGTCCCCCGACCGAAGCCGACAATTGAGCCCGAATGCGGCGCCTGTCGTCCCGGGCGATCAGACCGCCGTGCAGGGCCGGTTTCGCGCCGATCCGGTTGACCAGTGAGCCGAGACCGGCTTGAGCAGCACCTCGGCCCCGTCGCATAGGGTGAGCAAACTACCCAGGACCGGCAGCGAGGTGCCCGCGTCGGCAGAGACGTTGCCGAGATTTGGCGGCAATGCATATGCGCCGAATAGCATCAGTGATCATGTTCGCGCCGAGCGCTGTAGCGGACGTCGGCGTCCTGGGCACGGTCTACGAGGCAGCGACTACGCCTCATCGAACGGCACCTGGGTCGAGGTCTGCGACATGGAGCAGGACGGCAACGGGGTCTACGGACCCTTCGAGACCAGCACCGGCACCAGCCGGGTCAACGACGGCAACGGTTCCTCTGGAGGCTGCGGCAACGCCACCTTCGACAGGGTCAACCGGTTCAGGGTCCGTGAGGACCAAACCGCCCGACCGGACCCGTGCTCCAGTTGGGGGGACAGGCCGGGGCCGTTGAGGCCGAAGTCGTACTGGACGCGCACGAGGGCATCGATGTCCGGCAACTTGGCGAGCAGTTCACGCACAGAGGGGTGCCACTGACGGGCAATTTCCGCATCACGCCGATCTGCCAGTGAGGGTGCTCCACACCTGCACCACGCAGCCTGGGCGTCTTGGGGCGCCCCAGTAGGCGGCCAGTGCCTCCGCCGTGGGCCAGGACTGCAGGGGCGGCGTGCACCAGTCGCTGGTTCCCGCTGGCCGCCGCCCACCGGTTGACCGCCTCGATGCACCAATACGGCCCGTGCTCGTCAGTGCCTGCGGAGAGAACGAAGCTCCCGAAGCGATGCCGCAATCACAGCTCGAACGGAGAGATCCACAGGGCGGCCGCGCAGTCGGCACGACGGAACAGCTTGGGCTCGTCGACGTCGGTCCTGGTCACCGTCCCATCATGGCCAAGTGGAGGCTGTGGCATCCGGTGGTTCACATAAACGGCGTGTCCCGATCGAACATCGGTGAAGCTCCCCGGTCCGGCCGCTGATCGTCACGGCCGGACCGGCGCGGAGCTACGAGGTCTTCGAGGAGTTCTGGGACGGGCCGGTCGCCCCGCGCAACTTCCACCGCAAGGGTCACCGGCGTGCCGGGGTTCCTGGTCGACACCGGAGCGCTGCCCCCGGCGACACCGGCCGACCTGCCGCGCCCTACCGCAAGGACGACGCGGAGGATCCCCGGCGGAGAGCCGGTGCTGGATCGCGCGCGAACTCGTGCTTGCCGCGCTGCGGAGATCGTCTTCGCCGTCGTCGGCGTCGACCCAACTCTGCTCGACGACGACCGCGACCGTGATATCGACGTGGTCGCCGAACTCCTCCGCCAGTTCCACCCGCTGGGCCGCCTAGCCGCCTTGACGCTGGAACACGACCGCCCCACCGCAGCCCAAGCCCCATGCAAGGGGTGATCGTCGCGCCGACGACGAGTGGTTCCCCGCCGAGCCGACCGGCCCGTACCTCCGGCTCAACTTCGCGGGCCCGAACCCCGCCGCGTTCCCCCACGGGGCGCGGGTGGTCGGCCAAGCGCTGTGGAGGTAGGTCCGGGGCTCGACGCCGCCAGCCCTCCTCCTTCACCGCCGCTCGCTGAGCAGGTCCCCCGGCTGGCAGTCGAGCGCCTCGCACAGCGCCGCCAACGTGCTGAACCGGATCGCCTTGGCGCGGCCGTTCTTCAGCACGGACAGGTTGACCACGGTCACGCCGACGCGCTCGGACAGTTCGACCAGCGTCATCCCGCGCTGCTCCAGCAGCCGGTCGAGGTGCACCTGGATGCTCACACGGTTCCTTCGAGGTCTTCGCGCATCGCCGCGCTGTCCCGCATCACGCGCGACAGCGTGATCATCCCAAGGCCGGTGACGACCGCCCACCACGGGAAGTCCCAGTTGCCGATGAACCCGAGTTCCTCGGCCTCACTGGACACGGAGGTCACGAGCAGCAGGTTCCGCGCCACCGACTCCACGAGCATCGCCAGTGGCAGGACGATCAGCAGGTACCTGCCGAGTCCGCCGACCCGCTTCGCGACCACCAAGGTGTGGACGCCACCGCGTTCCGCGTGCCGGAGCAGCACGGCCAGCAGGAACAGCGCGCCGCCGTAGGCGAACGCCGACGGGGCGTCGACCCCGATGCCGAGCACCCTCTGCACCACACTGGGCTGGGTGACGCACACGTTCATCGTCGTGACCGCGCTGTAACCCTCGATCTTCAGGCCGTCCAGCGGCTGAAGGTCTGGTTTCACGTCCGCGATGCCCGCGGTGGCGTCGAAGCACACCGACCCGCCCAGCAGGAAGAACGCCTGCACCAGCGATCCGAGCACCAGGAACACCGTGACCAGCGAGAACAGCACGGTCACGATGCCGGAAAACACTTCTAACGACCTGTTCTTCTCCATAACGCCCCCATATCGACCATCGATGCTATCGATAAACGATAGCATCGATGGTCGATATGGTTACCGGTGCGGGCGAACCGCCGGGCTGTGGTTCATCGGCGGCTGGGCTGGGCTCGTCGCCCCGACGGCCACGGGTCTGGGCGGTGTAGGGGCGCCGGTCTCGCGCCCCCGGTCCCCGGTTCCTGCGCGTCCTGCGCCGATGGGGACCGGCCCGCATCGCGTTCCTCCTCCACCTGAACCCGGCCACGGTGCACCGCGTGCTCACCCGCTACCACCTGGCCCGACTCGCACACCTGGACCGCGCCACCGGCCGGGTGATCCACCGCTACGAACACGCCGCGCCCAGCAACCTGGTCCACGTCGGCATCAAGAAACTCGGCAACATCCCCGACGGTGACGGATACCGCGTCCACGGACGAGCAAAGGGCAACCGCAACAACACCACAAGCCCGGATCTGGAACATCCTCGCCGCGCTCCGCAAGGGAATGACGTGACCAACATTGTCCGTGACATCGCGATCACGGCCAGGTTCGTCTGCACCCGTTTCCACAGCAGGTCGTAGCGGCGTCCGGTCAGGGCGGTGCCGTTCGAGTGCCGCAGGAGTGCGTCACCACGATGTCGCGTTCCTCGCGATTGGGCGTGATCCCGCAATACAGCGGCCAGTGTCGGATGCGAGTCCAGATGTAGGCGTAGCGGTGGCTGGTGATGGGGACGCCTCACGACGCCGCAACAGCCGTTCTGTGGAGGGGTGTCCGGTGCCGCGGTGGTCGTGGTGGTGCAGCGCGGTACATCGGTCAACACGAATCGCCCTCCGCATGCTCCCCGATGACGACCGCAGCGCGCCGCACAACTTCTACACAACGACCGCCACTCGAAATACGAAAGCCATCCAATGCACAGGTCAGACCACGCGGCACCCCAAAGGGTCGATGAACGCTCGGGCTCCCGTCACCGGTGCTCGGGCGACAAGGCGGTCAGGATGTCCGCCAACGCCCGCACGTGGGGTTCCCGCAGGAGGGCGAAGTGGTCCCCCCCGATGAGGTGGTGGTCGAGAGGCTCCTCGACACGGGACTGCCAGGCGCGCCTGGCACGTTCCCGAATAGGAGTGTCGGTGTCGGCGGCTTGGACGAGCAGAAGGCGTCGGGCACCCGACTGCGGCTCGTACACCTTCGCGGCCCGTACATGGGCGCGGTACAGGTGCAGGTGCTCGAGGATCCGGTTCGCGTCCAGGTCCGGGGGGACGACCCGCTCCAGCAGCTCACGGGTTGCCCGGTCGTGGAGCAGGGCGCGGAGCTCGGCCTCGGGGACGGTCGGGGTGTCGCCGAACTTTTGGGCGAGGTCGGCGACGAAGTCCAGGAGGACAGCCGCCTCGTCGTAATCGGGGAACTGGTCACCGAAGTAGCTATCCATCAATGCCAGTAGTCCGACCTCGGCACCGGCACGGCGGAGCTGATCGGCCATCTCGAAGGCGATCAGGCCGCCTGTCGACCAGCCTGCGAGGAAGTAGGGGCCTTCCGATTGCTGGGCTCGGACGTGATCCAGGTAGTCGGCGGCCAGCCGGGCGATGTCCTGGTCGGCATCCGGATGGGCCAGTGGCGGTGGCTGCAAGCCGTACACCGACCAGTGGTGCCCCAGGTGAACCGCGAGCCTGCGGTAGCCGACCAGGTCACCGCCGGCAGGGTGCACCAGGTACAGGGGCGCGGCGGCGCTGTTCCGGCGCAGTGGCACGACGTGCCGGGTTTCGTGCGAGTGCGGGCCGCGTACCAGTTTCCCGAGTGAGGACACGGTCACGCCGTCTACCTCGTCCTCTTCGAAGAGCACGGACAGAGGAAGCGTCACGCCCAGCTTCTTGCGGATCCGCGCGACGAGCTGCACCGCGAGAAACGAATGACCGCCCAGGTCGAAGAACGACTCGTCCACGCCCACCGAGGAGACCTTCAGCAGGTCCTCGAAGATACCGGTGAGGATGGACTCGACGTCGTCGCGTGGTGGGTTCCTGACCATGGAGACCGCCTTCACTGGGGAGCAACCTGCACGTTCGCCGCCACGACCTCCAGCCGGTCGATACCGAGGAGGAAGTCGGCGGATCGGCGGACCACCTCGCCGACCAGGTCGAAGCGGTACACCCGGGATGCCAGCGCACGCACCAGGATCCGCAGCTCCATCCGGGCCAGTGGCGCGCCGATGCAGTAGTGCGGACCGCCACCGAAGCTCAGCGCGGGGACACCGCGGCGATCGACCCGGAACCGCTCGGGATCGTCGAAGTGAGCCTCGTCCCGGTTGCACGACGGAATCCAAACCACCACCCGGTCACCGCGCCGCACCCGTGCGTCGCCGACCTGGACGTCCCTGGTCGCGGTGCGCATGACGTGCAGCGGTGCGCAGGTCCAGCGCAGCACCTCCTCAACGGCCGAGTCGACCAGGTGCGGGTTCTCGACCAGCCGCCGCCATTCCGCCGGGTTCTCCGCGAACGCGACAACGGCATCCGAGACTGCGTGCCGGGTGGTGCCGAGCCCGCCGTTGACCAGTCCGTCGCAGTTGAACACGATCTCCTCGTCGGACAGCCGTGGCGCGCCCGAGGGCGGGTGCAGCAGCGCGCTGACGATGTCGTCACGCGGCGCGGTCCGCCGCTCCTCGACGAGATCGCAGAAGTAGGCGAATATCTGGGCGCTCGCCATCTTCCGACGGGTGTGCGGCACCGTGTCGTCGAAGGACGTGGCGGCGAGACCGGCGAGCAGCGACCAGTCCTGCCGGGGCACGCCGAGCATCGCGCACACCGTCCACGTGGGAACCTTGCTGGACAGCTCGGTCACCACGTCGAAGGCGCGCTCGCCGATCAGTACGTCCAGGTGGGCGTCCAGCCGGCGGGCGAGGTCGGCGCCGAGCCGGGCGACGCCGCGGCCGGTGAAGTACGGGGCGTGCGCGCGGCGGAACCTCTGATGGGTGTCTCCGTCGGACACGACGAGCATCTTGTTCGACGCCGCCCGGACCGACGCGGGGTCGGCGCCGAGTCGCATGCCGTCCGCGGACGCGAACAGTTGGGACCGCTTCAACACCCAGCTGCCCAGCTCGTAGCCGGTGACCGACCAGAACGTGCCGAGGCGGCCGGACTCGGTCCACGCGATCGGGTGTGCGGCGCGGGCCTGCCGCCATGCGCCGAACTGCCGACCGGACCGGTACAGCGCCGGGTCGGTGAGATCCGCGGCAACCGTCCACAGAGGAGTGCGGGTCATCGTCGGCTCCCGGCCCGGACCTGGTCGACGGCCAGCTCGTCGACGAGCCTCCGGTCGGTCTTGCCGTTGGGCATCACCGGCAGGGCGGGCACCGGGCAGATCAGGTTCGGCACCGCGGCCCTGGGCAGGTGGTCGCGCAACCTGCGGGTCACCAGTTCGGGCCGGAAGCCCTCCCCCGGTTCCACCACGAAGGCGACCAGGTGCCGGGGCTCGCCGCCCTCGCGAACGACGCCGACCGCGACGGCGCGTGCCCCGGAGTACGTGCCGACCAGGTGCTCGATCTCGGTCAGCTCGATGCGGACGCCGGACAGCTTCACCTGTTGGTCGACGCGCCCGACGTAGTGGGTGTCCCCACGCTGGTCGACGCGGACGAGGTCACCGGTGCGGTACGCGCGCGTCCCGTCGATCGTGCCGAACGCGGAGTCGTCCCCGGCGACGTACCCGGACGCCACGCCGGGGCCGCTGATCCACAGCTCGCCGACCTCGCCGTCGGCCACAGCGCGGTCACCGGAGCGCACGTACGTCGTGGTTCCTGGGATCGGCAGGCCGATCGGGACGTCGTCCCGTTGCCCGTCGGCCGCGACGCACCGGTGCGCCAGCGACCACACGGCACACTCCGTCGGGCCGTACTCGTTGTACAGCAACGTGTCCGGCAGTACCTCGTGGTGGAGCCGGACCAGGGCCGGGGGGCACACCTCCCCCGCCACGACCACCGTGGCGACCGAGCGCAGCAGCGGGCCGAGGGCCGCGTCAAGCAAGATCCGGTACAGCGACGGGAGCAGCAGCAGGTGCGACGCCCGGTGGCGCTCGCCCGCCTCGGCGAGCGCCACCACGTCCGCCGGGTGCGTCGAGGGGATGACCAGGTGCGCACCGGTGACGAGGGACCAGTAGATCCCGGCCACCGAGCTGTCGAAAGAGATCGACGAGCAGAGCAGGAACGTCGACGGCGGTTCGGGGTAGTACCGCGTCCGCGCCAACGTCGAGTACGCGAGCGCCCGCCGGGACACGACCACTCCCTTGGGGGCGCCTGCGGACCCGCTGGTGAACAACGTGTAAGCGGGCAGCTCCCCGGTGATCACGTCCCCAGGTCCGCCGGCCAGGCCGCCCGACACAGGGACGGGAACGACCGCCTCGAAGGCGTCGCGCTCGACCGGGTAGGGCGGATCCGGCTCGACGACCGCGAACCGGGCACGGGCCGCCCCGATCATGGCCGCCCGCCTGCCCCGCGGGAAGGCCTGGTCGATCGGTACGTACTGGGCCCCGGCGCGCAGTACGCCGAGCATCGCGGCCACCGCCCACCGTGACAGTCTCGTGTGGACGACGACGGGCTCGCCGGGCCGCACCCCGAGTGCCCGCAACGACGAGGCCAGCGCGTCGGCCGACGCGAACAGCTCTCGGTAGGTCAGAACGCCTTCCGGGTCGGACACGGCCGGCCGGCCGCTCCCGGCGTCGACCGAGGTCAGCACGAGGTCGAGGTCCCACGCCGGTCCGGTCACGCCTGGCCACCGTCAGGCGAGAGCCGCAGGTCCGGTCGCGCGGCCAGCTCGTCGACCAGGGCCCCGTAACGATCCACCAGCTCGGCCATGGTTCCGGTGTCGAAGAGTTCGGCGTCGTACTGCCATGATCCGGTGAAGCCGCCACCGTCCTCCTGCAACACCACCGCGAGCTCGAACCGGCTGCTGTCGATGACCTTCCGGTCGTACGGACGCAGCTCGAGGCCGGGCACGGTCCGACCCGGCGGCGTGTTGTTGAACACGAGCTTGACCTGGAACAGCGGGCTGTGGTTCCGGCCGCGCCTCGGGTTGAGCGCCTTGACCACCTCCTCGAACGGGAGGTCCTGGTGGGCGTAGGCGTCCAGGGCGATCGCCCTGGTGCGGCGCAGCAGCTCCCGCCAGGTCGGCGTGCCGGTGAAATCGGCACGCAGCACGACCTGGTTGACGAAGAATCCGATCAGCTCCTCGACCGCGGTGTCCGACCGACCGGCCACATCGGACCCGACGACCAGGTCTGTCTCCCCGGTCCACTGGTGCAGCAAGGCGTAGAGCGCGGCGAGCAGCGCCATGAACGGCGTGCAGTCCTCTTCCCGGCACAGCTCGCGGATCGCGTCGGCGGTGCCTGCCGGGATGCGGAACTCCAGGTCCCGCCCCCGGTTGGCCGGGCGCACCGGGCGCGGGTGGTCCAGCGGGATGCCCGGCAGGCCGAGGACCCCGTCGAGACGGCGCAGCCAGTGGTCACGCAGCCGGTCGTGGTGCCCCTCGTCGAGCAGCCCGCGCTGCCAGATCGCGTAGTCGGCGTACTGCACGGGCAGTTCGGGCAGCCGCGCGGGACGCCCGTCGCGGTGCGCCGCATACAGCTCGGTGAGTTCGCCGAGCAACAGACCCGTCGACCACCCGTCCATCGTGACGTGGTGGACCACGAACAGCAGCACGTGCTCCGCCTCGGAAAGGCGCACCAGCGTCGCGCGGAACACCGGTGGCTCGGCCAGGTCGAACGGCCGGGTGTACTGGCCACGGGCCAGCGCCAGCGCCTCCTCCTCCCTCCGTTCCTCCGGCAGTACGGAGAGGTCGACCACCGGGAGGTCGACCACCGTGTGCGGCTGGATCCTCTGGAACGGCTGCCCGTCCACGTCCACCAGTGCCGTCCGGAGCACCTCGTGCCGTCGGACGATCTCCCCGAGCGCGTGCTCGAGCGAGGCCACGTCGAGGTCACCGCCGAGGCGGAGGAACACCGGGTAGTTGTACTGGTGGCCGTCCGGGGCCAGCTGGTGGAGGAACCACAGCCGCTGCTGGGCGAACGACGCGGGCATCAGCGGATCCCGCCGCACGACCGCGAGCTTCGATGGGCGGGTGGTGGCCCCTCCGCCGAGCTCGTCCACGAGAACAGCCAGCTCGGCCAGCTTGGGTGCCTGGAACGGTGCGCGGATGGGCACCTCGACGTCGAACTCCGTGCGCAGTCGGAAGACCAGCTGGAAGGTGAGCAGCGAGTGGCCGCCGAGGTCGAAGAAGTCGTCGTCGGCACGAATGTGGTTCCGGACCAGGAGCTCCCGCCAGATGGCCGAGATCCGTTCCTCGGTCGGCGTGAGCGGCGCGGTGTCCACATCGGACTCTGTCGGTCCTCCGGTGGCCCGTGCCGCCATCCGGCGCAGCGCCGAACGGTCGCGCTTGCCGGCCGGCGTGATCGGCAGCTCCCGCAGCAGGACGTACCGCGACGGCGGCACCGGGAGGTGCTCCCGGAGCAGCCGCTCCAACTCCGGCAGCACGGCCGTCGCCGCCGATCGCCAGAGCGGATCGTTGGCGCGATCAGTGCCCGGAAGCGCCGACGGGGCGGCACACGGCGGTGCGCCGCGCCTGGTCAGCAGGACGTCGAACGCCCCGTCGGGATGTGCTCCGGCCCAGCTGAGCTCCACCTGGTACGGATGGCGTTCGGCGAGCGCCCAGACGTCCTCTGGCTGGACCCCGTCGACCGACTTGTCCACAGTGGACAGCAGGTTCAGCGGGAGATCCGCCGGACCGGTGCGCACCTGTTCGGTCAGCGTGACGTCCGCGCTGACGCGCGCGTTCGGCACCGCCCGCACGACGAGCGCGGTCGGCCGGTCCCGGACCAGGATCCGCTCTACCTCGGACAGTCCCGGCCAGTCCAGCTCGGCGACCGGGTCGGTGCTCTCGCCGGTGCCGTCCACGGTGAGCACCACGTCGTAGCGGTAGCTGTTCAACTCGTTGCGGTAGGTCCCACGCTTGAGCAGGATCCGCACCGAGGTGATCCGCGGTAGCCGGGTGGGGAGGTCGGTGAACAGCCTGGGGTCCAGGCACAGCTCCTCCTCACCGTCGACGCGGTAGGCGACCTCGGCGGCGACGTCGCCCAGGGGGGTGCCGGGATCGGCGGTGACGACCAGCACGGAGGTGTGGAAGGTCCGCAGCAGGAGCAGGTTGCGCACGTCGCCGAGGAAGACGTGCCCGCCGGACGGCATGGCCGCTACGGCCCCCTCCAGCACGGACACCAGGTGCTCCACCGAGGGGAAGTACTGCGCCACGGAGTTGAGGATCACGGTGTCGACCTCGTCGCCGGGGCGCAGCGCTCGGTGGGCCGCGGCGACCCGCAGCTCGACGTGGTCCCCCGGGACGTGTGGGGCCAGCCGGTCGATGACGGCGGTGGAGGTGTCGACGCCTAGGTAGTGCTCGCAGTCCGGGGCGACGCGGTGCAGCACCAGCCCGGAACCGCAGCCGAGTTCGACCACCCGGCGCGGGCGCAGCGCGCGGACGCGCTCGACGGTGTCGGCGAGCCAGGTCCCCATCTCCGCAGGGTCGAGCGGTTCGCCGGTGACGCCGCTGGTCCAGCCGGTCAGGTCGAACACGGGGTCGGCGCCTGGTTCGGCCCGGTACGTGTCCTCGTACACCGTGGCCCACTCCTCGACCCGGCGGTTCTCCCGGTCCGGGTCGGCGGGCGGGTCGACACTCACGAACGCCACCAGTTCGCCGTCCGCGTCGACGTCCACAACGGACTCGTGAACCGCAGGATGGCTCTCCAGCAAGTTTTCCAGCTCGCCGGGTTCGATCCGGTGGCCGCGGACCTTCACCTGCTCATCCATCCGACCCAGGTACTCCAGGGAGCCGTCGGCGAGCCTGCGGACGAGGTCGCCCGTGCGGTACAGCCGCCCGCCCGGCTCGGTCGCAAACGGGTCGGGGAGGAACCGTTCCGCGGTCAGGGCCCCACGGTTCACGTAGCCGTGGGCCAAGCCGGCGCCGGCGACGTACAACTCCCCCGGCACCCCGGGCGGGACCGGGCGCAGGTGCTCGTCCAGCACGTGCAGCCGGGTGTTGTGGATCGGCGTCCCGATAGGCACCCGGCCGGTCGGGGCGGCAGCCCTGACGTCGTGGGCGGCGCAGGCCACGGCCGCCTCGGTGGGGCCATACTCGTTGACCAGCCGCACGTCGGGATGGGCTCGCCAGGGCGCTAGGTGGCTCTCGCGCAGGTCCTCGCCGCCGATGACCAGTGTCCGGGTCCAGCGGGCGGGCGTGGGTCCGGCATCCGCCAGCAGCCGCAGGTGCGACGGGGTGAGCTTGACGAACCCGAGGTCGGTGTCCTCGGCGGCGGAGGCGGCCACTGCGGCTCCGGGCCCGTCGGACTCGTCGAGCAGCAGCAGCCCCGCGCCTGCGAGCAGGGGGACGAACAGGCTGGTGACGGTCAGGTCGACGGCGACCGAGGTGTGCACCGGAACGACCTCGCCCGCCCGCACACCGTAGAACCCCTCGGCCCACAGCAGGTAGTTGGCCACCGCCCGGTGTGGGAGCAGCACGCCCTTGGGTCCGCCGGTCGAGCCGGAGGTGTAGATCAGGTACGCGGGGTCGTCGGCGTGCGTGTCGGTCGCGGGCGGCTGGTCCACACCGTCGCCGAGGTCGTCCGGGTAGGTCAGCACGATCGGCGCGCCGCTGTCCCGGAGCACGTGGTCGATCCGGGCGGGCGGGTGGGTGGGGTCGACCGGGACATAGGCCGCACCGGCCTTCAGCACGCCGAGCAACGCGACCACCAGTTCGGGTGAGCGGGCCATCCGCACCGCGACGGGCACACCGCGGCCTGCCCCGTCGGCGCGCAGCCGGTGGGCGAGCGCGTTGGCCCGCCGGTCGAGCTGCCGGTAGGTCATCCGCAGTCCCCACGGCGTGGAGACCGCGACTTCGTCTGGAGTGGACAGTGCGCGGGTCGCGACCAACTCGTGCACCAGGGGGTTGTCCGGGCGCGGGGTAGCGGTCCCGTTCCACCGACGCAGGTCGCGTTCGAGTTCCTCCGGGTCTGCGAGCGGCAGTTCCGCGACGGTCGTGTCCGGCGCGGAGACCACGGCGGCCAGTACACGGGTCAACGCCTCGGCGAGACGTTCCACCGTGGACGCGTCGAAGAGGTCGGCCGCGTAGACGAGGACGAAGTCGAGTCCGGTCGGGGTCTCCCGCACGTTGAGGTCGAGGTCGAACCGCGCGGCGGTATCGGGCACGTGGGTGCGTTCAACCGTGAGGCCGCGCATCGAGCCGACCGGTTCCGGGGTGTTGTGCAGCGTGCAGTTGACCTGGTAAAGCGGGTTCCGACCGAGGTCCCGTCCCGGACGCAGCCGCTGGGCCAGCACGTCCAGCGGCACGTCCTGGTGCTCGTAGGCGTCCAGGCAGGACGCCCGCACCCTGGCGAGGAGCCCCTCGAACGGCTCCGCCGGGTCGATCGTGGTGCGCAGTGCCAGCGAGTTGGCGAAGAAGCCGAGCAGGTCGTGGAAGGCTCGGTGGCGCCGGTTGGCCACCGGGCTGCCGACCACGACGTCGTGCTGCCCGGCGAAGCGGCCCAGCACGAGCTGGAACGCCGACAGCAGCACCATGAACAGGGTCGCACCGTGCCGCCTGCCCAGCTCAGTGAGTCCATTGTGGACTGCAGCGGGCACGGCGAACCGGTGATCGGCGCCGCGCAGGCTCGGGTTCGCCCGCCGCGCTCGGTCCACCGACAGGGTCAGCTGCTCGGGTGCGCCAGCGAGCCGGTTGTCCCAGTAGGCGAGCTGACGGCCGGCCTCATCACCTGCCAGCCACTCCTCCTGCCAACGGGCGTACTCGGTGTGCTCGAGTGGGAGATCAGGCAACGACGCGACCCGTCCGGTACACCGGGCGTCGTAGCAGGCGGCCAGGTCGCGCTCGAACACCCCGAGCGACCAGCCGTCCACCACGGCGTGGTGGAAGGTGCACAGCAGCAGCGACTCCCGCTCGCCGAGGCGCAGCAGGCGGAACCGGACCAGCGGGCCGGACACCAGGTCGAACGGCTCGGCCTGCTCCGCCGCCACCAACCGCTCGGCCTCGCGATCCCGCTCCGCCGACCCCCTCAGATCCACAATGGACAGACAATCCGAGCGCGGCGGCCGGACCCGCTGCGTGGGCCGACCCTCGTGCACCGGCAGCACGGTGCGCAGCACGGCGTGCCGAGCCAGGACGTCGGCAAGCGCCGGCTCCAGCGCGGAGACGTCGAGCTCGCCGGACAGCCGGTACCGGACGGCGCTGGTGTACGCGGCGCTGTCCGGGGCGAGCTGGTGCAGGAACACCATGCGGCGCTGGGCGAACGTCGCGGGCGCTGCACCGTCGGGCACGTCGAGGGCGGCGGTGTCCACGCCCTCGCTCCAGAGGCGGAGCCGCAGCTCGGCCCGCCTGCCCGCGGGCAGGTCCCTGATCCGATCGCCCAGGTCGGTCACGGCGACACTCCCCCTCGCGTACCAAGTCGTTTGAGCTCGGTCACCAGCTCGTCGAGCCCGTCCGGACCCGCGCGCCGGTTGCGGCGGGCGTCCACCTCGGCCGCCAGAGCGGCCACGGTCGGCGCGTCGAAGACGCCGCGCAACGGCAGGTCGACGGCGAACCGGTCGCGGACCGCAGTGACGACCACGGTCGCCAACAGCGAGTGGCCGCCGAGGACGAAGAAGTCGTCGTGCACCCCGAAGTGCTCCACCCGCAGCGCGCGGGCCCAGATCCGCCACAGCTCGCGTTCAGTGGACGTGCGCGGGGCGTGCGCCTCCGGTCCTGGCACGGGCAGGCTCTTCCCGACTCCCGGCAACCGGGTCGCGTCCAGCTTGCCGCTGGTGGTGGTCGGCAGCGCGGCGACCTCGACCAGGTGGTTCGGCACGAGGAACGGGGGCAGCGTGGACCGCAGCTCGGCCAACAGCACGGCCGCGTCGAGCGGGTGCCCCGCGACCGGCACGACGTAGCCGACGAGCCGCTGGTCGCCGTCCACGTCGACCAGCCGTACCGCGCAGTCGTGCACGCCCGCACAGCCGCGCAGCGCGCTCTCCACCTCGCCCGGCTCGATCCGGTGGCCGCGCAGCTTCACCTGGTGGTCGCGCCTGCCGAGGAACTCGAGCACGCCGGCGTGGTTCCAGCGGACCAGGTCGCCAGTCCGGTAGAGCCGGCCACCGGCAGACCCGAACGGATCGGGCACGAACCGTTCGGCGGTCGGCCCCGGCCGGTTCACGTAGCCGCGGGCGAGTCCCGTCCCGCCGACGTACAGCTCGCCGGGGACCCCCACCGGAACCAGGCGCATCCCCTCGTCGAGCACGTACGCGGTGGTGTTGGCGATCGGCGTCCCGATCGGGACCGAGAGCGCGTCGGCCGGGAGGTCGTCGATCCGGTGGCACGCCGAGAAGGTGGTGTTCTCGGTCGGGCCGTATCCGTTGTGCAGCACTCCGGGAGCGCCGCGTTCGAGCACCGTCCTGGTCCGCTCCGGGTCCATCACCTCGCCGACAACGAACAGGTGGCGCAGCGCCGCGAACGCCGTGGGATCGGTCGACACGACCTGGTTGAACAGGGTCGCGGTGAGGCACAGCACGGTGGGCCGCACGTCGCGGAGCACGGCGAGCACCTCGTCCGGGCCCAGCGGCTCCTCGCCGGGCAGCACGTGCACGCGCGCCCCGTTGCACAGGGCGCCCCACACCTCGAACGTGGTGATGTCGAACGACGGGTCGCCCAGGTGCACGAGCACGTCGTCGGGGCCGAGGTCGACGTAGTCCGTGGCGGAGACCAGCCGCACGACTGCGCGGTTCGGCACCGCCACGCCTTTCGGCCTGCCGGTCGAGCCGGAGGTGAGCACCACCGTGACCAGCCCGTCCGGGTGGCCCGTGTCCGGCTCGCCCACGTCTCCCTCGGCGTCGAGCAGCACGGTCGGCACGCCGGTGTCGCGTAGCCACGCCGGTGGGTCGCCTGCGCAGACGACCGCGCGGAGATCCAGGTCGTGCACCATCAGGGCGAGCCGGGCGGGCGGGTAGGCGGGGTCGAGCACCACGTATCCACCGCCGGCGGTCAGTACGCCGAGCATCGCGGTGACCAGGGCGGCCGAGCGGTGCATGAGTATCCCGACCGGTTCGTCGGTGCCGACGCCCGCGGACCGCAGCGCACCGGCCAGCCGGTCGGCGCGGGCCACCAGCCGCGCGTAGGTCCACTCCCCGGTGTGGTCGGTCAGCGCGGTCCGGTCGGCCCGGTGCGCGAGCTGGCCGCGGACCAGGTGGGCAACGGTCGCAGGCTCGGGCAACGCCCGCTCGGTGCCGTTCGCGCCGACGAGGAACTCACGGTCCGTTGCAGACAGCCGGATGAACCCGTCGACCTCACCGTCCACATCGGACTCGATGGCCGCCAGCGCGGTCAGCCACGCCGCCCGGAGCCGGTCGACGCTCTCCGGCTCCCACAGGTCGGTGGCGTAGCGCAGCTCGGCGGTCAGCGCGCCGCCACGGTCGAACACCGTGCACAGCAGGTCGAAGGGCGCGGTGGCGTCGTCGACGGGGAGCTGCCGGGCCTCGAGCCCGTCCAGGGCCAGCTCGGCGCCGGTCGCGTCAACCAGCTGGAACACGACCTGGAACAGTGGATGGCGGCTCAGGTCGCGGTCGGGTGCCAGCTCGTCCACCAGCCGCTCGAACGGCACCTCCTGGTGGTCGTAGGCCTCTCGGCAGGCCCGAGCGGTGCGGTCGAGGCAGTCGCGGAACCGGGTGGCCCCGGCCAGGTCGACGCGGAGCGCCAGCAGGTTGACGAAGAACCCGATCAGTCCGTGGGTCTCGCGCCGCCGCCGGTTGGCCACCGCGGTGCCGACGACCAGGTCGGTCTGCGCCGTCCACCGGGCCAGGACGACGAGGAAACCGGTCAGCAGCACCATGAACGTGCTCACGCCGTGGTTCGCGGCCAGGCGGCGCACCCGGTCGGCGAGCTCCGGGTCGAGGTCGAACACCAGCGCCGCGCCGCGGTGCGACCGGCGGGCCGGCCTGCGGTGGTCGGGCAGCAGCGCCAACTCCAGAGCGCCCGACAACCGCTCACGCCAGTAGGCGAGGCCGGGGTCGAACGCCCCGCGGTCCAGCAGGTCACGCTGCCAGGCGGCGTGGTCGGCGTACTGCAGCGGCAGGTCGGGCAGCTCGGCGGGCCTGCCTGCGCAGGCAGCCGTGTAGGCGGCCGCCAGCTCGCGGACCAGAACCGGCCGCGACCACGCGTCGGCGGCGATGTGGTGCACCACGACCAGCAGGACATGCCGGTGTTCGGTGATCGGCAGCAGGACGACCCGGAGCAGCGGGGGCCGGTCGAGCGCGAACGGCCGGGCAGCCTCCTCGGCGAGCAGGCGCGGCACGTCCTCGGGCGGTACCGGCCCGGTGATCGTCAGGGGGATCCGGACATCGGGGACGATCACCTGGTGCAGCGTGCCGTCGTGCACGGCAAGGCAAGTGCGCAGGGTCTCGTGCCGCGCGGCGATCGTGTCCAGCGCGGAGCGCAGCGCGCCCACGTCGAGCGGGCCGTCGAGTTCCGCGGCGAACGTCAGGTGGTGCACGCCGCCGCCCAGACCGACCTGGTCGGTGACCCACAACCGTTCCTGCGCGAAGGACGGCGCGGCCGCGGCCGCGGTGCGAACGTGGTCCTCCCCGGTGTCGGTCACCGCCCGGCACCGTCGCGCTCGATGCGCAGGCGCAGGCTCAACGGGCGGATATCGGTCCAGACCTGCTCGATGTGCTCCAGGCACTCGCTCTTCGTGCCGCGCGTGCCGACCTCACGCCAGCCGAGCGGATTCTCCCGGTCGGCTGGCCAGACCGAGTACTGCTCCTCGTGGTTGACGACGACCTTGTAAGTGCGGTCGCTGTGCGCCATGTCAGTGCGTCCCCTCAGACGAGAACCGCACGGGCCGCCGTGGTGCCCGCGCGATGTCGGTGCTGAACAGGTCGGGCTCGCCCGACGGCTCGCGGTCCAGTGCCGCGGCCAGGTCCTGGAGCCTCGGGTGGCTGAAGATCGTGCTGATCCGCGGCCGGGTGGCCAGCCGCTCGGCGACCAGCGCCTGCAGCCGGACGGCGGCCACCGAGTCACCGCCGAGCTGGAGGAAGTCGTCGTCGAGGCTCACCTCGGACACGCCGAGCACCTGCGCGTACAGCTCGGCCAGCACCAGCTCGGTCGGCGTGCGCGGTGGACGGCCCCTCCCACCGCCGGGCAGTGCCGGTGCGGGCAGCCGGTCTCGGTCGAGCTTTCCGTTGGCGTTAAGCGGAAACGAGTCCAGCACGGTGATGGTGGCGGGCACGAGGTAGTCGGGCAGCGTGTCCCGCAGTGCGGCCGCGCAGTCCGGGAGCGTGGCTCCGGGCCTCGGCACGACGTAGCCGGCCAGGCGCCCGGCTACGGCGATCACCACCGCTTGTGCCACCTCCGGAATCAGGGCCAGTTCGGCGGCCACCTCCGCCGGCTCGACGCGGTGACCGCGGATCTTGACCTGGTGGTCGAGACGGCCGACGAACTCGAGAGCGCCGCCCGGTAGTTCGCGCGCCAGGTCGCCGGTGGCGTACAACCGCGCACCCGGCTCGGTGGCGAACGGGTCGGGCACGAACCGCTCGGCCGTGAGCACCGGGCGTCGCCAGTAGCCGATGGCCACCGCGGCTCCGCCGACGTGCAGGTGTCCGGTCTCTCCTGGCAGCACGGGCTCCAGGTCCTCGTCCAGCACGTGCACGCGGACGTTCGGGATGGCTGTGCCGATCGACACGCTGCCGAAGCCCGCCGCGTCGGTCACCTCGTGGGCGGTGCAGGCCACCGACGTCTCGGTCGGGCCGTACTCGTTGATCACGCGGGTCACCGGACCGTCCCGCCAGGCGGCGAGGTCCTCGTGGCGCAGTTCCTCGCCGCCGACCAGCAGCACGCCTGCCCAGCGGTCCGCGCGCCGGTGTGCACCGGCGGCGGTGAGCAGCCGCAGGTGCGACGGGGTCACCTTGGCGAAGCTGAGGTCCACATCGGACTCCGCCGAGGCGGTCAGCGCGTCGCCCGGGACGCCGGTCCGCCCCGGCAGCAGCACGGTCCGCCCGGCGAGCAGCGGTGCGAACAGGAGGGTCACGGCGAAGTCGAAGGCCAGCGAGGAGTGCAGCACCGCCCCCCGGCCCTGGTCCAGGCCGAGCACGCCGACCGCCCAGCTCAGGTGGTTGACCACGGAGCGGTGTGCGAGCAGCACGCCCTTCGGCCCGCCGGTCGACCCCGACGTGAAGATCATGTACATCGGGTCGTCGAGGCCGGCGCCGGACCGCGGCGCGCTCGCTCGGCTGCCCCGGACCGCGTCGACCGGCACGATTCGCGGCGCGGCGTCCCCGGTGTCCCGATCGCGGTCGGCGACCAGCACCGACACGCCCGTGTCGCGCAGCGTGCGTGCCAGCCGGGCGGGCGGGTACGCGGGGTCGAGCGGCAGGTAGGCGGCCCCGGCGGTCAGCACGCCGAGCAGGGCGGCGACCACCTCGGGCGAGTGCGGCAGCGACACCGCGACCAGGTCACCACGCCCGACGCCGAGCGAGCGCAGGTGGTGGGCCCAAGCGTTGACCCTGCTGGCCAGCTCACGGTAGGTCCAGTGGCCCGCGGGGTCGGCGACCGCCACGGCGTCGGGGGTCGCGTGGGCCTGGGCCGCCACCAGGTCGTGCACGCAGGCGGGCTCAGCCACGCGGCACCCCCGCGACGTCGGCGGGCAGCACCGTCCGCTCGGGATGGCGCAGCCGGACCGGAGTGCCCGCCCCGACCAGCACCACGACGAGGAACACGACGCCGACACCCAGCAACGGGCCGCGCACGCCGTACGCCTCGACCAGACCCGTGATGGTGGCGGCGCCGAGCGGGGCGAGCGCCATGTGCGCGGTCCAGAACGCGGAGGTGACCCGTCCGAGCAGGTGGTCGGGCGTCACGGCTTGGCGCAGGGACATCGACGAGATGCCGGCCAGCCCCAATCCGAACGTGTAGCAGAGCACCGCGACGGCCAGCGTGAGCACGGTGGTGGACGCGCCGGCCATCATCGCAGCGGCTCCACACAGCACGTAGGAGCCGAGCCAGCACGGCCCGAACCCAAGGCGACGGCGCAGCATCGGGATCAGCGCGGCGGCCAGCACGGTGCCGCCTCCGGCGACTCCGACCACGATCCCAACCACGTGATCCTCCTGGCCGAGTCCCTCACGCACGTGGAAAATGATCACGTCCATCATGCCGAGGGTCAGGAAGCTGACCATGGTCAACAGGATCGCCAGCCAGCGCAGCACGGGCGTGCGCCACAGGAACGTGAAGCCCGCGAGGAAGCCGTCCTTCGCGTCGGACAGAGCCTTGCCCGCACCGGTGCGGAGCGGCACGCGGAAGCGGACCAGCGCGAGCGCCACGGCGGACACCCCGAAGCTGACCGCGTTGACCGCGATCGCCACCGGGGCGCCGAACAGGCCGGCCAGTGCGCCCGCCAGCATCGGGCCCGCGATGAACGCGATCGCGTTCGTGGTCTCCAGCCTGCCGTTGGCCTCGATGATCCGATCGCCGTCGACCAGGTTCGGCACAGCGGTGACGTAGGTGACCTTGAAGATCATGCTGAACACCGAGGTCATGGCCATCACCACGTACAGCAGCCACACCTGCGGGCCGAACAGCCAGCACACGGGGATCGCGCCGTGCAGTGTCATCCGCACGACATCACAGATGATCATCAGGCGGCGCCGGTCCAGTCGGTCGACCAGCACCCCGGCGAACACCCCGGCGACGATCGTGCCGATGCCTGCGATGCCGGTCAACAACCCCATCTGGGCGACTGAACCGGTCGCCTGCAGGACCAGCAGCGGCAGTGCAACCAATGCGAACGAATTGCCTAGCTCGGAGAGCGTCTGTCCCGCCCAGAACACCGTGAAGTGCCGATCGGCCCACAGCGGTGGGGCCATCAGGCCTGCCCGCCGTACGGTTCGGCCATCGCGACCGCCACCTTGCGTGGCCCGGTGAACGGCTCGCGGCCGTGTGCGACCAGCATGTTATCCACGACCAGCATGTCGTCGCGCATGTAGTCGAAGCGCACCGTCGCGGACCGGTAGCAGTCCCGGAGGTGGTCGACGACGTCGTCGGGAATGGGTTCCCCGTCGCCGAAGTAGGTGTTGTTCGGCAGGCTCGCCTCGCCGAACATCTCGAGCAGGCCGAGCCGGACGGTCTCGGGCAACGTGGTCACGTGGAAGACAGTCGCATGGTTGAACCAGACCGGCGCGCCGGTCTCCGGATGGTTGTGCACGGCGTCGCGCACAGCCCTGGTCCGGAGGTGGTCGTCGCCGAGCCACTCCACGTCGATGCCGTTGTCGGCGCAGTACCGCTCGACCTCGTCCCGGCTGCCGGTGTCGAATGCCTCCCGCCACGGCAGGCCGACCCGGTCCCCGTAGTTGCGCATGACCATCCACTTGCGCCGGTCGAACTCCGCGCGTACCGCAGGGTCGATCGCCTCGAGCACCGCGCGCGTGCCGGCCAGCGGGGTGGCTCCTCTGGTCGCGGGCGGGCGGATGCAGTAGAAGAACAGCACCAGCGGCCAGCGCGCCTGGTAGGAGTTCTCGTTGTGCAGGAAGATCTCCTCCCCCGGCGGGTAGTCGGTCGAGGTGTAGACGTTGCCCTTGATCACGCTGCGCGGTGAGGACCGTTCGGTGTAGGTGAGCGGTGTGCCGCTGAACTCCCGCACCACGGCCGCACAGCCGTCCACACCGCCGACGTCGAACCCGCGGAACAGCAGGGCCCCGTGCTCGCGCAGGGCGGCCCGCAGTTCCGCGCGCCCGGCCCGGATTCGGTCGACCAGCGAGGTGCCCTGCTCCTCGACGACGAACGGGATCACCGCGGTCCTCCGGACAACAGCGGCAGCACCTTCCGGCCGGCCGCGAGTTCGTCCTCGTCCTCCGGCAGGGTGTCGTCGGTCGCGTCGGTCAGCACCAGGCTGAGCAGCCTGCCGTCCTCCTCGAAGAGCATTCCGTTGTGCCGCAACCAGTCCACCCGCTCGTCGGCGAGCCTGGTCGGCGAGGCGAGGTCCCGCAGGAGGGCCGCGGTCGGCGCGTCCACCGGGTGCACGACCGGTCGGCCGTCACGGGAATCGTGCACGGCCCAGCCCGCCTCGTCGGACCCGCTCAGCCGCAGCTCTCGGGGAACCGGGTGGTCGCCGTACCACGCGTTCTGCCAGTCGGACACCAGCCCGCTCAGCCGATCGTGCCACTGCACCGCGTTCAGCATGTACGGCGCGAGGTTGTGGTCGGCGAAGAAGTACGCGAGCTGCTCCAACGCGTCAGCCGGGAACGGGTAGGTCAGCGGGTAGAAGTCCATGGGGTGCAGGTCCAGCCCGAACTCCTCGCGCCGGGTGAAGTACGGGCTGAACCGGTCGAACCGCACCATGTAGACCCCGTTCGGCGGCCGGAGATGGGTCAGCAGCGGCAGGATCTCGGCGTATCGCTGGTAGACCTGCTCGTCCTCGCCGGGGAAGCCGATGAGCAGGTTCCACTTGGGCTCGATGCCGAACTCCTCGCAGTTCTTCAGGAACTGCAGGTTCTGGAACGAGGTCGTGCCCTTGCCCATCAACTTCAGGGTGGAGGTGGCCAGCGCTTCTATCCCCGGCTGCACGACGGTGACCCCAGCGGCGGCCATCCGGCCGAGGTCCCTGCGGCTGAGCGGGAGCTTGACCTCGTAGAAGATCGACACCCCCGGCGGCGGGTCGAGCCGCTCGAACACGTCGCGTGGGTAGTTGCGCGGCATGACGTTGTCGGTGCAGAACAGCAGCGGGTACTCCGGAGCGAAGCCGAACAACCATTCGAACTGCTCGACCGCCGCGTCCGCGGCCATCGCCCGGTAGCCCATGCTCTGACCGTTGAGCCCGCAGAACGTGCAGTGCGACCGCTCGCCCCACCAGCAGCCGCGGGAGGTCTCGAAGAACAGCATCGGCTCGCTCGTCCCGGTCTCGCGCAGGCTCGGGTGCACGGTGAGCGCGGCGACGAAGGAGTCGTAGTCGGGCGTCAGGACGTCGTCGATGTCGTGGTCGCGCCCGATGGCCCGGCGGAACCTCGGCTGCCCGCAGTTGCGGCGCGACACGATGCCGGGGACCGCATCGGCGGCCTCGGGATCACCGTTGAGCGCGTGCCGGACCAGCTCCGCGAACGTGTCCAGCGCAGGACCGGAGAACACGAAGTCGATCTCGGGCACGTGCTCGGCGATCACCGAGCCCATGGGTGCCTCGCAGTTCGCACCGCCGACCACCGTGAGCGTGCCGGGGCTGCGTTCCTTGACCAGGCTCGCCGCGGCGATGGTCGGCACGTGCTGGGCGAACATCGAGCTGAACCCGACCAGGTCCGCCTCGGCGATCCGGTAGCGGTCGATCAGCTCTCCGCACCGCTCGCGCAGCCCGGCGCGCAGCCGCAGGATGTCGCGGCGGAACCCCTCCCAGCGCTTGCCGGGGTAGAACCGGCGGAAGTAGTCCTCGGCGGTGTCCGGCGCGTCGGGGAAGGCGATGCCGCGGAACAGCCAGTCCCCGAGACCGGTGTCCACGTGGTCGTGGCTCACCGAGATCGACTCGTACAGCTCGGCGCCGAGGTAGTCGGCGATGTCCTGGTTGAGGTAGTGCACGTCGACCGTGACCCGGTCGGCGAAGTCCCGCCGGAGCATGCTGGCGAGCTGGCTCAACGCGAACGACGGACGATTCCAGTCAGCGAACGGCATGTTGACGAAAGCCACGTGATACAAATCCAACCATCCCTTACTGCCACGACTCGCGGCAACGGCATGATTTCGCGCATCGGAAGACCTCACGGAAACCGGATCATGCGACCCCGGTTGCCCGGAGCTCTCACCAGCAGCCGACTTCGACCAGAATAGCGACAATCGCCAATGGTGCAACCCTCGAATTCCACCCACATCCCGGATTCGAAAAGTCCTTTAAGGACATCAATGTTCGATCGCACATCGAGGACTGAACGAGCCCGTCGAGCCCTGTTCCGCTGACCAAGAAGAAATTTTCCCCAAACAGCCTGGCGACTCGTTGATGATTGTTGCTAGCGTGTATTCGCCTTGATCAATGGGCCCGAGAGAGTCAGGACGACTGTTTTCCGCGGGAATCACAGGGGTTCAACGGGTTCTCGCGCGAGCCTGCGTCTTCAGCTGCTCCAACCGTTGTTCACCGATCTCATCCCGATTCACGACGTAGCCCAACGACGAGCCCGCTCACCGCGCCGCGGCGTTGCTCGCCCGCGCGTGCACGGTAGCCGCGATGTCGGCCAGAACCGCGGCTTGGTGCTCGTAGAGGAAGAAGTGGTCACCCCGGAGAACCCGGACGTCGACGGGCCCGGTCGTGAGATCGGCCCATCGCCGGACGAGGTCCGCGGGCACGCCCAGGTCCTCGTCGCTGCCGAGTGCCGTCAGCGGCACGTTCGAGAGCACCTCGCGGCACTCGTAGGCCTCGGTCGCCCGGAAGTCGGTCCGGAGCACGGGAACGACCATCGCGACGAACTGCGGGCTCTCCAGCACCTCCCTCGGGAACCCGCCGAGGTCGAGCACACGCGTCAGGAACTCCTCATCGGGGAGGTCGTGCAGCGAGGGCACCGGTGAGGGGACGTGCGGAGGCACGGTGCCCGAGACGACGAGGTGCACGGGCGGCCTGCCCAGGGCGGCAAGGGAGCGGGGTTACCTGGTAGGCGACGAGCGCTCCCAGGCTGTGCCCGAGGATCGCGAACGGCACGTCCCCCGCGCGGTGCAGCAAGGGGTGGAGCAACGCCGCGGCGAGGTCCTCCACCGACGTGGCCGACGGCTCCCAGAAGCGGCGCTCCCTCCCCGGCAGGGCGACCGGCACGACTTCGACCTCTCCTGGCACGAGGGAGGGCCAGTGCTGGAAGGCTCCGGCGTCACTGCCGCCGTGCGGGAACAGGCACACGGCGGGTTCGGGGTCCGTGGGGGCGGACGGGAACCACCGCTCGTCGGGTGCTGGTTTCATGGTTTCTCCCTCTGTGGCGGTGACTCGATCGACGACCGGGATCGCGCCCGCCGCCACCGTCTGCGCCCCCGCAACCGCCGTGCACCGGGTCTTCCGGACAAAGGAAGTCGAACCGGTCAGTCCGCCGCAGGGGGACGGCGTTCCAGCCGTGTGGCGAACTCGGTCAGGTGAGCCGCGTAGGAACGCGCGAGTTCGGCGATGACCCCTGCCGTGTGCGGGGGCAATTCCTCCACGAGGCGTTCCAACTCCATGCTGCCCATGGAGTTGGCGTCCAACCAGCGCAGCACGAGCCTGCCCGCGTCGGTGAACCGCAGTGACGGGTCGCGGCGGACGCCGCGCGACAAGGCCGAGACGTCGCGCAACCCGTCCTGGTTGACGGGTTCACGCCACGGGCCCCCGCCCTGGGATCGCCCGTCGCCCGTCTGCTGGCCGGAACGGCGCGGTGCCGGAACGGGATCGGCACCGCGGTGCATGCGATCCCGCACGTCCTTGACGGTGCCAGGCGAGATACCGGTCGCCCGAGCGATCTCGCGGATCGAGGCGTCCGGCTTCTGAGTCAACAGCTTCGAGGCCATCCGCCTGCCCTCGGTGCTGTTGACCGGACGGGACCGACCGTCCAACCCGACCCGGCTGACCAACTGCGCACCTTCCGCAGTTGAGCGGGCTCGCAGTCCTGACACCGTCCGGGCCGAGAGCCCCGTCGCTGTCGCGACAGCCCGGTCCGACCACTCCGGGTACGCGCTCAGAACCCTTGCCGCCGCGGCCTTACGGTCGCCCAACGACAACGGCAGACCGTGGGCGATGTTGGCCCTGACACCGAGGATGAACGCACCGTTGTCGTCACCCGTGAACAAGCGCGCCTTGATGTGCTCCGCACCGGCGAGCACGGCCGCCCGCAGACGATGGGCGCCGTCGATCACCCTCATCGTCTCGCGGTGCACGAGGATGGGGGGCAGGTCCTCCACCGACTCTGCGAGCACCTGAGCGTGGGCTTCGTCGACGCCGCCCGACCTCGGTGACTCGCCGGTCGTCAACTCGCTGATCGGGACTATCCGGACCGGTTCCGTGTCGAGAGGAAAATCCAATGCCGAACCATGCCACGCTGGTTCCGGAAACCGGGTCTCCACGCTCCTCACAATCCCCCCATTTTCGCCACACCGAAGGCTTTCCGAGCAGTCGGTCGTGCGGTGCGACAACCGCGCGGTGAACCGAACCGACCGGTGTCACCGGTTCGACGATCCGACCGTTGCGGCGCAAGAGCTCCAGCAGGACGCCCCACCCCTCGAACTTGCCCGCCGGCGCGGACATCCGCTCGCACGAGGCGGTCTCCCCGACACGCCTCTTCGAACCCCCTGCCTTGAATGATGCCCGCGGCCATATCGGTCGACAAGAGCCGCACGAATCACCACCTCATCCGCCCACCGGGCGCCCCCGTCACCTGAACCGGCCACACGTCGTCGGAAGTTCAGACGAGGTCACCACCCGCCGACCTCGCTCGAAACGCGGCGGTCTTGACGCGGTTCTGGCAGGCGGTCGAGCGGAACTTCCTCGTCCCGTTGTGCGAGGTGTCGACGTACACGCGGTCGCACCGGGCCGCCGTGCACACCCCGAGTCTCGAACGGGCACCACCGGCCACGACCACCGCGAGCGCGGTGGCGCAGGACCCGAGCCAGCACGCTCCCGGCCGGGCCGACGTCCCCTGGTAGTGGAGGTGCCACCCCTGCTCGTCGTGGCGGTCGAGCGACGGACGTGTCGCCGTCCGCACGAGCAGCGAGTTCACCCGATCCGCGGCGTCGTCGGTGTCCGCGGTGAAGACCTCGCGCAGTACGGGTGCGGCCGCGGCTAACTCACGGGTGTCCGATTCACCCGCGACCGGCAGGTCGTCGAACGACTCGCTCGCCGCGCGCAGGGCCTCGGTCACCGTGGAGCGCAGATCGGCCCTCATCGGCGGCACGCAGACGCGCCCTCGGGCATATCCACTGGTCAGCGCGTTAACCAGGAGCATCGACATCCTCACGGGCCCGTCGTAGTAACTATGGAACCTCATGCGACCGGTTACATCCCTTGCCTATCTTGTCACTGGCACCCGTGTGTTGCGACAGTTACTGGAGACGCCATGCCCAAACCCACGGCCCGTGACCGGCGATGGGGTGGCCTGCTCCGTCAGGCCAACTTCCGCGCACTGTGGATCGGGGAAACCTCGAGCAGGCTCGGCAGTGCGGTGACCTCGGTCGGCCCTACCTGACGAAGAAGGGGCTCTGCTTCGTCCTCGCCACGAAGGGCGGCGCGGACAGCAATCCGGCTTGGTACCACAACCTCAGAGCCAACCCGGACACCACGATCGAAGTCGGCGCCGAGAAGATCGCGGTGCGCGCCGTCGAACTGCGCGGACCCGAGCGGGATCGGGTCTACGCCCGCCAAGCAGAGCTTCACCCCGGTTTCGGGGACTACCAGCGCGGCACCAGCCGGGTCATCCCCGTGATGGCCTTGAAACCGGTCCGATGAACGCTCCGGTGACGGCGTGATCGGCATCGCGAGCGCTGCTCGTACCGGGGTCCTCGGCCGTCGTCCCGTGCTCGACAAGCAGGTCCGGAAGCTGGCCAGGTTCGGCAGGTGAGCAGGCGTCCGCCGTTGTAGGTGACCATGTCTCGGAAGGCATAGACGACGATCGATTACTTCGACCGGGTCGTCAATCAAGCCGAGTGACGCTGGAGTTGAAGGTGCTTCGGGGTCAGGCGGAGTCGCCTGGACCGACGTCTTCGTGGTGCCAGATCAGCGCGCTGGGCAAGGGAAGCGGAGCATTCGGCTGGAGCGTCTGCACGATCCCTGTCGGGGAGAACAGCGGCGGCGGGCACTCTTCAACGGTTTCGGAGACCTCTGCCGCACTGAGCGCGTTCTCGACGGAGACGAGCTCTTCGTCTGGGTCGTGGCATGACACCGGTTCCAGACCGACCTTCGTGACCGACGACGTCATCGCGCGTGAAGTCGAAGTGTCGATGACCGCCGCCACGGACGTGCGTGCCGACGCTCCCACCGCTCACAATCACCGGATCAAGCACCTACCGCGTCCGCGTTCATGCGCGTGGACGCGACACCGCGCCTGACGCTACTGGCACCAGCCCGGTTGAGGACTACCTGATCATGGCCTGGCCGCAACCAGCCGTGGCGGAAGTTCGCCCACAAGCTCACCGGCTCCCACGGTGCGCAACGTCCTCTCAGGGCACCAGGACCACCTTGCCGCGGAGTTCGCCCTTCGCGGCGCGGGCGAAGATCTCGGGCAGGCTGGCGACGGGGTGGCGTTCGGAGACGTCGATCCGGATCTCGCCCGCGTCGACGCGCCGGGAGATCTCGGTCAGTTGCGCGGCGTCGCCGCGGACGTACAACTCGCTGACGCGTACGCCGTCCGCCGGCTCGGTGGGGCCGACGGCGCTGACCAGGACGCCGCCGGAACGGACCAGTCGCGTCAGGCCGGTCGCCCCGCTGACCAGGTTGATCACCACGTCGACCGGCTCGACGGCTGCGGCCAGGTCGACACTGGTGTAGTCGACGATCTGGTCGGCACCGGCCGCACGGACCGCCTCGGTGCTGCGAGGGCTCGCGGTGGCGACGACCGTGGCGCCGCGCTCCTTGGCGAACTGCACGGTGAAGCCGCCGACCCAGCCGCCCGCGCCGTTGACCAGCACCCTTTGCCCGGGCTGCACGTCGGCGTGCTCGACGACCGCCTGCCAGGCGGTCAGGGTGCCTGCCGGGATCGCCGCGGCGTCGACCAGCGGAAGACTGGAGGGCGCGGGCGCGGGCGCGAGCAGGTGGTCAGGTACGGCGACCAGCTCGGCCGCGCCGCCTGCGGCGTTCATCGGCAGGACCGCGATCACCGGGCGACCGTCGGGGTGGTGCCGGACACCTCGACCCTGGGGATGTGCGGCAGTGGCGGTTGCCGGAAACCGTCGTGGATCAAGAGGTCGACCGGGTTGAACGCGGTGGCGGCGACGGTGATCACGGTGCTGCCCGGCCCGTCGACCGGCTCCGGGGCGTCTTCGAAGGTGAGCGGTCCACCGTATTCGTGGAATCGGATGGCCTTCACAGGAACCTCCATGTCGAAGAAGTGTTGCGGCTTGAAGCAAATAGGTGGTGGTGCTGACGCGCACCGAGCCGGACGCCTACGTCGTGCTGCGTGAGGTGGGGATCCTGTTGGAAGCGCGGCGTCGGCAATGACTGCGCGACGCCGGTCGCGCTGTCAGGCGGCACAGGGCGGCCCGATCGTTCGGCTGGCGACCACCTCGGACCGTCGGGGCGCCCGCACTCCGCGGATCAGGACTCGGCGCGCAGGGCGATGAACACCTGCAGGAACTTGTGGTCGTCACTCCCGAGAAGTCCGAATCTTCTGTCGTTGTGCGTGCTGTCCGATCTCGGGAGCAAGCAGCTGACGTTCGGCTGGTGCCGAGGTGGAGCCGGGGGTGTGTCGGTGCTGGGCGCACCAGTGGATCGGATCTGTCCTTGGCGTACCCGATCGGCCGGGCCGATGTGCGTCCGCCGATGCGCGGCAGGTGCCGGCTGATGGCGGGATCTGGCTGTTGCAGTGCACCGCCGTGGACGATGGCGGCGCACTGCGACGGCCGTCAGGCGCGACTGGTGCCGCGCTGGTGAGCCATTACGTGGTCAGGTGCCTTCGGAGGGTGTTGTCAGGCGATGGCGCCGAGTCCGTAGCCGCCGTCGGCGAGGATTTCGGTGCCGGTGGCGAATCGCGCCTGGTCGGAGGCGATGAACAGGATGAAGTCGGCGATTTCCTCGGGGGCGGCGTTGCGGGGGACCGCGAGGTTGTCGACGGGGACGATGGGGCTGCCGTCAGGCGCGTACGCCAAGGGGGTTTCGATGATGCCGGGGTGTACCGCGTTGACCCGGATGTTGTCGCGGGCGAGTTCCTTGGCGGCTGCGCGCATGAGGCCGCGCAGAGCCCATTTGCTGCTGCTGTAGGCGACCAGCCCTGGGGCGGGGTTGAGTCCGGCGATGGAGTTGATGTTGACGATGGCGCCGCCGGCGGCCTTGCGCATGGAGGGGGCGGCGGCGCGGATGCCGAGCAGTGCGCCAGTGAGGTTGGTGTCGAGCACACGCCGGAACTCGTCGAGCGGGATGCTCTCGGTGGTGCCGATGCTCAGGTAGGCGGCGTTGTTGATGAGGATGTCCAGCGGGCCGAAGGTGTTCTCGACGTGGGTGATCGCGTCGGCCCAGTCGGTCTCGCTGGTGACGTCGAGGCGGACGCCGATGCTGTTGCCGCCTGCCTTCTCCGCGACCTCGTCGTAGCGGCTGCGAGAGGCGGCGACGACGTTCGCGCCGGCCTGGGCGAATTGAACGGCCAGCGTGGTGCCCAGCGCGCCGGAGGCGCCGGTGACGAGGACGGTCTTACCAGTGAAGTCGAACATGAGGAGCTCCGTAAGTTGTTAGGTGGCCCCGGCAGGGCCGGATGTCAGTTGGCGGAGGCGAGGACGTCGTCGGCGTCGGTGGAGTGGGCGAGGTCCCGCCCGGCCTCCACGGCTTCGAGGCGGGCGCGCAGGGCGGC
Source organism: Umezawaea sp. cmx-9-4 (assembly GCA_049997955.1). GTDB lineage: Bacteria > Actinomycetota > Actinomycetes > Mycobacteriales > Pseudonocardiaceae > Umezawaea. The sequence continues at coordinate 59,966 of JAEBDY010000019.1, read as the reverse complement.
GGTCGCCAGCGCGTAGGCGTCGGAGCCCAGCGTCAGCCGCAACGGCGCCTCGGCCTGGTCGGCGGAGGCGATGATGGCCGCCACGATCTTGGCTGGGTCGCCGGGCGCGGGCAGCGGCGGCAGTTCACCGGACAACATGCGGCGCAGTTGCCCCGACGGGCCGTCGGCGTACTCGGGCAACGGCGGGCCGAGAACCGCGCTGCCACCACCGAAGTTGGTGCGGGACACGCCGGGCTCGACGAGCGTCACGCCGATGCCGAACGGCGCGAGCTCGGCGGCGGAGGACTCCCAGAACCCCTCGATTCCCCACTTGGTGGCGTGGTACAGGCTCATCGCGGGGAAGGCGACCTGACCTCCGACGCTGGCGATCTGGATGTACCGGCCGCCGCCCTGGCGCCGCAGGTGCGGAGTGGTGGCGCGGGCGAGCTGGATCGACGCCGTCAGGTTGGTCGCGATCTGCCGGTCGATCTGCTCGTCGGTGAGTTCCTCCGGTGCCCCGAACAGGCCGTAACCGGCGTTGGACACCACCACGTCGATACGACCCAGATCGGCGAACGCGCGGTCCACGACCTCGCGCAGCGCAGCCGTGTCAGTGACGTCCAGGCGGGCCCGCCAGAGCTGCTCGCCGTAGCGGGCCGCCAGGTCGTCCAAAGACTCCGTTCGTCGCGCGGTGGCGGCAACACGGTCTCCTCGTACGAGCAGTTGTTCGGTGAGTTCACGGCCGAAGCCGGAGGACGTGCCGGTGATGAACCAGGTGCGGGTCATGCCTTGCTCCCAACTATGTAAGTAACTGGATACATTCATACACAGCGTCGATCCAGGGTGTCAATACCTGGATAGTTATGTACGATGGGCGCATGCCACCTGATGCCACGGAGACCAAGCGACGACTCATGGAAGCGGCGGTTGCCGAGTTCGCCACGTACGGCTTGGCGGGCGCCAGGGTCGACCGCATCGCCGAGAACGCCCGCGCCAACAAGCGGTCGATCTACATGCACTTCGGCACCAAGGAAGAGCTGTTCGACAAGGTCGTCTCCGACAGCTTTCTCCAACTGGCGGCGTCGATCACCTTCGGTGACGATCACCTGGTCGGCTACGCCGGCGAACTGTTCGACCGGCTGGAGAAGTGGCCGCACATCCGGCGGCTCTACCTGTGGTCAGGGCTGGAGCGCGAGCAGTCCGTCGCTTCCGAGGTCGAGGGCTACCGCCAAAGAGTCCTCGAGATCGAAGCCGCTCAGAAGGCCGGCCGGATCCGCACCGACGTCCCGCCTGCGGAACTGATGGCCATGGTGATCGCGGTGGTGATCAGCTGGAACACCGCAGCCTGGTCACTGAAAGCGCTGGAACCGGACCACGGCTGCCAATCCAGCAGCGACCGCCGGGCCGCGGTGGTGGCCGCCGTGGCCGGACTCGTCCAGCAGCCCCGACCCCACTCCTGACCACCATCAGACAACACCGACGATCGTCCAGGACCGCGTGTCAACACCGGAGGCGGGCAGGGCAATCCCACGGCGTCAACAACGCCCCAGAGCGGTTGACGCCGCCCAGTCGACGGACCCGGTGCTCGAGTGGCCGCCATCCGCGGCAACCAGAGATCGAAACGCAGACCAGCCTGATCGTGTCCAGCTCCGGTCGATGTCACGTGCGTAGCGTTGGGACAGTCGGCTCGGAAAGGCGGGCCGGGCAGTACCGGGGGTGTGCGCTGGTCAGAAATAGCCGGCGAGGTCGAGGACCTGCTGCGCATTGGTGCATAAGTGGGCCAGCGACACGCAGTGGGCTGGGGGTTCATTGAGGCGGGCGGCCCGGAACGCGGTGACGACCAAATCGGTCGCTTCCGACAATGACGCCCCGGCTTGGGTCGTGGGAGTGTCACTGGTGTTGGCGCGGCCGGCGCGCGCGGCAGCAGGACGACCAGTTCTGCGCCGATGATCCGACAACACCGTGCACCCGACCATGGGCGGCTTCTCCCCCGCCGTCGTCCCGACGTCCGCGGCCGGGCCGGGAACAACGCCGTCGCTCTGGGTCCTTGCTAATCTACGGCTGTTGGTCTAACTGGCTCGAGGCCGAGTTCACCGCCCTGCGCTACTTCTCCGCCAAGGGCGCCGACGACCTCACCCACGCGAGCAGAACACCGCCGTCGTCTCGTTCATCCGTCGGCACGACGCCCGAGCCGCACCCGAAACCGGCCTCGCTACCGACCGACGCCGCTCAACGCACCGCGCTGGCCCCGGTCGAGCCAGAGGTGGCGGTCCACCGAACGCGGGCCGCCACCCACCGGGTCACCTCGGAAGCCGGTCGAGGATCCACTCCCCCAACTCGTGGGTCATCTTCGTGTGCGGTTCGTTGGCGGAGGCGACCTGGAATTCGTGCAGGGCGCTGCTGTCCGGGTCGAGGGAGTCGACCGCCGCGTACGGGTCGTCGAGGTCGCCGACGTCCACGGCGCTGACCGAGCACCACGGCATTCAGGTAACCCGCTCGCCGCCCGCTAACCGAGTCACCATCAAGACGTGTACCCGAAGTACCCCCTGGGGCTTGTCCTCGGCACGTACCGTCGGTGTCGTGGACAACAGTCGAGAGGTCCGCGAGTTACTCACCTCGCGGCGGGCGAAGATCACCCCCGAGCAGGCTGGGATGCCGTCCGGTTCCCGGCGCCTCGGCGTCCGTCCCCACGTCGTTTGTCAGGCAGCAGCATCGCGCCGTGCGTGCAGCCGGATCCTGTAGGCATCCGCCATCGGCGCGGTTATGCGCGGTACTCAGCGTTCGGGCGATGACAAGGTGCTGGTCTCGGTGGCTGCCCAGGAGGCGAGCAGAGACAGCGCCTGTGCGGTCGGCGAATCGGGTTCGGCGGTGTAGATCGTCATGACGAGATCCGGCTCGGCCCGCAGTTCCATGCTCTCGTACGCCAGGTCGAGGTCTCCGACGACGTGGTGGTGGAAGGTTTTCCTGCCGGTGCCGTGGATGCGGACGTTGTGCGCGCCCCAGCGGCGGCGGAACTCGTCGCTGCGGGTGGACAGCTCGCCCACGAGGTCGTGCAGGCCTTTGTCGTGCGGATCGACGCCCGCGGCGGTGCGCAGATTCGCCACGAGCATGTCGGCGGCGAGGTTCCAGTTCGGGTAGAACCGGCGCGCGACGGGCTCGAGGAAAGTGAACCGGCCGAAGTTCGGCACACCGGCTGAGTCGGTGTAGACGTCGCTGTACATCGCGCGGCCGAGCAGGTTCGCGGCGAGCAAGTCCTGACGCAGGTTCACCACGATCGCCGGGGCGGTGACGCTGTCGAGCGACCACTGCAGGCTGGGCCGGATCGTGCGCTGTTTCGGCTTGCGGGTGGGGCGCAACAGTGCGCCGCTGCCGTTGGCCTGCTGTGCCAGGCGCAGCAGGTGGGCGCGCTCGGCGTCGTCCAGTTGCAAGGCGCGGGCGACCGCCTCCAGCACACCGGGAGAGACCCCGGCGAGCTGACCGCGCTCGAGTTTGGCGTAGTACTCCACGCTCATCCCGGCCAGCGCGGCCACCTCGGTACGGCGCAGCCCGGGGACGCGGCGCTGCCCCGCGGTCGGCAGGCCGGCCTGCTCGGGCGTGACCTTGGCGCGCCGAGAGGTGAGGAAGTCGTGCACTTCGGCTCGGTTGTTCACGGTCTCGACGGTACGACGCATCCCGCTGAACTGGGATGTACTGCCAGTACACCTATGGCTGGTGTCTTCTTCGTGCCGCTCGCGGCGGGTTTGCTCGGATACATGCCTTCACTGATCTCCGCGCCGGTGTCGCCGGTCGACAGGGGCGTGTCCGGCCCGGTGCGTCGCCAGGCTCGGCTCACGGCCGGCCTGGTCGCCACCGTGGTCTTGCTGACGGCGATCGCGCCGTTGGCCACCGACATGTACGTGCCGGCGTTCCCCCGCGTCGCGGGTGACCTGTCGGCGACGGCGACGCAGGTCCAGCTGACTCTGACCACGTTCTTCGTCGGCATGGCCCTCGGACAGCTCATCGGCGGCCCGGTGTCCGACCAGCACGGCCGCCGGAGGCTGCTGATCGCCTCGATCGTTGTCATGACGGTCGCCTCGGTCGTGTGCGCTCTCACGCCCTCCATCGGGGTCATGATGGCGGGACGGTTCGTGCAGGGCTTCGCCGGCGGCTGGGCCATGGTGATCGGCCGGGCCGTCATCGTCGACCTCGCTCGTGGCGCCCGGCTGGTGCGCATCCTGAACGTCATCGCGGCCGTCGGCGGCATCGCGCCGATCGTCGGGCCGCTGCTCGGCGCGGTCATCCTGCAGCTGTCGCACTGGCGAATGTCGTTCTGGGCCGTCGCGGCCATGGGCGTCGCGATGATCCTCGCCGTACTGGTAGCCGTACCGGAGACGCTGCCGGTCGAGCGGCGGCACGGCGGCGGCCTGCGGGCGTTCGTGACCAACGGACGACAGGTGCTGCGGCAGCGCCGCTACATCGGTTACGTGCTGGTCAGTGGGTCCGCGATGGGTGCGGTGTTCGCCTACGTGGCGACCTCGGCGTTCGTGCTGCAGTCGATGAACGGAATGTCCCCGGTCGCGTACTCGGCGGACTTCGCCGCCAACGCCACCGGCATGACGATCGCCGCGCTGATCGCCGCCCGGCTCGCCGGACGCGTCGCGACACGCAAGGTCATCGCCGCCGGACAGATCGCCGCCCTGCTCGCCGGCGTGGCGATGCTCGCCGGTGCGCTGTGGTGGGACACCCCACTGCCGCTCGCGATCGTCTGCTTCGCCGTGCTCATGACCGCGCAAGGCCTCATCGGCCCCAACGGCGGCGCACTGGCCTCCGCGGAGGTCCCCGAGCACCCCGGCACCGGCTCGGCGGTTCTCGGCTTCGTCCAGTGGACCGCCGCCGGCGTCATCGCCCCGATCGCCGGGCTCGGCGGCGAGCACACCGCAGTGCCGATGGCCCTGCTGATGATCACGTGCGTCGCGCTGTCCATGGTGGGCCTGCTCATCCTCGCCCGACCCGCGAAAACGTCCCCCGCACCAACGGGCGCGGTCGGCTGAGCAGCCACCGCCGCCACACCACTGGCCGTCACACCACCGACCGTCGTGCTCTTTCCCACCAATCGACTGTGAGGACCACTTTCATGGAACGCCGCAAAGCGCTCGGGCTGTTCGCTGCGACCGCCGCCTCCTTCACGGTTCTGCCCTCCCTCGGTGCGGGGACCGGCCTCGCCGAAGACGCCGCAGGACAGGGCAAGGGCGGCTACACCTTCGCGCTGGACAAGAACGTCAAGCGGACCTCGGTGCGGTTCAAGAACCGCTACGGCATCCAGGTCGCCGCAGACCTCTACGTGCCGAAGAACGTCAGGGGCAAGCTGCCCGCTCTGGTGGTCAGCGGACCGTTCGGCGCGGTCAAGGAACAGTCCTCTGGGCTGTACGCCAAAGAGTTCGCCCGCCGCGGCTACGTCGCCCTGGCCTTCGATCCCTCCTTCACCGGGGAGAGCGGCGGTGCGGTGCGCGACGTGGCCTCGCCCGACATCTACACCGAGGACTACAGCGCCGCCGTCGACTTCCTCGGCCTGCAGAAGATCGTCGACCGCGACCGGATCGGCGCGCAGGCAATCTGCGGCTTGAGCGGCATGGCGCTCACCGCGGCCGCCGCGGACAGCCGCATCAAGGCCGTCGCCGCGACCTCGATGTACGACATGTCGCGCAGCATGTCCCGCGGTCATCAGGACTACTACACCCGCGAGCAGCGCCAGAAGGTCGTGGACCACCTCAGCCGGCAGCGCTGGATCGACGCCGAGAACGGCACCTACGCGCGGCTCTCCCACGAGGTCCCCTTCGACCAGGACGGCAACGTCGCCCCCTCGAACCTCGTCCTGCCCAAAACCCTCCCGCCGGACGCCGACCCGGTCACGAGGATCTTCTTCGACTACTACCGCACCCAGCGCGGCTACCACCAGCGCTCGATCAACTCGAACACCGCGTGGACCGCCACCACGCCGATGTCGTTCTTCGCCTTCCCCCTGATGACGAACCTCGACATGCTGGCGCCCCGCAAAGCCCTCCTGGTGGCCGGTGCCGACGCGCACTCCCGCTACTACTCCGAGGACGTCCAGGCGCAGGCCCCCGGCACCGTCGACCTCATGATCGTCCCCGGCGCGAACCACGTCGACCTCTACGACCGCAAGGACATCATCCCCTTCGACGGGCTCGACGAGTTCTTCACCACGAACCTCGCCTGACCGGCACGTGCCCCCCGGGCAGGCCGGTACCGCCACCGGCCTGCCGAGAGCGCCATAGCGAAAAGCACCCCAGGCCTGCCGTCTGACAGCGCGGAACTTCGTTGCCATCCAATGACAGCCCGTCCGACACGTCGCCGCGGGCGGGCTCACCTCACATGGATAGGGAGATGCCCATGCCGGCCTCACGCGCGGTCGTCTGCGCAATCCTGCTGACGGTCGCCGGAGTGACCGTTGCCGGCTGCGGTGGAACACCATCGACCTCACCCGGCAGCGCTCAGGACGCAGCCCGCTCATCGACAGCCGCAGCGTCGCAGCCAGGCGGCACCTCCCGCGACACGGACTCCTCTCCTCACCAGGAAGAGCAGATGAAGATCCAGATCACCATCGGCGACCAGCGCCTTCAGGCCACGATCTTCGACAGCGCTGCCGGCCGTGACCTCATCGCCCAGCTACCCTTGACCATCGACATGGTCGATCACGGCTCAGTGGAGAAAACCGGACCACTGCCCGCGCCGCTGTCACGGGACGGCCAACCAGACGGCGCAGACCCCGACATCGGGGATGTCGGGTACTACGCACCCGGCAACGATCTCGTCTTCTACTACGGCGCCCAGTCCTACTACTCCGGCATCGTGATCATCGGACGCCTGGACGGCGACGCCTCCAACCCCATCGCCGATCTAGATGGCGCTATCACAGCGACTGTCGAGGTCCACACCGACTGAACCATCCTGCCCGCAACGGCAGGAGAAGCGATGAACGCCACCTACGACTTCACCGAACAGGCCGCGCTGCTCACCGGCGCCCTCGTCAACTACTACTCGGCAAGTTCGTCGGCCTGCCTGGCCGCGCTGTCGCGCTGATTGATTCTCCTCAGAGCCACCAGATCAACTTCACTAGGCAGCTGTCCGTTCCAGCGTGTCGTTTGCGCTGGTCAATACCTCTCCGGGAGGGGGTTGGCGGTGTTGGTCACCGTGGACCGCGTGCAAGCGCACTGGTGGCGGATAGCGTCGGCTCGGCACAGTGCGCTGTCATGGTGTGACCACACCTGCGCGTCGCCGGTGTGGTCACACCTGTGCGACTGGGTCACGCTCGCGGATGCTGTCGGTGTGCCGGACGCGCCGCGGATGCGACGTGCGCTGCGCGGGCCGGTACACAGCTGTAACGCCGTGTGCCGCTACAGCGGCAGGGATGTCGTGGTCGCGGTGCGTGATCTCCCGGAGATGCCGATCGCGGGGCGGGAGCCGGTGCGCCGGTTCGACTGGCATCGCGCGCAGCGTCATCGTGCGGGGCTGGAGTTCTTGGTCAGTACTGGCCGTCACCACGGGTATGAGTCGCTGCAGGAGGCACGGCTGCTGCGCGTGGTGGATTTCGCCGCCGGCGCGGCCGAGGTGCTGTCGCAGCCGTTGCGGCTGCGGTTCACGACCGTCGACGGGCCGCGTGAACACATTCCAGACTTCCTCGTGTGCGACCGTTCAGGCTGGTGGCTCGTCGACGTCAGGCCTCGCCAGTGCCTGCGGGACGGTGACCGGGTCGCTTTCGTCGCAACGGCGCAGGTCGCAGCTGTCAGCGGCTGGGGATACGTGATCGTCGGCGGTTGGAAGCCGCATGTCTGGTCCATAGTGGACGCCATGTCGGCGCACCGGCGGCCACTGTCCGACGTGCTCGACATCGGCGCCGGGATGCTGGCAGCGGCGAGTGAGCGACCACGGTCGTTCGGCGAACTCATACTCCCGGTGCCGATCACCCGCAGCCCGCGCCCAATGGCCGGCTGACGACGGCAAGGCCGACCCCGCCCGAAGTGAGACTGAGGTGTCCCTGGCAACTCGGAGAACCCAGGGCACACCATAGTGAGCTGCCCCGGCTTTGATGAAGACCGTGATGTGCCCAGCGAATCCTGCACAAACGAGTACTTGGCCGGACAACTCCGATTGGTTGCCGCCGTACCGGGTAGTCAGCACAGGACAGACAAGGTCGCTGCGAACTCGAAGGCTGATGCGGGGCCTTGTGCCGACAAACTATGTCCACACAGTCCAGAAACTCACCATCCGGCGACTTTCTGGATGCTCAGCAGGCGAGTTGGCGATTCGCGCGCGCCATCTTGGTCCCAGCCACGCCTGGCAGCGGGCAGCACCGCAGCGGCAGTAGCGGTGTTCGCCATCGCCGATGCGGGACAGTTCTGCTGCTCGTCCTCGCGATCGGCGTGCTCACCCTTGGTTACCTTGCCCGCCGCTACCTCCGCGATGCACCGCCCTACAGCGCGACCGCCACCACCAAGCCAATGACCAGCCGTCGGAGCAGAGCCGGGGACGAGTGAGAGATGAGAGATCCCACCGACACCACCGCGACCACCCGGACATCCCGCGATCCCGAGCCGGCGCGATCCGGGGTCCAAGTGGTCCACAGCTACAGCAGGCTCACCCGGTCACCGCCGCCTCCAGCACATCGGTCCACCACCCGGTGAACTCGCGGTCCACTCAGATCAGTTGCCATCCGTGACGCGTGCAATCGCGTCGTCGAAATGGTGATCATCGTTCACTACAACAAGATGTGCGCGCGCTTCACTCTCGGTCGGAGGTCACGCTTGACGTGAACAGCCTACGAGAACACACGTCTGTCGGTGCGGCGCAAGAACTGCGCTACAGGCCAAGGCTTCGCGGGTCCAGCACCCACGGAGGCGTCGTGGTGCCAGTGCGCCGCGCCGCGGAGGCGTTCGACGTGCTGCCCTCCGCCGTGGACCTGTCCGCGCCGTGATCGGACGGACGCTCAGCCGGCGTGCAACGCGCCGTGCAGTCGGTAAGCCCGACCTCGGGTCGCCCGCACTCCCGGCGTCTCCAGGCTGACCCGGTAGATCTCGTCCAGCTCGGCGTTGTCCATCGCCCGGTCGTGGTCCTCCGACGAGGTCCACTCCGCGTAGTTCAGCACCCGCGTGCCGTCCACGCTCAGGTGGAAGTGCGCGGTCAGCGCACCGGGGAACGGCTCTACCCGGGAGGCCACGTCCACCAGGGCGTCCACGATGTGCCGCTGCCGCTCGGGCCCGTCCACGTCGAACGTGCCGGTGATCACGCAGCCCGGCACACCCGACCCCGCCTGGTCGGTCATGCTGCGGACCAAGCGGTAGCGCACCGCGTCGACCAGGCTCCACTCGCCGGGTTCGGCGCCGCGTCCGTACGCCGAGTACGCCTCGTTGTCGGCCCACTGCGAGTACAGCAGCAGCGCCTCGCCGTCCAGACTGGTGAACACGCTCAGCGACACCAGTCCCGGCGGTAGCGGGCCGCGCGACCATGCGGCCAACGCAGCGTCCGCGGCTTCTGTCTGCCGCTCCGGACCGCCCGCGTATCGCGGGGTGAGCACCACCAGGCCGACATCCGGGCGGGCGACGGCGGGCAGGCGATGGACGACTTCGAGCACGTGACGACCCCTCGTGATCCACAGGCGGATATGCCCGACCCTGACGGGGCGACGGGGTGGAGTCAAACGTTTTCCCTGGGCCGTCCCACTCGTATTGATACTCTAATCCAACGTGATATGAGTTTATGTGGAAAGCTGCGCCGCCGGTGCCGACCAGGCCCTTCGCGTGGCGATTCCCCCACCCACTGGCTCGGTCAGCCTATGCACGACTGCAGACCACGTGCGCCGTTCCCCTGCCGCGATTCCGCATCGAGCAGCGGAGAAGAACCCATCGGGGGTCGATGGGTGTCACCGGTGGGCTGAACGCCTGCACCACCAGTCGGGTGTTGCCGACCAGGTCATGGCCTCCCTTGCACGCGGGTGACCCCAGTTCGTTGGTGGGCCACCGGGTGGTAATCCCGGCATGCGCGCGCAGCGGCGCGATCGGTTCCAGTCCGCGGACCGCAACTCTCGGACGACCACGTCGTTCGGGATGTCCGTGGGGCAGCACGGCGTCGGGCGAGCATGCCCATCACGACGTCGGCGGCGTGCGGTAGTCCGTGCAGCACGAAGGATTGACGCTGACGAGCGTGGTGGTGCCCTGCTTGCACAGGCGGACGAAGCCGACCTCGGCCAGTTCGCGCAGGTGGTGGGAGCAGGTGGATTGGCCGATGTCGAGCTGGTCGGTCAGCTCCTCCACGGTGACCGGCTTGCTCGCGATCGCGGAAACAGCGGTCAGGTGCGCGCGCTGTCCGGTTGTCAATCGGTGGACGAACGAGCCGAGGACGGCCGGCGAGCGGGTGTTGAGGCTGGAGGTGATGCTGATGTCGTTGCAGCACAGTGCCTCGCCGGTGATGGCGCCACGATCCCTCGGCATCGCCGATCCGATGTCACCAAACCTTCTGAGCCGTCTCCACGGGCAACGCTGGACGTGCACGACGACAGCACCAGGAGTACCTGCCGAACACGAACGCCGAGGGCAGGCACTTCCAATTCGCCGCCGACGTCGCGACCATCCGCACGGCAGGCCGATCGCAGGTCAGCGCTCACCCCGGTCGTCACTGGCTTCCGACCGCTGACCGCGCGACGTACGGACGCGCCGTCGCATCGCCTCGACGACGGTGCCCAGGACGAGGAGCGCGAGCACGATCAGCAGCGGGGCCGGACCCGCCTCGTCGACCCAGCTCGCGATGGTTCCCTGGATCCTGGCGGCTGTGTCGATCACGGGATCCTCGGCGATACCGTCACCGAGGAACAGACGCACTTCGTAGAGGCCGTAGTACCCCACGTAGAGCCCCACCAGGATGAGCAGCACGCCGCTGATCCGGTTGACGTGGGGCAGGAGCCGTCGGATGGAGCCCGCGGCGGAGGCACCGACCAGTGCTGTGGTCACGGCGAGGATGCCCACGAGCAGGGCCATGCCCATGCCGTAGGCCAGGAAGGCCAGCACACCGTTGAGGATGGAACCGCCGCGGAAGGTGGTGCTGGTGACGGCGAGGAACGGTCCGATGGTGCACGAGAGCGAGGCCACCGCGTACGCCAGGCCGTAGCCGAACATCGTGCCCAGCCGCGCGGTGGGCGCACCCCGGCCGGTTTTGGGCAGCAGCAGCGTGATCTCCCGTCCCGAGAGCAGGAGCACTCCGAGCACGAGCAGGGCCACGCCGATCACGATGGTCACGAACGGCAGGTAGCGCTGGACCGAACTGGCCAGCGGGGCGACCACCAAGCCGAAGGTGCCGAAGACGACGAGGAACCCGGCCGCCATCACCACGGTCGCCACCGCCGCGCGCGACAACGCCCGCAGCCTGCCCCCGGTGCCGTCCTCGCCCGCCACGACAAGGGAGAGGTAGGCGGGGAGCATGGCGAACCCGCAGGGGTTGAGGGCCGCGACCAGACCGGCGGCCAACGCGAAGGCCAGGGTGTCCAGATCGATCACGGCGTGATCAGCCCGGCGACCTTGTCACCCAACTCCGCCTCGGACAACTGGCCCTTGACGACGTCGACGGAGCCGTCCGGGCGGACGAAGGCGTAGGCGGGCTGCTGGGTGACCTCGAAGTGCCGCCAGATCGCCGCGTCCACATCGGCCAGGTGCTGGAACGAGCCCAGCTCGTACTTGTCCACAAAGCCCTGCATGGCCTGGACCTTGTCCTGTGCGGCGACGCCAAGGAACGTCACCTTGCCCTCGTTGGCCTTCGCCGACGCGGCGACACCGGGGGCCTCCCGCTGGCATTTCGGGCACCACGGCGCCCAGAACCACAGGACGGCGGCCTTGCCCGCCAAGGTCTCCCCGGAGAACGCGGCGCCGTCCAGGGTCGTCGAGGTGAACCGCAACCGTTCAGGCACCTCGACGGGCGCACCCTTGTCCCCGGTGGTCGACGACGCGGATGGTGTCGAGACGGCCGGGGAACCGGTCGAAGACGGTGGGGACGACCCGGCGTCCGGAGTTGTGGCCCCGCAACCCGCGAGAACGATCGTCAACGGCAGGAACAGGAACGAGGACGCTGCTTTGGGGAAATGCACGAACATCATCATTCCGGACTTCTCGCGACGCGTCTCTCGGCCGTTGCCTTACGGATCGGTGACGTCCGTCCCTTTCGGCCAGTGCCGCCGGGAGACCACCGCTCCCGACACCGCCGCAGCGCCCAGTGAGGCATCGCCCAACTCGAAGTCGACGTCGACGCGTGGATCGGGCAGACGAAGTCGTTCGTGTGGGCCGAACCCGCAGACGAGACCGGCGCGGCGCGCGCATTCCCTGCGGCACAGCGGCTGTCCCGGCAACCGACATCGAGGTCCCCACGAGGGCGCCGACCACCGATCGCCTCACCAGGCCCACGACGGATTCCCGGTGGCGACTTCGGTGACTGTCCACAGGCGCGCACGCGCAGCCGGGTCGCGGGCGAAGGCGGGTAGGCCAACGGGTCGCCTGTGCTCGTCCACGTAGGCACCGCGAGCGGTCCCGCTCGAAGCGACCAGCTCCACTCGGACGGGCCAGTCGCTCTCGTCCTCGGCGATGCGCACGTAGGTGGCGGCAAGATCCTCCGGTGAGGCCGCCAGCCGGTTCTTGGGTGCGTAGAGCACGCGCGACAACCGCGGCAGGGCGGCCACCCGGTCGGCGTCCAAGCGGACGGCGGGCACCCGGACGCACGTGACAACCACTCGTCCGGCGGTCCTCGCCGCCAGTTCGAGGCTGAACATCACCTGTGCGAGCTTCGAGTGGTAGTAGGCCCTGGTCGGGCTGTACCAGCCCGTGCCGTCCAGGCTGTCGAAGCGGATCCTGATGCGGGGTGTGGTGATCAGGCCCTTGCTGGCCACGGTGACGACCTTCGGTCGGGGTGCGGCCGCGAGCAGGGCGCTGAGCGCGGCTGTCAGCCGGAAGGGGCCCAGGTGGTTGGTCGCCCAGATCAGCTCGTGCCCGGCGGCGGTGTAGCGGGGTCGGCGGAGCGATTGGTCGAAGTTCGCCGCGTTGTGGATCACCACGTCGACGTGGTCGGCGTGGCGCGCCACCACGTCCGCGGCGGCGTCCAAGTCGTCCAGGTCGGCCATGTCTGCGAGCACGAGTCGTGCCGGTCGCCGTGCGGTCGCGTTGATCCGGGCAAGCGCTTCCCCGCCCCTGCTCCGGTCGCGGCAGAGGGCGAACACGCGGTGCCCGCGCTCAGCGAACTGCCGTGCGGCGCGCAGTCCGATGCCGGAACCGGCTCCGGTGATGACGACGGTCGACTCGGGCCTGTCGGTCATTGCGACCTCCGTTCTGTCCGACCGGGAACCGAGCGCACCGGAGCACGCTGTGGTGGGCAGTGCTCCGGTGCGGTGGACAGTCCCCTTCGAACCGGGGAACTGCCCCTGGCGGGCTTGGTCGGACAGTCGCGGTCCGCCGGTCGACGATCCGGCCGGCCGTTTCGGCGTCGGCCTCCACTGCTCGATTCACCGCGTCGGCGGTGGAGAGCCGCGGGGTCGGTGGTCTGGACCTTGGGCGGCGCTTCGGTGCAGGCGCACGACAGGCCCCGCAGCGCGGTGGTGACCTCACTGGCGATCACTCGGTGGTGCCCCACGGGTAGACGACGGCTGTGCTGCCGCTGACCCGTTCGACGGTGACGGTGGTTCCTGCAGCGCCCACACCAGCCAGGCGTCCACGCAGAACTCCTTTCGCAGCGGGTTGCTCCCTTGGCCTGGCTCAATGTTCTCTTGGCAGGAGCACCGGAACAACGCTCGAACCCGGCCGCCCAGACCCGACACGCCTGCCGGAACCCGGCAACCAAGAGCAGTCAGGGAGTCGTGGTCACCGGCCAGTGGAGCAACTTGGCGCCCAGCACAGCGATCCGCAGCGACAGGGCCTGCGACGGGTCATCCACCGAGTAGCCGGTCAACTCCCCGACCCGGTGCAGGCGGTAGGTCACCGTCCGGACACCCACGTGCAACTCACGGGCGCAGGCCGTCGCCACCTGACCGCAGGCGAAGTAGGCCGCCAGGGTCTCCAGCAGTGCGCCAGGCCCTCCTCGGACGCTGCGGAGGGGTTCCAGCACGACCGACACCAGGTCCGCCAAGGCGGCGCTGTCGCGCAGGAGGACCTGGTAGACCAGCAGGTCGTCCGCCTTGTGCACACGTCCGGGCAATTCCAGCCGCTCGGCGATGTCGAGTGCCTGTCTGGCCTGCTCGAACGAACGCACCGCACCGCCCGGTCCCGACTGGGCGCGGCCGACACCGACCAGCCACGCGGAGTCTGCCCCCGAGGTCGAGGACACCTGACGCACGAACTCGTCGAGAGCACCTGCCGTCGTGTCCGGGAAGACGCAGACGAGCAGGCCGGTCTTGGTGGTGACCAGAACATCGCGTGAGTCCTCCCTCAGGTGCAGCGCGCTCTCCACCGACCTGGCCACCTCCCCGCCGTCCACCAGCGACTGCGGACAGCTCATGGCCGCCACCACCGTGCTGCCCGCGAGCCTGAGCCCGAACCGCTCCGCCCGCTCGACCAACTGCCCCATGCCGCGCCCTTCGAGCAGGTCGTCGACGAACTCCCGGCGGAAGGACTCCTCCTGACGAACCAGCCAGCGTTGGGCCTGCTCGTATCCCTCGGTGACCGCCATGACAGCGGCATCGGTCGCGCGGAGGATCACCTCCCCCACCGCGCGTACCTCGTCGGCGTCCGTCGCCCGTCGCACACCGGTCAGCAGCGGCCACGCCATCCACGTGGCGCTCAGGTGCAAATCGACCACACCGCCCAGCGGAACTCCCTGCGCGGCCGCTTGGGCGCCGGCGTCGTGCCGGGCACGCACCCGGTCGGGTCCCGGCGGGCGCCCGGTGGCGCTGACCGCGTCGAGATCCGCCAGGTAGCCGTCGAGCAGTTGGACGGGAACGCCGTGGGCCTGCCGTCCCACACGCTCGGCGATGCCTGCCAGCAGGTTCCCCGAGTCGTCTCGCGCGGACACCGGCTTCCTGGTTCGCGCCATCGTTCGCCCTTCGCGGTCATCGGCGAGTGTCGTCGCAGTGGCGACCGGCACCACGGGTCGGTGTTCACGCCTTCTCTGCCAGCACCGTCCGCTCCAACGACGACACCGACACGTCTCGGCCGGTCGCGTGCACGTAGCGGACCTGGAACTCCTCGGCGCCCACGTCCTCCACCTTCCGCCAGCCGTACCCGGCCACCAGCGCGCTCACGTCACGGGGGCGCAGGCCGATCCGCCACAGGCGCTGCCTCGTCACGAACCGCTGGTGCAACGCGCCGGATCCGCGGAGGTCGCTGCCGTCGACGAAGTCGTGCCGGATGTAGGTGAAGGCCAGTCTGCTGCCAGGGGCCGCACGTGCCAGGAAGCCGAAGGTCCGGTCGAAACCGTCCTGCGTCAGGTACTGGGTCACCCCCTCCCACACGAACAGGCACCTCTGCTCGGGCCGGTAGCCACAGGCGGCCAAGGCGCTCCCCAGCTCCTCGGTGTCGAAGTCGACCGGCACCGGGATCACGAGGTCCTGCGCACCGAGGCGCCTGCGCTTGCGCTGGAGGTTGGCCGGGAAGTCCACCTCGAACGCCGACGCCCCTGCCGGGGTCACCAACCGGTGGGCACGGGTGTCGAGGCCCGATCCCAGCAGGACGACGCACTCGATGCCGTCCTCCAGCGCGCGCACCGCTTGTTCGTCGATGTAGCGCTTGCGGCAGGCGATGGCGCCCCAGATCCCCGGCGCGTTGCGCTCCGACGCCCTGACCAGCCACTCGCGCACCCCTGGTCGGCGAGCGAGCCGGGCCACCCACTTCGACACGGGTGGCAGCACCTCGATCGCCAACGGGTCGTCGAGCAGACGCTGTTCACGGGAGTGGTGCTGCTCCACCGCCGCGATCACCATGGGGCCCACGGCGGTGCCCGCGGCCTGGCTCACCACGACAGGAGGCTTTCAGCGGTATCGGTACAACCAACGGTGACGGTGTGAACGGCCATGAAGGCTCCCTGTCCCGGGCGACGACGAATAGACGCCGACCAGGCTTCCCGGCACACCGACGTCCAGCGTACAGCCCGGAACGTCTTCGGTCCCACGGAGAGTCGGGTCAGGGTGAGCAGACGACTCGCTTGCCGGAACTCGGCAAGTGAGCGCCCCGATCGCGGCCTGTTCTCGCCCTTTCGAGTACCGATCGCGGACGTGAGCATGAAAGGGCACCTATCAGCCGGCGGAACGGGCCGCCGTCGACGGAGGGAGCCGACGTGCGCTGGTCGCTGTGGCTCGCATTGATCGGACTGCTGGTAATACCCGGCCACCACCACCTCACCCAGCGCTGGGACTTGACGCTCGTGACCGTGCTCGCCGCCATCCTGTTGGGCGTCGGATACGACGCACGTCACCAGGCACGGGCCCGGTTCCTCTACCGATGCGCCGCCGAGGGAGCGCCGCGGGCCGTCCACACCGCGATCCGCACGGAGCCCCTCGCGCTGGACCACGACGAGCAACAACAGTTCCGCGCCATCGAGGAGCGGTTGGCGAGCGAGGACCCCGAGTTCGCCGAACGCTTCCACACCCTCAACCACCCGGACCACCCAGCGGTTGGCGGTCTCGACGTCGTGATCGGTCTCGGCCTGGTGACAGCGACGCTCGGTATCCTGTCCGATCCGGCGCTGATCGTGGTCGGAGTCTTGATCGGTGGGCCAGCGGTCATTATTCGGATGCTGTTGTCCTCGCCGCGACAACCGCGCCCGATGACCGGCTTGGATGACGGCGCGTCCTCTGGGCCCGACCGGGGCGCACCCGTGTGACTGCTCACCGCAAACGAAGAAAGTCCTTTGCCACGACGACGATCCTGCCTGTGGAAGCCGACATCGATCTCAGATGATCTCGCTTGGCTGCTTCCAGAGGTCAATGCCCGGTCGAAGAACTCGGGGTTCCCGCCGGAAAATGCTCGCGCACCGACCGTCGAACAGTCCACACGGGAGGGTCGATGTGCCAGTCCGGAGAATCAGCACTCATCCGAGCAAGGCGACCGCGCACAGGCCGGACAGCACGACCAGTGCGCTGATCACGGGCAGGGCCCGTTCCCGCCGCCTGCGGCCGCCTGCGAACGCGGCGACGGCCGCCACGACCGCGACGAGTACACCGGGTACCACGTGGGCGCCCCAGCCTTCGCGGACCGCGGCGTGCAACAGCAGCACCGCGCATGCCGCCGCACTCAACGCGGTACGCCGCCACGCGAGGTCCGTTCGCTCCTGCTGCGACCCGCGATCGCGCCGCTCCGACTCGCCTGTCCCGGTCATCCCAGCAGGACCAGCACAATCGCGGCGAGAGCCACGACCACGACACCGACGGCCACCACGGCCATCATCCGATGCGGGGGTAGCGGCCGGTCCGCCCGCATCGCTCGCTGCACCGCCCGCCATCGCGGGTAGCTGCCCGCTGCGAGCACCACGGCCAGCGCGATGCACCCCACGCTCAAGACCACCGTCCCCTGCGGGATCGAGAACGGCGGGACCACCTGCGCCACCGCGACACCGCCTGCCAACAACCCCAGAGCGGTGCGGATCCACGCCAGGAATGTCCGTTCATTGGCCAGGGTGAACCGGTAGTCCGGTTCACGGTCCACCTCGGACGGCTGTTCAGCCTCCATCATTCCTCCTCACGAGGCAGGGTGATCGGCATACCGGGCCCAACGGCGCGCACCCCCGTCAGCCGTACCACATAGCCGCACCCACGCCCACGACCACGATGACCGCGATCAGCGCCATCGCGGCCCATCCACCCCACGTGGCCAACGCCAGCACCACCACAGGAACCAAGACCAGCAGTCCGAGCAGCACGACCAGGCGGAGGTTGCCTTCGCTGTCGAAGAGAAAACGGCGCATCATGCCAGCATGTCACGCACCGGTCGACGCACCGCGCCGACATACCCGCGACGACGTGCGGGAACCGTACTCACTCCCTGCTGCCACAGCGGCTCTGTCCGCACGACAGCTCCACGCACAACACCAGTTCCGCTCGAAAGGTATCGAACACAGTGGATTCTCGCAGCGGTCCTCAACCATCTCGAAGAGTGCGCGAGGTCCGCCGGAGATGCCCGGCAGTGCTCTCACAGCAGGTGGTCCAGGGCGTCGACAGCCGCTTGGACGCCGTTCTCCCCGCGAATGCGCTCACCGATCAGTTCGGCGCGCTCGCGGACTCCCGGATCACCGATCACGTGGGCCAGCCGGGTGGCCAGCCGATCTGCCGTGAGGTCCTGTTGCCGCAACGGTGACGGCGCGACCCCCACGGCGTGCACGCGGGCCGCCCAGTGCGGCTGGTCGGCGACGAACGGGCTCACGACCTGCGGCAGTCCTGTCGCGAGAGCCGCACCGGCGGTACCGCTGCCACCGTGATGGACGACCGCGGCCATCCGCGGGACCAGCCTGTCGTGGGGCGCTTGGTCCATCAGCAGCACGTCACGACTCCACCTCAGGCGCGATGCCGTCCCACCCGGTCGCGACCACGGCCCGGACCCCTGTCCGCTGAACGGCCTCGGCCACGACGTCCGCTGTGCGCCGGGCACCTCGTCCGGCCATGCTGCCGAATCCGAAGTAGACCGGCGGCGGATCGGCGGCCAGGAACTCCACCAATGGCTCGGGCACCGCCCATTCCTTCGACGGGAGGTACCAGAAGCCCGTGGTGCGCACGGAATCCGGCCACCACGGGTCGACCGGGGTCACCAGCGGGCTGAACGCCTGCAGCACGATCCGGGCGTTGCCCACCAGGTCGTGGCTTCCCTTGCGCGCGGACAGTCCCAGTTCCGTGGTGCGCCACCGGGTCGTGATCCCGGTATAGGCGCGCAGCGTCGCGGAGAGCGCGGTGTAAGTCGCGCGGTTGAGCGGTTTCGGCACCCACGAGAAGGGCAGCATCGGGCAGGGGAACAACGAGGTCGGCACCCGACTCCCGCGCCACCGCACCCACATCCCGCAGCACATCGGCCATCAACGGCTTGATCCGGCGCGGTACGCACAGCGGTGAGCTTGCCTCAAGCGCCCCGGTATCCCCCGTCGATCGCCGCCTGCACGACCGGGTCGCGCATCAGCGGGTTCGGCCCTTCGTCCAGGGGCGCGAACTCCCCGTCCTACTCGGCCGCCGCGGCGGCGAACGACGCCGGGGCCGCCAATACCGCTTCGCGACCCCGGCCTCTCACCGCTACCGCGGGGGAGAGGAACGGCTGCACGTCGCCACGGGTGCCGTGGGTGACCAGCAGCGCCCTCACCGGGACTCCCCCACGGTGCTGAACAGAGCGAGCCAGCGGTCGTCGACGAACAGGCCGCCGGTCAGCATCTCCAGTCCCGCCCGCGCCGCGCACGGCCGTCGCGGTCTCCGCGGTGTCGCCGCCCAGCAGACGGCCGACCTGGTCGCCCAGCACCAGCGGCGCCAACTGCCCCGACACGTAGGTCACGGCGCGGGCTCGCGGATCGCCTGTCGGACGCACCCCCTCCGCTTCTCCCCCGGCGAGCCACTCCTGCGTGCGGTCGACCAGCTCGTCGAACAGCCGGGCCGCGGTCTCCGTGCCGCTCCGGATCGCTTCCGCCACGTACTCGCCGCAGCCTGACGCAAGCCGTCCTTCGACCCGAAGTGGTGCAGCACGAGCCCGACGGACACCTCCGCATCGGCCACGACCATTCGCACGGTTGTCGCCGCGACCCCGTCCGCACCTTCGAAGATCAAGCGCATCGTCGGGAATTGCAACGGCGACGATGCGCACGGATGCCCCCGGTGTGCTGTCGTCCAACGATGTGATCGGCTGAATCGCGCGGAAGGACCAGGTTCAGCTTGAGGACATGCGGATCGCGGTGATAATGAATCCGTCAAGCTGTGAAGACAGCTGCAACCGCCGTGCAGACCACCTGCGCCACGGGGATCAGGGGCGCAGCAGGTGACCGAGCAGCTTGCGGCGTTCGGCCGCGTTTTCCGGTCGCGGGTTGAACACCGCGTCGAGCAGCGGCAGCACCTGGTGGCGGGCTTCGGGGGTGCGCATGATCCGCTTCCACAGCATCAGGTTGAGCTGGTAGCGCCACCGAGGGGTGGTGCCCAGCTTGAGGATGTTGTCGACGTTGCCGCGGACCTCGGCCGGTAGTTCGCGCAGGTCCTCGGGTGTGGCCAGCAGCGGTTCGGGCAGCACGTCGAGGCCGTGCGCGGTCATGAACTCGAAGTCGGTCGGCCAGGCCGCCGCCCACAGGTAGTCGACCATTCGGCACCAGCCGCGCAGGAACCTGATCTCCAGGTCCGGCCAGGGGGCGGCGTCGATGTCGGCGAGCACTTCGGCCACCACGTCCAGGCACGTCTTGTGCGCTTTCCACAGGGCCATGCGCGCTGGTTCCGGGTCCGTCGGCTCGTTGCCGCTCACCAGGGTGAAGTAGGCACGCCAGTCGGCCACCGCGTTGGTGAACTCCTCCGGCACGACCCCGGACGTGACGTACCGGAACCGCGAGGGGGTCGGCGGATCGGCGATCGGGAGGGCGGGCACCACTTCGGCGGCCTCGGCCGCCAACCACGGGATGACGCTGAGCGTGTAGTTGCCGTAGCCCCACGGCGAGTCCGGATCGATCCGTCCGTCCTGGTGGGTGGCGGTGCCGAGCCGCCCTGTGCGGAACTGCCACTGGTGCTGGAACATCAGACCCCACAACGGGTTGTGCCGGTTGTCGGCACCGAACCGGCCCGCCGCGTTGGTGTTGGCGATCATCATCCGGTAGGCGGCCATGCGCTGCTCGAAGCGGAATGGGTCGAACCCCTTCGCCAAGTCCTCCGCTGATGTCCAGACCGTGTACAGGTCCAGGGCCGTCAGTTCGTCGGGGTGAGCCATGGGCGGATTCCTCTGCGTGGTGTGGTCGATCGTGCCCGACGGCTTGTCGGAGTGCTGGGAGTCGCCGTGATCGGCGGACGTGACGGCATCGGTTGGCAAGGCGGCGTGTCGATCGTTTCGGTCATGGGTGACCACTACTTCACCCCCTTGTACACCCGTTGCGCCAGGACACAATGTGGTGAAGTGCTTCACGGCCGACAGGACGCGGGCCGCCCAGGTGCGCAACGAGGGCGGATGCACACCGTCCCGCCGCGGATGCGGGTCGCAGCCGCACCAACGTCACCGGCGGACGATCCACAAACACCAACTCGGGAGGGTCACCGTACGGTGCAGCACTGCCCCTCCTGGTAATGAGTTCCGCGCGGCCGCTCTCTGTCCCAACGGTGACTGGCACTTCGGGCCATGGGTATCTCAGGGTGCCGGCCACGTCTCGGTGACCGGTTGCGCTAACCCGATTGTCGTAGCGAGCCGAGACTTCAGGTAACAGGTTCGAACACGAGCGAGCACCACCATTTCGTTGAACGACGGGCAAGGGGCAGGCGCATTACAGCCACAAGTCTGCCGCGTCGGCCGGTGGTGGCCGACGCTGGTCACGGCGATGCCACCGAGTTCCGACTCGGTGGCATCGAACACGGCCTCACTCACGTGCGGGTCGGTAGCTCGACCGCTCGGCGCCCACTTCTGGATGAGCCGTCGTAGAGGTGATCGGCGTTGCCGGTCTCCGGACGCCATGCCGACCGCCTACCGTGACCGGATGCGACGCGGTGACCGTCCCGGCCGGGTGATCCTCCTCAACGGGACGTCGAGCGCGGGCAAGACCACCCTGGCCCGCGCCACCCAGGATGAAAGCGACACCCCGTTCGTCTACTGGGATCGACACGCTGTTCAGCCTGGTACCGCCGAACTGGGGCGGGGGACGCGACGGCCCGCTCAGCCGAGACGGCTTCTGGTACGACCGCACCGGCGTCGACGCGGACGGGCACCCGTCGGTGGTCATCCGCTACGGCGAAGTCGTTCGCCCACGGGGGTGACGACACGGGCTCGCCCGAGGCCACTGCCGCACGGTTCACGACCACGGCACCACCTATGACATGACCGTTGACAGCACCACGGGAACGCCCGCCGAACTGGCCAGAGCCGTGCTGCGCGGGCAACTCGTCCGGTAGGACCCGCGGACGGGTGATGTCGTTTCAGCCGACCGTGTGCGCCCCCATGGGCACGCGTCCGCCGAATCCCACGCACTCCCCTGCTTCCGTGCAAGTGCATCGCAGGTGAGGAGGTGCCGCGGACTGTCGGTTGTCGGCCTGACGGATGCGGGTGGAACGTGATCACCGGCTCTGGTCCAGGGCTCGGCGTGCGGGTTCCCGAGCCGGATGCGCCATGCGCCATCTCCGAGGGCGGGTGGCATCGGCGGTCGCTCGACCGGCTTCTGCCCGGTCAAGCGACCGCCGTTTCGTCAATGCCCGTCCGTTGTGGAGACCGGAGGGGTCACGCTCGGAGGTTGATGTTGGCGCGGGTGCCGTCTTTGGTGAAGGTGCCGTAGAGGCCGGTGCGGGTGGTGCCGGTGGTGAGGAAGGCGAGGTAGTTGATGTCGGCTTGCGGGCCCGCGACGTGGAAGACCGGGGCGGTGCCCGCCTGCAGGGCGTACCACTGGTCGACCACGATGCAGTTGGCGCCCCACAGACCTGGCGCGGGGACGGTCTGGCCGACGGCCTCCACCTGGTTGGCGCGATCGATGACGGCGATGGCGTGTCCGAGGCTGCCCTGCTTCACGCCGATGTACTCGATCACGGTGCCGTTGACCAGAGGACTGTTCTTGGCCGCCAGGATGGCGATGGCGATGGCGTTGAAGCTCTCGCAGACGCCGACGAAGGGATGCTTGACGGCCCGATCGGAGCCCCAGTCGAGGTAGGCCTTGACGCGTTCGGCGTGGGAGGGCGGGGCGTTGCCGTACCCGAGGGACAGCGCCTTGATCGGGGGGATGACCGGCAGCAGCGTGTCCGACCCTGGCGCGTACTGCACGGGCCGTTTCCTCGGGTCCTTGCCAAACCTGTTCTGCGGGTTCGGGTTGATCGCGTTGTAGGGGTTGTCGATGTAGACGCCCTGGTCGGGTCCGTTCACCGGGTTGGCCACCGCCACCCCTAACGACGACGCCTGAATCCGCGTGGCGATCCGATCCTCGAGCGACTGCACGTTGGCCATGTCTCCTGCTCCTCCATCTGACGTCCTATCGAAACGACTATCGGTAGCTGGACGCCGGGTGTGACGGGTGGGCAGGAATCGAGACCGCCCGCCGAGGGCTCCCGCCACTCATCGGGGGTGGGCTCGCGGTATTTCCGGTTGCTGGGGCGGTCGTGTTGGACGCCGTGCTGCGGGCGTGGGCTGACCACGGCGTGGCTGGCGCACGGCGAACTACTCGTACTCGGCCTCACGGTCGCCCGCCCGACCACTGCACCCGCTGCCACCACCGATCGCTGATCAAGCTCAGATCATCGACTTGGACATCCGCCGACGACAACGGCTGGGCGGCATCCTCAACGAGTACCACCACGTTGCCTGACCAGCACGGACGGCATTTTCGACAAGCACAGCCTCGGCAGAATGTCCTGACGAGGACCAGCGTTTGCGGACGCGCGAAGACCCGCGGAGTTGATAATGATCAACACTCCGCAGGTAGTCGCGCCAGCGCCGGTCGCACCATGATCGAGCACGGTGCTCTCTGATCGTTCACCAGCCTCCAGGCCCATCCGTGCTGAACGGCACCTACACTACCAACTTCAATCAACACTGAAGCAATGGATCGGACGATAGAACCAGAGGTGTTCCGCAGCATCGGACCACCGCCCTAGGCGACACTTTCCCCACAACCTGACCCCGACCAGCAGCGGAAGGCAGGCAAGGCCGATGACCTCAGCGAACCGGCTCGCCGGCTACACCCTCGCCGACTGGGAAAGCCTGGACCCGCTGGAGGGCCACCGTGTGGAACTGGTCGACGGACACCTCGTCGTGAACGCCGCACCCGCCGTCCGCCACCAACGCGTCGCCGACCGACTGCGCACCCTGCTCGACGACGCCGTCGCCGACGACGGCATGGAAGCCGTCACCGCCGTGGGCCTCCGCGTGCGCGAAGGCCTGGGCTACATCT
This sequence comes from Umezawaea sp. cmx-9-4, assembly GCA_049997955.1. Classification (GTDB taxonomy): domain Bacteria; phylum Actinomycetota; class Actinomycetes; order Mycobacteriales; family Pseudonocardiaceae; genus Umezawaea. The sequence continues at coordinate 35,960 of JAEBDY010000019.1, read as the reverse complement.
CCGACATCGTCGTCAGCACCGAACGCGTCGAGACCACCACCGTTGACGTCGACCTGGTCGCCCTCGTCGTGGAAGTCGTCAGCCCGTCCACGAAGAAAACCGACCGGCTCGAAAAGCCCGCCGCACTGGCCGCGGCCGGAGTACCCGCCTACTGGCGGGTCGAACTCGACAACGCCACCAACGCAGGCCCGACGATCTACTGCTACCGCCTCGACGGCCGCACCTACCTCGAATCCGCGGTCCTGCACCCCGGCACCACCGACACCGTCCAGGTCACCGGCACGGTCTCCATCACCTTCGACCCCGCAGACCTGCACCGCGCCCGCCCACGCCGCTGACCCGCTCTACCTGGTGCCAATGGATTTCCGAGCGGCGCAGCCTCTACTGATCTTTCGGAGTCAGGGTCTGCCTCGAGCCCACTTCACCGGTTTGGGTGATTACCGCTGGTCCACGTTTCGCCGTTGATCGGGTATGCGATACGGCGATGGTGGTGGGGTCGGCCCGCAGGGCCGGGCCCGTCGTGAGCAGATACGCAGGCAGGCGGCCGTGATGTTCGCCGACGGGATGAGCGCGGTGCAGGTCGCCACCGCGTTGGAGGTCTCCACGAAATCGGCGTACACGTGGCGGCGGGCCTGGACGGCCGGCGGCGAACAGGCAATGGCGTCCAAGGGAGCACCGGGTCCGGACAGTCGGTTGTCGAAGACCCAGGTGCAACGGCTGTCGATGGTGTTGCAGGACGGTCCGGCGGCGGCCGGGTGGGCCGAGGATCAGCGATGGACCCTGGCACGAGTTCAGACACTGATCGGCCGGATGTTCCACACCACGGTGGGGATCACCACCGTGTGGCAGGTGCTGCACCGGGCCGGTTTCACCCCGCAGCAACCCGTCGCCCGCGCCGTCGAGCGCGACGAACACGCCATCGAGCACTGGCGGCGCTATCAATGGCCTGCGGTAAAAGGGTCGCGCGCAGGCTGGCGCGTGGATCTGCTTCGCCGACGAGTCCGGCATCACGCTGAGACCGGCCAGGGCCCGCACCTGGGCCCCGCGGGGCGAAACCCCCGTCGTGAGCGTCGCCGGGCGCGGTGGCCGCACGTTGTCCATTGTCGGGATCGCCGCCTACCGCTCGGGGCAAAGAAGCCGGCTGTTGTACCGGATCCTGGTCCACAGAGGACGCAAAGGTGAGCCGAGAGGCTTCGGTGAGGTCCACTTCGCCGTCCTGCTCGACAATGCACATCAGCAACTGGGTGGGCCGATCGTGCTCGTCTGGGACGGTCTGCCCGCGCACAGGTCCGCCAGGATACGGGCGTTGGTCGCCGCCCGGCCGTGGTTACGTGTCTATCAACTACCTGGTTATGCCCCGGAGTTGAACCCGACGGAGAACATCTGGTCGAGCATGAAACGCGGCATGGCCAACCTCGCCGCCGACACCATCGACGACCTGACCCGCATCACCCGTAATCGACTCAAGAGCATGCAGTACCGGCCTGCCCTCGCCGACGGGTTCCTCGCCGCCACCGGCCTCGCCCCGCCCTGAACACCATCTCCCGGACCCTGACCCCGAAAGGTCAGTAATAGGGAAGTGCTGCGGTGGGTGCACGGCCGGTGGGTCCAGCACGGCGGCGACCTGCCGCTGCCGCTGGGCGTCCTGGACGCGGAGCTCGATCGACACCACTTGGCGATCATGGCACGAGCACCCATTGATTTCGCTCCGTTCGTGGAGCCGAAGGTGGTTGGCCGATGCGCTACCAATCTGAGGTAGACGTTGTACGGCCAATCGTTTCCTATGGGAAGAGTGCCCGATGAGGAAAACTGGGCAGTTGCTCAGCGCAGTTGCAGCAGCATTCGCGCTGGTCGGGAGTCCGACAGTAGCCGCAGCATCCGCGCCGATCCCCTGTTCCACCTGGCAGTACAACGTCGACTACAACAAGCCCATCTACAGCAGCGGCGCCGGTTTGGATGAAGTCGGCCGGTCTGTCAACGGTGGTTTTGTGAATGTGGTCGGGTTCTCTGACACCGGATACCGGTTCGGGAACTTCTACACCGCCTCCGGACAGCGCTACCAGACAGAGAAGTGGATTCACGTCACGCACATCCACTACGTGCGCTGCTGGTAGCTGCCGATCTGCAGGCGGACCTCGAAGGGCCTCGCCGTCAGCAGCGGTGCAGGTTGAGCGTGCGGAAGCCTCGATGAACAGCGGGCCGGGCCACTAGGTGCTCGCCGGTGTCCGGGTCGACGTAGCCCCACCGCCCTCGTTCGCCCCGGTCGCACCCATCAGCGTGAGGTGCGACCGGGCACGTGGACGTCGATCACCTGGTGATGGAAACGTCGTTCACTGGCGAGGTTGTCGAGCTGGACGTTGATGCGGCGGCGTCGGCCATGGTGGCGTTGTGGACGTCGTCGAGCTCAACGTGGAGCTTGAACTGCTGCGCCTCGATTGCCAGCTACCACAGGCGCTCACCCCGCGTGGCTGGTCGTCGCGCGATCACAGAACCCCGTCCACGTCAGCCCGACCCACCACGGGATCCGTGATGAGCGTTGCCGACCAGACTTCCCGGCGCTCCGCGCGCAAGATGCCGTAAACACCGGCCAGCAGCAAACCGACAGCCGTCGACACGCCTGCCGAAGCGATCACACCAACCATCTGCGACCCGCTATCACGGCGACGAGTTCGCGCCGACCACCTCGCGAATCCACCGTGAGCGAGACCTCATGCGACGTCAGCGGTCCTGATCGGCGTTGCGCCACCACAGCGCCGTCGCCACCGCCCCCACCGCGCCGACGAGCACCACCAACAGCACTCCGAGCAGTCCCGGCGACACCTGGTCGGGACCGGCCAGTCCGCTGAGCAACGCCGGTACCGACCACGGGAAGACAGGCCGTAGGTCCGACCACGCATCGGCGGTCACGGATCGAGCGCACGAAATCGTTCACGGCCCAGGAGCGTTGCTCATCCGCGGCGATGGCGACGCGTTGGTGTACCACCTTCGGGTCACTTGTCGTCGTGGTGGCGCGGAGCCGGCGGACACTGGAGTCATGGCGATCACTCGACGTGTCTTTGTCAGCGCCGCGATGGCGGCGCCGTTGGTTTCGCAGGTGGGTGGTGTCGGGACGGCCGTTGCCGAACAATTTTCGGATGGCCCTCGGTACACCGCGCTGGACGGATTGGCCGAACTGCGGTTGAGCGACTTCGCGCTCCGGCAGCTCGCGACCCAGGACATCCGACTGGAGGCGCTGGAGCCCGCCACCCCCATCATGGGCAACGGCAGGACGGAAGGCGTCAAGCTGGTCCCGGAGTACGCCACCGGCACGATCACCCCGCTCGGGCAGCCCGGCGAGGGCAGCGGACGAATGCTCGGTGGTGTCGCGCTGGCCGATTCCGACGCACGCATGGAGATCACCGACCTCCAGGGCTTGATGCCCGATGGCATCGTTTCCGCTTTGCTGAAGGTCGACGACGAGTGGCTGGGCAGGCTGCCCCTGTACACGTCGGACCTGGGAGCGGTGCGGCTGAGCCTGACGCCGGGACCACCGGGCCAGCCGATCGCGGTGCAGGGCAGCGGCATTCCGGCGACGCTGACCCAGGAGGGTGTCGACGTGTTCACCAAGGCGTTCGGCACCGCCCTGTTCACCACCAGGGACACGGTGTTCACCGCCTCGGTGCAGGGCAAGGCCTGGCCGTTGCCGTAACGGCTACTACCCCGCCGATGTGCTCCCACGGCCGGGAGCACATCGGCGGGCATCCGGTCAGTGCGTGTCGAGCAGGGCGTCGCGGGGATGGGTCCTCGTGGTCGCGATCGCCACCGCCTGCAGTCGACTGGCGCGCAGGAACGGATAGGCGGCCTCGCCGTGCGTGCCTCCGCTGTGGCCGGTGCCGCCCAGTCCCGGCAGGTACGGAGCGTGGCCCATGTGCGAGTCGTTGACCTTGAGTAGACCGCCGTTGACGACGGCGGTGGTGAACCGGGCGATGACCGACGGGTCTTCTGCCCACAGCGAGTTGCGCAGCCCGTAGCGGTTTTCGTTGAGGAACCGGATGGCGCGGTCGAGCAGGTCCGGTCCATCCTCGGGCACCACGACCGACAGCAGTGGGAAGAACGTCTCCTCGCGCACGGCAGCGATGGTGTCGGCCCGTGTGAAGCCGTCGACGCGCACGACGGTCGGTTCGATGAACAGCCCCCGCGGGTCGGGTTCGCCGTCCAGGCCCACTTGGCGGCCACCGCAGACCTTCGTGGCGCCGGCGGCGAGCGCTTCGGCCAGGCAGCGGTGGAACGCGGTCGCCCGCAGGACGGGACTGAGCACGGTGTCGGAGTGCTCGGGGTCACCTGGGCGCAGGGCGGACGCCGCGGCGGCGAGCCGGTCGAGCAGGTCGTCGGCGATCTCGGGGTGGACGATGGCGTACTTCGGGCCGATGCACGCCTGCCCGGAGGCGTAGAACGCCTCGACCAGCGCCGCGGTGGCGTAGTCGAGGTCTGCGTCGCGCCACACCAGAACGCCGTCGTTGCCGGACAGCTCCAGGATCGCCTTCTTGCCACGTTCGACGCACTGGCGCTCCAAGGCGAGCCCGTGCTCGCTGGAACCGAAGTAGTAGATGGTGTCGACCAGCGGGCTGCCCAGCCATTGCCGCATGGTGGTCTCGTAGTCGGCGCACAGCACGTTCACCGTCCCCGGCGGGACACCATGTGCCTCCAGGATCGGGATGATCACGTTGTGCAGCGCGTAGCTCAGCGACCCGGCGCAGCTGCGCGGTACCCGCACGACCACGGCGTTGCCCGCCAGCAGCACCAGCGAGGCGATCAGGCCGAATAGCGGCGCGTTGGCTGGCGGGTCGACGCAGACGACACCGTCGGGCTGCCGCTGCAACACGATCGTGTGCCGCGGTGTGGTGATCTCCTGCCGCAGCAGCGACTGCGCGTGGGCGAGGCTCTCCGGTCGGACGATGTCGAGGATGACGTTGAGCTGTGCCTCGACCAGTCGCCTAGGACAGCCCTCCCCCCGCAGGATCGCGGAGAGCTCCTCCCGGTGCTCGAGGAATCCCTGGTGGAGGTCCTGGACGTAGTCGAGCCGTTCGGCCAGTGGCAATCCCCGCAGCCGCGGCACGGCGTCCGCCGCGGCACGGAGTGCGGCCTGCCCCAGCTCCGGGGTGGCCAACGCGACCGAGCACAGCACGTGCGGGTGGGCGTGCAGTTCTTCCTCGGTTCCCTCGCGCAGCAGGCGCACCAGCGTCGCCGTGTCGGGACCGGTCGGGTCCAGCACCGTGCGCACGCTCAGACCGTAGGCGTGTTCGTCGGTGTCGACGCGTTCACCGCCGATGTAGAGGGGGAAGTGGCGGATCGCGGTCATCGGGTGCCCTCGGTCTTGAAGTAGGTGACGAGCGACCTGGCCAGGTCGTCGATGCCGCTGCTGGCGACCACGCGCATGAGCGGCACTTCGCGGCCGAGGCGGCGCCGCATCTTGCCGATGAGTTCGGCGCCCATCAGTGAGTCGACGCCGAGCTGGTCCAGCGGGCGGTTGCGGTCGACCCGGTCGGAGGCCACGGCGAGGACTTCGGCGAGGGTGGTGACGATGATCTCGGCGATCAGCTCGATGGCCTCCTCCACCGACGCTTCCCGCAGTCGTTCGGTCAGGTCCTCGTGCTCGTCGTCGCCGCTGGGTTCGCCGTCAACCAGATCTCCCAGCCGGGGCGTGGTCAGGTGCGGGTAGAGTCTGCGCACGAACTCCCCGTCGTGGCTCCACACCACCGCGACGTCGGCCACCCCCCGGACGCCGACCAAGTCGTCCAGTGCCCGGCGGACCTCGTGCGATGGCAGCAAGCCCAGCCCCGCCCTGGTCACCGTCCGCGCGGTCGCCTCGTTGCGCGCCACGACGCCGACCTCGCCCAGCGCGCCCCAGGCGATCGCCTGCCCGGTCTGCCCGCGAGCGCGGCGGGCGCGCGCCAGCGCCTCCAGGAACAGGTTCCCGGCGCAGTAGGCCGCCTGGCCGGCGTTGCCGAACACCGCCGCCGCCGAGGAGTGGAGCAGGAACAGGTCGAGGGAACGGCCGTCGGTGACGCGGTCGAGCACCAGCGCGCCTGCCATCTTCGGCGCGAGCACGGCCTGGAACCGGTCCGCGGTCAGGTCGGCTGTCCGCGCGTCGTCGAGCACCATCGCGGCGTGCACCACACCACGCAGCGGGAAACCCCCGCTGTCGATGGTGTCGACCAGGTCGCGCATGGCGGACTCGTCGGTGACGTCGGCGGCGTGCACGGTCGCGGTGACGCCGAGTGCGGTCAGGTCGCCGACCAGGTCGCGCGCTCCGGGAACGTTCATGCCGCGCCGGTTGACCAGCACGAGGTGGCGCGCACCCCGGTCGACCAGCCAGCGGGCCGTTTCCGCGCCGAGGCCGCTCGCGCCGCCGGTGACGAGGTAGGTGCCGTCCGCTGCGAAGGTGGCGGTCGGCGGCGTGAACTCCTCCACGGTAGGCCGCCGGTCGTGGTTGATGACCAGTTTGCCGATGTGGCGGGAATGCTGGATTGACTTGAAGGCGTCGGCCACCTGAGTGGTGGGGAAGACCCGGTGCGGCAGTGGCCAGTGGCCGTCTTCCCGGACCTGCTCCATGATCCGGTCGTACTCGGCCGAGATGGACCTGATGCGGTGCTTGCCCAGTTGATCGATGTCCAGGGTGAAGTAGCTGATGTTGTTGCGGAAGTGGTGCAGCGAGACGTTGCGGTCGCCGTAGAGGTCGCGCTTGCCGATTTCCACGAACCGGCCGCCCATGCGCAGCAGTTCCAGGCTGCGGCCGATGAACTCGCCGCCGAGGGAGTTGAGCACGACGTCGACGCCCTGGCCGCCGGTGGCGGCCAGCACGTCGGTGGTGAAGCTGAAGCTGCGCGAGTCGAAGACGTGCTCGACACCCAGCAGCCGCAGGAAGTCGCGCTTCTCCTCGGTGCCGGCGGTGGCGATCACCTTCGCGCCGATGACCCTGGCGACCTGGACCGCCGCCAAGCCGACCCCGCCCGAAGCGCCGTGCACGAGAACGGTCTCGCCCTCGGCCAGGTTCGCGAGGTGGCGCAGGCCGAACTGGGTGGTGAGGAACGCCACGGGCGCACCGCCACCGGAGACGAGGTCGAGCCCCGGCGGTACGGCTGAGATCAGGTGCTGGTTGGCCACCACGTGGGAGGCCAGCGCGCCGACGACGAACCCGATCACCCGGTCGCCTGGCCGGAACCTGGTGACCTCCGGTCCGACCGCCGTGATCACGCCCGCGCACTCGCCTCCGAGTTGGGTGCCTGCCCTCCCGAGCGCCATCACCCAGTCCGGCAGCATGCCGATCGCGATCAGCGGGTCGCGGTAGTTGAGCCCGGCGGTGCGGACCTCGACGACCACTTCGTCCGGTCCGGGAGCGGGGATCTCGGCGGCAACCCACGCGAGCCGGTAGGTCGGACCGGGATTGCGCACGACCAGCCGGTACGGCGTGGACGGGTCCTCGGCGGCTGTTGGTGGCAGGTCCAGCAACCTCGGCACGAACCTGCCGGAGCGGGTGAGCACCACCTCGTCCTCGGGGGTCGGGTCGAGCAGTTCGCGGACAAGTGCGTCGAGCGGGGTGCCGCGGTCCAACGAGATCCGGCGGACCGTTGTGGTGTTGTGCTCGGCCGCGATGGTGCGGGCGGCGCCCCACAGCGCCGCGTCGACCGGGTGTGTCGCGGCCTCGGGGGCTGGGTTGGTCCCTGACGGCCTGCCGACCAGCCACAGCCGGGTCACCGCTTCGGCGGGTCGTCGCGCGGCGTGCAGTGCCGTCGCACGCAGTGATTCGAACCGCCGCGTTGTGGCCGCCACCGCGGTCCTGGGATCCTCGGCCTGCTCGGCGAGCAGCATCACCACGTCGGTGGTTGCCTCGTCGAACGGGTCGCGGTCCGCGGGCGCGCGCACCGCGTCCGCCCCGTGTTCGGTCAGCCGGGTGACCAGCGCATCCGCCGAGGCGGCTTCGGTGTCGTCCTCAGCGAGGACGACCAGCCGTCCGCTGTGCGCGGTGGACGCCACCTCCGGCATCGCGCTGGTGCGCGACTCCCGGCAGGCCACCACCACCGAGCACGTGTCGTCGCCGGCCACCAGGTGGGGTGGGGCGAACCCGTGGTCGCGCAGCAGGTCGTCCCACTGCACCGCGGACAGCAGCGGCGAGTCGGGGCGCAGGTCGAGATCCGTCATGGACCAGAAGTCGGGCACCAGCCCGAAGGGCACGGCGAGTGCGAGCGGGTCATGGGTTTCCACCAGTAGCAGACGACCGTGGTCGGCCAGCGCCTCTGCCACCGCCGTGACGGCCGCCCGCACGTCCTTTGCCCGGTGCAGCGCGTCTCCCGCGACCACGAGGTCGACCGCACCCGGCTCGACACCGGGTTGATCGAGGCCCAGTTCGTGGTACTCGACGAAGTCGTACGCGGCGAACCGGGCCGCGGCCGAGGCGACCGCAGTCGGAGAGGGGTCGGTGAACACGTAGCGGGCGCGGTCCCGCGGCAGGAGGGGCAGCAGCGCCGAGGTCAGCGCCCCGGTGCCGCCGCCGACCTCCAGCACCCGCAGTGGCCGATCGGAGGGCCAGGCCGCGACCAACGCGCGCACCGCCTCGGCGGCCGCCTCGCGGTACGGGCGCAGCGTCGGCGACAACTCGCGGTAGTGGCCGAGGGTGTCACTGCCGTGGATGGGGTCGAGGAGGTCCAGCGCGTCCCGTTCACCACGCAGCAGTTCGGCCAGGTGCAGGCCGCACCGGCCGACCAGCGTCAATTCCGGGGAGTGCTCGGCGTGCTCGGCGACCAGTTCGGCGAAGCCCGGTTCGCCCACGGAGAGCAGCTGCCACCGCGTCCGATCCTGGAACACACCGAGCCAACGGAGGTGGCCGTGCTCGGCCGCAAGCCGGGTCAGCAGGGTCGTCAGCCGGATGAACTCAGGCCGGACCCCGGCGGCGAGCAGATCCTCGGTGAAGAACACCTCGGCCCCGTCGAGCAGGGTGTGCAGGGTTCTCGCGGTGAACTCGGCGATCATGGCGAGCCGCCGGCGGTGGTACTCGTCGTGTCCGGCGTCGTGTCCGACGATGATCGCCGGCAGCGCGCAGGTGACGATGTCGGTGGGTGCCGGGCCGCGAGGCGCCGCGCGCAGTTCGGTGGACTGGCGCCGGACCACCCGTTTGGAGGGCAGGTTGACCCGGAGGAACCGGCAGTCCACCAGTTCCAGCAGAATCGTGCCCGCGTCATCGGTCATGACGATGTCCGCCGTCGCAGACGTGCCCGACAACGCGCTGCACCGGAAGTGCACCGCGCCGGTCGAGGTCGGAGCGCCCCACAGGCGCGCGGAGCCGATCGCCACCGGCATGTAGGAGTCGTCGGCGGTGACCGTGCCGTGCATCATCCGACCGAGCTGCACCGCGGCCTGCGGGGCCGCGTCGGTCCAGGCCGGGTGGGCGTGGAACGCGCCGAGGTCCAAGTGGTTGCAGTCGTAGTCGGCCAGCACCTCCATGCCGTCCACCCACAACCCGGAGATGACCAGGAAGTCGGGGCCGTAGCCGAGGCCGAGCCGCTGCGCGTCGGCGTAGTGGGCCGCCCGGTCGACGTGGCGGCCCTCCTGGGCGAACCGGGAGCGCATCGCCGCCAAGTCCAGTGGTTGTGGTGCGGTGCCCACCCGACGTCGCACCCGGCCGCGCGCGTGCGTCTGCCACTGCTGGTTCTCGCCGTTGCGGGTGGCCACCCGGAACACACCGTCCTCATCGGACAGCGACACCTGCATGCGGGGCAACAGCGACTCGTCGTCGGGAGCGACCATCGGTTTGGTGATGTGCAGTTCGCGCACCTCGGCCGGTGCGTCCAGTGCGATCCGCCCGGCGGCCCAACCCATCTCCAGGTATCCGGCGGCGGGCATGATCGCGGCTCCGCCCGCTTGGTGGCCGCTCAGCCACGGCCACCGCGCGGGGTCCACGGTGCTCTGCCAGGTCGGGTCCGCCACGGCGGCCCTGTCGCCGAGGAGCACGTGGTCGGGCGCCGAGGTGACGTTGCCCCAGACGTACTGGCTGCCCGCGAAGTGGTGTTCGCGCTGCCAGGAGTAGCACGGCAGGTCGACCACCCGGCCCTGCCGCGGGAAGAAGCACTCCTCGGAGGCCCCGGCCGCCAACGCGGCCTCCACCGCCGTCCGCAGTGCTTTCGGTCCCGGATCAGCCGTCGTCAGCGTCGGCAGCACGGCGAGCGTGCGATCTCCGGCCACCCGTTTGAGGTAGGTCTGCAGGACCGGGCGCGGACCGATCTCGACGATCATGTCGTATCCGGCGGCGACGAGATGGTCGGTGGCCGCGGCGAACCGGACGGGCTCACGGATGTTGCGCCACCAGTACCACGCGTCCATCGACCCGTCGGGCAGCGGCCCGCCGGAAACCGTGGAAACGAACTCGACGGTGGCTGGTTTCGGAGCCAGATCCGCCAACGCCGCCAGCACTACTGGGCGCAACGGGTCCATCGCCGCGCTGTGGAAGGGGTAGTCCAGGTCGAGCAACCGGCAGAACACCTCCCGTTCGCCGAGCCGGTCGGCCAGATCGCGCAGGTCCTCGCGGGGTCCGGCGACCGTGACGTCGGAGGCGCTGTTGAGCCCGGCGATCTCCACGCGCCCGCGGTAGCGCGCCAGGAGGGATTCGGCCTCGTCCGACGGCAGGTTGACCGCAGCCATGGTGCCGGTGCCCGCAGTGCTCGCCTGCGCGCGGCTGCGGATCACCACCAGTTCCACGGCCTGCGCCAGGTCGTACACCCCCGCGACGTAGGCGGCTGCGATCTCCCCGACGCTGTGCCCGTACACCGCCTGCGGGCGCAGCCCGTACCCGGCCAGTACCTCAACGATGCCGATCTGCACCGCGAACAGCACCGGCTGGACCACCTCCGTTTCCGCCAAGCGCGATTCGGTCGCCTGCAACTCGTCAACGACCCGCCACCCCACCAGCGGCTCCAGGACCGCGTCGACCTCGGCGACCACACCGGTGAACACGGGGTCGGCGTCGAGCAGGTCGACGGCCATACCCTGCCAGGTCGCGCCGTGCCCGGAGAAGGCGAACGCCACCCTGCCCCGCGTGGTCGCCCGCTGCGCGGCACCCGGTTCGCCCAGTCGACGACGTGCCTGTTGCGCGGTCTCGGCCAGGACGACGCGCCGGTAGGTGTGCCGGCCGCGGCGGCGCCAGGCGGTGTAGGCGAGGTCCAGGAAGTCGGTGCAGCCGGCCAGCCGTTCGTCCATCCGGGACAGCGCCTCGGCCAGCGCCTTCTCGGTGTGCCCTGACACCAGGACCGGAACCGCTTTCGCCCCCGCCTCCTCGATGCGCGACGGTTCCGCTGCTGGTCCACTGAGGACCACGTGGACGTTCGTGCCGCCGAACCCGAAGGAGCTCACGCCGACGAGCGTGCCCGCGTCAGCGGGCCGCAGCCGTTCCACCGGGGCCAGGGCAAGCCCGTCGAAGTCGATGTCATCGTTGCGCGGGCTCGCGTGCGGGGTCGGCGGGATCAGCCGGTGCCGGAGCACCAGGATCGCCTTGCACAGACCCGCCATGCCCGAGGCCGGTTCGAGGTGCCCCAGGTTGCCCTTGACCGACCCGATCGGCAGCGGTCCCACCGACCGGCGTGTGCCCAGGGCGTTCCCGATCGCCCTGCACTCGGCGGGGTCGCCGATCGGCGTGCCGGTGCCGTGCGCCTCCACGTAGAGCAACTCGTCCGGGTCGAGCGCGAACCGCTGGTACACCTCGTGCAGCAGGCTTTCCTGTGCCTGCGCGCTGGGCAGCACGAGTCCGGCCGTGCGCCCGTCGCTGTTGGTCCCGGACCCCTCGATGACGGCGTGCACCCGGTCGCCGTCGGTCAGCGCGTCGGCCAGCCGCTTGAGCACCAGCACGCCCGCGCCCTCGGCGCGCACGTAGCCGTCCGCGTGGGCGGAGAACGGGCGGCAGTGGCCGGTCGGCGAGAGGAACCCGGCCTTGGCGAACCCGATGTAGGTCATCGGGTTGAAGAGGATGTTCACCCCGCCCGCGAACGCGACCCGGCCACCACCGTGCCGAAGGTGCTCACAGGCCAGGTGCACGGCGTTGAGCGCCGACGCGCACGCGGTGTCCACCTTCAGACTCGGTCCGCGCAAGTCGAGGTGGTAGGACAGTCGGTTCGCGGTGTTCGACAAAGCCGAACCGGAGTTGGTGTAGGGACCGATCGCCTCGGGCGTGCTCATCTGCTGCGCCGCGTAGTCCATCACCGACGCGCCGACGAACACCGCGCTGTCCGAACCCCGCAAGGTCTCGGGGTCGATGCCCGCGTCGTCGAGCGCCTCGACGCTCAGCTCCAGCAGCAACCGCTGCTGGGGGTCGATGCTCAACACCTCGCGCGGGCTGATGCCGAAGAAGTCGGCGTCGAACCCGGCGACGTCGTCCAGGTACCCGCCGTCGAACGTGTACGACTTGCCTGGGCGCGTCTGGTTGGAGTCCCGGAACCGGTCGAGGTCGAACCGCCCTTCCGGCGGAGCCCCCACAGCCTCACGTCCGTCGGCCAACAGCTCCCACAGGTCGTCCAGGTCTGCGACCGCGCCGGGAAAACGGCAGGCGACACCCACGATTGCGATCTTGTCAAGCACGCCGCCATGATGCCGCCCCCTCCCTCACCCGGCACGCCAAGATCGCGTTTCACCCGAATCTTCATTCGAAGAGGTGACACCGCAATGAGAGAGCCACCCGACGACCTCGCTCATGGTCGGCAGTCGGGCGTCGTCGGTGCACGTGTTGTCGCGGTGACTACGGCACCTTCGTTCGGGTGGCCGCGGTGCACCCACCTTCGCGACAAACCCCGGTAACTTCTTCGCCGAGCCGATGTACTCCGCGTTGGACTCGGCCATCCCGAACCACGCTGGAAGCAGTCCGATCAACCGCCCGGTCACCGCCGCCGACTCCGCCGAAGCCTCGACACGCGACACCCGGTACTCCACGGACACCAGCGTGCCCGAACGACGAATAGAACTCCATCGAGTTCCACTCGACTACATCCGCACATGCCGATGAGCGGTTGCGGCGGGCTCACGATTTTCGAGGCGGACCCTCACCTGGTGATTGTGCTCGACGTGCGAGATGACCGCACCGACGATGCGAGTACCGATCAGCGGGAGTTCCACGTCGTGAGGCATCGCTGTGATTTCGGCCAAGCCCACGGCATCAGGCACCTCGTCGATGCGGACGAACACCCCGAAGGGCTGACGCCCGATCACTTCACCGGAGATCGGAGCGCCAACTGGGAGTGCTGCGACCGTGGCGTCCCACACCAGGCGGCTTCGTTCCCCCAATCGCTGACCGTCCTCGGGCCATGAGTAGTCGTCCACCGCACGAGTATGGATCGCGTGCGTCCGCTCATGCCGCCGACCGAACACTCGGCGACCACACACATCTGCCGTGCCAGGACGTTCGAAACCTGACGTCTCGCGTGTATCGGTTTCGCCAGAGGGCCTCCAGACGACGCCGGGCGACCTGCTGGACGTCCTCGCCGCCGCAGCGCCGGGTTTGGGAGCATCCAGCTGGTGCTGCTGACGTACCTGCTGTGCACCCGCTTCCGGTCGGAGTTGCGTGCACCGACGCCGCTCGGGTTTCCCTGGGTGCCGCGGCCCTTGGACTTCGTCGGGCGGGATCGCCTTCGTGGGCACTCCGGCACCGAGACCGCGTAGCGGTGGAACTCAGTTCATCAGCAGCAGCGCCCAGTCCCCGCGGTGGTTCTCCGGCCGCACGGTGATCGTGACCTCTCCGCCCGTCACCGGCAGATCGTGGCCTGACACGTAGCTGCTGTAGTCCCACGAGCCCAGAGTGCGGGTCACACCGCCGAAGTCGACCAACACCCGGCCCGGCGCGTTGGTGATGTAGCGGTACGTACCCTCGTCGGGCAGCATCACCGTCACCTGCTGCACGCGACTGGGGTCGGCCGAATCCGACCGCAACAGGATCTCGCCGTCCTCCCACGCCGCATTCTCCTCGACCGACGAAATCGTCGAAGGTCGCGGCGGCAATGGGTACTCATCGACCGGCACCGGCTCCCCGAGTGACACCCGCACCTCCACGCCCGCCAGCACTGGCGGCGATTCGGCGCCCGCGACCTGTGGCTCCGGGAAAGCGGTCACGGTGACCGCGGCTTCCTTCCCGACCACCAGGCCGCGCCAGTCCGCGGTCTCCGGGACCAGACCGCCGCAGAGCGTCTCGAACGCGGGCACACCGTTGAGCGCGACAGCCACCCGATAGCCGGACACAATATCCCCGTCGATCGCACACTTGGTGAACACACCAGGGCGCCCGAACCGCGGCTTGTAAAGGACGGCCACCGGTTCGGGCGTCACGGCCACCCCTCTGGCCACGATGCGGACACCGTCGCGATACTCACCGTCGCGGTGCGGCGCGGAGGGACTGGTGGGGGCGGCGACCATGTCACTCCCCCGGCGCAACGGCACCGTGACCACAGCCGTGCCCGCCAACAGCACGCATAACACCACGATCAGTGTCCGCCGCCGACGGCCCGACCGCACCTCTTCCGCGACCGCAGACATCCGGGCCACGTGCGCGTCCTCGGACGCGTCCGAAAACGGCCCCGTCTCCGGCCCGGAACGCCCCTCGTGACGCCACCACGCGGCATAAGCCTTGACCAGGACCCGGTGCGCGTACGGCTCCGGGGCACGACGCACACGCCACCACGCCCGCCATGATCGGGCCAGCGCGACTCGCAGCAGAGCCTCGGCACGCGCCGTATCACCGGTCAACAGGTATGCCGTGCCCGACAACCACGGTGACGCCCTTCTCACGAACTCCTCGAAGCCTTCAGGCCGCCGCATTGCTCCCCCACGCTCCCTTTCCACCCTCATCACACCGCTCGAACAGCCGGTGGACCACCACCCGAGGGCGCCAGCTCAAGAGTTACCACCTCCGCGTGCCGTCGGTGGCACATTCGCCGCATCGGGTTCGTGGATCGTCCGTGCCGAGGTGATCGGTCCTCAACATCTTCACCGCGACCAGCTCTTGTCCACCGGCGAGCGTCACGGACGCCTTCCACAAGGTCGCCTCGCCGCCTCCGCCGACGTGATTGAACAGCTGGTACTTGTCAGGGTTGCCGTCAGGCCCTACGAAGAAGCTCTCCACGCCGCGCGCTTGCGCTCCTCACCGTGATGCCGGGCCCGTACGGGACAGGGCCGCGATCGGGAATCCGGACGCGACCCCAGGAGTACTTCGTATCGGAATCCGGCCACCCGTAGGCGACCGAAACTCCACGGGCCTGCTGCACGTCAACGCCGCACAAGGCGATATTGACCGATCGCCACATTCATCCCTGCCGACTCACCACAACCGACCCCCGCCACCCATCACAATTGCGCCCACCCCGTTTCGTTACCAAACGAACATCTGTCTATGCCGCTGAGAGCGCTTCGTCAGCTCTCACGCGGGATCGCCCCCTGGCCGGACTCGGCCAGCCGGGGACGATCGGCCTGGCTCGGTTGTTGGACTGTGCCGACGGCGGGCATGCCGAGGTCGACCTGGCGGGTGATCCGGGTGAGCCGCAGAGCGTCGGCGCGCTTATTGAGCCAGAAAGTGTTCGGTTGCCTACATGACGGCGTAGCGGACGTGTGGGGCGCGGACGATGTGCGGTTGGTGTTGGCGGCGACGGCGGAAGCGTCGGGTCTCGTGGGCGAGGCGATCGACGTTGCGGACGCGTGAGGCGTTGACGTTGCGTTGCAGGTCCGCGTTGAGCAGTTCGTCGGGATTGAGCTCCGGGCTGTAGCCGTGCATCAGGTGCAGCTCGACCCGGTCGGCGTTGTCCTGCAGCCAGGCGCGGACGGCCTTGCTGCGATGGACCGGATGCCGGTCGGCGATGACGTGCACCTTCCGGCCGGCCTGGCGCGCCGTGCGGTCGAGGAAGGTGGTGAGCACCGGTGCGGTGAACCGTTCGGTGAACACGGTGAACCACAACGCGCCCGCGAGGGGACCGCGGACATGACGTTGACCCGCAACCGTTTCCCGGTCACCCGCGCCACCTCGCCGGTGAGTCCTGCAGGAAGTGCCCGCCGGGCATCGTGTGGAACTCGAACGAGTTCGTGATTTCCCGTTCCCACGCCCGCATCAACTCGGGGGACGCGTACGGGTCGTCGCTTCCCGCCCGCGTAGTGGAAGCAGATCAGCCGGCGGCCGCTGGTGGGCGCGGTGAGCGGCCGCAGCCAGCGGCGGTCAGGCACGGACCATCTCCGCCTCGATCAGGCCGACCAGCCGCTGCGGTCCGCGCAGGTACTCCCGGTGGTCGCCGGGCACGAGGTGGTGCTCGACCTCGCCGCACTCGGCCCACGACTCGTCGTTCACCACGGTATGCGGCACCACGACGTCCTGGTCCCAGCTGATCACCAGCGTCCTGCCGGGTAACCGTGGTTCACCCTTGTACGAGTGGGTTCGCTGCACCAGGAGGTCCGTCATCCACGACTCGGCGGCGATCTCGGCGATGTCGGGCTGGAGGGTGAACCCGAACCGCATGAGCATCGTCGACTGCACTTCCTCCAACAGGTCCACGTCCTCCAGCGGCCCGGTGTTGGGCCTGCCGTACGGGCCGTGCTGCGGTGAGCCCCAGGCAAGGCGAACAGCGCCCGAGACGGTGCACGCCGAGCTCCGCCAGCCGGAAAGCGGCTTCCATCAGGTACGGCACGGCGCCGCAGTGACCGGCCAGCGCGTACGGGCGGTCTCGTGCCGCATCATGAGGTTATCCCCGAGAACCGGACACCGGGATCTCATGCCACGAGGGCGAGACCTTGACGATAACCGACACGGACTTCGTGTGGAGTGCGGTAGTCGAGTGTCGAATGTGGACGGTGGTGGTTGTAGTAACCGAGGTAGGCGAATACATCTCGTCGGGCGTCGTCTCGAGTGGCCCAGACGGTGGTGCCGATCTCGGTTTTGAGGGTGGCGAAGAACGACTCGGCGACGGCGTTGTCGAAGCACGACCCGGTTCGTCCCGTGGACGGGCGTATGCCGTGCCCGGCCAGTGCGGACCGGAACATCCCTGACCTGTATTGGGCGAGTTCAATCGGTCGATGCGACACCGGGCTGTTGGAGCACCTGTAGCTGCTCGCTGAACACCTCGGCGGGGGTCTTCCAGTCGAGGACTTTGCGGGGCCGGTTGTTCAGGGCCAGGGCGACGGCTCCGAGGTCCTCGACGGACCACCTCGACAGGTCGGTGCCCTTGGGGAAGTACTGACGCAGCAGCCCGTTCGTGTTCTCGTTCGTCGGCCGTTGCCACGGTGAGCGGGAGTCTGCGAAGAACACTCTCGTGCCGGTGTCGAGAGCGAACCGGGCGTGCGCGGACAGTTCCTTCCCGCGGTCCCAGGTGAGGGTCTTGCGAAGCTGCTCGGGCAGCGTCGTCATCGACACCATCAGAGCAGCGTTCATCGCGACAGCGCCGTAGCCGCCGAGCGACAGGCCGTTCTCCACGAGTGGTTTCTCGCCCCAGCCCTCCAGCCGCGGCAGATGCACCAGGAGCGTGGATCTGCTGCTGCGCTCGACAATGGTGCCGATCGCCGAGCGGCCCGTCCCGATGATCAAGTCCTCTGCCCAGTGGCCGAGGACGGCTCGGTCCTCGGCCTCGGCGGGGCGCTCGCCGAGGACGACATCGGCGGTGATGTGTCCCCGCGGCTTGTTCCGCGACCGGGCCCGCGGCTCCCGCAGCGCCCGGCCCGTGCGCAGACACGTGACCAGTTCACGCTTGAGCGCGCCCCGCCACTGGATGAACAGGGACTGGTAGATCGCCTCGTGGCTGACGCGCATGGACTCGTCATCGAGGAAGTCGACCTTCAGACGATGCGCGATCTGCTCCGGACTCCACGCCGTCGACCAACGCCTGTCCTGACGATGGGGCTTGTTCAACCCCTTCCACGGCGGTGATCGCCCGGTCGTCGCGTTCGCTCCGGGACGGGTCGGCCTGGCGGGCCACCCAGCCGTGGAACGTGGAGGAGGCCATGCCCAGGACCCGGAGTACGGGCTCGACCCCGAATCGGCCGCAAAGCTGCTGCACGAGCGTCACCGGGTCGGGTCGAGTTCCGCCGCGAACAATGCGCTGGCGGCCTTGAGGATGTCGTTGGCGCGCTTGACTTCGCGTTCTCCCGCCGCAACCGGCGCAGCTCCTCGGACTCGGAGGTCGTGGGCCGGTCGCCTCGTTCGCCGCGGTCGGCCTCGTCCTGCCGGATCCAGTTCCGCAGGGCCTCGTGATGCACACCCAGCTGGCGGGCCAGATGCGCGATCACCGGCTTCGGGTCCGAGTCGCGGTACAGCCTGACCGCACGGATCCTCAACTCGTCGGGGTACTTCTTCGGTAATGCCACGGACGACTCCCTTCAGGCCCCTGTCGGACCATGTCTGGAAAGCTTCCGAGCTACCGGGGACCTCAACGTCAGGATCGCCAATTGCACTGCGAGCGAAGATGTCAATGCGCGGCTGGGCGGTGCCCGCGTGCCACGGCCAGGCAGAGTGCGGCCAGTGCCGCGACCATCGGCGCCCAGCCAAAGCGTTCCCACGGGCTTGACGAAGCCAAGTTCATCAGCGCCCCTGCCGTGAGCAGTCCGGCCAACGCCCACGTGCCG
Organism: Umezawaea sp. cmx-9-4; assembly: GCA_049997955.1. GTDB lineage: Bacteria > Actinomycetota > Actinomycetes > Mycobacteriales > Pseudonocardiaceae > Umezawaea. The sequence goes on along the minus strand of JAEBDY010000019.1, from coordinate 17,363 downwards.
ACCTTGGCGACTCGCTCCGATACCCACCGCACGCGGTAGCCACCTCGCCGCAACACCACCGCCGCGGCCACCAGCCAGAACACGGTGGCGAACCCGCTGGCTATCCGCAGAGCGGCGGGTAGCTCGGCTGTCGCGCCGCCCCATGCCGCTCGGCCCAACGGGATCCCGGCAGCCAGCAGTGCCTGAAACGCCGACACCGCCACGAAACCTGCCGCGGCAATGGCAGCGGCCCGTCTCGTTCGGTGAATGACAGCCATCGTCATGAGGTTCTCCCTGGTCGGGTTCTCGCTGGGTCGTCGTCGAGTTCGGCGAGAGTGGACAGTGCGTCGTGGGCCCATGCCTGTGCGGCACGGGCGGAATGTTCTCCGGCCGAGACGGTGAGCAGCCAGTACTCACGATCCTCGGAGTCCTGGTCTTCGATCTCCGCGCGGATCTCCGCGTACCGCTCCAGCGCGTCCTGCGCTTCGGCCAACGCCTCCTGGACCAGCGTCCGGCACGCGGCGGGACCAAGATGCCTGCCGAAGTACAGTCGCAGCAGCAGTCCGTTGCGTGGTGACGTGGCCTGAACCGGCTGTGCCAGCAACTCTTCAAGGCGCCGGGTTCCCGATGGTGTGATCGCGAACGTGGACGCACCGGTCCGAGCCGCGCCCTGCCTGCGCACCAAACCCTGCTGTTCAAGGTTGGCCAGGGTGGGATAGATCTGGCCATAGCTCTCACTCCAGAAATGCCCCAACACCTCCCGGATCGCTTCGCGCAACGCGTAGCCCGTCATCGGCCGGACGCTCAACCCGCCCAGCACCGCAACCTCGGTCTGACTCGCTCTGGCCATCTCAACTCCTATCTGACAGATATATCTACCAGAGACATGCTGGTCGTGCAAGAACGATGCGACAACCGGCAGACCGGGGACTGCGCACCGGCCTCCCACGCGGCGGCGTGGCAAAGGAAGCCGCCAGCGAACAGGAACGGTTGAAAGCGAACATCCTCATTTCCACTGAACGCGCACAACCCCGTCGAACGCGTCTGGGCCGGGCTCAAACACCCCACCGCCTCGACCGCCATCGTCAGGCTTCCCCACAGGATGTTAATGATGACGTAGAAGTCGAGGTCGCTGCTCTTGTTGCCCCACCACGCACACAAGCGAGCCGCTGACGTAGACGCAGTGCCGGTGTTTGGGCAGCAGCCGCGTTCTTTCAGTTCGGTCAGATATGCGGAGTAGTCCAACACCTCGGATGGCCTCTCAGTCGTGCCGGTTGGCCGGCGCCGTTCAGAATCGGGAGGCAAGCTGTGCGACAGCCGCCCTGGTCCGCCGTTTGATGTCGGCCATGAGTCCCAGGTCTGGCAGCTCCGCGAAGCGGTCGCCGAGCAGCTTGGGCAGCTGCGAGTAGTGGAAGATTGCCGCGTCGACACCGGTGTGCTCGGCCATCTTGATCAGCGGGGCGTCGAGGTAGCCGGCGAGGTGCAACGTGGCGCCCCGGTCGCTGGTGTGCCGCCGGGCCAGTTCGACCAGCCGTTCCAGCGCGGGCGTGGCGGTCGGGAAGTTTCCCGGCCGGCGGACCTCGGCCATGGTGAGAGCCCAGAGGTCGTTGCAGCCGACGAGCACGTGCGAGTACCCGCCGTCGAGGATCTCGGGCAGGGTCACCGCCGACGGCGTCTCGGCTATCAGCCCCAACTCCCCCTCAACACCAGCCGTGCGGGTCAGGTCGCGCGCCACGCTCGTCTGTTCCTCGGTCGTGACGAACGGAAGAGCATCCGCAGGTTGGGGCACTGCTCCTGCGCCGCGCGGAAGGCCTCCAGCTCGCAGCGGAACGTGTCGGGGAAACGCAGACTGCGCCGGATCCCCCTGGTGCCGAGGTGCGGAACGGATTCGAGGAGCGCCTCCTCGACCCCGCGCAGCACCGAGGCCTCGCTGGAGTCGAGGTCGCTGGTGCGGCCAGTCGGGGACCGACTCGCCGCTGAGGGCAAGACCGTACTTCATGTTTTCTCCTCACTCTCCCGGACGGGAAAGGTCAGCGTGGTGAGCAGCATGTGCCGCTCCCACGTGTCGTTGACGACGCCGTTGGCCGCCAGCACGTCCTCCGCGTACTCGGCGACCCGGCCGCCTGAGTGACCGTCGGCGATCAGCCCGAGCACCTCGGTCAGCTCCTGCCGCTGCCTTGGCACGCGCCGCGCGACGGCCGCGTCGAACAGGTCCTTTGGTGGCTGCCTGAGCTCGGGGCACCGGTAGTCCGACGAGCTCGTCGGGCGTGCGGCGCCGGGCCAGCAGATCCGCGGCCAGCTCGGGCAACGGGCCGAGCGTGCACCGCTGCGGAACCAGCCGCGCGTCCAGCCCGAGCACGAGCAACGCCCGCGCGGTGACCGCGGCCAGAAAGCCCACCGGCGACTGCCCACTGTCGGGACCGCGCCGCTCGGTCAGCGCGACGACGTCATTCCAGCCGATCCGGCGGTCGGGCTCCGCTCCCAGGATCTCATCGCGCAGCTCGGGTCCGAGCAGCAGCGCCAGGTCTTCCGCGGTCTGGCCGGCATCGTCCGACGTGTGCAGCAACGACATGCAGCGGTTGGCGAACGCCGCCACCGAGCGCAACGCACCCGGTGTACGCCCGTCCGGCGCGCTGGCCCCCTTCCAGGCCGCGAGCGCGCCGGGTAAGTCCCTGATCACCTGCGAGCGCAGGACCAGCACGATGCTCTGGTCGGGCGTGAAGATCCGCCGCCCGAGCCATGTCCCGTCGACTCGACCCGGTTACTGCCGCCCAAGGTTGCGCTGGTACAGGCGGGCGACCACCGCGGGGGACAGGCTCGTCGGTGCCACCGCAGCGACGGTGCAGCCCGCTTCCGCGAGGCGTGCGGTGAGCGGGGCCACGACCCCGCCGATCCGCGTCCGGCAGCAGCACGAGCATCCCGTGGCCGGTGGTCGGTGCGGTTTCGTCCGTCACAAGTATTCTCCCGCCACTGTCTGAACGACCGCGTCGAGTTCTCGCACGAGCTCCGCGATCGAGTCCTCGGTCTGGCCGTACAGGGCGAACCGCAGCGCTCGTCCCTTCAACGGCCCCTGACCGAGACCCACCGACACGTTCCGCTCCGCCAGCGCCTTCGCCAGGGCCGGAGCACCCGAAGGGTACGGCGGCAACGCCACCACCACCGGCCCAGTCTGCTCGTCACCACTGGGCAGAGTGAAGGTGAACTCTCGTTCACGCAGGGCGCTCGTCAGCGCCTCGCGCGGCGGGTTTGACCGGGTCCCGGCGGCGGCGAAGGCGCCGCGGTCGGCCAGCCGCAGCACGGCGCTGTCCAGGTCGTTGCGCTGGGCCTCGATCGCGCTGATGACCTGCTGTGCAGCATGCGTGTCGTGGCAGTGGCGCATGTCGGCGACGGCGAAGCCGAGCGTGGTCAACGCGACGTGCAGGTCGGTCCTGTCAGCACATGCCGTTCACGGCGTTGGCCACGCCCGTGTAGACGTAGGAATCACTGATCCAGGTCCCGTCGGTCAGGCGGTTCCACAGGGTGGACGTCCCCCACCGGCCGGTGTGGCTGGTTCCGTTGGCGGAGCAGGAGATGCTCACGGTCGCGCCGTCCGCGACCGTGCCCGCCAACGCGTAGCCCGTGCCCGGTCCGGTTCGGCGGTTCACCGTGGTGACGTCGTTGGCGTCGACGATGCCCTGGGTCCGACCCAGCGCGCCGTAGTTCTGCACCTGACCGCCCACGAAGACCTGGCGGCTGCCATGCAGTGCGGAACCGCCGTACTGTGCGCCGCCGTCGCGGAACAGCCACTTGCCGATGATGTGGTTGGCGATGGCGACGAAGTTCCCGTTGTGCATCAGGGAGAAGTGCACGTGCCGCGAGTTCGCGGCGCCGCCGCAGCCGGTCTCGGTGCCGGTGTCACCGAGGTGGGTGCCCGCCGACACCTGGTGCCCGTCGGCCCAGAGGTGGTTCCACAGGTGGTAGTAGCGGCTGGCGTAACCGTCGGGGTGCAGAACCCTGATCATGCCGACGCACGGGGTGTAGGCCAGCCCGTCGCGTACCGCCAGCACCCGCTGGTCGCCCCCGGCCAGGTCGAGGGAACTCCACGGGCCGCTGCTCGCGTCGTAGGCGTGCGGGCCGCCGAGCACCGTCCACGACTGGCCCGTCGCCCACGGCAGGCTCATGCCCGTGCGGTAGTCACCGTTGACCGAGGTGCCCGGCAGGCCGCTGTGCGCGGCGAAGACGGCGCGCTCGGCCGGGGACAGCATCCCGGACCGGGCTGCCAGATCGGCGAACGCGGGCTGCCCGTCGAGGCCCACCCGCCAGTCCGCCGCGGAGCCGTCGCGTTCGGCGACGAACAGCCAGTCCCTTGGCATGGTGTCCGAGTTCTTGGGCGCGGTCAGCACGACCGTGCCGTAGGCCTGCCGCCCGTCCGACCGCAGGACGCGCACCTCCGCTCCCGCAAGGCGCTCGGCCTCCGACGCACCCACCCGCTCCCGCGCCGCCTGGGCCACCCGCTCGGACAGGTTCGCCGGGGCCGCTCCCGCGACAGGGGCGGTCACTGCGAACCCCACCACAGCGACCGCGAACGCGGCCACCCACCGGGCTGTCCTGGCCATGGAGGCACCTCCTGGATCCGATCACCCGACGCTACTGTCGGCGCGGTCGAACGACGGCTTTGTTGCACAGCCGCCCCGGATCGCGCAACAACACCGCGATCGGCGTCTTGTGCCTGCCGCGGGCCGGGCCGGATACTACGGTCCGTGCTGACGTCGACCGGCAGGGTCACCGCGGGCCGTCCCAACAAGATCGCCGACGATGACGGCCGCTTCGCCTGCCGTCCACGGATCGCCTGGCTGCTGCGGACGAGCAGGCTCTACGGGCACGACCCCGAACTGGCCGTAGCCCGACGCTGCGTCACCGCCCTGTCCGCCCACCTCGGCCCGGTCACGCCCAGCCAGATCTCGCGCTGGGAGAACGGGGTGCAGCCCGCGCCGTACCGCGTGATCCGCTCCTACGAGAACCTCCTCGACCTGCCCACCGGACGTCTGAGCGCCGCGGTCGACACCGTGCACCAGGTCCGGTCGGTCCGGCCAGGGGCACCGCGCCTGGACCGCCGACTCGTCCCCGACGCCCGGCTCACCGCCGAACTCGACGACCTGCTCGACCGATGCCTCGACGACGCGCCTGTGCGCGGTGTGGACTGGGACGGGATGAGCGCGCGGGTGCTCGCCATGCCGCACGTCTACCTGCCCAGGGTGGTGTGGAGCAGGTTGACGACCCGCCTGCTGTGCGAGATGTCGGTCTCGCGCTGGCACGGCTACCTGCACCGGTGGGAGGCGTTGCGCAGGTTGCAGGGCCACCCCGTGGCCCGTTTGGCGATCGCCGCGGTAGTGGCCGAGATGGTGGCGGACCCGACCAGTCAGGTCGTCGTCGACCCGCTCATGCTGCTGGTGCACGACCGGCACGCGACCCGGCAACTGGTGGACGAGGTCGCCGCGCCGACCAGCGAGCGGACGCTGCACGCCGCGCTGTCGGTGTGCGAACTGGCCGCCGAGGCGGGCCGCTTCGGCCGAGACGACGTCACCGCCCTCAGCGTGCTCGTCCGCGCGCACCTGGCCAACCACAGCCTGCCCGCCGACCTCCGGCCCGCGGCCGTCGACCTGGCTGCCAGGTTGGCCACGCCCGGCGTCCGACCGCCCTCCGGACGGGGCTGCGGCGGCCAGGACCTTACCGCGGGAAACGCGGCGGCGGTCGCCTCGCTCGCCACCGCGGCGGAGGCCGCGCTCGACGTGACCGCGAGGGGGACCTCGGCGGGTGAGAACCGGATGCTGTCGCGGCTGGTGGGCGAACTGCTCTTCAGCAGGCAACTCGACGTGCGACTGGGCGCGGCGGCCGTGCTGGCGGCAAGCCCGTTCGGCAAGCCCCTCGGCGACGTGCTGGCGGGCGACCTCACCACGGCGGTGGCGACCGGCGACCATTCACCACCGTTGCGCGAATGGGCCTTCGCCCTCGGCACGTTCGGCGGCGTCGAGCACCGGCGCGCCCTGGAGGCGGTGCTCGACGGCCCGGTGCCGGGCTCGGTGGCGGCGCAGGCGGCGCTGAGCCTCGGCAACCTGCCGGGGAGCACCGAGCCCGCGGTGCTCGCCAGGGCCGTGCGCCGCCACGGCCGCGCGTGGCGGCACGGCGGGCGCAAGGACGCGGAGGAGGTGTTGCGCTCGGTGGTCTACGCCGCGGGGATGCAGGGCGCCACATCCGTCCTGTCGGACGTGCGCCGCCGATCGGACCTGCCCGCGCAGATCCGATCGGCGGCAGGCTGGTGGCTCGCGCGACCCGGTGCCGCGCCCGAGGAGTAATTGCGATCACCGATGGCTCCGGCAACAACGCCTGCCGCACCCCGCTGCCCTGGTGGAATCGACTCGCGTAGCCCAGCCGGCTGCCCTGCCCTCCGAAGGCCACGAACGCTTCGGATGAGCCGACCCGCTCCGGCCGCCACGCCCCGACAGCGGAGGTAGGCAATGAACCCACGATTCCTCACCGGCCTGGTGGCAGCGGCGCTGCTCACCACACAGGCGGTGGCGGGCGCCGCGCCCGCCGCGCCGGTGCCCGACCTCACCTCGGCGGTGACGGCGCGGATGCACACCGAATCCTCCGGCCTCACGGCCGCGGCGGCGGTGACGCCGCGGGTGAATGTCACCAAGCAGGACAATCAGTGGGCGTTCGGCACCGCGGTGCTGGCGACCGCGCCGGAAACGGACGAACACCCGGAGGGGTGGCTGTTCCTTGCCCACCGCGACGGCGCGGAGTGGAAAGTCGCCCTGGAGGGGGAACCGGTTTTCGCCGACCTCGCGGCCGCGGCACCGGTGGTCTCCGACGCGGAGCGCACGCTGCTGACCGCGCAGGGCGGGTCGACGACGATGGGCCCCGGCGACTGGCGCACCGGCATGGCCCTGCCGTACGCGGTGGGTCAGTCGTGGGGGATGCCCGGCGGCCCGCACGGCTGGAGCGGTGCGGCGGCACCCTGGAGCTCACTCGACCTGGCGGGCGGTGACCAGGTGGTGCGCGCGGCCCGTGGCGGCACCGCGTACACGATGTGCACGGGCTGGATCCGGGTCATCCACGACCGCGGCTACTCCACCGACTACTACCACCTGTGGAACAGCATCAACGTCAACGGCCTCGCCGTCGGTCAGGGTGCCGTCCTCGGCAACACCGGCACCGACGTCACCTGCGGCGGTGCCGCCTCGGGCAGGCACGTGCACTTCGCGCTGCGCCAGAACAGCGCCTACGTCGGCATCGGCAACCACGACATCGGCAAGTGGGTGATGCAGAGCGCCGGTGCCGCCTACCAGGGCTCCGCGCTGCACGGCAGCGCCCGCGTCAACGTCGGCGGGGCGCTGTACAACCACGGCCCGCTCGGCTTCACCCAGGCCGTCATGGACGCCAACGGCAGCGGTGTGGTGAACAAGCGCACCGGTCCGGGCACCGGCTACGGGCTCGCGGGGTCGGTGGGCGACGGGGCGACGGTGACTGTCGCCTGCTCGGCCAACGGCACCAGCCACACCGGCCGGTGGGGAACCTCCAGCCTGTGGAACCGGCTGACCGACGGCACCTGGGTCAGTGACGCCTACATGTGGACCGGCCTGTCCGTACCGGTCAACGGCTACTGCTGACCCCGCCCCGCAGGCGGGGACGAGGAGCAGGTCGGGAGGGCGTCGTCACTATCACGGGCGACGCCCTCGCCTCGCGGCACCCGTCAGGGCCGCAGGCTAGGCCTGCGCGATTCGGTGTTCGGCGGACCAGCGGGCCGCTGTCGCCCCGTGTGCGCGGTAACAGGTGCCGACCACCTCCGCTGGGAAGCGGTCGCGGCGAATCGGCCCTTGGGGCACCACCTCCTTGAGCAGTTCGGTGCACTCTGGTGGATCGCCAGTTCGGTCTCCAGTTCGGCGATCCGACGCCGGGCCGAGGCCAGGTCGGTTTCTCCATTGAGGTCAGCCCCGGGCTCCGCCTACCGGCGGTGTCGCGCATCCGCCGCAACAGGCTGCGCGCGGCGACCCGGTCCTGCGTCGAGGCCGGGGTGACCAACACGGCCAACAACAACCCCATGGTGTCCACGACAATGTGCCGCTTGCGACCGGTGCCCTTCTTCCCGCCATCCCATCCGCGCGTGGTCCTGCCGACTGTCTCTGCCGCGCGCACCGACTGCGAGTCCATGACCGCTGCCGACGGAGCCGCTGCCCGGCCCTGCGCGAGCCGCGCCCGGTCGCGCAACGCGTCGAGCATCCGCTGCTTGGCACCGACCTTTTCCCAGACGGCGAAACGCTTGTAGACCGTGGGCCAGGCGGGAAGTCTGCGGGCAGGACGCGCCACTTGATGCCGTTGTCGACCACGTAGAGGATCGCGTCCACGATCACCCGGCGGTAGTGCTTCTCCCACCGCCCGCCACGTGCGCTGGATGTTCACCGAGCGGCGATCCGGGCGCAGTGTGGCCGGGATAGCGCGGGCTTTCAACGAGAAGACCGTGCCGTGCCCCTCCACCGTCGACCCCACGCGCAATGCCCACCGCAGTGGAGTGTTGTGGACGGTGCGGTCAGTGGCAACAATCCTGGAGAACCCGCGCTACATCGGCTGGCAGGTATGGAACCGCCACAGCTCCGACCACGACGCGTCCACCGACCGGCGGCGGGTCGTTCATCAGCGGACTATCCGGCAGGAGTGGGTGGTGTCCAAGCAATAACCACACTGCGCTGGTCAGCGAGCAGGACTTCGTCGCGGTCCAGGGCATGCGCTCCGCGCGCCCCACCAGCGACGGCAGTGAGCCATTCCGAATAACGGGTTGTGGCGCTGTGTGACCGTCGTGGACGCGGTGGGCCTGGCCTGGGTTGTGGGCACGAAAAACGCGGAACTCCGCTATGAAGGTGGTCCTACCACAGATCATCTTCACAAGGAGTTCCGCCTGGGATGAGTGTCGCATACAAGGCCGTGCTGGACGTGTCCGAGGACAGCGTCCTGTTCCTGGCCGATCTGCTGCGTGCGGAGCGGGTGCGCCGGGGCACGCGTCGGGACACCCGCGCCCTGTCGACCCGGACGCAGGCGGTGCTGGTGTTGCGGTGGTTCCTCTACGACACGCGGATGTTGGGGTTGGCCCGCGATAACGGGATCTAGTCCTCGATGGCGTATGCCTACCGTGACGAGGGGATCGCGGTGCTGGAGGCGCTGGTGCCGTCGCTGCACGGAGCGCTGTTGGCGGCCAGGATCGCTGGTTACGCGTACGTGATCGTGGACGGCACGCTGATCCGCACCGACCGGATCTCCACTCCCGGCCCCACGGTCGGGGTGGATTTGTGGTGGTCCGGAAAGCACAAGCACCATGGCGGGAACGTGCAGGTCGTGTCCGCTCCGGACGGGTGGCCATTGTGGACTTCAGGGGTGCGGCCGGGGCGCGAGCACGACATGAGTGCCGCCCGCGCCGACCCGGATCTGGTTGCGGGATTGGTCGACTGGGTCGGCGACGGAGCCCTTGTCCTGGCGGATCTGGGCTATGAAGGCGAACCCGTCCTCTTCAGGATCCCGGTCAAGAAGCCCGTGGGCGGGACGTCGACGGTGGACCAGCAGGCCTACAACGCGATCCACACCGCTTTGCGTTGTCTGGGTGAACGCGCGAACTCGCTGTTCAAGACCACGTATAAGGCCTTGCGTCACTATCGCGGGTGTCCGTGGCGGCTGGGTGGCATCGTCGGGGCCGCACTGGTCCTGCTGCACCGGGAGAACCGCCGGACCACGTGATCGACAACGGTTGATCACATAGCGCTACGCGCGATTACTCGGAAAGGCTCAGTGTGCCGCGTAGCGAACTTCTTCCTTACCGAACAAGGCTTGTACCGCTTTACTGACCTTTCGGAGTCAGGGTCTGTCTCGAGTCCACTTCACCGGTTTGGGTGATTACCGCTGGTCCACGTTTCGCCGTTGATCGGGTATGCGATACGGCGATGGTGGTGGGGTCGGCCCGCAGGGCCGAGCCCGTCGTGAGCAGATACGCAGGCAGGCGGCCGTGATCTTCGCCGACGGGATGAGCGCGGTGCAGGTCGCCACCGCGTTGGAGGTCTCCACGAAATCGGCGTACACGTGGCGGCGGGCCTGGACGGCCGGCGGCGAGCAGGCAGTGGCGTCCAAGGGAGCACCGGGTCCGGACAGTCGGTTGTCGAAGACCCAGGTGCAACGGCTGTCGGCGGTGGTGCGGGACGGTCCGGCGGCGGCCGGGTGGGTCGAGGATCAGCGGTGGACCCTGGCACGAGTGCGGACACTGATCGGCCGGATGTTCCACATCACGGTGGGGATCACCACGGTGTGGCAGGTGCTGCACCGGGCCGGGTTCACCCCGCAGCAACCCATTACCCGCGCCGTCGAGCGCGACGAACACGCCATCGAGCACTGGCGGCGACATCAATGGCCGGCGGTAAAAGGGTCGCGCGCAGGCCGGGCACGTGGATCTGCTTCGCCGACGAGTCCGGCATCACGCTGAGACCGGCCAGGGCCCCCACCTGGGCCCCGCGAGGCACAACCCCCGTCGTGAGCGTCGCCGGGCGCGCAGGCCGCAAGCTGTCCATCGCCGGGATCGCCGCCTACCGCTCGGGGCAACGCAGCAGACTGTTGTACCGGGTTCTGGTCCACAGAGGACGCAAAGGCGAGCCGAGAGGCTTCGGTGAGGTCCACTTCGCCGCCCTGCTCGACAACGCCCACCACCAGTTGGGTGGGCCGATCGTGCTCGTCTGAGACGGTCTGCCCGCGCACAGATCCGCCAGGATGCGGGCGTTGGTCGCTGCGCGGCCGTGGTTACGTGTCTATCGACTACCCGGCTATGCGCCGGAGTTGAACCCGACGGAGAACATCTGGTCGAGCATGAAACGCGGTATGGCCAACCTTGCCGCCGGCACCGTCGACGACCTGACCCGCATCACCCGTAATCGACTCAAGAGCATGCAATACCGGCCTGCCCTCGCCGACGGGTTCCTCGCCGCCACCGGCCTCGCCCCGCCCTGAACACCATCTCCCGGACCCTGACCCCGAAAGGTCAGTAATGTCGAGGTCTCCGATGTCGCCGCGAACCTGCTAGACGCGATCTCACTCTGATCGAGCGCTGAGCTTTCAACCTGCGACCACCAGGCACGGCTCACCGACCAATGCCACGCCCTCGCGAACACCATCGCCACCACCCTCTAACGCACACCTGACTTGGCCCGCAGTGAGATCACCCGGCTGCCCAACGTGAACTCCCGCGGGTGAAGCGCACGCGTTCAGGCAGGAGTCGAATCGGGCGTGAAGGCCCTGCCGATGGTGTTCTCTGCAGGCGTGGCGGCGCCGTGGCGGCGCTGGCGTCGGCTGTACTCGGTGATGGCCTGCCACAGGTCGCGTCGGTCGACGTCGGGCCAGAAGTCAGGGGTGAAGTACAGCTCCGCGTAGGCGGCGTGCCAGGGCAGGAAGTTGGAGGTGCGCAGTTCGTTGCCGGTGCGCCACAGCAGGTCCACGTCCGGCATGTCAGGGTGGGGAAGGTGGCGGGCGAAGTCGTCCGGGCCGATGAGGCGGGGATCCACGTCGCCTTCCCGGGCTGCTTGGGCGAGTGCGGCGGCGGTGCGGGTGATCTCGTCGCGGCCGCCGTAGTCGAGGCAGATGGTGAGTGTCAGTCCGGTGCGGTTGCGGGTGCGGCGCTCTTCGCGCCTGAGGGCTTCGACGAGGTCCTCAGGCAGTCTGTCAGGGCGGCCGGACCAACGCTGACGCACGTTCAGATTACGCAGGGGGCCCTCGTCGAGTTCGCGTTGGACCGCCTCGAAAATCGTGGTGACCTCGTCTACGTCGCGTTTCCAGTTCTCAGTGGAGAACGTGTAGAGGGTCAGGTGACGCAGGCCGATCTCGAGGGCGCCGTGGACCATCTCGTTCACAGCAGCGGTGCCAGCGCGGTGGCCGTCCTGGCGGGGCAGGCCGCGTTGTTGGGCCCAGCGGCCGTTGCCGTCCATGATGATCGCCACGTGGTTGGGCATCTTGTTGGTGGTGATGTGCGGGGGCCGGGCGCTGTCGCGGTGCGGTGGCGGGAGCCGCAGCGCGGTGTCGTCGGGCCTCGGGTCCGGATCGCCCGCCTTCACCACCGCTGCGGCAGGCCGGGCTGCGGGCACGGTCAGCGGGGCCAGGCTCCAGGCCACGGCGGAGCGGAGGCGGGCGGGGAGCAGCACACGGGCGCGGGCTGCGACGGACGGGCGCGGCGGGCGTGTGAGCAGGGTGGGACCGGCCGCGTCGATGGCGTCGAGTTGCAGGCGCATCAGCGCGGCTGCCGTGTCGAGCACGATGGCGGCTCCGGGGTGCATCCCCCTGGTCATGGTGGGCCTGGTCAGCCATCGGCGGGCCAGGGCGGTCAGGTCGGCGGTCAGGGCCGCCACAGCCGGACTCCAGCGGCGCCGGGTCAGGTCCGCTTCCACGCCGGGGAAGGGGTTCATGGCTTCCTGTGGCAGGAGCAGGTTGCCCTGGGCGAGGTCGGTGCTCAGGTCGGTGAGTGTGTCGGTGAGCTGGGCACCGTCGATGAAATGCCGGTAGTCGGCCTGCCGGTCCAACCGCAGGGGCATCGGCGCTCCGACCTGGTCGAACAGGTGCCGCACCTGGTCAACCCACGGCACGAGTCCTTCGTTGCACCACGCGCGCCACTGAGCCCAGTCGGTGAAGCGCAGACCGCGGGCGTCGTCCCGCGTACCGTCCATCACGCCTCGCAGGCTGGACAGGTCCAACCGCCACCGCGCCGCCGTGTCCACCAAGGCGTACCGGATCGGATCGGTGCTCGTGCCCACCACCAGGTCGTGCTCCAGCGCCCTGGTCCAGGCCTCGACACGAGCCGCTCGCCGGGCCGGTTCCACATCCGGCTGATCCGCCAGGTCGTCCAAGACGCTGGCCGCCGCCCACAAAGCCCAGCAGGCCGGACGCAGCACGGCCGGCGCAAGCTGGATGAGGGCGTAGATGGCGGGATCGTGTATTCGGGTGAGGCGGCGGCACAGCCGGTACGCCGCCCGCAGGACGGGATCCTCGCCTATCAGTGCACTAGCGGTGACTCGGTCGTGCCGTGCGGGTGCGGCCGTGTCGAGGGGTGCGGCGGTGGGTAGCGGGTTTGTGCGCATCGGGAGAACCAGGACCTCAGGGTGATGTCGTGTCGGAGGCCGAAGCCGTGAAACAGCGGCTCGGCGCGGCGAGAGAAGAAAGAAGCCGCCACTGCCCGGCTCGCGCTCGGGGATTGGCGCGGTGACGGGCAGGGCACTGCGGGTGCTGCGGTGGAAGCTCACCAGGGCGATCAGGGCCGCTACCGCGAACCAGGTGAGCTGGATGGCCAGGTAGCCCGGCAGCGGGCTGGTGGAGAATCCCGCCGCCGTGGCGGCCTGCATGGCCCCGTAGGTGGGCAGATAGCTGATGATCGGGTTGTCGGCCCCGGAGCTCAGGATCGGGTTTTGCAGCGCGAGGTCGATGATGCTGGTCATCACGATGGCGAACATCCCCTCGACCTCCCGGCGCAGCACCGAGCCGAAGCCCACGCCCAGAGCGCCGTAGGTGAGCCCGGCGCAGAACAGCGCCGCGGCGAGCAACAGCGGCTGCCGAGGCGTCCACGCCAGGCAGGTGACGGCGGTGGCGTAGGTGGCGACCACTGCGGAGACCAGGGCCAGCGCCGTGACCTTGGCCAGCACGAGGTGGGTGCGGGGATAGCCGGCCATCGCCAGCCGGCGGTCGAAACGGCTGCCGGAGAACGTGGCGGCGAACATCATGAAACCGGTGATCAGGGTGACCGCGTTGAGCGCGCCGCTGATCTCCGTCAGCTCGTTCCCGCGCGCCGCCAGCGTCTCCCCAGTGGCGCGAAGCCGCATCTGCGCCGGAGTGTCGGGCATCGCCAGATAGGCCAGAGAAGTCCACAAAGGAATGAACAGGCCCACGAGGACCAGTGCGAACCGGTTGCGGCCGTGCTCGATCAGCGCGAACCGCGTGGCCGTGACGAAACAGGTCAAGTGTGCCCTCACGCGGACACTGCCTCGTCGCAGCGGAGCAGCCCGCCGTCCAGACGCCACAACTCGTCCAGCTGCTCGGTGTCGTAGGCCAGGTGAGAGACGACCAGCACCGAACGCCCCGCGTCGCGCAGCCGCGCGGCGAGATCCCAGAACCGCTGGTAGGTGTCCCAGTCGAACCCCTGATACGGCTCGTCCAGCAACAGCACCCGGGGATCGTGCATCAGCGCCAGCGTCACGTTCAGCTTCTGCCGCGTCCCTCCACTGAGCACCCCGACCCGCTCGTCGGCGTATCCAGTGAAGCCGAGCACGACCATGACCTCTTCGGCACACCGCAGATCGGCGAGGCGATAGGCCCTCTGGAAGAACTCCAGGTGCTGCCGGACGGTCAGGGCGTCGCTGAGGACCACGTGCTGCGGGCAATAACCGAACGGGCCGCTGTGACGGACCGTGCCGCGAGTAGGCCGCAGCTCACCGGAAAGGATCTTCAGCAGCGTCGACTTGCCGGCACCGTTCTCACCGACGATCCCGCACAGCGTGCCCGGCCGAAGCCGCAAGTTGATGCCCCGCAACACCACACGCCGCCGATAGGCATGCTGCACATCCCTGACCTCCACGCGTACTTCCTCCACCCATCCGGGCCGAACCATGACCGAATGGCCCAACGATCATGGTTCGAAGAAGGAACGGGGATTCACACGAACGGGTCTGCATCAGCGATCCCTGGCTCAGCGCCGGTGTCGTGCGAGTTCACATCACCGATTTTGCCTGGCCCGGCATCGAGCAGGCCTGCGTCGACCAGGTCACGCAGCGCGCGCCCATCACGTGGCACCAGCAGCGGGACGTCCGCACGGACCACGCGCACCGCCTGCAGCCCGGCGCGGGACTTGCCCGCCGCGGCCCGCCCGTGCAACAACACCATTCCCCCACCGCAATCACTTCCCGCAGACCGGCATCGACATCGCGGTGGACGTAGGGCGGCTGGTGGGCTTCGGTGTCGGTATCGGACTCGATGGCGGGCTTGATCCGCATCGCGATCAACCCCACCTCACACACCTTCGGCAACCGGCCATCACGCAGGTGCAACGCCCGCCCCGTCAACCTCACCTCGTCGGCAGGTGCCGAGACGGCCCCCGAGTCCGGAGGTGTGATAGCTGGCGGGTGGAAGTGGATGCCGCCGCTGACGTCGCCCGCTTGCACAGCTTGGCCGCTCAGGTCGCCGATGAGGGCGTTGTGCACCGAGAATGCCGGTACTGGTCGCGACGCGTCGGTTCGATCCCGCTCGGATAACCCCGGCTTCAGGTCCGGAGCGATGCCGCACGACCCACACCAGGCCCAGGCCGCCGAAGGTCGGCAAAGCGACGATCCAGCTCAGTGCTGGAGACGCTGAGCCAGACGCGAGCCGATGAGAACTTCGCGGTGCTGCGAACACGACTGATCGAGCTTGGACGGCACAAGGCGGTGGACTTGGTTCCGTACGAGGATCGTGGCGGCACATGACCTCCGGCACCGGCCGGATCCGTCCATCACCTCGACATCGTGATGGGCCTCTGCCCAGTCATCCCCTACGAACGGCCGCAACGGTCCTCCCGTACTCGAAGTCGATCACCTGCGGCAGCCTGGCGGGAGATCATCAGCGACCTGATCAAGCAGTGCTCACGCCGACAACACGCGGGGCACGACATCCCAGCAGCGATCAACTCTCCCGGCCTGCCGCAGGGGCCCGGTCATTCGTCAGGACTCGAGGTCCAGGACCAGCGAGTGCTCACCCACCGGCTGGATACCGACCAGGAATGATTAGGCACCGACCTCTTTCGGTGGAGCGCCGAACATCGCCGCAGTCTCCGCCACACTCAACTCCCGACCCCGCAAGACACTCGGCTGGAAGACGCCCGCAGAAGTCTTTGTCAATCATCTACGACGGAACAATCCGATCTGCCCCTCGACTCCACCCTCCTCGAGCGCGCCGCTCATCCAACTGGCAGCAATATGGGTCGATCGCGTAGTGGCCACGGAACGCCGTCAGGGAGTGCGCAGTTCGAATTGACGGCGTGCCGCGTCCACGGTCTGGCTGAGCAGGGCCGCGATGGTCATCGGCCCGACACCACCGGGCACCGGGGTGATCGCAGACGCGTGCGCCGATACCTCGGCAAAGTGGATGTCACCGACGTTGCCGTCGTTGTAACCCGCGTCGATCACGACGGCACCGGGCTTGATCCAGTCACCGCGAACAAACTCCGGCTTGCCCACCGCGGCGATCACGATGTCCGCGGATCGGACGATGTCGGCGAGATTCTGGGTCTTCGAGTGGCAGATGGTCACGGTCGCGTCCCTGCCGAGAAGCAGGGCGGCCGCGGGCTTGCCGAGGATCGGACTGCGACCGATGACCACGGCGTGCTTGCCCGCAATGTCCAATTCGTAGGCGTCGAGCAGCTTGATGATGCCGCCTGGCGTGCACGACTCGAAGCCAGGAAAGCCCAGCGACATTGCCGCGAACGACAGCGCGGTCACCCCGTCCACGTCCTTCTCCGGAGCGATGGCGTCGAACGCGGCACGCTCATCGATGTGGGAGGGCACCGGGTGCTGCAACAGAATCCCATGCACATCCGGGTCAGTGGAGAGTTCCCGGATGGCAGCGGTCAGCTCGTCGGTCGTCGTTTCCTCCGGCAAAGCCACGTGGCGTGACTGGACGCCGGCCTCACGGGCGCGGTTCCTCTTCATCCGCACATAGGTGACCGACGCCGGATCCTCACCGACCAGCACCGTTGCAAGACAGGGAACGAGGCCCGCCTCGGCGAGCCCGGCTGCCCTCTGTGCGGCATCCGCGATGATCCTGTTCGCGACCTCGGCACCTCGAACCAACAACAGACCACCGTGCAACATCTTCGTTCCCCTTTGAACGCTCGACCGTGCTGGGAGCGACGTATCCGGGACCGCGCCCGCACTTGATCTTAAGCCAGTGAAAATTCAATTACCCAGAATAGCAATGTTGCCCACCGGAAACAGTTGCGCGCTTCGCGCCTCCTCCGCACCTCATACACCAGTCGCACGTAGACGAGCTAAACCCCGGACATTGCACACAAAATTGACAACAGCCACCAGCGAGAAGACCAAGGGGCCGTTGAACCTCGCTGGCGCCCTGGCCGCATCGACCTACACCCCGGAAGCTTGGCCCGCGTCTCGAAGTGCGTGGAGCCGTTCGTTGATGACGGAAATTTGCACGTGGCTTTTGGCGAGCGATCAGTCGAGGGTGGCATTGAGTCTTTCCGAGTAACCGTGCGTCGCGTTATGTGATCAACCGTCGCTGATCACGTGGTCCGACGGTTCTCCCGGTGTAGCAGGACCAAGGCGGCACCGACGATGTCGCCCAGCCGCCATGGACAC
>JAEBDY010000018.1:0-203029 GCA_049997955.1 Umezawaea sp. cmx-9-4 | reverse complement strand
GCGGAAGCACCCAACAGGGCCCACCACGCCCGGCGGAAGCACCCAACAGGGCCCACCACGCCCGGCGGAAGCACCCAACAGGGCCCACCACGCCCGGCGGAAGCACCCAACAGGGCCCACCACGCCCGGCGGAAGCACCCAACAGGGCCCACCACGCCCAGCGGAAGCACCCAACAGTTCCACCACGCCGGCAAAAGCACCACAAGCCCACCACGCCAACAAAAGCACGCAACAACCCGCCAACGCCAAACGGAATCACGCAACCAAGCAGGCACCCGCACTTCCCCCGTCCCCCCGATCCGAAGCGCCCTCATCTTCGATCTTCGTTTGTCAAGGCATCTTTCCCGCCTTGACAAATCAAGGTCGAAGATACGAGACAATCAAGCGAGCGGGGTGACAAGCCCCTAGCCACATTCCCCAACCACCTCAACAAAACCAACAGCGCCGACCAGCACCCCTGCAACCGTCGGCCGCTGCCCCCTGCCGGAAAAAGGATCCCTGCCATGTCCAACCCCCCACGGCCGTGGGCAAGGGCACTCGGCGCAACCCTGCTGACTGCCTCCCTGCTGGCCCCCGCAACCCCCACAGCCCTCGCAGCCACATCACCCCCCACAGCCACACCCCCCACAGCCTCCGCCGACATCCCCGCCTCCGACTACCAACAGGTCCAACTGGCCGTGGGCGCCGCCAAACTGGGCGAACCCATGTCCTTCACCGTCCTCCCGGACCGCTCAACCATCCACACCTCCCGCGACGGCACGGTCCGGGTCACCAACGCGGCGGGCAACTCCACCACCGTCGCGGCCAAGCTCACCGTCTACACCCACGACGAGGAGGGCTTGCAAGGCGTGGTCGCGGACCCGAACTTCGCCGCCAACCGCCACCTCTACCTCTACTTCTCCCCGAGGCTGTCCACTCCGGACGGTGACGCCCCCACCGAGGGCACGGAGGCGGCCTTCGCCCCGTTCAAGAGCGAGCTGCACCTCTCCAGGTTCACCTTGAAGACCGACAACACCCTCGACCTCGCTTCGGAGAAGGTGGTCCTCAGGGTCCCCAACGACCGGGGCCAGTGCTGCCACGTGGGCGGTGACCTCGACTTCGACGCCCAGGGGAACCTCTACCTCACCACCGGGGACGACTCGAACCCCTTCGTCTCCGACGGCTACTCCCCGATCGACGAGCGCACGAACCGCAACCCGCAGTTCGACGCCCAGCGCTCCTCCGGCAACACCAACGACCTGCGCGGGAAGGTCCTCCGGATCAAGCCCCAACCCGACGGCACCTACACGATCCCGTCGGGCAACCTCTTCGCCCCCGGCACCGCGAAGACCCGCCCGGAGATCTACGCGATGGGCTTCCGCAACCCGTTCCGGATGAACGTCGACAAGGCCACCGGCGTGGTGTACCTGGGCGACTACGGCCCGGACGCGGGCGTGACCAACGCCAACCGCGGCCCGAGCGGCCAGGTCGAGTTCAACCGGATCACCAGCGCGGGCAACTACGGCTGGCCGTACTGCACCGGCTCGAACACCGCCACCGAGTCCTACAACCGCTTCACCTTCCCCAGCGGACCGTCGGGGGCGAAGTACGACTGCGCCACCGGCCCTACCAACACCTCCCCGCGCAACACCGGACTCGCGAAGCTCCCGATCCCGCGCTCGGCGTGGATCAAGTACGCGGGCGACGAGGGCTCACCACCGGAGTTCGGCGGCGGCTCGGAATCCCCGATGGGCGGCCCGGTCTACCGCTACGACCCGAACCTCGGCTCCGCCACGAAGTTCCCGGCCTCCTTGGACGGCAAGTACTTCGCGGGCGAGTACGGCCGCCGCTGGATCAAGGCGATCGGCGTCAACCCCGACGGCTCGCGCGGCGCGATCGAGGCGTTCCCGTGGAGCGGCACGCAGGTCATGGACATGAACTTCGGGCCGGACGGCGCGCTCTACGTCCTCGACTACGGCACCGGGGCGAACGACCAGGCCCTGTACCGGATCGACTACAAGGGCAACACCCCGAGGCCGCCCACCGCGAAGGTGGCGGCGAACAAGGTGTCCGGCGCACTTCCGCTCACCGTCGCGTTCTCGTCGGCGGGCAGCGCCGATCCCGAGGGCGGCGCGCTGACCTACCGCTGGGAGTTCGGCGACGGCGGCACGTCCACCGCCCCGAACCCGTCCCACACCTACACCACCGCGGGCTCGTACTCGCCCAAGCTGACCGTCACCGACCCGACCGGCCTCACCGGCTCGGCGAGCGTGCTCGTCACGGCGGGCAACACCGCGCCCACGGTGACCCTCCAGCTGCCGGGCAACGGCGCGCTGTTCTCCTTCGGCGACGTGGTCCCGTTCCAGGTGTCCGCGAGCGACCCGGAGGACGGCCCGGTCGACTGCTCGCGGGTGAAGGTCACCTACCTCCTCGGCCACGACGCCCACCGCCACCAGATCACCCAGAAGACCGGCTGCTCGGGCACGATCCAGGTGCCGGTCGACGGTGAGCACGACGCCGCGGCGAACATCTACGGCGTCTTCGACGCGGAGTACACCGACAACGCGGGCCTGACCTCGCACAGCGTCGGCGTTCTGCAGCCGCGCCACCGCCAGGGCGAGCACTTCGGGGCCCAGCAGGGCATCCAGGTCGCCGACCACGCGACCGCCGAGGGCGGGAAGACGGTCGGCTACACCGACAACGGCGACTGGATCTCCTACCAGCCCTACGTCCTGGGCAACGCCACCTCGATCAGCGCACGGGTCTCGTCCGGTGGTCCCGGCGGCACCCTGGAGGTCCGCGCGGGCTCGGCCACCGGCACGCTGCTCGGGTCGGTCGCGGTCGCCAACACCGGCAACTGGGACACGTTCGTCGACGTCAGCGCGCCCCTGACCAACCGGCCAAGCGGGTCGACGTCGCTGTTCCTGGTGTTCAAGGGCGTGACCGGGCAGGGCAACCTGTTCGACGTCGACGCCATCACCTTCACCACGACCGGGAACCGGGTCGAGGCCGAGTCGTTCACCTCGACCGGCGGCGTGGAGGCGGCTCCGCACGCCCCGGCCAGCGGCGGCGCCACCGCCGGGTACATCAACACCGGCGACTGGGTCGGGTACGCGTCGGTGAGCACGGCGGGTCTGCGCTCGTTCAGCGCGTCGGTGTCCTCGGCGGGAACCGGCGGCACGATCCAGATCCGGTCCGGTTCGCAGACCGGCACCGTCCTGGGATCGGTCGCGGTCCCCGTCACCGGGGGCTGGGAGACGTTCCAGACCGTCTCCACGACCCTGACCGGGTCGGCGAGCGGGCCCCTGTTCCTGACCTTCACGGGTCCCGGCGCGCCCGCGGACTCCGCGTTCGACGTCGACCACTTCACCACCTCCGGCTGACGGGACGAAGACGATGCGCAGACTCCCCGTGCTCGCGGCGGCGGCACTACTGTCGGCCGGTGTGGTCATGACACCGGCAGCCCAAGCCCAAGCGCCCTACCAGGTCCTGGTCTTCTCGAAGACCGCGGGATTCCGGCACGACTCGATCCCGGCGGGCGTCCAGGCGATCCGGGACCTGGGCTCCGCCAACGGGTTCACCGTGACCGCCACGGAGAACGCGGCGGCGTTCACCCCGACCGAGCTGGCGAAGTACTCCGCCGTGGTGTTCCTCAGCACCACCGGTGACGTGCTCGACGGCGCCCAGCAGTCCGCCTTCGAGTCCTACGTCAACGCGGGCGGCGGGTTCGTCGGCGTCCACGCGGCGGCGGACACCGAGTACGACTGGCCGTACTACGGGCAGCTGGTCGGGGCCTACTTCCACAGCCACCCGAACATCCAGCGCGTCAACGTCAAGGTGGAGGACCGGGCGCACGCCGCGACCGCGCACCTCGGCCCGGTGTGGACCCGCACCGACGAGCTGTACAACTACCGCTCCAACCCCAGGCCCAACGTGCACGTGCTGGCGACGCTGGACGAGTCCAGCTACAGCGGCGGCACCATGGGCGCCGACCACCCGATCTCCTGGTGCCGCGGGGTGTCCTCGGGCCGGTCGTTCTACACCGGTCTCGGCCACACGGTCGAGTCCTACACCGATCCGGTGTTCCGCGCCCACCTGCTCGGCGGCATCAGGTACGCCGCCGGGGCGGTGAAAGCCGACTGCCGCCCCGAATCCGGGTACACCGCGCTGTTCTCCGGCTCCACGACGGGCTGGTCGCAGGCCGGTCCCGGCGGGTTCGCCAACGCCGACGGCACGCTCACCTCGCAGGGCGGGCCGGGCAACCACTGGTACTCGGCGAAGGAGTTCGGCTCGTACTCGCTCAAGCTCGACTGGCGGCTCACCGGCGACGGCGACTCGGGGATCTTCCTCGGCTTCCCGGCGTCCGGCGCGGCCACTCCGGGCGCGGGAGGCCACGAGGTGGCGATCGACGCCTCCGCCGCGGCGAACGCCACCACGGGCGCGGTGCACGGCGTGCAGGCGCCGGACGCCGCCGCCCGCGACGCGGCGCTCAACCCGCCGGGGCAGTGGAACACCTTCGAGCTGCTGGTCGAGGGCGAACGGCTGCGCGTGTTCCTGAACGGCAGGCAGGTCAACGACTTCACCAACACCGATCCGGCGCGGAGCCTGAGGCAGGGCCACCTCGGCCTCCAGAACCTCGGCGACGGCGCGGTGTCCTTCCGCAACGTGCGGATCAAGGAACTCGGTGGGGTCACACCGGTCCAGGTGCAGGGCGAGGCGTACACGTCGTCGTCCGGCGTGCAGCCCGCTGCGCACGGCGGCGCGGTCGGCGGCCAGACCGTCGGGTACATCGACAACGGCGACTGGGCCGCCTACTCCCAGTCGTCGACGGCGGGTGCCCGGCAGTTCACCGCGCGGGTGTCGTCCGGTGGGGCGGGCGGTCGGATCGAGGTCCGGTCCGGCTCGTCCACCGGTCCGCTGCTCGGCTCGGTGGCGGTGCCGAACACCGGGAGCTTCGACGACTTCCAGACCGTCACGACCGCGCTCACCGGCACGGCGTCCGGCCAGGTGGTGCTGGTGTTCACCGGCGCGGGCTCGGGCGGTCTGTTCGACGTCGACCACTTCACCCTCGGGTAGCGCCGCGGTCGGCGCGGACGGACCACGTCCGCGCCGACCGGGTCGGCCGCGTCCAGGACCCCTCGGACCAGACCGTCCTCATAGGACCCCTGGCCCCCGCAACCGTGCACGATGGTGCCCGCGCCGGACCGCCGGATCCACGCCACGTGCTGGTCCACGGTGCTCGCGTCACCCGAGTGTGAGGGGAGTGGCGGGGACACGAGCGCACAAATTCTTGGCGGAGTTGAGCAAGAATCCGACCGGGTTGCGGCAGAACGCGACCGGGTGGCGGTGGGTAAGGTGCGACGCGTGCGCGACGACTACGGGTACTGGCAGCGGATCCCCACGCGGTGGAACGACAACGACGTGTACGGCCACGTGAACAACGTCGTGCACTACGCGTTCATGGACACCCTGATCAACACGTGGCTGATCGGGGCGGGCCTCGACATCCACGACGGCTCGACCATCGGGTTGTGCGTGGAGTCGCACTGCAACTACCGCTCCTCACTCTCCTTCCCCGACGCGATGGACGGCGGCCTGCGGATCGGGCACCTCGGCCGTTCCAGCGTCCGCTACGAGGTCGTCTTCCTCGCGGCCGACGACACCGTGATCGCCGAAGGGCACTTCGTGCACGTGTTCGTCGACCGGACGACGCGGAAACCGGTGGAAGTACCGACTGGACTCCGCACCGCCATGACGGGTTTGGTGGTCCCATGACCGTGCGCGCCGCTGTGCTGCTCGAACTCGGCCGTCCGGCCCCCTACGCGGACTCCCGTCCGATCGAGGTCCAGGACCTGGTGCTGGACCCGCCCGGCCCCGGCGAGATGCTGATCCGCGTCGGCGCGACCGGTCTGTGCCACTCCGACCTGTCGGTGCTCAACGGCTCCCGCCCCCGCCCGCTGCCGATGGTCATCGGCCACGAGGCCGCGGGCGAGGTCGTGGAGCTGGGCCCCGGCGCCGAGTCCGAGTTCGCCGTCGGCGACCACGTGGTGATGTCGTTCGTGCCCGCCTGCGGCTCGTGCCGCAAGTGCGTCGCCGGGCGGCAGGCCCTGTGCGAGCCCGGCGCGGCGGCCAACCGCGCCGGCACGCTGCTGTCCGGCGGACGGCGCTGGCTGGCGCCGGACGGCGTCCGGCCGCACCACCACCTCGGCGTCTCCGGTTTCGCCGAGTACGCGGTGGTGTCCACCACCTCGGCGACGAAGGTGGACGCCGACCTGCCGCACGAGATCGCCGCGCTGTTCGGCTGCGCCGTGCTCACCGGCGCGGGTGCGGCGTTCCACAGCGCCAACGTGGTGCCGGGCGACCGGGTGGCCGTGTTCGGTCTCGGCGGCGTCGGGCTGGCCGCGCTGCTCGCGGTGAAGGCCGCCGGGGCGTCGACGATCGTCGCCGTCGACGTGGTGGCCCACAAGCGCGAGCTGGCCCTCCGCCTCGGCGCCACGCACGACGTGGCAGGCGGCCCGGACGCCGTGGAGGCGGTGCGGGACCTGACCGGCGGAGGGGCCGACAAGGTCATCGACACGACCGGCAGCGAGCACGTGCTGGCCCAGGCCTACGCGGCCACGGCGGCGGGCGGCACGACCGTCACCGTCGGCCTCCCGCACCCCGACCGGCAGCTGGTGCTGCCCGCGTTGAGCCTGGTCGCCGAGGAACGCACGCTCAAGGGCAGCTACCTCGGCTCGTGCGTGCCCCGGCGCGACATCCCGCGGTTCGTCTCGCTGTACCGGTCGGGCCAGCTGCCGGTGCAGGAGCTGCTGTCCGGCACGCTGACCCTCGACGAGCTGAACACCGGCTTCGACCGGCTGGCGAGCGGCGACGCCATCCGGCAGGTCGTGAAGTTCTAGTTCCCGACACCGAGGTTCGCCATGTGCGCGGACGGGTAGCGGTCGCCGCGCGCCGAGCCCGCGGGGACGGCCTCCTCGATCTCGGCCAGGTCGTCCGCGGTGAGGTGCGGCTCTGCCGCGGGCAGCGCCTCGGCCAGCCGGTCGCGGGTGCGGGCGCCGACGAGCGGCACGACGTCGGAACCCCGCGCGGCCACCCAGGCGATGGCCAGCTGGGCGACGGTGCGGCCCTTCGCCTCGGCGACCCGGCGCAGCGCCTCCACGAGGGCGAGGTTGTGCTCGACGTTGCCCGCCGAGAACCGCGGCGTGGCGCCGCGGTGGTCACCGGGACGGCCGGGGGTCCAGTTCCCGGAGAGGAGGCCGCGGCCCAGGACGCCGTACGCGGTCAGGCCGATGCCGAGCTCCCGCAACGTGGGCAGGACGTCCGCCTCCACCGCGCGGGACAGCAGCGAGTACTCGATCTGCAGGTCGGAGATCGGGTGCACGGCGTGCGCGCGGCGGATGGTCGCCGCGTCGACCTCCGAGAGGCCGATGTGCCGCACGTGCCCGGCGTCGACCATCTCCTTGATCGCGCCCACGGTGTCCTCGATCGGCACCGCAGGGTCCAGTCGGGCCGGGCGGTAGACGTCGACGTGGTCGGTGCCCAGCCGGGTCAGCGAGTACGCCAGGAAGTTCTTCACCGCCTCGGGACGGCCGTCGGGCCCGCCGAACTCGTGGCCCGGCCCCCTCAGCATGCCGAACTTCACGCTCAGCGCGTAGCTGTCCCGGTCCCGGCCGCGCAGCGCCTCGGCGAGCAGCAATTCGTTGTGGCCCATGGCGTAGAAGTCGCCGGTGTCGATCAGCGTGACGCCCGCCTCCAGCGCGGCGTGCACCGTGGCCACGCTCTCCGCGCGGTCGGTCGGGCCGTAGGCGTCCGACATGCCCATCGCACCGAGGCCCAGCACGGAAACGGTCGGACCGGTCTTGCCCAGGGTTCGAGTTCTCATGCCACTCACCTTGCGCCCGGACCGGGACGGGCGGGAGCGGAGCGTTCGTCGTGGGAGCGCGGCTCCCTGGCTGGGACCGGTCGGGAGGGGGAGCATGGCGTCATGCAGCGCGACCAGCTCGCCGACTTCCTGCGCCGACGCCGCGAGGCGATCCGCCCGGCCGAGGTCGGCCTCGCGGACGGGCCTCGCCGTCGCACCGCGGGCCTGCGCCGGGAGGAGGTGGCGATGCTCGCGGGCATGTCGGTCGACTACGTCGTGCGCCTGGAACAGGGCCGCAGCAGCCGGCCGTCGACCCAGCTGCTCGGCGCGCTGGCACGCGCGTTGCGCCTGTCCGACGACGAGCGCGGCCACCTGTTCCACCTGGCCGGTCACCAGCCGCCGCCCGCCGACGGGGTGGCCCGCCTGGCCCGCGCGGGCCTGCTGCGGATGCTCGACCTGCTCGGCGACACCCCGGCGCTGGTGGTGTCCGACCTGGGGGAGGTCCTCGCCCAGAACCGGGCGTCGCTCCTGCTCGCGGGTGACCACACCGGCTTCTCCGGCGACCGGCGCTACCTCGCGCACCGCTGGTTCACCGATCCCGCCGCCCGCGCCGCCTGCCCGCCGGAGGAGCGGGAACGCCACGCCCGTCAGCTCGTGGCCGACCTGCGCGCGGCCGTCGGCCGCCGGTCCGGCGACCCCGCCGTCACCGGACTCGTCGACCGGTTGCTGGCCGCGAGCGCCGACTTCCGCGAGCTGTGGGCCGAGCACGAGGTGGCGGTGCGGCGCGCCGACCGGAAGACGTTCCTGCACCCACGGGTGGGCTCGGTGCGGATGGACTGCGAGACCCTGGTCACCCCGGACCTGGGGCAGGAGCTGGTCGTGCTCACCCCGGCGGACGCCGAGACCCGCGAACGGCTGGACCTGCTGCGGGTGCTCGGCGTCGAGGAGTTCCCCACGGGGGCCGCGCGCCCGCCCGAACCCGGTGCGCCGCCCGCTACCAGCGACCGCGGTGCACGACGTCGTCCAGGGACTTCCGCCGCCGGGTGATCGCGGAGGTGAAGGTCGGCTCGGGCTCGGCCGAGTGGCCGATGGCGACCGCCCCGATCGGCTCGTGGTCCTCCGGCACGCCGAACGCCTCGCGGAACGGGCCGATGCTGTCGGGGAAGATCCCGAAGTACACCGCGCCCAGCCCCTCGTCCACCGCTGTCTGCAGGATGAGCAGCGTCGCCATGCCGGTGTCGATGTGCCAGAACGGCACGGGCCACCGGGACTCGTCGCGGTCGGTCCAGCCCTTGTCCGCCTCGGCGTACCGGTCGAGGTACGCCTTCTTCGACGACAACGGCACGATCACCAGCGGCGCCGTCTGCACCGACTCGTGCACGGCGCCCGAGCCGACCGCCCAGAAGTCGGCCAGCTCGGGACCCTCCAGCACCAGGAACGCCTGGCCCTGCGAGAACCCGGCGGACGGGCCGCGGGTGGCGTTGTGCAGGATCCGTTCGAGGCTCTCCGCCGGAACCGGATCGGGACCGAACTTGCGGACCATTCGCCTGCGGCGCACCACGTCCTGGAATTCCACGCGTCCGACGCTAGCGACCCGCGGACCGGACGGGAACCCCCGAGGAACCCGTCCGGTCGTGCTCCTACTGGCCCGGCGCCTGGAACATCACGGCCGGGGCCGAGCTGGTCGGCTTCTGCTGGCGCGACGGCGCGTCGGGCAGGCTGAACTGCAGCGTGCTCTCCATCGCCGACGGCGGCTCGACCGCGGGCTTCTCGGCGGCCGGGGCCTGCTCGGGCGCGGCGACCGGCTCCGCGACGGCGACCGGGGCGGGCGCGACGACGGGAGCGGGCGGAGGCGTCGACAGCTCCTGCTGCGCCTTGCTGATCCACGCGGTCCACATGGCGGCGTCGCGGCTGTCCCTGGTCTGCGCGCGCAGGATGGACAGCGTGCCGCGGACCCGGCCTGCCAGCACCGCGTTGGTGCGGACCTGCGCCCAGACCTGCGTGGTCTGCGGGCCCTGGTTGCGGACGAGGTGTCGGACGTGGTCGGTCAGTTCGCCGTCCGTGAAGGACATCCACTGGTTGACCACTTGGCGCGGGTTGGACAACAGATCCCCGTTTCGTCGTACTTGACCTGCAACGATCGTCGCACACCCGTTCGAGCCGCCTGCGCTGACCACCCGAATGGGTGTTGACGCGGTCTTGCCCCCGTGTGTGGCTCCTTTGTACGTGACTCACAGTATCCACTACCTCGTGACGCTCGGGTGTGGGACGCGCGCGGGAGAAATATTCACTTAGGCTGAACGGTGTGCTCGGCGACTACCGCGTGGTGAACCTGGCCCACGTCAACGACCCGGACCGCACCTCGCTCTACCCCGGCGACCCGGCGTTCACCGCGACCACCGTGGCGACCGTCGAACGTGACGGCTACCACCTCCAGTTGCTCCAGCAGGGTGAACACACGGGTACGCACTGGGGAGCGCCCTCGCACTTCAACGCCGACCAGCCCAGCGCCGACCAGCTGGACACCGAGGACCTGTTCCTGCCCGCCGTGAAGATCGACGTCCGGTCGCGGTGCGCCGACGCGGACTACGCCGTCACGGTCGCCGACCTGCTGGAATGGGAGGCCGAGCACGGCCGGATCCCGCCGTGCTCCGCCGTGGTGCTGCACACCGGCTGGGAGGACCGCTGGGGCACCCCCGCGTTCCAGAACGCCGACGCCGACGGCCGCCTCCACCAGCCCGGATTCGGCCTCGACGCCGTGGAGTGGCTGGTGGAGACCGGCAAGCTCGGCAGGCGAGGGGCGCTGGGCACGGACACGTTCGGCCCGGACGTCGGCGTGGACGACACGTTCGCCGTGTCGAAACTGCTCTACCGGGAGCACCGGATCAGCCTGGAGGTCCTCGCGAACCTCGCCGCGCTGCCGCCCGGCGGGGCCTGGATCCTGGTGGGCGGGACGGTCAACCGGGGCGGGTCCGGATCCCCTGCCAGCGTGTACGCGCTCATGCCGAAGAACGGGTGACACCGATACGCCATCCGGTGTAACGCCCGAACGACCGTCCGCGACAATGGGGTCAGGTGCTAGCGCACCACCGGGCTTCCCGTCCCCAGCACCCCCCGACTGCGGACGGGAAGCCCGATCACCCCACCGGGCCCGGATATCCTCACCGCTTTTGTCGGTGGCGTGTGACAGCCTTGAGGTGTGGCTCCTCGCTCGAACGCTCCGTCCTCCCGGTCCCCGGCGTCCTCGTACGCCGACTCCCGCCGCCGGGCCTCCCACCCGCGGCTGACGGACTTCCTCTCCGTCCTCTCGTTCGACCTCGACCCGTTCCAGCGCGTCGCGTGCGAGGCGCTGGAGGAGGGCCACGGGGCGCTGGTCTGCGCGCCGACCGGCGCGGGCAAGACGGTGGTCGGCGAGTTCGCCGTCCACCTCGCGCTGGCGCAGGGCCTGAAGTGCTTCTACACGACGCCGATCAAGGCGCTGTCGAACCAGAAGTACTCCGATCTGGTCGCGCGCTACGGCGCGAAGTCCGTCGGCCTGCTGACCGGTGACACGTCGGTCAACGGCAACGCGCCCGTCGTGGTCATGACCACCGAAGTGCTGCGCAACATGCTCTACGCGAACTCGCACACCCTCAACGGCCTGGCGTACGTGGTGATGGACGAGATCCACTACCTCGCCGACCGCTTCCGCGGCGCCGTCTGGGAGGAGGTGATCCTGCACCTGCCGGACGAGGTGCAGCTCATTGGCCTGTCCGCGACCGTGAGCAACGCCGAGGAGTTCGGCGAGTGGCTGGTCGAGGTGCGCGGCGACACCAAGGTCGTCGTGGACGAGCACCGGCCCGTGCCGCTGTGGCAGCACATGATCGCGGGCGGCCGGATGTTCGACCTGTTCATCGGGGAGAACACCGACGGCGAGGCCCGGATCAACCCGCAACTGCTGCGGCACACCGAGGACCTGGCGCGCTTCCACGTGCCGTGGAGCCGGTCGCGCAACAACAAGGACCGGGGCGGGCGCGGCGCGCCGCGCGGCTCCGGGTTCAAGCCGCCGTCCCGGCTGGAGATCATCGACCGCCTCCAGGCGGCCAACCTGCTGCCCGCGATCGACTTCGTGTTCAGCCGCGCGGGCTGCGACGCGGCGGTCGCCCAGTGCGTCCGCTCCGGCCTGCGGCTGAACACGATGGAGGAAGCCGAGGTCATCCGCGGCATCATCGACGAGAAGACCAAGGACCTGCCGGAGCCCGACCTGCGCGTGCTCGGGTACTGGGAGTGGCGCGAGGCGCTCGAACGCGGCATCGCCAGCCACCACGCCGGCCTGCTGCCCGCGTTCAAGGAGACCGTGGAGGAACTGTTCGTCCGCGGCCTGGTCAAGGTCGTGTTCGCGACCGAGACGCTGGCGCTGGGCATCAACATGCCCGCCCGGACCGTCGTGCTGGAGAAGCTGGTCAAGTACAACGGCGAGGCGCACGTCGACCTCAACCCCGGCGAGTACACCCAGCTCACCGGCCGGGCGGGGCGCCGGGGCATCGACGTCGAGGGGCACGCCGTCGTCGTGTGGCAGCCCGGGGTGGACCCGAAGCAGGTCGCCGGGCTCGCGTCCACCCGGACGTTCCCGCTGCGGTCGTCGTTCCGGCCCGGCTACAACATGGCCGTGAACCTGGTGCACGCGCTGGGGGCGGCCAAGGCCCGCGACCTGCTGGAGCAGTCGTTCGCCCAGTTCCAGGCCGACCGGTCCGTGGTCGGGCTGGCCCGGCGGATCGAGCGGAACCGGGAGGCGCTGGAGGGGTACTCCGAGGCGATGACGTGCCACCTCGGCGACTTCACCGAGTACGCGGCGCTCCGGCGGCGGGTGACCGACCGGGAGAAGGCCCTCTCGAAGCAGAACAGCTCGTCGAAGCGGGCCGAGGCCGCCGCGTCGCTGGAGCGGCTGCGCAAGGGCGACGTGATCGCCGTGCCGTCCGGGCGCCGGTCCGGGCTGGCCGTGGTGATCGACCCCGGTCACGAGCCGATGGGCGAGGCCCGGCCGCTGGTGGTGACCGAGGACCGGTGGGCGGGACGGCTGTCGTCCGCCGACTTCCCGGTGGCCGTCGAGGTGCTGGGGCACATCAAGCTGCCGAAGCAGGTGGACGTCCGCTCGCCCAAGTCCCGGCGGGACCTGGCCATGACGGTGCGCAACACCGGCATCCAGGTGCCCACCGCGCGGCGCCGGAAGACGACCGCGGACGACGACGCCGAGCTGGCCACCCTGCGGCGGGCCCTGCGCGCGCACCCCTGCAACGCCTGCGAGAAGCGCGAGGACCACGCCCGGTGGGGGGAGCGGTACCACCGGCTCCTCCAGGAGACCGAGCTGGTCGAGCGGAAGGTCGCCGCCACCACGCACTCGCTGGCGCGGGAGTTCGACCGCATCCGGGCCCTGCTGCGCGAGCGCGGCTACCTGGAGCCGCACGAGAACGGGCCGGGCGAGGAGGTCACCGAGCACGGCAAGCGGATCACCCGGATCTACGGGGAGTCCGACCTGCTGGCCGCGGAGTGCCTGCGCCACGGCGTGTGGAAGGGCCTGGGTCCGCCCGAACTGGCCGCCGTCGTGTCGTCCCTGGTGTACGAGGCGCGGCGGGACGGCCCGGTGGAGACGAGCCTGCCCGCAGGCCCGATCTCGGACGCCATGCTCGCCACCGCGCGGCTGTGGGCGGAGATCGAGGACGACGAGCGGCGCCACCGGCTGGACCGGACGCGGCAGCCCGATCCGGGGTTCGCGTGGCCGGTGTACCGGTGGGCGCGGGGCGAGTCGCTGGAGAAGGTCCTCGACTCCGGCGACACCGGGGGGACGGAACTGGGAGCGGGCGACTTCGTCCGCTGGTGCCGCCAGGTGGTCGACCTGCTCGACCAGATCCGCAACGTGATGGGCAACGGCGATCCCATCGGTGCCGCCGCCGCGAAGGCGGTGGACGCGCTGCGCCGGGGTGTGGTGGCGATGGCGACGGTGTGAGCCCTGGCCGGGCCTTCCCGTGGAGGAGAGCCCGGCTTCGCCCGTCGTCCTGGTCGATGCTGCCTGTCGAGGCCTGGCACGCGTGGCCAACAGGTGTTCGCGAGGGCCTTGACGTCGGGCTCGTGCGGCATGGACCGGTGGAGGCCTGCCGTCGGGCGCGGGTGACCCCGTCGCTGTCGATTCCCGCGCCGCTCGGGGCTTCCGTCCACAGTGGACACCGCGGAGTCGGCCGTTCGTTGCCACAGGGGAGCGCGTGTCGGGCTTCCCGACTCCGCCTTCGAACTCGCCCGCCGTGGTCCGACGCCCGCTACCGCCCGGTGGCCTGGTCCTTCAGCGCGGTCAACGTCCCGGTGTCGAGGTGCGTGCCGCCGCGGACCACGCCGCTGACCTTGCGCAGGTTGGCGACAGCCGCGGTGGGGTCGGCGTCGAGCAGGACGAGGTCGGCCTCCTTGCCCTCCTCGACGGTGCCCGCGTCCTCCTCGCGGTGGAGGAAGCGAGCGGGGTCGGTGGTGGCGGTCCGCAACACCCGCAACGGGCTGAGGCCCGCCTCGGCGAGCAGGTCGAACTCGTCGTGCAGCGAGGCGCCCGCCACCACCCAGGCCGCGCCGACCGCGTCGGTGCCCGCCAGCAGGGGCGCGCCCTCCTCGTCGAGGATCTTCACCATGCGCAGTTGGAGCGCGAACTGGTCGGCGAAGACGGCGCGCCGGGTCTCGTCGAACTTCTTGCGGAAGGCGGCGGCAGCGGCGTTCCAGGCCCTGCGCTCCTTCGCGGTGGCGTAGCGCAGGTCGGGGTCGGCCGCGAACGCGGCGTCGTCGCAGAACTGCTGCGCCTTGATCCGGATCAGCGTCGGGCAGTTCCACGTGTCGTTCGCGGCGAACCGCCGGGCGAGTTCGCGGGCCTTGTCCTCGTCGAAGCTGTCGATCGCGTCCCGGATGGCGCGCAGGGTGGCGGGGCCGGTCATCTGGGCGGGGTTCACCACGATCTTCCCGAGCACCACCTTGGCCAGCCGGTCCGCGAACGGGATCTTGAAGGGCGGAGCCCCGATCGGGCCGCGGGAGGTCGCGGTGCGCAGGCGCTCCTCGTGGCACGAGCAGCCGGTCAGCACGCCGAGGCCGGGACCGATGTGTTCGATCGACCGGAAGCCCGCCTCGGACGCGGCGCGCACGTCGATCCCGGCGGGCAGGTGGCCCACCACCGGGATGCCCAGTCGGTCGGCCTCGGCCTGGACGGCGAGGTAGACCTCCGGGGTGATCAAGGCCGCCTTGATGAAGTCCGCGCCGTCGCGGGCTTGACGTCGCACCTCCTCGACCGCCGTGCCCGGCTTGCCCGCGTTGAGCGGCGTGAGCACCGAGCCGGGGGTGGCGAGCAGCCTCGGCGCCCGGTCGTCGGGGGTGGCCGCGCGGTCGCGCCGACGGCGCAGCAGCTCGGGCGTTCCGCTCATCTGCCGGTACCCGGTGATGCCGAAGGCCAGCATGAGCCCCAGCTCGCGGGTGGGGTCGTCGAGGTTGAGCGGGTGCGCGTGCATGTCCACGAATCCGGGCACGACGAAGCGGTCTCGGCCTTCGACGGTCGCCGGGTCCCCGTCCGGCCCGGTCGTGGCGCCGATCCCGGCGATCCGCCCGTCGGCGATCCGGATGTCCTGGTGAGGGGTGACCGAGCCGTTCCGAGGGTCGACGACGGTGACGTTGGCGATGCGGTACATCGTGGTCCCTTCGGACGGTCCCGCCCACCGTATAGTGAACAGATTTGTTCACTATACGGTGGGGCGGTCATCATGGGCGGGTGACCCCGCACCCCGCGACCCGTCGCCGAGGCAGCGCGCTGACCGAGGCGATCCACCTCGCCACCCTGGAGGAACTGGCCCGCACCGGCTTCGCCGAGCTGTCCTTCGACAAGATCGCGACGGCGGCGGGCACCGGCAAGGCGGCCCTGTACCGCCGCTGGTCCACTCCGGATGAACTGGTGCTGGCCGCGCTCGCCGACCCCGCCACCGGCTTCGGGCATCCCCCCGCCCCGCCGGGCACCGGCTCCCTGCGCACCGACCTGATCACGCTGCTCACCCGGTTCGCGCGCATCCTCGACGAGCCGCGCGGACGAGCGCTGCGGCCACTGCTCGCCCACCGCCATCAGCACCCCGAGCTGTTCGACCAGGTGTGGGAATCGGTGATCGGTCCGGCCCAGGAGGTGCTGCTCGGGGTGATGGGCGAGGCCGTCGAGCGGGGTGAGGCCGATCCGGCGCGGGTCACCGCGCGGAGCGCCGGGGTCGGACCCCGAATGCTCCTGGTGGAGGCGTGGCGCGTGGGCTTCGTCGGCGCCGACGAGGTGGCCGGGGTCGTCGACGGGATCCTCCTGCCCCTGCTGTCCCCCTGAGCGGGGAAGCGCGGGTCCGCTCCGGGGCGCGGCATCGCGTCGCGGGCCGCCTGCGCGAGGGTGGTGGCTCGGGTTCGCGGGGTGGTGGGCGGGGCCGGACTTCCGGCCCCGCCACCGGTTCAGTCCTCGCCGCGGTAAGCGCGCAGTTCACGACGCGCCTGGCGGCGGCTGCGCCTGCGGTCGTCGCGGCGGAAGTAGTAGCCGGTGCACTCCCGGCAACCGTTGCTGAGGTTGACCATGGCCGAGCTGCGGAGCCAGCGGCAGCCGCTCTCCCGGCAACTCGGGTCGACGCTCTCGGCGGTGATCTCGTCCGGCAGCGTGCACGGGCCGTGCCGGTGGTCGTGCCCCGGCACGCAGGTGGTCATCCGCGTGTCCGCCACCTGCACCCACAGGGGCCGGGTCTTGTCGGTCCTGCTCATCCGGTCGCCTTTCGGCTCCGTGACGCCCCTGGCCGGGGCCGTCATAACACCGGATGCACCGTGATCACCTCCGCTTCCGCGCCCTCCGGACGCGGGACCTGGTTCCGAGGCTACCGGCGTTCGGCCGGCAGCACTGGCGCCGGTTCACCGTCGGTGGTCGAATGGGTACCGAGCACGCCCGCGTTCAGCGGGGGCGCGGTACCGGTTCCGCCGAGCCGAGTGGGCCAGTGGTCGGAGTTGTTGCGGCCGAGTGGTGGTGGCGATGGCCACGGTCCGGGCAAGCTTGGCGGGGCGGATGGGGCACGGGGTCCGTCCTGTGGTTTGATCGCGCCCGCAACCTGTAGCGCGCCACACGTGCGCGCCACGACCGATCTCCGGAGGCCGAGCATGACCAGTCCGTACGGACCGTCCGGAGGGAACGACCCGCAGCAGCCGCAGTGGGGCCAGCAGCCCCCGCAGCAGAACCCGGCGGGTGGTGGGTACTCCGGCACTCCGTCGGGCGGGTTCCCGGCTCAGAACCCCTACGGGCCGCCCGACCCGAACCAGCAGAACCCGCAGCAGCCGCAGTGGGGGCAGCTGCCCCCGCACGAGCAGGCCACGCAGGTGCACCCGCACGCCAACTACGACCCGAACGCGCAGCAGCAGCCGCCGCAGAACCCGTACGCGGCGCCGCAGCAGCAGGGTGGTTACGACCCCACCCAGCAGGTGCAGAACCCGTACGCGCAGCAGCAGCAGGGCGGTTACGACCCGACCCAGCAGGTGCAGAGCAACCCGTACGGCATGCCGCCCCAGGGCGGTCAGTTCGGCCAGCAGCAGCAGCAGCCGTACGGCGCGCCGCCCCAGGGCGGCCAGTTCGGCCAGCAGCAGAACCCTTACGGGCAGCCGAACCCGTACGGCCAGCAGCAGCCGAACCCGTACGGCCAGCCCGACCCGTACGGCCAGCAGCCCAAGAAGTCGGGCGCCGTGCTGTGGGTCGTCGTGGCCCTGGTCGTGCTCGTGGCGGCCGCGGTCGGCATCACCGGGTTCGTGGCGCCGGGCTTCTTCGTCACCAAGGTGTTCGACAACGCCGAGGTGCAGAAGGGCGTCGTCTCGATCCTGAAGGACGAGTACAAGATCCCGGACGTCGAGAGCGCGACCTGCGGCGGAGAGCACCAGGTCAAGGTCGGGGCCACCTTCGACTGCACCGTGCAGGTCGGCGGGAACGAGAAGAAGGTCAAGGTCACGGTCAAGACCGCTGACGGCGAGTACGAGGTCGGCCAGCCGACGGGCTGATCCACCGGCACACGCGGAAGGGCCACCGGGACGTCGTCCCGGTGGCCCTTCCGCGTGCGAAACCCGGTCGCGTTCGGCCGTCGGACCAGGCAGGATCCACGTCGTGGCCGACCATGACATCCGCGTCCTCGACGAATCGAACGTCCGCGCAGCGCACGCGCTGTTCCGCGGCTCGCTGCACACCGCTCCCGTGACCGACGAGAAGTGGGAGAAGGTGAAGGACTCCTACGTCCCCGGTCGGACGTTCGGGGCCTTCCAGGACGACGACATGGTCGGCACGGCCCAGTCGTGGGCCGCCCTGCTCGCGGTGCCCGGTGGCGCCGAGGTGCCCGCGTCGACGGTCAGCCGGGTCGGCGTGCGCGCGGACTGGACGCGCCGCGGCGTGCTCAGCGCCTTGATGCGCAGGCAGTTCCAGGCCTTCCAGGAGGCGGGCGAGGTCGTGGCGGTGCTGCGCGCCTCGGAGTCCGTGATCTACGGGCGGTTCGGGTACGGCGTCGCGTCGCGCGGCCGTCGTGTCGTCCTCGACCGGTACCGCACCTCGGCGCTGCCGTCGGCGGGCACGGGTGGGCGGATCCGCCTGGTGGACCGGGCCACGGCGTTGACGGCGGGGCCCGAGGTGTACACCACCGCGGGGCTGTCGCGGCCGGGCATGACGACGCGCTGGCCCGCGTGGTGGACGATGAACCTCGAACGGGCGTTGGACGACGAGAACGCGCGGATGGCCGTGCACCGCGGCGAGGACGGCGACGACGGGTACGTCCTGTACTCGGTGAAGTGGGACATGGGCGGGGGCCCGAGCAGCAAGTCCGTGCTCAGCGTCATGGACGTCGTGGCCGCCACCCCCGAGGTGTGGGCCGAGCTGTGGCGGTACCTGTTCCGGGTCGACATGGTGGACGAGATCGTCGCCGAGCTGCGCCCGCTGGACGAGCCGCTGGAGTGGCTGCTGGCCGACCGGCGCGTGGTCAAGGTGACCGAGGTGGACGACGAGACGTGGCTGCGGCTGGTGGACGTGCCCGCCGCGCTGGCCGCCCGCCGGTACCGCGAGGCCGAGCCGGTCGTGCTGGAGGTCCGCGACCGGTACCTGCCGGAGAACGACGGCAGGTACCGGATCACCCCGGAGGGCGCCGAGCGCACGTCCGAGGCGGCCGACCTCGGACTCGACGTGGACCTGCTGGCCGCGACCTACCTCGGCGACACGTCGTTCACCGACCTGGCGCGGGCGGGCCGCATCGACGTGGTCGACCACGCCGCCCTGGCCCGCGCGGACGCCCTGTTCGCCACCGATCGAGCGCCCTGGTCGGGCACGTACTTCTAGAGCAGTCCCGCCTCGTGGGCCACGATCGCGGCCTGCACGCGGTTGGCGCAGCCGAGCTTGGTGAGGATCCGGCTGAGGTGGGCCTTCACGGTGCCCGACCCCATGAACAGGGTGGCCGCGATCTCGGCGTTGGAGGCCCCGGTGCCGACCTCGCGCAGCACGTCCCGTTCGGTCGGGGTGAGCTGCTCCAACCGCTTCCTGGCGAGGTCGGCGCTGTCCGGGACCAGGAAGCGCTCGGCCAGCCTGCGGACGATCGCCGGTGCCAGGACCGACTCCCCGCGCGCCGCGACGCGGATCGCCTGGATCAGGTCGGCCGGACCGGTGTCCTTGAGCAGGAACCCGACCGCGCCCGCCTTCAGCGCCTCGGCGACGTAGCGGTCCTCGCCGAACGTGGTCAGCACCACCACGTTCGTCTCCGGGTGGTGCCGGGCGATGTCGGCCGCCGCGGTCAGGCCGTCGCCGCCGGGCATCCGGATGTCCAGCAGTGCCACGTCCACCCGGTGCTCCCGGCAGCCGGCGACCGCGGCCCGGCCGTCGCCGACCTCGGCCACGACCTCGATGTCGGGAGCGTGCTCCACGATCATCGCGATGCCCGCGCGCATCAGCGCCTCGTCGTCCGCGATGAGCAGTCGGATCACCGCGTCACCTTACGACGAGCCAGATCACCAGCCCCACCAGCGCCACCGCGAACGGGGCGGCGAGCAGCACCGCCAGGCAGCCCGTGCCGATCAGCCGGGGCATGGTGAGCACCTGCGCGGTGATCACCTCCGGCGGTTCGACGCCCAGCACCGGGGCCACGTCGTCCGGCGCGGGCCCGCCGGGGCGCACCGGCAGGTCCACGACCAGCTGGAACCCCCGGTCCGGGGTGGCGCGGGCGGCGAACGAGCCGCCCAGCAGCGCCGAGCGCTCCTCCAGCCCCGCGAGCCCGCGCCGGGTGCCCGGCGGCGTCCGCCGGACCTCGGTCTCCGGGCCGTTCACCACGATCGCCCGCACCCGGTCCTCGCCGCGGCGCACCTCCACGGTCGTCCGCGCCGTGCGCGCGTGCCGGTGGACGTTCGTCAGGCCTTCGCGCACCGCCCGGTGCACGGCGTACCGGGTCCGCGCGTCCACGTCGTCCAGGTCGCCGCCCGACCACACCAGGGTCACGTCCACCCCGGCGCGGCGCGACTCGTCCACCAGCGCCGCCAGGTCGGCACGGGTGCCGCTGTTCTCGTCCAGCCCCTCCGACGACACGCCCAGCACGCCGAGGATCTGCCGCAGCTCGGACAGCGCCGTGCCCGCGGTGGTGCGCAGCAGCCGGGCTTGACCGCTCACCTTGGGCTCGGCGTCGGCGGTGCCGAGTTCGAGCGCGCCCGCGTGCAGGGAGATCAGGCTGAGCCGGTGGCCGAGCAGGTCGTGCATCTCGCCCGCGATGCGCGTGCGCTCGTCCACCCGCGCCTGCGCGGCCGTCAGCGCCCGTGCTCGTTCCAGGTAGTCGTTGCGCTCCTTGAGCAGCCGCACCATCGGTCGCCGACCGCCGAGCAGCGTGCCCGCCAGCGCCGGGATCCCGACCAGGAACGCGAAGGAACCCGCGGCGAGGGCGAGGAGTTCGCCGCTCCGCTCCTCCTCGGTGAGCACCGACAGCAGCATCCCGCCCGCGCCCGTGGCCACGACGGCCAGCCAGAACCGCCACGCGGGCCGGGACCGCCTGCCCGCGGTGAACGCGATGACGGCCGTGCACAGCACGGGAACCAGCGACGGCAGCGCGTACAGCGGGATCGTGCCCAGCAGGCAGGTCAACGGCCACCGCCCGCGCAGCACCACGAGCGCCGCGCCACCGGCGGCCGCGAGCACCACCGTCCACAACGGCACGTGCTCGCCCAGAACCCCCGGCACCGCACCGAGTGCGAGGACCCCCACCACCAACGCCGTGTCGCGCCACCCGATCCACCACGACGGGATCTGCCGCACCAGTCCTCCACGAGCGCTCGCCGGAATCCGATCCTCGCACAGCGGAACGCGCCGATCGGCCTGCCCCGATGGCCGATCGGCCACGATCCGCGGTCGATCGGCACACGCGCCGGAGGCCCGTCGATTCCTACCGTTCGACCATGCACCCAGGCGAGCACACCACCGACGCGATCAAGCTCCTGTCCCGTGCCCTGGCGCGCGCCGCCCGGCTCGACCACGCGGCGACCGCCACCGACCACCTGCTCTTCGTGATGCTGGATTCCGGCTCGCCCACCGCACGTGCGCTGACGTCGGGCCCGAGCGACGCGGGCACGCTCATGGGCGTCATCGCCTCGCTCGACCCGCCGCACTGGGTCAGCCAGGACGACGAGACCGCGCCGCCGGACGCCGAAGCCGACGCGGTCGTCGCCGCGGCCCTGCGCGAAGCCCACTGGTCCACGCGGGACCGCGGCGGCCGGATCCGCGGCGTCCTGCCCGCGCCCACCCCGGCGCTGAGGACGTGCCTGCGCGCCGCGCTGGTCCACGCCGGGGAGGACCCGGTCACGCCTTCGCACCTGCTGCTCGGCCTCCTGGACGTGCGGGACAGCCGGGCCGCGGAGGCGCTGCGGCTGCGGCGGATCGACCGCGACGCCGTGGTCGCGGCCGTCGACCCGGCAGGGGAGGAACCGTCCGAACACCCGTCCGTGGCGCTGCTGCGCAGGGCGCGCGTGTTCGGCGGCCGAGCCGGTCTGATCAGCCGCTGGCTGAACTCCGGGTACAGCTCCCCGGTCCTGGCGGCCGTCACCGGCGAGGCCCAGCGCCAGGCCGTCCGCCGCGGTCGGTCCGAAGTGGACCCCGTCGACCTCCTGCTCGGCGTGCTGTCGCTCGACCGCATCGTCGCGCACACCGGCAGGCGGCTGCCGGGCGGCGCCACGGCGGACGCGCTGCGCACCCGCGGCGTCGACCTGCCCGGCCTGGTGCCGGTGGTGCGCGTGCCGCCAGAGCCGTTCGGTGTGTCCGTGCCGATGGGCGCGGCCACTCGCCGCAGCCTGACCGCCGCCCGCCTGCGGGTGGCCGACGGCGGCGGCACGGCGGTCGGCGTCAAGGACCTGGTGGCCGCGCTGCTCGACGGCCCGGTCGGTCCGCTCCTGACCGCCGCCGGCCACGACGTCCCCGCTCTGCGCACGGCGGTGGCCGCCTCGTGACCGCTGTCGTGCGGCGCGGGTGGGGGCCGGTTAGCGTCGGGTCATGGCGGATGTCGTGATCGTGGGGGCTGGACTGGCCGGGCTCAGCGCCGCGGAGGTGTTGTCCCGCAACGGGGTGTCCGTGTCGGTGCTGGAGGCCGGTGACGACGTCGGCGGCCGCGTGCGCACGGATGTCGTGGACGGCGTCCGGATGGACCGCGGGTTCCAGATCCTGCTGCCCGCCTACCCCGAGGTCGTCCGGCGGTTCGACCTCGCGGCCCTGGACCTCCGCCCGCTGCGGCCCGGCGCGTTCGTGCACCAGGGCGGTCGCCACGACCTGCTCGCCGACCCGCGCACCGGGCCGTCCGCGTGGCAGGGAGCCCTGGCGCAGCAGGTGCTCGGCGTGGGCGACCTGCTCGCGCTGGCCGCGGTGACGGCACGCGACTGGCTCGGACCGGACCGCGCGATCCTGGACTCCGTCGACCGCACGACCGCCGAGGAGCTGAAGCGGTGGCGGCTGTCCGACCGGGCCGTGAACACCGTGCTGCGGCCGTTCCTGTCCGGCGTCTACCTGGAGTCCGACCTCACCACGTCCTCGCGCTTCTTCCACCTCGTGTGGCGCAGCTTCGCCCGCGGTGGTGCGGCCCTGCCGGCCGACGGCATGGCCGCGCTGCCACGCCAACTGGCGGCCCGGCTGCCGGAGGACGCGGTGCGCCTGGGCGTGGAGGTCGTGCGGGTGCACGACGACGGCGTCGAACTCGCGGACGGCGAACGGGTGGCCGCCGACGCGGTGGTCGTGGCCACCGACGGCACCGCCGCGGCCCGCTTGGTGCCGGGCCTGCGCGAACCGTCGTGGAACGGCGTGACCACGTGGTACTTCCGCCCGCCGGAGTCACCGCTGCGCGACCCGACGCTGCTCGTGGACGGCGACGGCGGCCTGGTCACCAACACCGCGGTGATCTCCGAGGTGGTTCCGTCCGGCGGCCCGCTGGTGCAGGCGTCGGTGCTGGACGACTCCGCCGCGGAGGCGGACGTGCGAGCAGAGGTCGGGAAGCTGTACGGCGTGGACGCGAGTTCGTGGGACCTGCTGGCCCGCTACGCGATCCCCCACGCGGTGCCCGCGATGCCCGCACCCCACGGCTTCCGCGCGCCGGTCAGGGTGGGCGGCAGGCGCTACGTGTGCGGCGACCACCGCGACACCAGTTCCATCCAGGGCGCACTGGTCTCCGGCAGACGGGCGGCGGAAGCGGTACTGGCCGATCTTGGTCAGGCCACAAAGGTGGCGTGACCGACAAGCGCCCTTGCGCACCGCAGCCGAGACGGGCTCGTCGAAGCCATGACGGCGTTCGGGTAGTTCCTGTACTACAACGACGACTCTGAAGAAACGGCACTTGGCGGACCAAGACCAAGCGCAGCAACGACGCTGGCACAGCGAGGCCAAGCGGAAGCACCAATCGGACCCGCCACAGGCAAGCGGAAGCGCGCACCCGACCCGACGCAGTCCCCCTCCGCCGCCCCGATCCGAAGCGTCCTCAGCATTTTTCTTCGTTTGTCAAGGCATCTTTCCCGCCTTGACAAATCAAGGAAAATGATCGAGACAATTGCGCGAGCGGGGTGGCGTCGGCGGAACCACCGCGACCTCTACGCGCGGGTCCGACGAGCCGTGGGTGATGGCTCGCAGCGGCCGCACGCAGTCGACTACGACTTCCATCGACCGCGAGCAGCCGATGGCGGCTCCCGAACACCACAGCACTGGCCCAGCCGCCGCCGTGCTGTGGCCGATTTGACTCGGGGACCCCTTGATTTGACCCTTGATCGGGCTAAAAGGGCAGTCCCGAAAGCCTGCCCGATC
Organism: Umezawaea sp. cmx-9-4; assembly: GCA_049997955.1. Taxonomy (GTDB): domain Bacteria; phylum Actinomycetota; class Actinomycetes; order Mycobacteriales; family Pseudonocardiaceae; genus Umezawaea. The sequence goes on along the minus strand of JAEBDY010000018.1, from coordinate 178,865 downwards.
TCCAATTTTAAGGGTCAAATCCCCCGAGTAAAATCGGCCACGACCAGGACGCCGGCATCAGGTAGGTGGTGGGTCACCCGGACTGCGCGGCAGGTGTTGGTGCGCCACCTCTACCGTCCCTCGCCCCCCGCCTGCCCGGCCGGGTCGGCCCGCTGACCAAATCCCTACCGGCGTTCCAGTGCCGACACCAGTCGTGGCAGTGAACTTCCCAGGCCCCAGCGCTTCCCCAACTCCGCCACCCGGTCCGGGTCCACCGGTCGAGCGGGAACGGCATCAGGTCGGTCCAGCACGACCGGCGCGTCCACCGCCACGTTCACCACCGTCGGCGCGGCAGCCAGGTAGGACTCCGCGGCGATCAGGCTGTTGCGCGCCCGAGTGGTCAGCTTTCGGTCGCGCGGATCCGTCACCGCCGCCAGGACCGCTTCCAGCGATCCGAACTCGGTGATCAGTTTCGCTGCCGTCTTCTCGCCGATGCCCGCGACGCCGGGCAGGCCGTCGGACGGGTCGCCGCGCAGCACCGCCATGGCCGCGTAGGCCTCGCCCGCGGATTCCACCGGCAGCGAGTACTTCGCCGCGAGTTCCTCCGGTCCCAGCAACTCCGCCTTCGACCAGCCGCGGCCGACGTACAGGACGCGCACGGCGGTGGGGGAGTCGCGCACGACCTGGAACAGGTCGCGGTCGCCCGTCACGACCTCGACCGGGTCGGTCTTCTCGTGGTGCGCCAGCGCGCCGATGACGTCGTCGGCCTCGTAGCCGGTGGCTTCGGCGGTGCAGATGCCGACCGCGTCCAGCACGTCCATGATGATCGGGACCTGCGGCGTCAGCGTGTCCGGCACCTCTTCCGATCCGTCGGTCGCCGACGCGGCCACGCGGTGCGCCTTGTACGACGGCAGCGCGGCGGTGCGGAACTCCGGGCGCCAGTCGGCGTCCATGCACGCGACCAGCCTTCCCGCGTGGCGTTCGGTGATGACGCGCGCGATCGTGTCGACGAATCCGCGCACCGCGTTGATCGGTGTGCCGTCCGGCGCGGTCATCGATTCGGGCAGCGCGTAGAAGGCGCGGAAGTACAGGCTGGCGGAGTCGAGGAGCACGAGGGGTTGGGCCACGGCGGCAAGACTGCCAGACCGTGGCCCACTAGGCTCGGCGGCATGTCGACAAGCCTTGGCCCCATCGATGTTGACGCGCTGCGCGCCCGCCTGGACCGCGCGGGCACGGCCGCGGCGGCGGCCGACGTGGACGCGCTGCTGATCTCGCCCGGCTCGGACCTCGCCTACCTGCTCGGTGTGGGCGGCACGTCGTTCGAGCGGCTCACGTGCCTGGTGCTGCCGGTCGGCGGCACGCCGGTGCTGGTCGTGCCGAAGCTGGAGGCGCCGGGCTACGCGGGGCTGCCGACCGACGAGCTGGGCGTCGAGGTCGCGACGTGGGTCGACGGCGAGGACCCGTACGAGCTCGTCACGCGGGCGTTGGTCAAGGCGAAGAAGACCGCCGTGGCGGACATGATGCCCGCGCTGCACACCCTCGCCCTGCGCGACGCGATCGGTGGCGAGCAGGTGCTCGCCGGGCCGGTGCTGCGCGAGCTGCGGATGCGCAAGGACGCCGTGGAGATCGCCGCGCTGCGCAAGGCGGGCGCGGCGATCGACCGCGTGCACGCCCGCGTCGGCGAGTGGTTGCGCGCGGGCCGCACCGAGGCCGAGGTCGGCGCTGACATCGCCGCCGCCATCGTCGAGGAGGGCCACACCGTCGCCGAGTTCGTCATCGTCGGCTCCGGCCCGAACGGCGCCAGCCCGCACCACGGCCTGTCCGACCGGGTGATCGAGGCCGGTGACGTGGTCGTGGTCGACATCGGCGGCCCGGTCGCCGAGGGCTACTGCTCCGACTCCACCCGCACCTACTCCGTCGGCGAGCCGCGCTTCGACGACGTGCGCCCCACCTACGCGGTGCTCCAGGCCGCGCAGCAGGCCGCCGTCGACGCCGTCCGCCCCGGCGTGACCGCGTCCGAGGTCGACGCCGCCGCCCGCACGGTCATCGCCGACGCGGGTTTCGGCGAGTACTTCGTGCACCGCACGGGACACGGGATCGGCCTGGACGTGCACGAGGAGCCGTACATCGTCGGCGGCAACGACCTGCCGCTCGAACCGGGCATGGCGTTCAGCGTCGAGCCCGGCATCTACCTCCCCGGCCGCTGGGGCGCCCGCATCGAGGACATCGTGATCGCCACCGAGTCGGGCGCGGAGAGCGTCAACAACCGGCCGCACGAGCTGGTGGTGCTCCCCGCGTGACGGCCCTGGAGCCCATCGACCGGGCGATCCTCAGGCAGTTGGCCGCCGACGGCAGGTGCAGCTTCACCGACCTCGCCGAACGCGTGGGGCTGAGCGTCTCGGCGGTGCACCAGCGCGTGAAGCGCCTGGAGCAGCGCGGCGTCCTGCTCGGCTACAGCGCCCGCCTGGACGGCGACGAGATCGGTCTGCCGCTCAGCGCGTTCATCTCGATCACGCCGATCGATCCCGCCGCGCCGGACGACTACCCGAAGCGCCTGGAGCACCTGCCGCAGATCGAGGCGTGCTACTCGGTGGCGGGCGACGCGTCCTACGTGCTGCGCGTGCGGGTGGCGTCGCCGTCCGCGCTGGAGGACCTGCTGCGGCAGATCCGCGAGGCCGCCAACGTGTCGACGAGGACGACCGTGGTGCTGTCGACGCCGTACGAGGACCGCCCGCCCGCGGTGTGAGCCCGAACCCCACTTCGAGCCGCTAGCCAAATTTGGCTAGCGGCTCGTCGCGTTGAGCGCTAGCCTGACCGAGTAGCCAAATTTGGTTAGTCCGGTGAGGAGTGATTCGGCCCATGTCGACCTTGACGCCCTACGTGATGGTGGAGAGCGCCCGCCCGTTCGTCGATTTCCTCAAGAACGCCTTCGACGCCGAGGTGTCCAACGTCGTCCCCCTGCCCGCGGATCCGGAGCGGGTGGTGCACGCCGAGGCGCGCATCGGGACCTCGGCGCTGTTTTTCGCCGACTCGGGTCCCGACGGCGGCCAGTGCAGGCGGGTCCCCGACGAGCCGTCGCACATCCAGCTGTGGCTGGTGGTGCCGGACGCCGAGGCCGCCTACGCCAGGGCGGTCGCCGGGGGAGCCCATCCCGTCATGGACGTGGCGGCCCAGGATGATGGGAGCCGGATGGGCGGCTTCGTCGCGTTCGGCGCCCTCTGGTGGGTGAACACCGCGGCCTGACCGGCCCGGAAGACGGGAGAACCATGTCGGCGGTTCGACTCCTCGTGCTCGGCGCCGTGCGGCGCCGGGCACGGGCGCACGGCTACCAGGTCCGAGCCGACCTGGAGGCGTGGGGCGCTCACGAGTGGTCCAACGCCAAGTCCGGGTCGGTGTACCACGCGCTCAAGGCCATGACGGGTGAAGGCCTGCTGGTCGTGCACGACACCACGCCGAGCAAAGCCGGTGGACCGCCGCGCATGGAGTACGAGGTCACCGCCGAAGGCGAAAGCGCTTACCTCGCGCTGCTCCGCTCCGCGCTCGCGCACCGGGATCCCCGGCTCGACCTCCTCGCCGCGGCGGTCGGCCTCATCGAGGACCTCTCCCGCGCCGAGGCCATCGACCTGCTGCGGCAGCGCGCCGAGGCGATGGACCAGTGGCGCGCGAGCATCACCGGCGACCTGCCCCCCGGCACGGACCTTGACACCTGGGGTCCGGTCGGGGAGGTCCTCGGGTTGTGGATCCACACCGCGGACAGCCGTTCGGAGTGGACGCACAGGCTGATCCGGCGCTTGGAGGACGGGGCCTACCGCATGGCGGGAGAGAACCCGGTCAGCTCCGACCCCGCACGGGGTCGGGGGTGACCGGGTCGCCTGCCGGGGTGACGAAGGCCTTGCACCCCGGCCGGTGGTCGCACCGGTAGGTGGCGTCGAACGCCGGCACGTCGTCGTGGACCCACGGGTCCAGCACCGCGGTACCGCCGCCGTCGCGGGGCGACCGGTTCCAGCCCGACGACCGCCGCGACGGCGGGCTGACTGAACCGTCGGCCGGCGGCGACGTCCTGCGGCTTCGGCCCGCCGTCGTGAACGACCTCGCCCGTGGCGGACCGCACTTCCAGGGGACACCGAACCGCACGCCGGTCAGCCTGGCACACGGCTCCACTCACGGGAGCGGAGCCGTGTGCCGGGGTGTCAGCAGCCGTCCAGCGTGATGATCACCGCGCTGCCGGCCGCCACGTCGACGCCGAGCTCGCCGTCGCGGACGCGCACCTGCTCCGCGCGCTTCGGCTTGAGGTGGCCCTGGCGGTCGACGGTGGCGCCCTGGACGGACGTCGTCTCGCCGTCGAGGCTGTTTCCGGTGAGGCGCAGGACTTCCGCGCCGCGCGCGCGGCGGTCCACGGCGATGTCGAGGTGCACGGGCGCCGCGGTGGTCTCGTCCTTCTGGACCACCGCGATGCGGGTGCGGCCGTCGTCGCCCTTCACGGCGTAGGCGGTGACGTTGCGGTCGGTCGACAGGGTCAGGGGGAGGAACCGGCCGGACTTCATCTGCCTGGCCATCCACAGGCCGTAGTAGATGGGCATGGCCTTGTAGACCTTGGCCTGCTCGTCGGCCGCGTTGGCGGCGCAGATCGGTGTGTAGCGCTGGAACTTGCCGTTCCAGATGGGGTCGTTGCACACGCCGAGTCCACCGTGGACGTTGATGCCGTCCACGCCCGCCTGCGCCATCTGCAGGCTGTAGTCCAGGCCCCACAACGCGGAGGCGTACCTGTTGCTGACGCCGTCCACGCCGCCGCTGTAGGCGGAGTTGGCCTCGTCGACGCGGAACTCCAGGCCGTTCGCCTTGGCGGCCTCCAGGTTCTTCGACACGGACCTGAGCTGGTTGGTCACGGTCGTCGGCGACAGGAGCGTCGCGATCGTGGCGTCCGGGCCCGCGCTGTACTGGTGCACGGTCACCATGGACATCCGGTCCTTCTCGTCCGCGGCGAGCGAGGCCGCCCAGGTCGAGGAGGTGCCCGCGGTGTCGGGGCCGGCGACGCGCTTGCCGCCGACCGCGGCGGCGCACGTCCGCCAATCCTCCCGGTAGTCCGCGTAGGCGTAGCCCACCGGCCGGAAACCCTTGCCCACCCACTGGTCCGGCTCGTTGCCGCACTGGGCCGCGACGAGCCTGTCGCCCAGGATGGAGGACATGGACCTGGCCTGGTCCCTGCCGAGCGCCTCGTCCCAGCGGCCGAGGTTGATGCCCACCATGGTGTCCCAGCCGGTGACCGAGAGGAACCTGCCGAGCCGCTTGACGTCGGTCGGGGTGACGACGTCGTTCACCCACTCCGGCAACGGGTTCGGCGGCTGCCGGCCCTGCGGCACCCACAGGGTGTCGCGGTCCAGGGTGTTGCCGGAGATGCGGACGTTGCTGCGGCCCAGCGTCCTGAACAGGGCGGCCGCGTTGCCCTTGGTGGCGTCGAGGTTGCCGATGCCGAGTTCCCGCATCTCGAACGAGAGCCCGACGAAGTCGGACGCCAGCCGTCCCGCCGGGTGAGCCGTGTCGATGGTGATCGTGGCCGTGGACGCCGGGTCCGCGGTCGCGACCCCGGTGGTTCCGGTCAGGGTGGCCATCACGGCGACCGCGCCGATGGCCGCTCGCCTGCCGGTGCTGATTCTGCGCATGCCGATCTCCTCGTACGCGGGAAAGGACCGGCGGCGGCACCCTTGCGAGCGAGCTACTGCGATCAAGCGGTGCCACGGTACGTCGGCGCGGAGCACGCGGGCAAGATCATGCGGAGATACCGGTCGTCGACGAAAAGGGAGACCGAACGATGAGCGTGGTGCACCGCCTCGGTGACGGGCTGGTCAACTTCTACCTCGTCGACACGGGCGAGGGCCTGGTGCTGGTCGACGCCGGTCTGCCGGGCCACTGGAAGGGCTTCCTGGCCGACCTGGCGAGGCTGGGGGTCGCGCCGGCGGACATCTCCGACGTGCTCGTGACGCACGGCCACCCGGACCACATCGGCCTCGCCGAGCGGCTGCGGACCGAGGCGGGCGCACGGGTCCACGTGCACGAGGCCGAGGCCTCGCTGGTCGCCGCACCGCTGAAGCCCGCGGCCGACGCGCGCCCGGAGAAGTCGATCCTCGGCTACGCCCTGCGGAAGCCGAGCGGCCTGCGGACCCCGCTGCACCTGCTCCGGCTCGGCGCCCTGCGCACCCGGCCGGTCCTGGAACCGGTGACCTTCACCGACGGCGTGCTGGACGACGTGCCCGGCCGCCCGCTGGCCGTGCACGCACCCGGTCACACGCACGGCAGCACGGTGTTCGTGTTCCCGGAGCACGCGTTCACCGGCGACGCCATGGTCACGCGCGACGAGATGGTCGGCCACGTCGGCCCGACGCTGCTCTGCCGCGCGTTCACCAACGACGGCCGGGCGGCACTGGAGTCGTTGCGGGCGCTGGAGGAGCACGACGTGCGCAACGTCCACCCCGGCCACGGCGACCCGTGGACCGACGGCCTGCCCGCCGCCGTTCGAGCGGCGGTGGCCGCGGGCGTGCGGTGATGGCGGGATCCGAGGGTCACGTGTCGTTGCCGTCACCACCCGGCTCCACCACAGTGGACGAGTGCGCGAGGTGGTGGTCGTCGGCTACGACGACGTGGCGTTGTTGGACGTCGCCGGGCCCGTGGAGGTGTTCGAGGGGGCCAGCAGCGGGGGAGGCGCGGACTACCTGGTCCGGTTAGCCACGGTCGGCGGGGGACCGATGCGGGCGACCGCCGGTCTCCGGGTGTTGGCCGAGGACCTGGCCGACGTCGAAGGCCCGGTCGACACGCTGCTGGTGGTCGGCGGCTTCGGTTTCGAGGCCGCGGCGGCCGACGAGGCGCTGATCGGCCACGTCCGGCGCTTGGCGGCCGGTGCGCGGCGGATCGCCGGGGTGTGCACCGGGGCGCGGGTGCTCGCGGCGGCCGGACTGCTCGACGGTGGCCGGGCGACCACGCACTGGGCGTTCTGCGCGGAGCTGGCCCGGCGGCACCCGTCCGTCGAGGTGGTGCCGGACGCGATCTTCGTGCGGCACGGTCGGGTCACCACGTCGGCGGGTGTGACGGCGGGGATCGACCTGTCGCTGGCGCTGGTCGCCGACGACCACGGCCAGGACGTGGCCCGCGAGATCGCCCGCTGGATGGTGGTGTTCCTGCAACGGCCTGGTGGGCAGTCCCAGTTCAGCGTCCGCTCCAGGGTGCCGTCGGTCCGGTCCGAAGGACTGCGGGTGCTGCTCGACGCCATCGCGGCCGATCCGACGGCGACGTGGTCGGTCTCCGACATGGCCGACCGCGCCGCGATGAGCACCCGGCACCTGGCACGGGTGTTCCCGCGCCAGGTCGGCCTGCCACCCGCGCAGTACGTCGAACGGGCTCGCGTCGAGTTCGCCACCGGACTGCTCGACTCCGGCGACGAGGCGCTCGACGTCGTCGCCCGCAGGAGCGGGTTCGGCTCGTCCGAAACGCTCCGCAGGGCTTTCCAGCGCGTGATCGGGGTGTCGCCAGGCGGCTACCGGTCGCGCTTCCGCACCATCGGCTGAGGAGATCGAAGTGGACATCGCTTTCGTGCTCTACCCGAACATGACCGCGCTCGACCTGGTCGGCCCGTACGACGTGCTCTCGCCTGGACCGGGGGTGACCGCGCACCTCGTCGCCGCGACCCTCGACCCGGTGCTCGCGGGCCCGGCGATGCGGCTCGTGCCGACCACGACGTTCGACGACCTCGACCGCGCGGACGTGATCGTCGTGCCGGGCGGCGAGCCGTACGACGTGCTGGCCGAGGGGGTGGTGGCCGCGTGGCTGCGCCGGGTCCACCCGACCGCGACCTGGACGACGTCGGTGTGCACCGGGTCGACGCTGCTGGCCTCCGCGGGCGTGCTGGAGGGGAAGCGCGCGACCACGCACTGGGCGCTGCGCGACCTGCTGGCCTCGCTGGGGGTGGAGGTGAGCACCGACCGGGTCGTGCGGGAGGGATCGGTGATCACCGCCGCGGGCGTGTCGGCGGGCATCGACATGGCGCTGACGCTGGCCGGGATCCTGTGGGGCGACACCGTGGCCCAGGGCATCCAGCTGGCCATCGAGTACGACCCCGAACCGCCGTACGACAGCGGTTCCGAGGAGAAGGCGGCGCCCGAGGTGGTCGATTTCGTTCGAGGTCTTATTGCCAATGGTTTCAGTGCTGACCAAAAAGAAGCCGTGCAGGCCTAGCTCGCCGCTCGACGTGGGCAGACCGCTTCGATGCGGACGCGTCCCGCAGTCAGCGTTCGGCGGTGCCGGGCGCGAGTCGGGCCGCAAGTCCGTCGAGCACGCAGTCCAGGCCGAACGCGAAGCCGGCGTCGGGATCGAGGTCCTCGGCTTCGAGGACGCGGCGGGCGAGCACGGGGTGCTCGCCCGCCGCGATGACCTCGCGGACGTAGGGGCCCATGCTGTGCTGCCACTGCTCCTCGGTCAGGCCGCTGCGCTGCTCGGCGCGCCGGTCGGCCTGCTGGGTGGCCACCGAGCCCAGCACGTAGGCGTGCACGACGCCGACCGCCTGCGAGGCCGGGGTGATGTCCGGCGTGAGCGCGATGGCGGCGCGCAGGGCGGACTCGGCCCGCCGCAACGAGTTCGGGCCCAGTGATGGCCTGCCCGCCAGTTCGCCCGCCAGCCACGGATGCCGGAGCAGCGCCGCGCGCAACGCGTGCGCGACCGCGCCCAGGTCGGTGCGCCAGTCCCCGGTGGACTCGGGAAGCGGGTCCTCGCCCTGCGCCGCGTCGACCATCAGGTCCAGCAGTTCGTCGCGGTTGGTGATGTACCGGTAGAGCGAGGCCGTCCCGGATCCGAGGTCGCCCGCGACCCTGCGCATCGACACCGCGGCCAAGCCTTCCGCGTCGGCGGCGGCGAGGGCGGCGGCCACGAACTGGTCCACGCCCGGCGCGCGTCGGCGCGGTTCGGGGCGCGGCCGGGTCCACACCGATGCGGGGGTGGGGTCGGTCATCGGGTGGTCCTTTCCTCGTTGACCGGCATCCTACCTTCTGGCTACGGTGTATCCATGACGGAAACAGCGTATCCAGAAGTGCCGGTGCTCGTGGTCGGAGGGGGCAGCGTCGGGCTGGTCGCCGCGGCTCTGCTCACCCACCACGGCGTCCCCGCGGTGCTCGTCGAGCGCCGGTCCGGGCCGTCGATCCACCCGCGCGCCACCGGCATCGGGCCGCGCACCGTCGAGGTCCTGCGCGAACTCGGTCTCGACACCGCCGTCAACGCCGTCGCGGTCGACGGGCGGGGCGGCGTGGGGAAGGCGGTGGCGCGGACCGCGGTCGACCTGGGGGCGGGCGACGTCGTGACCGCGTCCGTCCCGCTCCCGTCCCCGGCCGAACTCGACGTGACGCCGTTCCGGCTGCGCGGCGTCTGCGCGCAGGACCGGCTCGACGCCGTCGTGGCCGCCGACCTGGCGCGGCGTGGAGCGGACGTGCGCTGGTCGACCCGCCTGGTCGGGCTCGCGCAGGACGCCGACGGGGTCGACGTCGAACTGGAAGGGCCCGACGGCCGGTACTCGCTGCGCTGCGCGCACCTGGTGGCCGCGGACGGCACGCACAGCACCGTGCGGAACGCGGTCGGCGTGGGCACCTCCGGGGCAGGCGACCTGGGCAAGTCGATGATCAACATCCTGTTCCGCGCCGACCTCCGGCCCCACCTGCGGGGCACGTCCTTCGCCACCTGCACGATCACCACGCCGGAGGCGCCCGGCCTGCTGGTCACCGTGGACGGCGAGACGAACTGGGTCTTCCACACCGCCTGCGACGTCGACGGGGGCGAACGCCCCGAGGACTTCACGCCCGAGCGCTGCGCCGCGCTCGTCCGAGCGGCGGTCGGCGATCCCGACCTCGGCGTCGAGGTGCGCGGCGTTCTGCCCTGGCGGCCCCGGAGTTCCCTGGCGGACCGCTTCACCGACGGCCGCGTGTTCCTCGTCGGCGACGCCGCGCACACCGTGTCGCCGATCGGCGCGTTCGGCCTCAACACCGGGGTCGCCGACGCGCACAACCTGGCGTGGAAGCTGGCCGCCGTGCACGGGGGCGAGGCGGGCGCCGGGCTCCTGGACACCTACGCGCACGAACGGGAGCCGGTCGCCGCGGCGACGGTGGACCAGGCGATGCGCAGGCTCGCCGACCCGCGGCTGCACTGGGGGAGGGGTCCCGAAGCCGATGCCGCCAGGGCGGCGGCGGGGGTGTGGGCGGCGCCGGTCGTGCACCTCGGTCAGCGGTACGACTCGGCCGCCGTCGTCGACCCCCGACCGGAACCGCCGTCCACCTCGGACCTGGCGGCGGTGCTGGACGGGTCGCCGGGTTCGCGGGTGCCCCACGCGTGGGTCGACGGGGTGTCCACCCTCGACCTGGTCGCGTCCCGGTGGACCCTGCTGGCCGGCGCCGCGGGCGAGCGCTGGCTCGCCGCCGCGGCGGACGTCGGACTCCCCGCGCACCGCGTCGCGGTCCCGTGGCTCCCCGAGGAAGGGGCGGTGCTCGTCCGGCCGGACGGGATCGTCGCGGCGCGGGCCACGACGTCCGCGCCCGACCCGGTGGGGTTCCTGGCCGGGGTCCTGGACCGGGTGTTGGCCAAGCCGGTCCCGAGCCGCACCCGAAGGGGCGCCTCGACGGAGGCGCCCCCTCGGCTCAGAGCTTCGTCGTGCCGATCTTGAAGTTCGAGAAGAACGCGTGCACTTCCTTCTTCGGGCCCAGTTGGTGTCGTGCCCGCCGAAGAACGGGGAGAAGAAGACGCCCTTGAACGGGAAACACTGGCTCGAACCGATCAGGTCTGCCACGGTGATGACCATGCGCGGGGACGCCGGGGTCGGCTTTCGGGCGGCCTTCGGCGTCGCGGAGTTCCGCGTGCTCTGGCTCGCGTCGCTCACGTCCGTCGTCGGCGACCAGCTCGCCCGGCTCGCGCTGTCGATCCTGGTGTTCCAGCGGACCGGCTCGCCCGCGTGGACCGCACTGACCTACGCGCTCACGATGCTGCCCGGCCTGCTGTCCGGCGTGCTGCTCACCGGCCTCGCCGACCGCTACCCGCGCCGGACCGTGATGGTGTGCAGCGACCTCGTGCGAGCGGCGCTGGTGGCCGTGATGGCGCTGCCCGGAGTCCCGTTGCCGCTGGTCGCGGGTCTGCTGGTGCTCGTTCAGCTGGCCGAGCCGCCGTTCGCGGCCGCCCAGGGCGCGCTGCTGCCGCTGGTGCTGGGGGACCGGCGCTACGAGGCGGGCCAGTCGATCCACCTGATCACCCACCAGGTCGGGCTGCTGCTCGGCTTCGCGGGCGGCGGGCTCGTGGTCGCCGGGCTCGGCACGTCCGGCGCGCTGGCCGTCGACGCCGTCACGTTCGGGCTGTCCGCGGTGCTGCTGCGGTTCGGTCTGCGCGCCCGACCGGCCTCGCTGACGCCGTCGGACGGGCAGGCGACCGGACTGTGGTGGGAGCAGGTCCGGGCGGGCGCGGGCCTGGTGTGGCACGACCGCAGGCTGCGGATCCTGATCGCCCTCGGCTGCCTGGCCGCGTTCGGCGTCGTCCCCGAAGGGCTCGCCGCGCCGTTCTCCCAGAACGTCGGCGCGGGGGTGGCGGGCGTAGGCGTGCTGCTGGCGGCCGACCCGGTCGGCATGGTCGTGGGGACGCTGCTGCTGCGGTTCGTGCCCTCGGCGGCACGGGTGCGGCTGCTCGGCCTGCTCGCCGTCGGCACGATGCTGCCGCTGGTCGGCTACCTCGCCTCACCGGGCTTCGGGGTCGCCGTGGTGCTGCTCGCCCTGTCCGGCGCGTTCAGCGCGTACCAGGTCACGGCCGGTGCGACGTTCGTCCGGCTGGTCCCGGACCGGCACCGCGGGCAGGCGCTCGGGTTCGCGCGCACCAGCCTGGTCGCCGCGCAGGGCCTCGGCGTGGCGGGCGGTGGCCTGGTGGCGCAGTGGAGCGGCTCGATCGTGGGGACGATCGCCGCCGCGGGGGCCGCGGGAACGGTGCTCGCGCTCGCCGCGGCCACCTCGTGGTCGCGTGTTTCCTCGGCGGTGACCACCGACGGTTGACCGGTTCACCAGATCTTGTCGCGCATGTCGGCCCACCTCCCCCTTTTCCAGGGCATACGGCTGGAAGCGGACAGGGGGTCACCAGATCTTGTCGCGCACGGTCATCACCTCCTCCGCGTCACGTCACCCCCGCAGCGGCTGACACCGGCCCAGGTCACGATTACCGTGACGGTCCGTCCGGCCCTGGTCGCCGCCAGGGCTACCGCGTCGTGAGGTGGCAAGGCCATGGGACATCGCGCGGACGCTCCGGCCCAGGCCGGCGGTGCCCGGCGCGTCCGGCACTGGTCCCTATGGTCCCTGCCCAAACGGGCATTGGCCTACGTGCTGCTGGTGGACGCGGGCGCGGCACTGGCGGTAGTCCTGTGCGCTCTCGGCCCGGTCCCGGCACGGTCGTGGGTCATCGCGGCCGTCCTGGCGGGCTGCGCCATCGCCCACCTGCACTTCTCGCGCTGGATCGAACGGATCCGCCGCGACCACAGCCGCCTGCCGCACGTCGACCTGTGCAGCATCTGGATCTTCGCGGGCGCGCTCGTGCTGCCACCGCTGCCCGCGGTGCTGCTGGTGGCGACGATCTACCTGCACCGGTGGTGGATGGTCGGCCGGTGGGACGCGTCCCGACCGCCGCACCGCTGCTTGTTCACCGCGTCCATGATGATCCTCGCCGCCCTGTCGGCGAACGGCGTCTCCACCGCCTCCGGCCTGCGGGAACACCTCGCCGACGGCACGCCGTCCGGTCCGCTGGACCTCGTCGGGATCGTCGGCGCGGCCGCCGCCCAGTGGGGCGTGAACTCGCTGCTCGTCGGCATCGTCATCGCCATCACGGTGAAGCTGCGCAAGATCGGCGAAGCCGTCGGCAGCGCGGGCGACAACCTCCTCGAGGTCGGCCAGCTGGCGCTCGGCTCGTTCGTCGCCCTGGCCGTGGCGTGGTGGCCGGGCTTCGCCCTCCCGATGGTGGTCGCGGCCGTCGCGCTGCACCGCACCGTGCTGATCCACCAGTTGGAGCTCGCCGCCCGAACGGACAACAAGACCGGACTCCTCAACGCCGAGGCGTGGCACCTGCAGGCGAGGCTGGAACTCCAGCGCACCCGCGACCGCCAGACCCCGTCGACCATGGGCCTGTTCATGGTCGACGTCGACCACTTCAAGGACATCAACGACCGCTACGGCCACCAGGTGGGCGACGAGGTCCTCCGCGAGATCGCCTCGACGTTGGCGGCCGCCGTCCGCCGGGGCGACTCGGTGGGCAGGTTCGGCGGCGAGGAGTTCGCCGTCCTGCTCCCCGCGGTCGAACGCGCCGAGGCGCTGGCCATCGCCGAACGCGTCCGGGCCCAGGTGTTCAACCTGAAGATCGACGACTGCACGGGCGGCACCGTCCGCGGCCTGGGCGTCAGCATCGGCGTGGCGATCTGGCCGGAGATCGACGAGGACACCCTCGAAGGCGTCCTGGCCGCCGCCGACTCCGCCCTGTACGAGGCGAAACGCCTGGGCCGTGACCAGGTGCAGGTCGCGGGCGCGCAGCGCAGGCTCCGCTGGGCGCCGTCCGCGCGGAAGTCCCGCGTGGCGGACTAGGACTCCGGCATCCCGGCGCGAGCCCCGACCGTCAGTCCTCCCAGACGTCGCTCGCGGGCAGCCCGCGCGCTTCGCGCTCCCGGTCGATCAACCGCTGGATCAGCGCGGTCTTGCCCTTCGTGTACACCAGTCCGTCCGACTCGGTGGCCGCGAGACCGCGCTTGAGCTCGCCGTACTCGGCGGCGGCGTCGGGGTGGGCCAGCAGGTGGTCGCGCAGCAGGCGTTCGTTCCGCGTGGCCCACTGCTCGGCCGGGATGACGTGGAGGTGGTGGGAGCGGACACCGTCGGTGTCACGGCCGTAGAACAGCCGGTTCCGCATCCCGGTCTCCTCCCGCACGTAGCCCAGCGCGGTGAGGGCGCTCTCGTCCGCCGTCACGGAGTCCAGGTCCGGTGTGGACACCATCAGGTCGATCACGGGTTTGGCGGCGAGACCCGGGATCGCCGTGCTGCCGACGTGGTCGACGACGGGGAACAGGTCGCGCAGCTCGTCCATGCTCCGCGCCGCTTCCGCGGGCCAGGAGGGGTCGTAGTCGGTGAAGTCGATCGGCATTCCCGGCAGCCTAGGGCGCAGTAGGTTGCGGGGGTGCCGAAACCCGAGTTCCCGATCACGACCGAACGGCTGGTGCTGCGTCCTTTCACGGTGGACGACCTGGACGCCCTGCACTCGTGGCAGTCGCTGCCCGAGGTGGCCCGCTACCTGTACTGGTCGGCGCGCACCCGCGAGGAGAGCAGGATCGCGCTGGAGCAGAAGATCGCGGTGGAGTGGCCGACCGCGGTGGGGGAGTCGTTCACGCTGGCCGTGCAGCGCCGCGACACCGGTGACGTGATCGGCGAGGTGCACGTGGAGTGGCTGCACGAGGAGTGGCGGCAGGGCGAGTTCGGCTTCGTCTTCCACCCCGGTCACGGCGGGCACGGGTACGCGACCGAGGCCGCGGAAGTGGCGCTGCGACTGGGTTTCGCCCACCTCGGGCTGCACCGGATCGTCGGCCGCTGCGACGGGCGGAACACCGCGTCGATCAGGCTGATGGAGCGGTTGGGGATGCGCAAGGAGGCGCACTTCCGGCACAACGACATCTTCAAGGGCGAGTGGGGCGAGGAACTCGTCTACGCCCTGCTGGACGACGAACTGCCCCCGCCGCCCTAGCCGCGCTCCCGCTGTTCGGCGAACACCTCCCCGACCCGGTCCAGCGGCACGTCGCCCGCCGCCAGGTCCGTCGCGATCCGCTCGAACGCGAACAGGAACGCGCGGATGTCGTCCGGCGGCAGCAGGGCGGTGTCGGCCATCACCGACAGCCGCATCCGCTCCGGCGTGCCGCCGGTGTCCAGGTACAGCGCCATGTCCTCGTGGGTGGTCCGCTCCGGCCAGGCGAGCGTCGTCGGAGCGGGGGTCGTGGACGTCGTGCGGGACCTGGGCAGCGTGGACCACATGTCGTTCACCTGGCAGCCGGGCGGCAGGACGACGTCGCGGAGCACCTCCCGCGCCAGCCTGCCGTCGTGCCGGGCGTGGCGCTTGGCCGCGGCCATCGTCAGCGCCGAGCGCCGGAACACCTCGTCGAAATCGTCCACGTCCAGGTCCACGACGGTCTTGACGGCCTGGTTCATCGTCGTCACCGCGGTGAACAGGTCGGGAGCCAACCTGTTGCTCTGCATGACGTCCAGCCGGTAGGTCGGACCCGGGCAGAAGCAGCGGAGCAGCGCGGTGGTGATCGACAGCAGCACGACCGACGTGGTCGTCCGGAGCCGACGGGCCGCCGTCCGGACCGCGACCGGCAGCGCGTCGGACTCGATCTCGCCCCGCACGAACCGCGGTGACTCCGGCACGGCCCGGTCGGGCGCGGTCGAGGACGGCATCCGGGCCACCTGCTCCCGGAGGTGCCGCATCGCCTCGATGTTCAGCAACTGGCCGTCCGGCGAGTTCTGCCGGGTGGCCAGGTCCACCGGCTGCACCGACGGCTTGGCCGCGGGCACGGCCTTCCCGTCGGCGCGGGCCCGCAGCATGGCCGCCAACTCGGCGACGAGCAGTTCGGTGCCGGTGTGGTCGGCGGCCATGTGCGAGATCCCGAGGACCACGAGCACCGGGATGCCCTCGTGCAGCGCCAGGGACACCCGGATCGGCAACTCCTTGTCGTGGGCGAACGCCGTGGCCCCGGCCCGCACCAGGCAGTCGGTGACGATGCTGGTGAAGTCCACCGCGTCGTCGGCGGGCCGGTCGTACACGGCGACGTCGACCGCGCCGGACGCCAGCACCTCCTGCGTCGCGTCGCCCCGCGGCGACGGGTGGAACAGGGTGCGCAGCGACTCGTGCCGCAGCAGCAGTTCGCTGAGCTGCTCCAGCACGTCGCCGACCGACAGCAGCAGCGGCACGGGCAGCCACCGGGTCAGCACGAAGAACGGCTTCACCTCCGGCAGCCACTCGTGGATGCCGTCCCAGGTGCCCTGCTGGCCCCACGTCAGCGGGCCGACCCGCGCCCGTCCGCCGTGGAACTCGGCCTGGACCGTGCTCCCGGTGATCACGACGAACTCGCCAGGACGGGCGCGGGCCGCGCGAACAGCACGCCCCGCAGGCAGAACACGGTGTAGCCCAGCCCCGCCGTCCAGCCCGCGACCACGGCCCACATGACGGCGTCGATGCCGAACGGCTCGTTGAGCAGGTAGGCGAACGGGACCTGGACGATCACGAACGCGATGAGCGTGCAGATCAACGGCGCCGTGGTCCGCCGCGACCCGTTGAGGTAGCCGTGCAGGACCACCATCACCGTGTATAGCACCAGGAACGGGTAGATGATCAGGATGTACCGCTCGGTCAGCTCCCGCGTCGCCGGGTCGGCGGTGAACAGCCCGGCGATGGGCCCCCGCGCCAGCAGGACCGCCGCCGACACCGCGACGCTCAGGCCCGCGGTGAGCCCGATCGTCTGCACCAGTCCCCTTCGCGCGCGGTCCCGGTCCGCGCCGCCCAGGTTCTGCGCCACGAACGCGGTCACCGCGCCGGAGAAGTCCAGGAACAGCATCCCGGTGAACAGCTCCAGCCGGGACACGATGGTGAACGCCGCGAGCACCACGGCGCCGTAGGACTGGATGATCCAGACCAGCACCATGATCCCCACCGCGAGGATGATGTGCTGACTGGCCAACGGGAATCCCAGCCGCACGGCGTCCACGAGTTCGCGCCGCACGGCCGGTTCGGCCTGCTTGCGCGCCAACGGGTAGAGGCGTCGGGCGGCGACGAGCCCGACGACGAGCGCGCAGGCGCTGGCGAGCACGGTCGCCAGTGCCGCGCCGCCGACCCCCATGCCCAGCACCGAGAGGAACAGCCAGACCAGCACGATGTTCGCCACGTTGCCGAAGCCCTGCACCCACATCGCCGCCCGCGAGTTGCCGAGGCCGCGGAAGTAGGCGCTGACGGCGGCGAGCCCGAACATCGCCGGGAAACCCATCGACAGCGTCCCGAAGAACAGGGCGCAGTCCTCCGCCAGCTGCCCGTGGATGCCCATCAGCGACAGGACCGGGCGGGCCAGCACGGTCGCCAGCAGGACGCACCCCGCCGACCACACCGCCGTGACCAGTGCCAGCGCGAGCACCACACCTCGGCGCTCACCGTCCTGCTGGGCCCCGCGCAGGTGCGCCAGCCGGATGGTGAACGCGGTGCCGAGGCCGATGAACATCGCGTTGAGCAGGTAGAACATCGGGCCCGCGACACCGACGGCGGCCAGCCCGTCGACGCCGACGTAGTGCCCGACGAGGATGCCGTCGATCAGCACGTACCCCTGCTGGAGCAGGTTGGCCGCGGTGAGGGGCAGCGCGAAGCCGACGATCTTGCGCAGCGCGGGCCCCGTCGTCATGTCGGTCATCAGGCCACGTCTTCCGCGAACTCGACCAGTTCTTCGATGTGGTAGGCGATTTCCGAGATCGTGCGGTCGGCGAGCAGGTCCGCGACGTCGTAGTGCACGCCGTGGCGGACGGCGATCGTGCTCGCCACGGACGCGGCCATGATGGAGTCGCCGCCCAGTTCGAAGAAGTCGGCCTCGACGTCCAGCGCGGGGTAGCCGAAGGCGAGGGCGAGGCACTGCGCGACCGACTGCTCCACGTCGGTGTACTCGCCGTTCTCCCGGCCCTTCAGCTCCACCTGCACGGCGGCGACGGTGGCCTTGATCTTCTCCGACGCCTGGAGCAGCCGTTCCTCCAGCGCGTGCATCTCGCGTTCGACCTTGGCGTCGATGTCGGCCGACAGCGGCACGTCGTAGGAGCGCAGCAGGTGGATCAGCTCGCCCCGGTAGTTCAGCTCGCCCGCGAACAGGCGCGGCCGTCGGGACCGCAGGGCGGCGTCCACGACGTCGAGCCCCACGGTCGTCGGGAGCGCCTTGAACATGGTGTCGCCGTTGGTGCCGTGGTCGACGGCCATGCCGATCTCCTTCCACGCCACCCAGTCCAGCGCGACCACGTGGCACGGTCCGCCCGCCTGCGAGCGGGCGAGGTTGTCCAGGTAGTAGTTGCCCGCCGCGTAGTCGGCCTGGCCGGGCGCGGGGAACACCGAGGCCACCGACGAGAAGTGCACGATGAAGTCGGGCCGGTCGTCACGGGTCAGCTCGTCGAGCACGAACGCGCCGTGCAGCTTCACCCGGACGACCTCGTCGAAGTCCTCCGGCAGGCGGAACATCAGCGTGGCCCCACCGGGCAGGCCCGCGGCGTGCACGATGCCGTCGATCCGCCCGCACTCCTGCTGGATACCGGTGACGGCGGCCGCGAGCGCTTTCGGGTCGCCCGCGTCGGCCGCGCGCACCAGCACCTTGGTGCCCATGGCTTCCAGGTCGCGGACCGTGGTGATCCGCTCGGTCGACGTGCCCGCGGCGAGCAGGTCGTCCCACCGGTCGCGGTCGGGCATGCCCGAGCGGCTGAGCAGCACCAGGGTGGTGTCGGGCTGCTTCTCGGCGAACGACCGCGCCACCGCCAGCCCGAGCGCGCCGGTGCCACCGGTGATCAGGTAGGTGCCGCCGGGCTTGAGGTAGGTCCGGGGGCCGTCGGTGTCGACCTCGGGCACCTCCACGAACACCTCGCGCGACCGTTCCGAGCCGCGCAGCAGGAACAGGCCGTGCTCGGCGGAGAACACCTCCGCCGTCAGCGCCTCGCCCGGCACGGCCGTGTCCACGTCGAGGTGCTTCACCTTGATGTACGGGTACTCGCGGCCGATCACCTTGCCGAAGCCGACCAGCGCGGCGTTCTCGGTGACGGCCGTGGTGTCGCCCTCCACGGCGCACACGGCGGTTCGCGTCACCACCGCCAGGTCGACCTTCACACCCGCCGCCATCAACGCCTTCGACAGGTGGAACAGGCTGTTCAGGTTCTTCGCGGTGCGCCGCTCGACCTCCTCGACGTCGGTGGCGGGGGTGGGTTCGAACGCCAGGGCGTGCACGACGTGCGTGACGTTCTCGTCGCCGACCAGCCGGGCGATGTCGTCGAACGAGTCGGTGGTGAAGTCCTCGCCGAGCCGCAGCACCCGCACGTCGCCGAGGTCGGCCGTCGCGAGGAACGCCTCGGCGTCGGTGGCCGGGTCGACCAGCGCCAGCACCGACGCGCTCGCGGGCACGCCGGTCCGCGGCAGGGCGGGGGTGGGCTGGAACTCGACGTCGTGGGTGACCGGGTGGCGCTCGTCGGTGGTGGCCAACGACAACTGGGCCCGCCAGGTGTCCGGGAACTCCATCCAGGCGAGGGTCTCGTCGAAGGCGTAGCCGGGGAGCCGGACGATCCGGGGCGCGCGGTCCGCCGGTCGGGAGCTGTCGACCGGGCCGCCCGCGAGGTATGACTTCGCCTGTGCCGCCAGCGGTCCGGTGATCGGGCGCTGCCCGTTGACCAGCAGCTCGGCCAGGCCGCGCCGCAGGCCGTCCACATCGGACACCAGGACCGCGATCCGGTGCCGGTGCGAACTGCGGGAAACCCTGGTGGTGTAGGCGATGTCGGCGATGTCGACGTCGGCCAACCCGCCACCGTCGATGAACCGGACGTACCGCTCCACCAGCCACGTCAACGAACGCGGGGTGGCGGCGGACAGCGTGAACAGGACCTCGCCCTCCGACGGCTCCGGGCGCGCGGCGGAGGGGTGCTCCTCCAGCACGGCGTGCGCGTTGGTGCCGCCGAGCCCGAACGCGCTCACGCCGCAGCGGCGCGGTCCGTCGGACTCCCACGGGCGCAGGGTCGTCGGCACGTAGAGCGGCCCGGACGCGAAGTCGAGCTTCGGGTTCGGGGTGTCGAAGTTGGCCTGCGGCGGGATCATCCCGTTGCGCAGCACCGCGACCGCCTTGATCAGGCCGATCACCCCCGAGCCCTCGAACAGGTGGCCGACGTTGGCCTTGACCGTGCCCACCGCGCAGAAACCGCGGTCGTCGGTGTGCTTGGCGAACGCGCGCTTCATGCCCTCGTGCTCGATCGGGTCGCCCACGCGGGTCGCCGTGCCGTGCGCCTCGAAGTAGCCGATGGTGCGCGGGTCGACGTCGGCGTCGCGCCAAGCGGCCAGCAGCAGCTCGGCCTGCGAGTCGGAGTCGGGGTTGGTGATGCCCTCGGTGTTGCCGTCGTGGTTGACCGCGCTGCCCTTGAGGACCGCGTAGACCTGGTCGCCGTCCGCGAGGGCCTGCTCCATCCGCTTGAGCACGACCGCGCCCGAGCCCTCGCCGAACCCGGTGCCGTCGGCCGCCTCGTCGAACGTCCGGGTCACGCCGTCGGAGGACTCGATGCCGATGTTGGAGTGCGGGTGCTTGACCGGCGCGAACACGATCCGCGCGCCGCCGACCACGGCCATGTCGCAGTCGCCCATCAGCAGCGCGTTCTTGGCCTGGTGCACGGCGACCAGCGTCGCGGAGCACGCGGTGTCCACGACGAGACTGGGGCCGCGCAGGTCCAGCAGGTGCGACAGCCGGTTCGCCAGCATCGTCGGGATGTTCCCGGTGATCGCCTGCTGGCCCACGGTCGGGTCGATGCGGCAGATGTAGTCCAGGTACGTCGAGCCGGGGTTGACCGCGAAACCGACGAACACGCCGGTCCTGCTGCCGCGCAACCGGTCCACGGAGTACCCGGCGTCCTCGAACGCCAGGAACATCGCCCGCATGACCATCCGGTGGTGCGGGTCGGTCAGCGTGGCCTGCCGCGGGTTCATCCCGAACGCCGCGTAGTCGAAGGTGTCCACCGTGTCCAGGAAGGACCCGTTGTGGTAGTCGATGTCCGGGTCCGGCACCGGGTCCACGCTGGTCGCCCGCAGGTAGCGGATGTACTCGTCGAGCTTGCGCCGCCGGTCCTGCGGGAACGGTCGCACCGAGCTGCCGCCCGTGCTGATGATCCGCCAGAACGCGTCGAGGTCGTGGGCCCCCGGGACGTCGACCGACACGCCGACGATCGCGATGTCCGTGTTCATAGCACCCTTCCTCAGGCGATCTTGTGGACGAGCGAGCTCAGGGTCTTGCCGTGCACCTCGTCGAACGTGGTGACGCCCGCCGCGCGCAGCGTGGTCACGGTTCGCACCCACTCGACGGGCGACGACAGCTGGCGGGCCAGCAGGTCGGGACCGTCGAACGGTTCGCCGGTGACGCTGGAGACCACCGGCGTGCGGGCCGGGTGGAACTCGAACTCGGCGAGCACCTCCCGGAACCTGGCCTCCGCGGGCGCCATGAGCGGGGTGTGGAACGGGCCGCTGACGTTGATCGGGACGACCCTCGACCCCGGCAGCGCGGCGATGGCCTTGGCCGCCACCGCGATCTCCGCGCGGTCGCCCGCGATCGTGGTCTGGGTGTCGGCGTTGAGGTTGGCGACGAACACCCCCGTCAGCCCGGTCTCGATCAGCGCCCGCCGCACGAACGACACCGGCACGCCCTGCACCGCCGACATCCCGCCGCCGGTGATCCCGGCCATCAGCTCGGCCCGGCGCCGGACCAGCCGCAGTCCGGCCTCCAGGTCGAGCACACCGGCCGCGACCAGCGCGTTGTACTCGCCGAGGCTGTGCCCGGCGTAGTAGTCGTGGCCCTGTTCGGCGAACCCCATCAGGGCGTTGACGAAGAAGACGGCGGGCTGCGCGTAGCGGGTGTCGCGCAGGCGCCGCTCGGGGTCGCGGACGCACAGCTCCTCGATGGAGTAGCCGAGGACCTCGTCGGCGAGCGCGGTGGCGTCGGGGAAGCGGGCGAACAGGTCCGCCCCCATTCCCTTCCGCTGCACGCCCTGACCGGGGAAGAGCAGACAACGCATGGCGGTCTCCTAACGGGCTCGGCGCGAGAACTGCTGGACCGACTCGAAGCGCAGCGGGCGGGCGTCGGCGCGCAGGCATTCACGGGTGAACCGGCGCGCGCCCGGACCGGGGCCGCAATCCACCACCCGCTCGATCCCGGCGTCGCCGATCGCGTGGCCCGCGGCCAGCTCCCACTCGATGGGCCGCACCAGCACCTGGTCGAGGAACTCCTGCACCAGGTCGGTCGACTCCTGGAGGTTGCGGGGCGCGTCCGTGGCGTACACCGGCACCTTCAACGCGTCCGCCCCCGGCATCGGGCCGATGAACCCGAGGTCGTCGCGGACTCGCAGCGCCGCGGGCGCCAGTCGAGAGCTGTGGAACGGGATCGAGTTGGACAGGAACGCCCAGCTCACCCGCGACTCGGCGAACACGGCCTCGTGGGCGAAGTAGAAGTCGAGCAGGTCTGCGGTCGGCCCGCTGAGCACCTGGACGGTGGGGGAGTTGACCAGGCTCACCGACAACCGTCCGTCGTGGTCGTGGCGGCGCACCGCGCTGCTCAGGTCGTGCCGCGACATGCCCGTCAGCGACGCCATCGGGCTCGGCGTCCGGCCCTTGCCGTCCCGCGCCAGGTACCGGCTCACCAGCTCCGGACTGGCCGCGCGCGCCTCGTCGAGCTGGTGGCCGCGCACGAGGCTCAGCGCGACGAGCCTCAGCGAACTCGCCGCCAGCGCCAGGAACTCGTCCATCCGCCGGTGCCGCACCCCGGCCACCACCGCCGCCTGCAACCCGATGCTGTGCCCGAGCGCCGCCACGACCACGTCGTCCGCGCCGCGCCCGGTCGGCTGGAGGTGGCAGACCTGGCACACGTGCACGCAGATCCCCGCGACGATCGAATTCCGCAGCGCGTCGGACGGAAAGTCCGCCGACGAGTCGAGCCATTGTTTCAGGGGCAAGTCGGTGGGGAGCACCGCGCCGCGTGTTTCGTTTCCGATGTATTTCAGGACGTCGTCCAGAACGGTGAACACCGTGTGGAAGTACGCGGCGTTCTCCGGTCTGGCGTAAAGCTCGCGAAGCGTGGCGACCAGGGTGTCGTTGTTGCCACCGAGACCGTCGAAGAGCAGCAGGGTACGCATGACCTCGACCTCTTCAGGGGGTCTTGACCAGGGCGGCCGCAGCGGTGGGGCCAAGAATTGCGGATCCGGGTGAACGGTCGCACACGCTGGGTCAGGGCGCGAAAAGCCACAACGGGCCGGGTCTTCGGGGCATTGCGACAAAAGGCGGAATGGCGGTGGATGTGGTGGATGCTCTCTTGCGGAGCGGCGCGATCCTCGAAGCGGTTCGGGATTGCGCAGGGGTGCGGTTCATCCGGGCAGCTCACGCCGCGTGCGGATGTTCGCGCCCCGAAGCGGTGAATCGACACCGGGTGATCGGCGAATGCACCTGTTCGGCACAGGGCGTTCGGTAATGGGTGCCGGGTGCGAGCCGGGGGAATGGCTTCGTGATCGCGAAGTCCGGGAGCGGCCGTGCCGACCCGAGGGGGTGGGCGGACGACCGCGGTGCTGCGGGTGCCGCACCCCCTAGTCGAACGTCGGGTTCACCACGGCCTTCAGGTTGCCCTTCTCGTCCGCCACGCACGCGGCGGTCTTCGCGCTGGTGCCGAGGAAGTCCGTCAGGCACCGCCCGACCTGCTCGTGGCCCCGCGCGTTGGGGTGGAACGACTCCTGCAGCGCGTGCGAGGCGCGGGACTCGTCGCGCAGGCCGTCGAAGTCGACCGTGAGCCGGGTGAACCACTCGCTCTCCGACCTGGAGCCGCCGGTGCAGGCCTCGCGCTTCGCACCCGCCTGCGTGAGGTCGAGGTAGCGGGCGTCGACGCGGTTCGCGGCGGTCCTGATGCCCTTGGCCAGCACGCCGACGCCGGTGTCGCGGACCCAGGCCATGTCGGCGGTGCGCAGCGGGCAGCCCGCGAGGTTCTGCAGGTCGCCGGGGACCGTCGGGGCGACGGGGGAGGCGTAGGACTGGACGACGAGCGAGTACGACCGTTCGGTGTAGCCCTCGCCGTCCATGACCGCGCGGATGTCGCGCAGCGCCTTCTCCACCTTCGGGACCATCCGGTCCACCCGGTCGCTCCACTCGTCGGACAGGGCGGAGGTGCAGTTGCCGCCGCGCTCGAACCAGGCCTGCACGCAGCGGTTGAGCACGTCGGAGAACCGCGGGTCGTCGTTGGCGCCGACGGCGACCACGATGACGGCCACGCGGTTCACGCGGGCGATGGCCGCGAGGCGCTTCGCCTGCGACGGCTCCGTGTTCTGCAGCTTGTCGGTCAGCCCGACCTGCTCGGAACTCGCCCCGGAGCAGGCCAGGTTGAACGTCTTGTCGATGCCCGCCACGACGGTCTTGTTGATCGTGGCCTTGAGCGAGCGGTGGCACCAGTCGCCGTTCTCGCCGTCGGTGCCCGGCTCGTAGCTGCCCGCGCCCTCGCCGGACATGGTGCTGTCGCCCATGGCCACCATGGCGGTGGGCGCGTCCCGTGCGGGCCCCGGTGGCGCCGCGAAGCGGTGGTCGCTGACGACCGTGACCACGGCGAGCAGTGGTATCACCACGAGGAGGGCCAGGGAGCGGCGCGCTAGCGGATGCATCGGCCCCCACTCTACGGAAGTCCTGTCCCGGTGGAGGACGGGTGTGCGGCGCGTCGGGGTTCCGTGCCGGGTGATTTCGCCCCGGACCTTGACAGTCGCCAGGTGGTCCAGTCCAATTCGGGTCAGACCACCTGGAGGCCGCCACCACTAGGAGGACCGATGTCACGAGTACTGGCCGCCAGGGTGGCGGCGGTGGTGACGCTCATGCTCGGCGCGGTGCTGGTCAGCCTCGCGCCCGCCTACGCCGCGGGCGTCACGGCCACGTTCACCAAGACGTCGAGCTGGGAGACCGGGTACACCGCCCAGTTCGCCGTCAAGAACGACACCAGCACGACGATGACCAGCTGGAAGGTCGAGTTCGACCTGCCGTCGGGCACCACCGTCGGCGCGTACTGGGACTCGTTGCAGACCAACGCTTCCGGTCACCACACGTTCACCAACCGCGACTACAACGGCACCGTCGCGCCCGGCGCCACGGTCACGTTCGGCTTCAACGCCTCCGGCACGGCCGGCCCGGCCAACTGCAAGATCAACGGTGCGGCGTGCACCGGCGGCACGACCCCGCCGACCACCACCTCCACGACGACGACCACCACCACCACCACGACCACCACGACTCCGCCGCCCCCGTCCGACCTCCCGAGGCGGGTGCTCGTCGGCTACCTGCACGCCAGCTTCGCCAACGGGTCCGGGTACATCCGGATGAAGGACGTCTCCGACGACTGGGACATCATCAACCTGTCCTTCGCCGAACCGACCTCGGCCACGTCCGGTCAGCTGCGCTTCGGCCAGTGCCCCGCCGCCGAGTGCCCGAACGTCGAGTCCGAGGCCGAGTTCATCGCGGGCATCCGCGCCAAGCAGGCCGCGGGCAAGAAGGTGCTCATCTCCGTCGGTGGTGCCAACGGCCAGGTGCAGCTGTCCACGACAGCGGCGCGCGACGCGTTCGTCAGCTCCGCCTCGGCGATCATCGACAAGTACGGCCTGGACGGCATCGACATCGACTTCGAGGGCCACTCGCTGTCGTTGAACGCGGGCGACACCGACTTCCGCAGCCCCACCACGCCGGTCATCGTGAACCTGATCTCCGCCCTGAAGACGCTGAAGGCCCGCTACGGAGCCAAGTTCGTGCTCACCATGGCACCCGAGACGTTCTTCGTGCAGGTCGGCTACCAGTTCTACGGCGGCCAGGGCGGCGCCGACAGCCGCACCGGCGCGTACCTGCCCGTGATCCACGCCCTGCGCGACTCGCTGACCCTGCTGCACGTGCAGGACTACAACTCCGGGCCCGTCATGGGCCTGGACAACCAGTACCACTTCATGGGCGGAGCCGACTTCCACGTCGCCATGACCGACATGGTCCTCGCGGGCTTCCCGGTCCGCGGCGACACCACCAAGGTGTTCCCCGGCCTGCGCCAGGACCAGGTCGCCATCGGCCTGCCCGCCAGCATCAACGCGGGCAACGGGTTCACGTCGGTCGCCGACACCCACACGGCGCTGGACTGCCTGATGAAGGGCACCAACTGCGGCTCCTACAAGCCGAAGGGCGTGTACCCGAACCTGCGCGGACTGATGACGTGGTCCGTCAACTGGGACCGGTTCAACGGCTTCGAGTTCTCCAAGGCCAACCGGGCGTACCTGCCCCGATGAGCGCCACTGCCGGGTGGTCCCCCCATCCGGCATGGGCACGCCGACCGGAGGGCTGTCGCTCTCCGGTCGGCGCTTTTCGTTCAGGTGCCGCGGGTGGCGTTCGTGAGCATTCGTCGCACGATCAGCGGGTGCGCCAGCCGGACCGGGAGGAAGTAGAGCCTGCCGAAACCGTTGTGGAAGCGCACGGCGGTGCTCATCGTCAGCCGCTGGTTCGCCACGTGGACGCCCAGGCGGAAGTCCAGGTGCAGGTCGTCCAGGCCCAGCACCACCTCGTTCGCCGAGCGGGACGTCTCCGGGAATGGGGTGCCGCCGGACTTCTTCAGGCCTGCCGGTCCCACCAGGCGGTCTCGTGCGGTGAGGACGAGGCGGAGGGGTTTGGAGGGGTTCGCGAAGAGCCTGTCCACCCAGAACTGGGGGTTTGTCGGGGAGTTCGGGGGGAGGGGGGTGTCGTAGGCGTCGGAGTAGTCGACGTGGGGGAACGCTTGGTGGAGCGCGGAGCCCTTGGGGATCGGGACGGGCATTTCGAGGGCTCCGTTCGGTTGGGGGTTGGACGGTATCCGGTTGCGTTTTCTGGGGGTTGGGTGGGCTTGGCTGTGGGCTTCGGCGTGGGGGTTGGTTCAGGTGGGGATCTGTGTGGTTGGGGGTGTCTTGTTCCGGTGTGGGGGTTGGGTACCCCCGTTGCGCGATTGTCTCCATGTCCGTCCGCGCCGCGTCAAGGCGGGAAAGATGCCTTGACCCGTAGCGGACGGACATGAGGGCGCTCGGGATCGGGGGTGGGGAGGGGTCTGGGCTCCCTCGTTCTTGGGTTGCGTGCTTCCGCTTGGGTGGTGGGGCTGGTTGTGTGGGTTCGCTTCGGTGCACTCACTGGCTTCGAGGTCCTGTTCAAGCACCGGGCATCTTGGTCCACTGGTCCGGATTCCCTGTGGACGCCCGTGGAGGTTTCCTATTCGGACACCGAGCGTCGCTGTTCTGCCCGGACAGGTCCCGTTGAGGTGCCGCGTGACTTTGGCCGACATACGCAAGTCTCGGCTCTGAACCTCGGCCTCGGCTGTACCCAAACCTTGGCCGTGCCCCAAGACGAGGGCTCACGCGCCTCGGTCCTCGTTCACCCACAGGATTCTTGGTTCCCACCTAAGTTCCAGCCCACTCGCCCCAGTTCTGACTGAAGCGCCCGGACCTCAGCCACCCACTCGAGCTTCTGCCCGCTCATCCGAGTCTCTGCCTACCCGAGCCTCTGCCCGCTCACCCGAGCCTTTGCCCACTCGAGTTTGCCCGCCCATCCGACGAACTCCGGTAACCGGTGGGTGTCCCGTGAGTGGGAGCGCTCTCATGGTGGTGTGGCGTGCGGAGTGGGTCAAGGGTTTGCGGCACCCTGTGGTGTGAAGACTGCGAAGGGTCTCAGGAGGCCTTGCGGACGGCCTTTTCCAGGTCTGCTCGTTTCATCTTCGAGCGGCCGGTGATGCCCAGTTCGCGGGCGCGTTTGTCGAGGTCTGCTTTCGACAGCTCGGAGAGGTCCGGCGTCTTCTTCTTGCGGGTGCCTTCCACGCTGCGGCGCAGTGCCTCCATGAGGTCGACCACCTCCGTGGCGTCCGGTGGTTGCTCCGCCACCGTGGTCTTCTTGCCGGACTGCTTGGCGCGCAGGAGTTTCTCCACCTTGGCCGTGTAGGTGTCGCGGAAGTCCTCCGGGCGCCACGGGCCGCTCATGGATTCGATGAGCGAGGTCGCCATGGCCACCTCTTTCGGCTTGGCGCGGTCGCCGGTCGGGAGTTCGTCCAGGACCTCGGCCGGGTCGCGGATCTCGTCGGCGAAGTACAGGGTTTCCAAGGCCAGCAGGTCGCCGTCCGCGTGGATCGCCGTCAGGTACTGCTTGCCGCGCATGACGAACGTGGCGATGCCCGCCTTGCCGGTCTTCGCCATCGCGCGCACGAGCAGGCGGTACGGGCGGGCGTACTCGGACTTCGCCGGGCCGAGCCAGTAGCTCTTCTGGAAGTAGACGGGGTCGATCTCGTCCAGGTCGACGAACGTGTCGATGTCGATCGTGCGGGACCGGCCGGGCGCGATGTCGTCCAGTTCCTCCTGTTCGACGACGACGTACTCGTTCCCGCCGACGTCGTGGCCCTTCACGACGTCGGAGTAGTCGACCTCCTTGCCCGTCCGCTCGTTCACCCGCTGGTAGCGGATGCGGTCGGACGTGCCGCGCTCGAACTGGTTGAAGTGCACGGTGTGGTCGTGGGTGGCGCCGTACAGCGCCACCGGGATCGTGACCAGCCCGAAGCTGACCGCCCCACTCCAGATCGCCCGCGCCATCGCCGCACCCTCCCGTCACCCGGAGGCCGTCGCCTCCCGGACGTCGAACGGGTACCACGGGCGATCGGCCCTCAACCCCTCACGCCGCGCGGCGGATCATCAGCTGACCCGATCCGCAGTGCGCGCACACCGTGCGCGGCACGACCCTGTCCACCAGCAGACGGCGCGAGTCCTCGAACGTGGGTGTCGCCTTGCCCGGCACGAGCAGCGAGTCGAGCGCCTCGCGCCAGCGCACGGCCTTCGCCCGCGACCGCTCCACCGGGTCGCTGAGGTGGGCTCTCGCCCGCGCCAGCGACTCCTCGCGCGCCTCCTGGCCCGCCTGCCCCAGCGGCACGGCCTCACGCGGCTCGTGCAGCCGCGCGTTGCGGCGGTTCACCCGCCACCACTGGCCGAGCGGCACACCGGACACCGGCGGCTTCGCCCGCTGCCCGCCGCTGCCCGACCACGCCCGCAGCCGCGCCCGCAGGAACTCGTGCGCCTCCTGGTCACGGCCGCGCGGCCTGCCCTGCCACGACCCGTCCGGCTTGTGGTCCACCGCCGCGAGCAGCGCGTCCACCGGCCAGCCCTCGCCGAACCACGGCACGAGCACCGCGCGGATCAACCCGCGGTCCGCGTCCGCCCAACTCGCGCGCAAGCACACGGCTTCGACAGCCGTGTCGATCTCGGAATCGGTCTCGGGAATGACACGGCCGGGCCACTGCCTGGGGTCTAGCCTCACCCGCATCGCACGCTCCTCTCGGCTCGCCAACACCAAAACGAACACCTGTTCGAGATGGTGCCGGTGAGCACCGACAAAAACGGGCGCGGCGATCGGCCGAAGGGTCTTTTCAGGGGCCGTGTCAAGCTCGACACGCGGGCCGCAGGTCTCGATCTGTGCCTCTGAGCTGCGGTTTTGTCGATGTCGGCCTGGTCGAAAAATTTCTTGGGATTTTTTCCAGGGCGGCCGAGAACCGGACCCCCTCAGGGGCGTTCCGGATGTGCGGCACGCCTCCTGGCTGCCATCGTCGCTGGTAGCGCACCCCGCGGCGAGGAGGTCCCATGAAGGCGATCGTCCAGGACAGGTACGGCTCCGCGGACGTCCTGCGGTTCGCGGACGTCGACCAGCCGGTGGCGGGTCCCGGCGAGGTGCTGGTGCGGGTCCACGCGGCCTCGGTCAACGCCTACGACTGGCACTTCATGCGCGGCGACCCCTACCTCGCGCGCCTGTCGATGGGGTTGCGCAGGCCGAAGAGGCCCATCCGGGGCCGGGACTTCGCGGGGCGAGTAGAGGCCGTCGGCCGGGGGGCGACGCGGTTCGAGGTCGGTGACGAGGTGTACGGCGAGGTCGACGGGACGTTCGCCGAGTACGTGGTCGTCGCGGAGACCGCGATCGGCGCGAAACCGGCGGGCCTGACGTTCGAGCAGGCCGCCGCCGTGCCGCTGGCGGGCAACACCGCCCTCATCGGCGTGCGCGACCTCGGCGAGGTGCGGCCGGGCCTGCGGGTGCTGATCAACGGCGCGTCCGGCGGCGTGGGCACGTTCGCGGTGCAGATCGCCAAGGCGTACGGCGCGGAGGTGACGGCCGTGTGCGGCACCAGGAACGTCGACCTGGTCCGCTCGCTCGGCGCGGACCACGTCGTCGACTACAAGACGGACGACTTCGCCCGCACGGGGCAGCGGTACGACGTCGTCCTCGACTTCGTCGCGAACCGCACGATGGCCGATTACCGGCGCGCGCTCACACCGAAGGGCACGCTGGTCCTCGCGGGCGGCGGCGTGTCCGAGGGCGGCACCTTCCTGGGCCCGATCGGCCTGCTGCTCAGGTCGCTGGCGATGAAGCCGTTCGTGAGCCAGCGAGTGCGCCCGCTCACCGCGGCGAACAGCCCGGAGAACCTGGCCGCCCTCGGTGAACTCCTCGAATCCGGCAAGGTGAAGCCGGTCGTCGAGCGCAGCTACCCGCTGGAGGACGCGGCCGACGCCATCCGCCACCTGGAGGTCGAGCACGCCCGGTCGAAGATCGTCATCACGGTCTGACCCCGGCCGCGGCGGTCCGGCGTGGCCGGACCGGTCATCCCGGCTGCAGCCCGGCGGATTCGTAGTCGCAGGCCGCGTTCCACAGGAGGAACGAGCTGGCCCCGGCCGTCGTCGAGCCCGCGATCTGCGCCTGCACCTCCGCGGGCCCGTACGACTTCCCCAGTGAGAACGCCTGCAACCAGGGGATGATCGCCACCCCGGAGTCCTTGGTCACCGCGACGAAGTCGGCGATCGAGTTCTTGACGATGTCGTGGGGCTGGCCGTCGGGATCGGCGACGCCGTACTCGCCGGGACCCCAGTGGGAGGGGTACACCATGGGAGCGATGTAGTCGACCTGGGCGGCTATCGACGGGATGTCCTGCGCGACGTCCGACCCGCTCCGCGCGGCGATCCCGAACACGGAGGCCCCGATGAACGCCCCTCGCGGCCGCACGGCCTTGCGGGAGTCGCCGAGGAAGTCCGCGATGGACTGCTCGGGGGACGTGGCCAGTCCGGGGAACCTCATCCGGCCGAGCGGGCCGTCGGGACGGCGGACGTAGTCGTAGAGGACGTCGTCGAAGCCCAGCGCCGCCGCCTCGACCGCGAGTTCGATGTTGTAGGCGCGCACCTCGGGGTTCGCGAAGTTGGTGAACGCGTAGCCGCCGTAGCCCCCCGACCACGGTGAGCCGCTCTCGTCCTGCACCACCAGGTCCTTCGAGCCGCTCTCCCACGCGGCCTTGGCCAGCACGGGGTCCCGGAACGCGACCAGCCTGCCGACCACCCGCACGCCGAGGCCGTGGAGCTGGGTGATCACGGCCCGTGCGTCGTAGTTGTCCGTGCCCGCGCCGATCTTCTTCACCATCGGCACCTGCGAGTCGTAGCCGACCTCACCGCTCTCGTCCTTGATGTCGAGCTGGACGGTGTCGATCCGCTTGTCCCGCACCATGCGCAGCACCGGTTCGCGCAGCGCGTCCGACGACCACGCCTGCGCGCTCATGTGCACCGCCCGCATGCCGGGGTGGCGGGCGCGCACCCGCAGGTCGTGGTGCTCGGAGTTGCCCGCCGCGTCCGTGGCCTCGATGCGCACCCGGTCGGGGACCGTCGTCAGGGACACGCTGAAGGAGCCGTTGGCGTCCACCGGGACGCGTTGCTCGCCGACCATCACGGACTCGGCCCCCTCCGCCTTGCCCGCGACGGTGACCGGATCGCGCAACGACACGGCTCCGACGGTGTCGGCCGACACCGTCGGAGCCGTGTCGTCGACGGTGAACACCCGTTCGGTGGTGGTGTCCGGCAGGAACGGCATCGGGTTGCCCACGCGCACGACCAGCCGGTGCGGGCCCTCGGCCAGGTCCACCGCCTCCGCGGTCAGGCGGTCGCCGTCGCGTCGCGTCGGGACGGCCACGCCGTCGATCGCCACCTCGACCGAGTCCAGGGAGTCCGCGTCGACCGAGGTGATCGCGAGCCTGCCGACGTCGGGGGACCGCAGGACCGCGCCGTCCTCGATCCCCTGGACCTCCAGGTCGGACCCGCGGGCGTGGACCACGCTGATGCTCGTGGCGGTCACGGCCGTGACGGCCATGGCCACGGCGGTGATCACCATGCCTCGTTTGCTGACGGACGGTGAAACGCTCATCGTTGTCTCCGGGTGCTCCGAGAAAACGGGCCTGGTGGTCCTTCGCGGGTGCGACGCGGTTGTCGAATTCAGCCGGGTCTGGAGCCTTGGATTACCCCTGTTTCGACGGGATGGAAACTCGGTTCCGCATTGTCGACCTCGGAGTGTGACATCGATGATCGAATTCCTGGAAGTTCTCACGGTCGGTGGGAAATGTTCCCAGTTCAGCTAACCCCAATGGGTGACCGTCCCCCTATGGGATTAACCGAAGCGGTCACCCTTCTCCGAGTGCTCGTCAGGCGTACTGCGGCTGCGCTGGCCGCAATGTCGTTGTGCCGCAACGAGTTGCGCCCCGCTGTCGCCACGCTGGGTAGCCGCCGAACCGGAAATCGACCGAAATCGCCCGACCGGGTAATGGTGGTTCCGATTCCAGTCGTGGCCCTTCCCCGGAAAGGGTGGCGGGGGTCCGGGCAGGATTGCCGTCACCATCCGCGGGTTATTCCACTGCAGCAGCGGATAGTGGCCGACGGTGGAAAGGTGATCGATGAACGGGATCAGCTCGAAGCCCGACGGCGAAAGTGCGTGGTTCTCCTGCCCCGGTGGCACGTCGCGTGGACCTCGGTTCCACGGCGACACCCTGAACCTCCCGACTCGATCCGCCGCCTTCGCAAGTTGACCACCGTGTTGGAAGCTCGTAGTCACGGAAGGAAGACCATGCACAAGAACATCCAGCGCGGCCTCTTGGCCGCGGTGATGTCCGGCGCGCTCGTCGTGCTGGGCACGTGGAGCGCGGGCGCCGAGGTCGCTCACCCGAATCCGCACGGGTCCGGGATGACCGGCTGGGCAGGCGGATCGTCCCACGACGGTCTCCTGGTCGCGGTCGCCGGTGATGGCGGCGAGTCCGACGACGGTGGCGACGCCGACAGCACCAACGTCGCGGTGTCGGGCGATTCCGGTGACTCGGGTGACTCGGGCGACACCGGTGGCAACCTCACCTACGTCT
The DNA here is from genome assembly GCA_049997955.1 of Umezawaea sp. cmx-9-4. GTDB lineage: Bacteria > Actinomycetota > Actinomycetes > Mycobacteriales > Pseudonocardiaceae > Umezawaea. The sequence goes on along the minus strand of JAEBDY010000018.1, from coordinate 145,867 downwards.
ACTGCCCCCTGGGCGGCTGCACGACGTACGTGGTCACGGGCGACTCCGGCGACACCTCCACGGGTGACACCGGCGACGCGTCCAACGTCAGCGACACCACCGGTGGCGACTCCGGTGAGGGTGGCGACGGCGGCGAAGCCATGGCGCAGGACGCGGCCCACGTCGCGCCGATGTCGCACCACGGTGCTCCCGTGGAGACCGGGGACTCGGCGATGGCGGTCGCGGGCAGTGGTGGCGACTCGGGTGAGGGTGGCGACGCCGACAGCGTCAACTTCGCGGTGTCGGGCGATTCCGGGGACTCCGGCGATTCCGGCGACACCGGTGACAACACGACCGTCACCATCTCGGAGAACAACTGGGACGACGAGGGCTGGAACGACCACGACGACGAGGGCTGGAACGACAGCTGGAACCACGGCGACTGGAACCACGGCGAGTGGTGGGGCGACTGGGACGAGTCCTCCACCGTGGTGATCACGGGCGACTCCGGCGACACCACGACCGGTGACACCGGCGACGCGTCCAACGAGAGCACCACCACCGGCGGCGACTCCGGTGAGGGTGGCGACGGCGGCGACGCGGACGTGTGGACCGTCGGCACCATGATGGACTCGATGCAGGTCTGATGATCACCGGCTGGTCACCCCGCCCGGTCGGGCGGGGTGCGACCTCCAGCCCGACCTCGACCGCGTGATCGGCATCCGACCCGCGATCGAGGTCCGGAGTGGAGGGAGGGGCGGGCCCCGCTGGTGGTGAGCCGCGGGCGCGACCGCCGGTCGTGCGAGGGAAGAGGAGTCGCACCACGGGTCCCTGGCAGCGTTGATCTCGGATCCGCTGCCGGGGACCGGTGCGGCTCCAGTGGTGGAGAACCGGGAAAGAGGTCGGACATGACCCACGAGTCGGCGGCGCCTCCGCCACCCCGCTTCCGCGTCCGCTTCCGCGGATACGATCGCCGCTCGGTCCACGCCGAGTTCGCCGCGATCGAGTTCGAGACCGGTGCCGCCCGTGCGAGGCACGAGGAGGCGTTGGTCCGCATCAGGTCCGCCGCTGCCGAACTGGGACGTGCCTACGCGAAGCTGCACGAGTACGAGTGGCTGCACGCCGGGAACCCGGCCCGCGAACCGCTCGCGTGCTTCGTGCGCCACCTGGCGTTCGCGGCGATGCGCGAAGCCCGGTCCCTTGAGGAGGACGCGCGCCTCCGGGCGCGAACGGTCGCCGAGCAGGGGGAACGGGTGCTCGCCGCGCGCCGCGCGGAGTTGGCGGAACTGCACCACGAGGGCGTCCGCAGGTTGCGGTTCGCCGCGGAGCAGGCGAGCCGACTGGTGGACGCGACGGTGCGCGACGTCGCGGTGCTGGCCGATGAACTCGCCGACCAGCACAAGGCCCTCAAGGAACGGATCGCGAGGATGGGGTCGTGAGCAGGATCTCCGGTGAATGGCCGACGGCGCTGCAGGAGATGTTCACGGCGTCGCAGCGCACGCTCCTGTCCAGGTTCTGCGGCTACGACCGCCGGTCGGTCGACGCGGCGCTCCGCGCCGCCACCGACCGCCTGAAGGCCGCCGTTGACGAATCCGAGGCCTACACCGAACTGGCACGCGTCCTGGACGAGCAACTGGACGAAGCACGAGCGGCCCTGGCCGAGTACGACCGGCTCCACGCGGGCGACGGGGTCCGCCGAGCGGAGGACCCCGTCACGCGCGACGTGGTCGCGCGAGCGGTCCACGAGGCGGACGCCGTCGTCGAGGACGCCCGGCAGGACGCCCGGCTCGTCGTCGACCGGGAGGAACAGGCCGTCGCGTCGGGGATGAGGTCGCTGGAGGACGCGGAGCGCGAGGTCAGGCGGCGGTTGGCCGCCACGACCGTCGCGGCCGGTGACGTCGTCCGAGCCGCCGGGAGCAACTGCGAGCGACTGCTCGCACGTCTCGTCGGGCGGCAGCGCGTGCTCGACGAGTGGACCGACGAGTTCTCCGAACTCCTCGACGTCCTGCCGTCCTTCCAGGGGACCGTCGAGATCCCGCGGAGCAGGAGGTCGGACGAGACGGGCGTTCCGCAGGCGCGGTCCGCCGAGGTCGACCTGACCGCCGCCGAATCCGCCTGATCGGCAGAACGGAGCCGGTCACCGGACGAGGTGCACACGATCGTGTAGCCGGTTTGGAATCCCTTCCAGTGGAGCGGTAATTTTCCTCGCGACCCCTCGGCGGACAAAGCGATGCGGCACCGCTGTTCGTTCACGTGCCGCCTCCGTCCTGTCGCTTGGAATATCACCGAAGGAATTCCCTTGCTCAAGGAGCTCGGGACCGTCGTCGCCGCCACGGCCACCGGAATGGTCGTGCTGGGTGGAATGGCGTCCGCCTCCCCAGGCGACTGCGGTGGCGCTTGTCGTACGTACGACGGCATCGGCCAGGAGGGTTCCGTCGACCGGGAACCGCGCCGCCAGGTGGGCCTGGTGAACGTGAACAACACGAGCGTGGCGGAGAACGTCACCATTCTCGGCACCCTCTGCGACAACCGGATCAGCGCCGGCGGGGTTCAGGTTTCCGTCGAGGGCATCGCGAACAGCGTGAACGTCCCGGTGGCGTCGCCGGGTCGGAACGAGACCTCAAGCCATTCCCCCGATTTCTGCGCCATGTCGGGAATCATCGACCAGGAGATCGAGTAGCTCGACCGTCGAACCCGCCGCGGCCGGGGCTCGGTGCCGAGCCCCGGCCGCGCACCTGTCCGCAGCGACTCGGTCAGGGGTGGGGCCAGGGGTTGGGCGTGCACACCTTCCCGTCGGCCGGCACGTCCGCCTGCTGCGGGTGCGCACGGGTGATGCGGGCGAGTTCGTCGTTGGCGGTGCTGAACGTCTGCTGCATCATCACCGGCGCGGGACTGCCGTGGGCGTCGCACGGCTCGTGCGGGTGACCGAGGAAGTGCCCGACCTCGTGGTTGATCATGTACTCGCGGTACGCGCCGAGGTCGTCGAAGGCCATCGCGCCGCGCGTCCACCGGGCGGCGCTGAGGTAGACGGCGCCGTCGATCCGGCACGAGGTGTCGAACGGCAGCTCGAACCCGCACACCCTGCGGGCCGTGTCCTGCGCGGTGAGCCTGATCCGCAGGTCGGGTTCGCCCGCGTCGACCCGGCGGAGCGCCACGTCACCGCCGGCGGTCCACCCGCGCGGATCGTCGAGCACCCGTTCCACGGTGCGCCCGAAGGACAGGTCGCCGTCGGCCAACCGCACCCCGTCCTCGACCTCCACCGAGAAGGTGTGGACCAGTCCGCCGCCGACCGCGGCCGCGCTGCCGGGAACCACGTGCCACGTCCCGGCGCCGCGTGCGGGCAGGGGAGGGCCGTCGGGCAGGTCGGCGCTCGAAGCGCGTGCCCACCTCGCCGATTCCGGCACTCCGGCGGATGTCGGGACAGGCGACCGCGCTGTCGTCGACGAGGCCGTCCGGACCGTGATCAGCGCGTTCTCGGTCGACGCACGGGACTCCGCCTCGACGGTGGCGCCCGCCAGCCGCATCGTGGTGATCGCGGCCAACGACAGCGCGCAGGCGGCGGTCGTGCACACGATGTTCCGGACGTGCGGTTTGCCGAGAACCATACGAGTCAACTCCCAGGGTGACTGCACCGCGATCAGCGATCCGTGTGCTCATTCTGCTCAAGCCCGGTGATCAGCGCGCGATCTGCGACGCTCATTCACCTGTCAGGTGTTCATCGGCTGCCGAATGCCGTCACCTTGAGGAATTACGCGGGTGATCTGCGACCCGAAACGGTGGTTCGCCCCGGCGGGATCACCTTTCGGGCGAGGGCGGCCGATTGGGGATGCCGCGGGCTTTGCCGCGAAGTACGGTCTTCGGATGGTGGCCTACCTCAGGGTTTACGAAGTCCCGTTCCTCATCGAGTGCGAGGACGTCACGGTCCCGGAGCTGGCGGACGCGGTGCGGTCGTGGAGCCACCGGGGCGAGCCGGTCGCGTTCACCGTCGGGGACGGGTTCACCTTCGTGGTCAACTTCCACCTGCTGCCGGTCGTGCTGGTCACGGACGCGACCGGCATCGCCAGGGACGAGGACGGCGAACAGGCGCCGGTCGTCCGGGTGGTGCTGCCGCTCCCGTTCATCGAGAACTGCCGAGCGGTGGTGAACGAGCAGCAGCACCTGGTGTGACGGGGCCGGGTCGGGGAACCGGTGATTCCGCCATTCCGATTCGACCCGCCGCATCGGATGTCATCCGGACGTGTCATTCACGGCGGTCTTTCCCGATTACCGGCGTAGCTTCCGAATGATGAAGACCCTCGAACGTTCGACGGCGATCATCGCAGCCGTCGTCATCTCCGCTTCCGCTTGCACCACGGGCGAATCGCCGGTCGCGGCCTTCGCCCCGCAGCCCAGCGCGGTTCCCCAGTCGAGTTCCGCTCCGACTTCACGGATACCGGAGCCCGCGGAAGTCCGGGCGAACGAACTCGGGGAAGTGCCCGTGCTGATGTACCACCGCGTCGTGCGGAACCCCACGTCGGTGTACGACCGCGACCCCGAGGAGTTCCGCGCCGAACTCCGCAGGCTGGCCACCGAGGGGTACGTGCCGGTGACCGCGTCCGACTTCGCGGTCGGGAAGATCGACATCCCGGCGGGCTCCCACCCCGTCGTGCTCACCTTCGACGACGGAGACCCCACCCAGTTCTCCCTCGGGGCCGACGGCCGTCCCGCGCCGGACACCGCCGTCGGCATCCTGCTCCAGGTGGCCGACGAGCACCCCGGCTTCCGCCCGGTCGCGAGCCTGTACGTGAACTCCGGCCCCTTCGGCGGCGCGGACCTGACCTGGTTGCGCGACAACGGTTTCGAGATCGGCAACCACACCCACGGTCACGCCGACCTCGCCGGGCTCGACAGCGCGGGTGTCCAGCAGGAGATCGCACGGGGGCAGGTGGCGATCGAACAGGCGGTGCCGGGGTACCGGGTGACCAGCCTGGCACTGCCGTTCGGCATCGCGCCGGAGGAGTCCGCGCTGGCCCTGCGCGGTGCGGCGGCGGGCGTCACCTACGACCACCACTGCGTTCTCCTGGTCGGCGCCGAACCGTCGCCCTCGCCCTTCGCCGACGCCTTCGACCCGCTGAACGTGCCGCGCATCCGGTCGCAGGGGCCCACGGGCGAGGACGCGGGCTACGGTTCCTCGGTTCGGCTCGACGAGCTCGCCGCCGATCCCCGGCGCCGGTACACCTCCGACGGGCGCACCGACCGGATCTCCTTCCCGCTGGCGGGCGGAGCGGTTCCGTCCGCCCGGTTCGCGGGCCAGGCGAACGGCTACTGAACCGACGGGATCCCGGTGCTCAGCGCCACCAGCCGGTCGTAGGAGCCGTTGAACACGTTCTGGTCCAGCGGCGTCGACGTGTACTGCCAGATCGTGTAGACCGACCACGCGTGCGGCAGTTCGCCCACGGAGTCGGAGTACCTCGCGACCCACAACGGGTTGGTGGCGCTGAAGTCGCCCTGGTTGCCGGTGCACTGGGCCCACCAGTGCGTCGAGGTGTAGATGACCGGCCACCGACCGGTGCGCTCCGCGTAGGTGTTGCTGAAGCTCAGGATCCACTGCACCATGGCGGCGCCCGACATCCCGTAGCAGGTGCTGCCGTAGGGGTTGTACTCGATGTCCAGCACGCCGGGCAGGGTCTGGCCGTCGGCTGACCACCCGCCGCCGTTGTCGACGAAGTAGTGCGCCTGGGTGGCCCCGTCCGACCGGTCCGGCAGCGCGAAGTGGTACGCGCCGCGGATCATGCCGACCGCGTAGGAACCGTTGTACTGCTGCGCGAACTCCGGGTTGAGGTAACCGGTGCCCTCGCTGGCCTTGACGTAGGCGAACTTCTTCCCCGCGTTCCAGTGCCCGTGCCAGTCGACGGCGCCCTGGTGGCTGCTCACGTCGATGCCCTCGACCGCGCCGTCCACGGACACCGCCGGAGCGGATGTCGACGTGTTCCCCGCTCCTTCGTGCTTGGCGATCTGCGAACCGAGGTAGTGGTCGGCCGACCCCTCCTCCAACCGCACCTCGGCGGTCGCCTGGAGGTGGGTCGAGGTGAGGCACCCGAGTACCACCGTCATCAGCGTGGTGCGCGTGGCCCACCTGTTCCATCCGCGTCGTGTCGACATGACTCCCCTGCCCTCGTGCGGTCCGCCAAGGCAATTGCTTCCGCGCAGCGGCTACCCACGCCCGTACGGGGGGAAAACGCTGGTTGGCGCGGTCAACCCGTGCGGGGAACGAATGTCGAATCGTCTTCACTCACGGTGACCGCGGAGGGGCCGCTCACGGGCTAGTCCGAAAAGGACAGTCGCGAACGGGTGGTCGTGGTCACCTTCCGCGAGGCTGTGCACCTCAAACCCCATCGGCTCCTTTCCCCGCCCATGAGGTGAACCCACGGGCTTCGCCCCGTGACCTGTCCTGATCGGACCTACCGTGGAACGGCCGAACCCGGTACTGCGCGGGGAAGTCGGTGATCCTGTCCGGGCGGGTGGGCCTCGGTCGGCTAACAAAGTGTTGACACGCAACGAAAATCCCGTTGCGGTCACCGACGCGCCAGGTGAGCAGGTCGTCACGCCTGCTCCCTCCGCCGATGACTTCGGAGCACGCCCACCGTCGACCGCCGAGCCGTCCGGACCGAGCGACGTGGCGACGGCGGACCGCCCGCCCGACGACCACGCTCCGCCCTCCGGCCGCTGTGGCGGACCTGTCGTCCCACACGCCACCGGACATCACGGCAATGGGCCGGCGAGCAATTCGGGCACCGGAAGAACGTGAATGGAATTCCGGCCTTCTTCGTGCGCGTTCGACCGTCAAGGGGTGCGGTCGGGAAATGGTGACCGCGCGTGCGGTAGAACGTGAAGAGGAATTATCATTTCGGGTGTCGTGACGTTCGACCGGCCCTCCGCGTGAAAGCGCCCGGGTGACGGTCGCGGGGTCGGACCGGAACAGGCGCAGAACGTGAACCAAACATCAATTGTTCCGTTTTTCGCGTGCTCGGGGTCAGCCCTGCCCTTGTTCGGACGCCGGGCGAATCGTCGCGAGGGCTCCCGCGCCGGGTCTCAGCGCTGCCGGGGGATCGGACCCGCGTGGTCTTCCAGCGAGGCTCGGGCCGCCAGGAGTTCGGCACGTCCCTCGGTCAGGCCGTTGTCGGAGCAGAAGTGCCTGAAAGCGCGTTTCACGTGCAGCAACGCCTTGGCCACGTTGCCGTTGGGATCGGTGTGGGCCAGCGCGGCGAGCTGGGCCTGCACGGGCTTCGTGGTGCCGACGAAGACCCGCAGGACTCGGTTCACCACCTCCCCCGGAACCGGTTGTGGACCGGCCGGGTCGTCGAGGTGCCGCAGCGGTGCGGCCGCCGCTTCCAACGCCATTCCCAGCACTGCGGCGGGGCTGAGGGTCTCGGAAGGAGAATTCGTTGTCTCAACGTCCATGTGATCATACTAAGTCGATTTCGCGGTGATCGCGATAACGCGAACCACGCCGATTCGTCAAGTCGGGGGGCACGTGGTCACTGCGGGTCGTCGGGTTACCCAATTCGGTGAAATCGACGGTGGGGAACGGCTTGACCTTGTGGCAGTGGTGACCAGCGCCTACCGTCGGCAGACCGACAGGGGAACGACAAGGAGACGACCAGGGCTTTCCGGCTGTTCTCGGCATTCACGGCGGAGGTTCCACGATGGACGACGCGGTATCGACTGGGCGTGCGCAGGTTGTCCGGTACGAAGGGGCGACCGTGCTGACGGTGGTCGAGGAGATCGACATCGCCACCGCGGGCGCTCTGCGGCGGACGGTGCTCGAACTGCTGGACGAGCGGCCCAAGACCTTGGTGGTCGACCTCCGGCTGATGAGCTTCGTCGGCTCCAGCGGGATCTCCGTCCTCGTCGGCGCGGTCCACCGGGCCGACCGGCTCGGCGTCCACCTCGCGGTGGTCACCGCCGGGCGCTGCGTGGGCCGTGCGCTGGAGATCACCAGGGCCGACGAGCTGGTCACCGTGTACCGCTGCCCGGCGGAGGCGTCTTCGTTCGTCCCGAAACCGCGCGGTGGCGCGGAGGTCCCCTCGATGCCAGGGGTGAGGTAGATCGCCGTCACCGCGGGCGACACCTGGCAGGAACCGCAGTCGCTGACCGTCCGGTGCGGTTTCCACGTGGGTGCCGTGATGGTCACCGCATCGGGCGAACTCGACCTCGACACGGTGCCGGAGCTGGAGCGCCACGTGGTCGCGGCGGTCGAGGCCGCTACCGCGTGCACCTCCGTCGCCGTGGTCGTGGTGGACCTGACGCCGGTGACCTACCTGGACTCGACCGGGCTGAACATGCTGGTGCGGTGCCACGAACTCGCCTGCCGCCACGGGGTCGTCCTGCGGGTCGCGGCGTCGGACCGCCGGGTCCTGCGGCCGATCCTGGCCACGGACCTGGAGCGCGTGCTGAACCTCCACCGGACCACGGCCGAGGCGCTGGCGCTAGAGAACCCCTGACCCCGGCAGCAGGGCCCACGCGGACTCGCCGCCGTCCGGTTCGGGCAGGACGCCCCAGCCGGAGCACAGCTCGTCGAGCAGGGTGCACGTCCGACTGGGGCACGGTCGTGATGGCGAAGCCAGCAGGACGGGCGCGGGGTCCACGTGACCGACCTCGACGAGCAGTCCGCGCCGGAAGGACGAGAGCCGCAGCAGTCGCGGTTGCTCGGTGTGCGGGTAGGTGTTCGTGATCAGTTCGCTCACCACGAGCAGCACGTCGTCGACGAGACCGCCGTGCACCGACGACCGGCAGTGCTCGCGCACCGTCCGGCGCACGACGACCGCGGTGTCCTCGTCGGTTATCTGGAGTTCCCACGGCGAATGGGCTTCGGCGCGCCGGATGATCGGCAGTCGCACGTCCATGGCGTTCCTCCCGCGGCAGGGAACTGCTCCGCCGGGTGGGTACCCGTTCCGGGCGGTGCTCGAAAACCGCGGCCGAACCTCGATCGGGTGAGTTGCGGGCCCGCTAGCCCTTGGGCTCCCAGCCGAGTTCCGGCCCCAGCTTCGTGGCGACGTCGGTGAGGATCTGCACGTAGTCGTCGTGCTCGAAGGTGAACGGGAGGGCGAACGCGACCTCGCTGATCTCGCGGAACGCGAGGTGGGCGTGGAGGCGTTCGGCGATCTCGGCCGAGGTGCCGACCAGGTCGGGGGCGAACACCATCCTGGCCGGGCCCTGCGGGGTCGCGGTGCGGGGCAGGCGCTCCTCGGCGTAGGCCTCGTACCTGGCGCGCTGCTCCGGGGTCGCGCCGTCGGTGGGGATGACCACCAGGCCCTGCGAGACGCGAGCCCGGTCGCCGTCGGGGTGGGCGGCGCGGAACGCCCGCACGTGGGAGAGCTGCACCTCGGCGAAGTCCTCGGACTCCTCGGCCTTCACCACGCTGCTGGTCAGGAAGTTCATCCCGTTCTCGCCCGCCCACCGGGCCGAACGCAGACTGGCACCGCCGTACCACATGCGGCGGCCCAGACCCTCGGAGTGCGGCTGGACCCGGTGGGAGAACACCTCGAAGCCCTCGGTGCCGCTGAAGTCGGTCGCCGGTTCGCCGCGGACGAAACCGAGCAGCCGCCGGACGCGCTCGTAGCCGAAGTCCTCGACGTCGGCGGTGTCCGGGTACAGCGCGTTCTTGACCTCGTCGAAGTGCATCGGCGGCCCGACGCTGACGCCGGGGTTGAGGCGCCCGCCGGAAAGGACGTCGACCGTCGCCAGGTCCTCGGCCAGTCGCAGCGGGTTCTCCCAGCCGACCGGCATGACGGCGGTGCCGAGTTCGATGCGGGACGTGCGCTGCGTCGCCGCCGCCAGCACGGCGACGGGGGAGGAGATGCCGTACTGGAGGTGCCGTTGGCGCACCCACGCGCTGTCGAACCCCAGCCGCTCGCCCAGTTCGATGAGGGCCAGCGTCGATTCGTGGCCCTTGCGCGGGTCGGCCTCGTCGAACAGGCCGATGGTCAGGAAGCCCAGCTTCCGCAGCGGTTCCGAGATGGGTGGCACGAGGCTCCTTCGTCGTCCGGCGAACCCGTTGATTGTGGCAGGCGGACCGGGCGCGGGAGGTGTCGCGCCGGGAACGCAAGTGGCACAACCCCTTCGCCGCCGGACGTCGGGAGCGGGCCGCCGCTGGATCGTCATGCCGGCGCGGGCACCGGGTGGCGCACCCCGTCCACCGTGAACTTCTGAGCACCGGTCGGCCGATGGCGGTGGCGTGAAAGAGGTGACGGAGGTCTGGTCAAGCCTTCAACCAGACCGGTGCGCCGCGAGTGGTCCCACACCGTCCAACTCGCCGCTCCACCAGGCGAACCGGTTGACTTTGATCAAAGCGTTCCCGCGTGTTTCCGCCGGATGGCAGGAAAATGTCGGACCCGCGGCGCAGGATGTGCCTGTCGCCTGTGGACGGGTAGTCACCAGGGACGATGCCGAGAACGACGCGCAGGAGGTCCACACCGTGACGCAGCAGGATCCGCATCCGATCTACACCTCGCTCGTCGCGAAGCACGGCGACCCCGGTGTCGCCGAGCCGCGGGAGCCGGTGGAACGCCGTCCGGAGCCCCAGGAGTCGCTGCGGTCGAGATCCGAGAGGGCCGAACGCCGAGGTTGAGCTGGTCCATCCGCCCCATTGACAGCGGATGTGACGCGTAGCACACTCCCTTACGCCTCATGATTGAAACGTTTCATCACGTACCGGGAGTCGTGTGTGGACCTACCTCAGGAGCAGCCGCTCGTCGTGCTCGACCGCGTCTCGAAGTCCTTCGGCGCGGTCGCCGCCCTGACCGACGTGACCCTCGCCCTGGCGCCCGGCGAGGCGCACGCGCTGCTGGGCGAGAACGGCGCGGGCAAGTCCACGCTGATCAAGACCCTCGCGGGCGTGCACCGCCCCGACAGCGGACGCGTGCTGGTCGACGGCGAGGAGACGCGGTTCTCCGGTCCGGCCGACGCCAGGACCGCGGGCATCGCGGTGATCTACCAGGAGCCGATGCTCTTCGGGGACCTCTCGATCGCGGAGAACGTCTACACCGGCCGCCAGCCGCTCAAGGCGGGGCGGCGCATCGACACCAAGGCGATGCACGCGCACACCACCGCCCTGTTCGACCGGCTCGGCGTTGCTCTCGACCCCGCCCGGCCGGCGCGCGGCCTGTCCATCGCCGACCAGCAGGTGGTCGAGATCGCCAAGGCGCTGTCGTTCGACGCGCGGGTGGTCGTGATGGACGAGCCGACCGCCGCCCTCTCCTCCCGCGAGGTGGAGCGCCTGTTCGAGGTGGTCCGCGTGCTGCGCGAGCAGGGGACGGCCGTGCTGTTCGTGTCGCACCGGCTCGACGAGGTGTTCGCGCTGTGCCAGCGGGCCACGGTGCTGCGCGACGGGAAGCACGTGTGGACCGGGCCGCTGACCGGCGAGACGCCGGACGGGCTGGTGCGCCGCATGGTCGGCCGCGAGCTGTCCGCGCTGTTCCCCAAGCAGGACACCGTTCCCGGCCAGGTGCTGCTCGAAGTCCGCAGGCTCACCAGGGAGGGCGTGTTCACCGACATCTCCTTCGACGTGCGGGCCGGTGAGATCGTCGGGCTGTCCGGACTGGTCGGCGCGGGCCGCAGCGAGGTCGCCCGCGCGATCTTCGGCATCGACTCCGTCGACGCGGGCGAGGTCCTCGTCGACGGCCGCGAGCTGCGGCTCGGCTCGCCGACCGCCGCGATGGCCGCGGGCATCGGACTCGTCCCCGAGGACCGCAGGCAGCAGGGCCTGGTCGTGGACGCCTCGGTGGAGCGCAACGTCGCACTGGCCTCGCTCGGCCGCCTGTCCCGCTTCGGGCTGCTGACGCGCGGCGCCGAACGGCGGCTCGCGGAGGACTGGTCGATCAAGCTGCGGATCAAGACGGCCCGCCTCGGCGCGGCCGCCGCCACGTTGTCCGGCGGCAACCAGCAGAAGGTCGTGCTCGCGAAGTGGCTGTCCCGGCGGCCGTCCGTGCTGATCGTCGACGAGCCCACCCGCGGCATCGACGTCGGCACGAAGGCCGAGGTGCACCGGCTGCTGTCCGAACTGGCGGGGGAGGGCGTGGCGGTGCTGATGATCTCCTCGGAACTGCCGGAGGTGCTGGGCATGGCCGACCGCGTGCTGGTCATGCACGAGGGCAGGCTCGTGGACGACATCCCGCGCGCCGACGCGACCGAGGAACGGGTGGCGCTGGCCGCCGCGGGCCGGACGGGGGCGGGGTCGTGACCACCGTCGCGCCCTCGCGCGCCCGACGGCTCGCCGACCTGGTCGGACGGGCCCGTGAACTCGGCATCGTCGTGGCGCTCGCGCTGGTGATCATCCCGACCGCGTTCGTCAACCCGCGGTTCGTGGAGGCGCAGGGCATCCGCGACCTGCTGCTCAACGCCTCCGTGGTGGCCGTGCTCGCCGTGGGCCAGACGCTCGTCGTGGTGACCCGCAACGTGGACCTGTCCGTCGGCTCCACGCTGGGGCTCTCGGCGTTCCTGACCGCGCAGACCTTCGCCGACCACCCCGGGACGCCGATCGTCGCCGGGCTGCTGCTCGGCGTGGTGATCGGCGCGGTCTGCGGGGTCGTCAACGGACTGCTGGTCGCCGTCGGCCGGGTGCCCAGCCTGGTCGTCACGCTCGGCACGCTCTACGTCTTCCGCGGCGTCGACTTCGCGCTGGCGCAGGGGAAGCAGGTCAACGCATCGAACCTGCCCGACGAGCTGCTCGACCTGGGCAACGGCAGGCTGTTCGGCGTTCCGGTGCTCGTGCTGATCACGCTCGCCGTCGTCGGCGCCGCGGCGCTGTACCTGCGTTCGTACCGCTCCGGCCGCGACCTCTACGCGATCGGCTCCAACCCGGACGCCGCCGTGCTGGCCGGGATCCCGGTGGCGCGTCGGGTGTTCACCGCGTTCGTGCTGTCCGGCACGATGGCCGGCCTGGCGGGCGCGCTGTGGGTCTCCCGCTACGGCACGGTCGACGCCGCCGCGGGGACCGGCCTGGAGCTCCAGGTGGTCGCGGCCGTCGTCGTGGGCGGCGTGGCGATCTTCGGCGGCTCCGGCACGGTCGTCGGCGCGGCGCTGGGCGCCCTGCTGCTCGGCACGATCGCGAGCTGCCTGGTCGTGCTGCGCATCCCGGCGTTCTGGCAGCAGGCCATCAGCGGCGCCCTGCTCATCGGCGCCATCACCGTCGACCGGCTCCTGGCGCTGAAGCTCGCCAGGGAGCTGCGCGGAAGGAGTGACCACGATGCTTGAGCGGTTCGCCCGCTGGGAGACCGCACTGGTCGCGCTCCTGGTGCTCGTCGCGGTCGTCGGCCAGATCCGCACCGGTGGTGCGTTCCTGGACGGCGGCAACCTCTTCTACCTCGGCCTGGACATCGGCGAGATCGCCCTGATCGCGCTGCCGCTCACGCTGGTGGTGGTGTCCGGTGAGATCGACCTGTCGGTGGCGTCGGTGCTGGGCCTGTCCAGCGCGGTCATCGGCGAGCTGTGGGACGCGGGCTGGACGCTGGAGGCGATCCTGCCGACGGTGGTAGTCCTCGGCGCGGTGTGCGGGGCGGTCAACGGCCTGCTGGTGACCCGCTTCGGGCTGCCGTCGCTGGCCGTCACGATCGGCACCCTGGCGCTGTACCGGGGACTGGCGCTCGTCGTGCTCGGCGACCGGGCGGTGGCCGACTTCCCGGCGAACTTCACCCGGTTCGGCACCACGCCGGTGCCCGGCACCTGGCTGCCCTACCCGATCGTGATGTGCGCGGTGCTGGCCATCGCGTTCGCGATCACCCTGCACACCAGCTCGTTCGGCCGCTCGGTCTACGCGATCGGCTCCAACGAGGAAGGCGCCCGCTTCTCCGGCATCCGGGTCAAGCGGGTCAAGCTCACGCTGTTCGTCCTGACCGGCGCGATGTCCGCGCTCGCCGGGATCGTCTACACGTTCCGCTTCTCCAGTGCCCGCGCCGACAACGGAGTCGGCCTGGAACTCGCGGTCGTCGCCGCCGTGCTCCTCGGCGGCGTCTCCATCTTCGGCGGACGCGGAACGCTGGGCGGCGTGCTCGCCGGAGTGCTGCTGCTCGGCGGGCTGCGCAACGTCCTCATCCTCGACGACGTCTCCACCGAGATCCTCACCGTCGTCACCGGGCTCCTGCTCCTGGTGAGCGTGCTCGCGCCCGCGCTGACGGCCCGCGTTCGATCCTCAAGCACAGGAAGGCGATCACCATGACCCCACGCCCCGCGGTCACCACGTTGGTGCTGCTGCTGTCCAGCGCGGTAGCGCTGGCCGGGTGCAGCGGCACCAGCAAGGACAGCGCCCAGACCAACGCCCCCGCGGCGGGCAGCTCCGCCGCGGCCGATCCGAACGCGACCCTCAAGGAGGGGCTGAAGATCACCTTCCTGCCGAAGGCGGTCAACAACCCGTACTTCACCGTGGCGCAGAAGGGATCGGACGACGCCGCCTCGGCGATCAAGGCCGAGCTCAAGGCGACCGGTCCGTCGGAGGCCAGCGCGTCCTCCCAGGTCACCTACATCAACACCGCCGCGCAGCAGAAGCAGAACGCGCTGGTGCTGTCGGCGAACGACGCCAACGCCGTGGCCCCCTCGCTGAAGACCGCGCGGTCGCAGGGCATGAAGGTCGTGACGTTCGACTCCGACGCCGCGCCCGACGCCCGTGACATCTTCGTCAACCAGGCCACGACGCAGGAGATCGCCACCATCCAGGTGAAGATGATCGCGGACGCGACCGGCGGCCAGGGTGAGATCGCGATCCTGTCCGCGACCCCCAACGCCACCAACCAGAACGCCTGGATCGAGATCATGAAGACCGAGTTGGCCAAGCCGGCCAACGCCGGTCTCAAGCTGGTGGAAACGGCGTACGGCAACGACGACGACCAGACGTCGTTCCAGAAGACCCAGGGTCTGCTCCAGGCGCACCCGAACCTCAAGGGCATCATCTCGCCGACGACCGTCGGCGTCGCCGCGGCGGCCCGCTACCTCAGCTCCTCGGAGTACAAGGGCAAGGTCGCGCTCACCGGTCTCGGCACGCCGAACCAGATGCGCGACTACGTCAAGGACGGCACCGTCAAGTCGTTCGCGCTGTGGGACCCGAGCAAGCTCGGCTACCTGGCCGTCTACGCCGCCGCCGCGCTCGCGTCCGGTCAGATCACCGGCGCCGAGGGCGAGAAGTTCAAGGCGGGCGACCTCGGCGACTACACCGTCGGCGCCAAGGGCGAACTGGTCCTCGGCCCGCCGACGGAGTTCACCTCGAGCAACATCGACCAGTTCGACTTCTAGACCGGGGGAGCACGATGACGGAGACCACGGACCGGGTGAAGGCCGCCCTGCGCGCACAGCGGATCGAGACGCCGTCGTGGGCGTACGGCAACTCCGGCACCCGATTCAAGGTGTTCACCCAACCCGGTGTGCCGCGCACGCCGTTCGAGAAGATCGACGACGCCGCCCAGGTGCACGCCTTCACCGGCGTCGCGCCGACGGTGGCGCTGCACATCCCGTGGGACGCCGTCGACGACTACCGGGCCTTGGCGGACCACGCCGCGGACCGCGGCGTGGCCCTGGGCGCCATCAACTCCAACGTGTTCCAGGACGACGACTACAAGCTCGGCAGCGTCACGAACCCGGATCCCCGGATCCGGCGCAAGGCGACCGACCACCTGCTCGACTGCGTGTCCATCATGGACGAGACGGGGTCGCGCGACCTCAAGCTGTGGTTCTCCGACGGGCTGAACTACCCCGGTCAGGACAACCTGGCGCGACGGCAGGACAGGCTGGCCGAAGCGCTGCGGGAGGTGTACGACCGGCTGGGTGACGACCAGCGGATGCTGGTGGAGTACAAGCTCTTCGAGCCCGCGTTCTACGCCACCGACATCCCGGACTGGGGCACCGCGTTCGCGCACTGCGTCGAACTCGGGCCCAAGGCGCAGGTGGTGATCGACACCGGTCACCACGCCCCCGGCACGAACATCGAGTTCATCGTCTCGTTCCTGGTGCGGGCCAAGAGGTTGGGCGCGTTCGACTTCAACAGCCGCTTCTACGCCGACGACGACCTCATGGTGGGGGCGGCCGATCCGTTCCAGCTGTTCCGGATCATGCACGAGATCGTGCGGGGCGACGCCTTGAAACCCGAGGCGGGCATCGCCTTCATGCTCGACCAGTGCCACAACATCGAGGCGAAGATCCCCGCGATCATCCGCTCGGTGCTCAACGTCCAGGAGGCCACGGCGAAAGCGCTGCTGGTCGACGTGGACGCGCTCGAAGCGGCTCAGGACTCCGGCGACGTGCTGGAGTCCAACGAGGTGCTGATGGACGCCTACAACACCGATGTGCGACCGCTGCTCGCCGAGCTGCGGACCGACATGGGGCTCGACCCCGATCCCGTCCGGGCCTACCGCCGGTCCGGTTACGGCGATCGGATCAGCGCTGACCGCGTTGGCGGCGAACAAGCCGGGTGGGGCGCCTGACCGATCGTGCCCTGAACGAGTGGACGACGAGGGGAAACCGATGAGCGGCGGGGTCAACCGACGGGACTTCTTGCTGGGTTCCGCGGTGGGGGCAGGGGTTCTGGCACTTCCGGTGGGCACCGCGGCGGCCGACGTCGAACCGGCGGGTGGACTGCGGATCGAGTCCACCTCGGTCGAGTACGCGGAGACCCTGTTGGGCACGGACGTGCCGAAACCCCGGCTGTCGTGGATCTTGGCGGCGGACAGCGCAGGTGGTGGGCAGTCCGCGTACCAGGTGCGGGTCGACGGGGTGTGGGACACCGGGAAGGTGGTGTCCGACCGCAGCGTCGGAATCGTCTACGACGGTCCCGCGCTGCGCCCGCACACCCGTTACACCTGGCGTGTCCGGGTGTGGGACCAGCGTGGTAGGGCGTCGGCGTGGAGCACGGCGAAGTGGTGGGAGACGGCGTTCCTCGGCACACCGTGGACCGCCAGGTGGATCGGCGCCGCGCCACCGGT
Organism: Umezawaea sp. cmx-9-4; assembly: GCA_049997955.1. Classification (GTDB taxonomy): domain Bacteria; phylum Actinomycetota; class Actinomycetes; order Mycobacteriales; family Pseudonocardiaceae; genus Umezawaea. The sequence goes on along the minus strand of JAEBDY010000018.1, from coordinate 128,945 downwards.
CGCGGGGCTGTCCTTCGACCCGGCGTCGTGGATCTGGTCGCCCGGCGCGACCCCGTCCGGCGCGCCGTCGGGTCCGCGCTGGTTCCGCGCGGGCCTGGACGTGCCGTCGGGGATCACGCGGGCACGGGTCGTCGCCACCGCCGACGACGACTTCACCCTGTTCTTGAACGGGCAGCAGGTGCTGTCCTCGCCGGAGCAGGTCGACGGCTGGAAGCTCGGCAAGTCCGCCGACGTCACCGCCCTGGTGCGCGCTGCCGGTGGCCGGGTCGTGCTCGCGGCGCTCGCCACCAACCGCGGCAACGTCTCGGTCAACCCCGGTGGCCTGCTCGTGCGGCTGGTGGTCGAATCCGGCTCCGGGCCACGGGAACTGGTCACCGGGACCGGGTGGAAGGTCGCCGACACCGAGCAGGCCGGCTGGCGGCAACCGGGGTTCGACGACTCGGCGTGGGCCGCCGCGGTCGTGCTCGCGGCGTACGGCCAGAGCCCGTGGGGCCGTGGCGTCAGCCTGGTCGTGGAACCCCCGGCACCGGTGCTGCGCAAGGAGTTCACCCTCGCCAAGCCCGTGGCGAGCGCTCGGCTGCACATCGCCGGACTGGCCTACTACGACGCCCAGCTCAACGGCGGCAAGGTCGGCGACCGGGTGCTGGACCCCGGCTTCACCGACTACGAGGAGACGGTCCTCTACGCCACCCACGACATCACCGCGCGGCTGGTCCAGGGCGCGAACACCCTCGACGTGGCGCTGGGCCGCGGCTTCTACGGCATGACCACGCCGAACGTGTGGCGCTGGGAGCAGGCGCACTGGCACGCCGAGCCGAAACTGCTGGCGCAGCTGGAGATCACCCACGCCGACGGCTCGCGCACCACGGTCGCCTCCGACGCGGGCTGGCGGGTCGCGGAGAGCCCCACGGTGACGAACTCCCTGTACGCGGGGGAGTCCTACGACGCCCGCCGCGTTCCGGGGGACTGGCGGGAACCCACCCTCGTCGACCCTCCCAAGGGGACGCTGCTGGCCCAGCAGCACGAACCGATCCGGGTCGTGGAGACCGTGCCCGCGACCGCCGTGACCGAACTGCGGGCGGGTGTGCACGTGGTCGACCTCGGCCGGACCATGGCCGGGTGGAGCAGGATCTCCGTCCGCGCACCCGCGGGCACGGTCATCCGGCTGGCGCACGGTGAACGGCTCAACCCCGACGGCAGCGTGCTCAACACCAACGGCCACGTGCCCGGACGCCACCAGGTCGACGAGTACACGTGCTCCGGGCAGGGGACCGAGACGTGGGAGCCGCGCTTCTCCTACAAGGGCTTCCGCTACGTCCAGGTCACCGGCTTCCCCTACAAGCCCGCGCTGGAGGACGTGGTCGGCCGGGTCGTGCACAGCGACGTCCCGGAGACCGGCGTGTTCCGCTGCTCCAAGCCGTTCTTCGAGCAGCTCGACCGGGCGATGAAGCGGACCCTGCTCAACAACCTGCACGGCATCCCCACCGACACCCCGATGTACGAGAAGAACGGCTGGACCGGTGACGCGCAGCTCGGCGCCCCCGTGCTGGCGCACGCGTTCGGCGTGCAGCGGTTCCTGGGCAAGTGGATCGGCGACCTCGCCGACAGCCAGACCGCGCCGGGCGCGCTGCCGGTGATCGTGCCCAGCGGCGGCTGGGGCTACCAGGAGGCCGCGCCCGCGCCGGAGTGGACGACGGTGTACCCGTTCCTGCTCCGCGAGATGTACCGGGTGTACGGCGACGAACGCCTCGCGGCCGACCACTGGCCGACGGTGACGAAGTACCTGGACTGGGAGATCGGCCGCCTGCAAGGAGGTCTGGCCAGCACCGCGCTGGGCGACTACCTGCCGCCCGGCTACGGCGGCAACCCGCCGGAGGACACCCGGCTCACCGCGACCGCGTACCTGCACCGCGCGCTCATCGCCACGGCCGAACTCGGCGACCTGCTGGGCCACAACGACGTCTCGGCCCGCTACCGGGCGACGGCGAACACGTGCCGCGACGCGCTCAACGCGACGTTCCTGGTCGACGGCCGCTACCGCAGCGCGCAGGACCCGGACTTCCGCCAGACCTCCCAGGCGATCCCGCTGGTGTTCGACCTCGTCCCGCCCGGTCAGGTGTCGTCGGTCGTGGAGGCGCTCGTCGCGGACATCCGGGCGCGCGGCGACCACCTCAACACCGGGGCGCTGGGCACGAGCGTGCTGCTGAGGGCGTTGACGCGGCACGGGTACCCCGACGTGGCGCACGCGATCGCGGTTCAGCGCAGCTTCCCCAGCTGGGGCTTCTGGTTCGACAACGGCGCCGACACGATGTGGGAGATGTGGCCCGCGGACTCGCGGTCGCGCGACCACTACTTCCAGGGCACGGTCGTGCAGTGGCTCTACGAGAACGTGGCGGGCCTGCGTCCCGGCGACGCCGGGTACAGGACGTTCGTCGTCCGGCCGGACGCGCGGGTGGGCGTGACGTGGGCGCAGACCTCGATCCGCACCGTGCGCGGCACCGCGTCGGTCGGCTGGTCGCTGGTCGGCTCCGCGGTGCAGCTCACCGTGGAGGTCCCCGTCGGGTCCACGGCCGAGGTGCACGTCCCGGCCCGGACGCGCGAGGCGGTCACCGCGCCCGTCGGCGCGGAGTTCGTGCGCACCGAGCCCGGATTCGTAGTGCACCGCGTGCCGTTCGGGACGTGGAGGTTCGCCGGACGGCAGTGATCGGCCCAGGCAGGATCGTCGCTCGACGAATAGGATCGCGCGGTGGCACCGAGCGTCAAGGACGTGGCGGAACGTGCCGGGGTCTCCCTCGGCACGGTCTCCAACGTCCTCAACCGGCCGGACAAGGTGTCCGAGGCCACCCGCGAGGTCGTGCTCGCGGCCATCGCGGAGCTGGGTTTCGTGCGCAACTCCCAGGCCGCCCAGCTGCGCGCGGGCACCAGCCGGTCGCTGGGCCTGGTCGTGCTGGACCTGGCGAACCCGTTCTTCCACGACATCGCCAGGGGCATCGAGGACGTGGCGACCGAACTGGGCTACGCGCTGGTGCTGTGCAACTCCGACGAGCAGGCGGCCCGTGAGGACCGGTACCTGCAACTGCTGGAGGAGCAGCGGGTTCGGGGGATGCTGATCACCCCGGTCGGGCCCACGTCGGAGCGGCTCGACGCGCTGCGCCGCCGCGGTACCCCGACCGTGCTGGTGGACCGGCACGACCCGCGGGTGGACTGCTGCTCGGTCGCCGTGGACGACGTGGCGGGCGGTGAGCTGGCGGGAGCCCACCTGCTGGAGCGGGGCCACCGCCGGATCGCCTACGTCACCGGGCCGTTGTCGTTGCGGCAGTGCAAGGACAGGCTTTCCGGACTGCGCCGCGCCGTGGCCGGTTCGGGTGTGGTCGTCGACGTCGTCGAGGTGCCCGCGCTCAAGGCACGTCACGGGTACGAGGCCGCGCGGGCGCTGTTCGACGACGGCGTGGCCCCGACGGCGGTGTTCTGCGCCAACGACCTGCTGGCGCTGGGCGTGCTGCGCGCGGCGGTGAGCACCGGCCGCCGGGTGCCGGAGGACATCGCGCTGCTGGGCTACGACGACATCGAGTTCGCGGCCGACGCCGCCGTGCCGCTGTCGTCGGTTCGCCAGCCGACCCTCCACATCGGACGGACGGCGGCCCGGTTGCTGGTGGAGGAGTGCGACCACCCCGAGTCGCACGCCCACCAGCAGATCATGTTCCGGCCCGAACTGGTCATCCGCGAGTCGACCTGAACGCGGTGTTGAGCCGTCCCGACAGCGGCAGGTCGCCTGCCGACGGGCCGGCCAGCAGCGTGATCGCGCCCGCCGCCGGGAGCCACGTTCGGTCGGACGGCGACCACCGCCGCAGCGCGTCCGGCTCGATCGGCACCCGCACCCACACGGCCTCGCCGGGAGCGGCCCGCACGGCGGCGTAGCCGACGAGCCGCCGGTCCTCACCCTCGGCCTGGTACACCTGCACGACCTCGCGGCCCTCGCGCGACCCGGTGTTGCGGATCCGCACGCGCACGTCGAACCCGGCTTCGGCGTCGACGTTGTCGCGGGCGGAGAAGCCCTCGTAGGTCCAGTTCGTGTAGCCGAGGCCGTGGCCGAACCAGTACGCGGGCGCCACCGGCCCGCCCGCCCACGCCCGGTAGCCGATGCGCGTGCCCTCGGTGTAGTCGAGCACCCCGTCGACCGGGGTCGTGTCCAGCACCGGCACGTCGGCCGTGCGCGCGGCCCACGTGGTCGGCAGCCGCCCGCCGGGCTCCGCCGCGCCGAACAGCACGTCGGCCAGCCCGTCCCCGGCTTCCTGGCCGGGGAACCAGGTGACCAGAACGGCGGCGACCTCGTCGCGCCACGGCAGTTCCACCGGGCCGCCCGAGTTGACGACCACGACCGTGCGCGGGTTCACCGCGGCGACGGCGCGCACCAGCTCGTCCTGCCTGCCGGGCAGCTCCAGCGTGGTGCGGTCGAAGCCCTCGCTCTCGATCTCGTCCGTGGTGCCGACCACGACGACCGCGACGTCCGACGTGCGCGCCAGCTCCACGGCCGCCGCCAGCTCGGCGTCCTCGTCCACCCTCGGCGGGTCGGCGGCCAGCGCCACCGCGTAGCCCGCGCCGGGCGCCATCCGCCGCCGGGCGCGCACCAGCACCTCGCGGCCCTCCTCGACCGGCCAGACCGCCTCGCGGAACGACGGCGTGACGTGCACGTACGTCGGGTCGTCCGACTCCGGCACCACCAGCTCGTCCACGAGCACGTGCCCGTCGACCTCCAGCAGCACCTCGCCGAGCCCGACCACGGCGAACCGCCAGTCACCCGACGACGGCGGCCGCAGCAGCGCGCTGACCTCGACGAAGGCCGCGTCGACGTCGATCGACGGGTCCAGGATCCGGCCGCTGAGCCGGTGCTCGGCGTGGACCACCTCGTCGTCGGCGTCCAGGTAGCGCACCAGCACACCGGGCTCGCCGGTGACCGGGTCGCTGGTGTGCTCGGGCCGCAACGGGGTCGGCCGGGTGTGCAGCACCGCGCCCGTGCGGTGCACCACCTCGGCCCGACCCGCGAGCGCGGCGCGGATGCCGTCGACGGGGGAGACCACGGCGGCCGGGAAGACCCCGGCGCTGCCGCCGCCCTGCACGCGGGCGTCCACGGCGTTCGGGCCCAGCACGGCCACGCGGGTCAGCACCGCGGGGTCCAGCGGCAGCACCGAGTCGTTGCGCAGCAGCACCGCGCCCGCCGCGACGGCCCGCCGCAGCCTGCCGCGCGATTCGTCCGGGGTGATCCGGGGCGGCGCCACCGCCGCGTCGGGGGAGAGTGCCCCCACCCGCCTGGCCAGCAGCAGGACCCGCCGCAGCCGGTCGTCGATCTCCGACTCCCGCACCTCGCCGCGGCGCACGGCATCGACCAGCGGTTCGGCCCGCAGTTCATGGGGGCCGGGCATGGCGAGGTCCGTGGACGACTCGACCGTGCGCACCGCGCCCCAGTCCGACACCACGACGCCGTCGAAGCCCCACTCGCCGCGCAGCGGCTCGTCCAGCAGCGGGCTGTCCGACATCGACGTGCCGTTCACGCCGTTGTAGGCCGACATCACCACCCACGCGCCCGCGCGCACGGCCGCCTCGAACGGCGCCAGGTACACCTCACGCAGCGTCGTCTCGTCGACGCGGGCGTCCAGGGTGAGCCGTTCGGTCTCCGACTCGTTGGCCACGTAGTGCTTCGCGGTCGCCGCGACGCCGCCGGACTGCACGCCGCGGACGTAGGCGGCGCCGATCCGGGAGGTCAGCAGGGGGTCCTCGGAGAAGCACTCGAAGTGCCTGCCGCCCAACGGGGAGCGGTGCAGGTTGAGGTTCGGCGCGAGCAGCACGTCCACGCCCTTGCGCCGCGCCTCGGCGGCCAGCAGCCTGCCCAGCCCGCTCACCACGTCGGCGTCCCAGGTCGCGGCCATCGCCGTCGGCGACGGCAGGGTCAGCGCCGTGTCGCGCTCGTCCCACCGCTCGCCGCGCACGCCCACCGGGCCGTCGGAGAACACGATCGCCCGCAGACCGATGGACTCCTCGGCCTGACCGCGGAACGCGCCGCCGCCGGACAGCAGGCGGATCTTCTCCGCGAGGGTCAGCCGGTCGAGGAGCGCGTCGAGGTCGGTGCCCGTGCCGGGTTTCTGCGTGGTCGTCATGGGGCGATCACTCCTGGGGTGATTTGGAGAGCGCTCTCCGAATGGGAATACCCTCGCCTCTCGGCGTCGTGCGTGTCAAGTGACGTCGACTACCTGGTCTTCATGGTGGGATCGGCAGCGAATTGGGTTGTTCCCGGATGGGAAACGTGCCAATAAGGGAGAAACCCGTGGAGAGCGCTCTCCAACGGTGGGGGAAGGCGGTGTCCACGGGTTCGACCGGAGCACCGGGCGTCGGCGTTCGGCTCCCGACTCGACCGGTTCGTGATCTGGAGAGCGCTCTCCGCCGTGCTATAAAGCCTCCATGAGCGCAGCGTCCCAGGCACGTCCTCCCACGTTGGAGGACGTGGCACGGGTGGCGGGGGTGTCGCGGGCGACGGTGTCGCGCGTGATCAACACGACCCGCAACGTCGACCCGACGATCCAGGAAACCGTGCGGAAGGCCATCGCCAAGACGGGCTACACGCCCAACACGGCGGCCCGCTCACTGGTCACCCGCCGCACCGGCACCATCGCGCTGGTCGTCTCCGGTGCGGGTGACTCCGGTGGCGACATCCTCGTGGACCCGTTCTTCGGCCGGGTCGCCAGCGGAATCATCAGCTCGCTGCGGCCGCGCGGCATCTACCCGCTGCTGATGTTCGCCGACACCCCGGAGACCCGCGCGCACGTGGTCGACCACCTGCGGCAGGGCAACGCCGACGGCGCGATCGTCGTCGCGATCCACTCCGAGGACCCGCTGCCCGCGATGCTCGTCGCGGCGAACGTGCCCTCCGTGCTGTTCGCCCGGCCGACCCGGCCGCTGCCGATCAGCTACGTCGACCTCGCCCACCGCGAAGGCGGGCGGCTGGCCGTGGACCACCTCGTGGCGCGGGGCTGCCGCCGCGTCGCGACCATCTCCGGCCCGCTGGACGTGCCCGCGAGCCAGGAGCGCCTCGCCGGGTTCCGCGAGGCGTGGACCGGGCACGGGAACGCCGAGGCGCCGTTCGTGGAGGGCAACTTCACCCAGGACAGCGGTGAGCGCGCGATGGAACGCCTGCTCACCGAGTACCCGGACGTGGACGGCGTGTTCGCCGCGAACGACCTCATGGCCGCGGGCGCGCTGCACGTGCTGCGCGACCACGGCCGCCGGGTGCCCGACGACGTCGCCGTGATCGGCTTCGACGACAGCAGCGCCGCCACCGCCAGCCGCCCCGCCCTCACCACCGTCCGCCAGCCGGTGGAGGACATGGCCGCCGAGATGGCCCGCCTGCTGCTCGACCGCATCGGCAGGCAGGACCGCCGCGTCACCTCCGTCGTGTTCGAGCCGACCCTGGTGGTCCGCCAGTCGGCGTGATCCGCGCGCCGCCGGTCCCGGTCAGGACAGGTCGGACAGGTCGAGGACGACGCGGTAGCGGACGTCGTTGCGTTCGAGGCGGTCCAGGGCTTCCGCCACGCGGGCCGACGGGAGGACCTCGATGTCGGCGGTGATGTCGTGGGCGGCGCAGAAGTCGAGCATGGCGGCGGTGGCGGGACGGCCCCCGCTGCCCGCTGAGCTGAGCTTCTTGCGGCCGATGAGCAGGTCGAGCGCCTCGACGGTGATGGACCCGAGGTGGCCCAGGTGGCTGAGGGTGCCGTCCACGGCGACCAGTCCCAGGTAGGGGCCGATGTCGTGGGGGACGGGGATGGTGTCGACCAGGACGTCGAACCGGTCGCGGGCCGCGGCCATCCGGTCGGGGTCGGTGGAGTCGACGAGGTCGTGGGCGCCGAGCCGGGCGGCCTCGGCCGCGCGGTCGGCCGACCGGCTGATGACCGTGACCTCGGCGCCCAGGGCCGCGGCGAACTTGACCGCCAGGTGTCCCAATCCGCCGAGGCCGCTCACCGCGACGCGGGTGCCCGGCCCCACGCCGAGAGCCCGCAGCGGTTCCCACACGGTGATCCCGGCGCACATCAGGGACGCCGCCGCGGCCGGGTCCAGTCCGGCGGGCAGGGGGTAGGCGAACCGGTCGCGCACGACGTATTCGCGGGAGTAGGCGCCCAGCGTCGGGGTCCCGTCGTGGCGGTCGGCGCCCCCGTAGGTCAAGGTCGGGAACTCGCGGCAGAAGTTCTCCTGGCCCGCAGCGCACATCGCGCACGTGCCGCAGGAATCGACGATGTTGCCGACGGCGACGGGGTCGCCGACCCGGAAGGCCGTCACGTCCGGACCGGTCTCGGTCACCACGCCGGTGAACTCGTGGCCCGGCACGAGCACCGGCGAGTCCTCGCCGCGGTGCTCGCGGACGGCGTGCAGGTCGGTGTGGCAGACGCCGCAGAAGTCCACGCGCACCGCGATGTCGTCGCGGCGGAGGTCGCGTCGGGGGATCGACACCCGGCGCAACTCGGTCGAACCCTGCGCTTGCCAGCCGGTGGTGCTCCGCATGGCTCTCCTTAAACAGACTGTTCGGTTTGCTATTTCACCGTAGGTCGGATCCGGCAGGAAAGCAAACCGAATGTTCTGTCTGTAGAGTGGCGCCATGTCCGACCAGCACCTGACGGCCCGCGGCGCGGCCACGCGGCAGCGCATCATCGACGTCGCCACCCGCGAGTTCGCCGAGCACGGCATCGCCGGGGCCCGCATCGAACGGGTCGTCGCCGCGGCGCGCACCAACAAGGCCCAGCTCTACGCCTACTTCGGCAACAAGGAGGGGCTGTTCGACGCGATCTTCTTCGGGTCCCTGGAACGGATCGTCAACGTCGTGCCCATCGACGCCGACGACCTGGCGGACTGGGCCGTGCGCCTCTACGACGAGTACCTCCGGCGCCCCGACCTCATCCGACTCGCCACGTGGGCCCGGCTGGAGCGCCGGCCCGCCGGTCACCTCGTCGAGAACGCCGACCGCCTCGACGGGACCAAGCTGGGGACCATCGCCGAGGCGCAGGCGGCGGGCGTGGTCCGCGACGGCGACCCGTTCGACCTGATGGCCATGGTCATCGCCATGTCGATGGCGTGGTCGCCGGTCAGCAACGTCTACGCGGCCACCGCCGACGAACCCGCCGACGCCCATGAGCGCCGCCGGGCCCTGCTGCGCGACAGCGTGCGCCGCGCGGTGGCGCCCGCGGGCTGAGCCGCCGGTGTTCGGTGCGCGGTGGTCAGCCCTGGCGCGGTTCGCCGCGCAGGGCGTTGAGGCCGCCGCGCGCGTCCTCCAGGACGATCTGCTCGGCGGCGGTGGAGTCGCCCGCGCGCAGGGCGTGGACCAGCGCGCGGTGGCTGGCGTAGCGGTCCCGGCCGAACTCCTTGTCGACCGCGACCCGCTCCAGCAGGCGCGTCCGGCGCTCCGAGGGGGAGAAGACCCTGGTCTGGTCGAGCAGCCGGACCAGGACCGAGTTCGCGGCGCACGCGTTCACACCGTCGTTGAACCGCTGCATGGCGTCGAGCAGCGTTTCGAGGTGCTTGTCGATGGGCTTGCCGTCGTCGTGCCGCTTGCGGATGACGATGTGCAGGTCGTCGGCCTCGTCGAGGACCGCGTCGAGCCGGTCGAGCTGGTCCGGGGTGGCGTGCCGGGCGGCGAACCGCGCCACCAGGCCGCGCAGGCCGATCTCGACCTCGGCGAGGTCCTGGCGCGCCGTGTCCCCGATCGTGGCCACGACGACCGTGCGCGGGCCGGTGCGCTCGATGAGCCCGTCCTGCTCCAGTCGCCGGATGGCCTCCCGCACCGGGGTGGGGCTGACCGACAGCCGTTCGGCGAGCCCGCGTTCGGTGATCTTCTCGCCCGGCCGCAGCTCGCCGGACCCGATGGCCTCGCGCACCGCGCGGTACGAGCGGTCGGCCAGCGTGTCGTTCGTGAGTGTGCTCAGGGTGTCGCGGGACATGCCACCACGATAGTGCACGTGCGATGGGTTAAGTCTTAAGAAACTTTTGACAATCTTGCTATAGCAACTTTACGGTGTGTCGCACGCCACGACCCGTGCGTCCACCTGGCCCGCTCGACTCCACCGAAGGAACTCGCATGACGCCGGTAACCACGCCCGTCGACCGTGCGGCCGCACGCGGGATCACGTTCTACTGCGCGCTCGCGGTGTTCGCCCAGGAGTCGATGTGGACCTTCTACGACGCGCAGGTCCCGCCCCTGCTGCGCGAGCACGTCGGCAGCGCGGCGATCGTGGGCCTGCTGATGGGCATGGACAACCTGCTCGGCATCTTCATCCAGCCGTGGATGGGGAACCGGTCGGACAACACCCGCACCCGGTGGGGGCGCCGGATGCCCTACATCGCCGTGGTGATGCCCGCCTCGGCCCTCCTCTTCCTGCTCATCCCGCTCGCGTGGTCGTTCGCGTCGCTGGTCGTCGTGATGTTCCTCTTCGCCTTGGTGGGCAACAGCTTCAAGCCCGTCGTCGAGTCGCTGATGCCCGACTTCATCGAGCCGGAACGCCGCAGCCGAGGCAACGCGGCGGTGAAGATCGCCTCCGGGCTCACCACCGTCACGACGGCGGTCATCAGCGTCCTGCTGGTCGACAGCCACCCGACCCTCGCCTTCGTCGTCCCGTCCGCGATCGCGTTCCTCGCGGTGGGCGTGCTGGTGTGGAGGGTGCGCGACAACCGTTCGAGGGCCTACCGGACCGCGCTCGTCGAGGACGCCGCCGATGCCCGGAACGCCGCGGAGAACCCCGAGGCGCCCGCGGCCAGGGGTGTGCGCATGCGCGAGGTCGTGGGCGGCATCTTCCGCGACGTCGACCGCAGCCAACTGCTCCTGCTGGCCTCCGTGCTGCTCTTCGCCGGTGCCTACGCGGCGTCGCGGGCGCTGATGACGCCGTACGCCATGGAGACCGTCGGCCTGTCCCGCGGTGACGCGGGCGGGCTCACGCTGCCCGCGGGCGTGGCGTTCCTGGTCGCCGCCTACCCCGCCGCGCTGCTGGCGGAACGGATCGGCCGCCTGCGCACGATGGCGATCGGCATGGCGATCTTCGCCGCGGCGATGGTCCTGGCCACCGTCGTGCCGACCGCGACCGCCACCACGGTCGCGCTGGCCCTGGCCGGCATCGGCGCCTCCGGGTTCATCATCAACGCCGCCGTGGTGCTGTGGAACCTCGCCCCCTCCGTGCGCGTGATCGGCACCTACACCGGGCTGTACACGGTGACCTGGCAGTTGGGCGGACTGGTCGGTCCCACCGTCGTCGGCGGCATGGTCGACCTCTCCGGCTGGCGCTTCATGCTGCTCGACGCGGGCCTGCTCGCCGTGCTCGCGGTGGTCGCGGTGCTGCGGATCCAGGCGCTGGCGCGCCGCCGGACCTCGGGCGTCGGGAAGGTGCTGTGAACGGGATGCCCCTGGTCCTGATCACCACTGGTGGCCTGCGCGAACGGCGTCGCCGTCGGCCGCCGGCCGCGGGGGAGTGGCCGCGAACTGCGCGGCGCGACACTGGGCCTGGTCGGCTACGGCGCCTCGGCACGCGGGGTCGTCCCGCTCGCGCGCTTTCGGGATGACGGTGCTGTGCACGACGAACGTCCCCACGGCGAACCGGCGTGGACCGTGATCATGTTATGCTATAGCAAAAGTCAAAAGTAACTCATCGAGTGTGCAGGGGAGTGCGGATGAGCAAGCCGGACGAGGTAGTCGACGAAGTGCGGATCCTGGTGCCCTCGGGAATGCTGGGCGCCGGGTTCGACGTGGCCGCCATCGAGCGCGGCCTGTCCCTGGGAGCCGACGTCATCGCCGTCGACGGCGGCTCCACCGACTCGGGCCCCTACTACCTGGGCTCTGGCACGCCGAAGACGGCCGCCGCGGCGGTCTCCCGCGACCTGCGGATCCTCCTCGGCGCGGCCGCGACGGCCCGCATCCCGCTGATCGTCGGCTCCTGCGGCACGAGCGGGACGGACTCGGGCGTCGACTGGGTCGCGAAGATCGTCGACGACATCATCGCCGAGGACGGGCTCGACCTCACCGTGGCGACGATCCACAGCGAGCAGACGGCCGCGAACCTCGTGGAACACCTCGACGCCGGCCGCGTGCACCCCTTGGCGCCCATGGGCGAACTGCTGGCCGAGACGCTGGAGAGCTGCACCCACATCGTCGCGATGATGGGCCACGAACCCATCGTCGCCGCGCTCCGGGCCGGAGCGGACGTCGTCCTGGCCGGGCGCGCGACCGACACCGCCGTCGCCGCCGCGTACCCGCTCATGATGGGCATGCCCGCCGGACCGACCTGGCACGCCTCGAAGATCGTCGAGTGCGGCGGCCAGTGCACGACCAACCCCCGCTCCGGCAGCGTGTTCGCCACGATCGACCACACCGGTTTCGTCATCGAACCGCTCGACGAGTCCGTCGCCTGCACGCCGCACTCGGTGGCCGCGCACATGCTCTACGAGACGGCGAACCCGTTCCGGATGCGCGAACCCGCGGGCACCATCGACGTCACCGACGCCGTCTACACCGCCCTCGACGACCGCAGGGTCCGCGTCGAGGGCTCGCGGTTCGAGCTCGCCGACCAGCACACCGTGAAGCTGGAAGGCGCCCGGATCACCGGCTACCAGACCATGTCGTTCACCGCGATCCGCGATCCGCTGATCCTCCAGGACATCGAGGGCTGGGCCGAGTTCCTCCGCCAGGTCCTCACCGGCCGGGTGAGCCAGACGCTCGGCCTCGACCCCGCCGACTACGCCTTCGACATCCGGCTCTACGGCCACAACGCCGTCCTCGGGCACCTCGACCCGGCGACCTCCCTCGCCCGCGAGGTCGGCGTGATGCTGCTCGTCCAGGCCGCCGACCAGGCGACCGCGACGGCCGTCGCGAAGGTCGCCAACCCGCTGATGCTGCACCTGCCCGCGGTGGACATGGCCTACCTGCCGAGCCTGGCCTTCCCCACGTCCCCCGCGGAGACCGAGCGCGGCGCGGCCTACGAGTTCGTCCTGAACCACGTGGTCGACACCGAGACCCCGACCGGCATGTTCCGCACCAGCATCCGAAAGGCCGCCGCCCGTGTCTGACACCGCCCGTCCGACCCTCGGCGACCTGGCGCTGGAGGTCCGCTCGAAGAACGCGGGCCCCTTCTGGGTCACCATCGAGCTGTTCATGCGCGACGACGCGGGCTACGCGATCGTCGCGAACGAGGACTTCGTCAACGAGGCCGTCGTAGCCAGGCTCTACGACGTCCCGGCCGAGGGCGTGCAGATCTTCCGCATCCCCTCGCTGCGCGTCGTCAAGATCTCCTACCCCCGCCCGATCAGCCAGGGCAGCCTCTTCGACCGGGACGTCCACGCGGGCCAGCACCACGTGCCGCTCGCCGTGCTCGTCCCCTAGCCACTCCGGTGGTGGGAACACCACCGCGACGAGGAGCGGAATCGTGTCCTCCCGCCGTTCGCCCGTCCTGCCCTGGTTCCTCGTCGTCCTCACCACCGCGCTGTCCGCACTGGTCCTCACGTGGCTCCACGTGCCGGCCGCCCTGCTGTTCGCGGGAGTCCTGGGTGGACTGGCGGCGGCGCTCACCGGCCGTCGGGAACCGAGGCCGACCCGGTTCGCGGGCGCGGCGGCGCAAGCGGTGCTCGGCGCCTCCATCGGCGCCATGGCCACCAGGACGATGCTGGCCGAGGTGGCCCGGCACTGGCTCGCCATCCTCGTCGTGGTGACCGCCACCCTGGTCGTCAGCATCGGGATCGGCCAGGTCCTCCGCCTCCTGCCGACCGTGTCCGGCCGCACCGCCGTGTTCTCCTCGGTGGCCGGGGGAGCGGTCGGCTTCATCACCGGCGCGCGCGAGGCCGGAGCGGACGAGCACGTCGTGATGGTCGTGCAGTACCTCCGCGTGCTGCTCGTCCTCGTCTCGATGCCCGCCGTGGTCCTGCTGCTCGGCCCCGGTGGGAGGGCGGTCGGCGACCAGGTGTCCGCCGCCACGGCGAAGTCCGCGCTGGTCGCGGTCCTCGCCGTGGCGGCGGGTCTGGTGGCCACCCGGCTGCTGGGCTTCGCCGGGGCGGCGCTCGTCTGGCCCATGCTCGCGGCCTTCGGGCTGGCGTCGAGCGGGCTCTTCGGGAACCCCGCGATGCCGACCGCGGCGCTTGGCGCCGCGTTCCTCGTCGTCGGCCTCCAGACCGGTTTCTCCCTGTCCCTGGCGAAACTCCGCGCCGTGGCACGCGTGCTGCCGCTGGCGGGCGTGCAGATCGTGGCGACCGTCGCCGCCTGCGCGCTGATCGGGTACGGCCTCAGCCGCGCCACGACGATCAGCACCCACGACGCCTACCTCGCGTCCACACCGGGAGGCCTGTCCGCGGTCCTCGGCCTGTCGCTCGCGACCGAGTCGAACACGCCGCTGGTCATGGCCTTCCAGATGACGAGGTTGATGCTGTCCCTGCTCCTGCTGCCCGTGTTCGCCGCGCTCGGCCGCCGCGACACCTGATCTCGACGATCTCCGGGCTGCACCCGAACCGCCGACCCGGAATACTCCACTCAGCCGCAACCACGACGTCTGGGGGAGCGATGCCACCGACGTCGGCCCCCGGCGCCGTCGAGACCGGCTTCCGCGTGGCCGTCGACCGCTTCGCGGGCCCCGTGCGCGGGATCGGGTTGTCGTTGATCAGCGTGTTCGGCGTGCTCGCGGTGCCGGACGGCGCGGCGTCGACGGGTCTCGGGCTGCTCGCGCTGGTGCTGGTCACCGCGGTGGCCGACAGCGCGCCCGGCACGCGCGGCACGGCGGTCGCGCTCGCACTGGCGGTCGTGCGGGCCGGGGCGATCTGCGCGACGCAGGCGTGGACGGCGTCCGGGCCGAACCTGTGGGCGCTCAACGTCCTCACCATCACCGCGATCACGCTCCAGTGGGAGTGGCCGCTCAAGGTCACGGTGCCCGTCACGGCCGCGCTGCTCGCCGTGTTCGTGGTCGCGGGCGGTCCGCCGGTGGCGATCCTGCGCGTGGTGGTCGAGTGCGTGCTGGCCAGGGTGGCGTTCCTGCTGCTGGTCCGCTCGGCCCGCGGTGTCGACGGGCTGCGCGTCCGGCAGGCGGCGCTGGAACGGGCGGAGGTGCTGGCCCGTGAGCGGCGTCGGCGGGAACGCGAGTACCTGGCGCTGCTGCACGACACCGCGTCGGCGACGTTCCTGCTGGTCGGCAGCCGCACGTCCGTTCCGGCGGACGTCGCCGACTTCGCCAGGCGCGACCTGGACGTGCTGACCGGCTCGCCCGGCGGACCGGAGCTGGAGGACCGGCTGGTGGACGTGGAGTCGTCGCTGCGGTCGGTGGTCGAGCAGAGCCCCCTCGACGTCGACACCCGCTGGGAACAGGTGCCGCTGCTGCCGGTGCCGGTCACGTTGGCGCTGGTGCGGGCCGTGCGCGAGGCGATGGCCAACGTCGAGCGGCACGCGGGCGTGAGCGAGGCGGGGCTCGACGTCGTCGCGTCCGGCCGAGGACTGGTGGTCACGGTGACCGACGGCGGGCGCGGGTTCGACCCCCTCGACGTGCCGGAGCACCGCCGGGGCATCCGCGGCTCGCTGGTGGAGCGGATGGCCGCCGTCGGCGGCCGCGCCACGGTCGACTCGCGGCCCGGCGGCGGCACCACCGTGCGACTGGCGTGGCCGCATGGCTGACGACGACCGGATCTTCGCCAACATCCGGATCGGCGTGCTCGCCGTGACCGCCGTCGTGCAGGTCGGGATCTGCGCGACGCCCCTGGTCCGGCACCAGCCCGACTACCGCCCGGCGTGGGTCGAGAACACGGCGTTCGCCGCGTTGGCGCTGGTCACCGTCATGTGCGCGGGTCGGCTGGTGCGCCGCCGACCCCTGCCCGCGCCCGTCGCGCTCGGTGGCGCGGTCGTCGTGCTGGCCGCCTCGGTCACGGCCACCGCCGCCGTCCCGCCCGACGGGTACTTCCTGGACGTGCACTGGTCGTTCGGCCTGGTCGGGTGGCACCTGCTGGTGCTGCTGCTGGACCGGGTGGGGCTGCTGGTCTGCGCGCTCGCGGCGCACTTCGCGGCGAGCGTGACGCAGTTCGTGCTGGTGGGCGACCACGACCGCGCGGAGGTCGGCGGCGCGGGCGTCGTGGTGCTCAGCGTCCTCGGCTTCCAGTCGGCGATCGTGGTGATCGCGCTCGTGCTGCGCCGCCAGGCCAGGCTGGCCGCGGAGGTCGCGGCCGACCGGGACCGGGTCGCCACCCGCGCGGCGGTGGCCGAGCAGTGGGAACGCGACCGGCGGCTGACGTTCGCGGGTCAGCTCGGCGCCACGCTGCCGCTGCTGGTCGGGCTGGCCGACCGCACGCTCGACCCGGACGACGAGGACACCCGCCGCCGCTGCGCGCTCGCCGCGACCCAGCTGCGCAGGCTGTTCGCCGAGAACGACGACGTGCCCGATCCGCTGGTGCACGAGGTCTCGGCCTGCGTGGACGCCGCGGAACGGCGGGGGATCGAGGTGTCGCTCGCGGTCAGCGGCGCCGCCGTGGCCATCCCGACCCCCGTGCGCCGCGAGCTGACCGGCCCGCTCGTGGTCGCGCTGGCGCACACCCGCACCCGTGCTCGGGTCAGCGTGCTGCGCACCGACCAGGAGGTGCGCGTCGCCGTGCTGGCGGACACCGGGCCCTTCGAGGGGATCGCGCCGACGTCGCCGCACGTCCGAGTGGAGTGCGGCACCTACGGACAGCAGACGCGGATGGAGGCGAGATGGAAGCCCAGCTGACCGCCGTCGTCGTGGACGACCACCCGGCGGTGCGCGCGGGAGTCGCCTACTGGCTCGGCGCGGGCACGCCGCCGATCACGGTGGTGGCCGCGGGCGAGGACGTGCGGGTGGCGTGGATCGGCGACGGCGCCACCGCCGACGTGGTGATCCTCGACCTGCACCTCAGCGGCCCCACCCCGGCCCTCGGCGACCTGCGCAGGCTCGTCGAGGCGGGCAGGCGGGTCGTCGTCTACTCGATGCGCGCCGACGACGACATCGCGCTGACCTGCCTGGAACTCGGCGCGCTCTGCTACCTGACCAAGGCCGAGGGCGCCGAGCACCTGGTCGAGGCCACCCGCGCGGCCGGTCGCGGCGACCCGTACACGCCGCCGTCGCTGGCGGGCGCGCTGGCCGGGGACCGCTCCGACCACCGGCCGGCGCTGTCGGCGCGGGAGACCGAGGTGCTGGTCGAGTGGTTCCAGTCGGAGTCCAAGGACTTCGTCGCCCAACGGCTCGGCATCACCGCGAGCACGGTCAACTCCCACCTGGAGCGCATCCGGATCAAGTACGCCCAGATCGGCCGCGAGGCCCCGACCAAGGCCGCGCTGGTGGCCCGCGCGATCCAGGACGGCCTGATCGGGGTGGAGGACCTGTGACCCAACCGTCATGACCTTGTGGTGCGAACGACCCACAGCGCCCGGAGGTGATCGCGGATAGCGTCCGGGCAGACCGAACGGTCCCAGTCGGGCCGGAGGTCGGTTCGCACTCCCTTGCCGGCCGCCGTCCGGCGAGGGTCTACCGAGGAGATCAATGAAGCACGTCCGTGGACCCCTGCTCGTCGCCGCAGCCGCCCTGCTGCTGTCGTCCTGCGCGAGCGAGACCGCAGGCACCGCCGCGCCGGCGGCGACGTCCACCGCGCCGATCACCGCCGCCACGAGTGCCGTCAGCCCCTCGGAGTCGAAGGCCTCCACCGCGGCCTCGTTGCCGAAGGCCGCCTCCGGTGACGTCACGAAGCCCGGAGCGCAGCTGAAGGTCGGCGAGCGGGCCGTCGTGCCGTTCAAGTACGGCACCGACAAGAACGGCACCATCGCCCTCACCGTGACCGCGATCGAGAAGGGCGACAACGCCGACCTCGCGAAGTTCGGCGACAAGGCGAAGGGCCTGGTCCCCTACTACATCCGGATTTCCGTCGAGAACGTCGACGGCTCCGACCTCGCCTACAGCTCGGTGAGCATGCGTGCCATCGGGACGGACGGCAAGTCCACCGGTGTGATCATCAGCGGCGACGTCGACAAGTGCGAATCCGAGACGGCCAAGAAGGACTTCACCACCGCGGGCGCGAAGTACGAGACCTGCGTCCTGCAGGCGTCCCGCGAGGGCCTCGAGGTCTCGGGCGCGACCTTCGACAAGGGCGACGACTACCTGAAGTCGCCGATCACCTGGAAGAGCTGACACCCACTGGGGGTGTGAAGCGGGGTGCGGCATGCGGAGCCGCGCCCCGCTTCGTCCTGTCCGCGACGGCTACCGGGCGGTGTTCCCGGTCTGCTCGCGGATCCAGTCGGCCACGACGTCGACCCGCGAGATGACCTCGTTGCCGGGCTGGGGGCACTCGGGCCCGGTGCTCTCGACGGCCACCAGCACGCCGGTGTAGTCGTCCTCGGACACGAAGAACGGTGCGCCCGAGTCCTGCGGGCAGGGGCTGTTCTCCACGGTGCGAGGTGCCACCGGCTGGGCCTCCAGCTCGCTCGTCGCGATCGACGAGACGGCGAACTCACCCCGTTTGAGGTGGTCGGTCGGCGTGACGACGGTGGCCGAGAGGGAACCCCACCCGATGAACTGGAGCCGCTGGCCGAGCACGGGCGCCGCCGTGGGCAGCGCCAACGGGACGACGTCCACCACCGGGACGCTGAGCTTCGCGACCGCGAGGTCGTTGACCGGGGACTGCCGGACGTCCACGACCTCCGCCGTCTGGCCGCCGGGGTCGCCGGTCTTCAGCTTCCCGATCGTCACCACGGTCGTGTACGCGGGCGCGCCGCTCACCCGGACGTTGTTGCCGTCGTGGAAGCAGTGGCCCGCCGAGGCGATCCACTGGGGAGCGATCAGCGCGCCGCTGCACCCGCCGCTCCGGACCCCGCCGGTGGCCACGGGGATGTCGTCCGAGGTCAGCTTCGCGTTGAACGGCAGGATCGGCTTCGGTGGCGGTGGGGGAGTGGTCGTCGTCGCCGCCGGGCCGTCGGCGTTGAGCAGCTCGCTGCGGGTGGACTGCTCGGCCTGCTTGGCGATCGTCACCGCCTTCAGCTCGCGCAGCGCGACGGAGGCGAAAGCGGCGCCCGCTCCCAGTACCAACGCGACCGCCAGCGTCCCGAGCCGCAGGAGCGGGCGTCTTCGTGCACTCGTCCTCACCCCCCTAGTACGGATGAGCGGTCACCGCGGTTGAGTTGGATCATGACTCGTGTCCGAAAGGGCAACGGACCGTTCCCGATCCGGGCAGGTGAACACCCCTACTTGAGCCGCCGGAGGGCCATCCCGACCACGGCGGCGGTGTAGCCGAGCAGGACCAGCAGCCCCACCCACCACGGCAGCGGGAAGTAGCCCGTCGACGGCGCGTAGTGGGCCACGACCTGCGGGAACTCGTCGACGGTCTGCTGCACGGCGAACCCCGCCGCGGGGGTGAGGCGCAGCAGCCAGCGGGCCACCTCGTCGGGCAGCAGCGGCACGACGCCGAGCACGTACGGGAGCACGACCGTCGAGACCACGACCAGGACCGCCACCCCCGTGCGGCGCACCAGGGCGCCGACGGCGAGCGCGAAGACGGCGGTGGCCGCGGCCAGCACCCCCACGCCGACGACGACCCGCAGCTCCACCAGCAGGGGCGACGGCACGACGGCCCCGCCGTTCGCGCGCAGGATCGCCGAGCCCGCCGGGATCACCACCGCGGCGGCGACCACGCCGACGGCGAAGGACACCGCGCCGACCACGACCGCTCGCCCCGCCAGCGCGCGGGGGTCCTGCCGGGGAGCGAACCGGACGGCCACCACCACCAGCACCAGCAGCCCGGGGACCAGCCCCGGCAGCAGACCCATCGCGGTGCGACCACCCGCGGTGGGGCCGGGGCCGACGTCGCCGGAGCCGGTGACGGTCACCGTGCCGCCGGACTCGACGACCCCCGGCGCCCGGTGGTTCTTCTCCCAGTCGGTGTGGCCGCTCTCCCCGAGCTGGGTGGCGGTCCACCCGCCGGCGGGAGCGCCGTTCACGGTGACGCTGTCGAACACCCCCGTGGCCTGGGTGAAGCGGCTCTGCGCGGCGTTCGCCCCGAGCCCGGTCGGCACCAGCGTCAGGTCGCCCGGCGAGGTCGCGAGGAGCCCGACCCGCACGGTGTCCGGGAGTCCGGGCAACTCGACGGCGCCGACGGTCGTCCACCGCGAGCCGTCCGCCGACTCCTCGCCGGTGACGACGTCGCCGGACCGCGTCAGGCGCAGCCAGCGCGGTGCCGACAGGGCGCCGGGGCTGCCCGCGGTGTCGTGGTCGTAGTCGTGCTGCATCCGCACCCCGTGGCCGCCGGTCATCACGAGCGCGGCGTAGGACGAGCCCTGGGCGGTGCCGTCCTTGACGATGACGCCCGCCTTCGCCCACGGCACGAGGGCGGACACGATCTCGTCGTGCTTCGGCGGCGGGTAGGTGATGACGCCGGTCAGGGAGGTCAGCCGGGCGGTGATGCTCCCCTCCCGCCCCAACGGGAGGTGCGCGAAGGAGAACTGGTCGCTCACGGCCTGGCCCCGCGGTCCGACGGGGTCGGTGGGGCAGTCGATCTCGACCTCGCCCGCGCTGCACGTCGACCGGTCGCCCACGGCGAGCAGCAGTCCGGACAGGACGACGAGGAGCGCGGCGGAGACGACCGCGACGATCCGGCCACGGGTGCGGAACCCGGTCCACGGGAGAGGTGTGCTCACGGCCGGATTCCTACGGGCGCGGCGGTCACACGGCCCGAACCGGTCCTGTCATCCCCGTGTTAGGTCGGACCCGGCATCCTGGGCGCATGGACGAACCACGACACCCGACGCTGCGGGTGCGGGCGCGCTTCACCGCGCTGTACGCCGTGCTGTTCCTCCTCTCGGGGATCGGGCTGCTGGCGTTGACCTACCTGCTGGTGGGTGAGCAGCAGCCCGCGCCCACCCCGCCGGGGGTCGTGCCCGAGCCACCCGTCGACGCGGTGTGGGAACGCCAACTCCTGGTGGGGTCGCTGATCGCGCTCGTCGTGATGGGCGTCCTGTCCGTCCTGATGGGCAAGGTCGCCGCCGGGCGGGTGCTGCGCCCGCTGCGGTCCATCACGGCGGCGACGCGGCGGATCACCGCCGACAACCTGCACGAGCGGTTGGCCGCACCCGGACCGGACGACGAGGTCAAGGACCTCGCCGACACCATCGACGGCCTGCTGGAACGCCTGGAGACCTCGTTCTCCGCGCAGCGCCGGTTCATCGCCAACACCTCGCACGAGCTGCGCACACCGCTCGCGACCATGCGGGCGTCGCTGGACGTGGCGGTGGCGAAACCCGAGCCGCAGGCGCAGACCGTCGCGCTGGCCGACCGGCTGCGCACCGAGCTGGACCGGGTGGACGAGCTGCTGGAGGGCCTGCTCGTCCTGGCCCGCGCGCAGCACGGCGTGCTCGCCGACCGCGTCCAGGTCTCGCTCGCCACGCTCGCCTCCGAAGCCCTCACCGCCCGCGCGGAAGCCATGTCCGCCAAGGGACTCGTGCTGGACGTCAGCTCGGTGACGGGCGGCGCGTTGACCGTCGGCAACGCCGCGCTGCTGACCCGCATGGTGGAGAACGTCGTCGACAACGCCGTCGTGCACAACCACCACGGCGGCTGGATCCGCGTCACGGCCGGGAACGCCGCACGGCTGGTCGTCGAGACCGGCGGTCCAGTGCTCGACGACGCGCACGTCGCCCGGCTCGCCCAGCCGTTCCAACGCCTCGGCGCAGACCGGACCGGGTCGGACACCGGCAGCGGCCTGGGCCTGTCGATCGTGTCGGCCATCGCGGGCGCGCACGGCGGCAGGCTCGACCTGCACGCGATCCCCGACGGCGGCCTGCGCGTGACCCTGTCGCTGCCGTGAGGGTCCTCGTGGTGGAGGACGCGCGGGCGTTGGCCGAGGTCGTGGCGGAGGGCCTGCGGGACCAGGGCATGGCCGTGGACATCGCCCACGACGGCCTGGTCGCCGCGGCCAAGCTCGACGTCAACACCTACGACGTGGTGGTGCTGGACCGGGACCTGCCGGGCATCCACGGCGACGTCCTGTGCCGGATGATCACCGAACGGGACGACCGCGCCATGGTCCTGATGCTGACCGCCGCAGGCTCGCCCGGCGACCGGGTCAGCGGTCTGACCCTGGGCGCGGACGACTACCTGGCCAAACCGTTCCACTTCCCCGAACTGGTCCTGCGCGTCCACTCCCTGGCCCGCCGCCGCCCGTCCGCGCGCGGCCGCGTCCTGCGCGCGTCCGGAGTGGAACTGGACCCGGTGCGCCGCACGGCGACCCGCGACGGAACCCGACTGGACCTGTCGGTGAAGGAGTTCGCGGTGCTGGAGGCCCTGCTGCACGCGGCCCCGGCCCACCTCAGCGCGGAAGCCCTGCTGGAACGGGTGTGGGACGAACACGCGGACCCGTTCACCAACACCGTGACCGTCACGATCGGCCGCCTGCGCCGCAAGCTGGGCACCCCGCCGGTCATCACCACCACCGCGGGCGTGGGCTACCGCATCGCGGACTAGTCCCGAGGCCGCTCGGTCAAGGGTGGGTGTGGTTCGTCGAGGACCTGGTGGGGCCAGGACGCCGATACCGGTGGTGGCCCCGTAGCCGGTCCGAGCCACGATGCCCCGAAGGCTCCTGCCCGCGACTTCCGAGAGCAGTCGGAAGCCCGGCTGGGTGGGGTCGACCACGGGTGCGCCCTCGCCCATCGCGTGCCGCACCTCGTCACAGCGGGCGGCGCAGCCCGTCCAGCACGAGGGTGATCACATCGTCGGCCTGGGCCCGCCAACCAGGGCGGTCGTGGGCCGCACCGATGCCGTGCAGCGCCATCATCACGGCACCGGCGTTCACGTCGTCGCGAACGGTGCCGTCCCGCACGGCGGCGGCCACCAGGTCGGTGACAGCCTGCTCCAGCGCCCGGCTGCCTTCGGTGAGGGCACCCGAGCGGGTGGCCATGAGCGTGGCCAGCGTCCGGGCCAGGCCTTCGTGGGCGTCTATGTGGTCGACCATGCCGCGGAGGAAGATCGCCAAGGCCTCCGCCGGGGGCAGCGTGGCCCGCAACTGGTGGACGCGGTCGCACAGCATGGCGATCTCGCCGTGGTAGACCGCCTCGGCCAGGGCCTCCCTGGTGGGGAAGTGGCGGTACAGCGTGCCCGTGCCCACCCCGGCCAGACGGGCGAAGTCGTCGAAGCGGAGGTCGTAGAAGCCACCGGCGTCGAAGACCTCCCGGGCCGTGGCGAGCAGGGCGTCACGCTTGCGCTGGGCGTCGGCCCGGAGCGGCTTGTCGGCGGTCATGCGCTACCTCGCGTTGACAAATGGAGATGACCTCCATATTCTTCTTCAAAGTGGAGATGACCTCCACATCAATCGTACCCCACGAGGTGCAGCGTGAAGATCCTGATGTTCGGCCGAGGCGTGATCGCCACCGTCTACGGCTGGGCCCTGCAACGCGCGGGACACGACGTCGAGTTCTACGTCCGGCCGGGCCGCGCGGCGACGTACGGAGACGCGGTGGACCTCGACCTGATCGATGCGCGGCGCCGGGTGTGGGGGCAGCGCGTGGTCGAGAAGTGGCCGGTGCGCTACCGCGAGGCGCTGGAGCCGGACCACGACTTCGACCTGATCGTGCTCAGCGTGCCGCACCACCGCCTCGCGGAGGCGACGGCCTTCCTGGCCCCGCGCGTCGGCCAGGCCACGGTGCTGGTCTTCGGCAACGTCTGGACCGAGCCGCTGGCCGCGATCGGCGACCTCCCCGTAGACCGGATCGCCTGGGGCTTTCCCCAGGCCGGTGGCGGCTTCGACGCGGACGGCGTGCTCCGCGGGGCGCTGCTGCCGTCGGTCTTCTTCGGCACCCTCGGCCTGCCCCCGACCGGCCGGGAGCGGGCCGTGCGCCAGGCGTTCCGCGAGGCCGGGCTCCGGCCCAAGGAGCGGCCTGACTTCCGCGGCTGGCTGTGGGTCCACTTCGTGTCGGACGCCGGCCTGTTCTCGCAGGGCCTGCGGCTGGGTTCCCTGTCCGAGCTGGTCGGGGCGAGGGGCGACCTGCGCGAGGGGCTGCTGGCAGGCCGGGAGCTGCTGCCGCTCCTCGAAGCGCGCGGCCTTGACCTGCGACGGCACCGGGGCGGTGTGCTGCTGTTCCGGGCGCCCACCTGGCTGACGGCCCCCGTGTTCGCCTGGCTGACCGCTCATTTCGCGCTCGCGCGCGTGAGTCTCGCGGCGCACTCCGACCCCGACGCCGAGGAGCCGCGTGAGGTCTGCCGGGACACCCTGGCCGAAGCACGGCGGTTGGGCATCTCGGTACCGCGGCTGGAAGCGGCGGAACCGCACTTCGCCCGTGAGGGGACGGGTCGAGCCTGAACCCACCGATGTCGCCGGTCCCGGTGGTCCGTTGCGGCTCCTCGGTCCGCTGTCCCCCAGAGCCGAACCCGGTCGACGAACCGCCGTTCACGCACGGCTCTTCGCTGTCCGGCCCCTATCGCCCGTCCGTGACGTCGTGGAAGGAAAAGTCATGACCACCGCCGAGAAGCACGAGTTCCCCATGGCCCGCACGTGCCCGTTCGCGCCGCCGCCTGCTTACGAGGAGATCCGCGAAGGAGAGCCGGTCTCGCGGGTTCGCCTGCCGGACGGCGGGTGGGCCTGGGTGGTCAGCCGCCACGAGGACGTGCGAACCGTGTTGAACGACCGGCGGTTCAGCGCCGACCGGCAGCACCCGGACTTCCCAGCGCTGGTCGAGGGCGAGGCGGCGTCCCGGCGGCCGGACGAGGAGCGCATGCTGATCGCGATGGACGCGCCCGAGCACGGGCCGGCGCGCAAGGCCGTGCTCGGCGAGTTCACGGTGCGCCGGTTGGAGGCGCTGCGGCCGCGGGTGCAGGAGATCGTCGACGGGCAGATCGACGCGCTGCTGGCCGGGCCGCGGCCCGCTGACCTGGTGGAATCGCTGTCGCTGCCGGTTCCGTCGCTGGTGATCTGCGAGATGCTGGGTGTGCCCTACGCCGACCATGAGTTCTTCCAGGAGCACACGGTGAAGGTGATCAAGCAGTCGACGCCGCCCGAGGAGCGGTGGGCGGCCATGGGCGCCATCCAGGGCTACATGGCCGACCTCATCGCGGAGAAGGAGGAGAACCCGCCGGACGACCTGCTCGGGCGGCAGATCGTCAAGCTGCGCGCGGACGGCACCTACCGGCGGGCGGCACTGGTCGGCATGGGCCTCCTGCTGCTCGTGGCAGGCCACGAGACGACGGCGAACATGATCTCGCTGTCGACCATGGCTTTCCTGCGCAACCCGGAGCAGCTCGCGATGATCAAGGCCGACCCCGGCAAAACGCTCGACGCGGTCGAGGAGATGCTGCGGTACTTCACGATCATCGACGTGGCGACGGCTCGGCTGTGCGTCGAGGACGTCGAGGTCGGTGGGCAGCTGATCCGCGCAGGCGATGGAGTGCTGGCGCTGGGTCATTCGGCCAACCGGGACCCGCGGGCGTTCGAGAACCCGGACGAGCTCGACATCGAGCGCGGCGCGCGCCACCACGTCGCGTTCGGGTTCGGGCCGCACCAGTGCCTGGGCCAGAACCTGGCCCGGATGGAGCTCCAGATCGTGTTCGACACGCTGTTCCGCCGCGTCCCCGGCCTGGAGCTCGCGGTGGACGTCGACGAGCTGCGGTTCAAGGACGATGCGAACATCTACGGCCTCTACCAGCTCCCGGTGACCTGGTAGAGCACGAACCGCCATCCCCACCTCGGGAGGAGAAGGTCATGAAGATCATCGCGGACACCGGCAAGTGCGTCGGTGCCGGGCAGTGCGTGCTCACCGAGCCCGCGCTGTTCGACCAGAGCGAGGACGACGGCACGATCATCGTGCTGAACGGGACGCCGGAGGGCGAACTGGTCGAGAAGGCACGCGAAGCGGCGCACCTGTGCCCCGGCCAGGCCCTCTCCCTGGAGGAGTGAGTCGGTCCGTGGACGGCCGTTCAGCCTGGAACGATCATGCTGGTCGGTGTGGGACGCCAAGCGGGGCGTCTTCGCTCGAACAGGGCGAACTCGCACGATGCGGCACCAGGTCGTCACTGCCGTGTGGCGTGTGCCTCGGCCCGACCGGGAACACGCGGGCGTCATCGAGCAACGCCACCGTCTCCTCGTCGGCGACTGGCGCGGGGTAGGTTGTCGGCGCGCTCGCTCCAGGGAGACCAGCATGACTGCACCACCGCCCGGACCGCACTGGCAGGACCAGCAAGGCCGGCAAGGCCCGTACGGTCCGCCGCCGCACGGCCCGCAGCCGCCGTACGGACCCCCGCCGTACGGTTACGGCCCGCCGAAGAAGGGCAACACCGGGCTTGTCGTCGCCCTGGTGATCGTGTCCGTGCTGCTGGTGGCGGTTGCGGGCGGGGGCATCTGGTACCTGGCAGGCCGACCCGACGCGCCGAGCGGGCCGATGCGCCCGAACGCGCCGACCGGCGCCCCACCCACCGGCGCCCCGCCGGGGGAGGCGCAGGCGATGGCCCGCGACCACGCCAAGAAGTACGTGGCCGCCATCACCGCCCGCGACGAGGTCGCCGCGACCGCGCTGACCTGCGGCCTGGAGCGGCCCGGCCAGGTCTACGACGAGGGCGTGGAGCGCGGCCCGGCCCGGCTGGGGTCCAAGCCGGTCTCGATGACCAACTCGACCATGGAGTACTCCGTGGAGTTCGAGTCCGGGGAGCCCTCGTCGATCGAACTCCGCTGGCCGCGGAACGGCTCCGGGTCCTGGTGCATCAGCTGAAGTCGGGGCACGGCCCGCACAACGTCCTTCCCGGCGGCGACCACCGGCGAACCGAACCAGCGCCGACCACCTGACTCGGCACCGCCACCGAACCACTGGCCTGGCCAGGGCACCGGCCTGCGGCACATTCACCGCGATCACTTCTGCTTCCAGGCGGATCGACGCCCTGCACGCCGCCCGCGACCAGGTCGTCCACGCCGCCGGGGGTCCTCACCGGCACCGTCGTCCTGGTCGGCGTGATCGGACGACAGGTCCTCGACGAACCACACCCACCCTTGACCGAGTGGCCTGGGGACCGGTCCGCGTTCTTCGCCCAAAGGAAAAGGCAAGGAGATCGCTCTCCCCGCCATTGCCAAGTTATAGCGCACAGGGGGGCTTGCGGCAAGACCCCGGTAGCGGCGCAGAATCCTCCGCCGAGGGCCACAACCTGCGGAAACGAGGACATGAAGTGCGTGTGTTGTTGTGGATGTCCGGGGGACGCGGGTACGCGGCCGCATCGGGGGTGTCGCGGTGATCGGGCAGTACGTGGTGGATCTTCACGAGGGTGACGAGGGGCAGGTCGCTGTCCTCGGAGGCAAGGGCGCGCACCTGGGCGGGTTGTCGCGGATCGACGGCATCCGCGTGCCGGGTGGCTTCTGCGTGACGACGGACGCCTTCCGGCTGATCATGGGGGAGGCGCCGTCGATCGACGACCTGCTCGACCGGCTGTCGCGCGTGGACCCGGACGACCGGGAGGCGATCGGCACGCTCAGCGCGCTGATTCGCCGGACCGTCGAGGGGATCGCCATCCCGGGCGACCTCGCGGAGGCGATCACCGGCGCGCTCGCCCGGCACGGTGACCAAGCCGCCTACGCCGTCCGGTCCAGCGCGACGGCCGAGGACCTGCCGACGGCCTCCTTCGCAGGCCAGCAGGACACCTACCTCAACGTCGTGGGACCGACGGCGATCCTCCGGCACGTCAGCCGGTGCTGGGCCTCGCTGTTCACCGAGCGCGCCGTGGTCTACCGCGAGCGCAACGGCGTCGACCACCGCACGGTCCACATGGCGGTGGTCGTGCAGCGGATGGTCTTCCCGCACGCGGCAGGCGTCCTGTTCACGGCCGACCCCGTCACGGGCGACCGGAAGGTCTCCACCGTGGACGCGGGCTTCGGCCTCGGCGAGGCCCTGGTCGCCGGCCTGGTGAACCCGGACGTCTACAAGGTGCGGCACGGCGAGGTGGTCGCCAGGACGATCGCCGCCAAGCAGCGCGCCGTGCACGCCCTGCCGGACGGCGGTACCCGCGCAGTGGCGATCGACCCGCAGCAGCAGGAGCAGCCCGCGCTGACGGACGCGCAGGTCCTGCGGCTCGTCCGGCTCGGACGGCGGATCGAAGCGCACTTCGGCCGCCCGCAGGACGTCGAGTGGTGCCTGGTCGACGACGACTTCCGGATCGTTCAGAGCAGGCCGATCACCACCCTGTTCCCCCTCCCCGAGGCGGACGACCAGGAGAACCGCGTCTACCTCTCCGTCGGCCACCAGCAGATGATGACCGACCCCATGAAGCCCCTGGGCGTCTCCCTGTGGCAGCTGACGGCCATGGCGCCGATGCACGAGGCGGGCGGGAGGCTCTTCGTCGACGCCACCGCGCGGCTGGCGTCACCCGCCGCCCGCGCAGGCTTCCTGGACGTCATGGAGAGGGCCGATCCGCTGATGAGGGACGCGCTGGAGACCGTCCTCGACCGCAGCGACTTCATCCCGACGCTCCCGGACGCGGGCCCCGGCGGGCCACCCGCGGGCGGCGCGTCCGCCCCGATCGAGGCCGATCCGGCCATCGTCCCCGAGCTGGTCGAGCGCAGCGAGGCGTCCATCGCCGCCCTGCGGCGCGACATCCGGGCGAAGTCCGGACCGGCACTGTTCGACTTCCTGCTGGAGGCCTTCCAGGAGCACAAGCGAGCCCTCGGTGATCCGCTGAGCATGCAGGCGATCATGGCGGGGATGGAGGCCACCTGGTGGCTCAACGACCGGCTGCGGGAGTGGCTGGGCGAGAAGAACGCGGCCGACACGCTCACCCTGTCCGCCCCCGGCAACATCACCTCGGAGATGGGGCTGGCGCTGCTCGACGTCGCCGACGTGGTCCGCCCGCTGCCCGAGGTGGTGGCGTTCCTGCAGGGCGTCGACGGCGAGGACTTCCTGGACGAGCTGCCGAAGGTCGCGGGCGGGACCGAAGCGCGCGACGCCATCGAGGCCTACCTCGACCGGTACGGCATGCGCTGCGTCGGCGAGATCGACATCACGAGGCCGCGCTGGAGCGAACGCCCCGCCACGCTCGTGCCCCTGATCCTCGACAACGTCAAGCTCTTCGAACCGGGCGCCGCCGAACGGCGCTTCGAGCAGGGGCGGTGGAAGGCGCAGGAGAAGGAACAGGACGTGCTGGCACGCCTGCGCGCCCTGCCGGACGGGGACCGGAAGGCCGCCGAGGCCAAGCGGATGATCGACCGGGTCCGGACCTTCATCGGGTACCGGGAGTACCCGAAGTACGGCATCGTCAGCCGCTACGCCGTCTACAAGCAGGCCTTGCTGGAGGAGGCCGAGCGCCTCGTGCGGGCCACCGTGCTCGCCGAGGCGGAGGACGTCTTCTACCTCACGTTCCACGAGTTCCACGACGTCGCGCGCTCGAACCAGGTGGACGACCGGCTCATCCGGCGGCGCAAGGACGCGTTCCGGTCGTACCGCGCGCTCACCCCGCCCAGGGTCCTCACCTCGGACGGCGAGGCCGTCACCGGGGCGTACCGGCGCGACGACGTGCCCGCCGACGCCCTGGTCGGCCTGCCGGTGTCCGCCGGGACCGTCGAGGGGAGGGCCCGCGTCATCCTCGACCTGGCGGAGGCCGACCTCGAAGCGGGCGACATCCTGGTCACGACCTTCACGGACCCCAGCTGGTCGCCGCTGTTCGTCGGGATCACGGGCCTGGTGACGGAGGTGGGCGGCCTGATGACCCACGGCGCGGTGATCGCCCGCGAGTACGGCCTGCCCGCCGTCGTGGGCGTGGAGCAGGCCACCCGGCTGATCCGGGACGGGCAGCGGATCCGCGTGCACGGAACCGACGGGTACGTCGAGATCCTGCCCTGACAGGGAAAGCCCCTCCGCCGGCTTCCGGGCCGAGCAGTCGATGACCGGGGACCGGCGACGCGCACACGGCCCGTTGCCGGTCTCCACCCGTGAAGTGCCGTTGCCGGTTTTTGTCGGACCCCGCCGGCATCCTCACCACCATGGACACCGAACGGTTCTGGGCGCTGATCGAGGACGCCCGCGCGCGAGCAGCCGACCCCACCGACGTGGAGGCGGTCGTCGAGCAGGCGAGCACCCTGCTCGCCGCCCGCCCGCCCGAGGAGATCGTCGCCGCCCAGCAGGCCTTCTGGGACATCATGGCCGGCTCGTACCGCAACCCGCTCTGGGCGGCGGCGTACCTGATCAACGGCGGCTGCTCCGACGACGGCTTCGACTACTTCCGCGGCTGGCTGGTCGCCCAGGGCCGCGAGGTGCACGACCGGGTGGTGGCCGACCCGGACTCGCTGGCCGACGTGCCCGCCGTCATCGCCGCCGCGCCGGACGGCGACGAGATGGAGGGCGAGGACGTGCTCGGCATCGCCTGGAACGCGCACCTGAAGGCCACCGGCGAGCAGCTGCCACGAGGCGCGGGCGTCATCCGCTACCCGGAGCTGGACCCGGACTGGGGCTTCGACTTCGACGACGAGGCCGAGATGGCCAGGAGACTTCCCCGGCTCGCCGCCCTCTACGTCGGCTGACCGATGACTTTCGGCCCTCACCGGGGTCTGCACGGGTGAGACCACTGCGAAGGGACGACCCTTGATCGACCTGACCCCCGCCACCCGACAGCTGACGCACCTGCTGTCGGGCGTCACCGACGACCAGCTCACCGCCCGCACCCCGTGCGAGGAGTACACCCTCGGCGACCTGATCGACCACATCGACAACTTCGCCCGTGCGTTCACCGCCGCGGCGCGCAAGGACTTCGGCCCCGCCACCACGGCCACCCCCGACCCGGCGGCGTCCCACCTCGGCCCCGACTGGCGCACCCGCGTCCCCGCCCGCCTGGAGACCCTGGCGGAGGCGTGGGCCGAGCCCGGCGCGTGGGAGGGCGACACCCAGGCGGGCGGCGTCACCCTCTCCGCCGACGTCATGGGCAGGTTCGCGCTCGACGAGATCGTCGTCCACGGCTGGGACCTGGCCCGCGCCACCGACCAGCCGTACACCTGCGACCAGGAGTCGCTCGACGTCGTCCAGGCCCTGGTCACCCCGCAACCGAACGGCGACCCCAGCGGCCCCTTCGGACCACCCTTCCCCGTCCCCGCCGACGCGCCCCAACTCGACCGCGTGATCGGCTACACCGGCCGCGACCCGCACTGGAGCCGCTGACCGAACAGAACCTCGACCATCCTCGCCGGCGCCGTCGTGCTCGGCCGGTCGCTGACCTGACCGTCCCCGAGTTCGACGACCCGCCACTCGCCGTCGGCCCGCAACGCGAAGTCCACCGTCACGAAGGGCAGGCCCAGCTCGACGATCACCGGCATCACCGCGCCCACGTCCGGCACGCCCGCGATGTCGTGCGGCGTGTCCGGATGCGGACCGGACAGCACGCACACCCCGTCGACCCACCACGTGCGGACCTCGGTCGCCGTGAAGTGCTCGAACCGCCGCAGCACGAACCCACCGGCGAACTCGTCGTCGCGCAGGTCGAGGAACCGGCTCGCCACCGCCCACGCGGCCTCGGCGTCGCCCAGGTCGGGGATGTACGCCGCCTCGTGCCAGTGGTGCTTCATCGACTTCGTGTAGTCGCGCAGCACCGCCGCACCCGCACCCAGCGAGCGGCGGACCCGGTCGAAGTCCGCCCGGTCGGAGCCCGCGGTCCACACCGACTCCGGCGTCACCGCCACCAGGGCCGAGTACCAGCCCGGCAACTCGTGCGCCCGCCGATACCGCTCGGCGCTGGTCCGCAGCACCGCACCGCGTCGCGCCAACGCCTCGGCGAACCCCGCGTAGTGCTCGGCCCGCAACATCCACCCGCGGTACACCGCGTCGTCGTCCGCCGGGACCTTGGCGACCGCGCGGTCCACGTCACCACCGCGGGACAGCACGTCGTGGTCGACCAGCGCCACGGCCACACCGGCGTCGCGCGCGGCCTTGGCCTCCGCCGCGAAGTGCTCGTCGACGCGGTTCGACCGCAGTGGATCGGAGGGAACGAGCAGCAGCATGCCCCGAGGCTAGCCGAACCGCCGAACGAACTTGCCCGCCAGGTAGGTTCGCACGTACGCGTGCACGTCCGCCCGAGCCCGGAACGCGCCGGCCAACGCCTTCGCGTCCCCGGACGCGCCGCCCCCGACCGTCCGTCACCGCACCGCGACCCGCCCGTTACGAGGTCACCGGCACCGGGTCGGCGTAGTACTCCTGCACGCGGGTGATCCAGTAGTAGCCGTCCGTGGGGGCGTCGACCGGCACCGCGGAGGTGTTGCCCGGTTGGGGGACGCCGCGCGTGGCGGTGCCGACGCCCGCGCCCATGAGGATGGACACGATTCCCGCGTCGGCCGCCTCCTGGAAGTGCGAACCCCACGTCACGGTGCTGCCGCTGACGGTCAGCTTCGGGTCGCGCCACTCGTTGCGGGTGAAGTACTCCAGACGGCTGCCGGTCGCGGTGAACGTGTCGCCGAAGAAGAACGTGGACGCCGAGTCCTCGCACTGCTGCGCGGTGTTCGGCAAGGTCGGGAACCGGCCGGACGCGTTGTACTCCGTCGGACTGGTCCTGGTGGTGCCGTTGAGGTGCCCCACCGGGACCTGCCAGAGCACCACCGGCAGCGAGAGGGTCTGCTTCAGCGTCTTGGCGAACAGCAGGTAGTTGTTCCACAGGTCGTTGTTCCAGAACCAGGTGGCCCGAGCGGGGTCGTCCGCCAGGCTCGGTTCCGCGCACATGGCGTCGAGGCCGTACTTGTCGATCGACACGAAGTCGGCCGCGTACCCGACGCCCGCCTTCAGCGCGAACGTGGCGTTGGCGCGGGCGTTGTCGACGATCCGCTGCTTGCCCGCCTCGAACCCGAACGCCTCGGTGGAGTGCACGATCCCGTTGCCCGGCGCGCCCGAGGCGGCCCACAGGTTGAGCTGCCACCCGAGGAAGCCGTGGGGGGTGTGCTTCTTGAGGGAGTGGTTCATCGCCTGCACGAACCCGGTCAGCGTGTTCGGGAAGTCCGGGTCGACACCGCGCACGAGCGCGCCGGAGTCGTAGGCGCCGCTGGTCGCGGCGGGCATCCGGTCCGGGTCGCCGCCGTAGGCCGCGGCGTACTGCTGGAGCAGGTAGCCGAGGGTGTCCGGCTCGACCACGTAGCCGACGTTGCCGGAGCCCATGATGTTCGTGGCGGTGGTGGCGATCTCCTTGAGCCCGCCGAACACCTGGTTGACGTAGCTCGGGCTCTGCAGGTTCGACCACATCACGCCGGGCTGGTCGCTGTTGCCGCCCATGGCGTACACCACGAACACCGGCGTGAGGCCGTTCGCCTTGCTCTTGCCCGCCAGCCGCTCCGCGCGGGACCTCCACTCGCCGATCTGCTGGCCGCCGTTGAGGTACAGGTACCCGTAGTCGACGTTCTCGCCGTCGGGGAAGCGCGGCTTGACCTTGGTGAAGAACCGGTCGGTGCCGTCGAACGGCTCGTAGACCGTGCCGACCGAGAGGTGGGGCGGGTGCCACCCGGCGGGCGGTGGACCACCGGGGTCGGTCCGCACCGGGACCGCGGCGCTCGCGCCGGACAGGTTCCCGGCGGAGTCCTTGGCGCGCACGGTGAACACGTACGCCGTCTCCGGCGACAGACCCGTCACGGTGGCGGTGGTGCCGGTCGCCGTGGCCGCGGGCAGTCCGTCGCGGTAGACCTCGTACGCCGTGACGCCGACGTCGTCGGTGGAGGCGTCCCACGCCAGCGCCACGGTGTTCGCCGTCTTCGCGGTGGACCGGGCGTTCTGCGGCACGGACGGCGCGGTCGTGTCGTCCGGCGTGCTGCCGTCGCAGGCCTTGCCGTTGAGCTTGCAGTTCAGCGGTAGCGCGCTCGCGCCGCCGGGGCTGCCGTTGAACCCGAAAGACGCCGTCCGACCGGGAGCCAGCGTTCCGTTCCACCCCTTGTCGACGAACGTGAAGTGGTCGCCGGTCCGGGTCATGGCCGCGTCCCAGAAGCTCCCGATGGCCGAGTTCGGCGGCAGGTCGAACTCGACCTTCCACCCGCTCACCGTGGTGCTGCCCGCGTTCGTGACCGTGTACTCGCCGGAGAACCCGGTGCCCCAGTCCGACACCGTGCGGTACGACGCCGAAGGCCCGGCCGCCGCTGCCGGGACGGCCGCTACCAGCAGGCCGGCCGTGACGGCGGCGGCCGTCCCCAGTGCCCGCAAGGAGAATCTGCCCATCTTCCCTCGATCCGGTCGTGGCGGCGGCCAGGATGATCGAAGTGTGGTCTGGACCTCTCGCTCGCACAAGGGGTGGCAGCCGAAAACCGGGGCCCCGCCGCAGGCGTGTGCGGCGGGACCCCGGTCACGGCGTGCCGATCAGGAGGAGTGCGGGCAGGTGTTCCGGTACTCCGCGATCGTCAGGCTCGTCGACGGCGCCGGGCAGAGGAACTGCTCGTACCGGGTGTCGTTGTCGATGAACCGCTTGAGCCACGAGAGGCTGTACTTCGCGATCGTCGTGTTCGACGAGTTCGGCGTGAAGTGCGAGGCACCCCGCAGTTCCAGGTACGCCTTGTCCAAAGTGGACGGGAGGCTGTTGTAGAACGGCGACGAGTGCGACGAGACCGGCGCGATGGAGTCGCCGTCCGCGCCGATCACCATCGTCGGCACCCGGACGTCGCCCCACGTCTTGTCGGTGTGCCACCCGGTCAACGGGATCGCCGCCTGGAGCGCGGGCCGCTGGGCCGCGGCGCGGAGGGTGCCGCCGCCTCCCATCGAGTGGCCCATGACGCCGAGCCTGGTCGCGTCGACCCTGGTGCGGATCGTGCTGCGCTGGGTCAGGTAGTCCAGCGCCGCCAACAACTGCGAGGCCCGGCTGTCCGGCTGGTCGTAGATGGAGTTCGTGTCGATGGTGAACACCACGAAGCCCTGCGAGGCGAGGCGCGGGCCCAACCACGAGATGGTCGACTGGGTGCCGGTGTAGCCGGGGGAGACGGCGACTGCGCCGAACGTCCCCGACGAGGTGCTGGTCGGGTAGTAGATGGTGCCACCGCCGAAGCCGGTGACGGCCAGGGACGACACCGAGGTCGAGGAGGTCGCGAACGAGCCGCGGGACGCCTCGATGCTGGAGTTGGTCGGTGCGGGGCCGCGTTCGTAGGGGTTTTCCGCGGCACTGGCAGGGGAGGCCGTGACGGCGGCGCCGAGGAGGGCCGCCGTCAAGGTCACCGTCGTGAAAACGCTGCGAAGCTGCACGTCGTTGTACACCCCGAATCGTTGAGAGGGACGGTGCCGGCAACCCTTCGTGACTGGTCGGTTACCGGCATGTTCCCATCCTGCTGCCCCTGACCACGACTCCGCATCGGTGGAACCACTAGCCGACGAGCTTGACCTCCTGCGGGGTGGGCCGCTTCTCCTCGTACGGCTTCACCTCGCCGGACTCCTTGTCCGTGGTCCTGGCTTCCTGCAACGTCTTGATGCTGCCGTCAGCCGCGATCTGGAACACCAGCGCGCCCGTGTAGCCCGCGTGGTTGTCCTTGCTGAACGCGAACGGCGTGAGCCCGGGGCCCTTCAGCTCACCGGAGGACATGGCGTCCATGAGCTTCTGCCGCGTCAGGTCCTTGCCCGCCGCCTTGAGCGCCTGGCCGAACGTGTACGCCTGCACCATGCCGAACACCAGCGTGTCGGTGAACGCCTCCTGGGGGATGTACTTGGCGTGGATCTCCTTGAAGAAGGTGGTCCACGGGTCGTCGCCCGACCGCACGCTCGGCAGGTACCGGGTGCCGATGATGCCGGTCAGCAGCGCCCCGCCGGACACCTGCGAGCCGCCCTGCTTCGCGAACTGCTCGACCAGCCCGGTCAACGTCGCCGGGTCGGCGCCGATGCTGCTCACCACGAGCTGCGGCTTGTAGCCGATCTTCAGCGAGGTCAGGATCGTCAACGCGGTGAACGCCGGGATGCACTCGCACACCACGACCTCAGCACCCGCCGCCTGCAACGCCGAGATCTGCGGCGTCACGTCGGTGTTGGCCGGGTCGTAGGTCTTGCGCTCGACGATCTGGTCCTTGATGAACTGGTCGAGCCCCTTCTGGGTGTCGGTGCCGACGTCGTCGTTCTGCACCAGTAGTCCGACCTTCTTGCCCGCCAGGTTGTCCTTGATGTACTGGCCCTGGATCTTGCCCTCGCGGGTGTAGTCGACCTGGTAGCCGAAGGTGTTCGGGTGCTTCTCCGGCGAGTCCCACATCAGCGCGCCCGAGGACACCAGCACGTCCGGCACGCCCTCGGAGGTGAGGTAGTCCAGGACCTTCGAGTGCGTCGGGGTGCCCAGCCCCCCGACCATCGCGAAGATCTTCTCCTCCAGCACCAGCTTCTTCACGACCTCGACCGTCTTGGTCGGGTTGTAGCCGTCGTCCTCGACCTTGTAGGTGATCTTGCGGCCGTTGACGCCGCCACCGTCGTTGATGTAGTCGTAGACGGCCTTCGCGCCCACGGAGATCTTGCTGTAGCCCGGCGCGGCGGGCCCGGTCAGCGGCTGGTGCGTGCCGATGACGACCTCGGTGTCGGTGACACCGGGGGCGGGCTCACCCTTCTGGGCGCCGTTGTTCGCGGGCGTCTCACCGGCGCCGCCGCACGCGGCGAGCACCAGTGCGGAGGCCAGCGCGACCGCGATGGCGGATCGACTGCTTCTCATTTTTCTCCTCGTTGAGAAAGGGCCGGGCGTCGCACCCGGATCCACAACTTGCGCAGGCCGCCTTGGATCCCCGCCGGGAAGGCGAGGACGATCACGATGAGCACCACGCCGTACAGGGCGAGCGGGAGGTTGTCGGAGATGTTGCTGCGCAGGCTGAGCAGCTCGGCGATGTCGTCGGTCCACACCTGGAAGTAGACGAGCGCGATCGCGCCCCACAGCGCGCCCCAGAGGCTGCCCAGACCGCCCAGGACCAGTGCCGCCAACAGGCTCAGCGACAAAGCCACGGAGAACGAACCGGGCGCGGCCGTGCCGAGCAGGAACGCCTGCAACCCGCCCGCGAGACCGCCGCACGCCGAACTGACCAGGAACGCCAGGATCTTCGTCCGTCCCACGTGGACACCGGCCAGCGAGGCGGCCACCTCGTCGTCGCGCACGGCCCGCAGCGTGCGGCCGAGCTTGCCGCGAGCCAGGTTGGCCAGCACGACCAGCGCCAGCAGCACCGCGAGCCACACGATCCACGCCTGCCACCGGGTCGGGGGCACGCCGGTGAGCCCGGCGGGCTGGCTGTTGACCGTGAAGCTCAGCCCGTTGCTGCCCGCGAACAGGTCGGGAAAACGTTGCGCCACAGCGGGAAGTCCCACCGCCAGCGCCAGCGTGGCGCCTGCCAGGTAGGGCCCGCGCAGCCGGGCGGCGGCGGCTCCCGCGAGCAGTCCGGCGATCCCGCCCGCGACCGTCGCCAGCAGCAGGTCCGCCCAGATGGGGAACGCGGGGACCCGCTTCACCAGCAGCGCCACGGTGTACGCGCCGATGAACATGAAAGCGCCGTGCCCCAACGAGACCTGGCCGTTGAACCCGGTCAGCAGCGCCAGCCCGGCCACCGCGATCAGGTAGTAGCCGACGGTCGCGATCCGCAGGTTCGTGAACGGGTCCGTGACCAGGGTGAGCAGGACCAGCAGCGCCAGGCAGCCCAGCGCCGCGAGCAGGTGGAGGACTACCGGGGGGAGTTTCCTCAGCATCAGACCCGCCTCGCCGTCGCTCGGCCGAACAGGCCCGCCGGCCGCACCGCGAGCACCGCGACCAGGATCGCCAGCGCCGCCAACGGCACCAGTTCCGGTCCCAGCAGACCCGACACGTACGACAGCCCGATCCCGAGGCCCAGACCGCCGACGATCGTGCCGAGCGGGTTGTCCAGCCCACCGAGGACCGCGGCGGTGAGCGCGAACACGAACACCTCGTCCAGCACCGTCGGGGAGATGAACGGGGGAATGGCCAGCATCCCGGCCAGCGACCCCACGGCCGCCGCCAGGCCCCACCCGATCGTCAGCATCGTGCCGACCCGCACGCCCAGCAGCTTCGCCACCTCGGGGTTGAACGCCGCCGCCCGCATCCGCAGGCCCAGCGGCGTGAACTTGAACAGCAGCAGCACTCCCGCCGCCGTCACGACGACGGCCAGCACGACGAACAGGTCGGCGGCGGAGAACCGGCCGCGGAAGTCGAACGCGTAGGAGAACGCGTGCGGCTCGTTGGACCAGATCATCCCCGCCACGGCCTGCAGCACCAGCAGCAGTCCGAGCGTCGCGATGATCGAGCTCAGCTCGCCCGCGTTGCGCAGCGGCCGGATCAGCAGCCGCTCCACCGCGACCCCCAGCAGGGTGCCCACGACGATCGCCGCCGCGAAGCCGAGCCAGTAGCTGCCCGTGCCCTTGGTGACGGAGTACGCGACGTAGCTGGAGATCAGCGCGAGCGCGGGCTGGGCGAAGTTCACCACGCGGGTCGCGCGGTAGATGATCACCAGTGACAGCCCCAGCGCGGCGTAGACCGCCCCGCTGGACAGGCCGCCCAGGGTCAGGTTCAAGAACGTGGTCATCCGGACCCTTCCGATCAGAAGCCGAGGTAGGCGTGGCGGAGCTGGTCGTCGGCGAGCAGCGCGGCGGCGTCGGAGGACGCCACCACCTCGCCGAGTCCCAGCACGAATCCGTGGTCCGAGATGGACAGTGCGCTGCGCGCGTTCTGCTCGACCAGCAGCACGGTCAGCCCGGTGTCGGCCCGCAGGTCCCGCAGCACCGCCATGATCTTCGCGGCCACCAGCGGGGCCAGCCCGAGCGACGGCTCGTCCAGCAGCAGCAGGCGCGGCCTGCCCATCAGCCCGCGGCCGATCGCCAGCATCTGCCGCTCGCCACCGGACAACGTGCCCGCGGCCTTGCTCCGCCGGGGCACCAGCGGCGGGAACAGCTCCAGCACCTCGTCCAGCGCCTTGGCGCGGTCCGCCTTGTCCGACCGCCACAGCGCGCCGAGCCGCAGGTTCTCCTCCACCGTCAGCTCGGGGATCACGCCACCGCCCTCGGGCACGTGCGCGACCCCGAGACGGGCGATCCTGTCGGTCGGCAGCGCGGTGATGTCCTCGCCGAACGCGGTGATGGTGCCGGAACTCGCCCGCACCAACCCGCTGATCACGCGTAGCAGCGTCGTCTTGCCCGCGCCGTTCGCGCCGAGGATGGCGGTGATGCTGCCCTCCTCCACCTTCAACGTCACGTCCGACAGCGCCCGCACCAGGCCGTAGTGGGCGCTCAGCCCCTCGATCTCAAGCACTCGGCAACTCCTCGGGCGTGGTGCCGAGGTACGCGTCGGCGACGGCGGGATCGGCGCGCACCTCGTCGGGGGTGCCGGACGCGATGACCTCGCCGAAGTCGAGCACCACGACCTCGTCGCACACCCGCATCACGAGGTCCATGTGGTGCTCCACCAGCACGACCGCGGTCTTCTCGGTCAACCCCTGGATGCGCTCGGCCAGCTCGTCCATCTCCGCCGTCGACAGACCGCTCGCGGGCTCGTCGAGCATCAGCAGCTCCGGTTCCGACACCAGCGCGCGGGCCAGCGCGACCCGCTTGCGCACGCCGTAGGGCAGCGCGCCGGGGTGCAGGTCGGCCACGTGGGCGACGTCCAGCTCGGTCAGCACGTCCAGCGCCCGCGACCGCAGCTCCCGCTCGTCCCGCGCGGACTTGCCCGTGCCCAGCAGCGACGCCAGCGCCCCCGTGCGCGCCAACCGGCCCGCGCCGGTCATCACGTTCTCCAGCACCGTCAGCCCGCCGAACAGCCCGAGGCCCTGTAGCGTGCGGGCGATGCCGAGCCCGGCGAGTTGGTCCGGCCGGTGCTTGCGCAGCGGCTGACCCTTCCACCGCAGCTCCCCGGTCTCCGGGCGGAGGAAGCCGCACACGACGTTGAACAGCGTCGTCTTGCCCGCGCCGTTGGGCCCGATGACGCCGACGACGGTCCGCGGTCGGATGGTCAGGGAGACCTCGTGCAGCGCCACCAGCCCGCCGAACCGGACCGTGACACCGCCTACGTCCAGCAACTTCTCGTGGGAAGTGATCAACATTGGTCTCGTTTCCACGACGGCGGTGATTCGCAGCAGTCTGGGCTGATCATCCGTGCGCGGCATCGGTGGAACCACCAGTCGTGGGGCCTCAAAACTAACGATGATAGGTAAATTCGGCTCAAGCCCTTCCCCATCCCGTCACACGCGCGCAACACTGTCCCGTATGGCTCCCGAGGTCGTTTTGCGCGGACGGCACCAGGAGCGCGTGGCTGTGCGGGACCTGCTCGACACCACGCGCGCGGGTCGCGGATCCGCCCTGGTCGTGACGGGTGGGCCCGGTTCGGGCAAGACCGCGCTGCTGCGGCTCGCGCACACCGCGGACTTCCGCGTGCTGACCGCGCACGGCGTGCCCGCCGAGACGGACCTCGAACCCGCGGGCCTGCACCGCCTGCTGCACCCGTTGGCGGATCGGCTTCCCGAAGCGCTCAGGGTCGCGGTCGGGCTGGCGCCCGGCGTCCCGCGCCGCACGTTCGCCCTCAACGCCGAAGTCCACCGGCTGCTGTGCGACGTGGCGACCCAGCGCCCGCTGCTCGTGCTCGTCGACGACGCCGGGCTGCTCGACCGGCCGTCGCTGGAGGCGCTGGCGTTCCTCGCGCGCCGGGTCGCCGACCACCGGATCGCCGTGCTGTTCGCGCTGGAACCCCATCGCGGCGAGAACCCCCTCACCGGGCTCCCCGTCCTGCCGCTGCGGACGCTGGACGACCCCGCCGCCATGGCGCTGCTGGCCGACCACAACCCGCTCGGCGTGTCGGAGGACTTCGCCGAGGAGGTGCTGGACCTCGCGGGCGGCAACCCCCTCGCGCTCACCGAACTCGCCCGCACGGGGCAGCTGGCGCCGGACAGCGTGCTGCGCGCCCGCCTGCGGACCCGCTTCCACGCGTTGACGCCGGACGCGCGCAGGGTGGTGCTGCTCGCCGTGGCCGACGAGGACCTCGAACTCGACGCGGTCCTGCGCGCCGAACTGGAGACCGACGCGCTGGAGGAGGCCCGCGACAGCGGCCTGCTCGTGCTGCGCGGCGAGCACGTCGAAGTGTCGACGGGCCTGACGCGGGCCGTCCTGCGCACCGAGGTGCCGATCAGCGAGCACCGCCGGGCGCACGAACTGCTGGTGGACGTGCTCGACCCCGACCAGCACCGGTCGCGGTGGCTGTGGCACCAGGCCGCGATGAAGCGCGGCGAGGTCGACGGGCACGCCGCGGACCTCGCCGCCGAGGCCGAGCGGGCCAGGCACATCGGCGACTACACCGCCTCCTCGCAGGCCTACGAGCGCGCCGCCGCGCTCACCCGGTCACCGGAGGCCAAGGCCGCCCACCTGATCGCCGCGGCCGCGGACCACTGGTCGGTCGGCAAGCCGCGCCAGTCGCGCGCGAACCTCCGCCAGGCCCGTGCCCACACCCGCAGCCGTGAACTGCACGGCATGGCCGACTTCGTTCGCGGTGGCATCGAACTCGGCGACGGCGTGCCGGGCACGGCCGTGCGCAGCCTGCTCAAGGCGTCGGACGACCTGCTGCACTCCCACCGCACCCTCGCCATCACCGCGCTGGTGTTCGCCGCCGAAGCGGGCAGCATCGCGGGGGACCAGACCGACCACGCCGCGACCGCGGCCCGTGCCGCCCGCCTGCGCCGTCCGGACGAGCCGCCGGTGACGCAGTTGATGTTCGACCACCTCGAGGGCATGGCCGCCACGTTCGCGGGCCGCCACCAGGTCGCGATGCCCGCGCTGGACCGGGCGATGCGGCTCGCGGGGGGCTTGGCCGACCCGCGGTCGAAGATCTGGGGCAGCCAGGCCGCCTACGTGCTCGGCCACGCCACCCGGTCGCTGGAACTCGCCACGCAGGCCGTGGCCGCGGCGCGGGACAGCGGCATGGTCTCGCTCGTGCCGTGGGCGCTGGTCTACCGGTCGTTGGCGGCGCTGCTG
Source organism: Umezawaea sp. cmx-9-4 (assembly GCA_049997955.1). Classification (GTDB taxonomy): domain Bacteria; phylum Actinomycetota; class Actinomycetes; order Mycobacteriales; family Pseudonocardiaceae; genus Umezawaea. The sequence goes on along the minus strand of JAEBDY010000018.1, from coordinate 87,046 downwards.
CTGGACCAGCACTCCATCGCGCTGGACAGCTCGCTGGAGGGTGTGCGCGAGGCGACCGCGATGGGGCAGCCCAACACCGTGGTCGACCACCTGACGATCCTCGCGCTCATGGCCGCGTTGCAGGGCAACAAGGCCACCGCCGTGCACCGCCTGCACCTCGCGGCCGCCGACGTCGCCCGCCGCGGTCTCGGCAGGCCCAGCACGTTCAGCTCGTGGGCGCTCGCGTGCGTGGACCTGGTCGACGACCGGCCCGTCGACGCGCTCAACCGCCTGCGGCTGCTGGCCGTGGGCACCGGTCGCGTGCACCCCGGCATCAAGGTCATGACGGCGCCGCACTTCGTGGAGGCGGCGGTGGCGTGCGGCCAGCAAGCCAAGGCCGCCAACGTGTTGCGCCAGTTCGAGGGCTGGGCGATCAGCACCGGCAGCCCCGCCAGGCTCGCGCTGTCGCACCGCTCCCGCGCCCTGCTCGCGGGCGCCGACCCCGTGGCCGACGAGCACTTCCGGGAAGCCATCCGCCTGCACCGCGCGGGCGGCACCCCCATGGAACTGGCGAAGACCGAACTGTTCTACGGCCACCGACTCCGCCGCAGCCGCCAGCCGAAAGCCGCCCGCGAGCACCTGCGCGACGCGCTGAAGATCTTCCAGCAGTACGACTCGGAGCACTTCGTCAACCGCGTCCGCGCGGAACTGCGCGCCTCCGGCGACACCATCGCCCCGACGCGCACCACCCCGAGCGCCGCGCTGACGCCCCAGCAGTCCGAGATCGCCACGCTCGTCGCCGAGGGAGCGACCAACCGCGAGATCGCCGCGCAGCTGTTCATCAGCCACCGCACCGTGGAACACCACCTGCGCAACATCTTCGCCCGCCTCGAAGTCCGCTCCCGCGTCGAACTCACCCGCCTGCTCGGCTGAACGCCACCGCGGACGCCCTGGGCGTCTTGATTGGTCGCCTCGTGAGACGCTCTGCCCTCGACAGGGGGTGGGCTGTCGTTCATGCTCGTCACCACTCCCCGGCGCCACCCTCGTGATCGACACCCCTGTCGAGTCGTGGAAGTGGTGCGGGGAAGCCGAACGGAGCACGGAGGTCTGGTGGAAGAGCCCGCCCAGTGGCACGCCGAGGAGGTCGTGCTGAAGCTGATCGCGGTCGCCAGCCGCACCAGCACCGTCTGCTTCCTGGCCGCCGTGTGGTCGATCATCGCGCCGCTCGCGTTCGACCGCTCGGTCATCAGCGAGAACCTGGCCGGGTTCTGGGTGGTCGTGTCGATCGGCGGCGCGGTGCTGGTGCTGTCCATAGTCCGCGCGATGGCGCCGCTGGACGCCTGGTGGCTCAGCGTCGTCACGGCGATCCTGGGCGTCTGGTCGATCGCTGAGACCCTGCGCAGCTACAGCCTCGCCGACGGCCTCCCGATCGCGATCAGCGGCGTGGTCGTCGGATCGGCGATCATCGCCGCCTCCGCCACCAGCGCCGCGGCCACCTACCGGGCGCTGAGGATAACGGCCGAATAACGTTCCCCCGCCTCGCTGAGCCGACCCCCGGTCGCGTCCGTAGACCCACCTGTTGGCGTCGGTGGGTGTACTCCTGCCCCTGACCGCTCCTCGCCCGCCGGACCGCGTCCGCGCCGCAGATCAAGGTTGAGCAGGCCGACCCGAGAACGAGCTAGGACCGAGAAGGGGTGGGATGTCCTGGAACATCCCACCCCTCCGAAGGCGCTGATCGCGGCAGCACCGCAGCGCCGAGGTCAAGGGCGGCGGCCACCGGCTGCGACAGGTCCAGCAACGACGTCACCTCGGGGGAGTTCAGGGTGGATCACCGAGGTGCGGATCCCTGCGGACAACCACCTGGCCGAGCCGCACGCGCACGTCGAAGCAGCCCAGCCTCAGTCGGTGCAGACCCTGTACTCGCCTGACCACTGGGTGCTGTTGCTGCTGCTGCCACCGTTGCGGATGTTCCAGACGTTCACCCCGGCGGAATTGTAGAAGTGGGCGTATACCGACAGGTTGTTGTCGTAGGAATAGACGCTGTTGACGAGGTCGAACTGCGCGAGGTTCCAGCACGTGTTGTGCCGCTGAGTCTGAAACTTCTTGTTGACGTACCCGGTGCTCTTGTACAGGCACAGCCATCCGGCGGCGCACGGCTCGGCCGCGGCTGCCGCAGGGGAGAACGTGATGGTCGCGGTCGTGCCGTCGGCCCAGGCCGGAGCGGCCTGTGCGGCAACTGGTGTCATGAACGCGGCCACGGCGGCGAGCACCAGGGCGGCGATGGAGCTTTTCAGGCGCGTCATGATTGTCCTCTGCCTTTCGTCGAGGCGACCGCCTCGGATCGGGTGGTGAACGTTGCTGCCGTTGTTCGGCAACGCCACTCAACCCCGCGTGGACCTCGCACCGGAAAGCATTCGAGCCAGCTCAAATCCACCGCGACGACTGCTACCGTCGGCACAGTGCTCACTCTGCGTGTGGACGCCGACACGGTGTCCAGGACACGGTTATCGCCTTCCCCGGCATCGGAATCCCTGGCGTGGCTGAAACTCGCCGCCGCGTCGGGACGGCACCCGGTGTTCGGGGATCCCGGACCACTCGCCCGCGCGTCACTCGCCCATCCGGACGTCGCCCTGCTCGCGGACCTGTTGCCGCAGAACGGCGACACCTACACACCCGACCTGCTCACCCCGCAGCCAGGAACGGGCATCCAACGCCGTGATCTGCTCGACGAGCAGATCGCGCAGATCGAGGCGGCAGCGCAGGACGACCTCGAAACCCAGGTCTTCACCTACACCCGGACCCACTGGAGCAGGCCGCTGCAGGCCTCGACCCGCCGGATCGCGGAGTCGGGGCGGATGCAGCGACATCTCGCCAACGGTCTCGCCCGGTTCTGGCGGGATGCCCTCTCCGACGGCTGGCCCGAACTGTGCTCGATCATCGACCAGGACATCGCCCAGCGCGCGATGGCCATCGCCACCCACGGCGTCGGCCGGGCGCTCGGAGCACTCCACCCCGACATCGGTTGGGCAGGCGACGCGGTCACCGTCGCCACGTCGTGGGACGGCGAAATCGATGTCACCGGCCGGGACCTGGTCTTCGCCCCCAGCGTGCTCAGCCGGCCCGGCGTCATCATCCAGGTCGACACCCCCGGGCAGTTCGTCCTCTACTACCCCGCCCAGCGGATCGGAGCCAGCCGGGACCGCAGGTCCGGAAGCATCGCGCAAGTGGTCGGCAACGCCCGAGCGGCCCTGCTGGCGGACCTCGACACCGCCCGGTCCACCGCGGAACTCGCCACCCGGATCGGATGCACCCCTGGCACCGTCTCCTACCACCTCAGCGCCCTGCACCGAGCACGCCTCGTCACCAAAGTCAGAGACGGGCGCTACGTGTTGTACCAGCGGACCACGCAGGCGGCAGATCTGCTGGAAGAAGCACGCAGTTAGTGGTGCTTTTCAGGTGCTGTTGACCTGTGGGTTTGTGGGCTGGTTGTGGTCCGGACGGGTCCTTCCAGGTCTGGGTGCGCTGGAAGGTGATCCCGTGGCCGCGCAGGGATCTGCCGGAGCCGTTCCCGTCCGATCCGGATCCGCCGGGCCGGGTCGCGGGCGAGTGTGCGCACGCTCCACCGGGTGAAGGGCTTGCCCAGCTTGGTGGGCCGGGTGGTGGCCGTCGCCACGATGAACTGCTCGTCATCGTGGCTGATCGGGCGGGGACGGCCTCCCGCCCATTGAGGGTCCGGGGCGGCCGGCCCTCGATCGTTGAAGGCGTGGATTACGTCGCGGACGGTGTCCTCGTGCGCGGCGAGCGGCCGGGCGATCGCGGGCACCGGGCTCCCCGACGCGGAGACCACGATGATCGTCGCCCTGCGCACCGGATTGACTCTGCTTGCTGCGGCGAGTGATCCGCAGCAGATCGCGGCCCTCGTCTTCGGTTGACCGTCGTGCTCTGACCGGGTCGGCCATCGGTGTTCCTCACCCTCGACAGCGGTGTCGTCCCTGTCGGGGGTGAGATGTCCAGTCCTTGCCCGGCGTGTCACCAACCCGGTGAACGTTCGTGGTCAACGCACTAGAGCGTCCGGATGCCCGCGGAGCAGGCGAGCAGCGCTAGGCGAACCCTGTTGTCCAGGCCCGTCTTCGTCAGCAGCGACCCGACGTGCGTCTTGACCGTGGTCACGCCGAGGTGCAGCCGTTCGGCGATGTCGGCGTTGCTCAACCCCTGCGAGAGCAGCACGAGCACGTCCCGTTCACGAGGGGTCAACGGCGGCAGCACGTCCTCGCCCCCGACGGCGGGGCGGTGCCGTTCGGTCGCCCGGCCGACCACCCGCCGCAGCACGGCCGGGCTGAACGGCGGTTCGCCCGCGGCCGCCCGGCGAACCGCCGCGAGCAGGTCCTCGGGCGCGGAGTCCTTGAGCAGGAACCCGAACGCGCCGACGGCCAGCGCCCCGTAGAGGTTCTCGTCGTCGTCGAACGTCGTGACCACCACGACCTTCGTGTGCCGGTGCCGTTCGAGGATGCGAGCGGTGGCCGTGACGCCGTCCATGCCGGGCATCCGCAGGTCCATCAGGACCACGTCGGGCCGGTGCTCGTCGACGGCGCGCACGGCTTCGTGCCCGTTGGCCGCCTCGGCCACGGTCTCCACGTCCGGCGCGGAGTCGCAGAGGATCCGCAACCCGGCCCGGACCAGGCGCTGGTCGTCGACCAGCACGACGCGGATCACCGGTGGACCGCCGAGCCCGCACGCGGGAACCGCGCGGCCACGTGCCAACCCGTCGGCGTCGGACCCGCGCTGAACGTGCCGCCGAGCACGGTGACCCGCTCGGCCATGCCGATCAACCCGTGCCCCGACGGCCCGTCGGACCGGTGCCGCGGGGCGCCGTCGTTGAACACCCCGATCTCGACGTGGTCGGCCGTTCCGCGCACGTCGACCTCCACGTTCGCCCCCGGACGCGCGTGGCGCATCACGTTGGTCAGCGACTCCTGCACGATCCGCAGCACGGCCAGCCGCCGCACCGAGTCCAGACCGCCGCCCTGCTCGGTGACGGCGCCGGTGACGTCGAACCCGGCCTGCTCGCACCGTTCGACCGCCTGCCGCAGCGCCGGGTCCAGACCGTCCGGGCCGAGCAGGGCCGCGTCCGACCCGCCGGGGGTCCGCAGCACGGCCACCAGTTCGCGCAGGTCCTCCAGCGCGTCGGTCCCCGACTCGTGCACGTCGTCCAGCGCCGCGCGGAAGGCGTCGGCGTCGGGAGGCACGTGTCGTGCCACGCCGACGCGCAGCACGATGCTGGAAACGTGGTGGGCCACCAGGTCGTGCAGCTCACGGGCGATGGACGTGCGTTCGGCCTCCCGCGCCGCGCGGACCTCCGCGTCCCTGATGCGCGCCGCGTCCAGCCCCTCCCTGCGGTAGCGCTGGGTCAGTTCCCGCAATGACCGCAGGTGCCGTCCGGCCAGCACCGGGACCCCGACCATGATGAGCAGCCGCAACACCGTGGGCACCGGTTCGGCGTCGGGCTGCGAGACCAGGTAGAACGTCCCCACCACGCAGGCCACCGCGGTGCCGCACGCCAGGTGGGGCAGCCACGGCCGTCTCATCGCGAGCTCGCCCAGCGCCAATCCGGCCAGCAGTTGCGTGATCCCGATGCTCGCCGGGCTCGCGACCACGGACACCACCAGCAGACCCGACTCGGCGAGGCTCACGGTCAGTGGCCACCGACCGCCGAGGACGACCAGCGCGCCGCCGGTCAACGCCAACGCCCAGATCCCCGGCGTCAGCACGCCCCGCGGCTCGAACAGGAAGAGCAGCGCGACCGGCGCCAGCGCCAGCGGGCCGAAGCGGATCGCCCACCGCACCGCCGTGGGCCACGTCGTGTCCTCCGTCGTCACAACGTCCGAGCCTAGGCACTTCGGCGGGCGATCGCCTCCTTCTTCGGGAGGAGGCGCCTCCTCCTCGTGGCCGGCGGGTCGGCACCTTCGAACGGTGCGCCTGCCCCGCCCGTTCACCACCGTGGTCACCACCGGCCCCCGACCTTGGAGTCCCCGTGATCTGGTTCCACTCCCCGTCCAGGACGATCCTGGGCATCAGGCTCCTGATGTCGGCCGTCTTCCTCGTCTACGGCAGCGTGAAACTCCTGGGAGGCCAGTACTACTACGGCGACTGGACCATCTCGAAGTCCACAGCGGACGGCACGTCGCTGGTGTGGGCCTTCTACGGGTACTCGCCGTTCTACGGCCGGGTCACGGGACTCTTCGAGTTCATCCCGGCGGTCATGCTCCTGTTCCGGCGCACCACCTTCCTCGGCGCCGCGGCGCTCTTCGCGGTGGGCCTCAACATCACCCTGATGGACTTCGCCTTCGACTACCCGTTCGTCAAGTACCTGGCCGCCGCCTACACCGTCCTGTGCGCGATCCTGGTCCTGCACGACGGGCCGAAGCTGACCGCTGTCCTCCGGGACCCGGCCACCGATGCCTGACGCGGTGGTGGTGGGCTCGGGCCCCAACGGGTTGGCGGCCGCCGTGGCCCTGGCCGGGCGCGGCGTCGCGGTGACGGTGCTGGAAGCCGCCGACCGCATCGGGGGAGGAACCCGGACCAGCGAGGAGCCGGTGACGGGCACGCTGCACGACGAGTGCTCCGCCGTGCACCCGATGGCCGCGCTCTCCCCGTTCCTGCGCGGCCTGGGCCTGGAGCGCCACGGCCTGGAGTGGTGCCATCCCGAGGTCCTGGTGGCCCATCCCCTGGACGACGGGACGGCCGGGGTTCTGCACCGCTCACTCGACGACACCGTCGCCGGACTGTCCCACCGCGACGGACAACGCTGGCGACGGCTGTTCTCCCCGCTGTCGTCCAGGCTCGACGACACCCTGCCCGACCTCCTCGGCCCGCTGCTGAGCCTCCCCGCCAAGCCGCTCCACCTGGCCCGCTTCGCCCTGCGCGCGGCACCACCCGCCGCCCTGCTGCGCCTGGCGTGGAACGACGACGCGCCGCAGGGCCTGTTCCTGGGCATCGCCGCCCACGTCATGCACGACCTGCGCCACCCGTTGACCTCCTCCGTGGGCACGTTGCTGATCACCGCCGGTCACCACGTCGGCTGGCCCGTGGCCAAGGGCGGCTCGCAGGCGATCACCACCGCCCTGGCCCGGCTGCTGGTCGACCTGGGCGGCGAGATCATCACGTCCCACCCGGTCACCGACCTCCCCGAGGCCGACCTGGTCCTGCTCGACACCTCCCCGAGGGGCGCCGCGACGATCCTCGGCGACCGCCTACCCCCGCGCGTCCGCCGCGCCTACCACCGCTGGCGCCACGGCCCTGGCGCGTTCAAGGTCGACTTCGTCGTGCGCGGGGGAGTGCCGTGGACCGCGGAACCGTGCCGACGGGCAGGCACCGTCCACCTGGGCGGCAGTCCTGCGGAGGTCGTCCGCACCGCGACCGAGGTGCACCGCGGCACCCTCCCTCGGGACCCCTTCGTCCTGGTGGGGCAGCAGTACCTGGCCGACCCGAGCAGATCCGCGGGCGACCTCCACCCCGTGTGGGCCTACGCCCACGTCCCGCACGGCTGCACCGAGGACGTCACCCAGCGGATCATCGACCAGGTCGAACGCTTCGCCCCCGGCTTCTCCACCCGAATCGTCGCCCGCACCTCCAAGTCCACCCACGACCTGACGGCGACCAACCAGAACCGGATCGGCGGCGACATCCTCACCGGCGCGAACACCCCGTGGCAGATCATCGCCCGCCCGAGGCTCACCCCGAATCCCTACCGCACAGGCGTTCCGGGCGTGTACCTCTGTTCCGCCGCGACCCCACCCGGCGCGGGGGTGCACGGCATGAACGGCTACCACGCCGCCGAACAAGCCTGGGCCGACCACGCCCGATGACTCCACGGCCGGGAACGGCGCTTCCCCGCGTCGCACGGGCATTCGGCCATGACCAACGCCGCGGCTACCGGCAGCACTTGCGCGGCCATCGGCACCCCGTGCTCACCGGCACTCCTGCGTCACCAGCAGCCGCACCTGCGCCTCCACCCACGTCCTCGCGCTCACCTCCTCCCCGAACGCCGTCACCGCGGCCGCGTTCCCGTGCAGCCCCACCCGCCGCAGCTCCGCCGCCACCTCGCCGAGCCGCACCCGCAGGCTCGGCGCGGGGTGCCGCAGCCCGCGGTGCGCGGCATCAGCGCACACCGCGAGAGCCGCGTCCACCGCCGCCCCGATCAGGTCCGATCCCGCGTCCCGGTACCCCGGCACCACACCACCCCCCTGCACCGGAGCCAGGTCCAGCACCACCACCCCCGCCCCCGTCAACACCGCGAGCGGATCGATCACGACCACACCCCCGACCCGCCGCAGCGAGCCGCTCACCATCACCGGCTCGGACTCCAACGCCCCCGCCAACGCGTCGAGCGCGCCAGGGCTCACCCCCCGGTGCGTCGCCGAGATCACCGCCGTCGCACCGAACTCGTCGGCGACCACCGCGTCCAACCGCTGCGCACCGGGGGAGTACCCGACCGACCGCACCTCGGTGATCGCCACGACCCGCACCAGTTCCGCCTCCACCCGCGCCCGCACCAGCCGGGGCGGCAACCGTTCCAGCGCAACGGCTTCCGCGGCGATCGAGCGGACCAGCACCGGCTCGGGCAGCCCCTCCCACGCCCGCCCCACCGGCGTGGTCGACGTCTTGGACACCCGCCCCGCCGTCACCTTCAACACCTGGCTCGCGCTGCGCGACGCCGACTCGGACACGATGTTCGACGCGGCCAGCGCACCCAGCGTGGTGCCCGCGACCCGCCGCGACACGAGGTCGTGCCCCGTCGGCGACTCGCCGTCGCCGACCGCCCACCGGTGTCGCAGCACCAGCGTGGTCGGACCGCTCGCGAAGAACACCTCCGCCGTCCGGTCCTCCACCGTGCCGCTCATCCGACACCCCAGCGCGGTCACCCGCACCCGCCGCAACGGCGTCTCCGCGGGAACGTCCGTGCCCAGCACCTGCGACCGCGCACCGGTCGCCCGGTGCCGCGCGTGCAACTCCGCCACCAGTTCGGCGAACCGCTCCGGCCGGTAGTGCGCCGACCGCTCCCGGTACGCCTCCAGCTGCCCCACCAGGTCGTCCACCGCCGCCGCGGGCCAGCGCAGACCACGATCGCCCAATTCGACCCGCGCCCGCCGCAAACCGGCTTCCAGCACCGGGTCCGCGTGCGCCGCCCCGTCGAGCAGCACCCGATCGGCCAGTTCCAGCACGCCCGCCAGCCCGGCCCGGTCCGGCCCGGCGCTCCCGCCGACGTCGAACCGCACCACGTCCTCGACCAGCCCGCGCTCATCGGCCTCGCGGAACGCCCACACCGCGTGCGCCACGAACTCGTCGCGCCGAGCGGCCGTCGCGTCCGCGTGCACGTACCCGAGCTCACCCGGCACCAGGAACCGCACCGTGCACGACGGCAGTTCGGCGCTCGCGGCCGGATCAGCGGCCGTCGGACGCCGCAACCGCACCGGATACCCGGCGGCGTGCGACCGCCGAGCCGCCGCGAGCCCGCGCGCGCCCAGCAGCGCCGCCAGCGCCTCGTCGTCGATGGCGCCGGGGGACCACGTCGTGAACACCGGCGCGGACTCACCCGGCCCCTGGCGCTGGTAGGCGAGCACCACCGCGATCCGGTGCCTGCACACCCCCTGCGCGCCGCACGAGCAGGCAGCCGCCGGGAGCGCGACCCCGACGGGCAGCTCGACCTCGACCCCGTCGGGGAACCGGCCGCGCACCGTCCCGCCCTCGACCTCGACGACGGGACCCGTGCCCGCGTCCAGGTCCTTCGTCGCGCGCTTCACCAGACCCCGGTTGGCCAACGACGCCAACGCGTCCGGCGTCAACGCGAGCAGGTCGTCCCGCATCAGCCGATCCTCTCCGCGACGAACTCGGCCAACCGGCCCGGCGTCATCGCCCCCACGTGCGCGCCCACGTTCGCCAACCGCTGGGCGAGGTCCCTGTCGTAGTCGGGATTCGCGTCCTCGTCCAGCGCCGCGAGCCCCAGCACCTCCGAGCCCTGCTCGACGAGCTCGCGCACCGTGCGCACCAGCCGGTTCGCGTCGCCACCCTCGTAGAAGTCGGTGATCACCACGACGATCGCCCGCCGGGGGTTCTCGACCAGGCTCGCGGCGTACGCCACCGCCTTCGCGATGTCCGTGCCACCACCGAGCTGCACCTTCATCAGCAACTCCACCGGATCCACCACGTCCGAGGTCAGGTCGACCACCGACGTGTCGAACGCGATCAGGTGCGTCTTGAGACCGGGCAGCCCCCACAGGCACGCGGCCGACACCGCCGAGTGGATCACCGAACCCACCATCGACCCCGACTGGTCCACCACCAGGACCAGCTGCCACTGCTCGAGGTGCCGTCGCGTGCGCGAGGAGAACATCGGCTTCTCGATGTAGACCCGCCGCTCGACGGGGTCGTAGTGCGACAGGTTGGCCCGGATCGTGCGCCGGAAGTCGAAGTTGCGGGCCTGCTTGAAGTTGCTCGGCCGCCGCGACCGCGTGCCGCTGAGCGCCTGCCGCACCTCCTTGGCCAGCTTGCGCATCAGCTCCGCGACCACGGCCTCCACGATGCGCCGCGCCATCGCCAGCACCTCGGGGTTCATCAGGTGCTTGGTCCGCAGCACCGCCCGCAGCAGCGCCGCGTTCGGCTCGACCCGTGCCAGCACCTCCGGATCGGTGACGATCTCGGTGATGTCGTAGCGCTCGACGGCGTCGCGCTCCAACCGCTCGATGGTTTCCCTCGGGAACAGCCGGTGCACGTCGTCCAGCCAGGTCACCGTGGTCAGCACCGAACCGCCCCGCCCGCCGCGCCGCACCCCGCGGTTCTCCCGGTCCGCCTCACGGCCGTAGAGCCAGTCCAGCGCGGCGTCCCGTCCCGCCCCGGCACCTTCCAGCCCACCGCAGTGCGGTTCGGCGGGCTCCCCGAGGATCAGCCGCCACCGCTCCAGCTCCGTCACGCCAACCCCTCCCGCGCGAGCACCGAATCGACCTTGGCCTCCAGCGCCATCCCCGCCGCGACCACCTCCGGGTCCACGTCGATCCGCAGCAGCGGCCCGGTGGACCCGCGCGCACCCCGCGCGATCAGCACCCGTTTCGCGATCGTCTCCCGCTCCGACGGCGGGAAGTACGCGAAAGCCTGGCGCAGCGCGGGAAGCGCGATCAGGAAGTCCTCTTCGGACAGCGCGTGCACCAGCTCGTCGAGCAGTTCGACCACTGCGTCCGCGGACAGCACCTCCTCGCGGGCCACCGCGAACAGCCCCGCCAGCCAGTCACCGATCGTCCTCGGCCCCGACATGCCCCGCACGGCCCGCTCCACGTCGCCGCCCCCACCCAGCGACCAGCAGAACCCGAACGCGGCCCCGCGCAGGTCCGGCGGCCCCTGCGGGTCGGCGCCGACCCGCCGCAGCACCGCCACCGCCTCGTCCCTCCCGTTCTCCAGCACCGGTTCGGCGTGCAGCACGGCGTCCCGCGTCGCGGCCACCGCCAGCAACCGCCGGGGATCGGCCGGACCGGCGCCGCCGTGCAGCCCCTCCACCAGCCACAGCAGCCGCGTCACCGCCCCGCTGATCACCGCGCCCAGCACCGGACTCCCCGCCGTCCCGAACAGCCCGTCGTAGCGCCACAGCCCGACCACGGTGGCCAGCACCCGGCCGAGGGCCCCCACGTCCGCCACCCGCGCGACCCGAGTGCGCAACGACGCCACCACACCGTCACCCAGGGCCGAGATGCCGCACAACGCCGTGTCGAACAGCACCACCGCCAGCTCGTCGACGTCCGCGTCCGGCACCCGCTCGCGCAGAACCCCCGCCGCGGCCTCGTCCAGCGTCGCCCCGTACGCCGCCGCCTCGATCAGCGCGGGCAACCTCCCGTCCGACGGCGTGAGCCGCCACCGCTCGGTGTACACCGGATCGCCGCCGCCGCTGGGCCCGGACAACCGGGTGAACCCGCCGATCTCCACCACCCGCAACCGGTGCAGCACCCGACTGCGCCGCAACCCCAGCTCGTCGGTCAGGTCGACCCGCACCTCACCCGAGCCGTCGAGTTCCAAGGCGAACAGCTCCGCCGTCACGGCCGCCACCAGCGGGGGAGACGGGGTCGCCGAGTGCAGCCGCCCCACCCGGTCTCCGCTGAGCGCCGCGACCATCTCCACCACCGCCGGGTGCGCGCCCGGCCGCAGCGGGCCGCGGACCGTCCACGGCGGCGGCTGCGACAGGTCCTCCGACACCAGCGTGCCGACCAGCCCGTCCAGCACGTCCGTCCGCGACGGGTGGGCGTGCCCGCGCAACCGCGCCAACCCCTCCGCGAGCGTGCGGGCCGCGATCAGGTCCGCCGTGGACACCGGCTGCCCGCGCCGCCGCAGCCGTCCCACCACCGACTCGACCAGCGCAGCCGCCGCACCGACCACCCCGTCGGTCCACAGGTGCTGGTAGTACTCCGGCGACGGCATCCCCGACTGGTAGCCGGTGAACGCGTCCAGCCGCCGGTGCGAGTACGGCACCAGGTAGCTGGCCCCGACCGAGTCCTCCGGCGGCCGCGGCACCTCCGGCCACCCCGGCTCTGGCGTGGCGGCCAGCGCCCGCAGCGCAGGCGTGTGGAAGCCGCCGGTCACCACGACCACCGGCCGGTCGCCCGCGTCGGCCTGCGCCGCCCGGATCCACGACGCCATGTAGGCCTCGCGCTCCACGTCGTCGTGCTCGGTCGTCGCCTCGCCGCGCAGCAGGTCGAAGTACGCCGTCAGCCGCTCCGCGAGCCCGTCGGCGGGGACAACCTCGAACAGGTGGTCCCAGAGCGCGTCGACGTTGTCGACCGAGAACTCCCGGCACAGCCTCCCGGTCACCTCGGTGTAGCGCGCCTCCGCGTCGGCGTACCGGTTGCCGCGCCCGGCGAACGCCGGGTGCCACGCGGGCAGGTCGATGAACCGCACCCGCGCCCCGCACGCCGTGCCCGCGGTCAGCGCGACCCACTCGGGGGAGTAGTCGCAGAACGGCGTCCACGACGCGTGCGACCGCTCCCCGTCCCGGTAGTAGGTGTAGACCGCGATCGGCGGCTGGTGCCCGAGCAGCAGCTCGTCGAGCCGGTCGTTCATGTCGACGGGCCCCTCGACCAGCACGTGCGCGGGCCGCAACTCCTCGATGGTCGACGCCACCAGCCCGGCGCACGCCGGGCTGTGGTGCCGAACCCCGATGAACGTCGTCGCCATCAGCCGGGCAGCAGGTGACGCGCCTGGTGCAGCGCCTGCCACTGCGCGCCGCGCCGGTTCTTCGCCTGCTGCTCCAGGTACCGCCGCAGCCGGGCCAGGTCCTCTGCGTTGTCCTTCGCCGCTGTTCCCGCCAGGCACTCCACCAGGTCCGCCGAGGTGCCCGCCTCACCGCGCAGGAACCACCCGCGCAGCCCCACGGCGTGCGCGACCGACACCGCCTCCGCCGTGCTCATCACGGTCGTCAGCCGGTCCATCGGCTGACCCGAGGACGTCACCCCGTCGCGCAGCTCCCGGAACGTCGTCACCAGCACCTCCAGCACGTCCCGCCGGGGCTGCACCCCGACGCCGGACCGCTCCAGCAGCACCCGCGCCTCCTGCTCCACCAGGTCCAGCTCGGTGGCGAAGTCGGCGATCGGGAACACGGTCTCGAAGTTGAACCGCCGCTTGAGCGCCGCGCTCATCTCGTTCACCCCGCGGTCACGCGTGTTCGCCGTGGCGATGACGGTGAACCCGTCGTTGGCGAACACCATCCCGTCCGGCCCGGTCAGCTCCGGGATCGCCACGACCCGCTCGGACAGCAGCGACAGCAGGCTGTCCTGCACCTCCAGCGGACACCGGGTGATCTCCTCGAACCGCACGACCTTGCCCTCGGCCATGCCCCGCAGCATCGGCGCGGGCACCAGCGACCGGGTCGACGGCCCCTCCGCCACGAGCAGCGCGTAGTTCCACGAGTACTTGATCTGGTCCTCGGTCGTCGCCGCGCCACCCTGGATCGTGAGCGTCGACTCCCCGCACACCGCGGCCGCGATCAGCTCGGACAGCAGCGACTTCGCCGTCCCCGGCTCGCCCACCAGCATCAGCCCGCGGCTCGTCGCCAGGGTCACCAGGGCCCGGTCGATCAGCGACGGGTCGCCGACGAACTTGCGGCTGATGCCCTGCCGCTCGTCACCGACGATGAACCGCCGCGCTCCCTGCAGGCTCAGCGCCCACCCCGGCGGGCGGTGCGCGGTGTCGCTCCCGCGCAGCCGCGCCAACTCGTCGGCGTACCGCACCTCGGCCGGTGGCCGCTGGACCTTCTTGTTGTCGGACAACGCATTCCTCAGTTCGTCAGGGAGGTCAACTCGGCCAGCACCTCGGACGCGGTGATCGGGTCGAGTTCGCCGAACGTCCTCGATCCGCGCCGGTGCCACGCACCACCGCCGTTGTTGAGCCAGACGTCGGTCAGGGTCTGCTCCTCGAACAGCGTGACGACGCCGACCGGGATGCCGGGGTTCAGGTTGACCACCAGGGACCCGCCGGGCACCGGCCGGGTGATCCAGCACTCCACGCCCGCGTCCTGCGGCTCGCCCCGCTGCCACCCCTTGTTGGTCAGCCCCAGCAGCTTGCCGACCGGGACCACCAGGTTCTCGAACCGCTTGAGCGAGGGAGCCGCCACCTCGTCCTGGGTCAGCGCGTGCACCGGTCTGCCCAACTGCGGGAACGGCTGCAGGATCTCGTAGTCCGCGAACACCTCCGCCCACCCGTCCAGCGCGCCCGCCAGGTCCAGCGGATGCGCGATCCCCACGACCACGTCGTCGGCCAGCTCGACCGCCTCGTCGTTCACGTCGGCGAGCGAGCGGTCCTCGGCCAACCGGAACCCCACGCCGTCCTCGGTGATCCACACCAGCCGCCGCACGACGTGCCACAGCAGCGGGTGCCCGGCGAAGAGGGACCGGAACTCCGCCGCCGGCCAGCGACGTCGCGCCACCATCGCCGACTCGAACCGCCGGATCTGGTCGGCCGCGACGGTCCGCACGTCCTTCTTCAACGCCGCGAACCGCTTGTGCTCGGCGGGCGCCAGGTCCGGGTCGTCCTTCGCGCCCGGCTTCGGCAGGTCCTTGCGCCGCTTGCCGTCGCCGTCCACCACGTACGGCTTGAGCTGCTCGTCGAACCCGACCACGAACCGCCGCGGCCCGTAGTCGACCACCAGCGTCGCCGCGTCGTCCAACCCGAAGTCCGGCACCAACCGGTCCGCCAGCTGCTCCCCGGTCAGCCCCAACCCCGCCGCGACGGTGTCGATCATCTCTCGGGCCCGCGCCTTCAACCCGCCGAACTGGACCTTCTGCGCGATCCCGTTGAGGTGCAGCAGCGCCACGTCGGTGCCGATCGCCGCCAGCACCCCGAGCCCGGCCACCGCCTTCGAGTGCCCGCCCTCACCGGGCCACGCCCGGATCACCGGCGAGAGCGCTCGCACGGTGTCGTCGTCGCCGAGCAGCCCCTGCACCGGGAGCACCCACCCGTCCTTCGGCGGTGTCCTGTTGGCCAGCCACACCTCGAACACCGCCCAGGCGAACCGCGCCAGCGACTCCGGGTCGCACAGCTCCCGCACCACCTCGACGCCCGCGTACACGTCGTCCGGTTTGGACATCGCCAGCATCGTGAGCACGTGGCCGGTGGCCGAGGGGGACAGCGCGTGCTTCTTGTCCCGCAACAGGATCCGGGGGAGCAGCACCGGATCCGCCCAGTCCCCGACGGACGGGACCTTCGCCGGGAGCTGGTCCAACGGGTCCGCGGTGACCAGGGTCTCGACCGCGGCGGCCACGTGCTCGCCGTGCTCCGCCGCCACCTGCCGCAGCACCTCGGCGTGCCCCTTGGCCGCGATCAGCCGCAACGCCGCCTCGGCGTTGCGCCGCGCCTTGCCCACCTTGCCCAGCGCCGCGGGCAGCAGCGCCCGAGCCGCCGTCTCCGGGTGCCGCTGGAACCACGAGACCGCGACCGCGTGCACCGACTTCAGGCGCGCGAGCCAGTCCGCCATCAGCTCCGCGACCTCGGCGTTCGCGAACGGCAGCAGCACCTCGGCCGCCATCGACGGGTCCGCCTTCGCGATCTTCAGCGCGACCGGGAACGCGTCGACCTCGAACCGGGCCACCACCGGCTTCGCCCAGTCCATCGCCGACCACGTCTGCGGGTCCCACTCGTCGAGGCGGTGCCGCAGCAGCTCCTCCGGTGCGTTCAGGACCAGCGTGGGCTGCTCGTGGTGGCGGATCTTGCCCTTGAACAGGCGGTCGACCGCGACCCGCCAGATCAGGAACTTGACGTCCGGCCAGTAGTAGTCGCCGAACGCCTCCGCCCACACCTCGCGCTCGCCGGGACCCCAGCGGAAGCCGAGCGGAACGGACACCTCCAGCCCGGTGACGACGAGCGGTTTCACCGCCGTGCGCTTGACCGTCCACGGGGGAGCGACCAGCACCTGCGGCAGCAGTTCCGCGGGCGCGTCCGGCGCGGGCCCCTCCTCGACGGCGGCCTGCTCGACCACCTCGCGCAGACCCTCGTCCAGGTCCGGCAGCACCGCCGCGACGAGGTCGGGATTGGCCTGGACGTGCCCGGCCAGCAACGACTTCGCCGTGGCCGAGCCGTTCGCCGCCAACATCCGCAGGGCCCTCACCGGGTACCGCTTGACGGCGCCGACCAGGGCGGGCATGACGAACCTGCTGTCCGCCCTGTCCAGCAGCAGGCCGAAGGCCTCGTCGGTGGGCGTCCACGCGAGGACCTCGATCAGGAGCTTGCGCCTGTCGTCGCCGGAATCCTCGTCGAGCAGGCGGGCCACGGCGGGCGCGATGCCCGCGCCGACGGTGAGGACCAGCGTGGGCAGGACGTCTTTCGCGGTGGCCCACCAGCGGTAGGCCTCCTGCTCGAACACGGCCTCCACCTGCTCGACCGTCCGCAGCGAGGCGAGGAACAGCCGGTGTTCCTCCACCAGCGTGGACCCGGCCAGGACGGCGGTGACCAACTCGTCGACCCAGTCGTGCCGCGTCGGCGCCAGGTAGGCGGCGATCGTCTGCGTCAGCAGGCCGTCGCGGCGCGTGGACAACGCCTCGACCGCTGCCAGGTAGTCGGCCTCCGCGGCCCCCGCCAGCAGCACCCGGAGCCGCTCCACCACCTGCCGGTTGGCGTACGGCCAGTCCTGCCGCTCGTCGGTGCGCCACGCCAGGGCCGCCGTCGTGCGCTGATGACCGGGCCAGAACACCCAAATCCGACCGAGGTCGGCGGCCGCCTGCGCGGCGAACGCGAACCCGTGCCGGACGACCCACGCGTCCGCGAGCGTGGCGACGTCCTCCCGGCCGTAGTACCGCGACGCCTCGCTGGTCAGCGCCGCCCCCACGACCGCGGCCCCCAACGGCGTCGCGCGACCGTCCAGGTAGGCCAGCGCCTCCGCCACGAGGTCCGGATCCGACTCCGGACTCGCCAGCACCGCCGCCAGCCGCGCCGGACGGGGCTCCAGCTTCGACCGCAGGTAGGCCTCGACGTCCTGGGAGGACTTGGCCGGGCGTCCTCCGTCCTGCCCGCGCCCCGGCCGCACCGAGCCGCGCCACGACGGCGGGACCACGAACGTCGTCTCGTCCGGCCACACAGGAGCCACGAGCGGCTTTTCGCCGATCTCGACCGGATCCTCCGCCGCGGACCGATCACCGTTCGCGGTCGACGTCGGCCCGGCCGCGGGTGCCGCGGTGGCGGCCACGACCGGCGCACCGTCCTCTTGGTACCCCTTCTTCTCCTTCTCGGCCACGAGCTTGTCCACGTGGGCCACCGCGAGGGCGTCCGACGCGAAGTCCTTCACCTTGGTCTGCCCCGCCGAACCCAGCCGTCCGTAGCGCACGGTCACGCTCGTGCCGTCCCGCTCGATCTCCCAGAACTTCGCGGAGCCATCGGCAACGAGTTCCCACCTGCGCACGTCGTGTTCCCCCCGGTTCGGTTCGAGTGGGGAGAACGGTAGAGGCAGGGTCCGACAATTCCGCGGGCGGCCACCGTGACCAGCGACGACCATCCGGCGGTAAGGCCAGCCGGATCCCGCGTCGACGTGCTGACCGCAGTGACTCCGGCACGTCCGCACAGCACTGTTGCGGTGCCACCGCAGAACGGAGTCCGTCGTGATCACCAAGTCCCCTTCGACCCCCGTGGGGGTCGAGTCCCAGGTCCGCTGGCACAGACCGCTGATGGCGCTGTCCGCCGTCATGGTCGCCGTGGTCGTCGTCTCGGCGATCGGCCTCCTCGTGGACGACCGGGTGATCAACGGCAGTCCCGCCTGGCTCAAGCCGTTCAAGTTCGGCGTCTCGTTCGCCCTCTTCGGCGCCACCCTGGCCTGGATGCTCACCCTGTCCCACCGGGCCCGCCGCACGGGCTGGTGGGCCGGGACCGTGGTCGCCGTCGTCTCGATCGGCGAGATGACCGCCGTCCTCATGCAGGTCGTCCGCGGCAAGGCCAGCCACTTCAACAACGAGACCGACTTCGACGAGGCCGTCTTCAGCCTCATGGGCACGATGATCCTGGTCCTCTGGATCGCCACCTTCGTCATCGCGGTGGTTCTTTCCCTGCAACGCCAACAGGAACCGGCCACTACCTGGGCGATCAGGTTCGGCCTCGGCCTGTCTCTGGTCGGCATGCTGCTGGCGTTCCTCATGACCCGGCCCACCGCCGACCAGTTGACCGAGCTGAAGGCCGACCGCCCGTCCGCGGCCATCGGCGCGCACAGCGTCGGCGTCCCAGACGACGGCCCGTCCATGGCCGTCACCGGCTGGTCCACGACCGGCGGCGACCTCCGCATCCCGCACTTCATCGGCATCCACGCCCTGCAAGCCCTGCCGCTGCTGAGCCTGCTGCTCATCGCCCTCGCGGGCAGGCACCCGCTCCTGGCCGCGGCCACCACCCGCCTGCGCCTCGTGCTCATCGCCACCGCCGGCTACGCGGGCGTGATCGCCCTGCTGACGTGGCAGGCGCTGCGCGGCCAGGCGCTCCTCCACCCGGACGTCCGGACCCTCGCCGCCACCGGAGCGCTGGTCGCGGTGTCGGCCATCGCGACCGCGGCCACCCTGAGGTCCGCGCGGTCGCGACCAGCGGAACCACGACCGTGAGTCGTCACGCCCGGGACGGGCCCCGCGCACTCCGGTGCGCGGGGCCCTTTCGACGCCCTCGATGGCTACCCGTGGCGAAACGCTCCGGGCGGTGGAACGGTCGACGCGCTGAGCATGGCCGGCCGCATTCGGCGGAACGGCTGTCGAGCGGTCCGTGGATTTCTTCCGCCATGGTGGCGCTGGAGAATAACAGCGGTGACATCAATGAAAAATGGTGGTGATCTCGACTTGTCGCCGAGTGCTCGGCTCGTCCGGCATGGCCACGTGGTGCGGGATCGCGAAGGCGCGGTTGGCCTGCGGCCGGTGCGAAGATGGCGCATCCTACCAGCTCAGAGGCACATTTGTTCAGTGGTGTGGAATATTCATTGACTGTTGATCATTTTGCCGGGTTGCTCGCCCCTGGACCTGTCGAACTACTCTTCTTGACGGATCCAGTTGTGGACCGCTGGCGAAACAGTGTCCACCGATGATTCGTGGACGCGCGGTGAGATGGATGCATGTCAGCTTGCTGTCATCCGGCGGATTCGGCTCAACGGATGTGGCGTTCAGCGTAGGGAAATGGGTCTTTTTTGGTGTTTGAGAGACCCCTATTAGTTTGTTTCATGGCCATCATTGGCATTTGGAATGGCGCGATGGCAACAGGTGCGTAAAGCCGAAGTATTTCCCGGGAGTTGTGTGCCGAGACTGGCAGTGGCAATAGTGGTCAGGCGGGCCGCCGCACCGGATCACGTTGCCGAACTCTTGGCGGGATCGGCGCCCTGCATTCGCCTCCGCATAAGGGTGGACCACTGCACTGCTGTGCGGTGTGCGCACACTCCGGCGGTGCTGAACCCGTCACGAGCGGGTACCGACCGGGCATTCCCGCGACCACCACGGGAACGCCAAGAACTCCGGAGCGAGCGATGGACTACCGTATTCTCGGCCCACTTGAGGCGAGCCATGACGGAGCCGTTGTGGAGATCACCGGTACACGTCAGCTGACGGTCCTCGCCCTGCTCCTGGTGGAAGCCAACCGGATCGTGCCCGTCGACCGCCTGGTGGACGGGGTGTGGAACGAGACTCCTCCGGCCACCAGCCGGAGCCAGATCCACATCTGCATCTCCTCCCTCCGGCGGCAGCTCTCCGGCGGCCGTGCGTCCGTCGACACCTGCGCGCCCGGCTACCGGCTCCGGGTGGCCGAGGGGGAGCTGGACCTGCACGCCTTCGAGGCCCGCGTGGCCGCCGCCCACTCGGCTGTCGCGGACGGCGACCCGCGGCGCGCGGTGGTCGAGTTGCGGTCGGCCCTGGCCCTGTGGCGAGGCCCGGCGCTGTCCGGTGTCGGCAGTCAGCTCCTGCGCCGCGTGGCCGCCGCGCTGGACGACCGGCGGCTGGCCGTGCACGAGGAGTGCCTGGAACTGGAGCTGGCGCTCGGCCTGGGTGCTCCGCACGACCTGGTCGGTGAACTGACCGGCCTGGTGGCCGCCCGCCCTCGGCGGGAGCGCCTGCTCGCCCTGCTGATGACCGCCCTCTACCGGGTGGGCAGGCAGGCCGAGGCGCTGGAGGAGTACCGCAGGACGCGCGCGCGGTTCATCGGCGAACTGGGCATCGAGCCCGGCGAGGAACTCAAGGTCCTCTACCAGCGCATCCTCGTCCACGACCCCGCTCTGTCCCGGCCCGCCGAGCCGCGGCCCGCTCCGGTCCGGAGCAGGGGACCGCGCCAGCTCCCGGCCGACGTCGTCGACTTCACCGGGCGTCGACGGAGCCTCGAACGCCTCCTGGAGGTGTCCGAGCCGCAGGACGGGACCGCCGTCCCGACGGTCGCGGTCACCGGCCGCGGGGGAGTCGGCAAGACCACCCTCGTCGTGCACGCCGCCCACCTGCTCGCCCCGGAGTTCCCCGACGGGCAACTCTTCGCCAGGCTCTCCCACGACGGCGTGCCGGAAGAACCCCACGACATCCTCGGGCGCTTCCTGCGCGCGTTCGGCTTCGCCGACCAGGACGTCCCCGACGGCATGGAGGAGCGGGCGGAGACCTACCGCGACCACATGGCGGACCGCCGCGTCCTGGTGGTCCTCGACGACGCGGTCTCGGAGAGCCAGGTGTTCCCGCTGCTGCCGGGCTCGTCGCTGTGCCGGGTGGTCGTCACGTCCCGCCAGTCGCTCGCCGGACTCCCGGCCGCGGTCCGCGTTCGCCTGACCCCCTTCACCGAGGGCAGCGCGCTGGAACTCGCGGCCCGCATCGCCGGACGCGCCAGGATCGACGCCGATCGCGACGCCGCGGTCGCGTTGAACGAGGCGTGCGGCTACCTGCCGCTCGCCCTGCGCCTGGCCGCCGCCCGCCTGGCCTCGCACCCGCACTGGACGGTCGCGGACGCGGTCGCCCGCCTCGACAGCGGGTCGAGCTGGCTCGACGACCTCGAGGACCAGACCGGCGTGCACCCCGCCTACGCGGGCCTCACCGACAACGCCCGCCGCCTCTTCCGCCTGCTGCCGCTGGTCGAGGCGGCGGACTTCGCCTCGTGGGTCGGAGCCCCGCTGCTGGACGTCAGCGTCGCGCGGTCGGAGGCGCTGCTCGACGAACTCGCCGACGCCGACCTCGTGGTCGTCCGCCCCCACGCCGACGGGACGCGCTTCTGGGTACCCGGCTGGATCCTCGGCTGCGCGCGCAGGCGGCAGTCCGAGGAAGGGGAGGAGTCGGTGCGGAAGGCGTTCGAACGCCTGCTGGGCGCGTTGCTGCACCTGTCGGAGAAGGCGCACCGGCTCCAGGGGGGCGAGCACCTGCACCTCGCCGGGAACGGGGCGAGCCGGTGGGAGTTGCCGGCCCCGCTGGTGGAGCGCATGGTCGCCGACCCGGCGGGCTGGTACACCCGTGAGCGCTCCTGGGTGCTGGCCGCGGTGCGGCAGGCCGCGGCCGCCGGTTTCCCCGAGCACGCCTGGGGCCTGGCCATGTGCACGGTCACCTTCGCCGAATCCGCGACGACCGGCCACCGTCGGGCGGCCGCGTTCTGATCCTCGGCCCGGAAGGGCCGAGGATCCCGTCCCGACGTGACCGCCTCAGGTCCGATCCGCGGCCGCGGACTGCGAGCCCAGCACGGAGTGGAGCAGCACGTTCGCGCCGTGGACGAGGTCTTCCGGCTCGGTGTCCTCCCCCGGCGCGTGGCTGATGCCCCTCTTGCTGGGCACGAAGATCATGCCGATCGGAGCCACCAGCGCGACGATCTGGGCGTCGTGCCCGGCTCCGCTGGGCATGGTCAGGTGCGGCAGCCCCAGTGCGTCGGCCGCCCCGCGGATCGCGTCCCGGAGCGGGGCGGCGGTCGACACCGACCGCGACCGCATGGAGGCCCGCACGGTGATGTCGCAGCCGGAGGCCGCCGCCACCCTGGAGCACTCCTCGCGCACGGCCGCCTCGCCGCGGACGAGCTTGGCGGGGTCGGTGTCGCGCACCTCGACGGTCATCCGCACGTTCCCGGTGATGGTGTTGGTGACGTTGGGGTGCGCCTCCAGGTAGCCGGTGGTCGCCGTCGCGCACACGGCGCGCTCGGTGACGACGCGCTCCACGGCGAGGATGATCTCGGCGGCGGCGACCATGGCGTCCCGCCGGTCGGGCATGGGCGTGGTGCCCGCGTGCTGGGCCTCGCCCACGACGTCGACGTCGACGATCGTGCGTCCGACGATGCCGTCCACGACACCGATCGGCACCCCGAGGCGTTCGAGCGAAGGACCCTGCTCGATGTGGAGCTCCAGGTAGGCGGCGATGCCGCCGGGCGGCCACGCCGCGTCCGCCAGGCGTTCGGGGGAGCCGCCCGCACGGGCCAGGTACTCGCTGACCGGCCTGCCCGTCCGGTCCTCGGCGGCGAGCCCGTCCTCCAGCGAGCCGCACAGCGCTCGCGATCCCCAGAACGGGGTCTGGATCAGCGCGCCCTCCTCGTTGGCGAACGCGACGGCGACCATCTCGACGGGGAGGTCGACGTCGTGCTCGTGGAGGACCTGGAGCACCTCCAGCGCGGCGATCACCCCGTAGGCCCCGTCCAGCCAGCCGCCCTGCACCACGGTGTCCACGTGGGAGCCGACGAGCAGCACGGGCGCCGCGCCGAGCCGCGTGCGCGGGCGGTGGACCAGCAGGTTTCCCGCGGGGTCGGTCTCGGCCCTCAGCCCGGCCTCGACGCACAGGTCGCGGAGGTAGTCCATCGCCGCGTTCTCCTGGGGGCCGAGCCCCAGCCGGGTGATCCCGCCCGCGGGATCGGCGCCGATCTTCGACAACTCGTCCAGGCGGCCGAGCAGCCTCGCGTTGTCGATCCTGAGCCCGGCGTGGCCCTCCAGGAAACCGTCGACCGGTCCGCGTGCCTGGAGCTTCTGCTTGGCCATAGCTCTTCCTCCCGTTCGCCGGGCGGAAGTCGCCGGCGGGACAGCGCAGACTTTTCCTCGGTCTGCCCGGATTCATAGCATTGTGGGCCGCCGTGCTTTCTGTGCGCGATTGCCCGGCTATCACTTTCGATGCCGCTATTCTCGCCGGAGGCCGATTCTATTCGGGGACTATTGTCGATCCATCGTCCTCCTTTTGACTTCGTGCGCTCTGTTGACCTGTTCGATTCGGGCTCCCTAGTGTTCGTGGCGACCCCTTTGGTGGAAAACAGCCGGTTAACGCGTGTCGGCAGGAAAGGGAATACTCATGGGAAGCCTCCACCAGGACAGGCAGATTCCTGCCCCCGCGGTCCTGCGCACCCGTGCCGCCGAACGGGGTCCGCTCTCCTACGGACAGCAGCGCCTGTGGTTCCTGGACCGGTGGCTGGCGGGCAGCCCCGTCTACAACATGCCCGTCACCCTGCGGTTCACCGGTCCGGTGGACGCCGGTCGGCTCGCCGCCGCGGTCACCTCCGTGGCCGCCCGCCACGACGTGCTGTTCACGGTGGTCGAGGAAGGCGCAGACGGCCCCCGCCAGAGGGTGTCGGACCACCGGGAGCTGGCCTGCCCGATCACCGACCTGACCGAGGCTGACGCGCTGCGGCTGATCGAGGAGGACGCGCGCCGCCCCTTCGACCTGTCCGAGGGGCCGATGCTGCGCGCGAACCTCCTCCGCTTGGCCGAGGACTCGCACTGGCTCCAGCTGACGTTCCACCACATCGCTTCCGACGGCTGGTCCGTCGAGGTGTTCCAGCGCCAGCTCGTGGAGGCCTACCGGACCGGGGCCGCGCCGCGCGAGCCGCTGACCGTCCAGTACGCCGACTACGCGCTCTGGCAGCGCGACTCGATGGAGGGCCCCGCCGCCACCCGGTCCCTGGAGGCGTGGACGCGCGCCCTGGACGGCGCGCCCGCCGTCCTGGACCTCGGCGCCGACCGCCCCCGACCCGCCGAGCTGAGCTACCGCGGTCGCACCGAGCACTTCGCCCTGGCAGGCGCTCCCCTCGCGGAACTGGAGAAGTTCGCCGCGGACGAGGGCGTCACGCCGTACGTCGCCCTCGTCGCCGCGTTCCAGATGCTCGTCGCCCGGCACTCCGGCGGTGACGACATCGTGCTCGGGTCCCCGACGGCGGGCCGAGGTCCCGCGGCCCTCGACGAGCTGGTCGGCTTCTTCGCGGACTCGCTCGTCGTCCGCACCAGCCTGGCGAACGACCCGTCGTACCGCGAGCTCGTCTCCCGCACCCGCGTCGACGTCCTGAACGCCCTGTCGCGCAGCCGGATGCCGTTCGACCTCGCGGTGAACCACCTGCACCCGCAGCGCGACCTCGGCTACAGCCCCGTCGTCCAGGTCGCCTTCGCCCTGCACGAGGAGGACGACTCCGGAGTCCTGGACGACGACGTCTCCTTCGAGCGGAGCACGGTGTCCACCGGCACGGCGAAGTACGACCTCACCTGGTCGGTCTTCCGCGGCGCCACCGGGCTGCGGCTGGAGGTCGAGTACTCGACCGACCTGTTCGACGCGGACACCGTCAAGGCCTTCGTCGGCCACTGGGAGACCCTGCTCCGCCGGGTCGTCACCGAACCCGACCTGCCGCTGAGCGAGGTCGACCTGCTGTCCGCCGACGAGGCCGAGCAGGTGGCGTCGTGGTCCGGCGCGGAGCGGCGGCTGCCCGTCGGGACCGTGCACGGGTTCGTCGCGCGCAGCGCCGCCGAGCGGCCGGACGCGGTGGCGCTGTCCGGTGCCGGGGTGACGTGGACATACGGGGAGCTGGAGCGGCGCGCCTCGGCGCTGGCGCTCCGGTTGCGCGCGCTGGGCGTGGGGCCGGAGGCCTGCGTCGGGGTCTGCCTGGAGCGCTCGCCGGACATGGTGGTGGCGTGCCTCGCGGTGCTGAAGGCGGGCGGCGTGTACGTGCCGCTCGACACGGCGTTCCCCGCGGACCGCATGGCCTTCATGCTCGACTCGGTCGGCGCGGAGGTCGTCCTCGTCCACCAGCCGACCGCGGCGGCCGTTCCCGACGGCCCGTGGCAGGTCGTCGACGTCGACGACGAGGTGACCGCGGAAGACGTCGCCCTGCCCGAGGTCGACCCCGACAACGGCTGCTACGTCATCTTCACGTCCGGGTCGACCGGGCGCCCCAAGGGCACGACGATCACCCACCGGAACGTCACCCGGCTCATCGCGGGTGTGCGGGAGAACCTGCCCTTCGGGCAGGACGACGTGTGGACCCTGTTCCACAGCTTCGCGTTCGACTTCTCCGTCTGGGAGATGTGGGGCGCGCTCACCACGGGCGGACGCCTGGTCGTGGTGCCGTACGCGGTCAGCCGGGACGTGGAGGCGTTCCACGCGCTGGTGCGCGACGAGGCCGTGACGATCCTGAGCCAGACGCCGTCGGCGTTCCGCCAGTTCGAGACGGCCGACGAGCGGGCGGCGGGCGGGTTGTCCCTGCGCGCGGTGGTGTTCGGCGGCGAAGCCCTGCACCGGCCGTCGGTGCGGCGGTGGGCTGCTCGGCACGGGTACGCGTCACCCCTGCTGGTGAACATGTACGGCATCACCGAGACCACCGTCCACGTCACGTACCTGGAACTGGCCGAGGACGACCTCGACCGCGAGCTGAGCCGGATCGGGCGGCCACTGCCCGACCTGAGCGTGCACGTGCTGGACGCGCACGGCCGTCCCTGCCCGATCGGCGTGACGGGCGAGATCCACGTCGGCGGCGCGGGACTGGCCCGCGGCTACACCGGGCTGCCCGGCCTGACCGCCGAGCGCTTCGTGGCCGACCACCGCGCGGGCGGCGCGGGCGGGCGCCTCTACCGCAGCGGTGACCTCGGCCGCTGGACCGCGCGCGGCGGGCTGGAGTACGTCGGCCGCGCCGACGCCCAGGTGAAGATCCGCGGCTACCGCATCGAGACCGGCGAGGTCGAAGCCGTGCTGGGCACCCATCCCGGTCTGCTGGAAGCGGCGGTCGTCGCCCGCACCGGCGCCGACGGGCAGACCGACCTGGCGGGCTACCTGGTCCCCGACGGCGTGGCGCCCTCGACGGACGAGCTGCGCGCCTGGCTGCGCAAGCGGCTGCCGGACTACATGGTGCCCCGGCACTTCGTCGTCCTGGACGCGCTGCCCCTGACCCCGCAGGGCAAGGTGGACCGCAAGGCCCTGCCCGAACCCGAGGCCGTCCGCCCGGAACTGGCGCAGGAGTACGTGCCGCCGGTCGGCGCCACCGAGGAGCTGCTGGCCGGGATCTGGCAACGGGTGCTGGGCGTGGACCGGGTCGGTCGGCACGACAACTTCTTCGACCTGGGCGGCGATTCCATCCGCAGCATCCAGGTGCTCGGCCAGGCGAGGGGGAGCGGACTCTCGTTCGACCTCCAGGACCTGTTCCGCAGCCCCACGACGGCCGGGCTCGCGACGGTCGTGGTGGAGGCCGCGGCACCGGAGGCCGACGCCCGACCCGTTGTGCGCGAACCGTTCGCGATGGTGTCCGAAGAGGACCGTGCGCTGCTGCCCGACGGCCTGGTCGACGCCTACCCGATGGCGGAGCTCCAGGTCGGCATGGTCTACGAGATGGAGCTCAACCAGGAGCGCCGGGCCTACCACAACCTGGACGGGCTGCGGATCGTCGGACCGTTCGACCCGGATCGCTTCAAGGAGGCGACCGCACGGGTCATCGCGCGCCACCCGATCCTGCGCACCTCCTTCGACCTCAGCGGTTTCAGCGAGCCGATGCAGCTGGTGCACGAGACCGCGGAGATGCCCTTCACCGTCGCCGACCTGCGCCACCTGGACGAGGCGGCCAGGGACGAGGCGCTCGACGAGTACGTGCTCTCCGAGCGCCGCCGTCCGTTCGACCACTCCCGGCCGCTGCTGCTGCGCTTCGCCCTGCACCGGCTGACCGACGAGTCGTTCCAGTGGACGATCACCGAGCACCACGCCATCTTCGACGGGTGGAGCCTGCACTCCACCATCTCCGAGATCGCCGAGGTGTACCAGCGGTTGCTGGCGGGCGAGGACCCGGTGCTCGTCCCGCCGGTGTCGGCCTACCGCGACTTCATCGCCGCGGAACGGGAAACCCTGGCCTCCGAGGAGAGCCGGACGTTCTGGCTGGACCGCGTCAGCGACCGGCCCGACTGCCGCCTGCCCCGCTGGCCCACCGACCGACCCACGAGCCTCACCGGGCGAGCGCAGGAGCACGAGTGGCGCGAGCACCACCCCGACCAGGGGTACGGCTCCGTCGAGACCCTGCTGCCGGACGACCTGTGCGACGGGCTGCGCCAGCTGGCCCGCGAGTGCTCCGTGCCGCTCAAGGCCGTGCTGCTGGTGGCGCACCTGAAGGTGATGAGCCTCGTCACCGGGTCGTCCGACCTCCTGGTCGGGCTCACCGCCAACGGTCGGCTGGAGGAGGAAGGCGCCACCGAGGTGCGCGGCATGTTCCTCAACACCGTGCCGTTCCGCATCGAGCTGCCGGACGGCACCTGGCGCGACCTGGTCCAGGCCGTCTTCGACACCGAACGCGCACTGCTGCCGCACCGGCGCTACCCGCTCGGCGCGCTCCAGCGGGAGGTCGGCGGCGAGCCGCTGTTCGAGGTGAACTTCGTCCACAACCACTTCCACGTGCTGGACAGGGCTTTCGGGCCCGGTCTCATGCGCATCGCGGACGAGAAGATCGACAGCTTCACCACGGACCGGGCCGAGCCGACCAACTTCCCGCTCAACGTCGGCGTGATCCGCAACCCGTACTCCAACCAGCTCCTGTTCGGCATGGACTACCACACCGAAGTCCTGGTACCGGACCAGGTCCTGCTCTACCGCGACTACTACCTGCGCGTGATGGAGCAGATGGTCGCCGACCCGGACGCGCGGCACCGGTGGGCGCCGCTGCTCGGCGAGGACGAGCGCGGGCTGCTGGAGTCGTGGAACGCCAACGAGGGCGAGGTGCCGCAGGTCCTCGTGCACCGGATGGTCGAGGACCGCGCCGCCGAGCGACCGGACGCGATCGCGGTGGAGTCGGGCGGGATGTCCCTGACCTACGGCGAGTTGAACGCGCGGGCGAACCGGCTCGCCCGGCGGCTGCGCGACCTCGGCGTCGGTCCGGACGTCCCGGTGGCGCTGTGCCAGGACCGCTCGCTCGCCATGATCACCAGCCTGCTCGCCGTCCTCAAGGCGGGCGGGATCTACGTCCCGATCGAGCCGGAGTTCCCCGTCGACCGCATGGCCTACATGCTGCGGGAGGTCTCCGCCCAGCTCGTGCTCGCGGGCGAGAAGGCCGTCGACAAGGTGCCCGAAGGCCCGTGGCGGGTGCTCGTCGCGGACGACGCGCTGTGGACCGACGGCGACGACGGGAACCTCGACGGCGGCGCTGTGCTGGACAACGGCTTCTACGTGATCTTCACGTCCGGCTCGACGGGACAGCCCAAGGGCGTGTCCACCCGGCACCGCAACGTCACCGAGCTGATGCACGGCGGCGAGTTCCTCACCCTCGACCCGAATGACACCCTGCTCCAGCTGGCGCCGCTGTCCTTCGACAACTCGACGTTCGAGGTGTGGGCGCCGCTGGTGGGCGGCGCGCGCCTGGTGCTGGCACCGCCGGTGCAGTACGGGCCGCGGGAGATCGCCGAGTGGGTCGTCGAGTCGGACGTGACGGTGCTGCACGCGACGGCGTCGCTGTTCGCGCTGCTGGTGGACCACGAACCCCAGGCGTTCGACGGCCTGCGCCGCTTCCTGACCGGCAGCGAGAC
Organism: Umezawaea sp. cmx-9-4; assembly: GCA_049997955.1. Classification (GTDB taxonomy): domain Bacteria; phylum Actinomycetota; class Actinomycetes; order Mycobacteriales; family Pseudonocardiaceae; genus Umezawaea. The sequence continues at coordinate 57,861 of JAEBDY010000018.1, read as the reverse complement.
GGTGTCGCCGAGCCACGTGGCGAAGGTCCTGGAGCGCTGCCCCGATCTGGAGCTGGTGAACTGCTGGGGGCCGACGGAGACCACGACGTTCTCGGTGTGCGGCGTCTACACCCGCGGGAACGTGCCCTCCGGAGCGCTGCCGCTGGGTTCTCCGCTGGTCAACACGCAGGTGTGGGTGCTGGACGAGGCCGGGTTGCCGGTGCCGGTCGGCTCGTCCGGCGAGCTGTACGTGTCGGGCCCGTGCCTGGCGCGCGGCTACCTCGGCAGGCCGGGGTTGACGGCGGAGCGCTTCGTGCCGCACCCGTTCCGCGCCGGGGAACGCCTGTACCGCACCGGCGACCGGGGCCGCTGGTCGGTCGACGGCAAGGTGGAGTTCTTCGGCCGCACCGACCACATGGTCAAGGTGCGCGGGTACCGGGTGGAGCTGGGCGAGGTCGAGACGGCCCTGCGCGAGCACCCCGACGTGCGCGAGTGCGTGGTCGTCACGCGGGCGAACACCACGGCGGGCATCGACCTGGTGGGTTACCTGGTCGTGGACGGCGCCGCCCCGACGTCCGGGGACATGAGGACGTGGCTCGGGAAGCGGCTGCCCGGCTACATGGTGCCGCGGCTGTTCGTGTTCCTCGACGCGCTGCCGCTCACCCCGCGGGCCAAGATCGACCGGCGCGCGCTGCCGGAGCCGAAGGAGACGCGGCAGGACACCGCGGAGGAGTACGTGCCGCCGGTCGGCGACGTGGAGGAGCTGCTGGCCGGGATCTGGGCCGGGGTGCTGGGCGTGGACCGGGTCGGTCGGCACGACAACTTCTTCGACCTGGGCGGCGATTCCATCCGCAGCATCCAGGTCGTGGGGCAGGCGCGGACGAAGGGGCTCGTCGTCGGCTTGCAGCAGCTCAACCGGCACCCGACGGTGCAGGCGCTCGGCGAGGCCGTCGGAACGCCGGAGGCCGCGGAGCCGGTGCGCGCCGAGGCGTCGCCGTTCGCGATGCTCTCGGAGCAGGACCGGCTCCGGCTCGGGTTGTCCTCCACCAGTGGCGAGCGGTGACGACCCGATGAGCACAGCGGAAGACTCGGTGACGACGCAGGACCCGCCCCGGCTCGTGGACGCGTACCCCATGTCCGAACTCCAGGTCGGCATGGTCTACGAGATGGAGCGCGACCCCGAACGGCTGCCGTACCACAACGTGCACACGCTGCGGGTCGCCGGACCGTTCGACGAGCGGTGCTTCCGGCGCGCGGTGGCCGGGGCCGTCGCCAGGCACCCGATCCTGCGCACCTCCTTCGCGCTGGTCGGGTTCAGCGAGCCGATGCAGCTGGTCCACGACACCGCGGAGGTCCCGCTCGCCGTGGTCGACCTGCGCGGGCTGGACGCGACCGCGGTGCTGTCGGCCTACCTGGACGCCGAGCGGCGCACACCGCTGGACGTGGCGGTGGCACCGCTGTGCCGCATGGGCGTGCACGTGCTGTCCGGCGACGCCTTCCACTGGACGTTCACCGAGCACCACTCCATCCTCGACGGCTGGAGCCTCGCCTCCCTCGTCTCGGAGATCACCGACGCCTACCGGCTCCTGCTCGCGGGCGGGGAACCGGTGACCGCGCCGCCGCGCTCGACCTACCGGGACTACATCGTCGCCGAGCGCGCGGCCCTGGAGTCGAGTGAGAGCACCGGGTTCTGGCGCGACCGGTTGGCCGAACCGCCGGACAGGCGCCTGCCGCGGTGGCCCGCCGACCGGCCGGTGGTGCCCGCCGCCGTTCCCGTGTCGGGGGAGCGGCACACCCACGACGCGGACCGCGGGTACGGCTCGCTGGTGACCCCGCTGCCCGCTGACCTGCCGCCACGGCTGCGCGAGCTGGCCCGGTCGTGCCGGGTGCCGGTGAAGGCGGTGCTGCTGGCCGCGCACGTGAAGGCGATGAGCCTGGTCACCGGGTCGGCGGACGTCGTGGTCGGGCTGACCGCCAACGGCAGGCTGGAGGAGGACGGCGGCGCCGACGTGTACGGCCTGTTCGTCAACACCGTGCCGTTCCGCGTCCGGGTGCCGGACGGCAGCTGGCGCGACCTCGTCCGGGCCGTCTTCGACGCCGAGAACGACCTGCTGCCGCACCGCCGGTACCCCATGGGCGCGTTGCAGCGCGAACTCGGCGGCGCGCCGCTGTTTGAGACGAACTTCGTCTACACCGACTTCCAGCAGATCCCGGCCGAGGGCGACGACGTGCCCGCGGGCGACGTGGCGCGCACGCACTTCGCCCTGGTCGCGGCGTTCGTCCGGCAGCCCGGCGGCGAGGGCCTGAACCTGGAGGTCGAGTACGACGCGCGGACGTTGGCCGCCGCCCAGGTCGCCCTCCTGCGCGGGTACCACCTGCGGGTGCTGGCCGGGATGGTGGCCGAGCCGGACGCCGCGCACCGGTGGGTGCCGCTGCTCGGCGCGGACGAGCGCGCGGTGCTGGAGTCGTGGAACGCCACGGCGGGCGAGGTCCCGTCGACACCGGTGCACCGGATGGTCGAGGAACGCGTGGCGGCGTCGCCGGACGCGGTGGCCCTGGTGTGCGGCACGGAGTCGGTGACCTACGCGGAGCTGAACGCGCGGGCGAACCGGGTGGCGCGTCGGCTGCGCGACCTCGGCGTCGGGCCGGACGTCGCGGTCGGCGTGTGCGTCGAGCGGTCCGTCGAGATGGTCGTCGGCTGGCTCGCGGTCCTCAAGGCGGGCGGCCTGTACGTGCCGCTCGACCCCGCCTTCCCGGCTTCCCGCCTGGAGTACATGCTCGACCGGTCCGCGGCCCCGCTGGTGCTCACCGCCGGGGACGCCGCAGGCAGCGTCCCGGACGGCCCGTGGAGCGTGCTCCCGCTCGACGAGGCCGTGCCGGGTGACGGCGGGAACCTCGAAGGCGGCGCGGGGCCGGACAACGGCTGCTACGTGATCTTCACGTCGGGGTCGACGGGACAGCCGAAGGGCGTCGTCACCCGGCACCGCAACGTCACCGAGCTGCTGCACGGCGGCGACACCATGACCGTTCGGCCGGACGACACCCTGCTCCAGATCGCCTCGGCCTCCTTCGACGTGTCCACGTTCGAGGTGTGGGCGCCGCTGGTGGGGGGCGGGCGGCTCGTGCTGGCGCCCGCGGTGCGCTACGGGCCCCAGGAGATCGCCGCGTGGGTCGCCGAGTCGGGTGTGACGGTGCTGCACGCGACGGCGTCGTTGTTCGCGTTGCTGGTGGACCACGAGCCGCGGCTGTTCGACGGCCTGCGCCGGGTCCTGACCGGCAGCGAGACGGTCTCGCCCGCGCACGTGGCGCGGATCCTGGAGCGCTGTCCGGACCTGGAGGTCGTCAACTGCTGGGGGCCCACGGAGACCACGACGTTCTCGGTGTGCGGCTCGTTCCGCCGCGGTGACGTCCCGGCAGGCCCGCTGCCGCTGGGCGTCCCGCTGGTGAACACCGAGGTGTGGGTGCTCGACGACGCCGGGATGCCGGTGCCGGTGGGGACTCCGGGTGAGCTGTGCGTGTCCGGTCCGTGCCTGGCGCGCGGCTACCTCGGCCGGTCGGGGCTGACGGCGGAGCGCTTCCTGCCGCACCCGGTGTGCGCCGGGGAACGCCTGTACCGCACCGGGGACCAGGGTCGCTGGTCGCCGGACGGCCGGGTGGAGTTCCTCGGCCGGGTCGACCACATGGTCAAGGTGCGCGGGTACCGCGTCGAACTCGGCGAGGTCGAGGCCGCGCTGCGCGACCACCCCGTCCTGCGGGACTGCGTCGTGGTGACCCGGCCGAACTCCTCGGCGGGCGTCGACCTGGTCGCCTACCTCGTCGCGGACGGGGCCGCCCCGTCGACCGGCGAGCTGCGGGCGTGGCTGGGGGAGCGGCTGCCGACCTACATGGTGCCGCGGCTGTTCGTGTTCCTCGACGCCCTGCCGCTCACGTCGAACGCCAAGGTGGACCGCCGCGCGCTGCCCGACCCGGACGAGGCGCGCCCCGACGTGGCTCAGGAGTTCGTGCCGCCGGTCGGCGCGATCGAGGAGCTGCTGGCCGGGATCTGGGCCGGGGTGCTCGGCGTGGACCGGGTCGGTCGGCACGACAACTTCTTCGACCTGGGCGGCGACTCCATCCGCAGCATCCAGGTGCTCGGCGAGGTGCGGGAGGCGGGACTCGCCGCGAGCCTGGCCGCCATGCTGGCGAACCCGACCCCGGCGGGGCTGGCCGCCGCTCTGGAGTCCACCGCGCTGGAGTCCACCGTCGCCACCACGCGGTCCGAGCCCTTCTCCGTGATCGCCGACGACGACCGCGCACTGCTGCCGGAGGGCCTGGAAGACGCCTACCCCATGGCGGAGCTCCAGGTCGGCATGGTCTACGAGATGGAGCGCGACCCGGAGCGCAAGCCGTACCACAACGTCCACACCCTGCGGCTGACCGGAGCGTTCGACGAGCCGTCGTTCCGCACCGCGCTCGCGCGGGTGACCGCGCGGCACCCCGTCCTGCGCACCTCCTTCGCCATGAGCCGCTTCAGCGCGCCGATGCAGCTGGTGTGGCCGTCGGCCGAGATCCCGCTCGTCGTCGTCGACCTGCGCGGGACTCCGGAGGACGCGTGGCGCGCGGCGGTGGACGAGCACCTGGCCGTCGAGCGGCGCACCTCGTTGGACCTCGCCTCGGCCCCGCTGTGCCGGATGACCGTGCACGTGCTGTCCGACAACGCTTTCCAGTGGACCGTCACCGAGCACCACGCCATCCTCGACGGCTGGAGCCTGACCTCCACCCTCGCCGAGATCAGCACGACCTACGAGGGGCTCCTCGCCGGACAGGACCCCCGGCCCGTCCCGCTCCGCTCGACCTACCGCGACTTCATCGCCGCCGAGCACGCGGCCCTGAACGACCCCGCGAGCCGCGACTACTGGCGCGACCTCCTGGCGGGCGGCGACGGCAGCCCGTTGCCCCGCTGGTCGGTGTCCGGGACGTCGCAGGTGCTCGGGGACGTCGTTCCCGGCGAGCGCCACGACCGCGACGGCTCGCTCGTCACCACGCTGTCCGCCGAGCTGCGCTCGGACGTCGAGGTGTTCGCGCGCCGCGCCGGGGTCCCGTTCAAGACGGCCGTGCTCGCGGCGCACCTCCGCGCGCTCGCCGCCGCCACCGGCCGCCACGACGTCACGACCGGTCTCTCCTTCCACGGCCGACTGGAGGAGGCGGACGGCGCCGAGGTGCGCGGTCTGTTCCTCAACACGCTGCCGTTCCGCGTCGCGCTCCCGGATGGGAGCTGGCAGGACCTCGCGCGCGCGGTCCTCCGGGCGGAGCAGGACGTCCTGCCGCACCGCCGCTACCCGATGTCCGCGCTCCAGCGCGAACTCGGTGGCGCGTCGCTGTTCGAGGCGGGCTTCGTCCACAACGACTTCCACCAGTTCGGCAGGCTGGCCGACGGCGGCGGCGCGTGGCACCTTGACTCCACCGACCAGGGGTCGTCCGGGTCCGCCCGCACCAGCTTCCCGCTGCTCGTCTCGGTCAGCCGCGAAGCGGGCTCGGCGGAGCTGCGCCTGGAGCTGGAGTACGACACCCGGAAGATCACCCCCGACCAGGCCGTCCTGCTCCGCGACCACCACCTGCGCGCGATCCGCGCGATGACCGCCGACCCCACCTCGCGCCACACCACGGCCGTGCTCCTCGCGAGCCGGGAGGAGCGGCGGCTGGCGGAGTGGTCGCGCGCGGCGCTGGACGTGCCCGGCGCGAGGACGGTGCACGACCTGGTGGCGGCCGCGACCTCGGCGCGCCCCGACTCGGTCGCGCTGACGTGCGACGGCGTCTCCCTCACCTACCGGGAGCTGACGGACCGCGCCGACCTGCTCGCGCACCGGCTGCGCCGTCTCGGCGTCGGCCCGGAGGTGTGCGTCGGGGTGTTCCTGGAGCGCTCCTGGGAGACCGTGGTGGCGTGCCTGGCCGTGCTGCGCGCCGGTGGCGTGTACGTGCCGCTGGACACCGCGTTCCCGGCCGACCGCCTGGAGTTCATGCTGCGGGACGTCGGCGCGCCGCTGGTCGTCGTGCACGCGGCGACGGCCGCCACTGTCCCGAGTGGACCGTGGCAGTCGGTCGACCTCGACGACACGACCGAGGTTGACGGCACCGCCCTGCCCGAGGTCGATCCGGACAACGGCTGCTACGTGATCTTCACGTCGGGGTCGACCGGGCGTCCCAAGGGGACGACGGTGACCCACCGGAACGTGACCCGGCTCATCGCGGGTGCACGGATGAACCTGCCCTTCGGGCAGGACGACGTGTGGTCGGTGTTCCACAGCTTCGCGTTCGACTTCTCCGTGTGGGAGGTGTGGGGCGCGCTGACGACCGGCGGCCGTGCCGTCGTGGTGCCGTACGCGGTGAGCCGGGACGTGGAGGCGTTCCACGCGCTGGTGCGCGACGAGGCCGTGACGATCCTGAGCCAGACGCCGTCGGCGTTCCGCCAGTTCGAGACCGCGGACGAGCGCGTGGGCGGCGACCTCGCGCTGCGGGCCGTGGTGTTCGGCGGCGAAGCCCTGCACCGGCCGTCGGTGCGGCGCTGGGCGTCCCGCCACGGCTACGCCGCGCCGCTGCTGGTGAACATGTACGGCATCACCGAGACCACCGTCCACGTCACCTACCTCGAACTGGACGCCGGTCACGTCGACGGCGACGTCAGCCCCGTCGGCGTCCCCCTGCCGGACCTCGGCGTCCACGTCCTGGACCAGTACGGGATGCCGTGCCCCGTCGGCGTCACGGGCGAACTGCACGTGTCCGGCGCGGGCCTGGCCCGCGGCTACACCGGGCTCCCGGCGCTGACCGCCCAGCGGTTCGTGCCGGACCACGTGTCCGGCGTGCCCGGCGCCCGCCTGTACCGCAGCGGCGACCTGGCCCGGTGGAACGCCCGAGGTGGCCTGGAGTACCAGGGGCGGGCCGACACCCAGGTCAAGATCCGCGGCTACCGCATCGAGACCGGCGAGGTCGAGAACGTCCTCGCCACCCACCCGCGGGTCCTCGAAGCCGTCGTCACGACCCACACCGACCCCGGCGGGCGCGCCGACCTGGTGGCCTACGTCGTGCCGGGGAGCGCGGAGTCCGCGCCGCCCGTCGACGAGGTGCGGGCCTGGCTCGGCGAACGCCTGCCGGACTACATGATCCCGCGGCACTTCGTGACGGTGGACGCGCTTCCCCTGACCCCGCAGGGCAAGGTGGACCGCCGCGCGCTGCCCGAACCCGCGGCGAACCGCCCGGTGCTCGACCAGCGCTACGTCGCGCCGCGGGGGGACCTGGAGAACCTCCTCGCCGACATCTGGCGCCGCGTGCTGGGGGTCGACCGGGTCGGCAGGCACGACGGCTACTTCGACCTGGGCGGCGACTCCATCCGCAGCATCCAGATCCTCGGCAGGGTCAGGGACGCCGGGTTCGCCGTGGGGCTCCAGGAGTTCCTCGGCGCCCCCACGATCGCCGAACTCGCCGAGACCGTGGCGCCCGCCGCGGCCGACGCCCCCGGCGCGACCCGCCCGTTCTCCCTCATCGCCGAGGACGAGCGCGCGCTGCTGCCGGACGGGCTGGACGACGCCTACCCGATGGCGCAGTTGCAGGTCGGCATGGTCTACGAGATGGAGCGCGACCGCGCTCGCAACGCCTACCACAACGTGGAGACCCTGCGGCTGGCCGGACGCTTCGACGAGGCGCTCTTCCGGACCGCCGTCGACCAGGTCGTGGCCCGGCACCCGGTGCTGCGCACGTCCTTCGACCTGGTGGGGTTCGCCGAGCCGGTGCAACTGGTGCACACCCGCGTCGAGGTGCCGTTCACGGTCGTCGACCTGCGTCGGGCGGCGGAGGAGGAGCGGCGGGCGACGCTGCTGGAGCACGTCCGGCAGGAGGAGGGCGCGCGCTTCACCGTGTCCGAGGCGCCGCTGTTCCGGATGGCCGTGCACGTGCTGTCCGACAACGCCTTCCAGTGGACCACCACCGAGCACCACGCCATCCTCGACGGGTGGAGCATGGTCTCCACCCTCGCGGAGATCACCGACCGGTACCGCCGCCTGCTCGACGGTGAGCGTCCCCCGGTCGAGCCCCTCCGCTCCACCTACCGGGACTTCGTCGCCGCCGAACGAGCGGCCCTGGACTCGGTGGAGAGCAACGACTTCTGGCGGGACCGCCTCACCGCGGTCCCCGACGGGCGGGTCGCCCGCTGGGACGCCGACCTCGCGGGCGACCCGGTGCCCGGTGAACGGCACGACCGCGACGAGACCGCCGGGCACGGGGCGTTGACCACCCCGCTGCCGGGCGACCTGCTCCGCGGACTGGAGGAGTTCGCCGTCCGCGCCGCGGTGCCGGTCAAGACGGTCGTGCTCGCCGCGCACCTCAAGGTGCTCAGCACGGTCACCGGCTCGGCGGACGTGCTGCTGGGCCTGACGTCCAACGGGCGGCTGGAGGAGACCGACGGCTCCGAGGCGCGCGGCCTGTTCCTCAACACCGTGCCCCTGCGGGTGCGGCTGCCGGAGGGCAGCTGGCTGGACCTCACCCGCGCGGTCCACCGCGCCGAGCGGGACCTGCTGCCGCACCGCCGTTATCCGCTGGCCGCGCTCCAGCGCGAACTCGGCGGGGACCAGCCGCTGTTCGAGTCGAACTTCACCTACAACAACTTCCACCGGATCGCGCGGATCGCCACGGACGGCACGATCGACCGGACCGGGGCCGACCCCGTGCTCCCCGGCGTCGCGCGCACCAACTTCCCCCTGGACGTGACCTTCAGCCACGAACCGGGTTCCGGCGGTCTGCTCCTGGAGATCGCCTACGCCCTCCACGGCCTCACCGCGGGCCAGGTGACCCGACTTCGGGACAGCCACCTGCGTGCCCTGCGCGCCATGGTCGCGGACGGCACGGCGCACCACCGCGCGTCCTCGCTGATCGGTGCCGCCGACGAGGAGCTGCTCACCTCGTGGCGGGGAACCGAAGCGCCCGTGTCGGGGCTCCCCGTGCACGAGCTGCTGCGCTCGCGCGCCGCCTCGTGGCCGGACGCCGTCGCCGTGGAGTCGGGTGACGAGCGGCTGAGCTTCGCGGAACTGGACACCCGCAGCGAGGTGCTGGCGCGGCGCCTGGTCGCGACCGGTGTGCGGCGCGGGGACGTGGTGGGCCTGCACCTGCGTCCGGGGTTCGACGCGCTGATCGCGGTGTGGGCGGTGTGGAAGGCGGGTGGCGCCTTCCTGCCGCTGGACCCGGACCTGCCCGTGGCGCGGCTCGACGTGATGGTGGCGGACGCGGTTCCGGCGGTGGTGGTGTCGCGGGAGGCAACGGTCCCCGGTTCGTGGCGGACCGTGTCGCCGGACGCGGCCGACGCCGTGCCGGACGTGGACCTGCCTCGGGTGGGTGCCCGTGATCTGGCGTACGTGATGTTCACGTCGGGGTCGACGGGTCGCCCGAAGGGCGTGATGGTCGACCACGGCAACCTGGCCAACTTCGCGGAAGGCCTTCTGCTGCCCCGGTTCCGCGTCGGCGGGATCGCGACCGGGCAGCAGGCCAGGGTGCTGACGGGGACGTCGGCGTTCATCTCCGACTTCTTCCTCGAACAGGTCCTGCCGCTGCTCGACGGCCACCGGCTGCTGGTGCTCTCGGGCGCCGAGGGACGCGACCCCCGGCACCTGGTCGAGCTGGCCCAGGACCCGGCGCGGGCAGTGGACGTCATCGACGCCACCACCTCGCAGGTCCAGGTGATGGTGGAAGCGGGGCTGCTGGACGCCCCGCACCCGCCGAAGCTGATCGCCATCGGCGGGGAGGTGTGCCCGCCCGACCTGTGGGACGCGCTGCGGTCCCGCCCCGGCATCGCGGTGCACAACACCTACGGCCCTGCCGAGACAGCGGTCGACGCGACCTTCGCGGACCTCGCCGCCCACGAGTCGTCGGTGATCGGCAGGCCGTACGGGAACGTGCGGGTGCACCTGGTCGACGAGGCGCTGGACCAGGTGCCGCCGGGGTCGGTCGGGGAGATCGTGATCGGTGGTGCCGGTGTGGGCCGGGGCTACGTCCGCCGGCCGGGTGCGACGGCGGCGGTGTTCGTGCCGGATCCGTGGGGCGAGCCGGGTGCTCGGCTGTACCGGACCGGTGACCTCGGGCGGTACACGGTCGACGGCCAGATCGAGTTCCTGGGCCGCGGCGACCACCAGGTGAAGATCCTCGGCCAGCGGGTGGAACCGGAAGAGGTCGAGGCCGTGCTGCGCGGCCACCCCGGGATCGAGGCGGCGGCGGTCGGCGCGCACCGCTTCGGTGCCGACGGACGGCTGCGGTTGGTCGCCCACCTGGTCGCGGCCGGTGGTGGGCCGCTGGACCAGGACGACGTCCGCGGCTACCTCGCGGACCGCCTTCCGGCCGCCGCGGTCCCGGCGGTGCTGGTGCCGGTGGACGCGCTGCCGATGACGGCGGGCGGCAAACTCGACCGCGCGGCCCTGACCGTGCCGGACGACGTCGAGGGGACTCTTCCCCGGCGGGACGTGGTGGCCCCGCGAACGGCCACCGAGCAGCGGATCACTGCGGTCTGGCAGGCGTTGCTGGGCGTCTCGCGCGTCGGCGTGCACGACGACTTCTTCGCCCTGGGCGGCCATTCCCTGCTCGCCATCCGCCTCGCCATGCGGATCAGCGCCGACCTGGGGGCCGACCTGCCCCTGCACGAGGTGTTCGCGCGGCCGACCGTCGCGGCGCAGGCCGAGCTGGTCGACGGGCGCGCGGCGACCGTGGCGGTCGCCGGGATTCCTCGCGCGGAGGGCCGTGAACTGCCCGCCTCGCACGCGCAGGAACGGCAGTGGTTCCTCTGGCAGCTCGACCCGGAAAGCTCGATCTACCACGTCCCCTGGGGTTACGAGGTGCGTGGCGACCTCGACACGGCCGTGCTGGACGCCGCCGTGGCCGCACTGGTCGAGCGCCACGAGTCCCTCCGCACGACGGTGCACACCGACGACGAAGGCCTTGTGCTGCAACGCGTCGGCCCCGCGGAGTGGGGTGGCCTGACGGCGCTGGACGCTGCCGAGGCCGATCTGCCCGCGCTGGTCGAGCAGGCCGTGCGACAGCCGTTCGATCTGGGCACTGGACCGGTGCTGCGCGTGACCGCCTGGCGCACCGCGCCGGATCGGCACGTGGTGCTGTTCGTCGCGCACCACATCGCGATCGACGAGTGGTCCTCGGACATCTTCGAGCAGGAGCTGTGGGCGCTGTACCGGGCGGGCGGCGACCCCGCCCGCGCCGGACTGGCACCCGTGGACGTCCGCTACGCCGACTACGCGGTCTGGCACCGCGACCTGGTCGAGCGGCAGTCGGACGAGGACCTGGGCTACTGGCGTCGAACGCTCGAAGGCGCGCCGCCGCCGTGGCCGCACACCCGTGGGCAGCAGGCCGTTTCCGCGGCCGCGGCCGCGTCGCACACCGTGCCCGCCGAGCCGCTGGCCGCGCTCGACCGGGTCCGCGCGGAGGTCGGGGCCACCGACTTCATGGTCTACCTGGCCGTGTACTGCCTGCTGCTGGCCCGGCGCTCGGGCGAGCGGGACGTCACGGTGGGCGTTCCGGTGTCCGGTCGGGCGCACGCGGATCTCGCTCCGGTGGTGGGCTTCTTCGTGAACACCCTGGCGTTGCGCGTGGTGATCCACCCGGAGGACGACTTCGTCGCGCACCTGGAGCGGGTGCGGGAGGTCGTGCTGGGGGCGTTCGCCCACCAGGAGGCACCCTTCGAGCAGGTGGTCCGCGCGGTGGCGTCGGATCGCGCCGAGAGCGCGAACCCGTTGTTCCACACCATGTTCTCCTTCGCCGCGGGCACCGGTTCCACCGACCGGCTCGCCGACCACGCGCCGGCCGACCTGGCTCTCCACGACCTGCCGATCGAGGGCAGCGGCAACCGGTTCGACCTGTCGCTCGGCGCGACGCGCACGGCCGAAGGCCTGCACCTGACGCTCCAGCTCGACACCGCCCTGTTCGAGGCCGAGGTGGCCGGGGAACTGGTGTCCTCGTTCGCCGACCTGCTGCACGCGGTGGGCGGATCGCCGGGGACCACGGTGGCGGAACTCCTGCGCGCGAGCGACGACGAACAGCGCCGCGTGGCCCAGTGGACCGGCGACCTCGCCCCGCGGGCGAGCACCACGCCCGTCCACGAGACGTTCCGCCAGCGGGTGGGGTCGTGGCCGGAAGCCGTCGCCGTGGAATCCGGTGACGAGCGGCTGACCTTCGCGGAACTGGACGTGCGCAGCGATGTCCTGGCACGGCGACTCGTCGACGCGGGTGTGCGTCGTGGCGACGTGGTGGGTCTGCACCTGCGGCCCGGTGTCGACGCGGTCGTCGCGGTGTGGGCGGCGTGGAAGTCCGGCGGCGCTTTCCTGCCCCTGGACCCGGAACTGCCCCCGGCCCGGCTCCAGGTGATGGCGCAGGACGCGGCTCCGGCCGTGGTCGTGTCGCTCTCCCCGGCGACCGTGCCCGGCTCGTGGCCGACCCTGTCCCCGGCCGGTGACGACGTGCCGGACGTGGACCTGCCTCGGGTGGGTGCCCGTGATCTGGCGTACGTGATGTTCACGTCGGGGTCGACGGGTCGCCCGAAGGGCGTGATGGTCGACCACGGCAACCTGGCCAACTACGCCGAAGTCCTCATCCTGCCCCGGATGCGGCAGGCCGGGATCGCGGCCGGGCAGCAGGCCCGCGTGCTGACCGGCACGTCGGCGTTCATCTCCGACTTCTTCCTGACGCAGGTCCTGCCACTGCTGGACGGCCACCTGCTGGTGGTGCTCGCCGGTGTCGAGCAGCGGGACCCTCGCCACCTGGTCGAGCTGGCGCAGGACCCGGCGCGGTCGGTGGACGTCATCGACGTCGCCACCTCGCAGGTCCAGGTGATGGTGGAGGCGGGGCTGCTGGACGCCCCGCACCCGCCGCGGATGATCACTCTCGGCGGGGAGGCGTGCCCGCCGGACCTGTGGCGGGCGTTCCGGTCGCACCCGGACGTCGTCGCGCACAACCAGTACGGGCCCACCGAGACGACGGTCGACGTGACCTTCGCGAACCTGCAAGCACACGAGTCACCGGTGATCGGCAGGCCGTACGGCAACGCGCGGGTGCACCTAGTGGACGAGCACCTGCACCAGGTGCCGCCGGGATCGGTCGGCGAGATCGTGATCGGTGGACCGGGCGTGGGCCGCGGATACGTGCGGCGGCCCGGCGCGACAGCGGCCGTGTTCGTACCTGACCCGTTCGGCGAGCCCGGAAGTCGGCTGTACCGGACCGGCGACCTCGGTCGGTACACAGTGGACGGCCAGATCGAATTCCTCGGCCGCAACGACCACCAGGTCAAGATCCAGGGCCAGCGGGTGGAGCCCGAAGAGGTCGAAGCCGTGCTGCGCGGGCACTCCGCGATCGAGGCCGCGGCGGTCTCCGCCCATCGCTCCGGCGCGAACGGCCGGGTGCGGCTCGTCGCCCACCTCGTGCTCGCCCCCGGAGCGGTGCTCGACCGGGAGCAGATCCGCGAGCACCTGGCGGGCACGCTCCCCGCGGCGGCGGTCCCGTCGGTGGTGGTGCCGGTCGACGCGCTGCCGATGACCGTCGGCGGCAAGCTCGACCGCCTGGCCCTGACCGCGCCGGACGACGTCGAGGCGGCGGACGTGACCGCGCCTCGAACGGTGACGGAGCAGAGGATCGCCGCCGCGTGGCGGGCGGTGCTCGGCGACGCCCACATCGGTGTGCACGAAGACTTCTTCACCCTGGGCGGGCACTCCCTCCTGGCCGTCCGGCTCGCCATGCGGGTCAGGGCGGACCTCGGGGTCGACCTGGCGCTGCACGAGGTGTTCGCGCACCCGACCATCGCGGGCCAGGCCGAGCTGATCGACCGGCGCGCGGCATCGACCGCGGTGTCGGGGATTCCTCGGGTGGTTCGCGAGGAAGGCCGCGACCTGCCCGCCTCGCACGCGCAGGAACGGCAGTGGTTCCTCTGGCAGCTCGCTCCGGAAAGCTCGACGTACCACGTCCCCTGGGGTTACGAGGTGCGCGGCGACCTCGACGTGGCCGCGGTGGGCGCGGCGGTCGAGACGCTGGTCGAGCGCCACGAGTCCTTCCGCACCACGCTGCACGTGGACGACGAGGGCCGGGTGGTGCAGCGCGTCGCCGCCGGGTGGAGCGGTGACCTGGCCGTGCGGGAGGTTGCCGAGGCCGAGTTGTCGGGGCTCGTCGACAGGGAGGTGCGGCGGCCGTTCGACCTGGGCGCCGGGCCGGTGTTCCGCGTGACCGTCTGGCGCATCGCGCCGGATCGGCACGTGGTGCTGTTCGTGGCGCACCACGTCGCGATCGACGAGTGGTCGCTGGACGTCGTCGAGCAGGAGTTCTGGGCGCTGTACCGGGCGGGCGGTGACGTCGCGGCCGCCGGGCTGGCCCCGTTGACCGTCTCCTACGCCGACTACGCCGTCTGGCACCGGGAACTGGTGGAGGGCAGGGCGGACGAGGACCTCGCCTACTGGCGACGGGCCCTCGACGGCACCACGTCCTCCTGGCCGCACGCGCTGGGGGAGAACGCCGTCCCTACGGCCGGAGAACTCACGCACACCGTTCCCGCCGACGCGTTGACCGGTCTCGACCGGGTCCGCGCACAGGTCGGGGCCACCGACTTCATGGTCTACCTGGCCGTGTACTCCCTGCTGCTCGCCCGCCAGTCGGGCGACCGCGAGTTCACCGTGGGCGTTCCGGTGTCCGGTCGGGCGCACGCGGATCTCGCTCCGGTGGTGGGTTTCTTCGTGAACACGGTGGCGTTGCGGGTGGCCGTTCGTCCGGAGGACGACTTCGTCGCGCACCTGGAACGGGTGCGCGAGGTGGTGCTGGGAGCGTTCGCGCACCAGGAAGCACCCTTTGAGCAGGTGGTCCGGGCGGTGGCGCCGGACCGTGCCGAGAGCGCGAACCCGTTGTTCCGCACCATGTTCTCCTTTACGGAGGGCGGGCACTATGCGGATCGCCTGGCGCACAGCGCTCCCAGCGGTCTGACCGTGGGCGAACTGCCCCTCAGCGGTGGCAACGACCGCTTCGACCTGTCCCTCTCCACGACGCGCACGGCCAACGGACTCCACCTGAACCTGGAGTTCGGCGGCCAGTGCTTCGCGGCACCGGCGGCGCAGGACCTGGTGACGTCGTTCGCCGATCTGCTGCACGCGGTGGCGGGCTCTCCGCACACCGCCGTGGCCGACTTCCTGCGCGCGAGTCGGCGCGACCGGGAACGCCTGGCCGCGTGGACCGGGCAGACGGGCGACGCGGTGGAACACCGCGTCGTGCACGAGTCGTTCCGCGAGCGGGTGGGGCTGTGGCCGGACGCCGTCGCGGTCGAGTCGGGCGAGGAGCGGTTGAGCTACAAGGAACTGGACGAGCGCAGCGAGGTGCTGGCTCGACGTCTCGTGGCGGCCGGTGTGCGTCGTGGCGACGTCGTGGGTCTGCACCTGCTGCCCGGTGTCACCGCGGTCGTCGCCGTGTGGGCGGCCTGGAAGTCCGGCGGCGCGTTCCTGCCGTTGGACCCGGAACTGCCACCGGCGCAGCTCGATGTGATGGTGGCGGACGCGTCTCCGACGGTCGTGCTGTCGCAGGACGCGGCGACCGTGCCCGGTTCGTGGCCGACTCTGTCCCCGGCCGGTGACGACGTGCCGGACGCGGCCCTGCCGCTGGTGGGTGCGCGGGACTTGGCGTACGTGATGTTCACGTCGGGGTCGACGGGTCGTCCGAAGGGCGTGATGGTCGACCACGGCAACCTGGCCAACTTCGCGGAAGTCCTTATCCTGCCCCGGATGCGGCGGGCCGGGCTCGGGGTCGGCGGGCGGTGTCGGGTGCTGACGGGGACGTCGGCGTTCATCTCCGACTTCTTCCTGAGCCAGATCCTGCCGCTGCTCGACGGCCACCGGCTGGTCGTGCTGTCCGGTGCCGAAGGTCGGGATCCGCGGCACCTGGTCGAGCTGGCGCAGGACCCGGCTCGGGCGGTCGACCTCGTCGACGCCACCACCTCGCAGATCCAGGTGATGGTGGAAGCGGGGCTGCTGGACGCCCCGCACCCGCCGAAGCTGATCGCGTTCGGCGGCGAGGCGTGCCCGCCCGACCTGTGGCACGCGCTCCGCGCGCACCCCCAGGTCGTCGCGCAGAACATGTACGGGCCCGCCGAGACGACGGTCGACGTGACCTTCGCGGACCTGGGTGAGCACGCGTCGCCGGTGATCGGGCGGCCGTACGGCAACGCGCGGGTGCACCTGGTCGACTCGCACCTGGGCCTGGTGCCGCCAGGAGCGGTCGGCGAGATCGTGATCGGTGGACCCGGTGTGGGCCGCGGATACGTGCGGCGGCCCGGCGCGACGGCGGCCGTGTTCGTACCTGACCCGTTCGGCGAGCCCGGAAGTCGGCTGTACCGGACCGGCGACCTCGGTCGGTACACGGTGGACGGCCAGATCGAATTCCTCGGCCGCAACGACCACCAGGTCAAGATCCAGGGCCAGCGCGTCGAGCCGGAAGGGGTCGAGGCCGTGCTGCGCGGCCACTCCGCGATCGAGGCGGCGGCGGTCGGCGCGCACCGCTTCGGCGCGGACGGGCGGCTGCGGTTGGTCGCGCACCTGGTCGTGGCCCAGGGGGCCGTTCTCGACCGGGACGGCATCCGCGCGCACCTGGCCGGCCTGCTTCCGGCCGCCGCGATCCCGACGGTGCTGGTGCCGGTCGACGCGCTGCCGATGACGGCGGGCGGCAAGCTCGACCGCAAGGCGCTGACCGTGCCGGACGACGTCGGGACGCAGCTCTTCGGTCGGGACGTGGTGGCGCCGCGGACGGTGACCGAGCGGGGGATCGCCGACGCGTGGCGAGCGGTGCTGGGTCTGGCCGAAGTCGACGTGCACGAGGACTTCTTCGCCGTGGGTGGGCATTCCCTGCTCGCCGTCCGGCTCGCGATGCGGGTCAGGGCGGAGCTGGGCGCGGACCTGGCGCTGCACGAGGTGTTCGCGCACCCGACCATCGCGGGGCAGGCCGAGCTGATCGACCGGAGCGCCGCGGCGGGTGTGGTCGCGGGGATTCCGCGGGTGGACCGCGGCGCGGGGCGTGACCTGCCCGCTTCGCACGCGCAGGAACGGCAGTGGTTCCTCTGGCAGCTCGCTCCGGAAAGCTCGACGTACCACGTCCCCTGGGGCTACGAGGTGCGTGGCGACCTCGACACGACGGTGCTGGAAGCTGTGGTGGCCGCACTGGTCGAGCGCCACGAGTCCTTCCGCACGACGTTGCACGTCGACGCGGAAGGCCGGGTGGTGCAACGCGTCGGCACTGCGGCCTGGAGCGGTCCGGTGGTGCGGGACGCCGCCGAGGCCGACCTGCCGGGGCTCGTCGACAGGGAGGTGCGGCGGCCGTTCGACCTCAGCGCCGGGCCGGTGCTGCGCGTGACCGCCTGGCGCACCGCGCCGGATCGGCACGTGGTGCTGTTCGTGGCGCACCACGTCGCGATCGACGAGTGGTCCTCGGACATCTTCGAGCAGGAGTTCCGGGCGCTGTACCGGGCGGGCGGTGACGTCGAGGCGGCCGGGCTGGCCCCGCTGGCCGTCTCCTACGCCGACTACGCGGTCTGGCACCGCGACCTCGTCGAGCGGCGGGCGGACGACGACCTCGCCTACTGGCGGCAGGCGCTCGACGGCGCGCCCGCACCGTGGCCGCGCTCGCCGAGCAGCCGCGGGCAGGGTGGCGTCGCGGCGTTCGAGGCGAGTTCGCGCACCGTCCCCGCCGACGCGGTGACCGGGCTCGACCGGGTCCGCGCACAGGTCGGGGCCACCGACTTCATGGTCTACCTGGCCGTGTACTGCCTGCTGCTCGCCCGCCGTTCCGGCGAGCGCGACTTCACCGTCGGCGTCCCGGTGTCCGGGCGGACGCACGCCGATCTCGCTCCGGTGGTGGGTTTCTTCGTGAACACGGTGGCGTTGCGCGTGGTGGTCCGTCCGGAGGACGACTTCGTCGCGCACCTGGAGCGGGTGCGGGAGGTGGTGCTGGGGGCGTTCGCCCACCAGGAGGCACCCTTCGAGCAGGTGGTCCGGGCGGTGGCACCGGACCGTGCCGAGAGCGCGAACCCGTTGTTCCGCACCATGTTCTCCTTCACGGCGGGTACGGGTCCCTCCGACCGCGCGGCCGATCAGGCGTCCACCGACCTGGTCCTCCGCGACCTGCCGATCGAGGGCGGCGCCGACCGGTTCGACCTGTCCCTCGCCACGACGCGCACGGCCGACGGGCTCGACCTGTCCCTGGCGCTGAACACCGGGCTGTTCGAGGTCGGCGCGGCCGAGGACCTGGTGACGTCGTTCGCGGGCCTGCTGGACGTGGTGAGCGGGTCCCCGCGGATCGCGGTGGCGGAACTCCTGCGCGCGAGCGACCGCGAACAGCGGCGCGTCGCCGGGTGGACCGGGGACACCGCCGCGCCCGTGTGCGCCACGCCCGTCCACGAGCTGTTCCGCGAGCGCGCCGGGCTGTGGCCGGACGCCGTCGCGGTCGAGTCGGGCGAGGAGCGGTTGAGCTTCGCGGAGCTGGACGCGCAGAGCGAGGTGCTGGCTCGGCGGCTGGTGGCGGCGGGTGTGCGGCGGGGCGATGTCGTGGGTCTGCACCTGCGGCCCGGAGTCGACGCGGTCGTCGCCGTGTGGGCGGCGTGGAAGTCCGGCGGCGCGTTCCTGCCCCTGGACCCGGAACTGCCCGCCGCGAGGTTGGACGTGATGGTGGCGGACGCGGTCCCGGCGGTGGTCGTGTCGCTGGACGCGTCGACCGTGCCCGGCTCGTGGACGACCCTCTCGCCGGAGTCGGACGCCGACGTGCCGGAGGTGGACCTGCCGCTGGTGGGGGCCCGGGACCTGGCGTACGTGATGTTCACGTCGGGGTCGACGGGTCGCCCGAAGGGCGTGATGGTCGACCACGGCGGCCTGGCCAACTACGCGGAAACCCTGCTGCTGCCCCGGATGCGGCGGGCCGGACTGGCGGTCGGGGGGCAGGCCCGCGTGCTGACCGGCACGTCGGCGTTCATCTCCGACTTCTTCCTGACGCAGGTCCTGCCGCTGCTGGACGGCCACCTGCTGCTGGTGGTGTCCGGTGTGGACGGACGGGATCCCCGCCACCTGGTCGAACTGGCCCAGGACCCGGCGCGGGCGGTGGACGTCATCGACGTCGCCACCTCGCAGGTCCAGGTCATGGTGGAAGCGGGACTGCTGGACGCCCCGCACCCGCCGAAGCTGATCGCGTTCGGCGGGGAGGTGTGCCCTCCCGACCTGTGGCAGACCTTCCGCGCGCACCCCGATGTGGTCGCGCACAACATGTACGGGCCCGCCGAGGTGACGGTCGACGCGGCGTACGCGGACATCGGCGCGCACGAGTCGTCGGTGATCGGCAGGCCGTACGGGAACGTGCGGGTGCACCTGGTGGACGAGGACCTGCACCAGGTGCCGCCGGGATCGCCCGGCGAGATCGTGATCGGTGGACCCGGTGTGGGCCGCGGATACGTGCGACGACCCGGCGCGACGGCCGCGGTGTTCGTGCCCGATCCGTGGGGCGAGCCGGGAAGCCGGCTGTACCGGACCGGCGACCTCGGTCGGTACACGGTGGACGGGCAGATCGAGTTCCTCGGCCGCAACGACCACCAGGTCAAGATCCAGGGCCAGCGGGTGGAACCCGAGGAGGTCGAAGCCGTGCTGCGCGCCCATCCCGCGATCGACGCGGCGGCCGTCTCCGCCCACCGCTCCGGCGCGGACGGGCGGCTGCGGCTGGTCGCCCACCTGGTTCCGGCCAACGGCACCGCCCTGGACCGGGCGCGGATCCGCGAGCACCTGCTCGGCAGGCTCCCGGCCGCGGCGGTCCCGACGGTGCTGGTGACGGTCGACGCGCTGCCGATGACCGTCGGCGGCAAGCTCGACCGCAAGGCGCTGACCGCTCCGGACGACGTTGACGCCCGGCTTCCCCGCCAGGACGTCGTGGCCCCGCGGAACGGGACCGAGCGGCGGATCGCCGACGCGTGGCGGGCGGTGCTCGGCGTGGCGGACGTCGGCGTGCACGACGACTTCTTCGCCCTGGGCGGCCATTCCCTGCTCGCCATCCGCCTCACGATGGCGCTGAGCCGCGACTTCGCGGCCGAGATCCCGCTGGCCCACCTGTACACAGCGTCCACCATCGCGGACCAGGCCGAACGGATCGACGAACTGCTGGCCCGCAGCGGACCCGCCGAGAGCCGCGCCGTCGTTCCCCTCGGTGGCGTCCGCGGTGCTCGCCCGCTCGTCCTCGTGCACCCCGTCGGAGGCACGCTGTTCAGCTACCTGGACCTCCTCGCGGAGGTGGCGGCCGACTTCGAGGCGTTCGGGGTGCAGGGCGGCATCGGCGGCGAGGACTCCGGCGCGACGCACCTCGCCGGGCTGGCCGAGCGGTACGCCGACGAACTGGTGCCGGTGCTCGGGGACCGCGAGCCGGTGGTCGCGGGCTGGTCGGCGGGCGGCGTCATCGCCCACGCGCTGGCCCGCGCGCTGACCGACCGGGGAATCCGCGTCCACCGCCTGGTGCTCGTCGACTCCGATCCGCGGCGCATCGCCGACGTGGACGCGGAACGCCTGGACATCGCCACCCTCGACGCGCTTCGCGGCGACGTCCTGGACCAGGGGCCCGCGCCACTGCTGCGGTTCGAGGGGGCCGACCGGCTGTTCGTCACGCTCGGCGTGGACCCCGAGGCCGTGGCCGGGCTCGACGGGGCCACCGCCGCCGCGCTCATGGCCTTCTGGCGCGACATGTTCACCGGGCTCGTGGACCACCGCCCGGCGGCGTTCGACGGCCCGACCGACCTCGTCCTCGCGTCCGGGGAAGGCGGCGACCTCGTCGCCGAGGCGTGGCGCGGCCTGACCGGAACCCTCGCGGTCACCCACGTCGACGGCGACCACTTCCAGCTCATGCGCCGACCACGGGTGAAGGCCGTGGCCGACGCCCTCCGCGGCTCCACCGCACAGACAGGAGATTGACGTGCTGGTCCTCGGAATCAGCGGGCTCGACCGGACCGCTGCGCTCAAGAAGCGGATGATGCCCGGACTCGACTGGCGCGAACAGCGCCTGGTGCAGGGGCTCGACTCGGCCGCCGCGCTGGTCGACGAGAACGGCGTCATCGCGGCTTCGGCGCAGGAGCGCCACGACGGCGACAAGGGCACCGGCAGGTTCCCCGTCGACGCCGTCGAGGCGTGCCTGCGCATGGCGGGCGTGACGCTGGACGACGTGGACCTCGTCGCCCACGGCTTCCGCTACGAGCCGTCGCCCGCCTTCGAGCTCGACGACTACCTCAAGCGCTGGTACCGGGAGGCGTACAGCGAGGAGGTCCAGCTCGACGTGCTGCGGGCGCACTACCCGGACCAGGACTGGGAGCGCAAGCTCGTCCGCGTTCCCCACCACCTGGCGCACGCCGCGAGCGCGTACCACCTGAGCGGCTTCCGCGACGCCGTGGTGCTCGTGACCGACGGGATGGGGGAGTCGGAGTCGACGTCGCTGTTCAGCGGCGACGGCGGCGCCCTGGAGGCGGTGCGCACCTACCCCATCGCCGCCTCGCTCGGCATCCTCTACAGCGTCGTCACCCAGTACCTCGGCTTCCTGCCCGGCATGGACGAGTACAAGGTGATGGGCCTCGCGCCCTACGGCGACACCGGCGTCTTCCCGGACGCCGAACTGGTCTCCCTCCGGCCGGGCGGCGATCTGGCCGTGCCGCTGCTGGCGTTCGACCGGACCCCCGAGGAGCGCGAGACCCACCAGGGCGCGATCCGCCGCCTGGAGGAGATCTTCGGGCCCACGCGCCACCCCGACGCGCCGATCTCGC
Organism: Umezawaea sp. cmx-9-4; assembly: GCA_049997955.1. Classification (GTDB taxonomy): domain Bacteria; phylum Actinomycetota; class Actinomycetes; order Mycobacteriales; family Pseudonocardiaceae; genus Umezawaea. The sequence goes on along the minus strand of JAEBDY010000018.1, from coordinate 36,077 downwards.
AGCGGCACATGGACATCGCCGCCGTGCTCCAGCGGTCGGTGGAGGAAGCCCTCCTCTTCGTGCTGCGCGACGGCCTCGCCGCCACCGGCAAGACCTCCGCGAACCTGTGCCTGGCGGGCGGTGTCGCGCTCAACTGCACCGCCAACGGCCTGATCTCCCGCAGCGGCCTGTTCGACCGGGTCTTCGTCCAGCCCGCGGCGGGCGACGACGGCACCGCGCTCGGCGCGGCGCTGCACGTCCTGCGCGAGCACGTCCCCGCCGACCCGTCGCCCATGGGAATGCCGTACTGGGGCGAGGAGTTCGGCGACGCCGACATCGAGGCGGCCCTGGGCACCCTCGGGTCCGGGCACCAGGTGCGCCACCTGCCCGGCGAGTCGCTGCTGAAGGAGGTATCCGTCCTCATCGGCTCCGGCTCGGTGGTCGCCTGGCACCAGGGGCGGATGGAGTTCGGCCCGCGAGCCCTCGGCAACCGCAGCATCCTCGCCGACCCGTCCGTGCCGAACATGCGCGAGCACCTGAACACGGTGGTCAAGCAGCGCGAGGAGTTCCGGCCCTTCGCGCCCGCGGTGATCGCGGAGAAGGCCGGCGAGTACTTCGACATCGAGCCCGGCCAGGAAGGCCGCTTCCGGCACATGCTGTTCGTCACGCAGGTGCGGGAGAAGTACCGCGACCAACTGTCGTCGATCACCCACGTCGACGGCTCCGCCAGGGTCCAGGTCGTCGAACAGGAGTCCGCCCCGCGCTTCCACGCCCTGATCCGGCGCTTCGGCGAGGACCACGGCACCCCCGTCGTCCTCAACACCTCGTTCAACCTGCGCGGCCAGCCGATCGTGCGCACCCCGCTCGAAGCCGTCGCCACCTACGCCCGCTCCACCATCGACGCGCTGGCCATCGGCGACTGGCTGGTCGTGCGCGAGCGCGAGTCCGGGGGCTCGGATGACTGAGCACCCCGACGGCACGACCGACGGCCTGCGCGAGGCCGTCGCCGGAATATGGTGCGCCGTGCTCGGCGTCGACCACGTCAGCCCGGAGGACGACTTCTTCGACGCGGGCGGTGACTCCGGACTCGCCGTGGAGACCGCCATCAGCCTCCGCGCCATCACCGGAGCCGACCTCGACCTCGACGTCCTGTACCAGTACCCCGAGTTCGGCGCCCTGCTGTCGTTCCTGGCCGATCCCCGGCCCGAGGACGAGGTGCGCCCGCTCACCCCCGCCGAGGAGCGGCTCTGGTTCGCGGAACGGCTCCAGCCCGGCTCGCCGCAGTACCACATCGCGGCGCTCTACCGGTTCCCCGGCCGCGTCGACGTGCCGCGGCTGCGGAACGCGCTCGACGCCCTCGTCGCCCGCCACGACGCCCTGCGCCGCGGCTTCGAGGCCCCTGGTCGGGCGGTCACCACGCCGCGGGCCACCGCGTCGTGCCGCTGGCTGGACGCCTTCGGCCTGCCGGAGGCCACCGTGCGGGCGATGATCGACGAGCACGCCCGCCAGCCCTTCGACCTGTCCGCCCCGCCACTGCTGCGCGCACTGGCCGTGGACCGCGGCGACGAGGACGACCTGCTGCTGCTCACCGTGCACCACCTGGTGTGCGACGGCTCCTCGCTCGCGATCCTGGAGGACGACCTCGGCCGCCTGTACGCGGAGGGCGCGTCCGCGGCGGGCACCAAACCCGTGCCGCGGACCGCGGACACCTCCTCCCGGCTGATCGACCAGGACGAGTCCCGCGCCTACTGGCGGCGCACCCTCGCCGGCGCTCCTCGCGGCATCGCGCTGCCGCACGACCTGCCGCGGACGGCCGCGCCGGGCAACGCGGGCGACGTGCACCCGCTGGTCTGCGCCGACGACCTGCTGGAGGGCATGGCGGGGCTGGCCGCCCAGGAGCGGCTCAGCCCGTTCATGAACTGGATCGTCGCCTACGTGGCGGGCCTCGTCGCGCTGACCGGTGAACGCGACGTGGTGATCGGCATCGCGGCCTCCTCGCGGACGGCGGCGCAGCGCGACGAGATCGGCATGTTCGTGGACCCCGTGCCGCTGCGGCTGGTCCTCCCCGAGGGGATCACCACCAGGGAACTGGCCCGCGAGGTCCGCCGCGCGACCACCGGGGCGCTGGCCCACCGGGGGGTGCCGTTCCAGACCATCGTCGAGGACCTCGGCGCGGGCGGCGACCCCGCCCGCGCGCCGCTCGTGCAGGCCGGGATCACCTACCTCGACGCCGCGGGCAGCGCGCTGCGGCTCGACGGCGTGGCCGCCCACCGCGAGCTGCTGCCGACGGGAACGGCGAAGTACGAGCTGCTGTGGTCGGTGACCCGCCAGGCGGACCGCACGATCACCGAGTTCGAGTACCTCGGCGGGCTGTTCTCCCCGGAGAAGGCCGCGGAGGTCCACACCGGACTGCTGGACGCCGCCCGCGCGGCGTTCGCCCGCCCGGACGCGTCCCTGAGCGCGCCCCGACGACCCCTCGCCGCCGCTGTGCCCGACCCCGCCGTGTCTGACACCGCGGCGGACCACGCCGACCCGGTGCTCGCCGAGACCGGCGCCCGGCGGCCGATGCCGGACCTGGTCCGCCTGCGCGCCGCGCAGCGACCGGACGCGCCCGCCCTGCGGCACCGGGGCGTCGAGATCACCTACCGGCAGCTCGACGAACGGGCGGTCGCCGTCGCGACCGGACTGCGGGCCGCCGGACTGCGCCGCGGCGACGTCGTCGCCGTGCCGCTGCCGCGCGGGATCGACTCGGTGACCGCCTACCTCGGCGTCTTCTACGCGGGCTGCGCCTACCTGCCGCTGGACCACGACCAGCCGCCGGACCGCTTCCGCACCGCCCTGCGCGGGGTGGCCGACGCGGTGATCGTCACCGGACCGCACCCGGAGCTGCCGCCGGACGCGCGCGTGCTCCACCTCGACGACCTGCTCGACAGCGCGAGCCGCGCGGCCGACCCCGCGGTTCCCGTGCGGGTCGTCGGCGAGGACGCCGCCTACCTGATCTCCACCTCCGGCTCCACCGGGCGGCCCAAGACCGTCGTCGTCCCGCACCGCGGGATCAGCCGTCTCGTCCCCGACGCCGAGGGCATCGTCTACCACTCCGACGACCGCGTCGCCCACCTGTGCAACCCGGCGTTCGACGCCTCCATCCTGGAGCTGTGGGGGGCGCTCGGCTCCGGTGCCGTCCTGGTGATCGGCGACAAGCAGGACGCGCTGTCACCGGCCCGGCTGCGCGCCTTCCTCGCCGAGGAGCGCGTCACCGTGCTCGGCCTGCCCACCGCGCTGCTGCACACGATCATCGACTTCGCCCCGGACGCGCTGCGGGCCGTCCGACTGCTGATCTTCGGCGGGGAGAAGGCCGACGAGCAGCGCCTCGCGCGGCTGATGGCGCACCAGCCGCCCGCACGCGTCGTGAACGTCTACGGCCCGACCGAGAACACCACGGTCAGCACCCTCCAGCGGGTCACGCCCGCGGAGCTCGATCCGGGTCCGCTGCCGATCGGCAAGGCCATCGCGGGGTCGACCGCCTACGCCCTCGGGCCGGACGGCGACCCGGTCGCGCACGGCGCCGAGGGCGAGTTGCACGTCGGGGGAGCGGGTCTGGCCCGCGGCTACCACGGCAACCCGGCCCTCACGGCGGCCTCGTTCGTGCCCGACCCGTTCGGCGCCGCGGGCGGTCGCCTCTACCGCACCGGCGACCGGGTGCGGCCCTTGGCCGACGGGACGTTCCACTTCGTCGGCCGCACGGACGACCAGGTCAAGGTCCGCGGCTTTCGCGTGGAACTCGGCGAGATCGAGTTCGCGCTGCGGTCCCTGCCGGGCGTCACCGACGCGGTCGTCTTCGCACGGGCCACGGCCGACAGCACCGAACTGCTGGCCTGCGTCACGGGCGGCGCGGACCTGGCCGACCCCGCCGGGATCACCGAGGGCCTGCGCACGCGGTTGCCCGACTACATGATCCCCGCCGTCGTCGTGACCGACCGGCTGCCCCTCAACGCGAACGGCAAGGTCGACCGCGCCGCGCTGCTCGCGTCCCTGTCCGACGACGGCCCGACGCCGGACGTCTTCCCCGACGACATCGGTACGTGGCAGGACGATCCGCTCGCCGAGTCGGTCGCGGCCCTCTGGCGCGAATCCCTTGGCACGACCCAGGCCCGCCCGGACGACAGCTTCGTCGCACTGGGCGGCCACTCCATCAAGGCGCTGAAGCTGCTCGCCCGCGTGGACGAGACCTTCGGCGTGGTGGTGGACCTCGCCGACTTCCTGGCCGAGCCCACCCTGCGCCGACTCGTCACCGCCGTCGCGCGGGAGACCGGGGACACGTCCACCGCCTGAACACCCACTCAGCCCGAACACCAGCGAGGAGAACCACCATGAGCGAGTCGTCGACCACCACCGCCCCCGCGTACGACGTCGTCGTCAACGACGAGGAGCAGTACTCCATCTGGGCCGTGGGCCGGGCCGTTCCGGCCGGGTGGCGCACCGTCGGCGTGAGCGGCACCCGCGAGAAGTGCCTGGAGCACGTCGAAGAGGTGTGGACCGACATGCGGCCCAAGAGCCTCCGCGTGGCCATGGGCGAGCGCTGACCAACCATCCGGGCAGGCCCGCCGCCTGCCCACCGCGCCTGCCGCACCAAGGGGAATTCTCATGTGGACGCTATTGCGCACCAACCCGCGCTTCCGCAGGCTCTTCGTCTGCGGGGTGGTGACGAGCTTCGGCGAGACCGCCGTCTACCTCTCGCTCGCCATCTGGGTGAAGGACCTGACCGGGTCCAACGCCGCGGCGGGTGCGGTGTTCCTGGCCATCACGGTGCCGGGGCTGTTCGCGCCGCTGCTCGGCCACCTCGTCGACCGGGTCAGCCGGAAGCGGCTGATGGTCGGCATGTACAGCGGCATGGCGGTGCTGTTCCTCGCGCTGTTGGCGGTGCGGGGCGTCGAGCAGGTGTGGATCATCTACGTGGTCACCTTCTGCTACGGGGTGCTCTCCGCGAGCCCGGCGTCCCCGGCGCTGCTGAAGGACGTCCTGCCCTCCGCCGACGCCGCGGCGGCGCGCTCCCTGATCATCGCCGTCAGCCAGGGCGTGCGCATCGTGTCCCCGGCGCTCGGCGCGGCGGTGTACGTCGCCTTCGGCGGGCGTTCGCTCGCGGTGCTCGGCACCGGGACGTTCGTGGTGGCCGTCCTCCTGCTGATCTCCATCAAGGTCGTGGAATCCGAGCCCGAGCCCGCGGGGGAGCGGTTCCTCACGTCCGTCGTCGCCGGGTTCCGCTTCATCCGGGGCGTACCGCTGCTGCTCCGCCTCTCGCTCACGACGCTGGGCTTCATGGCGGTGGTCGGGCTGCTGGAGACCGCGATCTTCGCGGCGAACCAGGGCCTCGGGCAGCAGGCCGCGTTCCTCGGCGTGATCACGTCGTTCCAGGGCGGCGGCTCCGTCGTCGGCGGGCTGATCGCGGGAACCGCGGTGAGGCGGTGGGGCGAGGTCAAGGGGACCAGCGTGGGCTACGCGCTGATCGCCTCGGGCCTGGGGCTCTGCCTGCTGCCGGGCGTCCCCTTCTTCATCGCGGGTGTCGTCCTGTTCGGACTCGGCCTGCCGTTCGTGATGGTCGCGCTGGGCACCGCCCTGCACCTGTACACCCCCGCGCGGATGCAGGGTCGCGCCAACGCGGCGGTCAGCAGCGTCACCGACGCCGTCCAGGCCGTGTCCATCGCCGCGGGCGCCGCCCTCATCGGGGTGATCGGCTACGAGGTCATGTACGTCGTCATGGCCGCCGCCGCGCTCGTCTGCTCCGTCTCGCTCCTCCTGGGTCGCGTCCCGCGGCCCGAGATCGCGAAGTCGGTGGCCGACGTGCAGGACACCCGCGGGGACGGCGCGGGCGAGCCGGACAAGGGCGATGTCGCCGCGGAGATCACCAAGTAGTCGAGAGGAGGAATCCCTTGCACCCCATCGTTTCCCGCAGGACGGCCCGGCGGGCCGACGGCTGGATCGTCGGCTCGCCCGCCCCGCACGCGCCCGCCGTCCGGCTGTTCTGCCTGCCGTACGTGGGCGGCGCGGCCTCGGTCTACGAGCCGTGGCGCGGCGCGCTCGGCGCCGACGTCGAGGTCTGCCCCGTCGAACTGCCCGGCCACCAGACGCGCTTGCGGGAGCAGGCCCTCACCCGGATCGACGCGATCGTCGAAGCGCTCGCCTCGGCGATCACCGGTGAGCTGGACGTGCCGTACGCGCTCTTCGGCCACAGCCTGGGCTCGCTCGTCGCGTTCGAACTGGCGCGGGAACTCCGCCGCCGCGGCGCGGGCGAGCCACGTGCGCTGTTCGTGTCCGGCGGCCCGGCTCCCCGCCTCCCGCGGGTGCGCCCGCCGGTGCACGACGCGTCCGAGTCGGTCGTGGTCGACCGGCTCCGGTCGTTGGGCGGGCTGCCGGACGAGGTCCTCGCCGAACCGGAGTTGCTGCGGCGGTTCCTGCCGACGATCCGGGCGGACTTCGCGGTGTTCGAGACCTATGAGTTCACGCCCGAGCGTCCGCTCACCTGCCCGGTGGTGGCGTTCACCGGCAGCGAGGACACCGACGTGCCCTTCGCCCGCGTGCGGCCGTGGTCGGCGGAGAGCACGGGCCGGTTCGAGCACCACGTCCTGCCGGGAGGCCACTTCTTCCTCCACACGGCGCGCACAGCGCTGCTGAACCTGGTGCGCGGCGAGCTGATCAGCCCCGTACCCCATCACGAGCAGGACAGCCACCGCGAACAGGACAGCCGCGAAGCTGTCGACCAGTAAGCCCCTTGTCGTCGTTTGAGGAGTCACGCCGATGCCGGAATACTCGATCGCCATCTCCCCGGAGGTCCCTCCGGGCATGGCGGAGGAGTTCGCGAAGCGCGTCTACTACGCCGCTTCCGAGATCCGCGGGTTCACCCTCGTGCACGGCGAGCGCGGTGAGGTAGGGGAGATCGAGGTCTCCACGGCGGACGAGGTGGACCCGGCCGAGATCGGGCGCAAGCTGAACCTCGTGGTGCGGCGCGACGTGCTGACCCAGACCGGGATCGAGGAGACCCCCGCCGTGTGGCAGTCGATGGCGATGCCCCGAGCGCCGCGCATCGCGTTCAGCGACCTGGAGCGGGCGGGTCTCGTGACCCGCACGGGCGACGGCGCCCACGGCGCGAGCGGGGCGCTCGCGGAACTCCTGCGCAAGATCGACGACCGCGTTCGCAGGCTGGCCGTGGACGGGTTCGGCGCGGTCGAGAACTCCTACCCGGCCCTGGTCCCCACCGAGGTGCTGCACCGGGCGGGGTACTTCGACTCCTTCCCGCAGTTCCTGATGACCGTGGGCCGCTTCCACTCCGACGCCGACGTGTACGAGGGGTTCGCCGCGGACTTCGACGCCGCGCGGAGCAAGGCCGAGTTCATGGACAGCCGCACCGAGCACCTCGGGTACTGCCTGTCGCCGACGGTCTGCTACCACTCCTACCACCAGTTCGCCGGGCGGCGGGTGCCGGACGAGGGCACCGTCCTGACGGCGTGGGGCAAGATCTTCCGCTTCGAGTCGAACTACCACCACACGCTGGAGCGGTTGTGGGACTTCAGCATGCGGGAGGTCGTCTTCTTCGGCAGCCGCAAGGCGGTGACCGACCTGCGGCAGAACCTGGTGACGGCGGTCTGCGCGCTCGTCGACGACCTGCGGATGGCGGGACACGTGGAGGTCGCGAACGACCCGTTCTTCAGCAACGGGTCGGACGCCAAGCGGGCCATGGTGCAACGCGCGCTGAGGATGAAGTACGAGCTGCACATGCCGGTGGTCGACGGCCGCACCATCTCCGTCGGCTCGTTCAACCTGCACGGCTCGAAGTTCGGCGAAGCCTTCGACATCACCACGTCCGGCGGATCGCCCGCGTACTCCGGCTGCATCGGCATCGGGATGGAGCGGATCGCCTACGCCTTCCTGTGCCGCCACGGGATCGACCCGGCCGACTGGCCCGAGATCTGAAGCCCCGACCCACGTCCTGGAGGAGATCGTCATGGTGCACCCACCGGCCCCGCCCACGACAGGAGCGGGCAGAGCGCCCACGTCCACCCGGACGGCCGGGCTCAGCGGCAACAGCCTGACCGGGCTCTTCGTCATGGCCCGCGCCCGCGGCGCCATCGACCTCGCGGTCGGGACCCCCGGCTTCCCCGCGACCTCCGAGGAGCTCGTCGAGGAGGCCGCACGGGCCATGCGCGCCGGGCGGAACCAGTACGAGCACCCGGCGGGCGTCTTCGAGCTGCGGCGGCAGATCGCCGACATGCTCGGCGACGGCGCCGACCCCGAACGGGAGATCACCGTCACCGCGGGCGCGACCGAGGCGCTCTACATCGCACTGCTGTCCACTTTGGACGCCGGTGACGAGGTCGTCCTGTTCTCCCCCGGCTACGAGCAGCTCGCTGCCTCCGCCGCGCTGGTCGGGGCGAAGCTCCGGTTCGTGCGGTTGCACGGGCCCGAGTGGCGCTACGACTCCGCCGAGCTGGCCGCGGCGTTCACCCCGCGCACCAGGGCCGTGCTCCTCAACACCCCGGCCAACCCCACCGGCCGGGTGCTGAGCCGCGAGGAGATGGAGGAGATCGGCGCGCTCTGCGAACGCTGGGACGCCACGGTGATCTGCGACGAGGTGTACCGCTCGTTCGTCTTCGACGGCAGGCGGCACGTCTCGGCCACCGAGATCCCCGCGTTCACCGGGCGGAACGTCGTCATCGGCTCGCTGTCCAAGAGCCACGCGGTGAGCGGCTGGCGGCTGGGCTTCCTGCGCAGCGACCCCGTGCGCACGGAGACGTTCCGGCGCGTGCACGAGCTGACCACCAACGGCACCGCCGCGCCCCTCCAGGCCGCGGCGGGCAGCGCCGCCCGCTCGGTCGACCTGGAGGAGGTGTGCCGCGAGATGAGCGGGCGCCGCGACCTGGCGCAGGAGGTCTTCTCCGGCATGGGCATGAAGTTCGCTCCCGTCGAGGGCGGCATCTTCCTGTTCGCCGACATCAGCCCGCTGACCGGCGGAAGCCAGGACTGCAAGGCGTTCGCCCACGCCCTGCTCGACCGCGCCGGGGTGCTGCTCGCCCCCGGAGCACCGTTCTTCGGCGACCCGGCGGAGGGGCGCGATCACGTGCGCATCGCCTTCAACCGGACGACCGAGGTGCTGCGCGAGGCCGAGCGCCGCATCACCGCCTGATCGAGGACTGGAGAGGAGCACGCGAGTGGCACAGCAACAGGACGTCGACCACCTCGGGCCGCTCCCCGCGTTCATGACGCCGGGGAACGGTGTCGTACCGATCACCACCCCCATGGGCGACAGGATGTGGCTGGTGCGCGACTACGACCTCGGCCGCCTGGTGCTCGCGGACCAGCGGTTCAGCCGGGCGGAGGCGACGAAGCCGCACGCGCCGCGGTTCAACGACTCCCAGCCCGCGCCGGACGCCGTGATGAGCATGGACGGCGCGGACCACGCCCGGCTGCGCCGCGTCGTGAGCGGCGCTTTCAGCACCCGCCGGGTCGCCGCGCTGGCGACCGCCGTCGAAGCCCTCGCCGACGAGCGCTTGGACGCGCTGGCCGCGTCGGGGCCCGGCGCCGACCTCATCGAGGAACTCGCCACGCCCCTGCCGCTGTCGGTGCTGTGCTCGATGCTCGGCATCCCGCCCGAGGACGGCGACATCTTCCGCGACTGGGTCGAGGTGCTGTTCGACCTCTCCGCCAGCACGCCGAGGGAGAAGTCCCGACGCCGCCTCGAACTCGTCGACTACATGGGTGAGCTGATCGAGCGCAAGCGGCACAGCGCCGACGAGGACCTGCTCACCGGTCTGATCACGGCGCACGACGCGGGCACGCTGTCCCAGGGCGAACTGCTGACGCTCGGACTGTCCCTGCTGATGGCCGGGTACGAGACCACCGTCGGCCAGATCGGCCTGTCGGTCCTCGCACTGCTGTCGGACCCCGTCGTCCACGCGGATCTGCGCGCCCGCCCCGAGATCCTCGACCCGGTAGTCGACGAACTGCTGCGCCTGACGCCGTCCACCCCGCTGAGCTTCCCGCGCGTGGCGCTGGAACCGGTCCTGCTCGGGGCCGTCACCGTGCAGGCAGGCGAGGCCGTAGTCGTCTCGCTGCTGCACGGCAACCACGACACCAAGACCTGGCAGCAGCCGGAAAGCCTGCACCCGCAGGGACATGACGTCCCGCACCTGACGTTCGGGCACGGCGTGCACCGCTGCGTCGGCGCACCGCTGGCCAGGCTCCAGCTGCGGATCGTCCTGGAACGCCTGCTGCGGCGCTTCCCCGACCTCCGCGTCGCCGAGGGGCCGGATTCGGTGGTCTGGAAGGAAGGTCTGTCGATCCGCGGCCTGGCCCGCCTGCGGGTCGAGTGGTAGCAGGCCGGTTCGCGCTCGCACCTACGGAAGTCCAGTGAGGAGTCACGTGTCCGCCGAGAACACCCACCGCGTCCCGGAGCCCGAGCTGGAGGCCGTCGCCGTCATCGGCTACGCGTGCCGCTTCCCCCACGCGGACGGCCCCGACGCCTACTGGCGGTTGCTGGACGAGGGGCACGACGCCGTCGTGGACGCCCCCGAAGGCCGGTGGGAAGGCGTTCCCGGTCCCCGGCGCGGCGGCTTCCTGGACTCCGTTGGCGACTTCGACGCGCCGTTCTTCCACGTCTCGCCCCGCGAGGCCGCGGCGATGGACCCCCAGCAGCGGCTCGTGCTCGAACTGGTCTGGGAGGCGATCGAGGACGCGGGCATCGTCCCGTCCGCGCTGCGGTCCACCCGCACCTCCGTCTTCGTCGGCGCGCTGCGCGACGACTACGCGGCCCTGGTCCACCAGCAGGGCGACCAGGCGATCACCCAGCACACGATGACCGGGGTGAACCGCGCGATCATCGCCAACCGGGTCTCGTACCACCTGGGCCTGCACGGGCCGAGCCTGTCCGTCGACACGGCGCAGTCCTCCTCGCTCACCGCGGTCCACCTGGCCTGCGCCAGCCTGCGCGGGGGCGAGTCGACCCTCGCCGTCGCCGCGGGCGTGAACCTGAACCTGCTGCCGGGCAACGTGCTGGCCGAGCTGCGCTTCGGCGCGCTGTCGCCGGACGGCACGACGTACGCGTTCGACGGCCGGGCCAACGGCTTCGTGCCCGGCGAAGGCGGCGGGGTCGTGGTCCTCAAGCCGTTGAGCCGGGCGCTGGCCGACGGCGACCGCGTCCACGGCGTGATCCTCGGCAGCGCGCTCAACAACGACGGCGCCACCGACGGGCTCACCGTGCCGAGCGCCCCCGCCCAGGAAGCGATGCTGCGGGAGGCCTACGAGAAGTCGGGCATCGCCGTCGACGCGGTGCAGTACGTCGAACTGCACGGGACCGGCACCCCGGTCGGCGACCCGATCGAGGCCGCCGCGCTCGGCGCGGTGCTCGGTGCGGGTCGCGCCGCCACCGAGCGGCTGCGGATCGGCTCGGTCAAGACCAACATCGGGCACCTGGAGAGCGCCGCGGGCATCGCCGGGCTGATCAAGGTGCTGCTGAGCATCCGCCACCGCAGGCTCCCGGCCAGCCTCAACTTCGAGGCTCCGGCCCCGCGGATCTCCCTCGTCTGGCTGGGCCTGGAGGTCCAGCGGAAGGCGACGTCCTGGCCGCGCGAGGACCGCCCGCTGGTGGCCGGGGTCAGCTCCTTCGGGATGGGCGGCACCAACTGCCACGTCGTGGTGGCGGAGCCCCCGTCGACGAGGACGGCCGCGCCGGTCCCGCCTCGTGACCGCGCGGCGCTGTCGTGGCCGGTGTCCGGCCACACCGAGGCGGCGCTGCGGGCCCAGGCCGCCCGGCTGCGGGAGTTCGTCCTGGACCACCCGGAACACTCGGACGTCTCCATCGCCACCGCCCTGGTGGCCCACCGGGAGGCGTTCGACCACCGCGCGGTCGTCACCGCCGCGGACCGCGACGGCCTGCTGGCCGGTCTCGACGCGCTGACCACGGGCACGCCGTCGGCCGCGGTCGTCTCGGGTGCGGTCGCACCGGGGCGTCTCGGTCTCCTGTTCACCGGGCAGGGTTCGCAGCGCGTCGGCATGGGCCGCGGGCTGCACGACGCCTTCCCCGTCTACGCCGAGGCCTTCGACGAGGTCGCCGCGGAACTCGACCCGTTCCTGGACCGACCGCTCGCGGACGTGGTCGCCGAGGGCGGCGCGGACCTCGACCGCACCGGCTACACCCAGCCCGCCCTGTTCGCGGTCGAGGTGGCGCTGTTCCGGCTGCTCGAATCGTGGGGCCTGCGCCCGGACTTCGTCGCCGGGCACTCGATCGGCGAGATCAGCGCCGCTCACGTCGCCGGTGTGCTCCCGCTGCCCGACGCGGCCCGTCTCGTGGCGGTCCGCGCCCGGCTCATGCAGGCCCTGCCGGAGGGCGGGGCCATGGTGGCGGTGCGGGCCACCGAGGACGAGGTGCGCGACCTGCTGGACGCCGAGGCGGGACGGCTGGCCGTGGCCGCCGTCAACGGCCCCGACGCCGTGGTGGTCTCCGGTGACACCGAGGCCGCCGAGCGCGTCGCCGCGGTCCTCGCCGGGCGCGGGCACAAGACGAAGCGGCTCGACGTGAGCCACGCCTTCCACTCGCCGCACGTGGACGCCGTGCTCGACGAGTTCCGGACGGCGCTCTCCCCGCTCGCCTTCGCGCCACCGACCATCCCGGTCGTGTCCACGGTGACCGGCGAGGTCGCCACCGCCGAGGAGCTCACCTCGCCCGACTACTGGGTCGAGCAGGTCCGGCGGCCGGTGCGCTTCCTGGACGCGGTCCGCACCCTCGCGGCCGAGGGCGTCACCACCCTGCTGGAACTGGGTCCGGATGGGGTCCTCGCGGCCGCTGCGGCCGCCTGCACGCCCGATCCCGACGCGGTCGTGGCCGTCCCGCTGCTGCGCGCGGACCGCCCCGACGTCGACGCGGCCCTCGCCGCCGTGGCGCGGGCCCACGTCCGGGGCCACGCGGTCGAGTGGAGCGCGGTGCTCGGGGACGACCCGGCCGCGGCGCGCGTCGACCTGCCCACCTACGCCTTCCAGCGCAAGCACCACTGGTTCGACATCGGCTCGCGGTCCGCCCCGCCACGGGTGGCCGCCGTCGAACCGCGCCCTCCCGTCGACACCACCACCGACGTCGAAGAACTGGCGCACGCGCACATCGCCGCGGTGCTCGGCAGCGAGCCGGGGGAGCGGGCGTCCGCGCACACCCCGTTCACCGACCTGGGTTTCACCTCGTTGATGGGCACCGAACTGCGCACCGCCCTGGCGCACGCCACCGGCTTGTCCCTGCCGAGCGGGCTCCTGTACTCGCACCCGACGCCCGCCGCGCTGACCGCGTTCCTCAAGTCCGAAGTGGAGGGTCACGCCCCTGGTGACGCCGCCGCCCGCAGGCGGGTTCGGGACGACGAGCCGATCGCGATCGTCGGCGTGGCGTGCCGCTTCCCCGGAGGGGTGTCGTCGCCGGAGGAGCTGTGGAAGCTGGTGGCCGACGGCGTGGACGCCGTGGGGGAGTTCCCGACGAACCGGGGCTGGGACGTCGACCTGCACGACCCCGAGCCCGGCCTGCCGGGCCGCAGCACCGTGCGGCACGGCGGTTTCCTGCACGACGCCGGTGAGTTCGACGCGGCGTTCTTCGGCATCTCGCCGCGCGAGGCCGAGGCGATGGACCCGCAGCAGCGGCTGCTCCTGGAGACCGCGTGGGAGGCCGTCGAGCGGGCGGGCATCGACCCGAAGTCGCTGAAGGGCGGCAACTCCGGCGTCTTCGTCGGCGCCACGGCCCTGGAGTACGGGCCGAGGATGACCGAGGCGCCCGAAAGCACCCACGGGCACGTCCTGACCGGCACCACCACCAGCGTCGCGTCCGGGCGCATCGCCTACCAGCTCGGACTGACCGGACCGGCGATCACGGTCGACACGGCGTGCTCGTCGTCGCTGGTGGCGCTGCACCTGGCCGTCCGCTCGCTGCGTTCCGGCGAGTGCGACCTCGCGCTCGCCGGTGGCGCCACGGTGATGTCCACGCCCGGCATGTTCGTCGAGTTCTCGCGACAGCGGGGACTGGCGGTGGACGGGCGGTGCCGGTCGTTCGGGGCCGGGGCGGACGGCACCGGGTGGTCCGAGGGAGTCGGGCTGGTCCTGGTCGAACGGCTGTCGGACGCCCGACGGGCGGGCCACCACGTCCTGGCCGTGGTGCGGGGGAGCGCGGTGAACCAGGACGGCGCGTCCAACGGCCTCACCGCACCGCACGGTCCGTCGCAGGAGGCGGTGATCCGGTCCGCGCTGGCGGACGCGGGACTGGAGCCGTCCGATGTGGACGCCGTGGAGGCGCACGGCACCGGGACCGTGCTCGGGGACCCGATCGAGGCCGACGCGCTGGCCGCGGTCTACGGGAAGGGCCGGACCGGTGACCGCCGGCTGTTCCTCGGATCGCTGAAGTCGAACATCGGCCACGCCCAGGCCGCCGCCGGGATCGGCGGCGTGATCAAGATGATCGGCGCCGTGCGGTCGGGCGTGCTGCCCCGGTCGTTGCACGCCGACCCGCCCACCCCGCACGTGGACTGGACCGACAACGGACTGGTCCTGCTGTCGGAGCAGCGCGACTGGCCGGAACTGGGACGGCCGCGGCGGGCGGGGGTCTCCTCGTTCGGGATCAGCGGCACCAACGCGCACCTCATCCTCGAACAGGCCCCGGACGCCGACCCGCCCGAGCCCTCGACGGAGAACGCCCCCGGCGTACCGGCCCCGTGGGTGCTGAGCGCCCGCGACGAGACCGCGTTGCGGGCCCAGGCCACCCGGCTGCGCGCCCACCTCGACACGACCGGGGCCGATCCCGACGACGTCGGACTCGCCCTGGCCACCACGCGCTCGGTCTTCGAGCACCGCGCCGTGGTCCTCGGAGACCTCCGCACCGGACTCGACGCGCTCGCGACCGGCGCCGACGTGCCGAACCTGCACCGCGGCTCGGCGACCGCCGCCGGACGCACGGCCTTCCTGTTCACCGGCCAGGGCGCCCAGCGCGCGGGCATGGGACGTGAGCTGCACGCCGCCCACCCGGTCTTCGCCGCGGCTCTCGACGAGGTCTGCGCCGCCTTCGACGGCCTGCTCGACGAACCGCTGCGCGACGTCATGTTCGCCGATGAGGGCAGCGCGCACGGCCGTCTGCTGCACCTCACCTCCTACACCCAGCCCGCCCTGTTCGCCTTGGAGACAGCCCTTTTCCGGCTCCTCGACCACCACGGCACCGTTCCCGACCTGCTGGCCGGGCACTCGATCGGCGAGATCGGAGCGGCCCACGCGGCAGGTGTGCTCGCACTGCCGGACGCCGCGCGGCTCGTCGCGGCCCGTGGCCGGTTGATGCAGGCCGCGCCCGCGGGTGGCGCGATGATCGCGATCGAGGCCGACCCCGACGAGGTGCGGGACTCGCTGACCGACGGGGTGTCGATCGCCGCCGTCAACGGCCCCCTCGCGGTGGTCGTCTCGGGCGACGAGGACGAGGCCGAACGCGTCGCCGCGCGGTGGCGCGCGGAAGGCCGCCGCGTGCGCCGCCTCACCGTGAGCCACGCCTTCCACTCCTCGCACATGGACGGTGTCCTGGAGGACTTCCGGGCGGTCGCCGCCGGACTCGACTTCCGCGCGCCCCGCATCCCGGTCGTCTCGACCGCCACCGGCGAGCGGGCCACCACCGAACAGCTCACCTCACCGGACTACTGGACGCGGCAGGTCCGCGACACCGTCCTGTTCGCCGACGCGGTGCGCCGCCTCGCCGCGCTGGGCGCCACGGTGTTCGTCGAGGTGGGCCCCGACGCCGTCCTGACACCCCTGGCCGCGAACACCCTGGCGGACACCGCGACGGTGGTCCCGCTGCTGCGGTCGGGCCACGACGAGGTCGAGACCTTCTGCGCGGGTCTGGCCAGGGCGCACGTGAACGGCGCGCCGCTGCGCGCGGACTCGTTCTTCCCCCACGCCACCCCGGTGCCGCTCCCCACGTACGCCTTCCAGCGGGAGCGATTCTGGTCGACGCCGGTCGAGCGCACCGACGCGCGCGCCCTGGGACTCCTGCCGACCGAGCACCCCTTCCTCGTCGGTGAGCTGGAGGGGGTCGACCGGACGGGCACCGTGTTCACCGGACGCGTCAGCCCGTCCGCCCACGGATGGCTGGCCGACCACGCCATCGCAGGCCGCGTCCTCCTGCCCGCGACGGCCTTCCTCGAACTGGTCGTGACCGCCGGTGACCGGCTCGGCGTTCCCCACGTGGACGAGCTGACCCTGGAAGCGCCGCTCGAACCGCTGGGGGACACCGCACTCCGGCTCCACGTGGCCGCCCCGGACGCCGAGGGCCACCGCGCCTTCACGGTCCACGCCCGCGCCGAGGCGGGTGCGTGGACCCGCCACGCCACCGGTGTCCTCGCGCCCGGCGCCGAGCCGACCGCGGACCTCGCCTGGCCGGACGACGCGACGGCCGTGCCGATCGACGACGCCTACGAGCGATTGGCGGACCTCGGCTACCACTACGGACCCGCTTTCCGGGGCGTGGAAGCCCTCTGGCGGTCGGGAACGTCGACCTACGCCGAGATCGCGCTGAGCGGCGACACCGGGAAGTTCCGCGTCCACCCGGCCCTGCTGGACGCCGCGCTGCACGCCCTGGTCCTCGACGGCGGACAGCTCCTCCTGCCGTTCAGCTGGCGCGGTGTCACGCTGAACCCCAGCAGCGCCACGAGGCTCCGGGTCCGCAGCACGCCGAACGACGACGGCTCCACCACGCTGGTGCTGGCCGAACCCGACGGCGCCCTCGTCGCCGCGGTCACCTCCCTGGCGCTGCGCCCGGCTCCGAAAACCGGCCCGGCGGACGGGTTGTTCACGGTGGACTGGCCGGTCGTCCCCGCCCCGGTCTCCGAGTCCTCCCTGGACAACACCGTTGTAGTCCACGTCGAGACGCTCCCCGGCGTCCTGCGCGTGGTGCAGGACTGGCTGGCGGGGGACAACGCCGACTCCCGGCTGCTCCTGGTCACCCGGCGCGCCGTCGCGGTGCTCCCCACCGACGAGGTCGACCTGGACACCGCCGGGGTCTGGGGCCTCGTCCGCTCGGTCCAGTCCGAGCACCCCGACCGGGTGCTGCTCGTCGACCTCGACGACTCGACCGAACCGCTGCCCGCCGCCGTGGCCACGGGGGAGCCCCTGGTGGCGGTCCGGGCCGGGGAACTCCGCGTCCCCCGGCTCGTCCGGAGCCGCTCGTCCGGGACGCCCCCGCGCTTCGACCCGGAGGGCACCGTGCTGATCACCGGCGGCACCGGCGGCCTCGGAGCGCTCGTGGCCCGACACCTGGTGACCGACCACGGCGTGCGGCGACTCCTGCTCGTCAGCCGTCGCGGCCCGGACGCGCCGGGTGCGGACGACCTCGCCGCCGACCTGACCACCCTGGGCGCGCGGGTCACCATCGCCGCCGCGGACGTCGCCGACCGGGCGGCGATGGCCCGGCTCCTCACCCAGCACCCGCCGACGGCCGTGGTGCACACCGCCGGTGTGCTCGCCGACGCGACCGTCGAGTCCCTGACCGAAGCAGGACTGGCCGACGTCATGCGGCCCAAGGCCGATGCCGCGCGCGTGCTCCACGAGTTGACCGCCGGTGCGGACCTCACGGCGTTCGTCCTCTTCTCCTCCGTCTCCGGCATCACCGGCACGGCGGGCCAGGCCAACTACGCCGCCGCCAACGCGGTCCTGGACGCCCTCGCCCACCACCGCGCGTCCCGCGGCCTCGCGGGCACCTCGCTGGCGTGGGGGCTGTGGGCGGAAGGCATGGGCACCGGGTTGACCGACGCGGACCTGGCCCGGTGGGAACGCGCCGGTGTCCGGCCGCTGACCGCCGCCCGTGGCCTCGCCCTGTTCGACGCCGCCCTCGCCACGGGCGAGACCCTCGTGGTGCCCGCCGCCCTGGCACCCCCCGTCCGCGACGCACCGCACCTCTACCGGGCGCTGGTGCCGCGCCCGACCGTCCGCGCCCGGTCCACGTCGGGATGGGCGGGCCGGATCGCCGCGCTGCCCGGCGCCGCGCGGGCGGACGCGGTCCTCGACCTGGTCCGAGCCGAGGCCGCGGCGGTGCTCGGCCACGCGAGCGCGAGCGGCGTCGACGCCCGGCGCACCTTCAACGACCTCGGGTTCGACTCCATGGCGGGCATGGACCTGCGCAACCGGTTGGGAGCGGCCACCGGCCTCCGGTTCACCGCCACCGCGGTCTTCGACCACCCCACGCCCGCCCGGCTCGCCGAGCACCTGCTCTCCCGTGTGGTGGAGGAGAAGCCGTCGCCGAAACCCCCGCCCTCGTCCCGGATGCGCGCGGACGAGCCGGTGGCGATCGTGGGGATGGCGTGCCGCTTTCCCGGCGGCGTGTCCTCGCCGGAGGAGTTGTGGCGGCTGGTCTCCGAGGGCGTGGACGCCGTCGGCGGGTTCCCGACGAACCGCGGCTGGGACCTCGACCGGCTCTACGACCCGGACCCGGAGCGGATCGGCACGTCCTACACGCGCGACGGCGGGTTCCTGCACGACGCGGACCTGTTCGACCGCGAGTTCTTCGGCCTGTCCCCGCGCGAGGCGACCGCGACCGACCCGCAGCAGCGCCTGCTGCTGGAAACCGCGTGGGAGGCGTTCGAGAGCGCGGGCATCGACCCGGGAACCCTGCGCGGCAGCAACACCGGCGCCTTCGTCGGCGCCATGTACGACGACTACGCCTCCCGGCTCGCGGACACCCCCGAGGAGTTCGAGGGCTTCCTGCTCGCCGGCAACCTGTCCAGTGTCCTGTCAGGACGGTTGTCGTACACCTTCGGGCTCCAGGGCCCCGCAATGACGGTCGACACGGCGTGCTCGTCGTCGTTGGTGGCGCTGCACCTGGCCGTCCGCTCCCTGAGTTCCGGGGAATGCGACCTCGCGCTCGCGGGCGGCGTCACCGTCATGAGCAGCCCGCACACCTTCATCGAGTTCTCCCGGCAGCGCGGGTTGTCCGTGGACGGGCGGTGCCGATCGTTCGGGGCCGGAGCGGACGGCACCGGGTGGTCCGAGGGCGTGGGCCTGCTGCTGGTGGAGCGGCTGTCGGACGCCCGACGGCGTGGGCACCGGGTGCTGGCGGTGGTGCGGGGGAGCGCGGTGAACCAGGACGGCGCGTCCAACGGCCTCACCGCGCCGCACGGTCCGTCGCAGGAGGCGGTGATCCGATCGGCGTTGGCGGACGCGGGGTTGGCACCGTCCGATGTGGACGCCGTGGAGGCGCACGGCACCGGGACCGTGCTCGGCGACCCGATCGAGGCCGAGGCGCTGGCCGCGGTCTACGGGACGGGTCGGTCGGTGGAGCGCCCGCTGTTCGTGGGGTCGTTGAAGTCGAACATCGGCCACGCCCAGGCCGCGGCGGGCGTCGGCGGGGTGATCAAGGTGGTGGGGGCGATGCGGGCCGGGGTGCTGCCGCGCTCGTTGCACTCGGACGAGCTGTCACCGCACGTCGACTGGACCGCCAGCGGCCTGGAAGTCCTCTCCGGGCAACGGGAGTGGCCTCGGGTGCCACGGCCCCGGCGTGCGGGCGTGTCGGCGTTCGGGATCAGCGGCACCAACGCGCACGTCGTCCTGGAGCAGGCCCCCGACCCCGAACCTGCGACCCTCCCGCGCGACGGCGTCGTCCCGTGGATCGTGACCGGCAAGAACGGGGAAGCGGTGCGCGCGCACGCCGCCCGCCTCGTCCGGCACGTCGAGGACCACCCCGGGTTGTCGGTCGCCGACATCGGGTACACGCTGGCCACCGGACGCGCCCTGCTCGACCACGGCGCCGCGGCGGTCGGCGCGGACCGCGAGTCGTTGCTGCGCGGCCTCACGGCCATCGCCGCAGGCGACGCGGCGCCGGTGGTCACCACCGGAGCGCCCGTGAAGACGGCCTTCCTGTTCACCGGCCAGGGAAGCCAGCGGCCCGGCATGGGCAGCGGCCTCCACGCGACGCACCCCGCGTTCGCGGTGGCGCTCGACGAGGTGTGCCGCCACCTGGACCCGCTGCTGCCCCGCCCGCTCAAGGAGGTCCTGTTCGCCGAGGCCGACTCGGCGGAGGCGAAGCTCCTGGACGACACGGTGTTCACCCAGGCCGCGCTGTTCGCCGTCGAGGTGTCGCTGCACCGGCTGTTCGAGCACTACGGGATCACGCCCGACTACGTGCTCGGCCACTCCATCGGCGAGATCGCGGCGGTGTGCGCCGCGGGCGTGCTCGACCTGCCCGACGCGTGCCGACTGGTCGCCGAGCGCGGCAGGCTGATGCAGGCCGCTCGCGGCGGTGGCGCGATGATCGCGATCGAGGCCGACGAGGAGGCCGTGCGCGGCACGCTCGCGCCCTACGGCGACCGGGTCGGCATCGCCGCCGTCAACGGCCCGCGAGCCGTCGTGATCTCCGGTGACGCCGACGCGGCGGACGAGATCGCGGCGGCGTGGCGGGAGAGGGGCGCCCGCACCGCGCGCCTGCCCGTGTCGCACGCCTTCCACTCGGCGCACATGGACGAGGTGCTGGACGACTTCCTCGCCGTCGTGCGAACCCTGACCTTCCACGCGCCGAGGATCCCCGTCGTCTCCAACGTGACGGGTGACCTCACGGGCGAGATCACGTCCCCCGAGTACTGGGTGCGCCACGTCCGCGAGGCCGTGCGCTTCGCCGACGGCGTGCGCTGCCTGGAGCGGGAGGGCGTCACGGACTTCGTCGAACTCGGCCCGGACGCCGTCCTGACCACCCTGGCGCGCGACTGCCTGCCGGAGTCCGCGGGCGAGCTGATCGCGACGCTGCGCCGCGGCAGGCACGAGGCGGAGGCGGTCGTGCGGGCCGTCGCCCTGGCGCGGCTGCGGGGCGCCACCCCCGACTGGCGGGCCGTCTTCCCTGGCGCCCGCCGGGTGGACCTGCCCACCTACCCGTTCCAACGCGAGCGGTACTGGCTGTCGGCCCCCCAAGGAGCCGTCGACGCGAGCGGTCTCGGCCTGACCACCACGGGACACCCGGTGCTCGGCGCCGTGCTGAGCACGGCCGACCGCGACACCCACGTGTTCACCGGGCGGCTGTCCGCGCACACCCACCCGTGGCTTGCCGACCACGTGGTGGCGGGCGTCCCCCTCGTCCCGGCGACCGCCGTCGTGGAGATGGCGGTCCGCGCGGGCGAGCACGTCGGGCTGCCGCGGATCGGGGAACTGACCCTGTCGGCCCCGCTGGTCCTGACGGACGGCGCGCTCCGGCTCCAGCTCACGGTCGGCGAGGTGGACGAGGCGGGCCACCGCGACTTCACCCTGCACGCCCGGTCCGACGACGGGTCGTGGACGACGCGCGCCGAGGGCACGCTGACCCCCGCCGCCGACCTCGGCGAAGGCCTGACCGCGTGGCCGCCCGCCGCCACCGAGGTGTCCCTGGACGACTTCCACGACACCCTGGCCGGCTACTCCTACGGCCCGGCGTTCCGCGGGTTGCGCCGGGTGTGGCGCGGTGAGGGCGAGCTGTTCGCCGAGATCGCCCCGCCCGACCCGCTGCGCCCGGAGGCCCGCCGGTACGCGGTGCACCCGGCGCTGCTGGACGCGGCGCTGCACCCCCTGCTGCTCGACGCGGAGTCGCCACGGGTGCCCTTCACCTGGCGCGGGGTGAGCCTGTCCGCCGCGGGCACGTCCGTGCTCCGCGTGCGGCTCCGGGAGACGGGGGAGTCGATGTCGTCGATCACCATCGCCGACGGGACGGGAGCGCCCGTCGCCGCCGTGGAATCCCTGCTCCTGCGCCCGTTCGAGCGCGGCGCGACGCGGTCGGGCGGCCTGTACCGGGTTGCCTGGACACCGGTGTCCGACGGCATCGGCGCGAGGGAGGAGAACCGGGTGCTCACCGGCGACCCGGCGGAGTTCCTCGCCGAGATCGACTCCGGGGCGGCCGTCCCCGAGACCGTGGTCCTGCTCGCCCGTTCCACCGGGTCGGACGTCCCCGCGGCGGCCCGCGCGGTGCTGGGCCGCACCCTGCGCGCCGTGCGGACCTGGCTGACCGACGAGCGGTTCGCCCGCTCGACGCTCGTCGTCGCGACGCGGGGCGCGGTGGCGACCGGCGGCGAAGGTGTCGCGGACCTGGCGGCCGCGGGCGTGTGGGGCCTGGTGCGCACCGCCCAGACCGAGCACCCCGGCCGGATCGTCCTGGTCGACCTCGACACGGACGCCGTGCCGTCCGGGCTGACGGCCCTCGGCCGACCGCAGGTCGCCGTCCGCGACGGCCGGGCGCTGGTGCCCGTGCTCGTCGCGGCGCCCGCACCGACGGCGGAACCGATCCGGTGGGACCGGGGCACCGTCCTGGTCACCGGCGCGACCGGTGCGCTCGGCACCCACCTCGTCCGCCACCTGGTGACCGAGCACGGGGCTCGCAGGCTGCTCCTGGTCTCCCGCCGCGGCGCGGAAGCCGTCGGGGCGAAGGAACTCGCGAACGACCTCGCCGCGGACGTCACCTTCGCCGCCTGCGACGCGGGCGACCGGGACGCGCTGGCGGCGGTGCTGGCGGCCGTTCCGGCCGAACACCCGGTGACCGCGGTCGTGCACGTGGCGGGCGTGGTCGACGACGCGGTCCTCGCCGACGTGACCGAGGAGCGCCTGGACGGGGTCCTCGCGGCGAAGCTCGACGCCGCCTGGCACCTGCACGGGCTGACCAGGGACCTGGACCTGTCCGCGTTCGTCCTCTACTCGTCGGTCGCGGGTCTGCTCGGCACCGCCGGGCAGGCGGCCTACGCGGCCGCGAACAGCTTCCTGGACGCGCTGGCCGAGCACCGGGCGGCGCTCGGCCTGCCCGCCAAGTCCCTCGCCTGGGGCCTGTGGCAGGAGGCCAGCGCCTTGAGCGGCCACCTCGCCGAGACCGACCTGCGGCGGCTGGCCAGGACCGGCCTGCGACCGCTGGCCACGGCCGACGCCCTCGACCTGTTCGACGCGGCCGTGGCCGCGGACGACGCGGTGCTGGCCGTGACCCGCCTGGACGTCGGCGGGCTGCGCGACCCCGTGCCGCCACTGCTGTCCGGTCTCGCCCCGCGCACCGCCACACCGCCCGTCGACCACGGCACGACCCTCGCCCGACTCGCCGCGGTGCCCGACAACGAGGTCGAGCGGGTGCTGACCGACCTCGTGCGCGGTCACGTGGCCGCCGTCCTCGGCCACGGCGACCCCGCGGCCGTCGGGGCGGACCGCCCGTTCCGCGAGCTGGGCCTCGACTCCCTGACCTCCGTCGAACTGCGCAACCTGCTGAACCGGAGCACCGGGCTGCGGCTGTCCGCGAGCCTGGTCTTCGACCACCCCACGCCCGCGGCCCTCGTGCGCCACCTGCGCGAGCTGGTCACCGCCGAACGGGACCCGGTCGAGGAACCGGTCACGGTGCGGCTCGGTGAGCTCACCGACGCGGTGCGGCGGGCGGCCGAGGACCCCGTGGCCTTCGAACGGATCACCGCGGAACTCCGGGCCCTGATCGACGCCGCCGAGGACGCGGCGGGCAGGCGGGACGGCCCGGACGACCCCGCGACCCTGGACTCCGCCAGCGACGAGGAGCTGTTCGCGTTGATCAACGACTTCTCCTGAACAGCCCCACCCCACCGAACCGGACGAGCGCACCACGCCGGAGAGCTGAGATTCACGTGGCGAACGAAGAGGAACTGCGGACGTACCTGAAGAAGGCCGTCGCCGACGCGCAGGACTACCGCAAGCGGCTTCGCGAGGCCGAGGAGAAGGACCGCGAACCGATCGCGATCATCGGCATGGCCTGCCGCTACCCCGGCGGCGTCGCGTCGCCGGAGGACCTGTGGCGGCTCGTCGCCGACGGGGTGGACGCGGTCGGCCCGTTCCCGGACGACCGCGGCTGGGACCTGTCGGCCCTCTACGACCCGGACCCGGACACCACGGGGACGTCGTACGCACGGGAAGGCGGGTTCCTGCACGACGCCGCGTCCTTCGACGCCGACCTGTTCGGCATCTCCCCGCGCGAGGCGCACGCGATCGACCCCCAGCAGCGGCTGCTCCTGGAGGTCGCCTGGGAGACCTTCGAACGCGCGGGCCTCGACCCCACGTCGGTGCGCGGCAGCCGCACCGGCGTGTTCGTGGGCGCCATGTACGACGACTACGCGTCCCGGCTGGTCCCCGCGCCGCGCGAGTACGAGGGATACCTGTCCACGGGCAGCGCGGGCAGCGTCGCGTCCGGGCGGATCGCCTACACCTTCGACCTCACCGGCCCCGCCGTCACGGTCGACACGGCGTGCTCGTCCTCCCTGGTGGCGCTGCACCTGGCCGCCCAGGCGCTGCGGCGCGGGGAGTGCGCCCTCGCCCTCGCGGGCGGCGTGACGGTCATGGCGACCCCCACGTCGTTCATCGAGTTCAGCAGGCAGCGCGGTCTGGCCGCAGACGGCCGCTGCAAGGCGTTCGCCGAGTCCGCCGACGGCACCGGCTGGGCGGAGGGCGCCGGGCTCCTGCTCGTGGAACGGCTCTCGGACGCGGTGCGCAACGGCCACGAGGTGCTGGCGGTCATCCGCGGTTCCGCGGTCAACCAGGACGGTGCCAGCAACGGTCTGACCGCGCCCAACGTCGCGGCCCAGGAGCAGCTCATCGAGCAGGCGCTCGCCGACGCCGGGGTGTCGGCCGCGCAGGTCGACGTCGTCGAGGCGCACGGCACGGGCACCAAGCTCGGCGACCCCATCGAGGCGCAGGCGCTGCTCGCCACCTACGGGCGGGCGCACACGCCGGACCGCCCGCTGCGCCTCGGCTCCCTGAAGTCCAACATCGGCCACACCCAGGCGGCGGCGGGTGTCGGCGGGATCATCAAGATGGTCGAGGCGCTGCGCCGCGGCGTCCTGCCCGCGACCCTGCACGTCGAACGGCCCACCCCGTACGTGGACTGGTCCGACCGGCGGGTGGCGCTGCTGACCGAGCGGATCGCGTGGCCCGACAACGAGCACCCGCGGCGGGCGGCGGTGTCCTCGTTCGGCATCAGCGGCACCAACGCCCACGTCGTCCTCGAAGCAGCGTCCACTGTGGACACCACGGCGGACGGGCGGGGGGAATCGCCTACCGTGCTGCCGTTCCTGCTCTCCGCGAGCAGCCCGCCCGCCCTGCGCGCCCAGGCGGACAACCTCCTGACCCACCTGGCCGCCACCCCCGCCGCGGACCTGGCGTCGCTCGGCTTCTCCCTCGCCACCACCCGCGGCGCGCTGAAGCACCGCGCGGCCCTGCTGGCCACCGACCGCGCGGAGCTGGAGGCGGGCCTGCACGCGATCGCCGCCGACGGCACCGGGCCGCACCTGTTCCGGGCCACGACCGGTGAAGGCCGGACGGCGTTCCTGTTCGCCGGGCAGGGCGCCCAACGACCCGGCATGGGGCAGGAGCTGCACCGCACGTTCCCGGCCTACGCCAAGGCTTTCGACGCCGTCTGTGCCGCACTGGACCCGCACCTCGACAGGCCGCTGCGCGACGTGGTCTTCGCGGTCGACGGTTCCGCCGAAGCCCTCCTGCTCGGGCGGACCGACTGGACGCAGCCCGCCCTGTTCGCCTGCGAGGTCGCCCTGTTCCGGCTGCTGGAGTCGTGGGGGGTGCGGCCGGACGCGGTGCTCGGGCACTCCGTCGGCGCGCTGGCCGCGGCCCACGTCGCCGGTGTCCTGGCGCTCGACGACGCCGCCGCGCTGGTGGCGGCGAGGGGCCGGGTCATGGCCCGGCTGCCGGAGGGCGGCGCGATGGTGGCGCTGCGCGCGACCGAGGTGCGGGCCACCGCACTCACGGCGGGCCACGAGGACGTGCTGTCCGTGGCGGCGGTCAACGGGCCGGAGTCGACCGTGCTCTCGGGCGACCGCGACGTGCTCACCACCGTCGTCGACGCGTTCCGGGCCGCGGGCGGCACCGCGACGTGGCTGCGCGTCAACCACGCCTTCCACTCCCCGCTGGTGGACCCGGTGCTCGCGGAGCTGCACGACGTGGCCGCCCGCACCACCCCCGCCGAACCGCGGATCACCCTCGTGTCCGACCTGACCGGCAAGCCCGTCGAGCCCGGCCAGTTCGCCGATCCGGACTACTGGGTGCGCCACGCGCGCGGCACCACCCGCTTCCAGGACGGCGTGCACAGCCTGGTGGACCTCGGCTGCACCCGCTTCCAGGAGTTGGGCCCCGGCGGCGACCTGGCCGCGCTGGCCGCCGAGTGCCTGGCCGACGTCGTCGCGAGCGCCCCGGTGCCGTCCCTGCGGCCGAAGCGGCCGGAGACCGAGACGCTGCTGGCCGCCGTCGCCCAGCTGCACGTCAGCGGCCAGGCGGTCGACTGGGCCGCGGTCTTCGCCGACCGGGGCCACCGCGTCCCGCTGCCGACCTACGCCTTCCAGCGCGAGCGCTACTGGCTGCCCGCGCCCGCGCGGTCCGGTCACGCGGTCGCGGACCTGGGCGCGGTCGGCCTCACCCCGTCCGACCACCCGCTGCTCGGCGCCCTCGTCGAACTCCCCGAGTCCGACGGCCTCCTGCTGAGCGGTCGGCTGTCGCTGGCCGACCACCCGTGGCTGGCCGACCACCGCGTCGCGGGCACGGTGCTGGTGCCGGGAACGGCCCTGCTGTCCATGGCCGACCGGGCCGCGGCGGAAGCGGGCTGCGACGTGGTCGAGGAACTCGTGCTGGAGGCGCCGTTCGAGGTGCCCGACGACGCGGAGTTCCAGCTGCGGGTGTTCGTCGCCGCCCCCGACGCCTCCGGGCTGCGGGCCGTCACCGTGCACGCCCGCCGCGAGGACGGCGAACCGGGCGGGTGGACCCGGCACGCCTGCGGCACGCTCGCCCACGCGCCCGCCGAGCCACCGGCCGACCTGCGCGTCTGGCCGCCGACGGACGCGGAACCCGTGCCCGTGACGCCCGACCGCCTCTACGCCGACCTCTCCGCCAAGGGCCTCGACTACGGGCCCGCGTTCCGCGCCGTGCGCGCGCTGTGGAGGCGTGGCCGGGAGGTCTTCGCCGAGGTCGCGCTGTCCGACGGCAGGCTCCGCCCGGCCGACTACCCGCTGCACCCGGCGCTGCTCGACGCCGCGCTGCACCCCCTCGCCCTGGGCGGCCTGGGAGACGCGGGCGGAGTCGACGGCACCCTGCTGCCCTACACCTGGTCCGGGGCGCGCACGCTGGGGCAGGCGGGTTCCCGCCTGCGCGTCCGCCTCGCCCCGGCAGGCCCGCGCGCGGTCTCGATCGACGCGGCGGACGCCGACGGCAACCCGGTGGTCTCCATCCGCTCCCTCGCGCTGCTGCCGATGCCCGACGACCGGGCGGGCGACGACGGCCTGCTCGTCCCGACCTGGACGGCGCTGCCCCTGCCCGCCGACCCGGTCGAGACCGGCCGGTGGGCCGTCCTCGGCGACGACGCCGTCCACGGCCTGGCGACCCTGCTCGACGCCGAGGCCCCGGACTGGATCGTCCTGACCTGCCCGGACGGGGAGTCCGTGCGCGAGGTGCTCCACCACGTCCTGCCCGTCGCGCAGGCACTCACCTCCGACGACCGGCTCTCCCGCACGCGGCTGGCGGTGCTCACCCGTGAGGCCGTCGCCGTGAACGGCGACCAGCACGCGTCCGGGATCGCCCAGCGCGCCGCCTGGGGCTTCGTGCGCGCACTCCAGGCCGAACACCCCGACCGGTTCGTCCTCGTCGACGTGGACGACGACCCGGCTTCCCGGCACGGTCTCGCCGCGGCGCTCGCGACCGGAGAACCGCAGCTCGCCCTGCGCGCGGGCGCCGCCTACCGGCCCACCCTCACCCGCGCCGAGCCCGACGGGGTGCTGACGCCGCCGTCGGGGGAGCGGCACTGGCGGCTCGACTTCGTCGGCAGGCAGACGTTCGACGACCTGGCGCTGGCCCCGTGGCCGGAGGCGGGCGCGCCGCTCGCACCCGGTCAGGTCCGGGTGCGGCTGCGGGCCGCCGGGCTCAACTTCCGCGACGTCCTGCTCGCCCTCGGCGTGATCCCGCCGTCGGTCGACCCGGACGCCACCACCACGGGGCAGGGCGGCGAGGGGGCGGGAGTCGTCCTCGAAACCGGGCCCGGCGTCACCGGGCTCCGCCCCGGCGACCGGGTGATGGGCCTGTTCGCGGGCATCGGCCCGGTCTCGCTCGCCGACCACCGGCTGCTCGTCCGCGTCCCGCACGGCTGGTCCTTCGAGCAGGCCGCCGCCGTCCCGGTGGCGTACCTGACCGCCTACCGCGGCCTGGTCGCCATCGCGGGCCTCCGAGCGGGCCAGTCCGTCCTGGTGCACGCGGGAACCGGCGGCGTCGGCACGGCCGCCGTGCGGCTGGCCCGCCACCTGGGCGCCGAGGTCTTCGCCACGGCGAGCCCGGCCAAGTGGGACGCGCTGCGCGCCGCGGGCCTGCCCGACGACCACATCGCCTCGTCCCGTTCGCTCGACTTCGAGCGGCGCTTCCTCGCGACCACCGGCGGTCGGGGCGTCGACGTGGTGCTCAACTGCCTGGCGGGGGAGTTCATCGACTCCTCCCTGCGCCTGCTGCCGCGCGGCGGCCACTTCCTGGAGATGGGCAAGACCGAGCGCCGCGACGCGGACGAGGTCGCGTCCGCGCACACCGGGGTGGCCTACCGCGCCTACGACGTGCGCGAAGCAGGCCCCGACCGGACGCGGGAACTGCTCGTGGCCCTGCTCGCCCTCTTCGAGCAGGGCGTCCTCGACCCGCCCGCGGTGTCCACCTGGGACGTCCGACGGGCGCCGCGCGCCTTCCGCCACCTCGGCGAGGCCCGGCACATCGGCAAGGTCGTGCTCACCCTCCCGTCGGAGGACGAGGCGTGGGACACCACCCGCGCCGTGCTGATCACCGGCGGTCACGGCCACCTCGGCCGTCTCGTCGCCCGGCACCTGATCGCCGAGCACAACGTGCGGCAGGTCGTGCTGATGGGCCGGAGCCTGCCCGTCCCGGGCAGCGAGGCGGCCCGTGCCGTCAAGGACCTGCGCGAACTCGGCGCCGACGTCCGCGCTGTCGCGTGCGACGCCGCGGACCGCGGATCCCTCGACACGGCCCTCGCGGAACTGGCAGGCGCGGGCGTCCGCCTCGGCGGCGTGGTCCACGCGGCGGGCGTGCTCGACGACGGCGTGCTCGCGTCCATCACCCCGGACGGGCTGGACCACGTGCTGCGGCCCAAGGCGGACGCGGCGCTCAACCTCCACTCCGCCACCCGCGACCTCGGCCTCGGTGCATTCGTCCTCTTCTCATCGCTGGCCGGGACCCTGGGCTCCGCCGGGCAGGCGGGCTACGCCGCGGGCAACGCGTTCCTCGACGCCCTCGTCGAACTGCGGCGCTCGACGGGACAGCCGGGGATCTCGCTCGTCTGGGGCCTGTGGCGGGGATCCGACGGCATGGGGTCGACCCTGGCGGCCTCCGACATCGCCCGCATGGCACGCCTGGGCGTGGTTCCGCTGTCCGACGAGCGCGGCCTCGACCTGCTCGACGCCGCGATCCGCCGCAACGCGCCGACAGCCGTCGCCGCCGAGTGGGCGCTCGACGGCCTGGGGGACACCGCTCCGCGGCTGCTGCGCGACGTGGCCCGGCACACCGAGCCCGTCGCGCCCGAAGCCGGGCCGACCACGACCCTCCTGGACACCGTGCGGCACGAGACGGCGGTCGTCCTGGGGCACGCGTCCGGCCACGCGGTCGACCCGCGCGAGCTGTTCGACCGGATGGGCCTGGACTCGCTCGCCGCGGTGGAGCTGCGCAACCGCATCGCCACCGCGACCGGCATCCGCCTGCCCGCCACGTTCATCTACGACTGGCCGACCCCGGCGCACCTGGCGGACCGCCTGGCAGAGCCCGCACCCGAGGAGGGGACGTCATGACCCTGGCCGAGAACACCCCGCTGCGCGCGCCGCACCCCCGGCAGGACCCGGCGGTGCGGCTGGCCTGCTTCCCGCACGCGGGAGCCGCGGCCGACGCCTTCGCGGCCCTGGCGCGCACCCTGCCCGACGACGTCGAGGTCCTCACCTTCCAGTACCCCGGCCGCCGCGAGCGCCGGTCCGAACCCTGCGCCGCGGACATCACCGACCTCGCCGAGGAGGCCGCGCGCTTCCTCGCGCCCTACACCGACCGGCCGCTGTCCCTGCTCGGCCACAGCATGGGAGCCCTCGTGGCCTTCGAGACCACCCGGCTGCTGGAGCGGCGGGGTGCGGTCACCCGGCTGTTCGTCTCGGCCGCGCGGCCCCCGAGCGAGGACTGGGAGGAGCAGGACCTCGAAGCCCTGTCCGACGCCGACGTCGTCGCCGAGCTGAGGAGGTTGGGCGGCGTGCCGGAAGCGCTGCTGCGCGAAGAGGACGTGGTCGAGGAGATCCTCCGGCTGCTGCGCGCCGACCACCGGGCGCTGCGGCGCTACCGCTGCCCGCCCGACGCGCGGGTGACGGCGCCCATCACCGTGCTGCTCGCCGACGCCGACCCGAAGAACACCCTGGCGCAGACCCGCGGCTGGGCCCGGCACACCACCCGCGGGTGCGACACCGAGATGCTGTCCGGCGGCCACTTCGCCCTCACCGGCCGCGACCCCGCCGTGGCCGGACTCCTCTCCGATCGCTTGCGCGACAAGAAGAGCACTCCCGCCGACCTGGTGCGCGAGATCTACCTCGGCGGCGCGCCCCGGCTCACCACCGACCTGACCGCGCTGGAGGAGCAGGCCCGCGCCGCCATGACGCCCACCGCGGTCGGCTACGTCCTCGGCGACGCCGGAACGGGCGACACCGGTCGGCTGAACCGGCAGGCGTACGCGCGGCGGCGGCTGGTGCCGCGGATGCTGCGCGGCGCCGCCCGGCGCGACCTGTCGGTGACCCTGCTCGGGCAGCGCCTGCCGTCACCGGTGCTGCTGGCGCCCATCGCGGCCCAGACCGTGGTCCACCCCGAAGGCGAACTGGCCACAGCCAGGGCGGCGGCGTCCACCGGCGTCCCGTTCGTCCTGTCCACCGGCTCCTCGCACAGCCTGGAGGACGTGGCCGCCGTCGCCGGTCCAGGGCCCAGGTGGTTCCAGCTGTACTGGCCCTCCGACCGGACCGTGGCCGCGTCACTGGTGCGGCGCGCCGAGGCGAGCGGCTACTCGGCCATCGTCCTCACGGTCGACGCGCCGACGTTCGGCTACCGGCCCACCGACCTGGACCACGGCTACCTGCCGTTCCTGCAAGGGCACGGGATCGCGAACTTCACCTCCGACCCGGCGTTCCAGGCCGGCCTGCCCGCCGACGGCGGCGTCGTCCAGCACTGGGCCCGCGTGTTCGCCAACCCCACCCTGAACTGGGACGACCTGCCGTGGCTGCGCACCGTCACGTCGCTGCCGATCCTCCTCAAGGGCGTGCTGCACCCCGCTGACGCCCGCCGCGCGCTCGACCTCGGGGCGGTGGACGGCGTGATCGTCTCCAACCACGGCGGCCGCCAACTCGACGGCACCGTCGCGGCACTGGACGTGCTGCCCGCCGTCCGCGCCGCCGTGGGCCCCGACGTGCCAGTCCTCGTCGACTCCGGCATCCGCACCGGCAGCGACGTCCTCAAAGCCCTGGCACTGGGCGCGAACGCGGTCCTGTACGGCAGGCCCTACCTCTACGGCCTCGCCCTGGACGGCCAGGCCGGGGTGGCCCACGTCCTGCGCTGCCTGCTGGCCGACCTGGACCTGGCCATGGCCCTCGCGGGCTGCCCGAGCACCGCCGACATCACCCAAGACCTGCTCATGCCACCGTCCGAGACCTGAGCTGGTGGTCGAGCCCGACCTCGGTCTTGGCACGGCAGATCGGGACGGTGCTCGTGGCGGAAGGGCCGCTCGAACCCGCGGAACTGCGCACTTTCACATCTGTGGGAAACCACCCAACGGCCTGCCGGGGCGCGGCACCCGCACCCCGGCACCCGACGTCAGCAGTTCCGCAGGAACCGCTCCAACACCCGCACACCGAACTTCAGCGCGTCCACCGGCACCCGCTCGTCCACCCCGTGGAACAACGCGGAGAAGTCCAGGTCCGCGGGCAGCTTCAACGGCGCGAACCCGAAGTTCCGGATCCCCAACTGCTGGAACGACTTCGCGTCGGTGCCACCGGACAGCATGTAGGGCAGCACCCGCGCACCGGGGTCCTCAGCCGTGATCGACGCGGCCATCGCGTCCACCAGCGCCCCGTCGAACGTCGTCTCCACCGGCGGCAACCCCACCCACTCCCGCTCGACGTCCGGCCCGAGCAGCTCCGCCAACTCCCGGTCGAACGCCTCTTCCCGCCCAGGCAGGATCCGGCAGTCCACAGTGGCCTGCGCGACGGACGGGATCACGTTCGCCTTGTACCCGGCCGAAAGCATCGTCGGGTTCGCCGTGTCCCGCAGCGTCGCCCCGATCATCCGCGACAACGCCCCCAGCTTCCCCACAGCCCCTTCGATGTCCTCCTCGGGGAAGTCCCACCCGGTGATCTCCGTGACCCCGTCCAGGAACTCCCGCACCGACGGCCTGATCACCAACGGGAACCGGTGGTTCCCCAGCTTCGTCACGGCCTCGGCGAGCTTCGCCACCGCGTTGTCCCGGTGGATCATCGACCCGTGGCCCGCGGTCCCGCGCACCCGCAACGTCAAC
Organism: Umezawaea sp. cmx-9-4; assembly: GCA_049997955.1. Classification (GTDB taxonomy): domain Bacteria; phylum Actinomycetota; class Actinomycetes; order Mycobacteriales; family Pseudonocardiaceae; genus Umezawaea. The sequence goes on along the minus strand of JAEBDY010000018.1, from coordinate 3,547 downwards.
CACCGAATCCCCTTCTCGGCGGTCTCGATCAGGTAGGCGCGAGCGTCGTCCTTCAACGTGACCGAGAAGCCCCCCACCTCGCTGATCGCCTCGGTGACCCCTTCGAACAGCTCGGGCCGGTTCTCCACCAGCCACTTGGCCCCGAAGAACCCGCCCGCCTCCTCGTCCGCCAGGAACGCGAACACGATGTCCCGAGGCGGCACGATCCCATCCCGCTTGAACCGCCGGGCCACCGCCAAGGACATGGCCACCATGTCCTTCATGTCGACGGCCCCACGCCCCCACACGTACCCGTCCTGCACAGCACCGGAGAACGGGTGCACAGACCACTCGGACGGATCAGCAGGCACCACGTCCAAGTGCCCATGCACCAACAACGCCCCTCGCGACCGATCAGCCCCGGCCAACCGCGCGACAACGTTGCCCCGCCCCTTCGCCCCCGACTCCACGTAGGTCGTCTCGTACCCGACCTCCCCGAGCTTCTCCGCCACCCACTCGGCAGCCGCCCGCTCCCCAACCACGGTCGCGGGATCCCCGGTGTTCGTCGTATCGATCCGAATCAACTCACTGGCCAACTCCACGACCTCGTCCTGCGCCAACAGCAGCCCCGCACCATCTCCCATGTCACTCACGCAGCCTTCCTACCACTGCATCCACCCTCCGGAACCCCTCAAACACCCCCCGATTTTGGTCTCTGGGAACGATCATGTAATCTATCCACACACCACGGCGAGAGCCGAACGACCGGGTGGCGGAATGGCAGACGCGCTAGCTTGAGGTGCTAGTGCCCGAAAGGGCGTGGGGGTTCAAGTCCCCCCTCGGTCACTCACAGCTGCGAAATTTCGCAAGCGTACAGAGTCAGTTTCACGTCTTCCAGGGTACTCGGAGCAGTCTCCCGAGTGCCCTGGAAGACATTGTCGTCGGTCGCCCATCCTGGATGGTGTCGCGCATGACGGCCGAGTCGATCGTTCCCGCACTGATCCACCCGGTGCGGGACACCGTGGCCTCGATCGCCCGGTCGGGGGAGATGTCCGGGTTGCCGTTGCCGCGGCTCGCGACGTTGCCGCACGAACGGCCGATGCTCTATGGGATGGCCACCCTCGATCGCGGCGGCCGGTTCGGTGACCGGCGGATGATGCGTGCCCTGGGCTGGCGGTCGGATGAGCATCTCGATGTCGCGCTGATGCGGGACGTGGTCCTGATCCGGCCGGACCAGAAGGGCCTGTTCCGAGTGCCGCCTGGGCTGTTGGCGGTGATTCCCGCTCCCGTGCGGCACTGGTGCGCACTGTCGCCGGGGGACCGGGTGCTGCTGGTCGCGGACCTGGAACGGGGCGTGCTGGCGGTGCACACCACGACCACGTTGGATCGCCTGGTGTTGGCTCACCACGCGAGAGTGTTCGGCGGTGATGACGCGTGAGCGCCGCTACGCCGGACCGCGCGACCATCGACGCGGCCCTGCTGCTGCTCAAGAGCCTGGGCGTGTCGGCCGCGGACCTGGTGACCGAGCCGGTGGAGCGGGCGTACGTGCCGACCTTCGCCGAGTATGTGCCGATCGTGCGGAGCGTGACGAGTCCGGGGACCTTGCGAGTCTACGGGCCGTATTGGAACCGGGCACTGGAACGCTGGGGCGACAGGCGTCTGGACGAGGTCACCCCATCCGACATCGGCGCGTTGGCCCAGTATGTGCGGGTCAACCGGGTGGTGCGTCGCAACGGCCGGGGTGGCGGGAACGCGGTGGAGCACCTGATCGCGGCGTTGCGGTGCCTGTACAAGCACGCGGTCGCCGACGGCCTTCTCACCGAGGCGCAGAACCCGGCGATGAAGGTGGACAAACCGCGCCGCAAACCCTCCACCCGGCATGGTCTGCCCGACGAGCGTGTGGCCGATCTGGTTGAGGTGGCCTCGCGGACCGGGGACGATCCGGCGTTGGACGCGCTGATGCTGCGGTTCCACATCGAGACCGCGTGCCGCCGCGGGGGACTCCTATCGTTGCACCGCAAGGATCTGGATCCGGAACAGTGCTTGGTGTTGTTGCACGAGAAGGCAGACACCCACCGCTGGCAGCCGGTGTCACCGACGCTGATGGCGCATCTGCTGGCGCATGCGGAGAAGCGCGGCGGGGATCACGGTGGTCCGTTGTTCCGCCACGCCAACGGCAGCCCGATCTCCAAGCGGCGCTACGACTACCTCTGGGAGAGGTTGGGCAAGCATTTGCCGTGGGTGGCGACGCAGATGGTGACCGCGCACTGGTTGCGTCACACCACGTTGACGTGGGTGGAACGCAATTTCAGCTATGCGGTCACCAGGGCGTTCGCCGGGCATGTCGGTCCTGGTGACGCGGGTGCGACCACGACTTACGTGCGTGCCGATATCCAGGAGGTTGCGACCGCGCTGGCTGCGCTGACTGAGGAGCCGCATCCGCTGGCGAAAACCTAGAGCGCTGCGATGCACGCGGTGGTGAGGTTGGTGCAGGCTCTCCTTATACCTGCGTCAACCCCACCACCACGCACTGTGGTGAGTTCGTGTGACGGTTGTCGGTTGTGCAGCCTCTGGGCAGTTCTGGCTCGGCTCCATCCTGGTGAGCCTGGCACGATGTTCTCGGCCCAAGCGGCGGCGTTTGGGCCGGGAGGGACCGTCTCCACCAGGTAGTGGCGCCTGCATGGGATCGGGTCGATCCCCGCATACACGAGCGCGCAGTGCGCCGCCGGGCAGCGTGTCGATGCTGTTCGTCTCGCGCTTGTCGTCTCCGCTAGCCATGAACATCACGCCAGTGGACGGCGTGTGATGTCACGAGCTGGGCCAGGTTGCCCGGAGACTCGGGTAACCGTGCAGGTCAAGCGGTGGTGCTCTCGACAGGATTCGAACCTGCGGTCCCGCCTCCGGAGGGAAGGCCTGGAAGCTCTCACCCGTCTCTACCTGCAACTATACTCTCATTCAGGCTTCCTGGAGCCTCGTAAATTCCCCTGGTTGACCCCGGTTCGTGTCACGTTTGATGTCACGGTGCTGCCCGACCTATGGTCGAGTTTTGAGTGGTGCAGATCACTATTTTGCTGCTCGTGTCGGGCGTGTCTGACCCCGTAGGTGGCGTGAGTTGTCCGAGTGGCGGGCCCGGTTGACCCCCGGTTTGCCGAGGCGATTATTCAACCTCGTCCGATGCTTGAAGCTTGCTAAGCAGGGCGGAAATTTGCGCATCATGTACCTGAGGATATTTGACAGGAAAAGTCAGATCTGTATTTGCCGGGGCCGCAGTTAAAGTGATCCTGGGTGATGGGAGTGCGGGAGGGTGGCGATCAAGAGTCAATCCGACGGGCCACTTCATTTCCGGGTGATGATAGACCGCGCGATGGGCATTGAAGTGATCTCAACGAATTTCAGGTGAGTCGTCCGTGCTCGAAATGGGTGAGCGTGAGTGCGGCTTTGACGATGTCGCCGATCTTGCGTGGGCTGGTGGTGAAGTGCCGCAGGGCGCGCCAGCGTCCGGTGAGCAGGGCGAATCCGCGTTCGCCGAGGCAGCGCAGGCCGCGTAGCAGGGTGTTGTAGGTGCGGT
>JAEBDY010000017.1:0-270196 GCA_049997955.1 Umezawaea sp. cmx-9-4 | reverse complement strand
TGAGCAGGTCGTCGGTCCTGACGTAAAGTGCGGTCGCGAGGGTGTCAATATCGGTCGTCACAACCCGATCATTGCCACCCTCGCTTCGCGTCTCCTGACGCCCGACCCCTTGGACTTACTCGTCTAGCCAGACGGCCAAACGGCCAGACGGCCAGACGGCCAAACGGAAGCACCCAACCAAACCCGAGCACTCCCCACCCTGGCCCCCGATCCGAAGCGCCCTCAGCTTTGCCCTTCGTTTGTCAAGGCATCTTTCCCGCCTTGACAAACGAAGGGCAAAGATCGAGACAATGACGCGAGCGGGGGCAAGGGTGCCCCAGCGCCCCAACCGGAGCGCGCAGAACCCGGGAGCCAGGCGGCCCCGAGCGGGCCATGAGACAGCCCACCCTCAAGCCCCACCACCAGCAAACGTCAGGGTTCGAGAAGGGTCAGGATGAGGGCGATCCAGGCCAGGACCACACCCGTGGTGACCCCGTAGGCGACCCAGCGCCAGATGATCACCTTGCGGGCCAGCCACACCGAAGGGGCGATGCCGCCGACCACCAGCACGTTCGCCACGAGGGCGAGCCAGCGGTTCGTCTCCCCCAACCCCAGGGAGAGGGTGACGACCATGAAGGCCACGACCGCGCCGCTGAAGACGCTGACCGTCAAACCGGTTCCCCACGGGGTGGGCTCGGCGGGCTCCGGCTCCTGCTCGGCCACCACGATGGCCGCCGGGCGGGTCGGGGAGGGGCGGACGCCGGACTGCGAGGCGTCGACCAGGTGGCGTTCGCCGGTGACCGGGTCGGCGAAGGCAACGGGGAGGCCCATGTCGGCGGCGAGCCTGCCCGCCAGCTGACGGCCGCGCCTGGTGACGAGCGCGCCGGCGGCGCCGTCGGCGGGGGCGTTGGTGCGCTGCACGGCTTCGGCGACCTTGGCCCACTCGTGCAGGGCTTCGGCGAGACCGGCTCCCAGGGGGAGGTTGTGCGGGTCCACTTCGAGTTCCCCGGACTCGCTCTCGCCCGCGAGCACCGCGCGGCCCGCCTGCACACGCAACTCCACGAACGGTCCCTCCCACGATCACGGCTTCCGGGGAGAACGTATCGTGTCCCCGGTCTTTCAGGCGATCGCGTAGAACACCACGGCCGCCGCCGTGGCCACGTTGAGGGAGTCGACGCCCTCCGCCATGGGGATGCGCACGGCCACGTCCGCCGACGCGATGGCCTCTTCGGTCAGGCCGGGTCCCTCGGAGCCGAGCAGCACGGCGACGCGGGCGTCGCGGAGTCCGGCGTCCGCGAGGCCGACCGAGCCTTCCCGCGGGGTGAGGGCGACGATGCGAAAACCCTTCGCGCGCAGCACGTCCAGACCACCGGGCCACGAGTCGAGGTGGGCGAACGGCACCCGCAGCACGTGCCCCATCGACACCCGGACGCTGCGGCGGTAGAGCGGGTCGCTGCAACCGGGGCCGAGCAGCACGCCGTCGACGCCCAGCGCGGCGGCGTTGCGGAAGATCGACCCCAGGTTCTCGTGGTCGCCCACGCCTTCCAGCACGGCCAGCGTGCGGGCGGTGGAGGCGATGTCGGCGGCCGACGGCTGCACGGCCCGGTCGGCGGCCGCGAGCACACCGCGGTTGAGGTGGAATCCGACGACCTCCGCCATCACGTCGGCGGAAGCGACGTACGCGGGAGCGGGGAGTTCGCCCAGCGCCTCGATCCGCCTGCGCACCCCGAGGAACCCCCGCACCGGGAACGGCGACGCGAGGAGGCGTTCGACGACGACCACCCCCTCGGCGATCACCAGGCCCCGACCGCCCGGCCGGTCCGGCCTGCGATCGGCGGTGGACAGGTCGCGGAAGTCGTCCAGCCGAGGGTCGGCGGGGTCGTCGATCTCGATCACCACGGACCGAATTCTCGCACCTCCCGCCATGTGAGCACCGCTCGTAGTCCAGAGGGGCCAACACCCGAGCCGCCAACCAGCACATCCTCGCCGACTGTTACGGGCATGTGACAGAGAGCACCGATTTGGACGCTGGCGGCCCCTTGAAGGCTGTGTCACGGTTGGCGCTCCGCTCCGCCGCCGGAGCCGCACGACCGAAGGGGAGGCGGCATGGGTAGGGACATCTCCAGCCGCACGTACACCCGAGAGGATCGCCAACGGTACCGGGAGAAGATCCAGCGGTGCCTCGAAGCGCTGGCGACCATGCTCGCGGAGGACAGCTTCTCCTTCCCCCGCCAGCAGATGGGGCTGGAGATCGAACTGGCCCTCGTCGACGACGCGATGAGACCGGCGATGGCGAACGCGGAAGTGCTGGAGAAGATCGACGACCCGTCGTTCACCCTGGAGCTGGGCCAGCAGAACCTGGAGATCAACGTCCCGCCGCGCGCGCTGGCCGGTGACGAGACCCTTGGCCTGGAACAGGATCTGCGGACGTCGCTGGGTGCGGCCGACGACAAGGCGAAGGACGCGGGCGCGAACCTGGTGATGATCGGGGTGCTGCCGACGTTGCGGAACGAGCACTTCGACCAGCGGTGGCTGTCCAACAGCTCGCGGTACAAGGTGTTGAACGACCGCATCTTCGCCGCGCGCGGCGAGGAGACCGTGCTGCGCATGGAGGGCTCGCCGATTCCCGGCCGCGGTCCGGAGAAGCTGCTGAGCTACCAGGAGTCGATCCTGCCGGAGGCGGCCTGCACGTCGGTGCAGCTGCACCTCCAGGTGGCCCCGGCCGACTTCGCCGCGCACTGGAACGCGGCGCAGTGCCTCGCGGGCGTGCAGGTCGCGATCGCCGCGAACTCGCCCTTCCTGCTGGGCAAGGCGTTGTGGCACGAGACCCGCGTCCCGCTGTTCCTGCAGTCGACCGACACGCGGTCCGAGGAGCTGAAGAACCAGGGCGTGCGGCCGAGGGTGTGGTTCGGCGAGCGCTGGATCACGTCGATCTTCGACCTGTTCGAGGAGAACGCCCGCTACTTCCCGGCGCTGCTGCCGGAGACCGACGACGAGAACCCCGTCGAGGTGCTGGAGGCGGGCGGCACGCCCGCGCTCACCGAGCTGCGGCTGCACAACGGCACGATCTGGCGCTGGAACCGGCCGGTGTACGACGTGGTCGACGGCGTGCCGCACCTGCGCATCGAGAACCGGGTGCTGCCCGCGGGCCCGACCGTGCTGGACACGATCGCCAACGCGGCGTTCTTCTACGGCGCCCAGCGCGCGCTGGTCGACCAGGAACGTCCACTGTGGACGCAGATGTCGTTCCAGGCAGCCGAGGAGAACCTGTACACCGGCTCCCGGCACGGCATGGGGGCGCAGCTGTACTGGCCGGGCATCGGCTGGGTGCCGCCGGACGAGCTGGTGCTGCGCCGACTGCTGCCGATGGCGCACGACGGGCTGCGGGCGTGCGGCGTCTCCGACGAGGCCCGCGAGCGCTACCTCGGGGTGATCGAGCAGCGCTGCCTCGCCCGGCGGACCGGCTCGTCGTGGCAGCGCGACGTGGTGGTGCGCTTGGAGGAGCGCGGCGCCGATCGCGGAGCCGCGCTCACCGGGATGCTCAAGCGGTACGTGGAGCTGATGCACGGGGGGCAGCCCGTGCACACGTGGCCGGTCTAGTCAGCGGCGGCGGCCGGACTTCAGCGGTGCGACGTCCGCGCCGTCGTGGGAACTGCGGCAGTCGTCCGGGGTCACGGCCTCGACCGCCAGCGTCAGCATCCCCTTGACTCCGGTGTAGATGGACTCCCCGCAGGAGGCCAGCGAGGTGTGCACCCGGTTGGAATCGGAGAAGTCGCGCTCGTCCTTGACGCGCTTCTTGCCCGCCTCCTCCGGTTTGGTGGCGCTGCGGAGGTTCACCTCCAGCCAGGCGGCGACCTCGGCGGGAGTGCTCAGCACCTCCTCGGGGGTGCGTTCCAGCCGTTCCTGCCGAGGGGAGGCGTGGTCGAGCGACGTGTGCTCGACGTAGGCGTGCCAGTGCGTGTTGCGCATGGACCAGGTCTGTTCGACAGGCCAGTCCTCCTCGGTGCTCATCCTCCTATCTTGCACCCTTCGCGGGTGGAGGGGTGAGCAGCCCACGGACGTCGAGCTCCCGGTCGACGGAGATCGCTTCCGCGAGCCGCCGGTCGTGCGTGACCAGCAACAACGCGCCCCCGTACGTTTCGAGCGCCTGTTCCAACTGGTGGATGGCCGCGAGGTCGAGGTGGTTGGTCGGCTCGTCCAGCACGAGGCAGGTCGTGCCACGGGCTTGCAACAGGGCCAATCCCGCACGGGTGCGCTCGCCGGGCGACAGGGTCCGGGCCGGGCGCAGCACGGTGTCCGCGCCCACCCGGAACTTGGCCAGCAGCGTCCGCGCGTCGACCCGCTCCAGCCCGGTGGCGCTGACGACCACGTCCAGCGCGGACCGGTCGGTGGCGAACTCCTCGCGGAACTGGTCGACCTCGCCCACGACGACCGACGAGCCCTGGCTCCGCTCGCCGGACAGCAGCGGGATCCGGCCCAGCAGCGCGCCGAGGAGCGTGGACTTCCCGGACCCGTTCGGGCCGGTGATCCGCCAGCGCTCGCCCGCGCCGACGGTCAGGTCGACGGGCCCCAGCACCACGTCCCCGCGCTGGACGACGGCTCGGCGCAACGTGAACGCGATCTGGCTGCCCCGGCCCGCGCTGGGCAGGGTGAGGCGGAGTTCCCACGCCTCGCGCGGTTCCTCCACCTCGTCGAGGCGTTCCAGCGCGCGGTCCACAACGGACGCCTTGGCGGCGGTGGCCTGCGAGCGCTGCTTCTCCCGGTGCTTGATGTTCTTGTCGTTCTCACCGGACTTCGCCACGTTGCGGACGCCCTGGCGGGACCACTCGCGGGTCGTGCGCGCCCGTTCGGTCAACGAGTCGCGCTTGGCCGCGTACGCCTCGAACTCCTCGCGCGCCCGCCGTTCGGCCGCGGCCTTCTCCTCCACGTAGGCGTCCCAGCCGCCCCGGAAGAGGGTGGTGGTGTGGGTGAACTCGTCCAGTTCGACGATGGCCGTGGTGGTGCGGGCGAGGAACTCGCGGTCGTGGCTGACCAGGACGACGGCGGCCGGGCTGCCCGCGACGTGGACCTCCAGCAGGTCGAGGCCGTCGGCGTCCAGGTCGTTGGTCGGTTCGTCGAGCAGCAGGACGTCCGCCCTGGTGAGGAGCACGGACGCCAGGCGCAGCCGGGCGGCCTGGCCGCCGGAGAGCTCGTGGGCGTCCCGCCGGTCGAGGAGGTCGGCCGCCAGGCCGAGGCGGTCGCACACGGCGTCCGCGCGCTCGTCGAAGTCGGCCGCGCCGATGGCCGTCCAGTGGTCGAAGGCGGTCGAGTAGCGGTCCTCGGCGCCGGACGCGCCTTCCGACAGCTCGACGGTCGCCCGCTCGAAGAGGGCGGAAGCGGCGGCCACGCCGGTGCGGCGGGCCAGGTGGGCGCGCAGGGATTCACCCGGAAGGGGTTGGGTCTCCTGGGTGAGGTACGCCACGACGGCCGTCGCCGGGCGCAGGACCACGGCTCCCCCGTCGGGAGCCAGCTCACCCGCCAGCACCCGCAGCAGGGTCGACTTGCCGACGCCGTTGGGTGCGACCAGGCCTACGCGTTCGCCTGCGGGAACATCGAGATCGACCTCCAGGAGCACGGTCCTCGGACCGAACGACAGCGTGACCTTGCGAGCTGCCATGACCGACACGGGTCCGACCGTCGCAGTCCCGGAGCCCTCCGGGCAACCGGGTTTTCCGGCCCGCCCCCGCCCAGCGGACTCGATGCAAGCAAGTTGCGACCACGACCAGGAAACCCTTGGCGAACGACTGGGCCCCGCCTCCGGCGGTACGACCGGAGGCGGGGCCTCGTCTGTTCCCGAACTGACTGCCACTCCCACCACGAAGTGACGAGACTTAGGTTAGCCTAAGCTCCCCTTGTGGGGAAGTGGGCAGCTCGAAAGTGTGCGGGGGAAGTTCTTCCCCGCACGTCGGGAACCTGGGTTCAGCGCGGAACCGGCGGGTCGTCGGTCAGCCGTGGACCGTCGCGGTGTTCACGGCGTTCGTGCTCACCTGCGCGATCCCGCCCTGGCGCGCACCGGGAACCTCGGCAGCACCAGGCCGCCGCGGCGGACCAGGACGGCGTAGCCGACCAGCGCCGTGACGATCGAGATCACGCCGCCCGCCACCAGCGGCGCGCGGCCGGTGTACTGCTCGGCCAGCCAGCCCATCACCGGGCCTCCCAGCGGGGTGCCGCCGAGGAACACCAGCATGTAGAGGCCCATCACCCGGCCGCGCATGGCCGGAGCCACGGACATCTGCACCGTGGCGTTGGCGGTCGTCGTGAAGGTCATCATCGCGATGCCGACCGGGATCAGCATCAGGCCCATGGTGATCAGGCTCGGCATCAGGCCCGCGGCGACCTCCAGGAAGCCGAACGCCAGCGCGCCGCCGATCAGCAGCCCCAGCTTGGGCTTGCCGCGCGTGCTGCGCTTGGCGGCCAGCGTGGCCCCCGCGAGGGTGCCGACGGCGAGCAGGGTGGTCAGCAGGCCGTACGCGTCCGCGTTGCCGCCGAACACGTTGCGCGCCATGACCGCGAGCGTGAGGAAGAAGTTCAGCCCGAACGTGGAGATGAAGAAGACCAGCACCAGCAGGATCACCAGGTCCGGCCGCCCCTGCACGTACCGCAGCCCCTCGCGCAGCTGACCGCGCTCGCGGGGCACCGGCTCGGAGCGGTGCAGCTGGGCCACGTCCATCAGCAGCAGCCCGCCGATCACGCCGACGAACGAGGCCGCGTTGATCAGGAACATCCAGCCGGTGCCGATGAGGGTGATGCCGACGCCCGCGACCGCGGGACCGACCATGCGGGCCAGGTTGAACGTCATCGAGTTCAGCGCCACGGCGTTCGGCAGCTGACTCTTGCCCACCATCTCGATCACGAACGACTGCCGCACCGGGGTCTCCGTCGCGGACACGCAGCCGAGCAGCAGGCACAGCAGGTACACGTGCCACAGCTCCGCGAGCCCGGTGACGTCCAGCAGCCCCAACGTCAGCGCGCAGAGCGCCAGACCGGTTTCCAGCACCAGCAGCAGCTTGCGCTTGTCCATCCGGTCCGCGAGGACGCCCGCGTAGAGCGAGAACACCAGCGTCGGGGCGAACTGCAGCGCGGCGGCGATGCCGAGCGCCACGGGACTCCCGCCGGACAGCTCCAGCACGAGCCAGTCCTGCGCGACCCGCTGCATCCACACGCCGATGAGGGAGACGACCTGGCCGGACGCGTAGAAGCGGTAGTTGCGGACCTTGAGGGAGTCGAACATGCCGGTGCGCTTCGGTGCCCCCTCCCGCGGGGGAGGTAGCGCGACTTCCCGGTCGACCCGATCCGCCTCGCTACCACCCGCGTAAGCCGGCACCTTGTTACTGCCCCGCCATCCTGTCGATGATCTCCGCCGCGCGGGAGAGGAGTTCCCGCTCTTCCGGTGTCAGTTCCGCCAAGCGCTTGTCGAGCCAGGCTTCCCTGGCGCCGACCTCTTCGTTCACGAACACGAGCCCGGCCTCGCTCAGCTGCACGATGGCCTGGCGGCCGTCGGTCGGATGAGGCCTGCGGGTCGCGAAGCCGAACTCCTCCAGCGCGGCGATCACCCTCGTCATCGACGGTGGCTGGACGCCTTCCTTGGCGGCCAGTTCGCCGGGGGTCAGCGGTCCGCACTTGTGCAGTGTGGACAGCGCCGAAACCTGGGTCAGGGTGATCGACGAGTTGGTGCGCTGGGCGCGGAGCCTGCGGTTGAGCCGAACGACGGCGAGCCGAAGCCTGCTCGCCAGTCCTTGCTCGCTCGCGGTGTCCGTCACGTAGTTAGCATACCTCACGATTTGGCCGTCCGTCCCGTCCGAGTGGCCGAATCGGACTTACGCCCCGAACAGGGATCGAATCGGACCGATGGCGAAGTACACGACGAACGCCGCCGCGACCGCCCACATGAGCGGGTGCACGCTCTTCGCGCGGCCCGTCAGCGCCCGCAGGAGCACGTAGCTGACGAAGCCCGCGCCGATGCCGTTGGCGATCGAGTAGGTGAACGGCATCACGACGATGGTGAGGAACGCGGGCAGCCCGATGGAGAAGTCGCTGAAGTCGATCTCCTTGACCTGCATCATCATCAGCGCGCCGACGATCACCAGCGCGGGCGCGGCGGCCTCGACCGGGACGACCGCGTACAGCGGCGTCAGGAACATCGCGGCCAGGAACAGCAGCCCGGTCACGACGTTCGCCAGACCCGTGCGCGCGCCTTCGGCGATGCCGGACGCCGACTCGATGTACACCGTGTTGGACGAAGAGGACGCGGCACCGCCCGCGACCGCGCCGACACCGTCGACGAACAGCGCCTTGTTCACGCTGGGCAGCTGGCCGTCCTCGTCGATCAGGCCCGCCTCCTTGCCCAGTCCGGTCATCGTGCCGACGGTGTCGAAGAAGTCGGTCAGCACCAGCGTGAACACCAGCAGCGCGCAGGTGATCGCCGGGATCCGGGTCCACGCGCCGAACGAGACGTCGCCGACGAGCGACAGGTCGGGGAGGCTGAAGACCTCGGTCGGCAGTGCCGGGTAGCCGAGGTTCCAGCCGAGCGGGTTGACGCCCTTCGACGGGCCCGCGTGCACGAGGGCCTCGACCACGATGGACAGCACCGTCGCGGACAGCACGCCGATGAGGATCGAGCCCTTCACCTTGCGGGCGAACAGGATGCCGGTGACGACCAGGCCGACCACGAACACGAACGTCGGCCACGAGGCGATCGAGCCGTTGATGCCGAGGCCCACCGGGACCGTGGTGCCCGCCGCGTCCGGCAGCCTGCGCACGAAACCCGCGTCGACCAGGCCGATGAAGCAGATGAACAGGCCGATGCCGACCGCGATAGCGGCCTTCAGCTCGTTCGGCACGGCGTTGAACACCGCCTGCCGGACGCCGGTCACCACCAGGAGCAGCACCACGAGGCCGTTCAGCACGACCAGGCCCATCGCCTCGGGCCACGTCATCTGCGGCACGATCGTGACCGCCACGAACGTGTTGATGCCGAGTCCGGTGGCCATCGCGAACGGCAGGTTCGCGACCAGGCCGAAGAGGATGGTCATCACGCCCGCGACGAGCGCCGTCACCGCGGCGACCTGGGTGACCGGCAGGATCGCGCCGAGCACGTCCTTCTTGGCCCCGGCGTCGTCGGCCGCGAAACTGCCGAGGATCAACGGGTTCAGCACCACGATGTAGGACATGGTCACGAACGTGACCAGTCCGCCGCGCAGCTCCCGCGAGACGGTGGAGCCCCGCTCGGAGATCTTGAAGAACCCGTCGAGCTTCGAGGACGGCGGCGCAGGCCGGGCCTGTTCCGCGGGGTCCTGCGGTGTTCCCGGCTTCTGGGTGGCCATGTCTACCCCAATCGGTACCTGGAGCGGTGCCCGCTGAGCGTGCCCGATCCGTGTTTCCGGGAGGTAGCCTGCCTGACGTGGCCGAACCGTCCGAACACGACTCGCTGCCGAGTCCTCCCCCGCTGCCCGCGAGGCTGGCCGACCCCGTGCCCGCCATCCTCGGCGGCACCGTGGTGTGGGCGCTGGCCTTCCTCTACTTCCTGGTCTTCGACATCGGCAACACCGTGTGGCTGTGGTCCTGCTTCGCGGGCATGACGCTGGGGATCATGGGGTACGGCGTGTTCTCCTGGCAACGCCGAGCCGCGCGCCGCGGATCGAGGGGCGCGCAGACGGGTTTCTAGCCGAGCAGGGTGACCGGCGTGGGGTCGGCGATCAGGGCGGCGAACGCGTGCCGGTCCGCCCAGCGGTCGCTGGCCCACGCCAGTGCGCGGGCCAGGCCCTCCGGGGTGTCCACGGCGTGCACCACGTCGTCGGCCGACCACCAGGCGACCTCGTGCACCGCAACAGCCCGTCCGGGCAGTTCCACGCTCACGCGCAGCTCGTCGTGCACGACCACGGACCCGTCCGGCAGGTCGACGCCGAGCAGTGCGCAGGCCAGCCGGACCGCTCCCAGCTCGTGCCACGGAACGGCGTCGCCCTCGGTCGTCGGCGTGCCGACGACCTCCTCGGACGCCGGCGGCAGCGCGAGCAGCTCGGCCAGCGCCTCGGCCCCGCCGTCGGCGGCCAGCACGGTCTCCGGGGGCAGCACGCCGAGCAGCCACGGCAGGTCGAGCACGACCACGTCGTCGGCGGGCACGGCCTCGCCGGTCAGCACGCGCACCCGGTCCGGCGGGGTGATGCCGCCGGAGTCGAGCAGGTGCGCGACCTCGGCCAACGCCGCGTGCGCCTGGAACACCAGCGCGTCGGCGGGCGTCCGCTCCGGGTCGCCGAGGCGGCGCAGCAGGTCCTTCACGTCGTCGTCGCCGCGCACGTCCAGTTCGGTGCGCACGCCGACGGCGGTCAGCACGTGCTCGGGCAGCCCCACGTCGGGCACCACGTCGTACAGGCCGGCCAGCGATTCCGCCGTCGGCAGCCGCCAGTCGCACAGCGGCACGCCGTCCAGCGTCGCGTACTGCGAGAGCCACCAACCGGTGTAGCCGTCCGGCTCCTGCACCGCGCGCCACGTCACCGGGTCGGCGGCCAGCATCCTCAGCGCGGCGGGCCACGCGTCGCGGGACACCAGGTCCAGGTCGCGGATGCCGACGACGCGGGTCGGCGGTTCCGGCGACGCGGCCCACCAGTAGCCCTCGTCGGCCAGGTCGTGGTCGGGCTCGGTCGGGTCGTCGTCCACGACCACGGTGAACCCGTCGATCACGCCGATCGCGGTCAGCACCGACCGGGGCCACTGCTCGGCGACCTTCGCGTCCAGCACGCCGATCGGGGCGTCGGACTCCAGCACGTCCAGCAGCGCCGAGTCCGGCAGCACCAGCTCGTCCGCGCGGCGCCAGTCGCCGGAACCGTCCGGCAGCACCAGTTCCGCGAGCCACGGCCGGTCGCCGGAGCGCATCCCCGAGCGGTCGACCAGGCGCAGCACTGCGCGCACCAGGTCGTGGCCGTCCATGCCCGCGTCGACCTCGTCCGCGCTGCGGTGCACGGCCTCGCGGATCGCCTCGGAGTCCAGCAGTTCCACCGGTCCGGCCTCGACCGCGCCGAGGCGGGTCAGCAGCCGGTGCACGGCCTCGGGGTGCGCGATCCGCAGCCCCGACACGTCCACGCCCGCCAGCAGGTCCAGGGTTTCCTGATCCGCCTCCAGCAGCAGCACGCCGCGCGGGCTCGTCACGATCCGGCCGTCGGCCAGCGGAACCGGCAGGCCACCCAGGTCCTCGCGCGCCTTGGAGTCGACCTCGGCGATCGGGTCCAGCTCGGCGTACAACCGCCGCCACCAGTCCGGGTCGCCGTTGAGACCCGCCAGCGCGTCCACGACGTCGCGCATGGTCAGCCGCCGGACCTCCAGCGCCGCCAACGCCTTCGCGTGTTCCGGGAGGGTCAGCTCGGCGTCGAGCAGACCGGGGATCACGTCCTCCAGCAGCTCGACCAGTTCCTCCGACCCGGCGTCGAGCACCTTCGCCTTCGCGGGCGAGGCCCACTCGCCGCTGGCCAGCGGCAGCCATTCGGCCGCGCGCAACGCCTTCAGCACACCGTCGCGCAACACACCGTCCACTTCGGACAGCGGGAAGCCGGGCAGCGGCACCAGCGCGGTGCGCTGCACGGCGGGCAACTTGGCCACGAGGGCCGGGTAGTGCGCGGCGGCCTCGGCCAGCACGGCGTCCACGGCCTGGCCGGGCTGCACGCGCCTGCGCGACGGCTCGACCGGCAGCGTGGCCAGCAGCCGGGCGGGCAGCGACAGCCGTTCGTCGGTGGGGGTCGGCGCGTGCAGCACCTCGTCGGTCAGCACGCCGTCGGACGGCCACGCCCAGCAGATCGACCACTGCGGCCGGGTCTCGACGCCCGCCACGAGCGACGCGGGCAGTTCACCGGAGACGCGGTGCAGGATCCAGCGGGTCGAACTCGACGGACCGTGCAGCACGACGACGTCGTCGTCGACGTCCTCGCGGGTCCACACCTGCTCGGCGATCTCGATGCGCCGCAAACCGGGCAACGCCAGCAGCAGGTCGCCCGCCTGGTCGGCGAACTCGGCCAGCAGCGCGGCCCCGTCCACCTTCAGCGGCAGCCGGACCTCGGTGGCGAACCCCTCCGGCACGTCGGCCTCGTCGCTCGGCCACACCAGCCGCAGCACGGGCACGTCGCCGCCGCGCCGCTCAGCCGACTCGGGCACGGCGGCGCGGGTGCGCTCGGCGGAGAACGCGACCGCGCCGGACGTCGACACGACCCTCGGCGCGTCCGTCACGGCCAGCACCGCGGCGAAGCCGACGCCGAACTGGCCGATGGTGCCGGAGTTCTTGGTCGACGCGCGCAGCGAGGCGAGCGCCGTCACGCCCGCGGCGTCCAGCGGCACACCGGTGTTCGCCGCGCGCAGCTCACCATCCACAACGGACAGTCTCAGCGTGCCCAGCTCGTCGCCCGCGGCGTCGGAGGCGTTCTGCGCCAGCTCGACCAGCAGCCGGTCGCGGTAGCCGCCGAGCC
Organism: Umezawaea sp. cmx-9-4; assembly: GCA_049997955.1. Lineage (GTDB taxonomy): Bacteria > Actinomycetota > Actinomycetes > Mycobacteriales > Pseudonocardiaceae > Umezawaea. The sequence goes on along the minus strand of JAEBDY010000017.1, from coordinate 257,732 downwards.
GCAGGTCCTCCTCGGCGTTGGCGTCCTCGCGGAACCGGGTCGGCGAACCGCGCCAGGAGGCCAGCACCGAGTCGCGCAGCGCCTCCGTGCCGAAGGTGTCCGCCGGCACGGAGGAGTCGGGGGTCACTGGGTCGCGGTCTCGTTCTCGGCCTGGACGGTTTCGACCTGGACCGCCTCGCCCTGGGCAGCCTCGGCCTGGACCTTGGCCTCGTGGGGCTCCACGTCGAGCTGGGCGTCGTCGTACACCACGTCCGACACGGGGATGCCGACGCTCATGTCGATCTCGACCTCGGAGTGCGCGCCGCAGCCGTACTCGACGTGCACCACGCGGCCGTCCGCGGGCGTCAGCTCGTTCGCGCACACGCCGAACGCGGCGCCGAGCGAGCCCTTGATCTGGAGGTAGAAGCCGCAGCTGCCGCACGTGGCGGGCGCGCTGCGGGCCATGTCGCTCAGCGGCCCGAAGTCGCTGCCGTGCCAGCGGTCGGCGGCGTCGAGGCGACCGTTGCGGCCGAGCACGCGCACGCGGCCGAGGCCGACCTCGCGCGAGACCTCCTCGATCGCCGGGTCCTCGGACTCCAGGTAGCCGGGCACGAGCCGCGGGTCGTCGGCCCTGGTGGGCATGAGGTCGCCCACGCCGAGGTCGCCCGCGCGGACCCGCTGGTCCCACGGCACCCAGTCCGGCGCGACCAGCGCCTCGTTGCCGGGGAGCAGCACGACCTCGCTCACGGAGAGCGGCGTGCCCTGCCCGGCGAAGGCGACGGTCACGGCCCAGTTCCAGCCGTGGTAGCCGGCGTGGTTGGCCTCGAAGAGGTGGGTGACCGAGACCTCGTCCTCACCGAGCACACCCACGTGCCCGCCGATGCGTTCCTGGCCTGCTTCCTCCTGCGCGGCGGCGCGGGCGAGATCGACGGCTTCGGGATCGGCGAGCACCGGCTGCGGCTGCTGAGTGGGCATGGGGGTCACAGGTGAATTGTGCCGCACGACTACACAGTCGCGTGCACTCGTGTCACCCTTCTGGACGTGCGGAGGCTTGCGGCGGTGGCGGGACTGGTCCTGGTCGGCGCGTGCACGACCCCTCAGGCCCCCTCGGAAGGCCCGTCGAACGGGCCGTCGAAGGTCGAGGTGCTGGCCACGATCCCGCACGACCCGAACGCGTTCACGCAGGGCCTGGAGCTGGCGGACGGCGTCCTCTACGAGGGCACGGGCCTCGAAGGCGAGTCGTCGATGCGGCGCGTCGACCCCGCCACGGGCGAGGTCCAGCAGAAGGTCGACCTGCCGGGACCGCTGTTCGGCGAGGGCATCACGCTCGTCGGCGACCGCATCTGGCAGATCACCTGGCAGGACGGGATCGCCATCGAACGCGACCGCACGTCGCTCGCCGAGGTGAGGCGGGTCACCTACGACGGCGAGGGCTGGGGCCTCTGCCTGGACGGGGAGCGGCTCGTGATGAGCGACGGCACGGCCGAGCTGACGTTCCGCGACCCGACCACGTTCGCCGAGACCGGCACGGTCGGCGTGACCAGGGACGGGCAGCCGTTGCAGCTGCTCAACGAGCTGGAGTGCGTGAACGGCTCGGTGTGGGCGAACGTGTGGCAGACCGACGAGATCGTCCGCATCGACCCCGCGACCGGGAAGGTCACCGCGGGCGTCGACGCCGGGTCGCTGCGTCCCGCCGACGTGCCGAGGTCGAACGTACTGAACGGGATCGCGGCGGTTCCGGGCACCGACGAGTTCCTGGTGACCGGCAAGAACTGGCCGAGCGTGTTCCGCGTCCGGTTCGTGGAGTGACCCGGAGCGGGTGATTCACGTCGGCCGACTCCCTGTTCGCGCACACCAGGCGTCCGCGTGAGGCAGGATTGGGGGGTGAAGCGCTCCGGTTCGGACGACCCGCACGGCACACCCCGTGCCCGGCGCGGCTGGAGTGGCGGGCGCAAGTCCCGCCGCGAACCGGACCTGCCCCAGGGCGTCTCCCAGTGGCCGCCGGGTCCGCCGCCCCAGCAGGCGCCTCCGCCTCCCCCACGGCAGCAGCCTCCGCCCCGGAGGCGGCAGCCACCGCCGCGCCAAGAGCCACCGCCCCGCCAGGAGCAGCCGCGCTACCCGTGGGACGAGGACGACTACCAGCCGAGGCAGGCCCCCGAGGCGCGCTTCGACTTCGAACGGCCTGCCAGGCAGCGCCCGACCCGCCCGTACCCGACGGGTGAGCCACCGGAGCCGGAGCGGCCGAGGGCGCGACGGGAGCCGGTGCCGGGGTCGGAGCACCCCACCGCGCCGACGCTGCCGAAGAAGCTGACCGTGACCAGGGTCGCGATGTTCCGCGGCAGGCAACTCGGCCAGCAGGCCATGTCCGCGTTCCGGAAGGCCGCGCACGCGGACGGCGCCGAGAAGTCCGGGCTCACCGCCCTGACGTACGCGGTGATGCTGAACTACGCCGCCGACGCCGCGATGGCCGTGGCGCTGGCGAACACCCTCTTCTTCTCCGCGGCCACCGGCGAGAGCCAGGGCAAGGTCGCGCTCTACCTGCTGATCACCGTGGCCCCGTTCGCGCTGATCGCCCCGGTGATCGGCCCGGCGCTGGACCGCATCCAGCGGGGCAGGCGGATAGCGCTCGCGGCGGCCTGCGTGCTGCGGGTGTTCCTGTCGATCGTCATGGCGCTGCACTTCGACGACTGGGGCCTGTACCCGGCGGCGCTGGGCAGCATGGTGCTGTCCAAGTCGTTCACGGTGCTGAAGTCCGCGATCACCCCGCGCGTGCTGCCACCGGAGATCACGCTCTCCAAGACGAACGCCCGCATGACCGTGTTCGGCCTGGCGGCCGGCGGCGTGTTCGGCGCGGTGGCGGCCGGTTTCGCCCAGCTCTTCGACTCGCCCGGCGCCCTCTGGTTCACCGCCGTGCTGAGCCTGGCCAACGCCTGGCTGTGCCTGCGGATCCCGGCGTGGGTCGAGGTCACCGAGGGCGAGGTGCCCACGTCGCTGAGGACCGGGACGAAGAAGGCTAAGCGCCAACCGCTCGGCAGGCACGTCGTGGTCTCGCTGTGGGGCAACGGCACCATCCGCATGCTGACCGGCTTCCTCACCCTGTTCGCCGCGTTCGTCGTCCGCGCCCAAACCGAAGGCGACGCGGGCAAGCAGTTGCTGCTGCTCGGCGTCATCGCCGGTGCCGCGGGCATCGGCAGCTTCCTGGGCAACGCCGTGGGCGCACGCCTGCACTTCGGCAACCCCGACCAGGTCGTCATCGCCTGCCTGAGCGCCGCCCTGGCGGTGGCCGTGCTGGCCGCCGTCCTGCCCGGTTTGGCCACCGCGGCCATCGTCGGCCTGGTCGGCGCCACGGCCAGCGGCCTGGCCAAGATCAGCCTGGACGCCGTGATCCAGGACGACCTGCCGGAGGAGTCGCGGGCGTCCGCGTTCGGCAGGTCCGAGACGATCCTGCAGCTCACCTGGGTGTTCGGCGGGGCGATGGGCGTGCTGCTGCCCGCCACCTACTGGATCGGGTTCGCCGTGCTGTCGGTGCTGCTGGCAGCGGGCCTGACGCAGACGGTCATGTGCCACCGCGGCACGTCCCTGATCCCCGGCCTGGGCGGCGACCGCCCGGAACACCCGAACGCGGTGCACCCGACCAAGCCCATCGGCTGAGCCTGCGTAGAGTCGCCGGGCGTGCGCCGAGTCCTGACGACCGTCCTGGCCAGTACCGCCCTGCTGGCAACCGGGTGCTCAGCGCCCCCGCTGCCCGAGGTGACGTTCCACGCCTCCGGCAAGACGATCAACGTCCACCCCACGCAGTACTGCGACCTGGAGTCGGAGAACTGCCAAATCGACACCCGCGCGGCAGGCGTACTACGAGTACGCCCCGGCAAGCCGGTGCAGATCTCGGTGCCGGGAGACGTGGCAGACTCGGCCTGGTCGGTGAAGTTCACCTACCGAAACGCCAAGGGCGAACAACAGGAACCCCTGCGCAGCAAGGTCTTCACCAACGCAGCGCCGCAATACGCCTACACGCTGCAACTACCGAAGCCGGACGACCAACTGGAAAGCGTGGAAGTCCAGCAGTTCGGCAAGCGGGTGCAAATCGACGAAACAGGCGAAATCCAATTCGTCGCAAGAGGAACCTGGGTCCTGTCGGTAGACGACCGCAACTGACAGAAACGCGACTCACGACCCAACAGCAAGAAAAGAAGCAAGCACCAACAGGCACGCCACACCCACAGCAAAGCGAAAGCACCAAACAGGCCCACCACGGCCAAGCGGAAGCACGCGACCACCCAGTCGCCCAGTCGCCCAGACCCCCCGCCCCACCTCGATCCGAAGCGCCCTCATTGCCCCCCTTTGTTTGTCAAGGCATCTTTCCCGCCTTGACAAACAAAGGGGGGCAATAGAGACAATCGCGCGAGCGAGGTGGGGCGACGCCACCGGAACACACCGCAGCAGAACCCGACCTGCCTATCCCACCCGCAGCAGAACCAGACCCGCCAAAGCCCATCGCAGCAGAACCCCACCCCGCAAACCCGGCGCAGCTAAACCTGCCCCGCAAATCCGGCACAGCAGGACCCAGTCCTACAAACCCAGTCCTACCAACCCGGCCCCTCAAACCACCGCAGCACCAACCAGCCCGCAGCAGAACCCTCGCCGCACACCCCAACCCCTACGGATCCAACTCCCGCGCCACCGCACGCACCACCTCGGCCACCAACTTGGTGGTCTTCCGCTCCGGGTAACGGTTCCGGCGCAGGTCAGGCTGGATCTTCGTCTCCAGCAGCTTGATCATGTCCTCCACCAGCCCGTGCAGCTCCTCAGCGGGCCGCCGCCGGGCTTCGGCCACGGACGGGGCGGGGTCCACGAGCCGGACCGACAGGGCTTGGGGCCCTCTACGGCCTTCGGCCATGCCGAATTCGATGCGCTGCCCGGCTTTCAAGCCCTCGACGCCCGGAGGGAGCGCGGACTTCCGCACGTAGACGTCCTCGCCACCGTCCTGGGTGACGAAGCCGAAGCCCTTCTCGGTGTCGTACCACTTGACCTTGCCGGTCGGCACTGCCCTCACCATTCCCTTGCTTTGACATGACGAAGCGCCCCGGGCGTACCCAGGACGCGTTCCCCCAGAGTAGCCAGAAGACCGGTGTGCGGGCACCTCCGATTGCGCGACTACCCTCGGCCCATGACCGCTGGGAAGCTGATGCCGCTGGCACTGGGGTTGTTCGCGCTCGGCCTGGTGGCGATCGTCGTCGTGTTCGTCCTGTTCGCGGCCGGCAAGTCGGACCTGCCGGTTTGGTTGAACGTCGCCGCGTGGCTCCTGACCCCGATCGGGCTCGGCCTAGGCGTGGTCGGTGCCGTGAGGAGTTCCCGGTCGAGGAAGCGCTGAGGCGTTCTCCCTCAGCCATTCCGGGAATCCGGTGAGGTCCGGCAGGACCACGTCGGCGCCTTCCGCTTTCAGTTCGGCTTCGCTGCACGGCCCGGTCGTCACGCCCACGGCCACGGCGTTCGCGGCTTTCGCGCCGCGGACGTCGCCGACGTGATCGCCCACGTAGACCACCGCCTGGTGCAGGAGCAGCGCTTCCGCCTTTCCGGTGGACCAGACGCCGCCGATCAGGTGATCCACTTCCCAGCCGAACGCGTCCAGGTGCAGTGCGGCGTTCTGCCGGTACTTGCCCGTGACGACCACGATGGCGCCGCCCAGCTCACGCACGGCCGCAAGCGATTGCGCGGCACCGGGCAACTCGACCGTGGACGGGATGACGACGTCGGGGTAGAGGGCCCGGAAGCGGGCGATCAGGTCCGGGATCTCCTCCTCCGGCACGCCGCACTCGCGGTAGACCATGTCCAGGGGCGGCCCGAGGTGGGCGGCGAACGTCGCGCCGTCGAGCGGGTAGCCGCTTTCCGCGGCCACGACGTCCATCACGGCCGCCATGCCCGGCCGGGGGTCGATGAGGGTCATGTCCAGGTCGAATCCCACGGTCAACGGCACCGGCTCACCCTACGTGGACTGACGAAAAGTGGTCTCCGTCCAGGTGGTGGGCAGTTCGGCCGGATGTGTAAGGCTCAGCGCTGTGAGTCGACCCCCGGAGAGCGCGCTGCGCGAGAACCTGCTCGCCGTCGCCGCGGAGGACCTGGCGGCGAATGGCTTCTCCGGGCTGCGGATGGCCGACGTGGCCAGCCGGGTGGGGGTGAGCAGGCAGACGGTCTACAACGAGTTCCGCAACAAGGCGGGGCTCGTGCAGGCGGTAACGCTCCAGCGGACCGCCGAGTACCTGGTCGAGGTCGAGCGGCGGCTGGCCGAGGCGCCGGACCTGTTCGAAGGGATGCGGAACGCGCTCACGTTCGTGCTGGAGCAGGCCGCGCAGGACCGGCTGGTGCGGTCCGTGGTGACCGGTGCGGACGCCGAGGACCTGCTGCCGTTCCTGACGACCAGGGGGCTGCCGGTGCTGGTGCCCGCGACCGACCTGGTGGCGGAGCACCTGCGGCGGCAGTGGCCCGACCTGCCCGACGCGCACGTGGGGCAGGCGGCGGAGACGATCGTGCGGCTGGCGCTGAGCCACCTGCTGATGCCCAGCGGGCCACCGGAACGGGCCGTTGACGCCATGCTGGCCGTCGCGAGGGGCGTGCTGCCCGCCTGATCGGGCTTGATGCCAGGACTGTGAGCAGCGGTCGTCACCATGCCGCTGGTGGTCTTCGCCACGGGCTGTTCCTCGACCCGCTGGTCTGGCCGACCACCGGCCGCTCGGTCGCGGGCACGGCCACCGGATCCGGTGGCCGTGATCGCCGCTCTACCCCACGTTCTCGTAGTTCACGCCCAGCGCGCCGAGCGCCGTCGTGAGCGTCCGCATCACGGCGAGCGTGTCGTCGAGCGTCATCTCGGGGCTCTCGGTGTACCCGGCGGACACCCGCTGCGTGACCTCGATCAGCTGGTAGGTGTAGCCGGTGCCGTCCAGCTCGACCCGTTCCTCCTCGCCGTTCACGACGATCGCCGCCGGGTTGAAGAACGGCTCCGGGATGTCGATCCGGCCCGCGCTGCCGACGATCGTGGCGCGCACCTCGGGCGTGCTGGTCAGCGAACACGTGAGCAGCGCGTGGGCCCCGGTGGCGTAGGCGAGGAGCAGGGCCACGTCGGCGTCCACGCCGGTCGGCGCGAGGGAGCCGTGCACGGTGATCGACTCCGGCTCGCCGAGCACCATGTGCGCGAACGACACCGGGTACACGCCGAGGTCGAGCAGCGCACCGCCGCCGAGCGCCGGGTTCCACAGCCGGTGCGACGGGTCGTAGTCGGCGGTGAACCCGAAGTCCGCGTGCACCGCCCGCACGTCACCGATCGCGCCTTCGGCGATCAGGGTCTTCGCCCGGCGGATCAGCGGGTTGAACCGCGTCCACATCGCCTCCATCAGGAACAGGTTCCGCTCGCGGGCCAGGTCGACGAGGTCCTGGGCGTCGGCGAGCGTCACCGTGAACGCCTTCTCGCACAGCACGTGCTTGCCCGCCAGCAGCGCCGCCCGCGTCACCTCGTGGTGCTGGGCGTGCGGCGTGGCCACGTAGACCACGTCCACGTCCGGATCGGCCAGCAGGTCCTCGGTGCTGCCGTAGGCACGGGGGATGCCGTGCTTCTCGGCGAACTCCTGCGCGCGGGACAGGGCGCGCGACGACACGGCGAGCACTTCGGCACCGCGAACCCTCAGCAGGTCCGAGGTCACGACGTCAGCGATACCACCGGGGGCGATGACGCCCCAACGCACGGTTCTGGTCACAGCACGGCAGCCTAATCAGGCAAGATCGAGGTATGCGCCTAGTCCTCAATCTGATCTGGTTGGTCCTCTCCGGGTTCTGGCTGGCGGTGGGCTACGCGATCGCGGGCGTCATCTGCTGCATCCTGATCATCACCATCCCGTGGGGCCTGGCGTCGTTCCGCATCGCGAACTACGCCCTGTGGCCGTTCGGTCGCACAGTGGTCGACCGCCCGAACGCAGGCGGTGCCTCACTGATCGGCAACATCATCTGGATCGTCGTAGCAGGCATCTGGCTGGCCATCGGCCACGTCGTCACCGGCATCCTGCTGTGCATCACGATCATCGGCATCCCCCTGGGCATCGCGAACTTCAAACTGGTCCCCGTCTCCCTGATGCCACTGGGCAAGGTCATCGTCGACCAACCATGACCCCAATCAACTAGGCACACAGCAGCAACAACCAAAGCGGCAGCGGCAGCGGCAGCAACGGTTTGGTTTCACCCAAAGCCACCAAACCAACCACTCCCACCCACAGGTTCTTGCCCAGACCCTCCCCTGCCCCCGATCCCCAGCGCAGTTCATGCCCTACCAGCGTTTGTCAAGGCATCTTTCCCGCCTTGACAAACGCTGGTAGGGCATCGAAATAATCAAACGATCGGGGCAAGACACCCCCCTCACCCCAACCCGAGCAACCCCAAAGCCTCCTCCCGCATCTGCACCTTCCGAACCTTCCCGGTCACAGTCATCGGGAACTCCTCCACCACGTGCACGTACCGAGGAACCTTGTAGTGCGCGAGCTTCCCGTCGCAGAACTCCCGCACCCCCTCGACGGTGATCACAGGGGCACCGGGCCGCATCCGGACCCAAGCCATCAGCTCCTCCCCGTAGCGGGCGTCCGGCACCCCGATCACCTGCGCGTCCAGGACGTCCGGATGCGTGTGGAGGAACTCCTCGACCTCCCGCGGGTACACGTTCTCGCCACCGCGGATCACCATGTCCTTGATCCGACCGGTGATGCTCACGTAGTCGTCGGGATCCATCACGGCCAGGTCCCCGGTGTGCATCCACCGCGCGGCGTCGATCGCCTCGGCCGTCTTGTCCGGCTGCTCCCAGTACCCCAGCATCACCGAGTACCCGCGGGTGCACAGCTCACCGGGCGTGCCGCGCGGCACCGTTCCCCCGGTGACCGGGTCGACGACCTTGACCTCCAGGTGCGGCCCGACGCGGCCGACGGTCGACACGCGGCGCTCCAGCGAGTCGTCGACGCGGGTCTGCGTCGACACCGGTGACGTCTCCGTCATGCCGTAGCAGATCGACACCTCCCGCATCCCCATCCGATTGATGACCTGCTTCATCACCTCCACGGGGCACGGTGACCCGGCCATGATCCCGGTGCGCAGCGACGACAGGTCGTAGGTGTCGAAGTCCGGCTCGGCCAGTTCGGCGATGAACATCGTCGGCACGCCGTACAACGACGTGCAGCGCTCCTCGGCGACCGCGCGCAACGTCGCCGCGGGCGAGAACCCCTGCGCCGGGATGACCACGCACGCGCCGTGCGAGGTGGCCGCGAGGTTGCCCATGACCATGCCGAAGCAGTGGTAGAAGGGCACCGGGACGCAGATCCGGTCGACCTCGGAGTACCCGACCAGCTCGCCGACGAAGTAGCCGTTGTTGAGGATGTTGTGGTGCGACAGGGTCGCGCCCTTCGGGAAGCCGGTGGTGCCCGACGTGTACTGCACGTTGATCGGGTCGTCCGCCGACAGCTCCGGGTACTCGGGACGTTCCCGCGTGGACAGCAGCTCCGTCCACTCCGGACTCCCGAGCAGCACGACCTGCTCGAGCCCCGAGCACTTCGGCCGGACCTGCTCGACCATGCCCGCGTAGTCGGACGTCTTGAAGTCGCGTGCGGCGATCAGCGTGCGCACGCCGGACTGGTTGAGCACGTACTCCAGCTCGTGCGCCCGGTAGGCCGGGTTCACGTTGACCATGATCGCGCCGATCTTGGCCGTGGCGTACTGGACGAACACCCACTCGGCCCGGTTGGGCGCCCAGATGCCGACCCGGTCGCCGACCCGGACACCCGACGCGAGCAGTCCGGCGGCGAGCGCGTCGACCTCGGCGGTGAGTTCGCCGTAGGTCCACCGGCGGCCGGTCTCGCACTCGACCAGCGCCTCCCGGTCGCCGAAGCGGGCGACGGCGCGGTCGAAGTCGGCGCCGATCGTGTCCCCGAGCAGGGGAGCGGTGGAGGTACCGGAGGAGTAGCTGGCCTTGGACACGACGACCTCCCGCGACGACGTTGAGCGCTCCTCCACCTTCGCACGGGGACTTGACGAGGGCAGCCTCATTGGTGCTACGGTTCATTACACAAGTAACGAACCAGGGAAGTGCGCATGTTCGACGACCGGAGTCCGATCTACCGGCAGATCGCCGACCGGATCAAGGCCGACGTGCTGTCCGGGGTGCTGTCGGCGGACGAGCAGGTCATGTCCACCAACCAGTACGCGGCCTTCTACCGGATCAACCCGGCGACGGCGGCCAAGGCCTTCCAGCAGCTGGTGGACGAGGACGTGCTCTACAAGAGGAGGGGGATCGGGATGTTCGTGAGCCCAACGGCGCGCGACGCGCTCCGAACGCAGGGACGGGAGACGTTCTTCGGCCAGGTGGTCGATCCGATGGTGGCGGAGGCCAGGTCCATCGGGATCCCGCTGACCGACGTGATCAAGCGCATCGAGCAGTTGGAGGACGGGCGATGAGGATCGACGTCCAGGGCCTCACCGTCGGGTACGGCGACGTGACCGCCATCGACGACCTGTCGTTCTCGTTGGCGGACAACAAGATCTACGGCCTGCTCGGCCGCAACGGGTCGGGCAAGTCGACGCTGATGTCGGTGCTCGCCGCGTTCCGCAAGCCCACCGCGGGCGCGGTGCTGGTCGACGGCGAGCCGGTGTTCGAGAACAGCCGCGCGACCAGCCGGATCTGCCTCGTCCAGCACGGCGTCGACCCGGCGGACAAGGGCGACAAGCTCAAGGACGCCCTCCACCTCGCGAGCGTCCTGCGGGAGAGCTGGGACACCGAGTACGCCGACCGGCTGATGGACGTGTTCTCCCTGCCCCTGAACAAGAAGCTCGGCCAGCTCTCCCTCGGCCAGCGGTCCGCGTTCGGCGTCGTCGTCGGCCTCGCCAGCCGTGCTCCGCTGACCATGTTCGACGAGTCCCACCTGGGCATGGACACCCCGACCCGGTACGCGTTCTACGACGCGCTGCTGTCCGACTTCATGACGGCGCCGCGCACGGTGATCCTCTCCACGCACCTCATCGAGGAACTCGCCGCGCTGCTGGAGGAGGTCGTGATCATCGACGACGGCAGGCTCGTGCTGCACGAGGAGACCGAGGCGATCCGCGCCCGCGGCACGTCCGTCACCGGTCCGAGCGGGGCGGTCGACCGCTTCGTCGACGGCCTCACCGTGCTCAACCAGAAGCAGCTGGGCCCCACCAAGTCCGCGACGGTCTACGGCGCGCTCGACCCGGCCCGCCACGCCGCCGCCCGCACCGAGGGCCTCGACCTGGGCCCCGTCCCCCTGCAGGACCTGTTCGTCCACCTCACCGAGAAGGCGGGAGAACCCCGATGAAGTGGCCCATCGCCCGACTCCTGGCGAACACCCTGATCCCGTTCGTGGTCGTCGTCTTCGCCTTCGGCTGGGTGTTCGTCGCGGTGCTGGTGTTCGGCATCTCGGCGTTCAAGGACATCCGCGTCAGCGGCTGGGACATGGCAGCCGCGCAGCTGGCCCGCTGGCTCATGTTCGGCCTCGGCATCCACCTGGCCAGGAAGCTCCTCCAGGTCGCCGTCATGCACGGCCGCACCCGCCGCGAGTTCATGGCGCAGGCAGGCGCCTTCACCGTCGCGCTGACCGCCGCCGCGGCGGCGTCCGCAGCCCTCGGCTACCTGCTCGAATCGCTCGTCTACCGGGCGATGGGGTGGCAGCACGCGCTGGAGCAACCCCACTTCACCACCGGCACCGACGTGGGCGCAATCTTCGTCGCCTACTGGGGGATGTTCGCCGTGTGGACGGTCGCGGGCATGTTCGTCGTCGCCGGGTTCGACCGCCTCCAGGCGGGCGGGGTCCTGACCCTGCTGATCGGCGTCGTCCTGATCCTGCCCGCCGTCGTCACCGTCGGCCGTTCCGGTTCGCTGCCGTTCTTCCGCGGCTTCGACATCACCGCGAGCGCCTCGCTGCCCCTGGCGCTGGCGCTGTGCCTGGCGAGCTGGCTGATCGGCCTGGCGCTCACCTGGGGCCTGGTCCGCGACGTGCCGATCCGGGTCAGGTCGGCGGCCTAGCCCCTCAGCCGTACGGGAGTTCGACCACCAGGCACGGGCCGCCGCTGTACAGGCCCGCGTCGATCGCCAGGACGCGGTCGTCGGCGTACTGGAGCGGGCCGTCGATCTGCTCCGGCGGCACGCCCAGCTGGTCGGCGATGACGCTGTGGCCGTGCACGACGACCTTGCCGCCGAGCTGCTCCAGCATCTGGTCGGCAGTCTGCGCGCCGTGGCCGCCGCGGAAGGCGTAGCGCGTGGTCATCTTGCGCCAGCACTCCCACCACTCGGCCAGGTCGTCGTCGGCGACCACCTCGCGGACGGCGTCGTTGACCTCGTCGATCGTGTCGCCCCACTCCAGGTACGCCATCGTGTCGGAGTGCATGAGCAGGTGGTCGTCGACGAGCGTCATGACGGGCCTGCTGGTGAGCCACTGGATGTGCTTGTCGGTGAGGCGGTCCTGGTCGCTGCGCAGGCCGCCGTTCATCAGCCAGCTGCGCTCGAAGCTGCGGGCGCTCGGGGCTCCGGGCACGGTCGTGTCGCCGAAGCGGTGCATGCCGAGCAGCAGGACCTCGTGGTTGCCGAGGAGGGCGTTGACGCTGCCGCCCGTCCCGGCCGCCTCCTCCGAGAGCCGCATGACCAGTTCGATCACACCGATCCCGTCCGGCCCCCGGTCGACGAAGTCACCGAGGAACCAGAGCTCGGACTCCCCGCCGCACCAGTCGCCGTCGGAGTCGATGAGGTCGGCGAGGTGCAGGGAACGAGCGAGTTCCGCGAGGTGCCCGTGCACGTCGCCGACCACGAAGAGCTTTCGCTGGTCGGTGTCCACACGCGCGACGATAGGCGACTCGCGGTGGTGACGCCGAAAAGTCGATCAGACCGTCATCAGCTACCCGGATGCGCCGCTGCCCGGAGAGGGGCGCGCTCGCCTGCGGATCCCCTTCTCGGACAGGTCGGGTCGAGCTGCCGCGGGAGTGCTGTTGATCACGTTCTCCGCCACCCGCACGGGCACGACGTGCGGGTTCCCCACCCGGTCAGAACGGGTTCGCGGAGTTCCCCACCAGCTCGGCGATGGAGCCGATGACCCTGGTCGGCCGGAACGGGTACATCTCCGCCGTCGAGTCCGCCGAGATGCCGGACAGCACCAGGATGGTCTGCAACCCCGCCTCCAGACCCGCGCGGATGTCGGTGTCCATCCGGTCGCCGATCATCAGCGTGTTCGCCGAGTGCGTGCCCAGTGCGCGCAGCGCGGACCGCATCATCAATGGGTTGGGCTTGCCGACGAAGTACGGCTCGCGACCGGTCGCCCGTGCGATCAGCGCGGCCACGGCGCCCGTCGCGGGCAGCGAGCCCTCGCGGCTCGGGCCGGTGGCGTCGGGGTTGGTGGCGATGAACTTCGCCCCCTCCTCGACGAGCCGGATCGCCTTCGTGATCGCGGTGAAGCTGTAGGTGCGGGTCTCGCCGAGCACCACGTAGTCCGGGTCGCGGTCGGTCAGCACGTAGCCGATCTCGTGCAGCGCGGTGGTCAGGCCCGCCTCGCCGATGACGAACGCGGACCCGTTCGGCCGCTGCGAGTCGAGGAACTTCGCGGTGGCCAGCGCGGACGTCCAGATCGCGGTCTCCGGCATGTCCAGCCCGGTCCGCGCCAGCCGGGCCCGCAGGTCGCGCGGCGTGTAGATCGAGTTGTTGGTCAGCACCAGGAACGGGATGTCGTTGCCGGTCAGTTCGGCGACGAACTCGCCTGCGCCGGGGATCGGGTGATCCTCGTGCACCAGGACGCCGTCCATGTCCATGAGGTAGTTCCAGCGCTCGGGCATGCGGCACATGATTCACCCGAGCGTGGCACCGGGCTACTTCAGCCCTTGAACATCCGCTCGCGGAACGTGTCGATCGTCAGCCTGTTGTACCGCTCCAGCAGTTCGCGCTCGGCCGGGGTGAACTGCAGGAGGACCTGCTCCACGGTCTCCAGCGCGCCCTCGAAGAGGTGCGCGAACTTCTCCGAGTTCTGCGGGGTCACCTCGACCAGCACCTTGCGGCGGTCGTGCGGGTCGCGCACGCGGCGGACGTACCCGGCGCGTTCGAGCCGGTCGATCACGCCCGTCACGGCGCCCGTGGACAGCCCGGACAGCTCCGCGATGCGGCCCGCCGTGAGGGCGCTGTCGGCGCGCATGGCCAGGTCGAGGCACTTCTCGTCGGTGGCCGAGAGGCCCATGTGCTCGGCGACGCGGCTGTGGAACATCACCGTCAGTGCGCTCATCTCACGGGCGTACCAGGCGAAGCGCTCCAGCACGTCGGACGGCACCTCGGCCATGACCACACTCCTCTTGGCTTGTTCAACATCTTAGCCACTAAGAAAGGGGCGTCCACGTCGACCTTGTGGGTGACAACAGCCATCGCGCCATCACGGGGAGGCGCGTGCCACCACCCACAAGGGTTTCCGCATTACCCTGGCGGAGGTGACAGCAGTCGAGCTCGGGTTGCCGGTCGTGCGCGGTACGCCGGACGCTTCAACGCGGCCGAACAGGCCGGAACTGGTCGACCGCTTCGGTCGGGTCGCCACGGACCTCAGGGTGTCGCTGACCGACCGCTGCAACCTGCGGTGCACCTACTGCATGCCCGCGGAAGGCCTGGACTGGCTGCCGAAGTCCGAGGTGCTCAGCGACGACGAACTCGTCCGCCTGCTCGCCATCGCGGTGACCAGGCTCGGCGTCACGGACGTCCGCTTCACCGGCGGCGAGCCGCTGCTGCGGCGCGGCCTGGAGGACGTGATCGCGGCCACGGCGGCGCTCGCCCCGCGGCCGAAGATCTCCATGACCACCAACGGCCTCTCGCTCGCGAAGCGCGCTTCCTCGCTGGCCGAGGCGGGCCTGAACCGGGTGAACGTCTCGCTCGACACCCTCGACCAGGCCAGGTTCGCCGAGCTGACCAGGCGCGACCGGCTCGCCGACGTGTTCGAGGGCATGGCGGCCGCCCGCGCGGCGGGCCTGAACCCCGTCAAGATCAACTCGGTGCTGCTGCGCGGCGTCAACGAGGACGAGGCCGTGCCGCTCCTCCGGTTCGCCGTGGACAACGGCTACCAGCTGAGGTTCATCGAACAGATGCCGCTGGACCCGCAACACGGCTGGGACCGCGGCAGCATGGTCACCGCCGCCGAGATCCTGGCCTCCCTGTCCACGGGGTTCGACCTCACCCCGGAACCGGTCGCCCGCGGCGGCGCCCCGGCCGAACGCTGGCTGGTCGACGGCGGCCCCGCCGTCGTGGGCGTCATCGCGTCGGTCACCAGGCCGTTCTGCGCGGCGTGCGACCGGACCCGCCTCACCGCGGACGGCCAACTCCGCAACTGCCTGTTCAGCCAGTCCGAGACCGACCTGCGCGCCCCGCTGCGGTCCGGCGCGACCGACGACGAGATCGCCGACATGTGGCGCGCGACGATGTGGGCCAAGGCGGCGGGACACGGCATCAACGACGCCGGGTTCCACCAGCCCGACCGGCCCATGAGCGCGATCGGAGGATGAGTTGCCCGAGTTGACGGTGCGGTACTTCGCGGGAGCGCGAGCAGCCGCCGGAGTGCCGGACGAGAGCGTCCAGCTGACCGGGACGCCGACGGTGGCGGACGTGCTGGTCGCGGTGCGCGAACGGCACGGGGAACCGCTGGGGCGCGTTCTGGCCGCGGCCAGCTTCCTGCTGGACGGGGTGGCGGTGCGGGATCGCGGGATTCCGGTGCGCTCGGGGGCTTTGCTGGACGTGCTGCCGCCGTTCGCGGGCGGGTGACCTGGGGGTTGGGGTTCGGCGTGGCTCCGGTCAGAGGTGCGGCTTCCGCCAGGGGTGTGACTCCAGTTCCGGCTGACCTGGTCTGACGGGGTTCAGATGTCGGTCGTTGGGACCGTTGAGTTCGACGTGCCGCCCCTGGGGGCAACGCCCGTAGGTCTGGCTTGGTCCCGGTGGGGTGTGCACCTCGTACTACCGCGCTTCGCGCTGGCGGACGGTCAGGGTGGGCAACCCCCGCTGCGCAATTGTCTCCATGTCCGTCCGCGCCGCGTCAAGGCGGGAAAGATGCCTTGACCCGTAGCGGACGGACCCGAGGGCGCTTCGGATCGGGGGTGAGGAGGGGTCTGGGCTTCCTCGTCCTCGGGTGCGTGCTTCTGCTTTTGCTGGTGGGTTTGGCCGTGTTCCTTCGTCTTCCACTAGTGGAGCAATGGGGTGAGGCATGACTCACTTAGGGTGATCCATCCCGGAAGATCTCGGAACGGAAACGGACTGGTAACGGTGGTCTGAGCTGCGAAAATAGCGGGGTATTACGTCGTTTCCCTACGTTAGGGTGACGTGCGTCACACAGGGTATCGATTTGCATCCTGCCGCCGGTTACGTACGGTCGCTAATCGACTGGCCCGAACCAGTCACCAGCTACACCGGGAGACCGAGTACCGAGCCCTGTCCAGCGGACTCCCGGCACACAACCCCGAGCGAGAAATCCCGCCGGACAGGGGCTGAGGAACATGACCGGGCCCGAACCCGAGTTCCTCTTGCAGGTGCTGGTGGACCGTGAGGAAAATGATTTCTAACCGAGGCAAGCACCGCCGGCTGTCCAGTACCGCTCGCAGCATCGCCAAGGTGGCAGTGGCAGGCATCATCGTTGGTGCGCCGCTCAGCATCGCCGCAGGAACCGCCCAGGCCCAGGGCAACGTGAACTGGGACGCTGTCGCGCAGTGCGAGAGCGGTGGCAACTGGAGCATCAACACCGGCAACGGCTACTACGGTGGCCTGCAGTTCTCGCCCAGCACGTGGTCCTCCAACGGAGGGTCCGGCTCGGCCGCCAACGCGTCGCGTGAAGAGCAGATCCGCGTCGCCGAGAACGTGCTCCAGTCGCAGGGCATCGGCGCATGGCCCTCCTGTGGTCCGAAGGGTCTCGGCGGTGGCGGTGCCCCCGTCGCGGCAGCCCCGGCCCAGGCCCAGGCTCCGGCCAAGCAGCAGCAGAAGGCCGCCCCCGCGCCGTCCCAGCAGCGGACCGCTCAGGCGCCCGTCCGCCAGGCCCCGGCGCCGGTCGTGCTCTCGCTGCCGAAGGACAACCCCAACGGCGGGTACGAGGTCAAGGCGGGCGACAGCCTGTCGAAGATCGCCGACGAGCAGAAGGTCGAAGGCGGTTGGGCGAAGCTGGCCGAACTCAACAAGGAGTTCGTCCCGTCGCCCGACCTGATCCTGCCGGGGCTGAAGATCGCCCTGAAGTAAGACCAACTCGGCCGCGGTCGAGTGACGGACCAGGGACCCCACCCGCTCCCCCCAGCGGTTGGGGTCCCTGCCGTCGGTGGTCGGAGTGGTGGACCGGTGAAGAGCCAGGCCGCTCGAAGTCGTGCACGACGCGGACCGCTGCTGCGCCCACGTGCGGTCGAGCAGCGGGTCCGGCGATCCTCGCTCGTCCTGGAGGCGCGCTGCGCCTCCAGGGCCCGTGGCGGGCAATGCTCACCGCAGCGGCCGCCACAGCGCACCACACGCCCAGGAGCCCCGCGCCCGCCCGAGACGCGGGCGGCTTCGAACGGGATCAGGGGCAGTTGACCCACTCGTCGGTGCCGTCGGTGAAGACCTGGCGCTTCCACACCGGCAGGCGTCGTTTGACCTCGTCAACCAGTTCCGAGCACACCGCGAACGCCTCCTTGCGGTGTTCGGCGGCGACCGCGACGGCCAGTGCCACGTCGCCGATGGCCAGCGGCCCGACCCGGTGGGAGACCGCGAGAGCCCGGACACCCGAGTAGCGGGTCGCGATGTCGGCGGCCACCTCGGCGACGACGTCCGCCGCGCTGGGGTGGCCCACGTACTCGAGTTCGCGGACCGACCGGCCGCCGTCGTGGTCGCGGACGACCCCGGCGAACGTGACGACGGCACCCGCGCCCGCGTCCTCGACGAGCGCGGCGTGCTCCTCGACGGACAGCGGGGCTTCGCTGACGGTCGCGCGGAGCACGGCGGCGGGCCCGGTGTGGACGTTCTCGTGGGCGTGGACGTGGTCGCCGCCGCGGAGCTGGTCGACGGCGTGGTCGAGCACGAGGCCGAGGACCTCCAGCCCGTCGCGGACGCCGCCGGTGCTGCCGGGCAGGTTCACGACGAGGGTGCGGCCCGCCACGCCGGCAAGGCCGCGCGAGAGCACGGCGGTGGGGACGGTCGGCCAGCCGGACTGGCGGATGGCGTCCGCGAGGCCCGGCACCTCGTAGTCGAGGACCGCGCGGGTGGCCTCCGGGGTGCGGTCGGTGGGGTTGATGCCGGTGCCGCCGGTCGTGACCACGACGCTCACCTCCGCAGCCACGGCCTGCCGCAGGGCGTCGGCCACCGGCTCGCCGTCGGGGACGACCATCGCGTCGGGGACCTGGAAACCCCTGCCGCGCAGCCATTCCACGATCAGCGGACCACCGCGGTCGGAGTACACGCCGGAAGCGGCGCGGTTGGACGCGGTGATGACACGTGCCGTGGTGCTCATCTGCCCTCCGGGCGGATCCAGGTGCCGGACTTGCCGCCGTCCTTGCGCTCCACGCGGACCGCGTCGATGGACGCGCACGGGTCGACGGCCTTCACCATGTCGTGCAGGGTCAGCCCGGCGACGGACACCGCGGTCAGCGCCTCCATCTCCACGCCGGTCCGGTCGGTCGTGCGGACGGTGGCGGAGATGCGGATCTCCGCCTCGCCCAGCACGAGGTCGACCTTCACGCTCGACAGCGCGAGCGGGTGGCACAGCGGTACCAGTTCCGACGTCCGCTTCGCGGCCATGATGCCCGCGATGCGGGCGGTGGCGAGCGCGTCGCCCTTCGGCAGGCCGTCCCCGGCGAGCAGTGCCACGACCTCGGTCGTCGTGTGCACCACCCCGGTCGCCACCGCTGTCCTGGTGGTGGGTTCCTTGCCGGAGACGTCGACCATGCGCGCCGCGCCGCTGGAGTCCAGGTGGGTGAACTGCTTGGTCATGCCACTGACCTTATTCCTAGGCCTGCGCGGCGGCCGCTTCCTTCCGGACGGCTTCCGCGACGGCGCCCGCGACCGTGGCGTCGAAGACGCTGGGCACGATGAACGACGCGTTCAACTGCGTGTCGGCGACGGTGTCGGCGATGGCCTTGGCGGCGGCCAGCAGCATCGCGTCGGTGATCGTCCTGGCGTGCGCGTCGAGCAGACCGCGGAACACGCCGGGGAACGCCAGCACGTTGTTGATCTGGTTCGGGAAGTCGCTGCGCCCGGTGGCGACGACGGCGGCGTGCTTCTGCGCCTCCATCGGGTCGATCTCGGGGTCCGGGTTGGCCAGCGCGAACACGATGGCGTCGGAGTTCATCGTCGCGACCTGCTCGGCGCCGAACAGGTTGGGCGCCGAGACGCCGATGAAGACGTCCGCCTCGACGAGCGCGTCGTGCAGGCGCCCCTTCATGTTCTTCTTGTTCGTGCGCTCGGCGATGGACTTGAGGTTGACGTCCATGTTCTCGCGGTCGCGGTGCACGATGCCGTCGACGTCCACGGCGATCACGTCGCCGGGCGTCTGCTGGAGCAGCAGGCGGATGATCGCCGACCCGGCCGCTCCCGCGCCGCACACGACGATCTTGCAGTTCTTGATGTCCTTGTTCACGACGCGGAGCGCGTTGCGCAGCGCGGCGACGACCACGATCGCGGTGCCGTGCTGGTCGTCGTGGAACACCGGGATGTCGAGCAGTTCGCGCAGCCGGGCCTCGATCTCGAAGCAGCGGGGCGCGGCGATGTCCTCCAGGTTGATGCCGCCGTACACCGGCGCGAGGATCTGCACCGTGCGGATGATCTCCTCGGTGTCCTGCGTGTCGAGGCAGACCGGCCACGCGTCGACGCCCGCGAACTTCTTGAACAGCGCGGCCTTGCCCTCCATCACGGGCAGCGCGGCGGCCGGGCCGATGTTGCCGAGGCCGAGCACGGCGGACCCGTCGGTGACGACGGCCACGGTGTTGCGCTTGATGGTGAGGCGGCGCGCGTCCTCGGGGTTCTCCGCGATCGCCTGGCACACGCGGGCGACGCCCGGCGTGTAGGCGCGGGAGAGGTCGTCGCGGTTGCGCAGCGGCACCTTCGACGTGACCTCGATCTTGCCGCCGAGGTGCACGAGGAACGTGCGGTCCGACACCTTGCGGACGACGATGCCGGGCAACGTCTCCAGGGTGTCGGTGATGTCCTTCGCGTGGTTCGCCGAGAGGGCGTTGCACGTGAGGTCGATGACGACGCGGTCGCCGTGCGACTCCACGACGTCGAACGCGGTGATCACACCACCCGCGTGGCCAACCGCGCTGGTCAGGTCACCCGCGGCGCTCGCCGAGGGGGGTGCCTCCAGTCGAACGGTGATCGAGTAACCAGGGCCGGGGACCGGCATCGAACCTCCCACATCAGTACTGCCCACGCGGGAGTCGAGGGTAGTCGCCGACCAATTGCGGAACTCGCGCGACTCGACGAAGTGGCCGCCGCTCCGCGGAGCGGCGGCCGACGTCGGGGACTACCTGTTGATCTCGGTCACCGGGTGCCGGTACGGCAGGTCCTCCGGCGCCAGCGGGAAGGGCATCTGCCCGAAGGGCGACTGCGCGCCCTGGCTGTCGCTGGCGAGTTCGCTGACCACGTGCTCGCCCTCGGGCACGACGGGCCAGTGCGGGTCAATGCGCTCAGGGCGTGCGGCCTTCGCCACGATTCCTCCTCGGTGGTGCCTAGGTCGGGACAAGTGTGCCCGATGCGGCCGTGCACATATACCGTGGTGCAGATGTCCGGCACCACTTTGGCCGACTGGCTGCGCGCACAGGACGACACCGTGCTCGTGGCGCTGCTGCGCGCCCGGCCGGACCTCGCGACCCCGGTTCCCGCCGACACGGCCGTGCTGGCGGCCCGGATCGCGACCCGCGCGTCGGTGTCGCGGGCGTGCGAGGACCTGGACACGTTCACGCTGACCGTCCTCGAAGCCCTGCTCGTGCTGGACGCCGACCAGCACCCCGTGCCCCTGTCCGAGCTGGCCGGGCTCCTGGGCAAGGAGGTCAAGGCGCGGCCGTTGAAGCAGACGATCGCGGCGCTGCGCGGCCGGGCCCTGCTGTGGGGTCCGGACGACGCCCTCTCGACGCCGCCCGCGAGCCGGGACGCGGTCGCCGCGTTCCCCGGCGGCCTCGGCCGATCGGTGCCGGAGCTGGCGAACCCCGACCTGGACGCCCTCGGCGAGGACGAGCGCCGGGTGCTCAAGACGTTGGCCGACGGTCCGCCGATCGGCCAGACCAAGGACGCCGCGCTCGTGGTCCCGCTGGCGCAGGCCAGGACGCCGATCCAGAAGCTGCTCGCCAGGGGCCTGCTGATCCGCCGCGACGGCAAGACCGTGGAACTGCCGCGCGAGGTGGGTCTGGCCGTGCGCGGCGACCGGCCGCTCGGCCCGCTCCAGGTCACCGAGCCCGTGCTGCGCACGACCGCGCTGGACGCGTCCGTCGTGGACGAGACCGGCGGCGGTGAGGCGCTGGAGCTGTTGCGCCACACCGAATCCCTTATCAACGCCTGGTCGGAGGACCCGCCCGCCGTGCTGCGCACCGGCGGCCTCGGCGTGCGGGAGATGCGCCGGATCGCCAAGGACCTGGAGGTCGACGAAGCCCGCGCCTCGCTGCTGATCGAGGTGGCCGTGGCCGCGGGGCTGATCGCCGACAGCGAGGGCGTGGACCCGGAGTGGGTGCCGACGGCGCTGGCGGACGGCTGGCTGACCGCGACGCCGGAGGTCCGCTGGTCGACGCTGGCGCAGGCGTGGCTCGAACTCCCCCGCCTGCCCGGCCTGATCGGGCAGCGCGACGAGAAGGAGCGGCTGCTCAACCCGCTGTCCGCCGAGCTGAACCGCCCCAACGCCCCGCGCGACCGCCGCCGGGTCCTGGAGGCGCTGGCCGGTCTGGCGCCGGGCACGACGGTGACCGACGCGGGCGAGCTGGCGACCGTGCTGGCGTGGCGGGCCCCCCGCCGCGGCGGCAGGCTGCGCGACGACCTGGTCCGCTGGACGCTCACGGAGGGCACCGCCCTGGCCGTGCTGTCGCGGGGCGCGATCACCTCGGCGGGCAAGGTGCTGCTCACCGAGGGGCCCGCGCTGGCGTCGAAGGAGCTGACCGACTCGCTGCCCGCACCCGTCGACCACTTCCTGGTGCAGGCCGACCTGACCGTGATCGCCCCCGGCAGGCTGGAGCCGGAACTGGCCGACGACCTGGCGCTGGTGGCCGACGTCGAGTCGGCGGGCGGCGCCACCGTCTACCGGGTCGGCGACAGCTCGGTGCGCCGCGCGTTCGACGCGGGCAAGACGGCGTCCGACCTGCACGAGCTGTTCCGCAAGGGGTCGCGGACCCCGATCCCCCAGTCGCTGACGTACCTGATCGACGACGCGGCCCGCAAGCACGGCAGGCTGCGCGGCGGCGCGGCGGGCTCGTTCCTGCGCTGCGACGACCCGGTGCTGCTCACCGAGGTCATGGCGCACCCCGCCGCGGACGCGCTGGACCTGCGCAAGATCGCCCCGACCGTCCTGGTCAGCCCGCTGGCCCTGGCCGAGGTGCTGGACGGCCTGCGGGGCGCGGGCTTCGCGCCCGCCGCCGAAGGCCCGGACGGCCGGGTGCTGGACCTGAGGGTCAGCGGTCGGCGCATCCCCGGCAAGGCGCGCACCGCCCGCCGCGCGGTCCACGTGCCGACGCCGAGCGAGGACCAGCTGGTGGAGCTGGTGCGGCTGGTGAAGGCGGGCGACCGGGCCAGGTCGACCCAGCGCGGCGAGCGCGTGACCGTGCCCGCGAACCACGGCAACGGCCCCTCGGCCACGGTGGACCTGCTCCAGCGAGCCGCGCGGGAAGGCCGGAGCGTGCTGGTGGACCTGGTCGACTCCCACGGCACGGCGGCGACACGGGTGATCAAGCCGCAGGTCGTCGGCGGCGGCGTGCTGGAGGGCTACGACCTCAGCTACGGCGAGGTCCGCCGGTTCCCGCTGCACCGCATCACGTCGGCGGCGCTGGTCGAGGACTGATCAGCCGCCGCGTCACGGAGGCCCAGCAGGCTCAGGCCTTCCCAGCGCACGCCAAAAGGCCTGGTGCATCCCCTCTGGACTGAGGGGTCGCACCAGGCTTCCGGACGGCGTTGGATCAGCCCGCGCGGACGGACATCCACTGGCGCATGGCGTGCTCGACCAGCGTGATCAACGTCTGCTTGGTCGACTGCCGATTGCGCGCGTCGCAAGTCACTATCGGCACGGACTGGTCGATCGTCAGCGCCTCCCGCACGTCTTCGATGCGGTGGTGCAGCAACCCGTCGAAGCAGTTCACGCCGACGACGTACGGCAGCTGCCTGTCGTCGAAGAAGTCGATCGACGCGAAGGCGTCGGCCAACCTCCTGGTGTCGACCAGGACGATGGCGCCGATGGCGCCACGGACCAGGTCGTCCCACATGAACCAGAACCGGTGCTGACCCGGCGTACCGAACAGGTACAGGATCAGGTCGCTGTCCAGGGAGACGCGTCCGAAGTCCATCGCGACGGTGGTGGTGA
Source organism: Umezawaea sp. cmx-9-4 (assembly GCA_049997955.1). Taxonomy (GTDB): domain Bacteria; phylum Actinomycetota; class Actinomycetes; order Mycobacteriales; family Pseudonocardiaceae; genus Umezawaea. The sequence continues at coordinate 234,219 of JAEBDY010000017.1, read as the reverse complement.
CCTTGTTCGGCGTCGCCGACAGGTCGTCCACACCCGCGCTGGCTTCGGTCATCACCGCCTCGGTGGTCAACGGCACGATCTCGGACACCGAGCCGACGAAGGTCGTCTTGCCCACGCCGAAGCCACCCGCGACCACGATCTTCGCGGAGGTCGTCGGCTTCCGTGCGCCCTCGGCGCCCTGGGGACTAGAGCCTGCGAAGCCCACTGAGCACCCTCTCAAGGAAGTCAATGGAAGGTCGGTCTCCCACGACCAGACCACCCTGGTGAATCAAAACCAAACCCATGCTGGCCATGTCCCCGATCAGCACCCGCACGACGCCCAACGGCAGTCGGAGGTGTGCGGCGACTTCGGCGACGGACCGGGTGTCCGTGCAAATCCCGCAAATCGACCGGTGTTCCGGTAGCACCGCCGCGTCACGTTCCAACCCGCGGTCACTGGTGGACACCAGTGCCTCGATGGCCAGATCGTAGTCCGGCCTCGTGCGGCCACCGGTCCGGGTGTACGGACGGACCAGTGATCCCGATTCGGCCGCCGGGTTCTCCTCCCGTCTCACGATCGGCTGCTGGCCGGTCGTGTACGGCAGTTGTTCCGGAACGCTGTCAGGCAGGTTGTGGGCACCGAAGAGATCAGCGCCCGGTCCTCCGAACAGACCACTTCCGTACCCGTCGATGTCGAAACGGTTCGGCACGTCGTCGTAGTCGTACGACGAGTCGTCAACCTCACGCTGAGACATGTCGTCTAGCCCCTGCCCTGTGCCATCGATCTCCGCGCTCTCGCGTTTCGGACGCCCGCGCTTCCGCCGGACAACCGGTTTGACGCTGGGCACTGCATCCTCTTCGGGTTCCTCATCCGGCGCGGGGTCTGCGGCGTCCGGATCCGAGAACTGGAAGCCCCCGACCGCCCACTCCTGGTAGTTGAAACCGCTACCGAAGCGACGTCCGTGAGCGCCCGATCTCTCAGCCATCTCCGCTCACCCCCACGCTCTCATGAGGTCTACCGCCTTACCACGCCCTGGAGCTGAGCGCGCAGCTCCGGGGTGAGTTGCTGTCCAACTCTTTCGACCAACAAGGTCATCTCGTACGCGACGAGACCGATGTCGCAGTTGGGCGCGGCGAGTACGGCGAGGCACGACCCGTCGCTGATGGACATCAGGAACAGGTAACCCCGTTCCATCTCGACCACGGTCTGGTTCACGCCACCGGCCTCGAAGCAGCGAGCCGCACCAGCGGTGAGGCTGACCAGACCGGATGCCACCGCCGAAAGCTGTTCGGCCCGATCACGTGGCAGTCCTTGCGAGCCGGCGAGCAGAAGCCCGTCCGCCGACACGACAACGGCGTGCGCAACACCGGGTACCCGGCGCACGAAGTCGGTGATTAGCCAACCAAAGCTGCCTGGCTGAGCTGCGGTCGTCACTCCTGCTCCTCGTCTTGCCGGCTCGACTGGTCACCAGCGTAAGCGTCGATCAACGCGTGTCGCCCTCGTCGGACGCCCTGCTGAAGACTCGACATCCGTCCACGGATCGCGTCAGGCGACCGTGGTGGCAGCGGGGGCCGCTGCGATTGCTGCGCCGAGGGGATCTTCGGCGCGGCTGACCCTGGCACAAGCTGAGCCTTGGGCACCCGCTTGGGCAACCCCGCTTGTGTCTTGGCGTCTGGCGTCTTGCTGAGCAGTGCCTGAGCAGCGGACCAGCCTTCGTCGGCCGGGGACTGCCAAGCGCTTTCGGCGGTCGGTTCCGCCTGCATCTGTGGGGCCTCCTGCTCCTCTACCTGCTCGACCTCGACCTCGGCCACCGGCTCCGGTTCGGGGACGGGTGCGGCTTCGGGTCGCGGCGCCCGCTTCGGGAGACCCGAAGCCGACAGACCGTCGAGCCTTGAGGGTACGGAAACCTCGGTGGTGGTGGGGGCCACGGCGGGTACGGGTTTCGGCTTGCGGGTCGGCAGCGCCACTTCCTCGCGCTCCGCGACCACGGGCTCGGACTCCGGCTCGGGGGTCCGCGCCGGTTCGTGGTGCTCCGCGGCGGGCACGGCTTGCGCCTTGGCCGCCGAGGTCTCGCTGCCCACCGCCTGGAACCACTGCGACAGGACAGCCTCGTAGATCGGCAGGCGCTCGGTCGGGGCGTCGAGGTCGTGGTCGACCTCCTTGCGCGCGGGCGTGTTGCCGTTGCGCCGCTCCGGCTCGGGCTCCGCCACCGCGGCGCGGGGCACCACGGGCTCGAAGCGGGTCGTCTCGTAGCCCGACTGGATGGGCGCCGAGGCGTCCTCGTGCCGGTCCTCGTAGGCGGTGAACAGGGTCTGCTCACCGGTGGAGGGACCGGGGTCGTGGGCGTTGGCGTGCTCGGGCCACACCTTCTCCGACGGCGCCTGGTCGCCCGACATGGGCATCCAGACCCCGGAGTCGTCGTCCGACCGCGTGACGCCGAACGCGGGCACCGCGTTGGGCTCGGGGACGGAGTCGCCCCGCACGAAGCTGACCGGCATGTTCAGGTCCGGAGCCGGGAAGCTCCCGGTGGGGCTGAACTCCTGCGACGGGAAGCCGCCGGTGTTCGTCAGGCTGCCCGCCGAGTGGAACCCGGTGTCGCCCGTGCCGCCGCCCTGCGAGGGGAAACCGCCGCCCTGCGAGGGGAAGCTGTTGCCGCCGTCGTCGTCGAAGCGCGGCGAGCCGCTGAACGCGCCCGCGATGCCGCTGGCGCGCTGGGCCGGGTTGTAGTCCGGGAGCGCCTCGGTCGGCCCACCCATCGGGGCGGGGGCCTCACCGGGCTGCGCGACGAGCGTGCCGGGGACGACGACGAGCGCGGTGGTGCCGCCCTCGATGTCCTCGTTGACCCGCAGGCGGACCTTGATGTCGTGGCGCTTGGCCAGCCGGGCGACCACGTAGAGGCCCATTCGGCGGGACACGGCGACGTCGACGTCCGGCGGGTCGGCCAGCCGCTCGTTGGCGTCGACGATGTCCTGCTCGGCCATGCCCACGCCGCGGTCCTGGATCTCGATCGCCAGTTCACCCTTGCGGGTGCGCGCCGTCCGGACCGTGACCTTGGTCACGGGGTCGGAGAACGCGGTCGCGTTGTCCAGCAGCTCGGCGATCAGGTGCACGAGGTCGTTGACCGCGCGGCCCTGGACCGTGAGCTCCGGGGTCTGGCCGACCTGCACCCGTGCGTACTGCTCGACCTCGGACACCGCCGCGCCCAGCACCTCGGCCGCGGGAACGGGCCGGGTGAGGCGACGCGAGAGGTCGGTGCCGGAGAGGACCAGGAGGTTCTCCGAGTTGCGGCGCATGCGGGTCGCGAGGTGGTCGAGCTCGAACAGGCTGGCGAGCTGGTCCGGGTCCTGCTCGTCCTGCTCCAGCCGGTCGATCAGGTTCAGCTGGCGTTCGACCAGCGCCTGCGAGCGGCGGGAGAGGTTGACGAACATCGCGTTGACGTTGTCGCGCAGCAGGGCCTGCTGGGCCGCCAGGCGGACCGCCTCGCCGTGCACCGCGTCGAACGCCCGCGCCACCTGGCCGACTTCTTCCCTGGTCGTGATCGGCACGGGCGCGATGGCGTTCTGCGCCGCGAGCTGCGGGTTCGGGTCGGCGAGGATCTTCTCGACCGCCTCCGGCAGACCGTGGTCGGCCACCGCGAGAGCGGTGCGACGCAGGATGCGCAGCGGGGTGAGGATCGAGCGGGCGACGAACAGGGCCATGGCCAGCGCCAGCAGCAGCGCGGCGAGCACCAGGCCCGAGTCGCGGAACGCGGCGGCGCGGGCGGCGCCGGTCTTCTCGTCCGTGCGGTTCTGCAGCTGCTCCAGCAGCAGGTTCTCCACGTCGCGGGTCAGGTTGACCGTCAGCGTGGAGGCGATGTCCCACCGCTCCGGGCTCAGCGACTGGAGGCTGGAGTTCGTCGCCGCCAGGTTCAGCGCCGACTCCTGCATGTCGTTCGCCGTGTCGACGATCAGACCCGTGACGGTGTCGTCGTAGATCTTCGCCTGGTCGGGCGACGCCGACTTGCGGAAGTCGTTCCGGGCCGCTTCGAGCTCGGCGTTCGCCGCCAGCAGCAGGCGCTGCTGGCCCGCGGGGAAGTCCTTGCGCTGGAAGACGTCGAGCAGGATGCCGCGCTTGCGGGACTCCTGCTCCTTGATGCGCGCGATCGCGTTGGTCGCCAGGTGCAACCGCACCAGCTCGGGGTCGTTGATGCCCGCGATGGCCTGTTCACCGAGGTCGAGGAGGCTCTCCACCGACTCGGAGTAGGTGCGCAGGACGGCGTCCGAGGGGTACGCGGTGTCGCGCACGGCGTTGCGGAGGCTGTTGAGGCGCTTGAGCTGCTCGGCGGCGCGGCGGAAGCGGTCGGCCTCTTCCGCGTCCAGGTCGCCGCTCAGTTCGGTGATCTTGGTCTGCAGAGCGTCCAGGGTGTCGTTCACCCGGCGCAGCTGGCGGTCGAGCACGACCCGGTCGATCTGCTTGCCCGAGGCCACGTGGCTCACGCTCAGGTCGCGCTCGCGTTGGAGTTGCTGCACGAGGTCCGCGACGGAGCTCTCCAGCTGGACCTCGTTCGCCAGCTGGTTGAAGTCGGTCGCGCTCTGCAGGTCCGACTGCACCCGGAGGCCGCCCAGCGCGAGCGCGGCGACGGTCGGGATGAGCAGCACGGCGAACAGCTTGGTCCGGAGGCGCCAGTTGCGCAGCCGGAAGCTCGACGTACGAGCGCTCTGCGCATCTGCTGCGCTGTTCTGCGGCACGTCGGTTTTTCCAGATCCCGTCGACTCGGTCACAGTTGCATCACGTAGCGCAGCCAGTCCGTCACCCGTTTCGGGCCTATCGGAGCGGGTTGCGGTCCCCGCGCCGGACTGGCTGGGACCTCTCTCTCGTCGGGCCACCCTGGGCTTCCTCTTCCGGCAGCAGTGTCCCCGGCCTCTCCCCCGGACCGAAGTATGGACTCGCAAAATCAGGCGAATTGCCGTACAGGAGCCTAGCGCTGACCCGAGCGCCCCATTCTGCTCCAGGAACCCGATGGTCCGCTAGGACCTGTACCACCCGGCCGGCAGCGTAATGGTCTGCCCCTGCTTCATGGAAGCCTCTAGCAGCACGCACCGTATCGAGTTGGGCTGTCGCTTCATACGTCCGGGTGGTTAACATCCCCGAACGTCGATACCTATCTGCCTCTGAGCCACCATCCCCGGCGGCCTGACGGCAAGTATGGCGCGTGACGACGAACACTGATCAACTCGACTCCCCGAGTCAACCAGGCGAGAGGTGCCATGCCTACCCGAGCGCATGTTCTGCGACGTGCGGCAGCGCTGGTCGCGTGTGCCCTGACCGTCGTCTCCACCACCGCGGGGTGCAGCCTGCTGCCCGGTGGCGGCGACAACGGCGCCACCGACATCGAGCGCAACACGCTCCGCATCGGCGTCATGCCGGTCGTGGACGTCGCCCCGCTCCGCATCGCGATCAACGAGAAGCTGTTCGAGAAGGCCGGGCTCCAAGTCCAGCTCGTGCCCCAGACCAGCGAGGACGAGGGCATCAAGCAGCTCGACACCACGCTGGACATCACCTGGGCGAGCCACGTGACCCTGTTCCGCAAGGTCGCCGTCGAGGACACGCAGCTGCAACTCCAGGGCGAGGCCTACCAGGCGGGCGCCAACTCGATGGCGCTGGTCACGACCAAGCAGAGCTACAACAGCGCCTCCCAGATCCCCGCGCCGCGCATCGCGGTGCCCGACGACAACGACATCGGCGCCCTGACCACCAGGGCCGTGCTGGACACCGCGGGCATCGAGAAGCAGCGGATCGCCTTCCGCGAGCTCCCGTTCGACCAGATGATCACCGCGATGGAGTCCCAGAGCGTCGACGCCGCCTGGATGATCGAGCCGTTCATCACCAAGGCCCAGCGGGACATCGGCGCCCGTGTGGTGACCGACACCGCGATCGGCCCGACGAAGGACTTCCCGATGTCGGGGTACGCGGCGAGCAAGAAGTTCGCCGACGGCAACCCCAAGACGCTGGCGCTGTTCCGCTCGGTCCTGCGCAACGCGCAGCAGGCCGCGACGAACAACAAGATCAGCGTCCAGGACGTCCTGAGCAGCTACATCGACGTCGACCAGCAGACCGCGTCGCTGGTCTCCGTCGGCACCTTCCCGCTGTCCCTCAACCCGATCCGCCTCCAGCGGGTCGCGGACATGATGGACACCGAGGACGTGCTGCCGCGCAGGCTCGACGTGCAGCAACTGCTGCCACCGGGCACGACGAACTAGCCAACTGGAACGGGGCGGTCACCTTGGGTGACCGCCCCGTTTCGGTTTTCCGCGAGGACGTCAAGATCCATCACTGGATTGGCCCAACGCGCACACCGCCCGAACAGCGGTACCCACGCCCGTTTCCGGGGTTGGGCACGCGTGTTCCGCGCCGTCGTGAAGCCCAGTGGTCTAGCCCGTCGCCCCGTCCGGCCGGGCGGGGACGACCCCGGGACCGTCCCCGCGTCCGTCAGCCCCCGACGGTGCCGCCCGTCTCGTCCGGCGCGATCCGGCACAGGACGGTCGCGGGCTCGGAGTAGACCAGTTCGTTCCCGTCGCCACCGCACACCGCCTTGTCGGTGCTGCCGGTCACGACCTTCGAGATCTTGTAGCTGGCCGACGCGTCGCAGGTGACCTTGCTGGTCTTGCCCGAGACGAAGTTGCCCTCGGTCTTGAAGCAGTCGCCCTCGGCCGCGTTCAGCATCAGGCAGAGCGTGTAGCCGCTGCTCCGCCGACCGCTCTCGGAGTACGACCCGTAGTCGCCCTCCGGGCACGTGTCCGAAGCGCTGTCCAGGTTCTTCGCGACCTTGTACGCGGCGCTCTGCGAGCCGCACTCGACCTTCTCGATCTTCGGGTCGACGATGCTGGCCGAGATGATGTTGATGCAGTCACCCGCGTTCGCGCTGGACGGCGAACTCTTGTTCAGGAAGTAGCCGCCGACGACCAGGCCCGCCACCACGAGCAGCGTCAGGACGAGCTTGACCTTGCCGCCGCCCTTCTTGGCGGGCGGCATCGGGGGCAGCTGCTGGCCGGGCTGGCCGAACGCGGGCTGCGCCCCGTACGGCGGCTGGCCGGGCTGCTGCGGCGGCGCCCAGCCCTGCGGCGGTGGCGGCTGCTGGTGCTGGCCCCAACCCTGCTGCGGGCCCTGCTGGCCGTACGGCGGCGGCTGCGCCCCGTACGGAGGCGGGACCGGGCCCTGGGGTGGGCCTGGTGGCGGGTAGTTGGGCGTGCTCACGGGTGGTCCTCTCGCTTCACGGGAGGCCGAAACGTAGCCGGCGGCCCGGATCGGCGCAGCGAAGTGACCACATCGTTGTCAGGCGCCGCCCTCCGCGAGGCAGAAGGTCACGGCGGGTTCCGGGTATGACACAGCGCGTTGCTCCCCGCACGCCGCGCCGCCGCCGAGGACCTTCGCGACCTTGACCGACTGGGCGGTGCCGCACGGCACCTTCAGCAGTCCGGCGACCCGGTCCTGGCCGTAGCAGGAGCCTTCGACGAGGTTCGGGATCAGGCACAGGGTGACGCTGGAGGTGAAGGTCGAGTAGCTGGAACCACCCGCGGGGCAGCCCTCCCCGGTCTGGGCCACGACCTTGGCGACCTTGACGTTCGCCTGGTCGGAACCGCAGTCCAGAGGGGTGAAGCGGGGGGCGTCAGCGGCGCGGGAGACGCTGGCGCACTGGCCGACGGGCACCGGCGGCTGCTCGCTGTCGAAGAAGCCGAGGGCGTACACGCCGAGCAGGACGAGGGCAACCACACCGAGACCGGTGACGATCTTGCGCATGGTGCTGGACATCGGCACCGGCGCTCGGCGAGTTGACGGTATTCACCGAAAAGTGGCAAAAAGAAGTGTCTCCCGTACCACCACGTAGAGGTTTACTCCCACATGGTGGTACGGGATCAAGCTCCGATCAGCTCTCGGCGGGTGCGAAGCAGTACGTCACCTTCGGTTCCGGGTACGACTCGCCCGCGCCGTCCGGGCACTGGCTCGTGTCGTCGGTCCCCTCGATGACCTTGACCACCTTGAGGGCCTCGACCCCCTTGCACTCGGCCTTGACGTAGTTCGCGCTCTCGTCGAGCTGGTAGCAGGACCCCTCGGCCAGGTTCGGCAGCAGGCACAGCCGGAAGCCCTGCGTGGGCTTCCCGTCGACCGGGTACTGCTGGTAGAAGGTCGTCTCCGGGCACGACTCGGTGTCGTTGCCGATCACCTTGCCCACCTTCAGCAGGGCATTGTTGTCGTCGCAGTCGACCGTTTTGACCGTCTCCGACTCCTCGAGCGACTTGGCCGAGAGGCTCACGCAGTCACCGGCCGAGGCGTCTTTTGGGTCGTCGCCACCGCCGAACGCGGTGACGGCGTAGACGATGCCCGCGATCAGGACGATCACCACGGCGACGATCGCGATCAGCCGACCCCAGTTCCGCGAGGGGCCCTCGTCCTCCTCGTCGTCCTCCGGCTTGGGCTTCCGGTAGAGGACGTTGGCCGAGCCGTCCGCGGCCTGCTGGGGAACCCCTGGGGCTGCCTGCGGGGCGGGTGCCGCGGGAGCGGGGCCGGTCGGCTGGTCGGCGGCCTTCACCGGCTCCGGGGCCTCCACGGGGGTGGCGACCGGGGCCTCCGCGAGCTTCGCGGAAGCGGCCACGGACGCCGACTCCACGGGCTTCGCGGAAGCGGCCACGGGAGCCGACCCGGCGGGCTTCGCGGGCTCGTCGGCGGGCTCCACCGGAGTGGCCACGGGCTCGTCGACGGGCTTCTCGGAAGCGACGACCGGCTCCTCGGCCGGCTTCGCGGAAGCCGCCACGGGCGCGGGCTCGGCGGGCTTCGCCGGTTCGACGACCGCGGCCGGAGCGGCGACGGGCGCCGGCTCGGCGGGCTTCGCCGGTTCGGCGGGCCCGGTCGGGGTGAGGATCGGCAGGGCCTCGGTCACCGGCTCCTCGGGCTCGTCCTTCGCCCGCACGGGCTCGGCGGGCCCGGTGGGGGTGAGGATCGGCAGGGCCTCGGTGACCGGCTCCTCCTCGACCGGGGCGGGCTTGTCGACCTCGGCGGTCGCGGGAACCGGCACGGGCTCGACAGGCCTCTTGACCTCGGCGGGCTTGGCGATTTCGGCGTTCGTGGGAACCGGCACCGGTTCCGTCACCGGCTCGACGGGCCTCGTGACCTCGGCGGACGTCGTGACCTCGGCGGACGTCGTGACCTCGGCGGGCTTGGCGACCTCGGTGGCCGTCGGGACCGGCACCGGCGCGGTGACCGGCTCGGCGGGTTCCGGGGCCTGCTCCTGCGCCGCGACGGGCGCGGCGGCCTTGGCGGCGGGCTTCGCGGCCCTGGTCCGCCTGACCGAGGGCTTGACGACCGCGGGGACCGGCTCGGTCACCGGGTCGGCGGCCACGGGGTCCACCGCGGACGCCGGGGCGATCGGGGCTGCCGGAGCCTCTGCGGCCTCCGCCGTCCCGATGGTCTCGGCGGCGGGCTTGGCCGGTGCCTTCCTCGGCCTGGGAGCCCGCTTGGCGACGGGTTTGGCGGGCGCCGCCTCCGCCGCGACCTCCGCGGTCTCCGCCCCCTCGGCGGCGGCGGGCTTGGCGGCGGTCTTCCTCGGCCTGGGCGCGCGCTTGACCGCGGGCTTGGCAGCAGGCGCCTCGTCCGGAGCGGGTGCGGGTGTCGCGGCGGCGTCAGGGGCGGCTTCCGATGCCGGGGGCGCGGTCTTCGCCGCGTCGTCGGACGTGGGGTCGGGAGTCGACTCGTTGCTCATGATCACCTTTGCTGGAGGTCCCGTGGGTGTCCGGACCTAGCAGAACGTAGGCACCCGATTGCTGGTTTTGGAGAGTTCTACCAAACCGCCGCCAGGTGCTCGGCGTCGCCTCGGGGCCGCGGTGGGCCACGGGACTGCCTGCGGCTTGCGCGTTGTTGTGACAATGGAAGAACGCCAACCGACAGGAGCCGGCACCCGTGACCGACGGCCCGTTGATCGTCCAGTCAGACAAGACCTTGCTGCTGGAGGTCGACCACCCGCTCGCTGACGAGGCGCGCACCTCCATCGCCCCGTTCGCGGAGCTGGAGCGCGCACCCGAACACGTGCACACCTACCGGGTCACCCCCCTCGCCTTGTGGAACGCCCGCGCCGCCGGACACGACGCGGAACAGGTCGTAGACGCACTGGTGCGGTTCTCGCGCTACCCCGTGCCGCAGCCGCTGCTCGTCGACGTCGTCGACACCATGAGCCGCTTCGGCAGGTTGCAGCTGGCGAACAACCCCGTGCACGGCCTGGTGCTGAGCACAGTGGACCGAGCGGTCCTCGAAGAGGTGCTGAGGCACAAGAAGATAGCGCCGATGCTCGGCGAGCGCATCGACCCGGACACGATCGCCGTGCACCCGAGCGAGCGCGGCAGGCTCAAGCAGGTGCTCCTGAAGATCGGCTGGCCCGCCGAGGACCTCGCGGGCTACGTCGACGGCGAGGCGCACCCGATCTCGCTGGCCGAGGACGGCTGGCAGCTGCGCGACTACCAGCGGATGGCAGCCCAGGCGTTCTGGGCGGGCGGCTCCGGTGTCGTCGTGCTCCCCTGCGGTGCGGGCAAGACGCTGGTCGGCGCCGCGGCGATGGCCGAGGCCCAGGCGACCACGCTGATCCTGGTGACGAACACCGTCGCGGGCAGGCAGTGGAAGCGCGAGCTGATCGCGCGCACGTCGTTGACCGAGGAGGAGATCGGCGAGTATTCGGGCGAGCGCAAGGAGATCCGGCCGGTCACCATCGCCACGTACCAGGTGATCACCCGCAAGTCCAAGGGCGAGTACAAGCACCTGGAGCTGTTCGACTCGCGCGACTGGGGCCTGATCGTCTACGACGAGGTGCACCTGCTCCCCGCGCCCGTCTTCCGCATGACGGCGGACCTGCAGTCCCGGCGCCGCCTCGGTCTGACGGCGACGCTGGTGCGCGAGGACGGCCAGGAGGGCGACGTGTTCTCGCTCATCGGGCCGAAGCGGTACGACGTGCCGTGGCGCGACATCGAGGCGCAGGGCTGGATCGCGCCCGCGGAGTGCACCGAGGTCCGCGTCACGCTGACCGACAACGAGCGGCTCCTGTACGCGACCGCCGAGCCGGAGGAGCGGTACAAGCTCTGCTCCACGGCGCGCACGAAGATGCCCGTGGTGCAAGCGATCCTGGACAAGCACCCCGGTGAGCCGACGCTCGTGATCGGCGCGTACCTGGACCAGTTGGACGAGCTGGGCGCGGCGCTGAACGCGCCGATCATCCAGGGGTCCACGAAGAACAGGGAGCGCGAGGCTCTGTTCGACGCGTTCCGCAAGGGCGAGATCCGCACGCTCGTCGTGTCGAAGGTCGCGAACTTCTCCATCGACCTGCCGGAGGCCTCGGTGGCGGTGCAGGTGTCCGGCACCTTCGGGTCCCGGCAGGAGGAGGCCCAGCGACTGGGGAGGTTGTTGCGCCCCAAGGGTGACGGCCGTCAGGCGCACTTCTACTCCGTGGTCTCGCGGGACACCTTGGACACCGACTACGCGGCGCACCGCCAGCGCTTCCTCGCGGAGCAGGGCTACGCGTACAAGATCGTCGACGCCGACGACCTGCTCGGGCCGAAGCTGCCCGAGGTCGGCTGACGGTCCGGTGCCGTCCGGCCGACGGGCCGGGCGGCACCGGGTTTGACAGGATGGGGTCGTGGACGTCTCCTCGATCCGGGTGTACGCGATCCCGATGCGCAACCGCTTCCGGGGCATCACCGTGCGCGAGGGCGTGCTGCTGGAAGGGCCCGCCGGGTGGGGTGAGTTCTGCCCGTTCCTGGACTACTCCGACGCCGAGTGCGTGCCGTGGCTGGAGAGCGCGGAGGAAGCCGCGGGCCTGCACTGGCCCGCTCCCCTGCGCTCGTCGATCCCGGTCAACTGCACCGTTCCCGTCGTCCCACCGGAGCGCGCGTTCGAGATCGTGGCGGCGTCCGGCTGCGCCACGGCGAAGGTGAAGGTCGCCGATCCGGGCGCGCCGCTGTCGTCGGACCTGGAACGGGTCGCCGCCGTCCGCGACGCCCTGGGCCCCGGAGGCAAGGTGCGGGTGGACGCGAACATGGCGTGGGACGTGGACTTCGCGGTCACCGCGATCGCGGCGCTCGACCGCGCCGCCGGTGGCCTGGAGTACGTCGAGCAGCCGTGCCGCACCATCGAGGAACTGGCCGCGGTCCGCCGCCGGGTGGACGTGCCGATCGCCGCGGACGAGTCGATCCGCCGCGCCGAGGACCCGCTGAAGGTCGCCGTGGCGGGCGCGGCCGACATCGCCGTGATCAAGGTCGCTCCGCTGGGCGGCGTGCGCCGGGCGTTGAAGGTCGCCGAGGCCTCCGGCCTCCCGTGCGTCGTCTCCTCGGCCGTGGAGACCTCCGTCGGCCTGGCGGCCGGCCTCGCACTGGCCGCCGCCCTGCCGTCACTCGACCACGCCTGCGGCCTGGCGACCCTGTCGCTCATGACCGGCGACGTCACCACCGACTCCCTGCGCCCGGTGGACGGACACCTCCCCGTCCCCGGCACCGCCCCCGTCCCCGACCTGCACGAGCGCTTCGCCGCCGACGCCCCCACCACGGCCCGCTGGCTCGACCGCCTGGCCCGCGTCACCGCCCTGCGCTGACCCACCGCACCTCACCGTCGACCACCACGTCGGTCGCGACCAGCCCCACCCGCCGAGCCACCGCGACGGACGCCAGGTGCTCCGGATGCACGTGCGCCACCAACCCCGGCACGCCGCGGGCCAGCAGCCACTCCCCCATCCCGACAGCCGCCTCCCCCGCGAACCCCCGCCCCTGGTGCGCGACACCGATCACCCAGGCCACCTCCGCGACCCCGTCCTCCAGGGTCGCCTGCACCGTCCCCACGACCGCCCCGCCGTGCCGCACGATCCAGTTGAGCCATCCCCGCTCGACCCCCGCCACCTGCCGGGTGTACCTGTCCCGCAACTGGTCCGGGCTCGGTGGTTCACCGCCGATGAACTCGTGCAGCCGGACGTCGTCCAGCAGAGCCGCCATCTCCTCGGCGTGCTCCACCCGCAACGGCTCCAGCACGAGCCGCTCGGTGGTGATGGGCTCGGGTCGGAGGCTCGTGGGAGGCGTCATCGCGCCACCGTAGGACCTACCCCGCCAGCGACGTGGCGCGGAGGTGGGTGATCGGGATGTCGCGGCGGGACGGTTCGGGGAAGTCGACGCTGACCGAGACCTCGTCGCCGCCGATCTCGCGGGTGATCCACGGGCCGGTCTCCACCATCACCTTGAGGGTTTTGACGTGCAGGCCGTTGATCTTGTCCAGGTACCACTGGTCGTTCGGCAGGTGGCCCATTCGCGGGGCCAGGCGGTTCTTGACGTCGCGCACGCGGTTCCACAGCTCGGTGGTGAGGGCCTCGCGGTCGAACGGGCCCTCCAGGCCGTCGCGGACGCGGTCCTCGATGCCGCGGGGCGCGCCGTTCTCGTCCGGCATGACCATCGTGGTCCACGCGCGGGACTTCTCGCGGTACTGCAACTGCTGCATGGTGCCCTCGTGCGACGAGAAGTCGGACGAGCGGAAGTCGTTGCCCTGCCAGCGCTGCCGCAGCGCGGTGGCGAGCGACTGGGCGCTCTTGACGCCGGTGTTGAGGCCTCGGCCGGGCCAGAAGTGGAGCGAGTTGGCGGCGTCGCCGAGCAGGAAGCCCCACGTGCCGGGGGCGAGTTGGGCGGTGAAGCGGGAGTTCTGCCGCATCCCCAGCTTGAACGAGGTGAGGCTGAGGAAGTCCGCCTGCGAGGCGCCGAAGAAGCGGATGCCGTCCTGGATCCGGGGCCACAGGAAGGAGAGCGGGTCGATCGACGGCTTGAACGAGGACCGGTGGCGGTCGCAGACGAACCGGTCGCCCAGCGGGCGCATCGTGCACGAGTAGCGCTCGATGCACTCGACCGGGCCGTTCTCGCCGATCGCCACGATCTCGGAGGCCTCCTCGGCGGTGAGGCGCATGTTGATGAACCCGCCGCCCAGCGAGTTGAAGAGGAAGCGGTTCTGGCTGACCGTCAGCGGGACCGTGTACTCGTCCGGGAGGTTCGACCTGACCCGGATGCCGAGGACGGTCTCCTCCAGCGGGGTGCCGTTGATCGAGTAGAAGTCGCGGTCGGGGGTGCCGAACGCGTCCTTCAGGCCGTCGCGGGTCCTGGACCTGGCGCCGTCGCAGATCGCCAGGACGTCGGTGCCGTCCCACTTCACGGGGACCTCGTAGGTCTCGGCGCGCAACTCGATGCCGTACACGTCCTGCGCCAGGTCCAGCAGGCTGTCCTCGATCCAGCGGATCTTCAGGTTGCGGGGTCGGCCGCGCTCGGCCGGGGAGTCCGGGCCCAGCGGCCACATCTCGCCGAAGCGACCCTCGGTGAACAGGCGCCGCTTGACCTTCTCCGGGAAGTTGGACCACACGTTGCTCTGCAGCGTCACGACCTGCTCGCGGCGGGTGTTGCCCTCCGCGCGCTCGCGCCACAGGACGCGGCCGTTGCGGCGGTGCCAGCGGGAGTCGTGCACGCGGATCACGACCTGGTCGCCCATCAACGCCCGCAGCGTGCACGCGAACGTGAGGCCGACCGGCCCGCCGCCGACGACGTCGACGCGCAGCGGACGGCCCGCGGGACGCCGGGGCAGCGGCATGACGGGCGCGATGGCCTGGTCCGGCACGGGGCCGCCCACGGTGGTCGTGCCCCGCCTCGGGAGGCGGAGCAGCGCCGTCTTCGCGGCGAAGGGGTTCGCGTCGTTCCCGGTCATGAGCGGCCGTCCTCCGGTGCTGGCGAGCGGTGATCCCGATGTACAGCAGGTTCACGGCCGTGCGGCGTTTCCGGTTCAACGCCGGGAGGAACCGGCTACCGCCCGAGGCCCGCGGCGGCCGCGCCGAGGCGGCCGACGATCTCGTCGGTGCGCGCCAGCGCCTCGGTGCGGCGGGGCGTCGGAGGGGACGAGGACAGGTCGACGACCCGGATCGGAGGGCCGAGTTCGACCAGGGTGGGGCGGTACTTCGCCTCGTCCACCCGCCAGCCCTGCGGGCCCTGGACGAACCTGAAACGGGCGATCAGGCCTTCCTCCGTGGTGCCGCGGGGCTCCTCGTGCTTCGCGATCTCGTTGCCCATGCCGTACACGACCCACTTGCCCGCGATCTGCTCCACCGGCTGCACGGTGTGCACGTGCGTGCCGATGACCAGGTCGACGGCGGGGTCGGCGAGGATCGTCGCGGCCATCGTGCGCTGTTCGAGGGTCGGGTCGGCCTCGTACTCGGCGCCCCAGTGCAGGCTGGCGACCACGACCTCGGCGCCGGCGGCCTTCGCGGCGCGGGCGGCCTCGACGACCCGCTGGGGGTCGAGGGTGTTGGCGATCCACGGCTCGGGGAGCGGGATCCCGTTGTAGCCGTAGGTGAACGCGACCTGCCCGACCTTCACGCCGTTCGCGTCCATGACCAGCGGGGTCGCGGCTTCCTCCGGGCTGCGCGCCGACCCGGTGTGCTTGAGGCCGACCGAGTCCAGCACGTCCAGCGTGGTCCGCACGCCCTGCACGTCGCGGTCCAGCGTGTGGTTGGACGCGGTCGAGCAGCTGTCGTACCCGAGGTCCACCAGCGCCTTCGCGATCTCCGGCGGCGCGCTGAACGCGGGGTAGCCGAACGTCGGGGCGCCGGGGGCGGACAGCGGCGTCTCCAGGTGGCAGATGGACAGGTCTGCGTCGACCGCCGAGCGCAGGCCCTCCAGCAGCGGCCCGAAGTCCGGGGTGCCGCCGCCGTCGGCCTTGGCCTGGTCGGTGAGCGCGGGGTGGACGAGGATGTCGCCGCCCGCGGCGAGGGTGAAGGACCGCGGGGGCGGGGGCGGCGGTGCGATGGCGAGCCCGGTGTCGGAGGACGCGGCGGAGGAGACGGAGGAGGCGACGGGCGTGCCGGTGGCGCCCGTGCACGCGGCCAGGACGGCGCAGGCGGTCAGGACCGCCAACGACCGCCCGCGCCGGTCGTTCAGCGGTGCCGCCTGAGCCGGGAGACCACCAGCGCGAGGACGACGAGCCCGAGCGCCACCGGCACGGCCCGCTTGAGCACGGGTCCGCCCGCGGTGCCGAGCAGGTCGATCGCCTCTGCTTCGTCTGCCCGGTCCGGAACGGCTCTGAGGTGCTGTTGGGTCACGTCGGCTTCCTCGGGGGACTCGGCAGCGGTGTCGTCGTCCCTGCCAGCCTCCTCCGATCCGAGCCTGCTCGCCAGGCAAACGGCGAACTGATCGATGATCTTGCCCCCGACCTCGGCGATCAGGCCCCTGCCGAACTGGGCGGGCCTGCCGGTGATGCTGAGGTCGGTCACGACGGCCGCCCGCGTGCCGCCGTCGACCCCGGTCAGCACCGCCGTGACCGTGGCAGCCGCCGTGCCGTTGCCGCGGACGTCCTTGCCGGACGCCTTGATCACGGCCGTGCGCGTCGTCTCGTCGGTTTCCAGGAACTCGCCCGATCCCTTGTACATCAGGGTGATCGGGCCGAGCTTCACCTTCACGGTGCCGGTGAACCGCGTCCCGTCGACCTCGGTCAGGGTGGCGCCGGGCATGCACGGCGCCACCCTCTCCGGGTCCAGGAGCGCGGTCCACACGGTCCCGACCGGGGCCGGGACCGTGAACTCGTGCTCCAGCCTCATGCTCCCACCGCTGCGGTGAGGGCCCGCCCGGTCAGCACCCGCGCGAGGTGCGAGCGGAACTCGGCGTCGGCGTTGCCGTCCGTCGTCGGGTTCGTGCCCTCGGCCGCGCGGGCAGCCGCGGCGGTGATCGACCCGGCCGTGGCGGGCTGCCCGACCAGGGCCTCCTCCACGCCGTGCGCGCGCACCGGGGTCGGCCCCATGTTGGTGAGCGCCACCCTGGCCTCGGCGATGGTGCCGTCGACCACCCGGACCGCCGCCGCCACGGCCACGATCGACCACGCCTGCGCGACCCGGTTGAACTTCTCGTAGTGCGCGCTCCAGCCGGTCAGCTTCGGCACGCGGATGTCGACGAGGACGTCGTTCGGCTCCAGCACCGTGGTGAAGTAGTCGACGAAGAACTCCGCCGCGGGCACCTCCCGACGGCCACCCGGCCCGACGATGACCATCGTCGCGTCCATCGCCAGCGCGGGGGCGGGCAGGTCGCCTGCCGGGTCCGCGTGGGCCAGCGCGCCGCCGAACGTGCCGCGGTGCCGCACCTGCGGGTCCGCGACCTCGTCGGTGGCGAGGGCCAGCAGCCGGGCGTGGTCGCGGACCAGGTGGTCGCGCTGGAGCTCGTGGTGCGTGGTCATCGCCCCGATGAGCAGCGAGTCGCCGTCGTCGCGGACGCCCGTCAGCTCGGTCAGGTTCGACAGGTCCACGACCACGTTCGGCGCGGCCAACCTCATGCGCAGCACCGGGATCAGGCTCTGGCCTCCGGCCAGGACCTTGGCGTCCTCACCGGCCTCCGTGAGCGCCCGCACCGCTTCCTCCACCGAGGACGGCGCCACGTAGTCGAACTCCGCGGGGATCACTCCGCACCTCCCTGCGCGTCGATGGAGCCGAGGCCGCCCGCGGCGACCGGTGTCGTCGGCACCCCTCGTTCCTTGCCCTGGTGCACCGCTTTCCACACGCGCATCGGCGTGCACGGCATCTCGATGTCCTGCACGCCGAGGTGGCGCACGGCGTCGAGCACCGCGTTCACCACGGCCGGGGTCGACGCGATCGTGCCCGCCTCGCCGACTCCCTTGACCCCCAACGGGTTCGAGTCCGCGGGCGTCACCGTGCGGTCGGTGGTGAAGTGCGGCAGGTCCGCCGCCGTCGGCACCAGGTAGTCCGCCAGCGTCGCCGTCGTGAGGGTGCCCGACTCGTCGTGCACGGCCTCCTCGAACAGCGCCTGCGCGATGCCCTGCGCCAGCCCGCCGTGCACCTGGCCCTCGACGATCAGCGGGTTCACCACCTCGCCGATGTCGTCCACGCAGACGTACTTGCGGATCTTCACCGCGCCGGTCTCGGTGTCGACCTCGGTCGCGCACAGGTGCGTGCCGTGCGGGAACGAGAAGTTCGTCGGGTCGAACGTGCACTCGGCGTCCATGCCCGGCTCCATGCCGTCCGGCAGGTTGTGCGCCACGTGCGCCGCCAGCACGACGTCGCCGAGCGCGGTGCTGGTTCCCGTGCCGCGCACGGAGAACTGCCCGGCCGCGAAGTCCACGTCGGACTCCGAGCACTCCATCAGGTGCGCGGCCAGCGTGCGGGCCTTCGCCAGCACCTTGTCCGCGGCCAGCACGACCGCCGTGCCGCCGACCGCCAGCGACCGCGACCCGTAGCTGTCCATGCCCTTGTGCGAGGACTGCGTGTCGCCGTGCAGCACCTCGACGTCCTCGAACGGCACGCCGAGCCGGTCCGCCACGATCTGGCTCCACGCCGTCTCGTGGCCCTGCCCGTGCGGCGACGTGCCGGTGATCAGCTCGACCTTGCCGGTGGGCAGCATCCGGATCGCCGCGTGCTCCCAGCCGCCCGCGGCGTAGCGCAGCGAGCCGAGCACCCGCGACGGCGCGAGGCCGCACATCTCGGTGAACGTCGAGATGCCGATGCCCAGCTGCACCGGGTCACCGCTCTCCCGGCGCCTGGCCTGCTCCTGCCGCAGCTCGTCGTACCCGAACAGCTCCACGGCCCGGTCGGTCGCGGCCTCGTAGTTGCCCGAGTCGTAGGTGAGCCCGCAGACCGTGGTGAACGGGAACTCCTCGTGCTTGATCCAGTTCTTGCGGCGCAGCTCCATCGGCTCGATGTCGAGCTCGACGGCCAGTTCGTCCATGATCCGCTCGATCGCGAACGTGGCCTCGGGGCGGCCTGCCCCGCGGTAGGCGTCCGTCGGGACCTTGTTCGTGAACACGTTGACGCAGGTGAACCTGTACGCCGGGAACTTGTAGATGGCGTTGAACATGAACGCGCCCAGGATCGGCACGCCCGGCGTGACCAGCCGCAGGTACGCGCCCATGTCGGCGAGCAGGTCGACCTTGAGCCCGGTGACCGTGCCGTCGCGGCGCGCGGTGATCGTCAGGTGCTGGATCTGGTCCCGGCCGTGGTGGGCGGACAGCATCGACTCGGTGCGCGTCTCGGTCCACTTCACCGGCTTGCCGAGGCGGCGCGCGACCAGCAGGGTCAGCACCTCCTCTGGCGTGACCTGGAGCTTGCCGCCGAATCCGCCGCCGACGTCCGGCGCGATGACCCGCACCTTCTGCTCGGGGATGCCGAGCACGGCGGCGAGCATCCAGCGCAGGATGTGCGGGACCTGGGTGGCCGACCACATCGTGATCGAGCCACCGCCGGGGTCGACCACGACGGACCGGGGCTCCATGAACGCCGGGATGAGCCGCTGCTGGCGGAACGTCCTGGTGACCGTCACCTCCGCCTCGGCGATGGCCTGCTCGACGTCGGACCCCGTGCCCGCCTCGGCGGAGTCGAAGATCCACGTGGCGCTCTTGTTCGTGCCGAGGTCGGGGTGCACGAGGTCGGCGCCGTCGGCGACCGCCGCGTTCATGTCCAGCACCACCGGCAGGTCTTCGTACTCGACGTCGATCGCGGCCAGCGCGTCGTGCGCCTCGTAGTCGGTGCGGGCGATGACGAGCGCGACGCCCTCACCGGCGAAGTTGACCTCGTCCACGGCCAGCGACGGGGCGGGCGGGGCGAGCATGTCCTCGGTGATCGGCCACGCGCACGGCAGGCTGCCCTGCTCGTCCGCCACGTCCTCGCCGGTCAGCACCAGCAGCACGCCCGGCATGGCCGCGGCCGCGGTGACGTCGATGCTGGTGATCTTCGCGTGCGCCATGGGGCTGCGGAGCACCGCCATGTGCAGCATCCCGGCCATCTGGATGTTGTCGGTCCACCGGGTGTCGCCGGTGATCAGCCGCGCGTCCTCCTTGCGCAGCCTCGCTTTGCCGATCTCCGGCTCGACGGTGGCGGTCATTCCCCGCCCCCGACGTGCGACGGGGTGACCTGCTCGGCCGCCGGCCCCGCGCCGGGACGCATCTCGTGGGCGGCGGCGCGCACGGCCTTCACGATGTTCTGGTAGCCGGTGCACCGGCAGAGGTTGCCCTCCAGGCCCTTGCGGACGGTCTCCTCGTCCGGGTCGGGGTGGTCGGCGATGAGGTCCAGCGACTGCATGATCATGCCGGGGGTGCAGAACCCGCACTGGAGCGCGTGGTTCTCGTGGAACGCCTTCTGCACGGGGTGCAGCTGCCCGTCCCGCGCCAGGCCCTCGATCGTGGTGACCTCGTGGCGGTCGGTCTGCACCGCGAACACGGAGCAGGACTTCACGCTGTGGCCGTCGAGGTGGACCGTGCACGCGCCGCAGTTGCTCGTGTCGCAGCCGACGACGGTTCCGGTTTTGCCCAGTCGTTCTCGGAGGTAGTGGACCAGCAGCATTCGCGGTTCCACTTCGTCGGTGTAGCTCACGCCGTCGACGTTGACGGTGATGCGCATGAAACCCTCCAGGCCAGTGGTGGGTGACCGTTGTCACATCACCCTAGCTCCGCTGGCGGTGGATCGCCCCGTCGAGAACGGTCAATCGCTCACCGCGACCGCCCCATCGCAGAGCGATGATCTCCGCCGCGATCGACACCGCCGTCTCCTCCGGCGTGCGCGCGCCCAGGTCCAGACCGATCGGCGACGCCATCCCGGCCAGTTCGCCCTCGGTCACCCCGGCCTCGCGCAGCCGCCGCACCCGGTCGTCGTGGGTGCGGCGCGACCCCATCGCGCCGACGTACGCGAGCTTCAGCCGCAGCGCGACCTCCAGCAGCGGCACGTCGAACTTCGGGTCGTGCGTCAGCACCGCGACCACGGTCCGCTCGTCCACCCGCCCGGCCTCGGCCTGCGCGGCGAGGTAGCGGTGCGGCCAGTCCACGACGACCTCGTCCGCCTCCGGGAACCGGCTCGCGGTCGCGAACACCGGCCGCGCGTCGCACACCGTGACCCGGTAGCCGAGGAACGTGCCGAGCCGGGCCATCGCGGACGCGAAGTCGATCGCGCCGAACACCAGCATCCGGGGCGGCGGCTCGAACGAGTTCACGAACACCGCCATGCCCTCGCCGCGCCGCTGCCCGTCCGGCCCGTAGTGCAGCGACCCGCTGCGGCCCGCCGCCAGCATCCCGCGCGCGTCGTCCACGACCGCGTCCGTCGCGCGGGCCGACCCGAGCGTCCCGGACACCCGGTCCGGCCAGATCACCACCCGGCGGCCCAGCCGGTCGAGGTCGGGGTGCTCGATGATCGTCGCGATGGCCACCGGCACCTCGGCGCGCACGGCCTCGTGGATCTCGGCCAGCTCCGGGAAGGTCTTCCCGTTGATCGACTCCACGTACACGTCGATGATCCCGCCGCAGGTCAGACCTACCGCGAACGCGTCGTCGTCGCTCACGCCGTAGCGCTGGAGCACCGGCTGGTCCTCGGCGACGACCTGCTGCGCGAGGTCGTACACCGCCCCCTCGACGCAGCCGCCGGACACGCTCCCGGTCACCTCGCCGTCCGGGCCGACCAGCATCGCCGCGCCGGGTGAGCGCGGCGCCGAGCTGAAGGTGGCGACGACCGTGCCGACCCCCACGGTCTCCCCGTCCGCCACACGGCGCGCCAGTTCGTCGAGCACATCACGCACGGTTGATCTCCTTGAGCAGGTGGCGCAGGGTGTCGAGGCTGTGGCCCGCCAGCAGGCGGTCCACGTGCGGCAGGGCCGCGATGATGCCGGACTGGGTCGGGGCGTACCCGTCCTTGCCGGCGTGCGGGTTGACCCAGATGACCGCGTGCGCGAGCCGCCGCAGGCGTGCGAGCTGCTCGCCCAGCAGTGCCGGGTCACCGCGTTCCCAGCCGTCGGAGAACAGCACGACGACGGCGCGCCTGGCGACGCCGCGCTGACCCCACCGGTCCAGGAACACCTTGATCGTCTCACCGAGCCGGGTGCCGCCCTCGTAGTCGGGCACGGCACGGGCGGCGCTGGTCAGCGCGAACTCGGCGTCCCGGTGCCCGAGCTGGCGGCTGATCCTGGTCAGCCGCGTCCCGAGGGTGCACACCTCGGTCGGCATCGCCCGCGCGACCACGTGCGCGAACCGCAGCAGCGCGTCGGCGTACGGGCTCATCGACCCGGACACGTCGATCAGCAGCACCACCTTGCGCGGCCGGGTGCCCTTGCGCCGGTACCGGGGTTTCGCGGGCTCGCCGCCGGTCGCGAGCATCGCCCGCAGGGTCCGGCTCGGGTCCAGCGCGCCCGTGCGGGCCCGGTGCGCGCGCAGCGCCCTCCGCCGGGGCGGCTCGGGTCTGAGGGACGCGATCAGCTCCCGCAGGTGCGCCTTCTCCGCGGGCGTGAGGCCGGCGATGTCCTTGTGCCGCAGCACTTCGGCGTCACTGGCCGCGGTCGCCAGCTGCCCTTGGCGTCCGTGCTGGTCCTCGCCTCCGCCGAGCGCGGCCAGCTGGGTGGCCCTGAGCTTCCGGTGCCGGGGCCTGCGCGGCTCCTCACCGCCGAACCAGGCGGCGAACGCGGCGTCGTAGCGCGGCAGGTCGTCCGGCTCCCCGCACAGCGTCAGCCTGCCCGCCCAGTACAGGTCGTCGCGGTCACCCGGATCGAGCAGCTCGACCGCGGCGACGTACGCCTGCACGCGGTCCGGCCCGCACCCCACGCCCGCTTGGCGCAGCGCGCGGGCGAACCCCACGTACCCGGTGAGCACCGTCATCCTTCGATTGTGCGCCTCCCGCGTTCGGAGGATCGTCCAAGGAATCCCGACTGGCCGCTCAGCCCAGCACTCCCGAGGCCACCGCGCGGGTCGCGTCCTCGCGGTACTTGAGCACCGCGCCGAGCGTGACGGCGGCCGCTTCGGCGTCGAGTTCGGTGCGGCCCAGCGCCTGGAGCGCCCGAGCCCAGTCCAGCGACTCCGCGACGCCCGGCGGCTTGAGCAGGTCCAGTTCACGGAGCCTGCCGACGGCCGTGGCGACCTGTTCGGCCAGCCGCTCGGAGACGCCCGGCAGGCGGCGGCGCAGGATCGCGACCTCGCGGGCCAGGTCGGGGTGCTCGACCCAGTGGTAGAGGCAGCGGCGCTTGAGGGCGTCGTGGACCTCGCGGGTGCGGTTGGACGTGAGGACGACGATCGGCGGCACGAGGGCGCGGATCTCGCCCAGCTCCGGGACGGTGACGGCGTTGGTGTCCAGGACCTCCAGGAGGAAGGCCTCGAACTCGTCGTCCGCGCGGTCGACCTCGTCGACCAGCAGCACGCACGGCGCTTCCTCCAACGCCCGCAGCAATGGCCTGGCCAGCAGGAACCGGCGGGTGTAGAGGGACGCTTCCGCGGCGTCGGGGTCGAGGGCGCCGCCGGACGACGCCTCCAGCGCGCGCAGGTGCAGCAGCTGGCGGGGGAAGTCCCAGTCGTAGAGCGCCTGCGAGGCGTCGATGCCCTCGTGGCACTGGAGCCTGATCAGCGGCAGCGACAGCGCTTGCGCCAGGGCGAGGGCCAGGGACGTCTTGCCGGTGCCCGGCTCGCCCTCGCAGAACAGCGGCCGGTGCATCCGCAGCGCGAGGAACGCGGCCGTCGCCACCCCGGCGTCGGGCAGGTACCCGACGCGGTCCAGCTCGGCGGCGAGCTCGTCGGGCGTCATCGTCTGAGGGTAAGGCCAGGGATCGGGATCCGGGGGACGTCAGGGTCCGCCCCCGATGTTTTCGCAGCTCCTGGGCGGCATCGTCGTACCCATGACGAACAACGTGCTCAACGGGACCACCGACAAGGTGAAGAAGCTCCGCCGCAGCCGGGACGACAAGATGCTCGGCGGCGTGTGCGGCGGCGCGGCGAAGCTGCTGGGCGTCGACGCGGCGCTGGTGCGCGTCGGCCTCGTCGCCGCGACCCTCCTCGGCTTCGGCACCGGCGCGATCCTCTACTTCGCCTGCTGGATGCTCATCCCCGAGGAGACCAGCACCCCCGACTTCTACCAGCCGCAGGACACCCCGCAGACGTTCTGATCACCGTGGGAAACCGGGCACGCCCGGCATCGTCTGCCAGGGGTGGGGACCGGACAGGGGCCGGTACTCCACCCCCAGCGCGTCGAGCCGGGGCAGGTGGTGGGTGGCGAGCCGGTCGAGGAACTCCTCCTCGTCGCGCTCGCCCTCGCTCCACACGACCTCGGCGAACGCGGCCAACCGGGGGAACGCCGCGTAGTCCAGCCGTCGGGCCGAGTCCAGGTGCTCGGTCCACAGGTTCGCCTGTGCGCCCAGCACCCGACCGGGCTCGTCGCCGGTGAGCGCCTCGGGCACCGGCTCGTACCGGTAGACGTCCTCCAGCGACAGCACCGTGCCGACCGGGATCGGCTCGTCCGGCGAGTCGGACTGCCGGTAGTCCAGGTACACGTGCCGCTCGGGGCACATCACCACCTCGTGGCCTGCGCGCACCGCGGCCACCCCCGCTTCCTCCCCGCGCCACGACGCCAGCACCGCGCCGTCCGGCAGCGGCCCGACGTCGGCGATCTCGTCCCAGCCGAACGCGTGCCGCCCGTGCGTCGCCAGGTGCGCGGCGATGGCCCGGATGAACTCGCCGTGCGCCTCGGTGGCGCCCGGCACCTCGTCGCCGCCGAGCCCGATCACCTTGCCGGGGAACACGTCCACGAGCTCGTCGAAGACGTTCCGGTAGAAGTCCACCGTGGACTCCTCCAGGTTCAGGACGTTCTCGTTGACGCCCCAGTCGGTCCACACGCCCAGTTCGCCGCCGCCACCCAGCTCCGGGTAGGCCGCGATGGCCGCCTGGCTGTGGCCCGGAACGTCGATCTCCGGCACCACGACAACGTGCCGCTCCGCCGCGTACGCCACGACCTCGCGCAGGTCGTCCTGCGTGTAGAACCCGCCGTGCGGCCTCCCCGTCGACCGCTTCGCGCGCCGGTCGCCGTAGCGCGACTCGGGTCGCCACGACCCGACCTCGGTCAGCCTCGGGTACCGCTTCACCTCGAAGCGCCAGCCCTGGTCGTCGGTCAGGTGCAGGTGCAGCACGTTCAGCTTGTGCGCCGCGATCAGGTCCACGTACCGCAGCAGGTCGTGCTTCGGCAGGAAGTGCCGCGCCACGTCGATCATGCAGCCGCGCCACGGGAACCGCGGCCGGTCCTCCACCACGCACACCGGCAGCTCCGGCGGCTCGGCGCGGATCGGGGCGGCCCGGAAAGCGTCCGGCCCGAGCAGCTGCCGGATCGTCTGCGCCGCGTAGAACGCGCCCGCCGCGTCAGCGGCCTCCACCGAGACGCCCCCGGTGGTGATCGCGATCCGGTACGACTCCGGCGGCCCGTCCACGTACGACACCACCGGCACGACCCGGTCGGTGCGTCCGGCTCCAGGCGTGTAGGCGACCGGCCTCGGCAGCAGCGTCATCCCTTCACCGCCCCGGCGAGACCGGACACGAGCCTGCGCTGCACGAGCACGAAGAACACCAGCACCGGGATGGTCATCAGCGTCGAACCGGCCATGATCGCTCCCCAGTCGTTCTGGTCGGGCTTGATGAACACCTGCAACGCCAGCGGCAGCGTCTGGTTCTCCGCGGCCGAGATGATGAACGTCTTGGCGAACAGGAAGTCGTTCCACGCGTGGATGAACGCGAGCACGCTGGTGGCCACCAAACCGGGCGCCACCAACGGGAACAACACCTGCCACAGGAACCGGAACCGGCTCGCGCCGTCCAGCGTCGCGGCCTCCTCCAGCTCCACCGGCACCGCCGCGACGAACCCGCGCAGCATCCAGATCGCGAACGGCATGCTGAACGCCAGGTGCACCAGGACGAGCGACCCGAGGTGGTTCAACCCGAACGCGGGCACCGTGTCGCCGACCGACCGCATCATGAAGAACAGCGGCACGGTCAGCGCCTCCACCGGCACCATCTGCACCACCAGCAGCATGATCAGCATCGTCGTGCGCCCGCGGAACCGGAACCTGGTCAACGCGGTCGCGGCGAGGAACGACATCAGGAGGCTCAGCACCACCACGACCAGCGCGACGACCAGGCTGTTCAGGAAGTACCGGCCGAAGCTCTGCACGGTCAGCGCGCGGGTGAAGTTGTCCAGCGTGGGCGCCAGCGTCCACGGCCGGGGGTTCGCCGAGATCACCTCGTCGGCGGGCTTCAGCGCGGTCAGCACCATCCAGTACAGCGGGAACGCGATCACCGCGGCGATGACGACGGTGACGAGTTCGGCGACCAGGCGGCCGGGACGTTTCACAGTTCTTCCCCCGACTTCCGCAGCGCCCGCAGGTAGCCGACGGTGATCAGCAGCAGCAGGGCGGTCATGACCACGCCGATGGTGGCGCCCAGGCCGTACTCGGACGCGGCGAAGGCCTGCTGGTAGGCGTAGACGTTGAGCACGAGGTTGCGGCCCGCGATGCCGCCGCCGTTGGTCATCACGTAGATCTGGGTGAACACCTTGAAGTCCCAGATGATCGACTGGATCGTGACGACGAGGATCAACGGGCGCAGCAGCGGCAGCATGACGCTGCGCGCGGTGCGGACCGTGGACGCGCCGTCGAGCGCCGCGGCCTCGATGACCTCCTGCGGGATCGCCTTGATGCCCGCGTAGAGGGTGACCATGACGAACGGGAACGAGCACCAGATCACCTGCGCGGCGACGAGGCCGAAGGCGATCCAGCGGTCGAACGTCCACGAGAAGCCGGTGCTGCCCAGGACCTCGTTGACCAGGCCGAAGTTGGCGTCGAACAGGAACAGCCAGATGGTCGAGCCCGCGACGGCGGGGGTCGCCCACGCGCCGAGGGCCGCCAGGAACAGCAGCATCCGGGCCCAGGGGCGGACCCTGGTGGACAGGACGGCGAGTGCCGCCCCGACCACCAGGGTGCCGACCACGCAGGTCGCGGCGAAGCCGACGGTCTGCCAGAGCACGGTCCAGAACTGCTGGTCCCCCAGCAGCTCCGCGTAGTTGCCGAGGCCCAGGAACTCCAGCGGCGCGCCGCCGCTGACCTGCTCCTGGCCGTAGTCGAACAGCGAGATCAGCACGAGCTGGTAGATCGGGTAGGCCATCAGGCCGCCGAGCACCAGCAGCGCCGGGGTGAGGTACGCGAACGCGGTGCGCCCGTCACCCCTGGCCATGCGCTGGGTCACGAGGTGAAGGCCGCGTTCATGGCCTCGGCCGCCGTCTTCGTCGCCGTGTCGACGTCCTTGCCCTCCGCCGCGATCTGCTGGAGCATCGTCGGGAGGACGGCCTGAGCGTCGATCTTGGCCCAGGTGGGCGTGACCGGCACGAACCTGGTGCCCGCTTCGAGGGTCTTGATGAACGGCTGCTCGAAGGCGTCGTTCTTGGCGACCACGGCCTGCACGTCGGCGAACGTCGGCAGGTTGCCCATGGCCTGGAACATCTTCTGCTGGTACTGCTTGCCGCCGAGGAGCTGGAGGAACTGGTTCGCCAACGTCCTGCGCTCGGTGCCCTTCATGACGCCGAGCAGGTTGCCCCCCGCGAACGCGGGGGCGATGGAGCCCGCGGTGGCACCGGGCAGCGGGACGACCGCGTACTTGCCCGCGGCGGCGCTGGCGTCGACGGACTTCCGGTTGAAGTCGCCGCCGATGACCATCGCGGCCTTGCCCGCGCGGAACGCCTCGACGCTCGCGTCGCCGCCGTTGGCCGCGCACTGGGCGGGCGGGCAGATGTCGTCGGCGAGCAGCTCGGTGTACTTCGCGACACCCTTCTTGGACTCGGCGCTGTCGATCCTGGCCGCGTACTTGGTGCCGTCCGCGGTGGCGATGTCGCCGCCGTTGGCCCAGACGAACGGCAGCATGCCGAACGTGTACTTGCCGCCCGCGGAGATGCCGAGCATGTCCGGCTTGGCGGCGCGGATCCGCCGGGCGAGCGGCGCGATGTCGTCGAGCGTCGCGGGCGGCTGGAGGCCCAGCTCGGTGAACACGTCGGTGCGGTAGTAGAGGGCGCGGACGCCGACGTACCAGGGCAGGCCGTAGGTCTTGCCCTCGACCTTGGCGGTGTCGAGCACGGCGGGCAGGAAGTCCTTGCTGTCCGCCCAGGCCGACATCTCCGCGCCGATGTCGGCGAAACCGCCGGAGGCGACGTAGCCCGCGAGGTCGGTGTTGCCGAACTCGGCGACGTCCGGCGCGCTCTTGGGGTCGCTGAAGGCGGCCTTGAAGCGCTCGGCGCGGGTGGACACCTGGATGTACTGCACGTCGACGGTCACGCCGGAGTGGGCGGCCTGGAACTCGGAGACCGCCTGCTTCACGACCTCCTCCTTGGGGCCGCGGTTCACCTCGTCGAACAGCCACACCCGGAGCTGGCCGGTCTTCTCGTCACCGCTCGAGGTGGTGGGTCCGGACGACGTCACCGGCGCGCACCCGGCCAGCACCACGGAACACGCCGCAGCCAACAACACGAACCGCATCTCAGATCCCCTCGGCGAGATTTATTGCACTATGTGCAACGATCATTTCGCGGTGAGCAACGCGATTCGGCGATGTTAGGAGCGGCGCGTCCGTTTCGGCAAGGGTCTAGACCAGATCCGCCCAGGTGCGCACCGCTTCGGCGGACACCGGACCGCCCCAGCCGGACGGCCGGACGGCGCTGCCGACGTGGAACCCGGTGGCTCCGTCGGCCTTGAGCGGCACGACGTGCTCGCGCTGCAATCCGCCGCCCACCAACACGTGCAACCCGTCGGCCGACTGCCGCGCGATCAGCTCGCGCAGCACCGGCAGGCCGTCCGCGACCCCCTTGGGGCTGCCGCTCGCCAGCACGGTGTCGCAGCCCAACCCCGCGACGACCGACCACGCGGCCAGCGGGTCGGCCGAGTTGTCCAGCGCGCGGTGGAACGTCCACCGGCACCCGTCCAGCTCGGCGAGCACGGCCGCACAGGTCTCCTCGTCGACCTCGCCGGTCGACGTGAGGAAGCCGAGCACGAACTCGCTCGCACCCAGTTCCCGCAGCGCCGCCGCGTCCCGGCGCAGCCCGTCGACGCTGCCGGGCGCGAAACCCTTGGCGTCGCGCAGCATGACCCGGACCGGCAGGTCCGTGGCGGCGAGCACGCTCTTGAGCACCGACGGGGGTGGCGTGAGCCCGTCGGATGCCATGTCGGCTACCAGTTCCAACCGGTGTGCTCCACCGGCTTGCGCGGCTTCGGCGTCCGCCGCGTCCAATGCGATGACTTCCAGCATGGTCTAGACCATAAAGCCCTGGCGGGAGCGCGCGCTCTCACCGCCCGCGACGAGGTGGGCCGTCACCCGTGCGCCCCAGCGGGTCACCCGCACGGCGGCACGTCCCGAAACCGGTGCTCACCGAGGCGTACCACCGCCGGGAAACGTGAGCCAAAAGATTTCCGTATGGGTGTATCTACTCAGACCGGCTCCCCTCTTGTGCTGGTGACGGACCCTCATGACCCCCGATCGAGGAGGCTCGATGACCGCCAAGACGACGAGGATCGACTGACGAACCACGGGGGGCGGGTGGTGAGTCGGTCGGCGTCGAGGGGTGCCGATCGGGGAGACCGCCGCACAGGAGCGGTCCGCGGCGTTTCGGGGGAGGCGTCGCGGGCCGCTTCGGCGATGATCGGAACTGGTAGACCGGCTACACCGGGAGGAGAGGCCGTGGGTGAGTTGCGCACGACCGGCGAACACCCGCCGTGGGAGGGGTTGGCGGGGACGGACAGGCACGCCGCCTGCGTCGTCGCCGCCCGCACGGGCGACCGGAGCGCGCTGGACGTGCTCGTCGCCGAACTCACCCCGCTGGTGTGGCACGTCGCCAGAGGACACGGACTCGACCGCGCGACGGCCGAGGACGTCGTGCAGACGGTGTGGCTGGCGTTCCTGCGCCACGTCGACCGCCTGAACGAACCGCGCGCACTGGTGAAGTGGCTCGTCGTCGCCACCCGCCGGGAAGCGCGGCGCACGTGGACGCCCGCCAAACGGGAGACCGGCCTCACGGACGAGGTCGCCGACCACCTGGAGAGCACCCACGGGCTACCCGAGGACGCCGCGCTCGTCGACGACCGGGACATCCGGTTGTGGCGGGCGTTCGGGCGTTTGTCGCAAAGGTGCCAGGAACTGCTGCGGCTCACCGTCCTCGCCGGACGGGCCGAGTACCGCACGGTCGCCGAGGCACTGGCCATCCCGCGCGGCAGCATCGGCCCGACCAGAGGGCGATGCCTGACGACGCTGCGCACACATCTCGATGCGGAAGGAGGATCGCGGTGAACGACATCGACCCGCGCGATGACCCCAGGGGCTTCGAGGACACCGCCGTCCTCTCGGAGCTGACCCGACTGGTCTACGAACTCGACCCGCCGCCCGCGGATCTCGTGGAACGGGTCCAGTTCGCGATCGCCTTGGAAGACCTCGACGTGGAGGTCGCCCGGTGGGAACGAGCCGGATCGTTCGCGGGCGTCCGCGGCGGACAGCCCGGCACCATCACGTTCACGGTGGACAACCTGACGCTGATGGTCAACTTCACCTCGACCGGAGCCCGCCACCGCATAGACGGCTGGCTGGTGCCCGCGGGCGAGCACACGGTGGAGGTCCGGGTGGCCGAGCACGAGTCGTCGACGACCACGGCGGACGACGGTGGGCGGTTCGTGCTGTCGGACGTGCCGACCGGGACGACGCAGATCGTGGTGCACCTGGTGAACGCCCGCGGTGAACGCGGGCGGACGGTGGTGACACCGACGATCGTGTTGTAGCCGGCGGGTGCCTGATCCGCTTCCCCCACGGACGTCACCGCCGCGACGTCGCGTGTGGGTTGAGGCGGTTTTGTGCTGGGCGGGGTTTGCCTGGGGGTCCTGGGGTGGGGGTCCGGTAGGCGGCTGTGTTCGGGTGGCCTGTGAGGCAGGACGGCTGTGTTCGGGTGATCCGCAGGCGCAGGACGGTAGCGCTGTAGGTGGTCCGGGGGCGGCCGATGTGACTTGGGGCCCCTCGATTTGACCCTTGATCGGGCTAAAAGGGCAGGTGGCAAACCTGCCCGATCACCAATTTCAAGGGTCAAATCCCCCAAGTAAAATCGGCCGCTACGCGGATCGAGCGCATGACACCAGGCAGACACACTGCTTTTCAAGCCTTGAAAATGGACTAGCCCTGAGTCGAAGTCTCATACCCTAGAGCTACCAGACCACCCAGTCCCACCTGCTGATTCTTGCCCACACCTCTCCCTGCCCCCGATCCTGAGCGCTGTTCGTGCTTTTTCCTGCTTGTCAAGGCATCTTTCTCGCCTTGACAAGCAGGAAAAGCATCGAAACAATTGAGCGACCGGGGCAACACACCCCAAAAAACCTCGCCAAAAAACCCACCAGAAACACAGACAAATACGAAGGCCCCGAACCGGATTCCGGTTCGGGGCCTTCGAGGTGTTTCAGGCAGTGCTGGACTTGCTGATCAGGAGATCAGAAGTCCATGCCGCCGCCGTCGGGCGCGGCCGGGGCCGCGTTCTTCTCCGGCTTGTCGGCCACGACGGCCTCCGTGGTGAGGAACAGGGCCGCGATCGAGGCGGCGTTCTGCAGGGCAGAGCGCGTCACCTTGGTCGGGTCCGGCACGCCTGCGGCGAGCAGGTCCTCGTACACGCCGGTCGCGGCGTTCAGGCCGTGGCCGATCGGGAGACCCTTGACCTTCTCCACCACGACACCGCCTTCGAGGCCGGCGTTGATCGCGATCTGCTTCAGCGGAGCCTCGACGGCGACCTTGACGATGTTGGCGCCAGTGGCCTCGTCGCCGGTCAGCTGAAGGTTCTTGAAGACGGCCTCGGCGGCCTGGAGGAGGGCGACGCCACCACCGGCGACGATGCCCTCTTCGACGGCGGCCTTGGCGTTGCGCACCGCGTCCTCGATGCGGTGCTTGCGCTCCTTGAGCTCGACCTCGGTCGCCGCGCCTGCCTTGATGACGGCGACGCCACCGGCCAGCTTCGCGAGGCGCTCCTGGAGCTTCTCGCGGTCGTAGTCCGAGTCGGACTTCTCGATCTCGGCGCGGATCTGGTTGACGCGGCCCTGGATCTGCTCGGCGTCACCCGAACCCTCGACGATGGTCGTCTCGTCCTTGGTCACGACGACCTTGCGGGCGCGGCCCAGCAGCGAGATGTCGGCGGTGTCGAGCTTGAGGCCGACGTCCTCGGTGATGACCTGGCCACCGGTGAGGGTGGCGATGTCCTGCAGGATCGCCTTGCGGCGGTCGCCGAAGCCCGGAGCCTTGACGGCGACGGACTTGAAGGTGCCGCGGATCTTGTTGACGACCAGGGTCGCCAGCGCCTCGCCCTCGACGTCCTCCGAGATGATGAGGAGCGGCTTGCCGCCCTGCATGACCTTCTCCAGCAGCGGGAGCAGGTCCTTCACCGAGGAGATCTTCGAGCCGTAGAGCAGGATGTACGCGTCCTCGAGGACGGCTTCCTGGCGCTCCGGGTCGGTGACGAAGTAGGCCGAGGAGTAGCCCTTGTCGAAGCGCATGCCCTCGGTCAGCTCGAGCTCAAGGCCGAGAGCGTTGCTCTCCTCGACCGTGATGACGCCTTCCTTGCCGACCTTGTCCATCGCCTCGGCGATGAGCTCACCGATCGTCGAGTCACCAGCGGAGATGGACGCCGTGGCGGCGATCTGCTCCTTGGTCTCGATCGTGGTGGCGGTCTTCAGCAGCTGCTCGGTGATGGCCTCGACGGCCTTCTCGATGCCGCGCTTCAGGCCGAGCGGGTTCGCACCGGCGGCCACGTTGCGCAGGCCCTCGCGAACGAGCGCCTGGGCGAGCACGGTGGCGGTGGTGGTGCCGTCGCCCGCGACGTCGTCGGTCTTCTTCGCAACTTCCTTGACGAGCTCGGCCCCGATCTTCTCCCAGGGGTCCTCGAGCTCGATTTCCTTGGCGATCGAGACGCCGTCGTTCGTGATCGTGGGGGCGCCCCACTTCTTTTCGAGAACGACGTTGCGACCCTTCGGGCCGAGCGTCACCTTGACGGCATCCGCGAGGATGTTCATGCCCCGCTCGAGGCCGCGTCGGGCTTCCTCGTCGAACGCGATCATCTTGGCCATTGCGGTGTGTTCCTCCGCCTTTTAAAGGATATGGGGCCACTGCGGGCGTGCGCCCACAGCGGAACACGGTGCTTGGCCAGGATGGTGCCCGCGACGGACGACCTGCCCCGGAGAACCGGGGCGAGCCTCACCGTCCTAGCCCGCGTGCTGGCACTCAGGTGGTCCGAGTGCCAGTTCGGTTTTAGCACTCGACAGGGTCGAGTGCAAGAAGGCCAGGTCAGGAGCTGGGCTTGACGGGCACGCTGGTGGGTAGCGGCCTGCGGCTGCCGGAGGACTCGCCGACCTGGATGGACTGCTTGGTCGACGTCGAGCCGGGCGTGTCGCTCGGCGGCTCGTCGCTCGGTGAGAGCAGGATCACCATGATCACCACGAGGGCGATGGCGATCACACCGACGATCACCGGCGCGAACCACGTGGGCCGCGCGCTGGACGTGCTGCCGAACGCGCTGGTGCCGACCGGCGCGGGCGGGCGCAGCCGGACCGGGTCCTGCGGGTTCGGGTGCGGCTGCTGCTGCGGGTACTGCGGCGGGTACGCGGGCGGCCGGACCTGCTGCTGCGGCGGCTGGTACTGCTGGACCGGCACCCCACCGGAGTTCGGCCCCGCCGCGCCCGTCGCGGGCTGCTGCACCGGGATCGACCCGGACGGCGGCTGCGACCCGCCGGGCTGGCCAGCGGCGGTCTGGCGGCGCTCCGGCGGGTTGCCCGGCCGCTGCACCTGCGCCAGCGCGCCACGAGCCGCGTTGATCAGCTCCTGGCAGTTCGCGAACCGCTGGTTCGGGTCCTTCGCGGTGCCCTTGCGCAGCACCTCGTCGATCGCGGGCGGCAGCACCACCAGCGAGGTCAGCGGCGGGACCTCCTGGGCCAGGTGGCCCTGGATGACGTCCTGGACGCCGCCCTGGAACGGCGGCCTGCCGCTCAGGCACGCGTAGAGCATGCAGGCCAGCGCGTACGCGTCGGTGCGGCCGTCGACCGGCTCGCCGCGCAGGTGCTCCGGCGCCGCGTACGTCGGCGACCCGAGGAAGTCGCCCGTCCTGGTGCGGTGGCCGGTGGCCCCGCGCCTGGTCAGGCCGAAGTCCGCGAGGTACACGTGCTCGCGCACGGCCTCCTTGGTCGTGACCAGCACGTTCGCCGGCTTCACGTCCAGGTGCACGAGCCCCTTGCCGTGCAGCATGTCGAGCGCTTCGGCGACCTGGCCGAGCAGCGTCAACGTGCGCGCGGGCGAGAGCGGCCCGTCCTTGATGTGGCTGGCCAGGTCGTCGCCGTCGACCAGCCTCATCGCGATGTAGAGCAGCCCGTCGACCTCGTCGAAGTCGTAGAGCGGCACGATGTTCGCGTGGTCGATCGCCGACGTGTTGCGGGCTTCGTCGACGAAGCGCTCCCGGAACTCGGCGTCGGCCGTGAGGTGCTCGCCGATGACCTTCAGCGCCACCTTGCGGCCGAGTCTCACGTCCGTGGCCCGGTAGGTCACGGACATGCCGCCCCGACCGAGGACGCCGTCGATCCGGTAATGGCCTAGCCGTCGCCCGCTCAGGTCCTCCGACACGCGGGGCAGCCTAACGTCCGACCGGGGCGGGTCACGAGGCGCGGCGCACTTCCGAGGCCTGACTGCGACCGTCCCTGCCTGCTTCGATCGTGAATTCGACCCGGTCGCCCTCGGCCAGCGTGCGGAACCCCTCCATCTGGATCGCGGAGTAGTGCACGAAAACGTCAGGGCCTCCGTCCGTCGCGATGAAGCCGTAGCCCTTTTCCGAGTTGAACCACTTGACCGTGCCGATCGCCAAGACGTCCTCCTAAGCGCAAAAACGCGAGGCAAACCGCAACGCTAGAAGAACAAGCTGTCGGCGTGTACCTCCTTACGGAGTCATGGACGTGAGCCGATCGCCCCGTGCAGCCAGGTGCCCAGGTGCTGCGGGCTGCGCGTCTGGGTCAGCACCACGCCGGGGCCCGCGAAGTCGAGCGCCAGGCCCGCGCCGGTGCGCATGGACTGCGCGCCGTCCGGGCTGAGCGCCCGCAGCCTGCACTGCATGGACTCGCCGAAGCCGACGACGTGGCCGCCCGCGATGCTGACCAGCTCACCGGGGGCCAGCACGACGATGTCGAGCGTGCCGTAGCAGGTGAGCACGACCGGGCCGTGGCCGTGGACGTAGGTGAGGAAACCGCCGTCGCCGCCCTGCAGGGCGCGCAGCGGCGGGGCGGCCGGGTCCATCGCCACCGTGCCCGCCGACGCCAGCCAACTCGTCTTGGAGACGCACCAGCCCGCTTTGCCGTCCAGCTCCAGCACGTGCAGGTCGCCCGGCAGCGGCGGCGCGACGTCGACCCAGCCGCCCTCGGGGCCCGCGGTGCACCCGCCCGCGTTCGCCCCCTTGGCCTGCTGCCTGAGCTGCGAGCCCGGCTTCGGGTCGTAGCCGACGCCGTAGCTGCTGGCGACGAACGCGGACCGCTCGACCAGCACCGGCTCACCGGGTGCCAGAACCAGCCGCGCGACCCCGAAGTTGGGTGTGTGACGCGTGCGGACCTGCAAGGTTCTCCCCCTGTTCGCAGCGGTGTCGGTGGCAGCAGTCTGGCACGGGCCCGGCAGGATGGTGATCGTGCCGAAACCACTCACGACCGTCGCCGAGCACCAGGCCACCGTCTCCGGGCTGGTCGGGCTGATGCCGGTCCGCGCGACGCCGATCGCCGACTGCCTCGGGCTGGTGCTGGCGGCGGACCTGGTCGCGCCGATCCCGTTGCCGCCGTTCGACAACTCCGCGATGGACGGCTACGCGGTGCGCGCGGCGGACGTCGTGGCCGTGCCGGTGGTGCTGCCGGTCGCGCAGGACATCCCGGCCGGGAAGACCGACGTGGCGCCGCTGGAGGCGGGCACGGCGCACCGGATCATGACCGGCGCTCCCCTCCCCGCGGGGGCAGACGCGGTGGTCCAGGTCGAGCACACCGACGGCGGCACGGACCGGGTGGAGCTGCGCTCGTCGGTCGCCGCGGGAACTCACATCCGCCGCGCCGCGGACGACGTGTCCGTCGGCGCCACGGTGCTGGAGGCGGGCCGGGTGCTCGGACCGGCGCAGCTGGCGCTGGCGGGCGCGCTGGGCTTCGGCGAGCTGCCGGTGCGCAGGCGGCCGAGGGTGCTGGTGCTGTCGACCGGCTCGGAGCTGGTCGGGCCGGGTGAGCCGCTGCTGCCGGGGCAGATCTACGAGTCGAACGGACTGATGCTGGCGGCCGGGGTGCGCGAGGCGGGCGGCGAGGCCGAGCTGCTGCGGTTCGTGCCGGACGACGTGGACGCGTTCCGCGCGGCCATCGAGCCGCACCTGGCGACCGCGGACCTGGTGCTGACGTCCGGTGGCGTGAGCGCGGGCGCGTACGAGGTGGTCAAGGACGCCTTCACCGGCCAGGGCGTGGAGTTCCTGAAGGTCGCGATGCAGCCCGGCGGACCGCAGGGCGCGGGCCGCTACCGGGGCGTGGCGGTCGCGACGCTGCCCGGCAACCCGGTGAGCGCGCAGGTGTCGTTCGAGGTGTTCGTGCGGCCCGCGCTGCTGGCGTCGATGGGCTTCGCGTCCGTGGGGCGGCGCACCGCCCGCGCCCGGATCAGCACCGCGATCACCTCCCCCGCCGGCCGCACCCAGTACCGGCGGGGCGCGTACGACGCCGAGTCCGGGGAGGTCGTGACGCCGGTCGGCGGGCCGGGGTCGCACCTGCTGTCCGCGCTGGCCATCGCGAACTGCCTGATCGAGGTGCCGGAGGACACCACCGAACTGGCCGTGGGCGACCTCGTGACGATCCGGTACCTGGACTGACCGGTCCGCGCAGTTTGTGACCGAACGCTCACCAACTGGCGTTGATCACGGCATGTGACCCGGATTACAGTGCAGGAACGTGACCGTGCGGCCCCCAGAGGCACGCCAACCGCAGCAGTCACCCTCCAGCAGGCCGTCCAGCCGGTCCGCGCGTTCAGTCGGGGGACGCGCGGGCCGGCAGGACGACCGTTATGGGCGCTTGGCGTAGCGTGTGGCCGGCCCGAGCACTGCCCGACCACGGAAGAGCAACGGATTCCCCACGAAATGAACTCCGACCGCGATCAGCACAGTGGTGGCGTCTCCCACTTCATCGAACTCGCTCGGGGCATCGTGCCCCCCATGCACCCCGCAGGCCGCCCGTTCGTCGCGGGCGCCGCGGTCGCCAGCTTCCTGCTGAGGCGGTTCTCCAAGCGCGCAGGCGTGCTCGGGTTCGTCGTCACGGCCTGGGTCGCCTGGTTCTTCCGTGAGCCCAAGCGGGTCCTGCCGACCCGGCCGAACATCGCGGTCGCGCCCGCCGACGGCACCGTGTCGCACGTCGTCGAGGTGGCGCCGCCCGCCGAGCTGGGCCTCGGCACCGAGCCGATGATCCGGATCAGCGTGTTCCTGTCCGTCTTCGACGTGCACGTCCAGCGCGTGCCCGCGGCGGGCCAGGTGCGCCGGGTCTCCTACCACGCGGGCCAGTTCCTCTCCGCGGACCTGGACAAGGCCAGCGAGGTCAACGAGCGCAACACCGTGCAGCTGCGCACGCTCAGCGGTCACGACCTGGTCGTCGTGCAGATCGCGGGCCTGGTGGCCCGCCGCATCGTGTGCCAGGTCGCCGAGGGCGAGAAGGTCGAGGCGGGCCAGACGTACGGCCTGATCAGGTTCGGCTCGCGGGTCGACCTCTACGTCCCGCGCGGCAGCCGCCCGCTGGTCGAGGCGGGCATGCGCACCATCGGCGGCGAGACCGTGCTCGCCGAGCTCCCGGAGGACTGATCCTTGGCACCCAGCACGCCGGGCATCCGGCTGCTCCCCAACGCCATCACCGTGCTCGCCATGAGCGCGGGCCTGTCGGCGGTGCAGTTCGCGATCGTCGGCATGTGGGGGGCGGCGATCGGCGCGATCGCCGCGGCGGCCCTGCTCGACGGCCTCGACGGCAGGCTCGCGCGGATGCTGGACGCCACCAGCAAGATGGGCGCCGAGCTGGACTCGCTGGCCGACGCCATCTCGTTCGGCGTCGCCCCGGCGCTGGTCATCTACATCTGGGGCTTCGACGGGAACCGCGGCGGCTGGGTCGTCGCGCTCATCTTCGCGGTGTGCATGGTGCTGCGGCTGGCTCGCTTCAACACCCTGCTGGACGTCGAGCGGCCGCCGTACGCCAAGGAGTTCTTCGTCGGCGTGCCCGCGCCCGCGGGCGGTCTGCTGCTGCTGCTGCCGCTGATCGTCGACGAGCAGTTCGGCCGTCCCGACGGCGACGACTGGTGGTCGAACGGCTACGTGGTGGCGGTGTGGACGGTCGCCGTCGCACTGCTGCTGGTCAGCCGCATCCCCACGCTGTCGGTGAAGACGATCAAGGTGCCGCCGCGCGCGGTGGCACCGCTGCTGGTGCTGGTGGCCCTGCTGGGGGCCGCGATCATCACGTACCCGCTGGTCGCCCTGATCGCGGCGATGGTCATCTACCTCGGCCACCTGCCGTACTCCGTGCGCCGCTCCCGCTGGCTCGCCAAGCACCCCGAGGCGTGGGAGGTCCCCGCCGCGGACCGCAGGGCGATCCGCCGTGCTCACGGCGTTGCCAACCGCCGTCTCGGCCTGCGGCAGCCGTTGCGCGGCCGGGTCGCCGGTGCCGCGCTGCGGGTGGCCAGGCTGCCCCGGCGCAACGGCTCCGACCCGACCAAGATCGGGGTCGAGTCGGGCGTCAGGCGCCGCGACCGGCGCGAGCAGCGGCTGAAGGACCTGGACCAGGACTAGGCAGAACACCGCGGAGCGCGGGCTCCTCCACCTCGGAGGGCCCGCGCTTCCGCGTTTCTCAGGTCGTCGCCCGGTCGAACGGCCCGCACTCCGGCGTTCGCGGCACTAGTCTTCGTGGCGTGATCACGCTGACCGCTCGGCTGACCCCGTCCGCACTGGACACTCGACGCGGTGTCGTCCGGCTGCACCAGGAGGTGCTGGACGCCCTCGGGCTGCGCGCGTGGGACGCGGTGAAGCTGACCGGCGCTCGGGTGAGCGCCGCGCTCGCGGCCGCGGGCGACGGACCGCCCGGCGTCGTGCTGGTGGACGACGTGACGCTGTCGAACCTCGGCGTCGTCGAGGGCTCCGAGGTCGTCGTGGCGCCGGTCGACGTGGCGGGCGCGCGGTCGGTGACGGTGTCCGGGTCGCGGTTGGCCACGACGTCGCTGACGCCGGAGACGCTGCGGCTCGCGCTGACCGGCAAGGTGCTGACCGTCGGCGACGCCGTGTCGCTGCTGCCGCAGGACCTCGCGCCGCCGCCCGGCACGGACGTCGGCTCGACGCGCAGCAAGCTGTCCAACGCGATCGGCATGACGTGGACCAACGAACTGCTCACGATCACGGCGACCGACCCCTCCGGTCCGGTCGCCGTGCAGCCGTCCAGCGTGGTGGGCTGGCGGGACGGCGCGCGGACCGGTGACGCGACCCCGGTCGCCGAGGGCTCGCTGGTGCAGGTGGAGGTGACCGGGCGCGCGGTGACCTCGACGTACACGCCGCCCGCCGAGGTGGCGTTCGTGCCGCCCGTCAGCGACCTCGTCGGCCAGCGGGACGCCGCGAAGCGGCTCGCCGAATGGCTGGACCTGGCGTTCCTGCGGCCGGAGCTGCTGGCCAAGCTCGGCGCTTCGCACCGGCTGGCCGCACTGGTCGCCGGGCCGGAGGGCGTCGGCAAGGCCACGCTGGTGCGGTCCGTGGCGCACAGCGTGAACGCGGAGGTCGTGGAGCTGGCCGCGCCGAGCATCGCGGTGCTGGAGTCGAACGCGACCGTGCAGCGGCTCACCGCCGCCGTGACCGCCGCGTCGGCGGAGGACCACCCGGCCGTGCTGCTGCTGACCGACGTGGACGCGCTGCTGCCCGCCTCGTCCCCTCCCCCGGTCGCGACCGTCGTCCTGGACATCCTGCGCTCGGCCGTGCGCACCAAGGGGCTGGCGCTGGTCGTCACGACCGCGCACCCCGAGTCGGTCGACCCGCGCCTGCGCGTTCCGGAGCTGGTGGACCGCGAGCTGACGCTGGCGCTGCCGGACGGCCGCTGCCGCACCGAGCTGCTGCGGATGCTGATGCGGGACGTGCCGATGGAGTCCGACGTGGACCTCGGCGTGATCGCCGACCGCACACCGGGTTTCGTCGTCGCGGACCTCGTCGCGCTGCGCCGGGACGCCGCCGTGCGCTCGGCGCTGCGCCAGCGCGACCACGACGAACCCCGTGTGGCGCAACAGGACCTGGTCGGCGCGCTGGACACCGTGCGCCCGGTCTCGATGTCCACTTCGGACACCCTGCAGACCGGCGGGCTCACGCTGGACGACGTCGGCGACATGACCGAGGTCAAGCAGGCGCTGACCGAGGCGGCGCTGTGGCCGTTGCAGTACCCCGATTCCTTCGCCCGGCTCGGGGTCGCGCCGCCACGCGGCCTGCTGCTGTACGGCCCGCCCGGCTGCGGCAAGACCTTCCTGATCCGCGCGCTCGCGGGCACCGGCCAGCTCAACGTGCTGTCCGTCAAGGGCGCGGAGCTGATGGACAAGTTCGTCGGCGAGTCCGAACGGGCGGTGCGGGAGCTGTTCCGCCGCGCGGCCGAAGCGGCGCCCGCCATGGTGTTCCTGGACGAGGTGGACGCGCTGGCGCCCCGCCGCGGCCAGTCGTCCGACTCCGGTGTGGCGGACCGGGTGGTGGCCGCGCTGCTGACCGAACTGGACGGCGTGGAGCCGTTGCGCGACGTCATCGTGCTGGGCGCGACGAACCGGCCGGAACTGGTCGACCCGGCTCTGCTGCGGCCGGGTCGGTTGGAGCGCCTGGTCTACGTGCCGCCGCCGGACGCCGAGGCCCGTGGCGCGATCCTGCGCGCGACCTCGCGCAACACCCCGCTGGCCGACGACGTCGACCTGGACGAGGTGGCGGACTCGCTGGACGGCTACTCGGCTGCGGACTGCGCGGCGCTGATCCGCGAGGCCGCGCTGACCGCGATGCGCGAGTCGTTGGAGGCGGTCGTCGTGACGGCGGCGCACCTGGACAGCGCGCGCAAGGCCGTGCGGCCCTCGCTGGACCCGGCGCAGCTGGCCACCCTGGCCGCCTACGCCGAGTCCCGCAAGCAGTGAGGCGCTACTTCTTGGCGGCCTGCGTGCCCTTGTAGTCGTTCGTGACGATCACGATGATCCCGTCGTGCGCGGCCTGGATGCCGTCGAAGCGGGCCTCCACCCTGGCCTGCATGACATTGGCCAGCGACTTCGCCGACTCCTCCTCGGCGGTGCCGGGTCGGTAGTAGACGGTCGTCGTCGGGATTTGGCCCTGGGAGTAGTTGCCCGTCTCGGCGACGTCCCAACCGGACCGCTTGACGTCGTCCGTCGCCTTGGCGGCGAGGCCGGCGATGGTGCTGTTGTTGTAGACCCGCACCGGCGGCTTCGCGTCGGTCGGCTGCTGGCCGTCCGGCGGTGTCGCCTGCGTCGCCGCGCCGGTCGGTGTCCCGGCGCTCGACGCGGGCGGCGGTGTGGTCGCCGGGGTGGTGGTCTGCGGCGGTGTGCTCGCGGACGGCTGCTCCGTCGAGGCGGGCGGTGCCGCCGACGCGGAGGCCGACTCGGGCGGCGTGCCGCTCGCGGGCGGCTGGCTCGACGACGTGCCCGCCGCGGTCTGGTCGCCGTCACCGCCGGTGAACAGCGTGAAGACACCGATCACCAGCGCGATCAGGGCCACGCCGAGCAGCGCGAACCCCGCGGCGCGAGCCGGGTGGGAGGTACTGGGTGAATCTGGAGAACTCATCGGTGCTCGACACCATTCGGCTCGAAACCGAAGCGGCGCGCCGAACGTGCGCGCTGCCGGACCGTGCGAAGTTTGCGGAGACGTTTCACGAGCATCGGATCGGCCGCGAGGGCCTCCTCCTTGTCGATCAGGCCGTTGAGCAGCTGGTAGTACCGGGTGGCCGACATGTCGAACAACTCTTTGAGAGCCTGCTCCTTGGCGCCCGCGTACTTCCACCACTGGCGTTCGAATGCCAGGATCTCGTGCTCCCGGCGGTTCAAACCGTCGTCCGGCTCCTCTGCCGGCGCCAGTGCCCCTGCGGCGTCCATCAGGCTCCTCGCCTCACGGGCCGGCTACCTGCGGTGCGGGCATCCGTCCCGTGTTGATTCCCAATGGCCAATTACATCACGTGATCGTGATCGCGGTCGCTTCAACAGTCGGCGCGTCCGAACTGACACGCCGATAAGCTCGTCGACATGGCTGTTCACCACATCCGGATCGCCGGTGACCCGGTACTGCACAACCCGACGAAGCCGGTCGAGGCCTTCGACGACGCGCTGCGCACGCTCATCGACGACATGTTCGAGACCATGGCGGCGGCGCACGGCGTGGGCTTGGCGGCCAACCAGATCGGCGTGGCCCTGCGCCTGTTCGTCTACGACTGCCCGGACGACCAGGGCGTCCGCCACCGCGGCGTCGTGGTGAACCCGGTGCTGGAGACCAGCGCGCTGCCGGAGGGCATGCCGGGTCCGGACGACGACTTCGAGGGCTGCCTCTCGGCGCCCGGCGAGTCGTACCCGACGGGCCGCGCGGACTGGGCCAAGGTCACCGGCCAGGACGGCGACGGCAACCCGATCGAGGCGGAGGGCACCGGCTTCTTCGCCAGGTGCCTCCAGCACGAGACCGACCACCTGGACGGCTACCTCTACCTGGACCGCTTGGTGGGCCGGTACAAGCGCGAGGCGAAACGCATGATCCGCGCCAACAAGTGGGGCGTCCCAGGCCTCAGTTGGGACCCGGCAACCTCAGAAGACCCGTTCGCCGACGAGGACGAGGACTAGCCCCACAGCCAGGCAGAAAGACCCTCCACGCACGCCACCACCGGCCGCCAGCCACCGGCCACCGCATCACGCGAGCACCACGGCGAGCACCACAGCCACCACCACCGGCCCACAACACCACCCGGCCACAGCCACAACGGCCACGACCAAGGCCCCACCTCATCACGCAGCACTGGCCACGGCTAAGGCCCACCACCAAACCCAACGTCGAGCGCAGTTCCCTCCCTGCCCCCGATCCCCAGCGCCTTCATGGCCGTTCCGCTTTGTCAAGGCATCTTTCCCGCCTTGACAAAGCGGAACGGCCATAGAAATAATCGCGCAGCGGGGGCAGCTCCCCCAGACCAATCGCGCAGCGGGGGCAGCTCCCCCAGACCAATCGCGCAGCGGGGGCAGCTCCCCCAAGCCAATCGCGCAGCGGAGGCATTCCACCCAGCCAATCGCGCAGCGGAGGCGCTCCCCTCACCCCTCCCCCACCGACAACCCAGCCACGATCTGCTCCAACACCCCACCCCGAGCAGCAGGCTTCGCCTTCATCAACCGCAACAACAACGCGTACTGCCCGGTCCGGTCCAACGCCGCGAAAGCCGCCCCGGCCACCGCGTTCCCGGCCAGCTCAGCAGCAAGATCATCCGGCACGGTGGCGACCCGCTGGGACAGGTAAGCCGCATCCCACCGCCCATCGGCCTTCGCAGCGGAGATGGCCGCGAACCCTGGCGCCCTCATCCGCCCAGCGGCGATCAACACCTCCACCTTGTCCACGTTGACCTTCGACCAGGACCCCTTGGCCCGCCGGGGCGAGTACCGCTGCAGGTAGTACTGCGCGTCGCACGACTTCCGCTGGCTGTCGATCCACCCGTAGCAGAGCGCCCCGTCCAACGCCTCGGTGATCGTGATCGACGTCTTCCCCGACCCCTTCTTGGCGATCTTGACCCACACCCCGACCTTCAGCTCGTGGTGGGAGTCGAGCCAGTCCACCCACTCCTCGGTGGAGGCGAAGATGATGATCTCCGCGCCGTCGAGCGTCTCCACGTGATCCTGTTCGCCGTCGAGCGTCTCCACGTGATCCTGTTCCCGGAGCATTCGACCCGTCCCTTCCGATGTTCTCGAACTCATCATGCGACCCAAAGTG
The DNA here is from genome assembly GCA_049997955.1 of Umezawaea sp. cmx-9-4. Classification (GTDB taxonomy): domain Bacteria; phylum Actinomycetota; class Actinomycetes; order Mycobacteriales; family Pseudonocardiaceae; genus Umezawaea. The sequence goes on along the minus strand of JAEBDY010000017.1, from coordinate 190,414 downwards.
CTCACCGAATGCGCACTTTGAACACGAGTCCGACCCCATCCTGGACAGGACCGCTCAAGTCCGGCTCGAAAACGGCTTGCCCCCGCATCCACCATGGACGACATGCTGGACAACCTGGCCGCCCTCGTCGTGGCGTCGTTCCTGATCGCGCTGTCACCCGGCCCCGGCACGGCGCTGGTCCTCCGGCAGTCGGTCCGGGGTCGCCGCAGCGCACTGGCCACGGTCGCGGGCATGGAGGTGGCGGTGGCCTGCTGGGCGGTCGCCGCGGCGCTCGGCCTGTCGGCGCTCCTGACGGCGTCCGAGGTCGCGTTTCACACCCTCCGGATCACCGGTGCGCTGTTCCTGGTCTACCTCGGCGTCAAAGCACTGCTGTCAGCGCGCCGCGACACCGCCGCACCCCTCGACGAACCGCAGGCGAAGGCGTTCCGCGCCGGGCTCGTCGTGAACCTGGCGAACCCCAAACTGGGCGTCTTCGCCCTCTCGTTCCTCCCCCAGTTCGTCCCCGCGGACGAGGCGGGAAAAGGCCTGCTCCTGCTGTTCGCCCTGGTCTGGGTCGTGATCGACACGCTCTGGTACCTGGTCGTGGTCAGCGTCCTGCACCGCGTGCGCGGCTGGCTGGCCCGCTCGAAGGTGCGGCGGGCGCTCGAAGCCGTGTCCGGCGGCGTGCTGGTGGCGCTGGGCGTCCGCCTGGTGCTCACGCCTCGGTAGGGACCTGCTCCTCGAACACCCGCGGCGCGCGCGGGTGCGAGAGCCGGACCTGGTGGTCCCCCTTGGCGTCCTCGTCGCGCCGCCAGTAGATCTCCGACAACCCGACCAGCCGCACGTGGGTCGCGCACGCGGCCAGGTCCTCGTACTGCCCGGCGAGGACCTGCGCCCGCAGCCGCTGCACCTGGCCCACGGTCGCCAGCTCACCCACCAGCAGGAACGGGATCAGCAGCCGCCAGGTGGCGGCGACGACGTCCCGGCTGCGGTGCGGTGCCCGCAGAACGGCCCTGGCCACCCGGAGCGCGTGCTCCGACGGGGTGATGCGACCCGACGAGGTGTGGTCCCACGACCACCGCGCGGCCTCGGCCATGGCACACCGGAGGCAGCCGAGCGGGCCGGTGGCGGGCTCGACGTCGCAGGCGGAGCACCTGACCAGCGTCATGGCCCAGTCGGTGCAGGTCCACGAGTACCGGCCCACCTCGTCCTCCAGGACGAGTTCGGCCAGTTCGCGTTCGCCCGCGCCGCCTTCGCTGAGCTGCTCGGCGGCCAGCAGGGCCTGCCAGTCCGGCAGCCAGACCTGGTCCACCAGCTCCACGCAGAACCGGCACTCGGGGTAGCCGCGCCCGGCCAGGTCGCCGCACGACGGGCACGCCGAAACGGCCGCGGGACGTTCACCGCGCCGCGCGCCGGGCGGGAACGGCTGGTGATCGCCCACGCGGAGAAAGGTACCCGCAAAAAGGCGTCAGCGCGTCGACCGATGCCGATCAGTTGTAGCCGGCCGCACCGAACCGTGGCTATGGTCAGGTCGACAACTCAACAACGCGGGAGCTCGCGCTGGAAGCGGGCTGAGAGGGTGGTTGCGCCGAAGGGCGCGGTGCCACCGACCGCTCGAACCTGACCGGGTAATGCCGGCGTAGGGAGGAATGTCGTGACGGCACTTGACGACCGCTCTGTCCGACCGTCAGTCACCACCGGCCCGATCTCGGGCTCCCGCAAGGTCTACCGCGACGCGGGTGGAGGTGTGCGGGTTCCGTTCCGCAGGGTGGATCTGACCAACGGCGAGCACGTCGACCTGTACGACACTTCAGGTCCGTACACCGATTCCGACGCGACCATCGACGTCCACAGTGGACTTCCGAAGCTCCGGGCGGACTGGGTCTCCGCGCGCGAGCCGGTGAACGGCGCCGTGACCCAGCTGGCCTACGCGAAGGCCGGGGTGGTCACGCCGGAGATGAGGTACATCGCGGTCCGCGAGAACGTGGATCCCGAGTTCGTCCGGTCCGAGGTCGCCATCGGGCGGGCGGTCATCCCGCTCAACCGCCTCCACCCCGAGGCCGAGCCGATGATCATCGGCAAGAAGTTCCTCGTGAAGATCAACGCGAACATCGGCAACTCCGCCGTCTCGTCGTCGATCGAGGACGAGGTCGACAAGATGGTGTGGGCCACCCGCTGGGGCGGCGACACGATCATGGACCTGTCGACCGGCAAGCGGATCCACGAGACCCGCGAGTGGATCATGCGCAACTCGCCGGTGCCGGTCGGCACCGTGCCCATCTACCAGGCGCTGGAGAAGGTCGACAGCGATCCGGCGAAGCTCACGTGGGAGCTGTACCGCGACACCGTGGTCGAGCAGGCCGAGCAGGGCGTCGACTACATGACGGTCCACGCGGGCGTGCTGCTGCGGTACGTGCCGATGACCGCGAAGCGCGTGACGGGCATCGTGTCGCGCGGCGGGTCGATCATGGCCGCGTGGTGCCTCGCGCACCACAAGGAGAGCTTCCTCTACACGCACTTCGAGGAGCTGTGCGAGATCCTGCGCACGTACGACATCACGTTCTCGCTGGGAGACGGCCTGCGGCCGGGCTCCATCGCGGACGCCAACGACGAGGCCCAGTTCGCCGAGCTGCGGACGCTCGGCGAGCTGACGCACATCGCCCGCGCGCACGACGTGCAGGTGATGGTCGAGGGCCCCGGCCACGTGCCGATGCACAAGATCGCGGAGAACGTGCGGCTGGAGGAGGAGTGGTGCGGCGAGGCGCCGTTCTACACCCTCGGGCCGCTGGCCACGGACATCGCGCCCGCGTACGACCACATCACGTCGGCGATCGGCGCGGCGCAGATCGGCTGGCTGGGCACGGCGATGCTCTGCTACGTCACGCCGAAGGAGCACCTCGGCCTGCCGAACCGGGACGACGTGAAGACGGGCGTGATCACGTACAAGATCGCGGCGCACTCGGCCGACCTGGCCAAGGGCCACCCCGGCGTGCAGGACTGGGACGACGCCCTGTCGAAGGCGCGGTTCGAGTTCCGGTGGGAGGACCAGTTCAACCTGTCGCTTGACCCGGACACGGCCCGCTCGTTCCACGACGAGACGCTGCCCGCGGCCCCGGCGAAGACCGCGCACTTCTGCTCGATGTGCGGGCCGAAGTTCTGCTCGATGAAGATCACCCAGGACGTGCGCCGGTACGCCGAGGAGCACGGGCTGTCCACTGTGGAGGCGATCGAGGCGGGCATGGACGAGAAGTCGGCCGAGTTCGGCGACCGGGGGAACAAGGTGTACCTGCCGGTCGTGGAGACTTCCTGACGTGCACGCCGACGCGAGCGCCTCAGCGGGGGCGCCACCACAGGGGGCCGAGACCCCACCCCGGGTCCTCACCATCGCCGGGTCCGACTCCGGCGGTGGTGCGGGCCTGCAGGCCGACCTCCGGACGCTGTTCGCCTGCGGGGTGCACGGCATGACCGCGGTCACCGCGATCACCGTGCAGAACTCACTGGGCGTCACGGGCTTCGTCGAGATCCCGCCGGAGGTGGTCGCCGCCCAGATCGAGGCGGTGGCGACCGACATCGGCGTGGGCGCGGCGAAGACCGGGATGCTGGCGAGCGCCGGGATCATCGAGGCGGTCGCCGAGGCGTGCGACCGGGTCCACATCGGACGATCGGGTTCGATCCCGTTCGTCGTCGACCCGGTGGCCGCGTCGATGCACGGCGACCAGCTGCTGACCGACCAGGCGCTGGAGGCCGTGCGGACGCTGCTGTTCCCGCGCGCGACCCTGGTGACGCCGAACCTGGACGAGGTGCGGCTGCTCACCGGCATCTCGGTGCAGGACCGGAAGCAGCAGCGGGAGGCGGCGAAGGCGCTGTACGCGCTGGGCCCGCAGTGGGTGCTGGTGAAGGGCGGGCACATGTGGTCCGACCCGGAGTGCCTCGACCTGCTGTTCGACGGCGAGGACTTCACCGAGCTGCCCGGCCCCCGCTACGCCACCAAGCACACGCACGGCAGCGGTGACACGCTCGCGTCGTCGATCAGCTCCCGGCTGGCCCGCGGCGAGGACGTGCGGACGGCCGTGCGGTTCGGCAAGGACTTCGTGGTCCGCTCGGTGGCCGCGTCGTACCCGCTGGGCGCCGGGGTCGGGCCCGTGTCACCGCTGTGGAGGCTGGAGCAGGCCTGACAGCGCCACGTCCATGGCGAGGAGCAGCGCCTCGTCCTGGTCGCGGGTGTAGAGCATCCGCGCGGCGAAGCCGTCGGCGAGGGCCAGCACGGCGTCGGCCAGCACCAGCGGGTCGACGTCGTGCCGGACCTCGTCCGACCGCTCCAGCATGTCGGCGAGGATCCGGCCGACCTGCCCGTCGGCGTCGCGGAGCACGCGCGCGTACTGGTCGTCTCGCACGCCCTTCTCCGCGAACGCCGCCCGCACCAGCACCTCCGCGCGGCGCGAGTCGTCCAGCGGGAGGAACGCGAGGAGGTAGCGGCGCAGCACGGCGGGCACCGGACCGGTCTGGTCGACGTGGGCGAACCGCTCGGTCACCCGTTCGTCCGCGAGGTCGAGCGCGAACCGGAGCAGGTCGTCCTTGGTGGCGAAGTACTTCTGCACCGCTCCCGCCGACCGGCCCGCTTCGGCGGCGACGGTCCGGACGCTGACCTGCTCCATCCCGTCGCGGACGACGACGCGCAGCAGGGCCGCGCCGATCTCCCGGCGCTGCTCCGCCCGATCCACGACCTTCGGCACCGGCACTCCTTTTGGGATACACTCGTATTCTAATCACCTGGGGGTCACCGTGTCCGAGCTCCACCTCACACCATCCACCCGAGCGTCCGACACCGACCGCCTGCGAGCGGCGGAACGCCTGGCCACCGCCCTCGGCGAGGGCAGGCTGGACCTCGCCGAGTACGAGCAGCGCACCCGGCGGGCGCTGGCGGCCACGACGCTGGGCGACCTCGCGCCCGTCACCGCCGACCTCCCCGCTCCGGTCGTCGACCAGGTCGCGAACAAGGAGGAGGTCAGCCGCGAGGACTTCCGCTCCGAGTGGGGCTACTGGGCGGGCGGCGCGGTCATCATGACCGGTGTCTGGGGCGTCACGTCCTTCACCCAGGGCGAGCTGAAGTTCTTCTGGCCGCTGGCCCCGCTGGTCATCTGGGGTCTGGTCCTGCTGGCCGAGATGATCTGGGGCGACAAGGGCTGAGCCAACCAGAGGAGGGCTCCGCGCGTCTCATACGGCATGCACCGGTACTCGCAGGACGCCTACTGGGCCGAGGTGATCCTCAACCAGCCCCTCGTGGTCCTGGCGCTGGTGCTGGGATGCGCCACGGCGGGTGCCGCCGGGCTGGCACTGGCGCGGTGGTGTGGCTGGCGTCGACTGCCCGCCGTGCTGGCGGGCTGCGGCCTGGCGCTGGCGCTCGCGGTCACGTTGGCGCGGCCGGGGGTGCTCGGCGTCACCACGCTGCACCCGTTGCAGCTGTGCGTGCTCAACGACTTCTCGCTCATCGGCTCGTTGGCGCGGCTGAACTTCCTGATGCTCGTGCCGTTCGCGTTCTTCGGGACGCTGGCCACGCGGAAGCCGGGAGTGGTGCTGCTGGCCTGCGCCGCGGTCAGCGGGGGCGTGGAACTCGTGCAGGCCGTCACCGACGTGGGCGTGTGCGAGGCGCAGGACTTCTACAACAACACGATCGGCGCGGTGTTCGCCGTGCTGTTCGGGTGGCTGTTCAGCTGGGCTTTCGGCAGCGGGACCGGCAAGCCCGTCGCTGAGCACGAGTCTGCGGCCCGCTAGCGGTTCTCCTCGGCCACGATCTCCTCCAGCGCGCCCAGCGCGGCGATCAGCGCCGACTGGTGCTCCGGCGACAGCATCTCCATCCGGCGGCGCAGCTCCGTCATCCGGGCGGACCGCACACCGGACACCATCTCCTCACCCTCGGGCGTGGGGGTGGCCAGCCAGGCCCGGCCGTCCTGCGGGTCGGGCTCGCGCCGCACGTACCCGGCCTCCACCAGCGCCGCGACGATCCGCGACAGCGTCGGCGGGGCGACGCCTTCCTTCTGCGCCAGGTCCCCGAGCCGCATCGGCCCGCACCGGGCCAGCGTGGCGAGCGCGGACACCGCACCCGGACCGAGACCGGGCGAGCCGGTGCGGCGCAGCAGTCTGGACAACCTGCCGATGGTGAGGAAGAGGCGCGCGGTGGCGTCTTCGACCTCATCGGCCTTCGGGGCCGTCACGGCATGTCCTCCTAGATGGGGGGTGGCGGGAAGCGTTCAGCATCCACCATGCCACTTCCGGCCACCACTCCCGTCCGCCGTTCACCCGTCGACGGCCGGGCTGGACGCCTGCGCCCAGAACCGCTGGGGGATCCGGCCCGCCAACCGGGCCAGCCTGCCGCCCTCCACCCCGGCGCGCATCGCCGCCGCCATCCGCTCCGGGTCGCGGGCACGGGTCACGGCCGTGGCCAAGAGCACAGCGGAGCAGCCCAGCTCCATCGCCAGCGCCGCGTCGGACGCCGTGCCGACACCCGCGTCCAGGATCACCGGCACGGTCGCGCGGGACACGATCAGCTCGATGTTGTGCGGGTTGCGGATGCCGAGCCCGGTGCCGATCGGCGAGCCGAGCGGCATCACCGTGGCGCAGCCGACGTCCTCCAAGCGCTGGGCCAGCACCGGGTCGTCGTTGGTGTAGGGCAGCACCACGAAACCGTCGTCCACCAACGTCTCCGCGGCGGCCAGCAGCTCGAACGGTTCGGGCAGCAGGGTTTTCTCGTCCGCCACGACCTCCAGCTTGACCCAGTTCGTCTCCAGCGCCTCCCGCGCGAGCCGGGCCGTCAGCACGGCCTCGGCCGCGCCCCGGCAGCCCGCGGTGTTGGGCAGCGTCTCGATCCCCAAGCGCCGCAACAGCTCCAGCACGCCGGTGCCACCGCCCGCGTCCACCCGGCGCATCGCGACGGTGGTCAGCTCGGTGCCCGACGCGATGAGCGCGCGCTCCAGCACGGACAGGTTCGCCGCGCCTCCGGTCCCCATGACGAGCCGGGAGCCGAACTCCCGGCCCGCGATGATCAGCGGGTCGTCCACGTCATCCTCCTTGGACTGCGGTGAGCACCTCGACGGTGCCTCCGTCCGGCACCGCCGTCCGCTGCCACGCCGCGCGCGGCACGACTTCGCCGTCCACGGCCACGGCCACCCCCGTGGCGGGGGCGCCGAGCAGTTCCAGCACCGCCGCGACGGTCGCGCCGTCGGGCAGGTCGCGCAGTTCGCCGTTGACCCGAGCCCTCACCGAGGACCTCCTTCACGCAGCAGGCCGAGCACCATCTCGGCGGTCACCGGGGCGAGGAGCAGGCCGTTGCGGTGGTGGCCGGTCGCCGCCAGCACGCCGGGTTCCAGCCAGCGGATCACCGGCATGTTGTCCGGGCTGCCCGCGCGGAAGCCCGCGGCGGACTCGACCAGCTCGTACTCGGCGATGCCGGGCAGCACGACCTCCGCGTCGCGCAGCAGGTCGCGGACGCCGCCGACGGTGACCGCCGGGTCGAACCCGCTCTCGTGCTGGGTCGCGCCGACGACCAGGCCGCCCTCCTTGGGCACCAGGTAGATCGGGCGGCCCTCCACGTGCGCGCGCACGGTCCGCGTCGGCGGCGGCAGCGCTCCGCGCCGGGCCGCGAGCCGCAGGATCTCGCCCTTCACCGGGCGGATGACCTGCTTCAGCGCGGGGTGCAGGTCGCCGCTCCACGCGCCCGCCGCGATCACCACGACGTCGGCGTCCACAGTGGACAGCTCGGCTCGGCGCGGTTCGAACACGACGCCTTCGGCGGCGCACGCCCCGCGCAGCGCCGACAGCAGCGCGCGGTTGTCCAGCGCGAGGTCTCCCGGCACAGACAGGCCGCCGCGCACCCGCGGCCCAAGGCCGGGTTCCAGCGCGCGCAGCTCGCGGCCGGTCAGGCGGTCGGCCTCCCGCCCCAGGCCGCGCAGGTGCTCGGCGAGCACGTCCAGCACGCCCACGTCCGCGGAATCCAGTGCCACGGCGAGGGTTCCCCCCGTGCGCAACCCCACGTCGCCGAGCGCGCGCGCGAACTCCGGCCACAGCGCCAGCGAGCGGGAGCCCAGGTCGAGCAGCTCCTCCTCACCGGGCCACGACTCGGTGACCGGCGCCAGCATCCCGCCCGCGACCCACGAGCCCGCGGTGCGGCACTCGTCGTCGAAGACCGTGACGGCACAACCGCCTGCGGCCACCCGCCAGGCGACGGACAGGCCGATGACACCGCCACCCAGGACGGCGACCCGTTGAACCAAGGCACTCACGCTCCCTGCGCCGGCATGACCCGGATCAGGTTCGACGGTCGGAGCGCGCCACGCTCCCTCTCAGCCCGGTACATCCCAGGCTCCCGTGCGGACCACCTCCACCGTAGCGCAAGGATCGTTGCCGCGGTTAACGTCCTGACCGTGCCAGGACTCGACGGAACCCGGATCAGGCAGCGGCTCGCCGCCGCGAGGCTCTACCTCTGCACCGACGCCCGCACCGAACGCGGTGACCTCGCCGACTTCGTCGACGCGGCGCTCGCGGGCGGTGTCGACGTCGTCCAACTGCGGGACAAGGGCATGGAGGCCAGGCAGGAGATCGCCGCGCTGGAAGTGCTCGCCGAGGCGTGCGCCCGGCACGGCGCCCTGCTGTCGGTCAACGACCGGGCGGACGTGGCGGCGGCGGTCGACGCGGACGTGCTGCACCTCGGGCAGGACGACCTGCCGGTCTCCGCGGCGCGGAAGCTGCTCGGCGACGACGTGGCGATCGGCCGCTCGACGCACGACGTCGAGCAGATGACCGCGGCGGCGGCCGAGCCCGGCGTCGACTACTTCTGCACCGGGCCGTGCTGGCCGACGCCGACGAAGCCCGGCCGTCCGGCGCCGGGGCTGGACCTCGTGCGGGCCACCTCGTCGGAGCGGCCGTGGTTCGCGATCGGCGGCATCGACCTGACGACCCTGCCCGAGGTGCTCGCCGCGGGAGCCACGCGGATCGTCGTCGTGCGGGCGATCACGGCGGCCGACGACCCGGAGGCCGCGGCTAGGGAGCTGCGGTCCCGACTCGGTTGACCGTTGAAGCGGCCTGTCGAAGCGCTCGACCCGGTTCGAGCCCGGAACGCGGAAGCGCCCCCCGTCCCGGCGCAGGGTGCCGGAGCGGAGGGCGTTTCGCGGTGTCGACGTCGAACCGGCAGGGAGTCAGTTCGCCATCGGAATCCTCATCAGCCCCTGGTGAGGGACAGGCCGTACGCCGACAGGATCTCGCCGACCGGCTGGAAGTAGGTCGTGCCGCCGGAGGAGCAGTTGCCCGAACCGCCGGAGGTCACGCCCTGGGCCTGGCTGAAGTTGGTGCCCGCGACCCACGAGCCGCCGGAGTCACCGGGCTCCGCGCAGGCGTTGGTCCTGGTCAGGCCACCCACCGAGCCCTGCGGGTAGTTCACGGTCGCGTTCTTCTGCTGCACCGTGCCGCAGCGCCAACCCGTCGTGGAGCCGGAGCGGCAGATCGACGCGCCGACCGCGGCGGACGTGGAGCCCGTCACGGTGACGTTCGAGCCGTTGTAGCGGTTGACCCACGGGCGGGACGTCCAGTTGCTGTTCGTCGCGACCCAGGCGTAGTCGTTGCCGGGGAAGGACGAGCCGCGGAACGTGCCCTGGGCGACCCGGTTGAAGCCGGTGGTGGCGTTGCCCACGCGACCGCAGTGGCCCGCGGTCACGAAGCCGCCCGCCACGGCGAAGCCGACCGAGCAGCGTCCGCCGCCGATGTAGTACGCGTCGCCGCCGCGGGTGTCGTACAGCGGCGTGGGCGCGTCCGTGGTCTCCGCGACGGTGACCGCGGGGCTGATGCCGCGCGCCGTGGCCAGGAAGGCCTCGGCCGCCGCGTCCCGCTTGTCGCGGTTGACCTCGACGACCACCGTGTTCGACGCGTCGTCGACTCGCCAGCTGGTGACGGACAGGGGTGCCGCCAGGCTGTCGATGGCCGCCTTGGTGCCCGCGAGCTGCTGCTGCGAGAACCGGACGACCCGGACGTCCGCACCGAGGGCGCGGGCGGTGTCGGACTTGGCGGCGTCGGTCGTGCCGACGGTGAGCTTGCCCGAGACCGAGTCGATCCAGGCACCCGCGAACTTGTCGCCGAGGGCGTCCTTCACCTTGGTTTCGAGCTGGCCCGAGTTGGCGTCGTTCGCCAGTCGGGTGCGTGCTTGGTCGGCGTTCAGGCCGAGGTCCCGCTGGACCGCTTGGAGCAACTCGGGTGAGTAGCTCTCCGTGTCGGTGGCAGTTGGCGCGTTCACCGCAGCGGGGCCGGCGATCGCCGGTACGCTGAGAGCAATCGCCGCGCCGGCTGCCAGCAGGGCAACTCCGGTCAGGCGGGCCGCACTAGTGCGGATCATTGACGTCTCCCTCATCTTCGGGTGCAGGGAACCCGTGAGCTGGTTGCAGGGACCGCTCACGGGGGCCTTTAGGGGGACGGGTGGTGGGGCGGCGGCAGGGGTCGCCCCACCCTCCTCCTACTTCCATCCCGTCCTCGGCGCCAAGCCTGGTCGGATGAGGGTCGTGAATCGACCTCGGAAAGCCTCGGAGAATCGCGGTTGCGTGGGTTTGCCACGGTTCGCACAGCCCTCCTTCCGGTCATCTACTGACCGGTATTCACCCGATCGAGCGACGTTATAGGCCTGTGACCTGTGACAGTCACGGCCATCTGAGGGCGAAGTGTGTCACAGCTCACGACCATTCGACTCCGGTGTGTAGCTATTGACTGTTAACTCTTACTCAAAGTAATTAAATGATCACCGGATTGAGTGATTTGCCAGTTGCTCGGTTTGGCGGTTTACCCCGGCGTTCCCAGGCTCGGCGGGGCTGCCGGAGTGGTCTGCGCGGGCGTCTGCGAACTCGGCTGCCCGGTGCTCGGCGGAGGGGTCGCGGAGGGCTGCGTCGAACTGCTCGGCAGGCTCGACCCGGTCGTCGGAGAGGGGCCGCTCGACGTCGTGCTCGGCGGAGCCGTGGTGGTGCTCGGAGTTCCCGAGGCGTCCGAAGTGGAGGGTGCCGGGGGCGCGGGCGCCTCCTGCTGCCGCTCGGTCGGCTTGCCCACGACGACGCCCAGGCTCGTGCCCTCGCCGCCCCCGGAGAGCGGCGCGCCGCGCACCCACTCGACGCCCGTGACGGCCAGCATCCCGAGCACGAACACGAGCAGCGCGCCTGCCGCGATCTTCGGCCAGCGCCGTGTTTCCGGCTTTTCGTCCTCGGTGTCCACTTCGGTCTCGGGCTGGTCGGGTGTGATCTCCGACTCCGCTCTCGCGGCCGTCCCGCCGTCGACCGGCTTGACCACCCACGCCTTGCTGCCGACCCGGCGCACCGACTCGCGGGTCCGCTCGATCGAACTCTGGTAGAGCGCGCTGCCGATCGTGCTCACGATGCTCGCGACAGCGGCGCCGGCGATCGTGCCGGCGACGTTCAACTGCGATCCCAGGAAGGCCGCGGTCACCGCGGCCAACGCTCCCGCGGCGATCTGCGCGGGCTTGAGGTCCAGACCTGTCTTCTTCTCGTTCTCCTCGCTCATGATCCTCAACTGCTAGGCGGTTTCCTGCTCGTCCAAGAGGTGGACGGGGCGGCCACCGTGTCGGTTGGTCGAAGGTGAGGACGACCACGCATCATCTCCTCGTGCGCCTGGTCACGATTTCCGACATCCGGGCGGCGGCCGAGCTCGTGGCCCCCGTCGTGCTGCGAACCCCGCTGCTGCCGTGCGCGTGGGCCGACCCCGAACGACCGCTGTGGCTCAAACCCGAGAACCTCCAGCCCGTGGGGGCGTTCAAGATCCGCGGCGCGTACCACGCCCTGGCCCGCCTGCCGGAAGACGTCCGAGCGCTCGGCGTCGTCGCGTACTCCAGCGGCAACCACGCGCAGGCCGTCGCGCACGCCGCGAAGCTGTTCGGCGTTCCCGCCGCCATCGTGGTGCCGGACAACACCCCGCAGGTCAAGATCGACGCCACCCGGTCGCACGGGGCCGAGGTGCACGTCGTGCCGATGACCGAACGCGAGTCGCGCGCCCGCTACCTCGCCCACCAGCGCGGATCGACGCTGATCCCGCCGTTCGACCACGTCGACGTCATCGCCGGGCAGGGCACCGTCGGCCTGGAGATCGCCGAGGACCTGCCGTCCGTCGGGACGGTCCTGGTGCCCGTCAGCGGCGGCGGCCTGATCGCGGGCGTCGCCGTCGCGATCAAGGCCCTCTGCCCGGACGCGCGGGTGATCGGCGTCGAGCCAGCGCTGGCCGCGGACGCCGCCGACAGCCTGCGCGCGGGCCGCCGCTCCGCGTCCTGGCCACCCGCGCTGCGGGCCAGGACGATCGCCGACGGGCTGCGCGCCGAGCCGTCGGAGCTGACGTTCGCGCACATGCGGGAACTGGTCGACGGGATCGTGACGGTCACCGAGGACGAGATCCGCGCCGCCGTGCCGTGGCTGGCCCGGCGGTCGCGGCTGATCGCCGAGCCGAGCGGAGCCGTGGTCGTCGCCGCCTACCTGAACCGGCGCGACGAACTGCCGCTCGGGAACACCGTCGCCGTCGTGTCGGGCGGCAACCTGGACCCCGAGCTGCTGGCCGAACTGCTGGCGGTCTAGCGCCGGGGGTCAGGCCCGGACGTGGGTGGGCGGGGCGTCGACGCCGCAGGAGTGGCAGTCGCCCGCGCGCGGCCCGTCGTCCTGCGGCGGGGTGTCGCGCAGGGTGGCGTTGTCCGTGCCGAGGGCGAGGAGTCCGCCGACCGCGGCCGCCGCGGCGCAGATGAGGAGTGCTTTCTGCCAACTGGCGGTCATGGCCGCGGGGTCGGTGTAGCCCGTGCCGGTGAGACCGGAGACGGCGGGCAGCGCGGCCACCGCGACGAGGCTGCCGGTGCGGGCGACCGCGTTGTTGACGCCGGACGCGACACCCGCGAAGCGGTCGGGGGCGGCGGCGAGGACGGTCGCCGTGACGGGGGCGACGACGGTGGCCAGGCCGAGGCCGAACACCACGATGCCGGGCAGGACGCCCGTGGCGTAGTCGGCGCCGGGTTCGGCGTTGCGCAGCAGGAGCATCCCGGCGGCGACCAGCAGCGGGCCGATCACGAGCTGGGCGCGCGGGCCGATGCGCTGCGCGAGCCTGCCGGAGCGGGCGGACAGCACCAGCATGATGATCGTGATCGGCAGGCCTGCCAGTCCGGCGGCCGTCGGCGAGTAGAGCAGCGACACCTGGAGCTGCAGGACCATCAGCACCAGCACGCCCCCCAGCGCGGCGTACATCAGGAACGTCAGCGCGTTCGCCAGCACGAACGTCCGGTTCGCGAACAGCTGCGGCGGCACCAGCGGGGTGCGGCCGCGGGCCTGCATCAGCCCGAACGCGACCAGGCCCGCGATCCCGGCGACACCCGCGCCGATCACGAGCGGATCGCCGACGCCGCGGGCGGGAGCCTCCACGAGCGCGCCCGTGACGCCCGCGAGCCCGACGGCGCCGACCACGGAGCCGAGGACGTTCGGGTGGCCGGTCAGCGTCTCGTCGCGCGACTCCGGCACGAACCGGCGGGCCATCCACACGCACAGCACCGCGATGGGGACGTTGATCAGGAACGCCAGCCGCCACGACCCGGCCTGCACCAGCAGCCCACCGGCGAGCGGGCCGATCGCCGACGCGACGCCCGCCAGCCCGGACCACGCCCCGATCGCCCGCGACCGGTCTTCGCGCGCGAACGACGACTGGAGGATCGCCAGGGACCCCGGCGTGAGCAGCGCGCCGCCGATCCCCTGGAGGATCCGGGCCGCGACCAGCAGTTCCGTCGTGGGCGCCAGGCCGCACAGCAGCGAGGCCGCGCCGAACCACAGGACGCCGAAGGTGAACACCCGGCGGCGGCCGTACCGGTCGCCGAGCGACCCGGCGACCAGGATGAGCGCCGCCAGTGCCAGCAGGTACCCGTCGAGGATCCACTGGAGGCCCGCGACCGACGCGTTCAGCTCCTCGCCGATCTTCGGCAGGGCGACGTTGATGATCGTGCTGTCCAACATCGCCATGCCCGAGCCGACGATGGTGGTCGCCAGCACGGCCTTGGCCCTGGGAGTGCCCCAGACGATCACTTCGGTGGTCACCACGGCGCCATTGTGACCCCGTTGGGCGGCGCGGGCCGTGCCGAGGCGACGCCTGGAGGACCCCGAAGCCATTTGAAATCCCTATGGGTAGGCGGCGCGATTTTCACCCTATGAGACGCCTCGGATGACTAGCCCGCGGTTCGTCCAGCCTCGAAGTTGCCGGGCGAGCATGTTACGGCGATGTGTCCGGACCGGCGGCGAAGCCCGCAGCACCACCGAGGGCGCCTGATCGGGCAGTCCGCCGAATTCGACTCCGCCAAGAGGGCTCGACAGTTCCGCGGCCCATCGCCAAATCGGATAGACGAATTTCCATCACGTTGCTCGGAAGCTCATCGGAGACGAGCGAACGGAGATCACCGGATCGATCTGACCTGCACCGACGGTGGTCATAACCATTCCACCGAATGGACGCGCCGCACAAGGGAAAAGCCGCCCACGTGCGAACGGGGCGGCTCCCTGCGGCGAATCCGGAAATCAGCCCGCGGGCCGGTTCAGAGTGGCCACGAACTTGTACCGGTCCCCCCGGTACACGCTTCGCACCCACTCCACGGGGTTGCCCTCGGTGTCGAACGAGTGCCGCGACAGCAGCAGCATCGGCAGGCCGATGTCCGCTCCGAGGAGTTCCGCCTCCTCCGGGCTGGCGAGGGCGGTCTCGATCGTCTCCTCGGCGTGGCCCATCTCGACGCCGAACCGCTCGCGAAGCACCTGGTAGAGCGAGGTGCCGGGCGCGAGGTAGCGGCGCAGACCGCGGAAGCGGCCGAGCGCGAGGTGGGTCGTCTCGATGGCCATCGGCTCGTCGTCGGCCAGCCGCAGGCGGTGCAGCCTGAGCACCTTCGCTCCCGCGCGCACACCGAGGAACCTGGCCAGTTCCGCTTCGGCGGGCAGCTCGGACGCCTCGATCAGGCGCGACGACGGCTTGCGGCCCTGCGCCCGCATGTCCTCTGTGTACGAAGACAGCTGGAGGCGCTGCGCGACCTTCGGCTCCGCCGCGAAAGTTCCCTTGCCCTGCACCCTGAGCAGCCGTCCTTCGACGGTCAGCTCGGCGAGCGCCTGGCGCACGGTCGTCCGCGAGACGTCGAAGTCAGCGGCCAGCGAACGCTCGGTCGGGATGGGGGATCCGGGCGGCAGCGCGCGCAACAGGTCCAGCAGGTGCCGCTTCAGTCCCCAGTACTTCGGCTCGCGTTGCGCACGAGACCTGGCGTCCACGCCTGTTCCAGGCGTCGTCTCCAGCATGGCCTTCCTCCTCGTACAGCATCGCGGCTCCACCCACAGGATGCCTTGTCCGCGGCGGATCGTGCGTTCGAACCCCCGACAACCCATAGGAAATTCGTCGGATGACTTTGCAACGTCTCGGCAACGTCCTTGACAGCGGCTGTGGCGCGGCACACTCTAGGCCGCATTGGTCTACACCACTTAGCTGGTCCCGGTCGATGGTCGGCCGGGCTTCTGAAAGGGCGCAAACGTGAAGGGCTGGAGAGGACTTGCCGTCGGTGCCGCCGCACTGGCGGTAACCGTGGCCGGATGTGGCACGAGCACGTCGGGTACGACGGCCGCTGAGTCGAGCGGCCCGAAGACCCTGACGGTCTGGCTGATGGACGGCTCCGCGCCGACCACGCTGACCGACGCCTTGCACAAGGAGTTCCAGGACTCGAACAAGGACGTCACGGTCAAGTACGAGGTCCAGAAGTGGGGCGGCATCCAGGAGAAGCTGACCACCGCGCTGACCAGCAACACCCCGCCGGACGTCATCGAGCTCGGCAACACCCAGACGCCGAAGTTCGCGTCCGAGGGCACGCTGCTCGACCTGACCGGTGACGCCGCCAACCTCAACGGTGGCGAGTGGCTCGGTGGCCTCAAGGACTCCCTGACGTGGGAGGACAAGCAGTACGGCCTGCCGTTCTACGCGTCGAACCGCACCGTCATCTACCGGACGGACCTGTTCGAGGCCGCGGGCATCACCGCGCCGCCCACCTCGCGCGACGAGTGGCTGGCCGCGATCGAGAAGCTGAAGACCGCCAACGCGTCCAACCCGGACTTCCAGGCGCTCTACCTGCCGGGCCAGTCCTGGTACTCGCTCCTGTCGTTCATCTGGGACGAGGGTGGCGACGTCGCGAAGAAGGACGGCGACAAGTTCGTCGGCGCGCTGGACTCCGCCCAGTCCAAGGCGGGCTTGGACTTCTACAAGAAGCTCGTCGACGCCTCCGGCACCAAGGCCCCGAAGGACACCGACGAGGCCAAGCCGCAGCAGATGGAGGTCTTCGGCACGGGCAACGTGGCGATGATGATCGGTCTGCCGTGGGAGCTGGGTGGCGCCGTCAAGGCCAACCCGGACCTGGAGAAGAAGACCTCCGCGTTCCCCGTCCCGTCCAAGACCGCGGGCAAGACCGCTCCCGTGTTCCTCGGCGGCTCGAACCTGGCCATCCCGGCGGGCAGCAAGAACGTCGACCTGGCCAAGAGCTACCTGAAGCTGCTCAGCGGCAAGAAGTACCAGGACCAGCTCGGCGCCGCGGGCACCGTGCCCGGCACCTCGAAGGACACCGCCTCCCTCTCGGCCAACCCGGTCGGCAAGGCGCTCGCCGCCTCGTCGGTCAACGGCAAGGTCACCCCGGCCACGCCGAAGTGGGCCGCTGTCGAGGCGGGCCAGAACCCGCTGAAGGACATGCTCACCGCGTACCTCACCGGTGCGAAGAGCCTGGACGCGGCGACGACCGATGCCAACACGGCGCTCACCGCGTTGCTCGGCGGCTGACGATCACCGATGACGGCCGTTGAAACGACCGACGCCGCGGTGCCGGTGAGGAATTCCTCACCGGCACCGCGGCGTGCCGTTGCGGGCGGCGCGAAGCGCCGCCGGGGTAGCGCCTTCGACCGGCTGCTGCCGTACCTGCTGCTGGCCCCCGCCGTGCTCGGCATCCTCTGGTTGATCGGTTTCCCGGTCGTCTCGGTGGTGGTGACCAGTTTCCGCAAGCTCGACCTGGGTGAACTCGTCCGCGGCCAGGTCGTCTGGGTCGGGCTGGACAACTACACCAAGGTCCTCTCCGACCCGCGCTTCTGGGAGATCACCATCCGCACGGTGGTCTTCACCGCCGCGGTGGTGGCGACCTCCGTGGTCGTGGGGCTCGCGATCGCGCTGCTGATGCGCCAGCTCAGCTCGCCGATCCGGATCCTGCTGCAGGTGTGCATGCTGCTGGCGTGGGCGATGCCGATCATCGCGTCGACCACGGTCTACCAGTGGATCTTCGACCAGCAGTACGGCATCCTCAACAAGATCCTGGTGAAGCTCGGCTTCGACTTCGCCGGGTACTCCTGGTTCTCCACGGGCACCGCGACCCTCTCGGTGATCGGGCTGCTGATCGTCTGGCAGGCCATCCCGTTCCTCGCGTTCTCGCTCTACGCGGGCGTGATCGGCGTTCCCGCCGACCTCTACGAGGCCGCGGGCATCGACGGCGCGTCGGCGTGGCAGACGTTCCGGGCGGTCACGTGGCCCGAGCTGAAGCCCCTGCTGATGATGGTGACGTTCCTGTCGCTGCTGTGGGACTTCAAGGTCTTCACCCAGATCTGGGTGTTCAAGGAGGGCGGGCCGAGCGGCGGTTCCACGACGCTGCCGGTCCTGCAGTACCTGGAGGGCATCTCGCAGAGCCACTTCGGCGTGGCAGCGGCGGTGAGCGTGCTCATGGTCGTCATCCTGACCCTGCTGACGGTGTCCTACCTGCGGAAGCTGCTCCAGACCCAGGAGGGCAAGCTGTGAACGCGAAGAAGGTGTCGGCGAACGTCGTCGCGGTGCTCATCGCGGCGTTCTTCGCCTTCCCCACCTACTGGATGGTCACGACGGCCCTCAAGCCGAAGAAGGACCTGCTCTCCAGCGACTTCGACCTGATCCCGTCCGCGGTGACGAGCAGCAACTTCATCACCGCGTGGACCAAGCCGGGGTTCCTCCAGTCCCTGGGCAACAGCCTGCTCGTCTCGCTGTCCGCCGTGGTGGCGGCGCTGCTGATCGGCCTGCTGGCGGCGCTCGCGCTGTCCCGCATGCGCTTCCGCGGCCGCAAGGGCTTCGTGATGCTCATGCTGGTCGCGCAGATGGCGCCGTTCGAGGCGCTGCTGATCCCGATGTTCCTGATGATGCGCGACCTCGGCCTCTACGAGCAGCTGTCGTCGCTGATCCTCATCTACTTCGCGGTGACGCTGCCGTTCTGCGCGTGGACGTTGCGCGGCTTCGTGAACGGCATCCCGATCGAGCTCGAAGAGGCCGCCATGGTCGACGGCTGCGGCCGCTGGGGCGCGTTCCGGCGCGTCACGCTGCCGCTGCTCGGCCCCGGCCTGGTCGCCACGTCGGTGTTCGCGTTCATCACGGCGTGGAACGAGTTCCTGTTCGCCAAGGTCATGGTGCGCGCCGAGGACAAGGAGACCCTGCCCGTGTGGCTGAGCGGCTTCCAGTCCGCGTTCGGCACCGACTGGGGTGGCGCGATGGCCGCGTCCGCCCTGTTCACCGTGCCCGTGCTCGTGTTCTTCCTCATCGTCCAGCGGAAGATGGTCACCGGTGTCACAGCCGGTGCCGTGAAGGGATAGAGCGCTGATGTCGCTACACCGGCTCGCGGCCGCCGTCCTGCTACCGGGTTTCCACGGGACCACCGCCCCTGACTGGTTGCTCAAGCGCGTGACCGACGGGCTGGGCGGCGTCGTGCTGTTCGGCCGCAACGTCGTGGACGACGAGCAGGTCACCGCGTTGAACGCGCAGCTGCGCGCGGCGCGCGGCGACGTGGTCATCGGCATCGACGAGGAGGGTGGCGACGTCACCCGCCTCGACGCGGGGCGGGGTTCGGAGGTGCCGGGCAACCACGCGCTGGGCGCCACCGGCGACGTGGAGCTGACCAGGCAGGTGGCGGCCTCCATCGGCGCCCGCCTGGCGGCCTGCGGCGTCACGGTCAACCTGGCCCCGTCGGCGGACCTGGTGCTCACCCCGGACGACCCGATCATCGGCGTCCGGGCCTTCGGCTCGGACCCGGTCGTCTCCGGCGAGCACGTGGCGGCGTTCGTCCAGGGCCAGCAGGCGGACGGCGTGGCGGCGTGCGCCAAGCACTTCCCCGGCCACGGCGCCTCCACGGCCGACTCGCACCGCGAACTGCCGGTCCTGCCGCGCACGGTCGCCGAGCTGAACGCCGTGGAACTCGTGCCGTTCCGCGCGGCCATCGCGGCGGGCGTCCGCTCGATCATGACCGGTCACCTGGTCATCCCCGAGTGGGGCGAGGCCCCGGCCACGCTCAACCCCAAGGCCGTCGCCGTCCTGCGCGACGAGCTGGGCTTCACCGGCGCGATCATCACCGACGGCCTGGACATGAAGGCCGTGGGCGGTGACCTGGCCCAGGGCTCGGTCCGCGCGCTGGTGGCGGGCGTGGACGCCCTCTGCCTGGGCGGCGAGCCGCTCGACGACGACGGCCTCCAGTGGCTGATCGACAGCATCGTGGCCGCGGTCGACTCCGGCGAGCTGTCCAGGGAGCGCCTGGAGGAGGCCGCCACCCGCACGGCGGCGCTGGGCGCCCCGCCTGCCGCGGTGTCCGGTCACGACGCCGAAATCGGTCTTCTGGCTGCGCGAAGGGCCCTGGAGGTGACCGGCGAGCTGGTCATTACCGGTCCACTGCTCGTGCTGGACCTGGTTGTCGCACCCTCGGAGGCCGTCGGCGCCGTCCCGTGGGGTCTCGGCCCCTACCTCGTCGACCTGGTCGAGGGCACGGAAGTGCTGGCCACGGACTCGGTGACGGCGGAGGAGGTCGCCAAGGCGGCCGACGGCCGCACCGTGATCGTGGTGACACGTGAGGCGCACCGCCACGTCTGGGCTCGCGATCTGGTCACCGACCTGACTAGAATTGGTCTGGACCTAGTGCACGTCGAGACCGGCGTGCCCGGCCCGGACCTGGGCACTGCCGCCCGCGTGAACACCCATGGCGGTTCACGGGTGTGCCTGCGAGCCGCGGCGGAGCGCATCGCCTCAAGCCGCCTCTCGACCACCTGACAGGGGTTATGAGATGACCGAGCAGCAGCCCGGCCAGCACATGGCAGCGGAGATCGCGCAGCAACCGGCGATCTTCGCCAGCCTCATCGAGCGGCGCACCGAGATCGCGAAGGTCGCCGAGGTGGTCCGCGAGCGCAAGCCCAGGTTCGTCCTGTTCGCGGCGCGCGGCTCCAGCGACCACGCGGCCCTCTACGCGAAGTACCTCACCGAGGTGCTCCTGGAACTGCCGGCGGGCCTGGTGTCCCCGTCCACCACGACCCTGTACGGCGGCAAGCCCGACCTGCGCGACGTGCTCGTGGTCTCGGTGAGCCAGAGCGGCGGCTCCCCCGACCTCCTGGAGGTCACCCAGGCGGCACGGGCGCAGGGCGCCTTGACGGTGGCGGTCACCAACACCTCGGACTCGCCGCTGAACGGCGCGGCCGAGCTGTCGGTGGACGTGGGCGCGGGCGTGGAGCACGCGGTGGCGGCGACCAAGACCTACTCCGCCACCCTCCTGGCCCTGTACCTGCTGTTCGACGGCATCCGTGGCGGCAACGGCGAACACGCGGCCCGTCTCGGCGAGCTGGCACAGTCCACTTTGGACGCTTCAGAGGAAGCGGTCAGGGAGGCGGTGCGCCGCTACCGCTTCGTCGACCGCGTGCTGACCACCGGCCGCGGCTTCTCGTTGCCCACAGCCCTGGAAGCCGCCTTGAAGCTGGCGGAAACCAGCTACCTGGCGGCCCGCGCCTACTCGGGCGCGGACCTCCTGCACGGCCCCGTGGCGGCCGTGGACGGCGAAACGGCGGTCTTGGCGGTCACCAGCGCGGGCAAGGGCGGAGACGCCCTGCACGAGGTCCTGGACGTCGTGCACAGCCGAGGGGCCGACGTGCTGGCAGTCGGCTCGGCAGCGGACAAGGTCTCGGCAGCACTACGCATCCCCGTAGCCGAAACCGCAGAAGAAGTAGCCCCGATCCTGGAAATCCTACCGATCCAACGCCTGGCCCACGGCCTGGCACTGGCACGCGGCGGCGACCCGGACAGCCCACGAGGCCTGAAGAAAGTCACCCGCACCCGCTAACCACCAGACAGAACGAGAAGGGGCCCTCCAAGGAGGGCCCCTTCTCGCATGAAGCCAGCCCAGCGGGCCAAGTCAGCAACTAACCAGCAGATTGGGTTGAACAGACCGAGCTGGCAAGCCGGGTCAGCAAGCCCGAATAGCCAGACCGGGCAGACCGGGCAGATCAGGCGGGCCAACGGGCAGGCGGGGCCGAGCAACCCGATTCAGCAGCACGACCCAACAAGCCGGGCTGACGGGCCGGGCTGACAAGCCGGGCCAGCAGGCTCAGGCCAGCTGGTCGCATGACCAGCAAAGCAAGGGCGCCCGACACGGCGTGGCCGATTTTACTTGGGGGATTTGACCCTTAAAATTGGTGATCGGGCAGGCTTACCACCTGCCCTTTTAGCCCGATCAAGGGTCAAATCAAGGGGCCCCAAGTCAAATCGGCCACTGGCCCGGACCACCTGCACCGCTACCTGCTGTTCACCCACCCACAGCGGCACCAACCGCCCAACCACACCGGTGCCGGTGCCGGTGCCGGTGCCGGTGCCGGTGCCAAACGGGGACCCCACGACCCAACCCGATCGCAAGGCCCCCGCCCCGAATCACTGACCAGCGGTCGCGTACCCCACGGCTTGGCCCAGAACCCCACCCGCGTCGGCGTCGAAGACGACCTCGCCGTCCACCCACACCTTCCGGGG
The DNA here is from genome assembly GCA_049997955.1 of Umezawaea sp. cmx-9-4. Lineage (GTDB taxonomy): Bacteria > Actinomycetota > Actinomycetes > Mycobacteriales > Pseudonocardiaceae > Umezawaea. Next base: position 168,601 of record JAEBDY010000017.1, on the reverse strand, counting down.
GTTCAACTCCTCGTCCCACCAGACGAGGTCGGCCACGGCCCCTGGCGCCAACCGCCCCAGCCCCGACTCCCCGATGGCCTCAGCGGGGATGATCGTCGCCGAAGCCAACGCGTCGGCCACGTCCACGCCAACCGACACGATGTTCCGCACGGCCCGGTCCAGCGTCAACGCGCTGCCCGCGATGGTCCCTTCGGGAGACCGGGGCACACCGTCCTCGGTGAGCAGCACGTCAGCGCCCCCGAGCTGGTACCGCCCCGGCGGCATCCCAGCCGCCGCCACGGCATCGGTGACCAGCGCGACGCGGTGCCCGGCGGCGTTGAACACCAGCCTGCACACGTCCGGCCCCACGTGCGCCAGGTCCGCGATCAGCCCCAGCGTGAACCGCTCGTCCACCAGCGCCACCCCCGGCACACCGGGTTCCCGGTGCCCCAGCGGCCGCTGCGCGTTGAACAGGTGCGTGACCATCCGCGCACCGGCGTCCGCCGCCATCCGGGTCTGCGCACCGGTCGCGTCGCTGTGGCCCACGGCGACCAGGACGCCCGCTTCGGCCAAGCGCCGGACGGCTTCCATCCCGCCGGGCTGCTCGGGCGCCAACGTGACCATCCGCAGACCGCGCCGCAGGGTCTCGTCGGCCAGCAGCGCGTCGATCTCGGCGGCGCCGGGTTCGACCATCAGCGCCGGGTCGTGCACGCCCGGCCTCTTGGGCGACAGGAACGGCCCTTCGAAGTGCACGCCGAGCGGCCGGGCGCCCGCGCCCTGGGGCAGGGCGGCGGAAGCGGCCAGCACCGCCCTGGCCTGGCGAATGGCGATCGGCACCGGTGCGGTGATCAACGTCGGCAGGAACCGGGTGACCCCCGTCTGCGGCAACGCCTCGGCGACGACCCTCATGCTCGCGGCGTCCACTTCGGCGAAGTCGACTCCGACCGCCCCGTTGATCTGGATGTCCACCAGACCGGGCGTGAGCAGTCCACCGGCCAGCACCTCGGCGCCCGCGGGCGGCTCGCCCGCCACGACTTCGACGATGCGCCCGGCCCGGATTCGCACGTGGGCGGGACCGGTGATGGTGCGACCGAGTAGTGCTCGCGGGGCTGCGACAACCGTGTCCAAGGTCCCTCCTCAAATGGTCCAGACCATTATGGCGGCTCAACACCGGTTTAGTCACGTCGCGTCGAAAGATAACCAATTACACCACCAACCAGTGAAAGATCGCCATCGCAGGCGCACGCGGAACCCACACCGGTACTCCATACTGAACACCAGACATCCGAGGTCTACTACCGAGTCGAGGGTGCCGTGGCAGTCACGGACGACGCGATCCTGCGTGTCAAAGAGATGATCGTCAGCGGGGAGCTGAAGCCGGGCGACCGCCTCCCGCGCGAGGCCGACCTGGCTGAACGACTGGGACTGTCCCGGAACTCCCTGCGCGAGGCCGTCAAGGCCCTGTCACTCGTCCGAGTGCTCGACGTCCGCCAGGGCGACGGGACCTACGTCTCCAGCCTGCGCGCGGACGACCTCCTCGGAGCCCTGTCGTTCGTGCTGGACCTGCACCGCGGCGAGGACTCCGTGCTGGAGGTCCTCCAGGTGCGCCGGATCCTCGAACCGGCGGCGTCCGCGCTGGCCGCCCAGCGGATCACGCCCGAGGAGATCACCGTCCTCCGCGCGATGTGCGACGCGGGCGAGAACGCCAGGTCCGTCGAGGAACTCGTCGAGCACGACCTCGAGTTCCACCGTGCCATCGCCCGCAGCTCCGGGAACGCCTACCTGGCCCAGCTCCTGGACACCCTGGCCGGCCCGACGGTGCGGGTCCGGATCTGGCGCGGCATAGCGCAGGCGGGCGCGGCCGAGCGCACCATCGCCGAGCACCGCGCGATCGTCGACGCGCTGGCCCTGCACGAAACCGAACTCGCCCGCTCCTGGACCACCGTGCACGTCGCGGGCGTGGAGCAGTGGTTGTCCGACCTCACCTAGCCGCGGGGTGCCGTGATCCAGTCCTGGTCCCGGACGATCACGGCACCGGCACCTCCGTTCCGAGCAACCCCTTGTCCCGCAACGAAATCCACAACGCGTCCGGCACGGGTGCGGCGAAGTCCGCGGCGTTCGACCGCATCTGCTCCGCCGTGCGGGACCCGATCACCACCCCGACCACCGCCGGGTGCCCGGTCGCGAACCGGATCGCCACCTGCGGCAGCGTCACCCCGTGCTCCGAGCACACCGCGGCGATCCGCCGAGCCCGGTCGACCACCTCGGCGGGGGCGTCGGCGTAGTCGTACTTGGCGTCGTCCGGCACGACCGGCTGGGACAGCAGCCCGGAGTTGAACACCCCGGCGGCCACCACGGACACCCCGCGCTCCAGGCACAGCGGCAGGAACTCCGGCAGCGCGGTCTGCTCCAGCAGCGTGTACCGCCCGGCCAGCATCACCACGTCCACATCGGTCTCGCGGACGAACCGGGCGGGCACCTCCCACTGGTTCATCCCGACCCCGACGGCCCCGACCACGCCCTGCTCCCGCAGCTCCACCAGCGCCGGGATCCCCTCGCGGGACGCCTGCTCCCAGTGGTCGTCGGGGTCGTGCAGGTAGACCACGTCGACGCGGTCGGTGCCCAGTCGCTCCAGGGAGGACTCCAACGACCGCCGCACGCCGTCCGCGCTGAAGTCCCACACCCGCCGCCGGGTCGCGGGCACGTCGAACCCGTTCGCCAGGTCGTCGCCGCCGCCGTCGAACGGTTCCAGCACCCGCCCGACCTTGGTGGAGACCACGTACTCCGACCGCGGCCGTCCGGCGAGACCGGCGCCCAGCCGCCGTTCGGACAGCCCCAGCCCGTAGTGCGGCGCCGTGTCGAAGTACCGCACCCCGCTGTCCCAGGCGGCGTCGACCGCCGCGCGCGCCTCCTCGTCGGAGACCGCGCGGTACAGGTTGCCGATCGGAGCGGCCCCGAATCCCAAGCCTGTCAACGAAACCCGCACGGCGACCTCCTCACGCCTTGGGGCGCAGCCGGAGTCCGTGCATGCCGCCGTCGACGGCCAGGACCGTCCCCGCGGTGGACCCCGACAACGGCGAGGCCAGGTACGCCACCGCCCCGGCGACCTCGTCCGCGGACACCAACCGGCCGTGCGGCTGACGAGCCTCCAGCGCGGCGCGTTCGGCGGCCGGGTCCGGCGCCGAGTCGAGCAGCCGCCCCACCCACGGGGTGTCGGCGGTTCCGGGCGCGACCGCGTTGACGCGGATGCCCTCCCGCACGTGGTCCGCGGCCATGGCCAGCGTCAACGCGTACACCGCGCCCTTGCTGGCCGAGTACAGCGCCCGCTGCGGCAGGCCTGCCCAGGCGGCGATGGAGCAGGTGTTCACGATCGCCGCGGACGGCGATTCGCGCAGGTGCGGCAGGGCCGCCCGCGTCACCCGGACCATGCCGAGCACGTTCACGTCGAGCACCTGGCGCCACTCGTCGTCCGGGTTCGCGGTCACGTCGCCCTGCGCTCCGATGCCCGCGTTGTTCACCACCACGTCGATCCGGCCGAACCTCTCGACCACGGCGGCGATCGCGGCCCGGACGCTCTCGTCGTCCGACACGTCCGCGCGGATGCCGAACAACGGCTCCTCGACCCCTTCCGGCCTCAGGTCGAGGCACGCCACCCGCGCGCCGCGAGCGGCCAGCAGCGTCGCCGTCGCCAGGCCGATCCCGGACGCCCCTCCGGTCACGACCGCGACCAGGTCGGTGAAGTCGGTCATCACGCCTCCGTTCCCATGGCCGTCCACACCGGACCATCCGGGTAGCGGAAGTCGACCAGCGTCTCGTCCTTGAGCCGTGCGGAGAACCCCGGCCGGGTGGGCGCGAGGTACCGGCCGCCGCGCACCACCGCCGGGTCCAGGAAGTGGTCGTGCAGGTGGTCGACCCACTCGATCACGCGGTCCTCCATCGAGCCGGACACCACGGCGTAGTCGAACATCGACAGGTGCCGCACCAGTTCGCACAGCCCGACCCCGCCCGCGTGCGGGCACACCGGGACGTCGAACTTCTTGGCCAGCAACAGGATCGCCACGTTCTCGTTGACGCCCGCGACCCGGCACGCGTCGAGCTGCAGCACGTCGATCGCCCCGGCCTGGAGCAGCTGCTTGAACACCACGCGGTTCTGCACGTGCTCGCCGGTGGCGACCTTGATCGGCGCCACCGCCCGCGCGATCGCCTGGTGGCCGAGCACGTCGTCCGGCGAGGTCGGCTCCTCGATCCAGTACGGGTCGTACGCCGCCAGCTCGCGCATCCAGTCGATGGCCGCGCCGACGTCCCAGCGCTGGTTGGCGTCGACCGCGATGCGGACGTCCGGGCCGACGACCTCGCGGGCGAGCCCCATCCGCCGCACGTCGTCGTCCAGGTCGCCGCCGACCTTCAGCTTGATCATCCCGAAGCCGTCGGCGACGGCCTGCCCGGCCAGCCCGGCCAGCTTGTCGTCGGAGTAGCCCAGCCAGCCGGGAGAGGTCGTGTAGGCCGGGTAGCCGTCCCGTTCCAGCAGCGCGATCCGCTCGTCCCGACCCTCCTGGCCCGCGCGGAGCAGCTCCAGCGCCTCCTCCGGCGTGAGCGCGTCCGACAGGTAGCGGAAGTCGACGAGCCCGACCAGCTCCTCGGGCGTCATCGCGGCCAGGAACCGCCACAGCGGCTGCCCGGCCCGGCGCGAGGCCAGGTCCCACGCGGCGTTGACCACCGCGCCCACGGCCATGTGCACGACGCCCTTCTCCGGGCCCAGCCAGCGCAGCTGCGAGTCGCCGACCAGCTCGGCGGACAGCGCGGCGAGCGCCGCCGCGTCCTCCGGCACCGGCCTGCCCACGACGTGCGGTGCGAGCGCGCGGATCGCGGCGGCCTGCACGTCGTTGCCGCGGCCGATCGTGAACGCCAGGCCGTAGCCGTCCGGGCCGTCGTCGGTGCGCAGCACCACGTAGGCGGCCGAGTAGTCCGGGTCGGGGTTCATCGCGTCGGAGCCGTCCAGCTCGCGCGAGGTGGGGAACCGGATGTCGAGCACGTCGAGCCCGACGACCGCCGCCATGCTCAGGCCTGCCCGAACGTCTGCTTCTGCCTGCCGAGTCCCTCGACCTCCAGTTCGACCACGTCGCCCTCCCGCAGGTACGGCTTCGGCTCCGGCTGGCCGAGCGCGACGCCGGCAGGCGTGCCCGTGTTGATGAGATCACCCGGTCGAAGGACCATGAACTGACTCAGATAGCGCACGACCTCGAGCACCGGGAAGATCATGTTCTTGGTGGAGGAGTCCTGCTTCAGCTCGCCGTTGACCCACAACCGGAGGGACAGCCTCTGGGGATCGGCGATCTCGTCGGCGGGCACGAGGAAGGGGCCGAGCGGGTTGAACGTCTCGCAGTTCTTGCCCTTGTCCCACGTGCCACCGCGCTCGATCTGGAACTCCCGTTCGGACACGTCGTGCGACAGCACGTACCCGGCCACGCAGGCCAGCGCGTCGGCGTCGGACTCGACGTACCGGGCGGTCCTGCCGATCACGACGCCCAGTTCGACCTCCCAGTCGGTCTTGACCGACTTCCGCGGGATGAGGACCTCGTCGTACGGGCCCACGACCGTGTCGGCCGTCTTCAGGAACACGACCGGTTCGGTGGGCAGTTCGGCGCCGGTCTCCTCCGCGTGGTCGCGGTAGTTGAGGCCGATGCAGACCACCTTGCCGGGAGCCGCGATCGGCGGTCCGACGCGCAGGCGCCCCTCGTCCAGCACGGGCAGCTCACCGGCGGCCAGCGCGGCCCGCGCGGCGCCGATCCCGCCCGCGTCGAGGAACCTGCCGTCGACGTCCGCGGTCAACGACGTGAGGTCGTACGTGGTGCCGTCGTGGCGGACCGCGGGACGTTCGGATCCCGGCTCTCCGAGACGCAAGAACTGCACGGCTGTTCCTCCTCGTCGTGACGCGATACATCGGATGTATAGCTCCCAGGGACCGCTCCCGTCTAGACCATGGCGGAGGAGTCGTCGGATGAATGACCCTCCGCCAGCGTCAACTGCACAGGACCCCTGGTCCATCAACCCCCCGTTGGGAGGAACACCGTTGGCCCGGAGGCCGGAACGGTGCCCCTCCCACCGTCCCGCAGCTCCGTCCACGCCGCCGTCCCACGAGGGAAGTTCATGAGAAAACACCGGACCGCCCGGTCCACGGGGGCGCTCGCGACCGCGACCCTGCTGGTCGCCGCTCTCCTGCACGCCACCGGAGCGGCGACCGCCGCTCCCACCGCCCCGACCGCCGAATCGGTGGGCCCCGCCAAGGGCAAACCCGCGCCGGGAGGGTCGTCCGAGCAGGTGGGGCGGTCGCTCACCGGGGCCACCGGCACCGTGACCGCGTTCGTGGAGCTGACCGAGACGCCCGCCGTCGAGACGTCCGCCGCCGCACGGGCCGGTGGCGCGGACCAGGCCGGGGCGGGCGCCGCGGCCAGGGAGGCGAAGCGGCGCAGCGACGCCAAGGCGGACAAGGTCGTGGGCGCGCTGCGCGGCAAGGACGCGACCGCGAGGGAGGTCGCCAAGACCTCCAACGCCGTCTCCGGCGTGGTCGTCACCGCGGACGCCGCCAAGATCCGCGAGCTGGTCGCGATGCCCGAGGTCGAGGCCGTGCGGCTGACCGTCCCCAAGGTCGTCCAGAACGCCAGTTCGGCGCAGCTCACCAACACCGTGAAGGTGTGGCAGCAGACCGGGCGGCTCGGCGACGGCGTGCGCATCGGCATCGTCGACACCGGCGTCGACTACACGCACGCCGACTTCGGCGGCCCCGGCACCGCCGCCGCCTACGACGCGATCGACCGCACGGTCGTGGGCGAGGGCGTCTTCCCCACCGCGAAGGTCGTGGGCGGCCGGGACTTCGCAGGCGACGACTACGACGCCCGCTACCCGGACAAGTCGACCCCGAAGCCGGACGACAACCCGCTCGACTGCGCCAGCCACGGCACCCACGTGGCGGGCACGGCGGCGGGCTACGGCGAGAACGCCGACGGCACGACGTTCACCGGCGACTACGCCGGGCTCGACGCGGACGCGCTCGCCCGGATGAAGATCGGCCCCGGCACCGCGCCCAAGGCGTCGCTCTACGCCTTGAAGATCTTCGGCTGCGAGGGCAGCACCAACCTCACCACGCAGGCGCTCGACTGGTCGCTCGACCCGAACGGCGACGGCGACTTCTCCGACCGCCTCGACGTCGTCAACATGTCCCTGGGCAGCGACTACACGAGCCAGGACGACCCGGACGCCCTGTTCGTCCGCAAGGTCACCGCCGCGGGCGTGCTGGTCGTGGCGTCCGCGGGCAACGGCGGCGACTTCTACGACGTGGGCGGCTCGCCCGCGAGCACCCCGGAAGCGCTGGCCGTGGCCAACACCAGGGACGCGTTCGCGATCATGGACGGCGTGGAGGTCGCGGGCGCGACCCAGCCCGGCCAGTACAGCCAGTACTTCACCGAGTACGACACCCTGGACCTCACCGGGGACACCGTCGCGCTGACCGACCCGGAGAACCTCGACGGCTGCGACCCGTTCTCCGACGCGGACAAGGCGCTCGTGGCCGGCAGGTTCGCCTGGCTGGAGTGGGACGACGACGAGTCGACCCGCGCGTGCGGCTCGGCCGTCCGCACCGACAACGCGCAGGCGGCGGGCGCGGCGGGCGCCGTCCTCTCCTCCACTCGCGACAACTTCATCGCGGCCATCGCGGGCAACGCGGTCATCCCGGTCTTCCAGTTCACCGCCACCGCGACGGCCGCCGTGCGGCCCGCGCTCACGAGCGGCACCCTCCGGATCCGCATGACCGGCACCCTCCGCAACACCACGCCGACCACCACGCCGAAGCTGGCGGACACCATCACGCCGACCTCGTCCCGCGGCGCTCGCGGCCCGATCGCGGCCAAGCCGGACGTCGCGGCCCCCGGCGACACCATCCTGTCCGCCCACGTCGGCACCGGCACGGGCGCGGTGAGCATGGGCGGCACCTCCATGTCCGCCCCGCACGTCGCGGGCGTCGCCGCGCTGGTCAGGGAGACCCACCCGGACTGGTCGCCGGAGGAGGTCAAAGCCGCGGTCGTGAACACCGCCACCGCCGACGTGAAGTCCGGCGACGACAACACCACCGGCACCACCGAGGCCCCGATGCGCGTCGGCGCGGGCCGGATCGACGCCCGCACCGCCGTCGACACCGAGGTGCTGGCCATGGTGGAGGACAACCCCGGCTCGGTCGGCGTGTCCTTCGGCCCCGTGGAGGTGGCGGGCCCGCTCTCCCTGAGCAAGACGGTGAAGATCGTCAACAAGAGCGGCCGCCCCCGCACCGCCTCGATCTCCTACCAGGAGACGACGTCCGTCCCCGGCGTGGACGTCGAAGTCTCGACGCCGGTGGTCTACCTGAGGTCGAACGACGTGTCCCACTTCGACGTGACGCTGCGCGTCGCCAACCCGGACGACCTCCGCAAGACCGCCGACCCGACCGTCGTGAAGGAGCAGGCGGACCAGGCCAGGCAGTTCCTGGCCGAGGTGTCGGGCAGGGTGGTCGTCAAGCCCGGCGGCGGTGGCACCGCCCTGCGCGTCCCGGTCTACGCCGCCCCCGAGCCCGTGGCCGACCTGACCACGAGCGCGGTGGAGTTCACCGGCGACCAGGGCGTCCTGACCGTCAGCGGGCGCGGCGTCGACCAGGGCGAGGACGACCTGGCGTACCGCTCGCTGCTCAGCGCGTTCGAACTCCAGGGCACCAGCGACGAGCTGCCCGCGTGCGACGACACCACCGAGGTGGACTGCGTGGCCAACACGACCGCCAAGGGCGGCGACCTCCGCTACGTGGGCGCCACGAGCACCGCGCCGCTCGCCAGGACGCAGGGCGCCCAGGCCGACGCGCTGCTCGCGTTCGGCATCGCCACGTGGGGCGACTGGACCACGCTCGGCAGCAACAACACCCCCGAGGTCTCCATCGACACGACCGGCGACGGCGAACCCGACTTCACCACCGAGGTCGCGAAACCCAAGGACGCCAACGGGAACGTCACCGCCGACGTCTGGCTGGCCCGCACCAGGTCGACGGACGGCACCGTCGTGGACGAGCAGCCCGTCAACGGCCAGTACGGCGACGTCGACACCAACGTCATGGACACCAACGTCATCGTCCTGCCGGTGGCGCTGACCGCGCTGGGCATCGACGTGGAGAGGGACAGCCACCGCATCACCTACACGGTGGGGACGAACGGCGACTACACAGCTCCGGGCAACACCGACGGCTTCATCGACCGCATCGCGACCCCCCTGTCCTTCGACCCGCTCAAGCCGGGCCTCCGGTTCCAGGGCGACGGCGAGGCGGCCCTGTCGTACCAGGCCAAGCCGGGCACCTCGCTGGCCGTCACCCGCGACCCGGAGGCACTGGCGGCGGACAGGTCCGAAAGCCTGCTCGTCCTCCAGCACCACAACGCGACCGGCAGCCGCGCCCAACTGGCCAAGCTGATCACCCGCGGCTGATCACGCCCCGCGACGACGGGCCCGGCGCACCCGCTTGGGCGTGCCGGGCCCGTCCTGTTCTGGGCATACTCGCCCGATGGGCTTCGTGGTGGGACTGGACGCCGGCGGCACGTCGACCAGGGCGGTGGTGCTGGACCTGGACGGCACCAGACTGGGAGCCGGGGTAGCGGGCGGAGCGAACCCCAACTCCCACCCCCCGGCCAGAGCGGCCGCCCAGGTCCACGACGCACTGCGCGTCGCCCTGGACGGCCTGGACGCCCGCAAGGTCCAATCAGGAGTCCTGGGAATGGCGGGCTCCAGCAAACTCACGGACCCGGCGGTGGCCACCCTGTTCGAAAGGGCGTGGACCAACGCGGGCCTCAACTGCCCCATGCGAGTCGTGACGGACAGCGAGGCGGCGTTCGCCGCAGGCTCAGCCAGCCCCGACGGCACCGTGGTGGTGGCGGGCACGGGCTCGATCGCGGCCAGGATCGTCAACCACAGGATGGAACGAACAACGGGCGGCTACGGCTGGCTCCTGGGCGACGAGGGCTCAGCCTTCTGGATGGGCCGCTCAGCCGTGAGGGACACGTTGAACCAACTGGGAACAACAGAACCACTGTCAACACTGGCGGAAGCAGTACTGGGCATGTCCCTGGTGGAGAAAGCGGACCGCAGGCACATGTCGTCAAGACTGATCACGGTGGTGAACAGCGCCCCGCCAATAGCCCTGGCAAAATACGCCCCCTTGGTCAGCGCGATGGCAGCGGACAAGGACCCACACGCCCAACAGATAGTGGAAGCAGCAGCGGTCCTGCTGGCAGACACCGCAATGGCAGCCAGAACAGAGGGAGAAACAACACCGATAGTCCTGGTAGGCAGCCTGGTGGGCCCATCAAGCCCGGTGGGCGACCGCCTGCGCGCACTGCTGAAAGAGCGAACGAACGCCACAGTACGAGTAGCAACAGAAGGCGCAGCAGGCGCGGCCTGGCTGGCAGCAGTACACCTACTGGGCCCAACCGCCCCCAGACCCGCCTAAAAGAGCAAGGGCGGGTCGGTAAAGGCGGGCCAGCAGGACCAGCAGGATTAGCAGGACCAGCAGCAAACCACCGCGACGAAGAACCGCGGTCGGTGACGAAAAGGCGAAGCCGACCCCACCACCAAGCCGGACCCAGAGGGCCCTACCCGCACTTCCCCCTAACCCCGATCCCAAGCGCCCTCATGCGCAGGTTTGTTTGTCAAGGCATCTTTCCCGCCTTGACAAACAAACCTGCGCATGGAGACAATGAAAAATCGGGGTAACCCCACTAGACAGGACCCACAAAGACCCAACTACGAAACCCCGCCCACCCGCGGATGCCGCACCCCAGGATGCCCCTCGGGCAAAACCCTCTGCAACAACCACCACGAAACCGCCAGGCACACCGCCTGCAACGGCCACGTCAGCACGGCCCGCGCCACTCCCAACGCCACAACCTGCCCCGCGAACCACAACGCCCCGAAGACGACCACCCGCACCACGTACTGCCCCACCCACGCCCAACTGGCGATCCCGTAGGCCCGAACCAGGTCCGGGTCTTGCCGCCACCGGGTCCTCTGCCCCACCACGATCCCGACGACCACTCCGAGCAGCGGCCACCGCACCACGATGCTCGCCGCCCACAGCAGCGCGCTGGCCGCGTTGGACAGCAGCTGCACCAGGAAGAAGTCCTCGGCACGCCCGGTGTGCAGGGCGACCAGCGCCGCCGCGACGACCATCGCCACGCTCACCAGGGCCGCGCGGGGCCGTTCACCGCGGATGAGCCGCACGACCCCGATGACCGCACCGCTCAGGACCGCGGCCCAGGCCCCCACCACGACGGACTGCCCGGCCAGCAGCCACCCGGCCACGAAGGCGACGGGGGGCAGCGAGGCGTCCAGCGCCCCACCCCGGCCGCCCAGCAGTTCGGCCAGCGACTCCTGACGGGTCTCGGTCATGTCCACCAGCTTGCCTTAGGCAAGCCTAACCCAGGTAACGGACCCGCATCAGCGTTCGGCAAGAGCATTGACGAAGGGAAACCCCCTCACTACGGTTGCCCGAAATCGTCTGGAAAGTTAACAGACAGGAGAGCCGATGCGATCCGGAAGCCCGCGGCTGCTGCGCGAGATCAACGACCGCGCGGCCATCGAGGCGCTGCTCCGCAACGGTCCCCTCACGAGGGCCGAGCTGGAGGGCCTGATCGGCCTCTCCAAGCCGGCGACAGCGCAGCTGCTCACGCGCCTCGAGGAGTCGCACACCGTCCTGCGCAACGGTTTGCGCGGCGGCGGCCGAGGTCCGAGGGCGCAGCTCTGGTCCGTCAACGGCGCTCTGGCGCACGTGGCGGCGGTCGACCTCACCCCGGACAACGTGGACGTGGCCATCGCCGACATCTCCGGCGCGCTGCTCACCGAACACCGGGCGCCGATGCCGAAGGCGGGCAAGGCGGAGGTCCTGGAGGCCTTCCACAGCGCCGTCAGCAAGGCCGCGGGCCAGGCGGGCCTCACGCCGGACGCGCTGCACCACGTGGTCGTGGGCAGCCCCGGCGCGGTGGACCCGGCCACCGGCAAGCTGGCCTACGCCCCCCACATGCCCGGCTGGGGCGGCTTCGACCTGCTCGAAGAGCTGCACGGCCTCCTGGGCACCTCCGTGACCGTCGAGAACGACGTCAACCTGGTGGCGGTCGAGGAGATGATCGCCGGTCGGGCGACCGAGGTCCGCGACTTCGTCCTCATCTGGCCCGCGGACGCGGTCGGCGCGGCCGTGGTCGTCAACGGCGTGCTGATCAGGGGCGCGACCGGCGGCGCGGGCGAGATCGACGGCCTGCAGATCCCCGACCGCGCCCACGCCGAGACCGGCACCGACCGCACCGGCGGCACCTTCGGCGAACTCATGGACAACGGCGCGCTGGTCCGCCTGGCCCGCGCCCACGGCGTGGCCGCGCGCACCGGCGAGAGCGCGGTCCGCAAGGCGCTCAGCTCGGGCCCCGCGGGCCGCGAGTTCCTGATCGACCTGGCCCGCCGCATCGCCACGGGCGTGGCGGGCGTGATCAGCGTCCTCGACCCGCAGCTGGTCCTCCTCTCCGGCGACGTGGCCCAGGCGGGTGGCACGACGCTCGTCGACCTCGTCTCGGCGGAGATCCGCCGACTGGTGGTGCCCCGCACCCCCGTCCAACTCGCCCTGGTCACCGGGAAGCCGGTGCGCTCCGGCGCACTGCACACGGCTCTTTCCGTTGCCAGGGAACAGGTGTTCGGCCTTCCAGCCGCCACGACCGAACCCTTCCGAGGTCCCCACCACGGCAACGCGGCCGTCGAGTTCGGCCACCCCACCCACCGTTGAACCACCCAGGAGGGCCAATGCGCACCAGGCCAGGCCGTTCGCGGCTTCGCTTCCGGTCAGCACTGATCATCGCCGCGGCGGGCGTGATGGCCGCCGCGTGCACCGCGGGCGGCGGAGCGGCCTCAGGTCCCGCGGCCGCGCCCGGCGCGGACCAGGCGGTGACGGTCCAGGTCTGGAGCAACTTCTCCGACCGGGAACTGGGGATCCTCAAGGAAGCGCTGGACAAGTACCACGGCAAGCACTCCAACGTCACCATCGAGAACCAGGGCAGCCAGGACGACGACAAGATCACCCAGTCGATCCGCAGCGGCAACCCGCCGGACGTGGCGATCTCGTTCACCACGGACAACATCGGCCAGTTCGCGTCCAGCGGCGCGTGGCAGGACCTGAAGCCGTACATCGAGCGGGACAGCTACGACCTGGACGACATCCCCCAGGCGGTGCGCGACTACACCGAGTACGACGGCAAGCGCGTCGCGCTGCCGATGCTGGCCGACGTCTACGGCCTCTACTACAACAAGGACCTGCTCGCCGCGGCCGGTCTGAGCGGCCCGCCGAAGACCACGGCCGAACTGCTGGACTACGCGAAGAAGACGACCGTCAAGAACCCCGACGGCTCGATCGCGGTCGCGGGTTTCCTGCCGCAGATGGGTTTCTACGCGTTCAAGCCGCAGATCGTGGCGACCATGTTCAACGCGAAGTGGGTCGACAAGGACGGCAAGTCCATCCTGGGCCAGGACCAGGGCTGGAAGGACATGTACGCCTGGCAGAAGGAGCTCGTCGACTTCTACGGGTGGGAGAACCTGCAGAAGTTCACCGCCGGTCTCGGCCAGGAGTACAGCGCCGACAACGGTTTCCACGCAGGCAAGGTCGCCATGGCGATCGACGGCGAGTACCGCACGGCGTTCATCGCGGACCAGACCCCCGCGCTGAACTACGGCACGGCGACCCTCCCCACGTCGAAGCCGGAGAACCACGGCGGCGGCTACACGACCGGCACGATCATCGGCATCCCCAAGGGCGCCAAGAACCCCGGCGCGGCGTGGGACCTGGTCAAGTACCTGACCTCGGACACCGACGCGCTGGTCGGCCTGGCGAACGGCCTGCACAACGTGCCCAGCACCAAGACCTCGCTGAGCAGCCCGGACCTGAAGCTCGGCGACACGTTCAAGCCGTTCCTGGACGCCTTCCAGAACAAGAACCTGACGTCCAACCCCGCCAGCACCATCGGCGACCAGTACCTCAAGATCGTGTCCGACTTCAGCGAGTCCTGGCAGACCGGCACCGCGCCCGACCTCGGCACGGGCCTGACCGCGCTGGACAAGCAGATCGACGACGCCAAGGCCCTGGGCAAGTGAGGTCGGCACCGTGACCGCGACTCTGCCCGGTCGGGCAGCGGGGACCGCGACCTCCCGACCCGCCCCCGTTCGGGGGCGGGCTCGGGTCCGCGGCCGCAACCGCAAGTGGGTGATCCTCTTCCTGGCGCCGTGGGCGATCGGTGTCACGGTGTTCTTCATCTACCCGCTGCTGGCCACGGTCTACTTCTCGTTGACCAACTACAACGGGCTCGACACGGCGGACTTCGTCGGCTTCCGCAACTTCGTGTACCTGTTCACCGGTGATCCGGTGGTCAAGGTCGCGGCGATGAACACGCTGTGGCTGGTCGTGGTGATCACGACCCTGCGGGTGGCGTTCGGGCTCGGCGTCGCTTCGGTCCTGGCGCGGGTGACGACGGGCAACAGCCTGCTCCGCACCCTCTGCTACCTGCCTTCGCTGGTCCCGCCGGTCGCGGCCACGTTGACGTTCGTCTTCGTGTTCAACCCCGGCACCGGCCCGGTGAACACGGTGCTCGGCTGGTTCGGCATCGACGGGCCGCTGTGGTTCAACGACCCGGCCATGGCGAAGCCCGCGCTGACGCTGCTCACGCTGTGGGGCTCCGGCGAGATCATGATCATCATCCTGGCCGCGATCCTGGACGTGCCCAAGGAGCTCTACGAGGCCGCGCAGCTCGACGGCGCGGGGCCGGTCATGCAGTTCCGCAAGATCACGCTGCCGACGATCGCGCCAGTGCTGCTGTTCGGGGTGGTCAACTCGGTGATCTTCGCCCTCCAGTACTTCACCCAGGCGGTCGTCGCCGGGTCGGTGGCGTCGGGGTCGGCGGGCATGGTCGGCAACAGCCAGGTCATGGGCTACCCGAACAACTCGACGCTCACGTTCCCGATTTGGCTCTACCAGCAGGGTTTCCGGGCCTACCACATGGGCTACGCGTCGGCGATGGCCGTGGTGCTGTTCGTCGTGTCCTTCGCCTTCACCGCGATCCTGATCCGCCAGCTGCGCGCCGCGAACTCCGAGGAGGCGAGGAGCTGATGACCGCTCTGCTCAGCGAACCCCCGGAGGTCCTCCCGGCGAAGCCGGTCCCCCGGCGGCGCAAGAACAAGGCCCAGCTGCTGAACTGGATCGCGGTGCACAGCATCGCGCTCGTCATGGGCGTGGTCTTCACCGTTCCGCTGCTGTTCGTGTTCCTCACCTCGGTGATGTCCGACCAGCAGGCGCTCACGGCGAACATGTGGCCGACCGAGTGGCACTTCGAGAACTTCGCGTCGGTGTTCGAACGAGCCCCGATGCTGACCTACCTCGGCAACTCGCTGCTGTACTCGGGTGTCGCGACCCTCGGGATGCTGGCCTCCAGCATCCCGGCGGCGTACGCCATGGCGCGCTTCAAGTTCCGCGGCGGCAACGCCGCGTTCATGCTCCTGATCGCCGCCATGATGCTGCCGCCGCAGGTCGTCGCCGTCCCGCTGTACAGCATGTGGGCCAGTGCCGGCCTCACCGGAACCCTGTGGCCGCTGATCGTGCCCTACCTGGTCGGCGACGCGTTCAGCATCTTCCTGCTGCGCCAGTTCTTCCTGACCATCCCGGAGGACTACCTCGACGCCGCCAGGATCGACGGCTGCAACGAGTTCCAGATCCTCTACCGCGTCCTGCTGCCGATGACCAAACCGGGCATCGCCGCCGCGTCGCTGTTCACGTTCCTCTACACGTGGAACGACTACTTCGGACCGCTGCTGTACGTCGGCGAACGCCAGGACAGCTGGCCGCTGTCCATCGCGCTCGCGTCGTTCCGAGGCATGCACCGGACGACCCAGTGGAACCTCACCATGGCCGCGACCGTTCTCGTCCTGGTCCCGGTCCTGGTGCTGTTCCTCTTCGCGCAGAAGTCCTTCGTGCGGGGCATTACCTTCACAGGAGTCAAAGGTTGACATCCTCCCCCGACCTGAAGGACTGGGGATTCCCGCCCGCTTCACAGCGAACAGTTCCTGTTTCCTCTCCCCCGGAAGGGAGGTTCCGACAGATGCCTCACCGACGACTAGCGCCGGTTCGGTCTGACTCCGTCTCCACGGGCTGCGACCGCCCGTCCGGCGGCCAGAATGTTTCGTGCGGCGTTGACATCCCGATCGTGGACCTCGCCACAACCGGGGCAGGTCCACTCCCGCAGACCCAGCGGCAACGCGTCGAGCGGGCGCCCGCAGTGCGAGCAGGTTTTGCTGGACGGGTACCACCGGTCCACCACGACCACCGACCGGCCGTACCACTCGGCCTTGTAGCTCAGCATGGACCGGAACTCCGACCAGGACGCGTCGCTGATCGCGCGGGCCAGGCTGTGGTTGCGGACCATGTTGCGCACTGCCAGGTCCTCGATCACGATCGTTTGGTTCTCACGAACGAGTCGAGTGGTCACCTTGTGCAGCAGATCTCGCCGCCGGTCGGCGATCCGAGCGTGCACGCGAGCAACCCTGGTGCGCGCCTTGACCCGATTGTTCGAGCCCTTCGCCTTGCGCGCCAGGTTCCGCTGCGCGCGGACCAACGCCAACCGCTCACGTTGCTCGTGTCTCGGGTTGGTGATCTTCTCTCCGGTGGAGAAGGTCATCAGGGACGTCAGTCCGTGTTTGCCGAAGAAACGGGTGAACGCCTTCTGCAGGTGACGCAGGCACTGCTGCAAGGGCACCGACGACACCTCGTTCAGGAACCCGAGCTCGTCGGCCTGCTTCCACGCGGTGAGCAACGCCGACGTGTCGGCATAGCCGACCCTCCGCTGCTCCTTGCGCCACGCGGTGGTGCGGACCTCCAACGCCCGGTTGTAGACCAGCCGCACGCAGCCGAAGGTCCTCGACAACTCCACCGCTTGCCCTGCGGTGGGGTAGAAGCGATAGCGGTACGCACGCTTGACCACCGCCTACGACACATCGCCCAGACTATCCGGTCTATCGGCGAATGCCGAAGCAGACTGTCCACTTTGGACTCAATCCTTCCCGGACCGACTCCTCCCCGACCCGAGGGCCGGATTATCCACCGATCGGAGTTCCGATGAAGCTCACCGTTGTCGGAGGCGGCTCGACCTACACGCCGGAGCTGATCGACGGCATCGCAGGCCGCCGCACCAGCCTCGACGTGGACGAGATCGTCCTGGTCGACCCGGACGCGCACCGCCTGTCGGTCATCGGCCCGTTCACCCAGCGGTTGCTGGCGCACGCGGGTCACCCGGCCAGGATCACGACCACCGCGAACCTGGAGGAAGGGGTCGACGGGGCCGCGGCCGTGCTGTTGCAGTTGCGCGTCGGTGGTCAGGCGGCGCGGCGGACCGACGAGACGTTCCCGCTGTCCTGCGGGTGCGTCGGCCAGGAGACCACCGGGGCGGGCGGGCTCGCGAAGGCGTTGCGGACCGTGCCCGTGGTGCTGGACATCGCCGACCGGGTGCGGGCCGTCGCCGGGCCGGACACGTGGATCGTCAACTTCACCAACCCGGTCGGCATCGTGACCCGCGCGCTCCAGCAGGCCGGGCACCGCGCGGTCGGGCTGTGCAACGTGGCCATCGGCTTCCAGCGCTGGGCCGCGGCCCAGCTCGGGGTCCACGCGGACGCGGTGCGGTTGGAGCACGTCGGCCTCAACCACCTGACGTGGGTGCGCGGCGTGGTGGTCGACGGTGTCGACCGGCTGCCGGAGCTGCTGGGTGAGCACGGCGACGACCTCGCCGAGCACATGCGGCTGCCGCTGCCGCTCATGCGCCGCATCAACGCCGTGCCCTCCTACTACCTCAACTACTTCTACAACCACGACGAGGTCGTGGAGAAGCAGAAGGTCGAGGTGCCGCGGGCGGACACCGTCGCGGCGGTGGAGAAGGAGCTCATGGACATCTACGCGGACCCCGCGGTGGTGACCAAACCCGAGCAGCTCGCCCAGCGCGGCGGCGCCTTCTACTCGGAGGCGGCGGTGCAGCTGGTGCACTCGCTCACCGGCGGCACGGGTGCCGAGCGGCACGTGGTGAACGTGCGCAACGACGGCACGCTGCCGTTCCTGCCGGACGACGCCGTGATCGAGGTGCCCGCCACGGTCACCTCGGAGGGCGCGGTGCCGTTGCCGGTCAAGCCCGTGGAACCGCTGTTCGCGGGGTTGATCGCGAACGTGACGGGGTACGAGCACCTGGCACTGGAAGCCGCGGTGCGCGGCGGACGGGACCGGGTGGCGACCGCGCTGCTGGCCCATCCGCTGATCGGGCAGTACACCACCGCGGAACGACTGGCCGACGAGTTGATCGCGCAGAACGAGGACTTCCTGCCGTGGGCAGCGGACTCCTGACCGGAGTCGACCGCCCTTGATCAATCACAGGCGTACGAGGAGCTTGGACGCATGACCGACCGGGTGCTCGCCATTGATGGCGGGAACAGCAAGACAGCCGTGTTGCTGGTCGACGCGGATGGGCAGGTGCTCGCGCAGGTGCGCGGGCCCGGCGCCTCTCCGCAGAACGTCGGCCTGCCGCGCAGCCTGGAGGTGTTCGACGGGCTCGTCCGCGAGGCGGCCCGGCAGGCTGGGCTGTCCCCGAGCGAGCGGGTGGCGAGGCACACGGCGGCCTACCTCGCGGGCGCGGACCTGCCGCGCGAGGAGCTGGAGCTCCAGGCGGAGATCGAGCGGCACGGCTGGTCGGAGACCTCGGTCGTCGGCAACGACACGTTCGCGCTGCTGCGCGCCGGCACCACGGACGGCATCGGTGTCGCGGTGGTGTGCGGCGCGGGCATCAACTGCGTGGCCGTGGCCAAGGACGGCCGCACCCACCGCTTCCCCGCGCTGGGCCGGATCTCCGGTGACTGGGGCGGCGGCGGCCACATCGGCAGCGAGGCGCTGTGGCTCGCCGTGCGAGCGGAGGACGGCCGCGGCACACCCACCGCGCTGCTGCCCGCCGTGGTCGCGCACTTCGGGACGACGACCGTCGCGGAGGCCGTGGAGCGCATCCACTTCGGCGAGGCGGACGCGGACGAGCACGCGCTGTGCCAGGTGCTGTTCGACGTGGCCGCGACCGGTGACCAGGTGGCGCTGGAGGTCGTGGCACGGCTGGTCGAGGAGGTCACCGTGCTCACCGAGGTGTCCCTGCGGCGGCTCGACCTGCTGGAGGAGCCGGTGGACGTGGTCCTCGGCGGCGGGGTGCTCACGGGGACCGGCGACATCGTTGTCGGTGCCGTGCGGGAGCGCCTGTCCGGGTCCGCGCCGCTGGCCCGGATCCGCGTGGTCGACCTGCCCCCGGTCGTCGGCGCAGCACTGCTGGGCCTCGACGCCATCGGCACCGGCCCCGGCGCCGAACTGCGGCTGCGGTCGGCGTACGCGGACCTGGCCGCGGAGCCCGAACCGGACATCGCGACCGGGTGACCGGGCGGAGGCGAACGCCTTCGTCCCCGAGAACACCGACGCGGGGGAGCCGATCGGCGGCGGCGCTCCCCCGCGTCGGCCCAAGACCCCGGTGCGGGGCGGTTGATCGGCGGCGGCGCCGCTCCGCACCGGGCCGACCCGCGCTCCAGCGGCCGTGATCGGCCCCGGAGTGCGACCTCCGGTGCTCAGGCACCGGTGTGGACCCCGGTGCGGGGGAGTTGATCGGCGGCGGCGCTCCCCCGCACCGGGCCCCGAGCCGCCGCCTGTGGGCTTCCTTACGTACCGGTGGGCACCAGGGACGACGGCGCCTCGACGAGCGAACTGGCCGTGACCTCCGAGAAGGAGGGCAGCGTGGGCAGTTGCGGCGTCGGCGTGACCCCGATCGCGCTGGGCACCTCTTCGACGCGCTGCGGCTCGGACGCGGCGGGAGTCGACGTGTCGGCTGCCGAGGTCGGGGTGGTGGTCGTGGACGCCTTCGACGGTCGCGCGGAGGACGTCGGCGGCGGCACCCTGCCCTCGAAGTCCATCGGGGGCAGGTCGCCACCGCTCTGCCTGTGTTCCGGACCATCCTCGGGGCTCGGGTCCGCGGAGCCGCTCTCGCTCTGCGGGTGTTCGTGGGACGCGCCGAGCCCGATGCCGAGCGCGAGGCCCATCAGCACGGCGACGGCCCCGACGGAAATGACGGGGAGGTGTACGCGAACAGGCAAGACCTCTCCAGGCGCGATCGACTGCGGGACGCCAAACCTTAGGGCCGGAATTCCGATAAACCGCCCAACAAGCACATCCCTCCCTCGAAAGTGTGACGGAAAGACACGGCCGCATAACATCGAGGACCTGCTCGGAATCCATTTGCGGTGAATCGGGTTTACCCCGATGCCGACCGGCCACTACGGTTCCCCACCTCCGGTGGTGTGGGCGAACCGGCCGGAGGCATGTTGTTCGCGCGACCTCGGAGGGGATCTGGGCCGGTCGCGCAGAGGGAGGGATCGGGTGCAGGACATGGACAGCTTCGTGGCGATCGGGGACAGCTTCACCGAGGGCATGGACGACCCCGGCCCCGACGGGCACTTCCTCGGTTGGGCGGACCGCTTCGCGGCGATGATCTCCCCCCACCACGACGGTTTCCGCTACGCCAACCTCGCGATCCGCGGCAAGACCCTGCACGAGATCGTCGAGGAGCAGCTCCCCCTCGCCACCGCGCTGAAGCCGAAGCTGGTCGCCTTCTGCGGTGGCGGCAACGACATCCTCACCCCGGGGACGGACCCGGACGCGCTCGCCGAGGTCTACGAGATCGCCGTGGCCGAACTCCGCGCCGTGGGCAGCGAGGTGATCATCTTCACCGGCTTCGACACCAAGTCCACCCCGCTGCTGCGCTCGCTGCGCGGCAAGATCGCCATCTACAACGCCCACCTGTGGTCCGTCGCCGACCGCTACCACTGCCACGTCGTGGACCTGTGGGCGATGTCGGTCCTGCACGACCAGCGCGCGTGGAGCGAAGACCGCCTCCACCTGTCGCCGGAGGGCCACCACCGCGTGGCGCTCCGGACCGCCGAGGTCCTCGGCTACCAGACCGAGGAGGCCTGGAACACCCCGTGGCCCCCGTCCGCGGAGTCCGACTGGATGACCCAACGCCGCCGCGACCTGAAATGGGCCCGCGAACACGTCATGCCCTTCGTCGGACGGCTCGTCCGCGGCGAGTCCGCGGGCGACGGCCTCGCCCCGAAACGCCCCGAGTTGCTCCCGGTGTGCGCGGACTAGGCATTTCCGGCATCGACCGGGAAATGCAAGATCAATTCCACCGCCACCGTTTTGTCGGTGCCCACCGGTAGCGTTCCGCTTCGGGGGGTCCTGCGCGAAAGGGGACCCCTGGCCGTCGTGCGCGACGGCCGCCACCAGGACCAGGTCTCGGCCGCGTTCTCGTCGGTGCCGCCCTGCGGCGTTCGGTTCCAGCGGGCCCTGCCGACCGGGCCACCCCTGGTTCGGAGCGGCCGAAGGCGAACCCACCTGCGGCGAACCCGGCGGCCTGACCTGCGGCGCGCTCGCGGTGCCCGGCTCGCGGGGGAGGAAGGCACCGGCCGGCCGGCACTCTCCCCCGAATGCCGGCCGACCGGTTGGGTGGCGCCCCCCTTGAGTTCCCCCCTCAAGAGCCACCCGGACGCTGAGCAGCCAGTGGTTGATCAGCGCCCAATACCAAATTGCCAGAACTCCCGACCCCAGGGCTAAACAGCCGCTAAACCTCGGAGGTCAAGACCTCCAGAGCCGTCCTGACCTGGGCCGCACGGGGCGACCCGACCTGTTCGAACAGGCGGAGCGACTCGGTCAGCTCGGCTTGTGCCGCCACCCTTTGGGCCCGTCGGGCGAGCACCGCGCCGAGCACCTGCCGTCCGAACGCCTCCTCGAACGGCATCGCGCCCGCGTGGGCGAGGTCGACGCCCTGCCGGGCGTAGTCCTCGGCCTCGCGCAGCCGCCCCAGCTCGACGTACAGCTCGGCGAGGTTGTTCACGGCGAGCGCGTAGGCGCGTTCGTCGCCCGACCGGTGGTAGATCTCCATCGCCTGGAACTGGTGGGCGGCGGCGATCTCCCGGTGGCCGAGCGCCTGCTCGACCTGGGCCACGTTGTTGAGCCCGGTCGCGTGCCCCAGCACGTCGTCCTCGCGCTTGGCGAGGTCGATGGACGCCCAGTGGTGCAGCAGGGCCTCCTCGTGGTCGCCGACGGCCGCGAGGGCGTTGGCGAGCTGGCCCAGCGTCAGCACCTGGTAGCGGGGGTCGCCGAGACCGACGGCGATCCGGTGCGCGCGCCGGGCCTCGGGTAACGACGACGCCAGCATCCCGAGCCGGGCGCTGGTGGCGTTGACGGCGTGCAGCAGCAGCAACTCGCCCACTTCGTCGCCGCTGACCCGCGCGGACGCGAGGCCGAAGCCGACCAGCGCGACCCACTCGCGCACGACGGTCCTGGCGAAGCAGTAGGTGTGCACCAGTCGGACCAGCTGCCAGACCTGCTGGTGCAGTCCCGCCTCCGACCCGGCGTGCACGAGGGCCACGATGTTCGGCCACTCGCGGTCGAACCAGGCCAGCGCGCCCGCCGAGGAGGAAGGACCGTCCCCCGCGGGGGGAACGGCGAAGGCGAGTCCGTCCTTGCTGGGCCGGATGAGCCTTCGGGCGTGGTCGCACGCCGCCAGGTAGTACCGCATCAGCGCGTGCAGCGCGGCCTTCCGCGACGACGGGTCGCCCGCGACCTCGCGGACGAACAGCCTGACCAGGTCGTGCAGCACGAACCCGCCGGTCCACGGCTCCTCGAGCAGGTGCGCGCCCGCCAGGTCCGACAGCCGCGAGCCCGCCGTCGGCACGTCGGTCTCGCAGATCGCGGCGACGGCGTGCGGGCTCACCCACCGGCCCGGCACCAGCCCCGCGGCGCGCAGCGCGATCGCCAGCTCCGGCGCCAGCGAGCGGTAGGAGACGTCCAGGGCGCGGCGGACGCCGACGCCCGCGTCCGGCAGGTCGAGCAGGCTCAGCCGGTGGCTGTCGTCCGACAGCTCGGCGACCAGCTCCTCGACCGTCCACTCCGGACTCATCACCAGCCGGGCCGCCGCGATGCGCAGCGCCAGCGGCAGGTACCCGCACAGCTCCACGAGCTGCCGCGCCGCAAGCGGTTCCCGCTCCGACACCGGCTCGCCGACGACCTCGTCCACCAGGCTGACCGACTCCGCCGCGCTGAGCACGCCCACGGTCAGCATCCGCGCGCTGTTGCTCACCACCAGGCCCTCCAGCCTGCGGCGGCAGGTGATCAGCACGACGGAGCCCGCGCCGGGCGGCAGCAGCATCCGGACGTGGTCCGGGTCCCACGCGTCGTCGAGCACGACCAGGACGCGGCGGCGGGCCAGCAGCGAGCGGTACAGGTCGACGCGGTCGGCCAGGTCGTCGGGCACGGCGTCCGGCGGCACGCCGAGCGCGTGCAGGAACCTGCCCAAGACCTCGGAGGGCTCGACCGGCGTGCGGTCGCCCTCGAAGCCGTGCAGCGGCGCGAACAGCGATCCGCCGGGGAACCGCTCGGCGTTGCGGTGGCCCCACGTCACCGCCAGCTCGGTCTTGCCGATGCCCGCCGCGCCGTCGACCACGGCGATCGTGGTCGCGGACAGGTCGCGCTGCTCGCACAGCCGGTCCAGCCAGCCGAGTTCGGCGGCGCGGCCGACGAACCCGCCTGCCGCGGCGGGCAGCTGCTGCGGCACGACGACGCCCGGCCGCGGCTCCACGACCCGGCGGTCGGCGCCGCCGGGATCGCTGAGCACCGGGTCGTCGCGCAGCACCCGCTCCTGCAGCCTGCGCAGGTCGGGGCCGGGGTCGATGCCCAGTTCCTCGACCGCGCGGCGGTGGAACCGCTGGTAGGCCTCCAGGGCGTCGGCGCGCTGGCCGGACCGGTAGAGGGCGCGCATCGAGTGCGCGACCAGCCGTTCGCGGAACGGGTGCTCGGTGACCAGCTGCCGGAGTTCGCCGACCAGCTCCAGGTGGCGGCCGAGTTCCAGCTCGGCGTCGATGCGCTCCTCCACGGCGGACAGCCGCAGCTCGTCGAGGTCCGTGGTGATCGGGTTGCCCGGCACGTCGGCCAGCACCTGGCCCCGCCACAGGCCCAGCGCCTCGCGCAGCAGACCGGCCCGCATCGGGGCGGGCTTGCCGCGCGCGGAGGAGATGAGCTGGCGGGCCCGGTGCAGGTCGAGCCGCCACGGGTCGACCGACAGCTGGTAGCCGGGCGGGGTGGTGAGGATCGCCGCCGACCCGGACGGGTCGGCCTCCTCCAGCACCTTGCGGAGCTTCGACACGTACCCGTGCACGATCGTGCGGGCGGTCGCGGGCGGGTCGTCCGCCCAGATCCGGTCGACGATCTCGTCGATCGGCACGACCCGGTTCGCCTCCAGCACCAGCATGGCGAGCAGCCCGCGCATCCCCTTGCGCCCGAGCACCAGCGGACGGCCGTCGGCGAGCACCTGGAGCGGCCCGAGCACGCCGAACTCCAGTCCCGTGCCGCTCCCGTCCGCCATGCCCACCCCCGCCCTCGGTGTTCGACCAGTCACTGGTTCAGGTGTGGCAGGCCCCCTGCCAGATACCTGCCGCGGCGACTTCGTTCGGTAACCCACGACTGCGATGACCGGACGGGCACGGGGCGACTAGGGTTCTGGGCTCACGACCGGCAGAGCAGGAGGGCATGTGCCGCGCGACCCATTGGCGGTGGTCGACCGTGGAGCCGCGT
Organism: Umezawaea sp. cmx-9-4; assembly: GCA_049997955.1. Taxonomy (GTDB): domain Bacteria; phylum Actinomycetota; class Actinomycetes; order Mycobacteriales; family Pseudonocardiaceae; genus Umezawaea. The sequence continues at coordinate 143,862 of JAEBDY010000017.1, read as the reverse complement.
GCCTGCTCGGAGGGGCGCTCGGCGACGCGTTGGGCGCACCGGTGCAGTACCTGGGCTGGGCCGACATCCAGCGCGACCACGGCCCCGAAGGGGTGGTGGCGCCTCCTCGGCCCGCACTGATCACGGACGACACCCAGCTCACCCTGTTCACCGCGGACGGCTACCTGCGGGCGTACGTGCACGGTCGCAAGACGGGCGGCTGGGAGCCCATCGAGACCGTGTGGCACAGCTACCGGCGGTGGCTGGTGACCCAGCAGATCGCCGCGCCCGAGCCGGGCGCGTCCGGTCTGCTCGCCAACGAGCGGCTGTACTCCAGCCGGTCGCCGGGGCTCACGTGCCTGCGCGCGCTGGCCGCGGACGTGCCGCCGACGCCGGAGGCTCCGCACAACGAGTCGTCGGGCTGCAACGGGGTCACCCGGACCGCGCCCGCCGGGTTCGCGCCGAGCGCGGCCATCGCCTACGACCTCGGCTGCCGGTTCGCCGCGCTCACGCACGGCGGCACGGGCGGCTGGGTGTCCGGTGGGGCGCTGGCGCTGCTGGTGCACCTGCTCGCGGTGCGCGGCAGGCCGGTGCGCGAGGCGGTGGACCAGGTGATCGGACGGGTGCTGCGGGACGACCCGTACACCGCGAACGCGTTGAACCGGGCCGTCGTGTTCGCCGAGGAGCACCGCGAGCTCGGGTTGGACTCGGTGCGCGTCGACCGGTTGGGCAGCGGGTGGACCGGGCCGGAGGCGCTGGCCATCGCCGTCCACACCGTCCTGGTGTACCCGCGGAAGTCCGAGTTCGTGGACGCGCTCCGCGCGGCGGCGAACCACTCGGGCGGCAGTGACGCGACAGCCGCGCTGACCGGCAACATCCTCGGCGCGCTGCACGGAACCGCCGCGCTGCCAAGGGATTGGCTCGTCGGTCTGGAGCTGGTGGACGAGCTGACCGAACTCGGCCGCGACCTCGGCAGGTCCGCGTCCGGCGAGGAGTTCGACGAGTCGCGCTACGTCTGATCCCTCCGGGAAAAAGGCGAACGGCCCCGACGCACAAGCTCCCGAAGACGAGTGCGCGGGGCCGTTCATCCACGGGTTGGTCGACAGCAGTTCGGGTCTCACCCCGAGCGCGAAACCCGACTTGCTCTTGATCAACATCCGTGGAGCGGGAGCAGAACTCCCTTGCACAGCAAGATAGCAGAGCCCTGTGCGTACCGTCACCCCCGGTCGACGCTCCGACGTCGCCTCACCGACGGGATGCCCTGGCGCGCTTATGGTGTCCTGATGCGCCTGGACCGGACGGTGGTCGTGAGGACCGCACTAGACCAGCTCAACGAGGTCGGGCTGGACGGCCTGACGCTGCGCCGGATCGCGGCGGAGCTCGACGTCCAGGCACCCGCGCTCTACTGGCACGTGAAGAACAAGCGGGAGCTGCTCGACGGCATGGCCGCGATGATCTTCACCGACGCACTGTCCGGTTTGGAGACTCCGCGCCGGGGCGAGTCCTGGGTGGAGTGGACCGCCGAGACCGCCCGCCGCCTCCGCACCACGGTGCTCGCCTACCGCGACGGCGCCCGCGTGCTGTCCGGCACGTACCTGGGCAACGCCGCGCTGGGCCGTCCGATGGAGCTCGCGCTGCGCACGTTGTGCGACGCGGGCTTCACCGTCCGGGACGCGGCCCGCGGCATCACGTCGGTCTACTCCTACGTGCAGGGCTTCACCGTCGAGGAGCAGGCCGAGCAGACCGCGCCCGCGGCGGACGACCGCTTCCCGCTGGCCGCGCGGGCACGGGCGGAGATGGGCGCGGACCCCGACGAGCGCTTCGAGCACGGCCTCCAGCTGATGCTGTCCGGCCTGCGGCTGTCGCGGTTCGCCGGCTAGCCCGCCAGCGGCAGCCCCGGCGAGCGGAACACCCGGCGCTCCGAGTCCACCGCGAACACCTCGCAGCCCGGCTGGGCCGCCGCCCACCCGATGCCCTCGACGCCCATCGCGTACGCGGCGGTGGCCGCCGCGTCGGCCGTGGTCAGGTCCTCCGCCACGACGGTGATGCTCAGCAGCCCGCGCGCGGGCTCGCCGGTGCGGCCGTCGATGATGTGCTCGCCGCGCTCGTAGGACGCCGACGTGGCCACGGCCCCGTCGCGCAGCGAGAGCACGACGCACAACTGGTCCGCGCGGTCCGGGTGGCGCACGCCGACCCGCCACGGCACGCCCGGCTCCGACTCGCCGAACGTGACGACGTCGCCGCCCGCGTTCACGCAGAACCGGCGCGCGCCGGAGTCGTGCAGCATCTCGGCGGCGCCCTGCACGGCCCAGCCCTTGACGATGGCGCACGGGTCGAACCCGCGGCCCGGCAGCCACGACTTGAACGCGCCGCCGGTGCTCTCCTCGTAGAAGTCGCACAGGTCGATCACGTGCGCCAGCTCGGCGCTCAGGTCGGCGGGCCCCAGTTCGGCCCGGCTGAGGCGCGCGACCTCGCTGTCCTCGCGGAACGGGCTGAAGCGGGCGTCCACCTCGCGCAGCCAGGCGAACGCCCGTTCCACCTCGTCCTCGGACCGCTCGTCGCCGTCGCGCAGGTCCACCGAGATGGGGAACCCCATGATGTGCTCGACCCTGCGCACGCCGGTCGGCACGGCTAGTCCCCCTTGGCGTCGATGGCGGACTGGAGCGACTGCACGTAGGCCTCGCTGGTCTGGGTCGCGCCGGACACGCTGTCGACGTCCGCCGTCCCGGCCTGGAGCGTCTCCTGGACCAGCACCGGGACGGCCGACTTCGTCGGACCGGTGTTGGGCTGCTTGAGGAGCTTGACCGCGGAGATCTTGTCGGCGGTGAACGTGACCTGCACCTGGACGTCGCCGTGGACCGTCTTGACCAGCTTGCCGTTGACCGTCTTGGCCGCGGCCGCGGCGGGAGCCCTGCTGGTGGTCGTCGTGGGCGGAGCGGTGGTGCCGGAGCCCGAGTCGTCGGGAGCCCCGGCGGCGGGCGGCGCCGCCGTCTCCCCGCTCCGCGCCTCGGGCACGACACCGGCTTCGGCCGCCACCTCGGTGGTGGTCGCGGTGTGGGCCTCGTACTGCCAGAGCGGCACGAGCCCGGCCACGGAGAGCACGGCGATGGGAATGGCCCTGTGGATCTTCATGTCGTCCTCTCTCAACCGGCCATGGTGAAGCGTTCGGCGTGCACCTGCCGCTTGGGCACCTCGAGCTCGCGGAGGCTGTCCATGACCGCGTTGGTCATGGCGGGCGGGCCGCAGACGAAGACGTCGCGGTCGCGGATGTCGGGGATCATCCCGGCCAGGCTGTGCGGGCCGAGCAGCGGGCCGCGCGGCGTGGGGGCGCTGGACGGGCCGGTGAGCAGGTGCAGGACCGCGCCGCGGGCGTGGGCGAGGCTGCGCATCTCGTTCATCAGCACGGCGTCGCGCGGGTTGCTGACCCGGTAGAGCACGACCACGTGGCCGCGCAGCTCCTCCAGCAGCGCCCGGATCGGGGTGATCCCGACCCCGCCCGCGATGAGCACCGTGTTCGGCTTCGTCCGGTGCATCGAGGTGAACGCGCCGTACGGGCCCTCGGCGAACACGCGGGTGCCGACCTTGACGCGGCGCAGGCTCGCGCTGCCGTCGCCGAGCGCCTTCGCGGTCAGCCGCAGCGAGCGGCCGTCCGGCGAGGCGGACAGCGAGAACGGGTTGGCCTTGTACCAGCGGTCGGGGGTGAGGAAGCGCCACAGGAAGAACTGGCCCGCCTTGGCCGGGATCCTGTCCAGGTCCTTGCCGGTGATGTAGATCGACACCACGTTGTCGGACTCCGCAACGACCGCCGCGACGCGCAACTGGTGGCGCAGGTTGCGGTACAGCGGCAGCCCGAACCGGCCGACCACGACCGAGCCGAGCGCGAACGCCCACAGGCCCCACCAGTAGGCGGTGGCGGCGGGCGAGGAGACGAACGTCGAGCCGACGGCGACCTGGTGGGTGAACGCCAGCACCACGGCCACGTACGCGTAGAAGTGGATGAAGTGCCAGGTCTCGTACGCCATCCGCCGCCGGGCGAACCGGGCGGACGCGCCGCCGATCACGATGATCAGCACCAGCGCGACGATCGCCCGCAGCACGCCCTCGACCGTGGTGGCCAGGTCGACGAACTGGTCGACGGGCGACAGCTCGGACTGCTGGGCGAGCCCGAAGGTGATGAACACGGCGTGCGCGAGCAGCGTCCACAGCAGCGTGAAGCCGGTCCAGCGGTGCCACGTCGTCAGCCGGTCCATCCCCAGCCTGCGGTCGAACCACGGCAGCCTGGCGATCAGGATGAACTGGAACGCCATGGCCAGCGCGGCGTACAGGCCGGTGACGCGGCCGAGCAGCAGCAGCGCGTTCGTGCCGAACCCGCTCTGGGAGAAGAAGTAGGTCACGGCGACGACGTTGGCGCCCATCAGCGCGTACAGGCCGGTCCTGGCGACGGTCCTGGGACTCGTGGCGCCTGCCTGGACCTGTGCCCTGCCTGGTGGTGTCTGGACGGTGGTCACGGGTCGAACTCCTCTTGGCCGATGTCTCCTGGCAGCTTGGTTGGCCCAGCTGAGTGCCGACTGAGCGGATGCTGTCGACTAGCTGTTGATCGGCCTGGAGGGATCCGATCGCCTCGCTCCCGGAGGAGCGGTGCCGCACCATGTGCACGTGGACAAGGCCGATTCGGTTCGATTGCTCGTCGTCGACGACGAGCCGCACATCGCTGACCTGGTCGCGACCGTGGCCCGCTACGAGGGCTGGCAGGCCGTGACCGCTGGTAGCGGCGAGGCCGCGGTCAAGGAAGCGATCGACTTCCACCCCGACATCGTGGTGCTCGACCTGATGCTCCCGGACATCGACGGGTTCTCCGTCCTGGACCGCCTGCGCGAGTCCGGCACGATGGTGCCCGTGGTGTTCCTCACCGCGCGGGACGGCACGGCGGACCGCGTCGCCGGCCTCACCAGGGGCGGCGACGACTACCTGGTGAAGCCGTTCTCGGTCGAGGAGCTGATGGCCAGGCTGCGGGCCGTGCTGCGGCGCAGCACCGGTCCGGCGTGGCAGCGCTCGGTGCTGAAGGTGGCGGACCTGGCGCTGGACGAGGACACCCGCGAGGTGCGGCGCGGCGCCCGGACCATCACCCTCACCCCCACCGAGTACGAGCTGCTGCGGTACCTGATGCGCCGCTCCCCCGCGGTGCTGACCAAGGCGCAGATCCTCGACCACGTGTGGGAGTACGACTTCGGCGGGCGCTCCAACGTGGTCGAACTGGTCGTGTCGCACCTGCGGCGCAAGCTCGACGACGGCGAGGAGCCGCTGATCCACACCGTCCGGGGCGTCGGCTACGTGCTGCGGCCAGTGTCCGCGTGAGGGCCCGGCTCCGGCTGCGCAAGCTCAGCCTGGGAACGCGGCTGGTGCTGAGCCTCGGCGTGCTGGCGCTGGTCGTGTTCGCGGCCGTCGGCACGGTCATGGCCACCAGCATGCGCAGCTACCTGGACGGCAAGCTGGACGAGCAGATGCGGCTCACCCAGATCGCGGAGACCCAGACGGTCAAGACCTACGGCGACGTGAAGAAGGTGCCGCAGGGGTGGTACTCGATCGTCTACTCCGTCGACGGCGGGAGGGTCGAGCCCAAGAACGGCGAGCAGCCCGACGACGTCGAGGACCTCACCGAGGTCGCCGTGGAAGCCAGGGGCGGTGACGTCTACCGGACCGTCCACCTCGAGGGCGAGGGCACCTTCCGGGTGCGCGCGTGCCCCGTGGTGGACGGCGTGGTGCTGGTCAGCGCGGCCCCGACGGGCGACCGCGACAGCATCCTGCGCCAGCTGATCAGCCTGGAGATTGTCGTCTTCCTGGCGGCGCTGATCGCGTTCGTGCTGTTCGGCCGCGGGGTGCTGCGGCGCGGGCTGCGGCCGTTGAGCGACATGGCCGACACCGCGCACACCATCTCGACGCGCGACCTGACCGACACCGGGCGGCTGCCGGTGCGCGCGTCCGGCGAGGGCGGCGGCGTCGAGGTCGAGGAGCTGCGGACCGCGTTCAACACGATGCTCGACCACATCGACTCGTCGCTGGCCGCCCGCACCGCCGCCGAGCAGCGGCTGCGCCGGTTCGTCGCCGACGCCTCGCACGAGCTGCGCACCCCGTTGACGTCGCTGCGCGGCTACGCCGACCTGTTCCGCTACGCCGCCGCCAACGAGCCTGCCGAACGCGAGGCGCACCTGGAGCGGATGCGCGGCGAGGCGGCCAGGATGAGCCTGCTGCTGGACGACCTGCTGCTGCTCGCCCGGCTGGACTCCGCCGAGGTCGAGGCGCCGCTGCGGGAGCAGCTGGTGGACCTGGTCGAGCTGGCCGAGGACGCCGCGAGCGCGTTCACCGCGGCCCACCCCGGCCACCCGCTGACCACCGACCTCGGTTCGACGCCGGTCCGGCTGCGGGCCGACCCGATGCGGCTGCGGCAGGTGCTCGACAACCTGCTCACCAACGCCGCCGTGCACACGCCGCCGGGCACCGCCGTGTCGCTGTCGGTGTTCCGGACCGGCGTCGTCGTGGCGGACTCCGGCCCCGGCATCCCCGAGGCCGACCGGTCCCGCATCTTCGACCGCTTCTACCGGGTGGACGGCACCCGAGCCCGCCAGCGCGGCGGCAGCGGGCTCGGGCTCGCCGTCGTGCACTCCCTGGTCACCGCGCACGGCGGCACCGTGGAGCTGACCGGCGAGCCCGGCCGCACCGCGTTCACGGTTCGCCTAAACGGCGTGTGACGGCGCCCAGAGGTCGATCCCGGACTCCACGGCGTGCTCGTCGATCGCCGCGATCTCGTCGTCGGTCAGCGGCGGCGCGTCGAGCGCGCCCACGTTGTCCTCCAGCTGCTTGACGGAGCTGGCACCGATCAGCGCCGAGGTGACCCGCGGGTCCCGCAGCGCCCACGTCAGCGCGAGCTGCGCCAACGACTGGCCGCGGCTGCCCGCGATCTCGTTGAGCGCCCGCACCCGCGCCAGGTTCTCGTCCGACAGCAGGTCCTCCGACAGCGACTTGCCCTGCGTCGCCCGCGACCCCTCCGGCACCCCGCCGAGGTACTTGTCGGTCAGCATCCCCTGGCCCAGCGGCGAGAACGCGATGCAGCCCGCGCCGATCTCCTCCAGCGCGTCCAGCAGGTCCGGCTCGATCCACCGGTTCAGCATCGAGTACGACGGCTGGTGGATCAGCAGCGGGACGCCCGCCTGCCGCAGCAGCTCGGCGGCCTCCCGCGTCTTGGTCGCGGAGTAGGAGGAGATGCCGACGTAGACCGCCTTGCCCTGCTGCACCGCGCTCGCGAGCGCCCCGACGGTCTCCTCCAGCGGCGTCTCCGGGTCGAACCGGTGCGAGTAGAAGATGTCGACGTGGTCGAGGCCCATCCGGCCCAGCGACTGGTCCAGCGAGGACAGCAGGTACTTCCGCGACCCGAAGTCCCCGTAGGGCCCCGGCCACATGTCGTAGCCCGCCTTCGTGGAGATCACCAGCTCGTCCCGGAAGGGTCGCAGGTCGTCGACCAGCAACCGGCCGAAGTTGGTCTCCGCCGACCCGTACGGCGGCCCGTAGTTGTTCGCCAGGTCGAAGTGCGTGATGCCGAGGTCGAACGCCCGCCGCACGATCGCGCGCCCCGACTCGTACGGCCGGTCGTCGCCGAAGTTGTGCCACAGGCCCAACGAGATCGCGGGCAGCTTCAGTCCGCTGCGCCCCGACCTGCGGTAGGTCATCCGGTCGTAGCGCGACTCTTCCGGGAGGTAGGCCATGTGCCCACGATGTCACGCCCACCCGCTCCCGGCTCGTCCCGGACGGCTCCGGGTCAGTCGAGGACCGCGATGGCCTCGACCTCGACCAGGAGGCCGGGCTCGGCCAGCGCGGCGACGCCGATCCCCGTGAGCGGGGCGGCCGGGGTGACGCCCAGCCGCGCGGCGGCCCTGGCGATGCCCTCCACGCACAGGGCCATCTTGTCGGGGGTCCAGTCGACGAGGTAGACGGTCAGCTTGGCCACGTCGGCGAAGGTGGCGCCGACCTCGGCCAGCGCGGTGCCGAGGTTGAGGTAGCACCGCTCGACCTGGGCGACGAGGTCGCCTTCGCCGACCTTGCCGCCGTCGGCGTCGAGCGCGACCTGGCCCGCGACGAACACGATCCTCGACCCGGTGGCGACCGACACCTGCCGGTAGAGGTCGACCTTCGGCAGTCCTTCGGGGTTCACCAGTGTGATGGCCATGTCGACTCCTCGTCGTGGAAGCCCCGTGGATCTCGGGGACCCTCAAACCATAGCATTGCTATGCCATGTAATCTGAGCCATGGCCAGGACGAAGGATCCAGCGGTCCGCACCCTGCTCATCGAACGGGCCGCGCACATGCTCAGCACCCGAGAACCCATCACCCTGCGCTCGCTGGTGGCCGGGACCGCCGTGTCGACCATGGCCGTCTACACCTACTTCGGCGGCATGGACGGCATGTGGAAGGCCCTGCGCCAGGAGGGCTTCACCCGCCTCGCGGCCGGGTTCGCGGCGGTGACCACGTCGGACGACCCGGTCCTCGACCTGACCGCGCTGGTCTCCGCGTACCTCGACAACGCGCTGGACCACCCCGACCTGTACCGGGTCATGTTCGACGCGAACTTCGACCTGGAGGACCTCACGGCGGCGGACGCGACCCTGGAGCACCTGGTCCAGGCCGCCGACCGGGGCAGGCGCGCCGACCGCTTCCGCGCCGACGTCGTCCCGCTGAAGCTGGCGACCCAGAGCTGGGCCATCGGCCACGGCCTGGTCTCCCTGGTCGCCAACGGCCCCCTGCCGCGCGAAGCGCTGGACCACGGCGCTCCCATGCTCACCGCGCTGTTCGTCGGCGCGGGCGACGAACCGAACAGGTGCCGGGCCTCGGTCGAGCGGGGTTGGACGCACCCCGGCGCGTAGGGGAACCACCACCGCCGGGACCGGAGACCGAGATCCGTCGGGACCATCGGTCCGTCCCCCGGTCAGCGGACCGCTGAGCAGGGGTGGAGCCGGTGAGGGGACTTGAACCCCTAACCTTTCGCTTACAAGGCGAGTGCTCTGCCAATTGAGCTACACCGGCGCGGCCCAAAGGCCTGGGACATCCTAAGCGCCCACAGGGGCTGCCACCTGCGGCGAACGTCGTGGACCAGGTTCGTGTCGGCTGCTCCGAATGGAGTCACCGACCACGGTCGAACACTCCCGGCAGAACGTGAAACCGCTGCACAGACCCCCTGACCAAGACCACTACATGATCAACTCTGCGTGACCGGATTTCCCTGCCCGGGTAACCCGTTCAGGGGTGTCCGACGACACAGACCGAAGTGTGCAACGGTCGGGCGTGGCGACCTGATCCGCCACGGGACGAACAAGAGGAGGTGGCTCCGGGTGGGCCTCGGCCGTACACGCCCCGCCTGGTTGCGCCGGACCAGGAAAACCGGCACTGACCAGCACGAACAGCTCGACGCGGTGTTCGGTCCCGAGCCGCTGGACGAACCGACGGTGCACCTGGTGCTCGACCTGGCCCTCCGGGTCGGCGAGGCGCAGTTGGCGAGCGGCGTCGGCGCGGCGGACGTGACGTCGACCATCGTCGACGTGACTGGCGCGTATGGCCTTCCCCACACCGAGGTGGATGTGACGTTCACCGCGATCACGGTGTGCTGCCACCGGGGCACCGAGGCGGCGCCCATCACCACCCTGCGGGTGGTGCGCTCCCGGAGCCTGGACTTCACCCGGCTCGCCGAGCTGGAGCGCCTGATCGCCCGGATGAAGGCGGGCACGCTGACCCCCCGCGACGCGTACACCGAGCTTGACCGGATCACGACGGCGCCGCACCCGTACCCGCGCTGGATCGCCACGACGGCGTGGGCGGGAATGGCGGCCGCGGTCGCGGTGCTCGTGGGCGGCGGGCTGCTGCTGGCGCTGCTGGCCGCCGTCGTGACGGCCGTGATCGACCGGGTCGGGCGGCTGCTGAACCGGCGGAACCTGCCGTTCTTCTTCCAGCAGGTGGTCGGCGGCGGCTTGGCGACGGCCGTGGCGCTGGCGATGTACGCGACCGACCTGCTGCCGACCGTGCGGCCGTCGATGCTGGTGGCGGTGGGCATCGTGGTGCTGCTGTCCGGCCTGTCGCTGGTCAGCACGGTGCAGGACGCCATCAGCGGCTACAACGTGACGGCAGCGGGTCGGACGATGGAGATCGTGCTGCTGACCGCGGGCCTCATCTCGGGGGTCGCGCTGGCGCTGCGGGCCGGGGTGCAGTTCGGGATCCGGACGTCGATCGCGGAGCCGCTGCCCGCGCTCATCACCGACGTGCCGGTGCAGTTCGCGGCGGGCGCGGCGACGTCGTTCTGCTTCGCCATGGCGAGCTACGCGCAGCCGAGGGCGCTGCTGGTCGCGGCCGTCGCGGGCGCGGTCGGCACGACGTCGTTCGGGCTGCTGGCGGTGACCGGGACCAACGCGATCACCAGCTCGGCGGTCGCCGCCACGCTCGTGGGGTTCGGCGGCGCGGTGCTCTCGCGACGGCTGCGGATCCCCACGCTGGTGGTGTCGGTCGCGGGGATAACGCCGCTGCTGCCCGGCTGGACGATCTACCGCGGGCTGTACCAGCTGACCGCCGAAGGCGACTCCGAAGGCCTGTCCACGCTCGTGCTGGCGACCGGCATCGCGCTGGCGCTCGCGGGCGGCGTCGTGCTGGGCGAACACCTCGCCCGGCCGGTGCGCAGCGGCCTGAGCCTGCTCGAACGGCGGTTCGTGACGCCCCGCACTGCGTCGACTCGGGTGAACTCGGTGTGACGGGTGTGACGCGGGGGCATTCCCCGAGGTACCAGCCCTCTACCCTCAAGCTGGGCGAATCGAGCACAGGAGGCGCTTTTCCGGTGAGCGGCATTGGCGAGAACGGGGCGGATTTCCTGGTAGTTGCGAACCGCCTCCCGGTCGACCTCGAACGACTTCCGGACGGCACCCAGCGCTGGAAGCACAGCCCTGGTGGGCTGGTCAGCGCGCTGGAACCGTTCCTGCGCACGCACAGCGGCGCGTGGATCGGCTGGCCTGGCGTCGCGGACGCCGAGGTCGAGGCGTTCGAGGAAGCGGGCCTGCAACTGCACCCGGTGCGGCTGAGCGCCGACGAGGTGCAGGACTACTACGAGGGCTTCTCCAACGGCACGCTGTGGCCGCTGTACCACGACGTGGTCGCGCCACCGGCGTTCCACCGGCACTGGTGGAACGCCTACACGCGGGTCAACCAGCGCTTCGCCGACGCGACCGCGAAGGTCGCCGCGCAGGGCGCGACGGTGTGGGTGCAGGACTACCAGCTGCAACTGGTCCCGGCGATGCTGCGCGAGCAGCGGCCCGACCTGAAGATCGGCTTCTTCCTGCACATCCCGTTCCCGCCGGTCGAGCTGTTCATGCAGCTCCCCTGGCGCACGGAGATCATCCGCGGCCTGCTCGGCGCGGACCTCGTCGGGTTCCACCGCCCCGGCGGCGCGCAGAACTTCCTGTGGCTGGCCCGGCGGCTCGTCGGCCTGGAGCCCAGCCGCGGCGCGGTCGGCGTGCGCACCCGGCCCGGTGTCGTGCAGGTCGGCGACCGCACGGTGCGCGTCGGCGCGTTCCCCATCTCGATCGACTCGGCCGGTCTGGACTCGCTGGCGCGCCGCAAGGACGTGCAGGCGCGGGCCAAGCAGATCCGCGAAGACCTCGGGAACCCGAAGAAGATCTTGCTAGGTGTGGACCGCCTCGACTACACCAAGGGCATCGACGTCAGGCTGCGCGCGCTGCACGAGCTGTTGGAGAACGGACGGATCGACCCGGAGGACGTGGCGATGGTGCAGCTCGCCACCCCGAGCCGCGAACGCGTCGAGCACTACAAGCAGATGCGAGGCGACATCGAGCAGATCGTGGGCAGAATCAACGGGGAGTTCGCCAGAGTCGGGAGGCCGGTCGTGCACTACCTGCACCAGTCGGTCGACCGCGAGGAGTTGGCCGCGTTCATGAGCGCGGCGGACGTCATGGTGGTGACTCCCGTGCGCGACGGCATGAACCTGGTCTGCAAGGAGTACGTGGCCACGAGGTACGACCTGGGCGGCGCGCTGGTGCTCAGCGAGTTCGCCGGAGCCGCCGCCGAACTGACCAGCGCGTACCTGGTCAACCCGCACGACTTGGACGGCGTGAAGAACGCCTTGGAGTCCGCCCTCACCATCGACCCCGCCGAAGGCCGCCGTAGGATGCGCGCCCTGCGACGCCAAGTCCTGACCCACGACGTCGACCGTTGGGCGCGGTCGTTCCTCGAAGCGCTCGGCACGCAGACCTCGATCTGAACCTTTCCAGTCCCTGACCTGTCCCATCTAAAAAAGAGGAGGGGCGTTGACCGCCGAGGCCCTCCCCGCGGACCTGCGCCGAGCGATCGTGCAGTTGGCTCGCACCCCACGGCTGCTCGTGGCATGCGACTACGACGGGACACTTGCGCCGATCGTCGCCGACCCCGAACAGGCCCGCCCGCTGCCCGAGTCGGTGGGTGCGCTGCGCTCGCTGGCCGGACTCCACGAGACCACTACGACAGTCATCTCCGGCCGCGCCCTGCGGGACCTCGCGACGCTCTCGCGACTCCCCTCCGAGGTGCACCTGGTCGGATCCCACGGCTCCGAGTTCGACGTCGGTTTCGTGCACGCGCTGGACGCCGACGCCAAGGCGCTGCACCGCAGGCTCGAGATCGAGCTGGAACTGCTGGTGGCGGGCAACGAGGGCGTCGGGCTGGAGGTCAAGCCCGCCAGCATCGCGGTGCACGTCCGCCGCGCCGAGGCGTTCGTCGGGCAGGCCGTGCTCGACGCGGTCCGCTCCGGCCCGTGCACCTGGGACGGCGTCTACGTCACCGAGGGCAAGGCCGTCGTCGAGCTGGCCGTCGTGCAGACCGACAAGGGCCACGCGCTCGACGTGCTGCGCCACCGGGTCAGCGCGACCGCAGCGGTCTTCGTCGGCGACGACGTGACCGACGAGAAGGCGTTCGCCCGGCTGTCCGGCCCGGACGTCGGCATCAAGGTCGGCGAGGGCGAGTCCCTCGCCGAGTACACGATCGACGACACGACCGACGTCGCCACGATGCTGGCGTTCCTCCTGGAGGAGCGCCGGAACTGGCTGCACGGCGACCAGGCCGTGCCGATCGAGCGGCTGACGATGCTCGCCAACGAGCGGTCGGTCGCGCTGGTCACGCCGGACGCGCGGGTCAACTGGCTGTGCCACCCGGAGCCGGACTCGGCCGCGGTCTTCGCGGACCTGCTCGGCGGTCCGGAGGCGGGTCACTTCTCGATCAAGCCCGAGCACGGCTCGCTGCCCCTGGGACAGCGCTACGTGCCCGGAACCATGATCGTGGAGACCCGGTGGTCCCGACTGCTCGTGTCGGACTACCTGGACCACTTCAGCGCCTCGCACCGCACCGACCTGATCCGGCGGATCAGCGGCTCCACCAACGCGGTGATCACGTTCGCGCCGCGGCCGGAGTTCGGCCAGGTGCCCGTGCGGCTGCTGCGGGAACGCGACGGCCTGCGCGTGGTCGGCACGTCCGACCCGATGGTGCTGCGGTCCGCCGGTGTCGACTGGGAGATCACCTCGGACGGCCTCCAGGAGACCGCTCGCGCGGTCGTCCGGCCGCGCGAGGGCGCGCCGATCCTGCTGGAGCTGCGCTGCGGCACGGACGACCTGTCCGACGCCACGCTCAGCGAGGCGGACCGCCGTGAACGGGCCGGTGCGTACTGGTCGGACTGGGCGGCGACGCTCAAGCTCCCGCCGTTGCAGACGGAACTCGTGTCGCGGTCGGCGCTGACGTTGAAGGGCCTCGTGCACGCCGACACCGGCGCGATCATGGCGGCCGCGACGACGTCGCTCCCGGAAGAGCTGGGCGGCATCCGCAACTGGGACTACCGCTACTGCTGGCTGCGCGACGCGGCGCTGACCGCGCAGGCGCTGGTGTCGGTGGGCTCGACCTCGGAGGCCGAGGCGTTCCTGGGCTGGGTGCACGGCGTCCTCGCCACGCTCCCCGGCCCGGAGCGGCTGCACCCGCTGTACACGTTGCAGGGCACCATGCTCGGCGCCGAAGCCGTGATCGACACCCTCCCCGGCTACGCCGGTTCCCGCCCGGTCCGCGTGGGCAACCTCGCGAACCAGCAGGTCCAGCTCGACGTGTTCGGCCCCGTGGTCGACCTCGTCGTGAAGCTGGCGGAGGCCCGCGGCTCGGTGACCGACCAGGACTGGCTGATGGTGCAGGCCATGGCCGAGGCCGTCGCCCGCCGCTGGCACGAGCCCGACCACGGCATCTGGGAGGAGCGGCACGCGCCGCGCCACCACGTGTACTCGAAGGTCATGTGCTGGGTCACGATCGACCGCGCGGTGAAGCTGGCGGAGGCCTACGGCCGCGCCGTCGACCCGTCGTGGCCGATCCTGCGGGACACCATCTCGAACGACGTGCTGAAGAACGGCTGGAAGGACGAGGCCCAGTCGTTCACCACCGCGTACGACGACTACGACCTGGACGCGGCGTCCCTGCACGTGGGGCTGTCGGGCCTGATCGACCCGGCCGACGACCGCTTCCAGTCCACCGTCACCGCGATCGAGGCCGAGCTGCGCAGCGGCTCGACCGTCTACCGCTACCGGCGTGACGACGGCCTCCCCGGCGACGAGGGCGGCTTCCACCTGTGCGCGGCCTGGATGATCGAGGCCTACCTGCTCACCGGCAGGCGCACGGAGGCGGAAGAGCTGTTCGCGCAGATGGTCGACGCGGCAGGCCCGACCGGCTTGCTGCCCGAGGAGTACGACCCGGTGGCCGAACGCTCGCTGGGCAACCACCCGCAGGCGTACAGCCACCTGGGCCTGATCCGCTGCGCCCAGCTGCTGTCTGCGCAGTAGGACGCACGCCCGAAGGCCCTCACGGCGACGCCGTGGGGGCCTTCGGCGTTTCGGGTGAACCGTTCTCGACCGGCGTCCGTGTTGGAGGTGCCCAACCGACGTCGGACGCAAGCGAGGTCACGCCATGAACGACGACAACCGCCACGGCCACCAGATCCGCACCACCCGCGTCCGCCGCTCGTCCCGCTCGGCCACGGGCCGCTCGACCGGCCTCTCGACGACCCCCAAGGGCCGTCCGGACGCCACCAGCAGCCGCTAGGCGACCTCCGACCAGGACGCCGTTCAGGACGCCCAGCACCGCACGTCGACACGCCTGACGACCGCTCCTCGGAGCAGCGGCACGCGGAGTTCGGCGACCCGCCGCTCGACCGGTCCTCCCGGTGATCGAGCGGCGCGCCCCCTCACTTCCCCTTGTTCAGCCCCAGCACGTCCAGCGCCGTCAGCAGGTCGTGCGCCACCAGCGCCCGCACCCCGTCCGGCAGCGGGCCCGCGTCCGGCGGCACCAGCGCCTTGGTGAACCCCAGCCTCAGCGCCTCCGAGAGGCGCTTGCCGACGCCGTTGACCCGGCGGATCTCGCCCGCCAGCCCGACCTCCCCCAGCACCACCAGGTCGGCGGGCAGGGCGATCTCCCGCTCCGCGGACGCCACCGCCAGCACCACCGCCAGGTCGGCCGCGGGCTCGGTGAGCTTCATCCCGCCGACGGTCGCGGTGAACACGTCCTTCTGGAACAGGTTGACCTTGCCGCGCTTCTCCAGCACGGCCAGCGCCATCGCGATCCGCGCCGAGTCCAGCCCGCTCACCGCGCGCCGGGGCGCGGGCAGGTTCGTCTTCGTCACCAGCGCCTGCACCTCGCCGAGCATCGGCCGCTTGCCCTCGACGATCACGGTCACCGCCGTGCCCTCCACGGCCTGGTCGCGGCGGCTCAGGAACAGCCCCGACGGGTCCGGGACGCCGACGATGCCGTCGTCGCGCAGCTCGAAGCACCCGACCTCGTCCGCGGCGCCGTAGCGGTTCTTGATGCCCCGCAGCAGCCGCAGCGTGGAGTGCCGGTCGCCTTCGAACTGGAGCACCACGTCCACCAGGTGCTCCAGCACCCGCGGCCCGGCCACGGAGCCGTCCTTGGTCACGTGGCCGACCAGCACGACCGGCAGGTTCCGCTCCTTGGCCAACGCGATCAGCCCGGCCGCCACGGTCCGCACCTGGCTGACGCCGCCCGCCACGCCGTCGACGTTCATCGACGACATGGTCTGCACCGAGTCGATGATCAGCAGGCTCGGCTTCACCTCGTCGACCTGCCCCAGCACCGCCGACAGGTCGCTCTCGGCCGCCAGGTACATCTCGCCGTGCAGGTTGCCGGTCCGCTCGGCCCGCAACCGCACCTGGCCCGCCGACTCCTCACCGGTCAGGTAGAGGCTGCGCCCGACCGTCGAGGACCACTGGTAGGCCACCTCCAGCAGCAGCGTCGACTTGCCGACGCCCGGCTCCCCCGCCATCAGGACCACCGCGCCCGGCACCAGGCCGCCGCCGAGGACCCGGTCCAGCTCGTCCACACCGGTCTTCGTGGCGCGGGCCGACTCGATGTCGACCTCGCCGATCGGCCGCGCCTTGGACGTCGGCGCGCCCGCCACGATCCGCGCCAGCGGAGTGGCCGACCCGCGCTCCTCGACGCTGCCCCACGCCTGGCACTCGGAGCACCGACCGACCCACTTGGCGAACTCGAACCCGCACTCCGCGCAGCGGTACTGGGGACGGGTCGCACGAACCTTGTTTGGCACGGGCGGAACGTTAGAGGAGGGGTCCGACAGCCCTGGAGACAGGAAGGGCCCCGCCGACGTGGCGGGGCCCTTCCTGCAAGAGGTGTCAGTGCTCGGTCGTGCCCTCGGGCCGCGGCTTGGGGTCGGCGCCGATCGGCAGTTCGAGGGTGATCGGGCCCGCCTTCTCGAACAGGAAGGTCACCTTGGTGGTGTTGCCGGGGCGCAGCTCGCCGGTGAGCTTGACGACGATGTTCACCTTGCCGGGCTTGCTCGGCGCGGCCGAGGAGGACGCGGAGGCCGACGGCGGGCTGGACGCCGTGGCGGAGCCGGACGGGGTGCTGCTGCCCGTGGCCGACGACTCGCCCGCCCCGGACGACGGGGTGACCGACGACGAAGGGGACGACGAGGACGACGGGGACGCCGACGAACTGCCCGAAGGGGTCGAGGTCGCGGTGACCGACGGGGTCGACTTGGCGCTGCTGCTGCGGTCCAGCTCCTCGAACAGCGACGCGATGGCGGTCTTCGGCTCCAGGTCGACGTCTCCGCCGAGCGTCGCGGAGCCGAGGTCGCCGGTGACGGAGAGGAGCTTGTCGGCCGAGGTGCCGTTGTTCACGATCGTCACGACGACCGCGGCCTCCTCACCCGCCTTGTACTCGTGGCCGGAGACCGGGAAGGCGAACTGCGCGTTGCGCACCGCGATGGAGCCGACATCGCCCGAGGCGCCGTCGACCACGGCGACCTGGGTGTCGGTCTGCGTGATCTGCCCGGCGCTGCAACCGGCCGCCGCGAGCGCGAGGCCCGTTGCGAGCGCGACCACGACGGCGAGGCGGGACTTCTGCTCTGCGCGACCCACGGCTGCAGGATCCTTCCTGGTGTACCGGCGACAGGGCCTGCCCCGGGAACAGGGCCGACCACCAGTGCAGGAGCCTAACCGGGTGGCGTTCGACAGGCGGAACGCGGTGCCCCGGAGGGCGCGTTCGGCCCCACCTCGGACGTGAACGGAGAGCGTCCGACCATAGGTGTGGCACGTCAACAGGTGGTTTGTCAACCCCCCGCATGGCCCTGACCAGCCATTACCCAGCTCAGGAGACCGGCGAGGGGATTGCTCGACGTGTTAGGATGGGGGTAGCGAAAGGGGCAGAGGACACATGGTTTTCAAGGTCGGAGAGACCGTCGTCTACCCGCACCACGGTGCCGCTCTCATCGAAGCGATCGAGACCCGCGTGATCAAGGGCGAGGAGAAGAAGTACCTCGTCCTCAAGGTCGCACAAGGCGACCTTACAGTTCGCGTGCCCGCTGACAACGCCGAGATCGTAGGCGTGCGCGACGTTGTCGGCCAAGAGGGTCTCGACAAAGTCTTCGAGGTCTTGCGTGCTCCCCACACCGAGGAGCCGACCAACTGGTCGCGGCGGTACAAGGCAAACCTTGAGAAGCTCGCCTCAGGCGACGTGAACAAGGTGGCCGAGGTGGTGCGTGATCTCTGGCGGCGCGAGAAGGATCGCGGGTTGTCCGCGGGCGAGAAGCGGATGCTGGCGAAGGCTCGGCAGATACTGGTTAGCGAACTGGCGCTGGCCGAGGGCACCGACGAGGACAAGGCTGAAGTCCTCCTCGACGAGGTCCTCGCTACCGCGTCCTGATCGCACGAACTCCACTCGGACCGCGAACATGAGTGTTGTCGCGCTCGTGCCCGCGGCGGGTCGGGGTGAGCGTCTCGGCTACGGCATGGCCAAGGCGCTCGTGCCGGTCAACGGGGTTCCGCTTCTGGTTCGTGCCGTGCGCGGCCTGCTCGACGCGGGGTGCGTGCAACACGTGGTAGTCGCTGCCCCACCGTCCGATGTGGACGCAATGTGCACCGTGACCGCCTCGCTGGCCTCGGCCGGCGGGGCGGTGCACGTGCTTGCGGGGGGTGCCGAGCGCACCGACTCCGTTCGTCTCGCGTTGGAGTACGCACTCCGTGAGATACCCGACACCCGGATCGTGCTGGTCCACGACGCCGCCCGCGCGTTCACGCCCGGCGAGGTCGTCCGCCGCGTGGTCGAAGCCGTCGAAGCGGGTCACCCGGCCGTCATCCCGGTGCTGCCGATGGCGGACACCGTGAAGCAGGTGGACGCGGACGGCACGGTCGTCTCGACCCCGGACCGCGCGGCGCTGCGGATCGTCCAAACGCCCCAGGGCTTCACCGCCGACGTGCTGCTCCGCGCGCACGCGTCCGGCGTCCAGGCCACCGACGACGCCGGTCTCGTGGAACGCCTCGGCGTGCCCGTCACCACCGTCGCGGGCCACGCGAACGCCATGAAGATCACCACGCCGTTCGACCTCGCGGTCGCTGAGGCGCTGCTCACCGGAGGAACCACTTGAGGGTCGGCATCGGCACCGACGTGCACCCCGTCGAGGCGGGCCGCGACTGCTGGGTCGCGGGCCTGCTCTGGGAGGGCGTCGACGGCTGCGAGGGCCACTCGGACGGCGACGTGGCCGCGCACGCCCTGTGCGACGCGCTCCTGTCCGCCGCGGGTCTCGGCGACCTGGGCGCCGTGTTCGGCACCAGCGACCCCCGCTGGTCCGGCGCACGCGGTGTGACGCTCCTCAAAGAGGTCCGCAGGCTGGTCGAGGAGGCCGGCTACCGCGTGGGCAACGCGGCGGTCCAGGTCATCGGCAACAACCCCAAGATCGGCAAGCGCCGAGCCGAGGCCCAGCAGACCCTGTCGGACGCCGTCGGCGGCCCGGTCTCCGTCTCCGGCACCACCACCGACGGCCTCGGCCTCACCGGTCGGGGCGAGGGCATCGCCGCCATGGCCACCGCGCTGCTGGTGGACGCGTGATCCTCAACGAGTCCGTCCGCGCCCTCCTGGACGCCAGGAACTACGCCGTCCTCTGCACCACGAACCCCGACGGCAGCCCCCAGTCCTCCGTCCTCTGGGTCACCCGCGACGGCGACGACCTGCTGTTCTCGACCTTGAAGGACCGCCGCAAGGAGCTGAACCTCCGCCGCGACCCCAGGGCGAGCGTCAGCGTCTTCGACCTCGCCGACCCGGAGGTGTACGCGGAGATCCGCGGCACGGTCACCACCACCGAGGACGAGGGCCTGGTGGTCGGCCACCTCCTGTCGCGGAAGTACACCGGCCAGGACCACGAACCCGCGCCCGAGGGTCAGGTCCGGGTGGTCCTCCGCCTGACCCCCACGAAGGTCACCGGCCACGTCGCGTAGGCACGGCCGTTCGACGGCTCCGCCGATCGTCCACTCGGGGGTGAAGTTCCGTCCGCCGCCCCTCGCTGGACCCGGTTCGTGGTACCACGGGCGGAGTCGCGGAGGGACGGACCGGTTGACGAACAGCGGTGACACCCACAACTCGATCACCGGCGGGGTCGGCGGATCGACCATGCAGGCCGGCACGATCAACAACTACTTCGGCCCGGCCCCGGAGCCCGTGGCCCACGCCGTCGACGAGTGGGTGCGCCTGGTCGAGGAGTCGCGCGTCTGGACCCGAGTGGTGCCCACCCACCCGCACGACCGGTTGCGGGCTTCGGCCGCCGCGGCCGCTCGGCGCCTGGCGCTGCTGCGCGACGAGGCGCTCACCGACGACGACCCGTGGCAGGACCCGGACCTGGTCCGCCGGTTCGGCGAGCGGGTCGACTGGCTGGTCTCCCGCAAGATCACCACGGACGTCACCCCCGCCGAAGCGGTCCTGCTCGCGCTCGTCCCGCTGCTGCACCAGTGCCTCTGGCTGCGCGCGGTGGCGAGGTACCGGGTCGTCGATCCGACCGGCTTCACCCCGGCGCTCGCACCGGACGACCTGCGCGAGTCCTACGAGGGCCACCTGCGCGACCACGACAAGCTGGTGGGCAGGGCCACGCTCCCCGAACTGCCGGGCCGCACCAGCGCGCGCCACGAGATCGGCTGGTGGCTGTTCCACCGCTGGCTCCGCCAACGCGCCGAACTCCTCCAGCCCGCCGAGGTCGACGACCTGCTGGCCGAGGTGAGCACCCCGCTGCTCCGCCAGGTGCTGACGACCAGGGTCGTCCGCGACCTCCTGCACGGCCTGCGCGTCGACTCCCGCTGGCTGACCGACGAACGCCGCGTCTCCGCACCGGACGCGGTGGAGACCGCCTTCGGCGGCACCTCGGACGACCAGCCGCTGCGCAAGCACCTGGTTGCCCTCCTGCTGGGCGCCGCGCACACGTCGGCGATCGAGGTGACGGACCTGTCCGACGTCCTCGTCTGGCACCTGGGCATCCCCAACCCGGTCGAGGTCGACGCCCTCTTCGCGACCGTGCGCGACGCGTCGTGGCAGCACCGCGAGGACGGCCCGGTCCTCAAGGCGTCCTGCGACCACGAGGCCGTCGTGGAGGCGTTGCGGACCCACGCGTCCCGTCTGAGCGACCTGCTCCGCGACGTGCGCCTCGTGACGAAGTTCCACGGCCTGGAAGCCCTGGGCGCGCTCCCCTCCCGCGCCACCGGCGACCTGGTGAAGCCCGCGGAGGACGACGAGGGCAACCCGAGGTTCAGCGGGTGGAGCAAGTTCCACATCGACGAGGACCGCGTCCGCGACCTGCTGATGGGCGAGCAGCTCTACCAGGACCGGCGCGTGGCGGTCCGCGAGCTGTACCAGAACGCGCTCGACGCGTGCCGCTACCGCCAGGCCCGCGAGACCTACGGCGAACGCCTGGGACGCCCGTCGCACTGGGTCGGCGAGATCAGGTTCTTCCAGGGCGTCGACGAGCACGGCAGGCACCACCTCGACTGCGTCGACAACGGCATCGGCATGGACATCCCCGAGCTGACCGGCGTCTTCGCCAGGGCGGGCGTCCGCTTCGCGCAGTTGCCGGAGTTCCGCGAGGAGCAACTGGAGTGGCGCACCGTCGACCCACCTGTCGAGCTGCACCCCAACAGCCGCTTCGGCATCGGCGTCCTGAGCTACTTCATGCTGGCCGACGAGATCGAGGTGACCACCTGCCGCACGGGCCGCGACGGCGGTCCCACCGGCCCCACCCTCCGGGTCACGATCTCCGGCCCCGGCCAGCTGTTCCAGATCCGCAAGCTCGCCGACCACGGCCTGCCGGGCACCAGGGTGCGGCTGTACTTCCGCGAGCCCGATCCCGAGGGCAAGGTCATCCGGTGGCTGGACGAGGTGCTCGCCGTCGCCGACTTCTCGACCACGGCGGAGCACGGCGGCCGGACCAGCCGGTGGGAACCGGGGGTACTCGCGAACAGGCCGAGGAGCGGCGAACCCCGGTACGGCGAACTGCTGCCCTCGGGGACCGGCTCGGTGGTGTGGTGCGGGGAGAGCGGGGCGCTGCTGGTCGACGGCCTGCTGGTGGCGTCCTCGACGCGACGAGCGGCGACCGGTGACCAACCGGGCGGCAGGGGCGCGGCGCGGGGCTTCGTCGTGAACCTCACCGGCTCGACGGCCCCCAGGCTGTCCGTCGACCGAACCCGCCTCGTGGACGACGTCGCCGATCAGGTGGAGCGGCTGCTGGTCGCCGCGCTGCCCCGACTGGCGTCGCACGGGAAGTCGCTGGTCACCACGACCTGGCTCGCCGAGGTCGCCACCGGCAGCTTCCGACTCGCCGATCTCGTCACCAGGGGGTTGATCGAGAACGGTTTCCGCTTGACCTCGTTCGACCACGAGGTCGACATGGCCGTCTCGGGCTGGATGTCGCTCGACCCGCTCCTGGTCAGGGGCCGCGACGACATCGATTCGAGGCGTTCCGACAGGACGATGTTCGGCAGTCCGGCCGACCACGTCCTGCTCTGGCGACTGCTGGCGCACGCGCCGAACGCCCGGTTGGCGATGCTGGGGGAAGCCGCTCCCGACCTCGTGCTCCCCGACGTCGACGTTCCCGCGCTCCCCTCGGACGTGCACCTCCTGACCCTCAAGCGCAGGTGGCGCGCGACGGACCAGGACCTGACGGCGCGGACCATCGTCCGGATAGCCGTCAAGACCGGAGCCGATCCGCGAGCTGTCGCCGAACGCGCTCGACTGCTCGGGTTCACCGTTCGTCCCGACCCCGTCCCCGCGGGCCGCGGCGGGAAGGCGCAGCCGGAAGCCTGGCGGACCGCGGTGACCGAGCCCGATCCGATTGACCCCTCGGACGACGACAGGACGTTGCTGAGGTCGTCGACCCCGACCGACGACGGCCCGATGGTCCCCATCGGGCACCTGCTCAAGACGAGCAGGTCCCTGGGGATCTCCCTGGAACAGGCGATCGACCGCATCGCCGCCCACGGGGCCCGGACGACCACGACCAGCCCACCGCCCGCCGACGCGGCGGACGTCCTGCTCCTGAGCCGGACCCTGTCCGGCGACCACCCCTGGCTGCCGCCCCACCTGCCGGTGCCCGCGAGCCGCTTGGCCGACGCCCTGGTGGCGCTCGGGATC
Source organism: Umezawaea sp. cmx-9-4 (assembly GCA_049997955.1). Classification (GTDB taxonomy): domain Bacteria; phylum Actinomycetota; class Actinomycetes; order Mycobacteriales; family Pseudonocardiaceae; genus Umezawaea. Next base: position 120,873 of record JAEBDY010000017.1, on the reverse strand, counting down.
CCCATCTCGCGCGGCATCGAGCGGCTCACCGCGTACGGCTACCGCGTCCAGGGCGATTTCCGGATGGACACCCTCGACCAGGCCGACCACCGGATGTTGCGGAGCGGCGGGTTCGGTTCGAACAGCTCCTCCCACGGCGGACCCATCACCCTCGACCGCCTGCTCCGCATGGGCGAGGCCTCCGGCCGCACCCTCCACGAGGTCGCCGACCACCTCCGCGGCATCGGCTTGCCGGTCCCCGACGTGGCCGAGACCGTTCGAGCCGCTGTCGCCCGCCTGCCGAAGCGGTCACAACCGCTCCCCTGACTGGTCCAGACCAACGTAGGTTGACCCCATGGCCCTCCGCGCGGTGCTCTTCGACTTCTCCGGAACGCTCTTCCGCCTCGAACACGAGGCGCTGGAGGAGCACGGCGACCTGATGCGCGCGTTGACCGCGCCGGTCGGCGTGGCCGAGGGGCTGTCGCCCGAGGTGGCCCAGGACTGGCTGCGGCGGGACCTGGACAGCGAACTGCACCGGGACGTGCACGTGGTGGCGCTCCAGGCGGCCGGGTTGACCGAGCCGGGTGCGGCGCTGGCGTTCTACGAGCGACTGGTCAGCGCGGCCTACTGGCGGGCCTACCCGGACACCGTCGAGGCGCTGCGGATGGTGTCCGAGGCCGGTTTGCGGGTGGCCGTGGTGAGCAACACCGGCTGGAACATCCGGGCCGTGCTGGACCGGTTCGGGGTCAGCCACCTCGTGGACGAGGTCGTGCTGTCCTACGAGGAGGGGCTGATCAAGCCCGATCCGAAGATCTTCCTGCTGGCGTGCGAGCGGCTGCGGGTCGACCCGAGCGAGGTGCTCATGGTCGGCGACAGCGAGGAAGCCGACGGCGGGGCCGCGAGCGTGGGCAGCAGGGTGGCGATCGTGGAACCGCTGGTGACGGCCGAACGGCCCACCGCGCTGGTCGATTCGCTCAGGGCGCACGGCATTATCCCTGTTTGAGCGGTCGATTCACCCTGCCAATGGCATCGCCCGTACCATTCGTGATGTGAGCCTCCACCTGTACGACACCGCGACCCGGTCCATGCGGGAGTTCCACCCGCTGGTCAACGGTCAGGCGTCGATCTACGTGTGCGGGGCGACCGTGCAGGGCGTGCCCCACATCGGGCACGTGCGCAGCGGGCTGAACTTCGACGTGCTGCGCCGCTGGCTCGCGCGCGACGGCGCTGACGTGCGGCTGGTGCGCAACGTCACGGACATCGACGACAAGATCCTCACCAAGGCCGCTGAGCACGGGCGGCCGTGGTGGGAGTGGGCGTTCACGCACGAGCGCGCGTTCGAGGACGCGTACGACTCGCTGGGCTGCCTGCCCGCGTCGTACGCGCCGCGCGCGACCGGGCACGTGACGCAGATGGTCGAGCTGATGCAGCGGCTCATCGACAAGGAGCACGCGTACGCGGCGGACGGCGACGTCTACTTCGCGGTGCGGTCGTTCCCCGAGTACGGGGCGCTGTCGGGGCAGAAGCTGGACGAGGTCTTCCAGGGCGAGGGCGAGGTGCGGGGCAAGCGCGACCCGCGCGACTTCACCCTGTGGAAGGGCGCGAAGCCCGGCGAGCCGTCGTGGCCGACGCCGTGGGGCGCGGGCCGACCCGGCTGGCACCTGGAGTGCTCGGCCATGGCGACGGAGTACCTCGGCAGCGAGTTCGACGTCCACGGCGGCGGGATCGACCTGATCTTCCCGCACCACGAGAACGAGCAGGCCCAGTCGCGGGCGGTCGGCGACGGGTTCGCCCGGTACTGGATGCACAACGCCTGGGTCACCATGAGCGGCGAGAAGATGTCGAAGTCGCTCGGCAACGTGGTGTCGATCCCGGAGATGCTGAACCGGGTGCGGGCGCCCGAGCTGCGCTACTACCTCGTGACGCCGCACTACCGGTCGACCATCGAGTACTCCGAGGGCGCGCTGGAGGAGTCGGTGTCGGCGTACCGCCGCATCGAGTCGTTCCTGCGGCGCGTGGCGCAGCGGACCGGCGTCGTGCCGCTGGGCGAGGAGCTGTGCCCGGAGTTCGTCGCCGCGATGGACGACGACCTGAGCACGCCGCTCGCCACCGCCGCGCTGCACAACAAGGTGCGCGAGGGCAACACCGCGTTGGACGCGGGTGATGACGAGGCCGCGCGGGAAGCCGCGGGCTGCGTGCGCGGAATGGCCGACCTGTTGGGGCTGGACCCGTTGTCCCCCAAGTGGAACGAGGCCACGAGCACGGACACCGGTGCCCGCCAGGCGCTCGTCGCGCTGGTGGAGCACGTCTTGGAAGAACGCCTGCGGGCCCGCAAGGATCGGGACTTCGCCAAGGCGGACGCGTTGCGCGACCGCCTGACGGCCGCAGGGATCGCCGTCGAGGACAACCCCGACGGTTCGCAGTGGACATTGAGGGACGACTGAGCTCGTGGCTGGTAACTCCAAGCGCAAGGGCGCGATGCGCAACCCCGGTTCGAAGAAGGGTGCGGTCGTCGGTTCCGGCGGGCAGAAGTCCAAGGGCCTGCAAGGCCGCGGGCCCACCCCGAAGGCGGTCGAGCGCCCGAACCACCCGGCCTACCGCCGGGCGACGAACGCGGCCAAGGCGGCGAACACCGAGAAGGCCAGGGCCCGCCGCAAGAACGAGGGCCAGGCCGAAACGGTCGCGGGCCGCAACCCGGTCGTCGAGTGCCTGCGAGCGGGCATTCCCGCGACGGCGCTGTACGTGGCGCTGGGCATCGACTCCGACGACCGCGTGGCCGAGTCGGTCAGCCTGGCGGCCGACCGCGGCATCAGCGTGCTGGAGGTGACCCGCGGCGAACTCGACCGCATCACCGGTGGCGCGCTGCACCAGGGCCTGGGTCTCCAGGTCCCGCCGTTCGCGTACTCGCACCCGGACGACCTGCTGGAGATGACCCGCCAGACCCGCGAGCAGCCGCTGCTGGTGGCGCTCGACGGCGTCACGGACCCCCGCAACCTGGGCGCCGTGGTGCGTTCCGCCGCGGCGTTCGGCGCGCAGGGCGTGCTGCTGCCGCAGCGGCGTTCGGCGAGCATCACGGCGGTCGCCTGGCGGTCCAGTGCCGGGACCGCGGCGAAGGTGCCGATCGCCATGGCGACCAACCTGACCCGCACCCTGCGCGACTGGGCGGACGAGGGCCTGATGATCGTCGGGCTCGACGCGGACGGCGACGTGGACGTGGACGGCCTGGAACTGGCCACCGGTCCGCTGGTGGTCGTCGTGGGGTCCGAGGGGCGCGGCCTGTCCCGGCTCGTGCGGGAGACGTGCGACCAGACGGTGTCGATCCCCATGGCCGCGGGCGTGGAGTCGCTCAACGCCTCGGTCGCGGCCGGTGTCGTGCTGGCCGAGGTGGCCAGGCGTCGGCGCGTGGCCGCGAAGGGCTAGTTCCGGTCTTCCTCCGGCCGGGTCGCGTGCGCGCGACCCGGCCGGAGGTGTGTCCGGGCCGCACCGGATCCGGCCCCGCGACGGCCAACTCCCAGGACCCCGCGCGAACCGCCACCCCCGCCCGCTAGGGTTCCCGGCGATGTCATTCGCCAGCCCCCTCTTCCTGTGGTTCTTCATGCCGCTAGTACTAGCGGCACTGCTCGCCACACCCAGGACTTGGCGCAACGGCGTCGTGGCGGTCGCGAGCCTCCTCTTCTACGCCAGCGGCGCGGGCGGCACGACCCTCCTCCTGCTCGCCTGCATGGTCGTCAACTACTTCGCGGGCCCGCACCTGGAACCGGACAAGCCTGCCGACCACCGCCGCAAGGTCCTCATCGGCGTGATCGCGTTCGACCTGGGCGTCCTGGTCGTCTGGAAGTACCTGGGCTTCGCCACCCAGCAGCTCGCGGCCATCGCGGACGTCCTGGGCGGGGACTTCCCGATCGTCAACCTGGCCCTGCCGATCGGCATCTCCTTCTACACCTTCCACCACATCTCCTACGTGGTGGACATCTACCGGGGCGAGCGCACGGCGCTGCGGGACCCCGTCTCCTTCATCACCTACATCGCGATGTTCCCGCAGCTGGTGGCCGGCCCGATCGTCCGCTTCCGCGAGATCTCCGACCAGCTCCCGCAGCACCGCACCCACCGCCTCGACGACATCGCGGCGGGTTTCCCGAGGTTCGCGCTGGGGCTGTGCAAGAAGGTCGTCATCGCGGACTCGCTGGCCCCGATGGTGGACGCCTGCTTCAGCACCCCGTCCAACGAGATGACCTTCACCATCGCCTGGCTCGGGGCGGTCGGCTACACCCTCCAGCTGTACTTCGACTTCTCCGGCTACTCGGACATGGCCATCGGGCTGGGTCGGATGCTCGGCTTCCGGCTCCCGGAGAACTTCGCGAGGCCGTACTCCTCCGTGACCGCGACCGAGTTCTGGCGGCGCTGGCACATGTCGCTCTCGCGCTGGTTCCGCGACTACGTGTACATCCCGCTCGGCGGCAACCGGCACGGTGTGGCGAAGACGTACCGGAACCTCGGGATCGTGTTCGTGCTCACCGGTTTTTGGCACGGAGCGAACTGGACGTTCCTCGTGTGGGGTTTGTTCCACGGGGCGCTGCTCGTTATAGAACGCGGTTTTGGATGGGATTCCACGCCTGTATCGAAAAAGGCGCGCATCGCCAGGCGGGCATTGACGATGTTGCTCGTGGTGATCGGCTGGGTGTTCTTCCGCTCGGCCGACCTCGGTTCGGCGTTCGTGATGCTCGGCCATCTGCTGCTGCCGGATTTCTCGGGTCTATCCGAAGCTGTGAGCGCGGCCACAACGAATCAGCGACTGGTGATCCTGGTCGCAGCGCTGGCCATTGTCGTATTGCCCACGTCCCCGGTCAGCGGCCCGTATCTGGAGTCGTCGCGGGACGGGGTCGCCACCGTCGCGAGGGTGTCCCTCATGACGGTTGGCCTGGCCTACGCGGCAATCCTGGTCGCCGGGGGGACCTTCAGCCCGTTCCTGTACTACCAGTTCTGACAACGGGCGAATAACGAAACCCACCAGTACATTGGGCGATAAGCAGGCACCCAACTGACCCACTCGGCGCAACCCGCCGGGCGCACGCCACGGGCACTTCCACAGAGCGTAATCAAGGAAGGCTTCATCACCGGGAAGCGAACGTCAACTGTCAATATTAACCGGTACTGATTTCGAATCATAACTACCTTATGTAACCGACCTACTCCGTTCAGGTACACACTGTGGTAGGACAGAGATTGCACTACTGGCAGCTTCTACCGTGCTAACGGAGAAATAGGTTACTTCGAGTGGGGGCAACGTGACTCGCTCTTCGGGGCCGAACGACCTGGAGGGGTTGTGACCTCCGGGGGAACGTTGCGCGCGCTCGTGAGCGACCGCGAGTTCCGCGGGCTGTGGATCGGTTCCACGGCGTCGACCGCGGGCGACCAGTTGGCGGCCGTCGCCCTGTCGCTCCTGGTGTTCGAACGCACCGGCTCCCCCCTCTGGACCGCCCTCACGTGGTCGCTGACGCTGTTCCCGCCCCTGATCGCGGGCCCCCTGCTCGGCTGGCTCGCCGACCGCTTCCCGCGGCGCACCGTGATGATCATCTGTGCCTGGCTCCAGGCCGGGATCGTCGGCGTGATGGCGCTGCCGGGGATGTCGCTCTGGGTGCTGATCGTCCTGCTGGTCGCCGTGCAGGTGGTGGCCTCGCCGTTCCTCGCCGCCCAGGAGGCGAGCCTGCCGTCGGTGCTGCCCGACAAGCACTACGACGACGGGGTGGCGCTGTTCGGCACCTCGGTCGACGTCGCGCAGATGGCCGGGCTGGCCGCCGCGGGGTTCATCGTGACCGCCGCCAGCCCCAGCGTCGCGCTGGCGATCGACGCGGTGACGTTCGTGCTCGTCGCGATCCTGGTGCACACGTCGGTGAAGCACCGGCCCGCCGCCGACCCCCGTCGGCACCGCAGGGTCGACACGTCCGGCGAACCGCCCCGCCAGGGCGTGTTCACGCTGCTCGTCACGGAGCCGCGGCTGCGCAGCCTCATGGGCATGCGCCTGCTCGCCGGGCTGGCGATGGTGCCGGAGGGCCTGGCCGTGCCGCTGGCCGCCAGCCTCGACGCGGTGTGGGCCGTTGGCCTCATCCTGGCCATCGAGCCCGCGGCGAACGTGCTGGGCGTCGCCGTGCTGTTCCGCTGGGTTCGGGAACCCGCCAAACGTGAGCGGTTGATCGGACCGCTCGCTATCCTGTCGTTGGCGCCCCTGGTCCTGTTCGCGCTGGACCCGAACCTGACCTGGACGATCGCGCTCCTCGTCATCGCGGGCATGGCGGGCGCGTACCACACGCCCGCACGGTCGGCCTGGATGAGGATGCTGCCCGACGCGTACCGCGGCAGGGCATACGGAATCGGTCGGGCCGCCCTGCGGTCCAGCCAGGGTGGCGGCATGGCGCTGGCTGGCGTGGTCGCCCACGCTGTGGGCTCCATCACCGCGACCATCGCGGGTGCGGGGGGCATCGGACTGCTTCTCGCAGCCCAGGCCACGGTTTCCTGGCGTCGGGCGCGGGTGCGCGGGGACCAGAAGGTGGTGGTGAGCTGAAACGGACTCGTCACATATCGCGATTGTCAGTCATGACAGACCTTTCGTGCGCTCCCAGCGAGGATTCGGTTGCGTACGGTGAGAATCGGGCCCTGAACTGAAGGGAGGGGGATCTCACATGTCGCGGTTGCGCATGGCAAACCCTCCTTCGCACGGTCGTCGAGCAGCGACGGTCACAGGTTGTGGGTACCCCAACGGCACCACGGTGTGCGGACACCGTCGTGAGGTTGTTGGGAGAACGTGGTGAAGAACAGTTTGACTGACGACAAGCCTCCCAGGGCAACCCGTTGGGTACCAATCCGCAAGTGGGAGCTCTGGACGCTGCGCCCTGCCGCTGTGGCGTTCTTCATCCTGGCCGAATCGGCCGTCGCGGGGGCCGCCATCTGGCTGCTCACCACGCTCTTCGCCACGCTCGGTTCCATCTCGACCACGGAGTGGCTCCGGTTCGGGACGATCTTCCTGGCGATCACCGTTCACCTGGTGATGGTCCGTCGCGCCGAGGAGTCGCGCCGGGACGAGTCCTCCGGTCCGCACATCGACCTCACGTCGGTGTGGACCTTCGCCGCGGCCATCGCGCTTCCGGGGGGCCTGGCGGTCATCGTCACCCTCTGGATGAGGATCCTGATCCAGCCGATCGCCCGCCGCAGGCCGTACCGGTTCGTGTTCAGCTCCACCAGCATCCTGGGCAGCACCATGCTCGCGTGGGCCGTGGTGCACCTCTCGGGCTTCTCGCTCGCCGCCACCGGCAGCATCCCGACCGACCTCGGCCTGGTCCTGGTGCTCGCGCTGGCCGCGGCCCTGAACTGGTTCGCCCAGGTCGCCACCATCGCGACCGCGTTGAAGATCGTCACCCCGCACACCAGGCTGGTCGAGTTCCTCGGTTCGAAGACCGACAACATGCTCGAGGTGACCACCTTGGGCGCGGGCGCGATGCTGGGCATGCTGATCACATCGCACTGGGTCGGTCCTCTGTTGCTGGTCGCCCCGGTAATCCTGGTCAACGCCCTGCTGAACAACGCCGCAGAACGGCGGGCCCACCTGGAACGCCTGCTCAGCGAGCAGGAGCAGCTGCACCAGCAGCTGGCCGAGGACGCGCACACCGACTACCGGACGGGCCTGCTCAACACCAACGGCCTCGCCGAGTACGCCAACCGGCTCACCGAGCGGTCGAGGCACGACGGCCTGCCCGTGACGGTGCTGGCGATCGACCTCGACTTCTTCAAGCGCATCAACGACACGTGGGGGCACCCAGCGGGCAACGCCGTGCTCGCGGAAGTGGGCCGCATCCTGCGCGAGAAGCTCCGGCCGGGCGACGTGGCCGGAAGGGACGGCGGGGAGGAGTTCCTCGTCGTGCTGGCCGACACAGGGCTGGCGCAGGGGGTCTCCATCGCGGAGCGCATCCGCGAGGCCATCGCCGAGGCGACGGTGTCCACGACGGACAAGCACCACACCACCGTGACCCTGCGCGGTCGGGCGCTGCCACCGGGCGACGAGGACGGTCCGGACGTGCGCTCGATCTCGGCGTCGATCGGGGTCGCGGTAGTGCCGGACAACGGCGACAGCCTGGCGCTCGCGCAGCACAGCGCGGACGCCGCGCTCTACGTGGCCAAGGAGAACGGCCGCAACCAGGTGCGGGTGGCCGGGCTGGACATCGGTTCCGCCGCGACGCGCCTGCCGGTGCCGCTGCCGTCCCCGCGGACCGACCAGTCCGCGTCGATCGACGGCACCAAGGTCAGCCGTTCGGCCTGAGTCAGGCCGCGGCGGCCACCCGGCGGCTCCCGATGCGACGGACGCGGACACCGCCGACGACCCGGCAGCCGACGTAGATCGCGAACGAGATCGCGGTGACGAACGCGCTGACGGGCAGGCCGGGCGCCAGGGACAGGACGATCCCGCCCAGCACGGCGACCTCGGCGAACACCACCGACAGGACGGTCGCGCGGCCTGGGCTGGACGTGACGCGGCACGCGGCCGCGGCGGGCGTGATCATCAGCGCCAGCACCAGCAGCGCGCCGACGATCTGCACGCTCAGCGCCGTGGCGATGCCGACGAGCACCGCGAACACCGGCGTCAGCACGCGCACCGGCACGCCGCGCGCGGCGGCCACGTCGGGGTCGACGCTGGCGAACAGCAGCGGCCGGTAGAGGAACGCGAGCACGACCAGCACCACGGCCGCCGTGCCGACCAGCTGCCACACGTTGTCCGCCGCCACGCCGAACGGCTGGCCGACGAGCAGACCGAACTTGGTCGTGGCGCGACCGTCGTAGAGCGCCAGGAACAGCACGCCGAGCCCGAGTCCGAACGCGAGCACCGCGCCGATCACCGAGTCCCGTTCGGAGTCCTTCTGGCTCAGCAGGCCCAGCAGCAGCGCGGCCAGCACCGCGCCGCCGACCGCGCCGTAGCCGACGCTGACGCCGAGCAGCAGCGCCGCGGCCCCGCCGGTGAAGGCCAGCTCGCTGGTGCCGTGGACGGCGAACGACATCTTGCGCGTCACGACGAGCGGCCCCAGCACGCCCGCGAGCAGGCCGAGCACGGCCCCCGCGATCAGCGCGCGGTGCACGATGTCCAGCGACAGCAGTTCGAGCGTCGTGGCGGGGTCGAAGAAGGTGTCCATCAGCTCTCATCCACGACGTGGTGCGGCTGGTCCTCGCAGAGCGTGCCGGTGGCGCCGACGACCAGGATCTGGTCGCGCACCCGCACGACGTCGACCGTGGTGCCGTACAGCTCCGACAGCGTCTCCGACGTCATGACCTCGTCCGGCGGGCCGATCCGGAAGCGACCGTCCACCAGGTACAGAACCCGGTCGACGAGCGGCAGGACCGGGTTGATCTCGTGCGTGACGAACAGGACCGCGGTGTCGGCTGCCTTGCGGCGGGCGTCGATCAGGTCGCTCACGACCCGCTGGTGCGCGAGGTCCAGCGACAGCAGCGGCTCGTCGCACAGCAGCACGCGAGGGTCGCCCACGAGCGCCTGGGCGACGCGGAGGCGCTGCTGCTCGCCGCCGGACAGCAGGCCGATCGGCGCGTCCGCGTAGTCGGTCGCGCCGACCGCGGCGAGCACCTCGTCCACACGGGCCCTGCGCTCCTTGCGGCCGCGCAGGCCGAGCCCCCACACGTGCCCGTCGAGGCCGAGGCCGACGAGGTCGCGCCCCCGCAGCGTGAGCGTCGGGTCGAGCGAGCGCTGCTGCGGGATGTACCCGATCTCGCGGTTGCCCCGGCCCGGCGGCCTGCCCGCGATCTCCACGACCCCGCCGGACAGCGGCTGGAGGCCGAGCAGCACCCGCATGAGGCTGGTCTTGCCGGAGCCGTTCGGGCCGAGGACGGCGAGGAACTCACCGGGCTGGACCTCCAGGTCGAGCCCGTCCCAGAGCACGCGCCTGCCGTAGGCGAGGGCGGCTCCGCGCAACGAGACCGCCCCGCGCGGCTGCGCGGGACGGTCTGCGGGCGTCGCGTCGGTGGCGGTCGACGGTGCGGTCGTCATCACGTCATTTCTTGGCAAGGGCGGCGGACAGCTCGTCCACCTGCTTCGTCATCCAGTCAAGGTATCCGGAAACCCCGGCGGGCAACGTCTCGGTCACCCCGACGACGGGGATGCCCGCGGTCCCGGCCCCGGAAACGAGCTGCTGGGTGACGCTGTTCTCGGTCTGGGTGTTGTTGACCAGGGCGTTGACCTGCTTGCCGGTGATGAGGCCGGTGGTCTCGGTCAGCGCGGCGACGGGCACGTCGGTCTCGTTCTCGATGGCCTCGCTGAACTCGGCGGGCGTGGCGTCGGCGATGCCCGCGGCCTCCAGCAGGTAGTGCGGCACCGGCTCGGTGACGACGACCTTGGTGCCGGGGTGGTCGGTGCCGAGCTTGGTGACGGTGGCGGCGAGCGCGTCGACCTGCTCGTCGAACTTGCTCGCGTTGAGGGCGAACTCGTCGCTCTTGTCCGGAGCGGCGGCCGAGAGCTCCACGACGATCTTGGCCGCGACCTTCTTGACGGTCGGCAGGTCGTACCAGACGTGCTCGTTGACGCCGTCGGCCTTGCCGGACAGGGCGAACGCGTCGACCTGCTTCGCGGCGTCGGCGCCGGAGTCGCCGATGAGCTTGGTGAAGAAGTCGTCGTAGCCGCCGCCGTTGAACACGACCAGCTTCGCCTTGGCGAGCGCGGCCACGTCGGCGGGCTTGGACTCGTAGGAGTGCGGGTCGGCCGACGGGTCGTCGATGATCGAGTGGATCGACACGGCGTCGCCGCCGACGGCCCGCACGACGCTGCCCCACACGTTGGTGGAGGCCACGACGGCGACCTTGCCGTCGGCCGCGGCGGGCGCGTCGGTGTCCCCGCTTCCGCAGGCGGTGAGGGCGAGCAGGGCGGCGGCGAGGGCCGCGCCCGCACGGAGGTGACGCAGCGTCATCAGTGAACTCCTCGACGGGGTGAAGATTTGGCGATGGAAACCGTTGTCGAGTTCATCTTAGAACGGACTGCGACCACCTTGTCCACTACCCCACGTGCGACGAAGGCCACCCGTCCTCGAACGGGTGGCCTTCGTCGGTGCCGCGGGTGGGTCAGTCGGTGAGGCGCTCGCCGCTCTCCGGGTGGAACAGGTGGATCTCGCTCGCGTCACGCACAGCGACCTTGACCTCCTGGCCCAGCGTGGGGGGCGTGCGGCCGTCGACGCGGACCACGAAGCGCTCGGACGAGTCGCCGATGCGGACGGCGCCGTGCACGAGCGCGTCGGCGCCGAGCTCCTCGACCAGCTCCACGGTCATCGCCAGACCGTCCTCCGTGGACGACGACGGGATGATGCCGAGCGCCTCGGGGCGGATGCCGAACGTGACCTCCGACAGGCTCTTGCCGGACGCCGCGGCCAGCGACTCGCGCGACAACGGGACGACGATGCCGTCGAGCTTCGCGCCCTCCGACGTCAGCGGAACGGTCTTGAGGTTCATCGCGGGCGAGCCGATGAACCCGGCCACGAACGCGTTGGCGGGCTTGTCGTACAGCGCGCGCGGGGTGTCGCACTGCTGGAGCAGGCCGTCCTTCAGCACCGCCACGCGGTGACCCATCGTCATGGCCTCGACCTGGTCGTGGGTCACGTAGATGGTCGTGGTGCCCAGGCGCTGCTGGAGGGCGGCGATGTTCGCGCGGGTCTCCACGCGCAGCTTCGCGTCCAGGTTGGACAGCGGCTCGTCCATGAGGAACACGGCGGGCTCGCGGACGATCGCGCGACCCATCGCGACGCGCTGGCGCTGACCACCGGAAAGCGCCTTCGGCTTGCGGTCGAGGTACTTGGTGAGGTCGAGCAGCTTCGCCGCCTCGCCCACCTTCTCCTTGATCTCGGCCTTGTTGACGCCGCGGAGCTTGAGCGCGAAGCCCATGTTCTCGGCGACCGTCATGTGCGGGTAGAGCGCGTAGGACTGGAACACCATCGCGATGTCACGGCCCTTCGGCGGGACGTTCGTGACGTCCTTGCCACCGATCTCGATAGCGCCCTCGTCGATGTCCTCCAAGCCCGCGAGCATCCGCAGAGCGGTGGACTTGCCGGAGCCCGACGGGCCGACGAGCACCAGGAACTCACCGTCCGCGACGTCCAGCGACAACTCGTCCACCGCGCGAACCGGCGGGTTGCCGGAGAAGATCCGCGAAGCCTTGACGTAGGCAACCTCAGCCATGTGACGCACCTTTCGGGTTCAAGCGTTGGCGTCAACGTATTGATTGCAAGCGCTTACGGGAATGGGTGGATTGGTCTAGTTCTGGGGGTGTCAGGGGGCTGAGGTCCTGCTGGAGGGGTGGCGCTTGGGCTCGGGGCCGTTCCTTGCGGCGGAGGGCTCGTCACCCCGCTCGCTTGATTGTCTCGATCTTCGATCCCCGTTTGTCAAGGCGGGAAAGATGCCTTGACAAACGGGGATCGAAGCTGAGAGCGCTTCGGATCGGGGGACGGGGTGAGTGCGGGCGCCTGGTGGGTTGCGTGCTTTCGCTGTGGTGGGTGTGGGTGTGGGTGCGCGCTTCCGCTTTTGCTGTGGTGGGTGTGGGTGCGTGCTTCCGACTCGGACTCGCTGTGCTGTTAGCCCTTTACCGCGCCCGAGGCGACGCCTGCTACCAGGAACTTCTGCACCAGGTAGAAGACCGCGATCGCGGGGATCGCCACGAGGATCGAGGCTGCTGCCAGGTGGCCCCATTCGGTGCGGTTCTGCTGCACGAACACCTGCAAGCCCACCGCTAGCGTCTTCGACTCGTCCGCTGCCGACAGGAACGCCGAGGCGAAGGCGACTTCTCCCCACGCGGTGATGAAGGCGTAGAACGCCGTTACCGCCAAGCCCGGCTTCGCCAAGGGGAGGATCAAGCGCCAGAAGACGCCGAACGGGGAGAGGCCGTCCACCCTGCCCGCCTCGTCGATGTCCGTGGGGACGGTGTCGAAGTAGCCCTTGAGCATGTAGGTGCAGAACGGGACCGCTGTCGTGCAGTAGACCAGGACCAGGCCGAACTGCTCGCCCTGCAAACCCAGCGTGAGCAGGATGTTGTACAGCGGCACGATGAGCACCGCGAACGGGAACATCTGGACCACCAGGAACGACATCATCAGCGATCGCTTGCCGGGGAAGCGGAAGCGGCTCGCCGCGTAGCCCGTCGTCGCCGACAGGAAGACGGCAACGACCGTGGTCATCAGGGCGATGGTCACCGAGTTGGCGAACCACGTGAGGAAGCTGCCCTTGTCGCCGGACAGGATCCTGGTGTAGTTGTCCAAAGAGGACTCGTTGAACAGCTTCGGGGTCGTCTCCACCGCGCGGGCGTCCGGCTTGAAAGACGTCACGAGCACCCAGAAGACCGGGAACACCGCGATCAGCGAGGCGATCACCAACGTCGCGTGCAGGCCGATGCTGGCGCCCGCCGACCTCGCGTGCCGCTTGTGCGCCACGCGGTCCGGGCGGACCACCTGGAGCGAGCTTGCGTCGAGCGTCATCACCACACCTCGCCTTGCTTGCGCAGTGCGCGCCGGTAGACGCCCGCGAACACCAGCAGCACCGAGAGGATCAGCACGCCGTAGGTGGACGCGATGGCGTAGTCGCGGGAGGCGCCGGAGAAGAAGCGCTCGAACGCGTAGGTGACCAGGATCCTGGTGTTCGGGTTCGGGCCGGTGATCAGGTAGATGATCGCGAACATGTTGAACGTCCAGATGATGCCGAGCAGCACGACCGTGCTCGACACCGAGCGCAGGCCCGGCAGGGTGATGTGGCGGAAGCGCTGCCACGGGGTGGCGCCGTCCATCTCCGCCGCCTCGTAGAGGTCGCCGGGGATGGCCTGGAGGCCGCCCAGGAGCGCGACCATCATGAACGGGACGCCCAGCCAGACGTTGACGATGACGACCGCGACGAGCGCCCAGTCGTTCTGGCCGAGCCAGACCGGGGGGTTGTCGAAGCCGATCGCGCGCAGGCCCTGGTTGATGATGCCGTACTGCGCGTTGAACATGTACTTCCAGGTGAACGCGCTGATGAACGCGGGCACCGCCCACGGCAGGATCAGCATCACCCGGTAGAAGGCGCGGCCCTTGACCTCGCGGTTCAGCAGCAGCGCCAGGCCGAGGCCGATCGTGTAGTGGAAGAAGACGCAGGAGAACGTCCAGATGAGCGTGCGGACCAGCGTGGACCAGAAGCTGCCGTAGCTGGAGTCGCCGGAGAGGACGTTGAGGTAGTTGCGCAGGCCGACACCGACGAACGTCGCGGCCCGGTCGAGGACCGGGTTGGCGATGTTGCCCTCGTTGATGTTGGTGAAGGTGAAGAAGACGCCCTGCGCGAGCGGGTAGAGCACCAGCACGGCGATGACGACCACGACCGGCAGCACCATCGCGTACGCGTACCAGTGGCGTTCCAGGAACCTGCGCACCGAAAACCCCTTCCCTGACCGGGAGGACGCCGCGGGCCGGGAGGCCCGCGGCGGTCCCGTCAGCCGATCGAGTATTCGGGGACGACCTGGTCCTTGTACGCCTTGGCGACCTCGTCGAGCGCGGCCTTGGCGTCCTTCTTGCCCGCGAGGAAGTCCGCGTAGGCGATCTTCAGCGGGTCGAAGAGCTGACCGCCCTCGGGGATCCACGGGCGGGCGTGCGCGGCCTTGGCGACGGGCTCGAAGGCGGCCACGACGGGCTGGGCCTTCACGTCGGCGTTCTCGTAGGCGGACTTGCGGGTCGGGAGGAGGCCGAGCTCCTTGGCGACCTGCACCTGGGCGTCCGTGCCGCTCATGCACTGGATGAACTTGATGGACGACGCCTTCGCCTTGGTGCCCTGGCGGATGACGTAGTCGTGACCGCCGACGGGCGCGCTGCCCTTGCCCGCGCTGTCACCGGGGACCGGGGCGATGCCGAGGTTGGCGGCGTCGGAGAACGCCGCGCCCTTGAGGTAGTCGGCCACCGACCACGGGCCGTTGACGACCATGGCGACCTCGCCGGAGGAGAAGCCGGCCTGCATGTTGTTGTAGGAGTTGCTCGGGTCCAGCGCGGTCGACGCGGCCTTCGCGTCGAGCAGGCCCTTCGCGGTCTCCAGCGCCTTCACGTTCTCCGCCGAGTTGACCACGATCTTCTTCGCGTCGGCGTCGACCAGGTCGCCGCCCGCGCCGTAGATGAACGGCAGCGCGTAGTAGGCGTCGTTGTTGAGGAAGAACGACTTCTCGCCGCCGAGCTTGGCCGCCGCGTCCTTCAGCTCGGCCCACGTCCTGGGCGGCTCGACACCGGCGGCGGAGAGCAGCTTCTTGTTGTAGAACAGCGCCAGCGAGTCGGTGACCTGGGGGACGCCGTAGGACTTGCCCTCGAACTTGGTGGAACCCAGCGGGGTTTCCAGGAAGTCGCCGGTGTCCTTCGCGAGGTCGGTGTCCGTGAGGTCGACGACCAGGGAGTTCTTCGCCAGCTGGGGCACCCACGCGACCTCGGCGCGGAACACGTCCGGCCCCTGCCCGCCCTGGGCCGCGGTCTTGTAGTTGTTCAGGGCGGCGTCGAAGGCGACCGTCTCGGCCTTCACCTTGTAGCCGCCCTTGGTGGCGCAGTCCTGGGCGATCTTGGTGAACACCGGGCTCTCGTTGGGACCGCTGGTGTCCCAGAACGTGACCTCTCCGGTGTCCGATCCCGCGTCCGTCGAGCCGCCCCCGCCGCCGCAGGCGGTGAGGACCAGGGCGCCGGTAAGACAGGCAGCCGTGGCTGTCGCGAGGGTTGTCCGTCGCATCGTTGCTGTCGTTCCCTCCTGCTTGCCTCACCGACGTGTCGACGACGAGGATGTTGCAAGGATTTGCATCAAGGTTGACGCGGATTTCATACCTGTTAACCCCTGGTGGTCAAGGGTTGGACCGTAGGTGCGCCTTAACGGACGACGCCAACAGTGTTAATTCAGGACCGTTCGGGTGTTTCGGTTGCAAGAACTTGCTGAGTGAGCGCAGGCTTGCCCCCAACATCACGAGGAGGCAACGTTGTCGGGTCTGTCCGAGATCGCCAGGGCCGCGGGGGTGAGCATCTCGACCGTGAGCCGGGTGCTGAACCGGCGGGCGGGCGTCAACGAGGAGACCCGGCAGCGGGTGCTGGCGGTGCTCACCGAGATGCCGTACACCCCGCGCGGACTCGGAGCGCTCCAGCGGACCGGCGTGATCGGCCTGCTCGTGCCGGAGCTGTCGAACCCGGTGTTCCCGGCGTTCGCCGAAGCCCTGGAGACCAGGGCCGCCCGGCTCGGCTACTCGTCGCTGCTGTGCAACACCCGCGGCTCCGGCACGGCCGCGATGGGCGAGGAGGAGTACGTCCGGATGCTGCTCGCCAGGGGTGTCGAGGGCATGGTGTTCGTGTCGCCGGAGATCACCAACGTCGAGGTGCCGCTCGGCCGGGCGCCGCAGCCGAACTACTACGCCAAGCTGCTGGCGGACGGCGTGCACATGGTGTTCCTCAACGGCGCGACGCCTTCGCTGGACGTGCCGGACGTGACGGTGGACGAGCAGCTGGCCGGGTACGCCGCGACCAAGCACCTGATCGAGCTGGGGCACCGGCGGATCGGCTTCGTGTCCGGTCCGTCGCGGGCGCTGCCGTCCCGGCTGAAGCGGGCGGGCTGGGCCGCCGCCCTGGAGGAGCGGTCGCTGCCCGCGGAGTCCGACTTCGTCGCCCACGGCCCGTTCGGGCCGCACGGCGGGGCGTCGGCCGTGGCCGCCCTGCTGGACACCGTCCGGCCGACCGCGGTGATCTGCTCGTCGGACCACATGGCGCTCGGCGCGCTGCGGGAGGCCCATCAACGTGGGCTTTCGGTGCCGGACGACCTGTCGATCGTCGGGTTCGACGACATCCCGCTGGCGTCGTACTGCTCCCCCTCGCTGACGACGTTGGCGCAGCCGATCGAGGAGATGGCGGGCGCGGCCGTCGACGAACTGGTGAACAGGCTCGATCCGGACAGGAAGAGGCGCGGATCGGGCAACTACACGCGGGTCTTCCGCCCCAGGCTGGTGGTGAGGGAGTCGACGGCCCCGCCCAGGAGGCCCTAAATTGGTCTGGACCAAATTCTGCCCAGGCAAGACGGTTTTACCTGCGCATACGCAGTAATCTGGTGACGCGCGTCCCGACTTGCTTCTGTAATTGGTTCTGAACCGTTACGGTCACTCCATGGCGCGGTCGATGCATGTGCGACGTCCTGCGACGCTGGCCTCCTTGGCCGCTGAGCTGGGCGTTTCCCGGACAACGGTGTCCAACGCGTACAACCGGCCCGACCAGCTCTCGCCAGAGCTGCGTCGACGGGTGTTGGAGACGGCAAGGCGACTCGGGTATCCGGGTCCGGATCCCGTGGCCCGGTCACTGCGGACCCGCAAAGCGGGCGCGGTCGGGCTGCTTCTCACCGAGAACCTGTCCTACGCGTTCCGCGACCCGGCGGCACTCGGCTTCCTGGAGGGCCTCGCTCTGGCGTGCGAGGACGCGGGGACCGGGCTGATGCTGATCCCGGCGAGCCCGGAGCGCGAGGACGTGGCGGCGGTGCACCGCGCGGGTGTGGACGGCTTCGTCGTCTACTCCGTGCCGGACGACGACCCGCACCTCGCGGCCGTGCTCGAACGGCCCGTGCCGACGGTCGTCTGCGACCAGCCGGACATCGGCAACGTCGACCGGGTCGGCATCGACGACAGGTCCGCCATGAGCGAGCTGGCCCAGCACCTGATCGCGATGGGCCACCGCCGCGTCGGCGTCGTCTGCATGCGCCTGGCGCGCGACCGCAACGACGGCTACGTGTCCGTCGACCGCCAGCACGCCGCGCACTTCCACGTCCAGCGGGCCCGTCTCGCGGGTCTCGCGATGGCGTTCAGCGAAGCAGGCGTCGACTGGTCGCAGGTGCCCGTGGTCGAGCGGTTCGACCACAACACGGCGTCCGGCGAGGCCGCCGCCGCCCAGGTCCTCGACCGCGACCCGAGCATCACCGCGCTGATCTGCACCTCGGACATACTGGCCCTCGGCGCGATGAACGAGGCCAAGCGCCGCGGGCTGCGCGTGCCGGAGGACCTGACGATCACCGGGTTCGACGGCATCCAGGAGGCCGAGCGCGCGGGCCTCACGACGGTGCGGCAGCCGGTGCTGGAGAAGGGCCGCGCGGCGGGCAAGCTCCTGCTCGACGTCGGCGAGCGCACCCGGCCCCGGTCGGTGAACCTCAGCACCGAGCTCATCACCGGCACGACCGCCGCCGCTCCCCGGACGATCACCGAGGAGCGCTGGTTCGGGCCGTGATCAGGTGAGTCGGAACACCACCGGGTTGCCCGCCTTGCCCGCGACCTTCGCGACCAGCAGGTAGTCACCCGGTCCGACCCTGCTGTGGGTGCGGCAGCCCTCGTCCGAGGTGCTGCCCGCCCAGTTCAGGCCGTACGTGAAGACCTCGCGCGGCTGCATGATCCGCACCTCGGAGCCCTCGGTCACGAAGCAGTGGTTGCTCGACCACAGCTGCGTCACGCCGTCCGCGCTGGTCACGACCAGTTCCCGGACCGCTCGACCGATGTCCTTCGTGCACGGCAGCTGGCCCGCGTTCGACACGAGGATCTTGAACTCCGGCTGCCCGCCGACCTCGTAGCTCGGCTTCCCCACCTCCGCCACGACGGTGATCGACGCGTCGTCGCACGGGGCGGGCGGACCGGGCGGCGGAGTGGGGCTCGGCGGCGCCGCGGGCGGAGGCGGCGGCGCGGTGCTGGAACTGCTCGGCGCCGCCGTGGACGGCGGGGTCGACGGCGGCGTGGACGTCATGGCCTGCGACGTCGGCTGCGCGTCCGACCGGCCGACCAGGCTGGCGACGAGCCAGATCGTGAGGAGCAGCGCGACGAGGGACGCGCCGAGCGCTATCGCTCGACGTCGCCAGTACACCGAGGCCGGCTGCGGCCCTGTGGGCTCGATCACGACACCGACGGTAACCGGGCCGGTGCGTCGCGGGCGGGACGCTGGGGGTAACTCGATGCGGTGAAAGGTGACGTTCGCCGAAAGTCCTTGGCACCTGGCCCAGCAGCAGTTGGAATGGTGGGGACCAGGAGGTGTGCCATGACCGCCATCAACGAGTTGCTGCGCCGCAACGACGAACTGGGCAACGTCGTGCCCGGCGACCGCTCCACCCCCAAGCCATCCCTCCAGGTGGCGATCCTGACGTGCATGGACTCCAGGATCAGGGTGTTCGAGATCTTCGGGCTCAAGCAGGGTGAGGCGCACGTCCTGCGCAACGCGGGCGGCGTCGTCACCGACGACATGATCCGCTCGCTCGCGCTGTCGCAGCGCAAGCTCGGCACCCGCGAGGTCCTGCTGGTGCACCACACCAACTGCGGCCTGGAACTCGTGACCGAGGACGGGTTCAAGGACGAGCTGGAAACGGACTCCGGAATGCGCCCGACCTGGGCGGTGGAAGCCTTCCGCGAGGTCAAGGACAGCGTCAGGGGCTCGATGAACCGACTGCGCCACAGCGCGTTCCTGCCGTACAAGGACAACGTGCGCGGCTTCGTCTACGACGTGAAGTCCGGGGTGCTGACCGAAGTGGTGTAGGGCTGCCACCAGCGGGTCCGGGGGTCCGCACCGGATTTCCGACGTGGCTGTGGCCGATTTGACGTGGGGCTCCCGGATTTGCCCCTTGGTCGGGCCGAGAAGGGCAGGGTTGAACGCCCGAAGCCCGACCGAGTTCAAGGGGCAAATCCCCCAAGCAGAATCGGCCACGTTGCGCGGACGGTGGCGCGTCCCGCAGGTGGTCGGCCACGCCACGCTGGAAGTCGCGACCTCCACGCGCCCGCGCCGGCAGCCGCGCCTCGCCGCGAGCCGACCACCGGATCACCCCCCGGCCTGATCCGGCACCACGACCAGGCTGACCACCCGCCGGGTACGCCCTTCCCCCTCGCGATCCATCCGCGAGACGACCGCGTGCTCGATCTCGCCGACCATCTCGGCGAACTCCTCGTCGGTCAACCACACGGCCGCCTGCCGGTAGACGACACCGTCCGCGTTCGGATCGGCGTCCTCGCGGGCCAGGTACCGGTCGAAGTCCCCCATCAACGACGCCGCGAACGTCGTGTACGCCCGCCGGTGGTCGTCCTTGGTCATCGTCGCCCGCGCGGCCGGGTCGACCACCGCCTCCTCCTTCCGGACGCGGTAGCTGCGTTCCACCGTGCCTCGCACCCGCTTCTCCTCCACCACCTCCAGCACGCCGCCTTCCGCCAGCACCGCGATGTGCCGGTACATCGTGGCCGGCGCGATGTCGGGCAGCCGTTCCCGCAACTGCGCGGTCGTCAGCGGATCAGCGTCGAACAGGGCTTGCAGGATGCGCATCCGCACGGGATGGAGGAGGAGGTCCGCGGTAGCCATGGACCAATGTTCTCACATACGATAACGTTCTCGAAGTTGAGAATGATCGCAAGGTTGAGAGCGACGGGAGATGGACCATGCGGGACGTCGACATGACGATCACCACGGACGACGGGGCGCTGCTGGCGGGTACGGCGACCCTGCCCGCCGCGCCCGGCCCGCACCCGGCCGTCCTGCTGCTGCACGGATCGGGCCGCCTGGACCGCGACGGCAACGCGGGGCGACTGCGGATGAACCTCGGCCCGCCGCTGGCCGCCGCGCTGGCCGAGCGCGGCATCGCCACCCTGCGGTACGACCGGCGCGGCGTCGGCGCGTCACCGGGCGACTGGCGGAAGGTCGGCTTCGCCGACAACCGAACCGACGCCGCCGCGGCACTGCGCGCGTTGAGCGCGCTGCCGGACGTCGGACCGGTCGGCGTGATCGGCCACAGCGAAGGCGCCGTCCACGCGATGGCGTTGGCTCCCCTGGCCGCGGCCGTGGTCCTGCTGGCCGGGTTCGCCCGGCGCGGTGAGGACGCCCTGAGCTGGCAGGCCAAGTCCATCGCACCCGCTCCCCTGCTCCCCGTTCTGCGGGCGGTGGCCGCCCGCCAGCTGCCCCGGATCAAGGCAGGCAGCGCGGACGTCCTGCGGATCGCCGGGATGCCGCTGAACGCCCGGTGGATGCGGGAGATGCTCGACCACGACTCCCGGCACGACCTGGCCACCATCCGCGTCCCGGTCCTCGCGATCACCGGGGACAAGGACGTCCAGGTCGACCCGTCGGACCTGGACCAGGTCCGCGCCCTGGTGCCCGGCGAGGTCGAGGTCCACCGGACCCCCGACCTCACCCACCTGCTGCGCCGCGACCCCGGCCCTCCGTCGGCCCGCTTCTACCCCCGCCAACTGCGCAAGCCGGTCGACGCCGACCTGCTCGCCCAGGTGGCCGACTGGCTCTCCCACCGGCTCCGCACCACCACCTAGCCCTCTCCCACCGCAAGGAACCAGTTCCGGCGACCCCGGTTCTCCTCGACCTGCCCTGAAAGGGAAAGAAATGACCACCGCCACGCCAGTCCGGCAGAAGAACGACCTCCCCGTGTTCTGGGTCGTCACGTTCGCGACCACCTGGGCCTTCTGGTCCACCGCGATCGCGCTCGGCGGATCGCCGATGAGCTCGCCCACCGCGATCCCGTACCTGCTCGGCGGCTTCGGGCCGGTGTTCGGCGCGATCGTCGTGCGGATCCGCCGCGGCCGTCGCGGTGAGCCCGTTCCCGCTCACACGGTGCGGCTCCGGCTGACCGCGCGGCTGTTCTGGGTGCTGCCGCTGCTGGTGCTGGCCTCGGGGTCCGTCCTCGGCGCCGCACTGCTCGCCGACCTCCTGGGCGGCCCCTCGGTGAGCCTCACCGGGGGACAGGAGCTGATCGCGTCCGTCGGCGGCGCGGCGCCGTTCATCATCAGCATGGTCATCGGCGGGCCGCTGGCCGAGGAGCCCGGCTGGCGCGGCACCGCCTACCCCCGGCTGCGCGCGACCATGGGCCGCGGCCAGGCGGGTCTGCTGCTGGGCGGCGCCTGGGCCGTGTGGCACCTGCCGCTGTTCTTCATCAACGGGACCGTCCAGTCCGAACTGGGTCTGTTCGGCTGGAGCGGCCTGCTGTTCACGCTCAGCGTCCTGCCGATGGCGCTGCTCACCGGGTACGCCTACGAGCGCGCGGGTGTCGTCGCGGCGATCGCCGTGCACTTCGGCGTCAACGCGACGATGGCGGTGCTGACCGTGAAGTCGCCCGTCACCCAGGCGTTCGTCCTGGCGGTGCAGGTCGTCCTGGTGCTGGTCCTCCACCGTGCCACCCCCGAGCGCCGCTGACATGCTGGCTCCATGAACCCCGGTCGGCTTCCCTGGTGGACGGGTCTCGTCGCCCTGCTGACCGGGGTCCAGTACCTCGTGCTCGAAGCGGTCGCCGCGCGGGCCACCCCGCCGTACCGGTACGCCGTCGACTACATCAGCGACCTCGGCGCGGCGGGATCGCCGTTGGCGGCGGTGATGAACACCGCGTTCGTGGCGCAGGGCCTCGGGTTCCTGGTCGTCGGGCTGGTGGTGGCGGGTGGGACGGGCGGGCCACGGCGACCTCTCCTCGTCGCGTTCACCGTCTGCCACGCCGTCGGGAACGTCCTGGTCGCAGGCTTTCCCAGCTCCTCCGGGTCGAGCCTCCACGTGGTCGGGGCGGTGCTGGCGATCGTCGGCGGCAACCTGGCCGCGATCACCGCGTCGTCCGGCCGGGTCCGGTGGCTGGCCGTGCTCCCGGTGCTGGGACTGCTCTGCGCGCCGCTGATCGGTCGGAGCGAGTTCCACGGCCTGTGGGAGCGGGGCAGCGTCTACTCGATCACCGCGTGGGAGATCGCCTTCGGCGTGGTGCTGCTCCTGGCGAACCGGCGGGAACGGCAGGGACACCGCCTGGGAGAATCGGCGGCGTTATGAGCCTGGATACCGAGTTGGTGCTCGACTGGTTCGCCGAAACCGCCCGTGACCTGCCCTGGCGGCGTCCGGAGTGCACGGCGTGGGGCGTGCTGGTCAGCGAGATCATGTTGCAGCAGACGCCCGTGTCGCGGGTGGAGCCGATCTGGCGCGAGTGGCTGGAGCGGTGGCCGCTGCCGTCCGCGATGGCCGCCGCCTCCCAGGGCGAGGTGGTGCGGGCGTGGGGGAAGCTCGGCTACCCCCGGCGGGCGCTGCGGCTGCACGCCGCGGCCGCGGTGATCGCGGCCGAGCACGACGACGTCGTTCCGTCCGATGTGGACACCCTGCTCGGCTTGCCGGGGATCGGCGCGTACACGGCGCGGGCGGTGGCGGCTTTCGCTTACGGGCAGAAGGTTCCGGTGGTGGACACGAACGTGCGGCGGGTGGTCGCGCGGGCGGTGCACGGGGCCGCGGACGCGGGGCCGCCGTCGACGACGCGCGACCTCGCGGACGTCGACGTGCTGCTCCCCGACGAGCGGGCGGCGGTCTACTCGGCCGGGCTGATGGAGCTGGGGGCGCTGATCTGCACGGCGCGGGCGCCGAAGTGCGTGGACTGCCCGGTGCTGGGCGAGTGCGCGTGGCAGCTCGCCGGTCGGCCCGCGTACGCGGGGCCGGTGAAGGTGGCGCAGAAGTTCGCGGGCACGGACCGGCAGGTGCGCGGGCTGCTGCTGGACGTGTTGCGCGGCACCAGCGAAGCCGTGCCGAAGGCGGGGCTCGACGTGGTGTGGTCGGACGCGGGCCAGCGGGACAGGTGCCTGCACTCGCTGCTCGTGGACGGCCTGGTCGAGCAGACCGCGGACGGGTTGTTCGCGCTGCCCGGTGAGCACTGATGGCCCAGGGGGTCGTCGTGTTCTTCGACGACGAGGCCGACACCGCCGTACGAGCGCTGCGGCAGCGGTTGCGGGACGTCGGCGTGCCGACCGACGACAGGTTCCCGCCGCACCTCACGTACGCGCTGGCGAGTTCGGTCCCCGCCAAGGCGCGGACCGCGCTGCGGGAGGAGCTGGGCAGGCTCTGGCTGCCGGGGTTGGCGCTGGAGAACCTGTCGTCCTTCGCGACCAGCGAGAACGCGCTGGTGCTGGCCGCCGTGGTGGACGCCGAACTGCTGGCCGTGCACTCGGCGATCCACGACGTGCTGGCGCGCAAGGTGAAGAACCCGTCGGCGTACTACCTGCCGGGGCACTGGGTGCCGCACTGCACGCTCGCGCAGGGCCTGACCGACGAGCAGATGGTCACCGGTTTCGGGGCGCTGCACCCGGTGCGGCCGATCCGGGCCAAGGTTGGCCGCGTGTGCGTGGTCGACTCGGTGACCGGCGAGGTCGACGAGCTCACCTAGCCAGGAACGCCTCCACCGCGCCCCGGAACACCTGGGGCGCCTCGTCGTGGACGACGTGGCCGGATTCGGGCACGAGCAGGTGCTGTCCGCCGGTCCGGCGGGCCACCTCGGCCATCTGGCCGGGCCGCATGCCGCCGCGTCCCGCCTCGATCGCCAGCAGCGGGCAGCGGATCGCGTCGACGTAGTGCCAGTAGTCGCGGACGCCCCACTCGGCGGCGATCTCGTACAGGTCCTCGATGCGGGCCAGCAGGTGGTAGCCGTCGTCGCGCTCCTCGAAGAACTCCTCGACCCGCGGCACGTCGATGACCGACCGCACGTGGGCCAGCGACCGGAACGGCACGGGCCAGGCGTCGAAGTACCACTTCCAGTCGTCGATGGACTTCCCGGTGTTGTCCGGCACCACGTCCTCCACGACGACCGCGCGCACCAGGTCCGGGTGGGTCGCGGCCAGTCCCAGTGCGTGCAGGCCACCCATCGAGTGCCCGATCACGACGGCGGGACCGAGGCCGAGATCGGTCACGGCCCCGGCCGCGTCGGCGACGAAGTCCTCGGTGCGCCACGGCCCGCCGCGCGCGCCGCGCCCGTGGCCGCGGGCGTCCACGGCGACCACCCGGCCGTAGCGGGTCAGCCAGCGCGCGACCGTCCACCACGTGGTGGCGCGGCTCATCAGACCGTGCAGGAGGAGGATCCCTTGGCCGGATCCGCCGAACTCGATGGTGCCCATGCGTGCATCATTGCGGCATGGCTATCAGCTCCAAGGCGCGCCCGTACCTGCTGATCGTCGTCCTCGTGCTGGTGGTGGCCGGGGTGGTGGTCGCCAGGATCCCGGCGAAGACCGACGGGTCCGCCGTGTCGTCGGAGTCCGGGCCGCCGCCCGCTTCCGAGGTGTCGAGGTCGGGTGGCGACGGCGCCGGCGACCCGTACTACGCGCAGGACGGCAACACGGGTTACGACGTGGACCAGTACGACATCGCGATCAGCTACGACCCGGCGACGAAGCGGCTGGACGGCAAGGCCACGATCACCGCGAAGGCGACCGGGGAACTCGACCGGTTCAACCTGGACCTGCACGGGCTCGACGTCAGCGAGGTCCGGGTCGGCGACCGGGCGGCGGAGTTCGCCAGGGAGGGCGACCACGAGCTGGTGATCACGCCCGCGGCGGCGCTGCCCGCGAACCGGCCGTTCACCGTGGTCGTGGCGTACGGCGGCGAGCCGCGGACGTTCGACGACAAGGCGCTCGGCACGAGCGGGTGGCAGGTCTCCGCGTCCGGCGGGGCGTTCGCCGCGGGTGAGCCGCACTCGGCGACGGCCTGGTTCCCGGCCAACGACACCCCGAAGGACAAGGCGCGGTTCAAGCTCGCCGCACGGGTGCCGAACGGCTGGTCGGTGATCTCCAACGGCCGCGAGGACGCCACGTCCAGCGCGGACGGCTGGACGACGTTCAACTGGACCGAGGACACGCCGATGGCGACGTACCTGACGACCGTGGCGATCGACAGGTGGACGTTCGAGCGGTCGCAGCTGGCGGACGGAACGAAGGTCGTGAACGCGTACGCGCCGGGCGCGGAGGACAAGAAGGCGCAGCAGGGCAAGCTGCCGGAGATCCTGGCGTTCCTGAGCGAGAAGTTCGGGCCGTACCCGTTCGACGAGGCGGGCGGCATCTACCTGTCCGACAACATCGGGTTCTCGCTGGAGACGCAGACGCGGCCGATCTACGCGCGGTGGGCCGACCTGGAGACCGTGGTGCACGAGAACGCGCACCAGTGGTTCGGCGACTCGGTGTCGTTGGAGAACTGGGCGGACATCTGCCTGAACGAGTGCTTCGCGAGCTATTCGCAGTGGCTGTGGGCCGAGGCCAAGGAGGGCGTGGACCTCGACGACCGCTACCGCTCCGAGGTCGAGCAGCGCAAGGACAACGACTCGTTCTGGGGGCGCAAGCTCTACGACATGGGCCGCGGCAACGAGTTCCGCGGCGTGTACGACAAGGGCATCCTGGCGTTGCACGCGCTGCGCAGGCAGGTCGGCGAGCAGGCGTTCGACCAGGTGCTGAAGGGGTGGACGGCCCAGCACAAGGACGGCAACGCGTCGTGGCCGGAGTTCGAGGAGCACGTGGAGAAGATCTCCGGGCAGGACCTGGAGGGGTTCTTCGCGGCCTGGTTCCGGGGTGACGAGCGTCCCTCCGACGAGTACCTGATGCCGGGCACGTTGCGCCGATAGGCTGGGAACCATGGCAGTGGTGAAGATCAACGCGATCAAGGTCCCCGAGGGCGCGGGCCCCGAGCTGGAGAAGCGGTTCGCCGCGCGGCTGGGCACGGTGGACCAGTCCCCCGGTTTCCTGGGCTTCGAGCTCCTCCGCCCGGTCCAGGGTGACGACCGGTACTTCGTCTACACCCGCTGGGAGACCGACGGGGACTTCGAGAACTGGAAGAACGGCGGCGCCCGCGAGGCCCACGCCGGTGAGCGCGCGAAGCCGGTGGCCAGCGGTGCCGACCTGCTGGAGTTCGAGGTCGTGCTCAGCTCGACGCCCGCCAAGGATGCTTGACCGGGCAGCCGAGCTGCTCGCCCGTGCCGACGCGGTCCTCATCTGCGCGGGCGCGGGCATGGGTGTCGACTCCGGTCTGCCGGATTTTCGCGGTGACCAGGGCTTCTGGCAGGCGTACCCGCCGTACGAGCGGCTCGGCCTGAGCTTCGTGGAGTTGGCCGACCCGGTGCACTTCGTCGAGGACCCGGCACTGGCCTGGGGTTTCTACGGGCACCGGATGCACCTGTACCGCGACACCGTGCCGCACGTGGGGTTCGCCGCGCTGCGCGGGTGGGGCGCTGAGCGGCGGGTGTTCACGTCCAATGTGGACGGGCAGTTCCAGCGCGCCGGGTTCGCCGACGTGGCCGAGGTGCACGGGTCGATCCACCACCTGCAGTGCGTGGAGCCGTGCTCGAACGACGTCTGGTCCGCCGACGACCTGTCCGTCGTGGTCGAGTCCGCGAGCATGCGCGCGCTGGAACCGCTGCCGCGCTGCCGCAACTGCGGTGGGCTGGCCCGGCCGAACATCCTGATGTTCGGCGACCACGACTGGGTCGGCGACCGCAGTCGGACCGCGTTGGACGAGCTGACGACGTGGCGCCGAGGTCTGCGCGGCCGGTCGCTCGTGGTCGTGGAGATCGGCGCGGGTAGCGCGATCCCCACCGTGCGGCGGCAGGCGGAGCTGGCCAGCGCGGCCACCGGGGCGCTGATCCGGATCAACCCGCGCGAGCCGGAGGTGCGGCACGGGCGGGGTGTGTCGCTGCCGATGGGGGCCGCGGAGGCGCTCACGGAGCTGGCACGACGAACCGCGTGACCACCGCGCGGTGGTCGGTGCCGTCGATGGCGAGGACGCGGTAGGTGTCGACCGGGCAGCGGTTGTCGACCAGCACGTGGTCGATGGTCACCGGCGGCGGCCAGAACCTGCCCGCCGGCCACGTCGGCTCCAGCCCGGCGCCGACCTCGTCGGCCGCGTCCACGTAGCCGTTCAAGAGCAGCCTGCGCAGGCCGACGTGGTCGAGGGTCGCGTTGAAGTCGCCCGCCAGGACCCGCGGCGGCGCGTTGAGGTCCCGGTTCGGCAGCCCGGCCAGCTCGCGCTGCCACGCCTCCGGTCCGGCCGCCACGACCGGCGGCAGCGGGTGCACCGCGATGACCTCGATGTCCTGCTCGCCCGGCAGGTCGACCAGCGCGCCGGGCTGCCGCATCGAGCCGGGCGGCGTGAGGGTCTTGGCGGTCAACGGATAGCGCGAGGCGATGCCGGACCCCTGCGCGCCCGGCTCGTCCTCGAACACCCGGTGCGGCAGGAGCGCCCGGATCCCGGCCCGGTCCAGCTCCACCACCGCTTCCGGCGTGAGTTCCTGGAGGCTCAGCACGTCGATCCGGTTGTCCCGCACGGCGGCCACGACGTCGACCGCGTCGGCCCGCCCGAACAGCAGGTTCACCGACATCACGCCGACCTCGACGCCGACCCCGTTCGGCCGCGAGTCGGGGAACGCCCTGGGCGCCACCGCCGCGACGAGCACGACGGCCACCAGCAGCACCACCGTTCCCGCCGCCCAGCGCCGCACCAGCAGGGCGAAGCAGCCCAGCAGCACACCGGCCGCGGTCGTGTACGGCGTCAGCGCGGTCGCGGCCACCATGTAGCGGGAGCCGTCGATCCCGAGCAGCCGCAGCCCGGCCAGTCCGAGGAAGCCGGTGGTCAGCAGGACGATGAACGCCGAGAGCGCGCCGCCACCCACCCGTCGCCGTCGGGGCACTTCGGTGTCGACCACGGCACCAGTGTGCCCGAGCAACCCGTTCTGCCGTCGCCGCTTGGACGGATGCGCAGGTCAGCGGCCTGCGGCGGCGGCTAAACTGGGCCGGTGGACACCCCGCGCGCGCTCACCCCGTCCGAAGAGGACCTGTGGCGCGCGTTCGCCCGGATCCTGAACGTCCTGCCGCGCGTGATCGACGTCGAACTCCAGAGCAGGGCGAACATCACCGCGCCGGAGTACGTGGCGCTGTCGAACCTCGGCGACGCCCGCCCGGACGGGCTGCGGATCAACGAGCTGGCGGCCCGCGTCGGCCTGTCGGCCAGCCGGGTCAGCAGGCTGGCCGACAGCCTCGTGCGGCGCGGCGAGGTGGCCCGCCACCAGGACGCCGACGACGCCCGCAGCTACCAGTTGACGATCACCGACGCGGGCCTGGCCAGGATCGAGGCGGCCTGGCCGCACCAGGTCGACAGCGTTCGCCGCAACGTGCTCGACCACATCGACGAGGCCGACTACGAGGTGCTCACGCGGGCGCTGCGGGCCATCGTCGACTAGAACAGCCTCGGCTGCCCGTCCGACGCCGTCAGCCCGCCGTCGACCGGCAGGTTGACCCCGGTGACGAACCGGGCGTCCTCGCTCGCCAGGAACACGACCACGTCCCCGACCTCCTCGGCCTCGGCCGCACGCCCCATCGGGATAGCCCTGGCGAACGCCTCGGACACCCCAGCCGTGGCGCGGAACGCGTCCGTCATCGCGGTCACGGTCAGGCTGGGGCACACCGCGTTCACCCGGATCCCGTCCCGGCCGTGGTCGAGCGCCATCGCGCGGGTCATGTTCGACACCGCGCCCTTGGCGGCGTTGTAGGCGACGGCGGAGTAGTCACCGCCGATGCCCGCCACCGACGAGACGTTGACGATGTTCCCGCGCGTCTCCCGGAGGTGCTTCACGGCGGCCCGCGAGGCGAAGAACACCGAGTCCAGGTCGGTGCTCATGATGTGCCGCCACAGTTCCGTCGTGGTCTCCTCGGCGTTGCCCAACGCCGCCGCGCCCGCGTTGTTGACCAGCACGTCGAGCCGCCCGTACGTGCTCGCCACGTCCTCCACCAGCCCTGTCACCGCGACCTCGTCGGAAACGTCGACCACCCTGGTGTCGATCGTGCCGGAGCTCCTCGCGACCACGTCCAGCGTCGCCCTCGTCCGCCCCACCACGACGACCTGCGCGCCTTCGGCGGCGAACCTCCGCGCCGCGGCGGCGCCGATGCCCGACCCGCCGCCCGTGACGATCACGACCTTGCCCTCGAACCTGCTGCCCATCGCACTGCCTCCCGTTGTCGTCCTCCTCCGGAAAACATCTGCGTGCGCACGCATATTCCCTCTCCTGGAAACGGCCGGAAGCACGAAGCGCCCCCAGCCGTGGCTGGGGGCGCTTCGAGGTGGTGCTGGTCGTGCCTACTCGCCGACTGCCTCATCGCCGACGGTCTCGCCGCCCGCGGAAGCGGACAGCTCGACCGGCGGGGAATCGGGCACGCGGTTCGGCTTGGGCTCGCCGCGGAAGACGAAGTGCGCCTTGTCGTCCGGGGTGCCTTCGCCGTCCCAGCCCTCGACGTCGGTGAGGACGATCTGGCCGGCCGTGAGCTCGCCGAACAGGATCTTCTCCGACAGCGCGTCCTCGATCTCGCGCTGGATCGTGCGACGCAGCGGGCGAGCGCCGAGCACGGGGTCGAAGCCACGGGTGGCCAGGAGCTTCTTGGCCCTGTCCGTGAGCTCGATCGCCATGTCCTTGTTCTTCAACTGCGTCTCGACGCGGTTGATCATCAAGTCCACCATCTCGATGATCTGGTCCTGCGTGAGCTGGTGGAAGACGATGATGTCGTCGATGCGGTTGAGGAACTCCGGCCTGAAGTGCTTCTTCAGCTCGTCGTTGACCTTGTTCTTCATGCGCTCGTAGTTCGACGCGCCGTCCTGGCCGGTGGTGAAGCCGAGACCCACGGCCTTGGAGATGTCCGACGTGCCCAGGTTGGACGTGAAGATGATGACGGTGTTCTTGAAGTCCACCGTCCGGCCCTGACCGTCGGTCAGACGCCCGTCCTCCAGCACCTGGAGCAGCGTGTTGTAGATCTCCTGGTGCGCCTTCTCGATCTCGTCGAAGAGCACGACGGAGAACGGCTTGCGGCGCACCTTCTCGGTGAGCTGGCCGCCCTCCTCGTACCCGACGTAGCCGGGAGGGGCACCGAACAGCCGCGACGCGGTGTACCGGTCGTGGAACTCACCCATGTCGATCTGGATGAGCGCGTCCTCCTCGCCGAAGAGGAACTGCGCGAGCGCCTTGGACAGCTCCGTCTTACCGACACCGGACGGGCCGGCGAAGATGAACGAGCCGGACGGGCGCTTCGGGTCCTTCAGACCCGCACGCGTGCGGCGGATCGCCTTGGAGACGGCCTTGACGGCGTCGACCTGGCCGATGATCCGCTTGTGGAGCTCTTCCTCCATGCGGAGCAGACGGGTGGTCTCCTCCTCGGTGAGCTTGAAGACGGGGATGCCGGTCCAGTTCGCCAGCACTTCGGCGATCTGCTCGTCATCGACCTCGGCGACGACGTCGAGGTCACCGTCCTTCCACTGCTTCTCGCGCTCGGCCTTCTGCCCGAGCAGGGTCTTCTCCGCGTCCCGCAGCTTCGCGGCGCGCTCGAAGTCCTGCGCGTCGATGGCCGACTCCTTGTCCCTGCGGACGTCGGCGATCTTCTCGTCGAACTCGCGCAGGTCCGGCGGAGCGGTCATCCGGCGGATGCGCATCCGCGCGCCCGCCTCGTCGATGAGGTCGATCGCCTTGTCCGGCAGGAACCGGTCGTTGATGTACCGGTCGGCCAGCGTGGCGGCCGCGACCAGCGCGGAGTCGGTGATCGAGACGCGGTGGTGCGCCTCGTACCGGTCGCGGAGACCCTTGAGGATCTCGATCGTGTGCTCCAGCGACGGCTCGCCGACCTGGATCGGCTGGAACCGGCGCTCCAGGGCGGGGTCCTTCTCGACGTACTTGCGGTACTCGTCGAGCGTGGTCGCGCCGATGGTCTGGAGCTCACCGCGGGCGAGCATCGGCTTGAGGATGCTGGCGGCGTCGATCGCGCCCTCGGCGGCACCCGCACCCACGAGGGTGTGGATCTCGTCGATGAACAGGATGATGTCGCCGCGCGTGCGGATCTCCTTGAGCACCTTCTTCAGGCGCTCCTCGAAGTCACCGCGGTAGCGGGAGCCCGCGACCAGGGAGCCCAGGTCAAGCGTGTAGAGCTGCTTGTCCTTGAGCGTCTCGGGCACCTCGCCCTTGACGACCATCTGCGCCAGGCCCTCGACGACGGCGGTCTTGCCGACGCCGGGCTCGCCGATGAGCACCGGGTTGTTCTTGGTGCGGCGGGACAGCACCTGCATGACCCGCTCGATCTCCTTGGCGCGACCGATGACCGGGTCGAGCTTGCCCTCGCGCGCGCTGGCGGTGAGGTTGCGCCCGAACTGGTCGAGCACCAGGGAGGACGAGGGAGTGCCCTCGCCGCGGCCGCTGGTCTCGGTCGGCTCCTTGCCACCGGAGTAGCCGGACAGGAGCTGGAGCACCTGCTGGCGGACCCGGTTGAGGTCGGCTCCCAGCTTGACCAGGACCTGCGCCGCGACGCCTTCACCCTCGCGGATCAGGCCGAGCAGGATGTGCTCGGTGCCGATGTAGTTGTGGCCGAGCTGCAGCGCTTCGCGCAGGGACAGCTCGAGGACTTTTTTCGCTCGTGGGGTGAAGGGGATGTGACCGCTCGGGGCCTGCTGGCCCTGGCCGATGATTTCCTCGACCTGCTGGCGGACACCTTCGAGGGCGATCCCCAACGACTCCAGCGCCTTGGCGGCGACACCTTCACCCTCGTGGATCAACCCCAGGAGGATGTGCTCGGTGCCGATGTAGTTGTGGTTGAGCATCCTGGCCTCTTCTTGGGCCAGGACAACCACCCGCCTCGCGCGGTCGGTGAACCTTTCGAACATTCGCACTCCCTGACTGCTGCGCCGGCGGTCCTCGGGCTCACCACTGGCAGACCGTGGAGAGCGCGGCACCGTGCCGACCACTGTAGTCGGCGGTGCCATCGCTCTCAGTTCCCGTGCGCAGCTCGCCGCCCTCGGGGATTCATGACACCAGCTACAACGCACGTCGTGCCAGGCAGATTCCGCCGGAACCCCCGTGTCCGCTGAGCGCGAACAGACACCCGTTCGGTGGAGTCGTCCGTGACTGGGGTCACTCGGAAGGCGCAACCGAGGGTGATCTAGGTAAGGTTAGGCAAACCTCAGCCACTGCCGAACTGCGAGGGCCGTACCGATGACGATACCGGCGAACGTGCGGACGCGACACGCGTCCACGCCCGTTGCCGAGTCCATCGCGCGGGTCTCCACCCGAAGTGATGACGTCGAGGTCCGCTTCGGCCTGCCGGAGGAGCGCGGCGACTGGCTCCTGTGCTCCGAGGTGCTCGACGACCCCCAGCTCCTCACCCGGTGGCGCAAGACCCTCGGCGCGTGGCTGGTGGACGAGTACGGCGAGTCCTCCGACCGCGCCACGGCCGGCTACGTCATGGGCTGGTACCTGGGCGTGGCCGGCGGTCTGGCGGGCCTGCTGTTCCACAGCGCCCGGCGAGTGCCGTCGCTGCGCCCGGCCGACCTGGCCTTCCGGATCGCCGACGACGACCGCCCGCACGTGGCCGGGGTGGCCCTGCTCTCCGACGACTTCGCCTGCCTGCCGGACGACCCGGCGGGCAACCACCCGGCGGCGACCGTGGTGGCCGACGAGGCCGCGCTGGCCGCGGTGCTGAGGGCCCGCTACGCGGCGCACGCCGCCGCGTTCGTGGCCGCCTACGCGCCCACGGTGCGGCTGGGCAGGCGGATGCTCTGGGCCGCGGCCACCGACGCCCTGGACAAGGGCGTCTGGCTGGCGGGCCGGATGTGCGGGGACGAGGCCACCGGCGTGTCCGACGCCGCCATGCTCCTGCCGGAGCGGATCGAGCCGTTCACCTCGGCCTCCACGCTGCGGTTCACGGATGGCGAGTGGACCCGCAGGCGCGAGAGCTGCTGCTTCACCTACGTGCTGCCCGGCGCCACGGCCTGCGACACCTGCCCGCGAGCAGGCCGCTAGCTGCACCGACCCCTGCCGCTCAGAGCGAAGGGGTCACCCGTGACCTGGGAAACCCGGTGAGGGTCGTGGTCACCGCACCAGCGGGCCCGGCCCCGCGGCTCACGCCCGGTGGCGGTGCCCGATCGGCACCACGAGCGGCGTCCCGGACACCGGGTCGGCGACCACCCTGGCGTCCAGCCCGAACACCTCCAGCAGCACCTCCTCGGTCAGCACCTCGGCGGGCGGTCCCTGGACGACGATCCGCCCGTCCTTCATGGCCACCAGGTGCTCCGCGTACCGGGCGGCCAGGTTGAGGTCGTGCAGCACCATGACCACGGTGCGGCCCATCTCGTCGTGCAGGCGCTGCACCAGGTCCAGCACGTCGATCTGGTGGGCCAGGTCCAGGTAGGTGGTCGGCTCGTCCAGCAGCAGCAGGTCGGTCCCCTGCGCCAGCGCCATGGAGATCCAGGCCCGCTGCCGCTGCCCGCCGGACAGCTCGTCCACGGTCCGGTCGGCCAGCGACTCCATGTTCGTCAGCTCCAGCGCCTCGGCCACCGCGGCCTCGTCGTCCGAGGACCACTGCCGGTACCAGGCCTGGTGCGGCTGCCGTCCCCGAGCGACCAGGTCGGCCACGGTGAGCCCTTCGGGCGCCTGCGGCGCCTGCGGCAGCATCCCCAGGACCTTCGCCACCTCGCGGGTGGGCACCCGGTCGATCCGCTTGCCGTCCAGCAGCACGGCCCCGCCCCGCGCGGGCAGCAGCCTGCCCATGGCCCGGAGCAGCGTCGACTTGCCGCACCCGTTCGGCCCGATCACGCAGGTGACGGTCCCGCCGACGACGTCGAGGTCGAGCCCGTCGACGATCATCCGATCGCCGTACCCGACCCTGAGGTCCGCTGCCTGGAGTCGAACAGTCATACCCGTGCCTCCCGGCGACCGCGGATGAGCAGGTACATGAGGTAGGGCGCGCCGAGCACGGCGGTCACGACGCCGACCGGCATCTCGAAACCGCCGAAGGCGGTCCGGGCGACGAGGTCGGAGCCGACGACCAGCAGTCCCCCGACCACGGCCGACCCGAGCAGTGGCGGCGTGGCGGTCGCGGCCAGCCGAACGGCGACCTGCGGCGCGGCCAGCGCCACGAACGCGATGGGCCCGGCGGCCGCGGTGGCGACGGAGGCCAGCGCGATCCCGATGAGCAGCAGGAGGCTCCTGGCCGCGTTGAGCCGGACCCCGAGCCCGCGCACGGTGTCGTCGCCGAACTGGAGGGCCCCGAGCACGTGCGCGCAGACGAACGCGGCGGGCATCAGCACCGCCAACGCGATCCCGACGGGCACGACGTGCTCCCACCCGCGCCCGTTGAGGCTCCCGGTGATCCACACCATCGCCCGCCCGGCGTCCGTGACGTCCCCGACGGTCAACAGGTAGGTGGTCAGGTTCCCCGCGATGGCGGCGACGCCGACGCCCACGAGGACCATCCGGAACCCCTCGATCCCCTTCCGCCACGCCAGCGCGTAGACGAGCAGGCCGAAGAAGAACCCGCCCGCCAGCGCGGCCACCGGGATGCCGATCTCGGCGACGGGCCCGGTGACGGCTCCGGCGAAGGTGATGACCGAGACCGCGCCGACGCTGGCGCCCCACGTGACGCCGAGGATGTCCGGACTGGCCAGCGGGTTCCGCGCGACGGCCTGGAAGATCGCGCCTGCCAGCGCCAGCGCCGCCCCCACCAGCACGGCCGTCAGCGACCGGGGCAGCCGGAGGTCCAGCACGATGAACCGGTGGCTGGTCTGCCCGCCGCCCAGCAGCACGTCGAACACCTGGCCGGGCGTGAGCGGGAAGTCGCCGAGCCCGATGTTGACGGCCATGACCAGCGCCAGCAGCGCCGACCCCACCACGACCAGCAGCAACGGCCGCCACCGGACGGGCCACGAGAACGGCCCCACCCGGACGCCCCTGCGCGCTCCCACGGCGCTCACAGCTTCACCAGCTTCTTGCGCCGGACCAGCGCGATGAAGAACGGGGCCCCGAACACGGCCATCATGATCCCGACCTCCAGCTCCGCGGGCCGGGCCACGACCCGGCCGAGCACGTCGGCCACCAGCAGCAGCGCGGCGCCCAGCAGCCCGGAGTACGGGATCAGCCACCGGTAGTCCGGCCCGGTGATCGCCCGAGCGGCGTGCGGCACGACCAGGCCGAGGAACCCGATGGGCCCGCAGGCGGCGACCGCGCCGCCGATGAGCAGCGTGATCGCGGTGATCCCGACGATCCGGGTCCGGGCGACCCGCTGGCCGAGCGAGCGGGCGACGTCCTCGCCCAGCGCCAGCGCGTTCACCCCCTGGGCGTTGGCCAGCGCCAGGAGCAGCCCGAGCGACAGGAACGGCAGGACCTGGACCAGCACGTCCAGCCCACGACCCGACACGGAGCCGACCTGCCAGAACCGGAACGCGTCCAGGCTCTGCCGGTCGATCAGCACGAGCGCCGACACCAGCCCGTGCATGAGAGCGCTGACCGCGGCCCCGGCCAGCGCG
The DNA here is from genome assembly GCA_049997955.1 of Umezawaea sp. cmx-9-4. Taxonomy (GTDB): domain Bacteria; phylum Actinomycetota; class Actinomycetes; order Mycobacteriales; family Pseudonocardiaceae; genus Umezawaea. Next base: position 84,808 of record JAEBDY010000017.1, on the reverse strand, counting down.
AGGGTCACCGGGGTGGGCCCCGCCCGCCCGGACGACCCGAGCAGGAACACGACCCCGCTGGCGACGAACGCCCCGAGGAACGCGAACCACACGTAGGCGTTCAGGCTGGTGATCCCGAGGGTGAAGATCGCCAGGACCACCGCGAACGCCGCGCCGTGCGTGACGCCGAGGATGCCGGGATCGGCCAGCGGGTTCCGGGTGTGCCCCTGCATGAGCGCTCCGCCGACGCCCAGCGCGACCCCCACCGCGATCCCGAGCAGCGTCCGCGGCACCCGGAGTTCCCGGATGACGACGTCGTCCTCCAGCCCGGTGGGCGAGGTCAGCGCGTGCCACACCCCGTCGAAGGCGATTTCCTTGGAGCCGATCGCGATGCTCGCGGTGGTGGCGACGGCGAGTCCGAGCACCAGCAGTGCCAGCCCGACGAGCCGCCGACGGCGCTGCCCTGGTGCCAAAGACCGCTCCTCACCCGCGATTCACCCGCTAGTGAGGGCAGCCTAACCGAACTACTGCGGGGTTCCGCACACCCGCGTCCGAGGTGTCGCGCAGGCCACGCATTCGACCGTTCGGCGGCCATTTCGCCACGCTTTTCGCAATGTTGATCAATGAAACCGACTACTTACCGAAGTCGGCCAATCACGTTATATGCGCGGAAGGGGCGTCGGATCCCGAATCCGACGCCCCTTCGTTGACCTACGTAATTGGGGTGGCTCACACCCCTTAAACCGCCGGTCAGCCCTGCTGGTGGTAAGCGTCGAGGACCTCGGCCGGGATACGGCCGCGATCGGACACCTTCATGCCCTGCTTGCGGGCCCACTCGCGAATGGCCTGGTTCTGCTCCCTATCCGCCGACGCGGGACGAGCAGCGGCCTTAACCCCGGCCGGACGACCCGGCCCCCTCTTGCGGCCACCGGCACGGCGAGCGCTGGTGACGAAGTCCGCGAGCGCATCGCGAAGCTTGCCCGCATTGTCCGAAGAAAGGTCGATCTCATAGGCGACGCCGTCCAGGCCGAAGCCGACGGTCTCCTCTGCCCTGGAACCGTCCAGGTCATCGACCAGGGTCACGGTGACCTTCTGCGCCATGCGTATCCTCCTGGACTCGAATGCGCGGTACTGCTACCCCGACCGCGACCGAAAACAATGTCGTTGTGCAGGTTAGCGCATAACCGCAGATATGCACCTGCCGACGTCCGAGACGTTACTTCATTCAGCGCGCACGAGGCGTGAAACGGTTCCGCGTCCCCAGGACGTCGAAGAGCAGTCGATCGATACCATTAGAACACCCACGCTCGGTGTCATTCCGCACAGCGGTGATCATCGAAAGCCCGGCCGCGCCGACCTGCCACGACCCGGCCCCTGGCCTGCGCTTCCAGCGGTTCGAGGGTGTCGCCGGAGCGTTCCGGGAGTTCTTCACCGGGGGCCGCGGACACCGCGCTTGTCACAACAGCTGTGCAAGAACTCGGCCGAAGCGCTCGAAGTGATCTACTCGCCGTGGGCTTCGGACAACGAACCCGCGCATCAGGAGAGTAGTCCACTCATCACGCCGAACTCGTCCACACCACCGGCGACACATCGATCACGGGCGGGGTCGCACCCGTTTGCGGGCAATCCGGTGGTGGGAGTGCGCCGTGAACACACGACGACAAGGACTCCCGAGTTGCACCGCCCCGCCCGAATCCCGGTTGCGGAAGGGACTCCTGTGGCGATCGTTGCCCGTGCGACACCGATAACGCGTGGTCCAGCCAGTGGGACGCGACGCAGGGGAATTCGGGTTTCCGGCCGGGGTTCGGCCCACGGGATCGGTATGCGGAGTGGCCACCGTCACGAGTAGGCCGTGCGCGAAGGCGGGAAAACGTGATCGACGACTCGAACTCCGGACTTCCAACGGAAAGCGCTTGCAGTTGGGGGATCTTCGACACGTCGTTTTCCGGGAACTCGGCACTCGCGAACTGCCCGGCCCGCGGATCCGCCTCATCGTGCGGACCGCTCGTGTTCAAGCGTCTCAACCGGATACCGATACCCCGTCACACCGCGCAATCAGTCCCGTTTTCGCCGGATCGCCGCCTGCTCCGGTCGGCGGAAGCGTCGAACGAGTCGACCGGGGAGCCACCAATGGAGACGCCGGGGAATTCGAGTGGGCCTGTCGGTCGGTCTCGGTAGGTTGGGCGGGTGACGAGCGCCGAAGATCGACCTCACCACGAGATCCCCCACCACGCCCGCCGCGCGAACTCCTTCGGGGCGCGGGCTTCCGACTACGCCGCGCACCGCCCGGACTACCCGGTGGCCGCGGTGCGCTGGGCGCTGGAGCCGGTGTCCACCGGCGGGCCGCTGCGCGTGCTGGACCTCGCCGCGGGAACCGGCAAGCTGACCGGCGTGCTGTGCGCCGAGGGCCACGAGGTCACCGCGGTGGAGCCCGACGAGGCGATGCTGTCCGAGCTGGTGCGGCTGCACCACGGCGTGCGGGCGCTGCCCGGCAGGGCCGAGCGCATCCCGCTGCCGGACGGCACGATGGACGCGGTCGTGGCGGGCCAGGCGTTCCACTGGTTCGACCCGGAGCTCGCGATGGTCGAGATCGCGCGGGTGCTGCGCCCCGGCGGGGTCGTGGCCGGGCTGTGGAACGGCGACGACCTCGACGTCGAGTGGGTCGCCGCGTTCGGCCAGGTGAGCGGGTCCCCGGTCAGCTCGAAGGACTTCGACGCCGTCCACAACCTGGCGCCGCACCGGCTGTTCTCCGACGACGCGGAGACGACGGTCCCGCACTCGCAGCGGCGCACGGCCGAGTCGCTGGTGGCCACCGTCGGCACGCACTCGCACGTGCTCGTCGCGCCGGACGACGAGCGCGAGGAGCTGGTGGCGAAGATGCTGGCGTTCCTGAAGTCCCGCCCGGAGACCGCGACCGGCGAGTTCGACCTGCCCATGCGCACCGTGGTGCACCGCAAGGTCCGGATCTGAGCCCGTCGGGGTCGCCCTCGGCGCGAGGGCGACCCCGGCGGATCAGCGCATGTTGCGTTCGAAGACCAGCCGCAGGCCGAGCAGCGTCAGCGCGGGCTCCTGGTGCTTGATCGTCGCGGACTCCGACACGACCAGCGGGGCCAGACCGCCGGTGGCGATCACCGTGACCTCGCCCGGCTCGGTCGCGCCCAGCTCCTCGATGATCCGGGTGACCAGCCCGTCGACCTGGCCGACGAACCCGTAGACGATGCCGGACTGGAGGCACTCCACGGTGTTCTTGCCGATCACCGCGCGCGGCCGGACCAGCTCGACCTTGCTCAGCTGGGCGGCGCGGGCGGCCAGCGCGTCCAGCGAGATCTCGATGCCGGGCGCCAGCGCGCCGCCGAGGAACTCGCCCTTCGCGGAGATCACGTCCAGGTTCGTGGACGTGCCGAAGTCGACCACCACGCAGGCGGTGCTGTGCAGGTGGTGCGCGGCCAGGGTGTTGATCACCCGGTCCGAGCCCACCTCCTTCGGGTTGTCCACCAGCAGCGGCACGCCGGTGCGGATCCCCGGCTCCACCACGACCTTCGGGACGGTCGCGTAGTAGCGGCCGAGCATCACCCGCAGTTCGCGCAGCACCGCGGGCACGGTGGACAGCGCGGAGATGCCGGTGATCCGGTCGGCGTACTCGCCGAGCAGGCCGCGCATGGTGAGCGCCAGCTCGTCGGCCGTCATCCGGGCGTCGGTGCGCATCCGCCAGTCGCGGACCAGCTCCGCCTGGTCGCCCAGCCCGTCGTACAGGCCGAGCACGATGTTGGTGTTGCCGACGTCGATCGCGAGCAGCACGGGAGTCCCTCAGTTCTCGGCTTGGATCAGGGCGTCGAGCGCGGCGGCGTCGGCGGTCTCGGCCGCCGTGATCGCCCCGCTGCTCAGGCCGGAGCCCTCGGGGGCGTGCGCCAGGTCGGCGCCCAGCTCGACGACCTTGTTGTCCGCGTCCACGAAGACGACCTTGGGCTCGAACCCGCGGGCCTCGGCGTCGTCCATCGCGCCGTACGCGATCAGGATCACCAGGTCGCCCGGCCGCACGAGGTGCGCGGCCGCGCCGTTGATGCCGATCACGCCGCTGCCGCGCTCGCCCGCGATGACGTAGGTCTCCAGCCGGGCGCCGTTGGTGACGTCGACGATCGCGACCTGCTCGCCGGCCAGCAGGTCGGCGGCCTCCATCAGGTCGAGGTCGACGGTGACCGAGCCGACGTAGTGCAGGTCGGCCTGGGTCACGGTGGCCCGGTGGATCTTGGACTTGAGCATGGTGCGGAACATGACGGCCTTCCCCCTCAGTCGTCGCCGTCGCCGAGCAGCACGGCGGCGTTGTCGATCAGACGTGTCTTGCCCACCTTGGCGGCCACGAGCAGCCGGGCGTCGCCGTGCTCCGGGGCCGGGCCGAGGTCGGGCGCGCGCAGTTCCAGGTAGTCCAGCTCGACCTCGGGAACGGCCGCCAGCGTCGCACGGGCGGTGCTGAGCACGGCCTCCGCGCCCTGGGCGCTCACGTGCGCGCCCGCGACCAGCGCCGCGGACAGCGCGACGGCCGCCTGCCGCTGCTCGGCGTCGAGGAACCGGTTGCGCGACGACAGCGCGAGGCCGTCGTGCTCGCGCACGGTCGGCACGCCGACGACGTCGAGCGGGAAGTTCAGCTCGCGCGCCATCCGGTGGACCAGCGTCAGCTGCTGGTAGTCCTTCTCGCCGAACACCGCGTAGGTGGGGCCGACGATGTTGAACAGCTTGGACACGACGGTCAGCACGCCGTCGAAGTGGCCGGGGCGGGTCCTGCCCTCCAGCTCGTCGCCGAGCGGGCCGGGCGACACCGTCACGTTGGCGCCCATGGGGTACATGTCCTCGGCGCTCGGCGCGAAGACGATGCCGACGCGCTCCTCGCGGCAGATGTCCACATCGGACTCCAGCGTCCGCGGGTAGCGGTCGAGGTCCTCGGTCGGGCCGAACTGCAACGGGTTCACGAAGATCGACACCACGACGACGGTGTTCTGCATGACCTGCGCCTCGCGGATCAGCTTGCGGTGACCCTCGTGCAGCGCGCCCATCGTCGGCACCAGCGCGATGTTGCGACCGGCCGCGCGCAGGGTGCGCGTCACCCGCGCCAGGCGCGCCGGGTCGTGGTGGACGGTCACCCCCGCGGGGCTGTAGTCGGCCTTGGTCAGCGGCTTCGTCATGCGTCGTCCTCAAGGGTGGTTCGAACTTCGGTGGCGGCCTCGGGCCGGAGCAGGCCCGCGGCCTCCGCGCGGTCGGCGGTGCGCCGAGCGAGAACGCGGTACGAGGGCAGGACTTCCGGGGCTTCCCCGGCGAGCACGGCGAGGTGCTTGCGGATCGTGCCGACGTCGCCGCGCGACACCGGGCCGGTGAGCGCGCGGTCGCCGTGGCGCAGCGCGTTGTCCAGCGCGGCGGACAGCAGCGGGCCGAGCAGCCGCTCACCGCCCGCGACCCCGGCGGAGCGCAGCAGGTCCGCGCACTCGGCGACCAGGGTGACCAGGTGGTTCGCGCCGTGCGCGAGGGCGGCGTGGTAGAGCGGGCGGACGTGCTCGGGGATGCGCACGGGGTCCGCGTCCATCTCCACGACCAGCGCTTCGCCGACGCTCCAGGCGATCTCGTCGCCGTCGGCCGCCGTCACGCCGACGCTGGCGGCCGTCATGCGCTGCAGGTCCTCGGAGCGGCCGGCGAACGTCATCACCGGGTGCAGGGCGACGCAGAGGCCGCCGACCGCGGCGGCGGGGGCGAGCGCCGCGACGCCGTGGGCTCCGCTGGTGTGCACGACGATCTGGCCCGCGCGCAACGACCCCGTCGCCGCGAGCCCGCGCACGAGCCCGGCGAGCTCGTCGTCCGGGACGGCGAGCAGCAGCAGGTCAGCGGCCAGCGCGACCTCGGGCGGCGCGAGGACCGGGACGTCGGGCAGCAGTTCCTCGGCCCGGCGCAGGGAAGCTTGCGAGACGGCGCTGACGCCGATCAGGTGGTGGCCCGCGCGGGCGAGCGCCGCGCCCAGCACCGAACCGACGCGGCCCGCGGAGATCACCCCGACGGCGAGTCTGGCCGGACGGTTCACGGCGACGTGTCCGCTCGGGTGGTCGCGTTCATTGCGACTGGCTCCTCCTGACGTTCCAGTCCCGACTTTTCCGCGGGTACCGGACGACGGCCGCGAGCGTAATCGGGGACGAACGGGATTGCGCGGTCCAGGTGACCACTTTCACCCCTGCCGCCGCCCCGCCGCCTTCATCGCGCCCGGCGCCGCGACCGCCGCCTGCCGGGCGTTGAGCAGCGTCGACAGCAGCACCTGGTGGCGGTGGTCGGCGTCGTGGCCCGCCGTGCCCAGCGCCATGCGGTGCCGCAGGAACGCCAGTTCGGTGACCGCGTGCTGGTAGCCGGCGACCGCGCGGGACGCTTCCTCGCCGACCTTCCGCCGGACCGCGCGCCGCCAGTTCCGCCGACCGGGCAGGCTCGCCAGCAGCGCCACCTCGCTGGCCGCGATCCACCGGTTCGTGGCCATCTCCGGCAGCTGACCGGCCACGATCCGCTGCTCCCTGCGCCGCTGCCACACCACCAGCACGACCATGCCCGCGAAGATCGGCACCATGATCAGGAAGTACAGGTTGATGAACGTCGTGCCGTCGCCGACGGTCGTGGAGAAGTTCCACAGCGAGTGCAGACCGGCCGCGAACAGGTAGCCGACGATCGGCGCGATGATCCGCACCGGCTTGCTGCCGCTGAGCGCGGCGATGCCGATCCCGATGCCGGTCAGCGACGTGAACAGGGGGTGCGCGAACGGCGCCAGCACCCCGCGCAGGATGAACAGCCCGATGATGCCGCTGCTCGCGGTGCCGAACCCGCCCTCGTTGAAGACCCTGGCGAAGTACCAGATGTTCTCGGTGAACGCGAAGCCCGCCGCGATGACGCCCGCGTACACGATGCCGTCCACCACGCCGTCGAACTCGTTGCGGCGCCTCAGGAACAGCACCACCAGGAACGCCGCCTTCGCGGCCTCCTCCGCCACCGGCGCGCCGATGACGGCCGCGAAGTCCGCCCCGAACCCCTGCTGGATCAGGTCGCCGATCTCGTGCGCCCGCGAGTTGAACGCCAGCGAGCAGATGGTCGCGCCCAGCGCTCCCCACGCGAACGCCAGCAGCAGGATCTTCGCGGGCTCGGGCTCCCACCGGTCGACCCACAGGTACGCCATGATCACCGGCCCGACCGGCACCAGCGCGGCCAGGACGCCGACCAGGATCGGCAGCAGACCGGTCGTGCTGGTGCCCAGCGCGAACAGGACCAGGCCGGAACAGGCCAGCGCGATGAGGCCCACGACCGGCAGCAGCACGGTCCAGCGGCGTTGTTCGATGCGCTTGCGGGCGGGAGGCGGCGTCGGCGGTGCGTCGGCGTCGGTCACGGGGAAACTGTAGGGCCAGGTACCGACAGCGGTGGACGGGGAATCGCGGATCGGCGACGCGGTGCGCGCGCTCGGGGGTTCGACAGGGGTGGACGGAGGCGTTCGGCGGGTGGAAACGCGGTGGTGGAACGCGCTGTACGGACCCGGCGGCTTCTTCGCCCGCGGGGAGTTGCCCGCGCGGCACTTCCGCACGTCACCGCTGGTCGGACCCGAGTTGGCCGAGGCCGTGCTGACCCTGCTCGCACGGGTCGACGTGGCCCTCGGGGAACCGGCCCGCCTGGACTTCGTGGACATGGGCGCGGGCGGCGGGGAACTGGCCGGGGCGGTGCGGGCGCTGGCGACCGGCGACCTGGCGCGACGGCTGCGGGTGACCGCCGTGGACCTCGGGCCCGCGCGGTCGGTGCCGGGGGTCGCGTGGTCGCGGGAGCCACCACCGGCCGTGACCGGGCTGCTGGTCGGGCACGAGTGGCTCGACGCGGTGCCGTGCCCGGTCGTGGAAGGCCCTTCCGACGACCCCTGGCTGCGCGCCTGGTGGCCCGTGGCGGCCGGGGAGCGGGCGGAGGTGGGGGCGCCGCGGGACGCGGCCTGGGCGGACGCCGTGGGCCGGGTGCGGGGTGCCGCGCTGGCGGTGGACTACGGGCACCTGCGGGCGGACCGGGTCGCCGGGCGGTACCGCGAGGGGACCCTCGCCGGCTACCGCGGGGGGCGGCGGGTGGAGCCGGTGCTGGACGGCAGCTGCGACGTGACGGCGCACGTGGCGCTGGACGCGTGCGCGGAGGCCGCCGGTGGCGACCGGGTGCTGGTGTCGCAGCGGGACGCGCTGGGGGCGCTGCTGCCGGAGGTCGTGCCCGGCGGGGACCCGCTGGCGTGGCTGGAGGCGACGGCGCGGGCCGGACGGGTCGCGGAACTGCGAGCCGTGGGCGGGCTGGGCGACTTCGGGTGGCTGCTGCACGCCACCGGGGGTGTGCGCACGTCCTGGCTGCTGCCGCCGCTGCCCGCGTGGCGGCCCTGACGCGGTGACCACGATCTTCGCCGGGTTTCACGCGTCCCAGGTGGACCCCTGCTCCACAACGAACCGGCCTGAGCGGCGCGAAACCCGACGGGGGTCGGCGTCCTAGTCGTCCGCCGAGCAGGGAGCGGCGCTGCCCGCCTGCGGGCGGACCTTCAGCAGGAGCTCGCGGAGCTGCTCGGAGTCCGACGGGGACAGGTCCGCCACCAGGTCGCGTTCGATCGCGTCCATCGCGCCGTTCATCGCGGTGAGCGTGGTGCGGCCCAGCTCCGACATCTCGACGATGTGCCTGCGGCGGTCCTCGGGGTCGCGCTTGCGCTCGGCGAGGCCCGCCTTCTCCAGGTCGTTGAGGATCGCGACGAGCACGCTCGGGTCGACTTCGAGCACGTCGATCAGGTCCTGCTGGCTCGTCGGGCCGTTCTCGCACAGGTGGGAGAGCGTGAAGCCGTGCCGGGGGGTGAGGCCGAAGGCACCCAGCCGCTTGCGCAGGCGGGCGTCGACCTCCCTGCCCAGGTGCATCAGCAGCAGTCCGACCCGTTCCTCGTCCACGTCACAACTGTACAGACAACCAAACCATTGAGGGTGTTCAATGATCTGATAGTGTCAATCCTATGTTTATTGCAACGCTTGTTCTCAGCGCACTGCTCGCCGTGGTCTTCCTGGGGGCGGGCGCCTCGAAGGCCGCCGGCGCCAAGGCGATGGTCGAGGCCGCCGAGTCGCACGGCTTCGCCAAGGGCCAGTACCAGGTCATCGGCCTGCTGGAGATCGCGGGCGCGGCGGGCCTGGTCATCGGGCTCTGGTGGGCCCCGCTCGGCATCGCGGCGGCCGTCGGGCTGACGCTGATGATGATCGGAGCCGTGATCACCCACGTCCGCTTCAAGGACCAGCTCGCGATGACCGCCCCCTCCGCCGTTCTCGCGATCCTCACGGCGGTCGCGCTGGCGCTGCGGATCGCGACCGCCTGAACCTGGTGTCGGATACCCGCCGGCACCGCGGCGGACGGGCCACGACGCTGGGTCGCATGAGGATCCACGCGATTCCCGCCGACGTCGTCGACCACGCCCGCAAGACCACCGACGAGCACCACGAGCACCGGGCCGAGGCCGCCGGGTCGCCGTTGCGCTGCTGCCTCACGCGGGCGGGCGACGACGAACCGGTCGTGCTGTTCCGCTACTCCCCCACGGCGGGGCGCGGACCGTACGAGGAGACGGGCCCGGTGTTCGTGCACGCCGAGGCCTGCGGCGGCCCCGAGCGGACCGACGTCCTGCCGGACGCGCTGCGCCAGGCGCCGCGGGTGCTGCGGGCCTACGACGCGGCGGGCCGCATCCACGCCGGCGAACTGGCGTCACCCGACGAGCTGGACACCGCCGTCGGGAACCTGCTCGCCGACGAGCGGGTCGCGGAGGTCCAGGTGCGCAGCCTGTCGCACGGGTGCTTCCTGTTCGCGATCACGCGGGACTGACGTGCGAGCATGACGCGGTGTCCGAACACCTCACCGTCGGCGTCGGAGCCGGGGCGCGCCACCTCGGCGTGGACCGCGTGGTCGACCTCGGCCCCCTGCACCCGTCGGCGCACGGCGCGTACCGGCTGCGGCTGACCGTCCGGGGGTCCGCCGACGACCCGGTGATCGTGGAGGCCGAACCGCTCGTCGGCCACCTGCACCGGGGCGCGGAGAAGCTGTTCGAGGTCCGGGACTACCGGCAGGTGCTGACGCTGGCCAACCGGCACGACTGGCTGGCGGCGTTCTGCAACGAACTCGCGGTCGCGCTGGCCGTGGAGCGCATGACCGGCATGGACGTGCCGGTGCGCGCGCAGTGGCTGAGGACCCTGCTGTGCGAGCTGAACCGGCTGATGGCGCACCTGGTGTTCCTGACGCCGCTGACCAGGTCCGGCGCGGAGACCACCGCGGGGACCACGGCGGCGCTGCTCGGGCGGGAAGCCGTGCAGGCGGTCATGGAGGAGGCGTCCGGCGGGCGCATCCACTTCATGGCCAACCGGATCGGCGGCCTGCGTGAGGACGTGCCCGCCGGCTGGACCGACCGGGTCGCCACCGCACTGTCCACTGTGGACATGGAGGTGATCGGGGCGCACGCGGTGACCGACCGGCTCGCCGGAATCGGGGTCCTGCCAAGGGAATCCGCGCTCGCGCTGGGGGTGACCGGACCGATCGGGCGGGCGTCCGGTGTCGACCTCGACCTGCGCCGCGACGACCCGCTGCCCGCGTACCGCGAGCTGGACGTGCGACCGGTGGTGCGGCAGGAGGGCGACGCGCTGGCGCGGGTCCGCTGCCTGGTGGACGAGGCCCGCCTGTCGATCGACCTGGCCACGCGGTGCCTGGAACGCCTGCCGAGCGGACCGGTGAACGTGCGGCTGCCCAAGGCCGTCAAAGCACCGGAGGGCTCCGTCTACACGTGGGTCGAGGCGCCGCTGGGCACCTCCGGCGTGCACCTGGCTTCCCGCGGCGAGAAGACCCCGTGGCGGTTGAAGCTGCGCACCCCGTCGTTCAACAACGTCCAGGCGCTGTCGGCACTCCTGCCGGGCACGCGGGTCGCCGACCTCGCCGCGGTGTTGGGGTCGTTCGCGGTCGTGGTCGGCGACATCGACAAGTAGGACTCAGTCCTCTTCGCGACGCCTGCGGCGGCGGGGCGAATCGGAATTTCCCAGTGAGGCGAGGAGTTCGCTGACGGACTTGCCGTCGGCGTGCGCGCCCGCGGGGTCGTCCGGGTCGGGTGCGCTGCGGCGACCGGGCTTCACCGGCTCGCCACGCCCCGTGCCGTACGCGCCGACGCCGTCCCACGGGGGACGTTCCTTCACCGGCTCGCCGCGACCGGTCGAGTACACGCCGGTGCCTTCCCACTTGGGCGTGGGACGCTCGTCGGCACGCCTGCGGCCACCCGACTTCGGCTCCGCGACGGGCGCGGGGCGCTGCGGTTCGGAGGCCTCGCGGTCGAACATCCCGGTGCGCTCCACCGGGGGGCGCGTGCCGCGGACGGGCTGCTTCGGCTTCGACGGCGCGGGCGTCTGCGCCACGGGCATCTGCGGCGGCTCGGGCCTGCGCGTCTCCTGGACCGGCTGGTCCAGGCGCATCTCCATCGAGTCGAACATGTCGGACGGGGTGGCGCTGGCGCGCACGGTCGGCTGGTCGCGGCGGACCGGCGGCGGCGCGGGCGCGCGTTCCGGTTTCGGCGGCTTCGGCGGGTCGCGGCGCACCACGATCGGCGGCTGCTGGCGCTGCGGCTGGCGGGTCGGCTCGCGGCGCACGGGCTCGGTGTAGCTGGAGGCCGGGCGGACCGGCTCCTGCCGTGCGGGCTTGCGCTGCTCCGACACGACCCGCTCGATCAGTTCCGTGCGCTCGACCGCGGCCTCTGGCACGACCTTCTTGACGGACGGCTTGCTCGGCCCGGCCGTGATGCCGCGCACGCGCTCGTTGCTCTCGGTGCTGATGATCTGGCGATCGCCGATCGCCATGAGTCTCGACTGGTCCGACAGCGACCGCATCCGCGTGGACTCCGCGCGCAACGCGACCCGCTCGACCAGCACCTCACCACCCAGCAGCGCCTGGAGGTTCTCCCTGAGCGCGCGGAGTTCGTCCCGCAACGCGTCCAGGTCGTCCCGGGACTCCTCCTGGACGCGCTTGCGCGACTCGGCCTCGATCTCCAGCTCGTACTCGCGGCGAGCGGCGACCTCGCGCTCCAGCTCCAACTCGTACACCGACTGGAGGTCCGCGACCTCGTCCTCGCGGTCCGCGACCTGCCGCCGGTACCGCGCGGCCAGGAAAGCACCGACAAGAGCCGCCCACAGCGCGGAGACCACCGCCAGCCGCAGCCAGCGCGCGTTGTCGCTGAGCACCAGCAGGGCCGCCGCCACGAGCGCGAGCGCCATCGCCGCTACCAGAAGCAGTCGCCCGGTGCCACGCCCGCGATCTTGTTGCTCGTCGCTCGGCGACGCGCCTCGGCCGGTCATGCGCCATACGGTACCTGGGAGTTATGCGACTGAGACCAATCTTGTCGCATCTAACTGTCCAGGTGGGTAGACCGCGGCGTCTTGCAGCAGTGCTCCAGCCACAGCGCCGAAGCGATCAGCAGAGCCGCGCACACGATGCCCACGATAGCGCTGACCATGTCGTTAGCCGCCGCTTCGAACTCCTCGCGCACCGGCAGGACGTAGAGGAGCACCCCCGCCCAGCCGCCCAACATGATCGCTCCCAAAAGTGAGGAAGCTTTCGCCAGAGCCACCGCGCGAGCCGCTGTGAGCGGCTCCACGGGCTTGGCGCCGGGCCTGCGGAGGATCCGGGCGCGCAGCGAGTAGCCGAGGACCAGGTCGACCAGGGCGATCACGAGGAGGGTCAGTCCGGCGAGCTTCGGCAACGCCGCGAACGAGCTGTACGCGAGACGGAGTAGTAGGTGCGCGAGCAGCCCGGCGATGAGCCCGGCCGCCAGCAGATCACGGGCCTTGGTGAACCTCACGGGTCCATCCTGGCATTTCGGCGGCCCTGGGGAAGCTCAGGAACGGGCCGGAGGGGTTCTTCGAGTCGCGGAAGGCGATCCGACCGGCGGGGAAGGCCACCTCGACGCACTCGCCGCCACCGCCACCGCTGAAGCTCGACTTGCGCCACACCATCTCGGACATCCGCGCCTCCCGTCGCTACACGCCGTTGGCCACCTCCGCGATCAGCTCGGCTGAGTCGGCGTGGCTCAGGGCCACCCCCTGAAGAGCGGCGAAGTTCAGCGTATAGGGCTCGCGCCCTTTGGGAGCCTCCACATAACGACCCCCGTTCAGGTGATCCAGGTAGACGACATCGTCGAAGTGCTCTTCCGCGAACGACAAGATGTTGAACGGACAATACCCCTGAGTGGGGTAGGCCCCCGCCGAATACGGGAGCACCTGCAAGGCCACATGGCCTAGTTCACCGAGCTTCAGCAAGTGAACCAACTGTTCCTTCATGACCACCGGTCCGCCCACCGGCTGCCTGAGCACCGCTTCGGTGATGATGGCGTGCACGGTCATCGGATTCTGATCCGAGAAGAGTCTTTCCTGGCGCTTGATTCGTGCTTCCACCTGCCGGAAGGCGACGTCTTCGGTTGGCGGGGGGACAAAAGCCTTCGCCAGGCCGAGTGCGTATTGCCGACTCTGCAGCAGTGCGGGCACCAGGTCCGTCCTGAACGTTCGCAGCAGGACCGCCCCGGACTCCAAGGCCAGGTAGTCGCGTACGGCGTCCATGATGACGTCCGGCGGCAACTCCTCCCACCACCCCGGGACGAGGGCGCGTTCGGCGGCTTCGTAGACGAGCGTGCGTTCCTTCTCGGGAACGTCGTAGATCAAACCGAGCGCCATCACGTCGGCGGGCTTGATCGGGTGGTGGGCGTTCTCGATCTTGCTCAGCTTCGCCTGCGAGAAGCCCGCCGCCCTGCAGACGTCAGCGCCGCTGCGACCCGTTTCCCAGCGCCAGGCCGCAAGACTGCGGGCCACAAGTCTTTCCCGCACATTCGGCTTGTACGTGCTCATGGTGGAAATTGTAGGGATGAATTTCGTTATTCGCCAATTTTTGTTTCACGAATATCCAACGAAAGGTCGTCGCGCTTGCGCACGCCTTCGGCGCTGTACTCCAGTTCGGTGATGGGACCGAATCCCGGCAATACCGCATCGGGTGACACATCAAGCCAGGGAATCAACACAGTGGCACGTTCGTGCGCGCCCGGATGGGGCAATAGCAACTGTGGATCACTCGAAAGGACGCCGTCGACCACGACGACGTCGACGTCGAGTGTGCGAGGCCCCCAGCGCTGCTCGCGGACGCGGTGAGCGGCCCGTTCCAGCGCCTGGCCGCGGCGGAGCCAGCCCCACTCGTCGGTGTCCGGGGAGTCCACGACGAGCACGGCGTTGAGGAAGTCGTCCTGGTCGGTCACGCCCCAGGGGGCGGTCTCGTACACCGGGGAGGCGGCCACCAGGACGTCCGCGAAGCCGTCGACGGCCAGTTGCAGGTTCGCCAGGCGGTCGCCGAGGTTGGAGCCGATCGACAGCACGGCCCTGGTCACGAGCGGGTCCTGCGGATGGTCACCGACACGTCCGCGAAGGTCAGCGGGATCGGGGCCGACGGCTTGTGGACGGTGACCTCGACGGCGTGCAGTCGCCGGTCGGCCATCACCTCGTCGGCGATCCGACCGGCGACCGACTCGATGAGGTCGTACGGCTCCCCCGCCACGATCCCCGCGACCAGCTCCGCCAGCTCGCCGTAGTGCAGCGTCTCCGCCAGGTCGTCGGTGGCCGCGGCCCGGCTCAGGTCGAGCCACGCGGTGACGTCGACCAGGAAGTCCTGGCCGTCGCGCTTCTCGTGCTCGAACACGCCGTGGTGGCCGCGCACCCGCAAGCCGGTCAACGTGATGCGGTCGGTCATCCCAGCCTCCAGGCGCGGGCCACGGCGATGGCGTCCAGCGACTTCTCGACGTCGTGCACGCGCACGCCCCAGGCGCCCTTGAACGCCGACAGCGCCGACACGGCGGCCGTGGCGTCCTCCCGCCCGTCCGGCTCGCGGCCGCCGAGCAGGGTGCCGAGGAACCGCTTGCGGGACGCGCCGACCAGCACCGGGAAGCCCAGCGCCAACAGCTCGTCCAGGCCGTGCAGGAGCTGCCAGTTGTGCTCGGCCCGCTTCGCGAAGCCGAGGCCGGGGTCGAGGATGATGCCGTCCTGCCGCACCCCCGCCGCCAGCGCGGCGTCGACGCGGGCGAGCAGCTCGTCGCGGACCTCCCGCACCACGTCGGCGTAGGTGGCCAGCGAGTCCATCTCGCGGCTCAGACCGCGCCAGTGCATGAGGATCCACGGCACACCGCTCTCGGCGACCACCTTCGCCATGTTCGGGTCGGCGAGCCCGCCGGAGACGTCGTTGATGATCGTCGCGCCCGCCTCGACGGCCGCCAGGGCGACCTCGGCGCGGGTCGTGTCCACGCTCACCGGCACGCCCTCGGCGACCAGCGAGCTGATCACCGGGGTCACGCGGGCGGACTCGACGTCAGCGTCGACGCGCTCGGCGCCGGGACGGGTCGACTCGCCGCCGACGTCCACGACGTCCGCGCCGCGGCGGTGCATGGCGACGCCGTGCGACACGGCGTGGTCGTGGTCGAGGTAGCGGCCGCCGTCGGAGAAGGAGTCCGGCGTGACGTTGAGGACACCCATCACGACGCAGTGCCCCGGCGCGGGCACGCTCACCTCAGCCGTCCGTTGATCAGGTTGATCGCCTCGGAGCGCGAGGTCGCCGAGCTGCGCAGAATCCCCCGCACCGCCGACGTCGTGGTGCGCGAACCGGGCTTGCGGACGCCGCGCATGCCCATGCACAGGTGCTCGGCCTCCACGACGACGATCACGCCGCGCGGTTCGAGCCTGCGCACGAGCGCGTCGGCGACCTGCGAGGTCAGCCGCTCCTGCACCTGCGGGCGCTTGGAGTACAGGTCGACGAGGCGGGCCAGCTTGGACAGACCGGTCACGCGGCCCTGCTCGTTCGGGATGTAGCCGACGTGGGCCACGCCGTGGAACGGCAGGAGGTGGTGTTCGCAGAAACTGTACATGGGGATGTCCGTGACCAGCACGAGTTCTTCGTGGCTCTCGTCGAAGGTCTTCGCGAGCACGCTGTCCGGATCGGTGTAGAGGCCGGCGAACAGCTCCCGGTACGCCCGCGCCACGCGGCCGGGCGTGTCGCGGAGGCCTTCGCGCTCCGGGTCCTCACCGCAGGCAATCAGCAGTTCACGGACCGCGGTCTCCGCGCGGGCGTAGTCGAAGACCCGCCGCGCGGCGACGCCGGCCTCCCCATTGCTGGGGAGGCCGGCGTCGTCGTGGTGGTCGATCTCCGTCACTTGCGGTTGTCCGGGTCGTTGTCGAACGACCGCTTGCCCGCCTCGGCTTCCGTCTGCTGCTCCTGCGGTGCAGGTGCCCACGAGCCGGACGACTGGCCGCCGGGGACCGTCGCCGGGGTCCAACCGGGAGGGGCGCCGTAGTTCGGCGGACCCGACTGGTTGGTCGGCTGCGGCTGGTACCCGTTCGGGTGGCCGCCGTTCGGAGCCGCCGGGGGCGGGTCCTGCGGGCGGTCGCCACCGAGCGGCGGCGGGTCCTCGTCGAGGGTGTCCTCCACGACCGGCGGCCACGGCTCGCCGCGCTCCTTGGCCAGCTCGCCGGGGGTCTTGACCGGCGGGATGGTCGAGGGCGTGCGGTCGCCGAAGTCGTTGAACTGGGTGATCCTCGGACGCTTCTCGACCCGCGCGAAGACCCGCTCCAGGTCCTTCTGGTGCAGGGTCTCCTTGTCGATCAGCTCCAGCGTGAGGTCGTCCAGCACGTCGCGGTAGGTGTTGAGCACCTCGTACGCCTCGGTGTGGGCGGCCTCGATGAGCTTGCGGACTTCCTCGTCGATCTCGTGCGCGACCTCGAGCGAGTAGTCGGACTGACGTCCGGCCGTGCGGCCGAGGAAGGGCTCGCCCTGCTCCTGGCCGTACTTCACGGCGCCGAGCTTGGCGCTCATGCCGTACTCGGTGACCATCGCGCGGGCGATCTTGGTCGCCTGCTCGATGTCGTTCGAGGCGCCCGTGGTCGGCTCGTGGAAGACCAGCTCCTCGGCGGACCGGCCGCCGAGCGCGAACACCAGCCGGGCGATCATCTCGGACCTGGTCATCAGGTCCTTGTCCTCCTCGGGCACGGAGAGGGTGTGACCACCCGTCCGGCCGCGAGCCAGGATCGTGACCTTGTAGACCGGGTCGATGTCCGGCATGGCCCACGCGGCCAGGGCGTGCCCGGCCTCGTGGTACGCGGTGATCTTCTTCTCCTTCTCGGAGATGATCCGGCTCTTGCGGGCCGGACCGCCGATCACGCGGTCCACGGACTCTTCCAACTCGACGCTGCTGATGACCGTGCCGTTCTTGCGCGCGGTCAGCAGGGCGGCCTCGTTGATGACGTTGGCCAGGTCGGCTCCGGAGAACCCGACGGTCCGCTTGGCGAGGCCGTCGAGGTCGGCGTCGTCCGTCAACGGCTTGCCCTTGGCGTGCACGCGCAGGATCTGCTTGCGGCCCTTCAGGTCCGGTGCGGACACCGGGATCTGCCGGTCGAAGCGACCGGGGCGCAGCAGCGCGGGGTCGAGGATGTCCGGCCGGTTCGTCGCCGCGATCAGGATGATCCCGCCGCGCGAGTCGAAGCCGTCCATCTCCACCAGCAGCTGGTTGAGGGTCTGCTCGCGCTCGTCGTGGCCGCCGCCCATGCCCGCACCGCGGTGCCTGCCGACGGCGTCGATCTCGTCGACGAAGATGATGCAGGGCGCGTTGGCCTTGGCCTGCTCGAAGAGGTCTCGGACGCGCGAGGCGCCGACACCGACGAACATCTCCACGAAGTCCGAACCGGAGATCGAGTAGAACGGCACACCCGCTTCACCCGCGACCGCGCGGGCGAGCAGCGTCTTGCCGGTTCCGGGAGGGCCGTAGAGCAGGACGCCCTTCGGGATCTTCGCGCCCAACGCCTGGTAGCGGCCGGGGTTCTGGAGGAAGTCCTTGATCTCCTCCAGCTCTTCCACGGCCTCTTCGGCGCCTGCGACGTCACCGAACGTCGTCTTGGGCATGTCCTTGGACAATTGCTTGGCCTTGGACTTGCCGAAGTTCATGACGCGGTTTCCGCCGCCCTGGGAGTTGTTCATCATCCACATCAGCAGCAGCAGCAAGAGCCCGAGCGGCACCAGGTAGATCAGCACCTGCATCAGGAACGATTCCTGGCTGACCTTCGTCTCCAGGACGGGCTTGTTCGGCGCCTCGTCCAGGATCGTGAAGATCTCGTCGGTCGACGAGGCCGGGAACTGCGTGATCAACCGGTCGTGGCCCGCGAAGTTCGTGCCGGGGTTCAAGGTCAGCTTGAGGCGCTGCTCCTTGTCCTCCAGCGTGACTTCCTTGACCTTCCCGTCACGCACTTGTTGCAGCGCTTCGGACGTCTTGACCGGGGTATACCCCCTGGTGTCGTCGAAGAGCATGGTGAAGATGAAGTAGAACATCAACACCGCCGCGATCCACAGCAGCGGGTTGCGAAGCAGGCGCTTGCGGTCCATTCACTTACGGCCGTCGGGCGGCCTCGACCCTCCCTGACTTGCATGTCGGGTGATGGGGGCCCCACCTCTCCCGTCGACGGGCACTGACGGGTACACCCGTCGGGCCAGCCTACCGCCCGCGGGCTCCACCCGGCCGATCCACGGGGGATGCGGACGGGAACGAGCAGCGGGACGGTGCTGAGGCGACAACGGACGAACCCGGCAGCGGGTTCCCCGCCGTGACTGCCGACACGGGTTCCGGGTGGTTCCGGTTCACCAATCGAGAAAACGTGAGTAAAATTCACGGTCTTCCGACCTCGTCCCGCTGGGCCGAACGGCCCAACCTTGTGGACGAAGCCGCAGGATGGTTGAAACTGGTCGTGAACTTCGGGGCTCCGTAGCCCGTAACACTCGATAGAGGTACCGCGCTAGTTACAGGTAGCTACCTGTAACGGTCCACACGAGTGACGGGGACTACGGGTCACCACCCAGCCAGCAGAACACGTGCCACCCTCAGACCACGGAGAGTTTTCCCATCGCCCCAACGGGTGAACACTGAACCGAAGGTACCCACGGTATGTCGACGCGCAACCAGCCCCCCACCAGCCTGCTCCGCCGCATCGCCCTCCCCGTGGGGGCGCTGATCGGCGTGGTGGCGGCAGTCAGCGTCACCGTGGTCGCGCTGAAGGCCACCAGCGGCCCCGACTGCCAGGGGGCCCTCCCGCTGAAGGTCGCGGTCACGCCCGCCGTCGAGGACGTCGTGCGCCAGACCGCCGCCGAGTACCAGGCGAGCCAGCCGATCGTGAACGGCAAGTGCGTGCAGGTCCAGGTCGAGTCGCGGGGCGCGGCCGACATCGCGAACGAGCTGCCGACCGCGCAGATCAACCCGCCCGCGCTCTGGATCCCGGACTCGTCCATGTGGGCCGCCGAGACGCAGAAGGAAGCGGGCGAGGTCGGCCCGGACGCTCCCAAGCTGGACGTGAAGGACTCGCTGGCCAGTTCGCCGATGGTGATCGCGGGCTCCGAGCAGTCGATGTCGAAGCTGGGCTGGCCGGTCACGCCGATCAGCTGGGCGCGCGTGGTCGACCCGAACGTGCCGGTGACGTTGAGCGACCCGACCCAGTCCACGGAGGGCCTGGCCACGCTGGCCGTCATCCGCGGCCTGCTCGGCAACCCCGACGGCTCCCCCAAGCCGGAGCTGGTCAGCGCGCTGCTGCGGGTCGGCCGCGAGGCGACGCCGTCGGTGCGCGACGCGTTCAGCAAGGTCACGCAGGGCGCCGAGAACGCGCCGGTGTTCACCGCGAGCGAGCAGAACGTGATGTCGAACAACCGCTCGGTGGGTGAGCGGCGGGTCGTGGCGTCCTACCCGAGGGAGGGGACGCTCGGCTTCGACTTCCCGCTGGTCCGGGTCAGCAGGCCGGGCGAGCAGTCGGGTACCGAGTCGGCCGCCTCGGGCTTCGAGAGCGCGCTGCGCTCCCCCGAGGCCGCCAAGCGCTTCGCCGACGCCGGGTTCCGCAACCCGGCCGGTCGCGCGCCCGACGGCTGGACGATCGAGAAGGACGGCGTCAACGGCGACCAGGTCAACCTGCTCAAGGCGCCGACGACGGACCAGGTGTCCGAGCTGCTGCGCACGTGGGGCGCCCTCGCGCTGGACTCCCGGATGCTCGCCGTGCTGGACGTGTCCGGTTCCATGGCCGAGAAGATGAGCAACGGCCAGACCCGGATCGAGGCCGCCACCCAGGCCGCGCTGACGGCGTTGACCCTCATGCCCGACACCTCGGACATCGGCCTGTGGGCGTTCTCGACGGATAAGAAGCCGCCGAACGACTGGATCTCGCTCGTCCCGATCGGCGCGCTCGGCGAGCCCCTCGGCGGCAAGCCGCGGCGTGATGTGCTGGTCGCGGGCGCGCAGGGCCTCGCGGGCATCGTCGGTGGCGGGACCGCGCTGAACGACACCGCGCTGGCGGCGTGGCGCTTCATGCAGTCGACGTACGACCCGACGAAGATCAACTCGGTCACGCTGATCACCGACGGCCGCAACGACGACATCTCCAGCATCGACATGGCAGGCCTGGTGGACACCTTCCAGAAGGAGGGCGACCCCGCCCGCCCCGTGCCGATGATCATGGTCGGCCTCGGCCAGGAAGCCGACATGGACGCGCTCCGCCAGATCTCCGCCGCCACCGGCGGCAAGGCCTACCAAGCACTGCAACCCGCGGACATCCAGGGCGTGCTGCTGGACGCGATCAGCCAACGCCGCTGCCGCCCCAACTGCTAGAGCAAACGAACAAGGGCCCGCACACGACGTCACGAAGTGTGCGGGCCCTTCACGTTCACCACTCGACCTACCACCACGCGAGGCCGCGCCGGTAGGTCGGGTCACCATTTTTTCGAGCAGGGCGGTGACGAAGTCCCTGCCCTGCTCGAAAAAATCGAGGCACGAACTGCCGACCCAAGGCGGCCGAGCCCGGAGTCTGCGGAGCAGCGACCTAATTACACCGTGTACACCTTCGGGTCCAGCGTGCCGATGTACGGGAGGTCGCGGTAGCGCTCGGCGTAGTCCAGGCCGTAGCCCACGACGAATTCGTTGGGGATGTCGAAGCCGACGTACTTGACCGGCACCTCGACCTTGACGGCGTCGGGTTTGCGCAGCAGCGTGCAGACTTCCAGCGAGCGCGGTTTCCGCGATGCCAGGTTCTTCAGCAGCCACGACAGCGTGAGTCCGGAGTCGATGATGTCCTCGACGATGAGGACGTCGCGGTCGGCGATGTCGCGGTCGAGGTCCTTGAGGATGCGGACGACGCCCGAGGAGGACGTCGAGGAGCCGTACGAGCTGACTGCCATGAACTCCAGCTGGACCGGCACGGGCAGTGCCCTCGCCAGGTCGGTCATGAACATCACCGCGCCCTTGAGCACAGTGATCAGCACGAGGTCGGATCCACCGTCGTCGGGGTAGTCGGCCGCGACTTTCTTCGCGAGTTCGGTGACCTTGTCGCTGATCTCCTGTTCGGTGATCAGCGTTGAGGCGATGTCGCCGTCGTACACGGTTTCCCCTCTGTCATGACTGCTTCGGGTCTAGCTTGAGCCTGCCATGCGCGCGCCGCGCCACCAACCCGCCGGACAGCCACACTCCACCCTGGCCTCGCCACCCGGCTACCAGCGCGTCCACGGCGCGAACGTGCGAATCGGACAACTCGGGCGTGCCCGACGCGAGCAACCAGCGTCGGATGACCCGGCGGCGCAGCGCGGGGGGCAGCGGCTCCAGTGCCGAGACGTCGGCAGGATCACCTTCGAAGGCTTCCGCCAGCGCGTCCAGCGCGTCGTTGTCGTCGCGCAGCTGGGCGGCGGTGCGGGCCAGGGCGGCGGCCACCCCGCCCTGGAGGACGTCCTCCAGCAGCGGCAGCACCTCGGTGCGCAGCCGCACCCTGGTGAACGCCGGGTCGGTGTTGTGCGGGTCGTGCCACGGCTCCAGCCCGAGCGCGGCGCACGCGGCGGCCGTGGCCGCCCTGGTGACGCCGAGCAGCGGTCGGCCCCACGGCGGGTCGAGCGGCTTCATGCCCGCGATCGACCGGGGCCCAGAGCCTCGGCCGAGGCCGAGCAGCACGGTCTCGGCCTGGTCGTCCCTGGTGTGCCCGAGCAGCACGAGCCCGTCCGACGGCCGCAGCGCGGCGTAGCGGGCCCGCCTGGCCGCCGCTTCCGGTCCGCCGCCGCCGTCGACCACGACGGGCAGCACCGCCGTGACCAGGCCGAGCCCCCGGCACTGCTCGGCGGCCCGTTCGGCGACCTGCGCCGATCCGGGCTGCAACCCGTGGTCCACGACGAGCGCGCGGACCTCGGTCCCCTTCGCGACGTGCGCGGTCGCCGCGGCCAGCGCCAGCGAGTCCGCGCCGCCCGACACCGCGACGGCGATCCCGCCGGACGCCAAGTGCCCGCCCGTCCCGGTCAGGAACCTCCGGACCGCCGTCCGCACCTCGGAGACCGCCGGGTCGGGACGGCTCACGGTGCGACGCGGCGCAGCCACTCCGCGGGATCGGTGATCTCCGCGCGGGTCGGGAGGGTCTCCGGCGAGGTCCAGACGGCGTTGAAGCGCTCCATGCCCACCGCGTCCACGACGTGCCCGGTGAACGCGGCGCCCTCGGCGTACTGGCGGACCTTCGCCTCGACGCCCAGCAGCGTGCGCAGCACCCGGTCCAGCACGCCGCCGCCCTTGCGGCGCTCGGTGAACCGGTCGCGGATCGTGTGCACCGACGGCACCACGGACGGGCCGACGGCGTCCATCACGTGGTCCGCGTGGCCTTCGAGCAGCGTCGACAGCGCGACCAGCCGGTCGATCGAGGCCTTCTGCTCGGCCGACTGGAACAGCTCGATCAGCCCCATCGGGCCGTCGGTGTCGCGGATCCGCTTGCGGAACTCGCGCACCACCTCCGGCAGTTTGGTGATCGAGCCGGACGAGGAGTCCATGGCGGCCAGCAGCTCGGCCACCTGCTGGGCGAAGTAGTCGCGCAGCCACGGCACGCCGGTGAACTGGAGCCGGTGCGTGCACTCGTGCAGGCAGACCCACAGGCTGAAGTCCTCGGCGGGCACGTCCAGCGCCCGCTGGGCCGCGACGATGTTCGGCGCCACCAGCAGCAGCCTGCCCGCGCCGTCCATCCCGAACGGGTCGTACTGGCCGAGCACGCGGGAGCTGAGGAACGACAGCACGATCCCCGCCTGCACGCCGGCCGTGGTCGCCACGACCCCGCCGAGCGGACCTTCCTGGCGGGTCATCGCGGAGTCGGTCAGCGCGGCCAGCCCCTGCACCGCGGCCCGCGCCCACGCGGGCCGGTCCACGACCTCGCCGGGCAGCAGCGGCAGGCCGTGGCCGAGGCCGGTCAGCTCGCGGACGTGCAGTTCGGCCTCGGGCGCGAGCTCCCGCAGCCGGTGGACCGCGATGTCGGCCTCGGCTCTGGGGATGATCGGGCCGGGGCGCACGAGACGAGCGGCCGTCGACGCGGCCAACTCCCAGTCGACGGGGGTGTTCGTCTCGCCCGGTCGTGCCACACGGGCTTGCGGTGCCGCGTTCACCTTTCCGACGCTACCTGCGCGAACCGACTACGCACAGCCGCAGCCGCGCAGCGTGGCGGCCAGCACGTCCAGCGCCTCGCGCACCTCGTCCGTGTTCGCGGGGCTGTTCGACATGAAGGCGAACACCAGCAGCTTCCCGTCGGTGTCCACGACGGCGCCCGCGAGCGAGTTCACGCCGGTCAGCGTGCCGGTCTTGGCCCGCACCCAGCCCTTGCCGCTCGCCGCCTCCTGCTGGTAGCGGTTCGCCAGGGTGCCGCTGCCGCCCGCGACCGGCAGCGCGGTCAGCAGCGGGCGCAGCTTCGCGGTGCGGGGGTCGCTCGCGTCCGGCTTCGCCGCGACGTCGAGGATCTGGCCGAGCAGCTTCGCCGGGATCTTGTTCTGGGACGAGAGACCGCTGGCGTCGACGACCGTGGCTCCGGTGAGGTCGAACTGGTTCTTCGTCAGGACGTCCCGGACGGCCTTCGCCGCGCCGTCGAACGACGCGGGCTGGCCGTTGACCTTGGCGACCTCGCGGGCGATGGCCTCGGCCAGCACGTTGTCCGAGATCTGCATGGCGTTCTCGGCCAGCTGGTCCATCGGGACGGACTTGACCTCGCCGAGCACCTTCGGGTTCGCGTTCGACGGGGCGGGGCCCGCGGCGACGTCGCTCACGCCGAGCCGCTGGGCGAGCCCGGTGGCGGCGTCCATCGCGGGCGTGGCGGTGCGCGGGCTGTTCGGGTTAAGGGGGTCCTGCCTGCCGCCGTCGGTCATGAACGGCACGATCGGCGTGTAGGACCCGCCGGGGATGTCGAGCGGGTCCCAGCCCGGTGCGGCGCCCTCGCCCGTGTAGCGGCCGAGGTCGAACCGGACCTGGGTGATCGGACCGTCCGCGGCGGCCTCGACCTGCGCGGCGAGGTCGTCGAGGGTCGCGGCGCCGGGGTAGAGGGTCGGCGAGCCCGCCGGTCGGGAGGACAGGGTGGGGTCGCCGCCGCCGATGACCACCACGGTGCCGGGCGCGTCGCCCTGGACGACCTTGGTGGACAGCTGGGCGGTGTGCTCGATCGACAGCAGCGCCGCGGCGACGGCCAGGATCTTGATCGTGGACGCCGGGACCAGCGGCGTCGTGTCGCCCTGCTGCCACAGCGCGGTGCCGGTCGACGGGTCGATCACGACACCGGTCAACGGGCTCAGCGCGCCTGCCGCGGCGGGCCCGGCCAGGGCCGCCTTGACGCCCGAGGCGCTCGGCGTCGGCGCGTCCGGGGAGACGCCCTTCACCGAGAGCGACACCTTCGCGGGAGGAGCGGGCGCAGCGGTGGTCAGTTCCGGGCTGCCACCGAACCAGTCGAGCTTCGTGGACGCGAACAGCACACCGCCCACGAGGGCCACCACCAGCACGAGCGCGCCGACGAGCAGCAGCGGCCGCTTCCGCTTGGCCTCCGCGGTCTCCTGCGGCGGGGAGGGCTGCTCGGGTTCGGCGGCGGGAGCCGGGTCGGCCTGCGGGGCGATCCGCTCGGGCATCGCACGCTGCGTAGGCGGCTCGGGCTGGACCGGCCGTTGCGGCGGGGACAGCTGCGGCAGCTTGGGCTGGGGACGCGGCACCTGGATCCGCATGGTCGGCGGATCAGCGGGCCGGGGCTTCGGCGGCGGCTGGGCCGTCGGAGGCTTCGGTCGCTGCACCTGCACCGTCGGCTGCTCGGGTGCGGGCCGCACCTCCTGCTGTTCCGGCGCCACCTGCACCGTCTCCTGCTCGGGTGCGATCTCGAACACACCCGAGTCGTCGTCCTCGGTGGGCCACGAAAGCTCGTCCGGCGCACCGGGATCGGGGTCGCCAGGTCCGGGCACGCGATCCTCCGTAGATCTTCTAAGGGCAATCTCACACCCGCAGGCACCCACCACGATGCGGGTCGGGTGGTCGTCGTAGTCCACACTAGTGGCGCAACGGCAGAGGGTGTCGCACACGCGGCGTCACCTCAGCATGACGAGGCGAGACGAAGCAGAGGACGCGCAGTGGAGTTCGACGTCACCATCGAGATCCCCAAGGGTGTGCGCAACAAGTACGAGATGGACCACAAGACAGGTCGCATCCGCTTGGACCGCACCCTGTTCACGGCCACCCAGTACCCGGCGGACTACGGGTTCGTGGACAACACCCTCGGCGAGGACGGCGACCCGCTCGACGCGCTGGTGATCGTCCAGGAGCCCACGTTCCCCGGCTGCCTGATCAAGTCGCGCGCCATCGGCATGTTCCGCATGACCGACGAGAAGGGCGGCGACGACAAGCTGCTCTGCGTGCCCGCCGACGACCCGCGGTCGGAGCACCTGCGCGACATCCACCACCTGAACGAGTTCTACCGGCTGGAGATCCAGCACTTCTTCGAGGTCTACAAGGACCTGGAGCCCGGCAAGAGCGTCGAAGGCGCGAGCTGGGTGGGCCGCGTCGAAGCCGAAGCCGAGGTCGTCCGCTCCTACCAGCGCCTCAAGGACGCCGTAGCACGCGGCGAAGACCACTGAATCTTCTCTGGCTGCTCCGCAGACCAGGGCTCGGCCGCCATAAGTCGGCAGTTCGTGCCCCGATTTTTTCGAGCAGGGCAGGGACTTCGTCACCGCCCTGCTCGAAAAAATGGTGACCCGACCTACCGACGCGGCCTCGCGCTGGGGCTGGCGAAGTGCGTATGTGACGTGAAAAGGGCCCCGCACCTCATCGAGGTGCGGGGCCCTTTTTCATGCCTTCGAGTGAACCTCCGGCCGTTGCGAGGCCGCGTCGGTAGGTCGGGCCCGATTTTCCGGCAACCGAGCGCAGCGAGATTCGTCGGAAAATCAGGCACGAACTGCCGACTTATGGCGGCCGAGCCCTGGTCTGCGGAGCAGCCAGAAAAAAACTCAGTGGATCGGCAGCGGGGGTGCTGCCGCCTGCTTGGCGTCGTTCTCGTCGTTCATGCGCTCCAGGCCTGAGCGGGTGGAGAGCGGGGTTTCCTTGATGAACCAGACGAGCGCGAAGCCGATGAGCACCACTACACCGCCGACCAGGAACACCGTGTCGATCGCGCCGGAGAAGCCGTCCAGGAACGGACGCGCCAGCACCGGGTCGAGGGTCTTGAGGAACTCGGTGTTGTTCAGGTCGACGCCGGTTCCGCCGCCGCCCTGCAGGCTCTGGGCGAACTGGGCGTTCTCCGGCTTCGCCAGCGCGGCCTGGAAGTCCGGGTTGCCGACCGCCGTGGTCAGCGCGTTGCCGATCTTGTCGCCGACGCTGCTGAACAGGATCGACAGGAACACCGCGGTGCCCACGGTGCCGCCGATCTGGCGGAAGAACGTGGCCGACGACGTCGCGACGCCCATGTCCCTCGGCTCGGCGTCGTTCTGGATCGCCAGCAGCAGGGTCTGCATGCACAGGCCCAGGCCCGCGCCCATGACGAACATGACGGTCAGCGTGAACGCGTTCGGCGTGTCCGTGCCGATCGTGCTGAACGCGAACAGCGCGGCGGCCATCAGGGCGAACCCGATGATCGGGAACACCTTGTAGCGGCCCGTCTTCGCGGTGATCTGACCGCTGATCCCGGCCGCCGACATGATGCCGAACGTCAGCGGGAGCAGCATCAGTCCTGCTTCGGTCGCCGAGGCGCCCTTGACGATCTGCAGGTACAGCGGCAGCGAGACCATGCCGCCGAACATGCCGATGCCCATCACGAAGTTGATCGTGTTGCCGAGCGAGAACGTGCCGCTGCGGAACAGCCTCAGCGGCAGCAGCGCCTCGTCGCCCATGCGCTTCTCGTTGAACACGAAGCCCACGATCCCCAGCACGCCGAGCGCGTACATCGCGATCGAGGTGCCGGACGCCCAGCCCCACTCGCGCCCCTGCTCGGCGACGATCAGCAGCGGCACCAGGCCGACGCTGAGCAGACCCGCGCCCCAGTAGTCGACCCGGTGGTCGACCCGCTTGTGCGGCACGTTGAGCACCTTGGCGACCACGACGAGCGCGATCAGCGCGATCGGCACGTTGACCAGGAACACCCAGCGCCAGCCCGTGATGCCCGCGAACGAGTCCAGCCCGGCGAACAGTCCGCCGACGACCGGGCCCGCGACGCTGGACACGCCGAACACGGCCATGAAGTACGCGGAGTACTTGCTGCGCTCGCGCGGCGACGTGATGTCCGCGAGGATCGCCATGCCGAGCGACATCAGGCCGCCCGCGCCGAGGCCCTGGACCGCGCGGAACGCGGCCAGCTCGTACATCGAGCTCGCGATGCCCGAGAGCAGCGACCCGATCAGGAACAGCGTGATGGCGCTCAGGTACATCGGCTTGCGGCCGTAGATGTCCGAGAGCTTGCCGTACAGCGGCGTCGTGATCGTGGCGGTGATCAGGTACGCCGTGGTGGCCCACGCCTGCAGCGTCTGGCCCTGCAGTTCGTCGGCGATGGTCTTCATCGCCGACGAGACGATCGTCTGGTCCAGCGCCGCGAGGAACATCCCCAGCAGCAGGCCCGACAGGATCGTCAGGATCTGACGGTGGGTGAGCAGCGACTCGCCCTTCGGCGACGCCTCCGCTCGCTCTACCGTTTCCGACATCACTTCTCCCCTCCTGAGCGCGGCCCCAGTCCGCTCTCAGACAAAAATCCCGGTAGCGCGGTCTCGTAGTCGGCTACGAAGCGCTCGAACAAGTCGGTGAAGGTGTGCCAGTCCGGCTCGGACCAGCTCCCGAACATCCGTGCGATGGCCTCGTTGCGCATCCGACGGCGTTCGCGCAGCAACTGCTGACCGGTCTCGGTGGCGACGAGCACGCTGGCTCGGCCGTCCTCCGGATCGGCCCGGCGTTCCACGAGCCCGTCCTTGACCAGGCCCGCCACCTGGCGGCTGACGGTCGAAGGGTCGGAGAAGACCGCTTCGGCCAGTGCGCTGGACCGGGAGGGACCCAGGTGTGCGAGGTTCGCGAGCAGCACGAACGCGGCCTTGTCCATGCCCGCCTTGTTCATCTGCGCCGAGACGCACGCGTGCATCTTGTTCAGGCGGATCATCGCGGCGCCGACCCGATCGGCCAGCTCCAACTCCGGTGCCGCCTCGATCGAACCCACCGCGTCGCTCACCGGGTCCACCATGGAACACTCCGTTGCTTGCATCACCCAACTAGTTGCTGAGTACAAGCATGAACTCGAACAGCGCAACGAAGCAAACGAATTAGGGGTGAGCCGCGTCTCAGCCGCTGGTTACCCACGGGTAGGCAACAGGGTTACCGGCCGGTAGCATCCGGCGTCATGAGCCAGGACTACACGTTCGTCGCGGACGCCATGAAGCAGGGCGTGCCGTGGGTCGGGACCACCGGCATCGACTTCGTCGAGGTCGAAGGCGGCCGGGTGCTCGTCGAGCTGCCCGACGGCGCGGAGAACCGCAACCACGTCGGCGGCCCGCACGCGGCGGTGATGTTCGGCGCGGGCGAGACCGCGTCCGGAGCCGTGGTGCTCGCGGCGTTCTCGCAGCACATGGACAAGGCCACGCCGCTCGTCGCCCGCGCGGAGATCGCCTACAAGAAGGTCGCCACCGGCGTGCTGCGCGCGGAGGCCGTCCTCGGACGGCCTGCCGCCGAGGTGGTCGCCGAACTGGCGTCCGGCACGCGACCGGAGTTCCCGGTGCACGTCACGATCACCAACGCCGACGGCGCCACCACCGCGGAGATGACCGTCACCTGGACCCTGCGCCCGAACCGCTGAACCCGAGCAGCCGGGGCGCGACCGGTCGCGCCCCGGTCCGAGCCTCCACACCGGACGCGTCGGGCGTAACACCGTTGCGGCTCGACGAGGTCGCCAAGGGTCCGATCTGGACCGTCACGAGGGCGGAATCGCCTGCGGGTAAACCGATTCAGGAGCCCCGCTCGCACGATCGGCGCGGCACGCCGGGTCTTTTCGGGGAGTCGACTTGGTAACGTCCTGTGATCCGAGTAACACGCTCGACGTCCCGTTGCGATGACCCGGTCACAGGCGCGACCTCCGCGCCCTTGGAGGATCGTGTGCTCAGTACTTCCACCGTGCCATCCCGTTGGCGGCGCGGAGTCGTCCCGTTGCTGCTGCTCCTCACCTGCGCGGGCGGATGTGCCTCCAAAGCGGACCTGTCCAGCGCGATCCGGGTGACCACGCCGAGTTCCGCGCCGAGCACCACCCCCATGATCACGGCGACGGGTGCGCCCGAGCAGCCGACGATGCAGGTGGCGGACGTCGTGGACGGTCGCACGATCGTCAGCTCGGACGGCAAGCAGGTGCAGATCGCGGGACTGGCTCCGCCCGGTGCGTGCTGGGGGCAGGCCGCGACCGAGTTCACCAGGAAGACGTTGAACGGCAAGTCCGTCAAGTACACCAAGACCTTCGGCACCTCCGCGACCGTGCTGCTGCCGGACGGGTCGGACTTCGCGGTGGAGGCGGTGCGACGCGGCATGGGGCGCGCCGACCCGAACGCGCCGAAGGCGCTCAAGTCGGCCCAGTCGGCCGCCGAGCAGGCCGGACTCGGCCTGTGGGGCGGGACCTGCGACGGGAAGGACTCCGCCGAGCCCGCCGACGCGCAGAACCAGGGTTCGTCCGGATCGGACGACGTGTACTTCGCGAACTGCGACGCGGCGAAGAGGGCGGGCCTCGGGGCGATCGTCGTCGGCCAGTCCGGTTACGGCAAGCACCTCGACCCGGACGGGGACGGGATCGCCTGCGACCGGTAGGCGCTGGTAGAACCACCCCATGAAGGTGGACAGCGTCGAGATCACGTTCGACCCGCGCGAGATCGGCGACACCGCCCGGCAGGCCGAGGCCGCGGGCTACGACGGGTTCTGGGTCGCCGAGGCCCAGCACGACCCGTTCGTCGCGCTGGGCCTCGCCGCCGCGACGACGTCGCGGGTCGAACTGGGCACGTCGATCGCGGTCGCGTTCGCGCGCAACCCGATGAGCACGGCCGTGCTGGCGAACGACCTGCAACTGCTGTCCGGCGGCCGGTTCAACCTGGGCCTGGGCTCGCAGGTCGAGCCGCACATCACCAAGCGGTTCTCGATGCCGTGGTCGAAACCCGCGGCGCGGATGCGCGAGTTCGTGCTGGCGATGCGGGCGATCTGGCAGGGCTGGGAGACCGGTCAGCGGCCGAAGTTCCGCGGCGAGTTCTTCACCCACACCGTGATGACGCCGTTCTTCGACCCCGGCCCGAACCCGTACGGCCCGCCGAAGGTGTACCTCGCGGGCGTCGGCGAACTGATGACGGAGGTCGCGGGCGAGGTCGCCGACGGGTTCCTGTGCCACAGCTTCACCACCGAGCGGTACCTGCGCGAGGTGACGATCCCGGCGCTGGAACGCGGCCGCGCGAAGGCCGGGAAACCGTTGGAGGGCTTGGAGATCAGCGGCCCGTCGTTCGTCGCGACCGGTGGCACCGCCGAGGAGCTGGCGGCGTCGATCACCGACACCAAGCGGCAGATCGCCTTCTACGGCTCGACCCCGTCCTACCGGAAGGTCCTGGACCTGCACGGGTGGGGCGACCTGCACGAGGAGCTGCACGCGATGTCCCGCAGGCAGCGGTGGGACGACATGACCTCGGCCGTCGACGACGAGGTCCTCCGGGCGTTCGCCGTGGTCGGCGAACCCGAGCAGGTGGCGGCCGAACTGCTGGCCCGCTACGGCGACGTCACGACCCGCTCGTCGTGCTACGCGCCGTACCGCAGCGACCCCGAGCGGTGGAGCCGCGTGTTCGCCGCGCTCAAGAACGGGTGATCCGGTGACGACCGCTCGGCGTGTCCCTCACCCCGTGGTGGAACAGGGCCAGTTCGGCTTTCACCCTGAGGACGCCCCGGCGTCTTGTCCACCGCCGTCTGCCCACCCTCGCGGCGACCAGGGCGAGCGGTAGGACCAGCAGGGTCATCAGGATCGTCGGGATCACGGTCATCGCCTCCTCCGGCAGGGCAACGACCGAGTCGGACCCCCCTTACGGCGTTCACGCGAAGCCCACCCCGATGGAGCAACCGCCGCACCGGGGCGGACCTTCGCCAACCACCCCGACGGAGATCGGTTTCGACCGCTCTCCCGGAAGTGTCGCCGAGGTTGAGGACGGGCGGAAGAACTCCGGGTCACCAGCACGTCACCGCGGTGCCAACCCTTGGGACGGCCGAAGCGGACCTCCCGCCGCCCAGTGGCCGCTCCCCCTTGTGCCGCAGGCGTTTCGAGCGCCGGTGGCAGTCACAGGTCCGGCAGCGGATCCGGGGGGAAGGAGTCCCTCGTGGTCTCCGCGTCCGCCGCCGCGATCACCGAGATGTACTCGTCCCAGGTCTGGAACGGCGAGCCGTCGAAGGTGAAGACCGGGTCCATCGTCGTGTCCACCGGCCCGAGCCGCAGGCTCCGCTCGTACGTCCAGTGCACCGACTTCGGCCGGTCGTGGCTCAGCCAGCTGCACGCCAGCAGGACGATGTTCCGGTCCGTCACGACGAAGATGAACGGCTTCTGCACGAACGACAACCCGACCGCGGCGCCGGCGTTGGCCGGGAACAGGTAGCGGATCTCGACGTCCGGCGGGAGCAGCGCCTTGCAGCGTTCCCGGACCACAGCGCTCAACGGCACGTCCCCCACGACCTTCCCGCGTCAGCCGGTCAACGTTCGCGGACCCCGCCGGGTTCCGCCGGTCGATCACCGCAGTTCGGGTGCCCGCAGGTCCTCGTGCAGGTAGAGGGCGGCGATGGCGTCCAGGTCGTCACCGGCGCACACGGCGGCCACCTCGTCCAGCAGCTCGTCGTAGTCCGGTCCCGTCTTCCCCTCGTACGCCTCGGCCATGCGCCCCCACTCGTCCCACGGCAGCGCCTCCACGTTGTTGAGCGCGGCCAGGTCCCGCACCGCGTTGCCGCGGATCTCCGACGGCCCCCAGTTCTCCGTGCCCGGCACGCCGAACTTCGAGGCGTCGACCTCACCGCGCCGGTAGGCGCTCCACGCCTCACCGCCGGTCAGGAACTCACCGGGCCGCAGGTCGCGCGGGTCGACCGGGCGCGACTGCCCGAAGATCTCGGTGTCGACCCGCACCCACCGACCGCCGTCCCAGAACTCCGTGACCCAGTGGTCCAGCCCCAGACCGGCCTCGAAGTACATCCCGAACCCGCACCGCACCCGAGCGGCGACTCCCCGATCCCGCAGCAGCGCGCAGCTCATCACCGCGAAGTGCCTGCACGTGCCCACGATCCGCTGCTCCGGCCCCCGCGGCTCGGTCAACGGCGTCGGGTCGAGCGCCAGCAGCAACCGCGCCAACTCGCTCGCGGGCCGCACGTCCTTCTCCACCTGGCGGTCGGCGGGCAACTCCCGCCCCGGAGACTCGTCGGGGTGGAGGAAGAGCGCGTGGACGGGAGCGCAGATCTCCAGCGGATCGGTCGCGACCACGGAACCGGTGGCGACGCCGAGCGAGGTGAACGGACCGGGCGTGGTGTAGTCGATCTTCCCCATCGGGCGATCCTAGGGAAGAACCGCCGTGCGGGGACGCTTTCCCCGACACCGGCACCGTCCGAGGCGGCGCGTGGCAAGCGATCGAGGTGAACCTGCGCCACCAGCCGTCCGCGACCACCGAGCCCGTAGTCACGCAGAAAACCAGTCAGCCCCGGTGCGCTGTGCGCGCACCGGGGCTGACCTGCATCTCACCAGAGCCGCCTATCGGAATCGAACCGATGACCTGTTCATTACGAGTGAACCGCTCTAGCCGACTGAGCTAAGGCGGCGAGACGCGCTAACTATAGCGGAGTCCAAGAGCGTCACCGACCGGGGTCCCCCTCGTTAGTCTCCTCGTGACGCCGCTGATCCCGGTCGCACGCTCTTCACCGTCGAGGAGGACCTCCGACATGCGCAGACGCCGGCTCGCGTTGGCCATGCCCACCGCCGCAGCGCTGTTCGCACTCTGCGCGTCACCCGCCCTCGCCCAGCCGCCGACGACGCCGCTGCCCAGTCCGGTGAACCCTGGGCAGCCGCCGATCTCCGCGCCGAACGGGCCGCAACCGCTTGCGCACGCGGTCGGCGACGCGGGGACGGGGTTGGCGGTGGTGCGGTTGGCGCCGGAGTCGACGCCGACCAACACGATCCTGCCGGGGTTCGGGGAGGAGCTGCCCAAGCAGTCGGCGGCGGAACTCGGGGTCGGGTTGGCGAGCGCGCAGGTGAACACCGAGGCCTACCTGGCGTTCGAGCGGTCGGTGGCGCAGGCCTCGCCGCTCGGGTTCGCGGTGCAGGGGCGGGCTCCGCAGACGCCCGGTTCGCTCGCGCAGACGGCCGCGCCGGACAACGCCGAGGGGCTGACCGGCGGGTTGGCGCTGCCGAAGACGCCGCTGGACACGCTGCTCAGGGTCACCGGGCTGAACGGGAGCGTCCACGCTCGTTGGGACGACGAGCTCGGGCCGTGCGTCAAGCCGTTGAGCGAGGCGAAGACGTCGCTGGCGAGCCTGTCCGTGCTGAACGCGATCCCGACGCTGCCGTCGTCGCCGGACCTGACCGGGATGCTGACGCAGGACACACCGAAGCTGGACGCGGCGGCCAAGCAGTCGCTGATCGACGGCCTCAAGGGGCTGACCGCGCCGCTCAGCCAGCTCGGCGGCCTGCTGTCCGGCACGCCGGACACCGGTGAGAAGGGGTCGCTGCTCAGCCTGCCGGAGACGTTGACGGCGCGGTCGACCGTGGAACTGGTCGACCTGCCGGGCTCGGCGAACAAGGCCGTGAAGACCACGTCGACCCTCCAGGCCGCGAGCGTGCGGCTGCTCGCGGGCACGCCGATGGAGGTCCGGATCGACGTGATCAGCCAGCCGACGCTGGTGGCGCTGGCGACCGGCGTCGAGGCGACCTCGTCGATCACCTACACGGCGCCGGTGTTGAAGGTGTCGCAGGGCGGCAGGGTGCTCGGCACGCTGGACGCGGCCAACCCGAAGCTGGAGATCCCGATCGGCATCCCCGTCGCGGGCCTGCCCGAACTGCCGAAGCTGCCCGTCGTTGGCGGGGTCCTGCCGGGTGGCGGGGACGTGCCCGCCGAGCTGGAGAAGCTCGACATCGGGGTGCTGCGCTTGCAGATCGCGCAGCTCAACGAGAAGAAGCTCGCGCTGAACGGCCCGTTGACGCAGGGCGGGCCGACGATCAAGGGGTTCATGCTCGGCGCCACGGCCCGGATGCTGGACCTGCAACTGCTGCCGACGGACGCGCTCGGCCTGCCGAACCTGCCGTCCGCGCTGGCGCAGGTGTCGCTGGGCGAGCAGATCGTGCGTGCCGCCGCACCGGAGGGCGGCGTGGAATGCGGCAGCACCACGGCCACACCACCCGCGGGCGCCCAGCCACCTCCTGCCCAGGCGCGGCCGACCATCCCGCTGGCGTACACGACCGCGGCCTACAAAACGATCCCGATCTTCTGGCTGGGCACCGCGCTCCTACTCGCAGGCGTGGTGATCGTCTCCGCCATGCCTGCCACCAGGCGCCGCACCCCCGCACCGGCAGGCACAACGGAAACCGATCCATCACCGACCCCCGAACCCGCCCCAGAACCCCCGCGGCCCGAGCCCAAGCCGAAGCCGGAGAGCAAGTCCGAAGCTGGGGCTGAGAGTGAGCCGAAGGCTGGGGCTGGAGCCGAGCCGGAAGCCGGAGCTGGGACTGAGCCAAGGACCGGAGCCGAGCCGGAGGCCGAAGCTGGGACTGGAGCCAAGGCAGGGACTGAACCGGAGTCCGAGGCTGGAACCGAGCCAAAAGCTGGACCTGAGCCGGAGGCTGGGACTGGCCCTGGACCGAAAACCGAGACCGAGGCTGGGACTGAAGCGAGGCCGAAGGCTGAGGCTGGGAGTGAGCCGGAAGCTGGGGCCGACTCCGAAGTCGAGGACAGGCCCAAGGACGAGACGTGATGGCCCACCACGCGAGGCCGCGTCGGTAGGTCGGGTCACCATTTTTTCGAGCAGGGCGAGGACGAAGTCTTTGCCCTGCTCGAAAAAATCGGGGCACGAACTACCGACTCAGAGCGGCCGAGCCGCCGCGACGGAGTCGCGGCCATGTCACAGAGCCGGAGTCTGCGGAGCGGCGACCATTCACTACAACCCGATCGCCCGCGCGATCTCGGTGGGCTTGAGGACGCGGAGCAGTGCTTCCATGAAGTAGTAGTCGGCGTACGGGAGTGATACTTCGACGCCGTCTTCGGATGGCCGGTTGCGGGTGCCGCGGGCCAGGACGGCTTGGGCGCGCGTCGACTTCTTCGTGAGGCAGTCGTTGGTCAGGCCGTGCAGGATGCGCAGCGCGGAGTCCCGGTAGGCGGTGTGCCCGGATGCCTTGGCCAGGTCGAGCAGGCCCGCGGCCATGATCGCGCCCGCCGAGGAGTCCTTGATGTCGTTGGGCGCCTGCGGGGCCCGGTAGTCCCACACCGGCACGTGGTCCGGCGTGAGTTGGCTCAGCGCGAAGTCGGACAGCTTGCGCGCGGTGGCGAGGAACGTCGGGTCGTTGGTGCGGCGGTGCATCGTAGTGAACCCGTAGATCGCCCACGCCTGTCCGCGCGACCACGCCGATGTCGGGCTGTAGCCCTGCACGGTGTTCTGCCCGATCGGGGCGCCCGTGGTCGGGTTGAAGTCGAAGACGTGGGGTGTCGAGCCGTCCGCGCGGACGAAGTGCTGCTGCGTCGTCTTCGCGTGCGCCACGGCGATGTCCAGGTACTTGCGGTTGCCGGTTTCCTTGGTGGCGAACGCGAGCAGGTCCAGGTTCATCATCGTGTCGATGATCGAGCGGCCAGCGTCGTTCGGTGAACCGAGCGAACCCCAGGCCCGGATGAACCGGCCGGCGGTGTTGTACCGGCCGATCAGCCCGTCGGCCGCCTTGATCGCGCCGTCGCGCCACTTCACCTCGCCGGTGAGCCGCCACGCGGTGACCCACGACGGGTAGAACAGGAAGCCCATGTCGTGGTCGCGGGCGACGTCCTTGCGCGGGGACAGCCGTTCGGACGCGGCCAGCGCGAGCCGCTTGAACTGCTCGTCCCCGGTGTCGAGGTACGCCATCCACAGCGTGCCGGGCCAGAACCCGCCGACCCAACCGCCGTCGGCGACGTAGGTCCACCTCTCGGCCCTGGTGATCTCGGGGAACGTGGTGATCGCCGGGCCGGTGACGCGCACCTTCGACACGGCGTAGTCCAGCGCTTCGCGCAACGCCTCAGGGCCGGGCACGGGTTGCGCCAACGCGGTTCCTCCCGTCACGGCGGTCGCTCCGGCCGCCACGGCGGCGGAGGTCAGCAGGGTACGGCGGGTCACGGTCATCTGGGTGTTGGGCGCGGACACCCCGCTCGGACGATCCGGGGTTGGTCGCGCCCGCTCCTCTCTCTCAGCGCGGATCTACCTGGACGTGAGCCGAAGGCCGCGGAGGTGAGCGAGGACCCCGTCGGGGTGCTGCTGGCACATGCGTCGACCGCCGCCTTCCGGACGTGCTGCGAATCGGCTCATCACCGGCGGCGGCGGAGTGATGAGATCCCACTTGTTCCGTCCAGCGGAACGTAGTTCCATGGACGGGCAGAGCACATGGTGTCACCGGGAGGCCACGATCGGAAGGCGTCACCGCGGGGAAGTCCGACACGCGACCCGTCCGGAGCAGTCGGCCTCGCCGCCGAGCTTCTCCCCGATCCGCGGACGGGTACCGCCGCCCGAGCACGCGGTGGCGTGGAACCACGTGCTGGTCGTCGACGGCGGTTGGCCGGGCCGGTGACCGACTCCGCCGTGGAGAAGACGCTGGCCGTGCTGGAGGCGTTGGCCGATCACTCGCGGATCACCGACATCGCGCGGGTCACCGGGCTGCCCAAGTCGACCGTCCACCGGCTGCTTCAGGCCATGGTGGACCGCGGGTTCGCCGCGGTCCGGTCGGACGGCGGGTACCTGGCCGGGCCGAAGGTGCTGGTGATGGCCGGGAAGGTGCTGCGGCCCGTGGACACCGTGGAACGGGCTCGGCCCGCGCTGCGGGCGTTGCGGGAGGAGTCGCTGTGCACGGTCCACCTGGCGATGCTCGTCGGTGACGAACTGGTCTACGTGGACAAGGTGGAGGCCGACAAGCCCTACCGGATGCCGTCGCGGCTGGGCATGGGCCTGTCCGTGCACTGCTCGGCCATCGGCAAGGCCGTGCTGGGGTCGATGGGCGCGGCCGAGTTCGACGCCCTCGTCGCCCGGATCGCGCTCGCGGGCCGCACGCCGAACACGATCACCACCGAGGACCGGCTGCGCACCGAGGTGGCCGAGGTGCGCCGCGTCGGCTACGGGTTCGACGACGAGGAGAACGAGGTCGGCATCCGCTGCGTCGGAGCGGCGGTCCGCGACCACACCGGCGCGGTCGTCGGCGGGCTCTCGGCGTCCACGCTGGCCATGGAGCACACGATGGACCAGTTGGCCGTGCTCGGACCGCGGGTGCTCCGCGCGGCCGAGGCGGTGTCCACCGCGTTGGGGTACGTGGAGCGCTAGCCGCGGTGCAGGGCCGTGACCATGGCGTCGATGGCGATGCGGGGCTTCACGTTCATCTCCAGCGCGTCCCGGCACGCCAGCACGGCCTCCAGGCGGCGCAGGGTCGATTCCGGGGTCCACGCCTCCGCGGCCACGCGGGCGTCCTCCGCGCGGTCGGGGTGGTTCAGCCGGGCGGACGAGCCGGTGGCGGTGACCAGGACGTCGCGGTAGAAGCCCGCGAGGTCGACGAGGGCGATGTCGTAGGAGTCGCGCTGGGTCCTGGTGGCGCGGGACTTCTGGCGCTTCTCCAGGTCCTTCATCGCGCCCTTGGCCCCGCGGGTGGCGGCCGCGGTGCCCTTGCCGGTGCCGCCCGCGCCCATGGCGGTCTCCAGGGCCGACCGCTCGTCCTCGTTGCGGGTCTCGTTGGCGGTGGTCGCGTCGCCTTCGGCGGCGGCCACCAGTTGGTCGGCGCAGGTGTACACGTCCTGGGCGCGGCGGACCGCCAACGGGATCCTCAGCACGGACTCGCGGCGCTTCCGGACCTGCTCGTCGGTCGCCAGCCTGCGTGCTCGGCCGACGTGGCCCGCGCAGACCGACGCGGCCCACTGGGCCACCTCCGCCGAGACGCCATCGCTGTGCTCCAGCACGTCCGCGATGGCCGACGGCCTCGGCGTGCCCAGCGAGATGATCCGGCAGCGCGAGCGGATCGTCACGGAGACGTCCTCCGGGTGGTCCGACGGCGCGCACAGCAGGAACACCGTGCGGTCCGGCGGCTCCTCGACGGCCTTCAGCAGCGCGTTGGCCGCGCCCTCGGTGAGGCGGTCGGCGTCCTCGATGATGACCACCTGCCAACGGCCGCCGGTGGGGCGGCGGGCGGCGGCCTGGACCAGAGCGCGCATCTCCGCGACGGAGATCGACAGGCCCTCCGGGGCGACGAACCTGACGTCGGCGTGCGTCTCGGCGACCGTGGTGTGGCAGCCTGCGCAGTCACCGCAGCCGGGGCGGTCGTCGACCGCGGTGCACTCCAGGGCCGCGGCGAACGCCTTGGCGGTCACCGAGCGGCCGGAGCCGGGCGGGCCGGTGAACAGCCAGGCGTGGGTCATGGCGCCGGGGGGCGGGGTGCCGCCCGCGACGATCAGCCCCGCCGCTTCCGAAGCGGCGGACAGGACCTCTACGGCAGCGGGTTGGCCGACGACGTCGGCCCACACGCTCGTGTTCATGTGGTCTCCACAACGGGCTGGGCCTCGGTGACGCGGCGTTCCGCGAACAGCGGGAGGACCGCGGTGCTCACGCGTTCCGCCACCTCGTCCTCGGTGCCGTCCGCGTCCACGACGACGTAGCGGTCCGGGTCCGCGGAGGCCATTTCGGTGAGGAGGCGCTGCACGCGCCAATGGTGCTCGATGTTGTCGATGGCCCGACGGCGGGGCTTGCCGAAGACGGTCTCGTTCAGCGCGTCGGCGGGCATCGTGACCGGTGAGCGGTCCAGCAGGATCGTGACGTCCGGGCGCAGGCGGCCGGTGGCCCAGTCGACCAGGCCCTCCACCTCGGCCGGTTGGACGCTGCCGACCGCGCTGAAGTGGGCAAGCGGGCTGTCGACGTAGCGCTCCATGACGACCAGGGCGCCGCTCTCCAACGCGGGCCGGACCTCGCGTTCGACCACGTCGGCGCGCACGGCCGCGGCGACCAGGGCGTGGGCGCGGACGCCCGCCAGGTCGACCGTGGACAGCATGCTGCGCAGGCGGTGCTCGTCCAGTTCCGGGTCGCTGGCCAGGAGGACGTCGTGGCCTTCGGCGCGCAGGGCTTCGGCCAGGCGCCGGGCCTGGACCCCGGTGTCCTGGCGGGTGTCGCCCTCGACGGTGATGAGGAGGCCCGAGGAGGACTTCGTCTTGCCCCGGATGGCGGCGAACAGCTCCGAGAGGATCGGCTCCATCCGCCGGTTGTCCATCTGGCGGTAGGCGATGAGGCCCACCACGGCGGCCAGGACGCCCGCGCCGAACATGACCGGACGGGTGCCGTCGACGTTCATCGGGTGGTTGAAGAGGGTGATCGTGCGGGGCTTCAGCACGGTCACCAGCAGCGGCGTGACGACCGTCGAAAGACCCAGGATGATCTTCATCAGGGACTGGACCAGCGCGACCATGCGACCGCGCATGGAGTCCTCGACCTGGGAGCCGATGATCGTGAGACCGGTGAGGAACGCGATGCCCGCGCAGCCGCCGACCATGGCCACCGCGATGAGCGCGATCCACAGGTGCGGGGCGAGGGCGACGATCACCAGGCTCAGGCCCGCGCAGACGATCGTGAGGCCGAAGAGGCGGTTGTACGTCAGGCGGCGGGCGAACCGGGGCGCCAGGGCCATGCCGCTGGCCAGGCCCATGAAGACCGCGATGAACAGCAGGGCGAACGCGCTGTCTCCGCCCAGCAGGCTCAGTGCGTACAGCTTGGCGCAGCCGATGACCGCGCCCGCCGCGGCGAACGCGCCGATCATGCCGATCACGAGGCCGCGCACGAGCGGGGTGCGCCAGGCGTAGCGGAGGCCGTCGCGCATCATCGCGCCGAAGCCCGGCTCGTCCTCGGCGTCCTGCTTCTTCGTCGTCGACGTGGCGCGGCCGGACAGCTCGGGGATGCGGGTCGCGACGATGACCGCGGAGGTGATGTAGAGCAGGCCGTTGACGACCACGGCGATGATCGCGACCCGGAACACGACGTCGTCGCTGGTCAGGTGCAGGTAGCCGGGGATGCCGGAGATGAGCGCGTACAGGCCGAAGCCGCTGATCGTGGAGATGCCGTAGGTCATCACCAGACCGAGCTGGTTGGCCGACTCCACCTGGTCCGGCCTGCGCAGCAGGTTCGGGACGGCGGACTCCTTGGCCGGGATCCACAGCATCGCGCAGCAGCCGACCAGGAAGTTGGCGATGAACAGCCACCACGCGGCGCCGACGAACGCGATGGACAGGAACAGGGCGCCGCGCGCCAGGTCGCACGCGACCATCACCTTGCGGCGGTCGAACCGGTCCGCCAGCACACCGCCGAGCGGCGCGAACAGGATGCCGGGCAGCAGCTGGGTGAGCACGACCGCGCTGAGCGCGAAGCCCTCCCAGCCGTAGCCCTCGGCGAGTTTGGTGACCAGTCCCGTCAAGGCAAGCAGTGACAGCCAGTCACCGACGCTGCACAGGTAAGTGACGCCCCACAGCCTGCGGAACGGCCTGATCGCCAACACGCTGCGCAACCTGTGGGTCGCCGAAGCCGTGCCTTCCCCGCCCGCGTTCAGCTGACCTGCGTCGTCGCTGTCCTGGATGTTGTCCACCCCCTGTAGGCCACCCACCGATCAGCCTAACCTCGGCCGACCCGGTAGGTGCGCAGAGTCAGCGGATTGCGTCCAACAACGCTTCGACCACGTCACGGATGACGTTGAAGAACACCGAGCCGAGGATCAGCAGCGCGAACAGGCAGCCGCCGAACGCGGAGCCCCGCGACTTCGGCCGCTCCATCTGCGGCCGCTGCTGCG
The DNA here is from genome assembly GCA_049997955.1 of Umezawaea sp. cmx-9-4. Taxonomy (GTDB): domain Bacteria; phylum Actinomycetota; class Actinomycetes; order Mycobacteriales; family Pseudonocardiaceae; genus Umezawaea. The sequence continues at coordinate 43,433 of JAEBDY010000017.1, read as the reverse complement.
GGCTCGTCGACTGCGGGTGGGCGAGCGGGGTCGGGGCGACCGGCGCCTGGTACTGCACGCGGTGGTTGCTGACCTGCATCTGCGGTGGCAGCGGCTGGCGGGTGCGCACGGGCCGGACCTGCCGCTCCTGCAGCATCGCGTCCCGGATCGCCTGCCGCGCCAGCTCCGGGTCCGGCACCACCGGCACGTACACCGGGAGCAGCGGCACGGCCTGCTTCGGCCGGTAGGGGGTCTCCCCCGTGACCAGACCCGCCAAGGCGTCCGGGTACGCGGGAGGTGGCGGCGGGTCCTGAGTCCCGTCGGGTCCGAACTCTCGTCGTCCAGGCACCGCCACCCCCTGCGTACGTCAGCTCTTCGTCTTGGCGGGCGCCTTCTTGCGCGGAGCCGCCGGCTTCTTCGCCACGGGCTTCTTCTTCGTGACCGGACCCTTGGCGCGCTTCTCGGCCAGCAGCTCGGACGCCCGCTCGTCGGTGAGGCCCTCGACGGTGTCGCTCTTGCGCAGCGACCCGTTGGTCTCGCCGTCGGTCACGTACGGGCCGAACCGGCCGTCCTTGACCACCATCGGCTTGCCGGACACCGGGTCGTTGCCCATCTCCTTGAGCGGCGGGGCGCTGGTGGCCGAACGGCCGCGCTTCTTCGGCTCGGCGTAGATCTTCAGCGCCTCGTCCAGGGTGACCGTGAACAGCTGGTCCTCCGTGACGAGCGACCGCGAATCCGTGCCCTTCTTCAGGTACGGCCCGTAGCGCCCGTTCTGCGCGGTGATCTCGGCCCCGGTCTCCGGGTCCTTGCCGACGACCCTGGGCAGCGACAGCAGCTTGAGCGCGTCCTCCAGCGTCACCGTGTCCAGCGCCATGTCCTTGAACAGGGAACCGGTGCGCGGCTTGGGCGCCTTCTTGGCCGCCTTCTCGTCGGCGGGCTCCGGCAGCACCTCAGTCACGTACGGGCCGAAGCGGCCCTCCTTGGCGAGGATCTCGTTGCCGCTGACCGGGTCGACACCGAGCGAACGCCCCTCCTGGGGGGTCGAGAACAGCTTCTCGGCCAGCTCCAGGTTCAGCTCGTCCGGCGGCATGTCGTCCGGCAGGTTGGCGCGCTGCGCGGTCGGCTCGCCGTTCTCGCCGATGACCTCGCGCTCCAGGTACGGGCCGTAGCGGCCGACCCGGACCACGACGGGACGACCCTCGTCGTCGTCGAACAGCCCGATCGAGTTCACCAGGCGGGCGTCGATCTCCTCGACGCTCGACCCGACGAGCTTCTTCAGACCGCCGGAACGGCCGATGGAGCTCTCCGGGCCGACGCTGCCGCCGAAGTAGAAGCCGGACAGCCACGTGGTGCGCTGCTGCCGACCCGCGGCGATGCCGTCCAGCTCGTCTTCGAGGGCGGCGGTGAAGTCGTAGTCCACCAGTCGGCCGAAGTGCTGCTCCAGCAGCCCGACCACCGCGAAGGCGACCCACGAGGGCACCAGCGCGGAGCCCTTCTTCCACACGTACCCGCGGTCCTGCACGGTGCTGATGATCGACGCGTACGTCGACGGGCGACCGATCCCCAGCTCTTCCATCGTCTTGATCAGGCTGGCCTCGGTGAAGCGCGAGGGCGGGCTGGTCGAGTGGCCGTCGGCGGTCAGGTCCGCCGCCGTGACGGCCTGGCCCTTGACCAGCTGCGGCAGCCGCGACTCGGCGTCGTCCGACTCGCCACCGGCCTCGGCGTCGACCGTCTCCACGTACGCCTTGAGGAAGCCCGCGAACGTGATCGTGCGGCCCGAGGCGGAGAACGTGCACTCCTCGCCGGTCGCCGCCTTGCCGACGATCCGCACCGACGTCGTGTTGCCGCGGGCGTCGTTCATCTGGGAGGCGATCGTGCGCTGCCAGATCATCTCGTAGAGCTTGAACTCGTCCGAGTCCAGCTCGCGGGCGACCTCGCCGGGGGTCCGGAAGACCTCACCGGCGGGGCGGATCGCCTCGTGCGCCTCCTGCGCGTTCTTGACCTTGCGGGTGTACTGCCTCGGCTGGGCCGCGACGTACTCCGCGCCGTAGAGCTGCGTCGCCTGCGTGCGGGCCGCCGTGATGGCCGTCTCCGACAGCGTCGTGCTGTCGGTTCGCATGTAGGTGATGTAGCCGTTCTCGTACAGCTTCTGCGCCGTGCGCATCGTGCGGTCCGCGGTGAAGCGGAGCTTGCGGCCCGCCTCCTGCTGGATCGTCGACGTCATGAACGGCGCGTACGGCTTGCGGGTGTAGGGCTTCTCCTCGACGCTCGCCACGGTCAGCGGCACGTCGACCAGGCCGGCGGCCAGCGCCCGCGCCTCGGCCTCGTTGAGCAGCCGCACCTCGGACCCGGCCTTGAGCTTGCCGTCCGACCCGAAGTCGCGGCCGAGCGCCAGCCGGGCGCCGTCGACGGCGACCATGCGCGCGCCGAAGTTGCGCGGCGTCGCCTCGGCGCCCGCGTCCATCGTGGCCGAGATGTCCCAGTAGGAGGAGGAGACGAACTTCATCCGCTCCCGCTCGCGCTCCACCACGATCCGGGTCGCCACCGACTGCACGCGGCCCGCCGAGAGCTTCGGCATGACCTTCTTCCACAGCACGGGGCTGACCTCGTAGCCGTAGAGGCGGTCGAGGATGCGGCGGGTCTCCTGCGCGTCGACCAGGTCCTGGTCGAGGTCGCGCGGGTTCGCGGCGGCCGCGAGGATCGCGGGCTCGGTGATCTCGTGGAAGACCATCCGGCGGACCGGGATCTTCGGCTTCAACGTGTCCAGCAGGTGCCACGCGATGGCTTCACCCTCGCGGTCACCGTCCGTCGCGAGGTAGAGCTCGTCGACGCCCTTGAGCAGTTCCTTCAACTCCGCGACGGTCGACTTCTTGTCCGGCGTCACCACGTACAGCGGCTCGAAGTCGTGGTCGACGTCGACGCCGAGGCGCGCCCACGGCTGCCCCTTGTACTTCGCGGGCACGTCGGCCGCACCGCGCGGGAGGTCGCGGATGTGCCCCTTGGACGACTCCACGACGAAGTTGCTGCCGAGGTACGACGCGATCTTGCGCGCCTTGGCGGGCGACTCGACGATCACCAATCGGCGATTGCCGTCACCCGTAGCCCCGGAGCCGTTTTTCGTCCGTGTCGATCCAGCCACGCTGTCCCGCTCTCTTCCAAACCCTGTGCTTCGACCCGCCAGTGTGCACTGTCGACCAGCCCTGCTGGGCAGGGCTGGTGCGGACAGGGTGACACAACCGTCCTCTATCGCCCGTTGGGAGGACCCGGCGAGGCTGCCGGCCAGTCACCTTCCGCAACGCCGCCCGGCGGCTCCCCGACCAGTTCAGCGAGCCTCGAGAGCCTGCGCCTGCCGATCACCCGGAGCACCGGTCCGCCGCTCGGTCCGGCGACGAGCGTGGCGGGCAAACCGGAGCCGATCAAGGCCGCACGCAGGGGTTCGTGTGTTTCCGGGGCGTCCGGGTCGAGCCCGAGCGCGTACGCCGAGTCGACCCAGCCACCCGACACCAGCGCCCAGAACCTGAGCACCGCCCCGTCCAGTTCGAACTCCGGCGGAACGGCCTTGGCCGCCCCGCCCCGCAGCCATTCGGCGGCCAAATGGGTGAGATCCGCGCGAAACGCCGTGCGGACCAGCGCGCCGCACTCCTCCACGGCCGCTATCTCCGCCACGACGCCCCGCCGACCGCACTCGGTGGCGAGCGCGGTCGCCCGCTCCCGGTCCGCCACGACGACCGACACGCGGGCCGCCGTGCCCCGCCCGAAGCCCATCGCCTGGCCGGGCCCGCACAGCAGGCCCGCCAGGTCCCCAACCCCCGGTTGGCGCGCCTCGGCGGAGTAGAAGGACAGTTGCCCCACGCACGGAGCGTAGAACACCTGTTCGACCTGTGTCAGCAACCGAACGCCGCGCGGACGTTCACACCCGCACGGCCCCCGGAGCGGATCAGGAGGTCGGCGGGGTGGACGTGGTGCCGCCCGCGCCCTCGATGGCCTTGCAGTTCGGGGCCTTCTTCTCCGCCTCGGCCAGGTTCGAGCGGACGAGCACGCCGTCGAAGTCCTCGCCGATCTTCGCCACGGCCTGCATGTCGGTCGCGACCTGCGTGAACGCGGAGGCGATCGACGCCGGGTCCTGCGGGTTCGCGGCCTCGACACCCGTCTTGGCCTTGTCGAGCGCGGTCTTGAGCTGCCCGAAGATGTCGGCGGCGCTCGTGGCCAGCTTCTCGGAGTCCGGGTGCGGACCCTCCTTCAGGTCGTTGAGCTTCTTGATGGCGTCGTCGACGGCCGTGGAACCGTCGCCGAGCCACGCGGCGAACTGGGTCTGCATCTTCCCGGGATCGGTCGTGTCCAGTTCCGGCTCGGTGGAGAGGGTCTTGATGACCTCGAGGCTCGCGCCGCAGACCTTGTCGATCCACTGGACCGTCTCGTCGCCGCCCGCGGCGGCGGAGGAGGAGGTGCCGGTGCCGGTGGAACCGCCGGTGCCGGTGGCGGTGCCCGCGGTCTGGGTGCCGCACGCGGTCAGGGTGAGGGCGGCGGCGGCGAAGACGCCTGCCACGGCGAGGCGGTGCCTCATGAGGGACTCCCGGTGCAATCGAGTCGAGCGGAGATGAGGGGGGAACCTACTCCTCCCCCTGGTCCGCTCGGAGGCGGTTCTTGGGCCGTTCGGCGTCTCGTTCCCCAATCGAGACCAGTGCTCAGGACGTGGTGGTGGGGGTGGTGCCGGTGGTGGCCGTCGGGCGGATCGACTGGCACTTCGGCGCCTTCTCCGCGGCCTCCAGCAGCTCAGGGCTGGTTTCGAGGTCGCTGAGGGGCTGCGCGAACTCGGCGAGCTTCGCGATCGCCTCACCGGCGGCCTGGAGGCCACCGCTCGGGTCCGCCGCGTCGGCCTGCTCGACCTTCGCCTTCGCGTCGGCGAACATCGTCGCGGCCCCGTCGAACGCGTCGGCCACCTTCTTCACCTGCTCGTCGCCGCCGGCGACCGGGGACGGGCCGACGGCCCGCAGGTCGGCGGTGGACTTGGCGAACGCGTCGGCGAGCTGGCCCATGTAGGCGCTCATGTCGGCCTTCAACTTGACGGGATCGGTCGCGTCGAGCTGCGGCGGCGTCTTGACCGCGGTCGCGAAGCCGGGGATCGCCGAGCACACCTGGTCCATGTACGCCACGGCCGGATCGGCGGTCGGCGCCGACGGAGAAGCGCTGGTCGGACCGCTGCCGCCCGACGTGCACCCGGCGACGAGGGCCGCGGCGGCGAGCAGTGCGGCGAGGCTGAGCCTCATGTCCATCTCCCTGGATCGGGTCGTGGGGTCCCGTCCAGTGTGAACCGAAAAGGCGCGTCCGGGTCGGTGAGGACCCGAACGCGCCTTCTCAGGGGGTGGAACCCGGCACGGCTAGACGGCGTTGTTGGAGACCGTCTCCGCCGGGCTGTCCTCGATCACGGTGCCGCGGCGCTTGGAGATCACCACGGCGGCCACGATGATCGCCACCGCGACGAACGCGATCGACAAGCGGATGCCCGTGGACGCGTCCGCACCGATGGAGAACGCGATGATGGCGGGCGCGATCAGCACCGACACCAGGTTCATCACCTTCAGCAGCGGGTTGATGGCCGGGCCCGCGGTGTCCTTGAACGGGTCGCCGACGGTGTCGCCGATGACCGTCGCGGCGTGGGCCTCGGAGCCCTTGCCACCGTGGTTGCCGTCCTCGACCAGCTTCTTCGCGTTGTCCCAGGCGCCACCGGAGTTGGCCAGGAACACCGCCATCAGCGTGCCGGTCGCGATCGCACCCGCGAGGAAGCCCGCCAGCGGGCCGACGCCGAGGCCGAAGCCCACGGCGACCGGGGCCAGCACGGCCAGCAGGCCGGGGGTGGCCAGCTCGCGCAGCGAGTCCCTGGTGCAGATGTCCACGACGCGGCCGTACTCGGGCTTCACCGAGTAGTCCATGATGCCGGGGTTCTCGCGGAACTGGCGCCGCACCTCGAACACGATGGCGCCCGCGGCCCTGGTCACGGCGTTGACCGCGAGACCGGAGAACATGAACACCACGGCCGAGCCGATGATCAGACCGACCAGGACGTCCGGCGTGAACGCCACGAAGTCGGCGTTGTCGAACGTCGCGCCGACCTTGGCCAGCGACTGCGTGATGGCGTCCTTGTACGAGCCGAACAGCGCGGTCGCCGCCAGCACGGCGGTCGCGATCGCGATGCCCTTGGTGATGGCCTTGGTGGTGTTGCCCACCGCGTCCAGCTCGGTGAGGATCTGCGCGGCCTCGCCGTCGACGTCGCCCGACATCTCGGCGATGCCCTGGGCGTTGTCGCTGACCGGGCCGAACGTGTCCATGGCGACGATGACGCCGACCGTGGTGAGCAGACCGCAACCGGCCAGCGCCACGGCGAACAGCGCCACGACGACCGAACCGGACAGCAGGAACGCGCCGTACACGGCCGCGCCGATCACCAGCGCGGTGTAGACCGCCGACTCGAAACCGACCGAGATGCCGGACAGGATCACCGTCGCGGCGCCGGTCAGCGACGTGCGGCCGACCTCCTTGACGGGCTTGTGCTCGGTGCCGGTGTAGTAGCCGGTCAGCCAGAGGATGACGCCCGCGAGCACGATGCCGATGATGACCGCGATGGCCGCGATCAGCGCCGGGTTGCCGCTGGTGCCCTTGATCTCGTCCGACACGCCGTCCAGGTTCGCGAACGAGCTGGGCAGGTAGACGAACGCCGCCACCGTGCACAGCACGGCGGAGATGATCGCGGAGATGTAGAACGCGCGGTTGATCGCCGCCAAGCCGTTCTCGCCCGGCCGCGCCTTGGTGGTGTACACGCCGATGACGGCGGTGACGACACCGATCGCGGGGACGATCAACGGGAACAGCAGGCCCTGCGCGCCGAACGCGGCGGTGCCGAGGATCAGCGACGCGACGAGCATCACGGCGTAGGACTCGAAGAGGTCCGCGGCCATGCCGGCGCAGTCGCCCACGTTGTCGCCGACGTTGTCGGCGATCGTCGCGGCGTTGCGGGGGTCGTCCTCGGGGATGCCCTGCTCGACCTTGCCGACCAGGTCGGCGCCGACGTCGGCGGCCTTCGTGAAGATGCCGCCGCCGACGCGCATGAACATCGCCAGCAGCGCGGCGCCGAACCCGAAGCCCTCCAGCACCTTCGGGGCCTGACCCGCGTAGACCAGCACGACGACAGCGGCGCCGAACAGGCCGAGGCCGACGGTCATCATGCCGACCACGCCACCGGTGCGGAACGCGATGCGGGTCGCCTTCTCCCGACCGCCCTCCTCCTTCGACGCGGCGGCGACGCGCACGTTCGCGCGGGTCGACAGCCACATGCCGAGGTAGCCGATGCTGGCGGAGAACACCGCGCCGAAGATGAAGAACAGCGACCTGCCGATGCGCTCGTTCAGGTCATCGGCGGGAAGCGCGAACAGCAGAACGAAAACGATCACCACGAAGGGTGCGAGCGTGCGGAACTGCCGGTTGAGGTAAGCCGCTGCGCCCTCTTGGACCGCCTTGGCGATTTCCTGCATCTTGTCGGTGCCCTGGCCCGCGGCCAGCACCTCCCTGAGCAGTACGTAGCCGACGGCAAGGGCTGCCAGGGCGACCACGGCGATCACGGCTACGACGCCGCGATCACCTCCGGAGAGTTCAAGGCCCTCCGCGAGGAATTGCCGGGACATCCGTCCTCCTGGTGAGTGTTTGCCCAACAGGGGACCGCATCGCGTGCGCCACCCGACCGGCCGACCTGCGCCTGCCCTGACACCACGTGATGCACCCCTCATTGGATGCGATTCGGCGGAGTCTATTCATAGGCCGCAAGCCCGCAACGATACGTCCCGCTCCGTGCACACACCGTTATCTACGCAGGAAGCGGTGCGCGGTGGTTCGACGGTGCCAGAACTGTCGGTGCGGTGTGCGAAGCTGCCGCCCGTGGCCGACCAGGGACGCCGACTGCTGGAACGGGTGCTCGCCGGAGTACCCAGCGGGGAATCACCGCTCACGCACGTCACCGATATGCCACGTCGCGCCGCCCAGTTGGCTCAGTGGCCCTCCTGGGTCGCCGAACCGGTGATCGACTCCGTGCGCTCGTGCGGGGTCGAACAGCCGTGGCGGCACCAGGTCCAGGCCGCCGACCTCGCCTGGTCGGGGCGCCACGTCGTGCTGGCGACGGGCACCGCGTCCGGCAAGTCGCTGGCCTACCAGCTGCCGGTGCTCACGGCGCTGAGCACCGATCCGCGGGCCACCGCGCTGTACCTGGCGCCCACCAAGGCGCTGGGCGCGGACCAGTTGCGCTCGGTCGAGGCGCTGGCCGTGCCGGGCGTGCACGCGTCGTCGTTCGACGGCGACACGCCGATGGCCGAACGCGACTGGGTGCGCGCCTACGCCAACTGGGTGTTCACCAACCCGGACATGCTGCACCGCGGCGTCCTGCCGAACCACACCCGCTGGATCCGGCTGCTCAAGCGGCTCAAGTACGTCGTGGTCGACGAGTGCCACGCCTACCGCGGCGTGTTCGGCTCGCACGTCGCGCTGCTGCTGCGCAGGCTCCGCCGCGTCGCCCGCAAGTACGGCGCGGACCCGGTGTTCGTGCTGGCCTCGGCGACGGTGACCAACCCCGCGGCCTCCGCGGGCAGGTTGCTGGGCGCCGAGTGCGCCGCCGTGACGGAGGACGGCTCCCCGCGCGCGTCCCGCACGGTCGCGCTGTGGGAACCCCCGCTGCTGGAGGACTTCGCGGGCGAGAACGGCGCCCCGGTCCGCCGCTCGGCGGGCGCCGAGACGTCCCGCATCCTGGCCGACCTGGTCGTGGAAGGCGCGCGGTCGCTGGCTTTCGTCCGGTCGCGCGTCGGCGCGGAGCTGACGGCGATGGGCGCCCAGCGGCTGCTGGCCGAAGTGGACGACTCCCTGCCGGGCCGGGTGGCCGCGTACCGCGCGGGCTACCTGCCGGAGGAGCGCCGCGCCTTGGAACGCGCGCTGTCCAGCGGGCGGCTGCTCGGTGTGGCGACGACGAACGCGCTGGAACTGGGCGTCGACATCGCGGGCCTCGACGCCGTGGTGGTGGCGGGTTTTCCGGGAACGTTGGCGTCGTTCTGGCAGCAGGCGGGCCGCGCGGGCCGTTCCGGCGACAGCGCGCTGGTCGTGTTCGTCGCCCGCGACGACCCGTTGGACACCTACCTCGTGCACAACCCGCCCGCGGTGTTCGACCGCCCCGTCGAGGCGACCGTGCTCGACCCCACCAACCCGTACGTGCTCGCCCCGCACCTGGCGTGCGCGGCGTCGGAGCTGCCGCTGACCCCGGACGGCCTGGCGGAGTTCGGCGGCGACGCGGCCCTGCCCGTGCTGGCCGACCTGGTGGAGCGCAAACTGCTGCGCCGCAGGCCGAACGGCTGGTACTGGGCTTCGCACGACCGCCCGCACGCCGACGTCGACATCCGCGGCTCGGGCGGCGACCAGGTCGTCGTCGTGGAGGCCGATTCGGGCCGCATGCTCGGCACCGTCGACCCTGGCGCCGCGCACCGCTCGGTCCACCAGGGCGCGGTGTACCTGCACCAGGGCGAGTCGTACGTCGTGGACGACCTGGACCTGGAGCAGGGCATGGCGCTCGTGCACGCCGAACGGCCGGACTGGTCGACGATGGCCCGCGAGTCCGTCGACATCACCGTGGTCCGCACGCTGGAGCAGCGGGACTACGAGGGTGTCTCGGTGTGCCTCGGCGAGGTCGAGGTGACCTCTCAGGTCGTCGGCTACCTGCGGCGGCTGCCGTCCGGTCAGGTGATCGACCAGGTGCCGCTCGACATGCCCGAGCAGGTGCTGCTCACCAGGGCGGTCTGGTACACGGTGTCGGAGAAGTTGTTGGCGAGCAGCGCACCGGGGGGCGCGGGTCTGGATCCCGCGCGCGTCCCCGGTGCGCTGCACGCCGCCGAACACGCGGCGATCGGCCTGCTACCGCTCTTCGCGACCTGTGACCGCTGGGACATCGGCGGTGTGTCGACCGCACTGCACGCGGACACCGGGGAGGCGACGGTGTTCGTGCACGACGGTCATCCAGGAGGGGCCGGATTCGCCGACCGCGGCTTCGCCGCTGTGATCCCCTGGCTGGTCGCTACTCGGGAAGCGATCGCTTCGTGTACGTGTCCGGCTGGTTGCCCGTCCTGCGTTCAGTCGCCGAAGTGCGGGAATGGCAACGAACCGCTGGACAAAGCAGGTGGGATGGCCGTCCTGGGCACTGTTCTCGGGGTTGTCGGGGAGAGAACCAACAGCACCCAGGACGGCCAGCTCGGGGGTCAGCCCCGCTCTGCGGCGACCAGCCGCTGAACGTTGGCCTCGAACAGCGAAGGCAGCTGGATGGCTTCGACGAGGGCGTCCTGCACGATCCGCGACGCGGGCAGCTTCCAGCCGCAGATCTGCGGCTTGACCCGCCAGTGCACGACACCGTGCTGGACCGGCGACGGCGGCAGCGCGATGTACTCGCCCTTGCCGTAGTGGCGGACGCCTTCGTCCGCCACCAGGTCGGCGCGCAGCGACTGGCCGGACTCGACCAGGAACATCCACGCACCGGCGGGCGTGGCGACGATCGGCACCGGCATCCCGATGGTGCGCAACGCCACGGCGGCCCGCCGACCGAGGTCCGCGCTCACCTCGATCGCGTCGAACACGTGACCCGTGGCACCGAGCACGCTGTACGACTGACCTGTCCACCACGCCGCGACCTGGTTCGGCTGCGTGCCGACGCGCTCCTGCCAGTCGCCGTGCACCGGCACCGGCCCGTCGGTCTCGACACCGCCACGCCCGGCCCACTGGACTTCGCCGTTCTCCGAACCGGCCGGATAGGTCCCCGGCAGCACAGGCCACCCGTGCCACGCGAGGCCCACTGCCTCTGCCCGCAGCTCGATGCGGAAGGCCCCGCGCCAGCTATCCGACCACTCCATAGCTTTGTCGCCTCCAACTACGTGAACGCTGACGAACACTGACACTGTGTCGGTGCCGCCGGACACCGTGTCGGTGCCGCTACTCCAATTAACGGCATCAGCAGCGCCGGATGTAACTCCCCGTCGACAACTGGTCGGAATGGCACGGCGAACGAAGCCTCCACTGCGGGCGGCTGAACTGCCGGCTGAACCTGAGAGCCAGCTGAGAGCGACCAGAACCCCCATGTGAGTCCGCTCACCGTGGATGGATGACCGTTCATCGCGGACAACCCCTGTTCACCCTTCAGCCGGACCGGCCCTAGCCCGAACGCTCACCGCGCCGAAGGGCGAAATGGATCCCTCGACCTCCACGACCACCTCCCAACCGCCCGCCGCGCAGCCGATCAACCGCTTACCCATCCGTTCGACCACCCACCTCGCCCTTTCACAGGCGAGGTCCACGCCGTCGGTGAGGTGAGCGGCAGCGGCCACCGCCGCCAGATCCGCGGCCGCCGCGACCTCGTGCCGCCGCACCACCACCCCACCGGCCTGGACGCCGAACGCGATCAGCACCCCGAACACGGCCAGCCACACCACGGCGAGCACCGTCACCGAGCCCTGGTCATCGGCCACGCAGGCCTCCTTCGCTGTTGACCAGCGGCCAACGAACATGTGCCCCTCCCTTGTTCGGCGGCAGGTACGCACTGTCTTGCCGTTGACCGCCGGTCAACGGACACGGACCCCCTCTTGACTCGTCGGGCAGCGGGTAACCACCTCCGTGCCGTTGACCGGCGGTCAACGGCACGGACTGGCAACCCGACCAGTGGCACCGACTTCCCCCGCCGTGCCTGCCGGTAGTCGGCAACGAGCGACATCGCCCCTCGACCAGCGGTCAGGTACGCGTCCTTGGTCTTGTCGACCAACGGTCAACGCCTGGTGCCGCCGAACCTCCGGTCATGAGGTGGCGAACCCTGCCGTCAGCCGACGCTGGTGCTACCCCGCTCAACTCCTTGTTGGCCGGCGGCCAACCACGGCCGGGGTCGTCCTTCCCGTCAAATCGCTCTCCTCAGTTCTTTGCGGTGTGCCGGACGCGGCTCGACCGATCGGTCCTGTCAGCCGTCGGATGTCGGTTCGAGGACCGCGTAGGCGCGCGCGGTCAGGTGGAGACCCGGCAGGAGGTTGCCCGCGTCGGCCGAGACCTCCACTTGGACGGTGTCGCCGTCCGTTCGCACGGTCAGGTGTGCGCCGGCGGGAGCGATGGCCTGCACGACCGCGTCGGCGCGTTCCGGTTCGCCGCGAGCTACCAGGCGTGCGACCTCGCGGGCGGCGTCCGTGCAGCGGAGTTGGCCCACCACGGCCATGATCGCCGCCGCTCCCAGCGACAGGACCAGTGCCAGGGCGAAGACGGAGATGGCCGCTTCGACCGTGACCATGCCGCTGTCGTTCGACGAGCGGGACCGGCGCCGGGGTGTCATGCGCCCACCGTGAAGGCCCCCTTGACCAGGTCCTCCAGCATTTGGGCGACGGACTCCCCGCTGAGCACGACGTAGAGCGCGGTCGCCAGGGCCGCCGCGGCGATCGTGCCGATCGCGTACTCGGCGGTGGTCATGCCGTCGTCGCCTCGGAAGGCTTCGCGGATGAGGTGGTGCATCTGTTGCTCCTCTTCGGTTGGTGGGGCGGGGTGGTCACCAGGTCGTGGTGAAGCGGGTGGCCAGGCCGATCACGACCGGCAGGACTCCCAGGCAGAAGAAGGCCGGGAGGAAGCAGGCGGCGAGTGGACCGGCCACCAGGACGGCGGCCCGTTGGGCTCGGGCCTCGGCCTGGTCCGCCACCTGCTCGCGCACGCGGGCGGCCAGGTCTGCCGCCAAGGCCGCCAGCGCCGCGCCGGATCGTGCGGTGCGACGAGCGCCACGGGCCAGCGGGGCGGTGGTGTCGTGGGCCAGGGCGGGTGCCCAGGCGGTCACGGGGTCCGCGCCCAAGGAGAGGAGGGACCCCACCTGGCGCAGGACGGTCGCCGCTGGTGGCGACAAGCCGTCGACGACCGCGTGCACGGCGTTCGCCACCGGCAGCCCGGCCTTCAGGCAGGCGGCCAGCAGGTCCCAGGTGGCGGCGACCGTCAGCGGGTCGTCGGCGGTCGGGGGTGGCGGGCTCGGCGGTTTCGCCTTGGGCGGGGTCAGGCGGTGCAGGACCGGAGGCGGGGACGGCAGCACCAACAGGGCCATGGCCAGCAGGAGGAAGGTCATGACTTCGCCGCCCTGGTGGTCAGGCGGGTGCTCCACAGCAGGCCCGCGCAGATCAGGAGCGCGCCGAGGACGAGCAGGACCTGGCCTGCGCCGGTGGAGGTCAGGACCCGCAGGGGGTGAGCGCCGCTCAACTCGCCCAGCGCGATGCCGAACAGCGGGAGTCCGGCCAGCACCGTGGCACTGGCTTGCGGACCTGCCATGCGCGCCTTGACCTGGCCCGCGAACGCGACTCGGCGTTCCAGGTCGCGGCGGACCGCGTCGAGCACGTCGGCCAGCGGCACCCCGTGGTGATCGGACAGGTGCCAGGCTCGTGCCAGCGGACCCAGTGCCGCCGACAGTTCGGGTCTGGTGCGGGACATCGTGTCCAGTGCCGTGTTGACGTCCCCGCCCAGTCGCGCGGTGGAGGCGATGCCGGTCAGGACCGTGGTGGCCGGTTCTTCGGCGTCCTGCGCGGCTCCGGCCGCCGCGGCGGCCGGGTGGGCACCGGCCTTGAGTTCCGCGACGAAGGCCGCCAAGCCGTCGGCTATCGCCGAGGAGGCCGCGAGGCGGGATCGTTCGTGGGCGCGTGAACGGAAACCGCGCCAGACAACGGTTCCGACCATCGCGGTCGCGAGGAGAGCGGCTGGACCACCCAGGAGACCCACCAGTACGCAGGTGGTCAGGACGAGGGCTCGGCGGCCGGGTTTCCTCGATCGGCGAGGCCGAGGTGCGGCCAGGGCACGGAGTCGGCGGGCTGAGGCGGACGCTGGGAGGACCAGCAGTGCTGCGGCCAGGACGGCAAACGGCACCACTGGTGAGTCCGACAAGGTCATGGCTCGGTCACCTCGCTGTTCGGGTGGAGGCGTCGGCTGGATCTGCTGCGACGGGGGCGGATTGTCTTGGCTGACAAGGAGAACGGTGGATCGAGTGATCTATTCGGGAAGCGCGACCACATCTGTCCGGCGGTCGTGGGCAGGGATCGAGGCCGGGGAACGGCGGCACGGCAGCCCGGATCGCTGAGGGAGTACCAAGAAGAGGCAGACGGGTTGAGTCGGTGGTCGGCTGATCGCGGGTGAGGGCTGCTTCGCCAGGCTGGGGATCGGGGAACGGCGGTCAGCTTGGTTTGCGGGAACCGCTACGCCTTGGTGGCCGGGAGTGGGGATCTGAGGCGGTTGGCGACGACAGGCTCAGCCGCGTCGCGTAGCCGGTCGGGGGAAGACGGTTGGTCGGCCGGCAAGGGAAGCGCCTAGGTCGGGAACGGCGGCGAGCTTGCCGGTCGACCGGCAAGGGGACCGCCGGGAACGGTGGCGAGCTCGAGTGCGGGAAACGTTGTGGGCTGGCCGAGGGGTTGGGGGTCGGTTGGGACATGGCTGCGAGGGTCGTCGCCGGCGTGCGCTGGGTTGGGTGACGGGAAGTCGGGCTCCCCATCAGGGATCGGATCGGGCGAGTGGAAAGCCGGTCTGGCTTGCCGCTGGTGTGGTTGATCGGCCGGATGGGGGTCAGAGCGGGTGGCGCAGCAGGGATTGCAGGGTTGGCCAGGCGGCTTGTGGTCCATTGGTGTGGTGCCAGGCTGTGTGGACTTCGAGGGTTGTCGGAGTGCGGTGGAAGACGCCTATTTCGGCCAGGTGTCTGGTGCCCTGCGGGGTTCGCTGCATGTGGAGGACCACCTGGACGGCCGCGGACAGTTGGCTGTGCAGGGCGGCGCGGTCGAGGCCGCCCAGTGCGGCCAGTGCTTCCAAGCGGGCTGGGACCTCGGTCGGGGAGTTGGCGTGGAGGGTGCCCGCGCCGCCGTCGTGGCCGGTGTTGAGGGTGGCCAGCAGGTCGCAGACCTCGGCTCCGCGGACCTCGCCCACGACGATGCGGTCGGGACACATGCGGAGGGCTTGGCGGACCAGCTCGCGAACCGGGACCTCGCCCGCGCCCTCGATGTTGGCTGGACGGGCCACCAGGCGGATCACCTGGGGGTGGGCCGGTTGCAGTTCGCCCGCGTCCTCCACGCAGAGGACGCGTTCCGTGTGCGGGACACAGCCGAGCAACGCCGCCAAGAGGGTGGTTTTGCCAGAGCCCGTGCCCCCCACCACGAGGAACGCGAGCCGCGAGGTGACGATCGCCCGCAGGAGGGTGGCGGTCTCGTCGTCGAAGGTGCCGCGGGCGCGGAGTTCGTCCAGGTCGTGCACGGCTGGGCGGAGGACGCGGAGGGAGAGGCAGGTGCCCGCGGCGGCGATCGGGGGGAGGACGGCGTGGAGGCGGATCCGGCCGGACGGGCCTGAGCCCGGCAGCCAGCCGTCCACGTAGGGCACCGCCTCGTCGAGGCGACGGCCCGCTGCCACCGCCAGGCGTTGGGCGAGCCTGCGGACCGCGGCCTCGTCGGGGAACGCGACCGTGGTGCGGCGCAAGCCTTGTGCCCCGTCGACCCACACGTCGGCGGGGCCGGTGACCAGCACGTCCGTGGTGTCGGGGTCGGCCAGCAGCGGGTCAAGCGGGCCTGCGCCGACGAACTCCTGGCGCAGCAACGTCAAGGCGGACAACACCTCGGCGTCGCCAAGGACGCCTCCGGCTTCGTCGCGCACGGCTTCCGCCACCGCGGCCGGTGTCAGTTCGGCCCGGCCGACGGCCAGTCGGCGGCGGACTCGTTCGACCAGGTCTGCGCTCATGGATTCCTCGATCAAGGTTGCTGGGGCCGGTCGGGCGGTGCGGGACGGCCGCCCGACCGGCGGGAAGGCCGACGGATCGCGGGAACGGTCGGGGACGTGACCCGCGATGTCGACCTGGTCCGGAGAGGGGTGACGGCCGGCGTCAGTCGGCGTGCAGGGCGTCCAGGACCGCCTTGGCGGCACGGGCCAGCGGGCCTCTGGCGCCCTCCGGGAAGCGACCCCGGTCCAGTGCGATCGCCAAGCCCGGTTCGGGGCGCATGGAGGTGAGGAGCGGAATGCCCACCGCGGTGGCGATCTCCTTGCCGCGCAAGCCCGTCGGGCCGGGGGCGCGGACGACCGCGGCCAGTTTGACGCCGCGCTCGGCGACGCGGTGCGCCACCCGCTTGGCCGCCACGGTCGCGCGGACCTCCGCCGGGACGACGAGCACGGCCAGGTCCGCTCGGTCCAGGGCGGCGCAGGCCGCCTCGGTGAGCTGGCGGGGCAGGTCGCAGACGACCGTTTCGCCCGCACGGCGGCCTGCTTCGACGACGGCCGCGACGGCGTCCGGTTCCGGGCCCCGCCCGTCGCGGTCGCAGGAGAGAACGGTCAGGCGGCCGTGCTTCCCCGTGCGACCGGGCAGGGCGGAGTGGAGTGCGGAGGCGGCCACCCGACCGCCGGTCAGGTGCAGTTCGGGCCAGCGCGGGCCCTCGACGGACTCGGTGCCGAGCGTCAGGTCCAGTCCGCCGCCGAGGGGGTCGCAGTCGATCAGGAGCCCTTGGCCACCGGAGGTGAGGACGGCTTGGCCGACGGCGGCGGCGAGCACGGACGCGCCCGCTCCGCCGCGGCCGCCGAGGAGCGCGATCACCCGGCCGTCCGGGCTGGGCGGGCCTTCGGCGAGGTCGGCCAGCGCGCCCGCCAGCCACTGCTCGGCGGCGGGGAGTTCGACCACGCGTTCCAGCCCCAGCGCCACGGCCTCCGGCCACACCGGTGGCGAGGGCGGTTGGGTGCAGACGAGGTAGACACCGGTGCGGCGCGGCAGGTTCAGCAGCCTGCACTCGAAGGCGCCCCACTCGTCCAGCAGCACCACGGGCGCGTCTTTCCAGCGGGTGCGCAGGGCCGCGGCGTCCGGCACGCGGTCCAGGTCGCACCCCGCCGCCGCGGCCAGGCGGAGCAGGTCGTCCAGCAGTGGTTCGTCGCCCACCAGAGCCACGGGTCGGTTCGCTTCCACGCAGGCTCACCTCCCAATCGACTCGGTGCAGGTCCGAGGTCAACGGTCGGCTGTCGTGAGCAATGCCACAAGCGACGAAGATCAACATGTGGACAACTGCCGCGCCTGTGGACAAGTCAGCGGACAAGGGCCGACTTCGTCGGTGCGGTGGGAAAGGCTGAGGGGTTGGGCTCCGAACGCCGGGACAGGGGCGCGGAAAGGCCGCAGCAGAGGTGGTTCACCTGACCCCGGACATGGGACGACCCCCGCCAGGGGGGAGGGACGGGGGTCGTCATTGGTTCAGTCCCGGGGGGTCGGACTGAACCTGTCCGGCAGAACCGGACGGCACCACTGTATCCCCAGAACCTTGACCGGTGCTCGTCTTCCGTTGGAGGACACGAGGAATTTCCGTCGTACGGCGCACAGCGACTTCGTCAAAAAGCGAAACGCCGACCCGGAACCCACCCCCTAAACTGACCGCGTGACCGATCCCGGCAGCGGCGAAGCCCCCGCACAAGGCAACCGAGTCGCCGCGTTCTTCGACCTGGACAAGACGGTCATCGCCAAGTCGAGCGCGCTGGCGTTCAGCAGGCCCTTCTTCCAGGAGGGTCTGATCAACCGGCGCGCGGTGCTCAAGAGCGCCTACGCGCAGTTCGTGTTCATGCTCGCGGGAGCGGACGCGGACCAGATGGACAGGATGCGTTCGCACATCACCGCGCTCTGCCAGGGATGGGACGTCGAACAGGTCAGGTCCATCGTCGACGAGACGCTCCACGACATCGTGGATCCCCTCGTCTACAAGGAAGCCACCCAATTGATCACCGATCACAAGTCGGAGGGCCACGACGTCGTCGTGGTGTCGGCGTCCGGTGAGGAACTGGTGGCCCCCATCGCCGGGATGGTGGGCGCGTCGCACAGCGTCGGCACTCGGATGGTGGTCGGGGGAGGCCGCTATTCGGGCGAGGTCGACTTCTACTGCGCGGGAGAGAACAAGGCCATCGCGGTCAAGCAGCTCGCGCAGAAGCACGGGTACGACCTCGAACTCTGCTTCGCGTACTCCGATTCCGTGAGCGACCTGCCGATGCTGGAAGCGGTGGGCCACCCGACGGCGGTGAACCCGGACCGCGCACTGCGCAAGATCGCCGCTCAACGGGGTTGGCCGGTGCTCACGTTCTCCGATCCGGTCTCGCTCCGCGCCCGCATCCCCACCCCTACGGGCACGGCCGTCGCGGTCACCGCGATCGGGCTCGGAGCGGTGACCGCGGCGGGTGTGGCCTGGTACGGGATGCGCCGTCGGCGACGCAGCTGAGTGCTGGTGAACCGGTGGGTGACGGCCTCCGCCCGATCAGCGGTACCGCGGCGGAAACGCGGGCGACCGGCCAACTTTCGCTACTGAAAGTCGCTTGACCGGTGCACCCTTCCGAGGCCTTGCTGTGACGGCGAACACGGTCTACAAAGGGAGGTGCGGACCTCCGGTCGGCCAGGGACGGAGCAGAAGAGAAGCGACGTCCACCCCGGCAGAGCTCCGTGCACGGACTTCGAGCACCCACGCGCAGCACGCCGCGGGAGGCTTGCCGTCTAGGGCCTGCGTACTGGGACGCCGGACGCCGAGGCCAGGTTTATACGGCACGAGTTGCACGCTTGGTAACTCGAAGGCCCGTGCTGTTGGCGGAGACCCCGCACGAAAGTGCGGGGTCTCCGCCTTTTTCATCCAGCCCGATTCCCCCGGACCCGGCAGAATCCCCACCCGTTGACCGACCCGCACGACGTGGGTAACTTGCGAATATGTCCGGATAGTTGTGGGAAACACGCCTGGGGAGGCTCGTGTGGGCCGGGTCGGACGTCCGTTAGCCGTTGTCGTGCTGGTCACGGCCGGTATGTGCGCACCATTGACCGCGACCGCGGAACCCGGTTCCACGGCACCGCAGAACATCACCACCCTCGTTCGCGGGATGACGCTGGAGGAAAAGGTCGGTCAGCTGTTCGTGACCTACCTGAACGGGCAATCACCCGACGAGGTGAATCCGGTGAACCGAACGGACTTCGGCGTCGACACCCCGGCGCAGGTCGTGCAGAAGTTCCACCCCGGCGGGGTCGTCTACTTCAACAACTCCAGCCGCGACAACATCGACACCCCGCAGCAGATCGCGACCCTGTCGAACGGTCTCCAGCGCGCCGCGATGGGGTCGGGAAGTCGAATTCCGCTCGCGATCTCCACCGACCAGGAAATGGGGATCGTCACCCGAATAGGCGCACCTGCCACGCAGTTCCCCGGCAACATGGCGCTGGGCGCGAGCCGGTCGACGGCCGACGCCGAGAAGGCTGCCACGATCACCGCGAACGAGTTGCGGGCGATGGGGATCAACCAGGACTTCGCGCCGGACGCGGACGTGAACTCGAACCCGGTGAACCCGGTGATCGGGGTCCGCTCGTACTCCAGCGACCCCGCGCTGACCGCCGACATGACGGCCGCCCAGGTCCGCGGCTACCAGCAGCGCTTCCTGTCCAAGGGCGCGGTGTCGGCGACGGCGAAGCACTTCCCCGGCCACGGCGACACGGCGGAGGACAGCCACACGAGCCTGCCGGTGGTGGACCGCACGGTGGAGCAGTGGCGGCAGATCGAGGCGCCACCGTTCCGCGCTGCCATCGCGGCGGGCGTCGACTCGATCATGACCGCGCACATCCAGACGCCGCGGATCGACCCGTCCGGTGAACCGGCGACGCTGTCCAAGCCCGTCGTCACCGGCCTGCTGCGCGACGAGCTGCGCTACGACGGCGTGGTCATCACCGACTCGCTCAGCATGGACGGCGTGCGCAAGCTGCACTCCGACGCGGAGATCCCGGTGCTCGCGCTCAAAGCGGGCGTCGACCAGCTGTTGATGCCGGTGAACCTGGAGCTGGCCGTCACCAGCGTCCTGAACGCCGTGCGCGGCGGTGAGATCAGCGAGCGCCGCATCGACCAGAGCGTGCTGCGGGTGCTGCGGATGAAGTTCCTCCGGGGCATGCTCACCAGCCCGCTGGTCGACGTGGACGCGGTGCCGGGCGCTGTCGGCCCGCCCGGCAACCTGGCCGCCGCCCAGCAGATCACCGACCACACGACGACCGCGGTCCGCAACGACGCCGGTGTGCTGCCGCTGCGGGTCAAGCCGACATCCGCGCTGGTCACGGGCTGGGGTGAAACGACCGTGCGAACGCTGGCCGGCCGGCTGACCGCCCGCGGCACGGCCACGACACCGCTCACCACCGGCAGCGTCCCGACCGAGGCGCAGATCGTCGCGGCGGAACAGGCGGCCGCTGGCGTCGAGGTCGTCGTCCTCCTCACGAACTCCCTGAGCAGGCAGCCCGCGCAGCAGGCTCTGCTGGCCAGGCTCCGGGCGACCGGGAAACCCGTGGTCGCGGTGGCCGTGCAGAACCCGTACGACGTCGGCCACGACGCCCCGACGTGGCTGGCGACGTACTCCTACGGCGCTGTGTCGATGGAGTCGCTGGCCAGGGTCCTCTACGGCGAGGCGAGCCCGAAGGGCAAGCTGCCGGTCGAGGTGCCGGGCCCGACGAGGTACCCGCTCGGCCACGGCGTCAGCTGGTGAGGCGCAGGCAGCTTCTCCAGGCGGGCGCGCTGGCCGTGCCCGCGCTGGCGCTCACGGGCACCCCCGCGGCGGCCGCCACCGGGATCACCACCGGCGCCGAGGCACTGGCGCGGGACGGCTGGGAGCGCCTCCGGGGCAAGCGCGTCGGCGTCCTCACCAACCCCACGGGCGTGCTGGTCGACCAGACCCACGTCGTCGACTCCATGGTGGCCGCGGGCCGGAGGCCGACCGCCGTCTTCGGACCGGAGCACGGCTTCCGCGGCACGGCCCAGGCGGGCGGTTCCGAGGGCGACTACGCCGATCCGCGCACCGGCGTCCCCGTCTACGACGCCTACGGCAAGGACGCCGCCCAGCTGGCCGCGCTGTTCCGCAAGGCCGACGTGGATACGGTCGTCTTCGACATCGCGGACGTCGGCGCGCGCTTCTACACCTACATCTGGTCCCTCTACACGGCCATGCGCGCCGCCGCCGCGACCGGCGCGGCGTTCCTCGTGCTGGACCGCCCCAACCCGGTCGGCGGCACCGCGAAGGGCCCGCAGCTCGACCCTGCGTTCGCCACGGGGGTCGGCCGCAAGCCGATCGTGCAGCAGCACGGCATGACGGTCGGCGAGCTGGCCCGGCTGTTCGACGCCGAGTTCCTGCCGTCCGACGGCGGCAGGCTGACCAGCCTCGACGTGGAGTGGGCACGGGGGTGGCGGCGGTCGAACCTGGCCACCGGCCTGCCGTGGGTGCCGCCGAGTCCGAACATGCCGACCCCGGACACGGCGCTGGTCTACCCCGGCACGTGCCTGTTCGAGGGCACCGCGTTCTCCGAGGGCCGCGGCACGACCCGGCCGTTCGAGACCGTGGGCGCGCCGGACGTGGACTGGCGGTGGGCCGAGGAGCTGAACGGGCTGGGCCTGCCCGGCGTGCGGTTCCGCGAGACGTACTTCTCCCCCACGTTCGGCAAGTTCGTGGGCAAGACCTGCGGTGGCGTGGCCCTGCACGTCACCGACCCGCCGGGGTTCGACGCGATCCACGCGGCCGTGGCCATGATCGTCACGGCCCGCTCGCTGTACCCCGCGCTGTTCGCGTGGCGGCCGGACAACTTCATCGACAACCTCAGCGGCTCGGACCGGTTGCGGCGCATGGTCGACGCGGGCGCGGGCGTGGACGAGGTCGTCGGGGCCTGGGAAGCCGAGCTGACCGCGTTCCGCCGCACGAGACGTCCGTACCTCCACTACCGGTGAGGACCACGATGCGCCTGCCCGCCATGCTCCTCGCGACCCTGGTCGCCATGACCGCCACGCCGGCGCACGCCGACCCGTCGACCGGGCGGTTCGACCGCCCGCACACCGGGTTCTCCCCCCCGTGGACCACGCTGCACGACGGCGCCCTGGAGCGGGAGCCGATCGACGCCGCGCTGGAGCAGGTCCGCCGCTACACCGAGGCGGGCACGAGCGGGCACCCGCTGTTCTCCGGCGCGGTGACCCTGATGGTCCACGACGGCGCGGTCGTCGCCCACCAGCCGACCGGCTGGGCGGTGCGGTACACCGACAAGACCACCGAACTGCCGGAGGCGCAGCGGGTCCCGATGGCCGAGGACACGATCTTCGACCTCGCGTCGATCTCGAAGCTGTTCACCTCCATCGTGGTCATGCAGCAGGTCGACCGCGGTCGGGTGCGCGTCGACCAGCCGGTGTCGCGGTACCTGCCGGAGTTCGGCGTGAACGGCAAGGCGGACATCACCGTCGAGCAGCTCCTCACGCACACGTCCGGGCTGGAACCGTTCCTGCCGCTGTGGCAGCGGTGGCCGGACGTGCCGTCGCGGATCAAGGCCGTCATGGACGTGGCGCCGAAGACCACGCCGGGCTCGACGTACACGTACTCCGACCTGAACCTGATCGCGTTGGGCGAGCTGGTCCGCCGGGTCAGCGGGGCGCCGCTGGACCGGTTGGTGCGCACCGGGATCACCGAACCGCTCGGCCTCGTCGACACCGGCTACAACCCGCCCGCGGCCAAGCTGGACCGGATCGCCGCCACCGAGTTCCAGGACAACGCGGGCCGGGGCGTGGTGCGCGGCCAGGTGCACGACGAGAACGCGTGGTCGCTGGGCGGTGTCGCCGGGCACGCGGGCGTGTTCTCCACCGCGCGCGACCTGGCCGTGCTGGGCCAGGCGATCCTCAACGGCGGCACCTACGACGGCCACCGGATCCTGCGGCCGCAGACCGTCGAGCGGATGCTGGTCGACTACAACACCGAGTTCCCCGGCAACGCGCACGGGTTGGGCTTCGAGCTGGACCAGCGCTGGTACATGGGCGCGCTCAGCTCGCCGCGCTCAGCCGGGCACACCGGGTTCACCGGCACGACGCTCGTGCTCGACCCGATGTCGCGGTCCATCGCGATCCTGCTGACCAACCGCGTGCACCCGTCCCGCGACTGGGGGTCCATCAACCCCGCGCGGCGGGCCGTGGCGGACGGTCTGGCCAAGGCGCTCGCGGTGCGGCCGAGGCACGGCCAGGACGCGTGGACGCCCACCGCGACCGGCGCGACGCTCACCACGGGTGACCTGCCCGGCGCGCGGCGGGTGTCGTTCGACGCGTTCGTCGACCTCGACGTGGGCGACAGCGTCGTGCTCCAGCAGGGCGACGGGACGACGTGGCGCGAGCTGAGGACCCTGACCGGAACGGGCACGAGGACGTGGAAACGGGTCGAGGCCGCCGTGGACGCGAACCGGCTCCGCTGGCTCTACGTGCGCGGCACGGGCTACGGCGGCCGAGGCCTTTACCTGGACGGAATCCGGGTCACGGGCGACCGCGGCACGGTGCTCGACGGGGAGCGGAATCCCGAGGCGCTGACGGCGGTGGACTGGCGTCCGGCCACGCGGTGAGCACCCTATGTCGGCGCGTGCGAACAGCGCGTGAGGACTGACGCCCATACGGGTGAGAAATCCTCCTCACCATGCCCGAGTTACTCCCCCCATCCGTTGACCAGGGCAGTAACGGTTAGTAAGTTTCCCACGTGTCCAGCCACAATCCCGATTACCTCGACGCCAGCCCCTTGGTCAAGATCCGCTCACTGCTGCCGGGCCTGGCCCGCGCCGAGCAGCGGGTCGCCAAGGTCGTGCTGGAGAACCCCGCCACGGTCGCGCACCGCAGCATCACCGAGGTCGCGGAGGCGGCGAGCACCAGCGAGACGACGGTGACCCGCTTCTGCAAGGCCATCGGCGTCGGCGGCTACCCCGAGCTGCGCATCGCCCTCGCGGCCGACACCGCGCGCACAGCGGCCCGCGTCGACCGCGACCTGGGTAGTGACATCACGCTCACGGACGACCTGCGCCAGGTCGTCGGCAAGGTCGCGTTCGCCGACGCGCGGGCGGTCGAGGAGACCGCCGAGCAGCTCGACGTCGAGACCCTGCAACGGGTCGTCGAGGCCGTCGGGGGCGCCGGGCGGGTCGACGTCTACGGGTTCGGCGCGAGCGCGTTCGTCGCGTTCGACCTCCAGCAGAAGCTGCACCGGATCGGCCGGGTCTGCTTCGCGTGGAACGACACCCACATCGCGTTGACCAGCGCGGCCGTCCTGACCAGCGCGGACGTCGCGGTCGGCATCTCGCACACCGGCTCGACGTCGGAGACCGTGGAGGCACTGCGGGTCGCCAAGGACCACGGCGCGACGACGGTGGCGCTGACGAACTTCCCGCGGTCGCCGATCAGCGAGGTCTCCGACCACGTGCTGACCACGGCCGCGCGCGAGACCACGTTCCGCTCGGGCGCCATGGCCAGCCGGATCGCCCAGCTGACCGTGGTCGACTGCCTGTTCATCGGGGTGGCGCAGATGCACGTGGACAGCGCGAAGACCGCGCTGGAGGCGACGTACGACGCGGTGTCCGGCCACCGGCTGGGAGCGCGGCCCGATGGCAGGCGACGACGGGAGACCGGTAAATGACCTCGCCCGGCAACGGTGTGGCGGTGCGCGTGGATTCCCCGACCGAGATGCGGAACCCTCGCACGCTGGACATCGACCGGATGTCCACTCTGGACGTGCTGCGGGCGATCAACGTGGAGGACCACCTGGTGCCCGACGCGGTGGCGGCGGTGCTGCCGCAGGTGGCGCTGGCCGCCGACCTCGCCGTCGGCGCGCTGCGGGCGGGAGGCCGGGTGCACTACGTCGGCGCGGGCACGTCCGGCAGGCTCGCCACGCTCGACGCGGCCGAGCTGGCGCCCACGTTCAACACCCCGCCGGACTGGTTCATGGCGCACCACGCGGGCGGTCAGGAAGCCCTGGTGCGGGCGATGGAGAACGTCGAGGACGGCAGCGGCGCCGCGGAGATCCGGCGGTACGCGTCGGCGGGCGACCTCGTCCTCGGCGTCACGGCGTCCGGCCGCACGCCGTACGTCATAAGCGCCCTGTGCGAGGCCCGTGCGCTGGGCGCGCACACCGTGCTGGTGTCGAACAACCCGATCTCGCCCGCGCCGTGCGAGGTCGACGTGCTGATCGCCCTCGACACCGGTCCGGAGGCCATCGCGGGGTCGACCCGGATGAAGGCGGGGTCGTCGCAGAAGCTGGTGCTGACCTCGTTCTCCACCGCGGTGATGATCCGGCTGGGCCGCACCTACTCGAACCTGATGGTCAGCATGCGGGCCACGAACGCGAAGCTGCGCGGCCGGACCGTGCGGATCCTGCGCGAGGCGACCGGAATGGCCGAGCAGGAGTGCACGGACGCGCTGTCCGACGCGGGCGGCGACCTGAAGGTGGCGCTGGTGCACCTGCTGTCCGGCGCGACGATCGCGCGGGCCTCCGAGGCGCTGGTCGGCTCCGACGGGCACGTGCGCCAGGCGATGACGTCCCTAGGCACCGGGTAGGACGGGACGCCACGGGATCGGCGTCGACAGCACCATCGCGCTGGACGTCTCGCCGTGGCTGCCGAGGCGCACGAGCAGCCGTTCCAGCTCCTGCACCGACGTCGTCACGACCTTCACGACCGAGCAGATGTCGCCGGTCAGCCGCACCACCTCGACCACCTCCGGGCAGTCGTCGAGCAGTTCCGGGTGCACGGTGATGCACCTCGGGCCGTAGCACTTCATCCGGACCAGGGCCACGACCGAGCGTCCGACGGCCGTGGGGTCGACCGCGGCCCGGTAGCCGGTGATCACGCCCGCGTTCTCCAGCCGCCGCACGCGCTGCGCGACCGTCGGCGGCGAGATGTGCACGCGCCGGGCCAGCTCGTTGTACGACAGCCGGGCGTCCTCCTGGAGGGCTTCCAGCAGGGCCCAGTCCACGGAGTCCAGGTCGATGCTCATGAACGCAAAGCTATCCGCGGAAACGGCTTTCGGCCATGAGATGTCAGAGCCCGAACGGCACTCGACGTGCATTCAGAAATGCCATCTGACCACGCATGATGGTGGCATGAGCACTTGCCCGGTCATCCACGGCGGCGAAGAGGTCCCCAAGCTCGACTTCGGCGGCACCACGCCGTACGAGGACTACGTGCACGCCTCGGTCCTGCACACGCTGCAGAAGCAGGCCTCCGACGACCCGCGCGAGATGTCGTTCCTGGTCATCACCCAGATCATGGAGCTCTACTTCGGCCTGCTGTGCTTCGAGTGGCGGCAGGCCCAGCTCGAACTGCGCGCCGACGACCTGCGCGCGGCGGTCCGCACGCTGCGCCGCAGCGACCTGCACCTCCAGGGCCTCAACGCCGCGTGGCGGCCGATCGCGCGGATGACGCCGGGCGAGTTCAACTCGTTCCGCGACGCGCTCGGCGAGGGCTCCGGCTTCCAGTCCGGCGTGTACCGCGAGATGGAGTTCCTGCTCGGCGAGAAGTCCCGGTCGATGCTGGTGCCGCACCGCGCGGTGCCCGAGCTGCACGACGCGCTCGAAGCCCAGCTGCGGGCGCCGAGCCTGTACGACGACGTGCTCGCCGCGCTGCACCGGCACGGGCTGGCGATCCCGGTCGACGTGCTGGAGCGCGACCTGACCAGGGCCTACGAGCCGAACGCCGACGTCGAGAAGGTGTGGGCGGAGGTCTACCGCGGCGACTCCCGCGACCTGCTGGAGCTGGGCGAGGCGCTGACCGACATCGCCGAGGAGTTCGCGCGCTGGCGCTACGACCACCTCCTGGCCACCCGCCGCTCGATGGGCGCCAAGGTCGGCACGGGCGGCTCCGCGGGCGTCGCGTTCCTGGAGAAGCGCACCCAGCGTTCGGTGTTCCCGGAGCTGTGGACCGCGAGGAGCTTCGTGTGACCGACTTCGACTCCGTCGACCCGCTCGCGCCGGTGCGGGAGCTGTTCGACCTGGACGACGACGTCGTCTACCTGGACGGCAACTCCCTGGGCGCACCGCCGCGCGCGGTCGCCGAGCGGATGCAGGAGGTCGTGCGGCAGCAGTGGGGCCGCAGGCTGATCCGCAGCTGGTCCGAGGGCTGGTGGGAGGCTCCGCAACGGGTCGGCGACAAGGTCGGCAGGCTGGTCGGCGCGGCTCCGGGGCAGGTCGTCGTCGGCGACTCGACCAGCGTGAACATCTTCAAGGCGCTGATGGCGGCCGTGAAGGGCACCGACCGCGCGGAGATCGTGGTGGACGC
This sequence comes from Umezawaea sp. cmx-9-4, assembly GCA_049997955.1. Taxonomy (GTDB): domain Bacteria; phylum Actinomycetota; class Actinomycetes; order Mycobacteriales; family Pseudonocardiaceae; genus Umezawaea. The sequence goes on along the minus strand of JAEBDY010000017.1, from coordinate 16,345 downwards.
GGGCACGTTCCCGACCGACGGGTACATCGCCCGGTCCGCGGCCGAGCTGACCGGGCTGGAACTGCGGCCCGCGGTGCCGGACGCGCTGGAGCTGACCGAGCGGACCGCCGTGGTGCTGCTCAACCACGTCGACTACCGGACCGGCCGGATGCTGGACATGGCCGCGGTGACCGAACAGGTGCACGCGGTCGGCGCTCGCGTCGTGTGGGACCTCTGCCACAGCGCGGGCGTGCTGCCGATCGAGCTGGACGCGCTGGGCGTCGACCTGGCCGTCGGGTGCACGTACAAGTTCCTCAACGGCGGACCGGGCGCGCCCGCGTTCCTCTACGTGCCGGCGGCCGCGCAGCCGACGTTCGAGCAGCCGCTGACCGGGTGGACCGGGCACCGCGCCCCGTTCGCGATGGAGGAGGGCTTCACGCCCGATCCCGGCATCGCCCGCGGCCGCGTCGGCACGCCGGACATCCTGTCGATGCTGGCGCTGGACGCCGCGCTGGACGTGTGGGACGGGGTGTCGCTGGCCGACGTGCGGGCCAAGGGGCTGGAGCTGACCGCGTACTTCCGGTCGCTCGTCGAGGACCTGCCGGACGTCGAGGTGATCACGCCCGCCGACGAGTGGCGGGGGCACCAGGTCTCGCTGCGGCACCCCGACGCGGCCGCCGTGATGGGCAGGCTGGTCGAGCGGAACGTCATCGGCGACCACCGGCCCCCTGACGTGCTGCGATTCGGCTTCGCGCCGCTCTACAACCGGTACTCCGACGCCCGGCGGGCCGCCGAGGTCCTGACCGAGGTCCTCTAGGTCACGCTCGGGTCCGGGCCCCGGTTGTCCGCGAGTGGCACATCTCGCTCCGAGGCCACCGACGTCCGGACCCGTGCGTGTCCCGGGTATGACCCTCACCGGGAAGACCTCAGTCCTGATCGGTGCCGCGGCGCTCGCCCTCGCCTCGGCGGGCGTCGCGGACGCCTCCATCCCGACCCCGCAGTGCACCGCGTCCACCCTCTTCGCCAAGGTGGTGGAGATGAGGTCGCCGAACGCGGGCGACCAGCTGTTCGGCGTCGTCTTCGAGGCGAAGCCCGGTACCGCGTGCACGATGAGCGGCACGCTCGGCGACCTGGTCTTCGTGGACCTGTCGAACAGCCCGCTGCCCGTCGACGTCGTCTCCCCCGACCCGGCGAACGCCACGCCCGCCGTGCTGGTGCCCGGCAGCCCGAAGGTGGTGTACCTCGCCTCCAGGAAGGGGACCGGCGAGGGCTACACGCCCGCGGCCGCGACCTTCACCCTGCCGTCGACCGCCGCCACCGACCGGACCGTGGTGGTGCAGTGGCCCAAGATCGCCCTGACCGGCGCGGCGCGCCTCGGGTACGTGGGCGAGTTCGTCGGCTGATCACGCGGAGGCGGCGTCCGCGATGCTCGACGCCTCGCGGGCGCCCGCCTCCAGGGCCGAGCAGCAGAACAGGATCCACCGGCCGACGCCCTCGGGCTCCCCGGAGGTGAACCCGACCAGCGCGGCGTCGTACTCGTTCTGCCTGCGCAGGCAGTGGACCTCGGGGACGCCGAGGCCCTTCGGGTCGAGTCCCGTGGCGATCGACGTCAGCCGGGCGGCGGCCCGCGCCACCACGCCGTTCGCGCTCTCGAACGGCGACAGCGCCAGCAGCTCGCCGTGCACGATCGACACCAGCAGCGGGCCGGGCGCCTTCGTGCCGCCGGTCAGCAGGCCCGCGAGCAGGTCCAGCCGGTCGGCCACGCCGGGGTCGAGCCGGGGCCTGCCCAGCTCGCCGTCGAAGTCGGCGGCCGCCAGCAGGTGCAGCCGGGCCAGCGCCTGCGACGGCGCGCGCTCCCACGTGGGCAGCAGCGTGCCGAGCGCCTCCGCGACCCGCAGCGACCCGGCCAGCACCGGATCGGTCACCGAGCCGTCCTCCGGGATCGCGGTCGGGCCGCCGTCGAGCGCGGCGGACGCGCGGGCCGCGCGCACGGACGCCTCGGCGGCGGTCGTCGCCCAGCCGCGCAGGTTCACCCGGTGCCGGTGCACCTGGAAGACGGCGTTCTTGGCGTTGGCGACGGCGTCGGCCACACCGGGCAGGTCCAGCAGCGGAGCCAGCGGATCGGTCACGGCGCGGACATTACCCGCCGGTAAAGTGGATATTAGGAAATGCCCTGGAATGGATGTTCCAAGGTGTCCACTTCTGGCATAGCGTCAGCACCCGTGAGCACCGACTGGTTCGACCGACCCGTGATGACCGGCCCGCACGTGCGACTGGAGCCGCTGACCGAGGACCACGCCGCGGGCCTGTTCGAAGCGGGTGGCGACCCCGCCATCTGGACGTGGCTGAGCATCCTGCGGCCCACGAACCCCGACGAGACGCGGGCGATGATCGCCAAGGCGCTGGCCGACCCGAACCGGCGGGCGTGGGTCCAGCTCGACCCGACCACGGGCGAGGTCGCGGGCACCACGTCGTACTACGACATCGACCCCGTGCACCGCTGCGTCTACATCGGACACACGTGGATCGGCGCGCGCTGGCAGCGGACCGGCTTGAACACCAACGCGAAGCTGCTGATGATCGGCCGGGCGTTCGACGTGCTGGGCGCGCACCGCGCGGGGTGGCACACCGACGTGCTCAACGTCCGTTCGCGCGCGGCGATCGAACGGCTCGGCGCGACCTTCGAGGGTGCCCTGCGGGCTCACCGCGTACGACCGGACGGGACGCTGCGCGACACCGCCGTGTACTCGGTGACCGCGCCGGAATGGCCCGCCGTGCGTGAGGGGCTGACCAGCCGAAACTAGGCCGATCAGGGGTGAGGTGCGTCACGCGGGGGCCGTTCGTCGCAACGGACGGGTCGTTCAGCGGACGAACGGTGGCACTCACCGGCGAGCGGAGTTACACAGTTACCCAGGTGTTTCGACTGGATGCAGAATTGGTCTGAACCTTTTCGCGTGCCGAGCCTGTCGATCCGGGTCACCCGGCACTACGGTCAGCACTGCCGCTCTGCACGTAGGTCAGGAATGTAGGAGGTCTCGCACCATGACCCAGCCGTCGGGCCAGGGCCCAGCCCTGGACAACCTGCACACGGAAAGCAGGACGTTCCCGCCCAGCGCGGAGTTCGCCGCGCAGGCGAACGCGACGTCCGCGCTGTACGACGATGCGAGTGCCGACCGCGACGCGTTCTGGGCCGCGCAGGCCGACCGCCTCGACTGGGACACCAGGTGGAACCAGGTGCTCGACTGGTCGGAAGCGCCGTTCGCGAAGTGGTTCGTCGGCGGCAAGCTCAACGTCGCGTACAACTGCGTCGACCGGCACGTCGAGTCCGGCCACGGCGACCAGGTCGCGATCCACTGGGTCGGCGAGCCCGGCGACAAGCGCACGATCACCTACAACGACCTCAAGCGCGAGGTCTCCAAGGCCGCGAACGCGCTGGTCTCGCTCGGCCTGGAGACCGGCGACCGGGTCGCGATCTACATGCCGATGGTGCCCGAGGCGATCTTCTCCATCCTCGCGGTCGCCCGGCTCGGCGCGACGCACAGCGTCGTCTTCGCGGGCTTCTCCGCCGAGGCGCTGCGCACCCGCATCGACGACGCCCAGGCCAAGGTCGTGATCACCACCGACGGCCAGTACCGGCGCGGCAAGCCCGTGTCGCTCAAGGCCGCGGTGGACGAGGCCGTCGCGCAGACCCCCAGCGTCACCAACGTGCTCGTCGTGAAGCGCACCGAGTCCGAAGTGGACTGGGTCGAGGGCCGCGACGTGTGGTGGCACGACGTCGTGGACGCGCAGTCCGAGGAGCACACGCCGGAGGCGTTCGACAGCGAGCACCCGCTGTTCATCCTCTACACGTCCGGCACGACCGGGAAGCCGAAGGGCATCCTGCACACCACCGGCGGCTACCTGACCCAGGCCGCGTACACGCACCACAACGTGTTCGACCTCAAGCCGGACACTGACGTGTACTGGTGCACCGCCGACATCGGCTGGGTCACCGGGCACAGCTACATCGTCTACGGGCCGCTCGCGAACCGCGTCACCCAGGTCGTCTACGAGGGCACGCCGAACACCCCGCACGAGGGTCGGCACTGGGAGATCGTGCAGGAGTACGGCGTCTCCATCTACTACACGGCGCCGACGCTGATCCGCACGTTCATGAAGTGGGGCGACGACATCCCCGCGAAGTACGACCTGTCCTCGCTGCGCGTCCTGGGCAGCGTCGGCGAGCCGATCAACCCCGAGGCGTGGATCTGGTACCGCGAGCACATCGGCGCGGGCAAGGCGCCGATCGTGGACACGTGGTGGCAGACCGAGACCGGCGCGATCATGATCTCGCCGCTGCCCGGCGTCATCTCGGCCAAGCCCGGCTCGGCGCAGCGCGCGCTGCCCGGCATCGGCGCGAAGGTCGTCGACGAGCAGGGGGTCGAGGTCCCGCACGGCGGCGGTGGCTACCTGGTGCTCGACCAGCCGTGGCCCGCGATGCTGCGCGGCATCTGGGGCGACGAGGCGCGCTTCCGCGACACGTACTGGTCGCGGTTCGCCGAGCAGGGCTTCTACTTCGCGGGCGACGGCGCGAAGTACGACGCCGACGGCGACATCTGGCTGCTCGGCCGGGTCGACGACGTGATGAACGTGTCCGGCCACCGGATCTCCACCACCGAGGTCGAGTCCGCGCTGGTCTCGCACCCGACGGTGGCCGAGGCGGCGGTCGTCGGCGCGTCCGACCCGACCACCGGCCAGGGCATCGTGGCGTTCGTGATCCTGCGCGGCGGCGTGGCGGACAGCGCGTCCGGCGCCGAGGCGATCAAGGCGCTGCGCGAGCACGTGGCCAAGGAGATCGGGCCGATCGCGAAGCCGCGGCAGATCATGGTCGTGCCGGAGCTGCCGAAGACCCGCTCCGGCAAGATCATGCGCCGCCTGCTCAAGGACGTGGCGGAGAACCGCCAGGTGGGCGACGTGACGACGCTGGCCGACTCGTCCGTGATGGACCTGATCTCCAGCGGGTTGAAGACCACCACCGAGGACTGACGCCCCGGTCGCGAAAGGGGCTCGCCGATCCGTCGGCGGGCCCCTTCGGTCGCTAGAGTGGGTTCCGGTGAGCCGGGAAGTCTGGTCGGCAGCGACATCGTGCTGCCCAAGACCTCGGAGTTGATCTGTGAAGTCCCGCCGCCCGGCCATCGTCACCGACTTCGCCCGCTACCTGCGCACCGAGACCGTCGGCGGGATCGTCCTGCTGGCCGCCACGGCCGTCGCGCTGGTCTGGGCCAACTCGCCGTTCAGCGACTCGTACACCGGACTGCGGGACCTGCGCGTCGGACCGGCGGCGCTGCACCTGGACCTCAGCGTCGGCGACTGGGCCAAGGACGGGCTGCTCGCCGTGTTCTTCTTCGTCGCGGGCCTCGAACTCAAGCGCGAACTGGTCGTCGGCGAGCTGTCGAAGTTCAAGGCCGCGATCCTGCCGGTGATCGCCGCCGCGGGCGGCATGGTCGTCCCCGCGCTGGTCGCGGTGGGTGTGGCCTGGGGGGAGCCGGGCGTCGAACGGGCGTGGGCGATCCCCGTCGCCACCGACATCGCGTTCGCGCTCGGCGTCCTGGCGATCACCGCGTCCGGCCTGCCCAGCAGCCTGCGGGTGTTCCTGCTCAGCCTCGCCGTGGTCGACGACCTCGGCGCCATCCTGGTGATCGCCGTCCTGTTCACTTCGACGTTCGACCTCCTCGCGGCCGCGGGCGCCGTGGTGCTGCTGGCGCTCTACGCGTACCTCCAGCACAAACGGGTCCGCACCGCGTGGCTCTACGTGCCGATCGCCCTGGCGACCTGGGCGCTCGTGCACGCGGCGGGCGTCCACGCCACCATCGCGGGCGTCGCGCTCGGCCTGCTGACCAGGGTCCGCAAGGACCCGCACGAGAAGGCGTCGCCCGCCGTCCGGCTCGAACACCGGTTGCAGCCGTACTCGGCCGGGTTCGCCGTGCCGGTGTTCGCCCTGTTCGCCGCAGGCGTCCCGATCGGCGCCGAAGCACTCGGCAAGCTGTTCTCCGACGAGATCGCGCTCGGCGTCATGGCCGGGCTCGTGATCGGCAAGGTGGTCGGGATCGTCGGCGCGGCGGCGCTCGCGGTGTGGTTCGGGATCTCGGTGTGGCCGAGCGGCGCTGGCCCGCGGGACATCGTGGCCGTCGGGATGCTGGGCGGGGTCGGGTTCACCGTCAGCCTGCTGATCGCGGACCTCGCACTGGAAGGAGCAGCCGCCGAACAGGCAAAGGCGGCCGTGCTCCTGGCCTCGCTGACGGCCTCGCTGCTCGCCGCCGTGCTGCTCGTTCGGCGCAGCCGTGTGCACCAACGCGACAACGAAGTGGCGTGATCCGCCAGCCGAACGGCTGCGCGTCCGCGTGCATGGCACGATGACCGGGTGACCAGCGCGAGGGAGAACACCAACGGCGGCCGTGGAAGCGACGGCCTGCCGCCCGTCCCGTCGATCCCGCTGACGGCGGAGAACGCGGCCAAGATCGCGGAGGAGACTTCGCTCGGCGGGCTCGTCCGCGATGCGACGGGCCACCTGTCGACGCTGGTGAGGGCCGAGGTCGAACTGGCCAAGTCCGAGGTCGTGAAGGAGGTCAAGAAGGGGATCACCGGCAGCGTCTACTTCATCGTCGCGTTGACGGTGCTGCTGTTCAGCCTCTTCTTCCTGTTCCTGACCATCGGCTACGCCCTCTACGACATCTTCGGGTGGCCGCTGTCGCTGTCGTTCCTGACCGTGTTCGTCGTGATGCTCCTCGTCACCGGGCTGTTCGCCCTCCTCGGCTACCGCAAGGTGAAGAAGCTGCGGAAGCCCGAGCGGACCATCGAATCGGCCAAGGACATCGTCGACACGTTGCGACACCGCGGCGAAGCCCACTAGGCCCGCGCGGTGCGCCTGCCTCCTGATCCGTCCACGGTGCGGATCAGCGGTCCGTGGACCCACCGGGACGTCTCCGCCAACGGCATCCGGCTGCACGTCGCCGAAATGGGCGACGGCCCGCTGGTGTTGCTGCTGCACGGCTTCCCGGAGTTCTGGTGGTCGTGGCGGCACCAGCTGACGTCGCTCGCCGAGGCGGGCTACCGCGCGGTCGCGGTCGACCTGCGCGGCTACGGCGACTCGGACAAGCCACCCCGCGGCTACGACGGCTGGACCCTCGCCGGTGACGTCGCGGGCCTGGTCAAGGCGCTCGGCGAACGCCGCGCCCACCTCGTCGGCCACGCGTGGGGCGGCCTGGTGGCGTGGACGGTCGGCGCGATGCACCCCCGGCTCGTGCGGTCGGTGTCGGCGATCTCGGCCCCGCACCCCCTCGCGCTGCGCCGGGCCATCCGGAAGGACCCCCGCGGCCAGGGCCGGGCCAGCGGCCACGTGTTCCGGTTCCAGGCCCCGGTCTACCCGGAGCGCTGGCTGACCGGCGACCGCGCGGCCAACGTCGGCAAGCTCCTGCGCACGTGGTCGGGTCCGAAGTGGACGGTCGCGCCCGAGTTCGACGAGGTCGTCCGGCGCAACAGCGAGGCCATGATGGTGCCCGGCGTCGCCCACAGCGCGCTGGAGTACTACCGCTGGGCGCTCCGCTCGCAGGTCCGCAGCGACGGCAGGCGGTTCATCGAGACCATCGACCGCAGGCTCGACGTGCCGGTGCTGCAACTGCACGGCGCGGTGGACCCGATCATGCTCGAACCCACCGCCCGCCACTCGTCCTACTGGCTGGGCCCGAACTCCAAGTTCCGCTGCCTGCCGGAGATCGGCCACTTCCCCCACCAGGAAGCCCCCCACACGACCAGCCGAGTGCTGGCGGAGTTCCTGGCCAACACCTGACCGACCACGCGGGGCCGCGTCACCACCTAGCTGGCACAGCTCTGGGTCGATTCCTTCCGGACCAGCTGGGACGCCTTCTCCACCTCGGCCTGGACCTCCTGCGCGGTCAGCACGAAGCCGGTCTCCTGGTCGTCCACGGCCGCGCCGAACACCACTCCCATCACCCGGCCCTGCAGGTCCACCAGCGGTCCGCCGGAGTTGCCGCTGCGGACCTTCGCGCGCACGGTGTAGACGTCGCGGGTCACGGTCTGCGCGTCGTAGATGTCCGGGCCGCGCAGCATCGGGATGCGTTCGCGCACCCGTGCCTCCGACGCCGTGTACGGGCCGTCGAGCGGGTAGCCCAGCACGATGCCGTCCTGGCCCTGCGGGATCTCGTCGGGGACGAACTGGAGCGGTGTGGCCTCCAGGTCGGGCACGGCGAGGATCGCGACGTCGGTCTGGGCGTCGTAGAGGACCACGGTCGCGTCGAACTGGCCGCGGCCGACCTCCACGGTCACCTCGCTGGTGCCCGCGACGACGTGCGCGTTCGTCATGACCCGCTCGGGCGCGACGACGAACCCGGTGCCCTCCAGGGCGCGCGAGCACGACGGGGCCCGGCCGCGGACCTTGAGCACGCTGGGCCGGAGCTTCTGCACGATCGGGTTCGCCGCCAGCTCGGGGTTCGGCGGGCCGACCTCCTTGAGCGGGGTGCGGTTGAACGGGTCCATCGCGGCCGGGAAGCCGGACACGTCGAACAGCTTCTGCAGGTCGTCCGAGAGCTGGCGGGCGGCCTGCGGCATCGCGTCGTCGACCGTCTTGAGCAGCACGGACTGGTTGAGCGCCTTCGCCAGCGACGGCAGGCCCGCGACCGAGGTCAGCGGCAGCGCGATCATCCACGCCACGACGAACACCACGACGCCCTGCACGATCGCGCCGAGCACGTTGTCCAGGCCCCGCAGCGGGGTGGAGTTGACGTGCGGCTTGACCATCCGGCCGATGTAGACGCCCAGCGTCTCGCCGAGCGCGACCAGCAGGATCACGATGCCGACCGCGAAGACCACCTTGGTCACGACGTTGTCGAACTGCGAGACCACCAGCGGCGCCAGCTGGGTGCCCAGCACCAGACCGACCAGGACACCGATGAACGCGGGCAGGGCGATGACCATGCCCTGCCGGGCGCCGGACACCGCCGCGAACACGGCGAGCGCCAGCACCAGCAGGTCGACCCAATTCACGCCCACAACCTCCGGCAAGCTTCTACGTAGCGCGCAGCGCTAGATCAAGGTCTCGAACGTCGGTCCCGTCCCACGGGCGTTCCCACCCGCCGAGTGCGATGAGGCCGTTGAGCAGTCCTGCCGTGAAGCCCCACACCAACATGCCAGGTGCGGAGAACGCGGGGCCCACGTAGCCCGAGGGGTGGCTCACGAGGAACCGGTTCGCCGGGTCCGCGAGGTGCGCGATCGGCACCCGCGCCACCGCCGCGGTCTCAGCAAGGTCTACGGGCTCCACCGGACACGGTTCATGCCAATGTGCGAGCACGGGGCTCACGACGAAGCTGGAGACGGGCACGAAGAGGTCCGGCAGGACGAGCACGGGACGCACCCCTTCGCGGAGCACGCCGGTCTCCTCGCGGGCTTCGCGCAGCGCCGTGTCGACCGGTCCGTCGTCGGTCGGGTCGGCCGCTCCGCCAGGGAACGCGACCTGGCCGGGGTGCGACCCCAGCGTGTCCGATCGGCGCAGGAGCAGCACGTCAGGACCGTTGGCGCCCTCGCCGAACAGCATCAGCACGGCCGCCGCGCGAGCCGTCGCGGACGGGGGCGCGGTCATCCGCGAGAACGCCTTGGCGTCGATCTCGGCGGACGCCTTCACGAGCGTGGCCATCCACTCCGGCACGTCGTCCGGGTTCGTCAGGAGCGTCACCGGACCGCCTCGCGAACCTGGTCGGGCGAGGAGAAGACCAACGGGGAGGTGACTTGGATCACTGAACCATTCGCTTGGACCACGAAGCTCGCGGGCAGGGTCGGCGGCGCCTTGAGCGCCTTGCGGAGCACGTCCGGCTCGTCGTGCAGCGACGGCAGGTGGACGCCGAGCCTGGCGAGCAGTTCCAGGCCGTCCGCCTCACCGCTCTGCACCTGCACGGCGACCACGGGCACGGCCCCCGGCTGCTGGGCGTACCCGTCCAGCACCTTCAACTCCTCCTGGCACGGCTGGCACCAGGTAGCCCAGAAGTTGATGAGCGCGGGCCCACCCGAGACGGTCGTGGCCACGTCAAGGGACGCGCCATCCCCCAGGCAGGTTGCGGTGAGGCCCCGAAGTGGTTCCGGACCGTCCTGGCCGCCACGGGGGCACGGCCGCAGCGCGGCGAGGTTGCGGGCCACGCCGAGGTCCTGCGCGGGCCTCGTGGCCGCGGCGCGCTCGCCGGGCGGCTGGTCACCGGAGCGCGGCCAGAGCGCGACCACGCCCGCCACCACCAGCACCAGGGCCACCAGCGCCCACCGCGTCGCCGTCCTCACCCGAGCTTCTCACCCTCCCGAACGCGGTCGGCCAACCCCAGCAGGTGCGGTGCCTCGTCGCCCTTGACCAGCTTCGCGGCCTTGTCCGGGTCGACCTCGCCGATCCCGTAGGACGGGCACTGCGGGGCGAGGAAGCACGCCCCGCACGCGGCCTTCTTCGCGTGGCAGACGCGCCTGCCGTGGAAGATCGTCCGGTGGGACAGGATCGTCCAGTCCTTGCGCTCGACCATCGCGCCGAGGGCGTGCTCGACCTTGACCGGGTCCTCCTCGGTCGTCCAGCCCCAGCGGCGGACCAGGCGGCCGACGTGCGTGTCGACGGTGATGCCGGGCACACCGAAGGCGTCGCCGAGCACCACGTTCGCGGTCTTGCGACCCACGCCGGGCAGGGTGACGAGGTCCTCCAGCCTGCCGGGCACCTCGCCGTCGAACTTCTCCACCAGAGCGGCGCCCAGACCCAGCAGGGAGGTCGCCTTGTTCCGGTAGAAGCCCGTCGAGCGGATCAGTTCCTCCAGCTCAGCCCGGTCGGCGGACGCGTAGTCCGCAGCGGTCGGGTAGCGCTTGAAGAGCGCGGGCGTGGCCAGGTTGACGCCCTTGTCGGTGCTCTGCGCGGACAGCACGACAGCGACCAGGAGTTCCAGCGGCGTGGTGAAGTCGAGTTCGCAGTGGGCGTCCGGATAGCCTACTTCGAGCAAGCGGACCATGCGGCGGGCCCGACGAACCCGACCTAACTTGGTCTCCGTCTTGGCCGCAGGCGTTTGGCGGAACTTCGCGTTGGGCACGGAACCAATGTACGGGCGTGGGCGTCCCCATACGTCAGAGGCTCGACACGCTGGAGGGACCCCCTCTTGAGCGACCCGAAACACGATGCGCAAGGATCGGAGCCATCATGACTGCCTGGTTCGTCATCGCCGTTCCGATCATCATCATGTTCTTCGCGCTCTTCATGGAGCGCGTCGAAGCTCGTCTGCGGCACGTGGCCGTGCAGGAGGACGAGGTCGAGGAGTTCTTGGAGCAGGCGCGTCCCGACGAGGTCAGGGCGCTCTACGGGCACGGCATCGGCCGCGCTCTGGAGCTGTTCCGGCTGCGTCGGCTTGGCGGTCGTGCCAGGAACCTGCGGCAGCGGCGCACCCGCCGCTGACAGGGCCCGCACCAACCAGGTCCACGAGGTAACCCTTCGTGGGCCTTACCGGGCTGTCTGGGCTTCGACGAGGACGAGTCCGTTCCAATGAGGACGGCGAGCCGGAAGGCGATCCACGGCGAAGCCCTTAGACTGCACTCAGTGATCGACGGCACGGCGCTGACTCCGCCAAAAGGCGGAAGGCGCACGACCATGCCGTCGCGTCTCGACAGGAGGGACGAGGTGGACGAGACCCTGGCCCGCGCGGGCATCTTCCAGGGGGTTGAACCGGCTGCAGCGGAGGCACTGGCGCAGACGCTGGAGTCCGTTGAATTCCCGCGTGGCCACGTGATCTTCGCGGAAGGTGAGCCGGGCGACCGGCTTTACATCATCCAGTCGGGCAAGGTGAAGATCGGCCGGAAGTCCCCGGACGGTCGCGAGAACCTGCTGGGGATCTTCGGACCGTCGGACATGTTCGGCGAGCTGTCGATCTTCGACCCCGGTCCGCGAACGTCGACGGCCACCACGGTGACCGAGGTCCGTGCGGTGAGCATGGACCGACCCGCACTGCGGACGTGGATCACGAACCGGCCGGAGATCGCCGAGCAGTTGCTGAGGGCCCTGGCCCGCAGGCTGCGCCGGACGAACTCCATGCTGGCCGACCTGATCTTCACCGACGTGCCCGGCCGAGTCGCGAAGGCGCTGCTCCAGCTCGCCCAGCGGTTCGGCAGCCAGGAGGCTGGACTGCTCCGGGTAACCCACGACCTGACGCAGGAGGAGATCGCGCAGTTCGTCGGCGCCTCGCGGGAGACCGTGAACAAGGCGCTCGCCGACTTCGCCCACCGCGGCTGGTTGCGGCTGGAGGGCAAGAGCGTGCTGATCCTCGACCCCGAGCGACTGGCTCGCCGGGCTCGGTAGTCGGGCAAGCACAAAGGGACCGGGCGCCGCCCCCGACGCGGCGCACCGGTCCCTTTGCTTTGCGCAGTCCATCCCCCGACGAACCGCGCTCTCTCCTACTCCGGCGTTCAGGCCCCGACCCTCGTCGCCGGCAGGAGTTCTGGTTACCCAGTCCGATCCGTGCCGAAACTCGTGCGCTGATCTCTGGACGGACGAGCCCTCGGCCGTGGGACCCGCTCCGCACACGATCGCACGACGACTCCCTGGTCTTTCAAGCCCTGTCACCCTGTAAGACGTCCTGTTCAGCTGTTTCGTTGCCAACTTTCACCCGGACATCCCATTGTTGTGACCGAATCGCAACGGCTGTCCCAGCCGGTGGGGTGGTGATCGACCGCACCGGAAAATGACTGGTACGGGCGTACCACTTAAGGCACACTGGTACGCATGTCCCACTCCGCCCGTCTCGCCGACTACCGCGCCGCCCTGACCACGCCCGGAATGCGCGGCCCCCTGGCCGCGTCCCTGCTCGCCCGCCTCCCGATCGCGATGGTCGGCCTGTCGCTGCTGCTGTACGTGCAGCGCACGACCGGCTCGTTCGCGATCGCCGGGCTGGTGTCGGCGGGATCCCTGGTCGGTGTCGCGGTCGGCGCGGTCGTGCAGGGCAGGCTGATGGACCGCCTCGGCCCGACCCGGCCGCTGCTCGTCGCGACCGTGCTGCTCATCGTGTTCGCCACGGCGTCGATCATCGCCGTCGAATCGCGCGCCGCGGTCGTCGTGATGCTGCCGCTGGCGTTCCTCGTCGGGTTCAACGAGCCCATGGTCGGCTCGGCGTCCCGCGCCCTGTGGGCCCGCATGGTGCCGCCGGGCTCGACCCGGCTCGCGGGCTACGCGTACGAGGCGATCAGCATGGAGGTCTTCTTCATCCTCGGCCCCGGCCTGTCCGGGCTGCTGGTCGCGGCCCCGTGGGCGGGCACCGGCGTCGTCATCGGCGTCGTCTGCATGGTCATCGGCGCCACCTGGTTCGCGCTCAACCCCACCGTCCGGGCCGTCCGCCCGGCCGCCGTCAGCGGCCGCAAGCTGCTCGGCGCGCTGGCCAGCCCCGGCATGCGCACGGTCGCGCTCGCCGCGCTCGGGTTCGGCGCGACGATCGGGTTCATCGAGGTCGCGGTGCCCGCGGCCGCGGCGAACGCGGGCCGCCTCAGCATGGGTGGTCTGCTGCTGAGCGCCTGGTCGATCAGCTCCGTCGTGTTCGGCGTGCTGTACGCGATGAAGCCGTTCCCGAAGTCGATGCACCTGCGCCTGCCCCTGCTGCTCGGCGGGTTCGGCGCGCTGTCGCTGCTGCTGGCCATCCCGACCACGCTGATCTGGCTCGGCGTGACGATGCTGCTCGTCGGCACCCTGGTCACGCCTCAGGCCACCACCCACTCGGCCGCGATCGAGCAGGTCGCACCGAAGGGCACGGCCACCGAGGCGTTCGGCTGGATCATCACCGCGGTGACCGTGGGCCTGGCCATCGGCCAGTCCATCAGCGGTTACCTCGTCGAGCACATCGGCACGTCGATCGCGTTCCTCGCGGCGGGCGGCTCGGGTCTGTTCGTCGCGGCGCTGGTGTGGCTGCTCCGCGGCACCGTCGCGGCGGGCATCCCCGTCGAGGCGCCCGCGAAGCGCGTCGAGATGGACCTCGCCGCGCGCTAGGCGTCAAGCCAGGAAGACGTCCAACCGCTCGAACACGCTGCGCGCGGCCCGCACCTCATCGGGTTCCTCGATGAACGTGGCCGCGTGCACGTGTTCGAGGTAGACCACGGACGGTCCCTTGGCCATGTGGAACAGCGTGCACGGGTGGCCGATCCCCGGATAGGCGCCCTTCGCGAACGGGATCCGGCGGACGGTGATGCCCGGCTGGTCGCTCGGCATCGCGCCCTCGCTGGTGAAGACCGTGCACCGGCTCGGGTCCTTCACGTGCACCGTCGGCACCGCGTGCGGGCTGAGCACGTCCACCCGTTCCGCGGTCTGCCCGAGCAGGGTCAGCACGGACTCGGCCTCCGGCCCCCAGTCGCACTCCAGGTACAGGTCGCGCGCCCGCACGGCCTCGCCGATCAGCACGTCCCGCAGCCTGCGCTCGATGCGCAGCGCGTGGAAGTAGGCGTGCAGGTCCGGCATCCACACCGGCGTGACGCCGTCCTCAAGCCGTTGGACCCTGGCTTCCACGATGTCCAGCCGCTTCGCCACCGCCTCGGTGGTGAAGCCGGTCGCCTCCCGCAGGTCGCGGAGCTTCCCCCCAAGGACACGGCCTCGCAGGGTCGGCATCGGCACCGGTTCGCTCTTCACCGGTCACACGCTAGTCGGACGGCCCCTGACCTCGCACGACAAAGAATTGTCGGACCCCTTCGCTAGCTTCGCCCCATGGACCTCACCGCCACGACAGCAGACCTGGCCAGTGCCGCCGCAGAAGTGGCCAGGATCCTGCCGACCAGGGTGCACGACCCGGTGTTGGCGGGGTTGGTGCTGCGCACGACGGGTGGGGGCGAGGTGGAGTTGGCGGGCAGCGACCGCGAGCGCGCGGTCCGCCTCACCCGCCACGCCACCGTGCACACGGAGGGCACCGTGCTGGTGCCCGCCAAACCGCTGGCGGACACCCTCCGCACCCTCGACTCACCCCAGGTCAGACTCGTGGTGGAGGGTTCGAGGCTGGCCGTCCGCACCTCGAACGCCCGCTTCGCCCTGCCCCTGCTGAACGTCGGCTCCCACCCCGGCGTCCCCCGGTTGCCCCCCGTCGCGGGCCAGGTGTCGGCCGCCGCGTTGGCCGCCGCGATCCTCCCGGTGGCGGGCGCGGCCTCCCGCGACGACGCCCTGCCGGTCTTCACCGGCATCCGCATCCACGCCGTGGACGACCGCTTGGAACTGCTGGCCACCGACCGCTACCGCATGGCCTTCGCGACCGTGCCCTGGCACCCGCAGGGTCCGCTCGACGTCCTCGCACCGGCTTCACTGCTGGCCGACGTGGTTCGCCAACCGGCACCCGGCGACCAGGTCACCCTTCAAGCAGACCTCGACCGCCTGGGCCTTTCCTGGCCGGGCGGCTCCGTCAGCACCGCGTTGCTGGCCGCACCCTTCCCTGACGATCGAGCACGAAAACTACTGGAGGCGGTCATCGACAGCACGGTCCTCGTGGACGCGGACGCACTGGCAGGCGCGGTCCGCAGAGCCACGCCGTACGCCGGCCCGCACGGCTCGGTGACCATCCAGGTCGACGACAGCGAACTGCGGGTGAAGGGCAGCGACCCGCAGAACGGCGAGTCGGAGGAATCAGTCAAGGCCACCATCGACGGCAACCGCCTGACCAAGACCTTCCAGGCGAGATACCTGGCAGACGCCTTGAAGGCCTTCACCGGCAGACGCATCGAACTGCGCATCCAAGACGGCCTCCGCTCCACCGTCCTCACCTCCCCGGCAGGCGACGACGGCATGGAACTCACGTACCTGGTCGTGCCGCTGCGAACGGTGGCCTGAGGTGAGTTGAGGGCTGGTGGTGGCCTGGCAGGCCGCCATGGCAGGCCGGACCGGGCTGACCAATGCGCACAGCCAGCGGACCAGCCGGGCTGACCGGGTGTGGATGCAGCAAACCGGCCAGCCGAGCTGGCAGGCCGGGAAACCCGCCGACAGCCAGCGAGCAGGCCCGGCGTAGCACCTACCTGACCAAGTCCAGTCGATCCGCGCAGTCAGGCATTCCAGCAACCCAGACCGTCTGGACCAGCCATCTGGCCGACACCGGCAGGTGGATGGCCTTGGTCAACAGACCGGACTGGCCGGACTGGCCGGACTGGCCGGACTGGCAAGCCAACCCGAACCGGACCGCACCCCGCACCCCGCACCCCGCACCCCGCACCCCGCACCCCGCACCCCGGACCGGCTGGGCTGGGCTGGGCTGGGCTGGGCTGGGCTGGGCTGGGCTGGGCTGGGCTGGGCTGGGCTGGGCTGGGCTGGGCTGGGCTGGGCTGGGCTGGGCTGGGCTGGGCTGGGCTGGGCTGGGCTGGG
>JAEBDY010000016.1:0-276312 GCA_049997955.1 Umezawaea sp. cmx-9-4 | reverse complement strand
GTGCATACTGATCATCGAAGCCCTTGGTTGTGATCTTCCTTCTGTCGCAAGAAGAATGATCAACCAAGGGCTTCATCCATGATCAACCGGGTGCCCCGTCGAGCCCCGAGACCATAAAACTCAAGCTTAGGCATTGAGCCTTTTTCGTGCGCCCAGCAGAACGGAGGTTGACCGTGTAGGAGGTTGATGTTCGTTCGTCAGCTCGTCGTCGCTTGCCGGTGTGAGTCCGGTCCGGGTAGCTGTCAGGAGGCCCGGTTGCGGACTGGCGGTCTCGTTTGAACGGGCGGGGTCGAAGCCCAGTGTCGAAAGCCCTTATGGTGGAGTGACTGAGCAATTCGTAGCGTGAAGCGAAGCCTGCGGCGTCGTTAGGGCTTGCAGATCATCAAGTTGCTGGTTTGGCCTTCGGTGATCCTCCCCTGGTCACGCGGAGTCGGGTTACTGGTGATCACCCATCTCAGTAGCCCGGAGGACAACCCACGATGCCCAAGCGGTACCCACCCGAGTTCCGGCGCAAGGTGCTCGACCTGATCGCGTCCGGCCGCCGCGTCGCCCAAGTCGCGACGGACCTCGACATCAGTGACCAGGCCATCTACACCTGGCGATGCCAGGAGCGTGTCGACACCGGGCAACTACCCGGCACGACCAGTGCCGACAACGCTGAACTGGTCACCGCGCGTCGACGGATCGCCGAACTCGAAGCCGAGGTCGAGGTGCATCGCCGTGCCGCCGAACTCCTCAAGGACGGTCGGTTTTCTCATGCGCGGCAACGGAATCAAGGGCCTGCCCAACCGGCGCAAGCCCTGACCGAGACACGACACGCCCACTGCGGTGGACCTGGTCGACCGCAACTTCGCTCGAACCTCACCGAACCAGTTGTGGGTCACCGACATCACCGAACACCCCACCCGGGAAGGCAAGGTGTACTGCGCGGTCGCGCTCGACGCGCACTCCCGCCGCGTTGTCGGCTGGCCGATCGACTCCAGCCAGACCGAACGCGCTCGGAATGCTGATCGCGAACCGGTCCCGCTGTCGGACACGGTGATCCACTCCGACCACGAAGTCCGAGGCGGATTCAACTGGTCGTCGCAACACCCCCTGATATCGGAGGTGGTCGACGATGGCGACGGCGGACTGGAGCAAGAAGACCAGCGATGCGCCGGAGGGTGCGCGTCGGCAGTGGCGTGCGGATCGGGCGCTGCGGCCCGCGATGCGTTCGCCTGGGCGGCCTGAGCCTTCGCGGGCGGTGCAGCGGCAGTTCTGGCGTCTGATCGCGACGGGCATCACGTCGGCCGAGGCCGCGGTGGCGGTGGGTGTGTCCGTGCCGGTCGGAATCCGCTGGTTTCGCCACGCCGGCGGCATGCCACCGATCTCGCTTGCCGCGCCTACCGGCCGCTATCTGTCTTTCGAGGAGCGTGAGGAGATAGCGTTGCTGCGCGCAAAGCAGGTCGGCGTGCGTGAGATCGCGCGTGCGATCGGGCGCGACCCCGGGACGATCTTCCGCGAGTTGCGCCGCAACGCGGCTACCCGAGGCGGTAGGCAGGAGTACCGGGCGCTGGTGGCGCAGTGGAAGGCTCAGCAGGCGGCGAAGCGTCCCAAGACGGCGAGGCTCGCGGCCGAGGACCGGTTGCGTGAGTACGTCCGGGAGCGTCTCGCCGGCAATGTCCGCCGGCCGGATGGCACCGTCGTCGTCGGGCCGGCGCCGCCGGTGTGGAAGGGGCTGAACAAGCCGCATCGGCAGGATCGGCGGTGGGCGACCGCGTGGAGTCCGGAGCAGATTTCGCACCGGCTGAAGGTCGACTTCCCCGATGACGAGTCCATGCGCATCAGCCACGAGGCGATCTACCAGTCGCTGTTCATCCAGGGCCGTGGCGCACTCGAACGCGAGCTTGTTGCCTGCCTGCGAACAGGCCGTGCTTTGCGACAGCCGCGGGCTCGAGCGCAGAACCGCCCGCAAGGGCATGTCAGTGCCGACGTCGTGTTCTCCCAGCGGCCCGCCGAAGCCGCTGACCGCGCCGTTGCGGGGCACTGGGAGGGCGACCTGATCATCGGCGCCGGCCGGTCGGCGATCGGCACGATCGTCGAACGCAAGAGCCGCTCGACGCTGCTGGTGCATGTGCCCCGGCTGGAGGGTTGGGGTGAGAACCCGCCCGTCAAGAACGGTCCTGCGTTGGGCGGCTATGGCGCCGTCGCGATGAACGCCGCGCTCATCGCGTCGATGACCACGCTTCCCGAACAGCTCCGCAAGACGCTCACCTGGGACCGCGGCAAAGAACTCTCCGCACATGCCCAGTTCGCGCTCGAGACGGGCACGAAGGTGTTCTTCGCCGACCCCCCGCTCGCCCTGGCAGCGGCCGACGAACGAGAACACCAACGGGCTGCTGCGCCAGTACTTCCCGAAAGGCACGGACCTCTCCCGCTGGTCCGTCCAGGACCTCGAAGCCGTCGCTCTCGCGCTCAACAACCGACCCCGAAAGAGCCTCGGCTGGAAGACTCCAGCCGAGGTCTTCAACCAACAGCTACGCTCGCTCCAACAACCCGGTGTTGCAACGACCGGTTGAACCCAGGCGATTCACGTCCTGGACTTTCACCAAGCGCGCCAGAGAATCGGGACTTCTACCGTCGATGGGGTCGATCGGTGACTGCTACGACAATGCCATGATCGAATCTTTCTGGGGACGCGTGCAGACCGAACTGCTCGACCGCCAGCGATGGCGCACACGCATCGAGTGGGCCAACGCCTTGTTCGAGTACCTCGAGGTGTGCGCACGGAAGTGCGTCGAGGTGCTGTCACTCATTCGGGCGATGTTCTGCGCCGTAGAGTGATGCGCCACTTACCGTGCTCAGTAGGCGCCACGAGACGCCACATCGAGACTGGGGGAAACAGGTGCGAAGAATTGTGATGCCGGTCGGCGCGCAGGCCACGA
Source organism: Umezawaea sp. cmx-9-4 (assembly GCA_049997955.1). GTDB lineage: Bacteria > Actinomycetota > Actinomycetes > Mycobacteriales > Pseudonocardiaceae > Umezawaea. Next base: position 273,388 of record JAEBDY010000016.1, on the reverse strand, counting down.
CCGGCCGGACGAAGAAGTCAAGACTGGCGGGGATCGCCATCGTCGTGGCGGTGGTGGGCAGTTCGTTAGGAGTGGGAAGCGCTCCGGCCGGTGGGACGACCTCCGCCTCAACATCCGTTCCGGAAATCGCAGAACGAGTACAGGATCCAGGAGCCGTGCAGGGCTTGAAGTGGAAGACGGAGTGGTTGGGGGGCGAAAAGGATCACCTGGGGATCAAGTTCGACACCCGAGGGATTTCCTACGCTACGGCCGCTTACTCGCTGCAGAACAACGGATTCCGCACTGTGACGCTGCGGATGCTCGCCGACCCGGATCTGGCTGAGATCAACAGAACGCGGGCCCAGCGCGACGATGAGGTGATGGCGCTGCTCGGAGAACTGAACCGACAGGGGGTGAACGTCTACCTCTACCAGCGCGTGTGGCTTCAGAACGACGGGAAGCTCACGGTGAACGCGGACAAGTTCGTCGACGATATGAGCGGGATCATCAACCGGGCCAAGAACGAGGGAATCACCTCGCTGCAGGGCGTCATGCCGGTCGAGACGAACCTGGAGAACACCGCGCAGGTCCGGGAACGCGCTCTGCACATCGCGCGGGGCATCAACGCCAAGACCGGGAACTGGCTCAAGACGCACACCCTGATGATGCCCGGCGCGGCCATGGGGGGATACTTTAGGAACATCCACCAGGGCGGCCGGGCGTGGCTGAAGAAGATGCAGAGCCAGACATCGCACTTCGCCTTCATCTATAAGCACATGAAGAGCCAAGAGGAGAACCGGCTCGCGAGGTACAATCCCCGGTGGCACCACTATGTCGGCCTCGAATCGACCCGTACCGCACCGGAGCAGATACGCTTCCTGCGGCAGGACATGGGGTTGTCCGACCTCGAACGCCACTCCCACGACCACAAGGCCGAATTCCCGAAGCACACCCAGGTCGTGTTCTGGGGAGATGCCGCAGACGGCATTTCCTACCTCAGCGATCTCGACCACCCGCACAACTACACCACCGTGCGGGCACTGCACACACTGCTGGTCACGACGAACAACTGGCGCGGCCACTTCTTCAACTTCCCCTTCACGACTGCGGGCGCCACAGAACACGACGCCTGGAAGTACATGATCACCGTCGACGAGCACACCCGTGAACGGGCGAAGAACGCCGGCTCCAACCGTTCCGGAACCCACAGGGTCTGGGACGAGTGGCACAACTGGGCCGACCCCGCCTTCGACTACTAAGCTTGTTATTTAAGTACCCAGGCGGTGAGACGCACCCCTGCTTGGTCATGAGTGCAGCCCTTGGTTGATCATCTTCTTGCGGCAGAAGGACGATCAATCAAGGGCTGCGTGATCAGTGTGCACGATGTCGATCGGAACCAGACGCTCGGGGAACTGAGCCGGTTTGATCAGGAGTTCCACCTCTGTCTGACCACGCGGGCGGACGGGTTGTTCGAACTGACCGACGCGGTGCTCTGCACCGATGGACCGGTCCGGACGTTGGTCGGATTGTCCCTGGCACCGGAGCACCGACATGGTCACGGTGGCCTCTACGACGCGATCAACAACGGCCGTCTGCGAAATCTCCTTGCCGTGCAACGGTTGCCGAAAGCAGCGGATGGACGGATCGTGCTGGCGGTGGATGTGTCGCCGTGGCTGCGCCCGGACGCCGACACCTCTCCGCGGCGGTCGTTCTGCCACACCTACGGGCGCGGCAAGGGCGAGCACCGCATGATCCCCGGTTGGCCGTATTCCGTCGTCGCGGCCCTGGAGACCGGCCGGACCTCGTGGACCGCGGTGTTCGACGCGATCCGCCTGCCGCCCGGCGTCGATCTCGTCGCGGTGACCACCCACCAGATCCGTGACGTCGTGCAACGCCTGATCGCCACAGGACATTGGCAATCAGGCGATCAGGCGATCCGGAGGTCGTAGTGGTGCTGGACGCCGGATACGACACTCCGCGCATCGCCTACTTGTTCGCTGATCTGCCGGTGCACGTCCTGGGCCGGATGCGGTCGGATCGGGTGTTGCGCCCGTCCAGCGCCACCACGACTGGCCGGTATCAACAGACGGCCTGCCAAACACGGTGGCGAGGTCGCCTTCGGAGACCCTGCCACCTGGGGTGACGAACACGTGGTGACCAGCACCGACACCCGCCTCTACGGGACGGCGACCGGCCGGCGCCGGTGCACGAGTCCTACCCTGATCACTGGCGCCGGTGCGTCCCCGCGACGTGGTCGGCAAGACCCGCAGGCGACTCACCGCACAGATGTGCTGGCCGAGCGGGTGTGCGAGCGTCAGCCCTGGACGGAGGAGATCGGGGCACCGGTGCGGCAGTGCGAACCGATGGTGTCGGCCACGATGTCGATCAGCGCTCACGGTGGGCGCCCGACCCAGCGCCTCTTCACCCGCTGGCTGCGCCGGGATCTCACGGGCGATGGCTATGCCAACTGCACGCCCACGACGCATGTGTCGTCATCAGTGTCCGCTCTGCTGCGGTGAAGGAGGTGGTCGAGACGGTCTTCCAGTGATTCGAAGTCACGTGCCGAGGTGGCGAGCAGCCAGTCGAGGCATTCGTCGAGGTCGGTATCGCGGCGTTCGATCAGACCGTCGGTGTACAGGAGCAGCGTGTCGTCAGGCCTCAACGACAGCTCACCCTCCTCGTAATCCGTTTCCGCCAAGGCACCCAGCATCACACCGTGCAAGCTCGGCAACGCTGTGGCTCGGCCCTCGCGTACGAGCACAGGCGGCGGATGGCCCGCGCGAGCCCACCGCAACATGCGCGTTGCCGGGTCGTAGAGCACGCACACCGCGGTGGCGTAGATGTGGTCGGTCAGGTGGTGGGCGACGAGGTTGAGCCATCCCAGCAACTGTCCGGGTCCTGCGCCGGTGGCCGCCAAACCGCGCAGCGCGTTGCGCAGCACGACCATGCCGGTGGCGCCTTTGATGCCGTGGCCGGTGATGTCGCCGACGCACACCAGGATGTGCTTGGTCGGCAACACCACGGCGTCATACCAATCACCGCCCACCAGGTGCTCCTGCTCGGCGGGTCGGTAGCGCACCGCGACGCGAAGGCCGAACGCCTCGATCGACGGGTGCGCGGCGGGCATGATGGCACGCTGCAATTGCAGCGCGAGCCTGCTCTGCTCGGCGGCTTGCTGCGCGGTGTGCGCGAGTTGGTCGCGGGTCGCGGACAGAGCCACTTCCGTCCAGTGCTGGGCCGACACGTCCTGGTAAGCCCCGCGCAGGCACAGCAGATGGCCCGCGTCGTCGAGGAGGGGCTCGGCGATAACCCTGATGTGGCGGACGATGCCATCGCCTCGCTGGAACCGGAAGGACGTCGAATCCGGCTTGCGGTGATGCAGGACGGTGCGCAGGAACCGGGTGATGGTCGCTGTGTCATCGGGGTGACAGTGCTCGGGCAACGACGCGAGCGGAACCGGGCCCGCGGCCGGTTCCAAGCCGTATAGGGAGAACAGTTGGCTGTTCCAGGTGATGCGACCGCCCTGGATGTCCTCCTCGAAGCCGCCGATGCGGCCGAGGCGCTGCGCGTGGTTGAGCAGGTTCGCCAGCCGGGTGGCTTCGTTCTGCACCCGCCACACGACCAGCACGCTGCCACCGTGGCGGGTGATGCTCACACTCGCGCTGACGTCCAGCGGCACTTGGTCCACCAGAGTGGTGAGCGCCATCTGTTCCGAGCGGAACGGCTCGCCGCTGGCGTGCACGTGCTCTATCTTGTCGAACAATCCACCTTCGCCCGCCGCGAAGGGGTAGGCCTCCAGCAGCAGCCGTCCGGTGACCGTACTGCGTGGCCTGCCAGCCAGGTCGGTGAACCGGTGGTTGAGGTGGTGAATGCGGAAGTCGACCAAGTCGCCCGCCGACGACAGGTGCGGGCGGAGCACGAACGCGGGGTCGAGCAGGCCGTTGGCCAATTCGGCCAGTTCTTCGCCCGCCACATCTGCTGCCTCTGCCTCGTCCTGGGCGTTGCCCAGGGTGTGAGCGCACAGTTCCGCCAGCGCCTCGACCTGACGTCGGATCTGCGGTGACTGCGGTGGGAGGGGATCTGCCCAGCAGAATTCGACGACGCCGACGATTCGGCCACCGGACCCCGCAGGAACGGTGACACGGGCTCCGGGCAGCTCATGGCTCCCGATCGAGGGGAGTCCGGCTTCGGTGATGTTCGCAAGCCACACGGTGGACCGTTCGGTGAGCGCCGCACGAGCGGGAGTGCTGACGCCGGGAGGGACATAGCGCCACCGTTTAGCTTCCTCGCCGCTGAAGCCGGCAGCGCCCTTCAGCACCAGCGAGTACTCCGTTGCCGCCGACCAGATCGCGACCGCGGAGGCGCCCAACGGTGCCAGCGCGTGTTGCAGGAGCGATTCTGCGACGGACTGGGTGTCACTCGCGGCCAGCGCTCCGCTTTCCGCCGTGCGCAGGCGAAGGGCGGTGGACCGGGCGTCGGCGTCCGCGCGGCCTTCGTGATCGTGAGCGTCGTCAAGCAAGTGGATCGTAGCTTCGGTGAGCCGGTCCTGCGCGGTCTGATTGACCACGTCCGCCGCCAACTCCAGCTGCGTCAAGCCGGCTTGATCGGCAAGTTGGGTCAGTTGACGAGCGGCCTCGGCGGGACCGCATCCCAACCGCTCGACGAGGACGCCCTTGGCCATTTCGATCAACGCGCGCCCGTCGGCCACGGCGTGGGCTTCCTGGATCTCCAAGGTCAAGCGTTCCACCGTGGCGGCCAGCCTCGTCACGCTCTTGGTAGTGGCCGCCGGGACCGCAAGTTCGGGCAGATCGGAGGTGTGCACGGACGCTCCTCGAAGACGCGGGTGGAAGGTCTCAGCGGTTGATCCACCGTTGCAAGCAGCTCACAAGGACGTCGGAGTCAACGGGCTTGGTGACGTAGTCGTTCGCCCCCGAATCCAGGCTTTTCTCCCGGTCTCCCGTCATCGCCTTGGCCGTCACCGCGACGATCGGCAGATCGGTGTATTGCGGCATGGCCCGGATCGCTGCCGTAGCGGCATAACCGTCCATCTCGGGCATCATCACGTCCATCAACACCAGGTCGATCTCCGGGTGGGCCGACAGCACTTCGATGGCCTCCCGCCCGTCCTCGGCCTGCAGCACGGTCAAACCGCGCATCTCCAGGACACTGCTGAGGGCGAACAGGTTGCGCGCGTCGTCATCGGCGATCAGCACCGTCCGCCCGGCGAGGCTGTCGTCGTAGCGGCGTGGCGTCTCCGCGCCAATCGGGTTGTCGTTGCGCACCAGGGGTAGCACATCACCGGGCACCTCGGCGGTCAGGTGCAGCGCGATACGCTCCCGCAGTTCGTCCAAACTGGACAACAGCTCCAACGGCTGGGTGTTCGCACGGGACTGGAGGTCCAACTCCTGATCCACAGCGAGCCGTCGGTTGTTGTGCGCCAGCACCGGGACGTTGCGCAACGCGGCGTCGCCGTCCATGGCATCCAGGAAGGCGAGCGCGGCACCGTTGGGCATGTCCAGTTCGAGCACGACGCAGTGGCACGCCTCGGTGGCCAGAACGGTAGCGGCTTCCTGCGCTCCCACGGCGGTGATGACCTGGATAGGTCCGCGCGGGTCGTTGCTGTCGGCCAGGTCGGTCACCGCGCTTTGTGCGACCAGGGACAGCAGGCCGTGAGCCCGTTCCTCGATCACCAGCAGCCTGCGCTGGTGCACCGGCGGCGGGGGAGTGCTCTCGGCCGGCTCGACGGCCGCGGCGGGCAGCGCCTCTGGGACGTTGTCGGTCGTCGGGAGCCCGGCGAACTCCGGTCGCGCCACCGGCAGGTAAAGGGTGAACGTGCTGCCCTTGCCCAACGTGCTGCGGGCGGTCACCATGCCGCCGAGCAGGTAGGCCAGTTCCCGGCTGATCGACAGGCCAAGCCCGGTGCCGCCGTACTTGCGGCTGGTGGTGCCGTCGGCCTGCTGGAACGCGCCGAAGATCGATTCGAGCTGCTGCTCGGCGATGCCGATACCGGTGTCCACGACGCGGAACGCAATTGCGGCACCGTGGCACCGCACGGACGGCGGCAGTTCCTCCGTCGTGGTGGAGTCGATATGCAGTTCCACGCTACCGCTGTCGGTGAACTTCACCGCGTTGGACAGCAGATTGCGCAACACCTGCCGCAGCCGTGAATCGTCGGTGAGCAGCTCGGTGGGGACGCCCACGGCGGTTGTGATGTGGAACCCGAGGCTCTTCTGCGTGGTCATCGGTCGGAACGTGGCCTCCACGTAGTCCAGCAACTTGCGCAGCGGCACGTGCTCGGGGGTGAGGTCCATCTTGCCCGCCTCGACCTTGGACAGGTCGAGGATGTCGTTGATCAGCTGCAGCAGGTCCGAGCCCGCCGAGTGGATGATCCCCGCGTACTCGACCTGCTTGGAGGTGAGGTTGCGAGTCGGGTTCTGGGCCAGCAATTGGGCGAGGATGAGCAGACTGTTGAGCGGAGTGCGCAGCTCGTGACTCATGTTGGCCAGGAACTCCGACTTGTATTTCGACGCCAGCGCCAGCTGCTGCGCGCGGGTCTCCAGTTCCTGGCGGGCTTGCTCGATCTCCAGGTTCTTGGTTTCGATGTCGCGGTTCTGCGTGGCCAGCAGTGCGGCCTTCTCCTCCAGTTCAGCGTTGGAGTCCTGGAGCTCCTCCTGTCGCTTCTGCAGTTCTCCCGACCGTGCCTGGAGTTCGCCCGCCAACCGCTGGGACTCCTCCAACAGCTCGTCGGTGCGGGCGTTGGCGACGATGGTGTTGACGTTGACCCCGACGGTTTCCATTAGCTGCTCGAGGAAGTCGCGGTGGATGGCGGTGAACCGGTGCACCGACGCGAGTTCGATGACGCCGAGCACCTGTTCTTCGACCACGAGGGGCAGCACTACCAGGTTCGCGGGCACGGTCTCGCCCAAGCCGGAGGACACCCTGACGTAGTCCGCCGGAACCTCGTCGACCGCGATCGTTCGACGACTACGAGCGGCCTGACCGACCAGCGACTGGCCGAGCCGGAATCGCTTCCGGCCATTGTCGTCCGGCGCGTCGGGATGGCCGTAGGAGCTGATCAAGCGCAGTTCGAGGTCGTCGGGATTGTCGTCGGCGAGGTAGAACCCACCGTACTGCGCCGACACCAGCGGCGTCAGCTCGTCCATGATGAGCTCGGCGACGACCGCGAGGTCGCGACGGCCCTGCATCAGGCTGGAGATCCGGGCCAGGTTCGACTTGAGCCAGTCCTGGTCCTGGTTGGCCTTGGTGGTCTCGCGCAGCGACCCCACCATCGAGTTGATGTTGTCCTTCAGCTCTGCTACCTCGCCGGAGGCCTCGACCGTGATCGAGCGGGTCAGGTCGCCCTCGGCGACGGCACTGGTCACCTCGGCGATCGCGCGCACCTGTCGGGTCAGATTGCCCGCCAACCCGTTGACGTTCTCGGTGAGCCGCTTCCACGTGCCCGACACGCCCTCGACCTCGGCCTGCCCACCCAACCGGCCCTCGCTGCCCACCTCACGGGCCACGCGGGTGACTTCTGCGGCGAACGCCGAGAGCTGGTCGACCATCGTGTTGATGGTGGTCTTGAGCTCCAGGATCTCGCCGCGGGCGTCGACATCGATCTTGCGGGTCAGGTCGCCCTGGGCGACGGCCGTGGTGACCTGGGCGATGTTGCGGACCTGGTTGGTCAGGTTGTTGGCCATCGAGTTGACGTTGTCGGTGAGGTCCTTCCACGTGCCCGCGACGTTCGGTACCCGCGCTTGTCCGCCGAGCATGCCCTCGGTGCCTACCTCGCGGGCCACGCGGGTCACCTCGTCGGCGAACGCCGAGAGGGTGTCGACCATCGTGTTGATCACGCCCGCGAGCGCGGCGACCTCGCCCTTGGCCTCGACGGTGATCTTCTGCGACAGGTCCCCGCGTGCGACCGCCGTGGCGACCTGGGCAATGGACCGGACCTGCCCGGTCAGGTTGGACGCCATGACGTTGACGTTGTCGGTCAAGTCCTTCCAGGTGCCCGAAACACCGCGCACCGTGGCTTGTCCGCCGAGGTTGCCCTCGGTGCCGACCTCCCTGGACACACGGGTCACCTCGTCGGCGAACGCCGAGAGCTGGTCGACCATCGTGTTGATGGTCTCCTTGAGCTCCAGGATCTCGCCGCGCGCGTCCACGCGGATCTTCTGACTCAGGTCGCCTCGCGCCACCGCCGTGGTGACCTGGGCGATGGACCGCACTTGGGCGGTGAGGTTGTCGCCCATGACGTTCACCGATTCGGTGAGGTCTTTCCACGTTCCCGAGACGCCCTTGACGTCGGCCTGGCCACCCAAACGCCCCTCGGTGCCGACTTCGCGCGCGACGCGGGTGACCTCGTCGGCGAACGCGGACAGCTGATCCACCATGATGTTGATCGTGTTCTTGAGCTCCAGGATCTCGCCGCGAGCCGTGACGGTGATCTTCTGGGACAGGTCGCCGCGCGCCACCGCGGTGGCTACCTGGGCGATGGACCGAACCTGCGCGGTCAGGTTGCCTGCCATGAAGTTCACCGAGTCGGTGAGGTCCCGCCACGTGCCGGAGACGCCCTTGACGTCGGCCTGCCCGCCGAGGATGCCCTCCGTGCCGACCTCGCGGGCCATCCGGGTGACCTCGTCACCGAAGCTGGAGAGCTGGTCCACCATGGTGTTGATGGTGTTCTTGAGTTCGAGGATCTCGCCGCGGGCGTCCACGGTGATCTTCTGGGACAGGTCGCCGCGTGCTACCGCGGTGGTCACTTGGGCGATGTTGCGGACCTGGTCGGTCAGGTTGCCTGCCATGAAGTTCACCGAGTCGGTGAGATCGCGCCACGTCCCTGCGACACCCGGAACCTGCGCCTGTCCGCCCAGCCTGCCCTCGCTGCCGACCTCGCGTGCCATGCGGGTGACCTCGTCGGCGAAGCTGGAGAGCTGGTCGACCATCGTGTTGACGGTCTCCTTCAACTCCAGGATTTCGCCGCGGGCGTCGACGTCGATCTTCTGGCTCAGGTCGCCGCGTGCCACTGCCGTGGCGACTTGGGCGATGTCACGGACCTGGCTTGTCAGGTTGCCCGCCATCGCGTTCACCGAGTCGGTGAGGTCTTCCCAGGTCCCCGACACGCCAGGCACTTCGGCTTGGCCTCCGAGCCGTCCTTCGGTGCCGACCTCGCGGGCGACGCGGGTGACCTCGGAGGTGAACAGCGACAGCTGATCGACCATGCCGTTGAACACCGTGGCGATCTCGCCGAGCAACCCTTCGGCGTTGTTCGGCAGCCGGGTGCCGAAGTCCCCATCGCGCACAGCGGTCAGTCCGGCCAACAGCTGCCGCAACTCGGGCTGATCTGTCGTTGCCACGGACTTTCCGCCCGTGCGCCCCGGTACGTCGGATTCACCTGGTGCGGTGATCTCAGCCATGCCACCCTCGTTTCCGCGACCTGTCTCAGAGCAGCCGCGAGCGCCCGCTCTGAGATGAACGGGCGCTCGCTGTGAAGTCACCGTACACGGCGGCGGACAAGTCGTTCGATAGCAGAAGTCCAGCTTCGGATCGCAAGGCCGGCGAATGTCATCAGGAGACTGATCGAATGCCCCGACCGTGATCGACGGCGCCACAGACAACACCTGGAACACCGGTCTGACCAGGGCAATCTGCTGATGTCGACCATCATGATCGTGGACATGACCGGACGGATAGTCCATCGCACACTGAACCAAATGTCCGTTCGGATCTACGCGGTCTGCCGTTCGAGGTAGACGTTCTTTGGGAAGTCCTCGGCGTGCAGTTGTGCGAATCGGCGTGCGTGGGCGCCGCCGAGGAGCGCCCGAGCAGGACGAACGGCCCCGCCACTTCGATCACCTGTGTACAGAGCGCAATTCGACAGCTACCGGCGGCGGACCGAGGCGGTTTGACCGTCTCGCTCAAGCCGGTACCCGCCCGGTCGTAGACCAGCGACGCGGGAACGTGGGCACCGCACCCGAGAGGTCCACGAACTGGACCACCAGTTCGGCTTGGTGGTGGTCGTCGTCGGAAGCCTGCCGATCCACCGGGCGCAGTGTTGCCAACGCGTCGGACGCCATTGAGGACTTCGCCGCGAGTGCCGCGCAAGAGCGCAATTGGTCGTCGAACTGCTGGTTGAGCTTGGCCTACACGACGAACCACGATGCGATCGCCACACCGATCACGGCCACCGCCGCAGCGACCATGGTGAATCGGGAGCGCAGCGACATCCGCCGCCACCGCTTCACAGCGGGTCCTCGCAGCACGTAGCTCACGCCCCGCACGGTGTGCAGCAGCCGGTGTCGCCGCGGCGGTGGGTGCGTTGGCCGACCCGATCATCGACGGCGTCACCGGAACGTTGATGCCCTGCCCGAGCCGCGGGCTGTGGGGCGTGCGGTGCGCGATCCGCTGGTCAACGAGGCACGACGTTATGCGTACGGGCTCTCGGGCAGCGACCATGTGCACGCGCGCTACGGCTGGGACCGGATTGTCCTGGACGTCTTCGCCATCTGTCGGGCAGCCATCGCCGTGGTCGCGAACGTCGATGATGTTCGGCCGGGTTCAGGAGATCAGCTCACGGTCGACGACGCAGACACGAGCAGGGGATAGCTGTCTTGGGGTAGGTCAGTCGATCCATTCCGGTTTGCCCGACCCGATCGCGTGCATCGCGCCGGGTCGGTTCGTTCTTCCAGTGCAATGGCTTGACGTCGATGGCCGAGGTGAGCACCCCGGACACCACCGGCGACGGTTGGCGGGCCAACACGAGCAGGAACACACGAACGTCACCTCGGCGCGGATCTCCTCGGTGCCGCGCAGCAGTTGGATGCCCGCAGTGGCCTCGGGGCGCAGGTCCTGCTCGGTGACCGCGCCGGATGGGGCGACGATCCGCACCAGTACTTCGAGCACGTCACGCATGCGGGGCATCGGAACGAAATGCTGTCAAACCTTGATTATGCTGGTCAGTGGGCACACTTTCCCATCGACAGAGGCCTGGCGTCGAACAAGTCAAGCGCTTGTCCGAACCAGTCACCACTAGAGGCGGCATCACAACCTGGCAGTGTCGTACCAAGTGCGATCAGTTCTTTCCGCGAGTTGTGGTCACGAATTTGCTCACAGGTGCAAATCAATTTCTTGTGCATCGAACTGCCTTCGGCAGTCGTGGTCGGTCCGACAAAAAGATGTCCGCTGGTTGCTGTCCCGTCAAGCCTGGACTTGCACCGTCCGAATTCGTTTCCTCCTCGGTATGTGTCCGGCAGTTGTCTGTCGGGGGATTCCGTCACGGGCCTCGTTGACGGCTTGTCGGCTGTATTGTCCCAGTTCGTCCACGCCGCGAGCTTCTTCTGGTCGAGCCGAGGCTGCGCATGTCCAGCACAAATACGCGATCGTGTCGGTGGAGTAGGAGGTGCCGCTGAGGAGGGTGCCTTATCCTTCGAATGCCACACGCGCGACGTCGCCGCATCGTCATGAGGTTTCTTCGACGCCACGGCGATGTACTGTTGTTTTCTATCGAAGGACATTCTTGTTCAAAAAGTTGGGTGCAGTCGCAGCGGCCGCAGCCGCCAGCATGACAGCTTTGGGAGGCGCTGCTTCCGCCTCGTCAATCGATGGTGGGGAAGTCGGTCGAAACAGTAGCGCGATCGATCACGAAAATGATCGTGTCGGATCGAGCCAGCGCTATGAAGTGGGTTTGGTCAACGTGAACAACACGGATGTGGCTCGAAGCATCCGGGTGTCCGGCGCCGCCTGTGGCAATGACACCGGCGTCCTCGGAGTCCAAGTTCCTGTGGAAGACGTTGCGGATGGCGTGAACTTCCCGGTGGCTCCCGCAGGCCAGGAAGAGGCGATCAACGCTTCTCCTGACCTCTGCGCCACGTCAAAGGCCGTCGACCAGGGAATCGGTCAGAGCTGTCCGGCCAAATTCGACCTCAGGGCTGAACGCTGCGCTTGATGATGAGAACGGTGTTTCGCAATAACTGTGGAATAACTGGCCGCTCGGCTCGCTGGAGCTGACTGCGGAAGTACGTCCACGCACGTGCGATGGTGACACGGCAATCGTCGTGCGGTCAAAGGAAGATATCGAATTCACCCAATAAACCGACACCGGTCACAGCCCACCCACGACTCTGTCGAGGCAGTCCGCATCGCACCGCCCTGACGCGCCGCCTCGACCAATAAGCAGTACAAATGGCCTTGAGTCACTGGTATTGGCCCTAGCCCGTCGATTCGCTATCCGGTGCCCGTGTCGACGCCGCCGTCAGCCACGCGCTGATGATGGGCGTTGCCGAAAGACGTGGCGTCGAGTGGAGCGGCGACGACGGCTGCTTGGTAGACGGCGAGGATTTCCGAGACGATTCGGTCCCAGCTGTAGCGGACGTGTACGCGGTCGCCTGCCGCGACCGCGTACACGTCGCGTTGAGTGGTGTCGGCCAGCAGGCCTGACATGGCGCGACCCAGAGCGCGGGGGTCGCGTGAAGGTATCAACGTTCCGGTGGCGCCATGGATGATCAGGTCGGTCAGCGCGCCCACCTCGGCAGCGATGACGGGTACCCCGCACGCCATGGCCTGCAATGCGGCTGTCCCGAACGGTGCTTGTCGTGGCACGGAGACCACTATCGTGGCCGACCGCAGCAGTGTGGGCAGCCTAGTGGTCGGGATCGAGCCGGTGAACCGGACCCGTTTGGTTACACCGACGTTGTTCGCATGTGCCTTGAGCCGCAAGACTTCGGGGTCGCTGCGATGATCGACGTGTCGGATGCGGCCGGTGATCATCAGTTCGGCGTCGGGGATCCAGGGCAGAGCGCTGATCACCGTGTGCAATCTGCTGTGCGGCACCACGTCTCCCAAGACGAGCACGCGGGGGCGGTCTCCACGGGGCGCAACCGGGCCGTCGGGTCGGAACAGCGAGGTGTCCACCCCGCCTGGCACGATCGCCATCCTCGAACGATCGATGCCGGTACGGGCGAGGACCGACGCTTCCCACCTGCTTGTCACGACCACTCGCGTGGCCGCGTCCGGGATCAAGCGTTCGATGTCGTGCCGGTTCCGAGTTACGGCGACTCCGTGGTGATGCGGAGAATGAACGATCGGAACGCCGAGCGCGTCCATGGTCAATCCGGGCATGAGGCCGTGCAGGTGTGCCACGGTCGGAGGCATCTTTGCCCACTCCCGTCGGAGGTAGCTGGAGAAGGCGCTGAGATAAGCGGGGAGGTCTTCCTCGTCGACTGGTGCGGTCGGCCCCGCCGGGACCCGGACGACCTCGTACCCGTGGTGGGTGCGTTCACGCTCTGGTAGATCAGGATCGCAGCGGCGCAGGTAGAGTGCGATGTCATGACCTTGGCGGCTCAGTGCCGCACAGAGTTCTGCCATATACGCCCGTTGCTCGTCGCTGTCGTTGTGCCAGGACGCCGCCACCATCGCGATCCGCACTCTTCGCCTCCCCGGCCAGTCCGTCCATCACGTTGCGGCGACTACACCGAGCGATGTTTACGTAACCCGCTGCCAGCAGGTCATCGGAGCATCGTCGGCAGGTAGACGTGTGGTTGATCGCGGACCCACGATCGGTCGTTCACCCGCCTGTTACCCGTATCGAGCCATGGCGAAACGATTCAAAATCGACTCAACCAGGTGGTCGAAGCTGACGTGGCCGACAAGGCGGCTTCGATCGCAATGGACTCGTCCGCAGGAACTCGGCGCTGTGCCGCCGACGGATGCCTGAAGGCTCGAATTCATCGATGTGATCAGCGGTGGTGCGAGCCCGTCGAGCCTGCGGTGCTCCTTCTGGGCTCGTGCCACCGTCTTCGACCAATGACCAGACCGACACAGGCGCCGGCTGCTGAACGCAAGCGTCGAGCCTGGTCAGGTCACGTTCAGGCCTAACCGGACTCGTGCTTGTGAACCCGGCTGAACCGTCAGCTCCGGTCGACCAGGTGAGCGGGGCGACCCGCTGATGTCGCAGTGCTTGGACGACGCGGAGATCGCCGCGTCCTCGACCAAGAATCCCGAGTTCCTGCTGGAGTTGGTGTTTTCCGCCAAGTGCCAAGCCGGATGGGCACGGGTGATCCGCCGCGACGGCAACGCGCTGGCCAACCAGATCGAGGTCGAGATCTACCGCAGATCCGACCCCGCAGGCACCAGCCGCCAGAAGGCGACCGAGGCCGACGTCCAGGCCGCGTTCACGACCATGATCGTGCGGACCGATCCCAGCGACCGATTGTGCGCGACCGGCGCGATCCTTACCGGCGGTAACAGGCTCGGCGCTGTGGAACCGGTCTGCTCCTGACCTGCCCGAGTCGCTGCGACGTCCCTGTTTGTCGGTTGGTCGGCCCCGCCAGCGGGTGACGCGGTCATGGATCTGCTTGATCTGACCGTGGTGGAGTTGGAGGTGTCACGGCGGTTAGCCCGACGCGTGTGGACCTCATGGGGACGAGGTGACTGCGAAAGAGTGAACGTAGGCGAGGGCGGCGTTCATCGACGCTTCGAGCGGGCGCACCTGGAGCATCGTCTGCGAGAGCAGGACGCCGCCCTGCAACGCTGAGAGCAAGGACAACGCCAACTCGTCCAAGTCGGCCTCGGCGCGCAGTTCACCGCGGTCACGCATGGCCCGCAGCCCGTCGAGGAGGAGGTCCTTCCAGCGCAGAAAGCCGTTGGCGATGTCGGTTCGGGACTCTTCGTCCCGCACGCTCAGCTCGCCCGCGAGGGATCCGAGGTTGCACTCGCCGCGGCAACCGTTCTCGAGTTGCCGCTCGATCGCGGCGTCGGCCCAGGCTCGCAGTGCCTCGAAGCTGTCCAGCGCCGTGACCCGCGGCTGACCGGGCTGCAGCACCGAGTCGGCCTGTCGGGTGATAACTGCCCGGATGAGGGCCTGTTTGCTGTCGAAGTAGTGGTAGAGCTGCGACCCGCTCACCTCGGCCGCCACGCGCACGTCCTCGATGCCGGTGCCCGCCACGCCGTTGTGGGCGATGAGCGCGGTCGCGGCTTCGACGATGCGGTCCTTGGTCGCCTTGCCCTTCGGGGTCAGGCGACGCGGTTTCGGTTCTTCGGTCACCTCGGTGAGTCTAGCCGAGAGTGGGTTGCGCAATCCAGAATCCTTCTCTACATTTCTGGACAGAACAACCCAGAAAGTGAGGCCGTCCCCATGAGCACCACCCGTACCGCCCTCGTGACCGGCGCGACCGCGGGCATCGGCCGCGCCGTCGCGCTCCGACTGGCCGCAGACGGCATCGACGTGATCGCCCACGGCCGTGACCCCGAGCGAGGCGCCCTGCTCGTCAAGGAGATCACCGCGCAGGGGGGCACCGCGCGCTTCGTCACCGCGGACCTGGCCGACGCCGACGAGGTACTGGCTCTCGCGGCGAACGTGGGCGAGGTGGAGATCCTGGTCAACAACGCCGGTGTCTACGCGTTCACGAACACGCCGGAAACGACCACCGACAGCTTCGACCAGCAGTTCGCCATCAACACCCGCGCACCCTTCCTGCTGGTCGGCGCGCTCGCGCCCACCATGGCCCGTCGTGGACGCGGATCCATCGTCAACATCACCTCGACGGCGGCGACGTCCCCGGCGCCGATCGGGGGTGCGTATGGCGCCTCCAAGGCCGCCGTCGAACTGCTGACCCGGTCGTGGGCGACGGAGTTCGGGTCCAGTGGCGTCCGCGTCAACGCCGTCTCCCCAGGCCCGGTCCGCACGGCGGGCACCACCGCGATGCTCGGCGAGCACGTCGAGGCGCTCGGCCGCGCCAACCTCCGCGGCCGGATCGGCGAGCCGGAGGAGATCGCGCACATCGTGCACTTCCTCGTGCACGACGCCAGCGCCTACGTGAACGGCTCCATCGTCGTCGCCAGCGGTGGCGAACTCAGCTCGCTGCCCGCCTGACGCACCCGCGGAACCCGAGGAGCACAACCATGTCCGTCACGTCGCACGACCCCGCCGCCCTGTACGCCTGGCTGCCGCCTGGTTTCGACGTCCGCACCGCCGACGTCGGCGGCGTCCTGCTCTCGGCCGCCGTGGGCGGTGAAGGGCCACTGATGGTCCTGCTGCACGGCTGGCCCCAGACCGGCCGCGCCTGGGCCAAGGTCATGCCCGCTCTCGCCCAGCACCACACCGTGGTCGTCCCGGACCTGCGCGGCACCGGCGCCAGCCAGCGCCCCGCCGAGGGTTACGGCAAGGTCGACCAGGCCGACGACGTGCGCGGCATGCTCACGGCGCTGGGCCTATCGGGACCCGTGGTCGTCGTCGGGCACGACATCGGCAGCATGATCGCCTTCGCCTGGGCGCTGCACCGCCCCGATGACGTCGTGGCGGCGGTGCTGCTCGACTCTTTCCTCCCCGGGATCGACCTGGAGGATTCGATGAACGTCGTCACCGGCGGCTCGTGGCACTTCGGGTTCTTCATGGCTCCGGCCATCCCCGAGATGCTGCTGGACGGCCACGAACTCGAGTTCGTCAAGGCGACGTTCGGCGCTCGCAGCGCGCCGTCGACGTTCACCGAAGAGGAACTCGCCTTCTACGCCGACACCTACAGGGGCCGTGACCGACTCCGCGGGGGCTTCGAGCACTACCGGACCCTGCTCGACGACGGTCGCGAGAACCGGGCAGCGCTGGCGACCCGCCGGCTGACCATGCCGGTGTTGTCCATCGGTGGTCGGGATTCCGTGGGGGAGCAGACCACGGACGCCCTGCGGCCCCACGCCGATCACCTCGCCGGTCTCGTCTCGCCCACCGGCCACTTCGTGGCGGAGGAGGCGCCCGAGTGGTTCCTGAACGCCCTGCGCTCCTTCCTCACGGGGACCCCGTGAACGTCCTGGTCATCGGCGCCACCGGGTTCGTCGGCGGCGGTGTCGCACGCCACCTCACCGCGAACGGCCACCACGTCACCGGCACGGCCCGCACCGGCGAGTCGGCGAGAAACCTGGCGCGGCAGGGAATCACGCCGTTGCCGGGTGATCTGGACGAGGGCCTGGGCGAGGTCGCCCTGGCCGCCGCGCGGTTCGACGCGGTGGTGTTCGCCGCCCAACTCGAGGCGCCGCGGGAAGAACTCGTCGTCGGGGAACTGCTCGATGGGCTCGCGGGCACCGGGAAAGCGTTCCTGTTCACCTCCGGCAGCGGTGTTCTCCTCCAGCGCACGGCGGGTGCCTGGAGCGAGGACAGCTTCACCGAGGACGACCCGTTCACGGTGGAACCGCTGGCCGCGGACCGAGCGGCCGTCGAAGACCTGGTGCGGACCGCGACCGATCGACGGGTACGCGCGATCGTGATCCGACCAGGCCTGATCTGGGGACCGGACGACCACGGACACGTATCGATGATCTACCGATCGGTTGCCGCGACCGGGGCCGCGTGCTACATCGGCGACGGCCTCAACACCTACTCGCACGTGCACATCGACGACGTGGCAAGTCTTTTCGCCCTCGCGCTCACCAAGGGCACCCCCGGCGCGCTCTACCACGCGGTCGCCGGCGAGACACCGACCCGGTGGATCGCCCAAGCCGTGGCCGAGGACCTGGGTTGCCCTGCCCGCGCCCTCGCACCGGAGGAGGCCGTCGCGGTGTGGGGCGAGTTCGGCGCGCTTCTCCTCGCCGCGTCCAGCCGCATCCGCGCACCACGGACACGTCGCGAGCTGGGGTGGCGCCCCGAACACACGGACATGCTCACCATGATCGGCGACACACGACTGCGGAGCATGGCCACCGCTTGACACCACATCTGTGCACCAGGCCTCAGACGCGACAACAGCGTCATGTGGGCGGGATCCACGACGCACGGTTCCGGTGCGGCCACGGTGTCGAGCCAGTCGGCGGCACCGAGGAACGCCCCCATCCCGACGTAGTAGGCGATCAGCCGCAGCAGGTGGTCGGTGTCGACGGGCTTGGTCATGTAGTTCGTCGCCCCGGACGCGAAACCCCACGGTGCGAATGCGTCCACGTGCGCGTCGTCTGAAGGGCTGGGGAAACTGTTGTCGCGCCCGGTCGAGGGCATGGCGGATCGTGGGTTCGTCACGACGATCCCGACGCCAGGTCAGGTAGGTGACGATCGTGGGTTGGGGATCTTCCAGGGCGCGCAGCAGGATGCGTTCGCCGTCAGGTGAGGCGAAGTGGCTGTGGTCGTGTCAGGTGGCGGGTACGAAGGAGCGGTGTGCTCCGTCGGACAGCAGCATCAGCAGTCCGTCCTCGACCGCGGCGTTGACCCGGTCCACCAGCGGGAGCATCTCCAGGTAGGGGTGGAGGACGTCGGGGAAGGCCCAGGGGTCGATGTTGGTGGCCAGGCGGAGTCCGAGGACGTCGGTGGGGCGGATCTGTTCCAGGCGGTGGTACTTCGGCGTGTCCGGGAGTGCGATCAGGATCATCGAGCTCACCGAGTTCAAGGAGCGCGCGTTGTCACAACTCGCCGCGCAGCACGAAGAGATCCTCCGGCTTCGTCAGCCCACCAACTCGCCGAACAACGTCCGCACCTCCCCACCGTCAGGAGGCCGGGGATCAGCGGCCCATGCAGATGAACCAGGACGTATCTCACGTCACTCTTGCGACACGACGCGACCGTTTCCACTGGGTGGGCTGGTGTTAGAGAGTTCGACACCAGCCCACCCAGAGGGCCTGTTCCATGAGCCAGCGGTCAGTTGGCGATGAGCTTCGCGGCGTCGGGGGCGTAGACGGTCATCCAGTGCGGACGCAGCCGGTAGTAGAACACGTCCTTCTCCCACCCGAACGGGTCATCGCCGTAGAAGTCCTTGAAGTACGCGAGCAGGTCTGGCCAGTCCGTGGCCGGCTCGTCGTCCTCGGGGTTGAGTATCTCCACCGTGCCGTGCGTGAACACTCCCAGGTCCTCACCGCGCATGTGCGCGACGCTGGCGGCGGGACGGGCCGCGAGGTGGCGGGCCTTGGCGGCGCTGCGTGCTGTGCCGAAGTACCACTTGCCGTGCAGGAAGTGCCCGTCCACGCCGCTGATCCGCGGCTCGCCCTTCGCCGTCACGGTGGACAGGGCGAGGGTGCACATGCCGACCAGGATCCGGGTGAGCTGCTCGGCGGTCAAAGTGCGTTCGGTGACGATCGAACGGAGGTGATCGGTGGAGCGGGACAGGGAGGTGTCGAGCAGGGCCTGGAGCTCATCGAGTTCTTCGGGTGTTTCACGCATCAGCCCCACAATAGCCACCGCTGGACCATCCTCGACTTCGCACGGCGGCCAGACGAAGACGGCGCCGCAGGGGCACATCACCTCACCGAACTCGACACGCCACGCCACCACCTGGCCGTCGTCGACACCCTTCATCGTCCAATGTCGCCTTATGCGGTGTCGACAGAGTTCGACACACCGGACTCGATCATGCGGACGGCCAGGCCATCACCTGAAGCCGATCTTGAAACGACCGTGGACTGGATGGTAGGCATCGGCCAAGGTTCTCGTTGTCGCTGCTGAAATAGCCCGCGCAGGCGGGTGGGAAACCCTTGGTCGACAAGGGGAAAGTCAGCCCGGTCCACGCGAACAACATGGTGTACAAGGCCGAACCGTACATCGTCACGGATCCTGACCTGGTCTGGAACCCTGACAAGACAGGGGGAGAACGCCACCGACGACGCCGGATGGGTCAGAACCGCTACTCCTACTGCCAGAAGCACGTGGTGGCCATTCCAGCCATCGAGTGCACCCTTGTGCCGTTCCGGTGGCGAACGGTCGAGGTTTTCCTCTCCAGCAACACCCTGATCGGTTTCGGCAAGATCGGCCAGCACCCGGACGTCGCACCCAGCGGGGGGCTGATTTCCGGCTCAGCGTGCAGGTTTTGCAGGCAACGGGGCCGTTCGCCGCGGGGAATGCCGAGATGGAGGCGGCCATCGAGTGCGGCGGGGACTACCCGGTCGACTTCGGCATCACCGACGGCGCCGCCTGCCACCCCGGCACGCTCGAAAGCCGGGAGGCCACCATCGGCGACTGGCGTCGCGACGGCGGCGCGCACTTCGACCTGCGTTCGGAGGCGTTCAGCCCGGCCGAGCACCTGAACGAGCAGATCGGCGTCGGCGTCTTCCACATCGAGTACGAGTTCGACCTGCCGGGATGGTGGGTCCAGTGGCTGGACACCGAGAGCCCGGAAGGCGGCATGCGGTTCGACAGCGCCTTCTACCTCCAGTGGGACAAACAGGGATCCGTGTTCGACCGGGCCCTGCCGGGGTTGTCCTACAGCCGTTCCGATCCCGCGGTCGGTGAGCACGCCGTGCACGTCGACGATTCGCGGAAGAACCCCGGCGCCACCGTGCCCAAGCGCGCGGACAAGTGGTTGCGCGGCGCGGGAACCAGTGCCGAGGACACCCTCCGCCGCTTGCCCGGTGCCAAGAGCGCCGAGCTGCGGACCCGTGCCGACCGCAACGGCCGAACGGCCAGGGGTTTCTGCGCGACCTCGCCGGACATGCCCCAGCAGCCGCCGACCGGCGGCCCGTTCCAGTGCGACGAGTACCCGTACGCGTCAACCTACGAGGGCGCGGCGTGGTACCTGTACGAGGTGGATACGGGGCGGTACGAGAACCAGTACGCCGTCAAGTGGATCAACGGCGCCCAGAACGTCGAGGCGGGCGGCAGGCTCAACGCGTGGTACGAGACCGACCGGATCCTCGACGCCGAGCGGTTCTTCGTCCCGATCACGCCCTAGCCGGGAGTTGGCGCAGCCCGACCGGTGTCGGGCTGCGCCACCCGTGAGGAGAGGAGCCGGACATGACCGCACAGGTCGAACGGGCTTGGGCCTCGATCACCACGTGGCTGCGACGGGAAGCGCCGGTGACGGCCCGCGGGGTGCGACCGCCCGCCGCCACCGAGGAGGTCCTCCGCGTCGAGGCGGATCTGGGCCTCGCGCCGCCCGCCGACCTGATCGCCTGGTGGCGGCTGATGGACGGCTTCGACGACTACCGCGCGGGTCACGTGGTGCCCGACAGGTACCAGCCGCTGCCGGTGGCCGAGGTCAGGCAGCGGCACGTCTGGATGTCCGAGTACGCGGACCCCGGGTGCTGCCGTGGAGGTGAGCACCGGGCGGCGGGCACCACGGGCGGCGGGTTCTGCACCGCGACGATGCCGATCTGCCAGGACATCGCCGGCGACCTGCTGGTCGTGGACCTGCGTCCTGGGGAACGCAGCGGTGGGATCGCCCACTACTCGACCGAGCAAGGGCTGCTGCCCACAGCTTGGCCGGGAGTGGCCGCCATGCTCGTCGACATCGCCGAGAGCCTGGACGGTGAGGCCGACGGCCCGGACATGGCCGTGCCCGAGGTCATCGGCGACGGCGTACTCGTGTGGATCCTCTAGGTCCTTGATGTTCCACCGCTGCGCTTCTGAAGCCGCGTCAGCAAGGTGGGTGCTGATTGCCAGCGGGTTTACCGCGGACTCCACGTCGGCCGGCATTGCGTTGATCCGTACCCGGTTGGCGTCCTCGACTCTGGTTGGGTCTGCGGCTGCCCGCTTCCGCGCAACGGCGGCGATAAGGCCAAGGACCCTATTCTGCGGCACCAGTTGCGGTGTTCGGGGCTAGGTCGCGGGACTCTGGATGATCGCCTTGACGAGGACAAGGCATCCGCTGATCGCGGATGTGTTCGGCCCATCGGGGTACCAGATCCCCGTTATCAGCCCGACGGTGTCCGGCCCGGAGTCGGGAGTCCCGGGCTTCGGTACGCGCACCAACTCCACGCGCACCTCGTTCGCCAACGGTTCCGACGCGAACCACTCGCCCCGAGCCAGAGCCGGACCCACGCCCTTGCGGTCGCCCGACTCGGAAACACCCCCGGTGCGGACCATGTCCAGCACGCACTCGCGCCAGACCGGGTCGGCCTCGCCGTCGTAGATCCACCGGGTGCCCAGCACACTGTGCTCCGCAGTGGCGACCAGCGCGCCCGGCCCTGCCTCCACGAGGGGAGCACCCCGGTAGGTCATCGGGACCTGGTACAGCACGGCCCCGTCCCGCACCAGATGCGTCTCGACGCCGACCTCACCCGCAGGGTCCTCGAAGCGGAAGAACCCGATCGGCGTCAGGACCGGCACCCCCGTGCCCCGGTACCACGGCTGCCGCGCCACCCAGGGCGCCAGAAACTCGCGGAAACTCGGGGTCAGCGTCGCGCCCGCATAGATCTTCACCACAGGACAACACGCTATCCAGCCAACACAGCGCCCGCAGCCTCCAGCGGAGTCCGTTGCTCACCGCGCGCTTCGCGTGCACGTGTCACCTCGATGTTCGGGATGGCCCGATCGAGTGAAGCCGATCCGAATCCGACCCTGTTGTCGACAGAACCGCGAGGCTGCGAGGGGGTCCGTGACCATGCGGGCCGATCACGGGGGAGGAATTCCACATGTCGACACGGATGAAGTCCGCGGTGTGCACGGTCACCGCTCTGGCTGGCTTGGTGCTCGTCGCGCCCCAGGCCGCTGCCCAGGCCGACTATCCCAGCAACACCTTCCGCGTGTCCTACGGGGCGAGCTACGCCCAGGGCACCATGTCCTGGTACGGCCGGAGCGTGCGCCTCATCGGCAACCTGCGGACCCTCAGCAGCAGCGGGTGCCGCAAGGCTTATGCCGCCACCTTCAATTCCGCTATCAACCTGCTGGACGACCGCAACACCAGCGCGAAGTGCGGGGACGTGATCACGCCGTTCCAATTGGACGTCCCCGCCGATGTCGCAGGCGGCGCCTATGCCACCTCCGTCTGCCTCCTGGATGGAAATGGCGTTGTGCTCGGCGACTGCGTTGACTACTTCCGCAGCGACGCCAGCTGACCTGGCCGAACGCGCATTCCGCTGACCAGGTCCTGACAAACCGGCACCAGCCATTCGGACCCGGTCGACACCGTGGTGCCGTCCTCCCGAATCTTGCGGTGTCCGGAACACACCGGCGGGTCAACATCCTGGCCTGCATCAATCCCGCCGAGCTCGTTACCTGCTTGGGCCTGCGCAGAGCCTGCGGTCCGCAGAATTCGCAAGGTAGGTCCGGACAACCCAATGCCTCACCGTCCGGACCTACCTTGAGGACCGCAGGTCAGCGGCCTCTCCATGCGCAAGGTTCAACCGGAACGGACAACAGCAGGAGCGGGCGTGGGCGTCCAAGACCCGTTTCGCACGTCGTCATGCTGGACGTGCAGGACCAGGACCGGTCCGTTGCTGTGCTGCCCGATCTCGGCTTGCGGCTGGTCCGGTCCTCCACGGACGTCGCCGAACACCTGAACGCCGCTGGGGCGCCGCGTTATCGTCGAGCGATGGACCAGTGCATGGAGTGCGGTTTCACCTACGACCCCGATGACGCCCCCGTGGCCGGTCCGGCGATCAGGCAGGGGACCGCCGCTGTCGACGAGGTCCTGCGCGGCCACGCTCCTGACGACCTCGCGAGGCGGCGGCAACCGGACACGTGGTCACCCCTGGAGTACGCCTGCCATCTGCGCGACGTGCTGCTCGTGCAACGTGAGCGGGTCCTGACCGCGCGGTGGGCCGATCGGCCCGTCTGCGCGCCGATGGGCAGGGACGAGCGGGTCGAGCACGACGGCTACGGGAAGCAGGACCCCGTCGACGTCGCTCGCCAGCTCACCGACGCCGCGCAGCTGTTCACCAACGTGCTCGACCAGGTGGATTCCGCAGGCTGGTCGCGCGTTCTCGTGTACCCCTTCCCCGAACCGGTCGAACGGTCCTTGCGGTGGGTCGCGGTGCACACCGTGCACGAGGTGCGCCACCACCTCCTGGACATCCGCCGTCAGGTGCAGGACAGCAGGACGCCGTAACGGTCTCCTCGCGGCCCATCCAGGTGACTACGTCGACCTCGTTGCCCTCGACGTCGGCCAGCGGCATCCCGAGCACGTGGGAGGCCAGCTTCCGGCACTCCCCGGTCCATGGTCGCATCCGGATCACGGGAAACGGACACGGCGCCGCGGTCCTGCGCGGCTCCACGAGACGAATGCCTGCCCGAGCCCGCGACCGTCAAGCACACCTCGCAGATCTGCTGACCGGCAAGGAAGTGAATGCTCTGCCCCACCCGGGCCCGCTCAGGTCCGGCGGATGACCGACCGGTTTCGGTTCCGGTTCACGGTGTGGACCACGAACAACGTGAGGAGCAGCAGGCCGACGCCGATCCCCGTGCCCGACAGGGCGACGATGAGCGGGGTCGTGTCCTTCTGGTTGCCCGGCCCGAGGTCGGTGAAGATGGGCTTGATCTCGGGGGCGACCGCTCCGGGGCGCTCCGACTGCAGTTCGGCGGTGAGGGCCGCGACAGGGTTGATCATGCCCGCGCCGACCTTGTGGTCCCTGCCGTTCGGGTTGCCGGGGTGCTGGGCAGTCATCATGAGCCGGTCCATCACCTGGCGAGCGGTGAGGTCGGGGAAGCGCTGGCGCACGAGCGCGGCGATGCCCGCGACGTAAGGCGCCGCGAAGCTGGTGCCCTGGATGGTGGTGAAGGCGCCGCGCTCGTCGACGTTGGCGTTGGTCAGGCCTTGGCCCTTGGGGTCCAGGGTGGTGATGTCCTCGCCCGGCGCGGCGATGCTGACCCACGGGCCCCACACGCTGAACTGGGACGGCTCGCCGCGGTTGTTGATGGATGCCACTGACAGCACGTCCTTGCTGTACCAGGGCGGCGAGGCGATGACCTTGACCGTGTCGATGTTCTGGTTGTCGTTCTGCACGGGGCAGCCCGTGTCGTCCGTGCCGATGTTGCCCGCGGCGGTCACGATGACGACGTTCTTCTCGTTCACCGCCCAGTCGATGGCCGCTTGGAGCTTGCGCTCACCCGTGCTCGGCGCCACGGGAGGGTCGCACGAGGTCAGCGAGATGTTGATGACGCCGGCGCCCTTGTCGACGGCGCGGACGATCGCCTGGGCCAGCGTGGTGACCTTGCCCGCGGCTTTGCGCGGGTCGGCAGGGTCCTTGGATTCGTAGCGGTCGCTGGTCTGCCGGATGGCCAGGATCCGGGCGTCCGGGGCCGCGCCGACGAACCCGGTCGAGTCGTCGCGGCTGGCCGCGGCCACGCCCGCGACCTCGGTGCCGTGGCCGTCGCAGTCGGTGGTGCCCTTTTCCGCCGCGACGACGTAGTCGCCGCCAGCCTCGACCCGGCCCTTGAGCCGGGGGTGCTCCTCGACGCCGGTGTCGATGATCGCTATCTTCACGCCCTTGCCGGTGGCGAACTGGTGCGCGTCGTCCAGTCTCAGCACCATCTGCGCGTGCGGCTTCGGCACCACCGGGCGGTTGCCGGTGGTGGACGCGATGCACCTCTTGCTGTTCCTCTGGTAAGTGGTCACGTCCGGCTTCGGCTCCGCCGGCGAGTCCAGCAGGCTGCGGTCGACGGGCGGCGGCACCGAGTTGGGACTGGTCGACCGCGCTGCGGGTTGGGCGGCAGCCACGGCCGGGGCGAGCGGCAGCGTCCCGGTCACGAACAGCAGCGCGGTGGCCGCCATGGCGCCCGCTTTCTTGACGGTGCGGGAAATATGCATGGTGGTAGGCGTTCTCGCGGGAGTCAGGACACGAGCGAACCGGCGCATCTTCTTCCTTAGCAGGGCATTGTCGAAAAGTTGATCCATCAGCAGGTTCAGCAGCCATGCCACCCGATCGGATGTGGTCGCCCGCCTGGTGCTGCCGTCCTGGGAGTGGTCGGGGCCCCCGCGGCGGCCACGTCACCCGGTTGATCCGGGCGACCCCAGGTCCCCCGTTCGATGATCGCCAGTCTGCCGGTGTTGCGCAACCTGCAGCAGAGCGAGGATCGACGGAGGTCCGCAGGTCTACCCGCAGTCGTACGGTCCGCGTTCACCGCCGGTCGTGTCGCGCACCACCACGAGCTGCGTCTGCCTGCTGTCGGAGGGCGACGACAGCAGGGAGACGACGACGTAGCCCTCCGGCAGCGCGGACCGGGACGCAACACCTTGAACGGCCTGTGGTCGAACCGGAAGTGCACCTGTGCGCCCACCCCCTTGTTGCCGAGGGAGTCGCCGTACACGAACGGTTCGGTCGGAGTCACGCCGCACCCGGCCGCCAACGACCCGACCAACACCAGTCGACGCCTCACGACCGGTCCCGCGGCAAGCGCACGGTGAACCGGGCGCCCGCGTCAGGCGCGTTCCTCCTCTCCATCGAACCGCCGTGCTAGTGGACGTTCTCCCACACCGACCACAGCAGCTGCTCGCGGGACAGGACCTGGCCCGGCGAACGGGACAACTCCAGCAGCAGCCGCAACCCGGTCGGTGTCAGCCCGACCGGCAGGCCTCCTTGTGCACGGTCAGCGCGGCCCGGACGGCTTGGTCGTCTTCGATCAACAGCACACGAACCACGGCTGGATTATGGGCGAGCGGCAGCGCCGTTCCCCCCGCTCCCGGTTCTGTGGCGAAATCCGGACATGACCCGGACAAGATCGGGAAGCGCCCTCTCGACACTTTCCGGCATGACGACACCAAGCCACGCCGACTACTTGGCGCAGCGCCGGTTTCCCGGCCTTGACGGGCTGCGGGCGATCGCGGCGAGCATGGTCGTGCTCTTCCACTTCGAGGGCCCGGACATCGTGCAGGGTTGAATCGGCGTGCACCTCTTCTTTATCCTGTCCCGCTTTCTGATCAGCACCCTGCTGCTGCGGGTGATGGCGCACGTCCTGCACCGGGTGGTCGAGCTGCCGATGATCGCCGTCGACCGCCGGGCCGTGGCCCGCCGCAACGCCCGGCCCGCCCCTGCCCGTTCCCTGGTCGGTTCGTGACGTCTCGGACTCACCCGTTGTGCCTTACCAGGGATTTGCTTCCTGAACACCTTCTCCAGCTCGCTGGGGAACAAGTGATTGCGTGGTCTCATGATGCAGGAACAGGTGCCGGTGCTGGCTGACGCACTGGGCAAGGAGTATTCGCGGGGTTGGGCCCTGCGCAAGTGCTCGTTGGAGATCCCGGCGGGTCGCGTCGTCGCGCTCGTCGGGCCGAACGGCGCTGGCAAGAGCACGCTGATGGGCCTGGTCGCCGGGCTGCTCCGCCCGACCGCAGGCCGGATAGAGGTGTTCGGCGACGTGCCGAACGGACGGGGGATGCATCCGTCGGTGGCGTACCTGACGCAGCAGAAGCCGCTGTACCCGCAGTTGACGGTGGCCGAGACCCTCAAGTTCGGCAGGAACGCGAATCCGGGGTGGGACCAGGCGTACGCCGAGGCGCTCGTCGCTCGCGCGAGCGTGCCGATCACCGCCAAGGTGGGCACGCTCTCCGGCGGGCAGCGCACCAGGGTCGCCCTCGCGGTGGCGCTGGGCAAGCGGCCCCGCCTGCTGATGCTCGACGAGCCGCTCGCGGACCTCGACCCGCTCGCACGGGAGGTCGTGCTCAGGACGCTGTTGGAGGAGTGCGGGTCCCAGGGCATCACGGTGCTGCTGTCCTCGCACGTGCTCGCCGAACTCGAAGGCGTGTGCGACCACCTCGTGCTGTTGTCCGAGGGGAGGGTGCAGCTCGCCGGTGACATCCCCGAGTTGCTCGACGGGCACGTCGTCCTCGTGGGGCCGCCCGACACACCGTGTCCGGCGCCGCCTGGCTCGATCATCGACGCGCAGACCGTGAACGGCGCACGGGTCGTGCACGCCGTCGTGCACCCGGTCCAGCCGCAGCACGGCTGGCGACTGCACCGGCCGCGGCTGGGTCAGCTCACCCTCGCCTACATGCGCAGCGGTGGTTCTGCGGAGGTGGCGGCATGACCTGGATCGTGTGGCGCCAGCAACGCCCCTTGTTCATCACGCTCGCGGCCGGGCTCGTCCTCGGCGTCGCGGGTGTGCTGGCGCTGCGGGCGATGATGACCGCCGACATCGCCGCGTCCGGGCTCACCGAATGCGTCAAGACAGGTCTGCAACCAGGGAATGGCGCCTGCGATGGGAGGTCCATCAACGACTTCCAGAACACCTGGGGCACCCGGATGCAGCTCATGGGGCAGGCCCTCGTCTTCGGCCTGCCGCTGCTGGTCGGCCTCTTCATCGGCGCGCCGCTGTTCGCCCGCGAGTTCGAGCAGGGCACCCACGCGCTGGCGTTCACGCAGTCGGTGAGCCGCACCCGGTGGGTGGCCGCCAAGCTCCTCGTCACCGCCCCGCCCGCGCTGGTCTTGGTGATCGTCCTGCAACTCGTGGTCACGTACTGGATCGACGCCGCAGGCGCGCTGGGGCCGCTGAGCATGGGCCCGTTCGTCTTCAGCAACTTCGACATCGCCGGCGTATCGCCCGCCGCCTACACCTTGTTCGCCCACACCCTCGGCATGGCTGCCGGCGCGCTGTCCCGGCGGATGCTCGTGGCGATGGCGCTGATGCTCGGCGTGTTCGGCGCGGTCCGGTACGTGGTCCACGGGTTCAGGCAATCCATGGGTTCGGTGAAGCGCGTCACGACCGAGGACCCGTTCGCGCGGGTGCCACCCGACCAGGGGTGGACGTTGGACGGCGGCGTGCTGGACGCGAAGGGCCAGGAGGTCGACTCGAACTCGGCACTTCTCAACTGCGAGCCCGCCCCCGGCGCGGACGTCGTGCAGGGCTCCGGGTCGGCGTGCCTCCGCGACAAGGGGCTCGTGGGGTTCCACGACATCATCCCCGCCGACGCGGTGGGGGCCCTGCACCTGGTCGAGGCGTCGGTCTTCGTCGTGTTGTCGGTGCTGTTCGTCGCCGTCACATTGTGGGCGGTGCGCAGGCAGGTCTGAGGAGGAGGCGGGCGGCGCACCACCCGGCCCAGCGCCGCCCGCGTCCACGGATGTCCGTCGTGGACACCTGGTGGAGTCCGAGTTCACCGCGAGCGCCAGCCGCCCAGTCCCTCGCCGCGGCGGGCACGCTGGCGGTGACGGGGGTGCGCAGGACGTGGAGGGCACTGGCGCGGTGGGGTGTTTCAGGACGGGTGAGGACATGTCCTTCGCGGTCGAGGACTGCAGGCACCTGACCCGTCGCCTGGAACAAGACCTGCTGCGGGCCGGGTTCGCGGTGATCCGGGTGCGCACCCGGTTCATGGCGTCCGCCCGCAGGGCGAGGCGTCAACCCGGTAGATCCGACCCGATCGACGCCCTGGCCGTGGCCCAGGCGGCACTACGCGAACCGGACCTGCCCGTAGCAGCCCCGGACGGGCCGTCCCGACAGGTCACGCTCCTGTCCGACCACCGCCACGACCTGATCGTCGAGCGGACGAAAGTGATCAACCGGCTGCGGTGGCACCTGCACGAACTCGACCCGCACCTAGGTCCAATACCAGTGACTTAGCGGCTATAGCGGCAG
Source organism: Umezawaea sp. cmx-9-4 (assembly GCA_049997955.1). GTDB lineage: Bacteria > Actinomycetota > Actinomycetes > Mycobacteriales > Pseudonocardiaceae > Umezawaea. Next base: position 244,233 of record JAEBDY010000016.1, on the reverse strand, counting down.
GTCAGAGGCTCGTTTGGGCATCTGAGGCAACGGTGTTGGAGCACACTGTTGCCGTGTGCTCCGTAAGCCTCAAGGCGTCTGGCGGTAACAGGTGCCGACGTGTCGTGATCATGATGCCAATGAGCACCATGCTGCCGGGGTCGGAATCGGTTTGAGCTGCGAAAACAGCTTAAGTCACTGGCATTGCACCTAGGTCGTGTTTCAAAGGCGTTGACCAGCGGCGTGTCGGTGCCTGAAACATAGCGAGGTCTCCGGTAGATGGATTAGCGACCAAGCAAACCCATACCACCGGAGACCTCGTGGCCAGCGTAGCGGCGACGTGCCGGGCCGACCTGACCGACGCGCAGTGGGCGATGCTGCAACCCTTGCTGCCTGTCGGTAGGAAGCCCGGTCGTCCACCCAAGTGGAGCAAACGACAGTTGATCGACGGCGTCCGATGGCGGATACGCGTTGGTGCGCCGTGGCGGGACATCCCGCCCGAATACGGCCCATGGCAGACCGTGTACGGGTTGTTCCGACGGTGGCAGCGCGCCGGGGTCTGGACGGTGATCCTGATCGGCTTGCAGACCCGTGCCGATGCCGCCGGGCTGATCGTGTGGGACGTGAGCGTGGATTCCACGATCATGCGCGCGCACCAGCACGCCGCCGGGGCGCGGAAAAGGGGGACCTGCAGGTCGAACCGGTCGACACCGAGCAGGGTGGGGCTGAACCGGAGGATCACGGCTTGGGTCGGTCGCGGGGTGGGTGGACCACGAAGGTGCACCTGGCCTGTGAGCAGGGTTGGCGGCCGTTGTCGTTGCTGGTCACCGCCGGGCAACGGGGTGACAGTCCGCAGTTCACCGCGGTGATCGAGGGCATCCGGGTGCCACGGCCAGGCGGTGGTCGACCGCGGATCCGCCCGGATCGGGTTCTGGCGGACAAGGCCTACAGCTCCAAGGCCAACCGGGCCTATCTGCGTCGACGGAGGATCAAGGCGACCATCGACCAGCCTCGCGATCAGGCCGCCCACCGCAGGAACAAGGGCTCCTCGGGTGGACGGCCACCGATGATCGACAGGGAGATCTACAAGCAACGTCACGCGGTCGAGTGCGGCATCAACGTGCTCAAACAGCACCGGGCGGTAGCCACTCGCTACGACAAACTCGCCATCCGCTACCAGGCCGTAGTTGGGGTCGCAGCCATCACCATCTGGCTGCGCCACATGTGAAACACGCGCTAGTCGAGGACAGGCCATCCAGGGAGGGGCTGACGCCGAAGCGGCGTAGCCCGGCGAGTAGGCGACCTTCCCAACCAGTATCCAAGTGCCGGTGCGGACACTCGGTCGAGAGGCTGGTGCAATCGAATCCGGGAAGTTGGATTGACCGTGAATCAGCAGAAGTTCGACGTGCCATCCAGTGTCGGGTTGACGGCCTTCGCGGCCTTCGCGGCCTGCGCGGCACGAGCCATCGAGGGAAGTCGACCTGATCGGCTGGTGGACGATCCCTTCGCCGTCATGTTCATCCAGGGTGCGCGCCTGGACAACCACCTCCCGGTGGCCGTCGATGAGGTGGAGCACGACTCGATGCTCTCCTCCAGGTTCGCCGGCGTTCGGACCAGGGTGTTCGACGACTTCCTGGTGCACGCCGAGGACGACGGAATCGACCAAGTGGTGATCCTCGCGGCGGGGCTCGACGCCAGGGCTTTTCGGCTGCACTGGTCGCAGGGCGTCGACCTCTACGAGGTCGACCACCCGGACGTGCTCGACTTCAAGGAGGCCGTTCTCGCCGACATCGGGGCGGTGCCGCTGTGCGGGCGGCACGCTGTGCGGGCCGACCTGGCCGGGAACTGGAGAGCGGCGCTCCGAGCCGAGGGTTTCGACCCCGATCGTCGTACCGCGTGGATGGCGGAGGGGTTGTTGCCGTACCTGGGCGCCCAAGAGGAGAACGATCTTCTCCGCGTCATCCGGGACCTTTCGGCGCCGGGAAGCAGGGTGTGCCTCGAGTACATGCCGCCAGACGTCGTGGCCAGGTTCCGCGATCACCCGAAACTTGACCTCACCAGCGACGCGCTAGGCGTTCCGATCAGGTCGATGTGGAACGCGGAACCCCGTGACGAGACCGCCGAACTCCTCGGCTCAATGGGGTGGAGCGTCGCGTTCGACTCGCTCGACGACTCGGGGCGCGCCCTGGGGATGTCCATGATCGAGGAATTCGGCACGCCGCCGTCCGAAGGTAAAGGCACCGGCCCGGCCTACGACTTCACCGCCGACATGGCCCGGTGCGGTTATCTGACCGGTGAACTTGCTCCTGTTTTCAGGTCGTGATCGGTGTGTGAATTCTCGTTTCGGTCTTCGTCGAGGAGTCCGACGGCGTGAAGTCGCACAAAATGCCAATGGGTGCAGCGTGGTCACGCTGCACCCATTGGTCGTGTTCGGGCGAGTTTCGCAGCATCAGTCCGGTGCGAAGAAGGTTGTCGTCGCTGTCCTGTAGGACATAGCGGGAAGCGGCAGATCCGGCCGATGTTGCGGTTTCCGTGTTCGCTTTGCTACGGTCGGTGCATGACGACACCCGTGCACGCTGCGGTCATACGCTAGCAGCAGGTTCGCCGAGTTTCCGCCTGAGGAGTTGGCCGTAGTTCGCCGCCTCGGGCAGTGCCGCTATTAGCGCACCCGGAAACCGCAACCTGTTGTGCCCTGTGTCGATCAGTGGACAAAGGTCTCTAGTCTGCCTTGCTCCAGGTCCATTCTGGTCCGCGGGTTAAAGCGCTCCCGTAGGAACGGATTTCATGAAAAACCTTGATACTTCTGTGTCCGAAAACGGCACGGCCGTTTCGGGCAAGCTCGACCGTGCCGTGCTCAAGGTCGCCGCCGTGGTGGTCCTCGGCTCGATCATGGCGATCCACGACACGACCGTTGTCAACGTCGCGCTCCAAGAGTTCACCCTCCAGTTCCGCACGTCGTTCGACACCATCCAGTGGGTCTCGACGGGATACATGCTCACGCTGGCGGCCGTGATCCCGGTGACCGGCTGGGCGTCCGACCGCTTCGGCACCAAACGGCTCTACTCCCCCGCCATCTCGCTGTTCCTGGTGGGCTCGGTGCTGACGATGGCGTTGTTCTCGGTGTCGTTCTTCGGAGTCATGCTGCTGTTCCCGACCTACTTCCTGCTGGTGCGCGGTGAATCCGCGTTCCAGGCGGGTCTCCTGCTGGCGCCGCAGGGCATCGGCGCGCTGATCACGATGCCCATCGGGGGCACGCTGGCGGACAGGCTCGGCGCGGGCAAGGTCGTCCTGCCCACGAGCCAGGGCCAACTGGCCGCGACCGCGGCGCTGGCCGATCCCGACTCCCACCAGGCCGCCGCGACGGCCGCGGCGGAATCGTTCGCCACGACCTTCACCTGGGCGCTGGTCCTGATGGTCGTGTGCGCGATCCCCGCCGTCCTGCTCCCACGTCGGGCGCCTGCGGCGAATCGCACCGAGGAGTCCGAAGCACCGCTGGTCATGCCCACGCACTGACCGTCGGATCGTACGAAGAACGCACCAGGGGGAAGTCATGGTTGTCCGTTGGGTCGAGGGCGATGAGGTGCGGGACGCCCGATGGCGTTCCGAGAGCAGCGCACCGCCACCGACCGAGATCGTCGTGGTCGACGACGGCCTCACGGCCGACGAAGCGCACCGGTTGGCCTCCGAGGGGACCGCCATGCTGTGGCGCGGTGACTTCCAGAACGCGCGGCAACTGCTGACAGCCGTCGGCAGGCGAGCCGGAAAGGCCGGTGGGCGTCGTTCCGCGACGACGCCCACCGAGGCCTTCCACCTGCACCGCCAGGAGCAGGCCAGGCACGCTCGCCTGCTGGGGAAGTTGCTGGTCCCACTGGAACCCGGCCACGTCATCCCCCTGCGCCGGGCTCCCGACGTGAGTCAGGCGTGCCAGGAGGTCTACGGGCACACGGGCGAGGCGACGGTCATGTCCCTGCGCGAACTGCTCGGCGTGATCAGCGCGCACGAGTGGCGGCGCACCGGCGTCGAGGTGCCCGGACTCGGTGATCGGATCCACCCGCACTACGGGGTTTTCTCGCCGGTGCGCGGCGAATACGTCGACCTCGTGGCCGAAGCGCCGCTGCCCTCGCTGGACCTCGCGTTCGACATCGGCACCGGCACCGGGGTGCTGGCGGCGGTGCTCGCGAGCCGCGGCATCAAGTCGATCGTGGCGACCGACCAGGACCAGCGCGCGTTGGACTGCGCGCGGGAGAACGTCGAGCGGCTCGGGTATGCCGATCGCGTCAGCCTGGTGCGCACGGACCTCTTCCCGCCGGGGCGAGCCCCGCTCGTGGTGTGCAACCCGCCGTGGCTGCCTGCCAAACCCAGCTCACCGCTGGAGCACGCCGTGTACGACCCCGGCAGCCGGATGCTCCGGGGGTTCCTCGACCGGCTCGCGAGCCACCTCACGCCGGGAGGTGAGGGGTGGCTGGTGCTGTCGGACCTCGCGGAGCACCTCGGGTTGCGGTCGCGCGACGACCTGCTCTCCGCCGTCGCCGCCGCAGGGCTGTCCGTGATGGGCAGGTCCGACACGCGACCGCGCCATCCGCGTGCCGCTGATCGCGAGGATCCGCTGCACGCCGCGCGAGCCGCCGAAGTCACCTCCCTCTGGAGGCTCAACGCAAGCCGATAATTCGCTGTGAAAAATGTCAACGGTGCACCGGACAGTGCGCCGGAAAGGAGTTGATATTCCGGAACCACTGCCGGTCACTGGTAATGAGTGTCGATTCACCCTGCTGGCCGTTGGCACCTGTTGCGTGTCGCGTAGCGTCGAGAGCGAAGGCCGCAATGGAGGTGTTCTTCATTCGAGATCCCCTGTGCGTGCTGTCGCATGTCGATGGGGGAATTGAACATGCCAAGAATTGGTATACTCAGCGGTTTCCTGTCGAGCGCTCTCCCTGCTGTTTCCGCGGTGGTAGCGCGCTAGGGCGTCGAGGGAATTTGATTCGCTTTTGTGCGTGCCTGGGAACTCCTTGTGATCGGCTGTGAGGAAAGTGTTGACCGAGGGATTGTCGGCAGCATTTCGGACAAACGGATGCTGTGAAGGTCACTCGTAGGCGAGTATTTTCGAGTCGAACCGTATTTGGACAAATTAAAATAAAGATGATGTTCCGGTGCCCACAGAGCGCTGAGAGTCGTTTTCGTGCGCCGTGGAAGCCGGCTCGTCGACGACCGTCTTCGTCCGCGACGCCCCGACGTGCGTCCTGACCGTGGTCACGCTGAGGTGCGTTCGCGGTGGCGCCTGCCGGCCGCGGGTGACGGTGCTGGGAGCCGCTGGCCGCATCGAGGGGAACCCGCGCTCGTCTCGACACCGTGAGGCAACCCCTTCCAAGCGGCGTGCTGGACACCGAGATCGCCCGACCATCGACGTTCGACCAGCGAACTGTTTCGGACCGAGACCGATCCTGGTTACCATCGAGACCATGACCACTCCGGCGTTCACCGACCGCTCGGCCGCTGACCAGTACCTGGTCCGGCGGATCGCGGCACGTGACGGGGTCGCCCCCGAGTCGTTGGCCGCGCTGCCCGCCCACGAACTCGACCGGCTGCTGCCCGGAATTCGCGCGTCTTACCAGCACCGCGATTTGTTTACCGTTGCGCTGCTGGCACGTGCGGGCATCGACCCCACCTCGCCCGAGTACCAGGCCACCGCCGTGCAGGCCAGCGACCTCCTGGCACGAGTGGATCAGCTCGATTCGGGCCACGCCGCGTGAGCTTGCCGCGCGCACTGCTGCTCGACTCGACGTTTCTGGTCGCCTACGAACGTGAACGGAACCCACGCTTGGCCCAGGCCGTGGTCGTTCAGGCGATCACCACCGACCGTCCGCTGATCGTGCCGGCCCTGTCACTGCTATCAGCCGGAATTCACCTGGACGGCCACCACCCGGACCTGTCCTGGGTGCTCGACGATCCCGCCGGTCCGATCGACGTGCTGACGCTGACGGCGACCAACGCCCTGGAGACCGGAGAACAGGTCGCCCGAGCCGGATCCCCGGACCTGATCGCGCTCGAAGTAGCGCAGATCGTGGTGGAGGCGGCCGGCAGTCCCATCGTCGTGATGACCTACGAGCCGAAGCTCTACGCGGGTACCTCGGTGAACGTCATGGACATGCAGCCCCGATAGAAACGGATACATCGCCGGGTCACCGCCGGTAACCTCCGCCGCACACGCCACAGTCACGGTCCACATCGGACTCACCGAATAATTCCGTTGCACCGAAACGTGAACCGGACAGCCCTGCTCGGCATACTTCGAACCGGCCACCGCGGCGGCGAGTACCGCGTCGATCGGCGGTGATCGGCGAGGATCCGGTCGGGCGCAACCCGCAGCGGGGTCAGGATCGCGGGCGGGTCCGCCAGGTTCGGGCAGCGGACCATCGCCGGCCGTAGACAGCGCTCGTGCATCGCCGTGGACATCAGCACCTCCCGATGCGCGTTCACCACCCAGGCGTGGCGGGAGAGTGCACAACCACACACCATTCGGTGAGGGAGCCGGTCCAGTTCGTCGCACGGCAAGGCGCTGACGCCAGCGCACGCGATCTCAGTTCACTATCGTGAAACGTCCTCCACCCCGGCCAATCGTCTGCAACCCTGGATCAGCGGTGTGCGACATACCGCACAGGGAACACTTTCGTACGGGGGAGTTCGTGACCGAAGAGCCTTCGTTATCCGTCGTCGCCCCGGCCAGATCCGCCTTCCGGAACAAGCGCTTCCTGTTCCCGTTCGGCGTAATGGTCACCGTGGCCCTCGTAGGCACGATCGCCCTTTTCGCCTCGGGCACGGTCGCGCTGCCGTGGCGAAAGGTCACCGTGGTGCGTGCGATGCTGGCATCCAAGCGTGACTTCTTCGAGGACGGCCAAGTCCGCCGGATGCTGATGGCCAAGGGCATCCAGGTGCAGGTCACACCGGTCGCCTCGCGCGAGCTGGCTCAGCGGCAGGACCTGGGAGACTACGACTTCGTCATGCCCTCCGGCCAGGCGGCGGCCGATTTGGTGCGCCAACGCCGCCAAGGCAAGCCCACCGACACCTACCGGCCATTCTTCAGCCCTATCGTGCTCGGCACCTACCGCGAGTACGCCGAGGCGCTGTACGCGGAGGGCGTGGCCACGCCCCAGGGCGGCGGTGAGGAGCTCTACTACGACCTGTCCCTCCCCAAGCTCGTGGAGCTGATGGAGCAGGGGAAGTTCTGGGACAAGCTCAAGGGCTCGGGCGAGCTGAAGAACGGCAACCGGGTCATCGCCCAGACGCCCGACCCCTGCCAGGCGTATTCCGGGGCCACCTACCTGGGGATGGTCGCGTTCGCCCGCAACGGCAACGAACCTCCGGCGGACGAGGCGAAGGCCCTTCTGCTGGCTGCGGAGATCAAGCCGCTGTTCGACATCGAGGGCCAACACGGCGACGACCTGGGGCCGAAGTACACCACCCCGGAGGGCCGGTCGTTCGGCGCGATCATGGTCATCTACGAGCACCAGTACCTGGCGCACCAATTCAGGTGGGTCGACCGCGCCGGGCGGCCCGACCGCGACCGCGTGCTGCTCTACCCCGAGGCGCAACACGAGACCGCGCCCGAACTGCTGGCGTTCACCGCGGCAGGCAACCGCATCGGTGACCTGGTCATGCGCGACCCGGACCTGCGTCGTCGCGCGGTTGAACTCGGGTTCCGCGTGTACGACACCTTGAACGCCTCCGACGAGAGCGAGATGACCGCGTATCTGCGCCGACGTGGACTGCCGGTGCCCACCAGCGGCGTGCACAACACCGAGGCGTGGCTGCCGGACCTGCCGTTGCTGGAGAAGATGATCGTCGCCGTGGGCGGCTGCCGATGAGGCCGCCGGTCATCCCGCTGGTGGCGCTGCTGGCCTCGGGCTTGCTCGCCGGGTGCACCGGGGGAGCGCCGGAGACCGCGACGCTGACCGTGCTGGCCAGCACGGAACTGGCGGACCTCGGCCCGGTGCTGGCCGACCTGCGCCGGGACACCGGGGTCGAGTTGCGCATGGAGCACCGGGGGACCGTCCAGGCCAGTGAGGAATTGGCGCGTGGCGGTACCGGGCACGACCTGGCGTGGTTGTCGTCCAACAGGTACCTCAAGCTGCGGGGGGCGGCGGTGCCGCTGTCGACCAGCGTGATGATCTCGCCCTTGGTGATGGGCGTGAAGTCGGGCAAGGTCGCCGCGCTGCGCGGCGCGTCGTGGGCGGACATCGCCCAACGGACCGGCGAAGGCACTTTGAGGTACGTGATGGCCGACCCGCGCGTCGCAGGCAGCGGACTGGCCGCGCTGATCGGCGTGGCGACGGCCGCCGCGGGCACCGGCGCGGCACTACGGCCGCAGGACGTGCGGTGCGACAAGCTCCAGGGATTCCTGGCGGGCCGGGTCGCATCGGTGCCGACCGAGGACCCCATCGAGGAGTACCTGCGGCGACAGGACGAGGTGGACGCTGTGCTCACCCACGAGTCGACCGTGCTGTCCCTCAACGCCTCCGGGCAGGCACGCGAGCCGCTGGAAGTCGTCTACCCGCGCGACGGGATCGTGCTGTCGGACTACCCGCTCATGCTGCTCAAACCGGACAAGCGCGCCGCCTACGACCGAGTGGTGGCGTGGCTGCGGGCCGAACCCGCGCAGCGGGCCATCATGGAACGCACCTGGCGCCGACCCGCGGACCCGGGACTGCCGCGCGTGGAACGGCTACGCGCGCCGGTGGGCACGGCGCTGTACTTCCCCAGCTCCCAGCAAGTCGTGGACGCCTTGCTTGCCGCACACGACCGGGCCGGGCGCGGCCAGCGGGTGGTGTTCGTGCTGGACTACTCGACCTCGATGGCGGGCGAGCGGATCGCGGCCCTGCGCTCGGCGTTCGCGTCGCTGAGCGGGTTCGACCGGTTCCACCTCGGGGAAGTGGTGACCGTGGTGCGATTCGCCGGGAAGGTGCTGGAAGAGCGCACCGTGACTGTCACCGAACCTGCGGACGTCGACGCGCTGCTGGCCGTGCTGGCGTCCGACGACCTGCGGGACGGCACGGCGATCTGGTCGGCACTGGACCACGCCTACCGACTGGGAACGGGCGGTTCGGTGGTGCTGATGACCGACGGCGAGAACAACACCGGGATGAGCGCGCACGAGTTCGTCGGCGCGTGGCCGGCACCGGCCGCGCCGACCTACGCCATCCGTTTCGGCGAGGCCGACCCGGCGGAACTGGCCTCGGTGGCGTCCGCCACCGGGGGTCGGGTGGTCGAGGCGACCGAGGGGTCGCTGACCGGGGCGGTGGAGGAGATCCGTGGCTGTCGATAGGGCGCTGTGGTGGTCGGTGTGGTGGCCGTGGGCGGCCATTTGGATGGCGACCGTGCTGGCGGTCGTGGCCACCGTGACGATGTTCGCCATGCGCAAGCGGTTCGCGCCGCGGCGGGAGGTGCTGGGCGTGCCGCTGTACCTGGACGAGGAGTCGGTGATGGACCTCTACCAGGTGGGCGGCTTCGGTGACGCGTTGGTCAAGGAGGTGACCCACCGGATCGGTGTGATCAAGCGGGGGCAGTTGCGCCTGCCCGGTCTCGGGGAGCTCGGCGGCGGCGTGGAGCACGACCGCGAGGTGGTCGAGAGGTACATGAAGACCAACAGCGCCATCACGGTGGTCGGGGTGCTGATGGACGCGTTGCGCGCCACGGGCAACGTGGTGCGGGTCAACCTGTGGACGCGGACCGTCGAGCGCGGCCCTGCTGTGGAGCCCGGCGCCGCGACGGCGTCACTGGGCGAACTGGACGCGTTCGTGTCACTGAAGGGCAAGTTTCGGCACGACGGCCAGATGGACGGCACGACGGTGTTGTGGGCGCCCTTCGGACCACTGCCCGACGGGCCGAGGGTGCGGCTGGAGTGTCGGACCCAGGGGATCAAGCACGATGTGCCGGCAGGCACGTTCAACGCTGTGTGCCTGGGCAGGGTGATGTCGTGGGACGGCCAGGAGTGGGTGGTTCACCCGATCGCCGTGTTCCAGTGACACCCGCATCACCGGTCTCCCGACCGCTTAACCAGTGATGTCGGCTGGTGAGGCTGGAGAAGGTATTCGCTCACGCCAGTTCGTATGGGGGAACGCACATGCCTGAGGAGCCGATCAACCTGCACGGCAGGGACCGGGCCATCGCCCTGGTGCGGGAGTTCACGACCCGACCGGAGCCGAACGGCTACCCGACCACTCGCCGCGCGCCGATCCTGATCTTCACCGGACCCAAGGGCTGTGGGAAGACCGCCCTGCTCGATGTCCTGGAGAGCCGCATGCGGGACAAGGTCCCCCATGCACGCATCAACTGCGGCGAACTGAAGAGCGCCACCGCCTGGACGGTGCTCTCGCTGCTCACCTTCGACCTCAACCGCAGCGTCGCCGGTTACCGCTCGATCCCGTTCGAAGCAGCATGGCTACGCGTCGTCGGCGGCTTCGTCGCCCTGGCGGTCGGACTGATCGCGGTGGTTCTCGGAGGGCTGGTCCTGGCCCGCTCCCGTCGGGCGGTCTGACCGGATCGGCCAAAACTCAGCGGGTTTGCGCGGACGGCGACCGACAAGCCGAACCGGCATCTCATCCACCGCCACGGGGTCCGAGACCTTGGGCCCACCTTCCGGGCGATGTCTCGGCTGTGCGTCTCAGGAGTCAGGTTCGCTGCGCGGTAGTGCGTCGCGCCCGCCAGATCAGCGCGCCGACTGCCAGGACCACCACCCCGGTGAGGACCGAACCCAGGGGCAGGGTGACGGCCAGGAGCAGACAGCCCAGCAGGCCGACAGCGGGCACGGCACGTGGTGGGCGGCCCTCGTCGGGCCGAAGGGTCCAGGCTGAGGCGTTGGCGATGGCGTAGTAGACGAGCACGGTGAAGGAGGAGAACCCGATGGCACCGCGCAGGTCCACGATGGACACGAGGAGCGCGACGGTGACGCCGACGGTGACCTCGGCGTGGTGGGGCACTTGGTGGCGGGGGTGGATCGCGGCCAGGGTGCGGGGCAGGTGGCCGTCGCGGGCCATGGCCAGGGTGGTGCGGGAGACGCCGAGGACCAAGGCCAACAGGGAACCCAGTGCGGCGAGCGCGGCACCGACGCGGACCACCGGGACCAGCCACGGCCAGCTGGCCGCGGCGGCGGCGAGTGGATCGGGTGCGGCGGCCAGCACGGTCGGGCCGAGGGCGGCGAGCACGGCGACGGCGACAGCGACGTAGACGGCGAGCGCGATGCCCAGTGCGATGGGGATGGCGCGGGGGATGGTGCGGGCCGGGTCGCGGACCTCCTCGCCGAGGGTGGCGACGCGGGCGTAGCCCGCGAAGGCGAAGAACAGCAGACCGGCCGACTGCAGGATGCCGAGTGCGCTGGTCGCGCCCGGTGCCCAGGCCAGGTTGGCGGTGTGGCCGTCGGTGGCGGCGGCGGTGACCACCAGCGCCAGCACGATCAGGACCAGCGCGACGATCACCCTGGTGGCCACGACGGACTTCTGCACGCCGAAGTAGTTCAGGGCGGTCAGTGCGAGCACGGCGAGCACGGCCACGAGGGTGCGAGCGGGGGTGCCTGCGTCGGGCAGGGCGTAGGCGGCGACGGTGAGCGCCATGGCCGCGCAGGAGGCGGTTTTGCCGACGACGAATCCCCAGCCGGCGAGGTAGCCCCAGAACGGGCCGAGGCGTTCGCGGCCGTACACGTAGGTGCCGCCGGAGGCGGGGTAGCGGGCGGCCAGTCGTGCGGAGGAGGTCGCGTTGCAGTAGGCGACGACGGCGGCGATCGCCAGGCCTGCGAGCAGACCGGGTCCGGCGGCGCGGGCGGCGGGGGCGAGGGCGGCGAAGACGCCTGCGCCGATCATGGAGCCCAAGCCGATGGTCACCGCGCTGCCGGTGCCCAGTCGGCGCGCCAGTCGAGGGGATGTCACGGTCTCGTCCTCCGCTTGCACGCGCTGGTGATGGGGCCGTGTGCCACGGTGCGAGACGCTAGCCCCGGAATCGAAGCGGACCGTCGTCAGGTTGGCCGACCGCACGATGGCGAAGCGCAGGTCATGGCGCAGGACGCTGAAGCTGTTGTCACGGCCGTGGCGGGCGAACGCCACGAGCATCGTGGGCAACGACACCGGCAGCGACAGGCTGCCCGCCGTCTTGATGTCCACGCCGTAGCACCTGCGGCGAACACCAGCGGAGTAGGCCGGGACGACCGAGCCGGGATAACGGTCTCCGCGCCACCGCTGCCCAGCCCTTCGTTTCAGCCGACTCTCCACGATCGCATTCGGACAGTTCGACCCGATACGTGCGGTCACTTCCGGGAGGCCACGCCGAGTTCGGTGGCGATGGTGTGCACGGCGGTCTTCGCGGTCGGGCCGACTCCGATGAGGGTGGCCGAGGCGGGCCCGGTCCAGTCGCCGTAGCCGAGCAGGTGCAGGCGTGTTTCGCCGTGCACCTGCCCGTCGCGGTCGCGCAGTCCCAGGGGTGCGAGGTGGGACAGAGCGGGGCGGAAGCCGGTGCACCAGAGGACCGTGTCGGCGGCGGCCAAGACGCCCCGGTCCAAGGGGTGCGCGGTGAGCAGGCCGCGGTCGCGGGCGTCGCGGACGGGTGGGACCGCGACGATGTCGCCCAGAGCGCCCACGCCGCCGGGGGTGTGGGTGGCGATGTCGAACAGGGCCTTGCCGTCGATCTCGTCTGGCAGGTAGCGGGGTGGGCGCTGGGTGACCCAGGTCAGGTCGACGTGGCCGGCGAGGTCGGCGGCGATCTGGGCGCCGGAGTTGCCGCCACCGACCACCACAACACGCTGCCCGGTGAACTGTTGGGGGTTGCGGTAGTCCACGGTGTGCAGCTGCTGTCCGGGAAGACCGCGGGCGGCGGCCGGGACGAAGGGCCGCCACCAGGTGCCGGTGGTGCTGATGACCGCGTCGGCGAAGCGGCCGTCCACGTCGTAGCCGCCGCCGACCCGACGCACCGACCGCACGCGGACCGAGCGCTGCACGGGCAGGTCATAGCGTTTCTCGTAGGCGGACAGGTAGTCCACGACGTGCCCGGCGGTCGGGTAGCCCTCGTGCGGGAACCGCGGCATCGGCCAGCCCGGAAGCGAGCTGTGCCGAGCCGGCGAGAACAGGCGCAGCGAATCCCAGCCGTACCGCCACGCCCCGCCGGGCCAGGGTTGGGCGTCGAGGATCGTGAAGTCCAACCCTGCCCGGCGCAGGTAGTAGCCGGCGGCCAGACCTGCCTGGCCGCCACCGATGACGATGACGCTCACTTCTGCCCCGATGTCAGAAGCGTGCCCCGACCGGTTCCCCGGCGGGGGTGTCCGCCGCGGTGTCGGCGAGGGCGGCCAGGTAGCGCTCGGCGTCCAGCGCCGCCGCGCAGCCGCTGCCCGCGGCGGTGATGGCCTGCCGGTAGGTGTGATCGACCACGTCGCCCGCGCCGAACACGCCGGGCAGAGTGGTGTGGGTCGACCGGGAGACGACCGTGAGGTAGCCGGAGTCGTCGAGGTCGAGTTGGCCGGTGAACAACTCGGTGCGCGGGTCGTGGCCGATGGCGATGAACAACCCCGTCACGTCCAGGTCGCGGGTGGCGCCGGTGATCACGTCGCGCAGCACGACTCCGGCCAGCACCCCGCCGTCCTCCTTCAGCTCGGTGACCTCGCTGTCGAACGCGAAGGTGATCTTCGGGTCGGCGGCAGCGCGATCCTGCATCACCTTGGAGGCGCGCAGCGCGCCGCGGCGGTGCACGACGGTGACCGAGCGGGCGAAGCGGGTGAGGAAGGTGGCCTCCTCCATCGCCGTGTCCCCACCGCCGACCACGACGATGTCGCGGTCGCGGAAGAAGAACCCGTCGCAGGTCGCGCACCAGGACACCCCACGTCCGGACAGTTCGGTCTCGCGCGGCAGACCGAGCTTGCGGTACCCGGAGCCGGTGGCCACGATCACCGCCTTGGCGCGGTGCACGGTGCCCGAGGTGTCGGTGAGCAGTTTGACCTCCCCGGTGAGGTCGACGGCGACGATGTCGTCGTCGACGATGTCCGCGCCGAACCGCTCGGCCTGGGTGCGCATCCCGGCCATCAGGTCCGGACCGTTGATGCCGGTCGGGAAACCGGGGAAGTTCTCCACCTCGGTGGTGGTCATCAACGCCCCACCGGCGGAGACCGATCCGGCGAACACCAGTGGCGCCAGTTGAGCGCGCGCGGTGTAGAGGGCGGCGGTGTACCCGGCCGGGCCGGAGCCGACGACCACGACCTCACGGATCGGCGCGGTCGAGGTGTCCGGGTTGCTCACGTCGTTCACGCGGTGGTGCCCTCGGCAGCGGTCGACGCGGGGAGGATCTCGGCGATCAGGCCCTCGACCAGGGTCTTGATCTCGTCGCGGATCGGGCGGACCGATTCCACGCCCTGCCCAGCGGGGTCGGTGAGCTTCCAGTCCAGGTAGCGCTTGCCGGGGAAGACCGGACAGGCGTCGCCGCAGCCCATCGTCACGCACACGTCGGACTCGCGAACCGCGTCGTAGGTGAGGATCTTCGGGGTCTGGGCGGAGATGTCGATGCCCACCTCCCGCATGGCCTCGACCACGGCGGGGTTGACCTGATCGGCGGGGGCGGACCCGGCGGAGCGAACCTCCACCCGGTCCCCGGCCAGGTGCGACAGCCACGCGGCGGCCATCTGCGAACGGCCCGCGTTGTGGACGCACACGAACAGCACCGACGGCCTGCCAGACGAGGACACACCGGTCTCGGTGGTGGCGTTCTCGGCAGTGGTCTCGGGGGTTGTGGTCTGGGACATGTCGATCACACGGTTCCTTCGCTGTCGATCGACGCGGGGGCGCCGGTGGTGAGGGCGGCAAGACGTCGGCGTGCGCTGCGGGTGGCCAGCACGGGCAGGTGGTGGGCGATCGTGGCCTCGGCGGCGAGTTCGTCGTAGGCGTCGACCACGACTCGGCGCACGGTGCCGGGTTCGACCGCGCCGTCGAACTCACGAGCCAGGTCCGTGGCGGCGGTGTCGAGCAGCGCGACGACGTCGGCGGGCCGAGGCGGCGTACCGGGCAGGCCGTGGCGGACAGGTGAGGAGTCGGCGGGCGGGAACTGTGGCGGTGAGGTCATAGCCGTTCCTTGATCGTGCTCTCGGTCGGGTGGGGCAGGACGACGTCCTCGGCGTGCGCCGAGGCGTTCGGGTACAGGCAACGCAGCAGCGGCAGCGCGATCACGGCCGCGATCATCTGGGCGAGGACGAAGGGGAGCACCGAGGCGGGGGCGATTCCGGCGAAGCTGTCGCTGAAGACGCGGCCGACGGTGATAGCGGGGTTGGCGAAGCTGGTGGAACTGGTGAAGAAGTACGCCGCGCCGATGTAGGCGCCGACCGCGGCGGGCGCGCGTTCGGCCCGACCGGAGCGGGCCAGGGAGAAGATCACCAGCAGCAGTCCGAGGGTGGCCACGATCTCGGAGATGCCGTGCGGCCAAGTGGCGCGTGCGGTGGTGGAGATGCTGACCGGTGCGGCGTCGAACAGCACGTTCGCCACGACCGCCCCGGAGATGCACCCGAGCACCTGGACAGGGACGTAGGCCAGGAAGCGACGCCAGGGCAGACCGCCGAACGCGGCGTCCACGAAGGACACCACCGGGTTGAAGTGTCCGCCGCTGACCGGACCGAAGATCAGGATGATGGCGTAGAGCCCGACCGCGGTCGCGGCGGCGTTTTCCAGTAGTTGCAGGCCCACGTCGTCGGGGGACAGGCGTTGGGCGGCGATACCGGAGCCGATCACCAACGCGGCGAGCAGCAGGCTGCCGAGGAACTCGGCCAGCAGGGTGCGGGACAACGGCCGCGTCATCGCGACTCCTTTTCAGGCTGTGCGGTCGGTGTGGGCGTCAGGGGGTGTGGACGGCAGGGGCCAGGCGCTCGACCCGGTCGGCGAGGTCGCGGAAGGCGGAGTCGAAGGCTTCCTCCGTGCCAACGGCGGCGGGGTCGGGCACCGACCAGTGCAGCCGGTCGGCGGGGTCGAGTTCCTCGTGGGCGTTGTCGCACACGGCCACGACGAGGTCGTCCGGGCGCACCACCTGCTCGACGTGATGGGGGCGGGCACGGGCCAGCGACAAGCCATGGGTCTTGGCGGTGGCCACGGCCATCGGGTGCACCCGCTCGGCGGGCTGGGTGCCCGCCGAGGCGGTGGGCACCGTGCTGCGCTTGGCCCACAACGCCGCCGCCAGCTGCGAGCGGGCGGAGTTGCGGCTGCACACGAACACCACCCGCCGCGCTTGGCGCACCCCGGACGGCACCAGCCCCGCCAGCGCTGCCGTGCGCAGCCGCAGGTAGATGCGGCGGGCATCGCCCTCCGACCGCGACCGCTCCAGCAGTCCGGCCTGCTCCAGCAGCTTCACGTGGTGTGCCAGCAGGTTGCTGGGCACTCCCAACTCCGCGCTCACTTCGCTCGGTGAGGCGTCACCGAGCAGCAGCCGGTCCACGATCGCCAGCCGCGCGGGTTCGCCCAGCGCGGCGTGGACGCGGGCTCGTGCCGCCAGCTCCGAAGGCCAGTCAGTACTCATTGACTCAATATTGATTGAGTCTCCTGTTTCGGTCAAGACAGGACACGCAAGCGCGAGTCAAGTCACACGCCCGCGGGCCCGCCAAGTTCGCCCGGCAAGGCCCGGACCCGGCGTTCGAGGTCGTCGCCGATCGGTCGAACGCCGTCCATGCTCCGACCCGCCGGGTCGCCCAAGGCCCAGTCGAGGTAGCGGGTGCCCGGATGCACCGGGCAGGCGTTCCCGCAGCCCATCGTCACGACCACGTCGGCAGCGCAGACGATCTCCGCGGTCCACAGCTTGAAGAACTCGCCGCGAACCTCGGTGGCGGACTTTGTCTACCATGCCGATCATGGATCGCGGTCTGCTCCACGTTCTGGTCGGGATGGCGGCGAACCCCGTTGCGCCGCCCGAGATCCTGCTCCGGCTTGCGGTCGTGCCGCGTGCGGCGAAGGAGATGGCGTGGCGGCAGTCGGATCTGCCGGACACCGTGGTGGAGCGACTGCTGGCCGGCGGTGACCCGACTATCGCGCTGGGCTTGGACTCACCACGGCAGTCCGAGACGACCCGACAGCGCATCGCCAAGCACCCCGATGCCGGGATCCGCGACGCACGCGGGAAGTCCGTCGAAAACTCGATCCGGACCGGCAGCCGGGTCATGCCGGACGACCTCGCCGAGCACGCGGGTCCGGGCGGGCTGGTCGGTCTCGCTCGCCACGAGGATCCGGTGCTGCGCGCGGCGGTCGCGGGGACGTGGGACGTCATGCCCGTCGCGTTGCGGCGGGAACTGCTGGCCGATCTCGACCCTGGTGTCCGCAAGGCCGCGGCGGGCTACCCGCACCCGCCAGCCCCGGTCGACCTGCACGCCGTGCTGCTGGCGGACGAGGTCACCCGCGGTGAGGTGGCGTCCTATGCCGTGCTGACGGCGGAGGCGGTGCGGGAGTGCCTGGCAGGCGACGAGGAACTGCGCGGCGCGGTGGCGGTCAACCCGACCTTGCCGGTAGCGACCCGCGACCGGCTGGCACAGGACCCGAGCCCGTACGTCCGCTCACGCGTCCTGCTCCGCCAAGACCTTCCCGAGGACCGCCGCAGACGGTTGCACGCGGCGCTGCTCACCCAACGCGAGGCCGTATGGGGTGAGGTCGCGTTCGCGTTGACCGTGCTGGACGAAGACGAACCAACCTGGCTGCCCTCTCGTCCGCTCGCCGAGCGCGTAGCCCACCTCGACTCGCCGATCCCGTGCTTCCGGCGGTGCGCCGCGGGGTCCGACGACTTGCCTGCGGACGTGGTGCGTCGCCTGCACTCGCACGAGGACGTCCGGGTACGGCACATCGTTGCGCAACGTGCCGATACCCCGGGGGACGTGCTCGAACGCCTGGTCGACGAGCACGGTGAAAGCCTCAAGCACAGGTGGGGTCACACGAAGCACCCGAACTTCCCACCGGACGCTTTTCCCAGGCTGGCGACCGCCGAAAACCCCGGTCGGCGTGTTCTCGCCGCCCGAGGCCCCGACCTGCCGACTGACGTGATCACGGCCCTGGCCCGTGACACCGAGGCGTCCGTGCGCGCGGCTGCCGCCCGTCATCGGCGCATTCCAGTGCCGGTGTTGGAAACCCTGCTGACCGACGACGATCCGGTGGTCGTCGAGGCTGCCGGGGCGAACCCTGTCCTGCCGATCGACCGCATGCGCGCACTGCTCGATCGAGCCGGTCTGTAGGGACGGCTCTCTTCGAACGATCAAACGTCGTGGTCACCATCGAGGGCCGGACAGCCTCCTGACCACGTCCGGCAGATCTGCGCAGGGCCGGTGAGCGGTCAGGTGGCGAGGAACTCCTCGAGTTGCTTGGGAGTGGCGCAATCCTTCAGCCAGAGGTAGGCGGACGTCCGCAGGGCGATGATCAGCTCCTTCTGCCAGCCGACCACCTCGTCCGGCGTCGCGTTCCTGGTGCAGATGGTGATCGGGAGGCTGTCGCCCCGGTTGAGGGCCTTGGTCCCCGTGAGGTGCTGAGGCTCCTTGTCCGTGGCGGTGCGCTTCTCGTAGGTGCCGCCGGGAGCGATGTCGAGCGCTTGGGGGTGCTTGGTGCTGATGTCGACGTCGGTGTCGTTGTCGATGAGGTGGAGGTGTTCCTTGTCCCGGAAGTGCTGCACGTCCTTGCCCGGCACCACCTCGGACAGCACCCATAAGTAGAGGTGCTTGGCTCCGAGGGCATCCCTCTTGAAAGCCCACGCCTCGTTCGCGGCTTCCTTGCCGATCATCCTCAGGAACCACTGCCCGAACGGCAACTCGACGAGTTCGTCCCCGTGGAACGGGATCAAACCGGTGACCTTGCCCATGAGATCTCCTTCGCGGTCGGCACTGCCGGAATCGCTGCCCGGCCGCAAGCGTTACGCCACCTGCCGAAGCAATGGCGATCCTTGGCCGTCATCACCGCGTTGGCCCGCTGCCGGGTAACGCCCAGCTTCGTCGTGGCCTCCTGAACCGAGTGCGCGTCGCACTGGACGCCTCCGGTCAAGTTTGTCCAGCTTCAGGTTCTGGAGCGGGCTTTCGCGACAGAGCGCAATCGAACCCTCAACACTGTCCCGTTGTCATAATTTCATGCTCAGGAGAACTTTCGTATGCCAAGTTTCACGGAGACCCGTACAGCGGCGGACGGTTCCGGTGGCAAGTCGCGAACTGGCCAACCGCATCCATCGCCCACCAAGGCATCCGTGTCAGGATGAGAAGACCCAATGGATCAGCTCCCAATTGATTTCGATTATGGTAGACGTGAGATTCCGGCCGAACCGGCACCATCGATCCACATGTCAGCCGAGCACCCGGTAGGGCCTCCTGCCAATGCGGAGGCTGTGCATCCATTTGGGGGACACGGTATCAATCCCTGCCGGAGCAGGAGTAGCGTCTTATTTCAGACCCCGAACCTCGGCGAGGTGATACCCGCCGTGATCGCATTTATATCACGAGCCGAGGTACTTTTGTGTGCTGATGAAGCGGACGCCGACGGCCAAGCCGGTTGTGGCGGCACGTGATTCACACGAACTCGGTCCTGCCAGTGCGTCGCGCTGTGCGGGCCACCGCCTACAATTCGGTAAGGAAATAAAAATGAGAATTGAGCAGAGTCGGATCCGCCGGCGAGTCGTCGTCACGATGGCCGGCGTCCTCGCGGTTCCGTTCTTATGGGCGGTCACCCCGCTGACCGCCCACGCCGCCGTCAACTGCGTCGTGAGCGCCAACGTGACCCAGACCGACACCGTCGTCACCGGAACTCCCGGCAACGACACGATCGACTGTGGCGGCACGAACCCCGCCAAGACCATCAACGGCGGCGGCGGCAACGACACCATCACCGGCTCGGACTTCGACGACACGATCAACGGCGGCGACGGCAACGACACCCTCACCGGAGGCACCGGCGACGACGCCCTCAACGGAGGCCTGGGCATCGACACGGTCTCCGGCAGCCCGGGCAACGACACCCTCATCGGCGCTTCCAACGACGGCAGCCAGGACAGTCTCGACGGTGGCCTCGGCACAGACAATTGTCAGGGACCCGCGCCGGACCCCGACATCCACGCCAGCTGCGAGAACGCGAGCACTCCGCCGGGAACGGGACCGGGCTCGGGCACGGGGAACGCGACCGAGCTGTGCGTCGCGACCGGCGGCGTACTTTCCCTCACCGTGAACCCGGTGGGATACGTCTGCGTCTACATCCCCCTCAGTTCGGGCAACCGCCGTGTCCACGAGGCCCGCGTCATCTGCACCGGAGCCGGGGGAACATTCGTGAACCTGCTCCCGCTGAGCTACTCCTGCCTCCTGCCCGCCACGCCATAACGCACCCGTTCCACCAGGTGGTCCAATGGCTCGTCACGCAACTTCGGTTGGTGACGAGCCATTGGTGGCCCTTGATCGGTAGGCGTGGGCGAGGGACACGCCGAGTTGGCAGTTCTCCACCCGGCCGGCGGTGCCGGGAGTTGGTGCCGATGCCCCCGTGACATCGATAGTCGCCGGAAATTCGCTGCTGCCGAGAGCACTGCCGGGCGCGGGCGTCGATCCAGCCATTGGCGGCTGCCTGGCACTTCGACTTCGCGAGGTTCCGCGAGTTCTTGGACGTGCTCGCGGCGGGTGGGCGCTCCAGCGAACTCCGCGAACGATGTTCCCGCGCCGGGTTTGAACCGCCGCAGCGGGTTATCCCCGCATCATGGAAGAGAACCGGACGTCGGGCCCCGAGCCCGACACTGCCATGGCCACGGCGGATCGGCGTCGCCCGGTCCAGTGGTTCGCCCTGTTCGTCGGCTCGGTGTTCCTCCTGATCGGTGTGCTGGGCTGCGTGCCCGGCATCACGGCGAACCACGGCGGGATGACCTTCGCGGGCTCGCATTCCGGTGCGTTGCTGTTCGGCGTGTTCGCCGTGTCGGGGCTGCACAACCTGGTGCACCTCGTGTTCGGCGTCGTTGGTCTGAGCGCTGCCAAGGCCGCGGGTACCGCTTGGGCTTACCTCGTGGTCGGCGGTGGTGTTTACCTGCTGCTGTGGGTCTACGGTTCGGCCACCGGCGAGCACCTGGCGCCGAACTTCCTGCCGTTCAACTCCGCCGACAACTGGCTGCACCTCGGGCTCGGCGCCGCAATGGAGCTGCTCGGGATCGCGGGCACCGTGCGCGAACGCTCCAAGGGCCACTACCCGGCGCCTCAACGGGTGCCGGGGTGACCAACCGGGGTAGTGCCACGCTCGGCGTCGAGAAGGAGTTCCTGCTTCCTCGCGCCTGGGTGATCCCGCGGTTGCAGGGCCGGGCCAAGGCGGCGCTCGTCGCGGTGGAGTTCGACGAGTTCGGCGGTGGACGTGGGGAGGACATGCACTCCAGGCTGTCCGCCGACCTCTTGGACGCGGCCGAGCGGTAGGTCGCATGCCTTCGCATGCCCAGCACCGTTCACTCGAATCGGGTCATCGAGCGCGCACGAAACTCGGGTGAATACATGCCCATCCGGTGGGTAGTCCGCTGTCGCCCAATCGCATGTGTCCACCGGGAGGCCCGATGAACGCCAGGAAGACCGGCTCCCCGAACGCGAACCTCGGCCTGATGGGCGGGTTCCGGCTGGAGGTGCACGGGGTTCGCACCGCGATGCCGCCCAACGCCGAACGGCTGCTGGCGTTCTTGGCGTTGCGTGCGTCGGGGGCGACGCGTGCCGCGATCACGGCGGCCCTGTGGCCGGATGTGCCGCAGCAGCAGGCGGCGGGTCGGCTCAGGTCCACGCTGTGGCGGATCGCGCGGGTGTGGCCCGCCGGGGTGGCGCAGGACAGTCGATCCCTGCTGCGTTTGGACGCCGGCGTGGATGTGGACGTGACGCGCATCGAACGGGAGGTGGACGCGTTGTGCGGCGCGGGTGGTTCGACGGGGGCGGGTGCTCTGGACATCGCGGAGTTGCAGGCGGATCTGTTGCCCACGTGGCCGGACGAGTGGCTTGTCGGGGAGCGGGAGTGGTTGCGGCAGGTGCGTCTGCACGCGTTGGACGCGTTGAGCGCTCACCATCGTCGTCGGGGGAGCTTCCACTCGGCGTTGCGGGCGGGTCTGGCGGCGGTGTCGACGGAGCCGTTGCGGGAGAGCGCGCACCGCGAACTGGTGGCGCTGCACATCGCGGAAGGCAACTCGGCGGAGGCGTTGCGCCAGTACCGCCTGTTCAGGACGTTGCTGCACGGGGAACTGGGCGTGCGTCCGTCTCCGGCGCTGGAACACCTCGTGGCGCCTCTGCTCAACGGGCTTGGCAGGGTCGTCACCGGGTAGCCGGACCACACCGACCAGAGGAGGAACCATGGCGGACGACACGATCGGCCGAAAGCAGGGCTCGGGCACCGGAATCCCGGCGACGGCCGCACGGCACGAGCAGGCCGACGACTCGCTGTTCTTCGTCGGCACGGCGACGACGTTGCTGCGGTTCGGGCCGTTCACGATCCTGACGGACCCGAACTTCCTGCACCGCGGCCAGTGGACCCACATCGGCCAGGGGCTGGTGTCCCGGCGGCGCACCGATCCCGCGATCGACGTGGAGCAGTTGCCCCCGTTGGACGCGGTGGTGCTCTCGCACCTGCACGGCGACCACTTCGACCGGGTGGCCAGTCGAGAACTGGACCGGGACCTCCCGGTCGTCACCACCGCCCACGCCGCCCGCCGGTTGCGCCGCCGCGGGTTCCGCGAGCCCGTCGCGCTCGGCACGTGGTCGGAGTTCTCGTTGGCCAAGGACGGCGCGGAGCTGAAGGTGACCGCGGTCCCCGGCCGTCACGCGCTGGGAGCCCTGGCGCGCGTGCTGCCCCCGGTCATGGGCAGCGTGGTGGAGTACCGGTCCGGCCCGGATTCGCCGTGGCTGCGGGTGTACCTCAGCGGTGACACCCTCGTGCACGAGAACCTCCGGGAGATCGCCGTGCGCTACCCGTCCCTCGACGTGGCGGTGGTGCACCTGGGCGGCACCAAGGTGCTGGGCGTGCTGCTCACCATGGACGGACGGCAGGGGGTGGACCTGGTGCGGATGCTGGGACCGCGCCACACCGTGCCGGTGCACTACGACGACTACGGGTTGTTCAAGTCACCGCTGTCCGACTTCGCAGCCGAGGTCGACCGGGTCCGTCCGCCCACCACCGTCGAGTACGTCCGGCGAGGGGACACCTTCACCTTCCCGGAACCGAGGAGGTGAAGGTGTCCGAACCACGAACGGGTCGCCGTGATCAGCCGCAGGGGTTGTCCACGGCCGATCCCGCGGTCGCCGCTATCCGTTCCAGCTGGTCGTCGGTGACGGGGAGACCCCGCACGGCGTCCGCGACGACTGCCCGCGTAGGCCCGTTCCCTGGCTCGCTTCACCACGGCGGGTGCCATCTCCACCCCGGAGGGGCTGTTCACCGCGGGGCCGAAGAAGATCCGGTCCGACGTCATTTCCGTCGGCAGCGGGAACCCGCTGTCGGCCAAGCACGTCACCGTTCCCTCGAACCAGACGCCCCGCGGGTGAACGGCCGGTGCGCCCCGCTACACGGGCCAGCACGCGAAACGCGGTGTGCAGAACGCCATTCGTCTTGTCGGTCAAGAACTTCACCTCGTTGTCGTGGACAAGCTCCGTCCACTCCGGATCATCCGGAGTGGACGGAGCCCGTCAGCGTCAGCGGGGGTCTGCCGCGACCCGCTTGCCCAGGAGCAGGCCGAGCGCGATCATGCCCGCGCCGAGCACGAAGTGCAGCCAGTCGTCCGCGGTGTTGAGCGGGACGAAGTTGGCGGCGCTGTCCTTGTCGATGATCAGGCCGTAGAGCCAGAGCACCAGGTAGACCACGCCACCGCCGACCAGGTAGGCCTTGGCGCCGCTCGCGGTGCGGGACAGGGCGAAGCCGGCCGCGCCGAAGAGCAGGTGCACGATGTTGTGCAGGATCGACACCTGGAAGATGCCCAGGAGCAGTGCGTTGGAATGGTGGCTCGCGAACTCCATGGTGTCGTAGTTCGTCGTGATACCGGGGATGAACCCGAGCACCCCGACCAGCAGGAAAACCGCTGCCACCACCTGCGCGGCGGTCCGCACGGTGGAGCGACCGTGCGTGGTGGACACCGGGTTGTGCTGGGCCATGGCCCTCACCTCGTTCTGGTTCGTAGGTGCTGATTGACGCAGCCCGGCTACCCGGCGGGGATGCGGTCAAACGGATGGTTTCGGCGAACGCGTCGAAACCGAAGCGCGACGGTCGAGCGGGATGACGAAGGCTGAACACCAGCCGACACGCGACCTGCGGCAACCACTTCCTGCCCCGCGAGCGGCGCCCACTTCACCGGTGTCGGCCAGGTAACCCGGCGCGCTTGTCATCGCGCGATGAACGGCACTCGGCTGGTCGGGTGGGGGCAGAGGTCCGTTCGCACAAGGGCTCGGATCACCCGGGTTCCGGTCGGTCGTCGGCCGGCGTGAATTCATCCATCCAGCTGGTTTGCTTCGAAATCACGGGGGTAATCGCACGTGTCGCGCGTCCCGACACCTCGCAGAGGAGCGCCATGACCGCGTTGAAGCCCGCGCCCGTCGTCATCCGTCCAGGAACCGCCACCCGTCTCAAGGGGTCGGCGCTGCTGCGCCTGTTCAGCACCACCGACCACAAGCAGATCGGCGTTATGTACCTGGTGACGTCGTTCGCGTTCTTCATGGTCGGCGGCGTGATGGCGCTGCTGATGCGCGGCGAGCTGGCCCGGCCGGGGCTGCAGTTCCTGTCCAACGAGCAGTACAACCAGTTGTTCACCATGCACGGCACGATCATGCTGCTGCTCTACGCCACCCCGATCGTCTTCGGCTTCGCCAACTTCGTCCTGCCGTTGCAGATCGGCTCGCCCGACGTGGCGTTCCCGCGGCTCAACGCGTTCTCGTACTGGCTGTTCCTGTTCGGTGGACTGATCACCGTGTCGAGCTTCCTCACCCCGGCGGGAGCGCCGGACTTCGGCTGGACCGCCTACACCCCGCTGTCCAGCGCCCTGCACAGCCCCGGCGTGGGTGCGGACCTGTGGATCATGGGGCTGGCGATCGGTGGCCTCGGCACGATCCTCGGCGCGGTCAACATGATCACGACGGTGGTGTGCCTGCGCGCGCCGGGGATGACCATGTTCCGGATGCCCATCTTCACCTGGAACATCCTGGTCACCAGCATCCTGATCCTGCTGGCGTTCCCCATCCTCACCGCCGCCCTGTTCGGGCTGGCCGCCGACCGGCACCTCGGCGCCCACGTGTTCGACCCCGCCAACGGCGGCGTGATCCTGTGGCAGCACCTGTTCTGGTTCTTCGGCCACCCCGAGGTCTACATCGTGGCGCTGCCCTTCTTCGGCATCGTGTCGGAGATCTTCCCGGTGTTCAGCCGCAAACCCCTGTTCGGCTACAAGGGGCTGGTGTTCGCGACGCTCGCGATCGCGCTGTACTCGGTGGTCGTGTGGGCGCACCACATGTACGCCACCGGCGCCGTGCTGCTGCTGTTCTTCTCCGCGACCACGTTCATCATCGCGGTGCCCACCGGCATCAAGTTCTTCAACTGGATCGGCACCCTGTGGAAGGGCCAGTTGACGTTCGAGTCGCCGATGCTGTTCAGCGTCGGCTTCCTCGTGACGTTCCTGTTCGGCGGACTGTCCGGCATCCTGCTGGCCTCGCCACCCATCGACTTCCACGTCACCGACACCTACTTCGTGGTGGCGCACTTCCACTACGTGCTGTTCGGCACCATCGTGTTCGCCACCTACGCCGGGATCTACTTCTGGTTCCCCAAGATCACCGGCCGGATGCTCGACGAAGGGCTCGGCAAAGCGCACTTCTGGATGACGTTCGTCGGTTTCCACGGGACGTTCCTGGTGCACCACTGGCTGGGCAACCAGGGAATGCCGCGCCGCTACGCCGACTACCTGCCCAGCGACAACTTCACCACGCTCAACACCATCTCCACCATCGCCTCGTTCCTCCTCGGCGCCTCGGTGCTCCCGTTCCTCTACAACGTGTTCCGCAGCTACCGCTTCGGCGAGGTCGCGGGCGTGGACGACCCGTGGGGCTTCGGCAACTCACTGGAGCGGGCCACCTCGTGCCCGCCGCCGCGGCACAACTTCACCGAACTGCCCCGGATCCGCTCCGAGCGGCCCGCGTTCGAACTGCACTACCCGCACATGATCGACCGGATGCGGGAAGAATCGCACTTCTCCGTCATCAAGTCCGACCAGGACGGCGTGGAGGTCGACAGGACAACGGACAAACTGCTCGCGCCCACCGATCGGGAGGTCGACCACGACTGAGGACATCGGCATGGTCTTCCGCGGAGAGGAAACCGTTCCGCCCACCGCTGGCCGTGTAGTCCGCGATCCGGCGGGTATCCCGCCGCCTGCACCGGATCGGGCGACCTACCAACGAAGAGGAGTTCGGACATGAGAGCAGCATCCCTCACCGCGGCAACGGTGGGAGTCGGCGCGACGGCCGTCCTGCTGGGACGCAGGATGATCAAGCAGGCCGACACCCGCGAGGACCACTGGCTGGCGGTGACCGTGAACCTCCCGCTGGAGGAAGTCGCGGGCGCGGCCGAGCTACCCCGAACGCTCAACGGTATGTACGAGCACATCGAGACGCGGTTCCGCGCGGCGGCGGGTGACAAGGGCACCGAGATCATGGCCCGGCCGGTGGACGACACGGTGTCGCGCGCGGACCTGCGCATCGCGCTGCGGAAGGCGAAGTCGTTGCTGGAGACCGGGATCGTCCTCCAGCCCGACACGCCGTCGTCCACCCATCCCGGTCTCGCGGGCCGGATCCTGCAAGCCGTCGTGGCCAAGTCGAAGGGGGAGGGCAGGCTGTGAGGGCGCTCTGCTGGGAGGGCATCAACGACGTCCGGGTGCAGGACGTCCCCGACGCGAGGATCCAGAACGACCAGGACCTGGTCCTCGAAGTCGGGCTGAGCACCGCGTGCGGCTCGGACCTGCACCTGCTCACCGGGTACATCCCGTTCATGCAGGCCGGTGACGTCATCGGTCACGAGTTCATGGGCGAGGTGGTGGAGGTCGGGCCTGCCGTGACCCGTCACAAGGTGGGCGACCGGGTCGTCGTGGCCTCGTTCATCGGCTGCGGTCGGTGCTACTACTGCAGCAACGACCTGTGGTCGTTGTGCGACAACAGCAACACCAACCCCGGCATCACCCAGGGGTTGTGGGGCGCCGATACGGGCGGCATCTTCGGCTACTCCCACGCCATGGGCGGCTTCAAGGGCAGCCACGCCGAGTACGTGCGCGTCCCGTTCGCCGACCACACCGCCATCCCGATCCCCGAGGGCGTGGACGACCTGAGCGCCCTGTTCGCGTCCGATTCGGTGCCCACCGGTTGGATGGGCGCCGACCTGGGTGCTGTCCAGCCCGGTGACACGGTCGCGGTATGGGGCAGCGGCGCGGTCGGCCAGATGGCGGCTCGTGCGTCGCAGCTGCTCGGTGCGGAACGCGTGATCGTCATCGATCGCTTCGACTACCGGCTTGGTCAGGCCGAGCGGGAGTTCGGTCTGGAAACCCTGAACTACGAGCAGGTCGACGTTGGCGCGGCTCTGCGCGAGGCGACCGGTGGCCGCGGTCCCGACGTGTGCATCGAGGCCGTCGGGACGGAGGCGCACAGCAACGGTCCGCAATACATTTACGACCAGGTCAAGAGCAAGCTGAAGCTGGAGACCGACCGGCCGATCGCGGTCCGCGAAGCGATCTACAACTGCCGCAAGGGCGGCTCGGTGTTCGTGCTCGGCGTGTTCGCCGGGATGGTCGACAAGTTCCCGTTGGGCGCGTTGATGAACAAGGGCCTCACGCTGCGCGGGGCGCAGCAGCACGGACAGCGCTACATCCCCATGCTGCTCGACCGCATCGCCGCGGGAGAGCTGTCCACCAGGCACCTGGCCACCCACGTGCTGCCGCTGGAAGAGGGCGCGAAGGGCTACCAGTTGTTCAAGGACAAGGAAGACGGGTGCGTGCGCTCGGTCTTCCGCCCCTGACCCACGACACGGCCTTCCGGACTCACCCGCGATGAATCTCCCGCGCGGTCCGGGTCCGATGTGCCGATTATCGGCATGAAGCCGCGGTGAACGGGAATACCTGCGGCAGTCAGGAAAAGGCAACGACCGGAGGTGGAAGCATGACCCAGGACCAGCACAGCAGGCAGGACCCCGTGCGGCAGTACCCGCGGCCGGCGGAGCAGGAGGGCCGGAAGCAGGCGCTTCCGGGCACCGGGCAGGACATGTCGCCTCAGCCGGACCACGGTGAGTCGACCTACCGGGGCAGTGGCCGGTTGACCGGGCGCAGGGCGGTGGTCACCGGGGGCGACTCCGGCATCGGCCGCGCCGTGGCGATCGCGTTCGCCCGCGAAGGCGCCGACCTGGTGCTGTCCTACCTGCCGGAGGAGCAGGACGACGCCGAGCGGACCGCGCGGCTGGTGCGGGACGAGGGCAGGCAGGTCCTGCTGGTGCCCGGCGATCTGACGAGCGAGGAGACCTGCCAGGGGCTGATCGAGCAGGCGGTGGGCGAATTCGGTCGGATCGACGTCCTGGTCAACAACGCCGCGTACCAGATGGCGCAGGAAGGTGGTCTGCTGGAGATCTCCAGCGAGCAGTTCGACCGGGTGCTCAAGACCAACCTGTACGCGATGTTCTGGTTGTGCAAGGCCGCGGTGCCGCACATGGAACCGGGTTCGTGCATCATCAACACCTCTTCGGTGCAGGCGTTCCAGCCGTCGCCGGAGCTGATGGACTACGCCTCCAGCAAGGCGGCGATCGTCAACTTCACCAAGGCGCTGTCGGCGGACCTGGTCGGCAAGGGCATCAGGGTCAACTCGGTGGCTCCGGGTCCGGTGTGGACTCCGTTGATCCCCGCCACGATGCCGGAGGACGCGGTGGACGACTTCGGTGGGCAGACGCCGATGGGTCGGGCGGGGCAGCCCGCGGAGCTGGCTCCGGCGTACGTGTTCTTCGCGTCGCAGGAGTCGAGCTACATCACCGGTGAGATCCTCGGCGTGACGGGGGGCAAACCGATCACCTGATCGGTCAAGACGCCTTTCCCTGCGGCCGTACCGCTCCCCGATCTCCACGGCCGCGGGGTCGTCGACCGGGATGTCCGGATCACCCAGCACCTGGCCACCTCGACGGTATTCGGCGTCAGCACCACGCTGCCGTGCGCCGGTTTGCCCAGCTCAGGACGATTGCCGAGCGCGAACGCGTCGAGCACGCTTGCCGGGATGCTGACATGTGAACTGCTGGCCGAGGGCCCCTCGTGCTCGT
Organism: Umezawaea sp. cmx-9-4; assembly: GCA_049997955.1. Lineage (GTDB taxonomy): Bacteria > Actinomycetota > Actinomycetes > Mycobacteriales > Pseudonocardiaceae > Umezawaea. The sequence continues at coordinate 215,002 of JAEBDY010000016.1, read as the reverse complement.
GCGGTTGCGGGCTGGTTAGTGCTGGAGCCCTTTGACCGAGTAGCGAGCATTGCTCATTTCCCGAAGTCGCCAGCCGTCGCGATCTCGTTCCTTTGGTGGAAAACCGAATCCGGATCAGGCCGTCTCCGGAGGTGTGAGTGCCTTGCTGCGGGGTAACACCCCCGCGCCAACCCCACGACGAAGGAGCAGCTGTGACGTCTTCCACCGAAACAGGTCAGGCCACCGGGACTCAGGACAAGGACTACAACATCATCTGGTTCGTCGAGGCGTGCTTGAGCAACGCCCTGCGACTGGAGAACTACATCGCCGACGCCGACCGCGCGGGCGACAGTGAGCTGGCGGACTTCTTCCGCCGCGCGCAGGGCGAGAGCCGCAAGGGCGCCGAGCAGGGCAAGAAACTGCTCGGCCAGCGGTTGAACGGCTGACCTCACGACGCGGTGCGGCAGCGGTGGTCGGAAGGACGCCGAGTCGGTTCACTCGGTGTTGCGGGCTCCGCCGCCGCGTCGGTCGGATCAGGTCCATGACAAGCCGCGCGCCGCCTGACAGCGGTGCACTTGGCCACCGCGAACAGACGGCGATGAGGTGGCCGGGGTCCTGCCGACGCGCCCGGCCACCCCATCTGGTTGTGCCGGCGTCTTGTCGTACCGGCTGTGGTACCTGTGGACCAGTGCGTCGACCGCCGGTCCCGAACGCGAGTACCCGGTTCCAATCACGGAAAACGAGCAGCCGGAATCTTTGCGCGACAAGCTCTCCACCACGTGACAGCGGCGAATGTCCATTCAGGCCGAGCCGTCGGTCGGCACCGGACTGCCTGAAGACCGGTGGCACGACAGCGACGAGCGGGTGCCGGTCGACGTGCTGCTGGCCGGAGCCGCCACGCTGGCCTGCCTGTGGCCCCGACTCGCGGTGAGACGTCGACCGGGGTAAGAAGGCAGGACCCGTCCGCTTCGAATCGAGACACGAGATCTTCCTCCGCTGCCCCGCGGCAGAAGCTCAACCACCTGGACGCAGGCGGTGCAACGCGGCTGCGGACGTTGGGCATGGGTCGTGGATCGCCGGGTACACGTGGTCATGACCTCTTCCCGGATTCGTCCACTCGCGCTGGTGACCGGTGCGTCCAACGGCATCGGTTTGGAGTTGGCCAAGCAGCTCGCCGAGCACGGTTACGACCTGGTGATCAACGCCGAGGACGAGCGGCTGGATCGGGCCGCCGCGGTGCTCGACGCCGGTACCGAGGCCTCGGTGCTGCCCGTCCGCGCCGACCTGCGCACCGCGGCCGGTGTGCACCGGCTCTTCGACGCGGTGCTGTCCACCGGGCGCCCGTTGGAAGCCGCTGCGCTCAACGCGGGTGTCGGGCGCGGCGGCGCGTTCCTCGACATCGACATCGACGACGAACTCGAGATCATCGAGCTGAACGTCGTCTCGACCGTGCGGCTGGCCAAGCTCGTGCTCAACGACATGGCCGCGCGCAAGGAGGGCAGGGTGCTCGTGACGTCGTCGATCGCCTCGACGATGCCGGGGAGCTACCAGGCCGTCTACAACGCCTCGAAGTCGTTCCTGCAGTCGTTCACCGAGGCCGTCGCCGAGGAGTTGCGTGATTCCGGTGTCAGCGTCACCGCGTTGATGCCCGGCCCCACCGAGACCGACTTCTTCCACCGCGCCGACATGGACGACACCGCGGTCGGCACGGCGAGCAAGGACGATCCGGCGCAGGTGGCGAAGCAGGGTGTGAAGGCGATGGAGGCCGGTGACGGGAAGGTCGTGGCGGGTTCCGCGTCGACCAAGGCGACCGGGGTGGCCAACGCGGTGCTGCCCGACACGGTGAAGGCCGTGATCCACCGTTTCATGGCTCGGCCCGGATCCGCGGGCTGATCACCAAGCGGTCGCGAAGAACCGTGTCGTTTCCGGGGCGAAGGTCGCGGATTCCCGGGCTGGGTTGCGGGACCCGAGGGGGCTGGCCGCTCACGGGCGGCTAGCCGGCCTGCAGGACGAAGAACAGGAAGCCCAGGAAGCTCGTGCCTGCCAACCCGTGGAATTCTTCGGGGAACAAGTCGCGGGCGGCGGGCGCGGGCGGCGGCTCGCTGATGACGTTGATGCGGAAACCGGCCGCGGTGAAGGCGTCTGTCATCGAGTGCAGCGGGCGGTCCCAGAAGCTCATCCGGGCGGACCGCCCGCCCATGGTCCATTCCTCGGTCCGGCTGCGGGTCTGGAAGTAGTCGCGCTTGTCCCCGGCCAAGCGCTGCATCAGGGTGATGGCGAACGGATGCTCGACCGAGACGATGAGCCGTCCGCCGGGTGTCAGCACGCGTCGCAGTTCGGCCAGTGTCGGCCCCCAGTCCTGCAGGTAGTGCAGCACGAGGGATGCGACGACGTCGTCGAACGCGCGGTCGGGGAAGGGCAGCGGGTCGGCCAGGTCGGCGACCCGCAGGTCCGCGTCGGCGCCCAGCCGCCGCCGGGCCAGCTCCAGCATTCCTGCGCTCGCGTCGATGCCGGTCACGGCAGCACTCCGATCGCGCAGCGCGGCGAACAGGGGTCCCGAGCCGCAGCCGGCGTCGAGGATCCGCCGGTCGGTCACGTCCCCGGCGAGTTCCAGCATCGCGGGCCGCTCGTAGTACGCGTTCATGAGACTGGTCTCGTTCTCGGCCGCGTAACCCTCGGCGATGCTGTCGTAATCGTTGACCCGAGTCGGATCAGTGGGAGACGCATGGCCTTCTGAAGTCGACGTCATGCCAACAGGACGTTCGAGCAGTGAAGAGGTTGGCACGGAACAGCCCGGCCAGCGTTCGCGAGGCAGCGTCCAGACTGGTGAAGTCCAGTGATGGTCGGTGCTCCCGCAAGTCGTCGACGAGCAGGTCCCAGATCGGCACGATCGGTTGACGCTGCTCGCCTGCGCGTCGACGAACCGCACGTGCGTCGACCGCGGCTGATTCTTCATCGGATGAACGAGGAGGCTGGTGGGGGTCGCCGCTCCCACCAGCCTCCTCGATGTCGTGCACCGCACCGGCAGACGCCTCTCGGCGAGTGGCCACTCGAGGTGGCGAAGGGTGAGGCCCGGGGGTCCTGAACCGGTGCGGCATCCAGTACAACGCCTGCCGCGCCGAGGTGTTCCCGGTTCACCACCTCGGCGGGTATGAGCCAGATCGCTTTCGAGGGTGACCCGTTTGCGGAGTGCCCATGAGCCACAGGACACCGACCAGGGACAGCAGTGCCAACCCGCCCCAGGAAAGGGCGGTGAGCACGTCGATCTGGCCGCCGGTGAGCTGGGATGGGCCGTCCTGCCGGTACTGGGCGGGCACGCCGAGCACAACGCCCGCCACGAGCACGCCGAACAAGAGCTTTGCGGTCGCCACTCCGCTGTGGAGGCGGCCGAACGCCCGCAAGACGAACGTGGCGGGCACCAGGAAACTGCCGGACAGCACCAGGGCGGGGATCAGGTCGGGATTGTCGATCGCGAAGGTGACCACGACCGTCACCAACGCCGAGCCGGACAAGAACATCCGCGGCCGTGCGGAACCGTCGCCAGGCCGGGGTCGGTCGTTTCCAGCGAGCGCTCGATCCGCCCGAGTTGACGGCGTTCGTATCGGCTGTGCACGACTACCTCCCGCCGCCTGGTCGCCGCTGGTCGTCCGATGCCATCCGCACTTCGGCGAACAGGGCATTGAACTGCTCGTACCGACGAGGTGGGAGCTCGATGACCTCGTCCTGGTGGGACGTCACCCGATCGTCCATCGCAATCCCTTCGCCGAGGGGAGGTTCCGCTCCCAGCTACCCGTAGGCGTGCGCTTCACACCGGCTGTTTGATCCGGCTTTTTCCGGATATACCTGCCGGGACCGGCCAACGAGTCGCAGGAGTGAAGTACTGGACCACGCAAGGAGGCGCCGTGACCGAACCGGAGCGCCAGGACGAGAAGGCAGGACGGGGAAACGTCACCAGGGGAGCGGCCGAGGAGGCGACCGGAGTCCCGCTGACGCCGACCGAGGAGGAAGTTTCGCGACCGCCGAGCGAGCGGCGGTCCAGCTCCGACTGATGCGCGTCGAGCGAATCGCTGGATCCCCGCGGTCCCCCGCTTCGCGGCAGGACGACTTCCCGCCGCGGCACGAGGAGCTGCGGCCTCCGGTGGCGCAGAGCGTCGGAAATCCTTCTGGTCACGGTCCGTGCGTGGAGAACGATCCTGCAGGTCGGAGTCAACCACGTCGTTACCTGTGCCTGCCGATGGGCACAGGCCAGCTCGAACGAAGACCGTCCTCGTGGCGAACTCGCGCAGTGCGGTCGGATCGTTGCAGGCCCACTAGGGTTCCATTTGCCAATGTCTGGCCGAGCGCGGAGGGTGTCGTGGAGCAGAACCGACGTGCTCGACTTCGGGAACTGCTGATCGCCGATCGCGACCGCGGCGGCGGCTCCGACTCCACCGTCGCACTGGTCTGCGCGCGATGCGTGGAAGAACTGTCGGTCACCGGCGCAGGCGCCACCGTGCTCAGCCAGCTCCGCAACGGCGCCGCTGGCACCGGTCACCCGACTCGGGGCTTGGTCCACGCGACGAACCCGACCAGTGCTGGGCTGGAGGACCTGCAGCTCACCGTCGGTGAGGGACCGTGCCTGGACACGTTCGCCTCCGGTGGTCCGGTGCTGGTGGCCGATCTGGCCTCCGAGGGTGCGCGGTGGCCCGCGTTCACCCCGGGAGCGTTGGCGCTGGGCGCGGCGGCGGTGTTCTCGTTCCCGTTGCAGATCGGTGTGGTGCGGTTGGGCTCACTGGACCTCTACCGCGACACGCCCGGCCCTTTGACGCGCAGCGAGATCACCGACGCGCTGATCCTCACCGACATGGCCACCCAGGGCATCGCCACCGAACTCGACGGACACGACACCGCTGACCTGAGCTGGCTGCTCGATCCGCACGTCGAGGTGCACCAGGCCACCGGCATGGTGCAGGTCCAGCTCGAGGTGAGCACCGAAGCGGCGTTGATGCGGTTGCGCGGGCACGCCTTCACCCACGACGTGCCGCTGGCCCAGGTCGCCCGACAAGTCGTCACGCGCACACTGCGCTTCGCCCAGGAGGAGGATCGGCCATGACGCGTGCTTTGGAAAGGTCGTCACGATGAGCACCGGACGGGACCAGCAATTGGCCGACGTGTTCGTGTCGTTGGCCGACACCCTGGTCGCGGACTTCGACGTGCTCGACTTCCTCGGCCTGCTCACCGAGCGGGCGGTGGAACTGCTGAACGTCGACGCCGCCGGGGTGATCCTGTCCGACCAACGCGGCGGCTGGTGGCCCGCCGCCGGGTCCTCCGAGCACGCCGAGCTGGTGGAGGTGTTCGCCGCGCAGACGCGGCAGGGGCCGTGCCTGGACTGCGTGCGGGCCGGTGTCGTGGTCACCAGCGCGGACCTCGTCGCCGACACCGACCGGTGGCCGCTGTTCGTGCCGGCGGCGGTGAACGCGGGGTTCCGCGCGGCGGCCGCTGTGCCGATGCGGCTCCGGAACGAGGTCATCGGGGCGTTGACGCTGCTGCACACCGAGCCGGTGGCCGTCGACGACGCCAGCATCGCGCTCGGACAGGCCTTGGCCGACATCGCGACCATCGGTATCCTGCAACAGCGCGTCGTGCACCGCGAGGAGATCGTCTTCGAGCAGTTGCAGGCCGCGCTGCACCACCGCACGGTCGTGGAGCAAGCCAAGGGTGTGTTGGTGGAGGCCGGGAGCCTGGACATGCACCAGGCCTACACGCGGCTGCGCGTCCACGCCCGGGCCCATCGTCTCCGGCTCTCCGACGTCGCCCGCGCCGTCGCCACGGGCGAGTTGAGCACCGTTGAGGTGCTCACCCACGCTGCCCCAGCTGAGACGCCGCAGCGTTTGTAACACCGAAACGGGGTATTCGAGGATCATGCAGCCGACACCAACGACGCACGCCGAGGTCTCGCGCAGCCGGGAACAGCAGGTGTCACGTGCGTTCGTCGCGTTGGCCGACACGCTGGTCGCCGACTACGACATCGCGGACTTCCTGGACATCCTCACCGAGCGCTGCGTCGAACTGCTGGACGTGGCCGCGGCCGGGGTCATCCTGGTCGACCCCGATGGCGTGCTCCACGTCGTGGCCACCTCGTCGCAGCGCGCGCAGTTGCTGGGGCTGTTCGCGGTGCAGACCGAGAACGGGCCGTGCATCGACTGCGTCCGCACCGGCCAACCGGTCGTCGAGCACGACCTGACGACCGACGGTCAGCGGTGGTCGCGGTTCGCCGCCGCGGCCCGAGAGTGCGGCTTCCGGTCGGCACAGGCCCTGCCGCTGCGGCTGCGCGACCAGACGATCGGCGCGCTGAGCCTGCTCAACACCGAACCCAGCGTGATGGAGGAAGGCCAGATCGCGCTGGGCCAGGCCTTGGCCGACATCACCACCATCGGCATCCTGCAACACCGCACGATCGAACAGCGCGACCTGGTCACCGGCCAGTTGCAGACCGCGCTCACCAGCCGCGTCATCATCGAACAAGCCCGCGGGGTGCTCGCCCAGCGCGGCGGCCTGACCATGGACGAGGCCTTCGCCGCGCTGCGCGCCTACGCGCGGGCGAACAACCGCCCCCTCACACCACTGGCCCTCGCCGTGGTGGCGGGCACCGTCGAACTCGATGCCATCCTCGGTCGCATTACCTAAGGGCATCCCCGGCCCATCCCGGCTCGTCGAACTCGGCGCGCACCACCGCCGAGTTGATGACGCTCACGTCAACGTGGCAGCCACAGGGATTAACCGGAGTTGTTACATCGAACCGTTGACCGGAATCCACGATCCGCACGACGTGGGCCCAATGCTCTTTGTCGCTAGCTGACGCCGCCAATTCGACCGCGACCGCATCGGGGAGAAGACCCTTCGACGGATCGGTAGGCCGCCGCGCGTGGTAACTGCGCTGGCCGGCCGAAGGTGTTCAACGGAGACGACGTGCTTATTGCCAGTGGCTCCGCGACAAGGCACCCCGATGTCGATATGGCCAGGAAGCCAACCCTCAAAGCCGGCGAGAACGCGGTGGGCATCCTTGCGTCACCCCGCTCCACCGCGTCCTCGCCGACAATCATGCTTGACCAGGCCGTACCCGCCCATTTGGCAGGTTTTCCGGTGTCCCGGCGGCCCCTGGACTAACTCCTGACGATGGTGATGCCGAGGAAGATCCCGATGATGAACCCGGCGGCGCCGGCGACCATGGCCGACCAGGTTCCGGCGTGCGCGGCGGTGGTCGTCGCCGATGCGCCTGCTTGGGTGGCGGCCTGAGTGGCTTGGGCGCCGGTCAGGGTCGCGTTCTGAACCGCTGAGGTGGTCTCCAGCGCGTGCAGGCGTTCGATCACGTCAGTGCTGTTCTCGGGCGTTGACATGGTGTTCCTCTCGGTCGTGTTGCGCATGCGGAATGAGTTGGCCGACGGTGTCGCGGCCGCAGCCGAGTGGCGACGAGCACCTGGTCGGTGCCTCACCAGCATCTGCTTCTATAACGTAGCACTACACTGTAGACGGCGCTTGTAGACGACTGTGTAGAATCAGTGGGCCAACGCACACGCGTGGCAACGTCGACAAGGTTTGGAGTCGGTCCAGTGCCAAAAAAGCCGCTCGAATCGACGCCGGCCACACCCGGTTCCGCGGAGACAGCGGGCGGGGCACGTCGTCGGACGCCGCTCAGCCGGGAGCGGGTGCTCACCGCCGCGCTCGATCTCATCGACGCCGAGGGCTTGGACGCCCTGACGATGAGGCGGCTCGGGCAGGCACTCGATCGCGACCCGATGGGGCTCTACCGCTACACCCCGAACCGGGCCGCCGTGCTCGACGGCGTCACCGAGCTCGTCCTCACCCGACTGGTGATCGCCACCGACGGGCAGGACTGGCAGGACCATCTACGACGCGGCGCCCACGACTTCCGGCGACTCGCCCTGGACCATCCCCACGTCGCCCCGCTGCTGACCACCCGACCACTGGCCACCCCGCTCGGACTGCGTCCACTGGGCACCCTGCGTCCACTCGAGCAGATCCTCACGCTGCTCACCAACGCGGGGTTTGCCGCCGAAGACGCTCTGCACGTCTACCGCGCCTATTTCGGGTTCCTCTACGGCCACATCCTCAACGAACTCCAAGAAGTCGTCGTCCACCCCGAGGAAACCGACGACCTGCTCCGCCTCGGCCTTCACCGCCTCCCGCTCCTCGAATTCCCCAAACTCCGCAGCCTCGCCAGCATCCTCGCGACCTATGACGGCGAAGCCGAACTCGACCGAGGACTCGACATCCTGCTCACCGGCCTGCAAACCCAGCTGAACGGCTGACGCAACCGGTCAGGTCATTGGCAGAACAGCCGGATGCCCGCATCGGCGAGAACCGCATCGGACAGCGCGGGGGACTCTCCATCGCGGTCGCGGATCAGGAACTGCGCGGAGTTGCCCGCGTCGTCGAGGTCCCTGAAGGAACCGCGGCCGGGTTCTGCCCAGTTGGCGTTCCAGGACGGTGATCTGATGGCGTGGCAACAGGATCTCCAGGTCCCTGTCCCGGTCGCTCACAGGGAGCAGGCGTGGCAGGGAGAACGCGTTGGTCATGCTGAGGTAGGCCAGTCGAAGCAGCGTGGCTGTTCATCATGCCGTGCTCATCTGCTGCGGCATGATCACGACTGCATCCGCGCGTGGGTCTCCGCGGACCCGCTGTCACCCTGGATGGATGAGGTCTTCGGCAGACTCAAGGTCATACGGATCAGCCGAGCCCGAGTGCGGGCAACTCCACCGGGATGGCCTTCACGCCTGCCGGTTCGCGCCACGCGCGGTAACGGAGTTCATCCGGACCCGTGATTCCGTACGCCTCACGCAGTGCCGCGGTGCAGCACCTCGCCAGCAGTACCAGTTCTTTCGTCAGCGCGGGGCGTCGAAGCGAGGACGTCCAGTTGGGTTGCGCGACGTCGGGCGCGACCCAGTCAAACCTGCGGAGCTGGAACTCGTCGGCGTCCTCCACGACGTCTCTTCCGGGCGCTTCCGCGTAGAGCCGGTCAGGTGCGCCGGCGAACTGCACGTATCGCACCGGGTCCGCCGTGGCGTGGACGATGAGGAAAACACGATCGGTCACGTCGCGAAGCGCGTCCGCGAGACGTTCGTCGAACAGCTCCCAGTCGTGCGTGATCTTCCACGGCATCGGAACCGGTGTGAGCGTGGTGGTGAACTGCAGTTCCGCGTCGTCGAACGCGATCAGCTTCTCCAACGGGCTGCGGTGATCTGCCCGCTCGAAACCCTCCACGTTCGCCCTCGGATCACGCGTGGTCACCGCGTACCCACCTGGTCCGTCGGTGACGACTTCGACGGGCATGCCGTGGTAGGTACCGGGGCGGGAGAGGTCGTAGCACTCCAGCACGTCGTCGTGCGCGAGGTGCTTCACGAAGGAGCGACGCCCCACCCGGGTGAGCGACTCGTCGACTGCGTGGTTCGACGTGATCCGTGACATCGACGTCGACGGGCGGAGGGTGCGGGTGGGACGGGTGATCGCCGACAAGGCCTACACCCATCCGAGTACCCGCACGGCGTTACGTGCTCGGAAGGTCAAGGCCACCATCCCCGAACGCGCCGACCAGGTCGCCCGCCGCAAAGCCAAGGGCTCGGTCGGTGGCAGGCCACCGGCCTTCGACCCCGACCTCTACAGGCTGCGCAACGTGGTCGAGCGCTGTTTCAACCGGCTCAAGCAGTTCCGTGGCGTGGCGACCCGGTTCGCGAAACGGGCCCCTCTAGTTGCCCGCGCTCTCGTAGCGGCGCAGGCCGCGCGCGAAGACGACCAGCGCCACGGCCACGCAGTACACCGCGACCAGCGGCGTCAGCAGGCCCAGCCACGGCGTGGTGCCCGCGTCGAGCAGGAAGCTGATCGGAAACGTGCTGATGAACGCGAACGGCACCACGAACCCGAGCACCGCCTTGAGCGCCAGCGGGTAGACCGTCAGCGGGAACCGGGACAGCTCGCCGAGCTGGTGCACCGCCATCGCGAACAGCGGGCTCGGCCCGGACAGCCAGAACGACACCGAGTTCGACGCCAGGTTCACCGCCACCTTGATGAACACCGCGCCCAGCAGCAGCACCAGCGCCAGCAGGACCTGCAACGCCGACCAGCGGACGTCCACGTTCGCCAGCGCCACCCCCAGCATCGCCCCGCCGGTCACGATGTTCGTCAGCCCGTTGATACCGACCTCGGCGCTGGTCACCTGGAGCACCACCGGATACGGCCGGACCAGCGCGTAGTCCAGCGTGCCCTGGTTGATCGCCTCCGACAGCCGCCACGTGCCCTCGAAAAAGAACGAGCCGACGCCCTCGGCGATGGCCATCATCGCGAACATCGCCACCACGGCCCAGAACGACCACCCGTTGAGGTTCGGCACCTTCGCGAACACCGCCGACAGGAACACCAGGTTCACGACCTGGATCAGCACCGTCGCGCCCGCCATCACCCAGAAGTCCGACTGGTACTCCAGGATCGCCCGCAGGTGCGCCCCGAGGAACCGGAAGTAGAGCCTGATCACCCTCAGCACGTCAGCCCCCGTTCACGGTCAGCTGCTTGAGCGCGGTACGCCACAGCAGCTTCGCGCCGAACCACAGCAGCACCACCCACACCAGCTGCACGACGACCAGCCGCACCGCGTCGGCCCCGACCGCCCGGCCGATCAGGATCAGCCCCGGCGTCGACGTCATCCCGGCGAACGGCGACCACGACGCCGCCACCTCCAGCCAGCCCGGCAGGTACGCCAGCGGCACCAGCGCACCCGACAGCAGGTTCACGATCGCGATCCGCGCCCACTGCACCCCCACGTAGTTCTGCGTCCAGAACGACGCCAGCGTGAACAGGTAGACCACGAGGAACTTCAACGGCACCAGCAGCACCATGCTCGCGAGGAAGAGTGCCAGTTCGCCACCCGGCGGCAACGCCACCGGGCCGGTCAACGCCACCGCCACCCCTGTCACGCCGAGCACCACCAGCAGCTCGATCCACACCGCTCCCAACACCTCGGCGAACCGCGCCTCCTGGTAGCGCACCGGTTTCACGATGTCCAGCGCCACCAGTCCACTGTGGATCCGGAAGGCCATCCGGAAGTCCGCCAACAGCCCCACCAGCGCTCCCGACGCGAACGCCACCAGCAGGTAGCCGCGCATCTGCGGCCACGTGAACCCGTTGACCGCCGGGCCGTCGTCGAGCAGCACCCGCCACACCGCCAGCAGCGCCACGAGCTGGAAGCCCACCCCGAACAGGCCGAGCACGAACGACATCCGGTAGGTCAGCGCGTTCTTCGCCGACGTCCGCGCCAGCGCGAGGTAGGCCTTCACGACGCCGGGTCGGAGGTCAGCAGGAGATCACCGGAGTACACCCGCCGGATCACGTCCTCGATCCCCGGCTCGTCGATCCGGAAATCCACCACCGTGGCCACCCCGCTCACCGCCGCCACCGCTTGACCAGCGGTCAACGCGAACCGGTCGAACCGGATCTCGTGCCACAGCGGAGTCTCCCCAGCGGCCACCGTCGACCCCGGCAACGCCGCCCGCACCACGTCGGACTCCACCGCCGTCTCCGTGCTCACGTGCAGGATCCGTTCCCGCGCGAACTCGTCCTTCACCGCCTCGAGATCGCCGTCGAACACCAGCCGCCCCTCGTCGATGATCACCAGCCGACGGCAGAACCCCTCGATGTCCGCCAGGTCGTGACTGGTCAACATCACCGTCGTACCGTCATCGCGCAGTTCCCGGAAGAACTCCCGAACCCGGTCCTTCACCGTCAGGTCGAGCCCGATCGTCGGCTCGTCCAAGTAGACGACCTCCGGCCCGTGCACCAGCGCCGCAGCCAGATCCGCCCGCATCCGCTGCCCCAACGACAACTTCCGCCCGATCACCGGCATCAACTCGCCCAACGCGAGCACGTCGTCGAACCGCTTGAGCCTGCGCTCGTAAACCGCCCTGTCCACGCCGTAGAGATCGCGCAACAACGCCAACGAGTCCGCGACGGGCAGATCCCACCACAGCTGCGTCCGCTGCCCGAACAGCACGCCGATCCGATGCGCCACAGCCATCCGGTTCTTCTGCGGCACCAGCCCTCCGATGCGGACCTCACCGGAAGTCGGCTCCAGGATCCCGCTGAGCAACTTCACCGTCGTCGACTTGCCCGCACCGTTCGGCCCAACGTACGCCACGGCCTCACCGGCATCGATGGACAGGTTCACGTGATCGACAGCGACCTTCTCCACGTACTTCCGGCTGACCAGGTGCTTCACCGCACCCGCCAACCCCGGCGGCTTGTCCGGCCGCCGGAAGATCTTCGTCAGATCAACAGCCTCGACCAACGCCATGGACTTCCCCCGTTCGCTCGCCGCCCACCCAGTCAGCGGGGCGAAGGACCGCAGTCTGGAGAAGATCCCGAGGCGGTGTCAAACCCTTAACGGCAAAGGAAAAAACACTCGCGGGGGAACTCCCCGCTCCGCGACGCGCGGGGGCGTGCGAACCGGTCGTCGACCTCGTCGCGGCCGGTGGACCGGGACGCTTCCGCCGGGCCCGTCGGCGGGGAGATCGCCTGCCGCAGGTGACCGGCCACATCGGACGCGGCGGTCAGCAGCACCAGCACGGGCACGATCGCGGCGGTGCGCAGCCGGTAGCTGCCGCGCTTGTCCTGCTACACGACGCCGGACGAGGTGAGCGTCTTGAGATGGTGGTACGGCTGCCCGGTCGACCCCAGCCCGGCGGCCTCCTGCAACGCCGATCCCGGCTTCGGGCCGTCCACGAGCAAGGAGCGCACGATGCCCACCCGCACGGGGTGGGCCAAGGCGGCGAGCACGTCGATCTGCTGGCGCACCTCGCCGCCACCGAGCGTCACGAGGCCGCGGTAGCCGACCGTGCCGCCGCCGTCCTCGCTCCGGGGGAACTCGACCGTCGCCCGGTCGTCGCCCTCCAGCGCGGCCACGCGCTCTTCCAGTTCGGCCAGCCTCCGTGCCACGTCCACCGTGGTCATCCTACGACGGTCTCCCGGAGTTCTCGCAGCGCAGCCGGATCGAGCAGCGCGTTCAGCGCCAGGTCGACGAAGTCACCGGCCTGAGTGGACAACGGCTCGTCGACCTCCCCGGCGAGCAGCACTCCGGTGCCGATCCGCCCGTCGTAGGCGGCCGAGATGTTCGGGAACCTGCCGATGATCTCCAGCTTGAGCCGGGAGCCGCGCAAGGCGTGTGCCGCCACCGCGCCGCCGAGACCACGCGTACCGGCGAGGTCTCGGGACCTGTTCTGACCTGGAACGAGATCAAGATGAGGCGCGGGCTGCGGGGGATACGAAACCGAGTTCCCCGAGGAGTTCTGGGACCAGATTCATGCCCTGTGTAAGGAAGCCGACGAGCCGCTGGCCGAGGCAATGATCGTGCTCAGCCACGATTCGTGGCACGGCACACCACCCCGACGGCGACGACCGGCAACTCGTGCACGGCTTCGGCCACGGCCTGATCGTCCACCTGATCCTGGAGACCCAGAAACGCGTCGCCGTCGATCCCGACCTGTTCGTCAAGCGCTTGGGGACACCATGCCTGCGCGGGAAGGACAAGCGGGCGCTGAGCCCGGACTTGTCCGCACCCGGAACACCCCTGCCTGCGCGGAGAAGAAATCGGTGACCAGCCGACCCGTGACATGGCCGTGTCGTGGTGACAGGGCGCGTGCCCGACTTCGACCCATAGTGAGCTGGGGAAATAAGCTCGGGCCTGAACACCCGCGCCGGCGCGCTCACCTGCGCGCCCGTCGCACGGGGCTGGAATCGGCCCGCATTGCCTTGAAGCACGCGGGGACGCGCGTGGGCGGGTGCTCGTCGTCGCCGTGGTGTCGGCGTTGTTCTTGCTGGGGGAGTCGTTCTGCTGTTCGCTTGAGCAAATAGCTCCGTGTCGTTTCGGCGGATCCGGGCTTAGCTTCAGGCGGTGGCGAACGAACTGATGATTCCGCTCCTGCCCTGTCGAGACATCGACGAGATCGCGTCCTTCTACGAGATGCTCGGCTTCTCTCTCACCTATCGGCAGACGCGGCCGAACCCGTACATCGCCTTGCAGCGCGAGGACATCAACCTGCACTTCTACGGGATGGATGGCCACGTTCCGGAGCAGTCGCACAGCACGTGCCTGATCATCGTGCAGGACACCGGGCCGTTGTTCGAGGCGTTCGCGGCGGGGATGCGCGCTGTGCACGGGAAGTTGCTCATCTCCGGCATTCCGCGCATGACCAGGCCTCGGCTGCGCAACGACCGGTACACCGGGTTCGCCGTCGTGGATCCGGGTGGCAACTGGATCCGGATCAACAAGTCCGCCCAGGAACCCGAGGCGCGCACCAAGCTCGCGAAAGCCATGGAGAACGCGGCACGGCTGGCGGACGCGAAGGGCGACGAACAGCAGGCGTTGAGAATCCTCGAAGGCGCGCTCAAACGGACCGACGGCTCCGAACCGGAACTGCAGGACGCTCAGGCCTACCGCGACGAGTTGGTCGAGCGGATCACCGGGTCTGGGCCTCGCCCAGGCGCTTGAGGGCGGCACGGACCACCTCCGGGGTCGTGGATCGTTCGGAACGGCGGGAGTGAGGCCCTGATGAAGCCGCTGTAGCGAGCGGTGGCGACGCGCGGATCAAGGACGGCCAGCACGCCCTGGTCCGGCATCGAGCGCAGCAACCGGCAGGCACCCCGGGCCATCAGCAGAGCGGCGTGCGCGGCGGCGACGGTCAGGAAGCCGTTGCCGCCGCGCGAGCTCACCGCCTTCTGCCGGACGGCGACCAGCACGACGTCCCCGCCCGCCGGACAACTGTGAGACTGAGCGCCCGAGTTGGCCGGGTGAACGTAGTGGTCGGCCAGCGTGACGCTCGGGTGCCTCTCGTGAGGAGAACCGCCGAACGCGGCACGTGCGGATGCCCGTGATGGCAAGAACGATGTACTTCCGCAGTACCTGCCAGGTGGTCACGCTGGACGCCGGGGAGGAGATCCTGTGCGAGCTGTTCGCGGCGGTCAGCGCGGTCGCCATCGGAGTTCAGCCGGGCCGACCGCGTACAACGCCCCGGCTTCGGCAACGGCAGGTCGACCGTGTGACCAAGCCTCGTTCGTCCGGCAGTTCGCCAGGCGCTGACCAGCGACGTTCGTCATGAGGTGGGGCAACCTGAACGCTTTGGGCGCGCGTTGGCAAAGACGGGGTGTAAGGGCTGAGCGAACCCAAGGAGCTTCATGTCGTCGGACGCGGAACTGATCGGCAGATCGCTGCGTGGAGACACCGCTGCCTTCGTGGAAATGATCAGCCGTCACGAGGCCGCGATCGGGAACTACCTGGCGCGCAGAGTGGGGCGTCAGGCCGCCGAGGACGTGCTCGGCGATGTGTGGGTGGCAGCCTACGAGTCCCGTGCGACCTATGACAGTTCGTACCCCGAGGCCAGGCCTTGGCTGTACGGCGTCGCACTGAACAGGTTGCGGCGGCACTGGCGGTCCGAACCGCCCGAGGAGCCGGCGTCGGACCTGACCAACGTGGCGAACGACTGGGATCCCTGGCCGGCGGTAGATGCCCGCGTGGACACGCAGGCACAGCTGCGAGGTGCACTGGCTCGGCTCAAACCGGAAGAGCGGGAAGTGCTGGGCCTGGTCGCCTGGGAGGATCTGACCGTCGCCGAGGCCGGGCGGGTGCTCGCCATTCCCGCCGGCACGGCCCGGCGCCTGTTGCACCAGGCGCGCAAGGCGTTGCGTGAGGCCCCCGAGGTGGCCGCGCTGTTGCGAGTCCCGACAACGTGAGAAGACACCCCATGGATGAAATGGATCTGATGAAGAACATGCGTGAAGTGCCGTCCCCGAGTCCCGAGGCCTATGACCGTGCTCGCACGGCGCTGCACGCGGCGATGGCGGAACCCGTGAACGCAGTCGTGCGACCGAAGCGGTGGATGTCCTGGACCAAGGTAGGCGTCGCGGCCGTGAGCGCGGCGGCCGTCGCGACGGCCGTGGTGATGGGGACGACGGGCGGCACCGTCCCGGCAGGCCCCTCCGACGCGGCCCCGCAGGTGGTGGTCGAGTCACCGCTGGTGAAGCTGGCCTCCGCGGTCAAGGCGGCAGGCACGCTGCCAGGAGAAGCGTCGCTGATCATCAACACGAAGTTGCTGCCGGACGGGCCGCAGCTCTACTACACCGTCTACACCGACCAAGGTCGGGTCTTCACCGGCGACTCGCCGCAGAACCTGGCGGCCACGGTCGCCAAGGGCGCCGCCGAGCCCGCTTCGCCGTTCAACGCGAAGGTGATGGCGGCGGCCCGCCTCGCCGCGAACGGCGACGTGGAGAAGGCCAAGGTCGACATGATCACCGCCGCGGGCAACGCCTTGGGAGTCGGCCTGAGCCCCGCCGAGGCGGACAAGGCGTGGGCGCAGGCCATGGCGGAGTTCGAGGAGAAGTTCCGCAATTCCGGCAAGGAGGTTCCCGACCGGCCGACGGGCGAGGAACTGGAGAACCGCATCAACAACCACCTGTTCAGCAACACCACGCACGCGCTGTACATCGCCGCCTCCGACGCGGAGGTCCGCGCGGGTGTGCTGAAGCTGCTCGCGACCATGAAGGACGTGACCATCGGCGAGACCGACGTCGACGGCCAGGCCGCGCTGACCCTCACCGCGGCTCCCGCCATTCAGGGGGGCAGCACCACGTACGTCCTCACCGTCAACGCCGACAACGGCCTGCCGATCCGTTCCGAGGGCATCCCGGTCAAGGACGCGGCGGAACCGTCCAAGCCCTGGGTGGTGAACTACAAGACGGCCCGTGTGACCCTCGCCGACGTGGCTGCGGGCAAGATCTGATCCTCGTACCGCACTGTCCTGGGAGGGCCGACATCGTGCCGGCCCTCCCAGGACAGTTCCGCCTGTGCGTTCGGCTTCAGGCCACCGTCGAAACGCCGGGAACCCCACCCGCCCGCACTGATCAACCGTGTTCCTGTGCCCACCGGATCGCGACGACATTCCACTCCGCGGCCCAATGTCACGAACTACCAGGAAAACTGAGATCACGGCGGCTCGCCATCACTCGGAAGGATGCGGCGCGTCCGATGCGCGACATCCACTGCACGAGCCACGTCGTGATCCCTGCTGGTACCGCACTTGCAAGACCGTTGGCGAGGAGGGGTCGATGCTCAGGCGCGTTCGGCCTTCGGTGGAGGGCTGATGAGAGCGCTGTGGTGGAAGCCGAGGCGTGGATCGGACCAGGGGTGCAGGCCGTCGACGTGGTCGTGCAGATCGGGCATCTTCACGCGCAGCCGAACTGTGCACCCGGGGTAGTCGTAGACGGTGACGGTGTTGAGGCCCCTGTTGGCGGTGAACAGCAGGGTCTGGTCGGCGGAGAGTTGGCAGGCGTAGACGCCGTCGATCAGCGTCCCCCGGCTCACGCGCAGCGCGGCCAGGAAGTGCTTCGTGCTCGCCAGGGCCGAGCCGCGGGTCAGCACGTCGAGGACCTGCCGTGCGGCTTGGCGTCCTGCCTTTACCTGCTCCCGCAGGTCGGGGCGCTCGTCGATGATTCGGAAGGAGGAGAAATCGGTCAGGTCGATCAGGATGACCGTGTTGCTGCCGCCGGTGCAGTAGATGAGTTCGCGGTCGGAGAGGCAGACGTCGGAGTTGATGTGGGCGGGGATGTCGCCGGCGGCGGTCCAGTGCCGCAGGACCCGGCCGGTGTCGGCGTCGATCTCGAAGACGTACTCCTTGAAATAGGCCATCGCCCACTCGTGCCAGTCGCGGCCCTCCTGCGCGACGACGCGGAAGGACAGCGCGTAGAAGCGGTCCTCGGTCGGATGGGTGGCGATGTGCCAGCAGGTGGCGGGCAGTTCGACCACCCGATGCGTGCGGTTCTCCAGGTCGAAGATGCCGACCTCGCACGCCTCGCCGCGGCGGGGGTGGTCCATGCCGCCGTAGACGAGGTGTCGGCCCGACGCGGTGCGCTTGATCGCGTGGGGAAGTTTCAGTCCGTGTGCGCCGATGTTCTCTGCGTCGGTCAGCTTGTCAACGTCGAACTGCCAGAACGACTCGCCGACGGCGGTGATGCCGGTCGTCCCGTCCAGCCACACCGCGTGGGTGCTGCCCTTGATCGAGGAGTCGGTCGGCTCGAACCGCAGCGTGGACACCCGCTCGGTCTCTTCGGGCCGCGCGGTGTCGTAGAACGCCAAGTGCTGGCCGGTGTTGCCGAGGAACCCGAGGCGGTGGTCAGGGCTGAGGCTGATCGCGTGCCCGCCCGCAAGGCCGTCGTAGTACTGGATCCTGGAGGTGTGCCGTCCGCTGACCGGGTCGTAGTGGAACACGCAGACCCCGGCACGTCCTTCCAAGCCGTTGAGTCCGTTGCCGTCCAACGCGATGTGGAACGCGTAGGGGTAGCCGTCGAGCCCGGATCCGCGGCCGACTTCCTGGATTGGGTTCATGTCTTGAGCGAATCATGCGTGACCTGGGCGGGCCACGTATCGATCGGGTGATATGTCCCGATCACCGCTCGCCTCTACCGCACGCCGAGTTTCGTTGTGCGCCAACGGGATAGGTGGCCAGGGTCATCGGGTGAGGACGTAGCCGTCGTCGGGGCGGTGGTCGCGGGAGCGGCGGAGGTCGGTGACGGCGAAGGTGCGCTGCACCCAGCGGTCGGCTCCGTCATAGCGGGGGCGGAAGGGGGTTCGGCCGTGGACGGTGACCCGGTTGTCGATGACGGCCATGTCGCCGGGTGCCAGCCGGGTGGTGCCGGCGGCGGTGTCGAAGGCGTGGGCGAGTTCGGCCAGTGCCGTTTCGGCTCGCGGGGTGACCGGGGTGGTGGCTATCTGGGCCATGCGCATGTCGGGGTCGTCCAACGCTCCGAACAGCAGCGGTTGTGGTGCGCGGGCGGTGTCGTCGGCGCCGAAGGAGGGCGGCGGCCGGAGGACGAACTCGGGTGCGAACAGTGCGTCGCGGGTGGTTTCGTGCAGCAGGGGCAGCACTTCGCGCAGGCAGGCGGTGCGCAGGCCCGCGGTGCGGTCGTGGTCGGCGCGCAGGCACAGCAGCAGGACGTGGTCGGGTTCGTGGGGGTGGAAGGCGTTCTCGTTGTGGAAGGTCAGCAGCGCCGATCCGGCGTTGCCGGAGAAGTTCTCCTTGCCCGGCACGGGGACGACGTCCTGCACGAGGGCACCCGCCTTCTCGGCCAGGTAGGCGATCGGGTCACCGAGTCCGCAGGCCACCATCGCCAGTACCGCCGCGGCGACGGTGGGCTCGCGCTGCACCGAGTCCGGTGCGGACGGTGTGGCGGGCAGCGCGGTGTCGTCGGTAGGGAGCCCGTGGATCACCAGCACCCCGTGAGAGCCTGAGTGCCGCCGGAATCGGCGCACCCCGCGCCGCAGTGACAGCGGGGCCTCGTCCCAGGCGTCCCTGGCGCGGCCTACCCACTCCGGCGCGTCCACCCGGTCCCGGTCGTCGGAGCACAACTCACGTGCCAGGCGTTCGACTTGAGCGGTGTCGGACGGTGTCAACTCCAGCTCTGCGGTGTCGGTGGTGATCAGTTCGGGCATCGCGTTCGCTCCTGGATCCGGTGCGGTCTTTCGGTTCAGTGCCGCAGGGCGGCCACGGCTTCGGCGACGTAGTGGTCGCCGAAGCGGAGCAGCGGCGCGTACTGGGCCGCCCGCCGGTGGCGCATGAGCCGCAGTTCGCCCACGGCGTTGTCCGGGCCGTCGGGCAGCTGCGCGATGGAGCGTTGCAGGCGCACCATCGAGTAGGCGAGTGTGACGTGCCGTTCGCTGTCGATCAGGTCGGCTTCGAGCAACGCATCCCGTGCGGCGGCCAGTTCCGGGTCGTGAACGGCCAGCCGCTCGTAAGGCTCGGGCAGCACGGCGAGCAGGTCCTTCATCGCGGTACGGAAGACCTTGTAGCCGCGGTGCTGCCGTCCGCTCAACGGACTGTCCACGCCGGGCGGTTGCATGGTGGGGCGGACGGCGGCGGTGTAGTACTCGACCGGGATCGTGCTCGCGTGCGTCATGGCGGCGGGGAACCCGCGCACGAACGTGGTCGCGTGTCCCAGGCGTCGCAGGGCGATCTGGACCGCGCCGTGGCGCAGGTGGTGCACGGCGTCGGTCACCGCGACCGCCGCGCAGATGTTGAACAGCACGTGCACCTGGTGACCCACGATCCACCGCGCCGTCCACCGCGCCTCCAACGACGTCCCGTCTGCCGCTGGAGTAGCGGGCGCCGGTGCGTCGAGGAAGGCGTCCGGGGAGCCGGCGCCGGTGAGGTCGAGCACGGCTTGCGCCATGCCTGCGACCTCGACCGCCAGATCGGCACCCGACAGCGGCGCCTCACACAGGTCGTCCAGGCCGCGCCGCACGATCGAAGCGCCGTGCAGGGCGGCCTGGTGGTCGGACAGGTCCACCTCGCGGACGCGGAAGAACGACTGGCTGGTCGACGCGGCCGGCAAGTCCTCGCCCACGACCGCTGCGCCCTGAGCGGACAGCGCCGCCACCAATCCGTCTGCGATCGCCGATGCCAGTCGCAGAGCGGCGGTGCGCTCAACCGGACCGGCGTGCGTCGGCACCGCGATCAACGCCGCGGCGGTCCGCTGCGCCAGGACGCGGACCGGGAGTTCGAGATCGGGGACGGTCCCGCCGGGTAGTGGGTCCCTGAAGACAGCGACAGGTGGATACCGGGCGGTCGTTGATGCGTCCACGAATTCGAGTATTCCGAACGGTGTACTTCGCAGCACCCGCCGATCGGGTGCGACGAGACCGCGAATCCGGCTTCACCGTGAGGTCTACCCGGATGGGGCAACACGAAGGTTTGCCGCTGGAAGGTCACCGTGCTGTCACCTCGGGACCAGGACCTGCTCGACGACGTGCTGTTGGTGGTCGACGAACTGATCGGCAACGCACGGGCCCGCAACTCGGTCAGGGTCACCGGTCAGACCCCGGCGCGTTGCCAGCGCCGGAACAATCCGCACACGGTCTGCCAGGGCCCGTGGACGGGCGGGACGTCCCGCCACGGCGCACCGACCCGCACCCGCCACCGGATGCCGACGATCAACCGTCGCTTGCTCCACTTCGGTGGACGGCCCGGCTTCTTCCCGACGGGCAGCAGGGGTTGTCGACCATGCCGCGTCGGCCTTCATCCGCATTCGGTGAGTTGTCCACATGTTCCTATTGGAAAAGCCAATCGAAAATAGTTGAAGTCGAATGGGTTCGGATTCCCGCAACTGGGCCGCTCGGGTGTGGTCAATGCTCTGCACGGTCGAACTTTTCGCGTGCTGCTGATACTCAGTGTGTCATTCAAGGGGTTGACGCTAGGTCGATTGTGGAAATCATCGATGGATGAGAATTCGTGGGCTGTGCGAAGTAACATGTGGGTTGCGGTGACCGATCCCATGGTCAAGGCCTGGTGCCGCAGTGGCTCCCCTGAAGCGACAGACGTACTCGCTGACCGCTTGACCTGTATTTTTTTCCACGTCGGCCACAGGCATTCGTCCCATCCCCGGGGTGGACTGGGACGGTGTCGAGAGTTGTTGTACTCGTACTCGCTCGCATACCAGGAATCGGATCGTCGCCTTCGCGTGTCGACACGGCATGACCGGAAAGGACTTGACCCATGTTTTCTTGGCAGCGTGCTATCAGCGTGCTGTTCTTGGTGCTCGCCTCTGTGGGCGCGGCACTGCCCGCTCAGGCGGTGGCGGCGTCGCACCACGTGGTGTCCATCGCCGAGGCGCGGACCCTGCCGTTGAGCGCCGTGGTCACGGTCGAGGGCACCGCCACGACCCCGTCCGGGGTGTTCGAGTCCAGCTTCTTCGACAAGGGCTTCGCGATCCAGCAACGCGGTGCGGGGATCTACGTCAGCGTCGCGGTGGACCTGGACGTCACGCCCGGCACTCGGGTGCGGGTGACGGGCGCGCTGCGCGTCAGCTACGGGCTGCTCGTCCTGGTTCCAGCCGATCCGGCCGCGGTCCACGTGCGCGGCACGGGTCCCGAGGTCCGCGCCAGGCCGTTGGCCACCGGCGCCGTCGGTGAGGCGACGGAAGGGCTGCTGGTGCGGGTGACCGCCACGATCACGCGGGCACCGGAGTCCGACCTGCCCTACGGGTACAAGTTCTTCGTCGACGACGGCTCCGGCGAACTCACGATCTTCGTCAACACGCAGACCGGCATCGACCTCACCGGTCTCGCCGTGGGCCAGAGCGTCCGCGTGACGGGCTTCAGCAGCCAGTTCGACACCCACTACGAGATCGACCCGCGCTCCCCGAGTGACATCACCACGCGGCACCCGTAGAAACTCCGAGAAGAGCTTCATGAGTCCACGTGCGTCAGGTGGGCAAAGGTAAACGCCCCTGTATTTCGTGCCATTTCACCTCCCAAGCAGTCGGCAGCCAGCCGACGTGCAACCTGTAGCATTTTCCGGCCGATCCCGCATCGCACACACCGAAAAGCTGTTTGCGGGCCGAGAACCCGGCCGTGTGCGGGAATCAGAAGAAAAGGAGAGGAACGCATGCCGTTACCATTAGCCGACCTTGCCGTGCTCGGGGATACGCCGATCACGATCCGATCGGCGTCCTACACGAACGTGTACCTGCGCATGGACGGCACGGGGGTGACCACCACAGGGCCCGGTGGCGGGACGGTCAACTGCCAGTACGGGACAAGCACCAAGGAGAAGTACAGGGCGCGCGCCCAGGCCGACGGGTCGTATTCCTTCGAGTCGGTGGCCTTCCCGAGGGTGTACCTGCGCATGGACGGCACGGGGGTGACCACCACCGGCCCCGGCGGCGGGACGGTCAACTGCCAGTTCCTCGCGGGCACGCCCGGTGCTTACGAGAAGTACAAGCTGCGTTCCCAACCCAACGGTTCGTTCTCCTTCGAGTCGGTGGCCTTCCCGAACGTGTTCCTGCGCCTGGTCGGCAACGGGGTGACCGCCACGACGAACACCGGGAGCGGGATCGTCAACTGCCAGTTCAACGCCAACGGTGGCCACGACGAGACGTTCTTCCTCGACCTGGCCGACCAAAACCTCGACTTCGTCATGCAGCACCAGGAGCAGGACATGTGGTGCTGGGACGCGGCCTCGGTCAGCGTCGCCAGGTTCTACAACCCGGCCACCGCGTGGACCCAGGGTTCACTGGCCAACGCGGAGTTCGGCCGCAACGACTGCGTCGTCGGCGCGGGCCGGGTGTCGCCCTGCAACTGGGGCCGGTGGCCGGACTCGCCGCTGCAAACGGTCGGACACCTCAACCAGCGCCTCAACAACGCCCTGACCACCGTGCAACTGGCCGCTGAGATGGAGCGGTCCGCGCCGGTCGTGGTGAACATCGCCTGGCGGGGCGGGGGCGGGCACATCGCGGCGGTGCGCGGACGCTCCCTGGCCAACGGAGTGGAGCACGTCGCGGTGGCCGACCCGTGGTACGGGGACTCCGACCTGACCTACAACGCCTTCCGGGACAACTACCAGGGCCTCGGCGCCTGGAACGTCAGCTACAGAACCCAAGCCTGAGGAGATCGGATGCCACTGCACCTGCCCGACCCACCGGCCGGCGTGCCCGACAAGGTCAAGGCGAAGCTCCGCGCGTTCGCCGACGGCGGCCACTTCTCCACCAAGGCGCTGCGCGGTGCCCACAAGGACCGGCTCGACCTGTCCACCCCCCACCAGGTCTTCACCATCGGACTCGACGACATCACCTCCGGTGGTGGCCTCGACAAGGCCCAACCGGTGGGTTGGCGCTACCTCGTGGAGGACGGGGGTCAGCTCATCGCCAGCGCCGAGACCACGCAGGCCCCCGACGGAACCCACGAGGTGTCGCAGTTCACCGAGGGCCCGTTCGTGGCCGAAACCGACAAGGCCGTGAAGGCCGTCCGGAAACTGCCCCAGCTCGCGGCGGCCGGGTTCGAGCTCCGCCTGCTGCGCATTCCCGCTCTCTACGTGATGGCGTTGTGGCTGCACTCGCCGGTCACCGACTTGTTCGTGCAACTGGCACCGTCACCGACCCACAAGGAAGGCAAACCCGTGCAGGCCGCGGAGTTCCTCGCCGACCTGACCGAACTGGCCGCCAGGGCGACCCCGCCCGCCTGACGGTCACCCGTGAGAAGTGGCCGGCGCTCGACGGCGTGGTCGCACCGACACCGCCAACGGTGGCTTTGGTAACGACGCCTGCACCGTTGAGTCAGCCGACACCACTACCGGCTGCTGGCACAACGGATCACCGAGCCGACATCACGGAACCACTCGATCGATGAATCCTCGATGTGAAGTGATCCCGGAACGCGGTGGAACCGCCCTGGCCGGTGGCCTCGTTGCCAAGAACGAGGCCGCCGGCCAGGACTTCGCTGCGCCTGCCTGGCAACGAACTCGGGCGTCTACCGCAGTGGGGTGAGGTCCAGGCTGGTGCCGCCAACCGATGGTGAGGTTCCCCCGATTGCTCGGAGGCTCACTTCACGTTGGCCGGAACCGGTGGAACAGCCTGGATCGACGGTTCGGGACAGTGCAAGGAGGAACTGGCCCGAACCGTCGAACTTGAGGGGCACCGCCGAAGTCCGGACGGGTGAACCCCAGGACGTCCCCGCCCTGTCGCCCAGGGTGTTGCCCCGGTGGCAAGCCGGGTGACGGGATCGGTTACAGCGTGACCGGCTTGCCGCCAAGCGTCACGGCGAGGCGGCCGTCCGATGCGTAGGACCAACCCAGGGCACCGGTGTAGGAGGAACACCGGGAACCGTTGGCGCCCATCCAGAACTGGTTGGAGGCGTCGGAGTTGCCGATGACGCGGTCGTTGGTGCCGCTGCCGCTGCGGCAGGAGGTGTTGTTGCGGAACACCGAGGAGCCGCCGTCGAAGGTGAAGTTGCGCTCGGCGTTGTCGATGCCGAGGTTGTTCGACACGGTCATCGTGCCCAGGTTGCGGTTGTAGGTGAAACCGTGCTTGCCGTTGTCGTAGGCGATGCTGCGCCGGATCACGTGGTTCACCCCGATGTCCTCGCCGCCCAGCTTGTAACCGTTGCGGTCACCGTTGCCCGCTTGACCACCGTTGCTCAGCGTGCCGTTCTCGTAGGCCAAGGAATCCTCGATCGTCACCACACCGATCGGACCCGTGTCCGTTTTGGTGAACAGGTCCCAAC
The DNA here is from genome assembly GCA_049997955.1 of Umezawaea sp. cmx-9-4. Classification (GTDB taxonomy): domain Bacteria; phylum Actinomycetota; class Actinomycetes; order Mycobacteriales; family Pseudonocardiaceae; genus Umezawaea. Next base: position 189,942 of record JAEBDY010000016.1, on the reverse strand, counting down.
CGTCGTCGATGTTGTTGTGCGCCACCGCGTACCGGAACACGTTCCCCGGACCTGAGGTCAACTTCGCGGCGAACCCGTCGGCGTCCTCGCCGTCGGAGTCCGCGTTGTCGTGCGACTCCGCACTCAGCACGAGGTTGTGCGACGGCCACTGGTCTTTCGGCGTGCTGGACAGCATCCGCGAGATCTGAAGCCCCGTGTCGCGGTTGAACCGCGTGATCGTGCGCTCGAAGACGTTGTTGCTGCCGGCCACGAAGATGCCGTTGTCACCGGCGCGCTCGACGATGATGCCGCGGATGTGCCAGTGGTTGCCGTTCACCGCGAGCCCGCGGTTGGCCGGGTCCTCGGCCTGAGCCGAGAAGTTCAGCACCGGCGTCTCACCGGGGTACGCGAGCAACTCCGTGCGATCACCCGAGGTGCCGTTGTTGCCCTGCGGAATCGTCACCGTCTGCGAGAACGGGTAGGTTCCACCACGCATCAGAATCGTCCCACCGGAGCCAACACGACTGATCGCCGAGGTCAGCGTGGTCGGAGCCGACACCGTCCCCGCCGCGCTGTCGCTGCCGTTCGGCGACACGTACAGCGATGAGCCTGGCGGGGTGGTGGTCGTTGTCGTCGTCGTTGTTGTTGTCGTGCTGGTGGTGGTCGTGGTCGGCCCCCCGGTGGTCGGGGTGAACGTCCACTGCTTGGTGGCACCGCTGTCGCAGGAGTTGGTCTGCACCAACGCTCCGGCCGATGTGGAGCCATCCTTGATGTTCATGCACTTGCCACCGTTGGTGTCGACCACCCGGTAGTTGCCGCCGCTCTCGGTCACCGCCCAGGTCTGACTGGCGGCGCCGGTGCACGTCTCCAACTGGATCTGCTTGCCGGCACTGGTCGACGCGTCCCGCACGCCGACGCACAGGCCGCCGACGGTCGACGTGATCCGGAATCCGCCGCTGACCGCGGTCAACGTCCACTCCTGGTCGCTACCAGCGGCGCACACCTGTTGCTGGAGTTGCACACCGCTCGTCGGGCTCGACCCCGGCGCGTCCAGGCACTGCCCACTGCCCCCGTTCTTCAGGGAGTAGGTCCCCGCGCTGACCGCTGCGTTCGCCGGCGTGGCGTTCGGCCATGCCGCGAGCGTGACGGCCAGGGCGCTCGCGGCGGCCGCCGCGATCAACCCCCTGCGGATGTCACGCGGTCTCTTGAACCGTGTGCCGGCAGGCAGTTCCGGTGTACCCATGACAGCTCCACTTCGCAACGCTCTTCGGAGGAGGTGCCCGACCGTGGCCCTTCTGTGCGCGGCGAAGCACGGCCGCATCGATCGGGTTCACTGGCGCAAGAAAGCGACCCTGACAGAATCGGAAACGCCAGAGTGCGTCGACCCTGTACGGAGCGACCGATGGAAAGTGACGAACGTGGTGCCCCTGGGTGCTTCGTTGCGCCATTCGGACGGGAAAGCATTTGTTCGCCGAACACTATGAGGTCCGCCGCGCCAGGTCAATAGTAAATCAGGGTTGGTGACCCGTGATGGGGTATCGAATCAATCGAACACTCAGGTCGACGTCATCGAACTGATCGCGTGACCGCTTGAGGGCTGCGGTGGGATATGCGGGTCAAGTCGTGCTTGTGAAGCGAATGGGTGAGCGCTGGTCATGCCTGTGAACAAGTGGGCGCACCTCCGGGAGCCAGGCCGGATCGTGCAGGTGGACGGCAGTGGAGGGAAACCTCCGCCCGTGACCTCCATCCGAGGTCCGCCGTTTCCGGTCCCTCAGGACCTCGTCACCTGTTGAACGATGCCACGAAAATAGGCTGTCAGCCCAGGTGGCCCTTGATCCACTGGGTGAACACTCCGCCGATGGCTGATGATGTTGATCATTGTGATTTCATTTGTTCACTGTTGTGAACCCGCCTCGGATGCTTCGTTCGCTATTGCCAGTGCCGACTGTGCGCGTTAGCGTGCCCTGAGGTCCACTTTCGGATCCGCCTATTGATTCATAGGCGTGAACGTCAGAGGCGGTTGCGCGCCGGCATATTCGCCCTGCGGGGAGGAGCGCGCTGGTTCGGTGTGATAGCAGCCGTTCTTGCGCCTCTCCGGTGCACGGCTCGCAATCTTCATCCCCTGCGCAACTTCTCCCCGCCCTGCCGGCGAGTGGATCCGCAGACCGCCATCGGCTCCTGATCGTGACCGCGGGTGCTCAAGGCCGACTGGTCGGCGTAGCGCCGGGGACGGAGCCCAGGGGAGCGAACTACGGCCTGTGAGCTGGTTCTGGTGTGAGTGCAGGTGTTCGTCCACTATGGTCACGACGCTCACCGACGCAGGACGATCACAGCTCGCTTCCTCAAAATGCGTGTGGTCACTGAACAAGAACGCGCCCACCGTGCCCTTGGTGTGGTCGCCGTTGTTCAGTCAGCGCGAAGTTGTTGTACAGCACGATCACGCGTCATTCCGGCAAGAGGACCGTGCTCGCCCGTTACGTGCACTAGCGTCGCACGAGGCGTTGCGACCCAGGGCGCTACCGCCACTTGACTCCAACTACGCGGGATGTCCTTCACATCCGAACGAATGCTCCGCCCATAATCGCGCGGGGCCGGTCGAGCAGACGAGAGGAACGGAATGACCAGGGACAACGACCCCGAGGCGGTCGCCGAGTTGGACCGCCTCGACGAGGCGGTCAAAGCAGCTCCCGCAGGGGACACCACGGCGCAGATCGCGCTGTGGCGGCAGGTGACCGCGTTGGAGCACTGGTTCTTCATCGCGCGCGGCCCGGCCGACCGACCCCGCCCCTACGCCGCGGCCGCAGAGCAGGGACCGATGATCTGCCTCTACAGCAGCGCCGCACGGGCGAACGAAGCCGCCCGCACCCTCGGGCTGGCCAATGCGGAGGGTGGCGCGGCGCCGTTGTTCGGCGTGCCGATGCCAGGAGCGATCGACTACGTCGCCTCGTTCGAGAAGGCCGGTGTCGTCGGTGTGACGCTGGACCATCCGCGGCTCGGTCACTACATCCCGCTGGCGAACCTGGGTCTGCTCAAGGGCTGGACCGACGGGGCGGCGCGGTGAACAGCACCAATCCAAGCGACAGCTTCGTCGAGGTGATCGCCCGCGAGGTGGAGGCCGACCCCGACAACCTGGCGCTGCGCGAGGACTTCGTCACGCTGCTGCTGGAGCAGGACCGGGACCGCGCCGCCATCGAGCTGGACGCGCTCGAGACCCTCGGCGGTGATCCGGCTCGGATCCGTCTGCTGCGCGCCCGACTGCTGGCGGCGCGGATGCGCGCCTCGAACTCGTCGCCGCCCGCCGAGAACGCGCTGTCATCCGCGTCATCCGCGCCGACGGTGCGCCCCGGAGGTCAGGTTCCGGCCCCGGCCGACGAGGACCGCCAGGACGGCAGCGCTGGTGGGTCGACGTCGCTGTCGGACGCCGAGCGCCCGGCGGTGACGCTGGCCGACGTCGCGGGTCTCGCCGAGGTCAAGCGGCACTTGGACACCGTGTTCCTGGCTCCGCTGCGCAATCCCGAGTTGGCGGCGGCGTTCGGGCAGAAGCCGGGTGGGTCGCTGCTGATGTAGGGCCCACCCGGTTGCGGCAAGACGTTCATCATGGAGGTCGCCAGCGTCATCGGTGGCGCCGGGGCGAACTTGTTGAAGAGCGGGCCGCGGACGGCGAGGCGGCCGTTGCCAGGCGTTGGCTCGGGCGGTAGTTGGAACTCGAAGGCCTTGATCGCGCTTGTGGGAGAGAATGCGTCTGTGGGCGATGAGGCGAGGCGATCTGTGGTGGTGATGCTGATCGGGCTTGCGGGAAGCCCCGGCTACCGCGACAGGGCGGATGCGGGGCGATGCCTGGCCAGCTTTGCCGAGATGTCCGAGGCCAGGGGACCGCTGCTGGACCTGGTGCTTGATGCCGAGGACACGTACGTCACCCGTGCGACGTCGGAAGCGCTGCTTCGGCGTCATGACTCGGTCGGACTCGCGGTGGTCGCCTCGGCACTGGCTGTCGCCGGCGACGATCACGCCGAGTGGATCGACGCCGCTGTGCTCGACGTGTTCGGGGTGTTCTCCAGTGACCGGGATGCCGCCGTGCGAGAGTGCGAGGCGCTGACGCGGGACGCTGATGAGCAGACGTGCCGCGGTGCTCGCCGGTTGATCGCCATGTTGGTCGAGATCAACCCGATTCTCCACTCGGCGCTGAAGGACTAGGTATCAACCACGTCGGTCGGTTCGCTGTTTGGTGCAGCGACAAGCATGAACCGATCGTGTGGCCGAGGTGGCGGGTTGAGGAATCTCCACCGGTGTGGCTGGGATTTCAGTCGACCATGGCGGTGGCGCCACATCGACGAACTCCGATGCCAAGATCGAACTTGTGCGTGAGCTGATCAGGCGTCCCGCCCCGCATCCGCGGATTCAAGATCAATGTGACAGGTGCGGAGAAGCTTCCAGCAGTTCATCGCATCCGCGCACGGAGCATTCGACCTGAACGACCGGGCGGGAGGCCACCGTGCTCAACACCGTGGGATGGCCTCAGCCTGCCTGGGGACCACACCATTGCCCCGCTCCCGGTGCTGGTGAACGGACCGGTGTTGCCTGCCCGGTTCCCCTGGCGGCTCGGTCGTCAGCGAGCCTCGCTGAGCCGGGACGCACGCAGGAGGTCGAGCTGGTCGGCGCCGCTGGCTCCCGGGGCTGCCGTGTAGGTGACGATGCGCAGGTCGACGCCGGGCACGGTCAGCACGTCGCAGTCCAGCGTGACGTCACCCAGCTCGGGATGGCTGATCGTCTTGAGATCGCCGGTGAGCTGTCCCATGCCCGCCACCGACCACAGCTCACCGAAGAAGGGTGAGGCCGCCCGCAAACCGTCCACGAGCGCCGCCAGTTCCGGGTCGGCCGGGTAGCGGGAGACCGCTTCGCGCAGGTCCGCGACGATCGCGGTCTCGAAAGCGTACGGTCCGGCCGTCGAGGTGACCGGGCGCAGGTGCCAGCGGCCCTCGCCCGTGCCGAAGAGGGCGCGGGCGAGGTTGCGTTCGGCGGGCGGCAGGCCGGACGGATCGCCGTGCAGAGCCGTCCACATGTCGTTCCACCGCAGCAGGCTCCAATCTGCGGCGAACACGCCGATCGGGAGGTCACCGAGGCGGTCGACGAGGCGGCGGATGCTCGGCGGGACGTGGGTGCCGACGGTCTGGTCCCGGGGCGCGAGCAGGCCCGCGGCACGGAAGAGCTGGTCGCGTTCGGCAGGGGAGAGCCGCAGTGCGCGGGCCAGTGCCGAGACCACCTGGGCGGACGGGTTGGTGGCCCGGCTCTGCTCCAGCCGCAGCAGGTACTCGTGGGACAGACCGGCGAGCTCGGCGAGCTCCTCGCGGCGCAGGCCGGGGGCGCGCCGGCGAGCTGACCGGGCGTAGCCGGCGTCAGCCGGGTCGAGGCGGTCGCGCCAGCCGCGCACCAGGGCACCGAAGCTCAGGTCGCTCACTCCTCCATGATGGCACCTGGCGTGTCCTGCACCACGGTCACCATCCGGGCGAGCGCGGCGCGCATGTAGCGGGTCCAGAGCGGCTTGAACGGCCCGGCGACGATCCAGCGGCGGCCGGGCAGTGGCTGGAAGTCGTAGGTCCACCGGATCGACGTGCCGGTGCCGTCGGGGAGGAACGACCACTCGCCACGCACCCCGGAGACCAGCTTGGCCAGCACGTTGGTGAAGCCGCTGAGCTCGTAGGCGAACCCGTGTCCGTCCACGATCTCGGTGAGCCGCTCGTCGGCCTTGGAGCCGTCGGTGAACCGGGTCTGGCGCGAGGTCCCCGGCCGGTCCCAGACGCCGGTCTGGTCGCGCACCTCCGCGACGCCGGGGAACGGTCCCCACGGCTTGAACACCGGGGGGAGGTCGATCGGCACGATGACCCGGTGGGTGTGGGCGGGGCTGGACGTCGTACGGGCGAAGACGGTGATCGGAACGCTCTTTTTCGTCATGCCACGAGCATCGCGGGCCGTGCCCGTCCGAGGCAGACACCTGTCAGTACATACCTTCGAGGTCGTGCTGCCTTCTGTCCTGCGGTGGGGATCGTTTCCGGCGAAACCCGCATCCGACCTCCGGTGCTCAGGACCGCGCCATGGCCGGCAGTGCGTAGTGGCTCTTGCCGGGCACACCGGATCATGGCCGGCCAACGCCCTCAACAGCGGTGTTGAGCCTGCTAACCGAGTCCGCCGCGTTCGGGCGGCGGGACGCGTTGCAAGGATTTGGCCGCTGTGGCGGCCGTCCTCTTGGGACCGACGCGGCCCGGTGGTGTGCTTGCGTTGCTCGGGCCCTTGTTCAGGGCTGCGGCTTTCGCGTCGCCTGTGATCAGAACCTTCACCAACCGGTGCGGCCCGTCAAAGGTGAGGCCCTGTTCTTTTGTTCCTCGGCTGAGTGGAACGCACGAGGTGGCAGCGCGACGGGCGGGTTTCTGGGCCGTGCCGGGTGTCAGGACTTGACTGTGCCGTAGGGGCACGGTGTGCACTGTCGGAATGTCTTGGAGTACTCGAGAGGTCGCCGCGTTGGCTGGTACCAGCTTGCGTGCGGTCCGGCACTACCACGAGGTGGGGCTGCTGGCCGAGCCCGAGCGGCGCAGCAACGGCTACAAGCAGTACGGCGTCAAACACCTCATTCGGCTGCTGCGCATCAAGCGTCTGGTGGACCTCGGCTTCTCGTTGCCGCAGGTCACCGCCATGGCCGAGGACGACCAGCACCCGGAGGAGGCCCTGCGGGCCTTGGACGCCGAACTCGCCGCCACCATCGAGCGGTTGCAGCGGGCCCGGCTCGAACTCGGCCTGATCCTGCGCGAGCGGGTGCCGACCGACCTGCCTGCCGAGCTGGCCCCGGCGGTCGGGGTGGGGAAGCTGTCGGAGGCCGACCGCTCGCTGGTGACCGTGATGTCCCGGATCATGGGGCAGCGCCGGACGGCGGCCTATGCCGAGTTGTTGCGCGACCTGCCCGCTGACCCGACCGACGGGGAGTTCGACGACCTGCCCGCCGACGCCTCCGACGAGGTGCGCCAAGATCTGGCCGAGCGCATGGCCCCGTTCGTTCGTCGGATCCAGGCCGAGCACCCGGAGGTCATGGTGCAGGACGCCGACGCCCGGCAGGGGGCCCGGTTCGTCGACGAGACGGCCAAGGCGGTCATGCGCGAGGTCTACAACTCGGCCCAGCTCGACGTCCTGGGCCGACTCCGGTCCCTGATGCAGGTCGACCGCAGCGGCGCCTGACCCGCACACCGAGCAGTCTCGTCGCGGCCGTGATCAGCATCAAGGCCGAGGTCGGACCGAGCACCGCGATCAGCAGTCCGCCGAGGCCGGGGCCGGCCAGGATCAGGGTGTTGCCGATGGTCTCGCGGCTCGCGACCAGCCTGTCGAGCCGGTCGACCACCAGCCCGGCGATGAGCCCGGTTGCGGCCGAGACGGCCGTGGACACGGTCGCGAGCACCCCCACGGCCAGCACGTCGCCGGTGCGGTCGAGCACCAGAAGCGGCACAACCACGCTGGCGATGCCCTTGCCGAGCAGGGACAGCCCGTAGGAGGGAAAGTAGACGGCTGGGCTGGCCCGCAGTGCGCGGCCGAGCGGTTCGGACGTGACCACGGTTTCCTCCAGGTTGTCGGGACTGCCGGCGCGGTGGCCCGACCTCCAGGGAAGGCCGTGCCGCTGCGGCACGCTCAAGGCCGGTGCGGTGTGAGAAGGGCGACCGGATCCCCCCGCCCGCAGTGGGGGAGTTGGTGGCACTCGCCGGCCGCTTCAGAAGGCGGTTGTGGCCGACATAGCGGCCATGGATCACGTGCAGGGTCACGAACGTCGCCGGATTGGACACGACGATCGCGCCGAAGTGGAGCAGCGCCTGGATTGATCCCAGACCCAGCCGAGCACGGCGGTGCGGCGCAGCAGCGGTCAGGTGCTTGCCGGGCTCGTCGAGGACGTGGCGACGGGCGGCGAGAATCCCGACGAGCGGACAGGGAAACGAGGACTACTTCGGTGGTCGTCGTCCGCAAGCGGACACCGCGCCGTCGCGACAGGGGCAACCAGTGTGGTGCGGGCCACAACGGCTTGAGTGTGCCGCAACGGCACAGCCTTACCTGAAGTCCCACATCACGCGACTTCGGAGGACACATGGTTTCCACGGACCCTCACGACGGATCCGCAGGACAGGAGTCCGCTGGTCCGGCACTCGCTCCGGCACCGCGGCCAGCGCTGCTCGAGCAGATGGGCGGCCCGATGGGGTTCGTCTACTCCGCTCTCCCCGTCGCCGTCTTCGTCGCCGCCAACTCCTTCCTGCCCCTGACCACGACGATCATCGTGTCGGTCGCGTTCGGCTTGGCCATCGCCGGCTACCGGCTCCTGCGCGGGGAGCGGTTCACCCTCGCGGCAGGCGGTCTGCTCGGGCTCGCCGTCGCGATCGTCGTCGTCTCCCTGACAGGGTCGGCGCGGGACTTCTTCGTCATCGGCATCTGGGCCTACTTCGCGGCGTTCCTGGTCTCGCTGGGCTCGGTGCTGGTCCGCCGGCCGTTGACCGGTGTCGTGTGGAACCTCGCGAACGGCGGCACGCACGCTTGGCGGGCCGACGGCCGCGTGTTCCGCGCCCACGACGTCGCCACGCTCGCCTTGGTGGTGCTGTCCGGTGCCCGGTTCGGCGTGCAGCAGTGGCTTTACGTCAGCGAGGAGACCGGCTGGCTGGGAATCGCCCGGATCGCGATGGGCTGGCCGCTGACCATCCTGGCCGCTCTGGTCGTGGTGTGGGCTTGGCGGCGCAGCAGCAGGCGCTTCCTGCCGTCGGGCTGACGGTGTCGGCCCGTCCGGGGCATCCGGCCCGCTTCCGGATGCCCCTACAGCAGGCTCGGCCTGCTGCCGGCCGGTGCTGCGCCTGCGCCGCCCTGCCCGGCAGGTCGGCCACCAGCGCCCCTTCCTCATGGCCTGCTCGCCGAGCCGATGGGCGAAAGGGCATGGCGGCAAGCGGTTCCGCTACCCCTTCCGACCCGAGGACCCCGTCCCGTGCGGCGGCTGGTCCAGGGGATGCACGGCGATGGCGATCTTGCCGCGGGGGCGCTTGCGGCCCTCGCCGGTGGAGCCGCCTTCCAGCAGTGTGTGTGCCTGCGCGATGTCGGCCAGCGACAGCACGGCACCGATCACCGGCCGGATTTCTCCCCGGTCGACCAGTCGGCCGAGGGCCTCGAGCTTCGTCCGGCCGGGACTGACGAAGACGAAGTGGTAGGTCGCGTTCACGCCCCACGCGGCGAGCAGGTTCTGGGGTTCGGAACTGTCCACGATGGACACCACGCGGCCTCGGTCGGCGAGGATCTCCGGGCTGCGGGTGAGGGTGTCCCCGCCTACGGTGTCCAGGACGACGTCCACCCCGCCCATCGCGCGGACCCGGGGCGCGTAGTCACCGGTCGAGAAGTCGATCGCGGTGTCGGCGCCCAGCCCGGTGACGAACTCGTGGTCCCTGGCCCGCGCGGTGGTGACCACCTCGGCTCCGAGCGCCTTGGCGATCTGGACCGCGACCGAACCGACCCCGCCCGCTCCGCCGTGCACCAGGACCCGTTCCCCGGCCCGCACCCCGGCGCGTTCGACCAGCGCTTCCCACACCGTCACGCCCACGAGCGCGAGACCGGCGGCCTCGACGTGCGACAGGCGCGTGGGTTTGCGGGCGACCAGTGCCTGGTCGACCACGTGGAACTCGGCATAGGTTCCCTGCCCGGCGAACACCGGCGCCAGGTACCAGACCTCGTCACCCGGCTGGAAGTCGTCCGCCCCGGGGCCGGTCTCGACCACCACTCCGGACACGTCGTTGCCGATCACCGCGGGCAGCGCGACCTGGTCGCGGTAATCGCCGCGCCGGGTCTGCAGGTCAAGGGGGTTCACGGACGTGGCCATCACCCGCACCAGCACCTGGCCGGGCCCCGGAGCAGGCCGCGGCAGCTCTCGGGTGGTGAACGCGGTGTCCGCGCCACCGAAGCGGACGAGCTCCACCACACGCATCGAAGTAGACATGCGGCAATGATAAATTGACACATTGCAAATCGTCAATGTGTTCCTGCGTTACGATGGGCGCGTGTTCTCGGAGGCGGAGTTGCTGGCTGTGTTCCGGGCCCTGTCCAATCCGGCCCGCCGCCAGATGCTGGTGTGGCTCAAGGAGCCGATGAGCTTCCCCGGCCAGGAGCTCGACGACGTCGAGATCGGCGTCTGCGTGACCGACATCCAGCGACGTGCCGGCCTGAGCCAGCCGACCACCTCGCAGTACCTCACGATGCTGCGGCAGGCAGGGCTGGTGGTCGCCACCCGGCGAGGCAAGTGGACCTACTACCGCCGCGACGAAGAGAGCATCGCCCGCCTCCTGGAGACCCTGCGCGACGTCTTTTAGGCCGGGTGACGGATGTAGACCTTGGGCTGTGAATGATCACGGTCGTCGTCCAGCCCACGCATCTCGATTCCCGCCGATTCGGCATCGGGTTCGACGACCCGCACCTCGGCGCCATCCGGCGGGTTCGGACCGCCGACCTCCGCGGTGTGCTCGACCACCTCGGCCATGTCATGGAACAGGCCGGGTCGACCAGTCACAAGTCGCATTGGTTGGGCACTCATGGGGTGCCCGGACCGTGGGCGCCCTCCTCCTCCGCTCGTAGGCCACCGAGGTGTTCGGCGAAGTGCTGCTCGATCGCCCGGTTGAGCAGCATCCGGTTCTCCGGGTTGGCGAAGCCGTGGCCCTCGTCGTCGGCGACGAGGTAGGTGACCGGCACCCCGCGCTCGCGAAGTGAGGCGACGATGTTGTCGGACTCGGCCCGAACGACCCGGACGTCGTTGGCGCCCTGGGCCACCAGGAGCGGCGTGCGGATCTTCTCGACCATGGTTATCGGTGAGCGGGCCAGCATGTCGGCCTCCTGCTCGGGGATGTCCGGGTCACCGACGTAGGCGTACCAGCTGTTGACGTTGAAGGCCCTGGCGAAGGGCGGGAGAGTGCGCAAGAAGTTCGCCAGGTCGGAGATTCCGACGTAGTCCACGGCGGCGGCGAACCTTTCCGGGGTGACGGTGACGCCGACGAGTGCGGCGTAGCCGCCGTAGGAGCCGCCGCAGATCCCGACGCGGTCGGGGTCGGCATGTCCCTGGGCGACCGCCCAGTCGACGGCGTCGATCAGATCGTCGTGCATCGCGCGACCGATCTCGCCGATCGCGGCGGTGAGGTGACGGCGGCCGTGGCCCAATGAGCCGCGGAAGTTCACCTGAAGCACGGCGTAGCCGCGGTTGGCGAGGAACTGCACGTCCGGGCTGTAGCCCCAGTTGTCGTGCATCCAGGGGCCGCCGTGCACCATCAGGACCAGCGGGAGCGACCGGGGCTCCATCCCGACCGGGAGGGTCAGGTAGGCGTGCAGCGGCAGGCCGTCGCGCGCAGGGAACCCGACCGGGGTCATCGGGGCCTGGGTGGCCGGTTCGAGGTTCGGGTAGGCCCTCCACAGCATGCGGGCCTCGCCGGTCGTGTGGTCGTAGAGCCAGGTGACGCCAGGGTCGCGGTCGTGGACGAAGGTGGCGATCCAGCGCCGACCCGCATCGTCGGAGGACAGGGTGCCGAGCACCCCGTCGGACAGCCCCACGAGGGCCGCGTACACCTCGGCGAAGGCCGGGTCGATCACCTCGACGTGCGGGCGGTCGGCCACGAAGCGGGCGGCCAGGACCTCCCCGGTGCCCCGGCTGGTGTAGACCACGGGCGGGAGCACGCCGGGCAGCATCGCCCCGCTGATGTCCAGATCGTGGCCGGTGACGGCGGCGACGACGGTCTGCTCGCCCGTCGCGTGGTCCACGCGAATCAGCCGCAGGTCGTCGCCGTCGGAGAACGACCCGATCAGCAGGCCCTTGCCGTCCGCGGTGACCAGTTGGGGGTGCACGCCCATGGGGTGCTCGGCGCCGCCCATCCGGAGCAGCAGTCGCCGCTGCCCGTCAGGGTCGATCGCCGAGAACTCCACCGTGCCGTCGGTGGCCAGCGTCGTGTGGAAGGCGGGTGTGCCGTCGCGGTCGAGCAGGACGCTTCCGGTCGGGTCGTCCTGCTCGATGTGCAGGACGGTCTCGCCGGTGGCGACGTCGACGCGGAACAGGTCGAAGAACATCGGTCGCCGGTTCATCGCCACCAGCACGGACCCGGGTACGGGCGGGAACGGGTCGACGCCGACGACGCGCGAGCCAGGGCCCATCGGGGTCAGGTCGACCGCCGGTTCCTCCGGCGCGTCGAGGTCGACGCGGTAGAGGTGCCAGTCCTCGTTGCCGTCGGTGTCCTGCTGGTACAGCAGCCAGCGGGGGTCGTCGGTCCAGTGGTAGCTCGTGATGCCACGGCGGGTGTCGCCGGTGACGCGGACGGCGTCGGCGTGGTCGTGGTCGATGCCACGCACCCACACCTGCCGCCTGCCTTGGTGCGGGGCGAGGTAGGCGATCCGGGTGCCGTCGGGCGAGATCGACGGGTTCGCGAACCGCGGGTCGGCGAAGAACTCCTCGAGGTCGATCAGGTCGGGCAGCGCAGCTTCCGGTGGTGGTGTGGTCATCAGTTCTCCGTTCGTGTTGTCGGTGGAGAACTCCACAGAACACTGTGCCGTCACGGCATGGTCAAGCTGGATTGCTGCCCAGCCGCAGAACATCGAACCACGCACGGACTTCGTCCTGTGTCCTGAATGGACAAGGGGATGCGGATGCCCATGCGGGCGTCGTTGAGCCTGGTCTTGCTCCATCCATGCCCGGCCAGGTCCACGGTGGTGGTGCGGTGGCACGACAAGCAGGTTCCTGGATCGGGGAACCTGCGTCGCAAACCGCGGTATCCCTCGCACAACCACCGTAGTTCGCGAACCCGGTTCAGGGGTTCCAGTACATCGTGGTCATCGCGCGGTCGAAGCGCCGCGCAGCCAGGTCCTCGCGTTGGATCGTCCAGTGGACGGTAGCGCCCTCCAAGCCGGTGATGTCGAGGTGCCAGTCGGCGAGGAGCACCCAGTCCGCGACGTCGCCCGAGACCGGCCAGTCCACCCGGCCCCTCTCGACCTCCCGCAAGGCGGTCGACACGGCATCGGCGACCGGGTCGGTGCCGACGGCTACCTGGTTGGAGTAGCCACCTATCTGGAGCGATCCCCAGATGTCGACGTCACGGGTGGCATCCCAGGCAGCGACGAGTTCCTCGGCGCGAGGATGCCCTGGGAGGTGCCTGATCTTCGGTTCTTCGGGGAAGCAGGCCAGGTGGTGATAGGGCAGCGACATGTCTGCCACGGCCACGAGCGGGCCTTGCGAGATGTCCCTGGTCGTCTCGCTGTACGGGTCGTACTCGAGCCCGGTGCTCTTCTCCCTCTCCACCACCGTCGCGCCTGCGGGGACGTGCACCACGCTGCCCAAGTTGTCGCTGTCGTCGTCCATGTCCTCGTCGGGGTAGGCGAACAGCAGCAGATGTCCGTCGGCGGGCAGCGGGAGGTCCGTCACGCCGGTGGGCAGGGCGGCGAGGTCGATGGAGGCGATGAAGGGGTGGGCGGGGTCCGGTGCGTCCGCGGGGAGCAGGAGCGGGCCGCCGAGGCGGCCCACGACCGGCCCGTTCCCGTTCTGCACCAGCGTCGCGCAGGGGCGGGCGGTGGCCAGCCACCGCTCCACGTCGTCGGCGGGAATGTCCCGGGCGATCGCTTTGTCGTGAAATGCGGTCAACCGGTCCGGGGCTTTGAAGATCATGGCGAAGATCCTAGGGGGAGGTCACCCACGACCGCAGCCCATTCGAGACGTCTAGCGGCAGGCCCTTTCGCTTGTACTGTCCACTTTGGACGCGCTGCGACAACGAGGACGTGCAGGAGACCCCTCCGGTGAGGACGATCGCGACGAACTGCCCAGGGCGGTCTCGGTGACCGACAGCGTCGTGGTCAATGAACACCTCGCCCTCTTCCTCAGAGAGCACGGCAGGTCCTGAGGTAGCTGAGGAACGAGGCCTGCAGGCCGGTCAGGTGCGTTTCGCGCAGCACCTCGCTGGTCACGGCCGCGCCGCGGGAGGTGAGGCGGTGCAGGACGGTGGCCGCGTACTTCGCGAGGTTCTGGTAGACGGCCAGGTCTCCGAGCAGCTCCCGGTCGTTGACGGTCAGGTGGAGCTTCGTGGCAGGCAGGCTGTCGCTCAGCTCTTCGAGCTGGGCGAAGACCTGACTGCCCTCACTGATGACGCCGGGGCTGCCCGCTCCGATGTTCTCGAAGAGCGTGGTGCCGGTGAGCCAGGCGTAGAGGCTGAAGAGTCCGCCGTAGGAGTAGCCGAAGAGGCCGTGACCGCTCGTGGCCGTGCCGTAGTCGCGTTCGATCCGGGGGTGCAGTTCCGAGGTGAGGAACCCCAGGAACGCGTCGCCCCTGGAGTCCCGCAGTTCGGCGATGTAGGCGTCGGCTTGCTCGCGGGTCGTCACACCCGCCTGGACTCCCATCTCCACGGCGTCGAGGAACTCCTGGGCGACGGGCTCGCCGGGTGGCACCAGGTCCCTGTTGCGCAGCCTGGCCCAGTGCTCCGCTTCCTCGCCCGCGTAACCCACGCTGACCTGGATGTACGGCTTGATCTTCTGCATGGGGTCCTGCTGGGTGACGATAAGCGGGGCCGTCAGGCCCACCGCCCAGTTGCCGTCGAGCACGTACACGACGGGTACCTGCGCCGTGGTGGGGTCGTAGCCCGGTGGTGTGGTGACCCAGACGCCGTAGTCGTGCCCACCGCTGGAACGCAGCTCGAAGTAGTCGGTGTCGGCCAGGCAGCCGTGCCACATGGTGCTCATCGGAGGTCCTTCACAACACGTCCGGTTTGGACGACGAGTACGGCGTTGGCGGGGTCGGCGAAAATGTTCGGGTCTTCGAGCGGGTTGCCGTTCCAGAGCACGAGGTCCGCCTGCTTGCCGGGAGCGATGACGCCCACCTCGGTCAGACCGATGATCTCGGCGTTGGTCTTCGTGGCCGCCACCAGGGCGTCCATCGGCGTCTCGAGCTGCGCGCGCAACCGGAGTTCCTCGCCGCGGCGGTCCTGGGCCGGGCCGATGAGATCGGAACCCAGCCCGATCCGCACCCCGGCCTCCTTGGCGACGGCGAGCGCCCTGGCCATCCCCTCCCGCGCCCCCGCCACGCGATCGCGGACCGATTCGCCCAGGCCGGCTGCGGCAGGATCGTGCAGCAGCCGCTCGACGACGGCGAACGTGGGCACGAGAGCAACCCCGCGAGCGGCCATCAGTGCGGCCGTGGGTTCGTCGAGGTCCGTGCCGTGCTCGACGCAGCGCGCCCCGGCCTCGACGGCGTTGCGGATGCCTTCGTTGTTGTGGGCGTGCACCGTCACGTAGGTGCCCCGCGCCGCGGCTTCCTGCACGGCGACGGCGATCTCCTCGACGGTGAACTGGGTGTCGGTCAGCCGGTCCTTGCCGCCCACCACTCCGCCGGTCACGCAGAGCTTCAGGAACGACGCCCCGCGCCGGAACGCCTCGCGCACGTTGCGCCGCAGCTCGTCCGCGTTGCCCGCCATCATGGACAGGGCGCACAGGCCGGGAACGTGATGGCTGCTCCACAGCTCGGTGGGCTCCCACTCGGCCCCGTAGTAGCCGTGGCCACCGGTTTGGCACTGAACAGGCCCGCACGACACCACGCGCGGCCCCCTGACCTTGCCCTTCGCGATCGCGGTGACGACACCGCCGTCGATCCCGCCGGTGTCCCGGACGGTCGTGAAGCCGGCGTCGAGCGCCGCGCCGGCCGCGCCGAAGATGTCCGCCGCGATCTCGGCGGCACTGATCTGGAACGAGAACTGCGGCTGGACCAGGCTCGACAGCCCGAGGTGCACGTGGGCGTCGATCAGGCCGGGCGTCATCGTCAGCCCATCGGCGTCGAGCCGCTCACCGTTCGCGCTGGGGGCACTGAGCTCGGTGACGCGCCCGTCCTCGACCGTGACGGCGACGTCGCACGGATCGCGACCCGACCCGTCCACGACCGTCGCGCCCACCACCTGGAAACGTCCCACGAGCCCTCCGACCGTTTTCCAATGGATAAATCGCTTTTCCAATGGATAAACTACGGACATGGCCCTGTCAAGCGCCGCACGCAACGGCGATGCACGCGAGCGCCTCCTGGCGCGTCTCCTCGACGTCTTCGACGACGGCCTTCCGCCGCCGGAGACCTCGCTCCGCGAGATCGCGGCCCGGACCGAGACCAGCCACGCGCTCCTGCGGTACCACTTCGGGTCGCTCGCGGGCGTCCTGGCGTCCATGCTCGGGGCGCAGCGGACCCGGGACAACGAGGTGCTGTTCCGGGACGCCGGGCAGGGCACCTTCGACGACCTCGTCCTGGCGATCTGGCGGGCCTACACCCGCCCGGAGCAGCTGTCGCGCGTCCGCGGGTTCTTCCACGTCGTGGGGCTGGCCGCGTACAGCCCGGAGGACTTCTGCGAGTTCATCTCGTCGCTGGACGACCTCACCAGGATGCTGGCCTCGCTGGCGGAGCGCGAAGGGCTCGACGCCGGACAAGCGCTGACCAGGGCCACCGTCGCCATCGCCGCGATCCGCGGCCTGCTGCTGCAGGAGGTTCTGACGCCGGGGGCGTGTTCGCAGGACGCGGTCGCGCTGATCCTGGGCATGGGCGGGGAGCGGTCCGGTCCACGGGCACGCCCAGGGGAGTGAACCCGGACGCGCCCCGGCTCGGAAGACCAGGGCGCGGGGGCTTGTGGCCATGTCGGTCTCGACCGACACCGGAAGTCGGTCTCGGTCAACACCGGCGTTGGTGAGACGTATCGGATGTCGATGGGCGTCGGCACCTCACGCCAGGATGACAGCCTTGGCTTATATAAGTCATGCCTGGTACGGTCCTGGTCGTGCACGCGTTCGACATCCCCGGTGACCCGGTGCGCCGGCGCGTTCTCGAGCTGCTCGCCGACGGTGAGGAGACCTCGGGCGCGATCACGGAGGTGGTTCGGGCCGAGTTCGCGCTGTCCCAGCAGGCTGTCTCCCAGCATCTGCGCGTTCTGGGACCAGCGGCTCGACGCCCTGGGAACCGAGCTGGCCCGAGGCAGGCGCGCGTCCCGGACCCCAGGTGTTGGCAAGGCCGATCCACCAGCGGAAGGAACATGACATGAAGGACGTGCTGGACGAACTGGCCGCTGCGCGCCGGACGATGGGAGCGGCGACCCTGCCCGCCGGCGACGCGTACACGATGGAGTTGCGGCGTCGCTACGACGCGCCGGTCGACGACGTGTGGGACGCCATCACCGACCCCGAGCGACTGGGCCGCTGGTTGAAGTCGGTCACCGGGGACCTGCGGCTCGGCGGGTCGTTCGAGCTGGACGGCGGTGAGCACGGCGAGATCCTCCGGTGCGACCCGCCGCGGCGGCTGCGGGTGTCCTGGCTCTTCGGACCGGACGCCGACGAGTGGCCGGGTACGAGCGAGGTCGAGGTGCGCCTGTCCCCTGGCCCTGCCGGGGACACAGAGTTCGAACTGGTCCATGCGGCGGCCGTCGGGGAGCCCATGTTCCCGACCTACGGCCCCGGTGCCGGCGGTGTGGGCTGGGACCTGCACCTCCTCACCCTGGCCCGGTTCCTGGCCGACGGCGAGACCCTCGACCACGAGGAGTTCCGGACCTTGCCCGAGGGGCGCGAGTTCGCTCGGCGCAGCGCCGCGGCATGGGGCGACGCTCACCTGGCCGCCGGCGGCGATCCGGATCAGGTGGCGTCCGCGGTCGAGGCCACCACGGAGTTCTACGCCCCCGGAGGGAACGCTCGATGAAGTACACCACCTCGATCGAGATCGGCCTGCCACGCGAGAAGGTGGTCCAGCTGGTCGCCGACCCGGCGCACATGCCGAAGTGGCTGCGCGGCCTGGTGCTGCACGAGCCGGTGAACGGGGTGCACGGCCAGGTCGGCACCACCTCGCGAGTCGTGTTTCAAGTGGGGGAGCAGAGGATGGAGGCCACCGAGACCATCACGCGCCTGGAACCCGCAGACCTGCACGCCATCCCCAGTTCGGTCGTCGTGCACTACGACCGCGAGATCGTCGGCGAGGGCATGTGGCAGGCCCAGCGCGACCGGATCGTCGACGCCGGTCCGGACACGACGCTGTGGGAGAGCGAAAGCGAGTTCCGGTTCGACGGGGTGCTGATGCGGCTGATGGGGCGTCTGATGCCCGGCACCTTCCGGAAGCAGTCGCGGCAGCACATGCAGGACTTCAAGGCGTTCGCCGAACAGGGGACGGACGTCCGCCAAGGGACGAACTGATCTGTCGCGGTCAGCGACGAGAATCCCCTCGGCGATCCAGGCTCGAACATCCTTCTCCAGCGCCTGAACGCTCTTGTGGGCACCGCGTTTGATCTTCTGCTCGGCAGCAGCCCGAACCAGCGTTCGACCTGGTTGATCCACGACGAGCCGGTCGGGGTGAAATGTAGGACCGGTCGAGAGCCTGGATCTGGCTCTTCTCGTCCACGCACAACACGACCGCCCGCTCGGGCGGATGGTGGTACAGGCCCACGACATCCACCACCTTCTCCACGAACAACGGATCGGTGGACAGCGTGAACGTTTTGGCACGATGGGGTTTCAGGCCGAAGTCGCGCCAGATCCGGCCGATGGTCGACCCGCTCAGCCCGGTGCGTTGCGCCATCGAGGTCCGCGACCAGTGCGTGGCGTCGAGCGACCAGCCGGACGACCGGCTGCCTGCCGAGCTGATCGGCGACCCGGGCATCAGGAGTGCGGACTTCGCCCGGATCTGGGCGACGCACCCCGTGGGGGAGTGCCTGCACGCGGTGCGCGGGTACGGCCACCCGCTCGTGGGCCGGATAACGTTGGACGAAGAGAGCCTGCGGCTACCCGACGACCCCGGCCGGCGGATTCATCTTCACCGGCGCGGCACCGGGTTCCGATTCGGCGGAACGCTTGCGGTTGTTGGATTCCCTTCTGTCCTGAGGCCGGGGAGGCGGGTCGCCCTCCCCGGCGTCACGAGCGCGTCAGGCGTTGGGGTTGAACGGGATGCTCGCGGGCTTGGCCTTCGACAGTTCCCAGTTGAACGAGCTGTCCCGGAGGCCGAACTGGGCGGAGCCGAAGTCGGCAGCCGTCAGCTTGTCGCGGAGCCCGGCGGGGTAGCCGTCCCACCCGACCAGCGGGGGATACTGCCACGTGCCCTTGTGGTTCTCCGGCTGCTCGCCGAAGCCCGCGATCCGGAAGCAGTGCGTGGACGCGCCGTCCTTGTGGTAGATCACCTTGGGGTGGTTGCCGGTCTCGTCCCACGGGACCTGGTTGCGGGAGTGGATCTGGTACTTGCCGTGCGCGGACGTCGAGACGAACTGCGCGGTGCCGTTCTGCACCCACACCACGACGTGCTCCCAGTCGTGCCGGTGCCCGCCGAGCCCTGACCCGGCCACCGCCTGGTCCTTCTCGAAGTACAGGCCGTAGATGTAGCCGCACCACCCGTTGTTGCACTTCACCCGCGAGTACGCGTTGGTGTTGTCCAGGTCCCACGAGTCGTGGCAGCTGCCGTTGACCGCGCCGGTCGTCTTCAGCCCCGACGCGATCGTGCCGTCCCGGCCGATGGCGGGCGTGGGGTAGCAGCCGTCGCCGTCGTAGTCGAACGCGGGCTGGTAGGTGCGGTCCTCCCAGGGGGCTGACCAGTCGAGTGCCCGCGGCGGGTCCGCGAGCGCGACGCCCGCGCTCGCGAACAGCATCGCGGTGACGGTGCCGAGGACGAACGACACCTTCCCGGCCCGCCGTCGCCGTGACGGCGGGCGTTCCGCCGAGGCCCTTGAACTCACTGCTCGCATGGTGCTCCTCGTCGATGCCTGCGATCACCGCGCGGCTCGGTGGGCGCTGCTGGGTGTGAGGCCCGTCACGTGGGCCAAACATGAAGAAGTGTCGCGAATATGAGATCGAAGTCAAGTGGCGTCGAGGGATCCTCGTCGTGAACGCCCGGCACGGGTCGGGCGAACAGCGGGTCGGCCTCGCCGACGCCCCGTGGCGGTCGAGTCGGAAAGCTTGCTGTGCCAGCGCTTGGGTGCGAAGCGCGATCAACGCGACCGCGATCGCGAGCGGGAGAAGGGCGGCGCGACGCGGGGTGTCGTCATGTCCGTGGAACGGCGGTCGGGTTCGGGTCGTGATGGGGTGATCACCCGATGTATTGGCGAGCAATACTCACTATTTTTGCTGATCAGGCCGATCCGACTTTCGGCGGTAACCAGCTGGACACCAAACCTTGACACGTCTGTGTGGCGCTGCGCACACTCCCAGCCTGGGAGCGCTCCCAATCGCCTGCCCCAAGCCAGAGGAGTCGACACGTGTCCGACCGCGTACTCAGACGGGCGGCGGTGCTCACCTGCGCCGCCCTGCTCACCGCCACCACCGCTTGCGGATCGGGTGACGAGGGCTCGACCGTCGCGGCCGATGTCGAGCTGACCGTGGCCACGTTCAACGAGTTCGGCTACGAGGACCTGCTCAAGCAGTACCAGGACACCCATCCCAACGTGCGGATCACGCACCGCAAGACCGGCAAGGCCGACGACCACCACCAGACGATGTTCACCAAGATGGCGAGCGGGTCCGGGCTCGCCGACATCGAGGCCGTCGAAGAGGGCTGGATCAACCAGGTCATGGCGAAGTCCAGCCAGTTCAACGACCTGAACAAGATCGGCCCGACCGACGTCACGGCGGAGCGCTGGCTGCAGTGGAAGTCCGACACGGCCAGCAACCGCGAGGGCGAGCTGATCGGCTACGGGACCGACATCGGGCCGATGGCGATGTGCTACCGCCGCGACCTGTTCGAGGACGCCGGGCTGCCGTCGGACCCCGAGGCCGTCGGCGAACTGTTCGCCACGTGGGAGAGCTACTTCGCCGCGGGCGAGCAGTTCGTCTCCAAGTCGGACAAGGCCTGGTTCGACAGCGCGTCCCAGGTGTTCAACGCGATGGTCAACCAGAACAAGGTCGGCTACTACGACCTGGACGACCAACTCGTCCTGGAGTCCAACGCCGCCGTGAAGGCGGACTGGGACCAGGTGACCGCGGCCGTCAAGAACGGCCAGTCGGCGAAGCTCGTCGCGTTCAGCAACGAGTGGAACACCGCGTTCAAGAACGCCGCCTTCGCCACCAAGACCTGCCCCTCGTGGATGCTCGGCGTCATCGAGGCCCAGTCGGGTCCCGAGAACGAGGACAAGTGGGCCGTCACGGCCTCGTTCCCCGGCGGCGCGGGCAACTGGGGCGGCTCGTTCCTGACCGTGCCCAAGCAGAGCAAGCACCCGAAGGAAGCCGCCGACCTGGCCGCGTGGCTCACGGCGCCCGAGCAGCAGATCAGGGCGTTCACCGCCAAGGGCGCGTTCCCCAGCCAGAACGAGGCCCTGCTCTCGCCCGCGCTGCTCAACCAGACCAACCCCTACTTCGGCAACGCCAAGGTCGGCGCGCTGTTCGCGGAGCAGGCCAACAAGGTCGCGGGCGCGCAGCACAAGGGGCCGGCGGCCGGGCAGATCCAGGACAAGGTGTTCGCCGACGCGTTGCAGGCGGTGGAGAGCGGCACCAAGGTCGACGACGCCTGGAAGCAGGCCCTCGAAGGAGCGGAGAAGCTGGCCAAGTAGCGCGCCTCAGGTGAAGACCTTGGTGAGTTCCACGCGCGAGCGGATGCCCAGCTTGGTGAAGATGTTGCGGAGGTGGTGCTCCACGGTGCGCTGGCTGAGGAACAGCCGGGCCGCGGCCTCGCGGTTGGTCGCGCCCTCGGCCACGAGCCTGGCGATCTGCGACTGCTGGGGGGTCAGTTCGGCCGCCCGGCCGGCACGGGGCGCGGTGGTCGGCTCACCGGCGAGGCGGAGTTCGGCACGGGCGCGTTCCGCCCAGTAGTCCGCCTCGTGGTGCTCGAAGTTGCGCACGGCGTCGCGCAGGAGTTCCCGTGCCCGCTTGGGTTTGCGGTTGCGGCGCAGCCGGGTCGCGTGGAACAGCTCGGTCTTGGCGAGCTCCATGGTCGTGCCGCTCACCTGGTGCAGGTGGATCGCCTCGTCGAAGTGCGCCTCGGAGTCCTGGCCGGTCGACACGAGCGCGTGGCAGCGGTGGGCGAGCGCCAGGCGCGCCGGGCTGCCGGTGCTGTGCGCCCAGCTGTCGTAGCGGCGCAGCGCCCGGTCGGCCGTCGACGGTCGCCCGCACGCCACGGCGGCCTCCACGAGGTGCGGCGCGGCCATCGCCTTGATGCCCGCGTGCACCCGGCCCGCGGCGATCGGGGGGATGCGGCGCAACGCGTCGGACGGTCGGTCGCGGGTCAGGTCGACGCACACGAACGCCCAGGCGCCGATCGTGCCGCACCGCCCCAGTCCGCGGTGGTCGATCTGCTCCGCGGCCGTGGTGATCCGGTGCACGGCGGTGTCGGCGTCCCCGCGCAGCCCCGCGAGCAGCGCGAGGATCGCCAGGTGGTCCACGACCGCGTTGTGCTGGCCTGCGGCCGTGGCGGCGTGGACGCCCTCGAACGCCGACGTGTGGGCGACCGCGTGCTGGTCGACCATCAGCGCGGACAGCGCCCGGCAGGTCAACGCCCACGGCACCAGCGTGGTCAGCCCGCTCTCCCGCGCGGCGGCCACCCCGCGGCCCGCCAGTTCGTGGGCCTTGGCCGCGTCACCCAGGATGTAGGCGGCGTGACCGCCCCAGACCTTGGACTGCGGCGCCGGGTCGAGGTCGGCCAGCTCGACCACGGACCGCAGCGCGGGCAGCGCCTGGTCGTGCCGTCCGGCGTAGGTCGCCGCCGTGCCGGTCAGGTGGTCCAGGACCAGCGCGACCCCCGGAGGGTCGTGCGCCGTGCGCAGCCCGGCCGCGACCTCGGCCACCCGGCCGTGCAGGACGTGGTCGCCCGCGATGGCGGCGGCCTCGCCCGCGAAGCCGAGCGCGGTGATCGCCAGCGAGGGACGGGTGCCCAGCAGGTCGTGCGCCGCCCGCATGAGCCTGCGCGCGGACGTGTCCGGCAGGCCGGCGCCCAGGTCGAGGCCACCCCGGACGACGTCGGCGAGCGCCCTCAGCTCGGTGTGGTCGGACAGCGGCGTCGCCTCGCGCAGCAGCGCCCTGGCCCGGCCGGGCACGCCCCGCTTCCAGTGGTCGGCCGCCGACGCCACCAGGCGGCGAGCCCGCTCGTCCGACCCCGTGGTCAGGGCGGCCGCCCGCCCGTGGTCGCGGGCCGCGGCGGCGTAGTCGCCCCGCCCGCGGGCCAGGCTCGCCGCGTGCGCCAGGTCGTCGGCCTGGACGTCCCGCGCGCCAGGAGCCAGCGCGGCCTCGTGCCACGTGCGGCGCGGCCCCGGCGGCAGGACCTCCGCGAGCGCGGCGTGGGCGGCGTAGCGGGCCGAGAGCGGCAGCTCCGTGCGCAGGGTCTCCCGGACCAGCGGCCGGGGGTCCATCAGCGCGGCGGCCTCCTCGACCGCGGCAACTCCCAGGTCGGGCAGGCGCACGAGCGTGTCGACGTCGACGTCGCCGTCCACGACCACCATCGCGAGTGCTCGGCGCGCGGCGGGGGAGAGGGCGTCCAGCCGGGTCCGCAGCCGGCGGCGCAGAGAGCTGTCGGCGGGCAGGCTCGTGGGCGCGGGCGAGGCACCGCCGAGCTGCTCGCTGGTCAGCGACCGGGACAGCTCCACCAGCGCCAACGGGTTGCCGCACGCGGTGTGCGCCAGGTCGTCCGCGAGGTCGGAGGACAGGCCCGGCCGCAGGTCCCGCAGCACGCGGATGCTCGTGGCGTGGTCCAACGGTTCCAGGTCCACGCACGGCAGCCCGTGCGTCGAGCCCTCGGTGGCGATCAGCACGACCACCGGCTCGTCCTCGACGTCGGCCACCAGGTCGAGCAGGTGCGACACGTCCAGCAGGTGCGCGTCGTCCACGCACAGCAGCACCCGGCGGTCGTCCGCGTCGAAGTCGGCCGCGGCCTGGCGCGCGGCCCGCAGCACGGACGTCTTGCCCGAACCCGCCTCGCCCCGCAGCACGAGCGCGCCGCCGCGGCCCGCGCGGGCGCGATCGAGCACCGCGTCCACGGCGACGCGCTGCCGATCACGTCCAAGCAGCATGACTCCAGTTCTGCCACATCGCGGTCGCGCTGGGAACCGCCGCGAGTCTGGTGTTCCTACCGATGCCCCCGCGCGCCGGGGTTGCGGTCGGGGTTGCGGTGGACCGGCACATCCGCCGATGCGGGCCGGTGACGCGCTACCGGAGGGTCAGCGGTGCTCATCCCCTGCACGAACGAGGAGCGATTCCCTGTGCGGTTCCGCAACCTGATCCCCGCGTTGGCCATCCTGCTGGCCGGCGTCACAGCAGTACCCGCCACGGCCGCCGCCAACCCCTACGAACGCGGACCGGCCCCGACGAACGCCAGCGTCGAGGCGACCCGAGGCTCGTACGCCATCGCGTCGACCACCGTGTCCCGGTCCTCGGTGTCCGGCTTCGGCGGCGGCACGATCTACTACCCGACCAGCACCGCCGACGGCACGTTCGGCGGCATCGCCATCTCGCCCGGCTTCACCGCGTCCCAGTCCAGCGTCAGCTGGCTCGGTCCCCGGCTGGCGTCCCAGGGCTTCGTCGTGTTCACCATCGACACCAGCTCCACGCTGGACCAGCCGGACAGCCGCGGCACGCAACTCCTCGCGGCGCTGGACTACCTCACCCGCACCAGTTCGATCCGCACCCGCGTGGACGCCACCCGGCTCAGCGTGATGGGCCACTCGATGGGCGGAGGCGGTTCCCTGGCCGCGTCGCGCACGAGGCCCGCGCTCCAGGCGGCGATCCCGCTGACCCCGTGGCACACGACCAAGAGCTGGACCACGGTCCGCGTGCCCACCCTGGTCATCGGCGCGGAGAACGACAGCACCGCACCGGTCGCCCAGCACTCGGAGCCGTTCTACACCAGCCTCACCGCGGCCCCCGAGAAGGCGTACCTGGAGCTGAACAACGCGAGCCACTCCGCGCCGACCAGCGCCAACACCACGGTCGCGAAGTACAGCATCTCGTGGCTCAAGCGCTTCGTCGACAACGACACCCGCTACGACCAGTTCCTCTGCCCTGGCCCGTCCAGCGGCACGCTGGTGCAGGAGTACCGCAACACCTGCCCGCTCACCTGACCGCCGCCTCCCTGCCCGACGCCGCGACGGTCCCTCAGCCGTCGCGGCGTTCGGCGTCCCGCCCGAGGTCTAGTCCGCGTCCGCCAGGTCGTCGACCTCGGTCACGTCGTGGCCGTCGAAGACCACCAGGACGCCCAGCTCGGTGAGGCCGGGCTCGGCGCACTCCGCGAAGCGCAGCACCCAGTCCCGCCCGGTGTGGAAGGTGAACTCCGGGCCGTCCGCGGACTCGGCCACGGCGGCGCCGAGCGCGTCCGCCACCGCGGCGCGGGCGGTGGCCAGCAGGCCCTCGCGGTCGGCCAGCACCGACACGATGAACGCCGGGTCCAGGTCGTCCACTGTGGACGGTTCCTCGACCAGGACGGCCACCGTCGCGCCGTCGCTCGTGGTCGTCCAGCAGGTCACGCCGTCCGGCGCGCCGTCGACCGGCGCCAGCTCGCCCAGGCCGGGCAGGGAGAACGTCATGCCGCCAGCCTACGGCGGGGCGCTCGGCGGGTGCCGGAACGGGTCAGCCGCCGACGCGGGCACCCGTGCGGCGGCGCAGGGCTCGGGTGAGGGCAGCGACCAGCGCGCCGCCGCCGACCGTGCCGATCAGCACCAGCGCGCCACCGATGACCCACAGACCCGAGTCGTCGCTGGTCGCCGCTTGAACCGACCAGGCGGCCGTGAAGGGCAGGGCGACCGCCGCGACGGCGAGCCAGGCGGGCAGCGCGGAGGTGCCCACCGCGACCAGTCCCGCGAGGACCACGGCGCAGCCGATGACCTGCGGGGCCTCGTAGGGGCCGGTGGTGGAGCCGGTCACCGGGTCGACGTCGCGGGTGGTGTCCATGCCCAGGAACAGCCACCACGTGCCCACGGAGAGCGCGGCGAGGCCGAACGCGGTGAGGAGTGACCTGACTGGTGTCCGGTTCGTGGTCATGCGTCCACTCTGCGCTACCGCGGAGAGGCTTGCCAGCGTAGAAGTACCCACGTCGTGGAACGCCTGCGGCGCAGCGGGAACGGAGTGGTCGGGATTCCAGGTGGAACGGACACCGGCCGCGTCGGCCACCCGCGGACCGCTCCGGGAAGGTCGGGAGAAATCCTGGGGGAGGTCGTGTTTGAACAGGAGGACTTCAGGGCATTCCTCCACCAAGCAAGACGAGCGCGGCGTGGAACTCCTTGCCGCCGTCAGATCGAAGGAGAATTCCGTGGGTGTGTTGGGTTGGATCGTCCTGGGTCTCATCGCCGGTGCCATCGCGAAGGCGATCATGCCCGGCAAGGACCCCGGTGGCATCATCGTCACGATCCTGATCGGCATCGTCGGCGCGATCCTCGGTGGCTTCGTCGGGCGGGCGCTGTTCAACAGCGACATCAACAACTTCTTCGATTTGAGCACGTGGCTCCTGGCTATCCTCGGTTCACTCATCCTGCTCGGCATCTACCGTTTGGTGACGGGCAGGCGCGCGCACGCCTAGACCAGTCAGGTGTGCAGACGGACCCCGGCGACTCCTCCCCCCTGTCGCCGGGGTTCCGCCTTGTCCCGGTGCGGTTCGGATGATCGGCGGAGCGGTGGAAAGCCATGAGCGGTAGCGGGAAGACGGATGACGCGCGGGACGTGGTGCCGCGCCTGCTGAGGATCACCGCCGCGCTGGCGTGGCGGTTCCTCGTCGTGGTGGCCGCCCTCTACGTGGTCGGCACCGTGACCGGGTACCTCGCGGGGATCGTGGTCCCGGTCGCCATCGCGCTGCTGCTGGCCGCGCTGCTGGTGCCGGGCGTCGACCACCTCTCCGGGCTCGGTGTGCCCCGCGGGGTCGGCACGGCGCTGGTGCTGGTCGGTGGACTCGTGATCCTGGGCGGGGTCCTGACGTTCGTGGTCGTCACGTTCGTCAACGGCGTCCCCGGACTGGTCGCCCAGCTCTCGCAGAGCGTCGACACGGCGTCGAAGTGGCTGACCGACGGTCCGCTGCACCTGAGCGACACGCAGATCCGCGACGCGACGACGCGGTTCCTCGCGACGTTGACGGACAACCAGTCCGACATCACGACGGGCGCGCTGACCACCGCCGCCACGGTCGGGGAAGTCCTCACCCAGGCGCTGCTGGTGCTGTTCACCCTGATCTTCTTCCTCTACGACGGCCCCCGGATCTGGCAGTTCCTCATCCGGGCCGCCCCTCCGCGCGTGCGGACGAGGGTGGACGTCGCGGGCAGGCGCGGCCTGGCCGCCCTGGTCAGCTACGTGCGCGCCACCTCGGCGGTCGCGGTCGTGGACGCCGTGGGCATCGGCATCGGGCTCGCCGTGCTCGGCGTTCCGCTGGCGATCCCCCTGGCGGCACTGGTGTTCCTCGGGGCGTTCATCCCCATCATCGGCGCGGTCGTCGCGGGCAGCGTCGCGATCCTCATCGCGCTGGTCGCCAACGGCGTGGTCGCCGGACTCGTGGTGGCGGGCATCGTGATCGCCGTGATGCAGCTGGAAAGCCACGTGCTGCAACCACTCCTGCTCGGCCGCGCGGTGAAGCTCCACCCGCTCTCGGTCGTGCTGGCCATCGCGGGCGGTCTGCTCGTCGGCGGCATCGCGGGCGCGCTGCTGTCGGTCCCGCTCCTGGCTGTGCTGAACTCCGGCATCCGTTCCCTGCTCAGCGAAGCCGACGAGCACGTGAACCCGGCCGACGTGCACGCGAGCGAACCGGAGGAGTCCGCGCCCGACGAACCCGGCCTCGACACCGAGGCGGGGTCGAGGTCCTAGCGCGGTCCGCACGGACCTGGTTGCCCGACTTCTCGGCGCTCGCTTCCACTCCGCCACCCGGGGACGTCTGCCAGGGTCGAGGTGAACGCCGTCGCCGAGCCGTTCCGCTGACGGTGGTCGCTCGGGGAACGCGCTGACCTGGAGGCCGGTCGAGGCCTAGGGTGTGATGATGAGACCGACCTTGGAAGACGTGGCCAAGGCGGCGGGTGTCTCCCGCGCCACCGTTTCGCGCGTGGTCAACAACCAGCCTGGGGTCGCGCTGCCGGTGCGCGAATGGGTGCGGCGGATCATCGGCGAGACCGGGTACCAGCCGCACGCGGGCGCGCGGGCGCTGGTGTCCGGGCGGTCCGACGTGGTGGACCTCGTGGTGGTGGACGACGACCCGCGGGCGCTGAGCTCCAACCCCCACTACGCGCGGGTCATCGCCGGAGTGGTGGAGGTGTTGACGCGCGACGCGGTCCAGCTGCGCGTTCGACTGGTGCCGCGGTCCGGCACCGCCTCGCTGCTCACCGACACCGTTCGTCCGCTCGGCATGCTGCTGGTCAACGTGCAACCGGACCTGGCCGAGCGGTTGCGGCACAGGGGTCGCGCGGTCTCGATGGGGCGGTCCGCCCCGCACGTCCCGTTCTTCGAGCCGGACAACGCCGCCGGGTCGCGGGCGGCCGTGCGGCACCTGCGCGAGGGCGGGCGCGGGCGGATCGCCGCCGTGCACGGTCCGGACGACAACCCGTGCGCGGTCGACCGGCGACGCGGATACCTTGCGGCCATGGAGGAAGCGGGGTTGGAGCCGTTGTCGGTGAACGGCGACTTCACCCGCCCGACGGCGCTGCGGGCGGCCCGCGAACTGCTCGCGGCGCACCCCGACGTGGACGCGGTGTTCGCCGCCTGCGACCTCACCGCGTCGGCGGTGCTCCAGGTGTTGGCCGAGACCGGGCGCCGGGTGCCCGACGACGTGGCCGTGGTGGGGTTCGACGACAGCGTGCTCGCGTCCTCGGCGAGCGTTCCGCTGACCTCGGTGACGCATCCGGTGGAGGGGATCGCCGCGTCGGCGACCACCTTGTTGCTGGAGCCCGGTTCCCGTGGGATCGGCCACGCCCGCGTTCCGGTCGGGCTCACGGTGCGCCGCAGCACCGCTGGGTGACCTCCAGGTGGGCTCCGATCCGAGCGGAGCGCCGCCGTACCCGATCTCGTTCCCGTCGGGGTCGGTGTAGCCCGCCTTGCGCTCTCCCGCCCTGGAGGGCTCCAACCCCCGCGCGGTGGGGCGGCCACGCCATTACCCGCCCTTGACGGTGACGCGGATGTCACTTTAGGGTCCGGCACATCGAAAACTTTCACATCCAGGTTCGAAAGTTTCGGAGTCAAGCCGTCGCAAGGAAGCGAGAGCCTGATGAAGCCGACCCGTCTGGCCGCCGCGGCGTTCACCGCCGTGGCCCTGTCGGTCCCGTTGACGCTCGTGGCCTCGGCCGCGCCCGCCGTCGAGGACCGGACACCCGGCCACGCCAAGAAGGACACCCTGCGCCGGGCCGCACCCAAGGATTTCCGCATCGGGACCGCCGTCGCGGGCGGCGGTCACCACGAGACCCAGCCCTACCCCGACCCCTTCACCTCGGACCACGAGTACCGGAAGGTGCTCGCGGCGGAGTTCAGCTCCGTGTCGGCCGAGAACCAGATGAAGTGGGAGTACATCCACCCGGAACGCGACCGCTACAACTTCGGCACGGCGGACGCCATCGTGCGGTTCGCCAAGCAGAACAAGCAGGTCGTGCGCGGGCACACCCTGTTGTGGCACAGCCAGAACCCCGCCTGGCTGGAGCAGGGCGACTTCACGCCCGACGAGCTGCGCTCGATCCTGCGCGACCACATCAAGAAGGTCGTGGGCCGCTACAAGGGCAGCATCCAGCAGTGGGACGTGGCCAACGAGATCTTCACCGAGACCGGTGAACTGCGCACCACGGACAACATCTGGATCCGCGAGCTGGGTCCGGGCATCATCGCCGACGCGTTCCGCTGGGCGCACCAGGCCGACCCCAAGGCCAAGCTGTTCTTCAACGACTACGGGGTGGAGAGCGTCAACGCCAAGAGCGACGCCTACCTCGCGCTGATCAAGCAGCTGCGCGCCGAACGCGTGCCCGTGGACGGCTTCTCCGCGCAGGCGCACCTGAGCACCCGCTACGGCTTCCCCGGCGACCTGGAGGCCAACCTGGGGCGGTTCTCCGCGCTGGGCCTGGAAACCGCGATCACCGAGCTGGACGTGCGGATGGACCTGCCGGAGGGCGGCGTGCCGACCGACGCGCAGCTCGCGCAGCAGGCCGACTACTACAACCGCACGCTCACCGCGTGCCTGAACGTCGACGGCTGCGACTCGTTCACGATCTGGGGCTTCACCGACAAGTACTCGTGGGTCCCGGTGTTCTTCGAGGGCGAGGGCGCCGCCACGGTGATGCGGGAGGACTTCTCGCGCAAGCCCGCCTACTTCACCATGCGGTCCACCCTGGCGAGGGCGTCGCGCCGGTGAGGCGTTCCCTGTCCGTCGTGGCGGCGGCCGCCCTGCTGCTCCTGCTGACGCCGCAGGCGTCCGCCGCACCCCGCACGACGTGGGTCGGGTCGTGGGCGACGTCGCCCACGACCGTGCCCGCCTCGGACACGACGACGTTCGAGGACCAGACGCTGCGGCAGGTCGTGCACCTCAGCGTCGGCGGCGCGAGCGTGCGCGTGCGGCTGTCCAACGAGTTCGGCACGCAGCCGCTGGTCATCGGCGAGGCGCACGTGGCGCGCCGAGCGGGGACGGCGTCGGCGGTCGAACCCCGCAGCGACCGGCGGCTCACGTTCGGCGGCCGCACGTCGGTCACCGTGCCACCCGGCGCGCCGCTGCTCAGCGATCCCGTGGCGCTGCCCGTGGCCGCGGACTCCGACCTGGTGGTCAGCGTCCACCTGCCGCGGCGCACGCAGGCGACGACCGTGCACGCCTTCCCGTACCAGGACGGGTACGTGGCGGCGGGCAACGTCACCGGCAGCACCGACATCACCCCGACCACCGTGCTGGGCAAGTGGCACTTCCTCACCGGCGTCAGCGTCACGGGCAAGCGGGATTCCACGGTGGTGGCGTTCGGCGACTCGATCACCGACGGCGCGGAGACGACCCGCGGCGCGAACCGCCGCTGGCCCGACGTCCTGGCCCGCAGGTTCCAGGACGACCGGAACCTGCGGCACCTGGGCGTCGTCAACGCGGGCATCAGCGGCAACCGCCTGCTGCACGACCCGAACCCGCCCGCGGGCCACCCGGCGGAGGCCTACGCGAACTACTTCGGCCAGGCGGCACTGCGGCGCTTCGACCGCGACGTCCTGGCCCAGCCCGGCGTGGACCACGTCGTCGTCCTGCTCGGCGTGAACGACCTGGGCCACCCCGGCACCAGCGCGCCGGAGTCGGAAAGAGTCACGGCACAGGACGTCATCGACGCCCACCGCCAGCTCATCGCCCGCGCGCACGCCCAGGGCCTGCGCATCCACGGAGGCACGATCACGCCGTTCAAGAACGACGCCTTCGGCTTCCACAGCCCCGAGAACGAGGCCGCGCGCCAGACGGTCAACCGCTGGATCCGCACCAGCGGCGAACACGACGGCGTCATCGACTTCGACCGCGCGCTCCGCGACCCGGCCGAACCCGACCGCCTGCTGCCCGCCTACGACAGCGGCGACCACCTGCACCCGAACGACGCCGGGATGGCCGCGATGGCGAACGCGGTCCCGTTGCGCCTGTTCAGGTGACGGTGGGGTGCGGGGCTCCCACAAGCCCCGCGCCCCACCGGTTCCGCCGCGACACGGTCTTCTGCTGACCGGCCGCACCCGGCCGCCGCTGCGACGTCGCGGACGGGTGCCGCCGATCGACGTCTTGACGGGGGCGACCGCGGTTGCCAGGCTCGGTCCACACGGTTGTTGTTAGCGCTAACACCGACTCGTCGACGACGGCGCCCGTTCAACGGAGAACTGATGACCGCTGCGGACCCGCGCCCTGTTGCCAGGCCGAACCGGCTGCGCTCACGCCTCCTCAGGGCGGGAGCGGTCGCGACCCTGCTGCTGGCCACCTGCACGGGGACGGTCGGAACGGCCGCCGCAGCGCCCGTCACCGTCAAACCCGACCCGAGCTACCAGCAGCCGCCGTTCCAGGGCTGGGGCACCAGCCTGGTGTGGTTCGCCAACGTGACCGGCGGCTACCCCGATGCGGTGCGCACCCGGCTCGCGGACCTGCTGTTCGGTCCCGACGGCCTGAACCTCAACATCGCCCGCTACAACATCGGTGGCGGCAACGCGCCGGACGTGCCGCCGTACCTGCGCGCGGGCGGCGCGGTCCCCGGCTGGTGGAAGGCGCCCGCCGGGACGACCAGGACGGACACCGACTGGTGGCGCCCCGGCGACCCGGCGCTGTTCGACCGCGCCGCCGACCCGCGCCAGCGCTGGTGGATCGACCGGATCAAGTCGCGGGTCGACCACTGGGAGGCGTTCAGCAACTCGCCGCCGTGGTTCCAGACCGTCAGCGGCTACGTGTCCGGCGGGTTCGACGCCAACGCCGACCAGCTCCGCACGGACCGGATCGCCGACTTCGCCGCGTACCTCACGCAGGTGGTCGACGAGGTGGAACGGGCGCACGGCATCCGCTTCGCCACGCTGGACCCGTTCAACGAGCCGAACACGTCGTACTGGCGCACCACGCTCGGCCCCGACGGCAACCCCACGGGCGGCAGGCAGGAGGGCGCCCACCTCGGCCCGGCGCTCCAGGCGAAGGTCGTCCCCGCGGTGGCCGCGGCGCTGGCGGGCGCGACGACGAACGCCGTGGTCTCGGCGCCGGACGAGACCAACCCCGGCACCTTCGCCACCGACTGGAACGGCTACCCGCAGGCGGTGCGCGACCAGGTCGGGCAGCTGAACGTGCACACCTACGGCACCGCCCGCCGCACCTCGGCGCGCGACATCGCCAAGGGCGCGGCGAAACCGCTGTGGATGAGCGAGGTCGACGGCTCGTGGGGCGACGGCCAGAGCTTCACGAACATGGACCCCGGCCTGGGGATCGCCGAGCGCGTCGTCGACGACCTGCGCGAACTCGAACCGGAGTCGTGGCTGCTCTGGCAGGCCGTTGAGGACTACGACAACATGAAGCCCGGCGGGGAGTCCCCGGCGGGGATGAACTGGGGGGCCGTCCAGATCCCGTTCGACTGCGGCCCGCAGGACACGCTCACGACCTGTCCGATCAGGACGAACACGAAGTTCCACACCCTGCGCAACTTCACCCACCACATCCGGCCGGGCGACCGGCTCGTCAAGGTGGGCACGACGACCGACGTCGCCGCCGTGCGCGGCACGACCGACGCGCTGAAGTCCGTGGTGCACGTCAACAAGGCCGCCGAGGCGCAGCAGGTCACGCTCGACCTGTCCTCGTTCCGCTCCATCGCGGCCACCGCCTCCGTCCGGCCCGTGGTCACCGACGCGAGTGGCGCCCTGGTCCCCGGCGCGGCCGTTCCGGTGCGCAACGGCGTCGCCACGCTGCAGGTGCCCGCCCGGTCGGTCACCACGTTCGTCGTCGACGGCGTCTCCGGCGTCCCCCCGAGCGCCGGGATCGGCTTGCCGGGCAAGGAATACCGGTTCACCGGCGTGCAGAGCGGGAAGTCGCTGGCGCCGGGCGCCACCGGCCTGGTGCAGCGCGACACCAACACCGGCGCGGCCGACCAGCGCTGGCGGCTCGAACGGCGCACATCCGGCAACGGCAACCGGGTCCAGTTCGCGATCACCAACGCGGGCACCGGGCAGCGCCTCGCGGCGAGCGGGTCCGGCACCGTGCTGACCACGCCGAGCACGGACGGCCCGACCGCGCGCTGGATGCTGTCCACCACCGGGGACGGCACGTGGACGGCGGTCAACGTCGGCACGGGCACGCTGCTCGACGTCACCGGGGAATCCCGTGCCACCGGAGCGCCGATCGGGGTCTACCAGCCGACGTCCGGCGACAACCAGCGGTGGACGGCCACCGCCGTCGGCTGAGCGGAGGGGATCACGACGGTCCCAGCCGGACGCCGACCGCGGGCACGTGGTGGGGGAGCGGCACACCGGTCAGGTCGAACGGTCCGACCCGGTGGGTTCCCGGCAGTTCGTGGACGTCGAACACGGCGCGCAGGTCCACCTCGGGCTCCAGCCCGCCGAGACGCGTCAGCACGCCCGGTGTGCAGTACAACGGCAGTCGCGGCGTGGCGGGGTGCCCGTAGAAGCGCAGGCGGAACAGGCCGTGCAGGTCGACGCAGTGGTCGGGGTGCTCGTGGGTGACGACCACGGCGTCCACGGCACCGTCCGGGCAGTGCGCCAGCAACCTGGGCAGGGTGGCGTAACCGAGGTCGAGCACCACGCGGAAACCGTTCCACTCCACCAGGAAGCCGCTGCACGCCCGGCCCGGCTCCGGGTAGGCGCCGCAGCCGCCGAGCACCGTGACCCGGCGCGTCACCGGGCCTCGACGGCCAGCACCCGGCCCACCACCCAGGTGATGCCGTCCGCGGTCCGCGCCGGGCTGTCGGACGGCTGCACCACGTGGCTGAGCACCGCCCGGACGACGACGTCGATCGTGACGGCGAGCTGGTGTTCGTCGAGCGGCAGCGCGAACGCCGCGAGGCGGCGGGCGAGCACGGCCTTGGCCGCCGTGAGCAGGGAACCGGCGTGGGTGGTGAGCAGGGGCAGGAGGTCGGTGCCCGCGTCGTGCGTGGCGGACACGATCGCGCGCAGCAGTGCGTTGTCCCGCGCCAGGTCGAGCACCGCCCGGACCGCGCCGCGCACCGACTCCAGGAGGTCGTCCGGGCTGCGGTCGAAGGCCTGCTCCACGACCGAGAGGAACCGCCCGAGCTCGTCGTGGACCATGGCCTCGGCCAGCGCCTGCTTGGACCCGACCTCGTTGTAGACGGTCTGCCTGCTGACGCCGACCGCCACGGCCAGCTGGGACATGGTGACCGCCGACCACCCCGACCGGGCCGTCAGCTCGATCGCGGCCGCGATGATGCGCCGCCGGTGCGGGCTGCCCGCGCCCTCCTCGATCGCCTCCGCCATGGCGGTCATCCTAGGCGGGCCCTCACCGCGCCCCGGTGGCGACGAAGTCGATCTTCTCCCGCACGCCGCAGTCGGGGCAGCACCACGTGTCGGGCACGGCGGACCACGGCGTGCCCGCGGGGAAGCCTTCGCGCGGGTCGCCGACCCGCTCGTCGTAGACGTAACCGCAGCCGGGGCACCGGCCGCCGACCCCGGTCTCGGCGGTCACGCCCGGTTCGACGACCGGCTGGTCGTCCGCGGCCGGGACCGTGGACGGGTACTTCGCCAGCACCTCCGCCCGGCGGCGGGGGTCGACGTTGGCGAGACCCATGTCCCCGCCGAAGTGCGCGAGCACCCTGGGGTCCATGACCCGCCGCCACACGGGCGGCACGAGGGCCAGCAGGATCATCCCGGCGTACCCGGTCGGCAGGGCGGGGGACTCCTCGAAGTCGCGCAACGACTGGTAGCGGCGGGTCGGGTTCGCGTGGTGGTCGCTGTGGCGTTGCAGGTGGTAGAGCAGGACGTTGGTGGCGATGTTGTTCGAGTTCCAGCTGTGGTGCGGCGCCACCCGCTCGTAGCGCCTCCTGCCGGGCGCCCCGACCACGCGGCGCGCCATGCCGTAGTGCTCCAGGTAGTTGACGACCTCCAGCAGCGAGAAGCCGACGACCGCCTGCACGACGAGGTACGGCAGGACCCCGATCCCCAGCCACACCACCACCGCTCCCCACAGGACCACCGACATCAGCCACGCGTTGAGCACGTCGTTGCCGATGCGGAACGGGTGCCTGCCCCGCCGCGCGAAGCGCTTGGTCTCCAGCCGCCACGCGCTGGCGAGCGACCCCAGCACCGTGCGCGGCCAGAACCGGTAGAAGCTCTCGCCCACCCGACTGCTGGCCGGGTCCTCCGGCGTCGCGACGCGCACGTGGTGACCGCGGTTGTGCTCGATGTAGAAGTGCCCGTAGAAGCTCTGCGCCAGCGCGATCTTGGACAACCACCGCTCGTGGCTCTCCTTCTTGTGCCCCAGCTCGTGCGCGGTGTTGATGCCGATCCCGCCGACGCACCCGATGGTGACCGCGAGACCGATCTTGTCCACTGCGGACAGGTCATCGCCCGCGATCGTCCAGAACGCCAGCCCGAAGCCCGCGTACTGCACGGGCAGGAAGAGGAAGGTGATCCACCGGTAGTACCTGTCGTTCTCCAGCGCCTCGATCACGTCGTCCGGCGGGTTGGACCGGTCGAGCCCCGTCAGCAGGTCGATGGCGGGCACCACCACGAGGATCACGATCGGCCCGAGCCAGAACCACACGCCCCACCCGGTCAGCGCGTGCAGCCCCAGCGCGGCGAACACCAACGACGGCACCACGAGGCCGATCAACCACAGGTATCGCTTCCCGTCGGTCCACCCCTCGGTCGACCCGTCGGGAATCGTGCCGGTGTCCCCACCCGAGCTCGTCATGCGCCGACCTCCACGCTCGCAGGTGTACAGAAAGGTAGCGTTTGTAAAGTCGACTTGACAAGAGGGCGCTTTTTGTAAAGTCGCTGATCGGCGAGCGGGCGGCGGCAACTTGCCGCGACGGCACACGGCGTGGAGCGGTTCAGTGGCTCCGGTGGTGGGGATCTTGATCGCAAGTTTCGTTGTCAGGGGAACGAAACGGAAGTCGAAGTGATCAGTTCATGACGGCACGCCGCCACGTTCTGTGACTACCAAGTGAGACTGGCGAGGACATTGACGGCATCTGGCGGCATTGACATGTTTCGGTAACTGGATCGAAACTTTAGGTGTCGACATCCGTCGTTGCCGCCGCCTCCACTGCCCATTCCCGAAGGGAGAGCCCTCGTGATCATCAACTTGGGCCGCTCTAGGATTCGCTCGTCGGTCGTCATGTCGGTGGTGGCGGCGCTCGCGTTCGCCGGAGCGGTGACGGTGGTGGCGAGGACCAGCACCGCCGCTGCCGCCCCAGCCGTCATCGCCGCCGCGGCCGTCGAGGACGAGGGCGCCGACTGCCCGGTGACCCTGCCCGGCTCGACCCCCTCCAACGCCAAGCTCCCCGATCCCTTCACGAGGATCAACGGGACGCGCATCTCGTCCAGGTCCGACTGGCGGTGTCGACGGGCCGAGATCAAGGAACTGGCGGAGCGGTACGTCTACGGCGAGAAGCCCGGAAAGCCCGCGACCGTCACGGGAACGGTGTCGAGCTCCAACGTCACCGTGAACGTGTCGCACAACGGCAAGAGCTCCAGCTTCTCGTCGAGGGTCGAGCTGCCCGGCGGCACCGGCCCGTTCCCGGTCGTCGTCGTCCTGGGAGGGTTCGGGGCGGACACGGCGGCCATCAAGGCCGCGGGGGCCGCCGTCATCAACTACGACCCCTACGCCGTGGGCAAGGAGGGCACGCCGCGCAACAACAAGCAGGGCGCGTTCTACAGCGTCTACGGCTCGTCGAGCAGCACCGGCCTGCTGGCGGCCTGGTCGTGGGGCGTCAGCCGGATCATCGACGTCATCGAGCAGTCGGGCGGCAACGTCCTCAAGGCGGACGCCGTCGGCGTGACGGGCTGTTCGCGGTTCGGCAAGGGGGCCTTCACGGTCGGCGTGCTGGACCAGCGCGTCGCGCTGACCATGCCGATCGAGTCGGGCAGCGCGGGCGTGCCGATCTTCCGCGGGATTCCCGGCGAGGGCGCCCAGAGCCTGAGCAGCGCCTACGGCGAGCAGCCGTGGCTGGGTGACGCGTTCGGCTCGTTCACGGGCAACCCGAACGGGCTCCCGGTGGACACGCACGAGATGGTGGCCATGGTGGCGCCGCGAGGGCTGTTCATCATGGACAACCCCCACATCGCCAACCTGGGTCCGAGGTCCGCGAGCGTGGCCGCGCTGGGCGGCGCGGAGGTCTACAAGGCCCTCGGCGCGGGCGACAACATCACCTACTGGTCCGACGTCCAGGACGGCAGCCACTGCGCCACCAGGGCGGAGTGGCGGACGCCGTTGCAGCAGAACATCCAGAAGTTCCTGCTGAAGACGGGCAACGCCCCCGGCGCGATGAGGATCTCCAGCAGGGCCGCGGGCACCCTGGCGCAGTGGCGGGACTGGACGACCCCGACGCTCTCGGACGGTCCGACCACCACTACGACGACGACCACCACGACCACGACCACGACCACCACGACGACGACTACCCCTCCGCCGGTCGGGGGCTGTTCGGCGTCGGTGTCGCTCAACCAGTGGACGGGCGGGTTCGTCGCCACGGTCAAGGTCACCGCGGGCTCCTCGCCGGTCACCGGCTGGACGGTCGCCATGACGCTGCCGTCGGGTGCGGCCATCACCAACTCGTGGAACGTCGACCGCAGCGGGAACGCGGGCGCGGTCCGGTTCAGCGACGTCGGGTTCAACGGCTCCATCGCCGCGGGCCAGTCGACCGAGTTCGGCTACCAGGCCACCGGCACCGGTGCGGGGATGACCCCCACCTGCTCGGCGGGCTGACCGACCGGGTGCGGAGGTCGACGTCGTGCCGGTCGGCGCGGCGCACCAGGGGTGGTTTCGCCGGACCTGGGTGTGGCCCCGGACGTGCCGTCCGGGGCCACACCCGGTCACACCCCGATCAGTCCCACCAGAACGCCCACGAGTGGTCGCCGACGAGCCGGTCCGCGTACGCCGACAGGGTCTGGGGCTCGCTGCCCTGCCAGACGTTGTCCGGGCAGAACGCGAAGTGCTCGGCGGCCACGGCCAGCGCCTCCTCCCGCGTGGTGGGCGGCGTGGCGATGCTGAGCAGGAGCGTCGCGAACCCGACGCCGACGACCCGCGCGCCGAACCTGCCCTCCCAGTCGCGCAGCACCGCCGACACCTCGGCCGTGTCGCCGGTGTAGTTCAGCGGGCCGGTCCAGCCGGCCACGGTCAGCGCGTCGGCGCCCCGGTCCGCCGCGACCAGGCCCAGGCGCATCGACCCGTGGCCCGCCAGCAGCTGCTCGGCGAGGCCGTCCGCCGTGCGGTCCGGATCGGTGCGCGCGGTCAGCGCGGGTGACGGGCCGGGCCACTCGCGGCCGTAGGGCGCGGTGACGGCGAGCCGTTCGGCGGGCGGGAGCAGGTCGTCCTCGTTGTCGCCGGTGTGGTCGGCCCACCAGCCCGCGAGCAGCGCGGCCGCGTCGTGGTCGTCGGGGGACGACATCTCACCGGGCAGCACCTCGCCGTTGGCCCACGGGCGGTACTCGTCCTCCTCGTCGTCCAGCGCGTCGAGCAGCAGCGGCCACAACCCGGACCGGGCGTGCTCGGCGCGCAACCGGGCCCACAGGCCCTCGGGGGCGGGCTTGTCGCTGAGCCAGAACGCCGGTCGCCCTCCCTCCTCCTCTTCGGAGGTCACGGAACGGCCGGGCGGCAGCGCGACGGACAGGGACCGGCCTGCTGCGCCGTCGGCGAACAGGTCCCGCAGGTCGGCGGGGAGCGGTGGTTCGGAGATCACGGGCGGATCGTAGGGGGTGGGTCCGACATCTCGCGGCGAGTTGGCCGAGGCGAGAGCAGATTATAACCTGCGTTCACCGGGTTTCCCGCTGCACAATTGCGATATGGGCCACCCGAGGTCCAGCTCCCCAGGCTCGGTGGCGGGCTAGGTTATAATCAAGGAGGTCCTGTGATGGCAGAGTCCGAGCCCCGCACGACGAGCGCCCCCACGTCCCGCCTTCGCGCTCCCACCGGCCTCGGCGCGAAGGCGACGTCCCGCCCTCGCGCGCTGCCCTGATCGGCGTGGGCGGCAGGGGGCGGGGGCTGCCGGTCCTCCTGCTCGTGCACACCGTCCTCGTCCAGCTCGTCACGTTCGTGCTGCGCCCGACCTCGACCTACCGCGCCCTGGAACTCGGCGTGCCGCCCGCGTGGCTCGGCGTGCTGTCGGCCGCCTTCGCGGTCACCCCGCTGGTGCTGGCCATCCCGTCCGGGCAGGCCGTCGACCGGCTCGGCGAACGCCGGGTGCTGCTGGCAGGCGCGGTCCTCATGGCCGCCGCGGCGGTGGCGTTCGTGGTGCTCGGTGGCGGGGTGGTCGGGCTGCTGGTCGGCAGCGTGCTGCTGGGCACCGGGCACCTGTGCTCGGTCGTCGCGCAGCAGGCGCTCGTCGCGAACGTGACCGCCCCGCACCGCTTCGACGCCGCGTTCGGCTACTACACCTTCGCCGCGTCGCTGGGCCAGGCCGTGGGACCGGGCCTGATCCTGCTGTTCGGCGGCGCCAGGACCATCCCGAACACCGAGGCCATCTTCGGCGTGGCGATCGTGATCACCGTCGTGCTGCTGGCCGTCACGGTCGCGCTGCGCCCGCCCGCCACCCGCCGCGCGGCCACCGCGGACGGTGAGCCCGCGGGCCTGCGCGACCTGCTGCGCCTGCCCGGTCTCCTGCGGGCGCTCACGGTCTCCTGCGTCGTGATCGCGGCCGTCGACATCACCCTGGTGTACCTGCCCGCGTTGGGAGCCGAGCGCGGTATCGCCTCCGGCGCCGTCGGAGTGCTGCTCACCCTGCGCGCCGTGGCGTCCATGGGGTCGCGGCTGTTCCTCGGTCGGCTCGCCGCGTGGCTGGGCAGGCGGGTCCTGCTGGTGGGCAGCATCGCCCTGGCCGCCGTCGGTCTCGTCGCGGCGGCGGTCCCGATGCCGGTGTGGGCGTTGGGCCTGGTCGTCCTCGCCATCGGGCTCGGGCTCGGCGTGGGCCAGCCGCTGACGATGTCCTGGCTCGCCGAGTCGACCCCGCCGGGCCTGCGCGGTCGCGCGATGTCGTTGCGCCTCACCGGGAACCGCGTGGGCCAGGTCGTGGTACCCAGTGCGGCAGGACTGCTGGCAGCCGGGGCGGGGGCCTCCGGGGTCCTCGTCCTGACCGCCGCGGGTCTGGCCGCCGCCGGGGTGGCGGCGGGTCGACTGCGGCAGAACGACCCGCCACCGCGGGCGTGATCCTCAACGGCTCCGCGCGTCCGGTCATGACCGGACGCGCGGAGCCCGGTCGACCGGGCTCCGCGGGGGATCAGTACGCGTAGCGGCTCACGGTCTCCGGGTGGATGACGAGGCGGACCTGGTCGGTGGCCAGGATGGCCGCGAGGTCCTCGGCGCGGGTCGGGTCGTCGAGGTCCCAGTAGCGAGCGGCGAGGCGGGAGCACAGGTCGTGCGCCCCGTCGGGTTCCACCGTGGTGCGGCCCGCGATCGACACCCAGCGCTCGCGCTCACCGGTCGGGGCGGCGACGACGATCGAGGCGCGCGGGTCGCGGCGCAGGCGGCGCACCTTCAGCGACTCCGGGTCCGTGAAGAGCTGGACCGCGCCCTCGGCGGTGGCCTCGAACCACACCGGCCGCGGCTGCGGCGGGACCGGGCCCGCGGCCACGGAGAGGAACCCGTGCAGGGGGCGCCGGAGGAAGTCGAGGTCCTCGGCGGTCAGGGAGTGGGCGTCGGTGCTCATCGCGGTCCTTCCGGAAGGCGGGTGGTGGGATCGGTCTGGGGGTTCTCGTACGGGCGGCGAGGCGGGTGTTCCGCGAATGGTGGTCGAACACCCCGGCCGGTGCCGGGCGCGGCGCTCCACCCGGTGCCGTTGCTCATGAACCCGATTCAACGGGTCCCGCTCGGACGGATCCATGGGTGAGGAGCCGGTTCGCCTGTGCGTTCGTCTAATCTCGCCGGTGTGGACGCGTTCGGTGACCTGTTCCGCGGGATGCGGGCCCAGGGCTCGTTGTTCGGCAGTTCGACCCTGTCCCCGCCCTGGGCGCTGCACTTCGTGGACGGCGCGCCGCTGACCCTGTGCACCGTGCTCGGCGGGTCGGGGTGGATCGTGCCGGAGGACGGCCCGCCCGAGCGGCTCGGCGCTCGCGAGACGATCGTCGTGCGCGGCCCGACGACGTTCACCTTCGTCGACGAGGTCGGCACCTCGGCCGAACCGGTCGCCTACGGCGAGCAGTGCGCGGCGCCCGAGCAGGGCGGCACCCGGCACCGGCGTGGCTGGAACGAGCGCGGCGACGGCGCGACGACGTTGATCGTCGGCGCCTACCCGGTGCGCGGCGAGATCAGCCGCAGACTGCTCGACGCGCTGCCCGTCGTGCTGCGCGTGTGCGCCGGGGGCACGGGCGACGCCGTGGTGGACCACCTCGCCGCCGAGGTCGCCGCCGACACCCCCGGCCAGCAGGTGGTGCTCGACCGGCTGCTGGACTGGATGCTGGTGTGCACGCTGCGCGAGTGGTTCGACCGGCCCGGTGGCGAACCGCCCGCCTGGTGGGCGGCCCAGCGCGATCCGGTCGTCGGCGCCGCGCTGCGCCTGCTGCACGAGGAACCGGCGGCGCCGTGGACCGTCTCCGCGCTGGCCGACCGGACCGCGGTGTCGCGGTCCACGCTGGCCAAGCGGTTCGCCGACCTGGTGGGCGAACCGCCGCTGACCTACCTCACCCGCTGGCGCATGACG
The DNA here is from genome assembly GCA_049997955.1 of Umezawaea sp. cmx-9-4. GTDB lineage: Bacteria > Actinomycetota > Actinomycetes > Mycobacteriales > Pseudonocardiaceae > Umezawaea. Next base: position 147,757 of record JAEBDY010000016.1, on the reverse strand, counting down.
CTCGCGGCCGACCTGATGGCCGAGCGGGAGACGGCGACCCTCGCGGACGTCGCCCGCGCCGTCGGCTACGCGGACGCCTTCGGGTTCAGCGCGGCGTTCAAGCGGGTCCGGGGCGTCAACCCGGTCGAGTTCCGGCGCACGGCGGCCACCGCCCGCGCACGGGCGTGACGATCCGTGGCGGTACCGGGAATGCCCGGCGCGGCGCGGGCGGTTGAGGTGGGGGTGGACAGCGGTGCCCTGCGGGCGGTCGAGGCTCGACGGGCCGGTCTGGTGGACGTGCTCGCGTCGCTGACCCGGCGCCTGAACGGCATCAAGGAGGCGTCCGAGTGGACGTCCAACGACGACGAGCACGACCCCGAGGGCGTGACGGTCGCCGTCGACCGCGCACAGGCCGCCGGTCTGCTCGACATGGTCCGCGCCGAGCTGGGTGAACTGGACCTGGCCGAGGCCCGGATCCGCGCGGGCGTCTACGGCGAGTGCGAGCGGTGCGGTCGGGCGATCGGCGACGAGCGGTTGGCGGCCCTGCCCGCGGCCACGAGGTGCGTCGGCTGCGCCGACCTCCGTCGCTGACGAACCACGGGGTCAGTCCTCCTCGGCGGGGTTGAGCGCGTCGACGCAGGCGACGAGGTCGTCCAGCAGCCGGTCCCGCTGCTCCGCGGAGAACGGCGAGAGCATCCGCCGCTCGACCGCCCGCACGGCGGCGCTCGCGGCGCGGAGCTGCTCGTGGCCCTCGGGGGTGAGCCTGCTGGGCAGGGCGCGGCCGTGGGGCGCGGTCGCCGGACGGGCGATCAGCCCGCGCTCCTGCAAGCCGCGCAGCACCAGGTTCATCGACTGGCGCGTGACGAACACGGCTCGCGCCAGCTCCGCGTTGGACAGCCCCGGCCGCTGCGCGAGCACCTCCAGGCAGGAGTACTGCGGCACGGTCAGCTCCAGCGGCCGCAGTGCCGCGTCCATCGCGGTCCGCAGTGCGGTGGCCGCCCTCTTGAGCGTGTACCCCACCGCCTCGTCCAGGGGACCGACCAACTCGACTTGACTCATGTCAGCATCGTGACATACCTTCCGCATGTCAACACACTGACATCCAAGTGGAGGACGACATGACCGTCACCGGACCCGACTTCCTCGCCCTCCAGGTGCGCGACCTGGACCGCGCCGCCGACTTCTACGAGACCCACCTCGGGCTGCGCAGGCTGCCCGTCACCCCGCCCGGCGCGGTGGTGTTCGACACCAAGCCGATCTCGTTCGCCGTGCGGGAGCCGCTGCCGGGCGTCGACCTGGACGCCGCCACCCCGCGGCCGGGGCTGGGGGTCGCGCTGTGGCTGCACGCCGACGACGCGCAGGCCCTGCACGACCGGTTGGCGGTCGCGGACGTCCCGATCGTCGCGGCCCCGTTCGACGGGCCGTTCGGGCGCACGTTCACCTTCGCCGACCCCGACGGGTACGCGATCACCATCCACGACAAGGCGTGATCGTGAAGCGCCACGAGACGACCGTCGAGGTGTCGGGGCCGTGGTCGCTGGTCACCGGCAAGCGGTTCTGGGAGGGCTTCGCGCCCGCCGCGCTGCCCTCCGGGGGCAACCCCCACGAGATGTGGACGGTGTTCCGCGTCGAAGGCGACTGGAGCCGCGCCGAGGTGCGCGTCACCCAGCGGAACGGCGCGGCGCGGATCGCCGTGACCGGCGACGGCGACCTCGACCGGGCCGCCGCGCAAGCCGCCCGGTTCCTCTCCCTGGACGTCGACGCCCGAGGCTGGCCCGAGGTCGCCGAGCGCGACCAGGTCGTCGCCGACGCCCAGCGGCGCCTGCCCGGCCTGCGGCCGTGCGGGTTCCACTCCCCGTACGAGGCCGCGGTCTGGGCCGTGCTGTCCCAGCGGCTGCGGATCGCCCAGGCCGCCCGGCTGCGCGACGACCTCGTCCGGCGGCACGGCGAGGACGGCGCGTTCCCCGCCCCGGAGGTGCTGCACGGCCTCGACCTCGACCTGCCCGGCCGCAAGACCGAGTACCTGCGCGCGGTCGCCGACGCCGCGCTGGACGGCCGCCTCGACGCCGTCGCGCTCCGCGCGGTGGACCCCGACGACGCCGTCCGCGTCGTTCGGGAGGTGAAGGGCCTCGGCCCGTTCGCCGCCGAACTCGTCGTCATCCGCGGCGCCAACGCCCCGGACGCGGTCCCGCGCCACGAGCGCAGGCTCGACGACGAGGTCGGCCACCGGTACGGCCCCGGCCGCACGCTCGCCGCCGTGTCGGAGGCCTGGCGGCCGTTCCGCACCTGGGCCGCCGTCCACCTGCGCGTCCTGCGCGAGCAGCGCACCCACGAGATCGGCGGCCGCGCCGTTCCCGCCTGAACTACGCTCGACGCAGTGGCGAGGGAGGGCACCGTGACCGACGAGGAACTGATCGTGGAGTTCGCGCTGACCCGCCTCGACAACCCCGGCCTCGACCTGGAGGAGATCGCCGCGCTCGTCGTCCGGCGGGTGGGCGAGGACCGCATGCTGGAGTTCGCCGCCCTCAACCTCGCCACCCGCGGCGAGTTGCGCGGCGCGGTGTTCGGCTCCGCCGTGGAGCACGTGCTGCGGGTGGTGCTGACGCTGCGCGGCCCGGCGGACTAGCGCGGTGACGGCGCCGAGGACAGCACGCGGAGCTGCAGCATCGCGGCGAAGCGGGCCTCGGGGTCGGTGAGGTCCAGGTCGCCGATGTCCGCCAGCCGCCGCAGCCGGTAGCGGAAGGTGTTCGGGTGGACGTGGACGGCCGCCGAGGCCGCGATGACGTCGCCGAAGGCGTTCAGCCAGGCGCTCAGGGTCTCCACGAGGTTGGCCGTGTGCTGCCTGTCGTAGGCGATCAGCTTGGCGATGGCGCCGGTCGGGCGGTCGCCCTGGGCGGCAGCCAGGTCGCGCAGCTCCAGCACGAGCGCTTCCACGTGGACGTCCGACAGGCGGGCGGTGCGGCGGGCGCCACCCGCGCGCAGGACCCGCAGGGCGCGGTCGGCACTGGCGCGCGCGGGCGGGAGGTCGGTGGTGTCCGCGGCCACCGGGCTGACGGCGATCACGGCCCGTGTCCGGTCGCCGACGCGGTCGAGGAAGTCGGCGGCGATGGTCAGGGCGCGCTGGTCGCCGTCGGCGGTCGACGGCACCAGCCCGTAGGTGACGTCGCCGATCAGGGCGGTCGCGCAGCGGGGGTGCAGCGCGCTCAGGTGCATCGCGAGGGCGTCGCCCAGCCGTTGCCGTTCCGTGGACAGGGCGGCCTCGGTGGCCGTGGACCCGGTGGGGTGGGTGGTCGCCATGGCGAGGACCACCACCGGTCGGCCCGCCAGACCGAGGCGGTCCAGGGCGTCGCGGGCACCGGGACCCCCTTCGAGCGCGGTGCCGAGCAGGTCCGTGCGCAGCCTGCGCTCCACGTCGGCGCCCGCGCGGATGCGGAGCATGTGCAGCGCCACCAGCCTGGCCGCGTCGACCAGGGCCGTGGCGCGGTCCGCGTTGAGCGGTTCGCGCACGGCGGCCCAGATCGAGCCGAGCACGTCGTCGCCCGCGCGCACGGCCACCGCGACGCGGGGCAGCGACGACGGCGTCACCGGCTCGACGTACACCGGCTGGTCGGTGCGGTACAGGTCGTGGAACACGCCCCGCTCGACCAGCACGCGCGAGTACTTCTCGGGCACCTGGCGACCCAGGATGGTCTCCACCCTGGACGAGTCCGCCTCGTCCTGGCGGCCGGAGAACGCCAGCACGCGCGACCCGCGGTCCTCGATCGTCACCGGGGCGTCTAGGAGCGCGGCGACCGCGTTGGACAGCGCGAACAGGTCACCGGAGGGAATGCCGCCCAACGTCTCCGGTCCCACGCCGCCGATGTCGCCCTCGGCCAGCAGGGACCGCAGCATCGCGGCGAGCTGCGCCCACGACGCGCCTCGGGTCAGGGCGAGCAGCGCCACGCCGGTCTCCTCGACCGCCGCGGCCACCTCGTCGGACACCGGCACGGGCGCCCGCACCACCAGTCCCACGGCGGCGTGCCCGCCCACCGAGCGCAGCAGGCCCGCGATCTCCGCCGACGACCCCAGCCCGACGCCCAGCACGAGCGCGTTCCGCGGCGGCGGCGCGTCGTCCAGCGGGTCGTGGATGGTGACGCCCCCGATGGAGCGCCCCCGGTCCGGGTGGCCGTGGACGAGTTCCAGCAGCGTCGCGCCGAGGTCGTCGAGCACCCGGCCGAGACCGGCGTGGGGTATCGGGGTCACCTCTCGAAACTAGGGGCATCCGCGCGGCGGGAGTTCGTCGGCGCGGACGAAAACCACCGGTTCACCCGTCGTGGTGGACGAATCAGAGGGGCAGCCACTCGGTGGAGGTCGTCACCGCCTCCAGTTCGTCGGCCAGCGGCTCCACACCGAGACCGGGCCCGGTGGGCACCGCGAGGTGCCCGTCGTCGAGCACGAACGGCGTGGTGATGTCCTTGCGGTAGAACCGGTCCGAGGCGGACGTGTCGCCCGGCAGGGTGAAACCGGGCAACGCGGCGAGCGCCACGTTCGCGGCCCGGCCGAGGCCGGTCTCCAGCATCCCGCCGCACCACACCGGCACGCCGTGGGCCACGCACACGTCGTGGATCCGCTTGGCCTCCAGGTAGCCGCCGACCCGACCCGGCTTGATGTTCACGATCGCGGCCGCCCCCATCGAGATGGCGGCCGCGGCCGACCGCGCGGACGTGATCGACTCGTCGAGGCACACCGGCGTGCTGATCACCTTCGCCAGCTCCGCGTGCCCGAGCAGGTCCTCCTCGTCGAGCGGCTGCTCGATCAGCAGCAGCCCGAACGGGTCCAGCCGGGCGAGGTGGCGCGCGTCGGCGACGGTGTACGCGGTGTTCGCGTCGACCTGGAGCAGCACGTCGTCGCCGAACCGCTCGCGCACCGCGCGCACCGGCTCGACGTCCCACCCCGGCTCGATCTTCAGCTTGATCCGCACGTACCCCGCGTCGAGGTACCCGCCGACGACGTCGAGCAGCTCGCCGATCGAGTCCATGATGCCGACCGACACCCCGCACGGGACCCGGTCGCGGGTGGCGCCCAGCTCACGGGACAGGGGCCGCCCCTCCGCCCGCAGTTCGGCGTCGAGCACGGCCATCTCCAGCGCCGCCTTCGCCATCCGGTGACCCCGGAACGGCTCCAGCGCGGGCGCGACCGCGTTCGCGTCCAGCCGCCCGCGCGCGCCGAGCGCCGGGACCAGGAACCGGGTCAGCACGTCGGCCGCCGCGTCCACGTACTCGGAGGAGTAGAGCGGGTCGGACATCGCCACGCACTCGCCCCAGCCCTCCGCCTCGTCGGTGACCGCGCGCAGCAGCAGCACGTCCCGCGCGGTCTGGGTGCCGAACGACGTCCGGAACGGCGCCACCAGGGGCATCCGGATCCGGCGCAGCTCCACTCCGGTCAGCTTCATCGACTGCCCTTCCCGTTCGTCACGACGTACCAACCAGCCCGGTCGAACCCGGTGATCCTCGCCCCGCCCGCCAGCGCGTCGGCGAGGACCTTGCGCACCGCGACCCGCCACTCCTTCGCCCCGCCGGGATCGGCCGCCCGCAGGGCCTCGACGTCGCGCGGCACGGCCACCAGCAGCGTCTCGCCGTCCAGCGAACCCCGAACGGGCGTGCCGTGCTCGGACCGCCCGAGGGCCACCACCGCGCCCCGCGCCCGTTCGGCCTCGGCGTCACCGGCCGCGGGCGTGCCCGCGCAGGCCGCCGTGACCGCGTCGGAGCCCAGCTCCCAGCGCACGAGCAGCCGGTCGCTGTCGTCGCCGCCGTTGATGCTGTCGGCCATGCCGCCGTAGAAGTTCGCCAGGTACTCCGCGGGCAGCGCCCCCAGCTTGGTGATGTTGAAGTGCGCGTTGCGCGCGACCAGCGGGTCGAACGTCCACTCGACCGCCCCGATCCCGCGCGCCACGGACCACGCGCGCTGGTGCAGCTTGAGCGCGAACCCGACGTGCCTGCCGAGCGCGGTCGAGGCCACGCCCGCGACGTGGCTGTGCAGCACGTGCCCCGCGGGCGCGCCGAAGAAGCCGACGCAGGCGCCCACGAGCACCGGCCCGTCGAACGCCCCCGACACGTAGTTGCCCGCCTTGGACAGCGCGCGCAGCATCTGGGTGGTGACCGGCGGGTTGTCCGGTGCGGGCCGCCAGATCCCGCCGAAGAGCCGGTACACCGCTTCGAGGTCGTCTAGCCCGGTCACGTCGCGCACCTCGACACCGGCGGCGATGGCGGCGGTGCCCGCGGCGACGTGGGCGCGTTCCTGGTCGTTCACAGTGCCCATGGTCTCCGCCCGGTCGGCCCCCGTCATGGTCCGCGAGCACGAGTCGGGGTGGGCGAGTTGGTCGATCCCGACCGCGTGGGCCACGTCAGTCCACCTTCGGGGTGGCGCGCACGCCGAAGTGCAGGTACCGCTCACCCGTGGGCAGCGAGTAGAACCAGACCGGGATCCACGTCCGAGCCCCCGGCTCGCGCACGACGAACAGGTCGTCCCGCACGGCCACCATCGGGTACTCCCGCGTCGGGTCGGGGACCAGGTCGGCCAGCGGCCCGGTGACCGTCGTGCGCAGCACCGGACCGTCCAGGACCTCCATCCGCGCGCCCGCCCGCTCGTAGGCGCCCAGGTGCCGGGCCACGTCGGCGGACACCGGCTCGGCAGGCAGTTCCAGCGGCGTCGGCGTGGCGAGGTCCGCCAGTTCGGCGAAGACCTCTCGGTACAGGTCCTCGTACAGGTCGCGGGTGTTGCCGCCGTTGGTGAGCAGCACGACCGCCAGGTCCTCGTCGGGCAGCAGCCGGAGGAAGGCGTTCTGCCCGATCGTGGAACCGTCGTGGCCGATCAGCCTCCGGCCGTCCCAGCCGAACCGGATCCAGCCGAGCCCCCACGAGTCGCCGAGGGTGAACTTCTCCGGCAGCTCCGCCTGGTGCGCCGCCATCGCCGCGGTGCTCGACTCGCCGAGCACCCTCGTGCCGTCGGGCGCGAGACCGCCGGTGAGGTGCAGGCGGGCGAACCCGAGGACGTCGGCGACCGTGGACGTGATCAGCCCGGCCGGTCCGAGCGACCGCGGCAGCCCCCACCTCGCCGCCTTCGTCCGCTGGTCGCCGTCACCGACGTGCCCGACGGCCGCGCGGTGCAGCAGCGCCTCCTCGGGGAGCGTCACCGTGCGGCGCAGGCCGAGCGGCGCGAGGACCCGCTCCCGGACCGCCTGGTCCCACGTTCCGCCGGTCAGCTTCTCGATCACCCGCCCGGCCAGCGAGAAGCCGGAGTTGCAGTAGGACCAGGTGGCGCCCAGCGGGTGGTTCTGCGCCACGTCCCCCAGCAGCGCCACGTACCTCTCCAGGCAGTCGTCGCCGCGGCCGGTGTCGGTGAAGACGTCGCCGTCGATGCCGCTGGTGTGGTTGAGCAGGTGGCGCATGGTCACGCTCTTGGTGACGTCCGGTTCGGCCAGCCGCAGTTCCGGCAGCACCTCGGAGATCGGCGCGTCCAGGTCGAGCAGGCCCTCGTCGACGAGCTGCAGGACGACCGTCGCCGTCCAGACCTTCGAGATCGACCCGATCTGGAACAGCGAGTCGGTGGTCGTCTCGACACCGGTGTCGGTGTTCAGCACGCCGTGCGCGGCCTCGACCAGCTCGTCCTGCCCGCCCGGCCGCAGCCGCAGGATGCCGAGGGCGGCGCCGGGAACGTGGTGGCGCTCGGCCAGCGCGCCCAGCCTGCGCCGCCAGTGCGCCGCGTCGATCCGGGGGCGGCGCGGTCCGGCGGCGTCGCCCGCGTAGCGCTCGACCCAGTCCACGATCCGCCGGTTGAAGTCGATCCGGTGCGACGGCGGGCCTTCGAGGATGAACAGGTGGGTGCCCTCCGGGTAGAGCACCAGCCGGGTCGGCACGCCCTGCTCGCGCAGCGCCGCGTACCACTGCTGGGCCTGGCCCACGGGGCAGCGCACGTCGGCGGCGCCCTGCAAGACCAGCGTCGGCGTGCGCACCCGGTCGACCCGCGCCAACGGCGACAGCGCCTCGTACCGCTCCCGCTCGGACCAGGGCGGGCCACCGATCTCCAGTTCGGAGAGGAAGTGCCCGGCGTCGGCCGTGCCGGCCATGCTGGTGAGGTCGCTGACCACACCGCCCGCCACCGCGGCCGCGAACCGGTCGTCCCGGCTGGTCAGGTAGCAGGTCATGAACCCGCCGTAGCTGTACCCGGTCACGGCCAGCCGCCTCGGATCGGCGACCCCCTCGGCGACCAGCTGGTCGATCGGTTCGAGGAAGTCCTTCGCGTCCGCCTCGCCCCAGGCGCCGAGCGCCGCCCCGTGGAACCGCTCGCCGTAGCCGTCGCTGCCGCGCGGGTTGAGCAGCAGCACGGTCCAGCCCAGCGCGGCCAGTTCCTGGTGGTAGAGGTGAGCCTCGTCGGCCGCGCCGTTCCACGCGTTGTGCGGTCCGCCGTGGACGTCCAGCAGCAGCGGGCCCTCGGTGGACGTGTCGCCGATGAGCCAGCCCTGCACGGTGGTCCCGTCGGAGATGGTGAACTCCCGCTCCACGCGGGGGAACAGGTCCACCTCCGTCAACGACCCGTGCGCGGTGCGCACGGTCTCGACACCCGTGGCGAGGTCGAGGACCACGATCTCGCCGAAGGACTCCGCCGTGGCGAGCACGACCGCCACGGTTCCGTCCACAGTGGACATCCCGGCGACCACCCGGCCTGCTCCGGTGAGCACCGGAACGGGGTCGCCGCCGTCGAGGGGCACCGAATAGAGGTGGGTGCAGCCGCGGTCGCGGGCGCAGAACAGCACGCCGCGGCCGTCGTCGACCACCTGCGGCAGCGCGCCGGGGTACCCCGGACCGCCCGGCATGACGTTGCGGTCCAACGGGTGCGCGAGGTCGACCGGCGCGGACCCGTCCAGCGGCACGCGCAGCAGGCCGGAGTGGCCGACCGGCGCCCCCGCCGTGCCGACGACGAGCAGCGCCTCCCCGTCCGCGGTCCAGGCGACCGGACCGCCGTACCCGTCGAGCAGACCGACCGGTTCGGTCGTGCCGTCGGCGAGGTCCAGGACGTGGACCGGGGCGCGGAACACCAGGTCGGCGTCCGGCGCCGTGCTCGCGGAGAACGCCAGCCGGGTCGAATCCGGGGACCAGGCCGGATCGCCCGCGTGCCAGTCGCCGTCGGTGACCTGCTCGGTCCGCCCGCTCGCCACGTCGAGGACGTGCAGGTGCTCGCGCATCGTGCGCAGCAGACCCGCGCCGTCGGCCTGGTAGTCCAAGCGGTCGGCCACGACCGGCGCCCCGGCGCGGTCGGCGCGGGCCCGGTCGTCCTCGCCGTCGGCGGCGTGCAGGTCCACCGCGGCGCCGAACGCGATCCGCGTGCCGTCCGCGCTCCACACCGGCGCGCCCGCGCCGAGCGGCAGCGACGTGACCTGCTCGGCCTCCCCGCCGTCGACCGGGAGCAGCCACACCTGCGCGGGACCGTCCTGCGCCCGCAGGAACGCGATCCGCGTCCCGTCCGGCGACCACGCGGGAGCCGAGTCCGAGCGCCCGCGGGTGAGCCGCCGGGGTTCACCGGTCCGGACGCCGACCGTCCACAGTGCACGGACGGTCCGGTCCGCCTCCGCGTCGACCGTGCGGAGCACGTAGGCGATCCGCTCCCCGTCCGGTGACAGCGCGGGCTGCTCCGGCACGGCGAACGCGGTCAGGTCGTCGATGCGCTGGCGTCGGGTCACCGGGTTCTCCTCGGGTGCGCGGAACGGGGATCGGTCCGCCTCCGATGCTGTCGGGCCGCGGGGGGCCGGTGTTCATCCGCTCGCACGAATCGGACCGTTCGGTCTTGTCGGTCCGCACAGCCCGCGTCACGTGGTCCGGCCAGGTCCCGCGTGCTCCCGCGCGACCGGACGAGGTGCGGCGGCCGCTCTGGTCCACCGCGTCGAGTGGTCTGCCCACCCGGTCTTGTCGGACCCCCGCAATAGGGTCTGCGACACCGGCTGGGATTGAGGAGCGTGACGTGCGCAGGTGGGAACTCGTTGGTGATGGCGTGGCCGAGTTCTGGGAGGTCGAGGTCGAGGGGGCCGAGGTGACAGTCCGAAGTGGACGGTTGGGTGCCGGGGGCCGGTCCGCGACGACGCCCTTCGACTCCGAGGCGGTCGCGTCCGCGCACGTCGAGGAGTTGATCGCGGGGAAGGAGGCGGAGGGCTACGCGAGCGTGCCCGCCTTCAGCATGCCCGTCGGGTGGCGGTCGCACGTGCACGTCCGGCGCGGCGGCGGGCTGCGGAGCGACGCGGTGGTCGCGGCGGGCGCGGTGGAGGGGGCGCGGGCGGCGCTGGCCGAGCGGAGCCCCGAGGTGGAGGCCGTGCTGGCCAATCCCGCGAGCGACCAGGACATGGTCGCCGCGGCCCGTGCCCACCTGGCCGGTGAGGTGACACCGCTGGGCGCCGCGGTGCTGGCCGAGTTGCTGGGATCCGTGCCGCGGTCGGCCGACGCGTGGGTGTTGGAGCACGGGTTGCCGTTCGCCGCGTGCGCTGCCCTGGAGACGCACTGCGTCCACGTGCACGGCAACGACCGCGATGCGCCGCTCCACCTGCGGCGCCTGCCGCTGGAGAACCGCTTCGACCTGGGGACCGTGCGGCGGGTGCGGTCCCTGCTGGCGGCCGCGGCCGACGAGGAGCACGAGGCCGCCATGGCGGCGGTGGCGAAGCGCCGCACCGACCTCCGCTCGATGCTCGCCTCCACGTACCTCTTCCCCGGCAGGCAGGACTGGGTCGACGAGGCGTTCGACGAGATCCAGCGGACGAGCATCGTCCCGTACCTGCGCGGGCTGACGTACGGGTTGCTGTCGTACGCGTGCAGCACGGCCGCACAGCTGGAACGAGCCTTGGCCGTCAACGGGATGGAGTGGTACCTCTACCACAGGGCCGCGTTGTTCACCGTGGTCGACGGCATCGGCCCCGCCGTCGCGCCCGCGCTCGCGTCGATCCTGGACCGGGACCTGGACGGCGACTTCCAGGGCCTGGTCCTGGAGACGCTGGTCGAGTTCCCCACCGCCGAGGCGTTCGACTCGCTGCTGGTCCGGCTGAAGGTCAAGCGGGTGCTGCCCACCGTGCTCGCCATGGCGCGCCGCTACCCGGTGGTGGCGCTGGAGCGTTTCGCCGCGGCGGGGGGAGCCCAGGTCAGGCCGTTGCTGGAGCGCCACCTCAGGGGCCACCTCGACTTGGCCGACCGCGTCGACCTGCCCGAGGACGTGCGGGCGTTCGTCGAGGAGGTGCGCGCGGAGCGTGCGGGCATCGAGGACGCGCCGTCGGACGCGCTGCCCGCGATCCTGGTCGATCCGCCGTGGGTGGTGAAGGAGAAGCCCAAGCCGGCGAAGCCCGTGGTGGTCAAGGGCCTCACCGCGCCGGACCACCGGGCGGTGGAGTGGGAACCCGGCGAGCGGGCCGCGTGGGACGTGAAGTTCTCCAACACCTACCGGACGGACGACTGGGCTCCGCTGATCGACCTGTTCCGCGCCGGGAACCTCGACTACGAGAGGCAGGTCGGGCTGTTCCTGAGCGGCCCGGTGGACGAACTCCGCTCGCTGGTGCCCGACTGGAACCGCGGCATGTCGAGCACCCCCACCTTCTTCGCCAAGTGCGTCGTGGCCCGCTTCGAGGTCGACGCCATCCCGAACGCGCTCGAGCTGGCGGTGGAACTGAAGGGCGATCAGGACGGGCTGGTGCTCCCGCTGGTGTCGCTGGAGACGGCGAGGCTGGTGGCGCAGTGGCTGGTGAAGCTGAAGTCCACCCGCGAACTCTGCGTCACGTGGCTGCGGCGCCACCCCCTGCACGCCGCCCGGTTCCTGGTGCCCGACGCGGTGGGGCCTGCGGGTGCGGCGCGCCGGGCCGCGGAGACGGCGTTGCGGGTCGTCCCGGACCAGGCGGGGGAGGCCGCGCGAGAGTACGGGCCGGAGGCGGAGGCGGCGATCGCCGCGATGCTCGCGGTGGACGTGGTGGTCCCGGTGAAGGCCCCGACGCTCGGCAAGTGGATCGACCTGGCCGCGCTGCCGCCGGTGCTGCTGCGCGGGACCAGGCAGGCGCTGCCCGCCGAAGCGGTCGGCCACCTGCTCACCCTGCTGGCGTTGAGCACCCCGGACGACGGGCACGCCGACGTGGAGGCCGTGCGCGCGGCGTGCGACGAGGCGTCGCTGGCGCGGTTCTCGTGGGAGCTGTTCGAGGTGTGGCGCGCGAACGGGATGCCCTCGAAGGACGGCTGGGTGTTCACCGCGCTCGGTTTGCTGGGTGACGACGAGGCGGTGCGCGGGTTGGTGCCGTTGATCCGTGCGTGGCCGGGTGAGGGGCAGCACGCGCGGGCGGTGACGGGGCTCGACGTGCTGGCGGCGATCGGTACCGATGCGGCGTTGGCGGGGTTGAACGGCATCGCGCAGCGGGTGAAGTTCGCCGGGATCAGGACCAGGGCGCAGGAGAGGATCAGGGACGTCGCCGCCGGGATGGGGCTGACGGCGGAGGAGTTGGGTGATCGGTTGGTGCCGGACTTCGGCTTGGACGACGCGTCCACGCTCGTCGTCGATTACGGGTCGCGGCGGTTCACCGTGGGGTTCGACGAGCAGCTCAGGCCGTTCGTGCTGGACGGGTCGGGCAAGCGGCTCAGGGATCTGCCGAAGCCGGGTGCGAAGGACGACGGTGGTGTGGCGTCGGCGGAGCACATGCGGTTCGGGCGGTTGAAGAAGGACGTGCGGACGGTCGCGGGGGATCAGGTGGCGAGGTTGGAGCGGTCGATGGTGCTGGTGCGCCGGTGGCCCGCGGCGCAGTTCCGGGTGTTGTTGGCGGGGCATCCGTTGGTGCGGCACCTGGTGCGGCGGTTGGTGTGGGTGACCGAGGACGGGTGCTCGTTCCGGGTGGCCGAGGACGGCACCTTCGCGGACGTCCGTGACGAGGTGTTCGTCCTGGCCGATGACGCGGTGGTGGGGGTGGCGCATCCGCTGCACCTGGGTGACGCCGTGGCGGCGTGGGGGGAGGTGTTCGCCGATTACGAGATCCTGCAGCCGTTCCCGCAGTTGGGGCGGCCGGTGTACCGGCTCACCGAGGCGGAGTTGTCCTCCGGGGTGTTGGACAGGGTCAAGGGTGTGGAGGTGGAGGTCGGCAGGTTGCTGGGGTTGACCAAGGGGGCGTGGGAGCGGGGAGCGCCGATGGACGCGGGGATCGAGCACGAGATGACGCGACCGCTGCCCGGCGGCGGCACGATCGAGATGCCCTTGAACCCCGGGATCGTGATCGGCGCGCCGGACGAGTTCGGGGCGCAGGTCCTGGGTGAGGTCCACCTCCGCGGCAAGAGCGCCTTCGCCGAGGTGGACCCGGTCACGGCGTCGGAACTGCTGGCCGAGCTGACCTCCCTGAAGGGCTGAGGCACGGCGGCGTCCCGGACCGGCTTCCGATCCGGGACGCCGCGGTGGCAGGCTGGGGCACCCGGAGGCGGGTGGCCTCGCACGGGTTCGCCGACCAGGCCACGGCGTGCTCCCAGCGCGGTGCTCGACAGGTCGACCACCCGTCGGACGAGCCTCAGGTGGTGAACGTCCGGTCTACCGGTTCCGTAGTACCCGGTGTGAGGCTGCTGCGATGCGACGACACCGAGATCACCCGGCTGGCGCTGGAGGCCCGTGACGGCGACCGGTCCGCGACCGAGCGGTTCGTCCGGGAGACGCAGGCGGACGTCTGGCGTTTCGTGGCCCACCTGGCCGGGGACGTCCAACTCGCCGACGACCTCGCCCAGGAGACCTACCTGCGCGCGCTGCCCGGCCTCGCCCTGTTCCAGGCCAGGTCGACGGCCCGGACGTGGCTGCTGTCCATCGCCCGGCGGGTCGTGGCCGACCACATCCGGTCGGCGAGGACCAGGCCGAGGCTCGACGGCCGCGACGACTGGCAGGCCGTGGCCGAACGAGCCCTCGGTGCCGCCGGACCGGGGTTCGCGGAAGGCGTCGCCCTCAACGAGGTGGTGTCCTCGCTCGACCCGGAACGCCGGGCGGCCTTCGTCCTCACCCAGTCGCTCGGACTGTCGTACGCGGACGCCGCCGAGGTGTGCGACTGCCCGGTGGGGACCATCCGATCCCGCGTGGCCAGGGCCCGCGAGGACCTGGTCGCCCTGCTGCGCGACGACGACCTGCCCGTCCGCCGCTCGGTCGTCTAGCACTCGGTCAGGCGGCGCGCTTCCGGCCGACCGGGCGGAGGTGGCGCCACCTCCCACCGCCCTCGTCACCCCGATCGGGACGGGCGGCGGTCGTCCCGCCGCTGTCGTCGACGTCGACCGGCTCCGGGACGCCGCCGGTCGCCCGCGAGCCGTCCTCCGGGCTGCGGCGCGTGCGGTGCACGACCAGCAGCACCACGAGGCCCAGCACGAGGAACCCGTGCGACGTGATCCGGGACAGGGGAGCTGAGCCCGCGATCAGGTCGAGCGCGGAGAACGGCGCGAGCACGGCGACGAACCCCGCCATCACCGGCAGCAACCCCGAACTCGCCTTGGGCCGCAACGCCGTCCACACCATCCCCAAGCCCAGCGCGAGGTTCCACGCCGTGCTCTCGTTGAACAGGTGGTTCGACACCGGCTCCGCGCCGCCGTGCCCGGAGTGGGAGTCCGCGCCGCTCACGTCGAAGACCTGCGCCAACCCGAGCGTCAACTGGGCGACCCCCACCGCGGCCAGCAGCATGCGCGCGTACCAGCCCCGCGTCGACCGGGCCGGTGGCGGCAGCGGCGGCGGTGCCGCCGCGAGGATCTGGGCGGTGAGGTCGGGCACGTCCACCGCGGGTCGCAGCCGCAGGCCGCGCGTGAGCGCCGCCAGGTCGTGCTGCCACTGCCGGCAGGCGGCGCAGGACGCGAGGTGCGCGTCGGTCACCTCGGCGGGCACGGGTTCGGCCTCGCCGTCCGCTCGCGCCGACAAGGCTTCCCGGCAGATGTCGCAGTCCACGGGGAGATTGTCGCTCCAACCGGACCAGAAGTTCCCATCCGGTTCTGGGTTAGCCTCATCGATCGTGTCCACTACACGCGACGACGACGCGGTGACAGCCCACGCCCTTGCCGCCGGAGCAGGTGACCGGGCGGCGCTGGAGCAGTTCATCCGCGCCACCCAGCGCGACGTGTGGAGACTCGTGGCCCACCTCGCCAACGTGGGAGCGGCCGACGACCTGACGCAGGAGGTCTACCTGCGCGCGCTGCGCAGCCTCCCCGGCTTCGAGGGCAGGTCGTCCGCCCGCACCTGGCTCCTGTCGATCGCCCGCCGCACCGTGGTGGACCACGTCCGGGCCGCCGTCGCCAGACCGTCGATCGCCTGGGCGGCCGACTACGTCAAGGCCTCGGACGCCGACACCTGGAAGCACGTCCGCACCGGCTTCGAAGACGTGGTGGAGCTGAACGCCCTGCTCGCCGACCTCACCCCGGAACGCCGGGAGGCACTGCTGCTGACCCAGGTCTTCGGCCTGTCGTACGCCGAGGCGGCCGAGGTCTGCGGCTGCCCGATCGGCACGGTCCGCTCCCGCGTCGCACGGGCCCGTGACGACCTGCTGCGCGCCAGGGGCATGGAGGACTCCGGCGCCGGGTGATCCCACGCCCGAGTGGCGGCAGCCGTCGCCGATCCCCTCGCAGTCCCTGGCACGGTGCCGCGGACTCGGCGACCATGGGGGACATGGCAGCTGAACACGTGGACGTCCTCGTCGTGGGCGCGGGCATGTCCGGCATCGGCGCTGGCTACCGGCTCCAGACGCGGTCGCCCGGCAAGACCTACGCCATCCTCGAAGCGCGCGAGGCGATCGGGGGCACCTGGGACCTGTTCCGGTACCCCGGTGTCCGGTCCGACTCGGACATGTTCACCTTCGGCTACGCCTTCCGCCCGTGGCCGGAGCCGAAGTCGATCTCGGACGGCGCCTCGATCCTCACCTACATCCGCGACACGGCTGCCCTCCACGGCATCGACAGGCACATCCGCTTCGGGCACCGGGTGGTGAGCGCCTCCTGGTCCTCGGCCGAGTCGCTGTGGACGGTCGAGGTCGCCCGCGGCGCGGAAGAGGTGACCTTCACCTGCTCGTTCCTCTTCCTCTGCAGCGGCTACTACAGCTACGCGGGCGGCCACGTCGTGGACTTCCCGGGGCTCGCCGACTTCCGCGGACCGGTCGTGCACCCGCAGGAGTGGCCGCGAGACCTCGACTACGCCGGGAAGCGGGTCGTGGTGATCGGCAGCGGCGCCACCGCCGTGACCCTCGTGCCCGCGATGGCCGAGCGCGCCGCGCACGTGACGATGCTCCAGCGCTCACCGAGCTACATCGTCTCGCGGCCCGCGAAGGACGCGATCGCCGACCGGATCCGGTCGTTGCTGCCCGGCAGGATCGCGCACCGCGTCATCCGCACCAAGAACGTCGTGCTCTCGATCGCCACGTTCCAGCTCCTCCGGCGCTGGCCGCGCCAAGCGTCGCGGATGATCCGGGACGGCATCGCCGAGCAGCTGCCGGAGTCGATCCCGGTCGACCCGCACTTCACGCCCACCTACAAGCCCTGGGACCAGCGGCTCTGCCTGATCCCCGGAGGAGACCTGTTCGAGGCGATGCGCCGGGACCGGGCCTCCGTGGCCACCGGGACGATCGAGACCTTCACCGAGAAGGGCATCCGGCTCACCTCCGGGGACGAGCTCGAAGCCGACGTCGTCGTGACCGCGACCGGGCTGACCATGGTGGTGCTGGGCGGAATCGGCCTCACCGTCGACGGCGTCCCCGTCGACACGAGCCAGGTCGTCACCTACAAGGGCATGATGTTCAGCGGCGTCCCCAACCTCGCCTGGTGCGTCGGCTACACCAACAACGCCTGGACGTTGAGGGCCGACATCACCACGCGGCACGTCTGCCGCCTGCTCAACCACATGGACCGGCACCGGTTCACCCACTGCGTGCCGCGGTCGGTCGCCGCCAGCCGGGTCCCGATCCTCGACCTGAGTTCCGGCTACGTCCAGCGCGCGGCCGCCGTCCTGCCCAAGCAGGGCGACCGGTGGCCGTGGCGGCTGCGCCAGAACTACCTGCTCGACCTGGCCGCCATGCGCCTTGGCCGCGTCGACGACGACGGCATCCGCTTCGCCAGGGCCTCGTAGGCCGTCCGGCGAGCGCCACCAGCGCAGGTCAGGCGGTGACCGTCACCAGCCAGGCCGGGTGGTCCGTGGTACCGGACATGGTCACCTCGGTGCCGCTCACGAACGTCAGCGCGGTGGACGCGAACCCCGGTTCGCGGCGGGCGAGCACGACGAAGTCCGCCACCCGGTAGGCGTGCACGTCGAGGAAGCAGACCCTCGCGTCCCGGTCCGCGAACGGTCGCCAGAAGTGGCTGACGTCGCCGCTGGTGAGCAGGACCAGGTCGTGGACGACCGCGACGTCCACGACGTGCGCCAGACCCGGCGAGTCCGGTTCGACCCACTGCTCCGGCGGGAAGAGCCGCAGCAGCCGCACCCCGGCGACGGCGAGCCGTTCGACCTCGGTCTCCGCGGTCAGCGCGTCCCGCACGTCGACGGCGCCGACGGGGACGAAATCCTTCTGCTCGCTCCCCTTGAGCATCTCGTCGTTGCCCGAGCGAGCGTCGAACAACGCGCCGTGCAACGAGCAGACCAGGCCGCGTCGGATCCGGTGCTTCGCGTGCTGCTCGGCCGCCGCGTCCAGTGACGCGTCGAGCAGGCGGTTCGGCACCGAGCCGAACACCACGTCCACGTCGACGTCGATCTCCTGCCGTGCGACCGGCACCGGCGGCAAGGGCGGCCTGCTCACATCTGCTCCCCATCCTCGCCTGGCGGACGGGTGCAGCCTGGCCATCCCTACACGAGCCCTACACGCCGCGGCGCGGGACTCGGCGAACTGATCACCCCAGGATCTCGAAGTCGCATTTCCCCGGCTTTCCGTGCGGCCGTGCCGCCGGGGTGATCCGGCGATTCACGGGTGGAGCGGGATGAGCGCTTTTCCCTTCCGGAGAACGCCGAGCGCCGGGACCGGAACGGTGATCTGGTGGACTCGGGTGGTGACGGGCCGCGGTGCTCGTTCGACCCACGAGTCGACGGGTGCCGGGGCGGTGGCCGAATCGACCACCGCCCCCCGGCACCCCCGCGGACACGGCGCGGCGACAGCGTTGCCCGCGACCGGTTGCCAAGCCCGGTGCGGGTCAGTTCTTGCGGTAGGTCAGGCAGTTCGCGACGTGGTCGCCCTCGCCCTGTCCGATGCGGACGCTCGGCGCGGCGCACTCCAGGGAGGCGTTGTGGGTGCAGTCGGTCCGCGAGCACGCACCCACCTTCGCCACGACCTTGTCCAGGCCGCCCTTGGTGCTCAGCGGGATGAAGGTGCCGCAGTCGGCGGAGCCGTTCTCGCTCCTGACGGTGATGGCGAACGCGTGGCAGCCGTCGTGGTTGTAGGAGCAACCGCTCACGGTGCACTCGTGGACGGCGGGCATAGCCGGATTCTCGATGGTGGTCATGTCTGCTCCCGATTTCCGTGGTGGGAATGCGTTCGGTTGGTCGAACGATGCCACCGCGGTCCGAATCCCGCAATTTGGCGACAAATTAGGCAAGCCTATCCTTGAACATTCCGAATATGATCGTTCGTGCCACTATCGAGTGATTTCGGCTTGCGGATCCAGGTCGAGTTCGTGCGATATGCGCCCGCGGTCGAACGCCGCCAATCGAATGCGAATCAATGATCTTCCGGCTGGCGTCTCCGGTGGGGCCGGGTGCTGGTGGACGGCATCGAACGGGTGACCCGGTCGGTCGTGGCGACGCTCGGCTCCGGCCCGGGATCGCGGGGGAGAGCTGTGGGACTTCAGCGCCTGCTGCTCGTCGGCTGCGGTGACGGTGGCAAGGCGGCGACCGAGCCGTCGGCGGCGAGCGGCACGTCGAGCGGAGCCGCCGCGAAACGTGCCGGGTCGCCGAGGTCGTGACCCGCGGTGGTGGCCGCGCGATCCCACCGAGGACTCGGTGGTCGGCCTGGTGCACGCGGGTGCTCAACGCTGTCGGCCGACCGCTCCGCCTCTGGCGGACCCGACCACGACGAAGTGGGATGTCGAAGAGGTCGACGACCTCCGGCTGGCTGCGCGGCGGGGTCACCGGCACTGGCCGGTTCGACGTTCGTCCTGCCCTACGCCAAGCAGACGCCCGGCAAGGGCGTCGAGCCGGGCGGTGGTCGGGTGCTGTGGCAACGCCCCGGGGTGAAGCCGGTCGGGATCGACGGATCCCACCGACTTCGGCGCGGGGGTGCTCATCCACGACGTCATCAGCGGGGCTGTGCTCCACGCCGAGCCGGACGCGGCCTCGTTCCCGACGTGCGTGTCCGACGGGAAGGTGGCGGTGGTGTGCCAGGTCGACCGCGACCTGGTGTTCGCGTTCGACCTGGGCGCCAGGCGGCGGAGCCGGACCTTTCCGCCCGCGCAGGCCCGTGAAGCGCGGATCCGGATCCGGTCGATGGTGGACGGGCGGCTGTTCGCCTCGACGTGGACCGGGGGCGCGCTCCTGGGCGCGGCCACCGGCGAGCAGGTGGCCGCCGGCCCGGCGTCCGCGCCGGACCTGGTGCGCGGCGCCTGCGCGGTGGACCGCGGTTCGAGCCCGGACTCGTTCCTGGTCCACCGGCTGACCTGGAGACCCGTCGGGTCAGGGCACGAGGATGATCTTGCCGAGGGTGGTGCGGCCGGAGGACTCGGAGAGCTCCACGGCCGCCGCCACCTCCGCCAGCGGGTAGCGGGCGGCGATCCTGGCGGTGAGCACCCCGTCGCGCAGGAGGCCGAAGACGTGGGTGAGGTCGGTGCGGATCCGGGCGCGGAACGCCTCGCGCTTGGCGGAGCCGGGCTTGCCCGCGCCTGACCACACGTCGTAGAAGCTCGCGTGCTTCCGGGTGGGCAGGTGGTTCCAGAAGGCCAGCTTCGTCATCAGGTGCAGGAAGCTGAGCAGCACGGGGGTGCTGTCGTCGAGCTTGCTCGCGATGCTGTAGCACACAAGGGTTCCGGTGCGGTTGAGCAGCTTGTGGGAGACGGAGACGCTCGCGCCGCCGAGGTGGTCGAACACGGCGTCCACGCCGTCGGGGGCCAGTGTCCGGACGCGGGCGGTGAGGTCGGGATCGCGGTAGTCGATCGGCTCGACGCCCAGTTCGCGCAGGGCCCCGTGGTGGCGCGGGTTCGCCGTGCCGATCACGCGGGCGCCCGCCTCGCGGGCGAGCTGCGCCAGCAGGGTGCCGACCCCGCCGGCGACGCCGAGGACGAGCACGGTCTGCCCGGCTTGGACCCGCGCGACGTGGTGGAGCATCCGGTAGGCGGTCAACCCGTTCACGGTGACCGTCTCCGCCTCCTCCGCGCTCACCCCGTCGGGTACTTCAACCAGGTCCGCGGCGTCGAGCACGACGGCCGTGGCCCAGGCGCCGGTCTTGGTCAGCGCGGCGACCCGCTTGCCGATCAGCGCGCGGTCCACGTCCGGGCCGACGGCCTCGACGACGCCCGCGAGGTCGTAGCCGGGCACGAACGGGAACGCGGGCTGGCCGTAGTAGCGGCCGCGGCGCATCGCGCTCTCGGCGAAGGACACCGCGGTCGCCTCGACGCGCACCAAGGCCTGACCGGCGGTGGGCGCGGGCAGGGAGCGCCGGGTCAGCCGCAGCCCGGTCGGCGCGACCTTGCCGGGCAGCACCACCTCGGTCGCGGTCACGGTGGGGGTGTTCGTCTCGGACATGGTCGACTCCTCCGGCTGTGCAACTGCGCGTTGCTTAGTTAATGGTCGTAACTGTGCATCGGTCTGTCATACTGTGTCAACCCGTTACTCGGAATGAGGTGGCTGCGATGACCGAGCACGAGCCGACCCGTCGCGAGAGGATCCGGAGCCGGACCGTGGCGGAGATCAAGTCCGCGGCCATGGAGCAGGTGCGCGAGGTCGGCGCGGAGTCGTTGTCCCTCACCGCGATCGCGCGGACCATGGCGATGTCGACGGCCGCGCTGTACCGCTACTTCGACAGCCGCGGCGGGCTGCTCGCCGAGCTGGCCGTCGACGTCCACCTCGAACTGGCCGAAGCGCTGGAGGCGGCCGCCTGTCGGGCCGCGTCCCCCGCGTCACGGGTCCGCTCGGTCGCCAACGCCTACCGGGACTGGGCTCTGGCCCACCCCCACGCGTATCGCCTGGCGCACGGGTCCACCCACGGCTCGGGCCGCGACCACGCCGCCGACCGCATCGGGCCGGCCGCGCAGCGGGGCATGACCGTGCTGCTCGCCGTGCTCGCCGAGGTCGGACAGCCGCCCGACGTGCCCGTCCCGGTCAGGCTGGACAAGCAGATCCGGCGCTGGAACGGCGACCGCAACGACCTCCCCGTCGGGGTGCTGCGCTTCGGGCTGGTCTGGTGGAGCCGGTTGCACGGCCTGATCAGCCTCGAACTGGGCCTGCACCTGGCCGCCACCGGGATCGACCCGGCGTTGCTCTACCGGGGTGAGGTCGACGCGATGCTGGCCGGTCTGCGCCACCGGTACGGCGCCACGGCGTGACTGCCCGGTCGATGCGCTACGGGCCGTAGCGAATCGCCCTCCCCGTCCCGAGTCGCACGGGCCGTTACGATGCGACGATGACCGACCAGCCACCCGCGATGAACCGGCGAGAACGGCTGCGGGCCCAGACGCTCCAGGAGATCGAGGACTCGTCCTTCGCGATCATCGATGCGGAGGGCGTCCACGCGCTGTCGATCGCGGCCCTGGCCCGGAGCATGGCGATGTCCGCGCCCGCGGTGTACCGCTACTTCACGTCGCGGGACGCGCTGCTCGCGCACCTGATCACGTTGTCGTACCAGCAGTTGACGACGGCGATGGGGGAAGCCGTGGCGGGGAGGAGGCGGACGCCGCGCACGCTCGTGGGGCTGCTGGTCGCCGCGTACCGCGACTGGGCGCTTCGACACCGGCGGCGCTACGGGATGCTGTTCGCCGATCGGCACGACGACGTGCTCGGTGAAGGAGCAGCGCAAACCCCCCTGCACCAGGGAATGGCACTGCTCGTCGACCTGCTGGCGGCCATCCAGAACACCGCGCCCGCCAAGTCCACCAGCGGTGACCGCACCCTGGACGGACAACTGCGCCTGTGGGCCGATTCGCAGCAGATGCCGGAAACCACACCGAGCGCGGCAGCCGCGGCGATCCTGATCTGGACGAGGGTGCACGGGATCGTCGGCCTCGAACTCGCCGGGGTGTTCGAGAACGCCACCATCGAGGCGCAACGGCTGATCGACCTGGAGATCGACAACGCCATCCGCTCGCTGGCGTAGGCCGCCGTCGACCCGGACGACCACGGACGAGACCGGGGAAAGCGACCACGGTTCCGGACCTGGCTTGAAGAACAGCCGTGTCCACGTCGAACCGGAGTCCTCTTCGGCCTGCCTGCGCGGGTAGGCGACCCGCACCTCGTACCGGACCGCGGGACAGCGACCGGTTTTGCTCGCCGCGGTCGAGGGTCGCCGCCCGGCTACCCCTTGACGGCGCCGCAGCCCTCCGGGGCCGAGGCCGGATCAGCCGCGGTCACGGCCGTCGCCGTGTCCCTCTCCCAGCCTTTCGCGTACGCGGCGGCGAACTCCTCGCCACCCAGCGCGGCCTGACCCCGGCGGGTGAGCTCGCGGACCTGCGGGTCGGTGCGGTCGTGCGCGCCCCGCAGCCGGGCGGCGGTCCCGAGCAGCACGGCCGACTCGTGCGGCCGCCCGCGCGCCTCGGCGAGCGCGGCGGCGTTCACGGCGACCAGTGCCAGGATCGGCAGCTCCTGGGTCGCCAGGGCGGCCGCGTGCGCCTCCCGCAGCGCCCTGTCCGCGCCGGGAAGGTCGCCCAGCGCCAGGCGGAGCGCGGTCCGCGCGCTGCCGACCAGCGTCCGGGCGTGGTCCGCGGGGAACGCGGTGTCGCCGGGCAGACCCCGTTCGGCGTCGTCGAGCAGCTCACCCGCCCGGTCCAGGTCGCCGAGCCGCACCCGGAACGCGGCCTCCTGCACGTCGACCAGGACCAGCATCTCCGCCGAGGACGCGTGCAGCGCCCGTTCACGGGCCGAGTCGATCATCGCCATCGCCCGATCGGTGTCGTCGCGCCGCAGGTGCACGTCGATCCAGCGCAGGTCGCTGTAGAGCTGGTCGCCGAGGCTGAGCGCGCCGAACTCGTCGGCCAGCGTCCGGGCCTCGCGCAGGTCGGCCAGCGCGCCGTCGAGGTCGTCGTATCTCCGCAGCCGGGCGCGCATCGGCAGCGTGGCCGCCTGGCCCCAGCGGTCGCCGACCTGCCGGAAGCACGCCAGGGCCGCCTCCACGTGGACACGCGTCCGGTCGAGCGCCCCGGCGTTCTCGGCGATCTCGGCCTGGAACATGCGGGCCAGGCCTGCCAGCCACACGTCGTCGCCGTCGGCCAGGCGCTGGAAGACCGCGAGCGCGGCCTCCTCGTCCCGCAGGAACAGCAGCATCGGGCCGAACACGCGGTAGTGGCTCGACATCTCCGGGTGCGCGAGCAGCCGGTCGGCCAGCTCGCGCATCTCCGCCCGGTCGTCAGCGGCTTCCCCGGTGGTGATCCCGGACAGGATGTCCGCCCGGTTGAGCAGGTGCACGGCTCGGGCGCAGTCGCGGTCGGGCGTCGGCCCGCCGCCGGGCACCGCCAGTGCCTCGCCCAGCCAGTGGGCGCCGTCGGTTTGGCGGCCGGACATCTGCCAGTACCAGGTCAGGGACAGTGCGAGGGCGGTCGCGCCGGGGGAGTCGTGGGTGGCGCACAGGTGGCGCAGGGCGGCGAGCACGTTGTCGTACTCGGCGCTGATGACCGTCATGGCCGTCAGCTGGTCGGGCCCGCGCAGCCGGGGGTCCTGCCGGGCCATCAGCTCGGTGAAGTGGGCGGCGGCCAGGTCGCGGGTCGTGCCGAGGTCGCCTGCGTCGGTCAGGCGGTCGACGCCGTACTCGCGGATGGTCTCCAGCACGCGGTAGCGGCCGGGGTTGGCGGCGAGTTGCAGCAGCGACCGGTCCACCAAGCCCGCGAGCACCTCGGGGATCTCGGCGACCGGCACCGCGGTGCCTGCGCAGACGGCGGTGGCGGAGGCGGGTGTGACGCCGCCGGGCAGGATCGAGACGCGTTCGGCGACCGTGCGTTCGTGCTCGCCCAGCATCTCCCAGCTCCAGGCGATGACCGCGCGCAACGTGCGGTGCCGGGGCAGCGCGGTGCGGCTGCCGGTGGTGAGCAGCCGGAACCGGTCGGAGAGGCCGTCGGCGAGTTCGGGCAGCGACAGGGTCCGCAGCCGGGCGGCGGCCAGTTCGAGTGCCAGCGGCATCCCGTCCAGGCCGCGGACCACGCGCACGACCTCGGGCAGCGTGGTCCCGTCGACGGCGAAGCCGGGACGCACGGCGGCGGCCCGCTCGGTGAACAGGCGCACTGAGGCCGCCCGTCGGGCCTGGTCGACGCTGTCGTCCGGGTTCGGCAGGGCGAGCGGGCCGAGCGGCACGAGCGCTTCGCCGTCGACGGCGAGGGGTTCACGGCTGGTGGCGAGCACGCGCAGTCGGGGGCAGCGGGACAGCAACCCGGTGACCAGGTGGGCCACGGCGTCGATCAGGTGCTCGCAGTTGTCGACCAGCAGCAAGCACTCCCGGCCGCCGAGTTCGCCGACGAGGACGTCCAGCTCGTCGCCCTCGACCCGCGTGCGGGCGTCGAACATCGCGCCGCCGCGCAGCCCGATCCCGGCGAGCACGGCCGCGCCGACCTCGGCGGGCTCGGTGACCGAGGCCAGGTCGACCATCCGGGCGCCGTCGCGGTCCTCGTGGCGGCGGGCGGCTTCGACGGCGAGGCGAGTCTTGCCCGCGCCACCGGGGCCGAGCACGGTGACCAGGCGCCCGGCGGCGAGCAGCGCGTCGATCCGGGCGAGGTCGGCGTCGCGGCCGATGAAGCTGGTCAACGGCGCGGGCAGGGTGCTCGGCCGGATCCGGTCGGGTGCGGTGGCCGCCCGCGACCCGGAATTCCGTCCGGTCGCGCTCCCGCCCGCCGGGCTTCCGGCCCGGTTCGGCTCCGTGCGCAGGAGGCGCAGGTGGCGTTCCCGCAGGGCCGTGCCGGGGTCGGCGCCGAGGACGTCGGCCAGGGTCTCGCGGAGTCGCTCGTAGACGGTCAGCGCCTCGGCCTGCCGCCCCTGAGCGGCCAGCGCGTCCATCAGCAGCGCGGCCGCACGCTCGTGGACCGGGTGCTCGGCCAGCAACCGGGTCAGCCGGGCGGCGGCGACCTCGGCCCGCCCCAGCGACAACTCGGCGTCGGCGAGGTCGGTGACCGCCTCGATCGACACCCGCGCCAGCCGTGTCGCGACCGCGGGCGCGACGGCGGCGATGACCGCGGGTTCGGCACCGGGACGGTCGCCCCACAGCGCCACGGCCTCGGCGAGCGCGGTGCCCGCGGCCTCCGGGTCACCTGCCCGCAGCTTTTCCCGACCGGCGGCGGTGAGCTGCTCGAAGCGCAGCGCGTCCACGTCGGCCGCGTCCACCTCCAGCCGGTACCCGCCCGCGACCTTCGCGACCACGTCACGGGCCGCGTCGGTCGGGGTGAGGGCGCGGCGCAGCCGGGAGACGAGGGTTTGGAGGGCGGGGGCGGGGCCGGACGGCGGCTCCTCGGCCCAGATCGCGTCGACCAGCGCCCCTGGCTCGACCGCGCGGCCACCGGCGAGCGCCAGCCGGATGAGCAGGCCCCGCAACCGCGCGCCGGGAACGGGCAGGACGGCGTCACCGCGAGACGCCTGGAACGCGCCGAGCAGCGTGACGCGAAGCCGTGCACCCCCGTCCATTCCCCGATCTTCGCGCGCTCACCCGGAGGACCTCAAATCCGGGCGGCCGGGTCAGCGCCGTGTTCGCCCCGTGGCAGGAACCCGGACCGAGTCCACCAGCGCCGTCACGGCCGGGTGCCACTCGCGGCCCGCCGGTCCGCCGAGGACGAGCCTGCGCACCACCCGACCTTGCAGCGGCACCAGCACCAGGTCGGGCGGCAGCATCGACGCCACCAGGCCGGGCACGATCGACACGCCCACGCCTGCGCGGACCATGGCGAGCAGCGTGCTCAGTTCGCGCACCCGGTGCCGCGGGGTGAACGGGTGGCCGGCGTGCGCCTGCCTCACGTGCCGCTCGCAACCGCCGTGCGACAGCAGGAACGGGTCGTCGGCCAGGTCCGTCACGTCGACCAGCGGCAGTGCCGCCAGCGGGTGGTCGGTGCGCAGCAGGGCGTGGAAGGCGTCCTCGCCGACCGGCACGCCGGAGCCGGGCGGCGGGTCGACCAGGACGGCGGCGTCGACCGTGCCGCCCGCCAGCCACTCGGCGACCTCGTCGTCCTCGCCCTCGAACACCCGGATCCGCACGTGCGGGAACTCCGCCTGCCACCGGGACAGCAGGTCGGGCAGCAGGCCCTGGCACACGGTCGGCGGCGCGGCCAGCCGGACCGTGCCGCGCGCGCCGCCGTGCCTGCGTTCGGCCAGGTCGGTGATCGCGGCGGACGCGGCCACCGCGGCGCGGGCGTGCGCCAGGACCTCCTCGCCGAACGCGGTGGGCGCGGTGCGTCCGCGCCGCGACAGCACGGGGTGGCCGAGCGTGCGTTCGAGGGCGGTGACCGCGTGCGAGACGGCGGACTGGGTGAGGCCGAGGGCGTCGGCGGCGGAGGTGAACCCGCCCTCGTCGACAACGGCGAGGAAGGCGCGCAGCTGGGCGAAGTTCAGGGCCATGAGCGCCTCTCATGCTCGATCGGCGGGTACTTGTTGGACTCATGATGCCCCGCCGGGTGATGCTCGCGCCGTGGGGTCTACCGGGAAGTTCGTGCTGCTGTCCGCGATCTGGGGCGGCAGCTTCGCGTTGATCAAGGTGGCGGTGGACGCGGGCGTGCCGCCGGTGCAGGTGGCGCTCGTCCGCTGCCTGTTCGGCGCGTTGGCGCTGTGGGCGGTCTGCGCGGTGCAGCGGGCGGCCGTGCCGCGCGACCCGCGCACGTGGGGGCACGCGGCCGTGGTCGCGGTGCTGCTCAACTCGGTGCCGTTCACGCTGCTGGCCTTCGGCGAGTCGAAAGTGGACTCGGTGCTGGCGGGCGTGCTGAACGCGACGACGCCGTTGACGACGCTGGCGTTCGCCCTGCTGGTGGTGCCGGGTGAGCGGGTGACGCGGACGCGGCTGGCAGGGCTGCTGCTCGGGTTCTCGGGCGTTCTGGTGCTGCTCGGGGTGTGGCGGGGCCTGGACGGCGACGTGCTGGCAGGCGGTCTGGCCTGCCTGGGCGCCACCACGTGCTACGGCGCCGGGTTCGCCTACACGCGGCGGTTCTTCTCCGGCGGCCCGCACCGGGCGAGCGCGTTGTCCGCCGTGCAGATCACCTGCGCCACCGTCCAACTGGGAGTGGCCGCGCCCGTCCTCTCCGGACCGCCCGTGTGGCCGGGCGCGCACGCCGCGCTGGCGCTGCTGGTGCTGGGCGCGGCGGGCACCGGGTACGCGTACGTGATCAACCTCGACCTGATCCGGGAGGCGGGCCCCACGGTCGCGGCCACGGTCACCTACGTGACGCCGCTGTGGTCGACCGCGCTGGGCGTGGCGCTGCTGGCCGAACCGGTGGGGTGGCACACCTTCGTCGGCGGGGCGGTGGTGATCGGCGGGATCCTGCTCACCCGGCGGCCCGCGCCCGACAAGGTCAGGACCTGATCACCACCACCGCACGAGGTCGCCGGATCGGGGTCGCCAGGTGACGGGGAGCGCTTCCACCCCGTAGACGGCGCTGTGGGAGCGGAACCTGATCCGATCATCCGGCACACCGAGCGCGAGCGACGGGAACCGCCGGAGCAGGGCGGGGAACGCGATGCGCATCTCCAGGCGGGCCAGGGGCGCCCCGAGGCAGTGGTGCACGCCGTGGCCGAACCCGACGTGACCGGCCGCGCCGCGGCTGATGTCGAGGCGGTCGGGGTCGTCGCGGACTGCGGCGAGCTGGTCGGCGTGGCGCAGGAGTGCCAGCGTTCCCAGGGTGAGCATGTTGGCGGTGGTCTCGTGGCCCGCGATGAGCAGCAGCAGCGCGACCCCGGCCAGTTCCGCGGACGTGAGGTTGTCGCTGTGCTCGCGGACGAGCATGCCGAGCAGGTCGCCGGTGAGCACCGCTTCCTGCTCGTCACCGGGTTCCCCGGCACCGGCCCGGCGTTGCTGAACCGGGCCGGGTCCGACAGCGCGGTCTTCACGTCCTCGTAACGGGTGACCAGCCACGCGGTGCCCCCGAGCGGCGTCGGCACCTTGACGACGCGCTCCTGGTCGAGCAGCGCGAGCAAGTCCGGTGCCGGGTCGAACCCGTTGCGGCGCATGGGGAGCATCAGTTCGGGCAGCGGGGCGGACTCGGCGGTCGCCTGGTGCGGGCAGGTGTCGGTCATGTGACAACTCCTGAGGCGTCGGCGTTGACAACGCGTGCGTAACAGCCGCGCGCAACGCGTCTTGGTCGGCGCGGTGACGTCGGTCGGCAGGTGTCGTCGGCTTCGTGATCGACTTCAACCACGGAAGTGGCCGACGGACGCACTCGCGGTGGAAGTGGAAGACAGGGCGGAAGAATCGACTCACATGCCAGGGCCCGGTTTGCTCGCCCCACTTCTTCGGCACTCGCCCGGACATCGCACTACGCCCGCTGCCGGAGATCGACCTGCGAACGGTGGCACCACTCTGTCCTAACGCGACTTCTTGTCAGCGCATAGGCAAGTGGTTTCAGACGGGCGTTGCGTCCGGGGTGATCTGGGGCCGACTCAGTCCAAGTGATCGTCGTTCGACGTCGTGAGCTCCAGCGGAGGGTGGAGTTGGGTGGACATCAGGTCAGCGAGCCGCTCTTGGACGTGTCGCGCGTGAGGGTCTTCGAGGTCGGTGAGCAGTCGCAGCGCTTGTTGCCACTCCTCGCCTGCGTCGTTGCGCTTGCCCAGCGCGTAGAGGGCCTCGCCCAGCAGGTCGAGCGTTCGGGCCGCAAGGGTCTTGTCCTGAATGGGGTGGCACAGCGCGAGAACCCGATGCAGGTGGGTGAGGGCGGTGAAATGGTGTTTGCGCTGGTGTTCGATCTCGCCGAGCACCAGCAGGGCAGCTGTCAGATCCGTCCGGTGTGCGGCGTGACGATCTCCGATGTCGACCACACGAGCGCAGTGGTCCAGCGCTTGTTCGGGTTCCTGACGCAGGCGGTGGAGCAGGCCGAGTTCTCGGCAGGTCGTCGCGAGGTCCACCTGCAGGCCCAGGCCCACGCGAAGGTCGCGCGCCTGTTCGAGATCAGCGACTCCTCGGCTGTAGTCGTGGAGGTCGGATCGGATCGAGCCGAGGCAGTGCAGGGACGCGGCCTCGCCCGCGGCGTTGCCCAGCGCGTTGTCGACCTGCCAGGCCTCCTGGCAGAGCGCGATGCCCACGGACGAACCACCTCGCCCGTGCGACAGCATGCCCAACTCCCGCAACGCCATCGCCACCTGCTCGTCGAGTCCGCGGGACCTCGCGATGCCCAGCGCATCGGTGACGTGGCTGGTGGCCTCGTCTTCGCGACCTGCCGCACGGGCAACAGCGGCCAGGGCGAGACCGGCCGTCACCTCGCCCAGATCGTCACCGGCGTCTCGCGCCGACCGCATCGCGACCAGGTAGGTGTCACCCCAACCGACCAGGCTCTCGGTCAACGCGAGGTAGGGACGAAGCACTCCGGGGAGCAGCCACGCGTGCGACGTGCGGAGGGCAACGGCACGGCGGATGGCGGTGACGAGGTTCTCGTGCTCCGTCCGAAGCCACAGCAGGGCGTCGGCCGCGGTGGAAAAGGTGTACGACTCGACCGCGGACGCGTTTGGTGCTGGTGGACCCTCGACCGCACACAGTGCTCGCGTCGCGTTCGTGGCGGTGTGCAGGTACCAGTCGAGCAATCGGTGCAGGCCGGTTGTGCCCTCGGCCTCGTCGCGGTCAGGTCGGAGCCGACGCGCGAACGCGAGCTCCAGGTCGCGGAAGTGGTAGCGCTGGTGGCTCGACTGCTGCAGCAGGTGGACCGACCACAGGGCGTGGAGGTGCTGTTGGGCCTCGGGGAGGGGGATGTCCGCCAGAGCCGCGGTGTCCCCGGCGCCGAACTCGGTCGCGATGTGCTGGCCGATGAGCCGAAACGTGCGTGCGGTCGAGGAAGCCAGTGCGGAGAACGACCACGACAACTGCTTGTCCACCGCGGTCGGATCATCCTCGCCGCCGCCGAGGTGCAACACCTGCTCCTCCGATCGCCGGAGGTCGACCAGGAGATCGTCCAGGCTGAGGTGGGGACGCTCGTCCACCACCTCGGCCATCACGCGGAGCACCCCCGGAAGCCCTCCGCACAGGTCGGCCAAGGCGGACAGCGCGGAGGACTGCCGCGCCGTCCGTTCCGCCTCGACGCTCTGGCGCAACAGCGCGGTGCTCTCGGTTCGGGCGAGCGGTTCCAGGGTGACGCGGCGTGCGGCTTGGCGCCTGACCAGCTCGGGAAGGCGGTGCCTGCTGGTCACCACGACCACGCAGGAGGAACTGCCCGGCAAGACCGGGCGCACCTGGTCGGTGTTGAGGGCGTTGTCGAGCAAGATCAGCATCTGGCGTCCGTCGACCATGCTGCGGAACAACGAGGTGCGGCGTTCCGCGGTGTCGGGAAGTTGCTCCTCCGACAGGCCCAGCGCGATGAGGAAATCGGCCAGCACCGCGAACGGGTCCGCTGGTGGCCGGGCGTCGAACCCGGTGAGATCGGCGAAGAGCTGCCCATCGGGGAAGTAGCGCCGGTTGAGGTGCGCCCACTCCACGGCCAAAGCCGTCTTGCCCATCGCCACTCCACCGACGATCGCCAGCACGGGAAGGGCGGTGGGTCTGGTCGTCCTGGTCTTGACCAACGCCTCGTCCAGCGCGTCGAGTTCGGCGTCACGACCCACGAAGTCAGCCGAGGGTGCGGGCAACTGCGCCGGTGCGGGTACCGGTGTGGCGTTCACCGCGGCAGGGGAGTGGAGGAGGTGGTACCCGTCGCGTTCCTGCAGCAGCCGGATGTGCAGGTTCTGCAGGTCGCTGTCGGGCTCGGTTCCGAATGCTTCGATTCCGGATTGCCTGATGCGTTGCCAGTAGGTGTCGAACTCCGAATAGTACCCGCAGCCGTTCAACGCCGATAATCGCTGGCTTATCAAGGTTTTGTCGAACTCGTTGCCGACGATCAACCGGTTGACCATGTCGAGTGCTTCGCTGTAGTTGTGCCGCAGGAGTTCGACGCTGATCAGCGCATGCCAGCAGGATATCCATCGGAATTCGAGATCCTCACGGCGCAATTCCATCCACATCGTGTTGAGCCCTTGCACGGGAGTGCCTCGCCACGGGGTGATCGCGCGGTGCAGCCG
Source organism: Umezawaea sp. cmx-9-4 (assembly GCA_049997955.1). Taxonomy (GTDB): domain Bacteria; phylum Actinomycetota; class Actinomycetes; order Mycobacteriales; family Pseudonocardiaceae; genus Umezawaea. Next base: position 116,470 of record JAEBDY010000016.1, on the reverse strand, counting down.
ATCCGCCGCGTCGTCGAGGAATCCGCGTTGCATGGCTTGGCGCCCGGACTCCAGCAGACTCAGGCTCCGGTCGTAGTCGAGGTCGTCATCAGGAGTCTGAAGCAGGTACGCGCCGTCGCGAGAATGCAGTTGCGCGGTGCAGGTCGCCAAGCGCAACGTCAGGCGCAACCTGCTGATGTAGCTCTGCAGGCTCTTGCGCACCCCTGCGGGACGATCATCACCCCACAGCGCGTCCATCATCGTCTCGGTCGTCACGGGTCGCCCCTGGGCGAGCAGCAGCACCCCCAACGCGTGCCGTTGCTTGGCCCGCTCGATCGGGACCTCGTGATCGCCGCGCCACAGTTCGACCGGCCCCAGCACGCGGAACTCCACAGTCGGTCACTCCCGTCACCCCGTCGGGCGCCATGCCACACGGTCAAGAACAAGAACACCCGATTTCTGCGGGTATCACCGAAAGTCGTGCCGCTCCATAGTTCGTCAATGCACATCCCGATCGTCGGCAGTCGAGTGTCCACCGCGTGGCAACCGGACTGTCAACCCCAGGCAGTCATCCTTGTCCCTCGCGAGACGGTGTCGCTATGGGGAAAGGCGGTAAGGAGTGCACGACAACGGAAAATCGATGCCGCATTCGGAGGAGCCGGTCCAGGTGAGGACACCTCGATCGGCTGTGAAGCGCGTCCTCGTTCCGGTGCACTCCGTGGGCATCGGACAACGTTTGCTCGACGTGGCCGAGCTCCTGGATCGCGACCCCGGCCTCGACCTGGTGTTCACCACGGTGCCCACGACCACCGCCAACGGCGTTGACGGACTTCTGCGCGAGGCAGGCGTGGCGACCCTCGACTGGAGCCACGCGCTCGACGTTCCCCGCGATCTCGTGCTCGCCACGAACCACGACCACCTCCGCGAGCTGGGCACTCCCTCCGTCGTGATCCCCGATCCCTGCGGACGGCGAAGACCTGTGCGGCGTTCACCCCAGGGTGATCCGGAACCGACGACGGTCGACTTCCACACCACCGGACGCGGAACACCTGCCGATCGAGCACCCGCGCTGAGGCTGGCAGCCCACGGCGAGGACCTGCGGACCACGCGTGGTCGCGCACACGGCTCGGCCGACGGGGTCGCTGTCGTCGGAGACCTCACCTTCGACCGGCTCGCTCTCAGCACGCGGTCCCGTGACACCTATCGAGCCGCACTTCAGGTGGACTCCCACCACCGACTCGTGGTTGTCGTCTCCGCATGGGGGACGGGCTCACTGGTGACCCGAGAACCCGAACTCCTGCACAGGCTCACGGCCGAGCTGCCCGGCGACCGCTATCGAGTCGCGGTCCTGCTGCACCCCGCCGCCTGGTTCTCCCAGGACGTCGACCACCTCAGGGCATGGATGACCACCGCACGAACAGCCAGCGTGCAGGTCGTCGACCCCTTCACGCAATGGCGGCCCATCGTCGCCTCCGCCGACGTGGTCATCGGCGCCCGCGGATCGATCACCCTCTACAGCACGGGTATCGGACTTCCCGTGCTGTTCGCCAATCCCGAACCCCAGGCCACCACGTCGTCCGCGCGGTCCGGCAACGCCTTCCCGTTCGAAGACGCCCCGCACCTGCGCCGCGACGTACCGCTCCCGGCACAACTGGACGCCGCCACGAACTGGCACACGAAAAGCGTCCAACGCCTCGCCGTTCGCCACGTCACCTCGGCACCCGGTCGGGCAGGGCATCTCACCCGTGCCGCGATCTATCGAATGCTGGGCCTTTCGCCGCCGGCCCCAGCGCCGATGATGACCCCTATTCGAGGTCCTCGCCGCATGATCTGACCGGCGCGGACCATCGCCACGATCGCACGCCGGCGACCGCCACGGCGCGGTTGCCCGCAACCGAACCCGTTCACCGACTACAAACCAGCAGGGAACCCACCGGTGATCCATCGACCCGTCCGCATCGGCAACCCGACCACCGCTTGGACGACACACCACGCACCAGCGCGTCGCGACTCGCAGTCGCACGGGTTCACCTGGCGCTGGGCACGAAGTGACGCGGGTTGGCCATGAGATCCGGTCGCGAACCAAGGCCCACGCCGGAACACCGAGCAACTCGACAGGTTGGTACGGCCTGGGAACACTCCACGGTCCACCAGGCTGCGCGAAACCTCCACGTCCACACAGCCGCTCAACGCCCCAGCGAACCCGGTCTGGGATCGGTCGCGGCACCGCTCGGAGTCATGGACCACCTCCTCCGAGGACGCGACGCGCTCCTGGACGAGCTGCTGTTCCTCACCCGCAGCGGCGGCCACACCGTGGTGCTCCACGGGGCGGGCGGATTCGGCAAGACCGCCGTCGCGCTGACGCTGGCCCGCCGCGTCGAGCGCGCCCTCCACGTCTGGTGGGTCGACGCGAGCACCGCCCGCGTACTCGCCGACGACCTACGAGAAGTGGCGTTGCGCGCGGGAGCCGCCCGCTCGGCGGTTCGACGCGCCTGGAAAGGAGAACGATCGGCTCCGGACCTGTTGTGGTCCACGTTGCACGAGATGGCCGAACCGTGGCTGCTCGTCGTGGACAACGCCGACGACATCGCCGTCCTGGCCGCGGGCGACAACGACGTCCGGACCGGCCGCGGGTGGATCAGAACACCACCGCAGCTCGGCACGGTCGTGATCACCAGCAGGGACGGAAGCGCCGAATCCTGGGGCAGGCGAGCGACCATCAGGCACACCAGGGCGTTGAACCGACACGATGGCGCCGCCATCTTGCGCGAACTCGCCCCCCATGCGGGGAACCGACGACAAGCCGTCCACCTGGCCGACGCGCTTGACGGGGTGCCCTTGGCGCTCTACCTGACCGGCCGGTACCTCAACTCCGCCGCCACTTCTCCCCGCCTCCCCGGCGTCGATCGCCCTCGGACGTTCGACGACTACCGGGCCGCGCTGCGCGACCACTTCGGCAACGCGATCACCGTCGTGGCTTCCTCCGTGGACGATCCTCGCCAGGAAAGCCTCGAAAGCACCTGGGAAAGATCGCTCGACCTGCTCCACGACCGCGGCCATCCCCTCGCGCGTCCGCTGCTGCGACTGCTGGCGACGCTGGCCCCGGTCCCGATCCCATGCCTCCTGCTCGACGCCACCGTCCTGGCGCGCACGTCGCTCTTCGCCGACCTCGACCCGGATCGCCTCGTCACCACGTTGACCGCGCTGATCGGACTTGGTCTCGTCGACCTGCACCGCGGTCGCCACCACGGTCCCGACACGGTCGCCCTGCACCCGCTCGTTCGCGCCATCACGCGACAGCATCCCGAGGTGCTTGCGCGCGAACACGACTACAGCGACGCCCGGTTGGCCCTGCTGCACCTCGTCACCACGCACACCGACACGACCGACACATCCACGTGGCCACTGTGGCGGGCCCTGCTCCCACACTGCGAACACGAGACGAACAGCGTCCGCGCACCGAGCAGGCGTCGCGGCGTTCTCGCGGACATCCACCACAACGCCGCAGGCTTCGCCTACGAGCACGGCTTCCACATCACCGCCGAAGACCTCTACCGGCGAGCCTTGGACGCACGACTCGCCACCCTCGGCTCGAAGCACCCCGACAGCCTTGCCACCCGCCACAACCTCGCCGTGCTGCTCGCCGAGCACGGCGACCACGACGCCGCACGTCGCAGCTTCGAGGACATCCTGGCCGACTGCTCGACCGCGCTGGGTACCGAACACCCGGACACGCTCAACACCCGACGACAGCTCGCCTGCGCGCACCGGGACCTCGGCCACCATGACATCGCCGAAGCCGAACTCCGGAAAATCGTTGGTATTCAGGAAAAGATCCTCGGTACCACGCACCCCGACACCATCATGACGCGCTACGAGATCGCCGTCGCGCTTCACCACCGAGGTCGGTTCGGCGGTGCCGCGTCCCTCCTGCACGACCTGCTCCAGGACCAGCGCCACGTGCTCGGCGACCACCACGCGCACACCCTGATCACCAAGCACCTCTTGGTCCGACTGGCCGGCGTCGGGAACGTCGTCCTCGACGGAGCGGATCTTCGTCGCGTCACGATCCTCGCGATCTCGTCACTCGGCTCTGAGCACCCGGTCACGCTCAACGCGCGAAACAGCTTCGCGGTAGCGGTGCACGAGGCTCGTCGTGACCTGGCCGAAGCCGAACTCCGCCGGATCGCAAAGCTCCAAACCGAACAGCTCGGGCCGCGACACGCGGAAACCCTTGCCACGCGGCACAACCTCGATGTCATCGGGCGGCGCGCCTCGCTCGTTCCGCTCGCGGCCGAGGACGATCGTGCGGCGTCCGTTCGAACGCCGCTGCGGCGCTCGTCGAACTCCGACCCCGGCCTCGGCCACCGCCGCGACCGCGTCCGGGTGCTGGATCTCTCGACAGTGGTCACCGGTGAGAACGATGTGCACGTCGTCGCGCCGAGAGATCATCCAGGTGGATTCACGACAGAGGTTCGCCGTGGTGAAACTCCGGAGCACGAGGATTCCGGACGGACCGGGGAATGACCTCGATCACGACGAGGGCGGGTTCGCCGTGAATGCCGTCCACCGCAACGACTTCCGGACCGCGGTCACTTCGCCGCGGACTGGAGTTCGCACTCCTCCACGTGTTCCATGCCCAGGGAGATCGACTGCTCGTCGTTGTTGGGGCCGCCGAACGCGTAGCTGACGATGTCCGAGCCGGGTTCGTCGACCACCTCGACGTACCGGACTCCCTTCTCCCGCAGGCACTGCACGACCCGGTTGGCGAAGTCGGCCGCTTCCGGGTTGGTGGCGTCCCTCTCCCACGGTGGCAGCGGGTCCTTCGACTCGCACGCCTCGAGCGCCTTGTCGACCTCCTCCTTCGACGGCTCCGGGCGGCCGCTGCCCGGTTGTGCGCGGCCCTTCGGGTCCAGACCGAGGTCGGCCATGCACTGCTTCCACGGGGCCACCAGGGCCTCGTAGTCCTCGGGGGTCATGTCGAGACGTTCGCGTGGACGTTCCTCCTTCGGGGCGGAGGTCGTCGTCGCGGTGCCGGACGGCGTCGACAGGGAGGCCACTTCCGGGGGGTTCGGGGTCTGCGTGGAGCAGGCCGTGACCAGCAGGAGCGCGGCCAGCAGGGCGGGCGTCTTCATTCGTCGTCCTTTCACGGGGCGGAGAGCGCCCGGGTCGGGGTGAGCCGGGCGGCGCGGATCGAGGGGTAGAGGCCCGCCGCCGCGCCGACGACCAGCGCGGAGAGCAGGCCGCCGGTCAGGGTGAGCGGCGGGATCACGGTCGGCCAGTCGTGGACGGCTGCGTAGCCCACCACGCCCAGCACGCCGAGGATCGTGCCCGCCACGCCGCCGAGGCCCGACAGCAGGACCGCCTCGGTGAGGAACTGGCCGCGGATGTGGCCCCGTGTGGCGCCCAGGGCGCGGCGGAGGCCGATCTCGCGGCGGCGTTCCAGCACGGAGATCACCATCGTGTTGGCCACGCCCACGCCGCCGACCAGCAGCGCCACGCCCGCGAGTCCGAGGAACAGGGCCGTGTAGGAGTTCTGGGTGGCGCGCTTGGCGGCCAGGGCGTCCGACGGGCGGCTCACCTGGACCAGGCCGGGGCTCTGCGGGTACAGGGTCGCGGGCAGCACGTCGCGGACGTCCTCGATGGACTCCTCCCGCGCCTTCACGTACACGACGGTCGGGTGGCCGTCGAACCCCAACCACTGGCGGGCCGCCTGCCACCCGACGAGCACCGAGCGTTCGAGGTCGGGGGCCAGCGGCACCGGACCGAGCACGCCGATCACGGTGAACCACCTGTCGCCCACGAACACCGCCGGGTTCGCGTTGTCGCGGACGTGGCTGACGCCGAGCCTGGCAGCGGCGACGTGGCCCAGCACGACGGTGGGGAAGTTCCCGTCGGTGAGGAACCGGCCGCTCCGCACGTGGCCGTTGACGGTGTCCAGCAGACCGGGACTGCCTGCCAGGACCGTGATGTCGGAGCTGTGGCCGGGGTCGAGCCGGTCGGAGCGCCGGACGCGGGTGTGGGTGTTCGCCACCGCGGCGGACGCGGTCACCGGGCCGATCCGCGCGGCCATCGCGGCCGCCCCCTCGGGGAGCGCCACCGGGTCCTCCTGGCGCGGGGAGGGTTGGGCGCGCAGCAGGTTGGTCCCCAACGCGGTCAGCTCGTCGAGCAGCGCCCGCTGGCTGGACGCCGGGATGCCGGTGACCACGACCATCGTGGCGATCCCGAGCGCGATGCCCAGCGCGGACAGCGCCGCGCGCGGCTTGCGGGTGGTCAGGCCCAGCGTGCCGAGGTGCAGCAGGTCGAGCGGCGACAGGCGGGACGGTTTCACGGCGTGCTCCCGGTGTCGGCGACGATCCGCCCGTCGCGCAGTTCTACGCGGCGCGGCAGGGCGGCGGCGATCTCGCGGTCGTGGGTGATCACCGCGATCGTCGTGCCCTGGCGGTTGAGCTCGACCAGCAGGTCCAGCACCGCGCGCCCGTTGGCGGTGTCGAGCGCCCCGGTGGGTTCGTCGGCCAGGACCAGCGCGGGCCCGTTCACGATGGCGCGGGCGATCGCGACGCGTTGCCGTTCGCCACCGGAGAGCTGGTGGGGGAGGTGCCCGGCGCGGTGGTCGAGGCCGACGCGGGCCAGTGCGTCGACGGCCATCGCACGCCGCGACCGGCGCGGCACGCCCCCGTACAGCAGACCGGTGGCGACGTTCTCGGTCGCGGTGAGGCCGTCGGTGAGGTGGAACTGCTGGAACACGAACCCCAGCTCGCGGCCGCGCAACGCGGACAGCTGCCGGTCGGGGAGCCGGGAGACGTCGTGGCCGTCGATCTCCACGACACCCCGCGACGGCAGGTCGAGCGTGCCGACCAGGTGCAGGAGGGTCGACTTGCCCGAGCCGGACGGCCCCACGATCGCCAGCAGCTCTCCCGCCTCGACCCGCAACGACACCGAATCGAGCGCGGTGACGCCGCCGGGGTAGCGCTTGGTGACCTCCTTGACCGCGAGCACCGGGGTCATTGAGCGGTCACCACCCGCATGCCGTCGACGATCCCGTCGCCGCTGATCTCGACCTCGTTCTGCGAGTACAACCCGGTCCGCACGGCCTTGAGCTCGCCGTCGGGCAGCTGCACGGCGTAGCCGCCTTCCTTGAGCGCGATCAGAGCCTCCAGCGGCACGGTCAGCACACCGGTGCGGCTCTCGGTCGTGATCCTCACCTGGACCGGCGCCGTCTCCAGGCCGTCGACGTCGTCCGGTTGGTCCAGGGTCACGACGACCTCGACCTCCGGCTCCCCGCTCCTGCCCTCCTGCGCGGGCGGGAGCGGGGTAACGGAGCCGATCCTGCCCGGAGTCTCCCCTCCGCCGAGGAGCACGACCCGCACCGGCGCGGCGACCTCCACCCCACCCGCCTCCGAGAGCGGAACCCGCGCCGTCACGAGCCGGGTGGTGGGCGTGATCTCGAACAGCTCCTCGGTGGGGGTGGCGCCGAGCTGCGCCTTCACCGACGCGACGCGTGCGGGGCCGTCGAGCACCAGCACCCGGCCGACCTCCAGGGTGCCCGTCTGCTCGACGCCGATCGCCTTCTGCCACTTCTTGAGCGCGGTGACGACCCTAGGGGTGAACTCGGCTTTGGTGTCGTCGTCGGGCCGGGTGCCGACCTGGTGGCCGAGCGCGGCGAGGTTGTCCATCAGGACGGCGACGTCGGAGCCCTTGGTGCCGGGCGCCTCCAGCTTGCGGAAGAACGGCGTGGCGCCGAAGAACGTGGTCACCGGCTGGTCGTCCACGCGGTACAGCACCCCGCCGCGTTCCGCGACGTCGCCCACCGCGGGCAGCTTCGTCACCGTGCCGGTGCCGCTCCCCTTCACCGGGCGGGGCGCGCCGAACCCGAGGTTCGCGGACAACGACCTGGTGTTGGCCAGGTCCCCCGTCCGCACGGTCGTGGTCTTGACCTGGGGCACGGCCGGGGCGGCAGCGGGCGGACGGCTGCGGAGGAGCAGCACGCCCACGCCGACCGCGGCGATCACGACGAGCACCCCGGCCGTGATGGCGGCCGTCCGCCGGAGGGTGGTGCGCATGCCGAGATGGTCGACGGCAATTGTGAGGGACCTGTGGTGGACCGGTGATCGTGGTGAGGGCGAACCTAGGATCGGCCGGGTGAACCACCTGATCCTGGTCGCGGAAGACGACGAGAACCAGGCCGAGCTCGTGCGGCGCTACCTGGAGCAGGACCACCACCGGGTCGTCGTCGTGCACGACGGGCGCGAGGCGCTCGACGTCGCCCGCACGCACCGGCCCGCGCTCGTCGTGCTGGACCTGATGCTGCCCGGCCTCGGCGGGCTCGACGTGTGCCGGGCGCTGCGGGCCGACTCCGACGTGCTGGTGCTCATGCTGACGGCCCGGTCCACCGAGGACGATCTGCTGCTCGGCCTCGGGTTGGGTGCGGACGACTACATGACGAAGCCGTTCAGCCCGCGCGAGCTGGTGGCGCGCGTGCGGACGCTGTTGCGGCGGCAGCGGAGCGAGGAGCCGGAACCGGTGTTGCGCGCGGGGCCGATCGAGGTGGATCCGGTGCGGCACGAGGTGAGGGTGCACGGCAGCCCGGTGGAGTTCACGCCGGGGGAGTTCGGACTGCTGGAGATCCTCGCGTCCGAAGTGGACCGGGTGTTCACCCGTCAGCAACTGCTGCAACGCGCGTACGGCTACGACCGCTACATCACCGACCGCACGATCGACACGCACGTGAAGAACCTGCGCCGCAAGATCGAGGCCAACCCGCGCGAGCCCGCGCACCTGCTCACCGTCTACGGCGTCGGGTACAAGCTGACGGCGGGACGCGCGGATGCGTCGTAGCGTCTTCGCCCGCCTGCTGGCGGTCGCGGTGCTGGTCGCCCTGTGCTCCATCGCGGCGACGGCCTGGCTGGCGACGCAGCTGACCCGCGCGTCCATCGCACAGGAGCAGGGTCGGGAACTGTCCGCCGACAACCGGATCTACACGACGCTGCTCGGCCACGCGGCGGGCAACCGCGACTGGTCGGACGTCGACGCCGTGCTCAGGTCGCTCGTCGAGGCGCACCCGCGTCGCAGCGTCGCCCTGGTGGGCAAGGACGGCCGCACGGTGGCCGAGGTGGGCGGCGACGGCGGCCCGTTGCCGTCCACGGCCGCCGCGGTGGTGGACGCACTGGCCGTGGACCCGGTGCTGGTGCCGGACGCGCCCGCCGACCGCATCGACGAGCGGGTGCTCGGGCCGTTCCGCACGCCGATCCAGTTCCGCGAACGGGAAGACCGCACGGGATCGCTCGATTGCTTGCGGCACAACAAGAACCAGCAGGACGACAAGGACTGCCAGGAGTCGCGGCTGCCGTTCGACACGGCCGCGGACCACTCCGCTCTGCTGGACCTGGAAACGCTGGTCAACGGTTGCCTGTCGCGCAAGCAGCTGCCCGCGGTGGAACTCGACCCCGACTTCACCCCGGCCCGCAAGCAGAGCAACGCCGGGGGGATCCCCGACGAACCGGCCGTGGCCGGGTGCGTCGCCGCCTCGCGCAAGGAGCAGCTCGCGCCGTACGTCGCACCGCCGGTGCTGCTGTACCTGTCCTCTCCCTCCAGCACGCCCACCGCCGCGATCTCCTTGTCGGGCAACGGCAGGCAGGTCGCGGGAGCGGCGGGTGCGGTCCTGCTCGTCGCGGTGGCCGTGACGGCGTTCGCGGGCGCCCGGATCACCCGTCCGCTGCGTGCTCTGACGGCGGCCGCCCAGCACATGTCCGACGGCGGCGACGCCCCGCCGGTGCGGGTCAGCGGCCAGGACGAGATCGCGGGCCTGGCCACGGCGTTCAACACCATGGCGGCCAACCGCGCCCAGGTGGAGCGGGCGCGCAAGGCGATGGTCAGCGACATCGCGCACGAGCTGCGCACCCCGTTGAGCAACATCCGCGGCTGGCTGGAAGCCGCGCAGGACGGCGTCAGCGATGGCGGTCCGGAGCTGACGGCGTTGCTGCTGGCGGAGGCGCTCGTGTTGCAGCACGTGGTGGACGACCTCCAGGACCTGGCCATGGCGGACGCGGGTGCGCTGCGCCTCGCCCTCCGACCCGTGCCGGTGGCCGACGCGTTCGAGCAGATCCGCGCGGCCCACGAGTCGCGGGCGGCGCAGGCCGGTGTCGTGCTGTCCGTCGCCGCTCCCGACCTCGTGCTGGTGGCGGATCCGTTGCGGCTGCGGCAGGTCCTGGACAACCTCGTGGCGAACGCCGTGCGCTACGTGCCTGCGGGAGGGTCGGTGTCGATGTCCGCGGCTCGTGACGGCTCGGACGTGCTGATCACCGTGGCGGACACCGGCGCGGGGATCGCGGCCGAGGACGTGCCGCACGTGTTCGACCGGTTCTGGCGGGCCGACAAGTCCCGCACCCGAGGCACCGGGGGCAGCGGGCTGGGACTCGCGATCGTCCGCAAGCTGACCGAGGCGCACGGCGCGTCGGTGGCGGTGACGAGCACCCCTGGCGAGGGCACCGCGTTCACGCTCCGCTTCCCCGGCTGAACCCGGTTCGCTCGGCGCGGTTCCCGACCCGCGCCGAGCTGCGGTGCGACGTCAGACGGCGAACACCTGGGAGTCGTCGGCGAAGGCCTTGAACTCCAGGGCGTTGCCCGCCGGGTCGAGCAGGAACATGGTCCACTGCTCACCGGTCTGCCCCTCGAAGCGGACGTAGGGCTCGATGACGAACTCGGAGCCCGCCGCGCGCAGCCGCCCGGCGAGCGCCTGGAACGCCGGGACCGACAGCACCAGGCCGAAGTGCGGCACCGGGACGTCGTGGCCGTCGACCGGGTTGTGGATCCGCGGCGCGCGACCGGACGCCAGGTGCGTGACGAACTGGTGGCCGTGCAGGTTCCAGTCCACCCAGGACTCCGCGCTGCGACCCTGTTCCAGGCCCAGCACCTCGCCGTAGAAGTGGCGGGCGGCGGCCAGGTCGTCGACCGGCACGGCCAGGTGGAACCTCGGGATCGGCGAATCGAGAACAGTCATGGCGCGGACCTTCCTGCGTGAACCGACTGGTCAATGTTAACATTGCTACAATAGCTCGAATGTTAACATGATGACAACCGTGGGAGGTTGGGATCATGGAAGACCAGGGCAGCGTGGCGCCCGCCCGCCGTCGAGGCTTGGCCGACGAGGTCGCGGACCGCATCCGGGAAGCGATCTTCGGCGGGGCCTACGCGCCGGGCGCTCAGTTGCGGGAGGTGGAGCTGTCCGGTGCGCTGGACGTCAGCCGCGGGCCCGTGCGCGAGGCGCTGCTGCGGCTGGAGCGCGAGGGCCTGGTCCGCAGCGCGTGGCACCGCGGCGCCACGGTGACGACGCTGTCACCGCAGGACGTCGCCGAACTCGTCAGCCTGCGGGGAGCGCTGGAGCAGCTCGCCGTCGAGCAGGTGGTCGCCCACGCCTCGGACGAGGACCTCGCGGCCGTGGAGAAGGCGGCCGACCTCATGGGGCGCGCGGCCGACGTGCACGAGATGGTGCGCTGCGACATCGACTTCCACGACGCGGTCTTCGCCGCCGCCCGGCACCAGCGCCTCTACGAGGCGTGGAACGGCATCCGCTGCCAGGTGCACCTGTTCCTGCTGATCCGGATCGGCCGCAGCGCCGAGGACTACCTCACCCGCATCCCGAGCGAGCACCGCGACCTCGTGGCCGCCCTGCGCGCTCGCGACACCGCAACCGCCCTCGACCTCTTCGCCGCCCACCGCCGCCTGGCCGTCGACGTCATCACCGGAACCCCCGACCCGACGTAGACCGCCGCCGCTACTCCTCCAGCCACCGCTCGCTCAGCGCCGGGTGCACGGCGTAGCCGCGGATCCCGTCGGCGCAGGTGTGATCGCCGAGCGTCTCAACACCCCCGTCGTCGAGCGGTCGTGGTTCTCACCCGCAGACGTGCAACCCCCGGTGCGCGGCACGCGTGTGGAGAGGTGATGGCGGGGAAGGGGCTGGTATGCGCAAGGCCGAGGAACAGGGGTTTCGTGATTTCGCGGTGACCCACGCCGCGTCCCTGCGTCGGACGGCGTACCTGTTCTGCGGGGATTGGCACACCGCGGAAGACCTGATGCAGCAGAGCTTGATGAAGCTGTACCAGGCGTGGCACCGGGTCCAGCAGCAGGACCACGCGGGGGCGTACGCGCGCAAGATCCTGTTGCGCACGTGGTTGGACGAGAAGCGCAGGCCGTGGCGGCGGGCCGAGCAGCGTGACGGCGAATTGCCGGAGACGGCGGACGTCACCGCGGACCCGGATCTGGTGAGCGGGCGGGTGTGGGCTCGTGAGCTGGTCCGGAAGGCGCTGATCAAGGTGCCTCCTCGGCAGCGGGCGGTGTTGGTGCTGCGGTACTTCGAGGATTTGTCCGTGGCGGACGTCGCGGCGGTGATGGGGTGCACCGAGGGCACGGTGAAGAGCCAGACGGCCAGGGGGCTCGTGGCGTTGCGGGTGGCCGTGGACGCGGTGGAGAGCAACGGCTCGGCCATGGAGACGGAGGTGGCGTCGTGAGCGAACAGGACTTGCGCGAGTGCATGAAGCAGGCGGTGTGGGACGAGCCGCTGCTGGACTTCGACCCCGATTCCTTCATGGCCCGCGCCGAGCAGCTGACGAAGCGCCGCCGCGCTCTGATGAGCGTGGGGGTGGCCACGGCGTTGATCATCGCCACCGTCGCCACGCTGCCCGCGTTCCTCCTGGCTGGTCGGGACGGGGTGGACACCGCCACCAGCGTGACCGCCACGGCCCCCGCGCCGACGTCGGTGAACTTCCCCTGGCCGCCGAACGACACGCCCCGCCGGAACCACACGTACGAGGAGGACCAGCCCCACCTGGAGCACATCTGGGTCGACTACATCAGCCCCGGCCTGCAACGCCAAGGTGTCGACCCCTCCACCATCGGCACGTGGAGCCCGACCTACCAGGCAACGGGCTACGAGCGGGACGGGACGGTCTCCGACGTGCTCTTCGGCGTGGTGCCCTACATCGGTTCGACCGGGCCCGCGCAGCTGGAGACCACCATCGCCGGGGTGGGCGCGTGGGTGATGTCGCCGGACCAGCTGTGCGCGAAGTCCAAGGCGGAGGACAGCACGTGCAGCGTGACCAGGAGGCCGGACGGCTCGGTGGTGGTCGCCGTGCAGGCCGGTGGCGACGAGCCGAGCGCCTACTCCCTGGGTCGTCGGACCGTCTACCACTACCGGCTGGACGGCTCGGTGGTCGGGATGGCGTCCAGGTCCCAGTTCACCGAGGCGACCACCGGCGGCGGCGACGACCGGATTCCGCTCACCTTCTCCCAGTTGACCGAGTTGGCCACCAACGAGGCGATCGCACTCCCGCACTGATCCGTCAGGTCGGGGGAGAACGTTCCCGGCCGTCTTGGGCGGGGCGCGTCGCCGGTGCGTTCCAGGGAGGTGAGGTCGTGGCCCGTGGCCGGCCAGGTGGTGACGTCCAAGGTGTACTGCCGCACGTCGGTAACGCGTCGGGCCGTTGCCGCAGAACGGTTTCGACCACCCGAGCGCCAGCGGTCACCACCGCGGGCGTTCGCCCCAACCGGACCCGGTACGTCGGCCCGAAGCGGTCGCACCACCGTTCGAGCACCCGGGCATGACCTGACCGCGAGCGAGTTCGGGCAGGTCCCCAGCAGCGGGATCCCCCGCGGTCCACTCAGGTCGCCGAGCGCCACGGCCTCGTGGGTCACCGTTCGGGACCGAGGTCGTCGATGAATTCCGCCAGCAGCTCGGCGAACCGCTGCGGCGCTTCCTGGTGCGGAGCGTGGCCGACACCGGGGATCAGCTGGACTTCGCCGCGCCACAGCGCGGGAATGGTCAGCCCGCGCAGGTAGTCGAGGCTGACCAACTGCTCGTCGGCGCCCTGCACGATGGCCAGCGGCCTGCGGAGCGCTGCGACGATCGCGATCTCATCCGCGAACCGCCCCGCCCCGGCGCTGGATCCCAGCTCCGCGCGGGCCGTGCCGTCGGTGGCCAGGATTTCGGAGACGAACTCGCTGGTGTCGAGCGGCGATCCGGGCGCGGTGAAGCTCTCAGCGGCCAATCTCGCCTCGGATTCGCTGACGTGCGCGCTGAAGAGCACGCCCATCGCCGGGTTCGGCAGGAACGCCTCCGCCATCTGCGCGGGCGACGCGACCGGCGCCGCACCGAAGAGGACGAAGCCACTCGCGTCCGCCAGCGCGGGTGCGGCCTCCAACGTGATCTGCCCGCCCATGCTCCAGCCGACGACGACCGCGTCGGAGGCGCCGACCTCCTTCGCGAAGCCGGTGAGCACGGCCGCGTACCCCGGTAGCGAGTAGTCGGCCGGGTCCGCGGCGGGCTCGGACTTCCCGTGTCCCGGCAGGTCCAGCGCGAGGCAGCGGAACCGCCTGCCGAAGTCACCACCGATCACCGGGAGCCAGGTCTTGGCCGAGGACGAGTTGCCGTGGACGAAGATGACCGCGCGGCCGTCTCGACCGCCCTGGTCGGCCGGGCTCTCCAGGTAGGCGATCCGCTGTCCATCGATCTCCGTGCTCAGCTGCTTCACTCGACGCCTCTCGGTTCCGCTGGTCGTCCCCGGGCCGTTGCCCGACCCGGTTCGAAGGTCCCACCTTCTGCCGGGTGCAGAACCTAGGGAGGGGCCGGAGGGGTGGCAAGTGCGTCGCGGTCAAGCGTCGAATTACCGGTGTGCAACCGTCCGTGCTCGGGGAACGCCGGTGGCCGCTCACCACCGGTTCTCCGGTGTCCGCGTGGTTCGACAGCGTCGGTGGATCGCCGGGATCCCGTTTCGATCGGCAACAACCGGCCACCGTCTTCTGGCACCGCGCTGGCGATTCGGGACCGAAGTGTCCACTCGCGGTTCTCTCGGCTCGCTGCTCGATCGCTGCCAGACTCGGGCACAGGTCGGGATCATCACCAGGAAAGAGGATTTCCGTGTCGCAGCAGCAAATGAGGCGCCTCCTCGCCGCGGTCGTGCTCGGCACGGCACTGGTGTCACTCCCGACCGGTCAGGCCGCCGCGACGGAGGCGGCGGCCTGCACGTGGCAGAAGACCTCGTGGGACCTGCCGGAGGGCACCGCGATCGGCGAGATCGCGGGCTACGACGGCAGCCGGTACGCGGTGGGCGTCACCGGGCAGAAGTCGATCTTGGGCGGGGGTCTCGTCAATGCCAGGGGAACGCTGTGGGACGGCGGGAGGGTCGTGCTGCGGGCCGCGGGCGAGATTCCCCACTTCCGCGACGTGAACGCCGCCGGGTTGGTGGTCGGCGACACGATCGTCAACGGGCGGTTCACCGCCGTCACCATCGGCCACGACGGCCGGACCACCGCGCTGGCCGCCAACCCCGCCTGGACCGGGTACTCGGCCTGGGAGGTCAACAACGCCGGTGACGTCGTCGGATGGGCGCACATCGGCACGAAGACCATCCTGGTGGTGTGGCCGGGGAACGCGCCGGGCACCTACCGCGAGCTGCCCACGCCGACGTTCAACGCCAACTTCCTCGCCGACGTCGACGAGCAGGGCCGGATCATCGTCCAGACCAGCCCCGGCGGCGGCTACGTGGTGAGCCCCGCGGGCCAGTGGCGCGTGCTCGCCGCGCAGGGCGCAGGCGGCTCCGGCACGCCGTTCGCCATCCGGAACGGCCGTGTCGTCGGCGGCACCACCAGCGACAGCGGCTACGCAGCTGCCGAGTGGGACGCGCAGGGCTCGCTGGTCCGCACCATCCGCGACGGCGCGGTCTCGGCGCGCTCCATCGGCGGCAACGGCACGCTCGCCGGCTACGCCTTCGTGGGCTCGGTGCAGCGCGTGGTGCTCTGGCGCGACGGCGTTGTCGTGGACACGCCGATCCCGTCCGCCTTCTCGCTGACGGGGCTCAGCAACGACGAGCGCACGATCGTCGGGGTCGAGGCGAAGCGACCCGCGCACTACCGCTGCTCCTGACCGGCGCGCCTCGCCCGCGGTGACGACCACCGCGGGCGAGGCGGGCCGGTTCGACGACGTGCCCGGACGCCGATCCGCGACGGTCGCGCCTGCCGAACCGCTGGAGAGCGACGTCGACCGTGGAGCGGACGAGTCGCCCACGACCACCGATCTCGCTCACGGTTGCGAAGAGCTGTCCGGTGGTCGGCGTGAGGGGTCCGCGGTACCCCTGCTCGGCCGTGTGCCCCATGATGGTCGCCGACGATCAACGCTGTGAGGAGAACCGGTGAGCGACGTGCAACGGCCTGCCTGGGCACCGGAGAGCATCGACCCCACCCGGCCGAGCGTGGCGCGTGTCTACGACTACTGGCTCGGTGGCGCCCACAACTTCGAGGCGGATCGCGTGGCGGCCAACGCCGCGCTGACGGTGATGCCCATGCTGCGGCAGGTGAGCGCGGCCAACCGCGGCTTCCTGCGCCGGGCCGTGCGCTTCCTGCTCGACGCGGGCGTGCGGCAGTTCCTCGACCTGGGCTCGGGCATCCCCACCGTGGGCAACGTGCACGAGATCGTCCGACAGGTCGACCCGAACGCGCGAGTGGTCTACGTCGACATCGACCCGGTCGCCGTCGCGCACAGCCGCGCCATCCTCGACGGCGACCAGCGGGTTCGGGTGCTCCAGGCCGACGTGCGCAAGCCGGAGACGGTCCTGACCGCCCCCGAGGTCCGCGACCACCTGGACTTCGACCAGCCGATCGGCCTGCTCTCGGTGGCGCTGCTGCACTTCGTCTCGGACTCCGACCAGCCCCGCGCCATCCTGGCCCACTACCGCGACCACCTGCCCCCCGGCAGCTACCTGGCGGTGTCGCACGCCGGGTTCGAGCCGGGGGACCGGCCCGGCTTCGACTGGTCGCGCACCAACTACGACAGCAACGTCACGCCCATGAACTTCCGCAGCCGGGCCGAGGTCACCGCGTTCTTCGACGGTTTCGAGCTGGTGGAGCCGGGTGTGGAACGCCTGCCGCTGTGGCGGCCGGAGTCGGAGTACGACCTGGACGACGACGCCGACCGCTTCCCCGGATTCGGCGCCATGGGGCGCAAACCCTGACCCGCTGGGCGACCACGCGTCGGCTCACGACCTGGCGGTGACCCGTGCCAGGCGTTCGGGGTTGGTCCAGCGCACGTCGGTCGCCCACCCGGCCTTCTCGAAGAGCCGGATCACCCCGGCCGAGATGTCGACCTGGCCGCGCAGCACGCCGTGCCGCGCGCAGGTCGGGTCGGCGTGGTGGGAGTTGTGCCAGGACTCGCCCATGGACAGGATGGCCAGCGGCCAGAAGTTCGCCGCCTTGTCGCGCGAGGTGAAGGGCCTGCTGCCGATCAGGTGGCAGATCGAGTTGATCGACCAGGTCACGTGGTGCAGGAACGACACCCGCACGAGGCTCGCCCAGAAGAACGCCGTCGCCGCGCCCCACCAGGACCACGAGATCAGTCCACCGAGGACCGGCGGCAGACCGAGGCTCAGCCCCAGCCACAACGCGGAGAGCCGGTCGACCACCCGGATGTCCCGGTCCGCCAACAGGTCCGGGGCGAACCGCTCGGTGTTGGTGCTGACGCGTTCGAACAGCCAACCCATGTGCGCGTGCCAGAAGCCCTTGGCCAGTCCCACCGGCCCGGTGCCGTAAGCCCACGGCGAGTGCGGATCGCCCTCCCGGTCGGAGAACGCGTGGTGCCTGCGGTGATCGGCGACCCACGGGATCACCGGCCCCTGCGCGGCCATGCCACCGGCGATCGCCAACGCTATGCGCAGACCCCGTTTCGCCTTGAACGCGCGATGCGTGAAGTGCCGGTGGTAGCCGACCGTCACCCCGAGGCACGCCACCACGTAGAAGACCACGGCCAGGACGACGTCCGTCCAGCCGAGCCCCCAACCCCAGGCGACCGGGACCGCCGCGATCAGCGCGGCGAACGGGATGAGGACGAAGGTCTTGACCAGGATCTGCTCGCCGGTGGACCGACCGGGCAGGACCATCTGCTGCCGCGGTGTGCCCGTGGACGTCGGTGTGGCCATCAGTGACCGTCCTATCAGGACCGATTGGGTGGCGCTGTTCGTGCCGCGGACCGGAGCACTCGCCGGAACGGTACCCACGGCGGGGGAGCGGGGGCTGAACTCGCGCGGAACTCCGGGTGCCGACGTGCCGAACCGGGGGTTCCGCCGGGGAGCGGCTGCCCCGGCAGCGCGAACCCGCAGGCTCGGACCGGTCGAGGACACCGCCCGGTCCACCAGGAGTTCCCGAAGGGACGAGCGGGCCGGTTGTTCGCTGAAGGTGCTGTGCCGGTGGCCCTGTCGGGGGTCACCGGTGCGAGCACGTCAAGCGCGGACGTCCTGGCCGCGAACGGTCACTCGGAGGTGAGTTCGGCGAGCTGTTCGGCGGCGGTGGAGTTGCCCTGGTCGGCGAGGCGCCGCAGCTCGTCCAGGTCTCCCAGCTCGGTCGCGAGTTCGATCAACTGGTCCGCCGCGGTGGAGTTCCCCGCGTCCGCCAGGCGTCGAAGCTCGTTCACCTCGCCCTGCTCGCCCGCGAGCTGGATCAGCTCGTCGGCGGCGGTCGAGTTGCCCTGGTCGGCGAGGCGCCGCAATTCGCCCAGGTCGCCGAGTTCGCCCGCGAGCTGGATCAGCTCGTCGGTCGCGTCCTCGTCCCCGTCGTCCGACCGCTCCCGCAGGCCTGCCATGTCGGAGTCGGTCATGGTGAACCCCTTCCGTCGAGCGCGCTCCGCCTCGTGAGGACGATGTCGCACCGGTCATCGTGCTCCACGCATCACCCTGGCGGGGGAGGACCCGTAAATCCGTGGAGTGAAGATCGAAGGCGCCGGAATTCCTACTGTTCAGGGCATGGCACTGTTCAAGCCCCGTCCCCGCTTCGTCGCCCTCGCGATCACCGGGGGCGTCCTCCTCTCCCTCGTCTACCTGACCGTGCGGCCGGAGCAGACCCTCGCCGTGCCGGACGGAGCGGCCGCGGGGTCGCTCGCCGTGGAGCAGTGCGACTACGACACCGAGGCCGGAGTCGTCGCGGCCGACTGCGGCACGCTCGTGGTCCCGGAGAACCGGCGCGACCCGGCGTCCGACCTGATCGCGCTGCCGGTGATCCGGATCCGCGCCACCGCGGCCGACCCCGGCGAACCGGTCTTCCGGCTGGGAGGTGGTCCCGGCGCCACGAACATGGGGTTCCCGCAGGCGAGTCGGCTCAACGACGACCACGACGTGGTCCTGGTCGGCTACCGCGGCGTCGACGGGTCGAGGCGCCTGGACTGCCCCGAGGTCACCGGGGCGATGC
Organism: Umezawaea sp. cmx-9-4; assembly: GCA_049997955.1. GTDB lineage: Bacteria > Actinomycetota > Actinomycetes > Mycobacteriales > Pseudonocardiaceae > Umezawaea. The sequence goes on along the minus strand of JAEBDY010000016.1, from coordinate 97,270 downwards.
AGGCGTCGGACGACCTCACCGGCGCGAAGGCCCTGCCCGCCACCACGCGCGCGTTCAAGGCGTGCGCGGACCGGCTGACCCGTGACGGCGTCGACCTCACCGGGTACTCGATCGTCCAGCGGGTCGAGGACCTGGAGGCGGTCCGCACCGCGTTGGGCTACTCGCGGATCAACCTGCTCAGCTCCAGCGCCGGAACGCGCACCGCCATGGTCTACTCCTGGCGCCACCCCGAAGCGCTCCACCGGTCCACGATGATCTCGGTCAACCCGCCCGGCCACCTCTTCTGGGACCCGAAGACCACCGACTCGCAGTTCGCCCAGTACGCGGACCTGTGCCGCGCCGACGCCTCCTGCGCCGCCCGCACGCCGGACCTCGTGGCCTCGGTCCGGGACGCCGCCGCCGACATCCCCGAACGCTGGGGTCCCTTCCGCGTCAAGGACACCAACGTCCGCATCCTGAGCCAGTACGGAATGCACCACAACGGCCCGGCCTCGGCGCCGAACAACGCGCCGACCCTCGTCGACGCCTACCTCAGCGGAGACGCCGGAGCGATGTGGGCGATGTCGTTCCTCGGCGACGTCATCCTGCCCACCTCGATCGTCTGGGGCGAACTCGCGTCGTTCGCCATGATCGACGCCCCGGCGGTCCAGCGGTACTACGAGGACAGCGGCGATCCCGGCTCGATCCTGGGCAACGCTTCGACCGACTTCCTCTGGGCCGGCCCGTCGGGCTTCCCCACGGCGTGGCCGGACAGCCCCGACAACGCCGAGTACCGCACGATGCGGCCGAGCGACGTCGAAACCCTCCTCGTCAGCGGCTCGATCGACTTCTCCACCCCCGCGCGGACGGCCACCGAGGAACTCCTGCCCGCGCTGTCCCGCGGACAGCAGGTGATCCTGCCCGACCTCGGCCACACCGCCGACTTCTGGGAGCACCGCCCCGAAGCGGGCAAGCACCTGCTCACGACCTTCTTCGACACCGGCCGGGTGGACAGCTCCCGGTTCGACACGCGGCCCGTCGACTTCGACGCCGTCCCGCTGAGCATGTCCACGATCGCCAAGCTCCTGGTCGGCGTCGTCGTCACGGTCGCGGGCCTGGCCCTGCTGCTCCTCGGCATGATGGCCCGCAGGTGGCGCGAGCGCGGCGGCTTCAGCCCGCGGGCGGGCGTCCTGCTCCGGGTCCTGACGGCGATCCCGCTGGGTCTGGGCGGGTGGTTCCTCGGCGTCCTGCTGGTCTGGACGGTCAACCCGGACGACTTCGTCGGCAGCACGACGGTCGTCGCGCCCGGCGTGGGTCTGATGATCGGCATCGGCGCCCACCTGGCCTGGGCCCACCGCGACATGCCGCTCCCGGCCCGGCGGGCGAGCCTCGCCGCGGCGGTCGGCGCGGCACTCCTCGGCGCTGTGCTGGGCTCCGGCGCGGTCGCCGGGCTCGTGGCCCCGATCGCCGCCATCGTCGGAGCGGCCGCGGCGGCGAACCTGGCCCTGGTGGCGCTCAGCTTCTCCCCGCGAATCCACAGTGGACGTTCGTCGGGCCTCGAAGGTCGGAGCGGCGTCGCCGCGAGCTAGTCCCACGTGGGACCGGTTCGCTCAAGACGAGGACACCCGCGCGTCGGCGTGCGGGTGTCCCCGCTGTGGCGCTTCAGCGACGGTGGTCCTCACCTGGTCGCGACGATCAGCAGCACGACGTCCAGGACGGCGATCGCGATCGTGATCCGGAACGCGGCCGAGCTGTGGGGAGCCCGCAGCGCGACGGCCGTCGCGGCGAGCGCGCCGAAGACCCCGCCGATCACGGCGGTCGCCGTGAACGCCGTGGAGACCCCGACCGGGCCGACGCCGAGCACGACGGACGCCGCCGCCAGCGCGATCGCCATGACCACCACGCCCCAGAGCGGACCGAGCCGCTGCGGAAGGCCGCGAACCCCCGTGGCGGCGTCCGCGCGCAGGTCGGGCAGGACGTTCGCGAAGTGCGCGCCGAAACCGAGCAGCGCCCCCACCACCGGCACCCACCACGGTGGCCAGGGTTGTCCCGGCAGCGCGAGGTAGGGCCCGAGCGGCAGGGCGCCGAACGCCAGCAGGTAGGTCAACCCGGACCAGGCGGTGGCCTTCACCCCGAGGTTGTAGGCCCAGCCCGCTGCCACTCCCAGCAGCAGCGCGGCACCGGCCTGGACGCCGAGCAGCGCGGACAACGCGATCGTGGCGACCAGCGCCAGCGCCGCCGCGGTGGCGACCAGTCGGACCGGGACCTGCCCGGTCGCCGCCGGTTTGGACGTTCGACCGGTGGCGCGGTCCCTGGCGTTGTCGACCCAGTCGTTGGACCAGCCGACCGACAACTGCCCGGTGAGAACGGTCGCGCCGATCAGCGCCACGCCGGCCGCGTCGTGTCCGACACCGAGCGCGAGCAACACCGACACGGTCGTGACGGCCAGTGAGGGAACGGGATGGCAGGCCCCGATCAAACCGGGGAACACCGCCCGCTTCCGGGACATGGGCGGAAAGCCTGTCATCTGCCAAGTGTAGGCGCAGCCCGTACGGTGAGCAGGGTGACGACGGTAGTGGCAGTGCACGGGGAGTTGCCCCCGCACCGATATCCACAGGCGCAGCTGACCGATCTGTTCTCGCGACTCTGCCTGCCCGAGTCGGCCTCCCGCGCCGTGGTGGACCGGCTGCACGACAGCGCCCAGGTGGCCACCCGCCACCTGGCACTCCCCATCGAGCGGTACGCCGAGCTGGACGGGTTCACGGCGGCCAACGACGCCTTCCTGTCGGTGGCGGTGGACCTCGGCTGCGACGCCGTGCTCGGCGCGCTCGCCGCCGCGGGCCTCGAACCGGCGGACGTGGACCTGGTGGTGTCCACGACGGTCACCGGGATCGCCGTGCCCTCCCTCGACTCCAGGATCGCGGCCCGGATAGGGATGCGGCCCGACGTCAAGCGGATACCGATGCTGGGTCTGGGCTGCTTGGCCGGTGCCGCGGGAGTGGCCCGGTTGCACGACTTCCTGCGCGGCTGGCCGAACGCGGTCGCGGTGCTGGTGTCGGTCGAGCTGTGCTCGCTGACCGTGCAGCGCCAGGATCCCAGTGTTGCCAACATGATCGCCTCCGGGTTGTTCGGCGACGGCGCCGCCGCGGTGGTCGCGGTCGGTGCGGAACACCCCCGTGCGGCGGACGGTCCACGGGTGGTGGACACCGTCAGCCACCTGTACCCCGACTCCGAACGCGCCATGGGCTGGGACGTCGGCAACACCGGGTTCAAGATCGTCCTGGGTGCCGAGGTGCCGGACCTGGTGCAGACCTACCTCGCCGAGGACGTCAAGGGTTTCCTGTCGCAGCACGGCCTGGTGGTCGACGACATCGCGCGGTGGATCTCCCACCCCGGCGGGCCCAAGGTCATCGAGGCCATCCAATCCGTGCTCGGCCTCGACGCGGACGACCTGGCCTTGACGTGGCGCTCGCTCAACCGGATCGGCAACCTGTCCTCCGCGTCCGTGCTGCACGTGTTCGCCGACACGCTCGCCGAGCGGCCCGCCGCCGCCGGGGACTGGGGAGTGGTAATGGCCATGGGGCCCGGTTTCTGCGCAGAGTTGGTGCTGCTCCAGTGGTGAGCGAGATCTGGTACACGGTCCTGGTCGGGCTCGTCGGGGTCGAACGCCTGGCGGAACTGGTGGTGGCCAAGCGGAACCTGGCGTGGAGCCGAGCGCGCGGAGGTCGGGAGAGCGGGTTCTCGCACTACCCGTTCATGGTCGTGCTGCACACCGGGTTGCTGGTCGGGTGCCTGGTCGAGGTGTGGTGGCGCGACGGCGACTTCCTGCCCGCGCTCGGGTGGCCGATGCTGGCGCTGGTGGTCGCCGCGCAGGGGCTGCGGTGGTGGTGCATCCGCACGCTCGGCCACCAGTGGAACACCCGGATCGTGGTCGTGCCGGGGCTGCCGATGGTGACCGGTGGCCCCTACCGCTTCCTCCCGCACCCGAACTACGTGGCGGTCGTCGTCGAGGGGTTCGCCCTGCCGCTGGTGCACGGGGCCTGGGTCACCGCGGTGGTGTTCACCGTGCTCAACGCCGGGCTGCTGACCGTGCGGATCCGCGCCGAGAACGACGCGCTGCGGTCGGCGCATGCGTGACGTCGTGGTCGCCGGTGGTGGTCCCGCCGGTCTAGCGGTGGCGCTCGGATGCGCGAGGGCGGGTCTGGACGTCGTGGTGTGCGAGAAGCGCGCCGGGGTCATCGACAAGGCGTGCGGGGAGGGGCTGATGCCCGGCGCGGTGCGCGCGCTCGCCGCGCTCGGCGTCGATCCCCCCGGACAGGCGATCAGGGGCATCACCTACCGGCAGGGCCCGACGGTCGCGCACGCCCTGTTCCGCGACGGAGCAGGGCGTGGCGTCCGGCGCACCGTCCTGCACGACGCGTTGCGCGCCGAGGTGGTCCGGCACGGTGTCGCGATCCTGCCGAACCCGGTCACCGGGATCGTCCAGCACGCCGACCACGTGCAAGCCGGCGACCTCCGCGCCCGGTACCTCGTCGCCGCCGACGGCCTGCACTCCTCGATCCGCGGCCTGGCGGGGTTGGACGCGGGCAGCGGCACCGGACCGACCCGGTGGGGACTGCGGCGCCACTACGCCATCCGCCCGTTCAGCGAATCGGTCGAGGTGACCTGGGCGGAGCACTCCGAGGCCTACGTCACCCCGGTCGCGGAGGACACCATCGGCGTCGCGATCCTCTCCTCCGCCCGCGGCGGTTTCGCCGACCAGTTGGCGGCCTTCCCCGACCTGGCCGCTCGGCTGGTCGACGCGAAGCCGGTCTCCGACGTCCGCGGAGCGGGACCTCTGCGCCAGCGGACCTCCGGCCGGGTCGCGGGCCGGGTGCTGCTGGTCGGCGACGCCGCGGGGTACATCGACGCGCTGACCGGCGAGGGGTTGGCGCTGTCGCTGGCCGCGGCCGCCGAACTCGTCCGGTGCCTGAGCGACGACCGACCCGACGACTACGACCGCGCGTGGAGCAGCACGTCGCGCCGTTCCCGCTGGCTGACCTCCGGACTGCTGTGGACCCGGTGCAGGCCCGCCCTGGCTCGGCACGTTGTGCCGCTGGCCGCACGCGCGCCGAAGCTGTTCTCCCTCGCCGTCGACCAACTCGCCCGATGAGCGGCGGCACGGCCGAGCCGATTCCGCGGTGCGACTGGGACCTCGTCGTCGTGGGCGCGGGACCCGCCGGGTCCACGGCGGCCATCTCGGCACTGCGCGCCGACCCGACCGCGCGCGTCCTGCTGCTGGACGCGGCGACCTTCCCGCGGGACAAGGTCTGCGGCGACGGCGTCGCACCGCAGGCCTTCGACGTGCTCGGCGGCCTCGACGTCGACGTGGACGCGCTCGTCGTCGGAACCCGACCGATCACCGCGCTGCGGCTGGTGTCACCACGTGGGGTCGAGGCGGCCCGCGGGTTCGCGCGACCTGCCGCCGTCGTGCCCAGGGCGCTGCTGGACGAGCGCCTCGTGCGTGCCGCTGTGGCAGCGGGCGCGGTGCTGCGCCGTCGGCGCGTGCGGACGGTGACGACCGCCGACGGCGTGGTCCTGGTCGACGGGGACATCCGCGCGCACGCGGTCATCGGGGCCGATGGCGCGGAATCGGTGGTGCGCCGCCAGTGCGGAGCCCGCCCGGCCCGCTCCGGAACGGTCGCCATCGCGCTGCGGGGGTACGCGCCTTCCGACGCGTGGCCTCCCGGCGAGCAGTTGCTCACCATGACCTCCACGCACTGGCCCGCCTACGCCTGGGCCTTTCCCGTCGGCGACGGCACCGCGAACGTCGGGTACGGGCAGCTCGTCCGCGGTGCCGCGCCCACCCGCGCGGAGCTGACCGGAAGGCTGCACGAACTCCTGCCCGGCCTGGCGCCGCTGCGGTTGCGCGGACACCGGTTGCCGCTGTCCACCGGTCGACCCGATGTGGGACACGGCCGTGTTCTGCTGGCAGGCGACGCCGCGTCGCTCATCAACCCGTTGACCGGTGAAGGCATCTACTACGCGGTCCTGTCCGGCAGCCTGGCAGGTGCCGCCGCCCTCACGGCCGATCCGGCGGCCACCTACCGCCGCGCGCTGCGCAGGCGACTGGGCCGACACCTCCGGCACACCGACGCGCTGGCCCGGCTCACCCGCCGGTCGTGGCCGTTGGACATCGCGACGGCCGCCGCGCGTGACGACCAGTCCGCGTTCGACCGGTTCGTCGAGGTCGGCCTCGGTGCGGGCACCATCGACGTCCGCTTGGCGTTGGCCATGGCGAGAGCGCTTCCCGGCCGAGTCCGCCGCCCACCCCTGGGAGATGATCTTGGTTCTCGCTGACGCCGCCGAAGTGGCCGTGGTGTCCTCGGAAAGCCGCCGCCGTGATCGGTGAGCGGTGCGCCGACGGGTGCGTCCGCCGGAACGACGCACCCACCGCGACCGCGCCGCCGGTTCGCCACTGGGTGCTCGTCGAGCACCCAGGTCCGTGGGGGCCCGACCCGTTGCGCCGATCAGCGGAGGGCATCGCGATCACCGCCGCTGCGGCGGACGTCGGCGCCAGGGTGCTGTTCATCCGGCGGCCCGGCCGCTCCTCGTCGGACGGCCCGAAGAGGTGGGCGTTCGCCGACTCCACGCCGGGGCGTGAACGGCTCTGGTGGTCGGAGTTCGACGAACCAGCCGACCTGGCGGGCGTTCGGCTGGACGCGCCACGGGGTGCGCGCTCCGAACGACCGGTCTACCTGGTGTGCACCCACGGCAAGCACGACCTGTGCTGCGCGGTGCGCGGCCGACCGGTCGCCGCCGCGCTGGCCGCCGCACGGCCCGCCGACACCTGGGAGTGCTCGCACGTCGGCGGCGACCGCTTCGCCGCCAACCTGGTGGTCCTGCCGCACGGCCTGTACTACGGGCGACTCGACCGGGAGACCGTCGTCGAGGTCGTCGAAGCGCACGAACGGGGTGCGGTGCTGCGTTCGGTGTCGCGGGGCCGGTCCTCGGTGCCCGCTCCCGTCCAGGCGGCCGAGCACTTCGCCCGTGAGCACCTCGACGAGGACCGCCTCGACCGACTCCGGCCGGTATCGGTCGACGAGGTCGAACGTCGCCGCTGGCGGGTGGGGTTCACCGCGCCGGACGTGGTGGTCGAGGTGCGGGCGGTGTTCCGCCGAGTCGACAGCCCGCTCACCTGCGCGGGCTCGATCGCCGACACCGCAAGGGAGTTCGAGCTGCTCTCCGTCCACGACGGCGTCGGGTTCGGCGCGACCCGGTGAGCGCTGCCCACCGCGGAGCGTGGAGCGGATCGGGGTGAGGGCGACCTGGCGGTGCGACCGGCACCGGGTGATCGTCTCGATGGACCTCATTGTCGCTGGTGAGAAGGCCTTGGTCACTCGAACGAGTAAATCTGTGCTGGCCGAGGTAGACATTCACGGGCGGCTGTGTGTAGTGTTCTCCTCGTTGGACGAGAGAAAGTCAGTGGCACGGGAGATGACGAACTGCCCGTGAGGTCAAGGCAAGACGGTCGGACGTGCTGGAGCCGGACGGTGAAGGGGCTCCTCGGCAGTGGACCAGGGGTTGTCGGCAGGTAGGACCGGAAGTAGCGCCGACGGCCGAGTGGACAGCAAAAGCAGGATAAGCAAGTGATTTTGTCAGTGCAGTTGGCTAAGTGAATGTGCAAGTGTTTTTGTTGGTGCAGTGAGTTAGATAGTTGTTGTTGGACGGTCAGGTGTGCCGGAGCCGATCTGTGGAAGGGGCTTCAGGCTGGTGGCCAGGGATGGTCGGTGAGGTGAGTCCGGCATGTGCATCAGGTCCGGTGCCGACCATCGCGTGAGAGTGCACGAAGTGATCATCAGAGGAGAAGGGAAGGGTTGCACACCATCGGATCGCCCGTTTTTGGTTGATCTCGACCGGACGGGTACCGCGGTTCCATCGGATAGGAAGGTGGTCTTCGGTTACGCACATGCGATCCCCGCTGCACTCGCTTCTTGTGCGGGTGGCGCGGACAGAGGAAGCCGGTCTCACGGTCGGCTAGGTGGTAAGTGAAGCCCAACAACCCCGGGGCCCCGGCGCTTTTGCGCCGGGGCCCCTCGTGATGTGGAGGCGCGATGACACCAGAAGGGGAACACGTATCGCCGGTGGCCGAGTCACCGGTGACGGACAAGTTCGACGACGACCACTACCCGGCCTACACGATGGGCAGGGCGGTGGAGATGCTCGACACCTCGGCCGGTTTCCTGCGCGGTCTCGACGTGTCGGGGTTCATCGAGCCGCAGCGCTCCACCGGCGGCCACCGGCGCTACTCCCGCTACCAGTTGCGACTCGCCGCTCGCGTCCGGGAACTGGTGGACCAGGGGACCGGTCTGGACGCGGCGTGCCGGATCGTGACGCTGGAGGACCAGCTCCGGGAAGCCAGGAACGCCACCAGGTCGCAGCACCCGTCGGGCGAGCCCTACCCGCCGCTGCGGGCCGTGTGACTCGGCGGGTGGGCCGGACCGGCCGCCCCGCGAGGCGGAAGACCAAGTCGGACCAGCGCGGACGCCGACGAGTGCACGACTCCGCGCTGGTCCGGCCGCAAAGCTCACCGAAGCACAAGATGGAGGGATGTTCCATGTCGGGGGCCGATTTCTCGCTGAGCGTCGACGACGCCCGTGCCACTGCGGTCGTCACGGTTTCCGGTGAACTGGACGCGAACACCGCGCGGGACCTTGAAGAGCACCTGGTCCGCGTCGGTGGCGACCACGACGCCGTGGTGCTGGACCTGACCGGTGTGACCTTCGTCGACTCGGTGGCCCTCGCGAGCCTGTCGGCGGCGGCCGACCGCGTGGTCGACCTCCGCGTGGTCGGATCCCGACAGGTGGCCAGGATGATCGCGCTGGCGGGAATGGACTCCGAGATCGCGCTCCACGACTCGGTGGCGGACGCCACCCGCGGACACCTCCCACGTCGGCCGTCCCACCCCGCGCACGACGGCGGACGGGCGTTCGCGGTGGTCGGGACGGCGTGAGCGAACTGTCCGAATCGGACACTCCAGCGAGACGGACGCGTTGCTCCGCAACGGTTGAACGCAGCGTGGCCGGGCGACACTTCGTCGCCCGGCCACGAGAATCCTTGTTCGGTCAGCCCTTGAAGACGTCCTTGACCTTCTCGCCCGCCTGCTTCAGGTGGCCCTTCGCCTGGTCGCCCTTGCCCTCGGCTTCCAAGCCCTCGTCGTCGGTCGCGTGGCCGACGCCTTCCTTGGCCTTGCCCTTGAGCTCATCGGTCTTGGCGTCGAACTTGTCGTCGAGTCCCATGATCTCCCTTTCGTCGCGGCAGCGCGTTCGAGGTGCGGGTGCCCTGCGGGGCGGGGTGCCAAACCGCCCTTCACGCCTCCAGTTCGCGCAAGCCCCGCGTCCACCGCTGTCGCCGCTGGGCGGGCGTCTGCTCCCACCAGGGAGTGCCGCGTTCGCCGAGCGCCACCTTCGCCGCCTGCACGCGCGCTCGGGCGGACGCCGGGTCGTCACCGGAGCGCAGGGCCCGGCCGACGTCCCGGCGCGCCGCCATCAGCGCCTTGCGCAACTCCGCGCCCACGTCTTCGGGGATGTCCGGGTCGGTGGCGCGCCACCGCCTGCCGGAGATGACGACGAAGTGCCCGTCCTCGGTCTTCGGCGGAGGCCCTTCCTGCTTTGCCAAGACGACTCCTGCTGACTCGGTCGTGGTCCCCAAGGTAGAACGGCCGCGGCCATGCCGCCCGACCGGATCGCGGAGCGCGGGCGGTCACTGGTGTCAGCGCGGCTCGATCGGGTATCCCCGGAGCCGAGCCCCTGGAGGACCATCCATGGCGACTGCCGCCCCGCTGCCCGACGATCGCCCAGGCACCCCTGCGCGTGCCATCGTGACCGGCTCGGACTCCGGCATCGGTCGGTCCATCGCCGTCGCTCTCGCGCGCGGCGGAACGGACGTCGGCATCACCTACCACCAGGACGCGGACGGAGCCGAGAAGACCGCCGCCGAAGTGCGCGACGCGGGTGTCCGGGCCTTCGTCCGACAACTGGACCTCACCGACCTCCCTGCCGCCGCCTCGGTAGTCGACGACCTGGTCGCCGACCTCGGCGGCGTCGACGTCCTGGTCAACTGCGCGGGCACCGGAAGCTCCCAGAAGTTCCTGGACCTGGACTTCGAGACGTGGCGCTCGGTGCTCTCGGTCGACCTGGACGGTGCGTTCCTGTGCTCCCAGCGCGCGGCCCGCCACATGGTCGCGGCCGGGGCGGGCGGCCGGATCGTCAACATCACCAGCGTCCACGAGCACGCGCCGCGCGTCGGCGCCGCACCGTACTGCGCGGCCAAGGCGGGCCTCGGCATGCTGACGAAGGTGTTGGCGGTGGAGCTGGCCGAGCACGCCATCACGGTGAACTCCGTGGCACCGGGCGAGATCTCCACGCCGATGACCGGCCAGACCGACGAGGACCCCCGCGACCAGCGCCGCCCCGGCGTGCCGCTGGGACGCCCAGGGCACGCCGCCGAGGTCGCCGCCGTGGTGGCGTTCCTCGCGTCGCCCGCCGCGAGCTACGTGACCGGGGCCTCCTGGGTGGTCGACGGCGGGATGCTCCTCATGGGCCCGCAGGCGAGCGAACGCCTCACCGACGAGAAGTGGCGGAATCCCTAGTGGACCGTCGAACCGGACAGCTGTCATGACGGTCGTCAACACCTTTCAGCGGTTCGTCGCCGTGATCGACCGTGGCGGCTGCGCGCCGCTCCGGCGCGGACCGGGGCGGCTCGGGCCCGGCGGACCAACGCACCAGGACCAAGGCAGGGAGGCGCGGTGAACGAGTACGACGCGGTCGTCGTGGGAACGGGACCGAACGGGCTCGTGGCGGCCAACCTGCTCGCCGACGAAGGCTGGAGCGTCCTCGTCCTGGAGGCCGCGGACACGCCGGGCGGAGCCGTGCGGACCGCGGAGATCACCGCGCCGGGGTTCCGCAACGACCTGTTCAGCGCGTTCTACCCGCTCGGCGTGGCCTCGCCGGTGCTGGGCGGCCTCGGGTTGACCGACCACGGCCTGACCTGGGTGCACGCCCCCGAGGTGCTGGCCCACGTGTTCCCGGACGGCCGCTCCGCGCTGCTCTCCAGGGATCCCGAGCGGACCGCCGAGTCGGTCGGTGCGTTCGACGGGCGGGACGCCGACGCGTGGCTGGCGGAGTACCGGACGTGGCAGCGCGTCCGCGACGACCTGCTGGGCGCGCTGCTCCAACCGTTCCCGCCGGTCCGGTCGGGCGCTCGTCTGCTGCGCGAGCTGGGCGCGTCCGACGCGCTGAGGTTCGCGCGGATGGCGACGCAGCCGGTGCGCTCGTTCGGCGACGAGCGGTTCCGCGGCGAGGGCGCGAAGATCCTGCTGGCGGGCAACGCGCTGCACACCGACCTCGGGCCGGACCAGGCGGGCGGGGCTGTTTTCGGCTGGCTGCTGGCGATGCTCGGCCAGGAGGTCGGCTTTCCCGTGCCCCAGGGCGGCGCAGGCGAACTGGTCGCGGCCCTCGTGCGCAGGCTCGTCGCCCTCGGCGGCCGGGTGGAGTGCGGCAGGCCCGTGCGGCAGGTGATCGTGGCGGACGGCCGGGCGTTGGGCGTGCGCGACGCGGACGGCGAACTCGTGCGGGCGCGCCGTGCGGTGCTGACCGACGTGCCCGCTCCCGCCCTGTACCTGGACCTCGTGGGGCCGGACCACCTGCCCGCGCGGCTGCTGGAGGACCTGGACCGGTTCGAGTGGGACGACGCGACGATCAAGGTCGACTGGGCGTTGTCCGGGCCGATCCCGTGGCTCTCGGAGGACGCGCGACGAGCCGGGACGATCCACCTCGGCTCCGACCTGGACGGCTTGGCGGACTTCGCGAACGACCTGGCGTGCCGGAGGCTGCCGCGGAACCCGTTCCTGCTGCTCGGGCAGATGACCACCTCCGACCCGACCCGGTCGCCCGCGGGCACCGAATCGGTCTGGGCCTACACGCACGTGCCACGCGGGGAGGTGTGGTCCGCCGACCGATTGCGGCGGCGAGCGGATCGCATCGAGCAGGTGGTGGAGAAGCACGCCCCTGGCTTCCGCGACCTGGTGATCGCCCGCTCGGTGAGCGGACCGGGCGACCTGGAGGCGCGGAACCGCAGCGTGGTCGGTGGCGCGATCAACGCGGGGACGGCGGGCATCCACCAGCAGTTGGTGTTCCGGCCGACGCCGGGACTGTCCCGTGCCGACACGCCGATCGACAGGTTGTTCCTGGCGAGCGCGTCCGCCCATCCCGGCGGGGGAGTGCACGGTGCGTGCGGTGCGAACGCGGCGCGCGCGGCAATCGCCCGGCACAGCCGTGCGGGCGGCGCGTACCGGGCGGTGGTGGGAGCGGCGCTGCGCGCGGTCTACCGGTGATCGCCGCGCAGGACCAGGTCGGACAGGCGGTTCAGGGTTTCCCTGTTGCGCGGGACCAGGAAGACCGCCTGGACGGGTTCCGGCATCAGGGAACCGGGTCCCTTGACGGCCTTCTCCGTCATGGTGACCCTGGTCCCGCCGCTCGTCGTGGGGACCAGTTCGAACCGGATCCAGGCGGTGCCGACGGGCCACAGCTTCGCGTGCAGCTCCAACGACTTCCCGTGGTCGACGGCCTGGACGACGGTCTCGTCCTCGATCTGCAGCGGCCACGCCCCGACGCTGTGGTGGATGCGCGTCCCCACTTCGGGCCAGAGGTGGTCCACGTCGCGGATGTGCGTCGCCCCGACCACCCAACCCGCGTAGGACCAGCCGTCGGAGAGCACGGCGAACACCTTTTCGGGTGAACTCGGGATTTCGAGATCGACCTTCGTCATGTCCCTGGAATACCCGTGTCGGGCTGAGCGGAATCCTCGGCGCAGCAACGAACTCGGCGATCGGGTCGCGGTGGTCGGGCCGTGGTGCGGGGGATCAGCTTCCGGGAGTCGCCCGCGTGGCACCGGGCGATTCGCTTTCCGGGGTGTCCCCACCGGTTTCGAACCCCGAGGCCTCGTCGTGCTCGGCCTCGGTCTTGTACGGGTCGGGATTGGTCTCGGCCAGTTCGGCCGCGGTCACCTTGGCCTCGTCGATCAACTGCTTGGACCGGGCGAGCTGCTCTTCCATGCCCGCCGTGTCGACGTCCCGTGCTTCTTCGACCACGTCCGCTCCTCGGGTCCGGTCGGGCGGAATACCCGGCGCACCGGGATTCCCCCGCGTGCGGCCGACAAACGTGCGGGTCCGATCACCACCGTCGTGGCGTGATCCTCAAGCGGGCCCGTGGCAGGGTGGGGTGATGCGGGTGGACCACGGTGACGGGCTGACGGCGTTCCTGGCGGGACTGGACTCGTTCGGTCGGGCCTGCGACCCGATGACCGACGAGCGCGTGCTCGACCGCAGCCGGTGCCACGGGTGGGTGGTGGGCGACGTCCTCGTGCACGTCCACCTGGGACTCCAGGAGATGCTGCTCGGGATGCTGCACACCACCGGCGCGGCGCCCACGACCGACGCGGCCGACTACTGGCGGTCGGCACCCCCGAGCACGGACCCGGATGCCGAGGGCCTCGACGGGCTGGTGTTCGCTCGCAGGCTCAGCGCCGCCTACCGCAGGCCGAGCGGCGTGCTCGGGCACCTGCGCCCGACCCTGGAGGGGGTGGCGCTGGCGGCGTCGCGGCTCGGCGACACCGCGGTGCGGTTCCAGGGCCACGTGCTCGGCAGCGGCGACTTCCTCGCCACCTGGGCGGTCGAGCTGGCCGTGCACCAGCTCGACATCACCGACGAGCCGCCCGCCGCGCCCGCGCTGCGGATGGCCGCGGCGACGGTGGAAGCGCTGGTCGGCGAGCCGCTGCCGGGGACGGACACCGAGATCGTGCTGGGCGGGGCGGGTCGGATCCCGTTCGGTGGGCGTTCCGCGGTGCTGGGGTGAACGGGGGCGCTCACCCCTGCCGATCCGGGGCGGGCGCCGTCACCACCTCCACGTGCCGTTCCAGCCACTGGCCGGACGCCTCGGCGTCGTCGGTGACGACCAGGTCGATCCGGTCGGGCGGCAGCACGAGGTGCGGTTCGACGTGGCCGTGCTTGGTGACGTCGGCGAGGACCGCGGTACGCCGGGAAGCCTCCGCCATGGCGGTCTTGACGTCGGCGTCGGCGGCGCTCACCGACGTGGCTCCCACGTCGGGGTGCAGGGCGCACGCGCCGAGGATCGCCCAGTCGGCGCGGTAGCGGCCGGTGGACCGCACCGCCGCCGAGCCCGTGAGGATGCGCGAGTCGCGGTCCCACTGCCCCCCGGTGAGCACGAGGTCGACCTCCGGGTCGGCGTCGAAGACCCGTGCGAGGTCGAGCGAGTTCGTCACCACCGTCAACGGACGGATCTCCAACGCCGTGGCGAACGCCAGCACCGTCGACCCGCCGTCCAGCATCAGCACGTCACCCGGCCGCACCACCGACACCGCCGCCTCCGCGATGGCCCTCTTCGCCGCGGCGGCCACGTCGGCCCTGGTCGTCCAGCCCATCCTGGCGGTGTCGAGCAGCACCGCGCCACCGTGGGTCTTGTGCAGGTGGCCCGCCGTGGACAGGGCTCGCAGGTCCCTGCGCACCGTGTCCTCGGAGACGTCCAGCAGGACGGCCAGCGCGGTGACCTCCACCCGTCCGTGCTGCCGCAGCTCGTCCAGAATCCGCGCCTGACGTTCCTGTGCGAAAGCCTGCACCACACGTCCTCCTGCCGGTTTGTCCTTGACTCTGCCGAAGTATGCATGATTGTGTGCTGATCCATGCGGACATATGCCGATTCAAGTCCGTCGTCACGGGTGCGGCTGATGATCACCGGGGCGGTGGGGTTCCTGGCGCTGGGAGCGTTCGCCAGCGTCGTCGGACCGACCACGCCCCGGCTGCGAACCGGGTTCGGCCTGGAGACGTCCCAGGGCGCCTGGCTGCTGGCCGCGTTCTCGGCCGGATCGGCGTTGGGCGTCGTCGCCGCGGGCCTCGTGCGTCGTCGCCGACAGGCCTCCGCGCCCCTGCTCACCGCGGGCGCGGCGCTGATGGCGGTCGGGGCCGTCGCACTGCCCCTGGTGTCCGGGGGCGTGGCGGCCGGGGTCTGCCTCCTGGTCGCGGGCACGGGTTTCGGCGCGGTGGACATCGTCCTCAACCTGACCATCGCCACGTCGTTCGGCTCGCGCGGCGGCGCGGTCCTGACCGCCCTCAGCGCGGCCTTCGGCCTGGGCGCGGTCGTCACCCCCGTGGTGGTCGGGTGGGCACCGACGGACCTGCGGGTGCCGTACTGGGGCTGTGCCGTCGTGGCGGTGGCCCTGCTGTGCCTCACCGCGGGGCTCCGGCTCGCGCCCTCGCCCGCCGGGACGGTCACCCCGTCGCCCCGGACGCGGTCGAGGGCCGTCGTGCCCGCGCTGGCGCTGGTGCTGTTCTGCTACGTCGCGGTGGAGGCGTCGACCGCGGGGTGGGCGACGACGCACCTGGTCGCGACCACGTCCCTGACCGACGGCCAGGCGTCCGGCGCCGTCGCGGTGTTCTGGCTGGGCCTCGCCGCCGGTCGACTCGGCGCGGCACCGCTGCTCCTGCGGCACGACCCCGGCGCCCTGGTCGTCGCGTGCTCGATCGCCGGTGCCGCCGCGGCGGTCCTCACGGCGTACGCGCCGCTGGCGGTGGTGGCCTACGGCCTCACCGGACTGGCGCTCGCACCGGTGTTCCCCGCGGCCATCGCCTGGCACGCCGCACGGGTGCCGACCGGACGCGGTGCGACGCTCGTGTTCGCCGCCGCCCTGGCGGGCCCGCTGATCGCCTCCCCGCTGATCGGCCTCCTCACCCGCGCGGCCGGTGTCGGCGCGGTGCCGTGGGCGCTGAGCGGCCTGGCGCTGCTGACCGCCGCCATCGCCTCCACCACCCGCCGGTTCCGCGACGCGGCACCGGTTGTCGGGCAGGCCGGGGTGCAGGTCATCCTGCTCAACGACCGGGCGGAGGTCCTGCTCCAGCTCCGCGACGACGATCCGGCGATCCCGTACCCGAACACGTGGTGCCTGCCCGGCGGACACCTGGAACCGGGGGAGCGGCCGTCGGAGTGCGCCGTCCGCGAGATGCGCGAGGAGATGGGGCTCCTGCTCACCCCGAACCGGTTGCGGCACCTCACCTCGCGGCAGCGCGGCTACGGGTACGAGCACACGTACTGGGCGCGCGTCGACGTCGACGTCTCGACGATCGTGTTGACCGAGGGCAGCCGCGTGCGGTTCTTCTCCGAGGCGGAGATCGCCTCGACCCCCTTGGGGTACGAGGACAACGACGTCCTCGCCGGGTTCTACGACGGCCTCCGCGACGGTCGCCCGCAGGGCGTCGCGCCCTGAAGCGCAGCACTCGATCACGTGCGATCCGCGGTCGTGCGAGCAGTTCGATCACGTTCGGCGCAGGGCGGCCCCGGCGGCTTCCCGGACCGCCGCGGTCAGCGCCGACAGCACCGTCGACTCCAGCCGCCAGCACTGCCAGTACAGCGGCACGTCGAGGTGGCGGCCGGGAGCCAGGTCGACCAGGCGGCCGTCGGCGAGGTCGGGGACGGCGACGCCCTCGGGCACCAGACCCCAGCCGAGGCCCAGTCGGATCGCCTCGGTGAAGCTCCCCGCGGCGGGCACGAAGTGGGTCGGCGGGTCGACGTCGCGGTGGGTCATCGAGCGGGTGAACCGCCGTTGGATGACGTCCTTGCGGTTGAAGCAGATCACCGGAGCGCCCGCGAACGCCTCGGCGGGGTCGCGGTCGGCGAACCACCGCGCGTGGCAGTCGGGCGAGGCGACCGGGAGGTAGCGCATCGCGCCGAGCCGCGTGACCCGGCAGCCCTGGACGGCGACCCGTTCCGAGGTGACCGCCGCCATCACGGCGCCCGCGCGCAGCAGTTCGGCGGTGTGCCCCTCGTCGTCGGTGTGCAGTTCGAACACCACGTCGGGCAATTCGGTGAGGACCGGCAGGAACCAGCCCGCGAGCGAGTCCGCGTTGACGACGACGGCCACGCGGGTGCGGGCCTGGCCGCTCAGCGCGCCGCGGGCGTCGGCTAGCGCTTCGCGTTCGAGCAGCGCGACCTGTCCGCCGAGCCGCACCAGCGGCCTGCCCGCGGCGGTCGGTTCGCACGGCCGCGTGCGCCGCACCAGCACCTGGCCGACGACCTGCTCCAACGCCTTGATGCGCTGGCTCACCGCGGACGGCGTCACGTGCAGCACCCGTGCCGCGGCGTCGAAGCTGCCGTGGTCCACGACGGCCTGGAACGTGGCGAGCTGCACCGGATCGAGGAACATGAGCGATTCTAACGGTGCTGAAGGAACTTTAGCTGGAGTGTGGCAGCCGGTCCTCCTAGCGTCACCGGCATGGGTTCCGTTCTCGCCGGTTTCGGCTTCTGCTTCGCGCTCATCGTCGCCATCGGAGCGCAGAACGCGTTCGTCCTGCGCCAAGGCCTGCGGCGCGAACACGTGCTGCCGGTCGTGGTCACCTGCGTGGTGGCCGACGCGGCCCTGGTGGCCGCGGGCATCGCCGGGCTCGGCGCCGTCCTGACGAGCGTGCCCGGCGCGATGGCGGTCGTGCGCTGGGGCGGTGCGGCGTTCCTCTTCGGCTACGCCCTCCTGGCGGCCCGTCGGGCGTTCCGCCCCAACGCCCTCACCCCGCTGGACCTCCCGCCCGCCACGCTGCGCGCGACCCTGCTGGCCTGCCTGGCGATCACGTTCCTCAACCCGCACGTGTACCTCGACACGGTCCTGCTGATGGGAGCGGTGGCCCACGAGGACCCGAACCGCTGGCTGTTCGGCGCGGGCGCGACGGCGGCGAGCGTCGTGTGGTTCACCGCCCTGGGCCTGGGTGCCGGCAGGCTCGCGCCGATCCTGTCCCGCCCCCGCGCGTGGCGGTTCGTGGACGGCTCGATCGCGGCCGTCATGACCGCGATCGGCGTGTCACTCGCGCTGGGCTGACCACAACTCCACGGTGTTCGTGCCATGCTGGCCACGGCGACGAATCCCGGGGGTGAGCGTGGCGTCGAAGCGCAAGGGCGGTGTGGCACCGTACGTGGCGATGCTGATCGCGCTGGTCATCTTCGTGCCCGCACTCCGGGAAGCGGCCATCGGCTGGCTCGGCCCCCTCCTCGACACGCTGAAGGACCTCAACCCCTTCCGCTCCTGACGCCGCCGCTCCCGCCACCCGCAGCGGTCAGGCGAGTTGCCGATCGACGATCGACGGGGTGAGGACGTGCTGCACGACCATCGCCGCTGCGCCGAGGACGCCCGCGTCGTCGCCCGCCTGGGACGGGACGATGCGCAGGTTCTCGGTGGCCAGCGGCAGTGAACGCCGGTAGATCGCCTCGCGCACCCCGGCGAGCAGCATCTCGCCCGCCAGCGCCACGGTGCCCCCCACGACGATCAGGGACGGGTTGAACATGCTCACGCAGGCGGCGAGCGCTTCGCCGATGTTGCGGCCCGCCTGCCGGACGACCTGGCTGGCTTCGAGGTTGCCCGCGCGCACCAGCGCGACCACGTCGGCGCTGGTCTGCGCCTCGATCCCCTTGGCGCGCAAGGCGGTCGCGATCGCGGAGCCGCTGGCGACCGCTTCGAGGCAGCCGGTGTTGCCGCAGCGGCACGGCATGTCCTGGGCGTTCGGGGCCAGCACGTGGCCGAGGTCGCCCGCCGCGCCCACCGCTCCGCGGTGCAGCTTGCCGTTGCTGATGATGCCGGAACCGATGCCGGTGGCCACCTTCACCACGATGACGTGGGCGGCTTCGGGGAAGCACTGGGTGTGCTCGCCCAGCGCCATCAGGTTCACCTCGTTGTCCACCAGGATCGGGACCCCGAACTCCGCACCGATGCGGCCGGGGACGTCGTAGCCGTCCCATCCCGGCATTATCGGCGGGTTGTTCGGCCGCCCGGTCGAGTGCTCGACCGGGCCCGGCAGGCCGATGCCGACTCCCGCCACCTGGACCGAGTCGAGTTCCGCCTCGGTGAGCAACGACCTCCAGGCCGCGATCAGCCGGGGGAGGACCACGTCCGGGCCGTCGGCGATGTCCTGCTCGATGCGGCACAGCGCGAGTGGCGAGCTGGTCAGGTCGGTCACCGCGACGGTGGCGTGGGTCGCGCCGACCTCGGCGGCCAGGACGACCCTCGCCCGTGCGTTGAACACGTACCGGGAGGCGGGCCTGCCGCCGGTCGAGGCCTCGCTGCCGCCGTCGCTGACCAGACCCGCGTCGAGCAGCGCGTCGAGCCTGGCCCGCACGGTCGACCTGGCGAGGCCGGTCACGGTGGTGAGTTCGTTGCGGGTGCGGGGCACGCCGTCGCGCAACAGCCGCAGCAGTTCTCCTGCCGACGCCGTGCCGCGGGGTGTCTCGTTCGCCTTCACCTCCCGATTCAAGCAGATACCCGGAGTTTGTTTACCGGCTCGCCGAAACATCGCCGAGTTTTGCGCGTCGTCCGCCATTAGTGGTCTCCGGAACGGGACCGGCTGCCGCACCCAGGTGGGTGCGGCAGCCGGTGGCAGCCGTGGCAGTGCTAGCTCAACGGCTCGATCCAGATGTTGCGGAAACGCGGGTTGGCGCCCGCGTCGCCGTGGTCCTGCAGCCGGATCGACTGCTGGGTCGCGTCCTCCGGCAGGTTGTCACCGGTGCCGCCGTTGATCTCCACGTCGTTGTGCACGGTGACGCCGTTCCACACGACCGTCACGCGGGCGTTCGCGGTCTTGGTCGTGCCGCTGAACCTGGCCGCCCGGAACGTGACGTCGTAGGTCTGCCACGTGCCCGACGCCGTGGCCACGTTGCGGTCGGGCGCGCGCTTGTTGTAGATCGCGCCCGCCTCGTCCGCCGCGAGCGAGGTGTCGCCGAACGACTCCAGCACCTGGAGCTCGTAGCGCTCCTGCAGGAAGATGCCGCTGTTGCCGCGGGCCTGGCCGGTCACCTCCGGCGGGTAGGTCGGCTCCAGCCACTCCGCGTGCAGCCTGAAGTCGCCGAACTTCTGCTTCGTGCGGATGTCCCCGCCCAGCGTCTCCATCGAGCCGCCGGACACCGGCCACGTCGCCGCGCCACCCGAGCGGGCCTCCCACGCGTTCAGGTCGGTGCCGTTGAACAACGAGATCCGGCCGCCGGGTGCGACGGTCAGCTTGTCGAGGTTGACGTTGCCGTCGTCACCGGCGTCGTACTTGTAGGCGATGGAGTTGGTGCCCGCGTTCAGCGTGACCGTCTCGGTGTGCGTGACCCACGTGTCCCAGTTCCCGGTGCTCGCGAGCGAGGACTGCCGCACCTTCGTGCCGTTGACGTACAGGCTCACCTTCTTGGTGCCCGCGACCGGGTTCGGCCCGTTGGAGTACCGCAGCCCGGCGTTGTAGGGGCCCGCGGTCGGGACGCTGACGGTGAACGAGGTCGACGCGCCCTGGTTCCAGTACCCGTCGACGAACCCGGTGCCGGAGTAGCCGGTGTGGTCGGTGTTGATCCCCACGCCACCGCTCAGGCCGGCGTTCTCGGCTTCGTGGTCCACGGCCTGGCTGGTGCCGACCGTCGCGTTGAGCGTGTACCAGGCCTCGGTGCTCCACAGGGACTGGCCGTTCTCGGCGGCGAACGGGCGCGGCGAGCGCAGGTGCACGACCCGCCCGGCCTTCAGGCCGGACATCTTCAGCGTGACCTTCTTGCGGTCCGCGGACAGCGACGCCGAGGTGACCTGCAGGGCCTGCTCGTCGATCTTCGGGCCGCCGTAGGCGGCGGTCGGCGCGTACCGCCACTGCTTCACCTGGTACTTCGACGCCAGGTTGGCCGCCGTCGCGGACGACAGCGGCTGGGTGTACTCGACCTCGAAGCCGCCGTCGACGGCCCGCATGGCGAGCATGTCGAACGCGCCCGTGCCGGTCGGGGTGAGCTTCTGCAGGCCGTGCTCCAGCTTGCCGGTCTGGCCCCAGTTGCCGCCCGCGCCGATGCCGCCGGTGTAGATCGCGCCGTCCGGGCCGAGGCTGATCCGGCTCACACCGGACTCGAGTCCCTGGGTGAGGCGGAAGACCGCGCCCTGGTACTCGCCGTTGACCTTCTCCAGGAAACCGCGCTGGATGCCGCCGTAGGTGACGTCACCGAACAGCATCTGCCCGGCGAACGGTCCGGTGGTGAGCTGGACCGGGTTGCTGGGCGAGTTCGCGATCTCGTTCTGCGGCAGCCAGAGCACGGGCTGCGTCACCGGCCGGTTGTCGTACGGCCCGTCCGGGTTGGTGTAGTGGTTGAAGAACCGGTCCTGCTTGATGTGCACCAGCTTGGACGACGGCAGCCAGCCGCCCTGGTTGTCGGTGGCGAAGACCTCGCCCTCGGGACCCCAGCCGATGCCGTGCGGGGTGCGCAGCCCGCCGGCCACGTAGGACACGGCGCCGGTCGCCTTGTTGACCTTGATGGTGGTGCCGCGGTTGGGCGCGGGCTGCGGGTCGGTCGTCGCGCCGCCGAGGTTGATCGAGACCGAGAGGTTCAGGTAGAAGAACCCGTCCTTGTACAGCATCCCGAACGCGAACTCGTGGAAGTTGCCGCCGTACGGCCAGGTGGCGACCGTGCGGTAGTTGTCGGTGACCCAGTCGCCGTTGGTGTCGTTCAGCTCCGTGAGCCCGGTCTTCTGCGAGACGTACAGCTTGCCGTCGACGTACTTGATCCCCATCGGCTCCTTGAGCTTGTCGGCGACCTTGAGCCTCGTGACCCGGCTGGGGTCGGTGTTGCCGGTGACGTTGCTCAGCAGGTACACCTCGCCAAGCGTGTTCTCCGAGCCGCCCCACGTCGAGATGGCGAGCCTGCCGTCCGGCAGCCAGTCCATGCCGGTGACCTGCGGCTGGAAACCGCTGGGGCGCAGGTTGGTCAGCGTGTAGTTCGGGTGCACGCCGGTCAGCGGCAGCCCGTCGCCGGGGGCGTCGCCCGCGGCCTCGCACTCCTTGCGGCCGGGAGCCGTCACCCGGACCACGCCCGCGTCCGTGCTGAGCACGCTGTTCGGCACGAGGGTGAACGCGGTCGCGCCCGGCGCGCGCCACTCCAGGGTGACCTGCTGGCCGCCGCCGTTGTCGAAGTGCTCGATGCGCAGGGCGTGGTAGCCGGTGCCGAGCCGGATCGTGCCCTCCACCGCGGTCGGCCCGTGCAGGCCGTCGTTGGTGATCACCTGGGTGTCGTCGATCCGCAGTCGCGAACCGTCGTCGCTGGTGAGGCGGAAGGCGTAGTCGCCCGCCGTGGCGATGTTGATGTTGCCGATGACCTCGGACAGGAAGTAGTCGTTGACACCGAACTCGGTGCCGCTCCAGTTGATCGTCGGCAGCAGCTTGTCGACGTTGGGCGTCTGGCCGGTTTTCAGCGTGCACAGCCGGCTCAGCTCGGTCTGCATGTCGTAGACCCGGAGCGTCACGCCCGGTTCCTGAGGTGGAACGGCCGCCGCGGCGGCGGTCGGTGCGATGACGAGACCGCACGCGACCGCGCACAGCACGACAAGGGCAGGCAGGCGCATGGCGACTCCCGGAAAACGGTTGGATGCAGGGGCACAGCCGTGTTACGAAAGTATTGCCAACTTTTGGCGTCCGTCAACGAAAGTCCAGTCATTTGGCGCGTTATTACGGCGAACGGGCGCAAAAGTCTGGTGTCTCCGTAGGGCAGGGGGACTGCGCCTGCTCGCCGCGCGGCCTGCCGTGCCTGCGCGATCCGCCGACACGGCAGGCCGAGACCGCCGCTCCCGGGACCGTCTCGATGGCGGGCCCGATGAGTTTTCACCCGTGTGGTGGTCTAACCCCCATGGGCACACTCACGTACGGGATGAACGTCTCGATCGATGGCTACATCGCCGACGCCGACGGCGACCTCGGCTGGAGCAATCCGGAGGACGAGCAGCTGCACCAGTTCTGGAACGACCGGACGCGTGAGGTCGCGGTGTCGCTGTACGGGCGGAAGCTGTACGAGCTGATGTCCGCCTACTGGCCGACCGCCGCCGAGGCGCCGGACGTGAATCCGGTCGGGGCCGAGTTCGCCCGTCTGTGGTGCGCGATGCCGAAGGTGGTGTTCTCGAAGACCCTGTCGTCGGTCGGCTGGAACTCGCGGCTGGAGCGGGGGGACGTGGTCGAGGTCGCGACCCGTCTGAAGGCCGAGACGGACGGTGTGCTGGAGGTGGCGGGCGCGACGCTCGCGGCGCCGCTGGTCCGCGCCGGGCTGGTGGACGAGTTCCTGGTGGTGGTCACCCCCGCCGTGGTGGGTGGCGGCAAGCCGTTCTTCCCGACGCTCGACAAGTGGATCAAGCTCGAGCTGGTGGAGAACCGCACGTTCCCGTCGGGCGCGGTCCTCCTCCGCTACACGGCGACGCGGGCGTGAGACCCGTGGGCGTCTGACTGGTCCGCGCCGGTTCCGGCCGTCGACCCGGCGATCCGGTCACCGACCGCGTCGCCGGGAACGCCACCGGCAAGCCCGCCGCACCGCGTGCGGCAGGCGGAACCGTTCACGCGACCTCGTTCGGAAGAACGCCCGGCTCAGGCGCCGGGCGCGGCCACCGAGTCGTGCATCCGCACCGGCATCGGGAGGCGGTGGGTCTCGCCGGGCGGTGCGGTTTCCGCGCGGTCCCGGTTGATCTCGCGGAGGAGCACCTCGAACGCCTCGCGACCGAAGTCGTCGAGCGCCTGGTAGGCGCCGACGGCGAGCCGGTCGTTCAGGCAGATCAACGCGCGTGGTGTGGCGCGTGTCAGGAGTGCGCGGATCGCCTCGATCGGCGGCCAGCGCGGTCGGCACCGCGAGGACCCGCAGAACGCGCCGCGGGTGCTGGCCGACGACCCGCCGGACCTGGTGCGCCTGCCCCAGGTGTCCGAGCTGGTGAAGAACCTCGACGGGTACGCGGGGGTTGTTCGGCTGGGGCAGGTGGCCCGCCTCCCAGATCGACGACGCCAACCCCTGGCGGCAGTTCTGGCGCATCCAGGTCCCGCTGACCGGGCCCGCCGTCTCCTCGTCGGCGATCCCGCTGCTCCTCTGGACCTGGAACCAGTTCCTGCTCGCGGTCGTCCTCGTCATCCTCCTGATCTTCCAGAGGCGGCGCGGGCTCATTTCGGTGGTAGGGCCGCACCCGTCCCCCACCTCCGCTTGCGGGAGGCCAAGTCCGTCCTTTTCGGACCCAACCGCGACAGGGCGTCCGCCGGGGGAGGCCTCTGATCGCGTTCGCTTCGGACGAGACCGGTTGGCACGTCGAAGGATCCGCCAACGCCGGTGCGGCGCGCGCTGGGCGTCAGGCGGGCGAGGCGGTGTCGGTGTTGGCGCCGTTGTCGGCTTGTCGTTCGGTGCGGTCGATGCCGTGCCAGTCCAGGCAGAGCACGGTGGCGTCGTCCTGGAGGTGATCGCGGCAGGCGTCCCTCACCGCTCTGGTCGCCGCCCGCACCACCTCCCTGGGGTGCAGCCCCTCGGTGTCGCGCAGCAGCGCGGGCAGGTCCACGTCTTCGGCGTCGCGTTCGAACATGCCGTCGGTGAGCAGCACCAGCCGGTCCCCAGGACGCAGGTCCAGCCGTTGCACCCGGTAGGGGTAAGGCATGACGCCGAACAGCAGGTCGATCTCCAGGTCGAGCTGCGTCACCACGCCGTCGCGCAGCAACAGGGGCACGGGGTGACCGGCGTTGACCAGTTCGACCGCTCCGGCGTGCAGGTCCACGCGCAGCAGCATCCCGGTCGCCAGTGACCCCCGGCGGTGGTCCAGCAGCGCGTGGTTGGCCTGCTTCGCCTGCTCCGCCAGGTCGTCTCCTGCCCGGCGGGCCCTGCGCAGCGCGCCGACCAGCAGGGTCGCGGTCAGTGCCGAGGCCACGTCGTGGCCGACGGCGTCGGTCATCGACAGGTGCAGGGCGTCGCGGTCCAGGGCGTAGTCGTAGGTGTCGCCGCCGATGTCGTGGGCGGGTACCAGGGCGCCGGCGACGGTGAACTGGGCGGCCTCGCAGCACGAGGCGGTGGGCAGCAGTTGGTGCTGGATCTCCGAGGCCAGGCTCATCTTGGTGGTGCGTCGGCTGGAGTGGTAGAGGTCGGTGAAGCGGCGGTCGGTGACGATGACGTAGGCCAGAGCGTGGGCCGCCTCGCCCAGCTGTGCCAGCATCTCCTCGTCGAGCGAGGGCACGGTCACCTCCAGCACGCCGACGCAGTCGCCGCGGTTGGTCACGGGCAGCACCACCCGGACCCCGTCGCCGTCCCGCTCCTGCCACGGCCGCTGGCTGCGCAGTACCTCCTCGTAGGCGCTGCCCCGCAGGTCGAGGTTCTCCGCACCGTCCTCGCTGACGTCCCGCGTGGTCGAGGCCAGCCGCACCAGTCGCTCATCGGCGACGTCGATCAGCAGGAACGACACGTCGAAAGCCTCGAACCGCTTCGCAAGATCGCGCGCGACGACCTCGATGGACTCCACCGGCGGCGCGCTCTCGGCCGCCGCCAGCACATCACCCGGTCGCAACACACCACCGTCCACAGCATCCTCCGAGCAGTCAGGTCCTTCGACCACACCGTCCGCCTCGTCCAACCGCAGCGCGCAACCGCCTCGATCCGCGGTTGCCGCAGGTCCGCCGTCGTTCAGCGGGTCCGAACCGATTACCCATGTCGACGACAGCGTAAACATGGCTTGGAGGGCGATCCGCATCCCGGGGCAGGTGCCCGAATTGGGCCCTGCAAGTGCGGGGGCTGGGACTTTCGGCTCACGACCCGCGCTGCACCGCGTCCTACCTTGCGGCTGGTAGTCCTGTTCCCCGCATGAAGGAGGAAACCTTGTCAGGTGACCGGAATTCGCCTCAGGTCGTACGGCCGATCGGCAGGGTGGCACCTGCTGGTCGGATCGGATTTGCCGCTTTTGTCGCCGTGGTCGCGGTTGCGGGGCTGGTGCTGGTGCCGAACGGGGGCAAGGCGGCGGTGTCGCAGGCCGGGCACCAGCACGGCGCTATGACGATGGCGGCCGGCACGTGGATGCCGGTCGACCAGACCAGGTGGAACGCGCAACTGGCCGCTTTCCGAGCGATGACGCCCAGGCCCGTGCCGCCCAACCCGAACCGGAACGCCGAGTTCAACGCCACCTGCACGTACAGCCATTCCGCGCCCGATGACCCGATCGTGTTCCCCGGACAGCCAGGGGCGTCGCACCTGCACTCGTTCGTCGGCAACGACGGCACCGGTGCGAGCACCACGTTCGACGACCTGATGCGCTTCACCGCGTCGAGTTGCCTGCCGTCGCAGGACCACTCGGCGTACTGGGTCCCCACCCTGTTCGAGCACGAGCAGCCCGTTCAGCCGAAGCAGGTGGTGGTGTACTACGGATCCCTGCTCAACGACAAGTCGAAGACCGTCCCGATGCCGCAGGGGCTGCGGATGATCGTGGGGGACGCGACGCGCCAGGTGCCGACCCCGGTCGGCGCCGTCAACCAGTTCTACTGCGCGGGTGGTCCGCTGGAAGGGGCGAGCCGCAGTCGGGACGGCAACTGGCCGGTGTGCGACGGCGGCACATTGCACTTCACGATGCGCTTCCCCGACTGTTGGGACGGCAAGCACCTGGACAGCCCGGACCACAAGAGCCACGTCGCGTGGGGTCAGGGCGGTCGGTGCACCGAGCAGTTCCCGGTGCCCATCCCGGCGGTCACCTTCTCCATCTCCTACGCGACCAGCGGCAGCGTGGACGGTTTCCGGCTGGCTTCGGGACTGCCCTCGTCGATGCACGGCGACGGGTTCTTCGCCTGGGACGAGGACGCGTTGGCGCACCGCGTGAAGGACTGCGTCGTCCAAGTGGTGCAGTGCAACACCTCCGGTGGGTACTGACGTCCGGCTCAGCTCACCACGATCTCGTTGATGTCCGGCGCCGAGCCGGTGTCGTTGAAGAACCTGATCCAGCTGTCCCCGGCGGGCACGAACACCTCGACCGCGGTGGTCGCCGGGATCAGCAGGCTCGCCGCACCGGCCAGCCGCCGGGTCTGCACGGTGCCGTCGTTCACCGCGACCTTGAGCGTCCTCGGTTCCTCCGCCTCGTAGACGATCGTCAGGGTTCGGGTCCCGGCCGTGGTCACCCCGGCCACGCGGATGGCGAGCACGTTCGGACCGCCGATGTAGCCCACCCGGCTGCCACCGCGACAGCTCGCGCACTCGATGACGCGTGCCCCGGTGCGGATGTTCGCCGGATCGGCCGCGTGCACGGTGACGCTCTGGAACGCGGGCGGCCGGGAGGACGTCACCGGGGCCCGCGGTGGCGGATCGGCCTCCGACGATCCACCAGGCGGAGCGACGTCGGTCGACAGGGTGACAACCGTTGGGGTGACAGGAACAGAGGAGGTGACAACGGTCGGGGGAGCGGCGACCGGAGGCGGCGTTGTCACCGGCGCGGGTGGCGGGGACGGCACGATCAGCGGCGGCACGAGCACCGCTGTAGCCGCGACCCCGATGGCGAGCACCGTCCACCCGAGACGCGGGAGCAACACCCGGCGGTCCGCGGCACCCTTCCGGTCCGGCACGTCCTGGTCCACCGGGCCTACCGCTTGCTCGTCCAGCGCAGGACGGCCTCGGTGCGGTTGCCCACCCGCAGCTTCGCGAAGACGTGGTGCAGGTGGTTCTTCACCGTCTTCTCGGTGAGCACCAGCCTGCGGGCGATGGCCGAGTTGGACAGCCCTTCCGCCAGCAACCCCAGGACGTCCTCCTCTCGTCGCGTCAGCCCCAGCCGGAGGCGGTCCTGCCGCTGCCGCTCCAGCTGTTCGCGCTGCGCCCGTTCACGATCCGCCTGCTCTCTCACGGCGGCCACGGCGACGGCAGCCGCCGGAGCGGAGAGCCAACTCTGCCCGCGGGCGACCGCGAGCACCGCCCGGAGCAACTCATCGGGGTCGAACTCGCCGTGCACCAGGTAACCCCGTGCTCCGCCGCGCAGCATGTCGCCCACGAGGTCGGGGTCCGCGTCACTGGTAGCACGAGCACGGTGGTGTACCGGCACAGTTCGCCGAGCACCGACAACCCGTCCGCGATCGGCATGCGGTGGTCCAACAGGGTCACGGCGGGGCGCAGCCGCCGTGCGGAGGCCAGCGCCTGCCGCCCGTCCCCGGCTTCGGCCGCCACCCGCACGGACTCGGTGCTGTCGAGGAATCCGCGGAGCGCCGCTCGCACGATCGGGTTGTCGTCGACGACCAGGACGTCGATCACGACGCCACCCGAACCGGACGGGCGACGGGCACCGACACCTCGACGGTCGTGCCGTGACCGGGCTTCGACGTCACGTCCAGCACACCGCCCGCGTTGCGGGCGCGTTCCGCCATGCCCACGACGCCGTAGTGGTTCCCGGTGGTGAGGACGGAGAGGTCGCCGGGCACGCGGAAGCCGTTGCCGTCGTCGTGCACGCGCAGGCGGAGGTGGTCGGTCTGGGTGAGGGTGACCGTGATCCGTTCGGGGCGGCCGTGCCGCACGGCGTTGCGCAGGGCCTCGTCGAGGATGCGGCTCAGTTCGTAGCGCACGTCGGCAGGCGGGTCCACCGGTGCGGCGGTGAGGCTCACCGCTGTCCCGGACAACTCGCCGCAGCGCTCGCAGATCCGCAGCAGCGTGGAGGCGAAGTCCTGGTCGGGGGCGTCCAGCCGGAGGCCGGTCAGCAGTTCGCGTGCTTCACGGGCGGCTGCCGCGGCCCCCTGGGACACCGTGCCCGCCAACTGCTCGGCGAGTTCGGGGTGCCTGCGCAACGAGGACGGCAGCGCGAGCGCGGCGAACGAGACGCCGCGCAGGGTCTTGCCGACCGAGTCGTGCAGTTCGCGGGCCAGGCGGGCCCGCTCCGAGGCGGCCGCCGAGCGCTGGGCCGAGGCGACCACGTCCACGGAGAGGTCGAAGTACCGCACGAGGGCGCCGGTGGCAACCGCGGCCGCGATCCCGGCGAGGACGTCCATCGGCGGGAAGGCCAGGGTGAACACGGCGATGTGCGGGCTCGGGGTGCCGATCCGCAGCAGGTGACCGGCCACCGCGTAGCCGAGCGCGGCGTGCAGTGCCCAGAGGACCAGCCCGCGCATGCCGAGCACCACACCGCCGAGCGCGCACGCCCCCGCCGCGAAGCAGAAGAAGGGCACACCGCCCCGGCAGGCGACCAGGACTCCCAGCACGACGACCGAATCCACCAGGACCACGGGCACCGGATGCCGCACCACCTCGGGACGGCGGGTGAGGACCACGAGGCCGGTGGCCGTGGAGACCGCGACGACGACGAGAACGGAAAGCGCTGTCCGCGGGTCGGGGAGCACGCGCAGCCCGACACCGGCGGCCGTCAGGGTGAGCGCGGCGCGGCCGAGCAGCACGGCACGGCCAAGCGCGGCAGCGGCCACGACCCGGTTGGCGGGGAGAGCCACGCGCCTACCACCTCCCGCCACTCCGCATGACCTCGTCGTCAAGGCGACAGCACTGAGCGTGACAGCACTGTAGCGCAAATCGACCCGGTGAGAGAGCGCTCTCCGGGACTCGGGCGTGATCATCGGCGATGACCGCGAGGGGTGGGCGTCGTCCCCTCCGGAACGCGCGACTTGACGGAACGGCCCTCGTTGCGAAAGTTCGGCACGGGGGAGGACCGGCCGGTAAAGGAATGGGAAAGGCCCAGGTCACGTGCGGTTCCCCGTTCCGATCATGATCCCTAGGCTTCCTCGCGCCGGTTGGCGAGCCAGGCCCTTCCCCTGTCCCCGCCGGCCAAGGACACAGAGGAGTACCGGGTGTTCGAGAACAACCTTTCGAGGCGCGGCTTCGTGACGGGCGCGGCGGCCGTCGCCGGCCTCGTCGGCCTGTCCACCATCGCGCCGGGGCTGGCCAGTGGCGACCCCAAGATCAACGACCAGCACCGCGAGCCCGAGTTCGCGCCGGGGATCAGCGCGCCGGCGATGATGACGTTCCAGAAGATCGACGGCACGCCCGTCTACTACTGGCGCTCCAGCCGCGGCAACACCACCGCCCGCAACTGGCAGGCCACCGACGCGTTCTACACCGCGCTCGTCGCCTGGATCCGCGACCTGCGGTCGCTGTCGTCGAGCTACGGCTCGATCAGCTACATCGTCTCCGCGGGCTTCTACGTCAACAAGGCGGGCCAGCACGGCGCGGGCACCGCGATGGACCTCGACCACGTGCGCTGGTCCGGCGGCAACACCACCTCGCCGCTCGACCAGCACCACGCGTCGGGCACCGCCGCGATCCGCAAGCGCTACCTCGCGACGGAGGCCGTGTGCCGCCGCCGGTTCCGCTACGTGCTCGACGGCTGGTACAACGCCGACCACGCGGACCACATCCACGCCGACTTCGGCGGCATGCCGGTCCGCGTGCTCAAGGACTCCGAGGCCGACACCAAGTTCGTCCAGGCCACCTGCAACAACTTCCGCGCCGCCGGCCTGGCGATCGACGGCATCTGGGGCTCGAACACGCAGAACGCGTTCAACGGCCTCAAGTCGGCGCTGGCCGTGACGGGTGATCCGCACACCAGTTCGGCCGCGTGGCAGGGCATGCTGTCGAAGATCGCGACCAAGGGCTTCGCGAACCAGAACATCTGACCCGAAGTCGGCTCCAGGCCTTCGTTCCCGCGGTCGAACGACACGCGGACGAGGGCGCACCCGCCTCGCGGACGGCCCGGACGTCGCTGATGCCGCCCTTCGGCATCAGCGACGCCGTGCCGCCGCGAGGCGACCGGGCGGCGTCATGCCCGTGGCTCGGGGCCGCCGAGCGGCGGCAGGGCGCCGATCTGCTGGAACACCTGCATGAGGTTCAGCTCGTCCCAGTGCTCGACGAACATGCCGTCCTGGACGCGCCAGATGTCGATGCTGCGCATCTCGACGGGTTCGCCGCTGGCGGGGACGCCGATCAGGTCCCCGGTGTGGGTGCCGCGGTAGACGAAGCGGCCCACGACGCGGTCACCGGAGACGACCAGGTCTTCCATCGTGACGCTCACGTCGGGCAGGCCGGTGAAGAAGGCGGCCCAGAACCGGCGGTTGGCCTCGCGCCCGTCGGCGACGAAGGAACCCGGTGCCATCGGTGGTGGTGGACCGCGACGGCCGGACCAGGTCCATCACGGGTGATCTGTTCGACGAGTCCGCCACCCCGGTGTGACGCGGGGGCCTGCGGTCTACTTCGGACTCAACCGATCAGGAATCGAGAAGCGCCCGTTCCCCGGCCGCACCTAGCGTGATCTCCGACAAGAGCACCGTTGCCGCCCGGCAGATCGCCGTGGGTCGCTCATCCCCGGAGGAGATCATCGTGAATTGGAACAAGCGGATCAGGCAGGTCCACCGCTGGCTGTCGATCGCCTTCACGGTCACCGTCATCGCTGTTCTCGTCACCTTGGCGCAGGAGGATCCTGTGGTCTGGGTGTCCTACCTGCCGTTGTTCCCACTGGTCTTGTTGCTGTTCACCGGTCTGTACCTGTTCCTGCTGCCCTACACCTCGAAGTCGCGCGGTCGGTGATCGGTGGCAGCGCGCGTGCAGCGTGAGCTTTTCGGCCGGTAGACGGGCGGCGACAGCAAAGTGCCGCGCTCGCCGCCCGTTTCCCTTCCGGTCAGCGGCTTTGACGCCGCTGGGAGAGCAGTCCCACCAGTCCGAGGACGATCGCCGCGGTCGCGATCACCGCGGCGATCACCGGCAGCACCGGGAGATCCTCGGATCCGGTCATCTGCGTGATGGAGGTGTACAACGCGGTACCGCCGACGATGACGCACGCCGCCGAGACGACGTTGTTGGACGGCACGATGCGCCAACCCTGCGTGTTTCGCATGATGACCCCTTTGCTGCGATCGGACTTCTTGGCTGTGGCTCGTTCTTCGGAGATCAAGCGCATCTTCTGGAATTCACCGTCGAAGATGCACCCGGTTGCCCCCGACGTGCCGTCGTCCAACCACGGGATCGGCAGAATAGGGCGAAAGGACGAGGTGCGATTTGACCACGTGCCGAACGCGATGGTAGTGAATCCTGGCCGCGCAACCGCTGCGGCCGACATCGACCCACCACTTTCGTGCTGTTCTCCGCTTTTCGCCTCGGCGGGGATCAACGGCCCGACCGAGCGCTCAACTCCGCGGTTCCTCGACGATGCGGCGGAGTTGGGGGTGCTTGGCCGTGCGCCGGTCCCCGGAGGACTGGCCGCGCAGGCGCCTGCCGAGCCAAGGGCCGAGGAAGGTGGCTGCCCAACGCAGTTCGGCGGTGGCGCGCCATTGTGGTGACAGCGGGATGGGCAGCGGTGGCGGAGGCTCGTTCCAGGAATCGTCGCTGCCCGGCACCTGGAGGGCGTGCGCGACAGCGGCGGCAATCAGTTCATGGCCCAAAGGGCTGCAGTGCAGCCGATCCTCACTCCAGAACCGACGGTCGGCGACGGCGGGGTGCAGAGCGATCTCCGCGACGGCGACCCCGTGCCGGGCGGCCGCGGCGCGGATCCGATCGTTGATGTCGAGGATGCGGGAGCGGACCGGGCGGGCGAGGGGGATGATCCTGGTGAGGTCGGGAAAGGTCACGGTCGCCACGCGGGCTCCGGAGCCGGTGAGCGCGGCGAACATCGCTTCCAGGTGACCGACCACGGTGGACGTCTCGACTCGGGGCCGGAGCAGGTCGTTGACCCCGGCGACAACGGTGGCCACGTCGGGGCGCAGGGCGAGGGCCGGTCCCAGTTGCTCGGACCGGACTTCGCCCGCGCGGCGGCCGCGGACGGCGAGGTTGGCGTACCGGAGATCGGGGTTGTCGATGGCGAGGTGCTCGGCGAGCCGGTCGGCCCACCCCCGAAGGCCGAGGACGTCGTCACCGTCACCGACGCCTTCCGTCTGGCTGTCGCCCAGGGCGACGTAGCGCAGGTACCTGCCGCTCGGAGCGGGTTCCGGGGCACCGTTCTCGTGCGGCCTCATCGGTCGGCCAGGACGTCGGCGACTCGGAACCGTTCAGTGGCTGGCACGCCATCCCCCTAGTCAGAATGTTGACTAATCATAACCATGGCTACGATGGGCCTGTCCACCACGGCGACGACGAGGAGGTGCACCGATGAGCCTGCGGCATGCCGTGCTCGCGGCGTTGCTGTCCGGTGAGTACAGCGGCTACCAGTTGACCAAGGCGTTCGACGTGGGTGTCGCCAACTTCTGGTACGCCCAACCGCAACAGCTCTACCTGGAGCTGTCCAAGCTGGAGAACGACGGGTTGATCAGCGGTCGGGAGGTGGTCCAGCAGACCCGCCCCACCAAGCGGCTGTTCACGGTCACCGACGCGGGCCTCGCCGAACTGGCGCGCTTCGCCGCCGCCACGAGCAAGCCGTCGTTCATCCGCGACGACCTGCTGGTCAAAGTCCAAGCCGTCGACCACGTCGACGCGGCACCGGTGATCGCGCAACTGGATCAACGGGCCGCGGCCGCCGCGGCCAAGGTGGAGGTCCTCGACAAGATCCTGCTGCACTTCCGCGGCGATCTCGACGAGGAGACCTACCTGCGCCACGGCACTCCGATCGGGCCCTACCTGACGTGCCTGCGCGGCCTGCGGTTCGAGCAGGAACACCACGACTGGGCTGTGCGGGCCGCCGCACTCCTCCGTGATCGGGCGACTCGGAACCATTCGGCGCCTACCTCGGGCCGATCCGAGTAGCGCGGCAACCAGCGTCCGTTCCGAACCGCCGCCGTTACCCGCGAACCACGGCGCAGTACTTGTAGGCGCCCTGGTCGACGAGGTTGCGGCTGGAGTCGTCGGAGTCCCGGTACAGCCCCGCCATGGTGTCCGTCGCAGCGCCGATGGCGGTCCACCGTCGTCGCACGCCGCATCAGCGTCGTGGGGACGAACCCCGCCTATCCTCCTCCCGTGGCACTGAGGTTCGAGACTCGCGCGTCCGACTCGCCGTGGGTCGACACCGTGTGGACCTGCACGAGCGAGCGGGTCGTGGAGATGACCTCGGTGGCGGCGGTGTGCTGGGGGCTGGTGTTCTGGGAGTTCGAGGGCACGGCGTGCGCGAGCATCTCCGGCCCTGAGACCGGGACCGGCACCGCGCCGGTGCCGGAGGGCGCGAGCTTCGTCGGCATCGAGTTCGCGGTGGGCACCTGGCTCCGGGCCGTGCCCACGCCGACCCTGGTCGACAGTGGCGTCGAACTCCCCGACACCACGCACAGGACGTTCCGGCTGGACGGTCGCCGGTGGGAGACGCCGGGCCCCGACGACGCCGAAGCGCTGGTCGACCGCCTCGTGCGCGCCGGAGCCGTGGTCCGCGACCCGCTCGTCACCGAGGTCCGCCGAGGCCACCGCCCGGTGGTGTCGGGACGCACCGTCGAACGCCGGTTCCGCGCGGCGACCGGGCTGACGCAGAGCGCCGTGCGGCAGGTCGAACGCGTCCGCACGGCCTCGGCGCTGCTGGCCGCGGGCACGTCGGTCGCCGATGTCGTCGTCAAGCTGGAGTACTTCGACGAACCGCACCTGGCCCGCGCGCTGCGCCGGTACGTCGGGCGCACGGCGCGACAACTCCGCGAGGGCACCGGCGGTGCGATCGCCCTGGACCTGGGTCAGCCGACGACGTCGTAGATCAACTTGACGACACCGTTCGGGTAGACCGCGGACGACCGGAGGCTCAGTGCCTGCTTGTCCTTGTCCGCACTGCTGAACAGGCTCTTCCCGGCTCCGAGCAGCACCGGGAAGACGAGCAGGTGGTACCGGTCGACCAGGCCCGCGTCCGACAGGCGTCGAGCGAGTTCCGCGCTCCCGTGGACGAAGATCGCGCCGTCCCCGCTCTTCTTGAGCTCGACGACGTCCTCGGTCGAGCGCAGGATGGTCGTCGGACCCCAACCCTCGACGAGGGCGTCGTCGGGCAGCGTGGTCGAGACCACGTACTTGGGCAGTTCCCCGTAGGCGGCGTGGTCCTCCGAGTCGCGCCAGAGCGGTGCGAACGCCTCGTAGCTGCGGCGGCCGAACATCAGCGCCGTCGTGTCCTCGAGCTCCTCGCCCTTGAGCGAGAACGCCTCGGGCAGGAACTCGACGTCCTTGACCACCCAGCCACCGCTGCGGTGGTCCTCGCCCGGCCCACCGCCGGGGGAGTCCACGACACCGTCGAGCGAAACGAACGCGGTGCAGACCAGATCACGCATGTGCTGTTCTCCTCGTTGCCGGGCCACGGGGCCGCCCGGTGGATCGACGAGCGGATGGTGGTGCCCCGCCGGCGCACCGCGGCGGAGCACCCACACCCATGTTAGGAAGCCCCGCCGCGGCCGTCTTGTACGAAAACGACGGTCCGAGGAGTACCAGCCCGTTGAACGGCCACCGATCGCCTACGACCACTGACGAGTCCTCGGGATCAAGCCCTCAGTGGTGCGCGGGCCGGTAGCCGCTCCACCCGGAGCCCACCTGCACGCTCGTGGCGAGGCTGCAGTAGTGCAGGGTTCCGTCCGCCTTCGTCGCGAGGATGTCGGCGAAACCGTCGGCGTTCGTCGAAGGGTGCTACTTCGACGTTGACGCCCCGAGTACGCCGTTCATCCGGGATGCCGTGACACGTGCCCGTGGCGGGTCCTGTCCGGATCTCCTGGGCGGGTTCGCGATCAGGACCGGGTGACCGCGGCCGCCAGGTTGGCCTCGACCTCGGCGAGCGCTTCCAGCAGCGGGGTCAGGGTGGTCGACGGCAGGTCGCCGACGGTCGACGCCTCCAGGTCGTGCCACATCTGTTCGATCTCCGCCCGGATGGCGTCGCCCGCGGAGGTGGAGGACACCAGGGTGGCCCGGCCGTCGTGGGGATCGGGTGCCCGCTCGACCAATCCGGCCTTCTCCAGTCGCTGCACCATCCTGGTGATGGTCGCCGAGTCGGAGTCCAGCACCTCGATCAGTTCCGTCTGGCGCACCGGGCCCGAGTCCCACAGGTGCATGAGGAGCAGTTCTTGCCCGCGGTGCAGGCCCAGGTCGCGCAGGAGGTGGCCCGCGAGCATCCGGTGCAGCCGGACCACCCGGAACAGCGCGTGGCTGACGGGCCCGCGTCCCGCCGCGCTCGGGAACTTCCTCGTACCTCGTTCTCGTGACACGGGTCCATGCTCCACGTCCGCTGTGGACGGGAGCGTGAGCGACTCCGACTCGGTGGTCCAGGTCACATTCCCGCGCGGAATTCTGCGGCAACTTACCTGTTTAACTAGGTAAGTTGCCGCAAGGACGTGGCGACACGGCGGAGGAGTGCTCGTGAGCGACAAGAAGATCATCGCGGTGCTGGGTTCGACGGGTGCGCAGGGCGGCGGTCTGGCCAGGGCCGTCTTGGACGCCCCCGACGGTCCGTTCACCGTGCGTGCGATCACCCGCGATGCCGGTTCGGCGAAGGCCCGCGGGTTGGCCGACCTCGGCGCCGAGGTGGTCGAGGCGACCCTGGAGGACGAGGCCTCGCTGCGGACGGCGTTCGAGGGTGTCCACGGCGTCTACGTGGTGACCAACTTCTGGGAGTCCATGTCCGCCGACGTCGAACTGGCGCAGGCCGCGACGGCGGCGCGTGCGGCGAAGGCCGCCGGTGTCGCCCACGTGGTCTGGTCGACGCTGGAGGACACGCGCGAGGTCATCCCGGTGTCCGACCAGCGCGTCCCGGTCCTGCAAGACCGCTACACGGTCCCGCACTTCGACGCCAAGGCCGAGGCGGACGCGTTCTTCCGCGACTCCGGCGTCCCGACGACCTACCTGAGGAGCACCTTCTACTGGGAGGGCTTCACCCAGGGCTTCGGGCCGTCGCGGGGCGAGGACGGGCGGCTCGTGTTCACGTTGCCGATCGGCGGGTCCAGGCTGGCGGGCATCGCGGCGGAGGACATCGGTCGCACCGCCTACGGCGTGTTCGCCGCGGGTGACGAGTACGTGGGCAAGACCGTGAGCATCGCGGGCGAGCACCTGACCGGCGAGCAGTACGCCGCCGCGTTCGCCGACGCGCTGGGCGAGCCGGTCGACTACCGGCCGCTCACCCACGACCAGTTCCGCTCGCTGGGGCTGCCGGGGGGCGAGGAGATCGGCAACATGTTCCAGTTCTACGTCGAGGGCGAGCGCGACTTCGTCGGGTCGCGCGACCTGGACCTGGTCCGCTTGCTCAACCCCCGGCTGCAGACCTTCCGCGGCTGGCTGGGCGAGCACGTCGCGGCCGTCAAGCCCGCATGACCACCACCGCCGGCTGAGCCTCGCCGGGCGGGCGGTGCTGGTCACCGGCGGAACGCGGTGACCAGCACGCAGTGGGTGCGGATCGACTGCCAGCGCGACGAGTGGCTGCGACCAACTCCTCGCGTTGATCCCGCCGCAGTGTCGTTGACCAAAACAAGAACATGTTCTAGTTTTGGGGGTGGGTACCGTCCGGACCGCGCACTCCGGATCACCCGGCAGCGCACGAGAGGGTGAGGCATTCCTTGCGGCACGGGATCGTCCTGTTCACCAGTGATCGCGGAATCACGCCGAGCGCCGCGGCGAGGGCGGCCGAGGCCGCCGGGTTCGACACCTTCTACGTTCCGGAGCACACGCACATCCCGGTCGAGCGGGAGGCCGTCCACCCCGGAACCGGCGACCGGACGCTCCCCGACGACCGGTACCTGCGCACGCTCGACCCGTGGGTGAGCCTGGCGACCGCGGCCACTGCGACGAGCCGCATCCGCCTGGCCACGGCGGTCGCGCTGCCGGTGGAGTCCGACCCGATCACGCTGGCGAAGACGATCGCGACGCTGGACCACCTCTCGGGTGGCCGGGTCACGCTCGGTGCGGGTTTCGGCTGGAACACCGACGAGCTCGCCGATCACCACGTGCCCGCGGGGAAGCGGCGCTCGGTGCTGCGCGAGTACGTCGAGGCGATGCGGGCGCTGTGGACCCAGGACGAGGCGTCCTACGCAGGCGAGTTCGTGAACTTCGGGGCCTGCTGGGCATATCCCAAACCGGTGCAGCGGCACGTCCCGCTGGTGATCGGCGCGGGCGGCGGGCCGAGGACGCTGGCTTGGATCGCGGCCAACGCCGACGGCTGGATGACCACGCCGACCGAGCGGGATGTGCGGGTGAAGATCGTGCGGCTGCGCGAGGAATGGGCCGCCGCGGGCCGTGCGGGCTCGCCCGAGGTGCACGTGCTGGCTACCGCGAAGCCGACCGCCGAACTGCTCGCGGACTGGGAGGAGGCCGGGGTCACGGACGCCGTGTGGGGGCTGCCGGACCGGGCCCCGGACCAGGTCGAGGGGTTCGTGGCCAGGCTCGCGGGCAGGCTCGGGATCGGCTGACCCGGTGACCTCCTGGCAGGACGGAGCGGTGTGACATCCCGCCCGCTGCCGGATCGTGCCCGGCTGCGGGCACTCGGCGTGGCCGCTCGACCTGGCGCGGCACCTCGCCGAGCGGCCCAAGCCGAGCCGGACCTGGACCTGCTCGCGTGGACGGCGGGGCGACCGGAGCGCTAGTCGCCTGAGGACTTCAACCCCAGCACCACCAGCGTGATGATGCGGCGCACGTCGTAGTTCGGATCGTTCGGGGCGAAGGCGCAGAGGTCCCCGACGGCTCGGATGAGTTCGTAGGCGGAGACGTCGTTCTTCACCTCGTCCGAGGCACGCGCGCGGTCCAGGAGGTCGCCGAGGACGGGGACGAGGCGGTCGAGGAACAGCGAGTGGAGCGCGGCGAGCCCGGACGGGTCGCCGCGCATCACGGCGAGCATGCCGTGCTTGGTGCCGACGAAGTCGGCGAAGAGGTGCGTCCACCGCAGGATCGCGGCGAGCGGTGTGGGCTGCGAGGCGAGGAGTGCGGGCCCGGCCTCCGCGCACGCTTCGACCTGGTGGCGGTACACCGCGACGACGAGGTCGGCGCGCGTCGGGAAGTGCCGGTACAGCGTTCCCATGCCGACGCCGGCTGCCGCGGCCACGTCCCGCACCGTCGCGTCCGCCCCGGAGCGGGCGAACACCGCGGCGGCGGCGTCGAGCAGCGCGCGCTCGTTGCGCTCCACGTCTGCTCGCCGTCGGGTGGGCATGGGGTCGGCGGGGGTCATGCCGACGATTGTGGCATGGGCGGGGTGAACCGGAGCCCAGTTCCTCTTCCCTGTTGCAACGCGGAGCGCTGCTCCGTATCGTTGGGGGAGCAGTGCTCCGTTTTAACTCGACCGGGCACCCGCGACTTTCCGTCAGTCTCGAAAGGACACCCCCATGCCCGCTCTCGACCTGCTCGCCCCAGCCACCGGCTCGCCAATCCTGACCGCCAAGCCGGTGGTCCTGCCCGCGCCGGACCGCGGCGATGACCTCGCGGTGCGGATCTCCGCCCCCGCCACGGGCACCGACCTGCCACTCCTCGTCCTGGCACACGGGTTCAGCCTCTCGATGGACTCCTACGACCCGCTCGTGGACTTCTGGACCGGCAACGGGTTCGTCGTCGTCCAGCCCACGTTCCTCGACTCGGCCACGATCGGCCTCACCCCGGCCGACCCGCGGTACGCGTCGATCTGGCGCACCCGCGTCGACGACGTCGTGCGCGTCATCGACCACCTCGACCGGGTGGTGGCCGCGATCCCGGGACTTCCCGAGCGCGTCGACCGCGACCGGCTCGCCGTCGCCGGGCACTCCTGGGGCGGGCAGACGGTGGGCATGCTCCTCGGCGCCCGCGTCGTCGGCGCGGACGGGCAGCCAGGCGAGGACAGGACCGACACCCGCGTCAAGGCCGGCGTGCTCCTGGCGACCACCGGCATCGGCGGGGAGGACCTGACCCCGTTCGCGCGGGAGAACTTCTCCTTCATGAGCCCGGACTTCGACCAGCTGAACACCCCGACGCTCGTCGTCGCGGGCGACCGCGACCAGTCGCTGCTGTCGACCCGCGGCCCGGACTGGTTCACCGACGTCTACAAGCTCAGCCCCGGCGCCCGGAGCCTGCTCACCGTGTTCGGCGCCGAGCACTCCCTCGGCGGCATCCACGCCTACCGGGCCACCGACACCACCGACGAGAGTCCCGAACGCGTCGACCTGGTCCGCCGAACGTCGGCGGCGTTCCTGCGCAAGGCGCTCGGCTTCGGCGACGAAGCCTGGAACCGGATCACCACGGAGGCCCTGAGCGCGGCGGAGCCGATCGGGCGCATCGACTCGAAGTGAGCCTTGGCACGCTTGAGGATTCCCACGCCTCGCAGGTGGCGCGTCGCTGGTCCGACAGGTCGGACCAGCGACGCGTGTCCTACGAGATCAGCACAGGCACAGCGAGTAGGTCGCCCGGTAGGTCGTCGGGCTCGCGGGCGCGGTCACGTTGTGGGTCTGCGCGCCGCTGTCCGACCACCTGCTGTAGTTGAAGCGCAACCCCAGCAGGCCTGCCTGCGGGCTCGGCGCGCTGATCGAGTTGTTCGACCCGACGATCACCGTGCGGGTGAACGGAGTGGTGCTCGCCGTCCCGCCCACGCTGAGCCGCAACCCGCTGGGGGAGGACGTGAAGCTCAGGTCGACCGTCTGCGGGTCGAGCCGCACCTTGGTGCTCGCGCTGCGCCCGGACGAGTCCGTGGCGGTCAGCGTCAACTCCAGGTGCGACGGGTACTCGTGGTCGGGCGCGGAGAACGAGCCGGACGCCACCCCCGCCCAGTCCTGCACCACGTGCTCGTGGCAGGAGCCGCTGGTCGCGCAGTGCTGCATGCTCAGCCGCCAGCTCAGGGCGGACGCGGGCAGCGCGCCGTCCTGGGGATCGGTGGCGTGCCCGGCGAACGGCACGTTCTGGCCCACCGCCCAGCGCAGCGCGGCGGTCGGGTCGTCGATGACCGGCACCGGGTCCTGCGCGACCGGCGTGCCGACCGAGACGGTGACCGTCGTGGTGCCGGACGCGCCCGCCTGATCGGTGACCCGCAAGCCCGCCACGACCGTGGCCTGCGAGGTGTAGGTGCTGGTCGGGGTGGCGGAGGTGGAGTCGTCGTAGGCGCCGTCGCCGTCGAGGTCCCAGGCGTAGGCCAGCGTGTCGCCCGCGTCCGGGTCGGTCGAGCCGGTGCCGTCGAACTGCACGGCCAGCGGTGCGGCACCCGACGACGGGGTGGCCGTGGCGATCGCGGTCGGCGCCCGGTTGCCGCCGCCCGCGTAGCCGACCCGACGCAGTTGGCCCGCGCCGAGCGCGATGTAGAACAGGTCGCCGCCCGGCCCGGTGGTCAGCTGCGCGGGCACGTTCACGCCGGTCACGAACGGCACCAGCTTGGTCGGGTCGGGCTGGCCCGCGGTGGTTTGCATCGCCCAGATGCAGCCGCGTGAGCTGTCGGCGAAGAACAGTGCGCCGTCGTAGGCGGCCGGGTAGTTGCTGGTGGACTCGAACGCGATCCCGGAGATCGACGAACCGCCGGTGGGGCACGGGTCGGTCGCCACGACCTTGGCCGAGTGGTTGTAGGCGTAGAACGGCGCGGTCTGGCCCGCGCCGGTGTAGAGCGACTCGCACAGGGCGAGGTTCGCGCCGTCGTAGCCGCCTTGACGTGCGGCGCCCTCGTAGCAGGGCCAGCCGAAGTTCTCCGCCGTCGTGTCGTTCGCGTCGGGGATCCGGTTGATCTCCTCCCAGGTGTTCCAGCCGACGTCGCCCGCCCACAGCTCGTCGGTGCCGGGCCGGAACGCGAAGCGGAACTGGTTGCGCAGGCCGGAGGCGACGACGCGTCGGGCGTTGGCGTCGGCGCTGCTCGCGAACGGGTTGCCGGGCAGTCCCTCGCCGGTGTCCGGGTCGATGCGCGCGATCGTGCCGTCGAGGGTGACCGGTTCGCCCGCCGGGCGGCGGATCGACTGGGAGCGCAGCGCGCCGCCACGGGCGTTGGGCGCGGTCAGGTTCGTGCCCGCGGGGGAGGGCGGGTCCGCGCACGGGTTGCCGACCTGGCCGTAGTCGGTGAAGTTGAAGCTCGCGCCGTCACCGCCGCCGACGTAGAGGCCGCCGTCGGGGCCGAAGGCGAGGGTGCCGATGGAGTGGCTGGGGTACTGCTGGCACCAGTCGGTGACCAGCGGCTGCTCGGCGGTGGCCACGCCGCCCGCTCCCATGGTCAGCTTGGAGACCCGGCTGGTGACGACACAGCCCTGGTCGGTCGCGCCGGGCGGGGTCGGGCAGGTGTCGCCCCAGCGCGGTGCGGTGCCGCCGGGCTGGGCGTCGTGGGTGTAGGCGACGTAGACGTACGGGCGGGCCGGGTACTGGGGGTCCACCGCGAGGCCGAGCAGGCCGCGGTCCCAGAAGTCCTGGGTCTGCGGGCGGAGGTCGGCGAAGACGGTGGCGGTGGTGTCGGCGGGGGAGTCGAAGACCTTGACCAGACCGCTCTTCTCGGCGATGAAGACCTTGCCGTCCGGAGCGAACGAGACGGCGGTCGGGGTGGTGAGGCCACCGATGGCGAGCGTGTCGGTGAAGCCGGTCGGCACGGCCGCGGCGGCGGCCTGCGGTAAGGCCACCGCGGTGGTGGTGATCATGAGGATCGTGACGGCTGCGGCGGTCGCACGTCTGGAACGGATCGGTCTGCGGCGGGTCGTACCCATGGGGGATTTGTTCCTTTCGCGGCGTTGTGGGGCAACACGAAAGGCTCACACGCGAGACGTGCGTCAACGCCGCGTGCTGCGCTAGGCGACTTCGGTGTTCCGACGGATCTCACCCATGCGGCCGAGTGGACACCCGGCTTCGCCGAGGGCGCTGTCCGCGGTGCGACCACGTTCGGCCGCCTATTCCTACCGGCCACGACATGGCGCGGCCGGGCGCGTCCAGCCGCGCCGGTAGCCCAGCCGCTGCTCGGCGACGCACTGCGTCATCTTGGTTCGAACGCCATCGCGGCACGACGCGGTGTGCGCGCCTGTCGAGAGGTGCCGGGACCGCAGGCCTCGGCGACGAGACGCTCCCTGGCCGATTCGTCGTGCTGGACCCTCCACAAAGGACGATGGCACTGGGTGGGACCTCTCAGCCGGTCCTCGGCGAAGCGGCTGCCGACGATCCCTGCCTACCTGATGTGAGCGATAACATTCGCTGTTTTGTGGGACTCGTCGATTCGTGGTGAATGCCTGGTGATTGCAGTATTCGAGCACGACTCAACCCGATCTTGCTCTAGTTATCGCTAACATATTTAGCAATCTTGAGCGTTGACGCCCGCTGTCGCCGATCGTTACGGTGCAGGCA
Source organism: Umezawaea sp. cmx-9-4 (assembly GCA_049997955.1). GTDB lineage: Bacteria > Actinomycetota > Actinomycetes > Mycobacteriales > Pseudonocardiaceae > Umezawaea. Next base: position 54,368 of record JAEBDY010000016.1, on the reverse strand, counting down.
GACGCTGGTTCTCCGCGCGTTTTCCGGTCCGCCCGTCGACGATGACGAGGGAGACTTTTCGATGCGACGACCCCTATTTTCCGCTGGGTGGACCACCTTCGGAAAACGGTCTACAAAGGACCGGAGCGCATTCGTTCGAAGCGAACCGGGCGGGCGCAGGAGACGTGAGCGCGGGATAGCGCACCGCGCGAAGGCGGTCTCGGCCGCGGCTCTCCTGGTGGCGGCCGGCGTGGTGGCGACGGTGATCGGCTCCTCGCCGCCCGCGGCCGCGCACGCGGTCAACCCGGCCGACTTCCAGCAGGTCGAGCTGGCCCGCGGCGTCGGCGAGGTGGGCGAGCCGATGACGCTCGCCGTCCTGCCGGACCGCTCCGTGCTGCACACCGCCCGCAACGGGACCCTGCGCCGCACCACGGCCGAGGGCGTCACCGCCGTGGTCGGCACCATCCCGGTCTACTCGCACGACGAGGAAGGCCTCCAGGGCGTCGGGGTCGACCCCGGCTTCGCCACCAACCGGCACGTCTACCTGTTCTACGCGCCGCCGCTGTCCACCCCCGGCGGCGACGCACCGGCCACCGGGTCGGACTTCTCGTCGTGGAAGGGCGTCAACCGGCTGTCCCGGTTCACCCTGAACGCCGACTTCACCCTGAACACGGCCAGCCAGGTGACCGTCCTGGAGGTCGGGACCGACCGGGGCATGTGCTGCCACGTCGGCGGCGACATCGACTTCGACGCGGCGGGCAACCTGTACCTGTCCACGGGTGACGACTCGAACCCGTTCGACTCCGGCGGCTTCACCCCGATCGACGAGCGGACCAACCGCAACCCCACCTACGACGCCCAGCGCAGCGCGGGCAACACGAACGACCTGCGCGGCAAGGTGCTGCGGATCAAGGTGAACTCCGACGGCTCGTACTCGATCCCGTCGGGCAACCTCTTCCCGGCGGGCACCGCGGGCACCCGGCCGGAGATCTACGCGATGGGCCTGCGCAACCCGTTCCGCTTCAACGTGGACAAGCCGTCCGGGGCGATCTACCTCGGCGAGTACGGGCCGGACGCGGGCACGGCGACCTCCGCGCGCGGCCCGGCGGGCCTGGTGGAGTTCAACCGGATCACCTCGGCGGGCAACTACGGCTGGCCCTACTGCGTCGGCTCGAACACGACCGCCGAGGCGTACGTGGACTACACGTTCCCGTCCGGGCCGTCGGGCAACCGGTTCAACTGCGCCGCGCCGGGCAACAACTCACCGCGCAACACCGGGCTGACCACCCTGCCCGCCGCGAAGCCCGCGTGGATCAAGTACGACAACTGCTCCGTGTCCGCGTTCGGCTGCGGCTCGGAGTCGCCGATGAGCGCTCCCGTCTACCGCTACGACGCGGCCAACCCGTCGTCGATCAAGTTCCCCGCCGTGCTGGACGGGCACGTGTTCGCCACCGAGTTCGGCAGGCGCTGGATCAAGACCATCGACGTCAACTCCGACGGCTCGGCCGGGCAGATCAGCGAGTTCCCGTGGCGCGGCACGCAGGTCATGGACGCCAGCTTCGGCCCGGACGGCGCCCTGTACGTGCTGGACTACGGCACCGGTTGGGGCGCGGGCGACGCCAGTTCCGCGCTCTACCGCATCGAGTACAACCCGGCGGGCAACCGGGCGCCGACCGCGCGCGCCGCCGCCAACGTCACCTCCGGCAGCGCGCCGCTGACGGTGAACTTCTCGTCGGCGGGCTCCTCGGACCCCGAGGGCGGCGCGCTGACCTACGCGTGGAACTTCGGCGACGGCGGCACGTCCACCGCGGCCAACCCCAGTCGCACCTTCACCACCAACGGCCAGTACCCGGTGACGCTCACGGTGACCGACAGCGGGGGCCGGACGGGGTCGGTGGGCCTGACGATCTCGGTCGGCAACACCGCACCCGTGGTCACGCTGGACACACCGGCCAACGGCTCGCTGTTCAGCTTCGGCGACAGCGTCCCGTACAAGATCACCGCGACGGACCGCGAGGACGGCACGATCGACTGCGGCCGGGTCAAGATCAGCTACGTGCTGGGCCACGACAGCCACGGCCACCCGATCACCACGCAGACCGGCTGCACGGGCACCCTCCAGATCCCGGTGGACGGTGAGCACGACACGGCGGCGAACCTGTTCGCGGTGTTCGACGCCGAGTACACCGACCTCGGGTCCAACGGCCAGCCGCCGGTGACCACGCACAAGCAGCACGTGCTGCAACTGCGGCACCGCCAGGCCGAGCACTACTCGGCGCAGAGCGGCACCGGCCTCTACGACAAGGCGGCCGCCGAGGGCGGGCGCACCGTCGGCGACATCCAGAACGGCGACTGGATCGCGTTCGAGCCCTACGCGCTCGGCGGGACGAACCGGTTCACCGCCCGAGTGTCGTCCGCCGGTGCGGGCGGCACGCTGGCCGTGCGGACCGGCTCGCCGACCGGGCCGGTGCTCGGCACGGTGACCGTGCCGGTGACCGGCGGGTGGGAGACGTTCACCGAGGTCTCCACCGCCCTGTCCAACGTCCCGAGCGAGACCGTCTCGCTGTACCTGACCTTCGCGGGCGGCACGGGCACGCTCTTCGACGTCGACGCGTACACCTTCGGCACGACCACGGGCACCCGGACCGGTCCGATCGTCGGCCCGGCGGGCAAGTGCGTGGACGTGAACGGCAGCAACGCGGCGGACGGCTCGAAGGTGCAGCTGTGGACGTGCAACAGCGGCGCCAACCAGCGCTGGACGCTGAGCGGCACCACCGTGCGCGCCCTGGACAAGTGCCTGGACGTGGCGGGCACGGCCGACGGCTCGCTGGTGCGGCTGTGGACGTGCAACGGCGGTGCGGGCCAGAACTGGACCGCGGGCGCGAACGGCTCGCTGTCCAACCCGCAGTCCGGCAAGTGCCTGGACGCCAACGGGGCCAGCTCCGCCGACGGCACCCAGTTGATCGTCTGGACCTGCCACGGCGGCACCAACCAGCGCTGGACCCTGCCCTGACGAGCCCCCGAGGACGGTCGACCATGAGACGCACACTGCTCCGGCGCGCGATCGGCGTGGCCACCGCGGCCCTGACCGCCGCCGCGCTCAGCTCCAGCCCACCGGTCGCCGCCGCGGCGGCCGACACCCCCTACGACGTCCTGGTGTTCTCCAAGACCGCCGGCTTCCGCCACGACGCGATCCCGGCGGGCATCCAGCTGGTCCGGGACCTGGGGGCGGCCAACAGCTTCACCGTGACCGCCACCGAGGACTCGACCCGGTTCACCACGGCCAACCTGGCCCAGTACGAGGCCGTGGTCTTCCTCAACACCACCGGCGACGTGCTCAACTCCTCCCAGCAGTCCGCGTTCGAGTCCTACATCCGGGGCGGGGGCGGGTACGTCGGCGTCCACTCGGCGTCCGACACCGAGTACGACTGGTCGTTCTACGGCGAGCTGGTCGGCGCGTACTTCACCTCGCACCCGGCGATCCAGCAGGCGACGGTCCGGGTGGAGAACCGGGCGCACGCGGCCACCGCCCACCTCGGCCCGGCGGTGACCAGGACCGACGAGTGGTACAACTTCCGCGGCGACATCCGTTCCACGGCAAGGGTACTGGCCACGCTGGACGAGTCGACCTACAGCGGCGGGTCGATGGGCGCCGACCACCCCCACACCTGGTGCAAGACCTACCAGGGCGGGCGCTCGTTCTACACCGGCGGAGGCCACACCCAGGCGAGCTACACCGAGGCCGGGTTCCGCGCGACGGTCCTCGGCGGCATCCGCTACGCGGCGAACCGGACGAAGGCGGACTGCCGCCCGGAGACCGGCTACACCCCGCTGTACAACGGTTCCACCACCGGGTGGTCGCAGGCCGGACCGGGCGGCTTCACCAACGCCGACGCCACGCTGACCTCGTCCGGCGGCCAGGGCCTGCTCTGGAACAGCGCCCGCGAGTACCGCGCGTACTCGCTCAAGCTGGACTGGCGCATGACCGACGACGACAACTCCGGCGTCTTCGTCGGCTTCCCGCCCAGCACCGACCCGAACTCCGCGATGGCCAACGGCTACGAGGTGCAGATCGACGCCACCGACACCGCGGACAAGACGACCGGCGCGGTCTACGGGGTCAAGGGCGCCGACCAGGCCGCCCGCGACGCCGCGCTCAACCCGCCCGGCGAGTGGAACACGTTCGAGCTGCTGGTCGAGGGCGAACGCCTGCGGGTGTTCCTCAACGGCGTGCAGGTCAACGACTTCACCAACACCGACCCGGTCCGGTCCCTGTCGTCCGGGCACGTCGGCGTGCAGAACCACGGGACCGGCGACGACGTGTCGTTCCGCAACATCAGGATCAAGGAACTGGGTGGCACCACGCCGCGCACCGGGCCCGTCGTCGCCGCCGGGGGCAAGTGCGTGGACGTCAACGGCGGCAGCTCGGTGGACGGCGCGAAGGTGCAGCTGTGGACGTGCAACGGCGGCGTGAACCAGCGCTGGACGCTGAACGGGTCCACGGTGCGCGCGCTGGACAAGTGCCTGGACGCCTCCGGCACCGCCAACGGCGCCGCGGTGCGCTTGTGGACGTGCAACGGCGGTGGTGGCCAGAACTGGGCCGCGGGTGCGAACGGCTCGCTGGTGCACACGCAGTCGGGCAGGTGCCTGGACGCCAACGGCGGCAGTTCCGCCGACGGCACCCAGTTGATCATCTGGAGCTGCCACGGCGGCACCAACCAGCGGTGGACCCTGCCCTGAACCGGACGATCCCGATGAAGACCGACGGTCAGGAATCCCGTTCCTGACCGTCGGCTTCCGCGATCACGTCGAATCCGAGGAAGGTGAACATGCGCCCGCCCGCGGTCAAGGGCCGTGGTTCGCCGCGGAAGCGGTGCACACCGACACCGAAGCCCACCTCCGGCCCGGACAGCCACTCGCGGTCGAAACCGCGCTTCTCGAACCACTCGCAGATCAACGGCACCCGATCCGGTGCGCCGCGGTGACGAGTCCAGACGACGATGCCGCCGGTCCCGCACAACCGGCGGCAGAAGTCGACGGTCCGCTCGACGTCCTCATCGGTGATGTTGCCGAACACCCCGCAGACCAGCACGAGGTCCGCGGGCGCCATGCCCCGGTAGTGATCGGTGAGCGAGGCATCGCCCGTCACCACCTCGACCTGGTCCAGGCGGGCCGCCCGCGCCGCTTCGGAGGCGATCGCCGCGTTCCGCGCGTCCAACTCCACCAGGCGGGCCCGGACGTCGTCCCGCCGGGGATGCTCGGCGAGCACCTCCAGCAGGTCACGCCCCTGGCCGGCGCACAGGCTGATCACCCGCAGCGGCCCGGACGGGCTGCCGTCCAAGGCTGCTCGGACCTGGGTCTGGACAGCCCGCAACCGCAGCGCCAGCAGCGATCCCGGACGGTCGTACTCGCCGTGCCAACCATGCCAGTCCACGCACCAACCCTACGGCGACCGCTCACCACGGATGACCCGGTTCGCTCCTCCGAGTAGATCGGAGACCACCCGAAAGGCCCTCGGTGGCGGCACGTTCATCACCGTGCGCGGTCTTCTTCGGGTCGCTCGCCGACAGCGGTTGAGCCGTTCGGACCACTGCTCCTCGCGGAGGGAGGCACGACGGGTCGGACCGCGTCGATGTATCGCCGCTACACCGGGCTGCCCGACCCTTGCGGGATGAACGGAACCGCCAAGACGGTCTTGCACACCCTGTCCGGCGGGGCGCTGTCAGCACCGTTCACCCTCGCCGGAACCAACCGGGCGGAAGCAGCACCGCCACCCGCGCCCGGCACCGAGGAGGAGGTCGCGCTGCGGCAGGAGAGGGCAGCGCGGGTTGCCAAGCGGCCGAGCCCTTCGCCGGTGAACGAGGAGCGCCGCGCCGAGGAATCGCGGGACCGGGTAGACCGCGCCAACCCCAAGACGCCTCCGAAACGCCCACTCGCGGGCTTGCGCGCGGCCGAGGTCGAGCACGGTGTTCCCCCGCGCGGGTGGCAGGCTCGGCCAGGGGAGGCGTCGCAGGCCGTGCGGTGGGCTGCGGTTGAGCGGCGAGTGACCGGTTGCTGATCGTCGGCGACACGACCGGCGACGGCGAGACGTCGTACTGGGAACTCGCGTTCATCGACCCGCACACCACTCGCCAAGCGCCGGCCGGGAGGGGTTCCGACGGACCTTCCCCGCGCTGCGACTGGATCACCGCGATCGCCTACCGGTGCGAGAGCGGAGTCGAGACCGGGATCAGCGGCCCGCGCCCGCAAGGGCATCGACTCCTGCTCCACATGGCGGACCGCAGTCGCGGTTCCGTGGCCGTCGCGTGCGGCCACGAGGAGTTGATCAGGGCGCTCCGGGGCGACCGCGACGAGTGGCCCGTGCACCGCGCGTACAACCACGGCGACCTGGCGGGCGTCGTGGTGGCCGTGCGGCGGCGGATCGAGTCCCAGTCCTCCGAGCCGAAGGTCCTGGAGACCACCACCGGCATCGGCTACCGGCTTCGGGTCCGCGCGGAACCGGAGGCGCGCTGATGGGCATGCTGGAGCCGGGCGACCGGGTCAACGACACCCTGACGGTCGACCGCGGACTGGGTGAGGGCGCGTACGCCGAGGTGTACCGCGTGAAGCACGAGTTCCTCGGACTCCAGGCGATGAAGCTGTTCAAGCGCGTCGCGTCGTTGCGGGAGACCCGCGAGATGCTGGACGAGGCGCGGCTGCTGTCGAAGCTGGGGCACCCCAACATCGTGCGGCTGTTCGACGCGAACACCCTGCGGACCAGCGAGGGTCGTCGCGGGTTCTTCACCATGGAGTACGTCGCGGGCGGCAGCCTCGACCGACTGGTGCGCTCGCACGCCACGAGTTCGGTGCCGATCTCCGTCGCGGTGGAGGCGATCGAGCAGATCACGGCGGCGCTCGTCCTGGCGCACCAGCAGAACCCGCCGATCCTGCACCGCGACCTCACCCCGGCCAACGTGCTGGTCGGCTACGACGACACCGGCATCCGGGTGCGGCTCAGCGACTTCGGGCTGTCCAAGCGGGCCGATCCGATCACGCAGCTCGCCAGCGCGCGGGGCACGTTCGCGTTCATGGCGCCGGAGGTGCAGCGGTTGGAGGGGTACTCGTGCGCCGCTGACGTGTGGTCGCTCGGCACGATCGCGTACCTGCTGCTGACCAACCACCACCCGTTCCACGACGGCGACCCGTTCGACTCGTTCTCGCTGGCCAGGTTCCGCAACCCGGCGATGCCGCCGAGCAACTACAACGACGAGGTCGACCCAGCGCTGGACCGGATCGTCCTCGCCGCCCTCGAACGCGATCCGCGCAAGCGGATCCCGAACGCGCAGGCGCTCGCCCGTGAGCTGGGCAAGCGCCGCGAAGCCGCTGTCGTGCGGGAAGGACCGCCGAGGCCGGTCGTCCGGGTCCAGTCCGCGGGTGGCGCCACGCCGGAAGAGGCGCGGGCGGAAACGTTGGCGCGGCGGGCACTCGCGCTCGCGAAGCACCCGGAAACCCTGCACGAGGCGGCGGACCTGATGGAGGAGGCGGTGAACCGCTCCGCGGCGTTGCGCGAGCAGCACCTGCACCGGCTCACGCTGTGGCGGCGGGGGGTGACGATGTGACCGAGCGCGAAGAAGGCCGTGAGCGCGCCGCGTCCACCCGGCGTGGTCGAGGGGAGACGAAGTGACCGGGCTGAGCGAGGGTCGTGGGCGCACGGCGTCCACCCGGCTGCTGGACGTGGCCGGACCCGACATGTACCTGAGGAACCCCTTCCGCATCACCGGGTTGGTCACCGACGCCACGGGCAGGCAGGTCCGCGAACGGCGGCAGCTGGTGCTCAGCGCGCTCGCCGCGGGGGCCACGGCGCGGACCGGTGACACCCGGCTGCCGGTGCCCACCCCACCGAGCGCCGACGACGTGCGCGCCGCGTTCGACCAGCTCGACAAGACCGAGTTCCGGGTCGTGGACGAGATGTTCTGGTGGTGGGGCGAGCCCGGCAGGTGCGGGTGCCCCGAGGTGGTGCACCGGTTGCACGACGAGGCCGTGGCGGCGCACGCCGAAGTGCTGGACCTGGAGAGGACAACCGCGGGCACTCCGGCGCAGAGGGCGGACAAGTGGGTGGAGGCCGCACGGGCTTGGTCAAAAGCCTTGCTGCACAAGGATTTGTGGACGCACCTCGAACGCCGGGTCGACGCACTGGCCGACCGCAGGCTGGACAGGTCCACCGTGGAGGGCATTCGCGGTTCGATCGCGCACGCGTTGCTCGCGCCGCAGGTCGCGCTGGCCGCCACCAGCAGCGAGCCCAGCCAGGTCGGGAAGCTGCTGGAGAAGTGGGAGTTCGACCGCGCGACGCTGGACGACGCGCGGAACGCGGCCGCCGCGCACTCGTACGACCAGGTGGACCTGCTGAACGCGGAACTCGCGCAGTGGCTGGAGGACGGCAGGCTCGACGAGACCGCGAACCGGATCTTCAAGGAACTGGTGCCCGCGGCGAGCAGGCTCAACCAACTCGTGCCGCACGGCCGGTTCCGCCGTTCCGCGGCGGTGCGCAACCGGGCCGCGGTGGTCGTCAACAACACCGGTCTCGCGCTGATGGAGGTGCCTTTCGAGACCAAGGGCACGCAGGTCGACCGGTTGCTGCTCGAAGCGGAGAGGCTGGCCGTCGACGACGACACGAGGACCGTAGTGCGCGCCAACCAGGAACTGTGGCGCACCGAGCGGTCCTTGGTCGCCTCGACGGGCACGGCCACGCCGTGGAACGAGGTGAGCGCCCTGTTCGCGAAGCAGGAGTACCTGTCCGCGGTGCCGCTGCTGCTCAAGATCCGGGACGCGGTGGACGACCCGCTCCTGCGCGTGCGCGTCTTCGAAGTCCTGGAGGACATCCGGGCGATCCGGCGGATCGGCCAAGGGCGCGACCGTTCCCCGAAGGCCGGGAACATCATGACCGTCGCGTTCTGCGCCGCCTTCGTCGGGGTGCTGGGCATCCTCCTGGCCGCCGTCTCCGGACCCGGTCCGGTTCCGGCGATCGTGGTCGGCGTGCTGTCCCCGCTGGTGCTGGCCCTCACCTACACCGACTGGTTCCTGGGCAAACCGATGCAGGCCCCCACCTGGGTCGGGACGACCTTGCTGGTGGCGGCGACCGGGTTCGACCTCGTGATGGGGTTGGTGAACGACATCTCCGTCGTGGTCCAGGTGGGGATGATCTTCATCCTCTCCCTCTTCTACGCCCGATCACTCGGCCGGGCACTGGCGCGCAGGTGGGACGACCGATGAGCACAGGCGGGTTCTCCCGGTGGCGGGCCGAATTCCGGCAGCGGCGGCACCACCGTCCGTTCAGGATCGCCGAACCCGAGTGGGACGGCGGTCACCGCGACCGGATGCGGCTGCTGATCGCGGAACTGGCCGGGACGGCGTCCGTCGCGGAGGCGACCGCGTTGAACGAGAGCGCCCTGGCGTCGGCGGCCACGAACCTGTGGCGCGCCCGCAAGCGCGTCGCACGCGAGAACTCGCGCGACGCGCGGCAGGTCGGCCGCTACCTGCTCGCGAGCCAGGAGGCGCTGGACTCCGCGGGCGTGGTCGTGCAGGACCACGACGGCGACGACTACGACCCCGGCCTGTCACTGGAGGTGCTGGTGTTCCAGGAAGAGCCGGAGCACAAGAGCGAGAAGGTGCTGGAGACCGTGCGCCCGTCGATCTACCTCGGCGACCGGCGGATCCAGATGGGGCAGGTCATCGTCGGTCGTCCGCTCGGGCCCGGCACACACTCCGAGGAGGAACATCGTGCGTGACACCATCGGGTTCGGGATCGACCTCGGCACGACCAACAGCGCCATCGCGGTGGCCGACAACGGTGAGGTCGGCATCCTCAAGAACAACGACGGCTGGGACTTCACGCCGTCCGCCGTCTGGATCCCCAAGGCGGGCACCCTGCACGTGGGCCGTCGGGCGAAGGAGCGCACCGAGGTCGACGCCGCCAACGCGCACGCGGAGTTCAAGCTGGAGATGGGCCTGGACGGCGTGCGGCGCGAGTTCGTGAACGCGGGGACCTCCATGACCCCGCAGGAGTTGTCGGCGGAGGTGTTGAAGTCCCTGCGGAAGGACGCGGCGCACCAGTTCGGCGAACTCCCGCAGGCAGCGGTGATCACCGTGCCCGCGGCCTTCCGGCTGCACCAGAACAACGCCACCAGCGAGGCGGCCGCGTTGGCGGGCCTCGGGGTCTGCCCGCTGGTGCAGGAGCCGACCGCGGCGGCGTTCGCCTACGGCTTCCAGAACGAGAGCGAGGACGCCTACTGGATGGCGTTCGACTTCGGTGGCGGCACGTTCGACGCGGCCGTCGTCAGCACGTACGAGGGTGAGCTGCGGGTGCTGGACCACGCGGGTGACCCGCACCTGGGCGGCAAGCTGATCGACTGGGCCATCGTCGAGCGCCTCGTCGCGCCCGCCGCCGCGCGTGAACTGGGCCTGTCGGAGTTCACCAGGGACAACCCGCGGTGGGCCGCGAACTTCGCCAAGCTCAAGTGGGCGTGCGAGGAAGCCAAGATCTCGCTGTCCCGAGCCCGGACCGCGGACGTGTTCGTGGACCTGGACAACGGTCGTGGCGGGCAGGAGTCGTTCGAGTTCCCGCTCGACCGCGACGCGGTGGACCGCATCGCGGAGCCGTTCTACACCCGCGCGATCAACCTGTGCCGGGGCGCGCTGGCCAAGGCCAACCTGGACAGCGACGACATCGACCGCCTGCTGCTGGTGGGCGGCACGACGTTGGCGCCCGGTCTGCGCGAGCGGCTGGCCGACGAGACCACCGGACTGGGCATCGAGCTGGACCACAGCCAGGACCCGATCACCGTGGTGGCGCGCGGCGCTGCGGTGTTCGCCGGCACCGTCGCACTGGACCGGCCGGTGGTGGCGCCCGCGGTGGGGGAGTTCACCGCGCAGCTGCAGTACCCGCGCACCACCAGCCTCGGCACCATCGCGGTGGCGGGCAAGCTCCACGGGTCGTCCGAAGTGGACTGGACGAAGTTCCACGTGACGCTGGAGAACCCGAAGGGCAAGCCGCCGTTCCAAACCCCGCAGATCTCCCTGGACGCGGCGGGCACGTTCGTGGCGGAGGTCAAGCTGGACGAGCTGACCGCGTCGGAGTTCACGATCCTGCTGGTGGGTGAGCGCGGCGGTCGGGAGAAGGTCACACCGGACACGATCACCGTCACGCACTGGCTCAACGAGCCCGGCGGCCCGGTGCTGACGAACTCGCTCGGCCTGTCCCAGGCGGACCGCACGTTCGCGCCCATCCTCGACAAGGGCGCCCGGCTGCCCGCCACCGCGCGGGAGACGTTCCGGACGACGGTGGCGCTGCGCCGCTCGGACGCGAACGCGGTGATCCGCATCCCGATCGTCGAGGGCGAGCGCTCCAAGGCCGACCGCAACCTCCAGGTCGCCGTGATCGAGATCCGGCCCAAGGACGTGCGCATCGACCTGCCGAAGGGCAGTGACGTGGAGATCACCTTCGAGGTGGACGAGTCGCGGCGGGTCACCGTCGTCGCGGACGTGCCGCTGGTGGAGGAGCAGTTCGAGGCGGAGATCGACCTGTCGACCGTGACCGCGCCGACGGTCGTGCAGCTGCAACGCGCGCTGGCCGAGGTGGAGGAGCGGATGGACCGGCTGCGCGAGTCGGCGGACAAGTCCGGCTCCAAGGAGGCCAACGACAAGCTCCGGACGCTGGAGCAGGAGCGGATGCTGATCCTGGCGCACGACGAGGTGCGGGCCGCGAAGTCCAACGACGGAGCGGCGGCCGCCGCCGACCAGAGGCTGCGCGACATCCAGTCCGAACTGGACGACGTGCAGAGCGACGTGCGCCTGCCGGTGCTGCTCGCCGACCTCGCGACCCAGTTGGAGCACTGCCGGGAACTGGTCGGCCGCCTGGGCGAACCGGGCGAGTCGGCCGAACTGGCCGAGCTGGAACGACGCGGCGAGGTGGCCCGCAGGGACCGCGACGCCACCGCTGTCGAGACGTTGATCGACCGCGTGGTGGACCTGCAGACGGTGATGCTGAAGCGGGACGGCACGTTGGAGATCAGCGTCTTCCACTACTTCCGCACCCACGAGCACGAGCTGGGCTCGCCCGCCAAGGCCAGGGCGCTGATCCTGGAAGGCGACCAGGTCATCGCGAACGGTCGGCTCCACCTGTTGGCGGGCGTCAACCAACGGCTGCGGGCGTTGCTGCCCAGGGACGCGGAGGTCCGGACGCCCGGTGGTGTGCAGCGGATGCCGGGGCTGGGCCGATGAGTTCCGCGGTGGACGACCTGACGACCGAACTGGGGCTGGCCGAGGCGGCGGAGCACGCGCGGCGGGGCGACTACTCGGCCGCGCTCGCCGCGGTGGCGGGCCTGGAGGGCCCGCGGGCACTGGACCTGGTGGCCAAGGTCCACGCGCAGCAGGGGGACCTGGACGCCGCGGACGCCGCGTGGGTGCGCGTGCTGGCGCTCGTGCCGGACGACACGGGGGCCTTGGCGGGGCGGGACCTGATCGCCGGGATCAAGGCGGGCAAGCGGCGCAGGCCGGTGTTCGTCCGGGACACGGCCGCCGCCGCGCTGGTCGTGCTGCTCGTGGCCGGTGCTGTGCTGTGGTTGCCTTCGGCCGGTCCTCCACCGCCCCCGGCGGTCGCCGCCCCTCCCACGCCGTCGGCCCTTCCCGGTGGACTGCGCGAGCGGCTGGACGCGTTGGAGGCCCGAAGCGCTGCCGCGGTGGAGCAGGAGCGCGTGTCCAACACCGCGTTGGACACCATCGCGGCAGGTCTGGCGGCTCCCGGCGTCCAGGTCGAACGGCGGGCGGGGGACGTGCGGGTGGTGTTCGACGACGGCCTGTTCCTGCCGGACGGCAACGAGTTCACCGCGGACGGCAGGCGGGCGCTGCGGGAGTGGTCCGGAACGCTGTCCGGGAAGCCGGTGCGCGTCGGGGTCATCGGCCACGGCGTGCCGGTGGCAGGAGGTCCGGCGCACGGCGGGTCCACGGTCGCGCTGTCCAGGGCGTCCGCCGCGGCCGCCGTGCTGGTCGAGGGCAGCGGGCTGCCCTTGACGGCGTTCGCGGTGACCAGCGCGGACCAGTCCGAGGCGCCGCACCGGTCCGCGGACGCCTCCGCCCGGTCCCGCAACCGCACCGTCAGCGTGGTGGTGACGCCTGCCGCGTGAACGCGGTTCACGCGGTCTCGGTGAAGTCCGGTTTCGCGGTGTTCCTATGGCATTATTCGCGCATTCGATGAATTCGGCGCGGTATTCGGACGCGGTCGTCATCCGGCAAGTCGAGGACGTCGCAGCGTGACACCTTCGTCGAATTCCGTAACTCAGTGTCACTCGCATGGATGACTTCGTGTCACAACACGGCGAACGGGGTAACCCGGTTCGACCGGAGGCCGTTCCCGATGGTGGAATGCACAGGCACGACCCGACACGCCGACATGGCGGGCGAGGAGCACAACCATGGTCGACTCCGACGCGACGACGACCTCACGGCCTGGTGGTCGGCGCGCGAACACGGTCGACAACGCAGGCACGTTTCCGGTAGCTGGTTCGCCGCGGCCGGTCGTCGCCCCCGCCCCGGCGTTGGTGCTCTCGTCCACCAGTCAGGTCTACATACCGGCCGAGGGAACCCGGCGGACCGCGCTGCTGACGATGTCGATCGCCCGCGACGACCTGGCCACCATGCGGGAGCGGATGCGGCGGTCGCTGGACTGGTGTTCGTCGGAGGTGGTGAGCGATGTGGAGTTGGTCGCCACCGAGTTGATCTCCAACGCCATTGAGCACGCGCGGTTCCCGCACCAGGTGACCATCGCCAGCTACCTGCCGCGTGGCGTGCAGTCCGAGGTGGTGATCGGCTTGAGCGAGGTGGTGATCGAGGTCCTCGACGGCTCCCGCGACCTGACCCCGCTGATCAACCAGTCCACGGCAGGCGCCTACCGGGGCCGGGGAATGCGGTTGGTGCAGGCCCTGTCCCAGTCGTGGGGAGTTCTGCGGGGCGAGCGCACCAAGACCGTCTGGGCCGCGATGACCCTGTCCTGACCCCCTGGGCTCGTCGTCACGGGGAAGCGCAGAGGTCCACCAGGTCGTTGAGGGCGGCACGCGCCGCGAGCAAGTCCGGGAACACCGCGAGCACCTCGTCCAGCCTGGTCAACGCCAGCGGCAGCAGGACGCAGCGCTGCCTGGTGACCACCGCCAACCGACTGCTGACCGAGTCGGCGTAGTCGTGTGCGCGTTCCAACGCGGAGAGCCCGGCGGCGGAGAGGAACCGCACCGCGGTCAGGTCCGCGATCACCGCTCGGGGTCTGGTGGACATCGCCAAGCCCAGGTCGATGGCCAGGTCGGGTGCGCCGATCATGTCGAGGTCGCCATCGGCCACCACGACCACGAGGACACCGGGGAGATCCCGGTCGGCTTCGGTGGTGGGTGCGGGGATGTGGGTCACCTGTGGACTTCCTGGGTGTGGAGGCCACGGCGAAGGCGCAGTCGCCAGGTTCTGGCTCGAACCCGGGAACAGGTGCTTCCGCGTAGCGGGGAAAAGCCGCTCGGACATCGGAAACGGTACGTCACCACACCGCACGGCACCACCTCGTGGGCCGTGGCCGGATTCGCGCACGGGGAGGGCGCGGGACGGGGCGCCGGGTCCGGCTCCGACGATCGCGATCGGTCTCGTCGGGGTGTCCTCCCACGGGGCTTGGCGGACCGTTGCTCGACAGCCGACCTGCTCCGGGCGGATGCGGCAGATGATCCGACCGTGCTGTCCCCGGGGCGTTGAAGCCGTTGCTGGGCAACGAGGTCGTTGGGATCACGGCATCGGCCCACCGTGGGTCCGTTGTGGACAGTGTCCCCTCCATCCGGTGTTCGTCGGGAGGATTCGACCACCAGGGGAGTCCGGTGAGATCGAGCGTTCCGACGTCTTCCGGCCTTGTGCCCCGGAGGTGGCCGGGGCACAAGGCCGGAGGTGGAGCGGTGACGTGCTCCGGGGCCGGGGAGGTCAGGTGGTGGAACAGGCCGAACCGTTGAGCGTGAAGGAAGAGGGCTTGGCGGTGTTGCCGTTGTGGCTCGCCTGGAAGCCGATGTCGATCGAGCCGTTCGGTGGGATCGCGGCGTTGTAGGTGGCGTTGCGCGCCGTGACCTGACCGGAGGACGGCGAGTAGGTGGCGTTCCAGCCGGAGGTGATGGATTGGCCGCTGGGCAGGGGGAACGCCAGGGACCACCCGTTGATCGCGGTGCTGCCGGTGTTGGTGACGGTGATGCTCTCGGTCAGACCGGTGCTCCAGGCGTTGACCGTGCTCGTGACCCTGCACGAACCAGTGCCCGGCTGTGTTGTCGTGGTCGTGGTTGTCGTCGTTGTGGTGGGGGTGCCGGTGCCGTCGAGGCCGAAGAAGGCGATGGCCTGTGCCGCCATGCCGGTGGACGGGAGGCTGTGCCCGGCGCCTTGGACGCTGTAGGCCTCGACCCGGGTGGTGCCGGAGGCGTCGGCGTAGCGGCGTCGGTTCCAGGTGGGTTGCGGGGTGTCGGTGGACGTCGGCGTCTGGCTCAGGCCGAACACGTCGGTCCACTGCTCGACCGCCTCTTGCAGCAGCGAGTACGGCACGAGGGTGTCGTTGGTGCCGTGCCACAGCTGGACGCGCGGGCGGGGTCCGGTGTAGCCGGGGTTCGCCTGCCGGACCGAGTCACCCCACTGCTGCGGGGTGCGGTTCGCGCCTCCGGAACCGGTGCACCTGCTGCTGCCGGGCGGGTAGTCGGCGGCGTTCGCGAAGCAGTCGAACGGCACGCCCATGAACGCCGCGCCTGCTTTGAACACGTCCGGGTAGAGGGCGAGCATGTGGTTGGTCATCATGCCGCCGGAGGAAGACCCGGTGGCGAAGACCTTGTTCGGGTCGCCGCCGTAGCGCTGCTGGACGTAGGTCACCATCGAGACGAGGGAGACCGGGTCGCTGCCACCGCCGCGCCGCTTGGCCGCGGCGGACCAGGTGTCGAAGCACTTGCCGAACCCGGCTTCCTGCTGGGCGCTGGGGTAGACGACGACGAAACCCTGCCGGTCGGCCAGCGACGCGAACTCGCTGCCCGAGTGGAAGCCGGGACCCGAACCGCCGCAGCCGTGCATGGCCACCACGATCGCGGGGTTGGTCGGACGGGAATCGGGGACGTAGACGTGCATCCGCATCCCGCCGGGGTTGTTGCCGAAGTTCGTGACCTCGGCCAACGACGCCGCGGCCGCGGGTGCGGGTGTGGTGATGGCGAGGCCGCCGACGACCAGCGATGTGGCCGTGGCGAGCAACAGGCTGAGTTTGACCTTCATGCGCTCGACTCCTTCGTTCCGCGCACGTCCGCCTGGGGAGTTGGCTGGAGGCCCAGTGCGACCGAGGGGAGATCCACGTGTGAGGTGCCCCGGCAGGCACGAACTCCGGCTGGTCGAGCCGAATTCATCGTGTGACACTTAGCCTGCCTGCCGGCCGAAAGACTGTCAATCAACCATCTCGACAGGTGCGCTTGGTCCACTCGGAGCCGATTACAGTCGTGCCACTTGCCCGCGACCCGCGTCGGAGCCGCCGTGACGAGCCCTTACGACATCGACGAGATCTTCCCGGACGACTCCGGGCCGGTTCGCCTGCCCCGGCGGCAGGCTGGCAGCTCGCCGCAGGGCCTGGCCGTCACCCTGCTGGCCGACTTCACGCTGCACACCCGCGCCTGGATCCCGTCGGCGGCCATCGTGGCACTGCTCGCCGAGGCGGACGTCAGCCACGCCGGAGCCCGCACCACCATCAGCCGCCTCTCCCGCCGCGGTGTGCTGGAGGGCAGCAAGCACGGGCGCAAGAGCTCCTACCGGCTCACCTCGGCCGCCGCCCTCAACCTGGCCGTCGGTGGCCGCGCCATCGTCTCCGCCGCCACCGACACCGGCGCGTGGGACCAGCACTGGACCCTGGTCGCGTTCTCCCTGCCCCAGGACGAGGTGGCCCGGCGGCGTGAACTCCGCAGCCTGCTGCGCTGGCTGGGTTACGCGCCGCTCTACGACGGCCTCTGGGTTTCACCCCAGGACCTCACCGCCAAGGCCGAGGAGCAACTGGCCGAACACACCTTCGGCGCGGTGACCGTCTTCCGCGCGCGGCACGTCGACTTCGGCGCCTCCACCGGTCGCAACCCCCTCGACGCCTGGGACACCACGGCCATCGCCCGGCAGTACGAAGCCTTCATCGAGAAGTGGAGCACTCTGCTGCCCGACGTCCGGGCCTCGATCACCGGGGTCGAGGCGGTCCGCGCCCGCACCGAGGTGATGGACACCTATCGCCGCCTGCCCATCCTCGACCCGCGGCTGCCCCTCGACCTGCTCCCGCCGCACTGGCCGCGCCAAGCCGCCCGCGACCTGTTCGCCGCCGTGTACGACGGCCTCGCCGCACCCGCCCAGGACCACGTCCGGGCCATCGTCGGCCGGTTCACCACCGACCCGCTCACCGGTATCCGCGCCCACACCGTCGCCGACCTCCTCAGCGGCACGGGGAGCGGTCCGTGCGACGACGAGGTGGGACCGGAGCGGAACCGGGCCACCACCAAGAACCCGAACGGCTAGGGCGGGGTGCCGCTCCCCGGCCGGCACCCCGCCCCGAGTCGTCCTCGCGGTGGACGAGTTCGTCAGGAACCGTCGCGGAGGTCCGCCAACCGGTCACGGGTGAAGCTGACGCGGTCGAAGGTGACGGAGCAGCCGTCACCGGTGGGGGACTGGGCTTCGAAGCCGATCCGGTGGTTCGCGACGGTGTCGCCGAGGCTGAAGACGCGGACCAGTTGCCACGTCTTGCCGTCGGTGGAGGCGTGGTAGGCGTAGACGTGGTCGATGCGGGAAACCCGCAGCCACACCGTCCGGTCGGGGACCGTGAACGCGTTGGCGTCGTCGGAGACCCCTCGGGTGATGACGGAGACCACCATCGGTTCCGACGCGGGGGAGAACTCGAAGCAGAACTTGCCCCAGTGCCGCTCGTCGCTCCACAGCATCAGCACTCCGGCGTCGTACTGGGCCCGGAAGTCGACGGTGATCCGTGCGCTGAGCTGGAAGTCGCCCTCGGGCGGTGCCCCGAGCAGGGTCGCCGCGTTGTGCGGTGACTCGGCGTCGTCGGAGCCCTCACTCGCGGGGTCGATGTAGAAATCGGTTTTCGCGGGAGCGGCGGCGATCACCGCGCCGTTCGGCGCGTCGTGGCGCCAGACGCCCTCGTGCGACGGGGTGATCGGGAAGGGCAGTTCGGGCAGGGACAGCGTGTCGCTCATCGTTCGGGCTCCTCGTGGTGGGGCTGGCCGTTCCGCTGGACGGGGTTGACGAGTGCGGTCACGCTATCGGTTCGCCGGGTCGCTGGACGTCTGTTCCTCCCGCGGTGGTGGCGGACGGTGTCCCGGCGCTGCGGACCGACGCCGACGGCAGGTCGTCGCGTTCGCGGCGGTGAGCCACATGCCGTCCCCGTCTGGTCCGTACGGCGGCCGTCGTGTCGTGGCTCCCGCCGGAAGAATCGAGGCGTCGAAAGGGGATCGGGTGCCGCGCCTGGAACGTCCGCTGGTCGGGGAGGACACACCGGTGCTGCGGTTCGCGGAGGAGTTGCGGCGGTTGCGGCGCAGTGCCGGGCTGCCGTCCTACCGGGAACTCGGGCGGTTGGCGAACTACTCGCCCGCCGCGCTGTCCGAGGCGGTGGCGGGGCGCAGGCTCCCCAGCCTGGCGGTGACCAAGGCGTTCGTCCGCGCCTGCGGTGGGGACGTCGAGGAGTGGACCGCTCGCTGGCGGGAGCTGGTCGTCCAGGGGCCGGACCACGGCGACGCCCCCTACGTGGGGCTGGCCGCCTACCAGGTCGCCGACGCCGACCTGTTCTTCGGCCGTGAGGCCGACGTGGACCGGTTGCTCGCGCTGGTGCGAGAACGGCCCTTCGTCGGGGTGTTCGGCGCGTCCGGTGCGGGCAAGTCGTCCTTGCTGAGGGCGGGACTGGCCGCGCGGTGGGGTGAGCACGTGATCATCACGCCCGGCCAGGACCCGATCACCGAGTTGGCGGTGGCGCTGGCGGGCGACCGGTCCGCGGTCGACGTGCGCGCCGAACTCGCCGCCGATCCGGAGCACCTGCGCGTGCTGCTCCGCCGGACCGCCGACGGCCTGCTGCTCGTGGTCGACCAGTTCGAGGAGGTGTTCACCCTCTGCCGGGAGGCCGATCGCCGGTGGCTGGTGCGGGCGCTCACGCACGGCGCCGCGGCCGCCCGCGTCGTCATCGGTGTGCGCGCCGACTTCTACGGGCACTGCGCCCGCCATCCCGAGTTGCTCGACGCGCTGCACCGCTCGCAGTCGCTCGTCGGTCCGATGGGCACCGAGCAGCTCCGCCGTGCGGTCGTCGAACCCGCCGCGCGCCGGGGGGTCTCGCTGGAGAACGCGTTGGTGGCACGCCTGATCGCCGACGTCGCGGGCAGGCCGGGTGTGCTGCCGCTGGTCTCGCACGTGCTGGTCGAGACGTGGCGGCGGCGCCGTGGCGCGGTGCTGACGCTGGCGGGTTACGAGGACGCGGGCGGTGTCGAACACGCCCTGGCCCGCACGGCCGACCAGGTCTACGACGCGTTGTCCGAGCAGGAGAAGCAGGACGCGAGGGAGGTGTTCCTGCGCTTGGTCGCCCTCGGCGACGGCACCGAGGACACCCGTCGCCGCGTCGTCCGCACCGAACTGGACGCGGGTGACGCGCTCCTCGACCGGCTGGCGTCGGCCAGGTTGGTCGTCCTCGACCGCGACGTGGTCGAGCTGACCCACGAGGCGCTGCTGCGGGCGTGGCCGCGGCTCGTGGGCTGGATCGAGGAGGACCGCGACTCGCTGCGCGCCCACCGCAGGCTCACGAGCGCCGCGGAGGCCTGGCGAGCCCACGACCGGGATCCCGACGCCCTCTACCGCGGTGTGCACCTCGACCGGGCGCGCCACCTGGCGCCCCGCCTCAACGAGGCCGAACGCGAGTTCGTCGACGCGGGCGAGGCCGCCGAACGCGACCGGGAGGCGCTGCGCAGGCGGGGCGTGCGCAGGCTGCGGCGGCTGGTCGTCTGCCTGGTCGTGCTGGTCCTGCTGCTGGCCGGGACCGCCACCTACGCGGTCACCGCCGAGCGCGCCGCCACCCGCGAGCGCAACCAGGCGTTGTCGCTGCGCGCCGCCGACACCGCGTTGAGCCTGCTGGCCCGCCCGCGCGACGCCGCGGCGCTCGCGCTGGCCGCGTACCGCGTCGCCCCCACCGGCCGGGCCCGCGACGCGCTCCTGCTCGCCCGAGCGGCGGGCACCGCCACCACCCTGGGAGAGGGCTACGCGCGCGTGCCGGGCAGCGTCGTCGTGACCACCGAGTTCGACGCCGCGTCCCAGGTGTCGAACTACCGCCTCTGGGTCGGGGAGGGGCCGGACCGGCGGCGGGCCGGGAAGATCGTCGTGCCGCGCGGCGGTTACCCGTACCTGTTCAGCAACGACGGGCGCACCGCGCTCGTGCTGGTCCGCCCGGACGAGTTCGAGGTCTGGGACCTCGGCGACCCCGACGTCCCGCGCCGGACCGCCACCATGACGGACTGGCCGCTCCCCTTGGGGGTCGACGGAGCGGGCACCCTCATGTCCGCCGTCGAGGACGGCGCGGCGGTGCACTGGCGTCCCGGCGACACGACCCTGGTCCGCCTGCCGGGTGGTGGCGTCGAGAGCGCTGTGCCGTTGGAGGACGGCACCGGCGTGGTCGTGGTGCGCCGGGACGGCGACCGCCGCGACGTGGAGGTGCGGTACCTGGACGGGCGGACCGCGCCGGTGCTCAGCCGTGCGGCCCGGCTGGGCGTGGTGGCCGGGCCCGGCGGCGGGCTGGTCGTGTCCGACCTCGACAGCGGGCACGTCACCGTGCTCGCCGTCGCGGACGAGCCCAGAACGCTCCTGGAGGCGGACGGGGTTCCGGGGGAGGCACTGGTGGAGTTCTCCCGCGACGGTGGGGCCGTGACCGCCCTGCACCGCGACTCGGTGCGGCTGTGGGACCTCACCGGCGGCCGGGAGCCGCTGTCGCTGCGCGCGCCGGGAGTGGAGTTCGGCGCGGTGGGCTACGAGCCCGGCAGCGGTGAACTCCTGCTGTTGCCGACGCGCGGCAGAGCGCTGTGGCGGCTGGCGGTGGACGTCGACGCCGTGGTGCGCGAGGTGTGCGCCGACCCGGCCGACGTCGACTGGGCGGCTCACTTCCCCGGTGTGCCGCAACGGCCGCTGTGCCCGTGACGGCACCGGGCGGGGCCTCACTCCGCCCGGTGCCTCCCGCGGGCCGTCAGCCGAGCCGGTAGGCCCGGATCACGGTCTGGTCCAGCTCGCCACCCCGGTCGTCGGTGGCGTGCACCCGCAGCGAGACGAACGTCCCCGCGTCGGCCCGGTTGTCCACCAGCGCCGTGCGGCCCAGGACCGGCACGCCCGTCCAGCGCGTCCCGTCGTCGTAGGACACCTCCACGCGGAAGCGGCGCAACGGCGGGTTGTCCACGCCCGCCTGCTGGTCCACCACGAGCGGCACGGACAACGGGCGGTTCGCCGTCGCACTGCCCGTGCCGTCCAACGCCGGGGCGAACCGCACCACCGACATCGGCAGCCGCCGTTCACCGGAGGTGGTGTCCGACCGGAACGTCCAGTCGACCGAGATGCGCGTGCTGAAGTCCGTCACCTCCGTCGACCGAGCGACCTCGGCCCGCGCCCGGAGCACGCCGGGACCCGGTGGCACGGTGAACACCCCGTTCCCGACGTTGTCGTTCTCCCCCAACAGATTCCCGTCGCGGTACAGCGCCGTCCGCGCGGAGGTGGTGGGGTAGTAGCCCGTGTTGCCCTCCCGGTCGCCGACCATCGCCAACCCCACCGCGACCTCGTCCCCGGTGCGCGTCAGGTTCGGTTGGCCGTCGGTGTCCATCACCGGTCCGACGACGGGCGCGCCGTAGACGCGGTCGTAGGTCCGGCCCGCGCGGTACCGCTCCGCTCTGCCGATCACGGAGACCCCGATCTCGGAGTAGAACGCCAGCCAGGTGTCGCCCGGCGTCGTGTA
This sequence comes from Umezawaea sp. cmx-9-4, assembly GCA_049997955.1. Classification (GTDB taxonomy): domain Bacteria; phylum Actinomycetota; class Actinomycetes; order Mycobacteriales; family Pseudonocardiaceae; genus Umezawaea. Next base: position 32,377 of record JAEBDY010000016.1, on the reverse strand, counting down.
CCGCCTCGACGTGGGGGAGCAGGTCACGTCCTGCATCAGCCACGGACCGACCATCCCGGACGGGGAGACCACGGCGCCCAGGACGGATCGCTGCGTTCCCCGGTCCTTCAGGGCGATGGTGGTGCGCACCTCCGCGAGGTCCGACGCGCGCGGCCCGCGCGTGAACCCGTCCGGGACCCGGCCCTGCTCTGTCCACGCCAGCCAGTAGGACGCGGACGGGCTCGTGAACCCCGCCACCACGAACACGCCCAAGTCCTCGACGGGCAGGGACGGCCCCGCGTGGCCGACGCGCGTTCCCGCCGGGAAGCCCGTGGGGTGCAACACGGTCACGGTCGTGGTGCGCCCGTCCAGCCTGCGCTGCACCATCAGGCTGTGCTCGCCGGGCACCGCCGCCGGGTCGGGTGCGACGACCTCCAGCGGCCCGGCCGAGCGCGAGTCCAGGACGACGTGCGTCGGCCCGTCCACCCGCAGGTCGGGTCTGGTGAGGATGGTGCGCGGGCCCTCCTGCGGGCCCAGCACCGCCTGCACCAGGTAGTCGCCCCTGGGCAGCCGCGCGTCGCCGCCGTGCAGGTAGGTGTGCGCGCCGGTGGCCACGTCCAGCACGACCGTGAACTTCCGGCCTTCCGGCGTGCCGGGGTAGTCGAAGGTGACGGGGTAGCTCTCCGCCTCCCGTTTCATCCCGACCGGCGTCCGCAGCACCTCCGCGCCACCCGCGCTCGCCACCACCGACCCCGAGTACGCGCCGTCCACTGGCCCCTGCCGCGCGTCACCGGTCACGGCGACCTCGGTCGTGCCGCCCGCCGGGACGGTGACCCGTGCGGGGGAAACCGAGAACACCGGGTGCTCCGCGCCGTCCGGGCCGCGTCCCCGCACCGCCAGGTCCAGCGTGATCGGCTGCGCGCCGTCGTTGCGGTAGACCAGGGGTTCGACCGCGGGCACGTCGTCGTGCGGCCACTCCTGGTTGCCGAGGACGACGGACGTCGGCTGGCTGGTGACCGTGGTGGACAGCGCCTCGGCGATGTCCAGACGGCCGGAGCCCTGCTCGTGCACGCCCACCTCCGCGTTGGGCTTCGCCGAGGCGGTCAGCGTCGCCTTGAGCTGGGCGCCGCTCCAGTCGGGGTGCCGCTGCGCCAGCAGCGCCGCGGCTCCCGCGACGTGCGGTGACGCCATCGACGTGCCGGACAGGGCCGTGTGGTCCCCGCCGACCGGTGTTCCGGGTGACCCGCCGGTGCTCGCCTTGGCGGCCACGACGTCCACGCCCGGCGCGGTGATGTCGGGCTTGACCGCGCCGTCGGGCACCCTCGGGCCCCGGCTGGAGAAGCCCGCCAGGGAATCGTCGCGGTTCACCGCGCCGACGGTCAGCGCCGAGTCCGCGGTGCCGGGGGAGAGCACGGTGCCCGCGCCCGCCCTCCCCGTGTTGCCCGCCGAGATGACGAAGAGCGTGCCGTGGCTCGCCGACAGGGCGTCCACGGCCGCCTCCACCGGGTCGACGTCGTCGGTGGCGGCCAAGCCCAGGCTGACGTTCACCACGTCCGCGCCCTGCTCCGCGGCCCAGCGCATCCCCTCGATGATCACCGACTCCGGGCAGTTCCCGTCCGCGTAGCAGACCTTGGCGTCGAGCAGCCGAGCGTCCGGCGCGACCCCCCGGTAGGGCGCGCGGTGGCTCGCGATCGTGGCCGCGACGTGCGTGCCGTGGCCGATGCGGTCGACCCCGTCCTGCTCGCGGGTGAAGTCGCGCCCGGCGACCTCGCTCCCGACCAGGTCGGGGTGGTCGTCCTCCACACCCGTGTCGACCACCGCGACGGTGACCCCCGCGCCGGTCAGCCCCGCCGCCCACGCGGCCGGTGCCCCCACCTGGGTGGTGCTGCGGTCCAGCAGCGGGCGGGCCACCCCGTCCAGCCAGACCTTGGTGGCGCCTTGCGGCAACTCCCGCCACCCGGTCGCCTTCGGCACCTCGGCCGCCACCGCGTCCACGGTGGGCAGCGCGTCGGCCACCCGCGCGCCCGACGGCGGACGGCCACCGGAGACGATCACCGGCACCGTGTCGCGCCGCGCGTCGTCGTACCCGGCCTCGACCAATCCGGTGACGTCGAACAGTCGCGGGTCGACCCGCCCCTCGGCCAGCGTCCCCGCCACGTCGGAGGGGACGACGCGCAAGCGGCCCCCGTGCTGGGTGGCCTGGAACGAGACCTGCTCCCGGTTCGTGCCGGGGGTGACCGAGACCAGCCGTTCGCCGTCGAGGACGACCCTGTCGCCGGTGACGAGCGTGACGGTCTTGCGGTCACCCGGCACCACCTCGCCCGGTGGGGTGCCTGCCGCGGTGCCCGGTGCGGCGTGCGCCGGGGCCGCCGCTCCCGCCAGTGCGACGGCCAGCACCAGCGCCACTGCTCTTCGCGCCACGGGATCTCCTCGTCGTCGGGGTGCCCGCACCGAGGACGGTGGACGCGGTGCGGGCCGGATCCCGAGTCAAGCGGCGAAACGGGTGTTCAGGTTCGTCGTCCGTGCGCTGAACACCGTTTTGTGAACACCGCCCCGGCGAAGGGAGCGTCTGTCCCGTGTCGCCAAACAGACGCAGGACGTCTCCGCTTCGCGCCTACGGCACTACCTACGACAACGGCAGTATTGACACACCGTGTGTTATCGCTAACATAGTTTGTAACGCGCCGGTTACCTGCCCAGCGGCATGGTTTCCCTTTGAACTACCGGCTTGAAGACGTTGTCACCCGGATCTATTTCTTCGTGCCGCGCAGACGCATGGATGTTAACGATAACAACATGTGGGCGACGTTCGGTCCGGCGAGGCGTTCGGCACCGTGCACGGACAGCCTCGTCGCGCCTCTTCCGCAGTCGATCCTAGGAGCCTCATGTCCTCGTTGAATCGTCGCAGGCTGTTGCAGGCCGCAGGAGTCGCGGCTGTCGCGAGCGCCGCACCCGCCCTGTTCCGCGGCACCGCGGAGGCCGCGGTCGTCCCGCCGGTGCGCGGGGACATCGGCGCGGCGGCCCAGCCGTTCGAGCTCGGCCAGGTCCGGCTGAGCACCGGCCGGTGGCTGGAAAACCAGAACCGCACCTTGTCCTACCTGCGGTTCGTCAACGTCGACCGGCTGCTCTACAACTTCCGCTCGAACCACCGCCTGTCCACGAACGGCGCGGCGGCGCTCGGCGGCTGGGAAGCGCCGAACTTCCCGTTCCGCACCCACAGCCAGGGGCACTTCCTCACCGCTTGGGCGCAGGCCTGGGCGGTGCTGGGCGACACGGCGTGCCGCGATCGGGCGAACTACATGGTCGCCGAACTGGCCAAGTGCCAGGCGAACAACGCCGCGGCCGGGTTCACCACCGGCTACCTCTCCGGTTTCCCGGAGTCGGACTTCGACGCGATGGAGGCGGGCAGCCCGAAGTCCGTGTCCTACTACGCGCTGCACAAGACCCTGGCCGGACTGCTGGACGTGTGGCGGCTCATCGGCAGCACGCAGGCGCGCGACGTGTTGCTGCGGTTCGCGGGCTGGGTGGACTGGCGCACCGGAAGGCTGTCGCAGAGCCAGATGCAGCGCGTGCTGGGCACCGAGTTCGGCGGGATGAACGCCGTGCTGGCCGACCTGTACCAGCAGACCGGGGAGGTCCGGTGGCTGACGGCAGCGCAGCGGTTCGACCACGCGGCCGTGTTCGACCCCCTGGCCGCCAACCGGGACCAGCTCAACGGCCTGCACGCCAACACCCAGGTGCCCAAGTGGATCGGTGCGGCGCGGGAGTACAAGGCGACGGGCACCACCCGCTACCGCGACATCGCCACCAACGCGTGGAACATCACCGTGGCCGCGCACACGTACGTGATCGGCGGCAACAGCCAGGCCGAGCACTTCCGCGCGCCCAACGCCATCGCGGCCTACCTCAACACCGACACGGCCGAGGCCTGCAACACCTACAACATGCTCAAGCTGACCCGTGAGCTGTGGCTGCTCGACCCGAACCGGGCCGCCTACTTCGACTTCTACGAACGGGCCCTGCTCAACCACCTCATCGGCCAGCAGAACCCCGCCGACGGCCACGGCCACATCTGCTACTTCACCGGCCTCAACCCCGGCCACCGGCGCGGCAACACCGGCCCGGCCTGGGGCGGCGGCAACTGGAGCACCGACTACACCACGTTCTGGTGCTGCCAGGGAACCGGCATCGAGGTCAACACCAAGCTCGCCGACTCGATCTACTTCCGCGACGGCACCACGCTGACCGTCAACCTCTACGCGCCCTCGGTGCTGACCTGGTCGGAGCGCGGGATCACGGTCTCCCAGAGCACCTCCTACCCCGCCAGCGACACCACCACGCTGACCGTGACGGGAAGCGCGAGCGGCTCGTGGACGATGCGCTTCCGCATCCCCGCCTGGACGACCGGCGCGACGATCGCCGTCAACGGCACCAACCAGAACGTCGCCGCCACGCCCGGCACCTACGCCTCGCTCACCCGCTCGTGGACGTCCGGCGACACCGTCACCCTCCGGCTGCCCATGCGGGTGGTCGCGGTGCCCGCCAACGACAACGCGAACGTCGTCGCCATCACCTACGGGCCCGCCGTCCTCGCGGGCAACTACGGCAACACCGCGCTGTCCGCGCTGCCGTCGCTCGACGTCGCCTCGATCACCCGCACCAGCACCTCGACGCTCGCGTTCACCGCGAGGGCCAACGGCGCGGCGGTCAACCTCGGCCCCTTCCACGACGCCCACGGCCACAACTACACCGTCTACTGGAACACCGGGAGCGGTGGGGGCACCGGCAGCCACCGCCTGGTCAACGTGGCCAGCGGACTCGTGCTGGGCATCCGGGACATGTCGACCGCCGACGGCGGCCTGGCACTGCAATGGGGTGACACCGGCACCGCCGACCACAACTGGGTACTGGTCACCGACGGCGGCAACGTGCGCATCCGCAACGTCAACAGCGGCAAGGTCCTCGGCGTCGAGAACATGTCCACTGCCGACAACGCCCGCGTCCTGCAGTGGTCCGACACCGGTACCGCCGACCACAAGTGGACGCTGGTCGACAACGGAGACGGCACCCACAAGATCCGCAACGTCAACAGCGGCAAGCTGCTCGGCATCCAGGGCGGCTCGACCGCCCAGGGCGCGCAGGCTGTCCAGGACTCCGACAACGGATCGGCGGACAACCGCTGGAGGCTGGTGCGCAACGGTTGAGCGCGGAGCCGTTGCCGCACCAGGGCTCAGCTCGGCGTCAAGGTCCTACGGAGGCGACCCGCACAGGGGACCTGGACGTCGTTCGTGCCGCAGGTCAGCAGCACCCTGGTACCCGGCCGCAGGGCCGCGGCGGGTGCACGGCGTCGTCGCTGTCCACGAACCGAAAGAACGACCGTTCCTCAACGGCCTACCGTCGCTGGAGGGCCTGCTGGGTGACCGGCGCCGACCTCGAGCACCAGGCTCAGGGCTTGTTCTTCTTGGCCTGACCGGGCGGAACCGGCTTGTCGTCCTTGTCCGGTCCGTGCGGGTGGTCCTGCGTCGGCTCCTCGGCTCGACCTGGCTCGGCCTCCTGCTGCGGGACGGGCGCGGGCCCGGCCGCGTCGTCGGTCTGCTGCTCCGCCGCCGGGGGAGTGCTGGAAGTGGCGGCGAGTTGCGCCGCGGACTCCGGTGTCGTCGTGGTCGACTCGACCACCACGGCGGCACCGGGGGCCTCGGGCACGGGCGGGGCGGGGTCCGGTGCGACGGCCCAGCCGATGGCGATGGCTCCCAGCAGACCTGCCGTGGAAGCGATGAGCGCCTTCTTGCGCGACGAGGGCGGTCCGACGGCCGACACGGCGGTGACCTGGCCGGTGCGCAGGGCGTCGGCGCAGAAGCGGGCGGTCGGGCGTTCACCCGGTGATCCCGCCGTCATCAGCGTCAGCAGCCGGGCCAGATCGGCGGGGAGGTGCGTCGGGACGACCGGCGACCGGTGCAGCCGGGACACGATGGCCTCGATGTCGCTCCCGGTGTACTCGCACCTGCCGGTCAGGCATTCCAGCAGGACCAGACCGAGGGCGTACACGTCGGCGGCCGAGCCGATCTCGGCGCCGCGCACCTGTTCCGGCGCGAGGTAGGCGGCCGTGCCCACGAGCAGGCCCGAGCGGGTGAGCCGGGTGCTCCCGATCGAGTGCGCCAACCCGAAGTCGGCCAGGTGAGGGGTGTCGTTGTCGTCGAGCAGGATGTTGGAGGGCTTGACGTCGCGGTGGACCACACCGCGGTCGTGCACGTAGGCCAGTGCGTCGGCCACGGAGGCCCCCAGCGACCTGACCTCGTCGACGGGGAGCGGCCCGTCCGCCATGCGGTGGCGCAACGTGCCCCCGACGACCAGGCGCAGCACGACGAACCGCGTGCTCCCCGAGGTGCCGACGTCGTAGACGGACACCAGGCCGGGGTGGGACAGGCCTGCCAGGATGTGGACCTCGTTGTCGAACCGGCGGGCGTTGGCGAGGTCGGTGTCCGCCGTGAACACCTTGATCGCGACCGGGCGCCGCAGACGGGTGTCCCAGGCGCGGTACACCTCGGCCATGCCGCCTATCCCGATCACCTCGGCCAGTTCGTACCGGTCGGCGAGCAGGTCGTCGTTCAGGTGCAGGGGCACCGCCGCACCTCCGGACGCGACTCGGGACCCTGCGGGGTTTCCCCGGCACCCGGAATCGCAAACCGCCCGTCCCCCTTCCGTGGGGCGCGGGCGGTTCTGTGCGGTGACCTCCGGGTGCTCGCACGGGCGAGCACCCGGAGGTGGTTTCAGAAGTTCTTGCTGGCCACCGTCCACGGGCTCTTGGCCGCGAGTCCCGACGGGTCGAGGACGTAGGCCCGTGCCACCTGGTTGCCGTTGAGCACCATGTCCAGGAACTGGACGACGGTCGTCATGCCGTCGGTCGTCTGGTTGCCGGAGATGAACCCGCCGTGGCCTGCCTGCGGTTGCCTTGCCAGCACGGCGGGCACGGTGACCAGGTCGTAGTTGGCCTGGTTGTTGGCGTAGGCGATGTCCGAGGAGCCGCCGTCCATGAACAGCGCGGGGGTGTGCAGCTTGGCCAGCTCCGAGCGGGGGTAGCCGAAGGAGCCGTCGGCGAAGAAGCCGCTGTTCAGCGAGACCACGCCGGACACCCGGCGGTCCTGGGCGGCGACGAGCGCTTCCAGGCCGCCGCACGAGTGGCCCGCGGTGGCCACCTTGGTCAGGTCGAGCCGCCGCGCCAGCGGGGACGCGGAGCGCTGCTGTTCCCGTTCGGCCCAGGTGATCGCGTCGGTCAGCAGGGACGGGATGGGGGAGCCGCTGGGCAGGCCGTTCGCCGAACCGTTCACCGACCCGATGTCCACCACGACGAAGCCCTTCGACGCGATGAACGTCAACGCCCGCGTGACCTCGCTGTTGTTCGTGTGCGCACAGGCGCCGTTGCCGAACGCCAGCACGGGCAGCGTGCCACCGACGGCCGACGGGTTCGACGGGCGGAAGACCGTGAAGCGGTTGTCGCCGTACGCGCCTTCCCTGGTGACGGCGAAGTTGTTCTCCACCATGGGACGGCCGACGGGAGGTGTCGTCGTGGTGGTTGTGGTCGTCGTCGTGGGTGTTGTCGAGCCGGTGCACACCACGCCGTTGAGCGTGAACGTCGAAGGTGCGGTCGGACGGGCGCTGGAGGTGGCGTTGAAGCCGAACGAGACCGTGCCGCCGGTGGGGAGGTCACCGTTCCACGCCGCGTTGGTCGCGGTCACCTGGTTGCCGGACTGGGTGTGCGTCCCGTTCCACGACTGCGAGATCCGCTCGTCGCCGGGGAACGTCCAGGACAGGCGCCACCCGCTCGCCGAGTCGCCCAGGTTCGTCACGGCCGCGGTCGCGCCGAAACCGCCGGGCCACTCGGAGCCCACCGCGTAGTCGACCCGGCAGCCCGCTGCCGCGGAGGCGGGCTGGGATCCCATCAGCGCCACGGCCGTCGCGGTCAGCGCCACGGCGACGCCGACGGCGGCCGCTCGCCGGACCGGAGGAACGGTCTTCCGCAAGGTGATCACCTCTCCTTGGACTCGGGTGCCGGCAGGCGGGGGTTCGGTGCCCCGCGGGGACGCGGGGCACCGAACCGGTCAGCAGGAGGAGTTGGTCTGGGTCAGCAGACCCATGCGGTACGGCAGCTGGCTGTACTCGCCGCTCGCGTTCGGGTCCAGGCCCTGGTAGAGGAACTGGAGGTTGCACGGGTTGATGGGCAGTGTCTGGTCGTTGCCCGAGCGGATCAGTTCGCCGTGGCTGATGTCCTTCGTCCACTGGCCGCCGGGGAAGGTGGTGTTGCTGGTGCGGGCGAACGGGTTGGACTCGCTCGCGGCGTGCGCGGACCAGGGTCCTTCGATGCGGCTGGAGGTGAAGGACCTGTAGTAGCGACCGGTGGAGCCGATCGCCTCCTGGAGCAGCAGGTACTGGTTGCTGCTCCCGACCTTGTAGACCGCGGAGCCCTCGAACAGGTTGTTGCGGTTGGAGTCCTGCAGGGCGATGACCGTGTTGCCGAAGCCGTTGGGGAAGTTCGCCACGCTGGTCTGGGCGCGGTAGATGTGGCCGTTGTCGTCGCTGGAGAACAGGTGGCAGTTCGCTGAGTCGCAGATGACCCAGAAGTCGAGCCAGTTCCCGTTGCCCTTGTTCTGCCGCACGATGTCGGGCTCGGCGGACATGAAGTTGCGCGGCGTGGACCACGACCTGGGGTTGCTCGGGTCGGTGCTGGTCGAGTAGGTCGGCAGACCGGTCTGGTAGACCAGGTACCACAGGTTCTGCGGCGCGAAGTAGAACAGGTGCGGTGCGGCCCGGTAGCCGGTTCCCACGCCTGAGGCGGTGTCGAGGAATGTGTGGGTCGCGTTCGCGGCCTGCGACCAGTCGGAGAACGCGAAGTGCACCAGGTTCCAGCCGCCGGAGCGGCTGGCGGTGGTGGCGTACACCTGCCACTGGTTGTTGTGCCGCACCACCGTGTAGTCCTTGATGGACACGATGTTGTGGCTGGCATCGGACTTCGGGCCTGCCAGCACTCCGCTGGAGCTCCAGCGGAACGAGGACGGCAGGCCGGTGCCGGGCTGCTGGCCGCCGCCGACGCGGACGAGTTGCCACTGCTGGTTGGCGCCGCCCCAGTCGGCGTACTGGACGACGTTGGCGCCGTCGGCGGTGGACGCGCCCTGGACCTCGACGGCCTTGTTGCTGTTGCGGTTGATCAGGCGCACGTGGCCGCCGTCGGAATCCGCGAGCCGGAACTGCTGGTTGGTGCCGTTGCCGTCGGCCCACTGCACGATGGCCCCGCCGTCGGCGGTGGAGAAGTTGTGGACGTCGAGGACCTTGCCGGAGTGGCGGGACTTGAGCCGGTAGTAGCCGCCGCCGGAGTCGACGAACTGCCACTGCTGCTGGTTGCCGTCGTTGCGGGCCCACTGGGTGATGCGGGCGCCGTCGGTTGTGGCGAGGTTGTAGACGTCCAGGGCTTTGCCGCTGGTGCGGTTGACCAGGACGTACCAGGCGGTGGTGTCGACGGTCGCCGCCGACGCGGGGGGCGCGCCGAGCGCCGTGACCAGCCCGCTGAGCAGCAGGGTGACGACAGCGGTGGCCACGCCTGCCAATCGACGTCTGCGGGCTGTGGTCGGCGGGTGTCCTGACCCGGCCATGGGCGTGCTCCTCTTCGTTGAGGTGTGGAACGGCGGACGACGGCTCGCGACACCACTCGGATGAATGATCCGAAAGAGATGTTAGCGTTAACAATTCTAGGTTGAGAGCAAGTGGGCAGGGAAGTGGAGGGGATCGCGTCAGCCGGTGCGGTGCCTGTTGCGTCCATCAGACTGTGGCCGAAGTTTTGATGATGGTCAAGATGCGACAGGGATGTTTCGGGCAGTCGAGTTCGCTGGCATCGAGTCGTCTTGCGATTTCCTGCTATGGGAGACAGCTAAAAGTTAGCGCGAACATTTAGCACCTCAAAACCATTGACCGATCATTGCGGCCGTGGTGTCGTGCCGGATCAGGTGACGGCTGGTTTCGGGGCTGGGTCACGCGTTGAGGACGGCGCTCACGGCTTCCCCGTCGAACTCGACCGGGTGCAGGCGGTGTCCCGCGCGTTCGGGCCGGATGTGCGCACCGCCGGACATCGGGTGGGGGAGCAGGTGGCCCGACCTGGCGATCGCCTCCTCGTCGACGCGCACGCCGAGGCCGGGGCTGTCGCCGAGGATGAACGCGCCGTCCTCGACGCGGTGGTCGAGCGAGACGCCCAGCGCTGGCTTGAGGTCTTGCAGTTCGCTGACCAGGTGGTTGGGCACCGACGTGGCGGCGTGCAGCAGGCCGACCGGGGTGGTGCCGATGGGGCTGACGGGCAGGTCGTGGGCGTGCGCGAGGGTGGCGACCCGGAGGAAGTGGGTGACGCCCCAGACCGCGGCCGTCTGGACGATGTCGACCGCTCCGGCCGCGATGAGCGGTCGGTGCTGTTCGAGGCCCGTGAGGTTCTCGCCGGTGGCGACCGACGCGCGGACGCCGCTGCTGACGGCCGCGTGGCCCGCCACGTCCCAGCGCCGGACCGGCTCCTCGATCCAGGTCAGGTCGAGCGTCCGCTCGATCTCCGAGACGTGGCGGACGGCCTGCTTGCGCGTCCAGGTCTCGTTGACGTCGAGCATCAGGCTCGGCCGTGCCCCGCGGCCGGCCTCGGTGAGGACGTCGCGGAGCAGGGTGAGGCGGTGCCGGTCCCGGTCGACGTCGAGACCGCCCTTGACCTTCGCCGCCCGCAGGCCGCGGTCGGCGTAGGCCTGGTAGACCGCGACGAACTCGTCGTCGTCCAGGCCGATGTCCAGGCCGGAGGCGTAGGCGGGCACCCGGCGGTCGCGCCCGCCGAGCAGCCGCCACAGCGGTTCTCCCGCCGCCTGGGCCTTGATGTCCCACAGCGCGGTGTCGAGCGCGCCGATGGTGCCGAACACCGGGCCCGCGTGGCCCGCCTTGAACGTCCGGCGCAGCATCCTGTCGTAGAGGGCGGTCACGCAGCGCGGGTCCTCGCCCTCGATGGCGGCGAAGACGCTCTCGATCTCCACGTGCGGCCCGAGACCGACGCCGGTGATGCCCGCGTCGGTCTCGACGACGACGATCGGCACCCGGACGAGGCCGTCGGCGTAGACGCCGTTGGCGTCGCCGATCGGGCGACCCCAGTCCTGGACCGTGGTGAGCGTCCGGTACCCGGTGATGCGCATGTCAGCCCTTCGTGGACCCGGCGGTGACGCCGTCGGCGATCTGGCGTTGCAGGAACAGGTAGACGACCAGGACGGGGATCGCGGCGATCAGCACGCCGGACGCGAACGTGGGGATGTCGTCGGAGTACTGCCCGCGCAACGACGTGACCCCGACCATGAGCGTGCGGTGCTCCGCGGACGGCATCACCAGCAAGGAGATCAGCACGTCGTTCCAGCAGAAGAGGGCGTTGAGCACGCCGACCGACAGCAGCGCCGGTGCGCCGATCGGGAGCATGATCCGCCAGTAGACGCCGTAGACGGTGTTCCCGTCGATGCGCGCGGCGTCGATGATCTCCGGCGGCACGGTCGAGTAGTAGCTCGCCAGCAGGAAGATCGTGAACGGGAGGAACTGCGCCACGTACGCGAGCACCAGTCCCGGGTAGGTGTCGACGAGACCGGTGTCCGCCATGATCCGCGCCAGCGGAACCATGATCACCTGGAAGGGGACGAACAGCGCGGCGAGGATGCCGAGGAAGAGGGCGGACGAGCCGCGGAACCGCAGCCGGGCGAGCGCGAAGCCCGCCATCGACCCGAGCAGCAGCAACAGCGCGACCGAGCACGCCACGACGACCACCGAGTTCAGGAAGTACCGGGACATCCCGGCGCTCGTCCACGCCTTGACGATGTTGTCCCAGCGCAGCGCGTCGGTCGGCGAGAACCTGTCGAGGGTGTAGTCGCGCCGGGTCTTCATCGCGACGTTGGTGGTGAACACCAGTGGGTAGATCGTGGCCAGCGCTAGCGCGGCCATCGGTACCGCGACGACCCACCTGGTCAACCGGGTGCCCGGCATCAGTCCTCCTTGCCCGCGGCGCGTCGCAGGATGCCGATCTGCGCCAGCCCCACCACGAGCATGATCAGGAACAGGGCGGTCGACGCCGCGGAGGCGAGCGCGGGTTGGTTCAGCTGTCCCTGCTGGATCCAGATGTAGTACTCGGGCAGGTAGGTGGAGCCTTCGGGTCCGCCGCTGGTCATCACGTAGAGCAGGCCGAACATCGAGGTGAGCATTCCGATCATGGTGGTGATGAAGACGAACTGGATCGTGCGGGACAGGCCGGGGACGATGACGTGCCGGATGGTCTGCGGGAGGGACGCACCGTCCACTTTGGAGGCGTCGAGCAGCGAGTGGTCAAGGGTGGCGAACCCGGCGAGGAAGACGACCAGCGCCATGCCGAAGGTGGCCCAGACGTGCACGCCGACGACCGCGAAGACGGCCACGTCCGGGTCGCCGAGCCAGTCGACGGGACCGAGTCCCACCGTCGCGAGGACGGTGTTCACCGGTCCGTCGTAGGCGAGCAGGAGGGTGAAGATCGCCCCGACGATCACGGGGGAGAGCACGGCGGGGAAGAAGTAGACGGCGCGGTACAGCCGGTGCCCTGGCACCTTCAGGTAGATGGAGGTGGCGAGCAGGCCGGGGATCGCGACGGCGACCGGGAGGAGCAGCACGAGCAGGCCGACGTTGCGCAGCGCGGTGCGGAAGAGCGGGTCGCCGAACAGGGTGAGGTAGTTGTCGAAGCCGACCGCCATGCCGTTGCGGTCGCCGTCCCCGGTGAAGGAGAAGTTGACCCCCAGCAGCAGCGGCCACAACCGCAGCACGACGATGATCAGGACGGCCGGTGCCACGAGGACCAGTGGCGCCAGGCGTTCGGACCGCGACCCGACGCGGTTCCGCCGCGGCGACGTCGTGGCCGGGCGCCGCCGGGGCTCCGGCGGGACGCCCGTGGTTCCCACCGCCAGGTCGGTGGGGGACGGGGAACGGGGGGCCACGGCGATCAGCCCGTCGTGTCGGAGGCTGCCAACTGCCGCACCGCCTCGTCCACGGTGGTCGACCCGCTGAGCAGTTGCTGGGAGATCCGACCCATCAGGTCGAGGGTCTTCGAGGACAGGGCGACGTGCAGTGCGGGCTTGCCGGACTCGACCTCCGCGACGATCGTCTTGACGGCCGGGCCGCCCGCGGAGACGTCGATCGAGGTGTCGGACGCGATGGCGCCCCCGTCGGTGTGGAACGCGTTCAGGGCGGCGGTCGAGGTCAGCGAGCGCACCAGGTCCGCGGCCAGCTTCGGGTCCTTCGTCCACTTCGCGACCGCGTAGCCGATGCCGCCGTCGTACGGCAGGCTCGGCGTCGCCGCGGGGTTGACCACGGGCGCTTCCATGACACCGATCTTGTCCGGGGTGATGAACTCGGCGAAGTCCTTCCAGTGCCCCACGTCGGACATCAGACCGATGACGTTGGCCGCCTTGCCGGACTTGAAGAGCGCGAACGCGTCGTTGAACATCGCGGTGGAGTTGGCGCCGTCGGTGTTCAGGCCCGCGTCGTTGGCCTCCTTCCAGAGCTCGAAGAGCCGCTTCACGTTCGGCGAGGTCCAGTCCCGCTTGCCCGCGATCCAGTCGTCGTACTCCTGCGCGGTCAGGGTCGCCGATCCCATGGCGGACAGGAAGAACTGGATGCCGTAGCCCTCCTTGTTGCCCAGCGCGAAGCACTTCGCGCCGGTCTTCTCGGTGAGCGTGCGGCAGTTCGCGACGAAGTCGGCCCACGTCTTGGCGGGGGCGTCCGGGTTCAGGCCCGCCTGCTGGTGGAGGTCCTTGTTGTAGTAGAAGGGATGCCCCTGCAGGGTCACCGGCGAGGCGTAGACCTTCCCGGCCTTGGTGAACGCGTCCCAGCCCGCCAGCCGCTGCCTGTCCTCGGCGACGTAGGAGTCCAGCGGGGCGAGCGCGTCGGACCGGTCGCGGATCTGACCGCCCCCGTTGAAGAGGATGACGTCGGGTCCCTTGCCGGACTGGATCGCCGTCCCGAGCAGGGTGTAGTACTGGTCGAACGGCTGGGCCACGAACTCCACGTCGACACCGGGGTGGTTCTCGGCGAAGTCGGCCTTGGCCTTCTCCACGTAGCCCGCCGCCTTCGCGTCACCGGACTTCCAGTCCCAGACCACGAGCTTGCCGCTCGAACCGCCTGCCGGGGAACCCGGCCCGGCGGCGCTCCCGCACCCCGCGATCACCATCAATCCCGCGACCAGGGCAGCAGACCAAGGTGTGCGCTGCTTCATTGCTGGCTCACTTCCCGAGAGGGGGGCCGGGCGACGGGAGCGGCCCGACGAGGTGCAGTGAACGTAATTCGTATGACGTATTACGTCAACAAGCTTCGGTGGCTACACTCGCCGCACGGCCGAGCGCACCGGCTCGGCGAACCGGAGGAACGATGACGGCACCAGGCCTCGAAACGACCACGGGCGGGCCCGTCGCCCCGAACTGGGCGCGTCGGCCTGCGAACCTGGCCACGGCGGTCACCGCCGAACTCGTGGCGCGCATCGTGCGCGGCGACCACCCCTCCGGGACGTCGCTGCCGCCGGAACCCGCGCTGTGCGAGGCCTTCTCGGTGAGCAGGACCGTCGTCCGCGAAGCGGTGAAGGCCTTGCAGGAGAAGGGGATGGTCCAGGTGCGCCAAGGTGCGGGCACGCTGGTCAACCCGCAGGCGATGTGGAACACGCTCGACGAGGTCGTGCTCGGGGCCGTCGTCGCCGAGGACGCGACCCTGGGTGTCCTCGACGACCTGGTGGTCACCCGTCGGCTGCTGGAGTCGGACATGGCCCAGGTCGCCGCTCGCACCGCGGACCAGGACACCGTCGACGCGCTGCGCGCTCTCGTGGACCTCATGGACCAGTTGGTGGAGGACCCGCTCGCGTACCGCGACCAGGACCGGGCCTTCCACGACCGGATCATGCGGACTTCCGGCAACCGCATCGCCAGGGGCGTGGTGCGCGCGCTGGAGAGCCAGGTCGGCAACACGGCCCGCTACCTGGGCAGGACCGACCGGGACCTGTGCGTGGCGTCCAACCAGGGGCACCGCCGCATCTGCGAACGGATCGCGGCACACGACCCGACCGGCGCCGCGGAGGCGATGTCCACCCACATCACCGAGGCCTGGCTCGTGCGCCGCAGCGGAGCGGGAGAACCGAGCCGCCTGGAGCGCTAGGCCTCGAACCGGGGGAGGACCTGCGCTGCTCGGCGGCCGACGCGCCGCCCCCCGACCCGCTCGGCGGCCGACCGAACAGCTTCGACACGAACGAGGAGCGGAATGCGACTGCTGCGAGTCGGCGACCCCGGTTCGGGAGTTCCCGCGGCGCTGGACGAGTCCGGTCAGGCCCGCGACCCGCGGTCCGTCACGAGCGGGATCGACTTCCTCAGCCGGTTCACGGTCCTCGAACCGACCACGGGCACGCCCGCGGGTGTGGCGCTCGGAGCCAACGGCTCCGGGTACCCGCGCGGAGGCGACACCGTCGACCGCTCGGGCGTGCGGCGGCAGCGGATCGGGCAGGCGTGAGCGCGGTGCGCCGGGTCGACGCCCACCAGCACCTGTGGGACCTCGCCGCCCGGCCGCAGGACTGGCTCGCCGGGCTGGAGCCCCTCCACCGCGACTTCGGCGAGGCCGACCTGCGTGCGGCGACCAGTGCCGCGGGGATCGACGCCACGGTCCTGGTCCAGGTGCTGCCCGACGTCGAGGAGACGGTGGAGTTCCTCGCGCTGGCCGGGAAGTCCGACCTGGTCTCGGGGGTCGTGGGGTGGGTCGACCTCACCGCGCCCGACGTCGCCGGGCAGCTGGAGCGGCTGCGTCGCGGACCCGGCGGTGACCGACTGGTGGGCGTTCGGCACCTGGTGGAGTCCGAACCCGACCCGGACTGGCTGACGCGCCCCGAAGTGCTCGCCGGACTGCGCGCGGTGCGCGACACCGGGCTGGTCTACGACGTGCTGACCCGGCCGTACCAGCTGCCCGCGGTCGTGGCCGCGGCGCGCGTGGTGCCGGACCTGGTGTTCGTGCTGGACCACCTGTCCAAACCGGACATCGTGGGCCGCGTGCTCGAACCGTGGGCGACCAGGCTCACCGCGCTGGCCGCGCTGCCCAACGTGGTCGCGAAGGTGTCCGGGCTCGTGACCGAGGCTGGTCCACAGTGGACCGCGGACGACCTCCGGCCCTGCGTGGACGTCGCGCTGGAGGCGTTCGGCCCCTCCCGGCTGATGTTCGGCACCGACTGGCCGGTGTGCCTCCTCTCCGCGTCGTACGACGAGGTCCTCGATTCGACCCGGCGGGTGACCGACGGCCTGACCGCCGCCGAACTCGACCAGGTCTTCGGCGGCACGGCCACCCGCGTCTACCGGTTGAAGGGTCGCTGACGCGCACCGTGCGACCGTCCTGCGGTGGAGACCTGCCACAGCCCGTGTGCCTGCGGACCACCGTCGTCAGACCGCCTGGAGTTGGAAGCGCTGGTTGTCGGCCCCGGTCACCGTCCACTGGGAGAACCGGGCGCCGTCGGCCGCGGATGCGCTCCACACGTCCAGCGCGAGGCCGCTGAAGCGGTTGACCAGGCTGACGAGGCCGCCGCCCAGGTCGACCACGCGCCAGTGCTGGCTCGTGGTGTCGGCGCCCGGCTGCTGGGTGATGTCGGCGCCGGTGCTCGCACTCGCGGCCTGGAGCACCAGTCCGCTGTGCCGGGCTCGGATCCGGTGGTGGCCGCCGCCCGCGTCGACGAAGTCGAACTGCTGGTTCAGCCCGCCGGTCTGCGGCCACTGGTGCAGCAGCGCGCCCGCCGCGGTGGACACGCCGCTGATGTCGGCGAGCTTGCCGCTGTGCCGCGCGACGAGCCGGTAGTACACCCCCGGTTGCACCACCGGACCCGAGCCCTGACCGGTGGCGCGGTAGGTGTGTCCACGTTGGACGGTGAACTCGACGACGTCGGCCTCCGGCTTGGTGGCCTGGACCACGGTGCCGGACGTCGTGTCGCGCACCTCGTAGGTCCCGGTGAACATCCGGTTCCGGACACGGACGGTGCTGTCGCGGTCCGGCACGACGGTCAGCGCGGTGGCCACGCCGCCGCTCCACACGGCCCCGACGGTGTGCCCGCCGCGCCCGCGCAGACCCGTCACGCTGCCCGCGCTCCACGCCGGTGGCAACGCGGGCAGCACGTGCAGCTCGCCGTTGTGGCTGTGCAGCAGCATCTCGGCGATGCCGGAGGTCGCGCCGAAGTTGCCGTCGATCTGGAACGGCGGGTGCAGGTCGAACATGTTGGGCGCCAAGCGGGCCGTCGTCACCAGCGAGCGCAGCAGGTCGTGCGCCCTGGAACCCTCCTCCAACCGCGCCCAGTAGTTGATCTTCCAGGCGAGTGACCAGCCGGTGCCCGCGTCGCCGCGCAGTTCCAGCGTCCGGCGGGCGGCGGCGTGCAGCTGCGGGGTGCCGCGCCTGGTGATCTGGTTGCTCGGGTGCAGGCCGTACAGGTGCGAGACGTGCCGGTGGTTCGGCTCGGTCTCGACCCAGTCGTACAGCCACTCCTGGACGTTCCCGCGCGAACCGACCTTCATCGGGGCCAGCCGCTGCCGGGTCGCGCGCACCTGCGCGCGGAAGTCCGCGTCCACGCCCAGCACCTCGGACGCGCTCGCGCAGCCGTCGAACAGGTCGCGGAGGATCTGCGTGTCCATCGTCGGCCCGGCGCACACGCTCGCGCCGCTGTGGTGGTTGAGCTCCGGCGAGTTCGAGGGGTTCGTCACGAGGTGGCCCAGGGAGGGTTCGGTGACGAGCGTGTCGAGGAAGAACTGCGCGGACCCCTTGAGCGCCGGGTAGTACCTGCGCAGGAAGTCCACGTCGCCGGTGAACCGGTAGTGGTCCCAGATCAGGGTGGAGAGCCACGCGCCGCCGGTCTGCCACATGCCCGCCGCGGCGAAGTCGACCACCGAGGAACCCCGCCAGGCGTCGGTGTTGTGGTGGGTGACCCAGCCGCGGGCGTTGTACTGCACCTGCGCGGTGCGGGCGCCGGTGACCGCGAGGTCGTCGACCATCCGGAACACCGGCTGGAAGCACTCGGCGAGGTTGGTGGTGTCCGCGGGCCAGTAGTTCATCGGCAGGTTGGCGTTCAGGGTGTACTTCGACTCCCACGCCGGGGTCATCTGGTCGTTCCAGATGCCCTGGAGGTTGGCGGGCTGCGTGCCCGCGCGGGACGACGAGATCAGCAGGTACCGGCCGTACTGGAACAGCAGGGCGGAGAACTGCGGGTCGTTGGCGCCCGCGTGCTGGGCGATCCGGACGTCGGTCGGCTGGTCGGCCGCCGACGTGCGCCCGACGTCGAGGGTGACGCGCCCGAACAGCGCCTGGTAGTCGGCGACGTGCCGGGCGCGCAGGGTGTCGTGGGTGAAGCCCTGCGCGGCGTTCAAGCGGCTGCGGGCGATGCCCTGGTGGTCGCCGTTGACCGTCCGGAAGTCGACGTAGCTGGTGCCGATGGAGATCAGCACGGTCACCGCGGTGGCACCGGTCACGCGCAGCGTGCCACCGGAGCTGGAGGTGGAGCCGCCCTCGGCCACGGCCCTCGCCAGCGCGAGGAACCGGACCGAACCCGCTATGCCCCGCTGGTCGCCGGAGACGCCGTCCAGCGCGATCGTCGTGCCGTCCGGGCTGGACGCGGACGCGCGCTGCGGCGTGCCGAACGTCGCGGTGAACGAGATCGAGCCGGGTGTCTCCGCGGTCAGGCGCACGGCGATCACCTGGTCCGGCGCGCTCGCGAAGACCTCGCGCCGGTAGCGCACGTTGTTCGCCGTGTAGGTCGTGACCGTGGTCGCCGTCGTGAGGTCCAGCCACCGCTGGTACCCGGTCGCGCTCGCGGAGGGCAGCACGAGCCGCAGGTCGCCGACCGGCTGGTAGGCCAGCTGCCCGGCCGGGCTGCCGAGCATCGTCTGGTCGATCAGCGACTGCGCCTGCGTCCACTGGTTGGAGAACACCAGTTGCCGGATCTGGTTCAGCGAGGCGGCGCCCCTGGGGTTGCTGTAGTCGTGGGGGCCGCCCGCCCAGACGGTGTCCTCGTTGAGCTGGAGGCGTTCGGTGTCGGTGTTGCCGAACACCATCGCGCCGAGCCTGCCGTTGCCCACCGGCAGCGCGCGCAGCCAGTCCGACCCGGCAGGCCGGTCGTACCAGAGGGCCAGGTCGTTGACGGCTCGAACCTCCACGGGTGCGGCGGAGGCGGCGCGTGCGCTCGCCGTCCACCCCGCCGCCGTCAGCGCGACGCCCGCGCCCAGTCTCGCGAGCTGCCGCCGGGTCAGGTCGCCCATGTCGGTCCTCCAGGTCGGTTCGGCGGGGTTGTGGCGGCCGGGCCGCCGTCGGCGGTGGCGCCCGCCCCGGCCGGTGGCGGGGGCGGGCGCCGCGTCACGCCGCGCGGCAGGTGGGCGACGGCGCGGAGTTCGTGCCGTTCGAGGTGCCCACGAAGCCGAAGGTGGTGTTCGCCCCGGCGGCGATCGAGCCGTTGTGGGCGGCGTTCCTCGCGCTCACGGAGCCGCCGCTGGTGGTGAGCTCCGCGTTCCAGGAGGAGCTGACGGACTGGCCGTTGGCGAAGCTCCAGGTCACCGTCCACCCGGTGATCGCGGTCGATCCGGCGCTGACCGCGACCTCGGCCTGGAACCCGCCCTGCCACTGCCCGGTCACCCGGTAGGTGGCGGTGCAGCCGCCGGGCGGCGGGTCGGTCGTGGTGGTGGTGGTCGGACCGCCGGCGCCGAACGCGGCGCTCATGGCGTGGTAGGCGGGTTTGGGCTGGAGGTTGTTGTCGAAGGGCAGTGCCGCGCCCTCGCCGGGGAACACGCCGGGGATCCACGAGTGGTTGTCGCTGAGCCCCCACGTCGTGATGCCGACGCACCGGGTCACGGCGAGGCAGGCGTCGACGACCTTGGTGTAGTCCTGCGCCTGCTGGGCGAGTTTCGAGCTGTCGGACGGTGTCCTCATCCGGATGTCCAGCTCGGTGATCGCCACGTCCAGGCCGAGATCCGCCAGGCGCTTGATGTTCTGCTGCATGGACGACGGCACCTGGCCCACGACCAGGTGCGCCTGGAGGCCCACCCCGTCGATGGGCACACCCTGCTGCTTGAACGCCTTGACCATGTTGTACACGCCGTCGCTCTTCGCGCCGACACCGTCGGTGTTGTAGTCGTTGTAGTAGAGCTTCGCGGTCGGGTCGGCCGCGCGGGCCGCGCGGAACGCGTCGGCGATGAAGCCGTCACCGAGCTTCTGCTGCCAGAACGACTGCCGCCGGGTGCCGTTCTCGGCGAACGCCTCGTTCACCACGTCCCAGGCGAACACCTTGCCCCTGTAGTGGCCCATCACGGTGGTGATGTGGTTGACCATCGCCGAGCGCAGTTCGGTGGCCGACAGGTTCGACGCCCAGGTCGGGGTCTGGTTGTGCCAGACGAGGGTGTGCCCCCGGACCTTCTGGCCCGCCGCCGCGGCTCCCGCGACGACCTGGTCGCCGCGGGCGAACGTGAAGGTCCCGCGAATGGGCTCGGTGGCGTCCCACTTCATCTCGTTGCCGGGCGTCACGACACCCGCCTCCCGCGCGCTGAGCGAGCGGTAGCCGGCATTGTTGAAGTCCCCGGCGGTCATGGCGTTGCCGAAGTAGCGGCCCTTGGACGCGGCCAGGTCGCGCAACGGGGCCGCCGCCGAGGCGGGCGGCGACAGGACGACGGTCAGCGCGGTGACGGACGCCAACGCCACCACCGCCGCGCCGAGCCTCTTGCTGGTGCTGATCACTGGGGCTCCTGGTGTCGGGTCGAGCTCGTGGTGGCGCCGAACTGCCACCAGTTCACGTTGAGCAGGTAGCCGCTGCCGCCGGTGAACCTCAGGTACAGGTCGCGGGTGCCCGACAGCCCGCTGACGGGGCACGAGACGGTGGTCCAGTTCTGCCACCCGCCGGTGTTGGGGACGGTGCAGCGGCCGACGACGGTCCCGGTCGCGCTGCCGGTGCGGACCTCCACGGCCGAACCCGACACCGTCGAGGACACGCGAGCGCTGAACGAGGTCGCGCCGCCGCCGAAGGCGACGTTCTTCACCTTCAGGTAGTCGCCGTTGTCGACGTAGCCGACGTTCATGCCGCCCTCGGACGACACCTCGGTCTCGATGCCCGATCCCCAGGCGATGGTTTCCGCTTCCTGGCGCACGTAGGGGTTGAGCGTGTCCGCGGGCGGCGGGCCGCCGCTGGACATGGAGATCGTCGGTATGGTGCCGTCGGCGTTGTAGGTGAACTTCTCGACGGCGACCGAGCGGGTGAAACCGCCACCGCCGGGCAGCGCGCCGTTGTGGTAGAAGAAGTACGAGCCGCCCTTGAAGTCGACGATGCCCGCGTGGTTGGTGAAGCTGCCGCCCTGGGTGGGCATGACGGTGCCGCGGTAGGTCCACGGACCGGTCGGGCTCGTGGCGGTGGAGTACGCGATGAACTCCGAGCAGCACTTGGCCGCGAAGACGTTGTAGTACAGGCCGTTGCGCTTGTAGACCCAGGGGCCCTCCTCGTAGAGGGTGGGCCGGTTCGCGTCGCCGGTGCGGGTGCCGAAGCCCGCGGTGGTGAGCGGGATCTTCGTGGCGGAGCCGGAGAAGGAGATCATGTCCGGGTTGAGCTTGACGTACCAGAGGTTGGGGTTGCCCCAGTACAGGTAGGCCTGGCCGTTGTCGTCGATCATCACCGACGGGTCGATCTCGCCGTTCTCCACCAGCGGGCGGCCGATGGCGTCGCGGAACGGGCCGGTCGGGCTGTCCGCGACCCCCACGCCGATGGCCATGCGGCCGGTCGCGCGGTTGACCACCGGGACGTACCAGTAGAACTTGCCGTTGCGCTCGATCGCCTGGCCCGCCCAGGCGTCCTTGCTGGCCCAGCTGAACGTGCCCACGTTCATCGGGGAGCCGTGGTCGGTCCAGTTCACCATGTCGGCCGACGACCAGACCCGCCACTCCTTCATGGTGAAGTAGGTGGAGCCGTCCTCGTCGTGTCCTGTGTAGAGGTACACCCGGCCGTTGTGCACCAGCGGTGCCGGGTCCGCCGTGTAGACGTGCTGCACGATCGGGTTGTCGGCCTTGGCGGGCGCGGGCGGCACCACCGCGTTCACCGCGGTCGCGGCCAGCGCCAGCCCGAGCAGCGCGGCGACGCGCGTCCTGACCCTCGTCGTCGAAGAGGTCATCGTGTCTCCCAAGCAAGAGGGGTGCCCGGAGCGGGGCGGCGCCGCTCCGGGCACGAGGGGTCAGGCGGCCGCGCAGGTGGGGGAGAGCCCGCCACCGCTCCCGGTGCCCTGGAAGCCGAACTCGGTGGACTGCCCGGCGGCGACGGCGCCGTTGTAGGCGACGTTGGTCCAGTCGACCGTGCCGGTCGTGCCGCTGCCGTTGGCGCTCCAGGAACCCGTGACGGTGGTGCCGGACGGCAGCGAGGTGGTCACCTTCCAGCCGTTCAGCGCGGAGGAGCCCGCGGTGACCTTGACGGTGGCCACGAAGCCGCCGTTCCAGGCGTTCAGCGAGACGGACGCGGTGCAGTCGCCGGAACCGGGGTCGGGCGGCGTGGTCGTGGTCGTGGTGGTGGTCGTGGTGGTGGGGCCGCCGGGAACGGTCGTCCCACCGGCGTTGAGGGCGTTGAGGACCGAGGTGTAGGCGGCCTTCTTGTTGCCGGAGCCGTCGAACAGCAGCGGGTTCTGGCCGGTGCGCCAGGAATCGCTGTCGCGGACGCCCCAGACGGTGATCCCCGTGCAGCGGGCCACGGCCAGGCACGCCCTGGTCACCGTGGAGTACCCGTTCGCCTGGCTGGACCCGGAGATGTCGAGCTCGGTGATCTGGACGTCCACGCCGAGGTCGGCGAAGCGCTGGATGTTGGCCTGGTAGTCGCCGGGAGGGCCGTTGGTGAGGTGGGACTGGAGCCCGACGCAGTCGATCGGCACGCCGCGGGACTTGAAGTCGCGGACCATGTTGTAGATGCCGGTGGACTTCGCGTTGATCCCGTCGGTGTTGTAGTCGTTGTAGCAGAGCTTCGCGGCGGGGTCGGCGGCGCGGGCGGCGCGGAAGGCGGCCTCGATCCAGTCGTTGCCGGTGCGCTGGAGGTTGGAGTCGCGCCGTCCTCCGCTGTTGCCGTCGGCGAACGCCTCGTTGACGACGTCCCAGGAGTGGATCCTGCCCTTGTAGTGGGTGGCGACCTGGGTGACGTGGTTGATCGCCGCGCTGCGCAGCGTCGAGCCGCTGAGACCCTGAGCCCAGCCCGGCTGCTGCGCGTGCCACAGCAGGGCGTGGCCGCGCACCCGCTTGCCGTTGTTCAAGGCGTGGTTGAGGATGCGATCGCCGTTGGTGTAGTTGAACTGGCCGCGGTTGGGCTCGGTCGCGTCCCACTTCATCTCGTTCTCGGCGGTGATCATGGTGAACTCGCGGTTCACGATTCCCACGTAGGTCGGGTCGCCGAGCTTGCCCGCCGCGATGGCGGCGCCGTAGTACCGGCCGGTCTGGGCCGCGGCAGCGCCCAGGGTGGTCGCCGCGCTGGCGGTGCCGGTGACGATCAGCGTCGCGCCGAGCGCGGCCGCGAGGATCGTGGACACCATTGCCGTGAGCGAGACTGACCTCGATGTCAGTTTCATCTTCCACGCTTTCCGAAGACCACCCGGAGTGGCCGGGTGGTGATGGGTTTGACGGGGTTACCGCGCGCAAGGCCCGGAGAAGACGTGCCGAGCAGAAGTGTGGCAGTGGATGTTTGCGTTCACAAGATGGAGACCGGCGATTAACCACCAGGTTGGTGCCAATGGTCCAGTCGCAACAGAAAGTGCTCACAAATGCCACTTGAAAGGCCTAAGAAGCCGGACCTTGCGAGGTCTAGAGCGGAAGGGTGGCTAAAGTTAGCGCTAACAATTTAGCTGGAAGATAAAGCGGTTTCGGCTCGACGAGGTGACCGGGTCATAGGCGCGCGCTCCACTGCTGGTTGGCGCCGCCGTGGCACGACCAGAGCTGGAGCAGGGTGCCGTTCGCGGTCGCGTTGCCGCCCGCGTCGAGGCAGAGCCCGGACTGCGCGCCGACGATGGAGCCGTTGGCGTTGAGGGTCCACTGCTGGTTCGCGCCGCCGTTGCAGTCCCACAGGATCGCCGCGGTGCCGTTGGCCGTCCCCTGGCCGGAGGCGTCCAGGCACTTGCCGCCGGACACGACGAGCTGCCCGCCCGCCGACTGGGTCCACCGCTGGGTCGCGCCGCCGTTGCAGTCCCAGAGCCTGGCCTGGACACCGTTGGTCGTGCTCGCGACGTCGACGCAGCGACCCGACTGGGCCCCCACGAGCATGGCGTTCTGCGGGCCGGTGGAGGTGCCGCCACCGGGTCCGGCGTTCGCGATCACCGCCTGGGCGCCCGAGGGCCAGTTGCCGTTGGCGACGGTGACGTTGCCGGAGACGGTGTTGCCGCGGTCGCCGTTGGTCACGTTGGTGGAGCCGTTGGTCGACCAGTTGTTCGTGACGGTCCAGTTGCCCATGTTCTCGCCGCCCCAGTAGTTGGCGGTGGCCCACGTCCCGGTGGAGGCGAACACGTTGCCTGTGGCGGTGTAGTACTTGGACCCCTCGTCGAAGTAGACCCCGAAGTAGCCGTTGGTCCGCAGGCAGTGGTTGCCGCTGATCACCGCGTTCGGGTTCCACCCGAGGGTGTAGATGCAGCCGCCGTCGTTCATCTGCTGCATGACGTCGTGAATGTAGTTGTTCACGAGCCGGTTGTTGGACGCGGTGGTCGGCGTGGAGTAGCGCGGCTGGTAGTTGTACAGGCCGCGGTTGGCGTAGTGGGTGCTGCCGCCCGCGTCGTTGGAGCCCCAGCCGTAGCCGATGGACATGCCGGAGTACGGCATGTTGTAGACCTCGTTGTGGGACACGGTGGAGTTGGTGACGTAGGTGTTCAGCACCGACACGTTGCCCCGGTAGTCGATGCCGAGGTCGTGCAGGCGGTTGCGGCTGATGGTGATGTCCCGGTTGACCATCCGCTGGTCGGACGGGTGGTGCGCGTCGGCGCGCACACCGCCGACCAGGACGCCGCCGGCCGAGCTCTGGGCGATCTCGGACCGGGTGACCGTGATGCCGGAGGCGCCGAGCCCGACACCGCTGGTGTGGGCGTTGGCGTCGTTGCCGATGCCGATCGCCGTCTGCCCGAGGTTGACGAACCGGGAGTCGGTGAAGGTGATGCCGTTGGCGGCGGAGACCTGCACGGCGGCGGGCATCTGCGACCAGTGGGGTCGTGCCGCCTCGAACTGGGCGCAGCCGTTCTGGCACGAGGTGATGCGGTCGGAGGGCCAGTTCCAGTTGCCCGACAGGTAGGCGCCGGTCTGCTGGTCGGCGTACCCCTGGTTGCCGCTCGGCCCGAGCCACGTCGTGCCGGTGAAGGTGATCCCGCTGAACGTGATGTGGTGCGCGGGGGCGTCGTAGGTGCCGCCGACCGCGACCAGTGACTGGAGCACCGGCAGCTCCACGCTGGTGGTGCTCATGTTCTGCCCGGCCGTCGGGATGTAGTACAGCGCCCCCGCCGAGGGGTTGACGTACCACTCGCCCGGCGAGTCCAGGAACTCGTAGGCGTTCGCGAGGAAGAACGGGCCCGCCCGGTGCGGGCTGGAGACGGTGTCGTAGCCGAAGGTGTTGTTGTTCCACGCGGGCTGCTGCATCGTGAACGTGTTGCCGCTGATGCTCTGCACCGGGGAGTACCGGTCGGTGAAGGAGTTGACGCTCTCCACCTCGACCCGGTTCTGGTTCGCCAGGTTGTTCAGGTAGCCCAGTGCGGAGTTGGAGAACCGCATCCCCGTGCTGGTGAACGTGAAGTCGGACCGGGTCACCTGGGTGCGGGCGCGCGGGGCGAGGACCCCGTTGACGTAGAGCTGCCGGGTGTCGACCCCGGCGCCCACGGAGGCGCGCCAGATGTTCTTGCCGGAGTCGGCGACCGACCAGCCGGTGACCGCTCTGGCGCCGCTGAACACCGGGCGTGCCGACGGCGCGGCCTGCCACACCACGCGGTAGCCGTTGGTGCCGGAGTCCGCCGCGGTGAACCGCAGCGGTTCGGCCTGCCGGTAGACCCCGTCGGCCAACTGGACCACGAGGTCCCCGGACATCGAGCCGGTCAGGGTCCGGACCGCGGCCTGCGCGGCGGGCAGCGCGCACGGCTGGGCTGCCGAGCAGGCGCTGCCGGTGCCGGACGGGGAGGCGTAGAGGGTGGTGGTGGCCGCCGAGGCCGGGGGAGCCGTGATGACCGCGGCGGTGACGACCGCGGTGGCGGTGACCGCGAACAGCTTGCGTGCCAACGATAACGGGGACAACGGACCTCCTGGGTACGGGTGTGGTTCGATCACCCTCCCGCGGCGGACGGGAGGACTTCGGTCTTCGGGTGGAACGGCGCGGGCAGGCGAAGCCCGACGTGCGCCTGCCGGATCTGCGGACCTGCCGGTGGGATGAACGCGGTCAGGTGCTCACGGCGCGTTTTCCGCAGGACCGGGCGTGACCGCACGTCACCCGGTACGCGGTCGGTCCGGCTGTTCGGATGCGGCCAAGCGCTTCGCCACGCAGGCCACCGCGGCCGATTCGCCGGGAATGAGCGCTTCGATCCGGCTCCGGGTTCGGCCGCTACCGGTGAAGAGGACGACATCGGATCCCTTGCCCGAATCGATCGCCGTCCCGAGCAGTTCGCAGTACTGGTCCGACGGCTGCCCCGAAAATTCCGCGGAGGTGTCGGAATGGTTTTTCGCGAAATCCGATTCGCCTTCCCAACGTGCAGGGAGGCTTTTGATTCGCTGCAATTCCCCTCTCGCACCACTGGCTCGTGGTCCGAGTTCCCGGAACGTGCGGAGGCATTCCCGCGACCGCCGATCGACCTCGTGATCGGCACGGCGGCCCGGAGCGCGGGCTGCTTCACGCTGCTCACCTCTCCGATGAGGACGACAGCCAGGTCGACGGAGCAAACGTGAGGAAAGCTAACTCGTATGACGTCTGACGTCAACGGTGTTACGTATGGCGACCACGTGCCATAGTGGGGGTTCAGCGGTGCATCGGAGGGACGATGACGGCGATCACCCCCCGGTCGACCACGAGCCCCGAGTGGGCCCGTCGACCGACCAACCTGGCCAAGGCGATCACGGCCGAACTCGTGGAGCGCATCGTCCGCGGCGTCCACCCTCCCGGCTCCGCCCTGCCCCCGGAGCCCGTGCTCTGCGAGCTGTTCTCGGTGAGCCGGACGGTGGTCCGCGAAGCGGTGAAGGTCCTGCAGGAGAAGGGCCTGGTCCAGGTGCGCCAGGGCGCGGGCACCATGATCAACCCGCTCGTGGCGTGGAACATGCTCGACGAACTGGTCCTCGCCGCCACCATCGCCGAGGACGAGAGCCTCGCCATCCTCGACGACCTCGTCGTGACGCGGCGGCTGTTGGAGTCCGACATGGCGCAGGTCGCCGCGCGCACGGCCGACGAGACCGCGGTCGACCAGTTGCGCGCCCTCGTGGACCGGATGGACGAGCTCTTCCACGACGTCGACGCGTACCACGAGCACGACCGGGCCTTCCACGACACGATCATGCGGACGTCCGGGAACCGCATCGCCCGCGGTGTCGTGCGCTCGTTGGAGAGCCAGGTCATCAACACGGCCAGCTACGTCGGCACGAGCGGGCTGGAGTTCTGCAGGGCGTCCAACCGGGGGCATCGCCGCATCTTCGAGCGCATCGCCGCGCACGACGAGGTCGGTGCCGCCGACGCCATGTTCACCCACATCACCGACGCGTGGCTGGTGCGCCGCGCCGCGATCGGCGATCCCGGTCGCCTGAAGCGCTGACCCGGTCAACGGACTCGACGGGAGGAGGGCGGATCGTGCGGATGAATGGCACCCGCCTGCGCTGAAACGTTTAATTCGCAGAGGTGTGAATGGTGATTACCCAAGGTTTCGCACTGATTGATTCGTGTTAACATCAGATTTCTCAACGGGTGTCCTGCCGGGTGCCTATGTCCGTTGATTCGGTTGATCGCCGTCGAGACGGAGGATTGCGTGGTACGACAACGCGTGACACTGGCCGATGTGGCCAAGGCGAGTGGTGTGTCCCCTACGACCGTGTCCTTGGTGCTGACCGGTCGCGGTAGGGACCTGCGCATTTCCCACGACGCGGAACGCCGGGTGCGGGCGGCCGCTCAGGAATTGGGTTATCGGCGCTACGCGGTCTCCGACGGCGTGCGGAAGGGGCGTACGCAGACCGTCGGCCTCATCACCGACTCCGTCGTGTCGTCCCTGCTCGCGGGCGACATGGTGCGCGGCGCGGCGGAGGCGGCGGGCGGGCGCGGCTTCGTGCTGTTCACCGGCGAGAGCGGTGGTGATCCCGAGGCCGAGCGGTCGCTGGTCGAGGCGATGCGGGACCACCGGGTCGACGGCATCGTCTTCGCGACCATGTTCACGAAGAGGGTCGTCGTGCCCAAGGGGTTGGACGACGGCCCCGCCGTGCTCCTCAACGCCCTGCCCGTCGGCTGGTCGTCCTTGCCGTCGGTGCTGCCCGACGAGGTGCAGGCCGGTCGTTCCGCGGCCCGCGTGCTCGTCGACGCCGGGCACCGCGAGGGCGTCCACCTGATCGGCGCGGGTCCCGGTCTGGACCAGGCGCCGCCGAACAGCATCGCCGCCGTGGAACGCCTCGTCGGGATCCGCGAGGTGTTCGACAGCGCGGGCATCGCGGTGGCGAGTGGGCTCCCCTGCGCGGAGTGGGGTCCCGAGAACGGCTACGACGCCACCCGCGAACTGCTGCGCCGCACCAGACCCGCGGCCCTGCTCTGCTTCAACGACCGCCTGGCCTTCGGCGCCTACCAGGCACTCGCCGACGCCGGGCTGTCCGTGCCGGAGGACGTGTCCGTGATGTCCTTCGACGACCACCCCATCGCGTCGTGGTTGCGGCCCAGGTTGACGACCGTCGTGCTCCCGCACCGCCAACTCGGGACCAGGGCGGTGGAGGTGCTGTTCGCCGACTCGGAGCGGCGCGAGCGGCGTGAGCGGCTGCCGAGCGTCGCGACGGTCCACCGCGTGCCCATGCCCGTCCGCCACGGCGGCTCGGTCAAGGCACTCGTCGCGCCACTGGTCCGCCACGGCGCAGCGGGTTGAGCACGTTCACTCACAAGGGCGACGACTGGTCGATCCCACCGGATCGACCGTCTTGCCGTGGATGAACTAGCTGCGCTTATTGGGTCGGAGAGTGTTGGCGGCAGCTAAAGTTAACGCTCACATTTTAGCTTTGACTGCCCGTGCCCGCCTGGATACATTGCTCGGTAGAGATCGCCGTTGGAACCCCTGCCTCGGTCGGACGCCTGTCGTCCTGGCTGCCGTCAACGATGACGATGAGGACTTCGATGCGACGAGTACGAGTGGCACACGACCACCGCCCGCGCCCCGCTCCCACGGCCATCCCGTCGAGGAGATCCGCGGCTCACCAGGGCGTCCCACTCGCAGGGGCCTGATCCCACGACCGTCGGCCACCCCCGTTCCGGCTGCGCGACCCGCCCGCCGGGGTGCTGCCGCGCGCCCGTGACCGACCCCGCATCCAGAAGGGCCTCGCATGAGGACACTGCTCCTAGGCGTCGTGGCCGCCGTGGCGCTCGCCGTGGCGCCCACGACGGCGAACGCGGCGGCACCCGCCGCCGAAGGCGTTGGCGCGCAAGCGGATCCGGTGCGGGTCATGCCGCTCGGCGACTCCATCACGCAGGGCGGATCGATCGGCGGCTACCGCCTCGACCTCGGCACGAAGCTCCGGTCGAGCGGCCGCACGATCGACTTCGTCGGCTCGCTCGCCGACGGGCCGGGCTCCATGCCCGACCGGAACCACGAGGGCCACCCCGGCTGGACCATCGCGCAGGTGGACGCCAACGTGGTGTCCTGGTTGAGGACCCACACTCCGCGGACGGTCCTGCTGCACATCGGCACCAACGACATGTACGGCAGCGACCCCGCGGGAGCGCCGAACCGGCTGTCCGCGCTGATCGACAAGATCACCGCCCAGGCGCCCGGCGCCGACGTGTTCGTCGCGACGATCATCCCGATCCGCTTCGCCGACCAGACCGTGCGCACCTTCAACGCGGCCATCACCCCGATCGTCCGGGCCAAGGCGGCCGCGGGCAAGAAGGTGCACCTGGTCGACATGTACCCGTCGGTGCCCGTTTCCGACCTGCCGGACGGCATCCACCCCAACGCCGCCGGCTACGGCAAGATGGCCACCACCTGGTACAACGCCCTGCTGTCCGTGCCGGGCAGCATCGGTGGCGGCACGCAGGAGCCGCCACCGGCAGGCGGGTGCACGGCGACGCCCCGCGTCACGGGCAGCTGGGGCGGCGGGTTCCAGGGCGAGGTGACCGTCGCCAACACCTCGCTGTCGGGGCTGAGCGGCTGGACCGTGGCACTTCCCCTGCCCAACGGCCACACCATCTCCCAGATCTGGGGTGGCACCGCGTCCGGCGGCGGCACGGTGTCCGTGAAGAACGTCGACTACAACGGCTCGCTCACCGCGGGCGCCTCCACCACTTTCGGCTTCATCGCCTCCGGCGCCGGGGCGGCCGCCGTGGGCTCCGCCACCTGCGCCAGTCCCTGACACCTGATCCCGTCGAAGGATGGTCATGTCCCTGTTGAGGCTCTTCTCGTCAAGGCGGTCGAGGCTGGTGGCCGCCGCCGTGGTCCCGCTCGCGGCGCTGACCGCGCTCACCGCGGTGTCGGCTCCGGCCTCGGCCGCGGCGGGGTGCTCGGTCGCCTACGCCGCACCGTCGCAGTGGTCGGGAGGGTTCACCGCCGCCGTCACCGTCACCAACCTCGGCGACGCGGTCGACGGCTGGACCCTCACCTGGTCCTACACCGGCGGCCAGCAGGTCAAGGAGGCCTGGAACGCCCAGGTCTCGCAGAGCGGCGCGCAGGTCACCGCGCGCAACGCGTCCTACAACGCGTCGATCCCGTCCGGGGGCAAGGTGGAGTTCGGCTTCAACGGTGCCACGAGCGGCGCGGACAACCCCGCGCCGACGTCGTTCAGCCTGAACGGCACCACCTGCACGGGCGGCGTCGACCCCACGCCCACCACGACGACAACCACCACCACGACGACGACGACCCCGCAGCAGCCGGGCGGGAACCTGCCGTCGAGCTTCCGCTGGTCCTCCAGCGGCGCGCTGATCGGCCCGAAGCCGGACTCGACGCACGCCAACGTGGCGGTGAAGGACCCGAGCGTCGTCTACCACAACGGCAAGTACCACGTGTTCGCCTCGACGTACACCAACGGCTACAACCTGATGTACACCAGCTTCTCCGACTGGTCGCAGGCTTCGGCGGCGCCCCACTACTACCTGGACCGCTCGGGCATCGGCACGGGCTACCGGGCCGCGCCGCAGGTGTTCTACTTCGCGCCGCAGCGGTTGTGGTACCTGGTCTACCAGACGGGGTCGAACGCCTCGTACTCCACGACCACCGACATCGCCAACCCGGCTTCGTGGTCGACGCCGAAGAACTTCTACGCCAACGGCATGCCGCAGATCATCCGCGACAACATCGGCAACGGCTACTGGGTCGACTTCTGGACGATCTGCGACTCGGCGAAGTGCTACCTGTTCTCCTCCGACGACAACGGCCACCTCTACCGCTCGGAGACCTCGCTCGCGAACTTCCCCAACGGGTTCACCAACACGGTGATCGCCATGCAGGACTCCAACAAGAACAGGCTGTTCGAGGCGGCGAACGTCTACAAGATCGCGGGCAAGAGCCAGTACTTCCTGGTGCACGAGGCGATCGGCTCCGACGGCCGCCGCTACTTCCGGTCCTGGACCGCGCCCGCCATCGCCGGTCCGTGGACGTCGTTGGCCGACACCGAGTCGAACCCGTTTGCCAGGGCCAACAACGTGACCTTCCCCGGTGGGCAGTGGACGCGGGACATCAGCCACGGCGAGATGGTCCGCACCAACGTCGACCAGACGATGGAGATCAGCCCCTGCAAGCTGAGCTACCTCTACCAGGGCATGGACCCCAACGCGGGCGGTGACTACAACCGGCTGCCCTGGAAGCTCGGCCTGCTGACCCAGACCAACTCGACCTGCTGATACCCGAACACCTCGACCTTGTGACCGCGGGGTGAACACCGCGGGCGCCACGGCGCCCGCGGTGTCCCCGCCCTGCCCGGAAAGGGGCGACGACGATGTCCGTCTCACCGAGACGAAAACTGGTCCACCTCGTGATCGCCGCGGTGGTGGCCGCCCTGATCACCACCGTTCACCAGCCCGCCGCGTCGAGCGCGGCTCCCGGGAGTCCGGCGCTCACCCCTCCGTTGGGGTGGAACAGCTGGAACAGCTTCGGCTGTGGCATCACCGAGGGGCAGGTGCGCCAAGCGGCGGATGCGATGGTGTCCTCGGGGATGCGTGACG
>JAEBDY010000015.1:0-288807 GCA_049997955.1 Umezawaea sp. cmx-9-4 | reverse complement strand
TTCATAGTGTTTCCGCGGTCATGGCGGAGGGGAAACACCCGGTCCCATTCCGAACCCGGTAGTTAAGCCCTCTTGCGCCGATGGTACTGCACTGGTGACGGTGTGGGAGAGTAGGTCACCGCGGGGCCAATCATTCCCTGGCGGGGATCCCAGTGATGGGGTCCCCGCCAGGGCTTTTTTGCGTTTACGGGTATGTGGGATCAGGGGTCCCCTGGTGGTGAGGATCCCCCGATTCATAATCTAGCGGAGGGGTCCGACAGTTTTCGGAGCGTGAGGGTGGACACCTCGGGCGGTGGGCTTGGGTGCGCGGGAGTACGCCGTTCGGTCGTCTACCGTTTCGGCATGGAGAGCGAACACCCCGATCCCCGTACGGCTCGCAGGTCTGGTGGCGTGGGCACGTCGCCCGCTGATCTGGCGTCCAGCCCGTACCGGGTGGATCGCGATCGGGTGGCCAGTTCGCCGTTCTTCGCTCGACTCGGTGGGGTGACGCAGGTCGTCAGCTCGACCGGGTCCGGGCTGCTGGTGCACAACCGGCTCACGCACAGCCTGAAGGTGGCGCAGGCCGCGCGGGCGATCGCGGAGCGCCTGTGTTCGCGTCCCGAACTGGTCGGTGTGTTGGAGAAGCTGGGTGGGTGCGATCCGGATGTGGTCGAGGCCGCCTCGCTCGCGCACGACCTGGGGCACCCGCCGTTCGGGCACCTCGGGGAGCAGGTGCTCGATCGGATCGCGCGGCACCGGCTCGGGCTGGCAGACGGGTTCGAGGGGAACGCGCAGTCGTTCCGGATCGTGACGACGACCGACGTGCGCGGGCCCGCTGCCTTGGGGCTCGACCTGACCGTCGCGGTGCGGGCGGCGATGTTGAAGTACCCGTGGACCCGGCTGTCCCACCCGGACCCGCACCCGCGGGATCTGGCGGCTCCGCCCCGCGGTTCGTCCGAGCCGTCCGACGCACCGGGCACGGGAGCGGCGAAGTTCTCCGCCTACGTGACCGAACTGGACGACCTCGTGCAGGCGCGCGCTCCCTACGAGGGGCGGGTGGAGAGCTGGCAGCAGACGGTCGAGGCGTCCGTGATGGACA
The DNA here is from genome assembly GCA_049997955.1 of Umezawaea sp. cmx-9-4. Classification (GTDB taxonomy): domain Bacteria; phylum Actinomycetota; class Actinomycetes; order Mycobacteriales; family Pseudonocardiaceae; genus Umezawaea. The sequence goes on along the minus strand of JAEBDY010000015.1, from coordinate 287,729 downwards.
CCGCGGACGACATCGCCTACGCCATCCACGACCTGGAGGACTTCCACCGGGTCGGGGTGCTCCAGCACGCGACGGTGTCGGCGGAACTGGGGACGTGGCTGAACGAAGGGTTGGAGCTGGCCGGGTTGTCGCGGGCGGAACTCGCCTCGCAGCAGCGGAGGCCGGGGCGGTCGTTGGAGTCGTTGCGGCGCAGGTTGCACGCGAAGGACTCGTGGGCGGTGAACGACGACGCGTTCGCGGCCGCCGTGCTGAAGGTGCGGGCGGAACTGGTGGACGGGCTGCTGTCCGTGCCGTTCGACGGGTCGGTCGAGGCGGAGCAGGCCGTCGCCGGGTTCTCCGCGCGGTGGACGCGCAGGCTGGTCGACGCGGTCGGCGTGCTGGAGGAGCCGACCACGAGGTCGGGGCACGTGGTGCTGGCCGTCCAGCAGTGGCACGAGGTGCAGGTCCTCAAGTTCGTGCACCGGCGTTTTGTCTTGCTACGTCCGGATTTGGCGCTGCACCAGCGTGGGCAGGCGCGGTTGATCACGACGCTGGTCGACGCGCTGGAGCAGTGGGTGACGGACCGGCACGAGTCCGACCGGCTGCCGCGGCGGCTGCACGACCTGGTGGAACTGGCCGAGACCGAGTACGCGGCGCTGGCCCGCACCGACCCGCGCGCACTGGTCGGCGCGACCGGAGAGGCGCCCACCGGAACGGACGCGGTGCGCGGGCTCGCACGGGGGCGCGCGGTGGTGGACTTCGTGGCCTCGTTGACGGACAACCAGGCCGCCGCGCTGCTGGAAGCCCTGTCCGGTAGGACGGGTCAGTTGTGGACGGACGCGTTCGTCCTCTGAGTCCTCACGGGAATCCCTCCCGGAAGCACCCGAGCGACGGAGACCTTGGGGCCACTCGCCAAGTGGCGTGACTCCATTCGGCCGCGTGCGCGGCTGTCCATCGCGGACGAATGCTTTGTGAACGGTCAACTCTTGGTGCCCCGCGTAGTGAGACGTCGTCCAAACGGACGCTGACCGTATCCAGTTGAGCACAATACGTTGACGCGGCCGGTTCGATCCGGCTCTCAGGCCGCGTGCGTCGGGGCACGCTCAACTTCGGGGGAGACGCCCGTGCGCTCACCGCTGCACCGTTCACGAAGAAGATCCCTCATCGCCGCCGGAACGGCGATGCTGCTGGCCACGTTGGGTTCGATCACCCCGGTCTCGGCCGCTCCGGCCAAGCCCGGCAAGGACGTCTCCGACGTCACCGCGAAGCAGATCGCCGCTTTGCAGGACATCAAGAAGTCCGCCACCAAGGCCGAGTCCAAAATGGACAGCGCGCTCGTCGTCGAGCAGCGCCGCCGTTCCTCGGCCGCCACCACGTCGAAGCTGCCGGACCTCAAGACCGGGGTCGAGGTGCAGGCCGGTGACACCGTCCTGGTCGACATCCGCGCCGAGAAGGTCGGCGATGAACTGCTGAACGCCATCCGCGGCGGCGGGGGTGGCATTCGGTCGTTCTCGGTCGAGGGCGCGACGGTGCGGGCGCAGATCCCGCTGTCCCAGATCGGCAAGCTCGCCGAGCGCGGGGACGTCAAGCGCGTCGAGACCGCGGTGGGCGCGATGACCGCGAACCTCGACAAGACCAAGACCACCAAGAGCAAGAAGCCGCGCGCCGAGCTGTCCAAGGACGCCAAGGCCAAGCAGGTCGAGGCGAAGGCGCGCCAGGCGCTCATCTCCGTGCAGGCCGTGAAGACCGGTGAGGGCGACCGCGCCCACGCCGCCGACACCGCCCGCGCGCAGTTCCGCGTCACCGGCACCGGCGTGAAGCTCTGCGCCCTGTCCGACGGCGTCGCCTCGCTGGTCGCCTCGCAGGCCGCGGGTGAACTGCCCGCCGTCGACGTGCTCGCGGGCCAGGAGGGTTCCGGCGACGAGGGCACCGCGATGCTGGAGATCCTCCACGACATCGCGCCGAACGCGGAGCTCGGCTTCGCCACCGCGTTCAACGGCGACGCCAGCTTCGCCGACAACATCAAGGCCCTGCGCTTCCAGCTCGGCTGCGACGTGATCGTCGACGACGTCCTCTACTTCAACGAGTCCCCGTTCCAGGACGGCGTCATCGCCCGCGCGGTCGACGCGGTCACCGCCGACGGCGCGGTGTTCTTCTCGTCCGCGGGCAACGAGGGCAACGTCGCGGAAGGCACCTCCGGCCACTGGGAGGGCGACTTCGTCGACTCCGGTGTCAGCATCGGCAAGTTCGCGGGCTCGGCCCACGACTTCGACCCGAACCCCAACGCCAAGCAGGTCTTCAACCCGCTGTCGAACAACTCGGGCAACGTGCCGGTCACGCTGTTCTGGTCCGACCCGCTGGGTCAGTCCGCCAACGACTACGACCTCTACGTGACCAACGCGCAGGGTGCGGTCGTGGCGTTCAGCCAGAACCCGCAGGAGGGCACCCACGACCCGTACGAGCGGATCAACACCCCCGCCACCGGCACCGGTCTGCGCCTGGCCGTGGTCAAGTTCCGCGGTGAGGACCGCTACCTCGCGCTGTCCGCGCTGGGCGGCCGGTTCAAGGACTCCTCGGACGGCCTGAAGAAGTTCGCCACCCCCGGCGTGACCCGTGGCCACTCGGCCGCCAAGGGCGCCATCAGCGTCGCCGCGGCCCCGGCCGCCGCCGCGCTCCCGTTCGACCTGGAGCCCGGTGACCCGGCGAACCCGAAGGGTCCGTACCCCGGCACCTTCTCCGCCGAGTCCAAGCTGGAGCGGTTCACCTCCGACGGCCCGCGCAAGGTGTTCTTCAACGCCGACGGCACCCCCGGCCCCGAGACTCGGCAGAAGCCGGACCTCACCGCCGCCGACGGCGTCTCCACCAGCGTGAGCGGCTTCAACCCGTTCTACGGCACCTCGGCCGCCGCGCCAAACGCCGCCGCCATCGCCGGTCTGATCCTGTCCGGCAACCCGACCCTCACCCCGGCCGAGGTCAAGGAAGCCCTGACGGCGACCGCGATCGACATCGCCGAGCCCGGCACGGACAACCGCTCGGGCGCGGGCGTCGTGCTGGCCGACCGCGCGCTGTCCTACACGGGCGCCAGCCCGCAGGCCCTCGCCACGGCCCAGAAGCCGACCATCGTCAACGACGCGGACGGCAGCCAGTACCTGAAGCCGGGCACCACCTCCACGGTGACCGTGCCGGTGCTCAACTCCGGTGACGGCACCGCCGCGTCCACCAGCGTCGTCCTCACCACGCCCACCGCGGGCGTGACGATCGCGCCGAGGTCCAAGTCCTACGGCAACATCGAGGTCGGCCAGACCGTCACGAACACCTTCAAGGTGACCGTCCCGGCGACGTTCGTCCCCGGTGACCAGGTCAAGCTGGACGCCCGCGTCACGTTCTCGGGTTCCACGTCGCCCACGGCGAAGTCGTTCCAGCTCGGCGTCGGCGAGCCGTCGCGCGAGTTCAAGCACTTCGCCTACAGCGGTCCCGCGGTCGAGATCCCGGACAACAGCCCCGTCGGGGCCAGCGTCCAGATCCCGGTGAGCGGCATCGGCCGGGCGTCGAAGGTGACGTTCTCCGTCGACGGCGACACCTGCTCGACCGCCGACGCGTCGACCACGGTCGGCATCGACCACACCTTCGCCGGTGACCTGGTCGGCACGCTGACCTCGCCGTCGGGTGCGACCGCCACGCTGTTCCAGCGTTCCGGTTCCGGCGGCAACAACCTCTGCAAGGTCGTCTTCGACGACAGCGCGACGGCGTCGTTCTCCACCGTGACGTCCGCGCTGGCCCCGTTCACCGGCAGCTGGAAGCCGAACACGGGCACGCTGGGCTCGCTGGCCGCCGGTTCGGCGGACGGCACCTGGACGTTCAAGGTCGTCGACGCCGCGGGCACCGACAAGGGCTCCCTGCGGGCCGTGTCGCTGCACCTCGCGGGTTACGTGGCCTAGTTCGGCCGGTGGTCGCCCGCGGCTCACGTCGCGGGCGACCACCACCCCGTCGTACGAGAACGGCCCCCGCCTGGTGGCGGGGGCCGTTCTCGCGCGTGCGGAGGGACGTGGCTACTTGGGCCATTCCCAGCGGACGCCGAAGACGCCGGGCCCGAAGCCGAGGGCGACGGCGTGCACGCCGCCCGCGTTGTCGAGCGTCAGGTTGCGGCGACGCGACGGCGTCTCGTCACCGGCGGGCAGGCTGTACTGCTGGCAGCGCGCGGGCAGGTTCGACTGGTCGAACCGGACCTCGATCACGTACTCGCGCACGGGCAGCCGGAACTTGCGCGCGAAGGTGTTGTTGCCCGCGGGGTAGTGCCCCTCGGGGAAGACCAGCTCGTACTCCATGATGATCGTCTCGCCCCGCGCCAGGGGACGGTCGAACATCATCTCGGCGACCATGATGTTGGCGTCGGTGTCCTCGGCGACCCGGCCCAGGTGGCAGTTGCGGAGGTTCGCGACCTCCGGCAGCACGTCGGACTCCTCGGTCTCGAACACCAGTGCCCAGCGGTCCGGACCGTCCTGCTCGGCGCGCAGGATCTGCCGCACCCAGACGGAGCGCTGACCGCCGTCGGCGGCGATCTCGATGCGGTCGTGCTGGCTGATCCGCCCGAGCTTGACGTCGGACGTCGTGTCCACCTTGCTGAGCAGGTCGGCGACCCGCTCACGCCGCGCCCAGAGCGCGTCGATGGGCATCATCGTGGTGGGGCGGCAGCGCCGTCCCCGTGGACGAGGTGGTCCGAGGAGGGCGGACAGACCCGCCTGCGGGACACCCAGGACGGACTCGAGATGCCGCAGCGCTTCCAGCGATTCCGGTCGCTCGGGTCGTCGTCGACCCGACTGCCAGTAGCTGAGCGTCGCGACGCTGATGGTGACCCCGCGCAGGCCCAAGCGGTGCTGGATGCGGTCCAGGCTGAGCCGACTCGCTTTGATCGCGGCTCTCAGGGCCTCGGGAAACGGTCCCGTGGTCAGGAGCTGCGCCAGACTGCCGTGGCCCGTCGAATCGATGTCTTCGACAGACAGAGTAGGTCGACCGGCAGCGTTGGTCATGGTGACTCCCCGCTGTCATTAGATCACGCCCAAGTGACCCTACCCGCCAACCTCAGGGGTTGGTGGCGACCGGATGGAGTCAATGGCTGGTCCGTACGGGTTACACGTTTTCCCCGGCGACACCTTTCTGTCAAGTGGTGATCGTCGGTAGTTCGCCCAGTGTGAACCCGCCGGTAACATTGTGCACGAGGCGCCGGATGTGTGGGAAAACCCCCTTCGGTGTCGATCGTGCCGCGGTGGTGGTCCGACGCCGACCGCGCCGGGCCACCACCGACCGGCCACCTGCTGGCGACGCCCGATCGGGTACCCCTACTGTGTCCACGGTGACCTCGGGCCAGGATTTCGACGCCGGACGCCGCGAGCCGGAGGACGTGCTCGTCGAGGTCGCTCGGGCCGTGCTCGGCCCCGGTGACCACCGGATCCTGGACCTCATGGACGTGACGCGGCAGCCCTACGGCCGGGTCGTGGACGTGGTCCGCGCCAGTGACGACCTCGTGCCGAGGCTGGCCCACGAGAACGCGCTCGACCAGGCCTTCCTGCTCGCCCGCAAGTGCCTCCGCCCCGGCGGCGTCCTGGTGGCCGCCGTCCCCGAACTGGACCGGCTGAGCAGGCTCCGCCCGGTCACGGCGCCGCCGAAGGTGCTCGGCCGCGGCGAGAGCCGCCAGGTGACCGTGCAGCTGTGGGACTGGTCGAACGACGGCGAGTCCTACGAGCTGGAGGTCGTGCAGCTGGAGCGCGTGCTCGGGGCCTGGCAGATCTCGTCGTCGGTCGCGACCCGGCACCGGGTCCTCACCCCCGAGCAGATGGCCGAGCAGTTCGCGCTCGCGGGCTTCGGTGCCGTGCAACGGCTCCTGCCCGGCGAGAGCGGCCACCCGCTGCCGGTGTGGGTCGCGGTGGCCCCCGCTTGAGCCGCGTCCGCGCGGTCGCGGGTGGCGGCCGGGCGGTCGAGGTCGAGCCGGAGCGGCTCGCGGGCTGGTTCGACCGGTTCGCCCTCCGCCACGGCGGGATCTCCCGCACGGTGGTCGACGGCGACCACCTGGTGGTCCACGCGGTCGACGGGACGCGGGCCGAGGTGGACGTGCCGTTCCCGCCGCTGTCCGCGCACTCGATCGCCGGACTCGTCGAGCACGCGCTCGTGCCGCGCCGGATCGGCCTGCTGCTGGTGCGGCTCGGCGGGCACAGCGTCGGGATCGCGGTGAACGGGGTCGTGGAGGTGTCGACCACCGACAGCCGCCAGGTCCACGGCCGCAACAAGGCGGGCGGCTGGTCGCAGCAGCGGTTCGCGCGGCGGCGCGAGGGGCAGGCGCGGGTCGCGCTGGAGGCCGCCGCCGCGGACGCCGTCCGCGTGCTGGCGCCCGAGGTGGGCTCGGTGGACGCCGTCGTGCTGGGCGGTGACCGGCAGGCGCTGGACGTGCTGCGGGCCGACCGGCGGCTCGCCGGGGTGTTCGCCAAGGCGGGGGAGCGGGTGCTCGACGTCGCCGAGCCGCGCCGCGCGGTGCTCGACGAGGCGGCGGTGCGGGCCCGTGCGGTGGAGATCGTCGTGCGGCCACCGGGGACGGGCTGACGGGGAACTCGGAGAAGTGGGTGCAACCGATCTCGCGGCCCATCTCATGGATAGGGGTGAGGGCGGTGGTCGAGCCGCCCGCCAACCCCTAGGAGCAGCTGGTGCGCAAACGACTCGTTCTGGTGGCCGGTGCCGTGGTGCTCGGTGGGATCGGCGTCGCCGTCCCCACGATCGCCCTCGCCTCCGGTGGCGGCGAGCAGGCGCCTGCGCCCACGTCGTCCGCCCGTCCCGCGCCGAGCGCGCCCGTCCCGCGCCGAGCGCGCCCGTGCGGTCCACGGGACGCCCGGTGCCGTCGTCCTCGCGGCCCGCGGCCACGACCCCCGCCTGGTCGCAGCCGCCGGTGTCGTCCACCCCCCGGTCCGAGCCCGCGGTGTCGATGACGAACACCCCGCGGTCGGTGCCCGCGGTGTCGACCACGAACTCGCCGCGGTCGGTGCCCGCGGTGTCGACCACGAACTCGCCGCGGTCGGAGTCCTCGCACCCCGTGCCCACCACCCAGCGCTGAACCGGAGAGCACCCCGCGCGTGACCGACCCGACCTGGAACGCCGAGTTCACCCGGCACTTCGACCTCACCGCCGATTCGATGCGCTTCACGGCGTACCTGCTGTGCGGGAACTGGCACGAGGCCGAGGACGTGGTGCAGGCCGCCTTCCTGAAGCTGTACCTCGCCGGGCCCAAGCCGGCCAGGCAGGACGGCTTGGCCGCCTACACCCGCAAGATCGTGGTGCGCACGTTCATCGGTGAACGCAGGCGGATGCGGTGGCGGCGGGAGAAGCTGACGGACGCCCCGCCGGAGTTGCCCTCCGGCGGGGAGCACGTCGAGGACCGGCTCGTCGTGTGGCAGGCGATGTCGATCCTCGGCGCCCGTCAGCGAGCCGTGCTGGTGCTGCGGTTCTGGCACGACCTGAGCGTCGCGGAGACCGCCTCGGCGCTCGGGTGCTCGACGGGGACGGTCAAGAGCCAGAGCGCCCGAGGCGTGGCGACGCTCCGCCAACGCCTCGGACCCCAGTACGCCGATCTGTGGCAGGAGGTGTCTCGCCGTGCGTGAGGACGACCTGAAGAGCACCTTCGAGCAGTTGCGCGCGGCCCCGATGCCCGCACGGGCGCTCACGGCGGACGACGTCATCCGCGGTGGCGAAGCCGTCCGGAAGCGGCGGCGCACGATGGCCGTCGTCGGCAGCGGTGTCGGCACGACCGCGATCGTGGCCGCCGCGGTGCTGGTGCTGGCGTTCAAGCCCGGCGACGTGCCGACCGGCCCCGTGGAACCCGCGAGCCCGTCGAGCACCACGTCGGTGCAGGAGTCCGCCGAGTCCTCGCCGCCGTCCACCTCTCCCGCGGTCCGGCCGCCGGTCGAGTCGCGGACGTCGGAGCGGGCCCCCGTGGTCCCTCCCGGCTCGACCACCGCGTCCCCGTCCTCCCGGCCCGCCGCGTCCACTTCTCGGATGCCGGTGGTGCCCACCGGTTCGCCCGCCGGGGCCACGCCGTCGAGTTCCACGCCGGTGGGTTCCACGTCGACGCCCCGGAGCGGGTAGGCCTCCGGCCCCGCCTCCCGGTGTTTGCCGCACGTCCCGATTGGAGATACTGTCATCATTCAGATGATGAGACCATCTGAATTGACGTCGCCACACCGGGAGAACCCATGACCACCACCCCCGAGATCGACCTGACCGACCCCGACGTCGTGCGCGACCCGTTCACCTCCTACGGGACCGCGCGGGAGATCGCCCCGCTGGCCAGGATCCTGATCCCCGGCATGAACCCGCTGTGGGCGCTGACCAGGCACGCCGATGCCAGGGCTGTGCTCGGCGACCCCAGGTTCGAGATCAACGCGGACAGCTTCATCCGCCCGCCGGGCATCCCGGAGCACTGCCTGAAGTACATGCGGACCATGTCCGAGATGAACGGCCCGGAGCACACGAGGCTGCGCAGGCTGGTGTCGCCCGCGTTCACCGCGCGCCGGGCCGCCGAGTTCCGCGCGCGGATCGAGCCGATCGTCGACGGGCTGCTGGACGACCTGCCGTCGCACGTCGAGGACGGGTCGGTGGACCTGCTGCGCCACTTCGCGTGGCTGGTGCCGATCGACGTGATCTGCGAACTGGTCGGCATCCCCGTGGAGGACCGGCCGAAGTGGCGCGAGCACGCGGCGAACATCGCTGCGGGCTACGGGCAGGGGTTCGCCGACGCCATCCCCGAGGTGATGGCGGGCGCCGAGGCCGCCGTCGCGAGCCGTCGGGACGCGCCGGACGGCGACCTCCTCGCGGACCTCATCCGGGTGCGGGACGCCGACGGCGACCGGCTGGGGGAGGACGAGCTGGTCACGCTGGTGTGGCACCTCGTGCTGGCGGGCCAGACGCCCGCGAACCTGATCCCGAACGCCGTCCTCGCCCTGCACGACCACCCGGACCAGTTGGCGGCGCTGCGGGCGGACGACTCCCTCATGCCGCGCGCCGTGGAGGAGCTGATCCGCTGGTCCGGGCCGACCCTGCTGGCCATCCCGCGCTACGCCACCGAGGACGTCGAGCTGTTCGGCACCCTCGTGCACAAGGGCGACGCCGTCACGGCCGTCGTCGCGGCGGCGAACCACGACCCCCGCGCGTTCACCGCGCCCGACGAGTTGGACCTCACCCGACCCTCCGGCACGGGACACCTCGGCTTCGGCCATGGGCCGCACTTCTGCCTCGGCGCCTCGCTCGCGAAGGTGCAGACCGAGGTGGCGCTCTCCGCACTGCTGCGCCGCTTCCCCGCTCTCGCGGTCACGTCGGCGCACCGCGCCCCCGACCCCGGGACCTGGCGCCTGTCGTCCCTCCTCGTCACCCTCTGACCCCACCGGGCCGGGTGTCCGCCACCGGACACCCGGCCCGGTCGGGCATCAGCCGAGGGTGCCGGTGGCCAGCAGGCCGCCGTCGACCCGGACGGTCTCGCCGGTGATCCAGGCGGCGGCGTCGGAGGCGAGGAACGCGACCAGGCGGGCGACGTCCTCGGGGGTCCCGAGGCGCTTCATCGGGTACTGCTGGGACGCCTCGTCCTCCCGGCCGGTGTAGAGCGCCTCGGCGAACCTGGTCTTCACCACGGCGGGCGCGACGGCGTTGACCCGCACCTTCGGGCCGAGCTGCCACGCGAGCTCTTCGGTGAGCCGGATCAGCGCGGCCTTGCTGGCCCCGTAGGCGCCGATCGCCCCGGTGGACCGGATCCCGCCCACCGACGCGATGTTCACGATCGAGCCGCCGTGCTCGGCCATCCACGCCTTCCACACGAGCTGGGTGAAACCCAGTGCCGCCACCACGTTCACGTCGAAGATCTTCCGCACGGCGCCGAGGTCGGCGTCCATCAGAGCGCCGAAGATCGGGTTGATGCCGGTGTTGTTGACCAGGACGTCGATCCGCCCGAACCGCTCCACGACCGCGGTGACGGCCGACGCGCGGTCGTCGTCGTTGCCAGCGTTGCTCGCCAGCGCGAGCACCCGGTCCTCGGTGGCGCCGGTGTCCTCGACCAGCTTCCGCGCTGCCTCGGCGATCGAGTCCGGTTTGCGCCCGGTGATCGCGACCGACGCGCCGAGCGTCAGCAGTTCGTGTGCGATGCCAAGACCGATTCCCCGACTCGCGCCCGTGACCAGCGCGGTCCTGCCTGCGAACGTTTCCGTCATGCGCTCGAATGTATGCCGGTGCCCACATCTGGCGAACCCGGTGGCGCACAGCCGGTAGACTGGTGGCGTGGTCATCCTGATCGAGTAGGTCCAGCGCGTGCTCCTCCGCCGACCCCTCTTTTCCGCATGACCACCTCACCTGGAGTTTGCTGTGATCACGGCTACCAACATCGAGTTGCGCGCGGGTTCGCGCATCCTCCTCTCGGAAGCCAACCTCCGCGTCCAGCCCGGCGACCGCATCGGCCTCGTCGGCCGCAACGGCGCGGGCAAGACGACGTCGCTGCGCGTGCTCGCGGGCGAGGGCCAGCCCTACGGCGGCGACGTGCGCCGCACCGGTGAACTTGGCTACCTGCCGCAGGACCCGCGCGAAGGCGACCTGTCGGTGATCGCGAAGGACCGCGTGCTCTCCGCCCGCGGCCTCGACCAGATCCTGCGGGACATGGAGAAGACGCAGACCGCGATGGCGGAACTGGTCGACCCCAAGGAGTTGGACAAGGCCGTCAACCGCTACGGCAAGCTGGAGGACCGGTTCTCCTCGCTCGGCGGGTACGCCGCCGAGAGCGAGGCCGCGCGCATCTGCGCGAACCTCGGCCTGGCGGACCGGATCCTGGCGCAGCCGCTGAGCACGCTGTCCGGCGGACAGCGTCGTCGCGTCGAGCTGGCACGCATCCTGTTCGCCGCCTCCGAGGCCGGTGTGGGCGCGAAGTCCAGCACGATCCTGCTGATCGACGAGCCGACGAACCACCTCGACGCCGACTCGATCACGTGGCTGCGCGGCTTCCTCAAGTCGCACGAGGGCGGCCTCGTCGTGATCAGCCACGACGTGGAGCTGCTGGAAGACGTCGTGAACAAGGTCTGGTTCCTCGACGCCACCCGCAGCGAGGTCGACCTGTACAACATGGGCTGGAAGAAGTACCTCGAAGCGCGCAGCGCGGACGAGAAGCGCCGCCGCCGCGAGCGCGCGAACGCCGAGAAGAAGGCGGGCGTGCTGTTCGCCCAGGCCGACAAGATGCGCGCGAAGGCCACCAAGGCCGTCGCCGCGCAGAACATGGCCAAGCGCGCCGAGAAGATGCTCGCCGGCCTGGACGAGACCCGCGTGGCGGACAAGGTCGCGAAGATCCGCTTCCCGGAGCCCGCCACGTGCGGGAAGACCCCGCTGATGGCCGAGGGGCTGAGCAAGTCCTACGGCTCGCTGGAGATCTTCACCGGTGTCGACCTCGCGATCGACAAGGGTTCGCGCGTCGTGATCCTCGGCCTCAACGGCGCGGGCAAGACGACCCTGCTGCGCCTGCTCGGCCAGATGGAACGGCCGGACGCGGGGTCGCTGATCCCCGGCCACGGTCTGAAGGTCGGCTACTTCGCGCAGGAGCACGAGACGCTCGACCACGACGCCAGCGTGTGGGAGAACATCCGCCACGCCGCCCCGGACACCCAGGAGCAGCAGCTCAGGCAGCTGCTCGGCACGTTCCTGTTCAGCGGTGAGCAGCTGGAGCAGCTCGCGGGCACCCTGTCCGGCGGCGAGAAGACCCGGCTCGCGCTCGCGGGCCTCGTCTCCAGCGCGGCGAACGTGCTGCTGCTCGACGAGCCGACGAACAACCTCGACCCGGCCAGCCGTGAGCAGGTGCTGGACGCGCTGCGCCGCTACCAGGGCGCCGTCGTCCTGGTCACGCACGACCCCGGAGCGGTCGAGGCGCTTGAGCCCGAGCGGGTGATCCTGCTTCCCGACGGAACCGAGGACCACTGGTCCGCGGACTACCTGGAACTCGTGCAGTTGGCCTGAGCCAACGGAAGCAGCCCTTTTCGGCAAGCGTGAACGAAGGTCGACTGTCCGTGATCATGCGATCACGGACAGATCATTTTGCATGATCGCCTGGCGTTATGGTCCGTCGTGTTCGATCATTGCGACGACAGGGGCCCGAAAGCGGCCCGACCTGCTCGGACGGAAGGCGGGACAAGGTGGCTGACCTGAAGAAGGGCGCCCGGATCACCGGCGCCACACGGGACAAGCTGGCCGCTGACCTGAAGAAGAAGTACGAAAAGGGCGCGAGCATCCGGGCATTGGCTGAGTCGACCGGGCGCTCCTATGGCTTCGTCCACCGGGTTCTGTCCGAGTCCGGTGTCACGCTGCGCGGTCGCGGTGGCGCCACCCGAACCAAGAAGAAGTAAGCTACCCTCCGGTAACAACAGGGCGCTGATCACCGGGTCGCGCCTGTCCGGACCCGGAGGTTCCAGCATGTCGGCTACGTCCATCGATGCCGATCTGCTGGAACGTGGCGGTGTGCGGCTCGTCGTGGACGGGCCGCGCGCGACCATCACCCTCGACCGCCCCGATGTGCTCAACGCGCAGACGCCCTCCACCTGGCAGGCGTTGCGGGCGATCGGTGAAGGCCTGGACCCGGACGTCCTCGTGGTGGTCGTCCGGGGTTCTGGTCGTGCGTTCTCCGCGGGCCTCGACCGGCGGATGTTCGCCGGTGGCGTGCCGGGAGAACCCGGACTCTCGGAGATCGTGACCCGCGGTCCCGAAGCCGGGGCCGCGTTGATCGCCGAGTTCCAGGAGGGTTTCCGCTGGTTGCGGGACCCCGCTCGGATGACGATCGCGGCCGTGTCGGGCCACGCGATCGGGGCGGGCTTCCAGCTGGCCCTGGCGTGCGACGTCCGGGTCGTGGCCGAGGACGTCCAGTTCTCGATGGCGGAGACGTCCCTGGGCCTCGTGCCCGACCTGGGTGGAACGCTGCCCCTGGTCAGGGCGGTGGGGTATTCGCGCGCCGCCGAGATCTGCGTGACCGGCCGCCGGGTGGCCGCCGAGGAATCGCTGCGGATCGGGTTGGCGAACTTCGTAGTGCCCGTGGACGGCTTGGACGCCGCTGTCGACGGGCTGGTCGCCTCGGTGACGCGGGCGATGCCGGGCGCCGTGCGGGAAACGCTGGCGCTGATCGCCGCGGCCGCCGACGGCGCCTCGGTGGGGGAGCAGTTTGCGTTGGAACGCGAGGCCCAGTTGCGCAGGCTCGCGGAGATCGCCGCTCTCGCGAAGTAGGTCCGGCTTCGTTCCGCCGGGCGACGGCCTCCCGACGTGGCGGGGCGGTCCGCGCACGAGCGGATCCCCTTCACCTCACTGGACGAAAGCCGTGACGCCCTCGTACTCCGCGACCGGGGCGGTACCGGCGGTCTCGTACTGGAGCAGCAGCAGGCCGTTCACCGTCACCTCGTGGTGCACGAGGCGGAGGCCGACGGGTCCGCTCGGGTGGTCGAGCAGCCTCCGCCCGGAGCCGGTCACGGTCGGGGCGACGACGAGCCGGAGCGTGTCGACGAGGCCCGCCGCCAGCAGGGCGTTGCCGAGTCGCGCGCTCCCGTGGATCTGGAGTTCCCGTCCCGGCCGCGCCTTGAGCTCCCCGACGGTCCGGACCGGGTCGCCGCGGAGCACGGTCACCGGATGCCAGCTCCCTTCGGTCGAGGTGCTGGTCACCACGTACTTCGGCAGTGAGTTCATCCGCTCGGTGAACGGGTCCGGGTCGGTGATCCGCGGCCAGTCCCTGGCGAACGCCTCGTAGGTCCGCCGCCCGAGCAGCAGCCCGTCGGCGAGGTCCAGCCACTCGGAGGTGCGCCGGACGAAGAGCTCGTCCAGGTGGGGCACGAGCCAGCCGCCCCTGGCGAAGCCGTCGCTCGTGTCCTCGGTCGGCGAGCCGGGGCCCTGGCTGACCCCGTCGAGGGTGACGAACCCCGTGAGAGCGATCCTCACCGCGCGGCCCGGCTCTCCGCGACCGCGGCGAGCTGCCCGGTCACCGCGCCCCAGCCCTCGAAGAAGCCGAGCTCCTCGTGGCGGGCGCGGGCGGCCGGATCACCGTGTCGCACGACGATCCGGTAGTCCGTGCCGTCCGGGTGATCGCTCAGCGTGACCTCGGCCGTCATGAGCACCGGCGCGGGGGTCGCGGGACGCCAGGCGCTGTCGATCGCGTTCGTGAACACGATCCGCTCCAACTGGTCGACGACGAGGAAGCTCGCGTCGACGTGCGGGACGAAGTCCACGCCGTCGTCGCTCATCCGCGTCACGAGCGCGCCGCCGGGCCGCACGTCGAGGCGGTCGACGCGGCACACGGTCGGCGCCGGGAGCCACCACTGCTCGAAGCGGGACGGCTCGGTCCACGCGCTCCAGACGACGGCGCGGGGAGCGCGGATGACCCGGTGCAGGACCAGGTCGAGATCGGGGTTCACGGTCGTTCCTCCAGCGGATCGGTGACGAGGCTTTCGAGTCGGTCGGTGCGGTCTTCCCAGATCCGGCGCTGCTCCGCGAGCCAGCCGTCGACGAGGGCGAGGCGGTCGCGGTTGAGCACGCAGATGCGCACCCGGCCGTGCTTGGCCGTGCGGATCAGGCCGCTCGCCTCAAGTGTCCGCACGTGCTTCATGAAGGAGGGAAGGGTCATCGGGAACTCGCGGGCGAGGTCGCCCACGCTCGTCGGGCTGCGGCCGAGGCGGCGGATGACGCCGCGCCGCGTCGGGTCGGCGAGGGCGGCGAGCACGCCGTCGAGCTCCGCCGAATACTGTGCCATTCGGCTAAGTGTTGTCCGTCCGAGCGCCCGGCGCAAGGGCGAGGTGGTCAGGTCGTCCCGGATGGCCTGCCGCGGAACGGATCTTGATCGACCGCGGCGGTCGCGCGTCCACCGGGATGGCGGTTCGCCCTTCAGCGAACAGGGAAGCACCCCGGCGCGGGTGGTGTTGACTCACGACGTGGACAGCGGATCTGGTGCCTGGGGTTTGATGATGAGCGCGATGCGCGCCTCCGACGCGCCCAAGGGCGTACGAGCCGGGACGTTGCGGAGGGTGCTCGTCTTCGCCCGACCCCACCGGGCGAGGTTGATCGCCTTCCTGCTGCTCACGGTCGTGTCGTCGGTGCTCGCCGTCAGCACGCCGCTGCTGGCGGGCCGGGTCGTCGACGCGATCGTGCAGGGGCGCGCGGTGTCGGTCGTCGTCTGGCTGGCCGTGGCGATCGCCGCGATCGCGATCGTCGACGCCGGGCTCGGGCTGGCGGAGCGGTGGCAGTCGACCCGCATCGGCGAGGGGCTGATCTACGACCTCCGCCGCGCCGTTTTCGAGCACGTGCAGAAGATGCCGGTCGCGTTCTTCACCCGCACCCGCACCGGCGCGCTGGTCAGCAGGCTCAACAACGACGTGATCGGCGCGCAGCGCGCGTTCACCTCGACCCTGTCCGGCGTGGTCACCAACGTCATCCAGCTCTCGCTGACGCTCGTGGTGATGCTGACCCTGTCGTGGCAGGTGACCCTCCTCGCGCTGCTGCTGCTCCCGGTGTTCGTGCTGCCCGCCCGCCGCATGGGCAACCGGATGGCCGACCTCCAGCGCGAGGCGGCGGACCTGAACGCGGGCATGACCACGCAGATGACCGAGCGGTTCTCCGCGCCCGGCGCGACGCTGGTGAAGCTGTTCGGGCGGCCCCGCGAGGAGGCCGACGAGTTCGGCGAGCGGGCGCTGCGGGTGCGGGACATCGGCGTGAGGACCGCGATGGCCACCCGGTGGTTCATGACCGGGTTGACGCTGGTGTCCGCGCTGGCGCAGGCGCTGGTCTACGGGCTCGGCGGGTACCTGGCGCTGACCGGGCACCTCGCCGCGGGCACGGTCGTGTCGCTGGCGCTGCTGCTGTCGCGGCTCTACTCGCCGCTGACCGCGCTGGCCAACGCGCGGGTCGACGTGATGACCGCGCTGGTGTCGTTCGAGCGGGTCTTCGAGGTGCTGGACCTCAAGCCGATGATCGCCGAGCCCGCCTCGCCGAAGCCGGTGCCCGAGGGACCGGTGTCGGTGGAGTTCTCCGACGTGCGGTTCGGCTACCCGTCCGCGGACAAGGTGTCGCTGGCGTCGTTGGAGTCGGTGAGCACGCTGGACACCCGCGGCGGGCAGGAAGTGCTGCACGGCATCAGCTTCGTGGCCGAGCCGGGACAGCTCGTGGCGCTGGTGGGGTCGTCCGGGGCGGGCAAGTCGACGATCGCGTCGCTGGTTCCCCGGCTGTACGACGTGGAGTCCGGCTCCGTCCGGCTGTCCGGTGTGGACGTTCGTGAACTCGGCGCCGACGACGTCCGCGGCGCCGTCGGCGTGGTGACCCAGGACGGGCACCTGTTCCACGACACGATCCGGGCGAACCTCGTGTACGCGCGGCCGTCCGCGTCCGACGAGGAGTTGCGGGACGCTATCGGCCGGGCCCGCCTGGGGACGCTGATCGAGTCGCTGCCGGACGGGCTGGAGACCGTGGTGGGGGAGCGCGGGTACCGGCTGTCCGGTGGTGAGCGGCAGCGGTTGACGATCGCCCGCCTGCTGCTGGGGCGGCCCCGAGTGGTGGTCCTCGACGAGGCGACCGCGCACCTGGACTCGGAGTCCGAGGCGGCCGTGCAGGCCGCGCTCGCCGAAGCGCTGCGGGGCCGGACCGCGTTGGTGATCGCGCACCGGCTGTCCACGATCCGGGCCGCCGACCAGATCCTCGTCGTGGAGGACGGGGAGGTCGTGGAGCGCGGCACCCACCACGACCTCCTCGCCGCCGAGGGGCGCTACGCGGAGCTGTACCACACCCAGTTCGACGAAACACCGCAGGTGAGCGTGGTGCCCACGCCGAAGCTGTCCCTGGTCACAGAGCACCCAGGAACGTCCCGGTGACGGCGACCGCTGCCTTCGACGAGCCGCCGTCCACCACCAGCACCGCGAAGGCGACCTCGCCCCGGTAGCCGACGAACCAGCCGTGCGAGCCGGTGCCGTCGCCGAACTGGGCGGTGCCGGTCTTGCCGAACACCTGGCCGTACGGCGCCAGCTCCGTCGCGGTGCCGCTGGTGACGACCTCGCGCATCATCGGCCGCAGGGCTTGGGCGATCCCCGCGGGCAGGCCGGGCAGCTCGGTGTTCACGACCGTCGGGATCTCGCGGATCAGCTTCGGCGTCGGGGTCTTGCCGCCGGTGGCCACGGTCGCCGCCGCCAGGGCCATGCCGAACGGGGTGGTCTGCACCCTGCCCTGGCCGATGCCGTTCTCCACCCGTTCCGCCACGTCCTGGGCCGCCGGGACCTTGCCGGTGTTGGTGGTGATGCCCGCGATGGTGAAGTCGGCGCCGATGCCGAACCGCAGGGCCGCGCCGGTCAGCGCGGTGGCGGGGAGGTCGGCGGACAGCCTGCCGAACGTGGTGTTGCACGACTGGGCGAACGCCTTCCGCAGCGGGACCGTGCCGAGGTCGAACCTGTCCTCGTTGGGGATGCGGCGGGTGCCGATGGTGGCTTCGCCGGGGCAGTCGACCGGGGTGTCGATGGTGACGCCGCCGTTCTCCAGAGCGGCCGCCGCGGTCACCAGCTTGAACGTGGAGCCGGGCTCGTGCAGGTAGCCGAGCGCGATCGGGCCGGTGGCCGTGGCGGGCGCGTTCTGGGCCACGGCGAGGATCTCGCCGGTCCCGGTGTCGAGCGCGACGACCGCCGCCTGCCGCGGCACCCCGTCGACGGCGGCCTGGGCGGCGTCCTGCACGGCCTTGTCCAGCGTGAGGGTGGCGGACCCGGTGACGACCGCCGCCTTCTCCTCCAGGGTCGTCACGGGGGTGCCCGCGGCGTCGACCACCGCGACCTGCCAGCCCGGCGTGCCGTTGAGGCCGCCCACGGCGGTGCGGACCGTCGGCATGATCGCGGAGGCGTAGACGCCGGTGTCCTGCGCGACCGGTTGACCGTCGCGGTCCAGCAGCGCTCCGTCGCCGGACTGCGGGAGGTACGCCAGGGACTGCCCTTCGGCCAGCCGCGGGTGCAGGAGCGCGGGCGTCCAGTGCACGCGCCACGGCTGCCCGCGCTCGCGCTTCACCTCGGCCGCCGTCCGGTAGCTCCACGACGCGCCGCCGGGCAGCGTCCAGTGGATCTCGGCGGCGACTTCGACCGCGGTGTCGTCCGCGGTCGTCGCGGGCCCGTTCTCCACGATGGCCGAGAAGGTCGCAGGCGCCATCCCGGCCCTGACCTCGTCGAGCACCGGTGCCAGGCCCTGCTCGGCGTCGGTGCTCGACGAGGCCAGGGCCATGTCGCCCGTCGTGAAGCCCGTGAAGAACCGCATGACCACCGCGTCCGGCGGGTCCGCCGCCGGTTCGCCTACCGCGGCCCCCGGCGACCGGGTGTCGGAGCCGGTGCCCGTCCACACCACCGCGCCACCGACCCCGATCACCACGGCCGCCGTCAACCCACCCGTGATCAGCACGATCCGGCGTGTTCTCGCGTTCATCGAACGAACTCCCCCACTCGTGGGCGCCCTCGGGCGCCAACCCCTTGCCGTGGAACGTAGCGAGGAGGTGTGGAGGTTCGGTGCGGTTTCGGCGATGAAGCGGCGTGCGCTCAGCCGAGCTGCGGGATCCGGGTCTGGTAGTGCCGCAGCAGGTCGGCGTTCGCCGCGTCGCCGCCCTCGACGTTCGCGCTGCGCCACAGCGGCAGGTGCACCTCCTGCTCGGCGGCCTTGTCGAACAGCCGCACCATCAGCAGGTTCCACAGGAACGCGGTGGCCACGGTGGAGATCGCCGCCGTCACGGGCTCGTCGATCGGGTACGTCGAGTCGCCGGGCGGCACCACGTTGTCGAGCACCACGGTCGCCACCTCGGCCAGGGTCGTGCCCGCGCGGCGCGGGGCCAGGGCGCTCGCGGCGACCGACGTGACCGCGACGACCGGGCAGCCCGCGTCGACGGCCTGGATCGCCAGTTCGACGGGGTAGGGGTTCACGCCCGAGGTGGAGAACACGAACAGCACGTCGTGCGCGGCCAGGCCCGTGTCGCGCAGGACCTCCGCGGCCAGGCCGGAGCGGCGTTCGGCGGCGGTGCTGCTGATCGCGCCGTGCATCGGCAGCAGTTCGGGGTGGTAGACGGGGCGCACGCAGGCGAGGCCGCCCGCCCGGTAGAACGTCTCCGCCACGGCGGCCAGCGAGTGGCCCGCGCCCGCCGTGTGGATCATGCCGTCCGCGAGCACGCTCGCCAGGACCAGTTCGGCGACGTCGTCCAGGGCGGACGCGTTCCGCTGCTCCACCCTCAGCAGGTGGTCGCGCACAACGTTGCCGTAGTCGGATCCGGTCACGGTCTCGCTCGTCATGCGGTCGTCCTCCGTAGTCGCTGGGCCGCAGTGGTCCACACCACTCGGCACGGGGCTAGTCCTACCCGATGGACGGGGTTAGCGAAAGTCTTGCGATTCGAACATCCTCCGTGTTCGTATGAACACGTGGAAAGTGCGAAGCGGCATGAGCTGATCCTCCAGAGCCTCCGCCACGGTGACCGGGTGACCGTGGCGGCGCTCGCGGAGCTGACCGGCTGCTCGGAGATGACCATCCGGCGCGACCTCGACACGCTGGAGCGCGACGACCTGCTGCGCCGGGTGCGCGGCGCCGCCGTGGGCATGCTGACCAGCGAGGAGACCCCCTACGCCGCGCGCGGCAAGCACCGGGTCGACGTCAAGCGCCGCATCGCGCTCGGTGTCGTCGAGCTGATCGACGACGGCGAGAGCATCGTGGTCGACGGCGGCACCACCACGCTGGAGGCGGCCCGGCTGCTGGTCGACCGCAGGCTCACGGTGCTGCCGCTGACCCTGCACGTGGCCAACGCGCTCAAGGGCGCGGACCGCGTCCGCCTGGTCCTGCCCGGTGGGGACCTGCGCCCCGGCGAGCTGTCGTTCGTCGGCCCGCTCACCGAGCACGCGTTCCAGGTCATGCGCTTCGACACCATGGTGCTCGGCAGCTGCGGGTTGAGCGTGCGCAACGGCATCTCCGCCCACGACCTGCAGGAGGGCGCGGTGAAGAAGGCGGCCGTGACCGCCTCCGCCCGCGTGATCGCCGCCGTGGACAGCTCGAAGTTCGGCCGCACCGCCTTCGGGCGGGTCTGCCCGATCGAAGCCATCGACGTCCTCGTCACCGACGAGGACGCCCCGTCTGACGAGGTCGCCGCCCTGCGCGACGCCGGAGTCGAGGTCCACCTTGTCTGAAGCACCGACCACCGCACGGCCGAAGGTCGCGCGCGTGTCGACCGCGCTGGTGTTCGCCGTCCACGCCGCCGTGTTCGCCGCGTGGACGCCGCACATCCCCGAGGTGAAGGACCGCCTCGGCCTCAACGACGGCACGCTCGGGCTCGCGCTGCTCGGCGCGCCGGTCGGGTCGGTCATCGCGATGCTCGCCGCGGGCGGCGCCATCGCGAAGTGGGGCAGCAAACGCGTGGTGCTGCTGACGTTCCTCGCCTACGCGCTGGTCTCGCCCGCCCTCGGGTTCGCGCCCTCACCCGTGGCGCTGTTCATCGCGCTGGCGTTCTGGGGCGGGTTCCAGGGCGCGCTCGACGTGGCGATGAACTCGCAGGGGATCGCGGTCGAATCCGCTTACGGCAGGCCGATCCTGTCGAGCTTCCACGCCTGGTGGAGCGCGGGCGCGTTCATCGGCGTCGGGATCGGCGGGCTGGCCGTCGCGTTCGGGGTCGACCTGCGCACCCAGATGATCGCGTTCACCGCGGTGCTGCTCCTGGCGGCGTGGCCGTTGACCCGCGGCATGTTCGGTGACGACCGCGCGGTCGACGAGCACAAGCTCGGACTGCCGTGGCGCGACCGCCGGGTGCTGCTCCTGGGCGCGATCATGTTCGGCGGCCTGCTGTGCGAGGGCGCGATCGGCGACTGGGCGGCGGTCTACCTGCGCGACACCGTCGGCGTGCCGGGCGAGCGCGTCGGGCTCGGCTACGCGGTGTTCGCGGTGATGATGTTCCTCGGCCGGGTCGGCGGCGACGGCTGGGTCGCGCGGTTCGGGCCCGCCCGCGTGGTCGGGGTGCTGGCCGCGCTGGGCGGCGTCAGCCTGGGCGGCGCGCTGCTCGTCGGCCAGTTCTGGTTGGTGCTGCTCGGTTTCGCGCTGTTCGGGATCGGCATCGCCTGCATCGTGCCGGTGGTGTTCAGCTCCGCCGCGGCGCAGTCGGACGCGCACGCGGGCCAGGCGATCGCCGGTGTCGCGACCGCGGGCTGGGCCGGGTTCCTGCTGGGGCCGCCGCTGATCGGACTGGTCTCGCACGCCACGTCGCTGACGCTGGCGCTCGCCGTGCTCCCGTTGTGCTGCCTGGGGATCGCGCTGGCCGCCAGATCACTCCGGCCAGTGGTCTAGGTCCTCCGGGCGGTCCACGTCCGCGCCGTGGGCGATGTCCTCGCACGGCACGGACAGCACCTCATGGGCGCGGAGGTAGTCGCGGGCGCCCGCGTCGCCGGTGGAGGTCGCCAGCACGCCCGCCCAGTGGGCCCGGCCGATCAGCACGGGATGGCCGGGCTCGCCGTGGAAGTCCGCCCGCGCCAGGGCATCGGGAGCGGCGAGCGCCGCCAGCCGTCGTACGGCCTCGGGGGTCACGCCGGGGGTGTCGACCGGGAGCACGACCACGGCGGTGGCCGAGGTCGTCGCCACCCCGGTCAGCCCGACCCGCAGCGACGACCCCATCCCGGTCGCCCAGTCGGGGTTGTCCAGCACGAGCGCGCTGCCGAGCGACGCCCGTGCCCGCACCTCGTCGGCGGACGCGCCGAGCACCACGACCACCGGGTCGCACCCCGCCTGCCGCAACGTTTCCGCCGCTGACTCGACGAACAGGGAACCGCGGTGGGAGACCAGCGCTTTCGGCGCGCCGAACCGGCGCCCGGCACCGGCCGCGAGCAGCAACCCGGCGATCGACATGCGGTCAGACTAGGGCTTCGTGTCCGATCAGGTCCGCTCTGCGGCCCACACCGAGCTTGCGGTACACCCTGGTCAGGTGCTGCTCGACCGTGCTCACCGTGATGTGCAGCCTCTTCGCGATCGCCCGGTTGGTGTGGCCACCGGCGGCGAGCGTCGCGACCCGCCACTCCGAGTAGGTCAACTCCGTCATGCACTGATCACGCGGTGGAAGCTTCAACGGTTCACGGTTGGCCCACATTCGCCACGCCGATCTCGCCGCGAGCCGGAATCCGCTCAGCGAACGGACAGGTGCGCCAGCACCAGGCTGCTCAGCAGTTCCGATGCCTCGTCCGGGATCCAGTGCGACACGTCCTCCACCATCTGGAAGTGGTACGGCCCGGTGACCCAGTTCTCGGTGTCGAACGCCGCCGCCGAGCCGAACACGGTGTCCTCGGTGCTCCAGATGTACATCGTCGGCACGGACACCTTGTCGATCCGGCTGCCCGCCCGGCCCGCGCGGTACCAGTTCAGCGCCGCCGTCATCGCGCCCGGCACGGACAGCCGCCGCACGTACTCGTCGACCTTGCTCGGCGACACCTTCCACTCGAACAGCCTGCGCAGCGCCTCGCCGTCGTTGTCCAGCATCCGCTGCTCGGTGTTCGAGTTCCGCCACTCGGTCATGTACTGCGACCGCGCGTGCTGGTCCTCGTCGGTGCGGATCGCCGCGGCCAGCGCGGCGGGGTGCGGCGTCGACACGGCGGTCAGCGACCGCAGCCGGTCCGGGTGGTCGGCGGCGGTGTGCCACGCCACCGCGGCGCCCCAGTCGTGGCCCACCAGGTCGAACACCGGCCACGCCAGCTCGTCCGCGATGGCCAGCACGTCGCCCACCAGCTGGGTGATGCCGTACTGGGCGGCGACGGTCGGCCGCACGCCGGGGGAGTAGCCGCGCTGGTCCGGCGCGACCGCCCGGTAGCCCTGCGCGCCGAGCACCTCCACCTGGTGGTCGAAGCAGGACGCGCCCTGCGGGAAGCCGTGCAGCAGCAGCACCGGACGGCCGTTCTCGGGGCCCGCGCCGATCGCGTCGAAGGTGCCCGCGGGGGTGGGGATGCTCAGGTGTTCGACCACCGGACGGACTGTAGTGGCCGAGGTCCCCGTCCAGCCGACCGCGCCGACCGTGTGCCCGCCGTGTCGGGCGGGGAGGGGAGCGGGAAAGGGGAGTGGTCACCTCTTCCCAGTCCAACTTATAGCGCAGCGGGGGGCTTGCGGCAAGACCCCGGTCGTGCCGCAGAATCCCCGGCCGTGGCCCGAACCCGCGGAAACGGGAGTCGGTCGGGACGAGCCACCGGTGCCCGCGCGCACGACCCGGGCACCGTCGAACCGAACTCCGCTCAACGCTGTGAGGGGCCTGTGTCGACTCAGGGGTACGAAGAGGAACTGCGGTCCGAGCGGGGGTACGTGGCAGGGCTCTACGAGCGGCTCGACGCCGAGCGGGCGCGGGTGAAGCGCGAGTACGAGGCGGCGCTGCGGGGGACCGGTGGGACGCCCATGGAACGGGACGTCCGGGTGCGCACGTCGGCCAAGGAGCTGAAGCGGCTGGACTTCGGGACCAACGGGCTGTGCTTCGGCCGGTTGGACACCCTTTCGGGTGATCGTTCGTACATCGGGCGGATCGGCCTCTTCGACGCGGAGGACGACTACGAGCCGGTGCTGCTGGACTGGCGGGCGCCCGCGTCGCGCCCGTTCTACGTCGCCACCGCCGCGACCCCGGAGGACGTGCGCCGCCGCCGCCAGTTCCACACGCGCGGACGCCAGGTGGTCGACTTCACCGACGAGGTGCTCGGCCGCCCGGACAGCGGCGAGCGGGGGGACGCGGCGCTGCTCGCGGCGGTCAACGCGCCGCGCGGTGTCGGGATGCGCGACATCGTGGCGACGATCCAGGCCGAGCAGGACGAGGTCATCCGGCTCGACCACCCCGGCGTGCTGGTGATCGAGGGCGGTCCGGGCACCGGGAAGACCGTGGTGGCGCTGCACCGCGTCGCCTACCTGCTCTACACCCAGCGGGAGCGGATGGAGCGCCACGGCGTGCTCGTGGTCGGGCCGAACCCGGTGTTCCTGAACCACATCGGCCGCGTCCTGCCGTCGCTCGGCGAGTCGGACGTGGTGTTCACGACCACCGGCGACCTCGTGCCCGGCCTGCACGTCACCGCGGAGGACGCCCCGGAAGCCGCGCGGCTCAAGGGATCGCTGAAGTTCCTCGACGTGCTCGCGGCCGCCGTCGCCGACCGGCAGCGGCTGCCGGAGCACCCGCTGCCGATCGAACTGGGGGGCGTCGCGGGGAGGATCGACGCCGAGACCGCGCAGTGGGCCAGGGACGAGGCGCGCGCGAGCGGGCTGCCGCACAACGAGGCCCGCGCGGTGTTCACCGAGGTCGTCACGTTCGCCCTCACCGAACGGGCGATCGGTCGGATCGGCAAGGGCTGGCTGACCCGGTCGGACCGGGACTCGTGGGAGCGGATGCGGACGGACCTGCGCAAGGAGTTGGCCGAGGACACCGCGTTCACCGCCGCGCTCGACGAGCTCTGGCCGGTGCTGACGCCGGGTGCGCTGCTGGCGGAGCTGTACTCGTCCCCCGACCGGCTGCGGGCGGCGGGCGCGGACCCGGCGCTGCTGCGCGCCGACGGCGACGCCTGGACGGTGTCCGACGTGCCGCTGCTCGACGAACTGGTCGACCTGCTGGGGCCCGACCAGCCCGTCGACCGGACCGCCGAGCGGGAGCGGCGGGCCGAGGCCGCGCACGCCGCCGCCGTGCTGGACGGCCTCGTCGGCCGCCAGGACTCGATGGACGACGACGACCACCTGTTCGCCACGGACCTGCTCTTCGCCGAGGACCTGGCGGAGCGCTTCGTCGAGCACGACACCCGTGAACTCGTCGAACGCGCCGCCGCAGACCGGGACTGGACCTACCGGCACGTCGTGGTCGACGAGGCCCAGGAGCTGTCCGAAATGGACTGGCGGGTGCTGATGCGGCGCTGCCCCGGCCGTTCGTTCACGGTGGTCGGCGACCTCGTCCAACGCCGGTCGGAGGCCGGGGCGAGGTCGTGGGGCGAGGTGCTGGAGCCGTACGTGCCCGGCCGCTGGGTCTACCGGGCGCTGACGGTGAACTACCGCACCCCGGCGGAGATCATGGCCGTCGCCGCCGCGCTGCTCGCCGAGTTCGCGCCGGAGGTCCAGCCGCCGGAGTCGGTCCGCGCGTGCGGCGTCCAGCCGTGGTCCAGGCGGGTCACCGAGGACGGACTGACCGCCGCGATCGAGGAGTTCGTCCGGGACGAGGCCGGTCGCGAGGGCACCAGCGTCGTGATCGGACCACCCGGTGTGCCGGGAGCGGTGGCGGCGTCGGGGACCAAGGGCCTGGAGTTCGACGCCGTCCTGGTCGTGGAGCCGGAACGGATCCTCGCCGACGGCCCGCGCGGCGCCGCCGAGCTCTACGTCGCCCTCACCCGCGCCACCCAGCGCCTCGGCGTCCTGCACCAGGGGGCGCTGCCTCCCGCCCTGGCCGGACTCGTCGAATCCGGGACCCCGGCCCGTGCCGGGAACCACCGGTAGGCGCGGCGGTTCCCCTCCCGACCCGGCCCCCGGCACGCACGACGTGCGGCTACCGGGGGCCGGGTCGTAGGCGCGGTGAAGCCCTTGTGATCTGGATCGCAATGGTCATCCGCGAGCATCCGCCGATTCGAACATGTCGGCATGGAGCCCCAAGTCGACGTGCTCAGGGCGTCGGCCGACGTGCGCGCCGTGGCACTCGTGCTGCACGGCGGACGGTCACGCGGCCACGGTCGGGTGAACCGCTACCAGTTGGCCGTCCTGCGGATGGTGCCGTTCGGCCGAGCGCTGCACGCCGCGGGCGGCCGCCGGGGGCTCGAAGTGCGGATGCTCCGCTACCGGGTCCGCGGCTGGAACGCCCCCGACCTCGACCCGGTCCGCGACGCCCGGTGGGCGCTCGCCGAGGTCGACCGCGAGCACCCCGGCGTTCCGGTGGTGCTCGTCGGGCACTCCATGGGCGCGCGCACCGCGCTGCGCGTTGCCGACCACCCGACCGTGGTCGCGGTGTGCGGGCTGGCGCCGTGGATCGAACCCGGCGAGCCCTTCGAGCAGCTCGCGGGCCGCTCCCTGCTCATCGCGCACGGCGACCGCGAGCGGATGACCGACCCGGCCGCGTCCTACCGGTACGCCGTCCAGGCGAGGACGGTGGCGAACCGGGTGGCCAGGTTCTCCGTGCTCGGCGACGGTCACGCGATGCTCAAGCGCGCGGGCGACTGGACCCGGCTCGTCGTGGACTTCGTCCTGGGGGAACTCGGTTTCGAACCGCCGGCGCCCGACATCGCGAACGCAATGCGAGAGCGCACACCGGACGGCTTGGACGTCCCGCTCAAGACGGCACACTGACGAGAGGACACACCCGTGGCACAGGAATCCGGACGTCGACGGGTCGCCGTGATCGGCAGCGGCGTGTCCGGTCTGACCGCGGCGTACTTGCTCCAGCGGCAGCACGACGTGCTGCTGTTCGAGTCGGACGACCGGCTCGGCGGCCACGCCCACACCCACGAGCTGACCACTCCGGACGGTGGCACGGCGGTGGTCGACAGCGGGTTCATCGTGCACAACGAGCGCACCTACCCGAACCTGCTGCGGTTGTTCCGCGAGCTGGGCGTGTCCACGCAGGACTCCGAGATGTCGATGAGCGTGCGCTGCGACGGCTGCGGCCTGGAGTACGCCGGGGCCCGCAAGCTGCCCGGCCTGTTCGCCCAGCCGCGCAACCTGGCCAAGCCCGCCTACCTGCGGATGCTGGCCGAGGTCGCCCGCTTCCACCGGCACGCCCGCAGGCTCGTCGCCTCCCCGGACACCGGGGACGTCACGCTCGGCGCGTTCCTCGCCATCGGCGGCTACTCGCGCTACTTCGTCGACCACTTCGTGGTACCGGTCGTGTCCGCGGTGTGGTCCTCGGGCCCCGGCCTGAGCACCCGCTACCCGGCGCGCTACCTGTTCGAGTTCCTCGCCAACCACGGGATGCTCGCCATCGGCGGCGCACCGCAGTGGCGCACCGTCGTCGGCGGCTCGCGCAGCTACGTCGAGCGCGCGGCCAAGGGCCTGACGGCCGTGCACGTGTCCACGCCGGTCCGTTCGCTGGTGCGCACGGCCGACGGCGTCGAGCTGCGCGACGACGCGGACCAGGGGTACGAGGTCGACAAGGTCGTCGTGGCCACGCACCCCGACCAGGCGCTGCGGCTGCTCGGTGACGCGACCCCCGAGGAGAAGGCCGTGCTGGGCGCGTTCACCTACTCCCGCAACGAGACCTGGATGCACAACGACCCGAGCGTCCTGCCGAGGACCAGCGGCGCGAAGGCGTCCTGGAACCTGCTCAAGACCTCCTGCCGCCAGGAGTCGGGCCCGGTCGTCGTCAGCTACCACATGAACCGCCTGATGCGGCTGGTCGAACCGCTCGACTACGTCGTCACGCTCAACGCGACCGACCGGATCGACGAGCGCGCGGTGCTGGCCAAGATGGTCTACGAGCACCCCGTCTACACGCCGGAATCCGTTGCCGCGCAACGACGTCTGCCGTCCCTCAACACCGACGTCATCGCGTTCGCGGGCGCCTACCACGGCTGGGGCTTCCACGAGGACGGGTGCGCGTCGGGCGTCCGAGCCGCCGAGAGCCTCGGGGTGCGCTGGTGACGGCCCTCTACGAGGCCGAGGTCAGCCACACCCGGCGCGAACGGCTCGACCGCGCGTTCAGCCACAAGGTCTACCTGTGGCTGGTCGACCTCGACCGGCTGCCGGAGCTGCCGCGGTGGCTGCGGCCGTTCGCCCGGTTCGAGGCCCGTGACCACTTCGGGCCCCACACCGGCACGGCCGCGGAGCGGGGCCGCACGATCCGCGAGAACCTCGACCGGTGGCTCGCCGAACGCGGCGTCGACCTCGCGGGGGGACGCGTGCTGATGCTCGCCAACGCCCGCCTGCTCGGCCACGTGTTCAACCCGCTGTCCGTGTACTGGTGCCACCGCCCCGA
Organism: Umezawaea sp. cmx-9-4; assembly: GCA_049997955.1. GTDB lineage: Bacteria > Actinomycetota > Actinomycetes > Mycobacteriales > Pseudonocardiaceae > Umezawaea. The sequence continues at coordinate 259,804 of JAEBDY010000015.1, read as the reverse complement.
CGGGACGCTGGCGTGCGTCGTGGCGGAGGTCCACAACACCTACGGCGAGCGGCACCCGTACCTGCTGCGGCCCGACAGCGCGGGCCGCGCCCAGGTCGACAAGGCGTTCTACGTGTCGCCGTTCCTGGAGATGGGCGGCCGGTACCTCATGCGGCTGCCCGAGCCGGACGACCGGCTGTCCGTGACGATCGCGCTGCGGCAGAACGGGAGGACCCCGTTCACCGCCGGTCTGCACGGCGTCCGCAGGGCCGTCTCCCCGGCGAGCCTCGTCCGCCTCCTCGTGAAGCGACCGCTGATGACCCTCCGCGTCTCCACCCTCATTCGAATCCACGGCATCGCGCTGTGGCTGCGGCGTCTGCCGATCATCCCCAGGAGCAACCGATGAGCACGATCGACGTTTCGGTGCCCCGCCCGAGCCAGGGTGTGTGGCCGGGCCTGACCACCCCGCCGAACTCGCCGTTCAAGGCCCAGGTCGCCGAAGCCCTGTTCCGCCGCGCGGTCGCCCCGCTGCCCGTGCGCGTCGTGCTGCCCGACGGCGTCCGCCTCGGCGCGGGCGGCCCGGACGCGCCGGTGATGCGCATCCACCGGCCCCTCGCGTTCTTCCACCGCCTCGGCGCCGACGCCAAGATCGGCTTCGGCGAGGCGTACATGGTGGGGGACTGGAGCACGACGGCGCTCGCCGACCTGCTCAGCGCGTTCGCCGCGAAGCTCACCACGCTCATCCCGCCGAAGCTCCAGCTCATGCGCCGCTGGGTCGAGCTGCGCCACCCGGACTCCGAGGTCAACTCCGTCGAGGGCGCTCGGCAGAACATCCAACGCCACTACGACCTGTCGAACGACCTGTTCGCGACCTTCCTGGACGAGACCATGAGCTACTCGTCCGCCCTGTTCGACGAGGACGGCGGCGACCGCGACCTGGTCGAGGGCCAGCTCCGCAAGATCGACGGCGTGCTCGACTACGCGGGCGTCCGCGAGGGCAGCCGGGTGCTGGAGATCGGCACCGGCTGGGGCGCGCTCGCCGTGCGGGCCGCGCAGCGCGGCGCGACCGTGACGTCGCTGACCCTCTCCGCCGAGCAGCGCAAGCTCGCCCAGGAGCGGGTCGCCGGGGCCGGCCTGTCCGACCGGGTCGACATCCACCTGCGCGACTACCGCGAGGAGCGCGGCCGGTACGACGCCGTGGTCAGCGTGGAGATGATCGAGGCCGTCGGCGCCGAGTACTGGCCGACCTACTTCGGCGTGCTCGACCGGGTGCTCGTGCCCGGCGGCCGGGTCGGTCTCCAGGCGATCACCATGCCGCACGACCGGATGCTGGCCAGCGCACGCAGCTACACGTGGATCCACAAGTACGTGTTCCCCGGTGGCCTGATCCCGTCCGTGCAGGCGATGGACAAGACCGTCCGGGAGCACACCGGGCTGCGCGAGGTGCGCTCCCGGACGTTCGGCCTCGACTACGCCGAGACGCTCCGGCAGTGGCGCGAGACGTTCCTGACCAGGTGGGACGACATCAACGGCTTCGGCTTCGACGAGACGTTCCGCCGCATGTGGGAGTTCTACCTCGCCTACTCCGAGGCCGGGTTCCGGGTGGGCTACCTGGACGTTCGGCAGTTCGCGTACGTGAAAGCCTGACGCGTTGCTCCGTTCGGTCGACGTGTACGCCCGACCGGGTGCTCGTGAGGCCTTTCGGCCCATCTTCGTGGTCAGCTTGACGAGAGCGGTATCAGCGGCGTGACTGGGGACTCCTCTCCTGTGTGCCGGGCAATGCCGGGACGCTTGGAGCGAGGAGGTCGCCGGATGGTCCATCCATCGTCTGTGCGCACCGATGTCGATTTCGGCATCGGAGCGGACGGCGACGAAGCCCCGGTCGGTCGGCCCCACGTCCGGTTGATCACGGGGTCCGCCGCCCCCGTTGTGAGCGCCCAATGGCTCGTCGAAGCAGAGCTGGTCGACATCGTCGACCAGGCCCTCACGGGCAACCGCCGAGCCGTCGACCAGCTGCTCGCCCGCATCCAGCCGCTCGTGCTGCGCTACTGCCGCGCACGCGTGGGCAGCCGCGAGCGCACGCTGGTCTCGGCCGAGGACATCGCCCAGGAAGTCTGCCTGGCCGTCGTCTCGGCGCTCTCGAAGTACCGCTACGAGCCGGGCTCGTTCCTCGCGTTCGTCTACGGCATCGCCGCCCACAAGGTCGCCGACGCCCGCCGCCGCGCCGTCCGCAGCCGCTCGGAGGTGGTGCCGGAACTCCCCGACTGCCCGACCCTGGAAGCGGGACCGGAGCAGCGCGCCATGACCGGCGAGACGATGGAGGCCGTCGTGCAGATGCTGCACCGCCTCCCGGACCGCCAGCGCGAGATCATCGTCCTCCGCGTGGCCGTCGGCCTCACCGCCGAGGAGACCGCCAACGCCGTGGGGTCGACCCCGGGAGCGGTGCGCGTCGCGCAGCACCGCGCTCTCGCCCGTTTGCGCGAGATGTTGGCGTCGGTGGACGGCTGATCCGCCACGGGCCGGCATCGTATGGGGGATGACGACCGCCGAACCGCCCGCCTTCGACGTGCTGTTGTCGGGCACGGTGTTCCTGGACATCATCTTCACCGGCCTCCCCCGCCCGCCCGCCGCGGGCACCGAGGTCTGGGCCGATGGCCTGGGCTCGTGCCCCGGCGGCATCGCCAACCTCGCCGTGGCGTTGAGCCGACTCCAACTGCGGACCGCGTTGGCCGCCGCCTTCGGCGAGGACGTCTACGGGGACTTCTGCTGGGAGACGCTGTCCGAACAGGAGGGCGTGGACCTCACCTACTGCCGCCGGTTCTACGGCTGGCACTCGCCGGTGACGGTCTCCATGGCGATGGAGAACGACCGGAGCATGGTCACCCACGGCCACCGCCCACCCGTTTCGGCGGACCAGCTGCTGGCGACCCCACCCGCGACCCGCGCGGCCTTCGTGCACATCCAGCCGGAGGAGGAGCAGTGGGTGTCGCGCGCCAAGGCGCAGGGCGCGCTGCTGTTCGCCGACATCGGGTGGGACCGGACCGAGGTGTGGGCGCCGTCGCTGCTGAAGCGCCTGGACGGGTACGACTTCTTCCTGCCCAACGACAAGGAGGCCACGCACTACACGCGCACGGAAACCGCCGAGGAAGCGGCGGTGGCACTGGCGGAGTTCGTGCCGGTGGTGGTGGTCACCCGTGGGGGTGGGGGAGCGTTCGCCTTCGACTCCACCACCGGGGAGAAGGCGGACGTGCCGGGGTTGAACGTCGCTCCGCTGGATTCGACCGGGGCGGGGGACGTTTTCGGCGCGGGGTTCGTGCTGGGGACGTTGGCCGGGTGGCCGTTGGAACACCGGGTCCGATTCGCGAACCTCTGCGCGGCGTTGTCCGTGCAGCATTTCGGGGGATCGTTGTCTGCGCCTGGGTGGGGGGACATCGCTGCTTGGTGGCGGACGGTGGGGAAGAGGGAGGAAGGGGATCTGCGGGCGTACGGGTTCTTGGACGACCTGTTGCCAGGGCATGCCAATGCGGAGGTCCGGCGAGCCAGCGCGACCATTCGGCTGCATGGGCCGCATTAGGAGCTTTGGTGGTTGGCGAGACATTGCGCCGGCGGAGAGTCGGGGTGGCCCACCGGGGTGCCTGGGGGTGGTGGTCTGCGCACCAACACCTGCCGCACGCTCCGGGTGGCCCACTGCTGAAGCCGAGGCCAGGGCCGCAGACGTGGCCGATTTTACTCGGGGGATTTGACCCTTAAAATTGGTGATCGGGCAGGCTTTCGGGACTGCCCTTTTAGCCCGATCAAGGGTCAAATCAAGGGGCCCCCGAGTCAAATCGGCCACAGCACGACGGGGGCGGGTCAGTGCTGTGGTGGTCGGGGGTCGCCATCGGTTGCTCGCGATCGAGAGCCGCAGTCGGCTGCTCGTCACTGTCGGAAGTCGAAGTCGGCCGCTGGAAACCGAAGCCCGCAGCGCGTCGGACCCGCGCGTAAAGGTCGCGGTGGTTTCCTCGACGTCACCCCGCTCGCGCAATTGTCTCCACCATTTTCCTTGATTTGTCAAGGCGGGAAAGATGCCTTGACAAACGAAGAAAAATGCTGAGGACGCTTCGGATCGGGGCGGCGGAGGGGGAGTGCGTCGAGTTGGTTGGGTGCGTCCGCTTTCCTGTGGTGGGTCGGGTGCGTGCTTCCGCTTGGCGACGTGAGGTTGGTTGGGTGCTCGCTAGGCCGTCGTGGGTCGGTCGCGTGCTCGCCGAGTCGACGGGGGGTGGTCGCGTGCTCGCGAGCCGTGGATGGGTGGGTCGGGGTGCTCGCTTGGTCGTCGTGCGGTTGGTGGCGTGCTTCCGGTAGTGGCCGTGCGCGGGATCCGAGCGTTCGTGCCTGTCGTGTGGATCAACGAGGTGGTGACCATCCCAACTGGACACACCTGCTGGCGAGCGGTCCTCATGATCGGTGTCTGCCGTCGGGGTTGAAGGTCCACCCGACCGGGTACTAGCACTTGGACCCACGTAGATCTCCAGGCCGCCCTCACAGGCGTCTCAACTCACCAGGAGTACGTTCACCACCATCGTCGGTGTGATCGCGCAGAATTTGCCCCTTGTCGAGCAACCTGCATGCGGTCCCGTGCGACTTATAAGGACAAGGGGATCTCCGCCGGTTCGGAAGGGGTTGCGGGTTTCGTGTTCGCGCGTGCGACGGGACTGGTCAAGTTGGTGGGGTTGTGCCTTGCGGCGGGCGTGTTGCTCGCGGCGGTCATGTTCCCCGTCGTCGGTGGGTTGGGGCTTGCTTCCAACCGTGCGGCTGAGACGGTCGACCAGACTTCCGGTGAGTTGGCCAAGGGGGAGTTGCCCCTGGTCACCACGGTCCAGGACATGAACGGCGAACCCATCGCGTACCTGTACGACCAGTACCGGATCCCGGTGGAGTACGACCAGATCGCGGACACGATGAAGGCCGCGATCATCGCGATCGAGGACAAGCGGTTCTTCCTCCACAAGGGAGTGGACTGGCAGGGCATCGCGCGCGCCGCCGCCAAGGCGGGCGCCGAGGGCGAGGTGTCGCAGGGCGCGTCGACGTTGACCCAGCAGTACGTGAAGAACTACCTGGCCTTCGTGATCGGCAAGGGCTCGAACGAGGCCTACGAGAAGGCCACCGAGGCGACCGCCGGGCGCAAGCTCCGCGAGGCGCGGGTGGCGCTCCAGTTGGAGCAGGTCATGACCAAGGAGGAGATCCTCACCGCCTACCTGAACATCGTGCCGTTCGGCAACGGCACGTACGGCGTGGGCGCGGCCTCCAAGGCGTACTTCGACACGACCCCGGACAAGCTGACCGTGCCGCAGGCAGCGATGCTCGCCGGCCTCGTCAACCAGCCCAGCGTGCTCAACCCCGGCAACGGTCCGGAGGCGGCCATCAAGCGCCGCAACACCGTGATCGACCGGATGCGCGACAACGAGGCGTTCGGCACGGACCAGGCCGTCTCCGACGCGAAGGCGAACGAGTACAAGGCCGCCGAGGCCGGTGTCGTCCCGGACCTGAACCTGCTGCCCAACGGCTGCGTCGGCGCCGGTGACGGCCCGGTGTACGGGTTCTTCTGCCGCTACCTGATCGACTACCTGGAGAAGTCCGGCCTGCCGTTCGAGGAACTGCGCCGCGGCGGCTACACGATCAAGACCACGATGGACCCGATCGCCACGCGGGCCGCCAAGGAGTCGGCGGAGAGCCAGGTGGCCAAGGACACGGAGGGCGTGGCGAACGCCATGGCCGTCGTCGAGCCGGGCACGGACAAGCACCGGGTGCGGGCGTTGGCCGCGAACCGCGACTTCGGCAACAACGCCGAAGCGGGGCAGAGCGCCTACTCGATCCCGGCCGAGGTGACGCCCTTCGGCGCGGGCTCCATCTACAAGGTGTTCACGGCCGCGGCGGCGCTGGACAAGGGCGTCACGGGGATCGACAAGGACATCGACGTCCCGAACTCCTACACGTCGCGCGTGTACAAGGACGGCAGCAAGCCCTACACGGTGAAGAACTACTCGCAGGGCACCGACACCAAGATGACGCTGACCAAGGCGCTGGCGACCTCGCCGAACACCGGGTTCATCATCCTGGAGGAGAAGGCGGGCCTCGACAACGTCATCGACATGGCCTACAAGCTCGGCCTTCGCCAGACGATGCACGACGTGAACGGCGCGGGCGAGGCGCTCAAGGCGGACGGCTCGAACGGCCCGTCGCAGGGCGACCAGTTCAAGCAGGACAACAGCGGCTCGTTCACCCTCGGACCGGGCGCGACCAGCGTGCTGGAGCTGGCGAACGTCGCCGCGACCATCGTCAGCCACGGCACGTGGTGCCCGCCGACGCCGGTCGAGGAGATCCTGGACCGCAACGGCCAGCCCGTGCAGCTCAAGGAGGTCGCCTGCGACCAGCCGGTGTCCCCGGAACTGGCGGACTCGCTGGCGCAGGGCATGAGCCACGACACCCTGCCGGGCGGCACCGCGGCCGCCGCGTCGCAGGGCTTCAACCGGCCGATGATCGGCAAGACCGGCACCACCGAGAACTACTGGTCGGTCGCGTTCATGGGGGCGACCCCGCAGTACGCGGGCGCGGTCATGACGTTCACCGACGGCGTGGCGCCGCAGGTCATCTGCGACGCCCGCGCGCCGCGGCTGTGCGGCAACAACGGCCGGACCGGCCTCACCGGTGGTGAAGTGGCCGCTCCGACCTGGTTCCGGGCGATGAAGACGATCCACGAGGGCAAGCCGGTGGCACCGCTCCCCCCGGCGGCGCCGAGGTACAAGTAGTGACCTGACGCAGCCGTTCACCGACCGCCCCGCTGGCCCTGTGCTAGCGGGGCGGTTCTCGTTCGAGTGACTTGCACGATCAAGCTGGTGACCAGCGGTGATGCTTCTGCCCGGCTATTGGTCTGGCAATCGGTCAACGGTCAAGTCCTGCGCCAGGTAACGGCGAAATACGAGACCTGTCGGTCCATAACTACTCTGAGTAGCAAACAGTGGGTTATGTCACTCATCTACGCACTTCGCAGCTTGAGACTTGCCCATGTTCGTCACCTCGGGTTACGTTCCCTGCCGCTTGTCACGGTTCGATAACTAGCAGGACACGGCGTCGTCCCCGAAACGACACCGACTGGATCCCCCGCCAGAAGTCCTGATCGAACTCCCCGAGGTAGAAAGGCACACTCTTGGCCAGGCACACCACTGCGCGCGGCCGAAATGTGTTCACGGCACCCCCGAAGGCCGAAGGCCGCCGTGGAGCGCACCGCGTGGAAATCAACAAGCCCACCCTTGGAGGCCGCGCCGCCGCGGCCGTCGTCGTGGCAGGAGCCCTCGCGGGCACCGCGGGCGTCGTGAACGGTTGGGGCGCGGTCGAGCAGCCGGGCGCCGACCTGGCCGCCAAGCTGGCGGCGAACAGCCTCACCGCTGCCCCGAAGGCGACTCCGGCGCAGGGCCCGCAGACCGTGCACGTCATCAAGCCCGGTCTCGAAGCCGCGAAGCTCATGCAGGCCCAGCAGATGAACGCGGGCCAGCACGTGAACCAGGCCATCAAGTTCGCCCAGGACGGCTACGCCGTCCGGCAGGCCGATCTCAAGCGCAAGGCCGACGAGGAAGCCCAGCGGGCGGTCGAGGTCGCGGCCGAGCAGGCCACCGTCAAGGCCGCGGCGGAGGCCGTGGAGGCCGCCAAGCGCCCCACGGTCGTCAGGCCGGCCCAGGGCAGCTTCACCTCCGGCTTCGGCGGCCGCTGGGGCACGACGCACTACGGCGTCGACATCGCCAACGCCATCGGCACGCCCATCGTCTCCGCCATGGACGGCGTCGTCGTCGAGGCTGGTCCCGCCAGCGGCTTCGGCCTCTGGGTCCGGGTGCAGCACACCGACGGCACCACCACGGTCTACGGGCACGTGAACGAGATCATCGCGGGCCAGGGCACCCAGGTGAAGGCGGGCGACCTCATCGCCACCATCGGCAACCGCGGTCAGTCCACCGGCCCGCACCTGCACTTCGAGGTGTGGCTGAGCGGCGGCCAGAAGGTCGACCCCCGGGGCTGGCTGAGCGAACGCGGCATCGCGCTGTAGTCGTCGCCGTTCCAGGACCGCGCTTCGCCGTCGCACGTCGATCGGCTCAAGCGCGGCGCGACCAGGGGTCCCCTGGCCGTGAGGCCCCCCGACGCCGAGGCCACGGGTGGGGCACGACATTTCAAGGCGGCCGGATTCCTTGGCGGCCTGCTGCCGCGGTCCTGGTGAAGCGCTCGACATACCGACTGGTCGGTACCCGAGGTAGGGTATCGGCCAGTCGCGTGTTCTGAGGAGGCGCTCGTGGGTCGTTGGGGAATCACGCTGCCGTTGACCGGTGTGCCGGTGCTGAGGCACCGCGAACTGGTGTCCGAGTTGGCGGGCCTGGGGTACACCGACGTGTGGTCGGCCGAAACCACCGGGACCGACGCGTTCACGCCGCTGGCGCTCGCGGCGCAGTGGTCGGACTCGCTGAGGTTCGGCACGGCGATCGTGCCGGTCTACACGCGCGGGCCCGCGCTGCTGGCCATGAGCGCCGCCACGGCGGCCGAGGTGACCGGTGGGCGGTTCGTGCTGGGGATCGGGTCGTCGTCGCCCGCGATCGTGAACCGGTGGAACGCGGCCGAGTTCACCGAGCCGTTCAAGCGCACCCGCGACACCCTCCGCTTCCTCAAGGCGGCGCTCGCGGGGGAGAAGGTGGACGAGCGGTACGACACGTTCACCGTGCGCGGCTTCCGCCTCGAACGCGCGCCCGAGAAGCCGGTGCCGATCATGCTGGCCGCACTGCGCCCGAACATGCTCCGGCTGGCCGCGAAGGAGGCCGACGGGGCCATCACGAACTGGCTGGGCGCGGGCGACGTGGCCAAGGTGCGGTCCGAGCTGGGCGACGCGGAGCTGGCGGCCCGGATCTTCGTGTGCCCGACCGAGGACGCCGACGCGGCACGCGCGCTCGGGCGGATGCTGATCAGCACCTACCTGACCGTTCCGGCCTACGCGGCGTTCCACGACTGGCTGGGGCGCGGCGAGGCGCTGGCGCCGATGCACGAGGCGTGGGCCGCCGGCGACCGGAAGACGGCGAACAAGCTGGTGCCGGACGAGGTCGTGGACGACCTGGTCGTGCACGGCAGCGTCGAGCACTGCCGGGCCCGCGTGGCGGAGTACGCCGCCAACGGCGTGGACACGCCGATCATCGCGCTCCTGCCGACCGGCGCGGACCAGTCGGACCTGGTGCGCGCGCTCGCACCGGGGGCGTGACGCGGTGGTTCGGCGCGGAGGCGTCGGCGAGCTGAGCCGGACGGAGAACCGGATCATGGCCGCCGCCGTGCGGCTGTTCGCCGCCAAGGGCTTCGACGCGACGACCGTGCAGGAGGTCGTGGAGGCGGCCGACGTCACCAAGGGCGCGCTGTACCACTACTTCGGGTCGAAGGACGACCTGCTGTACGAGATCTACCGGTCGCTGATCGGCAGGCAGACGGTCGAGCTGGACCGGATCGTGGCACTGGACCTCGATCCGGCCACGGCCGTTCGCGAGATCATCGTCAGCCTGGTGGAGACCACCGCGTCGAGCGTGGACGAGGCCGCCGTGTTCACGCGCGAGATGCACCGCCTGGACGCCGACCTGATGGCGTCCTTCCGCGCGGAGCGCAGGCGCTACCACGAGACGTTCCGCGCGGTGGTCGAGCAGGCGCAGGCGAGCGGGCGGTTCAGCGCGGTGGTGCCCGCCGAGACCGCCGTGCTGATCGCGCTCGGCGTGATCAACCAGCTGCCGACCTGGTACCGCGCGGACGGGCCGAAGTCCCCCGCGCAACTGGGCGGCGAGATCGCGGACTTCGTGCTCGCCGCCCTGTGCGCCCCCGGTTAGCGGCCGCTGGTCACTCCCACATCAGGCAGAACGTGTGCCCGGCCGGGTCGGTGAACACCTGGAAGTCGTCGCCGTCCGCGTCCAGCCTCCGGCCGCCCAGCTCGGTGATCCGCCGGGTGGCCTCGTCCAGTTCCCCCCGCTCGATCCGCAGGTCCAGGTGGAACTGCTGCGACCCCTTCGGATCCGGGAAGGCGGGCGGCTCGTGCTCCGGGGAGAGCTGGAACGCGAACCGCCTGCCCTCCCCGTCGACGACCACCGCCCACTCCTCGTCGTCCTCGGTGACCTTCCCGCCGAGCAGTTCGGCGTAGAAGGCGGCGAGCGCACGGGGGTCGCGGGTGTCCACCACGACCGACCTCAGTTGTCCGATCATGCGGCCGGAGTACCCGCGATCAGGCCTTGGCATGCTCCCTCAGCGCGACCAGCGCCTTGTCCGCGTGGGAGTTCATGCCGAACTCGGACTTGACGACCTCCAGCACCCGGCTGTCGGTCCCGATCACGAAGGTGTGCCGCTTCACCGGCAGCGGACCGAAGCGGCGCTTCACGCCGAAGACCGACGCGACCTCCCCGTCCACGTCCGACAGCAGCGGGTAGTCGAACGAGTTGAGGTCGGCGAACTGCTTCTGCCGCACCACGGGGTCGGTGCTGATGCCCACGCGCTGCGCCCCGACCTCCTGGAACTCCGCCGCCAGGTCGCGGAAGTGGCAGCTCTCGGCCGTGCAGCCGCCGGTCATCGCGGCCGGGTAGAAGAACAGCGCGATCGGACCGTCCGCCAGCAGGGTCGACAGCGTGCGCGAGGCGCCGTGCTGGTCGGGGAGGGTGAAGTCGGGGACGAGATCGCCGGGCTTCATGTAGGGGTGTCCTTCCGCGTGCGACAGGTGTCGAGGGGTGTTCGGCGGAGGGCCACCGTACGGTTCTCAGTAGGCTTGTGATCAAGGAGGTGGACGTGACCAGCATGTCCGACGTGGCACGCGCCGCAGGTGTGTCCGCCGCGACGGTGTCCCGCGCGCTGCGGGGCGAGCCGGGCGTGTCCGAGGCGACGCGGCGGTACGTCACCGAGGTGGCGAAGCGGATGCGGTACGCCATCGCCAGGGACGCCTCCAGCCTGGCGGGCGGGCGGCGGTACGCCATCGCGGTGCTGACCGGCGACGTCGGCCGCGGCGACCTGCTGGCGGGCGCCGAGGGCGCGCTGCGGCAGGCCGGGTTCGACGTGCTGCTCTACGTGCTGGGCGACGACGACTCGCGGAGCAGGTTCTTCGAGGACGTCCCGCTCGGCCGCCGGGTGGACGGCGTGCTGGCCCTGTCGATCACGCTGGCCGATGCGGAGTCGACCGCGCTGGCGGCGCTGGGTGTGCCCGTGCTGACCGTGGACGACGGCGACCTGCGCAGCGCGCTGCGCCTCGCGGTCGGCCACCTGATCGACCTCGGGCACCGCGACATCGCGTTCGTGCTGGCGGACGGCGTGGACGAGTCCTACGAGGAGGTGCTGGTGGCGCACGGCCTGGAGATCCGGCCCGAGTGGACCCTGTGGTCCTCGCCGACCGTCGTCGGCGGGGAGCAGGTTGCGGACGCCCTCCTGGACGCCGACCGGCTGCCGACCGCGGTGATCAGCGCCAGCGGCGAGGTGGCGCTGGGCGTGTTCATGCGGCTGCGCCGCGACGGCCGCCGGATCCCCGAGGACCTCTCTCTGGTCAGCCTGGACGGGCGGGACCTCACCCGCGCGGTCGGCATCACCGCCGTCGAGGGCGCGCTGCGCGAGGAGGGTGAGCAGGCCGTGGCCGAGTTGCTCGGCAGCATTCGCGGAGATGGGGAATCATCGGTGCACGAGCTGTCGTGGCAGCTGGCGGTACGGGAGTCGACCGGCATGGCATGACGCACCGTCACGGCTTCCGGCGCCACCTGTCCGGCCTGACACGACGCACTGAATTCCCTGCGCCCTTCGGGTGACCAGGCCGTGCCGCCCTGGCTTCCGCGGCACCCATGAGAGAAAGCTGACCGCGTGGACGACGAGTTGGCCGCACTGGCCGAGGCACACGGCGTGGCCACCCGGTACGAGGACGCGGGGCAGCGTCTGGTCGACGTCGATCCCGAGGTCGTCGTCGCGGTGCTGGCCCAGTTGGACGTCGACGCCTCGACCCCGGAGGCCGTGCGCGCCGCGCTGGCCGCCCTCACCGACGCCCCGGACGCCCTGCCCGCCACGATCGTGGTCCGCGAGGGCCGCGTGCTGGACCTGGGCCACCCGGCGACCGCGGTCCTGGAGGACGGCACGGAGGCCGACCTGCCCGCCGCGCTGCCGCTGGGCTACCACCGGGTCGGCGCGACCACGGTCATCGTGACCCCGGACCGGCTGCGCGCCGTGCCCAGGGCGTGGGGCTGGATGGTGCAGCTCTACGCGCTGCGGTCCGAGGAGTCGTGGGGGATGGGCGACTACGCCGACCTCGCCACGATCGCCCGGCGCTCCAGCGTGGAACTGGACGCGGGCGTGCTGCTGGTCAACCCGGTGCAGGCGATCAGCCCGACGCACCCGGTGGAGCGCTCGCCGTACTCGCCCGCGAGCCGCCGCTACCAGAACCCGATCTACCTGCGGGTCACCGCGACCGCCGCGTACGCCGACGCCGACCAGCGCACCCGCGAGGCCGTGCTGGCCCTGCGCCCGGACAACCACACCGAGCTGATCGACTACGACGCCGTGTGGAGCGCGAAGGCCGCGGCGCTGGAGCTGCTCTGGCCGCACCACCACGACCGGGTCGACCTGGACGCCGACCCGGCGCTGCGCGACTTCGCCACGTTCTGCGCGCTCGCCGAGCGGCACGGCCCGGACTGGCGGACCTGGCCCGAGGCGCTGCGCGACCCCGCGACGGCGCTCGCCGACCCGGAGCGGGTCGCGTTCCACGCCTGGCTCCAGCAGCTGTGCCGCGCCCAGCTCGACGACGTGCGGCTGGCCGCGCACGAGTCCGGCATGGCCGTCGGCGTCATCCACGACCTCCCGGTGGGCGTGCACCCCGGCGGCGCGGACACGTGGGCGCAGCGCGGCACGTTCGCGCCGAACGTGACCGTGGGCGCCCCGCCGGACGCGTTCAACCAGCAGGGCCAGAACTGGGGCCTCCCGCCGTGGCGGCCGGACCGGCTGGCCGCGCTGGGCTACGCGCCGTTCCGCGAGATGCTGCGCAGCGTGCTGCGGCACGCGGACGGCATCCGGGTCGACCACGTCGCCGGGCTGTGGCGGCTGTGGTGGATCCCGCCGGGCGAGTCGCCGGGCCGGGGCACCTACGTGCGCTACGACGCCGAGGCGATGCTCGGCGTGCTGGCGCTGGAGGCGCACCGGGCGGGCGCGGTCGTCGTGGGCGAGGACCTGGGCACGGTCGAGGACCAGGTCACCGAGACGCTGCACGACCGGGGCATGCTCAGTTCCGCCGTGCTGTGGTTCCAGCGCGACTACGACGAGCCGGGCCACCCGCTCGTGCCGCCGGAGAAGTGGACGTCGTCGGCGATGGCCAGCATCTCGACGCACGACCTGCCGACGGTGGCCGGGTTCCTGGCCGCCGAGCACGTCCGCGTGCGCGCCGAACTCGGGTTGTTTGACGGTCCGGTCGAAGGGGAATACAGCGCTGCGGAGCTGGAACGCCACCAGCTCGTCGAGTTGATGACCCAGGAGGGTGTGCCCACGGATGACCTCGTCGCCGCGTTCCACACCCTGCTCGCGAAGGCGCCTTCGGTGCTTTTGCTGACGTCGCCGCAAGACGCGCTCGGGGAGGTTCGGCAGCCGAACCTGCCGGGCACGGTCGACCAGTACCCCAACTGGCGCATCCCGCTGCCCGTGACGCTGGAGGAGTTCTTCGCCGACGAACACGTGCGCGCCGTCGTCGCCGCGCTGGCCGAAGGATCCGGCTGATGAGCCGAAACAAGCGCGTTACCGCGGGTCAGTCGGCCGCGGAGTATCGTCAAGTCGTCACCCGAGGAGCGTTCCGCCCAATGGTTGGAGGTGGCAATCCCCAGTGAACACCGAGGTCGTATCCCGGACGGGTACCTTGCCCGGAAATCTGGTCACCGCCGTGCACTCCACTGAAGCCCTGGAGATCGCCGTCGAGCAGGTGCTCGCCGCGGTCCGCCCGGCGGTGCTGACCGACCCCGTGTCCGGGGCGTTGCGGGCCGAGGAGTCGCTGCGCACCGCGCTGCGCGGCACCGAACACGGTGCCGACGGCGCGCTCGAGCAGGCCATGGCCTGCGCGGAAGCCGCGTGCGAGCACTTGCGGTACTGCGAACTGCAGGAGGCGCGAATCCTCCTCGTAGCCGCGCGCGGCCAACTGGTCCGCGCGAACGCCCAGCGGTCCTGAACGGACTCGGGTAGCCGAACCCCACCAAGACCGCCACGCTCCCGGCCCTCCCACGTCGACCCCGTCGGCTCGGAAGGACCGGGTTGCCTGCTGAGGAGATCTAGTTGCGGCCCTGGCCAGGAACCCCCTACCCACTCGGCGCCACGTACGACGGCGTCGGTACCAACTTCGCCCTCTTCTCGGAGGTGGCCTCCGAAGTCGAGTTGTGCCTCTACGACGACGAGGGCAAGGAGACACGCGTCAGGCTGCCGGAGGTCGACGGTTTCGTCCACCACGGCTACCTGATCGGCGTCGGCCCCGGCCAGCACTACGGCTACCGGGTGCACGGGCCGTACGAGCCGGAGCACGGCCCGCGCTGCAACCCGAACAAGCTGCTGATCGACCCGTACGCCAAGGCCATCTCGAACGGCGTGGAGTGGGACGAGTCGCTGTTCGGGTACCAGTTCGGTGACCCCGACCAGCGCAACGACCAGGACTCGGCCGCCTACGTGCCGAAAGCGGTCGTGGTGAGCCCGTTCTTCGACTGGTCGAACGACCGCGCGCCGAAGACGCCGTACAACGAGTCGGTGATCTACGAGGCCCACGTGCGCGGCCTGACGATGAACCACCCGGAGATCCCGCAACGCCTGCGCGGCACGTACGCGGGCATCGCGCACCCGGTGGTCATCGACCACCTCACCAAGCTCGGCGTGACGGCGATCGAACTGATGCCCGTGCACCAGTTCATCACCGACCACGGGCTGGCCGAGCAGGGCCTGCGCAACTACTGGGGCTACAACACCATCGGCTTCTTCGCCCCGCACGACCTGTACGCCGCGATGCCGGACCAGGCGAACCAGGTGCAGGAGTTCAAGGGCATGGTCCGCGCCCTGCACGAGGCGAACATCGAGGTCATCCTCGACGTCGTCTACAACCACACCGCCGAGGGCAACCACCTCGGGCCGACCCTGTCCATGCGCGGCATCGACAACGAGGCGTACTACCGCCTGGTCGAGGACGACAAGCAGTTCTACATGGACTACACGGGCACCGGCAACTCGCTGAACGTGCGCAGCCCGCACACGTTGCAGCTCATCATGGACTCGCTGCGCTACTGGGTCACCGAGATGCACGTGGACGGCTTCCGCTTCGACCTCGCGGCGACACTGGCCCGCGAGTTCTACGACGTGGACCGGCTGTCCACGTTCTTCGACCTCGTCCAGCAGGACCCGGTGGTCAGCCAGGTGAAGCTGATCGCCGAGCCGTGGGACGTCGGCCCCGGTGGCTACCAGGTCGGCAACTTCCCTCCCCTGTGGACGGAGTGGAACGGCAAGTACCGCGACACCGTGCGCGACTTCTGGCGCGGTGAGCCCGCGACGCTGGGCGAGTTCGCCTCGCGCGTCACCGGCTCGTCGGACCTGTACCAGCAGGACGGCCGCAGGCCCTACGCGTCGATCAACTTCGTGACCGCGCATGACGGCTTCACGTTGAACGACCTCGTGTCCTACAACGACAAGCACAACATGGCCAACGGCGAGGACGGCCGTGACGGCGCCGACGACAACCGCTCGTGGAACTGCGGCGTCGAGGGCCCGACGGACGACCCGGAGGTCCTGGAGCTGCGGGCGCGCCAGCGGCGCAACCTGCTCGCGACGATGCTGCTCTCGCAGGGTGTCCCGATGCTGCTGCACGGCGACGAGTTCGGCCGCACCCAGCAGGGCAACAACAACGTGTACTGCCAGGACAACGAGCTCTCCTGGGTCGACTGGAAGCTGGCCGAGGAGAACGCCGACCTCATCGAGTTCACCGGCGCGCTGACGGCGTTCCGCAAGCAGCACCCGGTGCTGCGCCGCCGCCGCTTCTTCGCGGGCAAGCCGATCCGCAGCGGCGACGACCTCCGCGACATCGCCTGGTTCACGCCTTCGGGCGAGGAGATGACCGAACAGGACTGGGATTCGGGCTTCGGCCGCTGCGTCATCGCCTTCCTCAACGGCGAGGGCATCCCGGACCTCGACCAGCGCGGCATGCGCGTCGTGGACGACTCGTTCCTGCTGGCGTTCAACGCCCACCACGAGGACATCGAGGTGACGCTGCCGGACGAGAGCTACGGTCCGCAGTGGACGGTCGTGGTCGACACGGCCACCGGCGCGGTCCAGATCCCCGAGCTGGGTGAGCCCATCCCCGCGGCCGGCAACCTCACGCTGGTGGCGCGCTCACTGGTGGTGCTCCAGCGGACGGGCGGCGAATGACCGCGCCGAGCTCCACCTACCGGCTGCAACTGCGACCGGGCTTCGTCTTCGCCGATGCCGCCGAGGTGGTCGACTACCTCGAGCGGCTCGGCGTGGGCGCGGTCTACGCGTCCCCGATCCTCGACGCCGCACCGGGTTCCACGCACGGCTACGACGTCGTGGACCCGACCCGCGCCCGCCCGGACCTGGGCGGGGAGGAGGGTCGGCTGGCGCTGAGCGAGAAGGTGTCCGCCGCGGGGCTCGGCTTCGTGCTCGACATCGTGCCCAACCACATGTCGGTCGCCGTGCCGGAGACCGACCCGTGGTGGTGGGACGTGCTCAAGCACGGCCAGGAGTCCCGCTACGCCAAGTACTTCGACATCGACTGGGCCGCGGGCCCGGTCCTGGTGCCCATCCTCGGCGACGAGGGCGAGCCCACGACCGAGGGCGACGTGGTCACGTACTACGACCACCGCCTGCCGGTGTCGGAGCACTACCGGCTCGTGCACTGGCGGCGCGCCAACGAGGAGCTGAACTACCGGCGGTTCTTCGACATCACCACGCTCGCCGCGGTGCGCGTCGAGGACCCGGAGGTCTTCGACGCCACGCACGACGAGGTGCTGCGCTGGGTCGCGGCGGGCCAGGTGACCGGCCTGCGGGTCGATCACCCGGACGGCCTCGCCGACCCCGGCGGGTACTTCCGCAGGCTCAAGGAGCGGTCGGGCGTCTGGATCGTGGCCGAGAAGATCCTCGGCGTCGGCGAACCGCTGCCGGCGAGCTGGCCGGTCGAGGGCACCACCGGGTACGACGCGCTGCGCGAGGTCTGCGGGATCTTCGTGGACCCGAGCGCCGAGGAGCGTTTCACCGAGCTGGCAGCGGAACTGGGCCAGGAGACCGACTTCGAGGCCGTCGAGCACGCGTGCCGCACCCTGGTGACCGATTCGATCCTGCGGGCCGAGGTCCGCAGGATCGGCGCGCTCGTCCAGGGCGTGGACCGGGCGGACGCCGAGGCCGCGGTGGCCGGGGTCATGGTCAACTTCCCCGTCTACCGCTCGTACCTGCCGGAGGGCGGGGAGAACTGGGCGACCGCCGTGGCGCGGGTGAAGGGTTCCGAGGCGCTGGACGAGCAGGTCCGCGCCGATCCCGACGGCGAACTGGCCACCCGGATCCAGCAGACGTCCGGCATGGTCGTCGCCAAGGGCACCGAGGACACCGCGTTCTACCGGTACACCCGGTTCGCCGCGCTCAACGAGGTCGGCGGCGCGCCGGACCGCTTCGGCGTGCCGGTGGAGGAGTTCCACACCCTTGCGGCGCAACGGGACGCGGCGCTGCCGGAGTCGATGACGACGTTGTCCACGCACGACACCAAGCGCTCGGAGGACGTGCGGGCCCGGCTGGCCGTGCTGTCCGAGCTGCCGGAGGAGTTCGGCGGCCTGGTGCGGGAGTGGACCAAGCGGCACGGCATCGACGAGCCGTCGCTGAACCTGCTGGCGTGGCAGACGATCGTGGGCGCGTGGCCGATCGGCCCCGACCGCCTGCGCGACTACCTGGACAAGGCCGCGAAGGAGTCGAAGCTCCGCACGACGTGGGTCGACCACGACGAGGAGTTCGAGGCCGCCGTGGCGGCGTGGCCGGAGCAGGTGCTCGGCGACGCCGTGACCCGCGGCGAGATCGAGGCGTTCGTCGGCCGGATCCGCGACGCGGGCTGGTCGAACGCGCTGGGGCAGAAGCTGGTGCAGCTCACCTCGCCCGGTGTGCCGGACGTCTACCAGGGCACCGAGCTGTGGGACCTGTCCCTGGTCGACCCGGACAACCGGCGGCCGGTGGACTACGCCGTCCGGCGGGAACTGCTGGCCCGCATCGAGGACTGGTGGCTGCCCGAGGTCGACGACACGGGCGCGGCCAAGCTCCTGGTCGTGCAACGGGCCCTGCGCCTGCGCCGGAACCGGCCGGAGCTGTTCCGCGGCTACCGCGCGCTGCACGCCGAAGGGGTCGCGGCCGACCACGTCGTGGCGTACCACCGGTCGCCGGACCTCGTGGTGGTCGCGACGCGGCTGCCGCTGGGGCTCGCCGCGTCCGGCGGGTGGCGCGACACCGTGCTGCCGCTGCCGCCGGGGGAGTGGACGGACGTGCTGAACGGGCGGCAGGCGGGCACCTCGGTGGCCGGCCTGCTGAAGCGGTACCCGGTCGCGCTGCTGGTGCGGGAGACCCCGTGACCTTCACCGTGTGGGCTCCCAGGGCGGAGCGGGTTCGCGTGCGCGTGGACGGGGTCGACCACGACATGACGGCGGGTGCCGAGGGGTGGTGGTCCGCTGCCGTCGACGGCGCCGACTACGCGTTCCTGCTGGACGACTCGGACAAAGCGCTGCCGGACCCGCGGTCGCTGTGGCAGCCGCAAGGGGTGCACGGGCCGTCGCGCCGGTACGACCACTCCGCGTTCGAGTGGACCGACGACGGCTGGACCGGGCGAGCGCTGCCGGGCGGTGTGGTCTACGAGCTGCACATCGGCACGTTCACCCCCGAGGGCACGCTGGACTCGGCCATCGGCAAGCTCGACCACCTGGTGGACCTCGGCGTCACGCTGGTCGAGGTGCTGCCGGTGAACTCCTTCGACGGCACCGCGGGCTGGGGCTACGACGGGGTGCTGTGGGGCGCGGTGCACGAGCCCTACGGCGGCCCGGACGCGTTCAAGCGGTTCGTGCAAGCCTGCCACGCCAAGGGTTTGGGCGTGCTGCTCGACGTGGTCTACAACCACCTCGGGCCATCGGGCGCGTACCTGGGCCTGTTCGGGCCGTACTTCGCGGGCAGCAACGACTGGGGCCCCGGTCTCAACCTCGACGGGCCCGGCTCGGACGAGGTCCGCCGGTACGTGGTCGACAACGCCCTCGGCTGGCTGCGGGACTTCCACGTCGACGGGCTGCGGCTCGACGCCGTGCACGCGCTGATCGACCACCGCGCGACGCACCTGCTGGAGGAGTTGGCCGTCGAGGTCGACGCCCTCTCGGCGGGGCTCGGGCGGCCGTTGACGCTGATCGCCGAGTCGGACCTCAACGACGCGAAGCTCGTGACCGCGCGGGAAGGCGGCGGGTACGGCCTGCAGGCGCAGTGGTCGGACGACCTGCACCACTGCCTGCACGTGGCGCTGACGGGGGAGACCCACGGCTACTACGCCGACTTCGCCGAACCGGGCGCGCTGGCCAGGACGCTGCGCGAGGCGTTCTTCCACGCGGGCACCTGGTCGTCGTTCCGCGGCCGCGCGCACGGCCGTCCGGTCGACACCCGCGTGCTGCCCGGCTACCGGTTCCTGGCGTACCTGCA
The DNA here is from genome assembly GCA_049997955.1 of Umezawaea sp. cmx-9-4. Classification (GTDB taxonomy): domain Bacteria; phylum Actinomycetota; class Actinomycetes; order Mycobacteriales; family Pseudonocardiaceae; genus Umezawaea. The sequence continues at coordinate 240,097 of JAEBDY010000015.1, read as the reverse complement.
GAACCACGACCAGATCGGCAACCGCGCCACCGGCGACCGGATGTCGGCGTCCGTGTCGCCGGGTCTGCTGGCGTGCGGCGCGGCCATCCTGTTCTGCTCGCCGTACACCCCGATGATCTTCATGGGGGAGGAGTGGGCCGCGAGCACGCCGTGGCAGTTCTTCGCGTCGTTCCCCAACCCCGACCTGGCGGACGCCGTCCGCACCGGGCGGCGCCGCGAGTTCGGCGCGCACGGCTGGGGCGAGGCGGAGGTGCCGGACCCGATGGACCCGGCGACGGTCGAGCGGTCGAAGCTGCTCTGGTCCGAGGTGGAAAAGCCCGACCACCGCGACGTGCTCGACCTGTACCGGTCGCTCATCGCGCTGCGCCGGGACCACCCCGAACTCGCTGATCCCCGGTTGGACGAGTTCGCCGTCGAACAGGTCGGCTCGGTCCTCGTGCTGCGGCGCGGCGACCTGCGGCTGGTGTGCAACCTCGGCTCCACCGCGGTCACCCAGTCGCTGGCCACCGACGGGGGCCGGGTGCTGCTCGCCTCCGGTGACGTGGCGCTCGTGGGGCAGGCGATCCGCCTGCCCGCCGAGTCGTTCGCGATCGTTCAGGCGACCGGCTCGTCGTCCAGCCAACCCACGTCCGCGAGCCGTTCCGCCAACAGCTGACCGGCCAACGTCAACTCGTCGGCCAACTGTCTTCGCACGTCGGCGGGCGCACCGTCCAAGCGGTGCGCCGCCTCGTGCGCGGCGACGAGTTGGCGCGCGGCGTCCACGACGTCGGCACCGGGCCACTGCGGTTCCTCGATCCGCTCGTGCGGCTCGACGGGCAGGTGCACCGAGCGCACGGCCTGCCGGGGCCCGAGTTCACCCGCCAGGTCGACGAGCTTCACCGCGATCGAGTGCAGCTTCACGTTGTGGTGCTGCGACATCCGGACGAGCAGCTGGAAGCCCTGCTGCGGGGTGAGGCCCTGGACAGCCGCGATCAAGCCCGTGGCCTGGCCGATCACCGTGCGGGTCTGCAACGCCTTGCGCAGGCCTGCGACTTCGGCCTCCAGGCCGGCGATCCGCGCGCTGAGCGGGTCCGCCTGGCCGTTTTCCCCGACCACGGTCGGGCTCCTCTCGCACGTCGGGACACAGGAAGCCATGCCAGGACGCGGGAGACGGACAGCGGAAAGCTCAGGGCAAGCCCACCGCGCGACGTCGGCACGTTGCCGTCGCCCCTCGCTGACACGGGTGCCCTCCGGAGAGGACACCCGATGGCTTGCGGCTGGCTTTTCAACCGCTAACGATCACCGTAGTACACCGGCCGATCGCTGTTTACCTCCGGGCGGTACGGGTACCCGAGGGGCAGACCTACCGTCTACGGAGAGGAACGGCCATGGGTGCCGAGGACAAGATCAGCAACAAGGCCGAGGAACTCAAGGGGCGGGCCAAGGAAGCGATCGGGGACGCCACCGACAACGAGCAGTGGCAGGCCGAGGGTCGCGCCGAGCGGGCAACGGGCTCCCTCAAGCAGGCAGGCGAGAAGGTCAAGGACGCTTTTCGCAAGGACTGACGTGTGAGCGGGTGCGGAAGCGCCGTCGACACCGTGTTTGTGGGACGGTCTCGGCGGCGCTTCGCTGTGCGCTGACGTCTCACCCCGACGAGCGGCCGAAAGACGCCCGCGGTCAACCCCGCGGTGGTGACCAGGTCGACGAGTTCGCCGCCTCGCACGGGTCCGATCCGACGTCGGAGCCGGCCGGGATCGTTCAACTCGGCCGACCTTCCCGTTCTGCGGCAACGACTGGAGGAGTTGGCGGGGCACTCGGCGTGCGCCGCCGACACCCCGCCGCGACATCAGGCGGTCGGAGTCGACGGGTCCGGGCGGAAGGCGGTGACCAGCTTCCCCAGCGCGCTCTGGGCCGTGGCGGAGGTGTAGGGGCCGAGCGCCACGAGCGAGGCGACGAGTGCGGCGACCTCGCCGGGGCTGAAGGTCAGTTCCAGCGGTCGGTGCAGCATGGCGAGCCGGTAGCCGCCACCGGCTCCGCGCTTGACCTCGACGGGGATCCCCGCTGCCCGGAGGCGGGTGATGTCGCGCTCGACGGTGCGCACGGTGGTCCCCGTTCGCTCGGCCAGGAGACGCCCGGCGACGAACCGGGGCGCTCGTGCCCGCAACTCCTCGATCAGCGCGTGCTGCCGCTCGACCAGCGGCACGGCCTGGTGCAGCTGCACGAGTCCCGAGTAGCGGCCGGAACCGACGGGACGGCGGGCCGAGGTGTCCGGTGGGACGGGCATCAGTGGTCCCCGCTCGGACGACGGAACGCAAAGCCGACATAGCGATGTCGTGAATGCGATCCTACGGTGGGTCCATGCCCGAACCGACCACCACGCGGCGGCAGCGATCCGCCGACCTGCCGATCGAGGTCCTCCCCGCCGACGCGCAGCGCTTCGACGACGTGACGGCCGTCCTCAACCCCGCTGGAAGCGACCGCGCCTGCTGGTGCCTGGCCTACCGCGTCAAGTCGACCGACTACAACGCGATGGACGCCGACCAGCGGTCCGAGCGGCTTCGGGGCTTCTGCGCCGAGCGGCCCGCGCCCGGAGTGCTCGCCTACGCGGAGGGCACGCCGGTCGGCTGGTGCGGGGTGTCGCCGCGCTCGCGCCTGGAGCGGCTGAAGCGCTCGCGAACGATCCCCACCCTGGACGACGTCCCGGTGTGGAGCGTGATCTGCTTCGTCGTCCGCCCGGAGTTCCGCAGGCGCGGGGTGACCGGGGCACTGCTGGACGGGGCCGTCGAGTACGCCCGGTCGTGCGGCGCGCCCGCGATCGAGGGCTACCCGGTCGATCCCGAGGGCGCTCGGATCAGCTCCACCGCCGCCCACGTGGGCACCACCGCGCTGTTCGAGGCGGCGGGATTCCGCCGGGTGCAGGAGACGCAGGCCCGCGTCGACAAGCGGCCACGCTGGCTCATGCGGCTGGACCTGGCCTGACTCCCGGCCGCGCGGACCGGGGCCCTGTCGTGGGAGCCGCCCCGGAAAAGGGACGACCCCCGGACCGTTTACCCGCACTGGGTGCGGACCGAGCTGGACTGGGCTCGGGGTGCCGGGGGTCGGGTGCCTGCCTGGGACTCGCCAGGCCGCTCCGGAAAGGGTCCCTAACGGGCGGTCCTAGCGGACGGACACCTCACGAAAAGTCCTGTAGCTATACAACTGCGGACCACCTCCTTCCTCGTGTACAGCCAAACTATGCGCGAATCGCGAGCCCGGCAACGGATATGGTCCACGTCACATTCGAGCCTTCACGCGCAGTCGTTCGACCTGCTGGTTCCCGTCCAACGGACGGCTTCCGCGGCTCGGTCCGCCGAGGACTCGGCCGCGATCCGGACCGCGTCCGAGCCGAGCGGCAGGCGTCGTCGAGCTGCTCCGGGTTCGGGCGGTGGCGACCACGGCGTCGCCGGTCTCCAGGGCCGCCCTCGCGAGTCCCCAGGCTGGGCCGTGGCCGTCAACCGACCGTTTGGTCGCTAGGGTTCGCGGTGTGATCCGAGACGCGGAACGGACCAGGAAACGGCTTCTGGAGGCCGCCACGGCGGAGTTCGCGCTGCTGGGCATCGCGGGCGCTCGGGTCAACCGCATCGCCGAGGTGGCGGGCTGCAACAAGGCGATGCTGTACGCCTACTACGGCAGCAAGGACCAGTTGTTCGACGCGGTGTTCACGGCCCACGTCTCCGAGTTCCTGGTGCGCGTGCCGTTCGACGCCTCGGACCTGCCCGCGTACGCGGGACGGCTGTTCGACCACTTCGAGGAGAACCCCTCGGCCCAGCGGCTTTCGGTCTGGTACCGGCTCGAACGGCCCGGCAGCGCCCACCTGGACGCCGTGGTCGACATCAACCGCGCACGCCTGGAGGAGGTGGCGGGAGCGCAGGCCGACGGGGTGCTGTCCGACCACTACCCGCCCGCCGCGCTGCTCGCGCTGGTCCAGGCCGTCTGCACGTCGTGGTCGTCGATGACCCCGGAGTTCGCCGCGCTCGCCCCGGCCGACCGGTCGCAGCGGCGAGCCGCGGTCGTGGACGCGGTGCGGCGGTTGACCGCCCCCTGACCGTCCGCGGTCGAACGCGACGGGAAGGGCTGCCGTCCGGGTGGCCCGCCTGGTCAGGGAGTGGCCGTGACCGGGGTGCTCACGGTGTTGTCGGTCGGATCGGAGTCGCCGTAGGGACCGGTCCTCACGGTCGCGCTGACCTCACCCGTGTCCACCGGACCCACCACGAGCAGCGTGACCGACGCGGCGAGCGGGGCACCGCGGTCCAGCACGGTGTCGGGGCCATCGGCTCTTCGATCGTTCAGACCCGGTCCCAGGCGCCTTCGGTGCTGGGGCTGGTCAACCACTCGACGTTGAGCGGGTACGCCGCGCCGCGGGCGTCGCGGAGCCTGCCGCACAGGTTCTCCTGGCGGGTGGCCAGTTCCCGCACGACCTCCACGGGGGACGCGTGGGCGTCCTGGCCCGTGGCGTTGCGGTACCAGTTGCCGAGGACCTCCAGGGTGAAGTCGACGACCATGAGACCGCCCAGTCCCAGCACGACGTCGCCCGTCGCCTGGAAGACACCGGAGTGCAGGGCCAGGTTGCGGGCGCTGTACAGGGCGTCCAGCAGGGAGCGCATCCGCTCACGGGTGGCGACCAGCCACCTCGCGCAGCTGCCAGCGGAGGCCAGCCGGTCCTGCCAGTCGGTGACCTGGCGGGCCGCCAGCGGCGCCACGTGGGGGAGGAGGTCGCGCACGGCCGCCCTCGCGTCGAGCAGTCCGGGGCCGTCGTGGGCGCGTTCGGGGAGCAGGACGTCGACCCAGCGGTTCACGTCGAGCAGGTACCTGTGGTCGTCGAGGGTGGCGTACTCCCCCACCACGGCAAGGGGTTCGTGCACCGTCGCGGTGAGCGCGTCCTGGCGGTTCAGCGCGTCGTTGTGGCGGGTGTCGGCGGCGGCCAGCGCGGCGCGGAGGCGGTCCAGTTCGGGGTGGTCGGGGGCGCACCTGTCGACGGCGCGGCGGAGGCTGAGGACGCGGCGGTCCGTGGTGTTCACGCGGCTGCGCGCGTGCTTGGCGGACGCGGTCGCCGACTGGTGCAGGAGCTGGTGGGTCTCGACCACCTGCTGCCGCATCGCCTGCAGCGCCAGGACTCCCGCCAGCTGCGACGCCTTCTCGTTGACACCGCAGGCCTCCAGCGCCGCCCACGACAGCGCGGCGGCCGTCAGCGGGGAGTCGGTGGTGCGGGCCAGGTGCGCCATGCGCAGGCCTTCGCGCAGACCGCGGGGCCAGCGCTGCACGAGCGGGTAGGCCCGCTGCACGGTGGAGCGGCGCGGGGTCAGTTCGTCGCTGCGGACGGTGCCCGCGCGGGTGACGAGCATGCGCGGGTCGAGCGAGATGGTGAGCAGGCGGTGGCCCGCGACGTACTGGTCCAGCAGTTCGGTCACGCGGCGGCGGGCCATCCGGGCGGCGCTGGCCTTGTCGACGGCGTCCACGTCGACGGCCACGACGCAGGTGGTCGACGTGGCCGGGACGGTGGTCAGGAACTGGCGCAGCCGGTCGCGGGCCGGACCCCAGCCGAGCTTCTCCGGCCTGCCCGCAGACCACTGGCGGGCGGTCGGGTCGAGGGCGGAGAGCCCGGACAGCTCGCCCGCGCCGTGCACGACGCAGGCCACGTGGTGCCGCACGCGGTCCGGGTGCAGGGTCTGCCAGATCGCGGCGGGATCGGCGCCGTGCTTGGCCAGCGCGTGCGTCAGCTCCTGCTGGAGCGTGTCCGGGTCGCGGTCGGTCGCGGCGACCAGGCACGCCACCTCGTCGCTGACCTGGTCCAGCCGCGCCCACCGGCCCGGCGTGGTCGCGGTGGCGTGCCAGCAGTCCACGAACAGCGTCCACAGGAGCTTCGGCAGCTCCGCGATGAGGGTGTCCAGGCGCGCGGCGAACGCGGCGGCCTCCGCCCGGCTCTGCTTGTCGTCCTGGTGGACGCTGACCTGGTCCACGATCTCCGCCAGCGCCTGCGTGAAGTGCACCAGCGGCTGGTGCCCGGTGGCCGCGGCGGCCCGCTGCACGGCGGCGGCCGCGTTGAGGCACAACGACTTGAGCAGCCTGCCCTTCGGCTGGCCGAGGACGCTGTAGCTCAGCAGCGCGGCGTGGGTGCGGGGGAGTTCGGCGGCGAGCCCGGCCAGCGTCGAGGAGTGCTGGCTCAGCAGGGTGGCGGGCTCGATCGAGCGGATCACCCGTTGCAGGAGGTAGGTCTGCTCGCGCAGCGCCCCGCTGGTGCGGAGTTGTCCCAGCAGTTCCGGGTCGAATCCGCTGAACGTCACGCACGCAGCGTAGTCGTACGGTGTCGGTGCCTGGGCACCTCCGGAGGCGGAGCCCGGAAGCGCGCGAGCGCGGAGTTCCAGGTGCCCAGGCGGGGACGCGCGGGGTGGTCGGAGGTCTTCAGAGGCGGGCTGGGCCGGCAGGCGGAGCCGTGGTAGCCCGGATGACCAGCGCGGTCGGAAGTTCCCGGTGGGTGGATCCCGTTGTGCCGTCGGCGTTGTCGAGCCGGTCGAGCAGGAGTTCGACGGCGGCCCGGCCCGCCTTCTCGGCGGGCATGGTCACCGTCGTGAGGGGACGGCCGCACATCGCGGCGTACAGGATGTCGTCGAAGCCGGTGACGCTGATCCGCTCCGGCACGGCGACGGCGAGCTCCGCGAGTCTGGTGAGGACCCCCAGCGCCATGAGGTCGTTGTAGGCGATGATCGCGGTCACCCCCGCGGCCAGCGCCGCGTCGACGCCCCGCGCGCCGCCCTGGAACGTCGGTTCGTACGGCCCCAGCTCGTGCAGGGAGACCCCGGTGCGGCGGGCGGCCTCCCGCAGCCCGGTGCGGCGGAACTGGTTGGACCAGGCCCGCACGGGCCCGTTGAGGTACGCGCAGTGCCTGTGCCCCAGCGCGGCCAGGTGCTCGACGATCGCGGCCATGCCCGCCGCGCTGTCCATCAGCACCGACGGAACGCCGGGCAGCGCGCGGTTGACCAGCACCATCGTGGTGAGGGCCGAGAGTTCGGCGAGGGTCTCGTCGTCCAGCGCCGACGCGCACACCACCACGCCGTCGACCTGGCGGGCCATGGTGCGGATCAGCTCCTCCTCGGTGGCCGCGTCCTGCCCGCTGTCGCAGAAGAACACCGAGTTCCCCAGCTCGCGCGCTCTGGCCTGCACGCCGAGCAGCACGGACGGGAAGAACGGGTTGCCCAGGTCCGGGACCACGATGCCGAGGTTCCCGGTGCGCCCGGTGATCAGGCTGCGGGCGGCGGGGTTGGGCTGGTAGCCCAGTCCGCGCACCACCTCCAGCACGCGTTCCCTGGTGTCGGCGCGGACCAGGTCCGGTGCGCTGATCGCTCGCGACACCGTGGACACCGACACCCTGGCCTGGCGGGCGACATCCCTGATGGTGACCGGCACGGCGGCTCCTCTCGTCGTGGCGGCCATGCAGGATGCACACGGATCCGGCGGGCCGTCAAGAACGGGGAGCCAAGCCTGTGGAGCACACCAGGTTCGTGGAACTGGGAACGCCTCGGATGTCTGGACGACCTCCTGGTGCCGACCACGACCTGCCGGAACCCGGCAGGTCGTGGTCCGGGCGACTCGTCAGATGGTCAACCCGGTCAGCACCAGCACGCGCTGCTCGGTCAGGTCGTCCATGGTCGACCGCACGCCCTCGCGGCCGATGCCGGACTCCTTCACGCCGCCGTAGGGCATCTGGTCCGGCCGGAAGCTCGGCACGTCGCCGACGACCACACCGCCGACCGCGAGCTTCGCCGACGCCTGGAACGCGATCCTCACGTCGTGGGTGAACACCCCGGCCTGGAGGCCGAACCGGGACGCGTTGACCTTGTCGAACGCCTCCTCGACGCTGTCCACGGCCTGGAGCACCACGACCGGTCCGAACACCTCCTCGGCCACGACCCGCGCGTCCTCCGGCACGCCGGCCAGCACGGTGGGGGCGACGGTCGAGCCGTCCCGGCCGCCGCCGGTCAGCAGTTCCGCGCCCGCGGCGACCGCGTCGGACACCCACGCCTCGACGCGCTCGGCCGCGGGGAGGTTGATCAGCGGCCCGACGTCCGTGCCCGGCAGCGCCGGGTCACCGGTGCCGAGTTCGCGCACGTGCGCCACCACGGCCGCCGATACCTCGGCGTAGACCGACCGGTGCACGTACACCCGCTGCACCGAGATGCACGACTGCCCCGCCTGGTACATGGCGAAGGTGGCGATCCGCTGCGCGGCCCAGTCGATGTCCGTCCAGTCGGGACAGACGATGGCCGCCGCGTTCCCGCCCAGTTCCAGCGTCACGTGCTTGCGCGGCACGCGGTCCAGTATGCCGAAGCCGACCGGGCCGGAGCCGGTGAACGAGACCACCGGCAGCCGGGGATCGGCGACCAGTTCGGCGGCGACCTCGTTCGGCACCGGCAGCACCGACCACGCGCCCGCGGGCAGGTCGGTCTCGGCCAGCAGCTCACCCAGCAGCAGCGCGGTCAACGGGGTCGCGGGCGCGGGCTTGAGGATGATCGGCGCGCCGACCGCGATGGCCGGGGCGACCTTGTGCGCCACCAGGTTCAGCGGGAAGTTGAACGGCGAGATGCCCAGCACCGGTCCGCGCGGCACCCGCCGCACCAGCGCCATGCGGCCGTTCGCGGTCGGGTCGGTGTCGAGCCGCTGGAGCTCGCCGGAGAACCGCCGCGCCTCCTCGGCCGCCCAGCGGAACGTCGAGGCCGCCCTGGTCACCTCGACGCGGGCCCACTTGATCGGCTTGCCCGCCTCGGCGGTGATCAGCTCGGCGATCTCGTCCGCCCGCTCCAGCAGCCGCCGGGACACGTGGTCGAGCGCGGCGGCGCGGGCGTGCGCGGGCAGCACGGCCAGGTCCGGCGCGACCGCCTCGGCCGCGGTCACGGCGCGTTCCACGTCCCGCGCGGTCGCCTGCGACGTCGTGCCGACCAGCGCGCCGTCGAAGGGGCTGCGCACGGCCAGTTCGGTGTCGCTCGTCGTCGCGGCGCCCGCGATCCAGTACGGCGTCGTCACTTCGCCACTCCCATGATCGCCTGTTCGAGGATGTCCAAGCCTTCGGCCAGCAGGTCGTCCGGGATGACCAGCGGCGGCAGCAGGCGGATCACGTTGCCGAAGGTGCCGCACGTCAGCACGACCACACCGGCGGCGTGGCAGGCCTTCGCGACCCGGCCCGCGACGTCCGGCGTGGGCTCGGTGAACTCCACCGCCAGCATCGCGCCGCGGCCGCGGACGTCCCCGATGAGTTCGGTCTTCTCCGCCAACGCGATCAGCCGCGGCAGCACCGCGTCCTCGATCCGCTTCGCGGCGGCCGACAGGTCGCGCTCGCGCATCGTCCGGATCGCGCCGAGAGCGGCGGCGCACGCGACGGGGTTGCCGCCGTAGGTGCCGCCGAGCCCGCCGACGTGCACGGAGTCCATCAGGTCCGCCCGCCCGGTGACCGCGGCCAGCGGCAGGCCGCCGGCGATGCCCTTGGCGGTGGTGATCAGGTCCGGCACCAGGCCCTCGTCGTCACTGGCGAACCAGGAACCCGTGCGGCAGAAGCCGGTCTGGATCTCGTCGGCCACCAGCAGCGCGCCCGTGGCCGTGCACCACTCCGAGAGGGCGCCGAGGAAACCCGGCGCGGGCACGACGAAACCGCCCTCGCCCTGGATCGGCTCGATCATCACGCAGGCCACGTTCTCCGCGCCGACCTGCTTCTCGACCAGGTCGATCGCGCGGGCGGCGGCCTCCGCGCCGGTCAACCCGCCGTCGCGGTACGGGTACGACATCGGCACCCGGTGCACGTCGGGCGCGAACGGCCCGAAACCCTGCTTGTACGGCATGTTCTTCGACGTCAGGGCCATCGTGAGGTTCGTGCGGCCGTGGTAGGCGTGGTCGAACACGACGACGGCCGTGCGGCCGGTGGCGTGGCGGGCGATCTTGACCGCGTTCTCCACCGCCTCGGCGCCGGAGTTGAACAGCGCCGACCGCTTCTCGTGGTCGCCCGGCGTCAGCTCGTTGAGCAGTTCGCAGACCTCGACGTAGCCCTCGTACGGCGTGATCATGAAGCAGGTGTGGCTGAACCTGTCGATCTGCGCGTGCACGGCCTCCGCGACCGCGGGCGCGGGGTTGCCCACGTTCGTCACGGCGATGCCCGAGCCGAGGTCGATCAGCCGGTTGCCGTCGACGTCGATCAGCAGCCCGTCGTCGGCGGAGTCGATGTAGACCGGGAGGGTCGACCCGATCCCGGCGGCCACCGCGCTCTTGCGGCGCGAGGCCAGTTCCAGGGACCGGGGACCGGGCAGTGCGGTGCGCAGTCGCGTCATGGCTCCAGCATGGTGGCGCCGTCACGGGTGCGCAGTGTCGGATCTGGCGTGTTCCTGGCGGCCTGCTGTACAAACTGGAGTGTGCCGCCCACGTTGCGCTCCCTGGTCGACGACCTGCGCCTCCCGGTGCTCGCGGGCGCGGAGGGGCTGGACCGCGCCGTCTCCTGGGTGCACGGCACCGAACTCGTCGACCCCACGCCGTTCCTGGAGGGCGGCGAGCTGCTGCTGACCACCGGACTGGCCGTGCGCCGGGGTTTCCGCGCGTACGTCGACCGGCTGGCGGCCGTCGGCGTGGTCGGGCTGGGGTTCGGCACCGGGCTGAGCCACGCGGTCGTGCCGCCGGGCCTGGTGGCCGCCGCCGTGCGCGCGGGCCTGCCGCTGCTGGAGGTGCCGCGCGAGACCCCGTTCATCGCGCTGAGCAAGGCGGTGTCGCGGGCCGTGGCGGCGGACGAGTACGCGGCGCTGACCCGCGCGGGCGAGGCGCAACGGGCGCTCACGCGCGCCGCGGTGGGCCCGGACGGCCTGGCCGCGGTGGTGCGGCGGCTCGGGCAGTGGGTCGACGCGCGGGTCGTGCTGCTCGACCCGGCTGGGGAGCCGGTGCACGCGTTCGGCGCGCGACCGCTGCCGGACCTGGAGCCGGAACTGGTGCGGCTGCGAACGTCCGGCGGCCTGGCGAGTTCGGCGTTCGAGACCGACGGCGAGCACGTCGTCATGCAGGTGCTCGGCGGCCGTGGTCGGGGATTCCTGGTGGTGGGCCGGGAACGGCCGTGGGACCCGGCCGACCGCGGCATCGTGACGACGGCGGCCTCGCTGCTCACGCTGGCGCTGGCCCAGTCCGACTCCGCGCGGCGGCGGTCGCGGACCGCGGAGTTCCACCTGCTGCTGGCCGGTCGCGGCGACCTGGTGCCGGACCTGCCCGTCGGGCCGCTGGTCGTGGCGGTGCTGCACGGCGTGGCCGTGCAGGACGTGCCGGGGTTCGCGGCGGAGGTGGACGGGCACGTGGTCGTGGTGGCGGCGGACGTTCCCGCGGTGCCGGGGGCGCTGGTCGGGGTCTCGCTGCCGAGCGGGGTCTCCGGTGTGGCTGAGGGGTACCGGCAGGCGCTGGACGCCGTGGCGGCGGCGCGGCCGTCCGCGCCGGTGGTGCTGTTCGCGGACCTCGCGGGCGCGGGGCTGATGGCGCTGCTGCCCGAGGGGACGGGCAAGGCGTTCGCCGACTCGCTCCTGCAACCGCTTTCCGCCGAACTGCGCGAGTCCCTGCGCGTGTGGCTGGCCCACCACGGCCAGTGGGACCCCGCGGCGGCCCGGCTCGGCGTGCACCGGCACACCCTCAGGAATCGCGTTCGACGGGCGGAAGCGCTGCTGGGGAGGTCTCTCGACGCTCCCGGTGTGCGAGCGGAGTTGTGGCTCGCCCTCGGTGAGTAACACCACAGGCCCGTCAGGCGACGTATCATGCAGATGCACGTGCATCTGCGCGGATCGGGATGGGCCGCGCCGGTGCGAGCGACGAAGATCATACGAGCGACCCCACACGGGCGACTTGGCCGTGTGGCGGGTAAGTTGCGCTCGGGTGACGGGCAAAGCGGGAGGGCCTACCGGGGATGACCAGCCGCAGTGAAGCGACCGCCGTCTGGGACGGCGATCTGAGTGGCAAGGTCATCGCAGGCCGGTACGAACTGGGCGGTCTACTGGGCACCGGCGGCATGGCCGAGGTGTACCGGGCCCACGACACCCGCCTCGACCGGTCCGTCGCGATCAAGCTCTTCCTCAGCGGCGCCACGCCGGAGGACCAGATCCGCCTCGACCGCGAGGCGCAGATGCTCGCCGCGCTGCACACGCCCGGCGTCGTCACGGTCTTCGACACCGGATCGCACCGCGGGCGGCCGTACTACGTGATGCAGGTCGTCGACGGCGGCACGCTGCGCCAGCGGATGCGGCAGCCGCTGCCGCCGTCGCTGGTCGCGCGGATCGGCTCGCAGGTCGCGGACACGCTGGACTTCGTGCACGCGTGGGGCATCGTGCACCGCGACATCAAGCCGTCGAACATCCTGCTGGACGACACCGGGCGGCAGGCGTACCTCGCGGACTTCGGCCTGGCGCTCCAAGCGCACGCCACCCGCGTGACCCGGTCCGGGCTGCTCGTCGGCACCGCCGGGTACCTCGCGCCCGAACAGCTGCGCGGCCGGGAGGTCGCGCCGCCGACGGACATCTACGCGCTCGGGCTCGTGCTGCTGGAATGCATCACCGGGCAGTCCGAGTACCCCGGCGGCGACACGGAGGCCGCGCTGGCGCGGCTGACCCGGCCCGCGCGCGTCCCGGCTGGGCTGCCGGAGCCGTGGACCGAGCTGCTCGTCTCCATGACCCACTCGGACCCGAGCCGCCGTCCACGGGCCGCCCAGTGCGCGGAACTGCTGCGCGCGGCGCAGACGGCCAGCGTCGGCGTGCCGCCGCTGACGGACATCAAGGCCGCGTTCGACGACGAGCCGACCCGCAGCACCCCGATCGCGAAGCGGGCGCCCGCGCGGGTCGGTGTGGTGCTGGCGGGCGCGGTCGCCGCGGCGCTGATCGCCGTCGTGGTGGCGTTCGCCAACACCAAGGCCTCCGACGGCGTCGGGGAGACGCCGGGCTCCGGCGGTCCGGGCGTCGGGGAGCAGTCCACCCAGACGGTCACCGTGGTGAAGCCGCCGCGGGGTTCCCGGCGGCCGCCACCGCCGGGCTGCCCGCCGCTGCCGGAAGGCGTGGAGCCGCCCCCGCCGCTGGCCGACGGCAGCCCGCCGCCGTGCCCGCACCCGATCAGCGGGTCCTGGACGCCGCCACCGAGGTCCTAGTCCCGTCCACAGTGGACCTGATCAGACCTCGCGCAGCGCGGGCAGCAGGTCGCCCTTCGCGAAGTCCAGGAAGCCCGACTGGTGCTCGCCGCCGATCTGCACCAGCGCGAGGTCGGTGAACCCGGCCTCGCGGAACTTCCGCACGGCTTCCACGATCGGCTCGACGTCCGGGCCGCACGGGATGTTCCCCGCCACGTCCTCCGGCGTCACGTACTGGCTGGCGGCCGCGAACCCGGCCGTGCCGGGGATCTCCGCGTTGACCTTCCACCCGCCCGCGAACCAGCGGAACTGCTCGTGCGCCCGCCGCACGGCCTCGTCGCGGTCCGGGTCCCAGCTGATCGGCAGCTGGCCCACCTTCCTCGCCGTCCCGCCCTGGAACAGGTCCCAGGACCGGCACAGCTCGGCGTCCGGTTCCACCGCGACCATCGTGTCGGCCCTGGGGGCGAACAGCTGCACGGACTGCTTGCCCGACACGGCGACCGCGAGCGGCACGCGCTGCGCGGGCAGGTCCCACAGCTTCGCGGAGTCGACCCGGAAGTGCTGCCCCACGTAGTTGACGTACCCGCCGTCGAACAGCAGGGAGATGATCTCGATCGCCTCGGTCAGCATCTCGTGCCGCACGTTCGCGGGCGGCCACCCGCGGCCGATCACGTGCTCGTTGAGGTTCTCGCCGGAGCCGAGGCCCAGGGTGAACCGCCCGCCGCTCAGCTCCTGCACGGTCGCGGCCTTCTGCGCCACGACCGCCGGGTGGTACCGCATGGTCGGGCACGTCACGTACGTCATCAGGTCGACCTGCTCGGTCGCCACGCTCACCGCGCCGAGCACGCTCCACGCGTACGGCGCGTGGCCCTGCTCGTCCAGCCAGGGGAAGTAGTGGTCGCTGATGACCTCGAAGTCGAAACCCGCGCGCTCGGCGCCCGCGGCGTGGTCGACCAGGGCCTTCGCGCCCGCCTGCTCGGTCATCAACGTGTAGCCGATGCGCATTTCGAGTCCTCCTCTAGACGGGGGCGAAGGGAAGGTCGACGAGGTCGGCGCGCAGGTTGTCCAGCTCCGCGTACACCGAGGTGACACCGTGCTCCCGCAGTTCGGCCTCGCAGACGCCGCCGGTCAGCAGCCCCACCACCGGAAGGCCGATCCGCAGGGCCGCGTCGCAGTCCCACACGGAGTCGCCGACCACGACCGCCCGATCGGTGTCCACTGTGGACAGCGCGACCTGGAGCAGGTCGGGGGCGGGCTTGCTCTCCTCGGCGTCGTCGGCCGTGGTGAACCCCGCGATCACGTCGCGGACGTCCAGCAGGTCCAGGTAGTGCTCGACGTGCTCCCTCTTGCCGGAACTGGCCAGCACGACGTGGAACCCGTGCTCGGAAGCCGCGGTCGTGACCAACCGGTGGGCGCCTTCCAGGGGCCGGATCTCCCCGATCATCTCCCCGAACTCGTGCTCCCAGGCCTTGCGCACGGCGTCCCCGTGCTCGGCCTCGGCGTGCTCACCGGCGATCGCCTCGACCAGCCGGTCACCACCCATGCCGATTGCCCGGTGCACCCGCCAGGCGGGCACGGTCAGCCCGACGGACTGGAACGCGCGCAGCCAGGCGACCGCGTGGTGGTAGTTGGTGTCCACCAGCGTGCCGTCGACGTCCAGGAGCAGCGTGTTCGTCATGCCCCAGCGGCTTCCCCCGGTGGCCGGGGGCGAAACACGGACGGCGGGGGATCACCCCTCCAGGGCGCGCGCGAACGGTCCGGCGAGCCACCTGTCCACCTGCCGCTGACCGCGCAGCCGGACGACCACCAGGTCGGGGTGCCGGTCCTCGGCGAGGAGGCGCCGCACCCTGGCCCGGATGAACGCGTGGCCGCGCCACGCCTGCTTGACGATGTGGTCGGGGTCGGTGAGGAACGCCCGGAGCGGGCCCTCGACGTTGCCGCCCGCGATCGGGGTGCCGCGCCCGAACCTGCGCTCGACCGTGCGCCCGACCGTCCGGGAAACGGTCAGCACCCGTGGGTGGTCCAGCCAGACCAGCACCTGCGTGCGGGCGGTCAGCTCCTCGCGGACCTCCTCGCCCTGCCACTCGATCGCCCACTCGGGTCCGGCGACGAAGGCGAGCACGTCCTGCCGCCAGGTGTCCCGGACCGTCCACCCCGGTGCGTGGTAGAACGACTCGAACTGCGTGAACGGCACGCCCAGCGAGCCGCAGAGCCGTTCGGCGAGCGTGGACTTGCCCGCTCCCGCCGGTCCCGCCACGGCGAAGCGGCGGGGGTGGTTCGGCGGGAGCGGGTCGTCCGGGGAGAGCAGGCGCACGGACGGGAAGGCTAGACGTAGATCGCCAGGGTGAGCGTTCCGAGCCACACCAGGCCGAGGACCTGCAGGACGTGGTCGGTGCGGGCGAGGTCGTCCGGGGCGCCCGCCTTGCCGCTGTCGACGTCGACGGCGTAGCGCAGCACGGCGATGACGAACGGCACCATGGACAGCGCGCCCCAGTGGTTCTGGGTGCGCTGGCTGATCTCGAACGCCCACAGGCCGTAGGTCATGTTCATGACGGCCGCGGAAGTCGCCCAGACGAACCGGAGGTAGGTCTCCGAGTACTTCGTCAGCGAGTGCCGGATGGCCGCGCCGGTCGACTGGTAGAGCTTGATCTCCGCGTACCGCTTGCCCGCCACGATGAACAGCGAGCCGAACGCCGTCACGAGCAGGAACCACTGCGAGGGCACGATGTTCGCCGCGACGCCACCGGCGATGCAGCGCAGCAGGAAGCCCGAGGCGACGACGCACAGCTCCAGCACGGGCTGGTGCTTGAGGCCGAAGCAGTAGCCGAGCTGCACCACCAGGTACACGGCCATGATCACGACGAGCGTCCAGTTGGTCGCCGCGGCGATGGCCAGCGAGCCCAGCACCAGCGCCACCGCGGCGCCGTAGGCGAGCGGCACGGGCACGATGCCCGCGGCGATCGGCCGGAACCGCTTCTTCGGGTGCTCGCGGTCGGCGAGCACGTCCTTGGCGTCGTTGACGAGGTAGATCGACGACGCCGCGAGGCAGAACGCGGCGAACGCGAGCGCGGCCGAGCGCAGGACGTCGGTGTCGAAGATCCGGGTCGAGGTGAACGGGGCGGCCAGCACCAGGACGTTCTTGGTCCACTGGTGCGGGCGGGCGGTCCGGACGAGGCCGGCGAACGTGCGCCAGGGCGCGGGGCGGACCTCTGCGGGGACGGCCACGGTCATCGCTCCTCCGGTTCGGGTCGGCGGGAGGTGAACCGGCGCACGCCGCCTGCGACGAGGGCGCCGAGCAGGGATCCCGCGATGACGTCGCTCGGGTAGTGCACGCCCAGCACGAGCCTGCTGAGCACCATGGGCGGCACCAGCAGGGGGGTGAGGGGCTGCTTGGTCAGCGCGCCGTAGAGGATCGCGGCGGTCGTCGTGGACGTGGCGTGCGAGGACGGGAAGCTGAGCTTGCTCGGGGTGCCCGCCAGCACCCGGACGTCCGGGTGGTCGGGTCGTCGTCGGCGCACGACCCGCTTCACCACGATGGACGCGGCGTGCGCGGCGACCACCGACCCGGCCGCGATCGTCCACTCGCGACGGTGGTCGCGGTCGACGGCCGCGCCGACGAGGCCGAGCGCGAACCACCCGCCGCTGTGCTCGCCGAACAGCGACAGCGCCTTCGCCGCCCGCACCACCTGTGGTGACGCGAGCGCCGACTGCACCGCGCTCAGCGCGACGGCTTCCCGCGCGCTCACCGAGCCGGTCATCGCATGGCCTCCCAGCCGAACAGGGTCTTGCGCTGGTGGGTGGTGGTGTACTGGCCCGCGGGGTAGCGGGCTTCCGTTTGGTAGACCCTGGTGGGGAACTCGCCGGGGAAGTCGCGCATCCGGGCGGTGAGGTCGGTGATCGACTGCGACACGAGCACGTCGCCGAACAGGCCGCCGCGAACGGGCTGCCAGGTGGCGTCGGAGATGCCCGCGGTGGCGGTGTCGCCCCACTGCACGGCGTAGGAGACCGGCTCGACGATCCCGTCGCGCAGTTCCGGCTGGCGCTGGCAGGGGAACAGGAACGCGAACTGCCACGCCACGGCGACGGCGGCGTCCCTGGGCACGTAGTCCTTCAACGGCACCGCGCGCTGCACCGACGGAGCGGTGACCGCGAGCCAGCCGCCCCAGTCCATCGAGCCGTCGGTCGCGATCAGCCGCACGGTCTCGGCGCCCGCGGGAGCCGGTGGCAGCACGAGGTCGCGCCACACCACGCTGTCCTGCTCGTCGGTGATCGTCGTGCTCGACAGCACCGCCCCCGTGGTGGTGCCGAACTCGGCGACCAGGGAGTTGCCGTGGCCGAGCATCCCGGCGACCAGCACGGCCGTGGGGTCCGGGCCGCCGTTGAGCACGAACCACGGGGTGGTCAGCGTGCCGACGGTCTGCTCCGGGATGGTCTGGCCCGGCCGTTGGACCAGGCTGCCCCAGGTCGTCCCGCTCGCGCCGCCGCTCGGCGGGGGAGCGGAGGCGAACCAGCCGCGCCCCTGCGCGAACGCCGACTCGTCGACCGCGGGCTGGCCGGCCAGCGCCGTGAGCGGTTGCGCGCCCCGCACGTCCAGCACGTCGATCGCCTCCGCCGCACCGCAGTTCGTGGCGAGCGGGTCGCGGACGTTGGCCGCCCACGGCGACCACGTGCCCAGCGTCCGCACGGTGGCGTAGGTGAACCCGCCGACCAGGTAGGTGGTGTTCGCCAGGAAGAACAGCACCACGACCGCCGGGACGGCCACGACGACGGACAGCCTCCGCCAGTGCGGCAGCTTGCGGGTCACCAGGAACGCCACCACCGCGATGGCGATCACGCCCCAGTACGGCTTGTCGAACCGGATCACCGAGACGCCGGGCGACACGTTGGGGTTCGGGATGCCCAGCAGCCACGAGTATGGCCACTTGTTGGCGCCGTGGAGCGCGAGCGCCATCATCGCCGACACGCTGACCACCACGCCCGCCACGACCGGCACCGACACCTTGCGGTCGCGCGTCAACTCCCGCGCCAGCGGGACGGACCCGACCAGCATCAGCGCCAGGAACGCCGAGCCGATGCCGGAGAAGCTGCCGAAGTGGTGCGTCCACTTGCTGGGCGTGAACCACAGCAGCAGGAACGCGAACAGCGTCGACCACCCGGCGAGGGCGAGCCTCGGCGGAACGGGGACCCGGCGCGCTCGGGCGGCGGTGACCAGCACCACGAACCACACCAGCGCGATCAGGCACAGCAGCACGGGCGCCCGCTTGGCGTAGTTCGCCATCGGGTCGCTCGCGTTGAGCAGGAACGTGTACCGGGCGATCTCGCTGTACCAGCTGTCCTGACCGGCGATGCGGAGGAAGATGTCCTGCGCGTGCACGAAGTCGCGCAGCGTGCCGTCGGTGAACGCGAAGATCATCGCCACCGCACCGGGGGCCAGCACGCCGAGCGTGCGCGCCAGCACCGTCTTCCGGTTCGCGTCGTCCTTGCGCAGCAGGGGGATCAGGAACGGCAGCCCGGCGATCAGGGGGGCCAGGACGGTGAAACCGGTGGGGTGGGCGAAGAAGCCGACGCCCGCGACGCCGATGCCCGCGGCCAGCGGCGCGAGCCGCTGCGACTCCACGGCCTTCGCCACGGCCAGCAGGGTGATCGCGCCGCACATCGTGACGACGCCCTCGGGGCGCACGCCCATGTCCAGCGGCAGCCACCACACCAGGAACGCCGACCCGAGCACGATCCGCGCGCCGCGGTCGACCCACGGGCTGCGCCGCGACCACGCGGCGGGGATCACCCTGGCCTGCGCCACGAACCAGCGGACCGCGAACCACGTCACCAGGCCGAACAGCAGGGCCGGGACGCGCAGCACCACCGGCGCCATCCCGAACAGGGACTGCCACTTGGCCAGGAAGTAGTAGAACCAGGCGAACGGCGTGAAGCCCTGGTTGAGCAGCTGGTAGTAGTTGCCGACGTACCCGGTGACCGGCACGTTCCGCGCCATCGCGCTGTAGTAGCCGTCGTCGTCGGACATCGGCGCGAGGAACACCCAGAGCACCATGACCGCGGGCACGACGATGTCCACGAGCCGTGGGCGGAACCTGGTGCGCGGCAACGACACCCGCACGTCCATCCGGACGAGGCCGACGACGGCGGTCAGCGCGGCCAGCGCCAGCAGCACGATCAGCACGGTCTTCGCGGTGGACGGGCTGGTGGTGAACTGGTCGTCCACCCGCACCCGCACCGACAGGTCGTCGGCGGACGCGCCGTCCAGCGCGGTGATCGTGGTGGCCAGCGAGTGGACGTCCGGCAGGACACCGCCGCGGCCGACCTCGACGCCGTCGCGCAGCACCGCCAGCCCGCCCTGGTCCCCGCGCACCTGGTAGGCGCAGTCGCCCGACGACAGCGGCGTGTCCAGCAGGGTGGTGCCGGTCGCCTGGATCAGCAGCCGCTCGCCCTCCCGGCGGATGACCAGACCGCGTTCCCCCGCCGCGGGAACACCCGGATCGATGGTGGACAGGACCACCCCGGAGGCACCCGCCGCGCGCGCCGTGGCGCAGCTGAACCGGACGTCCAGGCCGAGCGGCTTGTAGGCCCCCAGCGCGAGGCTGGTCGACCGCGGCGCCGAGACGTCCGTCGGCCAGTTGACGGTGGGGTCGTTCACGGTCACCGGGGCGAGCGGGAGCAGTCCCGCGAACACCACGGTGAGCAGGCCCGCGACCAGGACGATCGTCCGGAGGGCCCTCCCTTCACGCCGGGGCTGCGGAGTGGACTCGATCTCGGGCGCAGGGGTAATCGTTGTCGTCACTCGTGGTGGTCCTCAGTCGGCTGGACATTCATCGACGGACCGTGAAGTTAGTGGTGCTCAATTACGTGGGGAACGTCGTTACAGGCCGCGCTGCAACGATTGCGTTAAACGCGTGAGCACCGTGTTACGGACCCGGAACGTGGTCGTTCCGGCGTCCGTTCGGCCGTTATGGTTCGGCCATCCCCCTGGTCCGCGTGGTGTGAGGTGAACCGTTCTGAGCGCTCCTACCAGCGGCGGAACAAGATCGATCGGTCTCGTCGGGATCTGCGTCGTGGTCTCCGGCCTGCTGGTCAACGCCTATCTGGCCATCGTCGCGAGGAATCTCACACCCGCCGAGTACGGATATTTCGGCGCTTTCTGGTCGCTTTCCCTGCTGATCGGATTCGGCGCGTTCCTGCCAATCGAGCAGGAATTGGCCAGGTTGTCACCGGGATCGGCCGCGAGGGCCGCGACCCGCGTGGCGCTCGGCCTCGCCGGGATCGAACTGCTGCTCGTCGTGGCCGCCTCCCCGTTCCTGCTGGCACCGCTCGGGGGCGAGCCGTGGACGGTCGTGGCCCTCGCCGCGCTGTGCCTGGTGTCCGCGGGCCAGTTCCTCGTCCGCGGCGCGCTCATCGGCAGCGGCAGGCTCGCGTGGCACGGCGGCCTGCTGGTGGTCGACACCGCGCTGCGGGTGCTGTTCGCGCTCGGCCTCGGCCACGCGGTCGTCACCGGCAGCGCCGGGTTCGCCTGGACGCTGGTCGCCGCGATCGCCGTCGCGCACCTGCCGGTGCTGTTCGCGGTCCGACGTGGTCCAGGCGGAGTGCCCACTTCGGACTTCCTGAGGTCCGTGCTGCCGCTGCTGTTCGGCTCGCTCTGCGCACAGGTGCTGCTGAACGGCATCCCGGTCGTCGTCGCGGCCACCGCGACCGACTCCGACACCGCAGGCCGGTTCCTGGCGGCGTTCCTGCTGGTGCGCGTGCCGCTGTTCGTGGCGGTGCCGCTGCAGACCGCGCTGCTGCCGTCGCTGACCAGGCTGTCCGGGGAGGGCGGCCGGGCGCTGGTCCGGGCCCTGGCCAAGCTGACCGCTCTCCTGGCCGTGTCCGGTGCCGTCGGCGCCGTGCTCGCGGGCCTCGCCGGGCCGTGGCTGGTGCGCCTGGTGTTCGGCGACTCCTACGTGCTCGCCGGCGGAGACCTGGTGCTGATGGCCATCGGCGTGGTCGCGCACCTCGGACTGATCATCACCACCCAGGCGCTGGTCGCCGCCGCGCTGCACGGCAAGGTGGCCCTGGCCTGGCTGGTCGGCATCGCGGGCGCCGCGGCGGTGTTCGCGCTCGTGCCGGACCTGCTGCTGCGGGCCGAGCTCTCGTTCCTCGTCGGGTCCGGCCTCGGCTGGTTCACCGGCTTGTTCCTGCTCATCACTTCCGGAGAGGACCGTCGTGCACGACGACCTGGTCATCGCGTTGACCTACTACGCGCCCTACGTGTCCGGGCTGACCAACTTCGCCAGGGACGTCGCTGAGGGACTGGCCGCGCGTGGTCAGCGCGTGCGGGTCGTCACCACCCGGCACGACCCGGCGCTGCCCTCGGAGGAGGTCGTCAACGGCGTGCGGGTCAGCCGCGCGCCGGTCGTGGCGAAGCTGGGCAAGGGCACCATCAGCCCGGAGTTCACCCGGATGGTGGTCGCCGCGTCGAAGACCGCCCACGTGCTCAACGTGCACCTGCCGATGCTGGAGGCCGGTCTGGTCGCCAAGGGCGCCCGCTGCCCGGTCGTCCTCACCTACCACTGCGACGTCAGCCTCCCGCCGGGACTGGTGAACGCGGTGCAGGGCAAGGTCGTCGACGCCTCCAGCAGGCTCGCCATGAAGCACGCGCGGATCGTCGCCGTGACCAGTGAGGACTACGCCCGGCACAGCAGGCTGTGGCCGTCGATCCAGCCGAAGATGGCCGCCGTCCCGCCGCCGTGCCTGCCGGTGCCCGCAGGGCGGCCGTCGTTCCGCGACGGCGACGGCTTCCACGTCGGCTTCCTCGGCCGGATCGTGGAGGAGAAGGGCGTCGAGTTCCTGGTCGACGGCTTCCGCGCGCTCGACGACCCGGACGCGCGGCTGCTGATCGGCGGCGAGTTCGGCGCCGTCGCGGGCGGCAGCGTGATCGAGCGGGTGCGGAGCCGGATCGACGGCGACCCCCGCATCAGGCTGCTCGGGTTCATCCCCGACGAGGAGCTGGGCGACTTCTACGCCTCCATGGACGTGTTCGCGCTGCCCTCGGTCAACGCGTTCGAGGCGTTCGGCATCGTCCAGGTCGTCGGGATGCTCGCGGGCGTGCCCGCCATGGTCAGCGACCTGCCGGGCGTCCGCATCCCGGTGCGGGAGACCGGTTTCGGCGCGCTCGTGCGCCCCGGCGTGGCCGCCGACATCACCGACCGGCTGCGCGAGCTGCGCGACACCCCGCCGGACCGGGAAGCCGGTGTCGCGGCCGCGGCCGAGCGCTACAGCGTTCCCGCGGTGCTGGACGCCTACGACGAGCTGTTCGCGAAGGCTCGCCCCTAGACCGTCGCCGGGGTCCACCGCTCGTCCCGGTGGGCCTCGGCGACTCCCAGGTGCTCAGTCCTCGCCGCGCACGATGGTCGGTTCCTCGTCCCACCACTCGCGCGGCGGGACGGCGAAGTCCTGCGTCTCGATCTCGACGGTCGACGTCAGCTCCATGGTGACTCCCGTGGGTTCTGGAGGTCCTGCGGACGGTACGTCCGGCTTCTATGCCCGATCTACAAGCGCGTCGGCGTAGTCGAGCGCGGCCAGTTCGCGGCGGAGCGCGCCGAGCAGCCAGCGCGAGCCCGAGATCCACGGCTGGTTGGTGTGCAGGCAGACGTGCACGCCGTCGCGGTACACCGACAGGGCGATGCCGACCGCGTGACCCGCCGCCACCGGGGCGACCGGGTACATCTCCTTCAGGTCCGCGCCGTCGAGCTTCAGCGGCAGCGCGGGCAGGTGGACGCTCGTCACGACCGCGTCGAACAGCAGGGGAGCGCAGCGGCCCACCAGCGGCGTCGCCAGGCGGTGCACGGCGGCCGGGATGCGGTTCGCCAGCAGCGGCAGCGCGCCGGGACCCCTGCCGGGGCCGACGGCCTTGTTGCGGTCCATGTCCGCCCGCACGACGCGCAGGCGTTCCCGCGCGTCCGGCTCGCCTACCGGCAACTCGCACAGGAAGCCGGAGATCTGGTTGCCCGCGCCGCCCCTCGGGTCGCGGGCCCGCCTGCTCACCGGGATCAGCGCGCGCACGGTCGAGCCCTCACCCGCGCTGTCGTGCGCCACCAGCCACTGCCGCAGCGCGCCCGTCACCAGCGCCAGCAGCACGTCGTTGACGGTGCCGCCGTGCCGCTTGCGGACCCGCTGCACCTCGTCGAGGCCCAGCCGCGCCATCACGACCTGGCGCGGACGCGGCGACCGGGTCAGCACCGGCGACCGGGTGCCCGGCGTGCGGGCGCTGCGCAGCACCGCGGAGGCGATGGTGGCCGTGCTCGCGAGTTCCCTCAGGGAAGCGGCCACGGTCGTGGCCAGTCCGACGGGGACGGGTTCGGGCGCGGACGGCAGGTCGCGGCCGAGGTCGTCCAGCAGCCGCAGCCCGAGGCCCACCGCCTTAATGCCGTCGCACAGCGCGTGGTGCAGCTTCACGACGACGGCGAACCGGCCGCCCGCCAGGCCGGTGACGACGTGCAGCTCCCACGGCGGACGGGCCAGGTCCAGCGGTTGGGCCATCAAGGTCGACACGAGTTCGGCGAACCCGTCCCCACCGCCGTGGCCGCGCAGGTGGTGCCCCGTCACGTGGTCCTCGACCGCGAAGCGCGGATCGTCCACCCAGGACGCTCCGCCCGGCGGCAGCCACGACACCCTGGTTCGCTTGCGCAGCTCGGGAACCTCCTGCGCGCGTTCGCACAGCAGCGCGACGATCCGCGCGGGGTGCACCGGCCGGTGCGGCGCGAACGTCGCCACCGCGCCGAGGTGCATCGGGTTCTTCCCGTCCTCCAGGCAGAGGAAGGCGACGTCCAACGGGCTGAGCTGGTCTGCGGTCATGTGTGGAGGTCCTCCGCCGACGGCGTCCGGAATCTCCTCCAGACAACCAGCCAAGGATGACGGCGGTGAGACCTCCCGGTGACATGGGGCCGGGAAGCAGGACCGATCGGGTGAGGCTCAGCTCACGTGCACGCGGATGGCCGTCCCGGCCTCGCCCGAGTGGACGCGCACGAGGTCGCACAGGAGGTTCACCATCACGAGGCCGTACCCGCCGCTGGAGTTCGGCGCGGGCCTGCGCCTGCCGATCATGGGGTCGCGCAGCACGCCGCGGTCGCGCACCTCGCACACCACGGCGTCGCCCTCCTGCCAGACGAGCAGTTCGCCGCCGCCGTCGGCGTGCTCGACGCTGTTCGTCGTCAGCTCGTTCACCGCGAGCACCAGGTCGTCGGCCCGGTCCTCGGACAGGCCGGCCGCGGTCGCGAACTCCGCGACCACCCCGCGGGTCGTGGGCAGGCCGTGCATGTCGAACCAGTACGCCCGCGCCGCGCGCGGCGGCGTGGGCAGCGGCAGGTTGAAGTCCGTGACGATCAGCAGCGGGTCGTCGTAGCGGGTGCTGGTGGAGCGCCTGCCGCCCTCGACCAGCACGGGGTGCGTGCGCTCGGCGTCCACCAGCACGTCCCGCGCCAGCCCGAGGGTGTCGTACGGGCACAGGATCGTCGCGTCCAGGTCGTGGAACGCGGTGTTGATCAGCGCTTCGTGCTGCACGCAAGCCGGGTACTCGTTCGTCGACCGGCCCGCCCAGATCGGCTCGCCGACGATCCGCACGCGGGAGGGGTGCTCGTGCGCGAACGGGGTGAGCACGCCGGGGATGATCCCGCCGGGGTTGCGGCCGCCCCGCGTCATGTCCAGGAACCGCACGTGCTCCGCCTTGGCGCCCAGCTCGTCGCGGATCAGGTCGACGTTGCGCGGCGGCACCGCCACCAGCACGGGTTCGCACGCCGCGAGGCCGTCCAGGACGAACGGGATCGTTCCGGCCAGGTACTGACCGGGATCCCGGTAGAACAGGGCTTCGTGCACGAAGTCGACCATCGAGCAACCTCCGGTGGCGGATCCCTTCTGTTGCCCCCTCGCGACCGCCGCGAAACCACGATGATCTGAGACCCTCGTCATGTTCTCCGGTGCAGGCAGGTCCTGGTGCTCGGATCCAGGCCGCGGGCCGCCTCCTGCGCGACGACGGCCGCCAGCCCCGGCGTCGGCTCGGTCACCGGCCGGAACCCCAGCCGCTCGTAGTACGGCCCGTTCCACGGCACGTCCCGGAACGTGGTCAGCGTCAGCCCGTCCAGTCCGCGACCGCCCGCCCACGCGTCCACGTGGTCGATCAGCCGCCGTCCGACGCCGCGCCGCGCGTGGTCCGGGTGCACGCTCACCTGCTCGACGTGCGCGCACCCGTCGACCTCCTCCACGGCGATCCACGCCACCGGGTCGGGGTCGGCCGCCACCCACACCTGGCCGAGCGCCTGGAGGTGGGTGAGCACGTCGAGGGGAAGCGGGTCGTCGTCGGCGATCTCCGGCATCCCGATCGCGCGGAACGGCTCACCCGAGGCGATCTCGATCCGTTGGAGGCCCGCGAGTTCGTCCGGTCGTGCGGTGCGGATGTCCACCGCGGCAACGTACGCCGCGACGGACTCCGCACGCTCGTGGATTACTTCTTCGTGTCCGCAGGCGCTCGTCTGCCGAGCAGGGCCGCCGCCACGTCCTCGTGGTGCGGCAGCAGCCGGTCGAGGTCCGTCACGGCGATCACCTTGCGCACGTGCGAAGGCGTGCCCGCCAGGCGCAGCCAGCCGCCCGCCCGGTCGGCGCGCGCACGGGTGCGCACCAGCGCGCTCAACGCCTGCGCGCCGCAGAACCGGACCCCGGACATCTCCAGCACGATCCGGGCCCGCCCCTCGGCGACCAGCCGGTCCAGCTTGTGCAGCAGCTTCACCGCCGCCGCCTGGTCGATCTCGCCGCGCACGGCCACCACGACCCGACCCGCGCGGTCGGTCTCGACCACGAGCGTCATCATCTCCTTGGGC
The DNA here is from genome assembly GCA_049997955.1 of Umezawaea sp. cmx-9-4. Classification (GTDB taxonomy): domain Bacteria; phylum Actinomycetota; class Actinomycetes; order Mycobacteriales; family Pseudonocardiaceae; genus Umezawaea. The sequence goes on along the minus strand of JAEBDY010000015.1, from coordinate 214,111 downwards.
ACGTCACGCGACCCTGATGCGGTCGCCCGCGCGGCCGCGGTGCTCGATCAGGCTCAGCAGCAGACCCTCCCTGGTGGACCACGGGCAGATCTCGACGACGTCGCGCCCGGCGGACGACATCAGCGCCTCGGCGACGACCGCGCCCGCGAGCGACTGGCGGGCCCGGTGCGCGGAGATCCCCGGCAGCCGGGCGCGCTGCCGCGCCGACCGCGAGGCCAGCCGCGGGATCCACGAGCGCAGGTCCGCGAGCGTCAACTGCCGCGGCACCGAGGGCCCCTCCCGCTGCGGGCGGGCGCCCGCGAGCCGGGCGAGCTGCTCGAACACCTTGGAGCAGCCGACCGCGCGGCCCTCGACCGTCACGGGCAGCACCGTCTCTATCCGCTCGACCAGGTGCGACCGCAGCTCGCGCAGCTTGCGCGGCGACGTGGCCGCGTCGGCCAGCCACTCCCTGGTCAGGGTCCGCGCGCCCAGCGGCAGCGACCGGGCGAACTCCGGCGTCTCCGAGACACCGGCGGCGATCTCCACCGTGCCGCCGCCGACGTCCAGCACCACCAGCGGCCCGGCCGACCACCCGAACCAGCGGCGCGCGGCCAGGTACGACAGCCGCGCCTCCTCCGGCCCGGACAGCACACCCAGCCCGACCCCGGCCCGAGCGGCGACCTGCTCCATGACCGAGGCCCCGTTGGCGGCGTCCCGGATCACCGAGGTCGCGAACGGCACCAGCGTCGACACCTCGGCCTGGTCCGCCAGCCGCCGCGCCTCGCGCACCGCGGACACCAGCTGGTCCACCCCGGCCTTCGTGATGCGACCGCGTTCATCGAGCGCGCGGTCCATCCGCAACCGCACCTTGTAGGACACCTCGGGGTGCAGGAGGGACCCCTGTGCCCGGTCCACCACGACGAGCTGAGCGCTGAAACAGCCGACGTCGAGCACTCCGACCCGCTCGGGTCTACCGGGCATCCGTGCGCCTCCTGAAGTCTTGTCGGGACCGGGTTCATGCCCACTGGGGCACGCGATCAAACCCACAGTGTCCCAGGTAGGGCAAATGTTCCCGAGGCGGCGGTAGACCACTGGTCCATTGGAGGGACCTGGGATTGGACCGTCCGTGACCGCGCTCGACGTTGGCGGAGTTGGGGTTTCGCGTGCGCGGGTGGAGGAAGTCCCTCGGGCGCAGGGGATGCGGACCGTCCACTGGAGAACGGACCGCCTTGCCGGGTCTCGGCGTCGGCCGTCCGGCAGCTGGGAAACCCGTTCCACGATCGCGGTGTCGGATTTCGGGGGGAGGGGTGTGCACGACGTCGTGCCGGGGGTTGGTGGCGTGGCAGGGGTCGCCGGTCGGGCAGCCCCCCGACGCACACGTCACGGCGGGGGTACGACAGTTCTCGGGGTCGAGCGGCCGGGTCGTTTCGCTCGACCGGGTGAGGTTGTCGGCTCCTGACGACGCCCACGGGGCCGCCCGGCCGGTGACCGGTCCAGGACGCCAAGCGGTCTGCGCCGGAGGATGGTCCTGGGGCCGGTCGGTTCGCTGCAGGCGCGCTGGGCGGGCCTGGGCAGTCCGATCCCGTGAGCGGTGGTGGCCGGGCCGTCGGGTGGCCGGTCCGCGAGCCCGCGTGGTGGCCCGGTCGATGTGTCACCCCGAGCCGGCGGTCGCTGGACTCGGCGTCGACGGGTCGTGAGGGGTCGGTGGCTAGCCGGCTTCCATCTCGGACCACACGGTCTTGCCCTCGTCGTCCGGCTCCACGCCCCAGTCGGCGCTCAGCGCGTTCACGATGATCATCCCGCGGCCGCGCGGCGATTCCGGGCTGACGGGTCTCAGCACGGGCAGCACCGGGGAACGGTCGTGCACCTCTATGCGCACCCCGTTCTCCGTGCGGTTCACCGTGAGCCGCAACGGCCCTTCGGCGTGGTCCGCGCCGTTGGACACCAGTTCGGTGACCACCAGCGCGGCGTCGTCCGCGAACTCCTCCGGCAGGCCCCAGTTCGTGACCGCTTCGTCGACCACACGTCGAGCCCGCGAGCACGATCCGGGCTCCGCCGGGAGCACGACGGCGACGGGTGTCGCTGGTTCGTTCAGCACATCCCGCTCCCCGCTCGCCCTTGATCGGCCGGTCCGCATCGTCGCACATCCACCGGGCGGTCCGCCGCTTCGGCCACCCGGTGCTCGCGCCGGGGGACCTCCTGTTGCACGATCTCCTGGGTCGCGACGCCGGTCGTGCGGAAGGACGCGAGGACGATGGACTTGCAGGTGCGCAGTGAGGTCCACGGCGAGTGGAAGGTCGTGGTGGTGTCCGGCGAGCTCGACGCCGAGACCGTCGCCACCCTGTCCGACCACCTCGAACTCGCCGTCACCGACCGGGTGGTCCTCGACCTGGCCGACCTGGAGTTCATGGACTCCACCGGTCTGGCGCTGATGGTCGACTGGCACCGGCGGCTGGGTGCGGGCGGCGGGCGGTTCCGGTTGGCGTCGATGCGGCCCGCGGTGCACAAGCTGTTCCGCCTGACCGACCTCACAACCGTCATGAGCATCCACGACACCGTCGGCCAGGCGGTCGGCGAACCGGTCTAGCCCGGCCGACGGTGGTCAGGCGGGCCGGGCGGCCTTCCACGCCCGGTGGTGGACGTCCATGGCGTCGGTCGGGGAGAGGTGGCGCGGACGCCATCCCAGCAGTCGGTGGGCCTTCGCGCTGCTGACCAGCTCGTCCTGGTCGGCGGCCAGGTGCAGCACCCCGCCTTCCTCGGCGGTCGCCAGCGCGACCTCGCCGGTGAAGCCCGCCGCCCGCAGGGCTTCCCGCTGGACGTCGATCGCGCGCAGGCGCTGGTCGTCGGCGACGACGAAGGTCTCGCCGTCGAACCTGGCCGGGTCGCGCAGGACGGCGGTGTACGCGGCGGCCAGGTCCTCGACGTGGATCCAGCTCCATCGCTTGGCCACGTCGCCGTGGAAGACGGCGTGGCCCTCCTCCGCGGCGGCGAACCACTGGCCCGTCATCGAGGTGCCCGCCGCCCCGCCGTAGAGGAAGCCCGGCCGGACGACCGTGTGGGACAGCCCCGAGTCGCCGAGTTCCCGTTCCAGCCGGAAGCGGAAGTGCAGGGGACTGGCGGGGTTCCCCGGAGTGGTCTCGTCCATCAGCGCGAGGCCGGTACGGCCGTAAGCGGAGATGCCGGTCGTGTAGACGAGGTGGCGTCGGCGGCCGTCGTCCCCCTGCGCGGCGAGCAGTTCGGCGAACAGCCGCCGGTCGCTGCCGACGGGGTCGCCGAGGTCGAGCACCACGTGCACGACCGCGTCCACGTCCCGGAGGTGGTCGCGCCAGGAGTCCGGTCGCGCGAGGTCGCCGACCACCGGCGTGACCTCGATCGCCGCGAGGGAGCGGTCGTCCGCCGAGCGGGTCAGGCCGAGGACGGCGTGGCCGTCCCGGCTGAGCGCGGCGGCGATGCGGGAACCGGCGTAGCCGGTGGCTCCCGTGACGAGGATCTTCATGCGGTGCTCCCGTGGAAGAAGTCGGCGAGCCGGGCGGCGAGCCAGGTCGGGTTGTCCAGGCCGATGGTGTGGGCGCTGCCGGGGACGATGTCCGCGCGCACGTCGGTGGCGGCCTCGCGGACGCCGTCGAGCAGGACCCGTTGCGGCAGGCCGTGTTCGCCGTTGAGGACGAGGACCGGCATCTCCACGCGACTCGCGCCGCGCGCCGCGCGGCCGTCCTCGACGAGGGTCGCGTAGTGCTCGAAGCCGCCGCGCATGCCGCCGGGCGCGCGGTAGGTGCGCAGCAGTTCGGCGCGGTCCGCGGGCGTGAGTCCGCCCGCGGACATCAACGACCAGAAGCCGTCGAGGTAGGCCTCCTCCTTGCCCGCGGTGAGCATCTCGGCGAGGTCGACCTGGGCGTGGAAGCCGAAGTGCCACGAGCCGCCGGACGCGACGTCCATCAGGCGTTCGAGGCCGAACCCCGGCAGGGACGACTCGCTGAGCACCAGGCGGCGCACCTCGTCCGGGTGGGCCGCCGCGTAGGCGTGGGCGACCATGGCGCCGATGTCGGTGCCCGCCAGGTTCACCTCGCGCAGACCGAGGTGGGCGACCAGTCGATGCAGGTCCTCCGCCTCCTCCCTCTTGGTGCGGCGGCCCGCGGGCTTGCCCGAGTCGCCCGATCCCCGCAGGTCCGGGGCGATGACGGTGAAGCCGGCGACCGCCAGCAGCGGCATGGTCGGCCGCCACTCGGTCCAGGTGAACGGCCAGCCGTGCACGAGCAGCACGGCGGGGCCGCTGCCGCCGACCACGTGGTGCAGGCGAACGCCGTCGACGTCGGCGTAGCGGTGGGTGAAGCCCGGCAGGTCCGCGACCGGGCTGTCGGGTTCGGGCGTTCCCGAACCCGGTGATGGAGTGGTGATGACGTCCTCCTTCGGGTGGTTCGGCAAGACCTTGCTTGCCCAGGCAAGTAATACGCGAAAAACTTTGCCTGGGCAAGCAAGGTGGGGGAGGATGGCGGTGTGACCGACACGGACCGGCTCAAAGCCGAGGAGATGCTCCTCTGGTCGTCCCTGGGGCGTCTCGTCCACGCGCTCCCCAGGGCGCTGGAGGACGACATGACCCGCGCCACCGGCCTGTCCATGACCGACTTCGCCGCGCTGCTGACCCTCAGCGAGGCCCCCGACCACCGCCTGCGCATGTCCGAACTGGCCACCGCGATCGGCCTCACGCCGTCCCGCATCACCAGGGTCGTCGACGCCCTGCGCGCTCACGGCCTGGTGGACAAGGAGCGCCACGGCGCGGACGCGCGCGGCAACCTCGCCGTGCTCACCGACGCGGGTCACGACCGGCTCAAGGCCGCTCAGCCCGCGCACCTCCGGATCGCCCGCCGCCGCGTCCTGGAGCACGTCCCGGCCGACCTCGTATCGGTCGTGGCGCAAGCGCTGAAGACCATCACCGACGCCACCACCGGGCCGCTGAAGGCCCCCGACCCGGCTCAGGCGCCGTCGGCCATCCCCAGGTAGTAGCCGATCAGCCGCAGCAGGTGGTCGGTGTCGACCGGCTTGGTCACGTAGTCCGTGGCGCCGGAGGCGAGGCTCTTTTCCCGGTCGCCCTTCATGGCCTTGGCGGTCACCGCGATGACCGGCAGGTCCTCGTAGTGCTCCATCGCCCGGATCGCGGCCATCGTGGCGTTGCCGTCGAGTTCCGGCATCATGATGTCCATCAGCACGAGCGTCACGTCGTCGTACTGCTCCAGCGCCCGCACGCCCGCGATGCCGTTGTCGGCGTAGATCACCTGCAACCCGTGCAGCTCCAGCACGCTGGTCAGCGCGAACACGTTGCGCAGGTCGTCGTCCACGACCAGCACCTTCTCGCCGTGGAACCGGGTCGGCGCGGCGGGCAGCGGGTTCGGCGCCACCAGCGTCGCGGGCGCGGCGGCCTGGCCCCCCTGCGCGGGCCGGGGGTGGTTGACCGGCGCGGACGGCACCGGCTCCAGCAGTTCCGGCAGCGGCGCGGGCAGCTCCACCGGCTGCGCGTTCCTCACCAGCGGCAGATACAGCGTGAACGTGCTGCCGATGCCCGGCTCGCTGCGCACGTTCAGCCTGCCGTTGAGCAGCTGCGAGAGTTCCCGGCTGATCGACAGGCCGAGGCCCGTGCCGCCGTACTTGCGGCTGGTGGTGCCGTCGGCCTGCTGGAACGCCTCGAAGATCACCGACAGCTTCTCGGCCGGGATGCCGATGCCGGTGTCGCGGACGTCGAACGCGAGCATCGACGTCGTGCGCGGCCACGCCATGTCCGGTGCCTCCTGCGGCTGCGCGTGCCGGATGTGCAGGTCGATCCCGCCCTCGTGGGTGAACTTCACCGCGTTGGACAGCAGGTTGCGCAGGATCTGCTGCAACCGGTGCTCGTCGGTGTGCAGCGTGACGGGCACGTCCGGCTCCACGCTGATGTGGAACTCCAGGCCCTTCTCCGCCGTGAGCGGCAGGCACAGCGCCTCGACGTAGCGGACCAGCTCGGCGAGGCGCACCGGCTCGGCCTGCACCTGCATGTGCCCGGCCTCGACCTTGGTCAGGTCGAGGATGTCGTCGATCAGCTGGAGCAGGTCGCTGCCCGACGAGTGGATCGTCCTGGCGAACTCCACCTGCTTCGGGTTGAGGTTGCCGTCCAGGTTGTCCGCCAGCAGCTTCGCCAGGATCAGCAGGCTGTTCAACGGGGTCCGCAGCTCGTGCGACATGTTCGCCATGAACTCGGACTTGTACTTCGACGCCGACGACAGCTGCTTCGCGCGGTCCTCCAGCTCGGCCGACCCGGCCCGCAGCTCCTGCGCGAGGCGCTGGGACTCGGCGAGCAGCGCGTCCGTGCGGGCGTTGGCCAGCATGGTGTTCACGTTGACGCCGATGTTCTCCTTCAACTGCTCCAACAGGTCCAGGTGCACGTCGGTGAACTCGTTGACCGTGGCCAGCTCGATCACGCCGAGCGTCTCGCCCTGGAACAGCACGGGCAGGATGATCAGGTTCGCGGGCGTCGACGAGCCCAGTCCGGACGAGATGGTCAGGTAGCCCGGCGGGACGCCCGTGACCAGGATGGTCTTCTTCTCCAGCGCCGCCTGCCCGACCAGCGACTCGCCCGGCGCGAACCGCACCACGCGGCCGTCCGGCCTGCCGTAGCCGTAGCTCGCGGTCAGCTCGAAACCCTCCTGCTGGAACAGGAAGAACGCGCCCTGCTGCGCCGACACCAGCGGCGTCAGCTCGCTCATGATCAGCGACGCGACCGCGTGCAGGTCGCGGTGGCCCTGCATCAGCCCGGAGAGCCTGGCCAGGTTCGTCTTCAGCCAGTCCTGCTCCTGGTTGGTGCGGGTCGTCTCCTTGAGGTTGCCGATCATCTGGTTGACGTTGTCCTTGAGCTCCGCCAGCTCGCCGGACGCCTCCACGGTGATCTGCCGGGTCAGGTCGCCCGCCGTCACCGCCGTGGCGACCGCCGCGATGGCCCGCACCTGCGTGGTCAGGTTGCTGGCCAACTGGTTCACGCTCTCGGTCAGCTTCTGCCAGGTGCCGGAGACACCGTCCACTTCGGCCTGGCCGCCGAGCCTGCCCTCCGTGCCGACCTCGCGGGCGACACGGGTGACCTCGCCCGCGAACGACGACAGCTGGTCGACCATCGTGTTGATCGTCGTCTTGAGTTCGAGGATCTCGCCGCGCGCGTCGACGTCGATCTTCTTCGACAGGTCGCCCCGCGCCACCGCCGTGGTGACCTGGGCGATGTTGCGGACCTGGTTGGTCAGGTTGCCCGCCATGAAGTTCACGTTGTCCGTGAGGTCCTTCCAGGTGCCCGCCACGTTCGGCACGCGCGCCTGGCCGCCGAGGATGCCCTCGGTGCCGACCTCGCGCGCCACGCGGGTCACCTCGTCGCCGAACGCCCGCAGCGTGTCGACCATCCCGTTGATCGTCTCGGCCAGCGCGGCGACCTCGCCCTTGGCCTCCACGGTGATCTTCTTCGACAGGTCGCCGTTCGCGACGGCCGTGGCGACCGTGGCGATGTTGCGGACCTGCCCGGACAGGTTGTCCGCCATGGAGTTCACGTTGTCCGTGAGGTTCTTCCAGGTTCCCGCGACGCCCGGCACCTTCGCCTGGCCGCCCAGCCGCCCGTCCGTGCCGACCTCGCGCGCCACGCGGGTGACCTCGTCGGCGAACGACGAGAGCTGGTCGACCATCGTGTTGATCGTGCTCTTGAGTTCGAGGATCTCGCCCCGCGCGTCCACGGTGATCTTCTGGCTCAGGTCGCCGCCCGCGACCGCCGTCGTCACCTGCGCGATGCTGCGCACCTGCGCCGTCAGGTTGTCGGCCATGGAGTTCACGTTGTCCGTCAACGCTTTCCAGGTTCCCGCGACGCCGGGCACCTGGGCCTGACCGCCCAGCCGCCCCTCGGTGCCGACCTCGCGCGCGACCCGGTTGACCTCGTCGGCGAAGGAGGAGAGCTGGTCGACCATGGTGTTGAGCGTGGTCTTGAGTTCGAGGATCTCGCCCTTGGCGTTGACCGTGATCTTCTGCGACAGGTCGCCCTGCGCCACGGCCGTCGCGACCTGGGCGATGTTGCGGACCTGGCTGGTCAGGTTGCCCGCCATGAAGTTCACCGAGTCGGTGAGGTCGCGCCAGGTGCCCGCGACACCGGGCACCGTCGCCTGGCCGCCCAGCCGCCCGTCGCTGCCCACCTCGCGGGCCACGCGCGTCACCTCGCCCGCGAAGGAGGAGAGCTGGTCGACCATCGTGTTCAGCGTGCTCTTGAGTTCGAGGATCTCGCCGCGGGCGTCGACGTCGATCTTCTGCGACAGGTCGCCGCGCGCCACGGCGGTGGTGACCTGGGCGATGTTGCGGACCTGGCTGGTCAGGTTGCCCGCCATCGAGTTCACGGAGTCGGTGAGGTCGCGCCAGGTGCCCGCGACGCCGGGCACCTGCGCCTGGCCGCCGAGCCGCCCGTCGCTGCCGACCTCGCGGGCGACGCGGGTGACCTCGCCCGCGAAGGAGGAGAGCTGGTCGACCATGGTGTTGAGCGTGGTCTTGAGTTCGAGGATCTCGCCGCGGGCGTCGACGTCGATCTTCTGCGACAGGTCGCCGCGCGCCACGGCCGTCGCGACCTGGGCGATGTTGCGGACCTGGCTGGTCAGGTTGCCCGCCATGAAGTTCACCGAGTCGGTGAGGTCCCGCCACGTGCCGCCGACGCCGGGCACCTGCGCCTGGCCGCCCAGCCTGCCCTCGGTGCCGACCTCGACCGCGACGCGGGTGACCTCGCCCGCGAACGAGGAGAGCTGGTCCACCATCGTGTTGAGGGTGTCCTTCAGCTCCAGCATCTCGCCCGCGACCGTGACGGTGATCTTCTGCGTCAGGTCGCCCTGCGCCACGGCCGTCGCGACCTGCGCGATGTCGCGCACCTGCGCCGTGAGGTTGCCGGACATGAAGTTGACCGAGTCGGTCAGGTCCTTCCAGATGCCCGCCACGCCCGGCAGCTCGGCCTGGCCGCCCAGTCGCCCGTCCGTGCCGATCTCGCGCGCCACGCGGGTGACCTCGCCCGCGAACGTCCGCAGCGTCGCCGTCATCGAGTTGAACGTCTCCGCCAGCGCCGCCAGGTCGCCGCGCGCGGTGACCTGGATGTGCTGCGTCAGGTCGCCGTCCGCGACCGCCGCCAGGACCCGGCTCAGCTCCGTGGTCGGCCGCATCAGGTCTTCCAGCAGCCCGTTCACCGACTCGGTCGCCAGTGCCCAGCCCGCCTGCCCGTCGTCGGGCGCGAGCCGTTCGTCCAGCCGCCCCTCCTGCCCGACGACCTGCCGCACCCGCACCAGCTCACCGACCAGCCGCTGGTTGCGCCCGGCTATGTCGTTGAACACCTCGGCCAGCTCGGCGGCGACGCCCCCGCCGGCAGGCACCAGCCTGCGGCGGAAGTTGCCGTCCCGCATGTCCCGCATCGCGGCGAGCACGCGTTCCAGCGCCGCGACGCCCGTCACGTCGGTGTCGTCCAGCCCCGTCGTCACTCCAGCCTCCGCGAGAATCGGCGATCTGCCCCAAGCCTCCCACGAGCCGGTCCGATAAGTTGAGGGCCGCGCCACCACCGTCCCCGACCACCAGGAGCGCACCCGATGGCCCAGGGGCACCGTGTGGACACGGAGGCACCGGGAACCACCCTGCTCGCCTGGCAGCGCCTGGTGGACGGCCTCCACGAGGCGGTGGCCGTCGTGGACGAGTCCGGCACCGTCGCCCTGCTCAACCCGGCGGCGACCGCCCTCCACCCCGACCTGCGGCCGGGCGAGCCCCTGACCGCCCCCGCCCGGCGCCAGGACCTGGGCGAAGGCTGGACCGCCTGCTACCTGGACCCGCCCGCGGTCTGGGACACCGCGTTCCTGGACGACGCCCTGAACAAGCTCTCGGCCGCCACGGACCGCCCGGACACGCTCCGCGCCATCGTGGAACTGGCACTGGCCCACCTCGCCGACCAGTGCGCCGTCATCGTCCCGGCCCCGCGGGGCCGGGTCGAGTGGTGGCACGCCACCGGGGGCGACGCCGAGGTGACCCGCAGCCGCACGACCCGCCAGTCGGCAGGCCTGGTCACCGGCCTGCTGGACGTGCTCGACGGCGCGACCGCCCACGCGGAGTTCGGCGTGGAGAGCACGCCCGACCTGCCGGTCGACTTCGGCGAAGCAGGATCCGCCCACGCCGTGCCGCTGATCAGGAACGGTGCTTCGCTGGGCGCGTTGGTGCTGGTCAGGCACGTATCGCGCGGGCCGTTCAGCGACACCGAGATCGAGTCCGTCCGCCGCTACGGCGTGCACGCCGCCCGAGCCCTGGAAGCCGCGACCCGGCACGGCGAACAGGCGAGGGTGGTCGAGGTGCTGCGGGCGGACCTGCTGCCCTCGACGTTGCCGGACGTGCCGGGCACCCTGCTGGCGACGGCCTACCACCCGGCCGCGCGGCGGGCCGGGGTCGGCGGGGACTTCTACGACGTCCACCTGCGCGAGGACGGCAGCGCCACGTTCGTGCTCGGCGACGTCTGCGGCAACGGCTTGGAGGCGGCGGTCCACTCGGGACGGGTGCGCAGGTCGCTGCACACGTTGCTGCTGGTGGAACAACGCCCGGCGCAGCTGCTGTACCTGCTCAACGCGGCACTGGTGGCGGCGGGCAGCAAGCTGTTCACGACCCTGGTGGTGGGAACCCTCGAACAACTCGACGACGGCGGCCTGCGCCTGACACTGGCCTCGGGCGGACACCCACCACCGATCCTGCTGCACGCGGGCGGGACCGTGGAGGAGGTCGTGGCGCGCGGCGGCATCGTCGGGGTGCTGACGGACGTGCGCTTCCAGGAGACGTCCGTGACGGTTCGACCGGGGGAGACGCTGCTGCTGTACAGCGACGGCATCACCGAGGCGCGAGCGGAGTCGGACCGGGAAGAGCTGTTCGGGGAAGAACGCCTGCAGGCCGTGCTGAGGGAGTGCACGGGACAGCGGGCGGACGCGACCGTCGACACGGTACGACGCGCGGTGTTCGACTGGCTCGGACCGTCGGAACACGACGACATCACCCTCCTGGCTGTTCAAGCGATGCCAATGGGGTGATGGGGCGGGGTGTGGCGGGTAGGGGTAAGGCGGCGAGCTGACCCACTGCGCAAACCCGAGGCCAGCGTCCTAGGCGTGGCCGATTTTACTCGGGGGATTTGACCCTTAAAATTGGAGATCGGGCAGGCTTTTGGGACTGCCCTTTTAGCCCGATCAAGGGTCAAATCAAGGGGTCCCCGAGTCAAATCGGCCACAGCACGACGGCAGCGCAGCCAGTGCTCGCCACCGCCGAAGGCCGTAATCGCTGCTCACTACTGCTGAGAGCCGTAGTCGGCTGCGTGCGGCCGCTGGAAACCGAAGCCCGCAGCCCGTCGGACCCGCGCGTAGAGGTCGCGTGGTTCCCCCGACGCCACCCCGCTCGCGCAATTGTCTCCACCATTTTCCTTGATTTGTCAAGGCGGGAAAGATGCCTTGACAAACGAAGAAAAATGCTGAGGACGCTTCGGATCGGGGCGGCGGAGGGGGAGTGCGTCGGATTGGTTGCGTGCTTCCGCTGGCCTTAGTCAGTTGGGTGGCGCTTGAGGTGCGGCTGGTCAAGCCGTGTCGTCGCGTCCGGCGCGTCGAGCTGTGTGCCTCTGCTGGTTCGGCTTCCATTCAGTGGATACGCCACTGGTCGCGGTTGGCTGCTCCCAGTAGTGTTCGCCCTACGGATACTTGTTCGCTGAGCGAACGGCGTTGGTTTCACGCACCTCATCCCCTTCGCGGCCGGGCACGAGGTCATTCGGCAGCGCAAGCGTGACCTGACCCTGGTGCGCATGACGCCCGACGTCATCTACGACCAGCTCATCGGCGCGGGGTGTGCTCGGAAGCTCGTCTTCTCCTGGGGCGGCAACCCGGGGGTCGGGTCGTTGCACCGCTTTCGCGACGCCGTGCAGAACGGGTGGCCCGCGCCGCTCGAACTGGAGGAGCACAGCCACGCCGGCATGGCCAACAGGTACGTGGCCGCCGCGTCCGGACTTCCGTTCGCCGTGCTCCGGGGGTACGTGGGGACCGACCTGCCCGAGCAGACGGACAACATCGCGCCCATCACCTGTCCCTTCACCGGTGAGGTGCTCACCGCCGTTCCCGCGCTCAAGCTCGACTCCGCCGTGATCCACGCCCAGCGCGCCGACCGCAAGGGCAACGTGCAGCTCTGGGGCATCACCGGGGTGCAGAAGGAAGCCGTGCTGGCCGCCGAGCGGTCGCTGGTCACCGTCGAGGAGGTCGTGGACGAACTGGAGCCACGACCCGGCGCGGTGGTCCTCCCGTCCTGGGTCGTCGACTACGTGGCCGAGGTCCCCGGCGGCGCGCACCCGTCGTACGCCCACGACTACTCGACCCGCGACAACGACTACTACAAGGGCTGGGACGCCATCAGCAAGGACCGCGAGTCCTTCCGGACCTGGCTGGAGGGCGTGGCATGACCGACTACACCTCCGACGAGATGATGACCATCGCCGCCGCCAGGGCGCTCACCGACGGGGCCGTGTGCTTCGTGGGCATCGGTCTTCCCAGCACGGCGGCGAACCTGGCGCGCCGCACGCACGCCCCGGACCTGGTCCTCGTCTACGAGTCCGGCACCATCGGCTCCAAGCCCGCCACCCTCCCGCTGTCCATCGGGGACGGTGTCCTCGCCGATTCGGCGGACAGCGTCGTGAGCGTGCCGGAGATCTTCAACTACTGGCTTCAGCCCGGCCGCGTCGACGTCGGGTTCCTCGGCGCGGCGCAGCTGGACAGGTACGCGAACATCAACACCACGGTCATCGGCGGCGACTACCGCGAGCCCAAGGTCCGCCTGCCCGGCGCGGGCGGCGCGCCCGAGATCGCGGCGTCCTGCAAGGAGGTCTTCATGATCGTCCGGCAGAACCCCCGCGCCTTCGTGGAGCGGGTGGACTTCGTGACCTCCATGGGCTTCGGCCGCGGCCGGGGTGATCGCGAGGAGCTCGGGCTGAAGGGCAGGGGCCCGCAGCTCGTCATCACCGACCTCGGTGTCCTGCGCCCGGATCCCGACACGTGCGAACTCACCCTCACCCAGCTGCACCCCGGCGTCGACCTGGCCACCGCCAAGGCGAAGACGGGCTGGGACCTCAAGACCTCGCCGGACCTGGTCACCACGGACCGGCCGACGGACCAGGAACTCGCCGCGCTCCGCGACCTCACCGCCTGAAGGAGTCCTCCAGTGCCCGCCGACACCAAGCGCCTGGCGCACTACCGGCCCGACCCCGAATCGCACCCGCCGGTCGCCTTCCCCGACTACCGGTCGAACATCTCCCGCGCCCCCAAGCACCCGCTGGTCCTGCTGCCGCAACGACTCGGCGAGATCACCGGCCCGCTGCTGGGCGAGGAGCGCGTGGGCGAGAACGACAACGACCTCACCGCCCAGCACGACGGGGAACCGCAGGGCCAGCGGATCATCGTCACCGGCAAGGTCAGGGACGGCGACGGGAGGCCGATCCCGAACACCCTCGTGGAGGTCTGGCAGGCCAACGCGGGCGGTCGCTACCGGCACGACCTCGACCGCCACCCGGCCCCGCTCGACCCCAACTTCTCCGGTGTGGGCCGCGCGATGACCGACGCCGAGGGCGACTACCGGTTCACCACGATCGCGCCCGGCGCGTACCCGTGGCGGAACCACCACAACGCCTGGCGCCCGGCGCACATCCACTTCTCGGTGTTCGGCACCGCGTTCACCCAGCGGCTGATCACCCAGATGTACTTCCCCGGCGACCCGCTGTTCGACCAGGACCCGATCTTCAACGCGGCCCGCCCCGCCGCGCGCGAGGCCATGGTCGCCGCGTTCGACCTCGACAGCACGGTTCCCGAGTGGGCGCTGGGCTACCGCTGGGACATCGTGCTGCGCGGCAGCGACCCCACGCCGTTCGAGGCCGAGGAGGACCACGACGATGAGTGACCTGCAGACCACCCCGTCCCAGACCGTGGGACCGTTCTTCTCGGTCGGCCTGACGTGGGAGGGCGGCCACCTCGTCGTGGACGAGGACGCGCCGGGGGCGTTCGACGTCGTCGGCAGGGTGCTCGACGGCGCGGGCGACCCGGTGCCCGACGCGCTGGTCGAGGTCTGGCAGGCCGACCCCGACGGCCGGTTCGACCATCCGAACGATCCGCGCGGAGCGGTGGCGCGCAAGGGTTTTCGCGGTTTCGGCCGGTGTCCCACCGACGAGAGCGGGACGTTCCGCTTCCACACGGTCAAACCCGGCTTGCTGCCGTCGGACGACGGCGCGCAGGCGCCGCACCTCGCCGTGTCCGTGTTCTGCCGGGGGATGCTGGTCCGGCTGGTGACCCGGATCTACTTCGCCGACGAGCCCGGCAACGCCGAGGACCCGGTGCTGACCTCGATCCCCGACCCGGCTCGACGCCGGACCCTCATCGCGGAGCCCGCCCCGTTCGGCTACCGCTTCGACATCCACCTCCAGGGCGACGATGAAACCGTCTTCTTCGACCTCTGACCTGTTCCGCCCGCTGTTCGGCGACCCCGTCGTCGACGCGGAGCTGGGCGACCGGGCGTGGCTGCGCGCCCTGCTGGACTTCGAACGCGCGCTCGTCGTCGTGCAGTCCCGCGCCGGGATCGTGCCGGACGCCGCCGCGCGCGCCATCGTGTCGGCGATCGACTCCGCCGTGCTCGACCCGGTCTCGCTCGGCGGCCGCGCCACGGCGTCCGGCAACCCGGTCGTGCCGCTGGTGCGCGACCTCGTCGACCTGGTGCCCGCGGCGGCGAAGGCGTACGTGCACCACGGGGCGACGAGCCAGGACGCGCTCGACACGGCGGCCTCGCTGGTCGCCTTCCGGGCGCTGCGGCCGATCCTGGACGGACTCGCGGGCGTCGCGGACGAGTGCGAGCGGCTCGCCGTCCGGCACCGCGACACGCTCATCGCGGGCCGGACCCTGATGCGGCAGGCGGTGCCGACCACGCTCGGGCTCAAGGGCGTGGGCTGGCTGGTGGCCGTGGACGAGGTGCGGGACCGGCTCGACGCGGTGCGGTCCGAGCGCCTGGCCGTGCGGTTCGGGGGAGCCGCGGGCACGCCGGCCCCGCTCGGTGACGCCGGTGCGGTGCTGGTGGACCGGCTCGCCGACGAGCTGGGACTGGTGGCCCCGGTGCTGCCGTGGCACACCGACCGCACCCGGTTCGCCGAACTGGCGGGCGCGCTCGGCTCCGCGGCGGGCGTGCTGGCGAAGATCGCGCAGGACGTGGTGCTGATGGCGCAGACCGAGGTCGGCACGTCGTCGGCCATGCCGCACAAGCGGAATCCCGTGCGGGCCGTCCTGGTGACCGCGGCGACCCGCCGGGTGCCCGGCCTCGTCGCGACGGTGCTGGCGTCCATGGCGCACGAGCACGAGCGGGCCGCAGGCGCGTGGCACGCCGAGTGGGAGACCTCCACCGAGCTGCTGCGGCTCGTCGGCGGAGCGGTGCACGGGACGCGGGAGTTGTTGTCGCGGTTGAAGGTCGACCCCGAACGGATGCGCCGCAACCTGGACCTGACCGGTGGACTGCCGCTCGCGGAGAACGTGTCGACGCGGCTCGCGCCCGCGCTCGGCCGGGCCGGGGCGCGGGACCTCGTTGCGGAGGTCTGCCGCGTCGCGGTGGCGGGCGGGCTGACCCTGGGGGAGGCTCTGATCGCGGACACCAGGGTCCGGGAGCACCTGCCCGCGGACGAGATGGGTGGGGCACTGGACCCGTCGGGGTACGTCGGCAGCGCGGCCGCGTTCGTGGACCGCGCCCTGGCCGCACACCAGCGAAAGGCGGACCGGTGAGACTGCACCACGAACTGAGCGGACCGGAGGACGCCCCCGTGCTGGTGCTGGGTAGTTCACTCGGCACCACCTCCGCGCTCTGGGAGCCGCAGCTGCCCGTGCTGCACGAGTTCTTCCGGGTACTCCGCTACGACCACCGCGGGCACGGCGGCAGCCCCACCGCCACGGGCCCGTTCACCATCGACGACCTCGGCGACGACGTGCTGGAGCTGACCGATTCCCTCGGCGTGGAGCGGTTCTCCTACTGCGGCCTGTCACTGGGCGGCATGATCGGCATGTGGCTGGCCGGTCACGCGCCCGAGCGGCTCGACCGGCTCGCCCTGTGCTGCACCACGGCGTCGTTCCCGTCGCCGCAGCCGTGGCGCGAGCGGGCCGCGACCGTGCGGGAGTCCGGCACCGCGGCCATCGCCGAGGCGGTGGTGGGCCGCTGGTTCACCCGCGCCATGGCCGAGCGCGCGCCCGAGGTGGTCGCGGGCTACCGGGAGGGGTTGTCCGGCGTGGACTCCGAGAGCTACGCCGGGATCTGCGACGCGCTGGCCGTGATGGACCTGCGGCCGCTGCTGCCCACGATCCAGGCGCCGACCGTGGTGATCGCCGCGGCGCAGGACGAGGCGACGCCGCCGGAGTTCCTGCGGGTGATCGCCGACGCGATCCCGGACGCCGAGCTGTACGTCGTCGGCGACGCCGCGCACCTGGCCAACGTCGAGGCGGCGGACGCCGTGTCGGTGATCCTGCACGGCCACCTGACCACCGCGGGGGCCCGCTGATGTCGTTCGAGGACGGCATGGAGGTCCGCCGCGAGGTCCTGGGCGACGAGCACGTGGACCGCGCCGTGGAGCGGACCGACGAGTTCACCGCGGACTTCCAGGAGCTGATCACCACCTACGCCTGGGGCGAGGTGTGGACCCGGCCGGGGCTGGACCGCAGGATCCGGTCGTGCATCACGCTGGCGATGCTCGCGACCCTGTGCCACGAGGACGAGTTGGCCATGCACGTCAAGGCCGCGCTCCGGATCGGGCTCACCCGCGAGGAGATCGGCGAGGTGCTCCTCCAGGTCGCGGTCTACGCGGGCGTGCCCACCGCGAACCGCGCGTTCGCCGTGGCGCAGCGGACGTTCGCCTCGCTGGAGCCGTGACCGGGCCCGAGCGCTCCGCCGACTTCGTCCAGTCGTTGGAGCGGGGGCTCTCGGTCATCCGGGCGTTCGACGCCGAGCACGCCGAGATGACGCTGAGCGACGTCGCCAGGAGCACCGGCCTCGCCCGCGCGGCCGCCCGGCGATTCCTGCGCACGCTGGTGGAGCTGGGGTACGTGAGCACCGACGGACGGCTGTTCGCGTTGCGCCCCAAGGTGTTGGAGCTGGGCTACGCCTACCTGTCCGGACTGGGGTTGCCCGAGATCGCCCTGCCGCACCTGGAGAACCTCGTCGCGACCGTCCGCGAGTCGTCGTCGGTGTCCGTCCTGGACGACGGCGACGTGGTGTACGTGGCGCGGGTGTCGACCAAGCGGATCATGACCGTGTCGATCAGCGTCGGCACGCGGTTCCCGGCCTACGCCACGGCGATGGGCCGGGTGCTGCTGGCGCACCGGCCGGGGGAGTGGCTCGACGCCTACCTGGCGTCGGTGCGGCTGCTCCCGTTGACCCGCAACACGATCGTCGACGCGGACGTGCTGCGCCGGGAGTTGGGGGCGGTCCGCGAGCAGGGGTGGTCCCTCGTGGACGAGGAGCTGGAGGAGGGGGTGCGGTCGATCGCCGTGCCGATCCGCGGGGCCGACGGCACGGTGGTCGCCGCGGTCAACGTCTCCGCGCACGCGGGTCGTGGTGACGCCGTGACCATCCGGGAGGACCTGTTGCCGCACTTGACTTCGACGGCGGAGGCCGTGCAAGAGGACTTGCGCCGGTAACGCCCCCGTCACGACCGTGACCTAACCGTGAGAGCGCTCCCATTGACCGGAGCCTGTGACCCGTGGCACCTTTCGTGCAATCGAGTTCACGAAAGGTGCCCCATGGACGTGGCCACCGTGAGAGCGCTCCCACCTGTGGAGTGCTCAGACCGGTTCCAGCGCGCGGTGCGGCTCGGCGGGCAGTTCCACCCGGATGGCGTCGCCGGGTCGGACCGGGCCGCCGACCAGCACGACCGCCATCACCCCGGCCTTGCGGACCAGGTTGCCGTCGGCGTCCCGGTCCAGCACTGCCTTCATCAGTCCCTTGTGGAACCCGTCGAGCTGGACGCACGGGTTGCGCAACCCGGTCACCTCCACGACGGCCTCCCCTCCCAGGTGGAGGCGGGTGCCGGTGGGCAGGCCGAGCAGGTCGACACCCCGCGTGGTGACGTTCTCGCCGACCGATCCGGGCTCCACCCCGAACCCGGCGGCGCGCAGTTCGTCCTGCAGTTCGCCGTGGACCAGGTGCACCTGGCGGAGGTTCGGCGCCGTCGGGTCGCGCCGGACCCGCGACCGGTGCTTGACCGTCACGCCCTGGTGGACGTCCCCTTCCACCCCGAGGCCCGCGAGCAAGCGGATTTCGGGCTGGTTGGGCTTCGTGAACGTGTACTCCGAGCTGCGGCTCACCGCTTCTACAGTCCCCATGGAGGCGACCCTAACCCCGTTCGCCGCAGGCCAGCGGCCGTTTGACGTAGTCGACCGTGCGTCGCCTTTTCGTTACCGACCGAGGTATTGACCCCTGGGGTTTCAGCCATGTTAACTGCACCACACCTCTCCCGGAACCGGTTTCGGTACCGGTACCGGAGGGGGTGGAGACGGTAGCGGACCGCATGACGAGGGAGTTCCAGATGCGGGTCACGATCGCCGAGGTCGCCCTCCGCGCCCAGGTGAGCAAGGCGACTGTGTCCCGCGTGCTGAACGGCAAGCCCGATGTGGACGTGACCACGGCGGAGCGCGTCCGGCACGTGATCGACGAGATCGGCTACGTGCCCAGCGCACGTGCGGTCGGTCTCGCTCGAGGCCGGGCGCGCACCGTCGGCATGCTGGCCCCGTCGCTGACCTGGCCCTGGATGGGCGAGGTGCTCCAGGGGATCGTCGACACGCTGGAGGCCGAGGGCTACGGCCTGCTGCTCTACACCGTGAACCGGGGTCCGGACTCGCTCAGCCAGTTCGCCAGCCACGTCTCGGCGAACGCCTTCGACGGGCTGCTGGTGATCGAGCCGCCGGACACCCTCAACTACATCGCCACGCTCTACGCGCAGGGCCTGCCGGTCGTCATGATCGACGACCGCGGCTCGCACCCGCAGTTCCCCTCGGTTTCCACCACCAACCGGGAGGGAGCGCAGGGGGCCGCGCGCCACCTGCTCGCCGCCGGGCGGACCAAGTTCGCCGTCGTCACGGGCCCGATGCAGTTCGGCTGCACCAGGGAACGGCTCGACGGCTTCCGCGACGCGCTCGCCGCGGTGGGTCTGTCGGTCGACCCCCGTCTCGTCGTCGATGGTGACTTCACCACCGACGGAGGTACGGTGGCCACCGAGAAGCTGTTGTCGACGGGCATCCCGTTCGACGGCGTCTTCGCGCACAACGACCTCTCCGCGATGGGTGTCCTGCGCGCGCTGCGCAAAGCGGGCCGCGACGTGCCCGGTGACGTGTCCGTCGTCGGTTTCGACGACGTGCCGATCGCCTCGCACGCCGAGCCCTCGCTGACCACCGTTCGGCAGCCGCTGCAGGAGATGGGCGTGGCGGCCGCTCGGATGCTGCTCTCCCACTTCGGCGGCGAAGCCCTGCCGGAGAAACCACTCGTGCTGCCGACCTCGCTCGTGGTCCGACAGTCAGCTCCACAGAACTAGTCGCACACCCCTGTTTTCCACCGTGCCCGCTGTTTAGGGTGGGCCACCCGTTCCACCTTCCTGAGAGCGCTCTCTCATAACCCGCCGGGAGAATTCCATGCAAGGCATACGCCGCAGGACCACACTCGCGCTGATCGGCACAATGGCCGTCGCGCTGGTGGCCGCTGCGTGTTCATCGGGTGGTGCCACCAAGACCGCCGCGAGCGGCGTCCTGACGGTGGGCATGCCGAACGGGCCGCAGACGAACAACAGCAACCCGTTCCTCGCCACGTCGGCGGGCGCGTCGCTGGGTTACCGCTTCATGATCTACGAGCCCCTCGTGCAGACCAACCCCATCGCGCCGTCCGAGAAGGGCACGCCGTGGTTGGCCGAGAAGTGGGAGTGGGCCGACAACTACCAGAAGCTCACGCTCACCACGCGGGCCGACGTCAAGTGGAACGACGACAAGCCCTTCACCGCGGGTGACGTCGCCTACACGTTCAACCTGATGAAGGAAAAGGCCGCCCTCAACGCCAACGGCCTCCCGATCACCGGCGCGAGCAAGGTGTCCGACACCTCCGCCGAGATCACCTTCGGCAAGCCCCAGTTCGTGAACGAGAACAAGATCCTCAACTCGTTCATCGTGCCCGAGCACATCTGGAAGGACGTGCCGGACCCGACGACCTTCACCAACGAGAAGCCCGTCGGCACCGGTCCGTACACGCTGAAGACCTTCACGCCCCAGACCATCACGCTGTCGGTGCGCAACAGCTACTGGCAGGAGCTCCCCAAGGTCCCGGAGCTGCAGTACACGTCGTACAACGACAACAGCGCGCAGACGACCGCCCTCGCGAGCGGTGCGGCGCAGTGGTCCTACGTGTTCATGCCCAACTTCGAGACCCTGTACATCGACAAGGACCCGAAGAACCACAAGATCTGGATGCCCGCCGGTCTCGGCATCCACGCCCTGTGGCTGAACACCGCCAAGGCGCCGTTCAACAACGTCGCGCTGCGCAAGGCGCTGAACATGGTGATCGACCGGGAGGTCATCTTCCAGCAGGGCCACTCGAAGCTGTTCCCGAAGGTCGACAACCTCACGGGCATCCCCAGCCCGGCCGGTGACCCCTTCCTCTCCGACGAGTACAAGGGCAAGACCGCCAAGGTCGACGTCGACGGTGCCAAGAAGCTGCTCACCGAGGCCGGCTACAAGCTCGAGGGCGACGTGCTGAAGGACCCGTCCGGTGCTCCGGTCACCTTCGCGCTGACCGACCCCGCGGGCTGGTCCGACTACCTGACCGACCTCGACATCATCAAGAACGCCGTCAAGGCCCTCGGCATCACCGCCGAGGTCAAGACGCAGACCGTCGACCAGTGGACCACGGACTTCGGCAACGGCGCGTTCGACGCCACGATGCACTGGACCAACAGCGGCGCGACGCCGTTCGAGACGTACCAGAACATCATGGACGCCGCGGGCACCAAGCCGCTCGGTGAGCCCGCGACCTCGGCTCAGGGCCGTTTCAACGACGCCGCCGCGACCGCCGCGCTGACCGCCTACGCCGCCGCTCCCGACGACGCCGCCCGCAAGACGAACCTGGACCTGCTCCAGAAGATCTTCGTCGAGCAGGTCCCGGCCATCCCGCTGGTCTCCTCGCCGGTCGGCGCGGAGTACAGCACGAAGAACTGGGTCGGCTGGCCCACCGAGGCCGACCCGTACGCGCCGCCGCAGCCGACGCAGACCAACGCGCTGCAGGTGGTTCTCCGCTTGAAGCCGGCCACCGCGTGACCGGCGAGGTCGTGCTGGCGGCACGTGGTGTCACCAAGCACTTCCCGGTCGCTCGCAAGGGCCGTCAAGTGCTCACCCGCCAGCCGCGCGCGGTACACGCGGTGGACGACGTCTCGTTCGACCTGCGCAGAGGACACGTGACCGCGCTGGTCGGCGAGTCGGGCTCGGGCAAATCCACCGTGGCCAGGCTGCTAGCGCAGCTGTACCCGCTGACCTCGGGCGATATCGTTCTGAACGACGTGCCCACGAAGGTGAAGCGGGGCAGGTCCTTCCGGGCTTACTGCAAGCAGGTCCAGATGATCTTCCAGGACCCGTTCGCGTCGTTGAACCCGGTGCACACCATCCGCTACCACCTCACGCGGGCACTTCGCGTGCACCACGGGCGGGTCAAGGGAGAAGAACTGGAGAAGGGGCTGGCCTCGCTCTTGGAGCGGGTCCAGCTCACCCCTCCGGAGCGCTTCCTGGACAAGTACCCGCACGAGTTGTCGGGCGGCCAGCGCCAGCGCGTGGCGATCGCGCGGGCGCTGGGCGCCGACCCGACGGTCCTGCTGGCGGACGAACCGGTGTCGATGCTCGACGTGTCGATCCGGCTCGGCGTGCTGAACCTGTTGCGGGACCTGAAGGAACGGCTCCACCTGGCCATCCTGTACATCACCCACGACATCGCGTCGGCGCGCTACTTCGCCGACACGACGATGGTGATGTACGCGGGCCAGGTCATCGAGGGCGGGGACAGCGAGACCGTCACCCAGGAGCCCGCCCACCCGTACACGCAGCTGCTCATCAGGTCCGCTCCCGACCCGGAGCGGGCGCACAACGGGGTGCCGACGGTGACGACGGCTCCCGGTGAGCCGCCCAGCCTGATCAGCCCGCCACCGGGCTGCCGCTTCGCCCCGCGCTGCCCGTACGCCGCGGAGAAGTGCCGCACCGAGACCCCGCCGAGGTTCGACCTCGGCGAGTCGCACTACGCGGCTTGCTGGCTCTACGACTCGGAGACCTCGGACGAGCACCCGCGTCGTGACGCGGTGGAGGTGGGGGCATGAGGTTCCTCCTCCGGCGGGCGTTGTTCTACCTGGTCACGGCCTGGGCCGCGATCACGATCAACTTCCTGCTCCCGCGCATGCTGCCCGGCGACCCGGTGCAGGCGATGATCGCCCGCTTCCAGGGCAGGCTGAGCACGGACGCGATCGCCTCGCTGTACATCCTCTTCGGACTGGACACCGAGTCGAGCATGTTCTCGCAGTACATCACGTACTGGGGGAACCTGTTCGAGGGCGATCTCGGGCTGTCGTTCACGTACTTCCCGACCCCGGTGTCGGAGGTGATCGCGCAGAGCATCCCGTGGACGCTCGCGCTGATGGGCGTCACCACGATCATCAGCTTCGTGCTGGGCACCATGATCGGCGTCTACGCGGGCTGGAAGCGCGGCTCGTGGATCGACGCGCTCCTGCCGATCACCACGTTCTTCTCGGCCATCCCGTACTTCTGGCTCGGCCTCATCGCCATCTCGGTCTTCGCGGTCGGCTGGGGCGTCTTCCCGGCGGCCGGTGGCTACGAGCCGGGCCTGGTGCCGAGCTTCGACTGGGAGTTCATCTCCAGCGCGCTGTACTACTCGGTGCTGCCCGCGCTGACCGTGCTCATCAGCTCCATCGCGGGCTGGATCCTGGGCATGCGCAACATGATGGTGACGGTGTCCTCCGAGGACTACGTGACCGTCGCGCACGCCAAGGGCCTGCCCGAGAAGCGCGTCATGCTCGGCTACGCCGCCCGCAACGCGGTGCTGCCCAGCATCTCCGGTTTCGCGCTGTCGCTGGGCTTCATCGTCGGCGGCACGCTCCTGGTGGAGATGGTCTTCTCCTACCCCGGCATCGGCTACGTGCTGTTCACCGGCGTCAACGCCAAGGACTACCCGTTGATGCAGGGCATCTTCCTCATCATCACCATGGCGGTGCTGGTGGCGAACCTGCTCGCCGACGTCGTGTACCTGATGCTCGACCCGCGCACCCGAAAGGCGGCCTGACCATGAAGTCTGCCTTGAACGGCAAGACGGTCACCGGTCTGGCGATCATGGGGTTCTTCGTCCTGATCGCGATCTTCGGGTCGTGGCTCGCGCCCTACGACCCCTCCGCGATGAGCGCCGACATCATGTCGGCGCCGTCCGGGGACCACTGGTTCGGCACGACCCAGACCGGCCAGGACATCTTCTCCCAGGTGCTCGTCGGCGCCAAGGGCGTGCTGATCGTGGGGCTCGTGGCGGGTGCCATCGCCACGGTGCTCTCGGTGCTCATCGGTGTCACCGCCGGGTTCCTCGGCGGTGTGGCCGACGAGATCCTCTCCGCGCTGAGCAACATCTTCCTGGTGGTGCCCGCGCTGCCGCTGATCATCATCGTGACGTCGTTCCTGCCGGACGCGGGTGACTTCCTGATCGCGTTCGTGATCAGCGCGACCGGCTGGGCGTGGGGCGCCCGCATCCTGCGCGCCCAGACGCTGTCGCTGCGCCAGCGAGACTACGTCGAGGCGGCTCGGGCGACGGGCGAGCGCACGTGGCGGCTCATCGTGTTCGAGGTCATGCCGAACCTGACCGCGATCATCGCGTCCAGCTTCGTCGGCACGGTGATCTTCGCGGTGCTCTCGGTGATCACGCTGTCGTTCATCGGCGTCG
This sequence comes from Umezawaea sp. cmx-9-4, assembly GCA_049997955.1. Classification (GTDB taxonomy): domain Bacteria; phylum Actinomycetota; class Actinomycetes; order Mycobacteriales; family Pseudonocardiaceae; genus Umezawaea. The sequence continues at coordinate 190,096 of JAEBDY010000015.1, read as the reverse complement.
CGAGCGTGTCCAACTGGAACTGGGGCACCATCCTGTTCTGGGCCCAGAACGCGCAGGCGCTGGCCCAGGGCGCGTGGTGGTGGTTCATCCCAGCCGGTCTCTGCATCGCGCTGCTGGGCACCGCCCTCGCGCTGATCAACTTCGGGATCGACGAGTACGTCAACCCCCGGCTTCGGACGACCGCGGGTGGCAGCAAGGTCAAGATGCGCGTCGGTTTCACGCCAGTGCTGAGGAAGGAAGGCGGGCGGTCGTGACCCCCGTGTTGGAGATCCGGAACCTGTCGGTCGACTACGGGCAGGGCGCGGGCGCGGTGCACGCGGTCAGCTCGGTCGACCTGGTGCTCAACCGCGGCGAGGTGCTCGGCCTCGCGGGGGAGAGCGGCAGCGGCAAGTCCACGCTGGCCTACGCGATGACCCGGCTGCTCCCGCCGCCGGGACTCATCACCGGCGGCGAGGTGCTGCACCACGGCCGCGACAAGCCGGAGGCCGTGGACGTGCTCGGCCTGACGCCGAAGCAGCTGCGGTCCTTCCGCTGGAACGACATCGCCATCGTGTTCCAGGGCGCCATGAACTCGCTCAACCCGGTCTCGACGGTGGCCGCGCAACTGGAGGACATCTACCGGGCGCACCGCCCGTCGATGTCCAGGGCGCAGCGGGTCAAGCGCAGCGCGGAACTGCTCCGGCTGGTCGGCATCTCCGCCGACCGGCTCGGCAGCTACCCGCACCAGCTCTCCGGCGGCATGCGCCAGCGCGTGATGATCGCCATGGCGCTGGCGCTGGACCCCGAGATCATCATCATGGACGAGCCGACCACCGCGCTGGACGTGGTGATGCAGCGGCAGATCCTCGAACAGATGATGCGGCTGCGCGAGGAGCTCGGCTTCTCCGTCCTCTTCATCACCCACGACATCTCGCTGCTCGTGGAGTTCTCCGACCGGATCGCGATCATGTACGCGGGCCGGATCGTGGAACAGGCGGCCTCGGAGGACATGTACCGCGCCTCCAGCCACCCGTACAGCAAGGGTCTGCTCGGGTCGTTCCCCGCGCTGCACGGCCCGCGCCGTCCGCTGACCGGGATTCCCGGTTCGCCGCCGGACATGCGGACGGTGCCGTCCGGTTGTCCCTTCCACCCGCGGTGCCCCAGTGCTTTCGACGTGTGCGAGCGGGAGATCCCGGTCCTCGAAAAGCTCTCGGGCACCAACGGAGACAGCAGCCGCAGCGTCGCCTGCTGGCTGAACACCCCTTCCCCATCGGGACATCCAGGAGTTGGAGCCACATGACGATCGTCGGGCAACGTGCCACCGAAGCGACCGCCGAACTGCCGGCGAACTTCCTCTGGGGAGTGGCCACCTCTGCCTACCAGATCGAGGGCGCTGTCGCCGAGGACGGCCGCACACCGTCCATCTGGGACACCTTCTGCCGCGTGCCGGGAGCCGTGATCCGGCAGGAGAACGGCGACGTCGCGTGCGACCACTACCACCGGATGCCGCAGGACGTGGAGCTGATCGCCGGTCTCGGCGTCGACTCCTACCGGTTCTCCATCTCGTGGCCGCGCATCCAGGCCGGCGGTCGCGGCCCGGTGAACGCCAAGGGTCTCGACTTCTACTCCCGGCTCGTCGACGAGCTGCTGGAGAAGGGCGTCAAGCCGTGGGTCACGCTCTACCACTGGGACCTCCCGCAGGAGCTGGAGGACGCGGGCGGCTGGCCGGAGCGCGACACCGCCTACCACTTCGCCGAGTACGCGGGCCTGGTCTACGAGGGCCTCGGTGACCGCGTCAAGACGTGGACCACGCTGAACGAGCCGTGGTGCTCCGCGATGCTCGGCTACGACCAGGGCAAGCACGCGCCCGGCATCCAGAACTTCGGCGCCTCGATGCGCGCCGTGCACCACCTGCTGCTGGGCCACGGCCTGGCGGGCCAGGCGCTGCGCGCGGCCGCCACCGAGCCCATCGAACTGGGCATCACGCTCAACATGGGCAGCGCCACCCCCGCGTCCGACCGCCCGGAGGACGTGGACGCGGCCCGCCGCGCCGACGGCCTCGGCACGCGCATCTACCTGGACCCGCTGGTGAAGGGCCACTACCCCGAGGACGTGGTGGCCGACCTGGAGGCGCGCGGCGCCCTCCTGCCCGTGGAGCCGGGCGACCTGGAGATCATCTCCACGCCGCTCGACGTGCTCGGCGTGAACTACTACTCGTCGCACGTGTTCGCGGGCGGCGCGGAGCCGCACGAGCCGGTCGCGGTGTCGCAGAACCGGCCCGTCACGGCGATGGACTGGGAGATCGTGCCCGAGGGGTTCACGCAGTTGCTGGTGCGGATCTCGAAGGACTACCCCGGCCTGCCGATGGTGATCACCGAGAACGGTGCGGCGTTCGACGACTCGGTCTCCGCCGACGGTTCGGTGGACGACGAGGACCGGCTCTCGTACATCTCCGACCACATCGCCGCGGTGGGGAGTGCCGTGGCGCAGGGGGCGGATGTGCGCGGGTACTTCGCCTGGTCGCTCATGGACAACTTCGAGTGGGCGTACGGGTACGACAAGAGGTTTGGGATCGTTCGGGTGGACTACGACACCCAGGTGCGGACGTTGAAGCGGTCCGCGGAGTGGTACCGGGACACGATCAAGAGCACGCGGGAGAAGTAGGACGCTTCGCGCTGACCGCCCGGTGGACCTAGGTCTGCTGGGCGGTTTGCGTTGGGTTGGGTTGTGGTGTTCGTTGGACTGGGGGCTGTTGGTCTGGGACTGCGGGGGTTCGTGAGTCCGTGAAGCTTGCTCGGTCTGCTCGGTCTGCTCGGTCTGCTGGTCTGCTGGGCAAAGGTTGTGGTGGGTTGCCCCGCCGCCTCCCCGCTCGCGCAATTGTCTCGATCTTTGCCCTTCGTTTGTCAAGGCGGGAAAGATGCCTTGACAAACGAAGGGCAAAGCTGAGGGCGCTTCGGATCGGGGAGGCGGAGGGGGACTGCGTCGGGTCGATTGGGTGCTTCCGTTTTGGCGGTGGTGTCGGATTGTGTTCCTCTGGGGGTTGGCTGCGGGTGCGTTGTCAGTGCGGTGGCCGCAAGTGGCCTGCCTGGTAGCCGGTCCGGCTCCTTGAGGGATGTTGTCGTCGGGCCGCCGCCGTCACGTCGTCACTGCCATGGCTGCCGTCGTAGTGTCGTCTCCGTCGTAGCCATCGCTGTCGCCGACTGCGGCTGCTGTCGCCGCTGCGCCGCGCCACGGCCTCGGCTATCCGGCCGAATGGGTGGATTTCCGCGTGGCCCGTTCCGCTTGCTGGGATGGGCGGGCCGGGGAGTGTGGGCCGGGTCTGTCGTCCTGTGGCTTGGTCCGTTGCGGAACGTGGTTGCGGTGGTGGCCCTGGCTGTGTGTTGTGGTGTGGGTGAGTTGGTGGTGCGAGGGTTTGGTCGTGTGCTGATTGTGCTGGTCATCGGTGTGGTGTTGGTGGGTGTTCGGCTGTGCTGGCAACGAATCCAGTGAGGTGATGTTGCTGAGGGTGATCGATTGGCTGCCCTTGTCGATCAAAGGGCTTCCCATCCCAGGTTAGGCGAGGCTAGGTTCAGGAGCGGTGCAGATCACGTTCGCGTGGTAGCCGGCTGAGTATCGCCTAAGTTAAGTTAGGCTAACTTTAGTCGACCTTCCTCTTGCCGCGTGATGGGACTGCTATGCCACAGGCACGAACCGATGGTGACGTTCCGGTCTACGACCTCGTCGGAGTGGGGTTCGGGCCCGCCAACCTGGCGTTGGCGATCGCAGTGGCCGAGCACAACGCCGTCGCCGGTGCCGAGGACGTGGTGACGGCGCACTTCTTCGAGAAGCAGCCGACCTTCGGGTGGCACCGCGGCATGCTCCTGGACGACGCCACCATGCAGGTGTCGTTCCTCAAGGACCTCGTGACGATGCGGAACCCCAACAGCGGGTTCAGCTTCCTGTCCTACCTGAAGGACCGGGACCGGTTGGTGGACTTCATCAACCACAAGAACCTGTACCCGCTGCGGGTCGAGTTCCACGACTACTTCGAGTGGGCGGCGGCGAAGGTCGACGACGTCGTGTCCTACGACCACGAGGTGGTCTCCGTCCAGCCCGTCCTGCACGACGGCGTGATCACCTACTTCGACGTGAGCGCGCGCGACGCGCGGGGCGCGGTCGAGGTCCGCCGCGCCCGCAACCTCGTGCTGGCGACGGGTTTGCAGGCGAACCTGCCCGAGGGCATCACGTCCTCCGAGCACATCTGGCACAACCGGGACTTCCTGCATCGGGTCCGCGAGCTCGACGCCGACGCGCCGCGTCGGTTCGTCGTCGTCGGCGCGGGGCAGAGCGGCGCGGAGGTGGCGGCGCACCTGCACGAGCGCTTCCCCAACGCCGAGGTGTGCGCGGTGTTCGCCCGCTACGGCTACAGCCCGGCGGACGACAGCTCGTTCGCCAACCGCATCTTCGACCCGGCCGCCGTGGACGAGTTCTACCAGGCGCCGGAGGACGTGAAGCACCGGCTGATGGCCTACCACGGCAACACCAACTACGCGGTGGTCGACAACGACCTCATCGCCGAGCTGTACCGCCGCGTGTACCAGGAGAAGGTCCTTGGCGCGCAACGGCTTCGCCTGATCAACGTGTCGCGGCCCGCCGAGGTCGTGGAGACCGCGAACGGCGTGCGGGTGACGGTCGAGTCGCTCACGACCGGTGAGCGCACGGTTCTGGACGCCGACGCCGTCGTCTACGCCACCGGCTACCGCGAGTCCGACCCGACCGCGATGCTCGGCGAGATCGCCGCGCACTGCCTCCGCGACGAGCGGGAGCGGCTGAGCGTCGGCCGCGACTACCGGCTGGACACCGACGGGCAGGTCCTCGGGGGGATCTACCTGCAGGGCGGCACCGAACACTCGCACGGCATCACGTCGTCGCTGCTGTCGAACCTCGCCGTGCGGGTGGGGGAGATCCTGGAGTCGGTCGTCGACCGCAGGACCCCCAGCATCCCCGCGCAGCCCGCGTACGCCGTGAGCGCGACCGCGTCGCACTGACGCCCCACAACGGGTCCGCCCGATTCCGCCCGAGTAGAACCCCCGAAGGGAACACCCCGATGTCCAGCATGTCCATGCCCGCGGCGAGTGCCGTGCGCCGTCTGCCGCTGGCAGCGGTGGCGCTCGTCGCCACCCTGCTGCTCGCGGCCTGCGGCGGCGGTGGCACGACCGCAGGCGGATCGAGCACGGCCGCTTCCACTGGTGGCGGCGCCTTCCCGGTGCGGGTCGAGCACAAGTACGGCACCACCGAGGTCAAGGCCGAGCCCAAGCGCGTCGTCACGCTCGGGTTGTCCGACCAGGACGTCGTGCTCGCGCTGGGCACCAAGCCCGTCGGCGCCATCGACTGGTTCAAGGAGACCCCGTACGGCAAGTGGCCGTGGACCAAGTCCCTGTGGGGCGACACGCCGCCCGAGGTCGTCGGCGAGCGCGACGAGTACAACATGGAGAAGATCGCGGGCCTCAAGCCCGACCTGATCCTGGCCCAGTACTCGGGCATGAAGCAGGAGCAGTACGACACCCTGGCCAAGATCGCCCCCGTCGTCGCGCAGCCCAAGGGCTTCGAGGACTACCAGGCGCCGTGGCAGGACAGCGCCCGCCTCGCGGGCAAGGCCCTCGGCAAGGCCGACGAGGTCGACAAGCTGATCAAGGACGTCGACGCGAAGTTCGCCGCGGCCAAGACGGCGCACCCCGAGTTCGCGGGCAAGACCGCGGTCGTGGCCGACGCCTACCAGCCCGGCACGTACTCGGTGTTCTCGCCGAACGACCCGAAGATGCTGTTCCTGACGCAGCTCGGCTTCGTGGTGCCGGACAAGCTCCAGGAGGCCGTCGGCACGGAGAACGTCGTCGACCTCAGCTACGAGCGCCTGGACGTCGTCGACGTCGACCGCCTCGTGTGGCTGATCGCCGACCCCGCGTCCACGGACCAGATCAAGAACGAGGCGCTGTACAAGAACCTCAAGGTGGTGCAGGAGAAGCGCGACCTCTTCGTGCCCTACGACGAGCCGCCGGTCGGTGCCGCCATGTCGTTCAACACGGTGCTGAGCATCCCGTACGCGCTGGAGCAGATGCTCCCGCTGCTGTCCGCCAAGTAAGACCCAGGAAGGCGTCCGCGATGATCCCGACCGGTACCTGGCCCGTGCGCGAGGTCGACGAGCTGTCATGGCCCGCCGTCTTCGAGAGGCAGGCCGGTCGGACGCCCGACGCCGTCGCCGTGGTCTGCGAGTCCGACTCGTTGACCTACGGCGAGCTCAACGCCGCCGCGAACCGCCTGGCACGTGCCCTGGCGGTTCGCGGTGTGGGCGCGGAGGACGTGGTGGGCGTCGCCCTGCCGCGGTCGGTCGACCTCGTCGTGGCGCTGCTCGCGGTGCTCAAGGCGGGCGCTGCCTACCTCCCGCTCGACCTCGACCACCCGCGCGAGCGGGTGGCGTTCATGCTGACCGACGCGGGCGCACGGGTCGTGCTGTCGGTGGCGGACCTGGCGGGGGAACTGCCGTCGGGGCACGACGTCGTGCTGCTGGACCGGGAGTCCTTCAACGGCCCGGCCGACGACCTCGGCGTGCCGATCGGCCTGCACCAGGCCGCGTACGTCATCTACACCTCCGGCTCGACGGGCAGGCCCAAGGGCGTCGTCGTGTCGCACGAGGGCATCGGCAGCCTGATCGCCACGGCGACCGACCGGATCGGCGTCACCGCCGAGAGCCGGATCGTGCAGTTCGCGTCAGTCGGGTTCGACGTCGCGGTGTGGGACCTGACGATGGCGCTGGGCGTCGGCGGTCGGGTGATCGTCGTCCCGACCGAACGCCGGGTCGCGGGCGAGGCGCTGACCGAGTACATCGCGCACCACGGCGGCACGCACATGATCCTGCCGCCGTCGCTGGTCGCGGCGCTGCCGCCGGACTGCGAACTGCCGGAGGGCGCGCTGCTCGTGGTGGGCACGGAGACCGTGCCGAGCGAGCTGATCGCCCGCTGGGCCAAGAGGTTGACCGTGGTCGCGGCGTACGGGCTGACCGAGGCGACGGTGAACTCCACGCTGTGGCGGGCCGAGGCCGACTGGACCGGCCCGGTGCCGATCGGCGTGCCCGACCCCAACACCCGCTGCTACGTCCTGGACCCCGACCTGCGGCCGGTGGACGTCGGCGTCGAGGGTGAGCTGTACGTGGCCGGGCGCGGCCTGGCCCGCGGATACCTCGGCCGTCCCGGCCTGAGCGCGGAGCGGTTCGTCGCGGACCCCTTCGGTGAGCCGGGATCGCGGATGTACCGGACCGGGGACCGGGCGAAGTGGCGCGCTTCCGTCGGCGGAGCCGACAATCGGACGCGGGAACTCGTCCTTGATTTCCTGGGCCGTGCCGATGGCCAGGTGAAGATCCGCGGGTATCGGATCGAGCCGGGTGAGATCGAGAGCGTCCTGATGTCGCACCCGGACGTCTCGCAGGCCGCCGTGGTCGTCCGCGAGGACCACCGGCGCGTCAAGCGGCTCGTCGGGTACGTCGTCGGTGCGGACTCCGCCACCGCGCGGGCGCACGTCGCCGACACGCTGCCCGAGTACATGGTGCCGTCCGTGGTGGTCGTCCACGACGGGCCGCTCCCGTTGACCCCCAACGGGAAGCTCGACCGGGCCAAGCTGCCCGAGCCCGACTGGACAGCGCTGACCGGGCACGCCCAGCCGCGCACCCCGACCGAGCGCACGCTCGTCGAGCTGGTCGCCGACGTGCTGGGCCTGCCGTCCGTCGGCGTGCACGACAACTTCTTCGAACTGGGCGGCGACAGCATCGTCGCCATCGGCCTGGTCAGCCGCGCCCGCGCCGCCGGGCTGGCGATCACGCCGCGCGAGGTGTTCCGCCTCCGCACCCCCGCCGCGCTCGCCGCGGTCGCCCGCCGGGAAGCCGCGCAGACGCACGACGCGAGCACCGGCAGGGTCGCCGCGACGCCGATCATCCGGTGGCTCGGCGAACTCGGCGGCCGGGTCGACGCGTTCTACCAGTCGATGCTGTTCCAGGTCCCGGCCGAGCTGGACGCCCAGGGGCTGGACTCCGTGCTCCAGAAGGTGATCGACCACCACGACCTGCTCCGGTCGCGGATCAACCCCGACTGGTCCCTGGACGTCTCGGCACCCGGCAGCGTCCGCGCGGCCGACGTGGTCGAACGCGTCGACACCGGCCTGGACGTCGACACCTGGACCGCCACGGCGGCCGGGCGACTCGCGCCGATGAGCGGCGGGATGCTGCGGGCGGTGTGGTTCGCGCCCGAGCGGCGGCTGCTCCTCGTGCTGCACCACGTGATCGTGGACGGCGTCTCGTGGCGCGTCCTGGCCACCGACCTCGCCCAGGCGTGGTCGGGCGGTGACCTCGCGCCCGTCGGCACGTCCTTCCAGCGGTGGGCCGCCGCGCTCGCCGCCGTCTCGCGGCGCGCGGAACTCCCGGTCTGGCAGCGGATGCTGGCCGGTGCCGACACGCCGTTCACCCGCCGCCCGCTCGACCCCGCCGTGGACCTGGTGTCCACCGCGCGGCGGCTGACCGTGACGCTGCCCGCCGGGCGGACCGCGCCGCTGCTGACCACCGTTCCGGCCGCCGTGCACGGCGCGGTCAACGACGTGCTGCTCACCGCGCTGGCGCTGGCCGCCGCGAAGTGGCGCGGTGGCACGGAACTCGTGCTGGACCTCGAAGGCCACGGCCGCGAGGAGATCGTGCCCGGCGTCGACCTGGCCCGCACCCTCGGCTGGTTCACCAGCATCTTCCCCGTCCGCCTCGACCCCGGGACGGGTGGACTCGACGACGCGCTCAAGCGGGTCAAGGAACAGCTCCGCCAGGTCCCGGACAACGGCATCGGCTTCGGTCTGCTGCGCTACCTCGACGAGGGCTCCGGCCTCGCCGACGCGCCCGTGCCGCAACTGCTGTTCAACTACCTCGGGCGGTTCACCGCGACCGGCGGCACCGACTGGGCCACCGCGCCGGAAGCCCCGCCGCTGGGCGAGGACCGCGACCCGCTGATGCCGTTCGGGCACGCGCTGGAGATCGACGCGGTCGTGCGCGACGACGAGGCCGGTCCGCGGCTCAGCGCCACGTTCACCTGGCCGGACGGCGTGCTGGCCGAGGACGAGGTGTCCAGGTTCGCCGTGTGCTGGCTGGAAGCCCTGGACTCGCTGGCCCGGCACGAGGGAGCGGGCGGCCACACGCCGTCGGACTTCCCGCTGGTGCCGCTCGACCAGGCCGAGGTGGACGAGCTGGCCGCACCCGGCCTGGTCGACGTGCTGCCGCTGTCCCCGTTGCAGGAGGGCTTCTTCTTCCACTCGGTGTTCGACGAGTCCGCTGTGGACGGTTACGTCGTCGGCCAGCACCTCGAACTCGCGGGTCCGGTCGACCCGGTCGCCCTGCGCCGCGCGGCACAGGGGCTGCTGGACCGGCACGCGCCGCTGCGCGCCGGCTTCCACCAGTTCCCCGACGGCCGGGTCGTGCAGGTGGTCGCCGACGTCGAACTGCCGTGGCGCGAGTTGGACATCTCGACGGTGGACGCCGACGAGCAGCCCGCCCGCGTGGCCGAGCTGGTCGCCGAGGAGCGCGCCCAGCGCTTCGACCTCGGCCGTCCGCCGATGCTGCGCGCCACGCTGGTGCGCGGTGGCCACGAGCGGCACTGGCTGCTGCTCACCGTCCACCACATCGTCGCCGACGGCTGGTCGCAGCCGATCCTGTTCCAGGAACTCCTCGCCCTGTACGCGCCGGACGAGGACCTGCCGCGGCTGCCCGAGGTCGCGCCGTACCGCGACTACCTCGGCTGGCTGGCCGACCGCGACCGCCCCGCGGCGCGCGCGGCGTGGGGCGACGTCCTGCACGGCGTCGACGAGCCGACCCGGTTGGCGCCGGAGGCCGTTTCCGCCGCACGGCAGGAGTTCCTCCGCGTCGAGGTGCCCGCCGACGTCACCAGCGGTGTCGTGGCACGGGGCCGCGAGCACGGCCTGACGCTCGGCACGATCGTGCAGGGCGCGTGGGGTCTGGTCCTCGGCCGGTTCACCGGTCGCGACGACGTGGTGTTCGGCAGCACGGTGTCCGGTCGCGAAGCAGCCGTCGCGGGCATCGAGTCGATGATCGGCCTGTTCATCAACACCCTGCCGGTGCGCGTGCGCTGGCGGGCCGACGAGCCGGTGGTCGACGTGTTCGCCCGCCTCCAGGACGAGCAGGCCGGACTGCTGGACCACCAGCACCTCGGGCTGTCCGAGATCCAGCGCGCGGCCGGTGTGGGCGACCTGTTCGACACCCTCGTGGTGGTGGAGAACTACCAGCTCGACCGCACGCCCACCTCGCCCGGCGGCACACTGTCCGTGGTGGGCACCGGAACCTCGGAGACCGGCCACTACCCGGTCGAGCTGACGATCACGCCCGGCCGCACCATCGGCCTGGTCTTCGAGCACGACGCCACCCGCCTCGGCACGGACCTGGTGCGGCAGCTCGGTGAGCAGGTGACCGCCGTGCTGGAGGACTACGCCACCGATCCCACGCGGAGCGTCGGGAACCAGGCCGCGCAGCGCGCGGCGGGGGGCTTGGAGCTGCTGGCCGGCGAGGCGCGAGCAGTCCCGGCGACGACGCTGTCCGCCGCTTTCGAGGCGCAGGTCGCCCGCACGCCGGACGCGATCGCGATCGTGGACGACGGTACTTCCCTGACCTACCAGGAGGTCGACCGCCGCGCTTCCGGTGTCGCCCGGACGCTCGACGTCGGACCCGAGGACGTCGTGGCCGTCGCCGTGCCGCGCTCGGCGGACCTGGTCGTGGCGCTGCTCGGCGTGCTCAAGGCCGGTGCCGCCTACCTGCCGATCGACCTCGACCACCCGGCCGACCGGATCTCGTTCCTGCTCCAGGACTCCGGCGCCCGGACCGTGCTCACCACGGCCGACGCGGTGCTACCGCCGGTCGACGGCGTGCGGCGGGTGCTGCTGACCGACGAGCCCTCCGACCGCGAACCCCGTGCCGCGGCACCGGAGCACCCGGCCTACCTGATGTACACGTCCGGCTCGACCGGCAGGCCGAAGGGCGTGCTGATCACGCACCGCGCGGTCGTCGGCCAGCTCGCCTGGCTGCACGACCGGTTCGCGCTCGGCGTCGGCGAACGCGTGCTGCACCAGTACTCCGCGAGCTTCGACCCGTCGGTGCAGGAGGTGTTCGGACCGCTGCTCGGCGGTGGTGCCGTGGTGGTCGCGAAGCCCGGCGGGCAGCGCGACCCCGGCTACCTGGCCGAGCTGATCCGGCACGAGCGCGTCACGACCGTCGACCTCGTGCCGTCGATGTACGCCGCGCTGCTGCGCTCCGAGCTGCCGTCCGGGTGGGCGTCGAGCCTGCGCCGGGCGTTCAGCGGCGGTGAAGCGCTGACCGGCGACCTCGCTGGCCGCTGGCTCGCGGCGACCGGCGTGCCGATCGTCAACGTCTACGGGCCAACCGAGGCCGTGGTGCAGGTGACGTCGTGGGAGTACGACGGCTCCACCGACACCGCCGTGCCCATCGGACGGCCGGTCTGGAACACCCGCCTCTACGTCCTGGACGCGTCGCTGCGGCCCGTTCCGGCCGGGGTGCCGGGCGAGCTGTACTTGGCGGGCGGCCAACTCGCTCGCGGCTACCACGGGCGCGCGGACCTGACCGCGGAGCGGTTCGTCGCCGATCCCTTCGGTGAGCCGGGAAGCCGCATGTACCGCACCGGTGACCTCGTGCGCTGGGCTCAGCCGGGTGTCGTCACCTACCTCGGGCGGACCGACCACCAGGTCAAGATCCGCGGCAACCGCGTCGAACTCGGCGAGGTCGAGGCGGCCGTACGCCGTTCCGAAGGTGTCGTGGACGCCATCGTCGTCGTCCACGAGGACGAGCGCGGTGGCAAGCGGCTGGTCGCGTACGTGGCCGGAACCGTTGGAGGAGAACAGCTCCGGACCGCGTTGGTCGCGGCGCTGCCGGAGCCGATGGTGCCGAGCGCGATCGTCGTGCTCGACGCGCTGCCGCTGACCGTCGGCGGCAAGGTCGACGTGCAGGCGCTGCCGGAACCGGTGGTCGAGCGCGCCGCCCTCACCGGGCCGCGCGACGACCGCGAACGACGGCTCACCGACATCTTCGCGGCCGTGCTGGGTCTCGCGGAAGTGGGCGCGGACGAGGACTTCTTCGCGCTGGGCGGCGACAGCATCCTGTCCATCTCGGTGGCGAGCCGCGCCCGCAAGAACGGCTTGAAGATCAGCCCGCGCGAGGTGTTCGAGCACCGCACGCCCGCCGCGCTGGCGGCGCTGGTTCCCGCCGAGACCGCGCCGGTCGTGGTCTCCGACGGGATCGGCGACGTGCCGCAACTGCCGATCGTGCACCAGTTGCGCACCGACGGCGGCTCCATCGGCCGCTTCAACCTGTCCGTGCTGGTGCAGACCCCGGTCGACGCGGACGTCGACCGCCTCGCGGCCGCGTTGCAGACCGTGCTGGACCACCACGACGCCCTGCGGCTCAAGCTGACCCGCATCGCCGGGGTGCTGTGGTCGCTGGAAACCCAGCCCGTGGGCGCGGTCCGCGCCGCCGACCTGCTGCGGCGGGTGGAGAGCAAGGACTACGAGACCGAGTCCGACGCGGCCGTCGGCCGACTGGACCCCGACGCGGGCGTGGTGCTCCAGGCCGTGTGGTTCGACGGCGGCCCCCTCGAACCGGGCAGGCTGTTCCTGGCCGCGCACCACCTCGCCGTCGACGGCGTCTCGTGGCGGATCCTGTTCGAGGACCTCGAAGCCGCGTGGTCCGGTGTGCCGCTGGAACCCGTGCGGACCTCGTTGCGCGGCTACGCCAAGGCCGTCACCGAACAGGCGCAGAGCCCGGAACGGCTCGGCGAGCTGACCCACTGGGTCGAGGTGCTCAAGCCCGGCGCGGACCTCGTGCCGGGTGCGCCGCGCACCGGCACGGTCGGCACCGCGCACCGGCGCGAGGTCCGGCTCTCCACCGCCGACACCACGCCGCTGCTGGGCGCGGAGATCACCGAGACCCTCCTGGCCGCGCTCGCCCGCGCGGCGGGCGGGGAACTGCTGGTCGACGTGGAGCGCCACGGCCGCGAGGAGATCGCGCCGGACGTCGACCTGACTCGCACGGTCGGCTGGTTCACCAGCGTCCAACCGGTCCGGCTGCCTGCCGACGGCGACCTGCGGACGATCAAGGAACGGCTGCGGGCCGCGCCGGACAACGGCCTCGGCCACGGGATGCTGCGCTACCTCAACGCCCAGGTCGCGCCGCTGCTGGCGACCTCGGCGCAGGCGCAGGTGCTGGTCAACTACTTCGGCCGGATCAGCGCCGGTCGGGCCGCCGACTGGCAGCCGTCCGGCGAGACGGTGTCGGCGCGTTACGACGACGACCTCGCGCTGCCGTACCAGGTGCAGCTCGACGTCGTGTGCGAGGAGACCCCGAACGGCCCGGAACTGGTCGCGACCTGGCTGTGGCCGTCCACCCTGGACGACGGCCGGGTGGCCGAGCTGGTCGACGGCTGGACTGCCGCGCTGCGCCAACTGGCGGGCACGTCCGCCGGTCTCACCCCGTCCGACCTGACCACTATCACGGTGACCCAGGCGGAGATCGACCGGGTCGCCGAGGTCAGTCCCGTACCGGTGGAGGACATCTGGCCGCTGGCCCCGTTGCAGGAGGGCATCTACTTCCACGCCAGCTACGACAGCAGCGAGCTGGACGTCTACACCGCGCAGGACACGTTCGACTTCGACCACCGGCTGGACGTCGACCGGCTGCGGGTGGCGTGCGCCGCCCTGCTGGCCAGGCACCCCAGCCTGCGCGCCGGGCTGACCAGCGACGGCCTGTCCGGGCCGGTGCAGTTCGTCGGTCGCGCGCCCGTGGTGCCGATCGAGGTCATCGACCTCACCGGACTGTCCGATGTGGACCAGGACGCGCGGATGGCCGTGCTCGAGACCGAGGACCGCAGGCGGCGGTTCGACCTCGCGCACCCGCCGCTGTGCAGGCTCAAGGTCATCCGGCTCGGGGCGGACCGCGACCGGCTCATGCTCAGCCACCACCTCGTGCTGTGGGACGGCTGGTCGCAGGGCCTGTTCCTGGAGGAGCTGCTCGGGCTCTACGAGACCGGTGGCGACGCCACGGGCCTGGCCGAGCCCGGCACCTACCGCGACTACCTGTCCTGGCTGGGCGAGCAGGACGTCACCGAGGCCAAGGCCGCGTGGCGGCGGGCGTTGTCGGGCCTGGCCGAGCCCACGCTGGTCGGCCCGGCCAACCGCGGCGGCGAACCCGCCATCCCGGACCGGTGCCACGTCGAGCTGTCCGACGAGTTCGGCGACCGGCTCCGCTCCGAGGCCCGCGAGCACGGCGTCACGCTCAACACCGTGCTCAACGCGGCGTGGGCGCTGGCGCTGTCGACGGTGGTCGGCAGGCAGGACGTCGTGTTCGGCACGACGGCCGCCGGACGGCCCGCCGAGGTGCGCAACGTCGAGCACGCGATCGGCATGTTCCTCAACACCGTGCCGGTGCGGGTCGCGTTCGACCCGCGCGAGTCGGTGCTGGAGCTGTTGCGGCGCATCCAGTCCGAGCGCGCGGCGCTGATGAGCCACGAGTACCTCGGACTCGGTGACGTGCAGCGCGAGAGCGGCCACACCACCCTGTTCGACACGTTGTACGTGTTGCAGAACTTCGCCGACGAGGACGGGTTCGGGCAGCTCAAGGAACGGCACGGCATCACGGCCGTCGGCAGCGTCGACTCGACGCACTACCCGATGACGCTGGTCGTCACGCCGGGACGGCGGGTGCGGATCGCGCTCGACCACCGGCCGGACCTGATCGACGCCGAGTTCGCGTCGGCCACGCTCACCCGCTTCACCACGGCGCTGGAGCGGCTCCTCGCCGACGTCTCCGCCCCCGTCGGCACGCTGGACCTGCTGACGGACGACGAGAACGGGCTGCTGGCCGCCGAGTGGGGCGCGAGCGCGAACCCCGTTCCGGACGAGACGATCGCGGACCTGCTGGCGGCCCAGGTCGCCCGCACGCCGGACGCGGTCGCGCTGGTGTTCGGCGAGCAGCGGCTGACCTACGCGGAGCTGGACGGGCGGATCAACCAGCTCGCCCACCTGCTCATCGCCAGGGGAGCGGGCCCGGAACGCGTGGTCGCGCTGGCGCTGCCGCGGTCGATCGAGATGGTCGTGGCGCTGTTCGCGGTGCTGCGCACCGGAGCCGCGTACCTGCCGCTGGACCTGGACCACCCGCTGGACCGGCTCCAGCTGATGATCGACGACACCGACCCGGTGTGCCTGCTGTCCAAGGGAGCGGCGCTGGCCGCGCCGACCGTGCGCCTGGACGACCCCCGCCTGCTCGCCGAGCACCCGACGACCCGGCCGGAGGTCTCGTTCAGCCTGGACCACCCGGCGTACGTCATCTACACCTCCGGTTCGACGGGCAAGCCGAAGGGCGTCGTCACGCCCTACCGCGGCCTGACGAACATGCACCTCAACCACCAGGGCGCGATCTTCGCGCCCGCCATCGCGGCGGCGGGCGGACGGCGGCTGCGGATCGCGCACACCGTGTCGTTCGCGTTCGACATGTCGTGGGAAGAGCTGTTGTGGCTGGTGGAGGGCCACGAGGTGCACGTGTGCGACGAGGAGTTGCGCCGCGACGCCGAGGCGCTGGTGGCGTACTGCGACGAGCACCTGGTCGACGTGGTCAACGTGACGCCGACGTACGCGCACCTGCTCATCGAGGAGGGCCTGCTCGACGGGCACGTGCCCGCGCTCGTGCTGCTCGGCGGCGAGGCCGTGTCCGACGCGGTCTGGAACCGGCTGCGCGACACGCCCGGCACCTACGGCTACAACCTGTACGGGCCGACCGAGTACACGATCAACACCCTGGGGGCGTCCACGGAGGACAGTGCGACGCCCACGGTCGGCAGGGCCATCTGGAACACCCGCGCCTACGTGCTGGACGCGAACCTGCGGCCCGCCGCTCCGGGCACGCCCGGTGAGCTGTACATCGCGGGCATCGGCCTGGCCCGCGGCTACCACGAGCGGTTCGGCTTGACGGCCGAGCGCTTCGTCGCGGACCCGTTCGGCGAGCCCGGAACCCGGATGTACCGCACGGGGGACCTGGTGCGGTCCCGTCCGGACGGCATCCTCGACTTCCTCGGCCGCACCGACGACCAGGTCAAGATCCGCGGCTACCGCGTGGAACTCGGCGAGATCGAGTCGGCGCTGGGCGACCACGAGGACGTGGCGCAGGCGGCCGTGGTGGTCGACGACGCGAAGCGGCTCATCGGGTACGTCGTCGGGAACGCGGATCCGGCGGAGTTGCGAGCGGGCCTCAAGGCGCGGCTGCCGGAGTACATGGTGCCGACCGCGATCGTGGCGGTGGAGTCGTTCCCGCTGACCGTCAACGGCAAGCTGGACGTGCGGGCGCTGCCCAAGCCGGAGATCGCCTCCGCCGCGGGCGGCCGTGACCCGGAGACGCACCAGGAACGCGTGCTGTGCGAGCTGTTCGCGGACGTCCTCGATGTGCCGAAGATCGGCGTGGACGACAACTTCTTCGAACTGGGCGGGCACTCGCTGCTCGCGACCCGGCTGATCAGCCGCGCCCGCACCGCGCTGGAGGCCGAACTCGCGATCCGCGACCTGTTCGAGGCCCCGACCGTCGCCGAACTGGCGGTGCGCGCGGGCGGTTCCCGTGCCGCCGCACGGCCGGCCGTGGTGGCGCTGGACCGGCCGGACGAACTGCCGCTGTCCTTCGCGCAGCGACGGCTCTGGCTGGTGCAGCAGGTGGAAGGCAGTTCGTCGGCCTACAACTTCCCGCTGGTGCTGCGGTTGAAGGGCACGCTGGACATCGCCGCGCTCCGGGCCGCCCTCGGTGACGTGGTGGCACGCCACGAGGCGCTGCGGACCGTCTTCGGCGAACGGGACGGCGTGCCGTTCCAGCGGGTCCTGCCGGTAGCCGAGCCGGTGGTGGAGGTCATCGACGTCGTCGACGTCGAGGAGTTCGTGGCGGCCACCGTGGACCGGCCGTTCGACCTCGCGACCGAACTCCCGGTGCGCACCACCGTCGGCAGGCTGTCGGCGCGGGAGAACGTCGTGGTGCTGTTGCTGCACCACATCACCACCGACGAGTGGTCGGACCGGCCGTTCCTGGCGGACCTCGCCGCCGCCTACGCGGCCCGGTCCCGCGGCGTCGACCCGGAACTGCCGCCGCTGGCCGTGCAGTACGGCGACTACGCGCTCTGGCAGCGGAAGCTGCTGGGCGAGGGCGACCTGGCGACCGCGCAGCTCGACCACTGGGCCACCGCTCTGGACGGCGTGCCGGAGGAGCTGGAACTGCCGACCGACCGGCCGCGCCCGGCCCGGCCGTCGTTCCG
Source organism: Umezawaea sp. cmx-9-4 (assembly GCA_049997955.1). Lineage (GTDB taxonomy): Bacteria > Actinomycetota > Actinomycetes > Mycobacteriales > Pseudonocardiaceae > Umezawaea. Next base: position 172,760 of record JAEBDY010000015.1, on the reverse strand, counting down.
CGGCGCCGAGCTGGAGATCGACCTCGGCCCGCTCGCCGACGACCTGCGCGGGCTCGCGCGGCGGACCGGCGCCAGCATGTTCATGGTCCTGCACGCCGCCGTGGCCACGATGCTGCACCGGCTCGGCGCGGGCGTGGACATCCCGCTCGGCGCGCCCATCGCGGGCCGCACCGACGAGGCCCTCGACGACCTGGTCGGGTTCTTCGTCAACACGCTGGTGCTGCGCACCGACCTGTCCGGCGACCCGAGCTTCACCGAGCTGGTGGCACGGGTGCGCGAGACCGACCTGGCCGCGTTCTCCCACCAGGACGTGCCGTTCGAGGCCGTGGTGGAGCGGGTCAACCCGACCCGGTCGACCGCGCGCAACCCGCTGTTCCAGGTGATGGTCGGCTACCACAACCGGTCCGGCGACTGGCTGGAGCTGCCCGGCCTCGACGTCGACTGGGAGCCGGTCACCACCCGCTCGGCCAAGTTCGACCTGGTGTTCAGCTTCACCGAGCACGTCGACACCGGCGCACTGGTGCTGGCGCTGGAGTACGCGACCGACCTGTTCGACCCGGCGACCGCCGTGCGCTTCGGCGAGCGGCTGACCGCGGTGGTCGAGGCGGTCACCGCGGCTCCGGACGCGCCGGTCAGCCGCATCGAGGTGCTGTCGGCCGACGAGCGCGCGCTGGTGGTCGACGGCTTCAACGCCACCGTCCGCGACGTGCCCGAGGAGACGTTCCCGGCCCTGTTCGCCCAGCGCGTCCGGGAGTTCGGCGATTCCGTCGCCGTGGTCGACCGGTCGCGGTCGATCAGCTACGCGCGGATCGACGCGCTGTCCAACCGGATCGCGCGGCTGCTCGCGGGCCACGGGGTCGGCGCGGAGAGCGTCGTCGGCATCGCGGTGCCCAAATCGATCGAGATGGTCGCCACGATCCTCGGCGTGCTCAAGCTCGGCGCGGCGTACCTGCCGCTCGACCTGTCGCACCCGGCCGACCGGATCGCGTTCATGCTGGAGGACTCCTCCGCCGCGCTGCTCGTCGGCACCTCGGACGAAGCCGCTCGCGTGCCCGAGGTGGCCGGTCTGCCACGGGTGCTGCTCGACGACCCGGCGACCGCCGCGGCACTGGCGGCACTGGACGAGTCCGCTGTGGACACCGGTCCGGTAGCGCTCGACTCCGCGGCGTACGTGATCTACACGTCCGGCTCGACCGGCAAACCCAAGGGCGTCGTCGTCCCGCACGAGGGCATCGCGAGCCTCGCGGCGACGGCGATCGACCGGATGGACCTCAAGACCGACAGCCGGGTCCTCCAGTTCGCCTCCGTCGGCTTCGACGTGGCGGTGTTCGAGCTGACCATGGCGCTGACCGTCGGCGGCAGGCTCGTGCTCGCGCCCGACGAGGTGCGGGTCGCGGGTCCGGCGCTCACGGACTTCCTGCGGGAACGGCGGATCACGCACATGATCCTGCCGCCGTCGCTGGTGGCGGCACTGCCCGAGGACTGCGAACTGCCGGCCGGGTCCACGATCCTGGTCGGCACCGAGACCGTGCCGCCGGACGTGATCGGCCGCTGGGCGGGCAGGCTCAACCTGCTGGCCGCCTACGGCCTGACCGAGGCGACAGTGAACTCCACGCTGTGGCGTGCCCGTCCCGGCTGGTCCGGCGCGGTGCCCATCGGCGTCCCCGACCCGAACACGACCGTCTACGTGCTGGACGACGCGCTGCGCCCGGTGCCGCCCGGCGTGGTGGGGGAGCTGTACGTCAGCGGTCGCGGCCTCGCCCGCGGCTACCTGAACCGGGCTTCCCTGACCGCGGAACGGTTCGTCGCCTCGCCGTTCGGCGAACTCGGCGAGCGCATGTACCGCACGGGTGACCGGGCCCGGTGGAGGGCCGACGGCTCCTTGGACTTCCTCGGCCGCGTGGACGACCAGGTCAAGATCCGCGGGTTCCGCATCGAACTCGGCGAGATCGAGGCCGCGCTGACCCGGCACCCGGCGATCAGCCAGGCAGCCGTGGTCGCGGACCGGGAAGGGGACATCACCCGGCTCGTCGGGTACGTCGTCGGGAACGCGGATCCCGTGGAACTGCGGGCGTTCGTGGCGGACCGGCTGCCCGAGTACATGGTCCCGGCGACCGTGCTCACCCTCGACGGCCCGCTGCCGCTCACCCCGAACGGCAAGCTGAACCGCAAGGCGCTGCCCAAGCCGGACTGGTCGGCGCTCACCGGCGACGACCGCCCGGCGACCCCGAGGGAGCAGGTGATCGCGGAGTTGTTCGCCGGCATCCTGGAACTGCCGTCGGTCGGCGTGCACGACGACTTCTTCGCGCTGGGCGGGCACTCCATGTCCTCCATGCGGCTCGTCGGCCAGGTCCGCTCCGCGCTCGGCGTCGAGCTGTCCATCCGGGACGTCTTCGACTCGCCGACGGTCGCCGGGCTGGCCGCGAGGCTCGACGACGCGTCGGACGCCCGACCGCCGCTGGTGCCGGTCACCCGGCCCGAGGCGCTGCCGCTGGCGCCGCCGCAGCGCTGGCAGTGGGCCCGAGGCCGGGCGAACGACCACGCGCTCTCGCTGCGCTCGCCGGACGGCTTCGACGCCGACGCGCTGGCACGGGCGTGGGCGGACGTCGTGGAACGGCACGAGCCGCTGCGCACCGCGTACTCCGCGACCGGGCAGCGGCGGACCGCGCCACCCGTGCTGGAACGGGATCCGGTGACCGTCGACCTGGCCGCGAGGCTCGCGGAACTGGCGCGGCGCAACGGGTTCCCGGTGCGGGCGACACTGGTCACCGACACCGCGGGCGCGCAGGCGTTCCTGCTCACCGCGCACTACCTCGTGCTGGACGAGTGGTCGGTCGTGCCGCTGTTCCGCGACCTGACCACGGCGTACACCGCGCGGCTCGCTGGTCGCGCGCCGACCTGGACGCCGCTGCCCGTCACCTACGCCGACTACACGACGTGGGCGGGGGACTGGCTCGACACCGCCGCCGCGGCGCAGCTCGACCACTGGCGCACGGTGCTGCGCGGCGCACCCGCCGAGCTGGCGCTGCCGTTCGACCGCCCGCGGCCCGCCGAGCCGACCGGTGCCGCCGACACGGTCGAGTTCGAGCTGGACCCCGTGCTGCACAACGGTGTCGACCGGCTGGCCCGCGAAACCGGGACGAGCCTGTTCATGGTCGTGCAGGCCGCGCTGGCGGTGCTGCTGACCCGGCACGGCGCGGGGGAGGACCTGCCGATCGGCACGCTGGTCGCGGGGCGCGGTGAGGAGGTGCTGGCCGATCTGGTGGGCTGCTTCTTCAACACCGTCCTGCTGCGCACCGACACGGCGGGCGACCCGAGCTTCACCGAGCTGCTCGCCCGGATCCGCGAGACCGACCTCACCGCGTTCGACCGGCAGGACGTGCCGTTCTCGGACGTCCTCGCGGCGGGCGCGCCTCGGCCGGGGGTGATGCTGATCCACCACGAGCGAGCCAGGAAGGACGTGCTCGAAGGCGGGATCGGCGAGTTCGACGCCGTGCCGATCACCACCACGGACGTCGACCTGACGTTCAGCCTCTACGAGCCGCAGGGCGGCGGACCCGTGCCGTGCGAGCTGATCTACGCCACCGACCTGTTCGACCGCTCCACGGTCGAGGGGCTGGCGGCCGAAGTGGTCGAGGTGCTGGCCGCTGCCATCGCCGACCCAACCACCCCCACCAGGAGGATCGAGTCATGAGCAACCCCTTCGAGGACACCGAGGGCCGCTTCTTCGTGCTGGTCAACGACGAGGAGCAGCACTCGCTGTGGCCGTCGTTCGTCGACGTGCCCGCGGGGTGGCGCCAGGTCTTCGGCGAGGACACCCGCGAGGCGTGCCTGGCCTACGTCGAGTCGACCTGGACCGACCTGCGGCCCAAGAGCCTGCGGGACGCCATGAGCGCGTGACGCGGGCGACCCGGTCACCCGCGGGACGGCCGACGGTGTCGAGTGGTGAACACGGCTCGACACCGTCGAATCCGACCGGTGGTCGCGATCAGCAGGCGGCGTTCTTGGCGGCCTGGTTCCGGACGACCTGGGCCTGAGCGACGGTGACCGCGCTGTCCATCGTGGTGTACATCGCCGTGCTGGAGCCGAGTTGGACGTTGATCCGCCCGACGGCGTCCACGTTGCCCGCGTTGATCGCGCCCTGGCGGGCGGTCTTCTGCGCGGTGACCTGCCTGCCGATCTCGGTCCTGGTCCCCATCGCTTCGGTCACCCTGGCCTGGGCCAGCGACACCTGCGACTTGGCTGCGCTGCACGCCGGGGTCTCGGCCCGAGCAGCTGCCGTTCCGGTCGACGGTGCGGCCTGTGCCAGGCCCGCACCCGTGGTGAGCCCGAACGCCAGGACGATGCCGAAACCGACGCGAGCAAACTTGTTGGTACGCATGAATTCCTTTGTTCTGTGATTTCTCGCGAATGGATTCGCGGAAGTGGGAGGCGCCGCCAACACACCACGTGCGGTCGCGGAAGTCAGCAAGGATGTGATCAGGACCACGGATTTTGTGAAAGAGTTTCACTCCGTGTAATCGGGCGCCTGTCAACGGTCAGCACTTCTAGCTGCGGAAATGATCATTTTGGGCTCGTGATCCCTGGTTCGCCGACAAGGTTGACTACGGAGGGCGATTTGATCTCCGAATGGCGTCGAATCGCCATTGCCGTCGTGGGGTGATCCTTTTCCCATTCGAGAACCTGGTCGAACGACACTGCCGACGTCGTCGGCGGCACGCGGGTGATCGTCGTGCCGCACGCCTGCCGTGAGGGCCACGGGAGTGGTCTCCGAGGTGACCGAACCGGGGCGCGGCCCCCTCGTGCCGCTCGACGCGTTGGGCGGACGTTCACGATGACGAGATCGTCGAAGCACGGGACGGGCGTCGTCCGACCGCTAACGTTTGTCCTGTCGATCCTTGATCCGCAGGGGGAACCGCAGATGACCACCGTCTCCGCCCGCGACCTGGCCGAACGGGTCGTCGAAGCCGTCGCTCCCGCCGAGCTGCCGTCGTTCGCGCTGGTCGCCGCGCCCTACCTGGACCACCCGGAGCGGGCCGAGCGACGGCTGCGCCGCGAGCACGACCCGCTGGCCCTCGGCGACGCGGTCGAGGTGGTGACCCCGGTGGTGGCGCTGGTGTCCGGCAGCGTGATCACGGCCCTGGCCGACGGGGTCGGCGAGTCGGCGAGGAACGGTGCGGGCGAGCTGTTCCGCAAGCTGACCAAGCGGCGGGCCGTCGAAGCCCCCGTGCGGGATTGGGACGGCGACGAGCTGGCGAGGGTCCGGGCGACGGCGCTGGTGCGGGCCAAGGCACTGGGGTTGGAGGAGCCGAGGGCGGAGGCGTTGGCCGACGCGATCGTCGCGGCGCTGCTGCTCGAACGCGACAACCTCGGGTGACCGCCCCGCGCCGCTGAGCGACCTGCCCGTCGGCTTCTCCGCGCTCCACGCGATCGTGCTGGACCTGGTCCACGACAACCCGTTCCGCGGGACCGCCGCGTCGGCACTCGGCTCGGTGGTGCTGTGCCTGGGGGTGGCCGTGCCCCTCATCTGCCTGGCGGGCGAGTTCTCGCCGCCCCGCTGAGCCTCACCTCGTGGAGCTGCGCGGCCTCCTAGCGCTGGTCCGACCAGGCCGTCCACAGTTCCGCGTACCGGCCGCCCGCGGCCACCAGTTCGGTGTGCGTACCGGTTTCCACGACGCGGCCGTGGTCCAGCACGACGATGCGGTCCGCGCTCGCCGCCTGGGTCAGGCGGTGGGCCACGAGGAGGCCGCTGCGACCTTCCAGGGCGGCCGTGGCGGCGGTTTCCAGGACCCGCGCGCCCGCGCTGCCCGCGTCGGCGGTGGCCTCGTCCAGCACGGCGATCGGCGGGTCGGCGAGCACCAGGCGGGCCAGGGCCAGCTGTTGGGCCTGCGCGGTGGTGAGCCGGTGGCTGCCCTCGCCGACGACGGTGGCCAGACCGTCGGGAAGCGACCGCGCCCAGCCGAGCGCGCCGACCCGGTCCAGCGCGGCGTGCACCTCGGCGTCGGTGGCGGTGGGCTTCGCCAGCCGGAGGTCGTCGGCGAGCGGACCCGAGAAGACGTGGACCTCCTGGGTGATGAGCGCGATGGTCCGCCTGGTCGCGGCCTGGCCGAGGTCGACGATGTCGGTGCCACCGAAGGTGATCGTGCCGCGGGTCGGCGTGTGCACGCCCGCGATCAGCTTGGCCAGGGTGGTCTTCCCCGCGCCGCTCGCGCCGACGAGAGCGACCCGTTCACCGGGTGCCACGTCCAGGGTGACGTCGGTCAGCACGTCGTGGCCGGCCTCGTAGGCGTGGCAGACGCCGGAGACCTTGACGGTCGTGTCGGTCGGCACGTCGCCGGTGGCGTCCGACGACACCGCGGGCTGGTCCGCGACCCCGACCAGCCGCGACAGGCTGGCCGCCGCGGACTGGGCGTCGTCGGCGAGGGACAGGGCGGCGTTGATCGGGTTGAACAGGCTGTGGAAGTACAGCGCGGCGGCGGTGGCCGTGCCGATGGTGGCGGTGCCGTCGCCCACCAGGAAGAACCCGGTGATCAGCAACGCGGACAGGCCGACGTACTCGGCGAGGTTGAGCCTGCTGAAGAAGCCGCCCAGCAGGCGGATGCACCGCATGGTCGTGCCGACCGCCGCGCCGGACCGCTCGGTGACCCGCCGAACGTGGTCGTCGGCCAGCCCGAAGGCGCGCACGGTCGACGAGCCGCCGATGGTCTCCAGGAGTTGTTGCTGCTGCTCGCCGATCGCGATCCGCTCGGCGCCGTACATGGTCTTGGCGCCGCGGCCGTACCAGCGGAGCGTGAGGACCTGCACCGGCGCGGCGACGAGCACGGCGAGCGCGAACCGCCAGTCCAGCACGGCCAGCGCGGCCAGCGTGAGCACGATGGTCAGCGCGGACCGGGCCATCAGCGGCAGCGCCTGCCGCACGGCCTCGGCGATCTTCGTGACGTCACCGGTGACGCGGGCCGTCAGGTCGCCGGAGCCCGCGCGTTCGACCTGCTCCAGCGGCAGGTTCAGCGCGCGGTCGATGAACCGCTCGCGCAGCTCGGCGAGCATGCCCTCGCCGAGCCGGGAGATCAGCGCCGCGCCGATCGCGGTCGCGACTCCCTGCGCCACGGCGACGAGCGCCAGCAGCACGACGGGCGTGGTGATCGCGGTCGACGGCTGCCGGGTGGCGACCAGGTCGACGATGTCGCCCAGCAGGGGAGCGGTGGCCAGGCCCACGCCGGTGCCCGCGAGCAGCACGGCGATCGTGGCCGCGGTGAGCGGGCGGCGCTCGCGCAGCAGCGCCCGCACGGCCGCCCAGGTCCGGGTGGCGCTCGCGGTGGGGAGGAGTTCGCGGTCGTCCACGCGGGTCGCGGCCTCGTTCTCGGTGGAGGTGGAGGTGGTCACGCCAGCACCGCCGCGCGGTAGTCGTCGTGCCGCACGAGGTCGGCGTGCGTGCCCTCGGCGGTCAGCTCGCCGCCGGTGAGCACCACGACGCGGTCGGCCACCGCGAGCAGCGCCGGGCTGGTCGACACGACGATCGTGGTCCGGCCGCGGCGCATGTCCCGGATCCCCCGCGCCAGCGCCATTTCCGTGACCGCGTCGATCGCGGTCGTCGGGTCGTGCACCACCAGAACGGGGGGAGCGGCGGCCAGCGCGCGGGCGAGCGCGACGCGTTGGCGCTGCCCGCCGGACAGCGACCGGCCGCGCTCGGCGACGACCGTGTCGGCGCCCTGCGGCAGCGCCTCGACCACGTCGTGCACGGCCGCGGCGGTCATGGCCAGGTCGATGTCGGACCGCTGGGCCGAGACGGCGCGGATGTTGTCCACCACGCTGTCGGAGAACAGGTCCGCCTCGTGCGCGGCCACGAGGATCGCCTTGCGCACCTGCGCTGGATCCACAGTGGACAGCGCGACGCCGTCCAGTTCGACGGACCCCGACGTTGGGTCGACCTCGCGGGCCAGGCAGTGCAGCAGCGCGGTCGCGTCCGCCGGGTCGGCCGCCACGACGCCGACCAGCTCGCCCGGCGCGATGTCGAGGTCGACGCCGCGCAGCGTGCCGTGCGACAGGCCCCGCAACCGGACACCGCCCGCGACCGGAGTGGCCACGGCGGCGGAACCGGTCTCCAGCGCGGCGGGCGCGGCGAGCACGGCGGCGATCCGGTCGGCCGACGCCCGACCCATCGCGAACGCGCCGTTGACCCACGAGATGACGTTCAGCGGCCACAGCAGGAACTGCGCGAGGCCGACGGCGGCGACCAGTTCGCCGATCGTGATCGAGCCGTTGGCCGCGAGCGTGCCGCCGACCAGCGCGATCAGCGCCAGCAGCAGTCCGGTGACCGCGAGCATCGAGCCGTCCAGCCACGCCTGCGCGGTGGCCGAGCGGATGGCCGCGTCCTTCGAGCCCCGGCTGGTGCCGCGGTACCGGTCGACGGCGGCGCGCTCGGCGCCGATGCCCTTGAGCGCCCGCAGGCCCGCGACCAGGTCGGCGGCGATGCCGGACGCGTGCGCCGCCCGTTCCTGCTCGGCCTCGCTGCGCCGCTCCAGTGGCTTGCCGAGCAGGTGCGCGAGGCCCAGCAGCAGGGGAGTGGCGATCAGCACCACGAGTCCGAGGACCACGGAGACCCGCAGCAGCGCGACGGCGCCGACCAGCAGGCCCGTGCCCGCCGCGACCGCCGTGGGCAGCGCGCGGTTCACGTGGCCGACCCGCAGCGCGTCGCTGGTGGCGATGGTGACCAGCCCGCCGGCGAGCCTGCCGGTCTCGGCGCCGCCGCGGTGGTCGAGCACGCGGGTGGTCAACCGGACGCGCAACGCGTGCGCCGCCTGCTCGGAGGCCAGTTCGCCCGCCTGCAGGCTGACGCGGAAGCTGAACGACAGCACCGCGAACACCACGCCCAGCGCCACCAGCCACCACACCAGCTCGGCGGTCGCGCCGGTCGACACCGCGCGGTCGATCACCACGCCGATGATCACCGGCACCAGCGCCTCACCCGCCTGGTGGCCCGCTCCGGCGACGGACGCCTTGGTGACGTCGCGCCACTGGCCCTTGAGCGCGGACTTCAGGACATCGCGACCCGTCGGTTCTGCGGCGCGCACTGACCCACCTCAAACAATTCGGACGGCCGAACGGGACGGTAGGTAAGGCTACGCTAATCTGGTGGGCGGCCAGGAGGTCGGCTTCGACACAGGGGGATGCGGTGGGCACCGCGGTGCAGGTCCGACCACGAGGCGGCACCCGCCACGCGGTCCGCGCGGTGGGTCTGCTCGTCGCCGTCGGGGTCCTCGTCTTCGTGTTCGTGCTGAGCCTGTGGGTCGGCACGCGCGACATCCCGTTCGGCTCCACCTGGCAGGTCCTGCTGCACAACGACGGCTCGACCGAGGCCGTGATCATCCACGACCTGCGCGTCCCCCGCGGCGTCATGGGTCTGCTCGTCGGCGGCGCGCTCGGCCTCGCCGGCGCGCTGATGCAGGCGCTGACCCGCAACCCGCTCGCCGACCCCGGCCTGCTCGGCGTCGAGATGGGCGCCTCGGCCGCCGTGGTCGTCGCCATCGCGTTCACCGGCGTCACGACCGTCTCCGGCTACATCTGGTTCGCCTTCGCGGGCGCCGCCGCCGCGTCGGTCGTCGTCTACGTCCTCGGCTCCTCCGGCCGGGCGGCCGCCACACCGGAACGGCTGGTGCTGGCGGGCGCGGCGATCACCGCCGTGCTGGTGGCCTTCGTCTCCGCCGTGCTGGTGCTGGACACGCAGGCGTTCAACGCCTTCCGCTTCTGGGACGTCGGCGCCCTGGCGGGCCGCAAGATGGACGCCGTCACGCAGGTCGCCCCGTTCATCCTCGTCGGCGTCGGGCTCGCGCTCGGTCTGGCCAGGTCGCTCAACGTGCTGGCGCTCGGCGACCAGACCGGCAAGGCGCTGGGCGCGAACCTCGGCCGCACCCGCGCCCTCGGCGCTCTCGCGGTCACGCTGCTGTGCGGCGCGGCCACGGCCGCCGCGGGTCCCATCGCGTTCATCGGCCTGACCATCCCGCACGTGGCCCGGATGATCGCCGGGTCCGACCAGCGCTGGGTGCTGCCGTACTCGCTGGTGCTGGCCCCGATCCTGCTGATCGGCGCGGACGTCGTGGGGCGCGTGGTCATCGCGCCCGCCGAGTTGCAGGTCGGCATCGTGACGGCGTTCATCGGCGCCCCGGTGTTCATCGCCCTGTGCCGCCGCCGGAAGCTGGCCGAGCTGTGAGCGCGCCGGTGAAGGGCCGGGTCGTCCGGACCGGCCACGTCTCGTTCCGGGTCGCCGAGCGCACGGTCCTGGTGTCCTTCGCGCTGCTGCTCGCCGTCGTGGGGATCGGACTGGTCACGCTGACCACCGGCGACTTCGAGCTGACCGTCGGCGAGGTCGTGCGGTCCCTGGTCGGCCAGGGCGACGGCGCGTCCGACTTCATCGTGCTCACGCTGCGGCTGCCGCGGCTGGTGACGGGCGTCCTGGTCGGCGCCGCGCTCGCGGTCAGCGGCGCGATCCTCCAGAGCCTGTCCGGGAACCCGCTGGCCAGCCCGGACATCATCGGGTTCGTGCAGGGCTCGGCGACCGGCGCGATCCTGGTGATCGTGCTGGTCGACGGCAGCATGGCCCAGATCGGCGCGGGCGCCGTGGTCGGTGGCGTGCTGACCTCGGTCGTCGTCTACCTGCTGGCGTTCAGGCAGGGCGTGCAGGGGTTCCGGCTGATCCTCATCGGCATCGGGATCAGCTTCATCATGCTGTCGTTCAACAAGTACCTGATCACCCGTGCCTCGCTGACCGACGCCATCGCGGCCCAGGCGTGGCAGGTCGGCGGGCTCAACGGCCGCGGCTGGGACCACGTCCAGGTGGTGGGCCTCGCGGTCGCGGTGCTGCTGCCGCTCGCCCTGCACTTCGGCCGCAGGCTGGCGCTGATGGAGATGGGCGACGCCACCGCCAAGGGCCTCGGCGTCGACTCCGAGCGCACCCGGCTCGCGCTGATCGCGATCAGCGTCGGACTGGCGGCCGTGGCCACGGCCGCCGCGGGCCCGGTGTCGTTCCTCGCGCTCGCCGCTCCGCAGCTGGCCCGCAGGCTCGCCAGGACCGCGGGAGCGGGCCTCGTCCCGGCGGCGCTCATGGGTGCGCTGCTGCTCACCGCGGGCGACTTCGCGGTGCAACGGCTGTTCTCGCCCGCCCAGCTGCCGGTCGGCATCGCGACCGGCGCGATCGGCGGGTTCTACCTGATCTGGCTGCTGGCGCACGAATGGCGAAGGGGGATCGCACGATGACCCGACTGCGCGCGGAGGACCTGACGCTCGCCTACGACGAGCGCCTGGTCGCCGAAGGACTCGGCGTCGTCATCCCCGACGGCTCGTTCACGGTCATCGTCGGCCCGAACGCGTGCGGCAAGTCGACGCTGCTGAAGGCGTTGGCGCGCATGCTGAAGCCGACGGCGGGCGCGGTCTACCTGGACGGCCAGGTCATCACGGCCTACAAGTCCAAGGAGGTCGCGCGCAGGCTCGGCCTGCTGCCGCAGACCTCCACCGCGCCGGGCGGCATCACCGTCGGCGAGCTGGTGGCGCGCGGCCGGTACCCGCACCAGCGGCTGCTCAAGCAGTGGTCGGCGCAGGACGAGCGGGTGGTCACCGACGCGATGCGGCTGACCAACGTGCTGGACCTGTCCGACCGGATGCTCGACGAGCTGTCCGGCGGCCAGCGGCAGCGGGTGTGGCTCGCGATGGTGCTGGCGCAGGAGACCGCGATCCTGCTGCTGGACGAGCCCACGACGTTCCTCGACATCGCGCACCAGATCGAGGTGCTCGACCTGTGCGCCGACCTGCACGAGGAGAACGGCCACACGCTGGTGGCCGTGCTGCACGACCTCAACCAGGCGTGCCGCTACGCCACCCACCTGATCGCGATGAAGCCCGGCGAGGGCATCGTGGCGCAGGGGAACCCGTCCGACATCGTCACGGCCGACCTGGTCGAGGACGTGTTCGGCCTGCCGTGCCGGGTGGTGCCCGACCCGGAGACCGGGACGCCGCTGGTCGTGCCGCTGAAGCGGCAGCGGGTTCCAGTCGCGGAATCCCTGACCGCGCTGTGACGGGGGGCGAGGTGGTGATCGCCTCGGGGTCAGGGGGTTCGGGGTGGTCGACTCGGCTGTGGTCCTCGTGAGCGTCGGGGCGAAGTAGGCGGCTTGGCTGCGGCGCTGGTCGCTTGGTCCTGCTTGGGCTGTTCTGCTTGCGTTGCCCTGTTCGCGTTGCTCCGTTGGGGCCGGATCTTGCCCTGGGCTCGTCACCCCGCTCGCGTCATCGTCTCGATCTTCGACCTTGATTTGTCAAGGCGGGAAAGATGCCTTGACAAACGAAGATCGAAGACGAGGGCGCTTCGGATCGGGGGGACGGGGGAAGTGCGGGCGGCTGCTTGGTGCGTGCTTCCGCGTGGTGGTGGGAGTTCCGTCTGGTGCTCGACCGGCCTGCGCGGGTGGGTCGTCCGGTTGCGGCTTCGCGTCTCTTGCTGCGGGCGGGTCCTCGTCGTGTGCGGTCGCGGTGCTGGTGCGGGCTCGCTTGACAAAGGGGAGAGAATAGAAAGTCGGCACATTTTTGTAATGTGTGGACTTGTATTGATTATAGCACGAAAGGATTGGGCGTCACATGGAGGAATTGCTCGCGGAACGCGAACGCGTCGCATTCCTGTACGAGAAGTTGGATGCCCAACGGGCCGTGGCGTTGCGTGCGCTGGAGGAGGCGCTCGGGGACACCACCGCGCAGCGCTGGCAGCGCGAGGTGGCTGTGCGGACGTTGTCCGACCAGCTCAGCAGGTTGCGGATCGCTGATGACGGGCTGTGCTTCGGGCGGACCGACCACGTCGACGGTAGTCGCACGTACATCGGGCGGGTCGGGTTGTTCGACGAGCGCGATGATTACGAGCCGTTGTTGACCGACTGGCGCGCGCCCGCCGCCCGCCCGTTCTACGTGGCCACGGCCGCCGTGCCGGAAGGGCTGGTCAGGCGGCGGCACTTCCACACGCGCGGCAGGCGGTTGCACGACTTCCACGACGACGAGCTGAAGCTGGACGGCGTCGCGCTGACGGCCGCGTTGGACGCGCCGCGCGAGGAGGTGATGCGCGACATCGTCGCGACGATCCAGGTCGAGCAGGACGAGATCATCCGGCTCGACCACCAGGGCGTGCTGGTGGTCGAGGGCGGTCCCGGCACGGGCAAGACCGCCGTCGCGCTGCACCGCGTCGCGTACCTGCTCTACACGCAGCGCGACCGGCTCTCCAAGCGCGGCGTGCTGATCGTCGGGCCCAACTCGGGGTTCCTGAGCTACATCGGCAACGTCCTGCCGTCGCTCGGCGAGACCGACGTGGTGTTCGCCTCGCCCGGCGACCTCATGCCGCGGCTGCGGACCGTCCGCGAGGACACGCCGGACGTCCAGCGGCGCAAGGGGAGCCTGGAGATCGTGGACGTGCTCGTCGCGGCCGTGGCGCAGCGGCAGGAACTGCCGGACGAGCCGATCCCGATCGAGCTGGAGCACGCCGTCATCGACCTGGACGCGGCGCTGACGGCCAAGGCGCGCACCACCGCCCGCGCTGCCGGCCTGGTGCACAACCACTCCCGCGCGGTCTTCCACGAGGCGCTGGTGGACGTGCTGCTCGACGCGGCGCTGGCCGAGATCGACGAGCCGTGGGACGGCGTCAAGCGGGACGTGCGGCGGGAGCTGTTCGCCCACCGCGAGCTGCGGGCCGCGGTCGACGTGCTGTGGCCCGCGCTGACCCCGCGCCGGTTCCTGGCCGAGTTCTACGAGTCCGCCGAGCGCTGCGCGGAGCTGGGCGTGCCGGAGCTGCACCGCGAGATCGGCAAGGCGTGGACGGTGTCGGACGTGCCGCTGCTGGACGAGGCCGCCGAGCTGCTGGGCGAGCACGCGCTCAAGCCCAAGGAGGAGAAGGCCGAGCAGGAGTACGCGCAGGGCGTGCTGGAGATCCTCGACACCGACCCGACCATGGACCCCGACCTGCTGCGCGCGGTCGACCTGATCGACGCCGAGCACCTGGCCCAGCGGCACACCGAGCGCGACCACCGCTACCTCGCCGAGCGCGCGGCGGCCGACCGCGAGTGGACCTACGGGCACGTCGTGGTCGACGAGGCGCAGGAACTGTCCGAGATGGACTGGCGGGTGCTGTTCCGCCGCTGCCCCAGCAAGTCCTTCACGATCGTCGGCGACCTGTCGCAGCGGCAGTCCGCCGCGGGCGCGCGGACCTGGGCCGAGATGCTCGACCGGTACGCGGCCGACCGCTGGGCCTACCGCGAGCTGGCGGTGAACTACCGCACGCCCGCCGAGATCATGGACGTCGCCACGGCCGCGCTGGCCGAGGTGAACCCGACCGCGACGCCGCCGAGGTCCGTGCGGCACAACGGGATCCTGCCGTGGGCCGAGCTGGTCGACGACCTGCCCGCCGCGCTCGCCCGGCGGTTGGCCGAGCGGCACGGGGGGACGGTCGTGGTCATCGCGCCGGAGGGCGTGGAGCTGGACGGCCCGGTGATCACGCCCCGCGAGGCGAAGGGGCTGGAGTTCGACACCGTGCTGGTGGTCGAGCCGCACCTGATGACGCCGGGGGAGCGGTACGTGGCGCTGACCCGCGCGACGCAACGGCTCGGCGTGCTGCACACCGCGCCGCTGCCGGAGTCGCTGAAGAGCCTGCGCTGAGCCGACGGGCGTGTTCGGCCGTGCCGGACACGCCCGCGGCTGAGCGGGGCCGCTGTCCACCAGGGGTTCCGTCCGTGAGGACTCCCCGACAAGAACGCTGCCGACGGGGACCGGCAAACCGTGCGGAAGCCGGTCCACCTGCGGCGACGTCCTGGTTCGGCGTGCTACCGGTGCAGCCGGGGGATGACCTCGGCGCCGAACAGGCGGATGGCGTCGAGGACGTCGGTCTGGGGCAGGCCGCCGATGTCCACCACCACCAGGTGGGCGTCGAGGTCCAGCAGGCTCGCCAGCTCGTTGAGCCGGTCGGTGACCTCGCCGGGGTCGCCGCACACGGCGGCGCCCTCCATCAGCAGGTCCACGTCCACGTCGCCGTCACCGCGCCACGGGTCGGCGAACCGCGCGTACCCGCCGAGGTACGGGCGCCAGCGGCGGCGGGCCTCGGTGGACGACGGGGCGACGAACACGTGGCTGGGCAGCGCGACGCGGCCCTTGTCGCCCATCGCCTCCCGGTACCGCTCCACCACCGCGCGGTGGGTGCCGGGGTCGCGCAGCGTGCTGGGCAGCATCAGCGGCATCCCCAGCTCGGCCCCGAGGTCCGCGGACACCGCCGAGCCGCTGCCGATCCACACGGGAGGGTGAGGGCGCTGCAACGGCCGCGGTGTCGTCGTCACGCCCTGCAACGGCGGCCGGAACCGGCCCTGCCACGTGACGTCCGGCTCCGCCAGCAGGCGCAGCAGCAGGCGGAGGTTCTCGTCGAACCGGGCGCGCAGCTCGTCGGAGTGGACGCCGAACACGGCGTCGGTCCGCGGCGACACGCCCCGCGCCACCACCAGTTCCGCCCGGCCGAGCGACAGCACGTCCAACGTCGCCAGCTCCTCGGCGACCAGCACCGGATCCCGGTGCGCGAGCAGCGTGACGCCGGTGGACAGGCGCAGGGTGGTCGTGCGGGCGGCGATCGTCGCGAGCAGCAGTTCCGGCGCGGACACGATGTAGCGGGTGAAGTGGTGCTCGCCGATCGCGACGCCGGTGAAGCCCGCGCGTTCGGCCGCGACCGCCTGCTCGACCACGGCCTGCAGCCGGGATGCCTCGCTGACGACGGCACCGGTCACGGGGTCGGGCAGGTGGTCGCCGAGGATCAGCAGGTAGACGTCCATCGTGCCATCCTGCCCCGCCCGACTACCGTGGGCGGAGCGGCCACCGGAGATGATCACGGTCACACCGCCGACCCGAACCGGGACGGCGGCCGTGTGCCGCTCGGGGGTTTCGCGACGAGGTGGAGGTCAACCGATGGCGACCGTGGTGGACAACGTGCAACTGCACCGGTACGAGGTCGTGCACGACGGCGCGCTCGCGGGCCACGCGGAGTACCGGCGTGCCGAGGGCTCGATCACGTTCACGCACACCCGGATCGACGACGCCTTCGCGGGCAAGGGCCTGGCGTCGACGCTGGTCAAGCACGCGTTGAACGACGCGCGCGCCGAGGGCGTCGCGGTGCTCCCGCAGTGCTCGTTCGTGAAGGGGTACATCGCGAAGCACCCCGAGTACCTGGACCTCGTGCCCGCGGATCGACGGGAGGAGTTCGGCCTGTGACGCGTGCTACCGTCCGGTAACCATGACGGAGTGGACGGAGCCGGGCGTCTTCGAGGTGGCGCCGGGCGTGCACCGGATCCCGCTGCCGCTGCCGAACGACGGCCTGCACACGGTGAACGTGTACGCGGTCGAGGACGGCGACGGCGTCGTGATGATCGACGCCGGGTGGGCGCTGGACGAGGCGACCGACCGGCTGGAGGCGGCGCTCGACACCCTCGGCCACGGCTTCGCCGACATCCGCCGGTTCCTGGTCACGCACATGCACCGCGACCACTACACGCTCGCGGTGGCGCTGCGGAAGCGGTTCGGCACCCACGTCGCGCTGGGGCTCGGCGAGCAGCCGTCGCTGGAGCGGATCCTCGCTCGCAGGAACGACGGGCAACTGGCGAACCTGGTCGTGTGGGGCGCGCGGGACCTCGCCGAGCGGTGGCGCGCGTTCATCGCGCCGCTGGACGCGAAGGGGTCCGCCGCCTACGAGGCCCCGGACGAGTGGCTGACCGGGTCGACCGTGGTGGACCTGGAGAAGCGGGTGCTCAGGACCGTGCCGACGCCGGGCCACACGGCCGGGCACGTGGTGTTCGTGGACGAGGAGTCGTCGCTGCTGTTCGCGGGCGACCACGTGCTGCCGCACATCACGCCGTCGATCGGCTTCGAGCCCGTGCGCGCCGCCCTGCCGCTCGGCGACTACCTGGACTCGCTGCGGCTCCTGCGCGAGCAGCCGGACCTGCGGCTCCTGCCCGCGCACGGCCCGGTCGCCGACAGCGTGCACACCCGCGTGGACGAGCTGCTGCACCACCACGCCGACCGGCTGGAGGCCACGGTCGACTCGGTCGCGGGCGGCACCGCCACCGCGTACGAGACGGCCCGCAGGCTCGGCTGGACCCGCAGGCAGCGGCGGTTCGAGGAGCTGAACCTGTTCAACCAGGTGCTGGCGACGGGCGAGACGGCCGCGCACCTCGACGTGCTGGTGCGCGACGGCCGACTCGCCACGTCCACTGTGGACGGAGTCGTGCACTACAGCGCTACGCTGGCCTGATGGTGACACGGGGTGGTGCCCGCCGCGAGCAGATCCTGTACGCGGCGATGGTGGTGTTCGCCGACCACGGCTACCACCGGGCCTCGCTCGCCGGGATCGCGGAGCAGGTCGGCATCAGCCAAACCGGCCTGCTGCACCACTTCCCGACCAAGCCGCGGCTGCTCACGGCCGTCCTGGAGGCCCGCGACCGGCTGGACCGCGAGTGGCTGGCCGAACTCGACCCCGACAGCCGCACCGGCCCCCGGCTGCTGGTCAACCTGCTGCGCCTGGTCGACCGCAACCGCAGGCTCGGCGGCCTCGTGCAGATCTACACCGCGCTGTCCGGTGAGAGCGTCACCGACGACCACCCGGCGCGCGCGTGGTTCACCGACCGGTACGGGCGCGTCACGGCGTCCATCGAGGACGGGCTGCGCGGGGGCGCGGCCTCCCTGCACGCGGACGTCGACTGCGCCCAGGTGGCCCGCGAGGTCGTCGCGGTGATGGACGGCCTCCAGTTGCAGTGGCTGCTGCGGCCGGACGAGGTCGACATGGTGGCCGCGTTCCGCGGCTACGCCACCCGGCTCACCAGGTCGATCGCGCTCGACCCGGAACCGGTCGTGGCCATGCTGGCCACGGCGGTGCCCGTTCCGCTGGCCGCCCGCTCCGGGTAACGTGCGGGTAACGAACCGACCGCTCGCTCGGTAGGAGAACCATGAGCCCGATCGAGACCGCACTGGCCGCGCTGGACCTGGAAACCAAGGTGAGCCTCCTCGCGGGCCAGGACGGCTGGTCGCTGCCCGCCGTGCCGCACATCGGCCTGGGCTCGCTGGTGATGTCCGACGGCCCGATCGGCGTCCGAGGCACCGGCTGGGGTCCCGACGACCCGGCCGTCGTCCTGCCCAGCCCCACCGCGCTCGCCGCCACCTGGGACCCGGAACTGGCCCGCCGCGTCGGACGGCTGCTGGCGCAGGAGGCCCGCCGCAAGGGCGCGCACCTGCTGCTCGCGCCGACCGTGAACCTGCACCGCACCCCGTTGGGCGGCAGGCACTTCGAGTGCTACTCCGAGGACCCGCTGCTGACCGCGGAGATCGGCGTCGGCTACGTACTCGGCGTGCAGGACGGCGGCGTCGGCGCGACGGTGAAGCACTTCGTCGCCAACGACTCCGAGACCGCGAGGTTCGTGCTCGACGCGGCCGTGGACGACAGCACCCTCCGCGAGGTCTACCTGGCGCCGTTCGAGGCGATCGTCCGGCGCGCGGGCGTGTGGGCCGTCATGTGCGCGTACAACGGCGTCAACGGCCACACCATGTCCGAGAACGACGCGCTGCAGAACGGCGTGCTCAAGGCCGAGTGGGGGTTCGACGGCGTCCTCGTGTCGGACTGGACCGCGGCCAAGACCACCGCCGCCACCGCCCTGGGCGGCTTGGACGTCGCCATGCCCGGCCCCGGCAACCCCTGGGGCGCCAAGCTGGTCGACGCCGTGCGCTCCGGGGAGGTCCCGGAGTCGGTGGTCGACGAGATGGTGCGCCGGGTCCTGCTGCTCGCGGGCCGGGTCGGCCTGCTGGAGGGCGTCGCCCCGGCGGTCGCGGAGCCGCCCGCGGAGATCGACGGCGACGCGCTGGCCAAGGAGGTCGCCGAACGCTCGTTCGTGCTGCTGCGCAACGACGGGACGCTGCCCCTGGCGTCGCCCACGGTCGCGCTCATCGGCGTGGCGGCCGAGGAGGCCCGGATCCTCGGCGGCGGCAGCGTCACCGTGTTCCCGCCGCACGTGGTGTCCCCCCTGGACGGTCTGCGCGCACTGGACCTGGAAGTGGCCTACGAACCCGGCGTGGACCCGCGCACCAAGCTCCCCGCCGCCACCGGTCCGGAGTGGACGGACCCGGAGACCGGCGAAGCGGGCTTCCGCCTGGTCTTCCGCGACGCGGAAGGGGAGGAACTCGGGCGACTGCTGCTCGACAGGGCCGTCACCGGCTGGTTCGGCAGCCTGCCGGACGGCGTCGACGGCTCCCGGCTGGACACCGTCGAACTCAGCGCCTGGTTCCGCCCGCTGGTGTTCGGCGACCACCGCTTCGGCGTCGCGGGCATCGGCGACTTCGTCCTCACCGTCGACGGCGAGGTCCTCTTCGACGACAAGCAGGTCGCGTTCGACGACGACCCGGCGGCGGGCATCCTGCTGCACCCGGAGGCGCGCGTCGGAGCCGTCGTCGAAGGCCCGGTCCTGGTCACGCTCACCCACAAGACCTGGGTCCGCAAGGGACTCGGCCCGGTCGTCGGCATCACCCTCGGCCACGCCGAGCCCGGCCCGAGCGACGACGAGCTCATCCAGCGCGCCGTCGCCGCCGCGGCCGCCGCCCAGGTGGCCGTCGTGGTCGTGGCCACCACCGAGGAGGTCGAGTCCGAGGGCTTCGACCGCCGCTCCCTGGCCCTGCCCGGCAGGCAGGACGACATGGTGGCGGCCATCGCCGAGGCCAACCCCCGCACGGTCGTGGTCGTCAACGCGGGCTCCCCGGTGGAGATGCCGTGGATCGACGACGTCGCCGCGGTGCTGCTGACGTGGTTCCCCGGCCAGGAGTGCGGCGCGGCCCTGGCGGACGTCCTGTTCGGCCACTCCGAGCCCACCGGCCGCCTGCCCACGACGTGGCCGGTCCGCAAGGACGACTGCCCCGTCCTGGACGTGGACCCCGTGGACGGCGTGCTGGCGTACCGCGAGGGTCCGTTCATCGGCTACCGGGGCTGGGAGGGCCGTCCGGTCGCTCCCGCGTTCTGGTTCGGCTCCGGGCTCGGGTACACGACGTGGGACTACGAGTCCGTGTCCGTCGCCGTGTGGGAACCGCTGGCGACCGTGACCGTGCGGGTCCGCAACACCGGCTCCCGCAAGGGCCGTGAGGTCGTGCAGGTCTACCTGGTGCCGGACGTCCCCGTGGCGGGCCGACCGTCCCGCTGGCTGGCGGGCTTCGCCTCCGTGGAAGCGGAGGCGGGGGAGACCGCGGAGGCCGTGGTCGAACTGCCGCGGCGCGCGGTCGAGGCGTGGCGGGCGGGCGCGTGGACCACCCTGTCCGGCGGTTACACCGTGGAGGTCGGGCACGACTACGGCGACACCAGGCTGAGCGCGGCGCTGGAGGTCTGACCCGGTACTCCGGCGACAGCCCGCGATCGTGTGCCGGTAGCGGGTTGTCGCCGGTGGCTCAGTCGCCGTCCCCGGATTCCGGGGCGTCGATCTTGGTCGGCCCCACCGGCGTGGAACCACCGGGCCCGCGGTCCTTCGGTCGCGCGTGCAGTGAGACGCGGAACTCTCGTGGCGACATCCCGACAACGCGCCGGAAAGCGGTGCTGAAAGCACTTTCGGACTGGTACCCGATGGTCCCCGCTATGGCCGTGAGGGAGTCCTGCGTGCGCAGCGCGGCACGCGCGAGCTGCATTCGCCACTCGATGAGGTAGTCCAGAGGAGGTCTTCCCACTCTGCTCCTGAAGTTCGCGGCGAAAGCCGACCTCGACATCATCGCGATCTTGGCGAGCTCTTCGAGCGTCCAACGACGACCCGGTTCGGCGTGCACAGCTCGCAACGCTGCGCCGATCCCGTCGTCGGCAACCGACGCGAGCCATCCCAGGGGCTCGTGGGACGAACCGGCGTGCGACCTCAGCATGTGCACCAGGAGGATCTGGGCCAGGTGTTCGAGCACGAGGGACCGGCCCGCCTTCTTCGCCTCGATCTCGTGGACGAGGAGGGTTGCGATGTTCCAGAGCAGTCTTCCGCCCGCACCGTCCGCTTTGACGAGCACGGCCGGGGGGAGCGAGGAGAACAGGGTCGATGAATCGGAATCCGGAAACTCGAAGTCGACGCTGCACGTGTACGTGACGGAGCCTTGGGAAATCCCGGGTCTGCTCGCGGAAACCTCCTTGCGGAGCGGCTCGTTCGAGTTGCGATCTCGGGCCGCCTCGATCGAGCTCCCGAGACCGTAGGGAGGTGGATTTCCGAGGAGGTAGAAATCGCCCGTGCTCAGGAAAAGCGGTTCCAGTCCGTCGACGCACAGCCAGCACTCGCCTTCCACCACCACGCCGAGCTTGACGTGCGGGAAGGGGGAGAACCGGGCTCCCCACGGCGCCGTCGCGTGGAGCGGGACGGGGGCGACGGTCCGGGGTCGCGCCAGCGCCAGGGCGTCCCGGAAGGGGTCGTGCGCATCGAGTGAGACCTCACCGCTGGACGATCGATAAACATTGCTGGACTCCACGTTATGGACTGTACGCCCAGCGGTGGGAACGATGGGTGTCTGGCGGCGGGAGCTGCCGGGCGTGAGGAGCCTCCTCACGCCGGATCGACGCGAGGGGTGAAAGACGTATGCGCTACCGATTTCTCGGAAGGTCCGGGCTGCGAGTATCGGAACTGTCGCTGGGGACGGGGAATTTCGGCATGGGCTGGGGGCACGGGGCTCGTGCGCCCGAGGCTCAGGCGATGTACGACACCTACAGGGAAGCGGGAGGGAACTTCATCGACACCGCTTCCAACTACCAGTCGGGGGAGGCCGAGGAATACCTCTCGGACATCATCTCCTCGGACCGCGAGGACGTGGTTCTGGCGACCAAATACACCATGGGTACTTCGTCGAGCAGTGGCCTCCACTTGACCGGGAACAGCCGAAAAGCGATGGTCCAGTCCCTGGAGCAGAGCTTGCGTCGACTGGGCACCGACCGGGTGGACGTGTTCTGGGCCCATGTGGCCGACGAATCCACCTCCATCGAAGAAGTGGTGCGAGCCTTCGACGATCTGACGCGCGCAGGCAAGATCCTGTACGCCGGTCTCTCCAGTTTCCCCGCGTGGCGTGTGGCGACGGGAGTCACGTTGGCGCAGCAGCGGGGTTGGGCCCCTCTCGTGGCGATCCAGTCCGAGTACAGCCTCGTCGAGCGCGGCGCCGACCGGGAGTTGCTGCCGATGGCGGAAGCCTTCGGCTTGGGCGTCCTCGGGTTCTCGCCTCTCGGCGGTGGTCTGCTGACGGGCAAGTACCGGCGGGGTGCGACGGGTCGCGCGCAGAGTTCGATCAGCCAGTTCCTCCACAAGGAGGACGACCCCGCCAAGGCGAATGTCCTGGATGCCGTCGAGAGCGTCGCCAGGGACCTCGACACGACTCCGGATCGGGTGGCGATCAAGTGGTCGATGTCGAAGGGGGTGATCCCCATCATCGGACCGAGGAGCGTGGACCAGCTCACGTCCAACCTCGCGGCCGGTGAGCTGGACATCCCACCGCGTCAGCTCGAACGGCTGGACGAGGTGAGCGCGCCGCGGCTGGGGTACCCGCACGAAATGTGGTCGGAGCACGAACGGGTCGAGAAGAACCGATTCGCCCAGCCGTAGGAGGGGCAGGCCGAGCACTGCTCCCTCGTCGACGGCTCGGAGGATGTCGCTCGGGCGTGCCTCGCACCCACCGCGGATGCCGTCGAGCGGATCGGCAGGGCCTTCGCCGAGTTCGTCGCGTTCGATCGTGCGGGCCCGCGGCGATCGACGACGAAGTGCCGCCGGAGCACTAGGCTCTGGCGCCATGACCACGCCCGACGACTGGACCCGCTGGCGGCAAGAGGTCGACCTCGGCTCCTACGACGACCGCTGGCGCAGGATGGCCGAGGCGGGCCAGGACCCGCACGGCGAAGTCGCGCTGGTCATGGCGTACGCGCCGGCGGCCGTGCTCGACGGCGGCTGCGGCACCGGTCGGGTCGGCGTCGAACTGGCCAGGCGCGGGGTGCGCGTGGTCGGCGTGGACGTGGACGGGGACATGATCGCCGCGGCCCGCGCGAAGGCTCCGGAGCTGCGCTGGGAGCACGTCGGCCTGGACGTGATGGACCTCGGGGAGCGGTACGACGTGGTCGTGCTGGCGGGCAACGTCATCCCGTACGCGGCGGCCGACGTCCGGGCCGCTGTGGTGGCGGCCTGCGCCGCCCACCTGGTGCCGGGCGGCAGGCTGGTGGCGGGCTTCGCCCTGCGCGCGGGCTGGCCGTCACTCGCTGACTACGACACCTGGTGCGCCGCGGCCGCCCTCGAACCCGAGGACCGCTGGTCCACGTGGGACCGCGAGCCGTACACCGGCGGCGGGTACGCCGTGAGCGTCCACCGCCTGGCCTGACAAGGGGTCGCGCTGGTCCGGAAAGAGGTCCGGTCAGCGCCGAGGAGCCGGTTGCGACGGCCTTCCGCGTCGCGACCGGCCCGGCGGGCGGAGCGTGTCGAACTTGCCGCGTGCGCTTGACCCCTTGTTCATGAAGGTCAACTACCCGACGTCCCGGCGGGTCAAACCAAGGTCATCGAGGAAGCTTCACGACAGTGACGAAGAAGTCGTCGATCTGCCGCACGACCTCGATGAACCGGTCGAAGTCCACCGGTTTGGTGACGTAGGCGTTGGCGTGCAGGTTGTAGCTGCGGAGGATGTCCTCCTCGGCCTCCGACGTGGTCAGGACGACCACGGGGATGGAGCGGAAGCGCTCGTCCGCCTTGACCTCGGCCAGCACCTCGCGGCCGTCCATGCGCGGCAGGTTGAGGTCCAGCAGGATCAGTCCCGGCCGAGGGGCGTCGGCGTGCTCGCCCTCGCGGCGCAGGAACTGCAGCGCCTCGACTCCGTCGCGGACGATGTGCAGGGAGTTGCGGATCTTGTGGTGCTCGAACGCCTCCTGCGTCATCAACGCGTCGCCGGGGTCGTCCTCGACCAGCAGGACGTCGATCACGCTCAGCGAGTCACTCATGGGGGGTCTCTGATTCCTCGACGACGGGCAGTGTGAACTTGAAGGTGGTGCCGGTGTCCTGGCCGGTGTCCAACCAGATGGTGCCACCGTGGTACTCGATGATCTTGCGACACATCGCGAGTCCGATACCCGTCCCGGGGTACGCGTCCTTGTGGTGCAACCGCTGGAAGATGACGAAGATCCGCTCGGCGTACTCGGTGTCGATCCCGATGCCGTTGTCGCGGCAGGTGAAGGTCCAGAACGCGTCTGTGGGCTCCACGGTGATCCGCACGACCGGCGGGTCCTCCCCGTGGAACTTGAGCGCGTTGCCGATGAGGTTCTGGAACACCCCGCCCAGCAGCGAGGCCTCGCCCTTCACGGTGGGCAGCTCGCCCGGCACCTCGATCACCGCGCCGGACTCCTGGATGGCGGGGGACAGCGTGCCGACGATCTGGTCGACCAGGTCGCCGAGGTCGACCAGGGTGTGCTCGCGGGCCATGCGGCCGACCCGCGAGAACGCCAGCAGGTCGTTGATCAGCACCTGCATCCGCTTGGCGCCGTCGACGGCGAAGCCGATGTACTGGTCGGCGCGCTCGTCCAGCTGACCGCCGTAGCGGCGTTCCAGCAGCTGGCAGAAGCTCGCGACCTTGCGCAGCGGCTCCTGGAGGTCGTGGGAGGCCACGTAGGCGAACTGCTCCAGCTCGGCGTTCGACCGCTGCAACTCGGTGGACTGGGCGTCCAGCCGCTCGTGCGCCTCCCGGACCGAGTCCAGGTCCTGCACGATCCGCTGGCGCATCCCGTCGATGTCGTGGCCGAGCATCACCATCTCGCGCGGCCCGGTCACGTCGACCTGGCGCCGGAAGTCGCCGGACGCGACCAGCCGCACCTGGTTGGCGAGGCCCGCCAGCGGCAGGATCAGGATCCGGTACAGCACGACGGCGACGACCGCGATCAGCAGGACCATCAGCAGGCCGACGCCCGTCGACAGCCACAGCACCACGTCGGCGGCGCGGTCGAGTCGGGCCCGTGCGGCGTCGACGTCCGTGGCGAGCCTGGCCTCCAGGGCCTTCGCGGTGCTGCGGACGTCGTCGAACAGGGTCTTGCCCCGCTCCGCCGACGCGGCGGCCAGGCTGGGGCTGTTGGCGCGGACCTGGGCGACGACCGGCTCGGCGTACTCCGCGCGCCACGTGGCGGCGAGCCCCTCGATCCTGTCCAGCTCGCCGGTGAACTGCGGCAGGCCGTCGCCCAGCCGCGTCCTGGCCGAGGCGAGCGCCGTGCGCTCGTCCCGCTGGCCCGCCAGGTAGGGCTCCAGGAACTCGTCGCGGCCGCTGATCACGAAGCCGCGCACGCCCGTCTCCTGGTTCACGAACGCGGTCGCCAACTCCTGCACGTGCCGCCTGGCCGGGCCGATCTGCTCCAGCACGAGCAGGCGCGCGTCGGTCAACTGGGACAGCGACAGGGCGATGGCGCCCACCGCCCCGCTGGTGACCATGATCAGGATCGCCACGGACGCGAAGAGCAGTCGCTTGGCGGGCCACCGGGTCGTGTAGTCCGGCGAGGTCATCAGGTCCTTTCCGAGATCAGCAGGACGGCCATGTCGTCGTCGAGCTCGCCGCCGTTGAGGTCCTCGACCCGCGAGATCAGCGTGTCGAGGAGCCAGGGCTGCCTGCGGGGCCAGCCGGGGTCGTTCCCCGCCATGCCCTCGATCAGCGCGATCAGCCGCTCCGAGCCGAGCCGTTCGATGTCGCCGATGACGCGGCCCTCCACCAGGCCGTCGGTGTAGAGCATCAGCGTCCAGCCCTGCGGCAGCGGCACGTCCAGACCGCTCCACGTGCTGTCGGCCAGCACGCCCAGCGGCAGGCCCGCGCGGTCGCGCGGCAGTTCCACGACCCGGTCGCCGACGAGCAGCATCGGCTCGGGGTGGCCCGCCAGGTAGATGCGCGCCCAGCGGCGGTCCGGTGAGATCGTCACCATGCACGCGGTGGTGAACAGGCCGGGCTGGTGGCGTTCGTGCACCAGGATCTGGTGCAGCGTGCGCAGCACCTTCCACGGCTCCTGCTCGGCCAGCACCAGCGCGCGCCACGCGATGCGCAGGCACACGCCCAGCGCGGCCTCGTCCGGCCCGTGGCCGCAGACGTCGCCGATGATGAGCTGGAGGGTGCCGTCCGGCAGTCGGACCGCGTCGTAGAAGTCGCCGCCCAGCAGCATCCGGCTGCCGCCCGGCCGGTAGCGGGCCTCCATCGCCAGGTCGTCGCCGTGCATGATCGGCGACGGCAGCAGGCCGCGCTCCAGCCGGGTCTTCTCGGCCGCGTGCAGCTGCTCGTCGCGCAGCTGGCGGGTGATCTCCTCCGCCCTCTTGCGCTCGACGGCGTAGCGGATGCCGCGGATCAGCATCGCGCCGTCGACCTGGCCCTTGACCAGGTAGTCCTGCGCGCCCGCCGCCACCGCCATGGTGCCCTGGCGCTCGTCGGTGAGGCCGGTGAGCACGATGATCGCGGCGGGGGAGGAGAGCACGAGCAGCCTGCGCAGGCCGTCCAGCCCGGTGGTGTCCGGCAGGCCGAGGTCGAGCAGCACGCAGTCGGCCCGCGGGAGCAGCTTCTCCGCCTCCAGGAGGCTGCGGGCGCGGGACAGCTCGACCGGGGCGTCCACGTCCTCCAGGAGGGCTTCCACGAGGACGGCGTCCCCTTCGTCGTCCTCGACGAGCAGCACGCGCACCGGTCGCGTCACGATCGCGACCTGATCCGCTTCGGTGAGGCTGGGCACGAGCGGGGACAGTAGTCGACCGAGATCGGCGGGGCTCCGAGGGCGAAGCCTTCGCGGCCGTTTCGGCACGTTGGAGCACCCCCGGCTGGAACCGCTCCCCGGTCGCGGCCGAAGATCCTGGTGTGAACGAGTCCTCGAAGGCGCTGAGCGTGCGCGAGATGGCCGCGCTGACCAAGCGGCTGCCCCGGCGTGAACGCGGGTTCTGGTTCGGGTTCGCCATCGACGTCCTGTGGCCGGTCGTGGTGCTGTTCATCCCGATGCGGATGACCGGCCACGAGCACGTGCCGAAGACCGGCGGGGTGCTGCTGGCGTTCAACCACATCTCCTTCGCCGACCCGGTCAGCTCGACGGTGTTCGCGCTGGTGTCCGGCCGGGTGCCGCGCTACCTGGCGAAGGCGAGCCTGTGGAGGCTGCCGCTGGTCGGCTCGGTCATGAGGTCGGGCAGGCACGTGCCGGTCGACCGCGGCACGGACCGCGCGGGGCTGGCGCTCAGCGGCGCCCAGGGCGCGGTCGCGCGAGGCGAGTGCGTGGCCGTCTACCCCGAGGGCACGTTCACCGACGACCCCGACGGCTGGCCGATGACCGGCAAGTCCGGGGTGGCGCGGGCCGCGCTGATCAGCCGCAAGCCGGTGATCCCGGTCGCGCAGTGGGGCACGCAGCGGCTGCTGCCCAGGGGCTCGTTCCTGCCGAGGCCCCTCCCGCGCAAGCGGGTGGACGTCGCCGCGGGTCCCGAGGTCGACCTGTCGGACCTCTACGGGCAGGAGCTGTCCAAGGAGGTCCTCGACAAGGCGACCGCGCGCATCATGGCCGCGATCACCGACCTGCTGGCGGGCATCCGGTCGGCGTGAGCCGGCAGGCCCGCCCTGGAGACCCCCTGCCGATTCCGGTCGCTTCAGGTCGACCCGACCGGCGACCGACCCGCCCGGCCGGAGCGCACCGAGGCGAGGAAACGTGCCGAAGAGGGCCGTTCGAGTGGCGCACGCCCGTGCAGGGGCGCGTCGATGGTTCCATGTGATGTCGACAGCGGGAGGCTGAGGTGGACAACCAAGACGGAAGTTCCACCCCAGTGCACAACACCGTCCACGGTGACGTGTCCGGTGCGGTAATCCAACTCCGCGATGTGCACGGTGGTATCGCGTTCCACCACCACGAGGCGGGAGTGACCGGCCTCGTCGCTGTGGTGAGCCGCATAGGCCCCGGTTCCACCACGGGCATGTTCGTCGGCCGTGAGGACGAGGCTCGGCAGGTGCTCGCCGCACTGGCTCCGCACAGCGACGCGCGTGCGGGACCGGTGGTCGTGTCCGCGGTGGCCGGGATGGGCGGAGTCGGCAAGAGCGCGCTCGCCCGGCACTGCGCCGTGCACGCCGCCGGACTCGATTGGTTCCCCGGCGGCGTGTTCTGGGTGGATCTCCAGGGCTACAGCTCCGACGGTGTGGTCACCGCGGCGGCGGTGATCTCTCCGCTGCTTCGGCAACTCGGCGTTCCACCTGACCGCATCCCGAGCCTGCCTGCTGACCAGATGGCTGTCTACGACCGCAAGCTGGGGGAGTTGAGCGCGACACCGGTGTTGCTGGTGCTGGACAACGCTTCTACCGCCGACCAGCTCCACGGACTGCTGCCGACCGGGGACCGCCACCGGGCGGTGATCACCACCCGTGACACCCTGGGACTGCCCGACGCCCGACGCCTGCCGCTGGACGTGCTGCCCGTCGCCGACGCGCTTGTCGTGCTGGCCCGAACCCTGCACCGCCAAGACCCCGCAGACGACCGCGTCGACCGCGACCCGGTGGGGGCGGCCCGACTGGCCGAGGTGTGCGACCACCTGCCGTTGGCATTGCTGATCGCGGCAGGTCTCCTCGCCGACGAGCCGAACCTCACCCCCGGTGAACTGGCGGGGCAGTTGGCCGAATGCGGCACAGCGGGGTTCACCCATGGCGAGACCCGGCTGGCCTCGGTGTTCGCCACTTCGTACGACCGGTTGCTGGGCCGCAACCCTGGCGCAGCGCGGATGTTCCTGCTGCTGGCTCTCGCGCCCGGTCTCGACATCGCCACGGATGCCGCCGCGTCCCTGGCTGACACGTCGACCGCCGAGGCTCGCACCCTGCTACGCGCGTTGCGGCAGTCCTACCTGCTCACCACCGCGAACGACCGGTGGCGCATGCACGACCTGGTTCGCAGCCATGCCCTCGACCACGCCCTGGACGGCACTGAAGCCGCTCTTGTCCGCCTACTCGACCACTACCTCCGAACCACCCGAGCCGCGGGCAGTCATCTGCGCAAACTGGCCGGTGGGACCTTGAGCGATCGATTCGCCAACCGCAACGACGCTCTGGACTGGCTGGACGCCGAACGCCCCAACCTCATCGCCGCCCAGAAGCACTCCGCCGCCACCCAACACCACGTCATCGGTCTCGCCGCAGGACTGGAGCACTACCTGGTGCGGCGCAGGCACCTGTCCGATCGGCTCGACGTCCACGTATCGGCGCTGGCAGCCGCTCACCGCCTCGGTGTCCCCGACGGAATTGCCAGTGCCTCGAACTACCTGGGCATCGCACTGTGGAGCGTGCGGCGGTTCGAGGACGCCGCGACCGCACACCGGACCGCCCACGACCTCTGGCGGGAGGTCGGCAACCGCGACGGTGAAGGCGTCGCCTTGAACAACCTCGGCAACGCCCTGCGGGAGTTGCGGCGGTTCGACGAGGCCATCGCCGCGCACGAGACCGCTCGCGACATCCACCAAGACACCGGCGATCACCTGAACGAAGGAATGGCCTGGAACAACCTCGGCCTAGTCCTGCAGAAGGTCGGACGGTTCGACGAGGCCATCGTCGCTGTTCGACGAGACCTCGACATTTGTCGAGAACTCGACGACCGCGTAGGGGAAGCCATGGCCTGGAACAACCTCGGCAACGCCCTGCGGGAGTTGCGGCGGTTCGACGAGGCCATCGCCGCGCACCAGACCGCCCGTGACCTCCACCACGACGCCGGGAACCCGGCCGGTGAAGGCGTCGCTTGGAACAACCTCGGCAAAGCCTTGCGGCTGGTCGGGCGGCTTGATGCGGCTATCACCGCACTTCAGACGGCTCGCGATCTTCACCACAGCACTGGCGACCGTCACAACGAAGGCACCACATCGATGAACCTCGGCATCGCTCTGGAGCAGGCGCGGCAGTACGACGCGGCACGGGCTTCGTGGGAGCGGGCCCTGGTCGCGCTGCGGGACAGCGTCGACCCCGATTCCGTTGAGGAAGTCCAGCGCCGACTCGAAGGTCTGCCCGGCGGGGCTGGGGGAACGCCTCCGTCCTGACCTCGGCCGAACCGGAGATGTCCGGGAACGTGACGATGTGACACTGGGCTGGCGCGGACGCCCGTCCACTCCGGCTGGGGAGCTGTCGTCGTTGCCTGCGAGGATGGCGCTATGAGCAGGAGGAACGACGCCGCGGCGGCGCTCGACGACATCTCCCGGCAGATCATCGAGCAGTTGCAGCAGGACGGCAGGCGTCCGTACTCGACGATCGCGAAGGCGGTCGGCCTGTCGGAGGCCGCTGTCCGCCAGCGCGTGCAGAAGCTGACCGACGCCGGGGTCATCCAGATCGTCGCGGTCACCGATCCGATGCAGGTCGGCATGTTCCAGCAGGCCATGGTGGGCATCCGCGTGGACGGACCGGTCGACGCCGTGACGCAGGCCCTCGAGGACATCCCCGAGACCTCGTACGTCGTCGTGACGGCGGGGTCGTTCGACGTCCTGTGCGAGGTCGTGTGCGCGGACCACGAGCACCTGACGGACATGCTGTTCACCCGCATCCGGGCGATCCCCGGCGTCCGGAGCACCGAGGCGTTCGTCTACCTGGGACTGCGCAAGCAGACCTACCAGTGGGGCGCGCGGTAGCTAGAGCCGGTCCCACGCCGTGGTCAGCGCGGTCCGCAGGATCGACTCCACCTCGTCGAAGTGCGCCTGCTCGCAGATCAACGGCGGCGACAGCTGCACCACGGGCTCGCCGCGGTCGTCGGCACGGCAGTACAGGCCGTTCTCGAACAGCGCCGAGGACAGGTAGCCGCGCAGGACCCGCTCGGACTCCTCCGGCGTGAAGGTCTCCTTGGAGGCCTTGTCCTTCACCAGTTCGATGCCGTAGAAGTACCCGGCGCCGCGCACGTCGCCGACGATCGGCAGGTCGAGCAACCGCTCCAAAGTGGACCGGAACGCGTCCTCGTTGCGCAGGACGTGCCCGTAGACGTCCTCGCGCTCGAAGATGTCCAGGTTGGCCAGCGCGACCGCGCACGACACCGGGTGGCCGCCGTAGGTCGAGCCGTGCATGAACGTGGTCCTGCCGTCGCGGAACGGCTCCATCAGCCGGTCGCTGATCAGCACGGCACCCAGCGGCGCGTACCCGGACGTCATGCCCTTGGCCGTGGTGATCATGTCCGGCCGGTAGCCGTACCGGTTGGCGCCGTAGTCGAAACCCAGCCTGCCGAACGCGCAGATGACCTCGTCCGACACCAGCAGCACGTCGTGGCGGTCGCAGATCTCCCGCACCCGCTCGAAGTAGCCCGGCGGCGGCGGGAAGCAGCCGCCGGTGTTCTGCAACGGCTCCAGGAACACCGCCGCCACCGTGTCCGGCCCCTCGAACTCGATCGCCCGCTCGATCTGGTCCGCCGCCCACAGCCCGAACGCGGCGTGGTCGTCGCCGTGCTCGGGAGCGCGGTAGAAGTTCGTGTTGGGCACCTTCAACGCGCTCGGCACCAGCGGCTCGAAGTCCTGCTTCGCGCCCGGCAGCCCGGTGATGGACAGCGCGCCTGCGGACGTGCCGTGGTAGGCCAGCGCCCGGCTGACCACCTTGTGCTTGGTGGGCTTGCCCTTGAGCTTGAAGTACTGCTTCGCGAGCTTCCACGCGGTCTCCACGGACTCGCCCCCGCTGACGGTGAAGAACACCCTGTTCAGGTCGCCGGGCGCGCCGACGACCAGCCGCTCGGCCAGCTCGATCGCGGCCGGGTGGGCGGCGCCCCACAGCGGGAAGTACGCGAGTTCGCGGCTCTGCTTCGCCGCGGCCTCGGCCAACTCCTCGCGGCCGTGCCCGACCTGCACCGCGAACAGCCCCGCCAGCCCGTCGAGGTACCGCTTGCCGTTGGCGTCCCACACGTACGCGCCTTCGCCGCGCACGATCACCGGCGGGCTCGCCACCCCCTCGCCGTGCCGGGTGAAGTGCAGCCAGAGGTGGTCGTCGGCGGACTTGGCGAGTCGGGCGGCGGCACCCGTTCCATGGTTCCAGGACTGCGACTTCATGGATCAAACGCCCCTTTGTCTTCGGATACCGTTGAGTGAAGCGTCTCATGCAACGGATTCGATTGCGAAGGAGGGGGGTGGCGGGCACGGCTCGGAGTTCGCCTTCATCAGGGCGTTCAAGCGAGCACGGCCTCTCGCGGGGCCGCTACCGCCGGGCTACCGGGTGGCGTCGCGGCAGAACGTCCACAGGGCCCGTCGGTCCACTTCGGACTCCTTCTGCCACGGCAGGTAGTGCGTCGACCGGACGCGGCGGTCGTGCCAGAACTTCCCGTTCTCCCGACCGGGTTCGGCCGCCGCGGTCAGCCAGACGATCGTGTCCGCGCCCTGCTCGGGCGTGCGGAGCAGGGGTTTGGTGAGCTGGTGGAACCTCGGCAGCGACGTGCTGACACCGGGCGTGTCCGCCCAGCCGGGATGCATGCTGTGCACGACCACGCCGTCCGGGCCCAGCTCCTCGGCCCACAGCTCGGCGAGCACGACCTGCATCCGCTTCACCCTGGAGTACGCCTTCGCGCCGGCGAACTCGCCCTCGCGGTACTCGGGGTCGTCCACCCGCAGCGGCTGGCTGTACATCCCGCCGGACGACACGAACACCACCCGGCCGTCGGAGGACGACTCCAGCGCGGGGGAGAGGAGTTCGGTCAGCAGGAACGGGCCCAGCACGGCGGTCGCCAGCGCGACCTCGTGCCCGTCCGCGGTCTCCTCGCGCTTCGGCGGCAGCACACCCGCGTTGTGCACCAGCACGTCCACCGTCCCGGTGAGGCCGTCGGCGAGCTTCCGCACGTCCGCCAGGTCGCTCACGTCGCACCGCAGGACGTGCAGTTCCGCGCCGGGCACGGCGGCCAGGACCTCCGCCTTCGCCCGCTCGCCCCTGCCGGTGTCGCGCACGACCAGGTGCACGGTCGCGCCGAGCGCCGCCAGCCCCTTCGCGGTCGCCTTGCCCAGTCCGGAGTTCGCCCCGGTCACCAGCGCGACGCGGCCCTTCAGCGCGCCCGCGGGCGGATCGGCCGGCCAGAAGCGCTTGCGCGCCTCGAACCCGAGCCGCGAGTACCCCGGCCCGATCGTCCGGTCCATCAGCGAGTCCAGCACACCCGTCACGTTCACCCGGTCGACGGTAGTGCGGTGCGGAAGCGGTCGCTGATCGGCGGTTCGGTTCGCACGTCTGCTGACGATTCGGGTATCCGGTCGTCCCGCATTCGGAGGAATTGCAGAGTGGAAAGTTTTCAAGGTGGATTAGTGCGCGATGACGTTTCCGTGATAGACGGGGAGGCGTGGAATAGGAATTGTCGCGATGCGCGGAATTTCGGGGCGCGAAGCATCCTGCCCGTGCGCGGGAATCCGCGCACGGGCAGGATCGCTACGGGAATCGGGAAGTGATCAGCTCAGGATCAGGGTGAGGCCGTAGGCGGACAGGATGGGGTTGACCTCCTGGTAGTACGTCGTGCCGCCGGTGCTGCAGTTGCCCGAGCCGCCGGAGGTGACGCCCTGGGCCTGGTTGGCGCTGAGCCAGGAGCCGCCGGAGTCGCCCGGCTCGGCGCAGACGTTGGTGCGGGTCAGGCCGTAGACGGTGCCCTGGGGGTAGTTCACGGTCCACCCGCGGTCCAGGAGGGTGCCGCACCACATACCGGTGGTGGAGCCGGAACGGCAGATGCCGGAGCCCTGGGGGACCTGGGCCGAGCCGCGGACGTAGTACCAGGAGCCGTTGTAGCCCTCGACGTAGCCCCACAGGTTCACGCCTGCCTGGGTGCTGACGAAGGAGTAGTCGTAGTAGGGGAAGGTGGAGCCGGCGAAACTGCCGATCACGGTGCCGTTGTGGTCGGAGACGGTGGCACCGGGCGTGCCGCAGTGGCCCGCGGAGACGAAGCCGCCGTAGACGCTGAAGCCCTCCGAGCAGCGACCGCCGAAGTTGATGTAGTAAGGCCACCCGCCGACGACGTCGGCGTACGTGCGGGGCGAATCGGCCTCGTCCACGACGCGGACGTGGTCACGACCGGCGATCGCCTTGTCCAGGAAGGACTTCGCGGCGTCGTCGACCTTGGCCCGGTTGACGGCGACCACCACGCTGTTGGTCTTCGCGTCGACGTGCCAGCCGTTGATCGCGGCGGGCGCGTGCTTGCCCGCCAGCGCGTCGATGCCGGACTTGACGGCGTCCAGCTCGGCCGCGGAGCGGGCGACGGTCCGCACCTCGGAATCCGTGCCCTTCAGGGCCGCGACCTCGGAGGAGCCGGTGGTCTGGACGATGAGCTTGCCGCTGTCGGCGTCGTACCAGCTACCCGCGTACGTCGCGCCCAACGCGTCCTTGGCCCGCTGCTCGACCCCCCGCGCGGTCTCCTCGCGCGTTAACCGGTCTGCCGCTTGCTCCGCGGTCAGGTGCAGGTCCCGCTGGAGGGCCTCGGACAGCGCGGCGCTGACCTTGGGCGAGGACGGCGACGACGTGGTCGCGGTATCGCCCGCGGAGGCGGGGTGGAGGTTGGCCCCGATCAGCGCGAGCGCCAGTGCGAGCGCGCCGACGGACTTCTGAGCAATTCGTTTCACTCGGGTTCCCTTTCCAACTCTACCGGAATTGCAGAATGGAGAACTTGTCGTCGGTGAAGCGGGCAGGCGAAGAGGGGGAAAGGCGGGATGCCTGCGTCGTCGATGAGTGCGGCTGGAATTCAGACGTTACCCAGAGCTGCTTATTGCCGCATATCCACCGCACGCGTGAATCGTCGTGGACGCGTTCGTTTCACAGCGTGAGGTGACTCGCCAATGGCTATTCCGCATTCCGGAGGTCCGGCGGAGGTCGCGGAACGCCCGGTCGAGCCGTGGTGCCACGGGTGAGGGCTGTGCCCCGTGCCCATCGGCACTCCGCTCGCGCCGGTGTTCGCGGGAGTGGTTGGGCGTGCTCCGGTGTGCGGCGCGGTGAGTGTGCAGGCGGGTGCGTGTCGACCGTGCGGACGGTTGCCCGTGCCGCTCCGGCGAGGGGTGTCTTCGTGGACGCCGTCGTCGCGGAGCGCTCAGCCGCCCGTCACGCGATGAGCCCGGACGTGCTCGTCATCGCGGGAGGATTTAGTCCTTTTCGGACCGATCCGGCGTCTCGACTTGCCTGCCGCGCACGAAGATGTCAGTAGTCCTTGTCGGTCAACCCTTGTCGGTCAGCTTCGCCGTTTGATCCTTCAGCACCTCGACCGTGCGGTCGACGAAGTCCGAGATGACGTGCTGCTCGGCGGGGGAGTAGCGGGTCATCATCGCGGCCATCGCGGCGGCCAGTTCGCCGAAGAGGCCGGTGTGCGCGTTCCGGCCGGACTCGGTGGCGGTGACGACCACGCGCCTGCGGTCGTTCGGGTCGACCTCGCGCCGCACCAGCCCGGCCCGTTCCAGCCGGTCGACCATGCCCGTCACCGCACCGGGGGTGAGGCCGATCTCCTTGGCCAGCGCCCCGGCGCTCAGCGGCCCGCCGCGCAGCAGCGTGAGCGCTCGCTGATCGCCCGCGCTCACCCCGAGCCGCTGCCCGACGGCCTCGTGGAACATCACCACCGCCGTGCTCAGCTCACGCCCGACCGCCGCACCCCTGTCCATGAACCGGTACTTTACCTTCGTCGACATTTTAGTATAGTCAACTAAAACGTTGAGGGAGGGGAACGATCATGGCGAGCACCTGGGGAGAAGAAGTCCGGAGGTCGCTGGAGGTGCCGAGGTGGACGTGGCGGTTCTACTGCCGCCACCTCGTGCTGGTGGTGGGACTGTCGCTGGTGGGTTCGGTGCAGCGCCTGATGGTGGTCGGCCGTGACAGCCCGATCCCGACGCCGTGGGCGGTGGCCTCGGAGGTGCTCGTGATGGCCGCCCGCGTCCTGCTGGTGGTGGTGATCTGGCGGATCGCGTTCCGCGGGGTGCCGTGGCGGTGGGCCGACGCCGGCCGGTTCGCGCGGACCCGCTGGCGCGCGCTGGTGCTCCAGGCCGTGCTGCTGGCGGTGGCGTTCCTGGTGTTCGACGTGGGAGCCGAGGCGCTCGCGGGCCCGGACCACCTGGCGCTGCTGCTGTTCGTGAAGAACCCGACCGTCATCGCCCTGACGATCATCTGGTGGATCGGCGTCCTGCGGCAGGTGTTGACCCGTGGTCACGAACACGACCCGAGTGATCCCTTGGAGTGGAATGTGGTGCTCGACAACGGTTCCAGGGCCGACGGGCGTTAGCTTCAGGTGCCATGGACGCAGACCTGGACACCGAGCACCACGCCCGGCCGACCACCGCGCGCAGCAGGGAGCTGGGCCAGGAACTCCACCTGGCCCGCAAGCGCGCCAAGCTGAAGGCCACCACGGTCGCCGAGGAACTGGGGTGGTCGCCCGGCAAGCTCAGCAAGATGGAGCACGGCTGGCGCGGCACGGACTCCTGGGACTACGGCACGCTGCTGGGCAAGCTGGGCGCGGATCGGCAGACCAGGGACCGGATTCGCCGCATAGCGTCCGAACAGGACGTGGGCCACTTCATCCGGGTCCACGAGGGGCGGCTGTCGGACAACCTGCTGTGCCTGATGATCCACGAGCGGGCAGCACTGACGATGCACAAGTACGAGCCGATGCTCATCCCCGGCTTGCTGCAAACCGAGCCCTACATGAGGGCGGTGATGAGCCAGTATGTGTCACTATCAGCGGAGGAGCTGGACTTCTTCGTCGCGAGCCGCATCGAGCGGCAGCAGGTGTTGGGCGGTGGGCGCGCACCCGATGCGACCTTCTACATCCACGAGGCCGCCTTGCAGGCGGTGATCGGTGGCAGCCAGGTCATGCATGACCAGATGATGCGCCTGGCCTTCATGTGTGGGTGGTCGAGACTGAGGCCGCGAGTCATCCCGCTCTCGGCACCGGGGCATCCGGCTCTGGTCTACGCCTACAACCTGATGACCTTCGCGACCCCGATCAAGCCGGTTGCCTACGCGGAGAACGACGTGGCGACCGTCTTCGCCGAGGATGAGACGTCGATCGAGGTGTACCAGCGCAAGAGTGACGCTCTCGGCAACTTGGCGCTGGATGCGGAACAATCGCGGTTGGTGTTCGCCCACTGGGCGGACGTTTACGACCGTTGAGAGGACTGCGATGGACCTGAGCTGGCGTAAGAGCAGTTGCAGCACCAGTGGCCAGCAGAACTGTGTCGAGCTGGCTTGGCGCAAGAGCAGCTACAGCGCTGACCCCAACGGCGACTGCGTCGAGGTCGCTCCCACCGAGCCCGGTGTGCTCGTGCGGGACTCCAAGAACTCCACCGGTCCGGTGCTCGCGTTCCCGGTGGTCCAGTGGCGGGCGTTCCTGGGCGCTCTCGACTAGCCAGGAGGAGAGGTCGGCGGCAACCCGGTCTGACCCAGTTGACCCCGTTGGCCCGGACCCTGGCTGCCCTTGCGTTCCTTCTCCCACCGCAGGTACACCCCGGTCGCGGCCGACACGCTGGTGAGCAGCCACACTGCGACACCGGCGTCGTCGGTCACCCCGATGATCGGCAGCAGTTCCGGGATCACGTCGATGGGGGACACCAGGTACACCAGGGCGAAGCCCCACAGCGCCATGCGGCCCTTGGGCAAGCCCGCGTACCCGTCCTTGCGCGCCGCCCGCAGCAGCCTGGGCAGCGCCCTGGCCCGGTCGAAGACGTTGCCGATCGGTTCCGGCTCGCCACGGGCGATGCGCTGGCGACGTGCCCGAGCGCGCCGCAGGAAACCGAGCCCGATCGACGCCGCGCCGATCACCAGCAGCCCGATGCCGAGGCCGAGCGGTGACACGCCGAGGACGTCGGCGTCGCGGAACGCGAGCGTCGCCAATCCCAGCAGGGCCAGGAGAGCGCCGAAGAAGACCATGGCACCGACCTTATCGGTCGAGGCCTCACTTCCGCCGATCGTTGACGGCGACCACCACGAGGGCGGCGGCGCACAGTCCGCACGCCGCCGCCGTGACGCTGCGCCAAAGGGCCGAGTCGCCCACGGCCAGGATCCCGTTCCACACCGCCAGCGCCAGGAACACCACGGCCAGCAGCACCAGGGCCACCGGCCCTTTCGCACGTCCTCTGCTCGGCAGGTCGCCGCGTCGGCTCATGCCTGTTGAGCGCTCCCGCGAGCCAGGTCGTTACGTCAGGCCGGAACGCTCCACCCGAGGGGCTGTTCGGACTCCTCGTTGTAGCCCACCCAGTGGTTCTCGTGGAACACCGGGGGTGCGACCGTTCGGTCGAACGCGATGCTCCGGGACTTCACGGCCTCGACCGCGTCGGTGGCCTGGCGGTCGAGCAGCACGTCGATCCGGGGCCCGTCGAGGCCTTCGATCTCGTCCCAGAACGTCAGCACCCGGTTCACGTACAGCGCCACCAGGTGGTCGCGGGTCGACTCCAGGTCGCCCGCCGCGACCCCGGCGACGGCGTCGGCCAGCAGTTGCGGCCACTCCTCCGTGCCGACCCGCAGCCCCCACGGCGCGGCCCGGAGGTCGCGCGCGGCCGGGAACAGGGCGCTGACGCCCGTCCAGTGGTCGAGCAGGTACCGGCCCACCTGCCGGGTCACGTGGGCGACCACGACCGGATCGGGCCGCACGGAGGCGCTGTCGATCGCGGCGCGGACCACCGCCTCGCGCGGCTCGGGCGGGCGGACGCCGTCGGTGTGCAGCAGGACGTGGAACAGCGAGTCCAGCACCTGCTGGGGCAGGCGCAGGATCTTCGGGAACGGCGAGTTGTGCAGCTTGCGCCCCAGCGGGACCTCGACCACGCGCAGGTTCTCCCGCAGCGCGTTGGCGGTCAGCCACACGTCGATGCCGTACAGGTAGGAGCTGGCGGGCCGCGCCCACGTCCTGGCGCGCTCGATGAACGCCCGGTTGAACGCGAACTCGCCGCCGATCGGCTGCTGCACGTGGACGCCGTACACGGCGGCCAGCAGCGGGCTGGCGAGGTGGTTGGTGGTGTTGGCCTCGAACCGGTTGCGCCGGTACGCGGGCACCGCGATCGTCGGTTCCGGACCGTCCACGGCGCACGCCAACCGGTCGATCCACTCCGGTTCGGTCGACCGGACGTCGGCGTCCAGCAGCAGCACCCGGTCCGCGCCGAGGATCGCGCCCTGGTCGAGGATCTCGAACACGTTGGTGCCCTTGCCGGTGCCGATCCCGCCGGACCGGACGACCACCTTCTCCACGGCCAGCTCGGTGCCCTCGAAGCGCTCGGGGGTGCCGTCGGTGCTGCCGTTGTCGGCCAGCACCACGACGTTCCTGCCGTCGGGGAACGCCGCCCGCAAGCCCGCGTCCGCGGCTCGGGCGACAGCGGCGACGGTGGTCGCCTCGTTGCGCGCGGGGATCCCCACGACGGTGACTGCTGCGGCCTTGTTCGTCGGCATTGACACCACAACTCCCCGAGCTCGTTCGCCTGTTCGGCGTCAAGTGTTCCCCGGAATGCTGAGCACCGGTCATTACCCCGGTTGGTCGCGCAGGTGAACAGTGCCCGCACCGGGGCCCGGGACGTGCGCGCCACCGGGAGTTCACCGGACGGCTCGCTCCCGGACCTCGAACGGGGTCAGCCGATCCGCATCCCCGCGGCCCGCAGCCGGACGGCCATGTCCGCACCGAACGCGACGCTCGGGGTCAGGACGCCGCAGCGGTCGGACTCCTGCCGGGTGAGCATCAGCGCGCTCTCGCACGCGCAGACCACGGTGATCCGGTTCGCCGGGTCACCGGTCGCGTCCAGGGTCAGGCCCGCGGTGCGGCCCGCGTCGTCCCGGCCCCAGAGCCGCATCCGCAGGTACCCGCCGTCCATCTGCTTCGGCGTCGGCCCTCGCCCCGGCGGGACCAGGCGACCCACGACGCGCCGAGTCGGTCGCCACCGGACGGCCGCGTCGAAACCGCTCAGCGCCGCCCGCACGGCGGCCGTCCGGAAAGCGCCTGCCGCGCCGGGGTAGGCCAGGTACTCCTGGAAGCGGACGTCCCTGCCCGTCAGCGTCGCGCTGAAGCGCACGGCGCGCGTGTCGGAGAGGCCCATCGGCGAGGCCGCGACCCAGGTGCGCAGGTCGCGGTCGTAGCGCAGGCCGCGGGGGTCGCGCTCGACGGGGTCCGGTCGCCGGTCCGGGCCGAGCAGGAAGGGGTCGCGGTCCGCGAGCGCCTCCCCGGAGTCCCAGGCGTCGATCATGCCGGCGACCGTGCCGCCGTTCAGCATGCCGCCGCCGACGTCGAGGGCGGCCTTGGCGAGGGACAGCTCCCCGCCGAGTTCGCGGTCGAGCAGCAGGACTCCCAGGTCGACGGGAAGCGAACTGACTCCGCAGAAGGGCACGATCCGCACGCCCGCCGAGCGGGCGTCGTCGTCGTGCCGGTCGACCAGCACCGAGACGCGGCTGGCTTCCCCGCTGATGTCGCAGTAGTGCGCGCCTGCCGCGATGCAGGCGGCCACGAGCGGATCCCCGGATCGCCCGGCGGGTTCGGATCGCTTGAAGGGGCCTCCGACGTTGAGCACGACGCGGGTACGCGCGGCCAAGGCGGCAAGTTGTTCCGGAGCCCCGGCGTCCGCCACCACCGCGGGCACCGCCGCGCCGAGCTGCGCCAGCCGCCGCGGGTCGCGGCCCGCCACGGCCCACCGCAGCCCTGCCGGGGCGTGAGCGGTCAGGTAGGCGGTGGCCTGGCGACCGACGAAGCCCGTCGCGCCGAACAGCACGAGATCGAATTCCTTGACCATGCGAAGGACCATCGCATCAAGTGCCACCGTGTGTCAACTGCCACCGTGTGCCACATGTGGGCATCCTAGGATGGCCCGGTGACGACCCCCAACCTCCGCGAGCGGCACAAGGACCGGACCCGGCAAGCCCTGGTCGACGCGGCGCTGACGCGCTTCACCGCTGACGGGTTCGACGGGGTGACCGTCGAGCAGCTCTGCGCCGAGGTCGAGATCTCGAAGCGCACCTTCTTCCGCTACTTCCGCGGCAAGGAGGAACTCGCGCTGACCCCGTTGGACGACCTGTGGCAGACCTGCCTGCGCATGCTCGCGGCGGCGTCGCTCTCCGGCCCGCTCGTGACCGCGCTGGTGGACACCCTCGTCAGCGCCGTGCGCGAGATGCCTGCCGGTTGGGAGGCGCAAGCCCGTGACAGCGCCCGCATCGCCGCGGCGACACCGTCGGTGGACGCCGCCGCGGTGCTCATCTGCGAGCGGATCAGCGACGAGGGGCTGACGTTGATCATCGCTCGCCTGCCTGCCGACCGCCAGGCGCAACGGCTGGCCAGATTGGCCAGAGGACTCGTGGTGATCGCTTTCCGCGAGGCGATGGACGACTGGCAGCGCGCCGGGGCGACGGACCGGGAACAGCTCTGCGCCACCCTGCGCGACGTCGTCCTCGCGCTTCCGCTGGCGCTCGACCTCCGGCTCGCGGCGGCGGCGCAGGGCTAGGCCGAGGTCGGGACGCCGCTCGTGCGGTGGACCCGCGCCGGCCGCCACCCGGTGAGGAGGTCGGCCGTCGGTGAACGATCGCGGTCGTCGAGGACCGACGGGCGTGCGCTGCGACAGGCGGATCCGCGACGATCCCGGAGCACGACGACCGGGCCGCCGATCCGGAACCGCACGGCGTCCGCGGTGACTCCGCGATCACGTCCGTGAGGACGCCGCTCTGGGTGTCGCGACCAGGTCGGCCTGGTCGACGTGCTCGGCGGTGGTCCACGGAACAGGACCGGGTGCGGTGGCCGCACACCCCTGCCCTCCGGGGGGCCGACGCCGTCGGGACCGGCTGACGGCCGGGCCGGGAACGTCCGGTGCGGGTCGTGGTCACCGCACCGGACGTTCCGCCGGATCCGCTACCGCGGCGGGCGAGCGCTGCTGCGCCCACCGCCGCCGGACCGGACGAGCAGCCTCGGCTGCCCACCGGACCGGGAACGCGGGGCCTGCGTGCGGCGCGGCAGGAACGCCTCGGCCATCGCGGCCTCCAGTTCGCGTTCCTGCTCCTGGTCCTCCAGCTCCGGGTGGTAGTCCGCCGCCGGCGCGGCGTACTGCGGGTACTGCGGCTCCGGACGCGGCTCGTACCGCGGCTGGGGCTCGCGCCGGGGCGGCGGCTCCTGCGCGACGGGCTGCGCGACGGGTTGTGCCACGGGCTGGGGCGCGGGCCGTTCCTGCGGCACCTCCTGGCGCGGCTGCTCGGCCACCGGCTGCGGCTGGTCGCGCCTCTGCAGGTGCTGCGTCAGCGTCTCCTGGCGGTCGGGCCGGGTGACGGTGTTCTGCTGGAACAGCTGCGGCGACAGGCGGATCAGGGCGCCGGGGGAGTCGAGCGCGACCATGGCGACGAGCTTGCCGTCCTTGATGAACCCGGTGATCGTGCGGTGGTCACCGGTCGGCTGCGAGAGCGTCGTCGTGTCCGTCGCCAGCGACGCCAGACCCGCGCCCTGGATGCGCATGCCGTACTGCTCGGTCCAGAAGCGCGGCACCGGCGTGTAGGGGCGGGAGCTCTCCCGGCCCACCAGCAGGTTCTCCGCCGCCGCGCGGCCCATCTCCACCGCGTTGAGCCAGTGCTCGACGCGGCGCTGCACGCCGCCGAACCGCAGGTTGGGCCAGCGGGCGACGTCACCGCAGGCCACCACGTCCGTGCCGCCGACCACGTGGCAGCTGGTCTCGCACATGAGACCGTCCTCCAGCACGAGGCCGGAGCCGCGCAGCCACGACACCGAGGGCACCGAGCCGACCGCGAGCACCACGACGGCGGCGAACAGCACCTGGCCGTCGGACAGGTGGATCGCGATCCCGTTGGCCTGGCGCATCCAGTGCAGGATCTTCACGCCCATCGCCAGCCGCGTGCCCTTGGCGCGGTGCGTGTCGGTGACGTAGTCGCCGATCACCTTGCCGGTCGCGCCGCCCAGCAGCGTGTCGCTGCGGTTGATGATCGCCACGTCGCGGCCCATGCCGCGCACCGAGGCCGCGATCTCGCAGCCGATCAGGCCGCCGCCGATGACGACGACGAGACCCTGCGTGGAGGCGATCGAGTTCCGGATCGCGATCGCGTCGTCGACGGTCCGCAGCACGTGGACGCGGTCGTCCTGGCGGGGCGCGCCCGGCATGTGCCGGGACTCCACGCCCGTCGCGATGATCAGGCCGTCGTAGCGGACCTCCTCCCCGCCGGGGAGACCCACCATGCGCCTGCTCGTGTCCAGCGACTCGGCGGGCACTCCCAGCCGCCAGGTCGCCTCCATCTCGTCGCTGATCTTGAACCCCAGCTCGCGGGGGTGCAGCTCACCGGTGATCACTTCCTTCGACAGCGCAGGCCGGTGGTACGGCTTGTGCTTCTCCGCCGACAGGATCATCAGCTCACCGCCGAAACCCAGTTCCCGCAGGCGCTCTCCGGCTCGCAGCCCCGCCAGGCCACCGCCGACGATGACCACCCGTTCCTCAGCCTTCACCGCACACGCTCCCGCAGTTCGATCGCCCGCATGGGGCAGGACCTGGCCGCCGTGCGGACCTTCGCGTACAGCTCGGGCGAAGGCCTGCGCTCGTAGGTCAGCCTGTTGTCCTCGATGAGTTGGAACACTTCCGGCGCCTCGGCCTGGCAGACGCCGTACCGGTGGCACCGGTGGTTGTCGACGCTGACATCCATGGCGTTCCCGCCGCCCGTCGGCTCGGGCTCGAAGCCCGGCTCGGGCTCCATCATCCCCAGTCGCATCAGGATCTCCGGCGGCAGGAAGCGCGCGATGGCGATGGTAGCGGTCGGGATCAGGATCGTCAGGCCCGCGAGCCACAAGATCGCCAGGTTCCCGTTGGCGATCGCGCCGAACCAGGAGTGGACGACGGTGATGGTGACGGCGACGTAGGCCATCTGGTGGAACCGCAACCACTTGCGGTACAAGGCCTTCTTGCGCAGGCCGACCGTGAAGGCGATGGCGATCATCAGTTCCAGCCCGACGATGCCGAGCGCGTGCCGGACCAGACCGCCGTTCACGAACGGGACGAGGATCTTCAGCAGTCCGAAGTCGATGGTCTTCAACATCGTGAAGCAGAAGGCGTGGAGGCTGCCGAACGCGATCGCCAGGGTCGCCAGCACCATGTGGGTGTTGCGGAGCCCTTGGGTACCGGTGATCTTGTGGGCCCAGCCGGTGGCGATGAGCACGCCCCAGGCGAGGGTCGCGCACATGGTCGCGTAGGCAAGACGAGCCGAGAGCTGAGCAACGCTCTTCACTCCGGCGTCTTGGTCGGCGCTTGCCTGAGCGAGCAGGAGCGTGACCTGGTTGAACACTAAAACCTCCGAGAACGGCGAGGAGGAGAAGACCTCGGGGTGGTGCTGTGGATCGTGGTGGGGGTGGTACCCGCCCGGCCTGGCGTGCAGGAGTGTTCACGCCAGGACGGACGGGCGGTGGAAACAGTTCCGCGATGGAAGTCGTTGGTGCTTCTAGTACCACCTCCTCCTCGGTAGCGGGAGAGCCGGGGTCGGAACCCCGACGACGTGGACCGGTCAGTCTGCCGGGCGCTTCGGCTTCATCAGGCGGAGCAGCGTGACCGTGACGATCGCTCCGATCAGGACGATGAGGCCGATCATCGGCAGGTTCGCGCCGCCTCCCGGAGCCAGGCCGCCGAGCAGCCCG
This sequence comes from Umezawaea sp. cmx-9-4, assembly GCA_049997955.1. GTDB lineage: Bacteria > Actinomycetota > Actinomycetes > Mycobacteriales > Pseudonocardiaceae > Umezawaea. The sequence goes on along the minus strand of JAEBDY010000015.1, from coordinate 128,224 downwards.
GTCCGCGACGCCAGCGCGGGATCCCCTGCCATGCCGGGCATTCCACCCGCCGGGACGGGGTCGGACATCCCGGCCTGGGTCACCAGGCCGGTGCTCTCCAGCATCGTCATGTGCTTGCCGACGATGTCGTTGGTGGCCTGGGCGAACTCGCGGATCGCCTGGTTGCGCGTACCCATGCGCACCTTGGCGACCTCGCCGAAGCCCTGGCCGTGAGCGGACCGCAGCCGGTTCGCGAACGCGGTGTCGAAGGCCTGGCCGTTCAGACCGCGCAGTTCGTCGATCCAGCCCTGCTGGGTCGGGTTGACCGCGGCGGGCAGCGGGACCTTCATCTGCCCCGCCAGCTTGGCCAGCCGCTCGTCGAGCTTGCGGTGGTCGGCCGCCAGTTGCAGGCCGACCTCGCGGACCCGCTGGTTCTGGGAGCGGGTCTGGGCTTCTTCGCCCACCGGACCCTCCCACAGACTGGCCTGCTTCACCTTGATGAGCAAGTCCTTGTCGGCGGCGGAGATCGGGCCGAGCGGAGTCTGCTGGTCGGGACCGTCCTGCGCGGACGCGGTGCCGGTCGCGCCGACCGCGAGCGCGCACAGCAGCGCGACGAGCGCGCCGAGGAAGCGGTGGAGCGTCACGGGTGCCCGCTCCTCAGTAGTCGGCCGCGCCGGGGCCGGACCCCGGTGCCGCCGCGCTGGAGGGCGGCGTGTTCGCCGCGCCCGTGTTCGCCGCGACCTTCTTGCCGTCCGGCGCGACGGCCCACCACGTGCCGCTCTTGCCCTGGCCGCTGGTGCGGCCGGGAGCCCGGTCGCCGGTGAAGGTGTAGAGCGGCGAGCCCGCGAACGTGACCTGGCTCGTGCCGTCGGCGCGGGTGACCTTGCCGACCAGCGCCGCGTCCAGCTCCGACACCATCGTGCGCTCGGACGCGAGCATGGGCGTCCAGGTCTTCGCGCACTCGCCGTCGCAGTTCGACTTCGACGGCCTCGTCGTGTCCTTGTCGAACCGGTAGACCGTGAAGCCGTGCGCGTTGACGACGAAGGCGCCCAACTGCGGCGAGGTCGAGGCCGCGAGCATCCGGTTCGCGGAGTCGTTCACGGGCTCCTCGCCGGGCGGGACGGCTGCCGGGAGCTCGGCCACGGGAGGGGCGGCCGGGGGGACGGCGGCGATGTTGCCGTTGCCGACACCCGCCTGCGAGTAGCCCGCGTCGCCCGCGGGGGCGGAGGGAGAGGCCGTGACGGCGCCACAGGCCGAGGTCGCTACGAGCGCCGCGGCGGCGGGAACGAGGGCCAGAACCCGCCGAGTGCGTTTGCTTAGCATCACGTAGAACCTTTCTCTCCTGTCAGGATCCGCCATTCGGACCAGTGGCGACATGTGTCACCCCGATCCAAAGGAGCGGATACAGAGGAGTACGGTCCGCCTTGGATGAAGGTTCACAAACGATTCGAAAACTTTTCTTCCGGCAAAACTCTCGACTAGAAGGCGAACTCAAGCCAAGATGCGTGACGTGGCGCGGCACAGACGTACGCAAACTGAGCGCGATCAGATGTGGCAACCGGACGGAAGTCTGGAAGACGAACTGATCCGGCGGCTCTACCAAGAATTCGGCAGTCCCCTGCTGGGACACGCCATGCGCTTGACCGGTCACGACCGGCAATGGGCAGAGGACATCGTTCAGGAAACCCTCGTGCGGGCCTGGCGCAACGCGGAGAAGCTCGAACGCGACCCCGTGCTGCTCCGATCGTGGCTGTTCACGGTGGCGCGGCGGCTGGTCATCGACGACCGCCGGAAGCGCAGCGTGCGACCCCAGGAGTCCCAGTTGACGCCGTCGGACGAGGCTCCGGTGAGGGACGAGGCGGACCGCACGCTGTCCGCGATCGTCGTGGCGGAAGCGATGAGCGGCCTGACCGAGGAGCACCGGGAGGCTATCCTCGAGACGTACCTGCGCGACCGGACCGTCGGCGAGGCCGCAGAGGTGCTCGGCGTGCCCGCGGGTACGGTGAAGTCCAGGGTTTACTACGCACTTCGCGCCCTTCGGCGGGCACTGCAGGATCGGGGCTGACCAGGTGACAGCGCTGCCGGACCACATCGACGTGGCGGCGTATGTCCTCGGAGTCCTGGACGAGGACGAGGTAGACGCCTTCGAGAACCACCTCGCCCAGTGCCGGAAGTGCGCGTTGGACCTGAAGGACTTCGCCGTTCTGCCCGACCTCTTGGACGAGGCTGACCAGGCAGGACTCCTTCGGGGGACCGCGGGTGAACGCCCGGACGGTCGTTCGGTGCGCGCGATGTTGGACTCGGTGTCGATCGACCGCGGCCGCAAGCGGCGCAACTACGCGCTGGCCGCCGCCGCTGTGGCCGTTCTGCTGATGGGTGGCACCGCCGCCGCCACCGTCAAGCTCACGTCCGGCAACACCTCCACCGTGGCCCAGACCAGCCCGAACACCGGTACCGCGCCCAAGCAGTCGAACGTGGCGAACAACGAGACCGACGTGTTCCAGGAGCTCAGCCGCTCCGACCCGAAGTCCGGGCTCAGCGCGAAGATCCACGCGCGTCCCGAGGCGTGGGGCACGTCCATCGAGTTCGAGGTCGAGGGCGCCAAGGGCCCCGGCCGGTGCGACCTGCTGGCCCTCACGCGTGACGGCGGGTCGATGCCCGTCACGTCGTGGCTGGTGGGAGCCCCGGCGGTCAACGGCGACAAGCCCGCCGTCGAGCTCAACGGCGGCGTCGGGATGCGGTGGAACGAGATCGCCGCGTTCGTCGTGCGGGACGCCAGTGGGGCCACGCTGCTCCACATGCCCACTTAAAGCAGGCTTAAGACTGCGGGTTCCCGCAGCTCAGAGGTTCCTCAGTCCGTTCAGCACCCGTTCGAGCAGCGCCGTCGTAGGACGGTTGTCCTGGACCTGGTCGTTGTGGTGCACGGTGATCAGGCTCAGGTCGGACATGTCCGCCAGCAGGACCCGGACGACCCCCAGCGGCAGCCTCAGGCGGGCGGAGACCTCCGCGACGGAGTGCGGGTCGCGGCACAGCGAGGAGATCGTCCGGCGCTCCGCCGTGTCGGTCAGCGGATCGGGTGTGACCTGCTCGTTCGTGGTCACGATGGTCTCTATGTCCAGGGTGATGGCCGAATGGGTTCGACCGCCCGTGAGGGCGTAGGGACGGACCCGGAAGTCGTTCATCAGTCAGCTCCGCAGCGGTGGACGGGAGTCGGCGGCCCCCAGTATTGCCGAGGCCGGAGCACTGTACGACCGCCAGTGGTGAACTGTCTCGAACTTCTCAATCCTTGGCATGTTCCGGTCGAGAGTGCTACGGATCGTGATCGGGCGCCACGGCCCCGGAGTGGGCATTTAAAGTCTATTTAAGGATCAAGCAAGTTTTATTTATTGCTACTTCCAAGTTCGATTCACCGATGGTGATCGTGACGCCGGGTGGAATTCTCACCGCGTCCCTCCTTCGTACCACTTCGATTCCCGTCTTCGCATCCGGTCCGCCTTTTACGATGCAGAGCCGTGTCCTCGGTCCCGGACGTGCCTGGACCACTGTGGATCTTGAGTTGACATTTGTCATCGCGGACCGGTGACTCGCACTCACTACTGGCTCGCGGAGCACCCGGACAGGCTTGGGCCATGACACCGGTGCTGGAGGTTCTGGGAGCGCGTCACCGCTACGGCGGGACGGTCGCGCTGGACGGGGTCGACCTGCGGGTCGACGCGGGGGAGTGCGTGGCGCTGCTGGGGCCCAACGGGGCGGGCAAGACGACGCTGGTGAACCTCGTGGTCGGGCTGCTGGCCCAGCAGGCGGGCTCGGTGGCCCTGGTCGGGGGCGACCCGCGGGTCGCCGCCAGTCGGCGGTCCCTCGGGGTGGTGCAGCAGTCGCTGGGGTTCCCCACGACGTTGAAGGTCCGCGAACTGGTCGTCGGGGCCGCGGTGCGGGCGGGCCTCCCCCGTTCCGCCGCAGGCCCGGTGATGGCCGAGCTGGGCCTGGACGACCTGGCCGGGCGGCGGGCGGTGAAGCTGTCCGGCGGTCAGCGGCAGCGGTTGCAGCTCGCGATGGCCCTCGTGGGGTCGCCCGCGCTGCTGGTGCTGGACGAGCCGACCGTGGGGCTGGACGTCGTGGCCCGGCGGGCGTTCTGGGGGATCGTCGCCGATCGGCGGGCACGGGGGGTGGGGGTGCTGGTGACCACCCACCTGATCGAGGAGTCCGCCGCCGTGGCCGACCGGGTCGTGGTGCTGGACAAGGGGCGGGTCGTGGCGTCGGGGACGCCGGACGAGCTGATCGCCGTGCTGCCCGACCGGACGGTCATCGCCACCACCGCGCTGACCGACGCCGCGCTGCTCGCGCTGCCGGGTGTGCTCTCGATGAGCCGGGAGGGGACGCGGGTCCGGTTGCGGACCCGCGCGCCGGAGGCCGCGCTGCGGGTGCTGCTGGTCGAGGACCCGGCGCTGGCCGACCTCCGGGTGGAGCACGCGGGCCTGGAGGAGGCCGTCGTGAGCATCGGGGCAGCGGCGTGAGGGCCGACCGGTCCGCCGAGTCCGCTCGATCCGCTGAGGCCGACCGGTGTGCGAAGTCCGGCCGATCCCGTGGAACCCGACCGGTCTGCGGAGTGCGGTCGATCCGCCGCAGACCGATCGGTCCGCGGCGACCCGACCGGTCCGTCCACTGTGGCCGGTCGGTCCGCCGCTCACCCCGCCCTGTTCCCCCGCCCGCACCCACCACCGGAGGCACGTCGTGAACGCCACTGCCCTTGACCTGCCCGTTCCCGTCGCCCAGCGGCGTTCCGTGTCGTTGACCAAGGTCTTCGTCGTGGAGCTCGTGGACGATCTGAGGGGTATCGTCCGCGAGCCCACGGCGTTGTTCTTCTCGATCGTCATGCCCGTCGGGTTCTTCGTCCTGTTCGTGTCGATGTTCGGGAAGCAGAACACCGGGATGCTGGCCACGTTCGGCACGTTCGGGGTGCTGGCCGTGACGCTCATGAACCCCGGCATGGGGGTGGCGAAGGACCGGGAGCGCGGGTGGCTGAGGGCGAAGCAGGTGTCCGCCGTGCCGTTGGGGGTGACGTTGGCCGCGAAGGTGGTGGCGTCGTTCCCCTACGCGATCGGGGTGCTGGTCGCCATGGCCTGCGCCGCGGCGGCCACCGGCTCGCTGACCGTGACGCCCTGGCAGCTGGCGCGGCTGGCGGTGGTGCTGGTCCTGGGGTCGCTGCCGTTCGCGCTGCTCGGGCTGGCGATCGGGTTCCAGGCGAGCACGAACGCGGCCGCGGCGATCCTCAACGCGATCCTGATGCCGTCGGCGATCTTCTCCGGGCTGTGGATGCCGCTGGACTTCCTGCCCGCGTTCTTCGGGCACGTGGCGCCGTTCCTGCCGCCGTGCCACCTCGCCCAGCTCGCGCTGGCCCAGATCGGGCCCGGCGAGGTGCTCTCCCACGCGCTGGTGCTGGTCGGGATGACGGCCGTGACCGGCGGACTGGCCGGTCTGTCCTATCGTTTCGCTCGACCATGACTACTTCACGACTGCGCGTGTGGACCTGGGTGCACCTGGTCTACCTCGTGCTGCCCGCGTTCCAGCCGATGTTCGACCCCACCGCCGACTGGCGCGACTGGGCGCTGGTGGCGGTCATCGTCGGGGGCTTCCTGCCGATGTACGCGATGTCGCTGCTGCGCCCCTGGCAGGCCCGCTGGTGGCTGACCGTGCCCGCGACGGTGCTCGGCGTGGCCACGATCCTGTTCAACGCGGGCGCGGCGATCCTGTTCGTCTACGCCGCGGCCTGCGCCGGGCTGACCGAGACGCGGCGCACGGCGTTGCGGTGGATGGGGTTCCTGACGGCGTTGACGCTGCTCTTCGCCCCCTTCTCCGCGGTGCCGATGCCGTACCTGCTGTGGAACGTCGTCCCGCCGGTCATCTTCATCTGGGTCATCGGGATGGTGCAGATCGCCGAGGCCGCCCGTGTCCGCGACAACACCGAGCTGAGGATGGCCAACGCGCGCATCGAGCACCTGGCCACGGTGTCGGAGCGCGAGCGGATCGCCCGTGACCTGCACGACCTGCTGGGGCACTCGCTGACCGCCGTCGTGATGCGCGCGCAGCTGGTGAAGGAACTGGTGGACCTGGACCCGGTGCGGGCACGGGCCGAGGTGCTGGAGATCGAGCGCACCGCCCGCGAGGCGCTCACCGAGGTCCGGGCCACCGTGAGCGGCTGGCGGCAGGCCAGCCTGGAGGCCGAGTTGGACGCCGCTCGCGGGGCGCTGGCCAGTTCGGGGGTCGAGCTGCACGTCCGGCGCGACCCCGACCTGGCCCTGGTGGGGTCCACCGAGCACCAGCTGGCGCTCGCCGTGCGGGAGGCGATCACGAACGTCGCCCGGCACGCCGGGGCGCGGGCGTGCCACGTCGGCATCCACGCCGTCGACGGGGAGCTGCGGGTCGTGGTGGCCGACGACGGCGTGGGCGGGCAGGGAGTCGACGGGAACGGGATGTCGGGGATGCGGGAGCGGATCGCGGCGCTCGGGGGACGGGTGCACCGGACCGGCAGCGAGGGCACGACGGTGACGATCGCGGTGCCGCTGCGGGTGGCCACGTGATCCGCGTCGTCCTGGCCGAGGACCAGGGGATGGTGCTGGGGGCCTTCGCCGCGCTGCTGGACCTGCAACCGGACATCGAAGTCGTCGCCGGGGTCGCGGACGGGGACGCGGCGCTCGCCGCGGTCGCCGAGCACCGACCCGACGTGCTGCTGACCGACATCGAGATGCCCGGCCGGTCCGGGCTGGACGTGGCGGCGGAGCTGCGGCGGCGCGACGACCCGACGCGCGTGCTGATCGTGACCACGTTCGCCCGCGGCGGCTACCTGAGGCGGGCCATGGACGCGGGCGTGCTCGGGTACGTGCTGAAGGACGCGCCGATCGCCGAGCTCGTCGACGCGCTGCGCAAGGTGCACGCGGGGGAGCGGGTCGTGTCGCCGGAGCTGGCGGTGGCCGCGTGGGACGCGGCCGACCCGCTGACCGACCGCGAACGGGAGCTGCTGCGGGAGGTCGTGGACGGCGCGTCCAACGCGGAGATCGCCCAACGGCTGCACCTCGCCGAGGGAACCGTGCGCAACTACCTGTCCACCGCGATGGCGAAGCTCAACGCGCGCAACAGGTCCGAGGCCGCGTCGACCGCCCGTGAACGGGGCTGGCTCTGAGGGACGGCCCGCCCGCTACAGCGTGGCGAAGCTCTTGATGCCCGCGAGCTGGTAGACGCGGGTCGCGACGTCGGGGCACTCCTCCGCGACCTGCTTGTCGATCTGCGCGCCGTCGGGGACGGCACCCTGCTTCTCGTACCAGGAGTAGAGGTTGGTGGTCAGGTTCGCCATCGCGCCCACCTCGGAGCCGATCCCCTCCAAGGTCGGGAGCTGGCCGCGCAGGTACTCGCACACGTCGGCGCCCGACGTGGACGCGGCGGAACTCGCGGGCGCGGCGCTCGCGGCGGTGGACGAGCCCTGCGGAGCAGGGGTGGCGGGGCTGGACCCGGTCGGGGTGCCCGCGCAGGCCGTGACCAGCAGGGCGCAGGCCGTGACCAGCGTGAATCTCGCGATGTGAGCCATGGTGACCGTCCTCGTGTCGCTGAGGCCGGGTGCGGGTTCCGCCGGCTGATCAGATGTGGGTGGGACGGTGCGGTGGCGCTCCGGGTTCCGGGGCCCGCGGTGGTTCACCGCTTCAGGCTAGCGCTTGCGCAGCGCCGCCAGCTGCTCCTCGAACGGGACGACCGCTTCCTCCTCCGCGACCGGTGCGGGGCGGTTCGCCATCAGCGCCGCGAGTTCGCCCGCCGCCTGGTCGACGCGCTTCGCGAGACCGTCGGCGCCCCAGTCCTCCGGCGCGGCGAACACGGCGGTGGGCACGACCGCGGCCCGCAGGTAGGCGAACAGCGGGCGCAGCGCGAACTCCAGCGCCAGCGAGTGCCGCGCCGTGCCGCCGGTCGCGCCGATCAGCACCGGCTTGCCCGCCAGTGCGGTGTTGTCGACCACGTCGAAGAACGACTTGAACAGGCCGCTGTAGGAGGCGGTGAAGATCGGGGTCACGGCGATCACGCCGTCGGCGCCGGTGACGGCGTCCAGCTCGGCCCGCAGCGCGGGACTGGCGAAGCCGTTCGTGAGGTTGTGCGCGATGTCGGTCGCGACCTCGCGCAGTTCGACCAGGTGCACCTCCACGCCCGGCAGGTGCTTGCGGGCCGCCTCGGTCAACCGGTCGGCCAGCAGCCGGGTCGAGGACGGGGTGCTCAGCCCGGCCGACACGACGGCCAGCTTCAGCGTGTTCATCGATCTCTCCATTGTGGACTCAGAGCCAGTCGCGCTTCTTGAAGGACGCGTACAGCGCGAGGGACAGGGCGAGGATGGCCGCCGTGGACACCCAGACCCCCCACGGCTGCTGGTATCCCGGATAGGGCAGGTTCTGCCCGTAGAAACCGGTGATGGCGGTCGGCACCGCGATGATCGCCGCCCAGCTCGTCACCTTCTTCATGATCATGTTCATCACGTTGCCCTGCGCGGTCAACTGGGTCTCGCGCAGCGTCGTCGTCATCTCCCGCAACGACTCCGTCCAGTCCGTGACCCGCAGCACGTGGTCGCGCACGTCCTGGAAGTACGGCCGCAGCTCGTCGGTGGCGATCGACTGGTCGGCGCGCAGCAGCGCGCTCAGCACGTCGACCATCGGCAGCTCGACCCGCCGCAGCACCACCAGGTTCCTGCGCAGCCGCAACGCCCGGTGCTGCACCGCCTTGTGGTCGGGCCGCTCCTCGAACAGCGCGTCCTCCAGGTCCTCGACCTCGTCGTCGAGCTTCTGCGCCGCTTCCAGGTGCCCGTCGACGATCGAGTCCAGCAGCCCGTGCAGCAGGTAGCCGACCCCGATCCCGCTGAGGTCGCCGGGTTCGTCCCACCGCTTCAGCACGTCGTCGAAGTCGAACTCGTCCCGCACCGTGACCAGGGCCCGCTCGGTGATGAACGCGGACACCTCGGTGGGCACGAGCCGGTCGTCGACGAACCGGACCGCCTTCGCCTTGAGGAACGAGTTCCCGTCGTACTGCTCGAACTTCGGCCGCTCGTGCTCGGTCAGCGCGTCCTCGATGGCGAGGGCGTGCAGGCCCAGTTCCGCGCCGACGGTCGCCAGGTCCGCCTCGGTGGGGGAGCGGAAGTCCACCCACACCACCGAGTCCGGGTCGTCGAGGTGGTTCGCCACCTCGTCCAGCGGGAAGTCCGACGCTTCGAGCTTCCCCCGGCGGTACAGCCGCGTCCTAGCCATGCGGGAAGGCTAGTCAGCCCGCGAGGGTGGCGTGCATCTCCCACACGAGCACCTCGGCCGCCTCGGTCGCCGTGACCCGCTGGCCGCCGGTCGCGGTGAACCGCACCGCGTCGCCCTCGGCGAGGGGGCCCGCGCCCTCCAGCGCCACCGATCCCCGTGCCACGAACAGGTGCAGGTACGGCGCGTCGGGCAGTTCGACCGACTGGCCCGGCTGGAGCCGGGCGGCGTGCAGCGCGGCGTACCTGTTCCTGATCCGGATGGCCGACGCCCCGTCGTGGGCGTCCATCCCGGAAGCGACCGGCACCAGACCGCCGCCGAGCAGTTCGGCGTCGATCTCCAGCTGCTCGTACCCCGGCGTGACCCGGTTCTCGTCCGGCACGACCCACATCTGGACGAAGTGCACGGGGTCCTCGTGCGCCGCCCCTTCGAGGCGCCACGAGTCGTTCTTCTCCGAGTGCATGATCCCGCGCCCGGCGCTCATCCGCTGCGCCAGACCGGGGTAGATGATCCCGGAGTGGCCGGTCGAGTCCTGGTGCACCAGCGACCCCTGGAGCACCCAGGTCACGATCTCCATGTCCTTGTGCGGATGGGTCTCGAACCCCGCGCCCGGCGTCACGACGTCGTCGTTGTTCACCAGCAGGAGGCCGTGGTGCGTGTTGGCCGCGTCGTAGTGGTGGCCGAACGAGAACGAGTGCTTCGAGTCCAGCCACGAGATCCTGGTGGCGTCGCGCTCGGCGGAGCGTCGCACGTCGACCTGCGGGCGCAAGGTGCTCGGGGTCATGGCTGCCTCCTGGGTTGATGTGTCATCTACGTAGACCCTCAACCTAGTTGCTGCTGCAACTATTCCCCGACCGGGCTGGGGTAGGAGGCCTTGAGGTCCTCGGCACGGTCCCGCACCGAGACCGCGGACACCGCGCCGGGAACCGGGGCCGCGGCCCGTCCGCGTGGTGAGCGCCCGCCACACCTTCGACGGCGGGTGGGCGAGCCGCCGTCGAAGCGCGGGCGAGCGTGCCGTGCACGGGATACCCCTCAGGTGTAGCGCTTCCGCAGTTCCTCGGTCCGGTCCTCCGGCCACGGGCACCGGATCTCGCCGAACGCGGCCGCGAAGAACAGCTCCAGGTGCAGGTGCCACGCGGCCAGCGCGGTGGCCGCGTCCGCGCCCGCCGGCAGGTCGTGGGTCACCTCGACCCGCGTCCCGTCGTCCGGGTCGTGCGCGATCTCCCACCGCACCGGCCCGTAGGCCAGCACGTGCGGGGCGTCGACCACGGTCAGCGGCTCCACCGGCACGTGCGGGTTGGTCGCCCGGACCGGCGGCTCGCCACCCACGACCGGTGAGCCCTCCTCCACCAGCAGCGCCCACACGTCGGCCACCGGCTTCCACACCAGATCGCGCACGAACCGGACCCGGTTCCCGTCGAGCGTCCCCTCGTCCAGCCCGAACTCCCGGACGCGGGCCTCCATCGGCGCCAGCCACTCGGTCGGCTCCGCGAACTCCCGCCCGTCCAGCCGGGCCTCCAGCGCGCCCAGGCACACGTCCCACCCGGCGGCGTTGCGGCCCGCGGTGATCCGGCTGCCCCCGAGCACCTGGCTGAACCGCAGCACGCACCCGTCGCCGCTGGGGGTCAGCTCGAACCGCAGCACGTCGCCGTTCCACCGGAACGCGAACACGCGCGGCGGATCCACCTCCAGCACCTCGCCAGTGCTGGTCCCGTCCACCGGCGCCTGGTCGGGGAACGTGAACCGCATGGCGGCGCCCGGCGCCAGGTCCAGCTCGACCGCCGCGGGGAACCACGCCACCAGCTCGCCGGGCTCCGTGATGGCCCGCCACACCTTGGCGGGGGAGTGCCCCAGCGTCCGCTCGAACCGCAGCACGGGCCGACCGTCGACGGTCTCCAACTTCGCGTTCATCCCCGAGTCCCTTCGTCGGGCATCGTGTCCAGGTGCCGTTCGAGCGCGTCCAGGCTGTCCTCCCACATCCGCCGGTACGGCGCGAGCCAGGCGTCGACCTCGGCGAGCGGCTGCGGCCTGATCCGGTACCACCGCCGCTGGGCGTCCTGCCGCACGTCGACCAGTCCGGCCTCACGCAACACCTTGAGGTGCTTGGACACCGTCGGCTGGGTGAGCGTCAACCGGTCGACCAGCTCACCCACCGGCCGCTCGCCCCCGCGCAGCAGGTCGAGGATCTCCCGGCGGCTGGGATCGGCCAGCACCGCGAACGTAGATGCCATGTGGGCAATATAGCTTGAAGGGCATACTCAAGCAAGCAACGCGCTGCCGTGCGACGCTGACGTGACCGGGCGAATCGAGGCTTCCGGAGGCTGCCCAGCATGGTCCGACCACTGCTCGTCATCGTGCCCGCGCTGCTCCTGGCCGCCTGCGGCGGAGCGCCGCCGCAGAGCCCGCCGACCACCGCAGCCACTACTACAACCGCCGCCGCCACGGTGATCTCCCCCGCGCCCGAACCGGTGAAACCGGCGGAGAACGCGAAGACCTGCACGGTCCCGGCCGTGGTCGGGATGGTGCACCAGACGGCACAGGACACCATGCAGGCCAGCGGCCTGTACGTGCTGCTGGAACGGGACGCGACGGGCCAGGGCAGACTGCTGATCAACGACCGCAACTGGGTGACCACGGCCCAACAGCCGGGGCCGGGCGAGGTCGTGAACTGCGGCACCACCGTCACCCTGACCGCGAAGAAGGCCGACGAGTAGCCCGAACGGTGGCCGCCCCACGGGGAGCGAGCGGCCCGGCGTGAGGCGAGTTCGGCCACCACGCCCCAGGCCGCGCGGTGAGGGTGCGCGGTCCGACTGGGCGTCGCCCGAGAAGCGGGGTCGGCCGGTGGTCCCGCTCGGTCGCGTCGAAGCACCGCTACCCCAGCCGCCTGACGGAGGGTTCTGGAGGCAGCCGGGTGGTGACGTGTGCGGTCCGGCAGGTTGTCTGCCAACAAGCTGCGGTGAGCCGGTGGTCCGGCCCGGTCGCTCGGAAACACCGCTGCCCCCACACCCGTCGAAGGGTGCGGGGGCAGCGGTGCTGGAAACCTCAGTGGTCCCGGTGCGAGGCGAGTTCGGCTACCGCGTCCAGTTCGGCCGCTGCCCTCGGCGAGGGTTCGGCGGCGGCCAGGTGGCCGCGTGCGCGGTCCAGCAGGTCGTCCGCCCGAGCCTGGCTCCAGGCTCGCCCGCCCGCCAGGTCGACCAGGTCGGCGGCCCGGCTCAGGTCGTCCGCCGACAGCGGGTGGTCCGAGTGGTACAGCGCGTCCAGTTCCCGCCCTGCCTCGGTTCCGGAGTTCAACGCCGCCACGACGGGCAGCGACTTCTTCCGGTTGCGGAGGTCCGAGTACACCGGCTTGCCGGTGACGGCCGGATCGCCCCAGATCCCGAGCAGGTCGTCGGCGAACTGGAACGCCAACCCGAGCGCCTCGCCGAACCCGCGGAGGTGGGCCACCTGGTCGGGGTTGCCGCCCCCGAACAGCGCGCCGATCTCGCAGGCGCAGCCCAGCAGCGCGCCGGTCTTCCCCTCCGCCATCCGCACGCACTCCAGCAGGTCCACGTCCGAGCGCTCCTCGAACGAGAGGTCAGCCGCCTGCCCGTCCAGCAGGCTCTGCACGGAGGCGCTGATCATCCGCATGCCCTGCTGAGCGGACGGGTGGCCGCTGTCGGCCAGCACGTCCAACGCCAAGGTCAGCATCGAGTCCCCGGCGAGGATCGCCGAGTTGATCCCGAACACGCTCCACGCCGTCGGCCGGTGCCGCCGGGTCGTGTCGTGGTCCATCACGTCGTCGTGCAGCAGCGAGAAGTTGTGCACCAGTTCGACCGCCACCGCGCCGCTCATGGCCGCGGCGGCCACCCCGCCGACGGCTTCCGCCGAGAGCAGGGCCAACGCGGGTCGGATCGCCTTCCCGCCGTTGCCGCCGGTGACCTGACCGTGCTCGTCACGCCACCCGAAGTGGTACCCGGCGATGATCCGCATCGACTCGGGCATCCGCTCGACCGCCGACCTCAGGGCCGGTTCGACCCCGAACCGGCTCCACGACAGCACCTCGTGCGCCGAGCGAACCGCCTGCTTGTCCTCGACATCGGTCATGACCTGTCCTTCCTCAGCGGTCGATCTCGACGTTCTCGAGCACGCCGAGCGCATCGGGGACGAGCACGGCCGCCGAGTAGTAGGTGCTGACGAGGTAGGACATGACGGCCTTGTCGTCGATCCCAGTGAACCGCACCGAGAGCCCCGGTTCGTACTCGTCCGGCAGACCTGTCTGGTGCAGGCCGATCACGCCGTTCTCCTGCTCGCCGACGCGCATCGCGAGGATCGAGCTGGTGCCACCGGACGTGATCGGGATCTTGTTCGACGGGAGGATGGGCACCCCGCGCCACGTGTTCACCTTGGTGCCGTTGAAGTCGATCGGCGTGGGGTAGAGGCCGCGCTGGTTGAGCTGGCGGCCGAACGCGGCGATCGTGCGCGGGTGGGCGAGGAAGAACCCGGTCTTGCGGCGGCGGCTGAGCAGGTCGTCCATGTCGTCCGGCGTGACGGGCCCGTTGCGGGTGTGCAGCCGCTGCTTGAGGTCGGCGTTGTTCAGCAGCCCGAAGTCCGCGTTGTTCAGCAGCTCGAACTCCTGCCGCTCCCGCAGCGCCTCCACGGTCAGCCGGACCTGCTGCTGGACCTGGTCCATCGGCTTGTTGTAGAGGTCCGCGACGCGGGTGTGGACCCGCAGCACGGTCTGGGCGACGCTCAGCTCGTACTCGCGCGGGGACAGCTCGTAGTCGACGAACGTGCCGGGCAGCTCCACCTCGCCCTCGTGGCCGGAGGACATCTCGATGGACGCCTCACCGGCCTTGTTGCTGGCCCGGCCGGAGTTCGCCACGAACGCCTCGATGTGCGCCCGCAGCGCGTCGACCCGGCCGTTGAGCGCCTGCACCTCGCGCCACGGCAGGACCAGCACGATCACCGGCGTGACCGCCTTGACCGTGAACGGCCACTCGTCGACCGTGCCGGTGAGGACCTCGTCGCCGAAGTGGTCGCCGTCGGCGAGCACGCCGAGCGACGTCTGCTCGCCGTACTGGCCGACACCGGTCGCGCTGACCTTGCCGTGCGCGATCAGCACGACCTCGTCGGCCGCGCGACCGGCCTGGACGATCACCTCGCCCGCCGCGAACTCGCGCTGCTGGAACCGCTCGGCCAGCGCGCCGAGGACGCCGTCGTCGTCGAACCCGCGCAGCACCGGCAGTTCCCGCAGCTCCTGCGGGACCACCTTCACCACGGCTCCGGTGTTGGTGAAGCTCACCCGGCCGTCGCCGACGGCGTAGGTGAGCCTGCGGTTCACGCGGTACGCGCCACCGCTCGCCTCGACCCACGGGAGCGTGCGCAGCAGCCAGCGGGGCGAGATGCCCTGCATCTGCGGCGCCGACTTCGTGGTCGACGCGAGGTTGCGCGCGGCCCTCGTGCTCAGGCTCGAAGGCGCGGTGGCCTCGTCGAGACCCTGATCTGTCACCGTCACGTGTCTTCCCATCTCCTGTCAGTGCCTACGCCGGACGGATCTAGCCCTCGCGACCGATCTCGACGTTCTCCAGCACGCCGAGCGCGTCGGGGACGAGCACGGCCGCCGAGTAGTAGGCGCTGACCAGGTAGGAGATGACCGCCTTCTCGTCGATGCCCATGAACCGCACGGACAGGCCGGGCTGGTACTCGTCGGGCAGACCCGTCTGGTGCAGGCCGATGACGCCCTGGTTCTGCTCGCCCGCGCGCAGCAGCAGGATCGAGCTGGTGCGGGTGGAGCTGACGCCGATCTTGTTGCACGGCAGGATCGGGACGCCGCGCCACGACGGGACCTGGTGACCGCCGAGGTCGGTGGCCGCCGGGTAGATGCCGAGCTTGTTGCACTCGCGGCCGAACGCGGCGATCGTGCGCGGGTGGGCGAGGAAGTAGCTGGGCTCCTTCCACACCGTGGACAGCAGCTCGTCCATGTCGTCGGGGGTGGGCGGGCCGAAGCGGGTGTGGATGCGCTGGCTCAGGTCGGCGTTGTGCAGCAGGCCGAACTCGCGGTTGTTGATGAGCTCGTGCTCCTGGCGCTCGCGCAGCGCCTCGATGGTCAGGCGCAACTGCTGCTCGACCTGGTCCATCGGCTTGTTGTAGAGGTCCGCGACGCGGCTGTGCACGCGCAGGACGGTCTGGGCGACGCTCAGCTCGTACTCGCGCGGGGACAGCTCGTAGTCGACGAACGTGCCGGGCAGCTCTACCTCGCCTTCGTGGCCGGAGGACATCTCGATGGCCGCTTCGCCGCTCTCGTCCCGCTTGCCGTTCTCGCCCCGCGCGCGAGCGTGCTGGATGTGCTCGCGCAGGCCGCCCGCGGCGCCGTTCATCCCTTCGAACGAGCGCCAGTCCAGGGTCAGCACGGTGACGGGGGTGACCGCCTTGACGGTGAAGTCCCACTCGCCCTGCGGACCGGCCAGCACCTCGTCGCCGAAGTGGTCGCCGTCGGCGAGGACGCCGAGGGCGGTCGTGTCGCCGAACGCGCCGACGCCGATCTTGTTGACCTTGCCGTGCGCGATGAGGAACACCGCGTCCGCGCTCTGCCCGGCCTCGACGATGAGGTCGCCGGGGGCGTACTCCCGCTGCACGAACTTCAGGGACAGCGCGGTGAGCACCGCGTCGTCGTCGTACCCGCGCAGCAGCGGCAGTTCGCACAGCTCCTGCGGGATCACCCGGATCTCGGACCCGGTGTTGGTGAACGTCACCCGGCCGTCGCCGACCGCGTAGCTCAGTCTCCGGTTGACCCGGTAGGCGCCGCCCGCGGCCTGCACCCACGGCAGGACCTTGAGCAGCCACCGCGAGGAAATGCCCTGCATCTGCGGCACGGACTTGGTCGTCGTGGCCAGGTTCCTGGCCGCGGCCGTCGCCAAACTCGATTGCGCGCGACCCGCATCCACGTCAGAAGAGGGGTTATCCGTCACAGTCACCCGTCGTACCGCCTATCCGCTTGCGCGCCCCTGTGGCGCGTAGAGGGAATTCAAATCACGAACAAAGGACTCGTTCGTTGCGGTCAGACGTTAACCAGGGTCGGCACGTGTGCGTAAGCGGCCAAAACGGCGTCCTCCCATGGTGTGACCAGCGTCGTTGCTGGGCACGCGCTGTGTGCGCGGTGGGCGGATCGCACTACATCGGGTGAACTTCCCAGGTCGGCGCGATTGATTCGCGCCGACCTGGAATCTGCAACTCCAATGCCGTAGTGATGATCACTCGAAAGAGTGTCTCAAGCTCTGGAATTGATGAATGATGTCATCGAATTGCCCGCGAGTGGGAAGAAGTTCCCACGGTCGATGAGCCTGGGCGGGGCCCTACTTCTGCAAAGCTGCGGCGAACAGGGGCACCGCGTTCTTGATGGCGTACGAGACGCCGAGGGTCGATCCGCTGGAGAACGCGTCCGAGAGGGCCTTGTCCTCCAGGATCACCAGGTGCCCCGCCTTGGCCGACGGGATGCCGTTGAGCACCGGGTCGGCCTTCAGGACGCCCGCGTCGGAGCCGATCGGGAAGATCACCGTGAGGTCGGCGTCCAGCAGGCCGAGCTGCTCGGTGGAGATGTCCACGTAGAACGACCCCTTCGCCAGGGAGTCGATGTCCGCCTTGGTGCCGAAGCCCAACTCCTTCAGGAAGTCCACCCGGCCGTCGCCCGGCACGTAGGCGCCGTACTTGCCGCCGAAGAAGGCGCCGACCACGGCGGTCTTGCCGCCGAACGTCGCGGCGTCCTCGAACTCCTTCTCGACGCCCGCGATCAGCTCCCTGCCCTTGTCCGGCTTGCCGAGCGCCTTGGAGACCAGTTCGGTCTGCTGGCGCCAGGTCGTGCCGTAGGGGATGACGTCCTTGGGCGCGGCGATGGTCGGCGCGATCTTGGCCAGCGTCTCGTGGGTCTTCTGGTCGAGGCTCGAACGGGTGTTGAGGATCAGGTCGGGCTGGAGGGCCGCGACGGCCTCGAAGCTCAGCTCCTGGGTGCCGAGGATGGTCGGGGCCTTCTCGTACAGGCCCTTCGCCCACGGTCCGACGCCCTCGCCGCCGAAGGCCAGCCAGTCGCTCGCGCCGATGGGCTGCACGCCGAGTGCGAGCGCCGTCTCGGCGTCCGACCAGCCGAGCGCGACCACGCGGGTCGGCGCCTTCTCGACGGTGACCTGGCCGAACGCGGTGTCGACGGTCACCGGGAAAGCGGAACCCGCACCGGAGGACGTCGCTCCGGTCTCGGGGGTCGAGGCACTGCCGCACGCGGCCAGCGAAGCGGTCAGGATGGCTGTCAACAGCCCGATGGCGGCGCGCTTCATGTTCACCCGTTCGTTCTAGTGTTTAGGTAAACCTAAGCTAACACGGGGGAAGGTCGGCTGAGAATCGCCTGTGAAGTCCCGGTGAGGGGCACGATTCAGCGGACCGCGCGCGTTGAACCGGGTGTAAGAGCAGGAAACGCCCCCACGAGGGGTCGTTCACAGAGGTGAGTGAGATGACAGCGTTCATGCAGTCCCCGTCGACGGTGAACATCCCGACGCTGCCCGAGGGATGGCCGATCGCTTCGTACGACACCTACAAAGAGGCCCAGCGGGCCGTCGACCACCTGGCCGACAGCGCCTTCCCCGTGCAGGGCATCACCATCGTCGGCGTCGAGCCGATGCTGGTGGAACGCGTCGCGGGTCGCCTGACCTGGGGTCGCGTGCTCGGCGGCGCCGCCGCGTCCGGCGCGTGGCTCGGCCTCTTCGTCGGCCTCCTCCTCAGCCTGTTCACGCCGGGCGCCGGGTTCGCGCCGATCCTGATCGGCCTCGCCGCCGGTGTCGTGTTCGGGCTGGCGACCTCCGCCGCCCGCTACGCCGCGACCAGGGGCCAGCGCGACTTCGTGTCGACCAGCCAGTTCGTCGCCCGCCGCTACGACGTGCTGAGCATCCCGACGAACGCCCAGCGGGGCCGCGACATGCTCGCCACCCTCGCGATGAAGGCCCCGCAGGCCGGCTGACCCGCCCGTAGAGTCCGGGGCATGACGGAGATCGGTGCGGTAGGTCTCGTTCTGCACCCGCGCAGGGACTGCGCCCAGGTGATCGGCACCATGGTCGACTGGGCGCGGTCCCGCGACATCAAGCTGTACGGCGTCGAGTCGGAGGTCGAACGCGCGCAGGGGGCGGTCTCCGCCGTCGACGCCGCCGACCTCGCCGACCGGGTCGACCTCCTGGTCAGCCTGGGCGGCGACGGCACCATGCTGCGGGCCATGCGGCTCGGCATCCCCGACCAGACCCCCGTGCTGGGCGTGAACCTCGGCAAGCTGGGCTTCCTGGCCGAGATCGACCCGCCGGAGCTGTCGGACGCGCTGTGCGCCATCGACGAGCACCGCTACACCACCGAGCCCCGCTCGGGGCTGCGCGCGGTGATCCAGGGCAAGAACGCCGTCGCCTTCAACGACGTCGCACTGGTCCGCGTGCCGGGCAACGGCATGGCCGCCGTCCGCCTGCACGTCGAGGGCCACCCGTTCGTCAGCTACTCCGCGGACGCCGTGGTCGTGGCCACCCCGACCGGGTCGACGGCCTACAGCTTCTCCGCGGGCGGGCCGATCATCTCGCCGCGGGCGGAGGGCCTGCTGATCACCCCCGTAGCCCCGCACTCCACGTTCAACCGGGCCGTGTTCCTGTCCGGCGGCGAGAAGCTGGCGCTGGAGATCACCGGCGGTGAGCTGGGCGTCGAGGCCGACGGGCTGCTGATCGGCCACGTCGGCGTCGGCACCGTGATCGACATCGAGGTGCTGCCCGCCGCGGCGAGGGTCGTCCGGCTGGGTCGGACGACCTTCTACCAGCGGGCCCAGCGCAAGTTCGGCCTGAGCGGGTTCACCTCCGGCGAGTTCTAGCCCGGCCGGACCGCACCCGCACGGCCACCCCGGCGCAGGCGATCACGGCGACCCCGCCGAGCGCGGTGGACCACGTGAGCCGCTCACCCAGCAGCAACGCGGCCCAGGCGATCGTCATCACCGGCTGGGCGAGTTGGACCTGGCTCACCCGCGTCATCGGTCCGATGGCCAGCCCCCGGTACCAGGCGAAGAACCCGAGGAACATGCTCACCACCGCCAGGTAGCCGAACGCGGCCCACTCGACCGGACCGCCGCGCGGGGGTGAGGACGCCAACGACGTCCACGCCAACCCGGCCATCAACGGCAGGGCGAGCGCCAACGCCCACGACACGGTCTGCCAAGCGCCGAGTTCGCGCGCGAGCAGCCCGCCCTCGGCGTAGCCGACGGCGGCGGCCAGCACCGCCCCGAACAGCAGCAGGTCCGACCACGTGAGGTCACCCAGCCCGCCACCGTGCGCGGCGGCGAACCCGACGGCCGCCCCGGCGCCCGCGCCCGCCGAGATCCAGAACGCCACCCCCGGCCGCTCCCGTCCGCGCAGCACGGCCATCACCGCGGTGGCGGCGGGGAGCAGCGCCACCACCACCGCGCCGTGGGAGGCGGGCGCGGTGGTCAGCGCGTAGGACGTGAGCAGGGGGAACCCGACGACCACACCGCCTGCCACGACCGCCAGGCGACCCCACTGCGCGCCGCGGGGCAGGCGCTGCCGGGTGGCGGCGAGCGCGACGGCCGCCAGCACCCCGGCCACGACCGCGCGGCCCGCCCCGATGAACAGCGGCGGCATCCCACCGGTGACCGCGACGCGGGTGAACGGCATGGTGAACGAGAACGCCACCACGCCGAGCAGCCCCCACCAGAGCCCCGCGCGGTTGGCCGGTAGCACCGGGACGGCGGGGAGAGTAGCGCTACTGTTGCCTGTCATGTCCATTGATAGCAGCTCTCGAATCGCCGCGGAACTCCGCACCTGGATCGCGACCGCCCGACCGGGCGCGAGGCTGCCGTCGACACGGGCGCTGGTGGCCAAGCACAACGCGAGCCCGGTCACCGTCCAAAAAGCACTGCGCGCCCTGGCGACGCAGGGCGTGGTCGAAAGCCGCCCCGGCGCGGGCACTTTCGTCCTGGCGCCCCGAACGGCCCGCCCCCACGACCACGGCTGGCAGACGGCGGCGCTGGGCTCGCCCGCGAACCGGGCTCCGCACGTCTCGGCGTCGCTGCGCACCACGTCGAACGACGTGGTCACCTTCCACTCCGGCTACCCGGACCGCGAACTGCTACCGGAACGCCTGGTGCGTGCCGCGCTCACCAGAGCGGCCCGCACCGACGCCGCGCTCACCAGGCCGCCGGTGGCCGGGACACCGGAACTCCAAACGTGGTTCGCGGCGGAGTTGGGCACGGCCACCCCGGGTGACGTGATCATCCTGCCCGGCAGCCAGAGCGGTCTCAGCACGGCGTTCCGCGCGCTGGTGGGCGCGGGGAAGCCCCTGCTGGTGGAATCCCCGACGTACTGGGGCGCGCTGCTCGCGGCCGCGCAAACGGGCGTGCGGGTCGTTCCCGTCCCCAGCGGCTCCGGGGGACCGGACCCGGACGACCTGGCCCGCGCCTTCGACACCACCGGCGCGCGGGCCTTCTACGCCCAACCCACGTTCGCCAACCCCACCGGCGCCCACTGGTCGCGCGCCAAGGGGGACCAGGTCCTCGACGTCGTCAAGGCCAGTGGCGCGTTCCTCATCGAGGACGACTGGGCCCACGACTTCGCCATCACCGCCGATCCGGCGCCCCTGGCGGCCAGGGACGACAGCGGCCACGTCGTCCACCTGCGCTCGTTGACCAAGAGCGTCTCCCCGGCCGTGCGGGTGGCGGGCGTGACCGCCAGGGGTCCGGCCCGCGAACGCATCCTGGCGGACGCGCAGGCGGTCTCCCTCTACGTCAGCGGCGTGCTCCAGGCGGCGGCGCTCGACGTGGTCACCCAACCGGGCTGGCGCACCCACCTCCGCGGCCTGCGCCACCACCTGGCGACCCGCCGGGACCTGCTGGTGGGTGCGCTGCGGGACCACCTCCCCGCCGCGCACCTGGACGCCGTCCCGCACGGCGGCCTCTCCCTGTGGGTGCGGCTGCCGGACGCCACGGACCTGCCGAGGCTGGTGCGCGACTGCGAGGCGGTGGGAGTGGCCATCGCCCCCGGCGACGAGTGGTTCCCCGCGGAACCCACGGCACCGCACCTGCGCCTGGGCTACGCGGGCCCGAACCCCGGCGCCTTCCCGGACGGCGTGCGCAAGATCGGCGAAGCGCTGGCCGCGCAGGCTTGAGCCCACGTGGGTCGAGCCCACCGATCCTCCGCTCGGACCCCGGTCGCCCCAACCGGTGCGGTCAGGCGGTGGGCGTGAAGCGCACCGGCAGCGACAGCGGGCCGCGCATGATGCCGCTGGGCACCCAGGCCAGGTCGTCCAGCGACGAGGCCGGGGCCAGGTCGGGGATCCGGCGCAGCAGGGTCTCCAGCGCGATGGCCGCCTCCAGCCTGGCCAGCGGGGCACCGAGGCAGTGGTGGATGCCGTGGCCGAACGACAGGTGGCGCACCTCCTCGCGGGCCACGTCCAGCACCGCCGGGTCGCCGGGCACCGGCGTGTCCCGGCTGGCCGACGACAGCGCCACCATCACCACCTCGCCGCGGGTGATGGCCGTACCGCCGAGCACGAGGTCCTCGTTGGCGTAACGGGGTGTCGCGTGCTCCACCGACGAGTCGTAGCGCAGGAACTCCTCGACCGCGCCGGGCACCAGTTCGGGCCGTTCGCGCAGCAGGTCCGCCTGCTCCGGGGCGCGCAGCAGCGCCACGACGGCGTTGCCGAGCAGGTTGACCGTGGTCTCGTGGCCCGCGACGACGAGCAGGACCGCGGTGCCGACCAGCTCCACCTCCGAGAGCCTGCCGTCGTCCTCGTCGCGCACGGCCACCAGCGCGGACAGCAGGCCGTCGTCGGGGTCCCGGCGCTTGGCCGCCACCAGCTCGGCCAGGTAGCGGTTCAGGTTCGCGCCCGCCGTGCGCTGGGCCTCCGACGGGGCGCCCAGCAGCAGTGAGCTCCACGTGCGGAAATCGGCGCGGTCGCGGTCCGGCACGCCCAGCAGTTCCGAGATCACGGCCACCGGCAGAGGAGCGGTGAACGCCTCCACCAGGTCGGCCTCGCCCCTGGGGGCCAGCGCGTCGACCAGGCCGTCGGCGATCTCCTGGACGCGCGGCGCGAGCCGCCGCGTGCGAGCGGGGCTGAACGCGCCCGCGACCAGCCGCCGCAGCCGGGTGTGGTCCGGGGGATCGGCCGCCAGCATGTTCCCGCCGAGCCCGACGCCGGTCCGGTGGTTGGTGTAGCCCGCCGCGTCGAGCAGTTCCAGCGAGGGCGTGGCGTCCTTGATGAGCGCGGGGTGCAGGAGCGCGTCCTGCGCGGCGTCGTGGCCGACCACCAGCCAGCCCTCGATGCCGTTGGAGAACCGCGAGCGGTGCACCGGGCCCAGCCTCCGCAGCTCGGCGTAGCGGGCGGGTGCGTCCGCCTTGAACTCGGCGGTGATGGTCACGAGCGCGTCTGGCGTGTTCGGCATCCGGGGTCCCCTCGTCCGCAACGGGCAAACCCGCTCACGGTACGGGGAAGATCGACTCGGCGAACGGCGCTGAAAGGGTGGTTCGGGCGGTGGTGCTCGGAAAACCGAGGGCCCCGTCCCCGGACAGGGCCCTCGGTCGCCCCACTAGGTCCGTTCGGCGGGCACCGGCTCCGGCTCCGGTGTTTCGTCCTCCCGGTCGAGCATGGTGGCCTCGTCGAACGGGTCGGCACCGCTGAACACGCGTTCCGCCTGCTCCCTGTCGAACTCGCCGACCCAGTTGCCGATGAGGACGGTGGCGACCGCGTTGCCCGCGAAGTTCGTCAGCGCCCGCGCCTCGGACATGAAGCGGTCGATGCCGACGATGAGGCCGACGCCGTCGACGAGTTCCGGGCGGTGGGCCTGGAGGCCGCCCGCCAGGGTCGCGAGACCGGCGCCGCTGACGCCCGCCGCCCCCTTCGACGCGATGATCATGAACAGCAGCAGGGAGACCTGCTCGCCGATCTGCAGCGGCGTGCCCAGCGCGTCGGCGATGAAGATCGACGCCATGGTCAGGTAGATCGCGGTGCCGTCCAGGTTGAACGAGTACCCGGTCGGCACGGTGATGCCGACGACCGGCCGGGCGACGCCGAGGTGCTCCATCTTGGCGATGAGGCGGGGGAGCGCCGACTCCGACGAGGACGTCGAGACGATCAGCAGGAACTCCCGGCCCAGGTAGCGCAGCAGGTTCAGGATGTTCACGCCCGCGCCGAACCTCAGCACCAGGCCGAGGACGACCAGCACGAAGATCAGGCAGGTGATGTAGAAGCCGAGCATGATCTGCAGCAGGCTGGCGAGCGCCTTCCAGCCGGTCTCGCCGACGACCGCGGCGATGGCGCCGAACGCGCCGACCGGGGCGGCCCACATGATCATGGCCAGCACCCGGAACACGAGGCGTTCGAAGTGCTTCACGCCGCGCAGGATGGCGTCGCCGGACGCGCCGAGCTTGGGGATCGCGAAGCCGATCATCAGGGCCACGAACAGCGTTTGCAGGACGTTGCCCGCCGTCAGCGGCGACACCAGCGTTTCCGGGATGATGCCCAGCAGGAACTCGGTCGTGGACTGCGCCTCGGCGCCCGCCGCCGTCGAGCCCGCCTCCTTCACCGAGTCGGACAGGTTCAGGCCCTCGCCCGGCTTGATGATGTTGCCGACGACCAGGCCGATGGCGAGCGCGAACGTCGACATCACCATGAAGTAGCCGAGGGCGAGACCGCCGACCTTGCCGACGGTGGCCGCCTTCCTGATGGAGCCGACGCCGAGCACGATGGTGCAGAAGATCACCGGGGCGATCATCATCTTGATCAGCGAGACGAACCCGGTGCCGAGCGGCTTCAGCGCGACGCCGAACTTCGGGAACACGAAGCCGACGAGGATGCCGAGCAGCACCGCGATGATCACCGCGATGTAGAGGTAGTGCGTGCGGTCGCGCTTCGGCGCGCTTGCCGTGTCCGACATGTGTGGGGCCTCCCGACAGCCTCTAAGTGCGACCGCGGGGGTCGCGACCGGGCAGATGCTCCTCCACCCCAGGCGGTTGACGCAGCAGTCCGGAGTCTCGTTCGGGCACGTGTCGTGCCGTTGTCCGCTGATCACTATTATTTCAGTGTTGACCGAATTCAATCCACGTGAACCATCCTCACACGCCAAGTCGAAACAAGGGCAGGGGAACCGGGAAGCGCCCCGAGGTGTCCAACGCGCGGTGCGGGAACGGCGTTGCGCCATCCGGAGCAGTGGCGCGGAGTTGCCGTACCAGCGGGTTAGCATCCCCGCCGTCGAGGGAGGGCCTGATGGGCTTGGGGCAACGGCTGGCGCGCGTCGCCAGGCGCGTGGTGGGCAGGGGCGGTCGCGAATCGGCCAGTTTCGGGGCCGCGCTGCTGGGGGTGATGCTCCTGGCCGGTGCGGCGTTCGGCAGCGGGATCTCGCGCACGGCGGTGTCGGTGTCCGATGGCCTCACCTGGCTGGGTGACGACGAGCGCGGTGAGGTCGTGCAGGTCAACCCCAGCTCCGGCAAGCCGCAGACCCGCCTGCAGATCAGCGGTGGCGACGCCCAGCTGGAGATCGCCCAGGACGACGGCACGCTCGTCGTGCTCGACCGGCGCACCGGCCAGATCACCGTGATCGACCTGTCCACGCTGCTCGCCAGCGGCAGGCGGCAGGCGGCCCCCGGCACGTCCGCCAAGGTGCTGATCGCGCAGGGCCGCGTGTTCGTGGTCGACCGGACCGCGGGCACGATCCACAACGCCGATCCCGTGACGCTGGTCGACATCGGCGACGCCTGGTCGGCCGGTCAGCCGCTCGCGGACGTCGTGGTCGACGACGACGGCCTGGTCTGGGCCGTCGACCACGGCGGGAACCTCCACGCGCTGGAGTGGTCGGACGACAAGGAGCGGTTCGTCGAGAAGTCCAACCGGCCGGTCCCCGGAGCCGGGCCGCGCACCGCGCTCGTGCCGCACCGGACGGGCGTCACGCTGCTCGGCCTCGAAGGCGGCGTGGTGGTCCAGGACGGCACCGGGCAGGCGCTGTCCGTGATGACGGTGCAGCTCAACGGCGACGTGCTGGCCGCGGCCACCAGTCCGACCGGACTCGTGCCCGCCGCGGTGCCGGACTCCGGCGTCGTGATCCTGGTCAGCGGCGACAAGGTCATCCGGGTCGACGTCGCCGGGCTCGGCTGCGCCAAGCCCGGCCGTCCCGCCGTGTTCCGCGACAAGGTCTACGTGCCGTGCCACGGAGCCGGGAAGGTCGTCGTGCTCGACGGCGGCGGCCAGCGGTCCGGCGCCGACGTGCTCACCCAGGGCTCCGGCGACCCGGAACTGGTGTTCGACGACGGCAAGCTGTTCATCAACACCCCCGGCGCGGCGCAGGGCGTGATCGTGGACGCCGACGGCACCACCCGCTCGGTGACCATCCGCAGCCCCGACCTGGCCGTGACCGACCCGGACCGGCAGCCGCTGCCGACCGTGCCGCCGCCTCCGCCCCCGAGGCCCGAGGAACTGCCGACCGGCACGCGCGGCACCAGCCTGCCGCCGCCCGTCGTCACGACGACCACTGCCGTGGAGACGTCGGTGTCCACCACCGGATCGGTCGCGGGCGGGGTGCCCGGCAAGCCTCCGGGCGTCTCGGTGGCGCTGAAGAGCCGCGACGCGAACGCGCTCGTCGTCACGGTGTCCTGGGGCGCGGTCACGCCGGTCACCGGGTACACCGTGACCGCCAGCGGCGGGTTCAGCGGCGGCACCCTGAGCGCGCAGGTCGCGGGCACCGGCACCGACCTGTCGATCCCGTGCGCGGGCAGCACGTTCTGCGCCTCCGGCAGGCTCGACGTGTCGGTGACGGCGTACGGGGACGCGGGCACGAGCGCCGCCAGCGCGGCGTCGTGGAGCGTTCCGCCCGCGGGCGTGACCACCACGACCACCCCGCCGCCGGTGGTCACCACGACGACCACCCCGCCGCCGCCGGTGGTCACCACGACCACCACGACCACCCCGCCGCCGCCGGTCGTCACCACGACGACCACCACCATCCCCCCGCCTCCGTCGCTGCCCAGCGCGGGCGCCGTGGTGATCACCACGATCACCGGCGGCATCGCGTCGTACACCAAGACCGTGAACATGGCCTGGCCCGCGGACTGGGCGAGCCACAACGGGTCCTGCGAGGTCGTCAACACCACCATGGGCTACAGCTCGCCCATCGCCTGCGGGACGGCGTCCACGACCATCGAGGCGGACATCGGCGCCAACCGGATCGTGGTCCGCGCGTACGCGGCCTCCGGCGGCGCGGCGGTCGAATCGGCCGCTAGGAACACGACCGTGCGGGACACGGAGACGTGCGGCGGCAAGCCGTGCGTGATCCCGCGCAGCGCGCCGGAGGCGCCCGAATCCGCCCCGATGGGCGCGGGCGGGCTGGGCCTGATCGCGACGGCCGCGCTGCTGCGCGTCGGGCGTCGGCGCGACGACGAGGAAGGCGGGGTCCGGTGACGACTCTGGAGAGCACGGCGATCGGCGAGGACGAGATCGCGGCGTTCCGGGCGCTGCACACCCGGCTGGGCGACGCGGTCGAGACGGCCGTCCGCGGCAAGCGGGACGTGGTCGACCTCGTGCTGGTGGCGATGTTCGCCGGCGGCCACGTGCTGCTGGAGGACGTGCCCGGCACCGGGAAGACGACGCTGGCGCGAGCCGTGGCGGGCGCGCTCGGCGGGGTGTCGCGGCGGGTCCAGTTCACCCCGGACCTGCTGCCGTCGGACGTGACCGGCACGTCGGTGTTCGACCCGCAGACCGCCGAGGTCCGGTTCCGGCCGGGCCCGGTGTTCGCGAACGTGGTGCTGGCCGACGAGATCAACCGCGCGGCGGCGAAGACGCAGTCGGCGCTGCTGGAGGTGATGGAGGAGCAGACGGTCACCGTCGACGGCGTCGGCCACGCGGTGCCCGCGCCGTTCCTCGTCGTCGCCACGCAGAACCCGATCGACCTCGACGGCACGTACCGGCTGCCCGAGGCGCAGCTCGACCGGTTCATGATCCGCATCTCCATCGGCTACCCGGACGTCGAGCACGAGCTGGACGTCCTGCGGCCGGGCAGCGGAGCGGGCCGGGTCGCCTCCGTGCCGACGGTCGGCAACCCGCACGAGGTCGCCGCGCACGGGCGCAGGCTGGGCACGCTGCACGTGGCCGACCCGATCCTGCGGTACATCGGCGAACTGGGCACCGCGACCCGTGCCGACCCCCGGCTCCGGCTGGGCGCCAGCACCCGCGGCCTGCGCGCGCTGGTGCGCTGCGTCCAGGTCCACGCCGCCGCCCGCGGCAGGCACTTCGCCGTGCCCGGTGACGTGCAGGAGCTGGCCGTTCCCGTGCTGGCGCACCGGTTGGTGCTCACCAGGGAGGCGCAGCTGGCGGGTTCCACCACCGCGGAGGTGCTCGCCGACGTGCTGTCCGGTGTGGACGTCCCCCGACCGGAAGCGCGATGAGACTCACCGCGCGCGGCGCCGGAACCCTGGTGCTCGGCGCGGTGCTGGCTGGTCTGGGCCTGTGGTGGCGCTACCCCGGCGTCGCGGCGCTCGGCCTGGCGCTGGTGCTGCTCGTGGTGGCGGGGGTGGTGTCGGTGCGCACGACCGTGCCGGTCTCCGCGTCCCGCGGCGTGCGGCCGCGGACGGTGCAGCGGCTCGCCGGGTGCACCGGGCGGGTGGAGCTGGCGAACCCCGGCAAGCGGTTGCCCGTCGTGCTGGACGCGACGGACCACGTGGCGGGCACCCCGATGCCGGTCGACGTGCCGCTGCTGGCTCCGGGGGAGCGGACGGCGGTCGAGTACCCGATCCCGACGGACCGCCGCGGTGTGCTCCGGGTGGGGCCGCTCACGTTGCACCGCAGGGGTTTCGCGGGTCTCGCGGTCGCCAGGTCCGTGCTGGGCGAGGTGATCGACGTACGGGTGGTGCCACGGGTGCTGCCGGTGCGCGGCCTGCCCGGCGGGGTGCGCCGCGGGCACGTCGGGGCGGACGAGCGGGTGGAGAGCGGCGGCACGGACCTGGTGGGGCTGCGGGAGTACGTGGCTGGCGACGACCTGCGCCGCCTGCACTGGGCGACCACCGCGCGCACCGGGACGTTGATGATCCGCGAGGACGCCGACCCGGCGCTGCCGCACCTGGCCGTGGTGCTGGACGACAACGCGAGCGCGTACGGGGATCCGGCGTCCTTCGAGGACGCGGTGGAGGTCGCCGCGTCGTTGGTCGGGGCGGCGGTGGAGAGCGGGCATCCGGTGCGGATGCTGACGTCCTCGGGCGCGGTCGACGTGTCCGTGGTGGGCGAGCCGTCGCTTGCCCTGGCCGCGTTGGCGGACCTGGACGTGACGGACGTGGCGCGGCCGGTCGGACTGCGGGACCTGGACGTGGTGGCGGTGGTGTGCGGCGACTCGTCGGACCTGCCGTCGTTGCTGCTGGAGGTCGGGCGCGCGGCGTTCGGCGTGGTGCTGGCCGTCGCGCCCGCGGCGCCCGTGTCGGCCGTCGGCGCGGTGCTGGTGCTGCGCGCGCCGAAGGCCGACGACCTGGTGGCGGCCTGGAACGCGGTGGTGGCGCGATGAGGACGGCCTGGGCCGCGACGGTCGTGCTGGTGGCCGCGGCGCACCTCGGCACGGGGTGGCAGGGGGTGCTGCCGCGGCTGGTGTTCGCGGCGGCGGCGCTGGTCGCGTTCGCGTGCCTGCCGCTGGTGCGGCGGGCCCGCGTGTCGGTGGTGCCGGTGCTGGGGTTCGCGCTGGCCGGTGCGTACCTGGTGGCGCGGTCGGACGACACCGCGCCGGTCTCGGTGCTGCTGGACCTGCTGCCGCGGCTGCTGAGCGCCGCACGGCCCGCTCCCGCGACCCCGACGCTGCTGGTGCCGGGGGCGCTGCTGGTGTTCCTGGTGGCGTTCGGCGTGGCGCTGGCGAGGTCGTTGTTCGCGCCCGTGCTGGGGGCCGCGGTGCTGTACACCGCGACGGCGCTGCTCACGGCGGGGCGGGCCGACCCGCACGGCCTGGTGGCGCTGGCGCTGGTGCTGCTGGTCGTGCTGGGGTGGCTGCTGGTCGACCGGCGGGAGGCCGGTCGGCGGATCCCGGTCGGGCGGCCCGCTGTCGTGCTCGGGGTGCTCGGCGCGGTGACGCTGACGGCGTCCGTGCTGCCGGGGTCGGGGGCGTTCGAGCCGCGCGAGCTGGTGCGACCGCCGATCACCGACGTCGCGGTGACGAGTCCGTTGCCGCGCTTGGCCTTCTGGGCCGGGATCGGCGACACGGAGCTGCTGCGCGTGCGCGGTCCCGAGCGGCCGTTGCGGCTGGTGGCGCTGGCCGACTACACCGGGGCGACCTGGCGGGCGGCGTCGCTGTACGGGCCGATCGGGGCGGTCGCCGCGCCGGACCTGCCGCCGGGCGCGCGGGTGTCGGAGTCCACGATCGACGTGACGGTCGGGGCGTTGGGCGGGACGTGGCTGCCCGCTGTCGGCAGGCCGACGGAGGTGAGCCTGGACGGGGCCGCGGTGGACACCGACTCGGGATCCCTGGTCCTGCCGGGAGAACTGGCGGCGGGGCTGCGGCACCGTGGACACGCCGGACGACGCGGACCTCGTGAAGGCCTCGGTGCCGAGCGGCCCGGAGGCGCGGCGGTACGTGGCGCTGCCCGGACTGCCGTTCTCGCTGGCGGAGTACGCGCGGAAGTCCGTGGCGGGCGCGCTGACCCCGTACGAGCGGGCGGTGGCGATCGAGCAGGTGGTCCGGTTGGGGCGCAAGCCCGACGTGGAGGCGCCCGTCGGGTCGTCGTACGCGCGGTTGGAGACGTTCCTGTTCGGCGCGGAGGGCCAGTCGGGCGCGAACGCGGGCACCGCGGAGCAGTTCGCGTCGGCGTTCGCCGTCCTGGGTCGCGCGGTGGGGCTGCCGACCCGTGTGGTCGTGGGCTTCCAGCCGGTTCCGGAAGGGCCGGACGGCGTCCGGGTGGTGCGGGGGAGCGACGCGACGGCGTGGCCGGAGGTGTACTTCGAGGGCTGGGGCTGGGTGCCGTTCGACCCGGTGTCCGGCACCGGGTCCGGCCCCAGCCCGGCGTCCAAGCGGGAGGTGCTCGACCGGTTGGCGTCCGTGACGGCGACACCGACCACACCGCCGTCGTCACCCCCGCCGCCACCACTGGCGCAGCCCGCGGCTCCGGTCGCAGCGCCGCCCGCGAAGTCCGGGCCGCCGTTCGTGCTGCTGGCGATCCCGCTGGTGCCACTGGCCCTGCTGCTGACGTTGCGCGGCGGTCGTCGGCTGCGGTTGAGCCGTGCGGGTGCTCCCGGCGCGTGGGCGTACGTGCTGGACTCGCTGCAACTGGCGGGCCGCACGCCCCGCCGGGACCGGGCGGCGCCGGACATCGCGCGGGACGTGGCCGCGTTCGCCCCGGCGGCCGTTCCGCTGGCGGACCTCGCCGACCGGGCGGCGTTCGGGCCCGGTCCGACCCGCGATCCGGAAGCCTGGCGGCTGGCCGTGGAGGTGCGCAAGGGCTTGCGCCGGGTGGTGCCGTGGTACCGGCGGCTGTTCTGGTCGGTCGACCCGCGGCCGCTGCGCCGCCGCTGAGCACCGGAGCGGCCGACCCCGACTACTCGGGGTCCTCCACCGACGGCTTCATCACCTCCGGCTGTTCTTCCCGCTCCTGGTAGGACTGGTCGTCCGGCTCGGAGACCTCGTTCTCGCCGAGCCTCGGGTCCGGTGTGTGTGGGGCAGTCATGCGTTCGGGGTACACCGCCTCGGCGTTCGGCACACCTCTGGTTTGCCGCGCGGCGGTCACGGGTACAGCGAACAGGTGTTCGAGCGGAAGGAGAGCGCCATGACCGGAACGCCGGAGAAGGACCTGGACGAGTGGACGACCGGGGACGAGCCCATGACCGGACCGCAGGAGTCCTACCTGCACACGTTGGCGCGCGAAGCGGGCGAGGACGTGCCGGACGGCCTGACCAAGGCCAAGGCGTCGCAGCTGATCGACCGGTTGCAGCAGGAGACCGGGCGCGGGGCGTGACCTAGGCGGTCGTGCACGTGCGGGCGGACGCGCCGCGCTGCGTGCTCGGGTCCTCCAGCCCGATGGCGAGGACCTGGAAGCAGTAGCGGCGGGTCGCGTCCAAGCCCTCCAGCACGTGGGTGGTGGTGCCCGCCGCGATGGTGACCAGCGGTTCGGGCTTCTTGCCCGTCACGTCGACCACCACGAACTGGGCCTTGCCGCCGCTGGGGTCCGTCCAGTCCAGCTCGACGCCGGTCGGGTCGAGGACCTCGACGCGCTTGAGGTCCGGGGCGAACCTCGGGTCGCCGCCCGCCGGGACACCCGCACTGGTGGGCGGCTCCGAGGTAGTGGTGGGCGTGGACGTGGTCGTGGTGGGTGCGGCGACGGTCGTGTCCGGCGGTGAGCCGGTGAGGACGACGCCCAGCACCGCGCCGCCGATCACCGCGACCACGGCGAGCGGGATCAGCCAGCGGGGGCGGTGCCTCGGCGGGGCCTGCTCGTGCTCGCCGATGGGCGCCAGGAACGTCGGCGCGGTGTTGGGCTCCTGCGGGAGGACCGCGACCTGGATGGGCGCCGCCTGCCCCGGCGGTGCGCTCGGCCGTGGCACGGGCGCGACCTGGATCGGCGGGGCGAGCGGGACCGGCGGTGGGGAAACGGGGCCCTGGGCGGACGGCGCGGGCTCGTGGAAGTCGAAGTCGGTGTCCACGGGCCCGGGAGCCGGGTCCTGGACCACGTGGGTGGTCGGCTCGGCGTCGTCCCCCGGACGTGGGCTGAAGTCCTGGACCGGCGGCGGTGGCCGGTCCGAGCGGGTGGGCCGTGGGCCGAAGTCGGGGACCTCCGGTTCTGCCGGGTGGTGGCGGACGGTCAGGTCGGCCAGCTGGTCGGCCCACGTCTTCGGCTCCTCGGGAGCCGGTGCGGGCGCGGGCGCCTCCACGGCCGGGCGGGGGCCGAAGTCCGGTAGCGCCGTCGGACCCTCGGGGTAGACCTGGGGCGGGGCCAGGGGAATGACGGCCCTGGTGCTGTCGGGGTCCACAGTGGACGGTGCCGGGGCCCAGGCGGTGTCGACGCCCGCCAGCGCGGCGCGCAGGGCGGCGGCGTCGGGGTAGCGGTCCTCGCGGGCCTTGGCCAGGCAGCGGCCGATGATCGCGGCCAGCGCCGGGGGGACGTCGGGACGCGTCAGCGCACGCGGGACGGCCGAGCGGACGCGACCCAGGTAGCCGAGCATGGAGTCGTCGTCCTCCGAGGCGAACGGCGGCCTGCCGTCCAGCAGGGTGAACAGGGTCGAGCCGAGCGACCAGACGTCGTCGGCGGCGGCGGGCTTCTCGCCGTCGACCATCTGCGGACCGGCATGGCGGTAGCTGACCAGGTGCAGCGACGCGGAGTGGCCCGCGTCGACCGCCCGCGCGATGCCGAAGTCCGCCAGGACATACGAGGTGGGCAGCACCAGGATGTTCTGCGGCTTCACGTCGCGGTGCAGCACGCCCTGGGAGTGGGCGAACGCCAGCGCGTCGGCGACGGCGACCCCCGCGGCGACCACGTCGGCCACCGGCAGCGGTCCGCGTTCGCGGAGGCGGTCGTGCAGCGAGCCGAGGTCGTGGAACTCCATGACGATGCACGGCCTGCCGAGCACCACGCCGGTGTCCAGCACCGTCACGATGTGCGGGTGCTGCCTGCCGAGCCGGACGGTGATCTCCAGTTCTCGGCGGAACCGGGCGAGCGTGGCGTCGTCCTGCGCTTCGAGCACCTTCACGGCGACGTCGCGGCCCAACCCGTCCTGCCGGGCCCGGTACACGGTGCCCTCGCCGCCCTGGGCCACCAGCCGGAAGTCGCTGTAGCCCGCGAGCGCGATCCCGGTCGGCGCGGTCGTCGGTCTCGGCGCCCACGCCATCAGCTCGTCGTCAGTCGCCACCCCCCGATCCTACGACGGCCTCGGGAGTTGCCGGGCCCATCGTGACCTCCCCGCCGCGGACGATCCCGGCGTCGGCGACCTCGTCGCGGGAGTGGCGGCGCGCTCGGTGGTCCTCGTGCGGCACGCGGTCGGGCAACCCGGTGTCGACGAGGGATGGGGCGTGCCGGTGCGGCCGGTCGTCGAGCGGGCGATCTCAATTGGTGCGCGACCCGGCTCGTTCGCCGCGCGGGTGGCGGCGGTTCGGATCGGCGGGCTCCCGCACTGTCCTGATCAAGGAAATCCACTGTCCACAGTGGATCTGCGCGAGCCGGAACGACCGCTCAGAGGTGTGTCCGCCGAGTGCTCGTGGCGTTAAAGTCCCGCGACCGCCGCGACCTGACCTTGACGGGGTTGGTACCAGGGTCAATGCTGTCGCGCATCCAGGAACGAAGTGCGCAATCCGCAACAGGCGCACAGTTTGGAGAGGCGTACGTGGCGGCCCAAGACGTCGAGGTCGGTCCGGCCGGGATCGGCCTGCCCGACCCGGTCATCTCTGTTCGCGATGTGTGGAAGGTGTTCGGCCCGAAGGCCGAAGGAGTCCCCCGGTCGCCGGAGTTGTGCGCGCTGTCGCGCCGCGAGCTGATGGACCGCACCGGGTGCACGGCGGCGGTTCGCGAGGTCGGGTTCGACGTGGCCCCCGGCGAGGTGTTCGTGGTGATGGGCCTGTCCGGATCGGGCAAGTCCACGCTGGTGCGGTGCCTGACGCGGCTCGTCGAGCCGACCTCCGGACAGGTGCTGTTCGAGGGCGAGGACATCCTCGCCGCCGACCGGAAGCGGCTGCGCGAACTCCGCAGGAACAAGTTCTCCATGGTGTTCCAGCACTTCGGGCTGCTGCCGCACCGGAGGGTGCTCGACAACATCTCCTACGGGCTGGAGATCAGGGGCGTCGGCCGGGCCGAGCGGGCCGAGCGCGCCAGGGAGGTCGTCGAGCTGGTCGGGCTCAGCGGCTACGAGAAGTCCTTCCCGGACCAGCTCTCCGGCGGCATGCAGCAGCGCGTCGGACTGGCCAGGGCGCTCGCGGGCGACCCGGACGTCCTGCTGTTCGACGAGCCGTTCTCCGCGCTGGACCCGCTGATCCGCCGGGACATGCAGAACGAGGTCGTCCGCCTGCACCGCGAGGTCGGCAAGACGATGCTGTTCATCACCCACGACCTGGCCGAGGCGCTCAAGCTCGGCGACCGCATCCTGATCATGCGCGACGGCAAGGTCGTCCAGGTGGGCACGGGCGACGAGCTGGTGGGCGCGCCCGTGGACGACTACGTGCGCGACTTCGTCCGCGACGTGCCGCGCGCGAACGTGCTGACGCTCAAGTGGATCATGCGCGACCCGCGGCCGGACGACGTGCTCGACGGACCCGAGCTGGGGCCGGACGTCGTGGTGCGCGACGCCACCCGCGCGGTGCTCGCCGCGGCCGCGCCGGTCAAGGTGGTCGAGGACGGCGAACTGCTCGGCATCGTCGGCGACGAGGAGATCCTGGCCGTCGTCGCGGGCCAGGAGGCGGACGCCTGATGGCAGCCGTCGCGGTGTCCGGTGTGGACGTTCGCCGCCCGGGTCGGGGCGTGGTCGTCGCGCTGATCCTGGCGCTGTGGCTGGGTTTGTGGGCGGTGCTCAAGGGCGTGCACACGCTCGCCCTCGGCCCCGCCCAGCTCACGCCGCTGCACCACGGCCTCAACGACCTCAACGACGCCATCGGCGCGAGCCGCGACACCAACCCGCTGTTCCTGTACTTCTTCAACGAGATCCGGCTCGTCGTCGACGAGTTCGTGATCCTCCTCCAGTCGCTGATCGCGCAACCCTCGTTCGGCAGGCCGCTGCCGCTGATCGGCTGGCTCGGCGTCGTCGCGCTGGTCGCGTTCGCCTCCTACGCGGCAGGCGGCGGCCGGGCCGCGCTGCTCGCCGCCGCGGGCTTCACCTTCCTCGGCCTGCAAGGGCTGTGGCAGGAGAGCATGGACACCCTCGCCCTGACCCTCGCGGCGGTGGTCATCGCACTGCTGTTCGGCATCCCGCTCGGCATCGCGGCCGGGCTGTCCGACCGGTTCAACCGGATCATCACGCCGGTGCTGGACTTCATGCAGACGATGCCGACGTTCGTCTACCTCGCGCCGCTGACGCTGTTCTTCCTCATCGGCCCCGCGTCGGCGACGATCGCGACGCTGGTCTACGCGGCCCCGCCCGCGATCCGGCTGACCGCCCACGGCATCCGCAACGTCCCCGGCGACACCGTGGAGGCCAGCGAGTCGCTCGGCGCGACGCGGGCGCAGACGCTGGGGAAGGTCCTGCTGCCCACGGCGAAGCGCACGATCGTCCTGGGGATCAACCAGACCATGATGGCCGCGCTGTCCATGGTCACCATCGCCGCGCTGATCGACGCGCCCGGCCTCGGCAAGACCGTGATCAAGGCGCTCCAGACGCTGGACGTCGGCACGGCGTTCAACGCGGGCCTGGCGATCGTCGTGCTGGCGATCGTGCTCGACCGCGTCACGACGGCGGCGGGCACGCGGGTCGAACGCGCCAGGCTCAGCCGCAACCCGTGGGCAGCCAAGGCCCGCAAGGGCGGGCTGGTCGGCGGGGGAGCGCTCACCGCCGTGGCGATCTGGCTGTCCTACACCTACGTGTGGGCCGCGGAGTTCCCCTCGGACGTGGAGATCGGCAGCTCGATCGCCAAGGGCGTCGCCACCGCGACCGACTGGGTGCAGGGCAACCTGTCGGGGATCACCAACGGGGTCAAGGACTTCGTGACGCTCGTGGTCGTGGACCCGTTGCAGTTGCTGCTGACCGGCTCGCCGTGGTGGCTCGTCGCCGCCGTGGTCGTCGCGATCTCCGTGGTGCTGGGCGGGATCCGGGCCGTCATCACCTCGGCGGTGTGCCTCGGCCTGCTGGTCGCGACCGGCCTGTGGCAGGACGCCATGGCGACCCTCGCGTCCACGCTCGTCGCCACCGCGGCCGTCGTGGTGCTCGGCGTGGCGGTCGGGGTGTGGATGGGCCGCAGCTCCACGGCCGACCGGATCGTCCGGCCGGTGCTCGACGCGGCGCAGACCATGCCCGCGTTCGTCTACCTGGTGCCGTTCCTCGCGCTCTTCTCGGCGAGCCGGTTCACCGCCATCGTCGCCGCCGTCGTGTTCGCCTCCCCGGTGGCCGTCAAGATCGTCGCCGACGGCATCCGCGCGGTGTCGCCGACGACCGTCGAGGCCGCCACGGCGTCGGGGTCGAGCACGTGGCAGATCATCACCAAGGTGCAGCTGCCCATGGCGCGGCAGGCACTGGTCCTCGCGACCAACCAGGGGCTGATCTACGTGCTGTCGATGGTCGTCGTCGGCGGGCTGGTCGGCGCGGGCGCGCTCGGCTACGACGTGGTGGCCGGGTTCTCGCAGGGGCAGCTCTACGGCAAGGGGCTCGCGGCGGGGCTGGCCATCGTCGTGCTCGGGGTGCTGCTCGACCGCCTCACCCGCGCCGCGGCGGCCCGAACCGGCCGCACCTGACCCCGTCGGCTTTCGACGACCCAGTGACGCGCCACCTCCGAGG
This sequence comes from Umezawaea sp. cmx-9-4, assembly GCA_049997955.1. Taxonomy (GTDB): domain Bacteria; phylum Actinomycetota; class Actinomycetes; order Mycobacteriales; family Pseudonocardiaceae; genus Umezawaea. The sequence goes on along the minus strand of JAEBDY010000015.1, from coordinate 91,571 downwards.
TGGCGGAACGAGGAGGTTCGATCACGTGCTTCTGACCGGGAAGACCGGCACCAGCGGTGTGCGCGGCGCGGGCGTGGTGCTCGCCTGCGCGCTCGCGCTGGCCGGGTGCGGCGGCGCGAAGGTCGGTGACACCGGAAGCGCCCAGTCCGGGTCCGCCGGCGACTGCGGGACCTTCACCATCGCGATCAACCCGTGGGTCGGCTACGAGGCCAACGCCGCGGTGCTCGCCGAGGTGGCCGAGAAGGAACTCGGCTGCGAGGTCACCAAGAAGGACCTGAAGGAAGAGGTCGCCTGGCAGGGCTTCGGCACCGGCGAGGTCGACGCGGTGGTCGAGAACTGGGGCCACGACGACCTGAAGAAGAAGTACATCGACGAGCAGAAGACCGCCGTGTCGGCGGGCTCGACCGGCGTGCGGGGGCAGATCGGGTGGTACGTGCCGCCGTGGCTCGCGGAGAAGTACCCGGACATCACCGACTGGAACAACCTCAACAAGTACGCCGAGCTGTTCAGGACGTCGGAGTCCGGCGACAAGGGCCAGCTGCTCGACGGCGACCCCTCGTTCGTCACCAACGACGAGGCGCTGGTCAAGAACCTGAACCTCGACTACAAGGTCGTCTACGGCGGCAGCGAGACCGCGCTCATCCAGGCGTTCAAGCAGGCGGAGGAGAAGAAGACGCCCCTCATCGGCTACTTCTACTCGCCGCAGTGGCTGCTGTCGCAGGTCAAGCTGGTCAAGGTGAAGCTGCCCCCGTACGCCGCAGGCTGCGACGCCGTCGCCGAGGCCATCGCGTGCGACTACCCGGACTACGACCTCGACAAGATCGTCAGCAAGAAGTTCGCCGACGCCAACGGTCCCGCGTTCCAGCTGGTGAAGAACTTCACGTGGACCAACGAGGACCAGAACCTGGTCGCCAAGTACATCGCCGAGGACAAGATGCCGGCGGCCGCGGCGGCGAAGAAGTGGGTCGGCGACAACGCCGACAAGGTCAAGTCCTGGCTGCCCGCGGCGACCAAGTAGGACGGATCCGCGAGTTCGCTTGAACGTTCGCCGAGCGGCATCCGTATCCCCCCGTGGAGGTGGGCGAGTGCGGACTCGGACTTGGTCGGTGTTCGCGGTCGTGGTCCTGAACACGGTTCTCGCCGTCGGGACCGCGGCCGCGCACGGTTCCGTGGTGGCTCCGGTGAGCCGTGCCGCCGCGTGCGGGGTCGACGGCGCGCAGCCGCCCCCAGCGGCCTGCAAGGCGGCGCTGTCCGCCAGCGGCCCCAAGGCCGCCGCGGAGTGGGACAACATCCGGATCGCCAACGTGCGGGGCCGCGACCGCGAGGTCGTCCCCGACGGCAAGCTGTGCAGCGCGGGCCTCCGCGAGTACGCGGGCCTCGACCTGGCCCGCGCCGACTGGCCCACCAGCACCCTGGACACCTCCGCCGCCGCGCGGATCACCTACCGGGCGACCATCCCGCACAAGGGCACGTTCCGGCTGTACCTGAGCAAGGACGGCTACCGCCCCGAGGCGGCGCTGCGCTGGGCGGACCTGGAGGAGCAGCCGTTCCTGACGGTCACGGACCCGCCGCTGGTGAAGGAGACCTACGTGCTGGCCGGGAAGCTGCCCCAGGGCAAGACCGGCAGGCGCGTGATCTACACGATCTGGCAGAACTCCGACACCCCGGACACCTACTACTCCTGCTCCGACGTGACCCTGGTCGCGAAGGCCGCCGCCGGTACCCCGCCCTCCGCGCAGGCGCAGGCGGCGAACGACCCCGGCACGCCGCGACCCGGCGCCACCAACCCCGGCACGGCGCAGGCCGCGGGCACCCCCGAGGTCGACCGGCTCGCGTCGATCGCCTCCAACCGCGGCGTCCTGGTCCCCGCGGGGATCGTGGCGGGCGTCGCCCTCCTGGTCGCGGTGGCCCTGTTCCGGCGGCGCCGCGCGTAGACGTTCTGGCGAGCCCGCACCGGTGGCACACCGATGTGCCGCCGGTGCGGGGTTTTACTCCGCCCGGCAGTCCACTCAGGACTCGCAGCCCGGGGATCGGCGCAGCGCGGAACCCCCGCGCACCCGGAGGCGCGCGGGGGCTCGGCTACGGCCGGATCAGGTGCAGGGCTTCCAGGCGAAGTGGTACGTCGTCTCGATCGCGCCGTCCGTGGAGTCCATGGCCATGAAGCTGGTCGTCTTCGTGGGGTCGGACGTCCCCGCGTTGACGCGCAGCTCGGTGTTGATGTTGAAGTTGCGCCTCTCGCCGCACGGCGAGTACACGATCGCGGCCACCTCGGTGGTGTCGGTGGCCTGCCAGTCGTCGCTGTACGGCCCCGCATAGGTGTGGGACTTGTACGCCGTCGGCGACATCCCCTGGAAGTAGTAGTTCGCCCTCTCCACGCCGGTCGCCCCCCTCTCCAGGTGGGCGAAGCCGCGGTAGTCGGCCTGCGCGATGCCGTAGGTGAAGCCCTGCGGCACGTTGACCCGCAGGTTGAGCTGGCAGTTCTTCCGGAAGTCGGTGGGCAGGGCGCCGACGCCGACCTGCGCGAGGAAGTCGCTGTAGGTCACCGTGAACGCCTTGTTGTCCGGCGAGACGGCCACCGCCGCCGTGCCCGCCGGGCAGCCCGATCCGTTCACGGTCACGACGTCGATGGTGATGTGGTCCGGCGGGGGAGTCGTGCCCGGTGCGCCGCCGGGGGGGAACGTGATGGCAAGGGCCATGAGGGCGGCCGTGATCGCACTGAGCATGGGTGCACCTTTCTAATGCGGTCAACCGGGATTGGCGGCGCGGGAATGAAAACGTTTCTAGGGGGTGATGAAAACGTTCTAGCCAGCCCTGAACAATGTCAAGGGCACCGTTTCCACGAGAAGTGGAATGTGGTCTTGACGCTGCCATCGGTTGAATCCATCGCCATGAAGCTCGTCGTTTTCGTGGTGTCCGAGGTGCCCGCGCTGACGCGCAATTCCGTGTTGACGTTCAGGATCCGCTGCTCGCCGCAGGGCGCGTAGACGATCGACCCGACCTCCGTCTTGTCGGTCGCCTGCCAGTAGTTGCTGAGCGGACCGTTGTACGTGTGGGTCACGGCTCCGGTGGACGCGTGGCCGGAGAAGTAGTAGTTCGCCTTCTCGATCCCCTTCGCGCCCGACGCGAGGTGGGCGAAGCCGCGGTAGTCGGCCTGCGCGATGCCGTAGGTGAAGCCCTGCGGGTAGTTCACCAGTAGGCTGAGCTGGCAGTTCTTCCGGAAGTCCGTCGGGGAGGCTCCTACGCCGACCTGGGCGAGGAAGTCGCTGTAGGTCACGGTGAAAGCGGTGTTGTCGGCGGCCGGGGCCACCGCCGCGGTACCTGCTGGGCAGCCGGAGCCGTTGACCGTGACGACGGTGACCGTGATGCGGTCCCCCGGCGGTGGATCGGCGGTCGTGGCCGGTGCCACGACCGTCGACAAAGCCATGGCGGCAGCTGCCATCGTAGTGAGCATGGGAATACCCTTTCCGATACCTCGACCTGATGGCGGCGCAGGATTCGAACGGTAGCGCAACGCGGTTCGGTGAGCATCAGGCTGGATGGAGTAACAATTTTCGGCTAATTACTTAGCCGGGGCAAAGGTGGTCGGCGACCGCTCCCGGAATGCTCAGGTTGGATTTTCACCGTCTGGCCGCGAACAATGTCGGGTCACCGCCGAACGGGTGGTTCAGCGCACTCCGCGCGGCCGGAACTGGATGCTGACGCGCGGCCCGACCGGCTTCGCGGTCTTCGGGACCGCGTGCTCCCACGTCCGCTGGCACGAGCCGCCCATGACGATCAGGTCGCCGTGGCCCAGCGCGTGCCGCACGACCTCGCCGCCGCCGCGCGGCCGCAGCAGCAGGGAGCGCGCCGCGCCGACGGACACGATCGCGATCATCGTGTCCTCGGTGGCGCCTCGGCCGATCGTGTCGCCGTGCCACGCCACGCTGTCGCGCCCGTCGCGGTAGTAGCAGAGGCCCGCGGTGCGGAACGGCTCGCCCAGTTCGGCCGCGTAGTGCTCGCTCAGCGCCGCCCTGGCCTCGGTGAGCACGGGGTGCGGCAGCGGCGCGCGCTCGTCGTAGAAGCACAGCAGGCGCGGCACGTCCACGACCCGGTCGTACATCTGCCGCCGCTCGGCGACCCACGGCACGGACTCGGCCAGGTCGGTGAACAGGTCCGTCGCCCCGGTGAGCCAGCCCGGCCGCACGTCGACCCACGCGCCGCCGCCGAGTTCCGTCCGCCGCACCGTCAGCGCTCGGAGTCCGACGGCCTCCGAGTCGTCGAACAGCGACGCCTGCACCGGTCCCGACATGCCGGGCAGCGTAACCCAGGTCGAACGGGTGTTCGACCCTGGGCATTCTGTCCAATCAGGAAGTAGCGTCCAGAACATGCCGTCCCTTCCCGAGTTCCGGCTGGAGAAGCACTTCACCCGCTGGGAGTTCGCCGCCCGCTACCACCTGACCGCCTCCGACGCGCAAACCCTGTCGCTGGCCGAACTCCTGGCGCTGGCCGACGACGACGGCCGTGAGCGGTGGGAGTCGCTGCACCTGGGCTACGGCGAGACCTACGGCCTGCCCGCGCTGCGCGAGGCGATCGCGGACACCTACGACCACGTGGCCGCGGAGGAGGTCCTGTGCTTCGCCGGGGCGGAGGAGGCGCTGTACCTCGCGATGACGACGCTGCTCGACCCCGGCGACCACGTCGTGGTGATCACGCCGAACTACCAGGCCGCCGAGACGATCCCGCTGTCGCTGTGCGAGGTGACCGGGGTCGCGCTGCGCGCGGACGAGGACTGGGCGCTCGACGTGGACGCCGTCGAGGCGGCGCTGCGGCCGACCACGCGGATGGTGTCGGTCAACTTCCCCAACAACCCCACCGGAGCCGTGCCGGACCTCGCCACGTGGACGCGGCTCGTGCGGCTGTGCGACGAGCGCGGGATCCGGCTGTTCAGCGACGAGGTCTACCGCGGCCTGGAGACCGGGCCCGCGCTGCCGCAGGCCGCCGACCTGTCGCCGACCGCGCTGTCGTTGAACGTGATGTCCAAGGCGTACGGGCTGCCGGGGCTGCGGATCGGCTGGATCGCCTGCCGCGACCGGGCCGTGCTGTCCAGGTTGGACGGTGCGAAGCACTACACGTCGATCTGCAACTCCGCGCCGAGCGAGGTGCTGGCGCTGATCGCCCTGCGGGCGCGGGACAGGGTGCTGGGGCGCAACCGCGCGATCATCGCCGAGAACCTGCCGGTGTTCGACGCGTTCTTCACCCGCTTCCCCGACCTGTTCGAGTGGGCGCCGCCGCAGGGAGGCTGCGTCGCGTACCCGCGCTACCTCGGTTCCGACGGCGTCGAGGCGATGTGCGCCGACCTCGTGGAGCAGGAAGGCGTCCTGCTGCTGCCGGCGAGCATCTACCGCTCAGAGTTGACCCCTACGCCGACGGACCGGTTCCGCGTCGGGGTCGGGCGGTTCTCGCCGGGGGAGGGACTGGAGCGGTGGGGGTCCTGGCTGGAAAAGCGCCGTTGAGGGCTGGGAGCGTGGCCGGTCAGGCGGGTTCGCTCGATGAACGGCCTGGTGTCGTGCGGGAACGCGGGTGTGGAGTTCGTCGGGCGGAGCAGCACGTCGACGTTCTCGAAGTGCCGCGACCACACCGTGTGCGATGCCACCTTCGCGCCCAGCGCGTCCTCATCCCGTGTCGGGGACGCGGTTCTACGGCCTGACACCGTGTCGGGGTCAACCGGCGTCGAGCAGGCCGCGCGCGAACGCCGCCTGGCCCGCGTGCTGGAGGTCGTCGGACACGACGCTGACCAGGCGGACCGCCAGCGTCACCGGCGGGTCCCAGCGCTCGTCCACGACCCGGTCGAAGTCGGCTTCGGACAACCCGCGCACGTGGTCGGTGGACGCCCGGTGCACGGCGTCGTGGTAGCCCACCAGCAGGCCTGCCGAGGACACGCGGACCGCGTCGACGCTGCCGGAGTCGTGGCCGTAACCGATGTCGGCGTCGTCGAAGGGCAGGTCGAACTTGCGCGCCCACCCCTGCGCGGTCCACACCTGCTCGGTGCCCGCGACCCCCGCGACGTGGTCGTCCTGCACGCGGGTCAGGTGCCACAGGAGCCAGCCGATGGAGTTGGCGGTGCCGTCGACCCGGTGCGCCAGTTGGTCGGCCGACAGCCCGTCGGCGACCTGGTGGACCACGTCGCGCACCCGGTCCAGTGCGTCGACCAGCAGTGCGGTGCTCGTCTCGGTGCTCATGCCCCGACGGTAATCCCGGAGCCGGTGGACCGCGCCCCGATCCCGTGCCGCACAACGGGCATCGTCCGTTTCGACCGATGATGTCCACATCGCACAAGGAGGAGTAGGTTGCCCGCCATGGCGAACGAGTCCGCTCCCCGTCGTGAAGTGCTGAGCTACGTCGTCGAGCAGTGGCCCACCTGGTTCGGGCACGCCTCCGGGCTGCCCACGGCGATCGAGGTCGACGCGGACGCGCCGCCGCCCCGTCGTGGACCGGTCGATCTGCTGCTGTGCAAGCCCTTGTGGCTGACGGTCATGGTGCTGCTCTGGGGCGGGCTGGCCGTGGGCATGGTCGGCGTTCCGGTGTGGGCGGTCGGGGCGCGGCTCGGGTCGGCCGAGTTGTTCGGGGTGGGCGCGCCGCTCGCGGTCGCCGTCATGCCGCTGCTGTTCGCGTCCATCGGCTACACCTACGCCGTCGCCAAGCGGGCCGAGCGGTGGCGGGTCGCGGCTACCTCAGGTGGGACGCGCCGTTCAGGTCGATGACCGCGCCGCTCGCCCAGCCCGCGCCGGGGGTGGCGAGCCACGCCACGGCCGAGGCGACGTCGTCGGGGACGGCGACGCGGCCGAACGGGCTCTGCGCGCGGATCGCGGCCCCGCGGTCACCGGTCAGGACGTCGCGGGTCAGGTCGGTGTCGACGAAGCCCGGCGCCACGGCCGTCACGGCGACGCCCAGCGGGGCCAGTGACACCGCGAGCGACTGTGTGAGCGAGTGCACGGCGGCCTTCGAGGCGCCGTACGCGGGCGCGTCCGGTTCACCGCGGTAGGCCCCGCGCGACCCGACGGTGATGATCCGCGCGCCCGCCGGGCCCCGGTGCCGGGTGCGGAGGTGGTCGACGAAGCACCACGTCACGTTGGCCGTGCCGAGCACGTTGACGTCGATGATCCGCCGCCACTGCGCGATCCACTCGTCGTAGGAGGTGCTCGGCAGCGGCTGCTCGGTGTAGATCGCGGCGTTGTTGACCAGCACGTCGACGTCGCCCAGCGCGGCGACGGCCTCCGCGACGAACGCCCTGACGCCGTCCGGGTCGGCCAGGTCGCCGCTCACGACCACGTGCCCGTCACCGGGCAGCGCCGCCACGACGGCCTCCGCCGCGGCCAGGTCCGCCCGCGCGTGCACCGCCACGGTCATCCCCGCCTCGGCCAACGCCCTCGCCACGGCCGCCCCGACCCCGCGCGCCCCACCCGTCACCAGTGCTCCTGTCATGGTCGAAGTCAACCACCCCCACAAACTGTTATTGACTATCAATTGATAGTGAGTAACACTTTGGTCATGGACATCACGGTGGTAGGAGCGGGCCCGACCGGACTCGTCCTGGCGTGCGGCCTGCTGGGCGCGGGCGCTTCGGTGCGGGTGGTCGACGGGGCGGAGGGACCGGCGGTCACGTCCCGCGCGCTCGGCCTCCAGCCCCGCGGCACCGAGGTGCTCGACCGCCTCGGCGCGCTGGGCGACCTGCCGGACCGGTCGATCGGGATCGGTCGGATCGCGATCCACGTCAACGGGAAACCGTTGGGGGACTTGAAGGTCGGGCAGGTGACGAAGCTGGTGAAGCGGCGCGGCCTGCTGATCTCGCAGGCCGAGATCGAGGAGGTGTTGCGCCGTCGGCTGGCGGAACTCGGCGGCGCGGTCGAGTGGGGCACCGCGCTGCTGGGCCTCGACCAGGACGAGCACGGGGTCCGGCTCACGACCACCGGCGGTCGCGAGGCGAGGACCGACTGGCTGATCGGCTGCGACGGCGCCCACAGCGCCGTCCGCAAGGCCGCGGGCATCGGGTTCCCCGGCGCGCCGCTGGTCGAGCGGTTCCTGCTCGCCGACGCGCACGTCGACCTGCCGCTGGAGCGGGACGCCGTCGCTGTCTGGCTCAGCGGCGAGGACGTGCTGGCCGCGTTCCCCCTGCCCGGCGGCGTGTGGCGGCTCATGGCGCCCGCGCCCGAGGACTTCGACGGCGACGTCGCGGAGACGATGGCCCGCCTGCTGCGCGACCGGGCGGCGCTGCCGGACGTCGTGGTCGGGTCGACCCCGTGGACGTCCAGCTTCCGCTTCCACCGCAGGCTCGCGGACACCTACCGCCGCGGCCGGGTCCTGCTCGCGGGCGACGCCGCCCACATCCACAGCCCGTTCGGCGGTCAGGGCATGAACACCGGCCTCGGCGACGCGGAGAACCTGGCGTGGAAGCTCGCGCTGGTCGCGTCCGGCCACGCCGAGGTCTCGCTGCTCGACACCTACGAGGCCGAGCGGCGGCCCGTCGCCGAGGGCGTGCTGTCGTCCACCAGCGGCATGACGAAGGTGTTCGTCGGCGAATCACCCCTGGCCAGGTTCCTGCGCGACCACGTGGTGGTGCCGATGATGAACCGCCCGTTCGTGCAGAAGGCGATCTGGGAGAAGTCCTCCCAGCTCAAGATCAGCTACCGCGGCGGACCGCTCGGCGGACACCGGCTCGGCCGCGCCCCCCGGCCCGGCGACCGCGTCCCGGACCGCCCGTGCGTCCGGGCCGACGGCACCGCCACCCGGCTGCACGCCGAACTCGGCACGCGCTGGGTGCTGCTCGGCGGCGAGGCCTGCGCCGCGGTGGCCCGCAAGAGGCTGGGGGCGGAGCGCGTCACCGTGCTGCCGACCGACGGCGACACCCTGCTGGTCCGCCCCGACGGCCACCTCGGCTGGCGCGGCGGGGAGGCACCCGACGCGCTCGACTCCTGGCTGACCGTCATCCTTGGCGGGTGAGCTCACCAGCACCGGGACTGCGCGAACAGCGGAAGGCCCGCACCAGGAAGGCCATCCAGGAGCACGCGCTGCGGCTGTTCCTGGCCAACGGCTACGACGCGACCACGGTCGAGCAGATCGCGTCGGCCGCCGGCGTGTCGCACATGACGTTCTTCCGCTACTTCCCCGGCAAGGAAGCGGTCGTGGAGAACGACGAGTACGACCCCCTCCTGATCGACCTCATCCGCGGCCAGCCCGCCGACCTGGGGCCGCTCGCCGCGCTGCGCAACGCCGTCGTCGGCGGCATGCGCGAGGTCTACGCCACCGACAAGGACGCGCTGCTGGTCCGCACCAGGCTCGTCCTCACCACGCCGGCGCTGCGCGGCCGCCAGTGGCGCAACGGCGACAGCACCCAGCAGCTGTTCGCCGAGGCACTGGCGGCCCGCGCGGGCGGCGAGATCACCTTCGAACTCCGCGTCCTCGCCGCGGCGGTGCTCGGCGCGCTGTCCACGGCGCTCGGCACGTGGGTGGAGGGCGACGGCGTGGAGGACCTGCCCACGCTGGTGGACCGCGCCTTCGACGCCCTGGCGCACCTGGGGTCATGACGCGGTGAGCGTGCCCCAGGACAGTGCGGAGCCCTGGAGCGGCCTGCCGTTCCACGTCCGGGCAGGGGTGGCGAAGAAGTCGAGGAACCCGCAGTGCCGCACCCGCCCTCGCTCCTTTCGACCGAAGGGGTCCCCGGTAGATCGTCAGGGCTGAACCCCGAGCTGGTTCCGGGGTAGCCCCCGGCCCGGGATGGGGCTCCTTCCCGACGCGCCGGGCCGCTCCGGTCGACAGGATTTCCCCAACACACCAGCAAGCGGGAAAAACGGGGGATCCGGTGACAGCGACGATGCGGACGGCGACGACCGTGGCGGCCAGGGCCGTTGGCGTGACGAAGGTCTACGGATCCGGGGAGGCGACCGTGACGGCGCTCGACGGCGTCACGGTGGAGATCGAGCGGGGGCGGTTCACCGCGATCATGGGGCCCTCGGGGTCCGGCAAGTCGACGCTCATGCACTGCCTGGCCGGGCTCGACGACGTCGACTCCGGTGAGGTGTTCGTCGGGGACACCAAGGTGACCGGGTTGAAGGACAAGGCCCTGACGGACCTGAGACGCACGAAGGTCGGCTTCATCTTCCAGCAGTTCAACCTGCTGCCGACGCTGACCGCGGAGGAGAACATCGTGCTGCCGCTGGCGATCGGCGGCCGCAAGGTGGACCGCGAGTGGTTCGACACGGTCATCGACACCGTCGGGCTGCGCGACCGGCTCGGCCACCGGCCCACCCAGCTCTCCGGCGGCCAGCAGCAGCGCGTGGCGTGCGCCCGCGCGCTGGTCAGCAGGCCCGACGTGGTGTTCGCCGACGAGCCGACCGGAAACCTGGACTCGAAGTCGGGCGCCGAGGTGCTCGGGTTCCTCCAGCGGTCCGCGCAGGAGTTCGGCCAGACCGTGGTGATGGTGACGCACGACGCGAACGCCGCGTCCTACTCGGACCGCGTGATCTTCCTGGCCGACGGCCGGATCGTGAGCGAGCTGTTCGAGCCGACCGCCGAAGCCGTCCTGGACACCATGAAGAACCTCGACGGCGTGGTCGCGCGATGATCAGGGCGACGCTCAAGAGCCTGATGGCGCGCAAGCTGCGGCTCGTGCTGTCCGGGATGGCCGTGGTGCTCGGCGTGATGTTCGTGTCGGGCTCGTTCGTGCTGACCGACACGCTCGACCGGTCGTTCACCTCGCTGTTCTCCAGCGTCTACACCGGAATCGACGCGCAGGTGAGCGTGAGGCCCAAGACCGGAGGCGGCGACGCCGAACTGGACGCCGCCGTCGCCACGCTGCCCGCGTCCACCCTGGACACCGTCCGGTCCGTGCCGGGCGTGGGGGCCGTGACCGGCGACGTGGCGGGCTCGGCCCGTGCGATCGGCAAGAACGGCAAGGTGCTGACCACCAGCGGGGCTCCGAGGTTCGGCGACGCGTGGAACGAGGACCTGTCCGGGCAGCGGGTGCTGCGCGAGGGGCGCGCCCCGACGGGTGACCGCGAGGTCGTGCTCGGCGGGTTCCTCGCCAAGTCCGGCGGGTTCGCCGTCGGCGACGACGTCGCCGTGCTGACGTCGCTGCCCAAGGAGACCTTCGAGGTTGTCGGGATCTACGGCTACCAGGGCAACCGCGACTCGCTGGGCGGCGAGATGAGCATGAGCTTCTCGCCCGCCACCGCGCACCGCGTGCTGCTCGGCGAGCCGGACACGTTCAGCACCATCACGGTCCAGGCCGCCGCGGGCGTGTCCCAGGACGTCCTGCGCGAGCGGATCGCCACCGCGATCGGCGCCGACTACCAGGTGAAGACCGGCGCGGAACTGGCGAAGGCGCAGACCGACTCCATCGGCGAGGGCCTGAAGTTCTTCAACTACATCCTGCTCGGCTTCGCCGGGATCGCCCTGTTCGTCGGCACGTTCATCATCTTCAACACCTTCTCCATCATCGTGGCGCAGCGGACCAGGGAGCTCGCGCTGATGCGGGCCATGGGCGCGAGCCGCCGCCAGATGATGGTGTCCGTGGTGCTGGAGGCGCTGGTGATCGGCGTGATCGCCTCCGTCGTCGGCCTCGGCGCCGGTGTCGGCGTCGGCGCGCTCCTGGCCCAGCTGTTCGCCACGTTCGGCGGCGGCAGCCTGCAACTCGCGAGCACCGGCCTCCCGGCCGCCGCGGTGATCTCCTCGTTCGCCGTCGGCATCCTGGTCACCATGGCCGCGTCGGTGTTCCCGGCGATCAGGGCCTCGCGGATCGCGCCGGTCGCGGCGATGCGCGAAGCCGCCACGCCGGACCGACCGCTGACCGGGCCGACCATCGCGGGCGCCGTCCTGTCCGCCGCGGGCGGCACGGTGCTGGGCATCGGCCTGGCGAACGCCGTGCTGTGGATGGTCTTCTCGGGCATCCTCGTCGCGTTCCTCGGCGTCGCGCTGCTGACGCCGTTGATCAGCAAGCCGGTCGTCGCGGTCATCGGCGGGCTGCTGTCGTGGTCGATGCCGGGCACGCTGGGTCGCCGCAACTCCGCGCGCAACCCGCGCCGCACGGCCATCACCGCCGCCGCGCTCATGGTCGGCATCGCGCTGATCACCGGCGTGAGCATCATCCTGACCTCGGCGACCGCCAGCATCACCAAGGTGGCCGACACGCAGATCTCCGCCGACCTGATCATCTCCGGCGAGCAGCGGGCCACGTTCGAGCCCGAGGCGCTGGAGCGGGTGAAGGCAACGCCCGGCGTCGAGTCCGCCTTCGGGTTCTACTCCGACCACGCCGTGGTCGACGGGGAGCGGCAGTACCTCCAGGCCGTCACCGACTTCCCGGCCATGCAGCGGCTCTTCGGCCTCCAGGCCACCGGCGGCTCCTTCGACGCCGTGACCGGCAAGACCGTCGCCATGGCCGAGGAGACCGCCAGGGAGAAGAACGTCGGTGTCGGCGGCACCGTGACCGTGCAGCTGAGCAAGGGCGAGCCGCAGACCTACACGGTGGCCGTGCTCTACGCCAAGAACGGCGTGATGGACGGCATCCAGCTCGCCGGCGCCGCGGCAGCGGACTTCTCGCAGGCCAGGCTGACCGACGGGTTCGCCAAGACCGCGGCGGGCGCGTCCGTCGCCGACGTGCGGCGCGGGCTCGAACCGCTGTTCGCGGACAACCCCGAGATCAGCGTGCAGGACCGCAGCGCCTACGTGAAGCAGCAGGCCGCGCAGCTCGACACGGTGCTGCTCATGGTGCAGGTCCTGCTCGCGCTGGCGATCCTGATCGCCGTGCTCGGCGTGGTCAACACCCTGGCCCTGTCGGTCATCGAGCGGACCCGTGAGCTGGGGCTGCTGCGGGCGATCGGGATGCGCCGGTCGCAGATCATGCGGATGATCACCGTAGAGTCGGTGGTGATCTCGGTGTTCGGCGCGCTGCTGGGCATCGTGGTCGGCACCGGGCTCGGGGTGGCCGTGGTCAAGGCGCTCAAGAACGAGGGGATCACCGAACTCGGGTTCCCGTGGGCGCAAATGGGTACCTACCTGGCGGCGGCCGTGGTCGTCGGCGTGGTCGCGGCGATCCTGCCCGCGATCCGCGCGGCCAGGCTCAACGTGCTGAACGCGATCTCTTACGAGTAGGTAGGTTGGTGGGATGTCGTTTCGCAGCGAGATGTCCGAGTACGACGGCAAGGCGTGGGACGCTCTCATCGAGGGCGAGCGCCCCGCCGAGCGCTCGCTGCTGCCCGCCCTCGTGCGGGACCGCCTCCAGAAGACCGGTGAGGTCGCCAAGCGCCGCATCGACTCGATCCCCGGCTCGGACAAGTTCCAGGGATTGCTGATGAAGGCGCTCGGCGGCTTCACCGACCTCGGGTCGCGCGCCGCGCGGGCCAGCGTCCGGTCCGGTGCGGTGGTGAAGGCGTTCCAGAAGGACGGCCACGCCGTGGAGACCATCGAGGACATCCGCAAGTTGCCGCTCAGCGTGATGGACGAGGTGAAGCCCCGGCTCGACATCGCCTACATCACCGCCTCCACGGTGCAGGGCGCCGCCGCCGGTCTCGCGGTCTCCGGCGGCGAGCTGCTCGGGCTCGCGTCCGGTGGCGCGCCGGGCGCGGGCGTCGTGGTCGGCGCGATGGCCGCAGACGCCGCCGCGGTGCTGGTCGCGAGCCAGCGGGCGGTCGCCCACGTGGCGGCCTACTACGGCTACGACCTGACCAGGCCCGAGGAGCAGGTGTTCGCGCTGGGCGTGCTGAACCTCGGCACGTCGTCGGACGTGACCAAGGCGGCCGCCTACCTGGAGCTGAACAAGCTCGTCCAGGGCCTGGCCCGCAAGGCGACGTGGGACCAGCTGCGGCAGAACGTCGTCACCAAGGTCGTCGAGCAGGTCTACGCGCAGCTCGGGATGCGGCTCACCCAGCGCAAGCTCGGCCAGGCCGTGCCCGTGGTCGGCGTGCTGATCGGGGCCGGCCTGAACGCGAAGACGCTGTCGCGGGTCGTGGACGACGCCGAGCACGCGTACCGCAAACGGCACCTCCAGGAGAAGTACGGCATCGTCGACGACGCGCTCCTGTCGACCGCGAAGGCGGAGCGCGACGACACGATCCCGATCGTGGACATCCTGGACGCGGAGATCGTCGAGGCCGAGCCCGACGTGTCCCCTTGACCTCGGTGGGCGCGTAGGGGTCTGCTTCACCCGCAGCCCAGAGCGAGGAGAGAACCCGTGGCAGTCCACCCGCGTGCCGGTCAGCCCGCGACGCGAGCCGACCTGGTCGACGTCGCGCACCTGATCACGTCGTACTACGCGGAGCACCCGGACCCGTCGGTCGCCGAGCAGCGGGTCGCCTTCGGCACCTCTGGTCACCGCGGGTCGGCGTTGAGGATCGGCTTCACCGACGACCACATCGCCGCCGCCTCGCAGGCGGTGTGCGAGCACCGGGCGCGCGCAGGCGTGACCGGGCCGCTGTACCTCGGCCGCGACACGCACGCGCTGTCCGAACCGGCGTTCGTCACCGCGCTGGAGGTGTTCGCCGCCAACGACGTGCAGGTGCTCGTCGACAGCCGAGAGGGCTACACGCCCACGCCCGCCATCTCGCTGGCGATCCTCACCCACAACGAAGGCCGCACCGACGGCCTCGCGGACGGCGTCGTCGTGACGCCGTCGCACAACCCGCCGGAGGACGGCGGCTTCAAGTACAACCCGCCGGACGGCGGCCCGGCCGACTCGACCATCACCAAGGGCATCCAGGACCGCGCCAACGAGCTGCTCGAAGCGGGCCTGGTCGGCGTCAAGCGCATCCCGATCTCCCGCGCGCGCCAGGCCGCGAAGCCGTTCGACTTCCTCGACCTGTACGTGTCCGAGCTGCCGTCCGTCGTGGACCTGGACGCCATCCGCTCGGCGGGCGTGCGGATCGGCGCCGACCCGCTGGGCGGCGCGAGCGTGGCGTACTGGGGCGAGATCGCCGACCGGCACGGCCTCGACCTGACCGTGGTGAACCCGAACGTTGACGCGACGTTCGGGTTCATGACGCTGGACTGGGACGGGCGGATCCGGATGGACTGCTCCTCGCCCCACGCCATGGCGTCGCTGATCGAACGGCGGGCCGAGTTCGACGTGGCCACCGGCAACGACGCGGACTCCGACCGGCACGGCATCGTGACGCCCGACAGCGGCCTGATGAACCCGAACCACTTCCTCGCCGTGGCGATCGACTACCTGTACTCGCACCGCGACGGCTGGGCCGCCGACGCCGCCATCGGCAAGACGATGGTCAGCTCGTCGATCATCGACCGCGTCGCCGCCGACCTCGGACGACGGCTGGTCGAGGTGCCCGTCGGGTTCAAGTGGTTCGTGCCGGGCCTGCTGGACGGCTCGATCGCGTTCGGCGGCGAGGAGAGCGCGGGCGCGTCGTTCCTGCGCCGCGACGGGCGGGTGTGGACGACGGACAAGGACGGGCTGATCCTGGCGCTGCTGGCGTCGGAGGTCATCGCGGTGACCGGGAAGTCGCCGTCGGAGAGGTACCGGGAGCTGACGGCGAAGCTCGGCGACCCGACGTACGCCCGGATCGACGCGCCCGCCACCCGTGCGCAGAAGGCGGCCCTGGGCGCGCTGTCGCCGGACCAGGTGGCCGTGGAGGAGATCGCGGGGGAGAAGATCCTCGACCGGCTCACCAACGCGCCCGGCAACGGCGCGGCCGTCGGCGGGCTGAAGGTCGTGACGGAGTCCGGCTGGTTCGCCGCCCGGCCGTCGGGGACCGAGGACGTGTACAAGCTGTACGCCGAGTCCTTCAAGGGCCCGGAGCACCTCGCGCTGTTGCAGCAGGAGGCCCAGCAGGTGCTGGACGGCGTGCTGGGAACCTGACCGCTCACGCGGCGCGGACCGGCCCGGCGGACTCGATCACGCCGTTCGCCAGGACCAGGGTCCGGTCCGCCGCCGCGTGCACGTCCTCGTGGTGCGTGGCGATCAGCACCGCCGACCCGTTGTCCGCGGCACGGCGCAGCACCCCGATCGCGGTCGGGGCGCTGCGCTGGTCGAGGTGCGCGGTCGGCTCGTCCGCGAGCAGCACCACCGGTTCCACCACCACGGCGCGCGCCAGCGCCGCGCGCTGCTGCTGCCCGTAGGACACCTCGGCCGGGTAGCGGTGCGCCAGGTGGTCGATGCCCAGCTCCGAGAGCAGGTCGTCCACCACCGTGCCGAGCTTGCGGCGGCGCCCGCCCAGCCGCAGCGGCAGCGCCACGTTCTCCGCGAGCGTCAGCTCACCGGACAGGCCCATCGCCTGCGGCAGCACCGCGCACGTCCGCCACGACGGCGGCCCGGCCAGCGCGCGCCCGGCGAGCCTGATCTCCCCGGAGTCCGGCCGGTCGAACCCGCACAGCACCGTGATCAGCGCGCTCTTGCCCGACCCCGACGGCCCGGACAGCGTCACCAGCTCACCCGCGCCGACCGCCAGCGTCACACCGCGCAGCACCGCCACCGGCCCACTCGGGTGGGAGAAGGCACGGCGGACGTCGACCGCCTCCAGCGCGCTCACACCGCCACCAGTCCGTTCCTCAGGTCGATCCTCGTCGTGCCCAGCGCGACCAGCCTCGGGTCGTGCGACGCGACCACCACCGGCACCCCTCGTCCGGCGAGGTCGACCAGGGTCTCCAGCACCAGGTCCGCCGACGCGGAGTCCAGCTGCGAGGTGGGTTCGTCGGCCAGCACCACGGACGCGCCGCGGGCCAGGGCGCAGCCGAACGCCAGGCGCTGCTGCTGCCCGCCGGACAGCGCGGGCACCCGCCACGCCACCGTGCCGGGCAACCCCAGCCGCTCCAGCACCTCCTCCGCGCGGTCCGGGCGACCGGCCGCCTGCGCGGCCGCCCGCAGGTTCTCGCCCACGGTCAGGTGCGCGATGAGGTTGTCCGCCGGGTTCTGGAAGACCAGCGCCACCTCGGTGCGCCGCAGCGCCCGGCGGCGGCGCGCGGACAGCGTCGTCGTCTCCGCGCCGTGCAGCGCGACGGTGCCGGACGTCGGGCGCTCCACGAGGCTCAGCACCCGCAGCATCGTCGACTTGCCCGAGCCAGAAGGCCCGGCCAGCACGGTGATCCCGGTCGGCGGCACGACCACCGACACCCCGCCGACGGCGGTCACGGTGCCGCCGGGCGTGCGGTAGTCGACGCGCACGTCCACGGCGGTCAGGACGTCAGCCACGGATCAGCTCCCCGATGCGGGCGGCGCGCGCGGTGCGCAGGGCGGTCCACGCCGCCACGACCACCACGAGCGCGGTCACGCCCGTGGTGGTCAGCAGCAGCGGCAGCAGGTTCGGCAGGACGGGGGAGGGCGTGAGCCACGGGGCCGGGTCCAGCTCGGGCACGGCGAACCCGGCGCTGATGGCGCTGGCCGTGCCGCCGACGGCGACCGCCACGAGCGCGAGCGCCCCCAGCTCCAGGAGGTGGCTGCCCAGCAGGGACCGCCAGCGCATCCCCATCCGGGCGCTCAGCGCGCCGGACACGGCGTTCTGCCTGCGCCGCACCTCGATCGCCAGCAGCAGCGCGATGGCGGCGACCACCGCGAGCACCACGCCGATGGCCGTGACGAACCCGAAGGTCCACTCGATCGTCAGGAACGGCAGTCCGTCGAGGACGGTCGCGCGGTTCTGGGCGTTGGTGTAGCGGATCCCGGCGGCCCGCAGCGGTCCGGTCAGCTCGGCCAGCGGCTTGGTCGACCACAGGTGCCACGAGCCGACCTGCTCGACCGCCGGGACCGACTCCCGCACGAGGACGTAGCCGCGGGTGCCCAGCACGGGGAAGGAGTCGAGCCGCTCGACCGGGTCCAGCTGCGGCAGACCCCCGAGGCGCACCTCGGTGTCCGGGGTGCGGCCCAGCCGGATCGCCGGGGCCACCGCGCCCGTGCGCTTCAGGCCGCGCAACGTCGTGCGCAGCGCCTCCGGGTCGTTGGCGCCGAGCCACGCGCCGTCGGTGAACGTCTCCGGGTCGACCACCAGCGCGGTCTTGTTGACACCGACCAGGGTCGTGGTGCCGTGCAGCTCGGCGGGCATCTCGACGCGGCCCCTTGCCATGTCCATGCTGATCTGCACGGTGCTGTTGGCGCCGACGAACATGCCGGACTTCTCCTGCAACGACGACTTCTGCGCCGTCGCGACGCTCGTGCCCACCGCGATCGTGCCGATGGCCAGCACGCCCACGAGCAGCACGCCCGTCACCGGACCCGCCGCCGCGGCCAGCCGCCGCACGGCGAGCTGGGCGGCGGGCGCGCGCCACAGGTTCGCCCGGTGCGACAACCGCAGCGCGAGCCGCACGACCCGTGCCGCGACCAGCGCCGTCGTGAGCACCACCAGCAGCGGGAACGCCAGCGCCGCCGCGTCGATCTTCGGCAGCGACGCGAGCTTCTGGTCCGTGCCGAGACCCGTGGTGATCAGCCGGTTCCAGGCCAGCCACGCCAGGCCCGCGGTCGCCAGCTCCCACGGCACCGCCGCCGCCACCCGCCGGGTTCGGCTGCGCGTCACGACGGGCGCGGTCTGGAACGTCCGGTGCGCGCGCACGGCGGCGACCAGCACGACGACCAGCACGGACGCGGCGACCACGGCGACCACCGCGAGCGCGGCCCGCGCCGTGACACCGGCGCCCAGCGCCGAGGACGGCGCGTACACCGGCAGCAGCAGCCGCGCGACACCCAGGCCGAGCACGCCGCCGACGACCAGCGGCGTCCCCAGTTCCAGCACGGCACGCCCGCCGAGGGCGAGGGGACCGGAACCGCGGCACCACAGCATCCGCAGCTCCGTGTGGCGCCGCTGCGCCCACTGGACGGTCGTGGTGCCGACCCCGGCGAGACCGATGAGCAGGCTGATGAGGGTCAGCGGGAGGATCGCCGAGCCCACGTTGGCGCTGGTCTGCCGGGCCGCCTCGACGGGGCCGGCGAGGTAGGAGCCCTTCGTGAGCTTGGCCTCGTCGATCCGCGCGACGATCCGGTCGACCCGCGCGCCGCCGCCGGTGAGCAGCGCCTGCGCCGCGTCGGCCGTGCGCGGGACGTCGTCCTGCGGGAAGCGCAGCGTGACGGAGGTCGAGGAGTTGAGCCGCGGCGGGAGCCGCTGGAACGACTCGGCGCTGGGCAGCCACACGACCGAGGCGACCTGGCCGTCACCGCCGAGGGTGTTGCGGACGACCGTCGTGCGCTCCGTGCACCACCACGGGTCGAGCGGGTCGTCGAGGTCGGCGTAGATCGCGGTGACCGGGGGCAGCGCGCCGTTCTCGCCGCGGTCGCCGAGCTTCACGTTCGCGGCGTCGGCGATGCTCTTCGGCACCCACAGGCCGTCCTTGCCGCCGCCCTGGAGCACCGTCAGGTGGTCGGTCGCGCCCTCGCGGTGGCCGAAGCGCGCCCACGTGGCGAGCCCGGCGTAGTCGGGCCGCACGATCGACGTGTAGAGGGCGGGCAGCACGGCCTGGCCGCCGGACTCGGCGCGCGCGACGTCCACGACCCGCTGCGCGCCCGCGGGCGTGAACCCGTCACCGTCCAGGACGGGGTGCAGGTTCTGCTCGCACAGCCGCCCCTCCTGGTAGACGACGGCGGCGCCACCGGCCGCCGAGGAGTGCATCACGGCGGCCGACACGACGAAGCTGAGCAGCAGCGCGGTCGCCACGCTGACCAGGAGGGTCAGGGGACTGGACAGGGCCGCCCGCGGCGCGGCCCTCCACGGGATCTGCACCCCCGCACGCTATACGCCGACCCGCCGTGGACTCGCGTTTTCCCGCAAGCCGACCGCGGGGACCCGCCGGTCGGCGAGCCCCCGCGCGCCGGTCAGGCCGACAGCAGCTTGCGGACGCGGTCCGCGCCCACGGCCAGCAGCAGGGTGGGCAGCCGCGGGCCGGTCTCGACGCCGACCAGCAGGCGGTAGAGCAGCGCGAAGAACGTGCGCTGCGCGACCTTCAGCTCCGGCGTCGGCTTGGCGTCCGGTTCGAGGCCCGCCTGGACCTTCGGCACGCCGTAGACCAGCGTGGTGAGGCCGTCGAGCGACCAGTGGTCGTCCAGGCCCGCCACCAGCAGCCGCAGCGACTCCCGCCGCTGCTCGTCCAGGGACCCGATCAGCTCCACGTCGGCGTGCTCGCGCACGCGGGTGCGCTGCTCGGCGGGCACCTGCGTGGTGATCCAGCGCGCCGCGCGGTCGAGGCGCGGGCGGACCTCCTCCAGCGAGGACACCGGGCGCTCCGGGTCGAGGTCCCGCACGATGCGCAGGGTCTGCTCCGGGTCGCCGGTGGTGATGTCCACGATGGACGCCAGCGTGCGGTAGGCGATCGGGGTCGGCGTGCTCGGCAGGGGACCGGCGGCCGTGCGGACCGCGCGGTCGTGCGCGAGCGCGTCCACGGCGACCACCGTGCCGTCGGCGATCTTGCGCTCCAGCGCGTCCCACTCGTCGTAGGTGCGCTGGACCTCCTGGTCGAACGCGATCTTGAACGACTGGTTGGGCTTGCGGCGCGCGTACAGCCAGCGCACCAGCGGGGCCTCCATGATCTCCAGCGCGTCACCGGGCGTGGGCACGCCGCCCTTGGAGCTGCTCATCTTCGCCATGCCGGAGATGCCGACGAACGCGTACATCGGGCCGATCGGCTGCTTGCCGCCGAACACCTCGCGCACGATCTGGCCGCCCACGACGAACGACGAGCCGGGGGACGAGTGGTCCACACCGGACGGTTCGAACACGACGCCCTCGTACGCCCAGCGCATGGGCCAGTCGACCTTCCACACGAGCTTGCCGTGCGTGTGCTCGCTGAGCAGCACCGTCTCGGCGTGGCCGCACACGCAGGTGTACGACAGCTCGGTCGTCTCGTCGTCGTAGGAGGTGACCGTCGTCAGGTCGCGGTCGCACACCGAGCAGTACGGCTTGTAGGGGAAGTACTGCTCCTCGTCGTCCTGCTCCGTGGCGGGCTTGTCCTTGGTGCGGTACCGGTCGAGCACCGCGTCGATCTTCGCGCGCTCCTTCACGGCCAGGAGCACCTGGTCGCGGTAGGCCCCGGACGTGTACATCCCCGTCTGGCTGACGCCCCGGTAGTCGATGCCCAGCTCGGCGAGCGCCTCGACCATCGGCGCCTTGAAGTGCTCGGCCCAGTTCGGGTGCTCGCTGCCCTCCGGCGCGGGAACGGACGTCAGCGGCTTGCCGATGTGCTCCGCCCACGACGGGTCGACGCCGACCGGCACCTTGCGGAACCGGTCGAAGTCGTCCCACGACAGCAGGTGCACGACGTCGTGGCCGCGGCGGCGGATCTCGTCCGCCACCAGGTGCGGCGTCATGACCTCGCGGAGGTTGCCGAGGTGGATCGGGCCGGACGGGCTCAGGCCGGACGCGCAGACGATGGGTTTGCCGGGCGCCCGGCGTTCGGCTTCGGCGATGACGTCGTCTGCGAAACGGGAGACCCAGTCGGCCTCGGTCTGAACCTGCATGGGCCGATTGTCCTACGGCGCGTCGAGCGAGTTCACGCCGGGATGTCGACCGCGATCTCCGCGCTCAGCTCGGCGCCCAGTTCGAGCTTCAGCTTGTCGCCGCTCCAGAACCTGCCGGGGTCGTACCAGTTCACCCGGCGACCCGTCGGCAGCAGTCCCATGGCCTCGTAGGTGATCGCCACGACCTCCGCGCAGTACGCGGTCTCCAGCGTCGCGTCCGGCTCGCCCTTGCGCACCTTCGGCAGCCGCCCGCGCACCCACCGCGACGCCAGCTTCGCGGTCGACGGGAACGGCGTGCCGTCCAGCCGCGCGATCGTCCTCAGCACGGCGTCGTCCGTCTCGCGGGTGTGCGTGTGGTCGAGCTGCCGCAGCCACGCCCGCTGCCCGTACCGGTTCGCCCACACCAGCACCGCGCTGCGCAGGTCGTGCAGCTGCACCCCGCGCTGGTGCGTGCCGGTCCACATGTCCGTCAGCGACTTGCCCAGCTCGGCGTGCCACATCAGCGGCGGCAGGTCGTCGATGACCACGGCCATGCCGACGTGGTTGACCGGGCTGTTCGTGGTCATGCGGATGGCCCGGTCGGCCGCCGAGTCGCCCCGGAACAGCCACACGTCACCCGTGCGGGTCAGGCTGACGGCTTCGTCCAGGGTGATCCGCGTTTCGGCCATGGTTGATAGCCTAGGCAGATGAAGTTGTGGAAGCTGCTCGGGCTCGCGGGAGTGGTCGGTGTCGCCGCCACCGGCGCGGTGGTCGTGCGCGCGGACCGGAAGCGGCAGGCGTACACGCCGGACGAGATCCGGGACCGACTGCACGCCCGCGTCGCCGAGGTGGAGCCCGCCGAACCGGTGAAGTGACGCCCCGCGGGCCTACGACGCGCAGAACTCGTTGCCTTCGGGGTCCCGCATGACCCACCAGTGACCGGCCGGGCCCTGGTCGACCTCGTTCACGCGGGTCGCCCCCAGCCCCTCCAGCCGCGCCACCAGCTCGTCGAGCCCACCCGGTCCGCTGTGGACGTCGACGTGCAGGCGGTTCTTGCCGGACTTTCCCTCCGGCACGTCCTGGAACAGCAGCCGCCTGCCGTGCCCGACGCCGCTGGTCCCGTCGAACGGGTCGTCGGGGTGGCGGATGGCGGCGAAGCCGCGGAAGGTCTTGCGGCCGTTGTGCTCTACGACGGCCTCCTCGGCGATGTGGTTCGCGGCCAGCAGTTGTCCGACGAGCGCGCTCGGGTCCTCCACCTCGTACTCCAGGGCCGCGGCCCAGAAGTCCGCGAGGACCGGCGCGTTCGTGCTGTCGACGACCAGCTTCCAAGTCAGTGCCATGCGACCACTCCTTGCTAGATGAGGAACCGGTACGCGGTCGTTCCCGGTGCGACGTGCTGGATCTTCAGCGGGCTGGCCTTCATCCGGGCCCACAGCGGGTCGTAGTCCTCGCGGCCGCCGATCTCGACGCCGCAGAGCGCGGCGCCGGTCTCGCGGTTGTCGCGCTTGACGTACTCGAACAGCACGATGTCGTCGTCCGGGCCCAGCACCTCGTCCAGGAAGCGGCGCAGCGCGCCCGGCTCCTGCGGGAACTCGACCAGGAAGTAGTGCTTGAGGCCCCGGTGGACCAGCGAGCGCTCGACCACCTCGGCGTAGCGGCTGACGTCGTTGTTGCCGCCGGAGAGCAGGCAGACGACGGTCTCGCCCGGCTGCACGGCCACGGACTCGGCCAGCGCGGCGGACGCCATCGCGCCCGCGGGCTCGGCGATGATCCCGTCCACCTGGTAGAGGTCGAGCATCTCCGTGCAGATCTGGCCCTCGGACACCGTGACCAGGCGGGCCCCCGAGTCGCGGACCAGCGGGAAGCTCGCGTCGCCCACCCGGCGCACGGCGGCGCCGTCCACGAACGTGTCGACCTCGGGGAGCTTGACCGGGCCGTCCGCCGCCAGCGCGGCCATCATGCTGGCCGCGCCCGCGGGTTCCACGCCCACCAGCCGGGTGTCCGGGTGCCGCTCGGCCATCCACGTGCCCAGGCCCGCGAGCAGTCCGCCGCCGCCGACCGGGACGACCACCACGTCGGGCGCCCTGGCCAGCTGGTCGAGGATCTCCAGGCCGACCGTGCCCTGGCCGGTGATCGTGCGGATGTCGTCGAACGCCGGGACGACGGTGGCGCCGGTCTTCGCCGCGTGCTCCGCGGCCGCCGACGCGGCGTCGTCGTAGGTGTCGCCCTCCACGACCAGATCGACCATGGCGCCGCCCAGCGAGGCGATGCGCTGGCGCTTCTGCCGCGGCGTGGTGCTGGGCACGTAGACCCGGCCGCGGATACCCAGGCGTCCGCACGCGTACGCGACACCCTGACCGTGGTTGCCCGCGCTCGCGCAGACCGCGCCCGCCTCCCGCTCGGCGTCGTCGAGTTGCGCCAGGAGGTTGTAGGCGCCGCGGAGCTTGTACGAGCGCCCCACCTGGAGGTCCTCGCGCTTGAGCCACACGTCGGCGCCGGTCGCCGCGGAGAGGCGGTCGTTGCGCTGGAGCGGGGTGGTCAGTGCGACGCCCCGCAGCCTCACCGCGGCCGTGGACACGTCATCTGCGAAGGACATGGATCGGCATTGTCCTCCGACCGGGCAGGCGGGCGTGACCGAGGCCGGCCAATAGGCTTGGCGCATGACCGAACAAGCCTCCAAGGCCACCACGCTCCTCGACCTCCACCGCGCGCCCGCGTTGTTGAAGGTGGTGAACGTCTGGGACGTCATCTCCGCGACCGTCGTCGCCGACGTGCCGGGGACGACCGCGCTGGCCACCGCCAGCCACTCCATCGCCGCCTCGTACGGGTACCCGGACGGGGAGAACATCCCGGTCGACCTGATGATCGAAGCCGTCGGGCGGATCGCGGCGGCCGTCCCGCTGCCCGTCACGGCCGACCTGGAGGCGGGGTACGGGGATCCGGGCGGGACGGTCCGCAAGGCGATCGGCGTCGGCGTGGTCGGGGCCAACCTCGAAGACCAGATGAAGCCGCTGTCCGAAGCCGTCTCCGCCGTGGAAGCCGTGATCAAGGCCGGGGAAGCGGAAGGCGTGCCGTTCGTGCTCAACGCGCGGACGGACGCGTTCGTGTTCGGCGGCGACCGGCCTGCCGCGGACGTGCTCGCGGACGCGATCGCGCGCGGCCGGGCCTACCTGGACGCCGGGGCCGCGGCGGTGTTCGCGCCGGGGAGGCTGGACGAGGCCACGGTGGTGGCGCTCGTGGAGGCGTTCGGGCCGCAGCGGCTCACGATGATCGGGGTGCCGGGGAGCCTGCCGCTGGCGCGGTTGGAGGAGTTGGGGGTGGCTCGGGTGTCGTACGGGCCGTTCAGCCAGCAGGTGGCGTTGACGGCGTTGGCGGATCTGGCGATCGACGTGGTGGCCGGGGGCGGGTTGCCGGAAGGGACTCGGATGCTGAACTGAGGGTGGGTTGTCGGGCCGCTGGGGCTTGGGTCCTCGGGTCGGTGGGTCCTGGGGTCTTCGGGGGAATTTTGGTTTGTGCTGGTCAGGGTCCTGTTTGTGATTAGTGTGAGGCTGTGCCCTGGGTTTGTCGGGGTGTGGGGGTACCCCCGAGGCGCAATTGTCTTCATGTCCGTCCGCGCCGCGTCAAGGCGGGAAAGATGCCTTGACCCGTAGCGGACGGACATGAGGGCGCTGGGGATCGGGGGTGGGAGGGGTCTGGGCTCCCTTGTTCTTGGGTTGCGTGCTTTCGCATTTGCTGTGGTGGGTTTGCTGGGCGCTGAGGGCTGGGGGCTGGGGGCTGAGGGCTGAGGGCTGAGGGTGCAGTGGGTGCAGTGGGGAAATGTGTGTGATCGGGGTGTTGGCGTTACGGTCGGGGCGCTTGGGCGGGTGGTGGTGGTGCGACGGTCTGGAGTTGTCTTGAGGTACCGCGTTGTTGCTCGGGTCGTTGTGGCCGTTGCGGTCGTTGTCGTTGCCGGCGGGTGTGGGGACTCGTCTTCGACTTCGGCGCCCGTGTCCGGCAGTGTCGCGGCCAGCAGTGCTGTGGCGTCCAGCAGCAGTAGTGGTGCTGCTGCCGCGTCCAGCGCTACCGGGGCTCCTGCGGCCTCGTCTGCCTCGTCTGCCGCTCCTGGGACCGGGGTTGCTCCGACCGCTGGGCTGCCGCCGGTGTTGGCCTCGCCGTCCACGACGGACGTCGTGCCCCCGCGGCCCGCTGACAAGGGGACCGCTTACCTCGCCGCGTTGACCGCCGCGGGAGTGCCCAGCAGCACCAGTGGCGCTACCGAGATCCAGATCGCTCAGCGCGTGTGCGGTGAGTTGGCGAAGGGGACGCCGCGGGCGAAGTTGGTCGACGACATCGCGCTGCTCGGTGGGCTGATGACCGAGGACCAGGCCGATCTGATGGTGACCGCCGCGGAGAACAACTACTGCTAGGTCGTATCGCGGACAGTGGTTGTCCTGCAAGGGTTCTAGCCTCGTCGGCATGACTGGTGGACGAGTGGTTCTGGTGACCGGTGCCACGGGCACGGTTGGTGGTCACCTGGTGGGGCAGTTGTTGGCCGCTGGGCACCGTGTTCGGGCGCTCACGCGTGTTCCCGAGAACGCGCGCCTTCCCGCGGGGGTGGAGGTGGTGCGTGGTGATCTTGCCGATGTGGACAGCCTCGACGGGGTGTTCGACGAGGTGGTGGCCGCGCACCTGATCACCTTCGACGGTGCGGCTTTCGGGCCGTTGGGCACGGGTGCGGAGATCGTGGCCCTGGCCGAGAAGGCCGGTGTGCGGCGGGTGACCGTGCTCAAGGGGGACGTGTCCGCCAGTCCGCTGGAGGTTGCCGTCGAGGCGAGCGGGCTGGAGCGGGTGTTCCTGTCGCCTGGTGAGTTCATGGCCAACACGCTGGAGTGGGCGGCGACCGTCAAGGCGGAAGGTGTTGTGCGGGAAGGGTTTCCCGACATGCCCAGTTCTCTCGTGCACGAGGCGGACATCGCCGCGGTCGCGGTGGTCGGGTTGGTCGGCGAGGAGCACGGGCGGAACCACTGGGTCACCGGGCCGGAGGCGTTGACGCCCCGTGACCGGGTTCGGATCCTCTCCCGTGTGCTCGGGCGTGAGGTGGAGCTGGTCGAGGTGGCCCGGGACGAGGTGCTGGCCGAGTGGCGGGCGAGCGGGTACTCGGAGGAGGACGTCGAGTTCTTCCTCCGGATGCGCACCGATCCGCCGGAGGCGGGCTACCGGGTGCTGCCCACGGTCGAGGACGTGACCGGCGTGCCCGCGCGGTCGTTCGAGCAGTGGGTGCGCGAGCACGCCGGGTCCTTCTGACCCCTCAGTCCGGAATGGACGGTTGAGCCAGTCTGAGCTTGTCGCACAGGTGTCGCAGGGTGCGCAGTTCGTCGTCGTCCAAGGCCGGGCCGACGAAGCGGCGGATGCCTGCGGCGTGGCGCCTGCCGACGGTGCGCTGCATCGCGGCGCCCGCCTCGGTCAGCACCACGACCGTGCCGCGGCCGTCGGCCCGGTCCGGCTCGCGCGACACCAGGCCCTCGCCCTCCAGGCGCTCGACCATCCTGCTGAGCGACGGCTGGCTGAGCAGCACCTCCCGGTTGAGGTCGCGCAGCCGGGCGCGCCGGTCGGGCTTGCGGCTCAGGGTGAACAGCACGTCGTACTCGCGCAGGCTGATCGGATCCCACACGTCGTCCGCCGCGAACCGCCGCAGGAGCGTGGACTGTGCTCGGAAGAGCGCCTCCCACGCCTCCGCGGCGAGTTCGGTGCGGCTGGGGTCAGCCGACGGGGGCGGCGTCACGGGCCAGCTTCCTGGAGGCGTGGGTGGGCGGGTCGGACGGGACGTCGGCCGGCCTGCGGGCGTCGAACTCGCGGCGCAGCTCCGGGGCGATCTCGCCGAGCAGGTCCAACTGCTCCAGCACGACCTTCAGCGGCAGCCCGGCGTGGTCCAGCAGGAACAGCTGGCGCTGGTAGTCGCCGAAGAACTCCTGGAACGCCAGGGTCTTCTCGACGACCTCCTGCGGGCTGCCGACCGTCAACGGCGTCTGCGCGGTGAAGTCCTCCATGGACGGACCGTGGCCGTAGACCGGGGCGTTGTCGAAGTACGGGCGGAACTCGCGGACGGCGTCCTGCGAGTTGCGGCGCATGAACACCTGGCCGCCCAGACCGACGATGGCCTGTTCGGCGCGACCGTGGCCGTAGTGCTCGAAGCGCTCGCGGTACAGGTTGATCAGCCGGATGTAGTGCTCCTTCGGCCAGAAGATGTTATTCGCGAAGAAGCCGTCGGCGAAGTACGCGGCGATCTCGGCGATCTCCGGGCTGCGGATCGAGCCGTGCCACACGAACGGCGGCAGGTCGTCCAGCGGGCGCGGGGTCGAGGTGAAGCCCTGCAACGGCGTGCGGAACTTCCCCTCCCAGTCCACGACCTCGTTGTCCCACAGGGTGCGCAGCAGTTGGTAGTTCTCGACCGTGAGGGCCATGCCGTCCTGGATGTTCTTCCCGAACCACGGGTACACCGGCGCGGTGTTGCCGCGACCGAGCATGAGGTCGACGCGGCCGTCGGCGAGGTGCTGGAGCATCGCGTAGTCCTCGGCGATCTTCACCGGGTCGTTCGTGGTGATCAGCGTCGTCGAGGTCGAGAGGATCAGCCGCTGGGTGCGGGCCGCGATGTGGCCGAGCAGCGTCGTCGGCGACGACGGCACGAACGGCTTGTTGTGGTGCTCACCGGTGGCGAAGACGTCCAGGCCGACCTGCTCGGCGTGCTCGGCGATGGTGACCATCGCCTTGATCCGCTCGTGCTCGGTGACCGTGGTGCCGGTGGTGGGGTCCGGGGTGACGTCCCCGACCGTGAAGACGCCGATCTGCATGGTGCCCCTCCCAAAATCAATGCGTTTGCATGGATATCGGGATCAACACCGCGCAGACCGGCGTCTATTCCCGCTAGCCCGCCGGGACGACGCCGATCGCGTCGGCGACCCTCGTCGTCACGGAGACGCTGCTGGTCACGGTGCCCGCCTTGATCCAGGGCGTGTCCACCTGCTCCTTCGCGACGGTTCGCTCACCGATCACCTCGCCCTTGTCCGGGTCCACGACCAGGTCGCGGCGCTCCTGGTCGCTGTCGAGGCCGAGTGCGAGGCCCTTGCGCCCGTCCGGGGTGGTCGCCTCCTCGACGACCTTCACACCGTCGATCTTCGCCAGCGCGCGCAGGAAGTCGCCGCGCAGGTCGGCGGGCATGATCCCGGTGTTCAGGAACTGGACACCGAAGTGGAACATCGTGCTCGGGGCCGAGCCGCGCTGGGAGGTGTAGTCCCTGAGCCATGCCAGCAGCTGGTCGGGGTCGCGGGGGAGGTCCTGGTAGAACGCGGGCTGCCCGAAGTCGGTCGCGTCGCCGCACACCTTCTTCGGTTGGGCCTTGGGGAAGAAGTCGCCGCACGCGCCGCGCCGCTCGCCCGTGTCGGTGTCCATCGGCTGGTACGCGGGCACCTCGGACGCGGGCGTGGAACTGCCGATCAGCTTCGCGTCACCGGGGACGCGCTTCTCCAGCCACTCCTGCGTCACGTCCTCCGGGATCCAGGTCCGGTAGGTGATGTCGGCGAGGTAGGTGTAGCCGGTCGGGGCGCTCACGACCCCCTGCGGGGTCCCGGTCTGGAATCCGCGCAGGTAGGAGCCCTTGATCTCGATGTACCGGTACTGGCCCGGCTTCAGCTCCGGGTCCTTCGCGGTGATCTTGTCCGCCGCGTCGTTCAGGACCTGGGACGCCGAGAGGAGCGACACGTCGCGCTTGGTGGGCTGCTGCGAGGTGGTCGGCTGGGCAGGCTGCGCCGCGGGCTGCTGTTCCGGCGCCCCGCCGCTCCCGCCGAACGCCACGGCGCCCCCCACGATCGCGGCCGCCGCCGCTGCCACGCCGACGACCAGGCCGCGCCTGCGAAAGGGCGACCTCGCGGGCAGGGCCGCGGGCTCCGCCGCCGCTTGCCGCATCAGCTTCTCGCGGGCGTCGTCGAGGGAGCGGTCGGACATCCGTGCCTCCAGGTGCAGTGAGGCGAGCGCCTCGTCGAGTTCGCGTTCGGGGTTGTGGTCGCCGCGCTCAGTCATCGCGGTTCTCCTCGTCGGTCGTGCGGAGGTGTTCCTGGAGCTTGTGGCGCACCCGGTGCAGACGGGACCTGACGGTGCTCGCGGGCACGCCCAGTGCCGCGGCGACCTCGCCGGGTTCGAGCCCGGCCCACGACGTCAGCAGCAGCACGTCGCGTTCCTGCTCGTTCAGCGAGGCCAGGGCGTCGGCCAGGAGCCTGGTGCGCCGCTGGGCGTCGACGCGGTCGACGGTCTGCGCGTCGTGCTCGACCCCCGCGTCCCGCAGCGCGAACACGCGTGCGGAAGCCCGGTAGCCGCGGATCTCCGTGCGGACGTGGTTGCGCGCCAGGTTGGTGGCGATCCCGTACAGCCAGCCGCGGATCGGGGCTTGCTCGGGGTCGTAGCTGGCGCGCCTGCGGAGGGCGACCAGGAACGTCTCGGCGACCAGGTCGTCGGCGATGTCGACGCCGACCCGGCCCGCCAGGTAGCCGTGCAGGGCACGGGCGTGCGTGTCGAACAGCGTGGCGAACGCGGCCGTCGGCTCCGCGTTCGCCAGGTCGGGACGCGTGTCGTCGACGTCCGGAGCGCGTTGTGGCCGCTCTGCTCTGCGTTCCTCGATCCGGTTCACGCCAGTTCTTGTCCGGGAACGCCGCCCGCGTCCCCGAACGCCACGACTATGTGACAGGGGTCACTTCGTGAGGGAGTTCCACAGGAACGTGTACGTGAGCGCCCACATGAACGCCGACTGCTCGTTGTCGGCCGCCGCGCCGTGGCCGCCCTCGATGTTCTCGTGGTAGGGCACGTCGTAGCCCAGGTCGTGCAGCTTGGCGACCATCTTGCGCGCGTGTCCGGGGTGGACGCGGTCGTCTCGGGTGGAGGTCATGAACAGCGTCGGCGGGTACGGCTTGCCGGGCGCGGCGTTCTGGTACGGCGAGTACCCCTTGATGAACTCCCAGTCGGCGGGCTCGTCGGGGTCGCCGTACTCGGCCATCCAGGACGCGCCCGCGAGCAGCAGGTGGTAGCGCTTCATGTCCAGCAGCGGCACCTGGCACACGATCGCGCCGAACAGCTCCGGGTAGCGGGTGAGCATCACGCCCACGAGCAGGCCGCCGTTGCTGCCGCCGCGGACGCCGAGGCGCTCGGGCGTGGTGATGCCGCGTTCGACCAGGTCGCGGGCCACGGCCGCGCAGTCCTCGTAGGCCCGCGGGCGGTTCTCGCGCAGCGCGGACTGGTGCCACTCGGGACCGTACTCACCGCCGCCGCGCAGGTTCGCCACCACGTACGTGCCGCCGCGCGACAGCCAGCCCAGCCCCGCGTGGGTGTTGTAGCCGGGCCGCAGCGACACCTCGAAGCCGCCGTAGGCGTTCAGCAGGGTCGGGCCGTCGGACCCGCCGGGCGGGGTGACGACGAAGTACGGCACCTTCGTCCCGTCGTCGGAGGTCGCGAAGTGCTGCGCCACGGTCATGCCCTCGGCGTCGAAGAACGCGGGGGCGCTCTTGAGCACCTCGACCTCGCCCCCGACGTGGCCCAGCCGCAGCTCGGAGGGCTCGGTGAACCCGCTGGAGGAGATCAGGTACTCGTCGCTCCGGTGCGGGTCCGTGCCGACGACGTCGGCGGTCTCGAACTCGCGCACGCCCGCCAGCGGCGCCCGCGACCAGCCGTCCGGGCCGGGGGTGAGCACCTCCATCCGCGTCTGCACGTCCCGCAGGATGCTCAGGACCAGGTGGTTGCGCGTCCACACGTGCCCGGTCAGCGACGTGTGCGCGTCCGGCGTGAACAGGGGCGTCAGGTCGCGGCCGCCCGCGAGGAACTCGTCGAACGGGGTCGCCAGCAGCGCGCCGGCGGGGTGGGTCGTCCCGCCGACCGTCCACGGCGTGCGCAGGGTGACGAGCAGCCATTCGCGGTGCACGTCGGTCTCGGCGTCGTCCGGCACCTCGATCCGGACCAGACCGCCGTCGTCGGCGCGCAGGAACTCCTCGTTCGTGTAGAACGTCATGCCGCGCCGCACGAACGTCCGCTCGAACCCCTCGGTCGAGTCGTGGAACGCCCGGTTCCACACGTCGTCCGCCTTGCCCGCGTAGACGACGGTCGCCGTGTCCAGCGGTTCTCCGCGCCGCCACTCCTTGACCACCCGCGGGTAGCCGGAGCTGGTCAGCGTGCCGGGGCCGAAGTCGGTGCCGACGAAGATCCGGTCGGCGTCCACCCAGCCCGCCGACGACTTCGCCTCCGGCAGGGTGAACCCGCCACTCACGAAGTCGCCGGTCTCCAGGTCGAACTCGCGCACGACGACGGCGTCCGCGCCGCCGCGGGACAGCTGAACCAGCGCGAGCCGGTACTCGGGGCGCAGCACGGCCGCGCCCTTCCACACCCAGTTCTCGTCCTCCGCCTCGGCGAGCGCGTCGAGGTCCAGCAGCACCTGCCAGTCCGGGTGCCGCCCGCGGTAGGACTCCAGCGTGGTGCGCCGCCACAGGCCCCGCGGGTGCGCCGCGTCCTGCCAGTAGTTGTAGAGGAACTCGCCGCGCCGCCGGACGAACGGGATCCGCGCGTCGGAGTCCAGCGCGGCCAGGACCTCGGTCCGCAGCCGCTCGAACTCCGCCGAGCCGCTCAGCGCGCCCAGCGTCCGCTCGTTCTGCGCCCGCACCCACGCCAGGGCGTCCTCGCCGGTCACGTCCTCCAGCCAGAGGTACGGGTCATCGGCGGGCACAGCGAGTTCCTCGGTCATGTGCTCCAGTCTGCCCCAGGCGATCCACCGGGTGGGCGCGAAGGCGGCGAGATCAGCCGATCGTCGCGGCGGCCTCCACGGGCGGGGTCCGCAGCACGTACGTGGTCGACAGCACGGTCGACAGCAGCGTGAGCCCCGAGGCTCCGCCGATCACCGCCAGGTAGATCCACAGAGGACCGCTCGGCCACGGCGAGTCGTACACCGCGAACGAGAACGGGACCAGCGTCATCGCCGACACCACCGCGCCGAGGATGATGCCGCCGAGCGAGATCAGCACCGCCTCCACGCCCACCATCCGCAGGATCTGCCCCTGCGTGGCGCCGATCAGCCGTTGCAGCGCGAACTCGCGCCGCCGCTCACCGGTGGCGATCACCAGGGTGTTGACCAGCGAGATCACCGTGTACGCCAGGATCATGGCGACCAGCAGGTAGTTCACCCACGCGCCGGTCTGCTCGCCACCGCCGCCACCGCCGCCGGAGCTGATCAGCGACGCGCGGTCGCCGACCCGCAGGTCCTGGTTGGTGGTGGTGAGGCCCTGGAGCGAGGTGACCAGCGCCGACTCCGACGTGCCGTCCGCGGCGCCCACCAGGATCTGCGAGGCCAGGCCGGTCGTCGTGTGCTCGGCGACCAGGTCGGCGGGCAGCAGCAGCGTCTCCTCGCCGGACCCCGAGTACAGGGCGACCAGCCTCACGTCGACGTTCGCGCCGTCGCCCATCTTGAGCTGCACGCTGTCGCCCAGCGCGTAGCCCAGCCGGTCGGCGCGGTCGGTGGTGAGCGCGACCGAGTTGCCGGTGAGGTCGGCCATCCTGCCGGACGTGGGGCTGATGCCGAGGGTGCCCTCGACGCCGTCGCCGTTCACGCCGAGCGCGGTGGCCGAGTCGTCGTCGTCCTCGCCGGACCGGAAGATCACCGTGCTGTCGACGAGCGCGGACACCGAGCCGACGCCCGGCCGTGCCTTGATCGCGGGTACGACGTCCAGCGGGATGCCGCCGGTCTGCGAGGTGATGGCCGCGTCCGCGGTGAGGTCGTCCGCGAACCCGCCCCCGCCGCCCGCCGACGTGGTCTGGAGGTAGATGAGCGCGGTGGCCAGGCCGGTCGCGAGCATGACCGGCGTGATCGCGCCCGCGACCCGGACGCGGCGCGCGTCGGAGTTCATCACGGCCAGGTAGCCGGACAGGCCGGTCACCGCGCGCACCGGCCAGCGCAGCACGGCGATGATCACCCTGGTGATGCCGGGGGAGAGCAGCGCCAGGCCGGAAGCCCACAGCATCGCGGTCGGACCGGCGGTGCTGGCGGCCACGGGGCCGCTCATCACCAGCGCGGTCACGATGGACAGCGCCGTGCCGCCCGCGAGGCAGATCAGCGCGAACGTGAGCCGCACCCAGCTGAACCACTTCACCTGGAGACTGGCCTCGGCCAGCGCCTCGGTGGGCCGGGTCAGCGCGGCGCCCCGGCCCGCGACGAACGCGGCCGCGGTCGCGCTGAGCAGGGAGATGCCGACACCCGCGGCGATCGGGAGCCAGCCCTGGCGGAACGCGATCGCCTCGGACGTGACGCCCGCGCCCGCCAGCTGCTCCAGCAGCCACCGGCCGAGCACCAGGTTGAGCGGGTACGCGAGCACCGTCGCCAGCACCGCGACCACGATGGTCTCACCGAGGATCATCCGCCGCAGCTGGCCGGGCGTGCTGCCGATCGCCCGCAGCAGGGCCATCTCCCGGTGTCGCTGTTGGACGGACAGGCCCAGCGTGCCCGCCACGACGAACATCGCGACCATCACCGCGAGACCGCCGAACACCGCCGACAGCGCGATCAGGTCGTCCCCGCCGCCGACCGCTCCGTCGGCCTCGGCGCGGCCGCGGTCGTCGCCCGCCAGCACGGACAGCTTGCCGTCGGCGATCACGGTGGTGAGCCGCTCCTGGAGGTCGGCCACCGACACCCCGGCGGCGGGCAGCACCGCGATGGCGTCGACCTTGCCGGGTTTGCCGTGCAGCCGGGTCGCGTCGGCGTCGGTGAAGAACGCCGACCGGTTGTCGGTCGCCGCGGCGGCGATGCCCGTGACGCGGAACCGCTCGACGGTGCCGCCGATGGTGAGGTCGACGCTGCCGCCGACGCCCTGGCCCGCCGCGGCGGCCACGCCCTCGTCCAGCACGACCGTGCCGTCGCCGGAAGGAGCGGTGCCGGACTTGAGCGCGTACGGGGTCAGCTCGGCCGAGGCCCACGCGTGGCCCTCGACCTCGCCGCCGGGGACGGTTGCCCCGTCCCGCAAGGGGGACAGGGGGAACGTCACGTCCGGCACGGCCTTCGCCACACCGGGGACGGCGGCGATCCTGGCGGTCAGCGAGGCGTCGACGCGGGCGCGTTCCAGGAAGGACTGGCCGCTGGCCACGACGAGCGGCGCGTTCGCCAACCGCTGCGGCGGCACGGCGTCGCGGATGCCGGTCTCCATCAGACCGCCGCACGCCATGACGATGGCGGCGCCGAAGAACAGCGCGATGAAGGAGGCGGCGAACCCGCCCTTGCGGAAGCTCAGGGTGCGCAGCGCTAGCCGGAACATCAGTTCACCGTTCCCGCGGGCTCGTCGGCCCAGGCGCCGAGCTGCGTCATGCGCTCGCCGACGGCGTGCGCGGTCGGCGCGAGCAGCTCGCCCGCGATCTGGCCGTCCGCCAGGAAGACGACCCGGTCGGCGTGCGACGCGGCCACGGGGTCGTGCGTCACGATCACGACGGTCTGGCCGACCTCGCGCACGGCCCGGCGCATCAGCGCCAGCACCTCCAGCGCGGTGCGGGTGTCCAGCGCGCCGGTCGGCTCGTCGCCGAAGATCACGGCGGGCTTGGTGATCAGCGCCCGCGCGATGGCGACGCGCTGCTGCTGGCCGCCGGACAGCTCGCCCGGCCGGTGGTGCTTGCGGTCGGACAGCCCGACCCGCTCCAGCACCTCGTCCACGTCCGCGCGGTTGGCCTTGCGCCCCGCGAGGCGCAGCGGCAGCTGGACGTTCTCCACGACGTTCAACGCTGGCAAGAGGTTGAACGACTGGAAGATGAAGCCGATCCGGTCGCGCCGCAGCTTCGTCAGCTCGCGCTCGTTCAACCCCGTCAGCTCGTGCCCGTCCAGCACGACCGACCCCGACGTCGGCCGGTCGAGCCCCGCCGCGCAGTGCAGGCAGGTGCTCTTGCCCGACCCCGACGGACCCATCACGGCCGTGAACGTGCCACGCCGGATGCCGAGCGACACGCCCGCCAGCGCCACCACGCCGTTGCGGTCGTTGCCGTAGAGCTTGCGCACGGATTCCAAGCGCACCACGTCGTCGTCCACTGTCCCGCTCCCCACGTCTTCCACTCCGAACACCGGGTGGACCTTACGGACGGTGCGCAAGCCGTCGCACTGGTGCAGACCCCCCGAACGTCCCCGCCCGTTCGGGTTCCCGCAGGTGGAGCAGCGATAGTCAGAACCTATCGGTCGGGAGGTCGACCTTTTGTTCTCCGACGAAATACCGGATCCCGCGAGGTGGGCTGGGGTAGGTTTGCCGCAGCCGCCTGTCCCAGGTGAACGGTTGGTCGCATGCACCTAGAAATCCGGCACGCTCGGGTGGTGATGACGCTCGCCGAGGCGGGCAGCATCTCGAAGGCGGCGGCGAAGCTGTCGCTCCCGCAACCCAGCCTCACGGCCCAGTTGCGCCGCATCGAGAAGGCCGTCGGCGGCGACCTGTTCGTGCGATCGGCTTTCGGCATCACCCCGACCCCGCTGGGCGAGCGCCTCATCCCGATGCTCGCCGACCTCGCGACCCGCGCCGACGCCGTCGTGGCCGAGGCGTCCTCGTTGGCCAGCGGCATCCTCCGCTTCGGCAATGCCGAGTGGACACCCGTGACGCTGCGCCGCGCCCTCCAGGCCTCGCTGCCGTCGGTGGAGGTCCAGACGGTGACGCTGGACCCGGCGTTGAGCATCGAGGCGGTGAACCGCGGTGAACTGACCGCCGCCCTCGTCCCCAGCCCGGAGGCCGTCGACGGGGTCCGCCCGCTCGACCCCTCACTGGCGAAGGAGATCATCGTCCGCGAGCCCATCTGGCTGGCGCTGCCGCGCGAGCACGCGCTGGCCCGCCGCACGACCGTGAGCCGCCGCCACATGGCCGCGTTGAGCTGGGTGCAGCACGTGCAGGGCCACTGGTTCCACCCCGTCGAGGAGCACCTGTTCCGCAAGCTGGACCACCCGACGCCGGAGGTGCTGCACTACGCGGGCGGCCACGCCGAGGCCATGGCGTGGGTCCGCGACGCGGGCGCGGCGGCGTTGGCGACCCCCACCGGCTCCACGTCCGACGTCAGCCTGGTGGCCATCACCGAGCCGTTGCGCAGCCGCCTGCTGCTGGTGTGGAGACCGGGCTCCATCCACCCGAACACCCTGCGCCAGCTGATCGACGCGCTGCGCCGCTACTACTGCGACTACGCCCGCACGATCCCGCGGTACTGGAACTGGATGACCGAGCGGCCGACCGACTTCCCGGAACTCGCCAACTTCCTGCCCCGCCCCGGCCGCTGGTGGCCGCGCGACCCGAGCGACGCCGAACCCCGCTCGGCGTCGAGCTGACCCCGGCCCGGCACGAGCGCCCGCCGCCGTTCGGCGGGGTGGTCCGCCGCCGCGCGCGCCTCGAACCGGCGGTCAGTCCGGTGTCAGCGGGTGGTCAGCCCCGGCGTTGAGGCTGTGGCCATGACGTCATTGGTGGCAGTGTCGAGTCATCTGCCGGAGACCGTTTCAGTGGCGGACCTGCGGGAGTCGTTGGGGCTCAACGACCAGCAGGTCCGGCGGTTCACCAGGCTGTACGGCCTGGACCGGATCTGCCAGGCGCCGGGGCGGTCGGAGGCCGAGCTGATGATCGCGGCGGCGGGGAAGCTGGACGCGCTCATCGGCCAGGAGGACCGGGTTCGGTACGTCATCCGGGCCAAGGGGATGCGGACCGCGGCGCCCTACCCGGTCAGCCCGGTGCAGGACGTGCGCGACGCGCTGGGGCTGAGGCACGCCAAGACGTTCGCGGTGGCCGACCACGGCTGCGCCACCGGGCTGCTGGCCCTGGACGTGGCGGGGACGCTGCTCGCCGCCGACGGCGATCCGGACGCGATGGCGCTGATCCTCGCGGGCGACAAGACGTTCACGCCCTTCACGCAGTGGGTCGAGGACGTGTCGATCATGGGTGAGGGGTTCGCGGCGGTGCTGGTGTCCGCCAAGGGGGACCGGGACCACCTGCTCGGCTACGCGACCCGCATCCACGGGCGCGACGACGGCGTGATCGACCTGACGCCCGAGGTCGCCAAGCACGCGCGGAAGATCTACCAGGACGCGCTGGAGGAGGTCGTCCTCGGCGCGCTGGGGGAGGCCGGGCTCACGCTGGCGGACATCGAACTCGTGCTGCCGCACAACGTGAACCGGGTGTCGTGGACGGTGGCGGCGAAGAACCTCGGGCTGCCGAACGACAAGTTCTTCCTCGACAACCTGGACAAGACGGGGCACTGCTTCTGCGCGGACCCGTTCATCAACTACCAGACCGTCCGCGAGCTGGGTCTGCTCAAGCCGGGCGACAAGTACCTGATGACGTCGGCCGGACTCGGCCAGACGTTCGCCGCCGCCGTATTCCAGCACTAGGACGTCGACATGGATGACTTCACCACCCGCCTGAAGCGGGCCGTGGTAGGGGAGACCCCCGAAGGGGGGAGCGCGACCTCCCTGGTGTTCCTCGGCAACTTCGAGGTCGAGGAGCAGTGGGCGCGCGGCGAGCACACGCTGCCGCGGGTGTCCGCCGCGGGCGGCAGCGCCGTGGTCAACCACATGGACGAGTTCGCCCTGCTGCTCGCGGGCCCGGACGACCACGTGGTCCTCAAGGCCGCGCCGGACCCCGACTACCTGGACCACCTGGTGGGACTGGGGATCGAGCTGCCGGCGGTGCACGTCGTCGCGAACCAGGACCCCCTGCGCAACGTCACCGAGGACGCGCTCGCCGACCCGGTGCTCGTCGAAGCCCTGAGCGGGCTCGACGCGCACCTCATCGCGCACGGCGTGTCCGAGGTGGAGGAACGGCTCGCCGCGGCGACCGGGCTGCCGCTGGCGGCGCCGGACGCGGCGACCTGCAAGGCGGTCAACAGCAAGGTCTACAGCCGTCGCGTCGCCGACGAGCTGGGGCTGCGGCAGCCCGCGGGCTGGGCGTGCGACACGGTGGACCAGCTGCGGCAGGCGTTCGACGAGGCCGCGCCGCTGGTCGAGCGCGGCGAGAAGGTCGTGGTCAAGGAGGCGCTCGGCGTGTCCGGCAAGGGCATCGCCGTGCTGGAGAGCCCTCGCCGGATGGACCGGCTGTTCCGGATGATCGCCAAGTCGGTGGAGAAGTCGGGTCAGCCGCGGATCGCGTTCTGCGTGGAGAACTGGGTCGCGAAGAAGACCGACCTGAACTACCAGTTCACCGTGGGCCGCGACGGCGTGACGCACTTCGACTTCGTCAAGGAGCTGTTCACCGAGGGCGGTGTCCACAAGGGACACCGGATGCCCGCGCGGCTGTCCGGCGCGCAGGTGGACGAGCTGGTCGGCACGGCGGAGCTGCTGGGCAAGAAGCTCGCCGCCGACGGGTACTTCGGCGTCGTCGGCGTGGACGCGATGGTCGACCCCGACGACGGGCTCTACCCCGTGATCGAGATCAACGCGCGCAACAACATGTCCACCTACCAGGTCCCGACGCAGGAGCGGTTCGTCGGTCCCGACCGGATCGCGCTCGCCCGGCACTACCCGCTGCGGCTGACCGGCGCGCTGGGCTTCGGCGCCGTGCGGACGCTGCTCGACGGCCTGCTGCTGGAACGGCGGGGCGGGACCGGCCTGCTGGTCAACAACTTCGCCACGGTCAACGCGGGCGCCCGCGACGACGCGGCGTTCGACGGACGGCTGTACGGGATCATCGTCGGCTCGACCGACGCCGAGATCGCGGCAGTCGACGCGGAGATCACCACCCGACTGGCGAAGGAGGACCGGCGATGACCGGTGAGTTCGAAGTCCAGGGCATCCCGATCACGGAGCTGGCCGAGGAGTTCGGCACGCCGATGTACCTCTACGACGGCGACGAGCTGGCGTCGCGGGTGCACGGCCTCAAGGCGCACCTGCACCCGCGGCTGGAGTTCTTCTTCTCGCTGAAGTCGAACCCGAACATCGGCGTGTGCGCGGTCCTCCAAGCGGCGGGCGCGCGGGTCGAGGTGTCCTCGATGGCGGAGCTGATCACCGTCCGCCGCTCGGGCGCGGCCCCGGAGAACATCATCTTCCTCGGCCCCGGCAAGAGCGAGCGGGAGATCGAGGCCTGCCTGGACGAGGGCATCTACACGATCATCTGCGAGTCGTTCGGCGAACTCGCCCTGATCGACCGGTTCGCCCGCGAACGCGGTGTCGTCGCCCCGGTCGCGCTGCGGATCAACCCGACCTTCTCGGTCAAGGGCTCCGGCCTGACCATGGGCGGGAAGCCGCGCCAGTTCGGCATCGACGAGACGCAGGTCTTCGACCACGCCGACCTCGCGCAGCGGCACCCGAACGTCCGGCTGATGGGCGTGCAGGTCTACATGGGCACGCGCATCCTCAGCGAGGAGGCCATCGCCGAGAACACCGAGCGGATCTTCGAGCTGGCGAACCGGGTGTCCGACGTCCTCGGCTTCCCGCTGGAGATGGTCGACATCGGCGGCGGCCTCGGCGTCGCGTACTTCGACGGCGAGCGCGACCTCGACCTGGAGCTGCTGGCGGCGCGGGTGAACCCGATCATCGCGGAGTTCGCCGACGCGCACCCGGAGACCCGGCTGGTCATGGAACTCGGCCGCTACCTCACCGCCACGTCCGGCACGTACGTCGTGCGGGTGCGGTACGTGAAGGAGTCGATGGGGGAGAAGTTCGCGGTCGCCGACGGCGGCACGAACCACCACATGGCCGCGGTCGGCATCGGCTCCTTCGTGAAGCGCAACTTCCCGATGGCCGTGCTGAACCGGATGGACGAGCCCGCGATCGAGAGCTGGCACGTCACCGGCCCGCTGTGCACCCCGAACGACACCCTCGGCAAGAAGATCGCCCTGCCGCCCGTGCAGGTCGGCGACCTCGTCGGCGTGCTGCGCTCCGGCGCGTACGGCCCGACCGCGTCCCCGGTGCTGTTCCTGAGCCACGGCTACCCGGCCGAGGTGCTCGTCCAGGACGGCCGCGCCCACCTCGTGCGCGAACGCGACACCACCGAGGACCTGCTGCGCCACCAGCGACTCCCGAACCTCACGGCCGTGGCGACGCCGGAATAGACCCGCTTTTCCCCGAAAGGACACCCCAGACCATGAGTGACACGGCCGACATCCAGACGACGGCACCCGAGCGGGCCCGGATCGTCTCCGCCATCACCTCCGTGCTGGCGCAGGTGCTCGACTACGACCTGCCAGAGCTGACCGAGTCGTCGCGCCTGTTCGACGAGCTCGGCCTCGACTCGACCGGCGTCTTCGAGCTGCTGATGCAGCTGGAGGAAGCCCTGGAGGTCGAGTTCGACACCGACAACCTGGAAATGGCGCACTTCGAGACGGTCGCGTCGCTCGCCGACTTCGTCGTGTCCGAGCGGGACGCCTGAGCATGTACCGGACGGCGGCACCCGTTCCCGAGACGGCCAGGCGTCCGCGCCTGGCGCGGTCCCCGCTCGGGGTGGCACGGGTCGTGCACAGGAAGTTCGACGGCGGGGACCGCCGGATCGACGACGAGTTCTCCCAGCGCCACTTCGCGGACCTCACCAGGGACTACGGCGTCGCCGTGCGCCCCGAGGTGCTGGTGGCCGGGACGACGTTCACCGCCATGGCCCAGGAACTGGTGGCGGAGCTGGACCTCGGCACCGACCGGGTCGACCTGGCGCTGGTCGCGCACAGCACCCCGGACCTGGACTGCAGGCTGTCCGCGGCGACCTACCTGTCCGAGGAGCTGACCAACGGGCCGCTGGTGTTCGCGCTGTCCGACAGCGGCACCTGCGCCCCGTTCACCGCGCTGATGCTCGCGGGCGACTACGCGCGGCGGCACGGCTTCCAGCGCGCGCTCGTGCTGGTGCTGGACCAGTCGACCCTGCCGTACGAGGTCGAGGGCGCCGCCCCGCTTGGCGACGCCGGTGTCGCGCTCCTGCTGGAGGACGGCGGTTCCACCGCGCTCACCGTCGGCCACGAGGTCGGCGTCCGCGAAGCCGACCTGCCCGGCGCCATCGACGCCGCGCTCGGCGCGCTGCTCGGCCCGGACTCGTCGGCCACGGTCGTCGTCGGTGCGGGCGTCGACCCGGACCTGGTGCGGCACGGCGGCCCCGTGCTCGTGGCCGAGGCAGGCTACCCGTGCACGGCTGCGTGGTCGCTGCTCGCCGCGCACGGCGTCGACGCCGACCCGGTCGTCCTGATCGACTACGACCCGAGAACCGGTGACCTCGGTTGTTGTGCCGTGGGGGGAACGTGACCACGATCGCCGAAGCTGACCAGTGGTCGCGCTGCCACCGCGCGGCTCGCACCGACGGCGTGGCCGCCGCGCTGACCGAACTCGCCTCGGCGGTGCTGCCCGGCCTGCTGCCGTGCGGGCCCGCCGGGCACGCCATCGTGCCCGAGGAGATCGCGGCGGGCGCGTCGAAGGTCTGGGCGGACGGCATCACGGTCGACCGCTCCGACTGCACGGAGGTG
Source organism: Umezawaea sp. cmx-9-4 (assembly GCA_049997955.1). Classification (GTDB taxonomy): domain Bacteria; phylum Actinomycetota; class Actinomycetes; order Mycobacteriales; family Pseudonocardiaceae; genus Umezawaea. The sequence goes on along the minus strand of JAEBDY010000015.1, from coordinate 49,759 downwards.
GTGCTCGGCGCGATCGACCTGCCCGGCGGAGCGGTGCGGCTGCTGCGCCACCGCGCTCCGGGCGGCGTGAACGGCTTCGCGCCCGCGCAGCGCGCCGGGTGGACGCTCGGGCTGGTCTGGCTGCGGCTCGGCCTGTCCGAGGAGCTGCGGGAGACCGCGATGCGCTACCTCAACGGCAGGCGCACCGGGAACTCGACGCTGCTCCAGCAGCAGATGGTGAAGTCCACGGTCGCGGACGGCCTCATCGAGCACCTGGAGGTCCGCGCCGTGCTCACCGGGATCGGTCCCGGCGAGCTGCCGGACGCCGTGCTCAACCACCTGCACGCCCAGGTCACCGACGCCGACCGCGCGCTGGTGAAGCTCCTCGGCGCCAGCGGCTACCTGGCCGGTGGACCGGGGCAGGTGGCCCGCGTCTCGGAGCTGCTCGCCGAGGCCTACTGCCGTCCGGAGGTGTGACGATGATCCAGCTGGACGACCGGTTGCTCGCGCTGCGCGGCCAGTTCCGCGAGTGGGGGGCCGACTTCCGGGCGCTCGGGTTGGCGCTCGACCACGACCCCGAGCTGATCCGGGAGCACTTCGACCTGCCCGCCGTGCGGTACCTGTCCACGATGGGCGTCCCGCCGGAGTACGGCAACGTGCCGATCCCCATCGCGGGCAACAGGTTCTACGGGACGCTCGCGCTGGAGCGGGCGATCATCATGGAGGAGCTGTCCTGCGCCGACGTGGGCATGCTGGTCGCCTCGCCAGGCCCGCTGCTGGCGGGCGTGCTGATCGACCTGCTCGCCGACGAGCAGCAGAAGGACTGGTTCTACGGGCGGATGCTGGAGAGTCCGCTGTGGACGTTCTTCGCGCTCACCGAACCGGACCGCGGCTCCGACGCGGGTGCGCTGAGCACCACCGTCGTGCCCGCGACCCCCGACCGGCCCGCGTTGCTGAGCGGGGCCAAGCGGTACGTCGGCAACGCGGCACGGGCCCAGCTCGGCGTCGTGTTCGCCCGCACCGCCCCCGGCCCGCTGGGCATCAACGCCGTGCTGGTGGAGAACCCCAGCCCCGGTTTCCACGCCGAGGCGCTGGACACCATCGGGCTGCGGGGCGCGCGGATCAGCGCGATCACCATGGAGGACGTGGAGATCGCGCCGGACCGCTTCCTCGGACGGCACCTCTCCCCGTCGCGGCGGGGGATGTGGGCGTTCGTGCAGACGTTCAACCTGCTGCGGCCCGGTGTCGCCGCGATCGCGCTGGGGATCGCACGTGCCGCGCACGAGTACGTGATCACCCACCGCAGCGCGCTGCGGCGCGACGAGCGCGACCGGCTGGACGTGCTGGGACGCCGGATCGACGGCGCGCGCAGGCTCGTGCACCTGGCGGCGGCCGCGGTCGACGCCCGCACCGGTGACGGCTACCTGGCGTCCGCGGCGAAGGTGCGCGCCGCGCAGCTCGCCCACGACGCCACCCAGGAGGCGTGCACGTTCTTCGGGGCGGGTGCCCGGCTGGAGCACCCGCTGCTGGACAAGCTGGTCCGCGACGCGCGGGGCATGGAGTTCATCGAGGGCACCGGCAACATGCAGAAGCTGAACCTGTTCCAGGGCCTGTTCACCGGCAAGCTGGACCGCGACGACCCGTTCCGCACGGCTCCGCTCGCGGTGTGAGCCCGCGGCCGGGCCCTTCCGGGGGTCCGGCCGTCAGGGGCTGATCGCGAGGAACAGGAACGCGGCCAGCAGTCCGATGTGGACACCGCCCTGGAGCAGGGTCGCCCTGCCGGGCACGATCGTCAGCGTGCCGGTCACGACGGTCAGCGCGAGCAGCACCATGTGCGTCGGGCCGAGTCCCAGCACGAGCGGGCCGGTGAGCCAGATCGACGCGATGGCGATGACCGGGATCGTCAGGCCGATGCTCGCCATGGCCGAGCCGAGCGCCAGGTTGATGCTGGTCTGCACCCGGCCGCGGCGGGCCGCGCGGACGGCGGCCAGCGTCTCCGGGGCCAGCACCAGCAGGGCGATGATCACACCGACGACGGCCAGCGGGAACCCGGCGGCCTCCACACCCGCCTCGATCGCGGGCGACACCGCCTTGGCGTTGCCGACGACCGCCACCAGCGACACCACCAGCAGACCGAGGCTGACCAGCGCGGCCTTCGAGGTCGGTGGGGTCGCGTGCTCCTCCAGCACCTCGCCGTGCTCGTCCCGCGGGAGGAAGTAGTCGCGGTGCCGGACGGTCTGCATCGCCACGAACAGCGCGTACAGGCCCAGCGACGCGACGGCCGCGAAAGCGAGCTGCGCGGGGGAGAACTCCGGACCGGGCTTGGTCGTGGTGAACGTCGGCAGCACGAGGCTCAGCGTCGTGATGGTGGCGACGGTGGCGAACATGCCGCCGGTGCCCTCCGGGTTGAACGTCGCCACCCGGTGCTTCAAAGCTCCCACCAGCAGCGATATGCCCATGATCCCGTTGACGGTGATCATGACCGCCGCGAACACCGTGTCCCTGGCCAGCGTCTCGCTGCCGGGCTTGCCGTCGACCATCAGCGTGACGATCAGCGCCACCTCGATCACGGTCACCGCGACCGCCAGCACCAGCGACCCGAACGGCTCGCCGACCCGGTGGGCGACCACCTCCGCGTGGTGCACGGCGGCGAGCACCGCGCCGGCCAGGAGCGCGGCGACCAGGACGACGGCCGGGATCGGCAGTTCCCGGCCCCAGGTCAGGCCGAGCGCGGCGACGGCGATCACGGGTACGACGGTGGTCCAGTGCAGGGCGGCGGCGCGGGTGGTGTTCGCCATACTTCCTCACGTGCTCGGGGACGGGCACGTCCAGCATTCCTGTTCGGCGGGCCATCCGCACGCCGACCCGTGCCCCGACCTGGGGTGATGCTCCCCGGATGTGGTGAAGTCGACCCGGGGGACCCAGAGCCGCGCGCAGCGGCCGAAGATCGTTCACGTCCTGACTAGGCTTGGGCCATGTCGACCTCGCCACCCGTCGGGACGCTGGACGTGCTGCTCGTCGCGCCGAGCAAGACCGAGTTCTGCACGTTCCCCGTCACCTCCGCCGAGTTCGACCTGGTCACCAACCGGATCGTCGGCAGCGTGCGCAACGGCGGCCAGGTGATCGGCGCCGACGTGCGCAGCCCGGCGTTCCAGCGCCGGACGCCCGTGCTGAACCGGCAGTCGGTGTCGTTGATCAGCGACACCGACCTCGACCACATCGCCGCGGGGCTGGAGCTGGACGAGCGGGCGAGCCTGGACGGGCTGCGGGCGATGGGCGCGGCGCACGTGGACACCGCGGGCGTGGACGTCGCGGCGCACGCGGCGCGGCTGGACGGGCTGGCCGAGGGCGAGGCCACCCGGCTGTTCGTGGCCCAGTGCCTCGGCGTCAACGTCGTCGTCGGCGGCTTCGAGGGAGCGGGGACGATCACGGACTTCCTCGCGCTGCCCGCCGGGATCGACTTCGGGCCGTACGACGTCGAGCGGCGCCGGTTCACCGACGCGGCGGTCGTGGTCACGCGGGTGAACGAGCCGTGCGCCCAGCCGGGCGCGCTGGTCGAGAAGTACTACCCGCGGCCGACCGGCAAGCTGGGCAAGCGGTTCGTCCAGGTCGCGCGCGGCAGGCGCGGGTACGTGGGCATGGTCGCCAAGGGCGGCCTGATGACGCAGGGGCAGCGGCTCGGGTTCGTGCCGTTCGGCGGCCGCTAGCCCGCAGCTCCCGGGGTGGAGCCGCGACGACCCGGTCTTCCTCGCCCCCTGGAGGCGACGTGGCCGAGGGGATCGCCGCCAGGACCGGGTGGTGGACGCGCGGGAACGCCGGAGCAGGTCGGGGCCCGCTCCGGCGTCGTGACCGCACCGACTACTTGCCGTGCAGCTGCTTCAGGTAGTCGTAGGTCGTCGGCAGCGTGGTCAGCAACTCCTGCTGCTTGCGCTTGATGTCGGCGAACACGTGCTCCGCCGAGTCGAGCATCGACGGGTGGTGCGTCAGCTTCGTCAGCGTCTGCTGCGGGTCGAAGCCGAGACCGGTGAACACGCAGTAGTAGCTCGCGTTCGTCCAGAAGTTGCGGAACTCCGCGTCGAAGTTCGCGTAGTAGGTGTTCTCGTCGGTGACCGGCATGTTGATCGCCAGCCCCGCCTTGTACATGCGGATCTTCTCCTTGATGTCGTCCGCGAGCACCAGGTCCTTGCAGGCGCGCCAGAACTCGGTGTCGTTGCGCGCGGCCAGGCTGAAGTGCGCCTGGAGGAAGTCGCGCGAGTCGTCGAACATCGTGTTGATCTCGGTGTTGAACCGGTCGGAGAAGATCGGGTCGAAGTTCTTGTCCGGGAAGTGCTTCGCCAGCTGGTAGAGCGCCGCGGTGATGAAGTAGATGCCGGTGGACTCCAGCGGCTCCAGGAAGCACGAGGAGAGGCCGATCGCGGCCACGTTGCGGACCCACGTGCGGCGGTTGCGGCCGACGCGGAACTTGATGTGGTTCAGCTTCTGCTCGCTGGGGTCCAGGCCCCACATCTCGCAGAACTCCTGCGTCGCCGCGTCCTGCGTGGTGAAGCGGCTGGAGTAGACGTGGCCGGTGCCGAAGCGGCCCAGCATCGGGATCTTCCACGTCCAGCCGTTGGTCATGGCGATGGAGCCGGTGAAGGGCTCGATGCCGTTGGCCTCGTCGTCGTGCGGCACCTGCGTGGCGACCGCGCGGTCGTTGAGCAGGTTGTCGCTCATGTCCAGGAACGGCTCGCGCATCACACCGTTGATCAGCAGCGCGCGGAAGCCCGAGCAGTCGACGAAGAAGTCGCCCTCGATCTTGCGGCCGCCCTTGGTGTTCAGCGCGGTCACGTGGCCGCGGGTGTCCACGTCGGCGTCGATGAACTCGTCCTGGATGTGGATCGCGCCCTGCTTGTTGGTCGCGAACTTGCGCAGGAACTCGGCCACCAGCGCGGCGTCGAAGTGCCACGCGTAGTTCGTCCACTTGGTGCCGTCGGAGTACCGCGGCGCCAGCTTCGCGTCCAGGATCGGGGGCTCGCGGTAGCAGGCGTAGTCGAACGCCTCGGTGGTCTGGCCGGTGAGGCGCTTGTGCGACCAGTACGCCGACAGCGGCTCGTTCTCGTGATTCGGCAGCAGGCCGAACAGGTGGTAGTAGTGGTCGGTCGTGTCGCGGTACGGCCGGGGGTTGGCCTCACCCCTGCCGCCGGTGCGCCAGTTGGTGAACTTGATCCCCATCTTGAAGCTGGCGTTGCACTCCCGCATCCACTCGTCCTCGGACAGGCCGAGGAAGTCGAAGAACACCTTGTGCAGGTTCGGGACGGTCGCCTCGCCGACACCGATCCTGGGGACCGACGGCGCCTCCAGCACGGTGATCTTCACGGCCGGGCCGAGCGCCTTGCCGAGGTACGACGCGGTCATCCAGCCCGCCGTGCCGCCACCCAGGACGACGACATTCTTGATCCTGCGATCTTCCATCGAAGACGATCCTTCCTGTCTCAACACGACAAAAGTCGCGGATTAGAATTGTTGATGGGGGCGCGACGAATCTTCTGAACAATGGCGCGCTCGACTTGATGAAGACCATAGGCATGGCCCCGCAAGCCTGTCAATGTTCCGTCCGTGTCACGACACGGTGGACAACTCGATTTTCTATATATTTTCTCCAGACGCCCACTAGAAGGCTCATATCCCCAGGTGGGCCAGTTCGTCAGCCCTGTGTCAGCGCCTCGTCAGCCCTGGTGGACACCATATTGAACAGGTCGCCGCGGCATCCTGTCGTGGTTAGCGCAGAGGAGCGTGGGTACACATGTCGGATCTGACTCCGACCTTCGCGGTGATTTCCGGCGCTCAGGTTCACGAGGTATTGCGAGACCGTGACAAGCACCTCTTGGATTTGGTGGAGGCGGCCTACCGGCTGCATGGTTCGGGCGACACCGTGAACCCGCCCTCGTATTTCCTCCGCTTCCCGGAGGACCCCTCGTCGCGGATCATCGCGCTGCCCGCCTCGGTCGGCGGCGACATCGGCGTGCACGGGGTCAAGTGGATCTCCAGCTTCCCCGCGAACGTCCAGCGCGGCATCCCGCGCGCCTCGGCGGTGCTGATCCTCAACGACCAGGAGACCGGTTACCCGATCGCCTGCATGGAGAGCTCCATCATCAGCGCGGTCCGCACCGCCGCCTCCGCCGCGCTCGCCGCGGACTGGCTGACCCGCGACCGCGAGCGGCCCGCGAAGGTCGGCTTCATCGGCACCGGGCTGATCGCCCGCTACATCCACACCTACCTCACCGGTACCGGCTGGTCGTTCGACGAGGTCGGGATCTTCGACCTCAGCGCCGACCACGCCGCCGGCTTCAAGGGCTACGTCGAGTCCACCGGCGACGGCGCCGTGGTGATCCACGAGTCGGCAGAGGACCTGATCAAGGCGTGCGACCTCGTCGTGTTCGCCACGGTCGCGGGCGAGCCGCACATCACCGACCCGACGTGGTTCGAGCACAACCCCCTGGTGCTGCACGTGTCGCTGCGCGACCTCTCCCCGGAGGTGGTGCTGTCCGGCACGAACGTGGTCGACGACGTCGAGCACTGCCTCAAGGCCAACACGTCGGTGCACCTGGCCGAGCAGGCGGAGGGCAACCGCGACTTCCTGTCCGGCACGTTGTTCGACGTGATGACCGGGGCGGTCCGACTGCCCAAGGACAAGCCGGTGTTCTTCTCGCCGTTCGGCCTCGGTGTGCTGGACCTGGCCGTCGGCAAGTTCGTCTACGACGAGGTCGGTCGCGCGGGTGACCTGGCTCCCGTGGAGGACTTCTTCTTTGACCTCAATCGCTACGGGAAGCGATGAGTCGCTGCTGGTCGATCTCGTAGGAGTCGGTTCATGCCAGTCATATCCACGCCGCAAGAGTTCAACGTGGACGATCTGTACGTCGATCTCCGGACGCTGTCCGGGCACCCGTTGTACCTCAAGTGCGAGGGCTTCAACTTCGCCGGGTCCATCAAGCTGAAGGCCGCCACCGAGATGGTCGCGTCCGCCGTGCGCAACGGTCAGCTGCGCCCCGGTGACACGCTGGTCGAGAGCTCGTCGGGCAACCTCGGCGTGGCGCTCAGCCTGGTCGCCGCGAGCCAGGGCTACGGGTTCCTGTGCGTCACGGACACGCGGTGCACGCTCGCCGCGCGGCAGCTGATGCAGTCGCTCGGCACGCAGGTGCACATCGTCACCGAGCCGCACCCCGAGGAGGGGCTGCTCGGCGCGCGCATCCGGTTCGTCGAGCGGATGCGCCGCGAGCGGGGGTACGTCTGGCTCAACCAGTACGCCAACCCCGGCAACGCGATGGCGCACTACCTCACCACCGGGCCGGAGATCCTCAAGAGCTTCCCCGAGGTCGAGGTGCTGTTCATCGGCGCGGGCAGCACCGGCACGCTCATGGGCTGCTCGCGGTACTTCCGCGAGAACCGTCCGTCGGTCCGCGTCGTGGCGATCGACAGCATCGGTTCGGTCACCTTCGGAACGCCCGCCCAGCCCCGGATGCTGCCCGGCCTCGGCACGAGCGTGCGGCCCCCGCTGCTGGACGAGTCCGTGGTGGACGAGGTCGTCCACGTCGCCGAGATCGACACCGTGCGGGCGTGCCGGATGCTGGTGCGCCACGGCTTCCTGTTCGGCGGGTCGACCGGCACGGTCATCAGCGGAGCGATGGACTGGCTCTCCCGCAACGCGCCGGGCGAAGAACTGTCCGCCGTCGCCATCTCCCCGGACCTGGGCGACCGCTACCTGGACACCATCTACCACGACCAGTGGATCGCCGACATCTACGGCGCCGAAGTGCTGGCGGAGAACGATTCCCGACTGTCGGTCCCACCGGCGGCCACATCGAGGAGCAATTCATGACCGCAGCGGCGAGCTTGCCACTGTCCGCCGGTCAGGCGGAGATCTGGTTCGACGAGAAGTTCCACGGCCGCGGGGTCGCGTACAACTCCGCGGGTTACCTGGACATCCGGGGTCCGCTGGACGTGCCCCTGTTCCAGGCCGCCGTGCGGCAGCTCATCGTCGAGGCCGAGTGCACCCGCACCCGCTACGTCGAGGTGGACGGCGAGCCCCGCCAGGTCGTCGAGCCGATGGCCGAGGTGCCGTTGGCGATGCTCGAACTCGGTGAGGCCGAGGCCGTCGAGTGGATGGCCGCCGACCTGGCGAAGCCGTTCACGCTGGACGACTTCCCGATGTTCCGGCTCGCGGTCGTCACCGTCGGCGGAGCCGACGACCGGCACTTCTTCTACATGTGCATCCACCACCTGCTGTGCGACGGGTACAGCCAGGTCGTGTACTGGCGCAGGCTCTCGGAGATCTACCAGGCGCTGGTGGAGGGCCGCTCGACCGACGAGGGCAGGCTGCTGCCGCTCGCCGAGCTGCTGGCCGCGGAGAAGGCCTACACCGACTCGGTGTGGTTCCAGCGCGACCGCGCCTTCTGGGCGGCCCGCTTCGACCAGGTGCCGGACCTGCCGAGCCTGTCGCAGCGCGAGCAGGCCGCCACCGCGGTGCGCGGCTTCCTCCGCCGCACCGCGGTGGTCCCGGCCGAGACCGCCGCCGCGCTGCGCGAGCTGGCGTCGAAGTCGACGTCCACCTGGCCCGCCGTCGTGCTGGCCGCGGTCGGCGTCTACACGCAGCGGATGACCGGCGTCGGCGACGTCCTGCTCACGCTGCCCGCCACCGCCCGGATGGGCGCGTCGATGCGCGCGATCCCCGGCATGATCGCGAACTACCTGCCGTTGCGGGTGTCCGTCCGCCCCGACGCCACCAAGGCCCAGCTGCTCGCGGGCACCTCGCGCGAACTCGCCCAGGTGCTCAAGCACCAGCGGTACCGCGTCAGCCGCATCCGCCGCGAGATGGGACTGTCCTCGGAGGACCGCCGACCCTTCGGCCCGTTCGTCAACATCCTGCCGCAGCGGACCGCGTTCGACCTCGGCGCGTGCGGCGTCACGGTCAACAACCTGTCGACCGGGCTCATCGAAGACCTGATGATCACCGTCGTGGACGCGCCGGACGGCGGCGCGGAGATCCACGTCAACGGCAACCCCGAGCTGTACACCGCGCAGGAGGTCGAGGACCACCTGCACCGGTTCGCCGAGTTCCTGGTCACCTTCGCCACTGTCGCCGACGACGTGCCGCTCGGCCGCGTCGACGTGGTCAGCGCGCCCGAGCGCGCGGGCTGGCTGGAGGAGAGCACGGGCACGTTCGCCGACGGCGCGGACGCCGACCTCGTCGAGACCGTGCGCGCCCTCGCCGCCCGGTACCCCGACGCGGTCGCCGTCGTCGAGGACGACGCCACGACCACCTACGGCACCCTCGTCGCCCGCTCCAGCGCGCTGTCCCGCCGTGTGCCCGACGCCCTGGTGGGTGTGCTGGGCGCGCCCGGCGCCGGCTTCGTGACGGCCGTGCTGGGCGTGCTCGGCGCCGGTGGCGCTTACGTGCCGCTGGACACCCGCGCGCCCGTGCGGCGCAGCGCGGACCTGCTGACGGACAACGGGATCCACCACCTCGTCGTCGACGCCGCGCACCGCGCGCTCGCCGACGAGATCACCCGCGCGGCCGCCCACCCGGTGACCGTCGTGGTGCTGGACGACGCCGAGGACACCGAGCTGGCGCCCGTCGCGGGCCTGCCGGAAGACCTGGCGTACGTGATCTTCACGTCCGGCTCGACCGGCAAGCCCAAGGGCGCCATGGTGCACCGGCGCGGCATGGTGAACCACCTGCTGGCCAAGGTCGACGACCTCGCCCTCACGGCGGCGGACTCCCTGGTGCAGAACGCCCCGCTCACGTTCGACATCTCGGTGTGGCAGATGCTGGCGCCGCTGGTGGTCGGCGGCCGGGTGCGCGTGGTGACCCGCGAGACCGCTGCCGACCCGGACGCGCTGTTCGGCCTGGTGGCCGACGAGTCCGTGACGATCCTGGAGGTCGTGCCGTCGCTGCTGCGCGCCGCGCTGGACGCGTGGGACGTCGTCGGCGACCGGCCGCGGCTGCCCTCGCTGCGGCGCCTGGTGGTCACGGGCGAGGCGCTGCCGCCGGACCTGTGCCTGCGCTGGTTCGCGCGGTTCCCGACGATCCCGCTGGTGAACGCCTACGGGCCCACCGAGTGCTCCGACGACGTCACGCACGCGACGATCACCGTCGACGACGCCGTCGCCTCGGCGCGCGTCCCGATCGGGCGCGCGGTGCGGGGGACTCGGCTGTACGTGCTGGGCGACGACCTGGGCCCCGTGCCGCCCGGCGTCCCCGGCGAGCTCTACGTGGGCGGACTCGGGGTGGGGCGCGGCTACCTGCGCGACCCCGCCCGGACCGCGACCACGTTCGTGCCCGATCCCTTCGCGGGCGCCGGTCTCCGGATGTACCGCACGGGGGACCGGGTGGTGCGCAGGGAGGACGGGCAGTTGGAGTTCGTGGAACGCCGCGACCACCAGGTGAAGGTGCGCGGACACCGGATCGAGCTGGGCGAGATCGAGTCGGCGCTGCGGGCCCTGCCGCGCGTCGGCGACGCGGCCGTCGCGGTCGTCACCGACCCGGTCGGCAACAAGCGGCTCATCGGCTACCTGGTCGGGGAAGGCGGGGCGCCGGTCGACACCGACGACGTCCGCGCCCGGCTCGCGGCCGTGCTGCCCGAGTACATGGTGCCCTCCACCCTCCTGGCGCTGGACTCGATGCCCCTCACCCCGCACGGCAAGGTGGACCGCAAGGCGCTGCCCGCGCCGGACTTCTCCGCGGGTCCGCGCGGCCGGATCGCGCGCAGCTCCGAGGAACGGGTGCTGTGCGAGGTCATGGCCGAGGTCCTCGGCCTGCCGGAGGTCGGCGTGGAGGACAGCTTCTTCGCGCTCGGCGGCGACAGCATCAGCTCCATCCAGGTCGTCAGCCGCGCCCGTCGGGCCGGACTGCTGATCACGTCGCGGGACGTGCTGCGCCACCGGTCCCCGGCGGCCATCGCGCCGGTCGCGCGCCCGGTCGGGGCCACGGCCGTCGCGACCGCCGCCGACGGCGTCGGCGAGGTCGAGCTGACCCCGATCGCGCACCAGCTGCGCGAGGACCTGGAGTCGCTGACCGACCGCACCCGCCAGTACAGCCAGTACGTCGTGGTCCGGGTTTCCCCCGATTCCGCCGACGTCGACCTCGCGGCGCTGACCACCGCGTTGCAGGCCGTCGTGGACCACCACGACGTGCTCCGGGCGAAGCTCTCCGTCCCGGTGGACGGCCTGTGGTCGCTGGAGACCCTGCCCGCGGGCGCGGTGTCCGTGGCGATCACCGAGGCGTCCGACGTGGACACCGCCGTGGCCGAGGCCCGGCAGCGGCTCGCGCCGGAGGAGGGCCGGGTCGTGCAGGCCGCGCTGGTCGGCGGCCGGCTCGTCCTGGTGATCCACCACCTGGTCGTCGACGGTGTGTCGTGGCGCATCCTGGTGCCGGACCTCAAGACGGCGTGGGAATCCGTGGTCGCGGGCCGTCCGGTTGCGCTCGACCCGGTCGGCACGTCGTACCGCCGCTGGTCGAAGGTGCTGTCGGAGAACGCCCGCGCCGCGGCGCGCACCCGTGAGCTGCCGGTGTGGACCGCGCAGGTCAAGCCGGACGACCCGCAGCTCGGTTCCCGTCCGCTCGACCCTTCGCTCGACACCTACGGCACGGCCAAGTCCCTGCGCGTGGAACTGCCCGCCGACACGACGTCCGCGCTGCTGACGTCCGTGCCGACCGCGTTCCACGGCGAGATCAACGACGTGCTGCTGGCGGGTTTGGCGCTGGCGGTGGCGGAGTGGCGGCGCAAGCGCCTGGGCGCGGGCGGTTCCGGCATGCTGGTCGAGGTCGAGGGCCACGGCCGTGAGCAGCTCGACGACGACCTGGACCTGTCCCGCACCGTCGGCTGGTTCACCAGCGTGTTCCCGCTGCGTGTCGACCCCGGCGAGGTGGACCGGCCCGGTCAGGCGATCAAGCGCGTCAAGGAGCAGTTGCGCGCGCTGCCCGACCACGGCATCGGGTTCGGCCTGCTGCGCCACCTCAACCCGCAGACCGTCGGCGCGCTGGCCCGCTTCGGCGTGCCGCAGGTCGGCTTCAACTACCTCGGCCGGTTCGCGTCCGGTTCGCGGACGGCCCTGTGGTCGTTGGACGGGGACGGCTCGGTCGTCGGCACCGGCGTGAGCCCGGACATGCCGCTGCGGCACGTCCTCGCGGTCACGCCCGTGACCGAGGACCGGCCGGACGGCCCGCACCTGGTCGCGGACTGGCTGTGGGCGGGCGATCTGCTCGCCGAGTCCGATGTGGACGACATCGCGAAGTCCTGGTTCCGCGTGCTGGAGTCGTTCGTCGGCGCGTCGGGCGGGCACAGCCCGTCCGACTTCCCGCTCGTGGCGCTGACCGAGTCCGAGATCGAGGACTTCGAGCGCTCGGGCGGTGGCGTCGACGACGTGCTGCCGCTCTCCGCCCTGCAGAAGGGCCTGCTGTTCCAGGCCGAGTACGACAAGCAGGGCAGCGACGTCTACACGCTCCAGGCCGTCGTGGACGTCGAGGGCCCGCTGGACGTCGCGGCGTTCCGCGCCGCCGCCGAGGCGCTGGTGCGGCGGCACGCGTCGCTGCGCGCGTCCTTCCGGTCCCGGCCCGCGGGCGACGCGGTGCAGGTCGTCCGGACCGACGTGGTCCTGCCATGGCAGGAGGTCGACCTCACCGGCATGGCCGACGAGGACGCCGTTGCCGAACTGGCCCGGCTGACCGACGCCGACTGGGCGCGCCGGTTCGACATGACCGAGCCGCCGCTGCTGCGGTTCACCGTCGTGCGGCTCGCCGACGACAGGTTCCGGCTGCTCTGGGCCGTGCACCACATCCTGGTCGACGGCTGGTCGATGCCGATCTTCGCCCGCGAGCTGTTCACCCTGTGCGCCAACGGCGCGGACGTGTCGGCGCTGCCGCCGGTCGCGCCCTACCGCGACTACCTGGCCTGGCTCGGGGGGCAGGACGAGGACGCCGCGCGCACCGCGTGGTCGGCCGCGTTCGACGGGTTCACCGAGGCGGCCAAGCTCGGCCCGGCCGAGCGCGAGCGCGTGTCCGACATGCCCGAGTCGTTCATCGTCGACCTGCCCGAGGACGTCACGCACCGGCTCTCGTCGTGGGCGCGGGCCCGTGGCCTGACGCTGAACACCGTGATGCAGGGCTGCTGGGCCGTGCTGCTCGGACGGCTCACCGGCAAGCGCGACGTGGCGTTCGGCGCGGTCAGCTCCGGCCGCCCGGCCGAACTGCCCGGCATGGAGTCGATGGTCGGCCTGTTCCTGAACACGCTGCCGGTCCGGGTGCGGCTCGACCCGAAGTCGTCGCTCGCCGAGCTGCTGGCGCGGCTCCAGGAGGACCAGTTCGACCTGGCCCCGCACCACCACCTCGGCCTGGCCGACGTGCAGCAGCTCGTCGGCGTCGGTGAGCTGTTCGACACCGTCGTGAGCTTCCACAACTACCCGCACGACGTCGACGACCTGAGCGACCTCATCCCCGGCGTCCGCGTGGTGAGCGCCGACGGCCGGCTGGTCGCCGAGTACCCGTTCGGCCTGATGGTCTACCCCGGCAAGCGCTTGCGGCTGCTCGCGCAGTACCGCGCCGACTCGTTCGACCTGCCCGCCGTGAAGTCCATTGTGGATCGATTCCGGCGGTTGCTCACCGCGCTGGTGACCGAGCCCGACGCGCCGCTCGCCCGGCTCGACCTGCTCGCCGCCGACGAGCGCGCGCTGATCCTCGGCCAGTGGGCGGGCGACCCGGCGCCGATCGCGGTGTCGGTGGTGCCCGAGGTGTTCGAGGCTCGGGCCGCGGCGGCCCCGGACGCGGTCGCGGCCGTGTTCGAGGGGACGAGTCTGTCCTACGCCGGGCTCAACACCCGTGCGAACCGGCTGGCCCGGCTGCTGATCGGGCGGGGCATCGGGCCGGAGCGCGTGGTGGCGCTGGCGATGCCGCGCTCGCTGGAAGCGCTCGTGGCCGTGCTCGCGGTGCTGAAGGCCGGCGCGGCGTACCTGCCGATCGACGCCAAGTACCCGGCCGACCGCGTCGACTACATGGTCGCCGACGCCAACCCGGCCGTGCTGCTGTCCACCACGGCCGTGGCGGACGGCCTCACGGTGACCGGCGCCCCGGTGCTCGCGATCGACGCGGAGGACCTGCTCGCCGAGCTGGATTCGCTGCCGTCGCACGACGTCACGGACCTGGAGCGGCTCGAACCGCTGCGCCAGGCCCACCCGGCGTACGTCATCTACACCTCCGGGTCGACCGGCAAGCCCAAGGGCGTCGTGGTCGACCACCGCGGGTTCGTCGCGATGGCGGCCAGCCTGATCGAGAAGTTCGACATCACGCCGGACACCAACGTCCTGCAGTTCGCCTCCTACAGCTTCGACGCCACGGTCTGGGAGTTCGCGCTCCCGCTGCTGGCCGGTGGCACGGTCGTGGTCGCGGGTGACGAGGCGCGGGCGCCCGGCCAGCCGCTGATCGACCTGATCACCGACGGCGGCGTGACGCTGGCCGCGCTGCCCCCGGTCGTCGCCGGTGGCCTCGCCGAGGGCACGGTGCTGCCCGAGGACCTGGTGATCGTGGTGGCGGGCGAGGCGTGCCCGCCGGAGGTCGTGGCGCGCTGGTCTGCCACGCACCGCATGTTCAACGGCTACGGCCCGACGGAGTCCGTGATCGCCGCGACCGTCGGCGGTCCGCTGTCCGGTGGCGGGCGTCCGCCGATCGGCACGCCGACCTCGGCGCACCGCGTGTACGTGCTGGACTCCGTCCTGCAACCGGTGCCCGCCGGTGTGGTCGGCGACCTGTACGTCAGCGGCGGCCTGGCGCGCGGCTACCTGAACCGGCCCGAGCTGACCGCCGAGCGGTTCGTCGCGGACCCGTTCTTCGGCCACGGCGCCCGCATGTACCGCACGGGCGACCTGGTCCGCTGGCACGCCGACGGGCAGCTCGACTACGTCGGCCGCGCCGACGACCAGGTGCAGCTGCGCGGCTTCCGGATCGAGCTGGGCGAGATCGAGTCGGCGCTGGTGTCGCACAGCGCGGTCATGCAGGCCGTCGCGATCGTCCGCGAGGACCCGACCGGCGACAAGCGGCTCGTGGCCTACGTGGTGGTGGACGAGGGCACGACCGTGCCCGCCGGTCTGCGCGAGCTGCTGGTCGAGTCGCTGCCGGAGTACATGGTGCCGTCCGCGATCGTGGTGCTGGACGAGATCCCGCTGACCCCGCAGGGCAAGGTCGACCGCAAGGCGCTGCCGGAGCCCGACTTCGCGGGCCACGGCCGCGGCCGCGGTCCGCGCACGCCCGTCGAGGACATCCTGTGCGGCATCTTCGCCGACGTGCTCGACCTGACCCAGGTCGGCATCGACGACGACTTCTTCGCGCTGGGCGGGCATTCCCTGCTGGCGACGAGGGTGATCAGCCGGGCGCGCGCCGCGCTCGGCGTGGAGCTGCCGATCCGCGCGCTGTTCGAGACCCGCACGGTGGCCGGTGTCGCCGAGCAGGTGCACAGCGTCGCCGGGGCGAGCCGCCCCGCGCTGGTCCCGGCCGAACGGGCCGAGGACGGCGTCGTGCCGCTGTCGTTCGCGCAGCAGCGGCTGTGGTTCCTGGACCGCCTCGAAGAGGGTGAGACGGGCACCTACAACGTGCCGCTGGCCGTGCGGCTGGTCGGCGACCTGGACGTGGACGCCCTGCGCGCCGCGCTGCACGACCTGGTGGTGCGGCACGAGATCCTGCGCTCGGTGTTCCCGGACGTCGAGGGGCTGCCCTTCCAGCGGGTGCTGGACGCGCCGGAGGGCTACCCGGAGCTGCCGCTGAAGCGGCTGTCCGAGGCGAAGCTGTCCGAC
Organism: Umezawaea sp. cmx-9-4; assembly: GCA_049997955.1. Lineage (GTDB taxonomy): Bacteria > Actinomycetota > Actinomycetes > Mycobacteriales > Pseudonocardiaceae > Umezawaea. Next base: position 33,967 of record JAEBDY010000015.1, on the reverse strand, counting down.
GCGATGACCGCCGAGGCCGACCTGGCGTTCGACCTCGCCACGGAACCCGTGCTGCGGTCGCGGCTGTTCTCGGTGTCGCCGACGGAGCACGTGCTGCTGCTGGTGATCCACCACATCGCGTTCGACGGCTGGTCGATCGCGCCGCTGGTCGGTGACCTCGGTGCGGCCTACCAGGCCCGCAGCACCGGCCTGGCCCCCGAGTGGGAGCCGCTGCCCGTGCAGTACGCGGACTACGCGGTGTGGCAGAAGGACCTCCTCGGCGAGGACAGCGATCCCGACAGCCTGCTGGCCCACCAGCTGGCGTACTGGACCGGCGCGCTGGCCGACCTGCCGGAGGAACTGGAGCTGCCGACCGACTTCCCCCGGCCCGCCGTCAGCACCTACGACGGCAACGAGCTGGAGTTCGCGGTCGAACCGGAGCTGTACCGGGCGCTGGTCTCGCTGGCCCGCGACTCCGGGGTGAGCATCTTCATGCTCTTCCAGGCCGCGCTGTCCGCGCTGCTCACCAAGCTGGGCGCGGGCACGGACATCCCGCTCGGCAGCCCCACCGCGGGCCGGGCGGACGAGGAACTGGGCGAGCTGGTCGGGTTCTTCGTCAACACGCTCGTCATGCGCACCGACACCAGCGGCGACCCGAGCTTCCACGACCTGGTGCACCGCGTCCGCGAGACGAACCTGGCCGCCTACCAGCACCAGGACGTGCCGTTCGAGCACCTCGTGGACGCGCTGAACCCGGTGCGCTCGCTCAACCGGCAGCCGCTGTTCCAGGTCATGCTCACCCTGCAGACCAGCGAGGACGCGCCCCTGCTGCTGCCGGGCCTGACCGGTCGGGTCGAGCCGGTGCGGTCGCTGCGGTCGAAGTTCGACCTGACCGTCCTGCTGGAGGAGCAGTACGCCGACGGCCTGCCCGCGGGGATGCGCGGCGTCGTCGAGTACAGCACCGACCTGTTCGCCGAGGAGTCGGCGGAACGGCTGGCGCAGCGACTGCTCCGGTTCCTGCGGGCCGTCGTCGCCGACCCGTCCACGCGGCTGAGCCGGGTGGACGTGCTGGAGGCGGGGGAGCGCGACGAGCTGCTGGCCATCGGCACCGGCGACGTGCGGCCCGAGGTCTACGAGGGCGTGGTGGAGCGGGTTCGCGGATTCGCGCTGTCCACTCCGGACGCCGTCGCCGTCGTGGACGACTTCGGCCAGGTCACCTACGCGGAGCTGGTCGGCCGGGCGAGCGCCCTGTCCCGCCGGGTCCCCGGCTCCGACCTGTCCGCCGTGCTGGCCTCGCCGGGCATCGGGTTCGTCACCGCCGTGCTCGGGATCCTGGGCGCGGGCGGCGGCTACGTGCCGCTGGACGTGGCCGCGCCGGTGGCGCGCATCGCCGCGCTGCTCACCGACAGCGGTGCCACGCGCCTGGTCGTGGACGAGGCGCACCGCGCGCTGGCCGCGGAGATCGTGGAGACGGCCGGGATCGACGTGGTCGTGCTCGACGACGCACGGGACACCGACCTCGCGCCCGCCCTGGGCGCGGCCGACGACCTGGCGTACGTGATCTTCACGTCCGGGTCGACCGGCAAGCCCAAGGGCGCGATGGTGCACCGCCGGGGCATGGTCAACCACCTGCTGTGCAAGGTGGAGGACCTGGACGTGTCCTCTGCGGACAAGCTGGTGCACAACGCGCCGGTCACGTTCGACATCTCCGTCTGGCAGATGCTCACGACCCTGATCGTCGGCGGCACGACCCGCGTGGTCGGCCGCGACACGGCGGTCGACCCGGACCTGCTGTTCGCCACCGTCCCCACCGAGGGCGTCACGATCCTGGAGGTCGTGCCGTCGCTGCTGCGCGCGGCGCTGGACTCGTGGGACGTCACCGGCGAGGCGCCGGAACTGCCCGGCCTGAAGTGGCTGGTCGTCACGGGTGAGGCGCTGCCGCCCGACCTGTGCGGCCGCTGGTTCGAGCGGTTCCCGGACATCGCGCTGGTCAACGCCTACGGGCCGACCGAGTGCTCGGACGACGTGACGCACGCGGTGATCACCAAGGATGACGAGTTGGGCGAGTCGCGGGTGCCGATCGGGCGTCCCGTGCGCAACACCCGGCTCTACGTGCTGGGCGACGACCTTCGTCCGGTGCCCGCCGGAGTGGCCGGTGAGCTGTACGTCGGCGGCACGGGTGTCGGCCGCGGGTACCTGGGCGACCGCACGAAGACCGCGCTCGCGTTCACGGCCGACCCGTTCGGCGAGCCCGGCGCGCGGATGTACCGCACGGGCGACCGGGTCGTGCTGCGCCCCGACGGGCAGCTGGAGTTCCTGGAGCGGCGCGACCACCAGGTCAAGATCCGCGGCCACCGCATCGAACTGGGCGAGGTCGAGGCCGCGCTGCGGTCCGCCGACGTCGTCGGCGACGCCGCGGTCGCGGTCAGCTCGGACCAGGGCGGCCACAAGCGCCTGGTCGGGTACGTCGTCCCGGCGCCCGGTGTCGACGGCCTCGACCTCGCGGTGGTGCGCAAGCACCTCGCCCAGTCGCTGCCCGAGTACATGGTGCCGTCCGCGCTGGTGGTGATGGACGTGCTCCCGCTGACCCCCAACGGCAAGGTGGACCGCAAGGCGCTGCCGGACGCGGACCTCGTGGCCCAGCCGCGGGCGGTCCGCGGTCCGCGCACGCCGGTCGAGGAGATCCTCTGCGGCGTGTTCGCGGAGGTGCTCGGCGCCCCGGAGGTCGGGGTGGACGACGACTTCTTCGACCTGGGCGGGCACTCGCTGCTCGCCACGCGGGTCGTCAGTCGCGTGAGGACGGTGCTCGACGTCGAACTGCCGGTGCGGGCGCTGTTCGAGGCCCGCACGGTCGCGGGCCTGGCGAGGCTGGTCGACGGCGCCGAGGGCGCCCGACCGGCGCTGCGGGCCCAGGAGCGCGACGGCGACGAGGGTCTGCCGCTGTCCTACGCCCAGCGCAGGCTGTGGTTCCTCAACCGGATGGAGGAGGAGTCCACCGGCACCTACAACATCCCGCTCGCGGTCCGGCTGACCGGCGAGCTGGACGTGGAGGCGCTGACCGCCGCGCTCGCGGACGTGGTGGAGCGCAACGAGATCCTGCGCACCGTGTTCCCGGACGTGGACGGCGTGCCGTACCAGGAGGTGCTGACCAGGACGTCCACCGCGCTGACCGTCCGGCGGGTGCCGGAGGCCGAGCTGTTCGACGTCGTGGCCGCGGAGATCGACAGCGGTTTCGACCTCGGCTCGGACACCGCGATGCGGGCAGGCCTGTTCGTGCTCGACGAGCGCGACCACGTGCTGCTGCTGGTGTTCCACCACATCGCGTTCGACGGCTGGTCGACCGCGCCGCTGGCCCGCGACCTGGCCACCGCGTACGAGGCGCGGTGCGCCGGTCGGGCCCCGCAGTGGGCGCCGCTCGTGGCGCAGTACGCCGACTACGCGGTCTGGCAGCGGGAATGGCTCGGCTCGGAGACCGACCCGGACAGCGTGCTGTCCTCGCAGCTGGCGTACTGGACGACGGCGTTGGCCGGGCTGCCCGAGGAACTGGAGCTGCCGACCGACTTCCCGCGTCCCGCGATCAGCAGCTACGACGGCGACGTGCGCCAGTTCGCGGTCCCCGCGGACCTGCACGCCGGTGTGGTGGCGCTGGCCCGCGAGACCGGGGCCAGCGTGTTCATGGTCGTGCAGGCCGCGGTGTCCGCGCTGCTCACCAAGCTGGGCGCGGGCACGGACATCCCGCTGGGCAGCCCGATCGCGGGCCGCACCGACGAGGCGCTGCACGACCTGATCGGCTTCTTCGTCAACACCCTGGTGCTGCGCACGGACACGGCGGGCGACCCGACGTTCCGCCAGCTGCTGCACCGGGTGCGGGAGGCGGACCTCGGCGCGTACGCGCACCAGGACCTGCCGTTCGAGGCGCTGGTGGAGGCGGTCAACCCGACCCGGTCGCTGTCGCGGCACCCGCTGTTCCAGGTGATGCTCTCGTTCCAGAACAACGACGAGCCCGCCGACGCGATGCCGGGCCTGGAGAGCGGTGTCGTGCCGATGAAGGCGACCCGCTCCAAGTTCGACCTGGAGTTCGAGCTGGTCGAGCAGCACACCGACGGCACGCCCGCCGGGATGGACGGCGTGCTGGCCTACCGCACGGACCTGTTCACCGAGCGCACCGTGGAAGAGATCGGCGAACGGCTCGTGCGCCTGCTGCGCGCCGTCGTGACGAGCCCGGACGCCCCGCTGAGCGAGGCGGACGTGCTCAGCGTGGCGGAACGGCATCGAATCCTGGTGGAGTGGAACGACACCGGCCGCGCGATCAGCGCGTCCGTGCTGCCGGACCTGATCTCCGCCACCGCCGCGGCGAGCCCGAACGCCACCGCGGTCGTCGCGGGCGACGTGACGCTGACCTACCGGCAGCTCACCGCGCGGGCCAACCGGCTGGCGCGGGAGCTGATCGCCAGGGGCGCGGCCCCGGAACGGGTCGTCGCCATCGCGCTGACCCGCGGCGCCGACCTGATCGTGGCGGCGCTGGCGGTGCTGAAGTCCGGCGCGGCGTACCTGCCGATCGACCTGGACCACCCGGCCGACCGCGTGCGGTACATGCTCGACGACGCCAAGCCGGTGCTGGTGATCACCGACGAGGCCGCGCAGGGCAGGGTTCCCGACCTCGCGGGCACCCCGAGCTTCGTGCTCGGCGGCGCCGAAGCCGAACGGGCGCTGCGCAAGCGCGGCGGCGCGGTGGACGTGACCGACGCGGACCGGAACGGGTACCTCGCGGCCGACCACCCCGCGTACGTCATGTACACCTCGGGATCCACCGGCAGGCCGAAGGGCGTGGTGATCCCGCACGCCGCGCTGGCCAACCTGATCACGGACATGTGCGATCGGCTGTCCATGACCAGGGCCGACCGGCTGCTCGCGGTCACCACGTTCGGCTTCGACATCTCCAACCTGGAGATCTTCGTGCCGCTGGTGGCGGGCGCGAAGCTGATCGTGGCCGACCGCGACACCGTGCGGGACCCGATCGCGCTGGGCGCGCTGATGGTGTCCGGCCGGGCGTCGGTCATGCAGGCGACGCCGAGCCTCTGGCAGGCGCTCGTCGGCACCACGCCGGAGTCGCTGCGCCGGGTGCGGGTCGTCATCACGGGCGGCGAGGCGCTGAGCGAGTCGCTGGCCGACGCGCTGCGGGCCGCCGCGCACGAGGTGCTCAACATGTACGGGCCGACCGAGACCACCATCTGGTCCACGGTGTCCGACGTGGACCGCGCGGGCACCGGCACGCCGACGATCGGCAAGCCCATCAGCAACACCAAGGTGTACGTGCTGGACAGCGCGCTGTGCCTGGTGCCGCCGAACGTGCCGGGCGAGCTGTACATCGCGGGCGACGGGCTGGCGCGGGGCTACCTCAACCGCACCGACCTGACGTCCGAGCGGTTCCTGGCCAACCCGTTCGGCGAGCCGGGATCCCGGATGTACCGCACGGGCGACGTGGTCCGCTGGGACGGCCACGGCGAGATCGAGTTCCTGGGCCGCAGGGACCACCAGGTCAAGGTGCGCGGCCACCGGATCGAACTGGGCGAGATCGAGGCCGCGCTGCGCGCCGAGGCGGGCGTCGTCGACGCCGTGGTCGCGGTCGGCACGGACGCCGGAGGGCACAAGCGGCTCGTCGGCTACCTGATGGCGCCGACCGGCGAGGTCGACACGGCCGCGGTCAAGCGGTCGCTCGGGGTCTCGCTGCCGGAGTACATGGTGCCTGCGGCGCTGGTCGTGCTGACCGCGTTCCCGTTGACCCCCAACGGGAAGGTGGACCGCAAGGCTCTGCCGGAGCCGGACTTCGGCACCCGGACGCCCACCCGCGAGCCCAACACGCCGGCGGAGCACCTGCTGGTCGAGGTGTTCGCCGACGTGCTCGGGATCGGCGGGGTCCGGATCGACGACGACTTCTTCGAGCTGGGCGGGCACTCGCTGCTGGCGACCGGTGTCGTGAGCAGGGCTCGCAAGTCCGGGCTGCGGCTGACCATCGCCGACGTGTTCGTGCACAAGACCGTGCGGGCGCTGGCGGCGGCCGCCGAGGTGGAACCGGACGGCGCTGCCGCGTCCGGCGCCGCGTCGGTCGCCCGCGTGCTGGACGAGGTCGGGGAGCTGGGCCAGGAGGACCCGTTCGCCACCGTGCTGCCGATCCGGCCGACCGGTGACGGGACGCCGTTCTTCTTCGTCCACAGCGGACTCGGCTCGGCGCTGCCGTACGTCGGGCTGGCCCGCCACCTCGACGAGCGCCACCCGATCTACGGCCTCCAGTCGCCCAGCGTCGGCCGGATGGCCCCGCTGCCCGCGAGCATGGAGCAGGTGGCCGCCGAGTACATCGGCCACCTCAAGCAGGTGCGCCCGGAAGGCCCGTACAACCTGCTCGGCTGGTCGTTCGGCGGCGTGCTGGCGCAGGAGATCGCGGTCCGCCTCCAGGAGGCGGGCGACACCGTGGAGCTGCTGGTCAACCTCGACGGCTACCCGCACCGGCCGGGGCACGGCGACGAGGAAGTGGACGACCGCGAGCAGCTGGTGCGGGTCATGGAGGTCATCGGCCACGACCGCGCCGAGTTCGACGGCCGGGAGCTGACCGCGCGGGACGTGGTGGAGGTGCTGCGCCGCGACCGCAACCCCCTGGCCGAGCTGGGGGAGGACCGGCTGCTCGCGATGCTCGCCGTGGTGCGCAACCACGGGAAGCTCATGGAGCGCTTCACCCCCTCGCGCTACACCGGTCCGATGCGGCTGTTCGCGGCCGTCGAGGACCTCACCGAGGCCGAGGTCGACGAACTGGCCGCGGCCTGGGCCCCGCACGTGGACGGACCGGTCGAGCTGCACCGGGTCCACTGTGGACACGAGTACATGATGCACCCCGAACCGCAGGCGCTGATCGGCGCGGCGATCGCGGCGGAACTCCGCCGGGTGCTCGAATCCGAGAACGGAGTAGGGGAATGAGCACTGTTGCCGTCGCCGGAGGCGACAATCAGACACCGGAGCGCGTGCAGGTGAAGGCAGTCAAGCCGACCGCCTCGTCCGGCCCGCTGTCCACGATCACCGAGGTGCTCGCCATCGGCGGGAGGCGGATGCGCCGCCTCAAGCGCAACCCCGGCAGGCTCCTCGGCATCACGCTGAACCCGCTGGTCACGATGATCGCGCTGGGCTACCTGTTCCAGAGCGCCATCGAGATCCCCGGCAGCAACAACTACATGGAGTTCATCTTCGCGGGTGTCGCGGCGCAGGTCGGGTTGGCCAGCATCGGCCCGACCGCCGTGGCGGTGTGCCTCGACCTCCAGGGCGGGCTGATCGACCGGTTCCGCTCGATGCCGATCTCCCGCGCCGCGGTGCTGGTCGGGCACACCATGGCCGACCTGGTGATCACGTTGATGGGTCTGGCGATCGTGGTCGCGTTCGGCCTGCTGTTCGGCTGGCGCACGCACAATGACCCCGTGTCCGTGCTCGCCGGGTTCGCCCTGCTCGCCGCGTTCATGTACACGATGCTCTGGGTCGGCGTGCTGCTCGGCATGATGTCGAAGAACCTGGAGACCATCGAGTCGATCTCCGGCATCGTCGCCGTCGTCTTCTCCTTCATGTCCAACGGTTTCCTGTCCGTGGACAAGCTGCCCGCCTGGATCCGCCCGATCGCCGAGTGGAACCCGGTCAGCGCCGTCATCACCGCCCTGCGGCACCTGTGGGGCAACCCGGTCACCGTCTCGCCCAGCTTCCCCTCCGAGAACCCGACCCTGGTGATCGTCATCTCGCTGGGCCTGCTGTTCGTGGTGACCACCGTGCTCAGCGTCCGCCGCTACCGCACCGCCTCCGCATGACCCCCCAGCCGCCGAAGGGCACAACGCCATGACCACCCCGCAGGGGACCGTCGACGCCACGACGCTCGATCTGGCCGACCCGCAGACCTACATCGACCACGACCCGGTGTGGCTGTGGGGGGAGCTGCGCGAGCGCAGCCCGGTGCACTGGAACGAGCCGAAGGGCGGCGTGCCCGGCTTCTGGTCCGTCACCCGCTACGCGGACGTCGTCTCGGTGTACAAGGACACGAAGAACTTCACCTCCGAACGCGGCAACGTGCTCTCGACGCTGTTGCAGGGCCACGACTCCGCGGCGGGCAAGATGCTCGCGGTCACCGACGGCGCCCACCACCGGGCCGTGCGGAACCTGATGCTCAAGTCGTTCTCGCCGCGCCTGCTCGACCACGTGGCCGAACTGGTCCGGCAGCGCACCCGCGACCTGTTCGCGGGAGTCGTCGGCAAGGGCCCGATCGACTTCGCGTCCGACGTCGCCGACAACATCCCCATCAACACCATCGGCGACCTGATGGACGTGCCGCAGGCCGACCGGCGGCAGCTCGTGGAGTGGAACAACAAGACCCTCGCGCGGCACAGCTCCGAGGACGGCGAGATGGAGGAGTGGCTGGCGCGCAACGAGATCCTGATGTACTTCGGGACCCTCGCGGAGGAGCGCCGCCGCAACCCCGGTGACGACGTGGTGTCCGCGCTGGCCACCGGGCTGGTCGAGGGCAAGCCGCTGCCCGACGACGAGATCGTCTTCAACTGCTACAGCCTCATCCTCGGCGCCGACGAGTCCAGCCGCATGTCGTCCATCGGCGCGGTCCGGGCGCTCGCGGAGCACCCCGACCAGTGGCTGGCGCTCAAGAACGGCGACGTGAGCCTGGAAAGCGCCACCGAGGAGGTGCTGCGCTGGACCACCCCGGCCATGCACTTCGGCCGCCGGGCGGTCGCCGACGTCGAGGTCGGCGGCACGCTGATCCGCGAGGGCGACGTCGTGGTGCTGTGGAACAGCTCGGCGAACTTCGACGAGGAGGTGTTCCCCGGCGCGGAGCGGTTCGACCTCGCCCGCACGCCGAACAAGCACCTGGCCTTCGGGTTCGGCCCGCACTTCTGCCTCGGGGCGTTCCTCGGCCGGGCGCACGTGAGCGCGGTGCTCGGCTGCCTGCGCGACACCGTGTCGGAGATCCGGCTGCCCGCCGACCCGACGCGGCTCTACTCCAACTTCGTCTACGGGTACAGCGCCTCGCCCGTCGACCTGGTCGCCCAGTAGACCAGGAATTCGTGGATCAGGAATCCGTCAGTGACCGGTCAGCGCCCCCGGACAGCATTGGTCGCGGGCACCGGGGAAGTTACGAGCCAACGGGAGTGCCGAAGTGACGAACCCCTTTGACGACCAGAACGGGTCGTTCCTAGTGCTGGTAAACGACGAAGGCCAGTACTGCGTGTGGCCCTCGTTCGCCGTGGTGCCCCCCGGCTGGACCGTGGCGCTCGGCGAGGGAACCAGAGAAGCAGCCCTGTCCTACATCGAGGAGAACTGGACGGACATGCGTCCCAGGAGCCTCCGCGACCAGTCCGCCACCCGCGCGGGCTGACCCGGTTCGCTAGATCAGACGAGGAGTGCACGTGGACGTCGCGATCGAGGTCGAAGGCCTGACGAAGCGGTACGGCGATCACCAGGCGCTGGGCGGCATCGACCTGTCGGTGCGCCAGGGTTCGGTGCTGGGGCTGCTGGGGCCGAACGGCGCGGGGAAGACCACCGCCGTGCGGGTTCTCGCGACGCTGCTGGAGCCCGACGGCGGGCGCGCGCTGGTCGCGGGCTTCGACGTGGTGAAGCAGCCCGTCGAGGTGCGCAGGAGGATCGGCCTGGCAGGCCAGTACGCGGCCGTGGACGAGCTGCTCACCGGCCGAGAGAACCTGGTGCTGCTGGGCACGCTGCTGCACCTCGGCCGCGCGGGCGCCCGCCGCAGGGCGGTCGAGCTGCTGGAGCGGTTCGACCTGACCGCCGCGGCGGACCGGCCGGTGGAGACGTACTCCGGCGGCATGCGGCGCAGGCTCGACCTGGCCAGCTGCCTCGTCGCCGACCCGGCCGTGCTGTTCCTGGACGAGCCGACGACCGGTCTCGACCCGGCCAGCAGGCAGTCGCTGTGGACCACCGTGCGCGGCCTGGTGTCCGACGGCGTCACGGTGCTGCTCACCACGCAGTACCTGGAGGAGGCCGACTACCTCGCCGACCAGATCGTGGTGATCAACTCCGGCAAGGTCATCGCCGACGGCACGCCGGACGAGCTCAAGCGCAAGGTCGGGCAGGAGTGGCTGGAAGTCGTGGTGGCGCTGCCGAACACGGTGGAGGCCGCCGTGCGCGTGCTCGCGCCGATCGCCGTCGACCACCCGACCTCCGACCCCGTCAAGGGCGTGATCGCGCTCCAGCTGCGCGACGGCATGGACGGCATCGCCGCGGCGGCGGTGGCGCTCAAGGACGCGGGCATCGACGTGGCGGACTTCGCCATGCGCCGCCCGACGCTCGACGACGTGTTCTTCAACCTGGTGGGACACGCGCCCAAGTAGATCCGACACGGGTTCTGCACCCGAGAACTGTGGAGTGTGAGATGTTCGACCACCCGAGGACCACCACGCGGAGGATCGAGAACTTCTCCGGCAGCAGGGCGCTGTCGATGGTGAGGCGAACACCTCGCCACGCGGGTGCGAACAGGGGCGACGCCTGATGGGCGGCCTGCTCGTGGGCGCGCACGTGGTCGCTGTGCTGGTCGTCGTGCTCGCCGCGGCGATGCTGGGGAGGCTGGCCGCGCGTGCCGCGCGCCAGCCGGAGGTGATCGGCGAGATCCTGGCGGGCATCCTGGTGGTGCCGGTCGTGGTCGCCGTCGCGGGGCACGGGGCGCTGGCGGCACTGCTGCCTGCCGACGTGCTCGGCGTGTTGAAGGAGATCGGCAAGATCGGTCTGGTGCTGTTCCTCGTGGGCGTTGCCCACGAGCTGCGGCGGGGCAGCGGGGGACTGGGGTCCCGCTCCGTCGGATGGGTGACCGTCGGCTCGTTCTTCCCGTCGCTCGTCACGGGTTTCGCCTTCGCGGGCTGGGTGCTCTGGTCGGGTGACGGTGCGCTGCGCGGTGACGCGCCCACCCTCTCGCTCGTGCTCATGATCGCCGTCGCGCTCAGCGTGACCGCGGTTCCGGTGCTGGCCCGGATCCTGGAGGACCGGGGCATGTTGGCGGGCCGCAACGGCAAGCTGTCCATGGCCGCCGCCGTCTTCACCGACTCCACCGCCTGGCTGCTGCTCGTCGTCGCGCTCGGCACCGCGTCCGGCGGCTGGGGCGGCGTGGTCCGCTCGGTCGTCGTGCTCGCGATCGGTGTCGCCATCGCCCTGGTCGGTCGAATCCTGTTGCGCGGCAACACCTCCAGCCAGTTGGCCGCGAGGTTCCCGAAGCTGCTGTCGGTGGCCGTGGCGGTCACCGCGCTGGTGCTGGCGATCCAGATGGAGCACTGGGGGCTCACCGCGGTGTTCGGCGCGTTCGTCGTCGGACTCGCCATGCCGAACGGCGAGGACTCCCACCGCTGGGAGGAGATCACCCGGCCGGTCGCGTCCCTGGGACGCCTGTTCGTGCCGGTGTTCTTCGTCGTCGCGGGCATGGGCCTGTTCGCCACCCCGACGTCCGCGCTGCCGTGGTTCGCCGCGGTGCTGGCGACCGGCCTCGCGATCGCGGGGAAGATCGGCGGCGGCTACCTCGGCGCCCGACTGGGCGGCGAGACCAAGCGCGACGCGGTCACCATCGGCGTGCTGATGAACACCCGCGGCCTCACCGAGATCGTGGTGCTGCAAGCGGGTTACAGCGCCGGTCTGCTGTCGGCGGGCCTGTTCCTGGCGCTGGTGATCATGGCACTGGTCACCACCGCGCTCACCGGTCCGCTGCTGTCGCTCATCGACCTGCACGCCCGTCGCACGGCGCCGCAGCCGGTACTCGAACCGCAAGGTGGTAAGCAATGACGCAATCACCGACCCAATCGCTGTCCGACCTGCCCGTCGCGGACTTCCGGTCACTGATGGCGCGGTTCCCGACCGGCGTCGCCGTGGTCACCACCACCGACGAGGACGGCTCGCCGCGCGGCATGACCGTGTCGTCGGTGTGCAGCGTCACGCTGTCGCCGCCCACGCTGCTGGTGTGCCTGCGCAAGGGAAGCCCCACGCTGGACACGATCCTGGACCGCTCCCGCTTCACGGTGAACTTCCTGCACGGCCGCGCCCAGGCGGTGGCCGAGCTGTTCGCCTCCGGCGACCCGGACCGCTTCGACCTCATCCCGTGGGAGATGCCGCCCACGGCGAGCGGGCCCCACCTGCACGAGGACGCCCACTCCACGGCGGACTGCCGGGTGAGCCGCACCGAGCACGTCGGCGACCACATCGTCGTCTTCGGCGAGGTGTTCGCGGTCTCGGAACACCACGGACACGCCCCGCTCGTGTACGGCCTGCGCGAGTACCACTCCTGGCCGGGCAACTGACGGCGGTGCCGCGGAGGCGACCCTCGCGCCTCCGCGGCACCGCTTTCCCGCCGCTGCCAACGGTTCGCGGTCAGCCCTCGCGGTGCACGCGCTGGTGCAGCGCCTCCATCCGGCGGTCGAGCTGCGCGGCGATGAGCGCGGTGCTGGTCAGCTCGTCGACGAAGTCCGACGGCGCCTGGTCGTCGAACTTGTAGAACAGCTTGTGCTCCAGCGTCGCCCAGAAGTCCATCGCGATGGTCCGCACCTGCACCTCGACCTTGACGTGCTCCACCCGGTTGGACAGGAAGACCGGAATTCGCACGATCAGGTGAAGGCTGCGGTACCCGTTCGGCTTGGGTTCGGCGATGTAGTCCTTGGACCGCAGGATCTCGACGTCGTGCTGGCGGCGCAGCATGGCCTCGACCCGGTAGACGTCCGAGACGAACGGGCACACCACCCGGACGCCGGCGACGTCGTGCAGGTGCTCGGCGATCAGCGACGGCTCGGGCTCCAGACCCTTGCGGCGGAGCTTCTCGATGATCGCCTCCGGCCGCTTGACCCGGTTGGTGATGTGCTCGATGGGGTCGTGCTGGTGGACGAAGTCGAACTCCTCGCTGAGGATGCGCAGCTTCGTCATCAGCTCGTCGATCGCGAACTTGTACACCAGCAGGTGCTGCGCGAGCTCGACGGAGACGGGCTCGATCACCCTTGCCCGCACGCCGTTGTCCATGGGTCAAGGGTACCGGCGATCTTGGTCCAGACCATTACGTGACCTGCGGCTGCGATCGCGCGCAGCACGAGCCTCGACAGCGAGGACCACGTCACGACCGCGGTGTCCGGATGCCGGTCGTCGTGCTCCCGCCGGGCCGTCCGGCCGGTGTCCCGGCCGGAACCGTCCCAGTGGAACGCCCTGGTCCGCAGGCGACCACTTCGTCGCCCGCGCCGACCTCGGGGCCACCTCGCCCACGGCTCCACCGCCGGGGTCGCGCCGCCCCGACGACCGACCGGCTACCGGGCGCAGGCCAGACCGGGCCTGCGCGCCCACGTCCCGCACGCATGACCGCAGTCGTGGCCGGCCCCACGACTTGCGGGTGTGGCCAGCCCTGTGGACGGCGGGTGTGGACCGGTTTCGGGCGGCGACCGGCGCACCGGTTGTACGTCGTCGCCTGCGCGCGTAGTGGTGAACCGACAAGCCTCGAACGGTCCGATCGGGTGTTGACCTGCTGTTCCGTTCCGAACCCGGCGCCGCGTGCCATCGCCCGCGGCGCCGGGGCCCGGTGGAGGGTGCGGGATTCGAACCCGCGTTCGGTTGTTACCGATTCCGCCCTAGAAAGGCGGTGCCTTGAGCCGCTCGGCCAACCCTCCGGAAAAGAGGTCGACGAATTCGCGGAATGTGTTCCGCACGTAGGTCGTGAAAAAAAGCCGCTCGATTCGCGCTAGGCGAACGGCGGCTCCACCCGGTGGCGGTCAAGCCGTCAGCAGGCGGAACCTTCGCTGGTCAGAGCCGCGCGCGTGCGCCGGCCGGGGTGTTGGCACCCGACCGCCAACGGACGGCGGTCGAGGTACGAGAAGTCGGTGGGGCGACCCGCACCCCATCCCTGCATGTCCGTCATCCGGTCCTCCAGGAAGCTGTTGACCACCACTATCCCGTGCATTTCGCGGGGGTGTCAATTGTTTTGCGCGGATTCGTGACCTGGACCAGCACCCCTGCCCCGACCCCTGCCGCACGACCGGCGATAGGTCAGGACGTTTCGTGCACGGCGCTCCCGGCGGTCGGAACGGGCAGCGGACGTATCCATCCCGGCCAGTCGATCGTTGCCGATGCGAAGGGTTCCAGGGGGTTCCCGGACCCGGTTCCGGTTCGTGGAAGGCGACCCGATCCGACGTGCCGGAGAGCACTCGACCGCTTCCCCTCCGCGTCGGCACGGGTCGAGCGCGAATCGTGACGTTCCCATTCGCCGGACCGGAAACCCGCGGGTGGGAGCGGGTGCGTCGGCCGTCGTGCCCCCGGCTCGCTCCGAAGGGGCCGGTGGAGTTGTTCCGCAGGGGTGATCCGGGTCGCATTCGGCCGTCCGGATCGTCCCGGTTTTCGTAGAGTATAAATCTTCTTTTTCGTAACCTTGTTATAAGACTAAGAGGGCAATACCACCACGTCCGGAGGTCCGCTGGACGCGTAGGGGTTCCATTGATATATAGCATTTGCCTTAGGGGGAGACCAGGGGGCTTGAGTATCCAAGTGGCGCTGCTACTATTTCGTCGCCGGCCCTGGTTCGGCTTTCACCGCACATTCCGCAATGAGCCCGGTACCGGGTGGTGCACGATCCGAAGGGCAGAGGACGATGGCTGAAGGAAAAGTGGTCCTGCTGTTCCCTGGGCAGGGCGCTTTCGATGGTGAGCTGCTCCGCGCGGCTCACCGGGAACATCCCGAGGTCGCGCAGGTCTTCACCGCGGTCGACCGGGTCGCCGAGGAGTTGTTCGGCCGCCCCCTCTCCCCCGTCGTGTTCGGTCCCCGCCCCGTCGACATCGCGGATCTGCTCCGCGACGACGCCTGGGTCTCGCAGCTCGCGATCTACGGCAGCGACCTCGCCGCGCACCTCGTGCTGGCCGCGCACGGCCTCCAGCCGGACGTCCTCATGGGCCACAGCCTTGGCGAGATCGCGGCCCTCGTCGCCGCGGGCGCGTACTCGATCGAGGACGGCGCGCGGATCGTCGCCCACCGGGTGCTGGCCGTGGAGTCCGTCTCGCCGGACGGGTACCTGGTCGCGCTGACCACGCCGCGCACGCGCGCGCAACTGCTCGTGGACCTCGTCGGCGACCCCTTCGTCGCGGTCGCCGCGGAGAACGACGACCGCCAGGTCGTGGTCAGCGGCGCGTCCGCCGGGATGGACACCCTCCAGGTCGTCGCCCGCCACCTCGGCATCGGCTCGGTGCGGCTCAACTCGCCGTTCCCGTTCCACTCGCCGGTGCTGCGCCCGGCGGTCGCCGAGTTCGCCGACCGCATCCGCGGACTGCCCCGGCACCGCATGGACGTGCGGGTTTACTCCCCGATCCTGCGCCGCTACTACGGCGAGGACGACGTGCTGGCCGACCTGCTCGCCGGTCACCTGGTGCAGCCGGTGGCGTTCGCCGACGGCCTGCGCCGCGTGCACGCCGACGGCGGCCGGGTGTTCGTGGAGGCCGGTGCGCTGACCGCGCTGACCAGGCTCGTCGCCTCCGTCGTCCCCAACGGCACGACCTCGCTGTCGACCCTGGCGCGCGGCAAGGACGACGTGCTCGCGCTCACCGGCACGGTCGCCGCGCTGCGGGCGAGCGGGCGGCTGAAGGGGGAGTCGGTGCGCCGCATCGGCGAGACGCTGGCCCCCGGCGTCGACCCCGCCGTGTTCGCCGCGTTCTGGGCCGAGCACCGCGCCGAGATCGCCGACCTCGTGGCCGACCGGCTGGAGGCGTTCACGACCGGGCAGGACCCGGTCACGCCGCCCGCGCCGATCCGGCTCGTCCCGCTGCCGGTGGAGCCGCCGGAGCCGCCGGTGGTGAAACTGACCGCTGTACCCAGCGTGACGATCGACCGCGCGAAGCTGCTGGTGGAGGTCCGGTCGGTTTACGCCACAGCGTTGGAATACCCGGAAGAGGTGTTCACGGACGACGTCCTGCTGGAGGCGGAACTCGGAGTCGACTCGGTCAAGCAAATCGAGTTGATGACGAGGGTCGTGACCCGTTACGGCATTTCCGAGCAGGCCGAGGGAGTTCGACTCGCCGACTACGACACGATGGGCAAGGTCGTCGACTTCGTGCACGCCGCCATCGTGGAAGGCCACCTCGATTACCCCGTTGCCGCCACCAAGTAACGGGATGGGCACTATGCGTGAGCTCACCGGGAAACTCGCCTTGGTTACGGGCGGTGCACGGGGAGTGGGCAAGGCGATCGCCGCGGAACTGGCGTCCCGCGGCGCCCACGTTCTGATCAACTATTTCCACTCGCACGACGCCGCCAAGCAGACCAGGGCGGAACTCGAAGCCGCCGGAGCGCGTGTCGACCTGTTCCGCGCTTCGATAGCCCGGGAGGACCAGACCACCAGGCTGTTCGACGACATCCGCGAACGCTTCGGCCACCTCGACATCCTGGTGAACAACGCGGCCGACGGAGCGCTCGTCCCGGTGGACGAGGTCACCGACGAACTGCTGGACCGGGCGTTGGACACCAACCTCAAGGGCGGTCTGCGGTGCGCCCGGCTGGCCGCGCCGCTCATGGCGGGCCGCGGCGGCTCCATCGTCACGGTGTCCGCGCTCGGCGGTTCGCACCTGGTGATGGCGAACTACCTGGCGTGCGCGCCCGCCAAGGCGGCGGCCGAGGCGGCCATGCGCTACCTCGCGGTCGAGTTCGCCCCCCTGGGGATCCGGGTCAACGCCGCGTCGGCCGCGATGCTCGTCAGCGACGTCGCCGACCAGTTCCCCGACGCCGCCGACATGCAGCGGGTCATCGCGGAGTCCACGCCGTCCGGCAGGCTCGGCACACCCGAGGAGTTCGCGCGCGTGGTCGCGTTCCTCGCCTCCGACGACGCCGCGTGGATCACCGGCCAGGTCGTCCTCGCCGACGGCGGCCTCAGCCTCGGCGCCACCATGTTGGGTCCTCGACGGGCGAAGCCCGTCGAAAGCTCTTCCCCTTCGGCACCACCTCCCACGAACCCGCCCTTCACGAACCCGCCCTTCACGGACCCGACCGACCCCGCCCCCGACAACCCCACCGACGACGACACGATCGCCATCGTCGGCATGGGCATGGCCGTAGCGGGCGCGAACGGGCCGGACGAGTTCTGGCGGCTCCGGCTGGACGGCGCGGAGCTGTTCACCCCCGCTCCCGAGGAACGCTGGGAACAGGCGAACTTCCACTCGCCCGACCACGCCCGCGAGGACAAGGGCTACCAGGCCAACGGCGTCTTCATCACCGACTTCGTCCCCGCCGACGGCGCGGGCGTGCCGTCCGGGCACGCGGACGACGAGCTGACCACCCGGTGGCTGCGGCACTCCCTGGTGCAGGCGCTCGAAGGCGTCACCACCCGCCACGACGACCGCTTCTCGTTCCTGGTCGGCTACACCGCCGACGGCAGCCAGCACCTGGAGGAGGCGGGGGTGCTGGCGTCGGCCACCGGGCTGTCCGCCGACGTGCTCGCCGACCTGCCGCTCACCGGCACCGAGCGCGGCGCGCTGCTCGACTCCATCAAGAAGGCGCTGCGCGCCCGGTACCGGCGCGGGGTCGAGGAGCCGTCGCGGTTCCTGCCGCACCGGGTGGGCGCGCTCGCCATGGCGGGCCTGCTGCCCGCCGACACCGAGACGACCATGGTCGACACGGCCTGCTCGTCGTCGCTGTACGCGATCGACATCGGCATCAAGGGCCTGCTGATGGGCAAGCAGGACGTCGCCGTGTGCGGCGGGGCGTTCGCGCTCGCCCCGCGCGGCACGGTGCTGTTCGCCAAGCTGCAGGGCCTGTCCGACCGGGGCGACGTGCGGTCGCTGGACGCCGACGCCGACGGCGTGGTCTTCGCCGACGGCGCGGCGGTCGTGGTGCTGAAGAAGCTGAGCCGCGCCAAGGCGGACGGCGACCGCGTGCTGGCCGTGGTCGACGCGCTCGGCACGTCCTCCGACGGCCGGGGCAAGGCCGTGTACGCGCCGAACGCCGACGGGCAGGACCTGGCGGTGCGCCGCGCGCTCGCGGGCCGCGAGTCCGGCGGCGAGGACGTCGACTGGGTCATCGCGCACGCCACGGGCACGCCCGCCGGCGACCTGGCCGAGTTCACCACGCTGCGCAAGCACTTCGGCACGGCCGGGCCGACGGCGGTCACGTCGAACAAGTCGCTCATCGGCCACACCGGCTGGGCCGCGGGCGTGGTGTCGGTGATCGAGGCCGTGCTGGCGCTGCGCCACGAGACCATCCCGCCGCAGCACCGGTTCACCGCCGCGCCGGAGGAGTTCCGCATGGCGGAGACCGGGCTGGCCGTGCCGATCGCCCCGAAACCGTGGCCGCGCGACGCGAACCGGCCGAGGACCGTCGCGGTGTCCGGGTTCGGGTTCGGCGGCACCAACGCCCACGTGCTGCTGCGCGACCACGTGCCCGGCCTGCCGCCGCGCACGGCCGTGGCCACCGACCGGCCCGTCGTCGTGGTCGGCTGGTCCGGTCACGTGCCCGGACTGTCCACTTCGGACGAGATCGTCCGCTGGCTGCGCGGTGGCGGACCCGCGCCCGACGACAGCTTCGGCGAGTTCTACCCGCCGCCGCCGTTCTCCGAGGTCCGGCTGCCCGCCTCCACCGTCCGCACGATCGACCGCTGCCAGCTCATGGCCCTGCACTGCGCGCGGGACCTGCGCGAGCAGCTCGGGGACCTGTGGGACGAGGGAGCGGAACGCGCGGGCGTCGTCGTCGGCAACCTCGGCCCGACGCGCTCGGCGATGCTCTACGCCACCCGCTGCTACCTCGACGACATCACCGCCGGGCTGGCCGCCGACCTCGCGCTGCCACCGGGCTTCACCGAGGCCTTGGCGGCACGCGTCCGCAGGCTCGTGCCACCGTCCAACGAGGACTCGTTCCCCGGCATGATGGCCAACGTGATCTCGGCCAGGATGGCGAACTACTTCGACCTCAACGGCCCCAACACCACCCTGGACTCCGGCCTGTCCTCCGCGCTGACCGCGCTCGACGTCGCGCACCGCTACCTGGTGGCCGGGGAGCTGGACTTCGCGCTGGTGGGCGGTTTCAACGGCAACGTGCTGCCGGAGTACCGGATGCTGCTCGGCGACCTGGTCGGCCCGGACCACGCCCTCGCGGAGGGCGCGTTCCTGTTCGCCCTCACCACGGAGGAGACCGCCGCGGCCCACGGCCTGCCCGTCCTGGCGACGCTGGACGTGCCCGCCGCGCCCGAGCACCGGCGCACGGTCGACTCCACCGCGCCGGAGCACGCGCGGTACGCGGGCGCCGCGGGCGCGGTGGCACTGGCTCGCGCGCTGACCGGTCCCGCCGGTCCGGTGAGCGTGGTGTGCGACGGCGTGCGCGTCGACCTGACCGTGGCCGAGAAGGCCGCCGACCGGCTGCCGTGCCGGTTCACCGACGAGGGGGCCCCGCCCCCGGAGGTCAGCCGGTACGTGCCGCGGCTGCGGCCGGACGCCGCCCGCGACGTCCGCCCCGAGATCCCGTTCTTCCCGCCCGGCACCGTCGTGGTGACCGACGACCCCGACCTGCTCGCGTCGGTCGAGGTGCCCGACGACGCGATCGTGCTCTCCACCCGGCCGCTGCGCGCGCCCCGCGCGGGCTGGCACGAGCTGACCGAGCGCACCCCGCTCGCCGTCCGCAGCCTGCTCTCCGGGTCGACCGCGCGGCACCTGCGCCTGGTCACCGATCTCGGCGCGGTCGTCCCCTGCTCCGCCGTGCTCGCGGGCGACGACCGGTTCACCGCGCTGCACGAAGCCGCGTTCCTGGTGGTGCAGGAGCGCTACACCGTTCTCGCCGCGGGCGGCAGCTCGTTCATCTCGCTGCTGCTCGGGGCCCGGCCGGACGGCCGCGACCACCCGTGCCACGGCCTGTTCGCAGCCCTGGTCAAGTGCAGCTACCACGAACTGCCGAACTGCCACACGTTCGGCCTCTTCACCGCCGACGTCGACCTCGCCACGGCCGTGCGCCGGACCGAGCGCGAGAGCGCCGCGGAGAGGCTCTACCCGGTGGTCGTCCAGGACGTGGACAGCACAGGCGGCACGGGCGACATGGTCCGCAAGACGCTGGTGCTCGTGCCGGAGGCGATCGAACTGCCGGACCCGGCGGACGCCCTGCTGTCGGAGGACTCCGTCGTCCTGGCCACCGGCGGCGCGCGCGGCATCACCGCCGAGGTGGTCAAGGAGCTGGCGCGCACGTTCCGGCCGAGGCTCTACCTGCTGGGCAGCAACCCGCTGGACCGCTACGGCCCCGAGGTGTTCGAGGGCACCGACGAGGAGTTCGCCGCCGGGCGCAGCCACTTCATCCGCGCCGAGCTGGCCGCGCGCCGGGGCGCGCTGGTCGCCGGGCTCAACCGCGAGTTCGACCGGATGGTCGACGCCCGCGCCGCGCACCGCAACATCGCCGAGATGGTCGAGCGCTGCGGCGCCGACCGGGTCACCTACCTCACCTGCGACGTGACGGACCGCGCGTCCGTGGAGACGGCGGTCGCGAAGGTGCTCGCCGCGCACGGCCGCGTCGACCTGGTGATCAACGCGGCAGGCCGCAACCGGTCCGCGCTGATCCCGGACAAGGACTTCGCCGAGTTCCGCGCCATCCGCGACCTCAAGGTGGACGGCTACCGCAACCTCAAGAGCGCGCTGCGGGACCGGCCGCCGAGGCTGTGGTGCAACTTCGGCTCGCTGCTCGGCCACTTCGGCCTCGCGGGCGAGCTGGACTACGGCTCCGGCAACGACTTCCTCGCCTCCGCCGCCGACCACGCGACCACGCTGTCCGGCACCGACGAGTTCACCGTCGGCTGGACCCTGTGGGACGGCGTCGGCATCGGCTCGGACGTGCTCGCCCGCTCGTACTTCAAGCGCGGCGGCCTGTACACGCACATGGCGATCAGCGAGGGCGTCCGGCACTTCGTCCGCGAACTGCACGCCGCCAACCGGCACCCGTTCGTCCTGCACATGGGCGACGCCGAACTCCAGCTCGGCAGGCGGCTCTACCCCGGTTACCTGGAGTCCGCCGACCTGGGCCCGCGCACGGAGGCCGTGCGCGAGTTCGACCCGGCGACGGTGCCGGACGTCGAGCACCACCTGGTCCGGGGCACGCCGACCGTCCCGGCCAGCTGGGTCGTCGCGCTCGCCGCCGAGACCGCCGCGCGGATCGTGCCCGACCAGGAGGTCATCGGCTTCACCGACCTGAGGTTCGAGCACTTCGTCCAGGCGCACCCCGCCGGGCCGAAGCGGATCAGCGCGCGGCTGCTGGAGCAGGGCGAGGAGGTGACGTCGGTGCAGGTGCGGTTCACCGTCGACGTCGTGTCGCCCAGCGGCATCCCGCTGGTCAAGGACCGGCTGCTGAGCAGCGTCGTCGTGCGGTTCGCACGGGAGTTCCCGCGCGCGCCGCACTGGGAGGCGTGGCCGGAGGACGACGAGGTCGCCCTGCCCGACCCGTACCACCTGGACACCTCGCCGGTGCGGCTGACCGGACCGTTCGTGGCGACCACCGACACCCGCCTGCACCCGCAGGGCAAGCGCGCGAGGTTCGCGCCCACCGAGGTCCGCCCGTCGACGTCGGACATCCCCGCCGTGCTGCTCGACGCGATGGTCCGCACCGAGGTGCTGGCGCTGGTGGACGACCGCCTGCCGGTGGCCGTGCCCGTGTCGATCCGCCGGATCGACCTGTACCAGCGCGGCGACGACCACGCCCTCGTCCTGCGGCACGGCGACCTGGAGCTCTACGCCACGCCCGCCGAGTCGACCGTCGGCCGCGCCGCGCCCGGCAACCGGTTCGTCGCCACCACGGCCGACGGCCGGGTGGTCGCCCAGATCCACGACGTCGAGGCGAAAGCGCTCGGGTACGTCGACCCGCTCACCGCCGCGCTCACGCAGGCCTGACCCGTCCACGAGGAGAACCCGGTGGCTGACCACGTGATCGCGCCCGGCCCGAAGGGCAGCCAGCTCGGCCGCTTCGACCGCGACGCCATCGGTTTCGTGACGACGATGGAGCAGGAGCACGGCGGTGTCGTGCGCATCTCGCTCGGCCCGTTCGTGGTGCACCTGGTCAGCGATCCCGACGCGGTCAAGCACATCCTGCAGGACAACGCGAAGAACTACGTGCGGGGCAAGTTCTACGGCAACTTCGACCTGTTCTTCGGGCGCGGGATGCTCACCACCGACGGCGCCGAGTGGCGCGAGCGCAGACAGGTCAGCCAGCCGTTCTTCCACAAGCCCCGGCTGGTGGAGAAGTCGCCCGCCATCACCGAGTGCGCCACCGACCTGGTCGAGCTGTGGGAGGCCGCTGCCGACCGGGGCGACCCGGTCGACGTCACCGACGGCGTGATGACCCTGGCCATGGGCGTGTTCGGCAAGATGTTCGTCGGCGTCGACCTGCGCCCGCACTCCGCGCGGCTGCAACCGGCGACCCTGTTCGCCATGCAGGCCGTGCTGCGCAGCGGTTCCGTGTCGCAGCTGCTGCCGCGCTGGGTGCCGACCGGGTACCGCCGGACGTCGAGCAGGCACCGGGCCACCCTCGACGACGTGCTCGGCGAGGTCGTGGAGCAGCACGCGCGCGGCGAGGTCGAGGAGCACACCGTCGTGTCGGCGCTGCTCGCCGCCCGCGACGAGCACGGCGCACCGTGGCCGCGCGAAGCGGTCCTCGCCGAGCTGAAGACGCTGTTCCTGGCGGGCCACGAGACCACCGGGTGCAGCATCGTCTGGACCCTGCACGCCCTCTCGCAGCACCCCGAGGTCCGCAGGCGGCTGGAGGCCGAGCTGGCGGAGGTCCTCCGTGGACGGACGCCGACCGTCGCCGACCTGCCGAACCTCCCGTACCTGCACCAGGTCGTGGCGGAATCGTTGCGGCTCTACCCGGCGGTGTGGTCCTATCCCCGTGACGTGGTGGCCGACGACACGATCGCGGGCTACCACGTCCCGGCGGGCAGCTCGGTGCTGCTGTCGTCCTACGTGACGCAGCACAGCCGAAGCCTGTGGGAGAACCCGGAGGCGTTCGATCCGCAGCGGTTCTGCCCCGCGCACCAGGTCGCGGACCGGCCGAAGTACGCGTACTACCCGTTCGGGGGCGGAGCCCGCAAGTGCATCGGATTCGAGGCGGCGCTCATGGAGGTCCAGCTCGTCGTCGCCACCGTCGCGCAGCGCGTGCGGATGGATTCGACGCCCGGCAGGCCGATCGGGATCTGGCCGAAGGCGTCCCTGCGCCCGATGCCCAACGTGCTGATGACCGCGTCCCGCGTGCCGTCGTGAGCACCCGGCGGTTCGTCTGGCACCCGCGCCGCACGCCGACCCCGGACCCCTCGCCCTCGGACCTCCTGGCGGGCAAGCGGATCCTGCTCATCGGCGGCACGGACGAGGCGTCGGAGGCGGTCGGGTCGGCGCTGCTCGCGCACGGCGTCGTCCTCGTCGGCCAGGGGCACCTGCGCGACGCGGACGACCGGCCGGACGGCATCGTGGACCTGACGACGGACGCCGGGTTCGCCACCGACTGGCGGCCCGCCCTGCTGCGCACGATCGGCGCGATCCGCGGGTGCTACGACTCCTGGTCGGAGGAGGTCGACGCCACCCGGACCTGCTACGTCGCCGTCACCTACCTCGGCGGCCGGATGGGCTACCGGGAGCCGAGCGACCGGCCGTGGGGCGGTCTGTGGGCCGGGCTGGCCAAGACGCTGCACCAGGAACTGCCCAACCTGAACACCAAGGTCGTGGACGTCGACCCGGCCGACGCCGCCGACCTGCCGGACGTCCTCCTCCGCGAGCTGTACCGGTGGGGCTCCTACGAGGTCGGCTACGCGGACGGCGTGCGGTACACCCTCGCGCCCCGCCGCGAGGACGGCGCGGCGCCGACCGTCGAACTGGGCGAGGCGGACGTCGTGCTGGTCTCCGGCGGCGGCCGGGGCATCGGGTACGCCGCCGCGACGAACCTCGCCGCGGCGCACGGGTGCCGGGTGGTCGTCACCGGCCGCCACCCGCTGCCCGGACCGGCCGACGCGTGGCGCGCGCTCGACGACGACGGTTTCAAGGCCTACCAGCGGGATCTGTGGATCCGGGCCAGCGCGGACGGTTCACTGGCCGCCATGCGCGCGGAGACGACGCGCATGGCCCAGCGGCGGGTGCTCGCGGCCAACGTGGCCGCGGCGCGGGCCGAGGGGCTGCGGCTGGACTACGAGGTGTGCGACTTCACCGACCGCGCGCAGGTCGACGCGCTGCTGGACCGGTTGGGCCCCGCGCTGACGGGCGTGGTGCACAACGCGGGCGTCGACACGGCCACCCGGCTGCCCCGGATGTCGGACGACGACATCCTGCGCACCGTCTCCACCAAGGTCGACGGCTTCGCGCACCTGTTCGACGCGCTGCGCGACCGACCGCTGAAGTTCTTCTGCAACACCGGTTCCATGAGCGGGCGCCTCGGCGGGATGGTCGGCCAGATCGCCTACGCGGCCGCGAACGACGGGCTCACGCGGCTGGGGCTCTGGGCAGGCGCGCGAGCCGCGTTCCCCGTGACCACGCTGTGCTGGCCGACGTGGGAACGGATGGGGCTGATCACCAACTACGACGCCGCCGTCCGGTACATGACCGCCATCGGCGCCGAGGAGGGCGTCCGCCGCTGGGCCGACGAGCTGCTCGCCCCCGCCCACGGCGAGGTCACGTTCCTCGGCGCGCTCGGCACCGCGCTGAACCCCGTGCAGGTGCGCGGGTTCCCGCTGCACCGCGAGGTGCCGGAGTTCGCCGCCGTCTACCCGCGCGTCTTCCACCTCGGCACGCCCGTCAGCTACCGGCCCGGCGTCGAGCTCGTCGCCGACGTCCTGTTCGACGGCACGAGCGCGCCCGTGCTGACCGACTTCGCGGTGTCCGGCCACCCCGCCGTCCCGGTGGGCGTGCTGCTGGAGAACGCGCTCGCCTCCGCCGTGTGGGTGCGCCCGGCGGGCGACGAGCAGGCGGTGGCCTGGATCGGCGACGTCACCGTGTGCCTGGAAGGCGTGCGGCTGACCGGGGGAGCGGTCGAACTCCGCCGCACCACCACGCTGTCCACAGTGGATGGCCGACCGGTGGTGGACGTGCGGTTCGACCGCCTCGACCTCGGCCCGGTCGCCGAACTCCGGCTCGGCTACGAGGCGAGGGAGGCCGACGTCCAACCCGTCGCGGTCCGCGCCGCGCGGGAGTCGGCCGCTCCAGGGCCCGCCCGCTGGCTCGGCGCGGTCATCCCGGTCGCCACCTGGCACGACGGCGGCCCGGTCAACCGGACCGCCGTGGTCCGCGAGCCCCAGCCCGCCGACCTGTGGACCGTTCCCCTGACCCCGCCGCTGGCGCTTCCCCTGGCGGCGTTGGAGAACATCGTCCGCTCGGTGCTGCGCGTCCGGCCGGGCTCGGTGCTGCGGATCACCGGGCTGGTGCCGCACGGACCACCCGCGGCCACGAGCCGAATCGACGGCGACCCGGTGCGGGGGCGCTGGCACGTCGTCGATCCCACTGATGATCGGCCGGTCCTCACCGTGTCGACCCCCACTTCCCCCACCCAGCCGGAGGACCTGATGTCGAGCACCGTGGACCCCCAAGTCGTGCACCGCGAAGTCGCGGAGGTCCTGGTCCGCGTGCTCGGCGACTACGGCGTGGCCGCGGAGTCGATCACCCGCGACACCGACCTGCACGTCGACCTGCAGTTCGAGAGCATCGGCACGGACCTGCCGGTGCTGCTGGGCAGGCTCGGGGCGTTCTACGGCGGCCGGGTCGACGTGTTCTCGTTCCTCCAGGGCCTCGACCTGGACCAGCTGATCTCGCTCCGCGTGGGCACGCTGGTCGACGAGGTCGTGGCGCAGCTGCGCAGGAACGCGGGCCCGGTCCTCTCACCGCCCCCGGTGTTCCCGTCGGCCATCCGTCCTCCCGCGCCCTCGGGCGGGGACGGGGTCTCGCGCCGGTTCCTGTTCGTCGTGCCCCCGATGACCGGGCACGTGAACCCGACCATCGGCGTGGCCGCCCGCCTCGTCGAGCGCGGCCACTCCGTCGCCTGGGCCGGTCACGAGCCGCTGCTGCGGACGGTGCTGGGACCGGACGCGGCGGTGTTCGACTGCGCCGTGCCCCCGGCCGCGGAGCACTGGACCGACCGCGGCCCGGAGGTGCGCAGCATGCGGTCGATCAAGGTCATGTGGGAGGAGTTCCTGGAACCGCTGGCGCACACCATGGTTCCCGGCGTGCGGAGGGCGGTCGAGGAGTTCTCGCCGGACGTCGTGGTGGCCGACCAGCAGGCGCTGGCGGGCGCGCTGGTGGCGGGCGCCGCCGGGCTGCCGTGGGTCACGTCGGCGACCACCCCGGCCGAGCTGATCGACATGGAGGCCGGCCTGCCGAAGGTGCTCGACTGGTTGCAGGGCCTGTTCTCCGGACTGCGCAAGGCCTACGGCGGCCCGTCGTCGGACCTGCGCTACTCGCCGGACCTCGTGCTGGCCTACACGACCGAGGACGTGGTCGGCCCGATCCCGCGCCGCGAGCCGATCGCCTACGTGGGCCCGTCCCTGCACCAGCGCGCGTCCGCGCCCGCGTTCCCGTGGGACCGCCTCGACCCGCACCGGTCGTTGGTGCTCATCAGCCTCGGGACGATCAGCGTCGGAGCCGGGTCCCGGTTCCTGGAGGAAGCCGTGGCGGCCGTGCGGGCGCGCTCGTCGCGCGTGCAGGCCGTGGTGGTCGACCCGACCGGCGCCGTGGGCCCTTCCGACGACGACGTGCTGGTCCTGCCGGTGGTTCCGCAGCTGGAGCTGCTGGGTTCGGTCGACGCCGTCATCTGCCACGCCGGGCACAACACGGTCTGCGAGGCGCTGAACGAGGGACTGCCGCTCGTGGTGGCCCCGATCCGCGACGACCAGCCGATCGTCGCCGCCCAGGTCGAAGGCGTCGGGGCGGGGGTGCAGGTCCGCTTCAACCTGGCCACGGCCCGCCACATCGGGATCGCGCTCGACGCCGTGCTGGACGACCCCGGCTACCGGACCGCCGCGGGCCGCGTCCGGGCGTCGTTCCGCGACGCGGGCGGAGCCGACGCGGCCGCGGCCCACCTGGAGTCCTACGCGGCTCGGACCTGAACCCCACCTCGCGCGGGACGGGGTCGTGGTGACCGGCTCCGCCCGGCGGAAGAGCAGTGCCCGCCGCCCGACGAGGTCGGGTGGCGGGCACGGGGGAGAACGGTTACTCGCCTTGCCATCCCTGGGAACCGCCCAGGCCGTACAGCAGCCGTTCCATGACCTGCGGGTCGACCTCGGTCGCCTCCGGCGGCAGCCCTTCGGCCGCGGGTGACCGGCGGGGTTCGCGGCGGGGGAGCGGAACGGCGGACGCGGTCATCCCGGTGGGCAGCGGCAGTTCGCACCACAGCAGCGTGCAGCCGTCGTCCAGCTGGAGGACCCCGGCGTGCCGTCCCCTGAGCGCGCTGGTGGGCGCGGGCTTGGGGGCGTACGGGTCGATCTCGACCTCGAGGATGAGCATGTTGCCCGACAGCCGCAGCCGCAGGGTGATGAACCGGGGAACCCGGTGGTTGGCGGTGTCCACCACGGACGCCACCAGGTGGCCCAGCACGTGAGCGGCCTCGTCCTGCATGGGCCGCAGCGACCATTCCGCCAGGGAGAACCGCGCGAAGAGTTCAGCGCAGTTCACCGCGCTGGGGAGCGCGACGAGCTGTAGGTCGTCGACCTGCTCGGTACGGGCGTTCACCTGGCTCCTTCCGTCATGCGCTGCCGGCGCGAGTGGTGGCCGGAATCGTGCCACAACCGGGTGAAGAAGTGGTACGCCGGTGTCTTGGTTAGATACGCAGGATGGAGGTCGTTCGTTCGCATCAGTTTTCTCGCCGCCGCCCTGACCTCGGTCGGAGCAGACGCTAGGTGTTCTTCTACCACCTGTGACCGCCGCTGACCAGGTTCTACCCGTCGCACGGGTCCAGCGGGACGGTCCAGGACCCGCGGATCTCGGCCGTGACCTGGTGAACCGCGACCGGGCCCGCCGAGGCGCGGCGGAAATTCATCCGGTTGTGACGCCGGTGCGACAGACGGGCGTCGGACACGGTTCGTGCAGCCGTCCCCTGGGTGTTGCCCGCCTGATTCGTCACGGTCACGGCGTGGTGGTAAGCGCTAACCCGCGGCGTCGCGCCGCAGGCGCGGTGTTCGTCTCGACCGGAGAAGTCGGCGCGCTGCGCTCCGCCCGGTGGAACCGCGTGCACCTGCCGGGTGAAGCCGGGGTGCGGGCCGTCGGCGTCGCTGAACACGGTGGGGCGCAACAGGAAGTGGTGGAGCGCGGTGCGGAACTGCGTCGGGCGGGTCTTCGGTGGACAGCGACCCGACGTGTTCCCTCTCCGCCGCTGGTGCCGTTCGGGGGTTCGCCGCCGCCGTCGGTTCGTGACGAGTTCCGGATCCGGTGGTGCGAGCGTCGGGACGTTCGAGGTTCCCGCGCGCGACGCGACCGTGAAACACCAGGATGTAATTCACGACGGCAGGGGAGCCCTCGAATCGTCGACAACGATGCGAATAGGCTGCGGGACAATGCGGAAATGCTTGGAATAGCGCCTGGTTTTAGTCCACGGCAGGGACTAATCAGACCTGTATAGCGCGTGGTCCAGGTCGCGTCAAGCGCCGTGACGACCGGAAATTTCTTGCGTAGCAACGAGTGCTGGGCCGCTTGGGCTAGTTGGCGGACCGGTCGGTCACGTAAAGCTGGCCGACAAACTAATGACTACTCCATTGGTGGGACATGGGGACGTGAACTGTTGCTTGTGCGCATCCGTTTACGCCTTAATGCACTGGTCGTTACCCGCAAAAAATCGACAGTTAACACGCATTCGAGTGGCACGATTCGTTGATCCGACCGACGAACCGGCGGTGGCCGTGCACCCTTCCCCAGTCCTCCGATCTCTGGTCGCGGCACAGCCCGCCGACCAGGCCGCCGTGCGCCGGAGCAACCTGGCGCTGGTCCTGCGGCACCTCCGCGTCCGCGGCCCCCGCTCCCGCGCGGGGATCGCGGCCGACACCGGGCTGAACAAGGCGACCGTGTCGAGCCTCGTGGCCGAACTGGCCGACCGCGGCCTGGTGCGCGAAGGGGGACCCGCTCGCGCGGGCGGGGTCGGGCGGCCCGGCCGGAGCGTCGAGCTGGACGGGCGGTGCGTCGGCGGGATCGGGGTCGAGATCAACGTCGACTACCTGACCGCGCTGGTGCTCGACCTGACCAACACGGTGCTGTTCGAGCAGCGGGTCGCGCTGGACGTGCAGGCGCTGCCGCCGGAGGACGTCCTGGACGCCGTGGCGGAGCTGACCTCGCGCGCCGTCCGGGAGTGCAGGCGGCGGGACGTGCTGCCGGTCGGTGTCACCGTCGCGATCCCGGCACTGGTCGACGTGGCGAGCGGGGTCGTCGCGTTTGCCCCGAACCTGCACTGGCGGGACGTGCCCGTGGTGCGCGGGATGGCCGACCGGCTCACCGGGCTGCTCGCCGAGCACCCCATGCCGATCCGGGTGGCCAACGACGCGAACCTCGCGGCGCTCGGCGAGTACGTCATGGGCGGCGTCGCCGGGACGCCGGACCTGGTGTACCTGACCGGCGAGATCGGCGTCGGCGGTGGCGTGATCTCCGGCGGGAGGCTCCTCGGTGGAGCCGAGGGGTTCTCCGGCGAGGTGGGGCACATCCAGCTCGACCCGGCGGGCCACGAGTGCGGCTGCGGCCGTCGCGGCTGCTGGGAGACCCTGGTCGGGATGTCCGGGATGCTCCGCCTCGCGGCCGACGCCGACGACCCGGTCACCGACCCGTCGCTCGACCTCGAACAGCGGCTCGACATGATCCGCCGCCGCGCGGAGACCGGTGACCGGCGCACGCTCGACGCGCTGGAGGAGGTCGGCGCGGGCCTGGGGGTCGGGGCGGCGATCCTGATCAACTTCGTCAACCCGCGGGTGGTGGTCCTCGGCGGCTACTTCGCCTGCCTCGGCCCGTACCTGCTCGGCCCGATGGTGGCCGAGCTGCGCGCCCGCGTGATCGCGCCGGACATCGGCGGCTGCCGGGTGGAGCTGTCCACGCTCGGCTTCGCCGCCGCGTCGCGCGGTGGCGCGAACGTGGCACTCGACGCGGTGTTCGACGACCCGGCGCTGGTGCCCGTCCGGACCGCGGTCGGGAGCGCCGGATGAGCACCAGGATCGCCGCGCCTGCCGGGCTGCCGCCCGCCACGCGGCCGGAGTAGGGGACACCATGGGCAGGACCGGGGTGTGGTTCATCGGGGCGCGGGGATCCGTCGCCACCACGGCGATCGCGGGCGCCGCCGCGATGCGGGTCGGGGTGGCGCCGCCGACCGGCTGCGTCAGCGAGCTGCCCGACTTCGCCGACATCGGGCTGCCCGCGTGGTCGGACCTGGTGTTCGGCGGGCACGACGTCGTGGACACGCCACTGGTGAAACGGGTCGAGCAGCTCGTGCACGGCGGGGTGATCCCCGCCAGGCTGGCCGATCTGGTGTGGACCGACCTCACCGTCGCCGAGGGGGAGATCCGCTCCGGCGTGTCCGGCGACCCGGCGCGACTGGGCTCGGACATCGCCTCGTTCCGCCGCCGCAACCGGGTCGACCGGGTCGTGGTCGTCAACGTCGCCTCCACCGAACCGCCGTGCCCCCGGCACCCCGCGCACCAGCGGCTGTCCGATCTGGACAGAGCACTGGACACGTTGCCGGCCAGCTCGCTCTACGCGTACGCCGCCATGCGCGCGGGCTGCGCCTACGTGGACTTCACCCCGTCGACCGGCGCGTGGCTGCCCGCGCTGGACGAGCTGTCGCACGTGATGGGAGTGCCGTACGCGGGTCGTGACGGCAAGACCGGCGAGACGCTGCTGCGGTCCGTGCTCGCGCCGATGTTCGCCCGCCGCGCGCTGCACGTGCTGTCCTGGTCCGGCACCAACCTGCTCGGCGGCGGCGACGGCGCGAACCTCGCCGACCCCGGTCCGGCGGCCAGCAAGGAGGCGGCCAAGCAGCGGGTCCTGGAGGGGGAGCTGGGCCACCCGGTCGACGGCCGGGTGCACATCGACCACGTCGGCGCGCTGGGCGACTGGAAGACCTCGTGGGACCACGTGCTGTTCGAGGGTTTCCTCGGCACCCGCATGACCCTCCAGGTCACCTGGCAGGGCTGCGACTCCGCCCTGGCCGCACCGCTGGTGCTGGACCTCGCCCGGTTCATGGCGACCGTCGACGAACCAGGCCAGGTGCCGGAGCTGGCGTTCTTCTTCAAGGACCCGCTGGGCGTCGGCCCGCACGGACTGGCCGCCCAGTACGACGTGCTGCGCGACTGGGCCCGCCGATGAGGGCGCGCGGGATGTCGCCGACATGACCGGGCCCCGCTTCGGCTACGGGACGACCGGGTTCGCCGACCACCGGCTCGGCGACGCGCTGCGGGTGCTCGCCGACCTCGGGTACGAAGGCGTGGCACTGACCCTGGGCCCCCGGCACCTGGACCCGTTCTCGCCGTCGCTGGCCGCCGAGGTGGCCGCGCTGGCGAAGGACCTGGACCGGCTCGGACTGGCCGTGGTGGTCGAGACCGGAGCCCGCTACCTGCTCGACCCGTGGCACGAGCACGCGCCGACCCTGCTGGACGCCGACGCCGAACCCCGCATCGACCTCCTGCTGGCCGCGCTCGACATCGCGGCCGACCTCGGCGCGGAGGCGGTGTCGTTCCGGAGCGGCCCCGAGCCGGACGTCCCGGACCGCGTCGCCTGGGACCGACTGGTCGCCGGGTGCGCACGACTGGTCGCCGCGGCGGCCGACGTCCGCGTGCCACTGGGGTTCGAACCGGGCACCCTCGTGGCCGACCTCGACGGGTACGAGCGCCTCCGGGCCCGGTTGGGCGAGCCGGAGTTCTTCGGGCTGACGCTGGACATCGGCCACCGCGGGCGCGTCGAGGCGGCGTCCGTGCCGGACCGAGTGCGTCGCGCCGGACCGCACCTGGTGACCGTCCGGATCGACGACCCCGGCTTCGGCGGCGCGCCCGTGCTGGCGGCGCTGGCCGACGTCGGCTACCGCGGCCTGGTCGCCGTGGACCTGCCGGGGGACAGCCACGCGGCACCGGCCGTGGCGAGGCGATCCCTGGCGCTCCTCAGAGGGGCGGCCCGGCAGGCCGACGCGGTGTCCAGGATCGCGGCCGATCCGACGGCGATCCGCGTGCTGTTCCCCGAGGCGCGCCGGACGTGCGGGCCGGAGGTGGTCGACGAGGTGCGCGTCGGACTGCTCGCGGCACTGCCGCCGTCCGTGCTGGCCGAGGAGATCACCGGCCTGTACCGCTTCGGCGACCCGGCCGAGAAGCGCGCGGTGCTGCGCGCGCTGTCCGAGCTGTCGATCGGCGACGTCGGCCTGCTCCTGGTGCGGGACGCGTTGCGCACCGACGACCCCACCCTCGTCACCGCCGCGCTCGGCCCGTACGGCGCGGCGAACCTGGACGCGCACGCCTACCGGCAGGCCGTCCTCAAGTGCGTCTCCCTGGGCGTTCCGCTCGCGGAGATCGGCGCACTGCGGATCGACGACGAACTGCGCGGGATGCTGCGCGCGTTCGCCGACGACCGCGTCGCCGCCGGACGTCCGGTGCCCGCCGACGTCCCGATGGTCCTCGCCGGGGAGGCCTGCATGCGTCTCGATCCGCACGTCGACCTGAGCCACCACACCCGCGGGCAGGGGTGAGTCCCGTGCGCTTCCGCCATGCCGACGGCACCACGGTGCACGTCGCGTACTGCACGAACGTCCACGCCGCCGAGAACCTCGCGGGCGTGCTGGACCAGTTGCGCCGCTTCGGCGAACCGATCCGCAAACGCCTGGGCGTCGACCGCCTGGGTCTGGGCCTGTGGCTGGCCAGGCAGGTCGCCACCGAGTTGATCGCCGACCCGGCAGCCGTCACCGGGCTCCGCGCCGAACTGAACGGCCGCGGCTTGGAGGTCGTGACCCTCAACGGCTTCCCGTACCAGGGCTTCCACGCCCCGGTGGTGAAGCACGCGGTCTACCACCCGGACTGGGCGGACCCCAGGCGCACCCGCTACACCCTCGACCTGGCCCGCCTGCTGGCGGCGCTGATGCCGGACGACGCGGCACGCGGCAGCATCTCGACCCTCCCGCTCGGCTGGCGCGAACCGTGGACACCGGCCCGCTCGATCCGCGCCGCCCGCCAGCTGGAACTGCTGTCCGACGGCCTGTCCGGGATCGACCGGCAGATCCGGGTGGGTTTCGAACCGGAACCGGGCTGCGTGGTGGAGAACACCGGCCAGGCCGTGACCCACCTCGGGAACGCCGACACCACCAGGCTGGGAATCTGCCTGGACACCTGCCACCTGGCCGTGGCCTTCGAGGACCCGGAGGAGGCGCTGGACGCGCTGGCGACAGCCGGACTGCCGGTGGTGAAGGTCCAGGCGTCGACAGCCCTGCACGCCAGGAACCCCCGCGATCCAGCGACCAGGTACGCCCTGTCGTCGTTCGTGGACCGCCGCCACCTGCACCAGACGAGGGAAGGCGTGCCGTACGGAGTGGACGACCTGGACGCGGCACTGGCAGGCGGCCTACCAGGCCACGCCCCGTGGCGAGCCCACTTCCACGCCCCACTGCACACAGACCCGCGCCCACCGCTGACCAGCACCAGGGAGGTGCTGCGGTCCACGTTGAAGGAACTGTTCGGCGGCACCACGGCCCGGACCGACCACGTCGAGGTGGAAACGTACACGTGGCAGGCACTACCGGAGCGACCGGTGGGCGACGCGGGCTTGATCAAGCTCTTGGCGGCAGAACTGGACTGGGTGCGCGACGAACTGCAGGCATTGGGCTTGGTGGAGGTAGGCGGATGAACTGATCAATCCCAACGACAGCAACCAACCCACACCCACCAGGCTCAACAAAGCACCAACAGGGCCCACCACGCCCGGCGGAAGCACCCAACAGGGCCCACCACGCCCGGCGGAAGCACCCAACAGGGCCCACCACGCCCGGCGGAAGCACCCAACAGGGCCCACCACGCCCGGCGGAAGCA
>JAEBDY010000014.1:0-321019 GCA_049997955.1 Umezawaea sp. cmx-9-4 | reverse complement strand
CACCCGGTCCCATTCCGAACCCGGTAGTTAAGCCCTCTTGCGCCGATGGTACTGCACTGGTGACGGTGTGGGAGAGTAGGTCACCGCGGGGCAATCATTCCCTGGCGGGGATCCCAGTGATGGGGTCCCCGTCAGGGCTTTTTTGCGTTTACGGGTATGTGGGATCAGGGGTCCCCTGGTGGTGAGGATCCCCCGATTCATAATCTAGCGGAGGGGTCCGACAGTTTCGGGGCCTGCGCGTAAGGCCTGGTCAGGCCAGTTGAGCGGCTAGGGCTCTGCCCAGCAAGGTGCCCGAAAGCCACGCTGTTTCCACGCGAGGGCTGCCCCAGGCGTCGCCTGCGATGCCGATGTGGTGCTCGTCGAGGTAGAACGGGGCTTTGGCGGGGTTGGTGGGGCGGGCGTAGGTCCAGCGGTGCACGTGTGTGGTGACCGCGCGCACGTCCAGCCCCAGTACGGCGCGCACTGCGGCCTCCACCTCGTCGTCCGCGGCTGAGGGGTCGGCCACGTAGTGCTCCGTGAACTCCGGGGTGGTGTGGGCGACCAGGACCGGTGCGCCGTCGCCGCGGCGTTCGCCGTCGTCGAAGACGTTTTGCAGGATGGGGTGGTCGTTGACGAACGCGCCGTGGAAGTCGGACCAGGCCCGTGTGGGGAAGACGAGGGTGACGGCCAGGGACGCCAGCCAGCCCTGGTCTTCGACCGAGGCACGGGCGGTGGACAGTTCGGGGTGCAGGACGTGCAGCGCCTGGGGGCCGGGCATGGCTAGCACCACCGCGTCCGCGTGGACACCGTCGACCTTGAGGCCCGGTTCGACCCACTCGACCGGTTGTTCGGTGGTCACGTCCAGGCCCTCGGCGAGGTCTTCCGCCAGTGAGCGGAGACCGTTCGGGGCGGCCCAGCGCATCGGGCCCGTGGTCTGGTGGCCGCCGTCCGGGTCCAGCACGGACAGGGTGTCCGTCCACTCGCGCACGAGACCCCTGTCCCGCCAGCGTGCGGCCAGCGCGGCGAACTCGTCGTCCTGGACGGTGAAGTAGGCGGCGCCGATGTCGGTGCGCCTGCCGTCGTAGCGCTTCGTCGCCAGTCGGCCGCCGCACACCCGGCCGCGTTCGAGCACCCGCACCGCCACACCGGCCTCGGTCAACGACCTGGCGCAGGCAAGGCCCGCGATTCCCGCTCCCACCACGACGACTGCCACCTCCACACCTTAGGAGTGGCGCTGCGTCACGACCGAACCGGCCTGGGCGGCCGACCGGGCAACGAGTCTGCTGCGAGCGGGTGAAGTCCGGGAGCGGCAACGGCCGCGCTGCCTAACGTGATCACCATGAACGTCGACCTGGAGGCCCCGGTGCGGTGGCGCGGTGTGCGGAAACACGGGATGCGCAAGCGGAAACGGGGCAGGCACGCTCGGGAGAGGGCACCTGCCCCGCCTACGTGGGCAGCGGCGTTCTTCGGGGTCGTGCTGCTGGTGGCGCTGGTCCTGCTGCTGCTCACCTACGTCTAGCTCGCGGAGAGCCGGCTCAGCGGGACTGGAGCGCGTCGACGGCCACCGCTTGCGCGATGACGACCCGACGGTCGACGTACGGGTCCTGGACGTCCAGGAGGTAGTGGTCGCGCAGCCAGGTCTTCTTGTCGACGCTGAACACCGGAGCCCCGCCGCGGGCGAAGTCGAAGTGGTAGCGCATCGGGAACGGGAAGTTGTTGAGGAACGGGATGAAGTTCCACAGCCTCCGGAACACCGCCACGCCCTGACTGCGCTCCTTGCCGGTCGCGGTCGCCGCACCCGGCTGGTCCAGGTGCCACGTCGAGTTCAGCAGCGACTTGCCGAAGTCCTTGCGGAAGAAGCCGATCGGCTGGTTGTTGCCGTCGGTGATGTCGTACCCGCTGGCCAGGTCGATGACCTTGCGCGCGCGGAAGTTCGCCAGCACCGTCGACTTCGACGAGTCCGTGTAGATGGTGACCTGCTCCTTGAAGGCCATGCGCTTCTGCTCGACGAACGCGATGACGGCCCCCGGCTGGCCCTGGCCGTCATCGGCGAAGATCTCGTAGCGGTTCACCATGAAGGTCACCTTCTGGTGCATGTGCAGCTTGTTCATCGCCTGCGGGTTCACGTTTTCCCCCTGAACTGGTCCGAGTGAGTGACCGAGCATGTCACTCGACCGGGCGAAGGTCTCCGGTGGGGAACCTCTTCTCGTTGCGTTCGATCTTCGCGAACGCCGCCTCCACCAGGTCGACGTCGAGCTTGTCGGCCAACCTGACCAGGTAGTGCACGACGTCGGCCAGCTCGTCGCGGACGTTCCACGCCAGCTCCGGGTCCGACATGGCCCTTGCCGCCTCCTCGGGCGTCAGCCACTGGAAGAGGTCGGTCAGCTCGCCGACCTCACCGGACAAGGCCATCACCAGGTTCTTGGGCGTGTGGTAAGTGTCCCAGTCGCGGGCCGCCGCGAACCGGCGCAGTGCGTCCCGCAGGTCTTCGAGGGAGTTCATACCCGCACAGCTACCACACCGGCCGTGGACGATCGCACATGCGGATGGGCTCCTCGACGATGGAGTCCATCCGCGTCCGCTGGTGGACTGGGGACATGACGATCCTCGTGCTCGGCGCCACCGGGAAGACCGGCCGCCGCATCGCCGCCGCCCTCGGTTCCGCCGCCCGTCCAGCGTCCCGCTCCTCCGCAGTCCGCTTCGACTGGTCCGATCGCGACACCTGGCGGCCCGCGCTGCGCGATGTGTCCGCTGTGTACGTCGTGCCGTCACCGGCGAGCGTCGACCACCCCGAACTGCCGGAGTTCGTCAGCGAAGCGGTGACGGCGGGCGCACGCCGCTTGGTGCTGCTGTCCGCGCGGGACATGCCCGACGACGACCCTGCGGAGAGAGCCGTGCGCGAGTCCGGCGTGGACTGGACGATCCTGCGGCCGACGTGGTTCGCGCAGAACTTCGACGAGGACATGTTCCTGCCGATGGTCCTCGGCCGGGAGGTGGCGCTGCCCACCGGTGACGGCCTGGAGCCGTTCATCGACGTCGACGACATCGCCGAGGTCGCCGTGGCCGCGCTGACCGGTCCCGGCCACGCCGGTCGGGTCCACGACCTGTCCGGGCCGGAAGCCCTGTCGTTCGCGGACGCCACCGCCCTGATCGGTGCCGCCATCGGCGCGGAGATCCGCTACGTCCCGGTGTCCGGTGCGGACTTCCGCGCGGCGCTGCGCGCCTCGGACATGCCGGACGACCTGGTGGAACTGGTCACCGCCCTGCTGGAGCGCATCGCCGTGGGAGGTGACGAGCGCCTGTCGGACGGTGTTCAGCGCGTGCTCGGGCGGGAGCCGCGAACGTTTGCGGACTACGTCAAGTCCGCTGCCGCCTCGGGTGTTTGGGGTTAGTTTCGGCAGGATCGCCCATCCAGTGGAGGACCCACCCGTGACCGATCCGCGCACCGAACCCGCCGCGGTGGCCGACGAGCGCACCACCCTCGTCGGCTTCCTCGACCGCCACCGCGACACGCTCGCCCTGAAGTGCGAGGGCCTCACCGACGACCAGTTGCGGATCCGGGCCGTGCCGCCGTCGGGGATGTCGCTGCTGGGGCTGGTGCGGCACCTCACCGAGGTCGAGCGCGCGTGGTTCGGCCGCCGGGTCGGGGGTCGGGACCTGCCGCCGCTGTACTACAGCGACCCCGACAACCCCGACGGCGACTTCGACGACCTCGACTCGCCCGACGTCGCCGCGGTCTTCGCGGCCTGGCGTGCCGCCTGCGCCGACTCGCGGGACATCGTCGCGGCCACCCCTCTCGACTCCACCGCCAAGCGCCGGGACGGCTCCGACGTGACGCTCCGCTGGATCGTGCTGCACATGGTGGAGGAGTACGCCCGCCACAACGGTCACGCCGACTTCCTGCGGGAACGCATCGACGGCGCGACAGGCGAATAGTCAACACGTTCGAGTTGGACAAACACCCGTTCGAGATCCACTATCTTGTCGCCGTGGCACGCACCTGGTTGTCGATACGCGTGGAACTGGTCGAAGGCCGTGGACAGCTGTTCTGGCCAAGGCCGGGCCGCGACTTCGTCGTGGCGCGGACGCACTCGTTCGGCCAGCTGGCCAGGGCGGTCGACGTCGCGTTCGCCCGGTGGGACCTGGCCCACATGCACATGTTCACCCTGTTCGGCGGGGCGTGCATCAGCGCGCTGAACCACTGGGACGGGGACGAGCCCGAAGGCACGATGGACAGCGCCAAGACCAAGTTCGGCAAGCTGAAGCCCGGTGACCAGTTCGCCTACGTGTTCGACTTCGGCGACGAGTGGGCGCACGTGTGCACGGTCGGCGCGGAACGCGTGGACCCGCTGGAGCTGCTCGGCTACGTGCCGGACGGGCCGACGCCCTACTGGGGGTGGGGCGAGCTGCCCGACCAGTACGGGCGCGGCTGGGACGACGACGGCGACGTGGCCCCGAAGCCGCCGAAGCCGGTGCTGAGCGACCTGCCGCCGATCCTCCCGCTGTGGGGGAAGCGGCGGCGGGCCGTCAGGGGACCAGTGTGAGCCTGCCCTGACGGGTGGTGGTCCGGCGGGCGCCGGGCAGCGCGGTGACGACCAGGCCGAACAGGAGCGTGGTGAGTTCGGCGGGGTCGAGCAGCAGCTCGTCGGCGACCTGCTGCGGGGTGGTGCCGCGGTCGCGCAGGGTGCGGAAGACCTTCGTCAGCAGCAGGGAGCCCTCGCGGGCGGTGAGGCCGTCCGGTTCGGCCAGGCGGTAGCCGCGGCTGCTGAGCTCGGTGCAGACGACGCCGTACTGGTCGGCGGTGAGCAGGCCGAGGTCGCGCAGGCGGTAGGTCAGGGCCAGCGCCGAGACCCGCCAGTGGGCGCGGTGGGTGAGCACCTGCTCGGTGACCGGGCCGTGCGGCACGGAGGCGAGCACGCCCGCGCGGGGCATCAGGAACGCGCCGGCGAAGGTGTTCGCCTGCCGTTCCGCGTCGGCCGGTCGGGCACCTGCGTGCAGGACGAGGTGGCCCAGCTCGTGG
The DNA here is from genome assembly GCA_049997955.1 of Umezawaea sp. cmx-9-4. Lineage (GTDB taxonomy): Bacteria > Actinomycetota > Actinomycetes > Mycobacteriales > Pseudonocardiaceae > Umezawaea. The sequence continues at coordinate 316,020 of JAEBDY010000014.1, read as the reverse complement.
GCGGCGTCGAACCGGCCGCGCTCGGCGGACGTCGTCGGGTTGAGGAACACGTACGGGGTGCCGTCGTGCCAGAAGGAGAAGGCGTCCACCTCGGCGCAGTCCACCGGCAGCGAGAACACGCGCACGCCGTGCGCCTCCAGCAGGTGCACCACGATCGGCGCCGGACCGGTGCCCAGCCCCCAGCGGCCGCGCACCATGCTCGCGGCGGTCTCCGGGTCGGGGTGCTCCAACGTCGGCACGTCCGGCGCGGGCAGCGTGAACGTCCGCTCCAGCCACCGGTTGAACCCGATCGCCAGCCTGCCCGCCGCCACCGCCGCGTCCCGCCGCACGGCGGGCAGCTTGGCGGCCGCCCGGAACGAGACGGCCTCGCTCGGCAGTTCGGCCTCGTCCGGTGCCTCCAGGAACTCCGCCGGGAACCCGAGCGCCCGCGCCAACGCGGCCGTCCTCGCCGCGGCGGGCCGACGCCTGCCGTGCTCGTAGTCGCCGATGCTGCTCGCACTCACCCCGACGGCCCGCGCCACGTCGGCCGCGGTCAGCCCACGCCGCTTGCGCGCCAGGACGAGACGGGAAGGTGTGAGCATGGTGGCGTCATTCTGGTACCTCCTTCCGAACCGCCGCCAGACGGGGTCAGCGCAGGGACACGGTGAAGTCGATCTCCGCCGGTCCGTCCGGTGTGGTGTCGGCGACCGGCCCGAAGTCGTAGGGCGGCAACGTGATCCGGTGCGCCCAGTGGTCGATCACCTGCCCCTGCGGCGTCGGCTCCGGTTGCGACACCTCCCGCAGCACCACCATCCGCCCGTTCCGGATCGTCAGGAACGTCACCAGGAACCACAGCTTCAGCCCACCGCTCTGCTCGAAGTCGGAGAACAGGCTGAACTGGTCGTGGTCGTTGTCCCGCGTCATCGCCGTGATCGCGGGCCCCTTCGTGTAGTCGCTGCGCAGTTTCGCGCCGGGATCGCCGGTATGTCTGTTCCCCTGCAACGCCCCGAGCACGATCGGCTTGGACGGGTGCTGCACCAGCCCGGCGTTCCACCGGTCGTACCGCTCCCACCCCTGCCCGACCAGCACCTCGCGCAACCGCCCCACGCGATGGATCCAGTCGAGCAACCCCGGCCCGTTGGTGGGCCCGAGGGGCGGCGCGGACGTGCGCGCGTTCACGCCCGCCCAGATCGCCTGGTCCAGGTACTCGACCTTCAGATCGAGCTCGGCCAGGCGGGCGTCAGGACCCGGCATCGGCGTCGCCGGGTGGAACAGGATCTCGGTCATGACCTCACGGTAGCGAGGGGGTCCGACAGTTTTCGACGGTCGCGAACGGGGGGCGGGCTCGGTCAGGGCACCGCGCCGAACCAGAGCGCGAACACGATCAGGAAAACCCGGTGATCGACTATCCCGGCAATGAGAAGACAGATCAGGATCGGCGTGAAAACGGCGATCCACGGGGCGCGAAGGAGCAAACCCCAGCGATGGAAGCCGTGGCGTCCGACTGCTCGGCTTCGTCGAATCGCCGGGCGCGCATGAACGACCTCCCAGGCCAGTCGACAGCGACCCGGTGATCATTGTTCAGCTGGGTTCGGTTCGACCAATCGACAAGGTCGTCAAACGCGGGGCAGTGCGGTCAGCAGGCCGGTGGTCACGGTGGAGGTTTCGGTGTGCCAGCCGCGCAGTTCTTCCACGGTCGGTGCTTGGGCGTAGTCGGTGTGGTTGGCGACGACGCTGAGGGTGCCCCAGAGGCGGGCGGTGTGGTGGGCGAGGGGGCGGTCCACGTAGAGGGGGAGGGTGAGCAGGTCTGTTCGCATGCTGGTGCTGGGTTCGTGGTGGGCGCGGTGCAGGGCCGCCACCGAGCGTTCCAGGGCGGTGCGCAGGAGCCAGGCGCAGCTCTTCGGCCAGATTCCCGTGGCGAGGCGGCCCGTGGTCAGCAGGCCGTTCGCGAAGCGGAGGCGGTCGGCGATCTCGTCCTGGATCGCCGTCGTCGTGAGTGCTGTTCGGCTCGCCAAGGTCCCCGTCTCCTCCGGTGTGGTGCCAGTGGAAAAACGTAGAGCGCAAATAGACCTACTGAAGAGTTGTCACACCATCGGGTGTAATTCTTCGTGTGGTGAACGTCGAGTTGAACCACTGCGCGTGCCGTGAAACCTCTGATGGGTTAAACCGATTTCTGCGGGCTCCTGTGCCGCGCTGACATCGCGTGACACGCCGCTGTGCCGGATCTGGCCCAGCCGGGGAGCAGGGCCACGTGCCACGACCTACTCCACCGGGATCGGGGTGAGTTCGCGCAGCGCGTTCCGGTCGCCGTCCAGGTGGGCGCGGGCCCAGGCGAGGACGGCGGACTCCTGGGCGAACAGGACGACCTGGCGCTCGGCGGACAGGGTCAGGAGCAGGTCGAGGATGGCGGTGGTGCGGCTGTCGTCGGCCTGGACGGTGATGTCGTCGAGCAGCAGGGGGCAGGTTTCGCCGGGGACGGTCAGGTGGTCGGCCAGCGCGAAGCGGAGCAGGAGGTAGACCTGCTCCGCCGTGCCCAGCGACAGGTTGGCGGCCGGGCGCCACTGGCCGGACGGGCCGCGGACGGCGACCTCCAGGGTGGCCGGGTCGACGGTGGCGTCGGTGTAGCGGCCGCCGGTGACCGCCGGGAGGTGGGTGCGCAGAGCGGCGGCCAGCGTCGGGGCGATGTCGTGGTGGACGCTCTCCTGCGCGGCCGCGAGGTACTCGCCGGTGAGGGTCAGGGTGGCGGACAGGCTCGCCACGTCCGCGAGCGCGGCTCGCGCCGCGGCCAGCGCCTCCTCCGCCTCCGGGACGCCCGGCAGGGTGCGGCCGCGCTCGGCCAGGGCGCCGCCGAGCTCGTCGGCGGCGGTGGCGATCCGCTTGGCCTCGGCGCGGGCGGTGGTCACGGCGACCCGTGCCTCGGCGAGCTTCGCCTCGATCTCCTCGGCGTCGTGGTCGGCGCTCTTGGCGGGCACGGCGAGTTGGTCGAGCCTGGCGGGCGTGGTCGTCAGGTCGCCGCCGCGGACCAGGGCGTCGCGCTTGGCCAGCGCGGCCGCGGCGTCCCGCTCGTCCTGCTCCGCCTCGGCCGCCAGGGCGGCGTGCTCCTCCCGCGCGGCGACGAGACCGGCGGCCAGGTCGTCCTGCGTGGAGTCGGTCAGCAGGGTGGTCAGCTCGACCCAGGCGTCGCGCTCCTCCGCGACGGCGCGGAGCTGGTCCTCCCAGCCGCGCTGCCACGCGTTGAGCGCGGCCAGCAGTTCCGCGGCCGTGGTGGCCGTCGACTTCCCGTCGATCGCCAGCACGGCCCCGCGGACCAGGTCCAACGCCTTGGCGCGCAGGACTTCGACCTCGACGGCGGCTTCCTCCGCCTGGTCGCGTTCCGCGACGGCCCGCGTCAGGACGTCCTTCTGCGAGGCCATGACGGCCTGCCGCGCGCCGATGGCGCAGGACCGCTCGTACATCGTCAGCAGCTCCCCGACGGCGAGGTCGGGATCGGTGTACCCCTTGTCGGACAACGCGGTCCGCAGCTCCTCCGCCTGCCGGGTCGCCTTCTCCGCGTACTGCCGCTGGTGCTGGTCCCAGACCGTGCGGGACGCGCGGAGGCCGATCTGCCGCTCGGCCCTGTCCGCGAGTTCCTGGAGCACCAGGGGTTCCGCGGGCAGGCCCAGCGCGGCGCACCTGTTCTCGGCCTCGACCGCGGCCGGGCTGGTGCGGCGGAGGTGCTGGCCCAAGTCGGTGGCGTCGGCCGTGGCGGACTCGACGAGCCGCAGGATCCCGACGAACAGCACCGGTGCCAGCAGTGCGATTCCCGGCAGCCAGCGACCGGTCACGAGCAGGGCGAGGCCCGCGACCGCGGCGGCGCCCGCCACGAGGCTCAACGCGGTGCGGCGGGAGGACTTCGGCGGCGGTGGGGCAGGGGCGTCCAGCGCGACGGCCAGTTCCCGCACGGTGGCGGGGCCCGCGGCCAGCGCGGAGGTGAGCCGGGCGTCGCCGATCCGGTCGTCGATCACGGGTCGGCGGCCCTCGTGCGCCGCCACGACCGCGAGCGCGTGCTCACGGACCAGCGCCAGCACGCGGATCCGGGGCTCCACCTCGGTGTCACCGGTCGGCGGGTCCGGCACGGCCGCCAGCTCCTGCCGCAACTCCGCCGCGGTGGAGCCGGTGAGCCTGCGCGGCTTCGGCGCGGCCCGCCACGCCGCGAGCGCCGCGTGCACGATCCTCGTCGCCTCCTCCTGCGCGGCCAGCCCGGCGGGCGCGACGCCGCCGAACCGCGCGTCCAGCTCGCGGACCCGTGTGAGGCGCTGCTCCGCCCGCGCCACCTCGGCCGCCTGGTCGTCGACCTTCTCCTTGGCGCGCAACGCCTTGCGCGCCGCGGCGGTGTGCGCGCGGGTGGCGGTCAGCAGCTCGTCCAGCGCGGTCGCGACCGCGTCGGCCCGTTCGGCGACCTCGGCCGCGGTGTCCGCCTCGACGCGCCGCTCCTCCGCCTCCACGACGAGGTCCAGGTAGCGCTCGTGCGCCGCCACCGCGTCCGCGAGGTCCCGCTCGGCCTGCTCCAGCCGGTTCTTGGCCAGCCGCAGCGGTTTGGTGGAGTTCTCCCGCTCCGACCCGACGTGGTCGCGGTGGAACACCTCCAGGCACTCCAACGCCGCGGCGGCGGTAGCGTCGGCGCCCGCCGTGGCCGCCGCGCGCCGGAGGTGCTCCTGGAGGCCGCCTGCCGCGCCCAGCACCCCCAGCAGCTCGGCCTGGTTCACGCACGCGGTGGCGGCGAACGACTTGCGGTCCAGCCCGAGCCAGCGGCTCGCGTCCGGCGAGCCCTCGAACAGCACCTCGGGGCTCACGTCCCGCCCCAGCCCGAGGTCCACGGCCCGGCAGCCGCCCTTCCCCGCCAGGTCCCGGCACAGCTCGATCCGCCGCCCGTCGTCCAGCACCACGATCGACGACACCCGCCACTCCCCGTCGTGCCACGGCTTGTGCTGCTCGGCGAACCGGCGCTCCGGCACCGTGGACGCGCCGCGCCCCCGCCGCCGTCCGCACAGCGACGCGTAGATCGCGGCGTGCCACGAGGACTTCGCCGACTCGTTGGCGCCCGCGATCACGGTCAGACCCGGCGCCAGCGCCAGGGTCCGATCCGTCAGCGGACCGAACGCGTGAGCGGTCACGGACTCGATTCTCATGACTACCTCGTGGTCTTGGCTGTCAGGGCACGGCTAGGTCGGCGGTGCGGCCGTCGAGCGCGCGCAGGCCCGTGACCAGCACCCGCCGCCGGGTGTCGTCGTCGAGATCGGTGTCGGAGCGCACGTCGCGGACGAACCGGCCGCGCACCGTGGGCTCCTCGGCGAGCGCGGCGAGGTCGTAGGGCACCTCGTCGGCGTCGGCGACCTCGGCCGGGTCCACTGCGACGTCGTGGACCCGGCTGGTCGACACGTCGTGGCGGACCCGGTCCACCCGGCCGTCGTCGTGCACGGTGCAGAGCACGGCGCCCCCCGACCCGCGCTCCAGCGGATCGGGGTTGCCGGGGTAGGTGTGCCGCTCGGCGTCGCACGGCACGGGGAAGTGCCCGAGGAACGCGTGGTCCAGGCCCGAGGCCTCGACCTGCGCGGCGGTGAACGGCGCGTGCGGCACCGTGCCGGGCTCCTGCTCGGCCATCCCCGAGACCTCGGAACCGTGGAACAGGGCCAGGTTCACGCCGCCGCGATCGACCTCGAACCCGTCCAGGAACCCGGCGGGGGTGGCGGGCGCGCGGTGCGCCGCGCCCCACAGCGTCACGCCGGCCCCGAGCTCCACGGGCACCAGTCGGTCCTCGGTGAACACGTGCACGTTCGACGACCACGCCACCTGCCGGTACAGGCTCCTCGGGCCGTACCGGTCGTGGTCGCCCGGCGCCACGTGCACCGGCACGGCCACGTCCTCGAACACGTCGCGCAGGAACGCGGCGGTGTCGGGGGAGAAGCGGTCCTGCTCGTAGAGGTCGCCGCCGCACAGCAGCGCGTCCACCCGCTCCGACCGGGCCAGCGCGGTGATCCGCCGCAACGTCGTGCGCCGCGCGGCCCGGCGCGCACGGGCGACGTCCGGTCCGACGCCGAAGAACGCCGTGTCGAGGTGGAGGTCGGAGAACAGGAGGACCTTCACCCGTGTCTCCGCGCGGTGGCCTCGACCCCGTGCTGCGGCAGCAGGTCCGGCACCGCCGCGAGCAGCGACCCGCTGAGCCGCTTGGTGTCCGCGTGCCAGCCGCGCAGCTCGTCCGCGGTCGGCGCGATCTCGTAGTCGTGGTGGTGCGCGGCCCGGCGCAGCGCGTGCCACAGCCGCGCGGTGTCCTCCGCCACGTCGGCGTCCACGCGCTTGGGCAGGCCCAGCAGCAGGGCGTGCATCGAGGGCCCGGCGCCGCACAGCGCCACCACCGCGCGTTCCAGCGTCGTGCGCAGCAGCCACGCGCCGCAGCGCACCCGGATCCCGTCGAGCGCGCGCACGTCCGCGAGCATCCGGTCCACGTGGTCCAGGCGGTCGAGCGCTTTCCGATCGGTCACGTCACTCATCTCGCAGCCAGTTCGTCAGTCGTTCGGTGTCGCGGATCAGGGTCAGCAGGTCGCCGTCGTACGGCCCCGCCGTCCCCTCGCGACAGGCGTGCAGCACGTCCACGGCCCAGTCGCCGAGGGTGTTCTTCAAGTGGGGCAGCAGGTTCGCGTTCCCGGACAGGTCGTCGAACACCGCGAGCGCGATCCGCTGCCGGGTCGTCAACGCCTGCTCCAGCACCTGTTCGACCTCGGCGTGCGACTGGCCGCGGGTCAGCCGGACCTGCCGGAACCTGGTGTCGGCAGCGGTGTCCAGCGCCGACCGGCAGCAGGAAGCGACCAGTTCGGCGCGGGCCTCCTCCGGCAGGTCGTCGGTGGTGCGCATGGCCCGCGCGTCGGTCAGGTACCGGCCGACGGGGTCGTCGCACATCCGCACCTGCACCACGGAGTTCTCGGCCCGGCACACCTCCCACACGGTCGCGGGGAGCCGGAGCCTGCGCACCGCCTCGGTGAGCCGCTCGTCGTGGGTGAAGACCACGACCTGGCGGGTGAGGCCGACGTCGGCGAGGACCTGGGCCAGACCGTCCACCTTGGCGGGGTCCATGGCCTGCACCGGGTCGTCGATCACCACGAACCGGAACGGGCTCTCGTCGACCACGGCCCTGGGCAGGAACAGCGCCAGGCCCAGCGCGTGCAGCTCGCCCTGGCTCATCACGGCGAGCGCCGCGTTCGGCTTCCCGTCGACCGAGACGTCCAGCTCCACCCGTCGGTCGTTCTGGCCGGTGCCCTCCAGGTGCACGGTGCCGAGGTCGATGTTGCTCTGCTGGCGGAGCCGCTCCCAGATCCGCTGCGACTCCTTGGCGAACGGCGCGATCCGCTCCGAGCGGAGCCGCGCCGCGGTTCTTCGGATCCAGGTCTCCGCCTCGGTCACGTCGGCCAGCACCTGCTGGTCGGCCAGCGCCCGCTCGGCCTGCGAGTGCCACTCGAACAGCGCCAGCGCCATCGGCCGCCACACCAGGTCGCGCTTGTCGATCTGCTCCTGCGCGGCGGACTTGAGCGCCTCCACGGCCGCGAGCAGGGCCGCGTGCCGCTCCGGCAGGTCCCCGCGCAGCTTGATCGGGTCCTCGCAGGTCGCGCACTCCGCCCACGCGGCCCACGCCGTCCGCGCCGCGTCGGTGTCGAGGAAGTCGTCGACCTGCTTGAGCAGATCGGGCACGGTCGCGCACAGCGAGCGCGCGGCGGCGGTCGAGGTGTCCAGCCGGGTGCCCGCCTCGTGCAGCGCGGCGGCCGCGCCCGCCAGCGTCTCGGCGCGCTTGGTCGTCGCCACGAACCAGCGTCGGTCCAGTGCGCCGGTGCCGCACACCGGACAAGACTGGTCGCCGTTGGCCTCGTGCAGCTCCAGCGCGACGCGCAGGACCTCGCTGGTGCGCAAGCACATCTGCGCCCCGTCGGTCGCGACCGCGGTCACGGCGGCGAGCGCCGCGTCGAGGTCGTCCAGGCAGTGCGCCAGGTCCGCGGCCGACGGCAGCGGCAGCTCGGTCACCTGGAGCAGCAGCGGCATCCCGCCGCCGCCCACGTCCGTGCCCAGGGCCAGGTCCGCCAGCGCGTCCAGGTTCGGGTGGTCCTGCCCGAGCAGTTCGGCCGCCCGCCGGGCCCGGTCGTCCGACGACGCCGCCAGTTCCGCGCGCACCTTCGCCCGCCGGTCGTGGGGTCGCGCGACCACGTCCGCCAGCCGCTTGCGGTGCTCGGCGAGCCGGTTCTGCGCGTCGGTGATGGTCTCCAGCCCGAGCAGGCTGTGGACGGCGTCGTGCAGCTCGCTCGGCTTGCCCTCCAACGACTTCCCGAGTTCGCTGTAGGGCAGGAACGGCCGGTAGGCCTCCAGCGCCGACCGCCACCTCGCCTGGTCGAACGGCTCCGGCTCCTGCCCGGCGCGCCGCTCGGTCCACGTGCCGCCGGCGAAGTCGTCGCCGTCCTCCCAGGCCCGGCGAACCGTCGTCGCGCCCTCGCGCCCGGCCCGCACCAGCGTGATCGCCACGGACACCTCGTCCGGCGCGTGCAGGTTCCGCCAGCCCTGCCGCCACACCTCGTTGAGCGACTTCGTCCACCGGGTGTTGTTGCCGGTCAGCGCGAACTCCGCGGCTTCGGCGAAGCTCGACTTGCCCGACCCGTTGCGCCCGGTCACCACGGTCAGGCCCGGTCCGCTCACCAGCGGCAGGTCCACCTCGGGACCGATGCCCCGGAAACCCCGCACCCGCACGCTCGACAGGAAGATCCCGCCGTCCGGCACCTGCCGGGGGTGGTCGGGTGGCGCGTCCTCGACGACCACCCCGTCCAGCACGCGGTTGAGCGCGGCCTCACCACGACAGGCCGCGATCACCAGTTCCGCCGCGCGAGGGGTCAACTCCTGATCACGTGCCACCCGGCTGAGCATCAACCCGTGCAACCCGGTTTCGGCAACCGCCACCGTTGTGTCTCCTCTTCGTGCTGACGCAGCACGGCTAGGCGGGAAACGTAGGCGCAACGACCGACCTAGTTGAAGGGTGTTCACACGATCGAGTGGTCGCCTTCGGGGGAGGGCGATCTCGCAGAGTTACCGTTGTCGCGAGGAATTCCCGTGGTCACGTACCTGATGAATGCTCGACTCCGGAGGGGTGGGCACGAGTAATTCGCCGTGCGCGGGAATCGCTTTTCCGGTCTTTCGCGGGCTGTTCCGGTCGCGTTGCAACGGCACCCGACCAATGGCGTCGCCGCTGTAGACGAAGGAGAACACCGGCATCAGACCTTGGTCGGAAAGTTTCCGTCGACCTTGACCATGCCGTAGCGGCATGGTCTCAACTTGGTGTGCCGGCGCGACCGCGTCGAGAACGCCGAGGAGCCGGGGGCACGTCGTGGGGTGGAGCACCAGTCAGCTCGCCGACCTCGCGGGCACGACGCTGCGCACGGTCCGTCACTACCACGAGGTGGGCCTGCTCGTTGAGCCCGAACGCCGGGTCAACGGCTACAAGAGCTACGGCGTGCCCCACCTCGTGCGCGTGCTGCGGATCAAGCGCCTCACCGACCTCGGGCTGTCGTTGGCGCAGATCGCCGACCTGGGGGACGCGGACGAGCACCCCGGTGAAGCGCTGCGCGAGCTGGACGCCGAACTGGCCGCCACGATCGAGCGCCTCCAGGGGGTGCGGGCCGAGTTGGCCCTGATCCTGCGCCAGGAGACGCCGACGGACCTGCCGTTCGACGTCGCCGCGATGATCGCGGACGCGGACCTGTCGCCGCTGGACCGCTCGATGGCCGTCGTGCTGGCCCAGCTGGTCGCGCCGGAAGCGCTGTCCGCGTACGCCGGGGCGTTGCGGGGGCACTCCAAGACCCCGGTGGAGGTCGAGTTCGACACCCTGCCGGCCGACGCGGACGTCGAGACCCGCCAACGCCTCGCCGAAGGCATGCGCGCACTCACCGTCGTGCAGGAGGTGCGCGCCCTGTTCCCCGGCTCCACCGGCGTGTACGCCGGTGCGCCGCGGGGCGCGGAGTTCGCGATGCGGGAGATGGGCAAGGTCGTCGCCGAGCTCTACAACGAGGCGCAGATCGACGTCCTGATCCGCATGAACGACTGACACCAATGGTTTTGGCGCGCCACCGTGGCGCGTCATCGGGGGAGGTATTCGCAAATGCGAAAATCGTTGTCCATCATCGCTGTGACGGCCGCCGCGGCGGCCCTGGTGGTGCCGGGGGTGTCGCTGGCGACACCCGCACCCGCCACCACCGTGAAGTGGGTCGAGTGCCCGGCGGACGTCGCCGCTCCTGGCGTGGAGTGCGGGACGCTCCAGGTGCCGCTGGACTACCAGGAGCCCCGTGGGCGCAAGATCGAGCTGATGATCTCGCGCCTGGCGAGCCAGAACCCGGAGAAGCGCCGCGGCGTCCTGCTGACCAACCCCGGTGGGCCGAGCGAGGGCCTGACGTTCCCGGCCGACCTGAGGAGAGGAGGTCTGCCGCAGGACGTGCTGGACGCGTACGACGTGATCGGCATCGACCCCCGCGGCATCGGCCGCAGCACACCCACGACGTGCGACCTGAACGACGAGCAGATGTACGCGGGCAGCGTCCCGCCGTACGCCGTCACGCCCGCCGACGTGCGGAAGAGGGCCGACGAGACGAAGGAGATCGCGCGGCAGTGCGCCGCGTCGTCCACGTCGTACCTGTTGCCGCACAACACGACCGCGAACATCGCCCGCGACCTGGACCGGATCCGCGCCGCGCTGGGTGAGCGGAAGGCGTCGTTCCTCGGCTACTCGTACGGCACGTACCTGGGCGCGGTGTACACCACGCTGTTCCCGCGGACCACCGACCGCGTCGTGCTCGACAGCAACCTCGGCGCGGGCGGCTGGGACGTCGAGGGCGGCCGCATGTTCGCCCGCGGCGTGGAGGACACGTTCCCCGACTTCGCGAAGTGGGCGGCGGCCCGCCCCGAACTCGGTCTGGGCGGCACACCCGAGCAGGTGCGCGCGAAGTACTTCGACATCGCCGGTCGTCTCGACGAGACGCCGTCGGTGGACGGCCTGACGGGGAAGGTGTTCCGCGGGATCACGTTCGGCGGCCTGTACAGCACCACCGACGCGGCGTTCACCGCCCTGGCCGGGATCTGGAAGGCGTTGGACACCGGTACGCCGCTGCCGCCGAACGACACGCCCATCCCCCCGCGGCTCGAGAACCTGATCGCCGGCCGTTACCACGTGGTGTGCGGTGACTCCCGCTGGCCCACGTCGGTGGGGACCTACGAGCGCAACGTCGCCGTCGACCGCGTCCGCTACCCGATGTTCGGGGCGGCGGCGGCCAACATCTACCCGTGCGCCTTCTGGCCGGACCCCGTGGAGCAGCCCGTGCGGATCTCCGACCGCGGACCGGGCAACGTGCTCATGGTGCAGAACGAGCGGGACCCGGCCACGCCGCTGGCGGGCGCGCGGTCGATGCGTCGCGCGTTCGGCGACCGGGCGGCGATGCTGACCGTCGACCAGGGCGGGCACGGCGCCTACCTCTTCGGCACGAACACGTGTGCCGACACCAGGGTGACCGAGTACCTGCTCGGCGGGCAGCGTCCGGCGCGTGACCTCCAGTGCGCCGCCGAGGCCCCCGCCGCGGCCCGGACCTCCACCCCGGCACTGGTTCCGATCGGGTAGTCCCGCTCACGGACCGCGCCGCGGGTCGACTCGCCCTTCCGGGCGGGGAGGCGCGCGGCGCGGTCGTGCTCAGCCCTCCCACACCTGGATGGCGCGCACGACGAACGGCGCGTCCGGCACGTAGGTGCCCTTGCCGGGGTAGGTGGTGAACTCGGCCTCGGTCGAGCACGTCTCGCCCTGGTAGACGCTCGCGTCCCTGGTCAGCCGGTTCACGAACGAGCGCGCCACCAGTCCGCCCGCCAGCGGGATGCACTCGCCGGGGTTGGCCGACTCCAGGTCGAGCCGCTGCGCCGGACCGGTGTAGTCGACGCCGCCCCACACGCAGAACTCGCCCCTGTCGCAGGTCGGGGCGCCGGACGGCTGGGCGGACGCGGTGCCGCTCGCGACGAGGGCCGCCGCCGTGATGGCCAACGCCGTCATCAGGCTTCGGGTCATGGGAACCTCCGTCGCTCGCGCACCGCTCCAGACTCGGCCGTCCGGCGCGATCCCGCGCCGGAGTTGCCCGCCGATCACCCGAACGTGTGCGCGACACGCCGAGGCGGCTGCTCGACCTTCCGGATCGGCGCCATCGCGTCGCGCGGGGCCATGACCTTCGCGTCGTTGTCGAGGTGCACGGACACGTCACCGGACTCCTCCCAGCCGCGGACAGGCGCGGGAACTTGACCTTGAACCGGCCGGCCCGGATGCTCGAACGGGTGATGGGACGAACGCACGCGCTCACCGGGTGGTGCGCCGGACTGGGGATCGCCCCGCTGCTGGGCCACGGCGACCTGGGCGGCGCGCTGCTCATCGGACTGGTGACGGCGGGGTTCGCGCTGCTGCCCGACTTCGACCACCGGCACTCGACCGCCTCGCGGTACCTCGGCCCGCTGACCGGGCTGGTGTCGTTCGTGCTGCGCAAGTCGTCGAGGTACATCTACGCGATCACCAAGGGGCCGCGCGACGAACCCGTGACCGGCGAGCACCGGCACCTGTCGCACACCGTCCTGTTCGCCGTGCTGCTCGGCTACCTCACCGCGGGCGTGACCGAGCTGGGCGGCAAGTGGGCCGTGCTCGGCGTCGCGGTCTTCGCCGTCCTGCTCGCCGAGGCCGCACTGGGCGACTGGGTCCCGATCGTGTTCCTCGGGGCCGCCGGGTGGTGGCTGGTCCGGTTCGGCTTCGACGCCGCCGTCGTGCAGCTGGAGGGCCTGTCCGGCGTGCTCGGCATCGCGGTGGCCGTCGGCTGCTTCGTGCACTGCCTGGGGGACGCCGTGACCATCTCCGGCTGCCCGTTCCTGTTCCCGCTGCCCATCGCGGGGGAGACCTGGTACGAACTGCGCCCGCCCAGGTGGCTGCGCTTCCGCACCGGCGGCCCGGTCGAGTCGATGGTGATGTTCCCCGCCGTCGCGGTCGCCGCGCTGCTGCTCATCCCCGGCGCGTGGGCCGTGGTGACGTCCGTGCTCCCGGCCCTGCACAGGTTGACCCAACCCGGTTCCGGTTAGCCCGCAGGGGGTTGCCGGCTGGACGCCTCGCCCTCCAAGACGTTCCCGCCCGCCGGCTGACGTCCACGCGGGGAGAGCCGGTCCGCCAGGCCGATCGCGTTGTACGGCGCCGCGCCCGCCATGGTGTTGTCGAAGTACACGAACACGTCGCGGTCCTCCGCCCACGTGCGGACCCTGGCCGCCCAGTCGTCCAGTTCGGCCGGGCCGTAGTCGCTCGCGTAGAGCTCCTGCGAGCCGTGCAGCCGGACGTAGACGAAGTCGGCCGTGGGTTCGTCGATGACCGGGAACCTGCCCGCCGAGTCGGCGAGGACGGCGGCCACGTCGTGGGCGCGCAGCAGGTCCAGGAAGTCGGGGGAGTGGAAGCTCGGGTGGCGGGCCTCGATGGCGTGGCGCGCGTCGGGGAGCGAGGCGAGGAACGTGGCCAGGCGCGTCGGTTCGAAGGGCAGTGACGGCGGGAGCTGCCAGAGGATCGGGCCCAGTTTGGCTCCCAGTTCGTCGACGCCCGAGTCGAAGAACTCCGTGAGGTCGTGCTCGACGTGGCGCAGGCGCTTGGTGTGGGTGATCAGCTTCGGGGCCTTGACGGCCAGCACGAAGTCGTCCGGGGTGCGGGCGGCCCACGAGCGGTAGTGCGAGGGCTGCCGCAGCGCGTAGAAGGTGCCGTTGAGCTCCAGGGAGTCGACGCGCGCCGCGAGGTGTTCCAGCTCCTGCTTCTGCGGCAGGCCCTTGGGGTAGAAGGACCCCCGCCATTCCGGGTACGTCCAGCCGGAGGTGCCGATCCTGATGTCGCCCACGGTCGCGTTGATTCCCGGTTCGGCAGTGATCGAAACAACAGTGGCACGCGGGGAGGACAGGGGTAGTACGGAAGGAGCGACTCCGTGCGGCGAAAGCGAGATCCACGATGACCAGCACCCTGAGCCACCGTTCCGCCCTCGACGACGACCGGGCCACGCTGGTCGACTCGGTCGAGGCGCTGCTGGCCGTGAAGCCGGACCTGCTGGCCGCCAACGGGACCGTGGCGGTGCTGCGCGGGTTCGACCGGGCGAGCCGGGAGGCGCGGGACGTGGTCACGGCGGTGGTGCGGGCGCACGGCGGGCAGGTGCTGGACCTGACCGTGGCGTCGTGCGCGGGCGGGGTGCAGGACTGGCCCGCGGTCGACCTGGTGGTGGCGGTGAGCCGGTCCACGGTGGCGACGGCCGAGCGCGTCGCGCGAACGTGGGACGCACCTCTCCTGGCTGTAGCACCTCTGTAGCGCAATTCGCCGTTAAAGCGCTACGCTGGTGGCATGAAGACGGCCATCGGGCAGCGGGAGCTGCGCAACGACAACGCCGAGATCATGCGCCGGGTCGAGGCGGGGGAGCGCTTCGTCGTGACCCGCAACGGTCGACCGGTCGCGGATCTCGTGCCGCACACCGCCGAGACCGCCGTGCCGCGGCGGACGCTGGGGGAGCTCCAGGCCGAGTTCCGGAAGCTGCCTCCGATCGACGTGGAGCGCTGGGACGCGGAGCGGCTGGCCGACGACCGGATCTTCGGCGCCGACGACCCGCTGGAAGACGCGTGGCGCCGGTGACCGACCGGATCCTGCTCGACACCTGCGTGGTCATCCGGCTGGAGGAGATCGACTTCGGCGACCTCGCGGACGCCGAGCCCGCGATCAGCGCGGTCACCGTCGCCGAACTGGCGTACGGCCTGGACGTGGACGACCCGGTGGAGCGCTTCGCCCGCACGGAGCGGTACTACGCGGCGCTGGAGGCGTTCGAGGTGCTGCCGTTCGACACGGCCGCGGCCAAGATCTACGGCACGCTGGCCGCGTTGGTGCGCCGCAGCGGTCGCAGCGCGCGGCCGCGCCGGATGGACCTGCAGATCGCCGCCACGGCCGCCGCGAACGGCATGCCGGTGCTGACGCAGAACTTCAAGGACTTCATCGGGCTCGAACGCGCCGTGGAGGTCATCGCGGTCTGACCGGTCACAACCCGGCCCGGTCCAGCGCGCTGCCGATGACGTGCCGCACGGCCGCGTCGCTCGGGTCGGCGGCGAGCGCCACGGCGCACGGGCACTCGCCGAGGTCGCGACCGGCCTCGGCGCACAGGTAGACGCCGAGCACCCGCAGGTTGCGCGCGGTGTGCCGCTGCCGCACGACCCCCTTGAACGGCACCCGGCAGTGCACGGCCTTCGCGATGTCGAACGTGACGTCCGGCCGCGGCTCCACGGTGACCTGCGTGTCCAGTTCCTCCGCCAGTTCGGCGACCCGGTGGCACGAGGTGCGTTCGACCAGCCGCGGATCGATGCGGGCGACCAGCCTGACGCGCACCTCGTCGCGCCAGCCGGTGTCCGCGTCGAGGAACTCGGCGAACTCGTCCAGGCGCACCGGGTCGGGTTTCCGGGACCTTCGTCGACGGATCCTGCGGCGGTGTGTGGTCATGTGTCGAGAATCGGACAACGCCGACCTGTTCCGGGCAGCCTCACCCGGCTGCGTGCCGCTGTGACTCGGCCGTACCAATCGCCGTCACCCGCCGATCCGGATCGCCCCGTGGTGCTCCTCCGGAAGTGCGTCGTCACGCTCGGTTGGCGTCCGGCGACCAGATGAAGTCGAGGTAACGACGAATCATTCGCCGTCGATAATGGATTCATGACAGACGGCTTCACGTTGGCTGATCGGATCGTGGCGTTGCTGGGCCACTTCCCCAACGGGCTCACCGACGCGCAGATCGCGTCGCAGCTGCGGGTCGTCCACAACCAGGTCAACTCGCGCTGCCGCACGCTGGCCGACGCGGGCATCCTGCACCGCGACGACTTCGGCCGACCGGTGATGAACAGCCTGGTGACCGAGCTGCCGCGGACGGAGGTCCGGCGCAGCGCCGCGCACGAGTGGCACTGGGAGGGCAACGTCCTCGCGGAACTGGTCCGCTACTTCGAGATGGACGGCTGGGTGTTCCTGCGCGGCGACCGCGTCATGGCGCAGCGCGGCGGCAGGCTTCTGCACGTGGAGTCCCGCGGCTTCCCGACGAAGAAGTCCACTTCGGACTCGAATCCGCCGCACCCCATGGAGCAGGCCGAGAGCTGGTACGCCGACGCGCTGCTGAAGGTGTTGCGGCACCGCCAGGACTGCCCCGACGACGTCGTCGGCATCGCCCTGCCCGACTTCGTCTGCTACCGCGACCTGCTCGCCGACACCGCGAACGCCCTGCGCGCCATGCGCATCGACGTGTACCTGGTGCGCGCGGGCGGCCGCGTGGAGACGCTGGCGATCCACTGACACGAGAACGGCGCCCGGCCCCCGTGCGAACGGGGACCGGGCGCCGTGGCCCGTCGGGCGACCTAGACGGGCACGGAAGCGATGCCGGGGGCGAGGAAGCGCTGCCCGGTCACCTTCTCCGAGATGCCCTCGCGGTCCAGGTACGGGGTGATGCCGCCCAGCCAGAACGGCCAGCCCGCGCCCAGGATCATGCAGAGGTCGATGTCCTTCGCGTCGGCGACGACACCCTCGTCCAGCATGAGCCGGATCTCCTCGGCCATGCCCTCCAGCGCCCGCGCCTTGACCTGGTCGGCGGTCAGCGGCCGGTCGCCGAACTCCCAGAGCGCGGCGACCTCGGGGTCGACGGTCTGGTTGCCCTGCGCGTCCCACTGCCACACGGCGGTCTTGCCCGCGGCGACGAACCTGGCCATGTTCGGGCTGACGCTGAAGCGGTCCGGGAACGCGTGGTGCATCGTCTCGGACACGTGCAGCGCCACCGCGGAACCCACCAGCTGCAACAGGATCAGCGGGGTCATCGGCAGGCCGAGCGACTCGGTCGCCTTGTCCGCGACCTCGAACGGCGTGCCCTCGTCGATGGACTTCACGACCTCGCCCATGAAGCGGGTGAGGAGGCGGTTCACCACGAACGACGGCGCGTCCTTCACCAGCACGCAGGACTTCTTCAGCTGCTTGCCGACCTCGAACGCGGTGGCGAGCGTGGCGTCGTCGGTCTGCTCGGCGCGCACGATCTCCACGAGCGGCATGACCGCGACCGGGTTGAAGAAGTGGAAGCCCACGACCCGCTCGGGGTGGGCCAGCTTCGAAGCCATGTCCGTGATGGACAGCGACGAGGTGTTGGTGGCCAGGATCGCCTGCGGCGACACGTGTTCCTCGACCTCGGCGAACACCTGCTGCTTCACCGCGAGGTCCTCGAACACGGCCTCGATGACGAAGTCGGCGTCGGCGAACGACGCCTTGTCCAGCGAGCCGGACACCAGCGCCTTGAGCCGGTTCGCCTCGTCCGGCGAGACGCGCTTCTTGCCGAGGAGCTTGTCGACCTCGGAGTGGACGTAGCCGACGCCCTTGTCCACGCGGCCCTGGTCGATGTCGGTCAGCACGACCGGCACGTGCAGGCGGCGGGCGAACAGCAGCGCCATCTGCGAGGCCATCAGACCGGCGCCGACGACGCCGACCTTGGTGATCGGCCGCGCGAGCGACTTGTCCGGTGCGCCCGCGGGCTTCTTGGCCCGCTTCTGCACCAGGCCGAACGAGTACATGCTGGCCCGGAGCGTGTCGTCCAGCAGCACGGCGGCCATGCCCTCGTTCTCGGCCGCGTAGCCGCGGTCGAGGTCGTTCTCCCGCGCCAGCTCCAGCAGTTCGAGCGCCTTCAGCGCGCCGGGTGCGGCGCCCTTGGTCTTGCCGTGCACGATCGCCTTCGCGCGCGCCACGGCCGCGTCCCAGCCCTCGCCGCGGTCGATCTCCTTGCGGGCGGGGGTGATCTCGCCCGAGAGCACCTTGGAGAGCCAGCCGAACGACTGCTCCAGGTAGTCGGGGGACTCGAACAGCACGTCCGCGATGCCGAGGTCCACCGCCTGCTGCGGTTTGAGCATCTTGTTCTGGTTCAACGCGTTCTCGAAGATCACGGTGACCGCGTCGTTCGGGCCGATCAGGTTCGGCAGCAGCTGCGTGCCGCCCCAGCCGGGGAACAGACCGAGGAACAGCTCGGGCAGCGCCACCGCGCCCGCGCTGGCCGACAGGGTCCGGTAGTGGCACGACAGCGCCAGCTCCAGGCCGCCGCCCAGCGCCGCGCCGTTGACGAAAGCGAAGGTGGGGATGGTGGAGTCGGTGAACTTGCGGAACGCGCCGTGGCCCACCTCGCCGATCGAGATGATCTCCTCGCGCTTGTCGCCCTCCAGCGCGTTGAGGTCGGCGCCCACCGCGAAGATGAACGGCTTGCCGGTCACCACGATGGCGGCGGGGGCCGCGGCGGCGGCCTCGTCGAAGGCGTCGCTCAGGCTGCGCAGGCCCAGCGGACCGAACGTCGACGGGCGCGTGTGGTCCTTGCCGTTGTCGATGGTGATCACGGCGACCCGGCCGTCGACACCGGGCACAGTGACCAGGCGGGTGGTCGCGGTGGTCACGACCTCCTTCTCGGACGTCGCCTTCGCCTCTTCAGGGGACAGCGTGCTCACTTCGTCTCTCCCGTCCAGAGGGGGTTCTCCCAGATCACGGTGCCACCCATGCCGATGCCGATGCACATGGTGGTGATGCCGTAGCGCACGTCGGGGCGCTCGGCGAACTGCCGGGACAGCTGCGTCATGAGCCGCACGCCGGAGGAGGCCAGCGGGTGGCCGGTCGCGATGGCGCCGCCCCACTGGTTGACCCTCGGGTCGTCGTCCTTGATGCCGAAGTGGTCGAGGAAGGCCAGCACCTGCACGGCGAAGGCCTCGTTGATCTCGAACAGGCCGATGTCGTCGATGGTGAGGCCCGCCCGCTTGAGGGCCTTCTCCGTCGCGGGCACCGGGCCGATGCCCATGACCTCGGGCTCGACGCCCAGGAACGAGTAGCCGACCAGGCGCATGCCGACGGGCAGGCCGAGCTCGCGCGCGGTCTCCTCCTCGGCCAGGATGCAGCCGGTCGCGCCGTCGTTCAGACCGGCCGCGTTGCCCGCGGTGATCCGGCCGTGCGGGCGGAACGGGGTCTTGAGCTTGCCCAGGTCCTCCAGCGACGTGCCAGGACGCGGCGGCTCGTCGGCCGTGGCCAGGCCCCAGCCCTTCTCGGCGGACCTGGTGGCCACGGTGACGAACTCGGGGCCGATCTTGCCCGCCCGGACGGCCTCGGCGTACTTGGCCTGCGAGGCCACGGCGTACGCGTCGGTGCGGTCCTTGGTGATCTCCGGGAACCGGTCGTGCAGGTTCTCCGCGGTCTGGCCCATGACCAGCGCCGAGGTGTCCACGATCCGGTCGGAGATGAAGCGCGGGTTCGGGTCGACGCCCTCGCCCATCGGGTGGCGGCCCATGTGCTCGACGCCGCCCGCGATGACCACGTCGTAGGCGCCGAACGCGATGCCGCCCGCTGCGGTCGTCACGGCCGTCATGGCGCCCGCGCACATCCGGTCCACGGAGTAGCCGGGCACCGACTTCGGCAGCCCCGCCAGCAGCGCGGCGGTGCGGCCGAGGGTCAGGCCCTGGTCGCCGATCTGCGTCGTGGCGGCGATGGCCACCTCGTCGACGCGCTCCGGCGGCAGTTCGGGGTGCCGCCGCAGGAGTTCGCGGATCACCTTGACCACCAGGTCGTCCGCGCGGGTCTCCGCGAAGATCCCCTTGGGTCCGGCCTTGCCGAACGGCGTGCGGACGCCCTCGACGAAGACCACGTTCCGAACGCCACGAGCTGCGTCGAGCCCGCTCGGTGCCGGCGCTGCTGGTGCGGCCACGGCGTCTCCTCCACGTTGAGCTGACTGGAAAGTTCGACCGGCGGTCGCGGCGAGCGCACGCATGCCGCTACCGGCCGGTAACACCGACTTTAGACCTCGTTACTGGCCGGTAACCACCGTGGTGGCACTGTCGACTGCGTCACACCGACTGCGCTACACCGTAAGGGCGGGCTTCTCCTGGCGCGCCCGCAGCGCGCGAACGGGCAGGAAGAGGAGCAGGCCGATGGGCGACGCGAGGATCGTGACCAGCAGGATCGGCGCCATCACCAGCGGGTGGATCCCCAGTTCGCGGCTCTGCCGGTACATCCACCGGCCGACGAACAGGTCCCACGCGATGAAGTGCGCCCACCCGAGCGCGGTGCCCTCCGGCGTGCCGAGGAACTCCGCCAGCGGGCCGAGTTCGGGCGCCGACACGGCCGCCCACAGCTCCGGGAAGTTCGCGACGGCCAGCACGAGGTAGATCAGCGAGGGCGGCACGACGATCAGCGGCGAGGCGATGATCCGCTCGGTCACCCCCCACTTCGGCGCGAGGATCATCAGCGCCCAGAAGGGCACCGCGACCAGGAACGTGATGGAGAAGAGTGCTTCGGTCATACCGACACCGCCATGTTGTTGGTCTTGAGCGTCCGGGCGACGCCGAGGCCCACGACGGCCAGCAGCGCGGCGAACGTGATGAGGGTCAGGGCGTCCGGGCTCGTCACGGCCTGACCGCGCAACGACTGCCACAGCGTCAGCACGAGGATGCCCGCGTAGAGGCCCGCGGCGAGCTTGACGAGCGAGGAACGGGTGCGCTCGTCGGCGAGCCTGGGGGAGCGGGAGAGGCCGAGCGCGGCGGCCAGCAGCGGTAGCGCCTGCAGGGCGTGCATGCCGAAGAAGTGCGGCACGCGGAGGTCGCCGCCGGTGGTGTTCCAGCCCGTGGCGGCCATCGACGGGCCGCCGTCCGGCACGCCGACGCTGTGCGCGCCGACGATGCCCTTCGAGATGTCCTGGATCTGCTCCGGTGTGGGGATCAGCATCAGGAAGCCGACGGACAGGCCCGCCACCGAGATCAGCAGGCCGTACCGCAGCGCGGTGCCCGCGGCCTTGTCGGCGAACTTCGTGAACGCGACCAGCACCGCGATGATCGCCGTCGACGTCCACAGGAACATCACGCTCAGGCCCATCACCATGAACAGGGTCCGGTCGAAGGCGGTGCTGACGTTGAAGTGGCTGTGCTGCCCGCGCGCGGCCTGCCCGACGATGACGACCATCTCGACGGTGCTGGTGATCGCGATGATCGTGCCCAGCGGCCTGCCGACCTTCCGCGCTTTCGTGGGGAGGCTGAGCGCCCAGGAGAGCGTGACCCCGTAGAGGGCGAACGAGACGGCGAACTTGAACGGCTTGAACCAGATCGGCGCGCCGTCGATGACGCGGTCGTCCACGAGCATCGCGAGGCCGGTGATCGGGACGAGGGCGACCATGGCGAAGGTGAAGAGCATCAGCGGCGTGTGCCAGTCCAAGGCTTTGCGCAGCATCGACGGCTCCCTTTCTGGATAGTGACACTGTCTACTATCGGGAAGGTATACTATCCATGTTGGGGTGGCTATTGCGAGAGGGGTGCCCGTGCGGATCTCGGAGTTGAGCAGGACCAGCGGCGTCCCCGTGCCGACGATCAAGTACTACCTGCGCGAAGGCCTGTTGCCCTCCGGCGAGCGGACCGGCCGCAACCAGGCCGACTACGGCGACGAGCACCTGCGCAGGCTCAAGCTCGTGCGCGCGCTCGTCGACGTCGGGGGACTGTCGATCGCCGCGGTCGGCGACATCATCGGCGTCCTGGAGTCCAGCGACATCGTCACCCACCAGGTGCTGGGGGTCGTGCAGCGGAGCATGGGGCCCGACGAGCCGCTCGCCGTCGACCGGGCGGCCCAGGACGAGGTCCACGCCTTCCTGACCAGCCGGGGCTGGGGCGGCATGGCGAACGACCCGGCCGTGCGCGCGCTGGAAGGGGTGCTGACCACGGCCCGCAGGCTCGGCCACCACCGGTTCGCCGAGCAGTTCGCCGCGTACGCCGACGCGTCCGTCGGCATCGCGCGCCAGGACTTCGACTACGTGCTGCTGCACTCGCGGGTGGACGACGTCCTCGAAAGCATGGTCGTGGCCACGGTCCTGGGTGACGCCGCGCTCGCCGCGCTGCGCAGGCTCGCTCAGCGCGACGCCTCGGCGCGGCTCCTCGGCGACGAGCAGGGCCCGCACCTCACGCCACCTCTGGCTTGCGACCTGGCGGTGTCCGAACCACGGCCGTGATCGCCAGGGCGAAGGCCGCCGCCATGCCGCACGAGGTCGTGGGCGCGGCGGGCAGCGCCTGCCACCCGGACGGCGGCACCGGCCCGTTCGGCGCGTCGGTGAGGATCGCGAACGTGGAGGGCTCGAACCGGATCGGCGAACCGACCGGCACCGGGTCGTCGACCAGGGCACCGATCGCCGTCACCGGGACCAGGGCGGCTGTCGGCAGGGGTAAGTGCATCGGCGGCGGGTGCCACCGGACGATCTTGCGCAACATTCCGACCTCGCAGTGCCGAATTGGCCGACGACCGCCAAGTCAACTCGCACCGCACCGCTTCCACCACCCCTGACCTGCGCGTAGGACACTCAGATCAGGGGTAGGGGGAAGTGGTTCAGTCGGTAGGGGGCGGCGGCTGGAGAGCCGTCGCGAGGGCGTCGGCGGTCAGGTCGACCTGCCAACGCCGGGCGCCGCCGTCGAGCAGCACCCGTTCCACCCCGACCGGGGTGAGGTCCTCCGGGGGCTGCCAGCAGGTGCGGCGCACCAGGTCCGGCAGCAGGAGGTTCTCCACGGGCAGCGTGTTCGCCTCGGCGATGGCGGTCAGCGCGGCCCGGACGGCGGCCAGCCGCAACGCCGCGGCCGGGTCCTTGTCGGACCAGCGGTTGGCGGGCGGAGGACCGTCGTGGTGGGGGGACGGCTCCGGCAACTCGGTGCGGGGCAGTGCGGCCGCGCGCTGCAAGGCGCCCAGCCACGTGCCCACCATGCGCCGTTGCGCCCGCCCGCGGAACACGGGGAGCGCAAGAAGAGCCGCTTCGTCCACGGGATTGCGGACGGCGGCATCGACGAGAGCGGCATCGGGCAGCACTCGACCGGGCGCGATGTCCCGCTCCCGTGCCACCGAATCCCTGGTCTCCCACAACGCGCGCACCGCGGCCAGCTGCCGGGGGTTGCGGATGCGGTGGATACCCGAGGTTCGGCGCCACGGCTCGGCACGAGGACGACTCAGCGGCGCGTTGCGCGCCGCCTCGAACTCCTGGTGCGCCCATTCGAGCTTGCCCTGGCGTTTCAGCTCCTGTTCGAGCACATCACGCAGCTCGACCAGGAGTTCCACGTCGAGCGCCGCGTAGTTCAGCCAGTCGGCGGGAAGGGGGCGGCGCGACCAGTCGGCCGCGCCGTGCCCCTTCTCCAGCCTGTAGCCGAGCAAGCGCTCGACGAGTGTGCCCAGAGCGACCCGTTCGAAACCGGCTAGCCTGCCCGCCAGCTCGGTGTCGAACAGGACGCTCGGATGGAGATCGAGTTCGGCGAGGCACGGCAGGTCTTGCGACGCCGCGTGCAGCACCCACTCGGTTCCTTCCAGCGCTTCGACCAGCGGATCGAGCCGACCGCCCAGGGCGATCGGATCGACCAGCACGGTTCCAGCGCCTTCCCGGCGCAGTTGCACCAGGTAGGCACGTTGCGAGTAGCGGTAGCCCGAGGCTCGCTCGGTGTCCACCGCGACCGGACCCTTCGCCCCGGCGAGAGCCGTAGCTGCTCGCCGGAGCGCTGACAGGTCGGACACCACTGGCGGAACCCCCTCTGCGGGTTCCGTCAGCGGGACCGGATCTGCTCCGGTTGGTTCGGTTGGCTCGTCGGCGGGTACGTCCACGACGGATGACCCTATGACGAACGTCCCGCTCGCGGGTGTATTAGGCCGGTTCAGTGCGTCAACCAGCTCAGCGGATCACGCCGGCACGCATTGCCAGCGCCACCATCTGAGCCCGGTCACCGGTGCCCAGCTTGCGCCCGATCCGGCTCAGGTGAGACTTCACCGTGAGCGCGGAAAGGCTGAGCGCTTCGCCGATCTCCTTGTTGCTCTGGCCATCGGCGACCAGCTGGAGGACCTCGACCTCACGCGCGGAAAGCTCCCGCGGCGTGTTGTCGGTGCCCGGAACCCTGGTGCCCGCAGCGAGCACCGGAGCCACACTCGGATCCGCGTAGACCCCGCCGTCGAGAACCCTGCGCACCCCGTCGGTGACCACCATGGGCGAAGCCGACTTCAGGAGGTACGCCTGAGCGCCCGCCTGGAAAGCCGACCGAACCGCATAGGGGTCGTCGGAGGATGCGAGGACCACGATTCGCGGCCAGCCCTGAGCACGGAGTTCCGTGACCAGGTCGATACCGGTGCCATCCGGTAGGCCCAAGTCGAGGATCGCGAGGTCGCAAGGTCCGGTTGCCAGAGCCCGCGCCCGAGCCTCTGCAACCGATGCGGCCTCATGCACTGTCCCGGCTCCCATCTGGGTGAGCCGAGCGGATATCGCCTCCCTCAGCAGTGGGTGGTCGTCGACCACCAGCACTGAGAACAACTCTTCCCGCGGGTGCGGGACCATGTTCGCCGGCAACGAGCCGGCTGGCGTGGTACGAACGGCCTGACCTAAGCCGACGGCAGCCACGTCACTACCTCCCTGGAGTCGGTCGTGCCCCCCGACCGGCACCGGGACTTTCGGCCAATCAGCCGCGCCACTGATCGACCGAAAGTGGTGTCGTCTGGGGCAGCGTAGCCGCCCGGGCGGGTCTACGGGACGATCAATCGGGTATCTATCCCTATCGAGTTGTGACTGGTGACCCCTTCTGTCACACGATCGGCTGACAACTGGATGGGGCCGTAACGCGAGTCTCACTCACAACGACATCTAGGAGTTTCCTGTGGCGAGCAGCACAAGCCGAGACCGTGCGCAGGCACTTCTCGACCGATTCCAGCTCGCCGACGGGCACAACGACCTGCCTTGGGCGCTCCGGGACTTCTTCGAAACCGACGCAAACAGTGAAAAGTCAACGGGCGACCGCGGCGACGACGTGTTCGCGACGGCGGCCAAGGTCGACCTGTCCGTCCGGCAGCCCGCGCTCCACACGGACATGGTCCGTTTGCGCGAGGGCCGGGTGGGCTTGCAGTTCTGGTCCGTCTGGGTCCCGTGCAGGCTCGGGGGCGAGGGCGCGGTGACGACGGTCCTGGAGCAGATCGAGCTGGTGCACGAGCTGGCCGACCGGTACCCGGACGACCTCGCCATCGCGACCACGGCAGCCGAGGCCGAGGCCGCCTTCGCCTCCGGGCGGATCGCGTCGCTGCTGGGCGCCGAGGGCGGGCACAGCATCAACTCGTCGCTGGGGGTGCTGCGGGCGCTGCGCAGGCTCGGCGTCCGGTACATGACCCTGACCCACAACGAGAACACCCCGTGGGCGGACTCCGCCACGGACGAGCCGGTGCACGGCGGGCTGACGCCGTTCGGCCGCGAGGTGGTGCGGGAGATGAACCGGATCGGGATGCTGGTGGACCTCTCGCACGTCGCGCCCAGCACGATGCACGACGCGCTCTCGGTGACCTCCAAGCCGCTGATCTTCAGCCACTCGTCCTGCCGCGCGATCGCCGACCACCCGCGGAACGTGCCCGACGACGTGCTGGGGAAGCTGGCGGACAACGGCGGCGTCTGCATGGTGACCTTCGTGCCGCAGTTCGTCTCGCAGGCCTACGCGGAGTGGGACGCGCGGTCCAAGGACGCGATGGAGGCGGCCGGGGTGAACCACAACGACCTGGAGGAGCGCGGGGCGTTCCTGGGGACCTGGTCGGACGGCGGGGAGCCACCGCACGTGACGCTGCGGGACGTGGTCGCCCATGTGGAGCACGCGCGGGAGGTGGCCGGGGTGGACCACATCGGGATCGGTGGGGACTACGACGGGGTGAAGACGCTTCCGGAGGGGCTGGAGGACGTGTCGTCGTACCCGAACCTGTTCGGGGCGCTGCTGGATCGGAAGTGGAGCGAGGGGGAGCTGGAGAAGCTCGCCGGGGGGAATGTTCTGCGGGTTTTGCGGGACTCGGATTGATCATGCAAATGCACGTGCATTAATACTGTGCAGATTTTGGGGTTCGGAGGGTGGTTCGGGGGTGTTCCGGAGGGCTTCGGGGGTGGGTCGGGGTTGCCTTCGGGGGGCTGGCGGTTGGGTGCTTGGTTGACCGGCTGGGGGCCGGTTGGCTGCCGGAAGGTCTGGTGTTGATCGGTGGGCATCCGGTTGGCCGGTGGGGTGCCTGGCTGCCGCTCGGAGACCTGGAGTTGCGGCGAGTGGGGTCGGTGGGTGGTCGTCCAGGGCTGCGGAGTCCTCGCTGGGGGCGTGGTCGTTGCCAATCACCCGATCGGGCTGTGTGTGAGTGGGTCTTGAGCGGCGGGAAGTGTCAGACCTCCGCCGTAGCGTGTGCGTCGGGGGGTCTTGAGATTCGGGGGACGCCTGATTTGTGCTGGTCACAGCGGGTGTTGGCTGGGTTTCCAGCGGTGCTGGGGGTGGTTTCCCCCCGCGGCGCGATTGTCTCCATGTCCGTCCGCGCCGCGTCAAGGCGGGAAAGATGCCTTGACCCGTAGCGGACGGACATGAGGGCGCTGGGGATCGGGGGCAGGGTGGGGACTGGGCTCAAGCCCCTGGTGTCGGGCTGGTCCGTGGTGGGGGTCAGGAACCCGGTTTTGAGTTGGGCCGGGGTGGGGTCTCAGGCCCTTGGGTGGGCCTGGTTGCGTCCGGGGTGAGCTTCGGACCCGAGCCGTGGGGTGAGCTGAGTGGGCGGTGCTGGGGCGGTCAGGAGCCTGAGCGTTGGCCGAACATGGTCACGCCCACCGGCGGTAGGCCCACCGCTGTTGCCATGAGGTCGAAGAAGGCGGTGCCGTGGGCTGCGAGTTCCGCGTCCTGTGCCGTCCAGGAGGCTCGTAGCTCCAGGTCGTCCGTTCTCGCCGGGCCGGAGATGTCGCCGAACCTGGCCGATGACGTCTGGGTGACCGTTCCGCCCAGGGTGGTGAAGTTGGCGCCCGCCACTTCCAGTGCTTCCGTGAGCCAGGACCAGCCGACTTCCGGGAGCAGCGGGTCCGCCGCCAGTTCCGGGTCGAGTTCCACTCGTACGTAGGCGACCATGCGGAAGGTGCCGTCCCAGGCTTCCACGCCGTCCGGGTCGTGCAGGAGCACCAGCCTGCCTGTCGACAGCTCGTCGGACGGGCCGGTGATTTCGGCGGTCAGTGCGTACGCCCAGGGCGCCAGGCGTTGCGGCGGGCGTACTTCGGTCAGTTCCAGCTCTGGTCGGGTTCGCACCGACTTGAGCGTCGCCACCGCCCGCCGGAACAGCTCGGGCTCCGCCGCGATTCCGGTCACGTCGCCGACTGTATGCCCAAAAGTGTCGTCGTTCGACGGCGGCACGCCGAGCGGGTGGCACCGCGCCGGAAGGCTTTTCCGTGGCGTGGGACGATTGGCGCGATGACGAACTCCCAACTCCCCGAAGCCCCGCTGCTGGTCGCCGCGCGCGGTGGCACGCCATCCCGCACGCCCGTGTGGTTCATGCGCCAGGCGGGCCGTTCACTGCCGGAGTACCGGAAGCTGCGCGAGGGCACCGCGATGCTCGACGCCTGCATGGACCCGGAAATGGTCTGCGAGATCACGATGCAGCCGGTCCGCAGGCACGACGTGGACGCGGCGATCCTGTTCAGCGACATCGTCGTCCCGCTGAAGGCCGCGGGCGTCGACCTGGACATCGTGCCGGGCACCGGGCCCGTGGTCGCGAACCCGGTGCGGACGGCCGCCGACGTGGCCGCGCTGCCGGAGCTGCGGACCGAGCAGGTGCAGCCGGTGCTGGACGCGATCGGGCTGCTGCTCAAGGAACTCGGCGGCGTTCCGCTGATCGGGTTCGCGGGCGCGCCGTTCACGTTGGCGTCCTACCTCGTGGAGGGCGGCCCGAGCCGCAACCACGAGCGGACCAAGGCGCTCATGCACGGCGACCCCGAGCTGTGGCACTCGCTGCTGGGGCGGATCGCCGACCTGACCGCGGAGTTCCTGCGGGCGCAGGTCGAGGCCGGGGTGTCCGCGGTGCAGCTGTTCGACTCGTGGGCGGGCGCGCTGTCCGAGCGCGACTACCGCGAGTTCGTGCTGCCGCACTCGACCCGCGTCCTCTCGTCGATCTCCGGCGTGCCGCGCATCCACTTCGGCGTCGGCACGGGTGAGCTGCTGCCCGCCATGCGCGAAGCGGGCGCGGACGTCGTCGGCGTCGACTGGCGGATCCCGCTGGACGTGGCCGTGCGCCGCCTGCGCGAGGCCGCTCCCGAGCTGCCGGTGCCGGTGGTGCAGGGCAACCTGGACCCGGCGCTGCTGTTCGCGGGTGTGCCCGCGCTCCAGCGCGAGGTCGAGCGGATCGTCGGCGAGGGCAAGGCCGCCGCGGGCCACATCTTCAACCTCGGGCACGGCGTGCTGCCGGACACCGACCCGGAGATGATCACCAAGGCCGTCGAGCTGGTGCACGCCGCCGGATGAGACCACTCCACGTCGCGGTGATCGGGGGCGGCGTCTCCGGTCTCGCCGCGGCGCACCGGCTCCGCAAGCTGCTCGGACCGGGGGCCGTGATCACCGTCGTCGAGCAGTCGGACCGCCTCGGCGGCAAGCTGCGCACGGTCGAACTGGCGGGGCACGCCTACGACGTCGGCACCGAGGCGTTCCTGGTGCGGCGGCCCGAAGCGGCCGAGCTGATCCTGGAACTGGGCATCTCGGCGTCCGTGGTGCACCCGACCGGGGTCCCCTCGACGATCCGCGCGGGCGGGCGCGCCCGGCCGATCCCCGTGCACACGCTCATGGGTGTGCCCGCGTCGGCCGAGGCCGTGCGGCCGGTGCTGTCCGAGGAGGGCTTCCGGCGGGTCGCGGCCGAACCCGCGCTGCCGCCCATCCGCCTCGACGGCGCGGACGTCGCCGTCGGCACGCTGCTGCACGAGCGGTTCGGGCCCGAGATCGGCGCCCGGCTGGTCGGCCCGCTGCTGGGCGGCGTCTACGCGGGCAACCCGAAGTCGTTGGGGTTGCGGGCGACCATGCCGCAGCTCGCCACGGCACTGGACTCGGGGATCGGGTCGCTGCTGGCCGCGGCCGCCACGACGATGCCCGCTCCGCCGCAGGCCCGCGCGAAGCGGCCGCCGGTGTTCGGCACGCTGTCGGGCGGCCTGTCGCACCTCACCGACGCGCTGGCGGGAGCCGCCGCGGCTGAGGTGCGCCTCGGGCTGCCGGTGCGGGCCCTGAGCTGGCGCGACGTCGGCTGGCGGCTGGAGATCGGGTCGGCCGCGTCGCCGGAGTACCTCGACGTGGACGGGATCGTGCTCGCCGTGCCCGCGCCGTCGGCCCGCAAGCTGCTCGCGAACGTCGCCCCCGCCGCGGCGAAGCGGTACGCGGAGATCGACGTAGCGTCGATGGCCGTGGTCGCCATGGCGCTGCCGCCGGGCACCGAACTGCCCGCGCAGTCCGGTGTGCTGATCGCCGAGGGCGAGCGCTACCGGGACACGACGCCGTTCACCGCCAAGGCGTTCACGTTCTCCAGCCGGAAGTGGGCGCACCTGGACGACGGTCCGCTGCTGGTGCGCGGATCGGTCGGCCGCTTCGGCCAGACCGCGCTGCTCCAGCGCTCCGACGCGGACTTGGTGAAGGTCGTGCGGGCGGACCTCGCCGAGCTGACCGGCGTCACGGCCGCCCCGATCGACACCGTCGTCACCCGGTGGGGCGGCGGCCTGCCGCAGTACGGCGTCGGCCACCTCGACCTGGTGTCCGGCATCGAGCAGGCCGTGGCGGACCTGCCGGGTGTCGCGGTGGCGGGCGCCTCGCTGCACGGCGTCGGCGTGCCCGCGTGCATCGCGACGGCGGACGCCGCCGCCGCACGTGTCGCCGCCCACCTCCTCGGCCGCGTCCGGCGGTGAGAAGATAGGGGCATGGCCCGCCTGGACTACACCGAACTCAACGACACCATCCGCTACACCATGTGGTCGGTGTTCCGCGTCGAACCCGGTCGTCTCCCCGACGACCGCGCCTCCGCGGCCACCGAGGCGCAGAACTACCTGGACGCCCTGGAGGGCAAGGGGGTCGTGGTGCGCGGCGTGTACGACGTCGCGGGCCTGCGGGCCGACGCGGACTACATGATCTGGTGGCACGCCGAGGAGATCGAACAGGTCCAGGCCGCCTACCAGGGCTTCCGCCGCACCGTCGTGGGCCAGGTGTCCACGCCCGTGTGGAGCCAGGTCGCGCTGCACCGCCCGGCCGAGTTCAACCGCAGCCACATCCCGGCGTTCCTCGCGGGCGAAGAGGCCCGCAAGTACGTCTGCGTGTACCCGTTCGTGCGCTCCTACGAGTGGTACCTGCTGCCCGAGGCCGACCGGCGCAAGATGCTCGCCGACCACGGCAAGGAGGCGCGGGACTACCCGGACGTGCGCGCCAACACGGTGTCCTCGTTCGCGCTCGGCGACTACGAGTGGATGCTGGCGTTCGAGGCGGACGAGCTGCACCGGATCGTCGACCTCATGCGGCACCTGCGCGGCACCGAGGCGCGCCTGCACGTGCGCGAGGAGGTCCCGTTCTACACCGGGACCCGCGTGCCCGCCTCCGAACTGGTCATCACCCTGCCGTGACCGCGAGCGGGCCCGTGGCGACCGGCCACGGGCCCGCTCCCGGCTACTTCCCGGCGATCTTGTACGCGCGGATCACCGTCGTCTCGGACGTGTTGCCCTTGCTGTCGGTCGCCTTCGCCCGCAACGAGGCGAAACTGGCCTTGCCGTTGAGCACCAGCGCCGAGTCGCCGACGACCGGGACACGGCGCCAGGTCGCGCCGTCGTCGAACGACGCCTCGACCGAGACCCGCCGGATCTTCCCGCTGTCGGAGCCGGGGTTCTCGTCCACCACGAGGGGCACCCGCAACAGCCGTCCGGCCGGTGCGGCGTTGTCGTCGTCCAGCGCGGGCTGGAACCGCAGCACGGACAGCGGCAGCGCCTTCGCCGTCGTGCCCCCGTCACCCTTCGAGCGGAACGTCCACGCCGCGCTGACCTTCGTGGACACGTCGGAGACCTCGGTGCGCGTGGCCTCGGTCTCCAACCGGTAGGTGCCCGCCTCGGCGGGCACGGTGAACTGGCCCGAACCCGCACGGGCCGCTTCGCCCACCTTGACGCCGTCGCGGTACAGCGCGGTGCGCGCCGTGGCGGTCGTCGAGTAGCCCGCGTTGCCCACGCCGTCGCCGAACATCGGCACGGACAGGGAGAGCGTGTCGCCCTGCCGGGACAGCGCCGAGCCGAACGGGTTCCCGGAAGGCCCGAACACGGCGGTGTTCATCGTCTCGCGGTAGGTCCGACCCGGCCGGTAGGTCTTGTCCTCCCCGCGCAGGTCGACCTCGAACCGCGTGGTCGGGCCGGAGCCCGACGTCTGGCTGAACACCGGAGCCCAGCGGATGTTCTCGCCCGCCAGGTAGTCGATCGACTCGCCGGGGGCCGGAACCTCGACCAGCCAGGTCCCGCCGGTGCCGCTCGCGTCGACGCCCATGACGCCGTGGAGGTTCCGCCTGCCATCCGGGGTGGGCCCGTACCGGGTCCGGACCTCGGAGAACGTCCGCTTGGCGGGTGCGTACACGTACCCGGTGGGCAGCTTCCCGGTGAACCCGGACGTGATCCGGTAGGCCACGGCGGTGTCGCCGACGGGTGCGGCCCGCCAGTCGGTGCCGATGCTCGCGACGAAGTCGTCGCCGAGCGCCGGACCGAGGTGCGCGGTGGAGACGCCGTCGAACTCGCCGAGGAACAGCGTGCCGAAGCCCCAGGTGCCCCTGCCGTACCGCAGGCTGGTGCTGATGGAGCTGCCGATGGCTTCCGCGTTCGGTTCCGGGATCTTCAACGAGATCGGCTCGGCCAGTCTGGCGTCGACGTCCAGGGTGGTGTCGCCGGTCAACTCCAGCTTCGGGTACGGCAGAACCGAGTACCCGTCCTCGGTCACGATGTCGTTGGACGCGTAGTAGACGCCCTTCGGCACCTTGACCGTGGCGATGCCGTCCTCGCCCTCCACGAACTGGAACCGGTCGGAGTCGAGGCCGACCAGCAGCGTGCCCCCGCGCTCCGAAGGGGATCCGTCGGGGTCGGTGTACTTCAGCGTGAGCGTGTGGCTCTGGACCTCGCGGACGACGCCGACCGGCGTGCGGACCACCGTCGAGCCGGAACTCGCGACCAGAGCGCCGGAGTACCCGCCGTCGAGCGTGCCGACCCTGGTGTCGCCGGTGACGGAGACCTTCGCCTCGCCGCCCGCCGGGACGGTCACCTTCGTCGGGGTGACGGACAGCATGCCCGCGGGTGCGGGTTCCCCGTCCGGTCCGGTCGCGTCGATCGCCACGTCCAGCGTCACGGGCGCGGTGCCCGCGTTGCGGTAGGTGACGTCCTTGGTGACGGGCTGGTCGTCCTCGTGCGGCCATTCCTGGGTGCCCAGGCCGACGCTGACGGGCTCGGCCGTCACGGACTGGGTGATCGCCCTGGTGAGGTCGACCCGCCCGGCGCCCTGGTCGTAGGCGGTCAGACCGGGGGTCGGCTTCGCCGACGCGACCAGTGCCGCCTTGACCTGCGCGCCGGTCCACTCCGGGTGCTGCTGCACGAGCAGCGCCGCCGCGCCCGCGACGTGCGGGGTCGCCATCGACGTGCCCGACATCGCCACGTGGGCGTCGCCGACGGGGGTGCCGATCGAGCCGGTGGACGACTTCGCGGCCACGATCTCCACGCCCGGCGCGGTGACGTCCGGCTTGACCGCCCCGTCGCCGGTGCGGGGACCGCGGCTGGAGAACGGCGCGATCTTGTCGGCGTGGTCGACCGCGCCCACGGTGAGCGCGGCGTCCGCGCTGCCCGGCGAGCCGACCGTCTCGGTGCCGCCGGAGTTGCCCGCGGCGATCACGAACAGCGTGCCGTGCTGGGCGGACAACGCGTTCACGGCCGCTTCGAGCGGGTCGACCTCGGGGCCGTCCGAGCCGCCGAGGCTCAGGTTGACCACGTCGGCGCCCTGCTCGGCCGCCCACGTCATGCCGTCGAGGATCCACGACTCGGCGCACCCGTTCATGACGCACACCTTGCCGTCGAGGATCTTCGAGTCCGGCGCCACGCCGCGGTACTTCGCGCCCGCGCTGGCGATCGTGGCCGCCACGTGCGTGCCGTGGCCGACCAGGTCGGTGGTGTCCGGGTCCTCGGTGAAGTTCTTCTCGACCAGCTCCCGGCCCACGAGGTCCGGGTGGGCGGCGTCCACGCCGGTGTCCAGGACGGCGACCTTCACGCCCGTCCCGGTGTAGCCCGCCCGCCACGCCTCGGGAGCGCCGATCTGGGCCGTGCTGCGGTCCAGGGTCGGCTGGCGCAGGCCGTCCAGCCAGATCTTGCGGTAGTCGTCCGGGGCGGCGGTCAGCGCGCGCCACGAGTCGGTGGCCGTCGCCTTCGCCGTCCGCGCCGCGAACGAGCCCACGCTGGGCAGGTCCGCGGTCTTGGCGAGGCCCGCGACGGTCTTGCCCGGCGAGGGCGTGACGATCAGCGGCAGGGAGTCGCGGTGCGCGTCGTCGTAGCGCGCCGCGATCAGCCCGGTGACGTCGAACAGCCGCCGGTCCAGCTTCCCGGACGCGAGCAGCGGTTTGGCGTCCTCCGGCACCACGTACTGGTGGCCGTCGGAGGTGAACTTCGAGAAGACGACCTTCCCCCGGTCGCGGCCGGGGACGATCGAGCCGATGCCGCCACCGGCGAGCACCACCCGGTCACCGGTGATCAGCGTGACGGAACCCGTGCCGGTGTGGTCGGCGGTTCCCCGAGCGCCTGGTGCGCCTGGTGCGGCCGACGCCGCTTGCGCGGACCCCACCACCAAACCGAGTGCGAGCACGGACGCGCCCCAACGCGCGCCGTGCCGTCGTGTCGTTCGCAACTGGCTACCTCCCCCTGAGGTTGCGCGCTCCGGGTGAGCGCGCTGCCAGGAGGCGCCGATCAGGCGGCGGCAGCGGTGAACCGAACGTGACGAAATCCCCCCGGCTCCCCGAACCTATCGGCGACGAAAGTGGTTGGCTTCCGCTCAACGAGGGAAGTTGCGTCCCACTCACGACCACGCTGGGTGATCGCCGACCTCAGGCGCGCTCGGTGACGAGGCCCGCCGCGGAGACCTCCAGACCCGTCTGCGCGCCGCCGCCACCGCACCCTTCGCCGTTGGGGTGGACCATCTTCGGCGTCGCGGTCAGGGTCTCGTCCAGCAGCACGGCGCCCGCCGCGTCCGCCAGCGCCAAGGTCACCGAGACGGGTTTCGCGGGCAGGTCCACGACCTCCGCGAAGCCGG
This sequence comes from Umezawaea sp. cmx-9-4, assembly GCA_049997955.1. GTDB lineage: Bacteria > Actinomycetota > Actinomycetes > Mycobacteriales > Pseudonocardiaceae > Umezawaea. Next base: position 281,850 of record JAEBDY010000014.1, on the reverse strand, counting down.
TCAGCCCACCCGTCGGCACCACCGACACGCCGCACGAGTCGTCGGGTCCGGTGCCGGTGCAGGTTTCCGGGCCGTTCGTGCTCGCGGGCATCAGCTCCACGATGGGCGTGGCGCAGGTGCCGTCCCAGCAGACCTCCATCGTCGCGGACTTCACCGCGGGCAGGTCGACGTCCAGGCCGATGCCGACCCGTGCGCCGATGAGGGTGCACTCCTGCGGTGTCGTGGCGCACGCGCACAGGGCGAACAACGAGGCGATGACGACGAGGATCCTCATGCCCCCCGGACGGAAGTCGGGGGCGATCGGGTTGCTTCCCGCCGCCACCGGGGCTTCGGGCGTGGTGGGCCCGTGGCGCGGGAACGCCGCGGGCCCACCACCCCTGCTACTCGCCCGCGATCCGGTAAGCGCGGATCACGGTGTTCTCGGCGGTGTTACCCCTGCTGTCGGTGGCTTTCGCCCGCAGCGAGGCGAAACTGCCCGCTGGTCCGTTGTGGACCAGCGCCGCCTTGCCGATGACGGGGGCGCGGCGCCAGGTCTTGCCGTCGTCGAACGAGACGTCGACGGTGACACGGGTGACGCGGCCGTTGTCGGCGTCGGGGTTCTGCTGGACGACGAGCGGTACTCGGAGCAGTCGTCCGGCGGGTGCCGCGTTCTTCCCGTCCAGCCGGGGTTGGAAGCGGATGACCGACAGCGGCAGCGGCTTGGCCTGCCGACCCTCCACGTGCGCCGAGCGGAACGTCCACGCGCCGGTGACCTCGGTGCTGAACTCGGACACGCCGCTGCGGGCCGCCGCGGTCTCCAGCCGGTAGGACCCCGCGGCGGCGGGCACGGCGAAGTCGCCCCTCGTCGAGGTGGTCTCGCCGACCTTCGTGCCGTTGCGGAACAACGTGGTCCTGGCCGAGTCGACCACCGAGTAGCCCTCGGCGCCCCTGCTGTCGCCGAAGAGCGGCACGGCGGCGATGATGGAGTCGCCCTGCCTGCTCAACGCCCGCCGGAACCCGTCCAGGCCGGGACCGAAGACGGCGAAGCCGGGCGTGAGGTCGTAGGTCTTGCCCGCCCTGTACGCCTTCGGGGGCGTGAGCTGCTGCGTTTCGACGGTGTTCCCCGACAGCTGTTCGTACAGGGCGCCCCACGTGGTGTTCTCGCCCGCGACGTGGTCGACCGCGGTGCCGGACTCGCCGATGGGCGCGATCCACGACCACCCGCCGCCGCCGTCGGGATCCGTCGCGAGCAGTGCCTGCGCGTGCCTCCGGCCATCGGGACTAGGGCCGACCGTGGTCTTGACCTCGGCGAAGTCGTTCTTGCCGAGGTCGCGGACGTGCCCGGTCGGCACCTTCCCCGCCCACGACGAGCCGAACCGGTAGTTGATCGGCGTGCCACCGCTCGGGGTGCCGCGCCACTGGACGCCCATCCGCGACGTCAGCTCCTCCGGTGCGACGTCCGGGCCCAGTTGGCCCGTCGTCAAGGTGTCGCCGAAGTCGCTGAAGTAGACCAGGCCGTAGCCCGTGCTCCTCTGCCCCGCCCACCTGGTCACGGAGTACTCGCCGAGGACGCCCTCGGCCGCGGGCTCGGGGACGGACACCCTGACCGGCTTGGCGATCCGCGCGTCGACGTCGACCACGGTGTCCTTGGAGACCGTCAGCTTCGGCTGGGTCACGACCGCCCAGTTGGGCTCGTCGACGATGTAGCTGTTCCCGAAGTAGTCGCCCTTCGGCAGGCGGGCGCTGCTGCTCCCGTCCGCTTCGGAGAAGCCGTACCCCTTCATGGTGTCGAGCGCCACCAGCGCCGTGGAGCCGTCCGTGGCGGGTTCGCCGTCCGGGCCGATGTGGTTGACGGTCACGGTGTAGCTCTCGACCTCGCGGACGATCGAGAGCGGGCTGCGCACCGCTCCGCCCGCGGAGGTGGCGACCACGGTGCCGGTGTACGCGCCGTCGACCGAGCCGATCCGGGTGTCGCCGGTGACGACCACCTCCGCCTCGCCGCCCGCGGGCACGACCACCTTCGCCGGGGAAGCCGTGAGCATGCCGGCGGGTGCGGGTTCGCCGTCGGGTCCCTTGGCGTCGACGGTCACGTCCAGCGCGACCGCGTCGGTGCCGGAGTTGCGGTAGACGACCTCCTTGGCGACCGGCACGTCGTCGGCGTGCGGCCACGCCTGCAAGCCCAGGGTGAGGCTCGAAGGTTCGGCCGTCACGGTCTGCGTGACGGCCCTGGCCAGGTCGATCCGCCCGGTGCCCTGGTCGAACGCGGTCAGCGCCGGGTTCGGTGCGGCCGAGGCCACCAGGGCCGCCTTGATCCGCGACCCCGTCCAGTCGGGGTGCTGCTGCTTGAGCAGCGCCGCCGCGCCCGCGACGTGCGGGGTGGCCATCGACGTGCCCGACATCGACACGTAGCCGTCGCCCACGGGGGTGCCGATCACGCCGGTGGAGGACTTCGCCGCCACGACGTCCACACCGGGGGCGGTGACGTCGGGTTTGACCGCGCCGTCGCCGACCCTGGGGCCGCGGCTGGAGAACGGCGCGATGGACTCGTCGCGATCCACCGCGCCGACGGTCAGGGCGGCGTCCGCGCTGCCCGGCGAGCCGATGGTCTCGGTGCCGCCGGAGTTGCCCGCGGCGATGACGAACAGCGTGCCGTGCTGGGCGGAAAGCGTGTTCACCGCTTCCTCGAGCGGGTCGACCTCCGGGGTGTCGCCGCCGCCGAGGCTGAGGTTGACGACGTCGGCGCCCTGCTCGGCCGCCCACGTCATGCCGTTGAGGATCCACGACTCGGCGCACCCGTTGATGACGCACACCTTGCCGTCGAGGATCTTCGAGTCCGGCGCAACGCCGCGGTACTTCGCGCCCGCGCTGGCGATCGTGGCCGCGACGTGCGTTCCGTGGCCGACCAGGTCCTGGTTGTCGGCGTCCTCGGTGAAGTTCTGCTCGACCAGTTCCCGGCCGACTAGGTCGGGGTGTTCGGCGTCGACGCCGGTGTCGAGCACGGCGACCACCACGCCCGTGCCGGTGTACCCGGCCTTCCATGCTTCCGGCGCGCCGATCTGCGCCACGCTCCGGTCCAGGCTCGGCTGCCGCAGGCCGTCGAGCCTGATCTTCGTGTAGGCGCTGTCGGTGATGAGGGCGCGCCACGTGTCCGCGGCCTGCGCCTTGGCCGTGCGGGCCGCGAACGACCGCACGGTGGGCAGTTCGCCGGTGACGGTCGTCCCGACGGGGGAGCCCGCCGTCCGGAGGTCCTTGCCGGTCGTGAGGATCAGCGGCACGGAGTCGCGGTTGGCGTCGTCGTAGCGCGACTCGATGAGCTCGGTGACGTCGAACAGCCGCTTGTCCACCCGGCCGGAAGCCACCGCCCGCCGCGCGTCCGCGGGCACGACGAACACGTGTCCCTGCTCGGTGGACGTGGAGAAGACGACGTGGTCGCGACCGGCCGCCGGAACGACCGAGCCTCCTCCGGTTCCGTCGAGCACGACGCGGTCACCCGTGATCAGCGTGACGGAACCGGCCTTGCCCGCGGTGGGGAACCTCGTCGGCGTCGGATCCGCCGCCGACTCGCCCGCCGATCCGACCACGAGTCCGAAAGCGAGCACGGCGGCTCCCAGTAGAGCGCCGTGTCGTCGTGTTGATCGCAACAGCCACCTCCCGGTTTGGGTGGATCTCGTGCGGGAACGCACGGCCGGGGACGTCGATCGAACGGTGGCGGCGGTGTACCGAAAGTGACGAAAACCCCCCAGCGCTGTCGAACATATCGACGTTCGGGAAGCGTGCCTTCCCCTTGCTGAGCGAAGTTCCGCGCGACGTCCGGACACTCTCCGTGACGAAATCGGGCGTGAGCAGGGCCGTGGCAGAGATGTGCCACGGCCTTCGCGTATCACTTCGCGGCGATCCCGCGCACCGGGATCAGCCGGCCCGGGTGCTCAGGACGCGTCTCGACGCCACCAGCGCTTCGGTTTCACCGGCGGCAGCGCCCCGCGATCACGCGCCCAGGCCTCGAAGGCCGCCGCGTCCTCCCGAGCCCGGCTGCCCGACGCCCTCGGGTGGGCCACGGCGTACTCGTCGAACAGCGGGCGGAAGCGGTCGGCCAGCGCGTCGACGACCTCCGGGTTCAGCACCGCCACGACGCCGCGCCGCTTGGCCAGCAACGACCTCGCCTCCACCCGCAGCAGGCGCTCGTCGAAGCCGGTGGGGGACGGGCCGCCCGCCAGCAGCGCGGTCAGCAGCCGCGACTGCGCCTCGGCGAGCCGTTCCCGCGCCGCGTCGGTCATCCGCGCCTCGCCAGGACCGCCCGGATCGCCGCCATCTCGTTCGCCAGCTCGGTGTCGGACGGGTAGTTGTCGTCGCGCTCCAGCAGCACGCCCGGCGGGTCCACTCGGGACCGCAGTTCCCCCAACAGGTCCAGCACCTCCGGCCGGACCGCGTGGGCGTGGGTGTCGTGGTAGACGCCGTCGTTCTCCACGCCACCCGCCACGTGCACGTAGGCCAGGCGCTCCAACGGGATCTCGTCCAGGAACCGGTTCGGGTCCGTGCCCAGGTTGCGGGCGTTCGCGTGCAGGTTCGCCACGTCGATCAGCAGCCAGCAGTCCGTGCGCTCGCACAGCTCCGCCAGGAACTGGCCCTCGGTCAGCTCGCCGTCCGGCCACTCCAGCAGCGCGGCGACGTTCTCCAGCGCCAGCGGCACCGGCAGGTTCGCCTGGGCCGTCTTCACGTTGGCCACCAGCACGTCCAGCGCGTCGCGGGTGCGCGGCACCGGCATCAGGTGGCCGGAGTCGAGCCCGCCCGCGCGGACGAAGCACACGTGGTCGCTCACCAGCGGCGCCCCCAGCGCCTCGGCGACCGCGCCCAGGTGTTCGACCCGGTGCACGTCCACGGGGTCCGCGCTGCCCAGCGACAGCGACACCGCGTGCGGCAGCACCGGCACACCCCGTTCGCGCAGCAGCCGGATCGACTCCGGCAGGTGCTCCACGTGCAGGTTCTCCGCGACCACCTCGACGAAGTCGACGCCGGGCAGCCGTTCCACGGTCAGGTCGATCTCCGCGCGCCAGCCGATGCCGACGCCGAGCTTGTCGATGACGCCCATCAGTCCCCTCCACCTCCGCCGCACGACGAGCCGCAGGACGATCCGCCGCTGTCGGACGAGGAGCTGCCGCTGGAGCCGCAGCCGCTGCTGCTCGACCCGCAGCTGCTGCTGGAACAACTGGAGCAGCTGCTCGCGTACGTGCCGCCACCGGTGTTCCTGGCGTGCTTGCGCTTGCGCAGCGTCGCACCCGCGCTCGGCGCGATCCCCAGCATCTCCCACACGTAGTGCATGTTCGGGAGTTGGCCGATCCGGCCGGCCAGGCCGTGCTGCGCCACGATGCCCACGCGGTCGTTGGAGAGCACCGTGACCGCGCGTTCCGCTCGGCGGCCCGCCCGGCGCACCGGGCGCCGCATCCGGCCCGCGACCCAGCGGACGGCGAGCGCGAGGGCGATCAGCGCGATAGCGGCCCCGATGTGCAGGTCCAGCAGGCTGATGGACGCGATCGAGCCGAAGATGGCGACGACGGTCAGCAGCCGGACCGCGCCGCACAGCTTCCGCCGACCGGGGGAGACCATCAGGCCCCGCTCGACCAGGTGCTGCTTCAACGCCCCCAGCGCGTCGCTGCCCGCCGTCGACCTGACGAGGTCGCCGAGCATCCGGCCGGTGCGGGCCGCGCCGAGCACGTACGCCTCCAGCGGCGTGGACGCGCCGTACGAGTTCGCGGACACCGTGCTCACGACCCCCTCGCGGGAGATCCGCAGGAGTCCCGCCTCCAGCAGCCGGACGACCGCGACCTCCGCGGCGCGGCCGGGCCCGCCGGACAGGAAGCCGAATTCCTCGACCGATATGCCGGTTCTGCCCGATATCGTCGTCATGGACGCCATGACCGCCGCCTTTCACACCAAGCCAATGACCATCCGACTCCGCGGGGGGCCTATTCGTTCCCCCTAGTGGGGTCAAGGCCACCACGGGGACGCGAGTCGCCCGTGATGGCCTTGACCACCCCCCTCGACCGGCTAGCTGCCGCCCCCTCCACCGCAGCCGCCGCCCCCGCCGCAACTGCTCCCCCCACTGCTGCAGCTGCTGCCGCTCGAACTCGAACAACTGCTCCCGGTCGCGACGTACCCGCCACCGCTGCTGCTCGCGCTTGCGCCGTACGACTGCGCCATCAGCGACGTGCGCAGGATCAGGTCGGGGTGCGCGGCGAGACCGCCGAGCGCCACGAGCCCCACCACCCCGCCGAACGCCGGGTCGACGCTGCTCGTCCGACGACTCGAGCGAGCGGCCTCCAGCGCCTCGTCCCCCCTGGTCGTGCGCCGGATCGAACCGGAACGGCTCATCAGCACGGCGAGGACGCCGGTGATGACCAGTTGGAGCGTCAGCCAGCCGATGGGAGCGCCGATCATGATCCCGTTGACCCAGCGGACGACCCCGATCGCGAACAGCACCACCATCGGCAGGATCCCCACCCGCAGGTGCCGCTTCGCGGTCGCGGGCTCGGTGAGCATCCCGAGGTCCCCAAGCCGGGTCGCGATCGACGTCACCGCCCCATGCTGCGCCACGGTGGCCATGAGCAGGTTCAGCGTGCGGCTGCTGTACCGCGCCGCGTCCTCCAGCACCGCGCGGTCGACCGCGTTGACCGCCGTGGGCTTGCCGATCAGCCCCACCGAGCCGCGCCGCGTCGACCGCAGCGCCTCAGCCTCGATCAGCCGGGTGAGCGAGGCCTCCACGACGCGGCGCGGACCGCCGGAGAGGTACGCCAGCTCGTCGATGTCCAGACTCCGCGCGGGCATCCCTCCCCGGTTCGCCCGCATCCGGATCCGGACGAAGATCGCGAACACCAGGGACATGCCCAACGCGATCCAGTAGATCTTTAGGAATTCCGGGCCCGAAAGCCCCCAAGGCTGGTCCACGGTCCACCCCCTGCCGCTCTCGGCGAAACTAGTTCGCCAATCGAGAGGCAAGCGTGTGCTCTGGAACACACGGCGACAAGGGGCTTGAGCGAAATTTAGGCTGCAGTTGGGGAATGCTTAGGAGGACGAGGATCCGTCGACTCCACTGGAGCCCTCGCCGTCTGTTCCCTTGAACAAGAACATGCTTCCTCCCAGGTCGGAGACCGGTCCGGATGACGTCGCCCTGACGTCATCCGGGGCAACGGCTCCAGTCTGCTGCACCGCGGTCGAATTGTCGCCTGTCGCGTTGCGTGCCCGGACGACTCCGCAGCGGCGCGATTCCGCGTTAAGGCGCGGATTCGTCCGTCAACGTCAGACTGATGCTGTTGATGCAGTAACGCTGATCGGTGGGCGTCTCATAACCTTCGCCCTCGAACACGTGACCGAGGTGGCTGTGGCAGTTCACGCAGAGCACTTCGGTGCGCACCATGCCCATGGCGCGGTCCTCGCGCAGAATCACCCGATCCGCGGCCAGCGGCGAGAAGAACGACGGCCACCCGCAGTGCGAGTCGAACTTGGTCTCACTGCGGAACAGTTCGGTGCCACACGCACGACACGCGTACACCCCGACCTTCTTCGTGTCGGTGTACTCACCGACCCAGGCGGGCTCGGTGCCGCCTTGGCGGAGCACGCGGTACTCGCTGGCGGTCAGGCTCTCCCGCCACTCCTGCTCGGAACGAACGACCTTCGGCGTAGCGCCGACAACAGGTTCCATGCCACCACGCTAATGCGACGAGCCCCGAAGGGTGGATCGCAGTGTCTTACGGAACAGGGAAGCTCGACAAAACCCCAGGACGACAAGTTCGAACCAGTCAAGCCGGCACCAAGCGGAAGCACCCATCCAACCCAGCCCGAGCCCAAGCGGAAGCACCCAACCAACCCCAACCCCAGCCGAGCGGAAGCACCCAACCCCACCCCGAGCACTCCCCAGCCTGCCCCCCCGATCCGAAGCGCCCTCAGCTTTGCCCTTCGTTTGTCAAGGCATCTTTCCCGCCTTGACAAATCAAGGGCAAAGCTGGAGACAATCGCGCGAGCGGGGGTGAGGGTTGAACCAACCGGGGATTGACGACCAATCGGGGGTTAAGCCGCCAATCGGAACTTGAACCGCCAAGCGAAGGCGAGCGTCGGACCAAGCCAAGCAGGGCACCACCCACCCTCAGCCGAACAACACCCCGATGATCTCGCCCAACCCGAACCACACGCTGATCAGCACCCCGAGCAGGATCAACGTCACCACCAGCACCGCGAACAGCCGCTGTTCACCGCTGGCCCGGTTCGCCGAGTCGGCGAAGTCCGCGACTCCCGCGAGGTACCCCTCGACGGTGTACCCGGGGCGTTCGCGCTCCATCCGGTCCAGGTGCTCCGCGAACGCCCGCGCTTCGGGGTCCGTCGGATCGAGCCCGATGAGGTCGTCGGAGAACCGCTTCGCCGGTCCTTCGTCTGGTCTTTCCGTGCCGGGAAAGGTGGCCATGCTCCGAGAATAGAGGTTCTTCAGCCCGCCAGGGCCAAAGCCGGTCGGACCGCGCCGACGGTCCGCCCGTGGCCCAGCACCGGGACGGTCGCCAGCGAGGTCAGGGCGGCCACGTCCACGCCGAGCAGTCGCAGCGCTTCGACGACGACCACGGCCCGTGCCCGGCTGGACCCGTCGGCGATCTTCAGCGCGACCGCGGACCCGTCCGGCAGGCCGATCGCGTACACGCCTTCCGCGCCGTCCTTGGCCAGCGCGCCCGGCAGCGCGCGCATCAGTTCGGTGACGTCGCGACCCGTTCCGCCGACCCACTCCGGGTGGCGGTTCATCGCGGAGGCGACCCGGTGCTCCAGGGTTCCCGCGGGTGCGCAGGCGAGGGTGCCGAACGCCCGCGCCAGCCCGTCCAGGCTGATCCCGAACAGCGGCGCGCCGCAGCCGTCGACCCCGATCGCGCCGACGGGTTCGCCCGCCAGTTCTTCGAGGGTCGTCCGCATCGCGATCTGGAGCGGGTGGCCGAGGGAGAGGTAGTCGTCGGTCGACCAGTCGTTGCGCACGCAGGTCAGCAGCATCGCGGCGTGCTTGCCCGAGCAGTTCATGTACTCCGGCGCCCTGCCCCTGCCCGCGGCCAGGTGCGCGGCCAGCGCGGCTTCGCCGATCGGCAGGTCGGGGGTGCACTGGAGAGCGGTGAAGTCCAGGCCCGCCATCGCCAGGATCCGGCGGGCGCCGTCGACGTGGAAGTCCTCGCCGGAGTGGCTGGCGCAGGCCAGCGCGAGCAGTTCACCGTCCAGGTCGAGCCCGTTGCGCAGCATCGCGAGGCCCTGGATCGGCTTGTTGGACGAGCGGGGGAGCGTCACGCGCTCCGGGCGGCCCATCCGCAGGACCGCTTCGCCATCGCGGTTCAGCGCGACGACCGACCCGTGGTGCACGGACTCCAGGAACTCGCCACGCCAGACCTCGGCCACGACCTCGTGCACCATGCGTCCTCCTCTACACTGCCAACTGTCGACAGTTAACAACACGGTCTTTCCGTTCCGCCAGCCTGGGAGACGTACGTGACACCCCCGCTCCACCTGAGCCTCGCCGGGCAGACCGTCGACGTGCTGCGCGAACTGGTGCTGACCGGCGAGATCCCACCGGGCGAGCGGGTCAACGAGGTCGAGCTGGCCCACCGCCTGGGGATCAGCAGGGGACCGCTGCGGGAGGCGATCAGGCACCTGGCCAGCGAGGGCCTGCTGGTGCTGGTGCCGAACAAGGGGGCGCACGTGCCCAAGGCCGACGCCGAAGAGGTGCGGGCGCTGTTCGAACTCCGGTCGGCGCTGGAGTGCGCCGCGGCCGAACTGGCGGCCAGCAGGCGGACCGACGCCGACGTGGCGCGGCTGCGCGAGGTCTGCGCGCTGTCCCGGCGCGACTACCAGGCCGGGGTCAGGTTCCCCTACCGCCTGGACCTGGCGTTCCACCAGGCTTTGCTGGACGCCGCTCGCAGTCCCCGCATCGCGGAGCAGGTGCGGCTGGTCCAGCAGCGGGTCGTGTTGTTGCGCAGCGGCCTGGGGGACGATCCACCCCACCAGCACGCGTCGCTGGACGACCACGACGCGCTGGTGGCCGCTGTCGCGGCGGGCGACACCCACCAGTCCAACCGGATCATGCGCCGCCACCTCTCCCGAGTCCGGGCGCAGATGCTGATGAGCCTGGACGCTTGACCCGACGGCTCGACCACCGCTCCCGACTCCGAGCGCAGATGTTGGCGAGCCTGGCCGTCTGACCGGCGGCTCGACCACCTGTTCCGACTTCGAGCGCAGCGCAGGCGAGCTTGGACGCTGATCCGACGTCTCGGCCACCTGCCCCAGGTCCGAGCGCAGATGCCGACGAGCCCGGATACCTGACCCGACGGCTCGACCAACCACCCGAACGAGCTACCTCCGGGCACCTCAGGCGCCCGAAAACCGTCGTACCCCACCCGTAGCGTGTGCGTCGGGGGGTCCTGGCTGACGGGGGACCCCTGTCCTAGTGCGCGCCGAGGTGTTCCAGCAGTAGCGCCGACGTCCGCTCCGCTGCTTCCTCGGGCACGAAGTGGCCGATCCCGTCCAGCACCTCGAACCGGTACGCCCCCGTGGCCCAGTCGCTGGTCGTCTGGGCGGCTTCCGGTCCCACGGCGTCGTCCTCGGTGCCCCACAGGTACATCGTCGGTACCGAGACCGGCGCGTAGTCCCCGTCGAACCTGTTCGCCCGGTACCAGTTGAGGGCCGCGGTCAACGCCCCCGGCTCGGACAGCTGCCGCACGTACTGCTCGACCCGCTGCCGCGGGATCACCGCGGGCCACCCCTGCCGCAGCCGGGCGGACCCGTTGGCGAGCATCTCGCGTTCCGGCACCTCGGGCTGCCGCAGGTAGTCGAGCAGCGCGGCACGGGCCCGCTGGTCGGGGTCGGTGCGCAGCGCCGCCGCGAAGGCGCCGGGGTGCGGCGCGGACACGGCGGTGAGGGTGCGGACGCGCAGCGGGTGGCGAGCGGCGGCCTCCCACCCGACGACGGCGCCCCAGTCGTGGCCGACGAGGTCGAACCGGCGCCACCCGAGCTGGTCGGCGATCGCGGTGACGTCGTTCACGGCGTTCTCCACGCGGTAGTCCTCGACCCGCTTCGGGCGGACGCCGGGGGAGTAGCCGCGCTGGTTGGGCGCGACCGCGCGGTAGCCGTCGGCGGCCAGCGCGCGCAGCTGGTGGCGCCACTCGATGCCGCACTGCGGGACCCCGTGCAGCAGCAGCACCTTGCGCCCGTCGAGCGGGCCTGCCGCGACCGCGTCGAACGTGCCCGCGGCGGTCGGGATCCGCAGCCTCGTCAACGCGGTCGTGTCGGTCGCGGTGCTGAGCTGGAAGACGTCACTTCGTGATCGCATGACTACAGCCTGGAACACCAGCCGCTGATGATCGATGGTGTGGGCACCCACCTAGGAACGGGGGATAGCCCTACCGTCATTGATCACCGTCGTGTGGTTCACGGAGGTGCGGAACCGCACCTCCCCGTCCTCGCGCCAGGCGCTGACCAGCAGCTCGTCGCCGGGGAAGACGGGACTGGCGAAGCGGGCGCCCACGGCGAGGACGCCCAGCTCCTCGGCCAGCAGCCTGGCCGCGATGCCGTAGGTGGCCAGCCCGTGCAGGATCGGCCGGGGGAAACCGCCGCGTTCGGCGAACTCCCGGTCCCAGTGCAGCGGGTTCTCGTCACCGGTCAGCCGGTAGCGGTCGGCCTGGTCCGGCGAGGTCCGGTACCGCAGCTCCACGTCCGGCGCGCGGTCGGGCATCGGCACGCGGGCGGTGGTGCCGCGAGGTCCGCCGAAACCGCCCGCGCCGCGGACGAACAGCGACGCGCGGGTGGTGAACTCGGCGTCGCCGGTCGCGCGCCACTCCCGCACGACCAGCGCGCCGGAGCCCTTGTCGAACACGTCGGTGACCTCGCGGGTCACCTCGACCGTGCCCGCGAGCGGCAGGTCACGCGGCAGGACGAGCGACTGCTCGGCGTGCAGCACCCGCGTCAGGTCCGCGTCGAGTTCCACCTGCGGCCCGCCGAACTGCGCGACCGCGATGGCGAAACCGGGCTGCATGCCCGTTCCGCCCACCGCGGCCGCGTAGCGCTCGACGTCGTCCTCGGTCCAGGACCGGACGACCGTGCTCACCCCAGGGATCCGCTGACCTTGGCGTGGCCCTTGAGGAGGTTGCGGGCGATCGTGCGGCGCTGGATCTCGTCGGTGCCCTCGTAGATGCGCAGCAGCCGCAGCTCGCGGTACCAGCGCTCGATCGGCAGCTCGCGGGTGTAGCCCATGCCGCCGTGGATCTGCAGCACGCGGTCCACGATCTCGTTCGCCTTCACACCGCCGTACAGCTTCGCCATGGACTGCGCCTGCCGCGAGTCCTTGCCCTGGTCGACGAGCCACGCGGCGTGCAGCACGAGCCAGCGCAGCGCCTCGATCTCGACGGCGGAGTCGGCGATCATCCACTGGATGGCCTGGTACTCGGCGATGGGCTGGCCGAACGTGACACGGGTGTTCGCCTGCTCGATGGCCATCTCCACCAGGCGTTCCACCGAACCGATGGCCCGCGCCGGCAGCATGTACCGGCCCGCGCCGATCCACTGCATCGCCAGGGTGAAGCCGTGGCCGATCTCGCCGAGGACGTTCTCCTCCGGCACGCGCACGTTGTCGAACACGAGTGCCGCCGGACCCCACTGGCCCATGGTCGGGATGGGCTCGGACTTCCAGCCCATGTCGCGGTCGACCAGGAAGCACGTGACGCCGCCGTTGGCGCCCTTCTCCTTGTCCGTCACCGCGAACACCATCACGAAGTCGGCCTCGTTGCCGCCGGTGATGAACGTCTTCTCACCGTTGATCACCCACTCCGAGCCCTCCTTGCGCGCGGAGGTGCGGATCGCCTTGGCGTCCGACCCGGCACCGGGCTCGGTGATCGCGAAGCACGACTTGCGCTCGCCGGAGATCGTCGGGAGCAGGTAGCGCTCCTTCTGCTCGGCGTTGCCGTGGTAGAGGATGTTGTCCGCGTAGCCGCCGAAGCGGAACTGCACGAACGACCGGCCCAGCTCGGCCTCGATCAGGGCCGTCATCACCGCGCCGAGGCCCATGCCGCCGTACTCCGTCGGCGTCTGCACGCCCCAGAAGCCCGCGGTCTTCGCCTTCTGCTGCAACGCTTCCAGTTCTTCGAACGTCAGACCGGGCTGGTTGGCGCGCTCGCGGCGGAGCACCTCCGGCTCCAGCGGGATGATCTCCTTGCGCACGAACGTGCGCACCCAGTCCCTGATCTCCTTCTGCTCCTCGTCGAGCGTGAAGTCCATGCTGTTCCCCGTTTCAGAAGGCGTTGACGCCGGTGAGCGCGCGGCCGATGAGCAGTTTCTGGATCTGGCTTGTGCCCTCGTAGAGGGTGGTCACCCTGGTGTCCCGCAGGTACTTCCCGACCGGGTACTCGTCGATGTAGCCGTACCCGCCGAAAACCTGGATGGCGTTGTTGGCGACCCGCACGGCCGCTTCGCTGGCGTAGAGCTTCGCCATGGACGCCTCGGTGCGGAACGGTTCGCCGCGGTCGGCCAGGTCCGCGACCCGCCAGGTGAGCAGGCGGGCGGCGTCGGTCTCGACGGCCATGTCCGCCAGCAGTTCCTGCACGAGCTGGAACCCGGCGATCGGCTTGCCGAACTGCTCGCGTTCCGCCGCGTACTCGAGGCTCGCCTCCAGGGCGCCGCGCGCGGCCCCGACGCAGCCGGCCGCGACGGACATCCGGCCGCGGTCCAGCGCCGCCATGGCGAGCTTGAACCCCGTGCCCTCCTCGCCGAGCCGGGCGCTGTCCGGCACGCGCACGCGGTCGAGCGCCAACTCGGCGGTCGCCTGGCCGCGCATGCCGAGCTTGCCGTGGATCTCGGTGGCCTGGAAGCCGTCCGAGTCCGTCGGCACCAGGAACGCGGTGATGCCCTTCGGCCCCGGACCGCCGGTGCGGGCGAAGATCAGCGCGACGTCGGCCCAGGTCCCGTTGGTGATGAACACCTTGCGGCCGGTGAGCAGCCAGTCGTCGCCGTCGCGCTCCGCCCTGGTGGACAGGGACCCGGCGTCCGACCCGGTCCCGGGTTCGGTGAGGCCGAAGCAGCCGAGCTGCGTGCCCGCGCACAGGCCGGGCAGCCACTGCCGCTTCTGCTCGTCGGTGCCGTTCTTGGAGATCGTCTTGCCGACCAGGCCGAGCGACACCGAGATGATGCCGCGCACGGCCGAGTCGCCGCGCGCGATCTCCTCCAGGACCAGGCAGTAGGCCAGGTTGTCGCCTCCGGACCCGCCGTGCTCCTCGTCGATGCCCAGCCCGAGGAACCCCACCTCGCCCAGTCGGGGCACGAGCGCGCGGTCGATGGCCTCGTCCCGGTCCCACTGCTGGGCGAACGGGACGATCCGCTCCTCCGTGAAGCGGTGGGCCAGTTCTTTGAGCTGCTGGTGCTCGTCGGACAGGCGTAGATCCACGCCACGACCTCCTAAACCGAACGGCGTTAGGTATAACGTAGGCGTGTCGGAGAACCCAGTGCAAGGGGACGATGTGCCTCGACCGAGCATCCCCATCCTCAGCGGGGACCGCATCCGCAAGGTCGCGCTCGACATCATCGACCGCGACGGCCTCGACGGCCTGTCGATGCGCAAGCTCGCGGGCGAGCTGGGGGTGCGCGCCCCGTCGCTGTACGGGCACGTGGCGACCAAGGACGACCTGCTGCACGAGATCGCCAGCGAGGTGCTGGAGCAGGTCGACGTGTCCGGGTTCGAGTCCGGCGACTGGCGGCGCGGCCTGGTCGACAGCGCGCGGTCCTACCGGGCGGCGCTGTCGCGGCACCCGAACGTCGTGCCGTTCCTCGCGTACGGGCCCGCGGGCCGCGGCGCGTCGCTGCGCAGGCTCGACGTCATGCACGGCGCGCTGGTCGACGCGGGCTGGCCGCGGCGGCACGCGACGATGATCGCGGCGTCGCTGATGTACCTGGTGTTCGGGGCCGCGCTGAGCACGTTCTCCAGCGGCTTCTCCACGGACGCGTCGGTCTACCGGGGGCGCTACCCGCACCTGGACAAGGCTCACCTGCTGCCGTCGGTCGCCGAGGAACTCGACCGGGACAGCTTCGAACTCGCCCTCACCGCGTTCGTGGAGGGCCTGGAGCTACTTCGCGCGACCTCGGACTTCCAGGTGCGCGAGTAGTTCCCCGGTCGCCTTCGCGATGACGTCGACGGCGTGGTCGAACGCCTCGGCGTTGTGCGCGGCGGGCGCCCGGAACCCGGACACCTTCCGCACGTACTGGAGCGCGGCGGCGCGCATGTCGTCCTCCGTGACCTCGTCCTCGAACGGCGGGCGCAGCGTCTTGATGCTTCGGCACATGCCGCCATTGTCGTTTACGCTGCCCGTCGTGGCCCAGAAGGCGTTGGAACTGATCGTTCCCGGACCCCACGGCGACCGAGCCGTGCGGCTGTCCAACCCGGACAAGGTGTACTTCCCCGAGCGGGGCATCACCAAGCGCCAGGTGGTCGAGTACTACCTCTCGGTGGCGGAGCCGCTGCTGGGCGTGCTGCGCGACCGGCCGACCACGTTGAAGCGGTACGTCGACGGCGTCACCGGCGAGGCGTTCTACCAGAAGCGCCTGCCGAAGAACGCGCCTCCGTTCGTGGAGACGGCCACCATCAAGTTCCCCTCCGGCCGCCCGGCCGACGAGGTCTGCCCGACCGAGCCCGCCGTCATCGCGTGGGCCGCCAACCTGGGCACGTTCGACTTCCACCCGTGGCCCGTCCGCAGGCCGCTGGTCGACAACCCGGACGAACTCCGCGTCGACCTCGACCCCCAGCCCGGCACGGACTTCCGCGACGCGGCACGGGTGGCCGGTGTCCTCCACGAGGTCCTCGCGGAACTGGGCATGACGGGCTACCCCAAGACCTCCGGCGGCCGGGGCGTCCACGTGGCCGTCCGCATCCGCCCGGAGTGGGACTTCGTCGACGTCCGCCACGCCGTCATCGCCTTGGCCCGCGAGGTCGAACGGCGCATGCCGTCGGAAGCCACCACGTCGTGGTGGAAGGAGGAGCGCGGCGAGAAGGTCTTCATCGACTTCAACCAGGCCGCCAGGGACCGCACCATCGCCTCGGCCTGGTCGGTCCGCGGCACCCCGCGCGCCACCGTGTCCACGCCGGTCACCTGGGACCAGCTGTCCACAGTGGACCCGGACGACTTCGACGTGCTCACCGTGCCCGGCTACTACGCCGAGCACGGCGATCCGCACGCCGCGCTCGACTCGCAGGCGTTCGGCCTGGAGACGCTGCTGGAGTGGTACGAGAAGGACGACCGGGGCGAGATGCCGTACCCGCCGGACTACCCCAAGATGCCCGGTGAACCGATGCGCGTGCAGCCGTCGAAGGCCCGCAAGACCGACTAGGCCCCGGCCCACTCGCGGAACGCGCGGGCGATCCGCGGCACCTCCGTGCCGGGACTGCCGAACCGGAAGATCACCCGCTCGGCGTCCTTCTGCACCGCGCCGGGCAGTGTCAGGGCGAACGCCGTCTGCCGCTTGCTCGCGCTCACCAGCGTCGACGCCCCGACCCACAGCGTCACCGCCCGCCGGTCCATCACCGTGAGCCGGATCGGCGACCGGGCGGCCAACGGTCCCACCTGGTAGCCGAGCTGCCGCACCATGAAGTCCACCAGCGCGGGCGCCTCCGACCCGGGCTCGCGAGCCAGGTACTCCCGCAACCGCCGCGCCACGTCGTCCCGCAACACCGGCCCGTTCGACGTGTTCGGATCGAACCGCACCACCGTCTCCGACCCGTCCTCGGCCCGGACGAGCGTGACCTCGGTGCATCCCGCGGGGAGTTCTACTCGGTAGGAGGCCATAGAGGACGGTACTTCGGGTCCCGCAGGGCGCGCAGGTTATGTGCAACGACCGGTCTACCGGGATCGCGTACCCTCGACCCCGTGTCGAGGACCTTCAGCATGATCGGCCGGATGATGTCGTCCGGCCTCCTCCGCACGTCCTGACCCGTCGACGAGGAGGCCCCTGTGGGCCTGTTCGTGCCGTGGGGGCCGGGAAAGGCAGTGATGAGCCGCTACTCCGTGACCACGTCCATCCCGTACGTCAACGGGAAGCCGCACATCGGGCACGCGTTGGAGCTCGTGCAGGTCGACGTGCTGGCTCGACATCGGCGGCAGCGCGGTGACGAGGTGCGGGCGCAGACCGGGACCGACGACAACGCGTTGAAGAACGTGCACGGCGCCGAGGCCGAAGGGGTGTCGCCCGCCGAGTACGTGGCGAAGGTGGCCGAGCGGTTCGTCGAACTCGGTGCGGCGCTGGAGGTCCGGTTCGACGACTTCGTCCGCACCAGTTCCGACCCGCGGCACGCGCCGGGTGTGCGGAAGCTGTGGGAGGCGTGCGCCGCGGACTTCTACCGGCGCGACTACACCGGGCTGTACTGCGTCGGCTGCGAGGTGTTCTACACCTCCGACGAACTGGCCGGTGGCACGTGCCCGGAGCACGGGACGGTGCCCGAGGAGGTGACCGAGGACAACTGGTTCTTCCGGCTGGGCGAGTACCAGCAGCGGTTGGAGGAGCTGGTCGCCGACGACGTGGTGCGGGTGGAACCGTTGTCGCGCAAGCGGGAGGTGCTGTCGTTCATCCGGTCCGGGCTGGAGGACTTCAGCGTCAGCCGCAGCACGGAACGAGCCCGCGGCTGGGGGATCCCGGTCCCCGGCGATCCCGGCCAGGTCGTGTACGTCTGGTTCGACGCCCTCGCGAACTACCTCACCGGCCCCGGCTACGGCACGGACGACGCCGGGTTCCGGCACTGGTGGGAGGACTGCCCCGAGCGGGTGCACGTGATCGGCAAGGGCATCATCCGGTTCCACGCGGTGTACTGGCTCGCGATGCTGCTGTCCGCGGGGATCGCGCTGCCGACGACGATCTTCGTCCACGAGTACCTGACGGCGGGCGGTCGCAAGATCAGCAAGTCGGAGGGCGACGCCGAGGACCCGGTCGACATCGCCGCGCGCCACGGCTCGGACGCGGTCCGGTGGTGGCTGCTCAGCGAGGTGGCGCGGGCGGGCGACACGGACTTCACCGAGGAGCGGCTGGTGGCCCGCGCCAACGAGGACCTGGCGAACAACATCGGCAACCTGGTCAACCGCACGGTGTCCATGATCGCCAAGTTCGGTCCGGCGCACGGCGGCGACCCCGGCGCCACGGCCCTGCGGCAGGCGCGGGCCGACGCCGCGGACGCGATCGACCGGGCGTTGGCCGGGTTCGACTTCCGCCGGGCGGTGGAGGCCGTGACGCGGATCGGCGACGAGGCCAACCGCTACGTCCAGGCCACGAAGCCGTGGGTGCTCGCGAAGGAGCGGAGCCCGGAACTGCCGGGGGTGCTGGGTGAGCTGCTCGCGACGTGCCGGGACCTCGCCGGGCATCTCGCGCCGTTCCTGCCGTCGGCGGCCGCCCGGATCACGGCGCAGTGCGACGGCGCCCCGATCAGCCCGGTGTTCCCGCGCCTGGGGTGATCGGGCCCGGCGTCAGAACGTGACGCCGGGCCGTCGAGGTCGGAGCCGGGCGAGCCTCGCCCGCTCCTTCGCGTCGAACTCGTCGGGGTCGCGGCTCAACCGGGAACGGCGCGCGCAACTGGCAACGCGGGTCGAGGCCGCAGCGGTGCCGCACGGGGTGCCGTCCCTGGATTCGGAGCCCGAAAACCGGCAGGCGTTCACCGCTCGGCGGCGTGGAGCGGCAGCGGCAAGGGTTCGGCGGCGATTGGTAGGACCAAATTCCCGGTTTTCCGGATTGGCGGGTCCGGATGTGCCGGAAACGGGCGTCGTGCGCGCTGAGGTCATGAGCGATCACCTGATCGTCCCGCCGGGTGCGAAGTCGTCCGGGCCGATCGACTTCGCACCCGCGAACGCGGGGCGCGGCAAGAGCGCGCATTCCCCGTCGCGGGGGTGTTCCTGACGCGTGGCGATCTGATCGCGCGTGAAGCCCCGCCGCGCGGTCGCGGGTACCGGGAAATCGATCGGGAACAGCCGCGGCGGTTGTGCCGCTCCACGGTCGAAGCGCTCCGCGCCGGTATCCGCACGAGATTCCGCGGAGGGCCGCGCGGACGCTCGACAGCCTTGCTGACCTGTGGTTCGACCCGCCTGGCGAGTGAGCCAACCGGCTGGAAACGGGCGCGGATCACCGACAACGGAGGTTCGTCCTCGTACGATGGTGCGGACGGTGGAGTGGTGGAACGGGAGGTCGCGATGACTCATGCCTATGTGGTGCGTTTCGTCGGCGGGCCTCTGGACGGCCGGGTGGATTCGCACGCCGAGCCGCAGGCCGAGCCGAAGCCGACGCTGACGCACGTCCACCTGCACGGTGGGCCGAAGATCGTGCACCACTACGACCTCCAGTACGCGGTCGAGTACGGGTGCGAGTACCGGTTGCGGGGCGCGGAGGACGAGGTAGAGGAGTAGTCCTCACTTTCCGGTCAAGACGCGCAAACGAAACAAATCGTAGACAGCCGGACACATCGGGTTTACCGTATCGATAATGTGAGAGCGCTCTCACAGTGTGAGTCCCTGTTGCTCCGCTGGAGGTTCCCTGTGCGTTCGACCCGACCACGCCTGGCGGCGTTCGCCGCCGCACTGGCCGCGGCCACCGCGATCACCCTGATACTCCCCCCGGCCGCCAACGCGGTCGCGGTGGGAGCAGGCAGTTACGCCACCGAGCGGCCCGCCGGGGCCGCCGGACCGTCCAACTCCGACGGCGCCCCGGTGACCCCCAAGGTCACCGCGCGCATGGCGGGCCAGCCCGTGCCCACCAACGAGTGGTGGTCCTCCCTGGTGTGGCAGCGGTACGCGGGCAACCCGTACGGCGAGAACCTGTACGCCCACCCGATGTCGTTCCACGCCCAGGCCCAGGGCCTCGGCGTCGGCTACCCCAACACCGCGGCGATCGTCGCCAACGGCACCGCCTACGAGATGCTGCACCGCGACGACCTGTTCGTCGGCGTCTCCGGGCTCAACGCCCCCGGCGTCGCCGTCGACGGCTGGTCGGACTGGACCGTCAGTCCACTGTGGACCGCCGGTGGCCGCACCCTGCGCACCACCATCGGCCACGGCCTGCCGTTCGTCTACGCGGAGGCGACGGGCGGCAACGCCCGCGTCGCGTTCAACGCGACCGCCACCGTGTGGAGCAACAATCCCGGCGTTCTCGGGGTGACGATCAACGGCCACGAGTACGCCCTGTTTTCGCCGTCGAACTGGACCGTGTCCGGTTCCGAGGCGACCTCGGCCGCGTCCTTCTTCTCCGTGGCGCTGCTGCCGTCCCGCGACTCGCTGGCCCTGTTCCAGAAGTACGCGTTCTCCTTCGTCACCGACACCAAGGTGTCGTGGTCGTACAACGCGGGCACCGCGCAGTCGTCGGCGACCTACGCGTCGACCACGGTCGCCAAGCAGGGCACGCAGACCGGCACGCTCCAGGCGCTCTACCGCCACCAGTGGCTGAACTCGACGGACGCCGTCACCCCGCACCGCTACACCTCGCCGCGCGGCGAGATGCGGTTGCGCGAGGGCGGCTCGTTCACCACGCGCCAGGCGTTCAGCGGCGTGCTGCCCGCGCTGCCCCTGTCCAGCCAGGCCGACAAGACCAGGCTGCGCAACGAGATCGACGCCGAGCTCAACGCCGCCGACCCGTGGAAGGGCGCGACGGACACCTACTGGACCGGCAAGGCGCTCAACCGGCTGTCGAACCTGGCCCGCATCGCGAACCAGATCGGCTACACGGCGGGCCGCGACCGGCTGATCGGCATGGTCCGCGACAAGCTCACCGACTGGCTCACCGCGACGCCCGGTGAGGCGGGCAGCCACTTCGCCTACGACGGCACGTGGGACACGCTGATCGGCTACCCGGCGTCGTTCGGGTCCGACCGCGAGCTGAACGACCACCACTTCCACTACGGCTACTACATCCTGGCCGCGGCGATCGTGGCGCAGCACGACCCGGCGTGGGCGTCGGACGCCCGCTATGGCGGCATGATCAAGATGCTGGTCAAGGACGCCAACAACTACGACCGCTCCGAGAGCCGGTTCCCGTTCCTGCGCTCGTTCGACGCGTACGCGGGCCAGAACTGGGCGTCGGGCCACGCGGGCTTCGCGCACGGCAACAACGAGGAGTCCTCCTCGGAGTCGATGATGTTCGCCACCGCCGCCGTGCTGTTCGGCCAGGCGACCGGTGACAACACGCTGCGCGACGCGGGCATCTACCTGTACACGACCCAGCAGGCCGCCATCGGGCAGTACTGGTTCAACAAGGACAACGCCGTCTTCCCGGCCGGGTTCAACCACGGCACGGTCGGCATCGTCTGGGGCGCCGGTGGCACGTACGGCACCTGGTGGACCGCGAACCCGGAGGAGATCCACGGCATCAACATGCTGCCGATCACCGGCGGGTCGCTGTACCACGGCGCGTGGAAGGCCGACATCCTGCAGAACATCGCCGAGATGCGCGCGGCCAACGGCGGCACCGAGGTGGAGTGGAAGGACGTCATCACCGAGTTCCTCGCCATCGCCGACCCGGCGCAGGCCCTCGCCAACTACGGCGGCGGCCTCGAACCGGAGGCCGGTGACTCCAGGGCGCACGCCTACCACTGGATCACCTCGCTGAACACCTACGGCACGCCCGACCACTCCGTCACCGCCAGCGTCCCGACGTACGCGGTGCTGGCGAAGAACGGCGCGCGGACCTACGTGGCCTACAACCCCGGCACCACCACGGCCACGGTGAGCTTCTCCGACGGCCAGACGCTGTCCGTTCCGGCGTCCTCGACCGCGTGGCGCGGTCCGGCGGGCAGCGGCACGGACTCCGGCGGCGGTGGCGTCATCCCGACGACGTCCACGACCACCACGACGACGACCACCACGACGACGACCACGACGACCAACCCGCCTGGTAGCCGCAACGCGTTCGCGTCCATCCAGGCCGAGTCGTTCGACGGGCAGAGCGGCGTGCTCACCGAGACCACGACCGACACCGGCGCGGGGCAGAACATCGCCGGGCTCGGCAACGGCAACTGGGCGCTGTTCCGGGGGGTCGACTTCGGCTCCGCCACCGGACGGCAGTTCACCGCACGGGTCGCCAGCGGCGCCGCGGGCGGCGTGAGCGGCCTGGTCGAGGTCCGCGTGGGCAGCCCCACCGGCACCGTGCTCGGCTCGTTCGCCGTCGGCAACACCGGTGGCTGGCAGAGCTGGCGCACGATCCCGGCGAACATGTCGCCGCTGACCGGCAAGCAGGACGTCTACCTGACCTTCACGAGCGGGCAACCGGCCGACTTCGTCAACGTCAACTGGTTCTCGTTCGGGCAGTAATCCGCCGCCGCCTCACCGGTTGAGGAGGAGCACGACATGCGCAGGAGGTTACGAGGACTGATCGGGGCCACGGCCACGACGATCGCCATCGCGGCGATCGGCGTGGTCGTGACCTACCAGCCCGCGGGAGCGGGACCGGCGCACGGCAACCACCCCGGTGCCGTCGACCAGCAGCAGGCGCAGGCCATCAGGGACCAGGTCGGGATCGCGGGTGCCTCGGAGTTCCGGGTCACCTGCGCCAGCAGCCACCGGGCTGGCGACGATCCCATCGTGTTCCCCGGTCAGGCCGGCGTCTCCCACGTCCACGAGTTCTTCGGCAACAGGTCGACGAACGCGAACTCCACCACCACGTCGCTCAAGGCGGCGACGACGAACTGCAACCCGGTCGCCGACCTGTCGGCGTACTGGGTGCCCACGGTGTACAAGAACGGCCAACCGGTCGCGCCCGAGAGCGTGACCGTGTACTACCAGGGCATCCACGACATGGCGCAGGCCAAGGCGCCGCCGCAGGGCCTGCGGTACGTGGTGGGCAACAGCAAGGCGGCCAGTCCCGCGGAGAACCCGGCCGCGCGCTGGTCGTGCACCACGCAGAGCCCGTCGAGCCCGAACTTCATGAACTGTCCGGCGGGCACCAAACTGGAGACCTACCTGGACTTCCCGACCTGCTGGGACGGCCGGAACCTGGACTCCGCCAACCACCGCGACCACGTCGTGTTCTGGGCGGGCAGCTGCCCGAGCACCCACCCGGTCGTGCTGCCCCGCGTCGAACTGCTGATCACCTACCCGGTGAACGGCGGTGGCCTCTCGCTCGGCGGGACGGTCAACGGGGTCAACACGACGAACGCCCCCGGCTACACGTTCCACGGCGACTTCATGAACGCCTGGGACCCGAACGAACTCCAACGCCGGATGACCAACTGCATCAACCCCGGCCGCAAGTGCGGCAACGACGGGAACCCCGCGTAGCGGGAGTGGACACCGGCCGGTGGGTGAGCGCTCACCCACCGGCCGGTGCCGCGCGGCCCGGCGGGCTGCCTCGACGGGAGTCCACCGCGGTCCTGTGTGGACGAGCGGGTGCCACCGCGGACAGGTCCGCCCGAGCCGCCGCCGACGCGGCGGGCGGCACCAGTACGGCAACCCCCATGGTCCGGCGGCACCCGCGCGGGCAGGATTCCCGCATGGAACGCGAACCGATCGCCCAGGTGGGACTCGTGGTGGCGGCGGTGGCCGTGTCGGCCATCGGGCCCAAGAGCTACGGCACGTGGGCGCTGGAGGTGGCCCCGATCCTCATCGCGCTGCCGATCCTGCTCCTGACCCACCGCCGGTTCCCGCTGACCAGGCTCACCCGCTGGCTGATCGTCGGCCACGCGCTAGTGCTGGCGCTCGGCGCCCACTACACCTACGCCGAGGTGCCCGTCGGGTTCCGCGTCCGAGACCTGTTCGAACTCCAGCGCAACCCGTACGACCGGTTCGCGCACGTGGTGCAGGGCTTCGTGCCCGCGATCGTCGTCCGCGAGCTGCTGCTGCGCCGAACCCCGCTGCGCGCGGGCGGCTGGCTGTTCACCCTAGTGACCGCGACCTGCCTCGGAGTGAGCGCCGCCTACGAGCTGGTCGAGTGGGCAGGCGCCGTGATCGGGGGCGAGTCGGCGGAGGACTTCCTTGGCACGCAAGGGGATGTGTGGGACAGCCAGTGGGACATGCTGCTTGCCCTTCTGGGGGCGCTCGGCGCACAGTTGGCGCTCGGGCGCGTGCACGACCGGCAGCTGTCGCGGATGCCGATGTCAAAACTGTCGGTGCCATAAGGCAGTCTGCACCCGGATGGGAATTTCAAGATCGTTCTTGGAGGGCAGATGGCAGAGAGCTCGTTGTCACCGCAGGATCTCGACCACCTGCGCGCGGAGCTCGCCGAGGGGCGCCAGCCCGCCGTCTGGTTCACCTCGGCCGCGGTCGGGGTGGAGGCCGGGCGATCGGCGAAGGTGATCGCGTTCACCGAGCCGGAGGAGGGCGACTTCATCCAGGTCCGCCCGACGGGGGAGCGCGACGAGATCTCCTTCTCCCCGGCGGAGCTGACGGTGGAGAAGCCGCCGCGCAAGAAGGCGCCCGCGCCGGTGAAGCCACCGGTCAAGGAGCCGGAACCGCCGAAGCCGGCGGAGATCGAGCACGTCTACACGCCCGCCCCGCCTGCTCCGGTGGAGAAGCCGAAGCCGGTCGCCGCACCCGCGCGTGCCTCGACGCCCGCCCGCAAGGGGGTGAAGCCCGCCGAGGTCACCATCACCCTCACGTCGACCGTCGACGGCGAGTGGGCGGCCGAGGTCCTGGTCGGCGTCAAGCGCACGCTCAGGCAAGCGGCCCTCACCCCGAGCGCCGTGGCCCAGGCCGCGAAGCTCCTGCACCCGGAGGTCGCGGCAGCGGTCGACGCGGTGCTCAACGCGGCCCGCGAAACCCACCTGGCCCGCGTCGAACAACTGCGCGCGGAACTGGAAGTCGCCCAACGAGCACTGGATGAGCTGTCCGGCTGAGGTGACCACGTACTGCGACGTACCAGTGATTAACCGGCCGCGATCGGGTGAGGGGACTTCCCCTCCCTGGCGGTTGGGCGGACGGTGAGGTCGAAATACCTTCGGTGCTGGAGGTCCGCTCGATCACGGGGAGGCCATGATGGCGGTAGAGATCACGACGGTGGAACAGGCCCAGCTCGGTGGTTGCAACTGCTGTGGTGGATGCACCGGGCCAGGTTGCGGGTGTTGTTCGAGCTGTTGACGTGACAAGGCGACGGCCCCGGTCTTTGACCGGGGCCGTTGTCGTGTTTGGGGCTTTGTGGTGGGGCTCTTGTGATGGGGCGCTGTGGTGGGGGCAGTGGTTGGGGTGGGGTGGTTGGAGGGCTGCGGTGGTGGGGCGCTGCCGTAGTGGGGGGTGCCGTGGGTGGGGCATTGCGGTGGTTGGGCGCTGCTGTGGTTGGGGTGCCGTGGGTGGAAGGCTGCGGTGTTGGCGTTGGTGATCAGGGTGTTGTGGTGATCAAGCGCTGTGGTTGGGGCGCTGGAATTGTCGGACCCCTTGAGTAGGTTGGATTTGGGGGGTTCTCACGATGGGGGGACCTCTGGGTGGGTGCCTGTTGGTGGGTCACGGGTGCCTGATGGGAGAGATCGCAGGTTCGTGTTGGCTGTTGCGCTCGTTGAGAGTTCGTTGCGCTGTACTGCTCTCGGTTCGCTCGCGCTCGCTGGAGGCGGCTGAAGTCCGGAGTGGCTGTGGGGTGTCTGCGGGTTGGGTTCTGGGTGGCTGGTGGGTTTCGCCCCCCGTCGCGCAATTGTCTTCATGGCCGCTCGGTCCGCGTCAAGGCGGGAAAGATGCCTTGACCCGGCGCGAGCGGCCATGAGGGCGCTGGGGATGGGGGGCGGGGTGGGGAGTGGGCTCTACCCCGGTGGTCGAGTTGGGTCGTGGGTTGGGTTTCGAGACCTGGGTTTGGGTTGGGTTTGGGGTTTGTTGGATCTGTGGGTGGCCGTCTTGTCGTTGTGGGTCAGGTGTTGGTTCTGGCCATCACTGTTCGGACTGCGTGGCGGGCTTCTGCTATTGCGTTGGGGTTGGCGCCTGCTGTGAGCAGTACGAGGGTTCCCTCGTAGAGCAGGTGGAGGTGGGCTCCGATGTCCTCGTTGTCCGCGAGGGTGGTGAACAGGGTGCGCATCCACGTCTTTTCCGCGCGGATGACGGGTACTGCCGGGTGGTCGTTGTCCCCTAGTTCCGCGTAGGCGTTGACGAAGGCGCAGCCCCGTCGTTGGGGTCCCATCCAGGAGTGCAGCGCGTCGAAGACCACCAGCACCGCGTGTTCGTGGCGGTGGCCCGGTTCTCCTGGGGTGGGGATGGTGACCCCGGCGTCGGTGAGTTGGGTCAGCAGGTGGTCGCGCCAGCGGTGTGCTCGTTGCAGCAGGTAGAGCGCCACCAGGGCGTCCTTGGAGCCGAACCTGTCGTAGAGGGTCTTCTTCGTGGTGCCTGCTGTTTCGGCGATCAGGTCCACGCCGACCGCGCGCACTCCGCGCAGGTAGAACAGGTCGCCTGCCGCGTTCAACAGGCGTGTTCCCGCCTCGGTCAGCGTCGGTAGCGGCTGCAAGACCGGTCGCAGGACGTCGGGGGTGGTGTCGTCCAGTGTGGTGAGCGTCCGCAGCACGATCGCATCTCTCCCTCGTCGGTGAACTGCGAGTATACCGACCGGTATGGTTACATGCGTCGGTGATGACTCCTCGACCCATCGACACCCTCCGATGAGCGCCCCGGTTCGCGCGGTCGCGCTGGTCCTCGTCTGGAGTTCGGGATTCATCGGTGCCGAACTCGGTGCTCGTGCTGCCCCACCTGCGACGATGTTGGCGTGGCGGTTCCTGGTCACCGCCGTCGTCCTGCTCCCGTGGTTGGTGCGGGCAGATGGTCGGCTGGATCGGCGGGAGTGGGTGCGGCAGGCCGTGCTGGCGCTGCTGTGCCAGTGCCTCTACCTGGCGGGGGTGTTCTGGGCGGCGGCCGCCGGGGTTCCCGCGGGCACCTCCGCTCTCATCGCGTCCTTGCAGCCGGCGCTGGTGCTGGCTGCG
The DNA here is from genome assembly GCA_049997955.1 of Umezawaea sp. cmx-9-4. Lineage (GTDB taxonomy): Bacteria > Actinomycetota > Actinomycetes > Mycobacteriales > Pseudonocardiaceae > Umezawaea. The sequence continues at coordinate 254,987 of JAEBDY010000014.1, read as the reverse complement.
GCCGTGGCGCTGGGGAGCGAGCGGCTGAAGCTCGGCCACGTCGTCGGACTGGTCCTGGGGTCCGCCGGTGTCGCGTTGACCGCCGCCGGAGACCTGCGCGCCGGTGTCGGCGTCACGGCGCTGGCCCTGCCGCTGGTGGCGATGCTGTCGCTGGCCGCGGGCACCCTGCTCCAACAACGGTGGTCCACCGCGGTGCCGTTGATGCGGACCCTTGCCATCCAGGCCGTCTTCGGCGCGGTGTTCTTCACCGCGTGCACCGCCGTGGCGGGAGGCCTGGCGCCTCCACCGACCGCGGAGTTCTGGATCGCCACGGCGTGGGCGGTCCTGGCGGGGATCGGGAGCTACGGGTTCTACTACCTCGTCACCACGCGCGACGGCGCGGCGCGCGCCAGCACCCTGCTCTACCTGACCCCGGCCGCGACCGCCCTGTGGGCGGCGCTGATGTTCGGCGCGCCCCTCCGCACCTCGGCCGTCGTCGGCCTCGTCGTGAGCGCGGTCGCCGTCTTCGTCTTCAACGCCGCGGGCACGTCGCGGAACTCCGGTCAGCCCCTGGTCACGGCGGGCAGACGGTCCCGTTCGCGGGCACCTTGGCGTTGACCAGGAACTGGGTCGCCGCCTCGGTGGCGCACTGCGACTGGCCGAGTGCGCCGTGGCCGCCGCCCTGCCAGCCGACCACCACGCCCGCCGGCAGCGCGCCGCCGGCGCGTTCGGTGCCCTGCTGCGGGGTGACGGGGTCGGTGGCGGTGCTCAGCACCAGCATCGGGGGAGCGCCCACCAGCGGCGGCACCTTGAGCGGTGACGGCACCGGGAACGACGCGCACAGCAGCAGGCGGTGGGCGAAGAGGGCGCCGAACAGGGGGTGCTTCTCCCGCCAGTCCGCCGTCAGCACGGTCACCCGGTCCGGCGGGATGCGGGTCGCGTTGTCGTTGCAGCCGGTCACCAGTGCGGCGTCCAGCCTCGGCGGGTTCTCGTTCACGTCGGCGACCAGCGGTTCGACCAGCGAGGTCAGGCCCGTGCTGTCCCCGGACTTGGCCGCCACGATGGCGTCGGCCAGCGCGGGCCAGCGGGCGCGGTCGCCCAGGCCGATGAGCACGGCCTGCAACGCGGTGCCGGGCGTCAGCGTCAGACCCAGCGAACGGCCGGGGCTGGTGCGGAGCTGCTCCAGCAGGGCCACGAGTTCGGCCTTGGCGTTCGCGCCCAGCGAGCACCCGCGGGTCGCGCAGTCCTTGGCGAACGCGTCGAACGTGGCCTCGGCGGCGACGGACCTGGCCTCCGAGGCGCCGATGGAGTCGAGGGTGGGGTCGGGGGCGCCGTCGAACACCATGCGGCCGATGCGGTTGGGGAAGCGGCTCGCGTAGAGGGTGAGGACCCTGGAGCCGTCGCCGACGCCGATCGCGTTCAGCGTGCCGACGCCGAGCTGGTCGCGCAGCTTCTCCAGGTCGGCCGCGGCACGCCACGAGTCCATCGCGGTCAGCCGGTTCTCCAGGTCGAGCACGCACTCCTGGCTGGCGGTGGTGATGGCGCTCCGCAGCTCGGCGTGGTCGGTCTTCGCCGGGTCGAACTCGACGATCTCGAACCGGGCGGCCGACGGGACGCACTGGACGCCGTCGGACTTGCCGGTGCCGCGCCGGTCGACGCCGATGAGGGTGAACGTGGTCAGCACCTCGGGCGGCAGCGACGCGCCCAGGCGGGCGGCCTTGAGCGTGCCGGGTTCGCCGTCGGCGTCGCTGACGACGACGAGCGGGGTCTTGCCGGTGCCGATCTTGAGCACGGCGACGCTGAGGCTGCCGCGGCCGGGCCTGCTCGGGGCGTCGAGGACGGACGGCATCCGCGCGCACTGGTAGGTGTTCGACGTCTGCGGGGCCGTGGCGCCCAACCGGAGCACCGTGGAATCCGTGCACTCCTGCCAGTTGAGGCTGTTGCCCTTGCTCTCCTCCAGCTCCGGAACGGGCTGCGGGCCGGACGGCACGTCCGCGCCCGTGGTGCCGCTGTCACCGCGCACGGCGATCACCGGGCGGATCGAGGGGCCCGCGCTGCAGGCGCTCAGTGCGGTCATCACCACGAGCGTTAGCAAAAGGGCGGCGTGGCGCCGACGCGGCACTGTGTTCCTCGCTCTCGGCAGGCGGCGGACCGGACAGGTGTGAGGACCGGACAGGGCAGAAGGGTCGCACGGGCCAGGTGAGACTTCGGTGAGCGCAGCGCTCCCAACCAGTGGATATCCGCGCGCGAATCCTCTTCGGACAGGCAGGATGGTGGACGTGGTGATGGCGCAGGCAGGTCCGACCCCCGGGCGACCGCTGGGAGGACCGGGACCGTTCTGGGGAGCGGTCCGCGCGCTGGGGGCGGTGCCGCCGCCCGCGCTGGTGATGCTGTCGATCATCAGCGTGCAGGTCGGCGCCGCCATCGCGAAGCAGCTGTTCACCATCGCGGGCTCGTCCGGGACGGTGACGCTGCGGCTCGTGTTCGCCGCCCTCGTGCTGCTGCTGATCTGGCGGCCGTCGCTGCGGATCAGCCGCCGGATGCTGCTCACCGTCGTCGCCTACGGCGTGGTGCTCGGGGCGATGAACCTGTCCTTCTACCTCGCGATCGAACGGATCCCGCTCGGCGCGGCCGTGACGATCGAGTTCCTCGGCCCGCTGGGGGTCGCGGTGATCGGGTCGCGGCGCTGGGTCGACGGCCTGTGGGCGCTGCTGGCCGCGGGCGGCGTGCTGCTGCTGACCCGCGCCGACGGCGGCCTTGAGCTGACCGGTGTGCTGTTCGCGCTGTTCGCGGGCGTGTGCTGGGGCGCGTACATCCTGCTGACGGCCGCGTTGGGCAGCCAGTCGTCCGACGGGCAGGGGCTCGCGCTGGCGATGGTGTGCGGCGGGCTGGTGGTGCTGCCGTTCGGGCTCGCCGACGCGGGCACGTCCCTGTTCCACCCGCTGGTGCTGATCTCCGGACTCGGGGTGGCGCTGCTGTCGTCGGTGGTGCCGTACTCGCTCGAACTGCAAGCGCTGCGCACGATCCCGCCGAGCGTCTTCGGCATCCTGATGAGCCTGGAGCCCGCCATGGCCGCCTTCACCGGGCTGGTCGTGCTCGGCGAGGCGCTGCACCCGGTCCAGTGGGTGGCCGTGTGCCTCGTGGTGCTCGCCTCCGCGGGCGCCACGCGCACCGCTAAGCCGGCTTGACCTCGCCGCGCAGCACCGATTCCACGTCGTAGCGCGCGGGCTGGTCGAGCTGGTCGTAGCGGCACGAGTCGGCCTCGCGGTCCGGCCGCCAGCGGGTGAACTGGCCGTTGTGCCGCAGTCGCGCCGGGTGCGCGCCCTCGGTCTGGGTGTAGGAGATCTCCAGCACGCGCTCGGGCCGCAGCGCGACCCACGACGCGTGCCGGCCGCGCCACCGGTTGATCGCGCCGGGCAGCCTGCGCCCGTCCTCGGCGTCCGGCCCGAGCCACGGGTGGTCGTCCTCGGTGATCAGGTCCCGCAGCTCGTCGGCCAGCTCCCGGCGGCGCTCGGCCTTGAACGACCCGACGACGCCGACGTGGTGCAGCACGCCCTGGTCGTCGTGCAGGCCGAGCAGCAGCGACCCGACGGCGGTGCCGGGATCGGTGTCCTTGTGCCAGCGCAGCCCGGCGATCACGCAGTCGGCCGAGCGGGCGTGCTTGACCTTGATCATCGAACGCTTGCCCGGCGTGTACTCGGAGGACGCGGGCTTGCCGATCACGCCGTCCAGCCCGGCGCCCTCGAACAGCTCGAACCACTGCCTCGCCAGCTCGACGTCCGTCGTCGCCGGGGTCAGGTGGAGCCCGTCACCGGGCTTGAGCAGCGCCAGCAGCGCCTCCCGCCGCTCGGTGCAGGGCCGCTCCAGCAGCACGTCGTCGCCGTGCGCGAGCAGGTCGAACGCCACGAAGGCCGCGGGCTGCGCCTCGGACAGCAGCGCGACCCGGCTGGCCGCGGGGTGGACGCGCTCGGCGAGCGCGTCGAAGTCGAACCGGCCGTCCTTCGCGACCACCAGTTCGCCGTCGAGCACCACCCGGTCGGGCAGCGTGCGCTTCATCGCCTCGACGACCTCGGGGAAGTACCTGTTCAGGGGTTTCCCGCTGCGCGACTGGAGGGTCACCTCGTCGCCGTCGCGGAAGACCAGGCAGCGGAAGCCGTCCCACTTCGGCTCGAACAGCAGGTCCTTGCCGGTCGGGATCTCGTCCACGGCGGTCGCGAGCATGGGCTGCAACGGCGGGGTCAGCGGTAGCGGCACCGGGTCATCCTGCCCCTTCCGGCTGGTCAACGCACGCGCTGGTAGCGCAGCAGCAGCGCGGACCCGTGGTGCAGGGCTGAGACGAGGGTCATGTCCCGCGGCGGCACGACCGGTCCGTGCGCGATCCGGCCCGCGCCACCGCCCACGAGCTTCGGCGCGATCGTGACGCACAGCTCGTCCACCAGGTCCGCGGCGATCATCGCGCCGAACAGCGCTGGCCCGCCCTCGCAGTTCACCCGGCGCAGCCCGCGCTCGTCCAGCGCGCGCAGGGCCGCCGTCAGGTCCACCTCCGACTCGCCCGCCACCACGACGTCCGCGCCCGCGGCGGCGAGCGCGGCCCGGCGCCCGGCGGAGGCCGACGACGTGGTCACGACGATCAGCGGCACCGAGGTGTCGGTCAGCAGGGGGGAGTCGGGGTCGATCGACGCGCGGGCGGTGACCACCGCGATCGGCGGGACGGGCGTCCGCCCGAGCCGCGCCCTGCGTTCGGCCCGCACCTCGCCCGCCTTGATCCCGTGGTAGCCCTCCGCCTTGGCGGTGCCCGCCCCGACCAGCACGACGTCGGCCAGGTCGCGGCCGAGCAGGAACACCTTCCTGTCCGCCGCGTTGCCGAGCCCGGCCGACTGGCCGTCGACCGCGACCGCGCCGTCCACACTGGACACGAAGTTCACCTGCACCCACGGGCGGTCCAGGTCGGCGGGGTAGTCGTAGGCCCGCTCCAGCTCGGCATCGGTGATCTCGCCGTCGCGCGGGGGCCACAGGATCTGCATGGAGTTCATCCCAGCACACCCGGAGGTCACGTCGTCCCGCCGCGGATACGCTTGCCCGCATGTCCGCTCCGCGCCTGGCCGACCGAGATCCCCGGATCGAAGCGGACGAACTGGTGAACTCGCTGGTCCCGCCGCCCCGGTTCGACGACGTGCGGTTCGACACCTACGTGCCCAACCCGGACGAGCCCAGCCAGGCCGCCGCCGTGACGGCGTGCGCGGCGTTCGCGGAGCGGGTCGGCGCGGACTCCGGCGGCGGCTGGCTCGGGTCGCTGTTCGGCAGGAAGGCCGCGCCCGACGGGAAGCTCGGGCTGTACCTGGACGGCGGGTTCGGCGTCGGCAAGACCCACCTGCTCGCCTCGATCTGGCACGCCGTGCCGGGGCAGAAGGCGTACGGCACGTTCGTGGAGCTGACCAACCTGGTCGGCGTGCTCGGGTTCGGCGAGGCCGTGCGGCGGCTGTCCGGGCACCGGCTGCTGGCGATCGACGAGTTCGAGCTGGACGACCCCGGCGACACGACGCTGGTCAGCAGGCTGATCAAGGAGCTGACCGGGGCGGGGGTGTTCGTCGCCGCGACCTCGAACACGCTGCCGGACAAGCTCGGCGAGGGCCGGTTCGCGGCGCAGGACTTCCTCCGCGAGATCCAGGCGATGTCGGCCCGGTTCGACGTCGTGCGGGTCGACGGCCCGGACTACCGGCACCGCGGCCTTCCCGACGCGCCCGAGCCGATGACCGACGACGAGCTGGCCGCCAGCGCGGCCGCCACCCCCGGCTCGACGCTGGACGACTTCGACGCGCTGTGCGCGCGGCTGGCCAAGATCCACCCGTCCCGCTACGGCAGGCTGGTCGACGGCGTCGCCGCCGTGCACCTGCGCGGCGTGCGGCCCGCTGACGACCAGTCCGTCGCGTTGCGCCTGGTGGCGCTGGGTGACCGGCTCTACGACCGCGACGTCCCGGTCGCCGTGTCCGGGCGCCCGCTGTCGGAGCTGTTCACCGACGAGATGCTCCGCGGCGGCTACCGGAAGAAGTACCTGCGGGCCGTCTCCAGGCTCGTGGCGCTTTCCCGGCGGTAAAAGGGATTGAGCGCGGGGGATCGGGGTACTCAACCCATGCCTGGAGCATGTGGAGGAGTCCCGATGCTGAGTGAATTCGAGCGGCGGTCACTGGACGAGATCGAGAACCAGTTCCGCCTCGACGACCCGCTGCTGGACAACAGACTCGCCGTGGGTCGAGCACGACCCAAACCGACCACCGTGCTGGCGATCCTCTTCGGCGCCATCGGCACGTTCCTCCTGATGATGGGTGTCATCGGCGCGGCTCTCGGCTGCTTCGGCATGGTGTCGGTGGTGCTGCTCCTGCGCGGGACCACCTGGCGCTAGGGAACCAGCGTCACCTTCGCCGTCACGGTGCTCCGGCACGCGATGGTGTCGACGTTCTCCCACCGGGTCACCACTCCGGCTCTGGGCGGCCACGGGTCGTTCACCTGCAACGCGGCGAAACTCGCGCCGATCAGCAGCAGCGAACTCGTGCGCGTGTACCCGGTGACGACCCGGCAGTGGCCGGGGATGAAGCTGATCACCGGCCGGTTCGCGCGGATCTCCGACCGGTACTCGGCGAACGTGGGCGTGGTCGACAGCGCCGCGGCCACCGACTTGCCGGTGAGGTTCTCCAGGGCGACCACCACGTCGAAGTCCCGGCGGGCGGGCAGCCCGACGGGGTGCGCCTCCGTGCCCAGGCCCAGTTCGTCCGCCAGCCGCTCCTGGTCGTACCGGTAGCGGTAGAAGTCCAGGATCATCTGGGCGCTCGCGGCCGCGCTCCACCGGTTCGTCTCCTGCCCGACCAGGCCGAGGCAGCTCGACTGGTCGGCGAAGCTGTGCGAGTAGTGCAGCTCCAGCGCGTCCACGCGGGGGCGCAGCACCTGCTCGACGATCTTGCGGTCGAACCGGCGCACGACCGGCTCGTTCACGTGCAGCACGTTCGCCAGGTGCGTCAGCGCCTCGATCCGCTGCCGGTACCGCTCCTCGCGGACCTGCCGGGCCTCCGGGGTCTGCTCGTCCAGGAACGACCAGCGCTCGAACTCGCCCGGCGGCTCCGCCAGGTCCGCCCGCGCTTCGGGCACCTGCTCCCACGTGTGCAGCTCGCGCAGCGCGACCTCGACGCCCCCGAGCAGGAACCGCACCGCCAGCTTGGGGAAGCTGTACGCCACGAACTGCAGCTCGTCGTGCTCCACGTCGAGGCCGCGGGCCTCGCCGAGCAGCATCTCCGGCTCCCACACCGCCTCCGGCGCGACCGCCACCAGCGGCGCGCCGAGCCTCGGGTGGGCGGCGACGTCGACGTACCCCCGGCCACCGCGCGACCCGATCCGCCACAGCAGCAGCTCGCCGTTGACGTCGTGCACCGGCGTCGGCGCGCGGTCCAGCCGCAGCCCGTCCGGCAGGTCCGGCACCGCGCCCAGCGTCGCCAGCACGCCGAGCTGCGCCGCGATGAGCCGAGCCGACTCGATGCGGGTCATCGATCTCCCTCCCCTGGATGCGCCTCACCTGCACGGAGGCGCGACGGACCACGCTGATACACCAATTGATTTGGTCCTGCGGCACCCATCAGACGACGATGACCCACTGTGGGTTTCCTCGATGCGAACGGTCTTGCCTTCCGCCTTGCGGACGGGCGCGAGCTGTTTCGCGATGTGTCGTTCAAGGTCGGTACCGGATCGGTGGTCGCGCTCGTCGGCGCCAACGGTGTCGGCAAGACCACGCTGCTCCGGATCCTGTCCGGTGAGCTGAGCCCGGCGGCGGGCAGCGTGCGGGTGCAGGGCGGGCTCGGGGTGATGCCCCAGTTCGTCGGTTCGGTGCGCGACGACAGCAGCGTCCGCGACCTGCTGCTCGCCGTCGCACCACCAGGCCTGCGCAAGGCGGCCGTCGACCTGGACCGCGCCGAGCTGGCGCTGATGGAGACCGACGACGAGCCGACCCAGATGAAGTACGCCGACGCGATCACGGCGTGGGGCGAGCAGGGCGGCTACGACGTCGAGGTCCTGTGGGACACGGTGACGGTCGCGGCCCTCGGCGTCCCGTACGACCGGGCCCGGTTCCGCGACGTGCGCACGCTGTCGGGCGGCGAGCAGAAGCGGCTCGTGCTGGAGGCGCTGCTGCGCGGCCAGGAGCAGGTGCTGCTGCTGGACGAGCCGGACAACTACCTCGACGTGCCGGGCAAGCGGTGGCTGGAGCAGCGGCTGTCCGAGACGGACAAGGGCGTGCTGCTGGTCAGCCACGACCGGGAGCTGCTGTCGATCGCCGCCACCCAGGTCGTGACGGTCGAGGCGCACAGCGCGTGGACGCACGCCGGGTCGTTCGGCACCTGGCACGACGCCAGGACCGCGCGGATCGACCGGCTCAAGGAGCTGCACAAGCGCTGGAACGAGGAGCACGACCGGCTCAAGGAGCTGGTGCGGACGCTGCAGATCCAGGCGACCATCTCCGAGGTCATGGCGGCCAAGTACCGGGTGATGTCGGCGAAGCTGAAGAAGTACGAGGAGGCCGGGCCGCCGCCCGAGCTGCCGTCCGACGAGAAGGTGACGCCCCGGCTGCGGGGCGGCCGCACGGCCGTGCGCGCGGTGACGTGCGAGAAGCTCGAACTGACCGGCCTGATGAAGCCGTTCGACGCGGAGATCTTCTTCGGCGACCGGGTGGCGGTGCTGGGGTCCAACGGGTCCGGCAAGAGCCACTTCCTGCGGTTGCTGGGTGGCGGCGACGTCGCGCACACCGGCGTCTGCAAGACCGGGTCGCGGGTCCTGCCGGGGCTGTTCGCCCAGACGCACCAGCACCCCGAGTGGGTCGGCCGGACCCTGGTGGACATCCTCTGGCACGGCGAGGGCTCGCGGACCGGCAAGGACCGCGGCGCGGCCATGGCGATCCTGACCCGGTACGGGCTCGGGCAGAGCGGTGACCAGCGGTTCGAGTCGCTGTCCGGTGGCCAGCAGGCGCGGTTCCAGGTGTTGCTGCTGGAGCTGGCCGGGTCGACGCTGCTGCTGCTCGACGAGCCGACGGACAACCTGGACCTGAACTCGGCCGAGGCGTTGCAGAGGGCCTTGGAGGAGTTCACCGGGACCGTCGTCGCGGTGACGCACGACCGGTGGTTCGCGCGGTCGTTCGACCGGTTCCTGCTGTTCCGCTCGGACGGGGTCGTCTCCGAGGTGTCCGAGCCCGTGTGGGACGAGGCTCGGGTGAAGCGAGCCCGGTAGCGCGGTAATCCTTGCCGGGTTTCGCGCCGATCGGGGCCGCGAGGGGCCCGGTGAGGAGAGCACCGCACCGGGTCACACCAGGAGCAGCCTGGTCCACGAGTCGGTGATCCACTCCCGGAACCGCTCCGGGGTCCACCCCCGCTCGTGGACCAGGAGGACCCAGTACTCGACGGCGTTCGTGCTCCAGACGATGTCCGCCACCTGCCGGTCGTCCAGGTCCGGGCGGAGGCTCCCGGTGGCGCGCAGGTCGGCGGCGAAGTCGAGCATGTTGCGCGCTCGGCGTTCGGCGATCTCGCGCCAGAGGGCGGCGCAGTCCGGGTCGCCGACGGCGGCGTCGCGCAGCGCGAGGAACACCGGCGCGAGCCTGCGGTGGATGCTGGTGATCGCCTCCGCGTAGAGGGTGATCTTCTCGGCCGCGGTCGGGGCGGCCCGCACGCGGACCACGTAGTCGCGCTCCGCCGCGGGCACGGCGTGGTCGGTGCCGGAGAGCGCGGATTCGACCAGTTGCCGGAGCAGCACCGGTTTGCGACCCACCGAGGTGTAGACCGTGTCGACCGAGACCCCGGCCCGCGCGGCGATGTCGCCGATCTGGGTCCGGGGGTAGCCGTTCGAGGTGAAGAGGTCGCGGGCGGCGGTGAGGACCGCGCTCCGGGTCGCCGCCGCGCGCTCGGCTCGGCGGGGCGCTTCGTAGCGGCGCTTGACGTTCTCGCTCATCGGGGTCAACCTTACCTGTATTCACCCGAACCCGTATCGGACGAATATGGAGACAGGATCATGGTCTACGCCTTCATCCAGGACGTGCCCATCGGTGACGACCTGTACCGCAAGGTCATCGACGAGCTGGGACCCGAGCCGATGGCCGGATCGCTGCTGCACCTGTGCGTGCGGCGACCCGACGGCGGCCTGCGGTACATCGAGGTCTGGGAGTCGGAGGCCGCCTGCGCCGCGGCGTTCGACGAGCGGATCCACCCCGCCGTCGACGCCGCGTTCGGCGGGCAGCGGCCGTCGACCGAGCCCACGGTGCAGCACCTGGAGGTGGTGCACGCGATGGGAGCGCTGCTCGGAGAGCCCGCGAGCTAGCTCGACCGCAGCTCCGCGAGCACGATCGGCAACTCGTCCAGCAGTTCCCGCGCGAGCATCCCGGTGAGCCCGGTCCGCGGCACCAGCCGCTGCCCGGCCATCGCGTGCACGTGGCCCGCCCAGCACGCGGCCTGGGCGGGGTCGGCGGAGCAGGCGAGCAGACCGCCGACGAGGCCCGCCAGCACGTCGCCGCTGCCCGAGGTGGACAGCCCGACGTGCCCGGTCCCGTCCTGCCACACCCGGCCCTCGCTGTCGGCGACCACACCCATCAGGTTCACCACCGCCCGGTGCCGGTCGGCGATCTCCGCGGCCGCGCCGACGAAGTCCTCGACCGGGTCGTCCGGGTGGCCGAGCAGGTAGCCGGCCTCGGTGGAGTTGGGTGTCAGCACGAGCCTGCCGTGCACCGGCTCGGCCAGCTCCGGGTGCAGGCCGACCGCGCCGAGCGCGAACGCGTCGAGCACCACGGAGGTGTCCGGGCCGACCAGCGGCAGCAGCCGTTCGAGCAGCGCGCCGGTCTCGTCGCCGTCGGACAGCCCCGGCCCGACCACCAGTGCCCGTACCTGCGGCAGGAGGTCGGCCAGCACGTCGGCCGCGTCGCGCGACACCGTGCCGGACGGCGTCTCCGGCAGCTCGACGACCAGCGCCTCCGGCACGGCGAGGCCGAGCGCGGACGCGTGCCGCTCGACCAGCGCGAGCTGGAGCGTCACGGCGCCTGCGCGCAGCGCGGCGATGCCGCTGAGCAGCACCGCGCCCGGCGACCGCCGGGCACCGCCCACGACGAGCACGGTGCCCGCGTCGGTCGGGGGGAACGTCCAGTCGCGCAGCAGCGCGGACGTGATCGGCGTGGGCTCAGACTGATTCGGCTGCGGCATCTTCGGTCTCCGTCGGGCGGACGCCCTGCTCGCGCAGGTGCTCGGTGGCGTGCTCGTGCTCCAGGTGGAACGCCCCGTCCTCGTCGCGGGTCCACGAGGTGACCGACCCGTTGGCGACGACGGTGTTGTGGGCCACGGCCAGCAGGTCCTTCTCGGGGATGTCCTCCAGCAGGTAGCGCAGCAGGTAGGCGGTCATCTCGTGGGCGAAGAACAGCACCCGCCGCCCGGCGTGACGGCGTTCGATGTCGGCCAGCAGGGACCGCAGCCGCAGCGCCACGTCGGCCCACGACTCACCGCCCGGCGGCCGGTAGTAGAACTTGCCGAGCCGCTCCTTGCGGACCAGTTCGTCGGGGTAGCGGTTGGCCACCCCGCTCGTGGTGAGCAGGTCGAGGATGCCCAGCTCGCGGTCCCGCAATCGTTCGTCGACGACCTGCACGGGCTGGTGGTCGACCTCGCGCATCGCGAACCGCGCCGTGCTGAGCGTCCGCTGGTACGGCGAGCACACGACCACGTCCGGTCGCTGCCCGCTCGGCAGCGAGGCCAGCCAGCGGCCGACCGCCGTCGCCTGCTCCTCGCCGCGCGGCGACAGCGGCACGTCCGCGTCCCGCTCGGCGATGTCGATGACGTCGAGCCCACCGTCCTCGGCCTCTTCCCTGGCCACGTTGCCGGTGCTCTCGCCGTGCCTGATCAACCCGATCCACCCGAGATCCGTCACGTTGCGGGACATACCCGTTCCGCGTGCGCTAGAACCCTGGACCATGAACCAGTACGTCGACACCTACTGCGAGCGGTTGGCCCCCGGCCTGTGGGGTGAGCCGCTCAACGCGCTGAGCAACCTCGCGTTCCTGGTGGCCGCGGCGGTGCTGTGGTTCCGGTACCGGCCGGAACCGCGGAGCCTGCGGGCGCTGGTGGTGCTGCTGGCGCTGATCGGGCTGGGCAGCCTGTCGTTCCACACGGCGGCGACCGAGCTGACGCGGGTGTTCGACGTGCTGTTCATCGCGTTGTTCGTGTTCTTCTACGTGGTCTGCTTCGGACACTGGTTCTGGGGCCTGACGTGGCCGAAGGCGTGGCTGTTCGCGCCCGCGCTCGCCCTGCTGGGCGTCGTGCTGGTCCCGGTGTCGCTGCTGATCCCGGCCGGGTCCGGGTCGTACCTGGCGGCGGGGGTCGCGCTGGTCGGGCTGGCGGTGGCGCTGCGGTACTTCGGGCCCGCGGGCACTCGCCACCACTGGCGGGCGTTCGGCGCCGCGAGCGCGGTCTTCGCGACGTCGCTGGCGCTGCGCACGGTCGACCTCAGCGCGTGCGCCGGGCTGCCCTCGGGCACGCACTACCTCTGGCACCTGCTCAACGCGGTCGTGCTGTACCTCGTCTCCCGCGAGGCGGTCCTCCGGGTCAGTCCTCCTCGATGAGCGCGGGCAGCCTGCCCGCCGTCACCTCGGCCACGAGCTTGGCGTGGTCGGACTCGGTCTGGTCGGCGTAGTCGATCGCGTACTTCGCGAACGCCTCGTCCAGGTCCTCGCCGTCCTCGTCGCAGTAGCCCGCGAGCAGGCGCGGGTCGACCGAACGGGTGTGGGCGCGGGCCAGCAGGGCGCCCGCGAAGCGGCCGTAGTCGTCCAGGGCGTCGCGCTTGAGCGTGGTGGCGTCGATCTCGCCCTTGCGGTTGCGGAACTGGCGGACGATGTAGTCCCGGCCGTCGATGGTCGTCCAGCCGAGCAGGATGTCCGTCTCGGCCTGCACGAGCCGCGCGCCGTGCACGATCCGCTTCCCCTGGTGCTTGCTCGGCGGCACGTCCAGGAACGGCTCCAGCGCCGACGGCCGCGCCTCCTTCACCTGGAGGATCAGCGCCTCGTCGCCGTTGCCGTGCATCAGGACCAGGTAGTTGCGCAGGCCGACGCTGCCCGTGCCCACGACGCGGAAGGCCACGTCGGACACGCCGTAGCGCATGATCAGGTTGCGGCGGGACTCGCGCAGCGAGTCCACGTAGGACGGCAGCGCCGCGACGACCTCGTCGGCGGTCTTCTCGGTGACCCTCGTCAGCACCGGCGGATCCGCGACGAACCGCCAGTGCCCGCCCTCCCGGCGGGTCCACTTCGCCGCGACCCTCGCGCTGGTGTTCTTGCGCGCCTTGGACGCGGCCCTGGTGAACTCGGCGGTCAGGTCGTCGGCCTTCGCCTTGCTCAGCACCGACTCGTCGCCGAGCGCGCTCCACGAGTCCAGGAACGGCAGCTCCGCCATGTGCCGCATCGCGCCCCGGTACGCCCGCACGGCGTCCTCGGCGGCGTCGCGGCAGCCCTTCTCCGACACCCCGCCCTGGCGTCCGGCCAGCACGAGACTGGTCGCCAGCCGCTTGAGGTCCCACTCCCACGGCCCCGGCAGGGTCTCGTCGAAGTCGTTGACGTCCATGACGATCTGGCCCTCGGGCGTCCCGTACAGGCCGAAGTTCGCCGCGTGCGCGTCCCCGCACAGCTGGACGTCGACACCGCTGCGCGGGCTCACCGCGAGATCGGCCGCCATCAGCCCGGCGCTGCCGCGGAAGAAGGAGAACGGCGACGCGATCATCCGGCCGATCCGCAGCGGGACCAGGTTCTCCAGCCTGCCCTCGTTGCTCGCGCGCACGTAGTCCGGAATGGACGGCCGGGCGACCGCGAGCAGCGCCTTGCGGTGCGCGTGGTGCCCGACGGCGGCCCGCAGCGCTCGACCGCTCGCGTGCACCTGCCCCGGTTCGGTCCACCGGCCCAGCGCCGCCGCCGCTTCCGCCCGCACCCGTTCGCCCATGAACGGCATCATGCAACGAGAACGGGCACCTCACGAGGTGTATGACTCATCGTGAGGTGCCCGGATGCCGATCGTGACTACCGCTCGACGACCTCGGCGATCGCGTCCACGCCCAGGTCGATCTCCTCCGCGGTGATCACCAACGGGGGCGCCACGCGCAACGTGGAGTCGTGCGTCTCCTTGCACAGCACACCCAGAGCGGCGAGCGACTCGGACGCCTCACGGCCCTTCGGACCGCCCGGCGCGATCTCCACCCCGGCCCACAGGCCGCGGCCGCGGACCTCGGACACCCCGTGGCCGACGAGGTCGTTGAGCCGGGCGTGCAGGTAGCCGCCCAGCTCGCGGGAGCGCTCCTGGAACTCGCCGGTGGCCAGCAGCTTCACGACCGCGCGGCCGACGGCGCAGGCCAGCGGGTTTCCGCCGAACGTGGAGCCGTGCTCGCCGGGCTTGAGCACACCCAGCACGGCCCGGCTGCCGACCACGGCCGACACCGGCATGATCCCGCCGCCGAGCGCCTTGCCCAGCGTGTACAGGTCGGCCCGCACGCCCGCGTTGTCCAGCGCCAGCAGCTCGCCGGTGCGGCCAAGGCCGGACTGGATCTCGTCGGCGATCATCAGCACGTCGTTCTCGTCGCAGATCCGGCGCACGGCCGCCAGGTAGCCCGCGGGCGGCACGACGATGCCCGCCTCGCCCTGGATGGGCTCGATCAGCACGGCGGCGGTCCGCTCGGTGATCGCGGCCCGCAGCGCCTGCTCGTCGCCGTAGGGCACGACCGAGAAGCCGGGGGTGAACGGGCCGAAGTCGGCGCGCGCCACCTCGTCGGTGGAGAAAGACACGATCGTGGTGGTGCGGCCGTGGAAGTTCGCGCCCGCGACGACGATCTCCGCCGTGCCCGCGGGGACGCCCTTGACCTGGTAGGCCCACTTGCGGGCCACCTTGATCGCGGACTCGACGGCCTCCGCGCCGGAGTTCATGGTCAGCACCATCTCGGTGCCGGTCAGCTCGGCCAGCTCGCGGCAGAACAGGCCGAACTGGTCGTGGTGGAACGCACGGCTGGTCAGCGTGACGCGGCCGAGCTGCTCGACGGCCGCGGCGATCAGGGCGGGGTGGCGGTGGCCGAAGTTGAGGGACGAGTAGCCGGACAGGAAGTCCAGGTAGCGGCGACCGTCCACGTCCGTCACCCACGCGCCCTCGCCGTGGGAGATCACGACCGGCAGCGGGTGGTAGTTGTGCGTGCTCCAGTGCTCGTCCAGCGCGATGAAGTCGGCCCCGCGGGCCGGGGTCTCTGCAGTGGGAGCGGCGATGGCGGTCATAGGACAAGGCTAAGGGGCGAATGGCGGCGATTTCATCCGTCAGGCGTTGCGCAGATGTCAGGTTCCTTGCGCAATCGGGATGATCGGCGGCGATTCGTTGTGTACCGAGCGGAGTGATCACGTCGTCGCTACCCTGCGACGATGGCGAAGAAGTCGGAGCAGGCCACCTCGATTCGCGACGTTCTCGGGGTCCACCCGGACGGCGTCGACCTCGCGAAGATCGACCCGGCGGCCACGCCGGTCGGTCCTCGGGACAAGGCCGAGGCGGCGAAGGACCTCGAAGCACTGGCGGCCGAGCTGGACCGGCTCCAGGAGAACCTCTACGCGGAGGGAGTCGTCGGCGGTGGTGGCCGCCGCGTGCTGGTCGTGCTCCAGGGCATGGACACCTCGGGCAAGGGCGGCACGATCCGGCACGTCGCGGGCCTGGTCAACCCCCAGGGCCTGCACATCGTGTCGTTCAAGAAGCCGACCCGCGCCGAGCTGCGGCACGACTTCCTGTGGCGGATCCGCCGCCAGGTGCCCGCGCCGGGGATGATCGGCTTCTTCGACCGGTCGCACTACGAGGACGTGCTGGTCCCCAGGGTCGACGAGCTGGTGTCGCCGGAGACGTGGCAGGCCCGGTACCAGCAGATCAACGACTTCGAGGCCGAGCTGTCCGAGTCCGGCGTGACGATCCTGAAGTGCTTCCTGCACATCTCGCCCGAACGGCAGAAGGAACGCCTCGTCGCCCGGCTCCGGACGCCGGAGAAGCTCTGGAAGTACAACCCGAACGACCTGGACGTGCGGGGGAAGTGGTCGCAGTACCAGGCGGCGTACACCGACCTGCTGGCGAAGTGCTCGACGGAGGTCGCGCCCTGGTACGCCGTGCCGTCGGATCGCAAGTGGTACCGCAACTGGGTGGTCGCCCAGTTGCTCCTCCGAACCCTGCGCGACCTCGCGCCCACGTATCCTGAGCCCGAGTACGACCCCGCGGTGGAGCTGTCCCGGCTGATCGAGGCGGATCCGTTGCGGTAGGTGCAATCTTCGTTGCCTCCCTTGTCCGGACGCGGTGGCCCAGGCCACTGTGGTCCTGCCGCCAGGGAACGACGGAGGTAGGTGCAGTGGTGATCGACAGGCGACGGTTCCTCGGAGCCATGGGTGTTGGGGCGGGGATGCTGGTGACCGATGAGGCCGCTTCGGCGCAACCACGGGCGGAGTCCCGCGTGTACCTGGGGACCTACACGACGTGGCCGGGCGGAGGCACCGGGATCGGGCTGGCCTCCTACGACCAGACCACCGGGCAGCTCCGCGCGACCGGGGTCTTCCCCGGCGTGGCCAACCCCTCGTTCGTCATCGAGGCGGGCCGCACCCTGTACGCGGTGAACGAGCAGAGCGGCGGGTCCGTCACGTCGATCGCGATCGGCGCGGGCGGCGGACTGCGGATCATCAACGCGCAGAGCACCGGCGGAGCGGACCCGTGCCACCTGGCGCTCGACCACTCCGGGCGGTACCTGCTGTCCGCGAACTACACGTCCGGGAGCGTCGCCGTGCACCCGGTGAAGGCGGACGGCGGGTTGGGCGCCCGCACGGACCTGGTGGTGCACAAGGGGTCCGGACCGGACCGGGAACGCCAGGAGGGCCCGCACGCCCACCAGGTGCTACCCGATCCCGCCGGCAAGCACCTGCTGGCCGTGGACCTCGGCACCGACTCCGTGTACAGCTACCTGCTGGACACGACCACGGGGAAGCTGGCGCTGGTCAGCACCGCCAAGGTGAAGCCGGGAGCCGGGCCGCGGCACCTCGCGTTCCACCCGTCCGGCAAGTTCGCCTACCTCGCGAACGAACTGGACTCGACCATCGTGGCCGCGGCGTACGACGCCGAGCGCGGCCTGCTGACGCCCGGACAGGCGTCGCGGACCGTGCCCGTCGGGGCGCCCGCCACACCGCGGAACTACCCGGCCGAGGTCGTGGTGTCCGCCGACGGGCGGTTCGTGTACGTGTCCAACCGCGGACACGACAGCGTGGCGGCGTTCGCGGTGGAACAGGGCGGCGCGCGGCTGCGGTTCGTCGAGGCCGTGCCCACCGGGGGCAAGTTCCCGCGGCACATCACGTTCGACCCGTCCGGGCGATTCCTGTTCGCCGCCAACCAGAACTCGAGCACCGTGACGTCGTTCCGGGTCGACCTGGCCACCGGCCGGTTGCGGCCCGCGGGGACGCCGTTGGCGTCGCCGATCCCGGTGTGCGTGGTGCCCACCCGGCTGGGTTGACGGGGTTCCGGGCGGACTGTCCACAGTGGTACCGCTCGGGATATGGGTATCGCTGCGGCGTTACCGGGCTGGGCGGGTTTGGTATCTGGAGGCAGTGCTGTGGGGGCGGCTTGCCGGGGTTTCCGGGGTTTCCGGCTTGGCTGGCTTGGAGTTGGTGTGGCTTCGAGGCGTCTTCGGCTTCTCGCGTGGGGTGGTGCTGGCTGCGCTGCCGTTGTGCTGGGGCGCTGGCTCTGACTGCCGTCGTGCTGGCTTCGGTTGCCGTCGTGGCTGGGGTGCTGGCTTCGCTGCCGTCGTGCTGTGGCCGATTTGACTCGGGGACCCCTCGATTTGACCCTTGATCGGGCTAAAAGGGCAGTCCCGAAAGCCTGCCCGATCACCAATTTTAAGGGTCAAATCCCCCGAGTAAAATCGGCCACGTCCAGAGCCCTGGCCTCGGTTTTGTGCTGGTTCGAGGGCTTGTCCTTGGTCTGTGCGCTCCCGCCTCCCGCCTCCCGCTCCCGTCCCGCGCTCGCGCGCCCCACCCCCTCGCCCCTCGGTCCGCGACCTCCGTCCCCACCTCCGGCCTGTAACCCGTTGGCGTCTTGTGGTGGGGGCCGACCATGATGCGTGCGTGGAATCTAAGAACGGGTTGCGGAAGGTGTTGGCCACTCGGTATGTGACGCCCTTCCGCGAAGGTGGGTCTTTGCCAGGGCTTGTCGAGGCGGATGATCTTGGGATGTACGTGCTCAAGTTCCGGGGTGCCGGGCAGGGCATCAAGGCGCTCGTCGCGGAGATCGTGGTGGGGGAGTTGGCTCGGCGGTTGGGTTTTCGGGTTCCGGAGATCGTGTTGGTCGATGTCGATCCCGAGTTGGCGCGGTCCGAGCCCGATGAGGAGGTCCAGGACCTGTTGCGGGCCAGTGGTGGGGTCAATCTCGGGCTGGACTACCTGCCCGGCTCGTTCGACTACAACCCGGTGGTGCGCGAGCCCGACGTCCTGACCGCGACGCGGTTGTTGTGGCTCGACGGGTTGGTGTTGAACGTCGACCGCAGTTGGCGCAACCCCAACACGTTGCTGTGGCACCGGCAGTTGTGGCTCATCGACCACGGTGCCGCGCTGTACTTCCACCACGGGTGGCGGGCTGATCGGTTCCCCGCACGGGAGTACCGGTTCGACGCCGGTGACCACCTGATGCTGCCGTTCGCCGGGCCGTTGGACTCGGTTGACGACGAGTTGGCCGCGCTGGTGACGCCGACGTTGTTGCGCGAGGTCCTGGCGCTGGTTCCCGACGAGTGGTTGGCGCAGGACCAGGTGTTCTCGGGTGCGGACGCCGTGCGGGAGGCCTACCTGGCGTTCTTCGCCGCTCGGCTGGCCGGGCCGCGGGCCTGGGTCGGCGCGTTGGAGGTGGCTCGTGCCGCACGTGTTTGAGTACGCGGTCCTGCGGGCCGTGCCGAGGCCAGACCGCGGCGAGTTCGTGAACGTCGGCGTCCTCCTCTACTGCCCCGCGGTGGACTTCCTGAGCGCGAAGACCTTCGTGGACGTGTCGCGGGTGCGGGCGTTGGACCCGGGGGTCGACGTCGAGGTGCTGGAGGCCGCGCTGGCGCACCTCGGGGCGTCGTGCGACGGGGCCCCGTCGGCCGGGCCGGTGTCGGAGACCTCCCGCGGGAAGCGGTTCCGGTGGTTGACGGCCCCTCGGAGCACGGTGATCCAGACTTCGCCGACGCACACGGGGTTCACCGACGACCCCGAGGCCGAGGTGAACCGGTTGCTCGCCGCGCTCGTGCTGCCACTGGGTGGCTAAGGTGGCAACCTCGCCGCCTGCGCCGCGTCTCTTAGGTGCAAGAGCGGTCGAACTTCAGCATCCACAGATCGGGGTTGGCGAACATGAGCGCTGGATACCAGCAGGGGTACCAGCAACCGCCCGCGCGCAGGCCCATGCCGCCGCAGCGGCGCAAGGTGAAGAAGGGCCGGGTGTTCCTGACCGTCCTCTTCGTGTTGTTGCTGGTCCTGGTCGGTTTGTGGTTCTACGTCGACTCGTCGCTGCGGCGCTCGGACGCGCTGCCGGACTACGAGGGGCGGCCGGCGGACACCCCCGGCACGAACTGGCTGCTCGTCGGGTCGGACGCGCGCGACGACCTGACCCAGGAGCAGAAGGACGAGCTGTCCACCGGTGACGCGGGCGGCAAGCGCACGGACACCATCATGCTCCTGCACGTCCCGGAGGGCTCCGGGAAGGCGACGCTGGTGAGCCTGCCCCGAGACTCCTATGTGGACATTCCGGGCAACGGCAAGAACAAGATCAACGCCGCGTTCTCGCTCGGTGGCGCGCCGCTGCTGGCGCAGACCGTCGAGGGCGTGACCGGGATCCACCTCGACCACTACATGGAGATCGGCTTCGGCGGGTTCGCGGGCATCGTGGACGCGGTCGGCGGCGTCGACATGTGCATCAAGGAGCCGTTGCAGGACCCGTTGGCGGGCCTGGACCTCCAGGCCGGTTGCCAGGAGTTGAACGGCACGCAGGCGCTCGGTTTCGTGCGCACGCGGGCGTTCGCCACGGCGGACCTCCAGCGGGTGCAGAACCAGCGCGAGTTCCTCGCCGCGCTGACCGACCGGGCGACGAGCGTCGGCACGCTGATCAACCCGTTCCGGGCGTTCCCGCTGCTGTTCGCGAGCACGGACTCCATCTCGGTGAACGAGGGCGACCACCTGCACCACCTGGCGGGCCTCGCGTTCGGGATGGGCGGCGGCGTCGACACGGCGACGGTGCCCATCGGCGGCACTCCGACGCTCGACGGTGTCGGGTCGGTCGTGCAGTGGGACCGGGAGAACGCCCTGCGCCTGTTCGGCGCGCTGGAGAAGGACGAGCCGGTCCCCGCGGACCTGCTTCAGGCTCCCAGCTAACCCCTGGTCAGCTGGCGATCGGGCCGTCGAGCTTCTGCTCGGCGGCTTTTTCGTCCTTCTCGGCCGCCCTCTTCGCCCTGCTGGCCTCCATGATGCCGTCCAGCTCACGCATGACGTCGTCGTAAATAGGTGTTAATGACATTGCGTTACCCCCAGGTACGTGGTCGTCCCCCGAACGGATCAACGAACTGTACTCATGGATGCACCTCGATATCACCACGTATTGACTAAGCCGATCGTCACATCTCCTGCTGTTGGCTGAACACATGAACGAATACGCTGTTATGTGCTGGTCACACATGTGCCGATCCGGATGGATCTCGCTAGCGTCGACCGCATGAACAGTGGGCTCCGTCACACCGGAGACGACCTCGCGGGTCGCACGGCACTCGTCACGGGCGCCGGCGGTGGTATCGGCCGCGCGTGCGCCGTGGCATTGAGCGAGGCGGGCGCGAAGGTCCACCTGGTCGACCGGGACGCCGCGGCGGTGCGCGCGGTGGCCGACGAGACCGGCGGCACGGAGCACGTGGTCGACCTCTCCGACGCCGACCCGACCCAAGACCTGCCGCGCGAGATCGACATCCTCGTCAACAACGCCGGGCTCCAGCACGTGGCGCCGATCCACGAGTTCCCGCCCGAACGCTTCGAGCTGATCCAGCGGGTCATGCTCACCGCGCCGTTCCTGCTGATGCGGCACTGCCTGCCGCACATGCACGCCCGCGGCTGGGGCCGGATCGTCAACCTCACCAGCGTCCACGGCTTGCGCGCCAGCGCTTTCAAGGCCGCCTACGTGGCCGCGAAGCACGGCCTTGAGGGGCTGAGCAAGGTCGCCGCGCTGGAGGGCGCGGAGCACGGCGTGACGAGCAACTGCGTGAGCCCCGGCTACGTCCGCACCCCGCTGGTGGAGGGGCAGGTCGCCGAACAGGCACTGGCGCACGGCATCCCGGAGGACCGGGTGCTCGCGGAGGTCATGCTGCAGCGCACCGCCATCAAGGAGCTGATCGAGCCAGAGGACGTCGCGGCGACCGTCCTCTGGTTGTGCGGCAGGCATTCCGGGCACGTCACCGGCACCACCTTCACGATCGACGGCGGCTGGACCGCCCAGTGAGCCCCGCAAGTCCACCCCGACGAAGTGGTGATCCCATGGCCGAGACCTCAGCAACTCCGAGAAAACCCATCATCAAGGTGGTCGCCGCCAGTCTGATCGGCACCACCATCGAGTGGTACGACTTCTTCCTCTACGGCGCCGCCGCCGCGCTGGTGTTCAACAAGCTGTTCTTCCCCAGCGTGGACCCGCTCACCGGCACCCTGCTGGCGTTCACCACCTACGCCATCGGTTTCCTCGCCCGCCCGCTCGGCGGCGTGGTGTTCGGCCACTTCGGCGACAAGATCGGCCGCAAGAAGCTGCTCGTGCTGGCGCTGCTCCTCATGGGCGGCGCCACGTTCGCGATGGGCCTGCTGCCGACCTACACCACCATCGGAGTCGCCGCACCGCTGCTGCTCACGTTGCTGCGCCTGGTGCAGGGCTTCGCGCTCGGCGGCGAGTGGGGCGGCGCGGTGCTGATCGTCTCCGAGCACGGCGACGCGAAACGGCGCGGCTTCTGGGCTTCCTGGCCGCAGGCGGGTGTGCCGCTCGGCAACATGCTCGCCACCGCCGTGCTCGCCGTGCTGGCCGCCGTGCAGACCGAGGAGGCGTTCCTGTCGTGGGGCTGGCGCGTGCCGTTCCTGCTGTCCGGCCTGCTCGTCGGGGTCGGGCTGTGGATCCGGCTGACCGTCAGCGAGTCGCCGATCTTCCTGGAGGCGCAGCGGAAGGCGGAGCTGAAGAAGTCGCCCGTCGAGGAGAAGGCGCCGATCGTCATGCTGATGCGGCTGCACTGGCGCGAGGTGCTGATCGCGATGGGCGCCCGGATGGGCGAGAACGTGTCGTACTACGTGATCACCGCGTTCATCCTCGTCTACATCACCGGCCCGCTGGGACTGTCGAAGTCGTACGGGCTCAACGCGGTGCTGATCGCGTCGGTGATCCACTTCATCTCGATCCCGTTGTGGGGCGCGCTGTCCGACCGCGTCGGCCGCCGCGCGGTGTACCTGTTCGGCGCGGTCGGCGTCGGCGTGTGGATCTTCGTGTTCTTCACGCTGCTCGACACCAGGTCGTTCGGCGCGATCCTGCTCGCCACCTCCGTCGGCCTGGTGCTGCACGGCGCGATGTACGGACCGCAGGCCGCGTTCTTCTCCGAGCTGTTCGGCACGAGGGTCCGGTACTCGGGCGCGTCGGTCGGCTACCAGCTCGCGTCCATCGTGGCGGGCGCGCTCGCACCGCTGATCGCCACGGCGCTGCTCAAGGCCTACGGCAGCACCGTCCCCGTCTCCCTGTACGTCGGGTTCGCGTGCCTGCTCAGCGTGATCGCGGTGGTCGTGGCGAAGGAGACCAAGGGCGTGTCGCTCGACAAGAGCGCCGACGAGGCCGCGGAAGTGCCAGCATGACGTCATGACCGACCCGGTGGAGCACCTGCTCGAACTCCTCTCCCAGGACGCGGGCAGCGAGCGGCTCGCGCAGGTGCTCCCCGCGGCGCGGGCCGCGGGGGCGAGTGGCGACGCGCTGGACCGCGTCGAGCGGGCCACCGAGCGGGCGCTGGAGATCCGGCGCACGCTCACCGAGCACCGGCGCCGCGAGGCCGAGCTGGAGGCCCTGTTCGACACCGCCAGCGACCTCGCGGGCGCGCGTGACCCGGACGCGGTGCTGAAGGCGATCGTCCGGCGGGCGCGGCTGCTGCTCGGCACGGACGTGGCCTACCTGAGCATGAACGAGCCCGCGGCGCACGGCACGTCCATGCGCGTCACCGACGGCTCGGTGTCCGCGCTGTTCCAGGAGGTCCGGCTGGGCATGGGGGACGGGCTCGGCGGGCTCGTCGCCCAGACCGCCCGGCCGTACGCCACCGCCGACTACTTCGCCGACCTGCGCTTCAACCACACCACGCCGATCGACACCGCCGTGAAGGACGAGGGGCTGGTCGCGATCCTGGGCGTGCCGCTGACGCTGGGCAGCCGGGTGATCGGCGTGCTGTACGCGGCGAACCGCACGCCGCGGCGGTTCCCGCCCGACGAGGTGGCGCTGCTGTCGTCGCTGGCCGACCACGCGGCCATCGCGCTGGACACCGCGCACCTGCTGGAGGAGACCAGGGTCGCGCTGCGGGAGCGCAACGAGGCCGACGAGGTCATCCGCGCGCAGGCCGAGGACGTGCGCCGCGCCGAGGAGGCCCACGACCGGCTCGCGGACCTCGTGCTGCGCGGCGCGGACGTGCCCGAGGTGGCCGCCGCCGTGGCGGCGGTGCTGGACGGCGCGATCGCCGTGCACGACAGCGACCTGGCCGAACTCGCCAGGATCGGTGCCACCAAGGGGACTCCGCCGCGGTCGGCGGTCGACGCCTCCCGCGCGACCGGCCGCGCGGTGGCCAAGGACGGCACGTGGGTGTGCGCGGTGCTGGCGGGGCGGGAGCTGCTGGGCAGCATCACGCTGACCGGCAGGCCGGACCTGGAGGACGCCGACCGGCGGCTGTTCGAGCGGGCGAGCGTCGTGACGGCGCTGCTGCTGCTGTTGCGCCGCAGCGTGGCCGAGGCGGAGAACAAGGTCCGCGGCGAGCTGATCACCGACCTGCTCACCGCGCCGGACCGCGACCCGGCCGGACTCGCCGCGCGGGCCAGGCGGGTCGGCGTCGAACTGGGCGTGCCGCACGTGGTCCTCGTCGCCGACGGCGCCGCCGCACCCCGTGAACGCCTCCTCGCCGCCGCGGCCCACTTCGCGTCGGCGGGCCGCGGGCTCGCGGGCGTGCACGGCGACCACGTCGTGCTGCTCCTGCCCGGAACGACCACCGGGGCGGCCGCCGCCGAGACCGCGCGGGTGCTCGGCAAGGCCGTGGGCGCACCGGTGACCGTCGGTGCGGGCGGCCCCGCGGCGGGTCCCGAGCAGGTCGTCACCGCCCACGCCGAGGCCGCCCGGTGCCTGTCCGCGCTGCTGGTGCTCGACCGGCGCGGACAGGGCGGCACACCCGCCGACCTCGGGTTCGTCGGCGTGCTGCTGGGCGAGCGCGCGGACGTGGCCGGGTACGTGCGCACGACGTTGGGGCCGCTGCTGGACTACGACGCCGTGCGCGGCACGGAACTGGTGCGGACGCTCGGCGCGTACTTCGCCTGCGGCGCGAACCTGAGCCGCGCCAAGGACGAGCTGCACGTGCACGTCAACACGGTGGTGCAGCGGCTGGACCGCGTCGCGACGCTGCTCGGCGAGGACTGGCAGTCACCGGAGCGGGTGCTGGAGATCCAGCTGGCGCTGCGCCTCCTGCTGCTCGTCGGCTAGCCGAGGGAGCAGTCGACGGGGGAGACGGTGGCCGGGCGGGCGATCGTGGCCGAAGCGGGTGGCCGCGAACCGGACAACCACCGTTCCAACGCCACGAAAGCCGTGTGGTGGCAGGGAGTCAGCGGACGAAGCCGATCGGGGAAGGCGTCGTACAGGGAGTCGACGTGCGTGCCGCCCTCGATCCGGTAGTAGCGGAACAGCCGGTCCCGTCCCGCCTCGCGCACCAGGTCGGCGTACACGTCGGAGTCCTGGTCGATCGGCAGCAGCCCGTCCAGCGTGCCGTGCAGGGTCAGCAGCGGCTTGCCGATCCGGCCGGTCAACGCGATCCGCCGAACGGCCCGCTGGGCTTGGGGCCTGCTCGCGTAGTCGTAGTCCGCCTCGGCGCCCTCGTAGTCGGGGTCCAGCGCCTCGCGGTAGATCCGCTGGGTCAGCTCCCAGTAGTGCTGGCGGTAGAAGGGCCACAGGAACTCCGACTCGGCCGGGAACACCGGCTCACCGCGCAGCGCGGGCGGTAGGAACGTCAGCAGGTTCGGTCCCTCCTCCCGCCACAGCACGCCTTCCCAGTCCACGCCACCGTCGTACAGCTCCGGGTGGTTCTCCAACTGCCACCGCACCAGGTAGCCACCGTTCGACAGCCCGGTCGCCAGCGTGCGGTGCGCCGGACGGCAGTAGTGCTGCCGCACCACGACCTTGGCCGCGCGGGTCAACTGCGTCACCCGCTGGTTCCACTCCACGATCGCGTCCCCGCCGCGGTAGAACTCGATGCCGGTGTTGCCCTTGTCCGTGGCGGCGAACGCGTACCCGCGCTGGAGCACCCGGTCGCCGATCGCGCGGTCGTTCGCGTACTGCTCGCGAACCCCCGGTGACCCCGAGATCACCAGCCCGCCGTTCCACCGCGCGGGCAACCGGATCACGAACTGCGAGTCGTGGTTCCAGCCGTGGTTGGTGTTGCCGGTCGAGTCGTCCGGGAAGTACCCGTCGACCTGGGTTCCCGGCACCGCGGTCGGCGCGGGCAGCCCCGCGGGCGTCAACCCGGCCCAGTCAGCCGGATCGGTGAGGCCGCCACCGGTGGTCAGGTCGTTGGCGCGCTGGGATTCCTGGTGTTCCGCACCGGGCACTCGGAGCGGACCGCACCGGTCCGTCGACGTGGCCTGGGCGGGGACGGCGTTGAAGAGGAACAGGGCTGCGAGGAGCGGAACGACGATGTTCACGTGGCGACCGTAGGACCGGGACCGTTGCGGGGTAATGGTTCCGGCCACCACATCGGTCCGTGCGGATGTGGTTGTCCGTTCCATCGTCCGGGGTCGCGGCTGTTCCTACCGTGAGGTGTGGACAAGGAGGTCCGCATGCGCATCACCGCTCTGGTCCTGTTCCTGCTGACGACGTTGACGCCACCCGCCCACGCCGCGACGATCACCGAGGTGACCGGCTTCGGCACCAATCCGGGCAACCTCAGGATGTTCCGCTACATCCCGGACGGCCTCCCCGCGGGCCGCCCGCTCGTGGTCGTCCTGCACGGCTGCACCCAGGACGCCGCGGGCTACGGCACCGCGTCCGGCTGGATCGCCCTGGCCGACCGCCACCGGTTCGCGGTGCTGCTGCCGCAGCAGCAGAGCGCCAACAACCTCAACAGGTGCTTCAACTGGTTCCAGGCGACCGACACCACCCGAGGTCAGGGCGAGGTGGCCTCCATCGCCCAGATGATCACCAAGATGCCCACCGGCCCCACGTACGCCACGGGCCTTTCCGCCGGCGGCGGCATGACCTCGGCACTGCTGGCCACCTACCCCGAACTCCTCCGCGCGGGCGGCATCGTCGCGGGTCTGCCTCACGGCTGCGCTCTTTCGCTCATCGACGCTTTCACGTGCATGAACCCCGGCAAGAACCTCACCCCGCAGCAGTGGGGCGACAAGGTCAGATCAGCCGCACCCCACACCGGCCCCCGTCCGTCCGTGACCATCTGGCACGGCACGGCCGACTACACCGTCGCGGTCGCGAACCAGCGGGAGCTGGTCGAGCAGTGGACCGACGTCCTGGGCGTCGACGCTGTCGCGGACGTCACCGACACGGTCGGCGGCCATCCCCACGCGGAGTACCACGACGCCACCGGAGCCACCGTCGTCGAGAGCCACACCATCACCGGCATGGGCCACGGCCACCCCGTCGACCCCGGTCCCGGCCCCCAGCAGTGCGGCACCGCCACCGCACACGTCCTCGACGTGAACGTGTGTGCCGCGTGGCACCTGGCCCACGGGTGGGGGTTGGACAGCTAGGCGCGTTGGTCTGGACTAGAGCCAGGGACGGGAGTTCCTCGGGTGGAACGGGAAGCTCCCGTCCGGGGCGGTGCGCCGCATCTCCTCCCAGAGCGTCCGCTTCTCCAGACGCCACGTGTCCAGTTCAGTTCTGATCGAACTCCACTCGGCGTGCTCCAGGCTTGTGCCCGGTTCCAAACCCTCGGGCTTGAGGAGCGCCACCTCGTCAGGACCGTTGTCCACCCATCCGAGTTCGGCCGCGCTGCACAACATCCCGTATGAACTCTCCCCGCGAAATGTGCTGCGCCGCAGCTTCTTGCGGCCGGGTAGCAGCGCTCCCGGCAGTGCCACGGGAACGAAGTCCCCAGCGATCACCAGGTCGGGACCTCCGAAGACGATTTGCACTTTGTTGCCACTGCCGATGTCGACCACGGCGAGCCGGATGTACTCGCCGTTAGGGTGCTCCCGAACGGCCATGACCTGCCCGGCGACAATCTTTGGGCCGCGCATGACGGAAAGCCGTACACGGGGATTCAGATTCTGCCCGCAGTCGCCCAGAGCGACTCGAAGGCGGCCTGCGAATGTTCGCGGTGTTGCCCGTTCATGACCATGTCGCTGGTGGAGTCGCTGTTCGGACTGATGAGGTAGCCGAGGTCTCCTGATCCACCGATGTAGTCCTTCAGCTGAGCGAACAGCACAGGCTCCTCGGTTCGCAGAGCGTCGACGTCCAAGCGGTACAAAGCCGCACCTCCCATGATCGGTTGCCCGGTGCGTCGAAACCAGCAGTTCTTGCGCACGGAATCGCGGCCGGCGCGTGCGCCGGCGAGGGATTTGAACCTCTCCGCAACCTGTTCCGAACCGTTCGGCACGATGAAGCGGTAGCGGCATCCCTTCATGAGGTTGGCCGCGACGATCTCCAAGAACTCGCCCCCGGTCGCCTCCCCTTCGGGCATGGCGATGAGGTCGAACTCCAGGTTCAAGGTCAAGATGTCTGCGGAAAGGCAGTAGCGTTCGACTCGGGCGACCTCTTCGTTCTGGATGAGCCCCTCCCGCCCCGCCGTCGGTGAGTTGGCGAGTTCTCGGGCGACGTCGTCGATCCGGTCGCTCAACACCCGACCGATACGTCCTACCAGATCGTGGTGGCGTCGGGTGCTCGCGGCTACACGGGTCATGGACTCGTTGACGTAGCGGGCCAGCGGGCCGTGGTCGGCCGCGGGCTCCAAAACCTCGCCGTAAACCAGGTAGTCGATGCTGACCCCGAAGAACTCGGCCAACGCCACGAGTTTCTGGAAGCTCGGCCGAGTCTGGTCGCGGGCGTACTGCGACAGCGCCGCCGGGCTGATGTCCAGCGCGCTCAAAATATCCCGTCTATTTCTGCTGTAACCCCCGCGGTCGATCAAGGAGCTGAGCGTTTGCCCGAGCTTCACTTCACGTCCGCTCACTTCACCCTCCTGCCTGTCGACGTGGAATCTTCAAGAGGCTCTCCCACAGTCTATCAAGCAGGGCTTCACGGCCATGAAGTCAAACTTTCTGCGACACTTGACCGGTCAGTCGATGGGCGCATAATTCAAGGAGAACGGCCAAAATCAAGTCCGCAAAAATCGCGGATAGCTTGATCGGAATTGGGCGGGTGGTCGCGATGACGGTCCTGATCTTCTTCATCGGCGCTTTGCTGGGTGTGCTGATCGGCGCGGTGGCGTGCGTGCGGTGGGTCAAGCAGGAGATGACGGCGCACGTGGCGCCCTCCATGCACCTGATGCAGGCACGCATGAGCACGCTCCAGACCTCGGTCGACCTGGCTCTGTCCAGGTGGCACGAGGACATGCACACCCATCGGGTTCAGCACGACCGCGTACTCGACTGAGTGGTGAGTGGAGCTTCCCCGCACGGGAAGCTCCACGTCTGCTCACCCGCCGCGGATCAGGTCCGCTGCCCGTTCGCCGATCATCAGCACCGTCACCATCGGGTTGACGGTCGGCATCGTGGGGAACACCGAGGCGTCGACCACGCGCAAGCCGTCGAGCCCCAGCACGCGGAGCGACGGGTCCACCACGGTGCCGATCGCGCACGTCCCGGCCGGGTGGTAGACCGTGTGCGCGGCGCGCCTCCCGTACTCCGACAGGGCTTCGTCCGACGTCACGGTCGGGCCCGGTGCGATTTCCCTTTTGAGCCACGACTTCAGCGGTTCCCGCGCCGCGATCTCCCGTGCGATGCGGAACCCGTCCACCAGCGTCTGCTCGTCGTACCCGTCGGGGTTGGTGAAGTAGCCGAAGTCGAGTGCGGGCTTGACCGCGGGATCCGCGCTGGTGAGCCACATCCGGCCGACGCTGTGCGGGCGGGGGATGTTCGGGGTCATGCACACCCCGTGCTCGACCACCGGGTAGCCGAGCCGTTCCGTGTTGGCGGTGAACGGGATCTGGTAGAAGTGGAACATCAGGTCCGGGCGGGGATCGGACGGGTCGCGGCGGACGAACAGGCCCGCGTCCGAGTCCATCACGGAGTTCAACGGGATCGGGCCGTCGGTTTCCCAGATGATCACCGACTCCGGGTGGTCCAGCAGGTTCTCGCCCACGCCGGGCAGGTCGTGCACGACGTCGATGCCCAACGCGGACAGGTCCGAGGCCCGGCCGACGCCGGACAGCATCAGCAGCCGCGGGGTGTCGATCGCGCCCGCGCACAGCAGGACTTCACGGCGGGCGGAGACGAAACCCGCCGACGTCACGACGCCGACCGCGCGACCGTCCTCGAAGGACACGCGGGAAGCCCACGTCTCCAGCATCAGCGTCAGGTTGGGGCGGCCGAGCACCGGGTGCAGGTACGCCGTGGACGCCGAGGACCGGTGGCCGTTCTCCGGGTGGTAGGCCACGGAGAAGAACCCGGTGCCCTCGGCGAACGGCCCGGCGTTGAAGTCGTCGATCTCCGGAACGCCCAGCGCCGCCTTGGCCGCGGCGATGAAGTCCAGCGCGATCGGGTTCCGGTCCGCGGGCGCCACCGGGATGATGTTGTTCAGCAGGCGGTCGTAGTACGGGCCGAACGTGTCCCAGTCCCAGCCGGGACCCCAGGAAGCGAGGTCCTGCGGGAACGGGACGAAGCTGATCAGCGTGTTGTGCGAGGAGCAGCCGCCGAGCACGCGGGCGCGGGAGTGGCGGATGTGGGAGTTGCCGCGCGGCTGCTCGACGGTGGGGTAGTCGTAGTCCAGTTCCGAGCCGAGCAGGTTGATCCAGTTGCGCAGTTCCAGCACGCGCGGGTCGTCGACGTCGCTGGGGCCGCCCTCCACGACGCAGACCGTCACGTCGGGGTCCTCGGACAGCCTGGCCGCCAGCACGGAGCCCGCGGTGCCGCCGCCGACGACGACGTAGTCGTACTCAGGCATCGGCGCTCCTCGCGAACCAGTTCTGGGCCGTGGGCTTGAGGTTCTGGTAGACGTGCTTCGGCTCGCAGTACTCGTGCAGGCCGCTGGGGCCCAGTTCGCGGCCGATGCCGGAGCGCTTGAACCCGCCCCACTCGGCCTGCGGCAGGTACGGCCCGAAGTCGTTGATCCACACGGTGCCGTGGCGCAAGCGCTTGGCGACCCACTGCGCCTTCTCCAAGTCCTGCGACCAGACCCCGCCCGCCAGGCCGTACTCGGTGTCGTTGCCCAGGAACACGGCCTCGTGCCGGTCGGTGAAGCGCTCGGCGGTGATGATCGGGCCGAACGTCTCCTCCCGCACCAGCTTCATCCCACGGGTGCAGTCCGCGAACACGGTGGGGCGGAAGAAGAACCCGTCCCGCAAGGAGGGGTCGGACGGCCGCGTGCCGCCCGCCACCAATCGCGCCCCTTCGGCCAGGCCGATCTCCACGTACCGCTCGACCTTCGCGCGGTGCTCGGCCGACACCAGCGGACCGCTCTCGGTGTCCTCGTCGAAACCGTTGCCCAGCTTGACGAGGTCCGCCCGCCGAGCCACCTCGGCGACGAAGTCGTCGTACACCGAGTCCTGCACGATCAAGCGGGTGCCGGACGAGCAGACCTGGCCCGCGTGGAAGAACGCGGCCGTCAGCGCGTAGTCGACCGCGGTGTCCAGGTCGGCGTCGGCGAACACGATGTTCGGGTTCTTGCCGCCCAGTTCCAGGGCCACCTTCTTCAAGGAGGTGGCGGCCGAGCGCATGATGTACTGCCCGACGCCGAGGCTGCCGGTGAACGAGACGAGGTCGACGTCGTCGCTCTCCACGAGCACCGAGCCCACCTCGGGGCCGGTGCCCAGCACGAGGTTCGCGACGCCCGCGGGCACCCCGGCCTCGGCGAGGACCTCGAACAGCTTGATGGTCGACAGCGGGGTGATCTCACTCGGCTTGGCGACGAAGGTGTTGCCCGCCAACAAGGCGGGCGCGATCTTCCACGCCACCTGGAGCAGCGGGTAGTTCCACGGCGCGATCATCGCGCACACGCCGACGGGGTCGTAGTCGACGCGGCTGATCACGTCCGGGCCCGCGCCGGTCACCACGCGCGGGTGGATCGCGCCCGCGAGGTTGCCGTAGTAGCGGAACACCGCGGCCACGTCGTCCACGTCGATCCGGCTCTCCACCAGGGTCTTGCCGGTGTCGAGGGTCTCCGTGCGGGCGATGTCCTCCTTCGCCCGGTCGAGCAGGTCGGCCACGTGGTTCAGCACGGCCGCGCGGTGTTCGGGGCTGGTGGACGTCCAGCCGCCGTCGTCGAACGCGCGCCGGGCTGCGGCGACGGCCGTCGCGGCGTCCGCCGCGGTGCCCTCGGCGACCGTGGCGACCACGCTCCGGTCGAAGGGGTTGATCACCTCGCGTTCGGCGCCGCTACTCGATCCGACCCACCGGCCGTCGATGAACAGCTTCGACACGGGTGCTCGCCTGCTTCCTGTTCGTTGATCAGTGTTGATCGTTCGGATGTTTCGCTCTCCGTCCACACCGTGGGCTGGAGTCCAGGATCGGCAGTCTGATCCGGTCGGCGATCGGCCCGTTCCCGCACGATGCGCTTCACCCGCTGATAGGGGGTGTGCAGGGTGATGTCGGGGTCACCCGCTCGATGCAGGACGTTGATCGCTGCCGCGTGGTCCGCCTGCCACACCACCCCGCACCGGGTGCAGTGAAGCCGGTCCCCGCCGCGTCGCCCGAGGACGCCGCAGCACGGAACGACTTGTGAGGTGTAGGCCGCGTTGACCAGCGTGAGCGCAGAACCTCTGCGCTCCGACACGTTCGCGAGCGCCTCGGCGGTGACACCTTTGGTCCACGCCGCCAAGCGCCGGTTGACGGCGCGGCCACGTCGAACATGGCCGGTGAACGTCTTGGTGAGATCTTCCGCCGCGATCAGCGCGGCCTTGTCCACGACAGCGTGCACCGCACGGAACGTGGTGGTGCGCACCGTCTGCCGCCACCGGGACGAACGCCGGTCCCGCTTGATCGTGCCGAGGTTGTTGCGGGCGATCCGTTCCGCGGTGGCGTGATCGCCGTGATCGCGGGCTTTCTCCGCGACCGAGCGGATCTTCGCCCGGCGAGCGTTCTTGAGCTTCCGGTAGTCCGACTCGGAGGCCAGCAGTTCGCCCAACTCAGTGCCGTGATGCTGCCCGTCGGAGTCGGTGAGGGCCTCGGTGTAGCCCTTGTCCACCCCGATCTCACGGTCACCGGCGGGCCGCGCCGAGGACTTCACCGCGTCCGCGTCGATCTGGTGGTGCACCTCGACCCGACTGCCACGCAGGATGAGCCGCAGCGTCCCGGTTGGGGCCACCACGGTGTTCAGCGGGACACGCACCAATTCACGACGCACCAAGCCCGGTACCGCAAGCCAGATATCGCCGTCCTCGACCAGGGTGAAGGTGCGGTACTGGTCGGAACGCACCACGATCTGGTTGTGAGTTCGGTTGCGGCCACGCTTCCAGTGCTTCCGCATCTGCCGGGACAAGAACGGATCCTCGGCCCAGGAATCGGCCTTCAACGCGGCGAACAGCCGCTTGCGCTCAGCATGGTCCGAGGTTCGCCGGTTGACCGCTTTGCGA
Organism: Umezawaea sp. cmx-9-4; assembly: GCA_049997955.1. Lineage (GTDB taxonomy): Bacteria > Actinomycetota > Actinomycetes > Mycobacteriales > Pseudonocardiaceae > Umezawaea. The sequence continues at coordinate 221,981 of JAEBDY010000014.1, read as the reverse complement.
ACCGCCGCTTTCGCCGCGGCCCGGTTGGCGGCGATGTCCGCGACCGCGTCCCGAACGGTTTCCTTCCAAGCGTTGGCCAGGACACCGAACTTCATGGCGGTGCCGTCTTCCATCCAGCGGTCACGGATCTTCCGGTCCGGCAGTCCCGCTCCGTTGACCGAGCCGTACCGCTGCCACACCTCGCAACGAACACGACCGAGTCGATGGGCCTGTTCCGCCAGCTGCGCGTACTTACCCCGGTTGAGATCCTTCGAGAACGCGACCCTGGTGACCTTCACCCGGTCACCTCGCTGGAGAACCCGGCTTTCAGCGCGAACTCGCCGATGCGTTGCACAACAAGCATTATAGCTGGCAGTAACCAATGGTAGCCAACGGTGATCAAGGGGCGCACGCAAGATCGCGGCCTCCTTGCGAGATGGACTGGTCGTTCCACCGTTCCCGCAGCCGCCGGATCCTGTCAAGCCGGCCTCACGGTGCCGGTGTGGACAGCGCGGCCGTGCCGAGTTGCCTGCGCAGCCTGGTGAACTGCCGGGCGTTGTTCATCGACACCACTCCGACGACCACGTCGTCGCGCACGTAGACGGCGGCGAACTTGCGATCCTCCGGTGTGCCGTCGACGTACCGGACCTCGTCGTAGAGGTGGGTTTCGCCGACGAACTGGATGCGCACGCCGTACTGGTCGGACCAGAAGTAGCCGGGCCGGTCGTGCACGTCCACGGTCGTGCCCGCGAGCAGGTTCCGCACCGCGACGCCCGCCTGCTCGGCCGCGCTTGACCAGTGCTCGTGCCGCTGTCCGCTCCACCGCGCCACGTCGCCGACCGCGACCACGCCGGGCACGTTCGTCACGCCGCCCTGGTCGCACAGCACGCCGTTGCCGACCGCCACACCCGAACCGTCCAGCCAGCCCACCGCCGGGTAGGCGCCGACGCCCGCGACGACCACGTCGGCGGGCAGCACCTCGCCGTCGGTCAGCACGACACCGGAGGTGGACACCTGGTCCACGCCGACGCCGCAGCGCAGGCGCACGCCGTGGTCCAGGTGCAGTTCGCCGCACACCGCGCCGATCTCCGGCCCGAGCACGCGCCCGAGCGGGATGGACAGCACCTCCACCACGGTCACGTCGAGGCCGAGCTTGCGGGCCGTGGACGCCACTTCCGCGCCGATGAACCCCGCGCCGACCACCACGAGTCGTTCCGCGCCACCGGTGAGCGCCGCCCGCAGTTCCACGGCGTCGTCCACCGTCCGCAGGGAGAGCGTGCCGGGCAGCGTTCGGGGCGCACCGCCGGTCGCGATCACCACGCCGTCGGCGGTGACCGTCGAGCCGTCGGACAGGTGGACCTCGCGGGTGGTCGTGTCGAGCCGGTCCGCGCGCACGCCCAGTCGCCACTCGGCGTCGAGCGCGGCCAGCGAGTCCGGGTCGGACAGCGCCAGCGAGTCGCGGTCCGCCGTGCCGAGCAGGAAGTCCTTGGACAGCGGGGGTCGGTCGTAGGGTTCGTGGGGCTCGTCGCCGACGACCACCAGCCGTCCGTCGAAACCTTGTGCGCGCAACGCTTCCGCGGAGCGCAGTCCGGCGAGCGAGGCGCCGATGACCGCGATGGTCCTCACGCCACGTCCTGCTGCAGCTCGGTGTTCACGTAGACGACGTCGTCCACCACGACGACCGGGTAGGTGCGGACCGGCTTCTTGGCGGGCAGCCCGTTCGGCACGCCGGTCCGCAGGTCGAACGACGACGCGTGCAGCGGGCACTCCACCCAGCACCCCTCCAGCCAGCCGTCCGCGAGCGAGGCGTCCTGGTGGCTGCAGGTGTCGTCGATCGCGAACAGTTCCCCGTCGGCGTTGAACACCGCGACGGGCACGTGCGCAACGATGCGGACCGCCTCGCCAGGGGGGAGGTCGGTGACGGTGCAGACGCGGATCATGGGGCGCCTCCGTTGCGCGATGCAGAACACGACCTGGACAACGCAACAATGTGAGGCTGGCGAGGGCCGTCGTCAAGGGGTTCGCCTGGTTGGCCCAGAGGCGGTTTACCCAGTGGTTACTGTTGCGCCATGAGCAACTCGGACGCAGATCGGGGAACGGTGGCTCAGGTCCAGTCCGTGGACCGAGCCATCAGCGTGCTGGAGATGCTGGCGCACGGCGAGGCGGGGATCACCGAAATCGCTGGTGAGCTGGGTGTGCACAAGTCCACGGCGTCGAGACTCGTCAGCGTTCTGGAAGCGCGGGGGCTCGTCGAGCAGCTCGGCGAACGGGGCAAGTACGCGATCGGGTTCGGCATCGTCAGGCTCGCAGGCGCGGCGACCGGGCGCATGGACCTCACCAAGTTGGGGCAACCGACGTGCCAGACGCTCGCCGACGAGTTCGGCGAGACGGTCAACATCGCGGTCGCCGACCAGGGCGTGGCCATCAACATCACCCAGGCCAGGGGATCCGCGGCGATCAGCGCGCAGAACTGGATCGGTCAGCGCACGCCGCTGCACGCCACGTCCAGCGGCAAGGTGCTGCTCGCGTTCCTGCCGCCCGAGGAGCGCAAGCGCCTGCTCGGCCTGCCGCTGGACCGGTACACGCCCCGCACGGTCGTGGAGCCGGACGAGCTGGCCGTGGAGCTGGACCGGATCGCCGTCGACGGCTTCGCGGCCTGCTACGAGGAGCTGGAACTCGGCCTGCACGCGGTGGCCGTGCCGATCCGCGGGCAGCGCGGCGAGGTGATCGCCGCGATGAGCGCCTCCGGGCCGTCCTACCGGCTGTCCCGTCAACGGGTGAGGCAGATCGTCACGCCGATGACCGCGTCGGCCTCCGAGCTGTCCGCGCAGCTGGGGTACTTCGCCGACTAGTCACCGGACGATCTTGGACCCCGTTTCACGTGGTGGGACGGGGTTCTTGCCGTTCTGTCCCATTACCCGCCGGTAGCGGCCGAACGCCATATTTCCGACGTGCGACTACTCGGATGGAGGGATTGACATCGGGGGGCGCTGAGCGCAACTTGTTGCAGAGGGCGGAACACCAAGCGCCTGTCGCAACTCCGGTGGGAGGGCACGGATGGCGGGTCGACCACGGGTGGTCATCGTCGGCGCGGGCATCGTGGGCTGCGCGCTGGCCGACGAGCTGACCGAGCGGGGCTGGACCGACGTCACGGTCCTGGAGCAGGGCCCGCTGTTCGCCACGGGCGGGTCCAGCTCGCACGCGCCGGGGCTGGTGTTCCAGACCACGGGCAACAAGACCATGACCGAGTTCGCGAGCTACACCGCGCGCAAGTACGGCGAACTGGGCTGCTTCCACGCCGTCGGCGGCCTGGAGGTCGCGACCACGCCGGAGCGGCTGACCGAGCTGAAGCGGCGGCACGGCTGGGCCACCGCGTGGGGCGTGGACACGGCGCTGCTCACGCCGGACGAGTGCGTCGCGCTGCACCCGCTGCTCGACGTCGCCAAGGTGCTCGGCGGGTTCCACATCCCGACCGACGGGCTCGCGAGGCCCGTCCCCGCCGCGCAGGCCCAGGCGGAACGGGCGATCTCGCGCGGCGCGACGTTCGTGCCGCACCAGAAGGTCACCGGCATCGAACGCGCCGCGGGCCGGGTCACCGGCGTGACCACCGAGACCGACGCGTTCAAGGCCGACGTCGTCGTGTCGTGTGCCGGGATGTGGGGCCCGCTGCTCGGCGACATGGTCGACCTCGCCGTCCCGCTCGTGCCCATGGCGCACCAGTACGCGAAGACCACGGCGCTGCCTACCGGCGACGTCGGCGGCCCGATCCTGCGCCACCAGGACGCCGACCTGTACTTCCGCGGCCACGGCGACCGGCTCGGCATCGGCGCCTACGGGCACACCCCGATGCCCATCGACCCCCGCGAGATCGGCGACCCGCGGTTCACCAGGTCCATGGCCTCCGAGCGGCTGTTCACGCCGGAGGACTTCGAGGACTCGTGGGCCGCTGCCGTCGACCTGCTGCCCGTGCTGGCGGAGTCCAAGGTGGACGACGGCATCAACGGCCTGTTCTCGTTCACCACCGACGGCATGCCGCTGCTCGGCGAACACCCCGACCTGGACGGCTTCTGGGTCGCCGAAGCCGTGTGGATCACCCACTCCGCCGGTGTCGCACGGGCCATCGCGGAGTGGCTGGTCGACGGCCAGCCCAAGCAGGACCTGCACTCCGCCGACCTCAACCGGTTCGAGGAGGTGCAGCTCGCGCCCGACTACGTGCGCAAGCGCAGCTGCCGGAACTTCGTCGAGGTCTACGACATCCTGCACCCGTTGCAGCCCTTGGAGGACCCGCGCCCGCTGCGCACCAGCCCGTTCTACGAACGGCAGCAGGCGCTCGGCGGCGTGTTCCTCGAAGGCGCGGGCTGGGAGCGCGCGCACTGGTACGAGGCCAACGCCGACCTGCCGGAGGTCGCCGACATCCCGGCGCGCAACGAGTGGGCGTCCCGCTTCTGGTCGCCGATCGCGGGCGCGGAGGCGCTGGTGACCCGCAGCCGGGTGGCGATGTTCGACATGACCCCGTTGAAGCGCTTGGAGGTCACCGGTCCCGGCGCGCTCGACTTCCTCCAGACCATGACCACCAACAACCTCGCCCGCAAGCCCGGCGCGGTGACCTACACGCTGCTGCTCGGCGAGGACGGCGGCGTCCGCAGCGACCTCACCGTGGCCCGGCTGGCGGAGAACCGGTTCCAGGTCGGCGCGAACGGGAACCTCGACCTGGACTGGTTGACCCGGCACCTGCCGGGCAACGGCAGCGTCCAGGTCCGCGACACCACCGCGGGCACGTGCTGCGTCGGCCTGTGGGGGCCGCTGGCCCGCGACCTCGTCGAGCCGATCTCCACTGTGGACACGAAGCTCGGCTACTTCAAGGCGCAGAAGGCTTTCGTGGGCAACGTTCCCGTCACCGCGATGCGCCTGTCCTACGTGGGCGAGCTCGGCTGGGAGCTGTACACGACCGCCGACCTCGGTCGGGAGCTGTGGGACGTGCTGTGGGAGGCCGGGCAGGCGCACGGCGTCATCGCGGCGGGCCGCAGCGCGTTCAACAGCCTGCGGTTGGAGAAGGGCTACCGGGCCTGGGGCACCGACATGACCACCGAGCACGACCCGTACGAGGCCGGGGTCGGGTTCGCGGTGCGGATGGACAAGGGCTACTTCGTCGGCCGCGACGCCCTCGCGGCCAGGGAGCAGACCCGCAAGCTGACCTGCCTGACCATCGCCGACCCGCACGCCGTGGTGCTCGGCAGCGAACCCGTGCACGTGAACGGCGCCCCCGCCGGGTACGTGACCAGCGCGGCCTACGGCTACACGACCGGCGTGACCATCGCGTACGCGTGGCTGCCCGCCGACCTGGCCCTGCCCGGCCAGGCGGTGGAGGTCGAGTACTTCGGTGAGCGCATCGCTGCCGTCGTCGCCGAGGAGCCCCTGTTCGACCCGAAGATGACCCGGTTGAGGAGCTGACGCCGTGCCCGACACCTATGACGTCATCGTGATCGGTCTCGGCGGGATGGGCAGCGCCGCGGCGTACCGCCTCGCCGAACGCGGGCAGCGCGTGCTCGGCCTGGAGAAGTTCGCGCCCGTGCACACCAAGGGGTCGAGCCACGGCGGGTCCCGCATCACCCGGCAGGCCTACTTCGAGGACCCCGCGTACGTGCCGCTGCTGCTGCGGGCGCACGAGATGTGGGACCAGGTCGAGGCCGACTCCGACCGCGAGATCTTCCACCGGGTCGGCGGGATCATGGTCGGCAGGCCGGAGTCGCGCACGGTCTCCGGCAGCCTGCGGTCCGCGCGGGAGTGGAACCTGCCGCACGAGCTGCTGGACGCGACCGAGATCCGCCGCCGCTTCCCGACCATGCGCCCGACCGACGAGGACATCGCCCTCTACGAGGCGGGCGCGGGACTCGTCGTGCCCGAGGCCAGCGTCGGCGCGCACCTCGACCTCGCCGCCCGCGCCGGCGCCGAACTGCGCTTCGAGGAGGAGGTCCTCTCCTGGACCGCCGACGCCGGCGTCGAGGTGGTGACCGCGCAGGGCACCTACCGCGCCGAACAGCTGGTGATCTGCCCCGGCGCCTGGGCCCCCGGCCTGCTGGCCGACCTCGGCGTTCCGTTCGTCATCGAACGCCAGGTCCAGTACTGGTTCGAACCGACGGGCGGCGCGAGTCCGTTCCTGGCCGACCGGCATCCCGTCTACATCTGGGAGAACCCCGAGGGCCGCCAGTTCTACGGCTTCCCCGCGCACAACGGGATCGACGGCGGCGTGAAGGTCGCGTTCTTCCGCGGCGGCGACCCGTGCGGCCCGGACACCATCGACCGCACCGTGCACGACCACGAGGTGGCGGCGATGGCCGACTTCGTCGGCGCGGCGATGCCCACGCTGCCCGGCGCCTTCCTGCGCGCGGCGACCTGCATGTACACCAACACGGCCGACGAGCACTTCGTCATCGCCCGCCACCCCGACCACCAGGCCGTCGTCGTCGCGTGCGGCTTCTCCGGCCACGGCTTCAAGTTCGTGCCCGTGGTCGGCGAGATCGTCGCCGACCTGATCGCCGACGGCACGACCAGCCACCCCATCGGCCTGTTCGACCCCGCCCGGCTGACCGGTTCGGAAGAGAAGGTGGCCACCGGATGACCGCGACCGAGCAGCCGAGCAGCCTCGTCCCCACCCTCGCGGGCCGCTACTACACCGACCCCGAGGTCTTCGCCGCCGAACAGGCCCGCATCTTCGAGCAGATGTGGTTCTGCGCGGTCCGGAGCGCGGACCTCCCCGACCCCGGCGACTTCCGCACGGTCACGGTGGGCCGCGAGAGCGTCATCGTGTCCCGCGCCAGGGACGGTTCCCTGAAGGCGTTCCTCAACGTCTGCCGCCACCGCGGCGCACGGCTGTGCACCACCGAGTCCGGTTCGGTGAAACGCGCCTTCCAATGCCCCTACCACGCCTGGACCTACGGCCTGGACGGCAAGCTCATCGCCGCGCCCAACCTCACGTCCATGCCGGACATCGACCGCGTCGAGTACGGCCTCACCACCGTGCACCTGCGCGAATGGCTCGGCTACGCCTGGATCACCCTGGCGGAGGACCCGCCGTCCTTCGCCGACACCGTGCAGAGCGCCGTCACCGAACGCCTCGGCGAGTTGACCGCCCTCGACGGCTACGAGATCGACGAACTGGAAGTCGGCAGACGAATCAGGTACGAGGTGAAGGCGAATTGGAAGCTCATCATCGAGAACTTCATGGAGTGCTACCACTGCGCCACGATCCACCCGGAACTGACCGAGGTGCTGCCCGAATTCGCGGATGGGTACGCCGCTCAGTACTACGTGGGACATGGCGCCGAGTTCGGGGCGGAGATCAACGGCTTCACCGTGGACGGCAGTGAGGGTTTCGACAAGCTGGCGGGCGTCAGCGACGACCAGGACCGCCGCTACTACGCGATCACCATCCGCCCGCAGGTCTTCATCAACCTCGTCCCCGATCACGTGATCATCCATCGGATGTACCCGATGGCACCCGATCTCACGATCGTGGAGTGCGATTGGCTGTACGCAAAACAGGTAGTGGCGGAAGGCCGCGACGTGTCCCGCTCGGTAGAGCTGTTCCACCGGGTGAACGAACAGGACTTCGATGCCTGTGAGCGATGCCAACCGGCGATGTCGTCACGCGTGTATGCCAAGGGCGGTGTACTGGTTCCCTCGGAACACCACATCGGGCAGTTTCATGAATGGATCGAACGGGTACTGATGTGACGCAACGAGGTTCCCTCGGCTAGGGGATGGACCATCCCACCGCCGTGGGTGAACGCTGCTGTGGTGATGGAGCAACGGCGCTCGCAGGTCTCGGACGAAGACCTGGTACTCATTCGACGGATTCAGCACCTGGCAAGGCGTGCTGAACGAACTGCGCACGACCACTCGAACTTCGTCGGCCCCCCGCCATCCCAGGAACACCTGGACCTGCTGGCGGAGATACGCGCGCTCACCGAAACCCACCTCTCGGTGACGTCGAAGTCGATGATGCCCCGGCAGGCAGAGCCTGCCGGGGAGAACCGGGTCACCTCATCGAGGGGTCGCAACTCCTAGACCCGGTGCCCCGGCGGCGATCCCGCCGGGGTGCTGGCTTGGCCGGTGATGCGATCGGCGATGTGACCCGGAGGTTGGTGTCCGGGTGAAATGGGTGCGGCGTTCGAGTGAGGGACTTGCACGTTGCGCAAACTTGACGGTCGTGGACTCGCTGCACGAGCGGGGCTGGTCTGCTTGTGGCCGGATGACCTATGACCAAGCTGAGCATTCCTATGTGGACCACCATCTGCCGCGCGGTCCGGTTGACCCATCAGACCAGGCCGCAGCGGTGGTCAGTGCACCAACACCTGCCGCTCAGTCGGGTGACCCACTGCGGAAGTCGTGGCCAGGGCCGCAGACGTGGCCGATTTTACTCGGGGGATTTGACCCTTAAAATTGGTGATCGGGCAGGCTTTCGGGACTGCCCTTTTAGCCCGATCAAGGGTCAAATCGAGGGGTCCCCGAGTCAAATCGGCCACAGCACGACGGCGGCTGGGCCAGTGCTCGGCTTTGACGGGAGCCACCATCGGCTGCTCGCGGTCGCCGGGAGCCGCAGTTGGCTGTGTCCGGCCGTTGGACCTGTGCGCTGGGAGCCATCGCCACAGCCCGTCGGACCCGCGCGTGAAGGTCGCGGTGGTTCCCCCTACGCCACCCCGCTCGCGCAATTGTCTCCACCATTTTCCTTGATTTGTCAAGGCGGGAAAGATGCCTTGACAAACGAAGAAAAATGCTGAGGACGCTTCGGATCGGGGCGGCGGAGGGGGAGTGCGTCGGGTTGGGTGCGTGCTTCCGCTTGCCGGTGGGCGCTTGCGGGTACCAAGCAAGAGCGCCCGCCGTCCTGTGGACGGCGGGCGCTTCTGGCTCTTTTCTAGCGGCGTTTGACCATTTTCACCAAGCCCTTGAAGGTTTCCTCAAGGCCGGAGGAGAACGGGTTGTCGTGGACCAGGTACGTCCACGTCGTGTTCGGGCGCTTCACCCCTGCTGCCGCCAGTTCCGCGCCGTCCGGGCCGATCTTCGCCTCGGCGAAGGTCTCCTCGGCTGCTTCCCACGAGTCCGGCACGATGCGGTTGAACGTCGGGATCGCTTCGCGGTGGAATTCGTCCAGTGGGTTCTGGCGTGCCAGCGCGCGCAGGTGGATGCCTTCGCGGAGGTCCGTCAGGAACGTCAGGTGTTCGCTCCAGCGCTGGTCCAGGTGGTACAGCGTGATCGCCCTCGCCGCTGACACCAGGACTTCCTCCGGCACGTCCTCCTTCAACTCGGTCGCCCTTTCCGGGGACCGCTTCGCCAGTTCTTCCCAGGCCGCGTCGGTGGTCAGGACGCGGTTCCGGTGGGCGACCAGGAGTTCGCGCTGGTGTTCCACCAGCTTGTTGTACCGCCACGTGTTGCGGTGGATCTCCAGGTGGACGCCTTCGGCCACGCGCTGCGCGTGTTCGACCGTGTGGAGCGTGCCCGCGTCCGTGATGCGGCCGTCGTCCTCCACGTCGACGGGCTCGTCGTGGTCCGGTGCGAACTGCGTGACCAGCTCGTCCTGCAGCGAGCCGAAGAACACCGAGCCGCCGGGGTCGCCCTGGCGGCCAGCGCGGCCGCGCAGCTGGTCGTCCAGCCTGCTGGAGGTGTGCCTGCCGGAGCCGACCACGTACAGGCCGCCCAGTTCGACGATCCGGTCATGGTCCTCGCCGTCGTGGCCGCCCAAGCGGATGTCCGTGCCGCGGCCCGCCATCTGCGTCGACACGGTGATCCGCTCGAACGAGCCCGCGTCGGCGATGATCGTCGCCTCCTCGGCGTCGTTCTTCGCGTTCAGCACCACGGGCTCCAGGCCCGCGGCGCGCAGCTTCGTGGAGAGCCGCTCGGACTCGGCGACGTCGAGCGTGCCGACCAGGATCGGGCGGCCGGTCTCGTGGACGGACGCGATCTCCTTGACCAGCGCCGCTTCCTTCAGCTCCAGCGTCGTGTACAGGCGCGGCGCCTCGTCGTCCCGCACGCACTCCTTGTTCGACGGGATGACCAGGACCTCGAGGGTGTAGAACGTGCGCAGCTGCTCGGCGACGGCCACGGCCGTGCCGGTCATGCCGCACACCGTCGGGTACCGGTTCAGCAGCGCCTGGACGGTGATCGAGTCCAGCACCTCGCCGGAGTCGGTCGCCGCCACGGACTCCTTGGCCTCGACGGCGGCCTGCAGGCCGTCCGGCCAGCGCTGGAGCCGCGCGATGCGGCCGCGGGTGTCGTTGATCAGGTGGACCTTGCCGTCGCGCACGATGTAGTCGATGTCGCGGTGCAGCAGGACGTGCGCGTGCAGGGCCACGTTGACCTTGCTCAGCGTCGTCTGCACGTGCTCGTCGGAGTACAGGTCGATGCCGCCCAGCGCCCGCTCGACGGCCTCGGAGCCCGCACCCGTCAGGTAGACGTTGCGCTCCTCGTCGTCGACCTCGAAGTGCAGGTCCTTGCGCAGCCTGCGGATCAGGTCGGCGATGACGGGGTCGGCGGCCTCGTTCGCGGTCGACCCGGCGAGCACCAGCGGCACGCGGGCCTCGTCGACGAGCACGGAGTCGGCCTCGTCGACCAGCACCACGCGCGGCTTCGGCACGATCCGGTCGGCCTCGTCCACGGCGAGGCGGTCGCGCAGCACGTCGAAGCCGATCTCGCTGACCGCCGCGTACGTCACCTCGGCCTCGTAGGCGGCCCGGCGCTCGTCCGGCTTGGAGCTCTGGCTCAGCCACCCCACGGAAACGCCGAGCAACTCGTAGAGCGGGCCCATCCACTCCGCGTCGCGCTGGGCGAGGTAGTCGTTGACCGACGCCACGTGCACCTGGTCGCCGCGCAGCGCGAACCCGGCCGCCGCGATGGCGCCGGACAGCGTCTTGCCCTCACCGGTGGCCATCTCGACGACGTGGCCCTCCAGGAGGCCGAGCGCGCCGAGGATCTGCACGTCGAACGGGCGGAGCCCCAGTGCGCGGTCCGCGGCCTCCCTGGCCAGCGCGCACACCTCGACCAGCTCGTCCTTGCCGAACGTCGAGCGTTCGCGCAGCTCCTTGGCCGCTTCGGTGAGCTCCTCGTCGGTGAGCGCGCCGACGCGCTCCTCGTGGGTGTTCACGGCGGTCAGCAGGGTCCGGTAGGGCGTGAGGTCGGCCGAGCCGGGGCGTTGTGCGAACCGACGCATCCGCTGCTTCAGCCGTGCCATGAGTGTGGTCACGGTGCCGAAACGTACGGCACGGCGGTTGCGTTCCCGGTGTGGTGGTGGCCCTCCACCGTTGACGGGGGTGGTTCGGGGTTCACCCGACCGTGTCATTCCCCCCGGCTTGGAAGGACCGAAAACCGTCGTACCCCCGCCGTAGCGTGTGCGTCGGGGGGTCTCAACCACCGGGGGACTCCTGGTTTGCGCTGGTCAACGGCTCGACGGCTACCAGGTGTCGATGAACGGCCGCTTCTTGCCCGCGGTGCGCCGCACGGGTTCGCCCGCGAAGGACGTGGCGATCCAGCGCCGGGTGTCGGCCGGGTCGACCACGTCGTCGATCTCGAAAGCGGTGGCCAGGTTCAGCGCTTTGCCGTGCTCGTAGGACGCGGCGACCATCCGGTCGAACGCGGCCTGCCGCTCCTGCGGGTCGGCGATGGCCTCCAGTTCGCGGCGGAACCCGAGGCGCACCGCGCCTTCGAGGCCCATCGGGCCGAACTCGCCGCTGGGCCACGAGATCGCGAACCTCGGCACGGCCAGGCTGCCGCCCGCCATCGCCTGCGCGCCCAGCCCGTAGGCCTTGCGGAGCACGACCAGGCCGAACGGCACGTCCAGGTTCGCCGCCACGACCATCATGCGGCTCAGGTGCCGCACGGTCGCCGTGCGCTCGGCGTCCGGGCCGACCATGAAGCCCGGCGTGTCGCACAGGGACAGGACCGGCAGGTCGAACGCGTCGCACAGCTGGAGGAACCGCGCGGCCTTGTCGGCGGCGTCCGCGTCGATCGCGCCGCCCAGGTGCGCCGGGTCGTTGGCGATCAGGCCGATCGGCCTGCCCTCCACGCGGATCAGCGCGGTGACGACGCCCCGGCCGAACGCCCGGCGGAGTTCCAGCGCGGAACCGGTGTCGGCGAGGGTGTCGACCACCGTGCGGACGTCGTAGGCGCGGAGGCGGTTCTCCGGCACGGCGTGGCGCAGCGCCCGTTGGTCCGGGCACGTCCAGTCCGCCGTCGGACCGGTGAAGTACGAGAGGTACTTCTTCGCCACCGCAACGGCTTCCGCCTCGTCGGCCACGGCGACGTCCACGACGCCGTTGGGCACCTGGACGTCCATCGGGCCGATCTCCTCCGGGCGGAACACGCCGAGGCCGCCGCCCTCGACCATGGCCGGGCCGCCCATGCCGATGGTGGAGTCGGCGGTCGCGATGATCACGTCGCAGGTGCCCAGCAGCACCGCGTTGCCCGCGAAGCAGCGGCCCGACACGATGCCGATCAGCGGCACCGCGCCGCTCAACTCGGCCATGGCGTGGAACGAGCCGGTGTCCAGGGCGCTGACCATGCCGTGGTCGGTGTCGCCCGGCCGTCCGCCGCCGCCTTCGGCGAACAGGACGACGGGCAGGCGGCGCTGCCCGGCCAGGGCGAGCATGCGGTCCAGCTTCGCGTGGTTGCGCACGCCCTGCGTCCCCGCGAGGACCGTGTAGTCGTAGGCCATGACGACGGCTTGGCGGCCGTCCACGGTGCCGATGCCCGCCACCAGGCCGTCGGCGGGGGTGCGGTCGACCAGTTCCGCGAGCGACCTGCGCTGCCGCTGCGCGGCGATGGCCAGACCGCCGTACTCCACGAAGTCGTCGCAGAGGTCGGCGACGTTCTCGCGGGCCGTGCGGTGGCCGGTCCCGTGCCGCTTCGCCTCGGCGTCCGGGCGGCGGAAGTCGTGCCGTGCCAGCACTTCCGCGAGATCCGGGCGGATGTGGTCGGGGTCGACCGGTGCGGTCTCCACGGCGTCGGCGAGGTCGCCGGACTCCGCCAGCGGAGCGCCTTCGGCGACCGCGTCGCCCACCGCGACCAGCACACGGCCGGAGCCGGTGGCGACGACGTGCTGCATCTTCATCGCCTCGACGACGACGGAGCCGGGCTCGACCCCGACGACCGTGCCCGCCACGGGGGAGCGGGGGCCGTCCTGCCCGCCGGGCGCGGGCAGGCCGTCGAGGAACCCGGTGTGCGCGTCGGACAGGTCCCGGTCCAGCAGGTCGCGCAGGAACGCCAGGTTCGTCGGGACGCCGTCGACGTGGAACTCGGCCAGCGCGCGGCGGGCCTTGCGCAGCGCGGTGTCCAGGTCGACCGCGTGCACGACGAGCTTGGCCAGCAGGGCGTCGAAGCGGTCGCTCGCCCGGTAGCCGCCGTGGGCGTGCGTGTCGACGCGGATGCCGGGGCCGGTCGCGGGGTGGAACGCGGTGATCGTGCCCGCCGCGCCGAGGGTGACGCGCAACTGGACCGCGCAGCCCCGTTCCCGGTGCGCGAGGTCGGGGTCGCCGCCCGCCGCCAGTTCCAACTGGACGCGCACGAGGTCGAGGCCGGTGACCTCCTCGGTCACCGTGTGCTCGACCTGGAGGCGCGGATTGGCCTCCAGGAACACGAAAGCGCCGTCGGGGGACACCAGGAACTCGACCGTGCCGACACCCCGGTAGGCGACGGCTTCCGCGATGCGGGTGGCGGCGTCGTGCAGCGCCTTGCGCAGGTCCGGGTCTAGCCGCGGCGCGGGCGCGATCTCGACGACCTTCTGGTGGTCGCGCTGGAGGCTGCAGTCGCGGTCGCCGAGCACGGTCGTGCCGACGATCTGCACCTCGACGTGCCGGGCTCGGGTCAGCAGCCGTTCCAGGTACACCTCGCCGCTGCCGAACGCGGCCTCCGCCTCGGCGCGGCAGCGGTCGAGCGCGGCGGGCAGGTCCTCGACCCGGCGCACCTCCCGCATCCCCTTGCCGCCGCCACCGGCGACCGCCTTGACCATGACGGGGCCGTGCTCGGCGAAGAACCGGTGCGCGGCGTCGGAGTCGACGGGGCCGGTGCCCTCCAGCACGGGGACGCCGAGGTCGACGGCCAGCGCGCGGGCGCGGCTCTTGTCGCCGAGCAGGGCCAGCACGTCCGGGCTCGGCCCGACGAACACCAGGCCCGCGTCGGCGCACGCCCGCGCGAACCCGGCGTTCTCGGACAGGAAGCCGTAACCGGGGTGCACGGTGTCGCAGCCGTGCTCCAGTGCGGCCCCCACCAGCCGGTCGACGTCGAGGTAGGGGGCCGGGCCGACGCCGTCCAGCCGGACCGCCACGTCGGCGAGCCGCACGTGCAGCGCGTCCGCGTCGTCGGCGGAATGCACGGCCACGGTGCGAAGGCCCAGGTCAGCGGCGGTTCGGAGGATGCGAACCGCGATCTCACCCCGGTTGGCCACGAGCAGTCCGGGCACGAAGACCTCCTGAACGACCGCTTAGTATGTGATCGGTTCATCATGGTCGCAGTGCGACACGCCCCAAGTCCAGGTGGAACCAAAAGCCCCTGTCAGGCGTCCATGGGACACACTTCACCGAACTGTGAACCCGCCAGCCGCCCCAGGAGGTCCCCGTGGTGTTCAAGAGGATGTTGCGCGCGTTCGGAGTAGGCGGGCCCACGGTCGACACCGTGCTCACCAACCCGAACACGCGTCCCGGCGAGCTGCTGACGGGGGAGGTGCGCATCGCCGGGGGTGAACACCCTGCCGACATCGACCACGTCGCGCTCTCACTGGTCACCAGAGTCGAGTTCGAGGGCAACGACAGCGAGACCACCCGCAACGTCGACTACGGCAAGGTGTTCGTCGCCCAGCGCATCACCGTCGCACCCGGACAGCGCATGGCCATCCCGTTCCAGTACCAGGTCCCGCTGGAATCGCCGATCAACGTCGTGGGCGGCCAGCAGCTCCACGGCATGACCCTCGGCCTGCGCACCGAACTCGCCGTCCGCGGCGCCGTCGACCCCGGCGACCTGGACCCGGTGGCCGTCCACCCGCTCCCGTCCCAGGAGCGCGTGCTCAACGCCTTCGTGCAGCTCGGCTTCCGCTTCACCCGCGCCGACAACGAGGCGGGCCGCCTCCACGGCGTGCCGCAGCAGCTGCAGTTCTACCAGGAGATCGAGTTCGTGCCCCCGCAGCAGTTCCTGTCCAAGATCAGCCAGGTCGAGCTGACGTTCGTCGCCGACCCCCACAGCCTGTGGGTGATCCTGGAAGCGGACCGCCGCGGCGGCGTGTTCCGGTCGGGCGGCGACAGCTTCGGCCACTTCCACATGAGCCACCAGGAAGCCGCTGGCGCCGACTGGGCGGGCGTCATCCACAACTGGATGGACCAGATCGCGGGCCGCCGCGGGTCGTTCGGGGCCTTCGGCCACTGAAGTTCGATCACCGGACCGGGGGAATGCGCTCGTTGTTCGTGCCGTGGGCCAGGTGTTCGGTGCGATGATGATCGCGAAGACACCGGACACGGAGCCGGGCGCTTCATCGAGGGTTCGCAGGAGGCATCGTGAGCATCGGCAGCATCATCGGCGCACTGGTCATCGGGCTGGTCATCGGGCTGCTGGGCAAGCTGGTCGCGCCAGGGCGGCAGGCCATCCCGCTCTGGTTGACCATCGTGGTCGGCATCGCGGCGGCGTTCATCGGGACGTTCATCGCGCGCATCTTCGGGGTGGAGGAGACGACCGGTTTCTTCGACTGGATCGAACTCATCATCCAGATCGCCCTCGCGGCGGTGGGTGTGACGGTGGTGGCCGGCGTGTACGGGAAGCGCGGCGTCCGCTAAGCGGGTAGGGCGGAACGCCTGTCGGCCCTTGGGGGTTGGCAGGCGTTTTGCTTTCCTGGGGGTGCTGGGGTGTGGCTTTCGGGGTGTTCGGCTTGTTGCTTTGGGTGTGGTTGGGCTCCCGGTTCCCGTCGTGCTCGGGGTCCTGGCTGCCATCTTCGGTGTGATGGGTTTCCGGCTGCCGGTTCCGGTGTGGTCGAGGCTCTGGCTGCTGCTCCCAGCGTGCTGCGGCCGATTTGACTCGGGGACCCCTCGATTTGACCCTTGATCGGGCTAAAAGGGCAGTCCCGAAAGCCTGCCCGATCACCAATTTTAAGGGTCAAATCCCCCGAGTAAAATCGGCCACGTTTTGGGCCCTGACTCTGGGTTTGTGGTGGTCGGGCTGCTGTCTTTTGCTTACTTGTTTGTTTCCATTTGTCTTCCTGTTTGCTGCTCTACTGTGGTGTGAGCATCCTCAGTACTAGGTTTGCGTACAGGTTGCCTATTTCTTGTGGTGTGCGTTTGCCGTCTGGGCGGTACCACCTGGCCACGTCTATGCAGAGTGACAGCACTGCCAGGGCTGCGCCCTTGTGGTCTGGGGCTTGGAAGTGGTTTGACTTTACGCCGTCTTCCACGATTTTGCGCATGTGGGTTTCGATCTTGCGTCGTAGTTCCGCAACCACTGCGTGGTGTTCTGGTGAGAGTGAGCCCAGTTCGTACTGCACTACTCGTGCTGTTGTCCTGAACTCTGCATGCCAGGTGGCGAACGCTGCTACTGTCTTCGCCATTCTGTCTGCGGGGTTGGGGTCTTGTACTGCTGTCAACACCTTCAGTGATTGTTCGTGGCCTACCTTGCTGATTTGGAACAGCAGGTCTTCCTTCGAGCGGTAGTGGATGTAGACCGCTGCTGGGCTCATTCCCGCTCTGGCTGCGATGTCCCGCGTCGTGGTGGCGTGGTAGCCCTTGTCCGCGAAGGCGTGAGCGGCTGCGATGAGCATGCGTCGTGCCGCGTCCGGGGTGATCGCGTCGTGCCAGGACTGGTCGAGCAGGGCGTACTCGCCCTCACCCAGGCTGGTCATGTGTCCTCCGGACGTGTTGACAGAGGTGTGGATCGTACTGCAATCTAAGCGCACGCTTAGTTCTAAGCAACCGCTTAGTATGCTGTTTGGGAGGCTCTCGTGCAGCGGACGCTGTTCGACGCGGATCACCACGCGTTCCGGGAATCGGCACGGGAGTTCGTGGACCGCACGTTGCGGCCGAACTACGAGAAGTACGTGGAGCAGCGGTTCATCGACCGCGAGGCCTGGCTGGAAGCCGGGCGGCAGGGCCTGCTCGGCCTTGAGGTGCCCGAGGAGTACGGCGGCAGCGGCGCGGGCGACTACCGGTTCAACGCGGTGTTCGGCGAGGAGCTGTGCAAGCTCAGCGCGGGTGTCGCGTCGTGCATCGGCATCCACGGCGACGTCGTCGCGCCGTACCTGGTCGACCTCTGCACCGAGGAGCAGAAGCAGCGGTGGCTGCCGCGGTTCTGCACCGGCGAGATGACCACCGGCATCGGCATGACCGAGCCGTCCGGCGGGTCCGACCTGGCTGCGCTGCGCAGCGTCGCCGTGCGCGACGGGTCCGACTGGATCCTCAACGGCTCCAAGACGTTCATCACCAACGGCTACTCGGCCGACATGATCATCATCGCGGCCCGCACCACCCCGGAGAAGGGCGCGAAGGGCATCACGCTGTTCGCCGTCGAGACCGGGATGAAGGGGTTCGAGCGCGGCCGCAAGCTCGACAAGGTCGGTCAGCCCGAGTCCGACACCGCGGAGCTGTTCTTCTCCGACGTGCGGCTGTCCGCCGAGCAGGTCATCGGCGAGGTCGACCGCGGGTTCATCTACATGATGGAACGCCTGCCGCAGGAGCGGATCGGCGGCGCCATCTCGAACCTGGCGCACGCGGCGCAGATCCTGCTGGAGACGATCGAGTACACCAAGGAGCGCAAGGCGTTCGGCCAGTCGATCGGGTCGTTCCAGGCCAACAAGTTCCTGCTCGCCGAGCTGGTCACGAAGGTCGACGTCACGCAGGCCTACCTGGACCAGTGCACGCTGGCGCACACCCGCGGCGAGCTGACCGCCGTGGACGCGGCGAAGGCGAAGTACTGGAGCGCGGACGTGCAGAACGAGGTGCTCGACGCGTGCGTGCAGCTGCACGGGGGTTACGGGTACATGACCGAGTACCGGGTCGCGCGGGCGTGGATGGACGCTCGGGTCACGAAGATCTGGGCGGGGTCCAACGAGATCATGAAGGAACTCATCGGCCGCGACCTCGGTCTGTGACCACCTACCCGGAAAGGCTTTGCTGACATGGGAATCCTCGACAAGTTCCGGCTCGACGGCCAGGTCGCCATCGTCACGGGCGCTTCTTCCGGCCTCGGTGTCGCGTTCGCCAAGGCGCTCGCGGAGGCGGGGGCCGACGTGGTGCTCGCGGCCCGTCGCGCGGACCGGCTCAAGGACACCGCGCAGCTGGTCGAGGCCACCGGCCGCCGGGCGCTGATCGTGCAGGCCGACGTGGCGCTGCCCGAGGACTGCCGGCGGGTCGCGCGGGAAGCCGCCGAGTTCGGCCAGGTGTCGGTCCTGGTCAACAACGCGGGCATCGGCACGGCCGTGCCCGCGTCGCGCGAGACGCCCGAGCAGTTCCGCGGCGTCATCGACGTGAACCTCAACGGCGCGTACTGGATGGCCCAGGCCGCCGCCGCGGCGATGACGCAGGGCGGCTCGATCATCAACATCTCCAGCGTCCTGGGCCTGATGTCCGGCGGCCTGCCGCAGGCGGCCTACTCGGCGTCCAAGGCCGCGCTGCTGGGCCTCACCAGGGACCTGGCCGCGCAGTGGAGCGCACGCAAGGGCATCCGGGTCAACGCCATCGCGCCGGGCTACTTCGCCAGCGAGATGACCGACACCTACCCGGACGGCTACCTGGAGGGGAACCTCGCGCGCACGCCCATGCGGCGCATGGGCGACCCGGAGGAACTCGCCGCCGCCGTGCTCTTCCTGGCGTCCGCCGCGGGCGGCTACGTCACCGGCGCCACGCTGGTGGTGGACGGCGGCATCTCGATCAGCGGCTAGAACGCCCGAACACCGCCCCGTGCCCGACCACCCGTCGGGCGCGGGGTTATTTCGCTCTTCGTCCGATGTGGACCCGTGCCACCATGGTCCGGTGAAACTGGACAGGGTGCTGGTGGTGGACGTCGAGGCGACCTGCTGGGAGGGCGACCCGCCCCCCGGCGAGACGTCGGAGATCATCGAGATCGGCGTGTGCGAGCTGGACGTGGCGTCCGGCGAGCGCATCGGCAAGCACAGCGTCCTCGTCCGCCCGGAACGGTCGTCGGTCAGCGACTTCTGCACCTCGCTGACCACCCTCACCGCCGACCAGGTGTCGCGCGGCGTCAGCTACACCGAGGCGTGCGGACTGCTGCGCAAGGACTTCCGCTCCCGCGACCGCGTGTGGGCCAGCTACGGCGACTACGACCGCAAGCAGTTCGAACGCCAGGGCACCTACCCGTTCGGCCCGAGGCACCTCAACGTCAAGTCCCTGTTCGCGCTGACGAGGGCCCTGCCCCGCGAGGTCGGCCTGGCCCAAGCCCTTGCCTTGGCCGGGCTGCCCCTGGAGGGCACGCACCACCGCGGCGACGACGACGCCTGGAACATCGCGGCGTTGCTCGGGGGAATCCTGCTGGCGACCAGGCGATAGGTAGGCTTCGCCGGTGACCGTCCCCGAACGCTTGATCAGCGCCGCCACCGAACTGTTCGCGGCCAAGGGTTTCGACCGGGTAGCCGTGCAGGAGATCGTGGACCGCGCCGGGGTCACCAAGGGCGCGATGTACCACTACTTCGACTCCAAGGACGACCTGCTGCACGAGATCTACGGCAGCGTGCTGCGCATGCAGACGGAGCGCCTGGAGGAGATCGCCGGGGGAGACGGCCCGGTGACCGACCGCCTGCACGCCGCGGCCGCGGACGTGGTCGTTACCAGCATCGACAACTTCGACCAGGCGAAGGTGTACTTCCGCTCGGCGGACCACCTGGCGGAGGACAAGCGCCGTGCGATGAGATCGGAACGCAGGCGCTACCACGAACGCTTCCGCGCGCTGGTCGAGGAAGGCCAGGCCGCGGGCGTCTTCCGCACGGACGTCCCGGCGGACGTCACCGTGCACTACTACTTCGGCACGGTCCACCACCTGGCGACCTGGTACAACATCGACGGCCCACTGACGGCCAAGGAACTGGGAAAGCACTACGCAGACCTGCTGGCGGCCTCGCTAAAGGCATAACCTGCGCCAGCAGCCCAAGCGAGAGCCGGAAGCGCAGCACCAGACAAACCGCCAGTGCCAACGCGATAGCACGCAACCAGCCCCAACGCAGTCCCCCTCCGCCGCCCCGATCCGAAGCGCCCTCAGCATTTCCCTTCGGTTGTCAAGGCATCTTTCCCGCCTTGACAACCGAAGGAAAATGATCGGGACAATCGCGCGAGCGGGTCGGCGGAGGGGCGCCACCCTGAAGCACCTAAGCCACGAACAACACCACGGTCTCCGCCACGCACCCCGGCTTGGGATTCCCGTCGATCTCCACGGTCACCTTCACCACGGCCTGCTTCCCCGGCGGGAAGTCGACCACGTCGAGGATCTCCGCACCGGCCCGAACCCGCGACCCCACCACCACCGGACTGGGGAACCGGACCTTGTTCAACCCGTAGTTCACCCCCATCTTCAGACCTTCGATGGTGTAGATGTCCTTCACCAGCATCGGGATCAACGACAGCGTCAGGTACCCGTGGGCCACCGGGGCCCCGAACGGTCCGGCCGCCGCCTTCTCCAGGTCGATGTGGATCCACTGGTGATCACCGGTGGCGTCGGCGAACAGGTTGATCTCGTCCTGGGTGATCTCGTGCCACTCCCCGAAGCCCAGGTGTTCACCCTTGGCCCCGGTGTACTCGTCGAGCGAAGCGAAAACGCGCATCGAAAGCCCTCTCCCGATTTCTGGACCCTCAGTCCTTCGGTCCGCCCGCGACGTAGATGACCTGCCCGGACACGAACCCGGCGCCGTCGCTGGCCAGGAACGAGACGGTGTGCGCGATGTCGTCGGGCGTGCCGACGCGCGCGACCGGGATCTGGGTCGCCGCGGCCTTCTTGAAGTCCTCGAAGTCCACCTTCATGCGGGCGGCGGTGGCGGCGGTCATCTCGGTGGCGATGAATCCCGGCGCGATGGCGTTGACGGTGATGCCGAACTTGCCGAGTTCGATCGCGAGGGTCTTGGTGAAGCCCTGCAAGCCCGCCTTGGCCGTGGCGTAGTTGGCCTGGCCGCGGTTGCCCAGCGCCGAGGTGCTGGAGAGGTTGACGATGCGGCCCCAGCCCTGTTCGGTCTGGAACTTCTGGACGGCCCGGCTCATCAGGAACGCACCGCGGAGGTGGACGTTCATGACGGCGTCCCAGTCGTCGTCGGTCATCTTGAACAGCAGGTTGTCGCGGAGGATGCCCGCGTTGTTGACGAGGACGGTCGGGGCGCCCAGTTCGTCGGCGACCTTCTGCACGACCGCGGCGACCTGCTCCGAGTCGCTGACGTCCACGGCCGCGGCGAGTGCGCGCCCGCCGGAGGCGTTGATCTTCTCGGCGGCGTCGGCGCAGCTCTGCACGTCCAGGTCGAGGAGCGCGACGGCGAAGCCGTCCTGCGCCAGCCGCCACGCGGTCGCGGCGCCGATGCCACGTGCCGCGCCGGTGACGATCGCTACCCGCGAAGCGGTTTCTGCAGCCACTGGTTCCTCCTTGAACGAGAGCTAAGCAAGCGCTTAGAAACTACTCCGCGCGGGCTGGCTCGCGCCAGCTTGACGGCATAGCATGTCACCGGGACCATACCGACTGGTCGGAATGTAGTCACGAGGAGGTTTTTGCCGGTGGAGGACCGCAGGTTCGACGGCAAGGTCGCGCTGATCACCGGTGCGGCGAACGGAATCGGCGCCGGGGTCTCCCGGCGTCTCGCCGAAGCGGGGGCGCGGGTCGTCGTCGCCGACATCGACGGCGACCGGGGCAAGGTGATCGCCGACGAGGTCGACGGCCTGTACGTGCACTGCGACGTGCGCGACCCCGAGCACAGCAAGGCCGCCGTCGCGACGGCGGTGGAGCGGTTCGGCTCGCTCGACATCGTGGCGCTCAACGCGGGCATCTCGACCGGCTTCGGCCTCGGCTCCGACTTCGACCCCGAGCGCTACCGCACCGTCATGGGCATCAACCTCGACGGCGTGGTCTACGGCGTGCACGCCGCGCTGCCCGCGTTGCGCGCGAGCCACGGCCAGATCATCGCGACCGCCAGCATGGCGGGCATCACGCCGACGCCCCTCGACCCGATCTACGGGGCGAACAAGACCGCCGTCGTGGGACTCGTCCGGTCGCTGGCGCCGTCGTTGGTCCGCGACCGCGTGCGGGTCAACGCGCTCTGCCCGTCGTTCGCCGACACGGCCATCATCACGCCGTTCCGCGCGCAGCTCGAATCGACGAACATGCCGATCATGGAGGTCTCCGACGTCGTGACGGCGTTCATGGCGATCGCCGAGTCGACCGGCACCGGCGAGTGCTGGTTCGTCGTGCCCGGCCGCGAGTCGCAGCCGTTCACCTTCCGCAACGCTCCCGGCCCGCGTTCCGCGACCGGCGAGCGCATGCCCGTCGACCCCGGCGCTTTCGCGACCGGACAGGAGGCCTGACACCAGTGCGTGCCATCCAGATCACCGAGTTCGGCGGTCCCGAGGTCCTCACCGAGACCGAGCTGCCCGACCCCGTCGCGGGTCCGGGCGAGGTGCTGATCGACGTCAGCCGCGCCGGCCTCAACTACGCCGACACCCACCAGGCCGAGAACTCCTACCTGGCGAAGATGGAGCTGCCGCTGGTGCCCGGCGGCGAGATCGCCGGACGCACCCAGGACGGCCGCCGCGTGGTCGCGCTGACCAGCGGTGGCGGCGGGTACGCGCAGAAGGCCGTCGCGCCCGCCGCGACGACGTTCGAGGTGCCGGACGGCGTGGACGACCTGACCGCGCTCAGCATGGTCGTGCAGGGCGCGACGGCGTGGCTGCTGCTCCGCCGCAGCGCGCACCTGGCCGAGGGCGAGAGCGTCGTCGTGCACGCCGCCGCGGGCGGGGTCGGCTCGATCGCCGTGCAGCTGGCGAAGCTGTGGGGCGCGGGCCGCGTCATCGCGACCGCGAGCACCGAGGACAAGCGCGAGTTGGCGCTCGACCTCGGCGCCGACGTGGCGATCTCCTCGACCGAGGAGAACATGACGGACGCGTTGAAGGAGGCCAACAACGGCCGCCGCGTCGACATCGTGCTCGACATGACCGGCGGCACGGTCACCGACCAGAGCCTCGCCGCGCTCGGCCCGTTCGGCAGGCTCGCGTTCTACGGCATGGCCAGCCGCGAGAAGCCCGAGCCGGTCGAGCCCGGCAAGCTGCTCGTGCACTCCACGGCCGTCATCGGCATGTGGTTGCCGCACGCGTTCCGCCTGCCCGGCCGCGTCGTGCACCAGGCGATGGACGAGCTGTTCGCCTTGGTGCTGGACGGCAAGCTGCGCACCGTCCCCGGCGGCGAGTACGCCATGTCCGAGGTGCGGCAGGCGCACGAGGACCTGCGGGCCCGCCGCACCAGCGGCAAGCTCCTGCTGGACCCGAACTGCTAGCCACGCGGAAGGGCCCCTCCCGAACACCGGGAGGGGCCCTTCGTCGTCAAGAGGTCAGTCGCTCAGCTCGGCCAGCGCCTGCTTGACCTTCGCCAGTTCGGCCTCGAGCTCCTCCATGCGGGTGCGGTGCTGGTCGCGCGCCGCCTCCAGCACCGTCTCGATGCCGCTGAAGATGTCCTCGTGCAGCTCCTTGGCGGCCTTGGACACCGCGATGGCCGGGATGGTGAGGCCCTGCACGACACGCTGGGTGCCGTGCAGCAGGTCGGCCTGCCAGTCGCCGTCCATGGTTCCGGTGACCGTCAGCGTCAGCTCGACGGTCCGGGTCTTCTTCGCCGTGCTCTTGGCCCGCTTGACCGGCTTGGCGGGCGCCTCGTCCGCGACCGGCTCGTCCGGCGTTTCCACCACCGGCTTCACCACGGCACTCGGCACGGGCTTCGCCGCGGGAACCGACTCCACCACGGCCTCGGGGGCCGCCGAATCCTTGGCTTCCACCGCGTCTACCTGGTCACTCTGCTCCGTGAGCGTGTTAGACACGTTCTGGTTTCCTCTCTAGCAATACCGGCTCGACCCGGCCATAGCATAGAACACTTGTTCGATGCCGATACCTCTGGCTCGGACTCGCGCACCAGCGCGCCGCGGTCGTGCGGCCCATCTTCCCACCCTCGCCACAGGCACGAAGAAGGGCTGCGACCAGCAGTGCCGAGAGCCGGTTCCCGCGTTCGACGGACGTCCCCCGCTCGTGAGACCACCGACGCGGCACGACCGGGTTCCGACGGTTCCGGAAGCCTCAGACCTCGTCCGGCGGCACGATCCCCACGACCCGCTGCGGCTCCACCGCCGCCACCCCGGCACCGCGGCCAGCCCTCGGACCGCCGATGCCTCCGCCGCCCCGGTCACCATCCCCAGCGCTTCCAGCACGTCGTCCACGACGAGGCCCGCCGCCGTCAACTCCGCGACGACGGCGGGCAGCCGTTCCAGGCTGTCGTCGGCGATCGAGATCACGACCTTGTCCACCGGCGACCTCCTGGCGCACCTCAGGGAGCTTGCACCAATCCTGCACCGACATCCGTGGAAGGCAAGGGAAGTCGGCGCGCGGTCTGCGCGAGCCGGGCCCACAGCTCGAACCCGCGGGAGCCGTACTTCTCCGCCATCAGCGCCGCGACGCCCGCGACGTGCGGAGTCGCCATGCTGGTGCCCTGCAACCGCTTCGTGCCCCCGGCCTTCCAGCTGGAGTGCACGTCCACACCGGGGGCGACCACGTCGACCGCTCCGACGGTGTCGACCGTGCCGCAGGAGAAGAACGCGATGCCGCGCTGCACGTCGACCGCCCCGACCGCC
Source organism: Umezawaea sp. cmx-9-4 (assembly GCA_049997955.1). Taxonomy (GTDB): domain Bacteria; phylum Actinomycetota; class Actinomycetes; order Mycobacteriales; family Pseudonocardiaceae; genus Umezawaea. The sequence continues at coordinate 197,179 of JAEBDY010000014.1, read as the reverse complement.
ATGATCGACGGGCAGTTGGCCGGGTGCCCCACGGGCGACACGGTTCCCGGACGGCGGCTGTCGTTGCCCGAGGCGGCCACGATCAGCGTCCCCTTCGCCAGCGCGCGCGACGCGGCCTGCTCGAAGATCGCCGAGTGCGGCGTGCCGGGCCGGATGGTGGCGCCCAACGACATGGAGACGATCGCGCACCCGTTGGCGATGGCCCACTCGATGCCCGCGAGGATGCCGCCGTCCGAGCCGGAGCCCGCGTTGCTGAGCACCTTGCCCGCGTAGATCTCGGCCTCGTGCGCGACGCCGTAGCCGGGGCCGCTCGCGGGCTTGCGAGGACCGCACGCCGTCCCGATGCAGTGCGTGCCGTGGCCGTGCGCGTCGTCCACCGTCTCGCCGTTGATGAACGAGCTGGTGGTGACGGTGCGCCCGGCGAAGTCCGGGTGCGCCACGGTGAACCCGGTGTCCAGCACCGCGACCCGGACGCCCTTGCCGGTGGCGGTGCTGAGGTTCGCGCCCACGGCCTGCAGGCCCCAGGTGAAGACGCTCTCGTCGACGGCGGACACGGTGGCGTCCGCTTCCGCGGTGATGGCGTGCACGACCCGCTCGGCCTCCACGGCGAGCACCGGGCCGGGCTCGCCGACCGCGCGGTTCAGGCCGGGGAGCTGGTCGGCGTTGGCCTCCACGAGCGCGATGCCCAACTCGTGGAAGATCACCCCGTCCGCGCCCGCGATCTGCTCGGCCACGGTGTCGGCCGTGGTCGCGACCTGGATGCCCGCGACGCGGTCCAGCTCGCGGACGCCCGCGGCGGTGGAGTTGTTCTCTAGGAGCACCAGGTAGCGACCGGTGGTCTCGGTGCTCGTCGGCTGTGACATGACGACCCCCTTCGGGGACGGTGATGGCGGTCAACCTATGCACGTAGTGAGACGCCGAAGTCCGCCCAGATACGGGGATTCACCCGAATGCCGTAGTCGATTCAGGCAGTTGCCGTCTCCGAGACCCCGCGGCGCTTGCGCACCAGCCCGACCACCGGCTCCACGATGCGCGCCGCCACCGGCCCCAGCACCGCCATCAGCAGCACGTACGCCGTCGCCAGCGCGGCCAGCTTCTCGTCCACCGCGCCGGACGCCACGGTCAGGCCGGCGATGACGATCGAGAACTCGCCGCGCGCCACCAGAGCCGCGCCGGCGCGGGCCCGGCCCATCTTGGCGATGCCCTGCTTCTTCGCCGCCCACCAGCCGGTCGCGACCTTCGTCAGCGTCGTCACCACGGCCAGCGCCACGGCCGCGCCGAGCACCGGCGGGATCGACGCGGGGTTGGTGTTGAGGCCGAACACGACGAAGAACACGGCCGCGAACAGGTCGCGCAGCGGTTCGAGCATCCGGGTCGCGTTCTCCGCCGTGGAGCCGGAGATCGCGATGCCCAGCAGGAACGCGCCGACCGCCGCGGACACCTGGAGCTGCGAGGCGATGCCCGCCACCAGCAGCGCCGAGCCGAGGACCTTGAGCAGGAACACCTCGTGGTCCGGGCTGTCCACGATCGCCGACACGAACCGGCCGTACTTCAGCGCGATCACCAGCACCACCGTGATCGCGGCCAGCGAGATGCCCACCGCGCTCATGCCGCCGAGGAAGCTGACGCCCGCCAGCACGGCGGTCAGGATAGGCAGGTACACGGCCATCGCCAGGTCCTCGAACACCAGCACCGACAGCACGACCGGGGTCTCCCGGTTGCCGAGCCGCCCGAGGTCGCCGAGGACCTTCGCGATGATGCCGGAGGACGAGATGTAGGTGACGCCCGCCATCGCGAGCGCGCCGACCGGGCCCCAGCCCAGCAGCAGACCCGCGACCGCGCCCGGCGTCGCGTTCAGCACGATGTCGAGGAGACCGGCCATCCACGACCGCTTCAGACCGGTCACCAGCTCGCTCGCCGAGTACTCCAGACCGAGCAGCAGCAGGAGCAGCACCACGCCGATCTCGCTGGCGATGTGGGTGAACTCCTCGATGCCGTCCAGCGGGACCAGGCCGCCGTGCCCGAAGGCCAGGCCGCCGATCAGGTAGAGCGGGATGGGGGAGATGCCGATCTTCCACGCGACTCGGCCGAGCAGGCCCAAGCCGAAGAAGACCGCCCCGAGTTGGATCAGTGCGATCGCCGTCGTGTGCACGGGTGCTCAGCCACCGCCCAGGATCTCGGCCGACGACGCGAGACCCTCCGACGTGCCGACGACCACGACGAGGTCACCGCCGCCGAACACGAAGTCCGGGCGCGGCGAGGGGTGCACGGTGCCCGCGCGCACGACGGCGACGATGGACGAGCCGGTCCTGGTGCGCAGCTGGGTGTCGCCCAGTTCCTTGCCGTCGAAGTGCGAGCCGGGGACGATCGGGAACTGCTTGGTGTCGATCCCGGTGACCTCGCTGTGCTGGTTCTCCAGGTGCGCCACCAGTTGCGGCGCGCCGAGCAGGCCGGCGAGCGTGCCCGCTTCCGCGGGGGTCAGCGGTATGGACGCCATGCACGCGTCGGGGTCGTCCGTCTTCGAGACGATCAGTTCGAACTTGCCGTCGCGGTAGGTGATCACCCCGATCCGGCGGGCCGCTCGGATCATGAAGTCCTGGCGGGTGCCGATCCCCGGTAGCGGCGTCACCTCGACGTTCACGGTTCAAAGCCTACTTCACGTTCGAAAACGGGAACGCCTGCCGCAGTACGGTGCCGGGATGACGGGATGGCTTCAGCCGGTGCGGCGTGGATGGGTCGTGCGCGACCGCGTGCCCGGTCCGGACGTGGACGAGTTCGCGGAACCGGACCGCGTGGTCCGCGCCCTCGCGGTCCCCGGCGCCGGGCGGGGCACCCTGCTCGCCGTGCAGCACCCGCACCGCACGCCCGCCGCGCTGGCCGCGGGGACCGGGTTGGTCGAGTCGCTGCCGGTCGCGCGGGCGGCGCTGGCGGAGCTGCTGCGCCAGTCGTACCGGCCGGTGGCCGACGTCGTCGCCCCGTACTGGGTGGACGGTCCGGACGGGACGGCGTGCGGCCTGCTCTGCGTGGTCGACCCGGCCGCGGTCGACGCCGACGGGATCAACCGGGTGCGGCACAGCGAGCAGGTGTACCCGGAGGTCGTGGCCGAACGCGCCCGCGTGCTCGCCGGGCTCGGCGTCGCCACCAGCGCCGCGATGCTCGTGCCGGTCGCCCCGCGCGACGAGCTGACCGCGCTGCTCGACGCCGAGTTCGGCCACGAGCCCGCCGTGTCGCTGGTCGACTCGGGCGGCCGCCGGCACCGGGTGTGGCTCGTCGGACCCGGTGAGTCGCAGGACACCCTCCTCGACGTCGCGGGCGCGCACCCGCTGCTGGTCGCCGACGGCAACCACCGGGTCGCCGCCGCGGCCGCCGCCGGGCTGAGCGGACTGCTCGCGCTGGTCACCGCCGGGCCCGCGCTGCGGATCGGGCCGATCCACCGCGCCCTCGTGGACACCGGCCTGTCCGCCGACGACCTGGCCGCGGCGTGGCGCGCGGTCGGGCTGCGCGTGGACGACCTGCCCGCCGCCCGGCCGCCGGAGCCCGGCGTGGTCGTGGTGGTGTGCCCGGACCGGGTGCTGCGCGTCGAACTGCCCGCGCCGGGCGTCGACCACGCCGCCGTGGAGTCGCTGATGCTGGAGAAGGCCCTGGGGCTGGACCCCGAGTCGCCGCAGGTGCGTCCGGTGATCGACGAGCGGTGGCGCTCGGTCGCGGCCGACGCGGTGCTGCTGGTGGCGCCCGTGCCGCTCGCCGACGTGCTGGAGGTGCACGCGGCGGGGGAGCGGATGCCGCGCAAGAGCACCTACTTCACCCCGAAACCGCGCAGCGGTCTGCTGCTCGCCGACCTGTCCTGACCTAGAGTCCACCGAATGGCGGTACGAGCGATTCGCGGTGCGACCCAGATCGACGCGGACGACCGCGACCAGGTGCTGGAGGCGACAGCCGAACTGGTCCGGGAGGTGTTGACGCGCAACGGTCTCACCAGCGACGAGGTCATCAGCGTGATCCTCACGGCGACACCGGACGTCGTGTCGGAGTTCCCCGCGTACGCGGCGCGGCAGGCGGGGCTGGCCGACGTCCCGCTGCTGTCGGCGACCGAGATGGCCGTGCCCGGCGCGATGCCGAGGGTCATCCGGCTGATGGCGCACGTGGACACGGACCTGCCGCGGGCCGACGTGAAGCACGTCTACCTGCGGGGCGCGGCGGGCCTGCGCACCGACCTGAAGCAGCAGTGACGGCGGGCCGGGGCGTCCCAACCACGCCTGGTGCGGGCGTGACGCCCCACACCGGGCACAATGGGAGGGTGCGGGCACCGGAACACAGCAGCCCGCGTCATCGACATCAGGAGGAAGTCGCGGTGGGACAAGGTGAGCTGCGTGGCGTGGTGGCCCTCGACGGGCCTTCCGGCACCGGCAAGTCCTCCGTGGCCCGCCGGTTGGCGGCCATCCTGGGCGCCCGGTACCTGGACACCGGCGCGATGTACCGCGCCGTGACGCTCGCGGTGCTGCGCGCCGGAGTCGACCCGCTCGACACCGAGCGGGTGATCTCGGTCGCCCGCTCGTCCCGGCTGGTGCTCGGCACCGACCCGTCGCGGGCGACCACGACGCTGGACGGCCAGGACGTCGGCGCGGAGATCCGCGGCGCGGACGTGACGCTCGCGGTGTCGCCGGTGTCCGCCGTGCGCGAGGTCCGCGAACTGCTGGTCGCCGAGCAGCGCCGGATCATCTCCGAGGCCGACGGCATCGTCGTGGAGGGCCGCGACATCGGCACCGTCGTCGCGCCCGACGCCGAGCTGAAGGTGTACCTGACGGCGTCCGCCGAAGCGCGCGCACAGCGCCGCAGCAGGCAGGACACCGCCGCCGGGCGACCGTCCACGATGGACGCGACGCTGGCGGACGTCCAGCGGCGCGACAACTACGACTCGACGCGCGCCGTGTCGCCGCTGCGGGCAGCGGAGGACGCGGTCGAGGTCGACACGACGTCGCTGGACCTCGCGGGCACCGTGACCGCGCTGCTCGACCTGGTCGACCAGCGCGACCTCCGGGTGGCGGATCGGGTGACCAGGTGACCGGACAACTCCCCGACGGGGCGTCGGCGGGGTGGACGGACTTCGGCCGCCGGACGTGCCCGCCGCCGTTCCGGTTGGGGGTTCGCGGCGGTGAGCACGTACCGTTGGCGGGTGTGGTCGCGATCGTGGCCGACCACAGCTCGACCTCGGACGGGCCGCTGGTCTTCGGCGCGCTGCCGCGCCGGGTGGTGTTCCGGGTCGAGCAGGAGATGGTCGCGGGGCCGCTGGGCTGGTTCCCACCCGTGGTCGACGTGCCGTTCGAGCTGCCCCCTGGGAAGGGAAAACAGGCGCTCGACGTCGCCACCCGCCAGGGGCGCGACCACGTGGCCGCGCTCGTGGCCGAACTGGACTTTTTTCGCAACAGAAGTGTGAGTGGAGAAGCAAAGTGACGGACTTGGACGGCACGTGGACGGACGAGTCCGACTGGTCGGGCTTCGACGGTGACGGTGGCGAGGACGGCGAGGAGGCGGCTCTCCCGCAGCCGACGCTCGCCGTGGTCGGGCGCCCGAACGTGGGCAAGTCGACCCTGGTGAACCGCATCATCGGCCGCCGCGAGGCGGTCGTGCAGGACGTGCCCGGCGTGACGCGCGACCGCATCGCCTACGACGCGCTGTGGAACGGCCGCAAGTTCACCGTCGTGGACACCGGCGGCTGGGAGCCGGACGCGACCGGCCTGCAGGGCGCCGTGGCCGCGCAGGCCGAACTGGCCATGGAGGCCGCGGACGTCATCCTGCTGGTCGTGGACGCGACCGTCGGCGCGACCAGCACCGAGGAGGCCGTGGCCAAGATCCTGCGCCGCTCGAAGCGGCCGGTGCTGCTGGTCGCGAACAAGGTCGACGACGAGCGGCTCATGGCCGAGACGGCGTCGCTCTGGTCGCTGGGCCTCGGCGAGCCGTGGCCGGTCAGCGGTCTGCACGGCCGCGGCTCCGGCGACCTGCTCGACGAGATCCTGAACGCCCTGCCGGAGTCCCCGCGCGACGACTTCAACCCCGTCGCCGGCCCCCGCCGCGTCGCACTGGTCGGCAAGCCGAACGTCGGAAAGTCCAGCCTGCTCAACCGCCTGACCGGCGAGAACCGCTCGGTCGTCGACGCGGTCGCGGGCACCACCGTCGACCCGGTCGACTCCATGGTCGAACTGGACGACGAGGTGTGGCGCTTCGTCGACACCGCCGGTCTGCGCAAGCGCGTGAACTTCGCCAGCGGCGCCGAGTACTACGCGTCGCTGCGCACCAAGGCCGCGATCGACTCGGCCGAGGTCGCGATCGTGCTGCTCGACGCGAGCGAGCCGATCAGCGAGCAGGACCTGCGCGTGCTCACCATGGCCGTCGAGTCCGGCAAGGGCATCGTGCTGGCCATGAACAAGTGGGACCTCGTGGGCGAGGACCGCCGCAAGGAGATGGTCCGCGAACTGGAACGCGGGCTCGTGCGCGTGCCGTGGGCGGAGACGGTCAACATCTCCGCGCTCACCGGCCGCGCCGTCCGCAAGCTGGCCCCGGCCCTGCGCACCGCGCTGGCGTCGTGGGACACCCGCGTGCCCACCGGCAAGCTCAACTCGTGGCTGACGGCCCTCATCGCCGCCACCCCGCCGCCGGTGCGCAGCGGCAAGCAGCCGAAGGTCCTGTTCGCGACGCAGGCCTCGACCCGGCCGCCGACGTTCGTGCTGTTCACCTCCGGCTTCCTGGAGGCGGGCTACCGCAGGTTCATCGAGCGCAAGCTCCGCGAGGAGTTCGGCTTCGTCGGCAGCCCCGTCCGCGTCTCCGTGCGCGTTCGGGAGAAGCGCGGCTTCAGCGGCAAGCCCGGCGACAAGCGCGGTGGCAAGGGCGGCAAGAAGTAGCAGACCGGTTGCTCCAGGCGGCCGAATGAGGTCTCCTGGGCGACGTGGTGGTGCGAGTGGTGCTGGCGGACGACGAGCCCCTGCTCAGGCGAGGGCTCAGGGTCCTGCTGGAGACCGACGACCGCATCCGGGTGGTGGCCGAGGCGTCGGACGGCGCCGAGGTGGTGGACGTGGTCGCCCGAATTCACCCGGACGTGGTGCTCGTCGACGTCCAGATGTCCGGCGTCGACGGCCTGGAGGCGCTGCGCAGGCTCCGCGACCTCCCCGACCCGCCCGTGGTGGCGGTGCTGACCACGTTCGACCTGGACGACTACGTCGCCACGGCCCTCGACCTCGGCGCCCAGGGCTTCCTGCTCAAGGACGCCGAACCGGACGCCCTGGTCCGCGCTGTGCTGGACCTCGCCGCGGGCGGCGCCGTGCTGGACCCCAGGATCACCGCCCGCCTGCTGCCCCGCCTGCGCGCCTCGGGCCTGCGCGAGAACCACCAGGTGGCGGGCCTAACCGGCCGTGAGCGCCAGGTGCTGGCCCTGCTGGCCGACGGGCAGCCCAACGCCGCCATCGCCGCCAACCTCGGCCTCACCGAGGCCACGGTGAAGAGCTACGTCTCCACCCTCCTCACCAAGCTGGGCGTGGAGAACCGCGTCCAGGCGGCCCTGGTGGCCCAACGGGCGAACGGCATCTCGTGGTGACCCCTCGCCGCCTGGCGCTGGAGCCGCTGGTGGTCGGCGTCCCAGCGGGCATGGTCCTCATGGCGGGCACCTACCCGCTCCCGTGGTCCGTCCCCGCAGCGCTGGCCGCCTGCCTGGCCCTCCCGCTGCGCCACAGGTGGCCCTGGCTGGCCGCGGTCCTGTGCGTCCCCGCGCTGTGCGGCGGCCTGGGCTGGCCCCCGGCCGTGGTGGCGTTCTACCGCACCGGCCGCCGGACCCGTTCCCTGCGAACAGTCCTGACCTGCGTCCTGCTCGGCAGCCTCGTCCCCGCCGCGTTCGTCGTGCTCAACGAGCAGTTGCCCGTCAACCAGGTCGTCCTCACGCTGGCCTACACGTTCTTCATGTCAGCCGCCCCGACCGCCATCGGCGCCCTCATCACCGCCAGGCACGACCTCACCACCAGCCTCGCCGAAACCGGTCGTGCCCGCGAAGCCGAACTGGAGGCCCGCGAGGCCACGGCCAGGGCGTCGGAACGAGCGAGGATAGCCAGGGAGATCCACGACGCCGTGGGTCACCACGCCACCCTCATCGCGGTCGAGTCAGCGGCCCTGGCCGCCACCACCGCGGAGGACCGCACCAGGGACACGGCCTTGCGCGTACGCGAACTGGCGAAGGAAACCCTCGCGGAGATGCGAGCGGCCCTGGGCCTGCTCAACGCACCGCGCGAACCGGCGGAGGGCTACGCCGACCTGCCCCGGCTGGTGGACCGCGCCAGAGCGGCAGGCCTACCGGTCGACTACGACGACCAGACCACCACAACCCCGACCCCAGCCGTGGGCCGCGCCGTCTACCGCGTGGTCCAGGAAGCCCTCACGAACATCACCAAACACGCCCCAGGCGCCCCCGTGCAGGTCCGCCTGACCAAGCACGCAGGCGCAGTACACGTCTCCATCACCAACGCCGCCCCACCCCACCACACGACTCGCACGACCCACGACGGCACAGGCCTGCACGGCCTCTCAGAACGAGTAACCCTGCTGGGCGGCACCTTCACCGCCAGCTCGCGCCCAGACGGCGGCTTCGCGGTCGAGGCGACCCTACCGACGGGTAGGACGAAAGTTGACCAAAAAGACTCGACTTGTGGCGGTAGTGCACGAGATCCCGCGAACGCATAGTTGCGGATGTCGATCGACTGTCGGGGGGCCGATCGGGACCGAGGGGAGCAGGAGCCCGCCACGGCGGGCTCCTGCTATTTCCGCAGGCCAGCCCACATGATCGACACACGCGGGGGCCCGTGCGGGGACCGTTCGGACATACGCTAAGCTTTCACCGCACCCCAGAACACAGGGGTGTGGCCGGGACGTGGCGCAGCTTGGTAGCGCACTTGACTGGGGGTCAAGGGGTCGCAGGTTCGAATCCTGTCGTCCCGACGGTCTGAATCAGCTCGCTGGTTCTGGGTAACAGCCCAGGTCAGCGGGCTTTTTCGTGCGTGAATAACGATCTTCGCATGATCGCTTGCGGGCCCTATTTTCAACATCAACAGCGCCGCAGAAGGAGCGAAGAAGGAGCGGGCCGCTCCAGACTTTGACCAGCGCTCAAATGTGGTCGCCCCGAATGGGTGATTCGCCGCATCGGCGCCGAAATGTCACCCGTTGGCGTGAACCGACGTGAACGAACCTCAAGTGACGGTGAACGAAACGTCGCCACGGTTCATGGACTGGCGGTCCACGTACCGCCGTCCCGCAGGCACGTGGTTCTGACTGCGGAACGGGATTGGGTGATGGACGTAGTGCGCTCGTGGCCGCACATGCGGGCGATCGTTCGGTCTTCCTATGGGAGTGTTATGACCAGGCGTGATTCTGACCTGGGGCGACTCGTGGCATTAGGCCGCTGACCTGCTGGTTTAGTCCGGTCGCATCTGACTGCGACTGGTCGTTTTTGGACCTGTGACGGCCTGATCTTGGTCGGAAGTTCGGTTGAACCACTCCTGAATTGACACGTTTTTGCTGTGAACAGTGCCTGGCGGGCCTCACAGATCCCAGATTTGCGGCATGTGTCTTTACGACCGGTGACAATGCTGAAACAGGTCTCAGTCCGTCCCAAGCGAATGGATGAATCCTGCTCCGGTATGTCTGCACCGATCCTGTACCGCAAGATGGCCCCAGCGACTTCGCGATCACGGGAGCTCACATGGTGCAGCGTTTCCAGACACCACCGAACTGGCCATCCGCGCCAGAGGGCTGGGTACCGCCGGAGGGCTGGCAGCCGGACCCGGCTTGGGGACCTGCTCCGGATGGCTGGGACTTTTGGGTAGCGGACCGCCCCACACCGCCATTACAGCCGACTCCACCGACGACGGCTGAGTCGGCTCAGGGAGAGGAGAAGGTGTCCATCTTCCGTGCACGGGGCCGGATCCGGGAGCTGTCCACTGAGGTGGCCGCGCTGCGCGGGCAGCTGGACCGCCTGGGCGCACTGACCGTCGCCGATCTAACGGCCCAAGCCGCGAACCTCCGCGAGGAACTTGCCCAGTTGCGGGTCGACCTGCAGGTCGAGCGGGACCAGCACGCTGCAGCGCTGACACAAGAGACTGCTGATGCACGTGTGCGCGCCGAGCAGGAACTCGGCACGCTGACCGCCCAGCGTGCCGGGGCTGCCGCTTCGCTGGCCGCGCTGCAGCAGCAAGTGGTGGTCACGCAGGAGGAGGCATTGCTGCAGGAGGCGGGTGTCTACACCTACCGTCACCCGCTGACCGAGGCTGTGGCCTACCGTGGGGAGCTCGGACGCCTGCAGGCCATGGTCAAGGACGCGACGAAGAGGGACGGCGGCGCGGTTACCGCCACCACCAACTGGACGGTCAACGGCTCGTTGCCCCAAGGTCGCGCGATGGTGCGGGACTTTTCCAAGCTGCTGCTGCGTGCCTACAACGCTGAGGCTGACAACCTGGTGCGCTCGTTGAAGCCGTACAAGCTTGACGCCGCTGTCGAGCGGCTGACGAAGGTGGCGACGACCATCGCTCGGCTGGGCAAGACCATGGACATCGCCATCTCCGCCCCGTACCACCAGCTGCGGATCTCGGAGTTGGAGCTGACCGCCGACTACCTCGCCAAGGTCGCTGAGGAGAAGGAGCACGAGCGCGAGGAGAAGCAGCGCCTGCGTGAGGAACGCCAAGCCCAGCAGGAGATGGAACGGGAGAAGGCTCGGCTGGAAAAGGAGCGACAGCACTACCTCAACGCCCACCAAGCGCTCTTGAACAAGGGCGACACCGACGCGGCGGAGCGACTGCAGGACAAGCTGGATGACATCAACCGCGCCATTGAGGACGTCGACTACCGGGTGGCGAACATCCGCGCCGGCTACGTGTACGTCATTTCCAACATCGGCGCGTTCGGCGACTCCATGGTCAAAGTCGGCATGACTCGTCGCCTAGACCCCCTAGACCGCGTCCGCGAACTCGGCGATGCGTCGGTGCCTTTCCGTTACGACGTGCACGCCCTGTTCTTCTTAGATGACGCTGTCGGCATCGAGACCGCGCTGCACCAGCGGCTGGCGAACAAGCGGGTCAACGTGGTGAACCCTCGGCGGGAGTTCTTCCACGGCACTGCAGCTGAGGTGAAGGTGCTGCTCGGCGAACTCGCTGGCGACCTGCTTCACTTTGAGGACTTCCCCGAGGCCTTGGAGTACCGGCAGAGCTTGGCCCAACGGACGAAGGCCTCGCCAGTCTGACTGCCCGTGGTCTGCATCGCGCCTCGGCGTCAACCGCCGTGATCGTGTGATGGTGGGGTGCGGCCGATGTGACGTTCCCGTTAGCTCGGAGGCCTTGATCCTTCCCTGGTTGTACGGAGTCGGGTTGCTGGATGATCTCTCGTCTCTGCAACCTGGAGGACAACTCACGATGCCCAAGAGATACCCGCCTGAGTGTCGTCGTAAGGTGCTCGACCTGGTCCGCGGGGGTCGGTGGTCCGTTCTCCTGGCCCGTAAGCTGAACGCGACGTTCTTCGGCTCGGACGGGTGTGCGAACTGCGCGTAGTCTTGGAACACGATGCTGGCCGCGCGGCGTTCGGCTGGGACGAACGAGCTTGACGCCCGGCTCGGACTGTTCGACGACCTCTTTGGCGAGCAGGCCAATCGTGGCGCTCGAACCGCCGTGAGCGAGGGCGCTGCACATGCGCCACGCGGTTTCGCTCAGGTCCGGCCCGACACCAGGGGTCAGGTCACCCGCTCCCTTCACCATGGTCATGTAGTCAAAGCCCCGCAAGGCTTTGATCGCAGACCGCACGTCCACAGCGATGCGCTGCTCGACATCGCCCGTGAGCTCCTGATCGGCTGCCAACAGCAACTCGATCAGTTGTTGTTGGCGTTGTTCGATGGTCCGTGGAGGTGTGTTCCTCGTCAGTTCGCGAAGCCGGTGGGCCGGTTTCAGTTCGTGCCATTCGAGCATCAGCCGGTTGAGCACTCGTTCTCGTTGAGGAGGACCGAGCAGCCAGACCGCGCAGTAGGCGTTCTCCACGGCGCCGCGGATTAGACCCATCTGCGCGTAGGAGTGCAGTTGGACGTCGATGCGGTTGCCGAATTTCTGAGCCAGACTGCGTCGCAGGCAGTGCAGGCAGTGCAGGAAGTCGACGGCGGTCGACATCGCCATCCAAGCCCGGTGGCTCACCCGGTACAGATGTGTGTGACTGTCGTCGGTGGCAAGGAGACTGTGAAGGCGGACTTCCCCGCGCGCGACGGTACTTCGGACGTTATTGCCTTCAGCCACGGCTTGATCTTGTCCAGTGTGGTGAGCAGGGCGTGGACTTCACGTGCCTCCGACTCGTCAACGTCTTTGAGCATCGGCCGAGGCTAATCGCTGGAGCAGGTTGCGAGTGCCTATGTTCCGCGACCTTTAGTGTCGCCTGTTCAAGCAGCGGTGCCACCGCGAGGGAACATGAGGGTGTCTCTTGAGAGAACGGGCCCTTCGCCAGCGCCAAGGAGCAAGAGGCCTCGCCGCTTCGGCGCGGACCGCTGAGCTGAGCCTTCAGCCACGCACCTTGCAAGACGCCTGCCTTGAACCGATCGGGTGGAATCACTGGCCTCCTCCGCGTGTGGAGTAACGCGCTGGCGCCAATCGGCGCTACTCAAGCACAGGCAGCGCGGAGCGAGGGAGGCATGGATGCCTCGACCGAAGAAGTTTTGGCCCATGATCGACGCCTCACGATCCGAGGCGTGCCTGGCCGCCAGGCTCTACAACGACCCTGCTGAGGCCCGTGCCTTCGAAGGTTTCGTCGTGCACATGCACCTTGCCTACCTGTACCTACTGCACGCCGTCTTCGTCCGCGACGACATCGACTTCCGCTACTGGAGACGCGATCTACCGAGGCGTCTGGAGAAAGTGGATGGTGAACCGAAATGCTGGGAGTTGGCTCGGTGCGTCGCGGAACGCTGGCCGCGAACCGATCCGGTGCGAAGCAACGTCGAATTCTTCATCGCGCTGCGCAACAAGATCGAGCACCGGTATGCCTCACGGTCGCAACTGAGCCTGCAGGCTGCTCTCGGCGGGTTCGCTCAAGCGCACCTGCTCAACTACGAGGAAGAGCTCGTGGCGCAGTTCGGACCGCAGGCGACCTTGGCGACCAGCTTGCGGTTCCCGGTATTCATCGGCAGCTTCACCGACCCTGGCGAGGCGACGCTTCTCCGGCTGAGAGCCGCACTGCCGGCACAGCTGCGGACGTTCATGGCTGAGTACCACTCGGGCCTGTCGGACGAGGTCGTCAACGACCGGCGCTACGAGCTGCGACTCCGGCTCGTGAACGAGCTGGTGCCTCGTGACCCGGAAGCCTTGGCGGTGCAGTTCACCAGGTACGACGACATGACCGGAGATCAAAAAAGTGCTGTGGAGATGCTCGGCAGAAAGGGCTTGGTCGTTGTTCGCGAGCAACGCCGCGGCGTGGTCAACCTGGAACTCATGAAGCCCAACCGCGTGGTCCAGGAGGTCGATGCGGAACTCCCGTTCATCTTCCACCGCGCTCACTTCATCAAGGCCTGGCGAAAACTCGAAGTGAGGCCGTGCGTTGGTTCGGAGCATCCCGAGCGCACAGATGAGCGTTACTGTTTGTACGACAAGATGCACAGGGACTACGGGTACACGAAGGCGTTCGTGAACAAGCTGGTCCGGCTCTTGAAGACGGCGAGGGGCTGGCGAGAGTTCTTCGGCGAGGAGCCGCGTTACAAGGAGTCCGGGGATGGATCCGAAGGTCTTGCAGCGGTCTAGCCGGAGATTAACGAGGCAGTGGACGTTGCAGTGCGACCGGTGCGAACAGGTTGCCGATGTCTGAGCCTTAATCCACCGAGGATTGTGGTCTGAAATTTCTTCAGACATGAGAGCAGATGCCCTCTGAACTGCGATAATGGGACTTGCGACGGTTCCATCAACGCATGAGCAAAGGACATCTGCCAAGTGAGATCCTCCCATACCGCCTCGGCGGTGTCGGCACGGTTCGACGATCCGAACCTGATCGCCGACGCAGGCCTGATACCGGTGCTACGACTGGCCCAACGATGCCGCCTGCCCGAGTTGGCCGGTGAAGCGATCCGCATCCCCGACGCGGACAACAGCGGCGGCGCCAACCCCACCGCGAAAGTGATGTCACTGGTCGCGGCCAAGGCCGCAGGCGCCGACAGCATCGACGACATCCACCGAATACGCCACGGCGGCATGGACATCGCGTTCACCGGGACCCGCGCACCCTCCACCGTGGGCACCTTCCTCCGGTCCTTCACCCACGGACACGTCCGCCAACTCCACCGGGTGCACCGGGTGCACCGGGCGTTCCTGGCCGAACTGGCCGCCCACACCCCACTGATCCCCGGCGCGGACACCGTGGCGTTCATCGATATCGACCCCACCCACAAACAGGTCTACGGCCACGCCAAACAAGGCGCCGAACACGGCCGGTTGAAAGGGCAACGCACCCTGCATCCGCTGCTGGCGGTGGTCTCCACCCCGCTGGCCCGGCCGGTGATCGCCGCGGTGCGGATGCGACGCGGCAAAGCCGCCGACGTGCGCGGTGCCGAGTCCTTCGTCGCCGAAGCCCTCTCCGTCGCCGCCGAGATCGGCTGCACAGGGACACGGATCGTGCGCGCGGACGCGAAGTTCTACACCGCCGACGTGGTCGCGGCCTGCCGCCGAGCCGGCGCCCGTTTCTCGTTGACCACCGGTATGAATCCCTCCATCACCGCCGCGATCACCGCGGTCGCCGACCACGCGTGGATCCCGATCCGCTACCCGAACGCGATCGAGGACCCCGACACCGGTGAGTTGATCTCCGACGCCGAGGTCGCCGAAATCCCGTGCTACACCGCGTTCACCGGACGCCGTCAAGCCCAGCAGGTCACCGCCAGGTTGATCGTGCGCCGCGTGAAACGTCTACACACCACGACATCGGCGGGGCAGACCGAACTGTTTCCCGCCTACCGCTACCACGCCGTGTTCACCGACAGCCCCTTCGAACTCGTGCCCGCCGAAGCCGACCACCGCCGGCACGCGGTCATCGAACAGGTCATCGCCGACGGCAAAGCCGGTCCCCTGGCACACCTGCCCTCGGGGCACTTCCAGGCCAACGCGGCCTGGCTGACCTGCTGGGCGATCACCCACAACCTGCTGCGGGCCGCAGGATCGCTGGCCTCGGTCCTGCACGCCAAGGCCACCACCGCCACCCTCCGCGCCCACCTGATCTCCGTGCCGGCCCGTCTGGCCCGTTCCGCCCGCTGCTATCTCACCGTTCACCTGCCGCGACACTGGCCCTGGCGGGACGCCTGGCAACAACTCTTCGACGCCGTTCACTCCGATGCCGTGCACGTCGCACCGCCACCCTCGGCCTGACCCGACTTGTCCACCCCGCCCGCAAGGGCCCGACATCCCGACCACAGTGGAAATGCTGGACAGACCAGCAGGTCACGCCTGTCCTCATCCCCAGCCATCACCACAAACGGCGGCATGATCATTCCGAATCACATCGGTGGATCAGGGCTCAGGGAGCCTGGCCCACGGGGCGCTTGCAGTTGTCGTCGCTGGTGGTTACCAGCCGCCTAGCGGGCCCAGGTGGAGCTGGCTTGGATGGCGAGCGTTTCGGCGGTGCCGGGGTGGTAGCCGAGCATTCCGGCGACGACCGCGGCGGGCGCTTCGAGCAGGAGTTGGCGGATCGTGGCGGTGCGAGCGTCGAGGCTAGGCAGCGCGAGGTTGCGCAGCCTCAGGCGCAGTGAGGTGGTGTGCATCGGCTGCCCGGCGCGGCGTCCGGGGAACAGATGGCGGATGGTGGAGTTACTGGCGGAGAACATGTTGGGGCGGTTGCCGACGTAGTCAAGCAGCACGTCGGCGAACGGACGTGGCACCGGGATCGGCGGGTCGCCAAGCCGAAGCAGGACCTGGCCGTGGTCGCGCAGGACGTCGTCGACGGTCAGCTGGGCGATCTTCACCAGCGGTTGGGCGTAGAGCAGGATCAGCAGCGCGAGGACCCGATCGCAGGCGGGAATGGCATCCGTCGGTGAGGATACGGCGGATGTAGCTCAGACGTTGCTGCTGGCTGAGCTGGACTGCGGCGTTCTTGGCGACGGCAGGGAGCCGCAGGCGCGGTAGTTCGTGGTGGGTGATGCACCAGCGCAGGAATGGCCGGGAGTGTCCTTGGCGGCCGAGATCGGTGGCGAACCAGAGGTCGATGTCGGCCTGGCGGCAGGTTTCGAGTGTCCGGCTGTGCTCGGTGAGGTGGATCAGGAACTTCGCGGAGATCCGCATGAGATGCCGGGCCATGTTCGCGCGGCCGGAGTTGATGGGCTCCTTCGCCGCGGTCTTGCGGAGCCGCTGAAGGACATGCCAGGTCGCAAAGCGTTCGAGCACACCGCGGTGCTGCGGATCCTCGATCGTGGCCAGCCAGCCGGGAAGCCACTGCTTGAGCAGGAACAGGAACCGTTCGACCGGGGCAGAACGCTGGCGTCGACGAGCAGGTCGCGCAGGTGAATCACCGCCCGCCAGGGCTGGAGCGTGCTCAGTCCTTCGTGGGTGAGTGGCACGTCGCCGCTGGCCAGCGCGCGCAGGAGCGGCGGAATGTGCGGTTTGGACAGCCACAGCAGGCCGCCGCGGGCGCGGGGCATCGCCCGGAACGACTCATAGAACGGCAGCAACTCGGCCGGATCGCGCCGGTTCCGTCGTCCAGCAGGGCCGCGAGCCGTTCGGAGAGGGCGCGGCGCGCGCACGCGCCGACCCGGTAGCGCGGACTTTCCTGGCCGCACCGGTCGCAGGTGAAGTCGCCGAGACCGCCCGCGCAGTCGGTGCACAGCCGCACACCTGCCGGGCCGATCCCAGGCAGCAGCCGCTTGACGCCGCAGCCGCCGCACAGCCCCTGGGTGTAGACGGCGTCGTCGTAGCAGTTCACGCACACCGGGCCTTCGGGCCAGCGGATCCGGATCCGCAGGCGTGGGTCGCGCCGCCTCGACCAGTCGCGCGCGAGCAGCAAGATCAAAGCTCTGGTCACTCCTCCACAGGTTCGACCGAGACGCGCTGGCCAAGCCCGTGAGTGACAGCTTTCTCACGTTCCATTGCGGAACGCGCCACAGTGATGGTCATGGAGGACGGCTCTTGTCTTCGCGGCGTCCCATCTTTCGGCTTCAACGCCAGACCGTGGCAACCACGCCACGTTCAAGCGCCGTACTCCCGCACCAGGTCTTCTCGGACCCTGCGTGCCGGATCGCGGGGCATGACGAAGATCAAAGCGGCCAGCGGTACGACGTGCTGTGGAGTCCACATTCCATCTTGGCAATCGCCGCAGTCGGGCCTGTGGGGTGCCAAAAGTCAGCTACATGGTCTGACCTGCGGTTAGGCCGCTATGGGTTCGTACCCGTCGATCAGCCCGCCGAGGACTGGTCGGCGGCGTGTCGAGGGGCAGCGCGGCTACAGTCGGATGTTCGATTGCTTGAAGAACTTGATGTTGGTGCTGGCGTTCTGACTTGTTCACAGGGCGGACGCCCGTCAAGCGCCAGCACTTCGCGCTAGTTGCAACTTCCAGTAGGCGAGGTCGTTGCGGGCGGCCTGGGTGCTGGGGTGGTCGGGGCCTAGGATGCGCAGGCGGTCGGCTAGTAGTTCTTCGAGCGCGGTCACCGCACCACGCACGTCACCGGTTTCGCCATGGCAGCGGGCGAGGTTGCTGCGGGCGGTCAGTGTCTCGGGATGGTCGGGTCCCAGTACTCGGAGGGAATCGGCCAGCAATGTCTCCAGCGCGGCGGCACCGCCGGCAGGATCGCCTGCCCGCCCACGCCAATACGCAAGATTGTGGCGAGTAGCTATGGTGTGCAAATGGTCGGGGCCCAGGACCCGCAAGCGGTCGGCCAGTAGTTCTTCAAGTACCGTCACTGCGCTACGCGCGTCACCGGCCCGCCCATAACAGTAGGCGAGGTTGCTGCGGATGGTCAGCGTCTCAAGATGGTCGGGTCCCAGTACTCGGAGGGAATCGGCCAGCAATGTCTCCAGCGCGGCGGCACCGCCGGCAGGATCGCCCGCCCGCCCACGCCAGTCAGCCAAGTTGCTGCGAGCGGTCAGCGTAGCGGGATGAACAGGGCCCAGTACACGCAACCGATCTGCGACTAGTTGCTCGAACGCGGTCACCGCGCCGGTCAGATCACCGGCTCGCCCACGCCAGTACGCGAGGTTGTTGCGAGCGGTCAGAGTGTGGGGATGGTCGGGACCTAGCACTCGGAGGGAATCGGCCAGCACCGTCTCCAATGTGGCCACGGCCCGGACCGGGTCACCGGCCCGCCCGTAGCAGTAGGCGAGGTTGCGGCGGGCGGTCAGTGTCTCGGGATGGTCGGGTCCCAGTACTCGGAGGGAATCGGCCAGCAATGTCTCCAGCGCGGCGGCACCGCCGGCAGGATCGCCCGCCCGCCCACGCCAATACGCAAGATTATGGCGGGTAGTCAAGGTCTCCGGGTGGTCTGAGCCGTGTACTCGTACGTACTCGGCCAGCGACTCCTCCAGCGCGGTGGCGGCGCCAGCCGGGTTGCTCGTTTCGCCCCGCCATCGGGCGACGCTGTTACGGGTGGTCAGAGTGTGGAGATGGTCGGGGCCTAGCACTCGCAACCGGTCGGCCAACAGTTGCTCGAAAGCCGCGACGGCGCCAGCAGGGTCTCCTGCCTCACCGCGCCAATGGGCGAGATGGTGACGGGCGGTCAGAGTGTGGGAGTGATCCGGGCCCAGGTGGTTGGTCGACGCGGCCTGCAGTCGTAGGAAATAGGCTCTGGCCTCGGCGACTAGGCCATTGTCCCCGCGGCTTGTTCCGCTGCGGAACAACACAGCGTGGCCGTCAGGCTTCCACAAATGCTCGGCTCCGGCCTCGGCCAGTGCGTCAGCGTTGGCGCGCAGAACCTGTCCCAACATCGCATTCTGCTCCACGTCCGGCCAGACGAGCACCAGCGCGTCGCCTGCCGCGCGCGCCACACCCGGCAGCCGGTGAATTGGCAAGGCATCGCGTGTGGCGCGTTGCACCAAAGTATGAATCCGCACCGACTGATACGACGAACCAGAGTCGACCGTGATGAGGTTTAACCGATGCAGACACCTGAGCCCGTCACGGGTCGCCTCCGTGTCAATTCGACGTCCTATCGTCCTTTCCAGCACTTCTGCCACGGCGTTGGTAGTGAACACCTCAGCCGGAACGCCGTTGGCGTCCAGGAAGCTGGCCACCTCCAATAACGGACCTGCCACACCCACTGGTTCCAGCCGGTTGGCCTGCTCGACAGACAACGACCACGACGCCGCGACCGTCGCCTGGTGCTCGTCGGGCAGCCCCTCGGGTCCGGGTACGAGCGACGCAAGGCTGCGGAGACGGTCATTCCACCTCTCCAAGTAGGCGGCGCAGGTCAGGCCGCGGTCCAGCATGTAGGCGCCAGCTTGAGCCAACGCCAGCGGCAGAAAGCCCAACGCTGAGGCAAGGTCATTGGCCCTGACCAGCAAATGCGGCTGTTCAGCCAGTACTGCTCGCAGGTACCCCTTCGCCTCGCTCGGACTGAACACTCGGACATCGATCAGGTGGCGGCGGTGGCCGCGTAAGGCTGCGTCCCGGCGCCGGGTAGTCACCACCACTCGGCCGGACGGTGTGACCGGCGGCCACAGTCCATGTAAGTCACGGGGGTTTTGAACGTCGTCGAGCACGATCAACCATTGTGATGACGTCGTGGCCAACCATTCCACCAGTCGCTGGGCGCCATGTTCCGGCTCTGCGTCCTCAATGCCGGTGAGGTCGGTCGCCACGTGGGCATAGCTGGACACAATCGTGGCGCGGGACCCAGCCGTCACCCACACGATCAACTCCGCATCCGCGGATTCCCACAACCGTTGGGCATAGTCCAACGCCACTTGGGTCTTACCCACACCTCCCAACCCCGTCACCACACTCGTGTGTGTTCCCACGCCAGAGGTCAACACGGCTGATTCACCCGGCGCCAGCGCTCGCGCCAGCAGATCAGTGATCGCGCGGGCTTGGAACGCCGTCGCCCGTGGCGGAAAGATGCCCGCTCGATGCGGCAACGTCACTGGCGCGCGTGCTGGCCGGTGAAAGTGCACACCACCCTCGATCACGCGAGCCTGCACCACCTCACCCGATATGACACCGGTCACCACGTTGGTCACGTCACCCTCTGGACCTGTGGGCATCTGACTCATTTGGCGAGTGCCTCCTACGGGCGTCACAGGGACGGAAGTCATCGATCACAACGCGAATGGCCAAGTCGGGTTTCAGTTCCGTGATGTCCCGGTGCCCGAACATGGGTTAATGGCACCGGAACCGACACCGCGCGTATTCACCATTCGCGATGGGTGCCGCGCCCTCATCGGCATGGTCGGACGTTCGTCCAGCGCGTGACTATCTTGGGTTGGTGAGCCGGAAGCGGCCGCCGCCGAGGTGCTCGAGGTTGAGGTGCGGGGGCGCACCCTTTGGCCATGGTGCAAGCTGCCGGGCGACAAGCCAATGGCCTACGTCCGAGCTTCGCAATTCGGTGCAGGATCGCCAGAACGAGGGGGACAGGGCCACGTTGGTCACGCCGTAGGGACCAAGGTCGATCTCGATGGATGTCCATTCGCGGCGGAAGTGCTGATCTCGATCCGCGGCGGAGAGCCGCAGCCCGTAGCCCGCACCGGAGCGCCGTGGCGATCCGGTGCTCCACCCTCGGACGATCATCCTCGATCACTCCTTCCTGGCTTGCCAGTTTGGCCGCCATCGTGGGCTCCTGCGATACGACGACCCGGTTCGTTGCAGGTGTGTTGTCAGGTGGCTGAGGCCATGTAGGCGGCGAGGATGTAGTTGGGATGGCGGTCGAGGTTCTTGCGGGCGCGGTCGTAGCGCATGGTGGTGCGGGGGTCGGCGTGGCGTGCGGCGATCTGGACGTCGCGGAGGTCGACCCCGGCGTCGAGCATGGTGGTGACGTAAGTGTGCCGCAGCAGGTGTGGGTGCAGCTTCGGTAGCCGCACGATGGCGGTCTCGGCGAGTCGGTGCAGGCGTCGTGTGGCGCAGTGCCGGTCCATCCGGTGCCGTCGCCGATTGAGCAGTACCGGCCCCGCCATACGGTCGGCGATGGCCCGGTCCAGTGCCCGCCCAACCGCGGGCGGCAGCGGGACAAGGGTTCTTTACCGCCTTTGCCGTGCACGAGCAGGACCCGGTGGCCGTGTTCCTCGCCGATGTCCTCCACATCCGCCCGACTCGCCTCCGAGACCCGGAGTCCGAGTAGACCGAGCATCGCGACCAGGGCGAGGTCGAAGGGGTTGTCCGATTCCCGTGCGGCGGCGAGTACGGCTTCGAACTGCAGGTGGGCGAGGCCGAGTACCGGTGATTCGTTGGGGACGTGGGGTCGGCGTACGTAGTCGGCGGGTGAGTGCTCCAACACCCGGTCGATCACGCAGGTGCGATAGAAGCCGGTGACCACGGCCATCCGCCGTGACACGGTGGAGGGCTTGAATCGGCGGATCTCCTGCGACCACCGCACGTAGGACTCCACCTGCGCCCGCGATACCGCTAGCGGCGCCAGCTCACAGCCAGGCCGAGACCGCTGCGGCCTGCCTTCGCTCTTGAACTTCCTGCTGACCACGATCTTTCCGCAATTCACGGAGCAGGATTATCCCACCTGTCGTGAACGCACCGACCGTTCCGACGCCTTGCAGCCAGGTCGGAGCCGCGACCTCCCAGAACGACATGGGCGGATAGTACCTGTTATCTGCGGCGAAATCTGGGTATGTGAACCCTGATCGCGAGCAGTATCACGGCCAGCCTGCACCTTGATCCTTGGGCTAGCCGAAAGTGACCGTACTGTCTGCGATCGGCCGGGGCGCTTGGGGTGAGACCTGGCCGCGTGGCGGTGCGCGAGTAGGTCTCGGTGCCAGCGCAGCACCGTTTCCGGACTTACTGGTAGATGAAGCTGACGGCGGGAGCTGGTGCAGCGGTGCGACAGGGAAGACGCGCGGCGGTTTCTCAACGAGCTCAAGCGGTCTTTCACATGCCCGGCTGCTACTTCCTGGTGTCGGTCTCCACCGAAGTCCAGTTCGACTTCGAGCTGTCCGGTGCCGGCATGCGCAGTGTCTTCAACGAGATCGTTCGGGTTGACTACCTGAACTTTCGACGCACGCAGAAGCTGCTGCGCCGCTATGTGATCGGATTGCCCGAACAGTTCCAGGCGCTGGCTTACGTCTTCTCCGGCGGTCTCGCCAGGCAGTTGTTCGCGCCGCGCGGATGATCATGGACCACGGGCGCCGGGCAGGACGACCGATCGACGTGGTGGTGCAAGAGCTCGTGGACGCCGAGCTGGGTCGAGCCTGCAAGACCACAGGAGACGCCCTGATCGGCGTCGAGAACCACGGCGGTATCACTGCCTTGCTGCTTACTCGATGAGCAGCCGCGGCGCCCGACGTCAGCGAGCCTGAAGACTTTAGGCGTACACGCAGACGTCTCGCACCGAGTGCGCCAACTCCAGGACACGCTGGGCGCGCGAGTGGCTTCCTCGCCACCACCATTGACGAGGTGTTCACCCTGGACTTGACCCAAGAGCGGATGTGGAGCGCCACCTTCGACTCGCTGGCTAAAGCTCGCCGGTACGTCAGAAGCGGATTAGACTGCACGACATCCGCAAGCGCTGGGCGTTGAAGCCGATCGTCCTGCCCCACCGGGTACTGGCTGGGCGCGTGGTTCTTGATCTTCCTCTGTCTTGGCCCCGTTCCACCAGTCCTTACCAGCAGCAGCGCGGGATCGCGACCGCTTCCGTGCACGGTCGCGATAGACCGCCTATACCTGAATGAATGAGGTTTTCGGCAGGCACAGTGTCGGGGCCGCTCGGCTTGACGACGTTCTCGGGCGTATAGGCGCCCAGCCGCAGACGGTGGGTGGTCACGGTCGTGCCAGCGTCGTCGAGATCGACGATCCAAAGGCGCTCGACACCCGTGGCCAGGTAGCTGGCCAGCTTGGTTCGTCGCTTGGCGGCGGTGTTGCCCGATGACCACACCTCGCTGGCCAGGGCCAGTTGCTCGAGCTGGAAGGCAACCAGACCCGATTCAACGTTGAGCCCGGTGACCTCGGGAATCAGCGCGGTGCGGTGCGGGACCAGCTCCAGCCGTCCCGTCGAGGTGCCGGTCGAACAGGCGCAGTTGACAGCCCTGCACCTGTGCTTGCCAAAATCCCGTCCATGTGTAGTCACCGCCAACGTTGTTGATTCTGGTGATCAAAGTAGGGATCTGACAATTCCTCACCTTCCAAGGTGGCGCGGTGCGCGGACTTGTCGTTGTTCTGCTGAGGATCGGGCGAGGGGAACTGTTGAGCGTAACTGCTGGCGATTGTGGCAATGGTCTCGGCGTCGTCGCCAACACGTTGCTTCATCAGATCGACTACTTGATCACCGAGGGCGGCTTGCGCTCGCCGGATTGCGGTCATGATCTCGGCGGACAGACGGCTGCCGCGCATGGAGCGTACGTCGTCGGACAGCGAAAGGTCCGTGACAAGGCCAGCCTGGTTGACCGTGACCCTGATAGCACCGTTGGCAGCCTCGCTTCGTCCGGTGATCTTGCTCATTTCGCTGGTCAGAGTCTTATAGGTCTCTGCTTTGGCGTGGACTTGTGCAGCCCACCGTTCTATTGACCGCTCCATGTCGGCTGGGCCGCTGCTGGGCATCGCACTAGTCCTTCTGGGTCAAGGTCACCCGTGTCTGCGGCGAACCGACTCGGCCGCCGCCTCACCACGCTTATGCTTCATCGAGTCATCGACTGTAGCGGACAGTGAGGAGGAGTTGTGGCAGGCCAGGGCTATAGTTACCTAACTGACGAACTGCATGCTCACCGGCAACATCTCGGTGGCGTGTCGTCAATACTCGCTGAGGCCGGTGGTGCCGTCAGGAGCATGGGTGTTCCGCCCAACGCGTTCGGCTTGATCGGCAGTTTCATTCCTGCACTGCTGCAGCCCATGGTTGACGAGGCGGCGCTGGTCATTGATGCCGGAGCCGAGTCCATCGACCAGACCGCGAACATTATGGGAAGCACCCTCGAGACGTACTACAGCGCAGACAGCCAGGGACAGAACGGCTTTACCCGCTTGGAGGGAGTCCTGTGAGTGAGCAGAGCACCGCTGGCACCGGTTTGACCGACAGCATTGAAACACTGTCCGCGACGATCGCCTCGGGCAACTGGTCTGAGGCGGGCGCGGGGGCTGGCCTGGACGTTCTGGGCGCCATCGCCAACCCCGTGGACGCGCTAGTCAGTACAGGCGTGGCGTGGTTGATGGAACACGTCCAGCCGTTGAGAGAAGCATTGGACATGTTCGCTGGTGATCCTGCTGCCATCCAGGCGTACGCCGAGCAATGGCGCCGACATGCCCAAACCGTTGCAGACAACGCCGTCGACTTGCGCAACTACGTCAATAACGATACCTCGGCGTGGAGTGGCCAGACCGGCGATGCCTACCGCGCCCAAGCCGCTGAACAGTATGACGGGGTGACGGCCTCGGCCGCCTCGGCCGACGGCGTCGCCAACGCTGTCCAGACAGCAGGCCAAGTGGTGGCCGGTGTGCGAGTCATCGTGCAAGAACTGATTGCTGAGCTAGTCGGGATCATCATCAAGCGCTTACCGATCTGGTTGGCGAGCGCCGGAGCCTCACTGGGTCTGGGATTACCTTTGATCATTGCCGACTTGGTGATGCTCATCGCAGAATGGATCTAGGCGGACATGGGGAAGATCTCCAAGGCAATGAAGATGGTGCCTGAGGCGATGCGCAACCTTGAAAAAATTACCGACGACATCGTCGAGACATCTCAACGCACTCGGCAGGCACTGCGTCGTGCCGACACCGGTGCCACTGGTAACGGAGGACCTATACGAAACGTCCCTACCGCTCCTGCTCCGCCTGCCGTGCGCAATCCGACGACATCCACTTCGGCCTCTGCAAGCAATATGTCCGGACCGGTGACGGTCAAGGTCCCGCCTGGAGCGACCCCAGCGGAGATCAAACAGGTCGAACGTTACGTTGAGGGCGCTAACCGCGCAGTCGCAGCCAATGCTTTATCCAAGACCGGCCGGGTCCCCACCACCAAGAACGGTGTTCGCAGAGAGGCGGAAAAAGCTGCAGCCAGGGAACGGGCACGTGCCGACGCGGCGGGAGCGCCGTATACGGGAGTCGCTGGGCATGTGCCGGACGCCACCTGGATGGGCAAGGGTGAGCCCCACGAGTGGCAGGATATGGACAAACGTGTCAACAGTTCACTAGCTGGCCAAGTAAATGGTTACCCGGTGGGTTACAAACCCACTGGATTCGAGGTTGAATACCCTAAATCACCGTAGTATCCGGATGGTTTTGGAACAGTCGATATCAAAGAATTGAGGAGTCAGCGTTTCATGACGCAATCGGTTGGCAACATACCGCCCTGGCCCGACCTCATCGCCGAGATGGCCGTACTGCGGCGCCGTGTGGCAGAGGTCGACGATCTCTACCCCTACACCGTGCCGCATTTGGCTGCCACTCCTGCTGAACTTGCTGCCGCCGAAAGACGGCTGGGGCACTCACTAGATCCGCAACACCGTGAGTTTCTCAGTTACGGTAACGGGTGGCCCCAGTTTTATCTCAGTAATAGCCTTCTTGGTGCCGACGAACTTGGCCAAGGGGCCGCGTGGGATGATATCAATCGGACACTCGATGCCTACTACTCTGCGCTGCCGGAACCTGGCATTGTGCCGTCACGCGATCAGATTTACCCAATTACCCAGAGTCGAGATACCGCTACTGTGTTCGCTATTTGGAAAGATGGCCCCATTGTCAATGGTGGACACCCCGTGCTATGGCTGCCTTGGGAGGACTCCGAACCTTACGACAACTTCTTTGAGTTTTTTCAGGTCACATATCACGAGTATCAGGATGAATTGCCGGATAGTAAGGACGCATGACGAAGACTCGGAGTCGGCCCACGTAGCGGTTCATTTCCGAGTCATTGGATATGTGATGGTCGAAAATGTCGTTCGTGCTGGTCGGGTTGCGCGATGCTAGGCCATCCTCGACACTGCACTCACCCGTGCTGAGCCCGCCGCACAGCAACGATTCCAACGGCTGGTCGACGAGCACGCCACGACGACCGGGATCGCCGTCCACGATCCCGTCGAGGTGTGGGACCAGGCCACCTGGCTCGACGACCTGACCCGCGCCGCGACGTGCGTGGACCAGCAGAAGTTCGCCTTCGCCCTCGCCGCACGCCTGGCGCAGCGCTGGCTCCTCCGATTCAGCCCGGCCGACCTCGACCGCCACGGCCTGCGGCTCTACGCGCGCACGCTCGTGGTCCTCGGCGACATCCACCGCGACCAAGACAGATTACGTGGCCCGCACTCGGCGGACAGCACCTACCGCACCGCACATCGTCTGTTCCGGTCGCTGGGCAGCCCTCGTCGCACGGCTCAGGTCGAACTCACCCAGGTCGTCATCGCGGAGATGTCCGGGCACGTGGAATCCGCCGCTCGCGACTACGCCGTGCTGGCCGAGGATCATCGCCTCAGCGACCGGGACCGCACCCGCGCTCGCCTGTGGGTGGGCACCGCGCTGAGCAAGAACAACGACGGCAACCTCGACGTGGTGTTGGAAGCGATGACCGCCGCGTCACAAGCCTTCGACGAGCTCGACGAACCCGAGGACTGGGCAGTGTCCCAGCAGAAGCTCGCGCTGGCCTACTGCGGCGCCGGCGACCTCGGCGCGGCGTGCGCCACATCGACACCGCCCGCACGGCCGCCGTCGTCGACACGCCCATGCAACGGGTCAGGCTGGACACCGCCCACGCCCACATCCTGCTGTCCGACCGCCACACCGCTGGGCAAGGCCTGAGCACGCTGGATGAAGCCGCGTCGCGCGCCACTCGATACGGTCTGTCCCATCAGCTGTCCAGCATCACCGCCATCCTGTGCCGCTCGAAAAGTCATCGCTGCTGGTCAGGCGGCCTGTGTGTATTCGTTGATGAGGCCGCCGAGGATGCGGGTGCGGAGCACTCTGCGGGTGTCGAGGTCGTGTATCGCGGCGGGGTGTTGCTGAGCCTCGGGTGGTAGTTGCTCACGGGCTTGGTGGGGTCGGTGCCGGTTGTAGTGGTGTTCGTAGGTCTTGAGGACTTGTCGTGCGTGGGCTTCGCCGGTGGCGCGACACGGTGTTCCTCGAACGCCGTCGCCAGGCCGATCCAGCTCCTCGGGCGTCATGACGGGGCAAGGCCAGCTGAGTAGTCACCGCAGCCAATGAGGTCCCTCGAGACTGAGCCGTTCTTCGTCGAACGCAGCCAAGTGACTGTCAGTCGATCCGGTACCGCACCCACTGCCGAGCGGCCTTGGTAGGTGCGGTTCGAGGGAATCTGCGCTCCCACATACAGACCGCGGAAGCAGCGAACGCGGTGATCGCGTCGAGAGGTGCTTGGGCGAAGCTGTCGAACTGCTGCGCCCAGTTCTCCGCCGATGTCGGGGTATGGCCTTCGGCGATGAGGCGGATGACCAGGTAGGCCGGGTCGAACCACGGGGCGCCGACCTGCCACCACGCCCAGTCGACGACCTGGGCGCGTTCGGACACCAGGAAGTTGGCGGGGTTCAGGTCGGAGTGGATGAGGCTGAAACCGTCCATGTAGGACGGTACTCGGGTTGCCAGCGTGACGAGCAGGTCGGCGTTGTTAGCGGACCACGAGTCCGCGTTGTCGAATGGAGAGAACTCGAGTTCCTTGGTCAACGCGTGAGCCCACCGGTTGGACATGGACCGCGGGGCAATAAAATCCGAAGGAGGGACGACGCTGCCGATCTTAGCCACCGCCTCCGCTACAAGGGACAGGTGTTCGGAGCCGGGGGAGAGGTCGGCGTGGTGCCCGGACAGGTGCTCGTATCCGAGCAGCAGCCACCCCGCGATTTCGACGCGCCACAACAGTCGTGGAGTAACCCCATCGGGCAGGAACGGGTTCACCAGGATCTCGTTCTTGTGCATGTAGACGATGGGGGAGTCGGTCGTGATCCCCTTGCAGAAGACGGAGCCGTGCTCGGTCCGCAGGGTCTCCGACAACTCGGAGTTCCGGCCACCGGGAGTCGACTCGGATTTGAGCACGTGCCCGATGTGGTGCTCCACTGCCTGCCTGGCGGCATCGGGCAGGTCGTTCCAAGCATGGCGGGTTGTCATCTTCTCCTCGTTCTCGATCTACTTGCCGTCGCCTTGGCCGCAATTGGTGCACCCCTGGTGGCACTGACTGCACTGACCCGACGTCGCCGACCACAACTCGGCGTCGACCTCGAACCCGGAGGCCGTCATCGCCTCCACCGTAGGGGCCAATGCCCTCGTCGTCTCGGCGGACCCGCCACGCGGAGAGGTGAACTCGTCGGGCACGTGATGGATGAAGTAGCCCGCCACCCGCTGGCAGAATTCGGCGTAGTCGACGGTGTTCAGGATGAACTGATGCCACCCGAGGTCGACCTTCCTGCTCGGGCGCAAGTGCTGGCCAGGGTGGTCGACGCACGTCTTGAGGAACGCCACGGCCTGGTCCATGATCCGGCCGGCCTCATCACCGGTCATCCCGCTGTGCTCGTTGATCAACTGCATGATCAGACGGCCGCGCACGATGGTTGAAATCAGCGTGGCCGTGGGTGGAGCGATGGTCGATGTCATTCGGGTTCTCCGTTCAAAGGAATGGGTGGAGCCGCGGGATTTCCTTGGTTAATGGGTTCGCGGGATCGGTCCAGTCGCTCGGACCAGCCGCGGTGCGAGGCGGTGGTCGGGAGCAGGCAAGGCTTGCAGCGCCTCGATGACATCGGCGAGCGTGCCCGTCTTCTCCCAGACGATGCCGGGTGGCTCGGCGCCGTCGGTGCGCAAAGCCATCGCCTCGGTGTCGCCCAGCACACGGATCGCGTCGATCCAACCTCCGGGCCAGGCCCGAAAGCCTTCCACCGTCGTAGGAACACCGCGGATGACGTTGAGGTGCACGAATGACCAGTTCGCCTCGCGCAGGGTGATGACACCGGCCAGAGCGGGGAACGCGGCGACTGCCGCGCCATCGCTCACGTCACGTCCATCGCGATACTGGAACGCAGACCCGTGACGATGCCCAACTCCGGCAACGGGTTGCCGTGGACGCGATGCACGACTCGCTGACCGGTGAACGCCCTCCTACCGTGCAACCAGCGGTGGTTGTCGAGGACATAACCCTGTCCGACGGCCAAGTCGAACTCGACGGCGTGTCGTTCGATCGCCGCGTGCAGAACCGGAAGCCAACGCGTCACATCGGGGGAGAACCGCGCGAGCTCGTCTCGTCGGAAGCGGAGGATCAGTCGACCTCCTCCCTCGTTGGCGAGGATGGAGCCGAGGTGCCCGCTGGCACCCCCGAACAGCACCGATCGCTGAGTGCGAAACGCGCGGAGCGCTTCGGGCTCGGACTTGGCCAGGTCGTCGTGCACGGCTTGGCCATCGATCAGAACACACTGACCGCCGGAGACCGCGGCTTTCGAGCAGTGCATCGTCAGCAACGCCGGCGGACCGGCCTGACCGGAGCAATCGGTGTGCGGGTTCAATGCGACCGCGCTGAACCCGGCGAACCCGCTCGGCACCTCGCCCACGTCGGTCAGGGTCGTGACACCCTCGGGATCGCTGTCACGATGAGGGACCACGGTCGCGATCGAGCGAGTCAGCCGCAAGAGCTCCGAACGTGTGGCGAGTCCATCGACCAAGGCCAGACCACGCGCGCCCAACGCGGCGATCACATGGTCGGGTTTCGCGTCGCCGTAGCGGGTCTCGGCCGAATCGGTCCTCGTCCCGCCCTCACCCAATCGTTCCATGAAGATCAGGAGAACTCGATACAGTCCGCCACGTCCAGTGACAGATTGTCAACACACCGTGGTCGGGTGAAGGTGGTGGCCGGTGTTACCTTGCCGGATGAGCGGCTACCAGTGACCTCGGAGGACACCCTTGACGACCCAGTTCGCCTACCCCGTCTCGATCAAGGGCGTCGTGGTGCGCGAGGGCAAAGTGCTCCTGCTGAAGAATGAACGCGACGAGTGGGAGTTGCCGGGCGGGCGCATCGAACCCGGTGAGTCGCCCGAGGAATGTGTGGCCCGCGAGATCGCCGAGGAAACACGGTGGACGGTCACCACCGGGCCGATCCTCGACACCTGGATGTACTACATAGCCGTGGCCGAGAAGAACGTGTTCATCGTGACCTACGGCTGCTACCCGGACACCGGTACCGAACCCGTGTTGTCGCACGAGCACAAGGAGATCGGCCTGTTCACCGAAGCCGAGGTGGCTGGCCTGACCATGCCCGATGGGTACCGACGATCCATCACGACGTGGTTCGCCCGACTGCGCGCGTACGCCGCGGAACCCGCGAGGTAGCCACCGTGACGGGCAAGCGGTGTGAAGCGTGCGGAGCTGCCCTCGGCGGGCTCACCGTCGAGCCGGTGTGCCCGACCTGCCACGCCACAACTCGCCACCAGCCCTCAGCAGTACCTGCTCGGCGACTTTGCCCGTCGGTGTGGCTGTGGTCGACACCGGAGTCCGCCAGCATGCTGCGAAGCCGTGACCTGGCCACGATCCTGCGCCTGTACCGGCGCCTCAACCAGCTCAACCAGGAACAGCTCGCCGGACTGCTCGGGTACGACAAGACCTACGTGTCGATGATCGAGACCGGCCGCCGCGTCATCAACGACATGGGCACCCGCCGCCACATCGCGACCACGCTCGGCCTGCCGATGCACGTGCTCGGCGTGACCGGCCACGACGACGCCGACTTCGCTGCGATGATCCAGTTCGGTGACTCCACCATCCGCCTGGCCGAGATGGTTCGCCAATCCGGCCGCGCCGTCGACGCGGTCAACGAGCTGTGGCCCTTGGTGGCCAGGCTGGAGGCCCGCGTTGCGGAGGGGCACGCCGAGCGCGACACCCTGATCCTGCTCGGCCAGGCCCAGACATCGCTTGGCGTGTCCCTCGGCACCGTGTTGCCCGAGGAACGGTTGGCCTCAGCCGCACGCTGGACCGGACGAGGACTCGCGGTGGCCGAGCGGCTCGACGACCGGGTGTTGCTGGCCCGCGCCCTGCGGATGCACGGCAACGAACTGCGCAAGGCGGATCACGTGCCTGCCGCGGTCGCACACCTGGGCCGAGCGGTAGCCACCTCCGATGACGACCAGGGGCGCGGATCCGCGCTCGCGTTGCTCGCCCGTGCCGCGGGTGAGCTCGGCGACCCCGTGCTCTTCGACAGCGCGATCAGCGGCTACCGCGATCTACTCGACGGCGTCGCGTCACAGAGCATGCTGGTCAACCCGTTCACGTTCAACGAGGTGTACCTGCGCGGCTTGGTGGCCATAGGACGTGCCCCCGAGGCGGCGCGGATCATGGACACGAGGTCGCCGAACGCCGCACCGGTCGCGCCGCAGTGGCACGTCATCGAACGCGTCACCGCTGCGGAAGTCCTCCTGGCCGCCGGGAGGCCGGACGGAGCCGAAGACACTCTTCGATCGGCAGTGGTCGCTGCCGAGGCCCACCGGCTGCCACACCAGATCCAACGGGCGATACGAGCAGCCGACAAAGGCGGGCTCACCCAAGTCGGTGTTGAAGGCCGAGAGGCGTTTCACCGCGTCGGATCCCTGCTCGCGCCACCTCGCTCTACCATCACAGGTGGGGCAGAGGCTCCACTGTCGGCGCAGTGAGGCGCTTGTACGTCGCCAGTCCCACGAACGACTTGCTGATCGTCGGACTGATGCTGGCCGTGGCTGTGTCCGGCAATGCTGGACACAGCCACGGCAACGGTCAGCCTTCGAAACTGCCCCGTTTGATCCCATCGAGGAACACCCGCAGGCCAGCCGGACCGATCTTCAGCACCGGTCCACCTTCGTTCTTCGAGTCACGGACCGCGTCGAGGTCACCAGCGATCTCTACGCAATCCGTATTGGCGCCACTCCGACTTGATTTGCGCCATCTGATCATGCTGATCTCCTGATCCGCTCGGCCTCGCGCGAGATCAACGCGGCGGTCTGTTCCGCGTCGAGCGCCACGCTCAGCGTTTCCTCCACGGCCGACGTGTAGGCCGCGAGATCGGCTTCGTCGTTCAAGAACAAGCCGGAGCGCTGGTTCTCCATGTGCACCAACGACGTGGTGCTGTTCGTGAGGAGCAGGAACGGGCCGTAGAGCGCCGGGTGCCAGTCCGCGTCGTCCGGTGTGACCCGCACTGTCACGTTGGGCAGCCCCGCCATCTTGATCAGGTGGTCGAGTTGCTCGGCCAGTACACGTGATCCACCGATTGGGCGGCGTAGAACGCTCTCGCCGATGACGGCGAGCAGATTTGTGGGCTCGGCTCGCAGCAGGATGTCGCGGCGACCCATGCGCACAGCGACTCGGGTCTCGATCTCGTCATGGGGAACGCCTGCGGCACGCATGACGGCTCGGGCGTATCCGCCGCTTTGCAACAAACCGGGGATGAGCAAGGGCGCGACGCTGGTGATGTGCGTGGCCATTTGCTCGAAGTCCAGTAGCGCCGCGAGTTGAGCGCGTTGCTCGGGCAGCGTCACAGCAAGCCAGGCGTTACCACTCGTGTCGCTCGCCAGCTCGAGGATCTCCTCGGTTTCGGCATCGGTGGCGCCGAGGACCTGGAGCATCTTGACGAGTTCGGCGGGATCCGGTGGTGTCTCGCCGTTTTCGATCCTCGACATCGTGCTGTTGCCGATCCCCAACATCTTCGCCGCAGCGCGTTGAGACAAGTCGGCGTTCTCTCGAACAGAGCGGATCTTCGCTCCCAGGGCCATGGCTTTGGGAGTGGTGTTGCGGACCATGCCCGACAGCATAGGGAGCCTCCTCGACCTGCGACGGATCGCCCGATCAGGGCATTGACCCAGTTTCCCGGGACGGTCACTGTTGTCCCGGGACGTATGGAACACCCTAACGGCAGGGAATCGAGGAGCGCGACTCATGTGCGGTTATGGCCTTCAGCACTGCGACCGACACCTGGTGTCGGGGCGTTGTCTCGTGGTGCCGAGCCTGCCGCTGAACAACCACCGGCCGCCGAATGGCCGGACATGCGCGATGGGTGGTGCCGGTGCGCGCGAGGTCTGCGCAGCGCCCGGCACGCCCATCGCGTCCGAGGTGCGGACGGCGGAAGCCGGCCCGCGCACCTGGTCCTATAGCGCCCCCTGCGCGGACCAGGCACGGGTGGGGTGGCCCGCTTCCCCGACAGGCGGCCCCACCCGTGTCGGCGACCTGTCCCACCAATCGCGATCGCGAGGACACCCCATGGCCCACAGCGCAGTTCCCGAGCCGGCGATTTCACTCTTCGAGGTGACGTGATGACGCTTCGACCGTTCCGCTGGCTTCCCCACGACGGCAAGCGGCACGCGATACCGGAGAACCTGGTGGTCGGCGACACGGGGGAGACCCTCTGCGGTAAGGAACTGGCCGTCCCACACGACCGGCCGACGAAGACCGCGTGGTGTTGGCCCACCTGCGCCGACTGCGACACGTCCTGGCGGCAGCGGGAGGGCATCCTCCCCTTCCCCCGTCCGGCTTCATCGGGTCGCCGTGTCGCGAGCCGAGCGGTGGTACGGCGATGACCGGGACGGACGACGCGCTGGTGTTCCGCGCTGTGCGCGAGAACGTCCT
This sequence comes from Umezawaea sp. cmx-9-4, assembly GCA_049997955.1. Classification (GTDB taxonomy): domain Bacteria; phylum Actinomycetota; class Actinomycetes; order Mycobacteriales; family Pseudonocardiaceae; genus Umezawaea. Next base: position 163,519 of record JAEBDY010000014.1, on the reverse strand, counting down.
TGGCCAGTTGGCGGATCTGGCCGACATCGCCGTCAATGGCGACCGGGACACCGCCGCTGAGATCGCCCGACGACATCTTCCTCGACTGCTCGCGGGAACGCGCGCCTTGTTGGCCGACCACGTGCCCGACTCCGACGGGCATTGCGTCGCCTGTGCTTCGCGGTGGAGGCGCGGCCCTCGACTGTGTCGCCAGTTCATCGAGTTCCAGTTGGCGATCGTGGCCTACGACGACAAGCCGGTGCGCCCAGCGCGTCACCGGCTGTGGAGCAAACGGCATCGTTAACCGCTCATGCCAAAGTATCCACAATGGACTTTTAATCATCCCCACCCGGAGGTTTGCCTTGACCACTGGAGAAGAGAATACTGTCCGAGTCTCGACCGTCCACATGCGCGAGGTCGGCAGAGAGATTCGTTTGGCCAGGAAGCGATCACGCATAGCTGCGAACAAGGTCTGCGATGAACTCGGGTGGTCGCAGGCGAAGTTGAGCAAGGTGGAGAACGGAATCCGGCGTTTGAGCAGTTGGGATGTCGCCCGTTTGCTGGGCCTCTGCGGCGCGAACCGCGAGACCCACGACGCGCTCCAAATGCTCACCGGTGAAGCCGATACCGGTTACTTCGTTCGACGGCACAACCCCGGGACCCCTGAAGCCCTGGCGGTCGTGGCGATGCACGAGCGCATGGCGACAACCATCACCACCTATTGGCCGGCGCTGATCCCGAGCCTCGTGCAGAGCGCTGATTACGCGCGGCGACTTCTGAGCGCGACGCTGACGGACGCCGCTGAACTCGACGTCGTGGTCGAGGCCAGGATGGCTCGGAGAGACGAGCTGCTGTACGGGACGAAGGTTCCGTACGTGCGGCTGTACCTCGCGGAGGCCGCGTTGTCAGGCGTTGTCGGAGACTTCGCCGTCATGCACGACCAGCTCACCGCGCTGGCGATGCTGGCCGGCCGTGACAACGTCACCATCCGGGTCATCCCCGCAGGCATTGGCCACGAGAGCTTGGCGCACGGTGGCACCTACCTGGAACTCCCGAAGTTGCCTGCCGTCGTATACGCCGAGATGGATCGCGTCACGGTCATCACTGATCAGTCGGATCTCGTCGCGAGTTGGCAACGAAAGTTGCGTCATCTCGACGAGTTCGCTTTGCCCAAGTCGAAATCACTTGACTTGTTGCTGGCATGGACGGCCTTCTACGATCAGCCGCTGACATCCACACCGCTTCCTCGTTCGCTCGCGGCGGCATCGAACCTTGGTGATCGACCAGTCGGATGATCGAGTGCGGCCGCGTGCCAGACGTCGGGCCGCCCTGAGCGCGGTGGTCGAGGCGGCCCGTACGGCGACGTCGTTCATTCCTGGGGTTGCGCTGTCCTGCACATTCGGTCAGCTCCCTGCCCCATGAGGCTCGGTGCGCCCGGTACGTAGTAGGCGTTGACCACGCGGTGGTGGCCTGCAGGGCGGAAGGCGATCGAGTTCCACGGAGGCACGCATTCCCGGTGGTGCCACCCGTCGCTCCAGTCGACCCGGATGAGGATGAACGTATCGCCGCAGTGGTAGTAGCGGGCGTTGACGCTCGGTTCGTGATCCGGGTTGGTGAAGTAGAAGCCGCAGCTGCCCCGCGGTGCGACCTGTGCGGTCGCGGTCGGGCTGAGGAGCGCGGGCAGCATGAGCGCGGAAACCGCCACGGCGGTCAGGCGACGGCGAAGCTTGGGCTTGCTCCAGTGGTGCGACATGGCAGCTCTTTTCTGCTCGTGTTATGCGAGGCATGACAGGACTACGAGTAGAAGAGTTGCACCGGGTGTGCGCCGATAGAGTGATTCATTATATTCGAAAATAGAAGAAAAGATTACTGTAAGGTTAAAGGAGTGATTCGATGATGCGGTCCAAGACGGCGTTCGAGTCGATCGTCTGGACGATCTTGACGGGGCTGCGCATCGGATCTTCGGCACCCGCAATCCTGGGGTCCTTCACGAACTGCCGCAGGTCAGCGACTGTGAGTCCTCGTGTGTGGGTGCCGGTGAGTTCAACCGAGACGGGCAGCGAGCGGTAGGTCGCCAGCGCTGTGTCGAGTGCGATCGCGGCTGCGGCCGGGTCGTGCAGCGTGCACGCCTGATGGCCGAGGAGAGCGGAGTAGGTGTTGGTGTAGAAGCCGAGGATGTTGCTGGCGAAGTGCGCGCGTGGGGTGTTAATCGCCGCCAGTCGAGCGAGCCAGGCGCTGTCCGCGCGTACGGTCTCGGTGACGTCCAAGCCGATCAGAACGAGGTCGAATCCGGCACCCAGCACGACGTCGGCGGCTTCCGGGTCGTGCCAGATGTTGGCCTCGGCGCACGGGGTGATGTTTCCGGGGCCGGCGATCGCCCCGCCCATCACGGTCACCGGGCCCAGCAGGTCGGGTAGGTCGGGTTCGAGCCTCACGGCCAGAGCGATGTTGGTCAGTGGTCCCAGCGCGATCAGCGTGATCTCGCCGGGGTTGGCCCTGGCGATGTTGACGAGCTGCTCGGCAGCTGAATCCCTGGTGAAGCTCGCGGGGTGTGCCGGGTCGGCGAATCCGCCGAGGCCGTCCGGACCGTGCACGAACTCGGAGGTGGTCAGCGGCTGCACCAGCGGGGTCCGTGCACCGATTGCGACGGGGACGTGCGGCAGTCCCACCAGGCGGAGCACCTGGGAGGCGTTGGCAGCGGCCTGAGGCGCGGTGACGTTGCCGTGCACGCTGCCCACGGCGACCAGGTCGATGTCCTGGGCGGCGAGGAACAACAACGCGAGAGCGTCGTCCACGCCGGTGTCGGTGTCGACGACGATGCGCACAACGATCACCCAACCAGTTGATCTGGCAAGTCGCCAGACCACGTTCGTGGGGTCTCGGCACTACGGTGCGCGCATGCGTGTGTGCGTCTACTGCGGTTCTTCCAGCGGCCGCGGTGCTTACCTCGAGACTGCGGCGGAGGTCGGCACCGCCCTCGCCAAGAGCGGTGCCGAGATCGTGTACGGCGGCGCCCACGTGGGCACGATGGGCGCGCTGGCCGACGCTGCCCTGGCCGCTGGTGGCACGGTGATCGGGGTGATCCCGCAGAACCTCGTCGACTGGGAAGTCGCGCACACGGGCCTCACCGAGCTGCACGTCGTGGACACGATGCACGAGCGCAAGGCGAAGATGGTCGAGCTGGCCGACGTCTTCATCGGGTTGCCCGGCGGTACCGGCACCCTGGAGGAGTTCCTGGAGACCTGGACCTGGGCGCAACTCGGACTGCACGCCAAACCGCTCGGCCTGCTCGACGTCGACGGGTTCTTCACGCACTTCATCCGGTTCCTCGACCACATGGTCGAAGAGAAGTTCCTGCGCCCGCCCTACCGCGACATGCTGCTCGTCGACGACGACCTGGGGCGCCTGCTGGAGCGGTGTGCGGCTTACGTCCCTCCGAACTACGTCTGGTCCGACGACACCACCGCGGGCTGATCCTCTCCAGCCTGTCGCTGATCAGGGACTACCAGGCGGCTCAGGTTCGTCCGGATGTCCTCGGCGTGCGGATCGTTCAACTCGTCGAAGATCACCAGTGCGTGGTGCCACGCGGCTTCAGCGCCCGTGATATCGCCGAGTGCGAGCTGGGTGTGCCCGGCGGAGGCGAGGGTTTCCGCTTGACCCCAGCGGTCACCGATCGCGCGCTGGGTGGTCAGTGCCAGGTCGAAGTGCTGCAACGCCTCCACGTGCAAGTTCATCGCCTGGTAGGTGCGCGCCATGCGGATCAAGGTGAACGCCTCGCCGTACCTGTCGGCGCCGGAGCGCATGATCTCCAACGCCATGCCGAGGTGGTGCAGTGCGAGGTCAGGCTGGTCGAGGTTCCGTTGTGCTTCGCCCAGGCTGGCGAGGGCAATGGCTTCCCCGTGGTGGTCGCCGGCCTCTCGGAACAGCCCGAGACTCTGCTCGAACAGGTCGTTGGCGAGTTCGCTGTGGTCGAGGTCGAGTTCCAGGAACCCGCTTCCGGTCAGCGTCCACGCTTGGCCGATCAGGTCTCCCACTTCCTGTCGCAGTGCCAGCGCGCGATCGAAGTGGTGACGAGCGTCGTCGAAGTTGCGCAGCTCGCGGTGAGCGTTGGCGAGGTTGTTGTGGATCCACGCCTCCCCGAAGGGATCCTTGTCGGCACGTGCCGCCGCGAGTCCCGTGGTGTGAGTGCGGATCCACACCGTCCACGCCTTGCACAGGTGCAACCAGTCCCACAGCCCTGCGGCGAACTGCCAAGCCTGGACGTGCAACTCCGCGTCGTGGGCACGTTCCGTGCAGATGACCAGGTTGGGCGTCTCTGCTTCGAACCAGACGTGGGCCTGCTCGTAGGTGAGGGTTTTCGGCACCGTGAACACCGAGTCCAGAGGAGGTGCCAGCGTCGGGTTGCTCCGCTGTGGAGCCAACGCGTGTGCCGCGACGTAGAGGGTCTGCAGGTACCAGTCCAGTACTCGCCGAACTGCCGCGTCCTGCTCGTGCGACGGGTCTTCGGCACGGACCCGCTCCAGGCTGTAGGCCTTCAGCAGGTCGTGTTGGCGGAACCGGTCCGGTCCCACCGCTTCGATGAGGTGAACACTGGACAGGTAGTCCAGGCAGGTGCTCGCTTCCACTTCCCTTACGCCGACGAGTGCGGCGACCGCGGGAACACTGAAGCGTTGCCCAGGGTGCAGTCCCAGGAAGCGGAACACCCGCGCGGCGGAGGCGGGCAACGCGCGGTAGGACCACGACAGCACTGCGCGGATCGCGTCCCCGTCGGTCGACGGGGACAACACGTCCAGACGTTCGTCCGCCGCCGCGAGTTCCGATGCCAGCGATACCAAGGAGCGATGGGGGTGCGCGGCGATGCGCTCGCCCGCGATTCGAACCGCCAACGGGAGGCGAGCGCACAGTTCACCGATGGACTTCGCGATCGCGGGCTCGTCGTGCACCCGGCGGGCACCGACGATCTCGGCGAGCAGTTCCGACGCACCACTTCCCCTCAACGGCTCGACGGTCACGCAGCGAGCTCCCTCGCGAACGACCAACCCGGACATGCGCCGCCTGCTCGTCACGACGGCCAAGCACCCCGCGGCACCAGGTAGCAGAGGGCGGACTTGTTCGGCATCGGCGGCGTTGTCGAGCACGACCAACGTCCGGGTGCCCTGCAACACGGAACGCCACGTCGCGGCTCTGCGTTCGGTGGAGCTGGGAATGTCTTCGGGAGCGACGCCGAAGGAGCGGAGGAAGTCCTCCAGAACGCCATGCGGATCCGCGGCTGTCGCGTCGGCGGCATAGCCGTGCAGATCGTAGAAGAGCACACCATCGGTGAAGCTCCCGGAGACGCTGTGACCCCAGGCCACGGCGAGCGCTGTTTTGCCGACGCCCGCCGTACCGTCGATCACGATCACCCCGGATGCCACGTCCCGGCTCATCTCCGCCCAAGCAGAGCTGAGAGCGCCGAGTTCGGCGGTTCTGCCCACCAGACGGGGAGACACCGGCAACTGCGCCACAGGAACAGTTCGGCCGCGGCCACGGGGCCGCAGCGCAGTGGTGATCAAGTCGCTTAAGGCGCCGCCGGTCTGAAGAGCGGCATCGCAAGCCGTGGCGAATCCGCGGGTCATGGGCTTCGTGTCGTGCTCGACGTTGCTGACGTGCCCGACGCTGTAGTTGGTCGCCTTGGCCAGTTCGCTGAGCGACAGCCCCCGCCGTTCCCGTAGTACGCGCAGTTCCTCGCCGGCTGAACGGCTGTTAGCCGCAATTTCGTCCGTATTCGTTATTCTCTTCAAAGCGAATACACCGTCCCCCTTGTCGCCCGTGCGGCCTGTTCAGAGACTCAAGTGGCACCGGGTGTTCATTCCGGAGTCACTCCGAGAGGTCGAGGGTATGACGAAGAAGCCGTATTCGATCGGGACAAGTGGCCAACATTTGCCCAATCGGGTGATCAGTTGGTCAATCGCTGGACGTGACAATTCATCGCGTTCACGGCGAGCGTCGGGGGAAACGCATGGTTGTGCACTTCGTGCTGGCGGCGTTGGGTGTGCTGCTCGGGCCGGTGATCGCGTTGCTGGGCACACGAGCGGCTCGCGGTCAGCGACTGCTCCCCGTCCCGTCGCTACTGCCTTGGACGGGCGAAGGCGCGGTGGGGTGCACGCTGGCGACGGCGACGACGCTGGTCGCGCTCAGCTGTCGATTCGCCGGATCCCCAGGACACCTGGCGTGGTGCTGGTTCGGGGTGACCGGGATCCAGCTCGTGCTGATCGATCTCGTGTGCCAGCGGATTCCTCGCTCGATCGTGTCGGCGATGTTCCTCGGGGGAGTGGTCCTGTTGGGCGAGGCGTCGTCACGGCACGGCGACCTGCCCTCGCTGGTGCGCGGGATCGCGGCGGCCGCCGTGGTGTTCGGCGGTGCACTGCTGGTCGCGGTGCTCGTGGCCCCCGGCCTGGGATCCGGCGACGTGATGCTGCTGGGCACCACGAGCCTCTACCTGGGTTGGAGCGGGTGGTCCACTGTCGTCATCGGGCTGACGTGCGCCCTGGTAGCGGCCGCCCTCGTCGGTGCCCTGCTGGTACTGGGCCGCCGAATCGGACCACACGACCCGATCGCGCTCGCCCCGGCGATCATCGGCGGCGCTTTGATCGCGATCACCCTGCCTTGACCGCCGGACCGCGGGGAGGCCGGTGATGTGCCTCCCGTTTCGAATCGACGATCAAACCCTGAGGAATGACATGCACACCTTCCACAGTGCCGCGACGGCGATCCTGGTGATGATTCTTGGTACAGCGTGCTCGTCGCCCCCGTCGGCTCTGCCCGAACCATCGGCGATTCCGATCGACGCGGGTACGTCCGCACCGGCGCTCGACCCCGTCGACATCGCTCAGCAGAAGTCCGTCGAGGCCTACCGCGGCATGTGGGACGCCTACGTCGAAGCCTCGCGCACAGCGGACTGGCGGTCGCCGTACCTGTCGAGGTTCGCCACCGGCACCGCGCTCGCGACCCTGACCCAAGGACTGCATTCTGCTTCCGACAAGGGGCTTGTGGCTCGTGGCGAACCGGTGTTGAGGCCGAGCGTGTCTTCCGTCGAGCCTCAGGATCGGCCGTCGAAGGCGATCGTCACCGATTGCGGCGACTCGACCGGGTGGACGCAGCAACGTGTCGACAACGGCGCTCTCGCCGACGACGAACCTGGTGGACGGCGCCGGATCAACGCCGTGGTGGAGAAACAAGTCGACGGTTCGTGGAAGGTCGCCGCCGTCGGCGTGCACGAGGTGGGGTCGTGCTGACGCGGCTGGTGCTCGTCCTCGCGCTGCTGGTGCTTGCGAGCGCATCTTCAGCGGTAGCCGAGCCCTGGGGCCACGTCGTCTGCGGCCAGCAGCCGGTCGCGGCTTGCGATCTCGGTGTCGGTACGGCACCGGTGAACGGGCACAGCCCGCTCAGGCCCACAGGCGCCGCAGGAACGACCGGTGATGCCGACTCCGAGTTCGAGAGCTGCCGTCACCGACCGGTCGAACCTCCCCCTCAGGCCGTGCAGCCTGAGGGGGAGGGGACCTGGGTCATGGTGCTGTGCTCGCCTGACGGCAAGGACCCCTTGTCCCACGGCCCTGTGTGGATTGCTGAGGGTTCCACGCCGCCACCACCTTCACCCGAAGTCCTCGCTCGGGCGGCGCGCGAAAAATTGCGGTTGCCCGCTCCGGTGATCGCGGTGAACCCAGCCGGCACCCAGTTGGTGAACCTGCCCACGTGGATCTGGTTGTCGGGCGGGTGGGGGCCGGTGTCGGCGACCGCGGCGGTGCCGGGGGTTTCTGTGACGGCGACCGCGATCCCGACATCGGTGACCTGGTCGATGGGAGACGGCTCCACCGTGACCTGCACGGGTGCCGGAACACCCTACGAGGGCGGAGCCGATCCGAAGGCACCCTCGCCGGATTGTGGCCACGTCTACCGACGTTCGTCGGCGAACCAACTAGGGCAGGTGTACCCGGTCACGGCAACTGTGCACTGGACGGTGACCTGGTCCGGTGCGGGTCAGGACGGAACGTTCCCGGACATGACCACCACAGGAAACGCGGCTTCCCGCGTGGCGGAGTCGCAGGCGCTCAACAACGGCGGCGGCTGACCGCACACCCCGCGCTGCTGAACCATCCGTCCGCAGCCAACAAAGCGATGACCACCCTCTTCCGCGCGCTCACCACCCTTCCGCGACGCGGCGCACTACCCCCATGCCTTTTGGAGGTTCGACGTGAGCACTAACACCACCGCTCGCCCTGATACCAACCGTGCTCCGAGCACGGCTGACAGCTCGTGGATCAACAACGGCAAGAAGCCGCCCCTGTCGCGGCTGCGCACCATGGGTCGCCGTCGCAGCGTGCCGTACCTGCTGCTCGGCGTGCTGCTCGTACTGGTCTGCGCTGGCGGGTTCGTCCTCATCTCGCTCAACTCCGGAGACCGACAGGCTGTACTCGCGCTGGCCCGCGGCGTGTCAGTGGGGCACGTGCTGACCGCGCAAGACTTGCGACAGGTCAACGTCGCGGTCGATCCCGGCGTCGCGATCGTGGGTGTGGACCAGTCCGCCTCGATGATCGGTCGGGCGATGGCCACCAGCCTGTCGGGTGGAGCGCTGCTCACCCCGGAGGCTGTCGGGGGTGCCGCGGTCCCGACTGCTGGGCAAGCGATTGCGGCCCTCGCGCTCAAGCCCGGTCAGTTCCCGGCGGAAGTCGGGCCGGGAGTTCGGGTGTCGGTGGTGTTCGTCCCCGGCCAGACCGGAACCACGAGCAGCCCACCCGCTGATGGCGGCACGGTCTGGTCCGCGGTGGTGACCAACGTGGCGACTGCTGCCAACGACCAGAACGCCTTGGTCTCGGTGCAGCTGAGCGAGACCGCCGCACGCCAGGTCGCCGCGGTGCCGACCGGACAGTTGTCGATCGTGATGCTCTCCACGGGCGGTCGCTGATGTTGATCTCGATTCTGTCCTTCAAGGGTTCGCCGGGCACGACCACGCTGGCCGTTGCACTGGCCGCTCGCTGGCCCACACCGGCGCGGGCGCTCGTGATTGAGGCCGATCCGTCCGGTGGTGATCTCGGCCTGCGGTTCTCGTTGTCCTCGACGCCGGGCCTGGTGAGCCTGGCTGCCGACGCACGCCGCGGAGGTGACGCCGACCTGATGTGGCGGCACACGCAGCAGCTTCCCGGCGGCCTGCCGGTGATCACCGCTCCATCGGACGCTGATCAGGCCCGCGCCGCGCTCGTCGCCTTGGCCTCTGACCGGACCAGCGAGCTCGGTGTCCTACGAGCTGCGGCCCGCAGGACGGACACGGTGGTCATCGCCGACTGCGGACGCGTGGAATCCGGTTCACCAGCGCTGCCGATCATGCGTGCCTCCGACGTGGTAGTGCTCCTGTCACGGGCTCATGCCGACGACCTCGCACACCTGCCGCGGCGCTTGCCCGCAGTCGGTCGCTGGAGCCCGAACCCCGTGCTGTTGCTGGTCGGTGAGGGCTACTCCACCACCGAAGTAGCCCGCGAGCTCGGCGTGCTTCCACTGGGGCGGGTGCCCGACGATCCGAACGGCGCTGCCGTCCTCTGTGGACGACCGGGCAAGTTGCGCTGGGGACGTAGCGGTCCCACGCACTCGATGCTCGGGCGCTTCGCCTACCGGGTTGCCACCGACCTAGCCGCCCGCGAGCGCACACCGATTCCCGACACGGCTATCCCAGTAGTGCCGATTCCGGTGATGCGGTCGTTCCTGGGTGTGTCGCCTGATGCGGTTTCGCTCAACGGCGCCCAGGTCTCACTCGGCCCCGATAACGACCGCCACAAGCAGCAGAGAGGGAACGCATCATGATCTATCAGACTCGGCATGACCCCGCGCCAGCGCCGCCACATCCAGTCCGGCAAGCTTCGTTCGGGGGGGCTGTACCTGGTACCGACGCCGTTGTGCCGCCGTTGAGTTGGGGTACCGATGAGGACACGGTGGACCTCTCGGCCAGCACTACGCGACTGCGGCAACACCTTCGGGAGCGGTTGAAAGCCGAGCTCCCGCAACAGGTGGCTGATGAGCAAGACCGCACAGGAACGACCGCCAGCCGGGAGGCGCGGCGCGAGCTGTCCCGCAGCATCCTCGACGAAGCACTGCGCGCGCACACCGAGAACGAGCTGGCCGCGGGACGGCATCTGCTGTCCCGCGAAGCCGAGCACCGGGTCATGGGCGAGGTCGTCAACGAGCTGTTCGGCATGGCCGGACTCCAGCCCTTGCTGGACGACCCGAGCGTGGAGACGATCAACGCCAACCGGTTCGACCGGGTCTTCGTCCAGTACGAGGACGGTCGCCGCGCTCAAGTCGCCCCCATCGCCGGATCCAACGAGGAGCTGACCAACCTGGTCCGACTGCTGGCCGCTCGCGCCAGCAGCCAGGAACGCCGCTTCGACCAAGGCTCGCCCGCGGTCAACCTCCAGCTTCCCGGCGGTGAGCGGTTGTTCGCGGTCATGGGCTTGACCGCCGGGGGAGTGACGGCGCTGTCGATCCGTCGCCACGGCTACCTCACCGTCACCCTGCCCGAGCTGCGCCACCGAGGAACCCTGGACCCCGGCCTGGAGCAGTTCCTGCGAGCGCTGGTGAAAGCTCGCAAGAACGTGCTGATCACCGGAGGCACCGGCGCGGGCAAGACGACGATGCTGCGAGCGCTGGCCTCGGAGATGGACGTGCTGGAGCGCATCGTCACCATCGAGGACGCCTTCGAACTCGGCATGGACCACGACCCGGACATCCACGCCGACGTGACCGCCTTCCAGGCCCGCGAACCCAACGTCGAAGGCGAAGGTGCGATTTCCCAGGCGGAGTTGGTGCGCTGGGGACTGAGGATGTCGCCGGACCGGGTGATCGTCGGGGAGATCCGCGGGCCTGAGGTCATCCCGATGTGCAACGCGATGAGCCAGGGCAACGACGGCTCGATGGCCACCCTGCACGCCAGCAGTTCCCGCATCGCGTTCACCCGCCTCGCCTCCTATGCCGCCCAAGGCACCGAACGCCTGCCCCTGGACGCGACCAACCTGCTGGTCGCCTCGGCGGTGCACTTCGTCGTGCACCTGGCCCGCGCCGAGGACCGCCGCACCCGCGTGGTGTCCTCGATCCGCGAAGTCGTCGGCGCCGACGGACCCCAAGTGATCTCCAACGAGGTCTACCGACCCGGCCCCGACCGCCGCGCCCGACCCGTGGCCGGAGCACTGCGCGGCGACACCCTCGACGACCTGGTCGACGTCGGCTTCGACCCCGCGGTGCTGGAGGACCCCGAGGGCTGGGGGACACCGTGACCGCCATCCTCGGTCCCACGACGACCGCGGCCGCGTTGTTCGGCATCGGTACCGGGCTCGGGTTGCTGCTGGTGGTCCTCGGCTGGTGTGGGACAGGCCTACGGCATCCTCGCCGAGCTCGGACCCGTGCGGCAGGCGGGAAGGACCAGTACCGCTCTCGGCGCATCGCGTTCGCTGTGGCCGCCGGAGTAGCGGGCGGTCTGCTCACGGAATGGATCGTCGGCGCGGTCTTGATCGGCCTCGCGGCCTGGTCGTTGCCGGTGGTGCTGGGCCGCGACCCCGAGGCCGCTCGCCGAATCGCTCGGATCGAGGCCATCGCGACGTGGACGGAGATGCTGCGCGACACGTTGTCCGCCGCCGCCGGCCTGGAGCAGGCTGTCATCGCCACCGCGTCGCTGGCGCCGACGGCGATCCGCCGTGAAGTCGGCGAACTCGCCGCGGGGATTGAGAACGGCAATCGCCTCGCGTTCGCGTTGCGCCGTCTCGGCGAGCGCTTGGACGACCCGGTCGGTGACCTGGTCATCGCCGCGTTGCTGCTGGCCGCCGAACAGCAGACCAGCAGGCTCGTCGAGTTGCTCGGCTCGCTGGCCGACGCGGCCCGAGGCCAAGCGTCGATGCGGATGCGCGTGGAAGCCGGACGTGCCCGAACTCGTACCTCGGTACGGGTCATCGTCGGCACCACCCTGGCCTTCGCCGTCGCCGTGGTGCTGCTCAACCGCGACTACATGGGCGTATACGACAGCGCCATCGGTCAGCTCGTGCTGTTGGGCATCGGAATGCTGTTCGCCGCCGGGTTCGCCTGGCTCGCCCGGATCGCCCGCGTCGCCCAGCCCGACCGGTTCCTCTCCACCGCCGATCTCGACCCGTCAACCGGCCTGGCGCGGGTGGTCGTCGCCACGGCGAGGCAGGAGTGAATACCATGATCACTGTTATTGCCCTGGGAATCGGGTCCGGGATCGGGCTATGGGCCTTGGCGGTCTACCTGCTCCCGCCGCGACCGGCGCTCAGCGTGTTCCTGGATCGTGCCACCGCACCGCCCGTTCGAGTGCCGATCCTGGCCACCCACGAGACCGGCTGGGCGATCTGGCTCGGCCGCCCCGCCATCGCCCCACTGCGTGCGCTGGGCCTTCCCGGTCCGCGCTTGGCGAAAGACTTGGCGGTCATCGGCCGTTCAGCCTCGACCCACCTGGCGGAGAAGGCCGTCCTCGCCGTCGCTGGCCTGCTGCTGCCCGCCCTCCTCACCGTGATCCTCACCGTCGCCGGACTCGGACCGGGCATCGAGTTCCCGATCATCATCGGGCTTGTCCTTGCCGCCGCCGGGTTCGTCCTGCCGGATCTGCAAGCACGTTCCGAGGCCGCGAAGCTGCGGGTCGGATTCCGCCACGCCCTCTCGGCCTACCTGGACCTGGTGTGGATCACCTTGGCGGGCGGTGCCGGGGTCGACAGCGCCATGGGCGACTCGGTGAACATCGGCCGAGGGTGGGCGTTCGACCAGATACGCCGTGCGCTGGACACAGCGCGGCTCACCCGCACGACCCCGTGGGCGACGCTGCGACAACTCGGCGAGGAACTGGACGTGACCGAGTTGGCGGAACTCGCCGCCTCGGTCAGCCTGGCAGGCACCGAGGGTGCCAAGGTCCGCACCTCGCTGGCAGCCAAAGCTGGAGCGCTGCGCACTCACCAGATCACCGAAGCCGAAGGCGACGCCCAAGCTGCAACCGAACGTATGTCGCTACCGGTGATGGCGCTGTTCCTCGGTTTCCTGGCCTTCATCGCCTACCCCGCGTTGACACAGGTCCTCAATGGACTGTGACCACTCATATAGACGACGCCAGTACCTGAACAACAATGAAGGAGAATACGATGCGCCCACAGGTGGAAGCACTATGGACAGTGGTGCGAGCGCGCTGGGACGAACTTCGCCGAAGTCCGGAAGCTGGATACTCGACCGAGACCGTCCTGGTGACGGCGCTGCTGGTGGTCGCCGCGCTGGCCGTGATTGCGATCGTCATCGCCAAGGTCACCGAGAAGGCCAACGGCATCACCCTGTGATTACCGTGGCCGATAAGAATAACAGGCGCTGCGCAGCACTCCGAGCCGGATGGCGGGCGCGTTTTCAACAAGCCTTGCGTGGTGATCACGGCTCGATGAGCGCAGAACTGGTCATCGCCGCACCGCTGCTGTTGCTGCTGTTGCTGGCCATCGTGCAGTTCGCGCTCTGGTCACACGCCACGCACATTGCCCAAGCCGCCGCCTCCCAAGGCCTCGCAGCCGCACGGACTCAGAACGGGACCGCCGAGGCTGGCATGGCCAGCGCGCAGCAACTGCTCGACCAACTTGCGGACGGTCCTCTCGCCGACTCCGCTATATCAGCTGACCGCACAGCGACCTCGGCATCCGTGCAGATCACCGGGACCACCACCGTGGTGGTGCCGTTCCTCAGGCTCCCCGTCCACGCCGAAGCCGCCGGGCCCGTTGAGCGCTTCGCCCCCGACCTGACAGGAGGTCAAGGACCATGACGAGGTCACAGACAACAGACAGGCACCATGACCGCCTACGTCGTGACCAGCGGAGTTGGACGACGTGGTGGCACGCCGACGATGGCTCGGTGGCTGCCGAAATCACTATCGCAGCGCCGTTCCTGGTCATGCTGCTGCTCTTCGTCGGCGTGGTCATCCATCGAGGTGTGGCCGCGCGTATCCGCATTGATGACGTCGCCCACCAGGCCGCCCGCGCCGCCAGCATCGAACGCACTCCGGCCGCTGCGGCCGCTGCGGCCCAGTCCACCGCGACGAGTGCGATGTCCTCGGCGGGAGTGATCTGCGCATCCCTGTCGGTGAGCACTTCAACCGGCGGCCTGCGCCCCGGCGGCACGGTCAGCGTGACCGTGTCCTGCGCCGTCGACTTCGGCGACGCCCTCATCCTCGGCGTGCCCGGCGGCAAGACCTTGTCCGCTACTTCGGTCGAACCCGTGGACCTCTGGCGCTCGGTTCCGAACGCCGGAGGTCGACCATGACCCTCCGGGCCCCGTGCGGTCGATGGTCAAGCCGATGGCGGACACGCTTGGCGTGGTGGCACGCCGACGAAGGTGGGGTGACACCGTTCGTCGTCGTGCTCGCCGTCGGCATCCTCGCGCTCGCCGGCCTAGCCCTCGATAGCGGGCTCGCGCTGGCCGCAAAAGTGCGGGCCAATGGTCAGGCCGAGGCCGCTGCTCGTGCTGGAGCCCAAGCCGTCGACCTCGCTGCCTACCGCGGCAACGGGACTCTCCGACTTGTGCCCGCCCAGGCGATTGCCAATGCCCAAGCGCACTTGGCCGCCGAGGGCACGACCGGCACGGTCACCGTCTCCGGAGACACGGTCACAGTCACCGTGTCGGCCTCGCAGGCGACCCAACTGCTCGGACTGGTCGGCATCGGCTCGCTCCAGGTGCACGGCCAGGGCAGCGCACACCCCCAGCGCGGGGTGACCGCGATCGACCCATGACGACATCGTCGTCCGCTTGGCCGCGACAGCGTAGAGAAGGGAATCACCATGGCAACGTCCGAGGAGATCCGCCAGCGCGTCGAAGAAGTCGACATCGCTCGCAGCGTCCGCAGGGCCGCCGCCGCGCAGCAGATCGGAGACCTCGCTCGACGCCGGGCCGCGATCGTCGAGCAACTCGTCGATGTCGAGCGAGAACTCGGCGATGTGGTGGCCGACGCCCAGGACGTCATCGACGTCGACGAGCTGGCGGCATTCACCGACCTCAAGCCAGCCGAGCTCACCGGATGGCTCGCGGGCCATAAAGCCACTCGTGGCAAGCGAAAGAAGCCCACGACCATGACCGCACGGGAGGGGGAAGCGCGCCGTTTCGCGGGACCGAGGACACCATTGCCCGAGCAGGGATCCGACTCGAGGCAGGATCCGGCCGCTGCTGCCCCCTCCGGGCGGCTCGGCGCGCAGACCAATTGACCTGACGCGTATGCGCCTCTGACACGGGATTCGTCGACGGCACCGACGTGCCGCTGTCGCGTCACCACGCGGCGAGTGAACAGGTCCTCTTCTGCGGAAACGAGCACGCCATGGCCCCTTCACCGCGCACCACCCGTCAGAAAGCGCATCAACCGTCGCAAGTGCGAGGCCGGATGTGGAACGGCACTGCCAGCGTGCTCGGCCTATTCGCCAGGTTGGTGCGCGGACTGCTGGCGGTCGGAGCACTCGGCACGCTGCTTGCCGCGGTGCCGTGGGCACTGACGCACTTCGTCGGATGGCCGCTGCCGGACCACCTGCCCTCCTGGGCGGAGATCCAGAGCGTGCTTTTCGGCCCGATGACCAGCACGTTCCTGGTGGCCCTTCTGACTTGCCTGAGCTGGCTCGTGTGGGCCTTCTTCACCCTCGACGTCGCCCGGTGCGCGATCGACATCGCCTGCGACACCCGGATGCCCGACCTGTCAGCGGCCGGGCCGGTGCGCCGGATCGCGGCCGTGCTCGTCGGCGGGGTCCTGATCTCCCTCCTCGGGCAACGAGCTGGCCTGTCCGCGACGTCATCCGTCACCGGAACCGCCCCGAGCGAGGTGGTGGCCACAGCAACGCCGTGGAGCACACCGTCCGACCAGACAGTATTCGCTATAGCGCGACGGTCCGCGTACGACGTTCAGACCCGCCGAGAGACGCCCGCTGCCGCACCCGAGCGGACCGGCCGCGCGAAGTCCGCCGTGGTGCTCCCGTACAACCCGGTAACCGGTGTGCACGACTCGCTGTGGCGGATGGCCGAACGCACCCTCGGCGACGGCAGCCGTTGGCCGGAAATCTATGCGCTCAACCAAGGCAAACCCCAGCCAGGAGACACCACCCTCACCCGCCCGAGCTTGATCTATCCCGGTGAGGAGATGGCACTGCCCGATGACGCCACCGTCGGCTCCACACCACCCACCACGCCCGTGACCCCACCTCCGCCGCCACACAGCGCTACGGCCCCAGTCCTGCCACCCGCCACCGGGAACCCCCAACCCACGCAAGCACCAACCACAACCCAGGCGCCGAGCACGAACGCACCCGGCGAGCCGGGGTTCAGATGGAGCAAAGAACCATTCGTCGGCCTTGGTCTGGTGGCAGCGATCAGCGCCGCCGTGGTGATCACCCGTCGCCGCAATCGCAGCCACTACCGGCCTGGGAGCGGCGACCGCAGCGACCTGCTTCTCGCGCCGACGGTCTACCGGCTGAGGCTGGCATACCTCCGCGCCGAACAGGACGACATCGATGCCGATGATGAGGTGGATCTCGACCGGCCTGGTACACGGCCGCCGCGAGCATGGGCACAGCCGGTGGCACTCGGCGCTCGCGACGATCAAACGCCAGTCCTGCCGATCGGTGTGCGCGACGGCCGCGAGATCGCACTGCACCTGGCCGCCGCACGCGGTTTGGGCTTTCTCGGCGCGGGCGCCTCCGCCGCGCTCCGCGCGCTCCTCGTCACCATCTTGAGCGCACCAGGTGAAACCGCGGACAGGGCGGTTACGGTGGTGGTGCCCGCCGCAGACCTCGCAGCACTGCTCGGTGCGCGCGCGGCCCGAACACCACTCCCAGCAGTCCTGCACGTAGTGGCCGACTTCGACGCCGCTCTGGACGCACTCGAATCCGAGACCCTGGTGCGCATCGGTCAACTCCACCACGTCATGTCGGCATGGGGGCCCGTCGTGCTGGTGGCCCGCACACCCGAACGTCAGGCCAAGCGGTTGCAGGCGGTGTTGGACAACGGCTCGACCGTCGGCGTGACCGGGTTGCTGCTCGGCCAGTGGAACCCCGGTGTGACCGCCTACGTCCGTGGCGACGGCACCATCTCCACCACCAGCCCCGGTCTCGGCGAGCCATTGCGCGGCGCACGCGTGTTCCAGCTGGGCGACGACCACACCGCCGACCTGTTGACCCTGCTACGCAACGCCCACCGCAACGACACCTCCGGTGAGCCAGCAGCCGACGCGAGCCTGGAGTTGCCGACAGTGGAAGGCGAAACTCCCCGGCAGCGCGGAGGCGATCTGGAGATCCTCGGATCCTCGCCCACGACATCGACTGGCCTTCGGCCGCGGTCCTCCTACTCGCGAATGGAACAAGCAGACCAGACCGTCGACGGAAACCGGAAGCGCGGCAAGGCGGCAGGGAAGGAACCGCAGGGCCCTGCCGACCGTGTCGATGCACCGTTGCGGGTCAGCGTGCTGGGACCACCGCGAGTGTGGTGGCGTGCCGCGCCAGCATCCCCCGGTGTCGAGAGGGATGAAGTCGACATCACCTCGGCATTCCAGCCGCGCCTGCGCGAACTGCTGGTGTTCCTGGCCTTGCATCCCGACGGTGTCAGCCGCGAGGCCCTCATCGCCGCCCTGTGGCCCACCAGCCCTCAGGAGAGGACGACCAACGCCATGAACACCAGCCTCAGCCGCCTGCGCCGCACCTTGGCCGCGGCCACCCACAGCATGCTGTCGGACGTTGTGCTGGTCGGCGAAAGCCGCTATCTCCTGGACCCCGACCTGGTGGAAATCGACTACCACCACTTTGCCGCGGCTGTGTCCGCCCGCCGCGCCGCCACCATCGACGCTGATCGAGTCGAGGCGTACCGACGCATCGTCGACAGCTACACCGGACCCTTGGCCGACGGACTGAGCACCGAGTGGATCGAAACCGCCCGCGAAGCCATCCGCCGTGACGCCATCGACGCCGTCGCCGCCCTCGCCCGTGCCCTGGTCGAGCACGACCCACAGCAGACGCTGGACCTGCTGGAGATCGCGCGGGCGTTCGACCCTCACAACGAGCTGATCTACCGCGACATCATGCGCCTGCAGGAACGCCTCGGACAGCACGACGCCATCCCGCGCACCCTGACCCTGCTGACCACCCGACTGGCCGAGGTCGACGACCGGCCAACACAGCAGGCCGTCGACCTCGCCGAACGACTTCGCCACCGCTCTACCGCCGCTGACGAGCCCGGTCCGACCAATTACCGCGAGCACAGCCGAGTCGAATGAATCTCGACAGTTCCACTTACACCCGCAGAATATTTCGAGCTGTGTGCGAGTTCAGGAAACCAGAGTCCCTGCCGGAGTCGGTGCCTTATTGCGCAGTATTTTCGATGTGTCCGCATGATGCTATCGTGCGGTATGGAGTGTTAATTCAATTGATTCTGGACTGTGGGGCAAGAGTCGAATGCAAGAAGAGTTCGTGGTCGACGCCGCTGCTCGCTCCGCAAAGTGGTGCATGTGTCGGTCGATCGATCGAAGTGAGCGTTCCCATCGGGTCCTGTGGCAAGACGCGGTCCGATGCTGTGAACGAATCGTATCTGTGCTTGATCCAAGTTTGGCGAGAGCTCGCTTTCCGTGGCCATGACGAAGATCGACTGCATGCACGGCTTCATCCGTTGGGGGTTCACATGGGGGATCAACTTGGGGATCAGGTTGGGGATCCTGTTAGAACGCCATCCCTGGTGAGAGGTAAAGATGCTGGCCACGGGTCTGTAGGGGGATCCGCTGGTATCCCAGACTCGCTTGGCCACAAGCCGGTGAACACATCGGGGCGGGCTGATGGCTGGCCAGTTCACCCTGCTGGCCCAGCTCTCGTTTATATCTTTCCTGCTTACTCTTCCGCCCCATCTGTTTTTAATTCTTTCCAGGGTTTATATAAGTTTTCCCACTTCTTCTCGGCATGTGGTACTCCGCTTCGTTGACCTGCGGGAATGTGACCGCCCGATGATTTCGAGTATTCGAATGCACGCCTATTCGCAATCGGGTCAATGCTAGTGGAATGGTCGACTGGAAAGAGTCTTGAAATGAGCTATCAAACCTATTGCGTGACGCGCGGCGCAGAGTCATAATTAAATTGTCGCCGGGAAATCGGAATCAAACCGAATGCAACGCCCGGCGCGAGCCATGTCGAAAACGGGGCCACCGAGTTCCTGTTCGTCCGGCTGAGACATCGACACCACGACCGAAAGGAACGTCCGCGATGACCATGCCCAACCCGTCCGCCACCCCGTCCACCCCGGCGGGTGCGTCGGTTCCCCGACTGCGCAACGGTGAACTGCGCGCGATGGTCGCCAAAGTCCTCGCCGACAACGCGGGCACCGACCGCACCCCGCGCACCATCGCCCACACCCTGAACCGGTCATCCGGGGCGGTCGGCAACGCGTGCAAGGTGTTGGCGGACCGGGGCGAGGCCGAGGTCGTCTCGACCACGCCGTTGGCCTACCGCGCGACCGCGACCACGGCGTCCGCCGCCGCGCCCACGATCACCCCCGCCCCACCACGCACGCCCCGCCGATCGTCCCCGAAGGCGACCACCAGCGCGGCGACCGCCGCACCCGTGACCACCCCGGCCCCGTCCGGCACGGGTGGACCCGTCACCGGGTCGGCGGACACGGTGACAGGTCCGGTGAAACGCCCGAACGGCATGGACTACCACTTCAGGTTGCTGTCCGGCATTCCGGACGTGACCGCGTTGCGGCATTTGCGCGACGCCGGGGTCGCCGCACTGCTCTACGGGCCGCCCGGCACGGGCAAGACGTCGGTGGTGGAGGCGACGTTCCACGACTGCCTCACCGTTCAGGGCGACGGGGACACCGTGGTCGCCGACTTCGTGGGCGACTACACCAAAACCCCGGACGGCGAGTTCGTGTTCGTGCACGGTCCGCTGGTCCGCGCCATGCGCGAGGGCGTGCCGCTGTTCATCGATGACGCGACGCTGATCCCGCCGACCGTGCTCGCCGTGGTGTACCCCGCGATGGACGGACGCCGGCAGATCGTGATCAAGGCCAACGGCGGTGAGGTCGTGGACGCCGCGCCGGGGTTCTACGTGATCGCCGGACACAACCCCGGCGTGCACGGGGCGGTGCTCACCGACGCCCTCTCCAGCCGCTTCTCGGTGCAGGTCCAGGTGTCCAGCGACTACGAACTCGCCGACCAGTTGGGCGTGGACAAGAAGGCGGTCCGGGTGGCGCGCAACCTCGCGACCCGGCAGGAGAAGGGCGAGGTCGGCTGGGCACCGCAACTGCGCGAGTTGTTGGCGTTCAAGAAGATCGCCGCCGTGCTGGGCGTGGACGCCGCCGCCGGGAACCTCGTGGGCATCGCCCCGGAGGAGGACCGCGCCACCGTCGCCGCCGTGGTACGCGACACCTTCGGCCGCGCCGTCACCCCGCTCGCCCTCGGTGCCCGCATCACCCCGAAACCCTGACCACCCCACCCACCGCGACCGTCGCGAAAGGACCGCAACCGTGAGCACCCACTTCACCACCGACCCGACCGCCACCGGTGCCGCCGTGTTCCCGACCCGTCCGGAATGGCTGGCCCTGTCCGCCGCCTTCGCCGATGAGGCTCCGATCATCGCCGACCGCGACGACCTCCTGGTCACCGTCGCCCCCGGCGCGGGCGGGGGTGCGCCAGCGTGTTTCTACCCCTCCCGGGCGCTGATCGAGGTCGACGGCGACCACCTCGGCGTGGACCCCGCCACCGTGAACCCCGCGAACCTGTCCGACCGCGCCCGCTACGCCCCGGCATGGGGTGCCCTGACCCACGAGTGCGGACACGCCAAACACACCGTGTGGCAACCCCCGGACAACGCCCCGCCCGGCGTGGTCGCCGCCGCGATGCTGCTGGAAGAGCCGCGCATGGAAACCGCGCAGGTCCACCGCCGCCCCGACGACCGGCACTGGCTGCGGGCGTGCGTGAAGGCCATCGTCGCTGCCGACCTGCACCTCTACGCCAACACCGCCACCACACCGCGAATGACTCCTGCGCACGCCGCACACACCGCCGCGCTGCTGTTGGCACGGGCGGACGGGGGAGTGCTCACCCACACCGAGGTCGCCCCCGTCGCCCGTGTCATCGAGGACGTGCTCGGGGCCGAGGTGTTGGGCAGGTTGCGGGCTGTGTGGCGCGCGGCGTTGCGCACCGCCGACGACGACGGCGAGACCATGCTCGACCTTGGACGGCAATGGTGCGAGATCCTCGGCACCGACCCGAACACCCCCGCCGACCCCGGCGCGGCACCGGACCCGTCCGGCACCCCCGACCCGTCCGGCGGCACTCCAGGTACCGGTACCCCCGCCTACCCGTCACCGTTGGCGGGTGCGATCGCCGCCGTGCTGAACGGGGTAGCGGCGAAGGTGGCGCGCGAGAAGGCACCCGAGGACCCCGCCGCCGTCGCCGCAGCCGAGAAGGCGGACGAGGACGCCGCCGAACGGAAGGCGCAGAGGGCGGCCGGGCGTGTGTTCGCCGCTGGCGGTTCCCGTGCCGGCCGTACCGCCACGGCGGGTACCCGTCCGCCCACACCGGAGGAACGCACTGCGGCGCGGGTGTTGGCGCGGGCGTTGGACACCGCCGGAATTCGGGAACGGGTCGCGGTCAAATCCACTTCGGAGGTGCCGCCGGGGCGGTTGCGGATGCGCGGGGTGCGTGCCGGCGAAGCCCAACGTGCCGCCGGGGCGGTGGTGACCGCCGAACCGTTCACCCGCATCACCCGCACCCCGGTCACGGTCCCGCCGTTGCGGGTCGGGGTGGCGTGCGACGTGTCCGGCTCGATGGGATGGGCACGCGCCCACGTCGCCTCTGCCGCGTGGATTCTGGCCAACGCCGCCCGCCACACCAGGGTGCCCGCGCAGACCGCGAGCGTGATCTTCGGACACCACGTGCGCCCACTGACCCGGCCCGGCACGCCGCCCACCGAGGTAACCGAGTTCCACTCCAACGACAACTGGGAAGACATCCCGGTCGCGCTGGACGCCCTCGACGGTGCCCTTGGGCTCTCCCGTCCGGGCGCGGCGCGGCTGGTGGTCATCGTGTCCGACGGTGAATTCCGCTACCAGCCCCGCACCGACGGGCAGCGCAAACTCGACCGGTTGCGCGCCTCCGGGTGCGCCGTGCTGTGGCTGACCACCAGCGCGCACGACAAGCCACTCGCCGGGGCGACCGTGCACGTGCTGACCGACCCCACCACGACCGCCCGCGCCATCGGACACGCCGCCACCGCCGCCCTCCGCGCGACCGCTCGCTAGCCCCACTGGTCCGGGGCGGGGAGACCCCCGCCCCGGACCCCGCCACCACCGACCAACCCCAACACCCGAGGTGATCACCATGACCGACCCCCGACTCGCGACCGTAGGCGACCTGATCGCCGCCTTGCAGAACTGCAACCCCGACAGCCCGATCCGCTGGATCTCTACCACCCTCGACTACACGACCTACGCGGTCGAGGAGGTGCGGGTCGCGACCGCGCGCACCAACCGCGACGAGACCCCGAGGGAAATCGTGTGGTTGTGCGAAGGCGACGAGATCGGCTACCTGCCCGGCAGCGTCATGGACACCTGGGACTGGTGACCCCACCGCCCCGTCCGCAACCGATCCCGCAACAGGCCCACGTCGAGGAGCACACGATGACCGACACCCCACTCGCGACCGTGGGCGATGTGATCGCCGCCCTGTCCGGCTACGAGCCGACCACACCCCTGCGGATCGCCGCCCAACCCGGCTACCCAATGGAACACCTTCTCGCGCGAGTGGTGTGCACGCCCGACGACGCCGAAGGCGACGGCACACCGCCCACCGACCCGCCCGTGGTGTGGCTCGGCACCGGTGAACAGGCCGGTCATCTGCCCGTGATCGCCGCCGACGCCCTCGGCTGGTCGGCATGACCTTGACCTTCATTGTGCCCGCCGAGCCGCCCTCGGCCCGGCGAAGCCGCGGCGCGAGGCGCCGGCAAAGAGCCCGGTGAGCTGAGGCCGATGTCGACCAAGACCGACTTCTACCTCGGGCGCGGCCACGACGCCGAATGGCTCGGCTCCCTGCAAGGGGACAGCGAACCCGGCAACCTCTTGCGCGTCCCGCCCGGACGCCTCGCCCTGACCGCGACCGACGAAACCACCTACCGCGCCGCCGTCGCCGACCTGTTCATCGTCTGGGAGACCGAAGAACTCGGCGCGGCCTACCCGCGCCGGACCGGGTGGCCGTGGCCGTGGCACAACAGCCACATCGACAGTTGGATCATCACCTTCGACCCCAGCGAGCGTTGTGTGTTCGTCACGATGAGTGGAGGCGTGCGCTGGGAACGGCTCGATCCCAGCGCGCCCCGGCAACCTCGCGCCGAGGACTTGGGGCCACGGGACTTCGCGGAGTGGCTGCGTGAACCCGACACGCCGCCCTCGGTCCCGCTTCCGCTCATGCGCGACTTCGACACCGGACTACCGACCGTCGCCGGGCAAAAGCTCACCGGTCCACATGACACCTAATGAGGAGACCGATGACCGCCCACAACCCGCCCGAGGTCGAAGTCGTTGTGCGCAGCTCCACCGAGAACCGGGTGCGAGGTGACCTCGATCATCGCCGACGTCCGAGCTCGCGTCGAACGAAACTTCCATGTCAACCAGAGCTGTGCGGTCGTCGAGGTGCTCAACGACCAGATGACATGGACGAGCCTCACCGCCGACGCACCCGCCAACTGGTGGCACGACACCCCCAACCCCCAGCTCGACGCCACCACAGTCCTCGGCCCGATGACCGACACCCTCCTGCGCCGCGCCTCCGAGATCCTCGCCGCCCCGCCGACTACCCGCACCATCTCGCCCCACGTGCACGGCGCGATCAGCGCGCTCCTGGCGACCAACACGGCTTCGACTCTGAACGACGCATCGACCCCGACGAGATCACCCAGGCCTACACTTGGGGCGGGGCGCTGCACATCATCGAGCACCCCGACGGCGGCGTCGCCTTCATCAAAGCCCACCGCGAGGACTGCCCGTTCATCACCAGCCGAGGCGCACAGGACTGCAACGAGGACTGCTACTTCCCACGCCCCGCCGACGTGGAACAGGAACCCGGCCAATGATCCTCACGACTGCTCACCTCCAGTGAACCGAATGTCTCGTGGCCTCCAACGAAGAACCGTTGGAGGCCACGAGACACGAGTAGGAACTCAGTAGGGGAGTGGGCTACTCGGTCGACACGCCAGCCGTGTCGGCAAGGGAGTACTTCTTGGGCTTGTCACTGGTGCGCGCGGCGTAGCCGCTGGTCACCAGCTTCTCCAGCGCGTTGTGCACCGCACCGGAGGACCGGTCCAACGCCTTGCCGATGGCGTTCGGGCTGAACTCGCCCGAGTTGTTTCGCAAGTAGTCTTCGACCATCCCGCGCAACGCCCCCGGTGCCAACCGTTCCTGCTTCTCCTGCTGCTCCGAATCCGAACTCGATTCTGCTGCCGCCGTGGGCTGGTCATCGGATGAGGGTTGGTCGTTCGTGGCGGTGATGGACCAGAGGTCAGCGGGGCGAGGACCTCCGATAGCGATTCCGGTGGTGCGGGTGACGAGGCCGTTCGCCTCCCAGCGGGTGAGGAGTTTGGGCGCGGTCGACTTGCCGATCTCAGCGATGGCCGACAACGCGGTCGCGGTGCTGCCGGGGTTGTCGTGTAGTGCCTGCCACAGCTTTTCCTCGGTCTCCGTACGTGGCTTCGTCGGATTGATCGTCTCGACGGGGACGGCGTGCAGTGTGCTGGTGGTGGGCATGACTACCTCGCAGTGATGGTGTTCGAATGGGTGGTCATGCCCCGGCCGGGGCGATTGCGGTCCTCCGGTGCGCATCCGGTGTTGTTCGGGCCGCATGACTATGGACGCTTCCTTCGGATGCTGAAGTCAAGTGACACTTCAAAAATAATGCTGTCTCTTGTGGACGGTCACCGATACGGGTGATGGCGGTAGTACAAACCGGTCCAGTTCGCATGGTTGTCGCACAACGGCATTGACACCTCCGACCGCATGAAGCGTCCATGAACGTCGGCCGTCCGGCCCCACCCGTCACATCCAGAGGGACATGGATACCAATGACCGCAGACCGCATCCCGCAACCACCGCCCGAATTCACCCCTGACAATGCCGTGACACCGTGCGGCAGCGACCCCCGACCCGATCCGGCCGGATCGTCTGCCGCCGCCGCACGTGGCGACGACGAGATGACCCTCCTCCAACGGGAAGGGCTTCCACCGGAAGCCATGATCCTGGCCCCGTCCGTTGCGACGACACCGATGCGGCTGCCCGAAAGCGCCTGGGCGATGCTCGTGCTGGCGGTGAACGTCATCGACGACACCGACCCCGACCGCGAAGGCGAAGTCGCCCTGTTCGCCGGAACATGGCTTTCCGAACAATCACCCGCCGACCTCTGCGGAGGCGACCTGGTTCTCGTACTCACCGAACCCGACGACGAGCTGCCCCAAGCCGACCGGGTCGACGTGGAAATGCTGTTCGCCTATCGGAACCGATGGCAGCGCGTCGGGGAATGGGCAGCACTGGACGCGCGATGGCCGTGGACCGTCGCCCTGACCACTGCGGCGATCATGAACCTGCACACCGACGCGGTCGAAGCCACGACCCCGGAAGTTGTGAAACCCACCGGGCACTGAGCCTCTGGGCCAACATCGGCTCGCCCGTATCCCGACGCGGGCGAGCCGAGCTCACATCAGGAGTGCTCGACAACGGCACACCTGACGCCGAGCACGCTCGCAGTGGTCACCTTCGTTCGGGCACTTCTGCCGCTGGGGACGTCGCCGGTCGGGTCGCTCCGGCGTAGTCATCTCCGGGGTACCGGTAGTTGGCGATCTGTACCGGTTGCCCGAAGGTCGGGGCGTTGATCATGAGTCCGCCGCCGATGTAGAGGCCGACGTGGTGGATGTTGCCGGGTGTGCCGTAGAAAACGAGGTCGCCCGGCACCAGCGGCTGTCCGGCCGGGACTTGCGGGCCCGCGTCGAATTGGGTCTGTGCGGTGCGCGGCAGATTCACTCCTGCGGCGGCGTAGGCGGCTTTGGTAAGTCCTGAGCAGTCGAAGCCCGCGTGGCCGCTGTCGGGGCCGTTGCCGCCCCACACGTAGGGCAGTCCTCGTTGTCCGCAGGCGTAGTTGATCGCGGCCAGGGTGATCGCGTTGGGTGCGTGGATGGCGTTGCAGTCGCCGTTGCCGATGCTGGTCGTGGCGGCTTCGGCGTACTTCCTGGCTTGTTCGAGGACCATGTCGACGTACCAGTCGGCGTGGTTGTAGGCGAAGATCGCCGCTCGTAGGTCGGCTCGTCCGGCTCCGTTGTCGCATAGGTAGAACGCGGCGGCGTGGATAGCGTCGTGCGGGTTGTATCGCGAGGGCGGCACCGCACCGCCCGGTGGGATCCGGTGTGCGGCGATGACGCCGGCGAAGGTTGGTGCGAGGAACTGCATCGGCCCGCCTGCCCCGGCGAAGTTCTCGCCGTCACTGACTCCGGGTGCGTTGAGGCGGCCGTGGTCGGTCTCGACTTTGCCGATCGCGGCGAGCACGGTCCAGTCCAGACCGGGGCAGTCAGGGGCCGCGGTGAGGTAGAGCAGGCAGTACTCGGGCGGGATGTCGGCGATCGGTGTGGCGCAGCTGACGGTAGTGGTCGACGAGCTGCCGAACAGCGCGTCGACCACCGCGCTCACGCCCATGCCGAGCAGGACGGGGACGAACAGCAGCACCGCGGCGGCGCCGATGGCGGCCTTGGCGAGCACGGGGCTCACCGCCTCCTCGGTTGGCTCGTTCCGCGAGGCTCCGTCGCGGGTGGCATCGGTGAGGGCGGTAGCGACATCGGCTGTGGCGAGTCCGGCTTGGTCGAGGATTCCTCGCTGAGGGCGACCGGCGGTGGTACGTGCGGCCAGGCGTCCAACAGCTCCGACAGTGCTCCCCGAGGCGCACCGGCAGCCGCGGTGAGCGGCAACCAGACCTTGTCAGCCGGGCTCGGATGGGCGACCCCAGGATCGAGCAATTCGGCCGCAGCGGTAGCGATCGGCACCGAGTTCCGGTCGTCGAGCTCGCGCCAGGCTCGTGCCAACAGGCCGCGGGCGGTGGCCTCGCGTCGCGAGGCCGGCAACCACACCAGCAGCGGCGTCGTGATACCGGTGGCCTGTGCGAGAGCGGCGTAGCCGGCCAGTTTCCCGGCCAGCTTGGCCAGGGCCTCGGTACCGAAGTCGTACTCCAGGAACCACTCGACCTGCTGTCCGCCGTCGCGCCAGCGGCCGTAACCGTCGGGTTTGACCAGGTCGCCGAAATGGCGGGCGCAGCGGGTCTCCGACCACCACGCCACCAGCTCCACCTGCTCGCCGGGGCGGGGATGGCGAGCGCGGGCGACCAAGGCGGTGAACCACTCGTTGACGCCGACGGTGTGGGCCAGGCGCAGGCTGTGGGCGACGCCGAAGACCCGATCATGTCGGTAGCCGAGATCCTTGACGTCCAGGCCGTCCTCGGCGGCGAGCACGGCCGCGCCGGCAGGTGCGAGGACGTAGTGCATGGGCGCGGTCCCGAGGGTGACGAACGGCTGGAAGCGGTCGAGGACACCCCAGGTGTAGAGCTCACGTAGCCGCATTCGTCCGGATCGGAAGCTGGGGAACGCGAGCGCGGTGATCTGGTGAGCGGTGAGAACCTTGTGCTCCCACAGCATCCGGACGATCCACTTGTCGCGTGGCGTGAGTCGCCACGCCAGCACGGCCTGGTGCTCGGCGGTGTTCGCGGCGCGCGGCGTTGGCCGGGCGGGCTTGTGTCCGCGCAGGGAACGCTGCCGGGTGGGGTTAGTGATCACGATGGGCACCTCCAGATGGGTAGGCGACACCGTCCTGGCGCGAAGCGCGCCTGGACATGACGAGCGGCGTGAGGTCAGCTGTTCCGGCGAGGGTCGGCGCTACGTGGTCGCGTGGCGGATTTGCTCCGGTTCGCAGGGCGCGTGTCGACATGTCGTGGCTCGTTGGTGATGGCCTCGGTCGCGCGGGTCCGTGCGGTGCGGCGTGCGATGCTGCGGATCTCCCGTGCTCGTCCGGGGACGGCGGGTGGGAGGGGTTGGGTGAGCATGGTGAACGGCTGGGATTCCTCGCCGCCCAGGACCAGGCGGACGGCGGCGTGATAGACGCCGAGGTGGGCCAGGTCGTGCTCGGACAACCGCGGCGCGGTGTGCCGGGACAGCTCACGCGAGTCCTCCGGGCTCGCGTTGAAGAAAATCTTGCTGCGAGCGTTGGTGGACATCCCTTCCCGCAATTCGCGGGGAAGTTGGCCGAGGTGTTGGTGGGCCAAGGTCATCGCGACCCGGAACCCGCGGGCTTCGGCGAGCATGTCCTCGATCGGGTAGGGCAGGTTGAGGAAGTTGTGGCACTCGTCGATCACCATGGACGCGTCGCGACGCTGACGTTGGGGGATGCGGGCGCGTCCGGTGGTGGCCTGCCAGGTGCGGGCGACCACCAGCGACCCCACCAGCCGGGTGGTTTCCTCACCCAGCGAGCCCTTGGGAATACGCACCAGGCAGATGCCGCCGTCGAGGACCTCGCTCATGTCCACCGTGGAGTGCCCGCCCGCGATCGCGTCGCGAACGAACGGGCGCAGCAGGAACGCGCGGAGCTTGTTCATCAGCGGGCTAATCACCTGGCTACGGCCAGAATCGGTGAGTTCCTCGTACCAGGACCAGAAACTTCGCAGCACCGGATCGGTGACCCCGGCGGTGACGCGGCTGCGGACCGCCTCGTCGGCCAGCAGCTTGGGCAGGTCGGCCAGGGTGGCGACGCCTTCCTGGGTGCGCAGGGTGAGGCAGGCGGCGCGCATGACGTCGTCGGTGCGCGGCCCCCAGAACGCCGAGTAGACGCGGCGGAACACCGACACGAGGTTGTCCACGGTCAGGTCGGTCTCCCCACCGTCGAGCGGGTTCAGACACGGAGGCCGGGACTTGCTGTCGGCATCGAAGATCACCACCCGATCGGCCGCGGACTTGGGCAGACGTGACAACACGTCGGTGACGAGGTCGCCCTTGGGATCGATCAGCACGATCCCGCGCCCTGCTTCGGCGTCGGCGAGGATCATGTTCCCGAGCAGCGTCGACTTGCCCGAACCGGTCGCGCCGATGACGTGCAGGTGGTGCCGGGCGTCGGGAACGCGCAGCGCGACAGGCCGTTGGTGGCCGGTGTCGGTAATCCCGAGCGGCTTCGCCTCCGGTCCCGGTGTGGCGATGCCCGGTGGGGGAGCGATGGCGCGTGCTCCGGCGCGTTGGATGCCGGGGATGGACTCATCGGTGGGCAGGTGCGCGATCGCTGCCAGTTCGGGCACCGACAACAGGTCTCCGTGTCCGAGACGTCGGGAGTCGATCACGCGACCGGGGTGGCGGAGACGGTGTCGGGTGTAGTGGTTGTGCTCGGTGTAGGAAGCGAACGATGCCGCGAGTGCGTGTGCCCGACCGCGAGCGACGTCTCGCGCTTGGCGAACCGTGCTGTCGTCGGCGTTGTCGGGCAGCAGGGTCGCCACGGCATAGCGGACGACCGTCTCGAACTGGCTGCCACGCTGCTTGCCCACGATGGCCCGGTTCTGCGCCGCGTACTCCAGCGAGGTCTGCGGATCGCTGTGCAACGCCCCGGCTTTCGTCCGCGCCGCCGAACGACGGGCACGAGTACCCGCTCCAGGAGTGATCGAGTCAAGCAGTCGACCGATGACACGTGTCGAGCTGCCGGTGTGGATTCGGCGGGCGGCGCGGCGCGCCTGCTGCACGCGGCGGCCGGTGACCGGTCGGGCCAGCACCTGCACGCAGGCGTACTCGTCACGGCCGAGTCCGACCGGCGCTCCGATCAGCGCACGGATCGGGTCGGCGTTGAAGCCGCTGCGGATCGGCAGAGCCTCGGGACGCGCCAGCCGCAACTCGCCACCCACCACCAACCGCCGCTGCTCTTCACCAGCGACGGGCAGTGGCGGTTCTGCTGGCCCGACGCGGGTGTGGGCGCCGGGCCACGCCGCCTCGACCGCGCGTTCGACCAATCCGGGCGGGATGACACCGGGCACCCACAGCCGGATCGAGACCCCGGCTTCGGAGAACACGTACTCGCACACCAGGTGTGGCTGTCCGGTGAACGCCCGCCGCCACCCAGGCCGCAGCAAGCCGACCAGGTTCGACCACAGCGCGGCCCCGCCCGCGGGATCCACCGTGGGCGGGGCCAGCACCGTGACCTGACGGGCGTCGACGAGCAGCACTTCGTGGCAGCGGCGCGCCCACCACCGTCGACCGACCACGATGCCGACGATGATTACGGCGAGGGTCGGGACCGCGATCGGACCCCAGTCCAGCGCGAGGTCACGCAGCCATGCCAGCAACGTGAATAGCGCGGCGCCAGGGTCGCGCAGGTAGTCCTCCAGCCACGCCGCTGCCGAACGTACGGGCGGACTGGAGGTGGCCACAGGTGATTCCGTTGGAGGATCGAGGGAAAACGATACCCAAGTACGTGTTCGGAGCAGCATGAACGAGTCCCTCCACGGAGATGTGCGAACGAGACGCCAGCGTGGGAGCGGTCAGGCGTCGTCGAGGTGGATCTGGGAGTCGTCGAAGCCGAACTCGTCTCCGTCGACTCCCAGGTCGACGAACGCCGACTCGGCCTCGTCGACCGGTTCGGTGTCATCGGCGTAGGCGGCGAGTTCGGCAGGGTTGCTGGTGACCAGGTAGTGCTCGGTCGGTGAGGCGATGCTCTGGAACGCCACCCGCTGCGTCCCAGCCGACAGCAGGCCTTGTCCGCGATCGGCCGAGAGCACGAACGCCCGTTCCCCGGCCGACAGGTCGAACGTCCGGGTGATCTCGTCGATCGCCTGCGACGCCTGCCGCAGCAGGATCTGCGTGGCCGCGTTCGCCACCACCGCCTTGCCCAGATCACTGCCCAACACGTCGGCGGTGTCCTGGGTCGCCACCGTGAGACCTGCCCAGTGCTTGCGGGACGCCTTGGCCATCCGGAAGAGGAACTCGGCGCCGGACTTCTCCTTCATCAGCAGCCACGCCTCGTCCACCACCACGAGCCGCGGGCGGCGGATGGCGGGGTTGGACACCCGCCGCCACACCGCGTCCAGAGTCAGCAGCGTGCCGATGCCCTTGAGCTCGTCGGGCAGGTCGCGCAGACTGAACACCACCAGGTGCCCTTCGGGATTGACGCTGCTGGGCCCATCGAACAGCTGCTTGAACGCACCCTCGACGAACGGATGCAGCCGCGCCGCCAACTCACCCGCGGCCCGGTCACCGGCCTGGCCGGTGGCCACGAGCTGGTCCCGCAAGATCCGCAGTGTCGGCGAAGGCCGAGTCCACGTCCGGGCATCGGCGGTGATGCCCACGCTCTGGTAGGTCGCCGCGATCGCCCGGTCCAACGCCGCCCGTTCCGCCGCCTCCAGTTCGCTACCGACGAGGACGGCGATGACGGTGTGCAGGAACAGCGACCGACGCACCAACGCGTCCTTCGGCGCAGTGCGACGACCATCGGAGCGCGTGTGAATCGGCAGATCGAAAGGGTTCAAACGAACGTCTCGCGCACCGAGATGGACGTAGGTGCCGCCAACCGCGGCGGCCAACCGGGCGTATTCGTCCTCGGGGTCGACCACGGCGACCTCGATACCTCGGTACAGCGACCGCAGCAGTTCCAGCTTCACCAGATACGACTTGCCCGCACCGGAACGACCCAGGATCACCGAGTTGTGGTTGTGCATCCCTTCCCCGAACCGATCCCAGTGCACCAACCCTTGTGAGCCGACGTTGTAGCCGTAGAGCACCCCCGACGGCGCGGCCACCCCGGTCGGGTCGGACGCGGGGAGATCGGGGCTGGTGAACGGGAACGCCGCCGCCAACGCCGAGGTGTCGAACGTGCGGCGCATCCCGATGAGGTCCAGCCCCATCGGCAGGGTCGACACCCAGCCCTGCAACGACCTGTAGGTGGTGTGCTTGGCGTCCAACAACAGGGAAGCGCACAGCGATCGCAGTGCGGCCACCTCGTCCGCGAGAGCCTTCTCCGAGACGGCGTGGACGGTCAGGTACAGCCCGACCCGGAACAACTTCCCCTCTCCGCGAGCCACTCGTGAGGACAGGTCGTAGGCGTCCTCGGTCGCCGCCTCGACCTGCGGGTCGAACAACCGTCCGTGCTCCGCGGTGTGGCGGCGCCCGGCCTCCAACTTCGCCAACTGCTTCCTCAACCGCGAGGCGGAGGTGGCCGGGTCGATCGGCTCGATGTGCACCGAGACGTCCAGCCGACCGGGGTAGGTCAGCAGCGGCGCCAGCCAACCGGGATGCACCTCGCGCGGGAAACCGACGACGGCGAAGCTGGAGACCCACTCACCGCTGACCTCCAAGTGCCGCGCGGCCACCGACAAGGCATCGGGGGTGAACGCGGCGGCGGCCGAGGAGGCCAGGCCGTGGTTGCCACGGGTCTGACGTGCGCGAGCGGGCATCAGGACTCTCCCTTCTCGTCGTCGTAGTCGTCCTCGTAGTCCCAGTCGTCGACGTCGTCTTCGATCAGGTTCGCGCTGGAGGTGGTGATGACCTCGTCCGAGCCGGCCAGCTCCGCTGAGGGCGGCAGCAGGCTGTCGGGATTGCACGCCGAGGCCAGCACCGCCGTGGCCTGTCCGGCGTCCAGTGGGGTGATCACGATCCCGGCCGGGGACAGCAACTCGATCGCCTCGCCGAGGCGACGCACCAAACGCGACTCCGCCGCCCTCCGAGTTGCGGCATCGATCTGTCCGCCCGCACGTTTGCGGCGATTGCCTGCCATCGACCCCAGCACTGCCAGCGGGCCGGGCCCGCCCAGACCGTCGGTCGGTGAGGCGATGCCGAGCGGCTCCCGCAGCACGAGCAGCACTTGGCGGCGCAGCAGATCGGACTGCTGCCCGAGCTGAACCAGGTAGTCGGCGTGTTCGACCGCGGCGGCCTCCAACGCGGGATGAGGCAGGCCGCCCGCGCGTTCGCGCAACTCGGCGATCTGCGCGGACAGGTCGAGCCGTTCGGTGCGCACGAGCACCTGCACCGGCGCGGTCAACGAGTGCAGGTAGCGGCCGAACGAGGCGACCAGCGCCTCCTGCTCGTTCGGGGTCCGCAGCGCGAAGTTCACCGTCGAGGCGACCGCAACCACCGCCAGGCCATCAGCGCCGAGATCGACCACGCCGGTCTCGGTGACGGCCTCCGCCGGAAGCCGCAGAGCCGAGGGCGAGACCCGCTCAGACTGCGACGCGTGGCCTTCACCGCCCTTGCGACTCGCGTTCGGGGTGAGCCAGGCGGGCGCCGGGCGCACACCCTCGGGCGCGGCGACACGGTGCCGTGGGGCGACCCGTTGACGGATCGCGGCGACGAGCAGTTTGTCCATCGGCACGCCGTCGCGCTTGCCCAACGCGAGCATCGCCGAGGCCGCGCCGACCGGGACGGCAAATGCCAGGAACACCGGGATCGGCACCAGCGTGCGAGTGGTCGCCCAGATCAGGTAGAGCACTGACCCGGCGGCGGCGAGGATGGCCAGTTGGCGTGCGGTCAGCGGACCGAGGACGCGGTCGTGCATGTCGACATCGGCCGGGATACGGACAGGCGCGGTCATGGGGTCTTACCTCTCGGCTTGGGCCTCGGCGGCACCGCTGCCGGTGGTGCTTGCGGTGGGCTGGAGGCCGGCGTCGTCGGCTTGGATGGCTTGGGCAGGTCCAACGGCAGCCGCAACTGCCGTCCCGCTCGTGGGGAGGGTCGAGGCGGAGCCGCCGGTGGTGGAGCGGCGGCGGGCTTGGCCGCAGGAACCCGAGGCACGCCGTCCAACGGCAACGGATACTGGCCGCCGCGGTTGGCCCGGTTGTCCTTGTACGGGTCGAACGGCAGCTCCGGCTGCACCACTCGGGTTCGGGCGCGAGGCGGTGCTGGAGGTGGCGGCGGACTCGGTGGGCGAGGTACCCGGCGGACTCCGTCCAGCGGCAACGGGTATTGCCCGGACGTGGTGGGTCGGTTGCCCTTGAACGGGTCGAGCGGCAACTCCAGTTGAGTGCCACCGCGACGGGTCGGACGCGGGCGATTCGGGGATCCACCGCCCTGTGGGATGGGCGGTGGTGTGGTCTTCGTGCGCTTGACGTCCAGCGGCAGCCGGTACTGGCCATCGCGTCCGAGCACGGGCTTGTTCTCCGGCCAGTCATCGCCCAGCGGCAACGCCAACTGCTTCCCCTTCACGGAAGGCGACGTCGACGAGCCTTTGCTCTTCGGCTGGTGGGTCTTGTTGCCTGACCGAGCGTTACCCGTGGCGTTGGTGGAAGCGGCGGCTTTCTTGGCGTTCGATCGGACCCGGCGCACGCCGGGCAGAGGCAGGATGTACTGACCGGTCGAGGTGGTGCGGGTGTTCGCGAACGGGTCCGGTGGCTTGGCGACGCGACCACCGCTGGCCGGTCGCGGGCCGCGGCTGCTGCCACGGCCACCGAGCAGCCCGAAGGTCTTGTAGGCCAGCGCTCCCTTCACCAGCGACCCGACCAGTGAACGTCCGCCGCCACCTCGGATCGAGGACATCACCCAGAACGGGATCTTGAACAGGATGTAGATCAACGCGATGGCGACGAGCAGGTTGACCAGACCGGAGTCGGTCGTCCCGAAGAGGCCGAAACCGCCAGGCGCCAGGAACACTTTCAGCGCGGTGATCAGGGTGAGGCTCTGGCCCACCTGGATGGCCAGACACCCGCCGAAGGTCTTCCACCACCAGTAGGCGATGCCCTCGGTCTGGGAGAGCGCGTGGAACATCATCGCCAGTGGCGCGCCGCCGATCAGGATGATCGTCACCGCCACCCGGACCGCGTAGGTGATCAGCAACGCGACCAGCAGCCCGGCCAGGACGATGCCGATGAACGCCATCCACACGCCGCCCTGCATGGTCGTGTTCACGACCATGTTCCGCAGCGTCCGAGCCGTGGACTCGGCGTCGACACCACCGTCCATGATGGCCTCGACCACGGCGTTGGCGATCTGGATGCCCTTGGTCGCCACCCACAGACTCAACGCCCCGGCCAGGAACCCGACCACAAGGCGCGGTGCGAGTTCCTTGATGGAGTGTCGGGTCTGGAGGGTCTGGTAGCTCATCGCGATGACCCCGGCGATGAGCACGAGCAGGCTGTAGGAGATGAGCAGGATCTGCCAGGAGTTCTCCCACAGCTCACCGAGTCGCGGTAGCGAGTCCGGCATCGGCGTGGTCAACAACGTCGTGGACAACAGGTCCAACAGCGGGTTGAGCGCATCGGTGACGAGACCCCGGAAGAAGCCGTTGATCGCTTCGGTGACGCAGGCGCCGATATCGGTGATCCCGCAGTCGTCCTCGGTCTGCTCACCCTGACCGGGCCAGCCGGTACCGGGGTTGCTCGGCGGCGCGGTGGTCGTCCCGGGGCGGGGAATGCAGCCCTCGCCCGAGCACGGCGTTGTCGGTGTCGTGGTGGCGGTGGGCGCGCACTGCGGTTGCGTCGGGCCGCACGACGGCAGCGGCAGTCCCGTCGGCGTCTGCAGGGTGCAGGCCGGTAGCGGTGAACCAGGACTACACGGGTCCGGGTCGGCGGTAGGGAACGGCAGCGGCGGCTGGGTGACCGGCTGCGCGGCGGCGATGGGAAGCGCCCGCGTTCCCGAGTCCGGACCGAGAGCCGCGGAGGCGAGCGTGCCGCCCGACATGACGAGCAGGCACCCCGCCAGCGCAACCAATACCCGGCTGCGCGCCAGTCGAAAAAGTCGCGCCTTCCGGCGAGTTCGCCGGAGACTCGGGGCCGCGGGCGCGAGCATTTTCCGGCGGCTTACCGGCGCCGACCCGCTTCCCGTGCTCGACGCTGCGTGCGGCGGGCCGCCAGCGGAGCCGACTGACGTCCGCTGTGTGGTGGGCCTGATCGATGGGCGCATCGCTCAGGCCCCCACGAGACCCTTGAGCACGGTGACGACCAGCGGAGCGAGCGCGGCCAGGGCGTACCCGATCCCGGCTGCCCTGAAGGCCTCTTTGGACTTCTCCTGCTCGCCGGGATCGGCGCCGCCGAACACGCGGCGGACGCCCCCGATGGTGAGGAACACCGTGGCCAGCCCGGCGAGGATGCCCATCAGCCAGTTGCGGATGTTGGTCAAGACCTCATCGACGCTGCCCGCGATCGCGAGCACCACGGTGTCCGCGTGCGCCGTCGCACCCGAGGCCAGCAGCACCACCACGACCAGTTCGGCGGTCAGCACGATGCGACGGGTGATGCTCAGCGGCACGCGGGTCGGAGTCGTGGTGCCGCGGTCGACAGGTCGGTTCATGCCAGCGTGCGGAGAAGTGTGGGCTGGCGAAGTCGCCTCGCGACGGCAGAGGACAACCCTGCGGCCAGGAAGCTGACGGTGGTTGTGAGGACGGGCGGGGATATGGGTCAGGCGCATCGCGACGCTCCCGGAGTCGTGCCCGACGACCGCTGGGATGACTGCCGCGGCGGCGTGGGCGAAGAGGTGGTGCGTGCGGGAGTGACTGCTGTCCTCCCGCGCCCCTGAACTCCGGGAAACCGGCCCTGCGGGGACAGGTGACCCCCGACTTTGTCCGCCACCTGCGACGACGATTCGGTGACATCGCGTGACCGAGCGGCGGTCGACTTCACGTGCGAGGCGGCGTCGGTGATGGTCACCGCGTCGGCCACCTGAATCGCCAGGTCGTGCTCGGACGCGACGACGTGCACGGCATCGGTCGTGTCGTCGAGCAGGTAGGCGACCAGGCGGTGCTCGGCACGCTGACGCGCCTTCTTGACCGCCTGGTAGGAGAGGTTGCGCTCGGCCGCGGCACCGGCCAGCGGCACGCCTTCCAGCCGTGTCGAGCCGATCAGTTCGGCTTCGGCGGAGGTGATGGCACCCTCGGCGATCGCGCGAGCGAGAACGAAATCCGGGTGGCCCTGCGGGGGAGTCGGCAGCGTCGCGCGGAGGCCGTGACCGGAGGGCACCGGCGCGTCGAGCGCCTCGCGCACGGCGGCATGGCCGGCGCGGTAGGCGGCCCATCGCAGGCGCAGCATGATGCGTGGTCGGCGTAGGTCGATCTCGCCGAGTGCGGCGACGAACCCGGCGAGCACTGCGGCGTGGATGTCACTCGGATCGGAAGCGAACTTCGCCGACAAGGTCGCGGCGATGGACGTCAACGCGGGCAGAGCGACACCGACCGCACCGACGGTCCAGGTCCCACCTTCAGCGCGGGCGAGCAGGACCAGGTGTGCCCACACCGCGTCCCGCAACGACTGGGGGCAGCGGCGGTGCAGCAGCCGGTCGCGCAGCTCGTTCAACGGCACCCGCCGGGCTGGAAGACCAGCGAACAACCGCCCGTCCACCGACACCGGCTGCGGCCCCGCGACCAACCACTCGAACGCCGACCGTGCAGCGTCCAACGGCATGGAATCGCGCTCGAACCCCGAGCGCGGAATAACCTCACGTGAACTCATGAATGGCTCCCGAAGCAAGTCGGAATAAACGACTTACCCAGGACGCCACGGCAGGTAGTACCAACCGATCACCAAACTGGTACCGACCTACTACGGCAAAGGTGCCGACGAGCTAAAGTCGTGTTCTCCAGGTTTGCGCGGAAGCATTTTTCGCGTCTTCGTAGATCACTGCGAGCCTGGGAGCATGATCGGAATGGGTTGGCGGTAGTAGCGGTCTACCTGGCCATACCCGGTCGCGGTACCAGGTCGATCATCGCCTTCGGTGAACCATCACCCACTGCGGTTCGGCGGCGGACCAGCGGTTCTCAGCCGGATTCAAGGCGATGCGCTGGATTTGCGTCCTTCGACCTTCCTGCTCCTTGCGGATAAGTCTGTGCGCGGTCCCTCTCTTGTCTGATCATCGCTGCGAAAGACGATTGAAAATATCTAGTGAGCGTGTGTCCCCGCAGGGTGCGTATTTCGGAGTTCAGGGGTGTCATCAGCGCCTCGCATCACCGGGCGCACCCAGTTCGGCGAAGGGACACCCGTGACCCAGCCCGACCACTCCGCCCGCCGCTCACCCCGACCACGTGCCGACTCCACCCACCCGACCTCGACCCGTCCCGGCGGGCGTCGAAGCCAGGACCGCCGACCCTGGCCGACCGCACCGACCACTACCCACGTCAGCCCCGGCAAACCCTCGACCAACACCCCCCGCTCCCGGTCGCGCGAGTCTGCCTCCACCCCGACTCCGGCGACCATCTGGACCCCCGGCACCGACCCGATCGCCCTCGACGCCACGTGGCCCGCAGCGGTTGTCGAACGGATCGTCACCTCGTTCAGCGCACCCGCCGCACGAGTCGTGCTGCTGACCCTTCCGACCCAGGACCGCACTCGCCCAACGCCCACCGCGGTCGGAATCGATGGCTCCCTCGACCACGCTCCCGAAACCGAGTCGAACTCCGAACTCGGGGACGCCGTGGCGCTCGTCAAACGCCTCAACCGCACCGCACGCGCCGAGCACATCCCCGTCGACCCGACAGCGAACGGCCAGCCCTCTCAACCCTTCTGGGCCCACCTCGTCAGCAACTCCAGCGCGGCTTCGTCGACCGTCTCCACGACACCGATGGACACGGACAAGGGGCTCGCGCAGGACGTGGCGCCGGAACCGTCGGACAGTGCGGACC
This sequence comes from Umezawaea sp. cmx-9-4, assembly GCA_049997955.1. Taxonomy (GTDB): domain Bacteria; phylum Actinomycetota; class Actinomycetes; order Mycobacteriales; family Pseudonocardiaceae; genus Umezawaea. The sequence continues at coordinate 124,897 of JAEBDY010000014.1, read as the reverse complement.
TGATCGTCACCAGCCTTCCGCCACACCGCTCCGGCGACCACAGCGCAGACGCCGTGGCGCTCTACGCGGCGCGGCGGTTGAGGGTCGGCGGGATCCTCGTCATGCTCACGCACTGTGACTGGACGTCAGGTGAGTTGATCGATCCGACCGGCGCGGTGGTCGCCGCCGGGCAGAACGCCGACCTGCTCTACCTCCAGCACATCGTTGCCCTGCACGCACCCGTTCGCGACGGCCACCTTCAGTCCATCGGCACTCGCCCGGACGACCACTCCGGCGAGGCCCGCACCGACGACATGACGGCACGTGTGCGTCATCGAGCTGTGGTGCGCGGACTGCCCGAGTCGCATCGGCGCATCCACTCCGACGTCCTGGTCTTCGCCCAGCCGCACGATCACCAGCCGCTGCGCGCAGACGCGGTCTCGCAGGGCGACGGCCTCCGGTGAACACCGCATCGAATCCCGACTTCGCCCATCCCGGACTCCGCCGTCAGGAAGGCACGCCCGTGACACACGACCCCAACACCTCGCCCACCGCCGAGCCCGTCGGCGACGAACCGACCCAACGCATCCCGCGCGCCCTCATCGCCGCACTCGACACTCCGCCCACCGCTGTGGACAACTCTGTGGACAGCAGCGGACGAGCTTCGGAACCGTCCGCTGCGTCGGTGTGGACGACCGCGCAGGCATCGCCGGCCGCGCAACGCAAGAACAAGTACACGCCCGAGTCGACCGCACATCCGGCCAAGATGCTGCCCGAGGTCGTCCGCCACGCAGTCACCCACTACACCAAGCCCGGCGACCTGGTGCTCGACCCGATGTGCGGCATCGGCACCACCCTCGTCGAAGCCGTACGCCTAGGCCGCCGCGCCGTCGGCGTGGAGTACGAGCCCCACTGGGTCGAGATCGCCAACACGAACCTCGACCTTGCACGAGCGCAAGGTGTCGGCGGCGATGACGGGATCGACGCGCGGATATTCCAGGGCGACGCCCGCCAACTCCTGACCCTGTTGCCACCCGAGTACGTGGGGCAAGCGGCTCTCGTCGTGACCTCCCCGCCCTACGGCCCTTCGACCCACGGGCAGGTGTCAGTCGCGCCGGGAGCAGGGGTGCAGAAGTACCACCACCTCTACGGCAACACCCTCGACCGCGGCAACCTCGCCAACATCGGCCACCACCGACTGCTGGCCGGCTTCACCCGCATCCTCGCGGCCCTGCGCACCTTCCTGAAGCCGGGCGGGCACATCGCCATCACCATCCGCCCGTGGCGCGAGCACTCCGAGCTGATCGACCTGCCCTCCCAGGTGCTGGCCTGCGGACGCGCCGCCGGACTGATCCCCGTCGAACGCAGCGTTGCTCTCCTCGCCCGTGCCGCCGAGACCGACCTCGTCGCCCGCGGGTCGTTTTTCCAACGCGACTTCATTCGCAAACAGCGCGAAGCCGGACTGCCACTGCACCTGATCGCCCACGAAGACGTCCTCGTCTTCCGCACCGCACTGCACGGACACCAAGCGGCCATCGCCGCAGAGGCTCCCCGAACCGCCGCGACCGACCTCGCGCGGTATCGCGTGGCGCGGTCCGTAGGCGCCAGCGAGGCTGAGCGCGGTCGAGCGGCATGAACACCCGTTCACCTCGCGCGGTCCGTGCGAGGACACCGCTCTCGCTCGCCCCTGCCCTGGCGATGACGCCGGGGCAGGGGCCGCCGACCCGCTCCGTAAGCGAGTCCAGTCCGGTCGTGGGGTCGGTGTGCACCGGATACGGCGGCCTGGACCTCGGCGTGCTTGCCGCCTTCGGCGGCGGCCGGATCGCCTGGGTCGCCGACCCCGACCCGCACATCGCACAGATCCTCGACGTCCGGATGCCGGGCACCCCGAACCTCGGCGACCTGCGCGCCGTCGACTGGGCCCGCGTGGAGCCGATCGACGTGCTCGTCGCGGGATTCCCCTGCCAGGACATCTCCGCCGCCGGGAAGCGCGCGGGCATCGAGAAAGGAGGCCGCAGTGGACTCTGGACCGACATCGTGGCAAGCGTTCGCGTACTACGACCCGCGCTCATCGTGGTGGAGAACGTCGCCGCGCTTCGCTGGAAAAACGGCGGACTCCACCGTGTACTCGGCGACCTGGCCGAAGCGGGGTATGACGCGCTCTGGCGTAGCGTCCGCGCCGCCGACATCGGAGCCGCCCACCGCCGGGAGCGGGTGTTCCTGCTCGCCTGGCTGCGCGAGCCCCACACCGGTCGACGAGGCAGGGATGCCGCCGACACCGACCGCGCACGACGGCTCGTCCAACTGCATCAGCGCCGCCAGCAGACTGGCCGGCGTGCCGTTCCCGGACCAGCTTCGGCTGTTGCCCACACCGACCGCGTCGGACGCGAAGAACTGCACACACCGGACCCAGACCGGTGGCCCCTCACTGCCCGACACCGCACGGCTGCTGCCGACCCCGCGAGCCTCGGATACCGGGACGGTGGGCCGCAGAGCCGGGGCGGGGTTCCGGCCGCCGCTGTCGCAGCAAGTACTCCCGTTGGTGGACCCGAGGCGTTGCTGCCGACGCCGCGCGCGACGGATGGGACGAAGGGTTGCCCGGCACAGCGCGGTCCAAGGGCGACCTAATGCTGCCCTCGGCGGTCATCCGCGTGCTCACCCCGCCGACGCACAACCGAGCCGACGCAAGCGAGACCGACGGCATCTCGTAGCGGTTCCCGACTCCGACACCGGCTCCGAACCGCGACCGGCATCGGTGAACTGGGGTGTCTACAAGGCGGCGATCCGCCGCTGGGAAGCGGTGCTCGACCGTCCGACACCCCACCCGACCCAGCCCGGCAACCACGGCCGCCCGGTCCTCGCGCCCGCGTTCGTCGAGCACCTCATGGGCTTGGCCGCGGGCTGGGTCACCGATCTTCCGCTGCCTCGCACCGCGCAGTTACGAGCGCTGGGAAACGGCGTGGTTCCCCAACAGGCCGCCTACGCGGTGGCACTGCTGCTGGACGACCTTGCCGAACTCCTCAACACCGACCACCGGTCACAGACCGGGCAGGAGGCGACAGCGGCATGACCACGAAAAATCTGGTAGCGCCCGATCCTGGGCCCGCGTTGCGACTGCTGTCCCTGGGCGCCGGAGTGCAGAGCACGGCCGTGCTGCTGCTGGCCTGCGAGGGCGAGATCCCGCGCTTCGACATCGCCCTGTTCGCGGACACAGGGTGGGAGCCCCGAGCCGTGTACGCCAACCTCGACCGGCTCACCGCGCATGCCGAGAAGAACGGCATCCCCGTCCAGCGGGTCACGGCCGGGAACATCCGCACCGACGCCCTCGACCCTCGACACCGTTTCGTCTCCATGCCCCTACACACTCTCAACCCAGACGGGTCACGAGGCCTCGCACGGAGGCAATGCACCGCCGAGTACAAGATCACGCCGCTGAAGAAAGCGGCTCGGGCGCTGCTGGGCTACCCACATCCGCACCGCGTGCCGCGCGGGGTGTACGCCGAGCAGGCCATCGGCATCAGCACCGACGAGTTCCAGCGCGCCAAAGACTCCGGACTGCGTTTCCTACGCAACGTCTTCCCGCTGCTCGACCTCGGCTTCGACCGCGCTCGGTGCATGGAGTTCCTTGCCGAACGGGGCTTCGGGGAGACGGTGAAGTCGGCTTGCGTCGGCTGCCCGTTCCACGGCAACGCGGGCTGGCGCTGGGTACGGGACAACGACCCGGAAGGCTGGATGGAGGCGGTCGAGCTCGACCAGGCCATCCGCCATGGCTACCCGCGCGCCACCGAGCAGGGGCAGGACTTGCGAGGGCAGTACTTCCTGCACCGCTCGTGCCTTCCTCTGGGCCAGGTCGACCTCGACGCGCCCGCTACGCCGAGGACCAACGTGCACCTGCGGCTGATCACCACCGACTCGGCGAACGGTGTGGAGGAGGACGGTGACCCGGACGGTTGCTCGCCGTGGTCGTGTCGTTCCGGCGAACCGGTCACCACCACCGATCACGGACACCACGAGCACGTGGCATGAGTACCGTGACCACGCCACCGCCACAGTTCGTGCCAGCCACGTCGAGCCAGCGGAGCCGGACGGCGGGCTCGCGGCAGACGGTGTCCGCCGTGGCGGCGATGATCGGATACCTGTTCTCGGTCGTCACCGCCAACATCGCCTCGACGCACTGGCCACCGCTCATCGCCGCTGGGCTGGTCGTTTCGGCGGGCACGGTGTTCGCGGGAACGAGCCTGACCGCGCGCGACCTTGTCCACGATGCCCTCGGCGCACAGGGATTGGCCGTCGGCATCGCGGCCGGAGCGGCACTGTCCACCGTGTTCGCCTCTCCGCAGATCGCGGCGGCCAGTGTCGCCGCGTTCACCGCCTCGGAGGTTGTGGACGCGCTGATCTACACGAGGCTGCGCCACCACTCCCGGCTGGGAGCTGTCGCGGTGTCGAACGCGGGCGGACTCGTGGTCGACAGCGTCCTGTTCGTGCCGTTGGCCTTCGGCAGCGTCACGGCCGTGCCCGGACAGATCGTCGGAAAAACGGTTGCGACCCTTACCACCCTTGCCGCACTTCAGATCACGACCGTGATTGCCCGCCGGGTGGTGACGCGCGCGTGAAGTTCTACCTGGGAACCCATCAACCGTCCTGGCTGACGCGCGACCTCGGAGTGCCGCTGCTCGTAAGCCACCGGCGCCTGGCCGACCGCCGCAGCCTTCCGCGTGCCACTCACCGCTGGGCACTGGACTCCGGCGGCTTCACCGAACTGTCCCTGCACGGACGATGGCGCACCGGCCCGGCCGCCTACGTCACCGCGGTGCGCCGCTACGCCACCGAGATCGGCAACCTCGACTGGGCCGCACCCCGCGACCACATGACCGAAGCCCACGTCCTGGCACGCACCGGTCTGAGCCTGCGCAGCCACCAATACCTCACCGTCGCCGACTACCTCCGACTACGCGACCTCGACCCGGACCTGCCGTTCATCCCTGTCTTGCAAGGACAGTCGATCACCGACTACCACCGGTGCGCCGACCTCTATGAGCAGCGCGACATCGATCTGGCCGCACTGCCACTGGTCGGCGTGGGCAGCGTCTGCCGACGCCAGCACACCATCGAGGTGGAACGGATCGTCCGCTCACTGGCCGCCCGCGGCTACCGCCTGCACGCCTTCGGCGCCAAGGTCCTCGGCCTGGCCCGGTACGCCGACACGATCGCCTCCAGCGACTCGATGGCCTGGAGCTTCGCAGGCCGCTACCTCCCCGGTTGCACCTCCAGCCACCGCACCGAATCCAACTGCCTCCGCCACGCCATCGCCTGGCACACCCGACTCCAACAGTCACTTCCACAACCAGAACCACGAACGTCAAAGCGTGCCCCACAACGTCCTCCCCAGCGGATCCACTCCACGTCCAGGCACCAAGGCCGCGACCTCGACCGAGACCCGGATCGCCACCACGGCACGACAGGACTAGCAGCATGAACCCCACCCGCCGCCCATCAGGACGTCTACGCCCGCGCGGCATCACCCCACGCGCGACCGCACCCCCTGAGGCCAGCAACCCGCCACCGTTGACGGACGTACCGGACCGGACCGCGTCATGCGCTGATCCAGCCGCCGCCGAGCCAACGACCGACCACGGCCTCGATCACACCCCGTCCACAGAAGTCGTCCTCTTCACCGCCGACGAAGCGGCAGCGATGCTCCAGGTCCGACCCTCGTGGTTGCGTCGCAGAGCCTCCACCAGAGCCGTCCCCTGCCGATTCCTCGGCAAGCACCTGCGCTTCGCCCGCTCCGACATCGAGCAGATCGCCGAAATGAGTAAACAACACCCCAATAGCGAGAGACGCGTTCACCCGAATCGATAAAAATTTAGCGGCAGCTTGATTTACTCGTGCAGACAATGTGTCCATATGTTGTCAACGCGATACATCGGGCGAACGAGTGTGGAGGATGCGGCTATGGCTTACGTGGAGAAGTCGGGAGATAGCTCTTGGCGTGTGCGTTATCAAAGAGAAGACGGTTCTCTTGGATCGCTTTCCGGATTCGCCACCGAAGAACACGCCGAAGACGAGGCAAGGAAACTTAATCGCGAACGCGGAAAAGGCCGCGCTGTGGACCCCAAAGCCGGAGAGATGCCCCTAGGTGACTGGATCGATCTGTGGTTCGGCTCGATCGATGTCGCCCGAACCACTCTGGCCCAGTACCGCAGCCTGACCCGTAACCACATCCAACCCCGCTGGGGAACCACACCACTCGATGCCATCGGCAACATGGCCGTCCACACCTGGGTCATGGAACTACGGGCCCGAGGCCTGGCCAGGACCACCGCCAAGACCATCCTCAAACTGCTCACGATGATGCTCGCCGACGCCGCCGACGAAACCCTCATCCCCACCAACCCCATCCGCCCACGACGACGAGGACGCCGCCGCCACGAACGCACCCCCGAACGCATCTGGGCCACCCCCGAACAAGCCGTCCGAGTCGCACTGCAAGCAGCACGCCTCAACGGGGGAGGAGCAGGCATATTGATCATCACCGCTGCCTGGACCGGTGCACGCTGGGGTGAACTCACCGGACTACAACGCTTCAACACTCATCTGAACAAGGGCTACATCGTCATCGACCCCGACATCGGCGCACTGCACGAAGTCGACGGCACCCTCGAACTCGGCCCACCCAAAACCGAGAAATCCGCACGCACCATCACCCTGCCGCCGTTCTTGATCGAACTCTTGCGCATCCACCTAGACAGCCACGACCACCCGCACGTGTTCACCAGTTCCGACCAGCAACTACTGCGCCGCTCCAACTTCTCTCGCCGCGCCATGCGCCCCGCCGCCGACGGCAACCACCAACGCATCAACCCCACCGTCCGCGTCGATCCCGTCAAACCCGGCCTGACCTTCCACGGCTTCCGGCACAGCCACAAGACCTGGATGATCGCCGACGGCATCCCCGACGTCGCACAAGCCCGCCGCCTCGGCCACGACCTACCCGACAAGATCGCCGACATCTACTCCCACGTGGCCGACGAAGTCGAAGCCCGGCTGATCGCCGCCCTGCAACGACGCTGGGACGAGGCCTTCGACACCGTCACCGCCGCCGCTTCCATTGACCAGGACTCGCCAGCCGCACGCCTCGGACTACCAGCGGCGTGAAGCGCATGCTGGCACCCCTCCCTACTTCCTCACCTGCACACAGGTCGATCCTGTGTGCTCTACTGACCGTTCGGGGTCAGAGTCCGGGAGTGATGTTCAGGGCGGGGCAAGGCCGGTGGTTGCAAGGAACCCGTCAGCGACGGGTAGGCCTGTATTGCATGCTTTTGAGTCGGTTGCGGGTGATGAGGGCTAGGTCGTCGACGATACCGGCGGCGAGGTTGGCCATGCCGCGGTTCATGTTCGACCAGATGTTCTCCGTTGGGTTCAACTCCGGGGGCATATCCGGACTCTGACTCCGAAAGGTCAGTAAGCCGCCTGGCACACCGCCCAGATCGAGCCAGCTACCATCCCGCAGCACCGACCGCAGCCAGGTAACAACTGCCTTGAGTTATCGGGGAAAGCTCACCGACTGCTGTGTCTATTGCCGGCTGAGTCGAGTGGCACTGAAGTGATCTCACCAATGGCGATGCGGGTGCTGAAAGCCTGACGGAGTTCGCGGGAACGCTCGGCCGTGCTCCGACGAGCCGCAGGGCCTGGGAGCAGAAGGACGGGGAGCTCCTGATAGGACTGGATTTGCGAAGATCGAATCCACACCAGAAAGCTCCCCGTGATCACCTATCGTGCCACACTCGACGTGCCCCGCGAACTCGCCCAGCACCTGGGACGCCTACTCCACGCCCAACGCCGCGACCGCGGCACCCGCACCGGAACCAGGGCGCTGACCTGCTACGGACAGGCGGTACTGGGCCTGCGCTGGTTCTGACAGAACACCGATGTCGACGCACTGGCACGCGATCACGGCATCTCCCGCGCTACCGGTTACCGCTACCTCGACGAGATCGTCACCGTGCTCGCCGATCACGCCCCCGACCTGCACGAGGCGCTGCGACGAGCCAAGGACGACGGCCTGGCCCACGTCATTCTCGACGGGAAGGTCTTCTCCGCCGACCGCCTCGCCGAGAAGACCACCAGCGTCAAGGGCAAGCAGATCGACCGGTGGTACTCCGGCAAAGCACACGAGCACGGCGGCAACATCCAAGCCCTGACGGCGCCGAACGGTTTCCCGTTGTGGATCAGCGACGTCGAACCCGGCTCCGTGCACGACCTGACCGCGGCCCGCGAGCACGTGCTCGGTGCCCTGTACTGGGCCGCCTCCCGACTCGACCTGCCCACCCTGGCCGACAACGGCTACGACGGCGCGGGCATCGGAGTATTCACCCCGGTCAAACAGCCCACCGACGGTCGGACACTCGACGCGGACAACCGCACCTACAACGCACTGCTACGCGGCCTGCGCTGCCTCGGCGAACGCGGCTTCGCCCTGCTCACCGGACGCTGGCGCGCCCTGCGGCACTTCACCACCAGCCCACGCAAGATCGGCGACATCGTCAAAGCCGCACTCGTCCTTACCCATTTCGAGCACGGACGGATCAGCTGAAAGTCGTTGAGATCACTTCACTGTCGCCGTCGACCGTCTCAATCGCCACGACGATGTTCCGTCTGACGTGACGCGACCAGTGTGCAGGTCTGTGCTGACGTATTCAATCCGGGTCAGCCGTCAGTCAGCTTGTCGAGATGTGCTGCTCGTCAGAGATCCTCTCCTCGATAATCTCCGCGATGCGAACCGTATCGTCCAGTAGGTCGAGGTTGGCATCCTTTATGGTCATGGTGACATCGACCGTCTTCAGGTTGTGCTTCTCGCGCAGGAACCGCTCGCGGTAGAGGTTCTCGGCGTCTCTGGTTAGATTGGATAGCAGCCGCGCGTTGAGTCCGGCGCCGATCGCGATGCCTACGACTGGCACGGCCTGTCCGAGCTTCTGCTTCGTCAGCCGCAGTGCAAATCGCTCGTAGAACGCTTTGACGATCCGCGTGATGCCGTTCTTGTTCAGCTGCGCCCACGTCGCCCTGCGGGCAAGGTCGTTCACGATCTTGTTCAACTGGACGTAGGCGATACTCTTGCCGGTCTGCTGGGCCATCCCGAAGTTGAGAACACCGAGCGCGAAGACCCTCTCCTGCGGCAACTCGGTGTCGTAGCCGTAGTACGCGGCGGTGTGGGCGATCGCCCTCGTCATCGCACCCAGCAAGAGCACGGCGTCGGCCGCCATGGCCGCGGCGATCGTGCCCGCACCGGGCGCTGCGCCGGCGCCCGCGCCGAAGATGCCGCCGGCTGTCGCGAGCAACTCGCCGCCGGAGACCGCCAGGCCGGCGCTTGCGCCTTCGATCGTGCTGAAGGTCGTGTAGCCCAGACCCAGGCGAGGCTTGACCTTGTCGATGTCGCGCAGGTCGAGTTTGAGGATGTCGCTCAGGTCGCCGACAGCGTGCCCGCGCTTGACATAGGCCGTGACGACCGCCTTGCGCCGAAGCGTCGCTTCGCTGGCCTTATTCACCAAGTTCAGCAATCCGTCGACCGAGTTGTGGACAATTGAGGCCATCTGTTCCGCGCCGGGCACTTGCCCTAATCGCTTCTTGGTGATCTCGCGCCCCTTCACCAGGCGACCACGAACGCTCTGCGGCAACACGTGGCGCTCGTTGGCCACCAGCCGCTCCTCGCGCCAGCGCTGGATGTCCTCCCACGCCGCACGCTCATACGGGTTCATCTGCTCGATGCCCACAGCCACCCCCTTCGAAGGCAAGGACCGCTCCGCCTGCTGCTGACGAACTCATCGACGCATGGTAGGTAGGCTTCGTTGCCGACAACGCCCGGCATAGCGGTAGACGCTGCTTCGCGGCCGGTTTCCCTACGGCTTGGAATCTGTCGTCCCATGCTTCAACGGCTGTCACGAGGCATTGGACACGCCGAAGTCCCTCCCGAGCTGTTCGGTGGAGTAGTTGTCGGGGATCGGTGTTTCTGGCCGACACGCCGGGCTGAGATCCGGCGGGATGGGCGCTGAGAGTGATGACATCGAACCTTGGGAGTCCACGCAAGGGTGCGAAGTCGGCGCGGGAGCTGTCGCCAGCGCAGGCTGTCGCGGCGGCGATGGCGGCTGAGGCCAAAGCCAGAAGGCTGGCGTTGACCGGCCCGGACGGTCTGCTGAAATTCTTCACGAAGAACGTGCTGGAAACCGCGCTCAATGAGAAGATGACCGAGCACATCGGCGACGAGAAGACCGGGTCAACGAATGTGTGGAATGGCACCAGGTCGAAGACAGTCATCTCGGATGCCGCGCGGGCGAGGTTGAGATCAGCGTGACGCGGGATCGGGAGAGCACGTTCGAACCGCAGATTGCGGAGAAGCGGCAACGGCGGCTCACGGATGTGCACGAGTTCGTCCTCTGGTCGGGTCGACCAGGGGCCGTTCTCTGTCGCGCATAAGGTGGAGCAGTATACGAGGACGAGCTGGCGGTTGAGGGAATGCGGGGACGGCGTTGAGTGACGTGACCATGGACACCTTCCTGGGGGATGCCGATGTCCGTGAGATCCCTTGGCCGAAACCTTCAGGGGCACCAGCCGGGCTGTCCACGGAACAGGTACTCATCGCGGACGGGACCGACGCCCTGGAGGTCGCCATTGCTCGTGCTGCTTCCCGACCCAAGGCAGAAGAGGTTCGCCGTCTGTGGAGCCTGCGGTGGGGCCGCCGCGCGGCCCCGGTCGTCCTGGTCGTCGGGTACCAGGCCAACGGAACGTGGAAGGCGGCCGTTTGCGGTACCAAGGACGATCCGGCAGTCTTGGCCGACCTGGACCTGGGTCAAGCAGAGCGCATCTGCGCAGCAGCTCTGAGCGCTCCCGATCCGGCGAACGCCGAACGGATCCTGCACCGGCTGTTGGTCGGGCAGAAGGATCAACTGGTCGCCGGGATGACCAACTCCGGCCTGTTCGCCTCTCACGAACTGCGCAACGGAGTGCCGGCTCGAGCGGACTGGTTGACCGAACAGGCCAAGGGCATGAAGCTGCTGCGCAAGCGCGGCGCTGAGTTGATCCGCGCACTGGGCTACTCCGCTAATTCGCACGGGTCCACCGCAGTTATCCTCTCCGCCGGCAGCACCCATCGGGCCGTGGCTGTTCTACTCGACGACCTAGAAATGTTCGACCGGCCCACCGCTCGCTTCAGCGCGACCTCCCCGGTCACTCAAGGCCTGACTATCGCCCAACAGCTAGGCCTGCCGTGGCTGCTGGTCACCCGCGCTACCCAGATCCGGCTTTACCCATCCCGCCCGGAGATCGGGGTCGGCAGCAAGGGGCAGACCGAGACGTTCATCGAGATCGATCTGGCGCTGCTCCGCGAGGACGCTGCGGCCTACCTTCCCCTGGTATTTTCTGCCGACGCTCTAGCGGAAAATGGCAGCTCCTCCCAGATATTGGCCGCCTCCGTCGACCACGCCGCCGGGCTGGGGAGACGACTGCGGGAACGCGTTTACGGTGACGTCGTGCCGGACCTGGCCGTCGCGATCGCCAACCAGATGCAGGCCACCAGTGCGGCCGACCTGGCCGAGGCTTACCACCGCACCCTGATCATTTTGTTCCGGCTCCTGTTCGTAGCGTATGCGGAAGATCGTGGCCTGCTGCCATACCAGCGCAACCCTCGTTACACCCGAAAGGCGCTCAAGACCCTGGCACGGGAGTTCGCCGAGAACCTCAACCAGGAATTTGGTCAGGCTGCCACCGACCGCTGGGAAGACTTGCTCGCGGTCTGGCGTGCCGTCGACGACGGCAACCGCGAATGGGATGTCCCTGCTTACAACGGTGGCCTGTTCGCCTCAAGTGGTGATCATCCTACCGGCAAGGCCATCGCTGAGATGCGGCTGACCAACGCCGAGATCGGACCCGCTCTGCGCCTTCTTCTCGTCGACACCGGCGAGGACGGCACGGTCGGCCCGGTGGACTTCCGCAGCTTGTCCGTCCGCGAATTCGGCACGATTTACGAGGGGCTGCTAGAGTCGTCCTTGTCTATCGCGCCGAGTGACCTCACCGTGGACGCCAAGACCGGTGTGTATTTGCCGGCCAAGGACAACGATAAGGTTGCTGTGGCTGCGGGTCAGGTCTACTTCCACAACGCTTCCGGGGCCCGTAAAGCAACCGGCTCTTTCTTCACCAAGGCATTCGGTGTCGAGCACCTGCTCGACACCGCTCTGGAACCAGCACTCACCGGACACCTGGCCAAAGTCAAGGCACTCCTTGACGCCGGGGACCAAGCAGCAGCAGCAGAAGTGTTTTTTGACTTCCGCGTCGCCGATCTGGCGATGGGCAGCGGCCACTTCCTGGTCGCCGCTATCGACCGAATCGAGAATCGCTTCGCCGCCTTCCTCACCACCAACCCAATTACGGCGATCAGTGACGAGTTGCACCGCCTCGCCGATACAGCACGTGGCGAGTTGGTTGCCACTGCGCCAGAGGTTGAGATCGAGCCCTCCGCCCTGCTACGCCGACAGATTGCTCGTCGCTGCATCTATGGCCTTGACCTCAATCTGATGGCCGTCGAATTGGCACGATTGGCCATCTGGATCCACACGTTCGTACCTGGTCTGCCTATGAGCTCTCTGGCGCACGGTCTCGTGGAAGGGAGCAGCCTGACCGGCATCGGTTCGGTCGACGAGGTCCTCGACATCCTCGAACCCCGGCGAGTCAACGAACAGTACAGTTTCTTCGCCGAACAGATCGAGTCCGCACTCATGGGTGCAAGAGATCGTCTCCTCCGGGTTGCCCGTACTGCCGAGGCAACCAAGCAGGAGGTCCATGAGGCAGCCCGCGCCCATGCCGAGGCGATGGTCGAAGCCGCCGATGCCAAAGCTCTATTCGACGTGGCAATCGGTGTTCGATTGGGCGTTGTCGGGCTCCCTGCTAGCCCTGAGCAGGCCATCAAGGACGGAAACAGCCTTGTGGTCCAGGAGGCTGTGGAAAAGTTCCAGATTGCGCACCTGCCTTACCGGTTCCCCGAGGTCTTTCTTCGTGCCAATCCTGGATTCGACGTGCTCCTGGGCAATCCTCCATGGGAGAAGATTCGCCATGAGCCGCATCAGTTCTGGGTTATCCGTGACCCCGGTCTGCGTGCCCTGAAAGGCAAGAAACGCGACGACCGCATTACCTGGCTACGGGAAACACGTCCCCATGAAGCTGCAGCGGAAGATAACGAGCGCGCCTTTCGTGAAGGACTCAAGGAGTTCCTCGCAAAGGGGTACCAGTGGCAGAAGTCGCAGCATTACGACTTCGCAAAGATCTTCGCGGAGCGCAACATGCGGCTTGTCCGCTCAGGCGGATCAATGGGCGTCGTCCTGCCCCAGGCACTGTTGATGCTCGGAGGCTGGGGGCCGATCCGCGAGCACATGATTAGAGACCATCACCTTCTTGCTTTCCCACTTCGAAACCGTGCCGAGTGGCTCTTCAACGATGTACATGCAAGTATGACAGTCTGTCTGGTCACGCTCACTCTTGGCGAAGGCTGCACGGTCCACGCCGCTGCCGACTCATTGGAACGCTTCCAGGAGGAACAGCGCCGCACTGGCCTGGATCTGTCTATCGCCGACCTCACTGCCCTCAGCGATGGGCTGAATGTGCCCTGGTTCGAGCAGGCTGACGATCCGATGATCTTCACTGCAATGGCCGCTCACCCACACCTGGGGAGCGGAAACGGGTGGGTCACAGGAACAGCCGACAGCACCCGTTGGGACTTTTCCGGCAGCGGCAAACACAAGAGCCATTCCACAGAGCATGCTGGTCACGGTGCCTGGCGGGTCACGATGACCAGGCATGTCGACGCCTACCACCTCACCGATGACCCTGAAGGGAAGCATGTTCCACGACCTGCTGAACTGGCTTCAGCACGGAGCGGTGTCGGAATCCGAGAGGGGCGAGTAATCCTCGACGAGACGCATCCACCGCTCGTCTTTCGTTTCCCAAGCAGGAATGACGACAGCCGCACACTGATCGCCACCGCTCTGCCCGAAACAGGTTGGCTCTACAGCAAGGGATATGCCCACGGCGTCCGTATGCCTGCAGATACCCCGGTGCGTGACATCCTGGCGTTGCTGGGCTACCTGAACAGTGTCCCAGCAGACTGGTGGGCCCGCCGATTCGTTGACCGGCACCTGGGCAAACGGATTATTGACGGGATGCCGCTGCCAGCTTGGACCGCGGAAGAGCGGGACACAGTCGCAGAGCATGTTGCGACGCTACTGCGTGCCAACGGGTGCACCGACCTCGCCGGAGGACGTCAACTGCCCTCCGGTACCCCCATCAGCAACGCGGTCGATCTCCGTGCCCGAATCGACGCGCTATCCCTGCAGGGGCTCGGGCTGTCGGCTGGCCAGGCGGAGACCATGTTCCTCGACTTCGAGGACAAGTCGGATGCCCTCCCCCATCAGCAACGCGAACTCATCCGTCATTACCTCAGTAACCAGAGAGCAGTGGCATGACTGGCGATGGCGGCTACCAGCCGGAGTTCGCGACCAACCGCAGCAGCACGGAGCGGGTTGCGGACGCGATCAACACCCTCCTGAAGGGCTTGCGAACGCGGCTGATCACTCCACCGGACCTGGCGATTGCGACCGCCTACTTCAATCCCGGCGGGTTCAACCTCCTCGCGGAGGAGTTGGAGAAGGCGGGATCAGTACGCCTGCTACTCGGCGCGGAACCCTTAAAAGCCGAGGACCAGCCACGTGTGCGGGCGCTGGCCGAAGCAGCCCCTCGCCGACGTCGCCGTGGCCCATCCCCGGAAGTCGCCCGCGCCCTGCAGGGGCATCGTCGCGCGATGGAGGAGGACCGCGATCTGCTGGGGTTTACCCGCGAGGCCGATACGCAAGCGCGCCGCCTCGTGATGTGGCTGCGAAACAATCCGGCCGTGGAGGTTAAGCGCTACGAGGCTGGATTTCTACACGGTAAGGCGTTCATTGTTGCGACTGGTGTCCCCGGTGTGATCGCTGGGTCCTCCAACTTCACTTACGCCGGGCTGGCCAAGAATAGGGAACTCAACCTCGGCCAATACCAGCCCAGCACGGTGCAGCAAGTCATTAGCTGGTTCTACGAGCAGTGGGACGCGGCCATTCCCTATGACCTGGCGGCGCTGTACGAAGCGCGCTGGTTGCCGCACCAGCCGTGGGACGTATTCCTGCGTATGCTATTCGAGCTGTACGGCGCGGACCTGGACGAGGACACCGCGGTCAACTCCAGGCTCGGGCTGACCGCGTTCCAGGCAGACGGGGTGTGGCGTGCTCGCCGCATCCTCGCCCGCCGCAAAGGGGTGCTTATTGCCGACGAGGTCGGTCTCGGAAAGACGTTCGTGGCTGGCGAACTCATGCACGAGGCAATCTTCGACCGCCGCCAGAAGGTGTTGATCATCGCCCCGGCGACTTTGCGGGATTCAACTTGGAGGCCGTTCTTGCGGGAGAAGAATCTGCGGGCGGAGGTGCTCTCCTACGAGGAACTAGTTGCCGACGTAGAGGATGCTGGCTCCCGCACCGCCCGCCTGCAGGCTCTCGACGAGTACGCCATGGTCGTGGTGGACGAAGCCCATGCCCTGCGCAACAACAAGACCAAGCGTGCTGACGCGCTGCGCCAGGTGTTGTCCGGACCGGTCCCCAAGGACCTGGTGTTACTCACCGCAACCCCGGTGAACAACAGTCTGGAGGACCTGTATAACCTCATCGCCTATTTCACTCCGAACGATGCCGCCTTCGGTGATGTCGGCATCCCCAGTCTACGCGCCTACTTTCAGCGCGCCATCGCGATGAATTCCGACGATCTTTCTCCGGAGCATCTGTTCGACGTGCTGGACGAGATAGCCGTCCGCCGCACCCGCCGCTTCGTAAAGAACCACTACGTCAATGACACTGTCGTCATCAACGGTGTCACACAGCAGATCCAATTCCCCACCTGCCGGGTCGTGCGGGTCGATTACGATTTCGACAAAGCCCTGCCCGGAGTATTTGACGACCTGGCCGTCGCGCTCGGCGCTGAGGTCGCGGAGGAGACACTCGCCGACACCCTGGCGGCCGGCGTCATCCTGGACGAGCCTGGCGAGGTCCTCACCATGGCCCGCTATGTCCCCTCCCGCTTCCGCCGGGGTGGACAGACCGAGCAGTACGAGGCACAGAACGCCGGGCTGTTGCGTTCGAATCTGCTCAAACGGTTCGAGTCCTCCTCCCACGCCTTCGAGCAGACCCTTATCAAGATGATCCTCTCGCACGACCGCTTCCTCGACGCTCTCAAGAACGGCTTGGTCCTCACCGGGGATGCCCTGCGGGAGTGGGCTGTGTTCTCAACAGTTGACGTCGAGGAGTGGCTGGAGTCGGTGGATGACACCGACGGCATCGCCAGCGCTGCTGACTACGACGTGAATGCGTTGACCGCAACCGTGCAGGCGGACCGGGACCTGCTGGAGACCTTCCGCATCCGGGTCGGCGCCCTGCACGCAGACACCGACCCGAAGGTCGAGGCCCTCGTTGAAGAATTGGCCGACATCGCTGGAGAGGCGGCCGATGAGGGAATTGGCGAACAGGACACCCGCAATAAGCGAAAAGTACTGATCTTCACCTACTTCGCCGATACCGCCAGCTACCTTGATGGTGCCCTGCGTAACGCGATAACCACCGACCCACGGCTGACTGCCTACCGCAACCGAATGGTCACCATCTCTGGCCCGGACAAGGCCAACCGCTCCGCAGCTATTATCGGATTCGCCCCGCAGACCGCTGGCACTGGCACCGAGGACGACATCTACGACTTGATCGTGACCACCGACGTGCTCGCCGAAGGTGTCAACCTCCAGCAGGCTCGACACATGATCAACTATGACCTGCCCTGGAACCCGATGCGGCTCGTGCAGCGACACGGCCGCATCGACCGAATCGGCTCCCCGCACTCAGTCATCTACATGCGCACGTTCTTTCCCGACAAAGACCTCGACAAAATCCTCCGCTTGGAAGAACGCCTTGAGCGCAAGCTAAAGCAGGCTGCCGCCTCCGTGGGCGTCGGCAAGGTCCTGCCCGGCATTGATCCGGTCGAACGCAACATCGCCGAGACTCGCGAACGAATCGAACAGATCCGCCGTCAGGAAGCCGCCCTATTCGACGACAAAGGCAACGCCGCCCTCTCCGGCGAGGAGTATCGGCGCCGCCTGGCCAACGCCTTCCGCACCAGCACCACCAAGGACCGCGTCCTCGGCCTGCCCTGGGGCGCTGGCACCGGCTTCCAACGCCCCGGAGCCGACCCCGGCTTCGTCTTCTGCGCCCGCATTGGCGACCACCCTAAGCCTTGGTACCGCTATGTTCCCCTCAATGCCGATCTGACCCTGCAGGCCAGCGGCCCGAACGGTGAACCGCTGATTGTCGATGACACCCTTGCCTGCCTCGCCCACGCCGACCCGCAAAAGGACGACACCTCCGCGGTCCTGCCCGAGAAGATGTACTCTGCAGCCTTCGACGCGTGGGCTGCGGCGCAGCAGCACATACACGGCAGGTGGATGCTCCAGACCGACCCGGCCAACCTGGCCCCTCAAGTGCCAAAAGTCATGCGTGATGCCGCCGCACTTGTCCGCCAGCATGGCGTGTTCCTCGGCGACAGCCAGGATACTCTCGCTGCCCGCCTCAACGCTCCGTACACCCTCCGCGTGCAGCAGGACATTCGACACGTCCTCATTGCTGCAAACCGCACTGATGCGGACAAGGTCCAAGATCTAGCGGACCTAGCGAAGCATCACGGACTCACCCCGCCCCCACCGCCCCCGCTGCTCCCGGTGATCGACCGTGACGATATCCACCTGCTCTGCTGGACCGCGATCACACCAACCTGATACCTGACGCCAATCAAGGGCGACATGCGGTGACCGTCGGACACGGACTCTCGAACTCAGGAGGTGCGAGAAGTGTGTCGCGGACCCGCGTGTACAGGTTTGCGCCTCGATACTGCGGGGGTGTCGTTGTGGTTTATGTGCGCAGTGACTGTGTCCGGTTAGGACGGTGTAGCGAATGGCTCGCAGTCATCAAGCTCTTGATTGAGGGTTCGAGCTTGCTTCACCCCGAAGACTGAACCGTTCAGCTGGGCGTGGAGTCCATGGGCAGCAAGAAGTGACGGCCTCGCCGGTTGTTCACCGGAGTTCAAAGCCGAGATCGTGGAACTGTGCCGGCGGGGTGACCGATCGGTGTTGCAGGTCGCGCTCAGTGTCGTGGCCGCCCAACGCCATGTCGTGATCGATGGCGTTGGGCGGCTAAGACAACGAGCGTGGGTGGGAGATGAGGTTCTCGTCACGGCAGTCCTCATTGAGCACCCACACGTCGAGCACGAGAATCCCGGTCGATACATGGTCCCGCTAGCTGGCAGTTGATTGGTCAGGCTGGGCGGGCCATCCGGTCGTTGACTGAACGCGGTCGCAGAACTGCGACTGCGTTCAGCTAAACCAAGTCTTACTTACACCTCCGTGCTTGTCATCCGGCGCTGCCGTCCAATTCGGACGGTGCCTCGTTCTCATCTTCGATTTCTTGCAGCAACTCCACTGGCATGACGTACTGGGCCAGCTGCCTGGCGACCATCAACGGCCATGGCTGTGACACGGCGTAGTTGTAGTGGGGCGTCGCCCAGCGAAGGCCGTGGGTGAGGGCGGCCCAGTCCTCAGGGCTGTCATCGGGCTGGATGGCCGCGATGGTGAGTTCGAGAGCGCGAGCATTCCAGACCATCGCCTTGGTGCTGGCGTTGATCAGCTCTCCCTTCTTCCATCGGGAGACGACCTTGGACGCGCTCTTGATGGCCTTACTGGCGCTGACCGGCTTCTCACCGGTGCTGAAGTAGATCCGGTCGTCGGCGATCCAGTAGCCTGGGGCGTGGCCTTCTTCTTTGCTGTTGACCGCGTAGGAGTCGGGTACCTCGTCACGGTCAGTGGTGCGTACGCGGACGTGCCGCAGGCCTGGGTAGCGGGTGATGTCCTGGGGCTGCTGTCCAAACTTAACGGTGTCGACCCCCAGGTCGGGGTTGTTGAGGTGCGGCCAACCCCACCGCAGGTTCTGGGCGCAGGTGAGCAGCAGCAGTGACGGGTACTGGCGGGCGACGCTGCGCAGGACCCGTTCGAAGAACCGCGTGATCTCTTCAGGCGTGCGTTTCTGGTCGCTCAGCATGTGGTGTCGGCTGATCGCATGCTGGGCGCGGTGTAGAGGCATCCAGGCGACGTTGGGCGCACACGCCTGGATCGTCCGCCCGGTCGGGTCGATCAGAACGGCGACAGGAACCTGCCGGGTGATGCCTTCCCATCCACGCTGGTTCTGACGGATGAGCCAGAATGCCAGATAGGCCGGTGCTTCGGTGAAGCTGGTTCCTTCGTGCGCGACGGGGAGATCAGCAGTACGGACGCCGAGCTGCCGCAGCAGGTCGTACCAGCTGTTGACCATTTTCTCCAGGCTGGAGTCCGAGCCTGATCCGTCGTTCCCGTCCTCGGAGGATTTGGGTTCGAGTGCTTCGGTCACACACTGCGCCAGCCGACCCGTGCGGGACAGACCGACCTTGATCGCGAACTTCGGGTCGGCCGCACGCTGCTTGCCCGCGTAGGATTTCTTCCCCTTGATCTCCACCAGCGAGATGGTCGGCGCTTCGGCGTCTCCGAGGGCTTCGCCGATCGTGTCAATGCGGCTGGTGACTGCGGCCTGCAGCCGGTCTTTGTTATTGGTGATGGTCTCGTCGCCAGCCAGGCCACCGCCCCATTCGCCGACCGGCCGCACGGTGGCCAGGACGGTGAGTTCCTCGGTGACGATGATGTCGGGTTTTCCGGTGACATGGTCGGTGTCCTCAGGCACCTCGATCCCGAGGAGTCGTGCCAGGGTCGCTCGAGCGTAGTTCTTGGTGTGTCCAGTGTCGTAGAAGATGTCAATACCGACGGTGCTGCCGACCGTATCCGCGATCGCGGCCCGCAATTGGGCGGCGTCAGAGGCAGCGAACTTGGCCTCTTTGAGTTTTCCGGAATCGAGGATGGTGGTCGTGCCTCTGGGCATGGGCTCGACTAGTACGAGATGCTCGGCGAGTGCGTTAGTGACCCAGTTGACCAGCGGGACCTTGTCGGCTAGCGAGGTGCCGGGTGCGACGGGATGGTCGAAGGAGTACATACCGTTGCGGAAGACCAGCGCCGCCGCGTCGGTGGCGTCGAGGCGTGCGGCGGGTGTCTTTTTGAGTTGTTCGGGGTCCGGGAGCCGCTCGTCAAGGCCGAGTTCCCGCAGGATCCGCCCGATCTTGCCGCCCGCCCAGCGGGCGGAGTACTCGAATCCCATGTCTGTGTCAGCTGCGGGCTTCTTCCACGACTCGATCGCCGCGATGAGGAAGCTGCGGGAGTGGACCAGGCCGGGCATCCACGGCAGAGAGGGCAGCATGTAAACGTTGTGGTCACGGTTGAAGCTGAGCGTGGAGTCCTTATGTGCCCACCGGCGTGTACCGATGGACAGATGTACCAACGGTTCGCTGCTAAAGGGCCGACTCTGCGCAGTGATGTTGATCAAGTAGGACAGTGGCCGGTTGGGCATCTGGTGCGGGGGCCAGTTCATTACGGACGCACCCTGAGGCGTCGGGCACCGGCGGAACTCCGAGACCGCTTGCACGACCATCGGATCTTCGCCGGCCTGGGTGCCGGGCTCCGGGTTCTCGGGCTGAAGGTGTTCGTGGCGCAGTCCCGGGATGCTCAGTTCGGCCGCGATGACGTGCGGAAGCAGCCTGTAGAGCTCATCGGAACGGAGCTCGTCGTCACCGGAGTCGGTGGTGAGCCTGGCGAAGTCGAGATCCAGCGGCTCCCAGGCGAGGTCGAGGTGGTGAAGCCGGCTGAGGATCGTCTTGGCCTTCGCGGGATCGCCGGACACGGCGCGGACCCAGGCGGCGATGATGGCGAACAGCGACTCGGTGTCGACCTCGATGTCGCTGTAGATCCACGGTGCTTGTTCGTCGATCGTCGCGCGCGTGGCGACGGTGATGACGTCGGGCACCAACGCCCGGATCACGTCGTTGAGCAGCACGATGGGTACTGAGCGGATCTCGCTGCCGTCCCTGCGGGCCCTGGACAGGGTGGTGAGCGGCTTCTTCCAGTGCTCGGGAAAGCGCAGCAGGTACAGCCGACGCTCCCACGGCCTGTCGGTGCGCAGCCGAAAGGCGGCCAGTTGCTGCTGTTGGAACTTGGACTTAGGGGGCATGGATCACAGTCCTTCGAGCTGGGCGAGAGCCTCGTACAGGCATCCATAGAGGGCGTCGACGAGGTAGGTGTCGGGGTCGGTGCTGTCGGGGGCGAAGTACGGGGCGAGAACATCGCGTAGCCCGATGAGCAGGCTCAGTGAGGCGTCGTCGCTGGAGTTTTCCGTGCGGCGTGCGGCGCTGGGAGCGAAGGCGGCGTCGCAGAAGTACACCTCTGCCGGGACGCCACCGCGGACCAGCCGGCCGATGACCTGCCAGATGGTGACCAGCTGAGTCCAGGCCAGGGCTTCGCGTTCGCGTACAGGGAGGTTGCTGTAGGCGAGTTTGAGGTTGAGCAGCCACCGCCACTGGCGGTGGCCACCGGAGCGGAACGCGGTGGCGCACTGCCCGAGCGCGGACCGGTCCGATCCCTCCACGACGGGAAACCCATTGCGGATCTGATGGGTGGCCCAGCGGTTGACCCGTTGGATGACATAACTCAGGTCGTCGGGCCGAGGGTGCGGCCGGACGAGGAAGTAGGCCGCACCGATAGCGGCCTGGCTGTCGTCGTTGAGGATGTTGTGACCACGCTCGACCGCAAGCAGCGGTGCAACCAGGATCCAGGCCTGTGTACGCGCGAGGGTGTGCACGTCCCCACGGCGCAGGCTGTTGGCGCCGTCCCAGGAATCGGTGAACTCCTCGTCGTCGGCGACCAAGTGCAGGATCTGGTTCTGCCAGCTGCTGCGCAGGGTGGCCAGGTGCTGTGCGACCAGCCGGGCCTCGGCGTAACTGCCGACCAGGAGCAGTAACCGCTGCCGGTTGGGCGCAAGGGAGTCACGGTGCTGTTCGAGGATGCTCTTGCCAGCGCCGGGATCGGCCAGTTCGGCGACCATCTGCCGCAGCGCCAATTCGCGCTCCTCGCCGAACTTGCCCGAAACCTTGATCGGGGAGCTGTGGTTGCCCGCGAACAGGGGGAAAAACTCGAAGCGGCTGCCGCGCACGGCAGCCAACTCCTTTTTCGGCGGGGTGAGGATCGCGGTGACCGGGATGTCGATGTGGTAGCGCGCCGAGGTTCCTGCCCAGCTGGTACCCGACAGCAGCAGTACGTTAGGCCCTCGGACTGAGTCGGTACGGAACAGGTCGTGCAGGTGCAACAGCACCCACCGGCCGATGCCGCTGCAGCGGAAGAACCGCAGCCGCCCCATCTTCGAGCGCCCCCGACGCCGGTCGTTGTCGTCGTCAAGGTATTGGAAGCCCAGAACGTTGCCCATAGGGGAGTCCGGGACGACCGGCTGGTAGTCGCCGGGGGCGCGATGGAACAACGCCGAACTGGTGCCCTCCAGACCCAGCTCCATCTCGATCGCGCGGAACATGTCCATCGCGTGATCGAGAGACTTGGCCAACACAGCGACCGCCAGCGTGAACTCCAGCCGTACGGCCTGGCGTTCGAGGTCGTCTATGACGACGGCAAGGCCCTCGTCGCCAAGCTCTTTGACCGTGGTTTCAAGCCACTCGGTGACCCGGCGCAGCCGGACGGACTCGTTGGCGTCCCGCAGGATCTGCGCTGTCAGCGTGACCATGCGCTGGGTGAGTGCGTCAGGGGAATCCGTCGTCCCCAGTGGGTCGTCGACCAGACCGTCGAAAGCACGTCGCAGTCGTAGATAGACCGGGTCGTTCTCCCAGCCCTCGACCGGGCGGTGGCTGTTGCTCTTGGCCGGTCCGAAGCCAGCCCAGGACTGGGCGAGCTGCTGGGACAGGGTCCACTCGGTGAAATACGCCTTGTCCAGCCACCGGCGGGACAGCGCGGGCTGGGGGCGTGCGCCGTCGCGGGACAGCGCCGAGTAGACGATGTCCACGGCGATGTTGGCGTTGTCCAGGTTCACCAGCCAATGCCGCACCAGCGGCTCGTGCATCGGCTCGCGTCCGGCTTGGCGGATGGTCTTCTTGGTGCGGTCGATCACCTCGTCCAGCCAGGCGTCGTAGTCCTCGCCGATGAGCTGCTGCTCGGGGCTGAATACCGAGTCCAGCTGGGCCTGCACCTGGTCGGCCTCATCCACGATGATCAGGTCGCTGCGCCGCCAGGCGAGTTCCAGGTACCGCAGCCGTTCGTCGTTGAGCTGCCGGGGCACTGGGGTGTGGATCAGGCTGGCGGTCGTGGCGACCCATACCGTGGCGTCGACGAGATCGCGGGAAGGCTCGTGGCGTTGGCAGCCGTGCCACGCCGGGCACGACCGGACACCGGGTTTGTCGTTCGTGGTCCCGTCGCTGTCGTCGGGCAACAGTCCCAGGCACGGTGCGTGTCTGACTTCCCACGGCGTGGCGGCGTGATCCCGCAGTCCGTCGAGTGAGCAGGCAGTACTGGTCAGGTCGAACATGCGGTCCGCGGTTGGGGCGATGCGGCCGTCGCGAGGGCTGGTCAACCGGTGCAGCCGGGTCAGGTGCTGTATCCGGTTGGACTGGCCCAGCACCGGAGCCGCGCGGACGCCGAGGGCCTGCAGGTGCACGGTCTTGCGCAGCACCGAGGTGACGTTGTCGGCCACCACGCACACCCGCTTGTCGTGTAGGTGACACCACAGGATGAGGGCCTCGACCAGGGTGCTCTTGCCTGCTCCGACCATGCCGATCATGTGCATGATCCCGGCGATGGTGAGCCTGGTGGAAGAAGAGAAGGTGTTGTCGGCCTGGCGGACCTCCAGGGTCACCCGCCCCAGCCGCTCCACCCAGTTCGATCGCGACTCCTTCGGCCAGTCGAGTTCCTTCTCGCGGTCGTCACCCCATCGGGCGGCGTCGGTGAGTTCCGACCACTCGATCTCGATCGCGTCGCGGTCCCGGCGCGCCACCACGTCGTGCCCGTGCCCTCCCGGCTGGGTTGGGAACCAGTCAGGGATCGTCACGCTGGATCCGCCCTGGGCCTGGTTGAAGTACCGTCCCGGCCCTGCGACGGTGGTCGTGCCCGTGGCGTCGGCCGGAGGATGGGTCAGCAAGTCCTCGTAGTAGTCGAACCGGTCGGACAACACCGACGGGTCGCGGCGGCGTGACGATCCCAGCGTCAGGTCCAGCTCGTAGCCGCGGATCGTCTCGGGGAACCCGACGTACTCCTGCAGCGCGGCCCGCCAGTCGTCGCGATCCTTGAACCACAGCACCAGGTGCCGGGCGACACCGATCATCGTCTCGTGCTCGGCGGGCAAAGAGTCTTGGCTGGCCAGTAGGAACGGGTAGCCGCCGAGCAACGCCCACGCGTCTTCGACGGAGTGCTCCGGCGCGACGTGCTCGGCCAGGCACAGGACCAGTTCGATGTCGACCAGCCGAAGCACGCCCCTGGATGCCTCGGGCACGTCCCATTCACGCTGCAGGACCTTGCCGACATCCTTCTTCCACGTCCTGCTGTCCCTCACACCTGCCCCTTCCGGGCCTCACGGACCACGCGGTCGACGTAGGTCTTCTCGGAGACCACCTCGACGCGGGACTGTCCCTTCAACCAGGCACAGTGATTGCGCAGCGCCCTCAGATACTCCGGGCGACCGGTCGTCTGCTCCTTCGCGATCACGATGAAGCCCCGTTCCGCGTCACGCGGCACCAGAAACGGGCGCTCGGTCAGCCGCCACGCCAGCCGGACCGGGTTCGTCCAGGACTTCACATCCGCCGCCCAAGGCACCTGCACCGGAAAGACGTCACAGGCGTCGAAGTCGGGCCACAATCGGACCGTCAATCCCGCGCGTTCCAGCGCCTTGGCGATCCGCAGCTCCGCCCGTCCGGGACCGGAGACAAACATCCGCAGCTCCCGGCTCAGCCACACCACCCCTTCCGACGTCGGTAACCGCTTCCTGACCGTGGACGGCGCGGGACAGTCCCACTCGTGGCATCGCCGGACACCCTCGCCGTCCACGATCCACAGGTGTCCGCAGCCTCCGCACACCACAGCCTCGCCATCGACCAATGCCTCGGCCGGTGCCGGGCGGTAGGCGCCGCGCAGATGCTGGGCCACTAACGCGAACTCCGGTTTCGCCATCGTCAGCATCAGGTCGCGTTCGGACATCGCCGGCCGCTCGACCAGCAGGCGGCGAAACCTCACGTAGGCGTCCCGGTCGTCGTGGGCCTTGCAGACGTCCAGCACCCCGTGGATGAGCAGCCGTTCCCGGATCTCACCCTCGACGTCACCGCTGATCACTGCCCACTCCAGGCATGCCTTGCTCGGCTTGCCTCCCACAAGCAGTACCTCGTCGCCATTCATCCCCTCCACTGACGGGCGGAACGGCCACCGCGAGAAGGGCTGGTGCGCCCAAGAGGCCAGGTCCATCACGCTGCGCGGCACCTCGGCCCCGGCAACCATGCTCATGGCACTCAGCCGGTCCAACCCGCGCTGCAACGCCACTGGGTAGGGCACCGGGAACGCCCCCCGACGCTCCAGCTTCTGCGACAACGCGACCAACCCGCTGGCCAGCATGCCGATCACTACCGTGTCCCACTCCGAGGGCCACGGCGGTGAACCCGCCAACTCGGTGGAGGACAAGGTTGCCCCGGTACCCAGAGGCGACTGCTCCGTCATGCGCGGCAACATAGACCGCAGCACCGACAAAAAGGTGCCTCTCGTTGTCAGTGGCCACGAATTGGCCACAACGTTCCCTCGATCGAGTGGCACTGTGACTCCGTCAAGTGGCACTGTGACTCCGTGTGACAAACCTGGCTTGTTGGGAAAGGATCCACGCTCTCCCGCGCATCGTCTGCTGAGCGACGGGCTACACACCGTCATAGTCGGTCGAGGCTGTATGACGCATCCACGAAGGACTACGCTTCAAGCACTGACGACGCCTGGCTGGCTGTAGGGCGACTGGTTGTCGATCAACACCGCATAGCCGGGGTCTTGGCCTCAACTGCTAGTGGACTGCTCGCCCAGAGATGCACGGTCAGACGACTGGGAAGCTACTTTCGGGCTGGAAGCGGTGCTGTGAGCACACAACCTTCGAGCACCTACAGTACGGGTCTGTCAGGGTCACGTCAGGTGCGTCTGCTGCATCCGACAAGCGAGGAAGCGTCAACACATGCCTCTCGAGGTCATTCAGGGCGAGAGCCGTAACCGCCAAGCGGCGCAAGCGCTCGCTGAGCAGTTGCGGTCAGTCGTGGACGAAGGAACCGTCTATCTTGGCTACCCCGTTCTGGCGACATCGGATGAACGCGTCGAGGTGGACGCCCTCCTGGTGAGCCGCGAGCGGGGCCTGGTTGCGTTCCTCTTCGCCATCGAGGTGCCGGCCACAGGCGACCAATGGTCCGTGGAGATCAACAAGCAAGATCGTCTCTACGCGGTTCTCGAGAGTTACCTGGGTCGTCACGACGGCCTCAGGCAAGGGCGCAGGCTCGCCGTAGTTCCCAGCACCGCCACGGTGTTCCCAGCACCTATCCACCGGAAGCCCGAGGGCACCGAAGGCTTCTATGGTGCGATGGAGGACGTCCGCGCATGGGTTGACACTTTGCAGCCGATCGAACCCGCGATCGAACGACGGCTTCACGCCGCGTTGCAACGCGTGACCACGATCAAACCGGCGAAGAAACGCGCCTCGGTCTCGAACGCCTCGTCACGAGGAGCGAAACTCAAGGAGATCGAGAAGGGGATCGCCAACCTCGATCGCTGGCAAAAAATGGCAGCGATCGAGAGCCCCGAGGGTCCGCAGCGAATCCGTGGTCTGGCAGGTTCAGGAAAGACCGTCGTACTAGCACTCAAAGCTGCATACTGGCACACGCAACAACCTGATTGGCGAATCGCCGTCACGTTCCACTCGCGCGCGCTATACCAACAGATCGACGACCTTGTAACCCGTTTCACCTTCGAACACAGCAACGACAAACCGGACGCGAGCCGTCTTCGCATCCTCCACTCCTGGGGGTCGCGAAACCGGCAAGGTGTCTACAGTATGATCGCAAATGCCTTGGGCGAAACCCCGCGCGACTGGGTATACGCTCGAGGGAAATACGGCATGGACGATGCCTTTCAGGGCGTTTGCCAGGAACTTCTAGCCGTGGCGAGGACCAAAGAGGTGGAGCCAATCTTCGATGCCGTCCTCATCGACGAGGCCCAAGACCTTCCACCTGAGTTCTTCCAGTTGGTGTACCGATTCACCAAGTCGCCGAAGCGTATCGTCTGGGGTTACGACGAACTGCAGAAACTATCGGAATCAGCCATGCCGAACACCGATGAACTCTTCGGTACTGGGCCTGCAGGCGAGAGCTTGATCAGCCTCGCATCAGGGCCCGATGGCCCGCGGCGCGATATCGTCCTTCCTATCTGTTACCGGAACACCCCATGGGCGCTCGCGACAGCCCACGCGCTTGGTATCGGGGTGTACCGCGACAAAGGGCTGCTCCAACATCCAGACGAACCCACGCTGTGGCGAGACATCGGCTACAACGTAGTCCACGGCGAGTTGATCGAAGGGTCGCCAGTAACTCTCGAACGATCCCGCGAGAGTTATCCCGAGTACTTTCCGCAGCTCCTGTCCTCCGACGACGCCGTCGTCATCGAATCCTTCGCTGACGAGCGAAGCCAGGACGCATGGGTCGCAGCGCAGATCAAGGTGAATCTGACTACCGATGAGCTGGAGCCGGATGACATTTTGATCGTCCTACCTGACTCCTATCGTGCGAAGACTCGAGCTCCGCGACTGATGCGGGAGCTTCAACACCATGGGATCGCATCACACCTCGTCGGAGTCAACACCAGCGCCGACAAGATTTTCCAGCCAGGCTCGGTGGCCATCGCTCACATCTTTCGAGCTAAGGGCAACGAAGCTCCGATGGTGTACGCACTCGACGCTCAGCACGCCGCCCACGAATTCAACTCAGTTACACGAAGGAATACCCTCTTTACCGCGATCACGCGAAGTCGCGCTTGGGTGCGAGTTACTGGCTGGGGGCCCAATATGGAGGCAATTAGCCGGGAAACGTCGGCGGTCGCCAGCAAGGGCTTCCAGCTCGTGTTCTCTATTCCTACCGCAGACCAGCTCCGCGCTATGCGACACCTCAACCGCGACAGGTCGGATGCTGACGAGGCAGCGGTCAAGAAGGCAACAGAAGGGCTTTCTACGTTTCTCGAAGCTATCGATAAAGGGGAGATGGACTTCTTCGATCTCCCGCCCGCGCTTCGAACGAAGTTGGTCACTAGCCTGCAAGCGGACGTGTCAGATGACGACGATTAGGCTGGTACGCGACGACGTCAAGAATGTCCTGGACTACTTGACGGACGCGGAGTTGGCCCTGTTCGCCAACGAGGTTTCGATCGGATCCACACGGGTGTCGTGGCACGCCCACGACCCGACGGCGGAGTTCATCACGAACCGCACGCACGCGACGATCGACCAGTATCTCGCCTGGCTGAGCGCAGGGATATATTCGGCCGTACTACTCGATGGTAGTCTGCTTCAAATCACCTACGATGTCCAGGGTGGTAAGATTACAGGTCACAGGTTGGCCTACGTCCCGTGTCCCTACATCATTGACCCCGTCTTCCTCGAAGAGGGCGAGCCCATCGGCGACGTTATTGAGATGTACAATGAGTCCGAGGTCAGTAATATCGCTCTGCGGTCACCTATTCGGTTCGATTTCGACCCAAAGTCGGCCAAGTCTGGACACCCTGCAGCGCATCTGACTATTAATTCTGTCGATTGTCGTATCGCGTGCGTTGCTCCCATGAATGTGCACCGATTTATCGACTTTGTGTTTCGGCATTTCTATCCACAGTTGAGGATGGCGCACCTCCCGTTCTTCGTCGAGGCTGCGAAGCGGCAGTTCGGGGAGAATGTCCTCATCGATGAGGACCGGAAGATCCCACATATGATGTGGGATCTACGTTCGATGCCGACCGGTTAATGGCGGCGCTTGCAGTCGACATCATTCCGCTTCCGATAACTTATCGCGCCACCCATTCGGCGTACTGGTCCCAAGACTTACTGCTTGTGAGCAGGAACGGATCTTGCGATCGGAGCTAACGGCGACGGGTTGGCGCTTTCTTGGCGACGCGTCGGACTGTGGTTGCCGAGCGTTCGTCTGGAAGCGATGTGGTGCTGTCGACACCAAGGACCTGGGCCGCGAGCGCTAGCCAAGCTTGGGCGTCGGCGCCCTTGAGATCGTCGGTCGATAGGAGGACGCCGTTCGGGCCGCCGCCATCGGCGTACCCGAGGATGCCATTATCGGCGTACCAGGACTTCTTCAGTTCCCATTTCCGGGCGTAGTCTGGCAGGTCGAGCATGCCGGCGTGCTCCCAGATCACCGTGCGGCCATCCGTGGCGGCGATGGTGAAGTCGGGCAGCACTTCCCGGCCGTCCTTGCCGGTGAACGGCTTTTCGTACTGCCATTGCCCTGGAACAAGCTGGTTCAAGAGGCTGGCGATGATGACCTCGTTTTTCGATGCCATCGGTGTGCCATCGGCGGAGACATGCATCAGCTTGCGGTCGTATCGACGAGTCTCCCCCCGGAACTTGAGGGACACGGGGTCCGGTGCAGTGAACAGGTCGGTGAGACGGCGAGAGGTTTCCGAGCGCCAGGGCTGCGCAAGGTCGCGCAAGTCCGCAAGTGTGCCCTCGTGAAGGATGACGACCTTGTCCATCTGCCGGGTCAGCGCGGTGTACATGAGCTCCCGGGAGACGTTGGTGCGGGCAGGTAACACCAGGAAGGTAGTGCCGAACTCGGATCCCTGGGACTTGTGCACCGTGACGGCCCATGCCAGCTCAAGCTGGACATCGTCTCCCGATGTGGGCCAGTAGCCGTACTGGAAGCCAGCCTGGGAGGAGAACTCGACGTTGAGCGCGAGAGCCTTCTTGGGACGCTTCCCTGTCGGGGTGATACGGCCGATTCCCACGCCGATCTCGCCGTTGGCGACGTAATTGAGTCCACCAGTCGCCGGAAACGCCTTGTGCCGTCGGTTGACGGTCTGCATGACCTTGTCGCCCCGCACGATGAGTTCAGGTCCGATCGGCGAGGCGATGTTGGACTTGTAGGTGCGCTGCGCGAACTGTGTGTCCGACATCCGATAGGTCCGCTTGATGTGGCGGTTGAGCTCGACCGTTCCGAACGCGCGGGATCGGGTCGGTGAGAGGATCTGCCATTTCTCGGCGCACTGGCCGGCACCGGGTTCCCAGTTGAGGTACTGGCCGTTAATGGTTGCTCCGTAGGTGCAGGCAAACGCCCACTCAGGACTTGGATGCCCGTCGAGTGCGAGTTCTTCCTGCATGGCCTCGGTCAACGCCTGGACAGCCGTGCGTCCGGCCCAGGGTTCGTACCGCACCGTCGGCAGGTTCGGGGTCGTGGCCAATTCGGCCCAGATGTCCTCGTCTGCCGCGCCGCGGGTGCCGTCGCCGAACCAAGCCGCGAGTTCGAGGTCGTGACGGGTGCCGTGGCTGCCGTCGGGCAACTGGCGCCGGGGTACCTGCAGTTCCACGTATCCAGGGCCCACTCTCGCCCAGTTGGCGAAGTCTGCGGGGCGCAGTTTGTTGACTAGGTCGACGAAGGGGCGCCCGGCACCGATCGGGGGCAGCTGGCGGGGGTCGCCGACGAGAATGAGGCGCTTGACGCTGGCGAAAGTGTCCAGGGTGGCGGCCAGCATCTCTTCGGTGAGCATGGATGCTTCGTCGATCACGACGAGGCCATAGCTCTGGCGTGGCTTCGCCTCATCCCAGACGAGGTAGCGGCCGGTGTCGCCGTCATACCGGCCGGACGGGGTCAGGTAACTCGCTAGGGTCTTCGCTGGCAGTCCGACCTTGGTCTCCAGTTGGACCCTCGCCTTCCCCGTTGGTGCGAGCAGCAGGACGCCTCCGTTGCTGACACCGGGGTATTCCACCAAGGCCTTGAGCAAGGTGGTCTTGCCGGTGCCGGCAGCCCCGATGAGGACCGAGAACGGGGAGTTGTGGAGGGCGGACAGGCCGACGGTTTTCTCCGTACGAGCACGTTCCTCCAGCTCGTCGTGGGCCGTGTCGGGTGGGGTGTTGACATGCTGGTTGCGAACCAGTGCAACGTCGAGCACCCTGCGGGCGTCGGTCAGTTCGCCGAGATGGGCACGGTTCTCCTGGGCGGTGACCCAGTCGCGGATGACATCAGAGACCTGGCCATAGCGGGTGAGCTTGTATGCGGGTGCCCCGTTGGCCAGGGAGATGCTGGTCAGCGGTGACCAGCGCGGCCAGTCGAGGATGGAGTCGTGATCGAGATCGAGACCCGTGAGGATGATGTTGGTGAGGTTCGGCGCCTGACTGAGGTTTACCGAGTTGGCCAGGTTGACGGCCTCGCCTTGGGGGACGACGGTGTCGCCTTGGAGGCTCTGCCGTTCCAACACGTCCGTCAGGAGGGCTTCAATGCGGCGCCTGTCCAGGTGCCCGTCCAGCGTGATCTCGTCCGGGACCGGGGGTGTCCAGGTGACGTGGGCTGGTGGGAAGAGTGCTCGGTCCACGGTGGAGAACGGCACATGCTCGAGCATTCCGTAGGTGCAGGTCGCGGCGAAGTACGGGTTGTCCACCAGTTCTTCCAAGGACAGCTCGACATCCGTGGTGCCATCCATGAGCATCGTTGCTTGGGCTGCCGCGATGTCGAAGGCCGACACCAAACGGAGCGCCGCCTGTTGCTCGATGGAGAGCTTGCTCCAGATGCGGCCGATCGGGCTCGGCAAGTACGGCTTGAGTGCCTCGGGCAAGGTGCTGGGATTGGCGAAGATGCCCTTGAGGAACGGCCAAGGGTCGGTCTCGCCCACGTGGTCGATGACAGCTCGCGCGGCAATATAAGGCTGGGCTACGCCGATGTAGGCCAGTGCGGCGGCTAGGCCGGGGACGGGGCCGCGGACTTGCCACAGGCGTTCGGTCTGTGTGGTGATCCAGCCGAGGGCGACCTCGGGAATCTCGATGCCGAGCTCACGCATTCCGTGGGCGGCTTGATCGAGAGAGGCGAGGGCTTCGATGGCAGCGTCATCGGACAGATGCTCGGTGACATAGGAGAATTCGACGTCGCGACCTTCAGGCGCCCAGGCGAGCGCTTTGTCGACGTCGATGCCCTCATCGAGGAGCGGGACCAGTTGTTGGTATGGCAGCAGGATGCCGTCCTTCATGTCGGGACGCAGGCTGTGCTCGACGGTCGTCTCCCACATGGACGACGAGAACGGAGGGTTCCCGGTCTGGTTCCACATCGGTGGCAACGTCACGCGGGTGATCCGGGCGGCACCGACGAGGAGACGGTCGGTGCGCTGCTCTTGTAGCGGCGAGTGCTTGAGGTACACGAACACCAGGGAGTCACTTGCCACGACGGGGGCGAAGAAGGCGTCCAGGACGGCGCGCTGATTGCGGCCGTCCATCACCCATGAGGCCCCGCGGTAACCGAGAACGTCGTCAACGTGGTCTTCCGCGGTGGGGTTATATCCTGGTGCCCGGTTCAGGCCGATGTTCTCGGCCAGCGACGCTCGGCTGAGCCAACGGAACGGAACAGCTTCGAACGCGTACCCAGGGAGGGATACGGGAGTGGGGTGGAGTTTGTCTTTGAGCGCTCGGTTCCAGGCGTAAGGGTGGGTCTTCATGACTGTGTACCCGAGCGGTGACATGAACGTGGCGCGTTCACTGAGGCACGGTAGCCGATCCTGGTCGAGGGTATCGATGCCTGCTGAGGCGTTCGCGATTTCGTAGGTATCGTCGCGCTTGGGGCCGATGTTGGCCAGCAGGGTGCATGAGGAGTTGGCCAGCGGGTCATCGCATACGAACTGGTCCCACGGGCGGTCCCGCCACGGTGCCCTCATCGACAGGTGCTGAACGCCGCTCATACCACTGCCCTACCTTCGGTCGCCACCATGCTGTACACCCCAGTGCCTACTATGGGTGCGGGATCAATTCATGCAGTTGTGTCGCCAGCCTAGAGCGGAGTCGGTGTGCACGTCTGATAGATGGTGGCTAGACCGGTGTATGTGTTGGCGATGGCGAGTAAACTACTGACGGCATGCAGTGCGAACGATGCCGAACTGAGACCACAAGGAGACCCTTCCATCTGGTTTGCCAGCGCCGTCACTGTGTCTACCTAGACCACCGGCAGCGAGAGGCCAGATACGAAGTTCATCGGTAGCGGTGATCGGCGGGTGATACGACTGCCGGCGTAGGCGGTCATCCCTCTGGCTGCTGCGGTCCCGGTAAGAAAATCCTCGCTAACGAGCTCGTGCATGGTTGGCAGTTGGGCGTTGTCGGTGCACGAGTTGCCGCGGTGGCTACCGCGCCTTTGGTCTGGCGGTCTCGATGCGGTCGTGGTGCTGGTGGTCCGACAGCAGGCTGGCCACTGCCCGGACCATGTCGGCGAAGCTCTCACAGCGACTGAGATGACGGGTCAGTGATCGCCAGTTCTGCAGATGGGCGATGCCGTGCTCGACGCGGATGCGTCGTGAAGAGTGGGCTTTGCGTTGGCGCGTAGGGATCTCTTCATACCAAGCTGGCGGTTCTTGCGGAACTTCCGGTAGGGCGGGGTGACCACCTGCTCGGCTGTGTGGGCACCAAGCCCTTGATAGCTGGCGTCGGCCAGGATCCGCACACCCATGGTGCTTTTGAGCAGGGTGACCAGTCCGACTTGGCGGGCTTGGGTGATGTCCGCGGTCGAGCCGGACGTGGTGGCACCGCAGAACAACAGCATCTGCCCGACCTCGTCGGTGACGATCATGGTCTTGATCGCTTTCTGCCTGCTCTTGCGCGACACGAACCGATCGCGCCTTGCGGTGCCCGCCCTGGGGCGGGCACCCTGACCTCGGTCGCGTCGACAATGGCGTCGTTCTCGCCGCGGCTGAGGTGCTCGATCACCTCGGCAAGGGTCCGCAATCGCCGGCCGTCCTCGATCAGGCGTCCACGTTCGGCCAGTAGCGGCCGGATCTCGGTGACGGCGCGGGTGATCGTGGAGCGATCGACCCCGAACCACGCCGCCAGGACGTTATGTGTGGCCGCGTGCCGCAGGTGCACCTGACCTGCGCAACTTCTTCAAAAAGAACTTCGACGAACGCGTCCGGTTGCCGAAGCTGCGTGGGCAGCTGGTTCGTCTGGATGTCGCCGATCCCGACGTTGTTCGACTACTACCGCTTCGGAGGGCAGGTGGCGGCGGCTGCGGAGGAAGAAGACCAGGCTGCGGCTGATCTGCTCCAGGCAGCGATCCGGGAGATCAGGGCATCCGCTGGAAGGGCTGGCCGGTACGTGCGCCGCTGGCCGGGCGACGAACGCTTGATGAAGCTGAACATTGAGGCGCTGCTGGCCAGCGGCAGACGTCTGGACGCCAAGGCTGTTTTAGCCGAGTGCAACGCGGGTCACGGTGCGAGTCAACCTCCACGGCTGAACTGTGTTCGATGGCTGCACGACGGTAAACGCGACCGTCTCAACCTGCCTGGTTCAGGCTTCCACTATTGGCGCACTTGATTCGGCGTCAAGTGCGCTCGTCAACTTGCATGCGTGGGCGGTGGTAAAAGGAGAAGGAGAAGGAGTGAATCCGGAGCGCCCATTGTGCCCGACCGGGGTCGTACAACGTCGAGCTGACGTCAACTGCGCTTTAGTGCCAACGTTTTCGCGGGTCGGCGATTTTTCGGACTACACTTGGGGAGGAGTTTTACCGCGTAGACAAGTGGACGTCTCTTCATTTTTGGCTGAGATCGATATGTCTCAAGCTTGGAGGTTGCCAACGCTCCTGCTCTGTGATGGTAGTGCATGGCGAGACTGCATCCGCTGGCGCTACGCCCGCGCACAGCCCAAGACCGGCTTCGCCACCGAGCTTATCCATCCGCGCCTTGACTCGGGAAAGTTGATCAAGCCGCCTCGGTGGGATGGATCCAACTGGTTGTAGACCATCGCCAGCAGTTCTTCATCTTCTGATTGAATCAGCAGTAGAGTCCTGTGTCGAGTAGAAGATGGCCGTGCTCTATAGTGCATCGGCGTCAGCCCATGCGCCGTCGTTTTATTAGTGCAGTTCGATGGCGCGGGCCAGACGGTCCCAGCAGGCAGCGGTTCCGTAGTAAGCAACGCCCTTCCCGGGCGAACCAGTGCGTATTCCTGTTCGGGCGTGTCGTTCAACCGTTCGAAGATCAGCTAAGAGGTTTTCGCGTGCTCCAAGGCTTGCTAATCGTTGGTCTGAACGGGTCAACTTAAAGGAGAATCAGGTTGTCTGAGGGCAAGATTGCGTCGGCGCTGCCTGCTGCGACGATCTCGGAACCAGGGCGGGGCTGCGCGACTCGACCAGTGACAGTTCGCTGGTCGAGAACCAAATTCTGTTGCGCATGAACAGATCGAGTGCTGCGGTGATCTGCGAATTGGCGAAGCTAGCGGCTGGGCAGCGTCTCGGGCCCAGCCCAAAAGGTAGGAACCAGTGCGACCCCATTTTCTGTTGCCAGCGCTTGGGGTTGAATCGTTGTGGGTCTGACCATCCGATCGGGTTTCGGTGGATCAGCCATGGACTGATCACCACCAGGTCTTCGACGGTGAAAGGAAGCCCGTGGGGCGGCGGTTCGACGATTGTCCGGGCGATCATGAAGCTTGGTGGGTACAGTCTGAGGATTTCGTCGAGCGCCGATTTCGACAACGGTGCCGTCAGTCCCATTGCGAGTGAACTGAGAATCGCCGCCGTGGTGCTTCCCCACCCTGCTAGAACCATCGCCCGCAGTTCTTCGGCGATTCGTTCGGTGGACCAACCTCCCCTGCGCAATCGCGCCAAGAAGGCGGACGTCGAACCACGTACGAGTTCAACTATGAACCCGGCCAAGTCGTCGTGCAGTAGGCCACCCGCAGTAGGGCTTTCCAAGCCTGTCCATGACGCGAGCACCAGTTCGCGCAACTGGACGCCGTCCACCGAACCGGGCGGCTGACCGGTGAGTTGGGTCAGCATCGCGCTGGAGAGGCTCTCGGTGAGTAAACCGGGGAGCAGTGGTACGCCATTGATCGACCCCCGCAGGTGTCGTTCTACCTCATGTCGTTGCCTGGCCTCGGATCCCATCGCGTCAATGAGTTCTCGCTTGACTGCGCGCACTTGCTCGCTGCGCATCGCGCCGACGCCGCCCAGCAGACGCTGGGAGTGCTCCGGCCGTGATTTGCGTCCAGCTGCGGAGGTGAGAAGCAGGCGCGCTGCGGGCATCTGAGAGACGATCCACCCGTCGCGGTCGCCGAACGTGCACCGCTGGTATGGCTCCGCCGATGGCGCGCTCTCCCGAATCTGCTCGAACAGAGCGGGGCGTCGCGCCAGCGACAGGTCGACGAACGAGATGATTGGCCCGTCACGGCTTGTCATCGTTCCGGAGTCCCGTCGACCTTGAGGCGCAACAGCGTCCGGGTGCTGGGGCCGGGCACTGCCGGGCCGCGGTGCAGTGCTTCGTGGTTGTCGAAGACCAGCACGCGCCCCGGTGCGACCTCGGCCTCGTACCACGAGGTCACCCGCAGCAGCGCGTTGTCGACGGCACGGCACGCTTCGACCCGCCGCACTGGATCGTCGATCAGGTCCGCGAGAGCGGGACGGAACCAGCGCGGCATATCCCCCTGGATGGGAGCGGAGAGCTCTGGTAGGGAAGGGTAGTTGTCCCGCCAGGAGAACAGGTGTTTCCGCAGTTCTTCGTCCAGAGCGGGCTCCGCACACCACTCGTGGTCGATGGTGGACCACGGGAGGACGCAGGTTTCGGCGTTCTCGAGGGCGGAGTCGCCGCGCAGGAGCCCCAGAACGCTGTACCTGTTGGGGACCACCCAAGGCGTGCTGTCGGTGTGCCAGGCCTGTTCGTACCGGTCGACACCACCAGTCGGCACGGCTGACGCGGGTCCTCCGAGGACTGGGCTTGTCGGATAGGTGACATCGCCGAGCAGAGCGCCTACGAGTGAGACGACTTCCACGACCTGCTTCGGGTTGGTGTGGGTGACGACCACGCTCCGGGCGTCTCCTGCCAACGCCGTCCGCAGGACATCTGCGAATTCCGCGTACCGTCCCGACTCGGCAAGGAGTCCGCCGGTTCGCGCCGCACGGATCGAGTCGACCACACCGGTCGGGGCGGTCGTGCTGGGCCAGGCATCCAGCACGGGTGTCCACTCCGGAGGCAGTGGTAGCTCCGGGATGCTCATATTCGAGGCGAGTAGCCGCACGGCCGCGCTCATCGGACATCGCCCTTGAAATGCCGTCCCAGAAGTTCCCTGACCCGTTCGACACCGTCCTCGGTTGCTTGTTCGGTGATGAACACGTCCAGGTCGTCGACGTGGGACAGGGTGCCCCAGTTCCCCTCGAACGCCTTCGAGAGGCCCGTCAGCAGGCTGAGTCCGAATGACGGGTACGCCGAGTCCATGGCGTGCGCCAGGAAGAACGCAAGACTTCGCTGTCGGGTCGTGTACGGGTCGCGCTCGCGGTAGTTCTCCAGGCTGAACCGGGGGTGGCAGGCGTCGAGCAGCAGTTTGGGGGTGCGCCACACGGGCATCACGACCCGGTGTTCACCCACGGGCCGGACCGGGTACGGCAGCGGACGGTTGCCGTTCATCACCATGAAGAGGAGTTCCGCGAGCAGGTCTTCCCGGTTGTAACCGAAGGCCAAGTCGCCGAAGCCGCGGGTCCGGGCCAGCGTGCGCGCGGTGCGCAGGATGAGGAAGGTGCCGAAGAAGTGCAAGGCCTCGTTGGTGAACACCTCGCTGAAGTCGGCGTACAACTCGTCCACCGAGGTCGTGATGCCGAGCAGTTCCGCGATGTCGTCCGGGTGCAGGACCCGGTGCTCGATCCCGAGTTCCTGGCAGAGCACGCCTGCTCGGATCGCGGCCGCGGGAGAGAAGACCGCACCGAACACCAGGGTGAAGGCCATCAGCCGGTCCTTCGGCAAGGCGTTGGCCAAGCCGTACGCGAGCGCGTTGCTGTCCCCGCCTCCCGAGATGCCGAACACGCAACCCGCATGCGACATCCGGTGCTCCTGCTCGAAGTCGACTACCTCGTCGGAGACCAACTTCTGGGCCTGGTCCATGTCGACCGTGGCGTGCGCCTCGTACGCGAGACCAGCCGAGTCCGCCCGGATCGAGCGGAAACCCACGCCCGGCTCGAGCAACCTTCCCGCCGGATCTTCCGCCTCGGTCGCGGCGGGGACAACGGTTGGGAAGAGCGTGTTGCGGATGGCTCGGACCAGGAGTTTGTCGGCATCGGCCGGAAGAGCGGACAGTTGCGTGGTGAGCGGGAGCGGTATCGCGGACTCCCCTTGCACGAGGTACGGCTGGAACATGCTCTCGGGTAGGCGGTTGGCCGCCAGCAGCGCCCCGATCGTCAGGCCTGTCACGTCCAGGGGACGGGTGTCGAGCACGTCTTCGATGAAGACGGGAACGCTGTCGGACATTGGCGGTTGCTCCTTCGGTGGAGTGAGGAGGTGGCGCCGGGAACGCGGGTGTCGTGGCACGTCCGTGCTCCCGGCGGCGTGTCGACCTCGCTCAGGTGATCGTCGAGCAGAGCGGCCGTCGCCCAGCGGCGGGGGCTGACGACAGGAGGACCCCGGTCAGACCTGGGCGGTGAGCGCCGAGGCGCAGAGCACGAACTCGACTCGACCCGCGGTCATCCGGTCCATCCCGAGCGTGGGCAGGGTGTCGAACACGACCTGCGCGGGCCGGATCATCCTGGCGGAGGTGTCGGTCCGGGTGGTTCGTGTGGAAACGTCTTGCTTGGTGAAGAGTTCGACAAGCATGGCGCGCTCTCTTTCCGTGTCCGGGAGAAAATCGGAGTCCCACTGGCGTTCCAGCGGCCCCGACCCTTCTCGTTCGCCCTTTACAGCACCACCGACGGGGAAGATGGTGTGGTGAGGTTGGAAAACTCTGGAGAAAGCTGGAATCCCGTTGCGAGGGGCGACGAACCCCGCGATTTGCGGTTCTCGGTGAAACATGGACTCGCGGCTGAACTCGCACGAGCGGTGCTGCGTGCAGAACAACGCCAACGACGGAGCCTGGATCGCACGGAGTTGGCCAAACGGCTCAACGTCTCACCCGCGAGCCTGTATGCCTACCTGAACGGCACGACATTGCCCCGGAGCGCGGTTTTCGAGCGGTTGCTCCACGAACTCGGGGTTGCGGGGACGGAATTCGGCAGGCTGAGCACCATGCGGGACACGGCTGAGGTATCCCGTCGTTTGAAGACGAGCGTCCGATTACGCGAAGCCGAGGCCTCCGGCGTCCTGCCCAGCCCTCGGCAACTTCCTCCTCGTGCGAGGCACTTCGTCGGCCGTTCGGTGGAACTGGCCCTGCTGGCCGACCTCGGGGAGTCGGCCAGGAACATCCCGCCAACCGGAATCTGCGTGATCCACGGGACCGCCGGAATTGGCAAGACCACCTTGGCGACTTGGTGGGCGCACCGGGTCAAAGGTGGTTTTCCGGACGGTCACCTCTACGTCGACCTGCGTGGGTTCGATACCGGTGCGCCCCTGGACACCGGAGAGGCGCTGCTCGGATTCCTCTACGCCTTGGGGGCACCGCTGTCCGACGTTCCCCCCACCCTCGACGCGAAGGCGGCGCTCTACCGGAGCCTGCTCGACGGGCGGCGGGTACTGGTGGTGCTGGACAACGCTCGTTCCGCGGAACGGGTTCGGCCGCTTTTGCCGTCCGCTCCCGGTTGTTTGGTCGTCGTGACGAGCCGCGATCGGATGGACGGACTGGTGATCCGGGAAGGCGCGGCGCGGGTCTCGCTGGACGTGATGCCGCACGACGACGCCGTGGAACTCCTGGCCGGGAGACTTCCAGCCCACAGGCTCGCGGACGAACCCGCGGTCGTTCGTGAACTCGTCGACCTGTGCGCGGCCCTGCCGCTGGCGCTGAGCCTGGTGGCGTCGAGGGTCGCCGACCGACCGGCAGAGCCGATCAGCACGTTCGTCCTGGAGTTGCGGGACGTCGAGGGTAGGCTCGACCACTTCTCGTCACCCGACGCCGGACTGGATGTCCAAGCGGTGTTCGAGTGGTCTTACGCCGTGCTGTCGCCCGCAGCGGCGTTGCTGTTCCGCTTGCTCGGCCTGCACCCCGGACCGGACGTCGACCTGAGCTCGTGCGCCGCGCTGACTGGTGGGCCCGAGCCGCCCGGCAGGGCAGTGCGAGAGCTGGTCCATGCGAACATGCTCGTCGAGCAGCCGACGGGGCGTTTCCGCTTCCACGACCTCCTTCGTGCCTACTCGCTCGCACGTGGCCTGAGCGACGACGCGGATGTCGACCGGACCAACGCCGTTCGGCGACTCCTCGACCACTACCTCCGGATCGCGTCCTTGGCCAATGCCCGCATCCAGCCCAACGACGTGGAGGACTCGGGGTTCGAGGGGGTCGTTCCGAATGGAACGGGACCGGAACTCGACACCTACGCTCAGGCGATGAACTGGTTCACCGCCGAGTGCGCCGCGCTCCGCCGGTTGGTCCAGCACGCCGCCGAGCACGGGTTCGAGTCGCACGCGTGGACGCTGGCCTGGAAGTGCATGGTGTTCCTCCGCCGCACCGGCAGGCACACCAATCGGGTCGCGGTCCAACGAGACGCGGTGAAAGCCGCTCGCCGCGTCGCCGACCCGGCCGCGGAGGCCAAGTCGTTGAGATTGCTGGCCGACGCACTTGCGCGCTCCAGGCAGGAAGAAGAGGTGTTGCCGCTCCTGGACGAGGCGTTGGCGATCCTGCAGGCGTTCGGTGACGAAGAGGGCCTCGTGCGCACCCACCTGTCGTTCGCCCGTGCGCTCGATGCCGTGGGGGACCACACCTCGGCACTCGAACACGCGGAACTCGCACTTCGTTCTGCGGAGGCGGACGGTGATCGCCTGATCCTGGCGGACGCGTTGGCCGCGACAGGCAGGCAGTTGTCCCGGCTCGCACGGCCTGAGGACGCGTTGCCCTTGTGCGAACGGGCGCTGGACCTCTACTCGATCGCAGGACATCTGGAGGGCGAGGCATCGGTGCTGAAGGTCATCGGAGACTCCGAACTGCAGGTCGGACACCTGAAGGGGGCGATCGCCACCTACCGGCAATCCCTTGTGCTGGACCGGTTGCTGGGTGACCGTTACTGGGAGGCGCACGGCCTGGCCCGATTGGCCATCGCACACCGGAGAACCGGCGACGAGGAGACGGGAGAGCGATTGCGTTCTGAGGCCATTGCCATGCTGGAATCCATGCACCACCCGGACAGCGTCGTGCTGCGCGCGAACGGGGCTTGTGGACACGATGCG
The DNA here is from genome assembly GCA_049997955.1 of Umezawaea sp. cmx-9-4. Taxonomy (GTDB): domain Bacteria; phylum Actinomycetota; class Actinomycetes; order Mycobacteriales; family Pseudonocardiaceae; genus Umezawaea. The sequence continues at coordinate 83,559 of JAEBDY010000014.1, read as the reverse complement.
ATGCGGGACGGCACCTGAAGGCAGCGGGCCCATCGCCCCCTGCCGGTGGAGGAACCCGAACGTCGTCGCCGATGTGGCGATCCGCGCGAGCGGGCGAGCTCAGGAGGAGTCGATCGTGCGCAGCCTGGTCCGCACCCGTTCGGCCTCGTGGCTGCCGAGGCCGTCCAGCAGTTCGACCGCACGCCGCCACGCGGCTACCGCCGTCGGTCGTCGCCCTGCCGCGAGGTGGGCGTCACCTTCCGCTGCCAGGACGAGCGCGGCGTAGAACTCGTCCCCCAGCGCCAGGTCCAACTCCAGTGACGCCTGGTAGTGCGTCACAGCCTCGTCGAACTCGCCCATGAGGTAACAGGCCCAGCCCAGCATTCGCAGCGCGTCGGCCGCCCCCTCGGAATTGCCGATCTCGCCGTAGAGGGCCAAGGCCGCGGTGCAGTGCGCGATCCCCTCACCGGGGTCACCGAGTGCGATCATGTTCCGGCCGATCGCGTTCAGCGCCGTGGCGCGGAGGTTCGCGTTGTCTGCGGACTCTGCCAAGACGAGAGCACGTCGGGCATCGCTGCTGGCGTCGTCGAGCCGCCCCTGCTCGTGGTGAGCCCGACCTCGACCCAGAAGCGCGTCGGATTCCTCAGCCGCGTCACCGAGTTGTTCGAACAGCACGATCGCACGTTCGAGGAAGACCTCGGCGTCCCGATGGCGTCCGGCACCGACCAAGGTCTTCCCCAGCACCCGGGAGATCTTCGCTTCGGCGTGACCGTCGCCCAGCCGTCGGGCCGCGGTCAGTGCGATCCGCTGGGTGCGCTCGCGATCCCCGTGGTGTCCGAACCTGCGCAGGTACGTGACGAGCGCCCAGGCCAGTTGCCAGGCGTGGCGGTCTTGCCCGTGGCGGAACGCGTAGCTCACCGCGCCCACCAGTGACTGGTGTTCGGCGGCGCACCAGTCGAGCGCCTCTCGGTAGTCGGCGGTCTCGATCACGACGACTCCGGGGGCGGTGGTGGGAACGGCAGTGCGCAATCTGTGAGGACTCAGGACAGCGTCCACGGTCATTGCCGTTCGCAGGTAGGAGTCGAGCAATCGACTGGTGGCCGCGGTCCGCAGTGACTCGGGCTCTTCCTCGACCAGACGCTCGAGGGCGTATTCGCGAAGCAGGTCGTGGAAGCGGTACCGGCCCGGCAGGTGCTCCTCCACCAGGTTGGCGCGGCTGAGGTCGATGAGGATCGCCCGAGCTCGGATGACCGGCACACCCGCGAGCGAGGCGACGCCAGGCAGCGCGATCGTCGTGCCGATCATCAACCCCAGCAAACGGAACATGCGCCGCGCCGCCGTGGGAAGCGCGAGGTAGGACCAGGAGAACACGTTGCGCACGGTGGTGTACGGATCGCCGGTGTCGAGTCCGTCTAGCCGCTGCGACTCCGAACGCAGTTCGTCGACCAGAACGTCGAGCGGGAAAGTCCGATCCTCGGCGGCACGACCGGCCACGATCGCCAGCGCGAGCGGAAGCCCGCCGCACTGCTCGGCCAACGCCCCCACCGCCTGGGAAGTCGTCGGTACACCGTCGAGGCGCCTGCTGATGAGCTGTCTGGCGTCCACGTCCGAGAGCAGGCCGAGTTTGATCCGACGCACCTGCCCGCTGACCACCAATCCGCTCAACTCGGTGCGGCTGGAGATCACCACGACGCACCCAGACCCACCGGGAAGCAGGTTCCGCACCTGCTGGACATCGCGGACGTTGTCCAGCACCACGAGCACCCGACGATCGGCGGTGATGCTGCGGTAGAGGTCCAGTTGGGCCTTCTGACCGGGCGGGATCCGTTCGGGCGGAACACCGAAGCCGTCCAGGAAACCGCGCACGGCCTCGGCCGGGGTCAACGGCGCGTACATCGGGTCGAAGCCCCGCAGGTCCACGTGCAGTTGACCGTCGGGAAACCGCTTCGCCACCGACCGCGCCCAACGCAAGCACACGGTGGTTTTGCCGATCCCCGCTGCTCCGCTCACCACGGCAGTCGACTCGGGCCCGTCGAGCAACCTGTTCAACTTGGCGAGTTCGACACCCCTGCCAACCACGGTCGCGGCGCACCTCGGCAGTTGCCGAGGAACGACCAGCACCGATGACGAGTGAAGGTGCAGGTCCCCTTGGACGACCTGAGCCTGCACGACCGACCCACAAACGATTCCCGCGACCTTGTTGCGATCCTTCACCAATCCCTCCCGCCAGTCGTCAACGCTCTCTGAACTCGACTTGATTCGACCGCGAAATGCGGTCAAAGCGCCCGCACTATTGCGGCTCGAATGCGCGTGTCGGTTTTTTCAATGGATTCCGCCGTCCAGGTGAGCAGTTTCCAGCGTTTTCCAGCCTGATCGGCCTGTTGGCTGCGGACGTGGTGTGGTCGAGAGGAGAACAAATCGGCAGAGGAGTGGGTCAGATGGGGAAGAGCGTTCGCTCGATAGTGGTCGTATTGCTGCTGATGCTGGTTTCCGCGGGTACCGCGGTTGCTGCACCCGCACAGGTGCACGAGCAATCCATCGGCGCCCAGGCCACGTGCTATGGCGACTACTGCTCCGGTCAGGACCCGGAGTCGACGGGATGTTCGGCCGGGGCGTACACCGTGACCAGCGTCGGCTACAACGGTGGCACGCTGGAGGTCCGCTGGTCGCCGACGTGCCAGACGAACTGGTCGCGGATCAACGTCGGCTGGTCCGGCTACTTCAGGATCCAGCAGTCGACTGGCTACGAGCAGCACTACAGCGGCACCAACGGTACCTACTGGTGGACGAAGATGATCTACAGCCCCGTGCTGGGTTGCCGCGCGAACGCGGGCAACACCTACACGGCGTACGTGTGACCGACCGGCGACGACAGTGAACGGTTCGGACCGCTGCCCGGCGCGCGGTCCGAACCCTCTGCATCGAGACGAATAGGTTTGGGGAGTGGAACGAGAACAGTTGACCGCGATCGTCGATGCCCGGATCGAGACCTTCATCTCCTCCAACGATCCGGCGTTCGTGCTGGCCCCCGAGGCGTTGGCCGAAGCGTCGGCGCTGGCCGCGGTGGACCCCGGTTCGCTCGAAGTCGCCCACACGCTCGGAATGTTCTTCCACTGCCGAGTGGTGGCGGCCGATCAGGTCGGTGCGGGCGATCCGGAGTCCCCCGACAGCGTCACGGCCATGCGCTACTTCCGTGTTCTCCACGACCGCGCTCCCGACTTGTTGCCCGACGGGGTGTTCGCGATCCTCGTCGAGGTGTGGCCCGCAGACGCGGAGATGTTGGCGACGTGGAACTCCCGCGCTGTCGCCCTGCTGGGGCACGGTCGGCGGAACCGGACTCCGGAAGCCGTCGTCGACGGGGTCGGACTCCTTGAGCACGTCGTGGCCCGTTGTGCGGACGCCATGAGCCGGACCGGGTACCTCTCGAACCTCGCCCTCGCCTATCGGGTCAAGTTCCTCCTGTCCAACGACGAGGAAGACGTCGCCGCGGCGATCCGAACAGGGACGCTGGCCGTGGAGTCGGCCACGACCGACGAAGAACGCCGAGGTTGCCGCTCCAACCTGGCGATCGCCCGCACCGCGCGGTTCGAGGTGTTCGGCGACGCCGCCGACCTCGACCACGCCGTCCGCGAACTGCGCACCTGCCTGGACGGGGTCGCCGCGTCGGACCTGGTTCCGGGACGGCTGTCGAATCTGGCCGCGAGCCTGGCGTCGCGTGCCGAGATCACCGGCGACCGGATGGATCTCGACGAGGCTGTTCGCCTGCTCGAACAGGCCGTTACCCTCACGAACGACCCGCGGGAGCAGGCCGAGTACCTGAGCAACCTCGCCGCTGCTCACCAGGACCGCTTCATCCTGTCCGGGGACACGACCGACCTGGACCTCGAGGTGGAAGCGGCGCGGAAAGCCGTGGTCACGGCTGCGGAAGACCCGATCGTCGGCCCGGCCATGCGGAACAACCTCGGGCTTGCCCTGCGGTCGCGCTACCAGCGCCTCCGCCGGGACGAAGACCTCGACGACGCGGTGGCGCAGTTCGAACACGCGCTCGGCGACGTGCCACCCGGTGCCGAGCGCGCCCGCTACCTGTCGAACCAGTCGACCGCCTTGCGCGTCCGGTTCTCCCGGCACGGGCGACGACACGACATCGACGAAGCAGTGCGCACGGGCGCCGAAGCCGTCGGAACCTCAGGACTGCCGTCCGGTGTGGCGGCCCGTCACCGTTCGAACCTCTGCGCCGCCCTGTCCAGCCGGTTCGGCGTCACCGGGCACGTCGCCGACCTCGACGACGCGTGCGCGGTGGGACGGCTGGCCTCGGAGTCGGTTCCGCCGCACGACCGCTCCCGCGGGTCGATCTTCGCGAACCTCGGGCTCGCACTGCTCAAGCGCGCCGAACACCTCGGCCGTGAACAGGATCTGGTCCAAGCCGCTCAGGCCTACGCGGACGCCGCCACGTCGCCGGGGGCACCACCGCTCGTGCGGGCGATCAGCGCACAGGCGTGCGGCCGTGTGAACGCGGACCTGGGCAGGTGGTCCGCCGCGACCGAAGCCTTCGGCCAAGCGATCTCGCTGCTCGGCGAGGTCGCGAACGGGGACCTCGACCTCGACGACCAGAGCCACCTGCTGGGCGATCTCGCCGGGCTGGGCTCCGCGGCCGCTGCCGCTGCGCTCGCGGACGACGGCGACGCCCGCCGGGCGCTTGCTCTGCTGGAACGGGGCCGAGGTGTCATGCTCACTCGGTTGTTGAACGTCCGAGGTGACTTGGACGAGTTGCGAGCCAGGGACGAACACCTGGCCGATACGTTCGACGGTCTCCGCCATGAGCTCAACCGGGCTGTTCCGGCACAGGTCGAACACCGTCCCGAACGGGCGGCTCGCCGTACGCGCCTCGCCCGTGATCGTGACGACCTTGTTCGCGAGATCAGGGGAATTCCGGGTCACGAGATGTTCCTGCTCCCCAGGGTGACCGACGACCTGCTGCGGTCGCCGGTCGACGGTCCGGTGGTGGCGATCAACGTCGCGGCGCACCGCTGCGACGCCGTGGTCCTGTCGGCGGCGGGGGTGCGGAGCTTCCCGCTGCCGGGACTGTCCCAGGCGGAGGCGATCGTGCAGGCGAACAAGTTCCTCCTGGCGGTGCACGACCCGAACACCCCGGACGCCGACCAGCACATCACCGAGGTGCTCGAATGGCTGTGGGACGCTGTCGCCGCCGACGTCCTCGACGAACTCGGGCCGCTGCTGCCGCAGGGCGGCGGGGGGACACCCGCGCGGGTGTGGTGGATGCCGACCGGAGCGCTGTCCGTCCTGCCGATCCACGCGGCGGGCCACCACGACGTGCCGGGGCGATCCGTGCTGGATCAGGTCGTGTCGTCCTACACGCCCGCACTTCGCGCACTGCACGAGGCGGCGAAGCAGGAGCCCGCGGCAGTGGATCTGCCGCTGATCGTCGCCGTGCCGAATCCGCCGGGCGCACGCGAACTGCCGGGGGCGCGTTCGGAATCCGAGCAAGTGGCGAGTTGGTTCTCTGGACGGGCGACCGTGCTCGTGGACGAGGACGCTCACCGCGAGCAGGTCCTCGCCGCGCTCTTGGACTGCACGTGGGTCCATTTCGCCTGCCACGCCGACACCGACGCGGATCGCCCGTTCGAGAGTTCCCTGAGACTTCAGGACGACGTCCTGCGAGCGCGGGAGCTGTCGGCGCTGCGGATTCGCAGCGGGAGCTTGGCCTACCTCTCGGCCTGCACCACCGCGTTCGGTGGCACAGGGCTCTTCGACGAGGCGATCCACATCGCCTCGGTGTGCCAGTTGGCCGGATTCCGCGACGTGGTCGGCACCCTCTGGCGCGTCAAGGACATACCTGCGGAGAAGATGGCCGAGTGGGTCTACCGGGAACTGGCCGAACTGAGGCCCGCGTTCGCCGTGCACGCGGCCCAACGCGGGCTTCGGGAACGGTACTCGGGGTACCCGCACCTCTGGGCCTCCCACGTCCACATCGGACCGTGATGGATCACGCACCCGCGTGGAGGTATCCGGCCCAGGTGGAAGGGGTGTCCCGGTAGAGCTCGCGCAGCCGCAAGATCGACTGGTGCGCGGCGAGCACGGTGGTGAGTCCGTCGTCGCGCAGTGCTCGGTAGAAGTACCTGCACGCTCTGCTCGCCACCGCGTCGGGCACCGCCCACAACGTGCCGACCACATGCCGGAACCCGGCCAGTTGGAAAGCCGACGTCAGGTGGATCGCCTCGTCGGCGAGGGCGGCGGTGGTCAACGTGGTCTCGCAGGCCGACAAGTAGGCCAGGTCGGCGTGTTGCGCGTGGATGGCGGCGATCTCGGCCACCACCAAGGAGTACGCACCGACCCGAAGACCGCTGCGCGACGGATCCGCGGCGTCGGACACCGCGTGCAGGGCGATGTGCACGTTCGAGGCTTCGCCGACCGCCATCGTCAACTCGGAGCGCTCGGAGGTCGCGACGTCCCAGACCGGGATGTCGCTCGCGGTGGCGACCTCCTGGGCTTCCTCCACCGCGTAGGGAAGGTGTCCGAGCCGGTCGTCCCGGTACGACGACACGATCACCAGAGGCCTGCCCGTCGCGGTTTTCGCGCGGCGCGCGTGGCGCAAGGCGGTGATGGTCGGGGTGTAGGACGACGCGACCCGATCGAGTACGGCATCACCACCGTTCGCGGCGGTCGCCGCGTGCAGCGGCAGCAGGGCCAGCGCCCCCGTGGGCACCCACCACACCACCTCGGTCGGACCGATCGCGTCCAGCACGGGTTGGGCCGCCGCGGTCCATAACCACGCGAGAACGCCCGAGACGCGCTCTTCCGCCGCCGCACGCTCGTTTTGCGGGATCCCGAAGTCACCCGCACGGATGACGTCTCGGTGGAATTCCCGTGCGGCGTGGTCGACGTCGTGCGCCCGCAGTTCCCGCAAAGGGACGTGGATCGGCCGGGACGCCGTGAGCACAACGGCGTCGCAACGGTGTTCGCTCACGTTCACGACGACGACAGGCCCCTCCGAGGCCGCGTCGAGCAGTTCCGCGACGGACGGCGGCCGGAGGAATCCGTCGAAGTGGGGCAGCGCGCGAATCCGCTCGACCACCTCGTCGAGCTCCGTCACGACCTCGCGCCTGCGTTCCCGGCGCACCCCTTCCTCGGCGTCGGCGCGCACAGCGGCTCCGAAGGGCGACGATTCGACCTCCACGACCCGTGCCGCTCGCAGGTCCAGGCGGTCGATCTGGTCGCGGGCCCGCTCGAACGCGTTCGCGAGATCAGGATGGGCATCGCGGAGCAAGGCGATGTCGTCCCGAATCCCCAGAGTCCGGTTGAGGAGGACACCTCGACCCAGTTCGAGGAGGGCCACCGCGCGCTCGACCTGGCCCAGCGACAAGCAGTGGGCGGCCGCGGAACTGGCCAGGCCGGAGAGGTCCGCCAAAAGCCGGTGCGAGTCGGTGCGTTCGAGGCGGTGCGGAGTGACCTCGGGAAGCAGTTCCACGGCCAAGCCGGTCGCGTGCGCGGCAGTGACCAGGTTGCCGGCCTCGGCCGCCAGCCGTCCCCAGGCGCTGGCGGCCTGAAGGCGGATGGCCGGGGACGCCCCGCTCGTGCCCGTCGCGTCCCGAAGGCAGTCGAGCGCTTGCCTGAGGTCGGCGTCGTCGCTGTTCACGGCGAAACGCCGGTGCATGATGGCGGCGAGGTTGACCAGGTACTGCGCGCGGTCGGGGTGGTCGTCGACAGCCAGTCGGATCGCGGCTTCCGCTTCCTCAGCGGCGCGAGCCGGATCCACGGTCGTGAGGGCTTCGGAGAGGTTGCTGTGCAGGCCGGGAAGCAACGGGTGGTCGGACGGCATACCGAGGATCACCCGGTCAGCGGTCGACAGCGCCTCGCGAACCACGGATTCGCCGGACGTGGCGTCCACCATCGACAGGAGGTTCGCCAGTAGTCGCGGCGAGTCCGGGGAGTCGGAGGGGCTCGCCGCGACCACGGCGACAAGTTCGTTCACGGCCTGGTCGCGGAGACCCCGATCCCCGGTGACCAGCGACACGGCGAAGAGGCAGCTGCTGTAGGCGTCCTGGACCAAGGCGAGGTCGGTCGTCCTGGGGTGGAGGTCCAGCGCGTTCCGCAGAACGGCCACCGCCTCGTCCAGATCGGCTCGCGCGTCCAGCCGCTCGTACCGCAACCGCAGCGCGGTGCCGAGGTTGGAGAGCAGGCCGTACTGGTCGGGATGGCCTGCGGGCAGCTCGCTCAACGCCTCGCGCAGCAGTGCGACGTCCTCGTCCAAATCACTGAGCCGGCCGAATCGTGCGTACCGTTCGAACAGGGCAGTTCCGAGCGTGCTCAGCCGCTGCGCGCGGTCGGGGCCCGTCGAAGGCGTGACCACTGCCTTCCTGTCGCTGCTCACCGCCTCGTCCAGATCCTCGACGGATCCGGTGGCCCGGTACCGGTGGCAGAGCGCGACGCCGAGGTTGTTCTCGTACTTCGCGAGATCGTGGTGGCCCTTGGGCAGCGCGGCCACAGCCCGACGGTCCAGTTCGATCGCCTGATCGAGATCATCGCGGTCACCGGTCGCCAGGTATCTATCGAGCAGGGAGATGCCCAGGTTGCCGAGACGGCCGGCGTGGTCCCCGGCACTCGCGGGTGGTTCGTCGATCCTGATCCCGCCGAACTTGATGGCTTCATCGAGCGGATGGAGATCGCCGCTGGTGCGAAAACGGCTGTGCAGGACGCTCGAGAGCAGGTCCAAGGCCTGAGACTGTTCCGAAGCGTAGTCGGCCGCGGCGAAGGCCGCCCGTGCGTTTACCTCGGCTTCGGCGAGGAGGCCGTCGTCGGGGCGCACGTCGGCGCACGCGCGGAGGACCGTCGCGACGGAGTGGTACGTACCGAACTCAGGCTCGTCGTCACCTGGTGCGACCGCCAGCCGTGCACCGGCCAATATCTCGTCGAGATCGACCTGCTCATCCGCCAGGCGGAGGTCCATCAGCGCGCACGCCAGGCTGGCGCGGCGCGGGCGTTCCCACTCGTCGCCCGCCTCGGTCAGCGAGACGGCTCGTCGCCACGCCGCCACCGCGCGGCCGACGTAGTCGCTGTTGCCGGTCACCTGGTGCTGGAGTTCGAGCACGTGGGCGTACTCGGAGAACACCGCAGAGGTCGCCAGGTCCGCCCGCGCGGTGAGCGCCAGCAGCAGGCGCTCAGCCTCGGCGAGGTCGTCGGGATCCTCCTCGAGTTCGAAACGCAGGCGCAGCACGGTCGCGACGGTGTGCGACTCCGCTCCGGCGAGCTCCTCGGAGGCGCGGGCCGCGGCCAACGCCTCGGTGAGCACCTCCACGCTGTTCAGGTAGTGGTTCGAATCCACCAGCAGGAACACCGCCATGTCCAGGAGTTCGACTCCCTGGGGCGTGGTCGCACCCACCGCCGCGACGGCGCCCTGGACCGCGCTGACTGCGCTCTCGAGCGCGTCCAACTCATCGGTGATCGCGAAGCGCTCGGTGTGGACCGTCGCGAGCTTGAGCAGGAGCGGCGCGACGAGCGGACCGTCCGGAGGCATCGCCGCCACGACCCTCGTCAGCGTCGCCGCGAGCCCGTCGACCAGCACCAGGCGTTCGTCCGCGTCCGAGGCGTTCTGCAGCACGAGGTCGATCGCTTCGATCCACCTCTCCGCCTGCCCTGGGAATCGCCCTCGATGGGCGGCGCGTGCCCAGCCCAAAGCCACGACAAGGGACCGCGGGCGGTTCCTGGGGGTCATTCCTCGTCGTCGCCGGTTCTGCCTGACCGCTCCAGTTCGCCCGAGTCGGCGAGGGACCGCTGGAGGTGGACCATCCTGTCGTGCAGCGGTGGTTCGGGCGGACCGTCGGGCTTCGGGGCGACCCGGTCCACCCGCGGTTCGGTCATCCGCTCCAGTTGGGCCGTGGCCTTCCCCACCAGCACGGCGTCGGCGGACTTCAGCGCGAGGGCGAGTTTGTCGACGGCGTCGCCGATCTCCCCCCATTCGTGCGGGGTCCGCCGCGCGTTCGCCAAGCGCGACAGGACGCGTCGGGCGTCGTCACGCCTTTCCTGGTCCAGCCACGAGCCGACTCGATCATAATCGGAGAGCACGGGAGCGATCGTAGCTTCGGGGGGCCGATCACCACGGGAGGCGGGCGGGCAGTTGGTCGACGAGGTCGTGAAGCAGGAGCTCGTCGCACATTTCTTCGTGGTGCACGGCGACGCCGACGCTGCGGTTCGCGCCATGTGGTCGCGCTGCGGCCGGTTCCTCGGCGCCGACGAGCCGATCCCGTTGACCGGCCTTCCAGTCGAGTTCCCCGACGAACTGCCCGCTGCTCCGACGAACGGGTCGGTGCTGGTAGCGGCACGGCAGGATCGCGCCGTCGACGTTCAGGCGCTGCTGCGCCGTGAGCACGAGGTCCTGTGCCTTTCGGTTCTGCTGGCCGCACGGCCCGGCCATTCGTGGTCGGACTTCGACCAGCGGCTGGACGTGCTGCTCGGAGAGGAACCGGACCCGGTCATGGGGCAGGTCCGGTTGTTCCTCGGCGTTCTGCCACCCGATGCCGTCGAGCCGTTCCCGAACGCGTTCGGCACGCGGTCGGGCCTGCTGGTGGGGGAGACGGGGGCAACCGACGACGCGAGAGTCGACCGGCGGTTCCTCGTCCTGGTTCGGAAAGGCGGGGAGAAGGCGTTGAGCAGGTGGACGTGGTCGGACGACGGCAACGCCCACATGCCGCCGTTCGCCCGCTACCTGATGCACGTGGCCAAGATCCGCGATCAACTGCGGTTGCGCGCGCGTTACCCGGATACGGCGGAGTTGTGCAGGCAGGTGGAACGCTCGCTCGCTCGGTTCGACGGCACTACGCCACCCCCGCCCACTCTCAGGGCGACCGTCGCGAGGATGATCACCACCCTGCGCACCCTGCGGAAAACCGTGCACGTCAGCTGGCTGAACGCCGAATCCGCGGTGGACGAGGATTTCTCCGGTTCGGGGGCGGACCCGTTCAGCGCGGATCGCGTGCTGGCTGCCAGGTTCGGCCACGAACTCGACGACGTGGTGGACTACTTGACCAACTACGGCCAGGAGTTGCGCGAAATGAGTGAGATCGCCGCTGTGCCTCCCGCGGGGACCGCGTCCGAGGCACGCAGTGCGACCCGCGGCGCCAGCGGAAACGATGCTCGATGGCCGGTCGTGCTGGCCGTCGCCGACGAGTGGTTCCCGAAACTGGGTGGTATCAGCACGCTCAACCGCTCGCTGTGCGGTGCGCTCGCCGATGCCCGCGCCGACGTGTACTGCCTGGTCCCCTCGTCCACCTACGAGGAACGCGAGGATGCCGCGGCGCTGAACGTGCGGCTGGTGGATTCGGTCCCGGTTCCGGGCTTCACCCAGCGCGAACTGTTGTTGAACAAGCCTCCGCTTCCGGACGGCTTGAAGGTGGACGTGGTCATCGGTCATGGCCGCGTGACCGGACATGTCGCTCAGGTTCTCGTCCGTGGTCACTTCCCCGACGCGATCCACCTGCACCTAGTGCACGTCAACCCCGATGAGGTCGAGTGGCACAAGCTCGATCGCGGAGACGACGCAGGAATGCGGGCGGACGAGCGTTCGAAGATCGAGATCGAGATCGCCGCGGCGGCGACCCGCGCGGTTCCCGTCGGGCCGCGGCTCGACGAGTGGATGAGCAGGGAGATGAGCATCGAGGGCAGGCCCGCGCCCGTGCGCCTTGACCCCGGTTTCGACGTGCAGGACGCACCGCAGCGAATCGTGCACCCAGGTGTTCCGCGCATCCTGCTGATCGGTCGCGCGGAGGACGAGGCCGTCAAGGGCATCGACATCGCCGCCGCCGCCCTCGGTGAGTCCATCAGGGCGGCTCCTGGCAACACCAGGTGGGAACTCGTCATCCGCGGTGTGCCCGATGGCGCAACTGAGCGCCTACGGAACAGGGTGATGAGCTGGATCGACCATCACCGGGTGGAGGTCACCCCGAGGCCCTACTCGTCCAGTCGCAAGGACGTCGAACGGGAGTATCGCGCGGCATCGCTCGTCATTGTGCCGTCGAGGGTTGAAGGGTTCGGGTTGGTCGGACACGAGGCCATTCGGGCGGGCACGCCACTTCTGATCAGCGGTCGTAGCGGACTGGGATTGTTGCTGGAGAAAGACCTGGATACCCGTGACTCAGACAAGATTGTCGTCCCGGTTGTCAATAATACGACTGATGACATTCGAGCTTGGAGTCATCGAATCAGCTCTGCCATGCACGATCTCGACGCGAATTTCGCCATGGCGGCTAGGGTGCAAAAAGTCATGGCCGCCAAGCGCACGTGGGCCATGGCTGCGCAAAGCCTCCTGGGCCTTATTGTCAAAGGTGATTGAGTCGAAAGCGATCGTCTGTCCGCGATCTGGTGTCCGTGGTCAAGAGCGAGGGTTCGCACCGGTTGACACCTGTCGAGCAGGAGTTGCTCAGTCAGTGTGTGGTCGTGACGTTAGAGGTCGAGAACGGATCGCCCCCGTCTACCGCCAGGTCGGTGACGCGCCTACTGGACACGCAGAACGCCGATGGCGGCTGGGTCGAGGTCCCGAAGATCCCAGCGACGTGCTCTCCGCCGCCGGCGCTTATCGACATCCACGTCTTTACCGACCTGTGCCGCGCAGAGGCGATCGAGTCGAAGCTTTCTCGATGTCGGAATCAGTGGCCGCATTTTACCGGCAACCAAGGCTGGCGCCAGCATCTGAAGCTTCATGATCGATGACCCGAAATCGCCACGGCCTGTGCGGGGTGGTCCCCTTTTCGCTTACGTGCTATATGGACCCACCGGAAGTATTCGGTGGTCGAACAGGGATTGCTTCTTGTTCGTCAAGTGCGCTCATCGACTTGAATACGTGAACAGTGCAGAAGGAGAAGGAGCGGATCCGGAGCGTTGATCGTGCCTGGCCGGAGTTGTATAACGTCGAGCTGGCGCCAACTGCGCTCTGGTATCAATGTTTCCGCAGGTCGGCGAGTTTTTAGTCGACACTGGGGGAGGAGTTTTACCGCGTAGACAAGTGGTCGTCTCTTCGGTTTTGGCTGAGGTCGATATGTTTCGAGACTTGGAAATCGCCACGCTCCTACTCGGTGATGGTAATGCATGGTGAGACTAGAGTTGTGTGGACGAAGACCGACATGTTCGGCAATCCGCTGCACCTCGACACCGACAAGGCGATCGTCGACGCCACGAGCGGATCGCCGCCGAACGCAGAGTGCCGATGGCGCAGATCGCGCTCGCATGGGTCCTGCACAACCCCGTCGTCGCCTCCGTCCTCTCCGGTGCGACCAAGCTCCACCACCTCACCGACGCGGTGGCTGCCCTGGACGTCACCCTCACTGATGACGACCTCAAGGCCTTGGAAGAGCCGTAAGTGCCCCGCGCACCCACCTACTTCCAGTAGGTCGTAGGAAGCCCGCAAGGCACCAGAACTCCGCTGACTGGGCGCACACGGGATCGCTCAATGTCCGCACATCGGCACTCGTGGATGTCGATGGGGACTGTAAAACGAGCGGCTCTGGCGCACTTTCGGTGGTGGTGTGGTGGGTCCCCGCAGGGAACGGGTTGCGGGTTGCCATGATCGTTTGTGGCTGAGATGGCGAGGCTGGTTGGTGCGGTGTTCTCAGGGCTTTCGGCGTTGTCGATCGAGGATGTCGAGGACACCGGCGATGTGATCGTGGTGCGGGCATCGACCAGGGGCGATGAGGTGGTGTGTCCTGCTTGTGGCACGCCGACGAGACGGGTTCATGCTTTCCATGAGCGGGTCCCCGCAGATGTGCCGGTCGATGGGCGTCGGGTGTTGGTGAGGTTGCGGATACGCAGGATGCGTTGTCCTGTAACCAAGTGCGCGCGTCAGACCTTCCGGGAGCAGGTTCCGGGCCTGATCGAGCGATACCAGCGACGCACCGTGCGGCTGGGTGAACAGGTCCGCGGCGTCGTGCGCGAGTTGGCGGGCAGAGCCTCGGCCCGGCTGCTGCCTTCGATCGGGATCGCGGTAGGGCGGGACACCGCCGTGCGGATCTTGCTGGGCATTCCATTGCCGGATCACGGGGTGCCGCGGGTGTTGGGGATCGATGATTTCGCTCTGCGCAGGGGTCATGAGTACGCCACGGTGGTGATCGATGCCGACACCGGTGTCCGGATCGACGTGCTGGCCGGGCGCGGCGCGCAGGTGATGGCCGAGTGGCTACGGGCCCATCCGGGAGTCGAGGTCGTGTGCCGGGACGGCTCGACCGCCTACGCCCAAGCCGTGCGGGATGCGCTGCCGCACGCGGTCCAGGTCGCTGACCGATGGCATCTCTGGCACGGCCTGTGCGACGCCGCGGGCAAGGAAGTCGCCGCCCACAGCGCATGCTGGGCCACGGCCACAGGACTGCGCGAGGGAAAGCTCGCCGAGACCACATTGCAGCGGTGGCAGCAAATCCATGCCCTGCTCGGGGCCGGAGTCGGGCTGCTGGACTGCTCCCGCCGTCTCGGCCTGGCGCTGAACACGGTCAAGCGATATGCCCGCGCGGCCACACCTGAGCGCATCCAACGGGTCCCCAGGTATCGGGCCACCGTGGTCGACCCCTATCGGGATCACCTCCGCGCCCGTCGTGAACAGGAGCCGGGTGTGAGGACCACCGCGTTGATGGGCGAGATCCGCGCTCTGGGCTACACCGGCAGCCATAACCTCCTCGTGCGGTACCTAAACCAGGGTCGGCACCTCGACGAGCGTCCGCACCTTTCGACACGTCGGGCCGCACGGCTGCTACTGACCCGACCGGAGAATCTCACCGAACGGCAACGCAAACGCTCGGAAGGCCTGGCCACCGCCTGCCCCGAGATGGTGGCGCTGGCCACCGTCGTGCGTTCCTTCGCCACCCTGCTCACTCCCCATAAGGACAACCCGGCCCGGTTGGCGGCATGGACCACCGCCACACGCGAGGCGGATCTGCCCCACATGCACTCCTTCGCCCGAGGCATCGACCAGGACCTCGACGCTGTCACCGCCGCGATCACTCTCGAGCACCACAACGGACGCACCGAAGGCGTCAATACCAAGACAAAGCTCCTCAAGCGGCAGATGTACGGCAGAGCCAGCTTCACCCTCCTGCGCCACCGCATCCTCCTCGGATGACACCACCACCGAAAGTGCGCCAGAGCCGCTCGTTTGACAGACCCCATGGGCGAAGCCTTGATCGATCACTCTTCCTATTTGAGAGAGAAAATCACTAACAGGGCTTTAGTTGATCAGTACGCAGCACGCCAGTATGGCTGGTGCAAGCGGGGATCTGTCCTGGTTTCGAAAAGAGTTGCACCAATGCTTATCCTGGCGGGTGGACGCGTTGTCCAAACTGGCTCATGCGGTGCTGTGCGCGGATGGCCCGGTTCGCTCGATCGCGGAGCTATCACTGGTCCCGGAGCGTCGTCGTGGTCATGGCAACGGGTATGCGGCGCTAGTAGCGTGTCGCGTAACGGCACCGCCATGGCCTGCGGATCCAGTGTTTTTACTGGTCACGTACTTGACCGGCCGTTAAGTGCGCTCGTCGACCTGAATACGTGGACGGTTGCGGAAGGAGAAGGAGAAGGAGTGGATCCGGAGCGCCGATCGTGCCCGACTGGAGTCGTACAGCGTCGAGCTGACGTCAACTACGCTTTTGCATCAACGTTTCCGCAGGTCAGCGAGTTTTTGGTCGACACTGGGGGTCAAGGGGTCGCAGGTTCGAATCCTGTCGTCCCGACGGTCTGAATCAGCCCGCTGATTCTGGGTAACAGCCCAGGTCAGCGGGCTTTTTCGCGCGCTACTGTTGATCTTGTTATCACTGTCCACATTGGTCTGTACTGGCGGGTAACCCGGTATTTGGGAGGATTTTGGGAGGATCGCATTGTCTACGGCGAAATGTGGTCGCGTTAGCAGAAGCTAATCGCCACCACTATCGGGTGATGTTAGTGGCACGCCCTCCGGCATAATCGCTGGCCGCGCAGGTTCGACTCCCTGGCGGGAGTACCAAAGGATGGGAACAGGGCTGAGCAGCGGTTTTATGTCGGCAGCCTGGTCGTGGAGTCATCGTTCGGCCTATCCGCGTCCGAGTAGCGGCCTGGGGGCGGGTCGCTCGGACCCGTCCCCCTGGCGCGTTCTCACTCCATCCGAGTGACAGTGGGAGTGCCTTGAACAATCAGGAAGGCACGGAGCCGCGGGGTGCTCGCCGGAGAGGTCTTACGGGAGCCACTCAGGCTATGCGGCGTGCGCCGCTGTTCGCTGCTTCAGATGTCGGCCATGTCATCCCGCGATCCGACAACAGACACTCGCTGCCGGGACGGATAGGTGAGAGTGCAGTACACCTCTAGCATGGTGCTGCGCCCCGCGGTGTGGTGGATAGGCACGAAGGTACGGCCGCGAAAACCATGACGTAGGCATCTTCTGGCGGCCGTACGATCCCGTCGTGGATAGCCCAGATGATGTGCCTACCTCCGCCTTGCTGCATGTGCCAGCGTGGTTCTGGGGTAAGGCGCCGGCGCGGTTTCTTGAAGAGGCAGGGTTCGAGGCGCGGCCCGTTGATCGCGCGACCAGCACCTGGCGGCTGATAACCCAAGAGCGGTACCGCAACCAGCGTCCTCGACTAGTGACGCTCGAACACCTCGCCGGTCCCGGCCATGGCCAGCCGCGGTTCGGCCAGTTGACGGGCTCCGCCAGCGGCCCGGACATGGACTATCTCCATGACGCGGGCCTCATTCAGGCTGAGCTCAAGAAGCGCCGCGACCGGGCTGAACTGACGGGCGCTCCGGTCGATCTGTTTGGCTTCTGGACTCTGCAAACGCTGGTGATGCCTCGGGCACAGTTGCCCGAGGCGGTCCGCATCGTCTTCGAGGGCTTGACCGATATACGTCTCGCGGAGGACAACTCGGTTCGCCCATTCGAGCATGCCGGTGTACATGTCGTGCGGCGGTCGCCGGCGCTTTTGCATCGCGTGAAGATGGTGAGCATCCTTCTGCGCATGGAGCACGATGAGCGGCTTCGTGCGGGTGACCTCAAGCATCTCAATCAGCCGGGCCAGCGCGGCGATAGGCTCTTTGGTGCCTCAGAGCAGTTGTATGACGGTACCTATGTTCTCGATGCGTACCTCGGTCCGTTGTGGGGCGCGCTGACGCCGGCCATCTGGAGCCTCGCCACGCGCCGCGAACTAGGGCGTGTTTCCTGGATCTTGATGTAGGGATCGGGTAGATCATGTCGGGTGTTCGATCGACATGATCTGCGTGATGAGGAATGGGAACGGCTTCGGCCCCTGCTGCCGGTGAATCCGGGGCGTGGCGGTCGGTGGGCCGATCACCGGGCCACGATCAACGGCGTGTTCTGGCGGGCCCGGACCAGTAGCCCGTGGCGGGACGTGCCCGCCGACTACGGACATTGGCTCACGGTCTACAAACGCCATAACCGGTGGTCCATCGACGGTACCTGGGCCCGGATTCTGGACCGGTTGCGCGCCGGGTGCGACGAGGTGGAGGGCGTGGACTGGACGGTGGGCGTGGATTCCACCGTGGTCCGCGCCCACCAGCATGCTGCGGGAGCCCGCCGTCCACCCACCACCGGCGACGGGCCCGCGGCCGACACAGGGGGCACCGTCGAATGACAGGAAATCCCGGCTGGAGTGCAGGTAGATGCAATAGTGCGAACGCATTGGTCACGCTGAGGTAGATCAGTCGAAGTAGTATGGCCTGACGATCGTGCCGTACTTGTCGATAACAGCGCGGGATCGCGGCTCCGTGCATGGGTCGGTGTGGACCCCTTGTGTCTGCATGGATGGGGTTTTCGGCAGGCTCGGATCTGGCTACCTCAAGCTCGCAGGGCTCGGTCAGGTGCAGGGCTTCGTGAAGCCGAGATGAATCGGCCTTAAATGGAATTCTACCTTGCGTGGAAATTCAAGTCCGCATTTTTGCGCAAGATGAATAGGCTGTTCGAGTGAAGAAGCATCGACAGTGGAACGCCTCGCTCATCTATGAGTGACCATAAGGATCAAGACGGCGCTCGGACGACCAGCTCCGCGCTTACTGCAAAGGGGTCGCGGAGTTGGTGCACAGCGAGTCCGGTCGGTCACGCCACGACGTTTTCCTCAGTTACTCCGGCGCGGACTACGATCTCGTTCTGCCGCTGGTAGAGCGGTTACGTCGGGACTCATACCGAGTGTGGTTCGACAAGAACGAGATGCTCGGTGGCCGACCGGTCGCTACTCAGATCGCCGAAGCGATCGTCAACTCCACGCATATGATCGCGTGCCTCAGCGACACCTACGTCGCCGGGAAGTGGACCATTTCCGAGTTGAACCAGAGCGTGCACCTCGATCCATCCGGGCGTGAGGGGCGAACTATCCCGGTCGTGGTTCGGCGCATGACGAGAGACCTGCCCGAAACCATCGAATACTTGACGCGATTCGACCTGACGGACGAGTCCACTTATGCCGACCGATACGACCAGATAGTCGCGTCGGTCACCCGCGACGCCCCGCTGTTCGCCGGAGACGTCCAGAACCTGGCCAACGAATGCGAAGCGGCCGCACGAGGGCTGCTGGAGGACCCGATCGTCGCCCTGTTCCGGATACGCCGAGCCACCGCGGCGTTGTCGCGGCTGCTCTACCAACGTGAAGTCGGTGAGTTGCCGTCCGACCTCACGTTGTCCCAGATCGTCGAACGGCTGCTGCTGTCGCGCAAGCTGCCGCCCGAGGTGAACAGTGCGCTGGCCACAGCGCGGACGTTCAGCGATTTCAGCGTCAACGATCGAACCGACACCTTCGAGATCACCCACGATTCGCTCGCGGATCCCCGCTCCGCGCTCCTCGCGTTGACCGAGTGGGCCTTCCCGGAGCGCACGCCACGCGATCCGTGGACGGACGTGATGGAAGCGTTGACCGAGACAGGAGGTGGCGGGCGGAGGTTGCCTGGTACCGACTACGCGCTCACCGGGGTGGAGTTGGGCCGCAACGGCCATGGCCCGTTGCACCCCGGCCGGGACGTCCTGCGCAACGAGCCCGTGACGGTCAACCTGGTCAAGTTGCCCAAGGACCAGCAGGACGACTTCCTCGACGAAGGCACCCGGTTCAGCAGGCTCAGCGATGCACACATCGTCGCACCGGTGGCCGTGGTGCCGGTCGAGGTCAATGGCCACCTGCTGTGTTGGGGCGTCATATTCCCCGCTGTCGATGGACTCAGCGGACAGGAACTCATCGAGCACAACGGTCCCCTGCCGCCGCGGGCCGCGTACGAACTGTGCCTCGGCATCGCGTCCGCGTTGCGCGGTTTCCACGGCGAGCGACCTCCGATCGCACATGGGGACGTCCAACCGGTGAACGTCCTCATCGACGCGTTTGGCTCGGTGCGCGTGCTGTGCGTCGGCAGCGCACCGACGAGCACCCGCGAGGAGCATGATCCCCTCCTGCCCACCGATCCTCACGGACACGGACTCGGAGGTCCGCCGACGATCGCAGGCGACCTGTTCGCGCTGCGTCGGGTGCTCCACTACCTGCTCACCGGCCGTCGTACACAGCACGCCGAACCGCTGCCAACCCTCGACCTCGCGATCGACCCAGGTCGTGTGATCGAACGTCTGGAACGGTGCACGACCGCAGCGCAAGCGGGTGTCGTCCTGAATACCGCACGCCGGGGGGAGCCCGATAGTGATGCCCTGGTAGCGGTGAACCGTCTCTACTGCAAGGACAGCGGTCCGGTGGTCGATCGGATGGTGTCCGGTTCGGTACTGGTCGACTCATGTCCGGTGGAGAGCCGGAGCGCATGGCCGCTCGGCGATGGGCTGCTCTTGGTGTGGGACCGCAGCACCGAGACGCTGGCCGTGCTTGACGGTCCGAACTTGCTGTGGCGTGACAGCCGTTCGGTCGCGGTCCGGAAGGCCGTCACCGGACCGGGAGGGCTGCTGGCGGTCGGGGGCTGGGACGGCCAGGTGCGGTGCTTCCGTCCGGACGGCTCGCCGCAGGCGGTGGGCCGTGTGGACGGCGCGGTGGGCGACTTGACATTCGTCGGCGACATGTTGGTGGTGGGGTCGTGGAAGGGCACGTTGTGCCGGTTCACCCCGGACGGCGTGCGGGAGGAACTGCTGGCCGTCGGGGGCGGCGTGCACCGGATCGCGCCCGTCGACTCGGGCAACCGGTTCACCATCGTCGATCTAGCGGGGCGATTGGCGGTCTACGTCGACCGGCGGCGGGTCAGTCAATTTCCCGGATTGCGGGGCGTACGGGATATCGCGTACGCCGGGTCGAGGCTCGTTGTGCTCACCGACGACGGCATCACCGGCGTCGGCGTCGACGGCGTACCGGGTCCTGTCGAGCCGATGCCCGACGCGCTGCGGTTGCTGCCATCCGGCGAACCGGGCCGGTGCCTTCTCATCAAGGAGGGCGAGGAGGTGTGGAAGGTCGACGAGGCCGAACGGCACATCCGCGTCGACGAGTTCCCTGAGCGGCACGTGCTGCTCGACACGTGTGCTGTCCCAGGCACCTACGTGCTGTCCGGCCCGAGCGGTGGGTGCGTGCTGTGGCGGCGAGGACGTGAGCCTGTGGTGTGGCGGGACGCGCACGCCGCCACGTTGTCCGCCGACGGACGGCTGGTCGCGGTGAGCCTGCCCAGCCAGGTCGAGCTGTACGGGGACCTGGGATGAGCGCGGTCGAGGTCCTGCGCGACCGCGCGGCTTTGCGAGCCGCGCTCGCCGACCTGCGCGAACGCCCGTGGGAGCCGGCAGTGCGACTGGCCATCGCCGAGGCGGAGTTCCGACTGGCCGTCGACCCCCGCACGGAGCACTCCGAGGGGGTGCGCGGGCTCCGTGCGGCGATCGAGGCGGATCCGTTCCTGCCCAAGCTGTACCTGCACCTGGGACGGCTCCTGCATCGCGCGGGCAGCCACCGCGCGGCGTTGGCCGAGTACCGCCACGCGCACCGGTTGTCGCCGTCGAGCCGACGAGCGCACCTGGTGATCGCGCTGGCGCTGCTGGAGTTGGACAAGGAGGAGCGCGAACTCGGGCGGGTGTTGCTGGACGCCTTGGACGCGGGTGACACCGACGCGGTGAGCGTGGCGCTGGGTCGACTGGACGCCGTGGTCGCGCCTTCCGACTCGAAGAAGGCGCGCAAGCGCCCGAAACGCGTCACGCGCGGGGCTGGGGGATCCGCGGACACGTGGCAGGCGGTGCTCGTCGAACAGCTCGGTCGCCTCGAACCGCGAGGCGCGGCGGCCAGGCTCGCGGTCGGCAAGGACCAGCCGGCCGAGTACCTGGCCGCCTGCGTGCTGTTGCTCGTGTCGGGTGAACGCCCGGACGCGGTCCGAGCACTGGCTCGGACCGCGGTGGCGCGGGCGCCCGGCCACCCCGCCGCCGCGTTGCTCGACGCTGCGCTCGCGCTGGCCGAGGCGGAGGGACCCGCGTGCTTCGTCGACGTGGCGACGTCGCTCGTGCTGGACGGGACCGTACCGTCGGAACTGGTGTGCTGGTGGCACCACACCCGGTTCGGCAACGGCGACGAGGACGACGTGCTGCGCGCGGTGGACGCGTATCCCCCGCACGTCCGCGACCTCGAGTGCTTCGTCGAATTGAGGGTCGCGGTGCTCGACGACCTCGCGCAACGGGCTTGGGCGGAAGGCAGGTACCCCGTCGCACGGGTGTTGTGGCGCGAGGCGATAGCGCACGACCCGTACCGGGTCCCGGTGGCGCACAACCTCGCGCTGCTCGCCGCGCGCACCAAGGACACCGCCGAGTACCAGCCCGCGTGGGACCGACTCGTCGAACTGCTGTACCTGCGCGCGGCTGGCGTCGGTGACGTGCAGCTGCACCTGGTGGACCGGCGGTCCCTGCACAAGTCGTTGGCCCGGCAGAGCGCGGCCCGCCACTGCGCGGACACCTCGCCGCGGTCGACGCCGACCGGCGACGAGGTGTCCGCCTGGATCGATGACCAAGCCGCGCTCGACGTCTGGCTGCGCGAGTGGGACCTGTACTACCTCAATGCCCGCTTGGGGTTCCGCTCGCCCGCCCACGTGCTCGGTGTGGCCGCGGACGCGTCCGCTGAGGCTCTGGACACGGCGCGTGACACCTTGCTGGCCCACATCCACGCGGCCATGGGCACCCTCGGCTTGGCCGGAACGCACGCCTTCGCGGAGGTCGCCTCGACAGTCGTGCGGAAATGCCACGCGGCCGCGATGACCCGCGCCGAGGACCCGCACCACGACCTGGAGAAACCGCTGGCTGACGCGCTGGCAGACGAGGCGCTGCGCCGCGGGATCCAGTTGCGCGCGATGACCAGGGTGCTCCTGGAGCGGAACTCGGCCGAACACCTCGTGCTGGGCGCGCGGATCGCTCGCGGGCAGTTCGCGTTGCCATGGGCCTCCCTCCAGCCGCTCTGCGCCGAACGAGGACTCATCGCCGAGGACCTCGACCTGGTCGCGGTGTTCGAATCCGATCTGGTGGCGCTGGCGAGGATGACGGCCGAGCACGAGCCTGCCAATTCCGTCGGCTGGGACGAGCGTCTGGACGCACTCCGGGAGTGCGCGGCCGTGCTGCCGCACCGCGCCGAACTGGCCTACCTGGTCTGCTTGGCGCTGTGGACGGCCAAGCGCGACGAAGAGGCGTACGACGAGGCGCTGGCCGCGCTGGCCCCGCCGGCGTTCGCCGATGACGACGAGGCCGTGACCGCCAGGACCCGGTTGGTGGAACTGGTCTCGGGCATCGGTCTGTCTGGCGTGCCGAAGGAGTTGCGCTCGGCGTCGGACGTGCCCACGGCCGAGCGTGCCGTCACGTTCGCACGGGTCAGGCTCGGCGTGTTCCCGCGCAGTTCGGCACTGCGGATGTTCCTCGCGGAGGTGTTGCTCGAGTTGGGCAGGATCACCGCTGGGCGACGAGCCCGCGACCTCGTCGACGAAGCCGTCGAGGTGCTGTCGGTCGGCGCGGACACCGCGTTCACCGCCGAGGAACGGGTGGACTTCGCGACCCGGTTGGCCACGGCACAGGGCGCGGCCGCCGGCGCGGTCGTGCGGGAGCGGGTCAAAGCGCTCGCCGAACCTGCGGTCGAACGCGTGCGCGAGATCTACGAGCGGCACACCGACGACCCGGACGGCCCGTCCGCGCGGGAGGTGCGGTCGGCGGTCCACCGCTCGCTCGCCGAGCTCTCCGAAGCGCTGAGCATGGCCGAGCACGCCGAATTCGCCGACGAGGCGGCGCGACTGCGCGCCGCGGTCGTCCGGCTGCGCGAGGTGGAGCAGTACCTGGATGAAGAGCAGCCGACGACGGATGGAGGATGACGGGTGTTCATGATCGACCTCGGGACCGAGTCGTACTACACGTTGCTTGGGGTGTCACCGACGGCGACCGCCGCGGAGATACGTCAGGCGAGGGACGTGCTCGTGCACGGGTTGCGCGAGCGTCAGGTGCGGGAACCGCTCCGGCGGGATGAGCTGGAGGAACGCCAGAAGGCCGTCAACGCCGCGGGCGACGAGTTGGTGCGACCGGTGAAGCGCGAGCAGTACGACCGGGACAACGCCCACCTGAGGTTCTTCACCGTGCGTCGGGCGGCGGCCCCGCTGTTCACCGAGCCCGCCGACCGCGTCGAGGTGCTGAGCCAAGCCATTGCCGACCACCTCCGGCGTCGCGGGGCACCCCTGCGGCCCGTGTCCGATGTGGACAGGGTCGACTTCACCGCCGACCTGACGCCGAACGCGCTGTTGGACGGTTTGACCGGAGGCCGGTCGTGACCGCGCCGCAGCAAGACGCCGACCGGCTCGACGAGATCGGCAGGCTGCTCGAGGAGGTCGTGGACGACAACACGGCCGTCGTCGCGTCGATCACCAGGTTGGAGCAGGTCCAGCGGGCGCTGGACGCCGACCTCACGCGCGAGATCTCGGGACTGCGCAGGGAAATCTCGGACTCGCTGACCCACCGCGCGCTCAAAGACCTGTGCCGGGAGCTGATCCCGCAGCTGACCGCGATGGAGGGGATGCTCGTCGGCGCGGACTTCTCCGACGCCGACGCCACCGAAGGCCATGTGCGCAGCCTCGCCGTTGGGTTGCGCGGCGTGTTGGAGCGAATGGGGGCCGAGCGCATCGCGGTGCGGGCGGGCGACGACCTGTTCGACCCGGCTCTCCACCGGTGCGCGGAGAAGCTGACCTCCGACCGTTCGCCCTTCCCGCACGCCGTCGCACGCACCGTCGTCCGGGTGCTCGAGGATGGCTACGTGCTGGGCGGGCGCCTGCTTTCACCCGCTGTCGTAGAGATCCAGGCGGACCCGGCCGCACCCAAGCCTTAGGAGAGCCATGCCCTTCCACAAAGTGATCGGGATCGACCTGGGCACGACGTACTCCGCGGTGTCCATCTGGGACGGCAAGGACGCCCACGTGATCGAGAGTGCGTTGGGCATGAAGACCGTGCCGTCGGTGGTGGGCCTCGACCCCGAGGGCAATGTCATCGTCGGAGCGCCTGCCCAGAACAACCTGGTCAACGACCCCGGCAACACGATCATCGAGGTCAAGCGTGAGATGGGCGTGTACGCGGAGGGAACCGCGCGGGACGGTGAACCCGGCACACCCAAGCGAGTTCCGTTCCGCGGCGAGGACTACCTGCCGCAGGAGATTTCCGCGTTCATCCTCATGGAGTTGAAGCGGCAGGCGGAGAACTACGTCGGCGAGCCGATCCACGACGCGGTGATCACCGTGCCCGCGTACTTCAAGGAACCCCAGCGCGGCGCGACCCACGACGCGGCCCGGATGGCGCGGCTCAACGTGCACCGGTTGCTCAACGAGCCGACTGCGGCAGCCGTGTGCTTCGGCGCGGACAAGGTCGAGGACGACCGCACGCACACCTTCGCCGTGTACGACCTCGGTGGTGGCACGTTCGACGTGTCGATCATCCAGATCAGCCCCGGCAGCGTCGGCGTGGTCGGCACGGGCGGCAACCCGAGGCTGGGCGGCGGCGACTTCGACGACCGGATCACCGGCTACGCGCTCAAGCACATCAAGGACAACCACGGTGTCGACCTGAGCGGGGACATGGCCATCTGGCAGCGGATCAAGCGCGAGGCCGAGGTGCGCAAGCGCGAGCTTTCGGTCGCGGGTGCGGCGACGTTGAACCTGCCTTACCTCACGCCGACGCTGAGCGTGAACGTGCCGTTGAGCAGGATCACGTTCGAGGCGTTGATCAAGGATTTGCTCGACGAGTCGCTCGAGTGCCTCGACCGCGCGATCGAGTCGGCGCACGAGGCCAACGGCGTGGAGATCGAGGAGATCGAGCAGGTGCTGCTGGTCGGCGGCTCGACCCGGATCGCCGCGATTCGGCCGATGCTGGCCGAGCACCTGGGCTTGGACCCGAAGGACGTGCGCGGCGACATCAGTCCCGACGAGGTGGTGGCGCGCGGTGCGGGCATGATCGCCCGCCAGTACCCGGAGAGCGACGACTACGCGGGCGTGGACGTGGAGATCACGCCGAAGGCTGTGGTGGCCGACGGTGCGCAGCCGGTCGGCTCGATCGCCACGGACGCGGACCCTCTACAGGACGTGACCAGTCACACGCTGGGTATCCTGGCCAACAAGGCCGACTTCATCCCGATCTTTGCCAAGGATAGCCGCGTTCCGGGGGCGCGGACCGAGGGCGGGTTCGTCAATGGTGGCGGGGCTAAGGAGATCCAGGTCCTGATCTTCCAGGGCGAGAATTCCGTAGCGTTCGAGAATGACCTTATCGGGAAGCTGCCCATCGTGCTGCCCGAGGCACGTGAGCAGGGCTTCTATCAGTTCGAAGTCTCGTTCGACATCGACAAGAGCGGTTTGCTCAGGGTCGCCGTGAAGTGCCTCAACGACGACCAGGTGTGGAAGACGCAGCTCCAGTGCGATGTGCGCGCCACCCCCGAGCAATTGGAGAGCAGCACGCGCCGCTTGGAAGCCGCGATGCCGCTACCCGCCGCGAGCGCTCCGCCTGAACCAGCCGGCTCGGACGTCGCCTCGGGTCTACCCCGTCCGCCGGGCGCGGGACTGCCGAAACCGTCCACTGCCTCAGCGCACCAGCCGCCGCCCGCCGATGTCCCGGCAGACTTCAAATCTGTGACGCGCCGGGCGTTCAAGCTACTGGCACAACTCCCACCGGAGCGGAACACGAAGCTCGCGGCGGCTTACTCGGCCTTCACGGCGGCCGTGTCATCGGGTTCCGACAACGTGGAGGACCTCGGCGACGAACTCACCGACGTCTTCTACGAGTCGCGGTAGTCGCGGTGGACACGCTGATCGGCGGAACCGACCGCGGCACGCTGTGGCGCTCGCCCCGCGAGGGCGAGGCGGACCGCGTCGTCCGCGTCGTCGAGCCCAGGTTCTGCGACGGTCGGTTCCGGCACTCGCTGTCGGGGTTGCAGGAGCGCCCGGTGGAGCGGGCGCTGCCGATCGTCACTGGCGGGTGGTCCAGCGGTGACTTCCGGGTCGAGTACCACTCGCCGGGGCCGTGGAAGGCGTTGGGCGAGCATTTGGCGGACCTGCCGGATTGGCTGGCGCGAGGTGCGGTGCTGGACGAGGTTTGCCGATTGCTGCCGGTGTGGCAAACCGGTCCGATCACGCCATTGGGCATCGGCCCGCGCAACGTGGTCGTGGTCCTGCAGGACCACGGGTGGCAGCCGTGGCTCGTCCCGTGCCCGCCCACGATTGTGGAAACGCCGTGCGACCTGTTCGGGCTCGAGGTCGAGGTGGTTGCCGAGCTCGCGCCCGAGGCCGTGCGCGGACTGCCCGTAGACGGGCGCAAGTCCGACGCGTACGCCGTCGGCACGCTCGTGACGCACGCGCTTGGCTGCGCGGGCACCTCTGGGTCCACGGTCGAGCAGGCGGTGGAGATGCAGGCACGTGGCGCGTTGCTGCGCCCGGCGGTCTCGGCGTCGTCGATCCCGCCGTTCCTGCACGGTGCGGCGCCGGTGGTGGCCCTGTTCGAGGTGATCCGGCGGCTCCGCTACCCCGATCCGGCGGGTCGGCTCGGTGATGTGGAGTCACTCCGGCGGACGTTGGCAGAGGCGGTGGACCCGCTCACTCTGGCTCGTTCGCTTGCCGCGTATTCGCCTGTGCACGCCGTCGAAGTGCTTTCGTGGGCTGCGGTTGACCCGACCCGCATGACCGAGTCGGGTGATCTCGCGGCGCTGCTGCACACGACGTTGGGCGACCACCGAGCCGCGCTGTCGGCGCTGGACCAAGCCATCGCCGCCTCACCCGAACGGTTGGACCTCCGCGCGCGCCGGGCCGACGCGGCGTGGGAGGTCTACGTCTCGGTCGCGCACGGCCCCGAGGCGGACCGGCTCGGCACCGTGCTGGTACGCGAGCTGACGATGCTGCGTGACATCGGCTGGGTTCAGCCGAAGGACACCCACCACAGGTTGGCCGAGGTGCACCTGCGTCGTGGTGACTACGGCGCGGCGGCGATCGAACTGTACGCCGTGGCGGAAGCGGACTGGGCGGACTTCGTCGCCCTGCTCGAGTACGCACGGTGCCTGATCGCGCTCCGCGAGGTCGACCTGGCCAAACAGACCGTCCACGAGGCGCTGCGCCGGATAGCCCAGATGGAGAACAAGAACGGCATCTCCGGAGAGGAGGCGAGCGCATGGCGCGCCCGGTTCATCGACTGCTTCCCGTCGTGATCGTGTTGTCGTTGCCTGCCGTGCTCGGCTTCGGAGTGGCGGCGGGGGAGTCGGCGGATCCAGGTTCGACGACGATCACCCTGCCTCCCGGCGTCGCAGTGCCGCCGGGCACGTACCCGGTCACGCTGGCCGTCCCGGACGGTTCGGAGGTGGTCGCGACCGTCGTGGTCGCCGGGGAACCGGTGGCCCCGACCAGTGAGCAGCCCTTGAGCGGGGTCGCGACGAGCAGCGGCGGCGTGGAGAACGCGGGCACGACGGACGGCGGTGGCGGCTTTGGCGTTCTCGTCGCGATCTTGGCCACGTTGGCCGTCGTGGGCGTCGGGCTCCTCGTCCACCGCCTGGTCGTCGTGCCTCGGCGGTCCAGCCGGGACTACACGGGCGCCGTCGCGCTGTTCGCGAAGCACGACTACCGGCGCGCGTTGCCCGCGTTGACCCGCATCGAGACCACCCTGCCCGAGCGCCTCCGTCGTCGCGCCCGCTTCTACATCGCGTTCGCGCTGGTGAGGCTGGACGAGTTCGACGAAGCCGAGCACCGGCTCGCCGCGGTGCACCGCGAGGACCCGGCGGACGTGGACGTGGCGTACCTGCTGGCGTACGTGCGGGCGACCCGCCGCAACTACGACGGGGCCGAGCCGCCGCTCGCCGCGCTGGAGAAGGCGGGCGGCCTAACCTCCGGACGAGCCAGGAAGCTCTACGGGCTCGTGCAGTACCACCGCGCGGTCGCAGCCGTGCGGACCGGGCGCATCGACGCGGCGGCCGAGCTGTTCGGCCAGGTCGAGCGGCTGGGCGACTACGTCGACCGTGTTCCGGCCGACCTGCGCAACCACCACGTGGTGCTGGGGGCGCGGGCGTTGTTCGACAAGGACGTGGTCGGCGCGCGGCGGCAGTTCGAGGGTTTGGAGCTGGCGGTGCCGTCCCTGCCGGAGTCGGAGCGGGAGGTCATGGCGGCTCTGGCGGACCTGGGCTTGGCGTTGGCGGCGTGGATCGAGAACGCGCCGGGCGGGGCCGACCGCGTCGAGACGCTGCTCGTGTCCGCCGCGCGGCGACTCCGCCCGGACGGCGCGGTCGAGGCGGAGTGGCCGGACCCGTCGGCCGAACCGAGCATTGCCGACCGCGTCGGCGAGCTGAACGAGCAGGGGGAGGCGGCGGGCGGCCACGAGCACGACCGAGTGCTGCGGGACATCCACCTCCTGCGCGGCGTCGCCCGGCTGCGCGCGTGGGCGGTGAACCCCCACGACCGGACCCGCGAGCGGCTCGCGGGCGTGGTGAGCGGGTTCGCCCTCGTCCGGCAGGCTGACTCGGACTTCAGCGACCCGTACCTCGTCGTCGGCCTGCTGCGCTACCACTTCGCCGAGGACGACCAGGAGCGGAGCGCCGCGGTGCGCGTGCTCGCGAGGGCCAGGGCGCTCGGCGCACGCGATCCGGAGTTGCTGCGCGTGCTCAACCAGCACGCCCAGCTGGTGCGGGCCTCGCGCAACGTCGTCGGTTCCTACCTCCAGGTGCTCGACCAGTTCGTCGAGGACGGGTCGATCAGCGAACAGGTGCGCGCCACGCTGGTGGGGCAGTTGTCCCGGTTCGGCAAGGTCCGTAGTTGGGACCAGCGACCGGAGCTGAGGCGGGTGCACGTGTCCGCGCCATCGGTGGCGGAGATGAACGACCGGTCGCGGCTGCTTCGCGAGCGGATCGACCAACTGCTCGCCGTGCGCCGGGACGACCCGCGGTTGGCCGCGGCGGGCGAGCTGACCCGAAGCCTGGAGGACGACAGCCAGGTGCTCCTCGACCACGCCCGCGCGGTCGAGCGGAAGGAAGCGGAGGTCCTCGCCATTGTCGGCGACCAACTGCTGAGTGAGAACGAGGTGACGTCATGACCGTGCTGGGCAGACGAGAGCCGGTTCCCGCCGAGTGCCTGGACGAGTTGCCGTCGCTGGAACTGGACGTGTCCGCGGACGGTGGCGACGAGCTGAGCCGGGTGGAGCTGCGGCGGGCCGTGCTCTCCATCGCCGAGGTGGACCACATCGCCGAGGTCGACCTGGTGAGCGCGGTCGTCGACGCGATGGCGGACGAGTCGGACGGGGAGGAATGACGATGGCGAACCCGGAACCCGGCGGGCTGAACCGCAAGCGGTCCGAGGACAGGGAGAGCCTGCTCAGGGATTCGCGTGAGCTGCAACCGGATTTGACGGCCGGTTCCGCCGCGGGCCGGATGTTCGCGCCAGTCGGAACGGTCAAGCCGCATGACTTCGGTTCGATGACGACGGGCGTCGGCCTGAAGACCTCGGTCGACCTCGGGTCACTGGACGACGGCCTGCGCGACCTGGCCGCACGCCACACGGACGTCAAGGTGGCCAGGCTCCTCGACCAGGCGCGCCGGAAGGTGGAGCAGGGCAAGTTCCAGAGTGCGTTGACCGTGGTCGACCAAGCGCTGTCCATCACCCCGGTCAACGCCGAGGCCTGGCTGTTGCAAGCCCGCGGCTACTTCGGGCTGGGCCGCCACGAGCGTGCGCTGGCGTCACTGACGGCGGCGAGGGAGCACACCGAGGACCCGGCCACGATGGCGCTCGTCGCGAGAGTGCGCACGGCCTGCGAGGACGCCGTCGTCGAGCAGTTGCAGGAAGAGGTCGGGCGACTGCTGCACGACGACGCCACCGTGGAGGCGCTGGAGGTCGTCGATCGGGCGGCACTTGTGCTGCCCGATCACCCGGCTCCGCGCTACTTCAAGGCCGTGGTGCTGCTGTTGCTGGATCGTCCGGCCGACGCGTTGGAGGCGGTCGAGGCGGCGGTGGGCGGCCTGCCCGATGACGAGGCGGTGCCGGACGCGTTCACCGATCTGCGGCAGCGGATCCTCGCGGCGCTGCACCAGCCGCAACTCGAGGAGATCCGGCGGTGCCTGCGCGCACGCGACCCGAAGGGGGCGCTGAGGGCGTTGGAGGAGTGCCCGGAGGAACTGCGTCAGGACGGACAGTTCGCCGTGCTGTGGTCGTACGCGCGGGAGCGGTACGCCGATGGCGCCAAACTCCCGTGGACCCGCCGCAAACGACGCCGTGAGTCCACCTCGTCGGTGCTCAACCCGCTGGGGCGGCAGGAGATCCTGCTCTGGTTGCTCGGACCGGAACTGGACGCCGGTCGTACCGCCCTGCTGAAAGAGCGCTTCACCGAGGCGATCCGCGTGTTCCAAGTCGCCGCGTTGATCGACAACCGGTGCGGCACGGTGCGGTACCTGCACGCCATCGCCGAGTTCCGCGAGGCGGTCGACTCCGACCACCGCGGCTCGGACGACTCCGACCTGCGGTCGATCAACGCGCGGCTGTCGGCCGCGTCGGCCCTGCTCGACGGGCTGGAGAGTGACCCGCTGATCGGAGGGGAAGCCGCGGAAGCGGCCGAGGTCGTCGAGAGGAACCACGCGGTCGTGCGCCGGGTGCTGCTCGTCACCAGCTGCGTCGACGACATGCGCATGATCTTGGACCGGTACTCGCGCGGCCCGATCCGAACCCGTCCCGAACTCGACACCGCCATCGCGCACCTGGAACGGATCAAATCCAAGGCGCGGGAAATTTCTCAGCGCACACAGGATCTGACTGAGAACGACAAGGAAGCGCTGGACTGGGTAATCGCGACGGCCGACCGGAATCTGGAGAAGCTCTATTGAGCGTTCCGATCGAACTCGCGCTGTGTAAAGAGCTTTTGTCACGGAACGTTGCTGACGTATCCACCGTTGAACACCACCAATCCGAGGCACACCACCGTCGACTCCTGTCTGATCACCCGTGCTCCGTCGTACGACTACGCCATATTGTCGTCGTGAACACAAATGACAGACGCGTCCTGGTCGACCGCCGCGAGGAGATCGCGTCAGCACTCGACCTGTTGCATGTGCGCCGCGGGCGGCCGGTGCTCGTACTTGTCGGCGGTGCAGCCGGAATGAGTAGAGGCCACCTGGAATTCGTGGCCGAGCTGTTGCGCGACGCGGTGCTGCCCGTGCTCATTGCCCGAGACGCGGCGGTGGTGGACGGTGGCACCAATTCCGGCGTGATGGGAGCCGTCGGCAGGTTGCAAGACCGCGCGTTGCCCCTGGTAGGAGTGGTTGCCGAAGGTGTCGTGGGCACCGCCGAACTCGAGCCGCACCATGTGCACGTCCTGGTTCCCGGCGACTCGTGGGGAGATGAGTCGCCGTGGCTGGCGGAGGTCGCCGACGTGGTCGCGGACGGCTGCAGGTCGGTCACCCTCCTCATCAACGGTGGGGAGATCACCTACGACGACGCGGCCCACAGCATCGAGCGGGGACGTTCTGTGCTGGTGCTCGCGGCCTCCGGTCGGACCGCGTCCGCCATCGCGGCCGCAGCCGCAGGAGACGTCGTGGGCCAGCGCGCCGCCGAGATCGCCGGGTCGCCGCTCACGCGAGTGGTGACCGCACACGACCTAGCAGCCGCCATCGAGGCTGAACTGACGACGTTCGGCTGATCGCGCACCCGCGACCACGTGGAGCCGGGCTAAGAGGAGAGTGTATGACTGCTGTGCGTCATGGCTTAACGGACACTGACCTGCCGGGTCTCTTCGAGTCTGCAGACTCGGCATCCCTCGATGGACAGCGCCAGTACCTGCGGACGGTCCGCCTGCGCCTACTGCTTGCGGTGCTGGCAGCGTGCACGGGAGTCGTCCAGCTGAAGGTCGGGCCGCGGCAGATCGACGTGGCGGCCATCGGTACCGCGCTGACATTGGCCGGGGTGCTGCTCACCGAACTGAACTTGCGGACGGCCAGGCCGGAGGACCGGTGGTACGACGGCCGCGCGCTCGCGGAGTCCACCAAGAGCCTTGCTTGGCGCTTCAGCGTCCGGGGCGTACCATTCGCGCTCAAGGCCGACGAGCAGGCCGTCGAGCGGCGATTCCTCGAACAGTTGGGCAAGCTCCTCGCCGAAGCGCCGACGACGAGCATCAGGCCGTCGCAGCGCGCGGTCGTGTCCGATCGGATGCGTGCGCTGCGAGCTGCTGACCTCGCTACTCGCAAGGCCGCGTACCTCGAGTTTCGCATCGCCGACCAGCAGGCCTGGTACGCGCGCAGAGCCCGGATCAACGAGCGGCTCGCCCGCCGCTGGGGCCTCTGGCTGTGTCTGGTGGAGTTGATCGGAATCGCCGCCGCTGTGGCGAAGGCCTCCGGGTTCATCCAGCTCGATCTTGCCGGAGTGGTGGCCGCGATGGTCGCTGCGGGGACCGCCTGGGTGAGTCTCCACCAATTGGCCACGCTGGCCCGCGCCTACACGTTCGCGGCCAACGAATTGACGATCGCCCACCGCAGACTCGAACTAGTCGACGACGAGGCGACGTGGGCCGTGGAGGTCGCGGATTCCGAGGAGGCGGTGAGCCGGGAGCACACCATGTGGAGAGCGTCGAGATCGCGTCCTTCCAGCTGAATGCGGCTGGTCCGAATGAGGTGCGGTCGATGAGTTCGTGAAGGCAGGCCTGGGTCCAACGTTTTATGATCGAGTTCATCCGCAGGATCTGGATATCGCTGAGAACGACTTGAACACTCGCATCGTCGAGGCCGGTGTCGAACACCGTCCTCCGACGATCTCGGGTTGTGCATGCACACAGGTAGTACCACGCTTCCGGCGACTACCCGCAGTGCGTTAAAGCTCAGCGAGTTCGCAGTCGCGCCTCCACAATAAGATCTGCCACGTCGGTGCCGTTCGGAGAACCGGACAGCGGATGGTCGCTGCCATCGGAGATGTCCCAGAAGCGGATCGTACGGTCCACCGAGCCAGTGATCACGCGTCCGTCGGGCGACCACAGCGCCGCCGTAACCGATCCGCCGTGCCCAATCAACGCAGTCAACTGCGCGCCGGTAACAGGGTTCCAGACTCGCGCCGTCGCGTCGTCAGAGGCAGTGAGGAGCAAGGTGCCGTCCGTCGACCATGCAATGACGTTGATTTCGTCAGCATGGCCAAGAAGTTCAGACTCAGTGGTGATCTCCTCGTCAATCCGGAGAACGAGCACCGTCGAGTCGGTGCAGCCGACAGCGAGTAGTTCTCCGTTCGGGTGCCAGGCCATGCAGGCGAACCTTTTGGAGGCCTCGAACGTACCCAGAGTACGGGTCAATGAGTTCACCGTAATCAAGTTGTCCTCACCCGCGACCGCGAATACCGCGTCGTGGGGATGCCAGGCTACGGCGCGAAGAAATCCCGAGTGGCGAGTCCATCTGGGGATACCACTGGAGGGCTGAATCAGCATGCCGTCGCGGTCGTAGATGCGAGGTAACCAGCTCCGATCCCGCGAAACTACGGCAAGCAGTGCTCCATCTGCTGACCACTGAGCGTCGTGCACGCCGTCGGTCGCGTCGGTTAACTCCGCTATCACTTGGTGATGCTGGTCCAGTAGGGTGACTGTTCCGTCCTGATAGCCGATCGCCAGCCGTTGGCCATCAGACGACCATGCGACCGACTGCAACAACGACGAAGACCCGACGAATTTGAACGTCAGACCAATCTGGGCCTCGTGCCGGTTCTCTTCAGGTAACCAGTGTGACCATTGCTCTCCGCTAGATCCAGTCCTGCGATTCGTTGAGGTGCCCACGGTGTAATCGCCTGTCTGAGGATTCCACGCGATGGCTCTCACCGACTCGACTGCGTTGACCCAGTCGTAATTCGGCTCGGATCCGATTTTCCAGACCCGCTGTGAACCGTCGTCCGCGACCGTGGCCAGTCGATCTCCGGAGTGCGACCAAGCGATGTCACACACTCCCTGTCCGTGACCTCGCAAACTCAAGACTTCACGCCCGGTAACAGCGTCCCAGACGCGGACCACCGCGTCGGCCGACGCGGTGGCCAGTCTAATCCCGGAGCGCGACCAACTCACCTGCCGCACTTGATCGGTGTGCCCGTTGAGCGCTAGTGACAGGCCGCTTTTGTGTAGCCTCACGGACCAACCCTGATCACCGCTTGCCAGTATTCCCGGTGAGTGTGGGTGGAATCGGACTGAGCGTACCGCTGGCAGGCTGCGTTCGTATTCGTCGACCGCCGTCAGTGTATTGATCAAGTCCTGATGTGGCAGTATTTCGACCTTGCGGATCCCTGAGACTTGCCATACATCGATCCGGCCGTCATCGCGTGCGGCAGCGATCTGCTCGCCGTCTGGCGAGATGTCTGCGTCCCACACCTTGACTGGTAGTCCCTCAGTGTCTAAGCATCGGAATTCGGCTAACGGTTCTCTGCTTAGGCTCTCGACTTCCCAAAGATAGGCGGAGCCGTTGGCGCACGAGACCACCACTCGAAGCCCTTCGGCATCAAACCGCACCGACCACGGCCGATCGGGTAATTGGAGGACCCGTACCTCTTCATTCGTGCTTACAGACCATAGCCGCAACGTTTCATCGGTAGCAGCAGAGGCGATGAGATCTCCACGAGGCGACCAGGCGACCGCACGTACCCACCCTCGGTCGTTCCCTCGACGCTCCCTGCCGTGGGAGAAGACGATCCGGCACTCGCCGGTTTCGCCGTCCCACACCCTCACCGTCCCGTCCTTCGACCCCGTTACCAGCGCGGTATCGTCCGGCGACCAGTCCACGCCCCAGATGCCCCCCTCGTGCCCGGTAAATGAGCGCAACAAGTAGCCGGAGGCCATCGCGCGCAGCAGGGTTCGGCGCCACCCTTCGAGATTCGGCGCGTGCAACATCGATCGCGCCGCCAAGTCATTGCCAGCGAGCAGACTCAACGCATTGCTGGGGTCAATCGCGAGTGTCATAACCGCGCGCTGCACCTCGTCGTCCGTCCGCGCCTGTAGGGACAGGTGCAGCAACCGCCTCGCATCCTTCGAGAAGTGTAGATCGGACAGTGTATCGTTAAGTTGCGGCCAGAACTCCGTGAAAGACTCGTCAGTGAACGTAGGTGAGAGCGCGGCCAACATCGACACCAGCCGAGACGACGCGATCAGTTGGTCTGAGTGGCTGCCGTTCCTGAGCCAGTTCGTCGCGATATCCTCGACCTCGCGACGTGCCTTCAGCGAGACGTGATCGCGTTCCAGACTCTCCTGCAGCCGCGGCCAATGGACGAACAGACTTTCGTGTGCCACTTCTAAGCCATCTTGGCCGTGGCGCCCCCACCCATCCATCGGCGCCCCCAGCAATCGGGTGGTAGTGAGCACTCGGTTGGCGACGAAAGGCTCCAGCACTAAGCGTTCCTCCGCTGTTAACTCCCTTAGCGCTACCGGTCGCTTGGTAAACTTTCCGGCTTCGTCCACGGCCACGAGTCGGCGCAATGTCCTCAGGACATAGCGCTCCGCCTGCCGTGGATCCTGCCACCTGCCAGCGCCGTCGCGCATCAGATCGCGTGCCATGGCGAACGCCTCGTCTGCCTGCCTTCGCAGCAAGTCCATGACCCGGCCCGCCTCGACATAGTCGCTACGAGTGATGGCGCGAGGATTCTGATTCAGGTCGGGGTTCACGAACCGCCACAGATTTTCCAGCGCAAAAGCTAGCAAAGGCAGTGATTCACCGCTCGAGTCCTCTTGGATCAGCCCCAACGCAGCGTCGTCGAGACGCCAGCCGAGCGTAGCCAGGGGCCCGTTGACCACAAGCGGCAAGTCGGCCTTGGTAAGTGGGTTGACCAGGAAATCGTCGCGTAGCAACGGGGTGAACTGCTCGTGCCGCATCAACGCGTCGAGGAAGTCTGCGCGAACCGTGTATACGAGCCACGCTACGGTGCTGCTGGCTTCCACAAGTGCTCGAACGAGCAGGGCGGAGTCCCCGGCCAGGATCCCGTCGGCAGCACCGATCAGCAGCTCCTCCGCTTGGTCCAGCACGATGAGTCGGTTTTGGTTGGGTGCGACCTTGACCAGCAATTCAGCAAGACTGTCCACGTTTTCCTTGATGCGCTCCTCTGGAACACCCAAGGCTGAGGCAATCGCTTCGATGGCACCATGCGCGGGAGTCACAGGGCCTACGATCTTCCACTCCCCCCGTCGCTTCAGTGCGGGCAGCAACCCGGCACGTACCAGAGACGACTTGCCTGCCCCGGACGGGCCGATGACAGCCATCGCGCCATTTGTACGTGCTCCAGTGAGGGAGGCTGTGAGGCGTGTGGTGTCGTCTTCGCGACCGAAAAACAGGCTGGCCTGGTCCTCGTCGAAGGCCTTCAGGCCGGGAAACGGTGACGTAAGCATAGGGTTCTTACCAACCCCGAAACGGGCGAGTAGGCGCGTCGCAGTGTCGCGCGCCAAGGCCAGAGATAGGGGGTCGTCGGGATCGATCCTCTGGGCTTGGCGATCGTCTAGGATCGCCCTCCCCTGTGCTAAGCCACTGAAGAACTCCAGGCATAGGGCGCCGGGCTTGCGCTCACGGAAGACCGATATCTCCCATACGCACCAATCCGTCGAGGAGCCGGGCGTGGTGATCACGATCAGTGCCTCTGCGGCGAGGAGGTCACGGCGCAGGCTCTCTCGCCAGGTAGACGCGATCTGAGGTCCCAGCCCCGGAGCCGTGTAGGCATAGCAGTCCTTGTAGCCCTCGATGATCAGTCCAGACCGCAGATATGTGGCGATTGACGCGCCGTCGCTGCCGTGGTAGCTGATAAAGATTCGACCCATGCGATACATAGTGCATGATCGACGTATGAAAAAGGACTACTTTCGAGATCCTCACGCACCCGTGGCGAACCGGTTGTGGCCGGTAGTCAACGTCGCGGTGCAGAACGAGGCCGGGCAGTTGCTCCTCATTGAACGGGCGGATGACGGCTACTGGGCCATGCCAGGTGGAATGGTGGACGTAGGTGAGAATTTCACGAGCGCTGCCGTGCGTGAGGTACGTGAGGAGACCGGTTACGACGTCGAGGTGACTGGCCTGGTTGGCCTCTACTCCGACCCGTCGCACGTAACGTCCTATGATGACGGCACAGTGAGTCAAGAGTGCTCGCTAGTCTTCCGTGGCCGAATCGTCAGCGGAAACGCTGCTGTCAGCGACGAATCAAGGACAGTTCGGTTCTTTGCGGCCGAGGACGTGGCGTCCCTGCACATGCATCCATGCATGCGACTGCGTGTGACGCACTCGCTGGGGCATCGCGTCGAGACGCACCTTGGATAACACCGCAATGACGTCGTCAGCTGCTCGTCAGAGGGGATAAGCACGCCCGCACGATTCTATCGTGCGGGCTCGACCCTGTGAGGTTGTTCCTTGAACCGCACACCCTGTTCACGGACAACGGTCTAAGGAGAACGATCCCGATGTCTGGTAAGTCGAAGTACCCCGACCAGTCCCGCAGGGACGTCGGCGCGTTGGCTCGCTCGTTGAACCGGCCGTTGCGGCAGATCACCTGCTGGAAGGTGTTCTGGGCCAGCACCTCGTCCTTGCGGATTTTGGACACCCCCGCCTGCGTAGGGAAGGTCTACCGCCTGGCTGTCGGCGTGGTGTTCGGTGGGTTGACGGCGTAGTGCTGTCGGTGCTGCTTGTCGGGTCGGCTGGTGTCGTCCCGTTTTGGGGTGGCGTTGGGCGCATCGACGATAGCGGCAGCCGTTGGTGCCGATGTGATGATGGTCGACGTGCGTGGTGTCTGTGTGTAGCCGCCGGTTTTATAAGGGAGTGGGAGCCAATTGGGAGGATTCAAGGTGCGGCAACGGTTGGGAACTGCATTCAACGGTGTCCAACGGCACCGCCGCGACCTGCAGATCCAGTGTTTCCGCAGGTCACGCACTTACCTGGGCGGCCCTGGGGGAGAAGGTCACCACTTACCTCATGGTCAAGGGGTCGTCTCTTCAGGCTTGACTGAAGGCGACTCGCGGTGTGCGTTGAGACTATATTGCTGCTCGTAGTAGTTATGTTGAGTTGGGGCCGCTATTCGAGCTGTGGCGGTGGCTTCCTTCGGTATTCGGATCGGTTTCGTGATCATTCCTGGTGTAGGGGTACGGGTGGGATCGACCCGTTTCGACGGGCAGGGTCGATCGGCGCCACGGTGGGAGTCACCCGCGACGATGCACGACGGACGTGTTCGCCTATCTCGGCTACTGCGAACACACCATCTACATTGGACACTCGGCTGCCGGAGCCCGCACGAAGTCCGTGTCGGCTATCGTCAAGATCTCGTCCTCGTGGCATGAAATCCGGCGTCCGTTCTTCGGGGACAATCTCACTGTTCGTAGCCCTTTCGCTGCTGCATAGCCAACTGTTCTCACCAGTCAGGCGAGAGGCAGGCGTTGGACCACGGTCCGGACTCGGCTGGTCATGATCTGCGCCAGTTGATCCTGGCTCGCGTCCGCCAGCGACATCGTGATCACCAGGGTCCGGTCGGTGTTGACCGCCACGAATTCCGAGCACGACATGTCGGTGGGCCCGTTGGGGCCCGGACCGCACCCGGTCACCGCGGAATGGCTTTCGACCAGATGCTCGGCCGCGCCGGGGTTGGTGGCTTTCACCTTCTCATAGGGCTCGGTGAACCCGACCATGACGAGCAGGTCGGTCGGGGTGTCCTCGCCAATCTGGAACACGCAAGACCCTGGCGGCTGGTCCCACGGGCGCGGCGGTCGGGCGAAGGCGCCCATGGTGGTGAAATCACCTGGCTCCAGCAACGCGCACGTGTCCACGCCTTCGACCCGGCGTGGGGTATCGATTCGCGGTCCCGCTTCAACCTTTGAGCTCGGCGGCGAAGACGTGGTCGCCGCAGGACTGCTTGACGTGCTGCTGGGCAGCGTAGCTTGCGGGGTGGACGGGGCGCAGGCCGCCAAAACGGCGAGCAGGACGAGTCCGAACGTTCTGATCACCCGTGGAGTCTGCGCCAATCAGGAGCATCCTCGAGGTTGTTTCCAATGATTCGACCTCGACGACGACAGTGCCCTGCCGTGGACCGCTCCCTGGTCATGTTCGAGCGTCCAGTTCGCTGAGTCGACCGGTTTCCAGATGGGCGATGTCGCCGCCCGAGTCGAGCGCGGCGTCAAGCAGCAGCGCGAACGAGGTGCCCAGCACTGGGATGTCGGCGGGATCGTCCACCAACCGAACGGAGCGTCCCTTGACCGCCTCGACGCGGCAGACGTTCCAGTGGATCGTCTGCGTCTCGAAGTCCGAGACCGCGCCGATGCTACGACCGTCGGCGAGATCGATGATCATGATGATCGACAGGTCGTAACGTTCCAACACTCGGCGGTGATCGGAGGCGGACCGCAACCGCCACACGCCGCCGAACAGGGTCGCGGAGCCGATGCGGTGGTAGACCGCCACGGCCTCGGCACCCAGGTCGAACACGTGCGTGGGTTGTGGCGGCTCGGTGTCGTGGTCGCGCACGATTCGGTCGATCACATCGTCGATCTGGACCTGCGCCTGTGCCAGGTGCCAACCCGCAACCGGTGCCAGTGCGCCGTTCTCGTCCTGGGCGACGCCGACCAGTCCGGCGTGCAGCGCCACAACCCGGTTGTCCCGACCGACCCGGTCGTTGACGTTGATGATCACCTTCGACAGCGTCGCGGGCACCGGGGTGCTGCGGATCCCCGGCCCCTTGTAGAACCCGCCGTTCACGGTCATGTCATGCGGCTCGTTGATCGGCAACGCAAGCAACGGGTTTCGGCACATCGGCTGTGGCCTGCCCGGTCAGGTACGGGTAGAACCGCGCCACCCAGCCGGTGATCACCTCACCGCCGTAGGAGTCGATCGGGTTGTAGATGCGTTGCCAGAACGCCGTGTCCACATCGCCGGCTGCCGCGCGAACGAACTGGTCGACGATCAGTGCGAGCGAACGACGCCACTCATCCAAGCCGAACACGGCGATCGAGTCGATCCGTGCGCGGATCTTCCGCCAATCCTCGACCGTGCCGGTCACCGTGATCGACGGAATGCCGCAGACGCACACCATCCACAGCGCGAAGTACGGCGAGTACGCGTCGAGCAGCACGATCCGACCCGCGACCCGCTCGACGTCGGTGCTGGTGGAGAAGTCGCACTCGAACACTTCCGAGTGGTCGATCTCGGCCGCGAGCTGCTTGCTG
Source organism: Umezawaea sp. cmx-9-4 (assembly GCA_049997955.1). GTDB lineage: Bacteria > Actinomycetota > Actinomycetes > Mycobacteriales > Pseudonocardiaceae > Umezawaea. Next base: position 43,031 of record JAEBDY010000014.1, on the reverse strand, counting down.
AACGACTCCACCACGTGCTGCCACGAGCTCACGTCGTTCGGTACCGGCCCGTCGATCGTCACCCCGAGCCGCTTGCGATTGGCGTCGACCAGAAGCGGCCGCAGTTCTTCGGTGTGCAGTCGGACGTGCTGGGCGACGCCTTGTGCGATGGTCAGCCATACCGTGTCCGGCGACAGTACAAGCGGACGGTGCTCGGCGAACGCACGCCCGACGGCGCTCAGCAGCGGATGCACACCGTTCGGCACGAGGATTTCTGAAGCCGGGTCTCCGCCGACCACCAGCGCATCCGTGAACAGGTCGCCGAGCGGCTGCGTCGGCAGCCTGTCGGTGACGGGCGGGACGTCGTCGACCCGGAAGGTGACCATGGGAACGACCCTAGTCGGCGCTCCTCTGCCTGATCAGCGAACTGCGCTGTCCGGTGTCCAGTTGGCGCCACCCCCGTGCTGGTGCCGGTCCGGACGCAGGGCTGTCGCACAGTGGGGCTCCGGAACGGATCGCTACCGGTCGTAGCGCAGGGTGTGCCAAGCGTCACCCACTTGGACCCTATGTGAAAACGGTGTGGGGCGGTCATGATCTGCGGGCACATTGGGCCGCGCGTCGTCGGGGGACGGGCGCATGTCATGGGGGGCTTGTTGCACACCCGTCGCTTTGCGGCGCGAGGCTTTCGCCTGCGCACATCCGGATATTCCACCTCGGCGGTCCCGCTGGTCACTGCACTCGCACTCGTGCTCACGACCGCCCCGTTCCTGCCCGCCGCGGTCGCCGCGCCCGAACCCGCGTGCACCCCGGCGGAGAAGACCGTGGTGGCCGCAGCCGCGATGGCGAAGCGATGCGGTACGAAGGTCGAGATCAGCCCGTTGCGGTCGGAGACCGACCAGACGTTTGCCCGTCCGACCGGCGGATACACCACGGAGCAGTCCGTGGAGCCCCGTTGGGCGAAGAAGCCCGACGGCACGTGGACGCCCATCGACACCACCCTGCGAGCTGACGCGAACGGCGTTGTGACTCCGGTGGCGTCAGCACTGCCGGTCGTGTTCTCCGGTGGCGGCACCGGCCCGGTGGCGGTGTTGCGCGAGGGCGACCACGAACTGGCGCTCACCTGGCCAGGTGGCTCGCTGCCGAAGCCGACGCTGTCGGGTCCGCACGCGACCTACGCCGAGGTGTTCCCCGGCGTGGACCTGCGGTTCACCGCCTCCCCTCAGGGCTTCTCGCAACTGCTGGTTGTGAAGACCAGGCAGGCAGCCTCCCACCCCGGTCTGGCCGAGGTGAAGTTCGGCTTGAGCACGAAGGGTGTGCAGGCGACCGCGAACGGGACCGGTGGCCTGGTTGCCAAGGACCCGGCGGGCAAGGTCGTGTTTGAGTCGCCGGTGCCGGTCATGTGGGACTCCTCGCCGGACATGATTCCGGTGTCGTCGAAAGTACCGGCCCAATCGAAGAGCACCACCGAGCCGATGGCTACGACTGATCCGGCGGACAATCTGCGGCGGGTGACCATGCCGGTCAAGGTCGGCGGCGGCGAGTTGTCAGTGACGCCGAGCGCGGCGATGATGACCGACCCGACGACGAAATTCCCGGTCTACATCGACCCCTCGTGGACCGGGCACATCCAGGACAACGCCTGGACGATGGTCATGGGCCGCTCAGACCTGACGAACACCTCGTTCTGGCAGAACGGGGCTGTGCTGTCGGACTGGGACGTTAGGGGTGGAGCGGGCGTGGGGCGGGTGTGCGACCTGTCGGCTTCGGACGGTGCCTGTCAAAGCCCGCAATACCTGGTGCGGTCGTTCTTCCGAATGGACCTGGAGGAGATGATCGGCAAGGTCATCACCGGTGCTTCGTTCCGGTTGCAACAACAGTGGTCTTGGACGTGCAACGCGACCGACAACAACGCCAGGGTGTGGATCACCTACCCCATCGACTCGAACACGACGTGGAACAACCAACCGGGCTTCTGGGAAGGCGACTACACGACCGCGATCGCCGACCACCGGGTCGATTCGCGTTTCGGCTGCCAGGGAACCGGTGACGTCGAGTTCGACGTGAGCGCGATCGTGAAGAAGGCCGTCAACGGCAGTTGGCCTGCGGTGACTCTGGGCATGCGCGCCATCGACGAGACCACGGTCAACCAGTGGAAGCGCTACAATCCGACCACCCCGGTGCTGGCGATCGACTACAACACCCCGCCCAACGTGCCGGACGAGCTGACCGTGGACGGCAAGGAGTGCGCGACCGACGCGAATCGGCCGTTCACGCCGACCGCGACACCGACCCTGCGGGCTCGGTTCAGCGATGACGACGCGGGCGACACCATGGAAACCCGCTTCGAGTGGAGCCGGGTCCGTGAGGACGGCACGTACGCGCCGATCGCGGAGACACGGGAACTGGGTGGTCGAGCGAACGACGCGATCTCCGAGACCACTCTCCCGTCGCCCACGGGTCTGCCGTTCGGTGTCCTCGACGGCTCCGACGCGATCATCGGCGCCGCGGACTGGGACGGTGACGGGCGTTCCGACGTCCTGTCCGAGGACGTCAACGGATACCAGTACCTGTTCCCCGGTGACGCGACCAAACTCGGTGCCCGTGTTCTGCTCGGGGCCGGATGGAATCCCTACACCATCGCGGGCGTCGCGGACTGGGACAAGGACGGCAAGGCCGACGTCATCGCCCGCCACGACCCGACCGGCCAGCTCTACGTCTACCCCGGTGAGAACAAGCGCGGACCGTCGTCGCAGACGCGTGGGCTGATCGGCACGGGCTTCGGCGCCTACACGTTCGCCGGTGTCGCGGACTGGGACAAGGACGGCAAGACCGACCTCATCGCCAGGGACGACAACAACGGCACCCTGTACCTGTTCCCCGGCGAGAACAAACGCACCGCGTCCAGCCAGGCCAAGGTGTCGCTGGGCACCGGGTGGGGCAACCGCGACATGTACGGCGTGATCGACCGCACCGGCGACGGCGCCCCGGATGTGATCGCCCAGATCAACAACGATGGCAAGCTGTGGCTCTACCCCGGCAGCGGCGCCCGCTCCCCGTACACCGGAACCCCGGTGCGACACCAGATCGGCGCCGGATTCTCGGACGCCACGATCTTCCCGAGCCCGGACTTCAACGGTGGCGGCGCCACCGATCTCATCGCCCAACTGCCCGATACGAACACCTGGCAGCTCTACCCCGGAGTCGTCGGCACCGGAAGCGGCGGCGTCCCGCAGCCGATCGCCGGGTTCGGTGTGGCGGAGGGCGCCTACGCCTTCCGCGCCACAGCCGGTGATGGTCGGCTCTGGAGTGAGCCATCGGACTGGTGCGAGTTCAGCGTCGATCTGGTCGCTCCCGATGCCCCGACCGTGACGGCGCAGACCTACAAGCCCGCCGGTTGCCCGACCGAGGGTTGCGGTTCGCTGGGCGTGGCCGACACCTTCACCTTCGCCAGCACGTCCACCGATGTGGTCAAGTACAGGTGGGGATTCACCGATCCGCCCGCGATGACTGTCACCGCGCCGACCATGGGCGCGGCTGCCTCGGTCGTGTGGACGCCGCCGTCAAGTGGACCGAAGACGTTGTACGTCGATGCTGTTGACCGTGCTGGCCTGACCAAACGGACCGCTTACCAGTTCGGTGTCGCGAGTCCCACCAACCACAGCGGGCGGTGGCTGTTCGGAGATGTCCCGGAGACCGACTCGAGCACTGCCGGGCGCGACCTGACGCTGGTCGGTGTAACGCCTGGTTTGCCTGGCCGCACTCGCGGCGGCCAACCCGCAGTCGGGTTCAACGGCACCTCCTCGAACACGGCCACCACCGTCAAGGTGCTCGACACGAGCCGCAGTTTCTCCGTGTCGGCTTGGGTCCGACTCGCCGGTGACACGGCGGATCGCGCGGTCATCAGCCAGCAGGGTGCCACTACGGCCGCTTTTCGCTTGGGTTATCAGGCGTCCCAGCACAAGTGGACGTTCTCGCTTGCCGAGAGCGATGTCTCCAACGCCGTGCAGCGACAGGTGTTCTCGGATGCCACCGCGAAGGCGGGTGTGTGGACGCACCTCACTGGCACCTACGAGTCGTCGAACCGTGAGGTGCGGCTCTACGTGGACGGCGTCCTGCAACGCGAGACGGGCTCGGTCGGCAACGGGTTCGATGCCACGGGCGGACTGTGGATCGGTCGCAGACTATTCAACGGCGCAGCGGTCGAACCCTGGCAGGGTGACATGGAGGATGTGCGGGTGTGGGGGCGAGCTCTCACCGCGCCGGAGACCGCGGCCCTCGTGGACCCGATGTCGGTCAGCAGGGTGGGATGGTGGCAGTTCAACGAAGCGTCGGGCAAGACCGCCTACGACGCATCCCGTTACGCCCACGACCTGACCCTGACCTTGGGACCTGGTGCCAGTTGGGGATCCGGACGCGACGGTACAGGCCTGCACTTGGACGGCACGGGATCCGCGCAGAGCAGCGAATCGGTGCTCAACACCGACCAGACCTTCTCGGTGGATGTGTGGGCGCGACTGTCCGATCAGGGCGCGCCGCGCACCATCGTCGTCCAGCGCGGACCGTCGGGAGTTGATCCGTTCGCGTTGAAATACGACGGCGCGAAGTGGACCGCGGAGATGCCGAACTCCTCGGCCAGCCCGACAATGTGGTGGCGCGCCAAGTCCACGGCCAATGCGTCCGTTAACACCTGGACCCACCTCGCTGTCGCCTACGATGCCTCGACCCGCACGCTGAGCCTGTGGGTCAACGATGTGTTGCAGAGCACGGTGACCGGAGTCGTGGGGTGGAACCACGACGGCCTGTTGACGGTCGGCAGCGGTAGCGGCGGAGCCTACTGGCTAGGCGACATCGACGAGTTGACGGTATTCCAGGGTCTGTTGACGGCCAAGCCCCTGTCGACATCGGCCCCCCTGGGGTCCTCGATGTCCGGCGACGCCAAGGCAGAGATCATCTCGGTTGACGCGGACGGTGTGGTGCGGGCGTTCCTCAACACCGACGGCGCCTATGCGAGTGGGTCGCAGGACATCGGGTCCGGGTGGACCGCCGCTCGAACATGGTTCGCCGACCTCAACGCCGACGGCCGAACAGAGATCATCGGCATGGACGCGGACGGCACGATCCGGGCGTTCCCCAACATCAACGGGATGAACGGGTTCCCCTTCGGCGCAGGCGTGGTGGTCGGCAAAGCGACGTCCACGGACGCCAGCCGCTTGAGGTTCGCCGACTTCGACGGTGACGGTCGCGCCGACCGGGTGTCGCTCGACTCCGACGGGCGGGTTCGTGTTTACCGCAACCTCTACGGCATCAACGGCTCAGGTCAGTCGAGCGCCTTCTCAGCCGCTCCGGTGATCGCCAAGGTTACGTCCCTGGCCCCTGACAAGATCCGGTTCGCCGACATCGACGGCGATCATCGGGCCGAGTTCATCACCGTCAACAGTGACGGCATCGTCTGGGCGTACCGCAACCTGAGCGGACTGGACTACGGGATGTACGACGGCTACCAGGAGATCGGCATGGGCTGGACTTCCGACCGGACCTGGTTCGCGGACATCGACGGCAACGGCCGGGCCGAGATCGTCACGGTCCACCCCGACGAAACAGTGTGGTCGTTCCCGAACGTCAACGGCCTCAACGGGTTCCCCTTCGGAGACGGAGTGCAGATCGGTTCGGGCTGGGCTGAGCCCGCTCGCATCTTCTTCAGCTGACCCTCGTTCCTCCATCCCTGGAGTACCGCTATGTCTTCGACCCTGCCCAGACGAGGGTTGGCCATCGCGTTGGTGGCTTCTCTCACCATGACGTTGGTGACCGCGCTTCCCGCTGTTGCCGCCCCCTATCAGCCTGGATCAGCACAGTCGGAACGTGCCGTCGCGGGTGAAACCGTCGCGAAGCGCTCCAACCTGATCCCCAGAACCGGTGCTCCTTTCAAACGAGCCGCACCTGTCTGGCCGGACGCGTCGACCACCGAGATCGTTCCTGGTGATGTGAGCGCCCAGCGAACCGACACCAAATCCGCCACACCCGTGTCCATCGTCGCCACGGGTGAGACCAAGTCTGCTCCGAAGATCAAAGTGGACACCTTCGACCGGGCGACAGCTCTGGCCACCGGTGTCGACGGCGTGCTGTTCCGAGTGTCCGGCGGCAAGACCAAGGTGAGCGTGGACTACACGCGGTTCCGCTGGGCATACGGCGCGGATTGGGCCGAGCGGCTTAAGTTGACCGAACTGCCCGAGTGCGCCTTGACCACGCCGGACAAGCCGGAGTGCCAAGGCAAGCCCTTGCAGTCGAACAACGACGCGAAGAACGCACAGGTCACATCTGCGGAGGGGACCTCCGCCGCGACCACACTGGTAGCGCTCGCGGCAGGAACCTCCAGCGGTTCGGGCAAGTACTCCGCGACCAGCCTGGCGCCATCCGCGACGTGGAACGCCGGCGGCAACGCCGGTGGCTTCTCCTGGGGATATCCACTGCGCACACCACCCTCACTGGGAGGACCCACTCCCTCGCTCAGCCTGTCCTACTCCTCCTCCAGCGTGGACGGCCGCATGGCCGCGTCCAACAACCAACCCTCCTGGGTGGGCGAGGGCTTTGACCTGGGGTCGAACTTCATCGAACGCCGCTACCAAGCCTGTTCCGACGACATGGCCAACGGCGCCCGCAACACCGTGAAAACCGGCGACCAGTGCTGGGTCAACAGCAACGCGACGCTGTCCATGGTCGGTCACGCCGGGGAGTTGATCGAGGACACCAATACGCCGAACCGGTGGCGTCTGCGCAACGACGACGGCACCTACGTCGAACACCGCACCGGTCTGACGAACGGGGCACGCGACGGCGAGCACTGGGTCGTGACCACCACCGAAGGAACCAAGTACTGGTTCGGTCGCAGTGCCGAGTCCACGGCGACGATGCCGGTCGCGGGCAACCACGACGGGGAACCGTGCGCCGCAACGCTGTTCAAGGACTCCTTCTGCACCCAGGGCTACCGCTGGAGCCTCGACTACGTCGTGGACCTCCATGGCAACACCATGTCGTACAAGTACGGCAAGGAAACCAACAAGTACGCCCGCAACAACACCAAGACCGACCTGGTGGAGTACGACCGCGCCACCTACCTCCAGCAGATCGACTACGGCACCAAGGTTGACCGCACCGAGACCGCGCCGATGCAGGTGGTCTTCGACACCGCTGACCGCTGCCTCGCCGACTGCGGTGTCCACGACGCCCAGCACTGGCCCGACACCCCGTGGGACCAGTCCTGCTCCACCAGCCCCTGCACGACGGTATCGCCGACGTTCTGGACCACCAAGAGGCTGACCGCCGTGACGACCAAGGTCGGCGGCACGGCGGTCGAGAAGTGGATCCTCGGTCAGTCGTTCCCGGATCCGGGCGACGGAACCCGCGCCGGCTTGTGGCTGGACCGCATCTCCCATCAAGGCCTGGTGGGGGAGACCACGACCGTTCCCGACGTCACGTTCGCCGGGATCCAGTTGAGCAACCGCGTGGACACGCACTCCGACCAGCGCGCGGCGATGAAGTGGTGGCGTCTCAAGACCGTTTTCACCGAGACCGGTGGCCGCATCGACGTCGTCTACTCCCAACCCGACTGCGTGCCAGGTTCCCGGATGCCCGATGAGAGCGCGTTGCAGGACAACACCCTTCGCTGCTATCCGGTGCGCTGGAAACCGGACGGTGCCACCGACTCGATCCTCGACTTCTTCCACAAGTACGTCGTCACCGACGTCACGGAATCGGACCTGGTAGGCGGCGGGGCCACAGAGGTCACGCACTACGACTACGTCGGCAACCCCGCCTGGCACTACTCCGACGACAACGGCCTGATCCAAGCCGAGGACAAGACGTGGTCGGTGTGGCGCGGCTACGGCGCGGTCCGCACGATCAAGGGCGTCCCCGGAGAACAAACCGTTACTGAGACCCGATACCTGCGAGGCATGCACGGAGACAAACTTCCTTCGGGCACACGTGATGTACCGTTGCCCGCCATCGCGATCGGCTCGGTGCCGGCGACCAAGGACGAGGACGAGTTCGCGGGCATGGTCCGCGAATCGATCACCTACGACGGTGTCGACGGCCCGGAGGTCTCCGCCACCGTCAACGAGCCGTGGCAGTCTCCGCCTACCGCCAGTAGGACGATCAACGGCACCACGGTGCACGCCCGCCACCTCGGCACGTCGGCGACGCATTCCCGCACGAAGCTCGACGGGAATCGCGGCTACCGCACCACCACCAGCTACACGACGTTCGAGAACACCTACGGCATGCCCGTCCGAACCGAGGACTTGGGTGACAACGCTGTTGCCGGTGACGAGAAGTGCACGATCATCGACTACAGCCGCAACACCGGCGCGTGGTTGGTCAACACCGTCCACCGTCAACGGCAGTTTGTCGTGGACTGCGCGAAGGCCCAATCCGGAATCGGTTTGCAGGACGATGACGTCGTGTCCGACGACCGGACCTACTTCGACAACGCGGCGCTCGGAGTCGCTCCCACCAAGGGAGAGGTCACCAAGGCCGAGGTGCTCAAGTCCTACACGAACGGCGTTGCGGAGTATCTCGCCAAGACCTCTACCGAGTACGACGCTTATGGCCGCCCGACGAAGATGACCGACATCAAGGGCAGCTCCACCATCGCCTACACGCCGTCGAGTGGAGGACCGGTCACCAAAGCGGTGATCACCAACCAGATGGGCTGGTCCACGACCACCACGATGGCGCCCGCGTGGCAGTTGCCCGTGTCCAGCATCGACCCCAACGGATTCCGCACCGATCTCACCTACGACGGACTCGGCCGCACCACAGGCGTCTGGACACCAGGACGTGAGAAGGGTGTAGTTCCTGCCAGTCAGGTCTTCTCCTATCTGACCCGGACCACTGGGCCGTCGGTCGTCACCTCGAAGACGCTCGGACCCAATGGCGACTACATCACCTCCTACCAACTCCTGGACGGGCTCCTCCGACCACGCCAGACCCAGCGACTCGAATCATCCGGGAACAGCCCGTTCGCCGTGGTGACCGACGTCTACTACGACTCCGTGGGACGCGCGGTGCGTGCCAACGCCGAGTACCTGGCGACCACCGCGCCGGGAACGGAACTCTTCCGCCCCAGCGAGGTCATTCCGCGCCAGACCACGACGATCTACGACGGCGCGGGACGAACCACCGCGTCGATCGCCAAGAAAAACGCGCCCACCGCCAGTCCTGGCGGCGAGGAGTTGTACCGCACAACGACCTACAGCGCCGGTGACCGCACGGATGTGACGCCTCCATCGGGCGCTACGGCAACGTCTGTGCTGACGGACGTCCAGGGACGCACCACCGAGTTGAGGCAATACCACACCGGAATCGCCGCAGGCAGCCCCGATCCCTCGGGCTACGACGCCACCAAATACTTCTTCGACCGGCAAGACCGGTTGAAGAAGGCCGTCAACCCGGCCGGTCTTGTCTGGGAGTACGGATACGACCTGCTCGGCAGGCAGATCAAGGCGATCGACCCGGACAAGGGCACCACCACCTCGACGTACGACGACGCCGACCAGTTGACCTCCACGAAGGACGGGCTCGGCAACACTCTCGCCTTCACCTACGACGGCGCCGGTCGCAAGACCAGCACACGGGAAGGGTCGGTCACCGGACCCAAACGCGCCGAGTGGATCTACGATCTGCTCGCCGACGGCACCAAGGTCAACGGCCACTTGGTGAAGTCGGTTCGCTACGTGGTTCCGGGTGGTGCGGAGGCGTACACGAGCGAGATCAACGGCATCGATTCCGGCTATCGATCGACCAGTTCGACGGTGACGATCCCGGCGTCGGAGACGGGGCTCGCGGGAAGCTACCAGTACGTCTACACCTACCGGGCCAACGGCGCGCCCAACACAACGCGCATCCCCGTTCTCGGCGACGCCAAACGGGAGACGTTGACGTATTCCTATGACGCGTTGGGGCAACCGATCAAGCAGGTGAGCGGGTACGGCACCGCACCCGACACCGCAGTCGTCGACTCCACCGGCTACACCTCGTTCGGTGAACTCGGTTCCTACACCCTCGCCGACGCCAACAGCAGCAACGTCGACGTCGTCAGGACCTACGACGAGACCACCCGGCGACTCGCGCAGATCTGGACCCGGAAGGAAACCACCCAAACCGACGTGGCGAACGTCCGGTACAGCTACGACGACTCCGGCAACGTCACAAAGATCGCCGACGCGGTCAGCGGTGACAACCAATGCTTCCGCACGGACTACCTGCGCAGGGTGACCGATGCGTGGACGCCCGCCTCGGGTGAGTGCTCCAGTGCCCCGGATGCCGCGCTCGGTGGGCCTGCGAAGTACTCGCAGTCGTTCACCTACAACACTTCGGGCGACCGGACGAAGTTGGTGGAGCGCGCCACGACCGCTGGTGTGCGGACCACGACCTACACGCCGGTTCCGGGCAAACACGGTGTCGCGAGCACGACCACGACGGATTCGCAGGGCACCCGCACCGCGGCGTTCTCCTACGACGCCGTGGGCAACCTGAAGTCCCGTCCGACCCCGTCTAACGGAACTCAGACGATGACCTGGGATGCCGAAGGGCACCTGGGCACGTCGACGGACACGACCGGCACGACGACCTACGTCTACGACGCGGACGGCAACCGTCTCATTCGACGCGATCCGACCGGACGCACGCTCTACCTGCCTGGGCAGGAGTTGCGGTACACGGCGTCGTCGGGTGCGAAGGCGTGCACTCGGTTCTACTCGCACGCTGGGCAGACGGTCGCGACCCGCAAGTCGGGTGTGATGACGTGGGTCTCCAGTGATCGCAACGGCACCGCGGAGGTGACGATCGGGTCGTCGTTGGCGCAGCCGGTGGGGATTCGTCGGTCGCTTCCGTTCGGTGAGGAGCGCGGGACGACCGGGTCGTGGTTGTCGGGTTTCGACAAAGGGTTCGTGGGTGGCACGAACGACAACACGGGTCTGACGCATATCGGTGCTCGTGAGTACGACCCGGTGTTGGGTCGGTTCGTGTCGGTGGATCCGGTGATGGACTTGCAGGATCCGCAGCAGTGGAACGCCTACGCGTACAGCAACAACAGTCCGGTGACGTTCAGCGATCCGACCGGTTTGTGGTGCGACAGTTGCAACAACGGCAATGGGTGGGACCAGGTCGACGGGATGAAGGAGTGGAACATCCCATCGGCCGGCCCGTCTGCTGATCAGATCCGGTATTCGGTGTTGGTCGGTACGAACACGAATCCGGCGCATCAGCCGTACATCGCGAACGTGCAGGTGCCGACGTTCGAGGTGTTGAAGCAGGTCCGGCCTGGCGGGTATAGCTATGGTCCCGGTGACAGCTATGGCGATGCGGTGTGGGACTGGGCGTTCAACCGTTGCCAGCGGGAGAGTTCGGTGAACGCGGACTTCTGCTCCGCAGCTCGGTCGTTCGGGTTGACCGAGCATCGGAACCCGTCGTTCGGCAAGGCGTTGGCACTTGCTGTCGTGCTGGCGCCGATCGTCGCGCAGTGCGCAGCGACGATCTGCGGGGCGATCGTGGCTGGTGTACTTGAAGGTACCTCTCCGCCGATGGCTGCCGGTGGTGTGCTCAGCGGAGTTGGCAGCGCCGGATATGGACTGAGCCAGGCCGTGTCAGCAGAAGGCAGAGTCGGTTCTGGGGCGAGCAAGGGATCGGGTGCACTCAAGGGTGCGCTGAAATCGTGTGACAGTTTCACCGGTGATACACGGGTGTTGATGGCTGATCGGTCGACGAAGCGGATTGATGCGATCGTTGTTGGCGATGTGGTTGCCAACAACGAGCCGGAGAGTTCGATTGTCGAGTCGCATGACGTGATCGCAGTCCATGTGACGGATGCGGACAAGCAATACGTTGACCTGGCGGTCGCCACCCCTGACGGTCCCAGGATGATCACGACTACAGCGCACCATCGCTTCTACATCGCTTCGGCTCATGAATGGGCTCGCGCCGATTTGCTCAAGGTAGGTGACAAACTCCAGACTCCTGGCAACGGTCAGACCGTAATTGTGGCCACTAGGCAATATGTTTCTACGTTTCGCACATACGATCTGACTATCGACGGCGTCCACACGTACTATGTGCTGGCGGGCAAGACTTCAGTACTAGTTCACAATTCCGGACCGTGCGAGCCGGGGATCTCGACAGGTCACGGAAAGGCGGGAGATCTCGGTCGGTACACTGAAGGGCAAAAGACTCGGGATCCAGCGTCGCAGTGGTACCACGAGGAACTGAGTAACGAAGAGCTTTTGAACGGGATCAATAATCCTGGTAGAGGAGATGGAATTCTCGTTTCGCGTGACGGCACGATTCTTGGAGGTCATCACCGTTGGGACGAGCTTCGGGCAAGGGTAAGGGACGGGCGTATCGACCCGGAGACGAGAATCCGTATCGACGTTTATGGCGGAGAGTAGCGATCAGATGTCTATCATTCATTCGACAGACCCCGACTTTCGCGTGTGTCAGATCAGTTTCAATAAGCTGCTCGAGATTCAGTCAGAGGCGGAGAATCGAGGCTGGGCGACTCGATGGACCTCGGTGGATGCGCTCCGCAGTCAGGTTAAGGAGGAGCCCATGCTCCTTAAGTCGCTGATGCGTGAGGAGCGAGGAGGAGTTGTGCGGGCGTACAGATGTCTCTTGCTGCTCTCGTCCTTGGATGACGCAAATGCAGGCGGAATTGCTACAATCGATCTTGATCCGGCGCGGTTCGAATCGTTGGAGCGGCTCGATCGAGACCCGGACGTCCGGAATGCATTTGCTCGAATATTCTCTCTTGCGTTGAGTGGAATTTCGACGATCTCGAAGAAGTAGTGGGCTCTGCTGATGTTTGCAAGGCAATTATGGAACGTGATTTGAAGGGGTGGTTGTTACGGGCCCTGCGGGGGGATCTCCTTGTGCACCGTGTGTCCAAAGCTGTACCGGCCGAAAGTGCCGTCCGTGCAGGTCAGGCGGCTTGGAGATGCTCGTTGAGAATGCCGTTCGATCGTTGTCGTTGGCGGATGTCCATGTCAACGAGTTGGAGGTTATCTCACGTGGGTTAAGTACGAAGATTGGCATGATCGTGCGTCGTGAACGAGTTGTCGCTGCGTTTGGTTCCTGATGAGTTGTGGGCCTTGGGTCAATGCCACGTAGCCTAATTTGATCATGATGCTGGTCTGGGTGTCAGTCTGCGGATCGTGATCGTAGCCGGGTTCTGATGACGGATATTGGCAGGCTCGTCGTGTTTCTTGACCTGGTAGCTGTTGTGCCGGGCCCGTTTGATCTTGCGTGGGCAGGTCCGCTCCCGTCGGGGGTGGGATGAGCAGGGCGGCGATCCGTTCCAGATGGACGGCGAGTCGCTCAGCCCAGTCCCGACGGGGAAATATCTGCTGTCCCGGTGGCGGAATGGCGGATCAGACGCAACGTCTTGGCGAAGGAGATCGAGTCGGGGTCGAGATCGGCGGCGGCGGAGGCTCGGGCGGTGAGATCGCTGATGGCGTGGTGCACGATCAGGTAGGCCCAGATCTCCTGACGGACCAGGTCGGGCAGCCGTGAACACAACACCTTCCCCGGACCACTCAGATGGGTTTTGAGCTGGTTGTTCGCGGTCTCCTCCCATCTCTGGTGGTAGGCGGCGGTCAGTTCGTCGGCTCGGGCCCCGTTGTCCCTGTACAGGCCTGTGATCGTGACAGCAGTGCGATCAGTTCGCCGCTGCCGTTCACGGCCCGGTCCGGGACCTCGTACTCGATCACCCGAACCCGATGCGCGACGGGCCATCCCTTGTCGTCGAGGGCGTCGGCGAGTTCGGTCGGATCGGCGCCGCCACGGACGGCGGCGAGGATCCGGTCGCGGCGGGCGCCCCGGATCGTGGGCTTGATCAGCACGCTGAGGTAGGTCCCGTCGGAGAGCACCGCCACCACGGGCAGGTCGAGTTGGGTCGGGGCCTGCCACAACAGTGCCGCCCCGGTCGCGGCGGCGGTGTCCCAGCCCTGCCAGGAGCAGAAGCCACGATCCGCGGTCAACAACTCCTCCGCGCGCAACTGCGGATAGAGCCGCTGCGCGAGGGTTTTCTCCCCGACCGAGTACGCGGCCACCTCGGCGGCGACGAACGCGTGGGTGCCGCACTCGGCCAGCGCGACCACCGCGCTTTCGGGAACGCCGACCGGTTGTCCCCCGGCCCGGCATAGCCGAACTCGGCCGCGTTCTCCGTGCTGTCGGGCAGATCCAGCTCGAACCCGTCGATCGCGAGCAGTCGCCATCGGCGCAGGAACGACCCGCGTGCGGTGCCCAACGCCGCCGCTCCCGCCACTGGCGAGGCGTCCCCGGCCACCGGTCCGCAGGTGCGCTCGAACAACTCCGGGAACACCGTCGGGCCTAGACATTTGCGGACCTGGGTGATCGACGAGGCGGTCGGCACCGTCCAGGCCGCGTTCCAGCAGCCCCACCGGCCCAGCGAGCCGGTGACCTTGGTCGCGACCTCGGTGTAGTTGTCCTCGGGGAACAAGCACAACGCCAACGTCAGGTACGTGATCACGTGCGCGGGCAGTGTGCCGTCCGAGCGTTTCTCACCGACTCCGCACACCGCGACCGCCTCGTCCACCGCATCCCGCGGGACCGCCGCGACCAGCATGCCCAGCGATACCTCATCCGGTCGCGCCACTACACCCTCGCCCATGACCGGCGACCGTGCCGGCCACACGAACCGAAACGATCACACCACGCCGCACCACTCGAGAACTGCCAGGTCAGCAACTTGATCAAATTAGGCTACGTGGCATTGGGCCTTGGGCGAACCGTTGATCCCTGGGTTTGCCGTGCGAGTGTCGCGCCGTACAAAGGGTCTCATGCGAAATGAACTGACCGGGAACGTCAACGGGCTCGTGCTGCAGGCCAAGGACATTCACCTGCACGCACCCACTCCGACAGCGCTCGCTGGGCTACCGCCAGTCGATGCGGGCTTCACGGGCCGGAATGCGGATCTCGCACTACTCGCCGAGGCGTTGCGCAGCCCTTGGCCGGTCGTGGTGTCCATCGTCATGGGCCTGGCGGGGGTAGGCAAGACCACGTTGGCGATCAAGGCGGCGCATGATGCCATCGATTCGCGCCTGTTCACTGGTGGTGTGCTATTCGTGGACATGCAGGGATATTCAGCCGAGATGCGCGTCGAGCCGCAGACGGCTCTTTTGGCGTTTCTGCATGCGCTCGGGGTGCCTGCCGCGCAGGTGCCAGGGGAACAGGCAGCGCGTGAGGCGCTCTACCGCACCAGATTGGCCGAATGTGCCAAGCCGATGCTCATCGTGCTGGACAACGCCTCGTCAGCCGGTCAAGTCAGGCCGTTGCTGCCGTCGGGCGCGACGCACCGGGTATTGGTGACGAGCAGGCACACCCTGGGTGAACTGCAGGGCTCGCGGAAGATCAAGCTCGACGTGCTCTCCGAGCCCGACTCGATGGCGATGCTGGACAACGTCCTGCTGGCAGCTGATCCGGCCGATCTGCGGATCGGCGGCGACGAGCGAGCAGCACAGGACATCGCCAGGCTCTGCGGGCGTCTTCCGCTGGCGCTGGGCATCGTCGCGGCGTTGCTGTCCGACGATCCGGAGCTGCCACTCGCCGAGGTGGCCGTGTCGTTACGGGAGGCGACGACGAGGCTCAGCGAGTTGAGTTACCACGAGAACCTCGCTGTGCGGGCAGCCTTCGACCTGTCGCACGCCCGTCTCGGGGGCGCCGAGGCGAAGCTCTTCCGGTTGTTGTCGCTCAACCCCGGCAGGCAGGTGAGCGGTGAGGCAGCCGCTGCGCTGGCTGAACTGCCGCCGCGTGACACCAAGAAGCTGCTCAACGGGCTGTGCCGTGCCCACATGATCGCGCACGGCGAGCCACGCGGCTGGTATCGGTTCCACGACCTGCTGCGGTTGTACGCGGCGGAACACGCCGCGACGCAGGATTCTGAAGCCAACCGTCGAGCAGCAACCGTGCGCCTGCTCGACTTCTACATCGACGCGACGGAGCTCGCGGAACGGCGGCGACCGCCGATCGAGACCCGAAAGCAGGCCCATGCGTGGCTGCAGACCGAACGGGGCAATCTGGTTGGTGCCATCGCGCTCGCTCACCGGCACGGGCACTACGACCGAGTACTGCGGCTCGCCTTCGCAATGGGCACATTCCTGTTCTACCGCCGCCGCTACGGAGAGGACGGGCTTGCGTCCTACGAGCTGGCCCTCGACGCTGCGGTGCGCCTCGGTGACCGGCTCGGCGAGGCCAAGGCACTCCGCGGACTCGGCAGGATCCATCGCGAGATGGACCACTACACGCCCGCGCAGGAACGGTTCGACGCCGCCGCGGCCATAAGTCTGATGCTTGGTGATCACCAGGGGCAGGCTCGGGCGCTACACAACTTAGGCTCGCTTGCTCGGCGCAGGAACAACTTCCGCTCCGCGTGGAAGCAATATCGTCGGGCGCTGGTCGTCTATCGCGAGGCGGGTGACCGAACCGGTGAGGCGCAGATCCACTTCAGCATGGGCGTGCTCGCTCGCCGCCAGGAGAAGCCCGAACTGGCTGTCGCCCACTACCGGACCTGTATCGAGATCTGCGAGCAGAGCGGTAGCAGCGATCTGGAGGGAAGGGCGCACAAACGGCTCATGCTGATGGAAATCGACCTCGGTGACCTGGTCGCCGCGCGGCATCACTTGGAGGCCGCCCGCTGCGCGTACCTGAAGGCTGGTGAGCACGGCCGTGCGGAGGGCCTGCTCGCGTTATACCGCAAGGTCCGAGGACTCGGGTAGGAGCCCGACAACACCTCGAGGCGGGGCTTGCGAAAGCAACGGTCCTGCCGTTCAAAAAGTCATTGGTGCTGATCAAGTGGCATATTTGTACTCATTGATGAGTCCATCCAGGGTGCGGGTGCGGAAGACGCACTATTCATCTTTACCAAGAGGTGGAGGGTCATTCGACAGGTTCAACGATGGCGCTGCCCGCGCAGGACGGTGCCAGACCAGGACCTCGTTCTTGCGAGATTCGGACACCCCGACCTGTGCAGGGGAGGCATACCGCCTGGTCGACGGCGTCGTGGTGCTATCGGGGATGCTGCTTCGCCGGGTCGGCTGGTGTCGTCCCGTTCAGGCTGGTGTTGGGTGGTGTGTCGACGATGGCGGTGGCCGGTTCATACCGATGTGGTGATGGATGACGTGCGTGGTGCCTTTGCGTAGTCGCCGGTTTTGTGGGGGAGTGGGAGTCAAATGGGAGGATTCAAGATGTGACAACGGCACGGTACTGCGTTCAACAGCATCCAACGGCACCGCCGCGACCTGCAGATCCAGTGTTTTCGCAGGTCGCGCACTTAATCGGGCGGCCCTGGGGGAGAAGGTCGCAACATATCGGTTGGTCAAGTGGTCGTCTCTTCAGACCAGGCTGAAGGCGACTTGCGATGCGCCGTATGACTATATCGCTTTGCTTGGATGATGCTGTTCGAGGTGTTTTGAAGGCGGTTGAGAGTTCACGGCGCGGCGTTGTGCAGTTGGCATCACTGGTGATCCTGGTTGTGAGTGTCGCCCAGTTCTCCGGACGGCGAGGTGGTGGCGATGCCCATCATGGCGTTGATGTCGCGGCGCATCAGGCATCTGAGCGTCAGGGCCGGGTGCAGCACCAGGCCGGGCTCCGCGGTGGGCAGCTTCAGCGTCGCAGCTCCGGTCTGACCGAGAAGGCTCCGCGCGGGCGCGGTGTTCCGGCTCGCCGAGCGTGACCTTCGCTGGTTATCCGCCAGTCCACGCCGGAGAGCGCAGCACCATTGGCTCCCCAGCGTGTACTACGCGCTCGCTGCGTGCTCATGCAGCAGCCTCACCAAAATCCACGTGATCGCTCAGAACGCTGACTTCTCGAGCGGCACACGACTATGGCGAACTGGTGCGGATCAACCTGGAGATCGAGGCCGTGCTGAAAATCTGAGTGCCTGTCGGGATTTTGCGTGCGTCCGGAAGGCTGACACCCGCATGACCGATGTCTTGTCGCCCTCGTCCGGTGGAGACTGCTGGGATGGGGCGGAGGGGTGTAGTGGGTACATCGGTCCGCGGACTGGCCAGGGAGCTGTTCGGGCAAGTGGACCGCTTAGCCCAAGCCGGTACCGCTCATTCCGCGCGTGCGGATCACCTACGGAGGGGTGGCCAAGCGCAGATCGCTCGGTTGATCGACGCGGAAGTCCTCAGCCGGTTAGCCGCACGGCCGGTCACGGATCTGCGTGTGCGGGTGGACGAGCGGACGAAGCTCAAGGCCTTGGCGGACGCCGGGTACAAGAGCGTGGCTGAACTTCTGCCTTATGACACCTCGACGTTGCAGGAACACCACGGAGTAGGTCCGCATACCGCACAGCAGGCCGCCAAGGCGGCGAGGGAACTGGCCGACGAGATCCGCCGCGGAGTCCTCATCCGCTTCGACCCGAAGCGTCCCGATTCCGGCTATACCGAACTCCTGTGTGTCATCGCCGCCCTGCGGCAGGCCGTCGCTACGCGATCGGCAGTGCAGGCACGCTCGCAGGGCTTTTCCGACCGCGTGACGTTGGTTGCCCAGGCCGCCGCCCCTGCGCGTAGTTGGTGGCGCATGGCCCTGACGTGGGGATCGCCAAGGCAGCGCGTGCTCGATGCCTTGCTGGACTTGGACGGCGTCCTGACTTCCTCCGAGGTGCTCGCCTTCCGCACGGAACTGGAGGCGTTGAACCGAGCGACGACCCCTGCTGTCCACGCTGACACCGTGTGGGCCTCGTACTTGCGGGACGCGGCGGGTTTCAACGCGCTGTTGGCCTCCCTCGGTGGCCGGGGCGACCTCGACGAACGCGAAGGTGCTCAAGGGTTCCTGCCGCAGGCCGAACGGCGTGCGGTCGGTGCGGTCGGCTTGCACACCACGGGCTTGAAGACGACATTGTTCGGCTACCAAGCGTTCGGTGCCCAGTTCGTCATCTTGAGGAGGAAATGCAT
Organism: Umezawaea sp. cmx-9-4; assembly: GCA_049997955.1. Taxonomy (GTDB): domain Bacteria; phylum Actinomycetota; class Actinomycetes; order Mycobacteriales; family Pseudonocardiaceae; genus Umezawaea. The sequence continues at coordinate 24,087 of JAEBDY010000014.1, read as the reverse complement.
CCTGGGTGATGAAATGGGTCTCGGCAAGACCGTGCAGGCTCTTGCCGTCATGGTTCATCTGGCTGCGGTCAAGCAGCGCCATTTCCTGGTGATCTGCCCGCTGACCTTGTTGTGGAACTGGCTGCAAGAGATTGACAAGCACACCAACCTGACCGCGTACAGCCTGCACGGGCCTGGAAGGCCGGCCGCGACCCAGGCCTGGCGGGAAACCGGAGGCGTCGCGGTCGTCACCTACGACACCATCCGCACGTTGGACGACCTGACGTCTCTGGCTGCCGACATGCTCGTCGTGGACGAAGCGCACCGGGTGAAGAACCCGGAGGCCAAGCAGACGAAGCGCGTCCGCGCCCTGGCGAACAAGGTCGAAAGGGTCCTGCTGCTGACCGGCACGCCGATGGAGAACACCGTGTCGGAGTTCCGCGTCCTGGTCCAGCACCTCGACAAGGGTCTTGCCGCAGGTCTGGCCATGGCGGGCGCAAGTGCCGATGCCGAGGAGTTTCGACGCCGGGTCGCTCCTGCTTACCTGCGGCGCAACATCGAAGACGTGCTGATGGAGTTGCCGAACAAGATCGAAATCGACGACTGGGTGCTCCCGAATGCGGAGGACGCCAACGCGTACCGCAAAGCCGTTATCGCCAAGCAGCCGATGGCGATGCGTCAAGCGACCTTCGGGCCCAAGTCGCAAAAGCTGCAGCGGCTGGCGGAGATCGTGGATGAGGCCCGGGACGACGGACGCAAGGTCATCGTCTTCTCGTACTTCCACCGCGTGCTCGACATCGCCTTCGCTTCGCTGGGTGACGAAAGCGTTGGCCGATTGGACGGCAATACCCCGGCTGTGCAGCGGCAGAACCTGCTCGACGCTTTCACTGGGAAGGCGGGGCATGCAGTGCTACTGGTGCAGATCGAGACAGGTGGCGAGGGGCTGAACATCCAGGCCGCGTCGGTCGTGGTCATCACCGAACCGCAGTGGCGTCCCAGCAAAGAGGACCAGGCCGTCGCCCGTGCCTACCGCATGGGCCAGGTCAGCGTCGTGCAGGTCCACCGCTTGCTCGCCAAGGACACCATCGACCAACGCATCCGGGAGAAGCAGGCCGAGAAGATCTCGGCGTTCGACCAGTACGCCCGGCCCAGCGACACCAAGGACGCCGATCCGCGGGCGATCGACCCGGAGGAACAGGGGGAGATGGTCGAAGCTGAGTACCGGCGTCTCGGCCTCTGATCCATTACGCCTTGAAGGTCAGGTCCGTTGTTCTCGTGAGGGTACCAGAAATCGGCATATAGATCTTGGCCTGCGTTAAACCGCTACGAGCCGAACGAAGATTTACGGCATACTTATGTCACAGCTTGCGATCGTGCCTTTTCCGTTTTTGGTGTATTAATGTAGCGCGACGTCCCGCTGCGGAGTTTCTGCTCTAAATCTTCGAGACGGGCGAGGGATGTGTAGCAGGCAGCGGACAGGCTCAATTAACGAATGTATTTGCTGCGGTGACCTGCAAGAAGAGTAAAGTTCCGCGTTGTTTCGCGGCTGGGCGTGGTCGAGTTAAAAGCCGTCCCCACAGAAATGGTCCGGTTGATCCGAGCAGTGCTCGCTTATCTGGGCATTTACCCGCTCGGCGTCGACGAGTGCGGCACGTGCGAGCCGAGTGAGTGCGCCCTGCGCCGCGACGTCCGACTTGTGCTCAACCGTTTGAGCAGCTTGTTGTCGAAGTCGGATCGAGGCAGCTCGACCTTTGACATGCGAGCTCGTCAGCTTGGTGGTGCATCCTGGGTGAGCCCTGCTCGAATTTGCCGGGATCATGCCGGGTCGCCGCATTATTGCGGTCACACTTTCGGGTGATTCGTTATCTGCGCGCTTGCATTGCTTTACTGGGTCGGTGACGACACGAGGGGGCCTCGGATCGGGTTGGAAGCGTGAGGTCGTCGAAGCGGTCGATCGTGTGCTCGCCGGATCAGCGAAGGGCGCGGACAGCGACTGGAAGCTGCTCGGGAGGAGTAGTCGGCTGCCGGGTGACGACAGCGGGTGGCTCACCCTCGACCTTCGGTCGGGTGTGCGGGCTCCGTCCGCGGACAGCTTCGACCAGCTCTGCCTCGGGGACAAGGAAGGGCCGGACAACGGTGTCTCGTTTCCCGTCGAACGGGTTCAGGTCGCCGATGGTGTGCTGAAGATCAAGGTGAGCGGCGCGCTACCGGCCGACTGCGACCACGTGTGGACGATCCGGCTCACGCCCCGCCACCTCTGGCAGAAACTGCGCGAGGGCGTGCTGGCACTCGACCAAGCACCCCTGGCCGACAAGTTGGCCGCCGGTCGCCTGGACCCGTTGAGCCCCGGCCCCGCCTCCGACTACCCGCCGGGCCTTCTCCCGCGCCAGCAGAAGGCTTACCGAGCGTGCGTCGAGCCCGGCCTGCACGCAGTATGGGGTCCACCGGGCACCGGCAAGACGCGAGTCCTCTCCCGTGCGATCGAGGACCTGGTCAAGGACGGCAAACGGGTGTTGCTCGTGTCGACGGCCAACATCGCCGTGGACAACGCGCTCAAAGAGGTTGTCAAACACCTGCCCACTGATCAGGGGCAGGTCATCCGGGTCGGTCCACCACACCTCCCCGAACTGGCTGCCGACGACAACGTTCAACTGCAGCGGTTGGCCGCTCGCGCCACCGCCGAGGTCGACGCCGAACTCGACATCGTCCAGGAGAAGCTCGTCACCTTGGAGCGGGTCGACACGCGGATCAAGGAACTCGATGAGGCACTGGCGGGGTATGACCACGCTGCTCACAGCCGGGCTGTCGAAAGGATCCAGCGTCGCGACGAACTGGTGTCGTTGAGGACGACCCTCGACGCCGCCGCAGAGGAATGCACGGAGGCTGACAGGACGTTCAGCGCCGCGCGCGCGGAGGTCGACGTCGCCAAAGCCGAGCAAGAGCGCATCCGCCCGCAACGAGTCCAACTCCAGCAACTCACTCAACTGCGGCAGCAGCTGGTCACGGTGGAGCACGAACTCACTGCCGTGCGCACGAAGCTCGCGGCCGCACACTTCGAACTGCAGCGAGCTACCGGCATGATCACTCGCCACCGCACCAAGAAGAACCTCGCGGCGGCGCAAAAGACCATGGCCGCTGCTGAAGCGCGGGCCGCAAATCACAGGTATTTCCTTGAGGACGAGGTCCGGTCGATCGAGGCGAACCTCGTGATCACCCCGGAGTACGTCATGGGAGCCGACCGCAGGGTCACCCAAGCGCAGGGCGCACGAGACCGGGCGCATGAGCGGCTCGCCGCGGCGAACGCCTCGTTGCGTCAAGCCAAGGCCGAGGGCGCGCGGCTGGAACGGCTGGGGATCGCTACCGAGGCGGATCACGCGGCGGTTCATGAAGCACTTGCCCTCAACTTGCCTGCACGGTACGGCGAACGTAATCGGCTGCATGCCTTACAGCGCGACGGGCGCCGTGACCAACCCCGGTTGGAGAACCGCCTCCGCGAATTGAACAAGCAGGCCGCGAAGCTCCGGCGTGACGCGGAGGGGGAGATCGTCGATCGGGCTCAGGTGGTCGCCACGACTCTGGCCCGCTCCCGTGCGCACCCCGCTGTGGCGAGGCAGCGGTTCGATGTGGTCCTGGTTGACGAAGCAGGCGCCGCCATGCTTGCCGAAGTGCTGCTGGCCGTCGGCAGAGCAACGCGCACCGCCGTGCTGCTCGGGGATTTCCTCCAGCTCGGTCCGGTAACCGGGGACATCGACCGCATCGATGACAAGGGGGTGCGGAAGTGGGTGAAACCTGACGGCTTTACCCACTGCGGCATCAGCAGCGACGTCGATGTGGCCGAGAACCCCGGTGCGGTAGCGCTGCTGCAGCAGTTCCGCTTCGGACCGGAACTGCGTGAACTGGCGAACGACGTGATCTACGGCGTGCTGGAGGACGGTGCCGTTGACGGCGTGCCGAAGCGCCATACGGAAATCATCATCGTCGACGTGAGCGGTCTGCCTGACCTGAGCGTGGTGCACAGGACGTCGCGCTACGCAGGGTGGTGGCCTGTCGGTGCACTGCTGGCACGGGTCCTCGTAGAGCACCACATCGCCGAGGGCGGTGATGTGGGCGTGGTGACGACGTTCAAGCAGCAGGCCGAGGCGACCCTGAGCGTGCTGCAGGACGCCGGAAGGAACGCGACCGTGCCGGTTGGCACCGCTCACTCATTCCAGGGGCGCGAGTTCGACACGGTGATCTTCGACTTGGTCGAGGACGGCCAGGGGTGGATTAGCAGGGGCAAGCTCAACGCGTCCGACTTCGAGTACGCCGCCGTCCGACTGTTCGGAGTCGGCATCACCAGGGCGCGGCATCGCCTCTACTTGATCGTCAACTCCAGGACTGCGGTCAAGGGTGCGAGAGGAGGTACCCCGCTCGGCGCGGTCGGCAGGCTGGCCAACGCCGGGCGCATCCAATGGGTCCGGGCGGGCGCACTGCTTGGGCTCGACGACACCGCCGAGTTTCAACCGGTGTCGCGGGTTGAGGCCGAATTGAGCGGGCTGCTGCGAGGACTGGTGGACGTCACCGATGTCGACGACGAGTTCTCCTTCAAGGAGACCCTGAGGCGCAGCATTTCGACGGCCCGCCGGAGCGTGTGGATGTGGGCGCCGTGGGTGGGCAAGCAGGGTGCGCCGTTCATACCGCTCATCGCCGACGCCGTAGAGCGTGGTGTGGACGTGCGGGTGTTCACCCGCGACGACAAGGACTTCATCCAGAAGAGGCCGGGCAACCAGAAGTGGATCGAGGAGCTCAAAGGCACCGGTGCAAGCCTGATCCGGTCCTGGGTCGAGCACAAGAAGATCGTTGTCATAGACCGGCAGGTGGTGCTGATCGGCAGTCACAACCCGTTGTCGCAGCACATGTCCCGGGAGATCATGCTGACCTGCCGCGGTGCGGCGTTCGCGAAGCGACTGCTCGCGGAGTTGCGGGCGGATGAATTCATCAATCCACCGGTCTGTCCGCGTTGCCGCGTGCAACGCGAGTTGCGCCGCTCATCAAACAAGAAGAAGGGCATGCCTTACTTCTGGCGGTGCCCGTCCTGTAAGGACGACACCGAAGTGCCCGCTGCGGAAAACTCGGTCGCGTGAGTGTTTTCTCATCGTCCAAGTATTTTTGAAGGCGGTCTGCGGTGTGCTGTGCGAATTTATCGGCAATAGTTCCATTGGCAAGTCGGTGCGTGTAGGGTGAATTAGGTTAAATTAGTGTGTCGATATATAGAGTAACTGCATGGGATACTTGTCTGGGTGTGAATATTTCTCCAGTGGCGCGAAAAGAGGTTCTTATATTCAGCCACTTCGGATTATGAGTGCAAATATGCACATCCTGCGTGGGCAAATTAGCTGGACGTCTTTCGTGTCTGTGACAAGGGATCGTCGCCGTGGGGATGTCGAGGTGTAACGGAGTGCGCGAACCGGCGATGAATCGGTCAGCAGGCGCGCCTGCGTGAGGAGGTTCACGATGGTCGTGGAGCGAAGTGCGGCTGTCATCGCACCCCGGAAAGTCACCTCTGACGAGTTGCTCAACCTTCGGGAGAGGCAGTGGTCGTCCCGTCTCCGAGGGTGCTCGCTCGTGGCGGAACTGGAGGTCAGGGATGAGCACTCGCGGCAGGCGGCCGAGGCGCTCGGCCGGATGTACGACAAGTGGCTCGCCCGAGGTCACGCGGAAGTGATCTTCACGCGGTGGCCCGCATGCGTAGCTGTCGCCCTCACGGGGATCGCCGCACGTGAATATCGGCAGGGTGAGTTGTGGCCAGAACTCTGGGAAGCCCTGAAATACGACGGCGACCAGCATGATCGGGTCGTCTGGGGTCAGGGTTTTCACGGCGCGGTTCGCCGCCTCGGTATGCCTGACTTCGCGGAGATGCGCACCAGGTACGTGGGGCCGATCCTCATGCACACCGGCATCCCGAACTACTGCCTCGATGACTACTTCCACCTCGTCGTCCACCGCAGGGCGCTCGACCCGGAGCTCGACCCTGAGGGATTCCTTGACTGGGCGACTGCGGTGCCCAACAGGCTCAGCGAACTGGACGCACCCGCCCGCCGGTTCTTGCAGCACGGGAGTGACTACGCGCTCGACTTCATCGACCGCACCTATGACCTCTTGGACCGGCTCAGTGAATTCAGCCCGGATCTGGAGAGCGTGGGACTGCCGGTACGAGTGGCAATCCGTGCCCAGGAACTCGTGTCCAGCGGGGTACTGCGGCTTCAACCGCGACGTTCCGGTGAATCGATCCGTCGCCGCGCGGAGCGGCCACGTATCGGGCTCGATCCGTTCGGGCGCGGAGTCGAGGTGATCCTGCCCGCGCTGGACGAGACGGTCGATGGCTCCGCCACGTGGACAGTGACCGCCGACGGCACCAGCAGGACAGTTCGCAGCCAAGCACAGTGGGAAGGACTGGCGGAGTCGGTGCCGCCCGCCGCCGTCACGCTGTTGCAACCGGTCCGCACGGTAGTGGTGGCGATGGATGGCGGCGTTGACCGAACGGAGCTCACGGTCGTCGATGCCAAATCCCCGCTCCTCGTCTTCGCAGCTGACGGCAGGCGCTTGGCAGCCAACATGCCGCTGCCTCCCGATGACGTCTGGGTGGTTCACCCCGATGAGCACGAGCTGATCGCGGATGGCCGGATCCAGGTCACCATTGAGGGCCAACTCCCACTGGGGTGGGCCGGTTGGAAGCTCAGACAAGTGCGTCTGACCGACGTCCGGTCTCTAGAACTGGCGGGTATCGCAGCCACGCGGCGTTTCATCCGCGGTCAGACGCGGCCGCGGGTCGAGGCTGATCGCCCGGTCACCGGTGTCACCACCCCGTACGGCACTCCGGTGCACTCCGCACTTCCCGCCATCTGGTTGCCGGGGCGTGAGGACGCGGAGACGAAGTGGACCATCGAGCTTCGGCGGAGCGGTGACGAAACCCCTGTCTTGTCCACAAGCCGCACCGTGAGAGCACCGCAATCATTCACGGGATTGTGGGACGACCTGCCACGCCCGGTGCTTGGGTCGTTCGACATCACGGTGCGCGGGCCGCTCGGTCGCGGGGTGAACCGCACGGTGTTCGTCGCGGAAGGACTGAAAAGCTGCTTCTTGCCGGCAGTTCGTGTTTTCGAGGGAAGCGGCCTCGTGAGCGGGCGGGCGGAACTGGCTGCGCCGGTTGGGGCCACGGCCGCTCCTCGCGTCCTCGCCTTCACCCCCAGAGCGAAGGCCGAGGTCGTCGAGTACCGCACTCAGACCGAGACCGAGCCCTTGATCGTTACCCCACCGCACCTGCAAGTAATGCACGAGCAAGCCGACCAGTCGCTGGTCTGGTCGGCTGGGTCGCTGCGCATCACCGCCGACGTATTCACCGATCAACCCGGCGTGCTGCTAGCCCGCGTGCCAGGGGCCATCGACATTCCGCCGCTCCAGGTACTCGCACGTGGGGCGGTTGTCCAGACGGTGCCGCCGAGCGGTCGGGCCGAGGCCGGTACGGCGCGTTACGACCTGGTCCGCATCGCCGACACCGTCGCCGAACACCACGGCGTGGAACTGGTGCTCGATCTCGGCGGAACACCGGTCAGACTGGCGACGGTCCGGCCACGCCGTCTCGCGGAGGGCATCCGACGAGCGAACGACCACCTCCAACTGGTCGAGCCCGTCCTGATGGAGGGCCTCACCGCAGGCATCTACGCGACGACAGCGCCGTGGCGTGGTCCGGCCGTCGTGCCGATAGTCGGCGACGGCAGGGTTCACCTGCCACCGGAATTGCGCAACGGGGGACCGCTCCTTGTGGAACTGCGCCTCGACGACCCCTGGGTGCCCATCGAGTGGCCCAGCTGGCCCAAGCGGTACATGACGGTTTTCGGCGAGGGTCACCTGGCCAGTGAGGACCCGGAAGAGGAGGCGCTGTCCCGATTCGTCTCAGGTGCGGGTGGGTTTCTGGCGGACGTCCGCGACCTGAGCCGACTTTGGACATTGATCCACTTTGCGCCTCGGCTACGCAACGTCCATGACGTCGTCGACTTCCGGAACACATGCGCTGGTCCTTTGCGGCGGAGCACCATCGACGCGCTCGAAGCGCTGGTCGGCCTGCACCTGACACCGGACCAGACGGTGACCGCGGTGATCTCGGCCGGACTGGCGTCATCCTTCGTGCCCGGTCGCCACCACACCGAGCCGGCACGGCGGCTCTGGGCGGTATCACCCCTGGCCGGAGCCCTGGTCGGAACCGCCATGGATGACGACTGTCTCGCCGCCTCCCGCCGCCAGTGCGGCGACTCCGTCGACGTGATCGTCGCCAACGGGAATGACCCCCACGCGGGTGTCGGGCGGTTCGGTCCCGAAACGATCCCGTTGACCACCATGTCTGTCCAGCAGTTGGATGGCCTGTGGAGGGCCGCCGAAGTGGTGCCGCACGGTCTGCTGGATGCCGACAGTAGGGCGGTCGCCGCCCGCCGACTGTTCGATCGTCGTGACGAAGCCCAGGTCAAGGACGTGGGACGGTCCGCCTCGATGTGGCTGAGAAGCCTGACAGAGCTATTGGCGGACCGACCAGTCTTTCGAGCCCAGGTCGAGGCTCGCAAGCCCCCACCGGGTATGACGGGTTGGTGGACCATCCCGGCCGCGTCATCCGCGTTCGCCATCGTCGCGAGACTCGCCGCACGGGAGGTCCCGGCTTATCGCGGTAGCGAACGAGGATTCCGGCAGGTCTGGGCGCGCTTGGCCGAAATCGCTCCCGAACTGGCTGTGCTCGACCTGATCCTGGCTGAAATGTTGATCACGCATGAAGAGGGGGAGCAGAGTGAGCCGCACCTTGGACCCATTGGCGACCAGTGAACTCATCGTCGAGAGTTACCGCCGTTACCTGGGTTCCCTGCTCCCGCTCCGAGAGAAGCGCATCGCGAACGCGCTCGCACAGGAGATCGCCCGGAGTCCAATGCTGACCAAGGGGCCGCTGCTCGAAGCCACGCCGCCATACGCCACCGGCGCCACCTTGCGCGAACTCATCGACCAGGGCGTCCTCACCACATCTTTCGCAGCCTTGGGAAGCCAGGCATTGCCGCTCGACCGCCCGCTCTACCAGCACCAGGAGCAGGCACTGCACAAGGCGGCGCAAGGTCGCAACCTTGTGGTAGCCACCGGCACCGGGTCCGGAAAAACCGAGAGTTTCCTGCTTCCCATCTTGGACTCCTTAGCTGGCGAACACGCGCGCGGCGAGCTCGGACCGGGGGTACGCGCCCTACTGCTGTACCCGATGAACGCCCTTGCGAACGATCAGCTCAAGCGGCTCAGGAGCCTGCTGGCGGACAGTCCCGCCATCACGTTCGGTCGCTACACGGGGGACACACCGGACAGCATCCGTCGAGGTGCCGAGTCCTTCGAGTCCCTCAACCCAGGACAGCCCCGACTGCCGAACGAGCTGCTCAGCCGCGAGGAGATGCGGGCACAACCCCCACACCTGTTGCTCACCAACTACGCGATGCTGGAATACCTGCTGCTCCGACCGGCCGACCTGGAGCTGTTCGAGGGACGGGGCTGGCGGTACGTCGTGCTGGACGAGGCCCACGTCTACGACGGGGCCAAGGCCGCCGAAGTCGCGATGTTGCTACGCAGGCTGCGCGACCGGGTGGCGCCCGAGGCCAAAGTGCAATGCATCGCCACGAGCGCGACCGTCGGTGACGACCCGGTCAAGGTGATGGCTTTCGCGACCAAGCTCTTCGACGCGCCCTTCGATTGGGTGGAGGACGATCCGACACGCCAGGACCTGGTCCGGGCGGCACGAGTCGACATGCCGACGGGACCGTTCTGGGGGCCGCTACCGGGATCCGTCTACCTCGAACTCGCCCTCGAAGACGATCCGGGGACGGAGACCCTACGGCTCGCGAAGGAATACGGGTTCGACGCCGATGACGCCGGGACCGCGCTCGCCCACGAACTCGGTATGGCCGAGTTGCGGACCAAACTGGCGCAAAGACCCGACACGCTCGACGCGTTGGCCGCCGAACTGCTGCCCACAGAGGAACATCCACGCGAGGTCCTGGCGGCGATGGTCGCGGTGGGCAACAAGGTTCATGACAGCGGCGGCTCCCCGGTGCTGTCAGCCCGCTACCACCTATTCGCCCGTGCCACCGAAGGCGCGTTCACCTGCTTGACCGCATCCGGCCCGCACGTGTCGCTTGGCAGACGCGAGACCTGTCCATCGTGTGAGGGCGCGGTGTTCGAGTTCGGCGCCTGCAAGCGGTGCGGTGCAGTCCACCTCACGGGCACGGTGCTCAATGGTGACCAGTTCGTCCCGCGGGCAGGCGGAGAGGGCAGGAGGGGTTGGCTACTGCTCGGTGACGCCCCGATGTTGGTGGATCAGGACGACGACGCCCTGGAGGACACCCCACAACTCACCGCTCAGGATCGCTTCCTGTGTGTGTCGTGCGGCAGGCTCCACACCACTCCGCGCACGGAGTGCGGGAAGGCGGGCTGCACCGGCACCCTGCTCTGGCTCGCCCGCTTGCTCGACACACGGGACGATTCGCCCAGCGGATGTGCCTCGTGCGGCGCGAGAGGACAGTCGGGCATGGTGCGCTTGTTCGAGGGCGGTAACGACGCGGCGGTGTCCGTCCTGGCGACGGCGCTCTACCAGGCGCAACCACCGTCGCCTGATGACGAGTTGGCGGATCAGCCCGGTGAGGGCCGCAAGCTGCTGACGTTCAGCGACAGCCGGCAGGCAGCGGCGTTCTTCGCGCCCTACCTGGAGGCGAGCTACTCAAGTATCCAGCACCGTGCGCTTCTGCTGAAGGGACTGGCTGCGGCGGCTCGTGACGACGAGTCGATCGGTATCTCCGATCTGGCCTTCCATGCGGCAAGAGCCGCCGATCGAGCCGGTGTCTTCACCCGCCGCATGTCCCGTCAGGAGCGCGAACGGGAAGTTCTGCTGTGGGTCATGCAGGAGTTGGTGGCCGTTGACGACCGGCAATCCTTGGAAGGCTTGGGACTAGTCCGGGTCGGAATGGGCAAGGGCCGCGGTTGGAAGATCCCTCCGGCTCTTCAAGCATTGGGACTGACCGAGGACGAGTGCTGGGCATTTCTGGAGGAACTGCTGCGCAGCCTGCGACAGCAAGGTGTTCTCAACATGCCGGAGGGGGTTGACCCGAACGACGAGGCGTTCGATCCGCGCCGGGGACCCATCTACGTCAGGGAGGACGGTGCGGAACGCAAGCGGAAGGTGCTGAGCTGGCTGCCCACGCGGGGGGTGAACCGCCGGCTTGACTACGCGAACCGCGTTCTGGGGGTGTTGGGATCGGATGTGGACGCTACGGAACTTCTGCGCGGGTGCTGGAAGTTGCTCATAAGTTGGCGGGACGGGTGGTTGACCACGGAGAACGTCCGCGGACTCGGTACGGTCCGCAGGATCGAACACACCTGGCTCAAGCTGGCGCTGGCGACCCGTCCCGTGCACCGCTGCGACCGTTGCCGCCGGATCACGCCGTTTTCAGTGCGGGGCGTCTGCCCGACCCTCGGGTGTCCGGGACTGCTGCAAGAGTTCGCCGTCCCAACCGCAGCCGAGGATGACAACCACTACCGGTTCATGTACGCGTCGATGAACCCGGTGCCCATGCTGGCGATGGAGCACACCGCGCAGTGGACCAGCCATGAAGCTGCCGACATCCAGCAGCGGTTCGTCAACGGGAAGGTCAACGTCCTGTCGTGCTCGACGACTTTCGAGCTGGGCGTGGACGTGGGCGAACTCCAGTCCGTCGTCCTCCGGAATATGCCTCCGACAACAGCGAACTACGTGCAGCGCGCTGGTCGGGCAGGTCGACGCACCGACTCGGCGGCGCTGGTGGTGACCTACGCGCAGCGGCGCTCACATGACCTCACCCGCTACGCCGACCCCACGTCGATGATCGCGGGTGAGACACGGGCACCACATGTGCCGCTCGGCAACGAGCGGATTGACCGGCGTCACGCCCACTCGATCGCGCTGTCCGCGTTCTTTCGACACGCCAAGCAGACCGTCGGTGAGACGTGGTCGACCGCTGGCGACTTCTTCCTCGGTGACAGGGCACCGTCCACTCGCGTTCGCGCTTTCCTCTCGCCTGTTCCGCTAGAGGTCCACCAGTCGTTGGTGCGTGTCCTCCCGGAACGGGTCCGAGGTGAGCTCGGCGTGGACACCGGTGCATGGGTGGACGAGCTGAGCAAGTTGCTGGAGGAAGTTCGCGTCCAACTCGTCCAGGATGTCTCGATCTTCGAGAAGCGCAGGCAGCGTGCCTTCGAGGAACGGAAGGGTTACCTCGTCAACCGCTACGAAATGGCGATCAACACGCTCGTCAAGCGGAACTTGTTGGGTTACCTCGCTAACCGGAACGTCCTGCCGAAGTACGGATTCCCTGTCGACACCGTAGAGCTGCGCACCACCTATTCCAGTTCACCGATCGGTCGCCGACTGGAACTCACGCGCGACCTGTCCGCGGCCATCTACGAGTACGCCCCAGGCGGCGAGGTCGTCGCAGGTGGTCACCTGTGGCGATCAGGGGGCGTCTACCGGCTTCCCGATCGGGAACTGATCGGCAAGCACTACTTCGTGTGCGAGCAATGCCGGTACTACTGGGAAGGCGAGGACGACATCGACCCGACCTGCCCCTCGTGTTTGGTGGTGGCGACCCGCGCGCCGAGGCAGTACTACGTTCCGGAGTTCGGCTTCGTTGCGGAACCGGAGCCTCGCCGAACGACCACCATACCGCCGAAGCGGAGCTGGAACGGAGCGACCCATGTCCGCGCGCTGGCGGCCGAGGCGACTACGACGACCACTTGGCAAGCGCCGAGCGGTGGGACCTTGGGTGTCGTGGCGGGATCGCGCGGCAGGTTGATCGCTCTTTCCGAGGGGCCCAACCGCGGGGGATACCTGATCTGCGATTGGTGTGGTGCCGGTCGCGCACTCGATGGCCGCAAGCCGAAGTCGACCCACGTGCACCTACTCCGGGGCACTGAGTGCGCTGGCACGATGAGGCTGCGTTCACTCGCCCACCCGTATGAAACCGACCTGATGGACATCACCTTCGGTCCTCTGGTCGGACCCTTGCCGTCGGACCAAGGAGCTTGGCGATCGCTGCTGTACGCCTTGCTCGAAGGTGCGGCCGAACGGTTGGAGTTCAACCGGGATGACATCGACGGCACCCTGCACCCCCGTCCGGGAGGCGGTATCGGCATCGTCCTGTTCGACACCGTTCCCGGTGGCGCCGGCGGCGTGCTGCGCATCGCCGAGGCCCTAGACGGGGTCGTGGAGGCGGCGCGAGACCGGGTTCGCGACTGCGACTGCGGCGTCGAGACCTCTTGCTACGGCTGCCTGCGCGGATACCGGAATCAGCGGTTCCACGAGGAGCTGACCCGGCGGTCCGCGTTCGACGTACTCGAACCGCTGGTCGGCATGTCGAAAGTGTGATGCGGGGCGACGGGAGCTGTGAATTAGGAAACGCCGATCGGGTCGAGCTTTTGACGCTGGGAGGTGGACTACGTGTTCGCCGAGCTGGGTGCGCCGGAGTGGCGATCCGGCGACGGCGTATTCCCTGTTGGCCGGGCTCGGCGTTCTCACGTAGGCCTGGTTGCCTTTGGTTGGATGAGTCAGGAGCGTGACCGTCCTGTCAACTAGGCTCATTTCAATCTTTGTCAGCGGATAGAATTCGTATATAATGGCCGGGTCGCGTGGAATATGTTTGCACCTAACACTTGCGGTAACGAAGCTTCTAGTCCCCGCGATGAACTGTGTACTTGGCAGATGTGATTCGCGGAAACGGTGGGGGCTGACGTTCGATGGCGGCATCGAGACTGTGCATGTGGCTAGGCATATTGGCACTTATGGGTGCTTTGCCAGTTGGTTGTGCGTCCGAGTCCGAAAAGATTCACGAGAATTTCGTCGTGGGCGCCACTGCTACAGCGAATGAGCCTGCCGTCAGCCTGTCGGGTGCGGCGAGCGATCCAGTTCTCGCAGCCGTCAAGCGGGGCACTGTGCAATTGAGCGCCTATGTGGGGTCGTCCGTCACATCGCCACTGATCGACGAGGACATTTCCGTTTACTACGACAAGGGGAACGGTGAGATTGCCACAGACGAGGGCGTGCTGAACGACGGCTTCAAGGAGAAGATGGCACCTGTGCGTGCCAAGTTGGAGGCGGCTGCCGCTGTGGAGCCGCAGCTTGACCTCCTTCGCTTGTTGGGAGGGCTGGCTAAGGTACCTAGTCCGTCAACGTTGCTGGTCTTCAGCAGTGGCCTGCAGACGACTGGGCCGCTCGACCTGCGTGGGATGGGCTCTGAGATCAATGTCGAAGCGACTGTGCAGAAAATCGACAAGGCCGATCTTCCTTCGCTCCAAGGCAAGAAGGTCGTGTTCATCGGACTCGGTCAGGGTGAAGGTCCTCAGCCGCAACTCACTGAGCGCATGCAGTCGAGTGTGCGTGACCTTTGGCTGAAGGTTTGTACCAAAGCTGACGGGAAATGCGAGGCGCGAGGTGCTGTAGGCGGGAAGCCAATCGCCACCACGCCAGTGCCCACGATCCCGGTGCCCGGTCAACCTTCTGTTGTCGTCACCGGTTCGACCACCAAGATCGAACTGCCGAGCGGCGCGCTCTTCGAACCCGATCTCGCGTCTTTTCTTCCAGAGGCACCGGCGATGCTCAACGAAATCGCTCATCATTTCCGCCCAAACGCAACAGAGGTGCCAGTCGAAGCAACCGCTGTAGGCCACACCGCGACCTGGGGAGGCAGAGCCGGAGCGATCACGACCTCTAGGGAGCGTGCGGAGCAAGTCGTTAACTTCTTAGTCGGAACGGGCGTCGACCGCGCGCTGTTCCGCCAGGTCGACGGCGTTGGGTTCGACATCCCGGTGGTCCCGGACCTCGACGCAACCGGTGCCCTGATGCCAGCTGCGGCCGAGCGAAACCGAACCGTAGTTCTTACCGTCACCCATCGGAGACGCCCGTGACTTTGCACACCAACCCACAACCCGAGGTACATCTGACCGAGACCAGAGCTGTCCCGCTTGTCCTTCGGTCGGGAAAGAAGCCACGACTTCCGATCTGGTACTGGCTGCGTCATCCGCGTCGAGCTCGCTGGATCACGCTGCTGATTCGCGAGGCCTTCAAGTGGAGCCACCAGCCCAAGCCCGACGAGGTCGCGCTGACCCACGCTGAGGCAGCGGTACTCCGACGGGCCAAGAGCGCGCTGGACAGGCGCATGGACGCCACCGTCGCGAAGATCGACCAGTTAGCTGAACGATTCCACTCACTCGAACGCCAAGCCGCGCGAGAACGCAAGGCGGCGGATCAAGCCCGCGACCGGCCATTAATGGTCAAGTCCGAGTTCAACATTTACGCTGGTGGACTCATGACCATGGCTCAGGCCAGGACCGTTGTGAACAAATGCCGTACCCGCATGGAAGAGGACACTGAACAAGGGCAGACCCGTCACCTGGACAAGCATTCCAAGTCGTGGAGCACGATCGCGGTGATCCCGCTGCTGGTCGACATCGCCGCGCTCTTCACCGTGATCCTCAAGTTCTTCAACATCAACTCGGTCGATCAGGCGATGCGGAAGGTGCCGGAGACCATCACAGCTGGTGGGTTCGCCATCATCGCTTCGTTCGTTCTATTCGCGCTTTCGCATTCCGCCGGTACCGACGCATGGCACATGCGGACGGTCGCTCGTGGTCAACCGGCACCGCGGAACGATGACGAAAGCGGGACGGCCGCAGGCGAAGCCCGGTCCGAGGCACCTGGCTCCGGCGAGTTCCCGCAATCCCGGTTCGTGCTGACCACCAAGCTGATCAGTATGGGAGTGGTGAGCCTCATGGTCGCCATCTCCATTGCCACCCGCGTCATCCATCCGACGCCGGATGCCACTGCTGGCCCACTTGGCTGGATGATCGGCATCACGCTGGGTGTGGTTGTCTTCTTGGCGCCGTGGGTCGTCGTGTACACGCGGATGAAATCCGGTTCGCTCGAAACGCAGACCATTGATGAGCTCACAGAAGCCATGAAGAACATGGAGGCGACTGCCACAGGGCATGAGAAGGCCTCCCAAGACGCCGCAGACCAAGCCGCAGGAGTGCGTGACCAAGCCGAGCGGGCACAACGGGAAGGAACGCGGTCGGCCATGAGCTTGACCGACACGACACGAGAGATCATCGATCTCGCGCGTAGCGCGCATGGCCAGGCGGGCCCGCTAGCGGCCAATGACAACGTGCGTCCGAGCGACTCACGCTACCTCGCGATCAGCGAAATGCTCGCGACTAGCACCGACGCAGTCGAGAACGTCATGAAGCGCTTCAACTCGTCCACCGATGGCGACCACCCCTAGTTTCCGTCTTTCCGCGGCAACCACCGAGGCTCGTGCCTGGGGCCTACCAAATGAAGGCTCTGGTTCGTAGTCGATGGTGACGTAGAGTGGCCATCTATGACATAATATTGTGGTGGATATTGATTCCCTTGCAGGGACGGTTTTTTCTGATTGTCAGCATTGGTTGTTGAGGACATAGCGGACAGCGTCAAGGGGTCGTCTCTTCGACTTAAGGCGACTCGCGGCCTGAAGTATGACTGTATTGCGGTGCATAAAACGGTGCTGACCAGGCTCTTCCGTGACACGTTGTCGGGTCCGCGTATAGAGCCGCTGGCGGTGGTGGTGATGATGGCACCGGTGTCGTGGTGCGCGAGCGCCTTGACCATCAGGACCGAGCGCAGCGCCAACTCCGGTTCGACGGTGAGAAACTTGAACGTCGCCACCCAGTTCTGTTTTGCAATTGGCAGGAACTCTCGCTTGGAATAGTGTGGATTCGCCAATTTTCTGTGACTCCACCGGCTCCGCAGCGCGCTCAGCGCAACGCCTCCTTGAGGACCGGATAAACGTTGTGCCACGGGAGGCGTTCCTGTTCCAGAAGCAGGCCGATGCCGTGCTCGGCGGCGTGAGCGACGAGGAAGTCGTACAGCTCGCGTTCCGCTGCTGTGAGGTGCGGAGGTGTTGCGACGCGTTGAGGCAGTGAACCGTCGACCACCAGTCGTTGATATTCGTGCAGGGTGCGAAGGTCGGTGAGCACTGTGTGGGCGGGGATGTCGAGGCCGCGCAGGTCGCTGACGAACTGCAACCCCGGTGCGTCGATGTCGCCCCAATAGATCACCCGTTCGGCGTTCCTGACCCAGGAGATGCGGGCGTACTGGTCGACGTGGAAGCCGTGCCCGTGCAGCACAACGGCGTGTTCGAAGTCGTCGACGATCGCGAACGCCGTCTCCTTGTTCTCCAAGATCAGGATGGTGTTGGGCTGTCGTGGCCACCGGTTCAGATCGTCAACGGTTGCCGCGAAGTGGCGCATGCCGACGAACTGGTCCCTCAGCTTGGGATCGAGGACGGTGACCTGCACGAGTTCGGGGACGACGCGAAGGCCCAGACGGTGGTGGAGCTTGCGCTTCTTGGACAGCGACAGTTCCTCGGTGGCGTGGCCAGCGGTCTCCTCACCCAGAAGAGCGAGCACGAAGGTGGCGTGGGTGGCGAGCCACTTCGTGTCGACGCCTTCGACGGGCAGTTGTCGCAGGAACATCCCGGAGGTGGGGTTGGCGGTCAGCCAGGTGACCGCATGGACGAGGCGGCCGTAATCGGCCTGGGCGAGTTCGGTGACTCGGCGGACAAGACCGGTGAACTTCGCCTCGGGAAAGCTGTTTTCCAGCTGCGTCAGTCGTTTGCCGCAGCGCAACCACGTCTCGAAATCGTCCGGATGGGCCCGTGCCACGTCGCCAGGACGGTGCAGCACCAACATTTTCGGCATCGCGTGCGTGGCGGTGGAGAATTGCAGGTTGGCGCGCTCGACGACGCCGGGACCGGTGTAGCCATTCCACCTGGCGGCCCATTCGTGGCACCGCACAGGTGAGGTCGAACGGGTGACGCGGTCCGGTGGCCGCAGCGAGACCCGCATCGGCCAGTTTCCCTTACCCTGGGCCCAGTCGCTGTAGGACTTCGCGAACCTGCTTCGCAGCATGGCGACGACATCCTCAGGCTGTCGCAAGGACCTCACCGTCTTCGTCGGCGTAGCGGCGTGCCGCCAGTTCGCCGAAGGTCGCGATCTTGCCGGTGGACCGGGCGCCGTCGACGGTGGTGCGTTTGTCCACGAGGATGGCCTGGCCGATATAGGGCTCCACGATGCCGGCCATCCGGATCGGCGCGGCGATCATGAGCTGGAAACCGAACTCGTCGAACGCCGACAGCGCCTGGGCGGAGAAATTCTCGTCGGACTTGCTGAACGCCTCGTCGAGCATGAGGGTTCCGAACCGGGGCCTGCCGTCGGTGTCGGGGTCGGCCAGGTTGTAGCTGAGAGCAGCGGCGAGGCAGAACGCCACCAGCTTCTCCTGCTCGCCGCCCGAGTTCGTGGCCGTATTGCGGTAGGTGTGGACGGTGGTGTCGGTTTCATCGACCTCCCTGCCGTAGAAGATGTAGCTGTTGCGGACGTCGAGGACGTTGCGTCGCCATCGATCGGCCTCGGTGCCCTCGTCGGTGAACTGCTTCATGAGCGTTTTGACCCGGTGGAACTGAGCCACGTGCTGTTCGGGCTCCTTCTTGAGCGTCGCGGACTTGCGCATGAGTTCGTCGACTGCGTCGCGGAATGCTTTGACGTCGGCGGAGGGGTTGGCCGCGTATGCGATCTGCAGGTGGGTGCCCTCGTTGAACTCGACCCGGTGCAGGCCCGCGTTCACCCAACCGACCCGCTCGACGATCTGCCGGGCGGCCTCGTCGATGGTGTGCTGCAACATCGCGATCGACGGCACCATGTCGTTGCTGATCATGTGCTGCAACTTCCCCATTGCCTCTGGCAGGCGGCGGGTCACGATCTCGGTGTGCAGCGCGGCGAAGGAAGCACCGCTGAAGGCGACGTCACCGCTGTCGTCCGGTGCGTAGTCCTCCCACTTCTCGAGGAACGCGGCTATGGCGCCGCGGATCTTCTCGGCGGCGATCGCCTGGCTGGACCGAGCCTTGGAGGCACGGTTGTCGAGCGCTCTGTCCAGCGACCGGCGGACCGTGCTGATGTTGGACGTCGTCGCGGTGAGCTCGATGTCCGCGTACACCTCGTCGAGGTAGGTCCGTTCCTCTTCACCGATGGTGTGCGGTCTGGCGTCCTCGGCGTGCCTCAAGTCGGCCAGTTCGGTCTGCCGCTTCGACTCCTCGGCGATGCGTTCCGTGGTCTGCCGCAACTCGCCGACGGCGTCCTGATGCTCAGACTTGGCCGCGTCGCGTTGTTGTTCGAGGCGTTGCAGGTCGACGTCGTCGGCCCGGATCGCTGCTATCTGTTCGCCTAGGTCGTTCGCTGTTCGCGTCGGCGTCCAGTGGTCGAGTTCGGACCACGAGGTGAACTCGATCAGCTCACGGGCCGCCTCGACGTGTTTGCCGAGGCGGTCGAGTTGTTCGCCGAGTTCACCTGCCGTGTCCGAGGCCGCGCGCAGTTCCTCCGCCAGCCCGGCGACCTCTACTTCCAAAGCCTGTCGTTTGGTCGTGGTGTTGGCGCCGAGGATGAAGCTGGAGCGCTTGGTCAGCTCGGGCCGGTCGTCCTTGCGGTAGTGGTTGCCCGGCAGCTTGAGGGTGCCGTTGATGGTCACCCCGAGACGGTGTCCTTCGAGTTCTCCAGCGGTCTCCACGCAGGCGTGGTCGAACTGGCGGGCCAGCTGGGCGACGAGCCAGCGTCCATACGGGTGTTGCTGGTCAACGGTCAGTTTTCCCGCCAGTCTGCCGCGTGTGGGCTGCGGTGCGTGGGTCGAGATCGCAGTCACGACGCTGGAGTCCAGGATGCCGCGCATGTCGTTGGCGTCGATGAACCTCAGGACCGCGTCCTTGTGCTTCTCCGGGATCAACAAGCGCATGCCGTAGGAGCGGAGAATCTTCTCCGTGGCCGGGCGCCAGAGCTCCTCTCCCTCGGCGATGTCGATCAGTTCGGCCGCGTACGGCAGTGCGTTGATTGGTACTCCGGTGGCGCGCACGATGGCTTCTCGGCGCGCGATCGCATGCCCTGGAATGAGCGACGGAGCAGAACGCAGACGGTGCAGTTCGGCAGCGCGCTCCTCGTGCGCTTGCTGTGTGTTCACCTTCTTGGAGATCGCGTTGTGCGCAACCGGTTCAAGCGCGCGTTTATCCTGCGCGGCCGACTCGACGATCGTGGGTAGTTTCATTCGCAGACCGAGGAAGGAAGCCGCGTCCGGCGGTACCGGCAACCCGAGCCGGACCACGTAGCCCCCGTAACGGTCGAAGCGTTCCTTCGCCGTTCGGGCAATTGTCTTAAGTTGCCGCTGGTCTGCTTCCAGGAGCTGCAAGCCGGCGTTGTGCTCCTCCAGTTGCCCGGCCAGCCTGAGCCACGTCCGTTCGGTCGCGTCACGTAGCTCGGCCTGGTCTCCGAGTCGGCGGTCCAGCTCATCGGCCGATGCCCTGAGCACTTCCAGCTCGGTGGAGAGGACGGCGAGGTGGAGGCCGCGCACATACCGGTCCAACGGTGTGCCGCGCAGGTTCTCCGCGGTCGAGTGGTCCTGTTTGGACTGTTGGTGCACGTTCCAGTTCCAGGGTACGTCGTGCAGCACCTTCTCCTGATCGGAGGCGCGTTTGGCGGTGACGTAGGCCTCGTTGAGCGGGGTGAAGGTCTGCAGCATCCGTTCCGCGGCCGTGAACGACTCCGGCCGGTCGAGCATGTTGTCGCGGATGAACAGGTTGAGGTCACCGACGTTCTTCATGGCTTTGGCTTTGCCCATCAACGAGAGCGCGGTGCCCGTGCGGTCGAGACCGACGCGCCGGCCCAGCTCCTTCAGGTAGGCCTCCTGGCCGCTGGGGTAGTGCGCGTCGGGGTGCGTCCGCTTCCACCAGCGGGTGTCGAACTTGCGTTCCGCCCACGCGTTCAGCATGGACAGGTCGAAGAGGCCGCTGTGCAGTTGGTGCATGGTGTTCATGGCGGAGCCGTCGTTCTCCGCTCCGGTGAACCACTTCACGACCACGGCGGTGGTGACCGAGCCCAAGCCGTCGTCGTAGGTCACGGCGACGGCGGACCACGTCGGCTTGCCGCCCCGCAGATAGCGGACCTTGGACTGCTCGTGTTCGTCGTTGGTCTCCGACCACGCACCACGAACGTAGGCCGCCACGCTGCGGGAGTTCTGCTTTGCTCCGCGGGCGGTGAGGTCGGCCGACGCGTTGAAGCGCTGGTCGTGTGTCGGGAGCAGCGCGAGAGAGTGGGCGTCCATGAGCGAGGACTTGCCGGAGCCGGACGGGCCGGTGAGCAGCACACCGCGTTCGTCGATCGGGAAGTCCTTGTAGCCGTTGAATGTTCCCCAATTGACGACCTGCAGCCGGGAGAGCCGGAACTGCCCGGTGTGTACGGTTCGAGTCATTCCACCTGCTCCTCAGCTTCGGCACCGTCGTCGCCGCCGGCCTCAAACCGCTCACCGGCGGCGACGGCCCGGTAACGCTGGTCCAACGCGGTGACCTGGTCAGCGGTGAGGATCGCGGTGATCACTCCGTACACCGTGAACCGGTCGGTGCGGCCGCGAACCGGTTTGATGATCGACAGGTCCTCCAGGGACTTGATCGCCGTGTTGATCTTCTTGCGGAACTCGATCTCGTCGGTATCGGTGGCGGGTTTGTAGGCGAGCATGTGCTCGACCATGTCGGCCCGGTCGACGATCGGATCGTCGGGAGACACGATGTACTGCGTGTAGAGGTACAGCGCGAGGGTGCTGGCGGCGAGGCTCAACGTCTTGGCACGCAGGATCACGCGGCTGTGCGACGACGGGTCTTCCGCCTGCCGGGTGAACGCGAACCGGTGGTCGCGGTTGAGCTCTAACAGCAGACCCAGCTCCGCCAGCCGTGACCGCAGCACCGTTTCGTACTGCTGCAGTGTCGGCCAGTGCTTGGACTTCTCGGTCACATGAGGAGCGACGAGCAGTTCCTGCAAGGCCCAGCACACCTGAGGAGGCAGTTCGCTGGAGTCACCGTCGAACCGAGCCGTGCGTTGTCCGTGGTCCACGTGGCTGCCGACTCGCGGATCGTCGTCGTCGGTGAAGATGCTGCTCGGGTCCAGAGCTTCTGTGCTCTGCCTGTCGAGGTCGTCGGAGAACACGTCGGCGAAGCTGCGCGGCTCAGTCATCGGACAGGTCTTCCTGAACTGGACGACTGCGGTGCAGCGTCAGGCGGTGGGGCACTGGTGCGACGGGTGAGGGGAGTGGCTCGGCGAACACCGCGTAGGGCAGATCGATCTCCCGCCATCCCCGTTCGGTACTGGCCCGGACCACGGACCGGCTGCTTTCGTCCACGTCCCCGTAGCGGGCCGCGAGCGACCACAGTCCGATCACATCGCCGGTACGGGGAGTGGGCAGTTGGGCCAGCACCTCGGGCAGGGTGGCGTAGCCCGAGTGTTGTTCCATCGTCAGGTGGACGGCGTCGCGCAGGGCTGCCCAGTCGATGGCCTCTCTCCCGCCGAGTGTCGAGGGATCGATGTCGAACTCGTGCGTGGTGTCGACGACCTCGTCGGGTGCCACGTCCATACCCTGGTCGAGCCGCAACCGTCCCACTGAACGTGCGTCGACGCCGCTCATCGGGACGATGAAACCGATGTCACGGCCGCCGTGCGTGTGGTGGAACGCCACCGCCGCTGACGCCTGAGCCTCGCCGACGCGCGTCCGCATGCTGCGGTAGTGCGTGAGGTCGCCACCTCGCACAAAGTTGCTCATCCGGCGGAATGCGGCGCCGCGGATGTCCTCGACTTCCTGCACCCGTTGCCAGACGGCGGAGATGAACCCGCTGAGCGAGATTTTGTGGTGTTCGGGGAGGTATTCGACACGTCGGATGATCTCCGCGATGCCGGATTCCAGCTGCGACCGTTGAGAGGGCGTTGCGATCGCCGTGGCGAAGGCGCGGAACGCCTGCCCTTCGGGAGATTCGGCGATGATGTCGTGCCCGTCGAACATGCGCTCCAACGACTCGGCGAACTCGGTGTCATCCGCGAGACTCTGACGCAGGAGCATCGCTGTGTTGGCGTGCATCCGTTCCCCGTAGACGACAACGTCTCCCGGAATGCGGTCGGTCAGTTGGGCGAGGGCCGCCACCCGGTCGACCAGCTCGCCGTTGTCCACCTCGGGCATCTCACCCGCGTCGATGGCGTCGCGCTGAGCGACCAGTTCCTCGATGCGCTCCACGATCACCCGTCTTCTTGTCATCGGGTCCGGGTTGGCGTCGGTGGCGATCTGCCTCACCTGCGCCATGACCATCGCGAGTGCGGACTCGGTGGCGATCGAAGTCTGCCGTTGAAGGTTGCGCAGCTGCCGGACCGCAGCCGCCGCGCCGGACGTCAACTGGTATCGCTCGATCCGAGGATCACGTGGATCGGCAGTGCGCTGCACCCAGCCGCGCTTGCGCCAACGAACGAGGAGGTCGTCAGCAGCCAGTGAGAGTACGTCGGTTTTCTCTGGTGAATAGCTGCGCAGCAACGCCGGTAGGTCCGCGTCGATCGCGACGCTGAGGCTCTGGCCATCGACGATCTGGCCATCACCGAGATGCGCGGCCATGAGCGCCAGATAGAGCATCGCGTCCCGCGAGCGCAGCAGCGACATCGTCACGTCGGCGATCGCGCTGCTGCGGAACTCGTGCAACAGCTGTTCCGCGGTTTGCTCGGCCAAGACAAGAACCCCCGATCACGGTGTGATGGACGGTCTCACCGCATTGCAGCACGAGGCACCGACAAACGGGCTAGCGCTTCGGCCGCTGTGTCGCTATCGGTGCGGGCGAGCGACGTGTTACGCAGGGTGACCTGGTGGCGTGTGGAGAAGACGTCCGTCAAGTGCGCTCGCGGAGTTGGACACTTAGCGGTTGAAGAGGGAGCGGATCTGGAGAGCTGATTATTGTCGAGCGAAGTCGTACAACTTCAAACTGACGCCAACTTCTCTCCAGCGTCCCGTTCGCTGCTGGCTGACGCCCCCGGCTGGCTAGGTCGTGTTTTAGATGTGGCGTAGCCAGATGTTGATGGCTGCGATCTGCACTGTGGCCTGGTAGCGGACGGCAAGTTTGTCGTAGCGAGTGGCCACCGCCCGGTGCTGCTTGAGCAGACTGA
>JAEBDY010000013.1:0-356458 GCA_049997955.1 Umezawaea sp. cmx-9-4 | reverse complement strand
GCAAAATACGCGGCTGCCTTGCGCAGGATGTCCTTCTCCAACTCCAGTTCCGCCACCCGCTTGCGCAGGGCGCGCAGTTCGGCCTGGTCGGCTGCCGAGGACGCCTCCGACGGTGTGACCTGGGTGCTTTCAGCGGCTTTGACCCAGACACGCAGGGTCTCGTGGTTGACACCCAACTCGCGGGCGACCTGCCGCAACGGCCGGTCCGACGAGCGAGCCAGCGCGACGGCGTCCTTGCGGAACTGCTCAGGGTACTTCGACTTGCCTGACACGGGGAACATCCTTCCCCAGAGCGTTGTCTGGGATCAGGGTGTCCGGTTCAAGGGGGCAACCTCAGTTGAGGGCGCTTCGGATCGGGGGGCAGATGGGGAGTGCTCGGGTTTGGTTGCGTGCCGCCGTTTGCTGTCCGGGTCCGGTTGTCCGCGGTTGTCCGGTTGGGTGGCTCCGGCTTTGGGCTTCAGCTCTTGACCTTCAGCTTTGGCTTTTGGCTGTGAAGGGTCTGGTCTGGCCGTTTTACCTGGTCTGGGCATGAAAAAACCCCGCGGTGCTGCCAGGTCGGGGGTCCGACAGCATCGCGGGGTCAACTGGAACATCGAAACGCGCTCTGGAACCGTTACACACTGCCATTGCTGTGACCTGGATCACGGGCATGGCGATGGTCGTTTCACAGAGAAGCGAGAGCCCTGGCATGCGGGAGGCCTGCCAGGGCTCTCTTTCCGTTCTCCGAAGGCTCGCGCTCTACGACGGGGCGCTCACCTGGTGACTCAGGTGACGTCGTGGCGGCGAGGTCTCAGCGGAGGGTGGTCATCTGGTTCTGCGCGATGGCGATGAGCTCGTGGCGCATGGCCGGCGTGGGCGCCATGTCGATGGCGCGGGCAACGGCCTTGCGGTTGCGAGCTTCGACACGACGGGCGCGGAGCTTCGCGGTGATGTTCATCGGTATTACATCCCTCTCTGAGATCGTCTCGGTTGCGTAGCTCAAGTATGCACCCCGAGCCGTTGGATTGCACCCGTTTATCCGGTGAGTTGGCGCACAGGCCGGTGAATCATCGGCAGTGACCCAGGATACCCCTACGATTCGCCGGTACTACACCTGTTTTCACCGGACATGTCATGTTGCGTTCGATCGGGGTTGCGCATGATCCGGTGGCGGAGTTGGCTGGACCACGTGGCTGAGGTGCTGACGAAGGGGACGGGCACGGTCGAGCGAACCGCCGACCGCGCACAGGTGGACGTGAGCTTCGAGACGGCGGGAGATCAGCGCAACGATGCCGTCGAAGCGCTGACCAGCCGTGTTTCGGCGGTCGAATCGCTGCTGGACCGGCACGGGGTCGAGGTGCGGACGCGGCAGCTGTCCGTGCACGACAACTGGGACGGCAACACGCGGGCGGGTAGCCGGGCGAGCCAGCGGTACGTGCTGCGGGTGACGGACCTGGCGGAACTGGATGCGCTGCTGTCGGCGCTCGTGCTCGCCGAGCCGACCTGGCTGAACGGCCCGACGTGGGACCTGACCGACACCAAGGACGCCGTGTTCGACGCCCAGCAGGAGGCCGTCGCCGACGCCCGGTTGCGCGCCCAGGGCTACGCCGAGGCGCTCGGGCGCAGGCTCGGTCCGCTGCAACGACTGTCCGACGGCGACGGCGACCAGTGGCAGGCGGAGTCGGCCATGTCCACGAAGTCGTTCGCTGGCTACGGCGGCAGCCCCGGCGTCCCGGTGCAGATCGACCAGCTGGGCCTGGAGCCGCAGCAGATCACGATCACCGTGCGCTGCACCGCCACCTGGTCGCTCCTCGACTAGCCATCCCGGCCCGCTGACGCATCCACAGGTCCATCCACACCTGTGGACAACTCGAACACATGTTCGATTCGCGTGTGACCCGCTACGAATGACGACGTGCGCACTGTGATCGGAGTCACCGCGCTGGCGGCTCGTTTCACCGACGAGTTCATCCGTTCCGCGAGGTCTTCCCATCACCAGAGCAGTGCGAGAGGAACCACGTGGAACAGCTCCTGAAGGTCCAGAACTTCAACGTCTCGCGCGACGGGTTCGGGGCCGGTGAGAACCAGAGCCTGGAAAGGCCCTTCGGCCACGCCGACCCCGGCGCCATCTTCGCGTGGGCAGGCGCCACGGCGAGCTGGCCCATGCGCACCGACCCCGGCGGGAGCCGCGGCCTCGACGACTACCTGACGAGGGACTACGACCGCAACGTCGGCGCCGAGATCATGGGGCGCAACAAGTTCAGCCCGCAGCGCGGCCCCTGGGAGGACCACAGCTGGCGCGGCTGGTGGGGCGAGGAACCGCCGTTCCACACCCCGGTGTTCGTGCTGACCCACCACGAGCGCCCGTCGTTCACCCTCTCCGACACCACGTTCCACTTCGTCGACGCGGATCCGGCCACGGTCCTCGAACAGGCGAAGAAGGCGGCGCAGGGCAAGGACGTCCGGCTCGGCGGCGGGGCCACCACCATCCGGCAGTTCCTGGACGCCGACCTCGTCGACACCCTGCACGTGGCGGTCTCGCAGGTGGACCTCGGATCCGGGGCGCGGCTCTGGAAATCGCCGGACGAGCTGCTCGACCGGTTCCACCTCGACGTCGTGCCCAGCCCGAGCGGTGTGACCCACCACCTGTTCTGGCGGAAGTGACCCGGCTAGCGCTCCAGGATCGCGGTGACGCCCTGGCCGCCCGCCGCGCAGATCGAGATCAGGCCGCGGCCCGAGCCCTTCTCGGCCAGCATCTTCGCCAACGTGGCGACGATGCGGCCACCGGTGGCGGCGAAGGGGTGCCCGGCGGCCAGTGACGAGCCGTTGACGTTGAGCTTGGCGCGGTCGACGGAGCCGAGCGGGGCGTCGAGGCCGAGCTTGGCCTTGCTGAAGTCCGGGTCCTCCCACGCCGCGAGGGTCGCGAGGACCTGGGACGCGAACGCCTCGTGGATCTCGTAGAAGTCGAAGTCCTGCAACGTGAGCCCGGCGCGGGCGAGCATGCGCGGCACGGCGTAGGCGGGCGCCATGAGCAGGCCTTCCGCGCCGTGCACGTAGTCGACGGCGGCGGTCTCGGTGAACGTGAGGTGGGCCAGCACCGGCAGGTTCCGCGCGGCGGCCCACTCCTCGCTCGACAGCAGCACCGCGGAGGCGCCGTCGGTCAGCGGCGTGGAGTTGCCCGCGGTCATGGTCGCGGTGTCGCCGCGGCCGAAGACCGGCTTGAGCCCGGCGAGCTTCTCCACGGTGGAGTCGGGGCGCAGGTTCTGGTCGCGGGTGAGACCGAGGAACGGCGTGACGAGGTCGTCGAAGAAGCCGCGGTCGTAGGCGGCGGCGAGGTTGTGGTGGCTCGCGGCGGCCAGGACGTCCTGGTCCTCGCGGGCGACGTCCCAGACCTTCGCGGTGATCGCCGCGTGCTCGCCCATCGACAGGCCGGTGCGCGGTTCGCCGTTGCGCGGAACGTCCGGCACGAGGTGGCTCGGGCGCAGCTTCGCGAGGAGCTTGAGCTTGCCCGCGGTGCTCCGGGTGCGGTTGAACTCCAGCAGCACGGCGCGCAGGCCCTCGTTGACGCCGATCGGCGCGTCGCTGGCGGTGTCGACTCCCCCGGCGATGCCGGAGTCGATCTGCCCCAGCGCGATCTTGTTCGCTACCGCGATCACGGCCTGGAGGCCGGTGCCGCACGCCTGCTGGAGGTCGTACGCCGGGGTGTCGGCGGCGAGTCGGCTGCCCAGCACGGACTCGCGCACGAGGTTGAAGTCCCGGCTGTGCTTGAGGACCGCGCCTGCCACGACCTCGCCGAGCCGTTCGCCCTGGAGGCCGAAGCGGCTGACCAGGCCGTCCAGCGTGGCCGTCAGCATGGCCTGGTTGGACGCCGCGGCGTAGGGCCCGTTCGACCGCGCGAAGGGGATTCGGTTGCCGCCCAGAATCGCGACGCGCTTGATGTCAGCCATACTGGCCATTCTACCTACCGATCAGTAGGCTTACCAGCGAGTAGGGAGTGTGGGATGGATCGGTACCAGCGGTTCGCCAAGTCCGGAGTCGGACGTCTCGTCGTCGGCAAGCTCGGCCTGCCCGACCCGCACCCGCTGCGCAGGTACTCACCGGGCCAGCCCTTCCTCGACGGGCCGGTGCTGCTCGGCGGGACCGGACGACTGGTCGAACCGGTCGCCGCGATCCTGGAGCAGGTCGACGTCCACCGCGAGGCCGTGGCCGACCAGCGGTACGCCGCGCTGGTGTTCGACGCGACCGGCATCGACGACACGACCCGCCTGCGCGAGGTCCACGAGTTCTTCCACCCGGTGATCCGCTCGCTCGGCCCGTCCGGCCGCGTC
Source organism: Umezawaea sp. cmx-9-4 (assembly GCA_049997955.1). Taxonomy (GTDB): domain Bacteria; phylum Actinomycetota; class Actinomycetes; order Mycobacteriales; family Pseudonocardiaceae; genus Umezawaea. The sequence continues at coordinate 352,151 of JAEBDY010000013.1, read as the reverse complement.
CTCGTGCTGGGCGGCGGGCGCGGGATCGCGCAGCGCGCGCTGGAGGGCTTCACCCGTTCCGTCGGCAAGGAGCTCAAGCGCGGCGGCACGGCGCAACTGGTCCACGTGGCCGAGGGCGCCGAGGACGGCATCGAGTCGACGCTGCGGTTCCTGCTGTCCGGCAAGTCCGCCTACGTCTCCGGCCAGGTCGTCCGCATCGGTCGGGCGACCGTCGAGGAACCCGCGGACTGGGACCGCCCGTTGGAGGGCAAGGTCGCGCTCGTGACCGGCGCTTCGCGGGGCATCGGCGCCTCGATCGCCGAGGTGCTCGGCCGCGACGGCGCGCACGTCGTGTGCCTGGACCTGCCCGCGCAGGGCGGCGGCCTGTCCGAAGTGGCCAACCGCGTCGGCGGGTCGTCGCTGCAACTGGACATCACCGCTCCCGACGCGCCCGCCCGGCTGGTCGCCCACCTCACCCAGCGGCACGGCGGTGTCGACGTCGTCGTGCACAACGCGGGCGTGCTGCGGGACAAGACGTTGGGGCGCATGGACTCCGGCCAGTGGGACGCCGTGATCGCGGTCAACCTGACGAGCCAGGAGCGGATCAACGCGGCGTTGCTGGAGGCCGACGCGCTGCGCGGCAACGGGAGGATCATCGGTGTCTCGTCGATCGCCGGCATCGCGGGCAACGCGGGGCAGACGAACTACGCCACGTCCAAGGCAGGTGTGATCGGCATGGTGGAAGCGCTGAGCGCCGAACTGGCCGATCGTGGCAGCACCGTCAACGCCGTCGCGCCGGGGTTCATCGAGACCGCGATGACGGCGGGCGTGCCCTTCACGACGCGGGAGGTCGGCAGGCGGTTGAACAGCCTGTCGCAGGGCGGGCTGCCGGTGGACGTCGCGGAGACCATCGCCTGGTACGCGCATCCCGCGTCGACCGGTGTCAACGGCAACGTGGTCCGGGTGTGCGGGCAGATGCTGCTGGGGGCGTGATGACGAGCCTCGCGCTGCTCTACGCCAAGGCCGGGCTGACCGGTTTCGCCCGGCGTGGCGACGCGCTGCCGTCGGCCACCCGGTCAGCCGAGGTCGTGGTCGACCAGGCGCACTTGGCCGCCTACAACGAGGTCTGCGGCTTCCGCGTCGGCTCGACCGTGCCGATCACCTACCCGCACGTGCTCGGATTCCCGTTGCAACTGGGGCTGATGACCGACCGCGCGTTCCCGTTCGCGCTGCCGGGCCTGGTGCACATCGCCAACCGCGTCACCCGGTCGCGGCCGCTGGCGGCCGCCGAACCGCTGGTCCTGGACGTCCACACCGAGAACCTGCGTCCGCACGACCGCGGAACGCAGTTCGACGTCGTCACGACCGCGACCGCGGCGGGCGAGACCGTGTGGACCGACACCTCGACATACCTCAAGCGGGGCAACGGATCCGGCTCCGGCTCCCCCGCCGATCCCCCGCCGCCCACGGCCGTGTGGCAGGTGCCGGACGACATCGGCAGGCGCTACGCCAGGGTGTCCGGCGACCGCAACCCGATCCACCTGCACCCGTGGACCGCCAAGGCCTTCGGCTTCCCCCGCGCCATCGCGCACGGGATGTGGACCAAGGCGAGGTGCCTCGCGGCGTTCGAAGGACGGCTGCCCGACGCCTGCACCGTCGACGTGCGGTTCAAGGCGCCGGTCCTGCTGCCCGCGACCGTGGACTTCTCCGCGGCACCGGACGGCACGCGGTTCGCCCTGCACCACCCGAGGTCGGGAAAACCGCACCTCACAGGCACGATCCACCCTGGATGACGCACGCGACGCCGGGACCGCCCCGTCCCGGCCCGCGCGGCCGTGCGGTGAGGGCTAGCGACGTGACGGCGGGTGCCAGATGTTGCCGCGGACGAGGTCGCCGAAGCCCATCCACACGAGGTTCATCAGGCGGGACGCGACCACGCCCGCAGGCTCGTCCGGGTGGTCGAGCCACCAGTCGGCCAGGGATTCGCCCGCGCCGACGAGTGCCGCCGCGAGGCTTTCGGCTTCCAGCGCGGAGGCGTTCGGGACGTCCTGCGACTGGGAGCTGTGCACGAGGAGCGCGGCGACCAGGCTGACCGCCCGACCGCGCATCTCGGCCAGTTCGGCGGCGAACGGGCCGCCCTGCGAACTGGCCTGGCGGTGCAGGACCTGCCAGCTCGCGCGGTTCTCGCCGACGAAGCCGAAGAACGCCCGGAGGCCGCTCCACAGCTGCACGTCCGGCGGTTGGTCGGGTTCGACGCCGCTCGCGATCGCCTCGATCATGATGGTCGCCTCGCGACGGATGCAGGTCGCGAACAGCTCCTCCTTGGAGCCGAGGTAGGCGTACAGCATGGGCTTGGAAATGCCCGCGACCTCGGAGATCTCGTCCATCGAGGCGGCGTGGAACCCGAGGCGCGAGAAGACGTCCACGGCGGCGTCCAAGATCTGGCGTTCACGCACCGCGCGCGGCAGTCGTTTGGCTCGACCGGTACGGACCGGTTGGTCTGCTTGCATCGCACCCCCTGAAGGCTGGGTCAAGATTACTCGGCCTACTTGCAGCCTTACCTACTCGCTAGTAGGTTTACGCGCGAGTAGGCACAGGAGGCGTCCATGACCATCGACCTCACCACCGAGGCGATCGCGAAGCTCAGCCCGGCCGAGCTGATCAGCACACTCAAGCAGATCGACCCCGCCGATCCGGCGTTGCGCGGCGTCGACATCGACGTGATCACCAAGGGCATCGATCCGAAGAAGCTGGGCAAGGACGAGTTCGCCGACCTCCTCGGCGCCCTCGTCGACCTCGCCGACGGCGGCGCGGACCTCAACCTGGCCAAGATGGACCCCCAGAACTTCGCGCGCATCATCTCCCGCGCCTCCAAGGACCAGGTCGAAGCCGTCACCGCGAAACCCGGTCTGCGCGAACGCGTGCTCGACGAGGTGTTCCGCCGCATGGAGACGCACTTCCGCAGCGAACGCGCGGGCGCCACCAGGGCCGTTGTCCACTTCCACCTCACCGGCGGCTTCGGCGGGGACGGCCACGACACGTACGAGGCCGTGATCGAGGACGCCGAGTGCACGATCAACAAGGGTGAGACCCGCGAACCCCGCGCGAGCGTGACGCTGAGCCCGGTCGAGTTCCTCAAGCTGGCGACGGGCAACGCGTCTGCGCCGGTGCTGTTCATGACCGGCAAGCTCAAGGTCAAGGGGGACTTGGGCTTCGCCGCCGGGTTCATGAGCCTGTTCACCATTCCGAAGGCCTGAGGAGAAAAGTTCGATGGGTGGCTTCTCGCTGGAGCTGAACGAGGACCAGACCGACCTGCGCGACTGGGTGCACGGCTTCGCCAAGGACGTCATCCGCCCCGCCGCGTCCGAATGGGACGAACGCGAGGAAACCCCGTGGCCGGTGATCCAGGAAGCGGCCAAGATCGGCCTCTACGGGTTCGAGGCGCTGGCGACGTGGTTCGCCGACCCGATCGGCCTGTCGCTGCCCATCGCCACCGAGGAGCTGTTCTGGGGTGACGCGGGCATCGCCCTGTCCCTGATGGGCACCGGCCTCGCCGCGGCCGGGATCTTCGCGTCCGGCACACCCGAACAGCTGGCCGAATGGGTGCCGGAGTGCTTCGGCACCGAGGACGACCCGAAACTCGCCGCGTTCTGCGCGTCCGAACCGCAGGCGGGCTCCGACGTGGCCGGCTACCGAACGCGCGCTCGGTACGACGAGGCCACCGACGAGTGGGTGCTCAACGGGCAGAAGGCGTGGGCCACCAACGGCGGAATCGCCAACGTGCACGTGGTGACCGCCGTCGTCGACGCTTCCCTGGGGTCGCGCGGCCAAGCAGGCTTCATCATCCCGCCGGGAACTCCGGGCGTGTCCAGTCCGGGCAAGATCCGGAAGCACGGGATGCGGGCGTCACACACGGCCGACGTGTTCTTGGACGACGTCCGAGTCCCCGGCCGGTGCCTGCTCGGCGGCAAGGAGAAGCTCGACCGACGACTGGCACGGGCACGCGAAGGGCAGAAGTCCGGCGGCCAGGCCGCCATGGCCACCTTCGAAACGACCCGCCCGACGGTCGGGGCCATGGCCATCGGGGTCGCTCGCGCCGCCTACGAGTACTCGCTGGAGTACGCCAAGGAACGCGAGGCGTTCGGGCGGAAGATCATCGAGAACCAGTCGATCGCGTTCGACCTGGCCAACATGAGGATGGAGATCGACGCGGCCCGGATGCTCGTGTGGCGAGCGGCGTGGATGGGGCGGAACAACGTGCCGTTCACCGCGGGCGAGGGGTCGATGTCCAAGCTGAAGGCGGGCGAGGTGTCGGTGTGGGCGACGGAACGAGCCATCCACATCCTCGGCGGGGCCGGGTACACGCGGGACCACCCGGTGGAACGGATGCACCGGGACGCGAAGATCTTCACCATCTTCGAGGGGACCAGCGAAATTCAGCGATTGGTAGTGGCCAGGGCGATTTCGGGGATGTACATCCGCTGAGTTGATCACCCCAGGCCGTCCTCAGGCCGTCTGAGTGGACGGGGTCTTGCGCGGTTTGAAGACCCTGTCCACCGCCTTCCGTGCGCGTTGGTGGCTGGAGGGCATCAGGTGCGTGTAGGTCCGGAGCGTGAAGCCGGGGTCCTGGTGGCCCAGGTACTCCGCAAGCTCCTTGATCGACACACCCTGAGTGAGCAACGTCGAGGCGTAGAAGTGCCGCATGGCGTGCATCCCGTCCTGGCGTTTCGTGTAGGTGAGCCCGGCCTGTTTGAAGGCCGGGACCCACACGACCTTGTTGAACAGGTCGCCGCTCTGCGCGTTGCCGTCGTCCCGGACCATGAGCAGGTTCGCGGTGACCGGTGCGCCGTTCGGTTCGTCCCACGGCAGGGTGATCGGCGTGGCCGGGTAGGTCTCCTGGTAGGCGTCGAGGGCTTCCAGCACACCGGCCGAGATCGGCACCTGACGTTCCTTGTCGCGCTTGGGAAGCGAGTAGACCAGCGTTCGGTTGATCAGCCGGAGCTGTCGACTGATGTTGATCACCATCGTTTCCCGGTCGACGTCATCGGGTGAGAACGCCAGGATTTCCCCTTGGCGCATCCCGCAGCCCGCCCCCAGCAAGGCGACGACCTTGAACCGCGCGGGCAGTGCCAACTGGAGCGCGCGTAGTCGAGACTCAGCCCACGGCACGACCTTGCGCGGAGCCCGTTGTGGACGCTTGATGCTCTGCACAGCGCAGGGATTGCGGTGGATCACCTTGTCGTCCACCGCGGAATTCATGATCGAGGAAAGCGTCTCGAACAGCACTGCCTGATACGTCGACCCCAGGTTCTTGTCCTGAAGTTCGCCCAGCCAATCACGGATGATCTGCGGATTAATCGACCCGACCGAGCGGTTGCCGAAGTACGGGTAGATCTGACTCCGCAGGCGACTGCGAACGGTCTGCCTCGAAGCCGCATCGGCCGAGTACCCCTTGAGCCAGCTTTCCGCCTGTTTCTTGAAAAGGATCTTCCCCGCGTTCGGATCGACGTACTTCCCTTCTCGCTTGTCCGACTCCATTTCGATCAGGAAATCGTCCGCACGCTTCTTCTGGCGGTCGGGGAAGCTCTTGGAGCACTCCTTGCCGTCCGGATCGAAGTAGCGAACCTTGTACCGCAGTCCGAGGCCGTACAAGGTGGTCTTGACCCTGGTGACCTGCTTGGTCTCAGGGTCGCGCACCTCCGACCACCAGCGATCCTGCACGTGTCCCATGACAGACCTCTCCTGTGTGTGGAATTGCCGAAAGAACTAGGCCGCGTCCGCGTCGAGCCCGTTGAACCACTCACGAACCTGTGACGGGTCCCAACGAAGGTGTTTGCCGACCTTTCGAGCAGGTGGCCCGTAATGCTTTGACCGCCACCCCCGGATGGTGTGCACCGGCACGCCGAGGAAGGCCGAGACGTCCTCGACACCCCACAGCCGACCGAACTCGTTTTCAGCCATGACCGCTCCCCCTTGTGATCAAGCCGCTTGCGGAGTTGCCGAAAGATCTGGCGGGTCGCTGGCCGCGAGTAGCGCCCGGTCGTATTCGGCCTTCCAGGTCACGCGCTGGGCTATGGCGTGCATCAGCAGGTGGTTTCTCGGAGGCACGTTCGGGTCACCAGGTCGTACCTTGTTCCAGACCAGCCGCGAGGTGTCCTGAACGGGCTTCTCGATGCCGACCGTGGCCAGCAGTTCGGTGACGAAGCGCTTCCGGTCCGCCTTGTGGTCGGCGAGGGTCTTGCCCGACCACTTCCGCGACACCAGGACTCGCCGACCGGGCAGGCCGAGGGTGGTTCGGCGATGTGCGCGGCCCTTGCAGTGGCCCGGAGTGGTGCGGGAGTTGGCGCCCTTGGGTTGGACGCCGTAGAGCAGCCACACCGCACAGGTGGGGGAGCAGGGCGTCACGGCCAGTTCGTCGGCCAGGCGGTCGGCGTGCTGCCGTTGGCGGTTGGTGTCCTGTTCGATGACTTCACCGATGGACTTGGTGAGGTACTTGGTCAGGTAGCCGATGTGGCGGCCGGATTCCTCTGTGCCACCAAGGATTCCCTTGGAATGGACCTGTCGGCCGAAGGTCACCACGTGGGCCGGTTGCTCCGCTTCTTCCACGGCGTCGGCCCACTCGGTCAGCGGGTGCCGGGTATCCGGGTCCACGAAGGCCTTGCGGTTGGCGTCCCAGACGGGAAGGTGGCCGTCGAGGTAGACGCGTTCGTCATGGTTGGGCCACCACACCTGGTGGTAGGTGGCAGCCGTGACCTGGCGGATGACCTCGTGCGAGATCGAGCCACGGACTGCCGCATGGAGGTGCGGTGCAGCGCGCTTCTGCGGTTCGACGGTGGCGAAGTACTGGACTTCCCAGCCGACGACCCGCCGCAGGTTCTGCCACCACCGGTCAACGAGGCTGGCGAAGTGGACCGCGTCCCGTGCTGCCCGCCGGTAGTCGTAGGTGTTGGGGTCCACCGGGGTGCCGTCGTCGCGAACCCGGCCGTAGGTGTCGAGGGTCAGCGTGACGAACATCGAGGGCCGGTAGGCACCCGCGAACTCCCGCCCAAGGGTGCGCTTCTCGACCTTCCGCCGAGGCAAGTTCGGTGCTTCTTGACGGCGCTTGGTCGACCGCTTCGGAGCCTGCTTGGCGGGAAGGTCCGGTGACGGGAAGCGCCCGCGGACTCCGAGTTGCCGAAGGTCGTCATCGATGTTGTGGATCTCTTCGCGGAAGTCGTCAGCGTCGGCCCCTTTGCCCTGGTCAACGGCTTCCCGGTAAAGGACGACGAGGTCAGCCCGGACCTCCAACAGCACCTTCTGATCGTTGGTCGGCGGTTCCGGAGTGAAGTCGGGTTCGTTCTCCATGTGCCAGCCTTCGCGGCACTGGACCATCCGCAGCGCCTTCGCCTTCCGCGCACAGGGCTTGCAGACGCTTTCGACCGTCGAGCCACAGGGCACCGCGACGTAGCGGATTTCGTAGGCGTCCGGGTCCTGAACTTCCATCGTGAACGGCCGGACGCAGACGCCGTGCTGCTCAGCGGCAGCTTTGGTGACGTCGAGGGACCTCGGTTGCCGCATCCGTGCCGCACGGGTCTGCCCCAGCACGTCAACCGGAGTCGTGGTGACACTCATGCCGCCACGCCCCTTTCACCGCTGTCAGGCCGAGTCGGGAACGGGTGCACCGTGGCGTCAGGAGCAGTAACGAAGGCCCGCAGCACCTCAAGATCGGCATCGGTCACGTGGAAGGCCCTGGCCCGGTCGGGTTCGCGTTGGCCGTCTTGCTTCACCCAGGCCACGCCCGGAGTGCTCTCCGCGATCTCGTGGGCAGCGGCCCCACGCTGGCGGACACCGTCGCCAAGGACCATGTCGACCTGCTGTGGTTCGTCCAGCCGCAGAGCAACGCGAGTGGTGAACAGGTGCCGGAACGACACGATTTCCTTGCGCGGGTCCTGGACGAGGCCCACCAGGACGTAGCCGGGAGCGCGACCCTGGGACGTGATCGTCTGGACTGCCCGAGCCGCACGGTCGCGGAGCTGCTTGTCAGGCTGGTAGGCGATGACGTCGGCCAGTTCGTCCACGATCAGCACCGTGAGCGGTTCGCCGGTGTCCCGAGCCCACAGGCGTCGAATGCCCCGGTACCGAGCCGCGCGTTCCCTGACCTCGTTGGCAATCTCTTCCAGCAGCTCGACCACGTCGGGGCCGTTGCCGAAGACCAAGCGGTCGAAGGCTTCCGGGCACTGGCCCAGTTCCATGCCGCCCTTGGGATCGATGCCCACCAGGCGCACCAGTCCGGCACGGACCGCAGGGGCAAGCTGCCACACGATCGACCACAGCACCGAGCCCTTACCCGCACCGGGGACACCGACCACGAGGAGCTGCGAGCCGAGCAAACGAAGCCGCCACGGCTTACCGGTCTCAGTCCTCCCGACAGTCACCCTCTTGAGATCCACCGCGTTGCCGTCCACGGACAAAGCAGGGACGGGCAACGGCCGGACCAGCGGGTCACGGTGGATCAAGTCCAGCTCGATCATCCGAGGCCGCAGTACCCGAACACGGCACGAGCGAGCGCCGAACGAGTGCGCCAGATTGTCCCGCCGCAGCTCCCAGGCTTCCGGCGACTGGGCAGGGATCATCCGAACCCGAACGCGGTCCCGCCATCCCTCGGAACGAACGGCCCGCAGTCGAGGCCGGTATTCCTTGCCACGGTCGCGCTTGACCAGGTCAGCCAGCCGCATCACGGTCCGCCACCGGAACGCGTAGACGGTGGCCCGCCGCCACTCCGATAGCACCGGCAGCCAGGCGTATCGGCGACACGGGTCCGGGTAGAGACCGCCGCAGATGAGTAGTCCGGCGATGAGGGCCAGGACCACGTACAGCAGCCACCACCAGCCGCCGTACCTCACCACCGCAAGCCCGGAGAGCGGCACGGCAACCGCGATCGGATAGCGTCGAACGAGCCGGAAACCCAAGCGCAGCAACAGAATCACGACGCCGACCGGCACAGCGATCCATAGCAACCACCACGGCAGCAGAAGCCACCAGGGCAGCCGCGGACGTGCGATCTCCAAGGGGGCCGGGTCAACCCACCGGTTCGACTTCGGGGCGCGCATCAGACGTCACCCCGCTCGACACCGTCGAGGCAGGCGACGCAGCGGAACACCGAGCTGAACCCGTTGATCTTCCCGGCAGGCCAGAAGGCTCCCAGACCGGTGCCGCACTCAGCCTTGCAGGTCAGACACCCGAAGCCTTCTGCCTGTGCTTCGGTCAACTCCAAATCGGCACTGTCGCCGTCGGTGAAGACAACCGTGTAGGTGGAAACGGTCTGCTTGGACGCGATCATCTGCGCCCACATCAGCCGTTTGAAGGTCCCGTCTGGCGCGGAGATGCGCCGAGGCCCTACGCTCATCACGTTCACTCCGTTACGCGTGGTGGACAACGCAGGAGCGGCGAGGTTGGTAGCCGTGTTCCGCTCCTGCGTCTTACGTTTCCCTTGTGCCGCAACAAGACGTGCGGCATCGCCACATGACTCGACAAGATCATGTGTTGTGTCTAAAGTGGACTCTCTAGCGTTGCCACCACCGGTAGCGCCGAGGTCGAATGCCCCGAGCCGCCATCCAGATCAGGCAGTCTTTGCAGTGGTCGACACCCGCGCGAATCCACGTGCAACGGCCGCACTTGCCAGCACAGCGCTTGGTCTCGACCCGCACCCGAAGCGGCCGTATCTCCCGCATCCGATCTTCGACAACATCGCAGCTCAACAGGCGCTCAAGTAGCCTCACCAGTCACCTCCCCTCGTGGGCAGGGAGGTCCGGAGCGGGTCAGGCCCTGAGAAGTCATCCCCGCCCCGGACCGCTTTCACCGGCCGTCACGCTCGCTCTCGACCGGATGCACGAGCCCCGCAGGCAGGAACCGTTCAGGGATCTGCGCGAAGAGGGCCAGGCCGTCGAGTTGGCGCACGAAGTACGGCAGAGCCGCCGGGGTCATCACGTCGAACGGGTCGTGCTCCTGGCGGTAGCGCGCCGCAACCTCGCCCAACATGTCCAGCAGGTCCACGCCCAACGCGTCGCAGTAGACGCCCAAGCTGCTCGCGGACATCCCCCGCTGACCACGTTCGACCTTTGAGATCAATGCCGTCGAGACGTCGAACCCTTCGACCAGCAACGACGTTGGAACACCCTTCTCGACCCGCAGCCGCCGCAGATGCCCGCCAAGCACAGCGTGATAGGCCGACCGCAGGGGCGGACGCCGAGCCGCACTCATACCCGCCCCCGTTGAGCAGGGGTCCACAACTGCGGAGCCACACCCCGAACCAACCGCGGAGCAAGCCGCTCCACAGGCGCGGGCAACGTGATCAACCCGTCGACCACGTCCCCCAGCCCACCAACCCGTTCCCACAGCAGGCCCGGAGGCTCACCGCCGTTGGTGCGAATCCCCATCGAGTCGGTTGCCGAAAGAACCCGCAGGCAGTCCAACCACCCACCAGGCCACGCCCGGAACGCGTCGACCTGCGAGACCCCGACCGCGTCGGACCGGTGCACGAACGTCCACCCCGCCGCTTCCAGATCCACAAGTCGCTGCAACACCGGGTAGGCGCTCAAAGCCACCGCACTGACGTCGGTGTCCATAAGCTCACCGCTCCCCTTGCTCAGCCGAGCCAGCGCGGGAGTCCTCGATCCACGCACGCCGCTCGAACTCCTCAGCCGCGATGGAGCAGGCGTGACGAGCCCACAAGGGCACCGCCAGATCAGCGGCCAAGATCCGCCACGCCTGCGCCAAAGCTGAATAGCCACGGGCCAGCCGCAACACCGATGCGAGATCCCCGTTCCGGGAAGCCGCGAACAACGCCGCCGTCTGCTCCGCATAAGCCGTGTTCCAGCGGGCGACCGCCTCACGCGACGGCCGCACCACCGTCAGGCCGCCGTCTTCTGATCACCCTGCGCGGACCCACCAGCAGGCTTGCCACCATCTCCGCCGCGCTTGGGCGCCGCCCCCATGTTCGGCGACGCGATCCCAGCAGCTCGGATCGTGAACCCCTGGTACTTGAACTTCTCGCCCATCACCCGCGGCTCAACCGTCAGCCCCTCGAAGGCAACGGGCCGTACCTCCATGCCGGGCATCACCTGCACCGACGAAGGCGGCACCGGCTGGTGATCAGCCGTGACCACCACGGTCACCGACGCGTCCCGCTCCTTCTCAGCAGACGGGTCCGTGACCATGACCTTCCACTGCCTCTTGCCGGTCTTCTCGTCCACGCGCTGCTTGGGCTGCTTACCCCTCGCCTTGTCCTCCTGGCTCAGGTACTCCATGTCCGGAGCCACCTCACCAACCATCAGCGCCCCCATCGGGAACACCTGGTCAAAGCTCGCCGCGAACCGCGTGCCATAGGGAATCGCCATGTCGGCCAACCTCCAAGTTATCTAGCCAGGCTGTGCAACCTGGCCAACTCAAAGTAAGCCAGCCTGGCTAGCCAAGTCAAGCAGGTGGCTTTAACTCGATCGAGCTAGCTCACTAGGCGGGCTAGACAACATGCGACTGCACTGATGTCATGGCATCCCAGGGTGTTGACAGGTCAGCCCCGATTCCGTAACGAGGTAGAGATCAGTGGCATTGGATCCCGACGACCCGCGCCCGCCATACGTGCAGGTGGCGAGTGCTCTACGGGCAGCCATCCTGACCAAGGTCTTCAAGGCAGGGGACAAGCTGCCGTCCCGCTCCGAGCTGGCGAAGAAGTACGAAGTAGCCCCGATGACCGTGCAGAACGCCTTGCGCGAGCTGCGCGAAGAGGGCCTGATCGTCTCCCGACAGGGCAGCGGCGTGTTCGTCCGAGAGCGCACAGAACGCCCAGTCGGCCTACGCCCTCACGTAGAACGAGCCTTCGAGGCCGACCGCGTCACGATCGACTTCGCCGGTTTCTCAGGCGAAACCCTCCATGGCATCGTCCAGGAACCCTTGGACAAGATCCGCATCGGCCGGCTGCGACCAGAGTCCATCCACGTCCGCATCCTCGTGCCAGACCCCACCGTCCCATGGTCAGTCCCCAGCAAGGTCGCAGACCTCTCCGACAGTCCCGAGTTCCGCGAACGCTCCGCAGAGATCATGCGCCGCCACACCCTGGCCATCGTGGACAACGTCAACGAGTTGGGCACTCTCGGTCTAGTCAAGGACGTCAGCGCCGAGATTCGCATCCACAGAGCAACACCAATGTTCAAGCTCTACATGCTCAACAACCAGGAAGCATTCTTTGGCTTCTACCCAGTCCGCGAACACGTGCTTTCGCTCGGAGGTGAGCCTCAAGCCATCTACGATCTAATGGGCAAGGACACCATCCTGTTTCAGCACAGCGTCACCGACGACGACAGCAGCACCGGAAGCCAGTATGTCGAGCAAGCCCGCATGTGGTTCGACTCGATATGGACCACGGTATCAACGGGCTATCAGCGATGACTGACACTCTTGCCCCCGTTGACGATCTTGCAACATTGCGACGTGTCTTTACCAAAGCAGAGGTTCTACTGCTTGACTTCGACGGTCCAGTCTGCGCGGCCTTCGAGGGAGTACCGGCCCCTCTCGTTGCAGATCAACTCCGCGAGGTGCTTGCCCAAGGCGGCCATACAGAGCTACCCCAGATTATCAAAAATGCCGAAGACCCTTTCGATGTATTTGAGTACGCGGCCACGCTCGGCCCCGACGAAGCGAGCTATGTCGAAGCATCTCTTCGTGCTCATGAGATGGAATCGGTCGAAAGCGCAAGCCCAACCAAGGGCTCCAAAGAATTGCTTCAATTCTGGAAACACAGCAGGCGTCAGACAGCAATTGTCAGCAACAACAGCGAAGCCGCGATCCAGAGTTACCTATACTTGCATGACCTAACCCCGTATGTCGACTGGATCTCAGCCCGAACATCATCAGATCCGAAGCTTCTCAAGCCCAATCCATTCCTACTGTATCAAGCAGCAAGTCAACTATCGGTCACTCCAGCACAATGTTTAATCATCGGGGATTCCATGACTGACATTGAAGCTGGAATTGCTGCTGGCTGCAAGGTCGTAGCGTTCGCCAATAAGCCCAACAAGGTTAATCTGTTCACCATACAACCAGTAGAAGGTGTCATAACAACCATCAATCTGGCCAACCAGGCAATTTCTTCCATAAAGGAGCAGATGTGATACCCGGATTCGCCTTGACTGGTTACCGAAGTTTCTACGGCGACCTTCAATTCATCGGCCCCCTCAAGAAGGTTAACCTACTTGCCGGACCAAACAATTCTGGAAAGTCAAACATTCTAAGGTTTGCCGCCACTTATCTAACCGAGAAAGGTAGCACCGAACCTCTAGACCTTCCGGTTGTGCCGTTTCACGGCGAAGTTGAAATGGCAATAGCCATATCTGAGGGCGGCATCGAGCTGGAAAGAGTATTCGAGCGCCTGACCCAACTCGGCCGAGAAAATATGCAAGAGTCCGTGATCGAATTCTTTCGCAACAGCGCTTTTCGCCTCGACAGCGTGGGCGATCTGATCTGGCTACGGTTTGACCCTCGCCATGGCCGTTCTCGACAATGTTCTCGAAACCAAGCAATTCTTGCAACCAATGACCGTAGGCAAGCTCAGATCGCCAAAAATATTTCAACAGCCCTAACCGGCACAACGTACCATTCCCCTGAATCAAACGCTATAACGTTAATCCAGTACGTCTTGTCCAAAATCGACAATCCTCAGGTTGTAACAATAGAAGCTTTTCGACAGGTGCAAGAGACCAAGTCCCTACAGCTTGGCGATAGCGGCGAGAACTTGATTGCAGAACTTGACCGATTGGAGAGCCCGTCAGCCGGTAGCGCATACGCGGAGCACGAGGCCAAATTCAGAGAAATTAACAACTTCCTGAAACATGTACTAGAGGACGACACTGCTCAACTTCGAATCCCTCACGATCGCAAGACTATTAATGTCTTTAAAGAAGGCGTTACACTTCCGCTTCATCACTACGGAACTGGCGTACATCAAGTAGTTATCATTGCCGCCGCAGCCACCTTGAAGACCGATTCCCTCGTTTGCATTGAGGAACCAGAAGTTCATCTACATCCACTTCTCCAACGAAAGCTTATTCGATACATTTCGACACATACCAGCAATCGGTATCTCGTGGCAACTCATTCGGCCCATATACTCGACTACAAAACTGCGCAAATCTTTAGAATCGCCCCGAGCAAAACCGGGTCCACAGTTACTCTAGCCCGTACTCCAAGCGACGTGTCGGAAATATGTGCCGACCTGGGTTATAGGGCATCGGATCTACTCCAGGCAAACTCGGTAATTTGGGTCGAAGGACCAAGTGACCGAACGTACATTCAGGACTGGATCTCCAAGACATCGGATGTCGAGCTTATAGAAGGAATCCACTACTCGATCATGTTTTACGGGGGAAGACTTCTCAATCACCTAAGCGCAGACGACGTTGACGTTGATCAGTTCATCCTACTCAGGCGATTGAATCGCAACATCGCAATTGTGATCGATAGCGATAAGAATTCGCAGCAGCAAAAGATCAATAAAACAAAGCAACGCGTGGTTGACGAGTTCGAAAATCACCGCCCAGGCTCTGCCTGGCTGACTCACGGATACACCATCGAAAACTACGTTCCCCACGAGCTGCTTCAAGATGTTGTGCGCGACATTTATCATGTCGAACTTTCCTGGAGGGGGGAAAGATGGATCAACCCATTGGGAGCTCCCGAGAAACCGAGATTTGACAAGATCAAGATTGCACAGAAAGCAGTTGGCCAGTGGGATCCCTCTAACTATTCGACCGACCTCCGAAAGAAGGTTACAGGAATCGTGGAGTTCATCAAATACTCAAATGGAATGGTGTAGTTACTTTAAAGATTCTGCCGAACTTGGCTCTATGGGATCAAGGCGCGCCGCCAGCGGCGGCGCGCTGGGCCTGTCACCTTGGCACCGTGGCCGCATCCATCCCGGCACGCCAGGCTCCCGCTTCGCTCCGCCTGGCGGCCGGGCGGCGTGGCACAGGCGACCGGCGGCAGCGCCACCGCTGGCGGCGCACAGGGGATGCAAGAGCTGCTGTCAGCCTGCTCCAGTCTGGACGATCGCGTGATTGGTCACCGCGGCTTGCTGGGCACGGCGATCGACGCCCGCCGACGCTTCGCGCCATCGGCCAATGGGCACCTGGTCCCCAGACATGGCGAAGGCACCACCCAGACACGGCCAGGGTCGGTGACGCTCTGCAACGGTGCGTCAAGGCGGGGAAATGAGCCTTGATTTGTCGCTATGGAGCGCTTGATCCGGCTGTATGTCGGGGTGGTGCCGAGAGGGCTTGATCAACTCTCAGGCCGTCTACAGGCCGTGAGACGCTGGAGAAGGTCAATCAACGACGATAAACGTTGAGAAGGAACGCGCTGTTCAGAGGCCGTATACAGAGGACACGCCTCTAGTCCATGAGGGACTGCGCAAGATCTTCACCATCTTCGAGGGAACGTCGGAAATTCAGCGATTGGTAGTGGCCAGGGCGATTTCGGGGATGTACATCCGCTGAGTTGATCGTCCCTGGGCCGGGCTCGGGCCGTCTGGCCCAGGGGTGTCTTGTGGTCCACGGGTGGTGTTGCGATGGGTCGCTTGATTGTCAACGGTGGTGATTGATGAGGTGGCGAAGGCTTTGGGAAACTAGAACAGGTCCACCAGTTCGGTTACGTGGTGGGTTGGGGTGGTGAGGAAGACGTCTTCCGAGACCGGGCCGCAGGCCAGGTTCAGGGTGTCCAGGGCGTAGATCCACGCGTCCGTGGTGAGGCCCGAGTAGCGGTAGTTGATCTGCCAGCGGACCACCTCGCCCGGCCTCACCCAGACCGCTGCCGGGCGCCTGGCCCTGAAGGGGCGGCCGATGGGGGAGACCTGCAGGTTCACCCGGATCCGGTCGTCCTCCTCGTGGAGGGTCACCTGCTTCTCGTCCGGGCGGCCGTGGTGCACGGTCGACCGCGGCGCGAAGTCGTGCCACTCCTGCTGGGTGACCTCGTGGGTCAGCAGCGGAGCCAGTTCCGGTAGCTCGAAAGCGACCGGCAAGGTCGCGGCGGATCCGCCGGTCGCGTCCTCTGTCCACACGGTCCGCACCCACTGCGCCACGATGTCCACGCCTACATGCTCTCAAACGCCCCCGACAGCGGACGACGCGGTTTGGCCCACACAATTCCGAACGGCGTCGTCCGTGCGCCGGATGGCGCCGTGTCCGGGATGGATGCCGCTGGCAGCAGAGCTGGGAGCGGTACCGAAGGAGGCAGCAGACCGAACGGTCGATCCTGGTGGGACAGCGCCGGCGGTCCGGCCAAAAAGGACATTTCGCACGTCAGCCGCGCTGTTGCGGTAGCGGGAGGATGCGACCCACCAGCTCCAGGTCCGCAGGCGGGACGGCCAGGTGCACGACTTCCGGGCCGCGGCGGTAGTGGAGGACGACCATGTTCGGGTCGATGGTCCAGCCGTTGCCGCCGTCAACTCCGCCCAGGCTCTCCACCACGCCGTCGCGCCTGCTGAAGTCGAGCACGCCGACCTCGCCGGGCACCCACCACACGAGGCGGTAGCGGCCCGCCTTGAGCTTGCCCTCGCGCCACACGCCGTCGTCCAGCAAGGCGGCGGAGATGGTCGGTTCGCCGCCCGCCTCGAACTCGGCCAGCCTGTCCGCGACCGTGCCGCGCCGGTCGCCGCGGCGGAACAGGCCCGCGATCCACTGCCCCAACGCCGACATCGGCTCACCCCCGTAGCGACAACGCCGTGACGGGGTGCCTGGTTCCCTGATGCGCGGGCTCAGCCCGGCAGCGGCAGCACGGTCGCCACCAGATCGAGGTCGTCGCGCGGCACGGCCAGGTAGAGGACGTCGGTGGGGCGGCGGAAGTGCAGGACCACGCGCGGGAACTGCCTGTCGTCCTGCACTTCCTCGACCACGCCGTCGCCCGGCACGAAGTCGACGACCGTGTCGCGGTCGCCGGGCCGCCACCAGGCCAGTCGGTCGTCGGCCACCGCCAACTCGCCCTCGACCCACTCGCCGTTCACGAGCAGTCCCGCCGCGGTGCGCGGTGTGGAACTGCCGGACCCGTCCACGTCGTTCTCGGACTTGTCGAAGATCCCGAACAGCTCCCCGACCGCCGTCCACAACTCGGCCACGTGAACCACCCCCTTTGGGATGGCAACGCGGTCAGCCGCCGAAGGGTTCCCCGGCCGCCCGCAGCCAGTCGCGTTCCGCCGTGGTGTCCGGCACGGGCGGCTTCCCGTTGACGATCGCGATCAGCCGCCAGTAGTGCTCGGCCCGCGGGTCGGCCACCGACTCGTGCTGCCGCAGCTTCGCGACGAGGTGCTCGTCGTTCGGGACGCCGAACGCCTCGGCCCACCTGGCGTTGACGTCCCGCACGACCTCTCGCGCCCGCGCCGAATCCGGGGTCACGCCCGCGTCGAGCGCGGCTCGGGCCTGCTCGACCTGGTACGTGAACGCCCGCATCAGCTCCGGGGAGGGCGCGCCCATGTCCTCGCCCGCGGCGCGGAGTTCGACGTGCTGCTCGGACATCCGGCGGATGCTCGCCCGGAAGTCCTCGTCCTGCACCAGTTCCGCCAGCTCGACCCACGCCTCCACCTGCTCGGTGGTCGGGTCCTCCGGCAGTTCGACGCGCACCGACCGCATCATCGCGTCGAAGCCGGGGTCCAGGTCGTAGCTCCCGAACACGTCGTCGAAGAAGTCGTCCAGGATGCGCTGCCGCTCTTCGTCGGACAGCCTGGCCAGTTCGTTCACGAGTTCCATCTCCCCTCCCTTGGCGACCGCGCGCAGGACCGAGCGGCGCAGCCGCAGGGTCCGGATCTGCACGTCGATCGCGTCCGCGTGGAGGCGCGCCACCTCGGTGATCCCCACCTCGCCCTCCAGCACCCGCTGCGCGGTCGGCAGGTCGACGCCGAGGTCGCGCAGGGTGCGGAGGAGCTTCAGCCGGTTCAGTCCGCCCACGTCGTAGGTGCGGTAACCACCGCCGGTCCGGCCGACGACGGGGACGAGCCCGGCGTCGGAGTAGAAGCGGATCGTCCGCGTGGACAGGCCGGTCAGCCTGGCGAGATCGCCGATCGAGTAGTGCGCCACGGGAGCCATCGTGAACTTTCCAGTCGCTGGAGGGTCAAGCCCTCCGGAACGCGAAAGCCGGGAACCGCTGGTGCGGTTCCCGGCTTTCGCGCGGTGGGATCTAGTAGGTCATCGCCAGGCCGGGGTCGGCCAGCAGCGCGCCCACGTCGGCGAGGAACTGCGAGCCCTGCTGGCCGTCGACCACGCGGTGGTCGAAGCTCAGCGCGAGTTGGCAGACCTTGCGGGGGACCACCTGGCCGTCGACGACCCACGGCATGTCGCGGATGGCGCCGAGGGCGAGGATGGCCGACTCGCCGGGGTTGATGATCGGCGTGCCGGTGTCGACGCCGAAGACGCCGACGTTGGTGATGGTGAACGTGCCGCCCATCATGTCCGCCGGTGACGTCTTGCCGTTGCGGGCGGTGGTGGCGAGCTGGTCGAGCGCCACCGCCAACTCGCGCAGGGACATCCGGTCCGCGTCGCGGACCTTCGGCACGACGAGGCCGCGCGGGGTGGCCGCGGCGATGCCGAGGTGGACGTAGTCCTTGTAGACGATCTCGCCCGAGGCCGCGTCCCAGGTCGCGTTGACGTCCGGGGTCCGCCTGGCCGCGAGGACGACGGCCTTGGCGGCGAACACCAGCGGGGTGACCTTGACGTCGCGGAACGCGGGCGAGGTCTTGAGCCGGGCCCGGAGCTCCATCATCGGCGTGACGTCGATGGTGAGGAACTCGGTGACGTGCGGCGCGGTGAACGCGCTGTCCACCATCGCCTGCGCGGTCGCCTTGCGGACGCCCTTGATCGGCACCCGGCGTTCCCGCGTGCCGTTGTCCACAGCGGACGCCTGCACCGCGGGAACCGGTGCGGCCACGGCCTGTTCGACGTCCTCGCGGGTGATGACGCCGTTGGCGCCGGACCCCGTCAACGCGTGCAGGTCGACGCCGAGGTCCTTGGCCAGCTTGCGGACCGGCGGCTTCGCCAGCGGCACGTAGCCGCCGGGCTGGGCCACCGGAGCCGGAGCCGGGGGCGCGGCCACGGGAGCCGGGACGACCGGAGCCTGGGGTGCGGCCACGGCCACCGGAGCGGGCTCGGATCCCTTGCGGGCGCGGCGTTTCGCCGCTCCCGCGCGGGGGCCGTAGCCGACCAGGGTCGCGATGCGGCCGCCGGGCATCTCCTCGCCGATCTTGCCCGAGGAGGTGCCGTTGGTGGCCGGTTCTGAAAGGGAGGGCACCGCCGCCGGCGCGACGGCTTCCTCGGGCGCTGCCGCGCCTGAGGGATCCACGTCGATGGTGATGATCGGCACGCCGACGTCCACCGTCTGGCCGACCTCGGCCAGCAGCTCGGTGACGACGCCGTCCCACGGGCACGGCAGTTCGACGGCCGCCTTGGCCGTCTCGATCTCGACGATGATCTGGTTGACCTTGACCACGTCGCCGACCTCGACGTTCCAGGTCAGGATCTCGGCCTCGGTCAGCCCCTCGGCGGTGTCCGGCATGGGGAACTGCTTGAACTGCGGCATGACGAGTTTCCCCTTACCAGGCGAGTGAGCGGTCGACGGCGTGCAGCACCCGGTCGAGGTCGGGGAGGAACTCCTCCTCCAGCTTCGACGGCGGGTACGGGGTGTCGAATCCGGTCACCCGCAGCACGGGCGCCTGCAGGGAGTAGAAGCACTCCTGCTGGACCTTCGCCGCGATCTCGCTGGTGATGGAGCTCTCGCTGGGCGCCTCGCTGACGACGACCAGGCGTCCGGTTCGGCGCACCGAGTCGTACACCGGGGCCAGGTCGAGCGGCGACAGCGTGCGGAGGTCGATGACCTCCAGCTCGGTGCCGTCCTCGGCGGCGGCGTTGGCCGCGTCCAGGCACACCCGGATCATCGGGCCGTAGCCCACGAGCGTGGCCGCCGTTCCGGTGCGCAGGACGCGCGACTCGAACAGCGGGCCCGGCGCCTTGGTCGTGTCGACCGGCGCCTTCTCGTAGTACCGGCGCTTCGGCTCGAAGAACAGCACCGGGTCGTCGCAGTCGATGGCCTGCTGGATCATCCAGTAGGCGTCGGTCGGGTTCGAGCACGACACGACCTTGAGGCCCGCGGTGTGCGCGAAGTACGACTCGGGCGACTCGGAGTGGTGCTCCACGGCACCGATGCCGCCGCCGAAGGGCACGCGGATCACCATGGGCAGCTTGTTCTTGCCCTGGGTCCGGTAGTGCAGCTTCGCGACCTGGCTGACGATCTGGTCGAAGCCGGGGAAGATGAAGCCGTCGAACTGGATCTCGCACACCGGCCGGTAGCCGCGGATCGCGAGGCCGACGGCCGTGCCGATGATGCCGGACTCCGCGAGCGGCGTGTCCAGCACGCGCTGCTCGCCGAAGTCCTTCTGCAGGCCGTCGGTGATGCGGAAGACGCCGCCGAGCTTGCCGATGTCCTCGCCCATCATGAGGACCTTCGGGTTCGCCTCCATCGCGGCGCGCAGCCCCATGTTGAGGGCCTTGGAGATCGTCAACGTCTGCACGGCGGAGTCCCCGGAGTCGGAACCGGCGCGGTTCATGGTCGGAGCGGCCATCAGTGCTCGCCTCCCGTGAAACCCTCGACGTACGCGAGGAACTCGTCGCGCTGGGCTTCCAGCACGGGGTTGCCCTCCGCGTACACGTTGGCGAAGATCCGCTCCGGCGGCGGGTCCGGCATGTTGACGCAGAACTCGCGCAGCTCGACCGCGAGCGCCTCGGACTCGGCCTCGATCGACTCGAAGAACGCGCTGTCGGCCCACTGCTGCTTGACCAGGTGCACCTTGACCCGCTCGATGGGGTCCTTGAGCTTCCACAGCTCCAGCTCGTCGGAGAGCCGGTAGCGGGACGGGTCGTCCGACGTGGTGTGCGCGTCCATCCGGTAGGTGAACGCCTCGATCAGGATCGGGCCGTTGCCCTGCCTGCACTCCTCCAGCGCCCAGCGGGTGACCGCGAGGGTGGCGAGGACGTCGTTGCCGTCGACCCGGATGCCGGGGAAGCCGTAGCCGCGGGCCCGCTGGTAGAGCGGGAGGCGGGACTGGCGCTCGGTCGGCTCGGAGATGGCCCACTGGTTGTTCTGGCAGAAGAACACGAGCGGCGCGTCGTAGACGGCGGCCCACACGAAGCCCTCGTGCACGTCGCCCTGGCTGGTGGCGCCGTCGCCGAAGAAGCACATCGTGGCTTCGCCGTCGGCGTCGCCGACCTTGCCGTCGAACTTCTGGCCCATCGCGTACCCGGTCGCGTTGAGGACCTGGTTGCCGATGACGATCGTGTACGGGTGGAACTTGTACTCCACCGGGTCCCAGCTGCCCATGTCCGTCCCGCGGAAGATGCCCAGCAGGTCGGTCGGGTGGATGCCGCGGGTCCAGGCGATGCCGTGCTCGCGGTAGCTGGGGAACGCCATGTCGTCGGGGCGCATCGCGCGGCCCGCGCCGATCTGCGCGGCCTCCTGGCCGAGCAGCGGCACCCAGATGCCGAGCTGGCCCTTGCGCTGCAGTGCGTTGGCCTCGCGGTCGACGCGGCGGATGAGCACCATGTCGCGGTACAGGCCGCGCAGCTCCTCGGCCGAGATGTCGATGTCGAAGTCCGGGTGCTGGACGCGCTCACCCTCGGGGGTGAGCAGCTGCACCAGGTTGACGTCGCCCTGGTCCGTTGCCCGCAACCCGGCGATCACCTGCTCCGCTGTCGGTTTCGCCGCGGTCGCGGCCGGCGCCGAAGCCGGCTCGGGGTGCGTCCATTGCTCGGGGGACGACATTGCGCCTTCTCCTCGTCTACGAGGCCGCCCGGTCGCTTGTGGCGACGTGTGTGCGGCAGTGCACCGCCAGCCGCCTCCGCCCCTGTGGGGACGTCGGTCAACCGTCGGCTCTGACGGTGGTTCTCATCCACATCCTGACACGGCCCCACCCGACTTGGTGAGTGCCATCCCACTTCGTAACACACGAATCAGCGCTCTGAACTGCGAGAACAGTCGGAGGGTCGACCTTCCGACCTCCGATTAGCAAGTTCGGTCACCGAACACGGCCGTCCCGGTTACCGTTCGTTAACCTCTTGACCACGCTTCGGACAGGTCCTCCGGACCGCCTGCGGTCCATCCGACCACGATCCCACCGCACGGGCGTCGTGCGCGTCGCCCAAGTGCCGTCGACGAGTTCATCCGCCACGCCCAACAGCCGTACCCGCGAGCCGAACCCGTCGGCTGACCTGCGCCGTTCATGACAGGATCGGGAGCGTGGACCGTTCAGCGCTGACCCGTACCGTCCGAGGGCTGTGGGATGACGACATCCTCCCCAGCCTGTCCGAACTGGTGGCCGTGCCCGCGATCTCACCGGCCTTCGACCCCGAGTGGGCGGAGCACGGTCACCTCGCGGCCGCCATCGAGCACGTCCAGGCGTGGATCGCCGCGCGCGACCTGCCAGGGCTGACCACCGAGGTGCACGACCTCCCCGGCCACGCGCCGCTGCTGCTCGTGGACGTGCCCGCGAGCGGGACTGCCGTGGAGGGCACGACCGTCCTCTACGGCCACCTCGACAAGCAGCCGCCGGTCGCCGACTGGTCGCCGGGCCTCGGCCCGTGGACGCCGGTCGTCAAGGACGGGCGGCTCTACGGGCGGGGCGCGGCCGACGACGGCTACTCCGGGTACGCCGCCATCGCCGCGCTGGAGGCGCTGCACGCCGCCGGTGGCGCGCACGGCCGGTGCCTCGTGCTGCTGGAGACCAGCGAGGAGTCCGGCAGCCCCGACCTGCCCGCCTACCTCGCGCACCTGGGCGACAAGCTCGGCGACGTGTCGCTGGTCGTGTGCCTGGACTCGGGCGGCAACGACTACGAGCGCATGTGGCTGACCACGTCGCTGCGCGGCCTCGTGCAGGTCGGCCTGACCGTGCGCGTGCTGGAGGGCGGCCTGCACTCCGGCATGGCCAGCGGCATCGTGCCCAGCTCGTTCCGGATCGCCCGGATGCTCCTCGACCGCCTGGAGGACGCGACCACCGGCGAGGTGCTGGTGCGCGAGATGCACGTCGACATCCCCGCCAACCGCGTCGCGGAGGTGCGCGAAGCCGTCGCCGCCGTGCCGGGCTCCCTGACCGCGACCGTCCCGTTCGCGGGCGGCACCACGGCGGTGGACGAGGACGAGGTCGAACTCGCCCTCAACGGCGGCTGGCGGCCCACGCTGTCCGTCACCGGCGCCGAGGGCCTGCCCGCGCTGGACGACGCGGGCAACGTGCTGCGGCCGTTCACCACGCTGATGCTCAGCTTCCGCCTTCCACCGACCGTCGACGCGGGCGTGGCGCTCGAAGCGCTGAAGAAGCTGATCACGACCGACGTGCCGTACGGCGCGACCGTGGAGCTGAGCCGGGTCGAGCACGCGACCGGCTGGAACGCCCCGGACCTCGCGCCGTGGCTGAGCGAGGCCCTCGACCGGGCGGCCGAGGGCGTCTTCGGCAGCCCGTGGCGGACCGTCGCGCTCGGCGGCTCCATCCCGTTCATGGGGCTGCTGCACGAGGCGTACCCGCAGGCCCAGTTCCTGGTCACGGGTGCCGTCGGGCCCGACTCGAACTGCCACGTGCCGGACGAGTCGCTGCACCTCGACCAGGCGCGGAAGGTCACCGAGGCCGTCGCGCTGGTGCTGGACGCGCACGCCAAGCAGGGGTGATCCGGGCGTGTGGGCTTCCTGCGAGGAAGCCCACACGCGGCCCGACACCCACAACACCGCGGTAACCGGGCTCACCGGACCGATGCCGCACACTGGTCCGGTGAACGAGCAACGGCAGAGGACCGAACGGCTGAGGCTCGCCGAGTCGGACTCACCCGATGCGCCCTGGCGCCTGTGGGGGCCCTACCTGGCAGGACGCCAGTGGGGCACGGTCCGCGAGGACTACTCCGCTTCCGGTGACGCCTGGACGTCATTCCCGTTCGACCACGCGCGGGCCCGCGCCTACCGGTGGGGTGAGGACGGCATCGCGGGCATCTGCGACGTGCACGGGTTCCTCAACTTCGGGTTGGCGCTGTGGAACGGCGTGGACCCGATCCTGAAGGAGCGGTACTTCGGGCTCACCAACAACGAGGGCAACCACGGCGAGGACGCCAAGGAGTACTGGTGGGTGACCGACGGCACGCCCACGCACTCGTGGATGCAGGTGCTGTACCGGTACCCGCAGACCGAGTTCCCCTACGCCGAGCTGCGCGAACTGGCCGCGAACGCGGGCCGCGAGTCGCGTGAGCCCGAGCTGTCCGACACCGGCGCGCTGGACGGGAACCGGTTCTTCGACGTCGTCGTCAGCTACGCCAAGGCCGGGCCGACCGACGTGTGCGTCGAGGTCACCGCGACCAACCACGGGCCGGACGCGGCTCCGCTGCACCTGGTGCCGCAGCTCTGGTTCCGCAACACCTGGGCGTGGGGGCGGGACGCGCGGCGGCCGTCGCTGACCGCGTCGACCGCGGACGGCTGGCACCGGATCACCGCCGAGCACGGGAAGCTCGGGCGCTACACGCTGCACGTCGAAGGCTCACCGGGCCTGCTGGTCACCGACAACGAGACGAACGAGGTGGCGCTGTTCGGCGCCGCGAAGAACCCGACCGAGTACACCAAGGACGGCATCGACCGGCACGTCGTGGCCGGTGACGCGACGTCGTGCCAGGTCGTCGACGGCACGTCCGAACCCGGCACGAAGGCGGGGGCCTGGTACTCGTTCGACGAGGTCGCGCCCGGCGAGTCCGTGGCGATCCGGCTGCGGCTGGTCGAGGGCGACGGGCACCACGACGCGTTCGGGCCGTCGTTCCGGTCCACCGTGGACGCGCGCCGGCACGAGGCCGACGAGTTCCACCACGACCTGATGCCCGACGCGGACCGGCAGAAGGCCGCCGTGGCGCGGCGGGCGCTCGCCGGTCTGATGTGGACGAAGCAGCACTACCGCTTCCGCACCAGGGAGTGGTTGGACGGCGACCCCGCGCAACCGGCCGCGCCGGGCTCGCGGAAGTCGCCCGCCGCGCGGAACACGCACTGGCGGCACTTCGACTGCGCCGACGTGATCTCCATGCCGGACGAGTGGGAGTACCCGTGGTTCGCGGCGTGGGACCTCGCGTTCCACACCGTGCCGTTCGCGATGGTCGACCCGGCGTTCGCGAAGGAGCAGCTCCTGCTGCTGTGCCGCGAGTGGCTGATGCACCCGAACGGCCAGATCCCGGCCTACGAGTGGGAGTTCGGCGACGTCAACCCGCCCGTGCACGCGTGGGCGGCGCTCCAGGTGTACCGGGCGGAGGAGACGCCGGACCGGAAGTTCCTGGCGAAGATCTTCCACAAGCTGCTGCTGAACTTCTCCTGGTGGGTCAACCGCAAGGACGCCGACGGCAGCTACCTGTTCGAGGGCGGGTTCCTCGGCATGGACAACATCGGACCGGTCAACCGGTCCGAGCCCATGCTGGGCGCGTGGCGGCTGGAGCAGTCGGACGCGACCTCGTGGATGGCCGCCTACAGCCTGCACCTGATGCAGATCGCGCTGGAGCTGGCGCGCCACGACGAGTCGTACGAGGACGTGGCGACGAAGTTCGTCGAGCACTTCCTCGGCATCGCCGAGGCGTCCACCCAGTTCGGCTCGGGTGGCGGCGGGATCTGGGACGAGGCCGACGGGTTCTGCTACGACGTAGTGTCGCGCAGGCTCGCCGACGGCACGGTGGAGTCGCAGCCGGTGCGGGTGCGGTCGATGGTCGGCCTCATCCCGCTGCTGGCGTCGGCCGTGCTGGAGCCGTGGGTGTTCGAGGAGCTGCCGAGCTTCACCCGGCGGCTCGACCACCTGATGGCGCGCAGGCCGGAGCTGGTGCAGTTCCTGACCTGGCAGGACCGGCCGGACGGGCGCCGCAACCTGCTGTCGCTGCTGGACGACCGCAAGCTGCGGCTCGTGCTGGCCAGGATGCTGGACGAGGGCGAGTTCCTCTCGCCGCACGGCATCCGGTCGATGTCGGTCGCGCACCGCGAGGGCATGGAGGTGCACGTCGCCGACCAGCAGCACCGGATCGGCTACGAGCCCGGCGAGTCCCGCACGCCGATGTTCGGCGGCAACTCGAACTGGCGCGGCCCGGTGTGGTTCCCCACCAACGCGCTGCTGGTGGAGGCGCTGCGCACGCTCGACTCGTTCCACGACGGGCAGTTCCGCGTCGAGCTGCCGACCCGGTCGGAGCGCGAGGTCACAGCGGGTCAGGCCGCCGACGAGCTGGCACGGCGGCTGGTGTCGCTCTTCCTGCCCGACCACGACGGCCGCAGGCCCGCGGACGGCAAGCGCGTCGAATCGACGGACTCACCCCTGTGGCGCGACCACATCACTTTCAGCGAGTACTTCGACGGCGACACGGGCGAGGGATTGGGTGCCACTCACCAAACCGGGTGGACAGCCCTGGTGGCGGGATTGCTCCATCCGTGACCTGCGCGGATCACGTCGGACATGCGCTCTGCGTGCCCATGCGGTGTGATGTGACCCGATCGCGTGTACGACATTCGGCCGAATAGGACTGTGACGCTCAATTCGGCAACTCGAACGGGATGTAACACGCACGTGCTGTCCAGACCTGTCACCCAAGTGGCAGTATCCCGAACACTCGACCAACTCAGTTACGAGGAGTGACCTAGTGGCCCGTCGAACCAGGCATCAGGTGCTTGCCATGCTCCCCGTGCTCACAGTGGCCCTCGCGGTCAGCGCGTGCGCGACCAAGGTCGACACCGGATCCGGCAACAACACCGCCGCCGGATCGGCGATCACCTTGGTGGAGAGCGGGTCCCTGACCACCTGCACCCACCTCTCCTACAAGCCCTTCCAGTTCAGCGAGGGTGACAAGACCGTCGGCTTCGACGTCGACCTGGTCGACCTCGTCGCCAAGGAACTGGGCGCGACGCAGAAGATCTTCGACACCCCGTTCGAGACGATCACGTCCGGTTCCGCCTTCAGCACCGGCAACTGCGACCTCGCCGCGGCGGGCATGACGATCACCGACGAGCGCAAGCAGGCGATCGACTTCTCCGAGCCGTACTTCGAGGCCAGCCAGGCGCTGCTGGTGAAGAAGGACTCCGGTCTCACGGACCTGTCGACGCTCAAGGGCAAGAAGCTGGGTGTCCAGCAGGACACCACCGGCGAGAAGTACGCGAACGACAACGCGGCCGCCAACGGCTACGAGGTCGTCCAGTTCGAAGACCTCCCGCTGATGGAGGTCGCCGTGCGCACCGGCTCGGTCGACGCGGGCATCAACGACAACGGCGTGCTGTTCGACTACGCCAAGGAGTTCCCGGACACCGAGGTGACCAAGCAGTTCGACACCGGTGAGCAGTACGGCATCGCTGTCAAGAAGGGCAACGCCGCGTTGCTCGCCAAGGTCAACGAGGTCATCAAGAAGGCCAAGGACAGCGGCGAGTACGACACGATCTACGAGAAGTGGTTCGGGAAGAAGCCGGAGAAGAAGTAAGCCGGTTGACCGCAAGGCCGGTGCGACCAGCACCGGCCTTGTTCCTTGTCCGAACCTGTATTTTCACCACGGGAGCCCTCGATGGCCATGTCGAAGAGGCAGCGAGCGGTAGTTTTCCGCCGCGCCCAGTACGCACTGCTGGTCGTGATCGCCCTGGCGGCGGCGCTGTTCGCCGACTGGGGCGAGATCAGACGATCCTTCTTCAACGTCGAGATCGCCAAGTCGATGTTCCCCAGCATCATCACGATCGCGTTGAAGAACACGATCATCTACACCTCGCTCGGCTTCGCGCTGGGTCTGCTGCTGGGCCTGGTGCTCGCACTGATGAAGTTGTCGTCGGTGGCCCCGTACCGGTGGATCGCCACGATCTACATCGAGTTCTTCCGCGGCGTGCCCGCCCTGCTGGTGTTCATCGCCCTCAGCGTCGGCGTGCCGCTCGCGCTGGGGCTGAAGTTCGACATCAACTCCACGGCCGGGCTGGCGCTCGGGCTCGTCGGCGCCGCGTACATGGCCGAGACGATCCGCGCGGGCATCCAGGCGGTGCCCAAGGGCCAGATCGAGGCGGCCCGGTCCCTCGGCATGTCCCAGGGCCGCACGATGATCACCGTCGTCATCCCGCAGGCGTTCCGGATCATCCTGCCGCCGTTGACCAACGAGCTGATCCTGCTGACCAAGGACTCGTCGCTGATCAGCATCGTCGGCCTCACCACGGCCAACTACGAGCTGACCAAGTTCGGCCGCGAAGCGCTGAGCCGCAGCCCTTCGCTGACCCCGATCCTGATCGCGGGCATGTGCTACCTGATCATCACGCTCCCGCTGGGCTACCTGTCCCGGTACCTGGAGCGGCAGACCGGCGGCAAGAAGATCAGTTCTCCCGAAGCGAGTGGCCTGGCGGTGTCCGCATGACCGAGCTTGCAGTCGAGATCACGGGTCTCAAGAAGTCGTTCGGCCCGCTGGAGGTGCTGCGCGGCATCGACGTGCGGGTGAACTCGGGTGAGGTCATCTGCATCATCGGGCCGTCCGGCTCGGGCAAGTCCACGCTGCTGCGCTGCGTGAACGTGCTGGAGGAGCCGAACGCGGGCAAGATCGTCGTGAACGGCGTCGAACTGACCGACCCCGACGTCGACATCGACGCCGCTCGCACGAAGATCGGCATGGTCTTCCAGTCGTTCAACCTGTTCGCGCACCTCACCGTGCTGAACAACCTCACCGTGGCGCAGCGCAAGGTGCTCAAGCGCAGCCAGGCCGAGGCCGAGAAGGTCGCGCGGCACAACCTGGAGCGGGTCGGCCTGGCCGAGAAGGCCAACGCGATGCCCGCGCAGCTCTCCGGTGGCCAGCAGCAGCGCGTCGCGATCGCGCGGGCGCTGTCGATGGACCCCGAGGTGATGCTGTTCGACGAGCCGACCTCGGCGCTGGACCCGGAACTGGTCGGCGACGTGCTCGGGGTCATGCGGCAGCTGGCCGAAGAGGGCATGACGATGCTGGTCGTGACGCACGAGATGCAGTTCGCCCGCGAGGTGGCGGACAAGGTGCTGTTCATGGACGGCGGGTACGTGGTCGAGGAGGGGTTGGCCGAGCAGGTCATCGGCGACCCGC
Organism: Umezawaea sp. cmx-9-4; assembly: GCA_049997955.1. Lineage (GTDB taxonomy): Bacteria > Actinomycetota > Actinomycetes > Mycobacteriales > Pseudonocardiaceae > Umezawaea. The sequence goes on along the minus strand of JAEBDY010000013.1, from coordinate 323,067 downwards.
AGCACGAGCGCACGAAGTCGTTCCTGGCCAGGGTGCTCAACCCGACGCACCAGGACAAAACCGACTAGATGGCGGAAAGCGACGCGCGCGGGCTGGACGTCTTCGACGACAGCCCGCCGCGGTCCTTCCGGATGGCCGCCGCGGACGTCCTGCGCGGTGTCGGCGAACCGGACGTCGCGGGCAACTGGCGGCTGCCGCGGCGGCGGTCCAGCGCGCCGCCGGTGATCCGGATCGTGGACCGGTTCCTCACCGGCGTGCTCGACCTGCGGGCCGTGGAGCTGAACTACCTGCTGGAGTTCGAGCGCTGCCGGTTCGAGCAGCCGCCGGACCTGCGGCAGAGCAAGCTGGCGGGGATCGACTTCCGGCAGTGCTGGCTGCCCGGCCTCGCGGGCCGGAACCTGACCAGCGCCAACGACGTGTCGCTCGACGGCTGCACCGTCGTGGGGCCGGTCGACCTCACCGACTCCGACATCGCGGGCTCGGTCCTGCTGCGGACGTGCACGCTGCGCGCGCCGGGTGAGCTGGCGCTGCACGCGGACCGGATGAAGGTCGCGGGAGCCCTGCTGGCGTACGGCATCCGCACCGAGGGCGAGGTCCGGGTCGCGGGCGCGCTGATCAACGGCAACTGCAACTTCAGCGGCGCGGTGCTGCACAACCCCGGTGGGTTCTCGTTGAACGGCAACGGGATGCAGGTCGGCGGCAACCTGCTGTGCGGGATGTGGGCGGAGTCCGACCGGCGCTTCACCTCGCACGGCACCGTGATGCTGCCGAACGCGCGGATCAGCTCGGCCTTCACGATGCGGCACGCGGCGCTGCACGCGGGCGACGACCGGCCCGAACCCGCCCTCGTGGACCCGCACGCCGATCCGCACGCCTCGCTGGTGCTCGACCGGATCACCGTGAACGGCGACGTGGACCTGGATCGCGGGTTCACCAGCGCGGGCACGCTGCGGATGCTGAACGCGTCCATCGGCGGCACGCTGTCGCTGGCGGGCGCGAAGCTGGACGCGGTCAAACCGCCGGGCGGCAACACCGATCCCATCGGCCGCGGCCGGGCCGTGCACCTGGACGGCGCCGAGATCGGCGGTGACGTCACCGCGCGGGAACTGGAGATGAGGGGCCAGTTCCGGATGGTCGACGCGACCGTGCGGGGCAGCCTGGTGCTGGACGCGTCGACGTTGAGCAACCCGTTCGCGGACACCGTGCTGGCCAACCGGTGCCGGGTGGGCAGCAACTTCAGCGCCCGCGAGGCGAACGTGGCGGGCGTGCTGGAACTGCGGGCCGTCCACATCGGAGCGAACCTGGACCTGCGCGGCAGCAGGCTCATCCAGCCGGGCGAGTACCGCCACCAGCCGGGTGGGAAGGCGTCGGTCGACATCGGCGGCGCCACCATCGGCCGCGACCTCATCTGCGCCAAGGGCGCCAAGGAGTTCGTGGCGCACGGCGGCGTGCGCACCCGGCGCGCCCAGATCGGCCGGACGGCGAACTTCGCGGGCGCGGTCCTCGGCGACAAGCTGGACAGCCACGCGCTCAACGCGCTCGGCATGCAGGTCCCGGAACTGGTGCTGACGCCCGTGAGCCCGCCGAAGGGCAAGGTCACGCTGCGCGGCGCGGGCTGCACCTCGTTGGAGGACAACGAGAACTTCTGGAACGCCACCGGCCGGATCGACCTGGAGGACTTCCGCTACGACTCGCTGCGGCACTCCATCGACCTGCGCGACGACGCGTCCGTGCTGCGGCGGCTGCGCTGGCTGCGCCAGGCCATGCGCCACCGCTACCGCCCCGGCCCGTACGACCAGCTCGCCGCACTGCTGCGGGCCAGCGGCAACGACGAGCACGCGTCGACCGTGCTGATGGAGAAGCAGCGGCTGCGGTACATCGCGGTCGCCGAGGGCACCAGGGTCGTCGGCCCGCTGGTGCTGCTGTGGAGCTGGTTGCAGCGGTGGATGGTCGGCTACGGCTACCGGCCGGGCCGCGCGCTGGGCTGGCTGGTCGTGTCGTGGGTCCTCGGCAGCGCGTACTTCGCGGTCGGCGCACCGCTGACGGTGATCAACTCCGACGACACCCTCCAGTGGAACCCGTGGCTGTTCACCATCGACCTGGTAGTGCCGATCGTGGACTTCGGCAACAAGAACCGCTGGCAGACACCGGACGCGGCGCAGTGGATCGCGTCCGGTCTGATCGTGAGCGGCTGGATCCTGGCGACCACCGTCGCCGCGGGCCTGACGCGGATGCTGAAGCGGTAGTCGGCTGAGCCTAGGGTGGTCCCACACCCGCCTCGTGAGGAGCTTCGAACAGTGACGGATGTCGTGCTGGCGCTGGACGTGGGTGGCACCAAGATCGCCGCCGGGCTGGTCGACCGCGACGGTGCGGTGCTGCGGACCGTGCGGGTGCCGACGCCGGTGGACGACGCCGAGGCGACGTGGACGGCCGTCGAGTCCGCTGTGGACCAGGTGCTCCAGGGCGAGATCGTGTCCGGGGTCGGGATCGCGTGCGCCGGGCCGGTCGATGCCGTGGCCGGGACCGCCAGTCCGATCAACGTGCCGGTGTGGCAGCGGTTCCCGCTGCGCGACCGGGTGGCCGACCTGGTGCCGGGTGTGCGGGTCGAGTTGGCGGGCGACGGCGTGTGCATGGCGTTGGGCGAGCACTGGCGCGGCGCGGGGCAGGGCAGTCGGTTCATGGTCGGGCTGGTCGTGTCGACCGGTGTCGGCGGCGGGCTGGTCTTCGCCGGGCGGCCGTTCGGCGGGCGGACCGGCAACGCCGGGCACGTCGGGCACGTCGTGGTGGAGCCGGACGGCATCGAGTGCACGTGCGGTGGCCGTGGCTGCGTGGAGGTCGTCGCTGGCGGGCCGCGGTTGGTGGCGTGGGCGCGGCGGCAGGGCTGGCAGGCGCCGAAGCACGCCGACGCGGCGCACCTCGCGGCGGCCGCCCAGCACGGCGAGGAGGTGCCGCTGGCGGCGTTCGAGCGAGCCGGGTACGCGGTCGGGTTGGCCATCGCGGCGACCGCGGCGGTGTGCGACCTGGACCTCGCCGTGGTCGGCGGCGGCGTGGCCCAGGCGGGTGACCTGCTGTTCGACCCGATCCGGCGGGCGCTGGCCAAGCACGCGGGCCTGTCCTACCTCGAAGACCTGCGGGTCGAGCCCGCGCGGCTCGGCGGGGAGGCCGGTCTCGTGGGAGCGGCGGCACTGGTGGTCGACCGCTGACGACCTGCGGGACACCCGTCACCAGGGCTAGGGTCCGAGCAGTGGACGAGACTCTGGTGGAGCACTGGGAAGAGCAGAGCCGCAACTGGATCGCCTGGGTGCGGCGCCCCGGCTTCGACTCCTACTGGACCTACCGCGAGGACTTCCTGGCCCTCGTCCCGCGGCCCGGCTTCGCGACGCTGGACTTCGGCTGCGGTGAGGGGCGGGTGTCGCGCGACCTCGCCGAGCGCGGACACCGGGTCATCGGGTTCGACGGGTCGGCGAGCATGGTCGACGCCGCGCGCGAAGCCCATCCCGAAGGGGAGTACCTGGTCGCCGACGCGACCTCGCTGCCGTTCGAGGACGACAGCTTCGACCTGGTCGTCGCCTACAACGTGCTGATGGACGTGGACGACGTGGAGGCGGCCGTGCTGGAGGCGGCGCGGGTGCTGATGACCGGCGGGCGGCTGTGCCTGTCGATCACGCACCCGGCCACGAACCCCGGCGACCGGAGGAGCCCGTACCTGGAGTCGACGCGGTTCCGCGAAGAAGTAGAGCGCGACGGGTTGTCGATGGTTTTCAGCGGGTGGAGCCACCCGCTGTCGCACTACACCGGCGCGCTGGAGAAGGCGGGTCTGCTCATCGAAGCCGTGCGGGAACCGGCGTGGCGGGACGACCCTTCGCCGTACCTGCTGTGGATGCGGCTGCGGCAGGCCTGACGACGGTCGCGAGCAGCACGCCCGCGCCGCCGAGCGCCAGTCCGACGACGGTGGTCGTGCCGAGGGTCTGGCCGAGCACGAGCCAGGCCATCAGCGCGGTGACGGCGGGGGTGAGGAAGAACAGGGCGCCGACCCTGCTAGCCGCTTCGCGGTGCAGCATGAGGTTGAGCAGCAGGAACGTACCGACGGAGTTGACCAGCACGATCCACGCGAGCACGCCGCCGAAGACGCTCCAGTTCGAGACCTGCGGCGTCTCCAGGACGAGCGAGGCGACGCCCATGACCGGGGTGGCGACCAGGAAGTGGACGGCGGTGCTGCTCCGCACGTCGACGTCGGGCGTGAAGGCCTTCTGGTAGACGGTGCCGAGGCTCAGGCCGAGCAGGCCGACGACGCACAGCAGGATCGCGCCGAGCGAGGAGCCGAGCCGGTCGGACACCGCGAGCAGCACACCGCCGCCGCCGATGGCGAAGCCGAGCCACTGGTAGCGGGTCATGCGCTCGTGCAGGACACCCGCCGCGAGCAGGGCGATCACCACGGGGTTGAGGCCCTGCACCAGCGCCACGACGCCGCCGGGCAGGCCGAGGCCGATGGCCGAGTAGAAGCCGCCGAACTGCACGGCCTGCATGAGGAGTCCGACGACGGCGACGTGCGCGAGCTGCTTGCCGCGCGGCCACTTCGACCCCGACGCCCAGGCGATCACCGCGAGGAGCACGCCCGCGAGGGCGAAGCGGCTGAACGTCAGCAGCATCGGCGGGGCGACGTCGGTGCCGATGACCGCGGCGACGAACGCGCTGCTCCAGAGCACGACGAACACCGGTGGACCGATCCGACCCATGACCCCTCCTGAGTAACCTGTTAAAGCGGTTACTCAGGACAGTAACCTATTCAAGCGGTTATGCTCCACCCATGGACGTCACGTTCGTCAGCGGGAACCTCGCGCTCGACTTCGCGGGCACGGTCGGCTCCCGCCGCACCGACCGGATCCAGCTGCTCACCGAGCCCGCGGACCTGGCCGCGTGGACGACCCTCGCCGGGCTGGTCGACGTGGCGCCCGTCGTCGACGACTGGGCGTTCGAGGACGCGCTGGTGCTGCGCGAGGAGATCTACCGGCTGGCCGTCGCGGCCCGCGACGGCGAGGAGTACGGGGATCTGGCCCTGCTCAACGAGAAGGCCGCCCGGCCGCCGATCACGACCGCGCTCGGCGCGGACGGCGTCGTGGAGCGGACCGGCGACCTGGACGCGGTGCTCGCGACGATCAGCCGGTCGGCGGTGGAACTGCTGGCGCGCCCGCTGGCGGCGGAGGTGCGGGAGTGCGGCGCGGACACGTGCACGCGCCTGTACGTCGACAACTCGCGGCGGGGTGCGCGGCGGTGGTGCGACATGAAGAGGTGCGGCAACCGGGTCAAGGCGTCGCAGTTCCGGGCCAGGCACGCGTGAGGCCACCGGGGCGAACCCCGGTGGCCTCGGCGGAACCGCGTGCGGTCAGTTCCCGGCGATCGCCTTGAGCCGGGGGCTGTCCTCGTCGACGTGGTAGTCGGCGGGGGTGGTCTGGTCGGTGCCGTTGAACACCCGCAGCTTGCGGGCGATCAGCGTGACGACGACCGCCACCAGGATGTTCGCCACGACGGAGACGAAGCCGACGTAGATCTGCACGGTGGACCCGCCGAACGGGTGCCAGCCGAGCAGCGACAGCTTGTCCAGCGCGAGCGCGGAGCCACCGAAGTGCGCCTTGCCCGCCGCCGCGTTCGGGATCGTGTAGAGCAGGTACATGCCCCAGCCCATGCCCACGACCCAGCCCGCGATCATGCCGTACACGTGGAACCAGCGGGTGTAGAGCGCGATGGCCACCGCGGGCAGCGTCTGGAGGATCATGACGCCGCCGATGAGCTGGAGGTCGATGGAGAACTGCGGGTCGATGAACAGGATGAACGCGACCGCGCCGAACTTCACCACCAGCGAGGCCAGCTTGGCCTGCTTGGCCTCCTCCTTCGGGGTGGCACCCTTCTTGATGTACTCCTTGTAGATGTTGCGGGTCCACAGGTTCGCGGCCGCGATCGACATGATCGCCGCCGGGACCAGCGCGCCGATGCCGATGGCGGCGAACGCGATGCCCGCGAACCAGGCCGGGAACTCCTGGCCGAACAGCACCGGCACGATGGTGTTCGTGTCCGGGCGGCCGGTGGCCTGGTTGGTGATCGGCTTGACGCCCGCGCTGATGGCGACGTAGCCGAGCAGCGCCAGCAGGCCCAGCAGCAGCGAGTACGCGGGCAGCGCCACCATGTTCCGCTTGATCACCTTGCGGCCGCGCGAGGCGAGGATGCCGGTGAGCGAGTGCGGGTACAGGAACAGCGCCAGCGCCGAGCCCAGGGCCAGGGTCGCGTACTGGAGCTGGTTGTTCGCGTTGAGCAGCGTGCCGTCGGAAGGCGCCGGGGTGGCGTCGAACTTCGCCTGCGCGTCGCCGAAGATCTCGCCCCAGCCACCGAACTTGCTCGGCAGGTAGATCACCGCGACGATGATCACCAGGTAGATCAGGGTGTCCTTGACGAACGCGATCAGCGCGGGCGCCCGCAGACCGGACTGGTAGGTGTAGAGCGCCAGCACGACGAACGCGATGAACAGCGGCAGGTGGCCGAGGATGCCGCTGCCGTTGAGGCCCATCGTGCGCAGCACGGCCTCCAGGCCGACGAGCTGGAGCGCGATGTACGGCATGGTCGCGACGATGCCGGTGACCGCGACGATCAGCGCCAGCCAGTGCGAGCCGTAGCGGCCCCGCACGAAGTCGGCGGGCGTCACGTACCCGTGGACCCGCGACACCGACCACATCCTGACCAGGGGCAGGAAGACGATCGGGTACAGGATCACGGTGTACGGCAGGGCGAAGAAGCCCATCGCGCCCGCGCCGAACATCAGGGCGGGCACGGCCACGAACGTGTAGGCCGTGTAGAGGTCACCGCCCACCAGGAACCAGGTGATCCACGAGCCGAACTTGCGGCCGCCGAGGCCCCACTCGTCGAGGTGTTCGAGGGTGTCGCCCTGCTTCCACTTCGCCGCGAAGAAACCCAGCACGGTGACCAGCAGGAACAAGACCGTGAACACGATGAACTCGGTCCACTGCATCAGTGCTTCCCCTTCTTCGGGTCGCCGGCGTCGAGGTCGTCGACGTCGAGGAGGTCGGATCCGTGCTCCACCGGCTCGTCCTTGGTCATGAAGAAGACCAGGCCCACGCAGACGACCCCCACGGGGACGAACGCGAACTGGTACCAGTAGAAGAACGGCAACCCGAACACCTCGGGTTTGGCGAAGTTGAAGAACGGCGTGATCAGCATCAGCAGCGGAACCAGCAAGAGCAGGTTCCAGTTGCTCCAGCGCAAGCCACTGGTCTGTGGAGCAGAAGGCATGTTGCCCCTCCGTACGGCCCTGGTTACTCAGGTGTTTCGAGATGCTAGGCCGGAAGGGCGACGAACGTCATCGTGCCGAGTGGACCGACTGCGGATTGAACGACCGAATCGTGACCAACTAACGTCCGGACAGCCTAGTGACGAGATGGGATTCGGCCGTGTCGAAGTACCGGAGCAGCTCCCCCTCGGCCTCGGCCACGGAGTCGGCGTCGAGCAGCGCCAGGATGGCCCGGTTCATCGGCAGGTAGTCCTGGTAGAACTCGCGCGGGTTGCCCATCACGTAGAACGCCAGCCGCAGTTCGGCGAGCAGCCGCTGGACCTCCTCGTTCAGCCGGAGGCTGCCCGCGAGGGCGGTGATCGCCCGGTGGAAGCGGATGTTCGCCGTGCCGACGTCCAGCCAGTTGTCCGTCTCGGCGCCGCGCACGCCGAACGCCACGGCGTCCCGCACGCCCTGGCGGGCCGCCTCGGTCGCGTCGGACCAGCGGCGGATGGCACCGCACTCGATCACCCGGCGGGCGGCGTAGATGTCGGCGACCTCCTCGACTCCCGGTTCGCACACGAAGACGCCGCGACTGTGCTCGTGCACCAGCAGGCGTTCGTGCGTGAGCAGCCGGAACGCCTCGCGCAGCGTGTTGCGGGAGATGCCGAGCGCGTCGGAGATGGCCTTCTCGTTGAGCTGCAGGCCGGGGGTCAGCTCACCGTCGAGCATCCGGTCGCGGAGCTTGTCGGCGACGCGTTCGGCGCGGGCCCGGTCCTGGCTGAGGCGGTCGTCTGCCAGGGTGCCCAGCCAGTCGTGGGACGGCGCCGTTGTCATGCGCCCATCCTACCGGTTTGGAGTATTGAAGGATTGTTGAACAATCCTTACCCTGAGTCGAGGGAGGAACGACCATGGACCTCAACGCGGACCTCGGGGAGGGCTTCGGTCACTGGCGACTCGGTGACGACGAAGCCCTGCTGACCATCGTCACCAGCGCGAACGTGGCCTGCGGTTTCCACGCGGGCGACCCGGACACCATGCTGCGCACCTGCCAGGTGGCCGCCGAGCGCGGAGTCGCCATCGGCGCCCACGTCGGCTACCGCGACCTCGCCGGGTTCGGACGGCGGTTCGTCGACGTCGACCCGGCCACGCTGACCGCCGAAGTGCTCTACCAACTGGGCGGGCTGGACGCGTGCGCGAAGGCCGCCGGGGTGCGGATCGGGTACGTGAAACCGCACGGCGCGCTGTACAACGCGCTGGTCAGGCACGAGGCGCAGGCCGACGCCGTGGTCGACGCGGTGCGCGCCTACGACCCGGCGCTGACCGTGCTGGGCATGCCCGGCGCCGTGTGGCTCAAGCGCGCCGAGGTCGCCGGGCTGCCCGTGCGGTTCGAGGCGTTCGCCGACCGCGCGTACACCGCGGCGGGCACGCTGGTGCCGCGCGGGCAAGCGGGCGCGGTGCTGCACGACCCCGCGGAGATTGCCCGGCGCAGCGTCCAACTGGCCACCGAGGGCACCGTGACCAGCGTCGACGGGCGGCGGATCCGGGCGCGGGTCGATTCGATCTGCGTGCACGGCGACAGCCCGAACGCGGTGGCCGTCGCGGGCTCCGTCCGCGAGGCGCTGATCGCCGCAGGTGTGAAGTTAAAAGCTTTCAGCCTGGAAACCCGCAGGTTGACGGCCTGAGCCCAGCATGAGGGGTATCGGCACACCCGGTGATCGGAAACGATCACAGCGTGATCCGTGAAAGCACCCCCCGACTGCGCGCCCTCCTGCCCGCCGCGGTCGCCCTGTCCCTGCTCATGGCACCTGGTGTCGCTTCCGCCCAACAGGACACCACCCGCGCGTGCTTCGACCCCGCCGCTCCCCTGAGCGTCGAGGAGCAACGACTCGACGACGTCCTCGTCGCCGGAGGCCCGGCGGTCGGACCGGAACTGGTCCGGCTGGCGGGCTTCGACGTGAACGTCGAGCGGTTCACCGACCGGCTGTGCGCGGCGCCTTCGGCCCGCGCCGCCCGGCAGCTCGTCAGCTCGGCGGGCACCGACCTGTGGAAGGCCGCGGTCAAGCGGGCCCAGAGCACCCAGACCACGTGGGACGCCTACGACGACCGGCCGCTGTACTGGGCCCGGCTGCACCTGACGAAGGCGTTGCGGCAGTGGACGCCGAGGATCGCCGTCGACGCCACCGAGCGGGCGAAGCTGGTCGAGTCGGTCGACCGCGCCTCCCGCGGCGTGTCCGACGTGCGGTTCCAGGACCAGCCGGACGTCCGGAAGATCGTGGTCACCGGGTTCGACCCGTTCCAGCTCACCGGCAGCTCCGTGCGCCGGGGCAACCCGGCGGGCGCGGCGGTGCTGCAGCTCGACGGCAAGGTGTTCGACACCCCGCAGGGCAAGGTCGTCGTGCAGGCCGCGGTGCTGCCCGTGCTGTGGGGAGCGTTCGACGAGGGGATCGTGGAGGCCGTCTACGGGACGGCGCTGCGGAGCAGTGCCGAGCCGGACGCGTTCGTGACCATCAGCCAGGGCAGGCCCGGCCGGTTCGACGTCGAGCGCTGGGCGTCGAGGTGGCGGGGTGGGTTCCCGGACAACAACGACGCGTCCTCCCGCGGTCCCGTGCCGGACGCGGCGGGCTGGCCGCAGCCGTCGACCGAGTTCATCGAGACCACGCTGCCGTTCCAGAAGATGGTCGACGCCGGCACCGGCCCGTTCACGGTGCAGCTCAACCGGTCCTTCTGCGAGTGGCCCGTCGGCACCGTTCCCGGTACCGGCGCGATGTCGTGCCGCAGCGACGAGCCGACGCCCGGCGCGGCCGCGGCGTCCGGCGGCGGCGGTGACTACCTGTCCAACGAGAGCATGTACCGCGCCAACCGCGTGCGGACCGGCCTCGGCGCGGCGACCGTGCTCGGCGGTCACCTGCACACGCCCGTGCTCACCCAGCCGGTCGACCCGGCGGCGCTGACCGACGCGGCGTTCGAGGCGCAGCGCCGGGACATCGCCGATCAGGCCGTGGCACTGGTCGGCGTCGTCTGACCTTCTCCACAGCCTGTGCACAGATCCATGCACAGGCTGTGGACAACTTAGAAGCTGTCCAGTTCAGGGCGTGTGGACAGGTGTGCACAAAGCGGAAGACCCGGTGGACGCCGTTGGCCACCGGGTCTTCCTGTCACACCTCAAGCCATCAGCCGAGGCGTTGCTTCAGGGATTCGAACTCGTCGCGCAGCGAGGTCGGCAGCTTGTCGCCGATCTTGGCGAACCACTCCTCGATGAGCGGGATCTCGGCCTTCCACTCCTCCACGTCGACCTCCAGCGAGGTCTCGATGTCCTCGGTCGAGGCGTCCAGGCCCGAGAGGTCGAGCGCGTCGGCCGTCGGCACGTGGCCGATCGGCGTCTCCACGGCCGTGGCCTTGCCCTCGATGCGCTCGATCGCCCACTTCAGGACGCGCGAGTTCTCACCGAAACCGGGCCACAGGAAGCGCTTGTCCTCACCGCGGCGGAACCAGTTGACGTAGAAGATCTTCGGCAGCTTCTCGGCGTCGGCGTTCTTGCCGACCTCGATCCAGTGCTTGAAGTAGTCGCCCGCGTTGTAGCCGATGAACGGCAGCATCGCCATCGGGTCGCGGCGCACGACGCCGACCTTGCCGGTGGCGGCGGCGGTCGTCTCGCTGGACAGCGTGGCACCCATGAACACGCCGTGCTGCCAGTCGCGCGACTCCGTGACCAGCGGGATCGTCGTGGCGCGGCGGCCACCGAAGAAGATCGCCGAGATCGGCACGCCCTTCGGGTCGTCCCACTCCGGCGCCTTGATGTCGCACTGGTCGATCGGCGTGCAGTACCGCGAGTTCGGGTGCGAGGACAGCTCGCCGCTGGCCGGCGTCCAGTCCTGCTTCTTCCACGAGGTCAGGTGGGCCGGGGGCTCGCCCATGCCCTCCCACCAGACGTCGCCGTCGTCGGTCAGCGCGACGTTCGTGAAGAGCGAGTTGCCCTTCGCGATCGTGCGCATCGCGTTCGGGTTCGTGTGGTAGTCGGTGCCGGGCGCGACGCCGAAGAAGCCGTTCTCCGGGTTGACGGCGTACAGCCTGCCGTCCTCGCCGAAGCGCATCCAGGCGATGTCGTCGCCCAGCGTCTCGACCTTCCAGCCGGGGATGGTCGGCTCCAGCATCGCCAGGTTCGTCTTGCCGCACGCCGACGGGAACGCCGCGGCGATGTAGTAGACCTTGTTCTCCGGCGAGGTGAGCTTGAGGATCAGCATGTGCTCGGCCAGCCAGCCGTCGTCGCGCGCCATCACCGAGGCGATGCGCAGCGAGTAGCACTTCTTGCCGAGCAGGGCGTTGCCGCCGTAGCCGGAGCCGAAGGACCAGATCATCCGCTCTTCGGGGAACTGGGTGATGTACTTCGTGTCGTTGCACGGCCACGGCACGTCCGCCTGGCCGTCCTCCAAGGGCGCGCCGATCGAGTGCAGCGCCTTCACGTACTTGGCGTCCTCGCCGAACTTCGCGAGGGCCTTGTCACCCATGCGGGTCATGATGTGCATGGAGACGACCACGTACTCGGAGTCGGTGATCTCGACGCCCAGCATGGGCTCGTCCGCTTCGAGCGGACCCATGCAGAACGGGATCACGTACATCGTGCGGCCGCGCATCGAGCCCCGGTAGAGCTCGGTCATGATCCCCTTCATCTCCGAGGGGTTCATCCAGTTGTTCGTGGGGCCCGCGTCGGCTTCGTCCACGGAGCAGATGAAGGTGCGCTCCTCGACCCGCGCGACGTCGGTCGGGTCGGATGCGGCCCAGAACGAGTTCTGCTTCTTCTTCAGAGGCACGAACGTTCCGGCGTCGACGAGCTTTCCGGTGAGCCGTGTCCATTCCGCTTCGGTTCCGTCCGCCCACACGACCTCGTCGGGACAGGTCAGATCGGCCACGTCGCGGACCCAGGACAGCAGGCCTGCATGGTTGGTAGGTGCCTTGTCGAGACCGGGAATGGTCACTGCCGTCATCTCGTCTCGTCTCCTGACTGCGCCACAGCCCACTGGGACGTCGTCGTCCGGCGTGGGACGACAACGTCCTCGGAAATAGCTCCACAACGTCCGGGGGAACCCGAACGTTCTGTGAAGGGGATAGACCGAGGTTAGCCGGGTTAATCCCCGGTTACCGAGAGCTGACCTGTCGGGTGCCTCACAAGACCGATTCTGGAATCGATTCAGCACCCGTTCAGCGCGCACAAAACTGTGACCTGCGCTTTATCCGGGGAAAATCAAGTGCCCCATGTGCGTCGAACAGCACATGGGGCACTTTTTCCTACCGATTGTGGGAGCGCTCTCAATGGTCCAGTCCAGTGAGTGCTCCAGTGCGATTCCGTGCGAACTCCGGGTTATCCCGAGCAGGAATCCGCTTCGGGTCTAGTTCGGACTGATCCATTGCCCGGTCGTCGAATCGATTCGCACGACCCCGGAAACCGATCCGAACGGCTCGTCCCGACCCTCGTCCAGCCACACGTCCTCCTCCGACAGCACACCGCTCTTGCTGTCCGGCACGTACTTGCCGTCGGAATCGATGTGACCGCGCTCGACCTCGGTCCACGTGTCCTCGGCGGTGTGCTTGGTCATCACGACCTCGCCGTCCGTGGTGATCTCGGTCGCCAGGTCCGCCCTGCCGTCGCCGTCCACGTCGGTGAACAGCCAGGTGTCGCCCTGCTCGTCCTTCACGACGGCGGTGTCGGCCTTGCCGTCGCCGTCGGTGTCCTCGGTCGGGGCGCCCACGTTCTGGTCGCCGCTGTCCGTGTCGACGACGATCGTGTTGCTCGCGTTCGTGTTCGTCTGCTCGGTCGCGTCCGCCGGGTCGACCGAGACCCACTCACCCGAGTGCCCGTCGAACCTCGCCTGCGCGACCAGCTTCCCGTCCCGGTCGAACGTGCTCATCAGGTCGGCGTCGCCGTCCCGGTCCGTGTCGGTGAACGCCAGGTGCCCACCGTCGTCGGTCTCCACCACCGCGCTGTCCTCGACACCGTCGTGGTCGAGGTCGTAGGTCGTCTCGGCGGTGTACTCCTCGCCCTCGACGGTGACCTTGAGCTCGCCGTCGGCTCCGCCGTTCTCATCGATGTACACCGGGTCACCCTCCTGCGCGTTTCGTACCGGTACGACCCACGTTATGCCGATTCGGTTCCGAAGGTGAGGTCGCACACCCGTTTCCTGCTCGTCCGAACGCGGCCGTTCCGCCTCAGCCCCGGTCGCGGACCGAGCGGATCCGGCCGAGCAGCTGGTCGACCTGGGTGCGGCCCGCCCTGATCTCGGCCTGGCGGCGGGTGACCACCTGGAGTTCGCGGCCGCGTTCGCCCGCCTCCATCCGGAGCGCCTTGTCGACGTCGCGGAGCTCGACCTCGATGGCCTCGACGCGCTTGCCGAGCGCCTCGTCCAGCGCCAGGGACAGGTGCTGCTCGGCGGCGATCAGCTGCTCGGCGACGACCTGGTCGACGGTCGACCGGGCGTCGGCGATGGCGTCGGACAGCCACTGCTTGAGGTGCTGCTTGTCCGCCGAGTGCTTGCGGGTCCTGGCCATCCACCAGCCGGCGCCGAGCCCGAGGACGAGGGTCACCGGCAGGACGATCGGGTTCAGCGCGGCCACGCCGAAGCCCGCCAGCGGCAGCACGGCGAGCCTGCCCGCGCCCAGGCCGCCGGAGACGCCCATGAACACCAGCAGCTTGTCCTCAGCGGTCGGCGGGCGCTTGTCCGGTGGCCGCAGCAGGACCGGCTGGTGCCTGCCGCGGGCGAACTGCGACCGGATCACGGCCAGTTCGTCCGCCGAGAACAGCTCGGCCAGCGACGCGTCGGTCACCTGCGCCAACCGGGCCGCCAGCAGGCCGCTGAGCCTGCCGGACAGGACCTGCAGCGCGGTGTCCACCTGCTGCGGCAACGACGTCAGCGCCTCCCGGTCGGCCGCGTCGATGGCCTGGCGGAACCAGGTCTGCACGTCCCGCACCTGGCGGCTCACCTCGTGGGCGCACTCGACGCGGGCCCGCTGGACCTCGCCGCGCAGCGTGAGCTGCCACCCCCTGGTGGACGAGCGGCGTTGCGCGTTCAGCTCCTCGCGGCGGGTCCTGAGGACCTCGGCCTCCTCCTCGCCGACGCTCAGCGCGCGCTGCTCGCCCGCGAGGCGGACGTCGAACTCGGACAGCACGGTGGCCAGCGCGCGCAGGGTGTTCGCCTCGGCCAGCATCGCGGCGCGGCCGACGACCAGCTCCTGCAACGCCTCCTGGAGGCCCGCGATGCCGGAGCGCTCGCGCAGCATCGCCGCGGCGTCCGGGTTCGGCGCCTTCCCGGCCATCTCGAACATCCGCGAGGACACGGGGTGGAACACGGCGTCGGCGAACCTCGGCGCGTGCTCCGACAGCAGCGCCTTGTTGGCGGTCAGCAGTTCCCGCCAGCCGCGGAACTGGTCCGTCTTGGTGAGGGCGAACACGACGGTCTCGACGCGGTCGCCGACGTTGTGCAGGAAGTCCAGCTCCCCCTTGGTGAACGGGGCCGAGGAGTCGACGACGAACAGCAGCGCGGTGGCGGACGCGGCGGCCTCCAGCGCCAGCTCGCCGTGCGCGGAGTCGAGCCCGCCGACACCGGGTGTGTCCACAACGGACATCCGCTCCAGCAGCGGCACGGGCACGTCGACCTCGACGTACCGCGGGGGCAGCTGGCCCACGGGCAGCTCGTGGGCGGCGGACACCCAGTTGACCAGCTCGGCGCGGTCGAACGGCACGGGCTCCAGCACGCCGGGGTAGCAGGCGCGGGCCGCCCACGTCCCGCCGTGCCGGAACACCAGGTAGGTGCTGGTCGCCACGTCGGCGTCGACCGGCGACAGGCCGGGCGTCGCGAGCAGCGCGTTGACCAGCGAGCTCTTGCCGCGGTTCGTCTCGCCGACGACCACCACGCTCGGCGTGCGGTCGCGGGTGCCGCGGACCTCGTCGACCCAGTCGGCGGCCTTCGGATCGATCTCGCGGACGAGCGCGGTCAGCCTCTCCCTGGTCTGCTTGACGGTCTGCGGCAGCGTCACCGGTCAGGCCCTCGCCGTGTACACGGTCACGACGGGGGGTCGCAGGGGGCGCTCGCGGTCCACGAAGCCGACGACCTCGGTCTCGGCGACCACGCCGTCCAGGGTCGGGTCGTCGGTGGGCACGGTGCCGCCCGCCTCGTGCCGCGACGGGTCGAACCGGTCGCCGTCGGGGCGCACCGCGCGCACCCCGATGTCCGCCAGCCCCTCCTCGATGCGCTCCACGACCCCGGCGCTGCGGGCGCGGTCGAGCGCGTACAGGCAGAGCTGCACCAGCGCGCGCCGCTCGGCCAGCGCCTGGTCCAGCAGTTCGTCGCCGATCGTCTCCATCATGGGTGCCGCCACACCGGGTTGCGACGCTGTCACCACCGCGTCGGTTCCGTCCACGCTCATCGCTGCCCCCCGCCGCGCAGTTGCTGCCAGATCAGGAAGTACGCCCGGTGCACCACGTGGGCCACCCGGCTCTGCGCCGGAGTCGCGCCGAACGACGCGAAGGACCGCCACCAGCCCGCTCGGGCCAGCGCGTACGCGATCAGCTCCGGCAGCGGTCTGCCGCGCAGGCCGAGCTGGTCCGGGATGTGCGGGCTCCCACCGACCCGCAGCACCTCCTCCGCCAGCTCGGCGGGCATCGCGACCGCGCCGGACGTCACCAGCGTCAACGCCTCCAGCAGCCGCAGCTGGTGCGCCTCGGGCTTGGCGAGCAGCACCTCGATGGCGTGGTGCACGCGCTGCCGCTCGGCCGCGTCACCGGACGCCTGGGCCAGCGCGGTCACGGACGCGAGCGCGGCGGCGGCCTTGATCCCGTCGGCTCGGGCGCGGAACACCGCGTTCAGCTTGGCGCGCACCCCGTCGAGCCCGGAGGAGTCGAGCAGCTTGCGCCGCAACGCCCCCGCGGTGATCGCGGGTTCGGCGGCCAGCGCCGTCAACGCGCACCGCACGCCGTAGAGGTCGAGCTTCTCCATCAGCCGCACCCGGACGCCCGCCGGGACGTCGCACTCCCAACTGGTGAACAGGTCGGCGGACATCAGCATCATCTCTTGGGTGTCGGCGTCGAGCGCAGCGACCTGGCGCAGCGACTCCGCGTCCGCCGCCGTGAAGCCGCCCGTCTCGGCGGACTCGGCGACCAGGCCGATCACCGGCAGCACGTCCGCGACCCTCGGCTTGAGAATCCGGGCCTGCTTCTCCGCGAGCAGCAGCGCGGCCTTCCAGATGTCGCCGTCGGAGCCGTCGACCGACTCGGGCGCGATGGTGTCGGCCTTGTTCAGCACGGCGATCGCGTTCACCGGCCCGGCTTCGCGGCTCGCGGTGGCCGCCGTGAACGCCGCCAGCGCCTGGTGGTCGTCGGCGCGCACGCCCTGCGTCACCACGTACAGCACGGCCTCGGCGCCCGCGACCGCGTTGCGGGAGACCGGGTCCAGCCCACCGGCCGCGCCGAGCAGCCCCTCGGTCCTGGCGACGGAGACGGCGTCGAGGGAGCCGAGGCCGGGGGTGTCGATCACCGTCAGGTCCCGCAGGACGTCGTTGGTGAGGTAAGCCTCGATGTGCGAGACCTCCTCCACGTCCACGCCGAGGGACGCGGGGATCATCCCGTCCTGGTCGAACGGCAGCACCTGCTTGCGGCCGTCGGTGAAGATCACTTCGATCCGGTCGACCGTGCCGTACTGGAACCGGGTCACCAGCCGGGTGCACTCGCCGACGGCGGTCGGGGCGACCCGACGGCCGATCAGGGCGTTGACCAGCGTGGACTTCCCGGACTTGATGCGGCCCGCGATGGCGACCTGCAACGGGGCGGACAGCCTGCGCAGCACTTCGCGGAAACCCGCGGCGGTCTCCGGCGACACCTGCGGCTGGAGCGTGGTGCACAGGGTCGCGACCGCCGCCGAGAGCGGTCCGGCCAGCTGTCGCCCTGTCGCCGTGGTCACGGCCAGATCGTGCCACGACCGGGTGGAACGCGGTGGTCGATCGGTTTCGACCGGTCCGCGACGGGTACTCGGCGGCCGATGACGTTCGCGGAGGGAGCCAGTCCGATGGACCAGAGCTACGCCGTCTTCCTGCTTCTCGGGGTGGTGCTCGTCGTCATCGACGGGCAGTTGATCTACCGCAGTGGCCGGAGCTACCTGACCAAGGCCTACGGGAACGAGGAGTCGGCGCGGTCGATGAACCGCCTCGTCGCCGTGCTGTTCCACCTCGTCGTGCTCGGCCTGCTGGCGTTGATCTCCACGATCGAGGTCGACACCGGTGACCCCGTCCAGGACGTCGTGTTCCGCCTGGGCATCGTGCTGCTGCTCCTCGCGCTGGCGCACGGCGCGACGATGGCGGTCCTGGGCCGCATCAGGGACAAGCAGCTCCAGCAGGCGCTGGTGGACGAGATGGCCGAGGAGCACCGGCAGTTCGACGAGCGGCACCGGGGCATCCCCAAGTCGCGCGTCGAGACCCCGCCCGCGGCCGAGCCGCGCACGATCGAGAAGCCCTACTCGACCAGGTAGGCAGCGCGCGGGACCGCCACCGCGCCCTCCACGTCGACGCCCAACGCCCCGGCCGTCGCGGCGAACTCCGCCGCGGCGGCCTTGAGCGCGTTCGGGGTCGTCAACCTGGAGGAGTACGCAGGTTCAACCCCTGGCGCGACGCGGGAGGTTCGCCCAGTACCTAATCTTGCGACGTGCAGCGGTTGAGCCTGTGGATGCGAGCCCACCCGGTCTTCGGGGACTCCCTGATCGCCGGGCTGCTGTTCCTCGCCGACCTGACCGCGTTCGCGGCGGTCGGGAGGGTGTCACCGGGAGCGCTCTTCCTGGTGGGGGTGCTGCTCACGGTTCCGGTGGCGTTCCGCCGCAAGTACCCGCTGGCCAGCAGTTACCTCATCCTGCTCGGCGGGTTCCTCCAGCTGATGACGCACGGCGGGCTGGAGGACGGCCTGCCGGTGCGCGCGAGCGACTTCGCCCTGGCCGTCGCGCTCTACACGGTCGTGGCGTACGTCGGCAAGCAGCAGGCGCTCGTGTACACGATGGCGCTGGCCGTCGGCACACTCGTCTGGGCGGTGTGGCGGGTCGGCGACCCCTCGGTGTCGGTGATCCTGACGTTCCTGGTCGCGGTGCTCTTCGGGTTCAGCTGGGCGCTCGGCTCGTTCGTGGGGGCGCGGCGGGCGTACCACTCCGAGTTGGAGCAGCGGCTCAGGCTGCTGGAGACCGAACGGGACCAGCAGGCGCGGATCGCGGTGGGCGAGGAGCGGTCGCGGATCGCCCGCGAGCTGCACGACGTGGTGGCGCACGCGGTGAGCGTGATGATCGTGCAGGCCGACGGCGCGGGGTACGCGATCCGGACGAAGCCGGAACTGGCGGAGGCGGCGGTCAAGACGATCTCCGACACCGGCAGGCAGGCGCTGACCGAACTGCGGCGGCTGCTGGGGGTGCTGCGCAGCGAGGACGGGTCCGGCACGCAGTGGACGCCGCAGCCGGACGCGCGGGAGCTGGACGACCTGGCCGAGAACTGCCGGGCCGCCGGGCTGCCGGTGCGGCTGGAGATCAACGGCGACGTCGAGCGGCTGCCGGTGGGCGTCGGGCTCGGCGTCTACCGGATCGTCCAGGAGGCGCTGACCAACACGCTCAAGCACGCGGGCACCGGGGCGAAGTCCGTGGTGAAGGTGCTGCGCACCGACGAGAAGGTCGTGATCGAGGTGACCGACGACGGGTTCGGCACGCCGCACGACCTGGTGGCCGTGTCCGGCGGCAACGGCCTGATCGGCATGCGCGAACGGGCGGGCGTGCTGGGCGGCACCCTCGAAGCGGGGCCCAATCCCGGTGGCGGCTGGCGGGTTCGCGCCGTGCTCCCCCTGACGGCGTCCTAGGGTGGTCGCGTGATCCGTGTACTGCTCGTCGACGACCAAGAGCTCATGCGCATGGGTTTCCGCATGGTGCTCGGCGCTCAACCCGACATCGACGTGGTGGGGGAGGCCGCCGACGGCCTGGACGCCGTGCAGCTCGCCGACCAGCTGCGGCCGGACGTCGTGCTGATGGACGTCCGGATGCCCGTGCTGGACGGGGTGGAGGCGACCAAGCGGATCGCCGAGGCCGGCACGTCCAAGGTGCTCGTCATGACCACGTTCGACATGGACGAGTACGCGCTGTCCGCGCTGCGCAACGGGGCCAGCGGGTTCCTGCTGAAGGACACCCCGCCCGGTGACCTGGTGTCCGCGCTGCGCGCGGTGGCCAGCGGCGACGCCGTGGTCTCGCCGAGCGTCACGAAGCGGCTGCTGAGCCGGTTCCTCGGCGAGGGCGGCGGCGAGCTGCGGGACGCGGCCGTGCTGGACGTGCTCACCGAGCGGGAGCGCGAGGTGCTGGTGCTGATCGCGAAGGGGCTGTCGAACACGGAGCTCGCCCGGAAGCTGTTCCTGTCCGAGGCGACCGTGAAGACCCACGTGGGGCGGATCCTGTCGAAGCTGGAGATCCGGGATCGGGTGCAGGCCGTGGTGCTGGCCTACGAGACCGGTCTGGTCCGTCCGGGGGACGTCTAGACCGCCTGCCGGCCGGTGGCGTTACGCGTCACGACACCGGCCGGGGCAGGGGGAGGTCTAGCCGACCTTCTCGATGCGGGCGTTGCGGATCAGGAACTTGCCCGGCTCGCGGACCTGCTCGAAGGCCGCGTTGTTCAGCAGGGCGCAGCTGCCCGAGACACCGGTGACGCTGACGGTCGTGGACTTGTTGTTGTCCAGGTTCGTCACCTTGAGCTGGGTGCCGACGGGGAACTGGCTGCTGCTGGCGCCGGGAGCGCCGCCCTCACCGGAGAGCGTGACGGTGGAGCCGTTGCAGACGACCTGGCCGGTCGCGGGCTGCGCGGCCGGGGGCTGCGCGGCGGGCTGGGTCGCGGCGGGCTGACCGGCGGCGGGCTGACCCGCGGCGGCACCGCTGACGACCTCGACCCTGTTGTTGCGGATCACGTTCTTGCCCGCTTCGCGGACCTGCTCCATCGCGGCGGTGTTCAGCAGCGCGCAGCTGGCCGACGTGCCGATGACGGGCACGGTCGTGGACTTGGCGTTGTCCAGGTTCGTGATCTTGAGCTGGGTGCCGACGGCGAACTTGTTGCTGGTCACGCCGGGCGCCGCGGTGTCGGAGAAGAACGTCAGGTTGCCGGGGCACGCCGAGGCGCCGCCTCCGGCCGCCGGCTGACCGGCGGCGGGCTGGCCCGCCGCGGGCGCCGCGGGCGGGCCACCGCTGACGACCTCGACCTTGTTGTTGCGGATCACGTTCTTGCCCGCTTCGCGGACCTGGTCCATCGCGGTCTGGTTCAGCAGCGCGCAACTGCCGGAGACACCGGTGACCGGCACCGTCGTGGACTTGGCGTTGTCCAGGTTCGTGATCTTGAGCTGGGTGCCGACCGCGAACTGGTTGCTCGTGACACCGGGAGCACCACCTTCCGCGGAGAACGTGAGGTTCTGGCCCTGGCACGCGGCTTGACCCGCGGTCCCGCCACCCATGGCGAACGCCGATCCGGCACCCGCGCCAACCACTACGAGGAGACCGGCAGCGATCGTCCAGCGCCGCTTTCGCGCTACCTCGGGCATCCGTCGGCTCATGCCGTCACTTCCTTTCGTCGCGTAGTCAGGCCTACGGACGACCGGGATGCCTGGTTCAGACCAGTGGGCGAAACCTGTGGAGGTCGACTACCGGTAGAGCGACGCGTCCACGCTGGTGGGAGCGGTCCCAGTCGACACCACGTCGGTATTCCAGCGCCCCCAGTCCGGCTGGGTGCCGTCCAGGTCGGTGACGCCGTACTCGTGCATCAACGACCAGGAGGACAGGGCCTGACCCGCGAACCGGGCCCGGTCCGGGTCGGCGGCCAGCGCGGCCACCCCGCGCCCGAGGTAGTGCGGCGTCTCCGCCATCACGTAGTGCGGCTCCTTGGCGATCGCGTCCCGCCAGTTCTCCTCCGTGACGCCGAAGTTCTCCAGCATCTGCTCGGAGCGCAGGAATCCCGGCGTCACCGCGACCGCCGTGCCGCCGTGCGGCTCCAGCTCCTTCGCGAGCGCGTACCCGAGCCGCCGGATGGCCGCCTTCACCGAGTCGTACGCGAGCATGCCGGAGTACGGGCTGTCCGCGTCGCCGTCGGTCACCTCGACCACCAGCCCGCCCGGACGCCGGATCACCAGCGGCAGCAGCTTGTGCAGCGCCACGAAGTGCGCCTCCATGCTGTTGCGCCACATGCCCAGTTGCCGGTCGAGGTCGGTCTCCCAGAACGGCGTGAACTCGACGTCCAGCTCGCCGCCCCAGACGTCGTCGACCAGGACGTCGAGCCTGCCGTCCACTTCGGACTCGACGCGGTCGCGGAACGCGTCCACGTCCGCGGGCACGGTGAAGTCGCACCGGATCGCGATCCCGCGACCGCCCGCGGCCGTCACCAGTTCCGCCGTCTCGTCGATGGTCTCGGCGCGGCCGATCGGCGACCGGCTCTCCCGCGTCGTGCGACCGCCCGCGAACACCGTCGCCCCGGCCGCCCCCAGCTCCACCGCGATCGCCCGGCCCGCGCCCCTCGTCGCGCCGGTCACCACGGCCACCTTGCCCCGCAACGGCTTCTCCATCAGCTCCTCCTCCACGTCCCCAGCACCGCGTCCACGTCTTCGGCGATCCGGCCCGCGAGCGTGCCGCGCGGGCGGATCGACCAGTCCATCGAAATGCCGTTGATCAGCCCGGCGAGCACCCGCGCGGCGAGCGCCGGGTCGGGTGCGCCGGGCAGGTCGGCGAGCCGGACGAGCGCGTGCAGCTCGTCCTCCACCGCCCGGTAGTGCTCGACCAGCAGCACGCGCAGGCCGGGGTCGACGAGGTCGATCCCGAGCTGGGCGAGGCTGTTCGCCGCGACCTCGGGGTCGGCGATCTCGCCGAACAGCGTGATCAGCGCGGCGCGCAGCCCGTCGACCGGATCGGGCTCGGCCGTCGCCGCGTCCCTCATCCGCTCCACGGCGACGCGCGTCGCCTGGCGGCTCAACGCCTGGAGCAGTCCGCTCTTGGAGCCGAACCGCTGGGCGATGGTGCCGACCGAGACCCCGGCCTCCGCGGCCACGTCCGCGATCGTGAATTCCGGGCCCCGGCGGCCGATCACGACCATGGCCGCGGTCAGGATCCGTTCGTCGGTGATCGTCTTCGGGCGCGCCACGCCATTAGTGAACCACGATTCATTAACCAGCGCCACCGACTAGTCTTGACGCAGTGACCACACCGGACTGGCGCCCTCGGCTCATCGCACTCGACATCGACGGCACGATCGCCCGGATGGGTGAGAACGAAATAGCCCCCGCCGTGCGAGCGGCGATCTCCCGAGCGGTGGGCCACGGCACCCACGTGGTGCTGTCCACCGGCCGCTCCCTCACCGGCACCATGCCGATCGCCGAGGACCTGGCGCTGGAGAACACCACCGTGCTCTGCTCGAACGGCGCGGTCTGGTGGGACACCACGACGAAGTCCGTGGTCAAGCACGCGACGTTCGACACCCGCGCGGTGATGGACCGGCTGGTCGACCTGCTGCCGGGCGCGGTCTACGGCGCCGAGCTGACCGGCGTCGGCAACCTCATGTACGGCCGCTTCCCCGACGGCGACCTGTGGGGCCACCTGCGCGAGGTCGACCTGGAGGAGTTCGTGGCGGAGCCGACACCCCGGCTCGTCTGCCGGTGGCTGGGCCGCACACCGGAGGAGATGGCGCTGGCGCTGGTGGACGTCGACCTGCCCGGCGCGAACTGGAGCATCGACCACACGCTGGCGTGGCTGACCGCGAACCCGCACGGCATCACGAAGGGCTCCGAACTGGAGGCCCTGCGCGTTCGGCTCGGCGTGTCCGCGGACGACACGCTGGCGATCGGCGACGGGAGCAACGACGTCGAGATGCTGCGGTGGGCCGCGCACGGCGTCGCGATGGGCCAGGCGCCCGCGATCGTCCAGCAGGCCGCGGACGCCGTCACCGGAACGATCTTCGAGGACGGCGCCGCGGACGTGCTGGACCGGTACTTCCCCGGCTAGGCGTCAGTCGGCGACGTCGAGCTTGGCGACGACCACCACGTCGCGGAGGCGGACGACGACCTCCTCCGCGACGCCGTTGCGCTCGGCGAACTCGTCGGCGCGGCCCGCGCCCATGTACCGGCCGCCGATGCGGCCCGCCCAGTACTTGACCTGCTCCCGGTCGTCGTCGATCTCCGCGCGGCCGCTGATCGTGGCGAACGAGAACGGCGGCTGCTCGTCGTCGAAGCAGATCGAGACCCGGCCGTCGCGGGCGATGGCCTTGCCCTTGATCGACTCGGTGTTGGTGGTGAAGACCAGCGTGCCGCCGTCGAGGTCCACCCAGATCGGGGAGACGTGCGGCGAGCCGTCCTTGCGGACCACCGCGAGCTTGCCGGTCTTCGCGGGCGTCGCCGAGATGAACTCGCGCCACCAGCCTTCAGGTGCGTCCGTGTAACCCATGACAGCACACCGTAGAGGCCCCCTTCCCTGAGAGAAATCCGGAAAGACCTAGGGGACGACTCAGGGTCACCACTGATTAGTACGACCGAGGTATCGGCCACAGTAAGACTGAAGTCGCACACAGGAATCAACTACCGACCGATGCGGTCGACCCCCGCGACACGGCAGCATTCAGATCGTCAAACGGGGAAGCAAGTGGACGGCACGGGCCGCCAGGGGGAGACATCATGATCGAGGCGATCGGCCTCACCAAGCGGTACGGGACGACGGTGGCGGTGGACGACCTGTCCTTCACCATCGCGCCCGGCAGGGTGACCGGATTCCTCGGGCCCAACGGCGCGGGCAAGTCCACCACCATGCGGATGATCCTCGGTCTCGACCGGCCGACCAGCGGCAAGGCGCTCATCGACGGCAAGCGGTACGCGGAGCTGGACCGTCCGCTTCGGACGGTCGGCGCGCTGCTGGACGCCAAGTGGGTGCACCCCAACCGGTCGGCGAAGGCGCACCTGCAGTGGCTGGCCAAGTCGAACGGCCTGCCGGACCGCCGGGTGGGCGAGGTGCTCGACATGGTCGGGCTCACCGCCGTCGCCAAGCGGCGCGCGGGCGGGTTCTCGCTGGGCATGTCCCAGCGGCTGGGCATCGCGGGGGCGTTGCTCGGGGACCCGCAGGTGCTGCTGTTCGACGAGCCGGTGAACGGCCTCGACCCGGAGGGCATCCTCTGGATCAGGCAGTTCATGCAGAGCCTCGCCGCCGAGGGCCGCACGGTGCTCGTGTCGAGCCACCTGCTGTCGGAGATGGCCGTCACCGCGCAGGACCTCGTGGTGATCGGCAAGGGCAAGATCATCTCGCAGGGCAGCACGACGGAGTTCATCGAGAAGGCGACCGAGAACAGCGTCCTGGTGCGCAGCCCGCACCTGAGCAAGCTCGGTCCGCTGCTGGTCGACAAGGGCTACACCGTCCGCAACGACGACGACGGCGCGCTGTCGGTCGTCGGGGCGACCAGTGACCAGATCGGTGACATCGCGGGCGCCAACGGCGTGGTGCTGCACGAGTTGAGCCCGCAGCGCGGTTCGCTCGAGCAGGCCTTCATGCAGCTGACGGGCGACTCCGTCGAGTACCACGCCGAGATCGGGAAGTGAACTGATGACTCTGCTCGCCGTCGAACGGATCAAGCTCTTCAGCACCCGCTCGCCGTGGTGGTGCATGGCGCTCGCCGTGGCCCTCACCGTGGGCATGGCCGCGCTGATCGCGGCCAACACGAACGACGAGTTCCCGCTGAGCGTGGGGCTCTCCCAGTCGTTCTCCAACTTCGGGATGATCGTGATCATGGTGATGGCCGCGCTGGCCGTCACCACGGAGTACCGCTTCGGCACGATCCGCGCCACGTTCCTCGCGGTGCCGAACCGGACTCCGGCCCTGCTCGCGAAGACCACCGTCGTCGCCCTGCTCGCGGGTGTCGTCGGCGAGGTCGTCGCCTTCGGCTCGTGGGGGATCAGCAAGCTGATCAAGCCGAGCGCCGACCTGGCGATCAACTCCTCGGTGGAGTGGCGCAACGTCGCGGGCACCGGCCTGGTCTTCGCGCTCTCCGCGGTCCTCGCGATCGCGGTCGGCACGCTCGTCCGCCAGACCGCTGGCGCCGTGGCGATCCTGCTGGTCTACGCGCTGCTGGTGGAGAGCCTGATCGGGCTCATCCCGACGATCGGCGTGAAGATCCAGGAGTGGATGCCCTTCATGCACGCCAACAACTTCCTGACCGCGGACGGCGCCCCGCTCCCCGAGGGAGCTGGCCCGCCGCAACTGGACTTCCCCTTCGGACCGTGGGGCTCGCTGGCCTACTTCGCGGCCATCAGCTTCGGTCTGCTGATCGTGGCACTCGCTGTCGCCAAGAAGCGGGACGCGTAAAGGGGAACGGGGGACGGGTCCGACCCGAACGGGCGTCTTAGGGGGTCGCCTGTTCGGATCGGAAACGGGGGAGGAGGGGCTCGGATCACCTTCGGGGTGTGGTCCGGGCCCCTCCTGTTTTCGGTTCGCGGAGAACCGCGGAATGCGCGACGGTTACGACCATGAACACCACGATCGGGGGATGGACCAGGTGACCTTGCTCGCCGTCGAACGGATCAAGCTCTTCAGCACCCGCTCGCCCTGGTGGTGCACGGCGCTCGCGGTGGTCATCACCATCGGCATGGCCGCCGTGATCGCCGCCAGCAGCGACGAGCGCTTCCCGCTGTCGGTCCCGGTCTCGCAGGGGTTCACCAACTTCGGCATGGTCGTGATCATGGTCATGGCCGCGCTCGCCGTCACCACCGAATACCGGTTCGGCACGATCCGGGCCACCTTCCTCGCCGCGCCGGACCGGGTGCGGCCGCTGCTCGCCAAGACCGTCGTGGTGGCCCTGCTCGCGGGCGTCGTCGGCGAGGTCGTCGCCTTCGGCTCGTGGGCCATCGGCAAGCTGATCAAGCCCGACGCCGACATGGCCATCAACTCCGCCGCCGAGTGGCGCAACGTCGCGGGCACCGGGCTGGTGTTCGCGTTGGCCGCCGTCCTGGCCGTCGCCGTCGGCATCCTGGTGCGGCAGACCGCGGCCGCCGTGGCGATCCTGCTGGTCTACACGCTGCTGCTGGAGAACCTGATCGGGATCATCCCGACGATCGGACCGAAGGTCCAGCGCTGGCTGATCGGCCGGAACTCCGACCACTTCCTCACCGCGGGCAACCAGTCGTTCATCAGCGAGGGCGGCTCGGACCAGCCGTTCGGCCCGTGGGGCTCGCTGGCCTACTACGCCGCCATCTGCGTCGGCCTGCTGGTCGTCGCGCTCGTGGTGGCCAAGCGGCGCGACGCGTAGAACTCGTTCAACGCACAACTGACGTGATCGGAGCGTGGTCATGATCGAAGCGGCGGGACTCACCAAGCACTACGGCCCCACGGTGGCGGTCGACGACCTGTCCTTCACGGTGGAAGCCGGGCGGGTGACGGGGTTCCTCGGGCCGAACGGCGCGGGCAAGTCGACGACGATGCGGATGATCCTGGGGCTCGACACGCCCAACAAGGGCCAGGCGCTCATCAACGGCAAGCGGTACTCCGACCTCAAGCGTCCACTCGACACGGTCGGCGCGCTGCTGGACGCGAAGTGGGTGCACCCCAACAGGTCCGCCCGGTCGCACCTGCGGTGGCTGGCGAAGTCGAACCACATCTCCGACAAGCGGGTCGACGAGGTGCTCGACATGGTCGGGCTGACGGCCGTGGCCAAGCGGAACGCCGGCGGCTTCTCGCTGGGCATGGCGCAGCGGCTCGGGATCGCGGGCGCGCTGCTCGGCGACCCGGAGGTGCTGCTGTTCGACGAGCCGGTCAACGGGCTGGACCCCGAGGGCATCGTGTGGATCCGGCAGTTCATGCACCGGCTCGCCGCCGAAGGCCGGACCGTGCTGGTGTCGAGCCACCTGCTGTCCGAGATGGCCCAGACGGCGCAGGAGCTGATCGTGATCGGCAGGGGCAAGCTGATCGCCCAGACGAGCACCGAGCAGTTCATCAAGGACGCGACCGAGGACAACGTCCGGGTGCGGTCGCCGCACGCCGGGAAGCTGCGGGAACTGCTGGCCGGGACGGCGACCGTCACCAGCGACGCGGTCGACGGCGCGCTCGTGGTGCACGGCGTGGACCCGGCGAGCATCGGTGAGCTGGCCGCCGCCAACGGGGTCGTGCTGCACGAGCTGAGCCCGCAGCGCGGTTCGCTGGAGGAGGCTTTCATGCAGCTGACCAAGGAGTCCGTGGAGTACCACGGCGCCTAGTACTTCGGGCGCCAGAAGTCGTCGGACGGCGGTGGGGGTTCCCACCCTGGGACGACCTCGATCCGCGGCCCTCGGCGCTTTCGGGCCCGCTGCCAGGCCACGAAGCCGCCGATCGCCGCGAGCAGCAGGGCTCCGCCCGCGAACGCCACCAGGGTGGCGGGGTCCGCCGGGTCGTCGGCGGGCGCGGCCGTCGGGTCCTGCGGCACGACGACCCCGCCGGGCAGCAGCGGGTTGTGGTTGACCGACGGGATGTTCGCGGTCAACGCCGCCACCGGGTTGACCGCGCCGAACCCGGTGGCCTCGTCGCGGCCTGGCTCGGCGATGTCGGTGGCGCTGGCGACCAACCGGTTCACCACGTCCGCCGCGCTCATGTCCGGGTACTTCGACCGCACCAGCGCGGCCACCCCGGAGACCAGGGCCGCCGCCGCGCTCGTGCCGCTGACCTGCGAGTAACCGCTGTCCGACACGGACAGCGGGGACGCCGTGACGATGTCCTGCGCGGGCGCGGAGAGCACAGCCAGGGCACCGGTGTTGGACGACGGCCACGGGGAGCCGCCCTCGACCGTGCCGGACACCGCGATGACGCCGAGGACGTTCGCGGGGGCGCCGATGCGCCTGGCCCCGTCGTTGCCGGTGGCCGCGACGACCACCGCGTCCTTGGCGAACGCGTACTCGACGGCGGCCTTCAGGTCCGGTGTGGACTCCACCGGCGTGCCGAGCGACAGGTTGACCACCTCCGCCCCGTTGTCGACGGCCCACCGGACGCTCTCCGTGACCGAGTCGCTGGGGAAGTCCTCGCCGTCGGTGCCCGCCGCGACCGGCAGGATCTTCGCGCCCGGCGCGATCCCGAGCGCCCCACCACGCCCCCGGCCCGCGATGAGCGTCGCCATGGACGTGCCGTGGCCGTCGGTGTCGCGAACGCCGCCGTTGCCCGCCGCCGAACCGAACCCCGTGCCGGGCAGCACCTGGCCCGCGAGGTCCGACACCGTCTGGTCCACGCCGCTGTCGACGACGGCCACGACCACGCCGTCGCCCCGGCTGATCTCGTGCGCCGCGTACGCGTCCAGCGCTCCAAGGTGCCACTGCTGGTCCTCGATCGACCGCGCGTAGACCGGCGGTGTGACCAGCAGCAGAACGAGTACCGACAAGACGAGCGTCCGCACCGACAACCGAGCCCTCCGAATCAGCGTCCGCGCACTTCAAACCTCATTGTGGCGGCTTTCACAGCATGTCGTGGATCACCAATGTTCCATGTCATCCATGTTTCCGAACCCTCATTCCGGGCACCTGGCGAACGGCATCCGTTAACACCACGTGAACTCCGGCACAGCGCCATGACAAGCGGCTCAGGACAGGCTCAGATGGAAAGCAACGACTCGCGCGCGGCACCGGCACATCGCGGTGCTCTCCAGGTTAGGCCGCGTCCGCGATCGGTTAACCCCCCGTCAAGGAACTCCGCGGAGGTGAACCCGTGACGGTGCTCGATCCCAACCCGACTGCCGGATACCCGGTGCCCGAACTGATTCGTCCCCGCGCCCACAGCGTGCGGGTCGAACCCATGGTCGGCCTCGAATGGTCGCACGCCATCGAGGCCATGAGCACCATCGACCTGGCGCAGAGCCCCGCCGACAGCAGGCGGGCCTGGATCCACCGCGCGGACGAGGACCAGGTGCTGGCGCTGTTCCGCTCCGTGCACACCGTCACGCAGAACCCGCCGTCGCCGTGGTGGCTCCGAGCGCTGCACCGCGGCAAGCTGCCGTCGCGCGCCGCGGGCTTCGCCGTCGAGGACGAGGTCACCGCGCTGCTGTCCACCCGACCGGGGTGGGTCTACGTGCCGTGGGTGTCCGAGGGCGAGGTCGGCTACTGGGAGTTCGTGCCGTCCGAAAGCGGCGTGTACGGACCGGCCGAGCCGACGACGGTGCAGTTCACGGACCTGCACCCCGGCTGGGTCGACCTGCTGCCCGCGCACCGCGGACCAGGGCTGCAGCAGCCCATCGCGTTCACCGCCGCCGATCTGCGCGAGCAGATCGAGGACCTGGAGAACATCGCCTGACGTGCGGTTCGGCGTGGTTTGTAGGCTGTGCGGTCGTGACCCCCAGTCAGCAGACCCCGCCGAACCACCGTTCCATCGTCAGCTTCGTCCAGCGCGGCGAGCGGATGACGGTCGGCCAGCAGCGCGCGTGGGACACCCACTGGGACCGCTTGGGCCGCGACGTCAAGGAGCTCCCCGAGGGGCCCCTGGACTTCGCGAGCTGGTTCGGCCGCGACGCGCCCGTGCTGCTGGAGATCGGTTCCGGCATGGGCGAGACCACCTCCCAGCTCGTGGCCGCCGCGCCGGACGTGAACTACGTGGCCGCCGAGGTCTACAAGCCCGGCCTGGCGATGCTCATCCTGCGCGCCGAACTGCTGGAGGTCGACAACCTGCGCCTGCTGCGCGGTGACGCGGTCGACCTGATCACCGAGCACGTCCCCGAGGCGACGCTGTCCGGCGTGCGGATCTTCTTCCCGGACCCGTGGCCGAAGAAGAAGCACCACAAGCGCCGCCTCGTGCAGCCCGACTTCATTTCCCTGCTCTCCTCGCGGCTGGTGCCCGGCGGGATGCTGCACCTCGCGACGGACTGGGAGAACTACGCCGACCAGATGATGGAGGTCTGCTCGGCCGAGCCGAAGCTGGACAACCCGCACGCGGACGAGCCGGGCGGGTGGGCTCCGAGGCCCGAGTGGCGGCCGATCACGAAGTTCGAGCAGCGCGCGGTCGAAGAGGGCCGGATCAGCCACGATCTGATGTTCCTGCGGAACACGCTCACCTGACCGTGTACTCAAGTCGCGACTCCCAGTGGTCGATGCACCACCACTGAGGGTTTCTAGATCGCCGGATCGGGTGGTTGCTGTTGATCATTCGGAGTGCCCCGTCTGGCAGTGACGAGTCAATGGCTTCCGCAACTACGGTTACCGACCGTGACCGCAGTCCACAACGGGGCCAGAACGCTCCCCGAGGCAGTTGACCTCGACGCCGCGGAGGGATTCCTCCGCATGTTCCACATCGCACACCCCGAGGCGGGCGCCGTCAGCGCCCGGCTCGCGGAGGTGCGTGCGGAAGTGGTGACGACCGGCACCTACCGGCACACCGCACAGGAACTGTCCTACGGAGCCCGCATCGCGATGCGCGACAGCGGCTGGTGCACCAGCGGCCTGCCGTGGCGCAGGCTGAAGGTCCGCGACCTGCGCGGGTTGCGCAACGCCGCCGCGGTGGCGGGCGAGTGCGTCGAGCACCTGCGGCTCGCCACCAACGGCGGCGAGATCAGGCCGCTGGTCACGGTGTTCGCGCCGGACTCGCCGTCCGGGGCAGGCCCGTGCATCTGGAACGAGCAGCTCATCCGGTACGCCGGGTACTCCGACGG
Organism: Umezawaea sp. cmx-9-4; assembly: GCA_049997955.1. Classification (GTDB taxonomy): domain Bacteria; phylum Actinomycetota; class Actinomycetes; order Mycobacteriales; family Pseudonocardiaceae; genus Umezawaea. The sequence continues at coordinate 292,145 of JAEBDY010000013.1, read as the reverse complement.
CCTCGGCGACCCGCGGTACGCCGCGTTCACCGACGCCGTGCAGGGCATGGGCTGGAAGGCGCCCGCCGAACGCGGCCGGTTCGACGTGCTGCCGCTCGTCGTGGAGACCGCGCACGAGGGCCCGCGGCTGTTCACCCTGCCGTCCGAGGTGGTGCACGAGGTGCCGATCGAGCACCCCGACCTGCCGTGGTTCGCGCAGCTCGGGCTGCGCTGGCACGCGGTGCCGGTGATCGGCAACATGCGCCTGTCCGTCGGCGGCATCACCTACCCCGCGGCGCCGTTCAACTCGTGGTTCGTCGGCTCCGAAATCGGCACCCGCAGCCTCGCCGACGAGCACGGCTACGCCGCGGCCAAACCCGTCGCGCAAGCGCTTGGCCTGGACACCGCCTCCGAGCGCACGCTGTGGCGCGACCGGGCCGTCGTCGAGCTGAACCGCGCGGTGCTGCACTCGTTCGACCGCGCCGAGGTCACCATCACCGACCACCACGCCGAATCGCTGCACCGGCTGTCGTGGCTGCGCGGCAGGCAGCGGCACACCGGCAACCGCCCGACGTTCCGCCTGGACCCCGGAGCGGCGCAACGAGCGCGCACCGGTGGCCCCGCACGATTCTCCGGAACGGACGCGGAAATCACCCAGCCGCAGTCCCCCGGCCGTTTGGCGGAACTGCTCAAGCACCACAACGATCGTTCCAGCGGCCTGCACGCCGACGATTCGGCCTAATTACAAGCCGGTGATTCCCGGCGATTCCCTCAGCGCTGCGAGTCGACGATCACGCCTGATAGAGCCATCAGGACGAGCACCAGCAGACCGAGCACCGCACCGAACCAAGTAGCGACAACCGTGAACATGACGTCCTCCGTTTCCCCGAACTCCGCCTCTCAAGAGTCGCTCCCCCGGACGTCATCCGACATCGGCCACCGGGGTATTTCCCGGTGACCACGGGTCAGCCTTCCGGCTGATGTGACACCCGACCGGAGTCGGACGCGGTCTCAGCCCGCAGCACCTAGGTTGTGCACGTGCAGAGCACCAACCTGAGTTGGCGGTCCTTGGCCAGGCGTCAGTGGCCCACCGCCTGCGCCCTGCTCTCCCTGCTGGCACTGGAGGTCGTGAGCGCGTTCGGCCGCAGTTCGCTGTGGCAGCTGCCGGGCGTGGTCGCGGTGTGCGTGATCGCGGTGCTGGCCCCGCGCCGCCCGTTCGACGCCGCCCTCGCCGCGGCGGCGGCCGTGGTGGTCAACTCCCTGCTGGTCAGGCTGGGGAGCGTTCCCGTCTACCAGTCGCTCATCTGCAAGCTGATGATCACGGAGGTCGCGGCGCTGATGGCGCTGATCGCCGTCGTGGTCCGCGAGGTGCCGAGGTGGCGGTCCGTCCTCGGCGTCGCCGCGCTGGTCGCCGCCGCCGCGTCGACGTGGTGGCTCCGGCCCAACTTCCTGGTCGACTGGGGCGAAGGCCCCCACACCTACGAGCCCCAGTTCTGGCCCAGCGTCATCGCCGGGAGCGTGTTCCTGATCATCTCGGTCGTCACCGGCCTGTACTTCCGGTCCCGCGATCGGGAGCGCAGCCAGTCGGTCGAAGCGGAGGTGCTGGCGGCGCAGCACGCGGAGCGGATGGCGCTGGCCCGCGAGCTGCACGACGTGGTCGCGCACTACGTGACGAGCATCGTCGTGCACTCGCAGGCCGCCGAAGCCGTGCTGGAGCTGAACCCGAACGCCGCCCGCGAGGTCCTGCCGGTGATCACCAACAGCGGCACCGAGGCGCTCGCCGCGATGCGCAAGCTGGTCGGCACGCTGCGAGGTTCCGAACCGGCGGGCTCCGGCTCCGTCGACTCGACGAGCAACCTCGCCGCCGACGTCCGGGCCGTCGCCGACGAGTCCGACCTGCCCGTCCACCTGGAGTTCGACCTGACCGACCAGGTGCCGCCGGAGTTCGAACGCTCGGTGCTGCGCCTGGTCCAGGAGTCGCTGACCAACTCCCGCAAGCACGCCACGGACGTGACCAGGGTCGAGGTGTCGGTGTCGACGAAGGGGGGCGAGGTCCACATCCGCGTCGCCGACAACGGGCGCGGCACCCGGCAGGTGCCCGTCGGCGGCTCCGGGGGCTACGGGCTCGTCGGCATGCGCGAGCGCGTCGAACTGCTCGGCGGCACGTTCACCGCGGGCACCCGTTCCGGCGACGGCTGGGAGGTGCGGGCCCGCATCCCCATCACCCAGTGACGTCGGCGGCCGGAGGTTCGGAAGGCCCGACGCGTCGTTCCGCGCCAAGCCCTCCGCGAAAAGGTCTGGTGGAGCGACCTCCAACCCGATCGGGCAGGATTCGTCCCATGTCGTTGCGCCTGCACGCCCCGGTGGTCCTGCCCTGCGATTCGACCTGCAGCGTCCTGCGGGACGCCGTGGTCGACCTGTCCGACGACGGCCGCATCACCCACACCGGTCCGGCCGCGACCGCGCCCGCGTTCGACGGCGAGGTCCGGCGGCTCACCGGCATCCTCATGCCGGGCCTGGTCAACACCCACGCCCACAGCCCCATGACCGTGCTCCGCGGCCTGGGCGGCGATCTCCCCCTGCTGCGCTGGCTGCGCGAGGCCATGTGGCCCGCCGAAGCGAAGATGACGCCGCAGGACAGCGGCGCCGGCATGCTGCTCGGCGCGATCGAGATGCTGCGCAACGGCGTGACCACCAGCGCGGAGATGTACTTCCACGGCGAGCAGCTGGTGGAGTCCGTGCTGGCCGCCGGGTCCAGGACCGTGGTCGGCGTGGCCGTGCTCGACCTGCCGGGGATGCCGTGGCGTCCCATGGCCGAGGCGATCGACAGGTGGATCGACGCCGACGGCCTCCGCTTCGGTCCCGGCGACCGCGTCGAGCTCGGTTACGGCCCGCACTCCGCGTACATGCTCACGCCCGACGCCCTCGGGGAGATCGCCGCGTCCGCCCGTTCCCGCGGGGCCCTCACGCAGATCCACGTCGCCGAGGCGCCGAACGAGGACGAGGCCCAGCGCGCGTCCCACGGGTCGGTGCCGCGACTGCTGGAGCAGGCGGGCGTGCTGGAGGGTCGGGTGCTGTCGGCGCACTCCGTCCACCTGTCGCCGGAAGACATCGCCATCTACGCCGCGCACGGTGTCGGCGTGGCCCACTGCCCCGGCTCGAACACCAAGCTCGCCTCCGGCATCGCGCCCCTGCGGGCCTACCTGGACGCCGGGGTGCCCGTCGGCCTCGGCACCGACGGCCCGGCCAGCAACGACGACCTGGACCTGTTCGAGGAAGCCAGGTTGGCGGCCCTGCTGGCCAGGGTCTCGGCCATGGACGCGTCCGTGATCCGCGCGGCCGACGCGCTGCTGCTGGCCACCCGCGGCGGCGCGGCGGCGCTGGGCCGCGACGACATCGGCGTGCTGGAAGCGGGCCGCTGGGCCGACGTCGTGCACATCGACGTCGACGACCCGGCGTTCGCCACCGGGGTGGACGCCCCGGACGACCAGCTGCTGGCGAACCTCGTGTGGGCCTCGGGGTCGCGGCGGGTGCTGGACGTGTGGGTCGCGGGCGAGCAGGTCGTCGCGGGCGGCGAGAACACGCGGGTCGACCGGTCGGAGGCCCAGGCGGCGGTCGGCGCAGTGTCGGCACGGCTGCGGGCCTAGTGCGGTGACAGCGGGCAGCACGTCCCACCCGGCTGATCTCCGGCAGTTCCCGCGCTAACGCCGCTCTACACCCCGTCGGATCCCGATGATCCGCAGATCTACGGATTGTCGGGTCCGTTTTCCCCTCGATTGCCGCACCGTTCCGATGCGCGAATGGTCTGCTTGTAGCGATTCCACCTCTCTGCGATTGTTGCCGCATGCAGCCGTGGGTTTGGGTCACCGCGACCGCAGCGTCGACGACCGCTGTTGTCTGCGCTATGTGGTGGTCGTTCAACCGGACAACGGAGGCGAAGCTGGCCGAGGTCGAAGCCGCTGCGGCGAAAGCGGTGACCGAAGCCGAAGCCAAAGCGGAGAAAGCCGAGGCCAAAGCCGCGAAAGCCGAGGCGGCGGCCGAGCGGCACGTGCTCGCCGAACTGCGGGACCGGTTACCCGCCACCACGAACCACCCCACCAGGGGCCAGACCCTGCAGCAGGAGGTCGAGTTCGGCCTGGGGCAGCTCATGCGCGGGCTGGGCGCCACCGAGAGCTCGGTGCTGGTCAGCGACCCGGACCCGTCCTCCGAGTACCTGTTCTTCCTGGCCCTGCACGGCGGAGCCGCCGCCGGAATGCGCAAGATAATGGTCGGCCGGGACACCCTGGCGGGAAAGGTGCTGCGCTCGAGAACACCTATTCGGGTCACGAATCCGTACGAGAACCCGGACTTCTCCTCGCAGGTGGACACCCGGATCGGCCACACCACTCGGGAGATGCTCACCATTCCGCTGGTCGTGGACCGAGTGGCGGTCGGCGTGGCGCAGTTCCTCAACCGGACCGACGGGCGGAGCTTCAGCGCGGAGGACGAATCCCGGGCCATGTCCGAGAGCGGCCGAATCGCGCTGAAAGTGGCGGAATTCGTCCGGGACACGGAGAACTACGTCCAACTCGGCCTCTACTCCCCGCCGAGCCCGTCCGCCGCCGTCATCATGTTCTGCGACCTGAGCGCGTCGTCGTCGCTGTTCGACGTGCTGCACGCCTCCGGCGCGATCGTGTGCCTCAACGACTACCTGAGCCAGACGGTCGACATCATCCTCACCGCGGGCGGCTCGGTCGACCAGTACCTGGGCGACGGGGCGATGTGCCGGTTCATCCCGGAGGCGGACGCCGATCCAGCGGTCGTGGCGCGGCGGGCGGCGCAGGCGGCGGTGGACTCGATGCTCTCGTTCCAGACCATCAAGGACTCCTGGCTCGCCTCGCACTGGGAGGTGGGCGCGGTCTTCAGCCGCATGGGGATCGCCTACGGCGACTTCCGCGAACCCGTCATCGGCCCCACCCGCAAGCGCGAACCGGTCATCCTCGGCTCGGGCGTGCACCGGGCCGCCGAGCTCTGCGACACCGCGTCCCGCCGGAAGAACGTCATCCTCGTCGACCGCCCCATGGCCACCCTGCTCGGCGACGGCTGGAGGCTCGAACGAGGTCCTTCCGAGGACTGCTTCGAGGTCCTGGGCAGGGCCTGACGCCGACCCCGCGGCACACGGGGTCGGCGAAGGGGTGTCAGTGGGCCCGCGGCCGGACGACGATCTCGGTCAGGTGCGCGTCCGGGCCCGCGAGGACGGCCGCGGCGACGGCCCGGCCCACGGAGTCGGCCTCCAGGTAGAACTGCGGCTCGTACTCGCCGCCCTCCTGGCTGCGGACGCCGCGCTGCATGTCCGTGTCGACCCGGCCGGGGTGGACGGACGTGACGCGGAGGCCGTGGTCGCGCTCCTCCTCGGCGCGCAGCGAATCGGCGAACGCCCGGAGCGCGTACTTGCTGGCCGCGTAGGCGCCCCAGTTCGGGTGGGCGCGGAGGCCCGCGCCGGAGTTGATCAGGACCACCTGGCCGCGGGTGGCGCGGAGCGCGGGCAGCAGGAGCCTGGTCAGCTCGGCCACCGCGAAGACGTTGAGGTCGAACGTGCGGCGCCACAGGTCCGGGGGCGAGTCGGCGATGTGGCCCAGTTCGGTCACCCCGGCGCTGTGCACCAGCACGTCGAGGCGGTCGATCGACGTCACGGCCTCGGCCAGCGCGGCGGGGTCGGTGATGTCGACCTGCCACGGTCGGGCGTCGGGGAACGTGGCGGCCAGGGCCTTGAGGGCCTCGGGGTCGCGTCCGCCCAGGAGGAGGCCGTGGGTGTCCGACAGGGAGCGGGCGATGGCCGCGCCGATGCCGCGCGAGGCGCCGGTGATCAAAGCGACAGGAGACATCCCTGAACCCTAGGTCGTCCCGCGGGCGAACAGCGGGACCAGGCGGACTTGGAGGACGTGCGGGGCGCGGACACCTCGACGTTCGGCCCGCACGTGCCCGCCGGGGCGACACCGCCCTCGGGTTCGGGCACTGCACGGAGGTCCCCCCGTCGCCCCGGACGGCCTCGAGCAGCAGTTCGGGGACGGCGGTCGACCGTTGCGGTGCAAGGGAAAGGCGGTGGCCGGGGACGCGGTCCCCGGCCACCGCCTCGAACGGACTCAGCCGCAGATGCGGCCGTTGTCCTTCTTCCACGCCACCACGACGGACGGGCGCGGCTGGCTGGTGCCGCCGTCCGGCCAGTGCGACAGCGGGTTGTCGGCGCTGGCCCCGGTGATCTCACCGGGGTGCTGGACCGAGACGAGGATGAACCGGTCGTTGATGATCGGGCCGCAGGTCTCGGCACCCTTGGGCACGGTCAGGAACTGCTTGACCCGACCGCGGTAGCGGCCTTCGACGGGGAGCGCGAACAGGCCGTCGTTGGAGCCCAGCGCGTTGCCGTCGGTGGAGATCCACAGGTTGCCGCTGCTGTCGAACGCCACGTTGTCCGGGCACGAGATGGGGCTGACCTGGGTCTTGTCGTACCCGCCGAAGTACGTGTCCGCGGTGGCCGGGTCGCCGCAGACCAGCAGCAGCGTCCAGCGGAACGTGGTCGCGGTCGCGTCGCCGCGGTTCTCCTCCCACTCCAGGACGTGGCCGTTCTTGTTGCCGACGCGGGGGTTGACCTCGGTGCCCGCTTCCTTGCCGGGCTTGCCGCGGTCGGAGTTGTTGGTCAGCGCCGCGTACACCTTGCCGGTGCGCGGGCTGGCCTCGATGTCCTCCGGGCGGTCCATCTTGGTGGCGCCCACCTTGTCGGCGGCGAGCCGGGTGAAGACGTACACCTCCTCGGCGGTGAAGCCGTCCACGAAGGACTTGTCGCCGCTGACCAGCTTGAGCCACTCGCCGGTGCCGTCGAAGTGGCCGTCGGCGGGCAGCTTGCCGGTGCCGTCGATCTCGGTGGCTGGGCTGTTGCCGCTGAACCTCGCCACGTACAGCGTGCCGTCGGAGAGCAGCTTCTTGTTCTGCTCGCGGGCCCGGCGGCTGTCACCCTTCACGATCTTGTTCTTCGACACGTACTTGTAGATGTAGTCGAAGCGCTCGTCGTCGCCCATGTACGCGACGACGCGGCCGTCCTTCGCGACGCGGATGGTGCAGCCCTCGTGCTTGAACCGGCCGAGCGCGGTGTGCTTGACCGGCGCGGAGTCCTTCTCGTGCGGGTCGATCTCGACGATGTAGCCGTGCCGGTTGAACTCGTTCGGCTCCTGCGCGAGGTCGAAGCGCTTGTCGAACCGCTCCCACTTGCGCTCGGTCGCCGCGCCCGGCAGGCCGTAGCGGCTCGCGCGGGCCAGCGCGACCGGGTCGGTGATCGAGGCGCCGCCGGCGAAGTAGCCGTTGAAGTTCTCCTCGCCGGACAGGATCGTGCCCCACGGCGTCACGCCGCCGGCGCAGTTGCCGAACGTGCCGAGCACGCGCTTGCCGGTCGGGTCGGTCGACGTCTTCAGGAACTCGCTGCCCGCGGCCGGGCCGTCGACCGCGAACGGCGTCGTCACGGTGATGCGGCGGTTGTACTTGCGGTCCATCTTCGGCACGAGCCTGCCGCTGCGGCGGTCCTGCTCGACCACGACGACGGAGAACCCGTGTCCGGCCCACCCGATCCTGACCTGCGCCTCGGTGGGGTTGTTGGCGTCGTAACCCTTGTGCAGGAACGGTTCCGTCGTGTACTCGTGGTTGGAGCCCATCAGCCAGCGGTTCCAGCCGTCGAGCGGGACCAGGCCGCAGAAGTCGTTGTTGTAGCCGAACTGCATGGCCTGCGCTTCGGGCGTCTGGTTGTCGAAGTCGAACGCGGGCGCGCCCGGCACGACCGGGTCGCCCCAGCGGATCACGACGGCGGACTCGTAGCCCTCCGGCGTGACGATCCGGTCCTCGGTGTTCGGGGCGACGGCGGTGAAGTTCAGCCCGTCGCGACGCCGACCGGAGCCCAGGTCGGCGTTGACGTCGACGTCCGGGGCGGCCGCCGCGGCGGTGCCGGTGCCGAGTGCCGTCCCCGCCACCGCGAGCACGGCGCCGGCCTTGAGCACACCTCGACGGCTGACGACCTCGCGGACGACGTCACCGAAGTAGGCGTTGTCCGAGGTGTTCGGGGCGTCGTGGGCGCAAGCGTTGGCGCAGCGGTAGAGGCAGGTCGTCTCCGACCGCCCCAGCGGGTGGTTGGGCAGCAGCAGGGGCAGCAGGAGACGGCCCCGATCGGCGGGTGCGGGCACGCGGACCTCCGTGGTGGATCGGTGGGAACCGGCCGACCGTAGGAGGACAAGCGGTTGTCCAGCGGACATCGAGGTGAACGCCGGACGAACACCCGCCGATCACGGCACGTCAGGAACCGATCTCGTCCGGCTGGCGCCGCCCCTGCTTCCACACCGCGACCACGGACGGCCGCGGCTGGCTGGTGCCGCCGTCCGGCCAGTGCGACACCGGGTTGTCCGCCGTCGCCCCGTCCACCTCACCGGGGTGCTGCACGCACACCGTCACCACCCGCTCGGTGATGACCGGCCCGCACGTCTCCGCGCCGCGCGGCACCGTGAGGAACTGCTTGAGGTGCCCGCGGTGCGACCCCGACACCGGCACGCCGAACAGGCCGTCGTTGTTGCCGTTGAGCGCGGCGCCCGAGTCGCTGGAGATCCACAGGTTGCCGTGCCGGTCGAACGCCACGTTGTCCGGGCTGGAGATCGGCGACACCTGGTCCTTCGGGAAGCCCGCGAAGTAGGTGTCCGGCGCCGCCGGGTCGCCGCACACCAGGAACAGGTTCCAGGAGAACGTCAACGCCAGCGGGTCGCCGCGGCGCTCGGTCAGCTCCAGCACCTGGCCGTGCTTGTTGAGCACGCGCGGGTTCGGCTCGGTCGCGCCCTCCTTGTCCGGCTTGCCGCGGTCGACGTTGTTGCTCAGCGCGCAGTAGACGACCCCGGTCGTCGGGTGCGCCTGGATGTCCTCCGGCCGGTCCATCTTGGTCGCGCCGACCTTGTCACCGGCGAACCGGGTGAAGACGTAGACCTCCTCGGCGGTCATGCCGGGGACGAACGACCTGTTCCCGGAGGCCAGGGGGATCCACTCGCCGGAGCCGTCGAAGTTGCCGTCGGACGGCAGCCTGCCCGTGCCGTCGATCTCGGCGGGCGGGCTGTCGCCGGTGAAGCGGCCGACGTAGAGCGTGCCGTCGTCGAGCAGCGTCATGTTGTGCCTGCGGGCGGCTTTGCTGCCGCCCTTGCGCATCTTGCCGTTGGAGATGAACTTGTAGATGTACTCGAACCGCTCGTCGTCACCGGAGTAGGCGACGATCCGGCCGTCGTCGGCGACGCGGATGTTGGCGCACTCGTGCTTGAAGCGGCCGAGCGCGGTGTGCTTGACCGGCGTCGAGTCCGGGTCGTTCGGGTCGAGTTCGACGACCCAGCCGAACCTGTTGACCTCGTTCGGCTCCCGCGCGAGGTCGAACCGCTTGTCGAACCGCTCCCACTTGCGCGTGGTGGCCGTCCCGGTGACGCCGTAGCGGGCCAGCCGCGGGTCGTTGAGCGGTCCGCCGTTGCCGAAGTACTGGTTGAAGTTCTCCTCGCCGGACAGGATCGTGCCCCACGGCGTGACCCCGCCCGCGCAGTTGTTCAGCGTGCCGAGCACGCGCTTGCCGGTCGGGTCGACCGACGTCTTGAGCAGGGCGCTGTTCGCCGCCGGTCCGCGCATCTCGAACGGGGTGAGCATGGTGAGGCGGCGGTTGTACCGGCTGAACGACGGCGTGAGCCCGCCGGAGAAGGGGGTCCGCTCGACCATGACGACCGTCAGGCCGTGCGCGGCCCACGCGATGCGGACCTGCTCCTCGGTCGGGTTGTCCGCGTCGTAGCCGCGGAACATCATCGGTTCGGTCGTGTACTCGTGGTTGGTCACCAGCAGGTTGACCAGCCCGAGCGGGTCCTGGGGGAGCAGCGCGGCGAAGTCGCAGTTGAAGCCGAACTGCTCGGCCTGGAGCGCCGCGGTCTGGTGGTCGAAGTCGAACTCGGGCACGCCGGGGAAGAGCGGGTCGCCCCAGCGGATCACGACCTGCTGCTGGTAGCCCTCCGGCACGACGACCGCGTCGAGCTGGTTGGGCGCGACGGGCGTGAAGTCGAGGCCGCGCGGCGCCCTACCGCCGCCCTGGGCGACCGGGTCGGCGACGGCGACGGCAGGCAGGCCCGCACCGACGCCGAACGCGACCACCGCTCCGGCCTTGACCGCGGTCCGCCTGCTGATCAGCCGCTGGACCACGTCGCCGAGGTACTCGTTGGCGGACGTGTTGGGCACGTCGTGGAAGCACGCGTCGCCGCAGCGGTATTCGCACGTCAGAGCGGCGCGGTTGGAGGAGTGGTTGGACAACAGCGGCAGCGGGACGATGGATGGTGCCAAGTCGAACGCCTCCTACGGTCAGTCCTGGAACCCACTGACCGTAGGACGTCGTTCACCTTTTGTTAACCAAGGACTTCGTCCCGGCCGGTGCTCGTCGCGGTGCCGGTGAACAGGGTGTTGAGCGGCCCGGACGAAGTTCCGGGTGCCCGGCCACGCCCACCTCTCTTCCTTCGCCGACCTCAGCTGGTCGTCCCACGGGTACGGTCACCCCGTGGAAGCAGTGGTTTTCGACCTGGACGGCGTGCTGGTGGACTCCGAGCGCGTGTGGGACGAGGTGCGGCAGGCGTTCGCCGCCACCCACGGCGGGACGTGGCTGCCCGACTCGACGCGGGCCATGCAGGGCATGAGCACCCCGGAATGGGCCGGTTACCTGGTCACCGAGGTCGGCGTGCGCCTCACCCCGGACGAGGCCGCGGCGGGGGTGATCGACGAGATGGCCGCCCGCTACGCGCAGGGCCCGCCGGTGATCGAGGGCGCGGTCGACGCCGTGCGCGCCGTCGCGGCCCGCTACCCCGTCGCCATCGCCAGCTCGTCCCCACCCGTGCTGATCAAGGCGTTCCTGGAGTCGACCGGCCTGTCCAGCCTGGTGCCCGTCGCGCTGTCCAGCGAGCAGACCGGCGCGGGCAAGCCCGCCCCCGACGTCTACCTGGCCGCCGCCCGCGAACTGGGCGTCGACGCGACGAGGTGCGCCGCCGTCGAGGACTCCACGAACGGCCTGCGCGCCGCCATCGCCGCGGGCATGGACGTCTACGCGATCCCCAACCCGCACTTCCCGCCGGACCCGGCCGTGCTCACCGGCGTGACCGTGGTCGGCTCCATCGCCGACCTGCCCGACGCGCTGGGCTAGACCTCCGGCGCCCCGTGCGGGCTGCAGTTGTTCCACGTGGAACCACCAAACCTCGTGGTCAGGCGACTTCCGGCTTCGGGGCCACGAAGCTCAGCGCCGCGAGCCCGACGGCGATGCACACCATCGCCAGGACCCCCTTCGGCCAGTAGATGTGGCTGTCCAGGAACAGGAACGCCCCGAACAGCAGCAGCACCCCGCCCGGAGCCGCCTTCCACCTCACCCGCCACGCGGTGCTGCCGACGAGCACGGCGGACGCGAGCAGGAAGCACCACGCTCCCGGCGTGCCCAGCGCGTTGCCGATGGAGAACAGCGGGTCGATCACCGGGGTCCGCCCGTTCTGCGCGATGGCCATGGACCCGGCCCCGACCCCGGCGATCGTGTCCAGCGCCCCGTACAGCACGGCGTAGCCGAACGCCGCCGCCCGACCCGCCCAGCGCACCGGCGGTGGGCTGCTGTCGAGCAGCACCCACACCGCGGCCGCGAGCAGCGGGAACACGAAGGCCAGCGCGATGTGCATGTCCCGCCAGTGGTGGGCGGTCGACGCGTCCAGGTACGACGGGTGCGTGAGACCGACAGCGGCGAGGACGAGGCCCGGCAGCGCGACCAGCGCGGTGCGAATGTGCATCGGGACACGCTAGTGGGCGCGGCGCCCGGCACCCCGGCTGTTCACACTCCTGTAAGGGTCTTCCGTCGAGCAGGCCCCCCGACGCACGACGGATCTCCGGCCGAGGAGCGGCTCGCTCGGCTGGTCCACCGCCTAGCCTCCGGAGCATGACTGATCGAGTTGCGGTGGTGACCGGGGCGGCGCAGGGCATGGGGCGGCGGATCGCCGAGGTGCTGGGGGCCGAGGGGTACGCGGTGGTCGGGTTCGACCTCCAGGACACCGACGGCGGGGTAACCGGCAACGTGGCCTCGGCCGCCGACGTGACCCGGCTGGCGGACCACGTGCGCGACCGGCACGGCCGGGTCGACGTGCTGGTCAACAACGCGGGCATCGCCGGGATCGCGGCCTTCGAGGACACGCCCCTCGAACTCTGGCAGCGGATCATGGAGGTCAACCTGACCGGCCCGTTCCTGCTCAGTCAGGCGTTCGGCCGGGTGATGCTGGCGCAGGGCGCGGGCTCGATCGTCAACATCGCGTCGGTGGCGGGCCTCAGCGGTGTCGCGGACCGGGCCGCGTACAACACCAGCAAGCACGGCCTGATCGGGATGACCAGGACGCTGGCCGTCGAGTGGGGCGGGCGCGGGGTGCGGGTGAACGCGGTGTGCCCCGGCTGGGTCAAGACGGAGATGGACGTGGAATCCCAGGCGGGTGGGCACTACGTCGACGACGACATCACGGACCACGTGCCCGCGGGCCGGTTCGCGGTGCCGGACGACATCGCCCAGGCCGTCGCGTTCCTCGCCGACCCGGCGCGCAGCGGGTTCGTCAACGGCGTCGCGCTGCCCGTCGACGGCGGCTGGACCGCCGACGGGTCGTGGCAGTCGCTGCGGCTGTCCAAGCGCTAGGCGCTCCGCCAGGGCGTGCACACCTCGTAGCGGTGGGCGCCGATGTCGGTCCAGCCGTGCGCGCAGGCGCGCACGGTGTCCGCGTCCTGGTGGGACGCGCCGGGAGCGGTGACGACCGACAGCTCGCCGGTGCCGGTCGCGGTCCCCTCCGCGATGACGAACGGCGACGGCCACATGCGCAGCCGCTGCTCCACGACGACCCGAAGCGTCGCGGGCACGGCGGAATCTGCGGGCGCGAAACGGCCCTGTGCGGCGAACTCCTTGCCCTCGGACGGCAACAGCTCGACGCACAGCTCGTTCTTGTCCGCCGTCGGCGGCTCCAGGCACGTCGAGGACGGCGCGGCCGCGGCGACGGGTGTGAGCAGACCGGTCAGGAACACGGCCACCAGCACTGGCTTCAGCATGGAAAACCCCCTGCGCCGCAGGTTAACCGCCTGCGGCGCAAGGGGTGTACCGAAAACGTGCGACTAGCGTTCGACGTCGCCGCGGATGAACGCCTCGACGGCGAGGTGCGCCTCGGAGTCGGAGTACTGCTCCGGCGGCGACTTCATGAAGTACGACGACGCCGACAGGATCGGGCCGCCGATGCCGCGGTCCAGCGCGATCTTCGCGGCCCGCACGGCGTCGATGATGATGCCCGCCGAGTTCGGCGAGTCCCACACCTCGAGCTTGTACTCCAGGCTCAGCGGCACGTCGCCGAAGGCGCGGCCCTCCAGGCGCACGAACGCCCACTTGCGGTCGTCCAGCCACGCCACGTAGTCCGACGGGCCGATGTGGACGTTGCGCTTGCCGAGGTCGCGGTCGATCTGGGACGTGACGGCCTGCGTCTTGGAGACCTTCTTGGACTCCAGGCGCTCCAGTTCCTTCATGTTGAGGAAGTCCATGTTGCCGCCGACGTTCAGCTGCATGGTGCGGTCGAGCTGGACACCGCGGTCCTCGAAGAGCTTCGCCAGCACGCGGTGCGTGATGGTGGCGCCGACCTGGGACTTGATGTCGTCACCGACGATCGGCACACCCGCGGCGCGGAACTTCTCCGCCCACACGGGGTCGGAGGCGATGAACACCGGCAGGGCGTTGACGAACGCGACCTTGGCGTCGATCGCGGCCTGGGCGTAGAAGCGGTCCGCGTCCTCGGAACCGACCGGCAGGTACGCGACCAGCACGTCGGCCTTGGTGTCGCGCAACACCTGCACGACGTCGACCGGCTCCTCCTCGGACTCCTCGATGGTCTCCCGGTAGAACTTCCCGAGGCCGTCGTAGGTGTGGCCGCGCTGGACCGGAACGCCGAGCGGCGGCACGTCCGCGATCTTGATCGTGTTGTTCTCGCTGGCGCCGATCGCCTCGGACAGGTCGTAGCCGACCTTCTTGGCGTCGACGTCGAACGCGGCCACGAACTCGATGTCGCTGACGTGGTAGTCACCGAACTTGACGTGCATCAGTCCGGGCACCTTGGCGGCCGGGTCCGCGTCGCGGTAGTACTCGACCCCCTGCACCAGCGACGCGGCGCAGTTGCCAACCCCGACGATGGCCACCCGAACAGTCCGGCGTTGTGCGCCCATGCCGAGTCCTCCTTTTGGTTCTGCTGTGGTTTTGACCGTGATTGCGGCGGTCACTCTTCGGTCTTCCGCTGTTCGGCCTGCTCGTGGGCGATGAGCTCGTTGAGCCACCGCACCTCGCGCTCGGTCGTGTCCAGCCCCATGCGGTGCAGCTCACGGGTGTAGCGGTCGATCCGGTCGCTCGCGCTGCCCAACGTGGTGCGCAAGCCCTCCCGGCGTTCCTCAACCCACCGCCGCCTGCCTTCCAGGATCCGCATCCTGATCTCGGCGGGCGTGCGGGAGAAGAACGCCATGTGGACGCCGAACGAGTCGTCGTCCCAGGTCTGCGGACCCGCGTCGACCAGTAGTTCGGCGAACCGCTCCTTGCCCTCCGCGGTGATTCCGTACACCTTCTTGGCCCGACGGCCCCAGGCCCGCACGTCGTCCTCCGGCGCCTCCTCGACGATGAGCTTGGCGCGTTGCAGCCGCCCCAGCGTCGGGTAGAGCGTCCCGTAGGAGAACGCCCGGAACGCGCCCAGCAGCTCGTGCAGGCGCTTGCGGAGCTCGTAACCGTGCATCGGTGCCTCGTGCAGCAGGCCGAGGATGGCGAAGTCCAGCACGAGTCACCTCCCTACCTGAGCCCCGATGGGTGCACTCAGTATATCGGCCCGATACATCTGCGCCTCCTGGTGAGTGTGTGCTGTGGCACACCGTGATATCGGATTCACCGACGCTGCCCTGAACGGACCACCGAAGGCGGGCGGTCGCCACGTACTCTTGTCGCGTGGTGACCCAGCGACAGGTCGTGGACTACGCGTTGCAGCGCCGTGCGCTGCTCGCTGACGTGCACTCGGGTCGTGTGGGTACGATGGAAGTCTGCGATGCGAGTCCATACCTACTCCGAGCTGCGAAGTTCCACGGCCAGCCGAGCGATGTCACGTGCCCGGTGTGCCGCAAGGAACCGCTGACTCTGGTGTCTTGGGTCTACGGCGAAGAGCTCAAGCACGCGGCCGGTTCGGCACGAACCGCCGACGAGCTCGGGCGGATGGCGAACCTCCACGAGGAGTTCACCGTGTACGTCGTGGAAGTCTGCCGCACATGTAGTTGGAACCACCTGGTGCAGTCATACGTCCTGGGAACGCGTGGTCTGAAAACTCAGAAGCCACGCCGGAGGACCGCGGCGGAGTGAACCTGCTCCACCGCTGATCGCCGTAACCGAATACCTGCGGTGTATGACCACCGAACCGCGCACGCGCGTGCGCCGGTCTGGGAGGGCCTTTTCGTGAACGACCAGCATGACGACAGGCAGCGTGGCGGAGAGCCGCAGTGGCCGACCGGGGACGACCCGGACGGCGGCGCGGGCAGGCGTCACGGTGCCCAGGATCAGCCGGATGATCGAACCGGCGCTCGGAACCCGTCGCAAGGCGAGAACCGACCCCCTCGACCGGGCACACCGCCCGGCGGTTTCCCGCGTCCACCGCAGGGCGCCGTTCCTCCACGCCCCGGCCGCCCGCTCGGGCCGCCCGGAGCCATGAACCAGGGTCCGCCACCGCGTGGCCCCCAGGGCGGTCACGTACCCCCTGGCGCAGGCGGCGGCCGTCCCCCCATGCCTCCGCCCGGCGGGCCGCGCAGGCCGCCCGTGCCACCCGGCGCGGGTGGTCCGCCGCCGTCCGGTGGTCGTCCACCTCTGCCCCCCGGCGGTCCGGGCGGTCCCCGCCCCGGCGGTCCCAACGGCCCTGCCGGTCGCCCCGGCGGTCCCGGCACGCCCCCGCCCGCCGTGAACAAGGCCGACGAGCTGACGGACCTGCTCCAGCCCGTCCAGCCCGCGATGAAGCGCGAACCCGACCTGCTCACGCACCGGGAACCCGACGAGCCCGCGATCTTCTACGGCGACGAGGCCCTCGAAGAGGACTACGACGACGAGGAAGAGCTGACGGACGAGGAGGCGCGGCGCTTGCGCAAGAAGAGGATCTGGCGCCGCGTCCGCCGCGTCTCCTACGTCGCGGCGGGCCTGGGCATCCTGACCCCGGTCGTCGCGTTCGCGATCGCCTACCAGGTGGTCGACGTCCCGGACCCGGCCGTGGTCGCGGACCAGCAGAAGAAGGCCGTCACGATCCTCTACGCCAACGGCGACGTGATGTCGAAGATCGCACCGCAGGGTGCGAACCGGCAACTGCTGTCGGTGGGCGACCCCGACCTGACCGATGACGTGAAGCACGCCGTGTTCGCGGCCGAGGACGCCAGCTTCGAGTCGAACCCCGGCTTCGACACCAAGGCCATCGCGCGCGCCGTCTGGATCCAGGTCAGCGGTGGCGAGAGCGGTGGTTCCGGTCTGACCCAGCAGTACATCAAGAAGGCGACCGAGGACGAGTCGCCGACGCTCTCCCGGAAGTTCACGGAGCTCGTCAAGGCCTACAAGATGAGCAACCAGAAGAGCAAGGACGAGATCCTCACCGCGTACCTGAACACGATCTACCAGGGACGTTCGGCGTTCGGCATCAAGGCCGCCGCGCAGATGTACTACAACAAGGACGTGAAGGACCTCAGCGCGTCCGAGGCCGCCCTGATCGCGGGCATGATCCAGAACCCGAGCCGCTCCGAGGAGACCAAGTACCCGGTCGAGCGGTGGAAGTTCGTGATGGGTCAGATGCTCGACAAGGGGTGGATCACCCAGGAGTACTACGACACCCAGCAGTACCCGGCGCCGCTGCCGCTCGCGGAGACGCAGCAGAACGCGCTGGAGGGTGTGCGCGCCCACATCCAGGCCCAGGTCGAGGCCGAGATGCAGAGCGAAAAAGTCGACTTCTCGATGGACAAGGCCCTCAAGACCGGGATCGTGGTCCACACGACGATCGACCCGGCGATGCAGACCGCGGCCGAAGAGGCCGTCAACGAGACGATGACCGGCCAGCCGGAAGTCCTGCGCACCGCGCTGACCGCCATCGAGCCCAGCACCGGTGGTGTGCGCGCCTACTGGGCAGGCAACGACGGCGTCGGCATCGACTACAACAGGGGCACGCTCCAGGAGCCGGGCTCCGCGTTCAAGCCGTTCGACCTGGTCGCCGCCCTGCAACAGGGCGAAGGTGTCGGCGAGGTCTACGACGGCAGTTCACCGCGGGCGTTCCCCGGCCGTGAGGCCAACCCGGTGAAGAACGCGCAGGGCGTCGCGTGCGCCATCCCGAAGCAGTGCAGCGTCCGCGAGGCGATGGTCAAGTCGGTGAACACCGTGTTCTACGACATGGCCGTCAACAGGGTGACCACGGGCAACGTCGCCAAGGCCGCCTACGAGGCAGGCATCCCCGAGGACGTCGTCGTCGGGGGCGAGGACTACAAGCTCCTCAAGGGCGAGGACGGCACCGGCCCCCCTGACGGCAACATCTCCATCGGCGGTGGCAAGACCCTCGTGCGCCCCTTCGACATGACGTCGGCGTACGCGACCTTCGCCGCCAGGGGCATCTACCACGAGCCCTACTTCATCACGAAGATCGAGGGCCCGGACGGGAAGCTCCTCTACCAGCACGCCGACGTCTCCCGACCCGCGTTCGACCCGGACCCCGCCAAGAGCGGGCAGATCGCGGACAACGTCACCGACGTGCTGAAGGACATCCCGAAGGCCTCCGAGCGGACCAGGTGCGCCGACGGCCGCGAGTGCGCGGGCAAGACCGGCACGCACGAGCTCGACGGCTTCGACAACTCGAAGGCGTGGATGGTCGGCTACACCCCGTCCCTGGCGGCGGGCGTGTACATGGGCACCGAGGCGGGCAACGTCGCGCTGCGCAACAGCTCCGACACCCCGATCTTCGGTTCCGGTCTGCCAGGCCAGATCTGGAAGAAGTTCATGGACAAGGCGCTGGCGAACGCGCCGAAGGAGACCTTCCCGAAGGCCGACATGATCGGCCGGGCCGTTCCGCCGCCGCCCAGCACGTCCAGGACCACGCCGAGCATCACGCCGACGAGCGACCCGAAGGAAGACGAGAAGGACGACAAGCCGGAGCAGTCGTCCACGCCGTCCACCCCTTCGGAAAGCAGCACGTCCGGCAGGCCCACGGGAGGCGTGTGCATCCCGCTGCAGCCGAACTGCCCGACCGGCTCCTCCACCAGCAGTTCCGGTAAGCCCGGTGACAACACCGGGCCCGGCGGCAACGGGGGCGGCGTGGGAGAAGCACGAGATCCCAACGACCCCTGAGTCGGATCGACCACGCTGAAGGGCCCGGTGCAGCCGCACCGGGCCCTTCGCCGTGCCGCAGGAGTTGACCCCGACGTGATCGGGCAACCCGTAGCATCCGGCGGGTGTCCAGCCCATCGGATGTCCAGAACTCCAACGCAGACGACACGGACTCGCTCGGTCCGGACGACCGGGTCGTGCCGACGTGGACGGAGCCGCTGGCGAAACAGGCCAGCCGACCGTTCGGCGGTCCGCTCGGTCGGCACGCCTCGATCGGGCGGCACTGGTTCTGGACGCCGCTCCGGGTGGTGCTGCTGCTGACGGTGGTGGTGCTGTCGCTGGCGTGGCTGCAGAAGTCGCCGTGCATCCAGCAGTACACGGACGACAAGGGCCAGGCCCAGCTGGACTGGCGGGGGAGCCGCCAGTTCGTGGCGCTCTGCTACTCCGACATCGTGCCGCTGTACACGGCCGAGCGGATGGACCAGCCCGGCACGTTCCCGTACCGGACGTCGTGGATCGACGACGAGGGCAAGCCGACGGCGCACATCCGGTACATGGAGTACCCGGTGCTGACCGGCATCTTCCAGTGGGTGAACGCGCGGATGGCGCAGGGCTGGATCGCCCTGGCGCAGTCGGGGTGGCTGCCCGCGCCGATGACGGTGATCGTCTACTTCAACATGTCCGCCCTCTGGCTGGCGCTGGCGTGGCTGGTGACGGCGTGGGCGGTCGCCCGGCTGGCCAGGCGGAGGATCTGGGACGCGGCGATCGTGGCGCTGTCCCCGCTGGTCGTCGTGCACGCGTTCACGAACTTCGACACGATCGCGGCGGCGTTCGCGACGACCGGGATGCTGGCCTGGGCGCGCAAGAAGCCGATGCTGGCGGGCGTCCTGCTCGGGCTCGGCGGCGCGGCGAAGCTCTACCCGCTGTTCCTGCTCGGGCCGTTGCTGATCCTGTGCTGGCGGTCGGACCGGGTGCGCGAGGGCATGACCGCGGTGACGGCGACGCTGGCGACGTGGGCGGCGGTGAACCTGCCGATCGCGCTGCTCTACCGGCCGGGGTGGCAGGAGTTCTTCCGCCTCAACGCCGAACGCGGCGTGGACCCGGACTCGCTGTACAACGTGGTGGCGCAGTGGACCGGCTGGCAGGGGTTCGACCCCGGACTGGTGCAGGGCCAGGTGCCCGAGGTGCTGAACACGGTGAGCGCCGTGCTGTTCGTGCTGTGCTGCGCGGGTGTCGGGTTCATCGGGCTGTCCGCGCCCACGAGACCCCGGCTGGCGCAGTTGGCGTTCCTGGTGGTGGCGGCGTTCCTGCTGACGAACAAGGTGTGGAGCCCGCAGTACTCGCTGTGGCTGGTGCCGTTGGCGGTGCTGGCGATACCGCGCTGGAAGCTGCTGTTCGCGTGGATGGCGGTCGACGCGCTGGTGTGGGTGCCCCGGATGTACTTCTACCTCGGCACCGACAACAAGGGCCTGCCGATCGACTGGTTCCTCGGCACGGTGCTGCTGCGCGACGCGGCCGTGGTCCTGCTGTGCGTGCTGGTGGTGCGGGAGATCTACCGGCCCTCACTGGACCTGGTCCGCCAGTCCGGCGACGACGACCCCGCGGGCGGTGTGCTGGACGGCGCACCGGACCGCCGGGTGCTGAAGCTGCCGCAGACCCGCAAGCCCGCTCACCAGGTGCAGTCCTGACCGCTGGCGCTCGAACCCGGCGTTCCGGCCGGGTTCGAGCGCCGCGCGTCAGAGCTGACGTCCGCCTTCGTAGGCGGGGGTGCGGTCGAGCACCGGCCGTTCCTCGGCGTCGTCGTCCGACGTGACGTCACGGGACCGCAGGAAGACGTAGAACAGCGCCACCAGCAGCGCCGCGCGGCCCCAGACGCCGATCACCACGGCCTGCGCGGAGAAGCCGTCGTAGATGCCCGCGGGCTGGCCGAACTCGATCGCGTAGTACCAGCGGAAGATGCCGATCCCCATCGCCAGGTCGGCGGCGAAGTACGCGAACGCCCAGCCGAGCGGGATGCGCAGCAGCACGAACATCGGCACCAGCCACAGCGTGTACTGCGGCGAGTGCACCTTGTGCAGCAGCAGGAACCCGCACAGCATCGCGGCGGACACCGGGATCCACGGGTACACGCCCTCGCGCTGGTACCGGCGCCAGCCGATCCAGCTGGCCGCGAGGAACGACAGCGCCATGCACACCGGCGACAGCAGGCTGACCAGCGACTGCATCGTGTCGTCCGACATGAACGGCCGCATGCCCCAGTACCAGATGGAGTTGGTCGTGATGTCGACCCGGCGCAGGCCCTGGAACTCGAACGACGCCAGCCAGCCCTTGTAGCCGAAGAGCGCGAACGGCAGGTTGACCAGCACCACGGTGATGATCGGGGCCAGCGCGACCCGCACCATGCCCGCCCAGTCGTACCGCTTGCCGGCGGGCATCTCCTCGCCGCGACGGCCGCCGGTGAGGACGTAGAGCATCAGCGGCAGCACGAACAGCGCCGGGTAGATCTTGAACGCGAATCCGACGCCGAGCAGCACGGACGCCACCACGGCACGGGTGATCAGCGGCCGGTCCGCACCGGCCCGGCCCCAGCCCCGGTGCACCACGTAGACCGCCGCGACCGCGCACAGCACGACCGGCAGGTCCCAGTTGTGGAACGCGTAGAGCACCATCGGCGGTCCGACCGCCCACAGCAGGGCTCGCCACCGCGACAACCTGCCCAGCAGCCACGCCGTGGCCAGGCCGAACGGCGCCATCAGCAGCGCGGAGAACAGCAGGAACCCGGCGTCGGTGTCGGTGAAGATCGCGCCCGCCCAGATGAGCAGACCGGTCAGCACCGGGTACTCGACGGTGCCGCCGATCAGGACGCCCTTGGCGCTGATGTCGCCGTGCACGTACGGGAAGACGTGCCGGTCGACGTCGCGGCCGATCCACAGGTGCTGGATGTCGGAGTAGCAGACCTCTTGCTTGTTGCGCTGCTCGTAGTCCGGCTGGCTGCGGCCCCACTGGTCGAACGACGGCCCCGTGCAGCGGTCCTTGTTCGCGAACCCGGCGAGCAGGGTGAGGCCGCAGAGCAGCACGAGCACCGCCATGGCGGTGCGCCCGAAGTGGTTGGACCGAGGCCCGTCGACGTGCTCGGGCACAGCGGCCACCACTTCCTGAGCCATGCTCACCGGCCGACGTGCTCGCGCAGGAACGCGATGTCGGCTGCTTGGCCCTCGTCGGGTGTCTCCACCACGGTGGGGGCGTCGGCGGCCGCCAGGACGGCGACCAGCTGTTCGGGCGGGATGGTGCCGGACGCGATGTTGGCGTGCCGGTCGCGGGCCGAGTCGAACTCGTCGCGCGAGCTGTTGAGGTGCACCAGGTCGATGCGGCCGGTGATGGCCTTGACCCGCTCGACGATGCCGACGAGGTCCTCGCCTGCGGCGAACGCGTGGCAGGTGTCCAGGCAGAAGCCCGCGCCGAAGTCGCCGACCTCGTCCCACAGCCGCTTGAGCGCGTCGAACCGGCGGGCCATGGCGTTGTCGCCGCCCGCGGTGTTCTCGATCAGGATCGGCACGGCGAAGCCACCGGTCTCGGCCTGGCGCTCGAAGAGCTTGCGCCAGTTCACGAACCCCTCGGTGGGGTCCTCGCCCTTGGTGACGTGGCCGCCGTGCACGACCAGCCCCTTCGCGCCGACGGCCTTCGCGGCCTCGGCGTGCTGGGCGACCCCCTTGCGGGAGGGGATCCTGATCCGGTTGTTGAGGGACGCCACGTTGAGCACGTACGGCGAATGGACGAACACGTCGATGTCCGAGGCGAGCAGCTCGGCGGCCTGCGGGTGCGGTTTGGGGGCTTTCCAGCCCTGAGGGTCGGCCAGGAAGAACTGGACGACTTCCGCGCCACGGTCCGCCGCGGCGCCGAGCGGGTCGTCGTCGCGGACATGAGCCCCGATGCGCATGACCATGCAGGGTAGTCGGCTTCGGTAATGCCCTGCCGCCCCACCGTCGATATGGGGCATTGGGGGGACGTTCGCCGAACTGCCGTGGACTGCGTCACCACCAGGACCTACGCTCGTTACTTGAAAGTAGGAAACGATGGGGAGGCAGGACATGCGGACCCGACTCACCCGGTTGCTCGGAGCTGCTGCCGTGGCGCTCGCGGTCGGCGCTCTCGGCGCCGCCGCAGGTCAGGGCACCGCGGTCGCCGCTGAACCGGTGGTCGTGGGCAGCTGCAAGACCACCGTCGACGGCGCTCCCGGCACCCCGGTGTCGCTGAGCCCCGGCGCCGTGGTCGACCCCGTCGTCAACCTGGTCCGCGCGATCCCGCTGCTCGGCCCGCCGCTGGCCGACCCGCTGCGCCAGGCGTTCACCGCTCTCCCGCCGATCCCGATCGGCGCGATCCCCACCGGCTCCGGCGTCATCACCGGCGGCGTGATCGCGAACAAGGTGGTCGCGGAGCTGGCCAAGATCCCCCTGCTCGGCCCGGTCATCGGCACCCTCGGCGCGTCCGTCCAGCAGACCCTGTCCGCCACCTGCGCGGTGACCGTGCGGGGCGTCAACGCCGTCGTCGCGCCCGTGCAGGACGGCACCGACGCCATCGCGGACGCCTCCGGCCAGGTCGTCGGGCAGCTCGTCCCCGGCGCGACCCAGCCGCAGACCCCTCCGCCCGGCGGGCAGCCGTCCACGGGCCAGCCGGGCACCGGCACGCCCCCCGGCACCGGCACCGGCGGCACGCCCGGTCAGCCCGGACCGGGCAGCATCTTCAGCCCGGTCGGCGGCGTCGGCCCCGGCGACCTTCTGCTCTACGGCCCCGGCGGGCTCGGCGCGAACTTCGGCCGCGTCCCGCTGTTCGGCTACGGCTCGCTGCCGTTCGCGACGCCCGGCCTGTTCTCGCCGTCGCCCGGCGTCCGCTACGGCGGCCAGGTGCCCGGCTACACGCCCGGCTACGGGCTGCCGACGACGGAGACCGGCAACGTGCAGACCGCGGGCCGCGCCCAGGCGCTGCCCGGCATCGGGAAGATGGGCGGCGTGGCGGCTCCGGTGCTGCTCGCGGTGCTCGCGCTCTCGTGCGTGACCGGCGCTCTCGTGCGCACGTGGGTGCTGCGCCGTTCAGCGGCTTGACCCTGGTAATCGACCACTGCTACTCGCTGTTACCCTGGACGGGTTGCTGACGCGACGACCCTCCTGCCACGGATAGTCCGTGGCCGCGAGTCCACAGGAGGTGAGTGGTCCTCATGCGTCATTATGAAGTGATGGTCATCCTTGACCCCAGTCTCGACGAGCGCACTGTCGCCCCGTCGTTGGACAACTTTCTCAACGTCATCCGCACCACTGGCGGAAACGTGGAGAAGGTGGAGGTCTGGGGCAAGCGCCGGTTGAGCTTCGAGATCAACAAGAGCAGCGAGGGCATCTACGCCGTCCTCGACCTCACCTCGACTCCCGACGCGGTGAAGGAACTGGACCGCCAGCTGGGCCTGCAGGAGACCGTGCTGCGGACCAAGGTCATGCGGCGCCACCCCCCGAAGTCCACCAAGGCTTCGGTGAAGGCGGCCAAGAACGCCGCCAAGGCCAAGGTCTGAGGCAGGGGCTCCCGACATGGCTGGCGAGACGACGATCACGGTGGTCGGAAACCTGACCGCCGATCCCGAACTGCGCTTCACCCAGTCCGGCGCCGCGGTGGCGAGCTTCACCGTGGCGTCCACTCCCCGCACGTTCGACAAGGCGTCGGGCGAGTGGAAGGACGGGGACGCGCTGTTCCTGCGGTGCAACGTGTGGCGCCAGGTCGCGGAGAACGTGGCCGAGTCGCTCACCCGTGGTTCGCGTGTGCTCGTGTCCGGGCGGCTGCGCCAGCGTTCCTTCGAAACGAAGGAAGGCGAGAAGCGCACCGTCATGGAGCTCGAGGTCGACGAGATCGGCCCCTCGCTGCGCTACGCGACCGCCAAGGTCAACAAGGTCAGCCGTGGCGGGGGTGAGGGCGGCGGCTTCGGCGGCGGCTCCTCCGCACCCCGCGGCGGCGGCGGCGCTCCTGCTGACGACCCGTGGGGTTCTGCCCCGGCGGCGAGCAACAGCGGCGGCGGCTTCGCCGACGAGCCCCCCTTCTAGACCGCGCACCGGTCACCCAGACAACCCACACCGCGTTCATCCCGGTTACCCAGGAGCTAACACATGGCCAAGCCGCCTGTGCGCAAGCCCAAGAAGAAGGTTTGCGCCTTCTGCAAGGACAAGAGCGCCACTCAGATCGACTACAAAGACACCACCATGCTGCGGAAGTTCATCTCCGACCGCGGCAAGATCCGCGCGCGCCGCGTGACGGGCAACTGCTCGCAGCACCAGCGCGACGTCGCCATCGCCGTGAAGAACTCGCGCGAAATGGCTCTGCTGCCCTACACCTCGACCGCCCGCTAACTCAGAGAGAGACGGAGCCCATAAAATGAAGCTCATCCTCACTGCTGACGTGAGCGGCCTTGGTGGACCCGGCGACATCGTCGAGGTCAAGGACGGTTACGGCCGCAACTACCTGCTGCCCCGCGGTCTGGCCATCGTGGCCACCAAGGGTGCGGCCAAGCAGGTCGAGGTCATCCGCCGCGCCCAGGAGACGCGCCGCGTGCGCGACCTGGACCACGCCAAGGAGATCAAGGCCAAGCTGGAAGGCCTCGGCGCCGTGGCGCTGAAGGCCAAGTCCGCCAAGGGCTCCAGCAAGCTGTTCGGCTCGGTCACCACGTCCGACGTGGTGTCCGCGGTCCGTTCCGCCGGTGGTCCGACGCTGGACAAGCGCGCCATCGAGCTGGCCGGTCACATCAAGACGACCGGGCACCACGCGGTGACCGTCCGGCTGCACCCGGAGGTCACGGTCTCACTCTCGGTGGACGTGTCCTCCGCTAACTGAGCACCGCAGACAGATCGCCGACAGCGCCGTCCGCCCGGTCAGCCGGGCAGGCGGCGCTGTCGCTCGTTCGTCGTAGTCCTCGGGTAATCGGCAGGCTGTGGACAGCCGCTGTGACACGTGCTGCGCGACACGCCGAAAAGCCGGTTACACGCGACACGCCGCGCCCATGACCAACAACTTTTTCCACAAGTTGTACACAGCCCCTGAGCTGCAACTACTTCTGCCATGCACCAAGTTGTGCACAGGTTGTCCCCACCTTGTCGGCCCGGTGTGGCCAGATAGCGCGGATCATCCACAACCTGTCCACCGACTTGTCCACAGGCAGGTTTGCTTGCTCCAGTCGGGTGGCTCTAGCGTCCGGGCATGACCCCGGTGCTCGCTGTGCGTTGCAGCCCGTGCTGCGAAAAATTGTCGGTGCTTCGGGGTACAACGGATCTCGGACAGCTCGATGCGTGGAGGTGAGGGCGCGGTGGCGCTGGTGGACGACCGAGGAATGGCCGAACCCAGCTTCGAACGGCAGCCCCCACAGGACCTGGCCGCGGAGCAGTCGGTACTGGGCGGCATGCTGCTGAGCAAGGACGCCATCGCCGACGTCATCGAAGCGCTCGCGCCGACGGACTTCTACCGTCCGGCGCACCAGGCCGTGTACGACTGCATCCTCGACCTGTACGGCCGCGGCGAGCCCGCCGACCCGATCACCGTGTCCGCGGAGCTGGAGCGCCGGGGCGAGCTGCTGCGCGTCGGTGGCGCCCCGTACCTGCACACGCTGATCGCGACGGTGCCGACGGCGGCGAACGCCGGGTACTACGCGGAGATCGTGGCCGAGAAGGCCGTGCTGCGCAGGCTCGTCGAGGCGGGCACGCGCATCGTGCAGCTCGGGTACAACGGCGCCGAGGGCGCTGACGTGGACGAGGTGGTCGACCGGGCCCAGGCCGCCATCTACGAGGTGACCGACCGGCGCACGACCGAGGACTACGTGCTGCTGGAGGACCTGCTCCAGCCGACCATGGACGAGATCGACGCCATCGCCTCGCGCGGCGGCCACTCGAGCGGCATCCCGACCGGGTTCGCCGACCTCGACGAGTTGACCAACGGCATGCACCCCGGCCAGATGATCATCGTCGCGGCCCGCCCCGGTGTCGGCAAGGCGCTGGCGCTCGACACCCCGCTGCCCACGCCGACCGGCTGGACGACCATGGGCGAGGTGCGCGTCGGCGAGCGGCTGATGGGCGCAGACGGCAGGCCGACCAGGGTCGTCGCGGCGACCGAGGTGATGGTCGACCGCCCGTGCTTCGACGTGGAGTTCAGCGACGGCACCGTGGTCACGGCCGACGCGCAGCACCAGTGGCTGACCGAGTCGTGCAGCGCCACCGGCGGGTTCTGGGCGATCCGCACCACCGAGCAGATCCACCGCAGCAGCGCGCGGCACTCCGTGCGGCTCGCGTCCGGCTGGAGCCTGCCCACCGCTTCGCTGCCCCTGCCACCCCGCACGCTCGGCGCGTTCCTCGCGGGCGTGGGCGAGTTGGCGTTCACGGCTTCCGACCTGACCGACGACGAGGTGCGCACCGCCAAGGAACTCGGCCTGGCGGACGAGCCCCACATCCCCGTCGAGTACCTGCGGGCGAGCCACGCGCAGCGCCGGGAACTGCTGGACGCGCTGCTGGTCGGCGACTCGTTGGGGACCCGCTTCGTGCGGTTGTCCCGCGACATCGCCGAACTGCTCCGCACGTTGGGCGGCGACCGCGTCGACATCACCGCCGTGCGCCCGGTGGCAGGCGTGCCCGTGCGGTGCGTGGAGGTCGACAACCACGACCACATGTACCTCGCCGGGCCGACCATGATCCCGACGCACAACTCCACCCTGGGCCTCGACTTCGTCAGGTCGTGCTCGATCAAGCACGGCCTGACCAGCGCCATCTTCTCGCTCGAGATGAGCCGCACCGAGATCGTCATGCGCATGCTGTCCGCTGAGGCCAAGATCCGCCTGGGCGACATGCGCGGTGGCCGGATGAGCGACGACGACTGGACCAGGCTGGCCAGGCGGATGAGCGAGATCAGCGAGGCGCCGATCTTCGTCGACGACTCGCCGAACCTCACGATGATGGAGATCCGGGCCAAGGCACGACGGCTGAAGCAGCGCCACGACCTGAAGCTGGTGGTGGTCGACTACCTCCAGCTGATGTCGTCCGGCAAGCGCACCGAGTCCCGGCAGCAGGAAGTGTCGGAGTTCTCCCGAAACCTCAAGCTCATCGCCAAGGAGCTGGAGGTGCCGGTGATCGCGATCAGCCAGCTCAACCGCGGTCCCGAACAGCGCACCGACAAGAAGCCGATGCTCTCCGACCTCCGCGAGTCCGGCTCCCTGGAGCAGGACGCGGACATGGTCATCATGATCAACAGGCCGGACGCCTGGGAACGCGACGACCCGCGGGCGGGCGAGGCCGACCTGATCATCGCGAAGCACCGCGCCGGGCCCACCGCGACGATCGTGGTCGCCCACCAGCTGCACTACAGCCGGTTCACGGACCTCGCGCACACGTAGGTGACCCGGTGGGAGCAGTGGCTCTACGAGCGGCACGGCAAAGCCGAGCTGGCGGAGTGGGTGCCCACTTTGCGGTACTTCCGGTACTGCCGGGCCGTGGGTGGGCACGCCAACGACGGTGATCAGCTGGTGGTGCTGCTGTCGCGGGCCTCGCCTGGGTTGCTCGAGCGGTTTCGCGTTGCTGGGGGTTGGGTGCGGATGGTCCGGGAGCGGGTCGAGGTCAGCCTGTTCGATCCGGATCATGTTTGGGATGTGACCGAGGAGACCGTGGTGCGGGCACGGGCTTTGGAGGAGTGGATCGCGCCGGAACTGGTCATCGACCCGCCGGTGGAGCGTGAGCACTGCGTTTGTCCCCGGTACTACCCGGAGTTGTTCACGGGTGTTGGTGGTTGATCTTGGGTGGGGTGTGGGGAGCGCGGGCCTGTGCCGGATTTCATTGGCTGTGACCCAGTAGCCCACTGAGGCACGACGACAGTCTGTGCTGGCTTTGCTGCTCTAGTGCTGTTCTAGTGCTGCTTCGGGTTCTGGCTCTGGGCTTTGGTGCTGGTTCCGCCATCGTGCTTGTGCTGGCTCTGGCTATCGCCGCCGTGTCTTGTGCTGGCCCCGCCGCCGCCGTGCTTGTGCCGACTCTGGCTACCGCCGCCGCCGTGCTGTGCGTCCTGCCGCCGCCCGTCGTGCTGTGCGCTGGCTGCCGCCGCGCTGTGGGCTGGCTCTGGTTGCGCTGTGCTGTGTGCGCTGGCTCCGCCGCCGTCGTGCTGTGGCCGATTTGACTCGGGGACCCCTCGATTTGACCCTTGATCGGGCTAAAAGGGCAGTCCCGAAAGCCTGCCCGATCACCAATTTTAAGGGTCAAATCCCCCGAGTAAAATCGGCCACGTCTGTGGCCCTGCCTTGAGTTTGCGGTGGGTTGAGGTTCCTGGCCTTCTGGATTCCTGAGCCTCCGACCCTTCAGGTTTCCTGACCCTTTCTAGCCTCCGGCTCCTGGGCCTCCCGGTTCCCAGGCCTCCCGGTTTTCCGGCCTCCCGGTCCCTGGGCTTCCCGCTTCCCGCTTCCCGCTTCCCGCTTCCCGCTTCCCGCTTCCCGCTTCCCGCTTCCCGCTTCCCGCTTCCCGCTTCCCGCTTCCGAGCACAGGTTCGTGGTTTCTAGGCCCAGGGGGCTTTGAGGACCATGTTCTTCAGGTCGTCGTTCTTCCGGTCGTCGTCCGGACTGAACACCACGGTCCAGCCCTCGTCCAGGTAGCGGGATTCCTGCCAGGCCTGTGCGGGTTCCAGGACCAGGTAGTTGGCGTTGTACTTCTTGGCGATCGTGGTGAGTTGTTGTGCGGTCAGGGAGTTGTAGCCGGCGGGGTCGAGGCGGTTGCACTGGTCCACGCCGCCCAGTGCTTCTAGGCGGGCCTCGTAGTCTTTTGTGGCTTGGCCGCCGTAGGCGCCGTTCTTGCAGTCGACCACCACTCCGCGATTGGTGGCCAAGCGGATGTCCAGTGCCAGTGGGGGGATCAGGATCTGGTTGTTCGGGGGGACTACCGCTTCCACTGCTCGGCCCCACGCGCGCAGTTCCGGGTCGGGGATGAAGCGGGTGTCCAGCGGGGCCCAGGTCAGGGCGCCCGCTGTTACCGCCGAGCCGATCAGGCCGGTGATGATGCCCGCCACCACCAAGACGCGGGGGATCACTGTGAGGCAGCCGATGAGCAGTGCGCCTGCGGCGACGAGGATCCAGGGGCCGCCGTGGTCGCTTGCGAACGGGTAGGCGGGCTCTGTTTCCTTGACGCCCATGGCGAAGTAGGCGAGTGCGCCGACCAGCGGGAGCAGGAGCAGTCGTTGCCAGGCTGCTCGGAGGGCGAAGACCGGGGTCAGTGCGCCCCAGACCGCCAGCGGCAGCAGGACGACGTCCAGTCGGTAGACGTTCAAGCCCTGCGCGAGCACGCCGTAGGTCGGGACGTCGAAGCGGTCGAACAGGACGCCCGCGGTCAGGCCGACGGCCGGGAGGAGGACCAGCACCGCCCACAGGCCGCGGTTGCCTCGACCGAAGTGCAGGACGCTGAGCAGCGCGAGGCCGACCAGCGCGAAGCCTCCCCACATCAGCTGCGGGCTCCAACTGGTGGCTTCGCAGTGGTACGGGATGAGGTCGCGGCAGACCTTGGCGAAGTCCTCGGTGTTGCCCGCCACCGGGCGGGCCACCAGGTTGGCCGCGACGATCGCCGTGGTCGCCACCGCGGCGCCGATCAGCGGCCAGTGGGCTCGGCGGTCGCGCACGGCCAGGACGGCGACGGTCGCCAGGAGAAGCACGCTGATCACGGCACCCTGCTGGACGTGGACCAGTGCGGTCGCGATCGAGACGACCGCGGCCAACCAGTGGCGGGCGGTGATGAGCGCGGCAACGGCGAGGTAGAGGAGGAAACCGGACAGGACACCGGGAAGTGCGATGGCGAGCATCGGTGACCCGGTGCCGAGCAGCCACCACGGGGTGAGCGCGCCGATCACGGTGACGGCGGCGGTGGCCTGCCAGGTGTGCCGGGGCGTCCAGGCGCGGGCCAGGATGGCGGTCGCCGCGCCGAAGACGAGCAGGCCGAGGGCCCAGTAGCCGAAGTAGACGGCGTCGAGCGTGCCGGTGCTCGCCCCGACCCAGGTCACGACGTCGAAGAGCCAGTGGGGCTGCGGGGCGTTCTCGATCACCCAGTCGCCCGCGAAGTCGTCGGGGTTCGCCCAGTGCAGGCCGAGCGCCGAGAGGACGAGGTGGTCGCCGGTGCCGGCGCTGTAGCCGTACCTCAGGTGCAGCAGCAGTCCGAGGAGCGCGGCGCTCAGCACGGCTTGGGCCGTGGTGGAGAGGCCCGATCTCGCTCGGCGTGGCGGCTCGGGAGCCGTCGGCTCCCGGCGTTCGACCTTCGTCGTCGTCGGCGGTGCCGACAGGGTGGTGGTCACGGAACTCCCCCGGTGGTGGTGCCGCGGGTGTTCCCCGCTGTACTACCCAGGACGCCCCATACCTCACGTTCGTTGCCGTATTGGGATTATTCACGAAAAAAATTCAGGGAACTGCACGGGCCACGACGGACCGGCCTTGATCGTCCGAGTAGATTCCGAAGATCGTTCGTCGGCATCGGAGTGGTCGCTGGTGGGTGTTGGTTACGCGGTCGTCGACACCGAGACGACCGGATTCGCGGCCCGTGGCCGGGATCGGATCGTGGAGATCGCGGTGGTGCACCTGGACGAGCACGGTGCCGTCACCGACGAGTGGTGCACGCTTGTCAACCCGGCCCGTGACCTGGGGCCGCAGCACGTCCACCGGATCAGCGCGGCGGAGGTCTGGCACGCGCCCACGTTCGCCGAGCTCGGTGGAGCGCTGGCCGCGCGGCTGAGGAACCGGGTGCTGGTGGCGCACAACCTGAGCTTCGACGCGCGGTTCCTGGCCGCCGAGTTCGGTCGGCTGGGCGTGGAGTGGCCGACCGGCGGGCTGTGCACGATGCGGCTGGCCGACCAGTACCTGCCCCACCGGGGTGGGCGGTCGCTGCGGGCCTGTTGCGACGCGGCCGGGGTGGCGCTGGTCGACGCGCACTCGGCGTTGCACGACGCCCACGCGGCGGCGGGGTTGTTCGCCGGGTACCTGCGGACCGCAGGCCGTCCCTCGCCCTGGCGGGACCTGGTCGACTCGGCCGAGCACGAGCCGTGGCCCGCGTTCGACTCGGAGACGGCCCACCTCGTTCGACGCGGTCAGGTGGTGGCGCAGCGGGCGTCCGGCGCGGAACCGGTGTCGCTGGTCCGGGGTGACACGGTGGTGTTCACGGGGCAGATGGCGGATCCGCGCGACGTGTGGGTCGACCGGGCCTCCGCCGCCGGGTTGCGGGTCATCCAGGGGTACGTCACGAAGGCGACGCGGGTGCTCGTCGCGGCCGATCCGTTCACGTTGTCCAGCAAGGCGCGCCGTGCTCGGGCATATGAGGTGCCGATCGTGTCCGAAGTTGACTTCGGGTCCATGATCGCCCGGTTGGCCTAGCAGGTCACGGCGTTACATCCGGGGTGAAAGATCACCGAACTGGGTGTCATTGGGCCTATTGAAATGGCTGCTACCTGCGGGGATGCTCTTCACGAACAGGCCATGGCAGCCAGCGGAAGGTACGAGCCGCATGCGTACCGTGCAGACAGCCCTCACCCGCCCGGTGTGGGACGAACTGATCGCCGAGCTACCCGTCGGCGTCGTGCTGATGGACGCGCACGGGGACGTGCTGGCGGGGAACCGGATCGCGGCGGACATGCTGGGGTTGCGGTCGGAGGAGCTGCTGTCCGGGCGGCGGCCGTTGGGGTGGTCCGTGCGCGACGACTCCGGGGCGCCGTTGCCGAACCGGGGTGAGATCGCCGACCAGGTGCTGCGGACGGGCGCCGTGCTGACGGTCCCCGTCGTGGTCGTGCGGGCGGGGTTGCCGCACCTGCAGGTGTGGGTCGAGTGCCACCCGCTGGAGGTGCGGGGCGAGCCTCGGGTGGTGGTGTTCCTCCAGCCCGTGCACACGGACGTGCCGCGCAGCCGCGGGCTGGTGGATCCGCTGACCGGGCTCCCCGGTCGGGCCCTGCTGCACGACCGGCTCGACCAGGCCCTGGCACGGGCGCGCACCCACGGGACGGTCGTGACGCTCGTGCTGGTCGACGTGCACCACCTGGCCGGGGTCAACGCGGAGCACGGCTTCCACCGGGGCGACGAACTGCTGACCGTGATCGGCGGCCGCCTGCGGGAAGGGCTGCGCGAGGACTACACCGTCGCCAGGTACGGCGGCGACGAGTTCGCCGTCATCGCCGAGCACAGCTGCGGGTCGGGCGAGGCGGTCGCGGAACGCGTGCGCGAACTGGCGGGTCGGGCCGTGCGGGTCGCGCACACCCGCATCCGACCCGGCGTCCGGGTGTGCTGGGTGACCAGCGACGGCGCCGCCCCGATGCACTCCGTCATCGCCCACGTCGAGGAACGGCTGCGCGGGTAGGAACGGAACGGGCCCCCGACGCGTGCGCGTCGGGGGCCCGGTGTTCCCGCGAGGAGCGGAACTCAGTCGATCACTGGACGCGCTCGAACTGGACGGTGTCGTCCAGCGAACCGAACATCGTCCGGGTGTCCAGGCCCGCGAGGGCCGGTGCGCGGTAGGAGCGCTGCCCGACCGGGAAGGCCGGGATGTCCATGTAGCTGCTCGTCGGGTTGAGCTGGACGCCGTCCAGCGGGATGCCCTCGGAGAACGCCCGCGGCTGCGCGACCGGCACCACCGGCAGGATGACCGGCATGGCCGGGGCGGCGAACGGGAACGACGGCGTCGCGGTCAGGTTGCGGCCCGTGTTCAGCGGGACCAGGCTCCTGATGACCGGGACGGCGCCGAAGCCCGTGTCGTCCGAGATCGGGAGCAAACCGCTGAAGGAGCGCTCCTCGGTCAGGTTCACGTGCTGGTGCGGAACGGGCAGCGAGGTCTCGGCCGCGGTGTCGGACAACTTGTTCACCGCTCGCTCGGTCTGCCCCGCCGTGTCGGATCCCGACATGTCGGAAACCTTGTCGAAGTAGCTGCCCCGCGGCACGGTCATCTTCGTCAGCGCGGCGGCGTCGGACGTTTGGCCCACCATGAACCGGGGCTGGACGGGCAGGCTCTCCCCGGTCACGGCGACGCCGTGACCGCTGACCGAACGGCCGGAGGGCGCGGGCCTGCCTGCCTGGGCCGCCGCGTCGGAGATCTGCCGGGCGGTCTGGCCGACCGGGACCGGAACGCCACGCACCGTCGGGGCTTCGGGCAGGCGGGAGGTCAGCGGCCCGCGCTGGGTCGGGATCGCGAACGCGGTCAGGTTGGGCACGTCGGTCGACGTGAGCAGGCTGTCGATGCTCTTCGGGATCTGCACACCGCGCGCCAGGTTCGCCGCCTCGGTCTCCTCGGCGGTGAGCTGGGCCGCCTTGACGGGAGCCGTGCGGAGCGCGGTGCCGAGCACCTCGGCGGGCACCCGCACGCCACCCCGCATCAGGGCGTAGGGGAGCGGGAGTTCGGGGAGCGGGGCCGCCTCCGAGTGCTGGTAGCTCCGCTGCGCCAGCGCGTCGCGCTGGACCGGCAGCCTGGTCAGCCCGCTCAGGCCGGGCAGGTCGCCCGAGCCGAGGAGGCTGTCGATGGTCTTCGGGATCTGCACGCCGCGCGCCAGGTTCGCCGCTTCGGTCTCCTCGGGGGTGAGTTGGGGGGCTTTGGCGTAGACGTTGCTGAGCGAGGTGTCGAGCACCTCGGCGGGCACGTCGTAGACCCGCGTGGAGGACTCGACCGGAGCCGAGATGTCGTCCGTGGTCAGGTCGCCGTACCCGGTCAGGGTCTCGCCGCCCGAGTCGCTGATCAGCGTGGTGTCCGGGAGGGCGCCGTCGGGGACCGGCCCGTTGAAGGCGTCCGCCGCGGCGGACGGAAGCTCGACCAGGTCGCCCGACACCGAAGCGTCCTTGCCCAACGCGGTGCTCGTGGTGTCGCCACCGGGGATCGGGGCGCGGTCGGTCGTGGCGTCGTCGTCCACACCGACCACGTCGGCGAAGGCCTGGAGGGCCGACGCCTCGGGAACCCGGACCACGTCGCCCGCGACGACGCCTTCGGCGCTGTCGTCGACGGCGTCCGCAACGGCGGGGAGGTCCAGCGCGGAGTCGACGCTGTCACCGACGGCGTCGCCGACGGCCGAGAAGTCCAGCGCGGAGTCGACGTTCGAGGGGGTCTTGCCCGCCCCGACGGGGTCGCCGAAGGTGGGCACCGGGTTCGAGGTCGGGAGGTCGTCGGCGTGCTCCGCCGTCGGGTTGCCGATCTCCGACGCGGCGTTGCCACCACCGGAGTGGTCGGCCAGGTCGCCGGACAGGGTCGGGTGCACGTCCGTCGCGCTGGTGAAGTCGCCCGCCCCTGGCCCGTCCAACGAGCGGCCGCTCGCGGAGGGGTAGGCCGCGAACGCGTCGTCGTCGACCCACACCGGGCCCGCGGCCTGCGGCTGCACCGCGTTGCCCGTGGAGGTGGCCGGGTTGTCGCCCGCCCCGGTCCACGTCGGGAGGTCGTCGGCCTCCTGGGACGACGGCCAGCCCTGCGTGGCCGGGTCGATGGCGCCGCTGTCGAAGCTCTGGTCGCCGTTGGTCTTCAGGGAACCGACGGACTTGATCGCGTCGCGCGCCTCCTCCAGCTCGGTGCGGGTGTGGTCCACGGCTTCGATCGTGTCGTTCACCGCCTGGCTGGGCACCGCGTCCTGAGCGGTGTCGATGCTGCCCGACAACGAGTCGAGCTCGCTGCCGTCGCCGATCTCCCGCGGCGTGAGCACGGTGTCGACGACCGCGGCGGCGGTTTCGGAACCGGCCTCGGCTTCGGGCTGCGTCGCGGTCGGGCTGCACGTGGTGTTCAGGGTCGCGTCGTAACCGGCCACGACGCCGTTGCCGCAGGCGTTGACCGGCGTGATGGCGTTGGGCTGGACCACGTTGCCGCGGTTGGCGTTGATCGTTTCCACGAGACCCGCGGGGTTGCGGATCAGCGGGTTCGTGCTGGCGAGCTGGTCCGAGGCCACCTCGTGGTGGAACTCGGGCAGTTCGAGCTGACCGACGGGGGCGCTGAAGGCGTCGTGCGCCAAGTCGATCGGCACCGTGATCCCGCCGTCGATGGTCGACGGCGGGGTGTCCGGGTTGACGTTCTCCTGGGCAGAAGCGATGCCCGTTCCGAGCATCAGCAAACCACCAGTCACAAGCGCGGACTGGATTCCGCGCTTTGCCCAGGTCTGCATTGAGACTCCTTTTTCCGTTGTCCCTTGCGGGGGAGGATTTGGCGGATGGCCGGACGCGAGGCGTCGGAGGCGGGCCACCCAGAACGTGGGGAGGCTGGGCGCGCGGCATCTCGACCAACAAAGGAGCGCAGAACAAGAGCGCGCCGGTCGATTACCCAGGACGGCGTTGGAAGCCGTCCAGGACCGCGCGCTCAGATCAGTCAGGGGTGCTGCCGGGCTGCTTTCCCGGGAGCACGGAGATCCGCTCGGTGGTGGGCTTGAGCGCCCGAGCCACAGCGGAGTCGTAGGCGTTCACGAAAGCGGCCTGGGAGGCCGCGTTCTGGTTGCCCGCCGAACCGGAACCGTCGCCACCGCAAGAGCAGTGCACCGGCACGTTGACCGGCGGAGCGAGCGGGACGAACGGCACCGGAGATCGGTCTCCGGGGAAAACCGGGCGCGACTCGTCGCCCTGCGCGGGGCGCGGGGGGACGGGCTGCTGCGCCCACTGGTCGCCGAACCGCGAGAACGGCGTGGCCGAGGCCTCCACGACGGGTGTGCCGACCGCAACCGGTGCGGCACCGACGTCAATCGGGGAGGAGGAGACCACGGGCGCGGTGTTCGCGGCCGTGCCGACCGGGAGCGGCGTCTCGGGGTGGACGAGGTCCACCCGACGCGGCTCCAGCAAGGAACCCACCCCGGCGAGGCTGCCGCGGAGCTGGTCCGCGACCTCTTCGAGTTTCGGGGCGGTGGCAGCGCGCGCCTTCTCCTGCTCGGCGCGCAGTGCCTGATCGATCCCGGCCACGGTCTGGGTGACCGGCGTGACGACCGGAGCGATCGCGGTGGTCGCGAGAGCGGGCAGCGCCTCGTCGAGCGAGTGCTGCGACACCCCGGCGGAAATCGCCGTCACCACGTCGGAACCCGGCGTCTCGGCGGTCGCCGTTGCCGTGGAGAGCACCCAGACGGCGGCAGTGCCCGCCACCGCGCCACCGAGGACCAGGAGAGCACGGCTGAGGGCACGCCGAACACGGCGCGCCCCCATCCCCGCTCGCTGGTCCGCAGCAGACAACCTGGGTACCTCCACCTTGGCTGGGTCGTCGACCGAAGTGGTCAGGTCGACGTCGTGAGCCTGCCAGGGAGTGCCGAGGAACCGCACGCCCACCGGTGACGGTTCGTCACATCGTGTGACTAACACGCAGTGAGACAGCCGGTGACTCTGAGTGTTCGAAGCACGTCAGATCCGCTTGAGCACCCGTGCGGCGCCCGCGGCCGCCGTCGACGCGAGGATCCAGCCGACCGCGATCAGCACGCTCGAAATCCACTGGGACGCGCCCACGAACTGCCACTTCCCGTCCTGGCCGAGGTCGACGATGGGGATCAGCAGGTCCATCGACAGCAGCCAGGCGTTCCACACCGGGTCCTCGTCGGAGTTGAGCCTGACCATCTCGTGCCAGTTGAACCAGAGCGCTCCGCCCAGCCAGAACACCATCAGCCACGCGATCGCCAACCACGGTCGGTAGCCGTAGCCGACCGTCCACCGCTGCAGGAAGCCCCAGACCTGGCCCGCCTTGCCCAGCTCCGAGTAGCGCCGGTGCTGCTTCTCCAGCTGGACGTGCTGCGCCAGCTCCTCCTCGCCGCCGTCCCGGTAGACCGCGGCCAGCTGCTCGTACGGGCCGGGCGCGAAGTCCGGCTGCACCTCGCGCAGCCACCGCAGCCGGGTGCGCACGTCGACGTCCGGCGACGCGGAGATCGAGTCGAAGCTGAAGTCCTCCACGTCGACGCCGCCGGTCGCGGCCCACAGCCCCGGACCGTCCGACACGGACGTCGCCCTGACCCTGGTCAGCACCACGCGACCGACCGGGACCTGCTTCTCCGTCAGCCGCAGCACCAGCTGGTGTACCTGCAGGCCGTACGCGTTGAGCGCGATGTCGCTGCCCGGACCCCCGAGGTTCGCCCCGGCGAACGTCGCCATCTTGCTGACCTCGGCCAACCGGATGCGGACACCGCCTGCCGCCTGGAAGCCGTAGCTGCACAAGAGGTCCTTGCCGATGCTGGAGACGCGCGCGTCCAGCGACGGCTTCACCGTGCCGTCGCCGCGGCGGCGCGGGTGGGTCAGCTTCGCGCCCGAGCAGTCGAGGGTGGAGCCGATGTGCGCGTTCTGCAGCCGGATCGAGCCCTTGGCCCGGAGGTCGCGCAGGAACAGGGTGCCGCCGACCCGAAGCCGGTCGGCGAACAGGACGTCGATGCCCGGTCCGTAGAGCTGCACGCCGGACAGGCTCATGCTGCCGCGCACGTGCGCGTCGACCAGGCGCACCTGGCCGTAGGCGCGCAGCGCGGTCTCGTGCGCGCCGTCGCCCGCGAAGCCGCCGTTGACCGCGCCGCGGGCCTCGACGTCGCCGCGCACCTGGATGCCGTCGGCGTGCAGCGCGACCGGGATGCGGTGCACGACGACGCCGGTCAGGTCCTCCAGTTCTTCGAGCACGTCCGGCTGGCCGATGACCGCGCCGGACATCCGGAGGTAGCCGCCGATGTCGGCGTTCGGCAGCCGCACCGCGCCGGACGAGGTGAACCCGTCGTCCAGTTCGACGTTGCCGTCGACCTTGATCCGGTCCGCGACCAGCGCCGCGGCCTCGTCGGCCGTGCCGCGCGGGATCACCAGCACCGGCCGGTCGACGACGTTGGTGGACCGCAGCCGCGCGCCGGAGAAGATGACGTCGCCGCCGACGCGGGCGCCGTCGAGCAGGATCCGGCCCTCCGCGGTGAACCGGCCGCCTTCGGCGTCGCAGAACAGGTTGCCCGCGATGACGATGCCGGAGGCCTCCAGCGCGTCCTGGGCGGGGTTGACCAACCGGGCGCCGCCGAGGTGGACGCTGCCGCCGATGTTCGCGCCGCGCAGCCGCACCTCCCCGTTGGCGCGCAAGGCGATGGCCTGGATCGAGCCGGACACGCGGATGCGCGCCGCCAGCAGGGCGTGATCTCCACGACTGCGCAGCACCGCGCCCGCGAGGCGCAGCGTGCCGTCGACGATCGCGTCGGTCAGGTCGACCACGCCGTCGCTGGTGAACCCGGCCTCCAGCACGAGGTCGCTGGCGACCCGGAGGTTGCGGCCCCACAGGCCGGGCACGCGGCAGCCGCGCATCCGCAGGCCGACGAGGTACGCCATCCGCAGGTTCGGCGGCTGTTCGAAGGTGCATTCCCGCAGGTCGATCACGGTCCGCAGGCGTGCGCCCTCCAGGGCGAACGGGCCGACGACGTTCGCTCCGCTCAACCGCAGCGCGGGCACACCGGGCCGCTTCACCAGGTACACGCCGTTGAGGAGGTTGGTCAGCACGGTGCCGCGAACGGTGCGCTCGGCCCGGTCCTTGGTCCCCGTCCGCAGGTCGATCGGCGCTCCGGAGGCGTACGCCGAGCACACCCGGCGTTCCACCTCGGTCAGTTCGTCGTCCATCGTCCTCCCCCGTTGTCCACGATCTGATCACTTCGACCGCGGTGCTGACCAGGGGTGCGCGGGATACGGTGACCAGCGTGACTGCACCGGAATCGGAGATCAGCGACCGCGTGCCCCGGCTGCTGCGGATCAGCGCCGCGTTGAGCTGGCGGTTCGTCGCCGTGGTGGCGGCCCTCTACGTGGTCGCCAACGTGGTGTCGTTCCTGGCCACGATCGTCATCCCGGTCGCCATCGCACTGCTGCTGGCGGCACTGCTGTCCCCCCTGGTGTCGGGTCTGGTGGACATGCGCGTGCCGCGCGGCTTGGCGGCGGGCCTGGTGCTGATCGGCGGCATCGCCGTGGTCGGCGGCGTGCTCACGTTCGTGATCACCGAGTTCGCGAAGGGCTTGCCGGAACTGCAGACGCAGGTGGCCGCGAGCCTGGACACGATCCGCGGCTGGCTGAAGGACGGACCGCTGCACCTGAGCGACGTCCAGTTGCAGCAGTACCTGGACAAGGCGCTGAACACGATCAAGGAGAACCAGTCCGAGATCACCTCCGGCGCACTGACCACCGCGGCGACCGTGGGCGAACTGCTGACCGGCATCCTGCTGGCGCTGTTCACCCTGATCTTCTTCCTGCACGACGGCGACGGCATCTGGCGCTTCGTCGTGCGAGCAGTCCCTGGTGACGTCCGAGCACGAGCGGACGTCGCAGGCCGCCGAGGCTTCGCCTCACTGGTCAGCTACGTCCGCGCCACGGCGGCGGTGGCGGTGGTCGACGCGGTCGGCGTGGGCATCGGCCTGTGGGTCGTCGGCGTACCACTGATCGTCCCGCTGTCGGCGCTGGTGTTCCTGGGCGCGTTCATCCCGATCATCGGCGCGGTGATCACCGGCGCGGTGGCGGTGCTGATCGCCCTGGTGGCCAACGGCCCGGTAGCGGCCTTGGTCGTGTTCGCCGTGCTGATCGGCGTGATGCAACTGGAAAGCCACGTACTGCAGCCACTGCTGCTGGGCCGCGCGGTGAAACTGCACCCCTTGGCAGTGGTCTTGGCGATCACCGCGGGCCTGGTGGTGGGCGGCATCGCGGGCGCGCTGCTCTCAGTACCACTGCTGGCAGTGCTGAACTCCGGCATCAGGTCACTGCTGTCGGACTCCGACGCAGCGGTGCAACCATCAGAGGTAGACGTCCTGGCCCCACAGGACAGCGGCCCGGAAGACGGCTCGGGCGAGCGCGTAGAGGACTTCACCGACGAGGTTGGGAAACCCAAGAACTAGCCGCCCACACGCCACAACTCACAGCACCCCAGCCTGACGCTTCCGCCCCAGCAGACCGCCCCACGCGGCCCCTGCCCCAGCAGGACCCGCATCAACGGCCCCACCCAGAGCCCTTGACCAGCAGCAATCCCGCACCCAGCGCCCCCGGCCAGCAGAACCGGCAGCAAGCGGCCCCCGGCCCAACCAGGCCACAACGCAACTCAACCCACAGCGCTCGAACCCACACCCCGGCCTCACCCCGATCCTGAGCGCCCTTCATGGCCCTTCCGCTTTGTCAAGGCATCTTTCCCGCCTTGACAAAGCGGAAGGGCCATCGAAACAATCCGCGATCGGGGTGAGACCGAACCACCGAGAACAACCCCACGAAACCCCAAAACAGGCGTCCCCCAGCCGTGAGGCCCCCCGACACACACGCTAGACCTGGGGTACGACATTCCCACGTATCCCCAGGTCACCCCCACACAGACCCACCTTCAGGCCCCAAACCCAACCCTCAAGCCATCTCCACCAGATTCCGCCCATACCCCTTGGCCGCGAGCAGAGCGGCATCCGCGGCAACGAGCAGATCCGGCAACTCGTACCCGAACCGCTCCGTGGTAGCCACCCCGATGCTGACGGTGAGCCCCGACAGCACGTGCTCCCGCCCGTCCGTGGCGACGGTGGGCACGGACAAGCCGGCCACCGCGTGCCGCATCCGCTCGGCGACGGCCTCGGCGACCGAGGGCGAAGCCTCCGGCAGCAGCACCACGAACTCCTCCCCGCCGAACCTCCCCACGAGATCCCCACGCCGGGTGGTGGCGCTCAACAACAACGCGATGGCGGCCAGCGCGGCATCCCCGGCCAAGTGCCCCACCTGGTCGTTGACCCGCTTGAAGTGGTCGAGGTCCATCAGCATCACGGCCATGGCACGGTTCTCACCACGTCCCTTGGCCAGTTCCGCACGGGCTTGGCTGTCCCAGTGCACGGCGTTGGAGAGCCCGGTCTTGGCGTCCCGCTGCGCCGATCGCCGCCACTGCGGCAACTGCGCGGCGCGTTCGAGCAGCGCCATGGGCGGTCCGGCGATCAGGGTGTGGACGGCCATGGCGCCCGCGACGCACCCCATCAGGCCGCCGAGGCTGACCGCGACGATCCCGAGGGTGACGTCGATCGGCTCGCCGATGATCTCCTCGCGCGGCGCCGACGGACGACGCAGGTACAGCCCCAGCGCGATCAGCCCCGAGCGGAGGACCAGCAGCACCGCCGCGCCGAGGACCATCATGAACAGGTCGCTCGACGGCTGGGTCCAGCCGAACGCGAACCGGGTGGCGAACACGGCCAGCGCGGTCGCGCAGAGGGTGAAGACCCACCGGTGCGACTCGGGGCGCTGGGTGAGGACGCCGTGCAGGGCGGGGCCGAAGAGCAGCAGCACCAGCAGGTTCGGCGGGAGCGCGATGATGCCCGCGGTCAGGTAGCAGAGGTGCGCGGCCCACGGGTTGCGCTCGGTCTCGCCGAGGCGGTGGCTGTAGATGGAACTGCCGATGATCACCGCGCCCGCGGTGCCCGCGACGGCGGCGAACCGGCCGATGTCGCTCGGCGTCGGCGTCGGGGTGTCCACGATGACGAAGGTGACGAGGGCCAGCGCGGCGAAGTCGATCACGAGCCAGTAGACGAGTGCGGGCCAGCGCAACGTCCACAAAGGCCAGTCGCGCACTGCATCCCTCCCCGCTGTGGGAGTGCCGACGTGGTGCCCCGGCAGCGGGTCACCAGACTCGGCGCCAGCCTTGCACATCCTCGTCACAGGCAGTAGACGTCCACCTGGGGGTTAGCTGCGCCACTCCGACACGGCAGGATGGGGTGCGAAGGGAGCACACCGTGCACATCAAGTCGGACGCCGAGGGGCCATCTGTGCTCGAGGACCCCGTGGCTCACCTGTGGCGGGGAACGGTCGCGCTACGCGTAGTCACCTTCCTCTTCGCCCTGGGCAACACCGCCGTGCACTCCAGCGGCTACTCGCGGCCCTGGTTGGCGTGGACGGTCATGGGGGTCATGGCCGTGTGGACGGTGTTCACGTCGCGGGCGTACACCAGGGAGTCGGGCAGGCTGCCGTGGATCGTGGCCGCCGACCTGGTCCTGTCGTGCGGGCTGATGTCCCTGTCGCAGCTGATCATGACCGATCTGCAGCTGCTCGCGAACATCCCGCTGATCACCACCATCTGGGCGTGCGGTCCGGCCGTGGCGGCCGGCGCGCTGGCCGGTCGGTACGCGGGTGCGGCGGGCGGCGGGATCGTCGGGCTCGCCACGTACCTGAACCGCGGCGCGATGAGCGTCGACCTGGTGCGGGACGTCGTGCTGCTGGCGGGTGCGGGGTTCGTGGTGGGCATGGCGGCGACGACGGCCCGCCGCTCGGCGGTGCGGCTGGCGCAGGCGCTGCGGACCGAGGCCGCGACGGCGGAGCGCGAGCGGCTGGCCCGGTCGATCCACGACGGCGTGCTCCAGGTGCTGGCACGGGTGCGCAAGCGCGGGATGGAACTGGGTGGCGAGGCCGCCGAGCTGGCCGAGCTGGCGGGCGAGCAGGAGGTGGCGCTGCGGTCGCTGGTCGCGGCCTCCCCGGTCGAGTCCACGGTGGACGGTGACGCCGACCTGCGACCTGCGCTGCAACTGCTGGCCACGCGGAAGGTGCAGGTCTCGACGCCCGGCACGCAGGTGATGCTGCCCGCCGTGGTCACGTTGGAGCTGACCTCCGTGGTCAGGGAGATGCTGTCCAACGTGGACAAGCACGCGGGCGTGAACGCCAAGGCGTGGGTGCTGCTGGAGGACCTGGGCGAGGAGGTCGTGCTCAGCATCCGCGACGACGGCCCCGGCATCCCCGAGGGCCGCATCGACGTCGCCGAGGCCGAGGGCCGGATGGGGATCGCCAAGTCGATCCGGGGACGGGTCGCGCTGCTCGGCGGGACCCTCGAACTGCAGACCGGGCCCGGCGAGGGCACGGAGTGGGAAGTGCGCGTGTTCCGAGTAGGGGGAGTGCGGTGACGGTTTCGGTGATGGTGGTCGACGACCACCCGCTGTGGCGCGACGGCGTGGCGAGGGACCTGGCGGAACGCGGGTTCGACGTGGTCGCGACGGCGGCGGACGCGGGCTCGGCGATGCGGATCGCCCGCGCGGTGCGGCCGGACGTGGTGCTGATGGACCTGAACCTGGGCGAGCTGTCCGGCGTCGACGCCACCGCGATGATCACCGGCGAGCTGCCCGCGACCAGGGTGCTGGTGCTGTCGGCGAGCGGCGAGCACGACGACGTCCTCCAGGCCGTGAAGGCGGGCGCGTCCGGCTACCTGGTGAAGTCCGCGTCGGCGGAGGAACTCGTGGACGCGGTCAACCGGACCGCCGTCGGCGACGCGGTGTTCACCGCCGGGCTGGCCGGGCTGGTGCTGGGCGAGTACCGCCGCATGGCCGCGACCCCCGACGAGGAGGACAAGCCGCAGCTGACCGAACGGGAGACCGAGGTGCTTCGACTTGTGGCGAAAGGCCTGACAGCGCGGCAGATCGCGACCAGACTGGTGATCTCGCACCGAACTGTGGAGAACCACGTGCAGTCGACGTTGCGGAAACTGCAGCTGCACAACCGGGTCGAGCTGGCCCGGTACGCGATCGAGCACGGGCTCGACGCCGAACCGGAGGCCTGAACCATGACCGATCCCAAGGACTTCCGGGTCTCGGACGCCGAGCGGGAGCACGTGATCGGCCTGCTGCAGAAGGCCATCGGCCAGGGCCTGATCACGTTGGACGAGTTCTCCTCCCGCACCGACGTCGCGCTGGTGGCGAAGACCCGCGGGGAGCTGAACGCGGTGCTGGTCGACCTGCCCGGCATGACGCACAACGAACTCGCGCCCAAGGCGGTCGTGCCGAAGGACCGGGTCGAGATCAAGAACACCATGTCGACGGTGACCCGCAAGGGGCAGTGGGTGGTGCCGCGCGAACTGGTGGTGCGCAACCGGATGGGGTCGACCGACCTCGACTTCTCCGAGGCCGACATCCCGCACGCGGTGGTGTCGATCGAGCTGGACGTGACGGCGGGGTCGGTGTCGATCCTGCTGCCCGAGGGCGCCACGGTGAACACCGAGGAGATCGAGATGGCCGCGGGCAGCGTGACCGACAAGGTGGGCATCGGCAACGGGCGGCCGCACTTCGTGATGACCGGTGCGGTGCGCGCGGGTTCGGTGCAGATCAAGCGGGTCCGGATGGTCCGCGTCGGCTCGTACCTCGTGCGGATGCCGGGGTTCC
Source organism: Umezawaea sp. cmx-9-4 (assembly GCA_049997955.1). Taxonomy (GTDB): domain Bacteria; phylum Actinomycetota; class Actinomycetes; order Mycobacteriales; family Pseudonocardiaceae; genus Umezawaea. Next base: position 247,684 of record JAEBDY010000013.1, on the reverse strand, counting down.
GGGTGCGCAAGGCCTGATCTGCGGAGTCGGCTGTCCGACCGCAGGATCGGGTGATGCGTTGCCTCGTCACCGGTGCGACCGGCTACCTCGGCGGAAGACTCGTCCCACGGCTGCTCGCGGAGGGCCACGAGGTCCGCTGCCTGGTGCGCGATCCGGGCAAGCTGCGGGACGTGCCGTGGATCGACCGCGTCGAGGTCGTGCGCGGCGACGTGCTGGACGCGCCGACGCTCCAGCCCGCGATGGTCGGCGTGGACGTCGTGCACTACCTGGTGCACTCGCTGAACGGCCGTGACTTCGCCGACGCCGACCGCCGGGCCGCCAAGAACACGGCCGAGGCCGCCGAGGAGGCGGGCGTCGGCCGGATCGTCTACCTGGGCGGGCTGCACCCGCCAGGCGTCGAGCTGTCGCCGCACCTCGCGTCGCGCGCCGAGGTCGGCGAGACGTTCCTCAAGAGCGGTGTGCCCGCGGTGGTGCTCCAGGCAGCGGTGATCATCGGGTCCGGGTCGGCCAGCTTCGAGATGCTCCGGTACCTGACCGAACGGCTGCCGGTGATGGTCACCCCGCGGTGGGTGCACAACAGGATCCAGCCCATCGCCGTGCGGGACGTGCTGCGGTACCTGGTCGACTCCGTCGGCCTGCCGGCGGACGTGAACCGGACGTTCGACGTCGGCGGCCCGGACGTGCTGACGTACCTGGACATGATGCTGGGCTACGCCGGGGTCGCGGGGCTGCGCAAGCGCCGGGTGCTGCCGGTCCCGTTCCTCACCCCGCGCCTGTCGTCGCACTGGGTCAACGTGGTCACGCCCGTGCCGAAGTCGATCGCGGCGCCGCTGATCGAGTCGCTGGTGCACGAGGTGGTGTGCCGCGAGCACGACGTCCTCGAACTCCTGCCGGGCGAGAACACCGGGTACGCCCGCGCCGTCGAACTGGCGCTGACGAAGGTCCGCGACGCCGACGTGGAGACCCGCTGGTCGGGGGCGTCGCTGCCAGGAGCGCCGTCCGATCCGCTGCCGAGCGACCCCGACTGGTCCGGCGGCTCGGTGTACTCCGACGACCGCGAGCAGCGCACCGAGGCGTCGCCGGAGCGCATGTGGGAGGTCGTCGAGAGCATCGGCGGCGAGCAGGGCTGGTACTCGTTCCCGCTGGCCTGGACCGTGCGCGGCTGGCTGGACCGGGCCGTCGGCGGGGTCGGGCTGCGGCGCGGCAGGCGCGACCCGCGGCGGCTGCACGTCGGCGAGGCGCTCGACTGGTGGCGGGTCGAGGAGATCGAGCGCGGCAGCCTGCTGCGGCTGCGCGCGGAGATGAAGGTGCCCGGCCTCGCGTGGTTGGAACTCCGGGTGGCGCCGTCCGACGGGGGAGGTTCCACTTACCGGCAGCGCGCGGTGTTCGTGCCGAAGGGGCTGGCGGGGCACGTCTACTGGTGGCTGGTGTGGCCGTTCCACGGGATCGTCTTCGGGGGCATGGTCCGCAACATCGCGCGCGCCGCCCTTGTGAAGAAGGGCTAACAAGGGATTGCAGGAAGTCCTGATGGACTGCACAACGGGAACGGGTGACACTGCGCGTCATGAAGGCACTGGTCAAGGTGGCCGCCGGGCCGGGACTCGAACTCCTCGACGTCCCGGACCCCGTCGCGGGCCCCGGTGACGTGGTGGTCCGGGTCCTCCGGACCGGCATCTGCGGCACCGATCTGCACATCGACTCGTGGGACGACTGGGCCGCGCGCAACGTCGAAGCGCCGCTGGTCCTCGGCCACGAGTTCGTCGGCGAGGTCGTCGAGATCGGTGGGGCCGTCAACGGGGTCCGGGTCGGCGACTTGGTCTCCGGCGAGGGCCACCTGGTCTGCGGCACGTGCCGCAACTGCAAGGCGGGCCGACGGCACCTGTGCGCGAACACCCGCGGCCTCGGCGTGCACGTCGACGGCGCGTTCGCCCAGTACGCGGTGCTGCCGCAGGAGAACGCCTGGGTGCACCGCAACAGGGTCGACCTGGACGTGGCCGCGATCTTCGACCCGTTCGGCAACGCCGTGCACACCGCGCTGTCGTTCCCGGTCATCGGCGAGGACGTGCTGATCACCGGCGCGGGCCCGATCGGCATCATGGCCGCCGCCGTCGCGAAGCACGCAGGCGCGCGCAACGTCGTGATCACCGACGTCAGCGAGCACCGCCTGGACATCGCCCGCAAGGTCGGCGTCGACCTGGCGCTCAACGTCGCCACGGCCACCATCGCCGACGCGCAGGCCGAACTCGGCATGTCCGAGGGCTTCGACGTCGGCATGGAGATGTCCGGCAAGCCCGTCGCGATGCAGGACATGATCGCCAACATGGCGCACGGCGGCCGCATCGCGATGCTCGGCCTGCCCGCGGAGGAGTTCGCGGTCGACTGGAGCAGCGTCGTGCTGAAGATGCTGCACGTCAAGGGCATCTACGGCCGGGAGATGTTCGAGACCTGGTACTCGATGTCCGTGCTGCTCCAGCGCGGCCTCGACCTGACCCCGGTGATCACCCACAAGTTCGGCTACCGCGACCACGCGCAAGCGTTCGCGACAGCTCGTGAAGGCAAGTGCGGCAAGGTCGTGCTCGACTGGACGGAGGCCTGATGTACGGCGCGATGAAGGACGACCTGCTCGCGGGGATCGAGGACATCAAGGCGGCCGGCCTGTACAAGGCCGAACGGGTCATCGGCAGCCCGCAGAACGCCGAGGTGCGGGTCGGCGACGGTGACGAGGTGCTGAACTTCTGCGCCAACAACTACCTCGGCCTGGCCGACCACCCGGTGCTGGTCGACGCCGCGAAGGACGCGCTGGACCGCTGGGGCTTCGGCATGGCGTCGGTGCGGTTCATCTGCGGCACGCAGGAGCCGCACAAGCAGCTCGAAGCCCGGCTCGCGACGTTCCTGGGCACCGAGGACACCATCCTCTACAGCTCCTGCTTCGACGCCAACGGCGGTCTGTTCGAGACGCTGCTGACCGACAAGGACGCGGTGATCTCCGACGAGCTGAACCACGCGTCGATCATCGACGGCGTCCGGCTCTGCAAGGCGAAGCGGTACCGGTACAAGAACCGCGACCTCGACGACCTGGAACGGCAGCTCAAGGACGCCGCCGACGCCCGCTACCGGCTCATCGCGACCGACGGCGTGTTCTCCATGGACGGCTACCTCGCGCCGCTGGACGAGATCTGCGACCTGGCCGACCGGTACGACGCGCTGGTCATGGTCGACGACTCCCACGCGGTCGGCTTCACCGGCCCGAACGGCGGCGGCACGCCCGAGCTGTTCGGCGTCCAGGACCGGGTGGACATCGTCACCGGCACCCTCGGCAAGGCGCTGGGCGGAGCCAGCGGCGGCTACGTCTCCGGCCGCCGAGAAATCGTGGAGATGCTCCGCCAACGCTCCCGCCCGTACCTGTTCTCCAACTCGCTGGCCCCGTCGATCACCGCAGCGTCGATCGCCGCACTGGACCTGATCAGCTCGTCCGCCGACCTGCTGACCAAGCTCAAGGAGAACTCGGCGCTGTTCCGCGCCAGGATGACCGACGAGGGCTTCGACCTGCTGCCCGGCGAACACCCGATCATCCCGGTGATGATCGGCGACGCCGCGGAAGCAGCCCGAATGGCAGACCTCCTGCTGGAGCAGGGCATCTACGTGATCGGCTTCTCCTACCCGGTGGTACCGCACGGCAAGGCAAGAATCCGAACCCAGATGTCCGCCGCACACACGACAGCAGACGTGAACCGAGCAGTAGACGCATTCGTGGCAGCCCGAGCACGCATGTAGAGCACTTCACCACCACCCCACAAGCACCACCCAACAAACCGCCCCCGGCCCAATCCCGAACAGGACCAACCAGGGCAAGGCGTCCTTCCGAACCCAGTCCCCGGCCTCACCCCGATCCCGAGCGCCCTTCATGGCCCTTCCGCTTTGTCAAGGCATCTTTCCCGCCTTGACAAAGCGGAAGGGCCATCGAAACAATCCGCGACCGGGGTGAGGCCGGACCCCACTCTCCGCCTGGACCCACCCTCGTCCGGACCCCACCCTCGTCCGGAACGCCACCCTCAGCCCGGACACCACCGAGAACACCACCCGAAGCACGAACCCCCACCCAGGGCACCATGAGCACGTGATCGACCCCAGACGGCTCCCGGTCCTGCGCGCCCTAGCCGACCACGGCACCGTGACGGCGGCAGGCAAAGCCCTGCACCTGACCCCGTCCGCGGTCTCCCAGCAGCTCACCGCGCTGGAGGCCGAAACCGGCCAGGAACTGCTGCGCAGGCGGGGACGGCGGGTGTCGTTGACCGCCGCTGGCGAACTGCTGGTCGGCCACGCCAACGCGGTCGCCGCCGAGCTGGAACGGGCGCGGGCGTCGCTGGCGTCGTTCGCCGAGGGGACCGCCGGGCAGGTGAAGATCGCCAGTTTCGCGTCGGCGATCAGCCAGGTCGTGGCACCCGCCATCGCCGCACTGCGGCGCACGGCCCCGGAGTTGACGATCGTCGTCCGCGACGTCGAAGGGCACGCCAGCCTGCCGCTGCTGCTGGACGGCGAGATCGACCTGGCGATCACCGAGGAGTACCGGCCGGACGACGTGCGGGTGACCCGGTTCCCGCTGTACGCCGAGCCGTTCGACGTCGTGGTGCCCGCCGACCACCGGTTGGCCGAGCGGACCACCATCGACGTGCGCGACCTCGCCGACGACGACTGGGTGGCCCCGCTGCCCGGCAACCCGTGCCGCGACGTCGTCACGGTGGCCCTGCCGCACGCGCGGATCGTGCACACGTCCGACGACTTCCGGGCCGTGGTCGCGCTGGTCGCGGCCGGCGCGGGGGTCGCGCTGGTGCCGCGCAACGCGCTCGCGGACGTGCCCGGCGCGATCGTCGTCCCGGTGCGGGGGACGCCGCCGTTGCGCCGGGTCTACGCCGCGACCCGCCAGGGCAGCGAGGGCCACCCGCTGGTCAAGGCCGTGGTGGCCGCCCTAGTGGGGAGCCCTGGCCGCGACCTTGGCTGACGCCGGGTCGTGCGCGCCGAGTGCGCCGCGGGCGGCGAGCTGGCACACGTCGAGGCTGGTGACGGCCAGCTTCGCGCCGACGCCCGCGAGCGCGGTGTGGTTCATCGACAGGCTGGTCACGCCCATGCCGGTGAGCACGCACGCGAGCAACGGGTCGGCCGCGGCCTCGCCGCACACGCCGACCGGGGTGCCGGTCTCGACGCCGACCTCGCCGACGAGCTTGATCAGCCGGATCAGCGCGGGCTGCCACGGGTCGTTGAGCGCGGCCACGGCGCCGACCTGGCGGTCCGCCGCGAAGAGGTACTGCGCCAGGTCGTTCGTGCCGATCGACATGAAGTCGACCACGGCGGCGATCTCGCGCGCGGTCATCGCGGCGGCGGGGATCTCGATCATCACGCCCGCCCGTGCGATGCCCGCGGCACGGGCGCGCTCCACGAACCACTCGGCCTCGGCGGCGGTCGCGACCATGGGGGCCATGACCGACACCTCCGCGCCGCTGTCCTGCGCCGCGAGGGCGATGGCTTCGAGCTGGCGGTCGATGATCTCGGGCCGGTCGAACGCCACCCGCACGCCGCGGACGCCCAGCGCGGGGTTCGGCTCGGGCTCCGGGTCGAGGAACGCGAGGGGCTTGTCCGCGCCCGCGTCGAGCGTGCGGACGACCACGGGCTTGCCCGCGAACGGCGTGAGCACGGCCGCGTAGGCCTTGCGCTGCTCCTCGACCGTCGGTTCCTCGGTGGCGGACAGGAAGCAGAACTCGGTGCGGAACAGGCCGACGCCTTCAGCGCCCGCGGCTGCCGCGGCGGCCGCGTCGGCGGGGGAGCCGACGTTGCCGAGGACCTTGACCCGGTGGCCGTCGCGCAGGATGCCGACGCCGTTCCAGGTGGGCTTGCCGGTGGTGCCCGCGGCGAGGACGGTGCCGTCGGACTCGCGCACGTCACCGGTGTCGCCGTCGACCGCGAGGGCGGCGACGTCGAGGGCGAGGACCCCGCGGCACGCGACGACGGCGGGGATGCCGAGCGAGCGGGCGAGGATCGCGGTGTGCGAGGTGGGCCCGCCTTCCTCGGTCACCAGCGCGAGCACCTTGGTCGGGTCGAGGCCCGCGGTGTCGGCGGGGGCGAGGTCGCGGGCGACGAGCACGCTGGGCCCGGCCAGGTCGGGCACGCCGGGTGCGGCGAGGCCGAGGAGTTCGGCGACCAGGCGGTCGCGGACGTCCTGCACGTCGCGGGCGCGTTCGGCCATGTAGCCGCCCGCGGCCTGGAGCATGGTGATGAAGCCGCCCGCCGCCTGGTGCACCGCGCGGGCCGCGGGCAGCGACTCGTCGGTCACGAGCTTCTCGGCCTGGGACAGCAGGGACGGGTCGGACGCCATCGCGGCGGTCGTCTCCAGCACCGCCTTCGCGTCGCCGTCGACGGTCGCGGCGCGGGCCAGCAGCCGCTCGACCACGACGTCGGCCGCGGGCCGGATGCGCGCGGCCTCGGCCGGGGCATCGGCAGGCGCGGGAGTGGCTGGAGGCTCGCCCAGGGGTTCGGCGACTCGGACTACGGGGCCGGAAGCCCGACCGGAACTGACACCGACACCGCTCAGGCGCGCGCTCGACATGGTCTAGACCATACCCTTCGGGTGGGCAGCGATTCCGCCCGGTGTGACGTGAACACCAGGTGCCCGACAGCCAACACGGCCGAGCCCGACCTCGCCAGGTATCAGCTGTTGAAACGTCGTCGGAACAGAACGCCGCAGCGCAGCACGTCCGCGAACGGCGTGGCCTCGCCGGTGCCGACGATCAGCCGGGCACGGAGGCACCCGTTGGCACGTCCGGGAACGGCGCACCGAAGGTGAACGCCAGGTCGACGGTCGGACCCGGCGGGATCGGCAGGCCGCGGTCCGCCACCACCGACGGGATGCCCGACCGCTTCACGGCAGCACGTCGGCGGCGAGCGGGTACGACGGCTGGGCTCCCGGCCCGGTCACCGAGGTCGCGGCCACGCGCGCCGCGTACCGGGCGGCGTCCACGAGCTGGTCGCCCGCCGCGAGCCGCGCGGCGAGCGCTCCGGCGAAGGCGTCGCCGGCACCGGTCGTGTCGACCGGCGCCACGGCGGGAGCGGGCACCTCGACCACGCCGTCCCGCGTGACCACGGCCGCTCCGCGCGCGCCGAGCGTGACCACGGCCGAACGCGGGCCCAGGTCGAGCAGCGCCTCGAACGTCGGCGCGAGCTGGGCGGCCTCGTGCTCGTTGACGATCAGCGGGTCGAGCAGCGCCAGCGTCGACGGCGACAGCGGGGCGACCGGCGACAGGTTGAGCACCGGCCGGATGCCGTGGCCCGCCGCCCAGGCCACCCCGTGTTCGACGGTCGGCACCGGGACCTCCAGCGAGCACACCAGCACCGCGACGCCGTCCGGCGGCACGCCGTCCACGTCGGACGGCGCCACGTCGCCGTTCGCGCCGGGCGCCACGACGATCGAGTTCTCGCCGTCCGGCGTCACGGTGATGTAGGCGATCCCGGTCGGCCGGTCGGACGTGCGCACGAACGCCGTGCGCACCCCCGACGAGGCCAGCGAGGAGCGCAGCAGGTCGCCGTACTGGTCCGAACCGACCGCGGCGAGCAGGTCGACCGAACCGCCGACGCGGGCCGCGGCGACGGCGGTGTTCGCGCCCTTGCCGCCGGGCATGACGACGGTGTCGCCCCCCAGCACGGTCTCACCGCCGCCGGGTCGCCTGGCGACCTCCACGACGAGGTCCGCGTTGGCCGATCCGAGTACCAGTACCGAGGTCACTCCTCGAACTCTGCCAGGTCCTCCGCGACCGACAGCTCCGGCACGAGCGTCAACTCCTGGTGGACCACCGCGAGCCGCACGCCGACCGCACCTCGGACGTTCACCAAGCCCATCGATTCGGCTCGGTGACCACATCGTCATCAGCGATGAGTAGAGGTACGGATCAAAAACGGACATCGAGGCCTCAAGCTGAACGCATGACTGGACCAGACCCGCTGTTGCGCCTCGCCGATGAGCTGGGGGAACTCGGCCGCAAGCTGGGCGACGTCGGCATGGAGCTGCGCAGGCTCCAGGTGAAGCAACCGAACCCCACCACCCAGGCGGGCGCGGTGCAGCTCGCGGAAGCCCAGGTCGCCGCCGCCCAGCTCGAAGCGGCCAGGTCGGCTCTCGCGGCAGGCCAGTCCGCGAGCACCCCCTGCGCACCGGGTCAGCCGCAGGGCGCGGACCAGTCCGGAGCGGCGACCCCGGCGACGGCCCGGCCCACCCCACCGCAGACCGCGCCGACCGCACCCGGCCAGACGGCCCCGACCACGCCCGCGCAGGGCGTGCCCGGCCAGGCCGCGCCGACCACGCCGGGCCGAGGCGTGCCCGTGCAGGGCGTGCCTGGACAGCCGTCGACGCCTCCCCAGCCGTTCCCCCCGGTGCAGCCGGTGCAGCCGGTTCGCGAGCCCGCGTTCGCGCAGAGCGGTGGCGCGCAGCCGCTGCCCGGCCAGATGCCGTGGCGTCCCCCGACCGGCCCGCCGCCGCAGCAGCAGTGGCAGAGCCGTCAAGGGCCCCCGCCCGTGCCGCGCAAGACGTTGGTCGACCGGCTGAGCGAGGACGGCGCGGGCAGCAAGCTGCTCGCGTGGGTCGGTGGCGTGGTGACGCTGCTCGGCGTCGTGCTGCTGCTGGTGCTGGCCGTGCAGCGCGACTACCTCGGCCCGCTGCCCCGCGTGGTCGGCGGTGCCGTGCTGGCGTTCGGCCTGATCGGGATCGGGCTGCGGCTGCACCGCACGGAGACCGCCCGCACGGGTGCGTTCGCGCTGGCCGCGACCGGTGTCGCCGCGCTGTACCTGGACGTGGTGGCCGCCACCAAGATCTACTCGTTCCTGCCGCAGTGGGCCGGGCTCGTCGTCGGACTGGTGGTCGCGCTCGGCGGTCTGCTGCTGGCCATGCGCTGGGACTCGCCGACGTTCGCCATCGGCGTCGTCCTGGCCTGCGCGGTGCTCGCGCCGGTCCTGACCGAGGGCTTCACGCCGCTGCTGGTCGGCTTCCTGCTGGTGCTCAAGACGGCGGCGAGCCCGGTGCAGTGGCGGCGGAACTGGCCGTGGCTCGCCATCGCGGCGGGTGTGCCCGCGGTGATCGGCTCGGTGCTGGCGATCGGGTTCGCGGTGCCCGCGCAGGAGCAGGCCCCGACGGCGGCGATCATCCTGCTGACCGCGGTGGTCGGCGTGCTCAGCTCGCTCATCTCGGTCCGGCGCCGTCCGGAGGACGTGGTGTCGGTGGTCATGGTCGCCGCGTCGCCGGTGCCCGCGCTGCTCGCGACCGTGCTGCTGGACCGCGTGTGGGCCACGGCCATGGCAGGCGCGATCACCGTGCTGATGATCGCCCTGTGGTCGGTCGGCCGGAGGTCGCTTCCCAGGGCCTACGTCACGGCGGCGGGTGTCGTGAGCGTGTTCGCCCTGTTCCAGACCACGGCCATCGCGCTGGACGGCAGCGCGCGGGCTGCCACCGTGCTGTTCGAGGCGCTGCTGCTGGTCCTGCTCGCCGACCGGACCGCCTCGCGCGGCCCGCTGCTGGGCGGCGCGGTGTTCGGCGGGCTCGGCCTGCTGCTGGCGGGCGGGGCCATCCCGCCGAGCATGCTCGCCGAAGCGCCGAGGTTCGTGATCCGCACGCCCGGCACGCTGGTCGGCGGCATGCTGACCGCGCTCCTGCTCGCGCTGGTCGCGATCGCGCTGCCGTGGGTGGCCAGCAGGCGCGGGGCGCTCGCCGAACCGGGCAAGAGCCCGGTCGCGTTCGTTGCCGCGGGCCTGGTCCTGCTCTACGCGGCCGCCGGGTTCGTCCTCAGCGCCGCCCTGCTGGTGTCGCAGACGCCGAGCGGTTTCCTGTTCGGGCACACGGTCGTGACGGTGTCCTGGACGGTCGCCGCGCTGGTGCTGCTGGTCCGGGGCGTCGACGTGCTCCCGCTGCGGATCGCGGGTCTGGTGCTGGTCGCCGCGGCGGTCGCGAAACTGGTGCTTTTCGACCTGTCCGCGCTCGACGGGATCGCCAGGGTCGCCGCGTTCATCGGCGCCGGGCTGGTCCTCCTCACGGCCGGGACCCGTTACGCCAAACTGGTGGCGATCCGGAGAATTCCGGCGAATTCCTAGTCGACTGGCCCCGAAATGCCCACTTTTCCGCATCGCTGGTGGTAAGTCTCGGTTGGTCGGGGTTCGACCAACCGGTGCAACGCATCGGGAGGGGGTCCGGCGTCGGTCGTTTCGCCCCCCGAGCGACCGGCGTCGGGCACACCCCGGCTCCTTTTCCCGCACCACTCGTCCGGGTTGTGAAATCACCCGGACGATGGACGGAAGTGGATCGGCCTTCCCGGAAGTGTTCCCATTCGCGCCATGTGGGCGCAGAGCACGACCGGACCTCGCCGACTCGGTGCGGCGGTTTTCTCCCTCGCCGCGGTGGTCGTGGTGTCCGCGGGCCCGGCGGCGCTCGCCGAACGCCCTCCGCCCGCGGTCGACCCGACGTCCAGCGGCACCTCGCCGCGGGCGTACGTGATCGGGCGGGCGGGCCAGGTGCAGGTCGTGGACACGACCAGGGGCAAGGTGCTCGCGACCGCCAGGACGGGCGGCCGGACGACCGGTGTCGCCGTCGCGCCGGACGGTCGCCTCGTCTACGTGGTCAACGGCTGGACCGGTGTGATCAACGCGATCGACCCCAGGACGGGCGACGTCGTGGACCGGCTCAGCACCGGCATCCAGCTCGGGCAGGCCGTGATGACCCCGGACGGCGCGCGGCTCTACGTGACCGGCAACTCGGACGGCGGTGTGATCGCCGTGGTCGACCCGGCGACGTTCCACCTCGCGGCCCTGATCCGGGTCGGCGGGCAGGTGCAGGGGATCACGATCAGCCCGGACGGGCGGCTGCTGTACGTGGCGGGCACCCAGGACGGCACGGTGACGGTCGTCGACGCGCTGACCCTCACCCGGCAGGCGACCATCGAGGTCGGCGGGATGCCGCAGCACGTCGCGGTGAGCCCGGACGGCGGGACGCTCTACGCCAGCGTCCTGCACCTCGGCCGCGACCCGCGCGCCACGCTCGCGGTCGTCGACGCGCGGCAGCGCAGGGTCGTCGGGTCCGTCGAGGTGGGCAAGGGCGCCGGGGCGGTGGCGGTCACGCCGGACGGGTCGCGCGTGTACGTGGCGCTGACCAAGCAGCGGGCGGTCGCGGTCGTGGACGCGGCGACCCGGACGTTGCTCCGGAGGCTGCCGTACGACGCGCGCGGCCTGTCGAACGCGCCCGGTGACCGGCGGATCTTCCTGGCCACCGGGTCGACGGCCACGGTGCTGGACGGGGCGGACGACGCCGAGCTGGCGACGTTCGAGCTGGACGCGGTGGACCTGCCGGGGATCACCGGCAGGTCCACCGCGTTCGAGGCGACGATGGTCGCGTTCGCGCCGGACTCAGCTCGGGGCGGGCACTGACACGCCGATTCCACCGCGGCGGTCGACCCCGTACTCGGCGATCTCGGCGTCCAGGTCGAGCCGCTTGGCGCCCTTGAACGCCTTGAGGTCGTCGGTGAGCCGGTCGGCGGGCACCAGCCAGCAGACCTCGAACTCGATGCCGTCGACGTCGCGGGCGTAGAGGGCCTTGGTCGTGCCGTGGTCGGATTCGCCGACGAGCGCGCCGTGCTCGACGAGCTTGGCGCGGATGCCGCGCAGCTCGCCGAGCGTGTCGACCTCCCACGCCAGGTGGTAGAGGCCGACCGCGGTGCGGCCCGCGGGGGAGTCGACCGCCTGCGGGCCCATGGCGAACAGGCCGAGGTCGTGGTCGTTGGTCGAGCCCGCCGCCTGGAGGAACGCCGCCCGGCCCGGCATCTCGGTGATGACCTTGAAGCCCAGCACGTCGCCGTAGAACGCCACCGCCTTCGCGACGTCTCGGACGTGGAGGACGGCGTGGTTCAGGCGCTGGATCGGCATGGCGGGCTCCCATTGGTTGAATCCTCAACCACCACGGTACGTCGTGGTGGTTGAGGATTCAACGGTATGAGCCTCAGCCCACCGGTTGGGGCGTGCGGTCCCGAGCGGGCTCGTCCTCGTCCTCCACGTCGCCGCCCTCGTGGATCGCCAGCCGCTCCTGGATCCTGCGCAACGGGCCGGGGGCCCACCAGGCCGCGTTGCCGAGCAGCTTCAGCACGGCGGGCACGAGCAGCATCCGGACGATCGTCGCGTCCAGGGCGAGCGCGAGGATCATGCCGACGCCGACGAACCGCATCATCGTGATCTGCGAGAACGCGAACGCCCCGATCACCACCATCAGCAGCAGCGCGGCGGCGGTGATCACCCGACCGGTCTTGGCCAGGCCGATCGCGACGGCGTCCTCGGTGCTCGCACCCCTGCTCCGGGCCTCGACCATGCGGGACAGCAGGAAGATCTCGTAGTCCGTCGACAGGCCGAAGACGATCGCCGCCATGAGCACGACGATGCCGGACTCCAGCGGTGCGGGCGTGACGCCGAGCAGCGAGGCGCCGTGGCCGTCCTGGAAGATCCACACCAGCACGCCGAACGTCGCGGACAGGCTCAGCGCGCTCATCACGATCGCCTTGATCGGCAGGACCAGCGACCCGAACGCCAGGAACATCAGCACGAAGGTCGCGCCGATCAGCAGCAGCGCCATCCACGGCAGGTTCGCGGCAATCGCGTCCAGGCTGTCGGACACCATCGCGGTCGGACCGCCGACCAGCACCTCGGACCCGCTCGGGGCGTCCAGCCCGCGCACGTCCGCGAGCGCCTGCTTGGCCTGGTCGGAGTGCGCGTCGCCGCTGTCGAGGCCCGCGGCGAGCGACCAGACGCCGTCCTTCGGCTCCGCGGTGACCTGCGCGGTGTCGACGCCGGGCACGTCACCGACCTCAGCCGCGAACGCCTGGACGGCGGCCGGGTCGGAGGTGCCGGAGACGATGATCTTGAAGCCGTTGTTGGACAGCGCCGAGAAGTCGGAGTTGATGGTCTCGGCGGCGACCCGCGCGGAGTTACCCTCCGGCAGCACCTTCTCGGTGACCTCGCCGAACTTCACGCCGAGGAACGGCGCGCCGAGCGCGAGCAGGACACCGATGATCGGCACGGCGACCAGGACCGGCCGCTTCATGACGCTCCTGCCCAGCTTCCCCCAGCCGCGTCCCTCCTCGCCCTTGGCCGCGCGCTTGCGCCACGGCATGGCGAACTTGTCGACGCGGTGGCCGAGGATCCCCAGCAGGGCGGGCAGCAGCGTGAGCGAGACGACCGCGGCGATGGCGACGGCCGACATGCCGCCGTAGCTCAGCGACTTGAGGAAGCCCTGCGGGAACAGCAGCAGGCCCGCGAGCGCGATGACCAGGATCGTGGAGGAGAACGCCACCGTGCGACCGGCGGAGGTGACCGTGCGGCGCACGGCGTCCTCCACGCTGCGGCCCGCGGCGAGCTCCTCGCGGAACCGGCCGACCATGAACAGCCCGTAGTCGATGGCCATGCCGAGTCCGAGCAGGCTGGCGACGTTGACGGCGAACGAGTTCACGTCGGCGCCGAGGGCCACGGCGTGCAGCACGCCCAGCGAGCCCAGGATCGACAGGCCGCCGACGAGGACCGGCAGCGAGGCGGCGACCAGGCCGCCGAAGATGATGATGAGCAGGACCAGCACGATCGGCAGCGACACCGCTTCGGCCTTGGTCAGGTCGGAGGCGGTGATGTCGTTGATCGCCTTCTGGGTCGGCGTGAGGCCGCCGACCTGCGACTCGACCCCGTCGACCGCGAGCTGGTCGGAGATCTGCTGGAACTGCTTGATCTGCGCGTTCGAGTCACCGGCCTGGAGGGTGATCGCGGCGAGCGCCTTGGTCTTGTCCTGCGAGATGAACGTCGGCTGCTGGGTGTTCCAGTAGGAGGCCACCTGCTTCACCGCGTCGGTGGGCAGCCCGTCGAGCTGCTTGGTGATCTTGGCTGCGACTTCTGGCGAGTCGATCGTGCTGCCCTGCGGCGCCGTGTAGATCACGATGACGTCGCCGCCCTGCCTGCCGAACGCGTCCTGCGCGACCTGGGTGGCCCGCGCGGCCTCGCTGCCCGGTGCGTCGTAGCCGCCCTGGCTCAGCTTGTCGAAGACACCGAGTCCCCAGATGCCGCCACCGACGGACAGCAGCACGATCGCGATCAACACCACCCATCGGCGGTGGTAGGCCAGCGAGCCCCACTTCGCGAACAAGTTCGTCCTCCTAAGCTGAATGGCGTTACGGTTCTGCGAACAGCGTCAACTTCGTAAACACCGTTCACTGAACTCGGTCGACGGTACGCCAGCCGTGTGACGGTGAACAACCCGATGGGGTGACATATGACCCAGGCCACGCGCCGCGAACGGCTTCGCGCGGAGACCGAGCGTGACATTCGACGGCAGGCTCGCGCCCTACTCGTGAACCACGGACGCGAGGCCGTGACGCTGCGTGCCATTGCTCGCGAGGTCGGCATCACCGCCCCGGCGCTGTACCGCTACTACGACTCGCGCGAAGACCTGCTGCGCCACCTGTGCGACGACATCTGCGTCGACCTGGAAGCCGAGCTGTACGCGGCGCTCGCACCGCTGGGCGACGACGCCGGACCCGAGCAGGTCTACGCGGTGTGCCGGGGCTTCCGGCGGTGGGCGCTCGCGCACCCGCAGGAGTTCGCGCTGGTGTTCGCCTCGACCGAGAGCACGATCGGCGCCCACGGGGCCGCGGAGAAGCCGGTCGGCGAGGAGTTCGGGAAGGTGTTCCTGGAGGTCGCCAGCAGGCTGATCGCCAAGCACCCGCACCCGCGGTCGATCGAAGGCGGACCGGCCGATCCGCCCGAGGTCCTGCACGCCGACCTGCGGGCGTTCCAGCAGGTGCTGATCGAGACGGTCACCGCGCGCGGCATCGACGTGGACGAGGAGTCGCTGCACCTGGGCGCGATCTTCCACATCCTGCAGGCGTGGGTGCGGCTGTACGGGCACGTGGCCCTGGAGGTCTTCGGGCGCTTCCCGTTCGCCGTGTCCGACCCGGAGCCGATGTTCGACGCCATGCTGGAGAGCATCCTCATCCCCATGGGCGTCGAGGAGTGAGAACGCGGGGCGCCCTCGGGGCACCCCGCGTTCCCGGTACTACAGAACGATGTTCACCAGGCGGCCGGGCACGACGATCACCTTGCGCGGCGTGCCGCCCGCGACCAGCTCGACGATTTTCTCGTCCGCCAGCGCGGTGGCCTTGACCTCGTCCTGGCCGGCCGTCGCGGCGACGGTGATCCGCGCGCGGACCTTGCCGTTGACCTGGATCGGGTACTCCACGGAGTCCTCGACCAGGTACTGCTCGTCGGCCTTCGGGAACGGGCCGTGCGCCAGCGACTCGCCGTGGCCCAGCTTCGCCCACAGCTCCTCGGCGATGTGCGGGCTCAGCGGCGCCAGCATCTGCACCATCGCCTCGGCCAGCACCCTCGGGGTGCCGGTCGCGCTGAACGTCTTGGTGACGTGGTTGTTCAGCTCGATCAGCTTCGCGCCCGCCGTGTTGTAGCGCAGGTTCACGTAGTCGTCGTGCACGCCCGCGATGGCCTTGTGCAGCTGCCGCAGCGATTCCACGGACGGCTCGTCCTCGACGATCCGCAGCTCACCGGTGTTCTCGTCCACCAGGTTGCGCCACAGCCGCTGCAGGAACCGCTGCGCGCCGACGACGTCCTTGGTCGCCCACGGCCGGGACACGTCCATCGGACCCATCGACATCTCGTACATGCGGAACGTGTCGGCGCCGTAGTTCTCGCACATCTCGTCCGGCGTGACGACGTTCTTCAGGCTCTTGCCCATCTTGCCGTACTCGCGCTTGACCTCTTCGCCGTTGAAGAAGAACTTCCCGTTCTCCTCCACGACCTCGTCGGCGGGCACGTACGTCTCGCGGGCGTCCTGGAACGCGTACGCCTGGATGTACCCCTGGTTGAACAGCTTGCGGTAGGGCTCGTCGCCGGACACCTGGCCCAGGTCGAACAGCACCTTCTGCCAGAAGCGGGAGTACAGCAGGTGCAGCACCGCGTGCTCGACGCCGCCGATGTACAGGTCGACGCCGCCGGGGTCGTTCGCGCCGTGCTCGGCCGTGCGCGGGCCCAGCCAGTACTGCTCGTTCTCCGCGTTGACGAACCGCTCCGACTCCGTCGGGTCGACGTAGCGCAGCTGGTACCAGCACGAGCCCGCCCAGTTGGGCATGGTGTTGAAGTCGCGGCGGTACTTCTTCCTGCCCTCGCCCAGGTCCAGCTCGACCTCGGTCCAGTCGGCCGCGCGGGACAGCGGCGGCGACGGCTCGCTGTTCGCGTCGTCCGGCTCGAAGGTGCGCGGCGAGTAGTCGTCCACCTCGGGCAGCTCGACCGGCAGCATCTCCTCCGGCAGCGGGATCGGCGTGCCGTCCTCGTCGTAGACGATCGGGAACGGCTCGCCCCAGTACCGCTGGCGGGAGAACAGCCAGTCGCGCAGCTTGTACTGCACGGTGCCGCGGCCGTGGTCGTTCTCCTCCAGCCACGTGATCATCGTGCTCTTGGCCTCCTGGATGGCCATGCCGTCCAGGAACCCCGAGTTGATCGCAGGCCCGTCGCCGGTGAACGCGTCGCCCTCGAAGCCGTCGGGCGGCTGCACGGTCCGGACGATCGGCAGGTCGTACGCGGTCGCGAAGTCCCAGTCGCGCTGGTCCTGACCGGGCACGGCCATGATCGCGCCGGTGCCGTAGCCCATCAGCACGTAGTCGGCGATGTAGACCGGGATCTCGTTGCCGTTCACCGGGTTCGTCGCGTACGCGCCGGTGAAGACGCCGGTCTTCTCCTTGTTCTCCTGGCGGTCCAGTTCGGACTTCAGGGACGCGGCCCGCCGGTACGCGGCGATGTCGGCGGCCTGCTCGGCGGTCGCGATCTCGTCCACCAGCCGGTGTTCGGGCGCCAGCACCATGTAGGTCGCGCCGAACAGCGTGTCGGGACGGGTCGTGAAGACCTCGATCTCGGCGTCACCGACCGGGAAGCGCACGCGGGCGCCGTTGCTGCGCCCGATCCAGTTGCGCTGCATGGCCTTGACCTTCTCCGGCCAGTCCAGCCGGTCCAGGTCGTCGATCAGCCGGTCGGAGTACGCGGTGATCCGCATCATCCACTGGCGCAGGTTCCGGCGGAACACCGGGAAGTTGCCGCGCTCGCTGCGCCCGTCGGCGGTGACCTCCTCGTTGGCCAGCACCGTTCCCAGGCCGGGGCACCAGTTCACCGGGGCCTCGGACAGGTACGCCAGGCGGTGCTCGTTCAGCACCCTGCGCCGCTCGGCGCTGGTCAGCTCGGCCCACGACCGGCCGTCCGGCGTCGGCCGGGTCCCGTCGGCGAACCGGGCCTCCAGCTCCGCGATCGGCCGCGCCCCGCCCGCGTCGGCGTCGTACCAGGAGTTGAAGATCTGCAGGAAGATCCACTGCGTCCACTTGTAGTACTCGACGTCGATCGTGGAGATCCGGCGGCGCTCGTCGTGGCCCAGCCCCAGCCTGCGGATCTGCCGCAGGTAGGTGGCCATGTTGTCCTCGGTGGTCTTGCGAGGGTGCTGGCCCGTCTGCACCGCGTACTGCTCGGCGGGCAGCCCGAACGCGTCGAACCCCATGGTGTGCAGCACGTTGCGGCCGTTCATCCGGTGGTACCGGGCGAACACGTCCGTGCCGATGAACCCCAGCGGGTGCCCGACGTGCAGCCCAGCGCCGGACGGGTACGGGAACATGTCCTGCACGAACAGCTTGTCCGCGGGCACCGGCTCACCGGTGGACAGCGGGCCCACCGGGTTCGGCGCGTGGAACGTGCCGTGGTCCTCCCAGTACTGCTGCCAGCGCTTCTCGATCCGGCCTGCCAGTTCGGCCGTGTAGCGGAAGGCCGGGGTCTCCGCGGCCGCGTCCGTGCTCATCGAACGTTCCCTCTCCATCGATTTCCTGCCCCTGACACGACGAAACCCCCCAGCCCGGAACAGGGCATGAGGGGTGGCCGCACCGACCGGCATCTCGGTCAGCGCGGCTGGATAAGGAGCAGGCAGGCCTTGCTCATGGTCTTACGGTACCCGGTTGACGACGCGGAGCGAAAAGGGTATCCACCCGGACGCGGCCGACGAGGTGATCCGCGCGACTCCAACACGGGGCTCGTGCGACACCGCACGGGGGCACACCTACCCTCGATGGCGTGAACATCGTGCTGCCAGTGGTGCTCGGCTTGGTCGGCGTCTTCCTCGCGCTGATCGGCTACCTCGGGTTGACCGGCAAGCTGCCGCGCAACCGCTACGTCGGCGTCCGCACCGCTCCGGCGATGCGCGACGACGAGGCGTTCCAGCTCGCCAACCGGGTCGCGGGCCTGCCGAACCTCGTCGCCGCCCTGATCGCCGTCGGCGCGGGCACCGCGGCCGTCGTCAACCCGGACGCGGCGCTGACCGTCGGGCTGGTCGGCCTGGTGGGCGCCATCGCGATCACCGTCGCCGCGACCGCCGTCGGCCACCGGGCCGCCGAGGCCATGCCCGCGCCGGAAGCGCCCAAGGGCTGCGGCGGCTGCGCGTGCGGCGGCGGCGGGTGCAGCCCGTTCTCGAAGGCCTGATCTCCTCGACGTGCAGATGTTTCATGTGAAACATCAGTTCCGGTGGACGTCCAGCGGGAAGGTGGCCAGCAGCGCCGTCGGCATCCCCTGACGGCGCAGCACCCGACCCCACAGGTCCACGCCGGACGGCGTGAACACGTCGTCCGGCAGTCCGGGCACGACGATCCAGTCGCCGCGGTCGACCTCACCGGCGAGCTGGCGCGAGCCCCACCCGGCGTACCCGGCGAACACCCGCATCCCGCGCACCTTCGGGACCAGCGCGTCCGGGTCGGCGTCCAGGTCGACCAGCGCCACGGGTCCGTGCACGCCGACCACACCCTCCACCTTGGCCAGGTCCTCGCCGGTTCGCAGGGCGGCCAGGCACAACGCGGTCTTCTGCTCGACCGGACCTCCGATGTAGACGGCCTGCGGCCGTGTCACGTGTGGACCCCACGCGGGCAGCACGTCGTGCACCGCCACCTCGCTGGGACGGTTCAGCACCACGCCCAACGTGCCCTCACTCCGGTGGTCGATCAGGTAGACGACGGTCCGCTGGAAGTTGGAGTCCGTCAGCGTGGGCGCCGCCACGAGCAGGGAACCCGGTTCGACTTCTGCATCTGGGCGCACCAGCACATGATTTCACCCGAACCCCCGCGACGTGTGTCACACCTCGCGCGGAACATCTGAGCCCACTCGGTCGTTGTACGGCTCGTTGGATGCCTTCGAGTCCCCCGGGCCCACTCCACTGCCTTCTCGGAATACCGGTTCGGCCGGAGCCGGGTTGTGCACCACGCCGAGAGGCGACCTGGGCAGCCGACCGACTGGGCCGGGCCGCGAGGCCCGGCCTTTGTCGTGCCCGAGGCGAAAACCCGCAGCCCTCACCAAGACGTAGGGTGGCCCCGTGACCACCGTCGGGAGCACCGCGGCGAAGCACCACCTGGGTGTTCGCCGGTTGCTCGCGACCGGCGGTTTCCGCAGGCTCCTGGCCAGCCGCCTCGCCTCGCAGTGGGGTGACGGGCTGTTCCAGGCCGGTCTCGCGGGGGCGGTCCTCTTCAACCCCGAGCGCCACGCCGACCCGGCCGCCGTCGCCGCCGGGTTCGCCGTGCTCCTGCTGCCCTACTCGATCGTGGGTCCTTTCGCGGGCGCGCTGCTGGACCGGTGGGACCGCCGCCGGGTCCTCGTGGTCGCGAACCTGACCCGTGGCGTGTTCATCCTCCTGACCGCGGCCGCCGTGGGCGCGGGCCTGTCCGACGTGCCGCTCTACGCGGCCGCGTTGATGGTGACCGGGATCAGCAGGTTCGTCGGGTCCGGGCTGTCCGCTTCGCTGCCGCACGTCGTGGCCGAGGACCACCTGGTCGAGGCGAACGCCTTCGCGACGACGCTCGGCGCGTTGACCGCCGTGCTCGGCGCGGGGTCGGCCGTCGGGCTGCGGACGCTGCTCGGCGACGGCGACGGGGGATCGGCTCGGACGACCTGCTTCGCCGTCGTGGGCTCGCTGGTGGCCGCGTTCGTGGCCAGCCGGTTCAAGGCGGGTGTGCTCGGACCCGACAAGGTGGTCGAGCCGAACCGGACGATCACCGCCGTGGCCATGGGCCTGCTGGACGGCGCCCGTGCCGCGTGGCGCAAGCCGAGCGTAACGGCGGTGCTGGTCGCGCTGCTGGCGCACCGGGCGGCGTTCGGGATCTCGCTGCTGCTCACGCTGCTGCTGATGCGCCACAGCTTCGGCACCGGCATAGCCGGGCTGGGGAAGATCGCGGTCGCGGGCGGCGCGGGGATCCTGCTCGCCGGGCTCATCACCGACCGGCTCGTCGACCTGCTCGGCCGCCGGACGACGGTGTCGGCCGCGCTGGTCCTGGCCGCGGCGGCCCAGCTCGGGCTCGGGCTGCCGATGCTGATGTCGACGATCCTGGTCGCGTCGTTCCTGCTCACGTTCGCCGGGCAGGTCGTGAAGCTGTGCGTGGACGCCGCCGTGCAGCGCGACATCGGCGACGAGGTCCGCGGCCGGGTGTTCGCTCTCTACGACACGCTGTTCAACGTCACCCAGGTGGCGGCGGTGTCGGTGGCGGCGGCCGTCGTCCCGTTCGACGGCCGCTCGCCCGCCCTGATCGTCGCCGCGACCGCCCTCTACCTGGTCGGGCTCGCCGGCTACCTGCTCCTGCTGAAGCGGTCACCTCGGCAGGGGTAGCCGGATGATGCCGGTCTCGTGGGCGAACACCACGGCGGCCATCCGGTCGCGCAGGACGAGGACGCGGAGGATCTCGACGACCTCGCCTGCCACCTGCTCCTGGCTGATCGCCAGCACGCGCGCTATCTCGTGGTCGGCCAGCCCGCGCGCCAGGCAGCGCAGCACGGCCCGTTGCTGATCGTTGAGCGCCTCGACCTCGCCGGTCGAGGATCCGCTCAGTCCCCACGTGTTCATCGGCACCACCCCCAGTGGCCGCGATGGGCACCCTGCCCCGCCGCTCACCGTCATGGTGTCGCAACTCGCTGTCACTTGGCTAACGCGGCGATTCCACCTCGACACGAAGGGTGACAAAACGTCAGCTCGTGGGGGGTTCCACGCCCTCGGACCGGGCCCACGCGTACAGCTCGGCGATGGCCTCGTCGTGGTCGAGGGGTCCGCGGTCGAGCCTCAGCTCCTTGAGGAACTTCCACGCCTTGCCGACCAGCGGACCCGGCGGGAGGCCGAGCAGCCGCATGATCTCGTTGCCGTCCAGGTCGGGCCGGACGCGCTTGAGGTCCTCGTCCGCGGCGATCCTGGCGATCCGCTCCTCCAGGCCGTCGTAGGTCCGCTGCAACGTGGTGGCCTTGCGCTTGTTGCGCGTGGTGCAGTCGGCCCGGACGAGCTTGTGCAGCCGGGTCAGCAGGTGCTCGGCGTCCGTCACGTACCGGCGCACCGCCGAATCGGTCCACTCGCCCTTGCCGTAGCCGTGGAACCGCAGGTGGAGGTACACGAGCTGGGCGACGTCCTCGGTGATCTCCTTCGAGTACCGCAACGCCCGCAAGCGCTTGCGGACCATCTTCGCGCCGACCACCTCGTGGTGGTGGAACGAGACGCCGCCGCCCTCCTCGAACCGCCGGGTGTCCGGCTTGCCGATGTCGTGCAGCAGCGCGGCGAGCCGGAGCACGAGGTCGGGGGACAGGTCCTCGTCCTCCAGGTCGATCGCCTGCTCCAGCACGACCAGCGAGTGCTCGTAGACGTCCTTGTGCTGGTGGTGCTCGTCGATCTCCAGCTTCATCGCGGTCAGCTCCGGCACGACGAGGTCGGCCAGCCCGGTCCCCACCATCAGTTCGAGGCCCAGCCGGGGGTGCCGGCCGCAGAGCAGCTTGGACAGCTCGACCTGCACCCGCTCGGGGGTGATCCTGGCGAGCTGGCCGGACATCGCGGTCATCGCCTCGACCACGCGCGGCGCGGGCGTGAAGCCCAGCTGCGACACGAACCGGGCGGCGCGCAGCATCCGCAGCGGGTCGTCGCCGAACGACTCCTCCGGCGCGGTCGGGGTGTCGAGCACCTTCGACGCGACGGCGGCCAGCCCGCCGGTCGGGTCGACGAACGTCCGCGTGGTCACCTCGAACGCCATCGCGTTCACCGTGAAGTCGCGCCGGACCAGGTCGCCCTCGATGGTGTCGCCGAACGTCACCGCGGGGTTGCGGGTGACGCCGTCGTAGCTGTCGGCGCGGAACGTGGTGATCTCGACGGTGTCGCCGCGCTTGGTCGCGCCGAGGGTGCCGAAGGCGATGCCGGTGTCCCAGATCGCGTCGGCCCACCCCTTGAGCAGCGCCTGCACCTGCGGCGGGCGGGCGTCGGTGGTGAAGTCGAGGTCGTTGGTGGGACGGCCGAGCACGGCGTCCCGGACGCTTCCCCCGACCAGGTACAGCCGGTGGCCCGCCGCGGCGAACCGGGCGGCGAGTTCGTCGACCACCGGGGGGACGCGCAGGAGTTCCACCACCGCAGTGTCCTCGGTGACGGGCGTGTTGTCGTTCGCGAGCGGTCGGGGCACGAGGAGCCAGGGTATAGGTACCCGGAACCGATCGAATACGGAGTTGACCACGCACGGCATTCACCGGGCGACATCCCGTAATGCGCACACGCCACTACGATCGGCACCATGCCCCCGTCGTCCGGTCGTTCCGGCGGTACCAAGCCGGGGCGCCGGAACAGACGCCGGGGCCGCAGGCTCAAAACTGTCGACGAAACCTCGGCTGGTGGTCTGGTGCTGGACGCCGACCACCGGAATGCTGCGGTGATCGGTCGGTTGGATCGGCGGGGCCGCCTGCTCTGGTCACTGCCCAAGGGGCACATCGAGGCTGGTGAGACCGCTGAGCAGACCGCGGTGCGGGAAGTGGCCGAGGAGACCGGTATTCATAGCAGGGTGTTGCGGCCGCTCGGAGCGATCGATTACTGGTTCGTCGCCGAGGACCGTCGAGTTCACAAGACCGTTCACCACTTCCTTCTCGAAGCGTTGAGCGGGGAGCTTTCCGATGAGGACGTGGAGGTCACCGAGGTGGCGTGGGTGCCCCTTGGCGAATTGGACGGCAGGCTCGCCTACGCGGATGAGCGCCGTCTGGTCCGTCGAGCCGCCGAACTGCTCGCCGAACCAACCCCTCCGTCGGGTTCGTTGAACCCGGACGGGGTGGAGTCGGCGTGAAAAGGCTGCTGTCCGCGCTGGCCGCCGCCGGCCTGCTGGCCCTCTCGGGAGCCGCGGCGGCGCCCGCCACGGCCGCGCCGACCGACGGTGGCCGACTACCGGTCAAACCCTCTCCGGCTACGCAGGTCTGGGCGACGCGACCGCTGTCGCAGCCCGGCTCCACGTCGCCGGTGTGGCTGAGCATGGAGGTCGACCAGCTCATCCCCCGCGCGATCACGGCGGGGATGCCGAACTCCGTTCGGGTCACGGGCAAGGTCACCAACGTCAGCACCGACCGCAAGATCACCGACATCGACCTCCGGTTGGAGCGCGGGAAACCGCTGACCACCGAGGACGAGGTGCGCGGCGCGCTGCGCGAACCCGTGCCGTCCGAGCTGATCCAGCCGCGGTTCACCCCGATCAGCGCGTCGCTCGAACCCGGCCAGAGCCAGGCGTTCGACCTGACGGTCCCGTTGAGCGGCGACGAACTCACCTCGCTGGAGATCACCCAGCCCGGCATCTACCCGATCCTGGCCAACGTGAACGGCACGCCGGACTACGGCGGCCGCGCGCGGCTGGCCGCGTTGAGCACCCTGCTGCCGGTCATGGCCGTGCCCGGCGGCGACGCCGTGCAGGCGCCGCCGAACCCCGCGAAGATCACCGTGCTGTGGCCGCTGGTCGACCGGCCCCGGCTGGTCTCGACCGGCCCGCCCGGCGAGTCGGTCCTCACCGACGACGACCTGAGCGCGTCGCTCGCGCTCGGCGGCAGGCTGCACAGCCTCCTCAAGGCGTACGACTCCGCCGTGACCAGCGGTCTCGCGTCCTCGGTGTGCGTGGCGGTCGACCCCGACCTGCTGCGGACCGTGGAGGCGATGAGCGAGGGCTACCGGGTCCAGGGTGTCGGCGAGGGCGTCGGCAAGAACGAGGCGAAGCTCTGGCTCGACCAGATCCGCAGGCTGACCGCGGGCCGCTGCGTGCTCGCCGTGCCGTACGCGGACGCCGACCTGGTCGCGCTGGCCCGCGCGAAGCTGGTCGACCTGGAGGCGCTCGCCGTGAAGGGCGCCGAGGTCGTCCAGCAGGTCCTGCCCTCCGTGCAGGCGCTGCCCGGCGTGGTGTGGCCAGAGGACGGCGTGCTGGACCAGCAGGCGCTGACCGACCTCACCGCCCAGGGCGTGCGGTCGGTCGTGCTCGACCAGTCCGGTGTCGCCGAGGCGGCAGGCACCCAGCCCGTGCGGCTGGAGTCCGGCGACGCGCCGCCGGTGACGGCCGTGCGCATCGACTCGATGGTGTCCGACGCGCTGCACGGCGGGTCGGGCGGCTCCGGCGGGCTGACCGGCGTGAGCACCCCGACCGAGACCAAGCCCGTGTCGGTGCAGAACGCCCTGGCCGCGCTGGCGTTCCGGGCGGGCTTCCAGGGCAACGGCCAGAACGTGGTCGTCGCCCCGCCGCGCCGGTGGAACGCGCCGGTCGGCGAGATGCAGGTGTTCCTGGAGACGGTGAAGACGCTGGTCGGCGGCGGGTTCCTGGCGCAGGTCGGGCTCGACTCGCTGGTGTCCGGCCTGACCGTGCCGGAGACGGTCGGCAAGCTCGCGTACCCGGTGGAGGCCAGCGGCCGCGAAGTGCCGCCCGTGGTCACCGCCGCGGTCGGCCGGTCGTGGACGACGCTCCAGGCGATGTTCGACTCGATGAGCCAGGAGGACAGCACGTCCTCCGAGCCCGCCGACCTGGTCGACCCGCTGCGGCTGGAACTGCTGCGCGGCGTGTCCAGCGCGTGGCGCGGCAACGAGGCCGCGGCCCGCGGGTCCATCGCGATCGGCGAGGACGGGATCGCCCGGTTGCAGGGCCAGGTGACGGTGATCGAGCCGAACAGCCCGATCCTGCTCGGCTCCGGCGACAGCCCGATCCCGGTGACCATCAAGAACCGCCTGGACGTGCGGATCAACGTCCGGATCGTGGTCGACGACAAGCCGGGCATCAAGGCGAACCAGCTGGGCGACCTCGTGCTGCCCGCTCGCGGCGACCGCCTGGTGCGGGTGCCCGTCGAGGTGCTGCGGTCCGGCCGGTTCAGCGTGAACGTCCAGCTCACGACCCCCACGGGAGTCGCGTTGGGCGATACCGTGAGGCTTGAGGTCTCGTCTTCCGCCTACGGAACCATCACCATTGTCATCACCGCCACGGCCGCGGCCGCGCTGGTGCTCCTGTCCGCCCGGAGGATCTACCGGCGGGTCAAGGCGTCGCGCACCAAGGTCGAGGTCCCCGAAGACGCCAGCAGCGTCACACCAGAGAAGTCGAGTGCGAGTTGAGCGACACAGCCACCGTGGTCATCGAGCCGGTCTCGAACGCCCCGTCGGTCGCCAGGGCCAGCGGGTCGATGGCGATCGCCACGATCGTCAGCCGGGTGTCGGGCCTGCTGTCCAAGCTGATGCTCATCGCGATCATCGGCTCGGAGGTGTTGAACGACTCCTACCAGGCGGCGACGACGCTGCCGACGATGATCAACGAGCTGCTGCTCGGCGGTGTGCTGACCAGCGTCGCGATCCCGCTGCTGGTCCGCGCCGAGAAGGAGGACGCGGACGGCGGTGAGTCGTACGCGCAGTGGCTGGTCACCATGTCGGTCGTCCTGCTGGGCGTCGGCACGGCCGTCGCGGTCGCCTGCGCCCCGCTGCTCACGTCGGCGCTCACCAGCGGTTCCCAGGACGCCAACCCGGCACTGGTGACGGCGTTCGCCTACCTGGTGCTGCCGGGCATCATCTTCTACGGGATGTCCGCGCTGATCGGCGCGATCCTGAACACCAAGAACGTCTTCGGCCTGCCCACGTGGGCGCCGGTGCTGAACAACCTGGTCGTCATCGTGACGCTCGCGGTCTACTGGCTGCTGCCCGGCGAGGTCTCGCTGGACCCGGTCGAGATGGGCAGCCCGAAGCTCCTGGTCCTCGGACTCGGCACGATGCTCGGCGTCGCGCTCCAGGCGCTGGTGATGGTGCCCGCGATGAAGCGCACCGGGTTCAAGTTCCGCTGGCGCTGGGGCTGGGACAAGCGGCTCGCCGACTTCGGCGCCCTCGCGTTCTGGGTGCTGCTGTACGTCGGCCTCGGCCTGCTGAGCATCTTCATCCTGACCAGGGTGGCGCTCAACGGCGAGGGCGCACTGGTCGCCTACAACTACCAGTGGCTGGTCTCGCAGATGCCGTACGGCGTCCTGGGCGTCTCGCTGCTCACGGCGCTGATGCCGAGGATGAGCCGGGCCGCGGCCGCGAAGGACGTCGACAGCCTCGTCGGCGACCTGTCGTTCGGCAACCGGATGTCCTCGATCCTGCTGATGCCGTTCAGCGCGATGCTCACGGTGGCCGGTCTCTCGATCGGCGTCGGGGTCTTCTCGCTCGGCGCGTCCGGCATCGAGGGCGGCACCCGGATCGGCATCGCGCTGGCGCTGTCCGCGTTCGGGCTCGTGCCGTACGCGATCACGCTGCTCCAGCTGCGGGTCTTCTACGCGATGAAGGACGCCAGGACGCCGACGCTGATCCAGGCGATCATCGTGGTGGTCCGGATCGCGCTGCTGTACGCGTTCCTGGCGATCTCCCCGCCGGACAAGCTCGCGGTCGGCGTGTCCATCGCGATGTCGTTGAGCTTCGTCGTCGGCGCGGTCGTCGGCCAGGTGTGGCTGCGGATCCGGCTCGGCAGGCTGCGCACCGGTTTCACCCTGTGGACGGTGTGCCTGACCGTGGTGGCGTCGGCGATCGGCTGCGCGGTCGCGATGGGCGTGTCGATGCTCGTGGTGAGGCTGCTCGGGCTGGAATCGCCCATTCCCACGGCCTGGGTGGAGATCATCGTCCAAACCGTGATCGGATTGCCGCTCAGTTTTGGTTTGCTCGCGCTGTTCCGGGTACCCGAGATGAAGCCCGCGGTGGACAAGATCATCCGTCTGGTGCGGCGTCGATGACCACGGAGGGCTAGCTCGGTCCCGTACCCTCGGTCGCGAGACTTGAGGGAATCGCCTTGGGGGGATCGGACAGGGGAAGGTCGCGTGAGTAGCGGGCCGAAGCTGGGGAACAGCCCCGGTGCCAACAACGCCTCGCTGGTACCCGGTGGGGTACTGGGCGATGGCCGCTACCGGCTGCTCGCGCAGTCCGGAACCGACGACCGCGGTGCCGCGCAATTGTGGCGCGCGCGCGATGGGCAGCTCAACCGCGACGTGGCGCTGACGATCCTGGTCGGCGACCTGAGCGATCTCCAGGCCGTCGGCAGGGCCCGGCGGACCACCGAACGCGCCATGCACGCGTCGAGCTTCACCCACCCCGGCGTGTCCAGGGTGATCGACGTGCTGACGCCCGGCAGCGGGCTCCGCATGGAGGAGGGTGTGCTCGGCGTGGTCGTGGCCGAGTGGACCCAGGGCACCGATCTGCTGGACCTGATCACGGAGGGTCCGCTGCCCGCGGGCGCCGCGACGAAGCTCCTCGAACCGCTGGGCGCCGCCATCGAGGGCGCGCACCACGCCGGTCTCGTGCTCGGCGCGGACCACCCGCAGCGCATCCGCGTCACCCCGGACGGCAGGCTGCGGCTCGCGTTCCCCGGCGCTCGACCGGAGGCCATCGCGCGCGACGACGTCAAGGGCCTCGGCGCGATCCTGTACCTGCTGCTCACCGGCCGGTGGGCGCTGCCCGGCGGTCCCGCGGGCGTGCCCGTGGCGCCGACGGGGCCGGACGGGGCGGTCGTCGCACCCAGGGCGTTGCAGCCGTACGTGCCGCACGACCTGTCGTCGGTCGCGGTCCGCAGCCTGGAGGACACCAGCGTCGGCGGCATCCGCACGAGCGCGGCGATCCTGCAGGTGCTGGACCAGATCGCCGAGGAAGAGGCGCAGACCGCGCTGATCGAGCCGATCAACGACGGCGATGACGACGGCGACCGGGCGGTGTGGACCACCCAGAAGCCGCCGAGCGGTCGGGGCCACAAGCGGAAGCTGATGGTCAGCGTCGCGGTCCTGGCCGTGGCGACGATCGCGGTGATCATCTGGCTCGGCGTGCAGATCGTGAGCTTCTTCAGCGACGAGTCGACGAACAACGGCGGCCCGACCGTCGTGATCGGCCAGTCCGCGTCGGCCGGTGCGAGCGAGACGCCCACCGCCCCCGTGCCCGCCGGTCCGATCCAGCCCGGCGCGGTCGGCGTCTACGACGTGACGAACAACCCGGACAGCGCCAACCGCGCCAACAGGGCGGTCGACAACAACCCGGACACCGCGTGGGCCACGGACAGCTACTTCCAGCCGTTCCCCACCCTCAAGCCCGGCATCGGCCTGATGGCGTCGTTCGCCGAGCCGGTCAAGCTGGCGTCGGTGACGGTCACGTCCAAGAGCGAGGGCACGGTCGTGGAGATCCGCATCGCCGCCGCCGAGGACGCGCCGCTGGAGGAAACGAAGGTCATCGCCACGGCCACGCTCTCGGCGGGCCAGACGCAGATCCAGCTCAACGACTACGAGCCAGGAGCCCACGTCCTCCTGTGGATCACCAAACTCGCAGGCGGCGGCAAGGACAACAAGTCAGAGATCGGCGAAGTCCTCTACACCCAAGCGCAGTAACATTGGCCGCTGCTCCGCAGACGGCGGCTCGGCCGCCATAAGTCGGCAGTTCGTGCCCCGATTTTTTCGACCAGGGCAGGGACTTCGTCACTGCCCTGGTCGAAAAAATGGTGACCCGACCTACCGACGCGGCCTCGCGTGGTGGTCTGGTTGCCGGGCCGATCCGAGTCCGCGTCGGTAGTTCGAACCCCACTTTTCGGCGCCGAGCCGCCGTCTGCGGAGCAGCGGCCATACAACTGAGTAGGAACACCCTGGCAGGCACTACCCGGTGTCTGGATACCCTCTTCGGGTGACGGCCGCAGCCAGTTCGGACGCAGACCTCATCTCGGCGCACGCCGCGGGTGATCCGCACGCATTCCCGGAGATCGTGCGACGACACCGGGATCGCCTGTGGGCGGTGGCCCTGCGCACGTTGCGCGACCCGGAGGAGGCGGCTGACGCCCTCCAGGAGGCGTTCATCTCGGCGTTCCGGGCGGCGGGGTCGTTCCGGGCCGAGTCGCAGGTGACCACGTGGCTTCACCGGATCGTGGTCAACGCCTGCCTCGACCGGATGAGAAGAAGACAGACGAAGCCGACGGTGCCGTTACCAGAGGCAGGCCCCGGCGAGCCGGTGTCCCCGCGTGACCACATGGCCGAGCGGGAGACCAAACTGGTCGTCGCGGCGGCGCTCGCGGAGTTGCCGGAAGAGCAGCGCGCACCGATCGTGCTGGTGGACGTCGAGGGCTATTCGGTGGCGGAAACGGCGCAGATGCTCGGGATCGCGGAGGGCACGGTGAAGAGCCGTTGTGCGCGAGGTCGCGCCAAGCTGGCAAAAAGCCTAGGACACCTCCGGAACCGAAGTGCAGATGCGAACGTCCCAGTTGACGGTGTGAATGTGCAACAGCAACGTCAGCGGGAGGCACGATGAGCGGCAGTGAGAGGCGTCAGGGGACGCCGATCGATCCGCCGTGGTCCGTGGATCTGCTGGCCGATCTGCACGCCGGTGTGCTCGACGCCGAGACGGAAGCCCGACTCCGCCCGCGCGTCGACGCCGACCCCGAGGCTCGGGCGGTCCTGGAGGCGCTGGACGCCACCCTGGCCGACCTGTCGTCGTTGCCGCCGATCCCGATGCCGCACGACGTCGCGGCGCGGATCGACGCAGCGCTGGCCGCTGAGGCGCGCGGTGTGCCCTCCCCGGTCGTGAGCCTCAACAGCGCCCGGCAGCGGAAGTACAAGCGCGTGGGGTGGGGTGCGGGCGTGCTCGTGGCCGCCGCGGCGGCCGTCGGGGTCATCGCGATCGCCCTCCCCACCATGAGCAGCAACAGCGAGAACGCCGTCTCGCAGTTCCCGAAGCCCGAGGTGTCGGCTCCGGGGAACGCGAAACCGGAACTGCTGGTGGAGGACGAGAACTTCGGCCCGGTCATCGGCGACGTGCTGAAGGCCCAGAACTACGGGCCGCTGGACAACCAGGTGACGCTCGACGGGTGCCTCAAGGGCGGGAACATCCCGGCCTCGAAGCCGCTCGGCGTGAGCCCGATCCTGCTCGACGACAAACCGGCCGTCATGGCGATCTTGACAGCGGGCCGGGCGGGCTCGTTCCGGATCGTCGTGCTCGACCCGGACACCTGCGGTCCCGACAACCCCAGCGGGGTGCTCTCCGACTCGGTGATGGCTCCCTAGGACCGTTTGCGCGGACTTGGCGAACCTCACCCTGCGGGCGCGGAATTCCGGACCCCTACGATCGCGTTGTAGCTGAGTGCGCGGCCGGGACCCATTCCCGGCCCGACGCGACGTATCGGAGGTCGAGGGTGTCGGACGTTCGGAACCTGATCATCGTGGGATCCGGGCCCGCCGGGTACACCGCCGCGGTGTACGCGGCCCGGGCTCAACTCGAACCGCTCGTGTTCGAGGGCAGCCAGTACGGCGGTGCCCTGATGACCACGACCGAGGTCGAGAACTACCCCGGTTTCCGCGACGGCATCATGGGCCCCGAGCTCATGGAGCAGATGCGGGAGCAGGCGAAGCGCTTCGGCGCCGAGCTGCGCTCCGAGGACGCCGACGCCGTCGAGCTGACCGGTGACGTGAAGTACGTGACCGCGAACGGCGTCCGGTACGCGGCGAAGGCCGTCGTGCTGGCGATGGGCGCCGCTGCCCGCTACCTCCACGTGCCGGGCGAGCAGGAGTTGCTCGGCCGCGGTGTGTCGGCGTGCGCGACCTGCGACGGCTTCTTCTTCCGCGACCACGACATCGCGGTCGTCGGCGGCGGCGACTCCGCCATGGAGGAGGCGACGTTCCTGACCAAGTTCGCCAAGTCCGTGACGATCGTCCACCGGCGCGAGGAGTTCCGCGCCTCGCGGATCATGCTGGAGCGCGCCCGCGCCAACGAGAAGATCAAGTGGCTGCTGAACACCGAGGTCCTCGAGGTCCAGGGCGAGGGCACCGTCACCGGCGTCAAGGTGGCCTCGACCGTCACCGGTGAGACCTCGGTGCTGCCCTTCACGGGTGTCTTCATGGCGATCGGCCACGACCCGCGCAGCGCGCTGGTGAGCGGCCAGGTCGACATCGACGACGCCGGGTACGTGAAGGTCAAGGCACCCACCACGTACACGAACCTGGACGGCGTGTTCGCCGCGGGCGACCTCGTCGACCACACGTACCGCCAGGCCATCACGGCGTCCGGCTCCGGCTGCGCCGCCG
This sequence comes from Umezawaea sp. cmx-9-4, assembly GCA_049997955.1. GTDB lineage: Bacteria > Actinomycetota > Actinomycetes > Mycobacteriales > Pseudonocardiaceae > Umezawaea. The sequence goes on along the minus strand of JAEBDY010000013.1, from coordinate 216,271 downwards.
CGATCGACGCCGAGCGCTGGCTCGCCGAGCACGGCGAGCCGAACGCGGCCATGGCGTCCGAAGCGGTCGGCGGCGGCTACGGCACCAGCTGACCCAGTCCTTTTCCAGTACGACGTTCGACCCGAGTTAGGGAGTAGTTACATGGCTGGCGCCACAGTGGTCGTGACCGACAAAAGCTTCGCCGACGATGTCCTGACCAGCGAGAAGCCGGTTCTGGTCGACTTCTGGGCGACCTGGTGCGGTCCGTGCAAGATGGTCGCGCCGGTGTTGGAGGAGATCGCCGCCGAGCACGCGGAGAAGATCACCGTCGCGAAGCTGGACATCGACGCGAACCCCGGCATCGCCCGCGACTACCAGATCATGTCGGTGCCGACGCTGATCCTGTTCCAGGGCGGCCGCCCGGTGAAGCAGATCGTCGGCGCGAAGCCCAAGGCAGCGCTGCTGAACGACCTTTCCGAGGTTCTTTCCTGATTTTCGCCTGCAACGCATAACGTGGCCCGCCCGTCATTCGATAAGACGGACGGGCCACGTCCGTTTGGAGGAACCCCTTTACTGCTACGTGGTCGTGTAGCCACACTCAGTAGCCCTGCGTGGAGCTACTGGCGCGGCAAGGCACAATAGGGGCTTCAAGTCAGCGTCGACCTCGGTCGGCGCCCTAGTCGAGCGAGGGGTGCATGCTGCTACTCCGCCGCGGGGATGTCGGACAGGACGTTGCCGACATCAGGTCCACACTGACCAAGATCGGTCTGCTGTCGGATCCGCAGGCATCAACGGTGTTCGACCTCTCCGTCGAGCACGCCGTGCGTGCCTTCCAGCAGCAGCGGGGCCTCATCACGGACGGCATCGTCGGCCCGGCCACCTACCGCGCGCTGCGCGACTCCACCTTCCGCCTCGGTGACCGGCCGTTGGCGTACCTGATCGCCCAGCCCGTGACGGGCGACGACGTGTTCGCCCTTCAGGAGCGCCTGCTGGAGATGGGCTACGACGCGGGCCGCGCGAACGGCGAGTTCGGTCAGCAGACCGAGCAGGCCCTGCGCAGCTTCCAACGCGACTACGGCTTGACCAGCGACGGCATGTGCGGCCCCAACACGGTCCGCGCGCTCCGCCAGCTCCAGCCGAAGGTCCGCGGTGGGCGTCCGGTGTTCCTGCGCGAGCAGGAACGGGTCCGCAACGCCGGTCCGAGGCTGTCCGGCAAGCGCATCATCATCGACCCCGGTCACGGTGGCGACGACCTCGGTGTCGTGGTCGAACACCTCAACGAGGCCAGGCTCATGCTGGACCTGGCCCGCAGGCTCGAGGGCAAGATGGCGGCCACCGGCATGGAGGCCCTGCTCACGCGCGGCCCCGGCAACTGCCCGGACGAGGCCGCCAGGGCCAAGTTCGCCAACGAGGCGGGCGCCGACCTGATCCTGTCGCTGCACGCGGACGGCAACTCCTCGCCCAAGGCGTCGGGCGTGGCGAGCTTCCACTACGGCACGGGCAACGGCACCAGCTCCACGGTCGGCGAGGCGTTGGCCGGGTTCATCCAGCGCGAGATCACGGCCAGGACGGGCATGCCGGACTGCGGCACCCACCCCAAGTCGTGGGACGTGCTCAGGATGACCAGGTGCACGGCCGTGCGCGTCGAGGTCGGCTACCTGACCAACGAACAGGACCGGCGCAGACTGGCCGACCCCGCCTTCCGCGACGTGGTCGCCGAAGGCATCCTGGTCGCGGTGAAGCGCCTTTACCTGTTGGGCAAGGACGACCAGCCCACCGGCACGTTCACGATGGACGACCTGATGAAGCGCGAACTCTCGAAGTTCTGATCAACGGTGCTGTCGGGGTGGGATCACCCACCCCGACAGCACCGATCCAGTGGCAGGTTGTCCGAAGCGAAGGCTCATCGCCCGCTTCCCGGAGCCCGGCCGCCTCACGGGTTCGAGAGCTACAGGCTGACTGACCCCTTCGAGAGTCACTAGCCCGCCGCCCACCAACTCGAAGCCGACCGCACTTCCCTCCCCACCCCGATCTGAAGCGCCCTTCATGGCCTTTTCCGTTTGTCAAGGCATCTTTCCCGCCTTGACAAACGGAAAAGGCCATCGAAATAATTGCGCGAGAGGGGTGGGAGGCTTCCTCGGACGCTGCGAACTGTGACCGGTAAGCGCAGGTCAGCGGCCATGCGACAGGGTAGCGCCGCAGGTGATCCGGTGTCGTGGCCAGCTTGACTTGGGGACCCCGCATTTGAGCCTTGATCGGGCTAAAAGGGCAGTCCCGAAAGCCTGCCCGATCACCAATTTTAAGGCTCAAATCCCCAAGTAAAGCCGGCCACGCCGCGTGACGCGCACGCTCAGTCAGACGCGGGTCACCCGCACGTCCAGGAAAGTGATGGGTCGCCCGACAGGTAGGGGTGGTGAGCCGACCTGCCGCTCAGGGAGTGGTGGGCCGCCGCCAACTCGGAAAAGTGGCGGGTCACCCACGTGCTCGGGCCAGTGGCGGGACCGCCATGGACCCGACTCACCCCAGCCGCATACCTGCGCTACCCACCAAGCCGGAAGCGACCGAGTGCCCAGCAGCCAGGGAAGGTCGCCTAGGTCGTCGCTGTCGCGCGGCGGAAGCTCGGTTCTGCCGTGGACACCGTGACGGTGTTCAGCAGGCGTTCCAGCGCTGCCTCGACGTCTTCCTTCCACCCCAGCGCGGTCCGCAGCTCCAACCTGAGCCTGGGCCAGCGGTGGTGCGGGCGGACTGTTTTGAAGCCCACCTGGAGCAGGAAGTCGGCCGGGGTGACGCAGCCGGGCTCTTCGGCGTTCGGCTGGTTGTCGCCGAACGTCTCGATGGCCTTCACGCCGCGCTTCGTCAGGTCCTTCGCCACGGACTGCACGAGGACCCGGCCGAGGCCGCCGCCGCGGAACTCCGGCAGCACCTCCAGCGAGGTCATCAGCACGGCGTCGGCGCTGACCGGGGACGTGGGGAAGGCGAGTGAACGCGGCACGGCGGCGGGCGGGGCGTAGAACGCCGATCCGGCCGGGATGCCGTCGCAGTAGATGATGCGGCCGCACGAACCCCATTCGAGCAGGACGCTGGAGACCCAGGCTTCCTTCTCAAACTCGGTGTCGCCGTACTCCTCGGCCTGCGCCTTCAGGTGCGGGGCCAACTCCCAGAACACGCACGTCCGGCTGTGCTTGGACAGGTGCTCCAGGTTGTCCAGAGTGACGCCTACAACGCGTCGCGACACCCTGACCTCCAAAACCCGGAAGATGAACCCTCCCGAGGATAGGCGGATGTGACGGCTGCCGGAAGGCAGATGCCACGAACGGGACGACGGTTACACTCGGCCGGTACCAACCCGCCGGTAATAATCACTCCCAGCGCGACCGCAGGAGTCCACCGTGACCACACCCGGACAGCCCGCCAAGCAGGGCAATCGAAGCCTCGACCCGCACCTGCGGCGCTACGCAGCGCGCACAGCGGGCATGACGGCATCGGAGATCCGGGCGCTCTTCGCAGTGGCCAGCCGCCCCGAGGTGGTGTCCCTCGCGGGTGGGATGCCGCACCTCGCGGCGCTGCCGCTGGACGGTCTGGCCACCGAGATCGGCGAGATGATCGCCGCCGACGGCCTGGTCGCGCTCCAGTACGCCTCCGCGCACGGCATGCCGGAGCTGCGCGAGCAGATCTGCGACGTGATGGCGCTCGAGGGCATCCACGGCCACCCGGACGACGTGGTGGTGACGGTCGGTTCCCAGATGGGGCTCGACATGGTCACCCGGATCTTCGTCGACCCCGGTGACGTCGTGCTGGCCGAAGGTCCGTCGTACGTGGGCGCGCTCGGCTCGTTCGCCGCCTACCAGGCGCAGGTCGTGCACGTCGCCATGGACAAGGACGGGCTCGTCCCGGCCGCGCTGCGCGAGGCGCTGACCGCCGTCGAGCGGTCCGGCCGCCGGGTCAAGTTCCTGTACACGATCCCGAACTTCCACAACCCCGCGGGCGTGACGCTGTCGATCGCCCGCCGCGCCGAGGTCCTGGAGATCTGCCGCCAGGCGGGCGTGCTCGTCGTGGAGGACAACCCGTACGGGCTCCTCGGCTTCGACGGCCAGACGTACCCGGCGCTGCGGTCGACCGACCCGGACAACGTCGTGTACCTCGGGTCGTTCTCCAAGACGTTCGCCCCCGGCCTGCGGGTCGGCTGGGTGCTCGCGCCGCACGCCGTGCGCGAGAAGCTGGTCCTGGCCGCCGAGTCGGCCACGCTGTGCCCGCCGACGCTGAACCAGATGATCGTGTCCCGCTACCTGTCGACGCACGACTGGAAGGGCCAGATCAAGATCTACCGCGAGGCCTACCGGGACCGCCGGGACGCGGCGATCTCGGCGCTGGAGCAGCACATGCCCCCCGGGTGCTCGTGGAACCGGCCGGACGGCGGGTTCTACGTGTGGGTGACGGTGCCGGAGGGCATCGACACCAAGGCGATGCTGCCGCGCGCGATCACCCAGCGGGTGGCGTACGCGTCGGGCACCGGGTTCTACGCGGACAAGCTCGGCAGCAGGCAGCTGCGGATCTCGTACTGCTACCCGACGCCGGAGCGCATCCGCGAGGGCGTGCGGAGGCTGGCGAACGTCCTTGAGGACGAGGCCCAGCTGCACGCCACGTTCGGGCCGACCACCAGCCGCGAGCTGTCCGGTCCGCAGAACCCGTCACCGGACACCGCCTAGAGCCGTCCGGCAAGCTTTTCCGCCGGGGCCATCCACGTATCGTCCAACCGGACGGCACCTGGGTGGCCCCGTCGGTTTTCCGGTATTCGTCGAAGTTGGGGAGATGAGTCGTGTCGGAGCGTTGGGTAGCGGTACTCGCAGGCGGGCTGTCGCACGAACGCGAGGTGTCGCTGCGGTCCGGCCGCAGGCTGTCGGCCGCGTTGCGCTCGGCGGGCGTGACCGTGGAGGAGTGGGACACCGACCGCGGTCTGCTCACCAGGTTGCTGGAACACCGGCCGGACGCGGTCGTCGTCGCGCTGCACGGCGGTGAGGGCGAGAACGGATCCGTGCAGGCGATCCTGGAGATGGTCGGCGTCCCGTACGTCGGCACCGACTCGCGGGCGTGCCGCCGGGCGTGGGACAAGCCGATCGCGAAGTCCGAGCTGGCGCGCGCCGGACTGACGACCCCCGAGTGGATCGTGCTGCCGCACGCCACGTTCCGCGAACTCGGCGCGCAGCCCGTGCTCGACGCGATGGTGCGGAGCCTCGGGCTGCCGCTGATGCTCAAGCCCGACCAGGGCGGGTCCGGGCTGGGCGCCCAGGTCGTCCGGGACGCGGCCGAGCTGCCTGCCGCGATGGTCGGGTGCCTGGCGTACGGCGAGACCGTGTTGGCCGAGCGGTACATCGACGGGGTGGAGGTGGCCGTCGTCGTCATCGACGGACCCGACGGTCCGTACGCGCTGCCGCCCGTGGAGATCGTCCCGGAGAACGGCGAGATCTACGACTACACCTCGCGGTACACCGCCGGGCTGACGGACTTCCACGCGCCCGCTCGGTTGGACGCCGCCGCGGCCAAGTCGGTGGGGGAGTTGGCGGTCGCCGCTCACCGCCTGCTCGGTCTGCGGGACGTGTCGCGCACCGACGCGATCGTGATGGCGGACGGCACCGTCCAGTTCCTCGAAGTGAACGTGTCGCCCGGTCTCACCGAGACCTCGCTGCTGCCGATGGCCGTCGAAGCGGCCGGGGAATCGCTCGGGAAGATCTACGCCGGTCTCATCGAGCGCGCTGTTTCACGTTAAACATTCGATTGCCCTCCGTGTCTTTTCAGATACGGAGGGCAATCGTCACCGTGACAAAGGGACCTGGTGGGATCCCTTAGGCCTCCAACGATGTCCGATTTGTCGCTTCTGGCGCCATCAGTTGGATGATCCGTTCAAGATCGTCAACGGACCCGAATTCGACCACGATCCGGCCTTTTCGCTGTCCGAGTTCGACCTTCACCCGCGTGTCGAAGTTGTCCGAGAGCCGTTCGGCGAGATCTTGCAACCCCGGCGCGTGGATCGCCTTCTTGCGGATCACCTTCGCCTTGGCGGGCTCGGCGCTCTTCGCCAGGGTCACCGCTTCCTCGGTCGCCCTGACCGACATGCCCTCCGCGACGATCTTCGTCGCCAGGTCCTCCTGCGCGCCGGGGTCGTCCAGGCTGAGCAACGCGCGCGCGTGACCCGCCGACAGGACGCCCGCCGCGACCCGCCGCTGGACGGGGAGGGGGAGCTTGAGGAGTCGGATCGTGTTCGTCACGACGGGGCGGCTGCGACCGATCTTGTCGGCCAGCTCCTCGTGCGTGACGCCGAACTCCTGGAGCAGCTGCTGGTACGCCGCCGCCTCTTCGAGCGGGTTCAGCTGCACCCGGTGGATGTTCTCCAGCAGCGCGTCGCGCAGCATCACGTCGTCGTGCGTGTGCCGAACGATCGCCGGGATCGTCTTCAACCCGGCCTGCTGGGTGGCCCGCCAACGGCGCTCACCCATGACCAGTTCGTAGGTGTCACCGCCCAGCTCGCGCACGACGATCGGCTGCATGAGGCCGAACTCGCGGATCGAGTGCTCGAGCTCGTTGAGCGCTGCCTCGTCGAAGACGTGCCGCGGCTGCTTCGGGTTGGTGCGGATCGAGTTGACCGGCAGCTCGCGGTACACCGCGCCCGCGACCTCGCCGCCGATCTCCAGTGTGTCGGAGCGCGCAGGGGCGGAGCCGTTGCCGTTCGTGGTCGGCGGGCGAACCGGGCCCGACCCCGGTGGCGGGCCGCTCGGGATCAAGGCGGCTAGCCCTCGTCCGAGTCCACCCTTGCGCTGCTCCGTCATGCCAACCCCATCCTCGCGCCGAACTCGGCGATCTCGCGTGCTGCGTCCAGGTAGCTCATCGCACCCCGTGAGCCCGGATCGTAGGTGAGCACCGTTTGCGCGAATCCCGGTGCCTCGGACACCTTCACGCTGCGGGGGATCACCGTCCGGAGAACCGTGTCGCCGAAGTGGCCGCGCACCTCGCTGGTCACCTGGTCGGCCAGCTTGGTCCGGCCGTCGTACATGGTGAGCAGGATCGTGGACACGTTCAGCATCGGGTTCAGGTGCGCCTGGACGAGCTCGATGTTCCGCAGCAACTGCCCCAGACCCTCCAGCGCGTAGTACTCGCACTGGATCGGGATCAGCACCTCCTGCGCGGCGACCATCGCGTTGACGGTCAGCAGGCCGAGCGACGGCGGGCAGTCGATGAAGACGTAGTCCGGGTCGATCTCCGCCAGCGCCTCGGAGCTGAGCGCCTCCTTGAGCCGCGACTCGCGCGCCACCATCGAGACGAGTTCGATCTCGGCACCCGCGAGGTCGATCGTCGCGGGCACGCAGTAGAGGTTGGGGGACTGGTTGCTGACCTGAGCGGCCTCGGCGACCGAGATCTCACCGATCAGCACCTCGTACACGGAGGGGGTGCCGGAGCGGTGCTCGATCGCCAGCGCGGTGCTCGCGTTGCCCTGCGGGTCGAGGTCGATCACGAGCACCTTGAGCCCTGCGATCGCCAATCCGGCGGCGAGGTTCACCGTGCTGGTCGTCTTGCCGACGCCGCCCTTCTGGTTCGCCACCACCATGATGCGACGACGTGCGGGGCGGGGGAGTTTGAGGTTGTCGGGGTGAAGCACGCGGGTTGCGCGGGCGGCCTCTTCGGCGATCGGTGTCCACACGGCGCTGTCTCCTGCCGTTCCGGGGTGCGGGTTGTTCGGGGTGCGTTCGCCTGCTCCGACAGCGCCGTCGCGAGCGGTGGGGCGCTCTGTTTCACGTGGAACATCAGCCGTTTGGAACAGCGGCTGCAGAGCTGAGTTGTCGGGTCGGGGTACCGGATCCGGATACACGCTCACCGATCCTTCCTTCGTCGACGTGCTCCGTCACGACGACCACTCGGCTCGGAACGATCGACGAGCACCACGGTGGTCGGCACTTCGAGTACATCCGCACCGCACGACACGACGCGCTGCCGGGAACCCCCGGCACGGCGCACCGCCTCGGCGTCGCGCTCCATCTCCTCCAGCGCGCTCTCGCCCTTGAGAGCGACGAGCCTGCCGCCGGGCTTGAGGAGCGGCAGGCACCAGCGCGCCAACCGTTCCAGTGGAGCCACCGCGCGCGCTGTCACGACATCCACATCGGACAACTGCTCGCGCACGGAAGCCTCCTCAGCTCGACCGCGGACCACCGTGACCGACGACAACCCCAGCGTCTCCACGACCTCGTCCAGCCATGCCACCCGACGGGCCATCGGCTCCAGCAGGGTCAGGTTCAGATCAGGTCGGGCAATCGCCAGGGGGATGCCCGGCAGGCCTGCGCCAGAGCCTACGTCCACCACCCGACAATTTTGAGGAAGAAGCTCCGCGATGACAGCCGAGTTGAGCAGATGACGTTCCCACAGGCGCTCAACCTCGCGAGGCCCGATCAACCCGCGCTCGACCCCATGGTCGGTGAGCAGTTGAGCGAAGGCGATCGCGCGGTCGAGGTGGTCGCCGAAGACTCGCTTCGCGCGGTCTTCCATGTCTCCGACCATGTCTCCATCCGTGACGTTTCACGTGAAACCACACGGCACACGAAGGCGACCGGGTGGATGGGGTAAGTAGGTGGGCGTCCGCAGAATCCGCGAGAACTGCCGCCGTTCATGATGACGGATGCACCCGCCGACACGCCAAGCCGGGTGACAAGATCAGTCGCGTTTCACGTGAAACGAGGGGGAAATCATGCAGAAGCCGACGACCTACCCGGTTCTCCACCACTTCCCGGGCCGGGTCAGCACGATGCCCCACCCACCCGGCGGCAGCGACCTGGCGGCCGGGATGACGTCCCTCCGAAGTCGCGGCACCGACATCATCGTCTCCGCCCTGACGCCGGGGGAGCAGACCCGGCTCGACCTGACCGAGGAGGCGGCAGTGGCGGAGGCCGCGGGCATGGAGTTCCACTCCGTGCCGATCGGCGACTTCGGCATCCCCGACCGCGATGAGATCACCCCGACGCTGACGCACCTCCTGGAGCGCCTGCACGGGGGAGCGCACATCGTCGTCCACTGCTGGGCGGGGATCGGCCGCTCCTCCCTGCTCGCCGCCAGCCTCCTCGTCCTGGACGGCGTCACGCCGGACGACGCTTGGCGGCTCATCTCCGACGCCCGCGGCGTCTCCGTCCCCGAGACCGACGAACAGCGGGCCTGGGTCCGTTTCACGTGAAACGACGCTGACCCCGGCGTGGTCCACGTTTCACGTGAAACGTGGACCACGCCGATGCGCGGAAATCGGTTGGGGGAGTACCCGGCGCTGCGTAACGTTCGGCGGCGTGGATCTTCGTGCGTGCACCTTCGACTCGCGGCCCGATCTGCACGCGCAGGCCGACGAGGTGTTCAGCGCCGGGTGGCCGGAGTTCGCGTTCCACGACGCGACGACTGACCGATACCTGGGTCGCGTGCGGGAGTGGTTCGGGGCGCTGAACCTGCTCCTGGTCGACGAGGGCGACCGGATCGCCGCGGGCGCCTGGGGCGTGCCGGTGCGGTGGGACGGGACCGCTGAAGGACTTCCCAACGGCTACGACGACGCCGTGGAGCGGGCGGTCGAGGAGCGCGGCGGAGACACGTTGGTCATCGCGGCGGCGCAGGTTCGGGAGGAGCTGCGGGGGCGCGGCTTGGCGAGCGAGGTGCTGCGGGCGGTGATCGCGGCGGGGGAGCGGGAAGGGCTGGGGCGGGTGATCGTGCCGGTGCGGCCGACGCTGAAGGCTCGCTACCCGCTGACGCCGATGGAGCGGTTCGCGCGGTGGACTCGGGCGGACGGGTCACCGTTGGACCCGTGGCTGCGCACGCACCACCGGATGGGCGGTCGTGTCCTCGGTGTCGCGGAGAGGTCGATGGTCATCACCGGCTCGGTCACCGAGTGGGAGACGTGGACCGGGCTGGCACTGCCGGAGTCGGGGACCTACGTCGTGCCGGGGGCATTGGCGCCGCTCACCGTCGACCGCGCCGCGAACCGGGGCGAACTGGTCGAACCGAACGTCTGGGTGCGGCACCGCTAGTGGCTCGTCACGCAGCTTGGCCGAGTAGTCGGTCCAAGTGCGGATGGGTGGACCGTTGGCGAAGCCGGTCTTGGTCGGGCTCGGGTGTGGCGCCAGCAGATGAACGCGGCGATGGCGGTTCTGCTCGGCGTGGGTGCGGTGGTCGTTAGCAGGTCGGGGAATTCGCGGTGCCGTGTGCGGGACCGGATCCGGTGGCGGAGGCTTTTCAGGCGGTCGTGGTCCGCCAGGAGATGCCGGCGTCGCACAGGATTCGGCGCGGCGTTTCCCGGCTGATCGCGGCGACGGTGCCGCAGTCGAGCAGTGTGGCCGGTGACCCGGTGAGGAACGCGGTGACGCCCTAGTCGGCGGACGAAGGCGATCGGTCAGGCACGACCACCTCCCGCACTCAATGTGCGGGACCAGCCCGGCCGATCACCCGACCGAGCTGACGATCTGGTCAGCCCCTGAGCCACACCGCTGGCCGTGTTCCACGTGAAACAAAAAGCGCGGCCCGCTCCACGGGGGAGCGGGCCGCGCTTGGTCGAACGGGGGTCAGGCCTGCGGCAGGATCACCACTCGGCGCTGGGGCTCCTCGCCCTCGCTCTCGCTGTGCACACCCGCAACGGCGGCCACGGCGTCGTGGACGACCTTGCGCTCGAACGGGGTCATCGGGTGCAGGCGGATGCGCTCACCCGACGACAGCACCTTCTCCGCGGTGGTGCGGCCGAGGTCGGCCAGTTCCGCACGACGGCCGGCGCGCCAGCCCGCCACGTCGAGCATGAGCCTGCTGCGGACGCCGGTCTCCTGCTGCACCGCGAGCCGAGTCAACTCCTGCAGCGACTCGAGCACGGTGCCACGGGTTCCGACGAGCTTCTCCAGGTCCTCGCCACCGTCGATGCTGACGATCGCCCGACCGGCTTCGACGTCCAGGTCGATGTCGCCGTCGTAGTCGAGCAGGTCGAGCAGGCGCTCCAGGTAGTCACCCGCGATGTCGCCTTCTTGGACGAGCAGGTCTTCCGAACTGCCACGCGTCTTCGGCTCCGCCTCGGCGGTCTCCTCCGGCACGTCCGCCTCGGCCGCGTCCACCTCGGTCGCGTCCACTTCGGCCGCCTGCAACGTCTCCGACACGATGTCTCCTCTCCAGGGCAAGCGCCCGGTCAACGACGCTTCTTGTTGCCCTGCTTCTTGCCAGGGGATCGACCTGTGATCAGGCCGGGGATCTCGGTGTTGGCCGCGGTGCCGTTGGCCTCAGGCGCCGCGTCCACGACCTCGGGCGCGGTGTCCTGGGCGGGCGGGACGGGTCGCTTGGCCCTGGGGGCGCCTGCGGGCCGGGCGCCGGCAATGGGCTTCGGCCTGGTGCCAGCGACGGGCTTCTGGCCCGCGCGCGGAGCGGTCGGCTTCTGGCCGGGCTTGGGCGCGAGGTCCTTGCGCTGGGTGATGGCTTCGACCTTCTTGGCTTCTTCCTCGCGGTCGATGCGCCGGTACACGAAGTGCTGCTGCGCGAGCGTCCAGCCGTTGTTGCTCAGCCAGTACAGGAGGATCGCGATGGGGAAGAAGAGACCACCGATGAGCACACCGAGCGGGAAGATGTAGAGGGTCAGCTTGTTCATGATGGCGGTCTGCGGGTTGTCCGTGGCCGCCTGCGTCTGCCGGGCCACCGAGTGGCGCGCGGTGAAGTGGGTCGCGATGCTGGCGATGATCATCAGCGGGATCGCGACGATGATGACCGAGCTCCGCTGGGTGAGGAACTGCTCCAGCTGGTCGGCGGGCATCGTGATGAAGGTCGACAGGTTCGCGCCGAGCAGCTTCGCCTGGACGAACGATTCGACACCCTTGGCGTCGAAGAAGTAGACCTCGCCCCAGCCGGGCCTGAACGAGCGCAGAACGTGGAACAGACCGATGAACACCGGGATCTGGACCAGCATGGGAAGGCAGCCGCCGAGCGGGCTGACCCCGTGCTCGGACTGAAGCTTCTGCATCTCGGCCGCTTGGCGCTGGCGGTCGTTGCCGTACTTCTTCTTGATCTTCTGCAGTTCCGGTGCGAACTCCTGCATCTTCCGCATGGAGCGCACCTGGCCGACGAACGGCTTGAACAGCAGGGCGCGGAGAGTGAAGACGAGGAAGACCACCGCCAGCGCCCACGCAATACCGCTGGACTCGCCGAAGACGTGGCCGAAAACCCAGTGCCAACACCAGAGGATGAAGGACACCGGGTAGTAGATGAAGTTGAGCACGGAGCTACTCCTCGGCGGATGTGTCGGGGACCTGTTCCTGGCGAGGTCTCCTCGGTGGAACGGGGTCCAGGCCTCCAGGGTGCCAGGGTCCGCAGCGGGCAAGACGGCGAAGGGTCAGCCAGGAGCCGCGCAGCGCACCGTGGACGGTCAACGCTTCGACCGCGTAGGCACTGCAACTCGGGTAGAAGCGGCAACTCGGCGGTAGGAACGGCGAGATGAACCGCTGGTAGAGCCGCACCGGCAGGATGAGCACCCGCGCAAGTGGACTCGACTCGGTGGGCGTCATCGCAACAGCCTGCGCAGCGCGGCGTCGAAGTCCGCCGCCAGCTCCGCGCTGGACGCCTCGGCTGAGGCGGGCAGCGCGCGCACGACGAGCGAGGTGCCCGTGGGCAGCAGCGCCAACCGGTCGCGGACGACGTGGCGCAACTTGCGGCTCACCCGGTGGCGGACCACCGAGTTGCCCACGGCTTTGCTCACGACGAAGCCCACCTTGGACATGTCCAAGGTGGGCCGCGCCGAGGATTCAGTAGACGTCTGCCGCTCTGGTGACAGCACCAGGGCGTGCACGACCAGCCGGGGCCGTCCTGCACGGCGGCCTCGGCGAACCACCAGGCCGAAGTCCTGGCTGCGGGTCAGCCGGGCGGCCGCGGGAAGCACGGCGCTGCTGTTATCAGGCGGACAGGCGGTCGCGGCCCTTGGTGCGCCGCGCCGCGAGGATGGCCCGGCCGGCGCGGGTGCGCATGCGCAGCCGGAAGCCGTGCGTCTTGGCGCGGCGGCGGTTGTTGGGCTGGAAGGTGCGCTTACCCTTGCTCACGGCTGGATCTCCCGGTGCTGACTACCAAGCAGGTCTGTGGGCGTCCCCAGCCGATCAACAATCCGGCGCCGTCCGGCACCTGGGCAGGACGGTCGCGGCAAGAGCGCGCCAAACGCACCCGTCGCTCGCGGGAGACTCATCCGAGGGTACGCAGGCGGGGGCCCGGTTCTCAAATCGGGGTGGCCCCGGACACGCCGGGCGACGGGCCGACGACACCGGGGTGCCTGCCCGTCCCAGCGCCTTGTGGCACGGCGCGGGGCTTGTTAACCTGCACGCTTCGCGGATTTCGAGGCTCACCCGGATGTCGCCGGAACGGCCCGCGCGGTGCGCTGGAACCGCTGCCGGGATCCGCCGCGTCCCGACGCACCTTCGTGCACAGTTGTGGATAACTCTGTGGATGCCTCTATTCTCCGAATCCACACCGTGGAGCGGGTAGCTCCACGGGGGGAGCACGTCGAGGGGAGGGGAGCGCGCAGGTGTCCAACCACCAGACCGATCTCGGTCTCGTGTGGGAGCAGGTGGTCGCGGAACTGGCCGCCAGCACCCTGTCCCCGCAGCAGCGAGCTTGGATGCGGGTGACCAGGCCGATCGGTCTGCTCGACGGAACCGCGCTGCTGGCCGCGCCGAGCGACTTCGCGAAGGAAGCGATCGAGCGCGCGCTGCGCGAACCCATCACCGCCGCGCTGTCCCGCCGCCTCGGTCGGGCCGTGTCGCTGGCCGTGAAGGTCGATTCACCTGAACCGGTGAACACCCCGACGGCTCCCATCCAGGTCGCGCACGGCGTGCCCGGCGGCAACGGGATCAGCCAGCCGATCGGTCTGCTCAACCAGTCGATGCCCGGCCAGATGCCGAGCCCGATGCCCTCGCCGATGCCGGGGCAGCAGATGCCCGGTCAGATGCCCGGCTCGTTGATGCCCGGCCAGCAGCAGTTGGCCATGCCGGGGATGCCGACCGGTGAGGACGGCGACGGCGAGTCGGACAGCGACGAGGTGGACGAGGAGCGCGAAGCCCGCGAGGCGCTCGCGACCGTCCACGAGATCTGGCCGACGTTCAGCGGCAGCGCCCCGGTCAGCGGCACGCCGTTCACCCGGCCCGCGAACCCGCCGACGTCGCAGACCCGGTTGAACGAGAAGTACAACTTCGACACGTTCGTCATCGGCGCCTCGAACCGGTTCGCCCACGCGGCCGCGGTCGCGGTGGCCGAGGCGCCCGCCCGTGCGTACAACCCGCTCTTCATCTGGGGCGAGTCCGGGCTCGGCAAGACGCACCTGCTCCACGCGGTCGGGCACTACGCCCAGCGGCTGTTCCCCGGCATGCGGGTGCGGTACGTGTCGACCGAGGAGTTCACCAACGACTTCATCAACTCGCTCCGCGACGACCGCAAGGTCGCGTTCCAGCGCCGCTACCGGGACATCGACGTGCTCCTCGTCGACGACATCCAGTTCCTGGAGGGCAAGGAAGGCACGCAGGAGGAGTTCTTCCACACGTTCAACACGCTGCACAACTCGAACAAGCAGATCGTCGTGTCCTCCGACCGGCCGCCCAAGCGGCTGGAGACCCTGGAGGACCGGCTGCGGACGCGGTTCGAGTGGGGTCTGATCACGGACATCCAGCCGCCCGAGCTGGAGACGCGGATCGCGATCCTCCGCAAGAAGGCGGCGCAGGACCGGTTGGCGGCGCCCGCCGAGGTGCTGGAGTTCATCGCGGCGCGGATCGAGCGGAACATCCGCGAGCTCGAAGGCGCGCTGATCCGGGTGACGGCGTTCGCGTCGCTCAACCGGCAGCCGGTCGACGTGCAGCTGGCGGAGATCGTGCTGCGGGACCTGATCCCGGACTCGCACGCGCCGGAGGTGACCGCGCCGACGATCATGGCCGTCACGGCGGAGTACTTCGGCGTGACGATCGACGACCTGTGCGGCAAGGGCAAGACGAAAGCGCTTGCGAACGCCCGGCAGATCTCCATGTACCTGTGCCGCGAGCTGACCGACCTGTCGCTGCCGAAGATCGGCCAGACGTTCGGCGGCCGCGACCACACGACGGTGATGCACGCGGACAAGAAGATCCGCAAGGAGATGGCCGAGCGCCGCCGGATCTACGACCAGGTCCAGGAACTCACCTCGCGCATCAAGCAGCGCTCCCGGCACACCGTCTAGTACCGAGCCGAACGAAGCGGGCGGGATCACCTCACGGAGGTGGTCCCGCCCGCTTCGTCCCGTGGGACCCTTGCCCCGCCCCTCCCGCCGGACGCGGCTTCCTTTCCGACTGCGCCCCCGACTCGCGGCGCACGCCCGATCAGAAATCCCGGCGCCCTCGAACGGCGTCCGCGCGCGCTCGCCGGACTTTTCTCAGCACCCCCGCGGTACGACCCGGGACCCTGTCGACGGCCGGGTCGGGCACCGCCAGGGGTCGGGACGGCGGCGGGACATCACCACTTTTCTCGTGGACCGCCGGTCTCAGCCTGTGTACAACCTCAGAAAAGTTGTCCGAACGGGGGAGTTTCAGGCTCCGAACCCTGTGCAGCACCCGGGGACAACACCACCCACACCCGGGGACGCACCCGGGGACAAGTCGGCCTTCCTGTGGACCAAACGGAGCAACGCTGGAGTTGTCCCCGGGTGCCCCGAGTTGTCCCCGGGTGGGACCCCCCGGTTGCCCACAGGTTCGAAGGGGCGCTGACCTGCGAGGACAGACGTTGTCCACACAATCCACAACCCTTACTGTTACTGCTGTTGTTCTCTCTTGAAGAGAAGAACAAAAGAAAAACAGGGGGTGGCGAAACCCGGGGACAAGCGCTCGGACCGCCCTCCCGCAGTCCCCGCCCCGAGATGACGTGAGGGCTCCGGACGCTCTACGGTGGAGCAACCACGCCGGGAGGTTGGAGCCCAAGCTCGACCGACCTGAGGCGAACGCGGTCCGCTTCCCAGCGGTTCACCCCCCACAGCTCTCAACGCATCGCCACGTTGGACCGACCGTCCCCCCGGTCGGTCATGCCGACTTGAGGAAGGACGCTCATGAAGATCCGCGTCGAGCGCGACGGCCTGGCCGACGCCGTCGCCTGGGTCGCGCGCAGCCTGCCGTCCAGGCCGCCCGTTCCGGTGCTCGGTGGAGTCATGCTCGACGCCGGTTCCGCGGACGGGGCGCCGGGCGACTCGCTCACCGTCTCCGGCTTCGACTACGAGGTCTCGGCGACGGTCGGCGTTCCGGCCACGATCGCGGACGGCGGCAAGACGCTCGTCTCCGGTCGGCTCCTCGCCGACATCACCAAGGCGCTGCCGAACCACCCGGTCGAGATCTCCGTCGACGGCTCCCGGATGACGATCACTTGCGGCAGCGCGAAGTTCAGCCTCCCGACGATGCCGGTCGAGGACTACCCCGCGCTGCCGAACATGCCGCAGCTGGCGGGTGAGCTGGCCGGTGAGGTCTTCAGCGAGGCCGTCGCCCAGGTCGCCGTCGCGGCGGGCAAGGACGACACCCTGCCGATGCTGACCGGTGTGCGGATGGAGATCGGCGAGGGCAAGTTCACCCTCGTCGCGACCGACCGGTTCCGGCTGGCGATGCGCGAGTTCGCGTGGGAGCCGAACGAGACCCTGAGCGAGACCGCCGTGCTGGTCCCGGCGCGCACGCTCGCCGACGCGGCCAAGACCCTCGGCGGTTCGGGCAACAAGGTCGAGCTGTCGCTCGCGGCGAACGACGGGCTCCTCGGCCTCTCGGGCAACGGCAGGCGCACCACGACCCGGCTGCTCGACGCGGACTTCCCGAAGTACCGCCAGCTCCTCCCGAGCGAGCACTCGGCCGCCGCGATCATCGAGGTCGACTCGCTCGTCCAGGCCATCAAGCGGGTGTCGCTCGTCGCGGAGCGGGGTACCCAGGTCCGGCTGGAGTTCGTCGACGGCGGTCTGCGCCTGTCGGCGGGTGGCGACGACGAGGGCAGCGCGGAGGAGGAGCTCCCGGTCGAGTACACCGGCGAGCCGGTGACGATCGCGTTCAACCCCACGTACCTCCTGGAGGGCGTGCACGCCGTGCGCACCGCCAAGGCCCACCTGTCCTTCACGACCCCCAGCAGGCCCGCCCTGTTGAAGCCGGTCGATGATGAGGGCGGCGTGGCGCCGGGCTACCTGTACCTGCTTATGCCCGTACGCCTGCCCGGCTAAACCTCAACTCGAAACAGGGGAGTCAGCACGTGCAGCTCGGACTTGTGGGCCTCGGCAAGATGGGCTTCAACATGCGCGAGCGAATTCGCCGCGCGGGCCACGAGGTTGTCGGTTACGACCGCAACCCCGAGGTCACCGACGCGAGTTCGCTCGCCGACCTGGTCGACAAGCTGGAAGCACCCCGCGTCGTGTGGGTGATGGTCCCGGCAGGCGACATCACCCGGCAGACGATCGCCGACCTGGGCGAGCTGCTGGCCGAGGGCGACCTCGTGATCGACGGCGGGAACTCCCGCTACACCGACGACAAGGTGAACGCGGACCTGTTGGCGGGCAAGGGGATCGGCTACCTCGACAGCGGTGTGTCCGGTGGCGTGTGGGGCCTGGAGAACGGCTACGGCCTGATGGTCGGCGGCGCCGCCGAGGACGTCGAGAAGGCGATGCCGATCTTCGACGCGCTGCGCCCGGAGGGTCCCCGCGAGGAGGGCTTCGCGCACGCCGGTTCGGTCGGCGCGGGCCACTTCGCGAAGATGATCCACAACGGCATCGAGTACGGCCTGATGCAGGCGTACGCCGAGGGCTTCGAGCTGCTGGAGGCCTCCAAGCTGGTGGAGGACGTGCCCGCGACCATCAAGGCGTGGCAGCGCGGCACCGTCGTCCGGTCCTGGCTGCTCGACCTGCTGGTCCGCGCGCTCGACTCCGACCCCGAGCTGGACGACCTGCGCGGCCACGTCGAGGACTCCGGCGAGGGCCGGTGGACCGTCGAGGAGGCGATCAACCTCGCGGTGCCCGCGCCGGTGATCTCCGCCGCGCTGTTCGCCAGGTTCGCCTCCCGCCAGGACGACTCGCCCGCCATGCGCGCGGTGGCCGCCCTGCGCAACCAGTTCGGTGGCCACGCCGTCACCGCCGCCGGGCCGTCGTCCGGCAGCGGCAGCACGCAGAGCTGACGACCGCCGTTGTACGTCAGGCACCTCCAGGTCAGCGACTTCCGCTCGTGGGAACGAGCTGATCTGGCGTTCGAGCCGGGGGTCAGCGTGCTGGTCGGGCCGAACGGCCAGGGCAAGACGAACCTGGTCGAGGCGCTCGGCTACGTGGCGACCCTCGGCTCGCACCGGGTGGCCACCGACGTGCCGCTGATCCGGCACGGCAGTCCCCGCGCGGTGGTGCGGGCCGCGGTCGTCAACGACGGCCGCGAACTGCTGGTGGAACTGGAGATCACGCCGGGCAAGGCGAACCGGGCGCGGATCAACCGCGGCCCGGTTCCCCGCCCGCGTGACGTGCTGGGCATCCTGCGCACCGTGCTGTTCGCGCCGGAGGACCTGGCGCTGGTGCGTGGCGATCCCGGTGAACGCCGCAGGTTCCTGGACGAGATGCTGGTGGCGCGCGCACCCCGGTACGCCGGGGTGCGCAGCGACTACGAGCGGGTGCTCAAGCAGCGCGGCGCCCTGCTGAAGACGGCGGGCGCGGCGAAGCGGGCCGGGCGGTCCGGCGACATCAGCACCCTGGACGTGTGGGACGGGCACCTGGCGAAGCACGGCGCCGAACTGCTCGCCGCGCGGCTCGACCTCGTCGCGGACATCGCGCCGCACGTGGCCGCGTCGTACGCGGAGGTCGCCCCGGAGTCACGGCCCGCGAGGATCGCCTACCGGTCGAGCCTCGGCGAGTCGCAGCCGGATGGCTTCGGGAAGCCGGATGGTCCGCGGGCCGATCGGAGCCAGTTGGAGGACGCGATGCTCGTCGAGCTGTACCGCGTCCGCTCGCAGGAGATCGACCGGGGTGTCTGCCTGGTCGGTCCGCACCGCGACGAGCTGGAACTGGCGCTCGGCGAACTGCCCGCGAAGGGTTACGCCAGTCACGGAGAGTCATGGTCTTTCGCGTTGGCCCTGCGGCTCGGCGGGTACGAGCTGCTGCGTGTCGATGGCACCGAACCGGTGCTCGTGCTGGACGATGTCTTCGCCGAGCTGGACCGCGGCCGCCGACGGCAGCTGGCCAAGGTCGCGAGCGCCGCGGAGCAGGTCCTGATCACCGCGGCCGTGGCGGAGGACGTGCCGGAGGAACTCGCGGGCGCTCGTTTCGAGGTTCGCCACGGAGAGGTGCACAGTGTCTGACGATGTCCCTCGAAAGGGTGTGACAAGTCGCACAACTGGGGACAACCCTGTGGATGGTGTGGATAACTCGCCGCAAATCGCCGACATATCCACAGGCGGAGTCACTCCACCGGGTGTTCTATCCCCAGCTGACGGTGAAGTGTTGAGAGGACCCGACCTCGCGCGGGCCGCACTGGAGGCCGCGCGGGCGTCCGCGAAGAGCCGTGCCAAGCAGCCTGGACGCCGGGCGACCGGTGGCGCGAACCGGTCGAAGCGCCGCCGCTGGTCGGGTGCGGGCCCGGACGACCGGGACCCCCAACCCCTTGGCAGGCTGGCCTCGCGGGTCGCCACCGACCACGGGTGGGCCGAACGCCTCGCGGGCGGCAACGTGTTCGGCAAGTGGGCCAAGCTGGTCGGCGAGGACGTGGCCGAGCACGCCAAACCGATCACGCTGAGCGACGGTGAACTGACGGTGCAGGCGGACTCCACGGCGTGGGCGACGCAGCTCAGGCTGCTGCAGCGCGAGCTGATCAAGCGCATCGCGGCCGGGGTCGGTGACGGCGTGGTGAAGAAGCTGAAGGTGCAGGGCCCCCAGGCTCCCAACTGGCGATTCGGCCCCAGGCACGCTCCAGGACGCGGCCCACGTGATACCTACGGCTGAGTCGCGGCAGTCGTTCAGCGGCGATCCTGTGGCGCACTGAGCGCTCACCAGCCGATTTGGCCCCCTGGGTTGGCCGATCCAACCCGACCGGGTCGAGTTGAGAGCCTCTGAGGGCAAATCAGGGGTGTCCTTGGTGCATCCTGGTAGGACTCGACCGGTAGAATATCGGGTAAGCATGACCATCAGCGTCGCCGCTCGGCGACGTCCTGTCGCTTCATGTCGAGGAGACACCAGGCCCGTGGCAGACAAGAATGAGTACGGCGCGTCCTCAATCAGCGTCCTCGAGGGCCTGGAGGCGGTCCGCAAGCGTCCCGGCATGTACATCGGGTCGACCGGCGAGCGGGGTCTGCACCACCTCATCTGGGAAGTCGTCAACAACTCGGTCGACGAGGCGATGGCGGGCTACGCGACCACGGTCGACGTAACGCTGCTGGCCAACGGCGGTGTCCGGGTGATCGACGACGGCCGTGGCATCCCGGTCGACGTGCACCCCGTGGAGAAGATCCCGACGCTCGAGGTCGTCATGACCAAGCTGCACGCGGGCGGCAAGTTCAACAGCGAGTCGTACGCGGTGTCCGGCGGTCTGCACGGCGTCGGCATCTCCGTCGTCAACGCGCTGTCGACGGTGGTCGACGTCGAGGTGAAGCGCCAAGGTTTCACGTGGAACCAGCGCTACGAGGACACCCAGCCCGCGCACCCGCTGACGAAGGACGCGCCGACCTCGGAAACCGGCACCACCATCACGTTCTGGGCCGACCCGACGATCTTCGAGTCGGTCGAGTACAACCTGGAGACGATCTCGCGCCGCCTCCAGGAGATGGCCTTCCTCAACAAGGGCCTCACGATCGTCGTCCGCGACGAGCGCGTCGCCGAGGAGGAGACCGAGGCCGACGCCGAGGGGCACGTGGCCCGCGTCAAGGAGCTGACGTTCCACTACCCGAACGGGCTCGAGGACTTCGTCAAGCACATCAACCACACGCGCGAAGAGGTCCACAAGAAGGTCATCGCCTTCGACGCCAAGGGCGACGGCATCGAGGTCGAGGTCGCGATGCAGTGGAACACCGGCTACACGGCCTCGGTGTACACCTTCGCCAACACGATCAACACCCACGAGGGCGGCACGCACGAGGAGGGCTTCCGCGCGGCGCTGACCCGTGTGGTCAACGAGTACGCGCGCGACAAGAAGCTGCTCAAGGAGAAGGACACCAACCTCACCGGTGACGACATCCGCGAGGGTCTCGCCGCGATCATCTCGGTGAAGTTGCAGGAGCCCCAGTTCGAGGGCCAGACGAAGACCAAGCTGGGCAACAGCGAGGCGAAGTCCTTCGTGCAGAAGTCGACCAACGAGCACCTGGCCGACTGGTTCGAGCGGCACCCCAACGAGGCGCGCACGATCGTGACCAAGTCGGTCTCGTCGGCGCAGGCCCGGATGGCGGCCCGCAAGGCGCGCGAACTGGTCCGCCGCAAGGGCGCGCTGGACATCGGCGGCCTGCCCGGCAAGCTGAAGGACTGCCGCTCCACCAACCCGGAGGAGTGCGAGCTCTACATCGTGGAGGGCGACTCCGCGGGCGGTTCGGCCAAGGAGGGCCGGGACTCCATGTTCCAGGCGATCCTGCCGATCCGCGGCAAGATCATCAACGTGGAGAAGGCCCGCATCGACCGGGTCCTCAAGAACAACGAGGTGCAGAGCCTGATCACGGCGCTCGGCACCGGCATCCACGACGAGTTCGACCTGACGAAGCTGCGCTACCACAAGATCGTGCTGATGGCCGACGCCGACGTGGACGGCCAGCACATCCGGACGCTGCTGCTCACCCTGCTGTTCCGCTTCATGACCCCGCTGGTCGAGCACGGTCACGTGTACCTGGCGACGCCGCCGCTGTACAAGATCAAGTGGCAGCGCATCGAGCCGGAGTTCGCCTACTCCGACCGCGAGCGCGACGGCCTGATCGAAGAGGGCCTGAAGGCGGGCAAGAAGCTCGGCAAGGACGACAACATCCAGCGGTACAAGGGTCTCGGCGAGATGAACGCCGCCGAGCTGTGGGACACCACGATGGACCCGGCCCACCGCCTGCTCATGCAGGTGACCCTGGACGACGCCGCGACGGCGGACGAGCTGTTCAGCGTGCTGATGGGCGAGGACGTGGAAGCGCGCCGCTCCTTCATCACCCGCAACGCGAAGGACGTCCGGTTCCTGGACGTGTGACGCCACCCGTCCACCTGTAGACCTGCTCGCCTGGCGAAGAGGAAGAAGAACCTTGACCGAGACGACTTTGCCGCCGGGGCCGGACCACGACCGCACCGAGATGGTCGACATCCAGCACGAGATGCAGCGCTCCTACATCGACTACGCGATGAGCGTCATCGTCGGTCGAGCGCTGCCGGACGTCCGCGACGGGCTCAAGCCCGTGCACATCCGGGTGCTCTACTCGATGTTCGACTCCGGCTTCCGGCCGGACCGCAGCTACAACAAGTGCGCGCGCGTCGTCGGCGACGTGATGGGCAACTACCACCCGCACGGCGACTCGTCGATCTACGACGCGCTCGTGCGGCTCGCCCAGCCGTGGGCGATGCGGTACCCCCTGATCGACGGCCAGGGCAACTTCGGCTCGCAGGGCAACGACCCCGCGGCCGCGATGCGGTACACCGAGTGCAGGCTCACCCCGCTGGCCATGCACATGCTGGCCGACATCGAAGAGGAAACGGTCGACTTCCGGCCGAACTACGACGGCCGGATCGAAGAGCCGAAGGTCCTGCCCGCGCGCATCCCGAACCTGCTGATCAACGGCAGCTCCGGCATCGCGGTCGGCATGGCGACCAACATCCCGCCGCACAACCTGCGCGAGGTCGCGTCGGGTGTGGTGTGGGCGCTGGACAACTGGGAGGCCTCCGACGAGGAGACCCTCGAAGCGATGATCGAGCGGATCAAGGGGCCGGACTTCCCGACCTACGGTCTGATCCTGGGCAACTCGGGCATCGAGGACGCGTACCGCACGGGCCGCGGCTCGGTGAAGATGCGCGCCGTCATCGAGATCGACGAGGACGCCAAGGGCCGCACGATCCTCATCGTCACCGAGCTGCCCTACCAGGTGAACCCGGACAACCTGGTCGAGAACATCGCGGCGCTCGTCCGCGACCAGAAGCTGACCGGCATCGCGAACATCGCGGACGAGTCGAACAGCCGCCGCGGCATGCGCATCGTGATCACGATCAAGCGCGACGCCGTGGCGAAGGTCGTGCTGAACAACCTCTACAAGCACACCCAGCTGCAGTACTCGTTCGGCGTGAACATGCTGTCGCTGGTCGACCAGGTGCCGCGCACGCTGCGGATCGACCAGATGATCCGGCACTACGTGAAGCACCAGGTCGAGGTCATCGTCCGGCGGACCAGGTTCCGGCTGCGCAAGGCCCAGGAGCGGGCCCACGTCCTGCGCGGCCTGGTCAAGGCGCTGGACATGCTCGACGAGGTCATCACCCTGATCCGCCGGTCGCAGACCCCGGACATCGCGCGCACCGGCTTGATCGAGCTGCTCGCGGTCGACGAGATCCAGGCCAACGCGATCCTGGAGATGCAGCTCCGCCGCCTGGCCGCCCTGGAGCGCCAGAAGATCATCGACCAGTTGGCCGAGATCGAGCTGGAGATCGCCGACCTCGAGGACATCCTGGCCAGGCCGGAGCGCCAGCGCGCGATCGTCCGCGAAGAGCTGATGGCGATCGTCGACAAGTACGGCGACGACCGGCGCACCAAGATCATCCCGTTCGACGGCGACGTGTCGATGGAAGACCTGATCGCGGTCGAGGACGTGGTCGTCACGATCACCCGCACCGGCTACGCGAAGCGCACCAAGACCGACCTGTACCGGGCGCAGAAGCGCGGCGGCAAGGGCGTCCAGGGCGCGCAGCTCAAGCAGGACGACATCGTGGCGCACTTCTTCGTGTGCTCCACGCACGACTGGATCCTGTTCTTCACGAACAAGGGCCGGGTGTACCGGGCGAAGGCGTACGAGCTGCCCGAGGCCAACCGCAACGCGCGCGGCCAGCACGTGGCGAACCTCCTGGCGTTCCAGCCGGAGGAGGAGATCGCCCAGGTCATCCAGATCAAGAACTACGAGGTCGCCCCGTACCTCGTGCTCGCCACCAAGACCGGCCTGGTCAAGAAGTCCAAGTTGTCGGACTTCGATTCCAACCGATCGGGTGGTCTGATCGGCATCAACCTCCGCGATGACGACGAGTTGGTCGGAGCTGTGCTGTGCTCCGCTGATGACGACCTGCTGCTGGTTTCCACCGACGGGCAGTCGATCCGCTTCCACGCGACCGACGAGGCGCTGCGCCCCATGGGGCGCGCCACCTCCGGCGTGCTCGGCATGCGCTTCAACGGCGGCGACGAGCTGCTGTCGATGGGCGTGGTCGAGGAGGGCAAGTTCGTCCTGGTCGCCACCAACGGCGGGTACTCCAAGCGGACGCCCCTGGAGGACTACCCCGTTCAGGGACGTGGTGGAAAGGGTGTGCTGACCATTCAGCACGACCGCCGACGTGGGAGGCTTGTCGGAGCGCTCATCGTCGACGTCGACGACGAGCTCTACGCGATCACCTCTACCGGCGGGGTCATCAGGACCAGCGCCAAGGAGGTTCGCAAGGCAGGGCGGCAGACCAAGGGGGTCCGGCTGATGAACCTCGGCGAAGGCACCACTTTGATCGCCGTCGCAGGCAACGCCGACGAGCCTTCCGACGTCCCCATTGATGGGGACGAGGCTGAGCCCGCCAACTAAACGCGGACGAGAGGTTGAGGACTGCTCGTGACTTCATCCGAGAACCCGGACGGTCGGGACGCGGACAAGACGGCGGTGATCACCAAACCTGTTTTGCAGGGTGGTGCCGACCAAGGGGCGAAGGCGAAGGGCGCCGACAAGGCGACACCTTCGAACGGTGCGGAGAAGTCGGCCGCTCCGAAGGCGGCCGAGAAGGCCGAGCCTTCGAAGGTCCCCGACGGTGCGACCGTCGAGATCTCGAAGTCGCAGGCCAAGGCGGCCGCAGCTGCTCCGGCGGCTTCGGCTGCTCCGGCGGCTTCGGCTGCTCCGGTCGCCGAGCAGTCCACGGCCGAGCCGACGGTGAAGGTGCCCTCCGCACCCGCGCCGCAGGCGAAGGCCGAACCCCTCCCGCCGGTGCCCACCGAGCGCGCCGAGGGGCTCGACCTCGTCGCGGCCGCGCCGCCGCCCTGGCAGCGGGTGACCAGCGACCAGCAGTACGCCGAGGCGCAAACGGTTGGCTACCCGTCGAGCGACGACGTGACCCCGGTCGAGTCGCCCGCCGAGCAGCCCGCCTACCCGGCGCAGGACCCGGACACGATCGCCGTGGCACGGCCGGTCCTCACGGGCACGGCGGCGTCGGACTCCTCGGGCAGCCGCACGTCGGTGAACCTGGGCGCGTCCAGCGCACGTCCGGGAGCCGCGGCGCCCAGCGCCAGGCGTCCGGGTCGCGGGCCTCGTCGGGCGAGCCTCCAGGTGAAGCGCGTCGACCCGTGGTCGGTGCTGAAGCTCGCGCTGGTGCTCAGCGTGGCGCTGTTCTTCGTGTGGCTGGTGGCGATCGGCGTGCTCTACGGCGTGCTGAACGGCATGGGCGTCTGGGACAAGATCAACAACACCGCGCAGGACCTGCTGTCCGGCAGCGAGCAGGCGGGCGACCCGCTCATCAGCGCGGGCCGCGTGTTCGGTGTCGCCGCCATCATCGGCGCGGTGAACATCGTGCTCTTCACCGCGTTGGCCACGGTCAGCGCGTTCGTCTACAACGTGTCGGCAGACCTCGCGGGTGGCTTGGAGCTCACGCTCTCCGAGCGTGAATGATCAAGGCACCCCCGATTTGGGGCAACGACGGGCAGTGCGGTAATCTTCCTGTCGTTGCACCAATCAGGGCCTATAGCTCAGACGGTTAGAGCACTTCGCTGATAACGAAGGGGTCGGAGGTTCGAGTCCTCCTAGGCCCACGATCGATCAGGTGAACTGTGTCGGGGATAGCACTGACCTTCATCGATCGTTACTACATTGGGGATCGAATCCCCAATCCCCCGCCAGGGGGTACGCCCCCTGGACCCCCGGTGGTTGCGCCGGGAACTTGGACGGGAGCTTTCGAACATGAAGAAGATCATCGCCCTGGTTGCGGTCGCCGGAGCTGTGCTGCTGTTCGTCAAGCGCAGCAAGGCTGCCAAGGCTGACGCCGACCTCTGGCGCGAGGCCACCGCACCCACCGACTAGATCCTGCGAGGGCGGACTGCCGTCCGAGCCTCCGTGAGGGTCGGGATGCTGCGCCGGTTTTCCTGAGGCGTACTCTCTGGGGACGTAGCCCTCAGACCCTCCAAGGGGACGTAGCTCAATTGGCAGAGCACCGCCTTTGCAAGGCGGGGGTTAGGGGTTCGATTCCCCTCGTCTCCACCGAAGAACTCTCGAACAAGCCCCTTCTCGCCGCGCTGCGAGTAGGGGCTTGTTCGTTGTGCACGGGATCTCGTCTCAACTCAGGCGGTCTGCATCTCCGGAACAGCCTGTCGTCGAGACGCCAACGCCTTGTCCAACGCCCAGGCCCCAGGCCCGGTGAAGACGAGGAGGAGGAAGACCCAGGAGTACATCGCCGCGAGTTCCCCGCCGTTCTCGATGGGCATCAACGCCTTCGGCTGGTGCACCGTGAAGTAGGCGTAGGCCATCGAACCGGAAGCGATCAGCGCGGCGATCCTGGTGCCGAAACCAATCATGATCAGCAGTCCACCCACGATCTCGATCACACCCATGGGCCCGCCGGGCCACGTCGTGATCGACACCGGGGGCTTGGTGGTCAGGAGCCCGAACAGCTTCTGGACTCCGTGACACGCGAAGAGCAGACCCACCACAATCCTGAACAGAGCGAGTGCGTGGTCTCGACCGCGGTCGATAAGGCTCATCTGTAGTCCTCACTAGCAGGGCGGCCGGCAGGGTAAGGACAAGCTAACGCCGATGACGTTGCGTGACTAGGTCCGCAACTTATCGATCATCGACAGCAAACTGATTGGATTCAGCAAGGTGAACCGACGTGTGTCGTACGCAGTACCGACCCTGCTGCTGATCGGAGTACTCGCTGGTTGCGGGGCGGAGCAGCCGGTCGCCACACCAACTACAGCCAGCAAGACCAGCGTCTCAGCAGCGACCACCGCTGCGCCAATCGAGACCCCGCCCGCGCCCCAGCCGGTCACGGACGGTCAATGCCCCTATCTTTCCAACGCGGTGGTGCAGGAGTCCAACGGACAGATCGTGCGCAAGGTGCGCCTGTCGGCCGACCAGCCCAACCCCGCCTGCTTCTTCTACGCCGACGCCACTGACGTCCAGCTCAGCGTCTGGGTCTACGAGGGTGACGCGAAGATCGCCAAGGCGGTCGTCGACCGAGCCGCCCCCGTCGCCGAGTCGAGCCCCGCAACTGCTCCGGAGGGCTGGGCAGGCGGTTCGCTCACCTCGGACGAGGGTGCTGTCTACGCCGTCGCCAAGGGCACCACGGCGGTCGTCGTGACCAGCAACCAGCAGCAGACCATCAAGGCGCGCCGCATCACGGAGACCGTGGTCACCAACCTCAAGCTCGGCTGAAAGGGGTCCCCCTTCGGTCAGGACCCCCCCGACGCACACGGTACGGCTGGGGTACGACAGTTCCGAGGGCTTCCGAGGAGGCTGCGAGTAGCTCTTTCGGGTGGCTTTTCGGTTGGTGGACGGTCTCAACAGGCCAACTGGGAAATGCTGCGGCCCGAGGTGGAGGGTGGTCGACTTGACAGACGGGCGATTTCGTGATCAGCACGACGTCGTCGCAGGTCGTACCGGCTATGACTCCCCACGGCCGGGCGGCTAGGGGATAATTTGCCCGATGAGGTCGCCGGCTTCGGGCGCGTGATCCTCTCGCCTGCTGTAAAGAGCCGGTCGACGTGTTGGTCGTCAACGCGTCCGGCTTCGTGCAGGACGCGTTGACGATCGAGCACACCGACCACGGGCCTGGTTGACCGGTGCGAACTTGTTCCGGGCACACCAAAGCCTCGATGCCGACGAAGGTCGGAATCGAGGCCGGGTGGCGTGAAGCCGGTGGTCAGACCTTGCGGTCGGCGACCTGGCCGTTGCGGGCGTGCTCCGCGTCGGTTCCACGCGGGGTCGTGTCGGTCGTCCGGCCAGGCGTCGTGTCGGTCCGGCCGGGGGTGGTGTCGGTGCGGCCGGGCGTCGTGTCGGTCGGGCGGGACGGGGTCACCGGCTCAGCGGGGACGGGCACCACAGGCACCACGGGCTCCTCGTGCAGGTGAACCTCTTCCGGGCGCTTGGTCAGCGCCACGTACCCGGCCACGGCACCCGCGGCGAGGATGCCGAGGATCCACGGCCAGCGGCGGCGGCTCTTCGGCGTTTCGCGGAGGATGTCCTTGCGCGCCTGGTTGGCGGCCTTGCGGACGTCCTTCCCGCGCACCTTCGCGTCCTTGCGGGCGCGGACCGCGGCCTTGGCGACGTCCTTGCGGATGCCGTCGGCCTTGCCCATCAGCTCCGCACGGGTCTGCCCGCCTCGCTTGGCGAGCTGCTTGCGCTGCTTGGCCAGCTTCTTCCTGGTCCGACGGGTCGACTTCTCGACCTCCTCGGCCCTGGAAGCCAGCACGTCGGCCTTCTCCGCGAGGAGCCCGCGGATCTGCTCGGCGGTCACACCGCGCTCGGCGAGCTTCGTCTCGGCCCTCCCGGCCAGCTGGACCGCCGTCTCCGCTCCGACGTGCCCGGCGCGGACCGCGCCGAGACGCGCCGCTCGCAAACCCGTTCCGACGGCCTTGCCGACCGACTCACCGGCTTTGGTCATGGCCTGCACCTCGTCCATATCGCGCTCCAGAAGCTGTCGGTCAGTCATGCACTAGGCATACCCATCCTGCCCGTTCCTGAACATCCTCGCCGGGGATGGCACGATGGTGTGGTGGCTGACAGCAACGAATCCTTCGTCGGGACCAAGGTGACGGCGACCCTGCACACCTCGCAGGGCGACATCCGCATCAACCTCTTCCCCGACCACGCCCCCAAGACGGTGGCCAACTTCGTCGGTTTGGCCGAAGGGACGAAGCAGTACTCGAAGCCGAACGCCAAGGGCGAAGCGGCTGGTCCCTTCTACGACGGCTCGATCTTCCACCGCGTGATCGCGGGCTTCATGCTCCAGGCCGGTGACCCCACCGGCACTGGCCGCGGCGGCCCCGGTTACCAGTTCGGGGACGAGTTCCACCCCGAACTGCAGTTCACGAAGCCGTACCTGCTGGCGATGGCGAACGCCGGGCCGAACACCAACGGCTCCCAGTTCTTCATCACCGTCGGCCCGACGACGTGGCTCAACTTCAAGCACACCATCTTCGGCGAGGTGGCCGACACCGAGTCGCAGCAGGTGGTGGACAAGATCGGTGCCGCGCCGACCCTCGCGGGCGACCGACCCGCCACCGACGTGGTGATCGAGTCCGTGGCCATCGAGCGGTACTGACCCGTTCCGGTGAGCAACTCCGCGGTTCCTCCGCCGCCTGGTGAGCCGATCGGTGCGCAGCCGGAAATCCCGGTCTGCGTGCGACACCCCGATCGGCAGACCAGGCTGCGCTGCGTGCGGTGCGAGCGTCCGGCGTGCCCGGAGTGCCTGCGCGACGCCTCGGTGGGCTACCAGTGCGTCGACTGCATCCGCGAGGCGCAGGGCACGGTCCGCCGTCCCCGCACCTTCGTGGGCGCCGAGGTCGGCACGCGTCCGCTGGTGATGCCGATCCTGATCGTCGTGAACGTGCTGATGTTCGTGCTCACCGCCGTCCAGGCGCAGAGCGCGGTCAACAACCAGCGGTCCGCGGTGTTCTCGGACTTCGTCCTCTGGCCGGAGGGCATCGCCGCGCTCGGCGAGTGGTGGAGGTTGCTCACCGCGGGCTTCCTGCACTACGGGCCGACGCACATCGTGTTCAACATGCTCGCGCTGTACGTGCTGGGCCGGGACCTCGAACCCGCCTTCGGGCGGGCCCGGTTCCTGGCCCTCTACCTGGTGTCCATGTTCGGCGGCAACGTCGCGGTGTACCTGTTCGGCTCGCCGAACGCGCTGACGGCGGGCGCCTCGACGGCCGTGTACGGCCTGATGGGCGCGATGCTGGTCGCGGTGCTGAAGTTGAAGCTCAACCCCGGCACCGCGCTCGCCGTCATCGGTCTGAACGTGGTCCTCAGCTTCACGCTGCCCGGCATCTCGCTGGTGGGCCACCTCGGTGGCCTGGTGGTCGGTGCGGGTCTGGCCGCGGGCCTGATCTACGCGCCGCGGGAACGCCGTGACCTGTGGCAGGGATCCATGATCGCCGCCACGACGCTGGTGCTGATCGGCCTGGTGCTCGTGGGCACGGCCAGGTTCGGCTTCTAGGGCCGCAACGCGTGCAGGACCTCGGCGACGTCCCTCGGGTCGGCGCCGAGGTCCAGCCACGTCAGCACCACCAGGTGCTCGTCGCCGTCGTGCTCCCAGTCCAGTTCGAGGGTGTGCGACTCGCGGCCGAGCCTGCGCGCCAGCACCGGCCGGATCTTGACCTCGTGCCACGGGAAGTCGTGCACCCCGGTCAACGTGCGCACGTGCAGGCCCGAACCATCCACACGCAGCCGTGGCCGCACGACGGCACCGTAGGTCCCCAGCGCGGCGCACAGGACGGCCGCCGCACCCATCAGCAGGCGGGCGGAGTTCTCGCCCGCCAGCAGCAGCGCGAGCAGCGCCACCACGGCCAATCCCCAGGCCAGCGCGACGACGCCGGGTAGCGGGGCCCAACTCCGGGTGGTCGGCTCGGCCGACGGAAGAGGTGTCACGCGGTCGAGTGTCCCGCATCGGCGGTAGATCTCCGGTACGGAACCTGTGGACAACTGGAGCCCGCTACCGGCCCTTGTGCAAAATGGCGCAAAGTTGTCCACAGGGGTTGTCCCCAATGGGGATTACTTGCGGGTCCTTGTTCCCTCGACCGGGTGATGACGGCCCGTGAACGGCTGCGGACGCACGCCAGCCCGGACCGGTGAGGTCCGGGCTGGCGTGGAAACGCGGTGCGGAGTGTGGTCAGCGCCACTTCATGGTCATCAGCAGACCGACGATCATCAGCGCGAAGCCGATGCCGAAGTTCCAGGACCCCAGGTCCATCATCACCGGGATCTTGTCACCGGCGATGTAGTTGACCACCAGCCATGCCAGACCGAGCAGCATCACGCCCAGCATGACGGCGATGTAGAGGGGGTGCGAAGGCCCGGCTGCCTTGACCTTCACCGGCGTGCGGCGATCGGTCGGCGCGGTGTAGACGGCCTTCTTTCGGACCTTGGACTTCGGCATTCTGTCCTCGCCTGGTGTATTGCCTCCAGTGGCGCGAGTTTACGTCCACTGCTGGATGAACACGTTAACGTAACCAGGCAGGTCCGCGAAGTGCTCAGCGGATCCGCCTCTTTCGCATTCACACCGGCTCGGGAGGTTCCTCGGTGAGCTACGACCCGCCACCGCCGCCGCGCGGCCGTCCGGGCCAGCCGCCACACGCGCCCCGCCCCAGGCCGTTCCCGGCCTCTCAGGAGCCCTTTCGTGGCAGGCCCGCCCCAGGTCAGCGCCCTGCGCCGCCCCGGATCACCGGCGGGCACCCGCACCGCCCGCCGCCCCGGCCGCGGCCCGCGGAGGGGGCGACCGAGGTCATCCCCAGGATCGTGGTCGACCACGACGACGTCCCCCCGAACCCGGAACCGGAAACGGTGAAGCTCCAGCGGCCCACGCCCGCACCGGTCGACGGACCCGGCCGCAAGGCCGTTCGGGCCTTCGGCGAGCTGATGATCACGGCCGGTCTGGTGATCCTGCTGTTCGTCGTCTACGAGGTCTACGTCACGGACCTGATCTCGGCGGGCAAGCAGGACGAGGCCACCACGGCGCTGGACGACCAGTGGAACGACACGAACACCGTCGAGCCGGTCGACCCGCAGCGGCAGGCCCAGTACGAGCTGATCGAGGGCAAGGCGTTCGCGAAGATGTACATCCCGGTCTTCGGACCGGACTACAAGTTCTCGATCGTCGAAGGCACCACCGACAAGCACCTGGAGGTCGGGCCGGGCCACTACGTCGGCACCGCGCTCCCCGGCGACCCCGGCAACTTCGCCGTCGCGGGCCACCGCGTCGGCAAGGGCGCCCCGTTCAACGACCTCGACCTGCTGTCGTCGTGCGACGCGATCGTGGTGGAGACGCAGGCCAACTGGGTCGTCTACCGGATGCTGCCGACCACCAGGGAGGAAGCGGGCTGGGCCGAGGGCAAGGCGAAGAACCCGAAGTGCGCGAAGGTGGCGCCGCTCAAGGACTCGTCGAACCCCGCGGGCAGCCCGTACGCGAAGACCGTCGGCCAGGAGATCGTCACGCCGCAGCAGGGCGAGGTGATCAGTCCGGTGCCGCACTTCGCCGGTGAACTGCCCATCGCGCAGCAGGCCGCGCTGATGACCCTGACCACCTGTCACCCGCGGTTCTCCGACAAGCAGCGGCTGATCGTGCACGCCGTGCTGACGATGAGCTACCCGAAGGCCGACGGCTTCCTGCCGCCAGAACTGAAGGAGCAGTGATGTACGGCTGGATCTGGCGACACCTGCCGGGACCCACGCCGGTGCGGCTGGTGGAGGCACTGGTGCTGATCGCGGGTGTGGTGGCCCTGCTGATGTTCGTGGTGTTCCCGTGGGCCGAACCGCTGCTGCCGTTCAACAACGTGACCACGCCCTCGTAGGGCGAAGGCCGGGGGTGCCCGTGGTTTGGGCCGCCGTCGTGCTCATGGCCTGGCCCGGCCGCCGTCGTGCTGTGGCCGATTTGACTCGGGGACCCCTCGATTTGACCCTTGATCGGGCTAAAAGGGCAGTCCCGAAAGCCTGCCCGATCACCAATTTTAAGGGTCAAATCCCCCGAGTAAAATCGGCCACGTCTGCGGCCCTGGCCTTGGTCGGGTGTGGGTCGCCAGCTGGCTTGGCGGTTGTCAGGACCGGGACACCGACACCATCGTGTGTCGGTCGACGACCTTGATCCGTTCCCGGCCCTCTGCTGCTCCCAGGTTGCGTTCGTGCTGGTCGAGCTGCTGCCAGCCGTCGAACGTGGTGTAGCGGATTCCCTGTTGGTCCAGGAAGCGCACGACTGCGTCCGGCTCGGGCTGCGAGGCTGGTGTGAGCAGTGGGGCGTCGGTCAGCAGGCTGGTCACCGTTTCCAAGGCGTCGCCCTTCGTGTGGCCGATCAGGCCCACCGGGCCTCGTTTGATCCAGCCGGTGACGTAGACGCCCGGCATGGCCTGGTCGTCCAGGTCCAGCACGCGGCCCGCCTGGTGGGGGACCGTGCCCGAGGTGTGGTCGAACGGCAGTTCCGCCAGGTGGGTGCTGAGGTAGCCGACCGCTCGGTACACCGCCTGCACCGGCCAGTCGGTGAACTCGCCCGTGCCCCGCACGCCGCCGTCGCCGGTCAGTTCCATCGTCTCGGTGCGCAGTGCGGTGACCTCGCCGTCGCCCAGCACCTCGACGGGGGACTGGAGGAAGTGCAGGTGCAGCCTGCGCGGGCGGGTGCCCTGGTCGCGGATAGCCCACTCCTGGAGGGTCTTCACGACCATCTCCACCTGCTTGTTCGACCTGATCAGAGCCATGCTGGCGGCGCAGAACTCGATGCCCTCGGGGTGGACCACCACCTCCACGTTCGGCGAGTGGTCCAGTTCGCGCAGTTCCAGCGGGGTGAACTTCGCCTGGGCCGGGCCCCTGCGGCCGAAGACGTGGACGTCGGTCACCGGGCTGGACTTCAAGCCCTGGTAGACGTTGTCGGGGATGTCGGTGGTGAGCAGTTCGTCCGCGGTCTTCGCGAGGATGCGGGCCACGTCGATGGCGACGTTCCCGACTCCCAGCACCGCGACGCTGCTCGCGGTCAGCGGCCACGTGCGGGAGACCTCGGGGTGGCCGTCGTACCAGGAGACGAAGTCCGCCGCGCCGAAGCTGCCCTGCTGGTCGATGCCGGGGATGTCCAGTTCGCGGTCCTTCTCGGCGCCGGTGGAGAAGATCACCGCGTCGTAGAACTCGCGCAGGTCGCCCAGCTTCAGGTCCACGCCGTACTCGACGTTGCCGAACAAGCGGATCTGCGGGCGGTCGAGCACCCGGTGCAGGGCGTTGACGATGCCCTTGATGCGCGGGTGGTCGGGTGCGACGCCGTAGCGGATGAGTCCGTACGGGGCGGGCAGCCGCTCGAACAGGTCGATGCTCACGTCGGTGTCGGACTTGGTCAGGATGTCGGCGGCGTAGACGCCCGCCGGGCCGGCACCGACGATCGCAACTCGCAGAGAACGGCTCATGGTATTAGTTTAGGTGAGCCTTACCTCACTTCTTGCGAGAGCATTGTCACGGCTACCCTGTGGGAATGCGCGTGCTCGTGGTCGACAACTACGACAGCTTCGTCTACAACCTGGTCCAGTACCTGGCCCAGCTCGGCGTGGAATGCGTCGTTCGGCGCAACGACGAGGTGGACCTGGCGGAGATCGACACCGTCGGCGGTGTCCTCGTCAGCCCTGGTCCCAGCACTCCGGACAAGGCCGGTGCGAGCATGGACGTGATCCGGCACTGCGCCGCGAACGGCGTGCCCGTGCTCGGCGTCTGCCTCGGCCACCAGGCCATCGGCGCGGTGTGGGGCGGCACCGTCGACCTCGCCCCCGAACTGCTCCACGGCAAGACCAGTGTGGTGCACCACACGGGGAACGGCGTGCTCAAGGGCGTGCCGAACCCGTTCACGGCCACCCGGTACCACTCGCTGACCGTGCTGCCCGACACTATCCCCGCCGAGTTCGAGGTGACGGCCAAGACCGACACCGGGATCGTCATGGGCATCCGGCACCGCGAACTGCCGGTCGAGGGCGTCCAGTTCCACCCGGAGTCCGTGCTCACCGAGGGCGGCCACCGGATGCTCGCGAACTGGCTCGCCGTGTGCGGCCACGACGTGCCCGAGTCGACCGTCTCCACCCTGGAGAACGGGATGCGCACGCTGGCCTCGGCCGCGACCCAGGCCTGAGCCCGACGACCCCCCGAACACGGAGAAGGCCCCTTCGGCGAGTGCCGAGGGGGCCTTCTTGCTTGCGGCAGTCCGAAGCTAGTTCGACGGTCCCCCGACCTTGAACTCGGCCACGGTGATGTTGACCCGCTGGGTCTTGGTGATCGACCCACCCGCCTTCGGGTCCTGCGTCTGGATCTTGTTGTTCTTGCTGATGTCGAGGACGGCGGGCTTGTCCGTGATCGTCAGCTCGCCGTTCCAGCCCTGCTGGTTGAGCTTGCTCTTGGCCTGGTCCACCGTCAGCCCGGTGATGTCGGGCATGGAGATCTGGTTGCCCTTCGACACCGTCAACGTGATCGTCGCGCCCTTGGCGACCCGGCCGGGGTTGGGGCTCTGGCTCAGCACCTGGCCCTGGTCCTCACCGCTGTCGGCTTCCTTCGTGGTCACCTTGAACCCGGAGCCCTCCAGCGTCGCGGTCGCGTCGGCGACCGGCTGCCCGGTCACGTCGCCGAGCTGCACCGTGTCCGGCCCCTTGCCGAGCAGGACCGTGACCACGGCGCCCTTGGCCGCCTTCACCCCGGCCTGGGGGTTCTGCTGGGCGATCTTGCCGACCTTGTTCGTGTCCTCGACCTCGATGGTTTCCTGGCCCTGCGCGAAACCCCAGCCGTCGGCGGTCAGCTTCGCCTGCGCGTCCTGCGGCGTCAGGCCCGTCACGTCCGGCACGGCGATCTGGTCCGGGCTCGTGCCGTAGGTCAGGGTGATCTCGGTGAACTTCGGCACCGACGTGCCCGCGCTCGGGTCGATCGCGAAGACCTTGTCGATGTCGTCCGCGGTGCAGCGCGCGGTGGCGCCGTTCTCACCGGGCTGGCACGGCACCGGGTCGATCTTGTACTTGAGGCCGACCTCTTCGAGGCTCGCCTTCGCGGCGGTCAGGGTCTTGCCCGTCACACCGGGCACGGAGACCTTGTCGGTGGCCGCGCTGTTGTCGTCGCCGAGCAGGCTCGACGTGATCCACGCTGCCAGCGCGATCACGGCGATGCACAGGAGCACGACCAGGGTGACCATGGTCGCCTTCTTGCGCTTCGCCCTGCGCTCGGCGTCCTCCTCGTCCATCAGGTCGTAGTCGCTCTGCTCTTCGCGCAGCGCCGACGGGCGGTGGCGGCCGGAGGACACGACCTCGGTGCGCGGCGACTGGCTGAGCACCGCCGTGCGGTCCTCGGGCGTCATCACGGCGGGCGCGGACGGGCGTTGGCCGGACAGCACGCGCACCAGGTCCGCGCGCATCTCGGCGGCCGACTGGTAGCGGTTCGCCGGGCCCTTCGCCATGGCCTTCAGCACGATGGCGTCGAGCGCGGGCGTCACGTTCGGGTTGAGCGCCGACGGCGACTTCGGGTCTTCCCGCACGTGCTGGTACGCCACGGCGACGGGGGAATCGCCGGTGAACGGCGGTTCGCCGGTGAGCAGCTCGAACAGCACGCAGCCCGACGCGTACACGTCGCTGCGGCCGTCGACCGCTTCGCCGCGCGCCTGCTCGGGCGAGAGGTACTGCGCGGTGCCTATGACGGCGGCGGTCTGGGTCACGGCGGCCTGGCCGTCGTGCACGGCGCGGGCGATGCCGAAGTCCATCACCTTCACCGCGCCGGAGCGGGTGATCATGACGTTGGCGGGCTTGACGTCGCGGTGCACGATCCCGTGCCGGTGGCTGAAGTCCAGCGCCGCCGACACGTCCGCCATGACCTCCATGGCGCGCTTGCCCGACAGCGGGCCCTGCGTCTTCACCATGTCGCGCAGCGTCCGGCCGTCGACGTACTCCATGACGATGTACGGCAGCGGGCCGTACTCCGTCTGCGTCTCGCCGGTGTCGTAGACCGCGACGATCGCGGGGTGGTTCAACGCGGCCGAGTTCTGGGCCTCGCGGCGGAAGCGTTCCTGGAAGGTCTTGTCGCGGGCGAGGTCGGCTCGAAGCACCTTGATCGCCACGTCCCGGCCGAGGCGAACGTCGCGGCCCTTGTGGACCTCCGACATACCGCCGTAGCCCAGGGTCTCACCCAGTTCGTAGCGATTGGAGAGCAGTCGCGGAGTGCTCATCAGTGCGTCGTCCCGCTCCTCGTCAACGGTCTAACCATCGTGTCTAGCAGTTCGGTTTCGTGCTCGCCCAGCCTGGCGCGTTCCGGTCACGTAGGCACACAGGTCACCTTCACCCGTGAACCGATCGCAACCTCACCCGCCGGTGACACGTCGGAGACCAGGCACTTGCCCTGCTCCCTCGGCTGCTGACCCTGGTTCGTCTGCGACTCGGGTTGCAAGCCGTAGCCCGCCAGCCTCTCCGTCGCCTCGTTCACCGGCAGGTCCAGGTAGTCCGACTTCTCGATCCGGACCACCGGTTTCCCCGGAATCTTGTCCGTGGGCCCCAGATCACCCGCCGGGCTCGGCTGGGTGTCCTCCGCGGGACGGGCGCCGCTGGTGCTTTGCGGACCCGACCCCGCGTCGACGCCGTTGTTCAACACCGAACGCAGCACGAAAACGCCGAGCACGATCAGCGCCACGACCAGGAGACCGACCATAACCCACAAAACGGCCCTCGCCTTCCCCTGGGGCCGCGGCGGATTCGGCAACGGACGGAAATTGCCCGTGTGCGGAGTGTTGTGCGGGAGTTGGTGCTGACCGCTCTGCATGCCCTGTTGAACGGGTGGGAACCCCGGCTGCGAAGCGGGGTGCGACATCTGCAGGCCGGGGTGCGTCATCACCGGGCCGGTGGCCATTGCCAGCCCGGACGGGGTCGGCAGCGGCCTGCCCGCTCGCACGGCGCCGACCGCTTCGGCGAACTCGCCGCCGTTGCGGTAGCGCTGCCTCGGGTCCTTGACCAGCGTCGCCTCGATCAGGGCGCGCGGACCGGTCGGCACGTCCGGCGGCAGCGGCGGCGCGATGTCGCGGATGTGCATCATCGCGACCGTGACCGCGTTCTCCGACCGGAACGGCCGGTGCCCGGTCAGGCACTCGTAGCCGCACACGGCCAGCGCGTACACGTCGCTCGCGGGTTCGGCGTCGTGGCCGAGCGCCTGCTCCGGCGCGATGTAGTGCGCCGTGCCCATCACCATGCCGTTGCGGGTCACGGGAGCCGCGTCGGCCGCCTTCGCGATCCCGAAGTCGGTGATCTTCACCTTGCCGGTGGGGGTGACCAGGATGTTGCCGGGCTTCACGTCGCGGTGCACCAGCCCGCGCTCGTGCGCCGCCTGCAACGCCGTCCCGGCCTGCTGCAGCACGTCGAGCGTGCGGTCCACGGTGAGCCTGCCGCGCGCGATGATCGCGGCCAGCGGCTCGCCCTCGACCAGTTCCATCACCAGGTAGGCCGTGTCCTCCGGCCCGTCCGGCATGGACGCCGTCTCGCCGTAGTCGTGCACCGCGGCGATGCCGGGGTGGTTCAGCGACGCGGTCGTCCGCGCCTCGATGCGGAAGCGCGTGAGGAACTCCGCGTCCCCGCTGAGGTCGGCCTTGAGCACCTTGACCGCGACGTTGCGGTCGAGCCTGGTGTCCTCGGCCTCCCAGACCTCGCCCATGCCGCCGACGGCGATCCGCCTGGTGAGGCGGTACCGCTCGGCGAGGAGCTGGCCGGTGATGAGCATCAGCGGCCAGCCAGGTAGGCGCCGATGACCGCCCTGCCGACGGGGGCCGCGACCTTGCCGCCGGTCGCGCCCAGGCCGCGGTCGCCACCGCTCTCGACGATCACCGCGACCGCGATGGTCGGCTTCTCCGCGGGCGCGAAGGCGATGTACCAGGCGTGCGGCGCGACCTTGCTCGGGTCGACGCCGTGCTCGGCGGTACCGGTCTTCGACGCGATGTTCACGCCGCTGAGCCTGCCCTCGCCGCCGGTGTTCGTCTCCGACTTGAGCATCATGTCCCGCAAGGTCTTCGCGGTGTCGGCGCTGACCGCCTCGTCCACCTCGTCGGGCTTGGTCTCGTCGATCTCCGACAGGTCCGGCGCGATCAGCTTCTGCACCAGGTACGGCTTCATCCGCACACCGCCGTTGGCGATGGTTGCGGCGATGACCGCGTTCTCCATCGGGGTCATGTCGACGATGCGCTGGCCGATGCCGCTCTGGAACAGCGCCGCCTTGTCCGGCGACGGGCCGAAGGTCGACGCGGCCACCTGCTGCGGAACGGTCAGGGTCGAGTCGTTCATGCCGAACTTCTCGGCCTGCTCGGTCAGCTTGGCCTCGCCCAGTTCCCCGGCGAGCTCCGCGAACGCGGTGTTGCAGGACCGCGCGAGCGCCTCCTCCAGCGACGCGGTCGCGCCGCCGCCGCAGGGCGTCCCGTTGAAGTTCGGCAGCTGCGTGTTCGTGCCGGGCAGCGTGATCGACCCGGCGGCGGTGAGCTGCGTGTCCTTGGTCTTGCCGTCCTCCAGCGCCGCCGCCGACACGACGACCTTCCAGGTCGAGCCGGGCGGGTAGGTCGCCCGCAGGGAGCGGTTGAGGATCGGCTGGTTGGCGCCCTCGGCGTTGTACTCGTCCCACGCGGCCTGCTGCTCGGCCTCGTCGTGGCTGGCGAGCCGGTTCGGGTCGTAGGACGGGGTGCTCACCATCCCGAGGATGGCCCCGGTCTGGGGGTTGAGCGCGACCACCGAACCGGTGAACCCCCGGTTCGTCATCTCGTCGTACGCGGCCTGCTGGACCTTCGGGTCGACGGTCAGCTGGATGCTGGCGCCCTTGGGGTCGCGACCGGTGATGACGTCGGACAGCCTGCGCGCGAACAGCCGGTCGTCGGAGCCGTTGAGCAGGTCGTCCTCGACCCGTTCCACGCCGCCGCTGCCGAAGATCAGCGAGTAGTAGCCGGTGACCGGCGCGTACGCCGGGCCGTTGGAGTAGACGCGCTGGTAGCGGTAGGTGTCGCCGGTGGCCTTGACGTTCGCGATCGGCGTGCCGTCGCTCGCGATGATCTGGCCGCGCTCGCGCGAGTACTCGTTGAGCAGCACGCGCTGGCGGTTGTGGTCGTCCTTGCGGTAGTCGTCGGCCTTGATCACCTGCACGTACGTCGCGTTGCCCATGAGCATCAGGATCATCACCATCATGGCGATGCCGACGCGGCGGAGCGGTGTGTTCATTTCGGACGCTCCACCATGACTGTGAACTGGTCCGCGATCGCGGGCTGCTGCGGCTTCGGCTTCGGCACGACCTTGGGGCCGCGCGCCGCGTCGGAGATGCGCAGCAGCAGCGCGACGAGGATGTAGTTGGCCAGCAGCGACGAGCCGCCTTTGGACAGGAACGGCGCGGTGATGCCGGTCATCGGGATCAGCTTGGTGACACCGCCGACGACGATGAAGACCTGGAAGCACAGCGCGAAGCTGAGCCCGCCGCCGAGGAGCTTGCCGAAGCTGTCCCGCACGGCGATCGCGCTGCGCATGCCGCGCAGCGAGAACACCATGTAGATCAGCAGCATCGCGGACAGGCCGACGAAGCCGAGCTCCTCGCCGATCGCGGACGTGATGAAGTCCGTGTTCGCCTCGGGGATCAGGTCCGGACGCCCGGCGCCGAGCCCGGCGCCGAAGATGCCGCCGGTGCCGAGCCCGAACAGCGACTGCGCGATCTGGTAGCCGCCGCCGGGCAGGTCGTAGGTCGCCAGCGGGTCCAGCCAGTTCGACACGCGCTGCTGCACGTGGTTGAACAGCTTCCACGCCACGATCGCGCCGCCCGCGAACAGCACCAGGCCGATCACGACCCAGGCCGCCCGCTCGGTGGCCACGTAGAGCAGCACCAGCACGATGCCGAAGAACAGCAGCGAACTGCCGAGGTCCTTCTGGAGCACCATGATGCTCACGCCGACGCCCCACGCGGCGACCAGCGGCCCGAGGTCGCGGGCCCGCGGCAGGTCGAGGCCGAGGAACCGCCTGCCCGCCGCCGTGAACAGGTCGCGCTTCGAGACCAGGAACGCCGCGAAGAACACCATCAGCAGGATCTTCGCGAACTCGCCCGGCTGGATCGAGAACGCCCCGAACCGCAGCCAGATCTTCGCGCCGTTGATCTCCGGCGCGATGAAGCTCGGCAGGATGCCGGGCAGGATCAGCGCGACCAGGCCGACCAGGCCGGCGGTGTAGCCGTACTTGGCCAGCGTCCGGTGGTCCTTCACGAACTTCAGCACCAGGCAGAACAGGACCAGCGCCATCGCCGTCCACAGCACCTGCTTCGGGGCGTTCGCGGAGTACAGCTCGCCCTGGAACACCTCGCCCTCGTTCGCGAGGTCGAGCCGGTGGATCATGACCAGGCCCAGGCCGTTGAGCAGCGCGACGCACGGCAGGATGATCGGGTCCGCGTACGGGACCCACTTCCGAACCGCGAGGTGCGCTACCGCGAACAACCCCATGTAGGCAACGCCGTAGTAGACGATCTGCATCGTCAGGGTCTGCTCCTGGTTGGCTTCCACCAGGATCAGGGCAGCCGTCACCAACGCCGAGGCGAACCCGAGCATGATGAGTTCGGTGCCCCGCCTCGTGGGCGGCCTCAAGCCTGGCGACGTGCTGGTCGCCGCGGAGAGCGGCGCCTCCCCGGTGGGGACCGGCGAACCCATCGACTTACTGGCCCTTCCGTCGGCAGTCGGTGCCCGGCGTCTGCGAGGGCGTCTGCAGTGGAGTGGCATCCGGACTGCTGGTGGTGGTCGGCGTGGCCGAACTCGAGTCCACGGTCGGACCGGGCGACCCCGTCGTGCTCGGGACCGTGGTCGTCGTGGTCACCGTGGTTGACGGCTTCGTCGCGTCGGCGCAGGGCGGCAGCACGTTCTCCGTGCGGAGCTTGCGGATGCCCTCCCTGGCTTCCTCGAGGTCACCCTTCGTGATGCCGTTGCGCACGACGTCGCGCGTGGACACCCGGAGGTCCTCGAGCGTGATCGGCTCGCACGCCGCCTCGGACCCCGGCGGGCACGAGCCCTCGGAGAACGTGTGCAGCGCGACGCCGAGGAAGCTGCCGCTGACCCCGCGGAAGATCGAGACCTGGCCGTCGTCCGTGGCGCCGATGTAGTACTGGCGCATCACCCACCAGCGGGTGCCCATGCCCGCCGCCGCGACGAGCAGCAGCAGGAGGAACACCAGCAGCACGGCCTTGACCTTGCGCCGCCGCTTGACCTTGGGGTCGGGCGGCGGTGGTGGGGTCTCGGCCCGCGGCGGGATCGGACGCGGACCGGTGATCGAACTCGCCCGCGAGGCGGGGGAGTCCGGTGGCGGCGGGTCGGCGCTGCCGTCACCGGCGGCTCCGCCGATGATCGGGGCGTCGTCGCCGAAGTCGATGTCGGCGACGTCCGCGACGATGACCGTCACGTTGTCCGGCCCACCGCCCTTCAGCGCCAGCTCGATCATCCGGTCGGCGCAGGCCTGCGGATCGGGGATGCGGATCGCCTCGTCGAGCGTCTCCAGGCTGACCACACCGGAGAGGCCGTCCGAGCAGAGCAGGTAGCGGTCGCCCGGACGTGCTTCGCGGACCATAAGGCGTGGTTCCACCTCGTGGCCGGTCAGCGCGCGCAGCAGCAGTGACCGCTGCGGGTGCGTGGCCGCTTCCTCCTCGGTGATCCGACCCTCGTCGATCAACGACTGGACGAACGTGTCGTCGTGCGTGATCTGCGAGAACGAACCGTTTCGCATCATGTAGGCGCGGGAGTCGCCGATGTGGGCCATCCCCAGCCTGCTGCCCGCGAAGAGGACGGCTGTGAGCGTCGTGCCCATGCCGTCCAGGTCGGGGTCGCTGGCGACGAGTTCGGAGATGGCGCCGTTGCCCGCGATGACCGCTTCGCGCAACTGGCCGAGCAGGTCGTCGCTCGGCTCGTCGTCGTCCAGCGGGGCCAAGGCGGCGATGACGACCTTGCTCGCGACTTCACCGGCGGCATGGCCACCCATGCCGTCGGCGAGTGCGAGCAGGCGGGGGCCCGCGTACACGGAGTCCTGGTTGTTGTTGCGCACCAGGCCCCGGTCGCTTCGGGCCGCATATCGGAGGACGAGGGTCATGAGCGCAGCTCGATCACCGTTTTGCCGATTCGGATCGGAGAGCCGAGCGGGACCCGGAGTGGTGCCGTGACCTTCGCCCGGTCTAGGTAGGTGCCGTTCGTGGAACCGAGATCTTCCACGTACCAGTCAGTGCCGCGCAGCGAAATGCGCGCGTGCCGGGTCGACGCGAAATCGTCGTCCAGCACGAGCGTCGAGTCGTCTGCGCGGCCGATCATGATCGGCCTGCCGTCAAGGGAGATCCGGGTACCCGTCAGCGCCCCGTGAGTGACCACGAGTTGCCGGGGGGCCTTGTTCCCCTTGGCGGCCTTGTCCGCGTTTCTTCGGAAGCCGGGCACTGAGACCCGCAATCCCGAGGCAGCGTAGAGATCGGAGCGGACCACCCGAAGTGCGGCCAGCACGAACAACCACAGCAGGACGAGGAAACCTGCTCTGGTCAGCTGCATCACCAGCTCTGGCACCGGTTGTAACCGCTCCTGCCTTGAGTGCTGTCACCGACGCCCGTATCGACCTCAGCCTTGCGTGCGGAACACCAGTGAGGAGTGGCCGATGCGGACGACATCGCCTTCCGCGAGCTGCCAAGTCTGCACTGGAGTGCCGTTCACTGTCGTGCCATTGGTCGAACCGAGATCCGCGAGCATTGCACTCTGCCCATCCCACGTGATCTCCAGGTGCCTCCTGGAGACCCCGGTGTCCGGAAGGCGGAAGTCTGCTTCCTGCCCGCGACCGACCACGTTTCCGCCCTGCTTCAACGGATACGTGCGGTTCGAACCGTCGTCCAGGTGCAGCGTCGCGTTCAGCGTGCGGGGTCCGGACTGCACAGCGGGCGGGGCGTAGCCCGCGGCCGGGTCCTGGTAACCGCCCTGCTGGCCGTAGCCGCCCTGCTGTCCGTAGCCCTGGTCGTAGCCCTGCTGGCCGTAACCCTGGTCGTAGCCCTGCGCGGGCTGCTGGCCGTAGCCCTGGTCGTAGCCCGCGGGGGCGGGCTGCTGCCCGTAACCCTGGTCGTAGCCCTGGGGCTGCTGGCCGTAGCCCTGGTCGTACCCACCGGGGGCGGGCTGCTGCCCGTAACCCTGGTCGTAACCACCGGGGGCGGGCGGCTGGCCGTAACCCTGGTCGTAGCCCTGCTGGCCGTAACCCTGGTCGTAACCCGGCTGCT
Organism: Umezawaea sp. cmx-9-4; assembly: GCA_049997955.1. GTDB lineage: Bacteria > Actinomycetota > Actinomycetes > Mycobacteriales > Pseudonocardiaceae > Umezawaea. The sequence goes on along the minus strand of JAEBDY010000013.1, from coordinate 172,186 downwards.
GCGGCTGCTGGCCGTAGCCCTGGTCGTAACCGGGTTGCTGCGGCTGTTGGCCGTAACCGCCCTGCCCATAGGGGTCGTGGCCGGGCTGGCCCTGTCCTTGTCCGTAGCCGGGAGGCTGGCTCATGGATCGGTCTCCTGCGGTGCGAGGTGGTGCTGACCGTCGGCTGGCAACTTTCACATCGGGGTCGACGGACGAGCTGGTTCGGAACTGTCCGGTGTGCAGCGCGTCGGAGCGCTCCAGGGAGACTACGACGTCACCATAGGTATCCCACCCAAACTCGGCCAGGTGCTCTCCGAGGGAGTCCCCGAGGAGCTGGGTGATGCGTAGTTCATCCTGCCCGTCACCGGCAAGCCGATCGTGGTCCTGCGGGCCGAGCAGGACCACGAAGTGGTTCGGCGCGAGGAGTCTGCCACCCGCGAGCTCGCGGATGTTGCTCTCGGCCTCGCGCTGAAGTGCCTGCGCTACTTCCTGCGGGACGACGTTGCCGCCGAACACGCGCGCAAAGGTATTTCCGACCATGCCTTCGAGACGGCGCTCGAAGCGCTGTACGAGGCCCACGGCAACACCCTCCGACTCGGTTGACTCCGACCCCGATCGTATCCGGGCTGACGTGGTGGGACACGGGCCAATTGGTAACCCGTCCGGAGGCCGTGCTAGTGTTTGCCACGTCGCTCCGGGCGAGTGGCGGAATGGCAGACGCGCACGGTTCAGGTCCGTGTGTCCGAAAGGACGTGGGGGTTCAACTCCCCCCTCGCCCATCTTCATCCAGAAGGCCCTTGACCGCAGAGTACGCGGTCAAGGGCCTTCTGGCATGTACGCCTGTAACCAGTTCCCCAGCCCTCACCTGCGATCTTCGCCGCGGTCCTGGTGGTGATCATCACGGGCGCCGTGCTCGCGGTGTCGCCGCGGTCGGGCCCGACGGTGATTGGTCTGCCCTGGCTGGGCCATTCGCCGGACACCCCCGACCCGGTCGGGGAGTCCGAAGTTCCTTGATCGTCCCGCCTCTCCTCGATTCGGTTCCGGCATGGGTGATCTCAGTCACCCGGTCGAGTGACGGAGGCCATACGGGGGTCATCGCGGCGGAGGAGTTCGGCGGAACGCCGAAGCCGGTCGCACTCCCCGAGCGGGCACCGGGTCCAGCAGGTGCACTCGTCCGGCCCGCCGCCGCTGGGGTGAACCCGTTCGGCCGCGAGGTCGCGGACAGGATGGCGGACGGCTCCGTGCGGCACGTGTTCCCGCTGGTGCTCGACGTCGGCCCTGGAGCCCGGATTCGGCCTGCCGCCCCCCCGTACCGCCGGAATGACCGCCGGGCGGCTGGTGGACGCCCTGAAGGCCGAAAAAGGGTGCGCCTGTGCTCGTCGCAGGCGCCACGGGCGGGCGCGTCCGTCGTGCGGTCGGTGGCCGCGGTGGCACCCCGGACGCGCTGAGCCGGTTGGCGGAACCGGTGTCCTGCGGTCGGCCGGAGGTGCCCGGTGAGCGCCACCCGCCGCTCGCCGAAGCGGCAGGCGAGGCTGGTTCGCCGCAGGTGACCGGTGCGCGGGGGAGGCCGGCCGTGGTCGTTTGACCAGCTGTTCTCGAGTCGTCCGGTCGATTTGGCGCGCTGAACGGTCGACAAGCGGTTCGGCGGTCGAGCGGACGCCGGCCGTCGGGCGGGTTACCGGAGGCGATCCACGCCTACTGTCAGCACGGCTTTCGGAGCAACCGCCCACATCGGCGTCACCCGGACGGCAGCACCGTCGGGCAGAACTCCCCAAGAGGGCTATCTACCGGTCACCGACCGCTCGACGCCGTCGATCGCAGGGGCCCGGTCGACGCGGAGGCACGGTCCGATCCTCCTGGTACCCATTATCCAGAGCACGAGTCGAAGCACGGCGGACTTCCCGACCGTGATGCCCGAGGGAGGCCCTGGCGTGAGCAGCACACCAGCACGGATCGCGGTACCCGGTGACACACGGGCGCTGTCGGCCACTGCTGTTCCGGTTCCCGAACTTCCCGGCACCGCCGAGGAGCTCGCCGCGGCCGCGGCCATCCGATTGGGGTGGCACGGGGTCGTGCTGCCCGAGATGGTCCTGATGGGTCGCCGAGTCGTCGTCGTCGCCGAGCTGATGGCCGATGCCCACGCCGAGCGCGTGTGCGTCGGTGCGGGCCCCGAGGCGGACCGCACCACGGTGTCCACCTGGGTGTGGCCCGAGATGGAGGGCCGGGTTCCCCCGTCCGCCGTCAAGATCGTCGGCGTTCTCGCCGTGGCCCGCCACTGGCGCACCGCGCTCGCGTCCGCCGTGCCGTTCGCCCGCTACGGCAACGCCGCGGTCGTCCTGCCGACGTCGGTCGCCTTCACGCACGACTACCTGACCAACTGCCTGCCCCGCGTCCGCCGCTACGGCGTCTCGGTGCTCATGGCCGACACCGAGTCGAACGTCACCACGGACGTCTCGGGCCGCAACGAGCACGTGCCGGTCGAGGACACCGCGACCACCCGCTGGGTGAACGAACTGGTCTACGAACAGGTGCTGGCCACCGCTTCCTGACATACGGTCGGGTAATGCGAGTAGTGATAGCCGGCGGCCACGGGAAGATCGCGTTGGAGTTGGAGCGGCTCGTAGCCGCCAGAGGGGATTCAGCCACCGCGTTGGTGCGCAACCCCGACCACTTCTCGGATGTGTGGACAGCTGGTGCGGTACCCGTCAAGTGCGATCTGGAAACGGCCGAGGTCGCTGCCGTGGCCGAATACCTGACCGGCGCTGACGCCGCGGTGTTCGCCGCAGGCGCGGGACCCGGAAGTGGGCCGGAGCGCAAGGACACCGTCGACAGGGCAGCGGCAGCGCTGTTCGCCGCGGCCGCCGAGCACGCGGGCGTGCGGCGCTTCGTGCAGATCAGCTCGATGGGCATCGACAAGGCCGACGACCCGTCGGTGTCGCCTGAGTTCGCCGTGTACCTGAAGGCGAAGGGCGCCGCCGAAGAGGACTTGCGGGCGCGGGATCTCGACTGGACGATCCTGCGCCCCGGAGCGCTGACGGACGACCCCGCCACCGGCCGCGTGGAACTGGCCGAGCAGGTGGCGCAGGGCTCGATCCCCCGTGCCGACGTCGCCGCCGTCGTGCTCGCCCTGCTGGACAGGCCGGAGACGATCGGTCGGACCCTCGAAGTGATCAGCGGCGACGCGCCGGTCTAGGCGCCCAGCACCCGGTCCAGGTACGGGTTCGTGAAGACGTGCTCGGGGTCGACCTCGTCCCGCACGCGGCGGAAGTCGTCGAAGTGCGGGTAGCGCTCGCGCAGCGCCTCGGCCCCGAGCGTGTGCATCTTGCCCCAGTGCGGCCTGCCGCCGACCGAGCCCGCGATCCGCTCGAACACGTCGAAGTACTCGCGGTAGGGCATGCCGAGGAACTGGTGCACCGCGATGTAGGCCGAGTCGCGGCCGGACGCGGTCGACAGCCAGATGTCGTCGCCCTGCGCGGTCCGGACCTCGACCGGCACGATCACGCCGTGGTCGAGCTTCTTGACCGCCGCCCGCAGTTCCCGGACCACCTCGTGCAGCGCCTCGCGCGGCACGGCGTACTCGGATTCGACGAACCGCACCCGCCGGGGTGACACGAAGACGCGGTGGGACTGGTCGCTGTAGACCCGTTCGGACAGCGCCGCCGCGCACAGCTTGTTCAGCGGGCGAGCGGTCGACGGCACCGTGCGGGCGAGCCGGGCGACGAGGCCGAAGACGGTGTTCTCCATGACCTCGTACTCGTAGAACTGGCGCAGCTTCGACAGCGGCTTCGCCTCGTGGTCCGCGGGCACCCGGTTGTTGCGCTTCACCAGCACGCCGTCGCCGTGCAGGAACCAGTGGAACTCGACGTGGTCCTCGACCGCGGTCAGGTCGTCGAACTCCTCCAGGATCCCGTCGAGGTGACCGGTGGTCTCGCGGGCGTGCAGCACGAACGCGGGCACGCACCGCAGGGTGAGCGTGCTGATCACGCCGAGCGCGCCAAGGCCGAGCCGGGCGGCGTTGAAGAGGTCGGGGTTGTCGTTCGCCGAGCACGAGGTGACCGAGCCGTCGGCCAGCACGAGTTCGAGCGACTCGACCTGGGCGGACAGCCCGCCGAGCTTCGCCCCGGTCCCGTGGGTGCCGGTCGAGACGGCTCCGGAGATCGTCTGCGCGTCGATGTCGCCGAGGTTCGCCATGGCCAGCCCGAGCCGTTCGAGGCCTGCGTTGAGCTGCCGCACCGTGGTTCCCGAACGCACTTTGACCAGGCCGGACTCGCTGTCGGCTGAGATGATTCCGGTCCAGGCGTTCAGGTCGACCGCGACACCGGGCGCCACCGCGATCTCGGAGAACGAATGTCCGCTGCCACGAGGGCGCACCGACCTCCCGTCCGCGCGGGCGGACGTGATCGCGTGCGCGATGGCGTCGGTGCTGGCCGGGTGCTCCACCCGGTGCGGCGAGGCGGACGCGGTGCCCGCCCAGTTGGTCCACTGGGCCCTCATGCACGCCCCTCCTCGGACTGTGACGAACGATACTCACGGTAGGTGAAAGCTATTCACATTTCAAGGCTCGAGGACGTACCGTAAAGCCATGCAGCGCCGAACCCGCCTCGACACGGCTACGAAGGACTTCGATCCTCCGTTCGCGATCGTCGACCTGGACGCGTTCGACCACAACGCGGCGGACCTCGTCCGCCGCGCCGGTGGCCGACCGATCCGGGTCGCCAGCAAGTCGGTCCGGGTCCGTGACCTGCTCGAACGAGTACTCGCGAAGCCCGGCTACGCGGGCGTCATGTGCTACTCGCTGCCCGAGGCGCTGTGGCTGTCCGGCCACGACACCAGCGAGGACCTGCTCGTCGCTTACCCCACCGTCGACCACGGTGCCCTCCGCCGCTTGGCGAAGGACGAGGTCGCCCTCCGCCGCGTCACGCTGGTGGTCGACTCGCTGGAGCACCTCGACCTGATCGACGCCGCGCTCGGCGCCCACCACCCGACGATCCGCGTCTGCCTGGAACTCGACGTCTCCTGGCGTCCGCTGCCCGGTCTGCACGTCGGTTCGCGCAGGTCACCGATCCACAGCGCGCGGGACGCAGGCAGGATCGCCCGGCAGATCTCCGGTCGCACCGGCTTCGCGCTCGTCGGGGTCATGGCCTACGAGGGCCAGATCGCCGGACTCGGCGACAACCCGCCCGGCAAGCCCCTGCGCGGAGCCGTCGTCCACTGGATGCAGAAGCGCTCGGCCGCCGAGCTGGTCGAACGCCGAAGCGCCGCCGTGTCCGCCGTTCGGCAGGTCGCCGAACTGGAGTTCGTGAACGGCGGCGGCACCGGCAGCCTCGAGGTGACGGCGTCCGACCCGTCGGTGACCGAACTCGCCGCCGGTTCCGGCCTGGCGGCTCCGACCCTGTTCGACGCCTATCGCGCGTTCCAGCCCGAACCCGCTTTCCTCTACGCCCTCCCGGTCGTCCGCAGGCCTGCCCGGAACACCGCCACCCTGTTCGCGGGCGGCTACATCGCCTCCGGCACCGCCACGCCCGACCGCCAGCCGAGCCCGTACCTGCCGACCGGTCTCGCGACCCTCTCGATGGAGGGCGCGGGCGAGGTCCAGACGCCGGTTGTGGGCAAGTCGGCGGACGCCCTCCGGCTCGGTGACAGGGTGTGGATGCGTCACGCCAAAGCGGGTGAGTTGGCGGAGCGCTTCTCGCACGTCCACCTGGTCGTCGGCAACGACGTGGAGCGCACCGTTCCGACCTACCGCGGCGAGGGCCAGAACTTCGGCTGACCGGTCTGACCTGCGGACAAGTGGTCCAGTTCACCCTGTGGACAAGTGCTGGTCGTCTATCCCTAGTGGTCGGTCGGAGCAGGACCCACTAGGGATGGGTCTCCGTCCGGAGGCTGTGGACAACCCCTGTGGACAGCCTGTGTACAACTCGGTGGACAGGTCCTCCTGAGCGGTCGCGCTCCGGCCGGTGGGCCCGGCCGGAGCGCACCGCGCTCATCACTTGGGCAGTCGGGTCGACAGGTAGCCGCGGATGAGGGACTTTGCCTCGTCCAGCACGCGCTGCTCACCGTTCGGATCGATGCGGAACGCGAGGTCGAGCACGCCGTCCGCGGCTTGGACGGCGACCGCGATCGGCAGCTGGAGTTCGTCCAGCGGGATGCCGAACTTCGCGGCGATGAGCTCCACCATCCGGTCGGAGATGACCGCGTTGTTGTCCCGCTTGTCGTCCAGCAGGCGCATGTCGACGGCGTCGCCGAACCGCACCTTGCTGAACGCGGGCACGTCGCGGTGCATGCCGACGTAGGCGTCGAAGATCGTGTCGACGGCGTCCCACCAGTGTTCGAGGGGTGTCTTGGCGAACCTGGCGGTGATGGTGTCCATGAACTTGTCCAGGTTGCGCATGGTCAGGGCTTGCACCACCGCGCGCTTGTCCGGGAAGAACTGGTAGAGAGAGCCGACTGCAACACCCGCGCGTTCGGCGATGAGTGTTGTCGTCACCCCGTCGTAGCCGACTTCCTCGATCAGCGAGGCGCACGCTTCGAGCATCCGCTCTACGCGTTTGGCGCTCCGTTGCTGCACCGGTTGACGGCGCAGCGGGGTGGAACTGGTCACGGCGACTCCATGCGACGACGTTGGGACTCTCATAGTGCCTGCTCGACGGGGTTTGCACTTCCCTGTGAACCGCAACACGCTTACTATCCGAATCGGTTTCACGTTCTGGACCAGGAAAAACCACCCGGAGGCGTTGCATGACGTTGCCTGACGAGTTCCTGTGGGGTGTGTCCACCTCCGCCTTCCAGATCGAAGGCGCGTTCGCCGAAGGCGGCCGCGGTCGATCCGTCTGGGACGAGTTCTCGCCCGTCGTCGACGACGACACCGCCGAGGTCGCGTGCGACCACTACCACCGGTACGCGGACGACATCGCCCTCATGAAGGACCTCGGCGTCGGCGCCTACCGCTTCTCCATCGCCTGGCCACGCGTGCAACCGACCGGGAAGGGCCCGGCGAACAGCGCGGGACTGGACTTCTACGACCGGCTCGTCGACGGGTTGGTGGAGGCCGGGATCGACCCGGTCGCGACGCTGTACCACTGGGACACGCCGCAGGTGCTGGAGGACGAGGGCGGCTGGCTGGGCCGGGACATCACCGGGCGGTTCGCCGAGTACGCGGCGCTCGTGGCCGACCGGCTAGCCGATCGGGTGAAACTCTGGATCCCGATCAACGAACCCGTCGTCGTCACGCTTTCGGGTTACGCGATCGGCGAACACGCGCCGGGGAAGTCGCTGCTGTTCGGCTCGCTGCCCGCCGCGCACCACCTGAACCTCGCGCACGGCCTGGCGGTCGAAGCGCTCCGGGCGAACGGGGCGAACGCGGTCGGCACGGCGAACAACCACTCGCCCGCCTGGCCCGCGTCCGACTCGCCGGAGGACCGGTTCGCGGCCGGGTTCTACGACACCATCCACAACTGGCTGTTCGCGGACCCGCAGCTCACGGGCGCGTACCCCGAGGAGGTCACGCCGTTCCTGCCGATCGTCGACGGCGACCTGGAGAAGATCGCCGCCCCGCTCGACTTCTACGGCGTGAACTACTACAACCCGACCCGGCTGCGGGCGACCGGCGAGGGCGAGCCGCTGCCGTTCGAGCGGATCGACATCGACGAGTACCCGAAGACCTCGTTCGGCTGGCCGGTCGTGCCGGAGGGCCTGTCGGAGATGCTGACCTCGTTGCGGGAGCGCTACGGCGACCGCCTCCCGCCGGTCTACATCACGGAATCCGGGTGCAGCTACCCCGAGGACCTGGCCGACCAGGCTCGGATCGACTACCTCGACAGCCACGTCGAGGCCGCTCGCGAGGCAGGCGTCCGCGGGTTCTTCGTGTGGTCGATCATGGACAACTTCGAGTGGGACTCGGGCTACTCCCAGCGCTTCGGCCTGGTGCACGTGGACTACAAGACGCAGGAACGGACTCCGCGCGACTCCTACCGGTGGTACCGCGATGTCATCGCCGCCGACAACTGAGGCGCTCGGCGAACCGGTGGTCCCGGTCCGCCGCAGCTGGATGACTTGGCTGTTTCTCGCCAACCTCGGCCTGTGGCTCGGGATCTACGCGCCGATCCAGGTGTTGCTCCCGCAGCAGGCCGAACTGTTCGACAAGGCCAACAAGGAACTGGTGTTCGGCCTGGTCACGGGTGCGGGTGCGATCGCGGCGCTGCTCGCCAACCCGGTCATCGGCCTGCTGTCGGACCGCACCACGTCGCGGTTCGGCCGCAGGCACCCGTGGACGCTCGCGGGCGCGCTGATCGGTGCGACCGGACTCGTCGTGCTGGCCAACGCGCCGAGCATCACCATGATGACCATCGGCTGGTGCCTCGTCCAGGCAGGTCTGAACGGGATGCTGGCCAGCCTCACGTCCTCGGTGCCCGACCAGGTGCCGGTAGGTCAGCGGGCGACGGTCGGCGGTCTCGTCGGGATCAGCCAGATGCTGGGCACGGTGCTCGGCGCGGTCGTCGTGACCCTGCTGGTGACCGGTCTGATGAACGGCTACCTGGCGTGCGCGGCGATCGTCGTGGTGGGAGCGCTGCTGTTCGTCGTGGTCACACCGGACGTCCGGCTGCCCCGATCGCTGCGGCCCGCGTTCGCGCTGCGCGAGATGTGGATCTCCCCGAAGGAGCACCCCGACTTCACCTGGGCGTGGGGCTGCCACTTCATGATCAACCTGGGCAACGCGTTCGGCACGCTCTACCTGCTGTTCTTCCTGGCCGACGTGGTGCGCCACCCGTCACCCGAGGACGGGCTGCTGATCCTGATGGGCCTCTACGGCGCCGCGCTCGTCGTCGGCGCGGTGGTGTTCGGCGCGATGTCCGACCGCACCGGCAAGCGCAAGCCGTTCGTCCTCCTGGCCGTCGTCGTCATGGCGCTGGCCGCGCTGGTCCTCGTCGTCTGGCAGACGTGGACGGCCGCGCTGATCGCCGCCCCGCTGCTGGGCGTCGGGTTCGGCGTCTACATGGCGGTGGCGCTGGCACTGCTCACGCAGGTGCTGCCCGCCGCGGCCGACCGGGCGAAGGACCTGGGCGTGGTCAACATCGCGAACGCCCTGCCGCAGGTCGTCGCCCCGCTGCTGACCACCGTCGTGCTCGCCAACCTCGGCGGCTACCGCGGGCTGTTCGCGGTGTCGGCGATCGCCACGCTGATCGCCGGGTTCCTGGTGACCAGGGTCAGGTCCGTTTCCTAGTGCTGGAGGTAGTTCGTGCGGTTGGACGGCAAGACGGTGCTGATCACCGGGGCGTCCCAGGGGATCGGCGCGGCGACGGCCGAGCTCGTGGCGGCGAAGGGCGCGCGGGTGGTGCTCGTCGCCCGCGGCGCTCAAGGGCTGTCCGAGCGCGCCGAACGGATCGCCGCGAACGGCGGCCGTGCCGTCGTCCACCAGGCTGATCTCGCGGACGGCGACCAGATCACCGCGCTGGCCGAGCGGGTCCTCGGCGAGTTCGGGGCGCCGGACGTCCTGGTGAACAACGCGGGCGTCGGCCGGTGGCTGTTCCTGGACGACACCGAGCCGGACGAGCTGCTGGGGATGGCCGCGGTGCCGTACCTGGCGGCGGCCCGCCTCACCCGCGAACTGCTGCCCGCCATGCGGGAGCGCGGAACCGGCCGGGTCGTGAACATCAACTCGCCGATCTCGCGGATGCCGATCCCCGGCGCGACCGGCTACACGTCGGCGCGGTTCGCGCTCCGCGGGTTGACCGCCGCACTCCGGCTCGACCTGCGCGGCACCGGGATCGGGGTCAGCGAGGTGATCCCGAGCAAGGTGAGCAGCCAGTACTGGGTCAACAACCCCGGCGCCGAGGACCGGGTGCCGAGCATCTCGCGGCTGATCCCCGACGTGACGTCGGAACAGGTCGCCGCCGCCATCGTCGCCGTGGTCGAAAAGGACCGCGCGGAAATCGTGTTCCCCTGGCAGCTCAAGGCTTTCGAGGTCGGATCCCGGTTGTTCCCGGCGCTCACCCACTACCTGGCCTGGAAAACCGGCACCCACCGCTGAGAAGTGAAATCGGCCCCGATGCCCGCGCGGGAGGTGCGGACATCGGGGCCGAGGTGGAGTCCGCGGACCGGTGTCGGTCGGGGAGGAAGGTGCACAACACCAGTCCGCGGAAGTTCTCGTTGTGGAGTTGGAGAAGCTGGCCGGCGATCCGGTACGTCGCGGTCGGGGGGTCGCCCGTCCCGGATCGCCGGCCAGTAGGCGGTGGCCCAGCCGTGTCGTGTCGGGGGAACGACACGGCCGGGGCCGCCCGTTAGTGGGCTCTGACCACCGCGCGGCGAGACCTGGTGACAGGAGGGGTCACCGGGGCTGCGCGCAGGTGGCGAGCCGGGCGCGGGGCCAAACCGCCCGCGACCAGGTGTTCGTACGCGGCGCGCCACACCGAGCAAGGAGACTTCTGCTGCCGCCAACGACTGGAGCACTCAGGGCAGTTGCCCTTCTCGTCCGGTTCGTGCGCGGCGAGCAGCGCTCGCCATCCCTCGGTCAGCCGGGGGAGCTCGGATCGAGCCACCGAGAGCAGGGACGGGGCGTCAGCCTGACTGGCCAGCTCCGTGAGCAGGTCCAGTCGTTCCCACACCGCGTTGCGGAGGACTTGTCCAAGGATCTCGTCCATCGAAACGTCACCGTCACCTTTCCGCCTGCTCGGCGGCTTCGCGTAGCGCAGCCCTGAGCTGTACGAGTTGATCGGCCGAGAGCACCGCGGTCTCACCGGGAGGGCCGACGAGGACCACGCGGTCCTCGTCCACCACAACGGTGAGGCAGCGCTCACGGTCGACCACGTCGCTGCAGCGGATCCGCCACCAACGACGTTGCCCAGTCGAACCGCGCCATCCGGAGCCAAGGTCGTTCGACTCCTGGACGGACAGGGTGGACGGGGAGGACACCGTGGCGACGGCAGGCTCTGCCGAACCACCGCGTGTGGTGGTCACCGCCCGCTCGATCAGATCCACTTGGTGTTCCTCTCCGTGCTCACTCGCTTACCGGAACTTAGATTGCGATGATTCATCCCGGATCGGGACGTCAAAACGCTGGCCGGTGGAACTTCCACGATGAGCGGTCATTGGAGTTCGGTAGAGCCGATCAGCTCTGCCGATCGGCACTTCTCGCAGTTGGGGGAGTGCCCCTACTCTGCCGTTGACGCCCAAAGGACTGTGAGGCGGCGAAATTGAACACCATGGGTTCGCAAGGCTCCCCTGTGACTCCCGACGTCTGGGACCAGCAGGAGATGCGGGATGCGCTCGCTAGGCGGGAGATCAGTTCGGTGTACCGGCTGCTCCGTCGACACGGGGTGTCCCAGCGCCAGATCGCGGCGCTCACGGGCCAGTCGCAGTCCGAGGTCTCGGAGATCCTCAAGGGTCGTCAGGTCATGGCCTACGACGTCCTGACGAGGATCGCCATGGGCTTGGGCGTTCCAAGGGGATACATGGGCCTCGCTTACGACGAGGCAACGGCAGTACGGGTGGCCGCGACCGCGGACTCACCCAATTCTGAGGAGGACGAGTCGGTGAAGCGACGGAAGTTCCTCGCGCACGCCGCCGCCGTGACAGTCGGTGCGGCCGTGCTCGGTACGGACTCCGGGTCGTGGGTCTCGAACCCCACACAGACTCCGGCCCCCGGACGTATCGGCATGACCGACGTTCGACAGGTGGAAGCCGCAACCCGCGCCCTGCGAGCGCTGGACTACCAGTACGGCGGCGGCTCCTGTCGCGACGCAGTGGTGGCCCAGCTGTCGTGGGGCCAGCAGATGCTCGGCGCGAACGCGTCGGACCTGGTGCGGGAGCGGCTCTTCGTGGCACTCGCCGACCTGCACAACCTGGCCGGGTGGACGTCCTTCGACACCGGTCTCATGGACTCGGCCCGCAACCACTTCGGGCAGGCGCTCGACCTCGCGAAGCAGGGCCGCAACGAAGCCCTGGTGGCGAACATCCTCTACCGGATGGGCCGGGTGTACTTGCACCAGGACGCTCCGGACGACGCGCTGAAGGTGTTCCAGCTCGGTCAGCTGGCCGCGCAGAACTCCGGTTCCGAGTTGGCCGTGGGCATCCTTTGCGCGAACGAGGCGTGGGCCTACGCGAAGATGGGTTCGGACGACCAGGCCATCAAGCTGCTGGGTCGCGCCCGTGACGAGTTCGCCAGGGCGAACGTCGGCGAAGCCCCGGCGTGGGCCAAGTTCTTCACCGAGATCGACCTGTCGTCGATGATCGGCACGGTGCACACGGAGTTGGCGCAGACGGTGGACCCGAAGTACACGCGGACCGCGATTCCCGCGCTGTCCAAGGCGATCAACAGCTTCAGCGAGGACATGACCCGCAGCCGGTCGTTCAACTTCACCTCGCTGGCGATCAACCACCTCATCGAGGGCGACGTCGACCACGGCGCCAAGATCGGCCGCCAGGCCATCGACCTGTCCGAGGGCCTGAAGTCCGTCCGGACCAAGCACCGCATGGAACCGCTCCAGCGCGAGGCGGACAAGCGCCGCAACAACCCCGATGCCCGTGAGCTGGCGGACCGCCTTGCCAAGTTCACCGGCAGCGACACCGCGGCTTGAGATCGGGCACCTGATGACCTCGACGGTCGCCCTCGACGGTCGGTTCACCAGGGAGAAGTTGGCGGAGGCGCTGCGGAGGCTGTGCGTCGAGCATGGACTCGACCACCGCGGTGCGAGGCTCCTGAAGTTCACCAGCAACGCCGTGTTCGAACTCCCCGCCGAGCGGGCGGTGGTGCGGATCGTGGGCTCCACCCGCCTGCGGCACCGCGCCGCCAAGGTCGTCCGGGTCGCCACCTGGTTGGCCGAACACGACGTTCCCGCGGTCCGGCTCCTGACCGGATTCCCGCGGCCGGTGGTCGTGGGGGACCACCTGGCGACGCTCTGGCACCACGTACCCGGTGTCGTTCACCCTGCTCGCGCACTCGACGGCCGGGACCTGGCACGGGTGCTGCGCAGGCTGCACGAACTGCCCGCGCCGCCGTTCGAACTGCCCGGATGGGCACCGCTCGACGACGTTCGGCGTCGACTCGCCGATGCGGAGGAGCTGTCCGATTCGGACCGCGAGTTCCTCGAAGTGCGGTGCACGTCACTCGATGAACGGCTCGCTGATCTGCGACCGGTCCTGCCCCAGGGTGTCCTGCACGGCGACGCGCACCTCGGCAACCTCATCGCGAGCCCGTCCGGTCCGGTGCTGTGCGACTTCGACTCGACGTCGACCGGCCCCCGCGAGTGGGACCTGGGTTCGCTGCCGATCGGGGTGGCGAGGTTCGGCCACTCGCCCCGGTGGCAGCGGCAGCTCGTCCGGGGCTACCGCTTCGACGTCACCCGTTGGGACGGGTTCCCCGTGCTGCGCGACCTGCGTGAGCTGAAACTCACCACGAGCGCGCTGCCGATCTTGCGCAGCCATCCTGGCGTGCGCGCTGAGCTGCGACGACGTCTGGATTCGCTCCGCAGTGGCGACACCGCGGCCAGGTGGTACCCCTACCGCTGAGGACCTGTCTGGTGGGCCACGAACCGGTAACGCCTGCCCGTCGAATTCCGACGTTGGCATCATGGGCGCATTTTTGCGGCGTCCTGGAGTTGCAGATTCGGTTCCAACTGCGAGGTGGGTAGCCACGATGCGCGAGATCGTGACTCGGCTGGGTATGCGGCGGTGGAGTGCGCGGCGCGCACTGCGATCGGCCCGTCTGCTCGACGAGGTGGTGGACACGCAGCTGCCGCTGCTCGCCGCCTTCGGCGAGGAACGGCGTCGCCGTTCGGCCGACTACCTGGCCGAACTGGTCAAGCTCGCCCAGGACTACCGGTACTTCGCGAACGGCTGGATCGACGCCGAGGAGCTCGACCGGCGGGGTCAGCTGGCGATCGTGCAGCTCAGCAGGCTGCGCGAGGACCCGAGCGCGCGACTGATCAACGATTGACCGCGAAATCGCAGCTCAGCGCGTCAGGGTTACCGCTTGGCGAGTGTGATCACCCGGTTGGCCCGCGTTCACCGGATGTTTCCCCGGTAGTTGGCGAATCCCGCAGGTCAGGCGACCGGAGCGCTGGCGAGGACCACCGCTAGGCCGAACGCCACACCCATGATCGTCAGCTCCACGGCCGCCCAGCCGAGGACGGCCGTCGGCTGGTGCTTCGCGACGTGGGGCAGCAGCCGCCACCGGATGTTGGCCCCGAGCAGCGCCAAAGCGCCCGCGCACACGGCTTTGCCGATCAGCAGCAGGCCGTACGACGTGGTGAACAGCGACCCCGGCAGTGAGACGACCGGGTTGAGGCTGAGCTCCAGCAGGCCGTTGAACAGGCCCGTCGCGGTCACCAGCACCAGGCTGATCGTCGCGAGCTTGGAGAACTTCGGCAGCGCGTCGGCCAGCAGCCCCTTGCGGTGGGCGACCAGCGCGATCAGGGCGCCGAGACCACCGGTCCACGCCGCCGCGCCGAGGACGTGCAGCTCCATCGAGATCATCGAGTAGTCGTGGAACTTCCAGTTCGACGCGTGCCCGGTGACCGGCAGCGGCAGCAGGCCGAACATGGCGATCAGGATCCGCAGCTCGGCGGGCACCGTCTCGCCCTTGCGGGCGGCGAGCGAGCCCACCCAGAGGTAGAGCAGCGCGCACACGGCGCTGAACAGCAGACCCTGGCCGGCGGCGACGCGCTGCACGTAGTCGACGACGCTGCCGATGGTGAGCGGCTGACCCGGGCGGACCTGGTAGGCCCTGATGACGATGGACAGCAGCGCGGTGAGCGCCCAGACCGCGGCGGCGACCACCGCGGCGGGTCGGGCGATCCGCAGCACCGGCTCGGTGATCGTCGGTCTGCTGAAGCCGAGCAGCTTCGGCAGCAGGCTCAGCCCGACGACGACGGTCGCCGACAGGTCGAGCAGCACCCGCACCAGCGGATGGAGGAACTGGACCACCGGTCCCGCTTCGGCGATCCCGACCACGGTCGTCGTGGTCGAGAGCGCCAAGCCGATCAGCACACCCGCCACTCCGCCCGCGACGAGACCGCCGAGCACGTAGTACCTGGTGGGAGCGGTGGTCCAGTTCCGCATCACTGGGGCTGGTCCTCCTTGACGCCGCCGCGCAGCGCGAAGAACACGCCGCCGCCGAGCAGTGCCACGGCACCGAGGATCCACACCCAGATCGGCACGCCGCCACCGGCTTCGGTGGTGGTGCTCGTCGCCGGGGAGGCCGCGGGGTTGGCCGCGACCTCGTTGGCGGGCGCGGGCGTGCCGGTGCCCGCCTTGGCGAGGGTGAACTTCAGCGAGTCCGCCACGGGGTGGCCGTCCGCCGAGAGGATCCGGTAGCTGACGGTGTACTCGCCCGCCGGGCCGAGCGGCCGCAGCGGGAGCGACACGACGTTGTCCTTGACGGTCGGCTCGCCGACGCCTTCCCAGTGGCCGCCGTCGGTGCTGGTCACGGAGATCGCGTTGAGGCCGGGGCCGCCGTTGACCGGCTGGTCGAACGTCAGCGAGACCACCGCGGGTCCGGCCTCGATGGACGAGCCCGCCAGGGGGTCGCTGCTGATCAGCACGTTGTGCGCGAGTGCCGGACCGGCCAGGCCGAGCATCGAGCCGAACGCGATCAGACCCGCCAGGAGCAAGGAGAACCCGCGCCTCATGCCGCGGGCTTCCCGGTGCTGCGGCGGGAGCGCAGGACGGCGCCCGCGCCGAAGCCGAGGCCGAGCGCGCCGACGGCGAGGCCCGCTCCGCCCAGGTAGCGGGCGGTGGTGTCGGTGCCCGCCGCGGCGGTTTCGGAGTGCTCACCGGCGGTGGCGGTGGCCGCGGTGGTGTCGTGCGAGTCCGCGCCACCCGCCTTGGCGACCAGGTTCAGCACCGGAGCGGGCTTCGCGGGCTCGGTCGCGCCCTCGGCGGCCGGGGGAGCGTCCCACGCGACGACCTCGCCGCTGCTGTAGGTCTGCGTGGTCGGCAGCATCAGGCGGTCGGTGTCCTCCGGCAGCGGGCCGACGGACAGGTCGAACTCGTTGAACTGGCCGGGCTCGATCTGGACGCCCGCGTCGGCGGTCCACGTCACCGTGCTCGGCGCCTCGGTGATCTCCTTGCCGTGGTTGGTGATCGGCTTGGGCAGCTTGGCCTTGACGACCTCGACCTTCCAGCCGGGCACGGGCTTGCTGCTGACCGACGCCAGCGGGTACTCGGCGGGGAGCGTGAGCTGGAGCTTCACCGTGCCCGCGTCGGGGCGCTCGTTGGGGACCCGGAGGGTCACCTTGGTGTAGCCGCCCTTGGTGGCCGGGCCGGGCGTGGAGGCCGTGACGTGGGCGGACGCGAGTCCCGCGGTGCTGAGGGCGAGCACGCCCGCGGTGGAGAGCACGGCGGCGCCGCGCGCGAGGGTGCGCACGCCAAATCGATTTGTCGACATGTCGAGATAGCTCCTGGAGGTAGACCGGAGTGTCTAGGGGACTCGGCTGACCAGGACTACGGGTGGGCCTCGACGGCCGTTCACGCTTCGCAGGAGAAGTTCGATGAGCTGCGTACCAGCGGCGGCCCGAACCGCGGCGGCGCGCGGCGCGAGTCGGACGGGACCGGGGGTCAGCGTCCTCGGCAGCAGCCGGGACACCGCCGCGACCAGCGAGACCAGCGCCGCGTCCGCCTTGACGAGCACCAGGCCGGTGCCCAGCGCGGCGAGCGCGTGGGCGGTCGTCATCTGCACGGCGTCGAACCCGAAACCGCCGCTCGGCGCGTGGCGGTGGTGCGCGAGGCTGAGCAGTTCGTGCTGCGCGAGCTGCGCCGCGCCCAGTGCCGCCAGGAGCGTCAACGGGCTCCGGCGGCGGTCGGCCAGCGCGGTCGCCGCACCGGCGATCAGCAGCACCAGCGGCAGCACGGGCGTGAACTCCGCCAGGCTCCCACCGGCCGCGCCGTGTGCGGTGACGCTCAGCGACGATGAGGTGACAGCCAGCAGCAGACCGCGTGCTACGCGGGTGCTTGCCGGTTTGGGGGTCACACCATGAGAGTAGGAGAACAACCCGGACAGGCGTAAGCCGCCACGTTTGGCCATTCAGACCAACGGGTACGGGCTAACAGGATGCAGTTCCCCAGGTTCAGGAGGCCAGGTGTGACCAAGCCGCTGGAACGACCACTACCCGGTGAGCCCACCGCGGAACACGCGGATCAGCCAGGCCGGACGGACAAGGTGGTGTTCGGGATCGCGGCCGCCGTCACCCTCGGCTTCCTCGCGTGGGGCGTCTTCGGTACGGATTCCCTCGCGTCGGCGTCCAAAACCTCCCTCGGCTGGATCATCGGAAATCTCGGCTGGGCGTTCGTGCTCTCGGCCTCCGGCTTCGTGGTGTTCGCGCTCTGGCTGGCCTTCAGCCGCTACGGTCGCGTCCCGCTGGGCCAGGACGACGAGAAGCCCGAGTTCAGGACGGTCTCGTGGGTCGCGATGATGTTCAGCGCGGGCATGGGCATCGGCCTGATGTTCTACGGCGTGAACGAGCCGCTGACGCACTTCGTGAAGCCGCCGCCGGGCACCGTCGAAGGCGGGTCCGACCAGGCGGTGCAGACCGCCATGGCGACCACGATGTTCCACTGGACGCTGCACCCGTGGGCGATCTACGCCGTGGTCGGCCTGGCCATCGCGTACGGCAGCTTCCGCCGCGGTCGCAGCCAGCTGATCAGCGCCGCGTTCGCGCCGCTGCTCGGCACCAAGCGGGCGAACGGCCCCGCGGGCAAGGCGATCGACATCCTGGCGATCTTCGCCACGCTGTTCGGCTCGGCGGCGTCGCTCGGGCTCGGCGCGCTGCAGATCGGCAGCGGCCTGGAGGTCGCGGGCTGGGCCGGTGACGTCGGCAACAGCGTCCTGGTCGGCATCATCGCGGTCCTGACCGCCGCGTTCGTCGCGTCGGCGGTGTCCGGTGTGGCGAAGGGCATCCAGTGGCTGTCCAACATCAACATGGTGCTGGCCGTGGTGCTCGCCGCGTTCGTCTTCGTGGTCGGCCCGACGGTGTTCATCCTGAACCTGGTGCCCACGGCGCTCGGCGACTACATCCGCGAGATGGCCGACATGGCGGGCCGCACGGCCGCGTCCGGCGGCGACGCGACGGAGACGTGGCTGTCCGGCTGGACGATCTTCTACTGGGCGTGGTGGATCTCGTGGACGCCGTTCGTCGGCATGTTCGTCGCCCGCATCAGCCGCGGCCGCACCATCCGCCAGTTCGTCGCGGGCGTGATCCTGGTGCCCAGCGGCGTCAGCGTGGTGTGGTTCGCGATCCTCGGCGGCACAGCGATCTTCACCCAGCGCTCGGGCGTCGACCTCGCGGGCCAGACGACCCCGGAGGGACAGCTGTTCGCGCTGCTGGACAACTTCCCGCTCGCGGGCGTGGCGGGCGTGGTCGTGATGCTGCTCGTGGCCATCTTCTTCGTGTCCGGCGCGGACGCCGCGTCGATCGTGATGGGCACGCTCTCCCAGAGGGGCACGATCACGCCGAACAAGCGCGTGGTCGTGTTCTGGGGCGTGCTGACCGGCGCGGTGGCAGCGGTGATGCTCCTGGTCGGCGGCTCGAACGCACTGAAGGGCCTGCAAAACCTCACGATCATCGCCGCGCTGCCGTTCCTGTTGATCATGATCGGGCTGTGCGTGTCCCTGGCGAAGGACCTCCGCAGCGACCCGTTGATCAAGCGGGAGGAACGGGTGGCGGAGGCGATGGAGAAGGCCACGGCCGAACTCGGGCCGGAAGAGGCAGCGCTGCGGGCTGTTGAACAGGTGACAGCGAAACGCTGAGCGTTGAACGGGGTGCCGCCGATGGGCGGCACCCCGTTTTTTGTTCTGGGGTCTGGGGTGTGCTGGATCTTGGGGTCGGCCGACGGGCAAGCGGCCCTTGGCCTGACTGGCCCTGGCTCAAGCCGGAAGCGAACTCCCCGGTCTCAGGGCATAAGAGGAGCCGAGTTCGCGATCTTCCGATCCGATCCCCGGCTTCAACCGGCAGCTGGCCGGCCCCCGGCCTCAGTCGGAGCCCAGCGAAAGCCCACCCACCGTCTTTCGAACCCGCTTCCAGCCTTAACCAGCAGTTGGCCCCCCCGGCCTTAGTCGGAGCCCAGGGATACCGACCCACCGCTCTTTGGGCTCGCGCCCGGCTCGACCGGCAGTTGCTCCCCGGCCTCAGCCGGAGCCCAGCAAAACCCGACTCACCGCTCTTTGAACCCGCACTCGGCCTCATCCGGCAGCTGACCGGCCCCCGGCCCCAACCGAGGCACGACGAAAGCCGACCCATCGTCTTTCGAACCCACTCCCCGGCCTGACCCCGATCCTCAGCGCACTTCATGCCCCCTTTTGTTTGTCAAGGCATCTTTCCCGCCTTGACAAACAAAAGGGGGCATAGAGATAATCGCGCGATCGGGGTGAGACCGGGCCGCCGCGACCTTTGCCTGTGGCGCCCGACCACTGCAACCAAGGGTCCCCCGGTCGTGAGAACCCCCCGATTCACACGCTACAACAGGGGTCCGACAATCGGCCTGCGTCGCTGGTGTCGGAGGGCAGGGCCAGCGGTGGGTGGCAAGCCGCCCCACCCCGCTCGCGCAATTATTTCCATGCTCCTTTTGCTTTGTCAAGGCGGGAAAGATGCCTTGACAAAGCAAAAGGAGCATGAAGGCGCTTGGGATCGGGGTGAGGGGGGAAGTGCGGCTGTCGCCGCGAAAGCAGCCGTTCTTGGCAATGCGGTGGCTGGTAGCCGAGCTTCCTGGTTGTGCAGTGGCTGGGGAGTTGTCGCCTGGTCGTGCGATGGCTAGGAGCTTCCAGAGAGTGCGATGACTGGTAGGCGCGCTTCAGGAGGTGCGGTGGCTGGGTGGCCGCCTGGAAATAGGCAAGCCGCCGCGCAGCCGATGGCTCGGCGGTTGGGCTGCTCGTGTGGCCTGTAGATGCTGCCAGGGATCAGGAAATGCCCAGCCTGCGCAGCAGTTCTGTTTCCAAGGCTTCCAGGTCCGTGCTCACCGCGCGGTGGGCTGCTTTGCGCCTCGACGTTGGCATTCGTTCTGATGCTCGTACTGCCGCTGCCAGCTTGACCAGGCGTGACTCCGTCTCGGTGACGTAGTCCGGGTCCTTCGCGCGCAGTTCGTCCAGCGCTTGTGCGAAGCCCGCGATGCGTGCGTGCAGCCTCGCGCCCTTGCCGGTGTACTTGGTCAGTTCCTCGATGCCCACGCCCATCCTGCGGGCTTTGTAGTGGTCGTACCGGTCGCTGACCAGGCTCGCTGCCTTCGCGGCGAACGGTACGAGCACGGGGATGAGGACTGGGCCGACGACCTTTGCCACGCCCAGCAGGTTCTTCGCCTTGGCGGGCGTGAGCCGGGGACCGAGTGCTTTGCGTGCCATGGTGGCGCCACCTCCTACCGGAACAGTAGAGCCGACGCCCCCTCGTCGCACAAAAGATCCACAGGAGTCCGCAGGTTGCGCGCACGTGTCGCGGGGGCGCGGCATACCCTTCATCGGTGACTTCCCAGGTGCAGCTCGACGCCGGCGTGGTCACTCGTTGTCGGCGGCGGGTGCACCTAGAGAACGATCCGGCCATGCGCGACGTCGTCAAGGCGCCCGCGGATCCGGCGGGTGAGCAGCGCAAGGCCGACGCGACCGAGCACCGTCGGCAGGTGGCCTCGTCCCTGGCCAAGGTGTTCGGCTCCGAGCTGATGGAGATCCCCCACGGGCCGGAGATCAGCACGGCCGACCGCGAGCGCGTGACGCTCGCCGCGATGCAGATGGGCACCCCGTACATCTGGGGACCCGCGTTGCCGCGCGACCTCACGGGCGGTCGCCGCGGCGGCATCGACCTGCTGGTCAAGGACTCCACCGGCTACGTCCCGGTGCTCGTGGTCCGGCACAAGACCAGCGATCCCGGCCAAGGGGCGCGCACGTCGCCGCTGTCGCACCCGCAGCCCAACGGCGCTCGCGTCGACCCCCTGCGCAAGGTCCGGCCGCAGCCGCGCGACCAGCTCCGGCTGGCGCACGCGCAGCGCCAGCTCCAGGCCGCCGGGTTCGCCAAGCACGGCCGCGCGATGGCCGGCGTCATCGGCATGGACGCGGACGTCGTCGTGTGGCACGACCTGGAGGCGCCGACGTGGCCCGGTGGCCGGACGGCGCTGTCCGAGTACGACGCCAGGTTCTCCGACCGGCTCGCCGTCGCGGGTGCCGCCAACCGCGGTGGCGAGCCGCTGGCGAAGCCGTCGCGGATCGTGGAGTGCAAGTCCTGCCCGTGGTGGCCGACCTGCAACGACGAGCTGAAGTCGACCCGCGACGTCAGCCTGGTCGCGCGCGGCGAGGACGCCGTGGCGCTGCGCCGGGCCGGGGTGTCCACCGTGGACCAGCTGGCCGAGCAGCCGGTCGGCGGCACGCCCCTGCTGCCGCTGGTGGGGATGCCGTTCGACGACGCGGTGGTCCTGGCCCGCGCGTGGCTGCGGGACCTCACCGTCGTGCGCCGGTCCGAGAGCTTCGCCGTGCCGCGCGCCGACGTCGAGGTGGACGTCGACATGGAGAGCTTCGCCGACCTCGGCGCGTACATGTGGGGCTGCTGGCTGTCCGGCGAGAACGTGGACGAGGAGCCCGGCTACCGCGCGTTCGCCACGTGGGACCCGGTGCCCAGCGACGACGAGGCGCGCTCGTTCGCCGAGTTCTGGACGTGGCTGACCGCGGTCCGGTTGCGCGCCCGCGCCCGCGGCCTGAGCTTCCGCGCGTACTGCTACAACGAGCTGGCCGAGAACCGCTGGCTGCTGGGCTCGGCCGAGCGCTTCAAGGGCATGCCGGGCATCCCGCCGATCGCGCAGGTCCGCGAGTTCATCAAGTCCGACGCGTGGGTGGACCTGTTCGGCATCGTGCGCGAGGAGTTCCTGTGCGCGCACGGCAAGGGCCTCAAGACGATCGCCCCGGTCGCCGGGTTCACCTGGCGCGACCCGGAGGCGGGCGGCGAGAACTCCATGCGCTGGTACCGCGACGCCGTGGGCATGGACGGCAACCCGCCGGACGACGCCCAGCGGCGGAGGTTGGTGGAGTACAACGAGGACGACGTCCGGGCCACGCACGCGCTGCGCAACTGGATGTCGTCGGACGACATCAAGAAGCTGCCGTTCGCGGGCGACCTGTGACGGTCGCCCGCGTCGACCGGGCCAGCTAGCGGGGGGCCATGCGGAGAGCGCCGTCCATGCGGATGACCTCGCCGTTCAGGTAGTCGTGCTCCACGATGGTCAGCGCGAGCTGCGCGTACTCCGCGGGCAGCGCGAGGCGCTTGGGGAACGGGACACCCGCCGCCAGACCCGCGCGGAACTCGTCGGAGACGGTCGCGAGCATCGGGGTGTCCA
The DNA here is from genome assembly GCA_049997955.1 of Umezawaea sp. cmx-9-4. Lineage (GTDB taxonomy): Bacteria > Actinomycetota > Actinomycetes > Mycobacteriales > Pseudonocardiaceae > Umezawaea. The sequence continues at coordinate 149,910 of JAEBDY010000013.1, read as the reverse complement.
CGATGCCGGGCGCGATCGTCATGACCCGGATGCCGACGGACGACAGGTCGCGCGCGGCGGGGAGGGTCATGCCGACGACGGCTGCCTTGGAACTCGCGTAGGCGACCTGGCCGATCTGGCCGTCGTACGCGGCGATGGAGGCGGTGTTGATGACGATGCCGCGCTGGCCGTCCGCGAGGGGCTCGGTCTTGCCGATCGCCGCCGCCGCCAGGCGCAGCACGTTGAACGTGCCGACGAGGTTGATCTCGATGACCTTGCGGTACAGGTCGAGGTCGTGGGGGCCGTTCTTGCCGACGGTCCTGGTGGACGGGCCGATGCCCGCGCAGTTGACGACGATCCGCAGCGCCGGGCCGGAGCCCGCCGCGGTGTCGACCGCTGCCTGGACCTGCTCGGGGGAGGTCACGTCGGCGGGCAGGTACGTCACGCCCTCGACGGCCTCGGCCTTCTCGATGGCCGACGGCAGGTCGAGCGCGAACACCTGCGCGCCCTTCGCCGCCAGAGCGCGCGCGGTGGCCCCACCGAGGCCCGACGCACCACCTGTCACGATCGCCGCGGTACCCGTGATCTGCATGGGCCCAGGTTAACGCTCGTTCAGCGCCAGCCCTTGCCCCGGTGGTCCGAGAGGTGCAGCAGTGCGACCAACGGCACAGCCGCGAGCGCTGCCAGTCCGACGAACATGCCCAAGATGACCAGCAATTCCATGTGGTGAACACTGCTCCCCTGATCGTCCCCACCGCTTCGTCCGCCAGAGGGGTTGTCTTCGCGCACTCAGGGGATAACCGATGTCACGCTCCGCCACACCTCTGATGTCGATCTTTCTGGCCGACCCTTCGTTAGCGGGGGTAACCAAAAGCGCCGACGGCGCGTAAGTTGGCCACGTGTTCACCACCCGGCCGGAACTCGTCGGCACCCACGGCATGGTCGCGTCCACCCACTGGCTCGCTTCGTCGGCGGGCATGGCCCTGCTGGAGGCGGGCGGCAACGCCTTCGACGCCGCCGTCGCCGCGGGCTTCGTGCTCCAGGTCGTCGAACCGCACCTGAACGGTCCCGGCGGCGAGGTCCCCGTGGTCTTCTCGTCGGTCAACGAGAGCGCGCCACGGGTGCTGTGCGGCCAGGGCGTCGCCCCGGCGGGCGCGACCGTCGACCACTACACCGGCCTCGGCCTCGACCTGGTGCCCGGCAGCGGACTGCTCGCGGCCACCGTGCCCGGCGCGTGGGACGGCTGGCTCACCCTGCTCCGCGACTACGGCACCAAGTCGCTGCGCGAGGTCCTCGACCACGCGATCGGCTACGCCCGCGACGGGTTCCCGGTGCTGGAACGGGTGTCCTTCACCATCTCCGCGGTCTCCGACCTGTTCCGCGACCACTGGCCCACCTCGGCCGCGCAGTGGATGCCGGGCGGCCGCGTCCCCGAGGCGGGGTCGCGGTTCCGCAACCCGAAGCTCGCCGAGACGTGGGAGTGGCTGCTCGCCGCCGGTGAGGCCGCGGGCGGCAACCGCGAAGCCCAGATCGAAGCGGCCCGCCGCGCCTGGTCGCAGGGTTTCGTGGCCGCGCAGGTCGACGACTTCTGCCGCACGGCGTTCCGCGACGACTCCGGCGAAGACCACGCGGGTGTGCTCACGGGTGCCGACATGGCCGGGTGGGAGGCGACCTACGAGGACGCCGTCACCGCCGACTTCGGCGACTGGACGGTCGCCAAGTGCGGCGCCTGGTCGCAGGGACCCGTTCTGCTGCAACAGCTCCGGCTGCTGGAGGGCTTCGCCGACCGGCTGTCCTACGTGGACGGCAAGCCCACGGCGGAGACCGTCCACCTCGCGGTCGAGTGCGCCAAGCTCGCGTTCGCCGACCGCGAGGCCTGGTACGGCGACACCGGCGACGTGCCGCTCGACGTGCTGCTGTCCCGCGAGTACGCCGACGTCCGCCGCAAGCTCGTGGACGAGAACGCGTCGCTGGACCTGCGCCCCGGCTCGCCGAGCGACCTCGTGCCGCGGTTGGCCGCGCACATCCAGCGCGGCCCCAGCGCGGTGACCGACCTCGGCGGCGCCGTCGGCGAGCCGACAGTCGGGCGCAGCGGCACCACCAAGGGCGACACCGTGCACGTCGACGTCGTGGACCGCTGGGGCAACCTGGTGTCCGCGACCCCGTCCGGCGGCTGGCTCCAGTCCTCGCCGACCATCCCGTCGCTCGGCTTCTGCCTCGGCAGCCGCGCCCAGATGTTCTGGCTGGACAAGGGACTCCCGAACTCCCTGGCCCCCGGCAAACGCCCCCGCACCACGCTGAGCCCGACGCTGGCGCTGCGCGAAGGCCTGCCCGCGCTGGCGTTCGGCACGCCCGGCGGGGACCAGCAGGACCAGTGGCAGCTCGGGTTCTGGCTCGCGCACACCACCGGCGGTCTCAACCTCCAGGAGTCGATCGACTCGCCGATGTGGCACAGCAACGCGTTCCCCACCTCGTTCTACCCGCGGACGTGGACGCCGGGAGAGCTGGTCGTCGAGTCCCGCGTCGGCGCCGCGGTCATGGCCGACCTGGCCGAGCGCGGCCACACCGTGGTCGACGCGGGCGAGTGGGCGCTGGGACGGATGTCCGCCGTGTCGAGGGATTCCCGCGACGGCCTGCTCCGCGCCGCCGCCAACCCCCGTGGTGCCCAGGGCTACGCCGTCGGCCGCTAGCGGGAAGTGGAACGACCCTGGTCCGGGGGAGGGGACCAAGGCCGTTCCGGCACCGGGATTCCGCTCGGGCCGGGCACCGAGGTGATCGGCCCGAGGTTCATGGCCGCGAAATTGCCTCATCCGGGCGGTGCGGAGCAAGGCGCGTAATCCGCTCGGGCGACTCCGTTCACCCGCGAGAGGGGCGGAGCCAGTCCAGTTTCGCGGTGCACACGCGCGTTTCCGCCCGCCACACCACGACCACGTAGGTCCCCGATCTCGCGCCCGCCCGATCCAGGTACTCGGCGGCGCAGCCCCGCGTGTAGTGCGCCTTCCACGCGTCGCCCCGCACCACGTACCAACCGTGGTCGTCGACGTTCTCGACGTGCTCGCACACCAGTGACCCGCCGGGCTGCCGCCTCTTGTACTCGATCCGGTGGTGGTAGTCGTCCATGGGCCAGACGGTCCACGCGGGCAGCAGGCGGTGGGATTCCCACCGCTTGCGTTCCACGTCGTAACGTCATGCGGTCGGGCGATCACGGGAGGTGCCTGGTGGGCAAGAACGCCGAACCCACGTTCCGGCAGCGGAAACTCGGCGAAGCGCTCCGCGTGCTGCGCGAGCGCGCTGGACTGACCCAGCAGGAAGCCGCTGCCAGGCTCCGGTACGACCACCGCAAGCTCAGCCGCATCGAGAACGGGCAGAGACCGGAGTACCACGGCCTGCGGGCGATGCTGGACGAGTACGGGCTGGCGGTGTCCGAGTGGCAGCCGTACCTGGACATGTACGAACGGGCGATCGAGAAGGGCTGGTGGCACCCCTACGGCGTTGACGACCACGGGTACATCAGCCTGGAGCACGACGCCAGCGTGGTCCGGGATTTCCAGTTCGCCCACGTGCCCGGACTGCTCCAGACCGAGTCCTACGTGCGCGCGGCTTTCGCGGGTGCACGGGTCCAGCGGTCCAAGCACTGGGTCGACAACCAGGTGCTCGTGCGGTTGCGCAGGCAGGAGCGCCTGCTGGGCGAGAACCCCTTGCGGCTCCACGTGGTGATCGCGGAGAGCGCCCTCTCGCAGGCCGATGGCGCCCAGTTGCGGCTCATCGTGGAACGCGGCCGGCTCGACGCGGTCCAGGTGCAGGTCCTGCCGCTGTCGGTCGGTTTCCACGACGGCTACAGCGGCCCGTTCACCCTGCTCGACTTCCCGGACAAGCGGGATTCCCGGGTCCTCTACGTGGAGCACGCCACCGGGTCGATCCACATCGAGGACCCCGAGAAGGTCAAGGCCGGTAAACTCGTCTTCACCCACCTCTCGAAGCTCGCGTTGACCCCGGACGAGTCCGCGACATGGATCGAGAGGGCGGCCGCTGAGCGATAGGGGGATTGTGGTGTCCACTGCCTGGCGCAAGAGCAGTCGCAGCAACGCCGGCGGCAACGCGAACTGCGTTGAAGTCGCCCTGACCGGTGTCGCTGCTGCGGTTCGCGATTCGAAGAACCCGGCGGGCCCGACCATCTCGCTGCCGGACTGGTCGGAATTCCTGACCGCCGCGAAGAGCGGCGCGTACGACCGCTGACGTACGTCACCGAGCCGCCTCAGCACCGACGCTCCCCGGCCTTCCCTCCCGTACGGTCGAGCCGTGTTCCTGGTGCCCTACGCCTGGGTCGTGGCGACCTTCGGGTTGCTGCTGCTGCGCAAGCGCTACCCGGTGGCGACGATCGCGCTCACCGGGACTTCGACGTGGCTCTACTACGCGGTCGGCCACTGGGGGCCGTTGGTCGCCGCGCCCGCGTTGGCGGTGTTCAGCCTCGGGCGGCGGATGGCGGTGGAGCGGCGGCGGTACCACTCGGAGCAGGAGCGGCTGCGGATCGCGCGCGAGGTGCACGACGTGGTGGCGCACAGCCTGGCGATGATCAACGTGCAGGCCGGGGTGGCCGCGCACGTCGCCGACCGGAAGCCGGAGGAGGCCGTGAAGGCGCTCCTGGCGATCAAGGAGGCCAGCCGGGCGGCGCTGGTGGACCTGCGGGCGACGCTCGGGGTGCTTCGGAGTGGCGAAGGCACGGCACCCGCCCCGAGCCTGCGGCGGCTGGACGAACTCCTGAAACCCGTGGGGAAGACCGTCGAGGTGCTGGGTGAACCGGGCGATCTGCCCGCCCCGGTGGACGCGGCCTGCTACCGGATCGTGCAGGAGTCGGTGACCAACGCCCTCCGCTACGCGCCGGACGCCACGAAGATCACCATCCGGTTCGAGCGGTCCGCCGACCGGCTGGAGGTCGTCGTCCGGGACGACGGGCGGACGTCGATGCCGAGCATCGGCGCGGGGACGGGACTGGCGGGGATGCGGGAGCGGGCGGAGGCGCTCGGCGGGAGCCTGGCAGCGGGAGCACTGCCGGGCGGCGGGTTCGAGGTGCGGGCCGTGCTGCCGGTCGGAGGGGGAGACACGTGATCCGGGTTGTGTTGGCCGATGACCAAGCGCTGGTGAGGGCCGGTTTCCGGTTGCTGCTGGACACCGAGGACGGGTTCGAGGTCGTGGGGGAGGCCGGTGACGGGGCCCAGGCCGTGGCGCAGGCGAGGGCGCACAAACCGGACGTCGTGGTCATGGACATCCGGATGCCGGGCACGGACGGGCTCGAAGCGACGCGGCTCATCTCCGGGGATCCGGAGCTGCGCGGCACGAAGGTGCTGGTCCTGACGACGTTCGACGTGGACGAGTACGTGTTCGACGCGCTGCGCGGTGGCGCGAGCGGGTTCCTGCTGAAGGACGTCGAGCCGGTGGAACTCCTGCACGCGCTGCGCGTGGTCGCTGCGGGTGATGCCCTGCTTGCACCCAGCGTCACGAGACGGCTCATCGCAGAGTATGCGTCGCGACCGGAGAATCGCCGCCTTCACCCGTCCGCGCTGCGAGAACTCACTGATCGTGAGCGAGAGGTCTTGGCGCTGGTGGCGGGCGGGCTGTCCAACGACGAGATCGCGGAACACCTGGTCATCAGCCCCGCGACGGCACGAACGCACGTCAGCCGCATGATGACGAAGATTGCCGCGCGGGACCGGGCGCAGCTCGTTGTTCTCGCTTATGAATCCGGACTCGTAACCCCGAAAAGATTATGAGCAATTCATGATCCCGTTACCGGCTGTATTGGTCGTATTGGTCACGCCGTCATTCTTCACGGAGTGCGACCAATTGCGCACTACGCGATTGCGCCCGGCGGCAGGTTCAACTTGAACGGCAGCGTCGTCACCACGGCCAGGTCGGACGCCGTGCTCTTCATCAGCGTCGGCGCGTTGCGGGAGCCCGGCTCCGGCAGTTGCAGCAGGCGGTCGACGGCCTCGACGAGCTGACCCTCGTAGATCCAGACGGCCTGCGCGGGGCGGGTGCTGTCGCGAACCGCAGGTAGGCGGCCTGCGCGAGCCTCTGTCTCGGACCAGAAGAGGATCGAGTCGATGAACCCTCTGCGCTGCTTGAACGCCATGATCCGGTCGAGTTCGCCTTCGCCGTCCCGCAGGTGCAGGAACTGGAAACCACTTTCGCGCAACTCGATGACCTTGCTCAGTGCGAGATCCATGACGCACCTACCTCTGTGAGGTCCCGGGTCGGGCGTGACCGATCCCAATATCAACTGGAATGGATCGTACGGCAACCAAGGGAATCCAACATAGACCTGTGGGTCGGTATCTATGTCTCAATCGGGGATGAAGGGAGAAGCTTGTCCTGCTCTTGTCCCGTTCTCTTGGGTACGGCTCTGACCGCTCGGAAGGCTCGTGCCAAGAATGCGACACTTGCCAAAGTGACCAGGGTCACATGCAACCACATCGGGGCCTCCGTCGACTCTTCGGGGTCCGGATAGCGCGTGACCCACCCGTACAGACGCGTAGCACTTGTGTGAGGTTGCAGATCAACAGGACTCACGGATGCGCAACTGGATACCCTGATCCGGTGACCGCCAACCGGCCTGACGCGCCGACCCCGCCCGGAGGCGGTCCGGGCCTTCCTCCCCTGTCCGAGTCGTGGCTGCCGCGCGAGCACCCGCTGCACCGGCCGAGGCACGGGGTCCGCCAGACGTCGGCACGGGTCGCCGCGCTCGTGTTCTTCTGCGTTCCGATGCTCCTGCTGGTCGTGGGCGTGCGCGCCCCCGCGTTCGAGAACCGCGAACTCGCGGGCTTCCCGTCCATCACCGACGGCTTCGGCCTGTTCACCGGCCTGGACCAGTGGGCGACCGACCACCTGCCGCTGCGGGACAAGGCCGTGCTCGCCGAGGACTCGATCAGCCGGGGGATCTTCGGCGAGCCGCCGCCGCTGGGGCAGAAGGCCGAGGCCGTCGGCCCGGTGCAGGCGCCCGTCCAGACCCCCAGCGCGTCCGACGAGGACCGCGACAAGCTGCGCGCCGCCGGGTTCCCCAAGGTCATCGAGGGCACGGACGGCTGGCTCTACCTCGGCTTCGACGTGCTCGGCGCGTGCCTGCCCGAGAGGCAGATGGACGCCGTCATCGGCGGCATGGAGAGGCTGCGCGACGCCGTCGAGTCCTCCGGGCGCAAGTTCGTCATGGTCGTCGCGCCCGACAAGACCACGATGGTCCCCGAGCACCTGCCCGCCGAGTACGTCGGCAAGGCCTGCTCCACCGAGGCCCGCGACACCTTCTGGAAGCGGGCCGTGGACGACGCGGGCGCGCTGGACATCCGGCCAGCCCTGCGCACCGCCGGGGAACGCCGGGGATCACCCGTCTACTCCAACATCGACACGCACTGGACCCACGAGGGCGGCCTCGCGATGACCCGCCTGCTCGCCGAGACGATCCAGCCAGGCTCGACCGCCGCGTGGAAGGCCACGCCCGCGACCGTCGTGCAGCGCGAAGGCGACCTGTCGACGCTGCTGGGCAAGCCTGCCGAGTTCCCGACGCAGACCTACGACCTCGCGCCGGACGGCACGAGGGTGCAGAGCAGGGTCATCGACAAGGCGTTCCGCGACCCGCTGCGGCTGACCGGCGCGACCGGCAAGGACGTCGTGCGGGCCAAGGTCGGCATGATCGCCGACTCGTTCACGCTGGCCGCCACCCAGTACCTCGCGGGCGGGTTCGCCGACCTGACCGTGGTGCACAGCGACACCGCGGGCACCGACCTGGCCAAGCTCACGGGCGTGCTCGCGGACAGCGACGTGGTCGTGTTCGAAGCCGTCGAGCGCAGCCTCACGGGAGGCATCAACCCGATGCTGTCCGACACCGTCGTCAACGCGGTGAAGACCGAACTGGCCAAGCGCCCTCGCTAGGGCTGCCGCTTCTCCCGCGCCTTCTTCGCCACCGCACCGGCCAGCCGCACCGGTGCGCTCACCTTCCACGACGTGGAGCCGCGCAGCTCCGACAGCGCGTTGTGCGCGTTGGTCGACACCTGCTCGGTGTACGCCAACTGACCGCGCACCGCCGCCAACTCGGCCTCCAGCACGTCGATGCGCCGCTGGAGCACCTCCTCGCGCTCCAGCCTGCGGTCCAGCGACCGCACCGATCCCGGCGGCAGCAGCAGCGGCTTCTCGTCCAGCGCCACGTGCACCATCGACCGCATCACCAGCCACTCGTCGGTGGCCACCGCGTGCGAGGACGACTTCTCCGACCACTTGTTGTAGATGGAGGTCATCTCGTCGGTGTCGTGCACGCCGCAGAACGACGCCGCGCGAACCAGGAACTCCCAGTCCTCGCACACCGTCAGCGACTCGTCGAACCGGAAACCCAGCTCCACCAGCACGCGCGGGAACGCGAAGCAGTGGAACGGCGTCTCGTTCTGCCGGATGTGCCGGATCATGTCGAACCGCGTGGCGTACGTGGGCGTCAGCGGTCCGGTGGCGGTGTGCGGGGCGAGCAGGCCCTTCGGCGACCACTGGCGGTGCTGCTCGGCGGCCCACCAGCGGACCAGCGTGCCGGGCGACGTCCGCGCGCCCGCCTTGATGTTCTCCACCCAGTTCGCGGTCACCAGGTCGTCGTCGTCCAGGAACACGACGTACTCGCCGCGCGCCGCCGCCAGGCCCGCGTTCGCGGGGCGACCGCGGGTGCCGCCGTCGCACGACAGCACCGCGACGCGGTGGGCGAGGTTGCCCTCGAACTGGTCGACGACGGTCTGCACGGCCGTCTCCATGGAGGAGTCGTGCACGACCATCACGACCTCGAAGTCGAGGTCGGTCTGCGCGCCGAGGCAGCACAGGACGTCCACCAGCGTGTCCGGCCGCTTGCCCTGGGTCCGCATCACCACGCTGAGGAACGGCTGCTCCTCCTCGACGGCGGCGGTCACCCGAGCCGCGCCGCGGTGGTAGCGCCGGACGAACTGGTTGACCTTGCCGTGCCCGTCCGCGCCGGACCGCACCTGGTCCACCAGCGCGCCGAGCGACGACTTCGGCTCGTACAGCGGGTGCCCGGCGCGGTTCTGGTCGGACCGGGGCAGCACGAAGTCCTCGCGCGCCGCCTCGTACCAGCCGGTCGACACCATCAGCTCGGTCAGCGTGCCCTCGGTGAAGAACCGCACGTGGGTGCGGTCCAGCAGGCCCGAGTCGGTCATGTCCCAGTGGCCTGCCAGCAGTTGCCGCGCCAGGTCGACGTGGCCGACGTTCGGGACGCTGACCACCAGCTCCACGTCCGACTGCTCGGCGGCGAGGCTCGCGAGCACCTCCAGCACCGACTGCGGGTCCGGCACGTGCTCCAGCACGTCCAGGCACAGCACCGCGGCGACCCGGCGGCCGTTCACCACCTTGTCCAGCGCCATGCCGAGGTCCGGCCGGGTCAGGTCGAGCAGGTGCGCCTCGACGCCGCGCTCGGTCAGCGCGGCCACCGCGCCCTCGTCCACGTCCAGGCCGACGTAGGTCGCGCCGAGGTCGCCCAGCGGTCCGGCCACCGCGCCCGCGCCGCACCCGACGTCCAGCACCACCCGACCCGCGGGCGCGCTGGCGGACAGCAGGCGCACGGCGGCGCCGTACGGGCCGGACTCGTTGAAGTCGAATTCGTAGTTGCCCACGGGTGCATCCCTCAGAATCGGCGGCGGCCGTACTCGCCGTTGATGAAGTCGGCCACCGAAGCGGCGTCGGGCAGCACGGGGGGCAGGTCGCCCCCGGAGTGCCTGCGCTCGTACTCCTCCAGCGCGCGGCGCTGCTCGTCGCTGCCGTGGACCTCCAGCACCTCGACGGTCTCGGTGACGATGTCGGGCCGGTCGAACCTGGTCGCCAGCATCAGCCTGCCGAGGATGCCCTCGTACGGCTCGATCGCCGTCGTGCGCACCCCCGCCGTGCTGTCCAGCCGCTTGTCGTGGAACAGCACCGCCCTCGGCTGGTGCACCACCCGCGTGCCGCGCATCCGCAGCCGCCAGCTCAGGTCCACGTCGTTGACGTAGGACGGGAACCAGCGCGCGTCGAACCCGCCCACGGCGTGGAAGTCCGCGGTGCGCACCACGAGGCACGCGCCGCTGGCCCAGCTCTGGTCACCCAGCCGCGGGTCGAAGTACTTCGGGTGCTCGCACGGGATCTGGCGGCCGTCGGCGGCGACCACCTCCGGGTCGCGCAGCGCCTCCACCAGGTGCCGCAGCAGCGTCGGCGCGACGTAGCTGTCCGGGTTGAGGAAGAGCACCGCGTCCTCGGTGGCGCCCTCGGCCAGCGCGTTCGAGCCCGCGCTATGGCCGAGGTTCGCGTTGAACCACCTGTACTCCAGCGTGACGCGCGGGTCGGCGCCCGCGCGCAGCTCCCGCAGGTCGCCCTCGCTGATCACCGGCACGTCCGAGCAGTCGCCGATGGAGATGGCCACCGCGTTCAGCCCGATCTCGGTGGAGTCCAGCGCGAGCTGGGCCGTGCGGTTGAGCGCACGGACGCACCGCCACACCTCGGCGAGCGGGTTCTCGTAGAGCACGACCGCGACCCGCACGGAGTGGGGAGAACTCATTTCGCCGGAGCCGTGTGCTTGAGCTGCTCGGCGAACACGGCGTCGAAGCGCTTCTTGGTGCCCGCCTCGTCGACGCCGAACACCTCGACCCGGATGACCTCGCCGCCCGCGACGTAGTGCGCCCGGAAGACCGTGATGGACTTCTCACCACTGGTCTGCACCGACTTGAACGGCACGACGGTGCCCTGCTTGGACGACGGGTCCTCGATGAACGCGAAGCGCTTCTGGTCGGTGTCCATCGCCTCCTGGAGCTTGGCGGGGGCGGGGGACTTGAACGCCCACAGGCTCGTGGTGATCTCGCTCTCCACCACGATCACCGACCGCGCCTCGGTGGCGGCTTCCTGCTTGAGCACCAGCAGGTCCGGCGTCGGCAGCGGCTTGGCGGACGTCAGCTCGTCCGGGGTGTAGGTCTTGGGGCCCGCGTAGCGGCCCTCGGGGACGACCAGCGTGCCGAAAGGACTGGGCTTCGGCTTCGTGGTGGTCGTCGGAGCGGCCGAAGAGGACGACGACGGGCTCGCGACGGTCTGGCCGCCGTTCGGCTTGAAGACGAAGAAGTAGAGGCCCGCGGCGATGGCGAGGACGACGACGACCACGCCGACGATCGCGAACACCTTGCCCTTGCCCTTGCCGCTCTCGTCGAACACCTCGGGGCCCTGGGTGTTGAACCCGCTCCACTGCTGCTGCTCGGGGTCTCCGCCCGCCCACGGCGGGGAGTAGGCGCTCTGGTCGCCGCCCCACGGGGTGCCGGTGCCCTGCTGGGCCTGCCACGGCGCGCCCTGCTGCTGCTGGCCGCGCACGACCTGGGTGCGGTCGGCGTCCGACACGACCTGCGTCCGCTCGGCCGCGTCACCGGTGGTGGGCACGACCTGGGTGCGGTCGGACTCGCTCGGCGTGCCGACGGGCTTGATGAACTGCGTCGACTCCGAGGAGGGCGGCGGCTGCTGCTGCGGCTGGGGTTGCTGGGGGCTCCACTTGAACGGCGCCGGGAACGGGTTGGAGTCCGGTCCGGTCTGGGGCGTGGTGGCTTGGCCGCTCTGCGCCGTGGAGAGCAACTCGTCGCGTTGACGCCGGTAGACGTCTGCCGAAACCTTCCCCGCGGCGAACGCCGCATCGAGCTGTCGGAGTTGTTCCTGCCAGGTCACCGCGATCCTCCCTACGTGGTCAATCTCTGCACGTGCGCACGGAAAAACCCCCGGCCCTCGCGGTTCGCCTATCCTACGGTCCGCTGACCGCGGGTCGGCGGGAGGAGGCCTCGGTGGGCATCTGGGGTAATCGACGTCCCGACGGCAGTGCGCCGAACGACCGCAAGCGGGCCACGGACGGTTTCGGGACCCTTCGGCTGTTCGCGGCGTTCTGCATCATCATCGACCACACGGCCCCGTTGACCAAGTCCGGAGGCTCGGTCCTGCCCACCTGGTCCGGCGTCGACCTCGGCGCGGTCGCGGTCTCCATGTTCATGGCCATGAGCGGGTACCAGGTGATCCGCAGCTGGGAGCGCGATCCCCACCTGTGGCGGTACTTCGTCAAGCGCGCGTTGCGCATCATGCCGGGCCTCGTGGTCATGCTGGTGCTGTGCGCCCTGGTGCTCGGGCCTGTCCTGACAACGCTTTCCACCGGTGCGTACTTCGAACACCCGGCGACGTGGAGCTACCTCCACGACAACGCGCTGATCTTCCCGCAGCGGTACGCGCTTCCGGGGGTGTTCACCGAAAATCCCTATCCGAACGCGGTCAACGGTTCGTTGTGGAGCCTGCCGATCGAGGTGCTCGGGTACCTGCTGATCGCGGTGTTCGGACTCGTGGGCGCGGTGCGGCGGCGGTGGATCGTGCTCGTGGCCGCGCTGGCGCTGGCCGTGGTGTTCCAGCGGATGATGACCGGGCAGGTGGACCTGCCGGAGGTGCTGCTGCTGGTGCCGGCGCTGCCCCTGGTGCAGTACCTGGCCATGTACTGCGCGGGGATGCTCGCCCACCTGTACCGCGAGAAGATCCGGTACTCGTGGGCCGGGGTCGCGGTGGCCGTCGGCGTGGAGCTGGTCATGTACGCGTCGCCGATGGGCGAGGTGACGCGGCTGGTGACGGTGCCGTACCTCGCCCTGGCGATCGGGACGCTGCTGCCGCGCAAGCTGTGGCTGCCGCCCGCGCTGACGATGGCGAGCTACGGCGTCTACCTCTACGGGTTCCCGACCGAACAGCTCGTGGTGTGGCTGGGCGCCGAGTCCGCCTTGGTGATCGCGCTGGTGTCGGTGCCCGTCGCCTTCGGCCTGGGGCTGCTGTCGTGGCACCTCGTCGAGAGCCCCGCGATGCGGTTGCGGAAGATCTTGTTGCGGCGCAAGCCGAAGCCGCCGTCCCACTCGGCGCCCACCGTCCAGTTCGAAGCGCCCACCGTCCAGTTCGAGGCGCCCACGGTCGAGTTCGAGCGGATCAGGGCCTGATCACCGGCTCGGCAGGGCGCCCTGGACGGTGGCCAGCACGGCGGTGAGGTCCTTCGCCAACTGCGCCACGTCCGGGTTCGGGCCCTGCGCGACGCCGACGCGCACCACCTTGTCGCCGGACGTGTAGACGAGGCGCAGCACCGCTTTCTCGGGCGTGGACAGGAGTAACCGGCCCTCGGGGGTGCTGGTGAAGCCCGCGGTGCGCAACTGGTCGTTCAGCCCGTTGGCGACCTGCGCGGCCTCGCGCGCCGAGGGCGTCGGGACGACGATCAGCGCGTAGGACGTGGCGAGCTCGGTGGACGTGGCGAAGTGGAAGCGGTCGACGCCGCTGTCGTTGAGCAGACCCGCTTCCTGCGGTGAGAGCAGCTTCAGGTCGACGGCGCTGATGAGGTCCATCTCGGGGTCGGTGCGGCCCGCGGCCCCCGGCAGGGCCGGAACCGCGGGCGGGGTCGACGCGGAGGCTGAGGTGGACGCGGTGGCGGCGGTGGCCTTGGTGTCCGCGGCGGAGGTCGAGTCGCGGGTGAACCACCACGTGCTCACGGCGAGCGCGGCGATCACGAGGACCGCGACGATGGCGGGAGCCCTGCGCCTCGGCTTGCGCGAGTTGGCGAACACCGCGACGCCGTCCAGCGCGGCGACGCGCGGCACCGGCGTGAAGATCGGCGCGGGCTCCTCCACGTGCACGCGCTGGGTGCGGTCCGGATCCAGCGAGGGGGCGGCGGAGCCCGCGGCCTGTGCGAGGACCTGGTCGCGCTGCTTGATGTACTCGGAGCGGGTGACGTGACCACCTGCCAGTCGCGCGTCGAGTTCCCGCAGCGTCTCCTGCCAGTCCATCGCCCAGTTACCTCACGTGTCGCTCGACTTGCCCGAACAGGCTGACCCATCCTGCCCGAACACGGTGTGCAAGATCGCTCGGCTCCGCCGTGGCGCCACCGGGCGGTCGAGCCGGACCTCAGTCGGCGCGGATCGCTCCGAGCGCCTTGCGCAGGAACTCGGAGAACCTCGTGCCCACGTCCTGGTCCGGCACCGTGCTGGGGCCCGCCGTCGCGAGGCGCACCGTCATCTTGCCCGACGTGTAGATACCGCGGTACAGGAACTGGTTGGAGGACGGGAGTTTCGTCGTCGTCACCGTCTTCGGCACGTCGCTGAAGTCCACAGTGGACGTTCCGGGGGTTGCCCTGTTCTCCACCAGCGCGGCGGTCAGCTTCTTGGCCGATTCCTCGTCCCTGGCGACGTACACCGCGATGGCGAACGACAGCTCGCCGTCACCGCTCGACTTGTCGAAGACCTTCTCGACGCCCGCGTCCTCCAGTGCCTTCACGTCGCCCTCGGTGACGATCTGCGCCTCCTTGGCGCCGGCCAACGTGTACTCGCCGTTCTTCGGGTTCGCGTTGCCCGGTGGGTCGGGAACCGCTGCCAGACCCGACTGCGGGGCGGCGCTCGGGGTGCTCGGTGTGTTCGGCGGTGCGGACGTCTCGGGCGCTGACGTCTCCGGCGCGGTGGTGGTGGCCGCGACCGCGGGGGGCGGATCGGCCGACTCGGTGCCCATTCCGCCGCTGAGGCCGAACCAGAAGACGCCGCCGCCGATCACGACGAACGCCAGCACCCCGATCAGCACGTAGATGCCGACCCTCGGGCTCTTGCCGCCGCCGGAGTCGAACACCTCCGGGCCGTGCACACCCGGTGTGCTCGGCGGAACGGCGGGACCCTGGTCCTCCCACGGCGCGGCCGCGCGCCGCGGAGCCTGGCCGAACTGTTGCTGCTGCGGGAACTGCGGCTGCTGGGTGGGAACCGGGAAACCGACCGGGCGCACCTTCTGCGTCTTCTCCGGGTCGGCGAACTGGCTCGTGTCGATGATCCCGGTCGCCTCGGGGTCGGCGGGCTGGTCCGCCCGCCACCGCAGGGGCGCGGGCCCACCGCCGGACGCCGCGGCGAGCAGCTCGTCACGACGCGACCGGTGCTGGTCCGCGGTGATCCGCCCGGCGGCCAGCGCCTCGTCCAGAGCGCTCAGCTCTTCCTGCCAGCCCATCTGAAATCCCTCTCGGCGATCTGTCCGTGAGTACACGGGCGTCCGTGTGGCGGCCGTTGGGAACGAGTCGGTACCAGTGGCCAGGCCAGCCGAGCCTATCTTGACCGACCAGCCGCGCACCGATCAGCCGGTCGGGCAAATCCGCAGGTGAGATGGGTCGCTACCGCACGACTTCGGCACCACGTCCAGCGCCCGGTCCGTGCGGTGGGCCCACGGTCCGGTTCGGGACCGGACTCGTCGACGCGGCACGCGCGCCGCGGAAGTTGAGTAGCGGTACTCAAGACACCGGACCTGCGGCGATCGCAGAATTCCAGGTATGGCTAACACGACGAAGAAGCACACGCCGACCTCGACGGCGTTCTACGCGCAGGCCGTGATCTCGTTCGTCGTCTCACTCGGCGCGGTGGGCCTGGGTGTGGCCTACCTGCCGGTGGACGGCTGGGTGCGGGCGTTCCTGGCGCTGGGCCTGCTGTTCACCGTCACGTCGGCGTTCACGCTCGCCAAGTGCATCCGTGACCGCCAGGAGGAGGGGTACCTGGCCAGCCGGGTCGACCAGGCCCGCTTGGAGAAGCTGCTGGCCGAGCACGACCCGTTCAAGGTGGAAGCGCTCTAGCCCCTCTTCGTCAACAGCGTCGGGCCGAGGATCTTGCGGGCCAGGCGGCGGGCCGCGCTGCGCGGCACGTACGGGGCGGGCTTGGGCGTGGGGGCCTTGGCGGCGGGTGCCGGTGCCGGTGCCGCCGGTGCGGCGGGGGCCGGTGCGGGCGCTTGGGGTGCCGGTGCCGCGACCGCCTGCTGGGCGGGTGCGGGCGTCGGGGGCGTTGGCGGGATGAACGGTGGCGGGACCACCGGTTGGAACTTGACCGTCGCGTCGCTCTGGAACTTGATCGTCGGTTCGTTACCGGGTGTGAACTGCTTGTGCTCCTGGCTCAACGTCACGACTTGGATTCTGCCGGCTCCACCGCGTCGAGTTCCAGGGGGAGAGATCAGCACGACAGCAGACCGCAGGGTCTCCTGGGGGTGGTCGTGGTCGTCCGCGGGACCGTCGTGGTGGTCGTCGCGGGCGGCTGGACCTGCGTCGTTGTCGTCACGACCGTGGTCGTCGTCGGCTCGGGCGGCTTCGTCGTGGTGGTGGTCGACGTTGTCGTCACAGGGGTCGACGTAGGGGTCGAAGTCGTCGTGGAACCGGTCGAACCGGACGTCGTGCTCGTCGTCCTCACCCGCGTCGGCTGCTGCCCGCCGGTCACGACGACGACGTGCGGGCCGCTACCCGGCGTGCTGAGCGGCTCGGGTTCGGGGCGCGCGAGCCCGCCGGTGAACAGGGCCGCGAGGACCGCGCCCGCCAACGCGCCCACGGCGACTCTCCCCGGATCCCCCGATTGCACCGGGCTTGACTATCCCGATGATCGAATCGAGTCAAATCCGGCGTCCCACCAGGACCGGCTCGACCGGAATCGGCCGAGCCGGTCCCGTTCGGGAATCAGACGAGCGTCGCGTCGAGCGTGATCGTCGTGCCGGCCAGCGCCTGGCTGACGGGGCAGTTCTTCTTCGCGCCCTCAGCGGCTTCGGCGAAGGCGGCGGCGTCCAGACCGGGCACGGAGGCGCGCACGGTCAGGTGGATGCCGGTGATGCCGGTGCCGGGCTGGAAGGTCACCTCGGCCGAGGTGTCGACCGTGGTCGGAGGGGTGCCCGCCTGCGCGAGACCGTGCGACAGCGCCATCGAGTAGCACGACGAGTGCGCCGCGGCGATCAGCTCTTCCGGGCTGGTCTTGCCGTTGGCGGCCTCGGCGCGGGAGGGCCAGCTGACGTCGTAGGTGCCGATGCCGGACGACTCCAGCGTGACAGCGCCCTTGCCCTCCAGCAGGTTGCCTTCCCAGTGCGTGGTCGCCTTGCGCGTGGTGGCCATCTTGAAAGCTCCGTCTCGAAGAGGTGTCTTCCTGACGGGGCCAAACCTAATCGCGGTGGGTGGAACCTGCGCCACGGGCATGAGAAAAGAGGCCAGCGCTCAAATGAGCACTGGCCTCTTTCAACGAGCGGACGACGAGATTCGAACTCGCGACCCTCACCTTGGCAAGGTGATGCGCTACCAGCTGCGCCACGTCCGCACCGATGTTCTTTGGTGCGATGCAACTATAACCCAGTCTCAAACCGCATTACGACCGGGGGGTCCGATGTCGGTGAACAGGTGGTCCACCTCGGCCAACCGCTCCGTCGACCAGCGCCACTCCCACAGCGGCCGCACCTTCGCCACCACCTCGGGCGGCAGGCGGTGCGCCACGTCGTCGCGGAGGTCCCAGTCGTCGAACACGTGCTCGTAGAAGCTGACCATGATCGCGTTGGCCAGGAACTGCTCCGGCTGCTGGAAGCACCAGTGCGCGAAGCCGTAGACGCGGCGGAGGGTGCCCTCGTCGCCCGCGCGGTGCGCTTCGAGCGCGAGGTGCCACAGCTCGCCGAAGTACACGTGGCAAGACCAGGACTCGTGCTCGACGACATCGTTCAGCTCGGGGAGCAGAGCTGCTGCTCTCGAACGCCAGTCGGCCACACGGCGGAAGATTACCGGTCCACCCGCCCCGCGCCGACGGCGCGGCGACCAGCCGACGCCGACCCGTGACCGGGTCGTCACCAGCGGTAGGGCGGATCGGTTGGGCCGAATGGCTCACGCCGGTCGGCTGGTCTTCGGTACCGGCTGAGTTTCTTCCTCGGGCGGCAGGACCGGTTTGTGGCATGTTGACCTGGGAGCACGTGGCTGCGTGGAGGTGTCGGGTCGGATGGTCGAGGACTCTGACGGCACCGAGATCGACCGGGAACTGCTCGCCAGGGTTCGGGCGGGCGAGGACGCCGCCTACGGCGAGCTGTTCTCGCGGCACGCGGACGCCGTGCGGCGGTTCTCGCTGCGGCACGCGCGCGACCCCGCCGAGGCCGACGACCTGACCGCCGAGGCGTTCTTCCGCGTGCTCCAGGCGATCCGCCGCGGTTCCGGACCCACGGACCACGTCCGCACGTACCTGCTGACCGTCGCCCGCCGCGTCGCGTGGGAGTGGAGCGGCCGCCGCCGTGACGTCCCGGTGGACGACGAGGAGTTGAACAGGCGGGTCGAGCCGTACGCCGACGCCACCGCCCAGCGCGCCGAGTACACGCTGATCGGCCGCGCCTTCACCAGCCTCCCCGAACGCTGGCGCACGGTCCTCTGGCAGGTCGAGGTCGAGGGGGAGCGGCCGTCCGCGGTCGCGCCGCTGTTCGGCCTGAGCGCCAACGCCATGTCCGCGCTCGCCCGCCGCGCCCGCGAAGGCCTGCGGGCCGCGTACCTCCAGGCCCACCTCGCCGAGGACCACGCCGAGCAGTCGTGCGCGTCCGTCCTGGTCAAGCTCGGCTCGTACACGGCGGGCGGCGTCCAGGGCGCCGAGCACCGCCGCATCCGCAAGCACCTCCGCACGTGCGACCGCTGCACCGCGCTGCACGCCGAGCTGTCCGAGGTGTGCTCCACGCTGCGGGCGCACGCGGCGCACCTCGGCGTCCCGGTGGCCGCGACCGCGCTGGTGGGCGCCCAAATCACGGCGGTCGCCGTCGTGGGCAAGGCCGCGTGGTTGGGCGGCCGGGTGAAGTTCGTGCTCGCAGGCGCCGCGTCCGCCGCGGCCGTCGGCCTGTTCAGCCTGGTCGCGGGCCTGTTCACCGGCTCGCCGGGGCCGGGGGTGATCCGCGCCGACCAGGACGCCCCGCACGGCCTCCAGCTCGTCATCACCACCAGCGCCACGACGACGACCAGCCAGCCGCCGAGCGCGATCGTCGCGCTGCCCCCCACCGACGAGGACCAGCCGGTGCGGCAGGAGGTGGCCGCGCCGCCCGCGCAGGCGAAGCACCAGGTCCACACCGCGACCACGGTGGTCCCCACCGGGCGGACGGGACCGCCGGACGCGCCGGTGGACGACCTCGCCGAGTCCGTGGTCGAGGAGACCTCGGCCTCCGAGGAGCTGAGCGAGCAGAACGGGCCCGCTCCGGTCACGACGACCTCGGACAGCCCGAGCAGGTCGCTCAGCAGCTCGTCCAGCACGGCGTCGTCCAGCGGCACGCCCACCTCCACGACGGTGATCATCCGCCCGACGTCGACGCCACCGGCCTACCCGACCTACGCGAGCGCCTACCGCACCGAGTGACTGGCACAATTCGCGATCACTCCCCGCCACGACGAGGTCCCGCTGGTTCACCCACCGGGTGCAGCGCCCACCGGGTAGCGTTGACGAGACGCTGAGTGATCGCTCATGAGGCCTAGGAGACGGTGATGACGCGGCTGGTGCGCGGTGCGGACGGCCGGATGTGGACGGTGCGCAGCCGGATCGAATGGCGCAACCCGTCCCCCGACGGCGATTTCGAGCACGACGTGAGCGGCGGCCAGGGCCCCGGCGTCATGATGATGCTGATCGTCGTGGTGATGGGCGTCATCCTCGTCTCGTGGACACCCGCGCAGGTCGTCGTGCCCGCGTGGCTGATCCTCGCGCTGATCTTCCTGTTCCTGTTCTTCCCGGTCCGCTGGAGCCTGCGCAGGCCGTGGACGCTGGTCGCGGAGTCGAAGGCCACCGCGGACGAGCAGCCGCCGGAGCTGTGGATGGGCCAGGTCCGCGGGGTGCTCACCGTGCGCCAGGAGGCGTCCAAGGTGTCGCGGAACATCGAGATGTACTCGCTCCCGGACGTGGAAGGCCCGTTGCAACCGGTCGACTGATCGGCGTTCTCGGGTGACACTGGGCTGGTGCCGGAACTACCAGAGGTCGAGGCGCTGGCCCACCACCTGCGCGAACACGCCGTCGGGCGGACGGTGCACCGCGTGGACGTCGCGTCCATGCAGGTGCTGAAGACGTTCGACCCGCCGTGGACGGCGCTGGTCGGCCGCGCCGTCACGGGCGCGGGCAGGCACGGCAAGCACCTGGACCTGGACTGCGACGGAATCCACCTGGTCGTGCACTTGGCGCGGGCGGGCTGGCTGCGCTGGTCGGAGAACCTCTCGGCTCCACCGCCGAAGCCCGGCCGCGGCCCGCTGGCGCTCCGCGTCCACCTCGGCCCGCCGGGCGAGGGGCCCGGCTTCGACCTGACGGAGGCGGGCACCAAGAAGGGCCTCGCCGCGTGGATCGTCCGCGATCCGACCGAGGTCCCGAGCATCGCCCGCCTGGGTCCGGACGCCCTCAGCCTGAGCCGCGACGACCTCGCGTCCCTCCTCGACGGCCGCGGTGAACGCCTGAAGACGGCCCTCACCGACCAGGCGCTCATGGCGGGCGTCGGCAACGCCTACTCCGACGAGATCATGCACACCGCCGAGCTCTCGCCGTACGCCACCGCGGGCAAGCTCGACGACGACAAGCTCGACCGGCTCCACGACGCCTTGACGACCGTCCTCACCGACGCCGTCGCCCGCTCGGTCGGCCAGTCCGCCGCCACCCTCAAGGGGGAGAAGCGGTCCGGTCTCCGCGTCCACGCCAGGACCGGCCTGCCGTGCCCGGTGTGCGGCGACACCGTCCGCGAGGTCTCGTTCGCCGACAAGGCCTTCCAGTACTGCCCCACCTGCCAGACCGGCGGAAAACCGCTGGCCGACCGCAGGATGTCCCGTCTGCTGAAGTGACGTTTTCCGGTCGTGGCAGCCGGGAACCCGTGGTGATGAAGATCGTCATCACCACGCCGACCGGCCACGTGGGTTCCAACGTCGTCCGCCTGCTGCTCCAGGCGGGCACCACCCCGACCCTGCTCCTCCGCGACCCCGACAAGCTCACCGCCGCCGTGCGGGAGCGCGTCGACGTCGTTCAAGGTGATCAAGCGGACCCCGACGCGGTCCTGCGCGCGACCGACGGCGCGGACGCCCTGTTCTGGGTGGACCCGCCCACCGGAGCCGTGGACCCGATCGAGTCGTCCACCCGCCTCGGGGCGAACGCGGCCCGCGCCGTGCGCGAGAACGCCGTTCCCCGCACGGTCTTCCAGAGCAGCGTCGGCGCCGAGAAGCGCCGCGGAGCGGGGGAGATCGACGGCCTGGCCCGCACCGAGGAGCAGTTGGACGAGACCGGCGCCTCGGTGCTGCACCTGCGCTGCGGCTACTTCTTCACCAACCTGCTCGGCGACCCCGACGCGCTGCGCGAGGGCGTCCTGCGCACCGCCATGCCGGTCGACGCCCCCGTGCCGTGGGTCGATCCGCGCGACATCGCCGACATCGCCGCCGTCCGGCTGCTGTCCACCGACTGGTCCGGCCGCCAGGTCGAGGCCGTCCACGGCCCGACCGACCTCACGTTCGCCCAGGCCGCCGCCGTCCTCGGCGACGTGCTCGGCCGCCCGTTCCGCGCCGAGCAGGTGGCCGACGCGGACCTGTACGCGGTGTTGACGTCGGTCGGGATGAGCGACCAGCAGGCCGACGCCATCGTGAAGATGTCCAGCGGCCTGCGCGACGACTTCACACCGGAGAACCCGCGCACGGTCCTCACCACGACCCCCACCACGCTGGGCGCGTGGGCGTGGCAGCACCTGCGCGACTGACCCCCAGTGCACCAGGACGATCTTGCCGCCCGCCGTCAGGCTGCTCCTGACCAGGGGTTCGCTCTACTTCAGCGGGTCGTGGCCCCAGTTCATCAGCGAGTACCGCCACCGGGTGTCCTCGACGTCGCCGGACGGGCGCTGGGCGAGGTGGCGGTGGACGTAGCCGACGACCTTGCTCATGTGCTGCTCGTCCGAGTCGGTCAGGTCGGCCTCGCGCTTCTCCAGGATCTCCACGATCCGGCGTCCGGAGTGGTGGCCGACCGATTCGCCGCCGTCCGACTGGCCGACCGACTTCGACTCGTCGGTGTCCAGCCACCGCTTGAGCTCCGACGCCGTCATGTTGACCGACTCGGAGAACTCGCTCACGACTTCTTCCGCAGCGCGTCGGGCTTGTGCACCGCGTCCTTGCCGGTCTTGTCGCTCTCGACCCGGTACTGCGGCTCGTCCTCGGACGCCCGGACGGTCCGACCCGCGGCCTCGGTGTCCGAGGTGATCTCCTCGACCACCTCGCCCTGCACCCGTTGCCCGTGGCTGGACCAGGAGACCTTGTCGCCTTTTTCCATCCTCCGAGTGTCGGCCGCCGACGTCAGTCCCGCAGGATGATCACTTCCAGCGTCCGCGGCCCGTGGACGCCCTCGACCCGGTTCAGCTCGATGTCGCTGGTCGCGGACGGGCCGCTGATGAACGTCAGCGGGCGCAGGGAGTCCAAGCGCGCCAACGCTTCCGGCACGGTGGCCGCCACCTGGGACGCCCGCACGACGCACAGGTGGTAGTCCGGCAGCAGCGTCAGCACGCGCCTGCCCTGCGCTTCCCCGGCGTCGAGCACGATCGTGCCCGTGTCGGCGATGGCGACCGCGCACCCGGTCAGCACGCCGTCCGACCCGTCCAGGGCCTCGACGGTCAGCGGCGGCGAGTCGACCAGCCACGTCACCGACGGGACCAGCCAGTCCGCGGGCAGGTCGGCGGGCGCGACGATGCGGCGGTCGCCCAGCAGCGACGCGATCAGGTCCACCAGGCTGTCCGCGGCGACCTCGTGCACGGTCGCGCGGTAGTCGGCGACCCGCTCGGCGAGCAGGTCCAGCGAGCCCGGTCCGGTGCGGTGGTAGTCGCGGGGGACGACGACGGGTGCGGGGCGGTCGCCCAGCGCGGCGCGGATGCGGGCGAGGACCTCGGTGCGCGCGTCAGCCACGGTTCTCCTTCCACCAGGCGCGGAACGACTGCTTCGGGGGCACGGGCACGTCGCGGGAGGACGTCCACGCCGCGCCGGGGCCGGGGAGGCGGGTGATGCGGCCGTTGCGGCTGAGCAGCTTGGCGAACGTCGCCAGCTTCTGCGCGCGCTCGTACCTGCTGGGGGAGTTGAACACCCACGCGGCGGCGGCCATCGCGACCGACTCGGGGGAGCGGCCGCGGGCCGCGACGGACCTGGCCCGCAGGTGGGTGAGGACCTCGGGGATGTTGATCCGGACCGGGCAGACCTCGTAGCAGGCGCCGCACAGGGACGACGCGAACGGCAGCGACGCGGCCTGCTCGTCGTGCGGGTCGTTCACCAGTTGCGGCGTGAGGATCGCGCCGATGGGGCCGGGGTACACGGAGCCGTACGACTCGCCGCCGGTGCGCTCGTACACCGGGCACACGTTGAGGCACGCCGAGCACCGGATGCAGCGCAGCGCCTGCCTGCCGACCGTGTCGGCGAGGGTGTCGGTGCGGCCGTTGTCGAGCAGCACCAGGTGGAACTGCTGCGGGCCGTCGCCGGGGGTCACGCCGGTCCACACCGAGGTGTACGGGTTCATCCGCTCGGCCGTCGACGACCGGGGCAGCAGCTGGAGGAACACCTCCAGGTCGGACCACGTCGGCACGAGCTTCTCGATGCCCATCACGGTGATCAGGGTTTCCGGGAGCGTCAGGCACATGCGGCCGTTGCCCTCGGACTCCAGCACCACGATCGACCCGGTGTCGGCGACGGCGAAGTTCGCGCCGGACACGGCGACGCGAGCGGACAGGAACTTGCGCCGCAGGTGGGCTCGCGCGGCTTCGGCCAGGTCGCGGGGTTCGTCGGTCAGGCCGTCCGGCACGTCCGGCATCTCGCGGCGGAAGATCTCGCGGATCTCCGAGCGGTTGCGGTGGATGGCGGGCACGAGGATGTGCGACGGCCGGTCGTGCCCGAGCTGCACGATCAGCTCGGCCAGGTCGGTCTCGATCGCCGCCACACCACCGGCTTCAAGAGCCTCGTTGAGCCCGATCTCGGCGGTGGCCATGGACTTGACCTTGACCACCTCGTCGGCGCCGGTCTCGCGGACCAGCCGCAGCACGATCTCGTTCGCCTCGGCCGCGTCCCGCGCCCAGTGCACGACGCCGCCGCGCGCGGTGACGGACTTCTCCAGCCGCTCCAGGTAGACGTCGAGGTTCGTCAGCACCTCGTCCTTCAACGCCTCACCGGCCAACCGCAGGGGTTCCCAGTCGGTCATCTCGTCCACGGCCGCCGCGCGCCGACCGCGGATCGTGCCCGTGGCCCTGCGCAGGTTGCTGCGGAGCTGGGTGTTCGCCAGCGCGGTCCGGGCGGCGTCCGGGAACTTCGGACTGCCCAGCCACGTCACCGGGTTGCGGGTGCCCACGGCTCCTCCTCGGTGCTCGCCAGGATCTCGGCCAGGTGCACCGGGCGGACGCCCGCGCGCAGTCGCGACAGCCCGCCGCCGATGTGCATGAGGCACGAGTTGTCGCCCGCGGCCAGCACCTCCGAGCCGGTGCCCAGCACGTGCCTCATCTTGTCCGACAACATCGCCGTGGAGGTGTCCGAGTTCTTCACCGCGAACGTCCCGCCGAACCCGCAGCACGACTCGGCGTCCGGCAGCTCCACGAGGTCCAGGCCGCGCACGGCCCTGAGCAGCGACAGCGGTTTGTCGCCGACGCCGAGCATCCGCAGCGAGTGGCACGTCGGGTGGTAGGTGACGCGGTGCGGGAAGTACGCGCCGACGTCCTGCACGCCGAGCACGTCGACCAGGAACTCCGACAGCTCGTAGGTCGGGGCGGGCGACGCGTCGAGCTGCGGGTGGATGTCGCGGACCATCCCGGTGCACGACCCGGACGGGACGACCACCGCGTCGTACCCGGAGAAGATCCGTTCGTACGAGTTCGCGAGGCCCCGTGCGTGGTCCGGGTAGCCGGTGTTGAAGTGCATCTGGCCGCAGCACGTCTGGTCCAGCGGGAACTCCACCGCGCACCCCAGCCGTTCCAGCAGCCGCACCACGGCGCGGGCCGTCGCCGGGTACAGCGTGTCGGTCAGGCACGTCGCGAACAGAGCGACCTTGCGCGGCTTCTCGACGGCGTTCTGCACATCGCCACTTTTGCCGCTGGGACATCGGATGTCTACCCGAACCGGTGGACCGTACGGGCGTTGAGGACCTGCGGCCCTTGCCGAGAGGGCACCTGACGGAACAGCATGGACCCCGTGGGTGATCTCCTTGCCGAGCGGACAGTGCTCGGCGTCATCGCGACGCTGGCCGTTCTGGGCCTTTTCGTGATGCTCTGCCGTGCTCGTCGTGTGAGCACCTCCGTGGAAGACGCCGTCATGGACATGCTGCACCGCATGTCCAAGGCGTCCGCCGACCTGCGCGAAGGGTTGACCCAGGAGGCCGCGGACAAGGCGACGCCGCACCTGCGGGAGATGCTCCGGTGCGTGGCGGTGGGCATCACCGACCACGAGGGCACCCTGCTGTCCTGGGACGGCGAGGCCAACGACCACTACGAGTTCCTGCGCGAGTACATCGAGCGCGCGATCACCGGGGGGCACAAGGAGCACGTCGAGCACCGGAAGCTCGGGTGCCCGCTGCCGGGGCCGTGTTCGCTGCACAGCGCCGTGGTCGTGCCGCTGGTGGTGGAGAACGACGTCGCGGGCACGTTGATCGTGATCAGCGGGGTGGCGAACAAGCGGCAGATCCGGATGGCCGAGGAGACGGCCCGGTTCGTGTCCACGCAGCTGGAGCTCGAGGTCCTGCAGAAGTCGCGGCAGGCCTTGGCGCAGGCCGAGGTGAAGGCGCTGCGGGCGCAGATCTCGCCGCACTTCGTGTACAACGCGCTGAACACGATCTCGTCGTTGATCCGGACGGATCCCGCGCACGCCAGGGAGTTGTTGCAGGAGTTCGCGGAGTTCACCCGGTACTCGTTCCGGACGGACGGGTTCTTCACGACCCTGGCCGACGAGCTGACCAACATCCACCGCTACCTGACGATCGAGCAGGCCCGGTACGGGCCCCGGCTGAACGTCCGGTTGCGGATCGCGCCCGAGGTCCTCCAGGTCGTGCTGCCCTTCCTCGTGCTCCAGCCGCTGGTGGAGAACGCGGTCCGGCACGGGATCGCGAAGAAGCCCGGCGGCGGGCTGTTGACGATCATCGCCGAGGACAACGGCGCCGAGGCGTTGATCAGCGTCGAGGACGACGGCGTGGGGATGGACCCGGACCGGTTGTTCGACGACCTGAAGGACGCCCACCAGACCGGTGCCCACGTCGGTCTCGGCAACATCAACGACCGGATGCGGGCCGTCTTCGGCGACGAGTACGCCCTGGTCGTGGAGACCGCGCCGGACGCCGGGATGAAGATCATCCTGAAGATCCCGAAGTACAGCCGGGGCGTGCGGAAAAACCTGACTCTGGTGCAGCCGCCCATCGACGAGACGAGCGAGCAGCCGGTCATCCGGGCCTGACGCGACCCGCCTACCGCGCCGCCACGCCGAGCGTGAACAGCAGCACCACCGCGCCGACGCCCCAGAAGATCCACATCCAGTAGACGCCCATGGGCTTGGGTCCGTCCGGGTTCTGCCGACCCCGTTCGTCCCACCACTCGACGTACCGCTCCAGCCATCGGATCGGGTTGAACGTCATGGGCCGCCTCGCGTGGTTGCAGCTGGTCCCTGATGCTAACCGCGCGGACCTCGGGTCGCCGCACGTAGGGTCGGGGGCATGAGCAGCGTGACGGACAAGATCGCGGCGCGTCTTCCGAAGATCGTCGGCGACCGGGGCGAGCGCCCGCCGGTGGTCGCGGCGGTGCGGTTGCACGGGGTGATCACCCCTACGCCGTCGCCCATGGCGCGGAACTCGATCAGCCTGCAGAACCTGGAGTCCGCGCTGACCCGCGCGTTCGACCACGACCGGCTGGTGGCCGTCGCCCTGCTGATCAACTCGCCCGGCGGGGCCCCCACCCAGTCGGCGCTGGTGGCCGAGCGGATCCGGGAGCTGGCGGCCAAGAAGAACGTCCCCGTCCTGGCGTTCTGCGAGGACCTGGCGGCGTCCGGCGGCTACTGGCTCGCCTGCGCGGGGGACGAGATCTACGCGCACGGGACCTCGATGGTCGGGTCCATCGGCGTGGTCAGCGCGGGCTTCGGGCTGAACGGCCTGATCGAGCGCCACGGCGTGGAGCGCCGCGTCTACACCGCGGGCCGGAACAAGGTGCGGCTCGACCCGTTCCAGCCGGAGAAGCCGGAGGACGTGGAGTGGCTCAAGGGGCTCCACCTCCAGCTGCACGCGCAGTTCATCGACTGGGTGAAGGAACGGCGCGGCGACAAGCTCACGGCGTCGGACGACGACCTGTTCACCGGTGAGGTCTGGACGGGGGTCAAGGCCGTCGAACTGGGCCTCGTGGACGGCGTCGGAACGGTCCGCAGCGTCGTCGCGAAACGTTTTCCGGACGCCGAGATCTCCATCGCGGAACCCAAGAAGAACCTTTTCTCCCGTCTCGGACTGGCCGGAGCCACCACCCGATCGGGGGACTTCGTGCTGGATGGTTTGGCGGCGCTGGAAGAACGTGCTCGCTGGTCCCGATTCGGATTGTGAGATCAAGGTTCTCCAACGGCTGGTCGGTGGCGTAGACACGACCCCTCGCGGATGGGCAAAATGCGCACACAGTGAGCATCCAAGACAACACCGGCCTCCTCGTCCTGGCGGTGGACGACGAGGCACCCGGTCTGAGCGAGATCAAGTTCCTGCTGGAGAGCAGCCCGCACATCCGTCGTGTGCTGACCGCGTTCGACGCGGCAGAGGCGCTGCGCATACTGCGCGGCGACTACGACGACGAGGTGATGCAGCGCTCCAAGGAGGGGCGGCCCCCGGTTGACGCGGTCTTCGCGGACATCAACATGCCCGGATTGAGCGGAACCGACCTCGCGCGGGTGCTCAACGCGTTCCGCGCGCCGCCCGCGCTGGTGTTCGTGACCGGCGTCGAGCACTCCGAGGCCGTCGTGGCCTTCGAGGTTGGCGCGCTGGACTTCGTGACGAAGCCGATCAACGACGACCGGGTGAACAAGGCCATCGCCCGCGTCGTGGACCGGGTCAACCAGACGCCGGTCGTGACGCCGGAGAACCAGCCCGCGTACGTCGAGCCGACGGACGAGGAGGTCATCCCGGTCGAGCTGGGCGGGACGATCAAGCTGGTGCCGCGGGCGACGGTCCGCTTCGTGGAGGCGCAGGGCGACTACGCCCGCCTGCACACCGCCGAGGGCAGCCACCTGGTCCGGATCCCGCTGGCGCAGCTCGAAGAGCGCTGGGCCAACGCGGGCTTCGTCCGCATCCACCGGTCGTACCTGGTGGCGCTGCCCCTGGTCAGCGAACTGCGCATGACGTCGAACGGCTACGCGGTCGTCATCGGCAGCGGTGCCGACGCGAAGGAGCTGCCCGTGAGCCGACGGCACACGCGGGAGCTGAAGGAACGCATCGTGCGTCCTCCGAAGAGCAGTTGGGGATGACCAGGAACGACATCGGTTCCGGTCCGCCCGGACAGCCGGACCAGCCGCAGCCCGGTGAACGCGACGCCTGGCTGGAGGTGTCCGGTCGCAAGCAGCGGCGGCGTCGGGTCGTGCTGGCCGACAGCAAGGGCCGCGGCAAGGCGATGCGGACGATCGTCGAGCTGGAGGAGCAGACCAGCGTCGGCGAGAAGCTGGTCCGCGACCTGATCAACCAGCAGTTGCGCACGGCGTTCCTGCTCGGCGGCAGCACGCTGCTGTTCCTGTGCCTGCTGCCCGCGCTGTTCCTGTGGGTGCCCGCGATCTCCGAGGTCCAGCTGGCAGGCGTGCGGCTGCCGTGGATCATCCTGGCGCTCATGCCCTTCCCGCTCTTCTACTCCATCGGGTTCTGGTTCCGCCGCACCGCGGAGCGCCACGAACGCGACTTCGTGAACATGGTCGACCGCTGACATGACCAAGGACCTGTGGAGCCTCTCCGGCGTCGTCGTCGTCGCGGTGGTGACGTTCCTGCTCGGCTACGTCGGGTCCCGGCGGGCCAACTCCACCCCGGACTTCCTGGTCGCCCGCCGTTCGGTGCCGTCGACCCGCAACGCCGCCGCCATCTCCGGCGAGTACCTGTCCGCCGCGTCGTTCCTCGGTGTCGCGGGCCTGGTGCTCAAGGACGGCATCGACGCCCTCTGGTACCCGATCGGCTTCACCGCCGGCTACCTCGCGCTGATGCTGTTCGTCGCCGCGCCGCTGCGCCGGTCCGGCGCGTACACGCTGCCGGACTTCGCCGAGGCCCGCCTGGGTTCGGCCGGTCTGCGGCACGTGTGCACGTTCTTCGTGGTCTGCATCGGCGTCCTGTACCTGGTGCCGCAGTTGCAGAGCGCGGGCCTGACGCTGAACACGATCACCGGCCTCCCCGCGTGGCTCGGGGGTGCGGTCGTCACGGTGATCGTGGTGGTCAACGTGCTCGGCGGCGGGATGCGCGCGATCACGCTGGTCCAGGCGTTCCAGTACTGGGGCAAGCTGTTCGCCATCGCCGCGCCGACGTTCATCCTGTTCGCGGTGTTCCTCGGCGGTCCGAGCAGCGGCGCGCAGGCGATCGACGACAACGGCCTGCTGCGGTTCCACGAGGACATCACGTTCAAGACCGGTGACCCGGTGCGGATCCGGGTGTCCGAGCCGATCATGCTCGACGTGCGCGGTGTCGTGGACGGCACGCCCACCGACGGTCCGGTGCTGTGGGGCAAGGGCCTCTACACGCTCGGCGCGGAAACGGTGCTGGGCGTCAAGGCGGGCACCGCGGTGCCGGTGGTCGACGGTGTGCCGACGACGAACGAGAGCTGGCTGAAACCCCAGCAGGACGGCATCTCCGGCCTGTTCGAGACGTACTCGCTGATCTTCGCGACGTTCCTCGGCACCATGGGCCTGCCGCACGTGCTGGTGCGGTTCTACACGAACCCGGACGGCACGGCGGCCCGCCGGACGGCGCTGCACGTGCTCTACCTGCTCGGCCTGTTCTACATCTTCCCCACGGTGCTCGGCGTGATCTCCCGCCAGTTCCTGCCGCAGCTCCTCGTCACCGGCAAGACCGACGCCGCCGTGCTGATGCTGCCGAACACGATGCTGCCCAACCTCGGCGGCCAGATCCTCGGCGCGGTGGTCGCGGCGGGCGCGTTCGCCGCGTTCCTGTCGACCTCGTCCGGCCTGGTCGTGAGCGTCGCCGGGGTGGTGTCGACGGACATCCTGCCGGGCAAGGTGCGCGACTTCCGGTGGGCGACGGTGCTGACCGGCGCGGTCGCCATCGGGCTCGCGATGCTGCTGCCGCGCGACGACGCGTCCCTCACGGTGGCGATGTCGTTCGCGCTGGCCGCGTCGACGTTCTGCCCGATGCTGGTGCTCGGCATCTGGTGGCGCGGGCTGACGTGGGTCGGCGCGGTCTGCGGGCTCGTGGTCGGCGGCGGAATGGTGATCATCGCGCAGGGGGTCACCGTGGCGAGCAGCTACACCGGCGACTGGGCGCCGTCGGTCGCGTCGCAGCCCGCGCTGATCACGGTGCCGATCGCGTTCATCACCATGATCGTCGTCAGCAAGGGCACGCGACGGCGGCGGCCGGAGGACGTGAACCAGATCCTGCTGCGCCTGCACGCCCCGGACCCGCTCGGTTTCATCCAGGACCGGGACGTCGCGAGGTTCGGTTCGGTGGAGGAGAAGGCGCGGCTCGACGTGAAGCACCGGGGGTCCGGGGGACCTCGTCCCTGACCCCTGTCTGTGACCTCAGAGTGTTACCAAGGTCTCAAACGGGTGAGTCGCTGTGTATCGATCTGGTTAACGGCGAGGTTTGTCCGATGAAGGGCGAATCCGTACCGCTCATCGCATCACTCGACGGATTGGGCGCAATGAACCCAGCGAGGGCTTACAGCGAGTAGCCGCAGGTCTCTACGGTGCAGCCCGTACCTGAACCACTCAGGAGGCATCACGTGCCCGTCACGTTGCTGACACCTACGACACGGACGCGAGGAGGGGACTGTGAGCACTGCTGAGCACCCCCCAGCAGAGTCGAATCCTGTTGGCGAACACAACTGGGAAGAAGTCCAGGCCAGTCCCGAATTCGTGGAACTGCGTCGCAGGCTGCGCAGCTTCGTCTTCCCGATGGCGGGCCTCTTCCTGGTCTGGTACCTGCTCTACGTGCTGCTGGCGGACTACGCGCACGGCTTCATGTCGACCAAGGTCATCGGCAACATCAACATCGGGTTGATCTTCGGGCTCCTCCAGTTCGTGTCGACGTTCGCGATCACGACGCTGTACGTGCGGCACGCCAACAAGAACCTCGACCCCATGGCCGAGAAGATCCGCAACGAGCTCGAAGGCGGTCAGGCGTGAACAGCAACGCGGTGCTGAACATCAGCATCTTCGGCGTCTTCGTCGCGATCACCCTCGTCGTGGTCATCCGCGCGAGCCGCAACCAGAAGACCGCGGCCGACTACCTCGCCGCGGGCCGCGCCTTCACCGGCCCGCAGAACGGCATCGCCATCGCGGGCGACTACCTGTCCGCCGCCTCGTTCCTCGGCATCGCCGGCGCCATCGCGCTGAACGGCTACGACGGCTTCCTCTACTCCATCGGCTTCCTGGTCGCGTGGCTCGTTGCCCTGCTGCTGGTCGCGGAACTCCTCCGCAACACCGGCAAGTACACGATGGGCGACGTGCTGGCGTTCCGCATGAGGCAGAAGCCCGTGCGCGCCGCGGCTGCCACGTCGACGATGGCCGTGTCGTTCTTCTACCTGCTGGCCCAGATGGCGGGCGCGGGCGGTCTCGTCGCGCTGCTGCTCGGCATCACCGGCAAGGGCGGCCAGGCACTCGTGATCGCCGTGGTCGGTGCGCTGATGATCGCGTACGTGCTGATCGGCGGCATGAAGGGCACGACCTGGGTGCAGATCATCAAGGCCGTGCTGCTGATCATCGGCGCGGGCGTCATGACCATCTGGGTGCTGGCCAAGTACGGCTTCAACCTGTCGGCGCTGCTCGGCGCGGCTGTGGACAACGCCCCCAAGGCGGGCGAGAAGATCCTCGGCCCCGGCCTCCAGTACGGCGCGACCGGCACGTCGAAGCTCGACTTCCTCTCCCTCGGTCTCGCGCTGGTGCTCGGCACCGCGGGCCTGCCGCACATCCTGATGCGCTTCTACACGGTCCCGACCGCGAAGGAAGCCCGTCGCTCCGTGGTGTGGGCGATCTGGCTGATCGGCCTCTTCTACCTGTTCACGCTGGTCCTCGGCTACGGCGCGGGCGCGCTGGTGGGGCCGGACAAGATCAACGCGGCACCGGGCAAGGCCAACTCGGCCGCCCCCCTGCTCGCCGAAGCGCTCGGCGGCCCGATCCTGCTGGGGCTGATCGCCGCGGTCGCGTTCGCCACGATCCTCGCGGTCGTGGCCGGGTTGACGATCACCGCGTCGGCGTCGTTCGCCCACGACATCTACGCGAACATCATCAAGAAGGGCCAGCTGGAGGACAAGAACGCCGAGGTGAGGGTCGCCCGGATCACCGCCGTGGTGATCGGTGTCGTGGCCATCGTCGGCGGTATCGCCGCCAACGGCCAGAACATCGCGTTCCTGGTGGCGCTGGCCTTCGCGGTCGCCGCCTCGGCGAACCTGCCGACGATCCTCTACTCCCTGTTCTGGAAGCGCTTCAACACCGCGGGCGCGCTCTGGAGCATCTACGGCGGTCTGTCGGTGACGATCCTGCTGATCGTCCTGTCGCCCGCGGTCTCCGGCAAGCCGACCTCGATGTTCCCGACCGCCGACTTCGACATGTTCCCGCTGTCGAACCCCGGCATCGTGTCCATCCCGCTGTCGTTCATCCTCGGTTACCTCGGCACGGTCCTCTCGAAGGAGAAGGACCCGGCGAAGTACGCGGAGATGGAGGTGCGCGCCCTCACCGGCGTCGGCGCCGAGAAGGCCACCGCTCACTAGTCGCACGAGCAGTCGCGAAAACCCCCACCGGACGGGATCCGGTGGGGGTTTTCGCGACTGCGGACTCCCGGCGCACCCCTCAGAGCGCCGGATTCCTTCCCCCGAGCACAGGGTGGACCGCCGACCTTCAAGAAATCTCAAAGGACGTGCAACCGCCGTTCCGCGAAGTGCGTAGGAGGTCCGTGCGCCGCGACGACGAGTTCTCCCAGTTCTTCACGAGCCGGTTCGACCACGCTCGCCGGTCGGCGTACGCGCTGTGCGGGAACTGGTCGGAAGCCGAGGAGATCGCCCAGAACGCGTTCGTGAAGGTCTACGCGAAGTGGCCGAAGATCCGCAGGGACAGCGCCGACGCGTACCTCCACACGGTCATGACCAGGACCTTCCTCGACGCGAGACGACGGGTCCGCGGTCGGGAGAGGTCGGTGGCCGAGCCGCCGGACACCCCGTCGCACGACCGGGACGCGCCTGAACGCCAAGGGCTGCTGCGGGCGTTGCAGGACGTCCCGCCCCGGCAGCGGGCCGCGCTGGTGCTCCGGTTCGTGCACGACCTCTCGGTCGAGCAGGCCGCGGAAGCGCTGGGCTGCTCGACCGGCACCGTCAAGAGCCAGACCGCCAGAGGGCTGCAAGCGCTGCGCGCCGCCTACCTCACCGCCGACGCCTCGGAGAGTGCCTGATGAGGGACATCGAACAGGAACTGCGATCGGTGGCCGACGTGCCCGTTCCCCCGAGTACGACCGAGCTGGACGACGTGCTGCGCCGCGGCAGGCGGCGGGTGTACGCGCTGCGCGCCGGAGCCGCGGCGGGAGTGGTCGCCGTGGTCGCGGGAGCGGGTTTCACCGCGTTTGCGCTGCGTGCGGTGCCGACGTCGCTGCCACCCGCCCTCGACGGGCCCGCCGTGACGACCACGAACACGCTGAACAAGGTGGAGCCCTGGCCGACGGCCGATCTGCCCCCTCAGGTGCCGTACGGCACCTGGCAGCCAGCGGCGTCCGCGCCGCCGGGGCCCGGACGTGCCGTCCTGGCGCTCCCGCTGTGCGAATCCCACCTGGGCCAGCAGGCGGCCCGGTTCGAGGGCGGCCCCGTGACGCCCGCCGTGGCGGAGGAGTTCGACAGGGCGGTGGGGCTGGTCGCCGGGCTCGCGGTGGCGAGCGGCCCGCAGACCGCCGTCCTGCGGTCGACCGCGGTGAACGCCACCTCGCACCACCGGTGGATCGACGTGACCGACGTCGGGGGCACCGGCAGCGTGACGATCACCGAGGGGACGTACGGGGGCACGCCGCTGGCGGCGGCGGACCAGGACGCCTTCGTCCACGGCAACTGCGAGCCGCCGATCCGCCAGGTCCAGGACGACGGCACCGTGGTCCAGTACTCCTCGGCCGTGCCGTCGGAGCCGTTCCAGTCGTTGGGGCAGTCGTTGCGGATCTACCGCCCGAACGGGGTCGTCGTGGAGGTCGTGCAGCGCAACTTCGGCAGCCGCGACTTCCGGGTGAACGGCGAGGGCACGGCGTTCGACCGCTTCGGCGCGGGGCGGCAGACGCTGCCGTTGAGCGACGACCAGCTCATGGCGATCGGGGAGGTCGTCGCGAGGGCGGCGGGGTGAGCCGGGTTCCTCACACTCGCCCGACCTGGTGGCGTGGCACCATTGCGGCGTGACCGTGCCGACCGTCGAAGTGTCCGATGTCCCCGTCGAGCTGCCCGAGGGCAAGGTGCTGCTCGACGTGCGCGAAGCGGACGAGTGGGAAGCCGGGCACGCCCCGGACGCGCTGCACATCCCGATGAGCGAGCTGGCGAGCAGGCTTGAGGAGCTGCCGGCCGACAGCGAGTTCTACGTGGTCTGCCGCGTCGGAGGCCGGTCCGCCCGGGTCACCCAGTACCTCAACGCGAACGGCTGGGACGCCGTGAACGTCGACGGCGGGATGCAGCACTGGTCCGCCCAGGGCCGCCCGCTGGTCGGTGGCGTGGACGGCGCGGGACCCGAGGTCATCTGATCATGCAACCGCTGCGGCCGATGCGCGTGGACTGGGTGGCGACCGCGCCACCCGGCGCCTACCAGCGTCGGCAGCCGCGGTTCACCCCGCGCTACCAGGGCCCGCCGTCGTACCCCGTGCCGCCGAGGTGGGGTTTCCCGCTGCTCGCGTGGCGCTGGCCGACGTCGGTCATGGGCGACGCCAAGGCCCCGGTCTCGGTCGACCAGGTCCGGACCCGAGCCCGTGCCGCCACGAACGCGCTCGGTCTCGCCGTCGTGACGGCCGTCTGGGCGGCGGGCAGCGAGATCTGGCGGTACGTGCTGCTCATGCTCAGCCGCTACGGCGCACTGTCCCCGACCACGGTCGGCCTGTCCGACGCCATGGTCGTCTCGTCGTCCGTGGTCTCGTGGGTCGCGTCGGCGCTGGCCATCGTGCTGACCCTCCTCTGGCTGCGCCGAGCCCGCGACGCGGCGGCCGACGCCGCGGGCTACGCCCCGTCCCGCTCGGACGCGCAGGTCGTCATCGGCCTCGTCGTGCCCGGCGTGAACCTCGTCGTCCCCGGCTCCGTCGCGGCCGAACTGGAGCACGCCGCCCTCCGCGAGCCTGCCGACCGCCGCCCCACCCCGTCCAGGCTGCTCCGGATCTGGTGGGGCCTGTGGGTCGGCACCGGCCTGTTCGTCGCGTTCACCCTGCTCTGGTCGTTCCGCTCCAGCGTCCAGGCGCTCGCCGACGGCGTCCTCCTGCACGCGTTCGCCGACCTGCTCGCCGCCGCCGTGGCGATCACGACGACCCTGGTCGTCCGCCGCATCACCACGCTGCTGCTGCCGGTCGACCCGTCCGCCGTGCGGTTCATGCGCGTGGTCGGCGTCAAGGACGCCCCGGAGCCCGCGCTGCGCGCCCACCGCTACGCCGGGTCGGCGCGCTAACCCACCAGGTCGTTCTCCCAGTCGTCCGGCGACCACAGCACGTCCACCGGAACCATCCGCGAGTAGTGCCGAACGGCCCGCTCGACCGAGTCGTGCACGCCGAACATCGTCCTGCGCGTGTCCGGATCACGCCGGTACACCACGACTTCGGTCTTGTCGCCGTCCGAGATCTCGATGCCGAACGCGAACAGCGTGGCCTCGTCGGTCACCAGTGCGAAAAGGGCTGCCTCCATGACACCATCGTCCACACGGGACATCCACTCGATCCGGTGAAGGAAAGTGGAAATCCCGCTCCTGCATTTCCCGTGGCCATAATCGGGTGATGCCGACGCGCCCGCCGTTTCGCCGCCGCCGACTAGGGGCCCGACTCCAGGCGATGCGCGTGAAAGCGCGAATGACCCTGGACGACGCGGCGGCGGCCCTCGACAAGACCCGCAGCACCCTGCACCGCCTGGAACAGGGCGAAACCCGCGCGGACATCCACCTGGTCCGCTCGATGATGGACCTCTACGACCAGTACGACCCCGACCTCGTCGAACAGACCCGCCGCGCGGCGAAGCCAGGTTGGTGGGTGGCTTATGGATTGCAGGACCTCGGGTACATCGACGTGGAAACAGAGGCATCGGTCGTGCGGGAGCTGTCCCTGGTCTACATACCGGGTCTGTTGCAGATCGAGGCTTACATGCGAGCGCTGTTCGACGCACGTCGTCTGCCGCAATCAGCTGCGCAGTTCGAGAACCAGGTCAAGGTTCGACTCATCCGACAGTTGCGGCTGACCGACTCGGAGGACCCTCTGGAGTTGATCGCTGTCATAGATGAGGCTGTGCTGCGCAAGCAGGTCGGCGGCGGCGATGTCATGCGCAAGCAGTTGCGGCATCTGCTGCTGGCGAGCACCTTGTCCCAGGTCACCTTGCGGGTTCTGCCCAACCGATTGGGTGCGCACGATGGAATGCTCGGCGCTTTCACCTTGCTGGGGTTCCCCGAGGAAGTCGATCCCGAGGTGCTCTACGTTTCACACGCCACCGGCTCTCTGCACATCGAAGCCACCGATGAGGTGTCTGAGGCTAAACTCATGTTCGAGCACCTGGCATCCAGGGCGCTATCGCCCACCGACTCGGTCGCACTGATCGAGCGCGTGCTCGCCGAGTACCTGCCTGAGTGAAAGAGGCGATCACAGTGTCCACTGTGGACTTTGCTAACGCGGTGTGGCGCAAGAGCAGCCGTAGCGGCAGCGGCAACAACGACAACTGCGTCGAGGTCGCCTTCACCGGTCCGCTGGTTGCTGTGCGGGACTCCAAGAACATTGGCGCCGGCGTCCTGGCGTTCCCCGAATCCGCCTGGTCTGCCTTCCTCGCGGCCCACATCTAGCGGTCAACATCCAGCGGCCAACTCGCCGCTACCGCACGGCCACCTCGGTCTGCCACGGTGGAGTCATGCGGGCACTCGCGGTAGCGGTTGCGATCGGTTTGCTGGTCCCCGGCGTCGCTGACGCCCACGGTCGGGAGTTCGACCTCCAAGCCCACCGGGGCGGTATCGGGCTCACCGTCGAGAGCACCCTGGCCGCGTTCGAGAAGGCCCTCCAGGTCGGTGTGACCACGCTCGAACTGGACATCCAGATCACCTCGGACGGCCGTGAGGTCGTGACGCACGACCGGAAGACGAACCCGGCGAAGTGCGTCGACACCGCCCCCGCCACGCCCGGTGACCCGGCGTTCCCTTACGCGGGCAAGTACGTGAAGGACCTGACGTTCGCCCAGGTCCGCACCCTCGACTGCGGCTCCCGCCGCTGGGAGCAGTACCCGGACCAGGAGTTGTCGCCCGGCGCGCGGATGCCGACCCTGCGGGAGGTCTTCGACCTCGCCCGCCGCCACCGCGCGCACGGCATCCGGTTCAACGTCGAGACCAAGGTGGAGGCCGCCGCGCCGCACGAGACCGCGCCGCGTGAGCAGTTCGTCCAGGTCG
Organism: Umezawaea sp. cmx-9-4; assembly: GCA_049997955.1. Classification (GTDB taxonomy): domain Bacteria; phylum Actinomycetota; class Actinomycetes; order Mycobacteriales; family Pseudonocardiaceae; genus Umezawaea. The sequence continues at coordinate 112,376 of JAEBDY010000013.1, read as the reverse complement.
CCGCCCGCGAGATCCGCCGCTCCGGTTACCTGCGCAACACCACTGTGCAGAGCTTCGACTGGGGAGCCCTGATCCGGATGCGCCAGGTGGAACCCCGCATCGGACTGGTGGCCCTGACCCAGCCGGAGTTCCTCCGCCCCGGCTCCCCGTGGCTCGGCGGCCTCGACCTCGCGGACTTCGGCGGCAGCCCGGTCCGAGCGGTGAAGAGCTTCGGCGCTCGCGCCCTCTCCCCGGTCCACGGCAACCCGCAGAACGGGAGGATCGGCGACCCGAACTACGTCCCGTTCACCACGAAAGCCCTGGTGGACGAGGCGCACCGGGCCCGCATCGAGGTCGTCCCGTGGACCGTCAACGACCCGGCGACCATGAACAAGCTGATCGACGACGGGGTCGACGGGCTGATCACCGACTACCCGGACCGCCTCCGCGCCGTGCTGGCCGAGCGGGGCTTCAAGCTCCCGCGCCGGTACCCGTGAGCGGCAGTTCGTGCAGGCCGCGGATGACGAACTCCGCGCGCCTGCGGGGTTCCGCCGCGAGTTCCGCGCCGGGCAGCTTCCGGACCAGAGCCGACAGCGCGGCCTCGACCTCGATCCGCGCCAGGGGCGCACCGAGGCAGTAGTGGATGCCCGCGCCGAAACCCAGGTGCTGGTTGGGGAAGCGGCCGATGTCGAGCGTGTCGGGCGCGGTGAACACGAGCGGGTCGCGGGCGGCCGCGCCGAGCAGGGCGGCGATCTTGTCGCCCGGCTTCAACGAGTACCCGGCGATCTCGACCTCGGTGGTCGCGGTGCGCTCGAACAGCTGCAACGGCGAGTCGAAGCGGATCAGCTCCTCGGCCGCGGTGGGCAGCAGCGCGGGATCGGCGAGGAGCCGCCGCCACTGGTCGGGGTGGCGCACGAGGGCGAGGACGCCGTTGCCGATGACGTTCACGGTGGCCTCGTGGCCCGCCATGAGCAGCAGCACGGCCGTGGCGACCAGCTCGTCCTCGGTGAGCTTGCCGCCGTCGGTGTCGGTCACCGCCACCAGATCGCTCACCAGGTCGTCGCCGGGGTCCTTGCGCCGCAACGCGATCAGCTCGCGCAGGTAGGCGACGAACTCGGTCGCGGCGCGCTCGGCGGCGTCCTTCTTGTCCTGCGCCAGGCCGAACTCGTACATCTTCACGATCGCGTTCGACCACGGTTGCAGCAGCGCCCGCTCGGAGGCGGGGACGCCCAGCAGTTCGGCGATCACCTCGACCGGCAGCGGCGCGGCCACGTGGGCCAGCAGGTCGGCGGAGCCCTGGTCGGCGATCTTCGCGCACAGCTCGTCGACCAGGCGGTCGGACAGGTCCGCGATCCAGGGTCTCAGCCGTTCCACGTGACCGCGGCCGAACGCGGCGGCGACCAGCCGCCGCAGCCTGCCGTGGGTCGGCGGTTCGTTCTCCAGCAGCGAGTTGCGGTGCAGGAGGTTGAACGAGGTGAACGCTTCCACGGGCTTCACGTCCGACCAGACGCGGCCGAGCCCGCGGTGGCGCAGCACGGCGGAACTCGCGGCGTGCGACACGGTGAGCGCGATCCCCATGTCCTCGTGCCAGTGCACCTCGCCGCGCTCGCGCAGGGCGGCGAAGACGGGGTACGGATCCGCGATGAACGCCGGGTCCTGCTGGTCGAAGACGGCACTGGTCACGATCGGCACGCTATGTCGTGACACCTGTCCAAGTCCACGCGATGTGCTTGTCAGCTCAAATAGTTATCGAGTGATTCATCCGTTTCAAGTTGACCATTAACCGCAGGTCAGGTGACGATTCCACCTCGTGTCGCCTCTCGTCGTCGCGCATCGCGGCGCCTCAGCCCACCGGGCCGAACTGACGTTCGCCGCCTTCGAACTAGCCATCGCCCAGGGCGCTGACGGCCTGGAGTGCGACGTTCGGCTCACCGCCGACGGGCACCTCGTCTGCGTCCACGACGACGTCGTGGACCGCACCTCGTCCGGCACCGGCCGGGTCAGCGGGATGACCCTCGCCGAACTGTCCGAACTGGACTTCGGCAGCTGGTACGACAACGAGCCGCAGCGCGTGCTGACGTTCGACACCCTGCTCGAACTCGTCGTGGCGTCCCGGCCCGACCTGACGCTCTTCGTGGAGTCCAAGCACCCCGCCCGCTTCCCCGGCCGCACCGAGTCGAAGGTCGCCGCGACGCTGAGCCGCTTCGGGCTGACCAGGCCCGAGTCCAAGGACGAGGCGCGCGTGGTGCTGATGTCGTTCTCCACGCTGGCCGTGCGCAAGCTGCGCGAGCGGACGCCGCGCCTGCCCACGGTGCAGCTCATCGAGAAGATGGGGGTGCAGGGCCGGGACGGGTGGCTGCCGCCGTGGGCCGACTACACCGGCCCGGACCTGGAACTGCTGCGCGCCGACCCCGGCTACGTCGAGCGCAGCCGCGCGCAGGGGCACGACACCTACGTGTGGACCGTCGACTCGGCCGAGGACGTCGAGTTCTGCCGCGATCTCGGGGTGCGGTTCCTGGCCACGAACTGGCCCGCGAGGACCCGCGAGCACCTGGCAGGCGTGCCCACCTCGGATGAGCAGGTCGCGGTCGGATAACTTTGCGCCCTGACTGCGAGCGCGAGGAGGGCCACAGGTGGCCAAGCGGACGGCCGTGAAGAACGCTGCGAAGCCGACTGACGGGGTCAACCCCCGCCAGCCGTGCCCCTGCGGCTCCGGCAAGAGGTACAAGGCCTGCCACGGCTCCGAAGGCGGCCCCGGCGACGTGATGGTGTCCCGTCCGTTCGAGGGACTGGCCTCGGAGTGCGAGCTCATCGCGCTGCGCGAGTTCGTGCCGTCCGCGACGGTGAGGCTGCCGCTCGCCAAGGGCGACCGCGAGATCACCCTGGCCACGGTGCTGCCGATGGCGGCGGCCGGGCTCGTGCGCGGTGACGGCACGGCGTTCGTCGGCCTCCAGGTGCAGATCCGGTCCGGCGACATCAGCCGCGACCTGGCCCGCGCGATCCGGTGGGCCGAGGCGGCCGAGACCGGCGAGGCGCTGTCCGTCGTCGGCCCCGACAACGGCGAGAACCCCGGCAGGCTCCAGGACGTCCTCGACGTGGACGCCGAACTGAGCCCCGACCTGCACGACGACTTCGCGTGGTGGATGCCGCCGGACAACCAGCCCACCGGTGAGGTGGCGCTGTCGTTGGAGCGGGCGAACTCGGCGATCCTGCCGACCGCGCGCGTCGACGCCCCCGGCGTGAAGGCTGCCTACTGGGTCGACGCGGGCGACAAGGCCCACCTGCGCTGGGTCCGCCCGGAGGCCGAGGAGAAGCTGCTCAACGCCATGGCGCGCCTGCACGTGCGCGGCGAGCTGGACCTGGGCGAGGGCTCCCGCTACGCGGGCTCGTTCCGCGCGCACGGTCTGGTCGTCCCGGTGTGGGACCTGGACCGCGAGCTGCACGCCTCCGAGTGGGCCGGTCCCGCCGAGGCGCTGGGCAAGCGCCTGCTGGAAGCGCTGGCCAGCGTCGAGGACGAGCCGATCACCGACGCCGAGCGGCGGGCCCGCGAGGGTCTGCGCGGCCGTCAGATCACCCTCCGCTAGGTGACGCCTCGGGGAGCGCACAGCGCTCCCCGAGGTTGTCCACAACGTTGTCCACAGGGGATGTGGATAGATGATCCTGCACATCAGCGGCCGCGACGAGTGGGCCGCCGCCCGCGAGCGCGGCGAGATCCGGCCGGACTCGCTCGACGACGTCGGCTTCGTGCACTGCTCCGACCCCGGCAGCGTCCACCTGCCCGCGAACCTCTTCTACGCGGGCCGCACCGACCTGCTGCTCCTGGTCGTCGACCCGACCGGGCTGCCGGTGAAGTGGGAACCCGGCGAACCCCGCCACCCGACCGGCGTGTGGTTCCCCCACGTGCACGGGCCGATCCCGGTGAGTTCGGTCGTCCGCGTCGTCGAGTTCCCACCCGGTGACGACGGCGAGTTCCGCCCGCCGACAACTTTCTGACGGGTTCGGGCAACCAAGGACGTTCCGCACGCGTGGAGGTTGCGTGCCATTCGCCAACCCGAGCGTGATCTCCGACTTACTCCGTCACCGGCAACCGGTGCGGCGGGTCGCGCGTGTGCCTTCCATCGGCAGTCGTGGGGGCTGTCGGGGAGGAGGGCGTGCGGTGCTCGCACCAGTGCCCGCCGGTGTCGCGGGGAACGGCGTCGAACGGACGGCCGCTCTCGGCGGGGAGAGAGCGGTGGTGGAGGACTTCGCCGAGTTCGTCCGGATGTCGTTGCCCGGTTTGCTCCGGTACGGCCACGCGCTGACCGGCAACCCGCACGACGCCGCGGACCTCGTCCAAGGGGTGCTGGAGAAGGTCGGCTCGCGCTGGCAGTCCGTGCTCGGCAAGGGGCCGGACCCGCTCGCCTACGTGCGGCGCGCGATGGCCAACGGCCACGTGAGCCGGTGGCGGCGGTTCCGCCGGGAGAACCTCGTCGCGGACTTCCCCGACTCGCCCGCGCAGGCGGCGATCGACCGGCTGGAGCACGAACCGCTGTGGCAGGCCATGCGCGAACTGCCGCCGCGGCAGCGCGCGGTCGTCGTGCTGCGGTTCTACGAGGGCCTGTCCGAGGCGGAGATCGCCGACTCGCTCGGCATCACGAAGGGCACGGTCAAGAGCCAGAACAGCAAGGCGATGGCAACGTTGCGGACGAAGCTCGGGTGGCTCGTGGAGGGGAGGGGGTGACCGTGGACCTCGACGACGAACTGCGCAGGCTGTTCCGGGACCAGCGGTTGGACATCCCGGTCAGGCCCGGTGCGGACGACGCCGTGGTGACCGGTGCGCGTCGGGTGCGGCGCAAGCGCATCGCGCTGGCGAGCGCGGGCAGCACCTTCGCGGTCGCCGCGCTCGTGGCGGGCGGCATCGCGCTGTCCGGCCTCGGCGGCGCCTCCTCGATGCCCCCCGCGGGCCCGTCCACGGTCACCGCGACCGTCACCGCCGAGCCGAAGACCCCCTCGTCCGGCACGGTCGGCTTCGGCGTCCTCAAACTCGGGATGAGCGAGGCGGAAGCGGTCGCGACCGGTTTCCTCACCCAGGGCCCGGACGACCCGCTCGGCTGCCACACGTACTACACCCAGGGCCAGCCGGACATGGTGGGCGCCGTCGTCGTCAGCCCGAAGGCGGGCGTCGTGCGGATCACCATCCCCGACACCGCGAAGACCTCGATGGGCATCGGCGTCGGCTCGACCGTGTCGGAGCTCAAAGCGAGATATCCCGCCGCGGCCGAATACCGGCACGGCTTCAGCTTCTCCGCCGGCGGTACGCCGTCCTGGTCCTACGTGTTCCTCGTCGACGGTCCCGGAAGTCCATTCCTGGGAACCGACGAGGTGACGACGATAAGAATGCAACTCGCCTCACCGGAATGCTTTCTCGACTGACCGCCCGGACTCGCCGGGGCGGATGCCCGAACGGCGCCCGTCCCAGTTCCGGGACGGGCGCCGTTCGCAGGCGCTCAGGTGAGCAGTTCGGACGTCAGACGGTGCCGCCCGCGGCGCGCGGGGTGCCGGACTCGCCCGCGTCGCCCACGGACTCGCGGACGAGGAAGTTCTCCACGTGGAACAGGTCGCCGTCGGCGCGGTCGATCACGGTGAGCAGCGTGCTCATCGACGCGACCTCCTCGACCTGCTCCTTGAGGAACCACTGGAGGAACTGCTCGCCGATGTAGTCGCCCTCGTCGCGGGCGGTCTTCGCCAGCACGACGATCTGCTCGGTGACGTCCTTCTCCTGCTGGAGCGCGAGCACGACGGGCTCGCGGGCGGCGGCGAACTCGGTGCGGACGTCGTCCACGCCGGGAATGGTCACCGGGAGGCCGTTGTCCATCAGGTACTGGACGATCATCATGGCGTGGTTGCGCTCTTCGAGCGACTGCTTGTAGAAGTGCGACGCCAGCCGGGGCAGGTCCGCGTTGTCGTACCAGACCGCGACGGCGATGTACTGCTGCGAGGCGGTGAACTCGTTGCGCACCTGGGCCTGGAGCAGGTCGTGGAACCTGTTGGTCTTGCTGCCGATTTTCTTCACGTTGAGAGCCATGCTGCGACTTTAACGCAAAAATGGTTTGATTGCATTTGAGGTAAGGCTTGCGCAGGTTTGGAAAGGTAATCCAAACAAAGCTTAGGCAATCCTACGAATCGCTCGGGACAAACGTTTGCGCGCGGCGTGGACCGGATTTCGTCGTGCGATCCGCGCCGCGCGCTGTGTCAACGATCTCAGACCAGGGCGGCCCGGTCGATCGGGCACGACATGCAGCGCGGCCCACCGCGACCCGAGCCGAGTTCGGACCCGCTGATCCGCAGCACCTCGACGCCCGCGTCCTCCAGCCGGGCGTTGGTCTCCACGTTCCGCTCGTAGGCGACGACCAGACCGGGCGCGACGGCGAGCGTGTTGTTGCCGTCGTCCCACTGCTCGCGCTCGGCCGTCACCGGGTCCAGGCCGGTGTCGATCACCCGCAGCCGGTCGATGCCCATGGCCTCGGCCGCCGCCTCCAGGAACGGCACCGGGCCGTCGACGACCACGCCGCCCTCGCCGTCGGACCGGACCGGGTAGGCGGACAGGGTGTTGCGCACGGCCGGGTACATGACCACGGCGTCGCGGTCGACCATCGTGCACACGGTGTCCAGGTGCATGGTGGCGCGCTCCTGGACGATCGGCACGGCCAGCACGGTGTGCGCCAGGCCGTCGGCCAGCGCCGAGCGGGCGAACGACTCCGCGCCCGCGGGCGTGGTGCGCTCGCCGACGCCGATCGCGAGCACGCCGGGCGCGAGCAGCAGCACGTCGCCGCCCTCGACCGGAGCCGAGTGCGCGCCGTACGCGCGGCCGGTCTTGCGGAAGCGCGAGTGGTACGCGTAGATCAGGTCCGTCAGCGCCGTCTCGCGGGCGCGGGCGGGCAGCGCCAGCGAGGTGATCGCGACCCGGTCGCCCACCCACACCGACGAGTCGCGGGTGAACAGCAGGTTCGGCAGCGGGTCGACCGCGAAGTCGATCGGGTGGTGCATCTTGCGCACCAGCGACGCGCCCTCGGCGGCGGGCAGCTCCTCGAACGTCATGCCGGTCATCAGGGCCTGCGCCAGCGGCTCGGGGGCCAGTGTCGACAGGTGCGAGCGCAGCGCGTCGGCCAGGTCGATGCCCAGGCGCCGCTCGTTGACCGCGCTGTGGATGCCCGCGATCCGGGCGCGCTGGTCGCTCAACGCCTCGACCAGCAGGTCCGACAGCAGCAGCACCTCGGCGCCGCGCGAGGTCAGCACCTCGGTGAACGCGTCGTGCTCCTCCTGCGCCCTGGCCAGCCACGGCACGCCGTCGAACAGGAGCTGGTCGTTGTTGCGGGGCGTGAGCCTCTTGAGCTCGTTGCCCGGCCGGTGCAGCAGCACCGTGCGCAGCGGGCCGACCTCGCTCTCCACCCTGGGTGCGGGGTGGGGGGAACCGTCGATGGCGTCCGTCTCAGCGATGTGCGCAGTCACGATTCCGAGAGTAACGCCTCAGTGGAGAAATAGTCTGCCTGAAGTGGGTCGTATTGCGTGAAGTCGATCGCAAGAAAGCCTGTCAGCAGTGAATCGTTCAGCAAATCCAGGTTTAGACAGGCGATTCGTTGTGCGCACTTACGGCAGCCACGACACGTGGCCGCGGAGCAAGGAGTAGCCGACGAAGGCGACCACGTCGAGGATCGTGTGCGCCAGGACCAGCACCCACAACCGGTTCGTCCGCTGCCACACCCGACCGAACACCAGACCCATGACGACGTTGCCGATGAAGCCGCCGAACCCCTGGTAGAGGTGGTACGAGCCGCGCAGGACCGCACTCGCGAGCAGCGCCTTGTTCTCCGACCAGCCGAACTGCCGGAACCTCGTCAGCAGGTAGCCGACGACCAGCGCCTCCTCGGCCCACGCGTTGCCCGCGGCCGCGAGGATCAGCACGATGGTCCGCCACCACGTCTCGTCGAGCACCGACGGCTGGACGGCGAGGCTGATGCCCAGGTTGTAGGCGACCAGGTAGAACGCCAGGCCGGGGATGCCGATGACCGCGGCCAGCCCGAGGCTGCCCAGCGCGTCCGGGCCGATCCGGGTGCGGTCCAGGCCGATCATCCGGAGCTTGATGCCGCCGCGCCACAGCAGGTACAGGCCGAGCCCGCCCCACGCGGCCAGCTGGAGCACGCTGAGCAGCTGCGCGACCAGGTCCAGCAGGTCGAACCGCGCCTGCGACACGTTGAGCGCGACCGACTGCTGGCTCAGCGGCACCGGTTGCAGCAGGCTGTCCAGCAGCCGGACCAGGCTCCGCAGTCCGGACAGGCCGAGGGTCACGCTGAAGACGATCAACAGCTCGACCTGGTAGCCGCGGTGCTGCTCCGCGGGGAGCACTTCGGGGAACGCGGGGCGTTGGGGTGACAGCCAGTTCACCTGTGCAAGCTAGCCCGACCCGTGCGCCGGTGCTGTCGCCCCTGCTCAGCCCGTGCCGGTCTGGGCGAGGAACGGGCAGCCGACGAGACGCCGGAGTTCCACCGACAGCTCCTTCGGGGACTCGACCGGGCGGGAGAACGCGATCCGCACGTCGTGGTCCGTGTCGGCCGCCTCGACCCGCAGCCGCAGCCCGAACCGGTCGAGGCCCAGCGGACGGACGTGCCCGCCGCGCAACTCCTCCGGCAGGTGCTTCGCGAGCATCGACACCACGTCCCGGTGGGACAGTTCGAGGTGCCGGAGCCAGTGATCCTCGTGGGTGCAGAACGGGTCCGGCGTCGCCGCCGCGAACTGCTCGGGGCGCAGCGAACTCGTGCCCTCGGCGTCGGCGATCACCATCGACGCCGGGTTCAGCCGGAGCACCGTGGCGCCGTGGCCCGCGTCGAGCAGGCGGGGGTCCGCCTTCCGGTCCACGACCGCCAGCACCTCGTCGCGCGCCTCCTGGCCGTCCAGCGCCCGGAGCCACCCGGTGATCCACAGCAGTCCGCGCACGGGCTCGCGCAGCCGGACGGGCGCGTGGTCGGCGACCTCCAGCATCGCCGTCACCTCGGCCCGCGGCGCCTGCCACGCCGACGCGACCAGCGGGTGGTCGTCGGGCAGCAGCAGCATCGCGGTGCCGTTCGCGTGCACGTGGTGCAGCAGCGGGCTGATCCGCACGCCGTCGCCCGTGTCACCGGTGGAGGGCAGCAAGGAGGCTCGGCCCCCGCGCGCGGCGATGGTGCGGGCGCGCTCGGCCGCGTGCGGGGCAGGCGGACGTCGGTGCTCGGTCACCGCTCACCTCCTTAGGTTAGGTGAGCCTAACTTGGAATTGGCGGCAGACGGAAGCCCTTCACCCGTCGTAACCTCTTCGTCGTCAGGCGGAGGTGGCCTGTGGGTGTGCCGAACAAGCCGTCCACCGAAGGTGCGGCCCGATACGACAAGTGGACCCGTGGTTGTCTGGAGCGCGCAAGTCGACGAGCGCTGACCTGGACTTCCCTCGGCGTGCTCGCGTTCCTCGGGCAGCTGCTCCTGGTCTACCAGGTGGGCAGCTCGTCGATGCTGCCCGCGTTGTTGCTGGTCGTGTCCACAGTGGTGTTCGGCTTCGCCTTCCGCGGAAGTCCACCCATCGGGACGATCCTCGCCGACGAGCCGTGGAACCAGGTCCAGGTCCGCTGGGAAGGCCGCTACCTCGTCGTCGCGGGAACCAAGCCCGTGGTCCTCGCGGTCCAAGGCATCGGTCCGCTGCTCCGCGGCCGGGTCCGCCGCCACCGGCGGGCGTGGCTCGTCGACCCGGACCGGAACGGGCGCACCGTGATCGCCTTCCGCGGAGTGCCGAAGCTGTTCCACGCCAAGGTGCTGACGCGGGTGCTCGGTTGATCATCCGGATGGGGTACTTGTAGAGGTGAGATGAGCACCGCGGAGACGATCGGCGAAGAGTGGACCGAACGCTGCCTGGCGCGCGCGGACCACCGGGCCACCGGCTACCTGTCGCTGGCGGCGGGCGCGGCCCTGCTCGTGATCGCCCTCTGGATGGCGCTCGACTCCAGGTGGGTCCTCATCCTCATCCCGCTCTGCGTGGAACTGGCCGTCCCCGGCCTGCGCCACCTCGTCGACCGCGGCAAGGTCAAGCGCCTCATCCGCGACCACGCCTGGCACGCCGTCAACGCCCGCTTCGTCCCCGGCCGCGCCCGCATCGGCAGGCAGGCCTACCTGGAGATGGCGGGCTCCGACCGCAGCTACCTGCGCGTCTCGGAGATGCCCGAACGCGTCCGCGAGCACGTCCGCACCACCGGCCGCCTGTGGATGGCGGGTCCGGACGAAGCCGGTCGTACCGCAGTGATCACAGAACGGTGCCCGTACCTGATCCTCGGCCGTATCGTGATCCGCTGACGAGTGACGACCGAGGAAAGGCCGGCAGTGAACGAGATCGTTTTCCGCGTAGTCGACGATTCGCTGAACGACACCCAGCTCGACGCCACCCTGCTCCAACTGCTCGACGAACTGCTCGAACTCCACCTCGACGCCACCCGGCTGCGCACCGGCCAGCCGCCCGTGGGCGGCAGAGGACCCGAGGTGGTCGAGTTCGCCCTGGTGGTCGCGCAGGCCGTGGTCGACCCCGGCGTCGCCAAGGACCTGGCCGACCGCGTCCAGACCTGGTTCACCCGCGCGGGCGTGGACAAGCTGCTGATCGAGGTCGGCGACTCCACGCTCACCCTCGACAAGATCACCCCCGCGCAGCAGGAGCGGCTCGTCGCGCACTTCACCGGCGGGACCACCGGCTGACCACCGCGGCTCACCGGCCTACGGGAATGCCCGATTGCTCGGCCCAGGTGGCGACGTCCTCCCTCCGGAGCGCGGTCGCCAGCAGGTCCGGGAAGCGGTCCGGGGTGCAGGCGAACGCCGGAGCGCCCAGGTCGGTGAGCTTCGCGGCCAGTTCGTGGTCGTAGGCGGGGGTGCCGCTGTCCGAGAGGGCGAGCAGGACCACGACGGTGACGCCGCCCGCGACCAGTTCGCGCACCCGGCGTTGCAGTTCGCGGGCCACGCCGCCCTCGTACAGGTCGCTGATCAGCACCATGACGGTGTCCGTCGGTCTGCGGACGAGGGACTGGCCGTACGCCACGGCGCGGTTGATGTCCGTGCCGCCGCCCAACTGCGTGGAGAACAGCAGGTCGACCGGGTCGTTCAGGGTTTCGGTGAGGTCGACGACCTCGGTGTCGAAGACGACGAGCTTCGTGTCGATCGACTTCAGCGACGCCAGCGACGCGCCCATGACCGCCGAGTAGACGACGGAGTCGGCCATCGAGCCGGACTGGTCGACCAGCAGGATCACGTCCCGCAGCGCGGCCGACCGGCTGCGGCGCTTGCGGCCTGCCAGGGTCTCCACGACGAGGGTGCGCTGATCCGGCTGGTAGTGCCGCAGGTTGGCCTTGATCGTCGTCGGCCAGTCCACGTCGGCAGGCCGCGGGCGGCGGGTGCGCTGCGAGTGGTCCAGTGCGCCGTGCACCGCCGCCATCAGCCGGTCGGCCAGCCTGCGCTCGATGTCCTCGACCACCTTGCGCACCACCGCTCGCGCGGTCTCGCGGGTGCGCGCCGGGATCGCGGAGGACAGCGACACCAGCGTGCCGACGAGACTCACGTCGGGCTCCACACTGGACAGCAGTTCCGGCTCCAGCAACAGCTGCCGCAGCCCCAGCTTCTCCACCGCGTCCTTCTGCATCACCTGCACCACGGACGTGGGGAAGTACTTGCGGACATCGCCGAGCCAGCGGTGCAGCACCGGCGCGCTGGAGCCGAGACCCGCGCTGCGCTTGCCGCCGCCCGGCGCGTCGCCGACGGTCCTCGAACCCGCGCCACCGCCGTACAGGCCGGTCAACGCCGCGTCCCGCCGCTGGTCGTCCTCACCCAGCTCACCCATGCCCTCGGCGGCCGAGCCGAGCAGCAAGCGCCACCGGCGCACCCGTTCCGCGTCCGTCGCCCCGGTCATCCGGTCCTGCCTCTCCAGTGTGCTTCGGGAACATCGGGGTGTGCGGGTGAGGCGGGTTCGATGCCGAACGCGGCCGCCATCAGGCCGTCACCCCCGCCAGCAGGGCGCGGACGTGGTCCACCAACCGTTCCGCGACGGCTTCGTCCCACTCGCCGGACACCGCCCCCGACGAGGTCGACGAGCCCAGCACGCGGTCGCCCAGCAGCCTGCGCTCGGCCGGGCTGAAGTCGCTGATCGCCTTGCGCAGCAACGGCAGCGCGTCGTCGAAGTCCGCGGGTGCCAGACCGGACAGCCACTCGTCGACCAGGTCGAACAGCCGCGCGTCCGCCGCCAGCAGCGACGCCGACCCGCGCAGGAAACCCGACACGAACGCGGTCGCACCGCTCGCCGTGCCGCCGTTCCACGACGTCGCCCGGTGCAGCCTGGTCGCCACCGCCGCGGTGTCCAGGTCGCCCGCCTCCCACAGCAGGCGGGTCGCCCGCCCGGTCGGCAGGCCGTGCGCGTCCGGCATCCCCACCAGCGACCGCAGCGCTCTCCGCCACGCCGCCTGGTGCTCGTCGTCCGCGGCCAGCCGGGCCGCGTCGTCCGCGCCGTTCACCGCGATCAGCGCACGTTCCGCGGTCTCGTCGTCCACCCCTCGGCACGCCAGCGGCAGACCGACCGCGCCACGGGCCAGCAGGCCGTGCAGCGCCACCCGCAGCAGTTCGGGGTCCGTGCCGCGGACCGAGCCGTACCGGACGGTCGTCGCCAGGTCCGGCAGCGCGCCCAGCAGTTCCACGGCGTCCGTCGCCGCCGCCGCGCAGCGGTCCAGCGCGGAACGACCCGCGAGCACCGCCATCGGCAACTCGCAGCCCACCGCGATCGACAGCACCTCGGCGGCGGGCGCGACCCGGTCCGCGTCGCGCGCCCGTTGGCACAGCACGCGTTCCGCCGCGGCCTCCACGGTGGTGCCGTGCCGCGCGGCGGCACCGAGCGCCACGGCGAAACCCGGATCCCAGCGGACCTGCCACATCTCGGTGAACGTGCCCAACCCCCGCGCCGTGTCCGGACGGCCCCACGGCACACCGAGGACTTCCAGCCTGCGCAACAACTTCGACCGCTCCCGATCGGTGTCCTTGCGCAGGTCGAGCTTGAACTCCTTGCCCTCCAGGGCGGGCGGGAACCTCAGCTTCCGCTGCAACCGGGCCACGTCGGCGGCCAACGGCGACTGCGGCACGCCCGCGCCGACCTCCCCGAGCCGTTCGCCGATCACCAGCTTCTGGTGCACCAGCTTCAGCGGCACCTCGTCGCCGTTGCACAGCACGGCCAACGCGGCCTCGCTGATCTCCGACAACCCCGGCGACGGCCTGCCGCGCAACGCCGCCAGCGTCTCGGCCAGCCGCACCGCCTCGACCGCGCTCGCCGTCGACGCGGGCAGGTCCTCCGCCCGCAGCACCGAGCACGCGCGGGCGAACCAGCGCGGCACCGCGTCACCCCGCTCGGCGCACTCCCACAGGTGCGCGTACCAGCCGGGGGAGTCGATGCCCGCGCCGTAGCCGGACGACGACGCCAGCCGCCCGTGGCTCCACGGCACCCACGTGCCCGACACCTTGCGCTTCGGCAGGCCCTTGAGCAGCGCGGCGTCCGCGGTCGCGGGCGGCAGCACCCGCAGCGCGGGCACGTGCCACGCCCCGCACACCACCGCGATCGGCCCCTCGGTCTCCTTCAACGCCTTGCGCAGCGACTGCCGCATGTGCGCCTCGCGGCGCAGCGTCCGGTCGTCCACCTCGTCGGCGAACTCCTCGCGCAGCGCCGTCATCGCCTCCGCGACGGCATGGGCCAGATCACGCGGGTCTGCGCTGCCGTGGTGCTCGACGACGTCCTCCCACCACCGCTCGGGGTCGTCGAACCCGGCCGCCTCCGCCAGCACGCCCAGCGGGTCGACCACGGCCCGTGGCTCGGACGGCTCCGCGCCCAGCGACGCGGCGGCGGGCAGGTCGAAGAACCGCACCGGCACGTCGTTGCCGTGCGCCCACGTCAGCGCCCGCCACTCTGGCGAGAACTCCGCGAACGGCCAGAACGCGGCCGACGACGGCTCCGCCTCGTCGTGCAGCAGCAGCGCCACCGGCGGCGTCAGCGACGGCAGGTGCTCCAGCAGCGCGTCACCCTCCGGCGGACCCTCGATCAGCACGATCTCGGGCCGCACGGCCGCCAGCGCCGCCGCGACCATGCGGGCCGAGCCGGGACCGTGGTGCCGGATGCCGAGCAGCACCACCCGGTCCGGCAGTGCCCGGTCCCGCTGGGCGCGGTCACCAGGAGCCATCAGGCGCCGCTCACCGTGTAGCCGGACGTGTCCAGGTCCTGGCAGGCCCGGTAGAGGTCGCGCCACTCGACGCGCTCCTTGATCACGGACTCCAGGTACTCCTGCCACACCGCGCTGTCCGACACCCGGTCCTTGATCACCGCGCCGAGCAGGCCGGACGCGAGTTCGTCCGCTCCCAGCGAGCCGTCGCCGAAGTGGCCCGCCTGCGCCATCCCGCCCGCGATCACCGAGATCGCCTCGGCCGTCGACAGGCTGCCGCTCGGCTTCTTCAACTGGGTCCGGCCGTCCACGGTGGACCCGTTGCGCAGCTCGCGGAAGATCCGCACCACCCGGCGCACCTCGTCCAGCGCGGGCGGCTCGGCGGGCAGCTGCAACGAGCGGCCGAGCTGGCTCGCCCGCGCCGTCACGATCCGCACCTCGTCGTCCTCGGTCGCGGGCGGGGGCAGCACGACGGTGTTGAACCGCCGGGCCAGCGCCGACGACATCTGGTTCACGCCCCGGTCGCGGTCGTTCGCCGTCGCGATCACGGTGAAGCCCGGAACGGCCTGGATGTGCAGGTTCAGCTCCGGCACCGGCAGCGCCTTCTCGGACAGGATCGTGATGAACGAGTCCTGCACCTCGGCGGGCATGCGGCTCAGCTCCTCGACCCGCGCCACCGCGCCGGTCTGCATCGCCCGGAGCACGGGGCTCGGGACCAGCGCGGCCTCGCTCGGCCCCTCGGAGATCAGCCGCGCGTAGTTCCAGCCGTACCGCACCGACTCCTCGCTGGTGCCCGCCGTGCCCTGCACGACGAGCGTCGAGTTGCCGCTCACCGCCGCCGCCAGGTGCTCGGACAGCCACGACTTCGCGGTGCCCGGAACGCCCACGAGCAGCAGCGCCCGGTCCGTCACCAGCGTGCCGACGGCCACCTCGACCAGCCGCCTGCTGCCGACGTACTTCGGCGTGATCACCGTGCCGTCCGGCAGCGTGCCGCCCAGCACGTAGGTCACGACGGCCTGCGGCGACATGTTCCAGCGCGGCGGGCGAGGCCGGTCGTCCGCCGCGGCCAGCGCGGCCAGCTCGGCGGCGTACTGCTGTTCCGCGGCGGGCCGCAGCACGGTTTCGGTCGTCACAGGACGGGTTCCTTCCGGTCGAAAGCCTGGCTGAGTTCCATGCGGAGCCGCAGCACTTCCAGTTCGAGCGTGTGCTCCGGCCACCGCTCGGTGATCCGCGCCCAGTTCGCGCCGAGCACCTCCGCGTCGCCCCTCGCCAGCAGCACGGCCGGCGGGCGCCCGGCCCGCCACCTCGGGTCGCGCATCGCGGCGTAGCGCTCCAGCAGCGCCGCCGTCGACTCCGCCGACCACGGCGCGGGCAGCTGCGAGCAGGCGTGGTCCAGCAGGTCGTAGTTCCACTGGTGCGACACCGCGATCACGGTCCGCGCGGACAGCTCGGCAGGCAGCGACGCCAGCATCTCCAACTGCTCCATGCCCGACAGCGTCCGCGTCGCGGCCACCGCCCACGGGCTCGCGTCGACGGCCCGCGCCAACCGCTGCGCCACCCCGCGCAGCAGCGCCGCGGCCCACGGGCCCCGGCTCAGCACGGCCGCCGCACCCCCGTCGTCGGTGGCGAGCCGATCCGTCCAGTACGTCGTCGGCACGCTCGCCGCCGCGGCCCGCAACCGCCCGGTCACCCCGACCTCCGACCCGTCGCGCAGCAGGTCGCGCGCCTCCTCCTGGCCGGGGAGGGCCTCGGCCCACAGCCCGTCGGGCCGCACGTCGAAGCCGTCGTCCGCCACGTCCAGGTCACGGGTCAGCCGGTCGGCGGCCCGCGCCGCCAACGCCGACCCCGGCAGCAGCCGCAGCAGCCGCACCGCCTCGTCGTGCACGCCGATCGCCCGGTCGTCCAACGCGGACTCCAGCAGCTCCTCGTCCTCGGCGGCGAGCCCGGTCTCCACCGCGCTCACCAGCACCTGCCGGTCCGCCGCCCGCCGCTGCACCGCGAACTGCTCGGCCAGGAACGCCCGCGTGCGCGCGGGATCGGCCCGGCGCGCCCGCCGGAACGCGGCCAGCCGGTGCGTGCCGGGCAGGTCGAGCACCTCGTCCAGGTCGACCAGGTCGGCCGACACCCCCGTGCCGGTCGCCCACGCCCAGCCCGGCCGCGTCCCCGCGAGCCACCGGCCGCGCGACCCGAGCACCGCGGCCACCGCCGACCGCAGCCCCGGATGCGTGGTGCCCAGCACCAGCAGTTCCGGCAGCGACCGGTGCCGGGCCACCACGCCCGCCGCCCGCGCCTTGCCGCACCACTCGGTCAGCAGCACCTGGTCGTCCACGGCCACGATCCGGGCGAACACCTGCTGGGCCATCTCCCCGACGATCCGCTCCTCGGACCTCGGCGCGGCCACCAGCTCGGCCGTCTCCACGACCACCGGCAGCGGCGCCCCGAACCCGGCGAGCCCCACCGCCGCGCACTCGTCCAGCAGCGCGCCCGGATCGCCGTCGCCCCGGTGCGCGCCGACCAGCAGCTGCCGCACCACGTCGTCCCACCTCGCCTGGACGCTCACACCGCGCTCCTCAGCTCGGCCACGGGCACCACGCGCCGCTTGCGGCCGACCAGGGTCCGGCCGGTGGTGCGAGCGGGCACGCAGCGCGGGGCGGCGAGCAGTCGGCGAAGGGCTTCGGCCAAAGCGGCCCGGTCGTCCACGGGAGATCCTCCGAAGGGCAGGAGCGGTTCGTTGGTCATCCGACGACCTCCGGGGCCTTGCCGGGTTCGGCCACGGCGCCGAGGCGCAGGGAGCGGCCGTCCCACAGGCCCCAGGCGTCGAACGGTTCGCCGCCGGTCAGGGCCAGCGCGCGGTCCAGTGCCGCGTCGGCGCGCACGGGGAGCCCGTGGCGGCCGACGTCGACCAGGAACCGGACGTCGCCGCTCGCCCGCACGGCGGCGCACCCGAGCGGGTGCACGCGCTGCCACGGGTCGGCGCGCAGCGCGGGCTCCAGGCCCGCCAACGCCTCCCGCCACGTCGTCGCGACCGGGATCGCCTCCGCGGGCCGCTCGCCCACCAGCTCACCGACCGCCACGCGGCGCGGGGACACGCCGGGGTACGGGTGCAGCGCGCCCGTCACCTCGAAGCCGTGGGGGAGCGGCGGCACGGGCTTCGCCGTGCCGCCCGCGTGCTTGATCCCGACGACCCACTCGGCCCGGTCGCGGCCCCAGATCCACTGCCGGACCGTGCGGTACTGCCCGTCGTCGGTCTCCGACCGCAGCAGGGCCACCCAGCGGTCCGACCAGCCCGGCGAGGCGCGCACCTGCTCCTCCGGCACGGTGAACCCCAGCCGGGCCCGCACGACGTCGCCCAGCGGGCCCTCAGCGCCCTCGGAGAGCCGCGCCAGCAGGTGGAGGCCACCCAGGCGGTCCGCGGCGTCCACGGCCCACTGCGGGCCCCCTGCGGCCACCAGGTCGCGCAGCTCGGTGATCGCCGTGGCGAGGCCGGTCGCCTGGGCGTCGACCATGCGCGCGGTGATCGAGTGCCACCACGCCGCGTCACGACCCGGCAGCCCGGCGATGCCGGAGCCCGCCAGGTCGCTCAGCCAGTCGCGCAGCGCCGCCACGCCACCGCGGACGGCCTCGGCGCGGTCGTGCGCCGTCTTCTCCTTCGCGCGGGCCCGCCGCCGCACCGCCTCCGGCGAGGTGTCGGCGGGCGTCGCGGCACCGTGCCGCTTCGAGACCCAGTCGGACACCCAGTCCGGGACGGTCTCCTCGACGGGCACCTCGCCGCGGGCGTGCAGCAGCTGCACCGCCACCGCGTGCTTGCACGGGAACTTCCGCGACGGGCACGAGCACTTGGTCGCCCGGTCGCCGAGGTCGACGCACACGCGGTACGGGTTCTTGCCGCTGCCGGGGCACAGCCCCCACAGCGCGCTCGCGGTGCGGCCGAGGCCCGTCCACCCCGCGGTGCCTGCCAGCCGGGTGGCGCTGCTCGCCACCTGGCCGTCCGGCGCCAGCTCCAATACCCCCTGTGCGTCCATGGTCGGAAAGGTATCGGCGAGCACCGACAAAAAACGTCAATCCAGGTCAGGACCCCTGCGGGCCCACGACCACGCGTACTTCGGGTCCTCGGTCGCCAGCGCGGCCTCGCCCAGTTCGAGCGGGCGGAACGTGTCGACCATGACCGCGGTCTCGTCGAAGTAGTCCACGCCCAGCGACGCCTCCACGGCACCCGGCTGCGGCCCGTGCGTGCAGCCCGACGGGTGCAGCGACAGCGACCCGATCCCGATGCCGGACCCCTTGCGGGCCTCGTAGTTGCCGCCGACGTAGAACATCAGCTCGTCGGAGTCCACGTTGGCGTGGTTGTAGGGCACCGGCACGGACAGCGGGTGGTAGTCGACCTTGCGCGGGACGAACGAGCAGACCACGAAGTTCGGGCCCTCGAACGTCTGGTGCACCGGCGGCGGCTGGTGCACGCGCCCGGTGATCGGCTCGAAGTCGCGGATGTTGAACGCCCACGGGTACAGGCAGCCGTCCCAGCCGACGACGTCGAACGGGTGGTTCGCGTAGGTGAACCGGGTGAGGCCCGCGCGGTGCCGCACGAGCACGTCGACGTCCTCGCCGTCGACCAGGAGCGGCGCCGTCGGGCCGCGCAGGTCGCGCTCGCAGAACGGCGAGTGCTCCAGGAACTGGCCCTTGCCGGACAGGTACCGCTTCGGCGGCCCGACGTGCCCGGTGGCTTCGAGGACCAGGATGTCCATCGGCTCGTCGGGGACCACCCGGTAGGTGCACGAAGTGGGGATCACGACGTAGTCGCCGTCGCCGACGGTGATCGCGCCGTAGATCGTCTCGACGGTCCCGCTGCCGCTGCGGACGTACAGCAGCTCGTCGCCTGCGGCGTTGCGGTAGAGCGGGCTCGGCGCGGAAGCGACCACGAACCCGATCACCACGTCGGCGTTGCCGAACAGCGTGCGCCTGCCGGTCACGGCGTCGACTCCGCTGTCCGGCCAGGTCAGGTCCGGTGTCTTGAAGTGGCGCGGCTTGAGCGGCAGGTTCGGCGAGGTGGCCCCGCGGGACTCCTCGACGGTCTGCGCGTCCACGATGGCGGTCGGCAGGAACCGGTGGTAGAGCAGTGCGGAGTCGGCCGAGAAGCCCTCCACGCCCATGAGCTCCTCCGCGTACAACCCGCCCTCCGGATCGCGGAACTGGGTGTGGCGCTTTCGGGGGATCTCACCGACTTGGCGGTAGTACGCCATGATCACTCCGGGCGTTCGATAGTCGGACATCTTTGTTCATTGACCGGTACGCCACTAGCGTGTCAGCCGTGTCAAGCGCCTTCGAACTCCGTGCGCCAGGTCCACGCGGTACTCCGCCCCTGCTGGCAAGGCTTGTCGACGATGCCGCGTTGTTCCCCCCGGGCAACGCGTCCATGCCCGACGCGGTGCGCGGGCACCTCGACGCGCGTGTCGGCGAGTGGGCAGGAGCGATCGGCCTGTTCCTGTGTCCAGCGTCACGACTAGCCGAGTTGATCACTGAGTTGATCAAGGTCAAGCCGGTCAGGCCGATCGCCCTGTCGTTGGTCATCGACACCGGCCTCGGCGGTGTCCCCAAGGCCGTGTCGATCGTCGAATCCCGCAGCGAACTGCTCGCCCTGCGCATGGTCGAGATGCCCGCGCCGTCCGATGTGGACGAGGTGTGGCTCGAACGCGTGTCGGAGTTCGTGCCCGAGGACGTGATCCGCGTGGTCGAGCCGAGGCGCGGGGGCGCCGAGTGGCTCGACGGCGTGCGCCGCGTCATCGAGCACGGCAGCTGGCCCAAGCTGCGCTGCGGCGGCGTCAGCAAGGAGAACTTCCCCAGCGTCGACGAGGTCGCCGACTTCCTCGCCGTGGTCAGCCACAGCGGGGTCGCCTTCAAGGCCACCGCAGGTCTGCACCACGCCGTGCGGCAGACCGACGAGACCACCGGCGTCACCCACCACGGGTTCCTCAACCTGCTGGTGGCGACCGCCCGGTCGCTCGCGGGCGGTGACGTCCGGGGCGCGCTGGCCAGCACCGACGGCGCCGCGCTCGCCGCCGAGGCGAGCAAGCTGGAAGACCCCGCCGCGCACGCCGTCCGCGGCGTCTTCGCGTCCTACGGGTCGTGCTCGCTCGCCGACCCGATCAAGGACCTCGACGACCTGGACCTGCTGTGACCTGGATCGACGACCCGGCCTTCACTGGCGACGAGCCGTTCGGGCCGCAGACGCTGCCCTACGGCGTGCTCGACGCGGGCGTCGCGGTGCGCGTGGGCGACCACGCCGTGCCGCTGCGCCCGCTCGCGAGCCACCTGGGCGACCGGCTGGCCGACCTGGTCTCCGCGGACACGCTCGACCCGCTGCTGCGGGCCGGGCGACCGGCGTGGAGCGAACTGCGCGCCCGGCTCGTGGAGATGACGGCGTCGACCGCCGCTCCGCGGGGCGCGTCGCTGGTGCCGATCGACGGCGCCGTCCTCCCGTTCACGGTCGCGGACTACGTCGACTTCTACTCGTCGCGGCACCACGCGGAGAACGTCGGCAAGATCTTCCGGCCGGACGACTCCGCGCTGCCGCCGAACTGGACGCACCTGCCGATCGGCTACCACGGCCGCGCGGGCACGGTCGTCGTGTCCGGCACGAACGTGGTGCGGCCGCACGGCCAGCGCCGCGGCCAACCCGGCCCGGAGTTCGGCCCCACGCGGCGGCTCGACGTCGAGGCCGAGGTCGGCTTCGTCTGCGGCGGCCCGGTCGCGTCCCGGCTGTCCACCTCGCGGGCGGTCGAGCACGTGTTCGGCGTGGTGCTGCTCAACGACTGGTCGGCCCGCGACGTGCAGGCGTGGGAGTACCAGCCGCTCGGCCCGTTCCTCGGCAAGTCGTTCGCCACCTCGGTCTCCGCGTGGATCACCCCGCTGGAGGCGTTCGCGGTCGCCCGCGTCACCCCGCCGCCGCTGCCGAACCCGATCCACGACTACTTGGTCGAGGACCAGCCGTGGGGGCTCGACCTGAGCATCGAGGTCGAGTGGAACGGCACCGTCGTGTCCAGGCCGCCGTTCCGCGAGCAGTCGTGGACGTTCGCGCAGCAGCTCGCGCACCTGTCGGTGAACGGCGCCACCGTGCGGCCGGGCGACCTCATCGCGTCCGGCACGGTCTCCGGACCCGAACGCGACGAGCGCGGGTCGTTCTTGGAGCTGAGCTGGGGCGGCAAGGACCCGGTCGCGCTGGCCGACGGCACCGAGCGGACCTTCCTGGAGGACGGCGACACGGTGCGCCTCACCGCCACCGCCCCCGGCGAGGACGGCTCGCTCGTCGGCCTGGCCGAAGTGGTCGGCACGATCGAGCCCGCCGACGGGAAGTAGGGCACCTTGGCAAGACCGCAGTCGGACCCGCGCGGACGCCTCCCGGTGCCCACGACGGTGTCCAAGGAGAGTTCGCTGACCCTGGAACGGGGCCTCGCCCTGCTCCAGGCCGTCGCCGACGCGGAGACGGACGCGCCGAGCATCAGCGAACTCGCCGCCGCGATCGGCGCGAGCCGGGCCGCGGTCTACCGGCTGCTGGTGCCGTTGCAGTCCAGGGGCCTGGTGCGGCGCGAGGGGTCCAAGGTCCGGTTGGGGCTCGGCGTGCTGCGCCTGGCCGCGAACGTGCTGCCGCAGCTGCGCATGGCCGCCCAGCCCGCGCTGCGCGAGCTGGCGGACCAGGTCGGCGCGACGGCCCACCTGACCGTCGCGGACGGCAGCGAGGCGCAGGCGGTCGCGGTGGTCGAACCGTCCTGGACGGCGTTCCACGTGGCGTACCGGGTCGGCAGCAGGCACCCGGTGCACCGCGGAGCCGCCGGGAAGGCCATCGGCCTGCCCGCGGACGTGAAGCAGTGGGTCCAGTCGACCGGCGAACTCCAGCCGGGCGCGTACGGGGTCGCGTCACCGGTGCGGGGAGTGCCCGGACTGCGGGCCAGCGTGGGCGTGGTGGCGTTGGAGAAGCTCGACGGGGAGTCGATCGGCCCTCAAGTGCTGCGGGCCGCACAGGACGTCGCAGCGGCGCTGAAGTGACTCCGTCACGAGAAAGCGAATCAGTGATTCCCAGGCCGCGGCCGCACACGGTCGCCCGGTGCGCCGAACTCGGCGAGACCGTCGGCCTCGTCTAGCCGAAGATCGCCGCCCACAGCGCGACAACGGTGAACGCGGCGAACACGAACCCGGCCACGCGCTGGATCAGGTGCGTGGGGATCCGGCCCGCGATCTTCCGCCCCACCAGCACCGCGATCCCAGCCACGGCGGTCAGCGCCAGCCAGGCCCCGACGCCCACGGCGACCGGCTCGCCGTAGCGGGCCGTCAGCCCGGCCGTGGCCAGCTGCGAGGCGTCGCCCCACTCGGCCGCGAACAGCACGCCGAACGACGTGAGCGCGGACCGCAGGAACGGGGTGGCGGCGTTGGAACCGGCGGCGTCGGTCTCGTCGGTGTCGGCCTTGGAGAAGCCCTCGCGCAGCAGCAGGAACGCGCCGACGCCGAACAGCACGGCGACCACGGCGGCGACCACCTGGTCCGGCAGGAGGGTGATGGCGCTGCCGAACGCGACGGCCACGACGCACTGCACGGCGAACGCGGAGACCACGCCGACGAACACCGGCCAAGCGCGGTAGCGCGTCGTCAGCACGAGGGTCGCGACCATCGTCTTGTCCGGCAGCTCGGCCAAGAAGATGATGGCGAAGGTGGTCGCCAGGGCGATCAGTGAGGGGGCCACGAGTCTCCAGTCCGCGATGGACCCGGACGGAGGCGCAACAGACCCCGACCGGGCGTGTTGCACTACCCGGCCGGAGGTCTCGTTCGCCCACGCGAAGTGGGTGAGGGACCGGATCCCACGACTGGCGGATCAGTATGTCGATCACCTCGCCGCGCCACAGCCGTTGACTGGCGCTGGTGGCAGCGGGAACTACTCCCCTCTGGCACCACCGATTGTACAGGTCGCGTGCGGCGGGAGTGGTGTCGGCCGCGGCACGGTCCCTGCCCGGCCGGGACCTTGGTCCTACCCCAACGGAGGACCGTCGCACCTGATCGCGGGGGGTGCGGCGGACCTAGGTTCGAACCGTGGAAGTACTGGATCTCGCGCGGTGGCAGTTCGGCATCACCACCGTCTACCACTTCTTGATGGTGCCACTGACGATCGGCCTCTCCCTGCTGGTGGCCTGCATGCAGACCGCCTGGGTGCGCACGGGCGACCGGCGCTACTACGCGATGACCAAGTTCTGGGGCAAGCTGCTGCTGATCAACTTCGCCATGGGCGTGGTGACCGGCATCGTGCAGGAGTTCCAGTTCGGCATGACGTGGAGCGCCTACTCGCGGTTCGTCGGCGACGTGTTCGGCGCCCCGCTGGCGATGGAGGGCCTGGTCGCGTTCTTCGTCGAGTCGACCTTCCTCGGCCTGTGGATCTTCGGCTGGGACCGGCTGCCGAAGAAGGTGCACCTGGCCTGCGTGTGGGCGTTCTCCCTGGCCACCATCGCGTCCGCCTACTTCATCCTGGCCGCCAACTCGTGGATGCAGCACCCCGTCGGCGTCGAACTGGTCGACGGCCGCGCCCGGCTCACCTCGATCTGGGCGGTGCTGGGCAACAACACCGTGCTCGCCGCGTTCCCGCACACGGTCTTCGGCGCCTTCATGGTCGCCGCGACGTTCCTGGTCGGCATCTCCGCCTGGCACCTGTGGCGGAAGTCGGACGAGGAGCCGGTGTGGCGCTCGTCGTTGAAGTTCGGCACCTGGGTCGGCGTCGTCGCGTTCGCGGGCGTCGCGATCAGCGGCGACCTCCAGGGCAAGCTGATGTTCGAGCAGCAGCCGATGAAGATGGCCGCCGCCGAGGCGCTCTGCCACACCGAGCAGCCCGCCAGCTTCTCCGTCTTCGCCATCGGCGACGTCACCCGGTCGGACTGCGAGAGCGTCAAGAACATCACCGTCCCCGCGCTGCTGTCCTTCCTGGCGCACAACGACTTCACCAGCGAGGTCAAGGGGATCGACGAGCTGGTCCCGATGTACCAGGAGAAGTACGGCACGAACTACCCGGTCGACCCGCAGCTCGGCGAGCTGTCCGGTCAGCCCATCGACTACGTGCCCGTGCTGCCCGTGACGTACTGGGGCTTCCGCCTGATGATCGGCTTCGGCGGGATCTCGACGGCCGCCGGTCTGCTCGCGCTGTGGCTCACCCGCGGCGGCCGGGTGCCGCGCGGCCGGTGGTTCCCGATCGCCGCGCTGACGAGCATCGCGACCCCGTTCCTGGCCAACAGCGCGGGCTGGATCTTCACCGAGATGGGCCGCCAGCCGTTCGTGGTCGTGCCCAACCCGTCCGGGGTGGACGGTGTCTGGATGTTCACCGCCAGAGCCGTGTCGACGTCCACCGCGGGGGAGGTGCTCACGTCGCTGATCGCGTTGACGCTGGTCTACGGCGTGCTGGCGTGCGTCGAGGTGTTCCTGATCCGGCGCTACGTGCGAGCGGGCGTGGCCGGTGTGCTGCCCCCGGCGCCACCGCCGGACGCCGAGAAGACCGACGCACTCGCCTTCGCCTACTGAGAGGGGACCGCTGTGGAAACGCTCTGGTTCTGCGTGATCGCCCTGCTCTGGCTGGGCTACTTCTTCCTGGAGGGCTTCGACTTCGGCGTTGGGATGCTGCTCCCTGTGCTCGGGCGTGATGAGAAGGAACGCCGGGTCATGATCAACACCATCGGGCCGGTCTGGGACGGCAACGAGGTGTGGTTGATCGTCGCGATCGGTGCCACGTTCGCGGCGTTCCCCGACTGGTACGCCGCGCTGCTCAGCACGGCGTACCTGCCCGCCCTCCTGTTCCTGCTCGCCCTGATCGGGCGGGGAGTGGCCTTCGAGTACCGGGGCAAGGTCGACTCGGTGCGCTGGCGGGCCCGGTGGGACAGGGTGATCGTGCTCTGCTCGTGGCTCGCGCCGCTGACCGTCGGCCTGCTGATCACGTCCACCGTGCTCGGCCTGCCGATCGACGCGGCGGGCAACCGGGTCGGCTCGCCGTTCGCCTCACTGCGGTGGGACACGCTCCTCGGCGCCGCCGCCATCGCCGGCTACGCACTGGTCCACGGCGCGGTGTTCACCGCGCTGAAGACCGAGGGCGACATCCGGCTGCGGGCCCGCGCGCTGGCCCTGCGGATCGCGCCGTTCGCCCTGCTCCCCCTGCTGGTGCTGCTGCTCGTCGCGCAGGTGCGGTCCGGCTCGGTGTGGACGTGGGCCGCCGCGATCCTGGTCGCGCTGGCGGCGTTCGCGGCCATGGCCAGGCTCGCCCTCGGCCGCGAGGGGCAGTCGTTCGCGCTGATGGGGCTGACCATCGTGGCCGCCGTCGTCGCGCTGTTCGGCGCCCTCTACCCGAACGTCCTGCCGTCGACGCTGGACCCGGCGTTCTCGCTGACGGTCGCCAACGCCGCCTCCAGCCCGTACACGCTCACGGTGATCACCTGGGTCGCCGCCTTCGGCACGCCCGCGGTGCTGGTCTACCAGGGGTGGACGTACTGGGTGTTCCGCAAGCGCATCGGCACCCGCCACATCCCGCCCGTCCACGTCCCGTCGTCGTGAAGGGCCCGCTCGGCGCGCTCCCCGCGCTGTCCCGCTCGGCGCGGGTGGCGCTCGTCTGGTGCGCGGTGCTCGCCGCGACCACCGCCGTCGCCACGGTCGTGCAGGCCGTGGCGCTCGCGACGGTCCTCACCGGCGGTACGACCTGGGCGCTGCTGGCGTCGGCCGTCGTCGCGCGGGCCGTGCTGGCGTGGCTGACGGAATCGGTCGCCGCCCGAGCCGCCGCGGGCGCGAAGGAGGAACTGCGCGCCGCGCTGCTGGACCGCTCGCTGGCGCTGGGCCCGTCGTGGGTCGCGGCCCGCGGCCCCGCCGAACTCGCCGTCCTCGCCACCAAGGGCCTCGACGCGCTCGACGCCTACTTCACCAGGTACCTGCCCGCGCTCGTCACGACCGCCGTGGTCCCGCCGCTGGTCGGCGCGTGGATCCTGGTCACCGACCCCACGTCCGCCGTGCTGATCGCCGTCACCATCCCGCTGATCCCGGTGTTCGCGATCCTCATCGGCCTGTTCACCCAACGCCGGGTGACGCACGCGGCGGAAGTCACCGAACGCCTCTCCGGCTACCTGCTGGAACTCGTCCGCGCCCTACCGGTGCTGACCGCGTTCAAGCGGGCCGCCGCCCAGGCCAAGGCCGTCCGCGACGTCGGCGACCGCCACCGCAGGGCCACGATGGGCACGTTGCGGGTCGCGTTCCTGTCCGCGCTGGTGCTGGAGATCGCCGCGTCGCTCTCGGTAGCCCTGATCGCCGTCGGCATCGGCCTGCGCCTGGTCTCCGGCGAACTGACCCTGGTCACCGGCCTGGTCGTGCTCATCCTCGCGCCCGAGTGCTACCTGCCGCTGCGGGCAGCGGGAGCGGCGCACCACGCCAGCGAAGACGGCCTGGAAGCCGTGCGCCGAGTCGCGGAGATCACCGACCAGACCAACACCACCGACGGGGCCGACACCACCGACGGGGCCGACACCACTGACCAGGCCAACACCACTGACCAGGCCAACACCACTGACGGGGCCGACAAAGCGCCACACCGATTTGTCGACACGAAAGACCCGGACCCCACACAGCCCCCACCCGTCCCTGGGGGGCGTCCCCGAACCAGTCTACCGCCGTCACCCGGTCGGGAAGGGGATGTGGATCTTGCCTGTGGACAACCACCCAGCCTGTGGACAACCTGTGGTCGAACAGGTGACGTGGTGCTGGACGTCCGGGGTCTGCGGGTGCGGAGGCGGGACCGGGATGCGCCGGACGGCGTGAGCTTCACGGTCCGCGCGGGCGAGGTCCACCGGCTGGACGCGCCCAGCGGTGCGGGCAAGTCGACGACGATCGCGGTGCTGCTCGGCTTCGTGGAAGCGGACGACGGACAGGTCCTGGTCTGCGGAAATGATCTCTCCACTGTGGATCCGGAAGCATGGCGGCGGAGCGTGGCGTGGGTGCCGCAGCGGCCCGCGTTCGCCGGGGTGACGGTCGCCGACGAGCTGGAACTGGCGATCGGACGTCGGCCGGAACCCGCGGAGCTGGCCGACGTCGCGGCCGACCACCTGTGTGACCGGCGCGTTAACGACCTGTCCACAGGTGAACGCCAACGAGTAGCCGTGGCCAGGGCGTTGCTGAAGGTCCGGGCGGGGGCGCGGGTGCTGCTGCTCGACGAGCCGACCGCGCACCTGGACCCGCCGACCGCCGCGCTGGTGATGGCCGCCGTGCACCGGGCCGCCGCGGACGGGGTCGCGGTCGTGCTCGCCACCCACCGGCTGGTGGAAGCGGCGGCCGAACCGGAACGGCGATCACCACCGGCTGCGCTGGACACCCCGGCGCGAGTGCGGGGGAAGCCGGGGCGGCTGCTGACCGCGCGAGCACTGGCGGGAGCGGCCCTCGGCGTCGCGGCGCTGAGCAGCGGAGTGGCGTTGAGCGCGTTCGCCGCCTACCTGATCGCCCGCGCCGCGGAACAGCCGCCGATCCTGACGCTGTCGGTCCTCGTGGTCGGAGTCCGGACGTTCGCGCTGGCCAAGGGCGTGCTGCGCTACCTGGAACGGCTCGTGTCGCACGAGGCCGCGTTCCGGCTGGCGGGCGACCTGCGGGTGCGGCTGTGGGAGGCGCTGGTCCGGCTCGGGCCCGCCAGGCTGCGCCGCGACACCCTCCAACGGCTGGTGGACGACACCGACACGGTCCGCGACCTCGTGCCGCGCGTGCTGCTGCCACCGATCGTGGCGGCGGGCGTCGGCGCGGGCGCGGTGCTGCTGTTCAGCCTCATCCTCCCGGCCGCCGGACTGGCGCTGGCCGTCGCGCTGCTGGTCGGCGGACTGGCGGCGCCCGCGCTGGCGGTCGCGGTCGAACGGCGGGCCAGCACCGTGCTGGCCGACGGCCGCAGGCGGCTCGGCGCGGACGTGTTCACGCTGCTCGACGCGGCGCCGGACCTCATCGCGTTCGGCGCGCACGAGCGCAAGCGCGCCGAGGTGGCGCGGCACGACGCCGCCCTCGTCCGGCAGACCCGCAGGCAGGCGCTGGGAGCGGGAGCGGCCACGGCCGTGCTGCAGTTGACCACCGGTCTCGCCTCGCTGGTGTGCACGGCGCTCGCGATCGGCGCCGTCGACCCGCTGCTGGTGCCGGTGCTCGGGCTGGTGCCGCTGGCGCTGGCCGAGGCGTTCGCAGGCCTGCCCGCCGCCGCGCAGCAACGGGCGGCGCTGAACCAGGCGCACCAGCGGCTGACCGAGGTGATCGACGGCGACGTCCAGCCCGCGCGGACCGACGGCATCGGCTGGCCGGGAGCGGAACCGGTGCTCGAGGACGTCTCGCTCGACCTGCCCGTGGGCTGGACGGCCGTCGCCGGACCGTCGGGCGCGGGGAAGTCGACCCTCTTCGCGTTCCTCCTGGGCTTCCTCGGACGGCCCGCGGCGGCCCAGCGGATCGCCTGGTGCCCGCAGGAACCGCAGCTCGTGTCCACGACCCTGCGCGAGAACCTGCGGATGGCCGACCCGCACGCCGACGACGACCGCCTCCGCGAGGCGCTGCGGCTGGCCGGGCTGCCGGAGTGGACCGACCGGCTCGACACGATGATCGGTACCAGCGTGCTGTCCGGCGGCGAGGCGCAGCGGGTCGCGCTGGCGCGGACGCTGCTGCACGACGCCGACCTGGTGCTGCTCGACGAGCCGACCGCGCACCTGGACGAGCCGACCGCGCGAGCCCTCCTCGACCGGCTGGAGGTCGCGCTGCGCGGCCGCACGGTCGTGCACATCACCCACCGGCCCGAGGAAGCCGCGCGAGCCGACCTCGTACTGGACGTCGCCGACGGGCACGTGCGCGAACGGGCCTACCGTTGAGCGTCGTGGACCCCAGGCAGGTGCTCGCCGCGTCGACCGAGATCACCTCCGCCGCGCTCGCGGGCGACGACCCGGACGCGGTGCTGCCGCTCGTGGTGCGCTCCGCCGCCGCGCTCGCCCAAGCCGATCTCGGACTGGCCATGCTGACCGCCGAGGACGGACGGCTGGTCGTGGAGGCGTCCTACGGGGTCGGCCTCGACGGTGACCCCGTGGGAGCTGTGCTGTCGGCCCGGTCCGCCGCCGCCCGAGCCGCCCGCGGCGGGGTGCCCGTGGTCGCCGCCGACGTCACCACCGACCCGCGCACGGCGCCGTTCGTGCCGAAGTCGCTGCGCGGGTACGGGCCGTTCGCGGTCGCGCCCTTCGGGACCCGCGAGCGCAAGATCGGCGCGCTGGCCGTGTACCGGAAACGCGGGGCGGCGCCGTTCGAGGCGGACACCGTGGACCTGCTGGCCGCGTTCGCCGCGCAGGCCGGGCTGGCGGTCGTGCTCGCCGAGGGGTCCACGGCGCGGCAGCGGGTGGCGGTCTACCAGGAGCGGGAGCGGATCGCCCGCGACCTGCACGACGTGATCATCCAGCGACTGTACGCGACCGGCGTGCAGCTCGACCTCCTGGGACGGCGGCTGGGGAAGCAGCTCGACACCCGCGAGTCCTCGCGGCTGGCCGAGGCCGTCGACCAGCTGGACGAGACGATCGCCGAGGTGCGGGCCACCGTCCGGGCCCTGCGCAGCACCGATCCGGGCAAGCCCGCCGACCGCGACCTGGTCGACTCGGTCCGGGCCGAGGTCCGGATAGCGGGCGAACTGCTCGGCTTCGCGCCCGTGCTGGACGTGGAGGGCGATCCGGGCGACGTGCCCGCGGCCCTCGCCGACCACGCCCGTGCCGCGCTGCGCGAAGCGCTGTCCAACGTCGTCCGGCACTCCGGCGCGCACTCGGTGCGGGTCGACCTGCACCGGGAGCCCAACCGGCTGCTGCTGCGGGTCGTGGACGACGGGTGCGGGATCCCCCGCGGGGTCGCCCGACGCGGACTGCGGCACCTGGAGGAACGGGCCGTCGCCGCGGGTGGGAGCAGCGAGGTCGACTCCTCGCCCCGCACCGGAACGACGATCACCTGGCAGGTGCCGTTGTGACGGCTAGCGCGACCTGCGCGCCACCCACGCCGCGGCCTGGGTGCGGCGTTCCATTCCCAGTTTCGCCAGCACGGACGTGACGTAGTTCTTCACGGTCTTCTCCGCCACGAACAGCCGTTCGGCGATCTGGCGGTTCGTCATGCCCTCGCCGATGAGGTCCAGCACGCGGCGCTCCTGGTCCGTCAACGTCGTCAGCACGTCGGGTGCGGCGGGGCGGCGCATGCGGTCCAGGACGCGGGCCGTGGTGACCGGGTCCAGCAGGGAGCGGCCCGCCGCCACCTCGCGGACCGCGGTGACCAGGTCCTGGCCCCTGACCTGCTTCAGGAGGTAGCCGGACGCGCCGGCCATGATGGCGCCCACCAGGGCTTCCTCGTCGTCGAACGCGGTGAGGACCAGGCAGCGGGGGCCGTCCGGCAGGGCGCGCAGGCGCTTGCAGAGCTCCACGCCGTTGCCGTCGGGCAACTGGACGTCGACCACGGCGATGTCAGGTTTCGCGAAGGACGCCCGCGTCACGGCTTCCTGGACCCCGCCCGCCTCGGCGACGACCTGGATGTCGTCCTCGTCGTCCAGCATTTCGCGCAGGCCTCTGCGCACCACCTCGTGGTCGTCCACTAGCAACACGCGCACCGGCACGAGACAACCGTACGGCGAATGCCGGTTCACGAGGGGCGCTCGTGTTGACACAGTTCATGCATGGTCGTTCGCCCCATCGAGGAAGCCGACCGGATAGTGGTCGGGCGTTTGGTACTGGAGCTTCAACACGCCCACACGGCGGTCGCGCACGGGGAGGTGTTCTTCCCCGCCAGCCTGCCCGGATTTCTCGTGGAGCAGCAGGACCGCGTGCTCGGGCTGCTGACCTACGCCACCAGCGGCCCGGTGATGGAGATCGTCACCATCGACGCGCTCCGCCGCGGTCGCGGGGTGGGCAGCTCGCTGGTCGACGCGGCGGTGGTGCGCGCGCGGGAACTCGGGTGCACGCGGATCCGGTTGACGACGACGAACGACAACCTGGACGCGATGCGCTTCTACCAGCGGCGCGGGTTCAAGTTGGCGGCGCTGCGGCCGGACGCCGTGCGCGAATCACGGCGGCTGAAGCCGGAGATCCCGGTGGTCGGGGACTACGGCATCCCCATCACGGACGAGCTCGACCTGGAAAGACGGGTGTCGATCCGCTAGTTGTGCACAGCTGTCCACAGGGTTGTCCACAGGTTTGTGCACACCCTGTGGCTAACGTCTCGGTAACGGGATGAAGACCTCGTCCCACGCCGCGGCGACCTGCCGCGCGCACGTTTCCGGGGCCACACCGCCGACCCCGGTGCCGAGGCCGGGCATGGCGATGGTGCGCACGACGTCGCGCACCGGCCTGCCGTCCTCCAGCCGTCCCTCCTGCCACAGCCGGAGCACGGCCCGTGCCGCGAGGTACGGGTGCACCGTGTCCACTGGCAGCCGCTCGCCGGGGTGGCGAACGGTGGGGGCGCTGATCAGCCAGTGCGGCTCGGGTTCGCCGGTGGACACCAGCACCGCCTCGCCGACGGGCAGTTCACCGCCGTGCAGCGCCAGCACGGCGCTGCGCACCTGCGCCTCCACGTCGGGGAACGCCCGCGCGTAGACGGCGTCGATGCCGCCGCGCATCCAGCCGTAGGAGTTGGCCGGGCTGACGACAGCCTCGGCGATGATGTCGAGCACGGAACCCCGGTGGACCCGGATCCCCGCCCGACCTTCCGCCACCGCGAGCCAGGCCGTGGCCAAGGGCTCGTCGACGGCGCACAACACGATTTGGGGAGCTGTCGGAGTGTTGATCTCACCCTCCGCATCGGGGGACACGCGCCCAGCATTCCAGTTGCGACACCCACTTCGGAACCGGGTTGGGCACCGGCTGGTCGGGTGATCCTCGACTCAACGTAGGTCGTCGCAGGTCACCCTCGTATGGTTGCCCCGTGCCGCGCATCGCCTATTTCGGACCACAAGGGACGTTCACCGAGCAGGCCGCCCTCGGCTTCGTCCACCCCGGACGCGACGAGCTCGTGCCGTTCGAGACCGTGCCGCAGGTTCTCGCCGCGGTGCGCCGCGGCGAGATGGACGCCGCGTGCGTGCCGGTGGAGAACTCCGTGGAGGGCGCCGTGCCCGCGACGATGGACGCGCTCGCCGAGGACGAACCGCTGGTCGCCGTGGCGGAGACCGTGCTGCCGGTGCGGTTCAGCGTCCTGGTCCGGCCGGAGACCGAGCCGGGGGGCGTGCGCACGGTCGCGAGCCACCCGCACGCGCTGGCGCAGGTGCGGCACTGGCTGGAGGCGAACCTCCCCGACGCCAAGGTGGTGTCGACGACGTCCACGGCCGCCGCGGCCGTCGCCGTGCAGCACGGCGAGTTCGACGCGGCCGTGAGCGCCCCGGTGGCGGTGAACCACTACCCGCTGCGCGAGCTGGCGACCGACGTGGCCGACGTGGCCGACGCGAAGACCCGGTTCCTCTACCTGCGCCGTCCCGGCGCGGTGCCGGAGCCGACGGGGGCGGACCGCACGTCCCTGGTCGTGACCACCACCGACCGGGTCGGAGCGCTCTCGGAGCTGCTGACCGAACTGGCGCTGCGCGGGCTCAACCTGACCCGGATCGAATCGCGCCCCACGAAGGGCAGGCTCGGCGAGTACCGGTTCTACATCGACCTGCTCGGCCACGTCGCCGAGCCGAGGGTGGGCGACGCGCTGGCGGCGCTGCACCGCCACTGCAGCCAGGTCCGGTTCCTCGGGTCCTACCCGCAGGCCGAACCGAACGTCAGCGGCGACCTGGTCGCCGCGAGCAACGAGGACTTCACCGCGGCCGTCGACTGGGTCGCCGCGGTGCGACGAGGGGTGGGCGCGTGAAGGTGATGCTGGTGCGGCACGGCGAGACCGCGTCCAACCTGAAGATGGTCCTCGACTCGCTGCCGCCGGGCCCGCCGCTGACCGACCTCGGCCAGGAGCAGGCGAACCTGCTCGCCGACGTGCTGGCCGACGAGCCCGTGGTGGCCGTCTACGCCAGCACGGCCGTGCGGGCGCAGCAGACCGCCGCCCCCGTGGCCGCGCGGCACGGGATGGCCGTCCAGGTCGTGGAGGGCGTGCAGGAGATCTTCTGCGGCGACCTGGAGGGCAGGTCGGACCGCGAGGCGTACGGGGTCTTCGTCAAGACCGCCACGGCGTGGGCGGAGGGGCGGCTGGACCTGGCGCTGCCGGGCGGCGAGAACGGTCGCCAGGTGGTCGACCGCTGCCTGGCCGCCATCGCGAAGATCACCGAGGGCGTCACCGACGGCACGGTCGTGCTGGTCAGCCACGGCGGCGCCATCCGGTTGACGGGGCAGGCGCTCGCGCCGAACGTCACCAAGGACCTGGCCGCGGGCGGTCTCCTGCCGAACACCGGACGGGTGGTCCTGGAATCCGACGGCGACGGGTGGCGCTGCACCGCCTGGTCGGGTGTGGACGTCCTGGTCGACTGACCGCCGGCCTATTTTCGCAACCGCACGGGCAATTCGACGAGCCCGTTGTAGATGTAGGTCGGCAAAGGCTGGAGTTCCGCGGCGGGCACGGCGAGTTCCATGTCCGGAAAATGCGCGAACAGGGTCGGCAGTGCGATTGATGCCTCCATTCGGGCTAGTGGTGCACCGATGCAGTGGTGCACGCCGTGGCCGAATGCGAGGTGTTCTTTGTCCGTTCGGGTCAGGTCGAACTCGGCCGCGGTGCGCCCGTGCGCCACGGGATCGCGGCCCGCCGCGCCGAACGCCAGCATGATCGGCTCACCGGCCTTGATCACCGTGTCGAAGCCGAGGTCGATGTCCTCGACCGCGAAGCGCAGCGGCAGGTGCTGCACCGGCCCCTCGGTGCGCAGCGTCTCCTCGATCACGTCCACCCAGCTCGCGTCGCCCGCCTTGACCAGCTTCAACTGGTCGGGGTGGGTGAGCAGCGCGGTGACGGCCTTGCAGAGCAAGTTCGCGGTCGTGCCGCTGCCGGCACCGATCATCAGGACCAGCGCCGCGTTCACCTCGTCCTCGGACAGCTGGCTCTCGCCGTAGCGGGCCCTGATGAGGTCGCTGGTCAGGTCGTCGCCCTTGACCATGTACTTCGTCGCGACCAGCGCGCCGAGGCACGTGGTGAGGTCCATGAAGTCGCGGTCGTCCGTGGTGGGGCGGTTGATCGCCTGGATGCTGTGCACGGCCCGGCCGCGGAACGAGTCGGGTACGCCCATCAGGTCGCACAGCGCCTCGGCGGGCACGACGTCGGTGAACGCCCGGCGCAGGTCGAGCACCTCACCGGGTCGGGCGCGGCTCATCTCGCGCACCAGCCTGCCCACGGTGGTGTGCACGCGGCCGCGCACGGCCTCGACGCGGCGCGGCGTGAACGCGCTGCCCATCATCGTGCGGAGCCGCTGGTGGTCGCCGCCGTAGGTCGTGAAGGCGTTGGCGGTGGACAGGAAGGACCGCAGCGGCCAGTCGACCGGCAGGCCCGCGTAGGCGGGCCAGTGCTTCACCGGATCACGGGACACCCGCGGGTCCTCGCAGAGCCGCTTGACGACCGCGTGCCTCGTCACCGACCACGCGGAGACCCCGCCCGCGAGCACCACCCGCGTCGCGGGCCCCTTGACCCGGAGTCTGTCGTTCTCCGCGTGCAGGAATCGCCCGGAGGGGTCGATCGTCGTCTGGCGAAACTGCGGCTCCATGGTCACGGTCTCCGGGTGTGATCGGTACGTGATCTGACGGAGCAGTATTATCGTGCATTGTGGAAAATCACCGTCAAGTGATCCCGCGAGTCGCGTTTCAATGGCGTTTTCACGCCGGATCGGCCTGGCCGGCGAATAGCCCGCGAGCTAGCCCCAGCCCAGTTCGTGCAGGCGGGCGTCGTCGATGCCGAAGTGGTGGGCGATCTCGTGGACCACTGTGATGGCCACCTCGTTCACCACGTCGTCCTCGTCGTGGCAGAAGTCGAGCAGCGCCTCGCGGTAGATGAAGATCCGGTCCGGCAGCACCCCGCCGTAGTCCGACGTCCGCTCGGTGAGCGCGACGCCGTGGTAGAGCCCGAGCATCGTCGGCTCGTCCGGGTTGCGGTCCTCGATCAGCACGACGACGTTGTCCATCGCCGCCGCGAAATCCGGCGGGATGAGGTCCAGCGCGTCGCCGACCAGCTCCTCGAACCGGTCGCGCGTCATCTCCACCGTCACGACGACGTCTGGGTCGTGGAAGACGGGGGGGTCGACGACTCCTCCGGCTTCTCGCTCGGGGTCGACGACGCCGAGCCCGAGGCGGAGCCCTCTCCCGAGTGCAGCGGCGCGCCGGTGGCGTCCGCCTGGCTCACGGCCGTGGTCTGCGGCGGGTTCGACGTGGTCAGGGGCGGTGCGTTCGGGTTGCGGACGGAGCCAGCGAAGGCGGTCAGCCCGGAGTCGTCCACCGGGATCGCGCCGATCTTGCAGTTGACCCGCTTCGACCCCGCCTCCCAGCTCTCCAGCACCCGGTTGTCCCAGAAGACGATCAGGCCCTTGGCCTTGAGGTCGGCACCCCCGGTGTACTCGGCCGCCATCGTGTCGCAGGTCGCGGGCAGCACCTCGTCCTGCTTCTCCTGCGACGGGAAGTCCGGGCCGATCGCCGCGGCGAGGTCGACCACGCCGACGATCTCGAGCGTGTGCGGCTGGGCGCAGTCGACGGGGTCGCCGACGGACTTGCCGTTCAGGCCGAGGCAGACACCGGGGTCGTACACGTCGGACTGGTCCTGCTTCTTCGCCGTGCCGAACGACGGCAGCAGCCCGCCTGCGGGTCCGACCACCTGGAGACCGCAGCGCAACGTGCGGAAACCGGCTTTCCACTCCTGCTCACCGGGGTTGAGCGGCCCGATGGTGTACTTGCCGAACGGGTCGAGCTTGCCGGACAGGTAGTCCAGCGACGGCTGCGCGCAGTGGTCGAGGCTGATCTTCTGCCAGTCGGCGGCCTGCGGGTACTCCGCGTCCTTGGCGTACTCGGCGGAGATGTCGACCTTGCCGGTGACCTCGAACAGGTGCTGGTTGCCGCAGTCGACCTTCTTGACGTCCGACAGGTCGGGTTTGGCCCAGTTCAGGCAGTCCGCAGCTTCGGACTCGTAAGCTGGGTTCACGGTCGGCTTCGTGGTCGTCGTCCCCACCACGCCACTGCCGCCGACCGGCCAGGATGTGAACGCGCTCAGCCCGAGGAGGAGGAACCCCCCCACGGACGCGCCGATCATGACCACCCGCGTACCGCGGATGTGGCCACCACGACGAAACCGCTGAGCGTTCATTTGCATCTACTCCATGATGCCTGTGCCGTCCGAGGAGCTGTCGACGCGGGGGAGGAGTGTTGCTTTTCGGACACTCGTCACCCGTTCAGCGGCTGATCTCTGTACCGTCCCCGCCGGGAGTGGCTGATGACTGAGAACGACAGGTCCGGGACCTCTGGGACACCCGAGTCCGGACAAAACGCACCGACGCCTCCGGGTGGCGCGCCGAGTTCCGGCA
This sequence comes from Umezawaea sp. cmx-9-4, assembly GCA_049997955.1. Lineage (GTDB taxonomy): Bacteria > Actinomycetota > Actinomycetes > Mycobacteriales > Pseudonocardiaceae > Umezawaea. The sequence goes on along the minus strand of JAEBDY010000013.1, from coordinate 75,695 downwards.
CGCCCGCAGGGGGGTCCGCGCCGCCGCCGTACACGCCCGCCGAGCAGCGACCGCCGCAGCAGCCGGGCAACCAGCGAGGCCGGATCAGGCAGCAGGACGGGTCGACCAAGCCCCGGCCGCCGTCGCTGGCCGAGCAGCGCGCCCGCGAGCAGGCCCAGCGGGACCTGGTCGCGGCCGACGAGGCCCGCGAGGCCGAGGTCTTCCGGAAGAAGAAGGTCCGCAAGCGGCTGCTCATCGGCGGTGGCGTCACGGTCGGCGTGGTCGCGCTGGTCGCGGTCGGGTACGCGGCGCTGAGTCCGGACAACGTGACCGCCACCTGCACCACCAACGACGACGTGGTGGTCGCGGACGACAACAACTGCGACGAGAACTACGCGCGCTCGCACGGCGGGCACTCCAGCGGCGGCTTCATCTACATGCCGATCGTCGGTGGTGGCTACAGCCAGTACCGCTACAACTACGGCGGCACGGGCGTGGTCGGGCAGAAGATCTCCGGCGGCACCACGGTCAGGCCCCCGAAGGCGAACATCTCGACCAGGTCGGGCACCTCGGTGCAGCGCGGCGGGTTCGGCGTGTCCAGCGGCGGCAGCAAGAGCGGGGGAAGCTGAGTTGCGCCGAGCTACCTCCCCGGCGCGGCCGAACTGGCAGCGCACGGTCTCGGAGCAGGGGCTCGTGTTCGGAGCGCCCGCCAGGGGCGTCAACGGGATCGAGCGCCCCTACTGGGACGAGTCGGCGCACTACGTCTTCGAGATGAGCGACATCCTCTCGCTCGAAGCCGACGTGGAACTGCTGCACAGCATGTGCCTGGAAGCCGTCGACAACGTCGTGCTCACCGAGCGGTACCGCGACTTCGGCATCCAGGAGTGGGTCTGGCCCGCCATCGCGGAGTCGTGGAAGCGGCGCGACCCGCACGTGTACGGGCGCTTCGACCTGCGCTACGACGGGTCGAGCCCGGCCAAGATGCTGGAGTACAACGCGGACACCCCCACCTCCCTGCTGGAGGCGGCGGTGCTCCAGTGGTACTGGAAGACCGACGTGTTCCCGGACGACGACCAGTGGAACTCGATCCACGAGAAGCTGGTCGAGCGCTGGGGTGAGATCGGCGCGCTGCTGCCGTCGAACGAGCTGCACTTCACCTGGTCGTCCGCGGACACGTCCGGCGAGGACCACATCACGCTCGCCTACCTTCAGGAGACCGCGGCCGAGGCGGGCATGAACACCATCGGCCTGTCCATCGAGGACATCGGCTGGGACACCCTCCTCAAGAGGTTCGTCGACCTCGAAGAGGAGCGGATGAACACCGTGGTGAAGCTCTACCCGTGGGAGTGGGTGGTCGACGAGCGGTTCGGCCGCTTCGCGGTGGAGAGCCTGCCCGGCACGCTGTGGGTCGAGCCGCTGTGGAAGATGCTGCTGTCGAACAAGGCGCTGCTCGCGGTGCTGTGGGAGATGTACCCCGGCCACCCGAACCTGCTCCCCGCCTACCTCGACGATCCGGGGCTGCTCACGGAGTACGTGCGCAAGCCGCGGTTGGGCCGCGAGGGCTCGAACATCCAGATCGTCGCTCCCGGCTACGAGACCCAGACCGGCGGGGTCTACGGCAAGGAGGGTTTCATCTACCAGCTGTTCGACCCCCTGCCCGAGTTCGACGGCTACCGGCCCGCCCTGGGCGCGTGGGTCGTCGGCGACCAGGCCGCGGGCCTGGGCATCCGCGAAACGGTCGGTCTCGTGACCGATGACGGCGCGGCCTTCGTTCCCCACCGGATTGTCGAATGAAGCACCAGCACATGGAGGGCCAGTGATCACCCAACTCGCGTTGGACCCCGGATTCGGTTCCACGATCGGTCGGGGCATCGGCGCGATCGCGCTGTACGCCGTCGTCGGTCTGCTCCTGATGGTCGTGGGTTTCTACGCCATCGACTTCACGACCCCCGGCCAGCTCAGCAGTCTGGTCCGCACGGGCAAGCCGAACGCGGTCATCGTGACCGCCGCGGGCCTGTTCAGCATGGCGCTGATCATCGTGGTCGCGATCTACAGCTCCGAGGGCAAGCTCACCGAGGGCCTGCTCTACTCGTTGATCTTCGGCTTCGTCGGGATCATCGTGCAGGTCCTCGCCGTCCGCCTGCTGGAGTGGGTCACGCGCCTGGACATCGGCAGGCTCATCGAGTCCGAGAAGTTCGCCCCGGCGAGCGTCGTGGTGGCCAGCGCGCACGTCGCGCTGGGCCTCGTGGTGGCCGTCGCCATCAGCTAGGAGATATCCGGGCGAGATCACGAGGGGTGGAGGACTACCCTTACCCCTCGTGATCGACCTGAAGGCAGTGCGCGAGAACCCCGAAGCCGTCCGTGCGTCGCAGCGAGCGCGCGGTGAGGACGAAGCGGTGGTCGACGCGCTGCTGTCCGCGGACGAACGCCGACGTGCCGCCATCTCCAGGGCGGACACGCTGCGGGCCGAGCAGAAGCTGTTCGGCAAGCAGGTCGGCAAGGCCCGCGGCGAGGAGCGCGACGCGCTGCTGGCCAAGGGCAAGGAGATGGCCGCCGAGGTCAAGGCGGCGGAAGCCGAGCAGCACACCGCCGAGGCGGAGCTGACCGAGCTGCACCGCGCCATCCCGAACGTCGTGCACCCGGACGCCCCCGAGGGCGGCGAGGACGACTACGTCGTGCTCAAGCACGTCGGCGAGCCCCGTGCGTTCGACTTCGAGCCGCTCGACCACCTCGACCTGGGCGTGAAGCTCGGCGCGATCGACGTGGAGCGCGGCGCGAAGGTCGCGGGCTCGCGCTTCTACTTCCTCGCGGGCGTCGGCGCGCAGCTGGAGCTGGCGCTGCTGAACATGGCCGCGAGCCTGGCCACCGACAACGGCTTCACCCTGATGATCACGCCCACCCTGGTGCGGCCGGAGATCATGGCGGGCACCGGCTTCCTCGGCCAGCACGCGAGCGAGGTGTACCGCCTCCGCGACGACGACCTGTACCTCGTCGGCACGTCGGAGGTGCCGCTCGCGGGCTACCACGCGGACGAGATCATCGACGGCGAGCGCCGCTACGCGGGCTGGTCGTCGTGCTACCGCCGCGAAGCCGGGTCGTACGGCAAGGACACCCGCGGCATCATCCGCGTGCACCAGTTCAACAAGGTCGAGATGTTCTCCTACGTGCGCCCCGAGGACGCCGAGGCCGAGCACGCTCGCCTGCTGGGCCTGGAGGAGGAGATGCTGGGCCGCATCGAGGTGCCCTACCGGGTCATCGACACGGCCGCGGGCGACCTGGGCACGAGCGCGGCGCGCAAGTTCGACTGCGAGGCCTGGGTGCCGTCGCAGAAGGCCTACCGCGAGCTGACGTCGACCTCGAACTGCACCACGTTCCAGGCGCGGCGCCTCAACATCCGGTATCGCGACGACAACGGCAAGACCCAGATCGCCGCGACGCTCAACGGCACGCTCGCCACGACCCGGTGGATCGTCGCCATCCTGGAGAACCACCAGCAGGCGGACGGTTCGGTCCGCGTGCCGGAGGCGCTCCGCCCGTACCTGGGTGGCCGTGAAGTGCTGCAACCGGTTTCGCGTTAGCGCGCAAGTCACCCAAATATGTGACTCTTCGTCACATTGGACCCCCCTACATGGCGCTGACCCGCAGTGTCTCAGATGGGTAACGAATACGTTCCGTAATGCTCCGACAGGCATCCTTTGTGTAGCTCCCGAGTCCCTTTGAACGACACGTAGTGGTCAGGGGATATCGACATGGGGAGTTCCACATGGTGTTTCAGATCGCCGTACACAGCACAGAGCTCACGCCCAAGGTCCAGAACGGGTTCCCGAGCCTGTGGATGGGGGGGTACGGCTGGGATCCGCGCGGCAGCTCGGTGACGCCGAACGTGGCGCGCGAGCTGAAGGCGCACTGCATGGTCATCTGGGACGACGGCTACCCCAACGTGATCCTGCGCGCGGACATCATCAGCATCCCGCGCGACATGAACCAGTGGATCCGCGGCACCCTCGTCGAAGAGGGCCTGATCGCGGACAGCGATTTCCTGATGGTCAGCAGCCACACCCACTCCGGGCCGTTGGTCGGCGACATCAGACCCAACCCGTACGTCCTCATGGGACTGACGCCCGCGGACATCGACGCGGTCAACGGCACGACCTTCAAGCTGATCGACCTGCTGCTCGACCTCGTCCGGGACACGCTCAACAAGACGCGGACCACGGTGACCTTCCGGTACGCCGAGGCGTCCGTGAGCATCGGCTACAACCGCGTCGACAACATCACGTACGAGATGAAGACGGTCCCGATCCTGGTGGCCCGCAAGGCCAACAACAACCGGGTCGCCATCCTGTTCGGCGCCGGTGCGCACCCGGTCGCCCGCGGCAACGACACGACGTTCGACTGCGACTACGCCGGTCGGGCCGCGGAGCGGATCCAGGCCCAGCTCGGCGTGCCCGCGATGTTCTTCCTCGGCACGGCGGGCGACCAGAACGCGGGGTCGTACAACAACACCCCGCCGCGAGGTGACTCGCTGGTCGTGAGCCTCGGCGACAAGCTGGCGAACGCCGTGGTGAACAAGATCAACGCGAACACCGGCTTCACCAACGTGACCGGCCCGATAATGACCAGGATGACCGAGGTCAACCTGCCGTTCGCGGTGGACACCTCGAACCCGACGGTCATCGCCAACCTGCGCAGCAGGTACGCGGCGCGCATGGCGGCGTCCAACCCCAGCGACCCGAACTACCGCCACGCGAAGGTCATGGTCGACCTGATCGACGGCCCTGGGCTGCCGACGCACATCGCCATGCCGATCCAGCGGTGGCGGTTCAACGGGCTGACGATCCTGGCCATGGCGCACGAGGTGCTCAGCACGTTCCACGTGAAGCTCAAGGCCGCCTACCCCGGCAAGCTGTGGATCATGGGGTACGCCAACGAGGTGGAGGGCTACGTCGCGGCCGACGACGTGCTGTGGAACGGCGGCTACGAAGCGGGCTTCGACTACCCGGACAACACGATCGCGGGCTACGGCTCGTACGGCGTGTCGTACTCGTGGCCCGCTCCGCTCAAGGCGTCCCCGCGCGGTGTGACCCCGGCGGTCGCCGGCAGCACCGAGAAGATCGTCATGGACGCCTGCCTGGACCTGCTGAACAACCCGTGACCGACCCGCTCGGCCCCGCACCCGGCTCGTCGGGTGCGGGGCCGAGCGCTGTCACGAGGGCTCCGGAGGACGTCGTACCTATGCCGCAGCGGGTGCGCCGGGGGACCTCCGGGGCGGTGTCGGTGTGCGTCAGGCGTCGACCAGCCCGGCGACGTGCTTGGCGATCTCCAGCGCGCACGTCGCCGCGGGCGACGGGGCGTTGAGCACGTGGACCTGGTTCGGGGCGGTCTCGACGAGGAAGTCGTCCACCAGGGAGCCGTCGGGCAGCATCGCCTGGGCGCGGACCCCCGCCTCGGCGGGCACCAGGTCGTCCGCCACGACGGCGGGCACCAGCCTGGCGAGGCTGGCCGCGAAGCGGCGGCGGGACAGCGAGCGCAGCACCTCGTCGGCCCCCGTGCGGGCGAACCGGCGGGCCAGGCGCCACGTGCCGGGGAACCTGAGGACGTCGACGACGTCGGTCGGCGAGACGTCCCGCCACCGGTAGCCCTCGCGGCGCAGCGCCAGCACGGCGTTGGGGCCCGCGTGGACGGTGCCGTCGAGCATCCGGGTCAGGTGGACGCCCAGGAACGGCAGCGTCGGGTCCGGGACCGGGTAGACGAGGCCGCGGACCAGGTGGCGGCGCTCCGGGCGGAGTTCGTAGTACTCGCCGCGGAACGGGACGATCGTGGCCTCGGGCCTCAGCCCGGCCAGCTTGGCCACGCGGTCGCTGTGCAGGCCCGCGCAGTTCACCAGGGCGTCCGCGGTGACCACGCCCTGCGGGGTGGCCACCTGGACGCCGGTGGCCGTGGAGCGGATCGCCAGGGCGGGGCTGTGCAGCCGCAGGTCGGCGCCGTGGGCGATGAGCTGCCGGACCAGCGCGGCGCAGACCGCGGGGAAGTCGATGACGCCGGTGGTCTCCACGCGGAGCGCGGCCACGGCGGCGACCTCCGGCTCGTGCTCGCGGGCCTCGTCGGCGGTGATCAGCTTGGCCGGGACGCCGTTGGCCTCCGCTCGTTCGGCCAGCAGCCGCAGCCGGGGGAGTTCGGCCTCCGAGGTGGCCACGACCAGCTTGCCGCAGACGTCCACCGGGACGCCGTGCTCGCGGGCGTAGGCGATCATGGAGGTGTTGCCCGCGACGGACATGCGGGCCTTGAGCGAGCCCGGCTTGTAGTAGAGGCCCGCGTGCACGACGTTGCTGTTGTGGCCGGTCTGGTGGGCGGCCCAGTGGCCTTCCTTCTCCAGCACGACGACGTCGGCGCCCCCGGCGGCCAGTTCGGCCGCGACCGCCAGTCCGACGATGCCGCCGCCGATGACCACCACGCGCCGCACGGTTACCCCCATCGTTCGCCTGCCGGGCGCTTGAGGATATCCGAGGTCCGCGGCCCAATTCCCGAACCGGTCCGGTTCGACGCGCCACGAGACGCGGAAAGGCGCGGGCTTTGCCCGCGGAAGTCGTCGGGTAGGTGGAATACCCGCTTCCGGTTACCCCTGCGTGACGACGAGGTCAGATCGAAGTCGAGGGGGAATCGCGATTCCGGCGGCGTCCACGACGGGAGGCGCACGATCCGGGTACCGGCCCGTACCTCTCCGATGATCGACCGCGACCTCGCGCCCGCGCTCGGCGTAGTACCTGCTCACCGCGTTCCGAGGGCTCGGGGGAGCTGCCGGGAACGGGGCCCGCGATCCGGCGGCACGTCGCCGCCGGATCTCCTCCACCGATTTACCTGGAACGGCGCTTGCGGTGCTTGGCGCGCACCTTGAAAAGGCCGATGCCCATCTTGTAAGCGTCGTTCACGACGTTGATCGTGCTACCGCCGCGCGTTTGCTGGCCGCGAAGTCGAACCGGGACCTCGACCGGACGAATGCCGTCCTGCTCCGCGAGGTACGCCAATTCGGTGGTCAAGAGGAAACCGGGCTCGGTCAATTTGCCGACCACCCCGCGCGCCCATTCTCCGTTGAGCACGAAAGTGCCCTGCGGGTCCCGCGTGCGCATACCGAGAACGATGAGCCGGAGCACGAGGAAACCGGTGCTCAGCACCGCGCGCACCAGGCTCCGGTCGATTGCCGAGTCCGGGTGCGCCTTCGAGCCGATGAACACCTTGTGGTTGTCCAGGCCGAGTTTCCGCGCCTCGTCGAGGTCGTCGAAGCCGAACGGGAGGTCGTCGGCGGTGAGCACGACGTGCGTGCCCCGGCTCGCCGCGATACCCATCCGCAGCGCGTTGCCCAGGCCCTTCTCCGAGCTCAGCACCCGCAGTTCGACCTGCGAGAACTGCCACGCCTTCTCGATCGACCGCGCGAGTTCGAGCGTGTTGTCGCTCGACCCGTTCTCGACCACGATGATCTCGTTGCGCTCACCGTCGAGGTGCTCGCCGAGTTCCTTCAACGTGGCTTCGATGCCGTCCGCGCCGTTGTACGCCGGCACGATGTAGCTGAGTGCGACTGGACTGCTAGCCCCTGGCGTTCCCACGTCAACTCCCTGGCAGACTGTGCCGATGCCGGCCAGTTCGTTTCCGGCCTGCGACGGCACGCACCCTATCGTGGGCGCGAGTCGGCGTTCGTGCCGCCTCTACTTCCGCGGCCGTCAGTGATCGGATCCACGCGAAAGGGCGATGCACGTGACTCTGACCGAGAGTCGAGCCGTTGATCTTCCCGATTCCGCCGGGCCGGGTGACAACCCGGCCGGTGAGCGGGACAGCCGATGGATCGGTTTCCTCACGGTCCTCGGTGTTGCGGCGTTCGTCGGGATTGTCGCGCAACTGCCGCTGATCCGTAATCGGATCTTCTATTACTGGGACGATTCGGCCGCCGCGTTTCTGCCGCACTGGTTCCGAATCGGGACCGAGCTGCGCAACGGGAACTGGCCGATGCTCGCCCCGGACGTGTGGATGGGCGGCAACTTCCTCAGCGAGGTCCAGCTGTCGCTGTGGAACCCGGTCTCGCTGGCCAACTACGTGCTGGTCTCGGTCCTGCCGGACCTCGCCGTCGCCGCGACGCTGGTCAAGACCGAGTTCCTGGTCCTGCTGGCCGTCGGCACCTACCTGCTGGCCCGCGAGTACGGCGCGAAGCGCGGCGCGGCGGCCGCCGTCGCCACGGCCCTCCCGTTCTCCGGCTACACCCTCTTCTTCGACGCCTCGGCGTGGGTCGCGGGCCTGATCGGCTTCGCCTGGCTGCCGTGGGTCTGGTGGGCCGCCCGCCGCGTCGGCCGCGGCAGGTCCAACCCGCTGCTGCTGCTCGTCCTCGGCTACCTCGCGATGAGCGTCGGCAGCCCGTACGGCGCGCTCGGCGTCGTCGTCATCCTGCTCGGCGTGGCGATCGAACTGCTGGTCCGCAAGAACTGGCGCGGCCTGGTCAAGGTCGTCGTCACCGGCGGACTGGTCGGGATGAGCACCCTCGTGGTGTTCCTGCCGCTGCTCGGCAGCTCCTCGGTCACCTGGCGCACCGACAGCAAGCTCGACAACGACGGCTTCCTGGTGCCCGCCCTGTCCGACCTGTTCGGACTGAGCGCCCCGACGTTCCAGGCCCAACTGGAGTCCTGGCAGGGCGCGCACGCGTTCTCGTTCCCGATCACGTACCTGGCGTGGTTCGTCGCCCCGCTGATCCCGTGGCTGAAGTGGTCGGAGCTGCGCACCCGAGCCCGCGACTACCTGGGCGTGTTCCTGTTCTTCGTGGTGTACGTGCTGTTCACGATCGGCCCGTCGAACATGGGCATGTTCCGCTGGCCCGCGCGGCTGATCGAGTACGTGTACCTGCCGGTGATGGTGCTGTTCGCGGTGGTGCTGAGCAAGGGCCTGCACACGTCCGCGAAGCGGAACCGGGCGATCCTCAGCGGCGTGATCGTGTTCGGCGGCTTCTACCTGTCGTGGGCTTCGCAGCCGCTGAGCTTCCAGTACCACCTCGGCGCGGCCGTGGGCGTGGGCATCCTGCTCACCGCGTTCCTCGTCGCGACCCGCAAGGCCCCGAAGTACGCGGCGCTCGTGCTGGTCGTGGGCACCGTCGGCGTCCTCGGCTTCCAGCTGATCCACTACCAGGGCAACAAGAACGTCAACCCGTGGAACTTCCCCCACGACGTGTCGGCGATGCAGGACCGGTTCGACAAGCGCTACGAGGGCTCGACGCTCCTCATCGCGGACACCTCGGCGCTCGCGAAGAACACCGGCGGCGTCAGCCCCGACCAGAGCTGGAGCGACGGCCTCCTCGGCGCGCAGTGGGAAGTCGCGGGCGTCGAAGCCCTCAACTCCTACACCGGCCTCGGCTACAGCGCGTTCTCCGAGCAGTTGTGCATGAACTACTACGGCGGCGTGTGCCCGCAGGCGTTCGACCGCATCTGGCGACCCACGTCGTCCACGGTGGACGCCCCCCTGGCGGACACCCTCCGCCTGGAAACGGTCGTGGTCGCGAACGACTACGTCGACGGCCCCATCACCGCCCCGGAAGGCTGGTCGGAGCAGGAACGCACCAAGGCGGTCACCGTCCTGCACCGCGACGAGCCGCTCCCGTGGACCGACGGCAGGCTCTCCTACGCCGATGACGGCGTGGAGGTCACGGCGGACGAGAAGAACGGCGCGGAAGGCGAGACCTCGAAGTACACCGGTCCAGGCGGGACGGTCCTGTACGCGGCGCTGGCGTGGCCTGGTTGGACGGCCACAGTGGACGGGAAGACCGTCGAGGTGAAGCAGGGCCCGGCAGGCGTGATCCAGGTGGACGTGCCGGAAGCGAAGGACGGCGGCAGCACCATCGTCCTCGACTTCCAACCACCGGGCCTGAGCTTCGGCTGGAAGGTGACGGCAGCGGCACTGGTGCTCGGATTCGCCTACGCGGCCTTCGTGCTGGTGACCGGCAGGCGGAAGAAGACCACGACGGTGTAGGCAGAATGACAGAAAGCGCCCCGACGAGCGTCATTCGGGGCGCTTTTTGTTTTAGTTTTCGCAGCTCACCCCAGGAAGCAAGTGGCGACCCACCACCGGCCTGCGGCAGATGGTGACCCAGCGCCTGCCGAGCAAACTCGACACGGCGTAAGCCGATTTTACTTGGGGGTTTTGACCCTTAAAATTGGTCGGGCTGCGGCTTCACCACCTGCCGTTTTGGCCCGACAAAGGGTCAAAACGAGGGGCCCCAAGTCACATCGGCAGACACCGGATGCTGTAGCGATTCCTGGGTGACCACGACGGTGCCTGGCCTTGTGGTTCCTGGCCCCGCTGACTGCTGATGGGCGATGCTCGACCTGGTCAGCCGCCGAGAGGCGGCGCCCACCTAGCCGACCGAGGCTCCCAGCGTGGCGGTTGATTTGACTCGGGGACCCCTTGTTTTGAGCCTTGATCGGGCTAAAAGGGCAGTCCCGAAAGCCTGCCCGATCTCCAATTTTAAGGCTCAAAACCCCCGAGTAAAATCAACCGTGCTTCCGTCGCCCTCGTCCTTGTGTAGGTGGTGGGTCGGGTTTCGGGCTAAGAAGCAAGAGACCCGCGCATCCATTGATGTGCGGGTCTCTTGCTTGTCTTGCTTGTTTTTCTGTATTAGCCCAGTGCTGAGACTGTTGCGTGGTGCACTGCCAGGTGTGCAGGCAGGATTGCTGCTCGTTCCACCTTGACCTCGTCCGAGCCTGCGCCCTTTTCGAGCAGGTTCAGGAAGTGGTTCAGTTGGGCTGCCAGTGGTTCCGCGCTCTGCATGATCGTCGGCAGTTCGATGACGGTCTGCTGCTTGTAGCCGACGCCGTCCGCTGCCGGGGAGTCCGCCACGTGCTTGTAGATCGTGATGTCCCTGCGGAGCAGGTCGATCTCGATCAGGCGGTCCAGTTCCAGCACGGAGATCTGGCGGACCTTGCGCTGGGAGATGCGGCTGGCCGAGATGGTGGCCAGTGCGCCGTGCGCGAACGACATGGTGGCGTCCGCGCTGTCCTCGGACCTGTTCTCCTGGGACTGCGGCTGGAAGAAGCCGAAGGAGCCCTTGACCGCCGACGGGGCCTCGCCGATGAAGCCGATGGCCAGGTCGATGTCGTGGATGAGCAGGTCCGTCGCGACGCCGGTCTTGATGCGCGGCACGAACGGGCTGTGGCGCATGGCGTTGACCTGGACCACGTCGCCGATGAACTGCTTCGCGGTGAGGATCGCCGGGTTGAAGCGCTCCAGGAAGCCGCACACCAGCGGCAGTCCGAGGCGTTCCGAGGTGGCGACCAGTTCGGCCGACTGCTCGTAGGTGGCCGCGAGGGGCTTCTCCACCAGCAGCGGCTTGCCCATCTCCAGGACCTGCCTGGCGATGTCGTAGTGCGCCTCGGTCGCGGCCGCGATGACGACCGCGTCCACCTTCGCCAGCTCGTCGATCGAGTCGGTGTAGGTGGCGCCGTAGCGCTCCGCGATGTCCTTGCCGATCTCCGCGCGCTGTTCGACCAGCAGCGTGAAGTCGGCGCGGTCGGACTGCGAGAGCACGCGGGCGTGGAGCGAGCCCATCATGCCCGCACCGACGAGGGCGATCTTGGGCTTGGCCGTGGTCACGCGCCGAACACCTCCCGAACACTGCTGACGATGGTTTCGAGCTCGGCGTCCGTGAGCTTCGGGTGCACGGGCAGCGACAGCGCCTGCTCGGCGACCTTCTTGGCGACCGGGACGTCGGAGGTGATGACGTCGGCGCGCTCGCGGTAGCAGTCGTAGTCGAACACCAGCTTCGGGTAGTAGATCCCGTTGCCGATGCCCTTCTCGGTCAGCTTCGCCGACAGCTCGTCGCGCGACACGGCGGCGTCGTCGCCGACGAGGACCGTGTACTGGTGCCACACGTGGTCGCGGCCCGGCAGCACACCGGGAACGGTCACGCCCTGGATGTCGGCGAGGCCCTTGGACAGCACCTCGGCGTTGCGCTGGCGCGCCGCCGTGAGCGTCGGGAGCTTCTCCAGCTGCGGGATGCCCAGCGCGGCGTGCAGGTCGGTCAGGCGGTAGTTGTGGCCCGCCATCTCGTACTGGTAGCGGGCGCGCATGCCCTGGTTCCGCATGACGCGCAGCTTGTCGGCCAGCGCGTCGTCGGAGGTGGTGATCATGCCGCCTTCGGCGGTGGTGATGTTCTTCGTCGCGTAGAGGGAGAAGCAGCCGATGCCGAAGCTGCCCGCGGCCCTGCCCTCGAACGTCGCGCCGACGGCCTGCGCGCTGTCCTCGACGATGGTCAGGCCGTGCTGCTCCGCGAGCGGCACGAGCTTGCCCATGTCCGCGGTCTGGCCGTAGAGGTGCACCGGCATGAGGACCTTGGTCCGGTCGGTGACCTGCGCGGCGACGGCGTCGGCGTCGATGCAGAAGTCGTCGGTGCGGATGTCCGCGAACCGAGCGGTGGCGCCTGCCTCCAGGATCGCGTTCAGCGTCGCGACGAAGGTGAAGGGCGAGGTGATGACCTCGTCGCCCGGCTTGAGGTCCAGGGCCTGGATGGAGGCCACCAGCGCGGTGGTGCCGTTGTTCACGGCGATCGCGTGGGGGACTCCGGCTACCTTGGCGAAGGCCTCTTCGAAGCGCTTGACCATGGGGCCCTGGGCGATGACACCGGACCGGAGCACCTCAAGAACCAGCGGCTCCGCGTCTTGGACGTCGACAACGGTGATGGGAATCATGCAGCAGTCTTTCGCTCCGGAGACGGTGGATCGCGTCCGGTAAGGTGACTGGTCGTCCCGCCCCTGACGCGTTGCCACACGTTACCCGCCGATTGCGGCCGTGTTGCTGTGGGTCCGGGGCAGGGGCAGGGCAGTGACCTGGGTCATTCGACGACATCTGAGCAGGAACGGACCTCGTGACCAACCGCATTCATGCCACCGCCGTCATCGGCGAGGGCGTCGAGCTGGGCGATGACAACGTCATCGGTCCGTACGCCGTGATCGTCGGGAAGACCCGCATCGGCAGCGGGAACTGGATCGGCCCCCACGTTTCCATCGGCACCCCGGCGGAGGACCGCACCGGTCCCCACCCGGCCGGGTGGGACGGCGAGCTGGAGGGATTCGGCGTCGAGATCGGCGACGGGAACAAGATCCGCGAGTACTTCACGATGCACCAGGGCACCTGGCGCACGACCCGCGTGGGCGACGGCAACTACCTGCTCTCGCGCACCCACCTCGGCCACGACTGCGTCGTCGACGACTCGGTGACGATGGCGTCCGTGCAGCTCGGCGGGCACTGCCACGTCTGGTCCCACGCGAACATCGGCATGGGCACCGTCGTGCACCAGAAGGCCGAGGTCGGCCCCGGCGCGATGGTCGGCATGGGCGGCGCGGTCCGCAAGGACATCGGCCCGTTCACCATCTCGGTCGGCAACCCGGCCAGGGTCTCGGGCATCAACGTGGTGGGCTTGAGCCGCCGCGGCTGCGACGAGGCGACGATCGCGGCGCTGGAGCCGTTCCTCAAGGGCACCGGCGAGCTGCCGGCCTCCGGGCTGCCCGAGGACCTGGCGACCCTGCTGAAGGCGTGGGCCGACCGCGCCCCCGCCGACCACTGAACCCATCCCCCCGAGCACGGAGATCGAGAACACCATGGCGCTGAACGACAAGCTCCGCGACGTCTTCGTCGAGGCACTCGGCCTCGACGGCTCCGTCGACGTGGAGAACCTCAAGTACCGCGAGATCGAGGAGTGGGACTCCGTCGGCCACATGGCGCTGGTCGCGGCCATCGAGGACGAGTTCGACGTCGAGTTCGCGACCGACCAGGTCATCGACATGAGCAGCTTCAAGGTCGCCGTCGACATGCTCGAAGGCTTCGGCGCGAAGGCTTGATCGAGCCGAATGGCCCAGGCCCGGACCACGCACTAGCGTGTTTCGGGCCTGCTTCATGCCGGTAACGGGGTGTCTCGGCGGGCAAGTACCCTCGACGGGGATTCATGACGTGCCTACAGGACTGGTTGAACAGTGACTGACCTCACCGACAAGGTAGCCATCGTCACCGGCGGTACCAGGGGCATCGGCCTCGCGACCGTCACCGCCCTGGCCGAGGCGGGTGCGACCGTGGTGCTGACCGGTCGCGACGAGGCCGTCGCCAAGGAAGCCGCCGCGACCGTGCCCGGCGGCCGCGTGACGGGGGTGGCCCTGGACGTCACCGACTCCGCCGCCGTCAGCACCGTGATCCGCGCGGTCGCCAAGGAGCACGGCAGGCTCGACGTCGTCGTCGCGAACGCGGGCGTCCTCGAAGGCGCGCTGGTCGGGATGATGAAGGACGACCTGATCGACCGCATGCTCTCGACGAACGTCGCAGGCTCGCTCTACACGGTCCAGGCCGCGGCCCGCGTGATGATGCGCAAGAAGTCCGGCTCGATCGTGCTCCTCGCGTCCATCGCGGGTGAGCAGGGCAGTGCGGGCCAGAGCGCGTACGCGGCGTCGAAGGCGGGCGTGACCGCCATCGCGAAGTCCACCGCCAAGGAACTCGGCAGGCACGGCATCCGCGTCAACGCGGTCGCCCCCGGCGTGATCGACACGGCCATGACCGCGGCGATGGGCGAAGAGGCCATCGCCGCGAACGTCAAGGAGACGCCGCTCGGCAGGCTCGGCGCCCCGGAGGACGTGGCCAAGGCCATCCGCTTCCTGGCCGGTGACGAGGCCGCGTTCATCACGGGCCAGGTCCTCGGGGTCGACGGAGGCCTCGTCCTGTGACGGCCCGCGGTCTGCTCGACGGCGGTGGCCGACTGGTCGACGCGGTCAGCGGCGAGGTGCTCGACGCCTCCGAGCTGCGCACGAGGGTCGGGGCCGTGGCCGCCGACCTGGCCGACGTGCCGCCCGGCGTGCTGTTCGCCCGCACGGACGTGGACCTGGCGAGCGTGCTGCGCTACCTGGCCGCGTTCGAGTCGCACCGCGCCGTGGCGCTGCTCGACGCGGGCCAGGACCGCGAGGTGCTGCTGGAGCTGGTGGGCCGGTTCCGGCCCGCCGCCGTGCTGGGCGCCGACGGCGACGCGCCCGACGGGTACCGCGACGGCGTCGTCGGCGGTCCGGCCTGGGTGCGCACGTCCGCCGACGGCGTGACCCCGCACCCGGACCTGGCCGTGCTGCTGCCGACCAGCGGGTCGACCGGCAACCCCAAGTTCGTCCGGCTCTCCCGCGCCGCCGTCCTGGCGAACGCCGAGGCCATCGCGGACGTGCTGGGCATCGACGCGGCCGAGGTCGCGCCGACCAGCCTGCCGCTGCACTACAGCTACGGCATGTCCGTGCTCAACAGCCACCTCGTGCGTGGCGCGACCGTCGTGGTCGAGGGCACCGGTGTGATGGGCAGGCAGTTCTGGACGGCAGTCGAGGACTACAAGATCACCTCGTTGGCGGGCGTCCCGTACCACTACGAGATGCTGAAGCGCCTCAAGTTCGACCCGGCGAAGTACCCCAGCCTGCGGACCATCACGCAGGCGGGCGGCAAGCTGCGCGACGACCTGGTGGTGCTGTTCAACGACAAGATGCTCGCGGTCGGCGGCCGGATGTTCGTGATGTACGGCCAGACCGAGGCCGGACCGCGGATGTCGACCGTGCCCTCGGCGAAGCTCGCGGACAAGGTCGGCTCGGCCGGACCGGCGCTGCCCGGCGGCGAGTTCGTGATCCGCGCCGACGACGGCACCGAGACCACCGCGCCGGACGTCGTCGGCGAAGTCCTCTACCGCGGCCCGAACGTGATGATGGGCTACGCGGAGAGCGAGGCCGAACTGGCCGAGGGCGACTCGCGGCACGGGCTGCTGGAGACCGGCGACCTCGGCAGGCTCGACGCGGACGGCTACCTGCACATCACCGGCAGGCTCAAGCGGATCGGCAAGGTCTTCGGGAACAGGGTCAACCTGGACGACCTGGAACAACTGCTGCGCGGTTCGGGGTTGGACCTGGGAGCGGCGGCCGCGGTGCCCGCGGGCGACAAGGTGGTCGTCTGGATCGAGGACTGCGCCGCCGACACGCGCAAGGCAGCCGCCCGCACGCTCGCGGAGAAGCTGCACCTGCACGTGTCCGGATTCGACGTGCGGGACGTCGACGCCCTGCCGCTGCTCCCCAGCGGCAAGATCGACTACCGCTCCCTGGAGGGACGGGCATGACAGCCACTGTTGACGGTGTCTTCGGACTGGCCCAGGCCGAGCGCGAGGCGGCACTGCTGCCCGCGCTGACCGAGCTCACCGAGCACCACCGCGCCACCTGCGAGCCGTACGACCGCGTCCTGGGGTCCCTGGGGTTCGCCCGCGGCGCGTCGTTCGGCACGGTCGAGGAAGTGCCGTGGCTGCCGGTGCGGATGTTCAAGCACCACGTGCTCAAGTCCGTTCCGGACGACGAGGTGTTCAAGGTCCTCACGTCGTCCGGCACGACCGGCGCCGAGGTCTCCCGCATCTACCTGGACAAGCAGGCCGCCGGTGACCAGCCGCGCTACCTCGGCCGCACGCTCCAGGCCGTGCTCGGCGAGAAGCGCCTGCCGATGCTGATGGTCGACACCATCGGCATCATCAAGAACCGCCGCTCGTTCTCCGCTCGCGGCGCGGGCGTGCTCGGCATGGCGAACTTCGGCCGCCAGCACGTGTACGCGCTCGACGAGAACGACCAGCCGGACGTCGAGGCCATCAAGGGCTTCCTCGCGAAGCACGGCTCCGAGCCGTTCCTGATCTTCGGCTTCACGTTCATGGTGTGGCAGTACCTCTACGAGGTCGCCCGCGAGCACAAGCTCGACCTGTCGAACGGCATCCTCATCCACTCCGGTGGCTGGAAGAAGCTGATCGACAAGGCCGTCGACAACGCCGAGTTCCGGCGCGCGTTCGCCGCGGACACCGGGCTGACCCGGATCCACAACTACTACGGCATGGTCGAGCAGCTCGGCACCGTGTTCCTCGAAGGCCCGTCCGGCAACTCGCTGTACTGCCCGGACTTCGCGGACGTCGTGATCCGCGATCCCGAGACGTGGGCCGAGCAACCTGTCGGCGTGCCGGGCGTCATTGAAGTGGTCAGCACCGTGCCGCGGTCCTACCCCGGCCACGTGCTGCTCACCGAGGACCTCGGTGTGGTGCACGGGATCGACGACGGCGACTGGCCCGGCAAGCGCTTCTCGGTGCTGGGCAGGCTTCCCCGCGCCGAGGCCCGTGGATGCTCGGACACCTTTAGTGGAGGTACGGCGGCGTGAGCCCCATCCAGCAGCGGTTCCCGGCGGGACCGGACGTCGAGGTCACCGACCTCCTCGCCTCGCTGTCCGCCGAACCCGAAGGCGGACGGCTCAAGGTCGGCGACCCGCGCATCGTGGACTTCATCGTGAAGTTCGCCCGCAAGCTCCTCGCCCCCGCCACCGCCCGCCGCTTCCCGGAGCTGGCGTCGCTCGGCTTCTTCCTGCGCCGCGGCGAGATCACCAAGGCGCTTGCCGGCCTGGAGACCTCCGGCGACGAGCTGAGGTTCCCGCGCGGCCTCGTGTTCCACGTGCCGCCCGCCAACGTGGACACCATCTTCGTGTACTCGTGGGCGCTGTCGGCGCTCGCCGGGAACCCCAACGTGGTGCGGATCTCCGCGCGGTCCGCGGGTGCTGCCGAGACCGTGATCGCCTGCCTCAACGAGGCGCTCGCCGAAGCGGACCCGATCGTCGCGCAGACCCAGCGCATGGTCACCTACGGGCGCGACGAGGCCGTGACGTCCGCGCTGTCGGCCGCGTGCGACCTGCGCGTCATCTGGGGCGGTGACCGGTCGGTCGCCGAGATCCGCAAGAGCCCGATCGCACCGCACGCCCGCGACCTGACGTTCCCGGACCGCGCGTCGTTCGCCGCGATCTCCGTGGACGGCTGGACGAAGGCCACTCCCGAGCAGCGTCGCGACGCCGCCGTCGGCTTCTACAACGACTCGTACTGGTTCGACCAGGCCGCCTGCTCCTCGCCCCGCACCCTGTTCTGGGTCGGCGACGAGGAAGGCGCGCGGACCGGCCGGTCCGAATTCCTGGCGCTGCTCGCGGAAGTCGTCGAGAGCAAGCACTTCGTGGTCGAGCCCGCGATGGCCGTGCAGAAGCGCGTGTCCGCGTACGGCGTCGCCGCCGAGGGCCACGCGACCTCGATCAGCTTCGCCAGCAACGCCGTCGCCACGCTCGAACTCGCGCACCCGTCCGACGTGCCGCGCGAATGGCTCGGCGTCGGCACCTTCCCGCAGGCCACCCTGTCCGGGTTGGACGAGTTCGTGCGCATCGCCGAGCGCAAGGACCAGACGTTCAGCCACTTCGGTTTCCAGCGCGACGAACTGGTCGAGTTCGCCCACGCCCTCGCGGGCCGGGGTATTGACAGGATCGTCCCGTTCGGATCTGCTCTCAGCTTCGCGGCGGTCTGGGACGGCTACGATCTGCTGTCCGAGTTCAGCCGCCTCACCACGGTGACCGGCTGATCCATGGCCGAGCCCACTTCGCCCACCGACATCACCGGAGACCCGATGAAGGTCCAGGACGACCTCGCCGCCACGGATCCAGTGGCCGCCGAAGTCGCCGCAGCGCCCAGCCGGAAGGCGACCGCCGTCGCCTGGGCGAAGCGAGTTCTCGTCCTGCTGGTGCTCGCCGGTGCCACCTACCAGGTGGTGAAGCAGTGGAACGCGGTGTCGACGACGTTCCTCTCGCTGCCATGGCAGTCCGTCGTCCTGTCGCTGGCAGCGGTGTACGTGGGCGTCTGGCTGGGCCCGGTCGTGTGGAAGGTCGTGCTGTCCGACCTGGGCGCACCGGTGCGCGTCTCGCAGGCGTCGAAGTTCTACCTGGTCGGCCAGCTCGGCAAGTACATCCCCGGCGCGGTCTGGGCGGTGCTGCTGTCGATGGAACTCGCGAAGGAAGCGGGCGTCAGCCGCGCCCGCAGCTTCACCGCGGGCCTGATCGCGACCGGTTTGGGCGTGGTCGCCTCGATGATCACCGGCCTGCTGGCGCTGCCGATCATCCTGAAGGGCGACAACCCGGAACTGCTGTGGCTGTTCGCACTGCTGGTGGTGGGCTTGGTGTTCCTGCACCCGGTACCGCTCACCTGGCTCGTGTCGACGGTCCTCAAGCTCCTCCGCAAGGCGCCCCTCCCGCACCGCCTCAACGGCATGGCGATCTTCAAGGGCGTCCTGCTCGCGGTGGCGATCTACGTGATGTTCGGCGTCCACCTGTGGCTGCTCTCCGCCTCCGTGGGCGCACCGGGCTTCGACACCCTGATCCTCTGCGCGGGCGCAATGGGCATCTCCATGACAGCGGGCCTCATGGCGTTCTTCCTCCCATCAGGCCTGGGCGCCCGTGAGGCGGTCATCGTGGCCGCACTCGTCACGGTGATGCCCTCCGGCCAGGCCTTCGCACTCGCCCTGGTGTCCCGCTTGATGTTCACGATCGCCGACCTCAGCTCCGCAGGCATCGCAGCGGGCTTCGTGTGGCTCCAGGGCAAACGAGGAGTAGCCCCAACCACACCCGCCACGGACTGACAACCTCTGAACGCCCAACGGCCCCGCCAAACTGGCGGGGCCGTTGTCATGCAACAGACCTGTGAACTCCCACGGGCACCCCAGCACCCCGGCCTTCTCTGGCTGACTGGCCTACCTGCTGAGCAAGCCCGGCGTTCCCTTGCTGATTGCCCGCACTTCTCTGGCTGACTGCTCGCCCACCGACCAAGCCCGACGTTCCCTGGTCGATTGCCCACCCTGCTGAGCAAGCCTGCACTTCCCCTCCGCCCCGATCCGAAGCGCCTTCACGCCTCTGTTTCTTTGTCAAGGCATCTTTCCCGCCTTGACAAAGAAACGGAGACGTAGAAAAAATTGCGCGAGCGGGGTGGAGGGTTGTGTTTCCTTGTCATCTCTGCAGGTCATGGACGTTCCTTCGGAACTGTCGGACCCTCGTCGTAGGGTGTGAATCGGGGGGTCCTCACGGCTGGGGGACGCCTGTTTGTGGGTGTCCGTGGGTCCGTCCGGGGGTGCTCCGGTCTCACCCCGATCGCGGATTGTCTCGATGGCCCTTCCGCTTTGTCAAGGCGGGAAAGATGCCTTGACAAAAGCGGAAGGGCCATGAAGTGCGCTCAGGATCGGGGTGAGGCCGGGGAGTGGGTTCGAACGCGGTGGGGTTGGCTTGGGTTCGGGGTTGAGTCTGGGGCGGGGCCCGGTGGGGTCGGGTTGCGTTGGGGGCTGGGTTTGGGGTGGGCCCGGTGGGCTCAGATGTGTCCCGCGTCAGGCTGGCAGCAGGGTCAGGTATGCCCGAGCAGTTCCGGAATCTGCGCTGTGCTCCCAAATCAGCCATGCCTCAAACACCACCCCGCCAAAACCACGAAGGCCCCGCCGGACACCGGCGGGGCCTTCCTGGTTCAGCGTGCTAGTTCCCGGCCTGCTGCCAGGTTCCGAACGGGCTGTCCGGGCCTGCGGTCGTCTGGACCAGTTCGTACAGCTTCGCGTCGCCGCCCACGATCAGGACCCGTACCAGTCCCATCGCGTCTCGCACTGCGGCCGGGCCGACCTCGCAGTACCCGCCGAGGTCCGTCCACGCTCCGAAGGTGCCGCCCGCGGATTGTCGGGAAACGCTGACGCCGTAACCGTTGTTGCGGCTGAACGCGAGGATTCGCGGGGTCGCGCCGCCGGACTTCACCGCCGCCACCGGGCCCACGCCGCCTTGACCGCCGATGTGGGTGAGCGCTGTCGCCCACGCGCCGTTGGCCGTCTTCTCCGCCAAGGTCCCGATCGCGCCGTCGACGTGCTCGCGGCTGACGATGCGGACCTTGTTGGACGCCTCCACCGCCACGCCGGGGCCGAACGTGCTTTCGGCCGTGTTCGTCAACGCCTGGAAGACCGTCGCCGCGCCGGGGTTCTGGTACCAGTGCAGCGTTTTGCCGTTGCCGTCGGCGAACACGTGCAGCTTGCCGCTGGGCGCGGTGATCGTCACCGGCGGCGTCATGGCCTTCAGGTTGCCACCGGCCACCGTGTACCAGGTGCTGAACCCGGCGCCTTCCTCGAAGGCGTTGCTGAGCGTGCCCGCCTTGTTGACGACGTACATCTCGATGCCGCCGTCGGAGTTCACGCCGAGCGCGGGCGTGCCGTACGCGGGCGTCGCGCCGTTGGGGTTGCCGACGTTGGTCCACGTCGCCGCGAACCCGCCGCCCGCAGCGGTCTGCTTGGTGGTCAGCACCGAGCCGGAATCCAGGTCCAGCACGGCGATCTGCAGTTTTCCGTCACCGCGCAGCGCGACCGCGACACCCGGCGCGAACGAGCCCGCCTTGAGGTTCGTCGGGCCGACCCAGGCGCCGCCGTTCGGCTGCTTCCACATCATCAGCGAGTCGCCCGCGACGACGAACGCGTGCAGCACGCCGGTGCTGTCGATGGCCGCCCACGGGGCCACCACCGGCCAGCGCTGGTAGTTGCGGGCCAGGTTCGTGTCGAACGTGCCGCCGGTCAGCGGGTCGTACGCGGCGTACGCCTGGTAGCCCGCGGTCTTCGGGGCGAGCAGGGCGTCCGGCACGTTCGCGGGCGCGGCCTGGGTGTTGTAGCAGCGGTAGCGGGCGAACAGCGCGAACGGCCTGTCGGTCGGGCCTTCGTAGGCCTTCACGGCCTTCTGCGCGAACTTGGCCGCGGCGACGTGGTCCCAGTGGTCCGGCAGGGTGTTGAAGCGGACGTCGTCCGGGTGCGGGTCCTGCGCGCGGATCGTGGTCGGCTGGAACTGCTGGAGCAGCCCGAGCAGCACGGCGTCGAGCGCGGCCTGGTTGTAGGTCTGGACGGGGACCGCGCTGCCGGTCGGCCGGATCGTGCTGGTCGAGTAGCCGGTGCTGTTCCACAGGTTGGTCAGCGCGTCCAGGTGCAGGTCGTCGCCCCCGTCCGGCAGGCTCAGGTAGATCAGCTGGATCTGCGGCGCGCCGATCAGGGTGTCGATCTCGACGGTCTTGCCCGCGACGGACATGGTGCCGCGGGTCCAGTTGTTCGGCTTGTTCGCGAGCACCGCCCAGGCGCTGCGCGACCCTTCCTGGACGCTGGCGGCCAACTCCTCGCGGGTCATCTGGCCCTCGACGCCGTTGTACTCGTCGGCGCCCAGGACGATCGTCCGAACCGGACGTCCGGACTGGATGGACGGCTGGATGTCCGGGTTCAGGAACAGCAGGTCGTCGTCCGTGTGGGCGATGATCTGCAGGTAGCTGCCGCCCGTGGGAACGCTGCGGGCCCCAGCCGCCGCGTTCGCCGAACCGGTGCCGACACCGATGGCCGCCGTGGTCGCGACGGTGAACCCCGCGACCATGACGGTTCTGCGACTGATGTGTGCCATGTGAACGTTCCCCCCAAAGACTGAACATGCCCCAAGTTGCCCGGCTTGATGACGCCCGATTCACACGATCGGTTGCCTTCAGATTCGGCAAAGGACGATCAGTCGTTACGGAGGGATAAGCCCGTTCCCAAGAACGCGTCTGACATGTCACTCTAAAGGAGTAGTACTCATCGTCAGAGTGATAGGAGATCACAAATGCGGCACATCAAGTCCGCTCGGGTGGCGGTAGCCGCTCTGGGCCTGGTCGCGCTCGCGGTCCTCGGCGTGGCGCCTACCTCGGTGAACCCGGCGAGCCACACCGGGTCCGTCCGCATCACCCGTTAGAACCAGCGTTCGAGGACCAGCGCCACACCGTCGTCCGTGTGCTGCGCGGTGACCTCGTCCGCCACCGCCAGCGCGTCCGGATGGGCGTTGCCCATCGCCACGCCGTGGCCCGCCCACGTCAGCATCGGCACGTCGTTCGGCATGTCCCCGAACGCCACCACGTCGGCGCGCCCGATCCCCGCGCGCTCGGCCACGTCCGCCAGCCCGGTCGCCTTCGTGACGCCCGCCGCCGACAGCTCGATCAGCCCGTCGTCGGTCGAGAAGGTCACCATGACCTCCTTGCCCAGCACGGCTTCCGCGGCCGTCGCCATCTCGCCGCTCGTCATCGCCGCGTGCCGCGCCAGCAGCTTCACCGCGTGGTGCCCGAGCACCTCCGCGAGCGGGACCTCGAACTCGTCGCTGGCCGCCCACGGGTGGTCGTAGGTCGGCTCCGCCACGAACGCCCGCACCGACTCGTCGCGCGCCGACGTGCCGACGCGCTCCGCGGCCAGCGAGCAACCGGGGATCACCTCGTGCAGCGCCGACGCCAGGTCGTTCAGCAGCACCGGTTCGAGCCCGCGCTGCCACACGATCCGGTCCGCGCCGATGTCGTACAGCGCCGCGCCGTTCGCGCACACCGCGTAGCCGGTCGTCCCGACCTGCTCGGCGATGACGGGGATCCAGCGCGGCGGACGGCCCGTCACCAACACGAACGGGGTGTCGGAGTCGATCACCCGGCGCACCACCGCCGCGGTCCGGTCGCTCACCCGGTACTCCAGGGCGAGCAGCGTTCCATCGATGTCCGAGGCAACCAAGCGGGGTCTCTCCACGCACCCATACTGCCTTGCCCCTTCGTGGTCCCGGCGAGGCATCGTTACTGTTCGCCTGTGCGTACCGGCATCGTGATCCTCCCCGAACACCGCTGGTGGGTAGCGGAACCGAAGTGGCGCGCGGCCGAGGAGCTGGGCTTCCACCACGCGTGGACCTACGACCACCTCGGCTGGCGAACCCTCGTGGACGGCCCCTGGTTCGGCGCTGTGCCGACCCTCACCGCGGCCGCGATGGTTACCTCGAACATCAGGTTGGGGACGCTCGTCGCCACCCCCAACTTCCGCCACCCCGTGCCGTTCGCCCGCGAGCTGATGACGTTGGACGACGTGTCCGACGGCAGGCTCACGCTGGGTGTCGGCGCGGGAGCCCAGGGCGGCTACGACACCAAGGTCATGGGCGGCACCGACCAGCCGGGCAGAGCCGCCCGCTTCGGCGAGTTCGTCGAACTCCTCGACCTGCTCCTCACCCGCGACCGCACCACGTGGCGGGGCGACTTCTACGCCGCCGAGGAGGCCCGCAGCGCTCCCGGCTGCGTGCAGCGCCCACGCATCCCGTTCCTCGTCGCGGCCAACGGCCCGAAGGCGATGGACGTCGCGGTCCGCTACGGCACCGGCTGGGTCACCACCGGTCCCGGCGGCGACGACGTGGACGAGTGGTGGCGCGGAGTCGCCGAGCTGGCGGAGCGCTTCGACGAGAAGCTGGAGGGCATCGACCGCGCCAGCGAGACGATCGACCGCTACCTGTCGTTCGACGCGTCCCCGCAGTACTCCCTGACCAGCGTGGAGGTCTTCCGGGACATGGTCGGCCGCGCCCAGGACCTGGGCTTCACGGACGTGATCACCCACTGGCCACGCGCGGACGGCGTGTACGCGGGCCACGAATCCGTCCTGGAACAGGTGGCGGCAGAGGTCCTACCGGAACTGACCGCGGTCCCGATGCCCTGGCCAGCTCCCCAACGGCAGGACCAGTCGGACCGCGGCTGACCAACCAGATCAAGGTAGCGACCACCGCGGCCATACGAGTCCGTCCTGGAAGAGCACAGGACCAGGACCAGACCGAGTCCGTGCACAGGGCTGCGAAGCCGAACAACCCAACCACCCAATGGGCATCAACCGCCGAGCCAAGCCTGCACACGCGCAGGAGCAAGGGGCTTGAGCCCACTCCCCTCCCTGCCCCCGATCCCCAGCGCCCTCATGGCCGACCGCTACGGGTCAAGGCATCTTTCCCGCCTTGACGCGGCGCGGTCGGCCATGAAGACAATTGCGCGACGGGGGGCGAAACCCACCAACCACCCAGCACGCAACTCGCAGAACACACCCACGGGCACCCTCGAACAGAGGTCCTCCCGTCGTGAGAACCCCCCAAAACTCAAGGTACCCACGGGGTCCGACAATGTCGGCCACTCAACTCGGGCCACCCAACTCGGGCCACTCGACTTGACTACCCGGCTTGGGCCACTCGACTTGGCTTCGGCCAGCCGACCGCGCACCCGACTTGGCTCAGCCGACCTGGGCCCACAACGTCGGCCACCCAACCCCACCCACCTTCACTCGCCCAACACCTCAGCAGCCAGTTCCCCATCCGGCCCGATGGCCAACACCACCGCCCCACCCCCATCGGCCACCACCGTCGGGTAGTCCACCGTCTCCATCCCCCGAGCGACCCAAGGCCCCATCCCGCCCGAGGGAAGCTCCCGCGCCACGGCCACCTTCCCCGCAGCGTCCCGCCCCACCAGCCGAAGCCCCCCTTGCTCCACGCCTGCGACCTGCCCGGACCCCCCAGGCCCCGCCACCAGCGCAGGAGCTCCCCACCCGCCGGCCCCCCGCCTGCTGACGGCCACCTCGCCACTCCCGGCCACCCGGTAGAGCAGCACATCACCGACGACGACCGGGGCCGCGGCGGGAACCACCGAGGGAAACGCCGGATCCCACCCCCCGTGCCACCGCTGGACACCGCTGGTGGTCATGGCGAACACCTCGACCCCGTCCGGCCCGTCGACCGCCGCCAGACCGTCCAACAACCCGGCGCCGCCGAGGTCCGTCCACCCACCGTCCAAGCCCGCCCGCGCCAACCCCCCACGGCCAGTCCGGACGAACACCGAAACGGCCCCCGAGGAATCCGCCAGGACGAACGGCGTGCCCACGTCGACGGCGGGCTCGGGACTTCCCAGGTCGGTCCACTCACCCCCGTTCCAGCAGGTGATCGAGTTGTCGTCGGTGCGCCTCCCGCACACGTGCATCCCGTCGCGCCCGGTGGCGACGCTCAACGCCGGAGCCAGCGGTCCGGGCGGAACCAGGGTCGCGACGTCCCACGTCGGGCCGCGGCGGCTCCAAGCGGACACCTGGCCACCGCGCACCGCGAACGCCCGCAGGACACCGCGTTCGTCCTTGCCCACCCAGGACACCCCGCGCGGCCAGCGGTGGTACATGCGCTTCGGCCAGTCCTGGTAGCTCTGCTGGTCGCCGACCATCGGGTCGTGGGCGCGGTACTCCGCGAAGTCGTCCAGCTTGCCGCGCCGCTGGGTCTCGTCCAGGTTGACCGGGACCGTTTCGATGTTGTAGTCGCGGTAGTTGACCTGCACGAACACCGGCTGCCGTGCGGATCTGCGGTACAACTGGGCGGCCTCGTCGGTGAACTTCGCGGTCATCAGGTGGTCGGGGTGGTCGTGGAACGGCCGCCAGTGCGGGTACGCGGTGTCGGGGTTGCTGTCCTGGGTGCGGACGACGGTCGGCTGGAACCTCGTCATCAACGTCAGGAGCACGTCGAGCAGCGCGTAGCGCGTGTACCGGTACCGCCGCGGCACCTGGGCGCCCGCGGGCAGGAGGGTGGTGGCGCGCACGGATTCGCTGCGGTCGGCCCACAGCCTGCGCAGCGCGTGCGAGCCGCCGTGGTCCTCCGGCAGGTTCACGAAGATCAGCTTCACCTCGGGGCGAGCGGACAGCTCGTACTGCTCGACGGAGTGGTCGGCGTCGACCGGCAGCGCAGAGCCGCGCCAGTCGTCGGCCACGCCCGCCATGGCGGCGTACGCGGCGCGCACGCCGGCCTGCCGCTGCGCGATGTAGCCGGGCACGTCCTTCGCGTTGGACTCGCCGCTGGTCAGGTACACCGTGACGACGGGCCGCCCGGAGCGGATGTCGTCGCCGAGGTCGGGGTTCATGAACAGCAGGTCGTCGTCCTGGTGCGCCACGACCTGGAGGGACAGCGGGCCGGACGACACGCTGCCGGACGGCACGCGCGCCGAGCAGGCGACGACCAGCCCGGCCAGGACCAGGGCGACCAGCACCCGCGCGGATCTCACTGGGCCGCGCTCCTCGGCGCGACGAGTCGGTGCACCACCGCGTCCTCGTTCTCGTAGATCTCGGTCAGGGAAGGGGCTGCACCCTGATCACGCGGTCCGGTGGCCCTCCGGTTGTACGCGTGGACGGATTCGCCGCGGACCGGGAGCTGACGGCTCGCGGTGCAACCGGGAGGGGTGCTCACGGCGTCCAAGGGGGACGGGGTTCAGCGCCTCGGGAACCTCCGCGGTCCGGTCGCGGCGGCGATCAGACCGCCCGGAACCCTGATGGCGAGTGCGCAGAGGCTCGTCGCGGTCACGGTCAGCAACAGGCTTGCGCGGATCGGCACTCGACCACCTGGGAGTTTGGTGCGAGGTCGGCCCCGCAGTGGAGACCGCCAGGTTATCGGCCGTCCGAATCGCTGCGTACAGTGACCACGGCAAAACAGGCGGCAGGATAGTGGAGCAACCTGAAGACCGCCTGAAGCGTCATGTGCTGTGTGGAGTGTTGTGCGTACCGGGGAGGAATCGCATGCGCCTGTCAGTGGTCATTCCGTGCTTCAACGAGGAGCGCGGGCTGGCCGAGCTGCACGAGGTGCTCTGCCGCGTGCTCCCCGGCGTAGCGGAGGACTTCGAGGTCATCCTGGTCGACGACGGGAGCAAGGACGGCACGCTCGGCGAACTGCGCCTGCTGGCCGACCGCGACCCCAGGTTCCGCTACCTGGCGCTCAGCCGGAACTTCGGCAAGGAAGCGGCGATGCTCGCGGGCCTGAGCCAGGCCAACGGCGACCTCGTCGCGATCATGGACGCCGACCTCCAGCACCCGCCGGAGCTGCTCGGCCGCATGGTGGAGCTGCTGGGGGGCGGCTACGACCAGGTCGTGGCGCGGCGCACCCGGACCGGCGAGAAGCCGACCCGCAAGATGCTGTCGCACCTGTACTACCGCATGATCAACAAGGTCGTGGACGTCGAGCTGGAGGACGGTGTCGGCGACTTCCGCGTGCTGACCCGCCGCTCCGTGCAGGCGCTGCTGTCCCTCGGCGAGTACAACCGGTTCTCCAAGGGCCTGTTCGCCTGGATCGGCTTCGACACCGCCGTCGTGGACTACGAGAACGTGCAGCGGCACGCGGGTGCCAGCACGTGGACGCTGCGCAAGCTGCTGAACTACGGCATCGACGGCGTGGTGTCGTTCAACAACCGCCCGCTGCGCCTCGCGATCTACCTCGGCGGGCTCGTCACCGCGCTGGCGTTCTGCTACTCGGTCTTCATCGTGGTGCACGCCGTGCGCGACGGGATCTTCGTGCCCGGCTACGTGACGATCATGTGCGGCGTCCTCGGGCTCGGCGGGCTGCAGCTGCTGTTCCTCGGCGTGATCGGCGAGTACCTCGGCCGGATCTACTACGAGACCAAGCGCAGGCCGCACTTCCTGGTCAAGGAGTCCAGCGGGCGACCCATCCCGGTCACCGTCCCGCTCGGCCCCGACGTCGCCGACCACGCCCTCCTCGACGGCGAGCGGGTCGTCATGCCCTTCGCGGAGCGCACCCCGTCGTGAACCAGCAGATCGCCAGGATCGTCCGGTTCGGCATGGTCGGCGTGGTCAACACCGGGGTCTACTACGGCTGCTACCTGCTGTTCTGCCTCGCCCTGCCGATCATGGCGGCGCACGTGGCCGCGTTCGCCGTCGCGATGGTCGGCTCGTACTTCCTGAGCTGCTACTTCACCTTCCGCACCAGGCCGACGTGGCGGAAGTTCCTGCTCTTCCCGCTCTCCAACGCGACCAACTTCGTGATCAGCACCGCCGGGCTGTACGTGCTGGTGCACCAGTTCGACGTGGACGGCCGCGTCGCGCCCCTCGTCGCGGCCGCGGCGGCCATCCCGTTCACGTTCCTCGTCGCCCAGTTCGTGCTGGTGAACCGCACTGCCGAAAGTGAGCTCAAGACGTGACGACGCTCGCCCGCAGGGCGCTACCCGCCGGGGTGGTCGTCCTGCTCGTCGCGCTGCTCGCGCAACTCCCCTTCCTGCGCAACAGGTTCTTCTACGTGTGGGACGACAGCGCGGCGCAGTTCCTGCCGTCGTGGCACTTCCTCGGCGGGCGGCTGGCGGCCGGGGAGTGGCCGGTGTTCCTGTCGGTCGACAACTGGATGGGCGGCAACTTCTCCGCCGAGGCCCTGTTCGGCCTGTGGAACCCGGTCAACCTGGCGAACTACCTGCTGGTGTCCCGGTTCGACGACCTGTCGCTCGCCGCGCTGGTGGTGAAGACGGAGTTCCTGGCCCTGCTGGCGCTCGGCGCCTACCTGCTGTGCCGCGAGTACGGCGCGAAGCCCGCCGCGGCGGCCGTGATCGCCATCGCCCTGCCGTTCGGCGGTTTCACCCTCTACTACGACGCCGCGTCGTGGGTCGCGGGCCTCATGGCGTTCACCTGGATCCCGTACACGTGGTGGTCGGCCCGCCGGGTCGCGCGCGGCGTCGGGAGTCCGCTGTGGCCGTTCCTGTTCGGCGCGCTCGCCGTCACGACGGGGAATCCGTACGGCCTGCTCGGCGTGTGCGCGGTGCTGTTCGCGCTGCTGGTGGAGTCCTGGCTGTCCCGCGACCGCGCGGCGCTGCTGCGGCTGGTGCTCGTCGGCGTGCTGATCGCGCTCGTCGTGCCGCTGGTGTACCTGCCGCTGCTGGGGAACTCCGCCGTCACCGACCGCGCGGGCCAGGGCTTCGCCAGCACGGGCATGCTGGTGCCGCGGCTGTCGGACTTCCTCAACCCGTCCATGCCCAGCCACCTGCCGATGATCACCACGTTCGCCAACCCCACCCGGCTGAACGTGCCCGGCATGTACTTCGCGTGGTTCGTCGTGCCGCTGCTGCCCTGGCTCGACTGGGGGGTGGTCCGGCAGCGGTGGCGTGAACTCGCCGCGGTGCTCGTCGTGTTCGGCGGCTACCTGCTGTTCGCCATCGGACCGTCGAACGCGTGGATGTTCCGGTTCCCGCTCCGCCACGTCGAGGTCGTCTTCCTGGCGTTCGGCGTGGTGTTCGCGGTGCTGCTGAGCGCCGGGCTGCTCACGGACCGGCTGCGCGCACGGGTGCTCATCACCGCGGGCGCCCTGCTGTTCACGGCCTACCTGACGTTCGCGGCGGGCCCGTGGGAGTTCCGCAGGCACCTGGTGTCGCTGGCGCTGCTGGTCGTCGGCACCGCGCTGGCCGTGCGGCTGGCGAACACCCGAGCGCTGCCCGTGGTGCTCGTGGCCGGGGTGGCGCTGTCGCTGCTGCTCCAGACGGCCTGGTTCCCCAAGAACGCGGACGTGGCCGAGTACGCGTTCCCGCGCAAGGTGTCGGAACTCCGGGAGGACGACTACGAGGGCACGACCTTCCAGGTCGGCTCGGTCGTCGTCGGCAACAACGGCCTGCTGCTCGAGGCCGACACCGTCGCCTCCTACACCGGCATGGGCTACCGGAAGTTCAAGCAGGCCACCTGCATGAACTACCTCGGCACGACCTGCGCGAACGCGCTGGACAAGCTCCTGGAACCCACCGACGTCGGACCGCCGCTGCTGGACCTGATGCGCGTGCGGACCGTGGTCGTGCAGAACGCGGCCAACCCGAACCCCGTCACGCCGCCCGGCTGGCGGGTCGTCGAGCGCAACGATCTCGTCACGGTGTTGAGGCGCGACGCGGAGGTCCAGTGGGCGGGCGGCCGGGTCTCCTGGACCGATGCGGGGATTTCCGCCGACACGTCCACGGACACCCGCGAGACGCTGCGGATCGACCGCGCGGGCAAGGTCGTGTTCGCCAGGCTGAACTGGCCCGGCTACCGCGCCGAACTCGACGGGCAACCCGTGGACGTGCGGGAAGGCCCCGCCGGACTGGTCGTCGTCGACGTGCCGAAGGCGGGTGAGCTGACGCTCGCGTGGCGGCCACCGGGCATCGTGCCGGGGCTCGTGGCGGCACTGACCGGTCTGCTGGGAGCCGTGGCTCTCAGCGTGCTCACGGTGATTCGCCGCCGCCGTTTTGCCTGATCAACGGCCTTGTCCGCAAAACAGGGGCGAGTGGGGATGACGACGGGGTCACCAGTACCCTCGGGTGCCGTGAGCTTCGCTGGTTTTGACCTCGTCGTTGTCGGTTCCGGATTCTTCGGCCTCACGGTCGCCGAGCGCACCGCTACCCAGCTGAACAAGCGGGTCCTGGTGCTGGAGCGCCGTGAGCACATTGGTGGCAACGCCTACTCGGAGGCGGAGCCGGAGACAGGCATCGAGGTGCACCGCTACGGCGCGCACCTGTTCCACACCTCCAACAAGCGGGTGTGGGAGTACGTCAACCAGTTCACCGAGTTCACCGGCTACCAGCACCGCGTGTTCGCCAAGTACCAGGAACAGGTCTACTCGTTCCCGATGAACCTGGCGCTGATCAACCAGTTCTTCGGCAAGTCCCACACCCCGGACGAGGCCCGCGAGCTGATCGCGAAGCTGTCGAGCGAGATCGACACCGCCGACGCGCAGAACCTGGAGGAGAAGGCCATCTCGCTGATCGGCCGCCCCCTCTACGAGGCGTTCGTCCGCGGCTACACCGCGAAGCAGTGGCAGACCGACCCGAAGGAACTGCCCGCGGCCAACATCACCCGGCTGCCGGTGCGCTACAACTTCGAGAACCGCTACTTCAACGACGACTTCGAGGGCCTGCCCGTCGACGGCTACACGGCGTGGCTGGAGAAGATGGCCGAGCACGACAACATCGAGGTCCGGCTGAACACGGACTACTTCGACGTCAAGGACGAGATCCCCGCGGGCACCCCGGTCGTCTACACCGGGCCGCTGGACCACTACTTCGGCTACTCCGAGGGCCGCCTGGGCTGGCGCACCCTGGACTTCGAGCGCGAGGTCGTCGCCACGGGCGACTTCCAGGGCACCTCCGTCATGAACTACAACGACGAGGACGTCCCCTACACCCGCATCCACGAGTTCCGGCACTTCCACCCGGAGCGGGACTACCCGAAGGACAAGACGGTCATCGTCCGGGAGTTCTCCCGCTTCGCCAAGGAGGACGACGAGCCGTACTACCCGATCAACACCGCCGAGGACCGCGTCAAGCTGGAGCGGTACCGCGAGCTGGCCAAGGCCGAGGCCGCGGAGCGCAACGTGCTGTTCGGCGGGCGTCTGGGCACCTACCAGTACCTCGACATGCACATGGCCATCGGCGCCGCGCTGAGCGTGTTCGACAACAAGATCGCGCCGCACCTCACCGACGGCACGCCGATCGACGGCAGCATCTGAGCCAGGACTGGTCGTGATCGCCCGGTGGGACGTCGGATCCCACCGGGCGATCACCGTTCGTGAACACGGTGGAACGCCAAGCGCCCGAACGGGCGCAGATCGGCCCCGTGGGTAGTATGTGGCTCAACGCCGCCGCACCTGATCCACGACTTCGTGGCGTTCGCGGTGGGGACAAGCACGCCATGACCACACGTCGAACGTTCGAATCTGAACCCGAATCCGCGTTGATGGCGGTTCGCCGGAGGAAGCACGTGACCGAGCAGGCCAAGGCCCCTAGCGCCGCCGCCCCGAAGATCGAGACGACCGCTCCGGACAACAAGGTCAGCGACGTGGCTTCGGTCCGCGTCGGGACCAGGGGAGCAGGTCTCAACCCGAACCAGGTGCTGCAGCGGGTGATCCTCCCCCGCGACGAGGACCCGCTCGACGTGCGTCCCCTGTACCTGGACGAGCCCGCGAACGTGCACAGCCACGTCGTCTCGCGGCGTTCGGTGACCGTGCCAGCGTCCGCCAAGGTCTCGTTCGCGTCGTACTTCAACGCGTTCCCGGCCAGCTACTGGAAGCGCTGGACGACCGTCGAGGAGGTCGTGCTGCGCCTCTCCGTGCGCGGTGCGGGCCGCGTCGACGTGTACCGCTCCAAGCCCAGCGGCGACCCCATCCACCTCGAGGGCCACGCCGTGCGCAGCCCGAAGGCGTGGACGGACCTCGAACTGCGCGTCAGCCTCAAGCCGTTCGAGGACGGCGGCTGGATCTGGTTCGACGTGTTCACCGACGACACGGCGCTGGAGATCGGGGAGGCCGCGTGGACGACGGACACGCCGCTGCCGGAGCAGAAGGTCGCCATCGGCATGACGACCATGCGCCCCATCGACGCGGTCATCGCGCTGCGGGCGCTCGGCGAGGACCCCGCGGTCCTCGACGTCGTGCAGAAGGTCTTCGTCGCCGACCAGGGCGCGATCAAGGTCAAGGACACCCAGGGCTACGCCGAGGCGCGCAAGCTCCTCGGTGACAAGCTGGAGATCATCGAGCAGGAGAACCTCGGCGGCTCCGGCGGCTTCACCCGCGGCCTGTACGAGGCGATCGAGCACACCGACGTCGCCCAGATCATGCTCATGGACGACGACATCCGGCTGGAGCCGGACGCCGTGCTGCGCTCCAACGCGTTCGCCCGCGCCTGCGCCCAGCCCGTGATCGTCGGCAGCCACATGCTGAACCTCCAGGCCCGCGCCCGCCTGCACAGCTTCGGCGAGGTCGTCGACCTGGCGACCTGCAACTGGCGCGCGGCGCCCGGCGCGGTCACCGACCACGACTTCGGCACCGAGACGCTCCGCGAGACCGAGGAACTGCACGCGCGCATCGACTCCACCTACAACGGCTGGTGGATGTGCCTGTTCCCGCGCGAGGTCGTCCAGCGCACCGGCTACCCGCTGCCGCTGTTCATCAAGTGGGACGACGCCGAGTACTCGCTCCGCGCGCTGGAGAGGGGCTACCCGACGGTGTCGCTGCCCGGCTCCGCCGTGTGGCACATGCCGTGGACGGACAAGAACGACGCCACCGACTGGCAGGCGTACTTCCACACCCGCAACCGCCTGGTCATGGCGGCGCTGCACAGCCCGTACGACATCCGCTCGACGCTGCTCAAGCAGGGCCTCAAGCTGACCCTGCGGCACCTGCTGTCGATGGAGTACTCGACCGTCGCGGTGCAGCAGAAGGCGATCGAGGACTTCCTCGCGGGCCCCGGCAAGCTGTTCGACTCGCTGCGGACGGCGCTGCCGGAGATCCAGCAGTTGCGGAAGCAGTACACCGACGCGCAGATCCTCACGTCGGCCCGCGAGTTCCCGCCGCCCACCTACGACATGGTGCGCGCGGAGCAGATGCTGAAGCCGCCGGTCAACCCCGCGGTCATCGCGGCGAAGGCGTCCAAGGCCCTGCTGCACAACCTGCGGGACCCGGAGATCTCCACCACCAAGCGCCCGCAGATCAACGTGCCCGCCACCAACGCCCGGTGGTTCCTGCTCGGGAACCTGGACAGCGCGACCGTGTCCAGCGCCGACGGCAGCGGTGTGGCGTTCCGCAAGCGGGACCCGAAGGAGTTCCGCCAGCTGATGGCCCGCTCCGCGCGGAACTACCGGCGGTTGACGCAGGAGTGGCCGCGGTTGAAGAAGGTGTACCGGGACGCTCTGCCGGAGCTGACGTCCGTCGAGTCCTGGCGGAAGATCTTCGAGAACTGACCCGATCGTGACAAGGGCCCGAACCGCTCCGGTTCGGGCCCTTTCGCGTTGCACCCGACCTGGTCCACGCGACGGGACAACCGAATCGCGCGATCGAGCGTAATCACCGCATGAGGAGAGCCGACCACTACGACGGTCCCGCCCACGACTACCTGAGCTACTGGGACGGGCGCGACTACGAGCACGCCGCCGAGGAGCTGGCGATGCGGAAACTGCTGGGCGACAACAGGTTCGAGCACGCGGTCGACGTGGGGGGCGGGTACGGCAGGCTCAGCCTGCTCCTGCGCGAGTACGCGGACCGCGTCACCGTGGCCGAACCCAGCAGGCGCCAGCTCGACGTCGCCGAGCGCTACCTGGCCGACCACGGCCACCCGGAGATCGAGCGGGTGCAGACCCAGGCGGACGACCTGGCCTTCGCCGACGGCTCGGTGGACCTGGTCACCATGATCAGGGTGTCCCACCACCTGCCCGCCCCGGCCGTCGAGTTCGCCGAGCTCAGCCGGGTGCTGGCGCGAGGCGGCACCGCGATCGTCGAGGTCGCCAACGTGGCCCACGCCCGCAACCGCGTGCGCTACCTCCTGCGCCGCGAACCGCTGCCGACCGCGCCGATCGACATCCGCTCACCGGAGAACCGGAACGACGACGAGATCCCGTTCGTCAACCACAACCCGCACGTGGTGATCGACCAGCTCGCCGCCGTCGGACTGCGCACCGAGCAGGTCCTGTCCGTCTCGAACCTGCGCAGCACGACCCTGAAGAAGCTGCTGCCCGACCGCACGCTCATCGGCCTGGAGCGGTTCCTGCAACCGGTGCTGGCGCGGCACTACTTCGGACCGAGCATCTTCCTCCTGCTGCGCAAGGAGAACATCACTCCTTGATGCCGCTCTCGACCACTCCGCGCACCAGGAACCGCTGCAGGACCAGGAACACGACGACCAGCGGTGTGATCGAGACGGCGGCGGCCAGGAACAGCTCGTGCACGTTGACGCTCTGCGCGGTCAGGAACACCGACAGCGCGACCTGCACGGTCCAGGAGTCCTGGTCCTGCGCGACGACCAGCGGCCACAGGAACTGGTTCCAGCTCGTCATGAACGCGAGCACGCCGAGCGCGGCGAAGAAGCCGAGCGAGTTCGGCACGACGATCCGCCAGTACGTGCCCCAGTGGCCGAGGCCGTCGATCCGGGCGGCCTCCTCCAACTCCGGCGGGAAGGTGCGGAAGTACTGCCGGAACAGGAACGCGGTGAACCCGCTGAACAGGCCGGGGATCACCAGTCCGCGCAGGTCGCTGATCCAGCCCAGCGTCGACACCACCACGAACGTCGGCACGAACGTCACCGCCGCCGGGATCATCAGGGTGGCGACGACGGCGTAGAACACCTTGTTCGCGTGCCGGTAAGGGATGCGCGCCAGCCCGTAGCCCGCGAGCGAGCAGAACAGCAGCTGCCCGGCGGTCTGGAGCACCGCGACCACCGTCGAGTTGACCATGCTGCGCAGGATCGGCACCGCCGGGTCGTCGAACAGCTCGCCGAAGTTCTCCCAGTGCGGCCGTTCCGGGAACAGCCGCCAGTCGCGCGAGGTGATCTCCGCCTCGGTCGCGAGTCCATTCCGGACGATCAGGTAGAACGGCAGCAGGAACACCACCGCCAGCACCACCAGCGCCGAGTACCGCAGGGCCTTCACCGGGTGATCACCCGGCCCTGCAGCAGCGTCACCGCGGCGATCAGCAGCGCCAGCAGCACCGCCCCCGCCCCGCCGTGGCCGAAGTCCTGGCCGCCGCTGCCGAGCGACGTGTAGTACAGGTACACCAGCGGCGGCCGGGCGAACGGCGGGTAGCCCTGGGCGCTGCCGAGCACGTTGTAGAACTCGTCGAACGCCTGGTAGGCCGCGATCAGGTTGAGCAGCAGCACCGCGACCGACGTGGTCCGCAGCTGCGGCAGCGTGATGTGCCGCAGCGTCTGCCACCCCGGCTTCGCCCCGTCGATCCACGCCGCCTCGTACAGGTGCTTGGGGATCCGCTGGAGCCCGGCGAGGAACAGGATCAGGTAGAAGCCCAGTTGCAGCCACAGCCGCAGCGTCACCAGCACCAGCCAGTACCACGGCGGGTCGGTCGACCCGATCCACGCGACCGGGTCCGCGCCGAACCAGCCGAGCACGGTGTTCGCCAGCCCGTAGCGGACGCCGTTGAAGATCGACAGCTTCCACACCAGCGACGCCACGACGTACGAGCACGCCGCGGGCAGGAAGAACACCGACCGGAAGAACGCCTGCATGACCGTGATCCCGTTGACCAGCAGCGCCAACCCCAGCGACAGGACGAACGTCGTCGGCACGATGAACAGCGCGAACAGGCTGAACGTGCCGAGGCTGCGCAGGAACGGCCCGTCGGTCAGCATGTCGACGTAGTTCGACAGCCCCACGAAGTCCGTCGGCGTGACCGTGTTGCGCGCGTCGAAGAACGACAGCACCACGCTCCAGCCGATCGGCACGTAGACGAACGCGAGCAGACCGACCGCGAACGGGCCGACGAACAGCCAGAACGCGCGGGTGTCCGCCCGCCTCATCCGTACAGGCGCTTGAGCTCGTCCCGTGCCTTCTGCGCGGCGGCCTTCAGCTCGGTGCCCGCGTCCGCCCCTTCGCGGACCGCGCGCGACACGGCGTCGCCGAACGCCGTGCTCATCGACGGGATCCAGTCCGGCGGGTTGGACGACTTCGCGTTGTCCCGCACGAACTTCACCGCGTCGGCCGCGGCGCCCTTGGTCAGCTTGTCCGCTTTGGCCGCCAGGCTCTCCCGCGGCGGGATGTGGAACCCGTAGGAGAGGTTGAAGTCCTCCTGGTGGTCCGTGCGGTCGATCCACAGCCACTTGACGAACGCCTTGGCCTCGTCGACGTGCTTGCTCTTCGCGTTGACCATCGCGCCGTAGGCCCCGACCGGCACCGACGCCCGCCCGCTGTCGTCGAGCTTCGGCCACGGCAGCACCCCGAAATCATCACCCAGGGCCTCCTGCACAGCGGGCACGGTCCACAGCCCGGTCCACTGCATCGCCACCAGCCCCTGCGTGAACGCGTCCGGCTCGGCCCAGTCCTTCACCGCTCCCTGGAGCATCGCGCCGCTGGAGTGCAGCTCCCGCAACTTGCCGATCGCGACAGCCGCGGACGGCTCGTCGAACCCGACCTCGTGCTCGGTCGTCACGTAGTCGAGACCAACGGACCACAGCGCCGGACCACCGAGCACCGCGACACCACCGTCGTTGCCCGCGAAGAGACCCTTCACGTCACCCTTGGTCAGCCGCTTGGCCGCGTCGATCAACTCGTCCACAGTGGACGGTGGCTGGACGCCTGCCTGCTCGAACATGCTCTTGCGGTAGAACAGCATCTGCATGTCGACGGCCTGCGGAATCCCGTAGACCTGTCCCTCGATCGTGTGCCCGGCCAGGATCGTCGCGGTGAAGTCGTCCTTCGCCGACCCGATCACGTCGTCCAACGGCACGATCTGCCCAGCCCGAACAGCACTGATCTGCAACGTCGACTCGAAAACATCCGGCACCCCACCGGCCAACAACCCGGCGGCCAGCTTCGAGTCGTAGTCACCGGGATTCCACTGCACGTTGACGGTGCCCTTGTCGTACGCCTTGGCATACCGCTCGACAGCCTGCTGCACCCCCGGCTCACCGTAAGCGTGGTACCACTGCTCAAGGGTCTGACCACCCTCACCACCACGCCCGGTGTTCGTGCCGCAGGCAGCCAACAACCCCGCCAACGAGGCGGCTCCGGCAGCGGTCAGGACAGTACGACGGCTGATCTCCCCAGAAGTCACGCACTCCGTACTACTACGGTTGCGCTCCGTGCACAAACGCTCTCACTCACTCGCCAAACTCCTTGCAATCACAAGGAACAGCAGAACGAGAGCCGAGCACCAACACCGAGCACCCTCAGCGCCACCCAAGCGCCGACTGCCAATCAACCGAGCACCCAAGCGCCAACGAACCGAGCACCCAAGCACCAACCGAGCACCACCCAGGTGCCGATTGCCAACGAACCGAGCCCGAGCGCAGTGAACGTGGCCGATTTTACTTGGGGATTTGAGCCTTGAACTTGGGATCGGGCAGGGCTTCCCACCTGCCCTTTTAGCCCGATCAAGGCTCAAATGCGGGGTCCCCAAGTCAAATCGGCCACAGCACGCTGGAACCCGAAGCCAGCCACCGACCCCGACACACCCGAAGCCAGGAGACCCAAGCACACCCCGAAGCCAGGAGACCCGACCTGAAGCCAGGAGACCCGACCTGAAGCCAGCCACCCAGGCCAGACCCCCGAGCCCCACCCTCACTTCCGGAAGAACCGCTCCCTCTGCCCCAACCGAACCAGCTTCAACCACTCCACGAACGCCTTCGGGTCCTTCCGGACCGCGAGGAAGTACAGCCCGAACCGGAACACCTCCAGCGCCCCCAACTTCCGCATCCCGGGCTGCGACAGCAGGTACCCGCGGTTCCGGTAGGTGTAGTAGCGCTTGATCGGGTTCTCCGGGTCCTGCGCGTGGAACCGCCCACCCAGCATCGGCTTGAACTCGTCCGACCCGTCCGGGTGCAGGTAGGCGACCTTCAGCGAGGTCCCGAACCGCAGCCCGGTGCGGACCAGTCGCCGGTGGATCTCCACCTCGTCGCCCCGGAAGAACAGCCGGTAGTCCGGCACCCCGATCACGTCGACGGTGGAAGCCCGGAACAGCGCCCCGTTGAACAGCGACGCGATACCGGGCAGGAAGTCCGTGCCCAGCTCCTCGGTGTTCCGCTTCCACGTCAACCCGCGACGCAGCGGGAACGCGAGCTTGTCCGGTGCGTCGATGTTCGACACCACCGGGGAGACAGCGGCGAGCTTGCGCTTCTCCGCCTCCTCCAGCAGCACCGCGAGCACGGTCTCGTCCGCGGGCCTGCCGTCGTCGTCGGCCAGCCACAGCCAGTCCGCGCCGAGGGACAGCGCGTGCAGCATCCCCAGGGCGAACCCGCCCGCGCCACCGAGGTTGCGGTGGGACGCCAGGTAGGTCGACGGGATCGGGCACTGGTCGACCAGGTCCTCGACGGGCTGGTCCGGACCGTTGTCCACGACCACGATGTGGTCGGGCACCCTGGTCTGCGACGCCAGCACCTTCAGCGACTCCGAGAGGAGTTCGCGGCGGTGCCGGGTCACGACGACGGCGACGACGGAGCCCTTGGGCAGTGCCTCGATCACGGTCTACTCGCCACCATTCGTGCTGAGCACGGGATCGCCGCTGATGCGGGCCAGCGTCTCCGGGCTGAGGTATTCGAACGGGTCGTGCCCCTTGTACGCGGTGAGGACCTCGCGCAACGAGCCCTGCTGCTTCACCTGGCCCTCGTCCATCCAGATCGCCGAGTCGCAGAACTCGATCAGCGTCTCGTCCGAGTGGTTCGCGAACACCAGCAGGCCGGAGCGCCGCACCAGGTCCCTGAGGCGGTCCCGCGCCTTCGCCATGAACGCCGCGTCGACCGCGCCGATGCCCTCGTCCAGCAGGAGGATCTCGGGGTCGATGGACGTCACGACACCCAGTGCCAAGCGGACGCGCATACCCGTGGAGTAGGTGCGCAGCGGCATCGACAGGTAGTCGCCGAGTTCGGTGAACTCCGCGATGTCGTCGACCCGCTTCTCCATCTGCTTGCGGGTCATGCCGAGGAACAGGCCGCGGATCATGATGTTCTCGTAGCCCGAGATCTCCGGGTCCATGCCGACGCCGAGGTCGAACACGGGCGCGACCTTGCCGGTGATCCGCGAGCTGCCCCTGGTGGGCTCGTAGATGCCCGCCAGCAGCCGGAGCAGCGTCGACTTGCCCGCGCCGTTGTGGCCGACGAGACCGACCCGGTCGCCCTCCTTGATGGAGAGGGTGATGTCGTGCAGGGCCTCGATTATCGGGACCCGGCCTTCGGAGCCGATCTTGCCGCCGACCTTGCCGAGGGCGAGCTTCTTCAGCGACCTCGACTTGGCGTCGAAGATCGGGAAGTCGACCGATGCGTTCCAGACTTCGATGCTGACCATGTTGTGCGGCCTCACTCAGACCCAGTAGGAGACGCGGGCACGGTAGTTGCGCAGCGCCACGAATGCCAATGCCCAGCCGCCGATCGTGAACGCGCCGACCACGACCCAATGGTGCCAGGACTGCACGTGTCCGATCAGCGGGGCTCGAACGAGCTCCACGAAGTGGTAGAGCGGGTTCAGCTCGGCGATCAGGATCCGCCAGTTGCCCTCTCCGTTGGTGACCTGGTTGAGCACGCCGGTGTGCCACACGATCGGCGTCATGAAGAAGATCAGGTTGATGAAGCTGTTGATCACCGGCGGGATGTCCCGGAAGCGGGTGCTGATGATGCCGAACAGCAGCGCCACCCACACCGCGTTGACCACGAGCAGAGCCATGGCGGGGATCACCAGGACGATGGTCCAGGTGATGCCCGGATGCATGAAGGCGTCGCCCTCCATGTGGTACGGCTTCGTCAGCGCCGGGAAGAAGACGATCAG
Organism: Umezawaea sp. cmx-9-4; assembly: GCA_049997955.1. GTDB lineage: Bacteria > Actinomycetota > Actinomycetes > Mycobacteriales > Pseudonocardiaceae > Umezawaea. The sequence goes on along the minus strand of JAEBDY010000013.1, from coordinate 35,013 downwards.
CACGACCACGTAGACGGCCAGGTTGTGCACGAAGAACAGCAGCTGCCGCCACACCATCCGCAGCACGTGCACGGTCATCGGCGCAGGTAGGTGCTTGATCAGCCCCTCGTTGGCGATGAACACGTCCGTGCCCTCGGTGATCACGCCGAGGATGAAGTTCCAGACGATGAAGCCGACCGTGACGTACGGCAGGAACGTCGCCAGGTCCTGCTTGAACAGCGTGGAGTACAGCAGACCGAGCGCCAGCGCGGTCGAGCCCATGGAGATGGTGATCCACAGTGGACCGATCACCGACCGCCGGTACCGCTGCTTGATGTCCTGCCAGCCGAGGTGCCCCCAGAGCTCCCTGTGCTGCCACGCGTCGCGCACATCGGCGAACGCGCGCGCGAAGGTGCGCGAGTTGGACACGGGGGGTGCTTCAGCTCGGTCGGGCGTACTGGTGGGCTGCACGAGAGCTGAGACTACCGGCGGCAGGTGGGAGCACTTGCCGCCGGTCGGTCACGGAGCGGTTACCGCCCTTCCTGGGCGGACAAGACGCTGGTCACCTTGACGATCACCTGTTCGTGATCGTAGGTGTACCCCTCGTAGCTGAATTCGATTCCGGACTTCTCCACGTACTCCATCCAGGCCTTGTGCTCGTGCTGCTCCCAGCCGGGGAAGTTGAAGTACTCGTCGAACGCCACGACGCTGCCGGGCACCAGCCGCGGGCCCACCAGGTCGAGCACGGTCTTCGTGGAGGAGTAGAGGTCGCAGTCGACGTGGAGGAACGTCACCGGCCCCTCGTGCTCCTTCAGGAAACCGGGCAGCGTGTCGTCGAACCAGCCGACGACCAGCTCGGCGCCCGGCACGTCCGGCAGGCCCTCGACGTTGAACATCCCGGCGGGGAACCCGTTGCGCCAGTCCTCCGGCAGGCCTTCGAACGAGTCGAAGCCGTACACGTCCCGCTCGCCGCGCGCGGTGGCGATGATCTTGAGGGTGCTGCCGGTGTAGACGCCGAACTCCAGCGCCAGCCCGTCCTGCTGCACCAGGCCGAGCGCGTACTCCAGCGTCTGGTGCGGGTGGCCGAACTGCGGCACCTTCGGCATGTGGTCGCGCACGAACTGCGCGCTCTGCAACGCCGCTTCCCGCTCGCCGGCGAACACCAGGTCGCGGCGCGCTCGGATCTCGAACTGCTTGTTCGTCTCCACGATCCGGTCGGACTGGTGCCGCACGTCGTCGCGCAGACCGTCCAGGTCGCGCTGGAGCGCGTCGATCCGCTCGGTCTGCGCCCGGTGGTAGGGGCCGACCACCTCGTCGATCGCTCGGGTCACCTTGTCCCTGAGGGAACGGCGGATCTGCTCGGCTCGCAGTGAGCGCCGGACTCGGTCGAGCACGTCGGGTTCTCCTCTCGGCGCGCCAAAGGTCGCCGCTTCGTCCATCGGTGCGGGTGGCCCCCGTCACCGTCGTGCGTAGGAGGCGCAGTCTGCACCGAACTCAGAGGTACTGACCAGACCCGGAGATGTGCGGACCTTCGGGAGCCTCCAGACCGCCGGTACCCGCGGGCAGCGCGCGACCCCGCATCTGCTCCAACTGCACGCGCGCCGCCATCTGCTGGGCGAACAGCGCCGTCTGGATGCCGTGGAACAGGCCCTCCAACCAGCCCACCAGCTGCGCCTGCGCGATCCGCAGTTCGGCGTCCGACGGAATGCCGTCCTCCGTGAACGGCAGCGAAAGCCGTTCCAGCTCGTCGCGCAGTTCCGGCGCCAGGCCGTCCTCCAACTCCTCGATGGAACGCTTGTGGATCTCCTTCAGCCTGGCGCGGCTGGCCTCGTCCAGCGGAGCCGCCCGCACCTCCTCCAGCAGCTGCTTGATCATCGTGCCGATCCGCATGACCTTCGCCGGTTGCTCCACGAGCTCCGACACGTCCTGGCCGCCGTTGCTGTCGGAGCCGGCGGGGATCCGGGCGGTGCCCACGGGGGTTCCGTCCGGCCCGACCACCACGACGTGCCGCTCGTTCTCGCCTGCCTCGCTCATGCGTCCATCCTCGCCCGATCGGCCCTCCGGTGGCGAACCGGGTCCGTGCCCCTGCTGCGGGCTGACTCGTCCACCTCCGTACGGTGTGCGGCATGGCGTTCGACGTCGCTCGGGTCCGGGGTCTCTTCCCCGCTCTCGGCGACGGCTGGGTCCACCTGGACGCGCCGGCGGGCATGCAGGTGCCGGAACAGGTGGCCACCGCCGTCTCCACCGCGCTTCGCGCCCCGGTTTCCGGGCCGGGTGGCATTTTTCCCGCTTCCCAGCGCGCTGAGGCCATCGTCGACGCGGCCCGCCGGTCCATCGCGGACCTCGTGGGCGCCGACCCGGCGGGCGTGGTGCTCGGCCCGAACTCCGCGGTGCTCCTGCAGAGGCTCGCCGACGCGCTGTCCGACGGCTGGTTCCTCGGCGACGAGGTCGTGGTGTCGCGGCTCGACCACCCGTCGAACATCGCGCCGTGGGTGCGGGCCGCGCAGCGCACCGGCAGCGTCGTCCGCTGGGCCGAGGTCGACATCGAGACCTGCGAACTCCCCGGCTGGCAGTACGACGACCTCGTGACGGACCGCTGCAAGCTGGTCGCCGTGACGGCCGCGTCCGGTTCCGTCGGCACCCGACCGGACCTCCGCAAGATCGCCGAAGCCGCCAAGCGGCACGGCGCGCTGGTGGTCGTGGACGCCTCCTCCGCGGCGCCGTTCGTGCCGCTGGACATCACGTCGATGGGCGCCGACGTCGTCGCCGTCTCCGCGAACACGTGGGGCGGTCCGCCGGTCGGCGCGCTGGTCTTCCGCGACGCCTCGGTGCTCGACCACCTGCCGTCGGTCTCCGTCGAACCGGGCGCGCGCGGCGCGGAGCGGCTGGAACTCGGCCCGCACGCCTACCCGCTGCTGGCCGGCCTCGTCGCGTCCGTCGACTACCTGGCGGGCCTGGACGACGCGGCGATCGGCCCAAGGCGCGAACGCGTGCTCACGTCGTTGGGTTCGGTGAAGGCCTACCAGGCGGGTCTGCTGGCTAACCTCATCCACGAACTGCGTTCGCTCCGCCACGTCATGGTGATCGGCGACGCCATGCGGCGGGTCCCCGCCCTGGCGTTCACGATCGCCGGGGTCAAGGCGGCCGAAGGCGTCGAGCACCTGTCCGAGCGCGGGGTCTGCGCCTTCGCCGACCCCGGTCAGCACGGCGTGTTCTCGGTGCTGGGCGTGGGCGAGGTGGGTGGCGCGATCCGGGTGGGTCTCGCCCACTACACGAACGCGGTAGAGGTCGATCAACTCGTGCGGGCGGTCGCCGAGCTGGGGTGAGGGCGGGGAGGCCTGGGTGGACGACTCGCTGGCGAGGGAACTCGCCGATCTGGCGGCGTTGCAGCGGTTGGCGCCGATCATGTCCGACTACCTGCCGAACACGGCGCAGGAGTTGCGCCCCGCGGCGCTCGCGGCCGTGGTGGACGAGATCCTCCTGGGTTCCCGCACGGTCCTGGTCGAGTGCGGCTGCGGGTCGTCGTCGGTGGTCGTCGCCCGGTTCCTGGCCAAGCGCGGGTTCGGCCACCTGCTGTCCATCGAGCACGACGAGCGCACCGCCGCGTTCGTGGCCAGCCAACTCCGCCGCGAGGGCCTCGGTCACGTCGCCAGGGTCGTTTACGCGCCCCTGGACGCCCACCCGGCCGCCCTGGGGACGTCGACCTGGTACGCGCCGCGCCTGGTGCACGACGAGGTGTCGGCGTTCGTGGACCGGTACGGCCTGGTCGACCTGCTGCTCGTGGACGGTCCGTCGCTCGGCGACGCCCGGTACCCCGCGCTGCCCGTCCTGCGGGCGGTGCTCGCGCCGGGGGCCGCGGTGCTGGTGGACGACGCCGACCGGCCGGGCGAGCAGGCCGTCCTGGTGCGCTGGGCGGAGGAGTTCTCGCTCCGCTTCCGGACCACGCCGCGCACGTCGCTGGCCAGCGCCCTGGCGCTCGACTGAGCACTACTCTGCGTAGGTCTGATTCACCGCTACTACCTCGTAGAGTAATTCTAGTAATGGAGTTTGGAAAAGTTTAGCTGGCTTGAACTGGGATGATGCATTTCTTCCACTTTCGAGTGAACCGGCACCGATGGGTTGACGAATGTCCCCTCGTAACAGGTGCTGATTTGTGGAGGGAGGTGATTCCATGAAGACAACCAGTTCTACGCTGATCCGACGAACACTCATTTCCGCCGGATTCGTGATCGGTTTCGGCGTGCTCGCGATGGGCACGGCCAACGCCGGCGAAGATCGTTCTCCAGGGTTGCTCGACGGCCTCTCGCAGGTCGTCACGCCGGTGGCGGACCAGCTCAAGCCCGTGACGAGCGGACTGAGCAGGACCGCGTCCCCGGTGACCGATCAGCTCGCGCCTGTGGTGAGCGGGGTGACCGCGGTGGCCGAGCCGGTGCTGGAGCCCGTGACCACAGCGGTTCGACCTCTGACCCGGCCGCTGCGACCCGTGGTCGACCAGCTCGCGCCGATCACCAACGGCGTGGGGAGCGTGGTCGCCCCGGTGCTCGAACCGCTGCGACCGGTGACGGAGCCCTTGCTGAGCCCGGTGGTGCGCGTGACCGAGCAGGCGCTGCCGGTGGCGACACCGGTCGTCCAACCGATCACCGAACCCCTGGTGCGCCAGGCGGACACCCCCGTGGTGCCCGCCCAGCCCGTGGCTCCCGCAGTTCCGGAAGCCGTGGCACCTGCCGTGGTGCAGGCACAGTCGGAGGCGACCGCCCGTTCAGGGCAAGCCTGGGAAGTCCCCGCAGGGGGTCTCCCGGTGACGGCCACACCGCCTCCGGCAGCACACGCCGCACCTGCTCCACCGTGGTACCAGGGCGATCTGCCCGCGTTGCCGCGTGATGTGCCGCCCGTCGTGCAGGGCACGACGAGTTCGGCATCGGCCGGTGGCCTCAACGCCCCCGCGTCGGCTGACGCCCCCGGTTCGCCGAGGACGACGCCGTACGACGGAAGCGTTGGCGCCGTGACCGATGGTCCGGCACGCGGGTCGTGGTTCTACGACTACGGCCTCCACCACCCGAGTTGACCCGACCTGACAACCAAGCCGACAGATCACCAAGCTTGATTGCCAGGAAGGTTCGACATGCACAAGTACGTCCAACGCGGCCTGCTCGCCGCAGTCCTATCCGGCGGGTTCGTCCTGCTCGGCCAGACCATGGCGAGCGCCGACACGGGTAGCAACGCGGGACCGCTCGGCCTCGGTGGCGTCGTCAACACGGTGACGTCCACCCTCGGTGGGAACGGGGGTGACTCGGGCAACGGTGGCACGGCCTCCAGCTCCAACACCGCGACCTCGGGCGGCTCCGGGAACTCGGGCGACTCCGGCTCGACCGGTGGCAACTCGGCCTACGGGCTGTGCGTGCTGGCGGAGTGCACCACGAACGTGAGTTCGGGCGACTCCGGCAACACCGGCGCGACCGGTGACACGGGCAACGCCTCCAACCACAGCAACACGGCAGGCGGCAACTCCGGTCCCGCGGGTGATGGTGGCAACGCGCTGTCCCACGGCGGTTCGTCCGCCGTGGCCGAGGGCGGCAACGGCGGTGACTCGGGCGACGGCGGCAACGCCTCCAGCTCGAACAACGCCACGTCCGGCAACTCGGGCAACTCCGGTGACTCGGGCCCGACCGGTGGCAACTCGGCCCTCGGGCTGTGCGTGCTGGCGGAGTGCACTACGAGCGTGAGTTCGGGCGACTCCGGCAACACCGGCGCGACCGGCGACACCGGCAACGCCTCCAACAACAGCAGCACCGTTGGCGGCGCCTCGGGTCCGGCCGGTGATGGCGGCGACGCCGTCGCCGAGGGATCCAAGGGCCACGGTTCCCAGGGCCACGACTCCGACGTGACCGCGGTCGCGGGCAACGGCGGCAACTCGGGCGACGGCGGCGACGCCACCAGCTCGAACTCCGCCACGACCGGCGACTCCGGCAACTCGGGTGACTCGGGCTCGACCGGTGGCAACACCGCGGGCGTGGTCACCCTCGGTGGCGGGCACTGGAACCACGACGAGTCCACCACGAAGGTGACCTCGGGCGACTCCGGCAACACCGGCGCGACCGGCGACACCGGCAACGCGACCAACCACAGCAGCACCGTCGGCGGCAACTCCGGTCCCGCGGGTGACGGCGGCAACGCCATCGCCCTCGCGCCGAAGGGCCACGACAAGTGGGGTCACGAGAACGAGTGGGGCCACGGCAAGAACTGGAACCACGGCAAGAAGTGGGACCACGAGTCCGGCTCGGCGTCCGCGGTCGCGGGCGACGGCGGCAACTCGGGCGACGGCGGCAACGCCACCAGCTCGAACAACGCCACGACCGGTGACTCGGGTGACTCGGGCAACTCCGGTTCGACCGGTGGCAACACCGCCATCACCTACACCGGTGGCCAGCAGTGGAACAACGGCCACAGCTGGAAGAACTCCGGCTGGGACAAGCACAACGGCTGGAAGCACCACGACGGTTGGAAGCACCACGAGGGCACGAAGTCGTGGACCTCGGTGACGTCGGGCGACTCGGGTCACACCGGGCCGACCGGTGACACCGGCGACGCCTCCAACCACAGCTCCACGGTCGGTGGCCACTCCGGTCCGGCGGGCGACGGCGGCAACGCCTGGGCCGTCCGGGTCTGATCTGACCACGAGGTGATCAAAGGCGGGGCCGACGACACGTCGGCCCCGCCTTCTCGTTCCTAGGTCTTCAGCAGCAGCTTGCCGAACACGTCGCCGCCGCTCTCCAGCGCGCGGTGCGCCCCGGCGGCCTCCCGCATCGGCACGACGTCGTGGACGATCGGCTTGACCCGACCCGCGGCGATCAGCGGCCACAGGCCCTCGCGCACGGCGGCCACGATCTCGCCCTTGCTGCCGGGCCCGTCGACGGGCCTGCTGCGCAACCGGGTGCCCGAGACGGTCCCGAGCTTCGCCATCAGCTTGCCGAGGTTCAGCTCGCCGGAGACGCCGCCCTGGAGGCCGATGACGACGAGCCTGCCGCCGAGGTCGAGCACGTCGACGTTGCGGTCCAGGTACTTCGCGCCCATGTTGTCCAGCACGACGTCCGCGGCCCCCACCTCCGCCACGAAGTCCTGCTCGCGGTAGTTGACCGTGATGTCCGCGCCGAGTTCGGCGCACCGCGCGAGCCGCTCGTCCGACCCCGCCGTCACGGCCACCCGCGCGCCGAGCGCCTTGCCGACCTGGATGGCGTGCGTGCCGATGCCACCCGCGCCGCCGTGCACCAGCAGCAGTTCACCCGACGTGAGCTTGGCGTGCATGACGATGTTCGACCACACGGTGCACGCCACCTCGGGCAGCGCGGCGGCGGTCACCAGGTCGACGCCGTCCGGCAGCGGCAGCAGTTGCGCGGCGGGCACCGCGACCTTCTCGGCGTAGCCGCCGCCCGCGAGCAGCGCGCACACCTCGTCGCCGACCCGCCAGCCCGTGACGCCCTCACCCAGCGCCGAGACCGTGCCGGAGCACTCCATGCCCAGGATGTCCGACGCGCCCGGTGGCGGCGGGTAGAAACCCTGGCGCTGCAACAGGTCCGCTCGGTTCAGCGCGCTCGCCGCCACGTCCAGCAGCACCTCGCCCGGACCCGCGACGGGATCAGGCACCTCGGTCCACTCCAGGACGTCCGGGCCGCCTGGTTCACGAATCGTGATCGCGTACATGGCTCCGACGGTAATCCGGTCGCCCGCCGCCCGCCGCACCCGGCAACATCACCGGGCATGGACCCATGGCCCTTCCGGCACCTCGTGCTCCGCACCCCCCGGTTGGAGCTGCGCCCGGACGACGACGAGGGCCTCCTGGAACTGGTCGAGCAGGCCCGCCGCGGCGTGCACCCGCCGGACGAGATGCCGTTCGCCCACGAGTGGACCGACGCGGCACCCGAGGACGTCGGGCGCAACATGCTCCAGTTCTTCTGGCGAGTTCGCGCCAAGCTCACCCCCGCGGACTGGGAGCTGACCTTCCTCGTCCGGCTCGACGGTCGGGTCATCGGCACCCAGTCGTTGCAGGCGGTCGACTTCCGCGTTCTCCGCGAGGTGGGCAGCGGCTCGTGGATCGGTCTGGAGCACCAGGGCAGGGGCATCGGCACCGAGATGCGCGCGGCGGTGCTGATGTTCGCGTTCGACCACCTCGACGCGGTTCAGGCCAGGTCCGCGGCGGCCATCGGGAACCCGAAGTCCAGGGGTGTCAGCCGCAAGCTCGGGTACGTCGAGGACGGCACGTCGCTGACCGTCCGCCGTGGGAAGTCGTCCGAGGACGTGCGGTTCCTGGTCACCCGTGATCGGTTCGCGCGACCGGACTGGAAACTGGATGTGACGGGGCTCACTGATTGTCTCGGCCTGCTCACCGGCTGAGAACCCTCCGGGTGACGGATTGATTTCGGACGGTCGATCTATGCATGGTTCTGCATCCGAACGATTGGGGAGTTCGAACATGTCCGGAAGAACACGACGCGCTGGCTACAGCGCGATCGCGGCCGCCGCCGCACTGGCGCTCCTCGCCGCGCCGACCGCATCCGCGGGACCGACCGCCGAGCCCGCGGGGCCGGCACTGGCGAAGAAGCTCGTCAAGGCCGTCTCGGCTGACGGCGTCAACCGCCACCTCATCGCGTTCCAGCGCCTCTCCGACCGCAACGGCGGCACGCGCGCGGTCGGCACGCCCGGCTACGAGGCGAGCGTCGAGTACGTCGCCGGCAAGCTGCGCGGCGCGGGCTTCGACGTCACCACGCCGGAGTTCACCTACCCCGTGCAGGTGACCGACGCGGCCACGGCCAAGGTCGGCACGTCCACCTACGAGGCCATCCCGATGGAGGAGTCCCCGCAGACCCCCGTCGGCGGCATCACCGGCCCGCTGCGCGTCGTCCCCGAGGACGCGACCCCCGGCTGCGAGGCCACCGACTTCGCGGGCCAGGACTTCACCGGCTCGATCGCCCTGATCCGCCGCGGCGCCTGCACGTTCGACGTCAAGCACCGCAACGCGGCCGCCGCGGGCGCCATCGGCGTCATCGTGGCCAACAACACCGCGGGCCCGCTGTCCGGCGTCACCCTCGGCACGCCCGGCTTGGTGCCGACCGGCGGTGTCACCCAGGCCGACGGGACCGCGCTGTTCGGCCGCGCGGGCGAGGCCGTCACGCTGGACATGAGGTACCACGAGGACCTGAAGGTGGCGCGCAACGTCATCGCGCAGACCAAGACCGGTCGCAAGGACAACGTGGTGATGGCCGGGTCGCACCTCGACAGCGTCGAGACCGGTGCGGGCATCAACGACAACGGCTCCGGTTCGGGAGCGCTGCTGGAGACGGCGCTCCAGCTGGGCGCGAAGCCGAAGGTCTCCAACGCGATCCGCTTCGCGTGGTGGGGCGCCGAGGAGCTGGGGCTCATCGGGTCCACCGAGTACGTGCGGGCGTTGACGTTCGAGCAGCAGCTCGACATCGCGCTGTACCTGAACTTCGACATGGTGGGGTCGCCGAACGCGGCCTACTTCGTCTACGACGGCGACGACTCGGACGCGGTCGGCGCGGGCGCGGGCCCCTTCGGCTCGGCGCAGATCGAGAAGGCGTTCGTCGACTACCTGAAGGCGGGCAAGGGCGTGGAGACCGAGGGGACGGACTTCTCCGGCCGTTCGGACTACGGCGAGTTCATCGCCGTCGGCATCCCGGCCGGTGGGCTGTTCACCGGCGCCGAGGGCATCAAGACGCCCGCCCAGGCCGCGAAGTGGGGCGGCACGGCGGGTGTGGCGTACGACAAGTGCTACCACCAGGCCTGCGACAACCTGGGGAACGTCGACCGGGTGGCCCTGGACCGCAACGCGGACGCCATCGCCTGGGTGACCGCGTCCTACGGGGTCAGCACCGAGGACGTGAACGGCGTGCCGCCGCGCACGGAGCGCGCCGAGGCTCGGGCCTCGAAGGCTCGGGTGGCCGCGGCCGCCGTGCACTCGCACGGGTTGACCGCGTAGTCGTTAGCCAGGTGAGAAGAGGCGCGTCCCGGAACTCCGGGACGCGCCTCTTCGCTCATCCCAGGTTGTTCGTGCCGAACGTGTCGCACCGAGCGGGCTCACCGGACTCGTAGCCGGTCCGGTACCACTTCTGCCGCTGGGCGGACGAGCCGTGGCTGAACTGGGTGGTGTCGACCTTGCCGCCACCCAGTTCCTTCTGGATGTAGTCGTCACCGATGCGGCTCGCCGCGTCCAGCGCCGCGTTGATGTCGTCGTCGGTCACCCCGGTGATCAGGGGTTTGCCGGAGGCCGTGGGAACGGTGGTGGCGTGGTTGGCCCAGGCGCCCGCGTAGCAGTCCGCCTGGAGTTCCAGCCGCACCGAGTCGGATTCCGGCCCGGTGCCCTCCTTCACGCGGCCGGAGGTGCCCAGCACGTTCTGGATGTGGTGCCCGTACTCGTGCGCCAGGATGTAGGCCTCCACGAACGGCCCGCCGGTGGCCCCGAAGGTCGTCTTCAACTCCTGGAAGAACGCCAGGTCGATGTAGACCTCGGAGTCGGCCGGGCAGTAGAACGGCCCGGACGCCGAGGTCGCGCTGCCGCAGCCGCCGGTGTTGACACCGCCCTGGAAGAAGTTCGTCTGAGCGGGCTTGTAGGTGTTGCCGGAGCGGGCGAACTGGTCGGCCCAGTACGCCTGGATCGAGTTGATGAACGCGACGGCGCGGCAGTCGTCCTCGCGGTTCGCGTCCGCGCCCGTCTTGCACTTCTCGCGAATCGCGGCCGAGTCGACCTGCTGGTTCTGGCCCACGTCGCCGAAGCCGGAACCGGACGGCAGCTGGAAGCCGCCCCCGCCACCGCCTCCCGCGAACTGGGACAGCAGGAAGTAGATGACCAGGCCCACGATGCCCAGGCCGCCACCGCCCATCGCGACCCGGCCCCCGACACCTCCGCCACCGCTGCCGCGCTGGTCGTCTACCTGGGACGTGTCGAGTTCGGCATCCTCGTTGAACTGCACCGCGTTGTCCTCCCGCCAAGACCCTTTGGCGGCACACGATAGCCCCGAGCACGCCCGCGCGCGGTTTACGCGCGCCTGAGTGCGGCGCCCCGACCTCGGGGCACCGCACCCAGGCACTACCTGATGGGAAATGACGATCGTCGTCGTCGCGAGGTTGGCGTGGAACTCGGCCGGTTCCACCCTGAGAGGGAACCGAGGTCGAGCTCAACAGCGTCGATGTGCGCGGATGACACCGATGGCGCCTGCGCACCCGATACCCGGCTGTCGCTCACATTCGCGACCGGATCGGAAAATCAGGTCCGATCGCGGGGATGCAGCGGACAACGAGCGTCACTGCGAAGAGTTACCTGCATGGCACCACCTGACCCCTTCCGGGAGTGCCACCGCACATAACTTTTCGGATTCTTCGGTGGGCTGTCCCTTCAACGACTATGCGCTTGATCAGCCCGAACCACAACCGTTCACGGGATCCTGGAAGTGGTGAAAGTTTCCACCACCACAAGGGTGAGCGGAGCGTGGACAATGGTCGCTGAGAGCGAACGGTCCTTGTGGAAGATCATATCGGGAGAATGGCCAGCCGATCTTTTACCGGATCTGCTTTCCGCACCCGACGAGCGAATCGAAGTCCCCTGAACGCGGTCGTGGGCGGTTCGGCGGGGGACATCCCCTGCCGAACCGCCCACGGGGAACGCGACTACGGGGTGGTGGTGATGCGGCCCAGCGCCGGGGGCGCCTGGTTCGGGTGCGCGGTCAGGTACGCCGCGAAGGCGTCCAGGTCGATGCCGCCGCCGGTGATCGCGGTGCCCACCGTGAAGCCGGGGAACCCGTCACCGCCGCCCTGCAGGAAGCTGTTGATCGTCACGCGGTAGCTCGCCGCCGGGTCGACCGGCGTGCCGCTGATCGCCAGGGCGGAGATCCTCGAGCCGATGGCCGCGGACGCCGACCAGCTGTAGGTCAGGTTCGCCGACGGCTGCAGGATGATCTGCCGCGTCGCCGACCACTGCTGCTCCAGCACGGTCTTGAGCTGCGCGCCGGTCAACGTGACGGTCTGCAGGATGTTGCCGAACGGCTGGACGGTGAACGCCTCGCCGTAGGTGACCACGCCGTTGCCCTCGCCCGCGGGCGAGCCCGCGAACGTCAGGTCGGCGCGCACACCACCGGGGTTCATCAGCGCGACGACCGCGCCGTTGCCCGTGGTGGCCGCGAGCTGCGAGTCAGCGATGAGGTTGCCGAGCGCCGACTCGCCGGTCGGCGCCTGCGCCCGCAGGATGTCGGCGGCGATCGTGCCGATCTGCTTGTTCGCGATCGGGCCCGACTTCGTCTTGGCCTTGTCGATGACGGCCTGGATGGCCGCGTCCGGCGCGACGTCCTGGGTGACGACCTTGTTCTCGGCCTTGGTCTCCGCGCGGATGACGTCGCGGGTCTTGCGGTCGATCTTCAGGTCGACCACGGACAGCTCACGGCCGAAGGCGAGGCCCTCGATGAACGGGCGGGGGTTGCCCGCCGGGTCCTTCACCGTGCAGTTGTAGTGCGAGTGGCTGTGCCCGCTGAACACCGCGTCGATCTTCGGGCTGACCTTCTCCGCGATCAGCTGACCGGGGCCGGGCGTGTTCGTGCAGCCGTTCGGGCCGGTGTTGCCGATGGGGTTGTCGCCCTGGTGCACCAGCAGCACGATCGACTTGACGCCGATCAGGTTCAGCAGGTCCGCGTACTTGTTCGCGGCCTTGACCTCGTCGCCGAACTGGAGGTCCTTGATCCCGTTCGGGTCGACCAGGATCGGCACGTCCTTCAGCGGCATCCCGATGAAGCCGATCGGCATGCCGTCGCGGATCTCCACCCAGAACGGCGGCAGCGCGGGCAGACCGGACTTGACCTTGGTCACGTTCGCGCCCAGGATCGGGAACTTCGCACCGGTGTACCGGTCGTTGAACTGGCAGCCGTCCACCGGGTGGCAGCCGCCGTGCTGGATGCGCAGCAGCTCCTGGTAGCCCTCGTCGAACTCGTGGTTGCCCGCCGCGGTCGCGTTCATCCCGACCTTGTTCAGGAAGTCGATCGTCGGCTCGTCGTGGAACAGCGCCGACACGATCGGCGAAGCGCCGATCAGGTCGCCCTGCCCGACGACCACCGAGTTCTTGACCTGGCCCCGCAGGTTCCTGATGTGCGTCGCGTTGTACGCGGCGCCACCGGCGTTGACCACCGTGCCGTCGGCCAGCGTCACACGGCCCGACGAGCCGGTCGGCGGCTCGATGTTCCCGTGCAGGTCGTTGATGCCGATCAGGCGGACGTCCACCGTGCGCTGGGCGCGCTGGGCGTCGACATCGGCCTGGGCCGGGCTGCCGGCGAACGTGATCGCCAGTCCAACCCCGGCGGTCGCCACGAGCGCGGCGGTCCGTCTGAACGAACTCATTTTTCCTCCTGCTTGGCGCCTGAGTAGGCAGGCGCGCTACGGCGGTGGAGTTTGCCCGGCCGCGGTGCCGGAAACCAGACATGTGGGGGGATCGTCGGTGAATGGAGATGTCACGTCCCCTCGGCATTAACCTGGCGCACGTGACGGATGCCGGGCAGGAGCCGCGTTGGCTCGATGAGGACGAGATGCGCGCGTGGCGCAACTACGTGACCGCGGCGGCGATGCTGGAAGACCGCTTGCACCGCGAGTTGCAGACCCGCCACGGACTGTCGCTGGCCGACTACGAACTGATGGTTCGGCTCTCCGAACAGCCGGGCGGCTCCATGCGGATGTCGCAACTGGCGGAGGACGTCGCCTCCTCGAAGAGCCGCGTCTCCCACCAGGTCGCCCGCATGGAACGCGAAGGCCTCCTCAAGCGCCGCGAATGCGACCAGGACGGCCGCGGCGTCCTGGCCGAACTCACCGACCGCGGCCTGCGCACCCTGCAGACCGCCGCGCCGACCCACGTCAACGGCGTGCGCGACCACATGATCGACCTGTTGACGCCCGAGGAGCAGGAGGTGGTGGCCAACGTGTTCGACCGGGTCAAGGCGCACCTGCGGTCGTTGGACGGGTAACCTGACCCGCGTAGGGAAGCGTGGCAGAGCGGCCGAATGCATCCGCCTTGAAAGCGGAAGATGGGAAACCATCCGGGGGTTCAAATCCCTCCGCTTCCGCCAAGTAGTCAATGTTCGAACCCCCGGTCAGCACCGTCTGACCGGGGGTTTTCGTGTGCCCCAGACCGCCGCCAACCGCCGCAACAACGCCAGACGCGCCCATCTGGCCGTCCACGGTGGCCGTGTCGTCGTCGAACGTCTCGGTTCCGGCCCCGTGTGTCATCCGTCTGCCCCGTGCCCGGATCGGCCGTCTCAGGCCCAAGCAGAAGCGCGGCAAACGGCTGGTTGAGGTCGCCTTCTTGCACGCTGCCGTCTTCAGCGATGTAGAGCTTCTTGAAAAATCCCTGGTTGAACTGCCTGCGGATGGCAGGTGCGGCCTGCTGGTAGGCATCGGCGCAGTGACCCGCGATGGTGAGCGCCCGCACGAGCTGGTCTTCCAGGGCGTGCATATCGGCACTGGCAGCTGCTAGTTCGCGCTCAGCCGCCCCGACCTCTGCTGTCAGGCGGGTCATCTCGGACTTGAGCATGTCCTTCGGAATGGCACCTTCGTAGTGGGCAGTGAGCAGCTTCTGGCGTTGGTCCTTGGCCTGCGTCAGGCGTCGCCTGCTGCGCGCCATGTCCGTCTCGGCTACTGCCTGGAGGCGGAGAAACTCCTCGCCGACCGTGTCTTGAATAAGCTCGATTTCCTCTTGGGTACTTCAAAGTGACGGTAGAACGCTTCAACGCCTGCCTCGACGCTGCTCACTGCGATGGACCTACGTTTGCAGTCGTTACGCTTGTGGTGGCGGCCAATACATACGAAGTATTCATAAGTGCCACCCCGGCCCTTGTTGCGACTGAAGATCAGGCGCGAGCCACAGTTACCGCGCCAAATGCTGCCTTTGAGGTAGTGGCTGTGGATCAACTCCTTCTCGCCCGCGAAATTGCGAACTTCGAGCGTTTGCTGAACGAGTAGCCACGTTTGCAGGTCCACAAGTGGCTCGTGGGTGCCTTCGTAATACGCGACTTGGAACGGCACGGTGCCGGTGTAGTAAGCATTGGTTAGGATTTTGTAAAGGCCGTTAATGCTGATCGGTCTGCCCGTGGAGTTGGTCAGGTCCTTGTCGATGAGTTCTAGCCGCAAGCGCGCGATCGGCCAATTGCCGGTGGCGTACTCCTCGAAAGCCCATATGACAAGCGGACTACGCTCTGGGTCAACTTCGACCCACCGGATATCGGCTACCCTCTCAAAACGGCGCTTGTTGAGGTAGCCAATCGGTGCTTTATATGGTGTGCCTCCCGCCTGCGCCTTCTTCGTCAGTCCTTTCATTGCCTCAATGGCCAGGTTGTCTGAGTACAGTTGTGCCAGCCCAGCTTGAATCGTGTAGTTAAACTTGCCCTGTGGGGAGTCGTCGATCAGGTCGACCACGGACACGAGCCGTGCCCCAGCGGCGATGATCGCATCGTTGATCTTGTGATCGTCACGAGTGGTAGGCATAACCTTGCAGGCTTGATGCAAAGCAAGTCGAAGATGGCCTCGCTCGGAACTTCTTGAGCATGACATTTTCAAAACCGCAGCACTGGCCGCCTCGGATGGTAATCCGGCTACTTGAGAGACAGGGCTTTGGACGTGGCTATGGCCACTAGTTGCCGTTCCGTAAGTGGAAGGTGTGCCCGGCTCACTCTGCCTCGCTTATCCTTATTGATAAGCATTACCTGTACAACAGTGTTGTCAGGCCGAGCGGCAGTGGTGAATTCGATCAACTGGTCCTCGCGAATCTCTTTGGTTGAAATTATCCGAGTGCCATCCGGCCAATCATTAAAGTCACAAAACCCTGTTGAGCTTGGCGACCCACACCGGAGCTCCTTCGGTGATTCCGTACTCCAGTGAATGGATATGTGCAAGGTGACAGCACCTAGTAAATCTTGAAGAATGGCGCTTGACTTGAACTCCCCCTGGCTAATGCGGAAGTCCAGAGGCGGACCGTACGCCTCCGTATCCGGCACTACGGAGAGCTCCTTCGGAATCAGATTAGCATCTCGTAATGCGTTGCTCAGACGGTCTGCCACGGCGATCGAGTCATGGTTTAGGGGTGTGGGAAGCTCAACCCCTGATGGCGGGCGTGCTGGTGAACTCACAGTCGGGGACGTTACTGTTTTATCCACTAAATCCGTTTCGGTCACGTCACTCGTATTGGCAGGGGATCGCGCCGGCTGTGAACGATCGCCAGCAGCCATCGAAGCGATCAGCAGGCACATGACTGCGAACAGGGCATATTTTCGCGCTAATGCCAGATCTTGCCGGGTCACGATCTGGGATATTGCAGCAACCGCCACCAAGAGTAGGACTGCAATCCACCACGCTGGGCTAGCATTGTCCGATGTTGCAAAGTTGACCACAGCTCCAGTGGCTGCTGCTACCGCAGACAAGAGAACTGCCTTTGGCAGGGCGTCCCAGCGACTCGGCCTCGGTGTCATGACCACCTCTTAGAGCTATTACGTTGACCAGGGGCAGGCTACAGTAGTGCTACCTCGGTTGGTGGGCGTTTCAGTTTTGTTTAGTGCGGATGACTGCCGCAACTACCAGGCGGATAGCTGCCACACAAGTTCCGGCAGTGTCCGCTAACGCTTCTGAGCGGCTCCATCGATCGCTTGTGTTCGATCGCTTGTGGAGGCTAGGGCAATGTGAGCCTTGATCAATTTCGTCAGTCGGCGCATACTAGATAGTGCATGACAAACTAATAACTACTCGAAGACTTGAAGCAATGCATAGATGTATCGGTAAGTCAGCGCACGGCAGGTTTGGTGACCAAGGAAGACCTTGTGCAAGCGAAGAACGAGCTGCACTCAGAAATGAACGAACTGCGCACAGATATGAACGAGCGGTTCAACACCGTACTTGATGAAATTGGCGAACGCTTAGATGCGGCCGATTCCCATACCGATGACCATGAACGCCGCATCACACGTCTTGTACGCCACGCTGCCTAGCTGCTAAAGCGCTGCCAATCTGACGGCTAAGTTGACGGCTACCACGCCCTTCCGATTCGCGTGCGCGCCGAAGCCGCACAGCAGGAAGCTCGCGGCCACGCCATGCTCGGCGAGAACAACGCCATGGTGGAGCGCAAGCTCGACCACCAGTCGGTGGGCCGCTTTCGCCATGTCCGGGCGCAACGCGTGTGCGACAGACCGCGATCTACCGCTGCGCCGGCCGGGCGGAGTTCGTGCACGGGACGAGAACCGGATCATCGCGCTCGCCCGCCAATTCCATTGGGGCGATTCACCACCACACGCCGGTAAACGATCATCGGCAATCGGCCGCACCGGTGCGGGGGACGCACGCGTCGAGCATCCGGAAGACTGCGGGGATGTCCGACTGGCTCATCGTGATCGACGTGCACGTGCTCCTGGTTCGCGGTGACGAGGTGCTGCTGTCGAAGCGGCGCGGGAGCTACGGGGACGGGCTGTGGCACCTGCCCGCGGGGAAGTTGGAGGCGGGGGAGTCGGTGCTGGCGGCCGCGGTGCGCGAGGCCGACGAGGAGGTCGGGGTGCGGATCGCGCTGGAGGACCTGCGGTTCGTGCACGCGGTCCACGCCACGGGGGACGGGGTGGGGTCGCGGATGGGGTTCTTCTTCGAGGTGCGGAAGTGGGACGGGGAGCCGGTGAACCGCGAACCGGACAAGTGCTACGAGATCGCCTGGTTCCGGCGCGATCGGCTGCCGGACGACATGATCGCCTATCCGCTCGCGGGCATTCAGGGCTATTTCGACGGGGTGCCCCTCGGTGTTCTCGGATGGCCGCGGGAGATCCCGTCGTGAGCGGATCGCAATGTTCGGGGGTAACAACCGTGTGCGCCTGAACGATTGGTCTAGCAGGGCGGTGATCCGTCCGCACGACCAGCAACGCGCGCTCGGCGGTGGCCTCGGGGGATGGCCTGAAGTCCGCGGCGGCGCGGAACCTCGGGGGAAGGCTCACTCTTGTCGACACGCACCGCGGCTCGATTCACGACCGGGTTCGCCGCCGGAATAGCCGCGTTGGTCCTCGCGGGCCCGCCCGCCGCCGCGGTCCAGCCCGCGGGCGCCGAGATCGAGGTGACGGGGGCGTTCGACAAGCCGTCGTTCGACGCGGGCGAGACCGTCACGGCGACGATCACCATCAAGAACACCGGGTCCGCCGCCGCGGACAAGGTCCGGGTCAGCACGAGCGCGGGCACGTCGGGGTTCCGGCCGGAGCCCAGTTCGTGGGGCGCGGTGTCGCAGTCGTCGACGGGCATCCGGCTCGCACCAGGAGCCAGCCAGGTCGTCCGCCTGACCGGCAAGGTCGTCCAGGTGGTCGACGGGCAGCTGGTGCTCCAGGTCCAGGTCGCGACCAGCTCGGCCGAGGCGAACAAGGCCAACAACTCGGTCACCTCGAAGGCCTCCGTCACGGCCGGAGCGGGCACCGCCGCGTTCACCGTCTACGGCGACGCGAACCGGAACGGCAAGGTGGACGCGGGCGAAGGCGTCGCCGGGGTGAAGGTGAGCCTGGTCGGCCCGTCCGGCGGAGCCCGCCAGCAGGAACTCGCCACCGGTCCGGACGGCAGGGCCGTGTTCTCCGGGCTGTCCAGCGGCTCGTACCGCGCGACCTACGCCGGCACGGGCGCGTTCGTCGTGACCCCGGACCTCAACGTGCAGGTGCAGGCCGGTCAGCAGGTCGAGGTCGTCCGCAAGGCCGACCGCGGCGTGGCGGACCAGCTGGAGGCGAAGCTGGAGTTCGACAAGGACTCCTACGCGGCGGGCGACGCGCTCGGCGTGAAGGTGACGCTGAAGAGCAAGGGCGACGCGATCCCCACCGTGCACGCGTTCTGCACCGGTCCGGGCGAGTCGTACGAGCTGTACAACACCGACGAGAGCTGGGGCGACCTCCGCTACGAGGGCGGAGGCGTGTCGCTCGCGGCCGGTGAGACCAAGGTCGTCGAGGTGAAGGCCGCGATCCCGCAGGGCGCGTCCGCGTACGGCTTCGTGTCGGCCACCTGCTTCTTCGGCCCGGACGTCGAGGGCGGCGAGGGCTACCCGCAGGGCGTGGACACCGCGAAGGTCCCCGGCGACCCCGCCGACGCGTCCGGCCGCCTCACGCAGACCGGTGACCAGCCCGTTCCCGCCGTGAAGGTGGTGCTGGTCGACACCGGCACCACGCAGGCGGTGGCCAGCGCGGTCACCGGCGCCGACGGCAGGTTCGAGTTCAAGGGCGTCCCCGCGGGCCGCTACGACCCCGTCGTCGTCGGGCCGTGGAAGCTGGTCGAGGGCAACGGACTCCTGTTCAGCCTGGTGAAGGACGTGCCGCACGTGCACGACCTGTCCGTCGTGGCCGGTCCCGAGGTCACCGACCCCGAGACCGCCGTGCCGACCTCGTCGGCGACCCCGACGTCCACCAGCGAGCCCAGCTCCGCCGCGCCCGTCGCGGACGGCGCGGGTGACGACTCGTCCGGCCTCGCGTCGACCGGTGCCAGCATCATCGGGCTTTCCGTCCTCGGAGCCCTTGTGCTGGTCGGCGGAGCCGCTACCGTGATCGTCGTTCGTCGACGTCGGGCCCAGCCCGGAACCGAGTAGTCCGAACGCACCAGCGCCTGTCCCGTGGGGGGAACACCTTGTCCGCAAGATCAACGGTGTCGGCAGCGTTAGCGCTGCTGCTCGCCGGAACGTTCACCGGTGTCGCGTCGGCCGAACCCGCCAAGGGCGTGGCCGACCTGAGGGTGACGGTCGCCTACCAGCAGGCCGAGTACGAGCCCGGCGCGGAACTCGCGGCCGCGGTGACCGTCGAGAACGTCGGCACCGCCACCGCCGAGGGCTTCACGTTCGCCTTCGGCGGCAACCACGCGTTGCCGCCCAAGGAATCCGCGAAGCTCACCGAGCTGAAGCGGCTCGACCCGGCCCAGAAGCTCTCCGTCGTCGTGGTCGGGCAACCGGTCAACGCCAACGAGGTCAGCGGCACGCTCTCCGTCAAGGTGACCGTCGACGGCGTCGTGGACCCGACTCCCGCGGACAACGAGGCCACCGCCACGACCAAGATCGTCAAGCCACGGGGCGCGGTCAACGGGACCGTCTACGTCGACGCCAACCGCAACGGCAAGCGCGACGGGGGCGAGGGCAAGGCGGGCGTCGAGTTCCACAGCCAGGGCGGCACGCCGTCCGTGACGCTGACCGCCGTGACCGGCGAGGACGGCGGGTTCTCCTTCCGCAACGTCCCCTCCGGCAAGCACCAGCTGCACTTCGGCGGCGCCGACGGCTTCGTCGTGAAGCCCGGCGGCAGCGAGTTCACCGTCGAGTCGGGCAAGGAGACGCTGCTCGAACTCGGGGCCGTCCGCCCGGTGTCCGAGGTGCTCGGGGTGGAGCTGGCCTTCGACAAGGACGACTACGGCAAGTCCGACCAGATCGGCGTCGACGTCACCCTGACCAACAAGGGGACCGAGGCGTTGACCGGTGTCGTCGCGGTCTGCCGCGACGACGAGCGCCACCTGCTTCCCGGCACCGGCGACGGCTGGGCCGCGCTCGCGCCCGGTGGAACCGGCGTCCCGGTCGGCGCGGGCGAGACCAAGAAGGTCAGGGTCACCGCCGCCGTGCCGGAGGGCGCGTACAACGCGGGCACCGTGGCCGCCGTGTGCGACTTCGGCAACAACGGCAGGTTCGTCAACGGCTACACCAAGGCGACCGACCAGGCCGACGTCGTCGGCGCGCTCGGCGTCGCCAAGGGCGACGTGAAGCACGACGGCCAGGCCGTCGCGGACGCCACCCTCGTCGCGCTGCACGCGAAGACCCGCGCCGTGCTCGGCCGCGCGACCACCGACGCCAACGGCGGGTGGAAGCTGGCGGGCCTCCCCGCGGGCACCGTGAACGTGGTCGTCCTCGGCCCGTGGAAGGACGGCCGGTCGGGTGGCATCGACCACCTCGTCCGGATCACGGGCGGCGCGGAGACCACCGTTCCGCTCTCCGTCGTCCCCGGTCCCGAGGTCGCCGACCCCGACGCGGAGCTGGAGCTGCGCGCGGCCGTCGAGTTCACGTCCGAGGCCTTCGAGGCGGACGCCAGGGCCACGTTCAAGGTGACCCTGGCCAACGAGTCCGACGCGCCGATGACCGTCGTCGCCCGGTGCGACACGGGCGACCTGCGCAACGACACCGACGACTGGGGCGCGCTCGAACTCGACGGCCCCGGCGTCGAGTTGGCCGCGGGCGAGGAGAAGGCGGTCGACGTCACCGCCGCCATTCCCCAGGCCGCGCAGGACCGCGGGTACGTGACGGTCGAGTGCGCGCTCGGCCCGAAGGTGGGCACGGCGTTCGTCACCGCGCGGGCGAGCGCCAGGGTGTCCGGCGTCCTGGCCTCCGCGAGCGGCTCGCTGCTCCAGCCGGACGGCACCACCGTGGCCGACACCAAGATCGTCCTGGTGGACCCGGACACGGCCGACCCGGTCACCAGCGCCACCACCGACGCCGACGGGAAGTTCACCTTCACCGACGTCCCGGCCGGCCGCTACCGCCCGGTCGTCGTCGGCCCGTGGAAGGTCGTCGACGAGGACCTCTACGAGATCGTCCGGGGCAGCGACGACGAGCGCGACATCCACGTCGAGCCCGGCCCGGACGTCACCGACCCGGAAGAGCCGACCACACCGCCCGAGACCACCGAGCCCCCGGCAGGCGAGGACGAAACCCCACCCGCGGACGAGGACCTCGCCTCCACGGGCGCCAGCGTCATCGGCATCGCACTGCTGGGCGGCCTCGTGCTCGCCCTCGGCCTCGGCGCCGTGCTCCTCGGCAGGCGCAGGGGGAAGACCGACTAGTCATCAGGTCGACCGCGGGGGTGGTGTCGCACGGCGGCGCCACCCCCGCGGTCTGTTGGAACAACTTGGGGGATGAATTGCGTTTCATCGTGCTGACCAGGATCGCCGCGGTCCCGACCGCCGTCGCTCTGGTCATGGGGGGCGTTGTCCCAGGAGCCGCGTTCGCGGATCCGCTGCCGCACAGCGAACTCGTGGTCTCGGCGGCGTTCGACCGGCCGTCCTACGACTCCGCCGAGGCCGTCGGAGCGACGATCACCATCCGCAACACCGGTGCTCTGGTCGCGACCGGGGTCAAGGCCGACGTGGTGAGAGGCGTGTCGACGTTCCGCCCGAGGGAGTGGGACGGCCTGTCGCCGCAGGGATCAGGGGTTCGGATCGAAGCAGGCGGGACTCACGTCGCGCACGTGACCGGATTCGTGGACCAGTCCCGGATCACGCAACTCCGGTTCAAGGGCCAGGTCGTGTCGACCCCGCTCGACGGGACCCAGGCCGACAACACCTTCGACGCCACCACGGCCGTCACGTGGGGCAAGGGCAGTGCCTCCTACACCGTCCACGTCGACGCCAACGGCAACGACCAGGTCGACGAGGGCGAGGGCCTCGGCGGTGTCGAGGCGAGCATGAGCGGAGCCGGGCGGACTTTCACCGGTGTGACCGGGCCTGAGGGGAAGGTCGTCTTCACCGACGTTCCCACCGGCACGTACAGCTCGAGGTTCACCAGCCCGGACGGCTGGCTGGTCGTGGACGACCCGCGGATCGTGATCGCCCCCGACCAGCGGGTCGACTCCGTGCGCAAGGCCGTGCGGCCGCTGACGGACACGCTGGCCGCCACGGTGGAGTTCGACCAGGACGTGTACGCGGCGGACGGGACCATCGGCATCGAAGTGACGCTCACGAACACCGGCGACGACCTCAGCGCGGTGCGCGCGTGGTGCGGCGGACCGGGCGACGGCACGGACCTCCACAACGACACCGAGGGCTGGGGCGCGTTCCAGGAAGGCGCTGGGGGCGTGGCCCTGGCAGCGGGCGAGACCGGGGTGTTCCACCTCTTCGCGCCGGTTCCCGAACGGGCTTCGCTCAGGGGGTCCGTCGCCACCTTCTGCACCTTCGGCGATCTGGCCATGTCGTACCCCTACAACCCGACCGCGAGCGACTCCGCACGCGTGCTGGCGCCCGACGCCTGATCTCAGGTCGACCGCGGGGGTGGTGTCGCACGGCGGCGCCACCCCTGCCATGTTTGGACCCATGACCGCTCGCTTCAAGGACCTCTGCCTCGACGCCGGTGATCACCACCTGATCGCCGACTGGTGGTGCGCGGCCATGGGCTACGTGCGCCGGGAGGTCGAGGAGGGCTGGTCCGTCGACTGGCCGATCCCCATCCAGGACCCCGAGGGCCGCGGGCCGCTCATCTGGGTGAACCCGGTGGCCGAGGGCAAGGCGGGCAAGAACCGGATGCACATCGACGTGCAGGGCGACGTGGACGAGCTGGTCGCGTTGGGCGCGAAGGTGGTGCGGGTCGAGGACGACGAGATCGGGTGGACGGTCATGGTCGATCCGGAGGGCAACGAGTTCTGCGTGTCGGCTCCCTGACGGACTGTCGCACGTGCCACACATCCGACGTCTCGACGACGCGGGCGGGCATAGTGCAGCTTTGACCGGACGACCTGGGGAGAGCGCGTGACGCCGCTGGAGATGCTCGCAGTGGTGGTCGCGGGCGTGCTCGCGGGTGGGATCAACACCGTGGTCGGGTCGGGGACGCTCATCACGTTCCCGGTGCTGCTCGCGGTCGGGTACCCGCCGGTGGTCGCGAACGTCTCCAATAGCCTCGGGCTGGTGCCGGGGTCGCTGAGCGGGGCGTTCGGCTACCGCGAGGAGCTCAAGGGCCAGGGCGCGCGGATCAAGCGCCTGCTGCCCGCCTCGGTCCTCGGCGCGGTCATCGGTGCGATCCTGCTCGTCACGCTGCCGGAGAAGGCCTTCTCGGCGATCGTGCCGGTGCTGATCGTCATCGCGCTGGTGCTCGTCGTAGCGCAGCCCTGGCTGAACCGGAAGCTGTCCGCCCGCACCGCGCAACGGCCGGCGGACGGTGGGCTGCTGCTGTGGTTCGGGGTGTTCGCCGGCGGCATCTACGGCGGCTACTTCGGTGCGGCGCAAGGGGTTCTGGTGATGGGCATGATGGGTGTCCTGATCACCGAGCACCTCCAGCGGTTGAACGCGCTGAAGAACGTGCTGACCGCGTTCGTGAACCTGGTCGCGGGCATCCTGTTCATCTTCATCGCCGACATCGCCTGGGAGGCGGTGCTGCTGCTGGCGCTCGGCTCGGTCGTCGGCGGCCAGATCGGCGCGAAGGTCGGCCGCAAACTGCCGCCGACCGCCCTCCGCGCCGTCATCGTGGTCGTGGGCCTCGCCGCGATCGCGAAGCTCCTACTGGGCTGACCAGGCCTTCGCGGCGGCCAGGAACGCGTCGTTCTCGTCCGGCTCGCCGATCGTGACCCGAGCCCCGTCACCGGCGAACGCGCGCACGACGACCTTGTGCGCCAGGCAGTGGTCGTTGAACTCCAGCGTCCGCTCACCCAGCGGCAGCCAGACGAAGTTCGCCTGCGTCACCGGCACGTCGTACCCGGCTTCGAGCAGCGCGCCGCGCACCCGGCCCCGTTCGGCGACGATCGCGCGGCACCGCTCCATCAGCTCGTCCTCGGCGTCGAGCGACGCGATCGCGGCGACCTGGGCGAGCGTGTTGACGGCGAACGGGACGTACACCTTCCGCAGCGTTTCCACGACCGGCTCGGACGCCACGGCGTAGCCGATCCGCAGCCCGGCGAGGCCGTACGCCTTGGAGAACGTCCGCAGCACGGCCACGTTGCTCCGGCCCCGCGCCCACTGCGCCTTGGCGAACTCGACGCCGTCCGGCACGTGCGGGTCGTCGACGAACTCCTTGTACGCCTCGTCGACCACGATCAGCACGTCGTCGGGGACCTTCGCGACGAACGCCTCCAGCTCCTCGGTGCGCACGGCGGTGCCGGTCGGGTTGTTCGGGTTGCACACGAACACCAGCCGGGTCCTCGGCGTGATCGCCGCGGCCATCGCGTCCAGGTCCAGCGCGTGCTCGCCGGTCAGCGGCACGCGCGCCTGCACGGCGCCCACGACGTGCGTGAGCAGCGGGTACGCCTCGAACGAGCGCCACGGGAACAGCACCTCGTCACCGTCGGCGCAGGTGGCCTGGATGAGCTGCTGGCACAGGGTCACGGAGCCGCTGCCGGTCGCGATCTGCGCGGCGGGCACGCCGAGCTTGTCCGCGAGCCTGCTCACGAGGTCGGTGCACCCGGTGTCGGGGTAGCGGTTCATCGCGGTCGCCGCCTCGGCGACGGCCCGCACCACGCTGGGCAGCGGACCGGCCGACACCTCGTTGCTGGCCAGCTTGATCGCACCCGGCACGGTCTTGCCGGGCACGTAGGACGGCAGCGCGTCCAGATCGGCGCGGGTTCGCACGGTCATCGGGAAGAACTCCTTCCGGCCTGCACCGCTGCGGGCCTGAGCTGGACGTTATCCCCTCGAACGCGGGCCGGGGGACATTGGTCCGTCTGGTTGGTCACGTTGACGTCCGTTCACCTGGGCGTGGAAGGGTAGACCGATGACTCAGACCCGGACCGAGACGATTCCGCTGACCGACGGCCGCGAACTGCGGTTGACCGTCGCGGAACCGGAGAACGCCGTCCGCGGCGGCCTGGTCGTCCTGCACGAGGCCCGCGGTGTCACGGACACCGTGCGCGCCCTCGTCGGCACGCTCGCCGACGAGGGCTGGCTCGTGGTCGCGCCCCACCTCTACCGCGACGCGGACGAGGTGGCCGACGGCGACGTGCCGGGCCAGGTCAGCAAGCTGTCCGGGGAGGCCGTGCTCGCGGACACCGACGTCGCGTTCGTGTGGCTCGGCGACCAGGGCGTGCCCGCGGACCGGATGGGCGTCCTCGGCTTCGACCTCGGCGGCTCGGTCGCGATGGTCGTTGCGGGAAGCCGAACCATCGGCGCGGCCGTCACGATCGGTGGCGGCGGCATCCTCACGCCCCTGTCGGACGGCCTCCCGTCGCTGGTGGAGGTGGCCACCGAGCTGACCTGCCCGTGGCTCGGCCTGTACGGCGACGAGGACGGGGAGATCACCCCCGCCGACGTGGAGAAACTGCGCGACGCGGCCGCGTCCGGCGAGGTCGCGACGGACGTCGTGCGGTTCGCCGGTTCGAGCCACCGCTTCGACACTTCGCCCGTCGCGAGCGCGGAAGCGTGGGCGCGCGTGCTGAACTGGTTCGACTCGCACCTGAGGTAAACCTCTTTACGGCGGATTGGAACCGAACGGCAGCGCGGGTACATCTAAGGGGTGTATCCGCGGCCGAGGTGCGGACACCTGCTGTGCGAAGGGGTTTGAGCCGATGACACAGGACAGCGCCGTGCCACCGGGCCTGCCGGTCCCGGTGGCCGAAGCGGTTGTGCCGCAACCGAACTTCACCACCATCGCGCAGGCCGACCTGGCGACGGCGCACAGCGCGGTCGCCGCGGTCGACCAGGCCGTCGGCACCGGCAAGGTCCAGCTGGACAAGGGGTCCGCCGAAGACCTCATCAAGTCGATCGCCGACGCGCGCGACCGCGTCCAGGACCTCTACACCGCCGTGCGCGACCAGCTCGACATCCCGCTGCAGTTCGGCGACAACTGGGTCGGCCGCTCGATCAGCCGCCGGTTGCGCGAGGTGGCGGTGGGCGACCAGCAGTCCGCGGTGTTCGTGATCCGCGAGTTCATGGAGGTGCTGGAGGACGTGGAGACGACCGTCCGGCAGGCGTCCAAGCGCACCGAGGACACCGACGACGACATGGCGCGCACCATGGGGGGCAGGGGCTGATGTCTGGCAACCACAGGGACAACCCGCCGAACCCGTACCCGGAGTCGCGGCAGCGGGAACCGTCGGAGCTGGGCGAGAAGGTCGACTGGATGACCTACACGCACCAGGAGCTCTACGACATGGTGCACACGGGCGTCGACCTCACCAGCGCCGCGTCGGTCAAGGACAACTGGACCACGCTCGGCAGCACCCTCGCCGACGTCAAGGACCAGCTCATCAGCGCGATCTTCGCGTCCTCCAGCGGCTGGGAGGGCGAGTCCGCCGAGAAGGCGCGCGACGGCCTGCTCACCGTGGTGAAGTGGGCGGAGAACACCAGCGACCACGCCAAGAACGTCGCCGAGTGCATCACGCTGGAGATCGAGCACGTGGTGACGGCGCGCGAGCAGATGCCCGTGCCCACCCCGGCTCCCACGCCCGTGCCGCCGGTCGACCAGCTGGTGGCGCCGACGGCGCCCCCGGTGAGCCGGATCGCCACCGACGCGCTGGTGCCCGTCGACTCGCCGGTCCTGGGGCAGACCGCGGCCACCTCGCCGTTCACCGGCATCGACCAGATCGGCGCGCCCGTCGTCACCCAGACCACGGCCGTCGACGCGGGCCACCGCACGGCCGCCGACGTGATGGCCGCGTTCCAGCAGGGCTCGTTCGCGGTCGACCAGACCGTGCCCGCGTTCAGCGCGCCGGTGAACCCGGTCGCCCCGCCCGAGGTCAAGCCGGTCACCGGTCTCGACCGCGGCGGGTCCCCGGTGCCCAACCCGACCGGTGCGCCGGTCGTGCTCGGCCCCACCCCGGTCGCGCCCGTGGCGGGTCGCACGTCGACGTCCTCCGGTGCTTTCGGCGGCGGCGGTGGTGGCGGAGGCGGCGGATACGCGCCTGCGGCCCGCGGCGGCTACTCGGGGGGTGGCGGCTACTCCGGCTCCCAGTCGTCCGGCGGCAGCGGCGGCGGTGGCGGAGGCGGTGGCCCGGCGGTCCCGTCCGGTCCCGGTGGCTCCAGCGGCGTCATCGGCGGCGCGGACTCCCGTGCGGCGGCGGCCCAGACCTCGAACTTCCAGGCCCCCAAGACCTCCGGTGGCGCGGGTGCGCCGGGCGGCATGATGGGCGCGCCGATGGCGGGAGCCCCGATGGTGGGCCGCGACGACGAGTCCGGCCGCCAGCGCGCCCGGTACCTCGAAGAGGACGACAACCTGTTCGGCATCGACAAGAAGGCCGCGCCGCCGGTGATCGGCACGTGACCGAGGAGCCCCGCGTCTTCCGGCTCGCCGCGCAGGAGTTCTTCACGCTGTGGCGGTCGGTCCACGCCGACCGCCACCCCGTGCCGGTCGGCACGAGGCACTACGGCCGCACCGAAGCCGACCGCGCCGACCTGGTGGCGACGTGCTCGCGCACCCTGTCCGCCCGCGGCCTCGGCACGGTCCAGCGGCCGGACGGCGACCTGCACGCGCTGCTGCGCGGCCTGGTCGAGTTCGACGTCGGCCTGGAACTGGTGTTCTCCCGCCGAGGCGAAACGGCCCGCGGCTTCGCCACCGCCGGCTGGCACGGCGCGTTCGTCGCACGGGTCGGCGAGCAGGTCCAGCTCGCCTCGTTCCGGCCGACCGCGCTGGCGTCGACCACGGTGTCGACCCTGCCCGCCGCCCCACCGGGCTCAGGCCGTTCGGTGAACGTCCGGTGGGACGACTACCTCGCCGCGGGCCAGGCGGGCGAACGCGACGGCGTGGAGGGCTTCCTGGAGGCGCTCCGGTACGCCGGGGTGCGCGAGCCGGAGGCGAACACCCTCGTGCGCGCCGTGACGACCCGCAGCGGCGGCGGCCAGGTGGGTCTGGTCGCCCGCGACCGCGCGGGCCACCCGCACCCCACCGGCCGGACGCTGTCGTGGATGGACAGCCGCGAGGGCCGGTACCTCGTGCGCCACGAGGACGGCTGGTTCGTCCTCGCCCCGACGGACCCCGCGCGGCTCACGTCCGCGCTGGAGGACCTGGTGGCGGTCGCCGCCCGCGACTGACGACCTGTGTGGGTGTCCACTGTGGTCCTGGGCCGTCCGATCGGCTAGGAACGGGGTATGACCGACACGCACGCCGAGGCCGAACTGCTGTGGCGACCCGATCCCGACCGGGTCGGGGACACCCGCATGGCCGCGTTCCGCGACTGGCTGCGCGCCGAGCGCGGGCTCGACCTCGCCGACTACGGCGAGCTGTGGACGTGGTCGACGACCGACCTCGAAGCGTTCTGGAGCGCGATCGCCGACTACTTCGACGTCGCCTTCCACACCCCGCCCACCCGCGCCCTGGGGTCGGAGTCGATGCCCGGAGCCGAGTGGTTCCCCGGCGCGACCCTGAACTACGCCGAACACGCCCTCCGCCCCGGCCCCGGCCGGGCGGACGACGACCTGGCGGTGATCTTCCACCGCGAGGACGGCCTGACCTCCCAACTCGACTACGCCACCCTCCGCCGCAGGGTCGCGGCCACCCGCACCGGCCTGCTGGCACTCGGCGTGACCCGTGGCGACCGAGTCGTGGCGCTGGTGCCCAACTCGCCAGAAGCCCTGATCGCGTTCCTCGCCGCCGCCAGCATCGGCGCCACCTGGTCGTCGTGCTCCCCGGACTTCGGCGCGCGCGCCATCTCCGACCGCTTCACCCAGATCGAGCCCACGGTCCTCATCGCCGTCGACGGCTACCGGTACAACGGCCGCACCTTCGACGTGCGCCCGACCGTGGACCAGCTGCGCACCGGGATCGGCTCGCTGAAGGCCACGGTGCTGATCGACTACGTCGGCGGCACCCTGCCCGGCACGATCGACTGGACCGCGCTGCTGGCCAAGCACGACGGAGCGCCCCTGGAGTACGACCCGGTCCCGTTCGACCACCCGCTGTGGGTCCTGTACTCCTCCGGCACCACGGGGCTCCCCAAGGGCATCGTGCAGGGCCACGGCGGCATCGTCGTGGAGCACCTCAAGATGCTCGGCCTGCACGCCGACCTCGGCCCCGGCGACCGCTTCTTCTGGTTCACCACCACCGGCTGGATGATGTGGAACTACGTCATCGCGGGCCTGCTGGTCGGCTCCACGGTCGTCCTGTTCGACGGCAGCCCCGCCTACCCCGACCTGAACGCCCTGTGGCACCTCGCGGAGCAGCACCGCGTCACCTACTTCGGCACGTCGGCCCCGTACATCCAGTCGTGCCTCAAGGAGGACCTGAGGCCCGCCGAGCGCTACGACCTCACGGGCCTCCGCGTGGTCGGCTCCACCGGCGCCCCGCTGAGCCCGGAGGGCTTCCGCTGGATCGCGGCTGCCCTGGGCGACCACGTCCAGATCGCCAGCGTCTCGGGCGGGACGGACCTCTGCACGGCGTTCGTCTGCGCCGCACCCGACCTCCCCGTCTGGCTGGGCGAACTGTCGTGCCGAGCGCTGGGCGCGGCCGTCACCGCCTACGACGAGCAGGGCCACGAGGTCTTCGACGAGGTGGGCGAACTGGTCGTCACCAGGCCCATGCCGTCCATGCCGGTCTTCTTCTGGGGCGACGCCGACGGCACCCGCCTCCGCGAGGCCTACTTCGACGACTACCCCGGCACCTGGCGCCACGGCGACTGGATCCGCATCACCCCGAGGGGCTCGGCCGTCATCTACGGCCGCAGCGACTCCACCCTCAACCGGGGCGGCGTCCGCATGGGCACCAGCGAGTTCTACCGGGTCGTGGAAGCCCTCCCCGGCGTGGCCGACTCGCTGGTCATCGACACCTCGGGCGCGGCCCAGCCGGACGGCGAACTCCTGTGCTTCCTGGTCCTGGACGACGGCACCCTGTCGGCGGACCTGGAGAAGGCCCTCCGCACCGGCCTGCGCACCAACCTGTCCCCCCGCCACGTGCCCGATAGGTTCATCGTCGTCGCCGAGATCCCCCGCACCCTGAACGGCAAGAAGTGCGAGGTCCCGGTCAAGAAGATCCTCGCCGGAACCCCACCGGACCGAGCGGTCAGCCGCGACGCCCTGCGCAATCCCGACTCGCTCCAGCCATTCCTCGACCTCGTTCGGAAGTAGTTGGGGAGACGAAGATCACCTACGGGCCCGTCATGTGCCGTTTACCTGCCTGTGCGCATGGCGGGTCGGTGGGTGGTCAACGTTCTGACCAGTGCTTATGTTTGATCCAACGTCCCTGAGGGGGCGTTGGAGGGGGCGTTTTGCCACTCAGGTGGGGGTGTGTGTAATCTATGCGTCGTAGCCGAGGGCTCCGGGAGGCTTCGCCTAGTCTGGTCTATGGCGCCGCACTGCTAATGCGGTTTGGGTTTATCGCCCATCCCGGGTTCAAATCCCGGAGCCTCCGCAACACCCGGCCTCGGCCAGGTGACAACTGAATATATGCGCCCGTAGCTCAACGGATAGAGCATCTGACTACGGATCAGAAGGTTAGGGGTTCGAATCCCTTCGGGCGCACAGGCAAGAAGCCCGCCGGTTTCCGGCGGGCTTCTTGCGTTGTGTGCGGCGTGAGAACGTTGTGGTGCTTGGTCGACCATGGCGGGGGTGTGAGGGTGGCTCGGTCCGTGACGATCACCGGGGCTCGGGCTGTGGAGCACCTGTCCGCCGAGGAGCTCGTCGAGATGTTCGAGGCGTACGTGCTGCCGTTCGCGGTGGCCGAGGCGCGGTTCTACGTCGGTGGGGCGGTCGGGGTCGACACCGCCGCGCTGGAGTGGTTGGCCGAGGCGACCGGGGCGGCTGTGACGGTGGTGGTGCCGCGGACCGTGCGGGACCAGCCGGACATCGCCTCCGAGGCGATCCTGAAGTGGGACGAGGCCGGGCGGTTGGCCGAGCTGGTCGAACTGGACATCGACGAGGTCGGGATCGACGCCTACCTGGCGCGGAACCGGTGGATGGTGGACAAGAGCGACCTGGTGATCGGCTTCCCGCGGTCCGGTGACCAGGGGAGCGGGACGGGCTACACGCTCGGGTACGCGGCCTCGCAGGGCAAAGCGCTGCTGGTCGTGCCGATCTGACGCGGTGGGCGGCCCCCGCGAGGACGAAGTCGGGCATCCGATCCGGTGGAAGTCGGGGCCGGATCGGCGCAGGGCGCGGCTGAGCGGGTGTTATTCCGCCGCGAACGGCGCCGCCGGTGGGATCGTTGGTCATGCGCAACGAGGAGATCATGCAGCGGGCCATCGGGGTGCTCACGCTGATGCACGGTGGGGACGGGGAGGCGGATGACCTGCGCCTTGCGCTGAAGCTGCTCCAGGAGGACGTGTTCAGCTACTCGGTGGCGGTGCCGGACAGCGCCACCGAGGACGTGGCGGAGTTCGTGCGGATCGCGCTCGAACAGGTGATGGCGCGGGTGGCGGCGTTCACAGCCGGGCTGACGTTGGGGTTCCAGGCGGTCGCGCACGCGTACGAGGAGCAGTGCGAGGACGCCGACGTGTCCACGGTGCTCCAGCAGCTGGCGCTCCGGTTGGAGTCCCAGAGGGATGACGAACGGCCTGCCTGAGGAGGCAGGCCGTTCGGGTGAGCGGAACCTAGAGCTTGCACTCCACCAGCGCCGCGAACGCGGCCTGGCCCGCCTTGCTGGGGTGCAGGACGGCGACGGGGCCCTCCTGGCCGGGGGCCAAGGCGTCCAGACCGCGGTAGAAGGGGGTGCCCTCCTGGCAGGCGGAGTGGCCCTCGAACTCGGCGCGCAGGGTGCCGTTGTCGTTGTAGGCGCTGGCGTAGGCCGCGTTCACGCCGCGGTGGCGCGCCGCGCGGACCCCGTCGCGGATGGCCTGGTCGACGCCCTTGGAGACGGTGGCGCCCTCGGCGCGCTCCGGCAGGGTGAGGACGCCTTCGCCGCAGATCGGGTCGAGCGGCACGTCGGGGGCGTTGGCGCCGGGGGAGAAGGCGCGGCCGTAACCGCCGAGGACGATGCGGGCACGGGGGCTGCGCTGCTTGATCTCGCCGAGCAGCGCGGTGAGCTTCGCGGTCATGGCGGGCAGCTGGCCGAGAACGAGTTGGGCACCCGCTCCGGTGCAATCGGATTGGATGCAGAGACCGGCGTAGTCGGCGAAGCTGACGTCGTTGCCGCCGATGGTGAGCAGCACCAGATCGGTGGTGGACTTCACCGAGTCCAACTGGGGTGCTTCATTCTTGAACGTGGTGCCGAGATCCGGAATCGCGGCACCGCTGCACATGACGTTGGTGAAGTCCACCTTCTTTCCGTGAGAGCGAAGGTTCGCCACCGTGACGGCCGCCGCCGAATTGGCGCTGCGGTAGCAGGTGCCTTCGGTTCCCGGCTCGTAGTCACCCGCGCCGGTGCCTGCCGCGTAGGAGTCCCCCAGTGCCACCACCTGCATCGATCGTGCGGTTCCCGCGTTGGCGGCCGGTGCGACCGCGAATGCGAGAGCGCAGGCGAACAACGCCGTGCCGAGCTTTTTCATCTATTTCCCCATCCCCTGTGGAGCTGAATGGGGCGGACATTAGCACCAGGGGCATTCAGAATTTGTTACCGAAACCAATCAAGACGGTCACTTCAGTTCGGCCACTACCGAATCGGTGAACGCGGGCCACGCCTCGATCGCCCATTTCCCGAAGGCGCGGTCGGCCAGCGCGACGCACGCGGCGCCGACCGCGGGGTCGACCCACAGGAACGTGCCGCTCTGGCCGAAGTGGCCGAACGTGGCGGGCGAACTCGACGAGCCCGTCCAGTGCGGCGACTTGCCGTCGCGGATCTCGAACCCGAGGCCCCAGTCGTTCTCGCGCTGGTTCCCGTACCCCGGCAGGACGCCCGCCAGGCCGGGGAACACCACCGAGGTCGCCTCCGCGACCAGCGCCGCCGACACCAGCTTCGGCGCCTGCAGCTCGGCGGCGAACAGGGCCAGGTCGGCCACGGTCGACACGGCTCCCGCCGCCGGGCTGCCGTCCAACGTCGTGGCCCCCATGCCGAGCGGCTGGAACACGGCCTCGGCCAGGTAGTCGCGGAACGCGAACCCGGTGGCCTCCTCCACGGTCTCCGCCAGCACCTCGAAGCCGGTGTTGGAGTAGATCCGCCGGGTGCCGGGGGACGCCTGCGGCGCGCGGCTGTCGAACGCGAGCCCGGACGTGTGCGCGATCAGGTGCCGCAGCGTCGAGCCGTCGGGTCCGGCAGGCTGGTCCCACTCGACCGCGCCCTCCTCCACGGCGACGAGGACGGCGTACGCCACGAGCGGCTTCGTCACGGACGCGAGCGGGAACGGCCGCTCGACCTCGCCGTGGCTGCCCGCGACCCGGCCGTCCGAGGTGACGACCGCGGTCGCCGCGTTGTCGACCGGCCACTCGGACACCGCGCGCAGGCTCTCCATGGCTCCAACGTTAACGTCGTGCGGTGTCGATCCGTGAGTTGATCGTGCTGGGCACCGCCAGCCAGGTCCCGACCCGTGCGCGCAACCACAACGGCTACCTGCTGCGGTGGGACGCCGAGGGCCTGCTGTTCGACCCGGGTGACGGGGCCCAGCGGCAGATGCTGATGGCCGGGGCGGCGGCGAGCGACATCACCCGGATCTGCGTCACGCACTTCCACGGCGACCACTGCCTCGGGCTGCCGGGCATCGTCCAGCGGCTGTCGCTGGACAAGGTGACCCGCCCGGTGTTCGCCCACTACCCGGCGTCGGGGCAGCGGTTCTTCGAACGGCTGCGGCACGCCAGCTCGTTCTACGACGTCACGGACATCCGCCAGGAGCCGGTGGAAGCCGAGGGCGTCATCGCGACGGGCCCGTTCGGCACGGTCGAGGCGCGCAGGCTGGACCACTCGCTGGACACCTACGGCTACCGGCTGGTCGAGCCGGACGGGCGGCGGATCCTGCCCGACCGGCTGAAGGAGCACGGGATCTCCGGACCCATGGTCCGCGAGTTGCAGGAGAAGGGCGTGCTCGGCGACGTCGCGCTGGAGCAGGTGAGCGAGCACCGGCCGGGCCAGCGGTTCGCGTTCGTCATGGACACCCGGCTGTGCGACGGCGTGTACGCGCTCGCGGAGGAGGCCGACATGCTGGTGATCGAGTCGACCTACCTGCACGAGGACGAGCGGCACGCGGTCGACCACGGCCACCTGACCGCCCGGCAGGCCGCGACGGTCGCCGCCGAGTCCGGGGTGCGCAAGCTCGTGCTCACGCACTTCTCCCAGCGCTACCCGGACGCGTCGCGGTTCCACGCGGAGGCGGCCGAGGTGTTCGACGGGGAGATCGTGGTCGCCAGGGACCTCGAACGGATCGCGGTGCCTAGACGGTTGATTCCAAGGGGTCAGTGGTCGTAGGCGACCAACGATCGTTTGACCGGTTGTCCGGTCTTGTCGTTGTGCCAGATCACGGCGGTCAGGGCGAGCACGCGTTGCAGGACCCGGATCAT
>JAEBDY010000012.1:0-379506 GCA_049997955.1 Umezawaea sp. cmx-9-4 | reverse complement strand
TCCACTGCCGAGGAGCCCCTTCACCGTCCGGCTCCAGCACGTCCGACCGTCTTGCCTTGACCTCACGGGCAGTTCGTCATCTCCCGTGCCACTGACTTTCTCTCGTCCAACGAGGAGAACACTACACGCAGCCGCCCGTAAATGTCTACCTCGGCCACCACAGATTTACTCGTTCGAGTGACAGAGGCCTTCTCACCAGTGACGATTCCGCGTCAACAGGCTCTACGCGACTCGTCCGCGCCGGTTGTGCCCAGCCAGTCGAGCAGGGTCTGGTGGACGGCGTCGTGGCGCGGCAGGTCGAAGTGGGTGATTCCGCCCAACCACCGCCGGTCGGCGTCCTGCTCGGGATCGGCGGCGCTGGAGGGGCCCACCATCAGGTCACCGACGACACGACCCAGCACGCTGTCCTGGGAGCGGGACAGCGTCGCGGACACGTGCAGCTGCCGCACGTTGTCCGGCAGCACCGCTTCCGCCCGTTCGACGACCCGGTCGCCCGCCCACTGGTGTTCGTGCAGGTAGCCCTCGGCCAGGTCCTTGATGCCGTCGCTGCGCAGTGCCAGCAGCCAGGACAGCGGTGCCGCGGGCCGGATGCGGTCGAGCAGCGCCGCGGCGCGGGCGACGGAGCGTTCCAGCGGCGCTCCGGCGTGCGGTGTCCCCAGGCACACCAGCCTGGTCACCAGCGACGCCCACCGGGCCGCTCCGGCGTGGGCCTGGTGGACGGCGCTGCGCGCCACCAGTCCGCCCATCGAGTGCCCCACCAGGACGATGTCGGTGACCTCCACCGGCCACCCGTCGACGAGGTCGTCGAGCAGGTCCGCCAGCTCACGGCCGTTGTCGGAGACGTGACGACCGGAGTTGTAGCGCACGTAGACCGGGGTGCACGGCAGGGCGGTGGCGAGCTTGCTGCCCACGTCCGCGCCGGAGCGCACCCGTCCGAACGGGTCCGTGAGGAACCAGGAGCGCTCGGTGTCGACCAGCCCGTGGAGGAAGACCACCAGGCACCCGTTCGCCGACGGGTAGGCCGCCGCGAGCGAGGCGCGGTCCAGGTGGAGCCTGCGGTGGTCGAGCCGAACGGACATCGCCGCGGGCAAGGAGTCGCCGCGCGGGGCTGCCTGCTCGCCGAAGGCGCCGTTGGCGAACCCGATCACCCGCTGCCCGGTCTCGGACCTGACCAGCGCACCGGGCAGCCGCACCTTCGAGACGGCCAGGTCCGGTAGCGCCCGGACCGTGTCCAGCACGGTCCCGAGGACCCTGGACACCAGGTCGATGCCGAGCCGACGCCCGTCCGCCGGGACGGGTGTCGGGGGAACGAGCGCCATGCTGCTGTACCTCACCGATCGGTTGGATTTCCACCGCGACGTCCGCGGTTCGCAACGGATACCCCGATCGATGTCGAGCACACGCCCCCCGGCGTGTCACTGGTCATAGGCCGCGCCAAGCACCGGTGACGGCGCGCACGGTTCGCCCCGTGCGCGCCGCGAAACCCCGTCAGGCCTTGTCCTCCAGCTGCTCCCGCACCGAGCTGGTGAGCTCGTCCCAGGCTTCGCTGAACTTCCGCACGCCCTCGTCCTCCAGCACCTGGAAGACCTCGTCGAGGTCGACCCCGGCGTCGGCCACCGCCTTGAGGACGGCCGAGGCGTCGGTGTAGGCGTCGGTCACCGGGCGGCCGAGGCTGCCGTGGTCGGCGAAGGCCTGCATGGTCTTCTCCGGCATCGTGTTCACGGTGTCGGGGGCGACCAGGTCGGACAGGTACAGCGTGTCGCTGTAGTCGGGGTTCTTCACCCCGGTCGAGGCCCACAGCGGGCGCTGCTTGCTCGCACCGCGCGCTTCGAGCGCCTTCCAGCGGTCGGACGAGAAGACCTCCTCGTAGGCCTGGTAGGCGAGTTGCGCGTTGGCGACACCGGCCTTGCCCTTGAGCGAGGGGTCGGCGCCCGCGTCGTCCAAGCGCTTGTCGATCTCGGTGTCCACTCGGGACACGAAGAACGACGCGACGCTCTCGATGCCGTCGAACCCGGCGTCGGGGTCCTCCGCGCGCTTCTCCAGCCCGGCGAGGTAGGCCTCCATGACGGCCTCGTAGCGTTCGAGGCTGAAGATCAGGGTGACGTTGACGCTGATCCCGTTGGCGATCGTCTCGGTGATGGCGGGCAGGCCCTCGACGGTGGCCGGGATCTTGATGAACAGGTTCGGTCGGTCGACGAGCCACCACAGGTGGGCGGCTTCGGCGGCGGTCGCGTCGGTGTTGTGGGCCAGGCCCGGCGCGACCTCCAGGGAGACGCGACCGTCCCGGCCGGTGCGCGCCGCGACCGGCGCGAGCAGGTCGCAGGCGTCCCGGACGTCGGCACCGGTGATCACCCGCAGCGCCTCGTCGACACCGACCCCGCGGACGGCCATGGCGTGCAGCTGGTCGTCGTAGGACTTCGAGCCGCTGATCGCGGCGGCGAAGATCGACGGGTTGGTGGTCACGCCGACCACCGAGTGCTCGTCGACCAGAGACTGGAGGTTGCCGCTGCGGATCCGGTCGCGGGAGAGGTCGTCGAGCCATACCGCGACACCGGCCTTCGACAGGCTCGCAAGGTTCTCGTTCTGCGTCATGACGTCCGTTTCCTGTGGTGGTGGACTGGTTCGAGAGCGCTCACTGGTCGGCGGTGCGGGCGGTCAGCCCGCCGACGACGTCGTCGCCCGAGGCTGGGCCCGCGCCGACCGCGACCGCCCGCAAGCTCGCCTCGGCCGCGGCGACGACGGCGTCCTCGGTGAGCCCGAACTGTTCGTAGAGGACGGTGTGGGCGGCGCTGGCGCCGTAGCGGTCCAGCGCGATGACCCGGCCGGCGTCACCGACGAACTCGCGCCAGCCCTGCGCCACGGCGGCCTCGATGCTGACCCTGGCGCGGACCGCGGGAGGGAGCACCTCGTCGCGGTAGGCCTGGTCCTGCTCGGCGAACCACTCCTGGCACGGGATCGACACCACGCGGGTGGGCGTGCCGTCGGCTTCGAGCCGTGCCCGTGCGGCCACCGCGATCCGCACCTCCGACCCGGTGCCCATCAGGATCACCTCCGGCCGCCCGGTGCCTGCCTCGGCCAGCACGTAAGCGCCTTTCGCGGTGCCCTCCGCGGAGCCCATCTCCGAGCGGTCGAAGACCGGCAGGTTCTGCCGGGACAGGACGATCCCGGCGGGGCGGTCGTCGTGCTGGAGGATCGTGCGCCACGCGACGGCGGTCTCGTTGGCGTCGGCCGGGCGGACGACGTCCAGCCCGAGGATCGCCCGCAGCGCGGCCAGGTGCTCGATCGGCTGGTGGGTCGGGCCGTCCTCGCCCAGGCCGATGGAGTCGTGGGTCCACACGTAGGTGACCGGGATCTGCATGAGCGCGGCCAGCCGGACGGCGGGGCGCATGTAGTCGGAGAACGTGAGGAACGTGCCGCCGTACACGCGGGTGCCGCCGTGCAGGGCGATGCCGTTCATGATCGACCCCATGGCGTGCTCGCGGACGCCGAAGTGCAGCGTGCGGCCGTGGGGCCCGCCGCTCCACGCCTTGGTCTGGTTGCCGGACGGCAGGAACGACGGTTCGCCTTCGACGGCGGTGTTGTTGGACTCGGCCAGGTCCGCCGAGCCGCCCCACAGTTCGGGGATCGCCGGGTAGAGCGCGGCGAGCACCAGGCCCGACGCCTTGCGGGTGGCCATGCCCTTGGGGTCGGCGTCGAAGACCGGCAGGGCGTCGAAAGCGCCTTCCGGCAACCGGCGGTCGCGCATGCGGTCGAACAGCGCGGCCTGTTCGGGGTTGGCGGCGTGCCAAGCGTCGAAGGCGGGCTGCCACCTGGCGCGCGCCGCGCGGCCCCGTTCCACGACTTCGCGGGTGTGCGCGATGACCTCGGGGGCGACGTCGAAGCTCTTGT
The DNA here is from genome assembly GCA_049997955.1 of Umezawaea sp. cmx-9-4. Lineage (GTDB taxonomy): Bacteria > Actinomycetota > Actinomycetes > Mycobacteriales > Pseudonocardiaceae > Umezawaea. Next base: position 375,618 of record JAEBDY010000012.1, on the reverse strand, counting down.
CCGGGTCGAAGCCGAGCACCTCCTTGGTGGCCCTCACCTCGTCCTCGCCGAGCGCGGAGCCGTGCGACGCTCCGGTGTTCTGCTTGTTCGGCGAGGGCCAGGCGATGATCGTGCGCAGCACGATGAGGGACGGACGGCCGGTCTCGGCCTTGGCCGCGGCCAGGGCGGCGTCCAGGGAGGCCAGGTCCTCGCCGTCGTCGACGTGCTGGACGTACCAGCCGTAGGCCTCGTAGCGCTTGCCGACGTCCTCGGTGAAGGCGATGGTCGTGTCGTCCTCGATGGAGATGTGGTTGTCGTCGTAGACCATCACCAGGTTGCCCAACTGCTGGGTTCCCGCCAGTGACGCGGCCTCCGAGGAGACGCCTTCCTCCATGTCGCCGTCGGAGGCGAAGACCCAGACGGTGTGGTCGAACATGCTCGCGGAGCTCGGGTCGGAGTCGGGTTCGAGGAGGCCGCGTTCGCGACGGGCGGCCATGGCCATGCCCACCGCGTTGCCGACGCCCTGGCCCAGCGGGCCGGTGGTGGTCTCCACGCCGGCGGTGTGCCCGACCTCGGGGTGGCCCGGCGTTCGGGAGCCCCAGGTGCGCAGCGCCTCCAGGTCGGCCAGTTCGAGGCCGTAGCCGGAGAAGTACAACTGGGTGTAGAGGGTCAGGGCCGAGTGGCCCATGGACAGGACGAAGCGGTCGCGGGCGACCCAGTGGGGGTCCGACGGGTCGTGCTCCAGCCACTTCTGGAAGAGCAGGTAGGCCAGCGGCGCCAGGCTCATCGCGGTGCCGGGGTGGCCGTTCCCGGTCTTCTGGACGGCGTCCATAGCCAACACCCGTGCGGTGTCGATGGCCCTGCGGTCCAGGTCGGTGAAGCCGTCGGGCAGCGTCGGGTTCGGTTGCGCCGGGTTTCCGGTGGGGGTGTCGGAGGCGGCCTCGGCGGGCGCCTCTGCTTCGGTGCTCTTGTCGGTCATCGGACACGTCCTTCGATGTCGGCCTGTGACCGTCGGGCGATGATCGCCTCCTGCGGGGTAGCTCGCGAGCGTCCGGTCAAACAGGATCCGCCGCACCTCGTCGCGCGGGTGTCCCCTACCGCCTGCCGGACACCGGCGTCATCAGGGCTTGCGCACGAACCGGGTAGACGGACAAGAGCTTGTCCATGCCGGTCAACGCCAACGAACGGCACGTGGCCCGACCACCCGCCACCACCCTCAGACAGCTGCGGCTTCCGATCTCGTGGTGGGCGGCGACCAGCACCGAGAGCCCGGCACACGCGAGCAGGCTCACGGCCGACAGGTCGACCACCACCAGCCTGGGACTGATCACCGCGGCCGATTCGAGGGCGTTGTGCAGGATCGGCGCGGTGTCCAGGTCGACGTCCCCCGTCACCACCAGCACCACCGCCTGGTTGCTGGACAGCGTTTTCACGGTCAGCGGCGGATCTTCCAGGTCGGGCACCGCTCGCAGGGCCCGACGCGGTGACGGCACAGGAACAGCGACCGGTGTCGACGCCGGAGACCCGGCCGTCGTCGAGGGCTGGGTCCGAACGGAGATCGGAGGTGTGTCAGGACTGGTGTCGTGCTCAGGGGATGTCATACCCGGCTCCCGGCAGACCACCCGCTCCGTCGCGGCGCGGTGCGCGAGGTGGTCCGACTGCTCACGTGACAACAAAATCGTCGTGAGGGCGAGGTCAAGGCGCTCCCGGCGGAGGACAAATCCGATCCTACCTCGCGAACCCGTGTTCAGCCCAGGTCGGATGTCCGCGATGTCGACCTCCGGACCGCGTCGGGTACCAGGGGTCTCCTCGTGGCTCGGCCCGATCGGCGCACCGGGGACATCCGGGCCTTGCCACCGGCGAGGATGGCGTCGAGGTCGACGGTGCCCTGCACCACAGCGAGTGCCGGCGGCGTGAGCGGGCGGCTGTTGGCGCGCGTACAGCCGTGCAACGCGCTGAACGCGTCGACCTCGGAACTCGGCCCCCACCATCGTCCCGCGACGGCACAGGACAGTGTGGACAGTGGACGCAAGATCGCCGTGCACCACTCGACACCTGCCGCGCGCAACGGGGGCGGGGAGGAGCCGAAGCTCCTCCCCGCCCCCGTTCGACGGGCTGTCAGCCTCGCGCGTTCTGCACGACCGACTGGCCGGAGTCGCGAGCGTGGCCCGCCACGTCGGAGGAGGCGTCCTTGGCCTGCTCGGTCGTGGCGGCGGCGGCCTCGCCCGCGGTCTGCTTGACCTCCTGGACGGCGTCCTGCACGGTGCTGCCCAGTTCGTCCTTCAGCCGCTGACCGGACTCGGCGATGGCTTCCTTGACCGGTTCCACGTAGTCCGAGGCGCGCTCACCCACCTCGCGCACCGCGTCCTGCTCGACACGGGTCGCGGGCAGCAACGACGCCACGAGGAGCCCTGCGCCGAAGGCGACCAGGCCCGCGGCCAGCGGGTTGCCCTGAGCCTGGCGCATGGCCTGCTCCGGGGCTCCCCGGACGGCCTGGGCCGCCTGGCCCGCCGTCTCCGACACGGTCTCGGCGGCGCTCTGCGCCTTGTCCTGCACGACCTGCGCCGCGTCCTGCGCTCCCGTGGACGCGTTGTGCGTCACCTGCGGCACGGTGCCCATCACCTTCTCCCTGAGAGTGGTAAAGCCCTGGCGCACGTTCCTCGTGCGCCGCTGCGCGATGCGCTTCGGGCTCGTGCGGTCCACGATCCGGTTCGTGTCGGCCACGAGCTCGGCGCGGGTCTGATCGATCTGCTGCCTTATTTCGTCGGGTGACGTGCCCATTCCGCATCCTCCTTCAGGGTGTCGATGGTGCGTTCGGGCTTGGAAACGGTCTTCAGCCTGGAGCGGCCCGCGCTGTACAGCACAGCGCCCGCGATGCCCCACAGAACGGCGACGATCAACGTCGCCCACGCGAGGCCCACCGCGTACGCCAGGCCGAACGCCAGCGCGAAGCTGAGCAGGACCGCGGTCATGTACCCGGCGAACCCGGCCGCGCCCAGCATCCCCGCGGCCTTGCCTGCCTTGGACGCCTCTTCGCGGATCTCCGCCTTGGCCAGTTCCAACTCCTGCCGCATCAACCGCGACAGGTCCGTGGCCAGTTCACCGACCAGGTCTCCCAGCGAGGTCCGGTCGTCATCGACCGTCGGCATCCCGGCCGGGGTGACCGGCGGTATCCCGGCCGCGCGGGAGAACTCGGTTTCAGGGCTGGACATGCGTCGCACCTCCACCGGGTGCGGTGTGCTGCGGCGTCCGGGGAACGAGCGGGTCGACGTACGGGCTGACGGTGGGGGGCACCACAGCGCCGTCCGGTCCCGTCACGGGCGGCACCGTCGCGCCGTACGGCGTCGGGGTGGGGGCCAGGCCCGCGGGCTGCGTGGTCTGCCACGTCTCGACCTGCGGGGACCGCGTCGCGTCCGGACGTCCGGTCACCCCGTTCTGCCGGGAGTCCGACGACCCGCTCGCGCTCTTCACCACGCGGCCGACCAGCAACCCGGCCACCGCCGCGCCGATGAGGAACGTGCCCGGCTTGCGCCGTGCGAAGTCCTGAGCGGTCTCCAGGAGACCACCGGCACCGCGCTCGTCGAGGAACCGCGCCGCCTGGCGACCGGTGTCCGCGACCTGGCGCAGCGCACCCGCCGCGGGCGAGCCCTCGGAGGAGTGCTCGGCCATCGACGACAGCTCGTCGGCCAGCTTGGTGATCCCCTCGGACACGCGTCGAGCCTGGTCGTCGGCCTCACGGCCGACGCGCTGGCGCACGTCCTCCACGACCTGCTTGGCCTGGTGCTTGGCCTCGTGGGCAACCTGCTGGGTCTGCTCCTTCGCGGTGGACGCCACATCCGCCACCGCGTCCTTCGCGTGGTGGGCGACGGCGTTGCCCTCCTGCGACGCCGTGGAGGCCATCGCTCCCACAGTGCTGTCCGACCCAGTGGACCGGCCTCGGATGTCAGTCACCAGTTTCCCCTTCCGTAGTTTCTCTCGGTCCCACCAGCCGTTTACCCGTGGGACGACGAGTTCCGACAAATTGCTCTCAACTGGTTGCGCCTGCGGAAAACGGGCATCCCTGGCAGTTGCCGCGTGGCCAGGTGCTCGGTGGACAGTTCGTCCGAGGTCGTGCCCACGCCCCGAGTTCCACTTCCGAGCGCGTCCTCCGCGCGGTGGAGGCGGTCACCCCTCGGCACGGGTCAGCGGTAGGCGGAACGGGCCATGCCGAAGCCGACCAGTGCCAGCACCGCGCCCAGTGCCAGGAACCCGAGGTCCCACGCCAGTTCGTCCGGTCCGTGGCGCACGTGGTGCACTCCGAGCACCAGGTGGTCCACGGTCCCCTCGACCAGGTTGAAGACCCCCCAACCACCGAGGAGCCCGCCCGCCAGCGCACGAGCGGGCAGCGGAGCGGCGCGGTTGAGCAGCACGACGCCGACCAGGACGAGGACCAGGCAGAACAGGTGGAACAACCCGTCGCCGATCATGTTGCGGTGCAGGTTCTCCGGGGTGTCCGGCGGGTACCAGCCCGACAGCATGTGGTGCCAGCCCAGCAGTTGGTGGATCACGATGCCGTCGACGAACCCGCCGACCCCGAGCCCGAGCACGAACGCGGCGAACTTCCTGGCCGACGGGTGGTGGGTGCCGATCCGGTTGGCCATACCGCGACCTCCCTTCGAGTGGTGACGGGTGAGGTCACCGGATGCCCGTGAGGGGGATTCGCGAACATCCGCGTTTGGGGCCGGGTTCGCGAGGCAACTAACGCCGCATGTCGTTGGCAGGGATCTTCGCGCGCGTCCGGTCGAACTACTCCCAGGGCGAGGAGCGGCCGTTGGCCGGTTACGTCCGCGCGATGGGCGGGTTCACCGGCCTCGTCGGCGTGGCCGCGGCGGTGGGCAGGGCTCGCGGCGCCAGCCTGCCGGAGCGGTTCTCGTGGAGCGACACCGTCCTGGTGTCGGTGGCCGTCCACAAGGCGAGCAGGCTGCTGACCAAGAGTTCCGTCACCAGTGCCCTGCGCGCGCCGTTCACCCGGTTCGAGGGGTCTTCCGGCGAGGGCGAGGTGACCGAGTCCGTGCCACCGACGGGAGATCATCGGCACGCCGTCGGCGAACTGCTCACCTGCCCCTTCTGCTCCGGTGTCTGGCTGGCGACGGCCTTCACCGCCGGCCTCGTGCTGGCTCCCCGCGGCACCCGCCTGGTCGCCACGACCCTGACGGCCATCGCGGGATCGGACTACTTGCACCTGGTTTACGACGCGGCCAAGTCCGCCGCCGCGCAGGCAGGTGACGACTGAGTCCCGACAGGGTGACCACCGGAGTGGTGACCGGCGGAGCGGTGGACGACCAGGACGTGTGAAGGCCCGCGAACGGGGTAGCCCGTCAGATTCCGACGAACGGAGCAGACCGATGGGCCAGGACGACCGGGTGGACCCGGAAGCCGTTGTCGATCCGGAGGAGTTCGCCGAGGAGGCGGGCATCGACCCCACGCCGCAGGAGGTCGACCAGTACCTGGAACTGGCCGAGGAAGTGCCCCCGTGGTCCAACCCGGACTCGACGACCCGGTAGGGCCGCGAACCACGGGTGGTTCCCGAAGGGGGTTCGACGGAGGCGGGTGGACACCCACCCGCCTCCGGTCTGCTCGCCCCTGGTGGTGTCCCCGCAGGCCCGCTCCGCTCGCCCCGCCTGCTCCGGAGACCAAGCAACACCGGCGGAACCGGGAGAAGCCGTGGTCTCCCGGCACCTGCTCCCGGTCGGTGGACCGTCATGACTGACGGGATTCCCCTCCCACACCGAATCATGCACCGGGTTTCACCGGGTTCGGAGCGAGGAAATCACCGGCCCATGTGGCTACTGCGACCGCCGGGCGTGTACCGGCCCCAGGACGACACCAGGCTGTTGACCGAAGCGCTGGCGAACGCGGCGATCCCCAGCCGCAGCCGGGTTCTGGACATCTGCGCGGGCACCGGCGCGCTGGCGATAGCGGCCGCCCGCGGCGGCGCGGCGAGCGTGACCGCGACCGACGTGTCGAGGCGCGCGGTCTTCGCGATCACGCTCAACGCGCGCCTGCACCGGGCTCCGGTGCACGTGCGGCACGGCGACTTCGCGGCCCTGGTCGGCGAACGGCGGTTCGACCTGGTGTTGGCGAATCCGCCTTACGTGCCGTGCTCCGATCCCGGGGAACCGCGCGGCCGGGACCGGGCGTGGGACGCGGGACCGCGCGGGCGGGCGGTGCTGGACCGGTTGTGCGCGCTGCTCCCGCTGCTCCTCACCGAAGGCGGGACGGCGCTGATCGTCCACTCCGGGCTGTGCGGCACGGCCACGACCCTGGACCAGTTGCGGGGCGGTGACCTGAAGGCGTCGGTGGTCGGGCGCCGTACCGTTCCCTTCGGCCCGGTCCTGCACGGCCGCGCCGCCTGGCTGGAGGACAGCGGGTTCATCGAGCCCGGACAGCGGACCGAGGAGCTGGTGGTGATCCGTGCCGACCGAATCGCACGCCCGTCCTGAACGCCCCCGCCGGGTCGTGGTCGTGCCCGGTGGCCCGATGCTGGTGGACGGCCCGGTGGAGCTGGTGCTCGACGACGGCACCACCGTGGTGTCGAACCGGTTCGTGGTGGCCGTGTGCGCGTGCCGCAGGAGCAAGCGCTTCCCGTTCTGCGACACCAGCCACCGGCGGCGCGTCCGGTCCGATCAGAGCGGCCCGGACGAGTCCGGCAGCGGCTGACGCAGCGAACTCCGGCCCGCGGTCCACGCGTCGAGCAGGTGCTCGGCCAGCCGCTGTTCGAGCAGCTCGGTGGCCTGCACGCCGAACACGACGTCGGCGGTCAGTTCCGGTTCCCGCTCCAGCAGGTCTCCGATGACGTCGCGGCGCATGATCTGCTCGTGCACGGCGTCGGCCTCGATGTGCTCGGTGAAGAACCGGGTGCACGCCTCCCCCGCTCCCATCCGCTCCAGGGCCTTGGTCATGCGCTGGGCGCTGGGAGCGGTGGTGATCTCCGCGGCGGCGAAGTGGCCGACCAGCGCCCCGCGCAGCCCGCGGTGCAGACCGAACATCGACATGAGGTTCACCGCGGCGGGCATGTGCGCCGTCACCCGGTCGAGGTAGTGCAGGTAGCCGGAGGACAGGTCGGCCGCGTCCAGGAGGTCGGCGAACAGCCTGGAGTGCATGTCCTCCCCGCGCCCACCGCCGAACTCGTCGAACTCCACCGCGACGAGCGCCGCCTTGGCCCGGCCCTGCAACCGCGGGATCACCCAGGCGTGCGGATCGGCTTCCTTCAGGTGGTAGATCGACCGGTGGACCAGGTATTCGCGCATCTGCCACCACTCACCGCGATCCCGCAGGTGGTGGCTGACCCCGGCGCCGTCCACCGGCTCCACGAGCAACGCGTCCAGCACGCCCGCGAGGTCGTCACCACCATCCACACCGGACCGCAGCTCGTGCTCGAAACCCTTCTCCAGCACGGAGCGCAACCGCAGCAGCTCGGGGTTCCACTCCCACTCCGACGAGACCGCGTCGAACCCCCGGTAGTGCAGCTCGTAGCAGACGTGCAGCGCGAGCTGGGCGTCGTCGCCGAGCGGGTCGGCGGCGCGCGCCAAGGCGAGCGGCCACGACCGGTCGGACGGCTCCTCGCGCAGCGCGGCCACCACCGCCTCGGACAGCGGCCCGCGCGGTTCGGGCAGGGTCGCCTGGTCGGCGGTGATCACGACGGTCTCGCCCACGGTTCCTCCGGGTGTGCGGGTCAGCGGCCAGGCGGATACCCGCTCCGGCCGGGTTCATGCGCGGAACGCCGTGCGCTCGGCCACGAAGTCCACCACGACCGCCCTGCCCAGGGCGGAGCGGGAACGCTGCTGCTCAGCACCTGTGCCGGCCGCGAGGAGCTCCTTGAGCAGCCTCCGCACCAGCGCGTCGTCGCCCGTGTCCTCCAGCGCCGCCCCGACGTGCCCGACCAGCGCGGTCACCAGTTCCTCCGCGGGCACGGCACGGCCCAGCAGCACGTCGACGCCGGGTCCGGTCGTCCCGTGCCGCGCGGCGGACCACACGGCGGCCGCCGCGACCTGGGGGTCGATCTCCGGTCCCTCGATGCCCCGGTCCAGGTCGGCCAGCGCGGTGCGCACGAGCGCGCGGGACAGCGCGGCCTGCAGCACCGCGTCGTCGACCGCCAGCACGGTGTCGGCCGCGCGCAGCTCGACCGTGGGGTACACCGACGACGGACGCGCGAGCCAGAAGCTCATGCGCTCGTCGACCAGCACGCCGCAGTCGACCAGCCGCGAGACCTCGCGGTCGTACTCGGCCGCCGACCCGAACCGCGGCGGCAGACCGGAGCCGGGGAACGCCGCCTGGCGCACCAACCGCCAGCTGCCGTACCCGGTGTCGCGCTCACCGTCGAACGGGGAGTTGACCGACAGCGCCAGCAGCGTCGGCAGCCACGGCCGCAGGTGGTTGATCACAGCGATCGCCGTGTCGCGGTCGGCCACGCCGACGTGCACGTGGCAGCCGCACGACTCGTAGTCCTCCACCACCCCGCGGTACCGGTCCGCGACGGCGTCGAAGCGCGCTCCTGGCGTGGTCCGGACGTCCGGACCGGACAGCGGCGGCATCCCCGCGGCGAGGAGGAGGGCGTCCTCCTCGCGGGCGGCCTCGGCCAGGAGCGCTCGTCCCGACACCAGGTGCTCGCGCAACTCCCCCAGGTCCCCGCACACCCCGGTGGAGGCTTCCACCTGCGACGTCAGCAGTTCGGCGTGCACGCGCCCCGGTCCACCGGTCCCCACCCGCGCCAGGACCGCGGGCGCTCGCGGCACGGTCCGCCGGGACACCCGGTCCGCCAGCAGGAACTCCTCCTCGACGCCGAGCGTGGCACCACCGCGGTCGATCACTCGGGCACCCGGTCCGGCTCCGGGTACTCGCCCCTGGAGCGCTCCTGCACCGTGCCCGCGATCCCGAGCAGCACCATCCCGGCGCCGAGCCCGAGGTGCAGCCAGTTGTCGGCGGTGTTGAACGGCAGGAAGTTGGGAGCCATGTGCTCGCCGGTGGCCGAGCCGTAGACCCACAGCACCAGGTAGACGCCACCGCCGACCACGAGGAACCCCCGCGCGGTGCCCGCGGACCTCGCGGCGAGCAGTCCGGCGACGCCGAACAGCAGGTGCACGAGGTTGTGCAGCACCGACACGGCGAACACCCCGAACAGCAGCGCACCGGAGTGCGGACCGGCGAAGGTCAGTTCACCGTAGTTCGCCGTGATGCCGGGCACGAAGCCCAGGACGCCGACCAGGAGGAAGACGGCGCCGACGAACAGGGCGAACGACTGGACGAGGCGACGGCGTTCCCCCGTGGCCTCGTCGGTGTCCGGCTCGGCGTGGGGTGTCGGATTCTGGTCCATGGCTCAGGGATAACCCCGTGGAGCGGTTCGAACCCGATGGGGGACCTGTTTGTACCTACCTGATCGGGTGGCGTCCGACGTGCGCGTCGAAAGCCACCCGCACCACGTCGACGGCGGGGTCGCGGACGTGGTGCCCGGTCCCCCGACCCCGTCAACGATCGGCTTCCAGCAGGGCCAGCATGTCCGGGAGTTCGAAGAACCGCGCGATGTCGAGCGCGGAGCGGCCGCCGAGCGCCGGGTCCGCGCCCGCGGCCAAGAGCGCCGTCACGCTCGCGGCGGAGCGGCGGAAGACAGCGGCACCGAGAGCGGTCTGGCCGCGGTCGTTCACCCGCGCGGTGTCCGCGCCGCGGTCGAGCAACGCCCGGACGATCTCGGGGTGGTCGTGGTAGGCGGCGAGGATCAGCAGGGAATCCCCGGCCCCGCTGGTGAGGTTGACGGGGACACCCGCGTCCACGGCTTCGACCAGCCCGGCGGTGTCACCGGCGCGCGCCAAGTCCAGGACCGAGCGCAGGAAGTCCAGTTCGGCGTCCGTGAGTGCTTCTGCCACAGGGGAAACCCTACTGAACACCCGACGGCGCCGCCGGACGCGCGTGCCATCTCCATACCGGTTCGGGCAGGCGGGAACGCAGGCGCGGATCGCCGTGAGATCCTGTGGACCGCGGCCAGGAAGGGCTTGGACCTCTGCTGGAGTGCGCGACGACTCGTTCGCTCACCGCGCTGATCGCCCGGCAGTCGCCGGTGCCGGAGGACGACGGTGGACGAGCAGCGCCGAGAGCGGTTGCGACGACTGGTCGCGGACCGCGTCACCCGATCGGACCAGGACGCCTGGGGTCAGGCGATCTGCTCGGTGTGCGTGCGGGCCGTCGGCGGGGTGGACGCCGCGGCGCTGACGTTGCGCACCCGTTCCCGCGGCCAGGAGATGATCGGTGCCAGCGACCCGTGGAGCTCCGGCCTGGAGGAGACCCAGTACACGCTCGGCGAAGGCCCCGGAGTCGACGCGTTCCGGCTCGGCGAGCCGGTGCTGGTCGCGGAACTGGCCGCCGAGCGCACCCGGTGGCCCGCGTTCGCCGAGTCCGCGTCGGCAGCCGGCCTCGCGGCCGTGTTCGCGTTCCCGCTGCGGGTCGGCGGCGTCCTGCTGGGCACCCTGGACCTCTACCGCCGCCGGCCGGGTGCCCTGCCCCCCACCGCGCTGGCCGACGCCGACGCGCTGGCCGACCTGGCGGCGCTCGCCGTCGTGGAGCGCTCGCGGCAAGCCGATCACGCGGGCGGCGGGTCGCGGTCGGCGGTCACCTACCAGGACGTCAACATCGCGACCGGCATGCTCGCCGCCCAACTCCACGTGGGACTGGACGAGGCGTTCGCCAGGCTGCGCGCACACGCCTTCTCCTCCGAGCGGTCGGTGCTGGCCGTGGCGCGCGACGTGCTGGCCCGCAGGATTCCCTTGGACCTCTTGGCCGACTGACAGCGCCCCGGTGGCGACAGCCACCCGCACCCGCGAGCCCGTGGCGAGGGTCACCGGCCGGGGATCGTCACGCGGCGATCCGGCGGTACGGGTCGAACCCGACCGGCCGGGCAGCGCGCCCCGTCGAGGTCTAGTCCCACCAGTCGGGGTCCTCGCGCGGTCGCGCTTCGGCGTCCACGATCGCCGTCACCCCGGCGGCCTCGACCGCGCAGCCGTCGCTGTCCTGGTGTCCGTCGAGCAGCTCCCTCGCCCGCCGGGGATCCCCACCGGACCAGACCTGCAGCACGCCCGCGGCCTCGTGCAGCGTGGCGCGCCGTGCGACGCCGTCGACCACGCCACGGGCTCGATCTTCGATGGAGTCCACTTTTCCACCGTCCTCTGGTTGCCGCGAAAATGCCAGCAACATCCGAACGGGTGAACTTCGTTGCTCCAAGTGTAGGAATTGCGTGTCGGTGGTACTACGAGTAGTGGAAGTGCGGTTGAACAGCCAGCCGTTGTGCGATCGGTGGTGGTGCGAACCACGACTCGAAACGACGGGGATGACCTGATGCGGCAGCTGTTCAACGTGGAGTCGTCGACCAACTCGGGTGCCGTCGTGATCACCGTGACGGGCGAGGTGGACATGACCACGGCGGTCCACGTCGCCGAGCGGATGGCCGACGCCCATGAGCAGGTCCCCGCACCCCGTGCCGTGATCGCCGACCTGAGCGGGGTGCGCTTCCTCGCCGCAGCGGGCGTGGCGGTGTTGCTGGCCGCCCACCAGGCGTGCGACGAACGCGGCACGCCGCTGTGGATCGTCGCGCCGCAGCGCGCGGTGCGGCGCCCGCTGACCGTCTGCGACCCCACCTCCATGTTGCACGTCGTGGCCGAATCCCCCGCGATCTCGGCGGCCAGGCTGACCACCGAACTGGAGAACCGCGCCGCGGTGGACGCCGCGATCGGGGTGCTGATGTCCGATGGCCGCGTCGGCGAGCAGCGCGCTCGCGCGATGCTCGCCGATCAAGCGCGCCGCGCGAAGGTCAGCGTGCTCAGGCAAGCCCACGCGGTCGTGTCACGGGTTCCCGGCCGAAAGGCGGACAAGTCGGTCGGGACGCGGTCGAGCCTGGTGGTCGACCTGGTCGCGGCGGCGTGGGAGACCGAGTCGGCCGAACACCGGGCGAACATCACCGACCTGGCGAGCGCGCTGGCGGGCCGAGGTCACCGGGTCGCGCTGCACATCCGCCGAACGTCCGCGGACCTCCCGAGCTCCGAACGCACGCGCACGGGTTTCGAGGTCGTGCGAGTCCTTGCCGGGCCCCCGACCACGATGTCCAAGGCGGAACTCCTCGGCCACCTCGACGAATTCGCGTCCGTCCTCGGTCAGAGCTGGGGCGAGCGCGCTCCCGACGTCGTGCACGCGCACTCCTGGCTGTCCGGACTGGCCGTTCGCGAGTCCACCGCCCCGGTCGTGCAGTCCTTCCACGGGCTCGAACTCGGTGGCGTCTCCGCGAGGACGGGCGCGTCCAGGCTGGTGGAACTGGAACGCCTGACCGCGCTCGCAGCGGACCACCTCCTCGCGGCGAGCAGCGACGAGGTGGCCGAACTGGCTCGAACCGGAGTGCCCAGGGCGCGGATGACGTCGATCCCGTGGGGGGTGGACACCGGCGTGTTCACCCCTGACGGCCCTGTCGCGTCCCGCGGTGCCGCACCTCGCGTGCTCGCGTTGGGAGAGGTGTCGCCGCACAGCGGGTTCGACACCGCGATCAAGGCGCTGGCCGCCGTCCCCGACGCCGAACTGCTGATCGTGGGACCGCTCCGGTCCGCGGTCCCCCGCGACGACCCGGAGATGGCCAGGCTCGTCCGGCTCGCTCGCGAACGCGACGTGGCCCACCGGCTGCGGTTCACCGGTCAGGTGAGCCGCACCAGCCTGCCCGCGCTGCTGCGTTCCGCTGACATCGCGGTCCGCGTCCCCACGCGCGACCCGTCCGGCACCAGCGCGGTGCAAGCCATGGCGTGCGGGGTTCCGGTGATCGCCACCGCCGTGGGCGCGCTGACCGACATCGTCATCGACGACGTCACCGGCGTGCTCGTGCCACCGCGCGATCCCGCCGCGCTCGGCCAGGCGCTGCGCGACCTCCTCGCCGATCCCGTGCGACGCGAGATCTGCACGATCACGGGCGTCGACCGCGCCCGCACCCGCTACTCCTGGGACCGCGTCGCCGCGGAGGTCGTCGACGCCTACCGGAAGGCCGCGAGGACCCCTCAGGACAACGCCCTCGCCAAGCGGTCCTGACCGACCGCCGCGGTCACCGGTGATCTTCGACCAGCCTTAACTGCGAGGCCTGGGGGTTCGAGGTCGGATCGAGTGGCCGCGTTCGTCGACCTCGACAGTTTCGTCGCGTTCTCGCCGGGTAGCCGAAGTGGGCCTTTCGACACCACCAACCCAACGAGGTGAGGGCCATGGCCCAACGAAGCTCGTCGTCCACCACACTCGGCCGCAGTCCGGTCCGGACCGCGGCCAAGGTCGTGGCAGCGGTGTTCCTGCTCATCGGCGTGCTCGGGTTCATCCCCGGCATCACGACGAACTACGACACCCTGCAGTTCGCGAGCCACCACTCCGACGCCCTGCTGCTCGGCATCTTCCAGGTGTCGATCCTGCACAACATCGTGCACCTGCTCTTCGGCGCCGCCGGCTTCGCCCTGTCCCGCACCGCGCGCGGCGCGAAGACCTACCTGGTCGGCGGCGGAGCCGTCTACCTGGTCCTCTGGCTCTACGGCCTCATCATCGACAAGGACAGCGCCGCCAACTTCGTCCCGCTCAACACCGCGGACGACTGGCTGCACTTCGTCCTCGGCGCGGGCATGATCGCCCTCGGCCTCGTGCTGGGCAAGAGGATCGCCGCAAACCACCGCTAGCACTGGCGCACACCGTCCACTCCGAACCATCCGGAGTGGACGGCGCTCGTCCACGACAGGGAGGAGGAGTCCTTGCCCGGTGAGGAAAAGGGAGTTCTGCACACCGCGTTCCGCGCGCTGGCCCACCTGCGGGGCGCCCCCGCACTCCACCCGCGGGGCGTCTGGTTCGAAGGGACGGTGACGGGCTCGGCCGACAGCGGGTTCCCGCTGCCCGCGGGAACGACGCCGGTGACCGGCAGGATGTCGAAGAGCGCCGGCACCGGGGGAACGCTGCCGGACGTGCTGGGGCTGGCCTTCCGGGTGCCGGGGCACGACGGGCCGTGGGACCTCGCGCTGTCCAGTTCGGGCGGGAACAGGGTGACCCGGTTGCTGCCGCTGCCCGGACGGCACTGGACGACCACGCGCTACGGCAGCCTCATGCCCTACCGGTGGCGCGGTCGGCTGCGCTGGCTGTGCGCGGTCGCGGCGCCCGGCCAACCGCGAGTCCCGTCGTCCTTGCGGAATTTGACGGACCTGTTGAGCACTACGCCACTGGAGTTCACCCTGCGGGCGAGTTCACCGAAAGGCGGTTGGCACGACGTCGGGCGCCTCTCGGTGCGGACCTCGGTGGCCCCGCACGACCGGATCTCGTTCGACCCCGCGCGCAACCACCCCACGGGCGTCGAGATGGCGCCCGCCGTGCTGAAGCGGATGCGGGAACGGGCCTACGCGGGCAGCCGACGCGGACGCCATGCCAATCACGACGCCGGCCCGGCCGGTACAACCCACCAGGAGGGACGAGGGATGACGACCACAGGTGCTGATGATCTCCGACGACTGCTCGACTCCGACCTGCCCGACGCGGTCCTGGTGCTGGTCGAGGGGCGCTTGGACGTCGTCGCGGACGACCGGCTGGACTCCGACGACTACCGGGGGGCGTTCCCGGTGCTGTCGCGGGAAGAACTGCTCGCCCAGGCCGGGGGTCTCCCCGTCACCGACGACCAACTGGAACGGATAGCGGCGACCGCGGGGTCGGCCGTGGACAACCTCGGCGGCTGATCACGGCGTCCGAGCCCTGCTTTCGACCAACCGTGTCGTCCACCACGCTTCCTCCTCTCATCCGTGCGGTCCGGCTACCAGGTGACGACCCTGCGGCAACGTCCTGCACAAGCGGTACTGGCGCAGCGCCTCCGCCGAGTTGCCCTCCGCGATGTGCAGCGCCACCAATTCGCGGTGCGCGCTCTCCCCCAACGACGGTGGCGCACGTCCAACGCGTGCAGGCCGAACCTGCCGCAACCACTCGCACTCCCCGACCAACCACTCGTCCGGCCACATGGGCAGCAGATCCACCCGCAACTCGGCGATGTCCAAGGCGCCCTGGGGTTGCCCCCTTGAGCCGGACACCCCGCTCCCGGACAACGCTCTGGGGCAAGGTGCTCCCGTGTCAGGCAAGTCGAAGTACCCGAGCAGCTCGCAGGGACGCCGTCACGTTGCCCGCTCGTCGGACCGGTCGTTGCGGCAGGGCGCCTGCGAGTTGGGCGTCACCCACGACCCCCTGCGCAACTGGGTCCGCACCGCCGAACAGGCTCAAAGCTGTACCGCCACCTCGCTGAAGTTGACCTTTGCCACCCGCATTCGACTGATGTGCCTGAGCCATTTTTTTTTGTCCACACTGAAGCTATTGAGACAGGTAACCTCACTCATCCGTTCCTGCCTGAATTCCGACGCGTAGTCGGACGATCTTGCGTAGCCAGACGGCCCAGTGGATACGACTTCTGGGTGAGGTTGCCCCTTGAATCGGACACCCTGATCCCAGACAGCACGCTGGGGAAGGACGTTCCCTGTGTCAGGCAAGTCAAAGTACGGACCTGACCCCGGATATTGGACACGGGTTTATGCGGCGTGGGTCAGCGTAGCCGGTGTAGAAGTCAGACTGTTCTCGTAGTCGATCGGGGACATTTGTCCGAGGTGGGAATGACGGCGTCGGGTGTTGTAGCGGTATAGCCATCCGAACGCGGCCAGCCGTGCTTCCCTTTCACCGCCCCAACTCCGGGCACCCTGGAGGGTCTCGCGCTTGAAGGAGGCGTTGAGGCTTTCGGCGGCGGCGTTGTCGGCCGAGCTGCCGACCGCGCCCATGGACCGGATCACCCCGGCGACCCGACAGGCATCGGCGGCGGGGTCTGCGGTGGTGTTGCGGTGTCGGCGGCGCAGCCGCAGCCCGGCCAGCCCGATTCCGCGCATGACCCGCGCGACACGTTTGTGGTTGACCACGTGTCCGGCGTCGCGCAGTTCGGCGGTGATCCGCGGGACGCCGTAGGTGCCGGTCGAGTCGCGGTGGATCATGCGGATGCGGGCCGCCAGACGAGCGTCCGCGGCAGCCCGGACCGCTCGGTCGGGTGCGGCGGCTTTCCAATGGTGGTAGGAGGATCGAGCGATCCCGACGACCTGGCACAACCGCTTGACGCCGTGGCGGCGCTGATGGTCGGCGACGAACTGGAAGCGGTTCACCAGCGCGTCTCCCCGGCGAAATACTTCGCCGCCTTGCGCGGGATGTCGCGTTCCTCCTCCAACTCGCGGACCCGCCTGCGCAGCGCGGCGTTCTCGTCCTCGGCCGAACCCGCCGGCGACCCGGTCGTGGGAGTGGTGGCCGGTGAATCGGTGCGGTGACCGTCGTCGATCCGGATCCAGTTGCGGAGCGTCTCGTGGTTGATTCCGAGGTCCTGGGCCACCGCTCTGATCGTCGCCTCCGGTCGGGACCGGTAGAGCGCGACCGCCTCGGCCCGGAACTCCGGTGGGTAGTACTTCATCGCCATCTGCGCGGGACTCCTGTCCACCCGGATCGTCAGGATCCAAGTGTGTCTGGTGTCCAACATCCAGGGTCAAGGCCCAGTCGGTGGCGAATCCGGTCTTGGGTTCGGCGCGGGCGTTGTGCCAGCGGATGTAGGCGGCGATCGCGGCGTTCTGTTCGGTGTGGCTGCGGTGGTCAGTGCCGTTGAGGGCGAAGTAGCGCAGCGCGGCGAACTCGACTCGATCCAGTTCAACCACGACGAGTAGGTGGGCACGAACACCAACTCGACCTGGTTGTCGGCATACCAGGTGCGGACATCGGCGTGGCGGTGTGGGGAGAAGTTGTCGCAGACGACGTACAGCTTCTCGCTGGGCCAGCGGGTCCGCAGGGTCTTGAGGAGGCCAGGAACTCCTGGTGGCGTTTGCGGGATCGGATCCGGTAGGAGATGTGGCCGGTGGCCAAGTCGAGTGCGGCGAGCATGTGCATCACGCCGTCGTTGCGTCGGTAGGTGGCCCGCAGCCGGTGCGCTCTGGTCAGCGTTCTCGGCGTCACCGATCGCCTCACGAACTCCTCGAAGCGGATACTTCCACCGCCTGAGCCTGCCCCCGCCCGGCACGACTCGGACGGGGGCGACCGTGCGCTTCCCCGCCGAATGTCAGGAGGATGCGGCAGCGAGGCTGGCAAGCGATTCTTCGAGCTGAGCCTCGGTCACCAACGGAAAAGACACTTTCTGCAGGATTGCCTTATCGGAGACCCCGCTCCAGTCGTAGGTGAGGGTCACGTTCGTGGAGTCGGGGCCCTGCGCATCGAGCTCCCACAGCCACTCCCAGCCAGGCGGCTCCGTGCCGGCGGGTGCCGTTTTCCACGCCAGCAGCTTGTTCGTGTGGTAGCCGGTGACATGGTTGTCGGTCTGGTAATCGCCGCCCATGTGCTCACCGGTCATGTTCATGGTGAAGACCTGCCCGGTCGCGGTGATCCGTTGCGGGTGATCGGCCGAGCGCACGAAACCCGATCCGTCCAGTTCGGTGTGCCGGTCCGGGCGAGTGAGTACGTCGAAGATGTCGTGAGCGGGCGCGCTGATGGTGCGCTCGACCGTGATGCGGCTGTCGTTGGTCGTCATGTGTCCATTCTGTCCCGGATGCGGTAGGTCCACGACTCGGCGGCCGCTGATACGGCAGGAGCAGCTGAAGCCCAGGCCCCAGTCGCATCCATGCACGTCCGCCGCCGCAGGCCCACCGTCGGGAGCTCAGCCGGCTACGGCCGCCGAAGTCCGGGCATCGAACACGCCGGGCGACGGGTCAGACCAAGCGATCACCTAATCGAGCAGGCCGTGGGTCGCCGTGTCGAGACCTTCCTGCTGGGGTGCGTCGCGGTGGTGAGCTGAGCGCGGACCGTGTCCACCTGCAACTCGTCGAGAACGGGCGGCAGCGCTTCGGTGGCTCGAACGCCAGTGGCTCAGCCGTCATGGCTGACTATTCACGCAACCTTGCCGTTCCGCTCGGCCCAACGAGCCGCCACCGAAACCCCACTCGACCACCCAGATCAAATAGCGCGACTACTGGACTCGATACACCAGATCGGCGCCACCGAGCAAGCTGCGGTTCTGGTGGAGCGTCTTCCTGCAGCTTCGCTGTTCTCCCTATTCATCGACGTGGGCGGACGTGGGGCGCAGTTCCAGTTCGGTCGCGACCACGATGGGGGCTCCGCCGCGCAGTGGACATGGGATGACTTGAACTGACCACATGCTCTTAGCTGTTGTTTACTGATCTTTCGGAGTCAGGGTCTGTCCCCGAGTCCACTTCACCGGTTTGGGTGATCACTGCTGCTCCACGTGTCGCCGTTGATCGGGTATGCGATATGGCGATGGTGGTGGGGTCGGTCCGCAGGGCCGGGCCCGTCGTGAGCAGATACGCAGGCAGGCGGCCGTGATGTTCGCCGACGGGATGAGCGCGGTGCAGGTCGCCACCGCGTTGGAGGTCTCCACGAAATCGGCGTACACGTGGCGGCGGGCCTGGACGGCGGGCGGCGAGCAGGCACTGGCGTCCAGGGGTGCACCAGGCCCAGGCAGTCGGTTGTCGCAGACTCGGGTGCAACGGCTGGTGGCGGCGTTGCAGGACGGTCCGGCCGCAGCCGGGTGGGTCGAGGATCAGCGATGGACCCTGGCGCGGGTGCAGACGCTGATCGGCCGGATGTTCCACACCACGGTGGGGATCACCACGGTGTGGCAGGTGCTGCACCAGGCTGGGTTCACCCCGCAGCAACCCATCGCCCGCGCCGTCGAGCGCGACGAACACGCCATCGAGCACTGGCGGCGATATCAATGGCCGGCGGTACAAGGGTCGCGCGCAGGCTGGGCGCGTGGATCTGCTTCGCCGACGAGTCCGGCATCACGCTGAGACCGGCCAGGGCCCGCACCTGGGCCCTGCGGGGCGAAACCCCCGTCGTGAGCGTCGCCGGGCGCGGGGGCCGCACGTTGTCCATTGTCGGGATCGCCGCTTACCGCTCGGGGGAACGCAGTCGACTGTTATATAGGATCCTGGTCCACAGAGGACGCAAAGGTGAGCCGAGAGGCTTCGGCGAAGTCCACTTCGCCGCCCTGCTCGACAACGCCCACCAACAGTTGGGTGGGCCGATCCTGCTTGTCTGGGACGGTCTGCCCACGCACAGGTCCGCCAGGATGCGTGCGCTGGTCGCCGCCCGGCCGTGGTTACGCGTCTATCAACTACCCGGCTATGCCCCGGAGTTGAACCCGACAGAGAACATCTGGTCGAGCATGAAACGCGGCATGGCCAACCTTGCCGCCAGCACCATCGACGACCTGACCCGCATCACCCGTAACCGACTCAAAAGCATGCAATACCGCCCTACCCTCGCTGACGGATTCCTCGCCGCCACCGGCCTCGTCCCGCCTTGAACACCATCTCCCGGACACTGACCCCGAAAGGTCAGTAAACAACAAGCTAAGCCCCGACCTCGACCAAATCCTGGCCGACCTCGGGGACGCTCCCCCCGACGGACACCTCACGTTGGCCGCAGTCCTCGACAACACCGGCCACCACGCGTGGGCGGCTGCGGGGGATGCTGCCGAGAACGCCCGATTGGTGTGGAACGCACTGCGCCACAGCGATACCGCAGACATCCCGACACCATGACCACCATCCCTCGAGGGTCATGTCTTCCTGACCTCGCCGCCTGGGAGTGTCCGGTCGCCGCCTGGGTGCGGCAACAGTCCCGCGGCCGGCCCATCCGCTGCCGATGTTCGCCGACCGCGGTCGACACGCTCCTCGGATGGCGGTCAGTCACCGTGTACGGCAGGGAACGATCATCCGAACATGATCTCGACCGGCATCGTCGTTCTACCGGCGACTCACCAGTGCCGACCCCCAGCCGGTGTACTGCCCTGTGGGTTGGGTAAGCGGCTCGCGGGGTGCGAGGCCTTTGAGTGCGGTGTGACCGCGGTGGTGATCGCCGTCGTACAGCCACCTCGGAAACGCTTCGCGGCGTTCGGCCTCGGACCGGCAGGGCCGGGCGTAAACCCATTCGTCGAGCAGCACGTCGGAGAAGCGGTCCAGGTCCCAGGAGAGCAGGACGCCATGGCGGGAAAGACAGAGCCTGATGCGAATGATCCGACGGAGGTCGTGGACGTCCAAACAGGCGTGCGCGAGGACCTGCCACGGCCAGGTCGCCACCCGGCCGGGATCGGTCACGGAGACCGGCATTGTGGCCTGGATCAGCGTGGTCTCCCGCGGGTGCCGACCAGCAGATCCCCGTCGGCCCAGCCCGGCACCAGCGCCGACCCCGCCACGCCCAGAGCTCGCCCCGGTGGCGGGTGCCCGGCCAAGGCCCGGAAGTGGTCCTCCACGCGAGAGGTGCGCGGAACAGCACCGGGATGCCGACGAGATCCACACGTCACCGGAAACGGCTGCCGCCGGCTGGGCGTTCCCTACGCCTGAGCGCAGGCGGCCAGGACGGCGATGGTCGCGCTGGCGGAGGTGGAGTAGGCGGAGGCGCTGGCTGCCGCAGCTGTCGCAGCAGCGGTGTTGAACGCCGCCAGATTGGCGGCGGCGGCGTTGATAGCGGCAGGTGTCCCGGTGGCGGCGCCTTCCGCGAACGCCTTGGCGGCTGCGGCGGCGGCGGCGGAGTCGGTGACATTGGCGGCAGCCGCGGTGGCCGAGTTGGCGCTGTCGACGGCGGCGGCGACGGCGGTGACGCAATCGGCAGGCGGTACAGCCGCCGATTGCGTCGATGCGGGGTTCGGAGCAGGGGCGGCGGCACTGGCGGGCATCAGGGTCAGCGTGGTCACGACGCCTGCCGCGAGGATCGAGGCTGCGATCTGTCGAATATTCATGGAATGACTCCTGTCACCGAGAAGGCAGACCTCGACGGGTCAGAAAATGAGACCGGCCCATGAGGTAAAGTCGATTGAACGTGAACCAACTCATATGTGAAGCATGCACCCAGGAATCACCCGGATACCGATAGACACCCGGTCGTGTAAAGATTCGGGACAGTTTCACGCCTCAGCATCGATCTTGAGGTTTCCCGTGATTGTCCGAGAGCGTTTCACGTATCGATCAAGCGTAGGAATTCGTCGGAGTGGCATGCTCGGCGGTGGAGGCATCCGCTTCGAGGAGCTCGATGAATATCACGCTTGGTTTACGCCAATCGTGGATCTTACGGGGTCGATTGTTGATCTCGGCGGGGATGGCGGCAAGGTAGGTCGGGTCGTGGGTGATCTCGATGCCCTTGGGCAGGTACTTCCGCATGATCCGGTTGAGGTTCTCGTTGCTGCCGCGTTCCCACGGCGAGTGCGGGTGGGCGAGGAATACCGGCAGTCCGGTGGCCGGGATGTCTTTGTACAGAGCCATTTTCGAGCCGCAATCCCACGTCAACGACCGCTTGATCGTCGTCGGGAGGGATCCGACGGTAGAGATGATCGCCTCGCTCACGGTCAACGAGTCCCGCCCGGTCAACGACACCAGGACCAGGAACCGGCTGGTGCCTTCCACCAGGGTCGCCACCGCGGACCTGCTGGCCTTGCGACGACCAAGTCAGGATCTTCATCGGAGGTGAAGGACGATGCAGGCCAGGACGATCTCGGCCCGGTGGTAGGACGCTCGTTTCGCGAACCGGGTCGCCACGCCACGGAACTGCTTGAGGCGGTTGAAACAGCGCTCGACCACGTTGCGAAGCCTGTAGAGGTCGGGGTCGAAGGCCGGTGGCCTGACCACCGGCCGAGCCCTTCGCCTTGCGGCGGGCGACCTGGTCGGCGCGTTCGGGGATGGTGGCCTTGACCTTCCGAGCACGTAACGCCGTGCGGGTACTCGGATGGGTGTAGGCCTTGTCGGCGATTACCCGCACCCTCCGCCCGTCGACGTCGATGTCACGGATCTCCTCGAGCAGCGGCAGCAGTTGCGGGTTGTCCCCGGCCTGGCCGGACGTGAGGATCACCGCCAGCGGCAGGCCCGTGGCATCGACCGCCAGGTGGAGCTTGGTCGTCAGACCTCCCCGTGACCGCCCGACGCATTCCCTATCGATGGCGAGGGCTTCGCTCCAGTCCGCGCAGCCCCCTTTTTCCGGGCTCCCGCGGCGTGCTGATGCGCCCGGACACTCGTGGAATCGACACTGACCACGAACACGACGTTGTCCCGCACCGTCCCCAGCGACTCGTCCTTGACGATCACGTGCTCCAGGATCCGATCCCACCTCCCGTCCGCGGTCCACGTGCGCAACCGCTCGTGCGCGGTCTTCCACGGCCCGTACCGCTCCGGCAGATGACGCCACGGCGCACCCATGCGTTCCTTCCACAGGATCCCGTCGATCACCTGCCGGTGGCTACGCCACCGACCACCCCGACGCCCCGTCTGCGCGGGCAATAAGGGCGCGATCCTCGCCCATGCCCTGTCCGTCAGCTCACCACGTCCCACCATGCCTCATCATCCGCACACGATCATGAGGAAGATCCGCAGGACACGCCCTAGAGGGCGCGTGCCCCGGTGGTGTTGGCGAACCTGAACTCGATGGTCACCGGCACCGCGTCCAGGTCGAGGGCCTGGCGCAGGCGCGGGAGGCCGATCGTGTCGATCCGGTGGCGGATGTCGGCCAGGTCGCTGTCCTGGTCGGCGCTGACCACCATCGCCAGCGCGGGTGTCTCCCGGCGGCCTGCCAGGGTCGCGCGGACCGCGTGCACGCCCGGATAGGCCGTGACCTCCTCGATGAACGGGGCGATCGCGGTGCCCGCGGCGAGTTCCGTGCGGCCCTGGGCGGGGTTCTGCTCGAAGCGCCAGGTGTGGGTCTTCGGGGTGCGGGCCAGTTGGGCGAGGAGCCAGCCCAGGCACAGCAGTCCCAGCACGATCGCGACCGTCGCGGCGACGTAGAAGGCCCAGGTGGGCGGGTCGGCCATCTCGGGCACCAGTGGCGCGTCCCGTGGGAAGACGGTCAGCAGGCCGAAGTGAGTCGCGACCGTGAAGGCCCCGGCCACCAGCAGCACGACGCCCACCAGGCCGAGCAGGCCGCGGTTGAGGCGGGCGGGGCGGTTGAGGTTGGTCATGACGCGCTCCTGGCCGACTTGATCTTGACCTTGAGTTCGGGACGGCCCGCCGGGGCGATCTGGTCGAGCCGATGCTCGAGGGAGGCGCGCACCGCGTCGGCGAGCCCGTCGGTGTTCGTCCGGTCGGTGCGCACGACGGCGGCGACCTTGCGGCGCCCCACCGACAGCGCGGCTCCGCTGACGCCGTCGACACCGGTCGCGGCCGTCCGCAGCGTGCTGCGGTAGCTGCGCCTCGACGCCCCGGACTCGATCGAGGTCTCGTCGTCCCGCAACGGCAGGACGGTGGGTTTGCCCGGCAGGAACGCGGCCAGCAGCAGGACGAGCCCGAGCACGGCCGCCGCACCGCCCACGATCACGGGGACGAGGTCGTTCCAGCGGGTGGCGTTCAGCGCGTCGGCCGCCGTGCGGTAGTCGACCCACGGGGTGTGCCCGAGGATCGTCTGGATCGCGACCGTGGCGACCAGCACGCAGACCGCGAGCAGGACGACGGCGGTGAGGACGGCGGGAGCGCTGCGGCGGGGCAGGCGTTTCACTGGACCCTCCTGGTGTCGGGAGCGCTGCCGTGCAGGGCGGTGACGGTGATGTCCACGCGCGCCACGGTGAACCCGGTCAGCTCCTCGACGCGCTGGATCACGTGCGCGCGGGCCGCTTCGGTGGTCCGCGCGACCGGTGTCGGGTAGGTCACGGACAGCCGGACGGCCAGGGAGGCGGTGCCGCCGTCGACCGTCGCGGTGACCTTGGCGGTGTGGTCCGCGCCTTCGCGGCCGACGGCCACGCCGAGCATCCGCGTGACCGATCCGCCGACCGCGTCGACCTCGGCGAGCGCGGCGACGGCGATCCGCTCGACGGCGCGCTCGGAGATCGTGAGGCTGCCCCGGTCGGTGTCCGGGGCGGCCGACGGGGCGGCGGTCAGGGTCGTGGTCATGGTGGTCAGCCCCTGTCGCGGCCGGAGAGCTGGGACAGGTCGAGCTTGCCTTCGAGCACGCGGCCGACGAGCAGCCCGACCGCACCGAACAGGAGCACGACCAGGAAGGCGCCGAACCCGCCGAAGGCGGCCGCCGAACCGAGGACGATCCCGGTCAGCAGACCGAGTTGGGTGGGGGTCATGGTTTCTCCTTGCTGGGCCGATCGGTCAGCGGAGGGCGAGGTCGGGCATCGACACCAAGTCGGGCGTCGCCACGAGGTCGGGTGTCAACGCGAGGTCGCCGATGCGGACGTGCACCGGCCGGTCGACCGGGCCCAACGCGGCCCGGACGGCGGCGGCGATCTCCGCCGTGGTGGCCGGATAGCGCCCGGTGACGCCGATGGTGATCCCGTCGGGGCGGATCCTGACGCCCGCGATCCGCCTGCCTGGCAGGTAGGTGGCGATCTCGCCGAACCGACCGCTGTGCAGGGCCGCGACGTGCGGACTCACCAGCACAGCGGCGGCGATGCGGTCGGCGTCGACCTCGACGCCGTCGGTCACAGCACGCGGCCCGTGTCAGGGGTGTCGTCGCCCTCGTCGTCGCTGGGGATGTGCACGTCGGTGACGTTGATGTTGACCTCGACGACCTCCAGGCCGGTCATCCGCTCGACGGAGGTGATCACGTTGCGCCGCACCGCGGTGGACAGGTCGGCGATGGACACGCCGTACTCCACGAGGATCTGGAGGTCGACCGCCGCCTGCTTCTCGCCGACCTCGACCGACACGCCCTGGCCCGCGCTGGACGACGCGCCGGGGATGCGCTCGCGGATCGCGCTGAACGCCCGCGCCGCTCCGCCGCCCAGCGCGTGGACGCCGGAGATCTCCCGGGTCGCCAGGCCCGCGATCTTCTGCACCACGACGTCGGCGATGGTGGTGGAGCCGTGCGTGGGGGCCGACGCCCCGGCGCTGGTCTTCGCCACCTCACGGCCTGCCGCGGGGCGGGTGGGAGCGGTGGGGATCGCGTTCGTCATGACTTCTCCTCTGGTCCGCGTCTGCTGGTCTGCGGTGGAAGCCGCATTGCTTCCACTCTCTCCAGACACGGCGGCGGGACCAATCGTCACGACCCGATCGTGTGTGTCTCGCGTCTCCCCCGTTCGGGTCAGCCGTTCGGGACCGGGATCTCCGCCCACACGGTCTTGCGGTCGGCGTATCGGTCGACTCCCCAGACCGCGCCCAGCGACTTGACCAGCACCAGGCCGCGTCCGCGGAACTCGCCCAGCGTCGACGTCCCCGGCTTGGGGAGCACGTCCGGTGCGGCGTCGTCGACCTCCACCCGCACGATCCCGGTCGCGCTCCGGTGGTCCAGGCGGATCGCACGGGGGCCCCGCGCGTGCTCGAAGGCGTTGGCGGCGAGTTCGGTGGCGATCAACTCGGTGTCCGCGACGAAATCGGGGTCGAGGCCGTCCAGGACCTTCCTGATCCACGCCCGCACCTGCGACAGCGGCGGCGTCTCGTGGTCGTCGAGACGGAACTCGTGGTGCGGACGGGTCCTCGGCGTGCTCACCTGACTCCTCGGCTGGTGCTACCGCGGTCGGTTCGACGACGGCGGTGGTCAACGAGTGCGGGCTACCCGAGCGAATGGCCCACCACACGTCAGACTCTAGGACGGCGCGCCCGCCAAGGCCACGCCCCCGTGCCGGTCGTCGCCCCCTAGACTGGGTTCGCCCACGAGACGAGGACTCCGATGCCACGCAACTCCACGCAGGACGCCGGTTCCGGTCCCGAACACGGCACCCCCCTCCGGCTCGTGACCGAGGACCGCGGGTCCGCGCTGGTCGTGCACGTGATGGGCGAGATCGACATGAACACGGCCCCGGCGCTGAGCGAGCACCTGACCGGCGTGTTCGCCACGGCTTCCGCGGCGCCCGCCGAGCAGCGCCCCACCGTCGTCGTCGACTTCGCCGACGTGAAGTTTCTCGCCTCGGTCGGCCTGTCCGTGCTCGTGGCCAACCACCAGGCGGGCGCCGCCAACGGGACGCCGATGAGCCTGGTCGTCTCGTCGCGCGCCGTGCTGCGCTCGATCTCCTCGGCCCAGCTCGACCAGCTCTTCACCATGCACTCGTCGGTCGAGGACGCGCTCAGCGCCCCTCGCGTGCACTAGCCGTCGAGGACGGCACGCGGCGGTCGGCCGTCACGCGGACAGCTCGGCGATCGGGCGGAACCGTTGTCGGGCAAGGCAGGCGCAGGTGTTCGAAGTGGATGGTCCGGCCTCAGCCGGTGGTCGCCGCGGCGTCGACGATGTCCCGGAGTTGGGCGCGACCGGTGATGCCCAGCTTCGGGAAGCTCCGGTACAGGTGCGAGCCGACCGTGCGCGGGGACAGGAACAGCCGTTCGCCGATCTCCCGGTTGGTCAGTCCGCGGGCCGCGAGCCGGATGATCTGCTGCTGTTGCGGGGTGAGCGCGGTCAGCGCGTCCGGCGCCGCGGGCTCGGAGTCGATGCCCGCCGCTCGCAGTTCACCCTGGGCGCGGTCCAGCCACGGCCGCGCGCCGAGGCGGCGGAAGACCTCGTTGGCCGCGGTCAGCCGCGGTCGGGCCTCGGTGATCCGACGGCGGCGGCGCAGCCATTCCCCGTAGTCGAGGAGCACCTGGGCTCGTTCGAACGGCCACTGCTCGCCGAGCGGGTCGCCGAGCGCCTCCCGGAAGTGGGTCTCGGCGTCGTCGGGTTCCAGCAGCGCGCGGCTGCGGTGCAGCAGGGCGTGCGTCCGCGCGGAGGTGTTGCCCGCCAAGCGCTTCTCGGCGCGGTGGAGGATCTCGGCGGCGTCGGCGTCGTGGCCGGTGCGCACCGCGGCGGCCGTCAGCTCGGCCAGCGCCACGAAGGAGAAGTGGTGGTGGACCGGCTCGCCGTCGGCGGTGAACAGCAGCCGGAACTGCTCGTACGCCGTCACGTGGTCGCCGTCGGCGACGGCCGCCATGCCGAGGGCCCACCGCGCTCGCGCGCCGACGGCCCTGCTGGTCGACGGGTCGATCGTGGCGAGGGCCCGGCCCGCCAGGTCGCGGGCCGTCGCGGTGTCGCCGGAGAGGACGACGGCGGTCGCCTCCAGCGTCAGGGTCGCCGCGGTGAGGTGCGGGAGGTTCGCGTCGGCGGACAGCGCGGCCGCGCCCGCGGCGGCGAGGCGCGCCTGCGCCCACTGGCCGTGGTCGAGGTAGGCCCAGCCCGCCGAGCAGCCGAGGCCGGTGGGGATCCGACCGGCGGCGCGCCAGCGGTGCAGCGCGTCGTCGAAGATCCGCACGGCGAGCGCCGTCTCGTCGAGCAGCCACGCCATCGCGCCGAGCGTCATGAGCAGGCCGTGGTCCTCCCCCGCCCGCTCGACCAGTTCGGGGATCCGCGCGGCCAGTTCCGCCCGGTTCTCGTGCGGGTCGACGACCGCCGACGTCCAGGGGTCGCCGTCGGACCTGTCGCGCACCAGCGCGCGGTCGTGGTCGTCACCGGAGTAGAAGCTGGTCACCGCGGCCGCGGCCAGTGCCTGCCCGGTCAGGGTCGGCTCGTCCGCGGCGCGCATCAGCAGTGCCATCGCGGCGGCGTGCCGCGAGGTCAGGGTGAGGACCTGCCCGACCCGCAGCGCGGCCGTGGCCAGCAGGAACGGGTCGTCGGTGAGCGTGCCCGCCGTCGTCGCGAGGGCTTCGACCCACTGCGCCTGACCGGTGTGGACCGCGGCGCCCGCGGCGAGTACCAGCCGCCGGGCCCGGTCGTCCGGCGACGGACTCAGCTCGGCCGCCCGTTCGAGCGCGCCCGCCGCCGCGGCGTGACCGCCCCTCCGCCGGGCGCGGTCCGCGGTGGCCTCCAGGGCCGCGGCCACGTGCTCGTCGGGCCCGGTGGTGGCCGCGGCGAGGTGCCAGGCGCTCCGGTCGGGCTCGGCCGCAAGCAGGTCGGCGAGCGTGCGGTGCGCCTGATCGCGTGCCGCGAGCGGCGCCGAGTGGTAGATCGCCGACCGGACCAGCGGGTGCCGGAAGCGGACCCGGCCGCCGGTGAGCCGCACCAGGCCCGCCTCCTCGGCGGGCGCGAGCGCGGCGGCGCGGGTGGTCGCGATGAGGTCGGCCGTGTCCGCCGCGACCAGCAGCAACGCCTCCCGCGTCGCGGCGGGCAGCCGGTCGAGGTCGGCGGCGTAGACGCGTTCGAGCCGCTCGGTCAGCGGCAGGATGTCGTCGTCCGCGCAGCCCGCCCTGGCCAGTTCGACGAGCGCCAGCGGGTTGCCCGCGGCCTGCGCCAGCACCCGGACGCGGAGCGTCCCGGTCGGCGGTGACGGCTGGGCGTCGAGCAGGGCCGCCGCCGCGAGCGGGGCGAGCGGACCCAGCGCGACCAGCGGAAAGCCGGGGAACTCGGTCTCGTCCCGCGCACCGACCAGCAGCGCGAGCGGCTCGTCGTCGATGCGCCGGGCGACGAACGAGAGCACATCGCGCGAGCCCCCGTCGATCCACCGCACGTCGTCCACCACGACCAGCACGGGAACGCGTTCGCCCAGCTCGGACAGCAGCGCGAGGACCGCGACGGCGATGAGCAACCGGTCAGGGGCGCCCGTGCCGAGGCCGATCGCGCCGAGCAGGGCCGAGCGCTGCCGTTCGGGCAGCCCGTCGACCTCGTCCAGCACCGGCCGGAGCAGTTGGTGCAGCCCGGAGAACGGCAGGGTCGACTCGCTGCGCCCCCCGGTCACCCGCAGCACCCTGCGCCCTGTCGACGCGGTGTCGGCCGCGAGGTCGAGCAGCGTGCTCTTCCCCGCGCCGGGCTCACCCGTGACGACCAAGACCCCGCTGGTCAGCCCCAGGACGGTGGCGGTCTCGACGTCCCGACCCGCTGCGCGCACACCCCGACTGTATCGGCGAGTGCGGTCACGTGACCGATACCTCCGGCGCGCCCGGCCGGCGACACTCGACCACATGGACACCATCACCCTCGGCGACGTCGAGATCACCCGCGTCATCGAGCAGCCGCCCGCCGGACTGCCCCGCGAGTTCATGTTCCCGGACGTCCCGCGAGAGGTCTGGGAAGCCCACGAGAGCTGGCTGGCCCCCGAGTTCTGGCACCCCCGGCAGGACGTGGTGCACGCCGTCATGCAGACCTGGCTGGTGCGCAGCGAGGGGAGGACGATCCTGGTCGACACCGGCGTCGGCAACGGCAAGGAACGGCCGTACATGCCGTTCTTCGCGCACCTGGACACGGACTTCCTCGGCAACCTCGCCCGCGCGGGCGTGCGGCCCGAGGACGTGGACGTCGTCGTGTGCACGCACCTGCACGGCGACCACGTCGGCTGGAACACCCACCTGGACGGCTCCGAGTGGGTCCCGACGTTCCCGAACGCCCGCTACCTGGTGTCCCGCGCCGACTTCGACTACTGGAACCCCCTCAACGAGCACCGGACCCGGTCGGGGCGCAGGATGCAGAACGTGTTCGAGGACAGCGTCGCCCCGGTGCACCGGGCGGGGCTGATCACCCTCTGGGAGGACGAGCACGTCCTCGACGGCGCTCTGCGGATCGACCCGGCACCGGGCCACACCCCCGGCTCGTCGGTGATCACCCTGACCTCCGGAACCGACCGGGCGGTGTTCGTGGGCGACCTGCTGCACAGCCCCCTGCAGTTCGCCGAGCCGGACCGCTGTCCCAGCTTCGACGAGGACGAGGCGCAGGCCACGGCCACGCGCCGTCGGGTGCTCGGCTGGGCGGCCGACCACAACGCGCTCGTGCTGCCCGCGCACCTGCCCGGGTCGGGCGCGGCCGAGATCCGCCGGAACGGCGGCGGGTTCGCCATCGAGGAGTGGGCGGCCTTCGCGTGAACGTCTCCACCACCTCCGGTGTCGTGTCGAGCCGGGGCACCGTGTTCCACGGCATCCCCTACGCCGCACCGCCGATCGGCGCCGGCCGGTTCGCCGCGCCCGCTCCCCCGGCGCCGTGGACGGGGGTGCGGGACGTGAGCACGCCCGGCCCGTCCGCCCCGGCGCCCGACCGCCGCTGGTTCGGGGAGGTGGACATGGGACCGCTCATGGGCCTCGACCGGGTGACCGGCGACGACTACCTGGCGGTCACCGTGTCGACGCCGTCGACCACCGGGAAGGCGCCGGTGATGGTGTTCGTGCACGGCGGCGGGTTCCTGTCCGGCACGGGCGGCGCGGCGGTCTACGACGGGTCCGCCTTCACCCGCGACGGGATCGTCCTGGTGACGCTCAACTACCGGCTGGGCGCGCCGGGGTGGCTCAGCCTGCCCGGTGCTCCGGACAACCGCGGCGCGCTGGACGTGCTCGCCGCGCTGGGCTGGGTCCGCGACAACATCGCGGGTTTCGGCGGCGACCCGGACCGGGTCACGCTGTTCGGGCAGTCGGCGGGCGCGATGATCGTCGGCGCGCTCGTCGTCGACCCGGCCGCGCGCGGTCTGTTTCGCCGCGCGATCAGCCAGAGCGGAGGACTGGTCGAACTGGCTCCCGAGGACGCGGAGCGCACCGCCGCGGAACTCGCGGCGGCACTGGGGATCGACCGCGCGCCAAGGGCTTTCGGGGAGGTGCCCGACGCGGCGCTGGTCGACGCCGTCGCGCGGCTCCGCCCGGTGGGCCGCGC
Organism: Umezawaea sp. cmx-9-4; assembly: GCA_049997955.1. Taxonomy (GTDB): domain Bacteria; phylum Actinomycetota; class Actinomycetes; order Mycobacteriales; family Pseudonocardiaceae; genus Umezawaea. The sequence continues at coordinate 345,108 of JAEBDY010000012.1, read as the reverse complement.
CGCCGCGACGCCGTTCGGCGTCGTGCGGGGTGGACACGAGGTGGCGCACGACATCGACCTGCTGGTGGGCACCAACACCGAGGAGTCGAGGCTCTACCAGGACCCGTCCCGCACGGCGGCGATCGACGAGCTGTTCGAGTCGGGCGCGCGTCGCCTCGCCGGAGCGCACGGGAAAGCCCTGACCTACGAGTTCGACTGGCGGGACGGGCCGTACGGCGCGTGCCACGGCGTGGAACTGCCGTTCGTGTTCGACACGACCCACCTGCCCGGACTGCGTGGACCGCGCGGTCTGCTGGGACCGGAGGTCCCTCCGTCGCTGACGGCCGACGTGCACGGCGCGTGGGTGCGGTTCGCGACCACCGGTGATCCCGGCTGGACCGGCCACCACCGCTTCACCGCGACCTGAGCACGGCCTCGACGCGCGGCGTCGCGCGCGTCGAGGCGACCCCAGGACCGTGGTCAGGCACTGCGGAGCATCGGCCGGAACGCGTCCCGGTGCGCCCAGGCGAGACCGATCTCCAGCGCGGCCACCACGATCGCGATGACCAGGCCCGACGGCGCGAGGAAGACGTGGAACGCGAAGATGTTGACCACGACGGGCGCGAGCAGGGCCAGCGCGAGCGGGACGAAGCGGTTGAGCAGCAGCAGTATCCCGGAGATCAGCTGAACCCCCATCGTCAACGGCAGCACGTACCCGGTGGCCGCCAGCGCCCCGCTGAACGCGAGCGCCCCGTCCGGCATCGCGCCGGGGTCCTGGGGCAGGAAGTTCAGGAAACCGTTGAGCCCTGTGACGGAGAACAGCAGCCCCAGGACGATCCGGCCGGCGGTGACCAGGTGGCGGCTGCGCGAACGAGCGGTGGCGGTGTGCTCGACGGTCGTGGCGGTCATGTCGTGTCCTCCCGATCGGCCGGACTCCGTGCGCCCGGCCCTACCCCTACGTCGAAGGGGTGGACGCCGAATCGACAGGTCCGCGGAACTTCTTCCGGATTTTTTCGGTGCGGCCACGGGAGTCCATTCGAGACGGCACGGGTCCTCCCGCGACGCGTGGTGCCCACCGTCGCCCGAACGCGGTCCACTAGCATCGCTCCACCGTCAGCGTTCGCCATTCCCGGGGGTCCCACGTGAGCGTGCAGAACCAGCGGATCGCCGGGCGCTACGAGCTGCACGACCAGCTCGGCGCGGGCGCCATGGGCCTGGTTTGGCGCGCCACCGACCTGAAGCTGGAACGGGTCGTCGCCGTGAAGGAGCTGCTGCTGCCCTCGCACCTCGACCTGAGGGCGATCGAGCAGGCCCGTCGGCGGGCCCAGCGCGAGGCGCGGATCGCCGCACGGCTGCACCACCCCAACGCGATCACGGTCCACGACGTGGTCGAACACGACGGCCAGCCGTGGCTGATCATGGAGTACCTGCCGTCCAAGAGCCTGGCGGCGGTGCTCGCCGAGAGAGGACCCCTGCCGGTCCCCGACGCCGTGCGCGTCGGCAAGCACATGGCGGACGCGCTGGCCGCCGCGCACAAGGCGTCGGTGGTGCACCGGGACGTCAAGCCGGGCAACGTCCTGCTCGGCGCCGAGGGCGCGGTGAAGATCACCGACTTCGGCATCTCCCGCGCGCTGGACGACACGTCCGCGACCGCCACCGGTCACTACGCGGGCACGCCCGCGTACTTCGCCCCCGAGGTCGCGAGGGGCCAGGAGGCCGGCTACCCCTCGGACGTGTTCTCGCTCGGGGCCACGCTGTACGACGCCGTCGAGGGCACGCCGCCGTTCGGCCTCACGGACAACTCGATCGCCCAGCTCTACCGCGCCGCCGCGGGCACGATCCGCCCACCGGAACGCGCCGGGGCGCTCACCCCGCTGCTGACCAGGCTGCTCGCCCTGGATCCAAGTGCCAGGCCGACGATGGCCGAGGTGGCGGCGTCGCTCGCCGCACTGGCCAGGAACACCGCCCCCACACCGACCGTGGTCGTGGACCTGCGGGACCAGGTGACCTCGTCCTTCCCCGCTCTCACACCATCCACTGTGGACGATCGGAGGAACAGGCGACGCGCGACCGCGGGCCTCGTCGCCGCACTGGTGGTGCTGGCCGCCGCCGTCGGCGGCGCGTTCCTGTACGCCAACAACGCCAAGCGGTCCGAGGCCTCGACCTCCCCGTCGAGCACCTCGTCCACACCCCCGTCGAAGCCCTCGACCCCCCAGTCCACCTCCGCCAGGCCGGTGGCGGCCACCCCGTTCATCGGGGAAGCGTCGAAGAAGTGCCTGGACGTGCCGCAGAAGGCGATCGAGAACTCCACGGCGACGACCATCTCCGACTGCAACGGCGGGTCGAACCAGCAGTGGGCGCCCACCGCGGCGGGCGAGCTGAGGGTGTACGGCACCAAGTGCCTCCAGCCCCGCCTGGCGGACACGCAGCAGGGCACGATCGTCGAGATCTTCGACTGCAACGGCTCCGTGCACCAGAGGTGGACCGTCAACCGGGACCTGTCGATCGTCGGCAGGCAGTCCGGGCTGTGCCTCGACGTCCTCGCCTCGGGCACCGAGTTCGGGACGCCGGTCGTCCTCTGGCCGTGCACCGGCGGCGCCAACCAGCAGTGGCGTCAGAGCTGACGACCTCGGGGGTCACGTGCGGATCGTCAAGCGCACCGTGGGGCTGTCACCCGCCTCCAGCCCCTCGGCCCGGCGCACCGCCGCCTTCACGGGCACCACGTAGCGGCCGTCCTTCGGGAACAGCGACGTCCTCCACTCGCTGTCGCCGATCGTGACCGCGACGGGGATCATGCCCCAGCCGTAGCTCACGGCCGTCGACTCGGCCTGCAGGACGACGCACTCCTCCTCCGGCACGGTGATGAAGTACCACGGCGCGGGCCCTCTCCAGAACCACAGCTCACCACCGAACTCGAACTCCATCGACCGGCCCCCTCAGCAGACCCCCGGACATCGCGGGATCGACAGTACCCAGCGATTCGCCGAACGCTGCCGCTGTCCGGTCCTGCCGCATACCGGAGTCCGGCCTTCTTTTGGTCCACACTGAAGCAATAGAGGCGACTTGACAAAGTCCGCGACGACCGAGAAATCCCTAGGACTGCGCGGAGAAGATCAGACAGGTCGTGGTGGCGTGGGCGACCAGCGCGCCGCGCTCGTCCACGATCCGGCCCTCGGCCGTGGCGGTGCGCCGCCCGGCGTGCACGACGGTCCCCTCGCCCACGAGCCGCTGGCCGTCGGTGCGTGCGGCCCGGATGTAGTTCACCTTCAGTTCGAGCGTGGTGTACCCGACGCCGGGGGCGAGCGTGGAGTGCACGGCGCAGCCCATCACCGAGTCGAGCAGCGTGGCGGCGATGCCGCCGTGCACCATGCCGAGCGGGTTCGTGAAGTCGGGGCGGGTCGACAGCGACATGACGACCCGTCCCTTCTCGACCTCGTCGAAGCTCATCCCCAGCAGGCGGCCGATGTGCGGGGCGTCGCCGTCCTGGTTCGCCTGCGCGAGGCGCATGACGTCGAGGCCGGACAGCGTGGAAAGGTCAACGGTGGTCATGAAGGGCTCCTGTCGGTCGCCCTAACTACTATCATGATAGTTACTCGCCGGTAAACCCCCGGCTCGTCGGCCAAGGAGGCGTTCGGTGGTCCACCACGTCAGCTTCGCGAACGCGTCCTGTCCGATCGCCCGCGGTCTGGAGCACGTCGGCGAGTGGTGGAGCGTGCTGATCCTGCGCGACGTCTCCGCGGGCATCACCCGCTTCGCCGACCTCCAGGAGCACCTGGAGATCTCCCCCGGCTCGCTCAGCCGCCGCCTCAAGGGGTTGGTGGCGTCCGGTCTGCTCGACCTGCGCGCCACCGGTCCGACCCGCCACGAGTACGTGCTCACCGACAGCGGCCGCGACTTCCTGCCGGTGCTGGCAGCGATGGCCGCGTGGGGCCACCGGCACTTCGGCCCCGAGCGGCCTTCGGCACGCCTGGTGGACCGCGACACGGGCCGGACCGTGCGCCCGGTCGTCGTGGACGAGAAGACCGGGCGGCCGATCACCAGCGAGCACCACGGCTTCGAGACCACCTGATCTAGGCTCGCTCGCATGCGCGTCCTCTTCGCCAGCCTGGCGTCCGTCGGCCACACCTACCCGCTGATCCCCCTCGCCGTCGCCGCGCGGAACGCCGGGCACGAGGTCCACTTCGCCGCCGGGGACGCGGTGCACGAACCGTTGGCGGCGAACGGGTTGCGCCCGTTCCGGCCCGCGGACTCGTTCTACGAGATCTACGCCGAGGACCTCGAACCCGAGCTGGCACGGGTGAAGCCGGACCTGGTCGTGCACGAATGGGGACTGCCGGGTGTGGCCGCGGCCGCGGACCACGCCGGGATTCCGGGTGTCTGGCACGGTTTCGGCCGGATGTTCCCCGCGGACATCGGCCTCGAAGCGCCCGCCCCCGGCCGCCCGCACGTCGACATCTGCCCGCCGTCCTTGCAGGACGCGGACTTCCTCGCCACCGCCGACCGGATCGCGCTGCGTCCGGTGGCGTACTCCACGCCCGGATCGTGGACCGCTCCCCGCGGTTCGCGACCACTGGTCTACCTGACGCTCGGCACCGCGTTCGGCACCGCGGAGCTGTTGACCACGGCCGTCCGGGGACTGGCGACGCTCGGCGTTCGCGTCGTCGTCGCCGCGGGCCGGGTGCGACCGGAGGAACTCGGCGACCTGCCGGACGACGTGACCGTGGAGACCTGGGTCCCGCAGGCGGACCTGCTGCCGCACGTCGACGTGGTCGTGCACCACGGCGGCAGCGGCACGACCCTCGGCGCGCTCGCCGTGGGCGCCCCGCAGCTGTTCCTGCCGCAGGGGGCCGACCAGTTCGCGAACACCGACGCCGTCGTCTCGGCGGGCGCGGGCCTCGGCCTGCTCCCGACCGAGGTGACCGCGGACGCCGTCGCGGACCACGTCCTGACCCTGTTGGGGCGCCCGGAACACCGCGACGCGGCTCGCACGGTCGCCGAGGAGGTCGCGCGCATGCCGTCGCCGGACGAGGTCGCCCGGCGGCTGCCGGACTACGCCTGACTCCCGCCGACCTGCTCGCGCCGCCGACCGGTGGCAGACTCCGACGGCATGAGCCCCCGTGAGGACGAAGTGGCCAAGCGAGCCCACCTGCTCCCCGAAGAGGAGGCCGCGGGCGGGAGCGCGGACCCCGAGGCGCAGGCCCAGGCCGTGTTGCAGGAGTCCGAGGACCGCGGCAACGCCCTGCTGCCCGTCCCCGAGGGTGAACAGGGCTCGCAGCCCGAGGACCCGGACGACCGGGAGCACCGGCGATCGGAGGAAACCACCTGACCGCGAGCGGTCCGGCTCGACGACGCGTACGCGGTGGTACGCGGGATCCGGCGGCCCGAACACGGTCTCGGCCCACGACCGCCACGGGTCGGGGAACCGCGCGGCGTGGTCGGCGTCCGCGCGCGGGAGCGCTCCCATCGACCGGTCCTGGTCGTACCGCGGGTCCGGCCGCGAGCGGTGCCGCTCCTATACTCAGGTCATGCGCAGCTCGGGATCGCCCGTCTCGTTCCCGCGCCGATTGGTCGACAACGCCAAGGCGCTGCCACCCGGCACTCGGGACGCCCTCCTGGCCGCCGTGGTCGCCGCGCTGTCGTTCACCCCCGGCCTGGCGGGCAAGGGCACCAGTCTCGACTGGCCTGCCCCGCAGCGCCCGGTCGACCTGCTCGCGGTGCTGCTGGTGCTGGCCCAGAGCCTGCCCCTCGCCCTGCGCACCCGCACGCCCGCGCTGTGCCTGGCGCTGGTGTCGTCGGCCTTCTTCGCCTACCAGTGCCTCAGCTACCCGCCCTCGTTCGCGTCGATCGCGCTGTACGTGGCCCTGTACAGCGCGGGCACGCACCAGGCGCGGCACCGGTACGCGACGGCGGCGGCGTGGGTGGCGGGCTACGTGGCCACCGCCGTGTGCCTGGTCGCGCTCGGGTCCCCGTTCCCCTTCACCGAACACCTCGACTTCCTCCCGCTCCCCGTTGGCTGCTGGCTCATGGGCTCCTGGGCGCGCACCCGATTCCACGACCAGGAGCGGCAGCAGCGGCGCGACCTGGAGGCGGCCATGCGGGAGGAACGTGAGCGCATCGCGCGGGAACTGCACGACGTGGTGACCCACCACGTGACGGCGATGGTGATGCAGGCCGACGCCACGCTGTACGTCCCGCCGGAGGACCGGCCGAAGATCGAGGCGGGGATGTCGGCCGTCGGCACCATCGGGCGGCGCGCGTTGGCGGACCTGCGCGAACTGCTGGGCGTGCTCACCCCCCGGCACGACGCCGAACCGGCCCCGCGAGCGCCGACGGCGGAACTGTTCGGCGATCTCGTGGAGCGGACCAGGCTCGTCGGCCAACCCGTCGACGTCGTCGAGGACGGCGTGCCGCACGCGATCGACGGAATCGCCGAACTGGCGGCGTACCGGGTCGTGCAGGAGGCGCTCACCAACGCGCTGAAGCACGCGCCCGGCCGGCGGACCGTGGTCCGCGTGTCGCACACCGTGCCCGCGGAGGTGACGGTCGAGGTGACGACCGACGGCGCCGGTGCGACGACCGGCCGGAGCACGTCCGGCCGCGGCCTCGCCGGGTTGCACCGGCGGGTGTCGTTGGCTGGTGGGGAACTGACCACGCGGCAGCGCGACGACGGCGGTTTCGTCCTGCGCGCGAGGCTGCCGATCCGACCGGAGACCGCGTGACCACGAAGGTGCTGGTGTGCGACGACCAGGCGATGATGCGCGCCGGGTACGTCACCATCCTGTCCGCGCAGAGCGACCTCGACGTCGTCGGCGAGGCCGCGGACGGTGTCGAGGCGGTGCGCCAGGCGCGGCTGCTGCGTCCGGACGTCGTCGTCATGGACATCAGGATGCCCAAGCTCGACGGCATCGAGGCGACGCGGCGGATCGCCGGGCCGGACGCTGTCGACCGCGTCAAGGTGCTCGTGGTGACGACGTTCAACCTCGACGAGTACGTCTTCGAGGCGCTGCGCGCGGGAGCCAGCGGGTTCCTGCTCAAGGACACCCCGCCCGCCGAGATGATCGCGGCGGTGCGCACGATCGCCGCGGGCAACGCGCTGCTGGCGCCCGAGGTCACCCGCGCGCTGATCGGTCGGTTCGGCGAGCGGATCCGCCACGACGGCGGTGCGGTGCGGCGGATCGAGGAGGCGCTGGCGGACCTGACCGCGCGGGAGGTCGAGGTGTTGCGGCTGATCGCCGCCGGGTTGTCGAACGCCGAGATCGCGGAGGCCCTCTTCCTCGGCAAGGAGACCGTGAAGACCTACGTGTCGCGCATCTTCGCCAAGCTCGACCTGCGCGACCGCGTCCAGGCCGTCGTGCTGGCCTACCGGATCGGCCTCACCGTTCCGGACGCGTGACCGCCACCGCCATCCCCGAGGACAGGCCGGTGGACGCGGCGCTCGACCGGAACCCGCCCACCGCGGACCGGTCAAGTCCTTTCCCCGCAACGACTTCATGCGGTTGACTGGGTCAACGAGCGGAGGGACTCCCCCATGGTCGAGCACGTGGTCGTCATCGGAGCGGGTGTCTACGGAGCGGCGGTGGCCGCGTCGCTGACCAGGCGGGGAGCCCGCGTCACCGTGGTGGACGCGGGCGCGCCCGCGGGCGGGACGTCCGGTGCGACGTTCTCCTGGACCAACTCCTGCGGCAAGCAACCCAGGGCGTACCACGACCTCAGCGTCGCGAGCATGGAAGCCCACCGGCGGCTGGCGTCCCACGGCGACTGGTACCACGAGGGCGGCAACCTGGAATGGGCCGCCGACGAGACGGGCCGGGAGGAGTTGCGCGCGAAGGTCGCGGGCGTGCAGGACTACGGGTACGAGGCGCGGTGGCTCGACCGCGCGGAGGTGCTGCGCCTCGAACCCGACGTGGACCCGGCCGCGCTGCCCGAGGACGGGATCGCCTACTTCCCGCGCGAGGGCTGGATCGAGCCGACGCGGTTGGTCGGCCACCTCCTCTCCGCGTCGGCCTCCCGCGGTGCCGAGGTGGTGCGCGGCGACGGCGTCACCGCCCTGGAGTCGACCTGGGGCGTCGTGAGCACCGTGCGGCTCGCGTCGGGGCGCAGGCTCGCCGCGGACGCGGTCGTGAACTGCGCGGGGCCGCGGGCCGCCGAGATCGCCGCGCTGGTCGGTCTTCCGCTGCCCATGCGCAACACCCGCGGCGTGCTCGTGTACACCTCGCCCGTCGCGGTGTGGGTGTCCCGCGTCGTCCACGCGCCGCGCGTCCACCTGCGTCCTGACGGCGCCGGGCGGCTGCTGCTGCACACCCACGACGGCGACGGCGCGGTGCACGTGTCCGACGACGGCGAGATCAGCGTGGACCCGTCGGCGGTCGACGAGGTGTTCGACGCGGGGTGCGCGCTCTACCCCGGACTCCGCGACGCGACCGTGGAAAGCGTTCGGGTGGGCGAACGCCCCATCCCCGGCGACGGGCTCCCGGTGCTGGGCCGGGCGGTCGAGGTGCCCGGATTCCACTTCGCCGTCTCGCACAGCGGCGCGACGCTGAGCGTGCACGCGGGCGACCTGGTGGCCGCGGAGGTGTTGGGGGAGAACCAGGACGAGGCGCTGGCCGCGTTCCGGTTCGAACGCTTCCGATTCGCGTCCCGCGGAACTGTCGGACCCCGTCGGTAGGGTTCCGCCGCATCCGGACAGGACGGGGAGAGCGGCGTGCAGAGGTGGGAACCCGTCTACGAGGGGTTGGCGGAGCAGGAGAACGACCGAGCGCCGGTGTTCGCCGTGCCCGGGGCGTGGTGGCCGCACGTGCACCCGCGGCGCGGCGGACGGGTGCGGCGCGACCCGGCGATCAAGGCCGACGCCCCGAGGAAGGTGCGGGCCAGGCTGAAGGCGTCGATGCCCGACCTGGAGGAGGTGCTCGTCGACCCGGCGAGCGAGGGGCCGCTGGTCGACGCGGCTCGCGCCCACCTGGCCGGGGACGCGACACCGCTCGGCGCGGCGGCGGTCGCCGCCCTGGTGGAGGAGCACCCGTCGACGCGGAACGTCCTCCGGCTGCTGGCCGACGCGTGGGTGCTGGAGCACGGGCTGCCGTTCGCCGCACGAGCGGCGGTCGAGGCCTTCGGCGTTCAGGCGTACCGGGAGGCGGGCACCGGAAGGCGCCGGGAGTTGTGGACCCCGCCTCCGGGGCGCGGCGGCTACTGGTCCAGCCACGGCTACCACAGCTACTGGCCGAGCCGCGTGGTCATGGAGCGGGTGCGGACCTTCCTCGCCGCGGCGCCGGACGACGAGCACGAAGCGGCGGTGGCCGCCGTCGAGCCGCTCCGCGCCGGGCTGCGTTCCCTGCTGGCCACGGCGTACCTCGTGCCCACCAGGAGGAACTGGGTCGACGCGGCGTTCGACGAGGCCGAGCGGACGGACGTGCACGAGGGCCGGGTCCTGTTGATGCTCTCGCTCGATTCCGTCGCCCAGTTGCAGCGAAGTCCGAGGAAGAAGTTGCGCCACAGGGACGTGGCGCACACCGTCGCCGACGCCCTCGGACCCGACCTCGCCGCCACGATGGTGTCCTTCCTCGAACCGGACCTGGAGGCCTCCTTCCGCGAGCGGGTGTTGGAGACGGTGGTCGAGTTCCCCACCGGCGAGGCGTTCGACCTGCTGCTGGCCCGGCTGGGCGAGAGGCAGGTGGTGCCCACCGTGCTCGACATGGCCCGCCGGTACCCGGTGGTGGCGTTGGAGCGGTTCGCCGCGGCCCAGGACGCCGAGCGGCTGTTGGAGAACCACCTGAGGCGCTACCCCGAGTTGGCCCATCGGGTCGAACTGCCGGAGAACGCGCGCCGGTTCGTGGAAGGGGTGCGCGCCGAGCGGGCCCGCCTTGACGAGGCGCCGGTCGACGCGCTGCCCGCCGTCCTGGTCGCTCCGCCGTGGACGGTGCCGAGGACGCCCGTCGAGCCGTTGGTGGTCGAGGGACTCACGGCGCCGGACCACCGGGCGGTGGAGTGGGAGCCCGGCCAGGAGGCGGAGTGGGCGGCGGCGACCTTCCCCGGCCGCCACCGCAACGAGGACTGGAGCCAGGAGATCTCCCGGTACCGGGCCGGAACGCTCGACTCGTCCGCGCAGGACTCGCTGTTCTTCGCCGGACCGGTGGACGCGCTCCGCCCGCTGGTGTCGGAGTGGCGTCCCGAGGTGAACTGGTACAGCGGCCTGATGGGCAAGGCGGTCCTGGCGCGCTTCGGGGTGGACGCGCTGCCGGTGGCCCTGCACCTCGCCCCGAACCGCAGGGACGAGATGGAGGACCTGCTGTTCCCCCTGGTGTCACTGGAAACGGCGCGGTTCGTCGCGCGGTGGCCACTGCGGCTCAAGTCCGTGCGCGACGTCAGCGCGAAGTGGCTGAAGCGCCACGCCGCGCACGCCGCCCGGTTCCTGGTGCCCGACGCGGTGGGCCCCGCGGGTGCGGCGCGCACGGCGGCCGAGGTGGCGTTGCGGCAGATTCCGGAACAGGCAAGGGAAGCAGCGGCCGACTACGGTCCCGAGGCGGAGAAGGCGATCGACCGGCTGCTGTCGATCGACCCGCTCCTGCTGCTGCCCGAGACGATCCCCGTGCCCGGCGCGTGGGCCGATCCGGGTGTGCTGCCCAGGGTGTCGCTGCGCGGAACGCGGCAGGTGCTCCCCCTTCAGGCCACGGGCCACCTGCTCACCGTGCTGGCGCTGTGCTCACCGGAGAAGGCCTACGCCGGTGTGGACGTCGTGCGGAACACGTGTGACAGGGCGTCGCTGGCGCGGTTCTCGTGGGAGCTGTTCGAGGTGTGGCGCGCGAACGGGATGCCCTCGAAGGACGGCTGGGTGTTCACCGCGCTCGGTTTGCTGGGTGACGACGAGGCGGTGCGCGGGTTGGTGCCGTTGATCCGTGCGTGGCCGGGTGAGGGGCAGCACGCGCGGGCGGTGACGGGGCTCGACGTGCTGGCGGCGATTGGTACCGATGCGGCGTTGGCGGGGTTGAACGGCATCGCGCAGCGGGTGAAGTTCGCCGGGATCAGGACCAGGGCGCAGGAGCGGATCAGGGATGTCGCCGCCGGGATGGGGCTGACGGCGGAGGAGTTGGGTGATCGGTTGGTGCCGGACTTTGATTTGGACGACGCGTCCACGCTCGTCGTCGATTACGGGTCGCGGCGGTTCACCGTGGGGTTCGACGAGCAGCTCAGGCCGTTCGTGCTGGACGGGTCGGGCAAGCGGCTCAGGGATCTGCCGAAGCCGGGTGCGAAGGACGACGGTGGTGTGGCGTCGGCGGAGCACATGCGGTTCGGGCGGTTGAAGAAGGACGTGCGGACGGTCGCGGGGGATCAGGTGGCGAGGTTGGAGCGGTCGATGGTGCTGGTGCGCCGGTGGCCCGCGGCGCAGTTCCGGGTGTTGTTGGCGGGGCATCCGTTGGTGCGGCACCTGGTGCGGCGGTTGGTGTGGGTGTCCGAGGACGGGTGCTCGTTCCGGGTGGCCGAGGACGGCACCTTCGCGGACGTGCGTGATGAGGTGTTCGTCCTGGCCGATGACGCGGTGGTGGGGGTGGCGCATCCGCTGCACCTGGGTGACGCCGTGGCGGCGTGGGGGGAGGTGTTCGCCGATTACGAGATCCTGCAGCCGTTCCCGCAGTTGGGGCGGCCGGTGCACCGGCTCACCGAGGCGGAGTTGTCCTCCGGGGTCCTGAAGAGGTTCGAGGACGTCGAGGTGGAGGTCGGCAGGCTGCTGGGGTTGACCAAGGGGGCGTGGGAGCGGGGAGCGCCGATGGACGCGGGGATCGAGCACGAGATGACGCGACCGCTGCCCGGCGGCGGCACGATCGAGGTGGCGCTGGAGCCGGGGATCGCGGTAGGCGCGCCGCACGAGTGGCAGGCGCAGGTCGTGCGCGGGGTCCGCCTGGTCGGGAAGGGCAGCTTCGGCGAGCTGGACTCGATCACGGCGTCGGAGGTGCTGGCCGAGCTGACCGGTCTGACGAACTGAGACGTGGCCGCGCGGGTGTACCGGATCCGCACAGCTGCCCGCCCTGTCGAGAACACGCGGGCGAGGCACGATGGAGTGATGCGGATCTGGTGGTCGTCGCTCAGCGCGCCTCGGCGCAAGCTCATGGCGGTCCTCGCCGCGGCGGTGCTGCTCGGCGCGATCGGCGTCGGGATCACCGCTGCCCGTGGCGTCGACATCCCCACCGCGGTCCAGGACCGGCCGGGGCCGGTGCTGCTGGTCCCCGGCTACGGCGGCGACCGCGAGTCCCTCGCCGGGCTCGCCGATCGGCTGCGCGCGGTGGGTCGTGCCGCGACCGTGCTGGCGCTGCCCGGTGACGGCACCGGTGACCTGAACGCCCAGGCGGCGGTGCTCGACGACGCCGTCCGCGCCGCCGTGGACGACGGCGCCCCTTCGGTCGACCTGGTCGGCTACTCAGCGGGCGGGGTGGTCGTCCGGCTCTGGCTCGCGGGCCACGACACCGGCCGGGCCGCCCGCCGCGTCGTGACCCTCGGTTCTCCCCTGCATGGCACCACGCTCGCGGGCCAGGGCGGTGTCCTGGTCCCCGGCGCCTGCCCGGTCGCCTGCGCCCAGCTCACCCCCGGCAGCACCCTGCTCACCGAGGTGGACCGGCGGCCGATCCCCGCGACCGTGCCGTGGCTGTCCGTCTGGACCGAGGACGACGAGACGGTCCGGCCGCCGGATTCCGCGCGGCTCACCGGGGCGGTCAACGTCGCCCTGCAACAACTCTGCCCCGACGCGGTGGTAGCCCACTCGCAACTGCCCACCGATCCGGCCGTCACCGGACTGGTGCTGCGCGCCCTGACCGATCCCGCGCCACTGGAGCGGACGCCCACGGGCTGCGCCCGCTAGCTGGTGATGTCCTTCGACGCGAAGTTCGCCCACGCCGCGCCGAAGAACAGCACGATGTAGCACGCCTGCAACACCAACCCGCTGTCGATGTTGCGCCAGAAGATCGGATCGCGGAAGAAGTCGATCCACGACAGCCAGTAGTTCGTCGGCAGGTAGGGCTTGATCGCGGACGCGGCCTGCAACGTCTCCATGATCGAACTGGCGATCAGCACGGACAGCGCCGCCAACGCGGCCCCGATCGCCGAGTCCGACAGGGTGGAGAAGAACAACGCGATGCTGCCGAACCCGACCATCGACACCACGATGTACCCGATCGCCGCCGCCAGCCGCAGCGCCAGCTCGCCGGGCGTCAACGACACCCCGGACAGCGAGGTCACCGCCCCGGCCTGACCCACCGCCTCGGCACCGGTGCCGAACAGCGCGAGCCCCACGACCAGCGAACTCACCACCACCAGCACGACCGCCAGCACGGTGAACACCGCCAGCGCCACCAGCTTCGCCAACAACAGCCGCGGCCGCGCCACGGGCCGCACCAGCAGGTAGCGCAACGTCCCGGTGGCCGCCTCCCCGGCGATGGCGTCGCCGGCGAACACCGCCACCGCCAGCGGCAGGAACACCGGCAGCACCATCGCCAACGCCGCGGCCGGGTACAGCGCCCCGTTGCTCAGCACGGCGGACAGGAACGCCCCGCCCTGCCCCGGAGGCGGTGCCAGGTCCGACACCGACAGCAGCACGGCCACCAACGCGGGCAGCGCGCACAGCAGCACGATGCTCAACCACACCCGTGGCCGCAGGGCCAGCTTGCGGAGCTCCACCCCGATCACCGGCCCGCACCTCCGGTCGGACCGTCGACGCGGTCCCCGCTGTCCCCCGTCGTCTCCAGCACCACCTGCTCCAACGTCCGCCGCTCGTCGGAGATCCCGGACACCCGCAGTCCGCGCCCGACCAGCTCGGCGTTCAGCTCGGCCGCGTCCGCGTTCCGCACCACCAGCGACTCACCGTCGCGGTCGACCACCCGGCCGTCCAACAACGCCACCACCTCCGCCGCGTCCGGACTGCGCAGCAGCACCCGCCCGGTCAGGGCCCGCAGTGCCGCCAGGTCGTCCTGCACCACCATCCGCCCCCGGTCGACGATCCCGACGCGGGTGCACAGCAGCTCCACCTCCGCGAGCAGGTGGCTGGACAGGAACACGGTCGTCCCGCCCTCGTTCAACGCGATCAGCAGGTCCCGGATCTCGCGGATCCCCTTGGGGTCCAGGCCGTTCGTCGGCTCGTCCAGGATCAGCAGCCGGGGCGCGCGCAGCAGGGCGGCCGCCAGCCCCAGCCGCTGCCGCATCCCCAGCGAGTAGGCGGACACCGGCCGCCGGTCCACCCCGGACAGGCCCACCTGCTCCAACGCGCCCTCGACCCGGTCACGACGGCCGCGGCGGCCGCCCGGTCCGGCGGCGTCGAACAGCGCCAGGTTCCGCCTGCCGGACAGGTGCGGGTAGGCGGCGGGCCCCTCGACCATCGCGCCGACCTGCGGCAGGACGCGGGCGGCACCCGCGGGCATGGGCGACCCCAGCACCTCGATCTCCCCGGCCGTGGCGTGCACCAGCCCCAGCAGCATCCGCACGAGCGTGGTCTTGCCCGACCCGTTGGGGCCGAGGAAGCCGAACCTGTCGCCTTCGGCCACGTCGAGGTCGACGGAGTCCACGGCGACGATCCGGCCGAACCGCTTGGTCAGCCCGCGGGTCCTGATCACCGGCCGCGCCGGGGCTGTGCGACGAGTTCGGTCCCCGCGGTCCGCAGCACGTCCACGTCCACCATGCCGACCAGCAGGTACCAGCGCCGGGCCACCGTGGACCGCGCGACCACGACCGACAGCGGGGCCACCGACAGCGACACGATCCGTCCGTTCGCCACCGTCTTGTCGGCCGCCCCCGCCTTGACCCCCGCCTCCGCGGTGGACGACCCCACCTCGCGGGGCAGCGGCAGCGCCACGAACGACGACAGCCCCGTCCCGTACACGCCGACACCGCGCACCCCGGCTCCGTCGGCCTGCCGCAGGGCCCGTCCGGCCAGCCTGGCCAGCGGCGGGTCGCCACCGAGGAACCCGAGCGCCCCGGCCAGGTCCGGCGCGTCGACCGCGGTGAACCCCGCGTCCCGACCGACGTCCGGACGCAGCACGCCGTCGTCCGGCTGTTCCGGGGTGAACTCCTCGAACGCGCTGACCAGGATCGGCCGCGTCGCCCCCCGGGGTGTGACCTCGACCAGCAGCGGCACGCCGGTCGCGGTGTCCGCCCACACGTCGACCTGCCCGATCGTGGTGTCCGGGTCGGCCGGGACGAGGCGCAGCCCGTCCGCGCGCCGCCCGGCGACCGACCGCGCCTCCAGCGGCGCCACGACGTCACCCGCCGCGGTCGCCAGCAGCCTCCTGGCCAGGTCGGGCGGCACGAGGTCGCCCGCGCGGGGCAACCGCACCGGTGGAGTGCCGACGAGCCGGGTCAGCAGGTTCGCGCCGTAGTCCCACACGAACTCGCCGTCCGGGGTCCGGTAGGTGTCCCGTTCCCCGGCCGTCGACACCACGTCGAACCGCCACCGGTCCGGCGACCGGTACCAGGACCGCACCGTGGTCACCCCGCTGAGCAGCGCGGACACGTCCTCCAGCCTGGGCAGTTCCGGCAGCGGCGACGTCCCCCGGATCACGGCGACCCCCTGGTGGGGCACGCGGTCGGACCCCACGACCCGCTCGCGCAGCCCGGCCGGGTCCGCCGTGCCCGACGGCGCCGAGACGGTCGCCACGACCACGGGCGTCGCCAGCACGAGCACGACCGCGGCGGCGACGATCCCCCACCGCCAGAGCCCACGAGACCGGAAACCCGCCACGACCACCACCACTCCGCTCTCCTGGCGACGATACGTCGCGCGGGACGCCGACGCCCGTGGCCGACCGGGATCACCCGTCGGCGGGGGCCGGGAGCGCCTGATCGGTGGGTTGCTCCGAACGGCGGTAAGGTGACCGGCGATTAGTTGTTGATCAACCCCCGGAAGAGGCTTGAAACGTGGACACCTTGCAGGCAGGGCAGAACCTCGCGGTCGGCCAGCAGCTCGACTCGGAGAACGGGTACGTGCTCGCGCTGCAGGACGACGGCAACCTGGTGCTGAAGGACGGCGACGACGTGGTCTGGGCGACCGGAACCAACGGCTCCGGCGCCACCACCGCCACCCTGCAGGACGACGGCAACTTCGTCCTGTACGGCGCCTCCGGCAACTCGGTGTGGGCGAGCGACTCGGGCGGCAACCCCGGTTCGCGCCTGGTCGTCCAGAACGACCGCAACGTCGTCGTGTACAGCGGCAGCGGCTCCAGCACCTGGGCGTCGGGCACGAACACCGACAACCCCAGGCCCGTCCCGGCCCCGGTCGCCGCCGAGGCGGCAGCGCCCGCCCCGGTCGAACAGGCCCCGGCCGCCCCGGCCCAGCAGACCTGGACCGTCGACCCCGGTGACACGCTGTGGGCCATCGCCGAGAAGTCCTACGGCGACGGCAACCAGTACCAGCGCATCGCCGACGCCAACGGCATCGACAACCCGGACCTGATCCAGCCCGGCCAGGTCCTGGTCATCCCGGCCTGATCCCGGCCCCGTGGGGCTTCCGCGCCGAGGCGGGGGAGCCCCACACCGGACGGTCACCAGGTGACCGGAAGCCCTTGCACGCCAAGGATGTCCACGTCGGTGCGCAGCGGCACGTCCTGCGGTTCGACGGCCAGGCGGAGCGTCGGGAAGCGGGCGAACAGGGCCGGTAGGGCCACCCGCATCTCGACCCGGGCCAACTGCTGGCCGAGGCACTGGTGGACGCCGTGGCCGAAGGCCAGGTGGCCGGTGGCGTGCCTGCCCAGGTCCAGCGCGTCCGGCTCCGGGAACTTGGCGGGGTCGCGGTTGGCCGCTTCGACCGAGAGCGTGACGGTCTGGCCCGCCTTGATCAGCAGACCGTCCAGCTCGACGTCCTCCAGCGCCGCCCGCGCCATGGTGTGGGCGATGCTCAGGTAGCGCAGCAGCTCGTCCACCGCACCGTCCGGTTCCGCGTGCAGCGCGGCCACCTGGTCCGGGTTGCCCAGCAGGGCGAAGGTCCCCAGCGCGATCATGTTGGCCGTCGTGTCCAACCCGGCGCCCAGCAGCAGGAGCGAGACGTTGGTCAGCTCCTCGTCGGTGAGGTCGCTGCCGGTCAGGTCGCTGAGCAGGTCGTCCGTCGGCGTGCGCCGCTTGGCGAGCACCAGGTCGTGCAGGAACCCCCCGATCGCGTCCATCGACGTCATCTGCTGGTCGACGGTGGCGGTCAGGTCGTTGAACGTCGCCGTGTGCTCCAGGAAGAAGTCCCGGTCGGCGAAGGGCGCGCCGAGCAGCTCGCAGATCACCAACGCGGGGATCGGCTGGGCGTACGCCGTCACCAGGTCCGCGGACGGACCGTTGTGCGCCATGGCGTCCAGGTGTTCGGCGGTCACCTCCTCGACGCGCGCGGTGAGGCTGCGCATCCGGCGGACGGTGAACTTGCCGGTCAGCAGCCTCCGGTAACGGGTGTGCTCCGGCGGGTCGACGTTGATGAACATGCCGGGCGGAACCGGTGGGAACGGTCCGTCCGGCACCTGTCGGGGCACCGGCCAGTGCATGAGCTCCGGTCGGGAGCTGAAGCGGGGGTCGGAGAGGACCGCGCGGGCCGCCGCGTGGCCGGTGGCCAGCCAGCCCACGTGGCCGTCCGGGTAGAGCATCGGGCGCAGGGGCTGCTCGTCGCGCAGGGTGGCCAGCTCGGCGGGCGGGTCGAAGGGACAGCCCGCGGGACGGGCGGTCGGCATGGTCGTGGTCGGATGCATCGCTTCTCCCCCAAGGAGATCGGTCAGCCGGTGCGGGCGTAGAGCTTCTTGGCCCAGAGGTAGCCCGCCAGTGCGATGACGGCGGACCAGGCCACGGCGAGGTAGCCGCTGGAGCCGATGGACGTGCCGAGCAGCAGGCCGCGGAGCGTTTCGATGACGGGTGTGAAGGGCTGGTACTCGGCGAACCACCGCAGTCCGGCGGGCATCGAGTCGGTGGGGACGAAAGCGCTGCCCAGGAAGGGGAGCAGCAGCAGGGGCATCGGGAGGTTGCTCGCGGTCTCGACGCTCTCGGACACCATACCCAGCGCGACCGCGAGCCAGATGAGCGCGAACGCGATCAGCGCGAGGACGCCGACCACCGCGAGCCACTCGACCGGCGTGGCGTTGGGCCGGAAGCCGATCAGCAGCGCGACCCCGAGGACGATCACCATGCTGAACAGCGTCTGGACGAGGCTGCCGAGCACGTGCCCGGTGAGCACCGAGGCGCGGGAGATCGCCATGGTGCGGAACCGGTTGACGATGCCCTCGGTCATGTCCATGGCGACCGAGATCGCCGTCCCCTGGGCCGCGGCGGTCACGGTCATCAGGACGATGCCGGGCACCAGGTAGTTGATGTAGTCGGCCCGGCCGCCGGTCGGGCCGCCGAGGCCCGCTCCCAGGGCGCCGCCGAAGACGTAGGTGAACAGCAGCAGGAACACGACGGGCATTCCGGCGAGCATGAACGTCAGGGACGGGTAGCGCTTCATGTGCCGGAGCTGGCGCCGCAGCATGGTGGCGGAGTCGGCGAGGGCGTGGGTGCTCATTTCGCGAGTTCCCTTTCGTGCTGGGGCTCGCCGGTGATGGCGAGGAAGACGTCGTCCAGGTCGGGGGTGTGCACGGTCAGTTCCGCGACCTCGATGGAGTGCTCGTCGAGGCGGGCGAGCAGGCCGCGCAGCGACGCCACGCCACCGTCGCTCGGCACGCGCAGGACCAGCGCGTCGTCGTCGCGGGGGACGTCGCCGAAGGTGCGGACGGCGGAGTCGAGGTTCGCCGAGTCGGTGAAGCGCAGGCTGACGTGCCCGCCGGGGACCAGTCGCTTCAGCTCGTCCGCGGTGCCCTCGGCGACCAGCTTCCCGTTGTCCAGCACCGCGATCCGGTCGGCGAGCTGGTCGGCCTCCTCCAGGTACTGCGTGGTGAGGAAGATCGTGACGCCGCCCGCGACGAGTTCGCGGATCATCTGCCACATGTCGCGGCGGCTGCGCGGGTCGAGACCGGTCGTCGGCTCGTCGAGGAACACGATGCGCGGGTCGCCGACCAGGCCCATCGCCAGGTCGAGCCGCCGCCGCATGCCCCCGGAGAACGTCGACGCCAGGTTCTTCGCCGACTCGCCGAGGTCGAAGCGCTCCAGCAGTTCGGCGGCGCGCCGTCGGCCCTCGCGCTTGCCCAGGTGGTGCAGGTCCGCCATGAGGATCAGGTTCTCCTCGGCGGTCAGCAGGTTGTCGACGGCCGAGAACTGGCCGGTGACACCGATCGCGGCGCGCACGGCGTCCGGATCGCGGGCGGGGTCGTGGCCGTCGACCAGGGCCTGGCCGCCGTCGGAGCCGATCAGCGTGGACAGGATCTGCACGGCGGTCGTCTTGCCCGCCCCGTTCGGCCCGAGCAGGGCGTAGATCGTGCCCCGCGCGACGGTGAGGTCGATGCCGTCGAGGACGACCTTGGCGCCGTAGGACTTGCGCAACCCGGTGACGGTGATCGCCGGAAGTTCGGTGGTCATGGGATTCCCCTCAGGAACGGTGGATCGTGATGTCGCCGAACGAGGTCTGCGCGCGCACCTCGACGGTCTGGGTCCGGTCGGGTCGCGCCGCGGACTCGTCCAGCGAGTTGCGGACGCGGCCGCTGGAGGTGTTCACGTCGAGCCAGGCGGCCGTGCCCTCGCCGATGCCGACCTCGATGTCGCCCATCGAGGACTTGAGCACGACCGAGCCGCGGACCACCTCGCCGATCCGGATGGAGCCGTTGGCGGTCTTGGCGTCGACCCCGGAGGCCGCTTCCGCGACGGAGATGTCGCCGTTGGACGCCCGCATCCGGAGGTCGCCGGACACCCGGCCGATGGTGCTGGGACCGTTGGAGTTCTTCACGACGGCGGTGCCGTCGATCGCGCCGACGCGGAGGGTGCCGGACGCCGTGGTGATCTCCGCGTCGCCGTCGACGGCGTCCACGGTGATGTTGCCCGTGGCCGTGTGGAGGCGCAGCGGTCCCGTCCGGTCCACCTCGACGTGCCCGGTGCCGGACTTGATCCGGCACTCGCCCAGCAGTCCCGCGAAGCGGAGGTCGCCCATCCCCGTCTCGCCCTCCACCCGTGACCCGGTTGGCACCTCGATCCGCACCTCGACGGACCACCGGTTCTTCCACGGGAAGGTGATGCCCCGCGCCTTCGGCGTCTTGACCAGCAGCTTGCCGTTCTGGTACTCGACGCGGGTCTGCTCGGCGGCCTCCACGTCGTTCGCGTCCCGCTCGTCGCTCGGGCGGACCTCGACGACGGTGTCGGTCCGGTCGCTCGCGGTGACCCGCACGTCCCCGCTGGGGATGTCGACCGTGACGTCGATCGGTTCCGGAGTGTCGAAAATGGGCATGGCTGTCCCCTGTAACTGTGTCGGCTTGGTGTTTTCCCAGGTGGGAGAGCTGGGTGCGGGCTACTGCACCCAACCGGTGAAGCGCTGCTGACTGCGCTTGCTGTTGCCGCCCGGCTCCGGGTGGCCGTGCTGGGCGGGCTCCTGGAGCGCGGCCGCGGCGGCCCGGACGAGCCACGCGTTGACCGAGCGGCCCTCCTTGGCGGCGGCCTCCTCGATCGAGGCCTTCAGGTGCTCCGGGAGCCGGACGTTGATCCGGGACGTGGCGCCGTCGTCGGGCACCGCGACCTCCTCGACCCGCGCCACCGGAGCGCTGCGCGCGCTCGTGTCGGCGGGCTGGTCGGACGGCGGCAGCGTCACGACGAAGTTCGGATCGCGCCCGCGGAGGCGCAGTTCGACCGAGCCGGGAGCCAGGTCGAGGGTGATCTCGTCTGCGGCGGCGGACAGCGTCTCCAGCAGCGTCAGCCGGATCGCCGATTCCAGCGACCCGCTCAGGCGCTCGACCAGCGCACGGGCTTCGTCGCCGCCGGTCTCGGCCAGGTGCGCGAGTTCGCGACCAAGGTTGTCGACATACGTGCTCAGGTCCATGGCACAACTATGACGCATGAGTGGCACCACCGCAAGCCATCGTGGCATCAAAATGATGCCACGATGGCTCAGGCGGCGATATGCGCAGGTCGGAGGGCTAGTACGTGCCGCCAAGTTTTCGGTGGTCCCAGCTCGTCGTGCTCGTCGGCGTGAACCGCAGGCCCACCCGCTTCACGGCCTGGGCCCGCACGAACCCCTCCACCTCCGGACCGTCCTGCCCGGTGTAGCGGGCGGACACCGCGAGGCCGATCGCCAGCACCGCGTCGGGATCGGTGACCAGTTCGACGTCGCACTCGACCGCCACGCCGCGCAGCTGGTCGTAGGTGTCCCCCGCCTCCACCTGGAGGGTCGCGAGCGGCGAGCGGCGCAGGTTCGCCACCTTCTGCGAACGCCCGTACGTCCAGCCCTCGACCACGTCGCCCATCCGCACGAACCACAGCGGCACGAGGTGGATCCGGCCGTCCGGGTTGATGCTGGCGACGGTGACCACGCGCTCCTCGTCGAGGAACGCGCGCACCTCGTCCCGGCTCATCTTGATCTGCTCTCGGCGCGACACCCCGAGGATGCTAGGCCCCGGCGAGCACCCGTCAGGAGTCGGCGATGCGGTCGAGCCACTCCCCCAGCAGGGCGTGCTCGTTGGCGGACAGGGCGGACACCCGCGGCAGGACGGCGCGCAAGGCGATGGCGGCGCCGACCGGGCCGGGCGTGGCCGCGGCGGGGACGTCGGTGGTGATCGCGGCGATGACGGCCTCGCGGGCCGTGTCGGACAGCGCCGGGTCGCGGCGGTCCTCCGGCAGGGCGATCAGCGCGAACACCGTGCCGGACCCCGCGGCGTGGACTAACTGCGCGGCGCGTTCCTCGCCGATCCGCAGCCTGCCCGCCTCGGCGATCCGGTGGATGTGCCCGGCGAGGATGTCGGCCGCGGCGACGGCCGCGGGCGGGAGCGCGCCGGGACGCGGCTCGCCGTAGAGGAGCGAGTACAGCGCCGGGTTGGCGAGGCCGAAGCCGACGTGCAGGTCCCAGCCCGCGCGCAGGTCCCGCACCGGATCGGCGGTGTTCGCGGACGCGGTCTTGCTGGTCAGGTACGTCCTGAACCCGTACGCCGCCACCGCGTCGAGCAGGCCCTGCTTGTCGCCGAACAGCCGGTAGATGGTCGGGGCCTGGACACCGGCCGCGGCGCTGACCGCGCGGGTCGACACGGCCTCGCGACCACCCTGGGCGAGCAGTTCGGCCGCCGTGGCGACGATGCGGTCCCTGGTGTCGACGGCACGACCGGTTTCCATGATCCCCACGATAATCAGCGTGCGGTCGCCTCTGAAATCACCGCCCTCCTCCAGCGGATGAAGTATCCGCTACGCTGGAGCGGATACTTCATCCGATTCTCGGGAGACACCGTGCCCAGCCTGCGAAGCCGCCTCATCGCCTCCACGGCGACCCTCGTCCGACTGCGCGACCGGCAGTTCGACCCGGCCCGCTTCACCACGCCCGTGGCCGCGGACCGGAAGCGGTACGCGCCACCACGACGACTCGGCCGCCGGGTGCGGATCGAGGAACGCGACTTCGACGGCTGGCCGGTCTACACCCTGACCCCGCCGGACGCGCGCGGCGGACCGGTCCTCTACCTGCACGGCGGCGCGCACGCGGTCGAGATCCTCCCTGCGCACTGGTCGTTCGTCACGACCCTCGCCGTCCGCACGGGCAGGCCGGTCGTCGTGCCGATCTACCCGCTCGTCCCGGCGGTGACCCACCGCGACGTGCACCCGGTGCTGCGCCGCCTGTACACCGGACTTCCGCCCGGCGCCGCCGTCATGGGCGACTCCGCCGGGGCCGGGATGGCGCTGTCGCTGGTCGCCAACCTGCCACCGGACGTGCCGCGCCCCGACCACCTCGTCCTGCTGAGCCCGTCGGTCGACCTGACGTTCGCCAACCCCGCGATCGCCGCCGCGGCGCCGCGCGACCCGCTGCTGCGGGTCGACCACGTCCGGGAACTCGGGCGGCTCTACGCGGGCGCGGACGGCCCCGAACACCCGCGGGCGAGCCCCATCAACGGACCACTCGACCACCTCGGCGCCGTCACCGTCTTCACCAGCACGCGCGACCTGCTCAACGCCGACGCCCACCGCCTGCGCGACCTGGCGGCGACGGCGCCCGGCACGACGGTGACCCTGCACGAGGCCGCCGACATGATCCACGACTGGATGCTCATGCCCATCCCGGAGGCCAAGACCGTCCTGGCCCACCTCGCGGACCTGCTGTCCCGGCGGTAGGCGCACAGCCGACCCGCAGGGTCCGTCGCGGACTCGCCCCCGTGGTCGCCACGACGACCTGCGCGGGCACCTCAGGGGCGTGGTGGTCACCGGGCTCGGGCTCGTTCGCCATCATGGCCCGGTGGGTGTTCCGCGACGCGTGACCTTCCCCGACCGGCACCGGCGATCGGGCAGGTCGGGGCACGGACGGGAGAGCGGGGCCCGGTCCTCAGCCGCTCAAGACCAGGTAGGTGGTCAAGGCCTGGCGGTCGCCGTGCCCGGTGTCCGAGATCGGCCACACGGTCGCTCCGGCGGCACCGCCACCGATGCGGATCGTCGTCGAGCCCATCATTCCTCCTGTCCGTGCCCCCTGACCCCCGGCGGCGACTTTCGGCCGCCACCCGGAGCAGCGTGCTGCTCCGAAAGTGGACGAAACTTGTGTTCCGCTTGAATCACCTGATGGGAACCGCTATTCCAGGAACAATGCCGCCCACTCCCGAACCACCGGTGCGCCTCCGCGTGCTCGGAGCCGTCGAGGCGTTCACCGACGGCAACCGGATCGACATCGGACCAGCCAGGCAGCAGTGCGTGCTGGCGGCGCTGCTCGTGGACGCCAACAGGCCCGTCTCGGTCGACCAGCTGGTCGACCGCGTGTGGGGTCAGCGGGCGCCGGAACGGGCAGTCGGCACGCTGCACAGCTACCTGACCCGCGTCCGCCAGGCCCTCGGCGGCGTGGTGTCGATCGTCCGGCGGTCCGGCGGCTACGTCCTGAGCGTCGACGAGCAGGTCGTGGACCTGCACCGGTTCCACCTCCTGGTGGCGCGCGCCAGGGAGAACGACGACCCGGAGCTGTTCGAGGAGGCGCTCCGGCTCTGGCGCGGCGACGCGTTCGCCGGGCTGGACACGCCGTGGGTGGCGATGGTCCGGGAGCAGCTCGGGCGCGAACGGCTGGCGGCCGAGCTGGACCGCAACGACCTCGCGCTGCGGCTGGGCTGCCACGCGGAGGTGCTGCCCGCGCTGTGGTCCCGGACGGCGGAGCAGCCACTGGACGAGCGGATCGCGGCCCAGCTCATGCTCGCCCTGTACCGCTCGGGCCGCCAGGCCGACGCGCTGGAGCACTTCGACCTGACCCGGCGGAGGCTGGTCGACGAGCTGGGCAGCGACCCCAGTCCCCCGCTGCGGCGGCTGCACGAGGCGATCCTGCGGGGCCAGGTCGACGCCCCGGAGCCCGCGCCGACGGTGGTCGTGCGCAACGACCTCCCCGGCGACCTCGCCGACTTCACCGGCCGCGCCACCGAGATGCGCCACGTGCTCGGGTCGATCCCCGACGACCCCGACTCGCCGACCGCGGTGGTGATCGAGGCGATCGACGGCATGGCGGGCGTCGGCAAGACCACGCTCGCGGTGCACCTCGCCCACCTGCTGGCCGACCGGTATCCCGACGCGCAGCTGTTCGTCGACCTGCACGGCCACGCCGCCGACCGCACCGCCGTCGATCCCCTGACGGCGCTGGACACCCTGCTGCGCGCCCTGGGCGTGCCCGGTGAGCGCATCCCGGCCGACCTCGCCGAGCGGTCGGCGCTGTGGCGAGCGGAACTGGCGACCCGGCGCGCGCTCGTCGTGCTGGACAACGCGGCCGACGCCGCGCAGGTCCGCCCGCTGCTGCCCGGCACGTCCCGCGCCCTGACGCTGGTCACCAGCAGGCGCCGGATGCTGGACCTGGAGACCGCGCGGGTGCTGTCGCTCGACCTGATGCCGCACCGGGACGCGGTCGCCCTGTTCACCACCGTCGTGGGCGACGACCGGCCCGCGCTGGAGCCCGACGTCGTCGACGAGGTGGTGGCGCTGTGCGGGCACCTGCCGCTGGCGTTGCGCATCGCCGCCGCACGACTGCGCAGCCGTCCCACGTGGACGGTGCGCCACCTGGCCCGGCGGCTGCGGCAGGGCCTGTCGGAGTTAGCCGTCGGCGACCGGAGCGTCGCGGCCGCCTTCGCGTTGTCCCACCAGCACCTCACCGCCGAGCAGGGGCGGCTGTTCCGGCTGCTGGGGCTGGTGCCGGTGTCCGGTTTCGACGCCTTCGCCGCCGCGGCGCTGGCGGGCGTCCGCGTCGACCACGCCGACCGGCTGTTGGAGGAACTGGTCGACGTGCACCTGCTGGAACAGCCGACGCCGGGCCGCTACCGGTTCCACGACCTGCTGCGCGACCACGCGTCCGCCGTGGCCGCGGAGACCGAGACCGAAGCAGGGCGGGACGAGGCGCTGGCCCGGCTGTTCGACTACTACCTGCACACCGGCACCGCCGCGGGCGGCCACCTCGGTCCCAGCGCGCGCCGGGTGCGGATCGACCACCCGCCCGCCGACGCCCCGAGCTTCGCCGACGGCGCGGAAGCACTGGTGTGGCTGGACGGCGAGCACGCGAACCTGGTGTCGGTGGTGCTCCACGCGGCCGAGCACGGTCCGCCCGCGCACAGCTGGCAGCTGACGCAGGCGTTGTGGCGCTTCTACTTCATCCGCGGGCACGTGGACGACTGGGTCGCCACCCACCGGGCCGCGCTGCGCGCCGCGCGGTCGTCGGGCGACCGGTTCGCGCAGGCGGAGGTCCTCAAGAGCCTCGGCACCGCGCACTGGCAGGCCAGGAGGTCCCCCGAAGCGCTGGAGCACTACCGGGACGCCCTGGCGCTGTACCGGGAGATCGGCGAGCGCAAGGGCGAGGCCGCGGTGCTGGGCAACCTCGGGCTGATCTACGACCAGATGGGGCGCTACGCCGAGGCGATCGACCACCACCAGCAGGACCTCGACCTGTGCAGGCTGATCGGCGACCGGCGCGGTGAGGGGACCACGTTGAGCAACCTGGGGCTGGTGTGCGAACGGGTCGGCCGGTACGAGGAGGCCCTCGACCACTGCCGCGAGGCGCTCGTGATCATGCGCGAGTTCGGCGACCGGTGGAGCGAGGGCGAGACGCTCATCCACCTCGGGATCGTCCACCACCGCCTGCGCGACCACGCCGAAGCCCTGCGCTGCCAACGAGAAGCGCTCGCCCTGATGCGGGAACTGGCTGACCGGCAGCGGGAGGGCCAGGTGCTGGCGAACATCGGCCACGTCCTCAGCGAGGCGGGCGAGCACGCCGAGGCGTTGGAGAACCTGCGCCTGGCGCTGGCGATCACCCGCGAGAACGGCGACCGCATCGAGGAGACCAGGGTCCTCAACGACTTCGGCGAGGCGCACCGCGCCGCGGGTCTGTCCTCCGAGGCCGACCACCGGCGTGCGCTGGCGAACGCGCTCGACACCGACGACCGCCACCAGCAGGCTCGCGCGCACGTGGGTCTCGGCCACGCCGTGGTGGCGGGCGACCCCCAGGCCGCGCGCCTGCACTGGGAGCTGAGCCTGGCCATCTACCAGGAACTCGGCGTCCCGGAGGCCGATGAGGTCAGCGCCCACCTGGTCGAGTGGTCCACGTCCAACGAGCACGCCTGATCCGGAGTCCACAGGGGATCCGGGACGCCGACATCCGACCACGAGCCGGATGTCGGCGTCCCGGGGAACCCGTCACCCCCGGCGGCGCGGGGAAGGAACGTTCACGGCGACGAGAATCCTGCTCGGTGTGCGAACACCCCGAAAATCGCTCGCGTGCGAACCGTCCGACGGACACACTCCGACCATGCGGCTGCGCACGGCTGAACCACGTGACCTCGACCAGATCGCCGCTCTCCTGGTGGACCGGGGAGAGCCGGAGGACGCCCTCGACCACCGGCTCGTCGTGCTGGACCCCGACCAAGGGTGGTCGTCGTGCGCCGTGGTGGTCGACGGCGACCGCGTCGTGTCCACGCTGACCCTGCTCGACGAGACCGTGGTGCTCGGCGGGGTGGAGATCCCGGCGGGTCAGGTCGAACTGGTCGCCACGGACCGCGAGTACGAGGGACGCGGCCTCGTGCGGCAGCTGATGGAGTGGGCGCACCAGCGGTCGGCCGAGCGCGGCCACCTCGTCCAGGTCATGATCGGCATCCCGTACTTCTACCGCCGGTTCGGCTACGCGTACACCGTCCCGATCCCACCGACCCGCCCGGTCGTCACGCCGCCGCCCGCCGTCGACGGGCACGTGGTCCGGGTGGCCGGAGTGGACGACATCGAGGCCATGGCCGCCGTGCAGGACCGGCTGCAGGCCGGTTTCGACCTGCGGATGCCGCACTCGGCCGCCTGCTGGCGCTGGATCGTGGCCCGAGAGGGCAGCACCCAGTGGGTGGTCGAGCGCGACGGGGTCGTGGTCGGCACCGGACGGTTGACGGACTCGCACCTCAACGAGGTCGCCGGGGTGGACGAGGCCGCCGAGCACGCGCTGCTGGGCCACGTCCTGGGGCTGGTGGAGGACGTCGAGGTCACCGACCGGCCGGGTACCCGGCTCGGCCCGCTCCTCGGTGCCGTGCCGGAGAACCCCGAGATGTACTACGTGCGGGTGCCGGACGTGGTCGCCCTGCTGGAACACCTGCGCCCGCTGCTGTCGAGCCGCGCGGCAGGCCACGACGGCGACGTCGTGGTCTCGTTCTTCGCCTCCCACATCCGCTTCCGCTGCACCGACGGCGAAGCGGGCCCGATCACCGGTGGCGGCCCGATGCAGGCGCCCGCGTCCGTCGGCGGCGCCGGTGTCGCGCCGGACCTCATCCCGGCGCTGCTGTTCGGTCCGCACGGCGCCGAAGGGCTCACCCGGATCCACCCGGACGTCTACCTCGGCCCCAACCGCGACCTCATGACCGCGCTGTTCCCACCCGTCCGAGGCGACCTGCTGACCTACTACGTGCCCTGATGGAGAGCGGTCCGACCCACCGTCCACAAGGGACCGACCAACCCGATCGCCCGCGACGGCACTCCCTCGCAGCGTTGTGAGCCCGGCAAGTCCCGGCCGCACGTCGAGGTGGGCCGGATCAGGCCTGCGCGTACCGGCGGGCCAGCTCGTGGCAGGCGTTCCTCAGCTCGACGGGCTCCGGGTCGGTGATCGTGCCGTCGAAGGTCCCCAGCAGCGCAGCCAGTCCGATCCAGGACCAGGCGCCCATCCGCAGGCGGCTCGTGGTCTCGGTGACGGGCTCGACGACAGCGCCTCCCGGCGCCCACTTCGCGATGAGGCTCGCGGGCTGCCCGATGATCGCGGTTCCCCGGCACGGCCAGTGGTCCGAGGTGTCGCCGCGGTCGAGTTGGCGCATGACGAACTGGGCGACGTCGCCGTCCGGCAGTTCGCGCGGCCGGAACGCGGGACCGTTGGGCGTGCGGGGTCTCACCCGGTCCAGCCGCAGGGTTCGCCAAGCGTCGGCGGTCGCGTCCCACCCGACGAGGTACCAGCGGCCGATCCAGACGATCAGGTGGTGCGGCTGGATCGACCGCGCCGGGCCTTCGCACTCGGTGCCGGTGTAGTCGTAGCGCACCGTCTCGCGCCCGCGGATCGCGGCGGTGATCGCGAGCAGGACCGCCGGGCTGACGCTCGGCGCGGCGAGGTCCCACGGGTTGCCGATGGAGGTGATCTCCATCGGGCCGACCTGGTTCCGCAGGCGGGCGGGGAGCACCTGGAGCACCGTGTCCAGGGCACGGGCGGCCGAGTCGGTGAGGCCGCTGACCGTGCGCGGCGCGGCCTGCAGCGCCACGGCGATCGCGACCGCCTGGTCGTCGTCGAACACCAGCGGCGGGAGGTGGGTCCCCGAGCCCAGGCGGTAGTGGCCGCCCGCGCCCCGTGTCACGTCGACGGGGTAGCCGAGGTCCCGCAGCGTGTCGACGTCCCGCCGGATCGTGCGGGTCGAGACGCCCAGCTCGTCGGCCAGCGCGGGCCCCGTCCACGCCGTGCGCGACCGCAGCAGCGACAGCAACCGGAGGATCCTGGCGGAGGTGTCTGGCACGACGGCGAGAATGCCAGGAGGAGCGGACATCCGCTGTCCTGATTGGCGGTCATGGTGTCCGCATGACGACGTTCTCCGGTTCCCAGCTCGACCACCTCAACATCGCCGTCGCGGACCTGGCGGGCTCCGCGCGGTTCTACGAGGCCTCCCTCGCTCCGCTCGGCATCACCAAGGTCCTCGACGTCCCGGCCGATCCGGCCGCCGACCAGCTCGCCATGATCGGCCTGGGGTGGAAGGACCGCAAGCCGTTCTTCTGGCTCGTCGAGAACGGCACCGCGGGCACCAACACCCACATCGCCTTCACCGCCGACTCCCGCGCCCAGGTCGACGCCTTCTACGAGGCCGCCCTCGGAGCGGGCGCCACTCCCCTGCGCCCGCCGGGCATCCACGCCGAGTACCACGCCGGCTACTACGGCGCCTTCGTCACCGACCTCAACGGCGTCAGCCTGGAGGCCGTGCGGCACGAGGAGTAGCGCCACGACGAACGCGCGCCCGCCACCGCGCGGACCTCGGGCGTCCGGCCTGGTGCGACCCGCACGACTACGACCGCGAGTCCGCGTCCACCAGGACTTCCCGGCCGCCGCCGCGCACTGCCGGGGTTCCCGGGCGGCGGCACGGCCGGCGGGCACCGGGCCCGTCGGGTTATCGTGGGAGACGAGTGATCGCGATCGAGGGAGCGGGGAAGTGGCAGGCGAAGACGACGTCTCCGGGTGACACCGGAGGTGCCCAGCCGCAGTGCGAACGCGCGTCAGCGCAGCCGCCGCGGCCGGTTCGTCGTCCCCCACTTCCCGTTACCAGCCGGGCGGCTCAGGCGCGCCCGCATCGCACACGAGGTCTTCCGCATGTCCATCACCTGCTCGAACCTGTCCTTCTCCTGGCCGGATGACACGCTGGTCTTCGAGGACCTGTCCTTCACGACCACCGGCGGCCGCACGGGTCTCGTCGCGCCGAACGGCGCCGGGAAGAGCAACTTGCTCAAGCTGATCGCCGGCGACCTCCGGCCCGGCGCCGGTTCCGCGTCCGTCGACGGCGTGCTCGGGTACCTCCCGCAGAGCCTGCCGCTCGTCGGCGACCTGACCGTGGCCGAGGTGCTCGGCATCGCCCCGCTCGTCCGCGCGCTGGCCGCGATCGAGTCCGGTGACGCGAGCGAGGAGCACTTCACCACCATCGGCACGGACTGGGATGTCGAGGAGCGCACCCGTGCCCAGCTCGACCGGTTCGGCATGGAGGACGTCGACCTCACCCGGCGGCTGGGCACCCTCAGCGGCGGCCAGGTCGTCTTCCTCGGCCTGCGGCGCAACTGCTCAAGCGGCCCGACGTGCTGCTGCTCGACGAGCCGACCAACAACCTCGACCTCGACGCGCGCCGCAGGCTCCACGGGGTGATCGAGGACTGGACCGGCGTGCTGCTGCTGGTGAGCCACGACCGGGCGCTGCTCGACCGCGTGGACCGCATCGCCGAGCTCGACCGGGGCGGGATCCGGTTGTACGGCGGCGACTTCACCTCCTACGAGAACGCCACGAGGGCCGCGCGGGAGGTCGCCGAGAAGAACGTCCGCAACGCCGAGCAGGAGGTCAAGCGGGAGAAGCGGGACATGCAGCAGGCCCGTGAGCGCTCCGAGCGCCGAGCGGGCAACGCCGCCCGGAACCTCAAGAGCGCGGGCCTGCCGAGGATCTTCGCGGGGAACATGAAGCGCGGCGCCCAGGAGTCCGCGGGCAAGGCGCGGGAAACGCACTCCGCGCGCGTGGACGACGCCAAGGCCCGGCTCGACGAGGCGGGCCGGGCCGTGCGGGACGAGCAGAAGATCGTGCTGGTGATGCCGGGCACGACCGTCCCACCAGGACGGACGGTCTTCCTCGGCGAACGCGTGCAGGTCCGCTACGGCGACCGCGCCCAGTTCGCGGGCGACGGCGTCGACCTGGCGATCCGCGGTCCGGAGCGGATCGCGTTGACCGGCCCCAACGGCGCGGGCAAGTCCACCCTGCTGCGGGTGCTCAACGGTGACCTAGAGGCGGCCGGGACCACACGCGCCGACGGCCGGATCGCCTACCTGTCCCAACGCCTCGACCTGCTCGACCTGGACCGCACGGTGGCGGACAACCTGGCCGCGTTCGTGGTCGTGAGCCACGACGAGCGCTTCCTGGCGGAGATCAAGGTGAACCGCTGGCTCCGGCTCGCCGACGGCGAACTGCTGGAGACGGGTCCGCCAGAGGTCGACTGAGGCGGATCGGAGGACTACGTCTCGGCGACGTGCACGACGATCCCGGCCGCTCGCAGGCGGTCGAGTTCGGCGGCAGGCGCTCGGTTGTCGGTGACCACGTGCGCGATGCGGCCCGGTGCGACTGTCTGGACCATCGTGTCGACGCCGATCTTGGTGTGGTCGGCCAGGACCGCCACGTCGTCGGCGATGGCGGCCATGGCGCGGTCGACGCCCGCGACCGCGGTGTTCGGTGTGGACAGACCGTGGCCCGCGGACAGGCCGTTGCCGGAGAGGAACGCGCGCTGCACCCGCAGTCCGCTGATCCCCTGCTCGGTGGAGCTGCCGACCAGGGCGAAGATCGCGCCCCGGAGGACACCGCCGGGCAGGATCACCTCGACGCCGGTGCTCCTCGCGAGCGCCTGGGCCACCAGCAGGGAGTTGGTCACGACGGTCAGCCGCGGCACGCGGGCGAGGCGGCGGGCCAGGGCCTGCGTCGTGGTGCCCGCTCCCACCACGATCGCGTCCCCCGGCGACACCAGGTCGGCGGCCAGGTCGGCGATGGCCGCCTTGGCCGCGCTCGCCACGCCCGCCTTCTCCGAGTGGCTGGGCTCGTAGGCCGGGCCGTCGGTGGCGACCGCGCCGCCGCGCCTGCGCGCCAGCAGGCCTTCGGTGTCGAGGAACCGCAGGTCGCGGCGGACGGTCACCTCGCTGGCCCCGACGATCCTGGCCAGTTCGCGCAGCGACACGGCCCCGTTCGTGCGGACCAGTTCGAGGACCACCTGACGACGTTCTGCGGCGAACACGGTTCCCAGGTTAGATCGGTCCTGACCGGAACTGACCGTTCCGGAGCGGATGGAGCGCCACTTCCGATCAATCCCTGGTGCTCGCCGACCGTCTCCGGGTACATGTCGTGATCAGGTCGGGACTAGGGAGGACACGCGATGGTGGACGGGATCGATCGCCGCAGCCTGTTGCGCGGACTGGGGGCGGTGGGGTGCGCGGCGGCGCTGCCCGGTCTGCTCGGCGCCCCCGCGGCGACGGCGCAACCAGGTCTGACACCGTTCGACCTGCACTTCGAGGTCACCCACAAGTTCCGGCCGTTCGACCTCATCGCGCCGCGGTTCACGCAGTACGACAGCGCGATCGGCACCCTGAACGCCCTGGGCACGCTGATCACCACCGGGGTGCGGCCCCGCGCGCCGTTCGGTTCGGTGCTGGTGGAGGTGCTGGGCGTCGACGGCCCCGGCGCCGTGGTCGCGGGTCTGGCGGGCGGCGGCACGTCGGTGCTGGGCACGGTCGACCCGGCGGCCGGGCGGGCGACCATCGAGGTGACCGTCAACGGCACGACCACGGTGGTGAAGACCGGCGAGGTGCGGGTCGCCGGGGCGTTCCGGCTGGCCGTGGTGGTCAACGAGAACGCGGTGACCGTCCTGGTGGACACCACCGGCACGGGCACGGCGTGGCAGCCGGTGCTGACCGAACGCGACGGCGTCCGCGCGCTGATCGACCTGCGGGTGCCGGGCGTGCTCGGCAAGCTGGACTACGCCTACGGCGGTCGCGGCAGCGGCTCGGTGCGCCTGGGCCGGGTGCGGGCCGGGTACTTCGGCCAGGCCGGGGTGCGGGACACGCACGTGGTGCAGCACGCCGACGGCAGGCCGCTCATCCGCGACGGCAAGCTGTACCTGACCATGACCAACGCCGGGCTGGGGTTCTTCCAGCAGGCGCACTGGGCGGTGTGGACGCTCGACCTGGCCGATCCGACCAGGCTGGAGCAGGTCGCCGTGCTGTTCTTCGCCCGAGACGGGGTGGTGATGGGCGATCATGCAGGTCAGATCATCTACGACGACCGCACCCGCCGGTTCATCCTGCTCATGAGCTCGTGGGGCGACTTCGACTTCCGGGGCGTGCACATCCGGCACACCACCACGAAGGCGGACGTCCTGTCCGGCGTCCACGTCCTGCCCACCGAACGCCTGCCGCTGCCCACCGCGGTCAGCTCGTGGGATCCCGCGCTGACCCGCGTCGACGGCCGGTGGCGGCTGGCGTTCGTGGAGAGCGAGGCCCAGCAGCCCTCGTTCGTCTTCCACCCGGCGCTGGCGGTGGGGCCGCCCGGCGCCGACTACGCCGACTCGCTCAGCCTGGTCGGGGCCGACACGACGGTCGACCAGACGGAGGGCACGATCATCCAGCGGGTGGGCCGCCAGTGGTACGTGTTCGCCAGCGACGGCGACGCCCGCAACTACCCCGTGTACGACCTGTCGATGCGCAAGCTCGGCACCCTCGACGCCCCCTACGGCACCAACATCCCGCACCCGGTGCTGCTGCCGGTGGGCCGCGACTGGTGGCTGATCACCTTCGACGGGACCCAGTACGCCGAGCCCGTCCTCGGCTACGGCGGCCACGGCGACCTGGTGGTCATGCGGTCGCGCGGCTGACCCGAGCGGGCCGGGCACCCGGCGAGGGCTGCTCGGCCCGGTGGGGACGGAGGTTCCACCGGGTGCCGTCCGGGAGGTTCGACGGCTGCCGGTGGTCGCCCGGGTCCGCTCCAGCCGAGACGACTGCGGAGCGCGGTTGGTTGACCACGGTGCGCCACTGCCCCTGGCGTCGTGGAAAGCACGTTCCCTCGGCGAGGAGGAGCACGTGTACCAGCCGGTTCTCGACGCCGTCGCGGGTCGCTCGGCCTGACGGCCCTGTTCGCAGCCCTGCCGCTGGCCACGTTGTTCGTGCTGCTCGGCGTCGTGCGGATGAGGGCGTGGCTCGCCGCGCTGCTCTCCCTGCTGGTGGCCGTCCTGGTCGCGGTGGTCGCCTACCCGATGCCGGTCGGCCAGGCGCTGCTCGCGGCCTCGGAGAGGGCCGCGTTCGGGTTCTTCCCGATCCTGCGGATCGTCGTCAACGCGATCTGGATCTACACCATGACCGTCCAAACCGGACACTTCGACGTGCTGCGGCGGTCGTTCGGGCGCGTCAGCGACGACCAGCGCATCCAGGGCGTGATCATCGCGTTCTGCTTCGGCGCGCTGCTGGAGGCGCTGGCGGGGTTCGGCACGCCGGTCGCGATCACCAGCGTCATGGTGATAGCACTGGGTTTCCGGCCGCTGAAGGCCGCGACCGTCGCACTCGTCGCCAACACGGCTCCGGTCACGTTCGGCGCGCCGGCCGTGCCGATCACGACGTTGGCGACCGTCACGGGCCTCCCGGCTCAGGACCTGGCGTCGATGGTCGGCAGGCAGACGACGCTGCTGGGCGTGCTCGTGCCGATGACGCTGGTGCTGATCATCGACGGGCCGCGCGGGGTGCGCCGGACGCTGCCGGCCACGGCGGTCTGCGGCGTCACGTTCGCGGTGGCGCGGGCGCCTCGGACGAAAAGGACGCCCCCGCCGAGGTGTTCCGGGCGTTCGCGCCGTACGGGGTCATCATCGCGGTGCTCGCCCTCGCGCAGATCCCCTTCGTCAAGAGCGCGCTCGCCGGCGCCACCAGGACGTTCTCCTGGCCCGGCCCGCGCCTGCTGACGGCGAACGGCGAGCCGTCGACGCTGCCGGTGTTCAAGTTCGACTGGCTGGCCACGGGCGGCTCGCTGCTGATCGTCGCCGGGCTGATCACCATGCCGCTGATCGGCATCGGCGCGCACCGGGCGTGGGCCCCCTACCTGGCGACCCACCGGCAGCCGGCGGCCGCGATCGTCACGGTGATGGCCGTGCTCGCCCTCGCGTACGTGATGAACGCCAGCGGCCAGACAGCGACGCTCGACACCTGGCTGGCGGGCGCGGGCGCGTTCTTCACCGTGCTGTCCCCGATCCTTGGCTGGATCGGCGTGGCGGTCACCGGCTCTGACACCTCGTCCGGCGGCGTGCTGGGCAAGATGATCAGCCCGCAGAACCTCGCGATCGCCGCGGCCGCCGTCGGGATGTCCGGGCGCGAGGGAGACCTGTTCCGCAAGGTGCTCCTGTGGAGCATCGGCTTCCTCGCGCTGATGTGCGTGCTGGTGTACCCCCAGTCCACGCCCGTGCTGTCGTGGATGGTGCAGTAGCGCCTACTGCGCGCTGAGGTACCGGAAGTTCGGCCCCGTCGCCTCGCGTTCGACGGTGACCACCATGCGGTCGCTGACGAGCAGCGCGTCGTCGTGCACGAGCGCCACGCCGTACGCGTCGAAGGTCAGCCGGTCGCTGCGCAGGCCCACCGATCCCGGATCCACCCGCAGCAGGGCCGCCACCTCCGGCGACATCGACCGGGGCGTGATGGTCTCGGTGGCCCGTGCGGGCACCGCGCCGCAGCGCTCGGCCAGCAGCCCGTAGAGGGACTCCACGCGGAAGTCCGCGTCGAGCAGGGCCGAACCGAGCGGTTCCGGCACGCGGGACAGCTGGTGCACGACCGGGTTCGGCCCGACCAGGCGGAGCCGTTCGACCTCCAGCACGCGGTCGCCCGCCACCAGCCCGAGGCGAGCCGCGGTGTCCGCGGTGGCCTCGACCACCTCCGCCCGCAGCAGCGTCGTGTCCAGGACGATGCCCTGGCCGCGCAGGTCGTCGGCGAGGCTGCCCAGACCGGTGGTGACGTAGGGCACCCGGTTGATCCGCACGTAGGTGCCCTTGCCCGCGATCTGCTCGACTACGCCCTGCGTCTCCAGCGCCTGCAACGCCTGCCGCAGGGTCATCAGGCTCACGCCGTACTGCTGGCTCAGCTCCCGCTGGGACGGCAGCGGCTCACCCGCGCGGAACTCGGCGCGGGCGATGCGGCGCAACAGGTCCCGCTCGATGACCACGTACTTCGGCGTGTCCGCCGCCTTGGTGAACCTGTGCCTGGCGTCCGGCCGCGAGATCGTCATGGCGCCCGTCCTCCCCCCGTCGATCAACGGGGAGAACGGTATCCGCCGGGAACGCGCTCGTCACCCGCGGGGCACCCGGTCCAGTGCCGCGCGGAACCCGCCGATCAGCTCGGCCACACCCGCCGGGCCACCGCCCTCGGCCATGCGGCGCACCACCGGAGCGCCGATGATCACGCCGTCCGCGACGCCCGCCACCACCTCGGCGTTCTCCTTCGTGGACACGCCGACACCGATCAGCACAGGCTTGTCCGTGACGGCCTTGAGCCGCTGCGCCATGTCCCGGGCGGACCCCGTCGGTGCCGCGCGCTCCCCCGTCACGCCCATCACGCCCATGCCGTAGACGAATCCCCTGCTGCGGTCGCAGATGGCCGCCAGCCGGTCGTCGGGTGCGCTGGGCGCGGCGATCAGCACCGTCGACACCCCGTGCGCCGCGGCGTCGGCCTCCCACTCCGCCGATTCCTCCAGCGGCAGGTCCGGCAGGATGGCCGCGCCGACGCCGCTCTCGACCAGCAGCCGGGCGAACTCCCGGTGGCCGTGCTGCAGCACGAGGTTGTAGTAGGTCATGACGATCAGCGGCACCGGACGCCGGTAGGCGGCCAGGTCGCGCAGCACCGACTCGGGGGTCGTGCCGCGCTCCAGCGCCCGGACCGACGCCGCCTGGATCACCGGGCCGTCGATCACCGGATCGCTGAAGGGGATGCCGATCTCGACGGCGTCCGCTCCCGCGTCGATGGCGGCGTGCACGTGCTCGACCCAGTCGTCGGACACGCCGCCGGTGATGTACGGGACCAGGAGCTTGCGGCCGGTGGCGCGGGTGGCGCGCAGGTGGGAGTCGAGCGATCGGAGGTCCGCCGTCGTCGTCATGCCTTGCCGCCCTTGCCGTGGAGGAGGGTGATGACCTGGTGCATGTCCTTGTCGCCCCGGCCGGAGAGGTTGACCAGCACGGTCGACCCGAGCGGGATCTCCTTGCCCGCCTCGCGCAGCAGGTAGGCGAACGCGTGGGCGGACTCCAGCGCGGGGATGAGGCCTTCGAGCCTGCTCAGCTCGCGGACCGCGACGACCACCTCGTCGTCGGTGACCGACGGGTAGGTCGCGCGGCCCAACTCGGCCAGGTGGGAGTGCTCCGGTCCGATGCCGGGGTAGTCCAGGCCCGCGGAGATGGAGTACGCCTCCAGGACCTGACCGGGCTCGTCCTGAAGCAGCATGCTCTTGGCCCCGTGCACGACGCCGACCCGGCCCGCGCCGACGGCCGCGCCGCCCGCGGCCTCCACGCCGATGAGCGCGGCGCCGGTGTCGGCGAACCCGGCGAAGATCCCGGCCGCGTTCGACCCGCCGCCGACGCACGCGACCACGTGCGTCGGGTCGGCGCCGTCGAGCAGCTCGTGGCACTGGGCCCTGGACTCGTCGCCGATCACCCGCTGGAGTTCGCGCACCATCCACGGGTACGGGTGCGGGCCCAGCACGGAGCCCATGCAGTAGTAGGTCGTGTCGACCGAGGCGACCCAGTCGCGCAGCGCGTCGTTGACCGCGTCCTTGAGCGTCCGGCTGCCGGAGGTCACCGGGCGGACCTCCGCGCCGAGCAGTTCCATCCGGAAGACGTTGAGCTGCTGGCGCTCGATGTCGACCTCGCCCATGTAGACGACGCATTCGAGGCCGAACAGGGCGCACGCCGTCGCGGTGGCGACGCCGTGCTGGCCCGCCCCGGTCTCGGCGATCACCCTGGTCTTGCCCATGCGCTTGGCCAGCAGGGCCTGCCCCAGCACGTTGTTGATCTTGTGTGAGCCCGTGTGGTTGAGGTCCTCGCGCTTGGCCAGCACCCGGATGCCCAGCTCCTCGGACAGCCTGCGGCACTCGGTCACCGGCGAGGGGCGGCCGACGTAGTGCTTGAGGTAGCCGTCCAGCTCGCTCCGGAACGCCGGATCCGCCCAGGCCTCGGTGAAGGCCCGCTCCAGCTCCAGGCAGGCGGGCACGATCGGCTCCGGCACGAACAGGCCGCCGAATTCACCGAATCGACCTTTCACGGGGTCACCCATGAAGGCAGTGGGCACGGACATGACGATCCTCCGGAACTGTTGCCAATGATTGCCGCAGGCCACGGATCACCTGGGCAGCACACACCGTCGCCTGCACGGGTACCAGGGGATACAGGCCCCGGTACCCGTGCACCACGAACGGCTCGACACCATGTTCGCCCACTGGGATTGCGATTGTCAAACACACAGTTCTAGAGCGGTGAAATGCGCAACAATCAGCGCGAGAACGCGGTGATCGCGGGCAGCGCGCGACCTGACCAGTCGAACAGCGCCTGGTTGTCCCAGCCGTCCCCGGAATTCGGGTCCGCGGGGTCCCAGCCGTTGCCCGGCACGGCGGTCCAGGTGGGCTCCCAGTACACCGCGCCGAGTCCTCGCGGCACGGCCTGCACGACGCTGAGCACGTCGCGGAAGTTCGCCAACTGCCCCTCGGAGGTGGCCGGGTAGCCGGGGACCAGCAGCGAGGGGTCGTTCAGCGAGTTCAGCTCGAAGTCGGCGTCGGCCATGGTGAACGGGTAGGCGGTCTCCGCCACCAGCACGTCCCTGCCGTAGCGCGCGGTCACGTCGAACAGGGTCTGCTGGAGTTCGCCGAGCGTGCCGTGCCAGTAGCCGTAGTAGGACAGGGCGATGACGTCGAAGGGCACGTTCCGGGAGACGGCGTTGTCGAACCACCAGCGCACGTCGGCGCCGCGAGCGCCGTTGGCCATGTGCAGGGCGACCCTGGTCGAGGACGAGACGGCCTTCACGGCGTTCGCGCCGCTGGTGAGCAGCCGGGCGAGCTGGTCCCAGTTGTCGATGGACCCCTCCGGCCAGAGCATCCCCGCGTTGGTCTCGTTGCCCACCTGCACCATGTCGGCGGTGGTTCCCTGCGCCTTCAACGCGTTCAGCACGTCGTAGGTGTGGTCGTAGACCGCCTTGGACAGCCGGGCGAAGTCGTAGGACGCCCACGCCGCGGGCTTGTACTGCTTGCCGGGGTCGGCCCAGGTGTCGGAGTAGTGGAAGTCGACGAGCAGCTTGAGGCCGAGCGCCTTGACGCGCCTGGCCATCGCGAGGACGTCGTCCCTGTCGTTGTAGCCGTCGGCGGGGTTCACCCACACCTTGAGCCGGAAGTAGTTGGCGCCGTTGGCCTTCAGGATCGCCAGGGCGTCCTGCGCCGCGCCGGACGCGGTGCGGTACACGGCGCCGTGGTCCTCGCCCTTCTTCAGGCTCGACACGTCGCCGCCGCGGATCGCGAGGGACGTGCGCTCGGCGGTGAACCGGACGTCGTCGAAGTTCGCCCAGCTCCCGGCCTTCCCCTTGGACACCAGCGCGATCGTGCAGCGGCCGGTGGTGACCTGGGCGGACACGGCGAGTTCGATCCACAGCGCGCCCGCGCTGATCGGCAGGTGGGCGCGCTGTTCCGCCCCGCCGCAGTCCCTCAGCGCGATGTGGGACGTGCCGCCGGAGCGCACCCGCACCCGCAGCGTGTGCCAGCCGTTCGACACCCCGGTGAGGACCTGCCGGGTCTCGACCTCGTAGGCCGAGGCCGAGTAGTGGGACAGCCGGTAGGAGCCCGAGTGGCCGCCCGCTTCGGTGAACGACGCGCCGGTCGTGCCGCTGGTCGTCCACCCGGTGGGGTTGGCCGTGCCGCTACCGGCCTCGAAACCGCCGTTGGTCGGGGTGGCGGCGGCGCTGGCCGGTGGCGACAAGCCCACCGCCAACGCCAAGGCCGCCACCACGGCGAGCAGTCGTCGTGGAAAGGTCATGGTCGTCCTCCTCGTTGAGAACGTGCAGGGTCACGTCACGCGCACCACGGCGACGCCGCCGGGCGCGACGAGCAGGTCCGGGTCGCAAACCTGCCCGGAGAGCAGTTCCGTGCCGCGGGCGTCGACGCGCACGGCGTGGTCGTTGTGGTTGACGACGAAGAGGTACTCGGCGTCCTCGGTGGCCCGCCGCACGACCTCCACGTCCGCGGGCAGGTCGACGCGCACGTCGACACCCGCGTCCACGCACGCGTCGTGCAGGACCAGGCCGAGGGCCGCGCGGTCCATCCGGGTCGAGACGTACCAGGCGACGCCCGCGCCGAACCGGTGCCGG
The DNA here is from genome assembly GCA_049997955.1 of Umezawaea sp. cmx-9-4. Taxonomy (GTDB): domain Bacteria; phylum Actinomycetota; class Actinomycetes; order Mycobacteriales; family Pseudonocardiaceae; genus Umezawaea. The sequence goes on along the minus strand of JAEBDY010000012.1, from coordinate 304,995 downwards.
GTGACGGCGGGACCGCCCGCACTCGGACCGTCGACATACCGGACGACGGCGTCCGCGCCGGTGAGCAGCACGTCCTCCGCCCACGTGTCGGCGTGCGCGCCGCCGTCGAGCAGCACCCGCTCCCCCGCGCGCAGGGGCAGCCACTCCTCCACCTCCACGCCGAGCACGTCCCGCAGCGCACCGGGATGGGCACCGGGGTGGATGGTGTCGTTCGCGTCCACGATGCCGGAGAAGTACGACACCACCAGGGTTCCGCCGTCACGCACGTACTCGGTCAGCACGGTCGCGGCCGCCGGGGTGGTCAGGTACAGCGAGGGCACGACGACGAGCGGGTAGCCGCCCAGGTCGGCGCCGGGGGCGACGAAGTCGACGGTGAGGTGGGCGTCCCAGAGCAGTTCGTAGAACGCGCCGACGCGGTCCCGGTAGTCCAGTTCGGACGACGGCCGCCAGTCGAGTTCCAGCGCCCACCAGGATTCCCAGTCCCACAGCACGGCGACGTCGGCGAGCACCCGGCTGCCGCGCAGCTCGCGCAGCGCGGCGAGGTGGCCACCGAGCCGCACGACGTCGTGCCACACCCTGCTGCGGGTGCCGGAGTGCGGCAGCATCGCCGAGTGGAACTTCTCCGCGCCGAAGCGGGAAGCGCGCCACTGGAAGAACATCACCGCGTCGGCGCCCCTGGCGACGTGGGTGACGCTGTTGCGGACCATCTCCCCCGGCCGCTTGGCGACGTTGCGGGGCTGCCAGTTCACCGCGCTGGTGGAGTGCTCCATCAGCATCCACGGACGCCCGCCCGCCACGGAGCGGGTGAGGTCGGCCGACATCGCCAGGTCGACGTGGTTCCGGTCGGCCTCGGCGGTCAGGTAGTGGTCGTTCGCCACCACGTCGACCTCGTCCGCCCAGCGCCAGTAGTCGACGGACTTGCAGTTGGTCGTCATGAAGTTGGTGGTGACGGGCACTCCGGGGGACAACTCGCGCAGCGCGTCGCGCTCGGCGCGGAAGCAGTCCAGCAGCGCGTCGGAGCAGAAGCGCAGGAAGTCCAGCCGCTGCGCGGGGTTCACCGTCGAGCCGCTGGCGCGTGGCGGCTCGATCTCCTCCCACTCGCCGTACCGCTGGCCCCAGAAGGTGGTGCCCCACGCCGAGTTGAGCGCCGTGAGGTCGCCGTGCCTGGCCAGGAGCCACTCGCGGAACGCCCTCGCGGACTCCGGGCAGAAGCAGGACCCGACGGGTGCGCCGTACTCGTTGTGCACGTGCCACATCGCCAGGGCGGGGTGGTCGGCGTAGCGCAGGGCCAGCGCCCTGGTGATCCCCAGGGCGGCGGCCCGGTAGGCGGGGGCGCTCGGGCAGAAGGTGGCCCGTGACCCGAGTTCGAGCACCACGCCGTTCCGGTCGACGGGCCGGATGTCGGGGTGGGCGCGGTACAGCCAGGCGGGCGGCGCGACCGTCGGCGTGGCGAGGTTCGCCCCGATGCCCGCGCCGTGCAGCAGGTCGAGCAGGCGGTCGAGCCAGCCGAAGTCGTGCTCGCCGGGTCGGGGTTCGAGCAGGGCCCACGAGTGGATGCCGACGCTGACCAGGTTGACCCCGGCCCGCCGCATGAGCTCGACGTCCTCCAGCCACACGTGCTCGGGCCACTGCTCGGGGTTGTAGTCGCCGCCGAACACCATCCCGTCGACGCCCACGGGAGTCGGCGGCCCGTCCGACCGGAGGGCCCGCACGGCCTGCTCTCGCACCACACTGGCCATCGAATCTCCTGGTTTTTGGGAACGTTCACAGTCGGTCTGCCAGGTTACTTCGCAGTTGTAGCCACGTGTCAAGCAGTTGACAGCACGCCAACCAGGCGAACTACTGTGCACGTTCACAGCGCTCGTCCTCGCCGGTGCAGTCGCTGGCGACGCTGACCCCACCGGAGAACCCCATGCGACTCGACATCGCCAGGAAGGCCGTGGCGGCCGGCCTCGGCCTCGTCCTGCTGGCCGCCTGCGGCAGCAGCGACGACCAGGCCACCGACGGTCCCACCGAGCTGAGCTTCTGGGCGTGGACGCCCAACATCGAGAAGGTCGTCGAGCGGTGGAACTCGGCCCACCCGGACACCAGGGTCGCGCTGAGCAAGCAGGCCCAGGGCGACGACCTCGTCACCAAGCTGCTGACCAGCTCCAAGGCTGGCAGCGGTCCCGACCTGGCGCAGGTCGAGTTCCAGGCCCTCCCGACCCTCCTGAGCAACGACGTGCTGGCCGACATCTCCGCCGACGCGTCCGCGGTGAAGGGCGAGTTCCCCGACGGCGTGTGGCAGCAGGTCACGCTGGGCGGTGACGGCGTGTACGCGATCCCGCAGGACTCCGGGCCGATGATGTTCTACTACCGCGCCGACCTGTTCGAGCAGTACGGCCTCACCGTGCCGAAGACCTGGGACGAGTACGCGCAGACGGCGAGGACCCTGCGCTCCAAGGCGCCGGACAAGTTCCTGGGCACGTTCTCCTCCAACGACCCCGGCTGGTTCGCGGGCCTCGCACAGCAGGCGGGCGGCTCGTGGTGGGGCATCGACGGCGACACCTGGAAGGTCTCGGTCGACGACACCGCGACGAGGAAGGTCGCCGCCTACTGGAGCGGACTGGTCGCCGAGGGCGCGGTCGACAAGACCCCGATGTACACCCCCGAGTGGAACAAGGCCCTCAACGACGGCACCCAGGTCGGCTGGGTCAGCGCCGTGTGGGCTCCCGGCGTGCTGGCGGGCAACGCGCAGAGCACCATCGGCAAGTGGGCCATGGCTCCCCTGCCGCAGTGGGACGCCGCGTCGCCGCGCACCGGCAACTGGGGCGGGTCGACCACGGCGGTGACGTCGGGGTCGAAGAAGCAGAAGGCCGCGGTGGAGTTCGCGATCTGGCTCAACACCGATCCGGACGCGGTCGCCGCCCTGGTGGCCGACAGCGGCGTCTACCCGGCCGCGACCAAGGCGCAGACCGGGACCGCGCTGCGGAAGCCGCCCGCGTTCTTCCCCGCCCAGACCGACTTCTACGCCACGGCGCAGAAGATCGCCTCGACGGCGTCGGGCTTCACCTGGGGCCCCAACGTCAACGTCGCCTACACCGCGTACAAGAACGCCTTCGGCGCCGCGATCACCGGCGGGACGGACCTGGTGCCCGCGCTGACCGCGATGCAGCAGGCCACCGTCGAGGACATGCGGGCCAGCGGGTTCAAGGTCGGCTGACCCGGTGCCGTCCACGACGTCCCGGCCGCGGCGCGCGGGAGCGGCGACGCCCTACCTCTTCGTCGCTCCCGCGGTGGTCCTCTTCCTGCTGGTGCTCGCGATCCCCATCGCGTACACGGTCTACCTGAGCCTGTTCCGGATCGAGGTGAGCGGCCTCGGCCTGGGCAGGGGCAGCCGCAAGGAGGTCTTCACGGGCCTCGGCAACTACGTGCGCGCCCTCACCGACTCCGAGATGGGCGCGGGCGCGCTGCGCGTGCTCGGGTACGGCGCGCTGCTGGTGCCCACGATGTTGTTGCTGGCACTGGTGTTCGCGCTGCTGCTGGACGAGGACCGGGCGCGGGCGCGCGGCTTCTCCCGCATCGCGATCTTCCTGCCCTACGCGATCCCCGGCGTCATCGCGACGCTGCTGTGGGGCTTCCTGTACCTGCCGTCCACGAGCCCGTTCGTGCAACTGCTGGACGAGCTGTCCCTGCCGGGGGTGGACCTGCTGTCGCCGACCGGCATCTACTTCGCGCTGGCCAACATCGCGGTGTGGGGAGGCGTCGGCTACAACATGATCGTCCTCTACACGGCGCTGCGGTCCATCCCGCGCGACCTCTACGAGGCCGCCCGGATCGACGGCTGCTCGCCGTGGCAGATCGCGCTGCGGATCAAGATCCCGCTCGTCGCGCCCGCGCTGGTGCTGACGACGCTGTTCTCCGTCGTCGCGACCCTCCAGGTCTACGCCGAGCCGACGACGCTGGCGCCGCTGACTAACTCGCTGTCGCGCACCTGGAGCCCGCTGATGAAGATCTACCAGGACGCCTTCGTCCGGGGCGACATCCACTCCGCCGCGGCGGCGTCCGTGGTGATCGCCGCGGTGATGTTCGTGCTGTCGTTCGGCCTGCTGAGGATCACCCGGTCGCGGGCCTTCGGCGGTGAGGGGTGAGGCGGGCCCTCGGCGCGCTGCCCACCGCGGTCCTGCTGCTCGGCGCCGCCTACTGCCTCCTGCCGGTCGCGTGGGTCGTGGTGGCGGCGACCAAGAGCAGCGGCGAGCTGTTCGCCACGTCCACGTTCACCCCCGGCACGTCCCTGCTGACCAACCTGGGCGACCTCTCGTCCTACCGGGACGGTGTGTTCTGGCAGTGGATGGCCAACTCCGCGCTCTACGCGGGCGTCGGCGCGCTGCTGTCCGCAGCGCTGTCGGGCCTCACCGGGTACGCGCTGGCGAAGTTCTCCTTCCGCGGCCGCACCGTGGTCTTCAACGCGCTCATCGCGGGGGTGCTGGTCCCGTCGGTCGTGCTGGCCGTTCCGCAGTACCTGCTGATCTCCGAGGTGGGGCTCGCCGACACCTACCTGTCGGTGCTGGTGCCGAGCGTCCTGAGCCCGTACGGGATCTACCTCGCCCGGATCTACGCGGCCGCCGCCGTGCCGGAGGACGTGGTGGAGGCGGCCAGGACGGACGGCGCGGGCGAGGGCCGGATCCTGTGGTCGATCGCCGTGCCGATGATGGCGCCCGGCCTGGTCACGGTGTTCCTGTTCCAGTTCGTCGCGATCTGGAACAACTTCCTGCTGCCGTTCATCATGCTCGGCGACGACGAGAAGTTCCCGGTGACGCTCGGGCTCTACACCCTGCTCAACCAGGGCAACACCACGCCCGCGCTCTACACCTCCGCGATCGTGGGCTCGCTGGTGTCGGTGCTGCCTCTGATCGCGCTGTTCCTCACGCTCCAGCGATACTGGCGCGTGGACCTGCTCTCCGGAGCGGTGAAGGCGTGAAGGGAAGTGGGCCATGACCGGCAGGCAGGGCAGGAGCAGGGCGCGGCCCACCATCCACGACGTGGCCGCCGAGGCGGGCGTCTCCAGGGGCACGGTGTCGCGCGCGCTCAACGGCGGCCGGAACGTCAGCCCGGTCGCGTTGGACGCGGTGCTCGCGGCCGTGCGCAAGACCGGGTACGTGGCGAACTCCGCGGCGCGGAGCCTGGTGACGCAGCGGGCGCACTCGGTCGCGTTCGTGCTGACCGAGCCGCAGAGCAGGCTGTTCGAGGACCCGAACTTCAGCATCCTGCTCCAGGCGTGCACGCAGGAACTGGCAGAGCACGACCTGCCGCTGCTGCTGATGACGGCCAGCAGCGACGTCGAGCGCAAGCGCACCAGCCGGTTCCTCGCGGCGGGCCACGTCGACGGCGTGCTGCTGGTGTCGTCGCACACCGGCAACCCGCTGGTCGACGAACTCCTCCAGTTCGACATCCCGGTCGTGACCTGCGGCAAACCGCTGGGCCACGAGGGCAGGGTCGCGTACGCCGCCGCGGACGACCGGGCGGGCGCGAGGTCCATGGTCCGCCACCTGCGCGAGCGGGGCAGGACCCGGATCGCCACGATCACCGGTCCGCTCGACACCCCCGGCGGGGTGGAGCGGCTGGCGGGCTACCGCGACGTCCTCGGCGCGGACGCCGTGCCCGAGCTGATCGCGCAGGGCGACTACTCGCGCGCGGGCGGCGAGACGGCCATGGCGGAACTGCTGGCGAGGTCGCCGGACCTCGACGCGGTGTTCGTGGCGTCCGACCTCATGGCGGCGGGCGCGCTCACCGTGCTCCAGGACGCGGGCCTGCGCGTGCCGAGGGACGTGGCCGTCGGCGGTTTCGACGACTCCGGCATCGCCTCGACCACCCGTCCGACGCTCACGACCGTGCGGCAGCCGTTCGAGCGGATCACCCGCGAGATGGTGCGGCTGCTGCTCGACCTGATCGCGGGCCAGCCGCCCGCCGCGGCGCTGCTGCCGACCGAACTCGTCGTGCGCGACTCGACGTGACGGGAGGCGGGTGCGCCTCCGCTACGGGACCAGGACGAGTTTGCCGACGACCTCGCGCGCTTCGAGCCTCCGGTGGGCGTCGGCCGCCCGTGCCAGCGGCATCGTGGTCACCGCGGGGTCGACGGCCCCGCGGGACAGCAGGTCGACGAGGTGCGCCAGGTCCGCGCGGAACGCGGCGGGGTCCTTGTCCGCCCTCGACGCGACCTGGTAGCCGACGACCTTCGGGCCGGGGACGACCTTCGCGCGGGCGAGCGCGGCCACGGCTCGGGCCAGACCGCCCGCCTTCGACAGGTTCGCGGCGATCGCGAAGCTCATGCCGAACGACACCACCACGCCGCTCCGCTTCGTCGCGGCGCGACTGGCCGCCAGCGACGGTCCGCCGACGGGGTCGAAGGTGGCGTCGACCGGTTCCGGCACCGCGCCCTGGTCGGCGACCACGGTGACACCGCGGGCTTCCAGCACCGGGTGGCGGCTCGCGGACGCGGTGCCGAACACCCGGACGCCCTCTCCCAGCGCGAGTTCGGTCAACGCGGACCCGACCCCGCCCGCGGCGCCGAGCACCAGGATCGACCCACCCTCCTCGACACCCGCCACCCTGCGCAGCATCTGCCACGCCGTCAGGTAGTTCAGGACCAGGGCGGTGACCGGGGCCGCGTCCAGGTCGTCCGGAACGGGCACCGCCAACGCCGCCTTCGCCAAGGCGTGGGTGGCGTAGCCCCCGGTGACCGTCAACGCCGCCACCCGCTGCCCGACGCCGATCCCCACCACTCCCGGTCCGACGGCCGTGACGTGACCGACCACGTCGTAGCCGGGCACCACGGGCAGCTTCCCCGGAAACCGGCCCTGCCGGAGCTGCACGTCCCCGAAGGCCACGCCCGAGGCTTCCGCCTCGACGACGACCTCCCCCGCCCCTGGAACAGGCACCGCCGAGCGCTCCAGGAGGAGCGCGTCGGGGCCGCCAGGGTTGCGCACCACGATCCGGGTCATCTGGCTCATGACCCAATGCTTGACTTGTTCATTGATAAAGTCAAGCAGTGTCCGGCTACAGCCCTCGGCGGGGAGTCCGCGCGGGCGGCCGTTCCTCCTCCTCGGGAACGGCGAGCCGGTCGTACGCCGCGAGCCAGCCGGTGGCGCGGTAGTCGCCGCGCCGGGTGAACACGGCGACTCCGGCGTCGGCGTCGGAGTCCGGGTCGCGCGGGTTGTCGACGTCCGTGCTCGCCTTCGTGACCACCGCGGGACCCCTCACCTTGCCCCGCCAGGCGATCGCGACCGCACCGGCGATCCCGGACACCACCGCGCCCGCGTCGCCCTCGACGATGGTCGCCGCCGTGGCGCGGTCGCGCAGCAGGGCCGTGTACCCGGCCTGGTCGAGTTCGCAGCCGGTCGGCGGCACGCCGGGTTTCCAGTCGGGGGCGCGCAACCCGGAGTTCACCGCCGAGCGCCACATGGCCGGGACGAGGTCCTTCGCACGGGCGCGGGTGGCCATCTGCTCGCACAGCCACAGCAGCCGACCCGCCCCGCGCCGGGGCACCAGGTGCCGCCAGCGGATCCGCTGGTCCAGGTCGGCGGCGACGATCGCGATCCACGGGTGCACGGTGCCCAGCACGCCCTGGGCGGCCAGCCACGACAGGTACCGGGGGGCCTGGTCCATGACCGGGTAGATCGTGGAGAGCGGGATGCCCGCCACGACCCGGCGCGGCGACCCCGTCTCGCGGAACAGGTGCGGTGAGCGGGCGGTGACCAGCAGGGCGGCCCAGGCGAGGTCGCCCGGCGCGGTCGACGCGGAGGACCCCAGACCCTTGATGGAGGTGGTGTGGGTGATCCGGGACGTGCGCCCGCCCGCCTTGATCGCGGTCGCGACGGCGGGCCGCACCGACTCGGCGACGGGGACTCCGGCCAGTTCGGGGACGGCGACCGCGAGCACCAGGCTCAGCGACTCCTCGGCGGAGTCCGGGTCCTGCGGCACGGGCAGCAGCCCGAGGGTGCGGCGCAGCCGCTGCCCGGTGTAGGTCGACACCATCATCCGGGCGGTCAGCCTGCCCAGGTCCGTGGTGGCCAGCACCAGGTCGTCCCCGCGCCGGACCCCGGTGAGGTGGCCCTCCCCGATCAGGAACTCCACGGCCGTCTGCACCGGTTCCAGGTCGTCGTCGCCCTGGGCGTGGGCCAGGGTCTCCACCCACCACGCCTGCGCGTCGGCCAGCGTGGTGATGCGGGCCTGGAGGACCTCGGCGAGCACGTGGTCGGCGAGGCTGTCGTAGATCCGCGAGTACACCGAGTACCCGGCCACCAGGCGGGTCTGCCACGCCGCCCGCTCGGTCTCCTCGGTCAGCAGGTACGACCAGCCCTGCGTCTCCCCCGCGCCGATGCGGCCCGCGCGGCCGAACATCTGCTGCACGGTGGAGGTGTCCATCGGCTCGCCGCCGATCTTGGTGTCCCGCACGACCACCGCCCGCGCGGGCAGGTTCACCCCGGCCGCGACCGTGGAGGTCGCGACCAGCACGTCGGCCTCGCGCGCCCGGAAAGCCCGTTCGGCGGCGTGCTTGTGCTCGTAGTCGGCGTAGTGCATGCGCACCCCCACCGCGGCGCACACCTTCGTCAACGCGTCCACGTCGTCCGCCGCGGCGGTGTGCACCGGGGCGCCGCGCGCGGCGGCGACCGCCATCGCGGTGGACCGGACGTTGCGCTTGGAGCCGCAGAACACCAGCACGCTGCCAGACTCGGCGGTGTGCCGTTCGGTCAGCTCCACCACCGCTTGCTCGCGCATCCGACTGCCAGCCGTGAAACCGGCGCTGGCCGGGATCACCGGCAGCTGCCACGTCACCCGCGACGGCCGCCAGGTCGTGGTCACCAGCGTGGCCTGCAGCCACTCGGCGACCTCGGCGGCGTTGGACACCGTCGCGGACAGGCCCACGATCCGCACCGGCGACTCCGCGCCCCGCACCCGTGCCAGCAGCGCCTCCAGCAGCGCGCCGCGACCGGGGCTGCCCAGCAGGTGGATCTCGTCGACCACCAGGCACCCGACCTCGCCGAGCGCGGCCTGCAACGAGCCCGTGCGGCAGATCGCCTCGAACTTCTCCGTGGTCGCCACCCACAGATCCGCCTCGCGGACCTTCTCGATGTCCACGGCGTACTCGCCGGACAGGCGTTCCACCCGCAACCCGTTGCGGCGCCACGCTTCCAGCTCGGTGTTCAGCTCGTCGGTCAGCGACCGCTGCGGCACCAGCCACGCGGCCTTGCGGCCGTCCTGCAGGATCGACCGCAACGCGGCCAGCTTCCCGATCGTGGTCTTGCCCGCCCCGGTCGGCGCGGCGACCAGCAGGTGCTCGTCGGTGTCCAGGATGTGCGGCGCGGCCTGGCTCTGCGCCGGGTTGAGCAGCGGGAAGGACAGGAACGGCAGCCACTCCGGCGGGACGAGGCGCTCGGCGGGCGTCGAGTCGGGCACGGTCGCCGGGTCGACCGGCTCGTGCAGGTCCCACAGCACCTCGAACGCCAGCAGCGCCGCCAGTGCGCCGTCGCCGCCGACCGGGTCGCACCGGTCCGGCACGAGCCCGCCCACCTCGGACAGCCACGCCGCGGCCATCACCGGCGCGAGCCTCCCGTTCGGGCCGACCGAGGAGACCACCTCCTCCTCGATCCAGTGCGGGACCGACCGGAACGCGACCTCGGCCTGCTTGAGCCGTTCCCGCAGGCCGTCGAACCTCGGGTGTTCGGGCAGCACCACGCGCACGTCGACGCCCGGCGGCAGGTCCGGCAGCTCCAGGCGCGGATCGACGGTCTTGCGCCACCACACCAGCCGGTGCTCGGTCGTCTCGACCAGCGCCGGGGGCAGGACCGGGATCGACGCCGCCGGGGCAGCGGCGACCGTCGTCGAGCCGGTGAGGATCGACCGGATCCGCGCCGCCATCACGGTGGTCGACACCCGTCGCCGAACGGGTGCGACGACCTCGGGCTCGACGGGTTCCGGTTCGGCGGGAACCGGTTCGACGAGGTCCGCCTCACGGGGGTCCCGGTCGAGGGGGTCCGGTTCGGCGGGAACCGGTTCGACCAGGTCCGCCTCACGGGGGTCCCGGTCGAGCGGGTCCGGTTCGAGCGGATCCGGTTCGACGAGTTCCGGAGCCTGCCGAGGGCAGACCGGGCTGGTGCCCGGTGTCCGTCCTGGTCGCGGAGGTACCGCGCTCCGCTCTTCCGCGGCTGGAGGCCGACCCGTCGTCGGCAGCCCTCGCGGTCGTCGCGGGGGAACCTCGGTCCGCTGCTCTGTGGCGGGGACGTCGAGGGCAGGGGCGTCGGGGGCGGGTCGTGGTGGGGTGCTGATCGGTCGCTGCGCGACCGAGGGACGTTCGAGCGCGGCGAGTTGCGCTTCCTCCCGCAACCGGCGGGCCACCGACTCCGGCCGCAACTCCCCCAGCACCGCCCGTTGCGAGAGCTGCAACTCCCGCAACGTGAACGAGGCCGGGCAGGCCGGGCACACCACCGCGGCCTGGAGCTGCTGCCGCCCCTTGTGCGGGTGCGACCGGTACAGGCCGTGCAACTGCCCGCCGCACGTCGGGCACGGGCGTTCGACCGGCATGGGCGAGTGCTGCCACCCCGGCTCCGCGTACCGGGCCGTCGCGGGCTCCGGCCGCACTCCCCAGCGCGCGGAGGCGACACCGGCCACGGACGTGTCCTTCGACGCCTGGCTCACCTGTCCCCTTCCGCCTCGGGTGCTCGGCGGACCCGACCGACCGCGATGCTATGCCAACCGGGCTAGCGGGGCCCGAGGCCCGTTGCACCGTCGAGCAGTTCACGGGCGGCGTCGAGGTGACCGGCGTGGCGCGCGGTCTCCTCGATCAGGTGCAGCACGATCCGGCGCAGGTCGGTGATCTCGTCGCCGAGCGGGGCGGGGTGGCTGCCGCGCGGACGCGTCGACAGCGGCGCGGCCGCGAGGAGGGCGTTCGACCGCTCGCACTGCGCCCGGTAGAACTCGAAGACCGCCGACGGGTTCTGCGAGGTGCGCAGCGGCGTGCGCTCGTCGATCCACGGCAGGGGATCCGCCGACCCGGTGAGCACCTCCTGGAACCAGTGCCGCTCGGCGTGGCCGAGGTGCTCGACCATGCCGAGCGGCGTCCAGCCGGAGGGCAGCACGGCCGTGGTCATGGCCTCGGTGCCGAGGCCCTCCACGATCGCCAGGACGCTGGCGCGCTGCGCTTCCAGGAAGTGCGGCAACACCGCCTTCTCGTTGTCCTCCACCCGATCCACGCTCCCAAGATGACGAGAGCGCGGACGCTAGCAGCGGGCACCGACAAAAAGCCGCGGCTCAGTTCGTGACGACGACCTCCCAGTCCCCGGTGACCCGTTCCGGGATCACGGTGACCCGGACGTGGTCGCCCTCCGCCAGTGCCAGCCCGTGGGTGGATTCCCACTGGTGCGCGAAAATGCTCTGGGAGCCGCCTGCCGCGTAGTCCCACTGGGAGTGGTCGACGACCTCCACGTCGTTCAAGAGCACCCGCAGCCTGCCCGGTGCGTTCAACCGCGCCACCAGCAGCCGCACGTCCGGCCATTCGACGGTGACCTCCGTCCGCTTCATCGGATCCTCCGGATCGGCGGACACGAGGTGCCGCTCCCCCAGGAGGTCGCGATCGAAGGTGGGGAGCACCTCCGGACGTGGCGGGAACGGGTACTCGTCGGGCGGCACCCCCTCCCCGACGGCGATCCCGAACGTTCCGCGCGGTGGTGGGGCCGCCGTGCTCGTCCCGCCGTCCGGTGAGCTGCCCCGTTCACCCTCCACGACGATCGTCACCGTGCTGGGCTCACCGACCACGACCCCCGCCAACCCCCAGTCCGCGGGCTTGACGGTCACGGCTCCATCACCGCAGGTGCTGCCGCTGAACGGCCTGTCGTTCACGGTGATCGTCGCGTGCAGGACCTTGCCCTCCCCGATCTCGCACTTCCAGAAGACCTTCAGTTCCAGCGACTCCGGCACGAACCGCACCGTGGCACCGGTCCCCGGCAGGTCTCCCCACGCCTGGGCGAGCAGCCTCGTTCCCGACTGGTACTCCGGGAAGTTCCGCACCGGCACGGCTGGCTCCGACGACGTCCCCGACTTCGGGATCACCGCGAACACCACGCCCACGAGGGCGAGGACCACGCAGGCGGCGCCCGCGACGGCACGGCGTCGGCGCGACGCCGTCACCTTCGCCCGGACACCGGCCAGTCGCGCGTCCTGGCTCGTGCCGAGCGGTTCGGCGCGCTCCCGCAGCACCTCGGTGAGATCGGTGAGGTTCATCGCCGAGCCCCTTCCTCGGCGAACACGTCGTCCAGCCGCAACTTGGCCAGCGCCCGGCTCGCCTGGCTCTTCACCGTGCCGACGGAACAGCCCATCAACTCCGCGGTCTGGGCCTCGGTCAGGTCCTCGTAGAAGCGCAGCACCAGTACCGTGCGCTGCCTGCGAGGCAGTCGGCCCAGCGCCTGCCACAACCACTCGCGGTCGCCGACGACGTCCTGCGGCGTCCCACCCGGCCGGTCCGGCAGCCGCTCGGTGGGTTCCTCACCCCGCCACCTCCGCCGCCACCAGGTGGCGTGGGTGTTGACGATGATCCGCCGCACGTACGGCTCCGGGTCGCCGCCGACCCGGTTCCACGCCCGCCACGCCCGCGCCAGCGCGGTCTGGAGGAGGTCCTCCGCGTGCCCCGCGTCCCTCGTGAGCAGGAACGCCGTCCGCAACAGCCGCGGCGACGCGGCCGCCACGAACTCCTCGAACCCCTCGGGTACACCCACCACAACGCGGCCCTTCGCTCATCCGACACTCCAGGTACCAGTCGGGCGACGGGAATGGTTGCCTGGCGCGCGGAGGAGTTTCAGGCCCCGGCCGCCTCCAGCGCCGCCAGGTGCTCCTCGCCCAGTTCCACGTCGAGCGCGGGCAGGAACGCCTCGAACTGCTCCCACGTCCGGGTCCCGGCGATCGGGATCACGGCGGGCGACCGCTGGTGCAGCAGCCACGCCAGCGCGACCTGGTTGCCGGTCGCCCCCAGCTCCGCGGCGACCTTCCCGAGCACCGCCAGTCGGGCTTCCGAGTCCTGCCCGGCGTAGGCCGTCCACATCCCGTGCCCCGCCCTGCGGTCCGCGTCGTCGTAAATCCCCTGGAGGATCGGCGAGTACGCGACCAGGGACAGGTCGTCGTGCGCGGTCAGGTAGTCCAGCAGTTCGGGTCCGGCGATGCCCGCCCGGTCCGTGCGCGGCGCGGGCCGCAGGTAGGAGTGCTGCTGCTGCACCGCGACCGGGGCCACCCAGCCGTGGCGGTCGGCGAGCTGCCGGATCCGCTCCAGCCGCCACGTCCGCACGTTGCTCCAGCCGATGTGCCGGACCTTGCCCGCCCGGACGATCCCGTCCAGCGCCTCCAGGGTCTCCTCCAACGGGGTCGCCAGGTCGTCGACGTGGACGTAGTACAGGTCGACGTGGTCGGTGCCGAGCCTGCGCAGGCTGGCGTCGATCCCCCGGCGGACGACGTCGGCGCCCGTTCCCTCGAAGTGCTTCGACGCGACGTCCCAGTCCGCCTTGCCGTTGACCAGCGAGGCGGGCACGTCGGTGACGACGCCGCCGACCTTCGTGGCGAGGAAGACCCGGTCGCGGTTGCCGCGGTCGGCCATCCAGCGGCCGAGCAGTTCCTCGCTCTCGCCGCCCGCGCTGCCCGAGTGCCACCACGAGTAGCAGTTGGCCGTGTCGAGGAAGTCGCCTCCGGCATCGAGGAACGAGTCGAGCATCCGGTACGAGGTCGGTTCGTCGGTGTAGGTGCCCATCAGCATGCAGCCCAGGGAGACCTGGCCGACGGTGGTCCCGGTGCGGCCGAGTTCGGTTCGCTTCATCACGGGGAGAACCGTAAGCCGCGATCGGTCCGGTGCTACGGTCCGTTTCCGTGCCGGAATCACAGACCAATCTGAGCTGGGACGTGCTGCTCGACCTGTCCGGCCCGGACGTCGGACCGCGCCACGAACGGCTGGCCAGGGCGCTGCGGTCGGCGATCCGCGACGGCGTGCTGCCCCTCGGCTCGGCGCTGCCGCCGAGCCGCGCGCTGGCCGCCGACCTGGCGTGCTCCCGCTGGCTGGTGACGCAGGCCTACGCGCAGCTGGTGGCCGAGGGCTACCTGGAGGCGCGGACCGGGGCGGCCACCCGCGTGCTGTGGTCACCGGAACGGGAGGGGCGGCCGCCCAGGACGTCGTCCGCCACCGCGCCCGCTCCCCGGTACGACCTCGCACCCGGCCTGCCCGACCTGCGGGCGTTCCCCCGCCGCCGGTGGGCCGACGCGCTGCGCGAAGCCCTGAACACCATGCCGCACACCGAGTTCGGCGTCCCGCCGCGCGGCGGGCACCCCCGGCTGCGGGCGGTCGTGGCCGAGTACCTCCGGCGCTGCCGCGGCGCGTCGACCACCCCGCGGGACGTCACCATCTGCGCGGGCGTCACCGAGGGCGTGACCGGGGTGTGCCGCGCGCTGGCCGCCGCGGGCGTCACCTCCATCGCCGTGGAGGAGCCGAGTTGGGGCCGCACGCGGCAGGCGGTGGCCGCGGCGGGCCTGACCGTGGTGCCGGTCCCGGTCGACGAGGACGGCGTGCGGGTGGACCTGCTGCACGGGGTGCGCGCGGTGGTCGTGACGCCCGCGCACCAGTTCCCCACCGGCACGGTGCTCGCCCCGGCCCGGCGGGCCGCGCTCGTCGCGTGGGCCCGCGACGTGGACGGCCTGGTCCTGGAGGACGACTACGACGCCGACTTCCGCTACGACCGCCGTCCGGTCGGCACGGTCCAGGGCATGGCGCCCGCCCACGTGGCGCTGTTCGGGTCGGTGAGCAAGACCCTGAGCCCGGCGCTGGGCATCGGCTGGCACGTCCTCCCGCCCGCGTGGGCCGAGCCGTTCCGCGCGGCGAACCCGGCCGCGGCGACACCGCCGGTGGTCGACCAGCTCGCCTTCGCCGCGTTCGTGGAGCAGGGCGGGTACGACCGCCAACTGCGCGCGGTCCGCCTGCGGTACCGCGCCAGGCGCGACGCGCTGGTGGCCGCGCTCGCCACCCACCTGCCGGACTCCCGGATCACCGGGGTCGCGGCGGGCCTGCACCTGCTGCTGCACCTCCCGGGCTCGCCGGACACCGGGGCGCTCGTGCGCCGCGCAGCCGCCGAGGGCCTGAACCTGGTCGACCTGAACACCTACCGGGACGAGCACTCGGACGACCCGACCCTCGTGCTGGGCTACGGCAACCTGGCCGACGGCGCCGTGCTCCCGGCAGTCGCCCTGCTCGCCTCCCTGCTGTGACGCCGGTCACTCCACTTCACGCCCGGTCCGGCCCGCCTCGTCTGGTGGTCGTCGGAGGACGCGAGAAGGGACGAAGCACATGCACAGGATCGTGGTTCTCGGAGCGGGGTACACGGGGCTGATGGCGACGGTGAACCTGGCGGCGCGCACCAAGCGCCGCGGGGACGTGCGGATCACGCTCGTCAACGCGGCCGAGCGGTTCACCGAACGGCTGCGGCTGCACCAGACGGCGAGCGGCCAGCGGACGACCGACCTGCGCGTCCCGGACCTGCTGGAGGGCACCGGGGTGGAGTTCGTGCGCGGGTGGGTCACCGGGCTCGACACCGTCGCGCGCACCGTGCGCGTGGACGACGAGCGGGTGCTGGAGTACGACACGCTGGTCTACGCGCTGGGCGCGGTGACCGACACGGCCGCCGTTCCCGGCGCCGAGGACCACGCCCACACCCTGGACAGCGCGCACGACGCCGAACTGCTCGCCGCGCGGCTGGACGGCGGCACCGTCGCGGTGTGCGGCAGCGGGCTGACCGGCGTGGAGACGGCGACCGAGATCGCCGAGCAGCACCCGGAGCTGGACGTCGTGCTGCTCGGCCGCGAGGAACCGGGCTCGGCGATGGGACCGAAGGCCAAGGCGCACCTGGACGCCGCGCTGGACCGGCTCGGCGTGCGGGTGCGCGCGGGGGTGGACGTCGTCAAAGTGCTGCCGGACCGCGTGGAACTCGCGGACGGCACCGGCGTGGCGGCCGACGTGGTGCTGTGGACCATCGGGGTGAGGGCGGCGCCGCTGGCCGCGGCGGCGGGCCTGGAGGTGGACGACCGCGGCCGGGTCGTCACCGACTCCTCGCTGCGGTCCGCGACGCACCCGGAGGTGTACGCCGTCGGCGACGCGGCGGCGGTCCGGCAGCCGTTCGGCGTCCTGCACGGCACCTGCCAGAGCGGCATGCCGACCGCCGTGCACGCCGCGGTGTCGATCGTGCGGGAGCTGAACGGCAAGCGGCCCAAGCCCTTCCGGTTCGGCTACTACAGCAAGGCGGTGAGCCTCGGCCGCCACGACGCCGTGATCCAGTACACCAAGCCGGACGGCAGCCCCCGGCGGCTTTCGCTGACCGGCAGGCGGGCCGCCTGGTACAAGGAACTGGTGAGCGCGGGCGTGGTGCGGTTCTACGGGTTGGTGAAGACCGCCCCGAGCGCGGGCTCGTACTGGCCCCGCGGCGGCAGGTACACGCGATGAGCGACCTCGACGCGGTCTTCGGCGACCACCGGAACCTGCTGTTCTCGGTGGCGTACCGGATCCTCGGCAGCGCGGCCGACGCCGAGGACGCGGTGCAGGACGCCTGGATCAGGTGGTCGGCGGCCGACCGCTCGCAGGTGGCCGACCCCAAGGCGTACCTGGTGCGGATCGTGTCGAACGTGGCGATGGACCGCCTGCGGTCCGCCCAGGCCCGCCGGGAGACCTACGTCGGCCCCTGGTTGCCCGAGCCGATCCTCACCAGCGGCGACGACCCGGACACCGCGGAGTCGGTGTCGATGGCGCTGCTGGTCGTGCTGGAGAGCCTGAGCCCGCTGGAACGCGCGGTGTTCGTGCTGAAGGAGGCGTTCGCCTTCAGCTACGCCGAGATCGCCGACGCCGTCGCGCGCTCGGAGGACACAGTGCGCCAGGCCGCGCACCGCGCACGGGGCCACGTGCGGGCCAGGCGACCGCGCTTCCACGCCGACCGCGCTCGGCAGAGGGTCGTGACCGAGCGGTTCTTCGCCGCGGCGACCGGCGGGGACATCAACACCCTGATGGGGTTGCTGGCGCCGGACGTGACGCTGTGGACGGACGGCGGCGGCAAGGTGCGCCACGTCATGCGGCCGATCACCGGCGCGGCCAGGATCGCCACCCTGTTCGCCGGCGCTCGCACCAAGTCCTACGAGGGCGTCAGCCTGGCCGACATGACCTACGAGGTGGTCGAGCTGAACGGGGGCGCCGGGCTCGTGCTCAGCGGCGCGGGCCGGGTGATCGGCACCATGGTGGTCGGCCTCGACGAGCACGGCCTGATCGCCACCATCCACAACGTCGCCAACCCGGACAAGCTGCGCTCCGTCATCGCTCGGACGGTGCACCCGCTGGGCTGACGGCCCGAGCGGCGAGCGCGTCGAGCACCAGGTCCAGGCCGAAGCGGTACTCGTCCCCGTGGTGGCACACGGCCAGGTGCCGCGCGGACTCCACGACCCTGGGCAGGCCGGTGGCGACCAGCGCCGCCTCGCGCAGCGCGCCCGTCTCGGCGTCCTGCTCCGACCCGATCTCGCGGAGCAGGGTGCCGATGACGTAGGCGAGCAGGGTGCGCGACGCGTGGACGGCCTGCTCGGGGCCGAAACCCGCCCTGGCCAGGACGTCCAGCGCGGCCTCGGTCACCGGCACGGCCGGGTAGCCGAGCTGCCTGGCGAGGCTCAGCGACGCGGTGCGCGGGTGGGCCAGCGCCGCCGAGCGGAAGGCGTCGGCCAGGGCGCGGGCGTCGGCGCGCCAGTCCGCCGTCGGCGGGGGCAGCGCGACGTCCGCGAAGACGACCTCGGCGATCGCGTCGAGCACGTCGTCCTTGTTGGCGACGTGGTTGTAGAGCGACATCGCCTCGACGCCGAGTTCCGCGGCGAGCTTGCGCATGCTCAGCGCGTCCACGCCGTGCCGTTCCACCAGCGCCAACGCGCCCGCGACGACCCGGTCGCGGGTCAGCGGTGCACGGCCCCTCGGACTCATCGGCGCTGCTCCACGTTGACAAGCTTACGCCGTAAGTGGAATCGTGGTCCTACTTACAGCGTAAGTCTCAAGGAAGAGGCCACCGTGCTCACCGAAACCCTGCGCGCGACGCGCGAGAAGATCGTCCTCGACCACTTCCACGACGAGGTCGCCCAGCAGTGGGACGACGTCCTCTCGACGTTCCCGCACCCCCGCTACGAGGTGATCGCCACCGGCGTCGTGCACGACGGCAACGAGGCGGTCCGCGGCTACTACGCCGACACGCGCACCGCGTTCCCCGACCAGCACCACGAGATGATCCAGCTGCGCCACAGCGACGACGCCGTCATCTGCGAGTTCTACCTGCTGGGCACGCACCTCGGGCCGTTCGGCTCGGTGCCCGCGACCGGCAGCAAGTTCAAGGTGCGGATGACCGCGTACTTCATCTTCGAGGACGAGACCCTGGTCTGCGAGCGCATCTACTTCGACGTGCTGACCATGCTCAAGCAGCTCATCGGCGGCCTGGACTTCAAGAAGCCCAAGAACTGGCTGCTCGTGGTGAAGGCCGTCCTCGGCGCCCGCAAGGAGCTCAAGTGACGCTGCCGGACGCGTTCGACCTGTCGGCGTTCGGCACGCCGCTGGACACCTTCGGCGGCCTCGCGACCGTCGGGGGCGGCTTCGGCGCGAAGCTGGAGTGGATCCGCTCCAGGGCCGACGACTTCCGCCGCGACTTCGCCTCCTCCGGCACGCCGGACCGGATCACCACGTGCGACCTCGTCACGCTCCCCTACCCCACCAGGTTCGGCCTGTTCCGCGCGGCGCTCACCCCCGCCCCGTTCCTGACCATCACCAACCGGATGCTGGTGATCCGCTGGACCGAGACGGACGGCCGCACGCGGACGCTGCTGTTCGAACCGAGCGACGTCGAACTGGGCCGCAACACGCCGTACTTCGCCGCGCTGGCCAGGAAGACCCCGTCCGTGCTCGAACGGCTCCTGGTCACCAGCAACCCGACGGTCGGCGACCACCTCGCACGGCTGGGCATCCGCCCGGAGGAGGTCGACTACCTGCTGTTCGACCACCTCCACACGCAGGACCTGCGGCGCTGGCTCGGCACCACGGAGGACCAGCCCGACCTGGGCGGCCCCGTGACCCCGTTCTTCCCCAACGCCCGCCTGATCGTCCAGCGCGACGAGATCGCGGGCATGCGCACGCTGCACCCGCTGCAACGCCCGTGGTACCAGGCCGAGCACTTCGCCCACCTCCGCACCGAGGCCATCCTCGCCGTCGACGGCGGCGTCCTGCTCGGACCCGGCGTCGCCGTGATCCCCACTCCCGGCCACGTGTTCGGCAACCAGACCCTCATGCTGAACACCGACACCGGGATCTGGGCGAGCAGCGAGAACGCCATCGCCGCGGAGTGCCTGACCCCCGAGCACAGCAAGCTCCCGGGCGTGCGGGGATGGGCGCGCGACTGGCAGCAGGAGGTGGTGCTCAACGCGAACAGCCTGGAGACCACCGCCGACCAGTACAACTCCCTGATCCTGGAGAAGTGCGTCGTGGACCGCTCCCAGGCCGACTCGCGCTTCCTCCAGTTCTTCCCCTCCAGCGAGCTGACCGCCCACTGGATCAGCCCCGGCACCCGCCCCACCTTCACGCACAAGGCCATCACGCACGGCCCGCGCGGCACGTGAGCCTGACCCCGCCGTGTCCCGGCGACCCCGGCTCCGGTCCGCTCGTGCCGACTCCCCCGTGGTGGGGAACCGGTTCTCCCCCAACGACGTCCAGGCGCTGGACCGGAGCCGTCGACAGCCCTGGGCTGGTACTGGAAGAGGTCCCCGTCCCCGCACCGGGACTGGGCGAGGTCCTGATCCGGGTGGCGGCGCTGGCGCTGGACCACCGCGGCCAGGTGCCGCTGGCGGGCGTCGTCGACGCGCTCGGCGACGGTGTGCGGGAGTGGACCGCGGGCGACCGCGTGACCTCGCTGCACGTCCACGGCCGGGAGGACGGCGTGCTCGCCGAACACGTCGTGCTCCCCGCCGACCGGGTGGCCCGCGCGCCGCACGGCCTCGACCTGGCCGAGGCCGCGACGCTGCCGGTGGCGGGACTGACCGCGTGGAACGCGCTGTTCGAGGGGAAACCGGTCGGCGCGGCCTCGAAGGTCCTGGTCATCGGCAGCGGCGGCGTGTCGCTGTCCGCCCTGGAGTTCGCCAGGGCGGTCGGATCGCGGGTGTTCGCGGTGGTGGGCGACGACGACACGGGTCGTCACCTGGAACGGTTGGGCGCCACGGGATTCGTCACCAGCACGTCCACACCGGACTGGGGCGCGGCGGTGTTCGACCTGACCGGCGGCGTGGACAAGGTGGTCGACACCGTCGGCGCGGCCACGCTGAACCAGTCGATCACCGCGCTGGGCCACGGCGGCGAGGCGGTCCTGATCGATCCGGTCGACCTCGGCGGCGTCGACGGCGACCTCCTGCCGTCCAAGGCGGGAACCCTGCGCACGGTGGCCGCCGGCACAGCGCTCTCGCACCGCCGGATGGTGGAGGCGGTCGAGCGGCACGGCCTCCACCCCGTGGTCCACCAGCGCTTCCGCTTCGAGGACGCACCCGCCGCGGTCCGCGCGCACCTGGTCGGCGACCTGGTCGGCCAGGTCGTGATCGAGGTGCCCTGACCGCGTCCCCGGCCGTTGTCGGTGCCGTGGTCTAGCGTCGGCGACGCACATCCGAGCTAGGGGGAAACCATGACCACGCTCCACAACCGACCGAACACCGCGCTCCTCGTGGTCGACGTCCAGAACGGTGTCGTCGACGAGGCCCACGAACGCGACGCCGTCGTCGCCAACGTGGCCGCCCTGGTCGAGAAGGCCCGCCGGGAACGGGTTCCCGTCGTCTGGGTCCAGCACTCCGACGAGGAACTCGTCCAGGACAGCGACGGCTGGCGGATCGTCCCCGAACTGGTTCCGGGCGACGGCGAGCCGCTCGTCGCGAAGAACTACGGCGACGCCTTCGAGGCCACCACCCTCGAAACCGTGCTGGCGGACCTCGAAGTCGGCCGACTCGTCGTCGTCGGCGCGGAGACCGACGCCTGCATCCGCTCCACGCTCCACGGAGCGTTCACCAGGGGCTACGACGCGGCCCTGGTCGGCGACGCCCACACGACCGGCGACAAGTCGGCCTGGGGAGCGCCGCCGCCGGACCAGGTCATCGCGCACACGAACCTGTACTGGGGGTTCCAGTCCGCACCCGGCCGAACCGCCGGAACGGTCGCGACCAAGGAAGTCGCCTTCGACAGCCCGTCCTGACGGCTCGGCCCGGCCCTTCCCGCGGTGAAGGCCGGCCGTGGGAAGGGCTGCCGCCGGAGGGTCGCCACTGAAGGGGTCGCCGCCGGACCGCTGACCGCGGAAGGCCGCTGCCGGAAGGTCGCCGCTGGAGTGGGCCGCCGGGAGGTCACGACTGGAAAGCCGCCGAAAAGGGTGGTCCGCGTCGGAGAGTTCGCCGGAAGAACTGTTGGCTGCCGAAGGTCGCCGCCGGACAGGGTGGTCACCGCCGAGGAGTTCCGCCGGAATGGGTGGTGGTCGCCCGGAGAGCGCCGCCGGAAAGAACGCTGTGCGAAGGATGGTGGTCTCCGGGTCTCCGGGTCGCCGAGTCGCCGGGCGGCCGGGCGGTCGGGCGGTCGGGCGGTCGGGCGGTCGGGCGGTCGGGCGGATCTTGACCGCTGTCCACTCCCGTGGTGCCCCAGGACAGGACTGCGTCGATCGCTGGACACGCCTCGCATGGGCGTGGTCTGATCGACAACATGGATTTACAACGTTGCAAATCCTGGCGGCGCAGCCGTTCGGCCAGGATCACCACGCTCACCCTGACCGCGCTCCTGTTCGGCGGTCTCGTCCCGGCCACAGCGGCCGAAGCCCCACCGGTCCCCGACTACTCGACCGCCGAGGCGGGCAACCCGTTCGTCGACGGGTGGTACGCGGATCCCGACGTCGAGGTCTACGGCGGCAAGTACTGGGTCTACCCGACGTCCTCGCGGCCGTACAACGAGCAGACCTACCTGGACGCCTTCTCCTCACCTGACCTCGTGCACTGGACCAAGCACCCCAACATCCTCACCACCGCGAGCGTGTCGTGGGCGCGCAGGGCCGTCTGGGCTCCCGCGCCCGTCGAGCGCGACGGGAAGTACTTCCTCTACTTCGGCGCCAACGACATCCAGAGCAACGCCGAGTCCGGCGGGATCGGCGTCGCCGTCGCCGACCGGCCGGAGGGCCCGTACACCGACGCGATCGGCGCACCGCTGGTCAGCCAGTTCGTGAACGGCGCGCAGCCCATCGACCAGGACGTGTTCATCGACTCCGACGGACAGGCCTACCTGTACTACGGCGGGTGGGGCCACGCGAACGTGGCCAAGCTCAACAGGGACATGACCAGCCTCGGGAGGTTCGAGGACGGCAGCACCTTCAAGGAGATCACGCCCGCGAACTACACCGAGGGCTCGCAGATGTTCAAGCGAGGCGGCAAGTACTACCTGATGTGGTCCGAGGGCGGGTGGACCGGCCCGAACTACTCCGTCTCCTACGCGATGTCCGACTCGCCGGTCGGCCCGTTCGCCAAGATCGACAGGGTGCTGGCCCAGGACTCGGCGGTCGCCACCGGGTCGGGCCACAACTCCGTGATCAACGTCCCCGGCACGGACATCTGGTACATCGTCTACCACCGCCGCCCGTTGACCAGGTCGGACGCCAACCACCGGCAGCTCGCCTACGACCGCATGCGCTTCAACGCGGACGGCACCATCCAGCAGGTGACCATGAAGGTCGCCGACAACTTCGCCGACGACAACGCCCTCGGCTGGACGACCCACGGCGGTTCCTGGACCGCGGCGAACGGCCGGTACACCACCACGTCCTCGTACGGCGGGAAGGCGTTGCTGGACACCAACTTCTCGAACTTCGTCCAGGACACGACCGTCACCCCCGCGTCCGCGAGCGGCGACGCCGGGATCGCGTTCCGGGTGACCAGGCCCGCCACCGGAACGGACAGCTACCAGGGCTACTACGCCGGGATCAGCGGGGCGGGCCGCGTCCTGCTCGGCAAGGCGTCCAACAACTGGACGCCGTTGGCGTCGACGGCCATGCGCGTCTCCCCCGGCACCCGCTACCACCTCCGGGTCGAGGCCGTCGGCTCGTCCATCAAGGTGTACGTCGACGACATGACCACGCCCAAGATCAGCGTCACGGACACGAGCCACACCAGCGGCGCCAACGGCGTGCGCGTCTTCAACACCGGAGCCGGGTTCGACGACGTCGCCGTCGCCCGGCGCTGACCACCGGGGACCGGGGCTGGTTCACGTGCGGCACGCGCGTGAACCAGCCCCGGTCCCCGCCTCCGGACACCGAGCCCTGACGCGAGCCGGGGACGGCGTGCAGCGGTTCTCAGGTCCGGGTGTAGTGCCCGCCGGAAGACTCGGGACGATCCGACTCCCCCGGAGGTGCCACGATGATCTGCTGGGACCGCCTCGGCAACGACGTCGTCATCGGCGTGCTGGAGGCCGACGAACCCGCCGGGCTCCGCGACCTGTTCACCTGGGCGCGCGACCTGCTGAACGCGCGGATCCCGGACCGCGCCGGCTCCCGGACGGATCCGGCACTGCGGGCGATCCTGGCCATGCGCGGCGGCCGGGAGCACGGCGAACCGCCGCACTGGGCGGACGCCGAGGTGTTCGACACGTCGCACGCGATGCTGGAACTCGCGCTGACCACGATCCCGGACGAGGGCACCGTCGTGCTGCTGCCGTCGTTCAACCACGTGTTCGCGTGGCTGTGGGCGCTCACCGACCTCAGCGCGGCCAGGACGCAGGACGCGCCGTGGCTGACCGACATCGCCACGTCGTTGCAGGCCACGGCGAGCGCTGAGCGCGCACAGCGCGTCGACCACCTCTGGTGACCTGCGGCTAACCCTCGCGGCGGGTTGCCGAGCCGGGCGCTGGGTCCGGTAGTGCCGACCGGGGGGGGCGCGTCACCGCGTCCCCCAACGGCTCCAGGTCAGTGGCCCGCGCCGAGTTCGATGAGCAGGACACCCGCGATGATCAGGGCGATGCCCACGCCCATCACCCTGGTGAGGGGTTCCTTGAACAGCAGTCGCGACGCGAACGCCGTCAGCGCGACGCCGCTGGCGGCCCAGATCCCGTACGCGACGCCGAGGGCGATCCCGCCCGCGAGGGTCAGCGTGAGGAGGACGAACGCGGCCGCGTAGCCCACGCCCACCGCGATGAACCACAGCTTGTTGCCCAGCGACGCCATGCGCAGCGCCAGGGTCGCGGAGACCTCGACGAGGATCGCGCAGGCCAGGAAGAACCAGCTCATGCCTCGACCACCTCGGCACGGGCGCGCGCGGCCTGGGAGCCGAGTTCGACGCAGAGCACGCCGCCGATGACCAGCGCGATGCCCACCCCCATGGTCACGGTCAGCGGGTCGCCGAACAGGACGGTCGCGAAGACAGCCGTGAGCGCGACGCCCGACGCGCCCCAGATGCCGTAGGCGACGCCGATGCCCACCCCCGCGCGCAGCACGAACGTCAGGGCCACGAAGGCGCCGATGTAGCCGATCGCCACGACGACGTACCACCCCGGCCGGTCCAGCGCGGCCCGCAGCGCGAGCGCGGCGCTGACCTCCATCAGGATCGCCGACATCAGCAGCAGCCACTTCCTCATGCGGTCCCCACCAGTTCCTCCACGACCGCGAGCAGGTGCGCGCGGTCTGCTTCCGGCACCGGGAAGACGTCCGTGGCGGAGGCCGCCCAGTAGCCGTCGGCCAGCAGTCGGGCGGCCGTGAGCCTGCCGCGGACCGGGCCGGGCAGGTCGTCGGGGACGGACACCCAGCGGTCGAAGCGGCGGACCCACACCGCGCTGAGGGTGTCGCGGTAGAGGGCGTCGGAGAAGATCGCGTAGTCCGCGCGGTCGAGGTCACCGGTCACCGCGACCTCCACGTAGGCGCGGATCCGCTGCTGCGGCGTCGCCTCCTCCAGCGGTCGGCCCACGTGGTCGAGGAGCATGCGCTCCCAGCGGTCCGCGACGTGCTCCACCACGGCCAGCATCAGCGCCTCCTTGGTCGGGAAGTGGTACATCAGCCCCGGCTTCGTCAGCCCCACCTGCCTGGCGGCCGCGTCCAGGGTGATCGTCCCCCCGCCGTCGGCGCGCAGCAGTTCGAGCGCGCCGTCCAAGATCCGTTGTCTCGCGTTCACCCACACCACTTTACCATCCGGAAGGTAAAGTAACTGCCACGCGATCAAGCACCCGTGGACGCCTTCTTATTGCAATCAACTTGCTGTTAGCATCACCCGGCAACAGTGCCCCACCACGTCCGAGGGAGATGCGCGTGCGTCATGGGCCGACGATCGTTCTTGCGGCAGTTGGACTTCTGGTCGTCGGATGCACCTCTCCGGACGGCGGCGGTTCGACCGACACCGGCCAGTCCATCGTGATCGGCGCGGGCAGCGAGCCGGAGAACCTCAACCCCGTCCTCGGGTACGCCCCGGACGGCGCGTCCAAGGTCTTCGACGGTCTCGTCGCACGCGACGCGAAGCTCCGACTGGTCCCCGCGCTGGCGGAACAACTGCCCACCGCGTCCGGCGACGGTCTGGTGTGGACGGCGAAGCTGCGCGACGGCACCGAGTTCTCCGACGGCACCCCGCTGTCCGCGCAGGACGTCGTGTTCACCTTCAAGTCGGTGCTCGACCCCGCGTCCAACTCCACCATCGCCTCGCGCCTCGACGCGCTGGCCGACGTGACCGCGCCGGACGACCGCACGGTCGAGTTCAGGCTGAAGCACCCGTACGCGCCGTTCGGCCAGCAGCTGTCCCTGGGGATCGTGCCGCGCAAGGCGTTCGACGGGGTCGACGTCAACTCCGCGCCGTTCAACTCCGCACCGGTCGGGACCGGGCCGTACACGGTGGCCGAGTGGCGCAAGGGCGACCGGATGGTGTTGCGGGCCAACGAGGACTACTGGGGTGGCGCTCCCGCGGTCAAGACGGTGACCGTGGTGTTCGTCGCCGACGACAACGCGCGCGCCACGCGCATGGCGGCTGGCGAGTTCGACGGCACGGTGCTGCCGCCGAAGCTGGCCAACGCCTACGCGGGCAAGGCGGGCTACGAGCTCGTGCGCAACCCGTCCGCGGACTACCGCGGTCTGGGGATCCCGTCCGAGCTGCCCCTGACCTCGGACCCGAAGGTG
This sequence comes from Umezawaea sp. cmx-9-4, assembly GCA_049997955.1. Classification (GTDB taxonomy): domain Bacteria; phylum Actinomycetota; class Actinomycetes; order Mycobacteriales; family Pseudonocardiaceae; genus Umezawaea. Next base: position 278,788 of record JAEBDY010000012.1, on the reverse strand, counting down.
CGCTTGGCGATCAACCTCGGCATCGACCGGCAGGCGATGGTCGACACCGTGCTCGCGGGCGCCGGGAAGCCCGCCGCCACACCGGTCTCACCTCACCTCTCCGAGTGGTACGACCAGGCCGCGACCTTCCGCCACGACCCGGCCGAGGCCGCTCGGCTGCTGGACGAGGCCGGGTGGCGGGCGGGCTCGGACGGCAAGCGGTCCCGCGACGGCCAGGCCGCGCGCCTGCCCGTCCTCTACCCGGCGCCGGACGTGCTGCGCAAGGAACTGGCGCTGGCGACCGCGAGCGACATCGCGAAGCTGGGCATCGACGCGCCGGTGGAGGCCACGACGTTCGAGGTGATGCTCCAGCGGCAGAAGGAGGCCGCGAGCGTCTGGGGCGGCGGCGATCCGTACGACCCGGACACCGCGGCCTACACGCTGCTGCACTCCCGCTACGCGGGCCAGTCCGGCTACCTGAACATGTCGCTGTACCGGAACGCCGCGGTCGACGGCGCGCTCGACGCAGGCCGCCGCAGCCTCGACCCGACCGTCCGCAAGCAGGCCTACGCGGACTTCCAGAAGGCCTACGTCGCCGATCCGGGCTGGGCGTTCCTGGTGTTCCTGGACCACACCTACGTGCTGCGGGACCGGTGGAACGGCCAGGAGGAGCAGGTCGAACCGCACGACCACGGCCTGGTGCACGCCGTGTGGTGGAACCTCGAACGCTGGACTCCCAAGTCGTGACGGCGGTCGAGACCTCACCCGCCCGGCGTCGTCGCGGCCGGGCGATCGGACTGCTCGCGTCGCGGCGCCTCGGTTTCGCCGTCCCGGTGCTGCTGCTGGTGAGCTTCGCGCTGTTCGCGCTCGCCAAGGCCTCGCCGTTCGACCCGGTCGAACGGTACTTCGGGGTGCGGATCATCGGCGCGAGCCCCGAACGGATCGCGCAGATCCGGGAGAACTGGGGCGTGGACCGGCCGGTGGTCGAGCAGTACGCCGCGTGGCTGCGGCACGCGGCGACGGGCGACTTCGGCGACTCGCTCTCGTTGCGGCAGCCCGTGGCCGACGTGATCGGCGACCGTCTGGGGTGGACGGTCCTGCTGGTCTCCGCGGGTTTCGCGCTGGCGCTCCTGCTGGGCCTGGTGCTGGGCACGATGGCGGCGTGGCGCCAGGGCGGGTGGCTGGACCGGGCGATCACCGCCACGTCCTACACGCTGGAGGCGGCCCCGGTGTTCTGGCTGGGGCTGGCCGCGCTGTACGTGTTCGCGCTCCAGCTGCGCTGGCTGCCCGGCGGTGGTCTCACCGACGCGGGCGCGGCGCTGGGCGTCGGGCAGGTGGCCACGCACCTCGTGCTGCCGATGTCCGTGCTGGCGGCCTCGCAGGCGCCGTGGTTCGTGCTGTTCGTGCGGCAGAACCTGCTGGAGTCGTTCAGCCAGGACCACGTCATCGGCGCTCGGTCCCGCGGGCTGTCCGACCGCCGGGTCGTGCTCGGCCACGCGCTGCGCACGTCGCTGCTGCCGTTCCTCACGCTGCTCGGCGCCCGCCTGCCGGAGCTGATCACCGGCGCGCTGCTGGTGGAGACCGTGTTCTCCTGGCCGGGTATCGCCAGGGCCACGGTCGACGCCGCGCTCAACGTGGACTTCGCGCTGATGGGGGCGCTCACCGTGCTGGCCACCGGCGTGGTGCTGCTGGGCAACCTGATCGCCGACGTCCTGTACGCGCTCGCCGATCCGAGGGTGGGTCTCGATGGCTGACCAGCAGGTGTGGCGGCCGGTCCCCCGGTCGCCGATCGCCGCCGCCAGCACGGGGCTCTCGCCGCGGTGGCGGCTCGTCCCGTCCGCCGTCGTCCTCGGCGTCGTCGTGCTCGCGGTGCTGGTGGTGCCGCTGGTGGTCGACCTCGACCAGCAGCTGGTCGACCTGGCGTCGGCCAACCGCCCGCCAGGGGCGGCGCACCCGTTCGGCACCGACGAGCTGGGCCGGGACGTGCTGCTGCGGTGCGTCTACGCCCTGCGCGTGTCGCTGACGGTGGGCCTGGTCGCCGCGCTGGTCTCCTCCGCGCTCGGCACGGCGGTCGGCGCGCTCGCGGGGTCGGTCGGCGGCTGGGTGGACCGGCTGCTGATGCGCCTGGTCGACGCGGTCGCGTCGGTGCCGCACCTGCTGCTGGGCATCGTGATCGTCGCGATCCTGCGCCCCGGCCTGACCGCCGTGATCATCTCCATCGGCCTGACGCACTGGCTGACGTCGGCGCGGATCGTGCGCTCGGAGGTCCTGTCGTTGCGGAGCCGCCCGTTCGTCGACGCCGCGATCGTCGGCGGGTCGTCCCGGTGGCGGGTGCTCGTGCGCCACCTGCTGCCCAACGTCACGCCGCAGGTGCTGCTGACCACTACTTTGATGATCCCGCACGCGGTCTGGCACGAGACCGCGCTGTCGTTCCTCGGCCTGGGCCTGCCACCGCACGAGGCCAGCATCGGCAACATGATCAACGACGCCCAGCGGTCGCTGCTCACCGGCGGCTGGTGGATGTCGCTGGCGCCCGGCCTCGTGCTGATCGTCGTCACGCTGGCCATCTCCGGACTCAGCGGCGTCTGGCGAGACCGGCTCAACCCCCGACGCCGCTCGGAGCTGACATGGTGACCGAACTCGCCGTCGACCACGTCTCGGTGCGCTTCGCCCTGCCCGGCGCGACCGTCGCCGCGGTCGGCGACGTGTCCCTGCGGCTGCGGCCGGGCCAGTGCCTCGCCCTGGTCGGCGAGAGCGGCTGCGGCAAGACCGTGCTGGCCGGCGCGCTGCTCGGGTTCCTGCCGGGCAACGCCCAGGTGTCCGGCAGCGCCGTGCTGAGCGACGACGACGGCCCGCCGCTGGACCTGCTCACCGCCACCGACCGGGAACTCGCCACGACCGTGCGCGGCCGCCGGATCGGTCTCATCCCGCAGAGCCCGGCGTCCCACCTGACCCCCGTCCGCACGGCCCGCGCGCAGCTGGAGGAGGTGGTCCGCGCGCACCACCCGGCCGAACGCCACCCGAGGGAGCGCGCGAACGCCATCGCCGCCCGAGCGGGCCTGCGACCAGAGGACCTGGACCTCTACCCGCACGAGCTGTCCGGCGGCATGGCCCAGCGGGTCGCCACGGCACTCGCGCTGGTCGGCGACCCGTGGCTGCTCATCGCCGACGAGCCCACGACCGGGCTGGACCAGGACCTCGTGGAGGGCCTGCTGGACGAGTTCCGCCGCCTGGTCGCCGACGGGCACGCCATCCTGCTGATCACGCACGACCTGGCCGCCGCGCGACGGGTCGCCGACCGGATCGCCGTCATGTACGCGGGGCGGCTGGTCGAGATCGGGCCGCCGCGCACCGTGCTCGACGCGCCCGGCCACCCCTACACGCGCGGCCTCGGCGACGCCTTGCCCGACCGCGCCTTCACCCCCGTCCCGGGGATGCCGCCGTTGCTCACCGACCTGCCGCCGGGCTGCTCGTTCGCCCCGCGCTGCGACCGGGTCGTGGACGACTGCGCCGAACGACCGACCCTGACCGCCGACGCCGAGCACGCCGTCGCGTGCCACCGCCCATGCTGACCGGCCTGCGCGCGGAGGCGGTCGTCGCGGGCTACGACCCCCGCCGCCCCGTGGTCGACCGGGTCGACCTGACCGTCCAGGCAGGACGGACGCTCGGGCTGGCCGGGCCGAGCGGCAGCGGCAAGTCCACGTTGGCCCGCGTGCTCTCGTTGCTGCACAAGCCCTTCGCGGGCGCCGTCCACCTCGACGGCGAGCCCGTGACCGCCTACCGGCACCGCACCCCGCACGCCCAGCGCGTCCGGATCGGGGTGCTGTTCCAGCAGCCCAGGCTGTCCGTCGACCCGCGGATGACCCTGCGCACGGCGATCGCCGAACCGCTGCTCGCCACCCGCGCGCCCGACGTCGACGACCGCGTCGACGAGCTGGCCGACCTGGTCATGCTCACCTCCGACCTGCTCACCCGGCGCGCGCACGAGGTCAGCGACGGCCAGCTCCAGCGGGCCTGCCTGGCCAGGACCCTGGCGTTGAACCCCGCCTACCTGATCTGCGACGAGATGACCACGATGCTGGACGCGTCCACGACGGCCGCGCTCGTCGGCCTCATCCGCGACTACCAGGGCCGCACCGGCGCCGGGGTGCTGGCCATCTCCCACGACGCCCTGCTCCTGCACCACTGGGCCGATCGCACGGTCCGGCTGACCGCGGCCGGGGTCCTCGAATAGCCGCCGCTCAGTCGGACCCGACGACGGTGCGCGTCGCGATCACCACGACGGTGGTGTACCGCACGGTGAACCGACCTCCCACCGCGTCGACGGCGGCTCCGATGCCCGCGAGCAGTTCCGCCAGTTCGGCGGGCGGGAACCGGGTGTGGCCGCCGGTCGTGGGCAGCAGGTCCAGCCACTCGTCCCTGGTGTAGACCCGTTCCCAGGCGAACCGCCACGTCTCCGGTTCACCGAACGCGCCCGTCCCCCGCATCCCGTCGGCCGCCCTGGCGCACAGCACCGAGTAGCCGTCCGGGTCGGTCGTCGACCACCGGGCGGCGAGCGACTCGGGCACGATCCGGCGGTAGACCGCGGCGAAGGCCTCGGCCAGGTCGGACGGCGGTAGGCCCACGTTCCAGAACACGGCGAGCCGTCCACCGGGTCTCAGCACCGCGGCCGCTTTCGCCGCTCCCGCGACGGGATCCACCCAGTGCCAGGTCTGCCCGGAGACGACCGCGTCGAACGTCCGGCCCGCCGCGTCCCAGTCTTCGAACGCCGCCAGGTCGACGTCGAGACCGCCACGACGGGCGAACTCGGCCATCCGCGCGTCGACCTCGACCCCGAGCACGTCGCAGCCCGCGGCCCGGAACTGCCGGGCCGCGATGCCGGTCCCCGTGCCGACGTCGACGACGTCCGGCCCCGTGCAGGCGGCGACGACCGCTTCCACCAGGGCGTCGGGGTAGCGGGGTCGGGCCCGGTCGTAGCGTTCGGGGTCGACGCCGAACGACTCGGCCACCTCCCGTGCGTGGTGCGACTCGCGTTCGGCGTGGGGCACGCCTTCCGGCGGTAGAGTGGGCATGCGCCCATTCATAGTGGGCACCTGCCCACTCGTCAACCGAGCGACACGGGAACGAGGCGAAGTGCCGACAGGAGTGGCCATCCGCGACGTCCGCGAGCAGCTGTTCGACGCCGGGGACCGAGTCCTGCTCAGCGACGGGCCGAGCGGGCTGACCAGCCGGGCGGTGACCGCCGAGGCGGGCTGCGCCAAAGGGGTGCTGCACCGGCACTTCACCGACTTCGACGACTTCCTCGCCGAGTTCGTGCTGGACCGCGTCGAGCGGATGGACGGCCAGGCCGCCGCTCTGCGCGCCGCCGCCGGGACCGGCACGGTCGCGGACAACCTGACGGACGCGCTGACGGCCCTGTTCGGATCGGTCGCCGTCGCGGTCGTCGCCCTCGTCACGTTTCGCGACGAGCTGCGCTCCCGACTGCGAAAGGCCTGGCCCGCGGGCGTTCCCGTCCTGACGGAGGCGGCGTCCATGCTCGCCGCCTACCTCACCGCGGAGCGCGACCTGGGCCGCATCGCGGCGGACGCCCACGTCGACGTGCTCGCTCCCACGCTGATCGGGGCAGGCCACCTGCTGTTCGCCGACCGCACCGGCGTCCCGCCGACCGCGGAGGCCGTCCACCGCATGGTGTCCACGGTCATCGGCGCCGCGCCGGGAGAGCGGCGATGACCGTGGGCACTCCGCTCAACCCGTGTAGCAGGCCTTCACCACACCCGGAACCGGGTCGACGCCGAACGCGGCCGACGTGCAGCTCACCGGACCGGTCGCCCACCTCGTGACGAACGCTCCCCTGGCGCCGTAGACGACGGTCCGGGCGGTGCCCGGTGCGCAGGTGCCGTTCTCCTCTGCGCACGACGCGTACCCGGCAGGCCCGCCGTCCGGCGCGACGTGGCACGACTTGAGCGTCCAGACCGCCGGGTCGCTGCCGAACGCCACGATCCGGCAGTCGACGCCGTCGGTCGCGGTGCGGGAGCGGTAGCCGCCCGCGGACGTGCCCACGCCGTAGTGGACGACACGGGTGCCGGAGAACTCGCACCGCTGCCCCTCCCCCGCGCACCGGGTGGAACCGGGTGGCACGCCGTCCGGCACGAAGACCGGGGTGGCGCTGACGTCGGTGGTGAACTTGAGGTCCCGCCCGGATTCCGCGGTGAACGTCCCGCCGCCGTCGGTGCTGTACGACTCGCCCCCGGACGCGTAGGGGTCGCCGTCGTTGTACTCCCAGCCGTAGCAACCCGTCGTCGTGGCGGAGCGCAGGCGCAGCAGGTACGCGTGACCGGCGGTGACGGCTACACCCGGCCGCGCGGTCAGGACGGTCGGCGCCCACGGGACGCTGCCGACCGGGAACTCGTTGTGGCTCAACGGGGTTCCGGTCGCGGCGTCGACGACCTCCAGCGCCACCGGCGCGTTCGGCACGCCGCCCTGGAAGGTGGTGATCGACGCGGCGCTGAGGATCCCGGTGCGCGAAGGGGTGAACCCCTGCTGGCGCACGACGTTCCCGGCGACGTCGCAGTAGTGGCGGAAGCCGTCGAAACCGCTGCGCTGGTCCAGGTCCGGCGAACTCCGGTAGGCGCCGGTGGTTCCGGGCAACGAGAGCGGGAAGCTGGGAACGCACTGGATGTCCCGCAGCGTCCCGTCGCCGTCGAACGACATCGGGCCGAGGAAGAAGTTGGCGAGCGATTCGTTGGGCGCCCGGTTGTTCCACCGGTCGGACAGGAAGTAGTAGCCCGTGGAGCCGTCGGCGGCGACGATCGGGAAGGTCGCCGGCGGCTGGCCGCCGCAGTTGTCGGCGTTGACGATCCTGGCCCGCCACCGGGGCTCGGGCCGTCCGCTCTGGTGCACGCCGTCGGGGTCGTACCAGGCGCCCGACCACGGGCCGAGCATCGAGGTGGCCGTCATCTCGCCGGTGCCGCCCGAGCAGTACGCGCAGGACGGGTCGGACATCAGCGCGTGGTAGACCCCGTCGCGCTTGAAGACGGTGAACGCCTCCACGTCTCCGAGCCCCAGCCGGACGAACTCCCCGGTGGTGCCGAGGTAGTCCGGGGTGAGCCGCTCCACCACCATGTCGGCGGTCAGCCCGGCGGCGACCTGCGTGGTGTTGTGGATGACGTAGTCGGTCCCGTCCCCGTCCACGTACAGGGACTCGTCCACGGCTCCGCCGACGGCGAGCACCGGGTCCGGCCGGGTGGTGAAGATCCCCGTGGGCGTCGGGCTCGTGGCGACCAGGTACCGGCCGCCCGCGTCGGCCCACATCACGTACCGGCCGGTGGCGGCGTTGTGGACGACGTGCGGGCGGAAGCAGTACCCGCAGGCGCCGGGCTCCGTGATGTACCCGCGGTCGGTCCAGTGCACCAGGTCCGGCGAGCTGTACGCCTTGAACCCGCAGAAGTCGCTGTTCTGCTGGTAGCGGTACCCGCAGGCGTAACTGGTGCCGTACAGGTAGAAGAGGTCGCCGACCTGGAGCAGCGACCCGTCGTGCGCGTCCAGGGCGTTGCCGTCGACGTCGAACCGGCTGACCTGGCCGCCGCTCGCGTCGGAGTTGACGACGGTCACCGTCGACGCGGCGTTCGCGGTCGGGCCGACCACGGCACCGAGGAGCAGGACGAGCACCAGGAGCAGGCGTTTCATCTACGGCCTCCTTGCCGTTCTGAAACGTTTCACGACCGTAGGGGCCCACGACCAGGACCGTCAAGACAGCCATTCGGACCACGAAACCTTTGCAACAGAACAATCGCTCGGCCAATCCTGAACAGACTCGATCCGCCTGCCCTGCCCTGCGATGCGGCAGAGGGCGAGACGAACCCGGATCCTTAAAACGTTTCATGGCGTGGGTGCTTCCACGGACCGGTTCCGAAGCACGGCCGGTCGGCGTTCACGCCGAGTCCCACCACCCCGCTCCGGGCGGCGGACCGCCACCTCCCGCGGTCGTCCCGCAGAGACAGGGGAGCGCTCGCCAGGGCACGATGTGATCAGCTCCGCCTCGCCGCCGCGCTGTCGTAGAAGGGAAACGACCCATGCGATCCGCACACCGGCTGCTGCTGATGGTGCTGGCCCTGCTCACCGCGCTCTCCCTGGTGCCGTCACCGGCGTCGGGCATCCCCGCCACGAAGAAGAAGGGAGTGAGCGCCGCCAACCACCCCGGTGTCCGGACCGCACTCGGCGACGTCGGCGCGGGCTGGTTCTACACCTGGGCGTCCGACAAGCAGGGTATCGACAACCCGCCGAGCAGCGAGTTCGTGCCGATGATCTGGGGGCAGGGCTCGGTCAACCCGACCCAGCTCAACCAGGCGAAGTCGTTGGGCAGCACGCTGCTCGCGTTCAACGAACCCGACATGGCAGCACAGGCGAACATGTCGGTCGAGCGCGCCCTTGACCTGTGGCCGCAGCTCCAGGGCACCGGGATGCGGCTCGGCGCGCCCGCCGTGGCGTTCGGCGGCGACCGGGCGGGCGGCTGGCTCGACCGGTTCATGAGCGGCGCGGCCGCCCGCGGTCACCGCGTCGACTTCATCCCCCTGCACTGGTACGGCAGCGACTTCTCCACCGCGGCCACGGACCACCTCAAGGGCTACCTGCAAGCGGTCCACAACCGCTACCGCAAGCCGATCTGGCTGACCGAGTACGCGCTGATCGACTTCACCACCAGCACGCCGCGCTACCCGTCCTCCGACCAGCAGGCCACGTTCGCGAGGAACTCGGCCGCGATGCTGCAGGGCCTGTCGTTCGTGGAGCGGTACTCGTGGTTCACCCTGTCCACCAGCACCCACCGCACCGGCCTGTACACCGGCACCACGCCCAACGCCACCGGCATCGCCTACCGCGCCGCGGGCTGACCCGTCGGCTCGCGTGCCGCCCCGGCGGCACGCGAGCCCGTCACCGGTGGTTGCACAGCTCCAGGGGTGCGCCTTCGGAGGTGGTGCACGGCAGGTAGCCGGCGTCGGTGAGCCGCGCCCTGGCGCTGTCGTGCCGGAGCACGTAGTCCACGAAGTTCGCGGCAGGCGTGCCCGCGCCGGGTTTCGCCCTGGCGTACAGGTACTCCACGGTCCAGAACGGGTAGCCCGACTCGACCCCGACCGCGGGGTCGAAGGCCTTGCCGTCCACGGTGAGCGCCGTCAGCGGGTTGTCCTTGCGGGCCTGCGCGACCGACGGCGCGTCCGCGTAGCCGATCGCGCCCTCGGTGCGGCCCACCTCCCGCGCCACGTCCGGGTTGGAGCCTCGTTCGCACCGGATCGTGGCGGCCCGCGGATCGCGGTCCTTGGTCCGGCACCCGTTGGAGGACAGCTCCCCCTCCCCCGTGCCGAGCACCTTCTGCTCGAACAGCTCCCTGCTGCCCGATTCCCCACCGCGGCCGACGATGCGGATCGGCAGCGACTCCCCGCCGCGCACCTGGTTCCAGTCGGTGGTGGTGCCGTCGTAGATCGACCGCAGCTGCGCGGTGGTCACGGTGTCCAGCCCCACCGACGCGTTCACGATGACGTGGAAGACGACGATGCCCACCTGCTCGGAGTGCGGGGCCGCCCCGTCGGTGCGCTGCTTGCCGTCGGCCAGCGCGAGGAACCCGACGTCGTCCGGGGCGAGCGAGGTCACCGCGCGGACGCCTTCGACGCTGCCGGTGGCCACGGTCGTGACCTTCGCGCCCCGGCCCGCGCAGACGCGCAGGTAGTCCTCGGCGATGGCCTCCATGGTCGGCATGAACACGCTGGACCCCTCGACCCGCAGGTCGCCGGAGGCGCAGGCCACCGTCGCGTCCACCGGCTGCGGCACGAAGACCAGGCTGAGGACCAGGAACACGGTGAGCAGCACGGCGAGCGCTCCGGTCACCCTGGGCAGGGTGACCAGCCGCTCGCGCTTCTCGTCCTTGAGCAGGCCGTTGTCCTTGAGCTTGCCGGACGCCTCGATGACCTTGGTGACGCCGCTGTCGTCGGGTTCGCGCAGGATGACGACGAGCTTGAACTTCTGCTTGCGCCGCAGCGCGAGGTCGTCGACGCGAACGCCGTGCCACTGCTGCTCGACCTCGGTCTTCGGGCTCGGGGTGGCGCCGACCCACCGCGACAGCCACAGCGGGAGCCGCTCGCGGACGGTGCGGAGGCTGTCGCGGTCGACGGGCTCGTGCGCGGCGTCACCGCTGCCGAAGAACCCCAGCCCGGCCCGGACCCGATCGCGGATCTCGTCGGTGCTCGCCTCGGACACGCGGGCGTTCCACACGACCCGGCGGCCGAAGGTGAACGACAGCGGCCGGTCGAAGTCGTCGGCGTCGATGTCGTAGCCGCCGGTGTTGCGGATGCGGATGACGACGATGCTCATGCGGTCCAGGAGTTCGGCGACCTGGTACAGCTGGCGCTGGCCGCCCTTGGCCGGTTCGGTCCCGTCGTGCAGCTTCTCCAGTCCCAGGCCGATCTTGGAGTTGTAGAGCACCCGGTAGGTGATCCGCTTGCGCCGGATCAGGAAGCGGTCCACGAAGGGCGTGGCGATCAGCAGGACGATCCCCAGCACGACGTTGCCCGGTCCGAGGAAGGCCAGGACCGACCGCAACGCCTCCAGCACGACCACGAGAACCCCTCTCCCCGCGCGGACTCACACAGGTGAGATCGAATTCTCGACGGCTCGCCGCCCTCCGCGGCCGTGGTCGACCACCAGTTCACCCGGAGTTCGACCCGTGGACACCCGGACGATTCCGGCCGCTACCGCGTCGCGGTCAGGAACTGCTCCGGGCGCAGGGCGCGCGCGACGATCCTGGTGTCGCCGATCCAGCCGTAGAAGCCGTGGCCGTAGCGCAGCGCGAACTGGGTCGCGCCGATGACGAACGGCTTGCCCAGCGTGGAGATCCCCTTGGACTCCTCGGCGGCGTTGCGGGCGATCTTCGCCCCGTCCACGTACATCGTGGTGCGGCGCCCGTCGTTGACCACGGCGACGTGCGTCCACCGGCCGACCGGGATGGCGTGGCTCCACGAGGTGGGGTCGGCGTCGGTGGGCACCGGGTAGACGACGAACTGGAGGAACCGCTCCCCCGACACGTTCAGGCTGCACGTCGGCTCCTCCGGCGACCAGCCGCTGGACTTGCCCGCGTCACCGCTGCGGCCCTCCCAGCTCAGCACGCCCATGAACGCGTGATCACCCTCGAACGGCTCCGGCAGCTTGAGGTAGGTCTCGATCGTGTAGCCGGACTCGAACCTCATCCGGTTGACCGGCGCGTTCTCCGCCGCCCGCAGGATCGCGCCGCGATCGGGGCCGCGGCCCCCGCCGAACCTCAGGCTCGCGTGGGCGGGCTGCGCGTCGTGGTGCTCGCTCGACCACGTCAGCACCTCGGCGCCGCCGGCGTTCAGGTGCGCCACGGTGAGGTCGTTGCCGTTGCCGGTCAGGTCGCGGGCGACCGCGCCGGGCGCCACGGCCTGCCCGTCGCTCCCGGCGGCGGGCAGGCCCGCGGTGTCGAACCGCCAGTACGCCACGGTGTCCTTGACCAGCACCGCCGACGCGGGCCGCGGCTTGGGCAGCACCGGCGGCGCGAACCCGGCGAAGCGGCTCCGGAAGTCGATCTCCACGGAGAACCGGTCGGCGTCCCCGGTGAGCCGCGCGGTCTCGGCCTCGGGGACGGTGTCGCCGCGGGTGAGCAGCCACGGCGAGAACGTCTCCACGTCGATCACGCCGCGGGCCAGGTCGAACGTGTAGAAGCGGACCATGCCCGCGCCGCCGTAGTAGCGGTCCTGGTAGTTGGTGATGTGCAGGTGCACCGGGTTGCCGTGGTCGTTGGCGAGGGTGGTGCGCCCCGGCGGCCAGTAGTGCCCGTTGAGGGTGAGGAACACCTGGTCGTTGCGGCGGATCAGGCCGTCCCACAGGCGGGTGCCGTGCGCGGACAGCTCGGCGCGCCCGCTGTCGGCGGAGACCAGGTCGTGGGTGGTGAGGATGACCGGCAGCGTCCGGTGGTCGTCGATGACCCGCTGGGCCCACGCGAGCCCCTGGTCCGACACCCGCCAGTCCAGCGCGAGCAGCAGCCACTTCCGCCCGCCCGCCTCGATGACGTGGAAGCTGTTGTACCCCTTGGGATCCACGCCGCCGAACGTCTTCATCCTGGCGAACCGGCTCGGCGGGAAGGTCCGCGAGTACGGCGTGGCCCCGCGCTGGTCGTCCGTGTTGCCGGGGATGTCGTGGTTGCCCGCGAGCACGCTGTACGGCATGCGGCCGTCGAGCGTGCGGAACACCCAATCGGCCGTGCGCATCTCGCGCTCGGTGCCGTGCTCGGTCACGTCGCCCAGGTGCGCCAGGAACACGATGTCCGGCCGCTTCAGCAGCGCGCGCAGGGTGTGGCGGACCGGTTCCGGGTCCGAGCCGCCCTCGTCGAGCAGGTACTGGGTGTCGGGCAGCACCGCGATCGTGAACCGCGCGTCGTCGCCGTCCTGGGACGTGCGCGCCGACGCCTCGGCGCCCGTCGCTCCGAGCAGCGCGGCCGTGGCGGGCACGGTGAACGCGGCCTGCAGCAGCGTGCGGCGACCGACGTCACCGAGTGGGGCCTCGTCGGCCATGTCGCGGTTCCTCTCGAAGGCTGATGAGGCGGCCAGCCTGTCGATCTCCCCCACCCTGCCGTCGACGTCCGGCCGAACACCAGCCGCACAACGGCTGAACTCCCGTCACCGGTGGAGGAATGGCCGTGCGCGTCGACGAGAGGGCGGCGGTGGCGGGAATGACCAGCTACGCAAAATTCCTGCCGTAGACTGGCGGACGTGAGCACCGGGACCGTGGCCGTCGCGGTGCTCAACGGCACCGCCATGCAGGCGTGCGAGGCGTACGAGACGGCCATCGCCTACGCCGTCTTCGGCGATCCCCAGCCGGACCTGGCCGACCCCTGGTACGACCTGCGGCTCTGCTCGGTGACCCCCGGTCCCGCCGCGGAGGCCCGCGGGTTCTCGGTGCGGACCGACCACGGGCTCGCGGACCTGGTGGAGGCCGACACGGTGATCGTCCCGTCGGTGCCGGCCTCCGTCGTCGACCACGGGGAGTCCCTGCCTCCCGAGTTCGTCGACGCGCTGCGCCAGGCCGCCGCCAACGGGGCCCGGATGGTGTCCCTGTGCACGGGGGCGTTCGCGCTCGCCGAGGCGGGCCTGCTCGACGGCCGCCGGGCCACGGCGCACTGGCTGAACACCGCCGACCTGGCCGAGCGGTACCCGAGGATCGAGGTCGACGACTCGGTGCTCTACGTCGACGAGGGCGACGTGCTCACCAGCGCGGGCATGTCCGCCGGGCTGGACCTGTGCCTGCACCTCGTCCGCCGCGACCTGGGGGCGCACGTGGCCAACCAGCTGGCCCGCCGCATGGTGGTGTCCGCCCACCGGCCGGGTGGCCAGGCGCAGTTCGTGGACCTGTCCGTCCCGGTCACCGACGACGACAGCCTCGGCCCGGTGATGGACTGGGCCGCCGAGAACCTCGACCGGCCGCTCACGGTCGACGACATGGCCAGGCGGGCCGGGATGAGCACCCGGACCTTCTTCCGGCGCCTGCGGGCCGTCACCGGGACGACCCCGCTGAAGTGGCTGCTCAACCAGCGCCTCGCCCGCGCGCAGTCCCTGCTGGAGACGACCGACCTGCCGATCGAGAAGATCAGCGAGCACAGCGGGTTGGGCACGGCTGCCAACCTGCGCCGCCACTTCACCGTCCACGTCGGCGTGACGCCCACCGACTACCGGCACGCTTTCGCCGTCACCCCCCGGCCTCGCCGGAACACCTGACGCGCGGGATCCCGACCACGGGTGGCCCGCGCCTGCCACATCACGTCCGGCGCGAACCAGGACAGCGGAACGCGGCCCGGCGCGTGAACCGGATTCCGCCGCCTGTGCCGACCACCGGGTCGGGACGGACGGCGGGAACCGAGGTGGGAGAGGTCAGTCGAGCCTGGTGCCGTACACCTTGTCGACCGTCATCGTCATCAGCACCCGGCGGTCGGCCACCATGACCGACCGGTACTCGTCCCAGTCCGGGTGCTCGCCCGCGGCGGCGCGGTAGTAGTCCACCAGCGCCTGGACCTCGGGCCCGTTCGGGTCGGTTCCGGGACCGGTGACCTTCGCGATGCCCTCGACGGTCGCCCAGGCCCAGCCGTCCGAGCTGGTGACCTCCAGCGTGGCCCGCGGGTCCCGGCGCAGGTTCGCGATCTTCGCCGTGCCCGCGGTCGTCGACACGTGCACGACACCGGCGGTCCGGTCGTAGAACGGCTGGACCGGGGAGAGCTGGGGGCGGCCGTCGGACTTGATCGTCGCCAGCACACCGATCCGGCTCCGCGCGAGCAGGGCGTGCGGGTCGAACACCGTGTCCGTCATGGTTCTTACGTTCGCACGGCCTCGCGGGTCTCGGCAGTGGCAGGAGTGACAATCTTCGAACGGTTCCTGCCGCGCGCGTCGATCGAAGTAGGGACGGTCTCCCGACAGGTCCCCGCCGGGCGGGGTGGTCGGACTCCGCCCGGACGGCCAAGCCGAGCGCATCGTCCTGGTGCGACCCCGATCCCCGCTACCCGAACACCCGCGGTCGACCTCGTGGGCGCAGCGCGTCCGACGACGCCATGAGCTTGCGCAGCCGGTTCGACGACGACGTCGATGCTGCTGCGGCTGCCCGTGGTCTGGACGGCGGTCGGCGACGACTCGTTCGACCTCGCGCTGACCGACCGCGGAACCACGGTGCGGCACGGGTCCTGCTCACCGCGGCGGGCGCTCCCCGCGACTTCACCACCGAGGACCGGTACGCGGACCTGCCCGGTGGGCCGGTCCGCTCCCTCTGGAGCACGGCCCGGCGGTGTGGGAGCGGCGCTGCCGCCACTTGTCGAGTTCCACGAGCAGGTAGGCCAGACCGGCCACCACGGCGATGAACGCCCAGGCGCTCCACCCGATGGGCGCGGTGTGGAACAGGGTGTTCATCGTCGGCGTGTAGGTGAACAGCAGTTGCAGCACGACGGTCGTGCCGATCCCGACCAGCAGCCACGGGTTGCTCAGGAACCCGACCCGCGGCCGGAGGTGCACCAGCGAACGGCAGTTGACCAGGTAGGCGATCTGGGCGGCCACGAACGCGTTGACCGCGACCGTGCGGGCCTGGTCGAGCGACGCCCCGGAGGAGAGCTGCCAGTAGAACGCGCCGAACGCGCCCGCGAGCAGGATCACCGACACGAACGCGATCCGCCGCACCACCTCACCGGTCAGCAGCGGAAGGGACGGCGGCAGCGGCGGCCTGCGCATCACGTCCGGCTCGCGCGGCTCGAACGCCAGCGTCAGCCCCAGCGCGACCGCCGTCGTCATGTTGATCCACAGGATCTGCACCGGCAGGATCGGCAGCGCCGTGCCGAGCACGACCGCGGCGAGGATCACCAGGCCCTCGGCCATGTTCGTCGGCAGCGTCCAGATGATGAACTTGCGCAGGTTGTCGAAGACCGCGCGCCCCTCCTCCACCGCCGCCCGGATCGTGGAGAAGTCGTCGTCGGCCAGCACCATGTCCGCCGCCTGCTTGGCCACCTCGGTCCCGCCGACGCCCATCGCGACACCGATGTCCGCGCGTCGCAGCGCGGGAGCGTCGTTCACCCCGTCACCGGTCATCGCCACGACGTGGCCCTGCGCCTGGAACTCCGTGACGAGCCGGAGCTTCTCCTCCGGCGACACCCTGGCGTGCACGGCGTCGGCCGGGATGCCGAAGTGCTCGGCGATGGCGCGGGCCGTGGCCGGGTGGTCGCCGGTGATCATCCGGACCTCGATCCCCGCCGCGCGGCAGGCCAGCACGGCGTCGACCGCCTCGGGTCGCGGCGGATCGTGCATCGCCTGCAACCCGAGCGGGACCACCTTGCCCCGCAACGCCTCCTCGGTCAGCTCGGCTCCCTCCGGCAGGCGGGCCGAGGCGAACGCGAGCACGCGCAGGCCTTCGCTCGCCAGGTCGTCGGCGTCCGACGACTCACCCGCCAGCTCCGCGATCCGCTCCGCGGCACCCTTGAGGTACACGAGTCCACCGGGGTGCAGCGTCGCCATGTACCGGCGTTCCGCGGTGAACGGCAGCACGCCGATCCGGGGCGGCACGTCCTCCGCGCCGAGGCCCGCCTTGCGCGCGGACACGACGAGCGCGGCCTCGGTGGGGTCGCCGACGGCCGTCCACTTCCCGTCCTCGTGGACGATCCGCGCGTCGTTGCACGCGAGTCCGGCCAGCAGGCACTCGCGCAGCGCCGCGTCCGCGGGCGGCTGCACCCGGCCGTCCGGGTCGTAGCCGATGCCGGTCAGGTCGTGGTGGCGGCCGTCGACCACGGCGGTCCGGACGGTCATCGCGTTCGCGGTGAGCGTGCCGGTCTTGTCGGTGCAGATCATCGTGGTGCTGCCCAGCGTCTCCACGGCGGGCAGCCGTCGGACGACGGCGTTGCGGCGGGCCATCCTGGCGACGCCGATCGCGAGGGTCACCGTGACGGCGGCGGGGAGTCCTTCGGGGATGGCGCCGACGGCCAGCGCGACGGCGGCGGTCACCATGGCGCCCAGGGGTTCGCCGCGCACCAGGCCGATCGCGACGCTGATCGCGGCCAGTCCGAGGATCACCATCGTGAGCAGCTTGCTGAACCGGGCGAGCTTGCGGGTCAACGGGGTCGGCACCGTCGCGGTGGTGCCGACGAGCCGGTGCACGTGGCCGATCTCGGTGTCGGAGCCGGTGGCGACGACCACGCCGCGCCCGACCCCCGCGGTGACCAGCGTGCTGGAGTAGGCCATGTTCAGCCGGTCGGCCAGCACGGCGTCCGGCGGCAGCGGGCGCGGATCCTTCGTCACCGGCAGGGATTCGCCGGTGAGCGCTGACTCGTCGATCCCGAGTTCGGCCGCGTGCGCGAGCCGCAGGTCGGCGGGCACCTTGTCCCCCGCCTCCAGCACGACGACGTCGCCGACCACCAGGTCGCCAGAGGGCACCTTCGAGGTCACGCCGTCGCGCAGCACGGTGGCCTCGGTGCGGACCATCGCCACCAGCGCGTCCAGCGCCTTCTCCGCCCTGGCCTCCTGGATGAACCCGATCGCGGCGTTGACGACCACGACGGCGAACACCACCGAGGCGTCCACGGTCTCGCCGAGGGCCGCGGTCACCGCCGCGGCCACGAGCAGCACGTAGATCAGCGGGTGGTTCAGCTGCTCCAGCACCCGGACCACCCAGCTCCGCCGGTGCTGCGGCGGCAGGGTGTTCGGCCCGAGTTCGGCGAGCCTGCGGGCCGCGACCGCTCCCGACAGGCCGTGGTCCGCGTCGGTTCCCACGAGCCGCACCACGTCGGGCACGGGCATCGCGTGGCGGTCGACCGACGGGCGGTCAGCTGTGGTCAGCGGCATGGTCTGCCTCGGGCACGGGCGGGGCGGTCACGGTCGTGAAGGGGATGACCACGACCGGCACCGACGCGTGCCGCAGGCACCGCGCGCTCGTCGAGCCGAGCACGAGGTCGCGCACCCGGTGTCCCGCGTGCGAGCCGACGACGAGGAGCGCGTTGCCCCGCGCGGCGGCGGCCAGCACCTCCGCCGGGTCGCCCCGGAGGCTCTTCCGGATGACGACGGGGAGCCGCGGGCGTTCGAGCGAGGCGGCGTTCAACGCCTTGTCCACCAGCGTCTCGGACCTCAGGAGCGCGGCCGCCCCGGCCGTCTCCTCCCAGTCGGCCAGCGGTTCGTAGTCCCACGCGTTGACCACGTGCACCGGACAGCCGCGGATGATCGCCTCGTCCACCGCCCAGGCCAGCGCCCGGTCGGACGCGGGGGAACCGTCGACGCCGATCACGATCGGGGTGATGTCGTCCACCTTCATGGCTCTGCTTCCTCTCCTCCACGGGTGTGCGAGGCGGGCGCGTGTCCGTTGTGCACGTCGCCCGTCCCGCGGTCGGTTCCTCCCGCGCTCACCACCGAGCCTGGTCCCATTCGGGCCTCCTGGTGAGTGGCGGGAGCCCTGTCGCACCGGGGACCTTCGACCCCGTCCGTTCGGCGGCGCGGAGAAGGGCCCTGCCGCGGGGGGACCTTCGTCCGTGTCCCCCCGCAGCCGCCGCGCGCAGGGTGGGGTCATGAGCAACGTGAGCAACGGGCCGGTGGTGGTCGACATGTCCGCGGGCACGGACGCCGTGTGGTGGGCCGCGGACTACGCCCGTCGGTGCGGACTGCCGCTGCGGCTCGTCCACAACACCCCCGACCTGCTGTCCGTGGTGGACCCGATCGGATCGGTGCACCCGGACGTCGAGGTGCGCCAGGAGTTCACGACGGGACCGGTGGCCGACGTCCTCGTCGCCGAGTCCGAGACCGCCCACCTCATCGTGGTCGGCCACCGACCGCGCAGCGCGTTCGCCGAACTGCGCAGGCCGCCGGTGGCGACGGCGGTGAGCACGCGGGCGTCCTGCCCCGTCGTCGCCGTCCCCCGCGGTGTCCGGGCCTTCGACTCCGACCACCCGGTGGTGGTCGGAGTCCACGACTCCGACCACCTGCCGGACCTGCTGGCACTGGCGTTCGCCGTGGCCGAGCGGCTCGACGTCGGGGTCACGGTCGTCCGGTGCGCCCCGCGGTCCGACGACACCGGCTCCGACACCATCCGCGGTGCGATCACCGAGGCCGCGAACCGGCACCCCGGTGTGCGGATGCGCACGGAGCTGATCGACGGCTCACCCGCCAAGGGACTGGCGTGGCACGCGCGCTTCGGCTCCGCGGTGGTCGTGGGCTCGCACGGCGGCGTGCACTCGGTCGGCCGGTCCCTGCTGCGCCACAGCACGATCCCGGTGCTGCTGGTCGGCGCGCACGCGCACCGACCGGTGCCCACCCTCGACGGAAACTAGGAGTCCACGATGCGCGCGGAAGACATCATGTCCAGCCCGGTCGTCAAGGTTCGGCCGGAGACGCCCGCCAAGGCGGCGACCGCACTGCTCGCCACGCACGGCTTCACCGCGCTGCCCGTGGTGGACCAGGACGACCGGCTGCTCGGCGTCGTGACCGAGGCGGACCTGATGCGGGACCGGATCCTGCCCGATCCGCGGGCCTCCCTCTGGCGCGAGCACGACGACGTGCCGCGGCCGCACGCCCCCGACACGGTCGGCCTGGTGATGAGCAGCCCGGTCACCGCGCTGCCCCGGCACGCCGACGCGGCCGAGTTGGCCAAGGTGATGCTGCACGAGAACATCCGCAGCGTCCCGATCGTCGACGGGTCACGGGTCGTCGGCATCGTCACCCGCCGCGACCTGCTGCGGACCATCGCGCGGGACGACCTGGCCATCGTCGCCGACGTGCGCCACCAGCTGGCCGCCTACGCGGGCGGCGACCGCTGGACGGTGTCCGTCCGCGACGGGGTCGTGCGGGTCCTCGACGAGTTCGACGACGACACCGACCGGCACGTCGCGACGGTGCTGGCGCAAGCGGTGCCCGGCGTCCAGTCGGTCGAGGTGACCGCACGGGCCGACCAGACGGTCTGAGCACCAACCGCGCCGGTCCCGGTGGGCGGGAACGCCCGCGCGGGACCGGTTTCGCGTGCTAGCCGACGGCGGCCAGGATGTCGGCGGGGCTGTCCGCGTTGCCGCGCCCGGAAGCGGTCGTCATCGCGTCGTGCCCGGCCGCCTCGCTCAGCCCCGGCGGCACGACCAGCAGGCTGATGCGCCGCTCGTCCGCCCCGGTCAGGTGGACGACGTCGCCGTCCTGGACGTGGAAGCCCTCCAGCCGGACCACCTGGCCGTCGACCTCGACGCGGCGCGGGGTGTCGTCCCACCCCGACATCGCGTACGCGACCCGTGACACGGCTCCGAGCCGGACCCCCAGCACCTCGGCCAGTTCCGGCAGTTCCGCCGCCAGGTCGCGGGTCCGCGGCCACCAGGCCCCGTCGACGTGCCCGGTCGGCGCGGCCTTGGGCTTGAGCCGCAGCCGGAGCGGGTGCTTCGCGTCGGCGGGGGGAAAGGTGAAGGTGTGGTCGTGCGCCATGGTGGTGGTCCCGTCCGCGGTCGTTCGACCGCCGTGGGATGCGCCGGGGACGGCGTCGGCTCGGACGCGCGACGCGCGGGGTGCTCCCGGTGTGCTCACCGTACGCCGAACGCGCGCTCCCGGCGGGAACGCGCGTCGAGGGTCCGTCTCCGTGAGGACGTCGACGTTCGTCCTTTGTGGACTGTCAGGCCGAGCGCACCACGGCGACGGGGCACGGCGCGTGGTGCACGAGCGCCTGGCTGGTCGACCCCAGCAGCATCCCGGTGAACCCGCCTCGCCCGTGACTGCCCACCACGAGCAACCGCGCGTGCTCGGCGGCCCGGACCAGTGCGCGGACCGGCCGGTCGCGCACGACCACGCGGTCCACCACGACGTCCGGGTACTTCTCCTGCCAGCCCGCCAGGCGCTCCGCCAACAACCGCTGCTGCCCGGCCTCGACCTCGGACCAGTCCATCGAGAACCGGGTCGACTGGTAGGCGCTCTCGACCAGCACGTCGGTCCACGACAGCACGGCGGTCAGGACCGAGCCGCTCATCGACGCCGCCTCGAACGCGAACCCGATGGCGGACTCGCTCGCCGGGGACCCGTCGACACCCACCACGACCGGGCCGTCGACCGCGGTGCGGTCGCGCACGACCACGACGGGGCAGTGCGCGTGGGCGGAGAGCGCCACGGCCGTCGAACCGACCAGCAGACCGGTGAAGCCGCCGAGTCCCCGTGAGCCGAGCACGACCGACCTGGCGTTCGAGCTCTCCTCGATCAGCAGCGGGATCGACGAGCCGGAGAAGAGCGCGGTCTCGACCGCGATGCCGGGAGCGACCGCGAGGGCGGCGGCTTCCGCCTCGGCGAGCCACAGCCTGCCCTGCGCTTCGAACGCGGCGAGGACCTCGCTCGCGTTCACGATCATGTTCGGGTAGCCCTGCGTGGGCAGGAAGTAGGAGTGGACGAGCCGCAACGGCACGCGGTGCCGGGCGCACTCCTCCGCCGCCCAGGCGACGGCGTGCAGCGCGGACGGCGAACCGTCGACGCCGACGACGACGGGTGGTGCGACCGGGTTGCGGTCCATGGCGATCTCCTCGGCTCGGTGGTGGTTCCCACGCTAGGGCGAAATCACGCCGGGGAACGCCGTCCCAAGTCACCCGACATCGCGCCGGTCGGCGGGCCGGGCAGGGTCTTTGGGCTCTGGTCGCCTCCGGCGGGCACGAGCACCGTGTGGTCGACCAGGGCGTATCGTGCGACCGGGGAGGTGTCCGGATGGTGACGAAGGTGTTCCTGGTGGACGACCACGAGATCGTCCGCCGAGGTATCGCGGACCTGTTGAGCGACGAGACCGACCTGGTGGTCGTCGGTGAGGCGGCGTCGGTGACCGAGGCGCTCACCAGGGTCCCCGCCACGAACCCCGACGTGGCCGTGCTCGACATCAGGCTGCCCGACGGCAACGGCATCGAACTGTGCCGCGAACTGCGGTCCCGGCAGCCGGGGCTGCACTGCCTGATGCTGACGTCGTTCGCCGACGACGAGGCGCTGTTCGACGCGATCATGGCGGGGGCGTCGGGTTTCGTGCTCAAGCAGATCCTGGGCAACGACCTGGTCCACGCCGTGCGCACCGTCGCGTCCGGACAGTCCCTGCTGGACGCTCGCACGACTTCCGCGCTGCTGAACCGGATCCGCCGCGAACGCGGTCAGGGCGACCCGGTCCGCACCCTGTCCGACCAGGAGCGCGCGGTGCTGGAGCTGATCGGCGACGGCCTGACCAACCGCGAGATCGCCGAGCGGATGTCGTTGGCCGAGAAGACCGTCAAGAACTACGTGTCGCACCTGCTGGCCAAGCTCGGCATGCAGCGCCGCACCCAGGCGGCCGTGCTGGCCACCCAGTTGCGCAGGCCCGCGACCGAGGAGCGGTAGCCCTCAGCGCAGCGGTGCCCGCCAGGTCAGCCGGGTGCCGCCCGCCCCCTCGCAGAGCACCTTGAGGGATCCGCCGAGCGCGACCGCCCGCTGCTCCAGGTTGCGCAACCCGCTGCGCGCGACCTCGTCCGGCATGCCGATCCCGTTGTCCACCACCGAGATGACCAGTTCATCGGTGGCCTCCACCGTCACCACCAGCTCGGTCGCGCGCGCGTGCCGCAGCGCGTTGCTGACCGCCTCGCCGACCACGGCCATCGCGTGCTCGCCGATCTCGTCGGACACGGAGTTGTCCACCGTCCCGGACATGCGCACCGAAGGCGAGAAGGGGGCGTCCTGGCTCAGCCCGGCGATCAGGTCGAGGAGCCTGCGCCGCAGCCCCACGCCCGCGTCCCCGGCGTCCTGCAGGTCGAAGATGGACGTGCGGATCTCCAGCACGGTCTGGTCGAGCTGCTCGACCGCCGTGCGCACCCTGGCCCCGACCTCGTCATCGGTCACCCGCCGCAGCGTGCCCTGCAGGCTCAGGCCGGTGCTGAACAGCCGTTGGATGACGTGGTCGTGCAGGTCCCTGGCGATCCGGTCGCGATCCGCCAGCACGTCGAGGAGCCGTTGCGAGCGCTGCTTGTCGGCCAGTTCCAGCGCGAGCGCGGCCTGGTCGGCGAAGTAGGCCAGCACCGGCACCTGGTCGGGCTGGAACGGCACCTCGCCCTTGCGCCGCGCGGCCAGGAGCACGCCGGTCACCGTCGCGCCCAACCGCATCGGCACGGCGACGCCGGGGCCGAACGCGCCCGGCGCACCGCCGGGGTGGCTTTCGAGGTCGTCGACCAGCTTCGGCGTGCCGGTGCGCAGCACCTGCCCCACCGTCGAGTCCTCCACGGCCAGGTCGGTGCCGAAGAGCCGGTCGACCGACAGGCCCGCCGCCGCCGTGACGTGCGGCGCGTGGTCGCTGTCCCCCAGCACGATCAACGCGCTGTCCGCTCCGAGCAGTTCCAGCGTCCGTTGCGCGATGAGCTGGAGGGCGGCCTCGCCGGAGGCTCCGCCGAGCAGCTCGGAGTTGATCTCCGCGGTGGCCTCCATCCACCTCTCGCGCATCCGGGACCGCTCGAACAGCCGCGCGTTCTCGATCGCCACGCCCGCCGCCGCGGCCAACGCCTGCAGCACGATCTGGTCGTCGACGGTGAACTCGGCCGCGCCCTTCTTCTCCGTCATGTAGAGGTTGCCGAACACCTCGTCGCGCACGCGCACCGGGACGCCGAGGAAGCTGTGCATCGGCGGGTGGTTCGCGGGGAAGCCGACCGAGGCCGGGTGCCGCGTCAGGTCCAGGAGCCTGATCGCCCTGGGGTCCTCGATCAGCAGCCCCAGGAGTCCCTTGCCCTCCGGCAGGTGGCCCATGTGCTCGCGGGTGTCGCCGTCGATGCCCGCGTAGACGAACTCCGACAGGCCGTCCCGCACGCCGAGCACGCCCAGCGCGCCGTAGCGGGCTCCCACGAGGTCGACAGCGGCCTGGACGATCCGCTGGAGGGTCGAGTCGAGCTCCAGGCCCGCGCCGACCGCGAGGACGGCGTCGAGCAGGCCCTGCACGTGGTCCTTGGTCCGCCCGATCTCGACGAGCCGTTCCTGGACCTCGTCCAGCAGTTCCGTGAGGCGCAGCCCTGCCAGGCCGCCCCTCACCGCCTCGCGGGCCTTCCGGTCGGGGTCTTGCGGTGACATCGGTTCTCCTGCCCTCGAAGGCCAGCCTCGCACGTCGGGAGCGGACCTCCAAGCCGAGCGACCCTGGCCCGCCGTGACCTTCGACGGTGTCCTCCCGCCCGCCGAGGACGGAGAGTGGGTGCAGACGACCCCAGGACGAAGGTGACCGGACCATGATCGCAACGACGCCCGCACTCGGTCTGAGCCGGGAGGAGGTCCACTCCGTGCTGGAGACGGCTTCCCTCGCGCCTTCGGTGCACAACAGCCAGCCGTGGCGGTTCCTGCTGCGGCCCGACCGCATCGAGCTGCACGCCGATCCGGAACGGGCGCTCCCCGCGACCGATCCCACGGGGAGGGAGCTGCGGCTGTCCTGCGGCGCGGCGCTGCTCACCCTCCGGTTGGCGTTGCGGGACAAGGGGATCAGGCCGCTGGTCAGCCTGCTTCCCGGGGCCGACGCGCCGGGCGCCCTCGCGGTGGTCCGGCGCGGCACGGCGCAGGCGCCCGACGCGGAGGACCTCGCGCTGCTGGCCGCGGTGCGGTCCCGGCGGACCAACCGGAAGCCGTTCGCGGACGCGGCCGTGCCGACGACCCACCGCGTGCTGCTGGAGCGCGCCGCGGACACCGAGCGCTCGTGGCTGCACGTGGTGGACGACCGCGCCGAACGGGCCAAGCTGCAACGGCTCGTGCTGCGGGCCCAGCACGAGCAGGCCGCGGACGACGCGGTGTCGGCCGAACTTCGCGCGTGGACGGAGCACCGCCCCGACGGAGCCGGGATCGCGCTCGACTCGGCAGGGCCCCGCCCCGAGTCGCAGGACGAGTGGGTGCTGCGCGACTTCGCGCCCGGCACGGCGCACGAACGCCCGCCGGACAAGGACTACGAGTCCGACCCGCTGGTGGTGGTGCTGTGCTCGTTCTACGAGGGACCGCTGGCGGAACTCCTGGCCGGGCAGGCGATGCAGCGCGTGCTGCTGACCGCGACGACCCTCGGGCTGTCCGCGTCCTTCCTGTCCCAGCCGATCGAGGTGCCGCACGTCCGCGAGGAGCTGCGGCGGGCGCTGGGCGGCACGCTCGCGCCGCAGACCCTGCTGCGCCTGGGGTTCGGCACCCCCGTTCCCGCGACACCGCGACGGTCGGTGGCCGAACTGCTGATGGCGCCGGAGCACGCGCCGTGACTCACGCCCGGAGCAGGCTCCTCGCCTCGTAGGCGATCCGCAGGTCCTCCCGCGCGGTGATCACGACGGTCCGCACGGCCGCTCCGTCCGCCGTGATGTCGGCATCACCCCGGGCGGAGTCGTTGCGGTGCGGGTCGACCGCGACGCCGAGGAACCCGAGCCGTTCGGCCGCGCGCTGCCGCACCAGGGCGGAGTGCTCGCCCACACCGCCGGTGAACGCCAGCACGTCCACTCCCCCGGCCGCCACGCACATCGAGCCGATGGCGCCCGCCAAGCGGTGCACGGACACGTCGACGGCGAGCACCGCGTCCGGGTCACCGCGTTCCGCCGCCGCCTCGACCTCGCGCATGTCGGCGGTGCCCGCCAGCGCCAGCAGGCCGGAGCGCTGCTCCAGCGCGGTGGCGACCTCGTGCGGCGACAGGTGTTCGTGCTCCTCCAGCCACAGCACGAGGCCGGGGTCGACCGTGCCGGACCGGGTCGCCATGACCAGGCCCTCCAACGGGGTGAACCCCATCGTGGTGTCGACGCTGCGGCCGCCCACGACCGCCGCGAGCGAGGCTCCCGCCCCCAGGTGGCAGGACACGACCCGCAGGCCCTCCTGGCCCAGGCCGAGGAACTCCGCCGAGCGGCTCGCGCAGTGGGCGTGCGAGAGGCCGTGGAACCCGTAGCGCCGGATCGCGTACCGGTCCCGCCACTCCCGCGGCACCGCGTAGGTCGCGGCCGCCTCGGGGATCGTGGCGTGGAACGCGGTGTCGAAGCAGGCGACCGCGGCGACGTCGGGCAGCAGCGCGGTGACGGCGTCCAGGGCGGCCAGCGACTTCGGCTGGTGCAGCGGGGCGAGGTCGGTCAGGTCGAGCAGCCGCAGCCGCACCTCCTCGGTGACCCGGACCGGTCCGGTGAAGCTCGTGCCGCCGTGCACGACGCGGTGGCCGACCACGTCGGGCGCGTCCCACCCGGCCAGCACCTCGGCCAGGCGGGAGGTGTCGATCCCGTCCACGCCCGCGTCCAGGTCCTCGGCGTGCTCGACGGAGTCGTGCCCGTCGAGCAGCCGCAGCTTCAGGCTCGACGAGCCCGCGTTGACGACCAGCACCCGCACCGGCTCAGCCCCGCACCGGCCAGGTCCAACCCGAGATCGCCGGGTCGTCCTCACCGTGCTCGCGCGTGTAGCGGCGGGCGTCGAGCCGCGCGTCCTCCATCCGCTGGCGCAGCACCGCCGCGCGGCTCCCCAGCGACGGGACGCGGTCGATGACGTCCATGACGAGGTGGAAGCGGTCGAGGTCGTTGAGCATCAGGATGTCGAACGGCGTGGTGGTGGTGCCTTCCTCGTTGTACCCGCGCACGTGCAGGTTGCGGTGGTTGGTGCGGCGGTAGGTCAGGCGGTGGATCAGCGACGGGTAGCCGTGGAAGGCGAAGACCACCGGCTTGTCGGTGGTGAACAGCGCGTCGAAGTCGCGGTCGGACAGGCCGTGCGGGTGCTCGGTGTCGGGTTGGAGCCGCATCAGGTCGACGACGTTGACGAACCGGACCTTCAACTCCGGCAGGTGGGTGCGGAGCAGGTCCGTCGCCGCCAGCGCCTCCATCGTGGGCACGTCGCCCGCGCACGCGATCACCACGTCCGGCTCGCCGTCGGTGTTCCCTGCCCACGGCCAGATCCCGAGACCCCGCGCGCAGTGCGCGACGGCCTCGTCCATGCCGAGGTAGGTCAGCGCGGGCTGCTTCCCGGCGACGATGACGTTCACGTAGTGCTTGCTGCGCAAGCAGTGGTCGGCGACCGACAGCAGGGTGTTGCTGTCCGGCGGCAGGTACACCCGGACGATCTCGGCCTTCTTGTTGACCACGTGGTCGAGGAATCCGGGGTCCTGGTGCGAGAAACCGTTGTGGTCCTGCCGCCACACGTGCGAGGACAGCAGGTAGTTGAGCGACGCGATCGGCGCCCGCCACGGGATCCCCCGCGTCGTCTTGAGCCACTTCGCGTGCTGGTTGAGCATGGAGTCGACGATGTGGATGAAGGCCTCGTAGCAGTTGAACAGCCCGTGCCGCCCGGTAAGCAGGTAGCCCTCCAGCCAGCCCTGGCACAGGTGCTCCGACAGGACCTCCATCACCCGGCCGTCGGGGGCGAGGTGGTCGTCGCCCGCGAGGGTTTCCGCGTTCCACGCGCGGTCGGTCACCTCGAACACCGCCGACAACCGGTTCGAGGCCGTCTCGTCCGGGCCCATGATCCGGAACCGGTCGGGGTTGCGGGTGATGATGTCCCGCAGGAACCCGCCCAGCACCCTGGTGGCCTCGCTGGACTCGACGGCGTGGTGCTCCACCGGCACGGCGTGGTCGCGGAAGTCGGGCATGGTGAGGTCGCGGCGCAGCAGCCCGCCGTTGGCGTGCGGGTTGGCGCTCATCCTCCTGGTCCCGCGCGGCGCGAGCGCGCGCAGTTCCGGGATCAGCCTGCCGTCGGCGTCGAACAGCTCCTCCGGCCGGTAGCCGCGCATCCACTCCTCCAACTGGCCGCGGTGCTCGGCGTTGACGCGGGTGGCGGCGAGCGGGACCTGGTGGGCGCGGTACGTGCCCTCCACCGGCATCCCGTCGACCACCTTCGGCCCGGTCCACCCCTTCGGCGTGCGCAGCACGATCATCGGCCACAGCGGACGTTCGTGCGATCCGCCGATCTCACGGGCGTCGCGCTGGATGACGGCGATGTCGTCGAACACCCGGTCCAAGGTGGACGCGAGCAGTTCGTGCACCGCCATGGGGTCGTCACCCGCGACGAAGTGCGGGGTGTAGCCGTAGCCGCGCATCAACGCGGCCAGCTCGTCGTCGGGGATCCGCGCCAGCACGGAGGGGTTGGCGATCTTGTAGCCGTTGAGGTGCAGCACCGGCAGCACCGCCCCGTCGGTGACCGGGTTCAGGAACTTGTTCGAGTGCCA
Source organism: Umezawaea sp. cmx-9-4 (assembly GCA_049997955.1). Classification (GTDB taxonomy): domain Bacteria; phylum Actinomycetota; class Actinomycetes; order Mycobacteriales; family Pseudonocardiaceae; genus Umezawaea. The sequence continues at coordinate 251,167 of JAEBDY010000012.1, read as the reverse complement.
GCTGGCCGCCAGCGGTCCGGTCTCCGCCTCGCCGTCGCCGATCACGCACAGCACCTTGAGGTCCGGGTTGTCGAACGCCGCGCCGAACGCGTGCACCAGCGCGTAGCCCAGCTCGCCGCCCTCGTGGATCGAACCGGGCGTCTCGGGCGCGACGTGGCTGGGGATGCCGCCGGGGAAGGAGAACTGCCGGAACAACCCCCGCATGCCGTCGACGTCCTCGGTGATCGAGGAGTAGACCTCGCCGTAGGTCCCCTCCAGGTAGGCGTTGGCCACCAGGCCGGGACCGCCGTGACCGGGGCCGGTCACGTACAGCGCGTTCAGGTCCCGCTCGTTGATCACCCGGTTCATGTGCGCGTACAGCAGGTTCAGCCCCGGTGTGGTCCCCCAGTGGCCCAGCAGCCGCGGCTTGACGTGCTCGGCCAGCAGCGGCTCGCGCAGCAGCGGGTTGTCCAGCAGGTAGATCTGCCCGACCGACAGGTAGTTCGCCGCCCGCCAGTAAGCGTCGATCAGCTCCAGTTCCGACCGCGTGTGGACTGGAGCCGGTTCGGTCAGCGTCACGGAGATCCCCTCGTCGAATCGGCGGCCTCCGAACGGCCGCGTGTCACCAGCCTGGTCCGCCCCCGGCGCGCGGGGCAGTGTCCGTGGTCCCGGTCCGACGGGGACCTAAGCCCCGGCGCGCAGCGGCGTGGCGGTTCGCCGCCGCGGCCGGAGTCGCCGTGGCCGCTGATCGGGCACCGGGAGGCGCCGGTGCCCGATCAGCGGAATCGATGCGATCCAGCGCGGAGGACCGCATCGACACCGGGGGCCTGCTCGACGATGCCCGGTGGGGCAGACACGAGCCGCAGGCCCCCGGTCGTCATCAGGACTTCCGCGAACGCCTGCGACCCATCACGGTCAGCAGCGTGCCCGCGAGCAGTGCCAGTGCGCCGAGCGCGATGGCGGGAACGGTCCAGCGGCTCACACCGGTGCTAGCCAGGCCCGACGAGTCCGCGTAGTCGACCGGTCCCGGTCCACCGTTCCAGGTCGTCTCCCCGGTGGCGTACTCCTCGGGATAGGTGTTCACACCCGGCCCCGCGAACTCGGTGGACGTGTCCGTCGTGGCCGTGTCCTTTGTGGCCGTGTCCTTTGTGGCCGAGTCTTCCGTCGTGCGGTTGCCCGTGGTCGACTCGCCCGTCGTGGTGGTCTCGTCCGCGGTCGTCTTGGTGTCGGTAGTCGTGGTCGTCTCGTCGGTAGTCGTGGTCGTCTCGTCGGTAGTCGTGGTCGTGTTGTCAGTAGTCGTGGTCGTGTTGTCGGTGGTTGTTGTCTCGTCGGTAGTCGTGGTCGTCTCGCCGGTGGTCGTGGTCGTCTCGTCGGTAGTAGTCGTCGTGCTGTCGGTGGTTGTCGTTGGCGTGGTTGTCGTCGTCGTGTCGTCCGTCGTGGTCGTAGTCGTGTCGTTGGTGGTCGTCGTCGTCGTGTCGTCCGTCGTCGTGGTGGTCGTGTCGTCAGTGGTGGTCGTCGGTTCCGTGGTCGTGGTCGTCTCGTCGGTAGTGGTGGTGGTTTCGTCCGTCGTCGTGGTGTCGTCCGTCGTCGTCGTGGTGTCGTCCGTCGTCGTCGTGGTGTCCGTGGTCGTGGTGGTCGTGTCGTCAGTGGTGGTCGTCGGTTCGGTCGTCGTGGTCGTGTCGTCCGTGGTCGTCGTTGTGTCCGTCGTCGTGGTGGTCGTCGGCGTGGTGTCGCAGGTGGGCAGCGTGAAGACGTTGTTGTCCAGGGAAACCTGGCCGTTGCGGGCCAGCGCCCGACCCACCACCGTGGTCCCCGTGGTCACCGTGATCGACGTCAGGGCGAGGATCGTGCCCTGGAAGCTGGACGTCGTGCCCAGGGTCGCGGAGCTGCCGACCTGCCAGAAGACGTTGCACGCCTGGGCGCCGTTGATCAGGACGACGCTGCTCGCCGACGCGGTGATCAGGGTCGACGCGATCTGGAAGATGAAGACCGAGGCCGGATCGCCCTGGCCGTCCAGCGTCAGGGTCCCGCTCAACGAGAGCGGACCGGTGGACTTGTAGACCCCGTCCGGCAGCGTCTGCCCCACCAGGTCGCCCGAGACGCTCGCGGTCAGCGGACGGCTCGCGGCGTCGTCGTAGGCGACCACCAGATCGGACTGGGCCTGGGCGGCTTGGGCGTCGGCCGCGTGCTGGGTCCCGCCCACGATGCCCGGTGGGAAGCCCGTGATCGCCGTGCCGGGGCTGACGCCGAGGTCCCCTGCCAAGGTGGTGGGCCCGGTGTTGGTGACCGCTTGGCCGCCCAGCACGGAGTAGCTCGCCGCCGTGCCCAGCCCCACCGGCGCCGTGGCCGCGAAGGCGGTGGGCGCCACCACCAGCAGACCGGCCAGCAGCAGCGTCCCCACGGACGCGCCGAGGCCTCCGGCAGCGACCCACCGCGTGCGTCGAAGCGGCCTGCCGTTCCGGGTGCGAACAGGATCGCGGTCCATAACCATGCCTTCCGTGGAGGGGAACACCTTCATCTCGATTGAGGCACACTCCGATCCCGCACACCGCCGCCCGCGACCGGAATCGCGACATCAAGAATGAAAAAAGCGATAATCTTGACGAAAAACAGAGGCTTTCCCAGGTTTGAAAACATTTCACGAACGCTAAAAAATTGTAATTCACCCACAGGAACACCAACGGCCACTCGAGCTGTGCGCAGAGCTTCTACCTGCGTGAACACGGTCACTGAGGTGTAATGAACGGGCTTTCAGGCCGATACATACAGGTGACGCAAATTCGCGAGGGACACAGCATGTCGGCGGGAATCCACGAAGACGAGCGCGTGGCGGCACTGCATTCGCTGAGGCTGCTCGACACTCCACCGGAAGATCGATTCGACCGGATCACCCGACTCGCCCGGCATCTGTTCGACGTGCCTATCGCACTGGTTTCACTGGTCGACGTCGACCGCCAGTGGACGAAGTCGCGCGCCGGAACCGCGCCCATCCAGATCCCCCGCGACGCCTCGTTCTGCTCGCGCGTGGTCGCGTCGGCGGAACTCCTCGAGATCCCCGACGCCACAGCCGACCCGCGGTTCGCGGACAACCCCTCGGTGGTGGGTGGCGCGCACATCCGCTTCTACGCGGGCGCACCGGTCCTGGGGCCGTCCGGGCACGTGCTGGGCACCCTGTGCGTGCTCGACCGCGTGCCGCGGCGGTTGACCGCGCGCCAGCGCGCGGAGTTGGGCGAACTCGCGGCGTGGGTCGAACTGGAGTGCGCGGTGGTGCGGACCACCCCGTGGGAGCGGGAGACCGAGCGGGCGCGGCGCGACTTCGTGTCGGTGGTCAGCCACGAGCTCCGCACGCCGTTGACGTCCATCCACGGGTCGCTGGAGCTGATCGCGTCGGGTCGGTTCGGCGAGCTGCCGCCGCAGGTGAGCAGGCTGGTGGGGATCGCGGCGCGCAACACCGATCGGCTGGTCCGGCTGTCCCAGGACGTCGTGGACCTCCACCAGATGCGTCGTGGCCGACTGCACCTGCGGCTCGACGCGCTCACGCTCCCCGACGTCGTGCGGCAGGCGGTGGACGCCGCCAAGGACGTCGCCGAACGCGCCGACGTCACGGTGGTGGCGGTCGGCGACGGGCAGGTCGCGGTGCGGGGCGACGCGGACCGCCTGGTCCAGGTGGTGACCAACCTGCTCGTCAACGCGGTGCGGGTGTCGCCCGGCGGCGAGCGCGTCACGGTGACGTGCGGGGTGTCCGGTTCACGGGCGTGGATCGAAGTCCGAGACCAGGGGCCCGGTGTCCCGCAGGGGCAGCTCGACGAGATCTTCGAGCCTTTCGTCCAGTTCGAGGTCCCCGGTCGGCGGCGGACCGGCAACGCGGGCCTCGGTCTCGCGATCGCCCGCGGGATCGTCGAGGCCCACGGTGGTCACATCGGCGCCCGACCGGCGAACGGCGGAGGCAGCACCTTCGAGTTCTCGTTCCCCGTCACGGGTCCGGACGTCGACCGGGCCTGGTGGTAGTGGCGCCCACCCCAGGAGGCCCGCGACCTGGTGGCCGATGCGCAGCGGGTCGAACGGCTTCGACAGCACCCCCGCCGCGCCGAGCGCGAGCAACCGGGCGACGAGCACCGGATCCGCCGACGCGGTCACGATCACCACCGGCAGGATCGCGGTCCGCGGATCCGCGCGCAACGCGGCCAGGACCTGCATCCCGTCCATCACCGGCATCTCGACGTCGAGCAGCACCGCGTCGAGGTCGTCCGACCAGCAGAGTTCCAGGGCACGGGAGCCGGTGGTGGCGGTGCGGACGTCCCAGCCGCAACCCGAGACGAGGCTCAACGCCAACACCTCGACCGTGTCCGGGTAGTCGTCGACCACCAGCACCCTCATGGCCCGCACGTCGGGATGAAGCGGTAGCCGACCCCCCGCACGGTGACGATCATCGTCCCGTTGCCCGTCGCGTTGAGCTTCCGCCTCAGGTTGGACATGTGCACGTCGACCGCGTGGTCGTCGGCCAGCCACGAGCCGCCCCACACCCGTTCCCGCAACTGGTCCCTGGTGTGCACCTGCCGCACGTTGTCGGTCAGCACGGACAGCAGGTCGAACTCGATCTTCGTCAACGCCACCGACTCCCCGTCGACCCGCACCTCCCGCGCGCCCTGGTCGATCACCAGCACCCCTTCCGGCTGCGGGTCGGGCGACCCCGCGTGCGCCAGGTCGCGAGGCCTGCGGAGCAAGGCCTGCACACGGGCCAGCAGTTCGCGCGGGGAGAAGGGCTTGGTCAGGTAGTCGTCCGCGCCGACCGAGAGCCCGATCAGCTTGTCCACCTCCTCGGCGCGACCGGTCAGCATCAACACGTAGGCGTTCGAGAACCGGCGCAACCGCCGACAGACCTCGACACCGTCCGGTCCGGGAATCCCCAGGTCCAGGAGCACCAGGTCGGGCTCCCAGTCGACCGCGGTCGTCAGCGCCAGATCACCGTCGCTCACCGAGCGGACGTCCATCCGCGCGGACGCGAGCGCCAGTTCTATCACGTAGCTGATCTCCGGGTCGTCCTCGACGACCATGACCTTCACGGGCGCGCTCACCGTCCTCATTGTCCGCGATTCGCTGCACAGCGCCACCGATGGCGCCGGGGGCCCGCCATCCGTGCTCGGGCCGTCTTGCGAGGCTATTGCCCGATTCGACGCTGGTAGACCGTTGTGGACAGCCTTGTGGATTACTTGAGGCGCAGCCGACCCCGCCCTGAGGTGTCCGCGCGATCGTCACTCCAATGAGGACATCTCGAACCTTCACCGCGCTCGCGCTCGTGCCCGCACTGCTCGTCGGCACGGCGCCCTGGTCGAGCGCGCAACCCGCGGAACCGCCCGACACGGCGACCTCCAGGTACCACGAGCTGAGCCAGGCGAGCGAGCGGACGAACCAGGACGTCCTCACCGCCCACCAGGAACTCGCCGACACTCGGGAGGCGCTCGACGTCGCCATCGGCGCCTCGGAGCGGTCCCGGCAGGCCGCCGACGACGCGCTCGCCGCCGAGACGAGCGCCACGGCCGTGGAGCAGCAGGCGCTCACGACCGCGAACGGGCTGCGCGACGACGTCGACCACATGGTCGAGATCTCGTTCAAGGGGTTGCGGCTCAACGGCCTGGCCGCGATCTTCAGCAGCGAGTCGCCAGAGGAGTTCCTCGACGCCGCCACGATCATGGACTACTACGCCGGGCAGCAGAGCGACATCGTCGCGGCCGCGGTCGAGTCGTTCGACGCCGCCGCCCGGACCCGGCTGCTCGCCGAGAACGCGCGGACCGAGGCGGACACCGCGAGCCGCGTGGCCGACGAGGACCGCGACGCCGCGCAGCGCCTCACCGACGAAGCGATCACGAAGGCGGAGGTGGCCGAACAGCGGAAGGTCGACCTCGACCGCGAGATCGAGGAGGTGCGGCGCTCCCTGGACCGCATGGCCGCGGCCGAACGGGCCCAGCTGACGAGCACCGGACCGGCCGCGGAGGCCCCGCTCACCGAGGGCGCGGCCGGGGACGCCGTCCGGTTCGCGCTGACCCAGGTCGGCAAGCCGTACGTGTGGGGAGCGACGGGGCCGGACACCTACGACTGCTCCGGGCTGATGCAGACCGCGTACCGGTCGGCGGGCGTGGCGATCCCGCGCACCACCTACACCCAGGCGGTGGTGGGCGCGCCGGTCGGCCGCGACCAGGTGCGAGCGGGTGACCTGGTGCTCTACCACGACACCGTGAGCCACGTGGCCATGGCGATCGACGGCACCCTGGCCGTGCACGCCTCGACGGCCGGGGAGCCGGTCAAGGTGGGGTCCATCGACGGCATCGGCCCGATCGCGACGATCCGCCGGATCAGCTCCTGACCTCGACGCCGGAACAGCGGCGGCAACCGTCGGAGAGCGCCAAGGGGCTCCGTGGTCCGCTGATCGGCCGACCGCGGTGTCCGGGACTAGGCTTCACCTCACCCACCCCCGCGCCTGCCGGACACGTCCGCCTCGGCGTTCCCGGTGGTCGCGCCCCGGACCCCGGCGGACTCCTTTCCCCTGTCAGTTCCCGGTGAGGGTGGCGCCAGTGCAGGTCCACGTGCTCGTGCGAATGGCCCGGACGACGGTTCTGGTCGTCGTGTTCCTCTTCACCGCCCTGGGCGTGGCGGTGACGCCTCCTCCCGTCCTCTCGTTCTGGGTGGTGCTCGGATTGGCGCTCGGCGTGGCCGCGTGGAAGGCCCCGAGCGACCTCCGGGTGGTGCGGAGGCTCAACGGGTCGCGCGAACCCGACCTGCGGACCGGCGTCCGGGCCGGTGGGGGCTTCGTGGTGCTCGGCCTGTCCACCACCGGGATGATCGCCACGATCGGCCTGTCCGCGACCGCGGGCCTGGTGGTGGTGTTCGGCGTCGTCGCGGTGTGGGTCCGCCTTCGAGCCCGCCCCGTCCCGGAGGCACCGCACGCCCGCGAAGTCGAGGTGATCACCGCCTCCGCGCCCTTCGAACCGTCGGCTCCCGCCGACGCGCTGCGCACCGAAGAACTGTGCCTGGCCTGGCGGCGCAGCTACTTCCTGCTGCAACGCGCCGCCGACGACCACACCCGTCAAGCGGTCGTGCGAGCCCGGCAGGCGTACCTCGACGAACTGGAGAAGCGGGACGGCGCGGGCTTCTCGCAGTGGCTGGCGGGCGGCGCCCGTGCGGGCAGCGACCCCCGCCCGTACTTCACCGCGGAGTGACCTCGCGGGCCATGGTGGGCGCATTGCCCGATCCCCGCCCGTGAGCTAGTTTGAACGCATGTTCAGAACGCCCGTTCAATCACGAACGTCGCTGAACGGCCGCCAGTACGACGTGGCCGTGGTCGGCGGCGGACTGGCAGGACTGGCGACCGCGCTGCGGTTGCAGGCCCGCGGCCTGTCCACCGTCGTGCTGGAAGCCCACGGCCACGCGGGCGGCTGCGCGGGCTACTACCGCCGCCGCGGTTTCAGCTTCGACGTCGGCGCGACCACCCTCGTCGACTTCGAGCCGGGTGGCGTCGGCGCCGAACTGCTCGACACCGTCGGCATGGCGCCGGTCGCGGGCGAGTGCCTGCCCGGCTACGTCGCCTGGCTGCCCGACCGGAAGGTCGTCCTGCACCGCGACAAGGAGGCCTGGCACGCCGAGCGGCTGCGGGCGTTCGGCGACACCGCGGGCCACCGGGCGTTCTGGGCGCTGCTCGACCGCTTGGCCGGGACCTTCTGGAAGGCCAGCCGGGCGGGTGTCCGCCTGCCGATGCGCACCCTCGGCGACGTCCTGCACAACGCCCGCGCCCTGCGGCCCGTGGACCTGCCGCTGGCCCGGCACGTCGGTGCGACGCTCGGCAGCGCGCTGGGCAGGCACGGCCTGCGCGACGACGCCGCGCTGGTCGGGCTGCTGTCCATGCTCGTCGAGGACACCGTGCACAGCACCGTCGACCGGGCGCCGCTGGTCAACGCCGCGCTGGGCATCACCATCAGGGGCGCCGGGCTCACCAGGGCGACCGGTGGGATGCGCGGCTTCTGGAAGGCGCTCGTCGCGCACTACCGATCGCTCGGCGGCGACCTGCGCACCGGGTGGCGGGTCGACCGCGTCACCGGCGCGCACCACGACTTCTCCGTCCACAGTGGACGCGGGATCGTGCGCGCGAGCCAGGTGGTCAGCGCACTGCCCGCGTCGGTGACGGCCGACCTCTGCGACGTGTCCGGGGTCCGGGCCGCGCTCGAACCCTTCCTGGTCCGCGACGCGGGCGACCTCGGTGGCGCCGTAGTCGTCTGCCTCGGCGTCCCGGAGTCCGAGGTCGACTCCCAAACCCTGACGCACCACCAGCTCCTGGGTTCCTACGGCACCAGGCTCGGCGACGGCAACAACATGTTCCTGTCCGCGTCGGCTCCCGGCGACACGGACAGCGCGCCCGCCGGGCACCGGACGGTGGTGCTGTCCACCCACACCGACCTGGCGGACTGGGAGGGCCTCGACGACGTCGAGCACGCCCGCCGCCGCGACGCCCTGGGCGATCTGCTGATCGCGCAGGCCAGACGGGTGCACCCGCGACTCGCGGAAGGGGCGGTGGTGCGCGAGATCGGCACACCCCGGACCTACGAGCGGTTCACCTCGCGCCCGCGCGGCGCGGTCGGCGGTGTCCGGCAGACCCCGGCCAACAGCAACCAGCACGCCGTCCCGCACGACCTCGGCGTGCCCGGTTTCTGGCTGGCAGGCGACTCCACGTGGCCGGGGCTCGGCACCGTGGCGTGCGTCCTCGGCAGCCGGATCGTCGCCGACGGGGTCGCGCGAACCGCTCGCCGGTCGGGGGTGCGGTCGTCGTGAAACCGTCCCTGTCCGACCTCGGCGCGGACCTGCTCGTCACGAACCGGCGCAGGCGGCTGCTGGCGTTGGCCCGTCCTCCGATCGGGGTCGCGGTCTTCGCGCTCACCGCGTGGTGGGCGGACTCCTCGCCGTGGGTCTGGTGGCTCACCCCGGTCGTCGTGTTCGGCATCTTCGTCGCCGTGGTGACCGTGACCCACGACGTCGTGCACCGGTCGATCGGCCTCGGCCCCAAGGGCACCGAGTGGGCGTTGTTCCTGTGCGGCGTGGTGCTGCTCGAAAGCGGCCACGCGTACCGGGCGACGCACGTGCAGCACCACCGGATCTTCCCGCACGAGGACGACCCCGAGGGCTACCCCGCGAGCCTGTCGTTCTTCGGCGCCGTGCTGTACGGGCCGGTGTTCCTGGTGGGGCTGTGGCGGTGGGCGTTCCGCCGGGCGGCGGGCGACCGCGTCCAGCGCGCCTGGCTCCTGGTCGAGGCGAGCGTGCCGATCCTCGTGCTGGGGGCCGGAGTGGTCCTGTGGCCCACGACGCCCGCGCTGCTCGTCTACGCGGCCATGGCCGTCGTCGGCAGCTGGGTGTACCCGCTGCTGACCGTGTACCTGCCGCACCACGACTACGGCGACACACCGCTCACCCAGACGCGCACCCTGCGGGGCAGGATCATCCCGGCGGTGTTCCTGGAGCTGACCTACCACCTCGAACACCACCTGTACCCGATGGTTCCCAGCCACCACCTCGCGGAGCTGGGGCGCAGGCTGGACCCGTTCCTCGCCAGTGAGGGAGTCCGACCGCGCAAGGTGCCCTGAGGCCCCTTAAGGTTGACGGCGATGACCCGCAAAGCCGAGGCGCGCGACCGGATCCTGCGCGCCGCAATCGACACCCTGGCCGCACAGGGCTTCCCCGCCACCACCGCGCGCGCGATCGCGACGACGGGCGGGTTCGCACCGGGCGTCATCTACTACCACTTCGACGACCTCGACGACCTGTTCCTGGCCGCCATGCGGCACAGCAGCGACCACCGCATGGCCCGCTACCTCGAACGCACCGGGCACCTCGACGGCGCCCGCGAGATGTTGCAGACCCTGCGGGAGCTCTACGAGGAGGACATCTCCACCGGGCACATCGCCGCGGTGCAGGAACTGGTCGCGGGCGCGGCGCGGTCGACCCGGCTGGCGCCGGGCGTGCGGGCCGAGATCGACCGGTGGGAGGAGTTCACCGAATCGCTGCTGAGCCGGTTCCTCGACGGCACACCGCTCGCGGCCTTCATCCCGACGCGGGAGGTGGCGACGACCGTCCTCGCGTTCTACCTCGGCCTGGAGATGCTGGCCCACCTGGACGGCGACCGGTCCAAGGGCGCCGCGATCTTCGACTCGGCCAAGCAGATGGCGACCATGATCGACGCGCTGCTGCCAGGGTCGGACCGCGGCTGAGCGTTGTTGACGCCCGAAAGCTCAACCGCTTAAGCTCGAGGTCTCGATTGGCGGCCCACCCGCGCACCCGAGCCGGATTCGAGGACACCCATGACCGCACAGGCCCACACCGAGCGCACGTGGTTCGCCGAGGAGAGACGCAGGCTGGTGTCGTTCGCGGTCGCGTCCCGCGACCCGAGGGGCGGGTTCGGCTGGCTGGACGACACCGGGGTCCTCGTGCCCTCCCACCCGGTCCACACGTGGATCACCGCGCGCATGACGCACGTGTTCGGCCTGGAACTCGGCTTGGGCGACCACGCCGCCGCTGATCTGGTGGACCACGGCGTCGCGGCGCTGGACGGCCTGCTGCGGGACCACGAGCACGGCGGCTGGTTCAGCAGCACCGAGGACACGACGAAGGCCGCGTACACCCACGCCTTCGTCGTCCTCGCCGCGGCGGGCGCCGCGGCCGCCGACCGCCCCGGCGGCGCGGAACTGCTGGACCGGGCGCTCGACGTCGTGGAGACCCGGTTCTGGGACGAGGACGCGGGCCTGGTGGTGGAGACCTGGGACCGGGAGTGGACGGCGACCGAGCCGTACCGGGGCGCCAACAGCAACATGCACATGGTGGAGGCCTTCCTGGCCGCAGGCGACGTCACCGGTGACCCGACGTGGCACCGCCGGGCGCTGAGGATCGCCGAACACCTGGTGCACGAGGTCGCCGCGGCGCACGGGTGGCGGCTGCCGGAGCACTTCACGGCGGACTGGCGTCCCCTGCCGGAGCACAACGTCGACCACCCCGACCACCCCTTCCGGCCCTACGGCGGGACCGTCGGCCACTGGCTGGAGTGGTCGAGGCTGCTGCTGCACCTGGAGGCGGCGCTGGGCGCGGACGCCCCCGACTGGCTCCTGCCGGACGCCCGCGCGCTGTTCGACGCGGCGGTCCGCGACGGGTGGAGCGTCGACGGCCACCCCGGCTTCGTGTACACGGTGGACTGGAACGGCCGACCGGTTGTCCGGCAACGGATGCACTGGGTCGCGGCGGAAGGGGTGCTCGCCGCCGAGGCGATGGGGGAACGCACCGGCGACGTCGAGTACGGCCGGTGGGCCGACCGGATCTGGTCGTACGTCCGGACCCGGCACGTCGACCCCGTCCACGGCGGTTGGCACCACGAACTCACCCCGGAAGGCGATCCGGTCTCCTCCGTGTGGAGCGGGAAACCGGACGTCTACCACGCCTACCAGGCGACGCTGCTCCCCTCGCTGCCGCTCGCCCCGGTGGCCGCGATGTCGTTGCCGGAGCGGGTGGAGCGGGCTCAGCGCCCCACCAGGGCGAGCGCGGCGGCGCTCGGGCTGCCGGGGTCGGCGGTGTAGACCACCAGCCGCAGGTCGGTGCCGGGCACCAGCAGGGTCTGGCGGTCCAGTTCGAGGTCGCCGAACTCGGGGTGGCGCACGTGCTTGCGGAGCGCCGGGCGGAGCCGCACGTCGTGGCTGAGCCACCCGGCGGCGAAGTCCGGGCTGTGCGCGGCGAACTCGTTGACCAGTTCGGCGATCGCGCGGTCCGCCGGGTGGCGGCCGCGCGCCGTGCGCAGTTCGGCGGCGGCTTGCCGGGCGAACTCGCCTTCCGAGCCCGCGGGGGCCGAGCAGACGGTGTCGCCCAGTCGGATCGACACCCGCACGGTGTTGCGCTCCTCGACGGGCAGCCGCCCGAAGTCGGTGATCAACGCGGCCGCCGCGGGGTTCCAGGCCACGATGTCCTCCCGCTCGTCGACCAGGTAGGCCGGGATCGGCCCGAGCCGGTGCAGCAGCAGGCGGGCGTCGGCGGGCACGGGCACGCGATCGGTGTCCGGGATGGGCGGGGTCTGCCCGGCCAGCCGGGACAGGTGGTCGCGCTCCGCGGTGGTGAGTCGCAGCGCCGTCCCCAGCGCGGCCAGCACCTGCGGCGACGGCCGTGGCGCGCGGGCCTGTTCCAGCCGCTCGTAGTAGCTGGTGGACATCCCGGCCAGCGCGGCCACCTCTTCCCGGCGCAGTCCCGGGGTGCGCCGGGCCCGCGGGCTCGGCGGGTGGGTGGTGGACGCCGGGTCCGGGCGCAGCGCCTCCCGTCTGCGGCGCAGGAAGTCGGCCAGTTCACCTCTGCTCACCCGGCCAGGGTGGCACGGCGGCACCCGACCCAGCCACGGACCGGTGGTCCGGGGCTCACCCGGCTGTTCCGCGACGACGGCCCCGGCGCCCAACCTGGTGTGGCCGCACATCCCGCCCGACGCTGGAGGACCGCCGTGCCACGCACCCCCGAGGAAACGTTCCGCCACCTGCTGGACCTGCTGCTGGCCAAGGACATGGACGCCGTCGCCGACCTGTGGGCGGAGCACGGCACAGTCGAGTTCCCGTTCGCCGCAGGAGCCTCGCCGAGGCGGCTGGTCGGCCGCGAGGCCGTCCGCGACTACCTGGCGGGCTACCCGGACCTGATGGACGTGCAGGAGGTGTCGGCGGGCACCGTGCACCACACCGAACGGCCGGACACCATCGTGGTGGAGTTCACCGCTCACGGCCGCACGGTGCGCACCGGTGAGCCCTACCGGTTGGACTACATCACGGTGATCACCACCGAGGACGGCCTGATCACCCGCTGCCGGGACTACTGGAACCCGCTGGCCGCCGCCTCGGCGGCGGGCACGCTGCCCGAACTCCTCGCCGCGCCGGCCACCCGATGACCGGCGTGCTGATCACCGGCGGCACCGGGAAGACCGGGAGCGCGCTGACAGCACTGCTGCGCGGGAAAGGTGTGCCGGTCAGGGTGGCGGGCCGAACCCCTCCGGTCGGCGATCCCGACGCGGTCCGGTTCGACTGGCACGACCCGGCCACCCACCCGGTCGCGCTGCGCGGAGTGGACCGGGTCTACCTCGTGCCCCCGCCGCTCACCGTGGACCCGATGCCGCTGGTCGGACCGTTCCTCGCCGAGGCGGAGCGCCTCGGCGTGCGCCGGGTAATGCTGCTCGGCTCCGCCATCGTGCCGCCGAACACCCCTGGCGCGTTGGAACTGGCCGCGCGGGTGCGGGACCGACCGGGGTGGGTGGTGCTGCGCCCGTCCGGCTTCATGCAGAACTTCCTGCGCCCGCACCCGCTGGGCGAGCGGATCCGGTGCCACGGCGAGATCCGCACCGCGGCAGGCGCGGGCAGGCTGGGCTGGATCGACACGCGGGACATCGCGGCCGCCGCCTCCGCGCTGCTCACCACCTCCGACCACGGCGACCGGAGCGACCACCTGCTCACCGGCCCGAGAGCGCTGAGCTACCCGGAGGCGGCGGCGATCATCACCGCCCGCACCGGCCTGCCGATCCGGGTGCTGCGCGTCGAGAGCGACGAGCTGGCGGCCGCCTACCGGGCGGCTGGCATGCCCGCCGCGTTCGCGACCGCACTCGCCGCCGTGGAAGCCGGCATCGAGGCCGGTCGGGAAGACCTGGTCAGCACCGCGGTGCTGGACCTGACCGGCCGCCCACCCCGCACCTTCGCCGAGTTCGTCCGGGACCACGCGGCCGAGTGGACGACGTCCGACGGGTGACCGCGTCCCGCGGCGGGCGGGTGGGTGGTACTCGGCGATCGGTGGTGCGGAACGCGGGCTCCGCACCACCGACACGTCGGCAGCGGAACCCGTGACGTCGAACCGGTGGCCGGTGAGGCGGACCGGAGCGACGTGACGGGGCCGGACGCGCGGTGGCGTCCGGAGGTCGAACCGCTCGCACGGCGGCTGACGTGGAGGGAGTCGTGGGCGCGGCCCCGTTGGTTCCAGCGACTTCCGCGGTTCATCCGATCAGGTGGGTGGAACCGCGCCCACCGGCACGTCGCTGCCGGGCATCACCCTGCTGGCCCTCGACGCCTCCGGCGGCCCTGCGTCCACCGACCACACGCCGTCACGGGTGGTGGTGCCGCACGGACACCACCACCCGCTTCGGCAGCGCGGCTACTCGGCGAACGGCGCCGCGTTCACGGCGTCCTCGATGGTCGGCACCGCGAAGCCGGGGATGTGGCGACGGCCGACCTCCACGAACGGGTGCGCGAACTGGGCCATGGGCTTCGTGCGGCACAACTCCACCATGGTCCGCACCGCGTCCTCCTTGAACCCCAGGCGCGGGTAGGCGGCCAGCACCTCCGCCACCGCGCCGGGATCCACCCGGTCGAGCCCTTGCCCCGCCACGTCCAGCACGGCGCCCGCCGCGACCGCCGCGATCTCCGGCCGCTTCCTCACCGCGATGGAAACGTTGGTGTGCAGGGCGATGGCGTCCCACACCAGGTCGACCCGCTCCGCCGACACACGGCGTTCCCGCAGGAAGCGCGCGGCCGCGTCGGCACCGTCGAGTTCGAACCTCTCCGCTGGGCTCCTGTACCGCTCGACCAGCCCGAGGTCGTGGAGCATGCACGCCACGAACAGCATCTCGCGGTCGAAGCGCACACCGGGCCGCTCGAACAGCAGCACGCCGTACAGGTAGGTCCGCATCACGTGGTTGAACAGCGTCTCCGACGACGCCTCCCGAGCCAGGCGCATCGCCTCGCGCGCCACCGGGCCGTCCGGGATCCCCGACCGCGTCAGGGCGTCACCCGCTTCGGGAGCCGCCACCGCCACCTGCGCGGACGACACCCCGATGCCCAGCACGCCCACGCCGACCGCGACCTTCGCCCCGCGCCCCAGCAGTTCTCGTCGACCGACACGTCCGGCCGCCCACATCTCGCCGCTCATCGCACTCCGCCCTGAAGATCAATCCGTCGCCTTGACGCTACGAACGCCAGGGCGACGGCAACAGCGGCGATCCGGGCACGTACCAACGGATTGTCGCCATGCGAGGGGGTGTCGAACGCCGACCGAACCGGTGGACCAGGCGGCGGGTGGAACGCGACCGAGCCACCCACCGCCCGCACACCCGCCGTCGAGCCGCCTCAGTGCGCACCTCGACGGCGCGTTCCGGTCGCTCAGTACGCCATGAAGAGGATCTCGTCGCGGGAGTAGTCGTGGCCGGGGTGGTTCTCCTTGAGGTGCTGCTGGGTCTTCGTCACCAGGTCGTCCTCGTCCTGACCGGTGATCCGCTCACCGCAGGGGCAGCTGATGTTCCGCTTCACGTGGTCCTCCGCTCGTGGGCTCCGATTCGACCCTACTCACGCTCCCGGAAGCAGATCGAGACGGCGTGGAGGTCCCGCGCGGACGAGGTCGCCGGGAGGCGGATCTTGGACGCGGACTGCGGCTCGGGCACCTTGTTCGCGGCGCTGCGCGACGAGGCGCTGAAGACCGAACGGCCGCCGCTCCGCGGTTCACCCGAAGACGGGCGGGTGCGCGGTCGACGTGACCGCGCACCCGCCCGTCTTCGGCTTGCCGGGAGGTCCACCTCAGCGGATGGTCAGGCGTTCTGCTTCGGCTCCAGCACGAACACCGGGATCTGGCGGTCGGTCTTCGTCTGGTACTCGGCGTAGGACGGGAAGGCCGCCACGGCGCGTTCCCAC
The DNA here is from genome assembly GCA_049997955.1 of Umezawaea sp. cmx-9-4. Taxonomy (GTDB): domain Bacteria; phylum Actinomycetota; class Actinomycetes; order Mycobacteriales; family Pseudonocardiaceae; genus Umezawaea. The sequence continues at coordinate 235,475 of JAEBDY010000012.1, read as the reverse complement.
CACTCGGCCCGCTCGTCGCCCTCGATCTCGCGCGCGGCGTAGGTCTTCGTCACGGTCCCGTCCTGCAGCGCGAACTCGGGGTGCGCCTTGATGTTGTAGTACCAGGTCGGGTGCTCGGCGGCACCGCCCTTGGAGGCCACGACCGCGTACCGACCCTCGTGCTCCACGCGCATCACCGGCGTGTAGCGCAACGCGCCGGTCTTCGCGCCGCGCAGCGTCAGCAGCACGATCGGCGCTCCCAGGATCTTGATGCCCTCGGTGGTCCCCGTCTCCAGGATCGTCTTCGTCTGGTCCTGCACCCACGTGGTGGGGCTGAGTGCCACAGTTTCGTCCGACATACCCTGCGGTAACAGTCGCCATGCCTCGTTTGTTCCCACGGCGGCGCCAGTTCCACCGGCGCGGTACCCGGTTGCACCGATCGGCTGAACCGCCGGGCCGTGCTGTGACCGACCGTAATTCGCTTGATCTTGTCGCGGGTCGACGCTGCACTGTGCGGAGCACCACGGGTCGTGGTGCCGGCACCTCGGGAAGGCAGCGATGGAGATCCGCCCCACGACCGACCAGGATCTCGACGTCCTCGTCGAGACGTTCTACGCCGCGCTCGGGCGCTTCCCGGATCCCCCTGCCGAGGGCGGCGGGGCTTGGTGGTCGGCGCTCGAGATGGACCGCTGCCTGATCACCACGACGGCGGACGGGCGGCCCGTCGGCACCGCGGGCGCGTACTCCTTCGAACTCACCCTGCCCGGCGGGGTCCTCGTCCCGGCCGCGGGAGTGACCGTCGTCGGCGTCCTGCCCTCGCACCGGCGCCAGGGCGTGCTCAGCGCGATGATGCGGCACCAGCTCGCCGACCTGCGGGCCCGAGGGGAGATCCTCTCGGTGCTGCTGTCCTCCGAGGCCCTGATCTACCGCAGGTTCGGCTACGGACCGGCGACCTACACGCGGCAGCTGACGGTGACGCGCCACCAGGCCGCCTTCGCCCTCCCCCGTGCGAGCGCGACGGCGGGCGATCCGGTGACCGGCTCGGTCGAGCTGGTGCGGCGCGCCGAGTGCGGCGAGGTCCTGGAAGAGGTCTACGACCGGTACCGCCGCGCGCAGCCCGGCGCGCTGTCCCGTCCGCACCGCTGGTGGGCCCTGGGCGCGGGGCAGCCCCCGATCTCCAAGGCGTCGCGCTACGTCGCCGTGCACCGGGACGCCGACGGCGTCCCGGACGGGTACGCCAGCTACTCGGTCGGCGATCCCCGCACCCTGACGGTCGACGAGACCATCGCCACCACCGACGCAGCCTTCACGGCCCTGGCCCGGTTCCTGATCGGGCACGACCTGGTCACCGAGGTCGTGTTCAAGCACTTCCCGCCCGAGCACCCGCTGCGCTGGCAGCTGGCGGACTTCCGCGCGGGCCAGGTGGGCGACGACTCCGACTGGCTCTGGGTGCGGCTGCTGGACGTCCCGCGCGCGCTGACCGCGCGCGGCTGGTCCACCGACGGCGAGCTCGTCCTCGACGTCGACGACCCGGTCCTCGGCGAGCACGGCCGCTACCTGCTGACCGTCCGGGACGGCAAGGCCGACTGCGTCCCTACGGACCGGGAGCCCGACCTGTCCATGGACGTGAGCGACCTGGGCTCGGTCTACCTCGGCGGCACCGCCCCGAGCACGCTCGTGCGGGCCGGGCACGTCCGGGCCCACCACCGGGGTGCGGCCGCCCTCGCCGACGCCCTCTTCCGCGCCGAACGCCCCCCGCACTGCCTGCACTGGTTCTGACCGCGCTCAACTCGACGGTGTCCGGACGTCCCCTCGACCGGTCTCCTCGGACGAGGCGAGGATGTCGAGCAGCCGGGTCATGCCGCCGCGCGCCAGCACCCTCGCCGCGGAGGCGGAGATGCGCAGTGCTCGGCCGATGTCGTGGAACGTCTGCCCCTGGTCGTGGACCCGCAGGAGGACCTCTCGCTGCGACCGGGGCAACCGGGCCATCCCTTCGAGGACCCGACCACGGTTTCCGCAGCCGGGCGGCGCGTCGGCGAACGCGCGGTCCGGCCGGACGTCGACCGGGGGTGCGACGCCGGATGCCGAGGAGAGCCGATCGACCACTCGCAGGCGTGCGAGAGCCATGACCCACGCGACCGCCTCGCCCTGGGCGGGCGAGTAGCGACCAGCGGTCCGCCACACCTCGACGAGGATCTCGTGGGTGACCTCGTCGGCACTGACGGGGTCGCCGAGCATCGTGCGGACGAAACCCGTGATCGTCCCCGCCACCCGGTCGTAGAACAGCCCGAACGCGTGCGCGTCCCCTCTGCCGGCAGCGACGAGCAGGTCATCGGGCGACGAACCGCCGCCCGGTCCGACGCTCATCGGACCGCACCGGAGTCCACGAGGGACGTTCCACCGAGGTCCACCGCCACCTCCCGGTGACGTCCGGCGTCGCCCATCGCCGTCATGAACAGCACCTCCGATTTCGACGCGAACTCACGGGCGGGACCAGTCGGCTAACGGCCGAGAAGGGGCTCGGCCAACGCTTCGGCGCGAGTCCGGCAGACGGACAGGCACCGGTCGACGCCGGTCAACACCAGCGGGCGACGCGTCGCCCGCCTGTCCGCCACCACTCGCAGGCAGGTCCGGTCCTCGGCCAGCAGGTGCGCGGCGACCAGCACCGACAGCCCGGCGCAGGCGAGGAGCCGCACGGCCGACAGGTCGACCACCACCAGCCTGGGAGACGTCACCAGGGCCAGTTCGAGGGCACGCCGCAGGCGCGGCGCCGTGTCCCGGTCGATGCTCCCGGCGATGGCCAGCACCAGGGCCTGGTTGCTGTGCAGGACGACGATGGCCAGCCGTGACGACTCTTCGGCAGCGGCTTCGAGCGACAGGCGTGATGAGGGCACCGCTTCCGACTGGAACGTTCGCGCGGGCGACGCCGAGTCCCCGTTCCAGGTCTGCACACGGCGGGTTTCGCGGGTCGCGTCATATCCAGGAGATGCCACGGTCGACTCCCGGTCGACCACTCCGTCCGCTGTGCGGGTCACGGCGGCACGCTCACGACACGGGGTGATCAACTACTCACGAAAGCGGTGAATCGTCGTGAGGGCGGGGTCAAGGCGCTCCCGGCGTTAGGACAACGTGATCGTACCCCTCGCCGGAACCGGCGCCTCGAATTTCGTGAACTCGTCCAGGTGAATTCCGGCTCGCCCAATACCGGGTGGATCGCTGCGCGGAGGTCCTACGACCTCCGGCCCGCCAGGACCGCGTCGAGGTCGACGGTGCCCTCCACCACGGCCAGTGCCAGCGGCGTGAGCGGGCGGCTGTTGGCGCGCGCGTAGCCGCGCAACGCGCTGAACGCGTCGTCCACGGACAGTCCGCCGCGCTCGGCGAGCACCCCTCTGGCCTGTTCGATCACGACGCGGCTGGTGAGCGCGGTCTGCAACTGGCCGGTGATCCGGTCGCCGTGCTCGATGGTGCGGTGTTGCAGGATCCCGATGGTGGCGACGGCGGCCAGCGCCTGCCCCAGGTGGGTTCGATCGTCGTCCAAGGCGCCCGGTGCGGTGCCGAGCAGGCTCAGCGCACCGACCGTCTGGTCGCGCAGCCGCATCGGCAACGCCCGCACAGCCCGGTAACCGCGTTCGCGAGCGGCGGCGGCGAACCCCGGCCACCGCTGGTCCTCACCGGTCAGGTCGTCGCAGCCGGTGGGGAGGCCGGTGCGGACGCAGTCGACGCACGGCCCGTTCCCGGTCTGCACCGCGAACAGCTCCAGCAACTCGGCGCGCTGAGACGAGGTCGCCACCACGCTCAGGCCGCCGCCGGGATCGCTCAGGACGACCCCGGCCGCCGACACGTCCAGCAGCTCGATGCAGCGCTGGGTGAGGACGTCCAGGAAGTCCGCGATGTCGAAATCGGCCACCAGGGTGTCGGCCAGCTCGACGAACGCGCGCGACACCCGCTGTTCCCGGCTGGTCGCGGTGCCGCTTCCGGTCGGCGGCGTGAGCCGCACGCGTCCAGCGCCGCGGTTCACGGTCACGGCAGGCGCGCCTCGGCGTTCCAGGAGATCATCCCGGCCGTGTCCAGGGCACCCGTGGCGACGTCCCGAGCGACGTCGGACAGGCGCCGCCGGTGGGTGCGGGCGTAGTCGCGCAGCAGGGTGTAGGCCTGGTGCATGTCCAGCCCACCGAGCTCGGCCAGCACGCCCTTGGCCTGTTCGACCACGGTGCGGTGGTGCAGCGCGGCCTGCAACTGCTCGAAGACGACCTCTTCGCGGTAGACGGCGCGTTGTTGCAGGATGCCGATGGTGGCGATGTCCGCCAACGCCTGCCCCAGCGCGATGCTGGACTCCTCGATGGCCACCGGTTCGGCGTGCAGCAGCGTCAACGCCCCGATGACCTCGTCGCGCAGCCGCATCGGCACCGCCGTCGCGGCCTGGAACCCCGCGCTCACCGCGGCGGGCGCGAACAGCGGCCACCGTCCCTCGTCGGCGACCAGGTCCGCGCTGACGACCACGACACCGGTCCGCACGCAGTCCAGGCACGGTCCCTGCCGGGTCTGCGCGGCGAACACCTCCACCAGGTCGGCGTGCTCGGAAGACCCGGCCGCGGGCCGCCAGCCGCCGCGCTGGTCGGACAGGATCACCCCGGCGGCGTCGACCTCCAGCAGCTCCACCGCCCGCTCGGTGAGCAGGCCGAGGAAGTCGAGCACGTCGAAGTCCGCGACCAGGGTGTCGGCCAACGACACGAACGTGTCCGCCAACCGCTGGTCCCGCCCGATGCTCATCGTGACGACCTTTCCTCAACACGAATCATTGTCGACCCTCTTCCCGCGTGAAGCGCAACGTCCGGGCGACGACTTGTCGGGCGACCTCGGCCAGCGGCAAGTCGTGGGTGAACGCGTGTCCTCGCAACCTCATCAGCGCCGCGTCGGTGCTCAACCCGAGCTGCACCTGCACCATGCCCGCCGCCTGGTGGACCTCGACGTGGGGATCGAGCAGCCAACTGAGATCAGCGGTGTCGTGCCCGTCGAGGTCGTCGGCGATGCCCTGCGTCGCCATGTCGGTGAGGATCAACGCGTCGGTCACCTCGCCGCGCGTCAGTGGACCGGGCGTGTCGCGGTAGAGGTCCAACGACCCCAAGCGCACCACACCGATCTGCAACGGGAACGAGAACACCGCCGCCGCGCCCAGCGCCAGCGCTCCCGGGGTGAACGCGGGCCACCGCGCGCCATCAGCCGCCAGATCGGACACCAACACCGGACCGCCCGACTCGAACGTGTCCAGGCAAGGCCCTTCACCCACGGTGAGCTGCAGGTCCTCCAGCCCCGCGCTGACCGGGTTCGTCGCGTGCACCAAGCCCCGTGTCGGGGAACCGGCACTGGCGGCACCGTTGCGGGACCGGGTGAGGACGGTGGCCCCGGCTCCGGTGATCGACAGCTCCACCACGCACCGCGCGCAGACGAGCGAAACGGCCGAGGCGGGCGCTCGACGGCGATCGGCGACCAGCATCTCGCGAAGCTGAACACGCCGGTTCTGCACCACGACACCCTCCGCGCTCGACCTTGTGCGACCGGGCAACCCTAACGGGCTTCGAAAGATCGAACTCGGCACAGTTCGGAACGGGCGCGGTTCTCCACCGGGATTCGAGCGGACGCGAAAAGCGCTCGCGACCGGAAGCAGCCGTGCCCGCACGAGGTGCGCGGCCCTTCGCCGCGGAACCCACAGGTCCCGTCCGACCGGGCGAACGGCGTGATCACCACCTCGGCGCCGACCACGACGGCCCACCTGGCCCCGTGGGCATGGGCCGGACCGACCACCACGCCGAGGTCCGCGAGTTCCTCGCCTCGCGGCGAGCGCGCAGCACCCCGGACAAGGCGGGGCTGCCCGCGCCTGCCCCCCGCGCGGTCCAAGACCCGCGCCGACGCCTCGACACCCGCGGGGCTGTCGAGGCGTCGGCGCACCAGCGGTCGATTCAGCCCGTGCAGTAGAGGGAGCTGAACAACCCGATCAGGTCCTCACCCGGCACCCCCTCCCTCACCGGGTTGTAGGACAGCGCGGCCCGACGACCGTCGTCGGCGCGGGTGGCGTAGGTGAGGTAGCCGATCAGCTCACCGCCGTGCCCCCAGACCGAACGCCCGCACGGCAGGTCGAAGCGCTGCAACCCCAGCCCGTAGGCGAAGATCGTGCCGGTGTCCACGGTCTCCCGCATGGCCGAGAGGGACGCCGCGCTGGTCAGCCGACCGCCGAGCAACGCGTCGAGGAACCGGTTGAGGTCGTCCGCAGTGGAGATCATCTCCCCGGCCGCCCAGTCCAACGACGGGTTCATCAGCGTCACGTCGACCCGCCGCCCGTCGACGGTCGTGTAGCCGCGGGCGTGCGGGTACGGCAGTCCCGGCCACCACCCTGGCACGATCGTGTGCTCCAGCCCCAACGGCCGCAGCACCCGCGCCCGCACCTCCTCGCCGTAGCCGCGCCCGGTCAGCCGCTCGACCAGCATCCCGGCCACGACGTAGTTGGTGTTCGAGTAGTGCCACCCCGCCCCCGGCTCGAAGTACGGCTCCCGCGACGCCGCCACCTCCAGCAACTTCGACGGCTCGTAGCCGCGGAACCTCTCCGCACCCCGCCACCGGTTGGTCGACCACCCCTCCTCGTGGGCGTAGTCGTACAGCCCGCTCGTGTGGTTGAGCACCTGCCGGACCGTCATCCGATCCCCGTTCGGCACGCCGCTCACGTACCCGTCCACGGGGTCGTCCAGCCCGACCCGCCCCTCGTCCACCAGTTGCAGGACGACCGTGGCGACGAACGTCTTGGTCACGCTGCCGATGCGGAAGTACCCACCGACCCGCGCCTCACCCGCGGCGTCCGCACGCACACCCCCCGAGTCCTCGACGGTCAGCAGCGCACCGGACACCCACCCCTCCTCCACCCACTCACCCAACACCGGGAACACCCCGGACAAGGCCAGAACCGTTGCGGCGACAGCACTTCTGATGATCACGAGATCAATGCTGACGCGGGGCGAACAGACCCACCATGAGGAACTCCGCATGATCACCTGCGGAAAACCCCACCCCCCTCCCGCCCGGAACCCGGTCGACGTCGCTCGACGACCACTGCCGAGCGGGAGCGGAGCGGGCCCGCCGGAGCCGCGTCCGGGGAGCCGACGGCTCATCACCGGACTAGGGTTGCGGCGGCTGCCAGGAAGCCACCGGTCCGCGGGAACGGGCTCAGCCCACCTGGTGCGCTCCACGTGCGACCACCGCTCTCCTTTCGGCCTGACCGTGCGGACACCAGGCAGACGAGAGGAGATCGCTGTGCCGACCTCGCACATGCCCGACCGCCCGCACCTCGACAACTTCCGCAAGCAGGCCCGTGCCCTGCAGCGGGCCGTTCGGGCAGGCGATCCCGACGCCGTCGCGCGGCTGGCCCGCCACCACCCCGGTGCGGCGCCCGGCGACCCCAGCGGCTTCCAGCTCAGCGCGGCGCAGTTCGTCGTCGCCCGCGAGCACGGGTTCGCCGGTTGGCCCCGGCTCACGCGCTACCTGAGGACCGTGGCCGAACACGGCTGGGACACCAGGCTCGGCGCGGTGCCGACGAGCGACCCGGCGGAGGAGTTCTGCCGCCTCGCTTGCCTGACCTACAGCCGCGAGGACGGGCCGGAGCGCTGGTCGCGAGCACGTGGACTGCTGCTTCGGCATCCCGACCTGACCACGGCGAACATCTACGCCGCCGCGGCGGCCGCCCGCCCGGACGACGTCGGCCGACTGCTCGCCGAGCAGCCTCGGCTGGTGGCCGAACGGGGTGGCCCGCTGCGGTGGCGGCCCCTGTTCCACCTCGTCTACTCGCGATTCGACCCGACCGTCCCGGCCGAGCGCGTGCTCGCGGTCGCCCGGCAGCTGCTCGACGCGGGCGCGGACCCCAACGACGGCTACCTCTTCGACGGCCTGCCCACGCCGTTCACGCTGCTGACCGGGGTGTTCGGCCACGGCGAGCTCGGCGGTCAGCGCCAGCCCCGCCACCCGCACTGGCGGGCGTTGGGCACGCTGCTGCTCGACGCGGGCGCCGACCCCAACGACGCCCAGACCCTATACAACCGGATGTTCGAGCCGGACGACTCGCACCTGGAGTTGCTGTTCGAACACGGGCTCGGCACCGGCGACGGCGGCCCGTGGAAGGAGCGGATCGCCGAGTCGGGCACGCCGGCGGAGGTGCTGCGCGTCCAACTGCGCTGGGCCGTCGAGCACCACCAGCCCGCCAGGGTGCGGCTGCTGGTCGAGCACGGCGTCGACTTCCGCTCGCCGTTCCGGGGCGACGGGCCCGCGTGGAGCCCCGGTGACGGCCGGACGCCGGTCGAACTGGCACTGCTCAACGGCGACACCGAGATCACCGACCACCTCCTCGCCAGTGGTGCGACCCCTCCCGCCGCCGACCCGGTGCGCGACCTGATCGCCGCGGCGTTCCGCGCCGACCGGTCCACAGTGGACCAGGTCCGCGCCGAGCATCCCGACGTTTTGGCGGAAGCTCGCCGTGACCGCCCTGGGCTCATCGTGTGGGCCGCGACCCAGGCCCCCGTCGAGACGGTCGCGTTGCTGGTGGAACTCGGCTTCGACGTGAACGCCTACGGTCGCGGCGACGCGCCGGTCGAAGAACCCTGGGAGACCGCGCTGCACCACAGCGCCGTGGACGGCAACGTCGAACTCACCCGTCACCTGCTGGCCCTGGGCGCCGACCCCGACCTCCGCGACCGGCGCTTCGACGCGACCCCCTTGGACTGGGCTCGGCACTTCCAGCGACGAGCGACCGCCGCGCTGCTCGACCCCGTCACGGCGCCGACCCTCGGATGAGTGCCGGCGCCTACGACCGGGCCTCCCGACCCCCAGCGGCTTCGCGCGACGACGGCGGAGTGGTGACGAAGAAGGTGAAGTCCTCGCGGGCCTTCGCGTCGACGGCCATGGGCAGGCGGATGCGGCCGGAACCGACCATGTGCCTCACCGCGGACCGGCTCAGGCCGAACCCGGCCGTGAGCAGCTTCTCGACCCGGACGGGCACGGGCAGCTCGAACCTGACGAAGACTTCGAGCGGCTCCGGATCGCGCTCCGGTTCGTGGAACGGGAGATCGGTTTCCAGCTCCCACGTGCCGCTCCAGTCGAGCCGGTACGCGGCTCTCTCCGCCAGCGCCGCGTCCACGGCCAGACGGCGCACCGCGGCCGGATCGTTGCGCTCGAACGCCAGCAACCGCTGGTGGTCGAGCGCTCGCACGTGGACGCGCTCGTGGAGCGGAATCTTCGAGGTGCGACCGCACAGGTCGCAGCAGATCAGCATCCAGACGTCGAGCAGCTTGCCGCTCGCGTTCACGCGGAACTTCCCGGTGGGGTGGTGGCGGGTGGACCTGCACGACACGCAAGCCCTGACGATGGCGGGGAGTCCGAGTTCCCTGACCACCCACAGCGCTTTCCGGTCGATGCCGGCGGGAACGGGGTTGGTGCGGAAGTCGTTCATGGCGTCGGCGAATTCCCAGGTCTGCGGGGAAGGCATCGGGCAGCGCGTCACCGCGCCGTGAAGTCTTCCCGGATCAAGTGGTGTGGGACCGGCGCCTGGAATCGGAGCACGCCGGCAGGCACGACGGCACGAAGCACGTCGCGTGAGGAAAGCGAGCACCGATCACCCGGTGCGGCTTTCGAACGGCACGTCGGAGAGCGACGGGGAGCGTCTCGAACCCGTCGTCATTCCACTCGTGCTCCACCACCACTTACAGACCCATGCCCACCAGCATGGTCAACCGGCGGACTCTCGGGCAACGCATTTTCCAGGGGCCGCGCACATCAGCGGACTGCCGTCACACCGCGTCCGGTCGCAGCACGAGGCCGTGGATCCGCGCGGTGGTCCACCAGCGCGGGTGCCTACGCCCGACCCCCGTCACCGGGTGCGGTCGGCTTCCACCAGTTCCTTGAAGCGCACCAGGTCGGACCTGACCCGCTGGTCGAGCAACCCGGAGGCGGCGCAGGCCTGCTCCCAGATGCCCTCCGGTTCGAGCGTGATCCGCAGGTGCACCCTCGTGGCGCTGCCGTCGATGGGGTCCAGCGCCACCGCGCCCACCCGGTCGGGTCCGGAGGTCGAACGCCAGGCGACCAGTCCGTCCGAGGGCTGCTGCGTGACCTCGGTGTCGAACTCGCGGCGAACGCCGCCGAACACCGTCGTCCAATGGACGCGGCTCTCGTCCATCCGGCTGACGTGCACCACACCGGACATGAACCGGGGGTACGACTCGAACCGAGTCCACTGACCGTACACATCGGACACCGGCACGAACACGTCGATCGACTGCTCGTAGGTTCGCATCGCACACCTCCTCGATGTGCGAATACCCGCGTTCACCGGCTCCACGCGAAGATGCCCCGGTCGAGTGAACGTCCACAGAGGAGGGTGGCTCGGATCGCCCGGCCCCGAACGGGGGCCGGGCGATCCGGGTCTCCGTCAGGCGATTCCGGCGGGCACGGCGCGGTCCCACGCGCGGTGCAGGCCGACCGCGTTGAGCAGCGTCGTCGCAGTGGTCTTGTCCATGGCGTCGACGAGCAGGACGCCCGGCGCGGTGGTGTCGATGCCCGCGGCCAGGAGCAGTTCCGCTCCGCTGCCCCAGGCGCCGATCACCTTGCAGTGGCGGAACAACTCCTGGAGCAGCACCGGCAGCCGCGGGTCGAGGACGGCGGCCCCGTTCGCGATGACCACGGCGTCGTACTCGATGGACCGGGTCGCCAGCAGCGTGCGTTCGACGACCTCCTTCGCGCGGCCCTTGCCCAGCTCGCCGCCCACCTCGGCGATGACGCGCAGCACGGCGCCCTGCGCTTCGACGGCCTTGCGCAGCTTGCCGATACCCGCGATGTCCGCACCGGGTGACGCGACGACGCCGATGACCCGGCCGGCGATCGGCCCCGGGGTGAGCGTGAGCTGCGAGAGCGCCGGCGAGGGCACGACGTCCTGCGCGGGCGCGCCGGTCGGAGCGGGCAGGCCGAGACCGGCCGCGACCCTCGCGCACAGCTCGGCGTCCACGTTGGCGAGCACGGCGAGCTGCCGTTCGCGGATGGGCTTCTCGTAGCACTTGGCCAGCTCGAACGTGAAGGCTTCGACGATGTGCCCCTGCTCCAGCGGGGTCATGCTCCGCCAGAACAGGGTCGCCTGGGTGAAGTGGTCGTCGAAGGACACGGGGTTCGCCCTGACCTTCTGCCCGACCACCTCGCGCGGCAGGTGGATGTAGGCGCCCTCGGCCTCGGTCGCCAACTCGGGCTGGCCGTCGTCGACGGTGTTCGGCTTGTACGGCGCCAGCCCCTGGTGGATGGCGGTCTGGTGCATGCCGTCGCGCAGGTTGTCGTTGACCGCCGTGTGCGGTCGGTTGATCGGGAGCTGGGTGAAGTTGGGGCCGCCCAGCCGGGTCAGCTGGGTGTCGAGGTAGGAGAACATCCGCGCCTGCATCAGCGGGTCGTTGGTCACCTCGATGCCCGGTACGAGGTTGCCGGTGTGGTAGGCGACCTGTTCGGTCTCGGCGAAGTAGTTGGTGGGGTTGCGGTCCAGGGTCAGCTTCCCGACCAGGACGACCTCCGCCAGCTCCTCCGGCACGATCTTGGTGGGGTCGAGCAGGTCGATGCCCTCGAACGTCTCGTCCATCGTGTCGGGCAGCAGCTGGAAGCCCAGTTCGTACTCCAGCGGCGCGCCCGCCTCGATGGCGTCGGCCATGTCGCGTCGGTGGAAGTCGGGATCGACGCCCGCGGCGATCTGCGCCTCCTCCCACACCAGGGAGTGCACGCCCGCGAGCGGCTTCCAGTGGAACTTCACCAGCGAGGTCTCCCCCGCCGCGTTCACCAGCCGGAACGTGTGGACGCCGAAACCCTCCATGGTCCGGTACGACCGCGGGATGCCCCGGTCCGACATCGCCCACATGACGTGGTGGGTGGCCTCGGTGTGCAGCGAGACGAAGTCCCAGAACGTGTCGTGCGCCGTCTGCGCCTGCGGGATCTCCCGGTCCGGGTGCGGCTTGCCCGCGTGGATGACGTCGGGGAACTTGATGCCGTCCTGGATGAAGAACACCGGCATGTTGTTGCCGACGAGGTCGAAGTTGCCCTCGTCGGTGTAGAACTTCACGGAGAAGCCGCGCACGTCGCGGACGGTGTCCGCCGAGCCGCGCGAGCCCAGCACGGTGGAGAACCGCACGAAGACGTCCGTTTCCCGGCCCTTGGCCAGGAACCCGGCCTTGGTGACGGTCTCGGCGTTGCCGTAGGCGCGGAACGTGCCGTGGGCTGCCGCGCCGCGGGCGTGGACCACCCGTTCGGGGATGCGCTCGTGGTCGAAGTGGGTGATCTTCTCGCGGAGGTGGAAGTCCTCCATCAGCGTCGGTCCGCGTGCCCCGGCCTTCAGCGAGTGGTCGGTGTCGGGCAGCCGCAGACCGTTCGCCGTCGTGAGGTACCGCCCGGCCTGGGCCCTGCGGTCTTCTCCTATGCTCGCGGCGATCTCCGCCTTGCCGGTCGGACTGGTCGGCTTCGGCGCGGCTTGATCGCTTTGACGCTTCGGGGGCATGCGTTTCTCCTTCACGAACTTGCGTCTGGAGTCGCTGGATACCCCCTCTCGGACGGCGCAAGCGCAGATGTGCCCGTTCACCCGACGACCGCGGTCGACGAGAAGACCGGTGAACCGCCCGTCGACTGCCTGACCAGCGGGTTGCGTGCCAGTGGCGATCAACGAATTCGCCGTCCTCCTACCGGGTTCACCCCTGCCGGGGTCACTCGCGGGTGTCGGACGTGGACGGAACGGTTTGCCGTCCCGCCACCCAGGGCATCCGGACCTCGATCCGCTGCCGCGACGAAGGAAGGGCGAGACCATGGGGCTCGACGACAAGTTCGACGCCAAGGCCGATGAGCTGAAGGGCAAGGCCAAGGAGGGCGTCGGCAACGCGACCGACGACGAGGGCTTGGAAGCCGAGGGCAAGGGCGACCAGGCGAAGGGTCACCTCAAGCAGGCGGGCGAGAAGGTCAAGGACGTCTTCAAGAACTGACCTCGCACCGGAACCCTCGTGGCCGGACGACCTCGCGTCGTCCGGCCACGACGCGTTTGCGGGACCTGCGTCGACCGCCGAACACCGGGTCGACACCCTCGGTGAGCAGGGCCGTCGCGCTTCCGGTGGGGCGGCGGCACCGACCGCGGTCGGTCAGCGGGCGTTCGCCCTGACTTGCACGGTTCCAGGTTGTGCGTTCCCATGGGGAGATGCCGGACCAATCACCGGATTCGAGATTGCGCGCGGCAGGGCTGCGGGTCACCAAGCCACGGGTGGCCATCATCGAGGTGCTCGACAGCGCCGGTGTCGCGCACGAGCACCTGACGGCCGCGCAGGTCACGGAGCGCACCAGGACTTCGCTGGGGCGTGGTTTGTCCGTCCAAGCCGTCTACGACTGCCTGGAGGCGCTCACCGGCACGGGCGTCATCCGCAGGATCGAACCGGCGGGCCACCCGATGCTGTACGAGGCTCGCGTCGGTGACAACCACCACCACCTGGTCTGCCGCGGTTGTGGTCTGACCAGGGACGTGGACTGCACCGAAGGCCGAGTTCCGTGCCTGTCCCCGTCGCAGGACTTCGGCTTCGTCGTGGACGAGGCCGAGGTCGTCTTCTGGGGCCGCTGCCCCGGTTGCGCGATCGCGATCGCACCGACGAGCGGTCGTCCAGGCTGATTCCCGCACTCCACCACGAGAGGCCCACGATGACCACCGCATCTTCGCAACAACCGCAGCCCGGCGCCGAACGACCGGTCCTGACCAACCGCCAGGGGCACGCGGTCTACGACAACCAGAACCAGCGCACCGTCGGCGCACGCGGTCCCGCGACGCTGGAGAACTACCAGTTCCTGGAGAAGATCAGCCACTTCGACCGCGAGCGCATCCCGGAGCGGGTCGTGCACGCCCGAGGTGCGACCGCGTTCGGCTTCTTCGAAGCCTACGGAACCGTCGGTGACGAGCCCATTTCCACCTACACCAGGGCGAAGCTGTTCCAGGAGAAGGGAAAGCGCACCGATCTCGCGGTCCGCTTCTCCACCGTCGCGGGTGGACGGGACTCCTCCGAGGTCGCTCGTGACCCGCGCGGGTTCGCGGTGAAGTTCTACACCGAGGACGGCAACTGGGACCTCGTCGGCAACAACCTGGGTGTCTTCTTCCTCCGCGACGCCATCAAGTTCCCGGACTTCATCCACTCGCAGAAGCCCGACCCGGTGACGTTCGAACGCCAGGACCCCAACCGCGCCTTCGACTTCATCAGCCAGACGCCCGAGTCGCTGCACATGGTCACCCTGGTGTTCGGCCCCAGGGGCATCCCGGCCAGCTACCGCACCCAGCAGGGCTTCGGCGTGAACACCTACAAGTGGGTCAACGCGCAGGGCGGGACGAAGCTCGTCAAGTACCACTGGCTGCCGAAGCAGGGCGTGCGCTCCTACACCGCGGAGGACGCGGCGAACGTGCAGGCCACGGACCTCGGCTCGCACACCCGTGACCTCTACCAGGCCATCGAGCGCGGCGAGTACCCGGAGTGGGAGCTGGCCGTGCAGTTGATGGACGACCACGAGCACCCCGACCTCGACTTCGACCCGCTGGACGACACCAAGGTGTGGCCGGAGGAGCAGTTCCCGCTGCGCAAGGTCGGCCGCATGGTCCTCGACCGGGCACCGGAGAACTTCTTCACCGAGAACGAGCAGATCGCGTTCGGCACCGGCGTCCTGGTCGACGGCCTGGACTTCTCCGACGACAAGATGCTCGTCGGCCGCACGTTCAGCTACAGCGACACCCAGCGCTACCGCGTCGGCCCGAACTACCTCCAGCTCCCGGTCAACGCCCCGCGGACGAGGGTGGCCACGAACCAGCGCGATGGCCAGATGGCCTACGGCGTCGACCTCGCCGAGGGCCAGAACCCGCACGTCAACTACGAGCCGTCGATCCTCGGCGGCCTCACCGACGCGGAGTACCCGACCCACGACGAGCAGGGCCCGGAGATCACCGGCAGGCTGACCCGCAAGCGCCTCCCCCGCACCAACGACTACCAGCAGGCGGGCGAGCGCTACCTGTTGTCGGAGCAGTGGGAACGCGACGACCTGGTCGCCAACCTCGTCGACGCGCTCGGCCAGTGCGACCGCCCCATCCAGGAGCGCATGGTGTGGCACCTGCTCATGGCCGAGGACGAACTCGGGCTGCGCGTGGGCGAGGGTTTGAGCATCACGCCGGACGACGTCCGCCACCTGGAGCCGCTGGCCACCCAGGACCTGACCGACGAGGAACGGGTCCGCATGGCCAACCTCGGCAAGAACGGCCAGCGCGACGTGGCGGGCCGGGAGATGACGCACTGCGTGCCCAACGAACACGTCACCGTTCAACGCTAGGACCCCCGGCACGGGTGGGGCACCGCGCTCCACCCGTGCCGCTCCGGGTCGTTCACACGAGCCCCTTGCCACAACCGGCGTGCGGGACGGGTCAGGCGCAGAACCAGCGCGAGGCTCGGCGTGGACGCTTCCGAAATCGTGGGCACGGCACCGGAGAAGGAGCTGCGCTTCCCAGATGTGTCAGGAGACGGCGCGCACGTACGGCAGTGCTTCAGGAGGGTTGGGACGGTGCAGGAGTCGGAGGGCGTTCGTGCGGAGGCCGCTGCCAGGTCGATCGCCTCATCGCTCGGCTTGGCGGTCGACGACACGATCGTCCTCCACGACTCGAACAAGCTGACTGTGCGCCTGCTGCCCTGTGACGTCGTGGCCAGGGTGGCACCCGTCGCTGATCAGGTCGCGCGGTTCGAGGTCGACCTCGCTCGACGGCTGGCCGAGTCCGGGAGCCCGGTGGCCGCTCTCGCGCGTGAAATCCAGTCACGCGTGTACGAGCGGGATGGCTTCGTGGTCACGCTGTGGACCTACTACGAACCCGTGACACGCGAAGAGGTGCCGCCTGCCGACTACGCCGCCGCGCTCGAACGGCTGCACGCGGGCATGCGTGAACTCGACATCCCCACGCCGCACTTCACGGACCGGATCGAGCAGGCCCAACGACTCGTGGCGAGCCGCGACCAGACCCCGGCGCTCACCGACGTCGACCGGGAACTCCTCGGTGGCACGCTGCGGGATCTGCGACGACTGATCGGTGAGCGCGGCGGCGTCGAGCAGGTCCTGCACGGCGAGCCGCACCCCGGCAACGTGCTCGCCACCGGGAACGGACTGCTGTTCATCGACCTGGAGACGTGCTGCCGCGGGCCGGTCGAATTCGACCTCGCCCATGCTCCCGAGGAAGTCGGCGACCACTATCCGGGTGTCGACCGGGAGTTGCTGCGCGCGTGCCGGATCCTCGTGCTGGCGATGATCACCACGTGGCGTTGGGATCGAGACGACCAGTTCCCGAACGGGCGCGGGCTGGGCACCGAGTGGCTCGGTCAGATCCGCGCGGCGCTCGATCGCGACGGGCTGGACGTCCTCGACTGATCGCCGCCCGCTCGGCCTCAGCGACCCCGCCGAAGGCCGTGCGCGGCCAGCACTTCGTCGGCCAGTTCGGCCGGGCTGAGCCTGTCCGAGCGCAGCGTGAGCGTCCCTTCCGGCTGGCGGGCGGCGGCGGTCGCGTCCAGACGGCTCAGCGCCCACCTGTTGACCGACCGCGCCGAGTCGGGGTGGTCGGGGATGGGTGCGCGGGCGTCGAGCCGCGTCCTCAGCACGTCGGCGTCCGCCTCCAGGAAGACGTGCAGGACCTCCTCGCCCGCGTCGGCCAGGCCGCCCAGGATCTCGACCCGGTAGGCGTCGCGGACGAGCGACATCGGCACGATGAGCGTGTCCGCGTGGTGCCTGCGCAGCGACAGCGCCGTCGCGACGACCATCTCCCGCCAACTCGGCAGGTCCTGGAAGTCGTCGTTGCGCGGCAGCCACTTCCACAGCATGGTGCCGACGTCCTCCGGGTCGTACACCACCGCGTCCGGAAGCCGCAGGCGCAGCTCCTCCGCCAGCGTCGTCTTCCCCGCCCCGAAGCCGCCGTTGAGCCAGATGATCACCGAAACAAGGTATCCGGACGGTCCGCACCACCGCCAGGTCGTGGGGCACAGCAGGGGACTACGGTTTCCGCCGTGACCGAACCCCCCGTCCTGCACGACACCAGGGCCGCGTACGACGCCGTCGCGTCCCTCTACGCCGAGCTCTTCAGCGACGTGCTCGAAAGCCTGCCGCTGGAACGCGCGCTGCTGGCCGCGTTCGCCGAACTCGTGCGGGCCCACGACGTCGGGCCGGTCGCCGACGTCGGGTGCGGCCCCGGCCACGTGACCGCGCACCTGCACGCGCTCGGGCTGCCCGCCTTCGGCATCGACCTGTCCCCCGCGATGATCGCCCTGGCTCGCCGTGCGCACCCGGACCTGCGGTTCGAGGAGGGGTCGATGACCGCTCTCGACCTCGCCGACGGAGTCCTCGGCGGTGTCCTCGCCTCCTACTCCACCATCCACACGCCACCGCGGCAGCTGCCTGCCGTGTTCACCGAGTTCCAGCGGGTGCTGGCGCCGGGCGGCCACCTGCTGCTCGGGTTCATCGCCGGTGACGACCCGCTGCCGCAGGAGTACGACCACAAGGTCGTGCTCGCCTACCGGTGGTCCCCCGACAGCCTGGCGGACCTGCTGCGCCAGGCCGGGTTCGTCGAGGTCGCCCGGTTGCTGCGCGAGCCCCGCGAAGGCGAGCGGTTCCGCCAGGCCCACCTGCTGGTGCGCAAGCCACGGGAACCGTAGGCCGTCACGACGTGCCCGGAAGGGCAACGAAGTGATCACGGGAGGTTTGGCCCGCCGCTCCTCGGCCGACTACCTGGGCGCACCCGTTGGTGCCGCCGTTTCGACGACCGTGGAGTGGGCCATGATGTGGGACACGCTCTGGCAGTTCCTGCCGCTGATCGCGCTCGCGATGAGCGCGACCATCTGGATGGTTCGCGACCTCGCCCTCTCGCCGTCGCCGAGGAAGGCGCATCGCCCGACGGGGCGATGACGATCACCGTGCCAGTGGGACCAGTGGGACGGAGTCCCGTGGTGCGACCGGTCGGGGCTGCGCGAGCAGCGCGGCACTGATGATCACCACCGCTCCGAGCAGCTGCGTGATCGACAACGCCTCGCCCAGGAACAGGTGTCCGAGGACGGTCGCGACGACAGGGCTGCCCAGCGCGAGCACGGAGACCGCCAGCGCGGGCAGCGCCGCGATGCCGCGGAACCAGATCGCGTAGCTGATGACGGCGCCGAACGAGATCAGGTAGGCGAACCCGAGGACGTTGGACCCGCTGATGGTGGTCGGCAGCCCTTCGAGGGACAGCGTGAAGGGCGACAGCACGAGCCCGCCCGCGGTGAGCTGCCAGCCGGTGAAGGGCAGCAGCCCCACTCCGTCCGGACGCCCCCACCGCTTGGTCAGCGTGAGGCCGACGGCCGTGGCGACCGCCCCGGCCACCGCGGCGGCCACGCCGACGGGATCCAGTGCCTGCGGGGCTCGGAACACGAGCAGCGCCACGCCGAACGCGCCGAGGACGCAGGCCGCCACGTGCGCGAACCGGACCCTGTCCCCGATGAGCACCGCCGCCAGGCCCAGCACGAGCACCGGCTGCGCCGACATGATCATCGCCGCCACCCCGCCGGGCAGTCGGTAGGCCGCCACGAACAGCAGGAAGTTGAACGCGCCGATGTTGAGGGTCCCGAGCACCAGGGACCGCCACCACCAGGTCCCGGTCGGCAGCACGCGGGTGAGGGCCAGCAGGACGAGGCCCGCGGGAAGCACCCGCACGGTGGCGGCCAGCAGCGGGCGGTCCGGTGGCAGCAGCTCGGTCGTCACCAGGTAGGTGCTCCCCCAGATCGACGGCGCCAACGCCGTCACACCCGCGGTGAGGAGTCGCCCGTCGCCCTTCATCCCGCGCCGCCCTCCGCACCGGAGCTCCACGGAGAAGCCATTGGTGCTCGCCACGGGCTTCCACCGAGCCTGGAGAGGCTTGTCACGGGGACCCGTGGCAGCCGGCGGGAAGTGGTCCACGCCCACGGGTGGCGCGCCGCCCGTGCTGGTGCGTTGTTCATGGTCGGCTCGTCCTGTCGCGTGAGGTCTGGTCCGCGGTGTCGGGACCTGTCACGTTCGAGTCTCACGCTCGATGATCAATGAGTCCAACGCATGTTTGTCACGCCATCGATCTCGTTGGAAGATTGATCCATGGAGCTCCAGCAGATGCGCTACGTCGTCGCCGTCGCCGAGGCCAACAGCTTCACCCGTGCCGCCGAGCGCTGCCTGGTCGTCCAGTCGGCCCTCAGCCACCAGATCGCGCGCCTGGAACGGGAACTGGGCGCGCGGCTGTTCGAGCGCACCAGTCGACGGGTGCGGCTGACACCGGCGGGCGCGGCGTTCCTCCCCGTCGCCCGGCAGTGCTTGGCCATGGCCGAACGGGCGGTCGCCGAGGTCGCGGCGGCCGTGGGCGAGGTGCGCGGACAGCTCGCCGTGGGCTTGATCCCCACCGTCGCCGCGGTCGACATCCCCGGCGCTCTGCGCGACTTCCGCGAGCGGTACCCGCACGTGCGGGTCAGCCTGCGCACGGGCGCGAGCGACGACCTCGTCGAGGAGGTCAAGCAGGGGGTGGTCGAGGTGGCCTTCCTCGGGCTGCCGACCACGTCGCGGCCCGAAGGCGTCAACGCCCACGAACTCGCCCGCGACCGGCTCGTGGCGGTGGTCGCCCCGGAACACCCCCTCGCTCACGAGTCCGCGATCGACCTCCGCGGGCTGTCGTCCGAGGTGTTCGTCGACCTGCCCCCGAGGACGGCTGGTCGCGCCCAGTCCGACCAGGCCTTCTCGGCAGCGGGCCTCAGCCGCGACGTGGCCTTCGAGGTGACCAGCGCCTACCTCATCGCCGGACTGGTCAGGGAGGGGCTCGGCATCGCCATGCTCCCCTCCGCCTACGCGCCCCGGCTCACCGGCGTGGTCACCATCGAGGTCACCGACGCGCCCGCCCGCGTCGAGTACGTCATCTGGAGCCGTGCCGCCCGCTCCCCCGCGGCGACCGCGTTCCTCGACGTCCTCGACATCCCGGTCGCGAACGCCGCGACCGGGACGGGCGACGACCTCGATCGGCTACGGCCGCGCCTCGGTGACCACCAGGTCACTTCACGGCCATGAGGAGGTACTCGTGCGCCTTGTTGGACACCATGGGGTCCTCGTCGCCGACTTTTCGCTCGTAGAGGTGGATGCGCTCGTCGCCCAGGGTCAGGTGGCGGCCGAGGACGGCGGAGGCGTCCCACGCGAGCGGGACGAACTTGCCTGCCAGGCGGCGGTTCTGGACCGCGACCACCGCGTGCGCGCCGGGTCGCATCGTCCGCGCGATGGCGGCGAAGGCCTCGTCCAGCGCGTCCAGGTAGTCGCCGTACTCGCGCAGCGCGTACAGCTGACCGTCCGTTGTGGACTCCTGGTCGAGGTTCGTGCCGAAGTACGGCAGGTCGCACAGGACCAGGTCGACGCAACCGTCGGGCAGCGGCGGCTTGCGGGCGTCACCGCAGACCATGATCTGACCTGGGTACCTGCCCTCCAAGCGGTGCGCGGCCTCCGCGGCGCGTGACCGGGTGATCTCCATGCCGATCCCGCGGCGGCCCTCCACCGAGGCCGCGACCAGCGTGGTCCCCCAGCCCGCGAACGGGTCGAAGACGAGGTCACCCGGCTTGCTCAGCTCGAGGATCAGCGGGCGGAGTTGGCTGACGAGCCCGGCCTGACCCGCCGCGGCGGCCAGTTCGTGCTCGCTGTCCTCGGCACCGAGCACCAGCCAACTCCGCACGCCCACGCGGCTCACCCCACACGTCTTCGGCTCGACGACGCGGTGAGCATAGCCGTGCGCGTGATCACGGGTAAGGCGTTGGAGGACCGTTGCGCCGCCTGGCGGAACGCGGTGGCGGCAGGGCTGTCGGCTCGTTCCACGAGTCGCGCCGTCGCCCGACAGTGGGACTGTCGGGCATCTGCTGTGCGGGCGCACGGCACGCGACCTAGCGTCGAACCGTGATCAACGTCGTCGTGGTGCGAGCAGTGCAGGACGTCCGGTGACCGCACTGCTGTTGTTCGGCGACCAACTGGGTCCGCACTTCCACGCGGAGCACGCGGGCGAGGTCCTGCTCGTCGAGTCCGCCGCGGCGTTGCGGCGCAAGCCGTACCACCGGCAGAAGCTGCACCTGGTGCTGTCCGGCATCCGGCACCTCGCCGCCGAACTGGGCGACCGCGCGACCCTGGTCCGGGCCGAGACCTACGCGGACGCGGTGCGCGAGTTCGGCCGCCCCCTGGTCGCGTACCAACCGGGGTCCCGTGCCGCGGAGGCGCTGCTGCGACGGCTCGGTGTCAAGGTGCTGCCCACGCCCGCGTTCGCGTTGGAACGCCAGGAGTTCACCGACTGGGCGGACGGGCGCACGACGTTCCTCATGGAGGACTTCTACCGGCAGCAGCGCCGCCGGTTCGGTGTGCTGCTCGACGGGGGCGACCCGGTGGGCGGCCGGTGGAACCACGACGCGGAGAACCGCGAGCCGCCACCGAGGACGAGCAGGCTGGACGTGCCGGAACCGTGGTGGCCGGAAGAGGACGACGTCGACGCCGCGGTCCGCGCGGACCTGGACGCGATGGACCTGCCGACGGTCGGCGCGGACGGGCCGCGCTGGTTCGCGATCACCCGTGGGGAGGCGCTGGCCGCCCTGGACGTCTTCGTGCGGGATCGGTTGCCGCACTTCGGACCGCACGAGGACGCCGTGCTCACCCGCGATCCGACGATGGCGCACTCGCTGCTGTCCGTCCCGCTCAACCACGGCCTGCTGCACCCGCTGGAGGTCGTGCGCGCGGCCGAGCGCGCCTACCGGGCGGGTGACGCGCCGCTGGCGGGCGTCGAGGGGTTCGTGCGGCAGGTGCTGGGGTGGCGGGAGTACGTGTGGCACCTCTACTGGCACCTGGGGCCGGAGTACCTGCGGCGCAACGAGTTCCGCGCCACGGAGCCGTTGCCGGACTGGTGGCGGACGCTGAGTCCGGGTGGCGTGCGGGCCGCCTGCGTGCGAACGGCCCTGGAGGGTGTCCGAGACCACGGGTGGGTGCACCACATCCAGCGGCTGATGGTGCTCGGCAACCACGCGCTGCAACGCGGCTACGACCCGGTCGCGCTCAACGACTGGTTCGTCACGTCCTTCGTCGACGGCTTCCCGTGGGTCATGCCGGTGAACGTGGTGGGCATGAGCCAGCACGCCGACGGCGGTGTCGTCGCGACCAAGCCGTACCTGAGCGGTGGCGCCTACCTCAACAAGATGACCGACCACTGCGGCGGCTGCTGGTTCGACCCGAGGAAGCGGACGGGAGAGCGGGCGTGCCCGTTCACCGCGGGCTACTGGGCGTGGCTCGACCGGCACTCCGCCCGCCTGCGCCTCAACCACCGGATGGCCCGTCCCGTGCAGGGGCTCGGGCGTCTCGCCGACCTGGACGAGGTGCGTGCCCAGGAGGCGCACCGCGACGTGTTCTAGCCGCTGGAACTCCGCAGGGGGAACGGTTCCGACCTGCGGTGCGCGAAGCAGGTCCGGTGGTGCGACTCGGCGACGGTGTCCGCCACGCCGGGGTCGTCCCGGTCCGGCAGCCAGGGCCGCCGATCCCGCCGTGAGGAGCGCGAGCCTCGTGCGCAAAGAGCGCGCTCGGTCGACAAGGACTATCCTGGGAACGCTCCCAGAGCGCCTCCCGCCTCCGTCGCCGCGGACCTTCGGAAGGAGTTCGATGCGAAGCACCATGCGGACCCTCGCACTGGCCGGCCTGCTCGTCGCGGGCACGATCGTCGCCGGGGCCGGACCGGCCCAGGCCGACGTGGCGATCTGCGACCAGTACGGGTCGACCACCATCCAGGGCCGCTACGTCGTCCAGAACAACAGGTGGGGCTCGTCGGCCGCCCAGTGCCTCAACGTCACCTCGACCGGTTTCCGGGTCACGACGCAGCAGGGCTCGGCGCCGACGAACGGCGCACCCCTGTCGTACCCGTCGGTGTTCCTCGGCTGCCACTACGGCAACTGCTCGCCGGGCTCCTCCCTGCCGATGCAGGTCAGCCGGATCCGCAGCGCGACGTCCTCGATCAACTACCGGTACGTCGGCGGCACCTACAACGCCTCCTACGACATCTGGCTCGACCCCACGCCCAAGACCAACGGCGTCAACCAGGTGGAGATCATGATCTGGTTCAACCGCCAGGGTTCGATCCAGCCCATCGGCAGCGCGGTCGGCAACACCACGGTCGGCGGTCGCACCTGGCAGGTGTGGCGGGGCAACAACGGCGGGAACGACGTGATCTCCTACGTCGCTCCCTCCCCCATCACGTCGTGGTCGTTCAGCGTGCTCGACTTCATCAACGACGTGCGAGCGCGCGGCGCCATCACCACCTCGTGGTACCTGACCAGCATCCAGGCCGGGTTCGAGCCGTGGAACGGCGGCGTGGGCCTCGCGGTCGACAACTTCTCGGCCTCGGTCACCGGGTAGCGGCACCCCGGACGGTTGGGCGGCCCCGCGAACGCGCGGGGCCGCCCAACCGGTCGTCAGCGCCACCGTTCCCAGAGCGGCAGCCGGAAGGTCGCGTAGGTGAACTTGCCGGTGATCCGCCCGGCGGCGTCGAAGTGGAAGACGTCCAAGCCGTGCCACTGGACGCGGCCGCCGTAGCGGAACCGGGCGAACCACCGCAGCGGAGCGATCGCGCGACGGCCGTGCGCGCCGGTCAGGTCCAGCCTGCACGCCCACCTGATCGTCGCCCGGCCGCGGGACTCGTCGATCACCTGGTCGTACACGTCGAAGGTCATCGCGCCGTAGCGACCGGCGAACTGCGGCGCGAACTCCGCCCGGATCGCCGCGAGGCCGTGAAGTTCGGGACCTCGGCCGGGCAGGTACCGGGCGTCCTCGGCGAAGAAGGACATGACCCGGTCGAGGTCGGGCTCGGGTTCGTTGAAGGCGCCGACGAAGGCGTCGATGGTCTGGGCGAGATCGGTGCTGCTGGCGGTCATGAGCCTGCCGTTCGGAGCGGGGGGATGGGCCGTGCGGTCGAGGGCCGAGGTTATTAGAACACCATCTCCTTAACAAGAGAACGTTGTTCCGTTAGTTGCCGGCCTAGGGTGATGCCTGTCATGGGAGCGTCGTTCCAGCGGGCCAGGCGCCCGGAGCAGAAGGACCAGCGGCGCGAGACGATCCTCGCCACCGCCGGTGAGCTCGCGCGGGAAGTGGGCGTGGCCCACGTCAGCCTGGGCGACATCGCCGCGGCCGTCGGACTGGCCAAGTCCAACGTCCTGCGCTACTTCGGCACGCGCGAGGAGATCTACCTGCACCTGACGATGCGGGAGGGCGCGGACTGGACGGCCGCCGCGAGCGCCGCGCTGCACGAGGCGAGCGGTTTCTCCGCGACGGCGACCGCGCTCGCCGACGCGTACGCCGACCGGCCGCTGTACTGCGACCTGACCACCCACGCCGAGACGATGCTGGAGCACAACGTCTCGGTAGCGGCCCTGCGGGTCTACAAGCTGTGGGCCATCGACACCTACTTCACCGTCGGCAAGCAGATCACCACCGCCTGCCCGCAGCTGACCGGCGCCGACGGCGCTTCCCTCGTCATGGCCGCCAGCGCGTTCGTCGCGAAGCTGTTCCCGCTGACCCGCCCCCCGGAGGCGTTGCGGCAGCTGTACGACCGCGAACCGGAGATCGCACGGGTTTTCCCGCCGTTCCGCCCGACGTTGCAGCGCATGATCGCCGCCACCGCGGCCGGGCTGCCGACCACGCACTGACGGCGGCGGTCGGCGACCGTTCGAGTCGCCTCTCCCCTGCGCCGACCCCACCCGCGGCGGCCCGTCACGGCACCCACGCATCGGAGGACCTCCTTCCCCCTGTCCGCACCCAGCATCCTGATCTCCGGCGCCAGCATCTCCGGCCCGGCCCTCGCCCACTGGCTCAACGCCGCGGGCTGGCGCACCACCGTGGTCGAACGCTTCGACGGGCCGCGCGAGGCCGGGCAGAACATCGACGTCCGCGGGGCGTCCCGCGAAGTCGTGCGCCGCATGGGCCTCCGGGAGGCCGTCCTGGCCGCCAGGACGGGAGAGGAGGGCACCGAACTCGTCGACGACCGCGGCCGGACCATCGCGGCGTTCCCCTTCGACGCCTCCGCGGTCGACGGCGCCACCGCCGAACTGGAGATCCTGCGCTGCGAGCTGTCGCGGGTGATCCGCGAAAGCACCCAGCCGGACACGGAGTACGTCTTCGGCGACCGGATCACCGGGCTGGACGACACGGGTGACCGGGTCGAGGTGACCTTCCGGAAGTCGGCGCCCCGCTCGTTCGACGTCGTCGTGATCGCCGAGGGGCTCACGTCCCGCACCCGGTCGTTGATCATGCCAGAGGCCCGCATCCGCCACCTCGGCCTGTACATGGCCTACCTGACCATCCCCCGGACCGCCGAGGACAACGACCGGTGGCGCTGGTACCACGCTCCGGACCAGCGCCAGGTGACCTTGCGCCCGGACAACCTCGGCACCATCCGGGCGACCCTGGCGTTCATGACCAACGTCCGCGGGATCGAGGACCTCGACCAGCGCGGCCAGACCGCGCTGCTGCGCGAGACGTTCGCCGACGTCGGCTGGGCCACCCCGCGGATCCTGGACGGTCTCGACGCCGCCCCCTACTACTTCGACGCGATCGGGCAGGTCCGCCTGCCTTCCTGGAGCCGGGGGCGGGTCGGGCTGGTCGGCGACGCCGCGTACTGCGCGGCGCCGCTCAGCGGGATGGGGACGAGCCTCGCCCTGGTGGGCGCCTACGTGCTGGCCTCGGAACTGGCCACCCGATCCGACCACGCCGCCGCGTTCGCCGCCTTCGAGCGGAAGATGCGGCCCTACGTCGCCGGGGCGCAGACCCTTCCGCCGGGGGCGCCGGGCTTCGCCTACCCCAAGACCCGCGTCGGGGTCACCGCCCTGCGCACCGCCGGACGGCTCCTGGGCAGCAAGCCCGCACAGCACCTCGCCCTGGCGGACCGGCTCACCAGGACCTCGGCCGACGACTTCGAGCTGCCCGACTTCTTCCCGACCGGCAGGAGCGAGAAGGTCGCGCGCACCACAGGGGAGTCGGCATGACCCGCGCGACCGCCATCGCCCGCGACCTGTGGTGGGTGCCCACTTCGGCCGGCAACTCCTACCTTTGGCGCGACCACACCGGGGGCGTCGTGGTCGTCGACCCCGGACTACCCGGTGACGAGGCCGCCGTGCTGCGAGCGCTCGACCGGATCGGCGCCTCGCCCCGGGACGTTCACACCATCGTGCTCACGCACTTCCACAGCGACCACTCCGGCGCCGCCGCGGCCCTGGCGGAGCTGACAGGGGCCGTGGTGGCGGCGGGCACCCGTGACGCGGCCGTGCTGCGCGGGGAGGAACCCGCGCCCGAACCGGTGCTCACCGACCTGGAGCGGCCGATCCACGAGGCCATCGCGCGGGCCCACCCCGAGCACCTGGGGCCACCCCGCTGCCACGTCGACGTCGACCTGGACGACGGCGACCACGTCGACGGGCACGGGGCGCTCGTCGTGCACGCCGCCCCGGGTCACACCTGCGGCAGCATCGCCCTGCACCTGCCCGCCCGTGCCGCGGTGCTGACCGGCGACCTCGCCATCACCACACCGAGCGGAGCCACGTCGCTCGGGCCGTTCAACGTCGACCGGGGGCAGGCGTTGGCCGCACTGCGACGCCTGGCCGCGCTCCGCCCCGACGTCGCGGGCCTCGGGCACGGCACGCCCCTGCTCAGCGACGCGGCCACCACCCTGGCCGAGGCCACCGACGCTTTCGCCGACGAGTCCTGATCGGCGCGAGGGTGCGGGCCGGAACCCCGCGCCGCGAGCCCGTGCGCCGTCACGTCGCCAGATCGGGCAGGCGTGCACCGCCGAAGCCCGCCCTCAGCGCCTGCTCGATCCCCAGCGCGACGCGGAAGGCCGTCTCGCCGGACGACCACGGCCGGTTCCGGCTCGGGGCGCACCCGACCGTCGTCCTCGCGCAGGCGGATCGGTCGTTCGTGTCCGATCAGGGACGACGACGGCTTGAGGAACAGGGCGGGCGTGCCTCGATCGCGGCGAACTTCACGACGCCCCGTTGTCGCGGGTGCCGTCCAGCGGCACGACCTCGCCGTCACCCACGACGTGGACCGTGATGCCACGCGCCCTCGCGGCGAGGCGGACGCGCTCGACGATGTCGGCCTGCTCGACGTAGGTCGGCGGGTTGTCGAACAGCTCGTAGTGGATCGCGCAGACCGCCGACGCGCCAAGGGCGCTCGCGGCTTCGACGGCCTGTTCGGGCGTCATGGTGACCGGCACGGTCACGTCGTAGCCCTCGAACCGGGCGATCACACCGTTGACCGGCAGGAAGGCGACGTCGAACGGACCGTGGTCGCGGGCGATCTGCCACCAGTTGCCGTGCCACATGGTGTCCCCGCAGTGGATGATCCTCGACCCGGCGCCCTCGACGATCCACGCGACCTGGTCGGAGTCCGTTCCCCTCCAGTCCAACGACGTCACCGGGGTGACCGTCAGCGGGCCGATCCGCCGGGGTCGGCCGAGTTCCTGCGGGACGGCCGTGATGCCGTCCTCGGCCAGCTCCGACGCCACGGCCGAGTGGCAGCCGACCGTGCCCGACTCGGCCACCCGTTCCATCAACGCGCGGTCGTAGTGGTCGGGGTGGACGTGCGTGATCAGGGCGTGCGTTCCCGCGGGCGTCTCCACGGGGGGCAGCGGCCGCTTGGGCGGCCCGAGAACCGGCTCCAACCGCTCCACGTTCACCAGCGCGTCGATCAGCAGCCTGGTGTCGGCGAGCCGGACCTCCACCCCCGCCCAGCCGAGCCTGCGCAGGCTCAACCGATCGGTGGCGTTTTCCCTGACGGGCAAAGAGTTCACGGTCATGTGGTCCTCCTCGTGCGGCCGGTCGCCGCTGGTGACGGGGAAACGTGGCTCGACGGTGCCGCCACGTCAGTTCCGCAAGGCGGCGGCGAACGGCGTGGGCGCGCGGCCCGTGAGGTCGGCGACCGCCACGGCCGGGTTGCGGGGCACCGGCTCCGGCTCCGAGGTGTAGACGACGTGCGAGACGCCCGCCTCGACCGCGGCCCCGACGGCGGCTCGGTGCTGGTCGAGCCGAGCGCCGACCTCGTCGGTGGACACGAGCAGCAGTCGGTGAACGCCCGCGAGCGCGGCGGTGAGCGTTTCGGGGCGGTCGAAGTCGGCGTGCCGCACCTGCACGCCCGGGGCGGCGAGGTCCGCGAGGGCTTCCGGCCTGCGCGTGGTGAGCACCACCTCGCTCGGCTCGGTGGTGCGCAGCACCGCCTCCGCCGCGGCTCGCCCGAGGTGCCCGGCCGCTCCCGTGATGCCAATCGTCATCGGAACCCTAACTGTAACTATCATGATTGCAGATTCGCGAACTGTAATCACGACAGCTACGAAATGGCAAGGCGGCACTCCGGTCGGTCGCCCTGTCCTGGCGTTGCCACGAACCGGGCCCGCTGCGAGCCAGGGAATGACCGTGGTTCGGCGGCGACGCGAACGTAGTGCCCGCCGGGCGAGCGCCTTGTCGTCGACGACCGGCGCCTCACCGCTCAGCGGGCGTGAAACCCCTCAACCTCAGGCTGTTGGTCACCACCAGCACCGAGGACAGCGACATCGCCGCCCCCGCGACGAGGGGGTTGAGCAGTCCGAACGCGGCCAGCGGGATCGCGGCGACGTTGTAGCCGAACGCCCACAGCAGGTTGCCCCTGATCACCCCCAGGGTGCGGTTCGCCAGCGCGATGGCGTCGGGAACGGCGGTGAGGTCGTCGCGCACCAGGACGACGTCGGCGGCCTGCACCGCGATGTCGCTGCCGCGCGCCATCGCCATGCCCAGGTCCGCGCAGGCCAGCGCCGGACCGTCGTTGACACCGTCGCCGACCATCGCGACCCGGTGCCCTCGCCCGCGCAGTTCCTCGACCGCCGCGGCCTTGTCCGCGGGTCGGACACCGGCCAGCACGTCGGTGACGCCGATCTCGGCGGCGACGGCACGGGCGACCACCTCGTTGTCCCCGGTGAGCAGCACGGTGCGCAGACCGAGGCGGTGCAGGCGCGCCACAGCGGCGGCCGCGGTGGGCTTGACGGTGTCGCGCACCGCGATCCCGCCGATCACCTCACCGCCGCGCGCCACCAGCACGCGGGTGGACGCCACCTCCGCGCGCAGCCAGCGGTCCGCCGAGGCGGGGACGGGAACGTCTTCGGTGGCCATCGACTCGGCGCTGCCGACCACGACCGGGCAGCCGTCGACGTCACCCCGCGCGCCCGCGCCGACGAGCGCGCGGAACGCCGTGACCGCGGGGAGGTCGTCCCCCGCAGCCCGGACCACGGCCGCCGCGATCGGGTGCTCCGACGCGGACTCGACCGCCCCGGCCCAGCGCAGCACGTCCGCCGTGGAGACGTCGACGAACGACGCGGTGTCCACAACGGACATCCGGCCCGTGGTCACGGTCCCGGTCTTGTCCAGCACCACGGTGTCCACCGCCCGCGTGGCCTCCAACGCCTCCGGTCCCTTGATCAGGATGCCGAGCTGCGCGGCGCGGGCCACCCCCACCACCAGCGCGGTCGGCGTGGCCAGGCCCAGTGCGCACGGGCAGGCGATGATCAGCACCGAGACGGCGGCGGTGAACGCTTCGCGCGCGCTGCCACCACCAGCCGTCCAGCAGGCCGCGGTCACCAGCGCCAGCCCGAGCACCACCGGCACGAACACCGCGCACACCCGGTCCACCAGGCGTTGCACGGCGGACTTGCGCTGCGCCGCCTGTTCCGCGAGCGCGCTCATCCGCGCGAGCTGGGTGTCGGCCCCCACCCCGGTGGCGCGCACGACCAGCCGGCCGGTCCGGTTGACCGTCGCACCCACCACGTGGTCGCCCGCCGCGACCTCGACGGGCACGGATTCCCCGGTGACCGCGGAGACGTCCACGGCCGAGAACCCCTCGACGACCTGGCCGTCGGCGGCGAGGCCCTCACCGGGTCGGACGACGAACAACTCCCCCACCCGCAGGTCCTCGACGGGGACGACGCGCTCGACGCCGTCGCGCAGGACCCGCACGTCCTTGGCGGCCAGCCCGGCGAGCGCGGCCAGCAGGTCGACCGCGCCGCGCCGCGAGCGGCTCTCGAAGTACCTGCCCGCCAACAGGAACGTGGTCACGCCGGCGGCGACGTCGAGGTAGACGGCGTCCGCGCCGGACGTCGTCGTGCCGAACCCGAGCCAGTAGCCGGGCTGGTCGACGCCGAAGACCATCGACCACACCGCCCA
Organism: Umezawaea sp. cmx-9-4; assembly: GCA_049997955.1. Classification (GTDB taxonomy): domain Bacteria; phylum Actinomycetota; class Actinomycetes; order Mycobacteriales; family Pseudonocardiaceae; genus Umezawaea. The sequence continues at coordinate 205,188 of JAEBDY010000012.1, read as the reverse complement.
GCCGAACGAGGCCAGCACCCCCAGCGACACCAGGGTGTCCATGCTGGACGATCCGCGCAGGAGGTTGCGCAGCGCGGCCCGGTGGAAGGGCAGCGCCGAGTAGCCGACCACCGGCAGGGCCAGCAGCACGCACAGCGCTTCCCACCCCGTGAACCTCAGCGCGGGCACGAGGGCGAGGGTGATGGAGAGGTTGCCGAGCGGGATCGCCAGCAGGGCCGCGACCACGAGGCGGCGACGCAGGTCGTCGACCTTGGCGGTGTGCTCCGCGCGGCTGTCGTCGGTGCTCAGGCGGACGTGCGCGTCGTACCCCGCGTCGCGCACCGCCCGGACCGCGTCCTCGGCGGCCAAGCCAGGAGGGAGGTGCACGACGGCGCGTTCGGTGGCGTAGTTGACCGAGGCGCGCACACCGTCGAGCTTGGTGAGCTTGCGCTCGATCCGGCCCGCGCAGGCCGCGCAGGTCATGCCGGACACGGACAGTTCGACCGGCACGGGCGCGCCGGTCGTCGATGCGGTCATCGTTCTCACTCCGAACGGGTTGTCCTAGTGCCCGCGCTCGGCCAGGTCGGCCAGCACGGCGTTGTAGGCGTCGAACCGGTCGTCCTCGCCGCTGTCGAGGTGGCGGTCGGTCCGGGTGGCCTCACGCCGATCGGCCGCCGCCCACTGCCGCAGCAACGCGACGACGACCACCAGCATGGGAATCTCCCCGGTGGCCCAGGCGATGCCGCCGCCCAGGCGCTGATCGGTGAGCAGGTCCGGCACCCAGGGCAGGGCCAGGGTCCGGTAGTAGGTCTCGGCGATCACGGTCTGCGAGCTCATCAGGACCACGCCGAAGAACGCGTGGAAGGGCATGACCGCGAACAGCAGGCCGAGGCGCGCCAGGTGCGGCAGGGGGTGCGGCGGCCGGTCGACGCCGATCACCAGCCAGTAGAAGACGTAGCCCGACACCAGGAAGTGCAGGTTCATCACCTGGTGCGCCCAGTGGTAGGGCATCGCCGCGCCGAACAGCCCGGAGGTGTAGAGCAGGTGGAACGAGGCGACGAAGGTGATCGCGGCGACGGCCGGGTGCGCGACCACCCGTGCCGCTCGGCAACGCGTCAGGGCGAGCAGCCACGCGCGAGGTCCCGCGGGGAGGGTTCTCAACGCCAGGGTGACGGGGCCGCCGAGCACCAGCAGCACGGGAGCGAGCATCGCCAGGGACATGTGGGCGACCATGTGGAGGCTGAACGTGCCCGGCGCGAAGCGGCCGAGGCCGGACGAGGTGGTCACCAGCACCACCAGGCAGCCCGCCAGCCACGCCGCCGTGCGCCCGGTCCGCCAGGCGTCGCCCCGGCGGTGCAACGCCCGCACCCCGACGACGTAGGCCCCGGCCAGCAGGACCGCGCCCAGCCCCAGCAGCAGGTCGGGTCGCCAGTCCAGCAGCAGTCCGGCGACCGTCGGCGGCGCGGGCAGGTCGTACCCCAGCACCGTTTCCTGGACCGAGGGCCGTTCGGCCAGGAACGCGGGCGGCACCAGGTGGGTCAGCCCGACCGAGGCCGTCATGGCGACGCCGAGCACGACGAGTTCGACCGCGAACGGCCACCGGGCGCCCCACCGGCGGCGCGAGAGCAGCACAGCGCCGCACACGGCCGCTTTGACGGCGAGCAGCACCGCGTAACCGTCGACCGCGCCGCGCGTCAGGACCAGGCCGGTCACGGTGCCGCTGAGGACCAGGACACCCAGGCACACCAGGGTGAGCGTCCGGTAGCGGCGCAGCACCAGGTCCCGGTCGCGGGAGCCCTGTCGGCGCAGGAAGGCGCGCAGGGCGACCAGCGCGCCCACCCACACCCCGGCAGCCGGGACGTGCCAGACCACCGCGTTGGTGGCGACGTCGTGCCACGCGCCGACGGAGGCGTGTCCGGCCACCACCGGCGGCAGCAGGCCGACCACGGAGATCACGAGCCACAGGACGGCCGTGGCCCAGGTCAGCGTCACCCTCGCGCCCACGGCGACGACCAGGGCTGCCGCGACCACCAGCAGCCACGCCTTGGGCTCCTCCGCGGCTTCGACCAGCGCGGGCAGGTGTTCCCGGACCACCGCCGGGGCCTGCCCGGTCGCGTCCCCGGCGGACAGCGGCACGGCCGCGAGGGCGGCGATCGTCCACACGGCAGCGGCCGCGGCGGCCGTGCGCACGGCCGCGAACGCGTCAGCGGTCAACCGCCCACCCGGCGCCGCGGGCACGACGAGCACCGCGAAGGCCAGTGCTCCCACCGCGACCACCCCTGCGGCGTCGGCGGTGAACCGGACCAGTCCGAACAGGACCGAGGCGAGCCTTCCCGGATCGCTGTCCCCCAGCGCTTCGTGCACGTCGCCCGCCAGCAGGACGACCACCGCGACACCGAGCACCCCTACGCCGCAGCCGAGCACCGCGGCCCTGTCAACCCTCACGTCCGGACGTGTCGCGCCACCCGCCGGCGTAGTTCCCGGAGCCGCTCCGGGTGTAATCCGGCTAACACGTCGAACGGGCAGCCGAGGGGTGCGGACGCGGTCAGCCCGTCCAGCGGAACCCGTCCTGGTGCGACAGGCTGGTGATCGTGCGCGTACTCGTGACCGGAGCGTCGGGATTCATCGGCGGCAGGCTCTGCCCCGTCCTCGTGGAGGAGGGGCACGACGTGCGCGCCATGACGCGCAACCCGCGGGACTACGGGGGCGCGGGGAAACCGGTCCAGGGCGATGTGCACGACCCGGAGTCCCTGGCCACCGCGCTGGAGGGCTGCGAGGTCGCCTACTACCTGGTCCACTCGCTGGACGACCCGCGCTTCGCCGCCCGCGACGCCGAGGCCGCGCGGACCTTCGCGAAGGCCGCCGCGGACGCCGGGACGCGCCGCATCGTCTACCTGGGCGGCCTGGGCAACGACTCCGACGACCTGTCCGAGCACCTGCGCAGCCGCCGGGAGGTGGAGTCGCTGCTCGGCGGGTCGGGGGTGCCGGTCACCACGCTGCGCGCCGGGATCGTCATCGGGCACGGTGGGATCTCCTGGGAGATGACCCGCCAGCTCGTGGAGCACCTGCCCGCGATGGTCGCGCCGCGCTGGGTGCGCACCCGCTGCCAGCCGATCGCCGTCGCCGACGTCGTGCGCTACCTGGTGGGGGTGCTCGCCGTGCCGGAGACCGAGGGGCGCGCGTTCGACATCGGCGGGTCGGAGGTCCTGGAGTACGCCGAGATGATGCGCCGGGTGGCCGCGATCGAAGGCCGCCGCGTGCCGGTCGTGCCCGTGCCGCTGCTGACCCCCGGCCTGTCCTCGCGGTGGCTGGCGCTGGTCACCGACGTGGACGTGCAGACCGGCCGGTCGCTGATCGACTCCATGGCCAACGAGGTCGTGGTGCGCGACGACTCGATCCGCTCGCTGGTCCCGTTCACCCCGGCGGACTTCGACGACGCCGTGCTCACCGCGCTCGGCGAGCGCGCCAAGGCCAAGCGCGGCGGTGACCGCGGATGAGGCCGACGCTGCGGCAGCGGCTGGTCGCTCGCGTTCCCGCCTGGCTCGTCGAGAAGGTCCCGCGCGAGCACGACGAGTCCGACGAGGCGTTCCACCGGCGCCGCCGGGTGGTCGCCGCGACGTCGCTCGCGGGTGCCGGGCTGCTCGGCGCGTCCCTGTCGTCCACACCGGACTCGACCCGGTTCTACGGCCTGACCGCGGCGACCGCGGCGACGTGGGTCGTGGGCGGTCTGGCGTCCGGGCCGCTGCACCTGGGGCGGATGCGCTCCCGCGACGCGCTGCGCCGACCGGTCGTGACGCCGCTGCTGGTGGGGGTGGGCGCGTTCGGCGCGTTCTACGGGTGCGCCCTGGTGTGCAGGCACGTGCCGTTCCTGGACCGGGCCATCTCGCGGGTCCTGCGCTACGCCGACCGCGGCTCGACGGCCCCGGTCCTCGCCACGACGCTCCTCAACGGCGCGGCCGAGGAGGTCTTCTTCCGCGGCGCGCTGTACGCGGCGGCAGGCCGACGGCACCCCGTCGCGGCCTCCACGGCGGTGTACGTGCTGGCGACCACCGCGACCCGCAACCCGTCGCTGGTGCTGGCGTCGGGGGTGATGGGGGCGCTGTTCGGTCTGCAACGCCGGGCGACCGGCGGCATCCAGGCCCCGCTCATCACCCACCTGACCTGGTCGGTGCTCATGCTGCGCTTCCTGCCGCCGCTGTTCCGCCGCGATGTCCCGGTCGACCCGGACTTGGCGGACGAGACCGGTCCTCACCGCGGCAGCGCGTAACGCCGCCAGGCGCTGTAGGACTGCAAGGGGAACGACCCCGGCCGGATCAACCAGGGCCACGGGTGCACCTCGACCGGCCGCACCGTGCGGGCGAGGCGCCGCCAGCCGGGGACCGGGGTCCACGTCGCCGCCACCCGGCGCTCGGCCAGCTCCACCTCGGGACGGCCCCGGTGCACTCGCAGCGGCCGGGTCGTCGCCACCTCGCCGAGCACCTGCGCGAGGAACACCAGCCTGGTTCCGGACAGCCGCAACCGGGTCAGCAGCGGCTCGTCGAACACGAACACGGCCGGTCGGTCCGGCACGGCGGCCAGCGCCGGATCGCGGTCCCCCAACGACTCCGCGGTCAGCCACACCACCTCGCCACCCCCGCCCTCGACGTCCGCGGGCCCGGCCGGGATCGGCGCCCGCCCCAGGTCGGGGCCGTCCACCGGCGCACCGGGTTCCGCGTCCGGCCACGATTCCACCGGGCAGTCGTCGGCCAGCGCGCAGGACGCGCACAGCGACGGCGCGCGCCGGAGGACCTGCCACCGGCTGAAGCCGTAGGGCTTGCCGCTCGCCGTGCCCACCGTCCACTGCCAGCCGAGCCGGTTCGCCGCGCGGGAACCGTCCACCAGGTGCGCGAACATCTCGTCCTCGCCCGCGGCCCAGTCGCGGCCCGCGCGCACGGCCCACTGCGAGGCCAACCACATCCGCGCCTGGTTGACCAGCCACCCGTCCTCGCGCAACTCGGTCACCATCGCCGACACGCACGCCATGTCCGACGGCCACGGCTCCCGCGACCACGTCGCCCCGGTGCTCGGCTGGCCGTGGCGCAGCGCTGTCGCGGTACGCCCGCCGAGCCGGGAGTAGAGGTGGCGGGCGTACTCCTGCCACAGCAGCTCGTCGCGGTACTTCACCCGGTCCCGCTCCGGCGCTCCACCCACCGCCGACCACACCTCGGGCAGCGTGACCAGCCCGTGGCGGAGGTAGGGCGACATCCTGCTCGCCCCGCGCTCCGAGCGGGGCAGCACCGTGCTGCGGGTGTTCGCGTACCCGGTCACGTCGAGTCCGGCCAAGGCGGCGTCCGCGGCCCTCTGCCCACCCTCGAACGCCGACGCGCCAACGGCTTCACGCGGTTCGCGGGTCAGGTCGCCCAGGTGCTCGCGCACCCAGTCGACAGCGCCGAGCCGGTCGGCGGGGGGAACGGGCAGGATCGGCACGTCGGTCAGTCTGTGCCGGCGACACCAGTCCTGCTCGACGGGCGGTGGCGGGACTCGTCTACGTGGACCCGGTAGGTGCTCAGCGCGACGCGGTAGCCGAGCAGCAGGATCACGTGCAGCGCGAACAGCCACAGTCCCAGCGCGGCCACCACGCCCGCGGTGGGCAGTCCGCCGAACGGGATGCTCCAGTCCAGCGGGATCGCCAGGAACAGGACGAAGCCGTGCAGGAAACCGGTGATCACGGCACCGAGCGCGAACCCGGCCGCCAGCGCGGCGCGGGTCGGCAGCACCGGCGGGCCGGTGAAGCGGATGACCAGGGCGATCACCAGGGAGAGCGGCACCCAGTCCACGTGGAACGACACCACGACCCCGAGCACGGCGGACCACCCGCCCGCCTCGTACAGCGGGCTCACCCACGGCACGACCGCCAGCGGCAGCGCCAGCAGCACCGGCCCCGCGAGCAGCACCGGGACGAACCCGATCCGCCCGGCCCACCCGGTGAGCCCGGACGGGCGGAGGCCCGCGGCCTGGGTAAGACCGCGGCGCAGCCCCTCGCCGTACATGCTCGCCGGGATGATCGCGGTGAGCAGCACGGGCCAGGACGCGTCGACCGCCGCCCCCGCGAGGTCGACGAGCATCCGGGTCGGGTCGTGGGCGGCGGGCAGCGCGGCGCCGAGGAGTCGGGCGTGGTCGAGCACGGTCGCGTCGCCGACCAGCAGCGCCGAACCGCGCAGCAACAGCAGCAGCATGGGCACGAGCGCCAGTCCGGCGAAGAACGTCAGCCCGGCGGCCCACAGGGCCAGGTCGCCGCCGCGCAGTTCGCGGGCGACGTGGGCGAGCACTCCGCGGACGTGGGAGCGGAGCGCGGTCATGGCCGCTGAGTACCCACCCGGAGGTGATCTCACCCGTCCACCTGCGACGGCGCGGAGCCGGGCCTACGGTGGCGGGGTGACCAACGGCCGCGAGGACGCGCGTTCGACCACCGATCCCGTCGCCGACTGGTCGCGGAGGCACGGCGAGGACGTGTCCGGCAACCGGCTCGTGGTGGGCTGGCTGCGGCTGGTGGACCGCCTGGCCGCCGGTCGAGTGCTCGGCCGGGTCCACCCCGACGCGCTGTCCGCGGCCGGGGTGCTCGTCGCGGCCGGGGCGGTCTGGGTCGCTGCGGCCGGTGGGCGGTGGCCCCTGGTGGCGCTGGTCCTGGTCGTGGCCGCCGGTGTGCTGGACGGGCTGGACGGGGCGGTCGCGGTGCGCACCGGGCGGGCCAGGCCGTTGGGCGCGGTGGTCGACGCGGTGGCCGACCGGCTGGCGGACCTGTCCCTGGTGGGGGTTCTGGTGGTGCTGGGCGCGGACCCGCGGCTGGGTGCCGCGCTGGCCGCGTCGTTGCTGCTGCACGAGTACGCGCGGGCCAAGGCGCAGGGCGTCGGGATGGGTTCCGCGGGCGCGGTCACCGTCGCCGAGCGGCCGACCAGGGTGATCGTGGTGGCGGTCGCGTGCGCGGGCGCCGGGCTCGTGCCGACCGGCGTTCCGGGGTTGGGCTGGACCTGGGGATCGGTGTGCGCGGCGCTGTGGGCGGTCGGCGCGGTGGTCGGTGCGGCGCAGCTGGCGGGCGGGATCCGCCGTGAACTCGGCGGTCGGCCGTGGGTCGACCCCGCGGGTCCGGTGGCCTCAGGCCGGTCCGACGAGGGTGGCGACGATCGCGGCCGACATGGCGACGAGCGGTAGCCCGCCACCGGGGTGGGCCGAGCCGCCGACCAGGAACAGGCCGGGCACCGGGCTGCGGTTCGCCGGTCGCAGCAGCGCCGCGCGGGGTCCGTTCGACGACGATCCGTAGATCGATCCGCCCACCGACCCGGTATCGCGTTCCCAGTCGGCGGGGGTGCGGATCTCGCGCCACCGCACCCGTGGGCGGACGTCCAGCCCGCGATCGGCCATGACCTCCAGGACGCGGTCGGCGTAGCTCTCGGCGAGACCGGGCCGGTTCCAGTCGACCTGGCCTGCTCCGTGCCGTGGCGCGTTCACCAGGACGAACCACGCTTCGTCCCCAGGTGGGCTGAGCGCCGGGTCCGGTGGCGCGCACACGTAGACCGCGGGGTCGGCGACCGGTTCGGGGTTCGACCCGAAGATCGCGTCGAACTCGGCGTCGTAGTGGGCGGGGAACAGCACCCGGTGGTGCCGCGGGTCGGGGGAACGGCCGCGCAGCGCGAGCAGCAGCACGAACCCGGACAGCGACGGCTGCACCCGCCGCAGCGCCCGGCGGGAACGTCTGGCCCGCGGGTCGGTCACCAGGTCGCGGTAGAGCTGGGTGGCGTCGGCGTCGGACACGACGACGTCGGCGCGCAGCGGCTCACCGTCGGCGAGCCGCAGTCCGACGACCCGGCCTCCCTCGACGTCGACCGCCTGGACCCGCGCGTCGAAGCGGAACCGGACGCCCAGCTCCACGCAGCGCTCGAACACCGCGTCCCCGAGCACCCTCAGTCCACCCTGGACGTACCAGGCGCCGAACCGCTGCTCCACGAACGGGACCACGGACATCAGCGCCGGGATGCGCCGCGGGTCGGACCCGGTGTAGGTGGCGTAGCGGTCGAGCAGCATCCGCAGCCTCGGGTCCGCCAGCCGCCGCTCCCCCAGCGCCCGCAGCGTCCGCCACGGCGCGATCGCCATCAGGTCCTTCACGCTCGCCGACCGGCGGACGAGGTCGCCCACCCCGCCCAGCGGGCGTTGCAGCACGGGTTCGCCGACGAGGTCCCACAGCCGCTCGGCGTCGGTCAGCACCGACCGCCACTGCCGGGCGGCCGGTCCGCCGAAGGTGTCGGCCATCGCGGAGTCCAGGTCCCGCTCGGCGTGCGGCATGTCGAACACGGTGCCGTCCGGGAACCGGTAGTGGCACACGGGATCGACCGGCACGACGTCGAGCACGTCGTCCAGCGGCGCGCCGGTGTCGGCGAACAGGGCTCGGAACACGTGCGGCAGGGTCAGCAGGGACGGGCCGGTGTCGAAGGTGAACCCGTCGCGCCGCAGCGTCCCCAGCTTGCCGCCGTGGGTCGCGGCCTGCTCGACGACCGTCACCCGGTGGCCTGCCGCCGCCAGCCGCGCGGCGGCGGCCAACCCGCCCATCCCCGCGCCCACCACCGCGATCCGCGCCACGTCAGCGACCTCCTTGCAGGGAACGGCCCTTCCACTCCAGCAGGCCCCGGTGGCGGGCCCGCCACGAGCGCGCCAGCAGCGAGAGCAGCAGCCCGACCGACAGCGGGTGCGCGAGCGCGTCCGGCCACGCGCGACCGCCGGTGTTCCGAGCCGCGACGACCCGGCTGAGCACTCCGGCCGCGTAGCCCACCGCGCCCGCCCGTGAACCCGCCAGGGCGGCGAGCGGGGGCAGCAGGTAGATCCACGCCAGCGCGGCTCCGGTGACGGCGGCGCCCGTCGGGCTGCCGGTGGCCGACCACAGCGACTTCTCGTAGCCGTGGCGGACTTCCGACCAGCCCTCGTACATCCGGCACGACGCCACGCCGCTGCCGTCGGCGACCGCTCCGCGCCCGCCTGCCCGCTTCACCGCGCGCATCACCGCCAGGTCGTCCAGCACGGCGGAGGCGACGCCCTCGAACCCGCCCGCGCGCTTCAGCGCGGCGGCGTCGAGGACCAGGAACTGGCCGTTGGCGGCCGACAGCGACGGCCGCGGGGAGCGCTCGGCCAGCCGCAGCGGCAGGAACACCAGCCACGACCACTGCAGCAGCGGCTGCACGAGCCGGGTGGCGGCGTCGTCGGCCAGCTGCCTCGGGAACGGGGAGACGGCGTCCAAGCCCCGCTCGCGCAGCAGCGCGACCGCGGCGGCCACCGCGTCCGGGGTCAGCACCACGTCGGCGTCGACGTAGACCAGCACCGACCCGCTGGCCTCCCGCGCGAGCCGGGCGCAGGCGTGCGGCTTGCCCGGCAGCCCGGCGGGCGGCTGTTCGCCCGTGACGATCCGCACGCGGGGATCGCCGTCGGCGGCCCGTCGGACGACCTCGGCGGTGCCGTCGGTCGAGCCGTCGTCCAGCACGACGATCTCCAGGTCGGCCACGCCGCGCTGGGACACCAGGGAGCGGATCGTCGGCGCGACCCGGTGCGCCTCGTCGCGCACGGGCAGCAGGACCGACACCCGTTCCCCGCACGCCGCGGGTGCCGCGGGTGGTCGTCGCATGAGGCGGGCGTTGACCAGCGTGTGCGCGGCGAGCGCCACGGACACCGCGGAAGCCGATGTGACCAGGGCCGATCGGGTCACCGGTTGGCCCGCCACACCGCGACCGCGAACGGCAGCGCCACCGCGCCCATCAGGATCCCGCCGACCAGCGAGACCCACGGGCGGCCGAAGAACGCGGCGTGCGCCCACACCGAGGACCCGTAGGTCCACAGGTAGAGCACCGGCGCGGGCCCGAACCGGAGGTCCAGCTCGCGGACGCGGGAGTCGCCGACACCGGCGTGCAGGGCGGCGACGATCGCGGCGGCCACGAGCAGCCAGCCCAGGTAGTTGGTCAGGGGGATCCCCGTCACGCCGGGCAGCGCGGGAGTCGGCGTCGCCCACGCCCAGTGCCCGGCGTCGACCATCTGCGGGTCGAGGAAGACGTCCCAGGACGCGAGCGCCCACGCGCCGACGGCCACCACGGGCCACCGACGTCCGCTCGGGGCGACCAGTGCTCGGCCGACCAGCAGCGCGGGCCACGACATCATGATCCACGCCAGCGGCACCACGACCGGGACGCCCACCAGTTCCAGGCCCAGGGTGCCGGTGTAGGCGTAGGAGCCGAACGGGAACCCGGTGTGCACGCCGACGGTCTCGGCCACGAGCCCGCCCCCGCCCGCGACCAGCACGAGCAGTCCCGCCGCGCGCGGCCCGAACCGGACCGCCGCGTCGCACACCGAGGCGAGGGCGAAGGCCACCACGGCCAGGACCGTCGTCGTCAAGCGGGCCGAGGGTTCGGTCGTCGAGTACACGATCTGCGACGTCACGACCACCGCGCCCAACAACCACGCGGCGACACCCAGCGGCAGGGTCCTCCGGCGCAGCAGGGCGTTCCCGGACGCTCGGGGGGACGACATGATCTGGACCCTAACCGCCTGCCGGCCCACCGGCACGACAGCGGCGCACGTCGTGCCGATCACCCGACGGGGTGCGAGCATCGGACGATGGTCTCCACCAGATCCGCGCCGTCGGCCCGCAGGCAAGCATCACGACCCGGCCGTGACCGCAGCGCGGTCGCCCTGCCCGCCCTTCCCGGCAGGCCGTCGGTGCGGCACCTGCCCGACCGTCCGCGGGTCGCCGTCATCGGTGGCGGCATCGCCGGGGTGGCGGCGGCGGTGGGCCTCGCCGAACGCGGGGTGGCGGTCCACCTGTTCGAACGCGAGGCCGACCTCGGCGGCAGGCTGCGCGGGTGGTCGACCGGCACCGGCGCGACGATGAGCCGGGGTTTCCACGCGTTCTTCCGGCAGTACTACAACCTGCGCGCGCTGCTGCGCCGCGTCGACCCCGACCTCGCCGGGCTGCGGCCGGTGGCGGACTACCCGCTGCTGCACCTCGACGGGACCACGGAGACCTTCGCCGGGCTGCCGAAGACCCCGCCGTGGAACGTCGCGGGATTCGTTTTGCGCAGCAAGACGTTCAACCTCGACGGCCTGCGCGGCATGAACACCACCAGCGCCGCCCGCCTGTTCGACGTGTCGGTGCCGCGGACCTACACCGACATCGACGCGGTCGACGCGGCCACGTTCCTGCGCGACATCGGCTTCCCCGAAGCCGCCCAGCACCTCGCGTTCGAGGTGTTCTCCCGCAGCTTCTTCACCGATCCCCGCGCGCTGTCGGCCGCCGAACTCGCCACGATGTTCCACATCTACTTCCTCGGCTCCAGCGAAGGCCTGCTGTTCGACGTGCCGCGCGAACCGTTCCCGCAGGCCCTCTGGCGGCCGCTGCACCGCCACCTCGACGGGCTCGGCGCCGACGTGCGCCTCGCGACACCGGTCGACCAGGTCCGACGACTGCCCTCCGGCTACCGCGTCCACAGCGGCGACAGCCACCTCGACGTCGACGCGGTCGTGCTCGCCGCCGACGTCACCGGCCTGCGCCACCTCGTCACGGCGTCGCCGGAACTTGGCGACACCGCCTGGCGGCAGCGGATCGACGCCCTGCGCACGGCCCCGCCGTTCCTCGTCACGAGGCTGTGGCTGGACCGCCCGGCCAGGCCCGACCGCGCGCCGTTCCTCGGCACGAGCGGGTTCACCCACCTCGACAACATCAGCGTGCTGGACCAGTACGAGGACGAGGCCCGCGCCTGGCGGGAGGAGACCGGCGGCTCGGTGGTCGAGCTGCACGCCTACGCGCTGCCCGAGAACCCCGACCGGGACGCGGTGGTGCGCGACATCATCGGCGACCTCGGGGTCGTCTACCCGGAACTGCGCGGCGCCGACGTCCGGCACGTCGAGCACGTCCTGGCCCAGGACTGCCCGCTGTTCGCGCCGGGCACCTTCCACCAACGGCCCTCGGTCACCACCGCGGACCCGACCCTCGTGCTGGCGGGCGACCTCGCCAGGGTGGACCTGCCCGTCGCGCTCATGGAACGCGCCGCCACCACGGGTTTCTGCGCCGCGAACGCGCTGCTGGCCGAGTGGGGCGTGCGGGGCCACGACCTGTGGACGGTCGCGAACAACGGTCGATCAGCCCTGTTGCGCCTCGCCGCGCGCCGCTCGAAGACCCCGTCATGACGAACGCCGCGAGGTCCGCGGTGCCGGGACGAGCCGACCGTCGCCGGGCCGACGTTCAGGATGCCCGCGACCCCGATCAGGAGCACCAGCGCCGCCGTTTTCCAGGAAGATCGACCGCGTCAGGGAGAGCTGGTCCTCCCTCTCCTCCCGCGAGGTGATCGCGGCCCAGCATTGGACGAATGGACAGGCGATTCAGCCTCTCACCCATGGATTCGTCCAGTCCAGCGCGGTTGACTCACGATCATGGACGACGACACCACCCTTGTTCTCGGCGCCACCGGCAAGACCGGCAGGCGGATCGCCGCCCGGTTGCGGCTGCGCGGCACGCCCGTGCGCGCCGCCTCCCGGTCCAGCCGGACCCGCTTCGACTGGTCCGACCCCGGCGGTTGGGACGCGGCGCTGCGCGGTGTCGCCGCCGTCTACGTGGTGGCCCCGAGCGTTCCCGGCCCGGTGCACGAGTTCGTGGCACGGGCCGAGGCAGCCGGAGTGCGGCGCCTGGTCCTGCTCTCCGGGCGCGGCGCCGACACCTGGGGCGACTCCGAGTTCGGAGTGGACATGCGCTCGGCGGAGGAGGCCGTGCGCGGCTCGGCCCTGGAGTGGACGGTGCTGCGGCCCAACAACTTCCAGCAGAACTTCGACGAGGAGTTGTGGCACGCCCCGCTCGTGGCGGGCGAGCTGGCCCTCCCGGCCGACGCGGTCCCCGAGCCGTTCATCGACCTGGAGGACGTCGCCGACACCGCGGCCAGGGTCCTGGCGGAGCCCGGCAGGCACGCCGGACAGGTCTACGAGATGTCCGGCCCGCGGGCGATCACCTTCGCCGAGGCCGTCGAGATGATCTCCCTGGCCTCCGGGCTGCCCATGACCTACAGGTCCATCTCCCCCGCTCGGTACACCAGGAACCTGGTCGAGGAAGGGGTGGGCGAGGACGACGCCCACCACGTCTCCGAGATGTTCGTGCTGATGGAACGCGGACTGCTCACCACGCCCGCGGACGGCGTCGAGACCGTGCTGGGCCGACCGCCCAGGGCCTTCGAGGACTACGTCGTGCGGGCCGCGGCGGCGGGAGCCTGGCAGCGGTGACCGACCTCGGCCTCCGTTGGCCCACGGTCAGATGGTGGTGATGCCGAGGGACGTCAGTTCCACACGTCCCGCACGGTGTCCGCGACAGCGGCCGCCTGGGCCCGGCCCGCTTCGGCCGCGGGCGCCCGCCGGGCGGGGTCGAGGACGTTGCGGCCGATCGCCTTCAGGGCCGCGCCGTCCGGACTCAGCAGGATCGAGCGCGCGCCCAGCGAGGCGAGCTGCACGTCCGGGCGGCCCGCCCGGCTCATCGCCCTCGTGATCGGGGCGAGGACGACGACCCGTTCGTACCCGGCGGCCAGGTCGACGTTGGCGACGGAGCGCATTCCGCCGTCCATGTAGCGGTGGCCGTCGATGGTCACCGGCGGCCACACCAGGGGCACGGCGCAGCTCGCGGCGACGGCGTCGAGGAACGGCGCTCCGCTGTCCCGGTCGAACACCGCGAACGAGCCGTCCTCGGCGTTCACGGCCGTGACGCGCAGCGTGCGCTCCGGCCAGTCGCGCTGGGCGAGCCTGCCCTGGAACACCTCGCGCCGCTCCGCCTCGGACACCGTCCGCGCGCGCAACGCGGCCCGACCGAGGCGGGCGCGCTTGCGCCGACCGGATCCCGGAAGCGCGTAGGCCGCGAAGTAGCGCAGCACCATGCCGGAGGTGAGCCGCGCGGGGATCTCCCCCTCGGGCGCGCGCAACTGCCCCGCGTACAGCTCCTCCAACGGCGCACCGCCCGCCAGTTGGGCCGCGACGACGGACCCCGCCGACGTCCCGACCAGCAGATCGGCGTCGGTCAGGTCCACACCCGCCTCGGCCAACCCGCGCACCAGCCCGATCTCCCAGGCGATCCCGGTGACTCCGCCACCACCCAGCACCAACGCACGTCCTTCGCCGCTCACGGCTCCACGATGCCGGCATTCGCGCCGGGCCGCCGCGTCCCGGCGGAGTGGCGAAGCCCGGATCACCGACCCGGGCTTCGCCACCGCTGTGCCACCGGTTACGGGAGTCGCACCGGTGGAGCGGGCGGCAGCCGTCCCCCGTAGACGGTCTACGCGGTGGCCTCCTCGCGGGAGAACTTGCGCAGGGTCGGGTTCAGGGTGGCGAAGACGGTCAGCAGGCCGGTGCCCGCGGCGCACGTGAGGATGGCCTGCGCGGGTGTCAGGAACTCCACCAGCAGGCCGCCGACCGCGGGTCCGGCAATCGCCGCGATGCCCAGCGCCACGCCCATCACGCTGCTCAGCCTGCCGCGCAGCTCGTCCGGCGTGAGCAGCAGCTGGTAGGTGGTGATGGTGGTGTTCGCGGTCGGGGCCAGGAACGCGGCGGCCGCGAACAGCACGCCCGTCGGGATTCCGGGGTCCAGGAACAGCGCCACCGGGATCAGGGCGGTGATCACCCAGAACACCCCGACGATCGCCCGGTGCGGCCGCAGCGCCCGGTGCAGGCGTGGCGCGGCCAGCGCGCCCAGGATGCCGCCCGCGCCGAGCATCGCGCCCATGATCCCGATCTGCCCGGCGGGCACGCCCTCCCGGTGCGCGATGGCGATCATCAGCAGGTAGAACGCCTGGAAGAACAGGTTGAGGCCCACCGCGCAGAAGGCGACCACCCGCACCACCGGTTGGGTCCACACCCACTTCAGCCCCTCGCCGACCTCCCGGTGGAAACGGCTGAGCGGCGCCGGTTCCCGCTCGCGCGCGGGGACGCGGATGAACAGCAGCGACAGGAACGTCGCCACGTGCGTCACCGCCTCCACCGCGAACGGCAGCCACCGGCCCACGCCGAACAGCACGCCGCCGAGCGCCGTGCCGGAGAGCTGCCCGAGGTAGCCGCGCGCCGCGTTCATCGCCACGGCGTCCGAGAGTTGGCGCTCGGGCACGATGGCGGGCAGCGCGGCCTCCTCCGCGGGCTCGGACAGCGCCCGGCAGATCCCGAGCACGACGACGACCAGCACCACGTGCTCCACGCCGACGGCGCCCCGCCACAGGCCGATCACCAGCGCGCCCACGGCCAGCGCCTGCACCGCTTCGCAGACCAGCATCACCGTCCTGCGGTTCCAGCGGTCGACCAGCGCTCCCGCGGGCAGCCCCACGACCAGCTGCGCGGCGGCGGAGGCGCCCAGCACGAGGCCGGACGCCGCCGCCGAGTCGGTCAGCGTCAGCACCAGCAGGGGCAGCGCGATGAAGGACGCGCTGGCCCCCGCCTCGGACAGGGCCTGGCCGACCCACAGCAGCCGGTAGTCGCGGTTGCGCGACAGCGAGGTGGTCACCGGTCACCCCGGCAGTCCGCGGCGATGCCGCGCAGCGCGTCGAGGAAGTCCTCCGCGATCCGCCGCACCGTGGCCTCCTCGTGCCGGTCCGGCTGGTAGTGCCAGGTGAAGCGGAGTTCACCGGCCGAGACACCGCCGACCACCTCCAGCAGGTGCGGTCCGCGGTCCGACGGATCGCCCTCCTGCCCGATCGGGTCGAGCACGGTCCGGTAGAGCCCGCCGTCGGCGTGGTCGGCCGTGCTGCCGGACTGGCCCAGGTAGTTGAACACCACCTGCGGTCCCGGTCCGGCCAGGCGTTCCCGCGCGTCCGGCGTGCCGAGGTGGCGCAGCGCCCCGAAGCCGAACCCGTTGCCCGGCACCGTGCGCAGCTGCCTGCGCACCGCCTTCACCAGGTCGCGCCACGTGGCCCCGTCGTCGTCGGGCAGCGTGAGCCCGACCGGGTAGAGCGTGGTGAACCAGCCGACCGTGCGGGACAGGTCGGCTCCGAGCACGTCCTCGCGGCCGTGGCCCTCCATGTCGAGCGACACGGTCCGCTGCCCGGTGAACCGGGACAGCGCGCGGGTCAGCGCGGCGAGCAGGACGTCGTTGATCCTCGTTCGGTAGGCGGTGGGGGCGCGGTGCAGCAGCGCGTCGGTGTCCTCGGCGCCCAGCACCACGTGCACCTCGGCCGCGGGCGTGCCCGGCGTCGGCCGCTCGTGGTCCACCGGCAGGGGAGCCGCGTCGAGCGCCGAAGCCCAGTGGTCCAGCTCGTGGTCCAGCGCTCCCCCGGCGACGTGCCGGGCCAACCCGTCCGCCCACTCGCGGAACGACGTGGACTTCGCCCCCAGGTCCACCTCCTCGCCGCCGGCGGCCTGCCGGTAGGCGGTGTCGAGGTCGTCGAGCAGGATCCGCCAGGACACGCCGTCCACGACGAGGTGGTGCACGGTGAGGAACAGCAGCGGCGACGGCATCTCGTCGCCGTGGAACAGCACGACCCGGTACAGCGGTCCCGCAGCGAGGTCGAAGCCCGCGTGCGCCTCGTCGGCGATCTTCACCAGGTGCGCCTGCCGCTCCGGTTCGCCGATCGAGGTGAGGTCGTGCCGTTCCAGCACGCCTCCCGGCTCGACCGGGGCGTTGTGCTGGCGCCACTCGCCGTCGACGTGCTCGAAGCGCATGCGCAGCGCGTCGTGGTGCGCCACCACGGCCGCGAGCGCGCGCTCCAGCGCGCCCTCGTCCACGGTCGGGGTCAGCTCCAGCAGCATGGCCTGGTTGAAGTGGTGCGGCGCGACCGTGCGGGTGTCGAAGAACCAGCGCTGGACCGGGGTGAGAGGAACGTCGCCGACGACCTCCGCGGTGGTCGCCCGCCCGGTCTCGGCCTCGGTGACGAACGGCGCGAGCGCCTCGATGGTCTGGTTGCGGAACAGGGACTTCGTGGTCAGGGCGAGTCCTGCCTTCCTGGCGCGGGACACGACCTGGATGACGAGGATGGAGTCGCCGCCCAGCTCGAAGAAGTTGTCCCGCACGCCGACGCGCTCGGCGCCCAGAACGGCCGCCCAGACCTCGGCGAGCGCGCTCTCCACGGGCGTGCGCGGCGGCACGTGCTCCGATCCGTCCTCGGCGGTGATCTCCGGGGCGGGCAGCGCCTCCCGGTCGAGCTTGCCGTTGGGCGTCACCGGCAGGACCGGCAGCGGGACGAACGCCGACGGCACCATGTAGGCGGGCAGGCTTTCGGCCAGGAACGCGCGGAGTTCCGCGGTCTCGACCTCGGACTCGGCAACGAGGTACGCGACCAGGCGGGCGTGGCCCTGACCGGTGTCCCTGGCCACCACGGCGGCCTCGGCCACGCGCGGGTGCCGCAGGAGCGCGGACTCGACCTCGCCCGGCTCGACGCGGTGCCCGCGGATCTTGACCTGGTCGTCGATGCGGCCCAGGTACTCGACCACGCCGTCCGCGCGCCTGCGGACCAGGTCGCCGGAGCGGTACATCCGCTCCCCCGGCTCGCCGAACGGGCAGGCGACGAACGCCGCCGCGGTGAGGCCCGGCCGGTTGAGGTAGCCCCTCGCGAGGCCGTCGCCCGCGATGCACAGCTCGCCGGGCACCCCGATCGGGACCGGCCGCAGCAGGTCGTCCACCACGTACAGGCGGGTGTTCCAGGCCGGGTGGCCGATCGGCACGGGTCCGGGGGCCAGCGGCGCGCCGGGCTCGACCCGGTGCTCCGTGCAGCCGACGGTCGTCTCGGTCGGGCCGTACTCGTTGACCACGGCGGCCGACGGGTTCGCCCGCCGCCACTCGTCCACGGCTCCGCCCAGCAGCTGCTCCCCGCCGACGACCAGGTCGCCGGTCGGCGACAGCTCGGCCGCGACGGCGCCCAGCAGCGGCAGGTGGCTGGGCGTGGCCTTGACGAACGCCGCCTGCTCCACCGGGGCCGCGTCCTCGTCCAGGTCGCTCACCACGATGCGGCCGCCCACCAGCAGCGGCCCGAAGAGCGTCGTCACCGTGAGGTCGAACGACACCGGCGAGTGCAGGACCGCCGCGCCGCGCAGGCCGGGGTAGACCCCGCAGGCCCAGACCAGGTAGTCGACCACCGAGCGGTGCTCGACGACGACGCCCTTGGGGCGTCCGGTGGACCCGGACGTGTAGATCACGTACGCCGGGTCGCGGGTGGTCAGCGGGGCGATCCGGTCGCGGTCGCCGGGGTTGTCGTCCCGGCCGTCGACGACGCGGACGAGGTCCGGGTCGTCCAGGACCAGGACCGGTCGGGCGTCGTCGAGCACGAACGCGACCCGGTCCGCGGGCTGGTCCGGCTCGACCGGGACGTACGCGGCACCCGCCTTGAGCACCGCCAGCACCGCGACGAGCAGGTCCGCGGAGCGCGGCAGCGAGATCGCGACGTACCGGCCGGGACCGACACCTCGCGCGATCAGCCCGTGCGCCACGCGGTTGACGCGGGCGTTGAGGTCCGCGTAGGTCAGCGACGCGCCGCCGTCCACCACCGCGGTGGCGTCCGGCGTCCGCGCCACCTGGGCCTCGACCAGGTCCGTGATGGTGGCGTCCGGCACGGCGTGGGCGGTGTCGTTCCACGCGTGCAGCACGTGCCGCTCTTCATCGGCGTCCATCAGCGGCAGGTCGGCGAGCGGCCGGTCGGGGTCGGCGACGACGCCCGCCAGCAGCACGCGGAGGTGTCCGGCCATCCGTTCGACGGTCGGGGCGTCGAACAGGTCGGTGTTGTAGTTGACCGCCGCGTGCAGGGCGTCGTCGGTCTCCTGGAACTCCAGCGTGAGGTCGAAGTTGGCCGCCACGACCGGCAGCGGCAGGTCCTCGACGCGCAGGCCCGGCAGGTCCGGCGCGGGCTCCGGGGTGTTCTGCAGGATCACCATCGCCTGGAACAGCGGGGTGCGGCTGGTGTCGCGGTCGGGCCGCAGCTCGTCCACCACGCGCTCGAACGGCACGTCCTGGTGCGCGAACGCGTCCAGCGCGGTGCCCCGCACGTCGCCGAGGAACTCCCGGAACGTGCTGGCTCCGTCCACTGTGGACCTGAGGACCAGGGTGTTGACGAAGAACCCGACCAGGCCTTCCAGTTCGGCGCGGTCGCGGCCGGAGGCCACCGTGCCCACGGCGACGTCGTCCTGCCGCGACCAGCGGGCGAACAGCACCTGGCACGCGGCGACCAGCGCCATGAACAGGGTGCCGTCCTGGTCGCGCGCCAACGCCTTCAGCCCGTCCGCCACCTCGACGGGCACAGTGAACAGGTGCACCGCGCCGCTGTTGGTGCGGACCGCCGGCCGGGGCCGGTCGGTCGGCAACTCCAGCGGCGTGGCGCCGGTGAGCCGGTCCCGCCAGAACGCGAGCTGCTCGGCCAGCAGCGGCCCGGTCACCCGGTCCCGCTGCCACACCGCGAAGTCCGCGTACTGGAGCGGCAGGTCGGGCAGCGCGCCACCGCGGTAGAGGACGTTCAGCTCGGTGGTCAGCACGCCGTTCGACCAGCCGTCGGTGACGATGTGGTGCGCCAGCAGGAGGAGCACGTGGTCGTCCTCGGCGACGCGCAGCAGCAGCGGGCGCAGCAGCGGACCGCGACCGAGGTCGAACGGGCGGGTGGTCTCCCGCGCCAGCACCTCGTCCAGCCCGTCCTCACCGCCGGGCACGTCGAGCACCGGCACCTCGACGCGGTGGGGCGGGGTGACGACCTGGACGCCGTGCCCGTCCACGGAGTCGAAGGTGGTGCGCAGCGACTCGTGCCGCGCCACGAGCGCGGTCAGCGCCGTGCCCAGGGCGTCGACGTCCAGGCGTCCGCGCAGCCGCAGGAGCGACGGCGAGAGGTAGTCGGTGCTCTCGGGCTCGAACTGGTCGAGGAACCACAACCGCTGCTGCGCGAACGACAACGGCAGCGCGCCGTCCCGCGGCACGCGCGGGATGACGTCGTCGCCCGCCCCGGTCTCGGCGCCGATCGCCTGGACCAGCCGGGCGACCGTGGGCGAGCTGAACAGCACCCGCGGCGACACGGGGGCGTCCAGTTCGGCGCGCAGCCGGGACACGACCCGGATGCTGAGGATGGAGTCGCCGCCCAGCTCGAAGAAGTTGTCGTCGAGCCCGACCCGCGGCACCCCCAGCACGTCGGCCCAGATGCGGCAGACCTGGTCCTCGACCGGGGTGCGCGGGGCGCGGAACGTCGCCGCGTCGGCCCGCAGGTCCGGCGCGGGCAGTGCTCGGCGGTCGACCTTCCCGTTGGCGTTGAGGGGAATCGCGTCCAGCGCGACGAACGCCGAGGGCACCAGGTAGTCCGGCAGCCGCTCGGCCAGCCACGCCCGCAGGTCGGCGGACCCGACCGGAGCCACGTAGGCGACGAGCCGCTGGTGGCCGTCGTCCCGCCGTGCGACGACCACGGCTTCGCGGATCTCGGGGTGCCGGGTCAGCACCGCCTCGACCTCGCCGGGTTCGACGCGGAAGCCGCGGATCTTGACCTGGTCGTCGGTGCGGCCCAGGTAGTCCAGGGTGCCGTCGGCCAGCCACCGCGCCCGGTCACCCGTGCGGTACATGCGCTCGCCCGGCCCGCCGAACGGGTCGGCCAGGAACCGGTCCGCGGTCAGACCGGGGCGACCGAGGTAGCCGCGGGCGACCTGGACACCGGCCAGGTGCAACTCACCCGGCACACCAACGGGAACCGGCCGCAGATCGTCGTCCAGCACGTAGGCCCGCGTGTTGAGCAGCGGACGTCCCACCACGACCGGGGAACCGGGGGTGATCCGGCAGGAGAGTGCGTCCACTGTGGACTCGGTAGGACCGTAGAAGTTGTAGGCGGCGGTGTCCGGTGCCTCGGCCAACCGCTGCCACAGCGACCGGCTGATCGCCTCTCCGCCGAGCATCAGCACCTTCGGCCGGTGCTCGCCGTCCAACAGCCCCGCTTCCACCAGTTGCCCCGCGTAGGACGGGGTCAGGTCCAGGAAGTCGATCCGCCGGTCGACCACGTAGTCCACCAGCGCGGGCGGGTCGAGCCGCACGTCCTCCTCCAGCACGTGCAACTCGTGACCATCCGCCATCAGCACGATGCCTTCGAGGGACGTGTCGAACGAGAACACCGCCGACAGCGCCACCCGCAGGCGTTCGCCCCGGACGAAGTCCTCGCGGTGGTTCACGAGCAGGTTCACCAGGCTGCGGTGTTCGACCACCACTCCCTTCGGCCTGCCGGTCGAGCCGGACGTGTAGATCACGTAAGCGGCGTGGTCCGGTCGCGACAACCCCGGATCCGCGAAGTCCTGGCCGTCGGACGCGGGCAACTCCCCGCGCACCACCAGCACCGGGTCCGCGTCCTCCAGCAGGAACTCCACCCGGTCGGCGGGCAGGGAGGGGTCGACCGGCAGGTAGACACCACCGGCCTTCCAGATCGCCAGCAACGCCACCACGAACTCCACCGACCGCGGCAACGACAGCGCCACCACCCGCTCCGGACCCACGCCCGAGGCCACGAACACCCGAGCCAGCCGGTTCGCCCACGCGTTCAACTCCGCGAACGTCAGCGACCGGTCACCCACCACCAGCGCGGTGGCGTCCGGGGTCGACAGGGCACGGGCTTCGAACACCTCGACGACCGTCGCCTCGGACACCTCACCGGCCGTGGCGTTCCACTCCACGACCACCCGGTGCCGCTCGTCCTCCGCCATCATCGGCAGGTCGGCGAGCCGCCGGTCCGGGTCGGTCGCCATCTCCTCCAGCAGCACCACCAGGTGCGCGGCGACGCGCTCCACGGTGCCCGCGTCGAACAGGCGCGGGTCGTAGTCCAGTTCGAGCCGCAGCCGGTCGCCGAGGTTGGCGCTGAGGGCGAGCGGGAAGCTCGTGGTGTCGGCTCCCTCGACGTCGAGGACCCGCACGCCCTGCTCGGCGTCGAGCAGTTCGTCCACCGGGTAGTTCTCGAACACCACGGCGCTGTCGAACAGCGACGCCCCCGCGGGCACACCGCTCCACGACCGGAGGTCCGCCAGCGACACGAAGTCGAACCCCCGCGACTCCAGCTGCGCCGCCTGCACCTCCCGCAGCCACGGCAGCACCGAGGCTCGCGGCTCCACCCGCACGCGGGTGGGCACGGTGTTGATGAACATGCCGACCATCGACCCGATCCCCGGCAGTTCCGCCGGACGGCCGGACACCGTCGTGCCGAACACCACGTCGGACTCACCGCTGTAGCGGGACAGCAGCAGCGCCCACGCGCCCTGCACGACCGTGTTGGCCGTCAACCCGGCGGCGCGGGCGATCCGGTCCAGGTCGGCCGACCGCTCCGCGTCCAGTTCGACGTGGACGGACGCGCTGGACTCGGCGCGGTGCGCCTCGACGGGCGAGCGGTCCCACGGCAGCGGGGTCGGGGACTCGACACCGTCGAGCACCTGCCGCCAGTGCCGTTCCGCCGCAGCGGTGTCCTGGTCGGCCAGCCACCTCAGGTAGTCGCGGAACGGCCGCCGCGGCGCGAGTTCCGGCTCCCCGCCGCGGACGAGGGCGGCGTACTGCTCGCACACCTCGGCCAGCACCTGCGCGAAGCTCCACCCGTCCACCAGGATGTGGTGCGCGGTCCAGAAGAGGGTGACGTCGTCGTCGGTCAGCCTGGCGATGGCCAGCCGCAGCAGCGGAGGCCTGGTGAGGTCCAGCTCCTCGCCGCCCACCGCGTCGTGCGCGGCCTCCTGCTCATCGGACGGCAGGTGGCGCCAGTCGTGCTGGGCGATCGGCAGGTCGACCCGGTGGTGCACGACCTGCACCGGCGCCTCGACGCCTTCCCACACCACCGCGCTGCGCAGCACCGGCGTGCGGTCCACGACGCGGCGGCACGCCTCGGCCAGCGCGTTCGGGTCGGACACACCGGACAGCCGCAGCCGGAACCGGTTCGAGTAGGCCGTCGAGGTGTCGTCCACCAGCGTGTGGAACAGCATCCCGGTCTGCAACGGGGTCAACGGGTAGACGTCCTCCACCTCGCCGCCGTCCCCGACCAACCGGTCCACCGCCGCCTGGTCCAGGCGTGCCAACGGGAAGTCCGACGGCGTGCGGCCACCGACGCCCGGTGCCGCGCAGTGCGCCACGATCTCCGCCAACCCGCGCACCACGGCCTCCGCCGCGGTCCGCACGGTCGACTCGTCGTGCACGTGCTCGGAGTAGAACCAGGACAGCACCAGTTCGCCGTCCTCCACGCCACCGACGACGTCGAGCAGGAACGGGCGCGTGCCGTCCGGGGCCGCGTCGGCTCCCGGGCTGTCGAGCCGTGCCCGGACCAGGCCCTCCTCGGCCGCCGAGACGTCCCACCGGCCGTGGTAGTTGAAGCTGACCGGGGGCAGGGCGGTCCCGTCGAGTTCCGTGGTCGGGCTGAGCTGCCGCAGCGCCTCGAAGCCGAAACCCCGACCGGGCACGGCCCGCAGCTGTTCCTTCACCGACTTGAGCACCGAGCCCCAGTCGTCTGCGGGCACGGTCAGCGCCACGGGGTACTGCGTGGTGAACCAGCCGACCGTGCGGGAGGTGTCGACGCCGTCGAGCACGTCCTCGCGGCCGTGGCCCTCCATCGTGACCGCCACGCGGTCCCGCCCGGTCCACTCGGACAGGGCACGGCCGAGCGCGCTGAGCAGCACGTCGTTGACCTGCGTGCGGTAGACGTCCGGCACGCGGTGCAGCAGGGCGTCGGTGCGCTCGCGGTCGAGCCGGACCGACACCACGCGGGTCGAGCCCGCGGTGTTGGGGCCGTCGCGGTCCACCGGCACCTCGCCCGCTCCGTCGAGCGCGGCGGTCCAGTGCGGCAGCTCGCCGTCGAACGCGCCCGACCGCACGTGCTCGGCCAGCCGGTGGGCCCACTGGGTGAACCGGGTGCCGACCGGGGGCAGGTCGATCCGCTCCCCCGCCACGACCTGGCGGTAGGCCGCCTCCAGGTCGCCCAACAGGATCCGCCACGACACGCCGTCCACGACGAGGTGGTGGACCACGAGGAACAGCCGCCTGCCGGAGAACAGCAGCGCGCGCAGCACCGGGCCGCGGGTGATGTCCAACCCGGCCTGGGCCGCCGCGATGGCCGAGTCCGCTTCGGACAGGTCGTGGTGCTCCAGCTCGACCGTGGCCGGGGTGACGTCCTGCCGCCAGTCGCCGTCCACGCGGGTGAAGCGGGTGCGCAGGGCCTCGTGGTGCGCCACCACCGCGTCCAGGGCACGCGCCAGCGCCGCCGGGTCGACGTCCTCGGCCAGTTCCAGGTAGGACGACATGGTGAAGTGGTGCGGGTTCTCCGGCTGGGAGTCGAGGTGCCAGCGCTGGATCGGCGTGAGCGGGGCCGGTCCGGTGATCTCCGGCAGCGTGGCGGCCGAGGGGACGCGGGTCCGGACGACGGTGGCCAGCTCGGTGATCGTCTGGTGGGTGAACACGTCCTTGGTGACCAGTTCCAGGCCCGCCTGGCGGGACCGGGACACGATCTGGATGCTCAGGATCGAGTCGCCGCCCAGGCCGAAGAAGTTGTCGTGGACGCCGACGCGGTCGACGCGCAGCGCCTCGGCCCAGATCCGGGCCAGCTCCCGTTCCACGGGCGTGCGCGGCGGCACGTAGCCCTGCTCGACCCCGGCCCGCGCGTCGGGCGCGGGCAGGGCGCGGCGGTCGACCTTGCCGCTGTCGGTCGTGGGCAGCTCGTCGAGCACGACGAACAGCGACGGCACCAGGAAGTCCGGCAGCCGCTGCTTCAGCCGGGTCCGCAGGTCGTCCGCGGCGAGCACGGCCGCGCCCACCGGCACGACGTAGCCGACGAGGCGGTGCGTGCCGGTCTCGACCTCGTGGGCCACGACCACGGCCTCCGCCACACCGGGGAGGCCGATCAGGGCGGCCTCGACCTCGCCGGGTTCGACGCGGTAGCCGCGGATCTTGACCTGGTCGTCGGCCCGGCCCTGGTACTCCAGCACGCCGTCGGCGGTCCACCGGGCCAGGTCGCCGGTCCGGTACATCCGGCTGCCCGGCTCCCCGAACGGGTTTGCGATGAACCGGTCGGCGGTCAGGCCCGGCCTGCGCAGGTAGCCGCGGGCCACCTGGTCGCCCGCCAGGTGCAGCTCGCCGGGCACGCCGACCGGCTGGGGACGCAGCTCGGCGTCCAGCACGTAGGCGCGCAGACCGCGACCCGGCGTGCCGATCACCGGCCGTTCGCGGTCGGTGATCTCCGTCCACACGGAGTCGACGGTGCACTCGGTGGGGCCGTAGAGGTTGAAGCCGGTGACGCCGTCGGCGTCGGCCAGCGCGCGCCACAGCGGTTCGCCGACGGCCTCGCCGCCCAGCGCGACCAGGCGCGGCCGGTGCTCCCCGTCGAGCAGGCCCTCGGGCAGGAGCTGCTGGAGGTAGGACGGGGTGCAGCTCAGGAAGTCGATCCGGTGGCGCGCGATGTGCTCGACCACCGCCCGCGGGTCGAGCCGGACGGACTCGTCGAGCAGGTGCAGTTCGTGGCCCGCGCCCAGCAGGAGCAGCCCCTCCCAGGAGGCGTCGAAGGTGTACGCGGCGGTGGCGATCCCGCGCAGGGTCGTCCCGTCGTCGGGCAGCAGGCGGGTGTGGTGGTCGGCGACGAGCGCGGCGAGGTTGCGGTGCTCGACCACGACGCCCTTGGGGCGGCCGGTGGAGCCGGACGTGTAGATCACGTACGCGGCGTGCTCGGGTCGCAGCGGGGCCGTGCGGTCGGCGTCGGTCGGGTCGGTGGCGGGACGCCCGGCCACGGCGGGGTCGTCCAGCCGCACGAGCGGCAGGTCGCCGGGGACAGCGCCGCCCGCGGACACCACGAGCACCGGTCGGGCGTCGTCCAGCACGAACGCGATCCGCTCGGCCGGGTGGTCGGGGTCGAGCGGCAGGTACGCGCCGCCCGCCTTGAGCACGCCCAGGATCGCGAACACCATCTCGGCCGACCGGGGCAACGTCAGCGCCACCAGGGATTCCGGCCCGACACCCGCGGCGATCACGTGGTGGGCGATCCGGTTGGCGTTGGCGTTCACCTCGGCGAAGGTCCACGACCTGTCGCCGTCGACCAGGGCCGTCGCGTCGGGCGTGCGGGCGGCCCGGTCCTGGAAGACCTCGTGGTACGCCGGTGCGGGACCACCGACGCCGGTGTCGTTCCACTCGTCCAGGACGTGCCGCAGCTCGTCGTCGGTGAGCAGCGGCAGGTCGGCCACGGCGCGGTCGGGGTCGGTGGTCGCGCCGTCGAGCAGCACGCCGACGTGCGCGACCATCCGCTCGGCCGTGGCGGCGTCGAACAGCGCGGTGTCGTAGGTCAGCACCGCTTCCAGGCGGCCGTCGAACTCCTGGAACTGGAACGACAGGTCGAACCCCGCAGCGACCGACGGCGGCGGCAGCTCCTCGACCCGCAGGCCGGGCAGGCGCGGTCCGTCGTCGGGGGTGTTCTGCAGGACGACCATCGCCTGGAACAGCGGGGTGCGGCTGGGGTCGCGCACGGGGTGCACCTCGTCCACGACCCGCTCGAACGGCACGTCCTGGTGGGCGAAGGCGTCCAGCACCGTCTCGCGGACCTGACCCAGCAGGTCCCGGAAGCCCTGGCGCGGGTCGACGTCGGACCGCAGCACCAGCGTGTTGACGAAGAACCCGACCAGGCCCTCCAGTTCGGTGCGGTCGCGGCCGGAGACGACCGTGCCGACGGCGACGTCCCGCTGCCCGGACCAGCGGGCGAACAGCACCTGGCACGCCGCGAGCAGCGCCATGAACAGCGTGCCGTCGTGGTGGCGCGCCAGTGCCTTGAGCCGGTCGGTGACCTCGGCGGGCACCTGGAAGTGCACCAGCGCGCCCTGCTTGCCGCGGGTCGCCGGTCGAGGTCGGTCGGTGGGCAGTTCCAGCGGCCGCACGCCGTCCAGCGCACGGCGCCAGTGGACCAGGTGCCCCTCGATCTCCTCCTCGGTCGACGCCTCGCGCTGCCACACCGCGTAGTCGGCGTACTGCACGGGCAGGTCGGGCAGCTTCGCGTCCGTGCCGCTGGTCGCGGCCTCGTAGCAGGCGCCCAGTTCGCCGAGCAGCACGCCGTTGGACCAGCCGTCGGTGACGATGTGGTGCAGCACCAGGGAAAGCACGTGGTCGTCCTCGGCAAGGCGCACCAGCAGCACCCGGACCAGCGGACCGCGCCGGAGGTCGAACGGCGTGGTCGTCTCGACGGTCAGGACCCCCGCCAAGTCCTCCTCGGACCGGTCGAGCACCGGCACCTCGACGTGGTGGGGCGGGTGCACGACCTGCGCACCGCGGCCGTCGACCGTCTCGAAGGTGGTGCGCAACGACTCGTGCCGCGCCACGAGCGCGGTCAGCGCCGTGCTCAGGGCGTCGACGTCCAGGGGGCCTCGCAGCCGCAGGATCGACGGCGTCAGGTACTCGGTGCCGCCGGGTTCGAACTCGTCGAGGAACCACAGGCGCTGCTGCGCGAACGACAGCGGCAGGCCGCCGTCGCGCGGCACCACGGGGATGTCGGCCAGTCGGGAACCCGTGGCCCCGGAGACCAGCCCGGCGATGCCCGCGACGGTGGGGTGGGTGAACAGGGCGCGCGGCGACATCTCCACGTCGAACGCGGTGCGCAGCCGGGAGATCACCCGGATGCTGAGGATGGAGTCGCCGCCCAGCTCGAAGAAGTTGTCCCGCACGCCGATGCCCGGCACGCCC
This sequence comes from Umezawaea sp. cmx-9-4, assembly GCA_049997955.1. Taxonomy (GTDB): domain Bacteria; phylum Actinomycetota; class Actinomycetes; order Mycobacteriales; family Pseudonocardiaceae; genus Umezawaea. The sequence goes on along the minus strand of JAEBDY010000012.1, from coordinate 177,578 downwards.
AGCACCTCGGACCAGATGTCGGCCACGTCCCGTTCCACGTCCGTGCGCGGTGCGACGTGGTCGGTGCGAGCGGCACCGAGGTCGGGGGCGGGCAGGGCGCGGCGGTCGACCTTTCCGTTGGCGTTGAGGGGAATCGCGTCCAGCGCGACGAACGCCGAGGGCACCAGGTAGTCCGGCAGCCGCTCGGCCAGCCACGTCCGCAGGTCCGCCGTTCCAGCGGGCGTGACGTAGGCGACGAGGCGTTGGTGGCCGTCGTCCCGCCGTGCGACGACCACGGCTTCGCGGACGTCGGGATGGCGGACCAGTGCCGCCTCGACCTCGCCCGGCTCGATGCGGAAGCCGCGGATCTTGACCTGGTCGTCGTTGCGGCCCAGGTAGTCCAGGGTGCCGTCGGCCAGCCACCGCGCCCGGTCACCCGTGCGGTACATGCGCTCGCCCGGCCCGCCGAACGGGTCTGCCAGGAACCGGTCCGCGGTCAGACCGGGGCGACCGAGGTAGCCGCGGGCGACCTGGACACCGGCCAGGTGCAACTCACCCGGCACACCAACGGGAACCGGGCGCAACCGCTCGTCCAGCACGTAGGCGCGCACGTTGCGCAGCGGTCGTCCCACGACCGGTCGCCCGGCGCCGGCGATCCGGCAGGACAGGGCGTCCACAGTGGACTCGGTCGGGCCGTAGAAGTTGTAGCTCGCCGTACCGGGCTGGTCGGCCAACCGCTGCCACAGGCTCCCGCCGATGGCTTCTCCGCCGAGCATCAGCACCTTCGGCCGGTGCTCGCCGTCCAACAGCCCCGCTTCCAGCAACTGCCCCGCGTAGGACGGGGTCAGGTCCAGGAAGTCGATCCGCCGGTCGACCACGTAGTCCACCAGCGCGGGCGGGTCGAGCCGCACGTCCTCCTCCAGCACGTGCAACTCGTGACCATCCGCCATCAGCACGATGCCTTCGAGGGACGTGTCGAACGAGAACACCGCCGACAACGCCACCCGCAACCGTTCGCCCCGGACGAAGTCCTCGCGGTGGTTCACCAGCAGGTTCACCAGGCTGCGGTGTTCGACCACCACTCCCTTCGGCCTGCCGGTCGAGCCGGACGTGTAGATCACGTAAGCGGCGTGGTCCGGGCGCGACAACCCCGGATCCGCGGAGTCCTGGCCGTCGGACGCGGGCAACTCCCCGCGCACCACCAGCACCGGGTCCGCGTCCCGCAGCAGGAACTCCACCCGGTCGGCGGGCAGGGAGGGGTCGACCGGCAGGTAGACACCACCGGCCTTCCAGATCGCCAGCAACGCCACCACGAACTCCACCGACCGCGGCAACGACAGCGCCACCAACCGCTCCGGACCCACGCCGGACGAGACGAAGGCCCGTGCCACCCGGTTCGCCCACGCGTTCAACTCCGCGAACGTCAGCGACCGGTCCCCCACCACCAGCGCGACGGCGTCCGGCGTGGTCCGCGCCCGGTCCTCGAACAGGTCCACGATCGTCGCGTCCGGCACCTCACCGGCCGTGGCGTTCCACTCCACGACCACCCGACGCCGTTCGTCCTCGGTCATCAGCGGCAACTCCGACACCGGTCGCGCGGAGTCCGCGGCGATGGCGTCGACGAGCAGGAGCAGGCGGTCGGCGAGGCCGCGGGCGGTGTCGGCGTCGAACAGGTGCGGGTCGTAGGCGAGGTCCAGGCGGAGCCGGTCGTCGAGGACGGCGCTCAGGGTGAGCGGGAAGGTGGTCGTGTCACGGGCCCGCACGTCGGTCGCCTGGATGCCGCCGACCTCGGTGACGTCGTTGAGCGGGTAGTTCTCGAACACCACGGCGCTGTCGAACAACGTCGACCCCGCGGGCACGTCGCTCCACGACCGCAGGTCGGTCAGCGACACGAAGTCGAACCGCCGCGACTCCGTCTGCGCCGCCTGCACCTCCCGCAGCCAGGTCGGGATGTCGGCGTCGTCGCGCACGGCGACCCTGGTCGGCACGGTGTTGATGAACAGGCCGACCATCTGCTCCACGCCCGGCAGTTCGCCGGGTCGGCCGGAGACCGTCGTGCCGAACACGACGTCGGACTCGCCGCTGTAGCGGGACAGCAGCAGCGCCCACGCGCCCTGCACCACGGTGTTGACGGTGAGGCCGTGGCCGCGGGCGGTGCGGCGCAGCCGGTCGGTCTGCTCGGCGGTGAGTGAAACGGGAACCGCGTCGGAGGACTCGGTCGCGTGGTCGCGCGGCGGTTGCCGGTCGTACGGCAGCGCGGTGGGCGCGGAGAAGCCGGCCAGCACCTCGCGCCAGTGCCCTTCGGCCTCGGACCGGTCCTGACCGGCCAGCCAGCGCAGGTAGTCGCGGAAGGGCCGCCGGGTGACCACCACGGGCGCGCGGCCGTCGGTGATCGCCCGGTACTGCTCGCACACCTCGGCGAACACCTGCGCGAGGCTCCACCCGTCCAGCAGCACGTGGTGGAACGTCCAGACGAGCAGCACCTCGTCGTCCGACAGCCGGGCGAGGTCGATCCGCATCAGCGGAGCGCGGCGCAGGTCGAGGCTCGCGGCCGCCAGCAGGTCCAGTTCGCGGTCGCGGTCCTCTTCGGACAGTCCGCGCCAGTCGTGGTGCGCGGTGGGCAGGTCCACGTGGGACCGGACCACCTGCACCGGCCGCTCGACTCCCTCCCACACCAGGGCGCCGCGCAGCACCGGCGTGCGGTCGACGACGCGCTGCCAGGCGGTGGCGAGGGCGCGCTCGTCGTCGACGCCGGTCAGCCGCAGCCGCACCTGGTCGAAGTAGGCCGTGGACGACGGGTCCACCAGGCCGTGGAACAGCATCCCCTCCTGCAACGGGGTCAGCGGGTAGACGTCCTCCACCTCGCCGCCCTCCCCGACCAACCGGTCCACCGCCGCCTGGTCCAGGCGTGCCAACGGGAAGTCCGACGGCGTGCGGCCACCGGCACCCGGCGAAGCGCAGTGCGCCACGATCTCGGACAGTCCCCGCAGCACCGCCTCGGCCACGGTCCGCACGGTCGACTCGTCGTGCACGCGTTCGGAGTACAGCCAGGTGAGTTCGAGTTCGCCGTCCTCCACCAGGCCCACGACGTCGAGCAGGTAAGCGCGGGCGTTGCCGGGAGCGGTGTCCCGGCCGATCGGGGCGCACCGGGCCCGGTAGAGCCCGTCGTCGTCGGGCGCCACGTCCCACTGGCCGTGGTAGTTGAAGCTGATCAACGGGTGCGGGTCGTCGCGCAGCGCCGCAGCCGGGGAGTCGGGGGCGCTCAGGTAGCGCAGCGCCGCGTAGCTCTGGCCGCGGCGCGGCAGGGCGCGCACCTGCTCCTTGACCGACTTCAGCACGCCGCCCCACTCCCCGGCGGGCACGTGCAGGGCGAGGGGGAACTGGCTGGTGAACCAGCCGACCGTGCGGGACACGTCGAGGTCGTCGGGCACGTCCTCGCGCCCGTGGCCCTCCAGGCCGACGAGCACGCGGTCCCGGCCGGTCCAGTCGGCCAGCGCGCGACCGAGCGCGCTGAGCAGCACGTCGTTGACCTGCGTGCGGTAGACGCTCGGCACCTGGTGCAGCAGCGCGTCGGTGTCGGCTCGCCCGAGCCGCACGGTGACGGCCCTGACGTCCTCCGCCGGGTCGCCGCCCTCGTGGTCCACGGGGACGTCGGCGGGGGCGGACGCGGCGAAGCCGGTCCAGTGGTCGAGGTCGGCGTCCAGGTCGCCCGCGCCCACGCGGTCGGCCAGGCGGCGCGCCCACGTGGCGAACGCCGTGGCCACGGGCTCCAACACGACCGGTTCGCCGCGCGCCACCTGGTGGTAGGCGGTGTCGAGGTCGCCAAGCAGGACGCGCCACGACACGCCGTCCACGACGAGGTGGTGCACGGCCAGGAACAGCCGGGAGCTTTCACCGAGGCGGAACAGCAGGGCCCGCACGAGGGGGCCTTCGCCGAGGTCCAGGCCCGACTGGGCGGCAAGGGCGTCGGCTTCCGCCGCTTCGGCCCGCGCCCGCTCGTCGAGGCCGGACAGGTCGCGCACCTCCAGCACGCCGGTCGGCGCGGTGGGTGCGACGTCCTGGACCCACCGGTCGCCGTCACGGGTGAAACGCGTGCGCAGTGCGTCGTGGTGCGCCACGACGGCGTCGACGGCCGTGGCCAGCGCCCGCTCGTCGAGGTCCGGGGCCAGTTCCACGTGGGTCGACATGGTGAAGTGGTGGGGACTTCCGGGCGCGGTGTCGAAGAACCACTCCTGGATCGGCGTCAACGGCGCGGGTCCGGCGGCCGGGGCGTCCGGCGCGTGGTCGACCGCGGCCGTCGCGGTCGCGGCCAGCTGGGCGATGGTGGGGTGCAGGAAGACGTCCTTGGACGACAGCCGCAGGCCTGCCCGGCGGGCGCGGGAGACGAGCTGGATGCTGAGGATGGAGTCGCCGCCCAGCTCGAAGAAGTTGTCCTCGATCCCCACGCGGTCGACGCGCAGCACCTCGGCCCAGACGCGGGCCAGTTCCCGTTCGACGGGCGTGGTGGGCTCGACGTGGCGGTCCGCGCCGACCGGGCGCGCCTCGGGCGCGGGCAGCGCGCGGCGGTCGACCTTCCCGTTGCCGCTCAGGGGAAGCGCGTCGAGCGCTACGAACGCCGACGGCACCATGTAGTCCGGGAGCTCGCGCGCGAGCCACGCCCGCAGGTCGGCGTGGTCCACGTCCGTCGTCAGCACGAGGTAGGCGACCAGCTGCTTGCGGCCGTCGTCGGACCGGGCGACGGTGATCGCCTGGGCGACGCCGGGGTGGCGCACGAGCAGGGCGTCGACCTCGCCGGTCTCGACCCGGAAGCCGCGGATCTTGACCTGGTCGTCGGTGCGGCCGACGAACTCCACGAAGCCCGGCTCCGCCTCATTTCCGGCTCCGCCGGCGGTCCGCCACCGGGCGACGTCACCGGTGCGGTACATGCGGGAGCCGCGCGGGCCGAAGGGGTCGGGCAGGAAGCGCTCGGCGGTCAGGCCGGGCTGTCCCAGGTAGCCGCGGGCCACCCCGGCGCCCGCGAGGAACAGCTCGCCGGGCACGCCGACGGGAACGGGCCGCAGCTCGTCGTCCAGCACGTAGGCCGCCATGCCGTCCAGCGGGCGGCCGACGGGGATCACGTCCGGCACGTCGTCCGTCATCGGGAACGAGGTGGCGAACGTCGTCGTCTCGGTCGGACCGTAGCCGTCGACGACGGTCAGGCCGGGGCACGCGTCGAGCACCCCGCGGACCGCGGCGGCGGGCACCACGTCACCGCCGGTCCACACCTCGCGCAGCCCGGAGAACGCCTCGGGCGCCTCTTGGGCGACCAGGCGGAAGAGCCCGGCGGTCAACCAGATCGCGGTCACGCCGTGCGCGGTGACGGCGTGCCGGATCGCGTCGGCGTCCACGTCGCCGGGCCGCGCGACGACGACCCGACCGCCGCGCAGCAGCGGCACCCACAGCTCGTAGGTGGAGGCGTCGAACGCCGACGGGGAGTGCAGCAGCACGCGGTCGTGCGCGCCGCCGTCGAAGCGGGAGTCCAGCGCCAGCGCCACGACGTCCCGGTGCCGCACCGCCACGCCCTTCGGCGTGCCGGTGGACCCCGAGGTGTGCATGACGTAGGCGAGCTGGTCCGGGTGCACCGCGACGCCGGGATCGGGCGCGCCGGACTCGTCACCGCCGAGCACCAGGAGCTGTCCGGTGTGGATGGACGTGGCGACCTCTTCGTTGGCGTGGTCGGTGATCACCGCGATCACGCCGGATTCGGCGAGCACGCGCCTCATGCGCTCGGCCGGAGCGCGACCGTCCAGCGGCACGTACGCCGCACCCGCCTTGACCACGGCCAGTTCGGCGACGACCAGGTCGGCGGAGCGCTCCACGAGCAGCCCCACCGGTTGTTCGGGGAGCACGCCGAAGCCGATCAGCCGGTGGGCGAGGCGGTTGGCGCGGGCGTCCAGCTCGGCGTAGGTGAGGACCACGTCGTCCGCGAGGACCGCGGGCGCGTCGGGGGTCCGGCGCGCCTGCTCGGCGAACAGGCCGGGGATCGTGCCGTCGACCGGCTCGCGGTGGGCGTCGTTCCAGCCCGTCAGGACCTGGTCGCGCTCGGCGTCCGACATCCACGGCAGCTCGCCCAGCGGTCGGCGCGGATCGGTCGCCACGCCGTCGAGCAGCAGCACCAGGTGGTCGGCGAAGCGCTCGACCGTGGTGGCGTCGAACAGGTCGGTGTTGTACTCCACCGTGCCTTCCAGGAATCCGTCCCGCTCCTGGAACTCGATGGTCAGGTCGAAGATGGCGTCGCGCCGGGACAGGCCGACCCGTTCGACGTCGAGGCCGGGCAGCCGGGGCGGGGTGCGCTCGGCGTTCTGGAGCAGCACCATGACGTCGAACAGCGGGTTGCGGCTGACGTCGCGGTCCTTGCGGACGGCGTCGACCAGGTGCTCCAGCGGCGTCTCGTCGTGGGCGAAGGCCTCCTTGACGTTCTCCTTGACCTGGTCCAGGAACTCGGCGAAGTCGACAGTGCTGTCCACAGTGGACCGCAGCACCACCGTGTTGACGAAGAACCCGACCAGCCGCTCCAGGCCGGGGCGGCCGCGGCCGGTGGTCACGGTGCCGACGGCCACGTCGTCCTGCCCGGCGTAGCGGGCCAGCAACGCCTGGCAGCCCGCCAGCAGGACGGAGAACAGGATCGTGCCGCGCTCGTGGGCGAGTTCGCGCAGCGCCGCGGTGACCGGAGCGGGCACGGTGAACGCGTGCGCCGCGCCGTTCGTCGTGCGCACCGGCGGGCGGGGCCGGTCGGTCGGGAGGTCGAGCGGGGTGGTGCCGGTCAGCCGCCGCGTCCAGTGGTCGAGGTGGCCGCGCAGCGCGTCGCCGGACAGTCGTTCACGCTGCCAGGCGGCGAAGTCGGCGTACTGGATCGGCAGGGCGGGCAACGACGCTTCCCGCCCGTCCAGCGCCGCGCCGTACAGCTCCCCCAGTTCCTCGGTGAGCACGCCCATCGACCAGCCGTCGGTGACGACGTGGTGCGCGGTCACCAGCAGCACGTGCTCGTCCTCGGCGAGCCGGACCAGCAGCACCCGCACCAGCGGTCCGCGCCGCAGGTCGAAGGGGCGGGAGTACTCCTCGACCAGCAGGTCGTCCAGCCCGTCGGGGTCGTGCTGCCCGACCACGGGCACGGCGAGGTCGAACGGCGGGTGCACGACCTGCGCGCCGACCCCGTCGACCTCGTCCAGCGTCGTGCGCAGCGATTCGTGGCGCGCCACCAGTCCGCTGAGCGCGGCGGTCAGCGCGGGCACGTCCAGCCGCCCGGTCAGGCGCAGCGCCAGCGCGCTGTTGTAGCCCGAGCCTCCGGGCTGGAACCGGTCGAGGAACCACAGGCGCTGCTGCGGGAACGACAGCGGCAGCGGCCGGGTGCGGTCGGCCGGTCTGATGGCGTCGGCCTGCTCGGACTTGCCCGAGAGGCGGCGGCGCATCTGCTCCCGCAGGTGCGGGGGCAGTGCGGCGATGCGGTCCTCCATCGACGACGACATGGTGTGTTGTCTCCTCACAGGTCAGGGGTGGCGCCGTCATCGAGGGCGACTCGTTCGAGTTCGAGCAGGATCTTCTCCTCGACCAGCCGCGACAGGTCTGCGACCGTGCGGGAGGTGAGGACGTCGTGCGGGGTCAGCGGCACGTCGAAGGCCGCGCGGCAGCGGGAGGTGACGAGCAGGCTGCGCATGGAGTCCCCGCCGAGGGCGATGAAGTCGTCCTCGGCGCCGACGCGCTCCACGCCCAGCACCTCCTCCCAGATCCCGGCCATCACCTGTTCGGTGTCGGTCTCGGGCGCCACGTACCGGGTGGCGGGCACGGGCGCGGAGGGCGTGGGCAGCGCGGCCCGGTCGACCTTCCCGTTGGTGCTCAACGGCAACGCGTCGAGCACGACGAACACCGAGGGCACCATGTAGTCGGGCAGGCTCCGCCCGGCGAACGCGGCCAGGTCCGCCTGCTCCGGCGCACGACCGGGATCGGCGGGCACCAGGTAGGCCACGAGCTGCTTGCCGCCGAGCGCGTCCTCGCGGACCACGACGACCAGCCCGCCCACGTCCGGGTGCCTGCCCAGCACCGCTTCGACCTCGCCAGGTTCGATGCGGAACCCGCGCAGCTTCACCTGGTCGTCGACGCGGCCCGCGAACTCCAGCACGCCGTTCGGCAGCCACCGCACGACGTCGCCGGTGCGGTACATCCGCTCCCCCGGCACGCCGAACGGGCAGGCCACGAACCGGGACGCGGTCAGACCGGGCCGGTCCAGGTAGCCGCGGGCCAGACCGGCGCCCGCCAGGTGCAGCTCGCCGGGCACCCCGACCGGCACCGGTCGCAGCCGGTCGTCCAGCACGTAGGCGGACATCCCGTCCAGCGGTGTGCCGATGGGCACGGTGTCCGGTACGTGGTCGGTCATCCGGTGGGTCGTGGCGAACGTCGTGGTCTCGGTCGGCCCGTACCCGTCGACCACGACCAGACCCGGACAGGCGGCCATGACGCGGCGGACCGCCGCGGCGGGCACGACGTCGCCGCCGGTCCACACCTCGGCCACGCCCGCCAGGCAGTCGGGCGAGTCCTGGGCCAGCACGCGGAACAGGCCCGCGGTCAGCCACAGCGCCGTCACGCCGTGCGTGGTGATCAGGTCGCGCAGCACCGCAGCGTCGAGGTCCTCCGGCGGGGCGACGACCACCCGGCCGCCGCGCAGCAGCGGCACCCACAGCTCGTAGGTGGAGGCGTCGAACGCCAGCGGGGAGTGCACGAGCACGGTGCGGTGGGCCGGGCCGTCGAAGCGGGAGTCCAGCGCCAGCGCCACCACGTCCCGGTGCCGCACCGCCACGCCCTTCGGCGTGCCGGTGGAGCCGGAGGTGAACTCGACGTAGGCGAGGCCGTCCGCGTGCCCGGCAGGCAGAGGCCGGTCCGCTTGCCCCCCGTCGGTGTCGCCGTCGAGCACGACGACGTGACCGCCGTGGGCCTCGCGGGCGGTGTCCTCCCAGTGGGGGTCGGTGAGCAGGACCGCGGCACCGGCCTGCTCCAGCACCAGCCGCATCCTCTCCACGGGTGCGCGCCCGTCCAGCGGCAGGTAGGCGCCTCCCGCCTTGACCACGGCGAGCACCGCGACCACCAGGTCGGCCGACCGGCGCAGGAGCAGTCCGACGCGCTGCTCGGGGCGCACGCCGAACGCGATCAGCCGGTGCGCCAGCCGGTTGGCGCGCGCGTCCAGTTCGGCGTAGGTGAGCGACGTGCCGTCCGCGACGACGGCGGTCGCGTCGGGCGTCCGGGATGCCTGCTCGGCGAACAGCTCCGGCACGGTCGCCTCCGGAGCGCCGAGGTCGACGCGCTCGGGGAGGACCAGCCGACGCTCGGCGTCGTCCAGGATGTCGACCTCGCCCACCGCCCGGTCGGGGTCGGCGGTCAAGCCGAGCAGGGCCGTCGTCAGGTGCCCGGCGACGCGCTCGACCGTGGGGAGGTCGAACAGGGCCGGGTCGTAGCTGAGCCGGAACTCCAGTTCCTCGCCGGGGCGGACGCCGACGCTGAGCGGGTAGTTGGTCGTCTCCACGGCGTCCAGGTCGCGCAGCGCGATGCCGTGGGTCGCGGCGGCGTCGACCGGGTAGTTCTCGAACACCAGGATGCTGGCGAACAGGTCCACCCCGCCGGGCACGTCGCTCCACGCCTGGAGGTCGGCGAGCGAGACGTGCTCGAACCGGCGCGCCTCGGCCTGATCGGTCTGCAACCGCCGCAACCACACCGCGACCGGTTCGTCCTCCACGACCTCCGTGCGGACGGGCAGGGTGTTGATGAACATGCCGGTGATGGCGTCCGCGCCGGGCAGGTCGGCCGGGCGGCCGGACACGGTGGAGCCGAAGCACACGTCGGCCTGCCCGCTGTAGCGGGACAGCAGCAGCGCCCAGGCGCCCTGCACCACGGCGTTGAGCGTCAGGCCGTTGCGCTGGGCGAAGTCGCGCAGCCCGCCGCCGGGCAGCGTGAGGGTCGTCCACGCGGCGGAACGGGTGGCGTGGCCCTGCTCGGCGGGTCGGTCGACCGGCAGCGGTGTCGGTGCGGTGAAGCCGCCGAGCACCCGCCGCCAGTGCTCCTCCGCCTCCCGCGGGTCCTGGGTGGACAGCCAGCGCAGGTAGTCGCCGAACGGACGGCGTGCCACGAGTTCGGGGTCGCGGCCTGCGCTGAACGCGGCGTAGCAGGCGAAGACGTCGGTCAGCACCTGGAACGTGCTCCACCCGTCGAGCAGCACGTGGTGGAACGTCCACCCGACCCGCACGGCCGTGTCCGACTCGCGCGCCAGCGCCAACCGCATCAGCGGCACCGTGCCGAGGTCGAGGCCTCCGGGGTCGTCGGCTTCGTGGATGGGCACGTCGACGTCGCGGCACACCACCTGCAACGGCCGGTCGACGCCCTCCCAGACGACCCGGCTGCGCAGGACCGGCGTCCGCGCGACCACCTCCCGCCAGGCACGGGCCAGCGCGCCGATGTCGGTGACACCGTCGAGGACGAACGAGATCCGCTCGGTGTAGAGGCCCTCGTGGCCGTGGGACAGGCTGTGGAAGACCATGCCCGCCTGCATCGGCGTCAACGGGTAGACGTCCTCCACGTCCCGACCGTCGCCCACCAACCGGTCCACCGCGGCCTGGTCCAACCCCGCCGAGGGGAAGTCCGACGGCGTGCGGCCCCCGGTTCCCGGCCGAGCGCAGTGCGCCACGATCTCCCGCAACGCCGCCGCCATGGACTCGGCCAGGCCCCGGACGGTCGACTCGTCGTGCACCTCGTCGCTGAAGTACCAGGTGAGCCGGAGTTCCTTGTCCTCCACCGCGCCGACGACGTCGATCAGGTGGGGCCGGGGCGTGTCCGGCGCGGCGTCGGCGGCCAGTCCGCCGACCGTCCTGAACGCCGTCCCGCCGGCAGAGCCGTCGAACTGCCCGAGGTAGTTGAACGCCACCACCGGCCTCGCCGCGCCTGCCGAGCGGTGCGCGGCGCCGTGGCCGATGCCGCGCCGGGGCACCGCGCGCAGCCGTTCCTTGGTGGACTTCAGCACCTCTCCCCAGTCGCCGGTCGGGACGTCCAGCGCCACCGGGAACACCGAGGTGAACCAGCCGACCGTGCGGGACAGGTCGACGCCGTCGAGGAACTCGCCGTCGCGGCCGTGGCCCTCCAGGTCCACCAGGACCCGGTCCCGGCCGGTCCACCCGCCCAGCACCCGGCCCAGCGCGCTCAGCAGCACGTCGTTGACCTGCGTGCGGTACACGGCGGGCACGTCCTGGAGCAGTGCTCGGGTCAGGTCGGCGTCCAGCCCGGCGGTGACGCCGCGCACGGTGCCGGTCGTGCCGGTCCCGTGGCGGTCCACGGGCACGCCGGGGTCACCGGTCACGCCCGCCCAGTGGGCGACCTCGTCGTCGAACCCGCCGTCGGAGGTGTGCCCGGCCAGCTTGTGCGCCCACTCGCGGAACGACGTGGTCTTCTGCCCGAGGACGACCTCCTCACCGCGCCGAGCCTGGAGGTAAGCGGTTTCCAGGTCTTCCAGCAACACCCGCCAGGACACGCCGTCCACGACCAGGTGGTGCACGGCGACCAGCAGCCTGCGGGACGTGAGCAGGGCCGCCCGCAGCAGCGGTCCACGGGCCAGGTCGAACCCGCGGTGCACCTCGTCGGTGGCCGCCGACAGGCCGACACCGTCCTCTTCGGACAGACCGTGCACGGACAGCACGTCCACCGGCGCGACCGGGGCGTTGTGCTCCCGCCAGCCGGATGCCGTGCGCTCGAACCGCATCCGCAGCGCGTCGTGGTGCTCCACCAGGGCCGCCAGCGCGCGCCGCAGGGCGTCCACGTCGACCTCGTCGGCGAACTCGACCTGGACGGACTGGTCGAAGTGCTCCGGTCGCGGCGGTTCGGTGTCGAGGAACCAGCGCTGGATGGGCGTCAGCGGCACCTCGCCGGTCACCGGGCCCTGCGGCACGGCCTCCTCGGCCGCGGCGGCGGGAACGGCCGCCGCGAGCGCGGCCACCGTCGGGTAGGTGAACAGGTCCCGCGGCGCCAGGCCGTACCCGGCCTGGCGGGCGCGCGACACGACCTGGATGCTGATGATCGAGTCGCCGCCGAGTTCGAAGAAGTCGTCCTCCACGCCGACCCGGTCCACCCCGAGCACCTGCGCCCAGATGTCCGCGAGCACCCGTTCGGCCTCCGTGCGCGGCGCGGTGTGCCCGGACCCGGTCGTCTCCCACGCGGGTGCGGGCAGCGCCTTGCGGTCGAGTTTGCCGTTGCCCGTCAGCGGAAGCCGGTCCAGCACGACGAACGCCGAGGGCACCACGTGGTCGGGCAGCGTCCGGGCCAGGAAGCCGCGCAGGTCGGTGACCGTGCGGCCGCCCGCGGGAACGACGTAGCCGACGATGAGCTTGCGCCCGGCGTGCTCGCGGACGTCGGCCGCCGCCGCGGCCACGTCGTCGTGCGCTTCGAGGGCGGCCTCGACCTCGCCCAGCTCGATGCGGAAGCCGCGGATCTTGACCTGGTGGTCGGCGCGGCCGAGGTAGTCGAGCCTGCCGTCCTTCCAGCGGGCCAGGTCGCCCGTGCGGTACATGCGCGAACCGGGTTCGCCGAACGGGTCCGCGACGAACCGGGACGCGGTCAGGCCCGGCCGGTTGAGGTAGCCGCGCGCCAGGCCCGCCCCGGCGACGTGCATCTCGCCGACGACGCCGGGCGGCACGGGCCGCAGGTCGTCGTCGAGGACGTACACGCGCAGGTCCGGGATGGGTTCGCCGACGGTGCCGTCGGCGGGCGTCCACGTGACGTGCACGGTGGTCTCGGTGATGCCGTACATGTTGACCAGCTCGCCGGGACCGTCCCAGGCCGCCAGCTTGCGCACGTCCAGCGCCTCGCCGCCGAAGATGACGAACCTCAGGCACAGGTCCGTCGGCCGCTCGGCGATGAGCTGGTAGAACGCCGACGGCGTCTGGTTGAGCACGGTGACCCGCTCCCGCGCCAGCAGCGCGGCGAAGTCGCCCGGCGACCGGGACACGTCGTGCGGCACGACCACGAGCCGCCCGCCGTGCAGCAGCGGACCCCACAGCTCCCACACGGAGAAGTCGAAGGCGTAGCTGTGGAACAGCGTCCACACGTCGTCCGCGTCGAACCCGAACCAGTGGTCGGTGGCCGAGAACAGCCGGGCCACGTTGGCGTGCGGCACGACGACGCCCTTGGGCTTGCCCGTGGAGCCGGAGGTGTAGATGACGTAGGCGGGGTTCTCCGGCCGCAGCACGACCGGCGGTGCGGTGGTGGGCCTGCCGGTCAGGTCAGGCAACTCCGCCAGCACCGCCACCGGCCGGGTGTCCTCGACCATGTCCGCGATCCGCTCGGCGGGGTAGGACGGGTCGATCGGCAGGTACGCCGCACCGGACTTGAGCACGCCCAGGACCGCCACGACCAGATCGGTGGAGCGGGGCAGCCGCAGGGCGACGTACCGCTCGGGTCCCGCGCCGCGCTCGACGAGCGCGTGCGCCACCTGGTTGGCTCGGGCGTCCAGCTCGGCGTAGGTCAGGCCCTCGCCCTCGCAGGTGACGGCGACGGCGTCGGGCGTGCGGGCGGCCTGCTCGGCGAACAGCCGCGGCAGCGTGGCCACCGGGAAGTCCCGGCCGGTGGGGTTCCACTCCACCAGCACCTGGTCGCGCTCGGCGTCGTCGAGCAGCCGGAGGTCGCCCAGCGGCCGCGTCGGATCCACCAGCACGTCGTCCAGCAGCATTCCCAGGTGCCGCCCCAGTCGCTCCACGGTGGACTCGTCGAACAGGGCCGGGTCGTGGTCGAGCTCGACCACCAGGCGCGGGCCGGGCGACACGACGACGGTGAGCGCGTAGTTCGTCGGCTCGTGCGCCTGCACGTCGTGCAGCCGCAGGCCGTGCGCGGCCATGGCGTCCTCGTCGAACGGGTAGTTCTCGAACACCAGGATGCTGTCGAACAGGTTCGCGCCGCCGGGCAGCGCGCTCCACCCGCGCAGCCGCGCCAGGGGCACGTGCTCGAAGCGCCGCGACTCGGCCTGGTCGGCCTGGAGTTCGCGCAGCCACGACACCTGGTCGCGGCCTCGGTCGACGGCGACCCTGGTGGGCACGGTGTTGATGAACATGCCCACCGTCGACTCGACGCCCGCCAGGTCGGCGGGCCTGCCGGACACGGTGGTGCCGAACACGACGTCGGACGTGCCGCCGTACCGGGCCAGCAGCAGCGCCCACGCGCCCTGCACCACGGTGTTCACCGTCAGGCCGTGGCCCTGGGCCGCCGCGCGCAGCCGTTCGGTGCTCGCGGCGGTCAGCTCGAAGCGGACCGTGCCGCCGGACTCGGCCCGGTGGGCCTCGACCGGGCGGCGGTCGTAGGGCAGCGGGGTGGTCTCGCCGAACCCGTCGAGCACCCGTCGCCAGTGCCGCTCGGCCTCCGCGCGGTCCTGCCGGTCGAGCCAGTGCAGGTACTCGCGGAACGGGTGGCGGGCGGCGGTGGGCCCGGACGCGCCGCGGGTGACGGCCGCGTGCTGCTCGCAGACCTCCGTGAACAGCTGGGCCGCGCTCCACCCGTCGAGCAGGACGTGGTGGAACGTCCACACCACCAGGACCTCGTCGTCCGAGAGCCGCGCCACGGCGACGCGCATCAGCGGCGCGGTGGCGAGGTCGAGCCCGGCGGCGCGGTCGCGCGCCAGCAGCTTCCTCAGCTCGTCGCCTTGGCCCTCGTCGTCGAGGTCGCTCCAGTCGAGGTGGGTCACCGGGAGGGTGACGTGACGGCGCACGAGCTGCAGCGGTTCGGGCAGCCCGTCCCACACCACCTCGCCGCGCAGCACGGCGTTGCGGTCCACGACCCGCTGCCAGGCCTCGCCCAGCGCCCGCGGGTCCTCCACACCGGACAGCCGGAACCGGACCTGGTTGAAGTAGGCGCCGGAGGTCGCGCCGTCGACCAGGCCGTGGAAGACCATGCCCGCCTGCATCGGCGTCAACGGGTAGACGTCCTCCACGTCCCGACCGTCGCCGACCAGCCGGTCCACCGCAGCCTGGTCCAGGCGTGCCAACGGGAAGTCCGACGGTGTGCGGCCACCGGAACCGGGTCGAGCGCAGTGCGCCACGATCTCCCGCAACGCGCTCGCCAACGCGTCGGCCAAGCCCCGCACGGTCGACTCGTCGTGCACCTGGTCGCTGAAGTACCAGGTGAGGTCGAGGCAGCCGTGCTCGACGGCGCCGACGACGTCGAGCAGGTGCGGTCGCGGGGCCTCGGGCGCGCTGTCGAGTTCCAGGCCGCCGCGCACGGCGCGCAGCACGCCGCCCTCGACCGCGGACCAGTCCATCCTGCCGAGGTAGTTGACGCTGATCCGCGGGCCGCCGACGCCCGGCTCGTGCAGGGCGCCGTGGCCGATCCCCTTGCGGGGCACGGCGCGCAGCTGTTCCTTGACGGCCTTGAGGACCGTGCCCCAGTCGCCGTCCGGCACGTCCAGCGCGACGGGGAAGATCGAGGTGAACCACCCGACCGTGCGGGACAGGTCGACGCCGTCGAGCACGTCCTCCCGGCCGTGGCCCTCCAGGTCCACCGGCACCCGGCGACGGCCGGTCCAGTCGGCAAGCACCCGGCCGACCGCGCTCAGCAGCACGTCGTTGACCTGCGTGCGGTACGCGGCGGGCACGTCCTGCAACAGCGCCCTGGTGGTCTCCTGGTCGAGCCGGACCGACACGGCGCGGGTGGACCCGGCGGTGTTGGGGCCGTCGTGGTCCACGGGGAGCGACGTGTCCGCGTCGGCGGTCGTGGCCCAGTGGGCGCGCTCGTCGTCGAACCCGCCGTCGGCGGTGTGCCGGGCCAGCCGGTGCGACCAGTCCTTGAACGAGGTGGTCTTGGCGGCCAACCGGACGGGCTCGCCGCGGGCCGCCTGGTCGTAGGCCGTGACGAGGTCCTCCAGCAGGACGCGCCACGACACGCCGTCCACGACGAGGTGGTGGACGGCCAGGCGCAGCACCCGCCCGTCCAGCACGGCTTCGAGCAGCGGTCCGGCGGCGAGGTCGAAGCCCGCCGACCGGCGCTCGGTGAGGATCCCGGCGCGTTCGACCGGCGCGTTGTGCTGCCGCCAGCCCGATTCCGTGCGCTCGAACCGCATCCGCAGCGCGTCGTGGTGCTCCACCAGCGCCGCCAGCGCCCGCCGCAGGGCGTCGACGTCCACGTCGTGGGCGAGTTCCGCGGTCAGGGCCTGGGTGAAGTGCTCGGGGTGGTCGGGGTTCGTGGCGAACAGCCACCGCTGCACGGGGGTGAGCGGCACGTCGCCCTCCACCCGGCCCTGGTCGGCCTCCGCTGGCCCGGCGACGGCCGCCGCGCCGGCGAGGGCCGCCACGGTGGGGTGCCGGAACAGGTCGCCGGGGGTGAGGGCGAGCCCGGCCCGGCGGGCGCGGGACACCACCTGGATGCTGAGGATGGAGTCGCCGCCCAGCTCGAAGAAGTTGTCGGCCGCTCCCACCCGGTCGACGCCGAGCAGCTCCGACCAGATCCCGGCCAGCACGGCCTCCGGGCCGTCTGCGGGCGCGACGTGGGCGGCGGACGCGGTGGCCCACACCGGTTCGGGCAGGGCGCGCCGGTCCACCTTGCCGCTGGCGTTGAGCGGCAGCGCGTCCACGACGACGAACGCGGACGGCACGAGGTAGTCCGGCAGCCCGCGGCCGAGGAACTCCTTCAGCTCGGCCACGTCGGGCACGGTGTCCACGGAGGTCAGGTAGGCGACCAGCCGCTTGCGCCCGGTGTCGTCGGCGCGCACGACCGTCACCGACTGGGCGACGGCGGGGTGCGCGGACAGGGCCGTGTCGACCTCGCCCGGCTCGACCCGGAACCCGCGGATCTTGACCTGGTCGTCGGTGCGGCCGACGAACTCCACGGTGCCGTCGGCCTGCCACCGCACCAGGTCGCCGGTGCGGTACATCCGCTCCCCCGGCGCCCCGAACGGGTCGGCGACGAACCGGGACGCGGTCAGCCCCGGACGGTCGGCGTAGCCACGGGCCAGCCCCGCGCCCGCGATGAACAGCTCACCCGGCACGCCGATCGGCACGGGCGACAGGGTTTCGTCGAGCACGCGGACGCGCATGCCGTCCAGCGGGCGGCCGATCGGCACCACGTCCGGGACGGACTCGGCGTCGGCCATCCGGTGCGAGGTGGCGAAGGTGGTGGTCTCGGTCGGGCCGTAGCCGTCGACCACGGCGATGCCGGGGCACGCGCGCAGCACCTGCCGGACCGCGGGCGCGGGCACGAGGTCGCCGCCGGTCCACACCTCGCGCAGCCCGGTCAGACAGCTCGGGTCGTCCTGCGCGACGGCGCGGAACAGCCCGGCGGTCAGCCAGAGGCCGGTGAGGCCGTGCCGGGTGACCAGGTCCCGGAGCCGGTCGGCGTCGAGGTCGCCGACGGGGGCGACCACGACGGTGCCGCCGTTGAGCAGCGGCACCCACAGCTCGTAGGTGGTGGCGTCGAACGCAGGCGCGGAGTGCAGCAGGACCCGGTCGTGGGCGCCGCAGGCGAACCGCTGGTCGCGGGCGAGGTCCGTCACGTCGCGGTGCCGCACGGCCACGCCCTTGGGCGTGCCGGTGGAGCCCGAGGTGTGCATGACGTAGGCCAGGTGGTCCGGGTGCACGACCAGGTCGGGCGCGGTGGTCGGCTCCGCGGTCAGGTCCTCGTCGTCCAGGACGACCACGCGGCCGTCGTGGACGTCCTCCGCGGTGGCGCGCCAGGTCCGGTCGGTGAGGACGACCTCGGCGGCGTTCTCCGCCAGCAGCACCGACAGCCGCTCGGCGGGCGCCCTGGTGTCCAGCGGGACGTACGCGCCGCCCGCCTTGACCACGGCCAGTTCGGCCACCACGAGGTCGACCGAGCGACCCAGGAGCAGGGCGACCGGCTCCTCCGCGCGCAGCCCGTGGCGCAGCAGGTGGTGGGCCAGGCGGTTGGCGCGGGCGTCCAGCTCGGCGTAGGTGAGGGAAGTGCCGCCTGCGACGACGGCCTCGGCGTCGGGCGTGCGGCGGACCTGCTCGGCGAAGAGGGCGGTGACCGTGGCCGGTGGCCGGTCGTGGTCGGTGCCGTTGAACGCTTCCAGGACCTGGTGGCGTTCCTCCGGTCCGAGCAGCGGCAGCTCGCCGAGCGGTAGGCCGGGATCGGCGGCGACGGCTTCCAGCAGGACCCGCAGGTGGCCCGCCATCCGCTGGATCGTGGCGGCGTCCCAGAGGTCGGTGTTGTACTCCAGGGAGAGGTCGAGCGAGCCGTCGCGGGGCCAGAACTCCACCAGCAGCTCGAACCGCGCCCGCGGCCGCGGCAGGTGGTGCTCGTCGACGCTCAGGGCGTCGACCGCCGTGGGCCGCACCATCTCCTGCTGGAGCACCACGAGCGCCTGGACGAGCGGGGTCCGGCTCGGGTCGCGGTCCGGCCGCAGTTCGTCGACGAGCCGGTCGAAGGGCACCTCGTCGTGGGCGAACGCGTCGAGCACGGTCTCCCGGACCTCGTGGAGGAACCGGTCGAACGGCGTGGTCGGGTCCACTGCGGACCGCAGGACGAGCGTGTTGACGAAGAACCCGACGAGGTCGTCCAGCTCCGGTCGGCCGCGGCCCGCGGACGCGGTGCCGACAGCGACGTCGCGCCGACCGGTGTAGCGGGCCAGCAGCAGCTGCACGGCGGCCGCCAGCGTGGTGAAGAGGGTGGTGCCGCTGTCCCGGCCGACCTCGGCCAGGCGCTTGACCACGTGGCCCGGCAGGGGTTCGCGGTGCACGGCGCCCGCCGTGGTGCGCCGGGCGGGGCGAGGCCGGTCGGTGGGCAGGTCGAGGGGTTCGAGGTCGGCGAGCGCGCGCCGCCAGTGGTCCAGCTCCCCGGCGACGGCGGGGTCGTCGAGGCGGCGGCGCTGCCACACCGCGAAGTCGGCGTACCGGACGGGCAGCGGCTTCAGCTCGGCCGCGCTCCCTCGGACGGCGGACCGGTACAGCTCGACCAGGTCGTCGACCTGGAGGCGGACCGACCAGCCGTCGGTGGCGATGTGGTGCTGGTCGAGCAGCAGCACGTGGTCGTCGTCGGCCAGCCTGGCGAGCACGGCACGGGCCAGTGGTCCGACACCCAGGTCGAACGGCGTGGTCAACTCCTCCGTGAACAGCCGGTCCAGGGCGTCGTCCCCGGCACCGGACAGGTCCTCCACGCGCAGCGGCACCGTCCCGTGCGGAGCGACGACCTGGACGCCGTGGCCGTCGACCTCGTCGAAGGTGGTCCGCATGGCCTCGTGCCGCTCGACCAGACCGGCCAGCGCGGTCCGCAGGGCGTCGAGGTCGAGCGGGCCGCGCAGCCGCAGGCCGACACCGGTGTTGTAGTCGGTGCCGGTGGGGTCGAGCCGGTGCAGGAACCACAGCCGTTGCTGTGCCGGGGACAGCGGCAGCACGCCGTCGCGCGGCGCGGGGGTGATCCGGTCGTCCGCCGCGATGGGCGCCCGGTCGGCGACCAGGTCGGCGAGACCGGCCACGGTCCGCGCGTCCAGCAGGTCCCTGGTGGACAGCGGCACGTCCAGCGCCGTGCGCAGGCGGGACACCACCCGGAGGGCCTGGATCGAATCCCCGCCGAGGGACAGGAAGTCGTCCTGCGCGCCGACCTGGTCGGGTGCCACGCCGAGCACCTCGGCCCAGGCGTCCGCGACGGCGCGCTCGGCGGGGGTGCGGGGCGCGACGTGCCCGGCGCGCCGGTCGACGTCCCAGTCCGGCTCGGGCAGTGCCTTGCGGTCGACCTTCCCGTTGCTGTTCAGCGGAAGTCGGTCCAGCGCCACGAACGCCGACGGCGCCATGTAGTCGGGCAGCGAGCGCAGGACGGCGGAGCGCAGGTCGTCGTCGGAGGGTGCCGGGGCACCGGACGCGACGACGTAGGCGACCAGGCGCTTCGTCCCGGTCCGGTCCACCCGCGCCAGGACGGCGGCCTGCGCGACACCGGGGTGCCGGGCCAGCACGGCCTCGACCTCGGCGGTCTCGATGCGGAAACCGCGGACCTTCACCTGGTCGTCCGCGCGGCCGACGAAGTCGACGGCGCCCTCGGGCGTCCACCGGACCAGGTCGCCGGTGCGGTACATCCGCTCGCCAGGCGCGCCGAACGGGTCGGCCAGGAAGCGGTCCGCGGTCAGCCCCGGGCGGTTCAGGTAACCGCGGGCGAGGCCGGCGCCCGCGATGAACAGCTCACCGGTCTCCCCGTCCGGCACCGGGCTCAGGTCCTCGCCCAGCACGTGCAGGCGCATGGCGTCCAGTGCCGTGCCGATGGGCAGGACGTCGGGCACCGCGGCGAGGTCGGGCAGGGGGTGCGAGGTGGCGAACGTGGTGGTCTCGGTCGGGCCGTAGACGTCGACCACCGTGGTGCCGGGGCACGCCTCCAGGACGCGCCGCACCGCCGCGGCGGGCACCACGTCACCACCGGTCCACACCTCGCGCAGTCCCGCCAGGCAGGTGGGGTCGTCCTGCGCGAGCACCCGGAACAGGCCCGAGGTCAGGAAGACGCCGGTCACGGAGTGCCTGCCGATCACCTCCCGCAGCACCCGCCCGTCCACGTCGCCCGCAGGGGCGACCACGGCGGTGCCACCGGTGAGCAGCGGCACCCACACCTCGTAGGTCGACGCGTCGAACGCCACCGGCGAGTGCACGAGCACGCGGTCGTGCGCGCCTCCCGCGAACCGCGCGTCGCGGGCGAGGTCCACCACGTCGCGGTGCCGTGCCGCCACACCCTTCGGCACCCCCGTGGACCCCGAGGTGAACACGACGTACGCCAGGTTGTCCGGATGCACGGGCACGTCGGGCACGTCCGCGGGCTCCCCCGCCTCCTCGGCGTCCACGACCAGCAGGTGGCCGCCGTGGACGCGTTCGGCGACGGTCCGCCACGCACCGTCGGTCAGCAGCACCGACACCCCCGCCTCCGCGAGCACGGTCCTCATCCGCTCGTCGGGCGCGCGGGCGTCGAGCGGCACGTAAGCGCCACCGGCCTTGAGCACGGCGAGCAGGGCCACCACGAGGTCGGCCGAACGCTCCGCCAGCACGCCGACGCGCTGCTCCGGCCGGACCCCCAGGCCGAGCAGGCGCCGGGCGAGCCGGTCCGAGCACGCGTCCAGTTCGGCGTAGGTGCGCTCACCGTCGTCCGCGACCACCGCCACAGCGGCGGGGGTGCGCAGGACCTGCTCGGCGAACAAGCCGACCACGGTGTCGTGGTGTCGTGGGAAAAATGGACCGTCGGCCAACGACCGGGCGGGCACGGTGTCGGGGAGCGTCATCGCCGTCCAACCTTTTTCGGGCGCGGTGCAGCGCCACGGGTACCAGGGGAAGAGGTGTGCGGAACCGCGGTGGGCTCAGGCCACGTCGCGGCGCAGTCGACCCGCGACCCGTCCGCCGATCTGGATCCGGTCGATCCGACCGCTGCGGGGGTCTCGCAGGAAACGTCCGGGGTGGCCGGTCGCGCCGTTGGCCAGGTCCGTCACGGAGAAGACGAACCCGTCGTGGACCGCGAGCCGCGCGGCCGGTTCGTCGTCGACGACCAGGTGCAGCTCGTCGCCCTGGACGACCACGGAGTAGGCGGTGTCGCCGTTGACGTAGGTGCCGGTGCACTCGCGCGGGATCGACGTGCGCGGTTCCGCGTCGATGGTCGCGGCGCTCTCGTCGAGGTCGATGCCCGCCGCCCGCAGTTCGGGCAGCAGGTCGCGCCACAGCGCGGCGCCGGTGGCGGCGTTGGCGGTGAGGGCCACGACCGTGCCCGACTCGGGGTCGAGGCGCAGGTGGCAGGAGGTGCCGTCGGCGGTGCCGTCGTGCCCGAGCCAGCCGGTGCCCGTGCCGCGGAACAGCGCGAGGCCGAGGCCCCAGCCGTCGGCGAGGCCGAACGGGTCCGCGCCGGGCACCGGACGGCGCATCTCGGCGAGGTGGTCGGGGGTGACGAGGCCGGGGTCGATGCCGCCGTGCCGGGGGGTGAGGTGCATCTTCGCGAGTTCGACCAGGTCGGCGGCGCTCGCGGCGAGACCGCCCGCCGGTGCCTCGACCTGCGTCAGCTCCTGCTCGACCGGGCGCACCAGGCGCAGGGCCCGGTTGACGGTGTGACCGCTCGCGTTGGACGGCGTGGAACCCTCGGGGCCCGCGATAAAGCCGAGGTCGATGTCGAGCGGCTTGAGCAGGATGGTCCGGACCGCTTCCGACCAGGTCATGCCGGTCGCCACCTCGATCAGGCGGCCGATGATGGCGTACCCGGCGTTGGAGTAGGAAAAGCCCTCGCCCGGCGGCTGCACGACGTCCTGCACGGAAGCGGCCAGGGCCGGACGGCCGTCGGCGATCGGCGCGACGACCTCCGAGTGCAGTCCCCCGGTGTGGCTGAGCAGGTGGCGGGCGGTGAGCACGTCCGCGGCGTCACCGAGCGCCTGCCGGAGTTCGGGGAGGTACTCGACGATGGGGACGTCCAGCTCCACGTCGCCGTCGGACACCAGCACCATCAGCAGCGTCGCGGTGAAGGTCTTCGTGATCGAACCGATGGGCACCTTGCTGTCGCGCTCCACGGCGCGCCCCGTGCCGTGCCGTTCTTCCCCGAACTCGAACTCCGAGGCCTTGCCCTCGTGCCAGACGACGAGCTGCGCTCCCGGCACGTCGTTGCGAAGGGCCGATCTCTCCAGAGCCTCGCGTAAGTGCTGCACCATTCCCCTCCCTCACAGAAGATCTCCGAGAAAGTTTCCCGGAGATCTTTCCAGCCGTGACGCAGCACACAGAAAACGCGCTCACGCCACCGCCCGACCAAACTCCCATTTCCACCGACACGACTTCCGAGATCCTCAACCAGAAGCCCGACGTCCTCCTGTACCCGCTTCCCACCGCGTCCACACCAACAACTCCACACTATCGGTCATTCCATCCGACCGCGAACCGACCGACCATTGTTTACCTAAGCCCCAACGACTCCGCAAGCCGTTGGTTACGGGTCCCGGACCGTGAACATCCGATTTAATGGGAAATCAATGAAATTGAACGGAAGGTGACGTCCGCGATCGCGGTTCACCTGAACGCCAGGTTTGACCGCATTCATGCGGAAGACCTGGCGGCACGACGCCACGCCAGGTCTTCCGCACGTCAGAAGGTCAGGACTGCTGGTCCAACACCATCCGTTCCCGCAGGCTGCGGGGCCTCATGTCGGTCCACACGGCGTCGACGTGGTCCATGCACTCCTGCCTCGACCCCTCTTTTCCCGCTCTGCGCCAGCCTTCGGGAAGCTCTTTGCCCAGTGGCCACAGCGAGTGCTGCTCCTCGTCGTTGACCAGGACCTGGTAGTCAGCATCGTCGTTCACGGTTTTCTCCTCTACTCGTCAGGTACCACGCGCGGAACCGAGCATGCCGAAGTTCTGGAAGTTCCGTTGAACATCGAGGATACCCACAGAGCAACCGGCCGCTCACCACGACCGAAGATAACGGTGTCGAGCCAAACCCGCAGCAGACACCGCCAAAAGGAGCAGCCACCACTAAGCCATTAATTCGCATCAAGGAATCGGATGTTTAGCCGCTCCGGAAAGGGGAAGCCGCCTACCTACTCGAGAGTCTCTCGCAATTTCACCGACCATGCCTTCCCCGGCGAGGACCAACAGCCATCAATCCCATCGGCTCCGGCCACGACAAGACGGGCAGCCGGACGCGGGTGGCGACAACCGCACGGGCGACGAAGACGGCCACCTTTCGGCGCGGCCGGGTCACGGCCCTCCACATCGGACTTTCACCCACCGTCCACTGTGCATGCAGAAGACGTTGTTCTGGAATCTCGACGGGGTTTGCCGCGCGAAGTCCACTTGCGACGGACAGCGTGAGGAGGGGCCGCCGCTGGCCGTCACGGGCAAGCCGGCGGCGCTGACCGCGTACGGCCAGCGGGACCAGGGCTCGACCGGTTGGTGCGACAGTCCGCCGACCCACTCCGGCAGTGCCGGATCGCGCAGCGTCGGCACCACCCGGTCCGCGGGGAATTCCTGGTGCGCCAGTGCGGAAACACCGACCGCGCGGATGCCCGCTGTCTGCGCCGAGCGCAGGCCGGTCAGCGAGTCCTCGAACGCGAGCGCCTCGCCGGTCACCACCTCGGTGACGAGTTCCAGGAGTTCGACCTCGATCCGCGGTCCTCGGCCCGGCTCGCCGAACGCGGCCGCCATGACCTCCGCCGCCGCCCGCAACGACTTGCCGATGACGAGCGCCTTCCGCGCGTCGCCGAAGGACAGGGCACGCCGGGCGAAGATCTCCGTCTCGGCGGTCGTCCAGCACGGTTCGGTGTCCACCAGCACACCGTCGCAATCGAACACGACGGCTCGGGGACGCCAGTCCGCGAAGGGCGATCCGTGGTCCACGTGCCGCGCTCCAGGGGTTCTCCGGTCGGCGTGGCAGGGCCACACCCTGCCACGCCGACCGGGACCGAGCGGTTCCTCCGGTCGGCGGCGGACCTGGCGACCGCCTGCCCGGTGTGCGGCGCTACGCCTGGACGCCGATCTTCTCCAGTTCGGCGACGTCCTCGTCGTCGAGCGGAAGTCCGGCGCCGACGACGTTCTCCCGCAGGTGCGTCACGGACGAGGTCCCCGGGATCAGCAGGATGTTCGGCGACCGCCGCAGCAGCCACGCCAGCGCGACGGCCATCGGCGTGGCGTCCAACCGCGCCGCCACGGTCGAAAGCGCCTCGGACTGGAGTGGGCTGAAGCCGCCGAGCGGGAAGAAGGGCACGTAGGCGACGTTCTCGGCGGCGAGCCGGTCGATCAGCTCGTCGTCGTGGCGGTAGGCGAGGTTGTACATGTTCTGCACGCTCACGATCGGCGCGATCGCCTGCGCCTCCGACACCTGTTCCGCTGTCGCGTTGCTCACGCCGAGGTGCCGGATCAGGCCCTGCCGCTGCAGTTCGACGAGCGTTTCGAACGCTTCGGAGAGGGAGCCCGCCAGGGGTCCCCCGGCGTTGCCGAGGCGCAGGTTGACCAGGTCCAGCGCGTCGAGCCCGAGGCTTTCCAGGTTCTCGTCGATCGCGTGGCGCAGCTGGTCGGGCTGTCGTGCGGGCGGCCATCCACCCTGCTCGTCGCGGGTCGCTCCGACCTTCGTGACCACGTGCAGCGCTTCGGGGTACGGGTGCAGGGCCTCGCGGATGAGTTCGTTGGTGACGCGAGGGCCGTAGGCGTCCGCGGTGTCGATGTGCGTGATCCCGAGGTCGACGGCCGCGCGGAGGACGGCGAGGGCCCCGTCGTGGTCGGCGGGCGGGCCCATCACCCCTGGGCCGGCCAGCTGCATGGCGCCGTAGCCGAACCGCGTGACCACCATGTCGCCCAGGGTCCAGGTGCCGCCGGGAAGGGACGGAGAAGTCGTGCTCAACTTTTTTTCCTTTCACAAAAACGCGGAAAAGTGCCTGAAGGCTTTGCGCCCATCGCTCGGGCACTTCCTGGAACAAGGGTGCGGCCGAGGAGGAATCACTGTCCAATACCGGTCCGATCCGGCCTGATACCGCACCGGTATCAGGCGTACCCTGCGGCTGTGGACGGACTCGAGACCCGCGAGTTGAGGTACTTCGCGGCAGTGGCCGAGGAGCTGCACTTCGGTCGTGCCGCCGAGCGCCTGAACATGGCCCAGCCGCCGCTGTCGCGCGCCATCCAGCAGCTGGAACGCCGCCTGGGGGTCCTGCTCCTGAACCGGGATCGGCGAGGTGTCACGCTCACCACCGCGGGTGAGGCCATGGTGGTCGAGGCCCGGCTCGTGCTCGACGCCGTCGACGCCGCCGTGCGCCGCACCCGCCGCGCCGCGTCACCGCGCCCCGCTCTGGTTCTCACCACGAAGGCGGGCGCTTCCCACGAATTGCTGAAAGGACTTCTCGATTCCCACGCCGCACGGCCAGGGGCTGTCGAGATCGACGTGGTGCTGTGCGAAATCGGCGAGCAGGGGCAATTCCTGCGCGACGGTCGCGCCGACGTGGCGATCGTGCACGCCCCATTCGACGTGATGACCGGCCTCGACAGCGTCGAGATCCTGACGGAAGGCCAGGTGGCCATCCTGCCCGCGTCACATCCGCTCGCCCTGCGCTCCAGCCTGACCATGGCCGAGGTGAGCGACGTCCCCGACCTGCCCATCGCCCGGTGGCCGCGCCACGACCACACCTACCCGCCCGGTCCCGGACCCGAGGTCCGCAGCCAGTCCCAACTCGCGCAACTCGTCGCCCTCGGGCGAACGCTCCTGGTCATCCCGGCTTCCAGCCGTGCCTGGCAGTGGCCGGAACACGTCGCGGTGCCCGTCCTCGACGCCCCGTTGGCCACGACGCTCCTCGCCTGGCCCGCAGGAGTCCGATCCGCGGCGCTGACCGAACTCGTGGAAACGGCCGAACGCTGGAACGGGAACGGCATTGGTGACCCTGCCGCCTTCACGGACCACAAAGTAGCCGGGTAGGACTAATCCTCAACCGGCTCGGACGGAACCCCCTCCAGGGGCGTCCACTTCGGACTCGGCGACGTGGGGTGTCCGGGCGTCGGTCGTCACATCCGGGGCGGGTGCTGGTGGTACTGCTGCTGCACGCCCTGTCCCTGTGACTGCCCGAGCGGTCCGTTCGCCTGCTGGACCAGGTGGTTCGCCTGGTCCTTCGACAGGCGGTTCGCGAGACCGCAGAAGGTGCACTGCGTGCTGTACCTGGTCTTGACCGGGAACAGCGGGACGAAGAACAGCGTGAACTTCGTGACCGCCTTGTGCAGGGGGTGCGCCGCCGGGTTGCCGCACCTCGGGCAGAGCAGCGTCAGCACCACCATGACGAACACCTTGGTCCGAAAGCCGAAGATCACCACGTCGCACTCCCGTCGACTCGTCCGGACCCTGTACCGCTCGAAGATCGTCGTTGCCGGTGAACGACGTCTCCGCACCTGTCGAAGAGCCTACGCAGGATCGAGGCGCGCCAACGATCGGCACGGAGGGCCGACCGTCCCCCGCACTGCCCGTCCCGCTGCCGGTGGCCCGTGGCACGATCACCGAAAACGGCGTCGACCACGACCTGTTCACGCTGAACCTGGTCGTGGGCACCCGCGAGGACATCACCGCCGGGCGCTGGGAGGAACTCTGGTACGAGCAGCAGTGCTGAGCCACCTCCGCGGTGTTCGACCCCGCGGAGGAACACCGGCTCATTCCGGAGCAGCGGTTCCGCTGGGATCGTCCGGCGCGGGTCCGTGCCGGACCGCCAGCAGGGCGATGTCGTCGGTCGCGGGCTGGTCACCGACCAGGGTGGCCATGATCCGGATGCAGGCGGCCTCCGTCGGTGCGGGGACGACGGTCTGGCGAAGCGTCTCCAGGCGGCTGTCCATGTCCTGGTCGCGCCGCTCCACGAGTCCGTCGGTGTACAGCGCCACCAGCGCTCCGGGCGGCAGGGCGATGGTCGCGCCGCGACGGCCGGTGACGGCGAGGTTGTAGCCGATGGGTGGGCCGACCGGGGCATCGATGAACTCGGTCGCGCGGCCCGGCACGGCCAGGACCGGTGGCAGGTGTCCGGCCAGGGCGATGGTCATGCGGTCGGTGGCCGTGTCGATCACCGCGTAGGCGATCGTGGCCATGGCCTGGTTCTCGAAGTGGCTCGCCTTGCGGTCGAGTTTGCCGAGCACCTCACCGGGGTCGGCGAACTCCAGCGCGTAGGCGCGCAACGCGCTGCGCAGGCGCCCCATGACGATCGCGGCGGGCAGGCCGTTGCCGACCACGTCGCCGATCACCAGTCCGATGCGGTCACCGGGGAGGTGGAACACGTCGTACCAGTCGCCGCCGACACCGCTGTCGGTGCCGGGGACGTAGCGGGCGGCGAGTTCCCAGTCGTCGGTGGTCGGGAGGCGTCCCGGCAGGAGGCTGTCCTGGAGCACGGCGGCCGCGGCCCGCGCGGAGCGCGACCGGTGCGCGTGCGCGGCCGTCGCGAGCCGGTCGGCGACGAGCTGCAGCAGCTCGACCTCGTCGTCGGTGAACCGCCGCGCCGTGGTGCTGCCGATGTGCAGCACCCCGGTGAGGTCGCCCTGGGCGACCATCGGCACACCCACCAGGGACTGCAGGCCTCGTTCCCACAGCAAGGGGTTGACCACCGTGGACCGGTCCACGTGCTCGAGCCGCACCGGTTCCCGGAAGTGGGCGACACGTCCCGCGAAGCCCATCCCCACCGGTATCCGAACGCCCTGGAAGATCTCCTCCTCCAGACCGATGGTCGCCTTGGTCACCAACTGCTGACCACTGGGATCGGTCAGCAGGACGGTGGCGGTGTCGATGGCGAACAGCTCGTGCACCCGCCTCAGCAGGACCTCGAGGAGCTTCTCCAGGTCCAGTTCCCTGAGCGCGCTGTCCGTGACCGCTTCCAGCACGCGCAGGCGCATCCGTGAACTCCGAGCGTCACCCATCTACCAACCTCGTCCCGCACCGACCGTGCCCACCGGGTGAACAGTACGAGCACAGGGCCGTGCCGTGTGTGCTTGGCCGGGGAAGGAGCACAGGCACCCACCTGAGGACGTCGGGACTCATCGATGGCTACTCGGGGGTGTCCTGCATGCCGTGGACGGTGACCATGGTCGCGAGTCCCGAGAAGGTCATGACGGGCGCCAGGAGCGGAGAGGCGACGACCTCGATGCGGGAGGCGTGCGCGAACAGGACGCTCAAGCCCGCGCTGTCGAGGTACTCGCACTCGGCGAGGTCGACCACGAGCCGTCCCGGGATGCCGTCGAGGGCTGCGGTGAAGGCTTCGGTGTTGCTCATGTCGATCTCGCCGACGACCTTGAGGACCGCGGCTCCGTCGGGACCGCGACCGGGGGTCAGGGTGAGCGGTGTGGTCATCAGGAGATCCTCAAGTGCATGTCGACGGTGGTGCCCGCCGGACCGGGGGTGATGGTGACCTGCTGCATCATCGCGCGCATCAGGGCGACACCGCGCCCTCGGTGCGCGTTGGTCTCCGGCTCGGGAGCTTTCCACCGCCCGGTGTCCGTCACCGTCAGGTACAGGTCGCTGACCAGTGCTTCCGCCCGCAACCTGACCGTGTCGGGGACTGTTCCGCGGTAGCCGTGCTCAACGGCGTTGGCGCACGCTTCGCCCGCGGCGACCAGGACGCTCTGCACGGCCTGGGGCGGCAGCCCGCACTGGTCCAGCCAGCCGCGCAGGGTCTTGCGGACCGGTGCGAGCCGGGCGGACTCGGCGGGGAAGGTCAGCTCCAGCGGGGCGGGGTGGCGGTAGAGCAGCAGGGCGACGTCGTCGTCGTAGCCCCCCGCGGGCGCGAGCCGCTCCATCACCTGGGTGGCGAGGTCGTCGAGGGCGGTGTCGCGGCCTGCCTGGACCGCCGCTCCGGCTTGGTCGATGCCCGCGGTCAGCGGGCGTCGGCGGCGCTCGACCAGTCCGTCGGTGTACATCAGCAGGGTGGCGCGGGCGGGCAGGTCGCACTCCGCTTCGGGGCGTTGGGCACCGGGTCGCACGGCGAGCGGGGTCGAGCCCCCCTGGTCGAGCAGCCGGGTGGTGCCGTCGGGGTTGGCCAGGATGGCGGGCGGGTGCCCGGCGCTGGAGTAGACCAGGTGACCGGTCTCGGGGTTGAGGATTCCGCAGAAGGCGGTGGTGCACATCGCTCCGGGGAGGCCCGCGGCGAAGTGGTCCAACGCCATGAGGGTGCGAGCGGGGCCGGTCTGCTGCAGGAGCAGGGCGCGGCACGCGCTGCGCAGCTGCCCCATGACGGCGGCGGCCTTCAGGCCGCGGCCCACGCAGTCCCCGACGACGATGCCGATGTGGCCGTCTGGCAGGACGACGGTGTCGTACCAGTCGCCGCCGATCTCCAGGGGCTGGGCCGCGGGTTCGTAGCGGACGGCGAAGCCGTTGGGCAGCCGCGAGGGGCCGAGGATGGCGCGTTGCAGCGCCAGCGCGGTTTCCCGTTGCTGGTCGATCTGGTGGGCTCGGCCCAGACCGTGGGCCAGGTGTCCGGCCAGCACGGACAGCAGGCCCTCGTCCTGGGTGGTGAAGGGACGGCGGTCGTCCAGGTCCAGCCAGAGCACCAGGAGGCCCTCGGGGTGCTCCAGGGTGACACCGACGCCGGTGGCCCCGTGGACCACGGGGCTCAGCACGGGGCGCTCGCGCAGCGCGCCGAGGTGCTCGCGGTGCTGTTCGCCCAGGTCGTCCCAGGACAGGTCGGTGCCGGTGCCGGTGCCGGTGCCGGTGCCGGTGAGCGTCGGCGTGTCGCCGTCGCCGAAGACGACGGCGAGAACCCTGCGGGCGTGCCACAGGTCCTCGACCTCGTCCAGGGCTCCGGCCAGGGCCTCGGGCAGGCTGAACGCCCTGGACAGGCGCGTGCTCAGCGCCGCCAGGGCGGTGTCGCGCCGGATGGCGTAGTGCTCGGCGGTGACGTCGCGGAAGGTGCCCACGACCGCGGTGCGCCCGGTGTCGGGGTCCTGGGCCGGGTTGACCATGACGCTGATCCACAGCAGGTGGCCGTCCTGGTGGGTGACCGGGACGGTGAAGCTGCCCCGGTCGCCGCCGAGCGGGCCGGAGAAGGCGTCGGCGAACTGCCGGTGGCTTTCGGGATGCGTGTCGGCGTCCGGCCACCACGGGTGGACCTGGGGGTAGGGCAGGTTCTCGGGGCCGTAACCGAGGATTTCGGTGAACGCGGCGTTGATCTCGATGACGGTGCCGTCCTCGTCGCAGACGAAGAACGCCTCCTGCAGCGAGTCGATCAGCGCGGCGTGCCAGCGGGCGTGGTGGTTGCGCAGGCGGGACAGCCCCACGTTCGCCCGCACCCTGGCCAGCAGCTCGGCCGCGGCGAACGGTTTGACGAGGTAGTCGTCCGCCCCCGCTTGCAGCCCCTCGATGGACGCCTCCTGACCCGCGCGGGCGGACAGCAGCAGCACCGGGACCGCGGCGGTGCGGGGATCGGTCCGCAGCGCGGCGACCAGTGACAACCCGTCGAGGCGGGGCATCATCACGTCGCTGACGACCAGGTCGGGCATCCGGGCGCGAATCGCCTCCAGGGCTTCCACGCCGTCGGTGACGGCGTGGACCCCGTAGCCGGCGCCGGACAGCAACCGGGACAGGTACTCGCGCATGTCGGCGTTGTCGTCGGCGACCACCACCGTCGCGTCCACCGCGAGACCGGAACCGGTCGGGACGTCGTCCGGCACCTCGGCGTCCACGCGAGCCGCACCGCCCTGCTCGGCGGGCAGCCACCGCAGCGCTTCCTGCACGTACGGATCGGCCGTGGTGGACACCGCGGTGGGGCCCGCGACCTCGAAAAGGGCGTCGGCGGGCAGGTGCGAGGAGCCGAACGGCAGGCGGATGGTGAAGCGGGTGCCGCTCCCCTCCGTGCTGTCGGCGGTGATGGCGCCACCGTGCAGGCCCACCAGTTCCTGCACGAGGGCGAGCCCGATGCCGCTGCCCTCGTTGGAGCGCGAGCGGGCGTTCTCGATGCGGTGGAAGCGCTCGAACAGCCGCGGCACCTCCTGGGACGGCACGCCGATGCCGGTGTCGGCGACCGTGACCACCGCTTCGCCGCCGTCCGCCCGCACGGAGACCCGGATCGCCCCCTCGAAGGTGAACTTCAGCGCGTTGCTGAGCAGGTTGAGGACGACCTTCTCCCACATGCCGTGGTCGAGGCGCACCGGCTCGGGCAGCGGCGGGCAGTCGACCTCGAAGACCAGACCGGCCTTGTCGATCGCCGCGCGGAAGACGCTGGCCAGCTCCGCGGTGACGGCGGCCAGGTCGACCGGCTCGTAGCGGGCCTGCATCCGGCCTGCCTCGATGCGGGAGAAGTCCAGCAGGGTGTTGACCAGCTTGCCCAGCCGCAACCCGTTGCGGTGCACGACCTCCAGTTCCCCGCTCGTCCGCGGGTCCGATCGCGCCAGCCGGTCGCGCAGCTCCGCAACGGGGCCCATGATCAGGGTCAAGGGGGTGCGGAACTCGTGGCTGATGTTGGAGAAGAACGTCGTCTTGGCCCGATCAAGCTCGGCCAGCTCCTCCGCCCGACGCTGCTGCGCCTGGTAGCTGCGGGCGGAGGCGATGCCCGCCGCGACGTGCCCGGCGACCAGCTCGACGAAACCGCGGCAGCCCTCGTCCACCTGCCGGTAGCGGTTGAGCCCCGCCACCAGGAAGCCGTACGGCGTGCTCCCCTGCTGCTGCAACGGCACCACCAGCGCCTGCACGGGCGGCTGCGCCCAATCCCCACCCGGCAACCCGTCGAACACGGGCCCGTCGAGGTCCACCAGCACGGATTCCCCCTGTGCCAGGGTCGCCACGGGCCACACCGCGTTCGGGTCGTCGGCGGGGATCCTCGCGGGAGCGGCCGGGTGCTCGGTGGCGATCCCGGTCCCCCCGGCCAGCCGGGCGGAGCCGTCGTCCCCGAACAGGTAGGTCAACGTGAGGGGCAGGTCGCGCAGGTTGCGGTTCAGCTGGCGGCACGCGAACGCCAGCGTCTCCTGCTCGGTGCGCACCACGCTGGGGTCCGAGCCCAGGTCGCGCAGCGTCGCCATCCGCCGTTCGCCGACGACCCGCTCGGTGTCCTCGCTGACCACGCACAGCATGCCGACCACGGCGCCGACGTCGTCGCGCAGCGGGCTGTAGGAGAACGTGTGGTAGCTCTCCTCGGAGTAGCCCGACCGCTCCAGGAACAGCAGCAGCGCCTCGTCCCAGGTCGCCTTCCCCGTGGTGAGCACGTTGTCGATCCGGGGGCCGATGTCGTCCCAGATCTCGGCCCACACCTCGTCGGCGGGCCGTCCCAACGCCCGGGGGTACTTGCGGCCCAGCGTGTCGCGCCGGTAGGCGGCGTTGCAGAAGAACGTGAGCTGCGGGCCCCAGGCCATCCACATGGGGAACCGGGACGACAGCAGGATGCTCACGGCCGTTCGCAGGCTCTGCGGCCAGTCGGCGGGCGGTCCGAGCGGGGTCGCCGCCCAGTCCACCGTGGCGAGGTCCGGACCGACCTCGTCGTCAACGGCGAACACGTCGTCCACCACCACCGCCGTCGGCTCGTGTCCGACTTCGTCGGAACGCGTCACCGCAAACCCCTTCGTCCACACCGACCGCACCGGAGCCGATGCCCTGGCACTCGTGGCCGCCCAAAACCCCCGCCACCACCGCGGGCCGGTGAAGCGATCAGTAGGATAGGCCAGTCGTCCCTGGTGCGCGCGTCCGTGTTCGAACCTCGGAGCACGGGTCCGGAATCAGGGACAGGACGGTGACAGCGTGGCGAACGGGCGGCACCGGGAGCTGCCCGCACCGGCCGACGAGCGGCGGTGGCTGGACGCGGTGAGCCGCCCCCGGTTCCCTGGCGCCTCCTGAACGGACCGCCCGTCCGACCGCCGCACCGCGCTCCTCACCCCGTCCGCTCACGACCAGCACAACCGCCCAGCACAGGAGACCCGGTGACCGACCACCCGTTCACAGTCACCCTCGACCCGCGCCCGACCGGCTCCACCGTGCTGCGGGTCGTGGGCGAACTCGACCACCACACCGCCCCGGGGTTGAGCGAAGCGCTCGACGCGGTCCCCCTCGGCCCCGGCGGAGGTCTCGTCATCGACCTGACCGGTCTCGCCTACTGCGACTCCACCGGCATCAGCGTGCTCGTCATCGCCTACCAGCGCGCCCAGGCCGCCGGGAGCCCTTTCGGTCTCGCCGGGCTCAACCACGAGCTGACGCGCATCTTCCAGATCGTCGGGCTGGACAAGGTCCTCCCCTTCCACCCCACCGTCGACGAGGCGGTCGACGTCCAGCGGTCGTGACGTCGCTCCCGACCTGAGCGGCGTGCCGCGGGCGACGAACGGAAAGGCCCTACTCGACGCTGTCGGCCCCGGCGGGCTCCCAGAGTTGGACAGGGGTGCCGTCGGGATCCACCAGGTCCGCGAAACGTCCGTTCGGATAGGACTCCTCGTGCTCCTCGACCTCGATGCCCGCTGCACGCAGCTGGGCGACCATCGCATCGAGGTCGCGCACCCGGAAGTTGATCGCCCACTGGCGGTCCGGGCGGCGGAAGTGCTCCGAGTCGTCGGCGAAGGCGGCGAACACGGTGGGGCCCGCCTGCTGCTCCCACGACCGTTCGTCGTAGCTCGCCGGGGGTGGTTGGACGCCGAGGTGCTCGGCGTACCACCGGGTCACCGCCTCCGGGTCCTTCGACCGGAAGAACACCCCGCCAATCCCCGTCACGCGTTCCATGCCCGCGATCATCCGGACGCGGTCCGCCAGGGGCAAGTCGCGCGGATCCCGAACCGGGCACCGGCGCGCTGAACGGGTAACCAGACTCGCCACGACTAGGCCGAACGGGTCAGTTCAGGTCGAATCACTCGATCAGGATGTGGCGTTCGGAGCAACGACACGGTCAACTGGTCCCTCCGCGAACACCAGGAAGGACGGCGACCACGTGGTCGACTCGCAGGTTTTCGAAGCACTGAAGTTCCAGGGCGACCCCTTGGCGGACGCGGTGGTGGCGGATCTCGTGGCCACCGGCCGGATCGGCGTGGTGAACGAGGTCCTCACCCACTTCCGCGACAACGACCAGCCGATCCCGCAGGACTTACCGGAGTCGGTCCGCGCCTACCTCGTCACCACCGACGTCCCACCGGCCTGGGTCGACCTGGACCGCGTCGCCGCCGCCTACGACTTCTTCGTCGACGACGGCGTGCACGTCGCGTCGGTGCTGTCGTTCGGCGCGATGGTCAACTGCTACGCCCAACCGCGGTCCTCGCGGGTGCTGGCGCTGACCCACCGGCTCAGCCAGCCGCACCGGCGGCTGTCGGAGACCTCGCAGTTCGTGCTGAACATGATGGGTCGCGACCCGTTCGGCTCCGGTGGCGCGTTCGTGCCCACCCTCCAGAAGACGCGGCTGATCCACGCCGCCGTGCGGCACTTCATCACCGAGTCGGGCCAGTGGGACTTCGAGGCCGACGGCGTTCCCCTGTGCCAGCAGGACATGGTCGGCGCGCTGCTCATCTTCTCCGTCCAGGTGGTCGAGGGCATGCGGCGCATGGGGATCGCGGTCGGCGACGGGGAAGCCGAGGACTACTACTACGTGTGGCGGGTGGCGGGCGCGATGCTGGGCATCCCGGTCGAGGCGATGCCCGAGACGGTGGCGGAGGCGGAGGCGTTGAACGCCCGTGTCGTCGAGGCCACCTTCGGCCCGTCGCCCGAGGGGATCGGGCTCACCCGCGACCTGCTCGACGTGTACGAGAAGATGGTGCCCGGCAAGGCTTTCGACGGCGTGGTCGCGGCGGTGGTCCGCCAGGTGGTGAATCCCGAGGTCGCCGACTGGCTGGACGTGCCCCGGTCCCGCGGCTGGAGCAGGACGGTCACCACCGGCGTCCGGCTGATGCGGTTCCTCGAACGCTCCGAGGACCGCAGCGGGCTCGCCACGACCGTGCTGGACAAGGCGGGCAGCCTGCTGCTCGGCGGGAGCGTGCGCACCCTCACCAACGGTCAGCCGACCGCGCTGAACATCCCGGAGGACCTGCGGGAGAAGTGGCTGGCCGCGGGCGTCTGCCCGGCCGCCCACTCGGCCGCGGCCGATCTGGCGTCACGCTCGTAGGCTGCCGCCCGACCCAGGACGAGAGGCCCGGCGGTCCGGGTGGGAGGAGAACGGTGGTCCAGGTGGTGAACGCCGCGGGCCGCTGCGGCTAATCAACGATGTGATGACCGTGAGCAGACCCACTCCCCCGGAAGGGGCAGTGCAGCACGACGACCTGCGGCCGAACCTCTCCGGGGCATCCTCGGCCGAGAGCTTCACCGCTCTGTTCACCCGCCACTCGACCGAGTTGCACCGCTACCTGTCGAGATGGGCGCCGACGGCGGCCGACGACCTGGTGGCCGACGTCTTCGTCTCGGCGATCCGCGCCCGCGCCACCTACGACCCGACTCGCGCCACCGCACGGGCGTGGTTGTACGGCATCGCGACGAACCTGCTGCACACCCACCTGCGCAGCAGGCGGAGGGAACACGCCGCTCACGAGCGCTTGGCCGCCACCGGCAGCGGCAGCGTCGACGGACACGAGAACCGGGTCCTGGAGCGGGTCGACGCGCGGACGCGAGCCCGGCAGTTCGCCGTGGCGGTGGAGGCGCTGGAGGAGCGCGACCGCGACGTGCTGCTGCTGACCAGTTGGGCGGGCCTGGACTCGACCGAGGTGGCGGCGGCGCTCGACATCCCCGTCGGCACGGTGCGGTCCCGACTGCACCGCGTGCGACGACAGCTTCGGGCGGCGTGCCCGCACATCGACCTGGAGGACACCCGTGGCTGACGCCGTGTGGACCGACGAAGAACTGGACCAGGCGATCGCCGACCAGCCCGAGGGCCCGGCGTTCGGCGAAGCGGCCCGCGCACGGGCGCTGAGCACGATGCTCGACGCCGCCGACGGGCCCGGCGAACCGGGAGCGGAGGAACCGACGATCGCGCCGCGGTCGGGGAAGCGCTGGCTCGTCGCGGCGGCGGTGGTGGTGCCGCTCGTCGCAGGTGGCGCCTTCGCCGCGCAGCCGCTGCTCTCCGGTGGCGGCACGCCCGCCGCCACCGCGGCGACCGCGTTGCAGCGTGCGGCGACCTCGGTGACCGACGACGCGCCGCCGGGACCGGGCCAGTACCAGTACGTCGCCGAGCACTCGTGGGACGTCAGCAGCGGCGACACCGGTACCGGCAAGCCGCTGACGGCGTTGCAGCACACCGTCAGGCAGACCTGGATCCCGGTGGAGCGGTCCCGGGAATGGCTCAGGAGGCAGCAGGCGCTCGACGCGAAGTGGCTCGTCGGCAGCGACGAGCTGGTGGCGGCGGAGGGGGCCGTGGCCGGGATGCTCGACCCGATCGGGCTGCTCAAGGAGGAACGGGGGCCCTGCGGTGACTTCCCGAGCTTCAACGGCGAGCTCGGCGGCACTCCGGACGACGGCAAACCCTGCGGTGAACGGGTCGGCAGCTGGCACTACCCGCGTCCGCCGTTCCTGGCCTCGCTGCCGCAGGACCCGCAGGCGCTCTACGACGCCCTGCGGGTCGAAGCGGACGGCAACGCGTCCACGGCGCTGAATCGCGCCGTGTGGATCCTGCAGTCCCCGGACACCTCACGTGACCTGCGCGCCGCGCTCTACCTCGCGCTGCAACGACTGCCCGGCCTGGTGGTCACCGAGGGCGCGGCGAACCTCAACGGCCGGGTGGGCGTCGCGCTCGGCGTGGAGGGCGAGGTGACGCGGGACGAGATGATCGTCGATCCGACCACGGGCAGGCTCATCGGCAGGCGCTCGGTGCTCAAGGAGGACGGCACCGGCTCGTGGGAAGGCCTGCGCGCCGGAACCGTCGTGGAGAGCTCCGCGGTCGACGTCGCCGTGGTGGACCGGATGGGGATCGAACCCTGAGGGGGCACCGCGTCCCCCTCCTGGCCGTCTGACGCTCGGACCGCCTTCTACTCCGGGTTCACCGCTGCGTCGAACATCAGCAGCGTGCTGGACTCCCCGCCGGTCGGGACGGTCACGCGGTGCACCCGCAGGCCCAACTTGGTCTCGTCCAGGACCACGGGCGGCTCGGATTCGCCGACGGCGATCGACAACCGCCCGTGCCACGTGACGATGTCCAGGACTTCCTCGGCGGTCTTCCTCACCAGGGAGTCGACCAGGTCGCCGACGAACGGGATCTCACTGGTCACGGCGTGCTTCGCCACGAGGCCCGACCTGAAGGCGACGATCTTCACGACCGTGCCGTTCCACCGGTGGCGGGCCGGGCCCCGCAGCGTCCAGGACAGCGGTTCCCCACCCGCGTCGAGCTCGAACACCGTGGTCGTCCCGTTGTCCACCACCCTGGCGCGCGACCAGGTCGGGGCGAAGCTGAACAGGGCCCGCGGCTCCCAGCTCAGATGACCGCCAGCAGGCCGAAGATCAACAACAGTCCTATCAGGAGCACCGGCACCACGATCCTCGTCCCGACTCCCGACGGTCCGACCGCGATCGGTTCCGGTTCCGGCAGTCGGGACGAGGCTTTTCCCCGGTGCTC
The DNA here is from genome assembly GCA_049997955.1 of Umezawaea sp. cmx-9-4. GTDB lineage: Bacteria > Actinomycetota > Actinomycetes > Mycobacteriales > Pseudonocardiaceae > Umezawaea. The sequence goes on along the minus strand of JAEBDY010000012.1, from coordinate 139,676 downwards.
CGGGAGTGCGACGGGGACGTCGCCGAGGCTCTGGTCGGAGCGCTGCACCAGCAGCGCCAACGGTTCGGTGGCGGGTTCACCCAGCACCGGGTAGCCCGCCAAGCCGTCGTGGACGTCCGGTTCCAGGCAGTAGTTGGCCACCACCGCACGCCCCTCGGCGCCGCGCAGCAGCTCGCCGACCCGGCGGACGAAGGCGGCGCGGCTCACCTCCCCGTCCACCGTGCCCGCCCAGCGGTCGGACGTCGCGGTGCCCGGCAGCGCGGGCAGCGCCTGCACGGGCAGCGCCCGCACGGCGACGCGGAAACCGCTGCTCACCAGCTGCCCCGTCTCGTCGCCCGCACCGGTCCGCCACCGCGTCATCGTCCGGGAGTCCTGCGGGAACGCGGCGGAGAACGACCGGCTCACCTCGCCCGACCCCCGCTCGGGGTCCAGCCAGAGGTCGACCAGCGCGGGCACCCGGTCCACGTCGTCGTCGGGGTCGCCGTGCACGCCCTCCAGCACCAGCACCAGGCCGATCGCGGTGCCACCGGGACCGACCATGGCCATCGTGATCGGGGCCAGGTAGAGCCGCCACCCGACGTGGTCGGACTCGACCAGCAGCGACGGGAACTGGAAGTTCGTGACCGCTTCGTACCGCTGCCACCAGTTCTCCCGCGGCGCCTCACCCAGGAACGCGTACTCCTGGCGCATGCCCCCGCCACGGGTCATGACGTGGACGCGCATCAGGGCGTCCTGGCCGCTTGCAGGCTCCGCACCCGGCTGGAGTAGGCGCGGCCGGAGAAGTCGTCCACCACCGCGTTGAGCACGCGCAGTTGCTCCAGCGCCCGCTGGTGCGCGCTGTCGAGCCGCTCGGCCGAGCGGACCTCGCTGGTGTACTCGCCGAACCTGCGGAGCCCGAACCCGCGGAGCACGGACGTCCGGCGGTCGACGAAGTCGAGAACCCGGTCCTGGCCGTAGGCGTCGGTCGCCAGCCTGTCGACCGCGCGGAAGACGTTCCCCACCAGGCCCCGGTCGCGCTCGGCCCGGTCGCGGGCGACGTGCGCGCTTTCCGCCGTGGTCAGGCTGCGGTGCTCCTCGGCGATCTTCCGGGCGGCCAGCAGGGTCTTGCACAACGCGATGAGCACGTCCTCCACGCCGTGGATCGACAGCACGGGCTTGGACCGCACCAGGAAACGACCCTCGAAGCGGAGGTCGGTGTCCTCGTCCGGCACCCACGTGCCCGACATGCGCTCGACGCAGCCGAGGGTGTCCACCGGGACGTAGAGCATCTCCGTGCGCTCCGCCTCGCCCGCGATCGCGTCGAGCACGTCGCCGTAGACCGAGCGGAAGCGGTCGAACAGCTCGTCCGCGCGGTCGTGGCGGCCGCCGTTGTCGGCGAAGTACGACTCGCACTTGACCGGCACGAACAGCACCAGTGCGGGCGAGTCCGGCTTCTCGGCCCGGCTCCGCGCCCACTTGCGGGCGACCTGGCCGACGTCGTAGGTGTCCAGCACCAGGGGCACCGCGCCCCGCTGCCGGTCGGTGACCGCCTCCATCAGCACGGTCGCGTCGACCGGGACGATCAGCACCGAGCTGCGGACGATGAACCCCTCCACCTCGCCCCACGCGTCCTCGTGCGTGGTCGAGCGGTTCGCGGGGTCGAGCCACCCGCCGGGGAAGTCCAGCATGCGCAGGGCGATGCCGGTCTCCGACGAGGCGTCCTCGGTCGGCCGGGGGTCGAGCAGCAGGTCGAACGAGACCGTCGTGTGGTTGGCGGCCAGCGCGCCCGGCGTGAAGCGGCGGGACTGGACGAGGCTGTCCAGCGCCCTCGCCTGCTGCCGCATCTTGACCTCGGTGGCCCGGTCGTTCGCCCGGATGGTGACGCCGGACGTCTTCAGCAACCGCTGGCCGTCGCGGAAGAGGGAGCTGACCAGGGAGGTCTTGCCGACCCGCGAGGGCCCCAGCAGACCGATCTCGAACAGGACTTGGGTGGGTTCCACGACTACGGGTTCCTCCTACCGGCCAACGCGCCGGAGATCGACTCGATCAGCTGGTCGACGCGCGCCGCGCGGGAGCGGGCGCCCTCGATCCGGGTGGTCTCGGCGGGCCACAGGCGGTCGCGGTGGGTGCGGGCGAGCCGGGCGAACTCCAGCTTCGACCGGCCGGACCGGATCAGCTCGTCCTCGAACTGCTCGACCGCCGCGTGCAGCACCAGCGCGGGCATCACGGACTCGCGCTGCAGCGCGAGCATCGTCTCGTAGGCGGCCTGCTCGGTGAGTTCGGCCAGCCGCGACTCCAGCACGTCCACGTCCTCGCGGTCGACGCCGACGACCAGCCTGGTCATGGGGTCGCCGGTGATGGGGTCGACGCCCTCCAGGTTGAAGCCGTCCAGGGCCGCGCGCACCCGCGGGTGCAGGTGCGTCCGGTACTCCAGCCGGGTGTCCAGCAGGTCCGTGACCGCGTCGCCGAGCGTCGGGCAGGACGCCTCGTCGAGCAGGGTCTTCAACGACCGCAGGGCTTCCTCGCCCCCGGTCTCGCCGAGCAGCGGCCGCAGCACGTCGGTGAACGCGTCGGCGACCTGGTGCCACGTCTGCCGCAGCAGCGCGTCGAAGTAGGTGTCGAGCCTGCCGAACCGCTTGCTGATCTCGACCCGCAGGCGGCTCATCTCCTCGGCGATGAACGGGCTGGCGTTGCCCTCCGCGCCGACTTCGAGCAGCGCCCTCGACCGCCAGGTGTCGACGCCGAGCCCGAAGCCGTCGTCGATCCAGGCGCGGATGCCGTTGAAGATGTCCGTCACCGCGTCGACGTAGGCGTCGTTGTCGTCGCCGCCGTCGCGCGCTTGCGCCTGGAGCGCGGAGACGCGGCCCCGCAACGCGAAGGACACCTGCTCGCGCAGCTCCTTCGAGCCCTTCGCGAGCAGCTCGTCCGCGCTGTGCGAGAGGTCGTGGGAGCCGCCCTCCAGCGCGGCCAGCGCCTTGCCCGCCTCCTCCGCGGTGGACCCGACCCGGTCGAGCGCCGCGGCGAGCACGTCGTCGTCCATCCGGCCGAGCGTCCCCGCGAGGTCCGACAGCAGCGGCAGCAGCACCGACTCCTCGACGTCGCGCCGGTCCTTGAGATCGGCTTCCAGCACCTCGTAGTACTGCCCGTCGACGCCCGCGTTGACGTCGGCGAGGATGCGGTCGCGCAGCACCCCCACCCGCTCGGGCTCCTTGCCGGTGTTGAGCACGATCCGCACGAAGTCCTTGGGGCTGCGGACATCCCCGCGGGCGACGTCGAGCAGCTTGAGCGCCTTCTGGTCGGCGGTGCCGAAGTAGGTGCTGTCCGAACTGGCCGCCGTGACCAGCAGCACCACGTCGATCCCGTGCCGCAGGTCCGCGACGTGCCGGTTCTCCGCGCCCGCCGCCAACTCCCCCAGCCCCGGCAGGTCGACCAGGGTCAACCGGTCCACCTCCTGGTTCGGGAACGGGCATTCGATCCGGGCCTCGCGCACCGCGAGGTACCGCCGGTCCACCACCCCGGCGTTCTCCTCGTCGTTGGTCGGGTAGGCCACGTAGGGCCGCAGGTGGTCGACGTCCACCTCGAAGTCCCGCCCGGTGAGCAGGCCCGCGTAGGAGTCGAGCGCGGCCTGCATGCGGCGGACGCGTTCGTGCAGGCCGACCGAGCTGTGCTGGTCGACGGCGTCGGCGGACGGCCGCGGGTAGTCCCAGTCGCGGAACTGCGCCAGCGTCGCGGGCACTCCGATGATGCCCAGCTCGCGGTGGTACGGCGCGATCACCTCGGCCAGGAAGGACGTGGCCGTGTGGGCGCTGAGGACGGCCCTGCGGTGCGGCGAGTGGACGATCCGGCTCCGCACGGCGGTGACCGGCACGTCCGGCCCGGTGGGGATCTGCTCCTCGGTCAGCCCCGACACGGTTTGCAGCAGGGTGCTCTTCCCGACCCTGGCACGACCGCTCACGCCCACGCAGACCTGCGCCCTGGCGAACCGGGACTCCGCGGCCGACAGCGCGTCCACCACCCGCGCCACCTCGGCGGGCAGGGCCGAGAGCCGCTCGTCCGAGATCGCGTTCTCCTCCAGCAGCCACGTGATGCCCGTGGAGATCGTCCGCCACCGCGCGAGCTCCGCGCGGACGCGGGGGAGCTGTTCCGCCCGCCGGAGCAGGATCTTCTCGATGCGCTCGGAAATCTGCCCCATGCCATCCCTTCGACGACGAGGACGACGAGCCGGTGCCCGAAGGCCGCACGCAGGACCCGCTCGTGCGGATCGGTCTCGTTCCTCGTCGACCACGATACGCAGCACTCGGCGGGACAACAGGACAGCGATGTTCCAGGTCGGTTGGAGACCTCCACGCACCGGCCGCCACCGTTCGGACTGCCGGTGGCGGCCGGTGCCGACGGGGTCAGGGCAGTGTCACGCAGGCCCTGTTCAGCAGGAGGTCGATCAGGGTGTACGGGCCGCACGCGAGCGGCAGGTGGAAGTCGGGTCCGCCGGGGTTGACCGGGTTGTAGATGTACGGGGCCGGGGTGATCCACCCGCAGTAGCCGCCGCCCGCCAGGTCCGCGGCCCGGTTGTCGGGGCTGACGGTCGCGCTGCCCGAGGCGCTGAACCCACCCACCTGGAAGGTCCCGGCCAGGGTGAACGCCGTGCCGCCGAAGTCCAGTCGACCGACCCCGCTCGGCGAGGAGTCGCAGGACATGGCGACGCCGAGGGGCATGGAGGTGACGACGAGGCCGCGTTCGACGAGCGATCCGGTGGAGGTGGCGAACGTCAGGTCGTTGATGTCGACGGTCAGGGTGGCCGGGTCCAGGCGCACGCGGGTGAACGTGGTGCGCACGTTCGTGCCCGGCGCCGCACCGCCCGCGGTGTACTGCGAGAAGTTGGCGGCGCCGAGGGAGACGTACTCGCGGGGTGTGCCCGCCATGTCGTGGCAGTACACCGGCACGAGGTGGGTGCCGGTGTTCAGCAGGTAGTTGCCGTCGCCCGCGATCGGCAGCACGGCGCGGACCGCCGCGCAGTCGGCGGGCGGGAAGGCGGGTGCTTGCGCCGTGGCGGACGGCGCGGCGGTGACCGACAAAGCCAGGACGGCGGCCACCAGGACGATTTTTCGGATCATCGTGCTCCCTTTTCCCGTCGGAATTACCGGGAAATTAGAACTCGGCGGAATACCGGTGGTCGATAAGCTGCACGGGTGACCCAAGAACGAGAATTCCAGGTGAATCCACACGATTTCGCGGCATTGGCGTCATTGTTCGACACGATCGAGTGCAATGCCGGTTTCCGACTTGCCTCGCCTGTCCCGACCACCGAAGCTTCCCCATCGATTACCGCGAGGCATGGATCGACCGGAGCAGCATTTCACCCGTTCCCGGCCACCACTAGCTTTCGTGGTGGCGGAAGAACCGCTGATCAGCCAGTCCGCGAACGGAGAACCACCATGACGAAGGTCGCCGTCATCACCGGCGCTTCACAGGGCATCGGCGCCGCGCTCGTCGAGGCGTACCGGAAACTGGGCTACGCGGTCGTCGCCAACTCGCGCTCGATCTCCCCGTCCGACGAGCCCGACCACACCACCGTCGCCGGTGACATCTCGGATCCCGCCGTCGCCGAGGCCGTCATCGACACCGCCGTGCGGAAGTTCGGCAGGGTGGACACCCTCGTCAACAACGCGGGCGTCTTCATCGCCAAGCCGTTCACCGACTACACGGCCGACGACTACCGGACCGCCATCGGCGTGAACGTCACCGCCTTCTTCACCACCACCCAACTCGCCGTCGCGCAGATGCTGCGGCAGGGCGGGGGCGGGCACGTAGTCCAGGTCACCACCAGCCTGGTCGACCACGCGAACAGCAGCGTCCCGTCGGTGCTCGCCTCGCTCACCAAGGGCGGTCTCCAGTCCGCGACCAAGTCGCTGGCCATCGAACTCGCCAAGCAGGGCGTGCGGGTCAACGCCATCTCGCCGGGCACCATCCGGACGCCGATGCACGCGCCGGAGACGCACGACGCCCTGGCCGCGCTGCACCCGGTGGGGCGCCTGGGCGCCATCAGCGACGTCGTCGACGGTGTGCTGTACCTGGAGAACGCGCCGTTCGTCACCGGCGAGGTGCTCAACGTCGACGGCGGCCAGAGCGCGGGCCACTGATCCGGCGACCAGGGTTCAGCCGGTCACGCGGGCGGACTCGACGGCGGCCTCGACGAACCGGCGCACCAGCCGCGACAGGTGGTCCGGCAGGAACGCGAGTGAAACCGGGCTGGAGGGTGCGCCGGTGAGGGGGATGAAGCGCACCGCGGGGTGGATGTTGCGGCGCATCGCGACCTCGGGCACCACCCCGATGCCCCTGTTCGCCGCGACCGATTCCAGCCACTCGTCGAAGTTGTGGGTCTCGACGACGTCCGTCGGCCGGTCGTCGTCGCTCCACGACCACGGTCCGGTCGTGCCGCTGACGGTGTTGACCACCAGGGGCCACCTGGCGATCTCGTCCCAGCGCACGTGGTCCGCGTCGGCGAGTTCGGAGTCCGCCGAGCAGACGGCGACGCGCACCTCGTCGAACAGGTGCACGACCCGTGCGGGTGAGCCGCTGCCCACCACCCCGCGCACCACCGCGACGTCGATGCGGCCCTGCGCGACGGCGACGAGCGGGTCGTCCACCCGGATCAGGGTGACCCGGCTGCCGGTGACCCGCTCGTAGCGGGCCAGGGTCCGCTGGGCCCAGGGGTCGGGCAGCAGCCAGCTGAACCCCATCCGCAGGGTCACCTGCTCGCGGGTCGAGGCCAGCGCCTGGTCCACGGCGAGCAGCGCCTGCTGGGCCCGTTCGAGGAACTCCGCGCCGACGGGGGTCAGCGAGACGTGGCGGGAGTCGCGGTCGAGCAGGCCGACCTCCAGCGCCGCCTCCAACTGCTTGACCGTGCGCGTCAACGCGGGCTGGGTGATCAGCATCTGCTCGGCGGCGCGGGTGAACGACAACTGCTGCGCCACGGCCACGAACGCCCTCAGGTGGCGCAGCTCGACGTCCATGAACCGTGAGTGTAGATCCACCGCGACAGGCATTCCCCGGACGGCGCGGCGACCCCACCATCGTCCTGGGACAGTCGGACGCGGCGACGCGCAGAGGAGGAAACCCTTGAGCACCACCATCCTGGACGGGCTCGGCGTGCGGCTGCCGGTCGTGGCCGCGCCCATGGCGGGCGGTCCGACGACGCCCGCACTGGTCGTCGCGGCGGCACGCGCCGGGTCGATCGGCTTCCTGGCGGGCGGCTACCGGACCCCGGCGCTGCTCGACGAGCAGATCGCGGCCGTGCGGTCGGCCACCGGCACGTTCGGGGTGAACCTGTTCGCCCCGAACCCGGTCCGGGTCGAGGCCGCCGCCTACCGCCGCTACCGCGACGCCGTCCGCGGTGATGCCGCGCGCTTCGGTGTCGCGGTCCCGCCGGAGCCCGTCGAGGACGACGACCACTGGCGCGACAAGGTCGACGTGCTGCTGGCGCACCCCGTGCCGATCGTCTCGTTCACCTTCGGCCTGCCGGACGCGGGCGTGGTGTCGGCGCTGCACCGCGCGGGCAGCCTCCTCGTGCAGACGGTGACGTCGGCCGACGAGGCGTTGCGGGCCGTCGACACCGGCGTCGACGCGCTCGTCGTGCAGGGGTCGGCCGCGGGCGGCCACTCCGGCACCCTGACCCCCGACCGGATCCCTCCCGGGACGCCGCTGCGCGAACTCCTGGCCGAGGTCGACCACGCGGTGGGCCTGCCCAAGATCGCCGCGGGCGGCGTCGTCGACCCCACCGAGGTGGCGGCGATGATCACGTGCTGCGCCATGGCGGTCATGGTCGGGACCGCGCTGCTGCTCGCGCCGGAGGCGGGCACGTCGGCCGCGCACCGCACGGCGCTGCTCGGCGGGGACCGCGGCGACACCATCGTCACCCGCTCCTTCACCGGACGGCCCGCCCGCGCCCTGCCGAACCGGTTCACCGCCGCCCACCACGACCACGCGCCGTCCGGCTACCCCGCGGTGCACCACCTCACCGGTCCGATGCGCCGGGCCGCCGCCGTGGGCGATCCCGAGCACGTCAACCTCTGGGCCGGAACCGGCTACCGGCGCGTGCGCGAACAGCCCGCCGCCGAGACGCTCACCACCCTCGCCCGCGATCTCTGAACGGGGAAACCCATGAACGGCAACGAGAACGACATCCTGGACGGCGTGCTCGCCGAGTGGAAGTCGGCGATCGACGCGCACGAACCGCACCGGGTCGCCGCCGTGTTCACCGACGACGCGGTCTTCCAGGGACTGCGCCCCCACAGCGTCGGCCGCGCGGGCGTGGCCGCCTACTACGACGACCAGCCACCGGGCCTGACCGCTGACTACGTCCTGCTGGAGTCGCGGCGGCTCGGCGAGGACGTCGTGCTCGGCTACCTCGCCGTCGACTTCCGCTTCACCGACCGACCGGCGCTGGCCGTGCACCTCGGCGTGGTCCTGCGGCGGCTCGGCGGCGCCTGGCTCATCGGCCACTACCAGGTGTCCCAGCTCGGCGCTTGAGCGCGTCACGCGGGGTCGGGGTGAACGGGAAGCAGTTGACCTGCCCGCTGGTCGCCCCCGGAGTCATCGACCGGCGGAATCGTCCGCCGTCCGCCCGAGCACCATCGGCACCGGGTCGACGCACTCGGGGCGCACCGCGGCCAACAGGGTCCGGTTGACGCTCTCCAGCTGACCGACCTGCTGGGCGTCGAGGTGCGCGAAGACGAGCTTGCGCAGGGCCGCCGCGTAGTGGGGCGCGCACCGGGCCACGCGGGCGTCGCCGTCGTCGGTGAGGTGGGCGAGGGTGTACCGGCCGTTGGCCGGGTCGGGTTCGCGCCGGATCTCGGAGCGCTTCTCCAGGCGCACGGCGATCCGCGACAGGTGCGACGGCGTGACCTGCGAGCACTCGGCCAGCGAGCTCATGTGCAGCCGTCGTCCTTCGGCGACGGACAGCCACCACAGGACCTGGTACTCGACGTGGCTGATCCCGGCGGTGCGCCGGAGTTCCTCGTCGAGGAGCGGCGGCAGCCGGATGAGGACCCCGAGCAGCGCCACCCAGGCCCGTTGCTCGTGGTCGGTGAGCTCTTCCACGACGACACCCTAGCTCACTTGCCGCGGAAACTGAGTGGAGTAGCCTCAGTTTCCGCGGCAAGTGATGTCGCGAAATCGAGGGAGTGCACGTGCGAGCAGCGCGATACCATCGCTACGGGACACCCGACGAACTGGTCGTCGACGACGTTCCCGAGCCCCACGCAGGCCCCGGCGAGATCCGCATCCGCGCCGCGGCGGCGAGCGTCAACCCCATCGACTGGAAGGTCAGGGCGGGCCACGCGCGCGAGTTTCTGCCGATCGAGTTCCCCGCGATCCCCGGACGCGACGCGGCGGGCACGGTCGACGAGATCGGCGAAGGGGTCACCGGCGTCGCCGTCGGAGATCCCGTGTTCGGGCTCGGCGGTGTGCTCGACGCGACCGCGGAGCAGGTGGTGCTGTCCGCGTGGGCGGCGGTCCCCTCGACGTGGACGCTGGAGCAGGCCGCGGGCGCCGGTCTCACCATCGCGACGGCCGCGGGCGCGCTGAACGCGCTGGGAGACCTGCGGGGCCGGACGCTGCTGGTCGAGGGCGCCGCGGGCGGGGTCGGCAGCGTCGCGGTGCAGATCGCGGTCGCCAGGGGCGCCACCGTCATCGGGACGGCGAGCGAGGCGAACCACCCGTTCCTCGCCGAACTCGGCGCGATCCCCACCACCTACGGCTCCGGGCTCGCGGACCGGGTCAAGGCCCTGGCCCCCGACGGTGTCGACGTCGTCCTCGACGCGGCGGGCTCCGGCTCCCTGGCGGACCTGGTCGGCATCGCCGGTGGCCCCGGCGCGGTGGTCACCGTCGCCGACTTCGCGGACGCCGACGCCCTGGGTGTGCGCCGGGTCAACGCCGAGAACGACTCCGGGCTCCTGGTGGAGGGCGCCGAACTCGGCGAGCGCGGCGCCCTCACCCCGACGGTCAGCCGGACCTTCCCCCTGGAGGAGATCGTCGCGGCCCACACCGAGGCCGAGCGCGGGCACACCCGCGGGAAGATCGTCATCACGATCCCCTGAGCGGACCTCTCGCCGCGTGCTCTTCTCCTGACGACGCGAGCGCTGATGCAGACGGCGGCCATCACCACGGCCGCCCGGCGTGGTTCGACCGGTCCGTCCCCTGTGGACGACCGCGACGCGGGTGGGGGCGGTGCTGGGCACCGCTCCCCAGCCGCGCGCTTCCAGGTCAGGCGTCGCGGCTCTCGTCGATCTCGACCTTCGCCGCCACCTCGTCGAACGACCCGTAGACACCGTCCGGGATGGACCGCAACGCGTGCACGGTGTCCTCGTCGACGTTGTTGCGCGAGGCGTGGTCGGTCAACTGGTCCTTGGCCGCCGGGTAGTCGACATCGGCGAGCGCCGTGCGCAACCGGTCCACTGTGGTCGTGTCCTGCATACCAACCTCCTCGTTTCCGTCTGGCCCACCCATCAGCTACCCGGTGACGGGACGAGGAAACCCCGGCAGCCGGGTCGTTCGCGGTGACCGGCGTCGATCACCGGACGGCCTGCCGGTCGGGCGCGGTCAGCGCCAGGACCGCGGCCGACCTCTCGGCGTCCAGGAACCGCAGTCCCATGAAGTTGTCGCCCGCGGTGAAGCCGGGCAGCGCCCAGATCGCCTCGTAGGGCACCTGGACCGGCCAGTACCCGCTCAGGCTGTAGACGTTGCTCCAGACGCACTTGCCGGGATCGGGGCTCCACAGGGCGCGGGCGAACGCGGGATCGCGGAACCCGTGGCCGACCTCACCGATCGCCAACACGTGCTTGCGACCGGTGAGCAGCACGACGTCGCCGGTGGCCACGGTGTCCATCCGCTTGTCGTGCTTGGCCGTGGCGCCCCAGAACCGCGCGAGACCGTCGGGGTGCAGCGCGGTCAACCGGGTGAGGTCCGCCGGATCCAGCAGTTCGGCGTAGCAGGCGGCCGTGAACGGCACGCGCTTGTCCAAGCTCTCCGCTCCGTACCTGCGCGCCTCGGGGGTGCCGTACGAGGGTTGGATGAAGACCTGTGCCACAGCCGCAACATACCCACGACCGTCAACCCCGCCGCGCCAGGGAGTCAGCTCGTCGGTGCGTTCAGCGGCGGATGGACGCGAGGAAGCCCACCGGGGGGAGGGTGCCCGCGGCGATGCGGCGTTCCTCGGCTCGGCGGAGGACGTCGAGGGCGGCGGGGACGCGGGAGGCCTGTTCGGTCCAGGCACCGCCGCGGCCGTTGACCAAGCGCCACAGCACGGCCGTGGCCACGGCGGTCGGATCCGAGCCCACCCGGTTCAGGGCGGCGAGCATGGCGGAGCCCTCGTGGAGGAAGTCGTGCCCGGCGACCCAGGCGTCGAGCAGGTCACCGGAAGGGATCTCGGCGTCGAGCAGGCCGGTGGCGACCAGCAGCGCGCTGTTGTCGTAGAGGAAGTCGGCGGCAGCGCGGTCCACCCGCTCCCAGGCGAACTCCTCGATGACGACCTGCCCGCCGGGGGCGAGCAACGTGGGGGCGTGGGCCAGGACGCCGTCCAGGTCCTCGACGTGGTGCAGGGAGCGGGTGAACAGCACGACGTCGTACTCGCCGGAGACGTCGTGGACGTCGGCGTGGATGACGGGCACTCCGCGTTCGCCCGCCGCGGCGGCCATCTCGGCGTCGCGGTCCACGCCGGTGACCTCGTGGCCCAGGTCGGCCAGCGCCGCGGCCAGCGCGCCGCGGCCGCAGCCGACCTCCAGGACACGGGCCGGGGGCGCGGGCAGCAGCGGCTTCAGGTGCGCGAGGGTGTGGGGCACGGCAACAGCGGTCAGATCCATTCGGGCAACCCTAGGTCGCGTCGCACGGGAAGTGCGACAGGTTTTCGGGGCCCGCCGTCGAACTCCCCCAGCGTCCCGAGAAGTGACAACGACCTTGCGGGACAAGGATTCCCACACCGGTCGACACGACCCGAACGCCACTTCCGCACGACTGTTCTCCACCACGGACAGGGTCACCGCGGTCACCGTCCGCGTCCGCCAACCACGGAATTGGTAAATGACCCAGTCCAGAGACTGACCAGACAATCGCTCAGAACTATCGAGTTACGGTCGCGTTTGCCTGATCCCCCGAATCCCCCGAATCCCCCGAAGGGTCGCATGATGCACAAGTTCAGCAGGAAGTTCACGCTACTGGTGGTAGGAGCGGTAGTCCTCATCGCGGGCGCCGGAGTCGCCTACGCCTTCTGGACCGCAGGAGGCAGTGGCACGGGCAGCGCGTCGACCGGCGAGAGCGTCGACATCACTGTGGTCCAGACGAGCACCGTGGAGGAGATGGCGCCGGGAGTCGCTCCGCAGACGTTGTCCGGCAACTTCGACAACACCAACGACGCCCCCGTCTACGTGACGTCGGTGACGGCGAGCATCGCGAGCGTCACCATGTCGCCGACCGCTGTCGGCACGTGCACCGCTGCTGACTACGTCCTGACCGGCGCGGTCATGGCGGTCGACGCGCAGGTGCCCGTCGGCACCGGTGTGGGCGCCTGGACCGGCGCGACGATCGCGTTCGACAACGACGTGGCCGTCAACCAGGACGGTTGCCAGGGCGCCACCGTGGCGCTCGCCTACGCCGTGAGCTGACCGACCGGTTCCACCGACTGGTGGGGGACGTGGCGACAAGACCGCCCCCATCAGTCACACCCGTTCCCGTGGAGGAGGCCAGGATGACGCGCACCACCCGCAGGACCACCGTGCTCGCCGCCGTCTTGGCGTTCGCCGCCATCGCGGTGCTGCTGTTCTTCCACGGGTGCGAGTCCACCGTCGAAACGAACGGACCCGTCGTGCTCGTCGAGGGCGACGCGGTCGAACCGATCTCACCGGGAGTCATGGTGCCGCTCGACCTCAGGTCCACCAACCCGCAGGACGTCGAGCTGTCGATCACCAACCCCGGCGTGGTCGTGCACGAGATCGCCGCGGCCGGAACGCCGGGCACCCGATGACCGCGCGCCCGTTGACGGTCGTGCTCGCCGTCGTGCTGGTCCTCGTCCTGGACGGCACGGCGTTCGCCTACTGGGGCGGGTCGGGCAGCGGCACGGGCGCCGGAACGGCGGGCACGGCCGCGCCCGTGGGCCTCAGCCCCGCGACACCCGCGGCGGGTCTGCGCCCCGGTGGGACGACGGACGTCGTGCTGGTGGTCACGAATCCCAACCTCTTCGCCGTGCACCTCGGTTCCCTCGCGCTCGGGCCCGCGGGCTTCACCGTCGACGCGGGCCACACCGGCTGTTCCACGTCGACGCTGACCTTCACCACCGCGACGAACGGCTCCGGCTGGGACGCACCGCCCAGGGTCGGCGCGGTGAACGGAACCCTGCCGATCACGCTGCCCGCCGCCCTCGCGATGAGCACCACCGCCGCGAGCGCGTGCCAGGGCGCGAGTTTCACCGTGAACCTGGTCGTCGGCCCATGAGGACCGCGCGCAAGGTGGTGCTGGCGCTCATCTTCGCCGTCGTGGCCCCGGTGGGCATCGCGTGGGCGTACTGGGCGGCGACCTCCACCCCGGGCGGGGCGGGCGCGTTCGCCGCCACGTCCGTGAACCAGGGCTCGACGCCCACCACCAGCACCGCGGGCGACGCCGTCACGGTCACGTGGAGCGCGACCACCCTGTCCGACGGGCACCCCGTGGACGGCTACGCGGTCACCCGGTACGACGCCACGACCCAGACCCCGCACACCGCCTGCACGGTCGCGACCACCACGTGCACGGAGACCGGTGTCCCGGCGGGGCAGTGGGTCTACTCGGTGTCACCGGTGTTCGCCGTCAACTGGCGGGGCGCGGAGAGCGTGCCGAGCGCCGTCGCCACGGTGCTGCCGCCCGATCCGACTCCCCCGGTCAACGCCATCACGGTCAACGGCACCGCGGTCAAGAGCGGGAACACCGTGTACTACCGCGGCTCGGTCGCGGGTTCGTTCACCCTGACCAACGCGGTGAGCGACGCGGGTTCAGGGCCGGCGTCCAGCACGACCGCCGCCCTCACCGGCACCACCACCGGTTGGACCCACACCCCGTCGACGGTGTCGAGCCCCACGGGCGGGCCGTACGTCTCCGCGCCGTTCGGCTGGGCGGCCACGACCACGAGCTCGCCCGCCGAAGTCGTGACCGGGCGCGACGTCGCGGGCAACACCGCGACCACGACGCTGACCTTCACCGACGACTCGGCGCCCCCGACCGGCGGAAGCCTCACCTACGCCGCGGGCTACCAGGCGGGCCAGTCCGTGCGGGTCTCGTTCACCGGGAGCGCGGACGCCGGGTCGGGCGTCGCCGCGTACCGGCTTCAGCGCGCCCAGGCGCCGCTCAGCGGGGACACGTGCCCGGCCACCGGGTCCTTCAGCGCCTTCACCGACATCGGGCAGCCGAACCCGACTTCTCCCTACGACGACGGCCAGGTCACGACCGGCACCTGCTACCTCTACCGGATGGTCGTGACCGACCGGGTGGGCAACCAGCAGGTCGTCACGAGCGCCTCGGTGGCGATCATCGGCTACTCCGGCGCCATCGGCGCGACCACCGGGCTGCTCAGCCACTGGCGCTTGGGCGAGCCCTCCACGTCGCTCACCTCGACGGACTCCTTCACCGGAACGGCCACGAGCCCGCTGACCAGCCACGCGGCCGAGATCGGCGGGACGTGGGCGAACCTGTCGGGCACCGCCAACACCGAGAAGATCAGCACCGGCGGACGCGCGTACCGGGCGGGCACGGGCTACTCGATCAACCACCTGCCCGCCGTGAACCCCACCGCCAACTACTCCGTCGAGGCCGACCTGGTCACCAGGTCGAACCTGGTGGGGGACAAGGTCGGCGTCGTCGCGCGGCTCAACACCAGCCTGAACCAGACCTACTACATGGCCGACTGGGAGGCGTCCGACACCAGCTGGAACCTGTGGAAGGTCGAGAACGGCGTCGGCACGGTGTTCCCCTTCGTCAGCGGACTGCCCCAGATGGTCGTCAACGGCACGACCCGCGTGCGGTTGACCGTGACCGGTGACGGCACCACCACGACGCTGAGCCTCTACGTGAACGGCGTCCTCACGGTGGGACCGGTCACCGACAGCACCCCGAGCCTCCAGACCGCGGGCAGGGCGGGGTTCCTCGACGGCGACTTCCAGAACTCCGGCACGGTCACCAAGTCCGACGCCACCGGCCTGCACCTGGACAACTTCCAGGTCACGCCGTCGACCTACCCGCGGGCCGCGGACAGCAAGGGCAGCAACACCGGTGACCACAAGAACGGCGTCGTGCTCGGCGTGGCGGGCGCGCTGACCGGTGACTCGAACACCGCGGCCCAGTTCGACGGCGTCAACGACCACGTCCAGGTCACCGGCTCGACCGGGCTGCCGACCGGAGCGGCCGCGCGGTCGGTCGAGCTGTGGTTCAAGACGAGCGCGACGACGCGCCAGGTGCTGTTCGACTACGGCTCGCTCGCGCCGAACGCGAAGTTCGGCCTGTGGATCGACGCCGGTGGCACCTCCATGACCTCCTGGGGCTGGGGCGGCGGAGCGGACAACGTGTTCCAGTTGAGCGCTGGGGTCACCAACGGCGCCTGGCACCACGTCGTGCACACCTACGACGGCACGTCGCTCAGGCTCTACGTCGACGGCGTCGTGCTGCCCGCGCAGGCCGCCACCCGTGCGACGGTGCTGGACCAGTTCGGCTTCACCATCGGCGCGGCGCTCAACACGCTCGACACGAACGCGGGCGGGTTCTTCACCGGTGTGATCGACGAGGTCTCCTTCTACACCAACGCGATGAACCAGTCGACCGTCACCCAGCACCACCAGATGGGCGCGGCCGTCCTCACCGGCCCGACCGGGGGCTCCGTCGACGCGGCCGGACTCGTCGGCACCGGCTCCCGCTACTCGACCTCGACCTCGCTGAACCTGGTGCTGGCCAAGGGAACCGACCCGAACGGCGTGGCGACCACCGGGGCCCAGCTCCAGCGGTCGACCGCCACGCTGACCGCGGGCGTCTGCGGGACGTTCGGCGGCTACACCCAGATCGGCACCGACCCGACCTCGCCGAAGAACGACGTCGTCACCGACCAGGCCTGCTACCGCTACCAGTACCTGGTGCCCGACACGCTGGGCTACACCACCACCTACAGCAGCCCGGACGTCAAGGTGGACACGACCGCCCCGACCACCCCGACGGTGGCCTTCTCGGCGCTCACCAACAGCTACTGGAACGGCACTCTGCACTACCGCTCGGGTTCCGGGACGTTCACCACCACCGCGAGCGCGACCGACGCCGCGTCCGGCATCGCCGCCTACACCTTCCCGACCCTCGGCTCCGGCTGGACCTCGACGCCCGGTGCGCTCGGCGTGCGCACCTACTCGTGGACCGGCACGCCCGCCGCGCCCGGGACCGCGGGGGTCACCGCGACCAACAACGCCACCGGGACCTCGGCCGCCGCGACGTTCCCCCTCGCCGTGGACGACACCGCCCCGAGCGCGGGCACCGTGACCTACACCGACGGCGCCGGGAACGCGACCGTCAGCTTCACGACCGGTACGGACGCCGGGTCGGGCATCGGAACCCGGTTGCTGCAAAGGGCTTCCGCCACCCTCACCGGTGGCACGTGCGGCACCTTCGGATCGTTCTCGACCATCGCCACCAACCCGACGTCGCCGTTCGCCGACACCGCGCCGACCGGGAACTGCTACCAGTACCGGTACGTCGTCTCCGACCAGGTCGGCAACCAGCACACCGCCACCAGCGCGAACGTCCTCAAGATCACGACGTACCTGGACGCGGTCACCACCACCGCCGGCCTCGTCGACTACTGGCGGCTCGGCGAGAGCGCCGCCGCGCTGGTCTCCTCGGACTCGTTCACCGGTGCCACCGCGACCCCGCTCACCAGCCACACCGGTGAGACCGGCGCGACCTGGACGCACCAGGGCGGCACGTCGACCACGGAGCAGATCAGCTCGGAGAACCGCTTGCGCCGCAACGGGACCGGCTACTCGATCGACCGCGCGAGCGGCACCCCGAGCAGTCCCGACTACTCGGTCGAGGCCGATCTCCACGTCAAGAGCGCGCTGACCGGTGACGCGGCGGGAGTGCTGGGGCGGCTGAACACCACCACCGGCGCCTTCTACCTGGCCCGCTGGGAGACCGACAAGACGTGGAACATCGTGAAGTGGTCGGGCGGCGCGGCGAGCTGGCTGGCCACGACGTCCGTGCAGCCGGACATGGTCGCCGGGCAGACCCACCGGATCCGGTTGCAGATGAGCGGCACCACGAGCACGTCGCTCAAGCTCTTCGTCAACGGCGTGCAACTGCTGTCGGCCACGGACGCGACCTCGCCGTTCACCGCCGCGGGCAGGGCCGGGATCATGGACGGCGACGAAGGCGGTGGCCCTGCGGTCAAGACCGACTCGACCGGGCTGCACTTCGACAACTTCCAGGTGACCCCGGCGACCTACCCGAGGGCCGCGAACAGCAAGAGCGGCAACGTCGGCGACTACGTGAACGGCGGGACCAGGGGCGTGGCAGGCGCGATCGTGGGCGACGGGAACACCGCGGCCCAGTTCGACGGCGTCAACGACCACGTCCAGGTCACCGGCTCCACCGGGATCCCGGTCGGCTCCGCGGTCCGCTCGGTGGAGATGTGGTTCAAGACGTCGAGCTCGGCCAGGCAGGTCCTGTTCAGCTACGGCTCGGTGGGCACCAGCCAGGAGTTCGGCCTGTGGCTCAACGCGGGCGGCACCTCGATGACCGCGTGGGGATCCGGCGACGACAAGGTGTTCACGTTGCCCTCGTCGGTCGCCAACGGGGCGTGGCACCAGGTCGTGAAGACCTACAACGGCAGCACCATCACCGTGTACGTGGACGGCGTGGCGGTCGGTTCGGTGGCCGCGACCCGCGCGACCGTGATGGACGGCTACGGTTTCGGGATCGGGGCGGTCATCGCCACCGGCACCGCGAGTTCCGGCGGCTACTTCACCGGCGCGTTGGACGAGGTCTCGGTGTACTCGACGGTCCTCTCGGCGGCCACCGTGGCGAGCCACTACTCGACAGGGTCGCGCACGACGCCGTAGCACCCTTTCATCGGCACCACATCACACCACCTCGCACCGTCCGCAGTGGACCCGAGCATCCTCGTCGGGGCCATCGCGGGTCTGGTACCGGTGGACCAGACCCGCTGACGACCACCCACCGGACCGAAGACCCCCGCGGGAAGTGACCCGCGGGGGTCTTCGGCGTTCGAGGGCGGCCCCTCCTCCACCTCAAGGGTCCGCGCGCGGACGCAGGCTCGGCGTCAGCCGCCCATCACAGTCGAGCTTTGCCCTTCACCGAAACGGAGGTGTCCACCTGGGCGAGACGGTCCTTGGCGCGCTGCTGGGCGGTGCCGCGGGTGTGCTCGGCGGCTTCGGCCTTGGACGCCGTCGGCGCGGACCGGTCACCGGTGATCCCGTTCCGCACCTTGTTGTTGGTCGCCACCTCGGCCACCGGGTTGTTCGCCGTCAGCGCGAGCGCGCCGTTGATGATGTTGTCGTCCAGCGTCGTGCGACCGCCGGTGGTGTTGGAAACGCTGACGTCCCTGGCGAAGTAGCCGCCGGACGCGCAGGTGTCGAGGCCGCCGTTCGGGCCGACCTGGACACCACCGACGTTGCCCGCGAACGTGGCCTTGCCCTGGACCGCGCTGCCGCAGACCACACTGCCGGTCGCGTTGTTCAGCACGGACACCGTTCCGTCCACGAAGGCGTTGTGCAGGTCCGTGAAGTACGCCCCGTTGGTGCTGACGTTGCCGATGACCTCGCTGTCGGTCACGACGACCTCGCCGACGCCCGCGGTGACGCCGCCGTCGATCTTCGACCCCTGCTCGGAGAACAGGAACCCCTCGATGGTGGTCGAGCCCTTCGGCTGGAGGACCACGCCGCCGGCGTCGGTGTTCTTCAGGTAGACGCCGAAGCCCCCGGCCGCCAGGGTGACGGCGCCGTCGATCCGGGTGTCGACCGCGTCGAGGTAGCCGTTGGCCGCGACGGCGACCGCGCCGTTGACCGTGCCGCCGTCGACCACCAGGTTGCCGCCCGCGGCGACGCGCACGTCGCCGGTGATCGTGGTGCCCCGCAGCGAGCACGACTCGCCCGCGGGCACGAACAGGTCGTTGGGGACGGTGACGGGTCCACCGCTGCCCACGCAGTACGTCACCAGGTCCGCGCTCGCGTTCGGGGCCGTGAACACCACCGACGCGGTGATGACGGCGCTCAAGATCGCGACCGTGGATGCGGTCCGTGTAGCCATCTGAGTTCTCCCCTGCTGTACGAAGCTACTTGCCGATGTCGGATCGCGAAGCCGCGCGCACGATGGTGCCCTGCTGCCTGCGGGTCAGCACGCTGGTGGCCACGAGGGCCTCGGTGACCTGTTCGACGTGCCGGACGAACGTCCCATGGTCCGGGTAGTCGCGGTCCTGGTCGATGAGGTCGCTGGTGGTGCAGCCGTTCCCGGTGTCGGCGTTCGGGACGCGGGTGTCGTCCTGCCCGATGACCACCGTCCGGCGGTCGTCGGAGTCGGGGCAGGCGTCCGTCCCCCCTGCGACGACCGTGAAGGACACCGACAGCTCCGCCGCGGTGTTGCCCGCGTGGTCGACGGCCCGGTACCGCACGGTGTGCGTGCCGACGACGCTCACCGCGACCGGTGCCGAGTACCGCGTCCAACCGCCGTTGCCCAGCGCGTACTCGACGAGCTCCACTCCGGACTGCGCGTCCGTCGCGGTGATCGTCACTGTCGCCTTGTCGACGTAGTCACCGCTCGGGGTCTTCGTTCCCGACACCGCGGCGGACGTCGTCGGAGGCGTGGTGTCGGTCGGTGTCGGCGCGACGACGGTGAAGCCGACCATGCCCTCCGGCGACACGTTGCCCGCCTTGTCGGTCGCCCGGAAGTGCACCATGTGCGAACCAGCCGTGGTCACGTCGAACGGCGCCGTGTAAACGGTCCAGGTACCCGAATGCGTCTGGTACTCGCGCAACTCGACGCCGGACCCGGAGTCGGTGGCGTTGACGGTGACAGTGGCCTTGCCGACGTAGTCACCGTTCGAGTCCTTGGTTCCGGTGACCTCGGCCGTGACCGCGGGCGGCGTGGTGTCGGAAGGCGGCGCGACGACGGTGAACGACACCGATCCGACCTCGGAGGTGTTGCCCGCCCGGTCCGTCGCCCGGAACCGCACCGAGTGCTCGCCGACCGCCGTGACGCGAACCGGCTGGGTGTAGGGGGTGAACCCGGCGCCGTCCACCTCGTGCTCGACGAGTTGGACACCGGAGTCCGCGTCCGAGGCGTTCACGGTGACCGTGGCGTCGCCGAGGAATTCGCCCGCGGCGTTCTTGGTGCCGGTGACGTTGGCGGACACCGTCGGCGGGGTGGTGTCCTCCTCGCCGCCCTCCGAGACGGTGAACTCGCCGAACATCGTTCCGTGACCCGGGATCGCGCAGAAGTAGCGGTACTTGCCGGGGGTGAGCGTGACGGTGGCCTCGTGCTTGCCGTTCTGCGCGTCGAACGGGTTGGCCAGGACGTTCAGGTCGACGTCGTGGTTGTAGCCCTCGGTCGAGGTGTCGAAGGTGAGGGTGTGCGGCATGCCCGTCGTGTTGCCGGTGGCTTCGCTGTTCTCCCAGACGATCTTCGTCACGCCCGCCGCGGCCGTGGTCGGGGCGGACTTGTAGCGCGTGACGTCGTTGTCGGCGGTCCAGGTCAGGACCTGTTCCTGGATCCGGACGGGAGCGGGCTGCTCGGCCACCGCCGAGGCCGGGATGACGGCCGTCAGCGAGGCCCACACCAAGGCGCTCGTCGCACCGGCGATCAAACGTCGAAACATGCTGCACCTCTCCTGAGGGCGGTGGTCGGCCGGCGCGCCTGGAAGCGCACCGGCCGACCGGGGGCGACTACAGCGACCGCACTCGGATGTTGCGGAAATCGATCACGTCGTTCGTGCCGTGGTTCTGCAACCCCAGGAAGCCTTCGGCGAACTGCCGCAGGTCCGTGGGCGGGTCGCTCGGCCGGGACGACTGCTTGCCCGGCGTGTTGTCGAACTCGTTGATCACCACGCCGTTGCGGATCATCGTGTAGTGCTGCCCGACGACCCGGATCTCGTAGTCGTTCCAGACCGCCTTCGGGGTCGCACCGGCTTGCGGCAGTGTCCTCGGGTCGAAGTTGTAGACCGATCCCGTCTTCTGCGGCTCCCCGGCCTCACCGTCGTAGATCTGGATCTCGTGCCCGCAGTAGATCGCGACCCAGGCGGGCGAGGTCCGTGCCGATCCCGTGGTTCCGCAGCTGCCGGGTGGACGCTCCGCCACCGGGACGCGCGGATCCGGGAACCTGGTGAACACACCGCTGTTGGCGCGGGTGCCTTCCGGCGACATGTCGCGGAACTGCAACCGCACGGAGAAGTCGCCGAACTGCTTCCGGTCGTACCACAGCATGCCCAGCCCACCGGAAGACCTCAGCGAGCCGTCCGGTTGGATCGAGAACGATCCGCTCGGGGCCTGCGTCCAGCCCCGCAACGACTGCGCCGTGCCGTCGAAGATCGGCTCGTACCCGGTGTTGGCCGCCGTGCCGATGTCCGAACCCGCCGCGGCGCGGACGATCGCGCCGTTCTCCCGGCCGGTGATCACACCGTCCCGTTGCACCTGGTCGGCGACGGACGTGACGTGGCGGACGAACGCGCCGTGGTCGGGCCACTGGCCCTCGTCGTCGATCAGGTCGTTGATCGTGCACCCGCCGCCGACGGACTTGTTGGCGACACCCGAGTCCGCATCGCCCAACCGCACCGTGTCGCGGTCGTCGGACACCGCGCAGCCGACGGTCACGGCGACCGGCACGACCTGGGTCTCACCGTCCGCGTAGGTCACGGTGAGCTTGGCCTGGTAGCTGCCGACCCGTGCGTAGGTGTGGCGCGGATCGGCCTCGGTCGACGAGGCGCCGTCGCCGAAGTCCCAGCGGTAGGACGCGCCGCCGGACCGGGAGCCGGTGAAGCCGATGGTGAGCGGTTTGCCGTGCACCGCGACGGACGTCGCGGCGGGCGCGGGGGTTTTCGCGCCGCCCTGGTAGGTGATCCGGATCAGCTTCTGGTTCGGGTGCAGGGTGAAGAACCCTCCCCCGTAGTCGAGCAGGTAGAGCGCGCCGTCCTGGCCGAACTTCGCGTCCATCCAGCTCTGCAGCCGCTCGTTGCCGCTGCCGCTGGGGATGATCGAGCGCAGCGACTCGGCGAAGACCGGTGGAGCGGCGGTCGGGACACCGGCCGGGTCGACGGTCACCGCGATCCGGTTGGCGCCGTTGGACTGGTCACCGATGAACCACTTGCCGTCCCAGTACTCCGGCCAGGCGACACCGCTGCCGGTGTCCACCAGTTCCCGGTGGTAGGTGGGACCGGACATCACCGCTTGGCCGCCACCGCGCAGGTACGGCTGCGTGTAGGTGGCGTCGGCGGCCTTGTAGGTCGGGACGCCGCTGCCGTCGGGGCGAGCCGGGAAGACCGGGCCGCCGCCGTCCGGCGCGTACCAGATCATGTTGTTCTTGACCGGCGGCAGGTCGACCAGACCGGTGTTGCGCGGCGAGTCGTTCTTCGGCGCGTCGCAGTCGTACCACCCGGTCAGCTTCGTCGCGTCGGTGGTGCTCCGGTCGCGGTAGGGCTGCTTGTTGCCCATGCAGTAGGGCCACCCGTGGTTGCCCGCCTCGGTGATGATCGTCGCGGTCTCGTACTTGGCGGGGCCCAGGTCCGGGCTCGGCGCGGTCGCGTCCGGACCGACCCACGCGGCGGTCAGCCACTGGGTGGTCGGGTCGACCTGCAGGCGCGAGATGTTGCGCACGCCCATCACGTAGATCTCCGGGCGGGTCTTCTCCGTGCCGGGCGGGAAGAGGTTGCCCTGCGGGATCGTGTACGTGCCGTCCGGTTCGGGGTGGATCCGGATGATCTTGCCGTTCAGGTCGTTGGTGTTCCCCGAGGTTCGGCGGGCGTCCTGGAAGGACAGTCCCTGCCACTCGGCCGTCCAGTTGTTGCCGGAGTAGCCCTGGGAGCCCTGGGAGGAGTTGCTGTCGCCGGAACCCACGTACAGGTTGCCCTTGGCGTCGAAGTCCATGCCGCCGCCCGCGTGGCAGCAGCTGTGCTGCTGCACCTCCCACTGGAGCAGGTCCTTGCGGGTGGAGAGGTCGATCTTCTGCGCGGCCCGGTCGTAGGTGAGCCGCGAGACGGTCCGCTTGCCGGTCCGCTTCTCCCGGTCGACGGTGTCGTGCGGCATCCAGTAGACGTAGAGCCACCCGTTCTCGGCGAACGCCGGGTCGGGCTCGATGCCCAGCAGGCCTTCCTCGTTCTTGACCAGTTCGGTGCCGCTGCCGCGGTTGCCCATCACGGGCAGCGTCGCCAGCAGCGAGACCTGCTTGGTGTCCGGTTCGTACTGGTGGATCGTGCCGCAGCCCAGGCCGACCTTCGGGTCGGCCCAGTCGACGACCGGACCGGTCGGGCAGGCCGCCTTGCCGACGTAGAACAGGGTGCCGTCCGGGGCGACGGTCAGGCCGTGCGGCTCACCGATCTGGTCGAGCTGACCGGTCTGGTTGGCCGCGGTCAGCCGCTCGACCTTGTAGTTCGAGGCGATGGTGGCCTGGCAGTCGCCGCGCACCAGGCCGGTCGTCCACTTGAGGGCTCCGGCCAGGTGGCCGCGGAACGCGTCCTCGCGGAAGCTGTCCTCGGTGTGGCCCATGCCGGTGTAGAAGGACCGCCCGCCTTCGTAGTCGCGGCACCAGGAGACCGGGTGGAACGGGCCGTTCGCCCCTTGGCCGGGGTTGTAGTGCTGCTCCTCCACCTGGGCGAGGGTGTGCACGGTCCCCACCGGGCTCGGGTCCCAGTTGTACCAGCGGTCGGAGCGGGTGATCTTGAGCGGTAGGCCCTCGTTCGCGGGGTGCTGCCGGTCGAGGACGTCCACCACGGACCGGTGCACGTCCGGCGTGGGCGGCGGGTCCCCGGAGACCAGGCGCAGGTCGGCGAGCTGGAGCAGCGGTTCACCGGAGTTGGCCGTGATGTTCAGGCGGTAGTGCGGGAAGGGCTTGGGGTCCGCGATGGCGAACGTCCGCGTCTGGATGCGTTCCGGGAACACCTGGCCGGTCTGGCGGTCCAGGTCGGTCCAGGTCGTGCCGTCCGCGGAACCCTGCAGCGTCCAGTCCTTCGGGTCACGGCCCTGGATGTCGTTCGCCGACGTGAGCGTGTAGCGCTTCGCCGCGGCGGCCGCGCGCAACCGGTAGGCCACCCACCCCGTGGGGGTGCGGGTGAGCCACTTGGTGCTCGGGTTGCCGTCGGTCAGCTTCTCCTTGGTCTCGTTCGGCGCGTTCTCCGCGCTCGCCGTCACCGTCTCGACCACGGGCTCGCTGCCGACCGGTCGAGTGCCGATCAGGCCGGTGAACCAGGTCGACCGGTCCTGCGCCTTGGCGGCGTCGGCAACGCCGAGGAACCCGCCGCCCGCCTTCATGTAGTCCTGCAGAACGGTTTCCTGGTCGGGGCTGAGGGTCACGCCGTTCGCCGACAGGAACACGACACCGCGGTGCCGGGCGAGGTTCTCCTTGGTGAACGCGGCGGGGTCGGACGACTGGTGCACCGCGATGCCGTTCGCCGCGCCGATCTCCCGGATGGCCTCGACCGCGGGGCCGACGGGGTCCTGCTGCTCGGCGGCGGCGCCGTGGAAGACCAGGACGGACACCGGTGCGGCGGCGGCCGCGACCACCCGCACCGGCGACGGCGAGGCCAAGCCGGTGGACGCGGAGGTCAGCGATCCACCGAACACCACCACCGTGGCGGCGATCGTCACCAGCGCGTTTCTGCCAGTTCTCCCGCTACGTCCGCGTGGAGAGGTCCTTGGCCCCATCCCTCACTCCTTTGCCGTGGCTGGGCCACGAGTCATCGTGATGGCGAGTGTTGGTGATGTCCCTGGCCCTCGGCCGGGATCTGCGTCGGCACCGGCTCGGGAGCCTGCGAGGCGGCCGCGCCGTGGGCGTGCCCGTGGAAGCGGTCGATCGCCTCCTGCGCGCCGGGCGGCATGCTGCCGTCTGCCATGCGCACGAGGAAGATCCCGGACATCCCGGTCTCCGAGTGGTTCTGCACGTGGCAGTGGTACATCCACGCGCCGGGTCCGACACCTTCCCCCGCCAGGACCTGGAACCCGAACGAGCTGCCGGGGTTGAGGTCCTTGTTGTCGACCACCTGGCTGGGGTCGGTCGGACCTTCGAGCATGCCCGTGCGGTTGTCCGCCCACCGGTGCGCGTGCAGGTGGAAGGTGTGGAACTGGTTGCCGTGACCGATCGCGATCCACTCGACCCGCTGGCCGAGGTTCGCCTCGAAGATCGGCGTGTTCGGCGCGACCTGGTTGTTGATCGACATCTCGTTGAACACGGCGGTGAACTGCTTGTCCGGCAGCATGTCGCCGCGGCGGCGCACCACCAGTGCGCCGTACAGGCCGCGGGCGATGCCCAGGGTGCCGTGGTCGGTGCCCATGGCGTGGTCGTGGTAGTGCCAGTAACCCGCGCTGCCCGGCATCCACCGCCTCCCCGAGGCGGCGAACATCTCCCGCGAACGCCAAATGTAGGTGCGGGTTTCACCCGGATTGTTGAATGAGGCGTTGAGAGGACTTCCGTCGGACTCGACGCTGTAGTCCACGCCGTGCGGATGGATCGACATTCGCCGGTCGGTGTTGTTGACGAGGGTGATTTCGAGCGTGTCCCCCTCGTAAATCTCCAGGATTGGGCCGGGAATTGTCGCCCGACCGGGTGCGAGGCCGTAGCCGTACAGGTTCCCCGGCAGGGCCTCCGCGTAGATGGTGGTCTTCCGGACCGTGCCCGTCTGCGCGCTGGCCGAGTGGTGGGGCGCCGCGGCGCCCAGTGTCATGGCTGCTGGCGCGGCCAAACCGATCGTGCCGGTGGCCAGCACGGCGCGTCGGGACACCAGTTTGGTGAACCAGCCTGGCCGGGCGTGCTCGTCCATCATCCCCCATCCGGGTCGACTGGAATCGTTCCGGAACGGGACACGAAGTCTCCGAACCGGACGACAGCAATAAAGGCATGGTGGCATGCGATTGTCGGTATGCGCATTCCACTTCCGAGGGCACCATTCGCAGCGCGGTTTCACGCATGGTGCCGACGTTGTTTGCCTGTCCTTCGGCTCGGTGGATCCTGCGGTTCTTCTGTCTGGACTATTTGCAACTTATGCATGTTCCCGACAAAAGTGAAGGGCCAAGTGGCCCAATGGACCGGACAGCTTTTGTCACATCGACCGGACATCCGGCCGCAGGCGCGCACCCGAAGGCGCGCGCGCCGGAGCCCGGACGGCTCAGTGCCGCTCGTCGCTTCCGGAGCACGTCGGCGGCGGCGATCGTGGCACGGGGCAGCGGACCGCACGACCGCGTCGACCGCCCGGCGGCGACCGGAGGACACCCGCGCCCACGAGTGCCGCCGCGATCGCGCGGTGGTCGACCGACGCTGACTCAGGGATTCGCTTTGTCGGCGGTCTCGGTCGACAGGCGCGTGGTGCCGGTCGCCGTCGGCCTTCGCAGGCAGGAGGACGGGACACCGGTCATCGGCCAGGTGGTGACCTCGGCGACCACTTCGACCACCGTGCCCACGGCTTCGCACAGCAGGTCCGGGCGGCAGGCGAGGTCGAGTGGATCGGTGTCGACCGGCAGTGAGCCGCCCGCGCGGTAGGCCTCCGCGTCGCTCTCGCTGTAGACCAGGACGACGTCGCACGTGCCGCGCCACGTGCGCCGGTAGTGCAGCACCGTGGTGTCCCCGCCCGCGCCGTGGAGGCAGCGGGCGTCGAACCCGACCCGGCGCAGCAGGTGCAGCGCGTCGATCGGGTCGACGGGGTCGAACTCGGCGGGCGCGGGGTCGGCGGTGCGCCACGGGGCCGTCACGAGCCGGCCCGCACGTGGTGGGGGAAGACCTGCATCGGCCAATGATCCGCTGGAAGTGGCCCGGTGGGGAGACACGTCATGCGCCCGTACCCGGTTGGGCTACCAAGCCATTTCACCGCTTCACTCTCCGTGGCGCGACGCCGTAGACAAACCGCACAACGGCGGTCCGGCCGATGGTCGGTGGTACTCGACGGTGGCCCCTCCACCGTCCTCCGCGGCGGCACGACCGGGTGGAGCGGGCGGGCGGGCCGGAGAACGGGAACGAGCCGGAAGATCGGGAACGATCCCGACGGCCGCGGGCACGTCGGCCGGGACCACGATCAGCGGTGGTACTGCGCTGACCGACGCGCGACGGCGGCCGTCCGGTCACGACGATCGACTCGGAATCCGCTCATGGGCAGGCTTCCACAGCGCGGCACGGACGTGTGGTTGCGGTCGTCGACGTGGGAGGTGGACCGGTGACATCGGTGACCACGGCCGTCTCCCCCTCGGACCGGCCGCCGATCGGCTGCCCCGGCGTCCGCGCGGCTCGGCCCACGGAGCGGTGGTGATCACGGCGATCTGCCAGTACGACGCGCGCCTGTTCACCCGGACCGGTTGGACGAGTTCGACCGGTACCACCGGTTCCCGGTGGAACAGCCGCCGCTGCACAGCGGTGCGCCACCCGGACCTGGTGACCGGAGCGGTCGCCGAGCCCGATCCGGCCTTCGTGGCCCCGGACCTGTTCGACGGCGGGGACCACCCCGCGGAGCGGAACCCCGGCGCCGTCCTGCGGTTCTCGCGTGACCTGGCGGAAGTCCGTCGATTCGTCGCCACGACCGCCGCGTCGCTGGGCATGTCGTCCGCCGGGATCGGCGGTCTGGTCATCGCGGTCAACGAGGTGGCCACCAACGCCCTCGACCACGGCGGCGGTGGACGGGTCGCCCTTCGGCGCAGCGGCCACCGGATCGTCTGCGACGTCACCGACAACGGCGCGAACTCCCCCGTCGACTGGTTCGCGGACCCCGCGCAGCTCCGCGGCCACGGCCTGTGGGTGGCGCGTCAGCTCTGCGACCTCCTCCAGATCCGCGCCACGGCCGGTGGCACCACCGTCCGCCTGCACCACCGCATCGCCTGGGGCCGGTCGCCGCATCGGCGCAGGGCCCCGCGGGCGGCCGGTCGGCCACCCGCGGGGTTCGGTCAGACCTGGCAGGGGGTGCCGCCGGGGTTGCCCGCGGTGCCCTCCACGTTGGCCTTCGCCTCACCGATCACCACGTCGGCGAGCAGGGTGTCCAGCACGACCGCCTGCTGGACGACGCTGTTCCCGGTCGTCGTCGTGCTGTTGAGCTTCAACGACCCGATCACCAGCGGGATGGTCAGCGGTGCACTGCCCACCGCAACCGAGAGGCCGTTGATCTTCAGGTTCGCGATGCTGGACGTCCCGGCGAACTGGGGCACCAGACCTCCACCCGGCCCGGCCACGCAGGTGGCGGAGGCGGAGGACTGGATCACGCCCAGCTCGATCGTCACCAGCAGGCTGCTGATGCGCGTCGAGTCGACGCGCGCGGACGCCGTGGCCCCGTCGGTCGTGGCGGGCGGCGAAGCGGTCAGGTCGTCGGGCGTGACGTCCGTGCGCGCGTCCAGCACGTTGGCGCGAACGGTCAGGATGCCCGCCGACAGCTGCACGGCCGCGAGCGTCTCGTGGTCGTCGACGCACGGCACGTCCGGCGGGTTGGCCCGCGTCGAGATGATGCCCGCGAGGTTCAGCGCGGTGGCCTGGCAGGAGAACACGCCCGTGCGCTGCGAGGTCTTGATCCTGAGGTCCGACAGCACCGGGCTGTCGCCCGCCGCGTTCGCCGTCAGGGTCGCCCGGACCTCGATGTACCGACCGGTCTTGGCGAACTTCACCCCGTTGGACACCGGGGTGAACGACTCGCCCGCCAAGCCCGCCTCGCTGTTGGACGTGCGCGCCTCGACGGTGATCGCCGTGCCCGCGGGCACGCTGCCCTGGGCCTCGGTGTTCCAGGTGACCGTGCCCCAGGTCTGGTTCGCCTGGCCGCCGTCCTGGACGACCGACCACGTGCCCTGCGGCGCGGTGATCTCGCCGAGGACCGACCCGGTCATGTCGCTGTAGTTGTACGGCCCGGCGCCCGCGCCGAGGTCCACCGTGAGGTCGACCGCGCCGATCGGGAACCCGCCGCCGCCGACCGGACCCGCCGCCGGGTCGATCCGCTGGGCGTTGTTCGTGGTGATGTTGGTGACCCAGACCTTGCCGTTCGTGTCGACCGCGACACCGGTCGGGCCGACACCGCCGGGCAGGGGCACGTTGCCGACGTAGGTGCCGTCGGTGCGCAGGTGGCCGACGGTCGTCGCGCCGTTGAGCGAGTGCGCGACCCACACGTTGCCGTCGCGGTCGACCGCGACGCCCTGGGCGCTCTGGTTGCCGTGCGCGAACGCGCCGAGGATGGTGCCGTCCGGGGCCAGCTTCGCGATCCGGTTGCCCGCGAGGTTGGAGTGCCAGATCTCGCCGGTGACCGGGTCCATGCCGAGCCCGTAGTCACCGTGCGTGCCGTCGAGGCAGACACCGGTAGCGGTCGCCGGGTCGTAGCGCAGCAGACCGTTGTTGCGCGCCGACCACAGCGTGCCCGCGAGGTCGATCAGGCCGCCGTAGCCGCCGCAGCCCACGTTGAACTGGGTGCCGGAGGGGCTGCCGTCGGCGTTGAGCAGCTCGTGGTCCAGGTCCTGGCCACCGGTCCACAGGCGGTTCTGGGAGTCGACGGCGACCGTGCGGGTGTTGCTGGCGGTGACCCTGGCGTAGTCGATCACGCACTCGTCGGCCGCGGTGGTCACGCCGCCGTTGTCGTCCGCGCCGCCCGCGTTCGTCCACGGCCGCACGTCGCCCAGCCCGCGACTGGTGGCGATCAGGCCGTCCCCGTTCCGGTCGTCGCACCTGTTGTAGGCGAACGGCCCCTTGAGGAAGTCGCCGGTCGGGTTCGGCGACCCGTCGGCGTTCACCCGCGTCCCGCCCTGGATCACCGCGACGCGCGTGACGGAGCCCTTGCCGCCCGCGCCCTCGTTGCGGTTGGACAGCCAGGTGGAGCCGAACTTGTCGACCGTCGTGCGGGACGGGTTGCGCCCCCGCCCGTCAGGCGCCGACACCCACTCGCCGACGATCGCGCCGGTGTTCACGTCGATGCGGAGCATCGTGCCGCGCGCGGACGCGGCCACGTTGACGTAGGGGAAGAACACCGTGGACCTGGTGAGCTGGAGTTGGTCGTTGTTCGGCGCGTCGTGGTTCACGTCCTGCAGGACGCCGCTGTCGAAGTCGGCGTCGGTCGTGTAGAGGACGTCCGTGCCCGCGACCGGTGCGGCGGACGCCGGCACCGGGAGTGCGGCGAGCAGGACGATCGAGGTCGCCGCGGCCAGTGCTCTGAGTGGTAATCGTGCTCGGTGCCGGGTTCGTCGCATGACGGCTCCATTCCGATCAGTCGATCCGCACGATCTGCCCGGATCGCAGGTGAGGAGTCGTGCTGCCGACGTTCCCGTTACCAGCACCCGAAACCAAACCCGAAACGTTCCGGAAACCAACCGTCGACGTTCATCCGTTTCCCGTGGACGGTTCTCACCTCTGGCCGATCGCCGAACGACCGCCCGTGGGTGCGCGGGCGGCCGACTGCTCCGGATGACACCACGATTGGGGCCGATCAGGGCTTTTTCGACCAACCTGGTGTAGACCGCCCAAAACGGCCGGGAGTGTTCCCCGAGAACAGGCCCAGCACCACGCGGGCTCCCGGGGTCCGGGGGTGAACCGCCCGGCAGCACGGGTCAGGGTCGGAAGCTCGCCCGGTAGTCGGTGGGCGTGCGGCCGGTCAACTCCTGGAAGGCGGCGTTGAACGCCGACAGGGACGAGTAGCCGACCGTGAACGCGATCCTCGTCACCGGGGCGTCGGTCGCGGCGAGTTCCTCGATCGCACGGAGCAGGCGCAGCCGTCGCAGCACCGCC
This sequence comes from Umezawaea sp. cmx-9-4, assembly GCA_049997955.1. Taxonomy (GTDB): domain Bacteria; phylum Actinomycetota; class Actinomycetes; order Mycobacteriales; family Pseudonocardiaceae; genus Umezawaea. The sequence continues at coordinate 108,767 of JAEBDY010000012.1, read as the reverse complement.
CGCCAGGTCATGCCGGTCTCGTCCGCGAAGCGGCGTGCCAGCGACCGCGGCGCGAGGCCGACCTCGGCCGCCACGTCCTCGAAGCGCACCCGTCCGCCGAGGCGCTCCTCGGTCAGCCGCAGCGCTCGGCGCAGTTCCGGTGATCGTCCCGCGGGCACGACCACCGGGCTCGGCTGCTCGGCGAGCCGCCAGGCCACCGCGGCGAGCGCGGCGAACAGGGTCCGGGCGTACGCCGTGAGGGGTTCGTCGCTCTCGCCCCACCCCCCGCACTCGGCCACCAGGCAGCGCGCGAGGGGGCTGAGGTCGAACACGGTCAACGGCGCGGGCGGGACCGGGGCGAACCCGATGTCGAACAGCACCGACGCGGTCGTGACCGGTCGCGGGACGCTCACCCGGATCGGCCGGTCCGCCTGGATCAGGGCGGCCCTGGCGGGCGGCAGCACCCACGTCCGGCCCTCCGCCTCCAACCGGAGGGCACCGGCGGAGGCGCAGAGCAGGTAGTGGCGGTCCACCCGGAGATCACGAGCGGGCTCGGCGGGGAACGTGCGGACGAAGCTGTGCGCCGGACGCGTCATCGATGGCCTCGCACGGTGCCGATCGTAGGAGGTCGTCGTGACGACGGTCAGGCCACCGCCCGCACCGGTTCGGCGCGGAAGCGCCTGCTCACCGGAGCCCCGACCATCATCGGCCGGAGCACGTCGCTGAAGCGCGCGAAGGAGTCCGACCTCAGGTAGCCGTCGAACGACGCCTCGTCGTCCCACTCGTGCACGACGGTGATCCGGCCGTCGTCGTCCCTGGAGGCGCAGACCCGGAAGGCGAGGTTGCCGGGCATGGCGCGGACCTGGTCGCACTCGGCGTCCAGGCACGCGAGTGCGGTCGGGCGGTCGGCGGCGGTGGTGCTGAAGTCGACGATGGCGATGAACAACGTGGTCTCCTCGATGTGGGCGATGACTGCCGCGAACGGCATGCCTTGATCATCACCCGGCACCCGCTCGGCGGGCTGCCGCCGGTCGGACGCGGTCGCGCTGCCATCGGACGGGCCTCCCCGGAGGTCCTCGACGCGGAGCACTTCCTCCACCGCACGACCGACCGCGATCACTGGCCGTAGGAGAACCGGAGATCGGCGAACAGCAGGTGGTTGAGCCGCCGCCGGAGATGTCCGGTCTTGCTCTGGTCGGGCGCCTCGTCGGGGGTGAGCAGGGTGAACCTCAGCGACGTCCCCCCGTCCCCGGAGTTCGTCAGCGTGAAGTGCACCTGGTCACCCGGCCGACTCGGCCACAACGACGACCACACCACGTGCCCCGGCCGTTCCGCGGCCAGGATTCCGGGTTCGACCTCGTCGGGCAGCAGGGCGAGCCACTGCCGGGTTCCCGGCCGACGGGGGTCCACGAGCGACTCCCAGACGACCGCTGGGGGTGCGGGCAGTGCGCGCGCCCGTGAACCGATCTCGATCACCCCCGCAGAGTAGGCCGCTCCCCCGACGTCCACCGCCCGGTTTCGGCACTGGTGCCGCGGAACGGGTTGACCTTGACCCTGCGTCAGGGTTGGAGCCTTGGCGCATGACGAACAGCGGCACGTCCCCGGCTCGGCCCGCTCCGCCGGTCGGCGGGTTCCAGGAGATCGACGGCCGCCGCGTTTTCGTGCACCGGTCGGGCAGCGGCGGGCCCGCCGTGGTGTTCCTGCCGGGCGCGAGCGCGGTCGGGCTGGACTACTTCGGCGTCCAGCAAGGGGTTTCGCGGTTCACCACCGCCGTCGTGTACGACCGCGGCGGCACGGGGTACAGCGATCCCCTCCCGCTGCCGCGGACCGCCACCGCGGTCGCCGTGGAACTGCGCGAACTGCTGCGCGCCCAGGGCATCACCGCCCCCTGCGTCCTGGCGGCGCACTCCCTCGGCGGCTTCTACGCGCACCGGTTCGCGCAGCTGTACCCGCGGGACGTGGCGGGACTGGTCTGGCTGGACGCCCTCCACCGCGACTGGGACCAGTTCATGCCGCCCGCGCTGCACCTCGCCGAGGGCGAGCGGACGGCACCTGGTCCGGAGCAGCTCGAACGGATGCGCCCGGTCCTGCGCGAGACGTACGCCGAGCTGCGCGCGGACTACCCGGAGCACGTGCGGCGACCGCTGGTCGACGCCAAGGTGAGTCCCGAATGGCTGCGCGTCGGCCTCGCCGAGCGCACCGGCCTGGCCGGACTCGCCGCTGAGCTGCGCGCCGGGCCGGGCATCCCCGACGTCCCGGTGATCGCGCTCACCGCCCTGGGCGCCGACCCCGCCCAGCAGGCGGTGCGGGAGATGCGCGACGGCAAGACGAGGATGGACGCGGCCCTGGTGGGCGCGGTTTCCCACGGGGAGCAACGCATCCTCACCGACACCCTCCACCACCGGTTGTGCTTCGACCGCCCCGATGCCGTGGTCCAGGCGATCCGCGACGTCGTCGACCGGGCGGCCCGCCCCTAGGCTCCGCACGACCACGTTCCACGAAGACCCGAGGAGGACGGTGCTCACCATCAGCAGGTTCGCGGCGACCGCGGGCGTGACCGTTCGCACCGTCCGCCACTACCACCACGTCGGCCTGTTGCCCGAGCCCGAGCGCGACGCCTCCGGCTACCGCCGCTACAGCGCGCGAGCGGCGGTGGACCTCATCCGGATCAGGACCCTCGCCGACGCCGGTGTTCCGCTGGCCCGCATCGACGCGCTGCTGCACGCGGAGCCGACCGAGTTCGCCGCCGCCATCACCGACATCGACGCGGAACTGCGGCGCAAGATCGACCAGCTCGCCAAGCACCGCCTCCGGATCGCCGAACTGGCCGGCGGGGAAAGGCTCGTCCTGCCTCCCGAGGTGGTCGCCGTCCTGGACCGGATGCGCGGTCTCGGGGTCAGCGAGCTGAGGGTCCGGCTGGAGCGCGACTCGTGGATCCTGATGCACGCACTGGATCCGCGGGTCGTGCCGCAGCGGGTACGGGACAAGAACGCCGACCTCGACGATCCGGGGACGACGCGCCTGCTGCTCGCCTGCGATCGATCGGTCGACTGGGATCCGCACGACCCACGCCTGGACCGGCTCATCGACGACATGGACGCGTGGGAGGTCGCGCACGAACGGGACAGCGGCAGGTCGGGGTACCAGGAGCTGGTCGTCTCCCGGGTCTCCGAGGCGTCACCGGCCTGGCGACGCCTCGTCGACGTGCTCGCCCACCGCGCCGGGCAGCGCCGAGCCGCAGCCCACGACAGCTGAGGCCGAGGACGCCGGCGCGATCACGCGGATCGCGCCGGCGTTCATCGGGATGTGCGGCTACCGCGCGGACACGGTGCAGGACGCGGTCGCCGTCTTGGCCGGGTTGCTTTCCGACGTGGCCGTGAGGGTCACCTTCGACACCGGCGGGCCGCCGTCGCGCTTCGCGTGCACCGGCACCTCCACCCGGCCACCGAACTTCGCCGTGGCGAAGGCGTTGGGCACCGCGACGGACCACCCGCTGCCCTCCGCCCTCGCCGACACCCGGTACACGTCGCCGTCGACGTACTGGGCGACGGGCTCCGGGTGCTGACCGGCCGGGGTCGCGGCGCGGCCGGTGTTGACCAGCGGGAACCGGCACGTCGCCACGCCGTCCGATCCGGTGCGGCCGGTGGTCGGCACGACCCGCACTCCCCGCTGCTGCGGGCCCGCGCCGTCCAGCGACCGGACGGCCACCGCGTAGGACAGGACGCCCTGGCCGTCGCGCTTGACGTCCAGCACGTAGAAGTGCAGCCGGTTGGCCGTGTCGACGTACTCGTACTCGCTGCCCGAGCCCGTGCCCGCGTGGAACAGGGCGTCCGACAGCTGCCGGTAGTCGCCGACCGTGATGGGCACCCCGGTCCCGTCCGGCAGGACGTAGTCGGTCATGCCGATGTCCTGCGGGTTGGCGTCCACCACCCACGCGAACGGCGCGAGGTCCTCGTTCTTGGTCTTCGCCAGCAGCACGCCCGCGTCCGGCGTGAACGAGTCCACCCCCATCCGGTCCACGACCTCGACCGTGTAGTTCTGGTACCCGCGGCCGTCGCAGAACGGGTCGGTCCGGATGTCGCAGGCAGGCGCCAGGTCACCGGTGCCGAGCGCGACGTTCACGCCCGAGAGCCCGTTCGGTCCCGCCTGGACGGTGCGGGCGGTGACCTTCGCGACGACCACCCCGGAGTCGGCCAGCGCCTCCCTGGACAGGCGCAGCACGTTGCGCTCGTCGACGATACCGAGCTTGATCTTGTTGCGGAGCATGTGCTGCGCGCCCATCGACCCGCCCGCGGTGGCCGGGACGACCCAGCGGGAGTGCGGGCCACCGGGACCGTTGAACGAGCCGCGCGACAGCATGTCCCAGATGCCGTTGTAGTCGCGGCGCGGCGGTGTGCCGTAAGGGTTGTTGTAGTTGTCGCCGATGCCGAGCAGGTGGCTCAACTCGTGCGCGTACACGCCCTGGCCGGAGCTTTCCGCCTGCGTGGACGAACCGCCGCCCGCGTTGGGCCAGATGCTGGAGCCCGCGGCCCACGACGTCCAGTCGACGTAGCGGGTGCGCGACCAGTTCGGCAGGGCGTCGTCCGGCGGGCCGAACGCGTCGGTCACGTCCTCCTTGGTCGGGAACTTCATCATCCCGAACTCCTGCCACGTCCCGGATTCGTCCTGACCCGCGGACAGGAAGTAGACGAAGTCGTACCCCTTGGGCACTTCCAGGCCGACGTCGGCCACCCAGGCGGCGTTGCCGTCGGTGCGGATGTTGCGGTTGCACGTGTCGCCTGCGGGACAGCCGGTGCCGCCCTGGAACTCCATGGCGTACTCGTGGTCCTTGCCCGGCATCGTGTACGGGCCGAACCCCTTCAGGTCGACGCCGTAGCGCCCGCCGGAGTCCTCCATCCAGTACTCGTTCACGGTGTGGCCGCGGTTGAGGCCGTTCGGCTTGTTCAGGAAGTCCTGGTAGAACTGGGCGACCTGGTCGCGCGGGACGCCGCCGGCCTCCGCGCTGGGGTTGCCGAACACCGTCGACCGCTCCGGTTGCGTCACGACGAACGGCTGGTTCGGGTAGTCCAACAGGACCAGCGCGCCCTTGAAGTTGCGCACCGACCCCTTGACCGACGGGTCGGCCCAGTTGGTGCCGGGGATCTTCCGGTAGTCCCGTTCCCACGTCATGTGGTCGGGGTTGACCCAGTTCTGCGGGTCGACGGGGCCGGGGAACCCGGCCTGCGCCGCCACGCGCGCGGAGTCGCGGGACTGCTGCCACGGCTGCTGCTGCGGCCAGTGGTCGTACTGCCAGTGGTGCAGTGGCTCGTCGAGTGGAGCGGCGTTCACGCTGGAGTTGCCCGCGGTGAGCGCGGCGACCGAGAACAGCGCGGTGATCAACAGGACGGGACGCCGACGCCCACGACGGACAGGTGTGCGGTCCATGCCACCTCCGTGGTGTAGATCCCCACACGCTATCCACGGCGGTCACCTGGCGCGGTCGCGCGAACACGTTGTCAGTTAACGGAAATCCCGGCCGGGAGACCGCCGTCCGGCCACCTCCAGGCGTCGCGCCCGCGCAGCAGGAAGACGCTTTGCCACGAGTGCCGCGGAATCGCAGGCCGCTCACCTCGGCAGCTTTGACGAAATCCGAAGAAGTGAAAACGACCAATTGCCGGTGCCACGAACTCAGTGGCGAGCACTGGTCCTGATCACCGTGGCGCAAGCCTTGGGAAACCCTGGGATCAATTCCTCGCAAGCACCATCGTGGTGCGCATTCGAGCCCGGCCGGCATGGTCGTCAGGATTGTCCGGTGAACACGTGACGGATCCGTTCGCGGAGCCAGCCGTGCGGGCGGTCGCGGTCGTTGCGCGGATGCCACGCCATGCCGAGCGCCAGGGGCGGGAGCTTGAACGGCAGTTCGAACGCGCGCAGACCGAGCACGTCCAGCGTTTCGCGTCCCGTCGTGGCCGGAGCGAGGCACACGACGTCGGTTTCCCGTGTGAGGAACAGCGAGGCGGCGTAGGTCGGGACGACGGCGGTGACGCGCCTGCTCAGGCCGAGGTCGGTGAGCAGTTCGTCGATCGGGCCGCGCAGGTGCCCGCGGCGCGACACCGTGACGTGGTCGGCGTCGGCGAACCGGCGCGCGGTCACGGTGCGGGTCGACGCGAGGGGGTGCGTCGCCCGCACCACACCGACGAGCGACTCGGTGATCAGGGTTTCGCTGCGGATCTCGGGGTCGGCGCGTCCCAGTACGCCGACCTCCAGGTCGACCAGCCCGTCCCGCAGCGCGGGCGTGTCCTCCAGGGTGTCGGGGCGGAACCTCAGGGTGATCCCCGGAGCCAGGGTGCGCACGTCGGTGATGAGCTGCGCCATCACCGTGGTGGCGAACATGTCGGTGATCTGCAGGTCGAAGGTCCGCACGATGGACCGCGGGTCGGCAGCGGGCGCCGGGGCGAACAGCGCCTTGGCGCGCTCGGTGACGGCGCGCACCTCGCTGCGCAACTCCAGCGCGCGGGGCGTCGGCACGAGGTCGCGACCAGCCCGGACGAGCAGGGGGTCGTCGAGGATTCGACGGAGCTTCGCCAGCGTCCGGCTCATCGTCGGGGCCGAGGTGTGCAGGCGCTCGGCGGCCGCGGTGACGCTGTTCTCGGTCAGCAGCGCGTCGAGCGCCACGACGAGGTTCATGTCCAGTGATTCCACACCCGGATTATCACACGTGAAATGACACAATGTCGATGTTGCGCTGGCGATCAATGAGATTCCCTCCTAATCTCGGAATTACATCCGACACACCAGGAGGAACACCCGTGCACATCCGCTCTTCAATTCTCGACGTCGATTCCCGCAGAGCGGGAGTCCTCTGATGCGGGTCATCGTGATCGGTGCGGGGATCATCGGGCTGACCACCGGGCTGGCCCTGCGCGACGCGGGGTTCGAGGTCCTGGTCTGCGAGCAGGCGCCTGAGATCCGGGCCGCCGGGGCGTCGCTGGGCGTGTGGCGCAACGCGCTCGCGGTCTTCGACCGCCTCGGGGTCGGCGACCGGGTCGCCGCCATCGGCAAGCCGAGCGAGATGTGGTTCCACGACCCGACGGGACGGCGCGTCGAACCGTCCGGCTTCTCCGTGACCGACCACCGCTACCTGCTGGTGCACCGCGCGAAGCTGAACGACCTGCTGGCCGACGCCACGGGTCACGACAACATCCGGTTGACCACGCGCCTCGTGCGCTACGAGGAGCGGCCGGACGGCGTCGTGGCGCACTTCGCCGACGGCAGCACCGAAGAGGCCGATCTGCTCGTCGGCGCGGACGGCGCGTACTCGGTGGTGCGGGCGCAGCTCGTCCCCGGCAGCGACGCCCACGAGCACGTCGGCCACCACGCCTGGCGCGCGGTGATCCCGGCGGGTGAGGTGGCGGTGGAATCGGACGTGATGGTCGTCGGCCACCACGGTTCACGAGGTGGCTACGCGCGCACGCACGACGGTGGTGCCTTCTGGCTGCTGTCGCAGTTCAACGCGCCTTCGCTGACCGGGACCGTGAAGGAGCAGTGCCTTGAGCGCGCGCGGCACCTCGACGACGACGGCTGGAACTCCACGCTCACCCGGTTGATCGAGGCCACTCCGGACGTCCGCATCCTGCACAACCAGATCATGGTGGTCCCGCCGCTGCCCCGATGGGTCTCCGAGCGGGTCGCGCTGGTCGGGGACGCCGCCCACGCCATGTCGCCGCACATCACCGCGGGCGCGTCGCTGGGTGTCGAGGACGCCGCGCTCCTGGTCGACCGGCTGACCCACCACGGGGACGTGCCGCGAGCGCTCGCCGACTACGAAGCCGAGCGGATCCCCCACTACGAGGAGGTCGCGCGCCTGTCCGCCGCCGTCGAGCACTCCGCGACACCGGACGGGTTCGCCGCTGCCTACGCCGCGTTCAGCCACTGGATGACCACGCGGGAGAGCGCCGAGTCCGCAGAGGAGGCGCGGCGGTGATCGTGACGATGGACGACGACGTCGCAGTGCCGATGCGTGACGGCGTGGAACTGGCCACGACCGTCTGGCGGCCTGCGAGCACCGGCGAGTTCCCGGTGCTCCTGGTGCGGACGCCCTACGGCAAGGACGACATGGGCCTGTACGGGAACACCAAGTCACCCGACGTCCTGGCGTTGCTCCGGGCCGGGTACGCGGTGGCGGCCCAGGACGTGCGGGGCACCTCCCGCTCGCCGGGAGAGCTCGTCCCGCACGCCGCGGAGGCGGAGGACGGCGTCGACACGATCGCCTGGCTGGCGGCGCAACCGTGGTGCGACGGCAGGATCGGCACCTGGGGCGGCTCCTACCAGGGCATGGCCCAGTGGCACGCGGCCGCGGCCGCGCCTCCGGCGTTGCTGGCCATGGCCCCGGCGATGGCGTCGGCCGACCCGTACCGGGCGCCGTGGTACTCGCCCGGCGGAGCCCTGTCCCTGGACACGTTCCTCACCTGGGCGAACCGGGCGGCCCTGAACGCGGTGCGCCGCGCATCGCCCGCCGACGGCGAGAAGGTGGAGCAGCTGATGAGCACGCTGCTCGACCGCTCCGCCCTGCTCGGCCGGCTGCCCGTCGCCGACCACCCCGTCCTGCTCGAACAACTGCCGTGGGCCGCCGACGTGCTCGACCACCCGTCGCGCGACGAGTGGTGGCGGGCCGTGAACCCCGCCGAGCACTACGGCGCCATCACCGCGCCCGCGCTCAACATCGGCGGCTGGTACGACCCGTTCCTGGCCGGGACGATCGACTCCTACACCGGGATGCGGCGGCACGGCGGCAGCGCCGACGCCCGTGACGGCCAGCGGCTGATCATCGGGCCGTGGGGGCACGCCGACGGCGCGGACCTCGGCGAGTTCCCGGACCGGTCGTTCGGCACGGCGGGCGCCGTGCAGGCCGCCGACCTGACCGGGGCGCACCTGCGGTTCTTCGACCGGTGGGTGCGCGGCCGGGAAGACGCGGTGAGGGACACGGCCGCCGTTCGGATCTTCGTCATGGGGATCGACCGCTGGCGGGACGAGGCCGACTGGCCGCTGCCGGGCACGCGCTACGTCGACCACTTCCTGTCCAGCAGCGGACAGGCGGGAACCACCGGCACGGACGGCGTGCTGATCACCACCGCGCCGGACAACGACGGCCGTGACACGTTCCTGCACGATCCGCTCGACCCGGTGCCGACCCTCGGCGGTCCGGTGATCGCGGGCCCCTGCGGGTGGGCGGGCCCGGCCGACCAGCGCGCGGTGCGCGACCGGCACGACGTGCTGTGCTTCACCACGCCCGCGCTCGACGTCCCGATCGAGGTCACCGGTCACGTCCGGCTCGTGCTGCACGTGTCCTCGTCCGCCGTGGACACCGACTTCACCGGCAAGCTGGTCGACGTGCACCCCGACGGGCGGGCGATCGTGCTGTGCGAGGGGATCCAGCGGGTTCGACACCGGTCCCGGCCGCGTGAGCCGGAACCGCCGCGGCCGGACGAGCACGTCGAACTGGTCGTCGACCTGTGCGCCACGTCGAACGTGTTCCTGCCCGGTCACCGGATCGGGCTGGAGGTGGCGAGCAGCAACTTCCCCCGCTACGACCGCAACACCGGCACCGGTCGCCCTGTCGCGCACGACGGGGAGGCCGACGTGGTGGTGGCGCTGAACACCGTCCACCACGGACCGGCGAAGCCGAGTCGTCTCGTCCTCCCGGTGGTGGACCGGTGAGCGCGGTCGAGGACCGGGTGGCCGTGGCGGACGTCGTCGCGCGCCTCGCCCACGCGCAGGACGACCTGGACTGGAACGCGCTGCGGGGGCTGCTCGCCGACCGGGTGCACCTCGACCTGTCCGGGCAGTCCGGCGCCGCACCGGTCGACCTCACCGCCGAGGAGCTGGTCGACAAGGCCCGCTCGGTGCTGGAGGGGTTCGCCTCCGTGCACCACGCGACCTCTCCCCCGCTCGTCGAGGTCGACGGCGACCGGGCCACCTGCCGGACGCACGTCGTTGCCTACCACCACGTTCCCACGAACGGTGTGGACTTCTGCACCATGCGCGGCCGCTGGGAACTGGGGCTGAGCCGCGGCCAGGACCGCTGGCTCGTGCACCGGTGGGCGGTCGTGCGCACGGCCCCCTGGGAGGGCTCACCCGACGTGTACCGCATCGCCGCCGACCGCAGGACCACGTGAGGAGCCCGCAGTGCAGTACGAGTTGAGGCGTGAGCAGGCGAAGCCGGGGTGCTTCGACGAGCTGGTCGCCTGCATGGACGAACTGGTGGTCCCGCTGCACCAGGAGAAGGGCATGACCGTCGCGGGCGCGTTCGTGGACGCCGACGGCGGTTTCCTCTGGCTGCGCCGGTTCGCGGACGACGCGGAGCGCGAGGCGGTGGTCGACGCCGTGCACCGGGACCCGCGCTGGCGGGACGAGGTCGGACCCGCGGTTCGAGCGCTGCTCGCGGACGACGGCTCCACCACGGTGAACCTCCTGCCCACCGCGCGTTCCGCCCTGCGATGAGGCGACGACGTCCGGACGACCAACCACCCGAGGGGGATTCCCCGTGACGTTCCACCCGCACCCCGCGACGACGGGTGGTGGCCCGTGATCGACTGGCTGGAACTCGCCGAATCGGTCATCACCTCCCCGTGGCTGTACGCGGTGCTCATCGCCGTGTCCTTCCTCGACTCCTTCCTCCCGCTGATCCCGAGCGAGCCCGTCGTGATCGTCGCGGGCGTCTACGCCGCCACCGGGCAGACGAACATCGCGCTGGTCATCGCGGCCACGACGCTCGGCGCCTTCCTCGGCGACCTCGTCCCCTACAGCGTGGGGCGGTTGCTGGGCGAACGGGTGCTCGAACGACTGCCGCCGGGCACCAAGCGCCGGGCGGCGCACGACTGGTTCACCCGCGAACTCGACGCCCGTGGCGGCTTCATCCTCGTGACCACGCGCTTCATCCCGGTCGGGCGCTACCTGGCCACCCTGTCCACCGGGATCGTCGGCTACCCGCTGGGCAAGTACGTGCTGTTCGTCACGTTCGCCACCAGCACGTGGAGCGCGTACACCGCGCTCACCGGATACCTCGGGGGCGTCGTGTTCCAGGAGAACACGCTGCTCGCGATCGCCGTCGGTGTCGGGCTCGCGTTCATCGTGACCGCCGCCATCGAGGGCGTGCGCCACCTCCGCCTGCGCAGGAGGACCGGGAGAGAAGTGGGAGAACCGTCGTGAGGTCGGACGGCTGGGTGGAGGAGCTGTTCGCCTACCCGGTCAAGGGGCTCAGCGCGCAGCCGCTGGAGCTCGCGGCGCTCCAGCCCGGCAAGGGGATCCCGCACGACCGGACGTTCGCCTTCGCCCGACCGGGTGGCGGGTACCGGCCGGGGACGCGGGAAGGGCTGCCGAAGCAGGAGTTCTTCGCCCTGGTCTCGGACCACCGCCTCGCCGGACTCGACACGCGCCTCGACACGGACACCGACGTCCTGACGGTGTGCGTCGTGGGGCACGAGGTGCTCAAGGCGGACCTGGGCACCGAGGAAGGTCGCGAGCACGCCGCGCGGTTCTTCACCGGGGTCCTCGACCTCCCGCCCGGCACCGCGCCGCTGCTCGCGCGGGAACCGGGCAGGCGCTTCACGGACGCGGCGGTGGCCGGGGACGGGCCGATGGACTGGGTCTCGATGGTCAACCTGGCGTCGGTGCGCGACCTGGAGTCGCGCACCGGGACGGTCGTGGACCGCTTGCGGTTCCGGGCCAACCTCTTCGTGGACGGCCTGCCCGCCTGGTCCGAACTGGACGCCGTCGGCCAGGAGATCGACCTCGGTGGCGTGCGCGTCCGGTGCGTGCGCCGGACCAAGCGCTGTGCCGCCACCGAGGTCGATCCCGCGACCGGCCACCGCGACCTGCCGGTCGTGGCCATGATCGACAGGACGTACGGGCACCGGTTCATGGGGACGTACCTGGAGGTCCTCACCGCCGGGGTCGTGGAGAAGGGCTGTGAGTTCGCTGTCCGAGCTGCGCCTGAGGGTTAGCGAGTCGACCGACCTCACGCCGACGGTCCGCCGTTTCGCGCTGCGGGATCCCGCGGGCGGCGTGCTGCCGCCGTACGAGCCGGGCGCGCACGTCGTGGTGACCACCCCGGCCGGGCACAGGCGCAGCTACAGCCTCGTCGACCCCGGCGGCGCCCGGCCGCGGGAGTACGTCGTGTGCGTGCGCCGGGACGGCGGCGGCCGAGGTGGGTCGGTGAGCATGCACGACGACGTAGTCGTGGGCTCCGAGCTCGTCGTGTCCGCACCGGCCAACAGGTTCCCCCTCGAACCGTCCGCCCGGTACCTGTTCATCGCCGGGGGGATCGGCATCACGCCGATCCGGGCGATGGTGCGCCGGTTGCGCTCGGAAGGCCGGAGTGGTGCTCGGCTGCTGTACTTGACGCAGTCCGCCGAGGACACCGCGTTCCTGCGGGAGTTCGACGGACCGGAGGACACCGTGCACCACAGCGACGACCGGGGCCCGCTGGACCTGTGGCCGCACCTCGCGGTTCCGGACGACGACGTGCGGGTCTACTGCTGCGGGCCCGTTCCGCTCATGCGGGCCGTGCGGGCGTTGACGGCCCACTGGCGCGCGAGCCGGATCCACCTGGAGGAGTTCACCGCCGGTCGCACCGGGATGTCCTCGCCGTTCACCGCCGTCTGGGCCCCTGACGGGCGCCGGGTGGACGTTCCCCCGCACCTCTCGCTGCTCGCCGCGTTGCGGCGCGGAGGTGTTCCCGTCGAGTCGTCCTGCGAGTCCGGCACCTGCGGCACGTGCCGCCTCGCGGTCCTCGACGGCGAGGTCGAGCACCGCGACTCCGTGCTGACCGAAGGGGAACGCCTCGGGAGCTTGTGGCCTGCGTGTCGCGAGCCAGGTCACCGGAGATCGTGGTCGGCCCCTACGAGAGCGAGGAATCGGCGTGACCGTTCACGAACTGCGCCCAGAACCCGGAACCACGACGGACGTGTTCGATCCCGACGCGCGGCCCGCGCTCACCGTCGACCCCGGCGACGCGGTCGTCGCGGGGTCCCTCGACGCCTCCGGTTTCCTCGAACGGCAACGGACACCGGGTGAGCGGCGGCCGACCATGTTCGAGGGGCAGAGGGGCCACTGCCTCACCGGCCCCATCGCCGTGCGCGGCGCCGAACCGGGGAACGTGCTGGCGATCCACGTCGTCTCGGCCGTCCCCGGTGACTGGGGCTGGACCGTCGCGGGCGCCAAGGACAACGCGCTGAATCGCGCGCTCGGCCTGACCGGGGAGCCCTCCTGGTTGCTGTGGGAGATCGACGGGGCCGGGACCGCCACCAACGACCGGGGCCACACCGTGCCGATCTCGCCGTTCCTCGGTGTGATCGGGTTGCCGCCCGCCGAGCCGGGCAGGCACTCGACGATCCCGCCGCGGGCCGTCGGAGGTGGCAACATCGACTGCCGCGACCTGACCGCCGGGTCCACGTTGTACCTGCCGGTCACCGTGCCGGGGGCGCTGCTGCACCTCGGCGACGGCCACGCGGCGCAGGGCGGCGGCGAGGTGTCGGGCACCGCGATCGAGTGCCCGATGACGACGGAGGTCGTCCTCGACGTCGTCACCGGGACCCCGGTTCCCGGTGTCCACGCGGTGACCCCCGGCGGACGCGTCACGTTCGGGTTCGACGCGGACCTCAACGCGGCGATGACGGAGGCCCTCGTGGCGATGGTCGGGTGGATCCAGGTCCTGCACGACCTCGACAAGGGCACGGCCGTCGCGCTCGCCAGCTCGGTCGTGGACCTGCGCGTCACGCAGGTCGTGAACGAGACGTGGGGCGTCCACGCCGTCCTGCCGCACGGGGCGATCACCTGATCCCGCCCGGACGTCAGGAGGTGCGCGGGACCACCAGGCCGGATTCGTAGGCCAGGACCACGAGCTGGGCGCGGTCGCGGACGTGCAGCTTGACCATGGCTCGGTTGACGTGGGTCTTCGCGGTCAGCGGGGTGATCACCATGTGCGCCGCGACCTCGTCGTTCGACAGGCCCCTCGCCACCAGGGCGACGGCCTCGCGTTCGCGGTTGGTCAGTTCTCCCAGCCCGCCGGCGGCGGTGGTCGGAGGCTGGGTGACGTACCGGGCGATCAGCTTGCGGGTGATCGACGGCGCGAGCAGCGCGTCGCCGCGGGCGGCGACGCGCAAGGCGTGCAGGAAGTCCTCCGGCTGGATGTCCTTGACGAGGAACCCCGCCGCGCCCGCGCGCAACGCGTCGAGGACGTGCTCGTCCAGGCCGTAGTTGGTCAGGATGACCACGTGCACCGGGGCCAGCGCCGGGTCGGCGGCGACGCGCCGGGTGAACTCGATGCCGTCCATGACCGGCATCCGGATGTCGACGAGCGCGACGTCCGGCAGGTGTTCCCTGGCCAGCACCAGGCCTTCGCCGCCGTGGCCCGCCTCGGCCACCACCTCGACGCCGTCCTCGACGTCGAGCAGGGCGCGGAACCCGCTGCGGATGAGCGGCTGGTCGTCGACCAGCAGGACGCGGATCACGACGGCCGGTCCACGGGGAGTTCGGCTTGGACGGAGAACCCGCCCCCGGTGCGCGGTTCCGCCCGCAGGTGCCCTCCGAGGGCGGTGACCCGTTCGCGCATCCCGAGCAGCCCGACGCCGGGCACCGGCGCGGTGTCCGCGGTGGCCCCGCCGTCGTCGTCGACCCGGATGACCAGTGCGTCCGGGCGGTAGTCGATCCGGACCGACGCGGTAGCGGCGGCGGCGTGGCGGGCGATGTTGGTCAGCGACTCCTGGACGATCCGGTAGGCGGTCCGGTCCACCGCGGCGGGCACGTCGTCGCGGTGCCCCTCGATCGTCAGGTTCGCGTCCAGACCGGTCGTGCGGGCTCGCCGCACCAGGTCCGGGACGTGGTCGAGGCCGTGCGGCGGGCTCTTGTCGTCATCGCGCAGCGCCCCCAGGGTCGCCCGCAGCTCACGCGACGCCTCACGACCGGCCTCCAGGATCGCCAGCAGGGCCTCCGGAACCCGCTCCCCCCGTTTCCCCGCCAGGTGGACGGCGACCTCGGCCTGCAGCTTGATGACGGAGATCTGGTGGGTGAGCGAGTCGTGCAGCTCCCGCGCGATGTGCAGCCGCTCCTCGTCGGCGCGGCGCCGCGCGGTCTCCTCACGGGTGCGCTCGGCCTCGTCCGCCCGGCGCTCGGCCTGCCGCAGCGCCTCCCCCGCCGCCCCCGCGGCGATCAGCCACGCCAACTGGAGGACGTCCCGCGACTGCGTGAACACCTCCCCCGTGGCCCACTCACGGGGAGAAACCAGGATCGCGAGCGGAACGGCGATCAGCATGACCACCGACGCCACCACCGCCACGCCGCGGTGCCCCGCCCGGACCGCGCCGTAGACCGCGAACAGGTACGCGACGACGGGCACGTCGAACCCGAGGGCCTGGTACCCCAGCGCGCACGACCCGGTCGCGATCAGCACGGCGACCGGGGCCCGTCGGCGAGCGGCGAGCGCCAGACCACCGGTGATCAACAACGCGTGGCCCACCGGGTCCAGGTACGTGGAGGGGTGCTGCCCGGACAGCCCGGCGACCAGCAGGGCCGCCGCCACGCCTGTGGCGACCACCCAGTCCACGACCCTGATCCGCCCCCTGCTCATGCGGTGCACAGTAGCCAGGTGTCGGCACGGGCGACTCCTGCTCGCGGAGGACCGTTCGACTACCGCGCACGCGGTACTCCCGCGGTTCCTGCGGCGTCCGCGGTACCCGGCTACCGCGTCGGCGGCACGGTGGATCGACCGCGTCGGCAGGACGACCGGGGCCGGGTGGGCGGACATGATCGGGCGACGTCCAGTCGCAGAAGGAGAACACCATGTCCCCCCGCCTGCTCGCCCTCGCCCCGACCCGGCCGGCCGCCGACGCGTACACCCTGACCGCCGGGCGTTCCTGGTCCCTGGTGGCCGCACTGCTCGGGGTGGCCGCCGTGGTCGTCGGCGGGGTGGCCCTGGCTCGCGCCGCCGGTCGCACCGGCACCGGCCCCTGGCGACGCGGTGCGATCACGGCTGTGGCCGGAGGTTCGGCCGGAGCGCTGATCGGCGGGCTGGTCGTGGCCGCCGCCGAGGGTGGTCCCGGCACCGGCGGCGGAGTGGTCGGGGGTGCCGCGGCGCTGGCGGTGGGTCTCCTCGGCGCGGTCCTGGGTGGACTGGCCCTGAACAGGTCCCGCCACGTGGCCTGACCGGACCGCGCGTTTCCCGTCCCGGCAGCGATGTCGACCCGCTTCAGCCGGGATTCGGCCGCCAACAGCGGTTGAGACCCGAGGCCTGCGTCATCCGCTACCGCGTTCCGTCCACATCGGACCCGATCGAGTCGTGGAACCCGGTGAGGATCTCGGCGACGCGGGCCGGTTCCTGCAGCATCCAGTAGTGGGTGAGCCCGTCGAGTGCGACCCAGCGCGCGCCAAGGCGTTCCGCGACGTCGATGTCGACGTCGAGCGCGTCCTTGGCGAGGGGGTCGCCGGTGGGGATGAGGACCAGGCCGGGGATCCGGGCCGGTCGCAGGAGGCCGACGCCCCAGTCGGCGTGCAGGTTCGGCGCCGCCGAGCGGTAGAGGTCGAGGATGGCGGCGCTCATGGTCTCGTCGTGCGCGGCGTCGACCTCCTTGGCGACCTGCGGGGTCATGCCGCGGGGCCGCAGGTGGTCGCCGAACGTGTGGCCGCTGCCGGGAACCGCTTCGCGAAGTCCGGCCAGCGACTCCTCCCCGGCGGGGGTCTGCCACAGCTTCGCCACGTCGTGCCACCGGTAGTCCGGGTGCCACCCGTGCGCGACGTCGGCGGCCCAGCTCCGCAGGGGGACGTCGAACGCGGTGACGACCCGGTAGACCAGGTGAGCGCCCCAGTCGTGGCCGACCAGGTCGATCGGACCGTCGACCTTCCGCAGTTCCTCGGCCAGCCAGTGGGCGTAGTCGTCCTTGTCGCGCAGGCCTTCGGGGCGGGGGCCGCCGAATCCCGGAAGTCGCAGCGCCACCGAGTCGCCGTCGAGGTGGGCGCGCACACCGTCCCAGATGGAGGGTGTTTCGGGCACGCCGTGGACGAAGACCGTGGTCATGGGATTCCCTTCGAGTTGATAAGCTATCCACTTAGACCGTAGCCGCCAAGTTGATAGCTTGTCCACTTCCGCGTGGACCGAGGAGGACGCGATGCGAGCCGACGCGCGGCGCAACCAGGAGCGCATCTTCGACGAGGCCCGCAGCGCGGTCGGCGCGGGCGACACCGCCATCACGCTGAACGAGTTGGCCCGCCGAGCCGGTGTCGGCGTGGGCACCGTGTACCGGCTCTTCCCCACGCAGCAGGCGATGTTGGAAGCGGTCGTGGAGGACGGCCTGCGGGAGATGACCGACCGCGCGATCGCGGCGGCGGAGGTCGAGGACGCCGCCGCCGGTCTGGCGGAGTTCTTCCGCTCCTCGCTCCTGCGGGCGGTGCGCGAGCCCGGTCTGGTCGGAGTCCTGGTCGCGGTGGACGACGCGGTGACGAAGACCTCGCGGAGCAAGGTGGAACTCGCCAGGGCGGTCTCCGTGCTGCTCGACCGCGCGCGTGCGGCAGGCGCCCACCGGTCCGACCTGACCGGTGAGGACCTGCTGAAGTTGTTGTGCGGGTTGCAGCACGCGATCGCCGCGTCCAGGGAGGACCCGGCAGCGGTCACCGAGCGCTACCTGTCCGTGGTGCTCCTGGGCATGGGACTGCCCGCGGGTGAGGTGGACGGGCTCAGGTGACCCGCGGCGCGAGGTCCTGGGTGCCGACCGCGGTGAGGAAGTCGAGCTTGCTGCGGGCGTCCGTCCCGGGCCGAGGCGTGTACACGACCACGCGCAGGTTCGAGCCCTGCGTGGTGAGGGTGTCGGAGTCCAGGTCGACAGCGCCGACGTCGGGGTGCTCCACGATCTTGTGACCGCTCTGGTGCGCGGCCACCGTCCCCCGCGCCCACAGCTCGCGGAAACGCGCGCCGCGCTCCAACCGCCCGATCAGCGCGTTCAGCTCCTGGTCGTCCGGGTACCGGCTGGTGGTGGCGCGCAGGTCCGCCACCAGGGATTCCTCGAACGCGGAGCGCTCGGCGGACGTGTACCTCACGCGGCTCGTCTCGCCCTCGAACTGCCGCAGCAGCATGTTCCGGCCATCGTCGGACAGCGCGGTGGGGTCGCCGAAGGTCGCCGCGAACAGCGGGTTCCAGTGGAGCAGCTGCCACGTGGCGTCGTACACCGACAGCGGGTGCCCGGAGAGCTGCTCCATGATCCGCTGCACGCTGCCGGGGATCAGCCGCGGTGTGCGGTTCGGGTCCGCGGTGTGACCGGCCAGGCGCAGGAGGTGGGCCTGCTCCTCATCGGACAGTTGCAGCGCGCGGGCCAAGGCGGAGCACACCTGCGCCGACGGGGTCGTGGCCCGGCCCTGCTCGATCCGGACCACGTACTCGATCGAGATGCCCGCCAGGACGGCCAGTTCTTCGCGCCGCAGCCCCGGTGCGCGACGCGGCGAGTTCTGCTTGAGCCCGACCGCTTGAGGGGTGAGGCGATCCCGCCACGCACGAAGCGCGGCACCCAGGTCGTTCATCCGCCCAGTCTCCCGCACGACTCCGGTCGCAGCCTGGTACCAGCTGTACCAGGACGATCCTCGACATCACCGACGAGACCCACGTGGCCGCGCTGGCCGAGCGAGTGGCGCGAGATCGCGGCGGTCGGCCACTGCGAGCCGTGATCAACAACGCGGGCATCGCGGTCAACGCGCCCGTGGAAACCTTGGTGCTGAAGGAGTGGCGGCGGCAGTTCGACGTCGGCGTCTTCGGGCAGATCGCGGTGACCCAGGCCCTGCTGCCCGCGCTCCTCGCCGACGGTGGCCGCGTCGTCAACATCGGTTCGGTCGGCGGAAAGGTCGCCATGCCGGGATTCGGCCCGTACTCCGCCGCGAAGTTCGCCATGGAGGCCGTCAGCGACGCGCTCCGCCGCGAGGTCGAGGAGTTCGGGGTGAGGGTCGTGGTCGTCATCCCCGGCGCCGTCCGGACGAACATGAACGAGAGCGGGGTGGCCACGGCCAAGCGGCTCGCCGAGGCCATGACCCCCGACCAGCACGTCCGCTACGACAAGCTGATGACCGCGTTCCTGGCCCAGATCGAGTCCTTCGCCAGGGACGGTGTCGAACCCGAGCGCGCCGCCGCGGTGATCTCCCGCGCCGTCACCGCCCGGAAGCCGCGCACGCGCTACGCGGTCGGCCGCGACGCGGCCGTGCTGATCCGGCTCACGCGGATCGTTCCCGACCGCCTCCTCGACCGCATGGTGCGCAGGCGGATGAAGCTGCGCTGAAGCGCGTCCCGCCCGGCTTCCCCGACGGACCTCACCGACTCGCCCGATGAAAGGCACCCTGCCCCAGAACACGAACGCCCCCGCCCGGCTCTGGATCGGTGGCGAGTGGACGAAGTCCGTGCGGATCCGCAAGTCCTCCAACCCCTCCACCGGTGCGGTGGTCGCCTCCGTGCGGGAGATCCCGCCAGGGGTGGTCAACGTCCTCACCGAAACCGGCAGCGAGGTGGCCCGCCACCTCGTCGCGACCGAGTACGGGTGGCCGCCTCGGCCGAGGCGGCCACGCCGTGGCGACGGGCTGAGAACGTCGGCCTGACCGATCCAGCGGCGGGGACCTCGACGCCAGCCCGTTCGGCTGCGGCCCGCCGAACGACCGCGACCGCGAACACGTGGATCCGCGCGCTTCCCGTAGTGGTCGGTCATCGACGGCGGCAATGTCCAGGAGTCCCGAGGTCGGGCGTGCCATCCGTGCGCGGCCCGACCGATCGGGCTTGACAACCGCGCGCCGCCCCCTTCAAACTCACACTGTCCAGATCGCCTTTCAACGCTGGTGCCACGAATGCTCCACCAACGACGGCGGGCATTCTTCGGAGAAACACCTCCTGTTCTCCCCTTGTCGCGCGCTCTCTTTCGGCTGCCCTTTTGCGTCGAAGCACCCCGCGCAATCCTGGAAAGTAGGTTCATCGCGATGTCCGCGCCGATTTCACCTCCGACCGCCGCCCGGAAACGGCCACGACGCGGCTCCCCCGTCAGCTGGACCGCGACAACGCTGATCTCGCTGGCGATTTCCGGGTACTTCGTCGGCCAGTACGCCGTGGGCAGCCTCGACGTGCTCGGCGAACAGGGCGTCGGCCTCGCGGGCACCTACGCGAACCGACCGTTCCCCGTGCAGGTCATGTTCTACGTCCACATCGTCTCCGCAGGTCTGGCCCTCGTCGTGGGGCCGTTCCAGTTCGCCGAGGCGCTCCGCCGCCGCTCCCCGGCCGTGCACCGCTGGATCGGCCGCACCTACGCGGTGTCGATCGCGTTCGCTTCGGTGTCGGGCCTGGTGATGGCCGCGTTCAGCTCCGCCGCGTTCGTCGGGTTCTTCGGCTTCGGCACGCTGTCCGTGCTCTGGGCGTGGACCACGTGGCGCGGCTACCGCGCCATTCGGGAGCGCGACGTCGCCAGTCACCAGGCGTGGATGATCCGCAGTTTCGCGCTCACCTTCGCCGCCCCGACGTTGAGGTTGTGGCTGGGCGTGCTGATCCTCTTCCAAGTGGCGATCGGAGCCGGTGGCGCCGACGCGGAGGTGGAGCAGTTGATGGCTGACGCCTATGCCGCCGTTCCCTTCCTGTGCTGGCTGCCGAACATCGTCATCGCCGAAATCATGATTCGGCGCCGCAACCTCCCCGGACTCCGGTTCTCCCCGTCCTCCCCGTCGCGTGAATCGGCACGAACCGACTCCGTCGCCGTCCAGGTGTGACGCGGAGCGGAAGATTCCGATGATCGGCGCGCGCGAAGCGCGTGCCAGGATCCCCCCATGGATCAGCGGCGGAAGCGCACCACCTACCACCACGGTGACCTGCGGGTGGCCCTCGTCGAGGCGGGTGTGGAGCTGGCCCGCTCGGGTGGCCCGCAGGCGGTCGTGCTGAGGGAGGTCGCAAGGGTGGTCGGGGTCGCACCGAACTCCGCGTACGGCCACTTCAAGACCCTGGCCGTCCTGAAGCGCGCCGTGTCCCAGAAAGCGCTCCGCGAGATGGGCGCCGCGATGATCGCCCACCTCGCCCGGTTCGAGGAACCCGCGGACCCCGCAGAGGCGGCGAAGGCGTACCTGGCCGAGGTCGGCCGCGCCTACGTGCGGTTCGCGCTGGATGAACCGGGCCTCTTCGCCACGGCCATGGGGGGCGACCCCGCCGGGACGAAGACGCCCGGCTTCATCGAGGACACGACCGATCCCAGCTACGAGGACCGGCCCAAACCCGACTCGGTGATCCTGGCGGCGCTCTCCCGCCTGACCGAGGTGGGCTTCCTGGCGCCGGAAGCGGTCGGCGCCGCGGTGATGGCGTGCTGGGCCACGGTCCACGGCCTGGCCACCATCCTGCTCGACCTCCAGCCGCACCTGCCGGAGGACGAGCGGAAGTCCGCCATCGACTCCGCCCTCAGGGTGCTGGTCCTGGGGCTCACGTCCTCCGAACAGGACTCGTAGAGCCGCGCCCTTCACCCGTTCCTCCGGTCCCGGTGGCCGTGGTCGGAGTTCTGGCGCACCACCGCGGCTGGTCAGGCCATGGGGCCGAGCGCGAAGCCGCCGTCGGCGATGATCTCGGAGCCGGTGGCGGAGCGCGCCTGGTCGGAGGGTGCGAACAGGATGAAGTCGGCGATCTCCCACGGGTCGGCCATGCGCGGTATGGCGAAGTTGTCGACCGGTACCAGTTCCTCGCCGTCGGGGCCGTAGGCCAGCGGCGTGTCGATGATGCCGGGGTGCACGGCGTTGACGCGGATGCCGTCGGGGGCCAGTTCCTTGGTCGCCGTGCGCATGAGGCCGCGCAGCGCCCACTTGATGCTGCTGTAGGCGACGAGGCCGGGAGCGGCCGCGAGCCCGGCGATGGAGTTGACGTTGACCCACCCCTGAGACCGCCGCGGTGTGCCGGCACCGGCACGAGCCGTGGTGGCCGATCCGGCCGCCCTGGTCGAGGCACCACGGGCGGCAGGCTGGCAGGATGCGCCGGATGAACGCGCGCAGCAGGAACAACGTGGTCGTCACCGGCCTGGAGGACGGGCAGACGGTGCTGCTCGCACACGGTTTCGGCTGTGACCAGAACCTGTGGCGCCTGGTCCTGCCCTCCCTCGCCGAGCGGTTCCGGGTCGTGCTGTTCGACCACGTCGGCGCGGGCAAGTCCGATCTGTCGGCCTGGTCGGCCCAGCGCTACTCCACCCTGGACGGCTACGCCTCCGACGTCCTCGACATCTGCGAGGAACTGGACCTGCGGGACGTGGTGCTCGTCGGGCACTCGGTGTCGGCGATGATCGCCGTCCTCGCGGTCAACCGGGATCCGTCGCGGATCGCGAAGCTGGTGCTGCTGACCCCCTCACCGTGCTACATCGACGACGGCGACTACCGGGGCGGCTTCAGCCGGGCCGACATCGACGAACTGCTCGACTCCCTCGACAGCAACTACCTGGGCTGGTCCGCGGCCATGGCACCGGTGATCATGGGCAACCCCGACCGGCCCGCGCTCGGGACCGAGCTGACCGAGAGCTTCTGCCGCACCGACCCGGCGATCGCGCGGGTGTTCGCCCACACCACGTTCCTGACCGACAACCGCGCCGACCTGCCCGAGGTCTCCGTGCCCACGCTGGTCCTGCAGTGCGACCAGGACGCCATCGCGCCCCCCGAGGTCGGCCGGTTCGTGCACGAGCAGATCCGCGGCAGCGAACTGGTGACGTTGAACGCCACCGGGCACTGCCCGCAGCTCAGCGCGCCCGAAGCGACCGCGGAGGCCATCACGGCGTTCGCCGCGTCGGGCTCGCGGTGATGTGCGAGGCCGGTGACGAGATCACCGGTGGCAGCGACGACTCCGGACTGGCCAACAACGATCCCGCGTTCTCCGCCCTGCTGGAGGACAGCGCCGAGGACCTCTACGAGAACGCCCCGTGCGGCTACCTGTCCACGTTGATGGACGGCACCATCGCCAAGATCAACACCACGTTGCTCGGGTGGCTCGGCTACCAGCGCGACGAGCTGGTCGGACGCCGCCGGTTCGCCGAGCTGCTGACCGTCGGCGGGCGGATCTACCACGAGACGCACATCGCGCCCTCGTTGAGCATGCACGGCGAGATCGGCGGTCTCGCACTCGACCTGCGCGCGGTCGACGGCACCCGGCTGCCGGTGATGCTGACCTCGGTGGTCAAGAGCGGCCCGGACGGCACCGCCCAGCTGGTCCGCACCACGGTCTTCGACGCTCGCGACCGCCGCGCCTACGAGCGGGAACTGCTGCGGGCCCGCCAGGAATCCGACCGGGAGCGCGATCGGGTCCAGAAGCTCGCCACCACCCTGCAGCGCACGCTGGTGCCCCCGGCCCTGCCCGCGGTGCCGGGGATGGACGTCGCCGCCTACTACCACCCGGCCTCCGCCGACGAGGTCGGCGGGGACTTCTACGACCTGTTCCCGCTCGCGGGCAACACCTGGGGCTTCTTCCTCGGCGACGTGTCCGGCAAGGGCGCCGCCGCGGCCGCGGTCACGTCGCTGACCCGCTACACCCTGCGCGCGGCCGCTGTCTCCCACCCCGAACCCGTCGAGGTGCTGCGCATCCTCAACACGGTGCTCAACCACGAGTACAACGGCATCGATCCGCGTTTCTGCACGGTCATCTACGGCGTGCTGACCCCCGACGCGGACGGCTGCACCGTCAGCATGGCGGGTGGCGGACACCCGCCCGCGGTGCTGCTGCGCGCCGAGGGCGGAGCCGAATTCCTGGAGATCCCCGGCGGCCAGCTGGTCGGAGCGCTGCCCGATGCCCACTTCGAGGGAATCCAGGTGCGCATGACCACGGGGGACACGCTCCTGCTCTACAGCGACGGTCTCACCGAGGCGCGCACCGGTGGCCGGGTGCGCCACAGCGAGGAGGCGCTCCTCGAATTCCTCACCCCTCTCGGCCCGAGCACGGCCACCGACACCGTGGCCGCGGTGACCGACCTGCTCGCCGGGTTCGGCGACGGCGTCGACGACGACACCGCGCTGCTCGGCCTGAGCATCCTCGCCGCCGGGGGCGAACAGCGGTGACCGACGACTTCACCGCCACCACGCGCCTCACCCCGACCGGTGTCGTGCTCCACTTCGTCGGGCAACTCGACGCCGCCACCACCCCCAAGGCCCTGCACGCCATCGGCGACCTGGTCCTGCGCGACGGGCAGCACGTGGTCGTGGACCTGTCCGAACTCGACTTCTGCGACTCCAGCGGCATCTCGGCCTTGATCGCGGCCCGCAACACCGCGCTCGCCGCGGACGCCGCCATCGCACTGGTGGCCGTCCCCCGCCGACTCGCACGGACCTTCGCGCTCATCGGACTGGACAGGGTCTTCCCCACCTACCCCACCATCGAGGCCGCCGACGAAGCCTGGTCGGCCTCGGAGTAGTCGAAGGGGCTGGGGAACGGGGTCACGCCTCGGCGATGTCCAGGGTGACCTTGGACATCGGGCAGCCCACGCACGTCAGGACGTAGCCGTCGGCCTCCTGCCGCGGTGTCAGGCAGTTCGGCCCGTTCATCGCGACCTCCCCGCCGCGGAGCTTCACCATGCAGTCCCCGCAGTTGCCGACCGTGCACGAGTACGGCATCGGCAAGCCCGCCGCGAGCCCGGCGTCGAGGAGCGTCTGGCCTGGCTCGACCACCACGGAGCCGACCTCGTGCGCCCCGTCCTCGACGACCATCTCCTGCGGCGCGGTGGCCTCGGCGGTCGTGTCAGCCCCGCTGAGGTAGCGCTCGCGGTGCACGTGGTCGTCCGGCACACCGAGTTCGGCCAGTACGCCCTGGACCGCGTTCATCAGGGCCTCGGGCCCGCACAGGTAGTACCGGGCGTCGTCCGACGGCCGCAGCCCGGTGAGCCAGCCGCGCACACCCGCGGCGTCGAGCCGCCCGCGTTCCCGCGTCAGGACGTGCGTGACCGACAACCGCTCCGGGTTCTCCGCTTCCAGCCGCCGGAGGTCGTCGGCGAAGATGACCTCCTCCTCGCCGCGGTTGCTGCAGAGCAAGGAGATCCGGCCTGCCGCGGGTGCCGCGAGCAGGGTGCGGATCATGCTCATCATCGGCGTGGCGCCGCTGCCCGCGGCGACCAGGACGACCTCGTGCGCCGCCGCCGGATCGGCGTGGAACGCCCCGGACGGACCGCGCACCGACAGCCGGTCCCCGGCGCGCAGGTTCCGGTGGACGTGGGTCGAGAACCGGCCGCCTTCCACCCGCTTGACCGTGATCTCCAACCGGGGTGCTCCGGGCGCCGACGACGCGGAGTAGGCGCGCCGCACCGGTCGGCCGTCGACGTCCGCGACCAGCGTGAAGAACTGCCCCGGGTGGAAGTCGAAGGAACCAGGGCGTTCGGCGTCCTCCAGCACGAGGGTGACCGCGCTGGGCGTCTCCCGGCGCACCTCGGCGATCCGCACCTCCCGCAACGGGTTCTCCACCACGGGCTCGGCGCCGCGCCGGTCGCTCCACTTGCCGACCTCGACGTCCTCGTAGCCCTCCTTGAGCAACCCGGACCGGTAGGCGCGGTTCATCACCGCCCGCAACAGCCTGCTGAGCCCCGGGATCCCCGCGACGGCCTTGAGCACGCGGGCGAGCGGACCCTTCTCGGCAGCGGCCAGGTTCGCGGCGAGGTGGTCCCCGGCCAACACCATCAGGTCCGGTGCCGCGCCGCGCCGGAGGTGCGCGGCCGCGGTCCACACCCGCGAGCGCGCCACGGCGTCGACGGCGGTCACCTCCGCGTGTTCGACGTCGATGAGCAGGGCCGCGTGCGGGGACGTCCCGCGCAACGCCATCGTCCCCAGCAGCACCGGATCGTCGGTGATCGAGCCCCGTCCGCTGACGTGCAGCACGCCGGTCCGGCCCGGGACGAGGGCGGCGAACGAGAGCCGGTCGTCCTGGAGGAGGTTGTGCAGGCTGTCCGCGCGCTTGTTGCCCTTGCGGTCCGCGATGGCGATCGTCCGGCCGTCGAGGATGCGCGCGACGGTCTGCCAGTCGCCGCGCGGACTGGTGTCACTGCCCCCCGACGCGTCCCAGGTGGACAGGACGAGGAACGGGGCGGCGGCGAGGAAGTCCGCGACACCGGGTCCGCGCAGCGGGCCGTCGCCCTCGACCCCGGCCGCGGGCGCGGCGGGAGCGGGCGGCTGCCACAGGCGCGAGCGGATGACGGCCTGCGCGCAGTGCACGTACGCCTCCGCGATGTCGACGAACGTCTCGGCGCCCTTCCTCTTGGCCACGGAACCGTTGACGCGCAACGTTTCCCCGACTCCCGGCAGGAGGAAGACGAAGGACACCGGGCCGTGCGCCGCGCCGCCGGGCAGGGTGAACGAGATCCGCGTGGGCGAGTGGACGCGCACGAATCCCGCTGTGCCGCCGATGAACGTCGTGCGGCTGACGCCGTCGGCGTCGCGGTAGCCGAAGCCCGCGAGCGGGCAGTGCGCCAGGACGGTCCGGCAGCCCTCGTCGAGGGCGCTGATCTGCTTCAGCGCGACCATCGACGGCGGCTGCCCCAAGGTCGCCTCGACCTCGTCGACCGTCGTCATGCGGCGGAGTGCGCTCAACTGCACCGGAATCCTCCCCGGACCCACGCGCGGACGCGGTCGGTCGACATGGTCGCGCGGCGAACCGCGGCCTCCGGGGTGATCGTCGTCCGCGACTCCGGCGCCCGACCCTCCGGGATCACGAGACACCACCTGGTCTTTTGTTTTCGCAGCTCATGACACTATTGTGAGCATTAGCTCAGGTATTTGCTACTCGCTTTTGCCGCCTTCTAGGAGAACCCGGATGCCCTCGGCAGATCGCCGCTTGGAGCCACGTCGGAAGCCCCGCCAGGTGCGCGCCGAGCTCACGCGCGCTCGCATCCTCACCGCGGCTGCTCACGTTTTCGCCGAGCACGGCTACGCCGCGGGCACCACGAACCGCATCGCCGAGCGCGCCCGCGTCTCCATCGGTTCGCTGTACCAGTACTTCCCCAACAAGGACGCCATCCTCGCCGAGATCCTGGTCCGGCACATCGACCGCGGCACCTGGACCGGCGCCGACGAACTCACCCTCGCGCCGGGGACGCTGGAGGCGACGGTCCGGGCGTTGATCCGCGACGCGATCGACAACCACAGCGAAGATCCCCAGCTGCTCCGGGTGATGATCGAGGAGGCGCCGGTCTCCCAGGAGCTGATCGACACCATCGACCGGCACGGGAAGCTGCGCGCGGCCCAGGTCCGCGACGTCATCGTCCGGCACCCCGACATCCACGTGGGCGACCCTGACATCGCCGCGGACCTGATCCTGTTCACCGTGGAGATGAACACCCACAAGTTCATGGCCTCTCCGCGGACCACGCCCGTCGAGACGTTCGAGAACGAACTGGTCGCCATGGTGACCCGCTACCTGCGCGGGGACCGGTAACCGGTGGCCCGCTTCTCCCCGGGCCCACGTCGTCGCCGGGTGCTCGCCGAGCGGGCGGTGTCGATTCCCGCGGTCGGAGGTCGAGATCGCATCCGGGGCAGCTCGGCAGGCACCGTGTCGTTCCCGGCTCCTAGCCGCGGAACAGCCGTGCCCAGAAGCGGGCCGTCAGCGGGTTCCGCCCAGGGCGCCCCTTCGGCGGTGACAACCTGCCCCCGGTCGCGTCGCCGATGAGCGTGCCCACCGTCTCCCTGGCGCAGGCCCTGTTGGCGCCGATACCGCCGGTGGAGCCGCGTTTGATCCAGCCTACGACGTAGGTCCCCGACCGACCCTCCACCCGTCCCCCGGAATGCGGAACGGTGCCGGCGGCCTGGTCGAAGGGAAGACCGGCAGGCGGTGCTCCGCGGTAGCCGATCGCTCGGACCACCTGGTCCGCCTTGATCTCCACGTCACCCGCGGGTCCGGAGACGCGGAGCCCGCGCACGGTGGTGTCCCCGATGACGCCGAGGGGTGCGGAGTGGAAGCGGAGCACGATGCGCCGCCTGCCGGACGCGGGCGCGGAGGACCAGTCGACGGCCTCCCGCGCGACGCCCTGGAGCACGCCTGCCTTGCCGCCCGCGACGGCGGAGTCGATGATCTGCGCGGTGCGGTGGTCTTGCGCGTCGACCACCACGTCGACACCGTCCTGCTCGACGAGGGCGAGCAGCTCCGTCCTGGTGTACGCGGCGACGTCCGGGCCCCGACGGCCGAGCACGACCACCTCGCGGACCTTGCTGGTCCTCAACCGCGCCAAGGCTTCCGGTGCGGTGGACGTGCCTTCCAACGTGCTCGGGTCGGCCGTCAGCATCCGGGCCACGTCCAGGGCGACGTTGCCGTTGCCCACCACGACCACGCGCTCGGACGACAGGTCGACCGCGTCGGCCGCCACGTCTGGGTGACCGTTGTACCAGGCCACGACCGTCGTGGCCGCGACGCTGCCGGGCAGGTCCTCGCCGGGGAGGTCGAGCGGCTTGGCCGCCGCGGCGCCCACGGCGTAGATCACCGCGTCGTGCCGTGCCGCCAACTCCTCCACGGTGACGTCCGTCCCGACCTCGACGCCCAAGCGCAACCGGAGCCGCGGGTGCGCGTGGAAGCGGGCGAAGGCTTCGCCGATCCTCTTCGTCGACGGGTGGTCTGGTGCGACGCCGTACCGGATGAGACCACCCGCGACGGGCAGGCGATCGAGCAGGGTGACGCGGGCGTTGGTGTGCAGCAGGAGGTCCTGCACGGCGTACATGCCCGCGGGGCCGGTGCCCACCACCGCGACGTCCAACGGCGCGAAGTCACCGGGGATGGCGCGGGCGAACACCGGTGGGGCCCACGCGTGGAAGTTCGGCGCGGGGTCGGGCGCTTCCCCGGTGGACTGCGAGGTCGCGTAGTAGTCGGCGTTGATCTTCGCGTAGGGCTTGAGCGGCGTCGCCAGGGCGTCGACCGGGAAGATCGCGTCGACGGGGCACGCCTCCGCGCACGCCCCGCAGTCGATGCAGGCCCGCGGGTCGACGTGGAGCACCTCGGTGGTGCCGAAATCCGGCTCGTCCGGTGTCGGGTGGATGCAGTTGACCGGGCAGACCGCCACGCAGGACGCGTCGCCGCAACAGGTCTGGGTGATCGCGTAGACCATGGGTCAGATCAGGTTGGCGCGCTGGTAGAACCAGGTCGCGGCTTTGGTGAGCAGCCCGGCGGAGTGGAGGAACTCCATCAGCCCCGAACAACTCGACCGCAGCATCGACCGGTGGTGCTCGTTCGCCCTGGCCTCGCGGATGGCTCGTTCGCCGTCGAGCCCGGCGTTCGCGTACACCTTCTCGCTGACCATGCTGGTGACGATGCAGTACGAGGCGATGGCCACGACCAGGGCGGTGAACTGCCTGCGCGGCCAGGACGCTCCCCTCAACCGCTCCCTGGTCTCCTCGCGGGCGAACTCCATGTGGCGGGACTCCTCCACCACGTGGATGTTGTTGATGGTGCGGACGAAGGGCACCACCCGCTCGTCGCGCATCCAGTCGCGCTGCATCACGTCGAGGACCTCTTCGGCGACCAGGATCGCGGCGTAGGCGGCCTCGCCGACGGCGATGGTCTTGAACGCGCGGCCCAGTTCGACCACCAGGCGGCGCGGCCGGTACGCGGGAGCGCGCAGCTTCTCCGCACCACGGGCGAACATGATGGAGTGGCGGCACTCGTCGGCGATCTCGGTCAGCGCCCACTGGAACGCCGGGTCCGTGGGGTCCTTGGCGTAGAAGTCCCGGAGCACCATCTGCTGGAGGATCATCTCGAACCAGATCCCGGTGCAGGCAACGGATGCCGCCTCGTGGCGGGTGAGTTCCCGCTGCTGGTCGGCGGTCATGTCGTCCCAGTACGACGTCCCGTACAGGGTGCTCCACTCCGGGCTCGCGCCGTGGAACCCCGTGTCGAGCGGCGTCTCCCAGTCGACCTCCCGAACGGGGTCGTAGGACAACGCCTCCGAGGAGGTCAGCAGTCGGCGCGCGACCGCGCGGCGGTCGGGCCGAGGTCCGCCCGCCTGGTTGGGGGTGTCGACGCTGGTCATGAGGGCTCCCTGATGACAATTTGCCTGTTACCCGACGTTACAGTTACCCAAAATAACACAAACTGTTCGGCTCGTGCACCGCGGTGCGGAGTCCACCGACCGACCACCCCCGCGGGGAGACACCCAGGACTGTTGGTGCTCGTCGCCGCTGCCGTACCGTGGGACCACAGGGTCCTCCTACTTCCGCGGCGGAGGCGGAAGCCCGGCCCCGCACGACGATCCGTCCCTCCACATCGCACCGGAGCCGATCGCCTGATGATCACGACCGTGCACCTCGTCCGCGTCTTCCCCGCAGGCCCCGGCGGCGGCAACCCGGCACCGATCATGATCGACGCCGACGGCGTCCAGGACGCCGACATGCAAGCCTTCGCGCGGCAGCACGGTCACGAGTGCGGCTTCGTCCAGTCCGCTCCGCGGGGGACCGGGTGCGACTACGCCCTGCGCTTCTGGGTGCCCAACCACGAGATGTCCATGTGCGGCCACGCGACCGTCGGCGCGGCGTGGCTGCTCGACCGCCTGGGCAGGCTGAGCGGCGACGAGGTGGCGCTCTGGACCCCGAGCGGTCGCGTCACCGCACGGCTCACCGGCCCGGCGGACGAGCGCACGGTGGAGATCACCCAGCCGCCCGGCCACGTGGAACCGGTGGACGAGCGAGCCGTGCCTCAGGTCCTCGACGTCCTCGGCATCACGGCGAACCAGCTCGGGCCCCAGCCGATCCGCAACGCGGGCACCAGCCGGGTCAAGACCCTCGTACCCCTGGCGAACACGTCCGTCCTGGACGGGCTGACCCCAGATTTCGACCGCGTGGCAGCGGTCTGCGACCTGGTCGGGTCGACCGGGCTCTACCCGTACGCGGCGTCCGACCCGGCCCGCCAGGTGTTCGACGCCCGCCAGTTCCCGCGGTCGTCCGGCTACCCGGAGGACGCAGCGACCGGCGTGGCGGCCGCGGCCCTGTCCTTCGGCCTGCTGGAAAGCGGTCTGGTCGAGCAGGACGACCGCCCGATCCTGGTGCGGCAGGGCCGGGCCATGGGGCGGCCGTCGGAGATCAGGCTGCGGTTCATGGTGGACGATGGCCGGATCGGCGGCGTGTGGCTGGGTGGCCGGGTCGAACCGTGACGTCCGCCATCCGGACGAGGTGGATAGACCGGGGGTTCGTCGGCGTCGTGAGCGTGGAGTCCTCCAGGCGAACGGCACAGGCGGAGGATGCCGGACCAACACAGCCCATCGTCCTTTATGGACTGTCCACTCAGGATTCAGGAAGATGCCTCGGAGTCCCCGTGACGAACCGCTCGAACGTGCGCGCCCACCCGCCTCGGATCGACGGCACGTTCATCGAATGAGCCTTCGTCGTCGTGACGATGCCGAGGTTGTGCCACACCTGGTCCGCCGGGCCCGGGCCCCGTTCATCGCCTCGGTCGGGGCTCAGGCCCGGCGCACTCTCAGTCGGTGGCCGGTGTCCGTTCCCCGGGTCCGCGGAGCACGACGAAGGCGAGCAGGAGCACCATCAGACCGACACCGACCCACATCGCCTGTTGCCAACCGATGACGAACGACTCCTGGGCCGCTCGGAGCAGTTCGGGACCGCGATCCCCGGCCACGCCCGCAGCCTCGGCCGCGTTGGCGACACCCTGGCGGGCGCCCTCGGCCGCCGCGGTCGGGTAGTCGCGCAGCCGGTCCTCGACGGCGCCGCGGTAGCCGGCGGCGAGCAGCGCTCCGAGCAGCGCGACGCCGATCGCGGAGCCGAACTCGCGGGTCACGTCGTTGAGCGCGGAGGCGACGCCTTGGCGATCGCCCGGTAGCGAACTGGTGATCGCCACCGTCGCCGGCGTCATCGACAACCCCATGCCGAGGCCCATCGCGGCCATGCCGGGGAGGATGGCGAAGTAGCCGCCGTCGACGGAGACGAGGACGGCCAGCAGGGCGAGGCCCAGTCCGGCCAGGGTGACGCCGGCGGTCGTGGTGGCACGGGAACCGATGCGTTCGGCCAGTCGCGGGGCCAGCCCGGAGGACGCCATCATCAGCACGGCCATGGGCAGCAGCGCGACGGTGGCCAGCAGGCCGGACCACCCGAACACGGTCTGGAAGAACGGGAAGAGGGCCACGGAGACGCCCGCCTGGACACCGAAGACCGCGAGCAGCACGATCGAGCCGCTCGACAGGCCGCGCCCGCGGAACACCCGGACGTCGAGCAGCGGAGCGGGTTGGCGGCGTTCCCACACCACGAACGCGGCAGCCGCCACGCCACCGACGATCAGACCCGCCAGGGCGAGCGGATCTCCCCAGCCCCGCGTGGGGCCCTCGTGGAGGGCGAGGACGAGCCCGACCACGGCGAGGACCGACGTCAGGGCCCCGACCGCGTCGAATCCGTGCGCCGCGGTCTCGCGCGAGTCGGGGACGGAGCGCGTGGTCATGACGAAGGCGACGACGACGAGCACCACCGGCAACGCGAACAGGTAACGCCAGTTGGCCAGGTCGACGAGCGCGGCGGACAGGAACATCCCCAGGAGCCCTCCGCCCCCGGCGACCGCCGTCCAGACACCGATGGCACGGGACCGTTCCCGCTCGGGGAAGGTGGAGGTGATGACGGCGAGCGTGATCGGCATGATCATCGCCGCGCCCACGCCGCTGAGAACGCGCGCCGTGAGCATCACCTCCGTCGACGGCGCGAGGGCACCCGCCACGTTCGCGATCCCGAACACGACGAGACCGACCAGGAGCACCCGCTTGCGACCCCAGCGGTCCCCGACCGCGCCCAGGGGCAGCAGGAGCGCCGACAGGGTGAGGGTGTAGCCGTTGATGATCCACAGGACGTCGCTCTGGGAGGCTCCGAACGCGACGGCGAGATCGGGCTGGGCGACGTTGAGCCCGGTGACCGAGGAGATGACGGCCATCAGGGCGACGCAGACGGCGATGAGGACCACACGGCGTCGTCCGGCGTCGGTGATCGTCGGGGACGTGCCGGAGTCGATGGGCGGGACCGAACTGTCGATGCTCATGTTTCCTCTTCAGGGGGCGTCGGCGTACGACCGGTGCGACCTTCTCGAGGTCGCCCCGACGACTGCACGCTAGGACGGCCGTGCGTCTCTGGCATACAACTATGTCCATGACGCAAGAAAGGGAAGATCTGGACAGCCTGGCGCGCAAACGGCTCCACCCTTTGCGGGTCGCCAGGGGTTGACCACCGGACGAGTCGGCCCCGCGGGCGGAGACCAGCCGTCATCTCCGAGCCGAATCGAGAACGGTTGACGACACCTGACCCTCGACCAGTTCGCCGAGTTCGCCACGACGGCCGAACCGCCCCGGTCGACAAGCCAACCCGCTCCCGTCCTCGATCTCCGGGAGCGGAGCCGTGAACCTGCTCGCGACGCAACCTCTGACACAGCCTTCTTGCCATTCGCGCAAACAATCATGCGTTTGACGCAGGTTCGACCTACGGTCGACCCCAAGTCACCTGCCGCCCGCCCCTGACCACGCCGGCGCGCAACTCCCGTCCGACCGACCTTCGAAGGACATGCCGATGACGGCTGACACCGCCCCCTCACCCGACCAGCTCACCGCCGTGCTCTACGACCTGCTGGCGTTGGACACCCTGGAGCCCCTCTCCGACGGCACGCCGATCACCGGGCTGCCGGGTCGCTGGTCGCCGCGCCCCGACGGCGAGCCGGGCGCCAGGGTCGAACTCGCCCCACGGGAGCGCCTCCTGGTCGACGGCGTCGAGACCGGCGGTGTCATCGACGTCGCCATGAGCGACCCGCGCGCTCCACGGTCCGACGCGCTCGCCCTCGACGCCGAGCGACGTGTCGTGGTGTGGTCGTTCCCCGACGCCTACGGCGGTCAGGTCTGGGTCGGGGTGACGACGGAGTCGGCGGACCGCCTCCGGGACTTCCGGGGCGTCTCGACCTACCAGAGCGACGACCGCTGGCGGATCCCCGTGTCGTTCGTCCCCGCTGGCGAGGACGAACGGCTCGCGACCATCGAGCGGTTCCACACCGGGGACACGACCGCCATCACGCGGGTCGGGTGGTTCGAGGCGACCATCGAGGAGGAGCGGTACCGCCTCGCCGTCGACCACAACCAGGGCTACGCGTACGTGCAGTTCCGCGACGCCGGAGCGGGCGCCGAGTCCTACGCCGCGGGACGGGCCATCCGGCTCGCCGGTGATCCCGCCGACCTCGACGTTCTCGACTTCAACGACGCCGTCGTGCCGTCGTGCGCGTTCAACCCCCTGATCAACTGCCCGGTGCCCCCTCGGAGCAACCTGATCCGCAGCGTCGTGCGAGCAGGCCAGCGCGACGTGCTGTTCGCCTCGACCGCAGCCGATGACGGGGACCGCTCCGCCTGACCGGCGTCGGGAACGGCTGCGCCCGGTGCCGGTTGGTCATCGGGGATCGGACCTGCCGTGCCGCCCGTGGGACCGGGCGGCAAGTGCCTGGTCGACCGATTCGGCCAGCTCGACCGCGTGGTCGACCTCGGTCCTCCGCGTGATCCGGCTGACCAGGTGGTCGGGCGGGGTCGCGACGACCAGCCGCATGCCGCTCTCGACAGCCCGCTCGCGGGTCTGCAGCAACGCCATCAGCCCGAGTGAGCCGAAGAACGTGACACCGGCCAGGTCCAGCACCAGCACTTCCACCGGCTCGGACAACGGGGCGCCGGGGCGGGGTCGGGTGGGGCGGGACGCGGCCGCCGCGACGAAACCCTGGTCGATCGCCCACCGGAAGGACTCGATCGTGAGGTGGTCGACCTCACCCCAGATCCACACCACCACCGCTCGACGATCCGACAGCGTCGCGACCCGCGTCCACACGCTCATTCCCGTGTCCACACCCGCCATCCCACCACACCGGCGGACGATCTACACCGAACCCGGCGAGTCACCGCCGCGGTGGACGAACATCCGGTGACGGCATCCGCTTCTGCCGAGGGGTGGGCGAGGTCGCCCGGTCAGCCCAGCGACGCGCTCGCGGCCCGCAGTTCGTCCAAGGCCGCCACGGTGTACGGCGCGAGCTCGCCCGCGGTGTCGCGGTCGGCCTCGGACCACTCGGCGTAGCCCCGTTTGAACGCGAGGACGCCCAGTTCGGCCGCGAGTTGGGCGGTCGGGTCCGGCAAACCGCGGGCGACGAGGGCGGCGGTCATGGCGGCCGCGAGGCCGACGCTCTTGAGCGCGTCGCGCTCCTGGAGTTCGGTGCTGGCGGCGACGGCGGCTTTCAGGCGGGGACCGAGTTCGCGGTTCACCGGTCCCATCGCGCTCGACGCGCGCACGAGCCCGGCGGCGACCGCTTCGAGCGGGCCGGCCTCGGGTGGCGCCTCGGCGATCCCCTCGGTCAGCAGCCTGCTCAGCGTCTCCTGCCCGGCCACCAGGAGGTCGCGCTTGTCGGGGAAGTACCGGAAGAAGGTACTTCTGGTGACACCGGCGTGCTCGGCGATCTGCGCGACCGTCGTGGCGTCGTACCCCTGCTCGGTGAAGAGTTCGACGGCGGCCACGACCAGCCGTTCACGTGCCCCCGGTTCCCAGCGTGCCATGGGACCATCCTAGTGATGGGACCTATGTCCCATCACTCTGGTAGGTTGATGAGACAAGAGTCCCATCACTTCCAGGAGTTCTCATGCACGTCTTCATCACCGGCGGCACCGGCCTGATCGGCTCCGCCGTCGTCGCCGAACTGCTCGGCAACGGCCACACCGTGCTGGCGCTGGCGCGCTCCGAGGCGTCCGCGCTGGCCGCCAAGGCCGCGGGCGCCGAGACGCTGCGGGGCAGCCTCTCCGACGCGGACACCCTCCGCGCCGGTGCCGCTCAGGCCGACGGGGTGATCCACCTGGCCTTCGCCAACGACTTCAGCGGCGCCGACGCCCTCACGCGGGCGGTCGCCGAGGAGAGCGCCGCCATCGCGGCCCTGGGCGAGGAACTCGTCGGCAGCGACCGCCCCTTCGTCACGGTTTCGGGTACGCCGTACGTGCCGGGCCGCGCTTCCACGGAGACCGACCCGGCGCTGACCGACGGACCAGTTGGCGGCCGCGGCCTCGCCGTCACGGCGGCGCTCGGCCTGGCCTCGCGCGGGGTCCGGAGCACGGCCGTGCGCCTGCCGCGCACGGTCCACAACGAGGGCGACGGCGGGTTCGCCGGTCTGCTGACCGGCATCGCCCGCCGAACCGGCGTGTCCGGCTACCCCGGCGACGGCGCGCAGCGCTGGCCTGCCGTGCACGCGCTCGACGCGGCAGTCCTCTTCCGCCTCGCCCTGGAGGAGGCGGAAGCCGGCACCTCCTGGCACGCCGTGGCCGACGAGGGGGACGAGGTGCGTGACATCGCCGCGGTCATCGGGCGACGGCTGGGCCTGCCGGTCGAGTCCGTGCCACCGGAGACCTACGGCCCGCTCGGCTCGATCTTCGCGACCGACCAGCCCTCGTCCAGCACCCGCACCCGGCAGGCGCTCGGCTGGGAGCCGAAGCACCCCGGCCTCCTGGAGGACCTGGAGAACATCCAGCCCTGACAGGCAGACGGGGACGATCGGAGCAGGCTCACGAGCGGCGCTCCCGCAAGCGTTGACGGCCTGTGATCGAGGACCGCACGCACATCACAACGCCGGCACGGGATCCAGGGGGCCGCCGAGCGTGCTCGTGCTCGGCAGGAGGCACACCGGGCAGGACAGCGGCGGCACGAGATCGCGACCGAGCGACAACAGCAGCTCCGGGAAGCGCAGGAGGCAGCCGTCATCACGGGGTGCCGGCTACGGAAGTCACCCAGCTCGCCGCGGGTTCGTGCCCGCGGCGAGCCGCCCGTCCAGGAGCAGGAGGGTGGCGGTGGTCAGGTGGTCACCTCCGTCAATTCGGTCAGGTCGGCCAGCAGCTCGCTCGCGGAGACGGCGTCCAGCACGCCGAGCGTCTGGTCGGCGGGTTGGCTGTGCCAGCGGTGGCCTGAGGTGTCGCGGTCGAGGAAAATGCGGTGCAGCTTCTGGTCGCCCAGGGCGTCCAGGTCGCCGACGACCAGACCGGGGTCGAGTTCCACGACGGCGTGCAGGCCGCCGGGCAACTGCTTGTAGAGGCCCGGTTCCACACCGCCGTCCATCGGCGCGCTGCGCTGCCAGCCGAAGCGCGTCAGCAGCAGCACGCGGGTGGTGGGCAGTTCGACCCCCTCGAACCGCGTCAGCCTGCTGTCGGCCCGCTCGGCGTCGGTGAGCACGTGCACCGGACGGCCGAGTTGCTGGAACGGCTGCAGGATCTCGTAGTCGGCGAACACCCCTGACCACGCCGTGACCGTCTCCCCCAACAGCACCGGGTGCGCCACGCCGACCACCGCGTCCTCCGGTAGTTCGAAGGCGTCGTCGTTCACGTCCGCGAGCGAGCGGTCCTCCGCGACCCGGAACGAGCCGGTCACCGCGCCCGACTCGTCCAGCACCACCCACACCAGCCGCCGCACCAGGTGCACCAGGAGCGGGTGGCCCGCCAGGAACTCGGTGAACTCCGCGCCGGTCCACGTCCTCCCGCCCGCCATCGCCCGCTCCAGCCTGGTGAGCTGGTCGGCGGCCAGGGTGCGCACGTCCTTCTTCAGCCCGGCGAACCGCTGGTACGCGGCGGTCGCGAGCTCCTCGTCGTCCTTCGCGCCCGGCTTCGGCAGCGCCTTGCGCGGGGTGCCGTCCTCGTCCGACACGAACGGCTTCAACCGCTCGTCGAAGCCCACGACGAACCGGCGCGGGCCGTAGTCGAGCACCAGCGAGCCGTCCTGCGCCAGGCCGAGGTCCGGCACGAGGCGGTCGGCCAACTGCTCCGGCGACAACCCCAGCCGGGCGGCGACGAGCGCGATCTTCTCCCTCGCGCGTTCCCGCAGCCCGGCGAACTTCACCTTCTGCGCGATGCCGTTGAGGTGCATGAGCGCCACGTCGGTGCCGATGTCGGCCAGCACGTCCAGGCCGGTGACGGCGCGTGCGTGCCCGCCCTCCCCCGGCCACGCGCGGACGACCGGGGCGAGCGAACGCACCGTGCCGTCGTCGCCGAGGACGCCCAGCGCGGTCAGCGCCCAGCCGTCCTTGGGCGGCATCCCGGCCGCGCGCCACTGCTCGAACAGCGCCCAGCCGAACTCGGCGAGCGACGCCGGTTCGCAGGCCTCGACGACCGGCTCGACACCGCCGTACGGCTCGCCGGGCCGCGACAGCGCGAGCATCGTCAGCAGGTCCCGGATCGCGTCGGGCGGCAGCGCGCACCGCTCGCCGCGCAACCGGACCTGCGGCAGCGTCGCCACGTCCACCCACCCGCCGGGCACCGGCAGCTTCTTCGGCAGCAACGACAGCGGGTCCGTCGCGAGGACCGTGCGGACGGCCGTCACCGCGTGGTCGCCGAGGACCGCCGCTGCCGCCACGACCGCGTCCTCCCCGGCCTCCGCCGCGACCAGGCGCACCGCGCTCTCCGCGGCGTTCCGCTCCCGACCCGTCGCGCCGAGGGCGGAGGGCAGCAGGAACGGCAGGGCGTCCACGCCGTGCCGGGTCAGCCAGGCCAGCGCTTGGGTGCGTGCCGTCTTCTTGTCCAGCGCCGCGACCACCAGCCGCGCGACCCGCTCGTCCAGCACCGGCTGGAGCACGCGCACGACGTCCGCCGCCGCGCCGAGGCTCAGCAGCGCGGGGAGCGCCGCCAGGCCGAAGCGCTCCAGCAGCGCCGCGCCCCAGGACTCCACGCGCCAGGTGGTGCCGGGCCGGTACTCGGCGATCAGCGGTTCGACCAGCTCCAGCGGCGCTTCCAGGAACGTCGGAAAGGCCAGGTACCCGAGCCTGGTCCGCTCCGCCAGCTCCGCCACCCAGTCGGTCGTGCGGCGGTGGTGGAGCTGGTCCACGTCGCGCTGGGCGGCCGCGGCCTGCTCCTCGCCCGGCAGCCAGACGATCCGCGCGTCGGCGGTGACCGGCAGGTCGGGCACCACTACCGGTGGCGCGGGCCGGGGCCTCGTCCACGGCGGGGCGCGCAGCACCTCCGGGAGCAGGTCGACCGAAGCCTCGGGCAGCCGCACGACCCCCGCGAGCAGCGTCGACGCGGCCTCGCGCTCGGCAGGGGTCAAGCCGGGGACGACCTCTTCCAACAGGACCGGGAAGGCGATGAGGTGGCTGCGCAGCAGGTCCCGCGCGGCGGGCGACCACGGCTGGTCCGCCACGGCGGCCGCGGCCAGCAGCCGGACCGCGCGGCGCGGGTAGCGGCGCACCGCCTCCTGGAGCGCGGGGCGGACGTGCGGGACCTCCACCCGGACGAGCAGCCGGGTGAACGCGTCGTCGGTGGGCATCTCGACCAGCCCGGCCAGGAGTTTGCGGGTCAGGTCCGTGCTCGCGCCCAGCAGCCATTCGGCGAACGCCGGGGCCGCGGCCGGTCCGAGGGTGCGCAGCAGGGTCGGCACGACCCGGCCGTCCCGGTCCGCGACCCGGTGCACGGTGTAGCGGGACACGGCCGCGAGCTGCTCGGGGGTGCTGATCGCCCCCAGCGCGGACGCGACCGCGATCACGCCCGAGGTGTTCTCGGCGACGGCGACCGCCCGCTCCACCAGCGTTGCCTCGGTCGGCAGCAGGAACGCCGCCACGCAGGCCGCGTTGTCACCCGTGGCCAGCGCCGTGACCTCGGCGACCGCCGCGGCGTACTGCTCGTCGTCGGCCGCGGCGAGCGCGCGCCGGACGTCGGCGCGCACCTCGTCCACGACCGAGCCCCAAGGCAGCCGCTCCCCCGGCTGCGCCCGGCGCAGGGAAACCACTTTGCGGTTCCTCGGGTCACCGGTGTCCGCGATGATCGCGACCGCGATCACGGTGGCGGTCGCGGCGAACACCACGCCGTGCCGCCGCACCCACTCCGGGGCCAGCT
This sequence comes from Umezawaea sp. cmx-9-4, assembly GCA_049997955.1. Classification (GTDB taxonomy): domain Bacteria; phylum Actinomycetota; class Actinomycetes; order Mycobacteriales; family Pseudonocardiaceae; genus Umezawaea. The sequence goes on along the minus strand of JAEBDY010000012.1, from coordinate 68,991 downwards.
TCGCCAGTTCGCGGCGCTCCCGGTAGTTCACCACCGCGGCGAGCGCGACCGCCGTGGCCGCGCCGCCCAGCGCGTCGGCGGCACCGTCCAGGTACCGCCGCACCGCCTCCGCGATCTCCGGCTCGGACGAGTCGAACACCGGCCGCAGCGTGTGCAGGTACCGCTCGACGAACGCCTCGGCGGTGCCTTCGGCGGCCGCGTCGGGCTTGTACCGCCCACGCCCCTCGTCCCGGCGCGGGTACGCCGCCCGCACCTGCGAACCGGGCGCGAACACGTCCTCCTCCGGCAGGGCCGCGGCGGTCGCGACCACCGCTTCGGGAGCGGCCTCGGGACCCCGCTCCACAGCCGGTGTCGACGCGGCGGTGGCTTCGAGAACCCGCGCCGCCTCCGCCGTCGACGCGGCAGTCTCCATGGCGGGCGCGGGCGCGGCGTCCTGCACCGAGGTGGCGTCAGCGCTCTGGACCGCTGGTCCCCCACCGCCGACTTCGCGGTAGCCCTTGCGGAGCTTGGCCGACGCCTGGGCGGTCAGGAAGGACTCCGCGGCGGCGACGTCGGCGAACTCCTTGCTCTTGGTCTGCCCGGTCGTACCCAGCCTGCCCCAGCGCACCGTCACCGCAGTGTCCTCACGGGACGCCTCCCAGAACTTCTCGGAGCTTCCCCCCACGTACTCCAGCCGCCGCACGAGCCCTCCCACCACTGTTCATCGATACCCGGCGAACCGTAACCCGGCCCACCGACAATTCCGGTCCGTCCTCTTCAGACGCATCCGCCCCCCCGTCGGATCCGCCCGCAGTAGGGTGGCCTGCCATGGACCGGATCGCGGGATCGCTGTACGGGTTGGCCTTCGGGGACGCGCTCGGCAAGCCCACCGAGTTCCTCGCGGTGGCGGAGATCGACCGGGTGTTCGGTCCCACCGGCCCGAACGACCTGGTGGGCCACCCCGCGCTGGTCACCGACGACACCCAGATGGCGCTCGCGGTCGGGTGGGCGCTGCACGGGGTCGACCGGTACACCGCCGACGTCCTCGAACCCCGGTTCCGGAAGCGGTTCGTGGACTGGGCGCACAGCCCGGAGAACAACCGCGCGCCGGGGATGACCTGCCTGCGCGCGTGCGCAGGGCTCGCGGAGGGCCTGCCGTGGGTGCAGGCGACCATCACCGGGTCCAAGGGCTGCGGCGCGAACATGCGGGTGACCCCGGTCGGCCTGCTACCGGGGCTGGACCTCGACACGCTCGCCGGGGTGTCGCAGCTCCAGGCCGCGATGACCCACGGCCACCCCACGGCGCTGGCCGCCTCCGAACTCACCGCGTACGCGACGCGGCTGCTGGTCGACGGCCTCGACCTCGCCGACGTGCCCGCCGCCCTGCTGCGCCGCTGCGGGGAGCAGCGGACGACCTACCGGGAGGACTGGTTGGGCGCGCTGTGGGCGACACCGGGCGCGACGACACCCGAGGACTTCATCGCCCGAGGCTGGGACGAGTGCGCCGCGGTCGTCGAGCGGCTGGTCGCGGAGCTGGCGCGACCCGACGACGGCGCGGACGCCTGCCTCGCCACCGGTGCGGGCTGGATCGCCGAGGAAGCGCTGGCCACCGGACTCCTCTGCGCGATCCGGCACGCCGACGACCCGGTCGACGCGCTGGTGCGGGGCGCCCGCACCAGCGGCGACTCCGACTCCATCGCGGCGCTCGCGGGGGCCTTCGCGGGCGCCGCCCACGGCCTGGCCGCCTGGCAGGCGGACTGGGTCGACCGGATCGAGTACTCGGACCAGCTGGCCACCCTGGGCGGGCTCACGGCCTGAGGAAGCCGAACCCCGCCCGGAGTGGCCACCGCAACCTGCTTTTCACGGCTGCCACGAGATGCCCGGCACGGCCGCCGACGCGGTGGACGTCCTGCGGGAGGCGTGGACGTGGTACCACCCGCGACGGTGGGCCGTCAGGGCGTCGCCTCGGGGTGCTGCTCCACGTCGCACCACCTCAGCAGACCCGAGATCCGCGGCAAGCCGTCGTGCCGCCACGCCATGCTCACCCTGGCCATCTCCCCCGGCGCGGTCACCCGGCTCACGCCCAGCCGAGCCAGGTCCTCCGCCGTGCGCCAGAACTCGTCGCCGACGGCTCCCAGCGCCACGTTCTGCAGGTGCCGCGCGTACGGGCGCACCGCCTCGACCACGTCGGCCAACCCCGGCACCGCGACGATCCGCGCCACCCGGTTGCCCGCGCCGCTCAACGGCAGCAGGGTGTCGTCCAGCACGACCGTCCACTCCAGACCGTCGGACGCCCACACCTCGCCCGACGTGGTGCTGGCCGCCCTCCACTCCGCCACCAGGCGGCGGTGCTGCAACACCGTCGCGCCTTCGGCGTCGATCGTCCCAGGTGGACAGTCCTCGGCGGCCGAGCGCATCGCGCGGGCCACCTGCTGGGCCACCTCACGGGCTCGCGAACCGGTCACCAGGTACACCTGCGGCGACAGGCAGGCCTGCTGGTCGAGGTCGGTGCAGTCGACGGCGATCCGCCGCGCCACCTCGGCGACCCCGTGCAGCGACACGTAGTCCTCCGACACCACGCCGAACGACAGCTTGTGCGCGTGCTCCTCGTAGACCTGGTGCGGCCCGACCTTCGCGCGGATGGCCGCGCACGCCTCGTCGCCGCCGTACGCGATGACCGCGTCCGCGTGGTCGAGCGCGGCGGCCATCGTCGCCTCGTCGCCGCGGTCCCAGTACGTCGCCAGCACCGAGTCGGCGAGCACCGGCTCCACCTCGTGCAGCGTGCGCAGGAACGCGGCGGTGAAGTTGGGTTCCCTCGCCGGGATCTTGGCGATCATGGTGGCCTTCACCAGCAGCGCGCGCACCAGCGTCCGCGCGGGCAGGCCCGGCGCGTTGCCGGAGAACACCGTCAGCACCGTGCGCGGACCGATCGCCCTGGTGCTTCCACGCAGGTGCGCGTCCGGCCGGAACCCGTCCAGCACCTCGGGATCGCCCAGTTCCCGCTCCAGCGCGGAGAGCAGCGACTCGGCGCGCAGGGTGCCCAGCTCGCCGTCCAGCGACCGGTTGATCGTCTCCTCGGACATCCCGGTCACGACCGCGGCATCGCGCACGACCCGTTGCCTGGGCGGGAAGTCCCGCTTCGCCCACTGCTCGGCGACCGCGTCGACGGCCTCGACGATCCGGCGCACCGGCACCTCGCGCAACGCCTCCCGCGCCCGCCGGAGCCCTTCGGCCACCGCAGGCCAGGCGAGTTCACCCGGCCGCTCACCACGCCACTCGTGGTCACCGGACCGCAGCGTGAACGGCACCAGCGAAGCGCTGTCCACCCAGCTCGGAATCCACGACACGGACTGCTCAGCCACGGTGTTCACCGTCCCCCGGTCATCTCGTCGAGCGAGAGCGAACAACCGCGGCTCGCGGTGCCCGCGACACGTCCGGCGATCGCCACGCCGTCCGGGACGGCGATGCCGACGTCACCGGTCAGCAGCACGTGCGGCCGGTCGATCAGGCAGAGGTCGGTGATCTCCACCAAGCCGTGGCCCTCGGTCATGATCTCGCGGGTGCGCGGGTCGCGCACCGACGGCCCACCCCAGATGTGGCCCGCCTTCGGGCGTTCCCCGAGCGGGCCGACCGGCACGTCCGAGCCGTCGAAGACCTGGTTGGCCAGCTCGGTCATGCCGAAGAGGTTGCCGAAGCCGCCGTCGGCGATGCCGAAGACGCGCTTCAGGGTGGCGCGCAGGTCGTCCACCCGCATCACCCTGGACCGCCCCTTGAACCCACCGCCGTCGTAGGCGCGCGAGCCCGGCGGCAGCACCCAGCTGCGGCCACGGGCCTGCAGCGCGTCGCAGACGTTGACGAAGGCGAAGGTCGCGCCGATCATCACGACCGGCAGTTGCTCGGCGACCGCGGTGTCCAAGCTGAACTCCAGCGCGTCGAAGTCCACACCGGAAGGTCCCGCCACGGACACGCTCAACCGGGGATCACCGCACGCCTCGGCGATGCGGGCCATGTCGAACGCGATCGCCATGTCCGGCGCCGCCTGTTCGGTCGGCGCGAAGCGGACCACGGCGGGGCGCGTGCCGTCCGGGAACAGCAGGCGCTGCGCGCTGGTGACGATCGCGATGCGCTTCAGTTCGAGGCCCAGCCTGGTGTACCGCACGGTGCCGCGCACGCTGCCCGAGGTGCCGCTGGTGCGGAACTCCCGCACGACCGGCTCGTCCGGGAACAGGTGCGGGCCGCCGTCCTTGTAAGCGGTGTCCGGCACCCCCACCCCGGTGCCGACCTGCTTCCAGTACCGAGCCACCTCCGGGGAGTTGGCCGTGGTCAGTTCGAGGAGCTGCTCGTGGACGGAGGCGGGGTCACCCCGCCCGTCGACCACCAGTGTCGCGATCTCCTCGAAGAGCCTCCCCACGTACGGATCGTCGTGGGCAAGAGTCATCGACTTCCTCCATCCGGGCGAGCGGTTTCGGCACACTAGCAACAAGATCACCGCCCACCAAACCGCGTCGGCCGAACGCACCGAACGTCCACAAGGCACGACTTCGCGGACTGTGCGACAGGCCGTCGGACGACCTGCGGGTGCACGGCTCGCCGACCGTGGCGCGGACGGGGCGGGTGGGCCAGACTGCTCCGATGGTTTCCGAATACACCCAGAGCGACCGGTTCCGCGGTGCTCGCATCCACCTGTGCGACCTCGCCGGTCTGGAGATCCGCGACTGCGAGGTGACCGGCCTGAAGATCGTCGACTGCTACGGCGGCGACGTCCGCCTCGGCGGCGACTTCCAGCGCGTGGTCGTCAAGGACGTCGACGTGACCGCCTACGTCGAGGCCGAACTCGACCGCCGACACCCCGCGCGGGCGCTGGCGCGGGACGCCTCGTCCCCCGAGGACTACCGAGCTGCCTGGGACGCCGTCGAGACCCTGTGGAGCGCGACGCTCGACCGGGCGAGGCTGCTGCCCGAGACCGCGCTGCACGAACAGGTCGACGGCGAGTGGTCGTTGGTCGAGACCCAACGGCACCTGCTGTTCGCCGGCGACGCCTGGCTCGGCAGCGCCGTGCTCGAGGAGGAATCGCCATACCACCCGTTGGGCTTCCCAGCCGGGGGGACGCCGCCCGACGCGGCGGCGAAACTCGGGCTCACCCTCGAAGCCACCCCGACGCTCGACGAGGTGCTCGTGCCGCGGCTCGCCCGCATGGCCGCGATGCGGCGGGTCGTCGACGGGCTCACGGTGGCCGAGCTCGACCGGGTGTGCGGCCGCAAACCGGCGGACGCGTACCCCGACCAGGAGTACGTCGTGCGCCGCTGCCTCAAGGTGGTGTTGAAGGAAGAGGCCGAGCACCACCGCTACGCGGTGCGCGACCTCACCGTGCTCGAGGCAGCCGGCTGAGGTGGCGGTCGCCGACGGAGCGGAGCCCGGCACGGCCGTTGACCGGGCCGCGCTCCGGATCGGGACGGGGGCCGTCCGACGGACGGCCCCCGAACGCGCGCACGGTCGAGATGTGCGGCGCGGCGATCTCGATCAACGCTCGCCGAGCTGCCACTCCGGCCGCACGTAGTGGCACGTGTAGCCGTTCGGGTAGCGCTCCAGGTAGTCCTGGTGCTCCGGCTCGGCCTCCCAGAACGCACTCGCCTGAGCCACCTCGGTGACGACCCTGCCCGGCCACTTGCCGGAAGCGTCGACGTCGGCGATGGTCGCCTCGGCCACCTGCTTCTGCTCGTCGGTCTCGTAGAAGATCGCCGACCGGTAGCCCGCACCGATGTCGTTGCCCTGGCGGTCGCGGGTCGACGGGTCGTGGATCTGGAAGAAGTACTCCAGGATCTGCCGGTAGCTCAGCTGCGCGGGGTCGAACACGATCTCGATGGCCTCGGCGTGGTTGCCGTGGCGGCGGTAGGTGGCGTTGGGCGTGCCGGGGTCGCCGCTGTAGCCGACACGGGTGGAGACGACTCCGGGGTGCCGGCGGAACAGGTCCTGCATGCCCCAGAAGCAGCCGCCCGCAAGAACAGCCTTCTCCGTCACGGTGGTACTCCTCTGCTCGGTGTTCACCCGGTACAACGTTCGGGCGCGGGCCGTTGATCCCCGTCAAGTTGTGACGTGACCATTACGGGTGACTCGGGTCCACCGATTCAACCACTCGAACGATCCGCGTGGAGGAACTCCCGCCCCTGGTCGGGGTCAGCCGAACCGCCGACGGGCCGGGCTCGATGTCACCACGGGTGGCTCGCCTGGCGGCGGGCCGTCACGAGCCACGCCCGCGAGTCGAACCACACGCCGTCAGCGGTGCTGTGCTCGGCCATGACCACCCGCAGCCGGTCGAGTGCCCGCTCGGTCTCCTCGGCGTCGAGCCGGACGAGCACATCGCTCGCCATGCGCAACGCGAGCACGGCGTCGGCGGCCGCGTCGGGATCCGCACCGTAGTAGACGGGCTCGCGCACGTCGCCGATGCTCACGTCGGTGAAGCCCGCCAGGGTCAGAACGCCTTCCACCGCGGCCGGATCGGCCAGGGAGAACGGGCCGCCCGCCGCCGCGGGGACCGGCGCCGGGTCACGACCCGCGAGCGCGCGCTGGATCGCGGCCACCCACTCCTGCCTGCCACCGTCCTGCCACACCAACTGCACCAGCCGCCCCCCTGGCCGCAACGCGCGCCCGATGTTGGTGAACGCCTCGACCGGATCGGCGAAGAACATCGTGCCGAACCGGCTGATCCCGAGCGTGAACCGCCCCGGCGGGAACGGGTGCGCCTGCGCGTCCGCCTGCTCGAAGCGAACGTTGTCGAGTCCCTCGGCAGCGGCGAGTTCGCCGGCACGCGCCACCATCCCCGCGGAGACGTCGACGCCGAGCGCGCTGCCCCCGGTCGCGAGGCCGGCGGCCTCACGGGTGGTCTGACCGGTGCCGCACCCGATGTCGAGGACGCTGTCGCCGGGTCGCACGTCGAAGGCCTCGCGCAGCCGCGGTTGATAGCGGCGCAGCTCGGCGTCGTAGTCGAACGCCGCCTTCGAGGCCGGTTCTCCGCGGTTCCCCTGGTCGACCATGCGGCCATCATGCACCAGCGCTCGTGCCACCGTCCCGCCATCGGCAGAGGCAGGCGGTCCCACTGGTGATCCTCGGTGTGGCGCGATCAGCTCCGGCGGCTCGTCCGGACCACGCCACGACCGTCCGAAAAGGACCCGCACGCCAGCGGCCCCCTCCGCTGGAACGCGTCCGCCCTTCACGCCGGAAGTGCCCACCCAGCGCCGGGTGGGCACTCCGCGCGTTCGACGGGATGAACTCCTAGCCGAAGTTCACGTCACTGCACCACATGTAGGCCTGGTCGGCGTGCGAGGCCTTCCAGATCGTGAACACGATGTGGTGCCCCCGGTAGGAGCCGTTGGTCTGGACGTTGAAGTTGATGTCCTTGGCCGGGGCGAACCTGCCGGTCTGCGTGACGAGGTCGAGGTTGCCCCACCCGAGGCGCTGGGTGGCCGGGTCGAAGCCCTGCTTGCTGACGTAGACCTTGAAGTAGTCGGCACCGTGGCTCGCCTGGTCGTACAGGTGCATCGAGAAGTTGCTGCCCAGGTTGGTGGTCTTCCACTTGCCAGGGGTGTTCAGGGAGTTGTTGCGGGACAAGCCGTTGCTGCAGAGCTGACCGTCGGGAGTGGACCCTTGGAAGTTCCCGCCGAGTCCGTCCCGCAGTGCGCTCATCCAGTTCCACATGGTGTCGGCGTTGGCCTGGAAAGCCTGGTAGCACATGGGGTCCTGCTGTTGCATGGCGGGGTTCATGTGCTGGCTGCCCCAGGTTTGCCAGCACTGGTAGGCGCGAGTGGCCGGGCCGACGATCGTGCCGTGCGCCGAGGCGGACGGGACGAGGACGAACATACCGACCAACACGCTGACGACCAGTGCGATGACGCCTCGCCGTCGGGTCAGGGACCCGGAGGTGCTGCGCATGACTGAGCTCCATTCTCCGTTGAATGAGCGGCAGCGGCGGAATGGGAGCGTTCCCAGAAATCAAGATTACAGGTAATACTCCGAAACTTCAACGAAACTTGGGGCGCCAGTTGCGCTCCTGCGGCGGTGGCACAAGCGAAAGCCGTCGCTGACCTGCGCATTGGACCGACGCGGATTCGCGCTTGTCGATCAGGCTCCCGGGATCGCTTGCCCGCGTACGGATGCGTCGGGTGATCCGGTCAGAGCAGCACGAGTCGGCGGTTGGTCGACTCCGCGGTCATCGCGGGTTTTCCTGCTTCAGCGAACGACTGCGGCCGCGGAACTCCGCGATCACGGTGTCGCCGCGTCGCACGGTGACGTCGTAGATGCCGGAGCGGCCGCGCCGCGAGACCTCACCGGCCTCGGCCACGAGCAGCTCGCCCAACCGCGCCGGTTCGAGGAAGTCGATCTGGAAGCCCGCCGCCACGTTCACCCCGCCGTAGCTGTTGCAGGCCAACGCGAACGTGCTGTCCGCGAGCGTGGAGATCAGGCCGCCGTGGCAGATCGCCCAGCCGTTCACCATGTCCTCGCGGACCACCATCGACACCCTGGCCTCACCGGGTCCGACGTGGTCGATCTTCATGCCGAGCGCTTTGCTCGCGACATCGGTGGCCCACATGGCCTCGGCGTACTGGCGTGGCGTCACCACCGGTAGAACCCCTCCCCCGAACCGCGATCCCGCTGCCCGCCGCAATCTTGCCACGCCTCCGATTCCCACCACCGCGCTGACCTGGCAGAGCTAGGGTGTCCCAGGGGGGACACATGACGGAAGCAGAGGGTGGCTGGGGCTTGGGCCCGGTGACACCGCAGGAGGCCGATGCGGCTCGCAAGTGGCTGTCCAAGCGGGGGGCCCCGGTCAGCAGCCCGAGGCCTTTCCTGGCGGTCCGGCTCGGCATGCGGCATCGACAGCGCGTCTGGTTCAGGTACTACCTGGTCTTCGTGCTGCTGGCCGTTGCCGGGATCACCGGATACTGGATGTTGCAGAAGCTGCCGAACGTGCGCGGCAAGGACATGCCCGAGGGCATCCCCATCTACTTCATCTGCTGCGCGCACCAGCTCGCGGTGTGGCGGACGTGGTTGCGCGTGGACCGCAAGCTCGCCGCACGAGGAGCACTGGTCGACGCGAACCCGCTCCGACAGCCGTGGTGGAAGGTGCTCGGCGGCTGGTACCTCGCCGCGCTGGCGGTCACCTTCCTCGGCGGAGCGGCACTGGGCACCACCATGTTCCTGACGACTCCCGCCAAGACCTACGCGTGGAGCTGGCTCGGTGTGCTCGCGATCGGCGCGCTCTCCACCGCGGTCGTCCTGACCAGCACGCTGCGCGCACCGGTCATCGCGGACGACGAAGCCACCCGTGCCGTGGACGAACTGGTGCGCGCCGAGAACGCGGACGTCGCGTTCCCGGCGATGTTCGCCGTGCCGGTGTTCCTCGACCTGGTTTGGGGGAACCGCCAGCCGCACTCGTTCACCTGGTTGCTGGTCGGCTACGCGGTGCTCAGCGCCGGGCTCCAGGTCATCGCCGCCGTCCGGCACGAGCGCCGGGTGCTGCCGCCGGGCGACTACGGCCTTCCTGCCGCCGAGCCGACGGACAGCGTGGGTGCGCGATGACACCCGCGCTGCCGATCGTCAGGGTCGTTCGGAGTCGTGGGGAGCCGCGCGCACGTCGTCGGGTCCGGCGTGCGCGCGGGTGCAGTGGTCCTGGAGGCGGACGTGGCGGAACTGGTGGACGGCACCCGCTTGGCGCAGGACGCCGCGCTGCCGGGCGTCGGCCAGGAACCGCGGGAACCGCCACGGCACCTTTCCCGCCAACGGCAGCCAGAAGCGCGCCACGACCAGCCAACGCCCCCACGCCTTGCCCGACAACAGCAGCACGATGCCCGCGATTCCACCCACCAGCAGTGCGAAGTCGACGCTCCTCCGCGGATCCTGGTCGGCGGCGGTGAGCACGGTCCAGGTGAGGGCGCCGAGCAGCAGCGCGGCGGCGGTCGCCTGGACGAACGCGTTCGACCGGTCCATCGCCAGCGACTTCGCCGGGCTGGTCGCGCTCCTCAGGTCGATCTTGCCCTCGAAGTCGGTGATCACCCGCACAGCGCGCGCCAGGATCGCGGCCCCGGTGCCGAACAGCGTGCCTGCCGCGCCGCAGACCGTCGCGAAGAGCGGGATGCCCCACCAGCTCTGAAACTGCTCGTCACCACTGAAGTCGGGGTAGGACCCGGTGATCGCCCCGACCACACCCAGTGCCGCTCCGCCGACCATGCCACTCACGCCACTCATCACCACGTAGCCTGCCAACTTGAAGTCGACGAGCTGCTTCCGGATGCCTGTGACGGTCCCGGCATCGCCGTTGGCTTCCAACGACATGATCAGGCTGAACAGCAGAAACCCGGGAAACATCTCGATCGGGACACGGCCTGTCCCGATGGTCAGTTCTGCCCAGCTGCAGAGGGTGATCGCGATGATGTAGATGATGATGAACTGCTTGGGGCGCAAGCGAACGGAGAAATCCGATATGACGCCCCACACCAGAGCGATGAACAGGCCGATCGAGATGCCCGCGGCCGACGCGAAGACGAATCTCGCCGATGCGAAGTGCAACGGCGTGTCCCGCAGGCCGTTGTACGGGAAGAGGACCAGGTAGACGATGAACAGCTCGCCAAGTAGTGCGCCGACGACGGCGAAACGGGCTTTTCGCCAGATCTCGCCAGGACGCGGACGACCTCGCACCCGGATGTAGGAGGGGACGGGGGTGGATCGACCCGCGATCCGGTTGAGCCCCAACGTCAACAGCCCCACGGCCAGGGGGCGAACGGCACCTCTGCCTGTGGTGAAGAACGCCACGACCTTGTCCGGCGCGCGGAGCACGAGGAGCGTTCCGAACGCCAAGCCGATCAGGAACGCGCAGAGCGCCCTCGACCGCCGCCACCCCACGTCGACGGCGAGCGCGACCGCAGCCGCCACCGGGAGTCCCAGCAGGAACGCGATGGGCGACCCGAGGACCAACCCCGCCCAGCCCGCCGCGACCGCTCCGGTGGTGACGCTGGTGAGGAGTGCGCGCAGTGGCCACGGCACGACCTTGTCGAGCTGCCACCACGCCAGGTTCGGGGTGTCGGACCTCCGCAGGTGTCGCGCGAGGAAGCCCAGCCAGTGCTCGACCTGTTCGGGCTCCCACCCCACCTCGCTGGGAGAGGAGCGGTAGACCGCGGGCACCCAGGACGCCAGCAGGTGCTGTTCGACGTGTCGCGCGGTCGGGAAGCGCTCCACGTCCAGGAGTTCGGCGGGGTCGGCGTCCGTCGACTCGCCGTAGACGGTGCGGGCCAGGCCCACCATCAGCGGTGTGCCGAGCGCCTGGTCGAGGTTGCGGGACGCGGTGCTGTCCGGCTCGTGTTCCAGACGTCGCAGGACGGGGTCCCAGAGCGGGACCGTCCGGTCGTCGAGGACGGCGGTCCGGTGCGTGGTGCGGGTCAGGTAGTCCGCTCGGTCCGCGGGGGCGAGGTCCTCCAGTTCCACCGCGACCGCCCGTGACAGGCGGCGCGTGGTGGTCTCGACCGCCGACCGGTACTCGTCGGGTCGGCTGGTCACCACCAGGGGCATGGTGGTCGCGTTCAGCCTGTCCAGGGCGCTGTCGTGGAGGCCGTCGGCGATCTCGTCGAAACCGTCGAGAACCGGGAGCACCCGTTCGCCCTCCACCAGATCGGTGGCGAGCTTGAGACCGATCGGGTAGTCCTGTGCCAGCTGGTCGGCCAGCCAGTCGCGCAACGGCACCGCCGGGTTCCAGGACCCCAGGCTGAACAGCACGGGGACCCTGTCCCCGACCAGGTCGCGCGACGACAGCACGGTCAGCAGGAAGTGCACCGCCAAGATCGTCTTTCCCGAGCCGGGCCTGCCGAGGACCAGCATCCGGCCATCGGGCACCTGCCGGTACAGCTCGACGATCCCGTCCAACTCTTCCGCCACGTCAGCGGGCAGGGGTGCCCCGTCAGGTCGCCGGGTGATGTTGGCCTGGTGGTCCACGAGACCGACCGGCGCGGGGTGCCAGCGCACCCGGAGCGGGCGCGGGTCGTAGGCACGCCTGGCCTCGACCTCGCGCACCCACTGGGAGCGCACGGCGGCGGCCAACCGCGAGGCGGCCTCGTCCAGTCGACCGGCTGGTCCCGGCCCGCCGGGAGCAGCGTGGACGTGATGGACCGTGACCACCGCGTCCCGGCCTGCCTGCACCACGGTGCCCGACGTCGTCGCGAACCCGACCTGCTCGACCTTGCCCTCACCGCCGTCGTCCTCGTCGCGCGGGTCGGGTTCGGCGTCCACGCGACGATCCTGCCCCTTCACCCGCCGATTCCGGACCGGGAAGCGATCAGGGGCCCCGAACGGCCCAGCGCGGACTGCTGGACCGCGGGGTCGTTCCCCGACCTAGCGGACGGCCTGGAACTGGGCGGTCCAGGTGGTGTGGTACGTCATGGCCTGGCAGCGGATGTCGGTGTCGTCCTTGAGCTTCACGGCGTCGGTCAGCTTGTACGGGAAGTTGGCCTCGCTCACGGCCAGCGTCGGCAGGAGGGGGTCCGCGCCCGCGGTGGACAGTTCGACCTGCCCGAGGCAGTAGGCCATGTCGGCGGGGTTGGCAACGCTGTCGATCACGACTTCACCGGGGGTCACGGTCATCAACTTGATCTTGACGTTGGCGTTCGGGTTGGACAGGGTGAGGGTGACGTAGGCCTTCTCGCCGGGCAGGAGCGTCCCGGTCTGCGCGCCGGTCACGGTGGCGGGGACCATCGCCTCGGCGGAGCCGGACACGCCGTCCGCGGTGCTCCCCTGGACGAACGAGGCGATGGCGAAACCGCCGACGCCCAGGGTCGTGCCGATGGCGGCGACGACGAGCACGGACTTGGCCTTCTTGTTGACCTGCATGGCGATTCTCCTTGTGCGGGAGGAACCCCGTGGCGGAAGCCGCGAGGGGTCGTGGACGCTGTGCCGGTCGTGGATCCGAGCAGCGCGGCGGTGTGCGGACAGCCCGGTGGTCAGGGAGTCACGGGGTCCGGCTCGCTGGAACCGGAGGACTCGGCGGCCGGCGTGGTGCTGGTCGCCTCGGACGTGGACGGCGTGGTCGGGGCGGCCGACTGGTCCGGCAGCGCGTCAGGTGGCGCCGTGGGGGTCTGGGCGGCGGTGCCGGTGGTCGTCGGCGCCGCAGCGCTCGACCGGCTGGGCGCGGGCGTCCATTCGCCGGTGGCGCCGTCGATCAACACGGTCACCGTCGAGGACAGACCGGCCCCCGCGGACGCCGCCACGCCGATCGCGAACCCCGCGTGGCTCAACTCGAAGACGATGATCAGGGCGATGATCGCGCACCTGCCCGGTCCACCTTTCACGACCCGCTCTTCCCTGTGTGCGATTCCAGATTTCTCGACCGGGTTCGCCGTCGAAATACGAGGAATCCTCACGGTTATCAGAAATGAGGTTGCCGAAACTGGCGTGACGATTTATCGACCAGGTGAACCGTGCGACCTCACTCCGAAGATCGACCAAACGCCCTGCCTTGTTACACATTCTTGATTCAGACAGTCAAACCGTTACAATTGGTCGAAGCAGGCGGAGAAAACGTGAGCAATCCGCTTGTTCGCAATTTCCCGACGATTCTCCAACTCAGATCGACGCCGCAACCAGCAGTGATACTCCGTTTCGGAGCAGAAAGAAGAAGTCGGACCGTCGGCGTGAATCTCATGAAAGCGCCTCGCACGAGCGGTTTTCGACCGGCCACAGGGTGACGGTCAAACTTCGAACAGCCCTTGCGAGCGATCCGACAGGACAGCGCCAATACCATGCGCGGTGGAATTGGCGAAGCAGAGCCGCGCCAATCCGGTTACTCGACCGAGTGCGGCTCGAAAGTCACCACCGCAGGCAGACCAGCCGAGGCACCACCAAAAGCACGCTTGAGTGATCGTTTCCCTGCCGTTCACAGCGCGGACGTACTGCGGAGGTGGCATCCGGCACTCCGGGAATCAACGACGGCCAGGCTCCCGACGGGGTGCGATCTGCGTGGTCGGCAGGGCTTCGGGCTTGTCCGAGCGTGCACCGTCGATGCTCCTCCGTGCACCCGGTCTGGTCACACGCGCGCGAGCCGATCACGATGTGCGTCATGGTCGTCAGGGTGCGCGGCGTCGAGGACGCCGAACGGTTGCGCAAGGAACTGCGGGAAGAGACCTCGGTCGGCATGGTCGTGCCGTCCGAGGTCGCCGCGCCGAAGGGGGCCGGGACGGCCGACGTCGTGGCCGAGGGCGGTGACCTCATCGAACTGGACCTGGACGCGTTCACCGGCGCGGTGTCCGACCTGGACCGGCTCCACGGCGTGCTGTCCGACCTCCTGGAGCGGGCGGGCCGCGAGGCGGAGGAGCCGCTGGGCGACGGGAAGGGTCCGGTCTCGTTGAACATGCGGCGGGCGTTCGGGCTGCGCGCCGGCGACGTGGGCGGCGGCGTGCGCGCGGCCCTGCGCTCCTACCTGGAGGAGTTGGACGGGTTGCGCGGGGCGTTGCAGCACGTGCGCGCGACCCACCAGACGCAGGACGAGGAATCGGCGCGGACCATGGGGCGACTGTGAACGAGCGCAGGGGCGGGTACTACTCGGAGCTGCACGGGTACACCAAGGGGCAGCGGAAGACGAACGAAAAGCGGGTCAAGCAGCGCAAGGCCAACCGGGAACCGGAGAACTTCGGCAAGATCAACTGGCGGGCGTACCAGCACCGGCAGCTCTGGGACATGGTGAAGTCCGCGAACACCGGGCAGATGGCCACCCGCACCTACGAGTGGCAGCGCCTCGCCACCGACGTCGACCAGGCGACCGCGGACGTGCACAAGATCGTGCAGACCCTGGTGCTGTCGTGGAAGGGGCCGTCGGCCGTGGCGGGCGCCGGGTCGGCGTCCCGGCTCACCGAGTGGGCCGCGGACGCCTCGCAGCGCGCTTACCAGGTCGGCTCCGGTCTCGACACCTACACCGCGGCGGTGGACGAGGCCGCCAGGGCGATGCCCGAGCCGGTGCACGTGGACGCCGAGAAGTGGTTCCGCGACGGGTACGACGTGACCGCCCTGGACGGCCCGGAGGGCGCGTACATGCTCGATCAGCTCCTGGACGACCACGAGCCGAACAAGCGGGAGCAGCAGGATGCCATGGACCGGGCCGTCCGGGTGATGGAGCAGTACGAGTCCGCGAGCCACGACGTCGGCACGCGGCTGCCGATGTTCGACCAGGCCCCGGTGGGCACCGAGATCAAGCCGGACCAGCGAACCCCGACCACCCCGGTGCCGCCGCCGAACAACTGGCCCACCCCGACCCCCGTCCCCACGCCGAACCCCGTTCCCCCCGGTGGTCCCACGCCCGCGTTCCCGCTCGACGAGCGGCCGGACGGCACGACCGGTGTGGCCTCGGTGACCGGCGCGACGCCGGGCGTTCCCGGTGCTGGCGGCTCCGGCGCGTTCGGCTCCCAGTCCGGCTTCGGCGGCGCCCCGAACGGACCCGGCGCCGCGTACGGTCCCGGCGGCTCCTTCGGGACCGGCACCGGCGTCGGACCCGGTGGCGGTGCCGGATTCGGTGGCGGTTCGGGATTCGGTGGCGCGTCCGGCGTGATCGGAGCGATGCCCGGCGGTGCGGCAGCGGCCCGCGGTGGCTTCGGGTCCGGCGCGGGCGGCCCCCAGGGCGCGGGCATGTACCCGCCGATGGCGCCCGCCAACCGCGAGGAGGACCGCGAGCACCGCAACCGCTACGAACTGGGCCTCGACCTGCTCGACGACCTGCCGCCCGCGTTCCCGCCGGTGCTCGGCGAATGACCGGGGGCTACCAGGTAGACCCGGACGAGCTGACCGCGTTCGCCGGACGGCTCGACGAGTCGGCCGAGGAGGTGCGCGCGGCGGCGGACTCGGTGCGGGAGCCGCTGGGCGACCTCGGGCCCGAAGGCGTTACGCGGGCCGCCGAGCTGCTGATGGCAGAGTGGGCGCGGGTCCTGCGGGACGTGGAGCTGGACGCGGTGGCGGACGGGCTGCGCGCGGTGGGCGAGACCTACCGGCGGGCGGACGAGCTGCCCCGTGGCTGACTACCGGGGCCTCGGGTTCGACCCGACGCCGGGCGACGCGGGCGCGGTGGCGGCGGCGAGCGAGCGGTGCGCTGCCGCGTTCGCGGACCCCGGCGTTCCCCCGGAGCGGTGGACCGGTGCGGCGGCGCAGGGTTTCAGGGAGCGGTTGGAGGCGGTGGTGTCGGAGCTGACGGCGGTGCGACGAGCGATGCGGGCGGCGGCCGAGGTCCTCGACGGCTGGGCGGGCACCCTGCTGGGCAACCAGCGGCGGGCCGAGGACCTGGACCGGCGTGCGCTCCGGCTGCGGCGCGACCTGACCGATGCCGCCGACGAGGTCGACCGGACCGGCGCGCTGGCGAGCTTCACCGCCGCGCACTCGTCGAGCCACGAGCAGGCGTTGAACAGGCACGACGAGCTTTCCCGGAAACTGGACGAGGTGCTGGAGGAGGCGCGGCTGCTGGAGCGCGACCACCGCGCGGAGGCCCGCCGGGTCGCCGCGCGGCTGCGCGCCGAGGAGCCGTCGACGGTCGTCGCGGACGCGCTGACGGGCTTCTCGTCGCTCACCGCCGAACTGGCGTCCGTGCTGCTCGGCCCACCCCGACCGGCTGCTCCCCGAGGCGCGGGCGCGGCGTTCAGGGCGGGCTTGGAGTGAGGCTCGCTCCTGTGCCGGGGGTGACCCCGGTGGTGCTCGGCACCCCTGAGAGCACCGCGGCGGACCTGCTCGCGGTGCTGCGCCGGATCAAGGGCACCCTCGACCCCGGTCTCGAGGTGTCCGCCACGCAGGCCGCGGAACTCGCGCACCAGCACGACGTGGGACTGCTGGCCGTCGTCGAGCACCCGGACGCGGACCCCGCGCTGCTCATGGCGGGGGTGGTGCCGGTCGAGCGGCCCGCCGACCCCGGCGAGCTGGGCCTGCACCTCGACGGCCCGGCCATCCGGGAGGTCACGAAGGGCGAGACCTCGACCGGCTACCCGGTGGTGATCGTGGAACGCGTGCCCGCGACGGGGCAGGGCACCCAGCTCCAGGTCGTCGTGACGGACCCGGACCACCCGCGGATCGCGGTGTTCACCCTGCACTCGCCGACCGGGCGCGGCTGGCTGGACGTCGCGGGCGTGGCGGGCCGGTTCGTGTCCGGTGTGGAGTTCAGCGACCCCGGAACTCGCTCGGCGTCCGGCCGACCACCTGGCGGAACGTCCGGGAGAAGTGCGCGGCGCTGACGAACCCGCAGTCCCGCGCGATCTCGCCGATCCCGCGCGCGGCCTTGGCCGGGTCCGCCAGCAGCGCCTTGGCCCGGTCGATCCGGAGACCCCTGATGCGCTCCGACACGCCCTGGCCGTCGTCGAACAGCTGGTAGAGCCGTCGCCGCGAGATGAACAGGGCGTCGGCGACCCGGTCCGCGCTCAACGTCGGGTCGGACAGGTGCTCCCGCATGTACTCCACCGCGTCGCGGCGGCGGGAGGCCGCCGCGTCGACCCGGTCCAATTCGGACTTGAGCGCGCTGCGCAGCACGAGTTCGGCCAACCCCAGCAGGTGGTGGGCCAAGCCGTGCGGGTCGAGCACGGGAGCGGCGGACAGCACGTGCGCGACCGCGCCGGAGAACAGCGAGCGCAGCGGCGGGGCCACCGGCACCGGCTGGAACAGCAGCGGCTTCAGGTCGGCGAACCCGATCGACAGCCGGGCCGTGGCGACGGTCAGCATCGCCGCCCCCACCGGCAGCACGTGCAGCGAGCAATCGGGATACCGAAGCTCGGCACCGCCGGGAAAGCCCTCCGGCACCGCGCAGCGCAGCAGCAACTGGATGTGCTCCGGCGTCGACGCGCCACCGCTGAGCGCGGCTTTCGCCGCCGCGGCCCCGGAAGCGCGCACGGTCAGCAACCCGACGGCGACGTCCACGTCCGGCAGCCTAAATCGTCCAACCGGGACGCGCGGCCCGGCTCGGGCAACTACCTTGCCCCCATGGCACGACGTACGGCGACCGGTGTGGTCCTGTCCCACCTCGAGTTCGACCTGCTGTGGGAGGACCTCGGCACGGGCCGCCCGCCCTACCCGCTGGAGGTGCCGTCGCACGGCGCGACCGAGCAGGAGCGCGACGCCCTGGGCGCGGACGTCCTGCGCGCGCTCACCCAGGCCGGGCTGGCCGACGGCGTGGAGGTCACACCGGAACTGGAGGACCTGTTCGCACTGCTGGCCCACGGCGTGCTGTCCGTGGACGCCCTGGTGTTCCGACCCGCGCCGTGGCGGGTGCTGGCCACGTCGCGCGGCTCCCGCGGGCTGCTGGTCGTGCTGAGCGACCACGAGGTCGCCCTGGAACCCGTCACCGATCTGGCGGCCGCGGTCACCAGGGTCGTCGGCGACGCGCCCGCGGGCCCCGGTGAGCAGGTGCAGATGCCGCGGCCGGTGTTCTCGGCCGCCGTGAACGCCTTCGCCGAGTCCGGCCACGCCGGCTTGGAGCGCGCGTTGGCGCGGGCGAACATCACCGGCCGCGTGACCAGGGCGATCACCACGCTGGTCGACTCGCCGCGGCAGGCCACCGGCCAGCTGGCCGCGACCGGTCCCGCGGGCCGGTCCCGCGTGCTGAGCTGGACGGACACCGCCGCGGGCCGCTACGCGCTGGCCACCGAGCAGGCGGGCGGCGCCGAGTGGGTCCGGATCTCCCCCGCCGACACCGCCTGGATGGCCCGCCACCTGAGCACGCTGCTCGCCCAGGTCTCCGCCTGACCCGGTCACGAGGTCAGCAACGACTCCGGGACCAGCTCGCCCACCACGGCCAGCCCCTCGGCCAGCGCCGATGCCGCGGCGTCGGCGGTCAGCCGCCGCACCACGTCCGCCAGCTCGGCAGGCCGCGCCCGCAGCGCCTCGCGGGTGAACGACAGGTCCACGAGTTTGCCGTGCAGGTCGACCACCACGGCCACGCCGCGCTCCTCCGCGCCGCACCGGATGGCGTCCAGCCGCTCCCCGACCCCCATCACACCCGCCACGTCTCGGGAGTCGTGTCCTCGACCGACTCGGCCATCCTCGTCTCGACGCCCAGGCCGAGCGCGCTCACGTCGCCCACCGCCCGCTGGACGCGGGCGTTGGCCCGCGCGGTCGCCGTGTCGACCAGCGCCAGCACGGCCTCGGCCAGCCCCGACGGGCCCAGCCGCAGCGACCGGGAGTCCAGCACCAGGTCCCTCAACCCGCCGCCGGGACCGACCTCCACGGCGATCCCGGTGTCCGGGTCGTGCGCGTTCGCGGTGATCACGGGTGCACCCCTCCGTAGAACGTGGCCGAGCTGAGCTTGTGCGTGTTGCGCCGCACGGAGTCGCCGGAGTTGCCCTCGATGAGCGTCACGGTGTCGCCGGAGACCTTCTCCACGATCCCGATGTGCTTGCTGGTCTGCGGACTGCCCGGCCCGGTGCCGAACAGCAGCACGTCGCCGGGTCGCGCCGCGCTGAGCGACGTGTAGGCCTTGCCGTTGCGCTGCCCCCACTTGAAGACGTCGCCGGTGAACGGCAGCAGCGGGATGTCCACGCCCGCCTTGCGCCACATCGACGTGGCGAACGACGAGCACCAGGGCGCCGTCGGCCCGTAGGGGTTGCGGTTGCTGCCGGGCGGGTTCTCGCGCTTGCCCAGTTCGCGCTTGGCGGCCGAGATGATCGTGCGGGACCGGCCTCGGGCGCGCACCGCCGACGGGCGGGTGCGGCCGCGGGTGGGCGTGGCGCGCTGGTCGGCGACCCCGTCCTGCTCGACGTCCTTCTCCAGCGCGCGCAGCTTGCGGGCGGCGTCCTCCAACTCGCCCCGCACGTGCCGCACGGCCGCGGTGGTCTCCTTGGTGTACCTGGGTTCCAGGTCCGCGGCCTCGCCGACGGCCTTGAGCAGCGCGGCCTGCGTGCCGACCGCTTGGCCCGCGTCGAGCAGCTTCGCCGCCCGGTCCAGGTACTCGTCCACGGCCTGCCGCGCCCGCGTGTGGCCGGTGGTCAGCGCGCTCGTGACGCCCGAGACGATCTTCTCCGCGTCGCGCGCGGCGTCCGCGGTGGTGCGCAGCTGCCCGCGCAGCCGGTTCGAGCGCTTCTCGAAGCCCTGCGAGTTGTCGCCCTTCCAGTGCTCCAGCACGGTTTTCGCGGCCTTGGTCTGGTCCTCGTGCTGGTCGGTGAGGCCGGAAGCGGTCTGGTGCAGCGCGTACTGCACCTTCACCGCGTCCTCGGCCTTGCCAGCCAACGAGTTCCGCTGGCCGATCATGCTCTCGGCGAAGTGCCGCGCCATCTCCCTCGTGTCCACTACGCCTCTCCCCCTCCGCGCAGCGAGCGTGCCGCGTCGTCGTCCTGCTCCCGGTAGGACCTGGCCGCGCTCGACGCCGACTTCGCCAGCACGTCGGTGTTGTGCGCGACCGACTTGACCTGCTTGCGCAGCGCAGCGCCGAAGTTGTCCAGCGCGGCGGCGAACCCGGACTGCTTCCCGATCCGGCCGAAGCTGTCCTCGGCGACCTCGCGAACCTCGCGCACGTGCCTGCGGCCGAGAGCGGTCAGGTCATCAGCCGTGTTCCCCGTGCGGCGCGCGTAGTCGCCCAGCACGCCGACGTCGACCGAGAACCCGCCTGCCCCCTTGCCCGCCCCACCCCCGGACCCCTTGTTCTTCATCGCCTCGACCCCGCGCCGGGCCGCGTCGAGGTGCCGCTTGTACGCGCCGTTGGTGTAGGTCGACCACGGCGTCCACGAGCGGCCGTCACCGGAGATCTTGTTGGCCGCCTTGGCGTTCTCGGCGGGGTCGAACAGCTCGGCGTTCGACCCCAGGCCGTACTCGCGCCTGCGTTCGGGCCCCATCGCGCCGAGCATGTTGATCTGCCACAGCCCGTAGGAGTTGTCCGGCGGGGTGGCGTTGTGCGCGCGGGGATTCCCGCCGGACTCGGCCAACGCGACCGCCACGGCGATCGTCAGGTCCTGCCCGCGGAACCCCGCGTCGTGGGCGTGCCGGGCGATCTGCTCCGGGCTCAACGTGCTCATACCGCCACCCTGCCCCGCCACCACCGCAGGTGGAAGCCGCGTTGCACGCTCGGACAGCGGCACTGCACGGCGCGACAACAAGATCACGAGGCGATCGCGGAAACGTCCCGCGAGCACGAGCAGAGCGGAACATGCGAATCGCGTCGGGGCCTGCCCCTCGTGATGGCTAAGAAGCCGGATCGGTCTGGCGACGGCGTTCGAGGAACACCGTGTCGCGCCACCGGCCGTGGTGCTGGGCGATGCGGTCGCGGACGCCGAGGGTGCGGTAGCCCGCGCTGTGGTGCAGGGCCAGGCCGGCGCGGTTCTCCGGGAAGATCGAGGTTTGCAGGGTCCACAGGCCGTCCGCGTCGGCGGCGGTGACCTGCTTGTGCAGCAACGCCTTGCCGACGCCTCGACCGCGGAACCCGTCGCCGACGTAGACCGAGGTCTCCGCGACACCCGAGTAGCAGTCCCGAGCCGACACCGCGGTCGCGGCGGCCCACCCCGCGACCCGGCCGTCGACCTCGGCGATCCAGCGGTGGCCGGGCAGCCACTGGGAGTCCAGGGTGGCTCGGCTCGGCGTCACCGTCTCGAAGGTGGCGTCACCGGTGGCGATGCCCTCGGTGTGGACGCGGCGCACGGCCGTCCAGTCGTCGGACCGCAGTTCGCGGATGGCGACGTCGTTCGGGATGTCGGTGGGGCAGCAGGGTGCGGGGGCGAGCATGCCCATGACGACGTCGGCGGCGTGGGGCAAACCGGTGCAGCACGACGGGTTGACCGTGACGAGCGTGGCGGTGCCCTGCTTGCGCACGCTGACGAATCCGACCTCGGCCAGTTTGCGGACGTGGTGGGAGCAGGTGGACTGGCTGATGCCGAGCTGCTCGGTCAACTCCCCCACCGTGATGGGCCCGGCGGCGATCGCGACGGCGTGCAGCAGCCGCACGCGGGTGGGTTCCGCCAGGGAGGCGAACCACTCGGCGTAGGTGGCCGCGTCCTGGGGAGCGAGGAGGCCGTGGTGGGGTGCCGTCGTCGTCATGCAGCCAGTATCGACTCAGATCGATGGTTGCGTCAATCGAACTCCGTCGATAGAGTCCGGCTCATTAGATCGACAGCAATCGATGAATGGGGCCTTTCGATGAACGACTTGCCAGTGGTTGTGGTCGGAGCCGGCCCGGTCGGGCTGGCCGCGGCGGCGAACCTCGTCGAACGCGGGATCACACCGCTCGTGCTGGAGGCGGGCTCCGAAGCCGGTGCGGCGGTGGCGCAGTGGCACCACGTGCGGCTGTTCTCGGCGTGGACCGAACTGGTCGATCCCGCCGCCGCCCGCCTGCTGGAGCCCACCGGCTGGCAACGTCCCACCGAGGGCTACCCGACCGGCGCCGAGTGGGCCTCCCGCTACCTCCGCCCGCTCGCGAAGGCGTTGGGCGACGCGATGCGCTACGACACGAAGGTGGTCGGCGCGGCCCGGCGCGGTCGTGACCGGATCGTCGACGCCGGTCGCGAGAGCGAGCCGCTGACGGTGCACGTGGTCACGGCCGACGGCACGGAGGAGCGCATCACCGCCCGTGGGCTCATCGACGCCTCGGGCACGTGGGACACGCCGAACCCGCTGGGTGGCGACGGGCTGCCCGCGATCGGTGAGCGAGCGGCGGCGGACCGGATCTCCTACCGGGTGCCCGACCTGAGCGATCCCGCCGTGGCCGCGCGGTACGCGGGCAGGCGGGTCGCGGTGGCGGGCAGCGGGCATTCCGCGCTCACCGCCCTGGTGGCGTTGACCGAACTGCCCGACACCAGGGTCGTGTGGCTGCTGCGCCGTGGCGCGGTCGGCAACGTCTTCGGCGGCGGGGACGCCGACCAGCTGCCCGCTCGTGGCGCGTTGGGGTCGCGTGCCCAGGAGGCGGCGCGGGCGGGACAGGTCGAGACCGTCACCGGGTTCCGCACGACCGAGGTCGAACGGGCGGGCGGCGGGCTGGTGCTGGTGTCGCAGGACGGGCACCGCTTGGAGCCGGTGGACGAGGTCGTGGTGCTCACCGGGTTCCGACCCGACCTGACGTGGCTCTCGGAGATCCGCTTGGACCTGGACCCGGTGCTGCAGGCGCCGACCGCGTTGGCGCCGTTGATCGACCCGAACGCGCACTCGTGCGGCACGGTGTACCCGCACGGCGCCGCCGAGCTGGCGCAGCCGGAGCCGGGCGTGTTCCTGGCGGGGATGAAGAGCTACGGCCGTGCGCCGACGTTCCTGGCGATGACCGGGTACGAGCAGGTGCGCAGCGTCGTGGCCAAGCTCGACGGCGATGACGCCGCCGCCGAGCGGGTGGAGCTGACGCTGCCCGAGACCGGCGTCTGCGGTGGGGCGGGCGTCTTCGACGCGCCGGAGGTGACCGAGGCAGCCGACAGCGGCGGCTGCTGCGGTCCGGCCGAGCCCCAGGTGCTGACGCTGAGCACGTCCGCCACGCGCTGACCGCGTGGCGTCCACCGAGGTGGAGCGGTCCGGCACGCGGGGGGAGCGTGCCGGACCGCGACTGGTCCTCGTCGTGCTGTGCCTGACCCAGATCACCAGCTGGGGCGTGCTGTTCTACGCCTTCCCGGTGCTGGCGCCGACGATCGCCCGCGACACCGGCTGGTCGATGCCCACCGTGATCATCGGGTTCTCGCTGGCGCAGGTCGTCAGCGCGGTCGTGGGCGTCCCGGTGGGGCGGGTGCTCGACCACCGCGGACCTCGGGTGGTGATGACGTGCGGCTCGGCGCTCGCCGTCGCGGCGGTCGTGCTCCTGGCCACCAGCACGACCTTCACCGGTTTCCTGGTCGCGTGGTCGCTGATCGGCACGGCGATGGGCGGCGTGCTCTACCAACCGGCGTTCGCGGCCCTCACCCGCTGGTACGGGGATCGCCGGGTAGCCGCCCTGACGACGGTGACCTTGGTCGCGGGCTTGGCGAGCACGGTGTTCGCGCCGCTGAGCGCGGTGCTGAACGAGCACCTCGGCTGGCGGCAGAGCTACCTGGTGCTGGCGCTCCTGCTCGGCGTGATCACGATCCCGGCGCACGCCTTCGGCCTGCGGCGTCCGTGGCCCGAGCACCGGGCGAGCACCGACGACGTCGCCGATCCCCAGCAGGTCGCGCGGAGTTCGGCCTTCGTGGCGCTGGTGGTGTCGCTGAGCCTGGGCGCGTTCGCCGTGTACGCCGTCGTGGTCGCGCTCGTCCCGCTGCTGACCGAACGAGGGCTGTCCACCACGACAGCGGCGTGGGCGTTGGGGCTCGGCGGGGTCGGCCAGGTGGTGGGGCGCTTGGGTTACGGCACGTTGGTGGCGCGAACGTCGGTGCGGACGCGCACCACCGTGGTCCTGGTCGCCGCCGCGGCCACGACCGTCCTGCTGGGACTGGTCCCCGGCCCGGCCGTGCTGCTGATCGCGGCGACCGTGCTCGCGGGCTGCGCGCGCGGCGTGTTCACCCTGCTCCAGGCGACCGCGGTGTCCGACCGGTGGGGTTCGGCGCACTACGGACGCCTCGGCGGTCTGCTGTCGGCTCCCGTCGCCATCACCACCGCGCTGGCACCGTGGGTGGCCACGGTGCTGGCGAGCGCGGTGGGCGGCTACTCGGTGGTGTTCCTCGTGCTGGCGGCGATCGCGGTCCTGGCGGCGGTCATCGGCCTCGGGTCGACTCGCGGGCCGTCCAACGACGGCGCAACCAGAGGCTGACGTAGACCGGTCCGACGAGCACCGGCACCTCGATCAGCGGTCCGACCACACCCGCCAAGGCCTGCCCCGACGTCACGCCGATCGCCAGCTCGAAGGGCTGGGCACCGGCCGCGTCGGCCAGCGTGGACAAGCTGTCGGCGACCCGGCGCAGCGCGTCGGGTCGGAGCCGGTAGCAGGTGAACCGACCGCACGGCTCGGCGTCCACCAACCCGGCGTCGCGGGACTCCACTCGGGACACCCTTGACTCCGGAAGATAGCTCAACCATCATTGAGTCAATGAAAGCTGACTGGTCTACCTCACTGGTGTCGCGTGCACGACTGCACGCGACACCAGTGAGGTAGACCGGCACGCGACCGACCGCCTGCACTGATCGGTGCCCGACCCCGTCCGCGTCGGAACCGACGACGCCCTGCGACCTCGCCGACCTCGCCGACCGGGTCGACCAGCCTGCCCCCGCGCTCCACCACACCGGAGAAGACCATGACTGAGACGAGCGACTACCGCCACAAGGACCTCACGATCGACCAGCAGCTCGCGCTCCGCACCGCCGCCAACCGGCTGCGCCACGAGTTCGACGGCGTGTTCGGCCAGGAGACCATCGAGCGCTTCCTGCACTCCAGCTACGACCAGTTCGCCTCGCGCAGCACGGTCGTGAACTTCCTACCGCTGCTCGGCGAGCGCTTCGCCCGGCAACGCCTCAACGCCCTGGCGCGCGTCGAGGGCCACAACCGCGACGGCAAGCCCACCGTGCTGTTCCTCTGCGTGCACAACGCGGGCCGCAGCCAGATGGCCCTCGGGTTCTTCCAGCACCTCGCCGGAGACCGCGCCGTGGCGTGGTCGGGAGGTTCCGAACCCGGCTACGAGATCAACCCGTCCGCCGTCGCCGCGATGCGCGAACGCGACATCGACATCACCGCCGAGTTCCCCAAGCCGTGGACCGAGGAGATCGTCCGCGCCGCCGACGTGGTCATCACCATGGGCTGCGGCGACGCCTGCCCCGTCCACCCCGGCAAGCGCTACCTCGACTGGACCCTGGACGACCCGGCGGGCAAGGACGTGGAACACGTTCGCCCGGTCCGCGACGAGATTGAACGCCGCGTGCGCGGACTGCTCGACGAGCTCGGTGTTCCCGCCACGAGGTGACCACCTGTCCACCGGGAGGTCATCCTCACGAGAGGGTGGACGTTCCCCCGACCGGTGGCCCGAGTACTCGACGTGGCCCACTCCTCCCGCCGCCGCGTCCTGCGGGACCGCGGAGTGGTGGGTTAAGGTCTGTCCGTCGAGGTGCGGCCTCGTGGTGTGCCGGGAAGTCTGGTCGGCGAACCGAGCCGAACGACACCCGGAGTTGCCGATGACCGCCCTTCTCTCCACCTCCTCGCGCGCCGCGGTGACCCATGGCTGACACCGGTGGGCGCGTTCGGCTGCTGGACCGGGGGTCGTGGCCCGAGACCCAGCGCGTCGCGGAGATCCTCCGCAAGGAGACCGTGGGTGGTGTCCTGCTCCTGATCGGAGCCGTGCTGGCGCTCGCGTGGGCGAATTCGCCCTGGTCCGGCGCTTACGAGGCGTTGCGCGACGTGCGTGTCGGTCCTGCCTCGCTGCACCTGGACCTCACCCTGGCCACGTGGGCCGGGGACGGTCTGCTCGCGATCTTCTTCTTCGTCGCCGGCCTGGAGCTCAAGCGCGAGTTCGTCGCGGGCGACCTGCGCGATCCCCGGCGGGCCGCGGTCCCGGTCGCCGCCGCCATCGGCGGGGTCATCGCACCCGCGCTGATCTTCACCGCGGTCAACCTCGGCAATTCAGCGGCGCTGAGCGGCTGGGCGATCCCGACGGCCACGGACATCGCGTTCGCCTTGGCCGTGCTGGCCGTGATCGGCCACCACCTGCCGTCCGCGCTGCGCACGTTCCTGCTCACCCTGGCGGTCGTGGACGACCTGCTCGCCATCGTGATCATCGCGGTCTTCTACACCCGCGAACTCTCGATCGTCCCGCTGGCGCTGGCCCTGCTCCCCCTCGCCGCGTTCACCGTGCTGGTGCAGCGCCGGGTGCGGTCGTGGTGGCTGCTGCTCCCCCTGGCCGCGGCGACCTGGGCGCTGGTGCACGCCTCCGGCATCCACGCCACCGTCGCCGGGGTCCTGCTCGGGTTCGCCGTCCCGGTGATCCGCAAGCACGGCAGCGGACCGGGACTCGCGGAGCACTTCGAACACCGGTTCCGGCCGATCTCGGCCGCCGTGGTGGTCCCGGTGTTCGCGTTCTTCGCCGCCGGTGTCACCGTCGGCGGCTTCGGCGGCCTGATCACCTCGCTCGCCGACCCGGTCGCGTTGGGCATCGTGCTGGCGCTCGTGCTCGGCAAGACGATCGGCATCACCGGCGCGACCTACCTCGTGGCCCGCTTCACCCGCGCCGAACTGCACGACGACCTCGCGTGGACCGACGTCATCGGCCTGGCCGTGCTGGGCGGGATCGGGTTCACCGTGTCGCTGCTGATCGGCGACCTGGCCTTCGGCCCCGGCAGCGAGAGCGACGAGCACGCCAAGATCGCGATCCTCGTCGGCTCCCTGCTCGCGGGTTTGATCGCCACGGTCATCCTGCGCGCCCGCAACCGCGTCCACCGGCGGATCTGCGCCGAGGAATCGGTGGACGCGGACCAGGACGGCATCCCCGACGTGCACCAGCGCGACGACTGACGCCGCGGTCAGTGGCCGGTGAGAGCCGAGTGCATCCTGGCGCTGTGCTCGTTGAGCCCGATGATCTCCACGGTCTTGCCGCGTGCGGCGTACTTGGTCGTGATCGCGTCCAGAGCGGCCACCGACGAGGCGTCCCAGACGTGCGCGGCGGCGAGGTCGATGACGACCTGGTCGGGGTCGCCCGCGTAGTCGAACCGGTGGACCAGGTCGTTGCTGGAGGCGAAGAACAGCTCGCCGTTCACGGTGTAGACGACCCGGTCGCCGTCGACGACCGAGGTCACGGTCGCGAGGTGCGCGACCCGGCGGGCGAAGATCACCATCGCGGTGATGGAACCCACGACGACGCCGATGGCCAGGTTGTCGGTCGCGACGACCACCGCGACGGTGACGACCATGACGGTGATCTCGCCGGTCGGCATCCGCTTGAGCGTCGCGGGGGCGATGGAGTGCCAGTCGAAGGTGCCGAAGGAGACCAGGACCATCACCGCGACCAGCGCCGCCATCGGGATGTCCGAGACGATCGGGCCGAAGACTATGCAGAGGATCATCAGGAACACGCCCGCGAGGAACGTCGAGAGCCGGGTGCGGGCACCGTTCTTCACGTTGATCATGGTCTGGCCGATCATCGCGCAGCCGCCCATGCCGCCGAAGAAGCCGGTGACGACGTTGGCGACGCCCTGTCCGATGGACTCGCGGGTCTTGTTGGAGCGGGTGTCGGTGAGGTCGTCGACCAGCTTGGCGGTCATCAGCGACTCCATCAGCCCGACCAGCGCCAGCGCCAGCGCGAAGGGCGCGATGACCTTGAGCGTGTCCAGGGTGAACGGCACGTCCGGCAGGCCGGGGACCGGCAGGGACGAGGGCAGCGCGCCCTTGTCGCCCACCGTGGGCACGGCGATCCCGGCGCCGATGGTCAACGCGGTGAGCGCGATGATCGACACCAGCGGTGCAGGCACGACCTTGGTGATCCGCGGGAAGAACACCATCAACAACAGCGCCGCGACGACGAGCGGGTAGACCATCCACGGGACGTCGATCAGTTCGGGCACCTGGGCCAGGAAGATCAGGATGGCGAGCGCGTTGACGAAGCCGACCATCACGCTGCGCGGGACGAACCGCATCAGCTTGGCCACGCCGAGCGCGCCGAGCGCGATCTGGAACAGCCCGCCGAGGATGACCGCCGCGACGAGGTAGCTCAGCCCGTGTTCACGGGCGAGCGGGGCGACGACCAGGGCGACCGCGCCGGTGGCGGCGGAGATCATCGCGGGTCGCCCTCCCGCGATGGAGATGACCACGGCCATGGTGAAGGAGGCGAACAGGCCGACGCTGGGATCGACCCCGGCGATGATGGAGAACGAGATCGCCTCCGGGATGAGCGCGAGGGCGACCACCAGCCCGGCCAGCACCTCGGTGCGGAGCACCTTCGGGGTCATGCGGGCGGAGCGCAGACGTGCGAGCGGCGACGCGGGGGAAACCGGTGAGGTAGTCAAGAACAACCCTGTCGTGATCGGGCACGGTCCCGTGCTCGGGATCGCGCGAGGAACGTCCGTGCGACTGCTACGGGGGCCGGTGCACGCGGGCGCGACGGCACTCGGGCGTCGGCCCTGAGAACCGGGATGCGCGAGCCTCGGACCGTGGTGACTACGGCGGGCAGGACCCGGAGCGGAGCAGCGACCAGCGCACGCGGCGTCTCCTGTCCGTGCAAGGTTCGGCGATGTCGAGGTACGAGCCTCGAACTTGACCGGTGCGACTCTATCCGGACGTCGAGGCGCAGATCGATGTGGAGCGGAGGGGTTGTGGTCGACGACACCATGACCGTCACGAGAGCGATCGACGCACCCGGCCAACGGACGCAGGAGGTCGCGTTCAGAACAGGCGCTCCAGGGCGTTGACGGAGGCGGTCACACCGTCTTCCGCGCGGATCCGCTCGCCGAGCCGTTCGGCGCGTTCGCGAAGAGCGGCGTCACCCACCCTGGTCAGCCGGTCGGCGAGCCGGTCCGCCGTGAGGTCCTGCTGCCGCAACGGTTCGGGTGCGACGTCCACGGCGTGCACGCGGGTGGCCCAGTGAGGTTGGTCGGCGACGAACGGGCACACCACCTGCGGGCGTCCGGACGCGAGGGCCGCGCCCGTGGTGCCGCTGCCGCCGTGGTGCACGACCGCGGCCACGCGCGGGAACAGCCAGTCGTGCGGGGCTTGGTCGATCACGAGCACGTCGCTCGATTCCACCTCCGGTGCGATGCCGCCCCACCCGGTGGCCACCACGGCCCGGACCCCGGACGTCCGCACGGCTTCGGCCACGACCGCCGCGGTGCGCCGAGCGCCCCTCCCAGCCATGCTGCCGAATCCGAGGTAGACCGGGGTTGGCCCCTCGGCCAGGAACGACGCCAGCGACTCGGGCACCACCCGTTCCTTCGAAGGGAGGTACCAGAAACCCGTGGTGCGCACGGAATCCGGCCATCGCGGGTCCACGGGTGTCACCAGTGGACTGAACGCCTGCAACACCAGTCGGGCGTTGCCGACCGGATCGTGGCTCCCCTTGCGCGCGGGCAACTCCAGTTCGGTGGTGCGCCACCGGTCGGTGATGCCGGCGTACGCGCGCAGCGTCGCGGCCAACGCGGTGTAGGTCGCACGGTTGAGCGCGCGCGGCACCCACGAGAACGGCAGCATCGGGCAGGGGAACAGCGACGTGGGAACCCAGCCCGGTTGCAGGGCCACGAGGACCGAGGGCACGCCGAGCATCTCGGCCACGTGGTGGGCGGGCAGGGCGGGCGAGTGCACGACGACGTCGGCGCGCGACTCTCGCGCCACCGCGCCCAGGTCGCGCAGGACGTCGGCCATCAGCGGTTTGATCCGGCGGGCGGTGCGCACCGCGGCGAGCTTGCCCCGCGCGCCCCGGTACCCGCCGTCGATCGCGGCCTGCACGACCGGGTCCCGCATCAGCAGGTTCGGCCCCTCGTCCAGGGGCGCGAACTCCACGTCCCACTCGGCGGCCGCGGCGGCGAAGGACGCAGGCGCGGCCAGGACGACCTCGTGCCCCCGGTGCCGCAGCGCCACGGCCAGGGCGAGGAACGGCTGCACGTCGCCGCGGGTGCCGTGGGTGACCAGCAGGGCTCTCACCGGGTCTCCTCCTTCCGGTCGACGGCGGCGAACAGCGCGAGCCAGCGGTCGTCGGCGAACAGGCCGCCGGTCAGCATCTCCAGACCGGCTCGCGCGCCGCGGACGGCCGTGGCGGTGTCGGCGGTGTCCCCGCCCAGCAGGCGCCCGACCTGGTCGCCGAGCACCAGCGGCGCCAGTTGCCAGGACACGTAGGTGACCGCGCGGGCACGGGGATCGGTCGTCGGGCGCACCCACCCCTCGGCCTCTCCACTCGCCAACCACTCCCGGGTGCGGTCGACCAGTTCGGTGAACAGCCGGGCCGCGGTCTCCGTGCCGTCGAGCAGCGCCCGTCCCAGGTAGCGGCGCACGGGCGTGGCGGCGTCGAGCATCCCGGCCAGCGCGTCGGCGTCGGACACGCCGGTACCACCGCGAACCGCTTCCAGGACGTGGTCGTCACACGCCTGGCGGAGCCCTTCCTTCGAGCCGAAGTGGTGCAGCACCAGCCCGGCGGACACGCCGGCGTCGGCCGCGACCACCCGCACGGTCGTCGCCGCGACGCCGTCGGCGCCGAAGCGCGCCAGCGCCGCGTCGCGGATCCGAGCGCGGGCTGTCAAATCAGAAGCTGAACGCATGATCAGAGTATTGAACACGCGTTCAGCCTTGTCCAGGGTGATCACGCCCGTGGGTAGGCTGGGTGTCCACCGCAGACCTAGCCGAGGAGAACTCGCGCATGGCTCGGCCCGGGGTCGCCGCGGACGACGTGGACGCGCTCACCGACGCGGTTCTCACCGCGTCGCGGCTGCTGGTCGCGGTGTCGGCCAGGTCCATCGCGGCGGTCGAGGACACGATCACCCTTGCCCAGTTCCGGTTGCTGGTCGCGCTGGACAGCCGGGGCCCGATGAAGCTGATCGGGCTGGCGGGACTGCTGGCGGTGAACCCGTCGGCGACCACGAGGATGGTGGACCGGCTGGTCGCCGTGGGGATGGTCGACCGGCGGCAGAACCCGGCGACGCGCCGCGAGGTGGTCATCGGCTTGACCGCCGCGGGCCATGAGGTCGTGCGCGGTGTCACCGAGCGGCGTCGAGCGGAGATCGCCGAGATCGTGGCCCGGATGCCAGAGGCCACGCGGCACGGCCTGGTCGACGCGCTGCTCGCCTTCACCGAGGCCGGGGACGAACCACCCGCCGCCGTACCGGGCGACGCGGGCCGGCTCTGACGGTTCAGCTGCCGGGGACGCTCCCGCGCAGTTCCAGGAGGTGGTCGTCCGGCAGCAGGTGCGCGGCCTCGGGTTCGTCGCACCAGAGCCGTTGGCCGTTGCGCAGCACGGCCAACACCCGTGGGCCGAACTGGAGCGGATCGCGGCCGATCTCGGTCAGGTCGACCGGGCGCAGCGCCACGACCAGGTCGTCGGCACTCGCCGAGGCGTCGATGAACGGACCGAGCAGATCGGGCCAGAAGACCGGTCGTCTGGTCGATCCGTCGGCCAGTTCGTCGGACACGATCCCGCGAGTGGCGCCGAGGCGGGTGGCCAGGGTGCCCGCGCGCGGCCTGCGCACGACGGTGATGATCGCCGACCTGGTCGCACGCCTGACGGCCGACGTGACCACGAAGCCCACCTCGTCGCTGTCCACCGCGATCACGACGCAGAGCGCCACGTCGACGTCGGCGCGACGCAGGACTTCGACGTCTCCCCCGTCGCCTTCCACCACGACGGCCCCGTCGTGGCCCGCGATCCGAGCACGGGACCGGTCGGGTTCCACGACCACGAGGCTCGTCGCCGTGGCCAGTTCCACCAGGGTCAGTGCCGCTCGACGTCCTGTCGCGCCGTACCCGATGACGACGACATGACCGAACATCCGTTCTCCTCCACGACGACGGGCGAGCCCGCAGCACGGTGCGGCTCGCCACCACCGTCGCACCGCACCAGCGCCGGCGCACCTGAAGATCTGCTTGCGCTTCCGCTCCGCCGAACGCATCGTCAGCCATTCGTCAGGTCAATTCTCGCCTCGTCAACCGACGATGGGATCAACAACGTCGAGGAGCGGAGGCATTGTGGCGACACTGGTGCGGCAGTCGGACCACCACGCGGAGGTCGTCTCGGGAGAACTGGTCACCGAGTTCCGGAGCGTTCTCCCGACCTCGACGATCGCCGAGGTCGTGGCCGTCGCCCGTCACGACCTGGAGGGGCAGATCGTCCCGGAGGCCCTGCAGGAGATGCTGCACAGGCTCGCCCACCACAGGCTGAGCACCCTGTGCGGGTCGAACCGGTGACCAAGCGACCTCTCGACGCCCCACGGCGGCGGATGGTCCCACCGAGGGCGACGAGATCCTTGCGGAGCAAGGAGAACGACCCGTTTCCGCCGGTTTAGCGCGATCGGCCTCGGCGTGGGTTGAGGCGGCTCCACACGAACAGCACGAGCGCACCGAAGGCGACCACCACGATGACGTTGATCGTGTCGCCGCTGGTCGCCCCTGTCGTGGGCTGCTGCTGTGCCACGGGACTCGCCTGCGGTCGCACCTGGGCAGGCAGGTTCTTCACCGCCGCGGGGGCGGCGAGCGCGGGCAGCGGAATGGCCTCGGTGTCGGTGAAGTCGACCAGGCCGGTGGCCTCGACCACCTGGATGTGGTCGAGCGCGACCTCCATGCAGCGCTCGGCGAACGCGCGGATCTCGGTGTTGCGGGTGCTGCTGCGGATCTGGGCCAGGAACTTGAAGACGCCGCCGTGCGCGGCGCGCAGCCGGTCGGCGAAGACCTGGTCGAACTCGGCGCTGCCCGCGGGCGCGGCCCGCATCTCGGCCAGCCAGGTCTTCTGGTCGGCGTTGGGTTCCATCGGCAGCTCCATGCCGAACTTCGCGCCGAGTTCCAGCACCTTGCGGTCGAGTTCGGCGTGCCCGTTCACGAGGTGGGAGCCCGCGTCCTTCCACGGCCGCGACGAGCACCCCGATCATTGCCCTGGGCAAACGTTATGTTCCCGTTACCCGCCCGCCGTGGTGGCAACCGCCGCATTGTGCGTCAACCACGAGGCCTCGAACCTTGCGATCACCTTGCGATCCACCGCTCGACCCCGCTCGACCGGACGGCACCCGGCCGGTCGGGCAAGCTGTCGGAGCAGACGATCCAGGGCAGGAGGGCCATGAACCACCGCGTGCTGCTCGTCGAGGACGACGAACGGATCCGGCAGGTGCTCGTGCTGGCCCTCGGCGACGAGGGTTTCGACATCACCGACGTCGTGTCCGGCGAGGACGCGCTGAGCGAGCTGGAGTCCGCGTCGTTCGACGTGGTGCTGCTCGACCTGATGCTCCCCGGCGTCGACGGGCTGGACGTGTGCCGGACGCTGCGGTCGCGCGGCGACCTGCCGATCATCATCGTCACCGCCCGCACCGACACCACCGACGTCATCGCCGGGCTCGAAGCGGGCGCCGACGACTACGTGACCAAACCGCTGGTGGCGAGCGAACTCGCGGCTCGCATCCGCGCCCTGCTGCGCCGCCGGGGCGGAGGCAAGGTGGACAACCTGCTCCGCGCGGGCGATCTGGAGATCCGCGTGGACGAGGGCGTGGTGCACCGGGACGGGGTGCCGGTGCACCTGACCAGGACCGAGTTCCAGGTGCTGGTCGAACTGGCGTCGGCGGCGGGCCGGATCGTGACGCGCGAGCAGCTGCTGGAGCGGGTCTGGGGCTACGACTACTTCGGCGACACCCGGTTGCTCGACGTGCACATCCGCAGGCTGCGGCGCAAGATCGAGAAGGACCCCGACGAGCCCAGGCTGCTGCTGACCGTGCGCGGCTCGGGCTACAAGGTCGACCCGACCTCGTGACGACCGAGCGGGTGGGGTGAGCCGTGCGGCTGTCGTTGCGCTGGCGGGTCGCGACCATGCTCGGCCTGGGCGCGCTGCTGGTGACGAGCGTGCTCGCGGCCGCGACCTGGAACCTCGCGTCCGGCTACCTGCTGCGCCAGCGCGAGCAGGGCGCCGTGCGCCAGGCAGAGGTCAACGTGCGCCTGGTCGACGACTCCCTCCGACGCGGGTCCGACGGGTTGAGCGACCTGCTGACCGGTCTCACCACCGGGCCCGACTCCACGATCCTGCTCTACCGCGACGGACAGGTCCTCACCGCCGGACGCCAGGTCGATCCGACGGAGTTGCCCTCGCGGCTCGTCGAACTGGCCCGGGAGGGCACCCCGGCTCGGCAGCGCCTGGTCGTCGACGGGGTCCCGGCCCTCGCCGTCACCCTCCCGGTCGCCTCCGGGGAGGCCGTGTACCTCGAACTCTTCCCGTTGCTCCAGCTGGACCGGACCTTCCGCTACCTGAGCAGCCTGCTCGTGGCGGGCACGCTGATCAGCGGCCTGCTGGGCGTCGCGCTCGGGTCGTGGGCCAGCCGGAGGGCGTTGCGACCCCTGACGGAGTTGACGGTGGCGGCATCGCGGATCGCCGGGGGTGATCTGCGGGCCCGGCTGCCGGAACGGGCGGAGCCGGACCTCAAACCGCTGGCGACGACGTTCAACGCCACCGCG
The DNA here is from genome assembly GCA_049997955.1 of Umezawaea sp. cmx-9-4. Classification (GTDB taxonomy): domain Bacteria; phylum Actinomycetota; class Actinomycetes; order Mycobacteriales; family Pseudonocardiaceae; genus Umezawaea. Next base: position 34,052 of record JAEBDY010000012.1, on the reverse strand, counting down.
GACGCGCTGGAACAGCGGGTGTTGAGGGACGCGCGGTTCGCCAGTGACGTGAGCCATGAGCTGAGGTCACCGTTGACGACGATGGTGAACGCCGCGGAGGTGCTGCGGCGCCGGGCGGAACTGCGGGGTCCGGCCGCGAAGGCACTGGACCTGCTGTCGTCCGAAGTGGACAGGTTCGCGCGGATGGTGGTCGACCTGCTGGAGATCTCCCGTGCCGATCAGGTCACCGACGACCGGGCGTTGGAACCCGTCGACGTCGGCGACCTCGTGCGCAACATCATCGCGACCCGCTCCGAGCCCGCGATCGAGGTCACCGTCGACCCGGACGCGCCGTTGGTGGTCGTCGACCGCCGACGCCTGGACCGCGTCGTGACCAACCTGCTCGACAACGCCGAACGGCACGCGGGCGGTGCCGTTCGCGTGGCGGTGACGCACCACGACACGGTGGTCCGGCTGGAGGTCGACGACGCGGGCCCCGGTGTCCCCCACGACCTGCGCGACCGGATCTTCGACCGCTTCGCCCGCGGCACCCGCTCCGGCAGTCGCGGCACCGACACCGGCAGCGGGCTCGGGCTGGCACTGGTCGCCCAGCACGTGCAACGCCACGGCGGAACCGTGTGGGTCGAGGACCGGCCCGGTGGTGGCGCCCGCTTCGTCGTCGAGATCCCGGAGGCGAGCTGATGAGGTGTTCCGCCGTGGTGGCGCTGGCCGTCGTGGGCGTGCTGGTGGGCGGGTGCGGGGTGAGCGCGCAGGACGAACCGGAACCGCTCGTGACGTCGTCGGTGGTGGTCCCCGAACCCATCCCCACCCTCAACCAACGACCCGATGAGCCCTCGACCTCGGTCTCGGCACCGGTGCCGACCGGTTCCTCGTCGGAGACGCCGTCACCCGCCGGGACCGGGTGAGCCTGCGGCTCCCAAGACCCCGACCTCCGGTGCGCCGGCCTCTTGACCGCACGGCCCAGGTGGTGTCGTCGTGCGGCTCACTCCGTGCAGCGGGAGCAGTGGTGCGGTCCGACGGCCCGGTTGCGGCCACCCCAGCCCGCACCGCTCGCCCGCCGCCACAGCTCCTCCCACACCGACGGCGGTGGGTCACCGCTGTCGCAGGTGCGACCGCAGTGGTCGCAGATCAAGATCAGGGTGGCTTGGTCGTGGTCACCGGGAATCGCGGTCACAGTGCGGTTTTCATCTCTTTCACGCGGGAACGTGCTCCGGGCAGGTGCCTGCCGCGCGCCGCGCGGCAGGCACCTGGACTTGTACCCGGAATTGTCGTGGTGGCCCGGTCCCACTTTCACCCGAATCCGGTGGGGTGAACCTTGCGATCACCTTGCGATCCGCGCATCGGACGGTCCGCACCGGAGCGGACGAACGGGTGACCCGCTCAGCCCATGCGGCCCGCGATGGCCTTGGCGAGGGGTTCCAGGCGGGTGCGCATGTCGGCGGGGGTCCAGTCGGCGTTGCCGTTCGACAGGCCGCAGTCGACCGTCACCAGGTGGAAGCCGCTGGTGAACTGGAGGGTGAAGCGGCCGGAGACGATGCCGAACACGGCCGCGTCGCCGATGCCGGGCAAGTCGACGGCGGCGTCGATCCTCCCCCGGTTCCGGCTGATCTCGGTCGTGGCCGCGGCGTTGTCGTTCAGCGCGGACACCCTGACGGTGGGAGCCATCGCGCCGTCGAGGAAGGTGGTGCCCTCCGGGGAGGGGAAGCCGGAGTTCTTCGAGGCGGTGGACCGCAGGCACGAGGTCATCACCGGCGAGCCTGGCGTGTTGCCGTAGGTGCGTTTGACGTTCGTCGGGTTGACGACGTACCGCGTCGCCGCCTGGAAGTCCTCACCGGTGAAGATCGCGCAGGCGTCGGTGACGATCCGCTTGCCGTCCCGCGAGAGGCCACCGAGGTCCTTCGCCTCCGCTGTCGGGTTGGCCAAGGTCTTGGTGATCGCGTCGACGGCCTGGGCGAGGGTGGTGTCGGGGATCGCGGGCTTGTCTTTGCCCCAGCCCACGTCGAGCGCCGCCTGCACGTTCCGGTGCCGCCAGTACACCTGCGCCCGACCGTCCGAGTCCTTGACGACGGCACCCTCGACGCCCCCGAGCGGTCGTCCCTCGCCCGAGTTCTCGGTGGCCTCCGACGCGGTCTGCTTCAGTTCCAGGCTCACGCTGCGGAACGCCGCGCGCTCGCGGTCCTCGGGCGCGACGTAGCAGTTCGAGGCCACGCCGAAGGTCCACGAGGGCCGCGGCGCCGTGTCGGTGGGCGGCAGCGGATCGGCGTAGACCTCCTGCACGTCCAGCCTGCCTGAGCCGATCGTCCCGATCCGCGCCGCCACGCTCGACGGGTCGAGCGTGGCGCAGGCGTTGACGTAGGAGTACTCGCCGATGCAGTACCCCCCGTCGCACCCAGCACCCTCCTGGACGTTCCCGTTGTTCGAACGCGGGGCGTCGGACCCGCCGTCCTCGCGGACCAGGAAGTAGGTGGCTCCCGCGGCGACCAGCACCACCACGGCACCCACCGCCGCCCACACCACTCCCCTGCGCCGCCGGGGTGGGGGCGGAGGTGGCGCCATCGGCATGCCGTAGCCCGGCTGCTGACCGGACGGGTAGGGGATCCAGGGCTGTTGCCCGGGGAAAGGACCCTGGCCGGGCCCCGGCGTGCCAGGAGGAATCGGGCCCTGCGGGTACGGCGGAACTGACGACATGCGCGCCACTCAAGCACAGCCGAGCTGGCCGTGTGAGCCAAATGGCTCGTCGTCGAGCCTTTCCCGACGAGCTGGTGGAGACGCTACGGAGCCGACCTTGGCAAGACCCTCGGCCAACACCTGACGACGTCGAGGCCGCGCTGTGGTGAGGACCGAGGGGCCCGGTCAGGTCGTGGTGGTGCTCGACGGTCGAGAAGTCCCGATCGCGAGTGCTGCGGCGCGTGCCGGCAGGGTCGGGCGTTGATCTGCGGCCTCGGTTCTCCCCCACCGACCGAGCGTTGCTCGCAGCGCTGCTGGATCGGCACCGGCTCCGAACGACCTTCAGGTCTTGCGGCCCGCGAGAACGCTGTCGAGTTTGACGGTGCCCGCCACCACGGCGAGGGCCAGTGGTGTGAGGGGGCGGTTGTTCGCCCGCGCGTAGGCGCGCAGCGCGGTGAAGGCCTCGTCCATGGTCAGGCCGCCGCGCTGGGCGAGCACCCCGCGGGCTTGTTCGATGATGACGCGGCTGGTGAGCGCGGTCTGCAACTGGCCGGTGACCAGGTCGCGCTGTTCGATCGTGCGGTGTTGCAGGATGCCGATGGTGGTGATGTCGGCCAAGGCCTGGCCCAGCGCGATCTGGTCCTGCTCCATCACGCTGGGTTCGGTGTTGAGCAGGCTCAGCGCGCCGATCGTCTGGTCGCGCAGCCGCAGCGGCAGGGCCTGTGCCGACCGGAAGCCGCACTCGTGAGCCGCGGCGGCGAACCGCGGCCACCGCTGACCGTCGATGGTCAGGTCGTGTTCAGCGGCAGGCCGGCCGGTGCGGACGCAGTCGATGCACGGCCCGTTCCCGGTCTGCACCGCGAACAGCTCCAGCAGGTCCGCCCGCTGCGACGAGGTGGCCACGACGTGGAGCACACCGTCGGGGTCGGCCAGGATGACCCCGGCCGCGGCCACGTCCAGCAGTTCGACGCAGCGCTCGGTGAGGATGTCCAGGAAGTCCGCGATGTCGAAGTCGGCGACCAGCGTGTCGGCCAACGCGACGAACGCACGCGACACCTGCCGCTCGCGGCTGCGCGAGAAGTCGTTGTGCGTCAGTGGTGTCGGCCGCATGTCCCCGGATACCCCGTTTCGGTGTTGCAAACGCCGTTACGTGTCGACCCGGACAGCGGCGGTGAGCACCTCGGCAGTGTCCAGCGCGCCCGTGGCGACAGCGCGGGCGACATCGGAGAGCCGGAGGCGATGGGCTCGGGCGTGGTCGCGCAGTCGCGTGTAGGCCTGGTGCATGTCCAGGCTCCCGGCCTCCACCAACACACCCTTCGCCTGCTCCACGACGGTGCGGTGGTGCAGCGCGGCCTGCAACTGCTCGAAGACGATCTCCTCGCGGTGCACGGCGCGTTGTTGCAGGATGCCGATGGTGGCGATGTCCGCCAACGCCTGCCCCAGCGCGATGCTGGACTCCTCGATGGCCACCGGTTCGGCGTGCAGCAGCGTCAACGCACCGATGACCTCGTCGCGCAGCCGCATCGGCACCGCCGTCGCCGCGCGGAACCCCGCGCTCACCGCCGCCGGCGCGAACAGCGGCCACCGGTCGACGTCCGCGGTCAGGTCCGCGCTGGTGACCACGACACCGGTCCGCACGCAGTCCAGGCACGGCCCCTGCCGCGTCTGCGCCGCGAACACCTCCACCAGGTCGGCGTGCTCGGAAGACCCCGCCGCGGGCCGCCACCCGCCGCGCTGGTCGGACAGGATCACCCCGGCGGCGTCGACCTCCAGCAGCTCCACCGCCCGCTCGGTGAGCAGGCCGAGGAAGTCGAGCACATCGAAGTCCGCGACCAGGGTGTCGGCCAACGACACGAACACGTCGGCCAACCGCTGATCCCGCCCGGTGCTCATCGTGACGACCTTTCCTCAACACGCGTCATGGACGATCCTCCTCCTGGGTGAAACGCAGCGTCCGCGTGACGACCTGCCGTGCGACGTCGGCCAGCGGCACGTCGTGGGTGAAGGCGTGTCCCCTGAGCCGCATCAGCGCCGCCTCGGTGGTCACCCCGAGCTGCACCTGCACCATGCCCGTGGCCTGGTGCACCTCGACGTGCGGATCGAGCAGCCAGCTCAGGTCAGCGGTGTCGTGCCCGTCTATCTCGTCGGCGATGCCCTGCGTGGCCATGTCGGTGAGGACCAGCGCGTCGCTCACCTCGCTGCGCGTCAGTGGACCGGGCGTATCGCGGTAGAGGTCCAACGACCCCAGGCGCACCACACCGATCTGCAACGGGAACGAGAACACCGCCGCCGCGCCCAGCGCCAGCGCTCCCGGGGTGAACGCGGGCCACCGCATGCCCTCGGAGGCCAGATCGGCCACCAGCACCGGACCACCGGAGGCGAACGTGTCCAGGCACGGTCCCTCACCGACGGTGAGCTGCAAGTCCTCCAGCCCGGCGCTGACCGGGTTCGTCGCGTGGACCAGACCCCGAGTCGGGTGGCCGTTGCCGTTGACGCCGTTGCCGAGGTGGCTGAGCACCGTGGCACCTGCGCCGGTGACCGACAGTTCTTTCACGCATCGCGCGCAGACCAGTGCGACGGTGGAGTCGGAGCCGCCGTCGCGATCCGCGACCAGCAGTTCCCGAAGCCGAGTACGTCGGTTCTGCTCCACGACACCCCTCCGCACTCGACCAGGCACTGCCGAGTGGAACCTTAGGCCATGCGCGGGACGCGGCCGGCCCGCACAGCAGGAGCGACGTTCTCACCGCCCTGTCCCGCGGCGGGTCGGCGCTGGTGTCCGTGGTCGGTGTCCTGTGGCTCGCGGGCGACCGGCGAGCGGGCCGCCCGTGAGCAGCCGTCCGCGAAAGCGATCCGGCTCATGCCTTTCCGGACGGTGAACCGGGAACACCTCGGCGCGGCAGGCGTTGTACCGGATGCCGCACCGGTTCAGGACCCCCGGGCCTCACCCCTCGCCACTTAGAGTGGCCACTCGCCGAGAGGCGTCTGCCGGTGCGGTGCACGACATCGAGGAGGCTGGTGGGAGCGGCGAACCCCACCAGCCTCCTCCTCGTTCGTCCGGTGGAGACCCGAGCACGTGCGGTTCGTCGCGACCGCCTGGTGATCGACCGGCCACCCGCAGCGCCCTCAACCCGACGCCGACGGCTCCTGCGCGGTCGGGTCGTCTTCCGGACGCCGTGGTCGCGGAACCGGCAGGCCGTCCTGCGGATCGAGCCCGAGCATGCTCAGCACCTCCCGGCACTCGTCCACGTCGGCGGCGGCCGACGCGACCACGCGCACCGCTCTCGCCCGCTCTTCCTGTGAGAGCTGGAATTCCCCTGCTGTCCCGGCGATGTATTCCTTGATCGACATGGCGCCCCTCCGACGATGTGGTTCCGTTTACCCTGCGCGTGCCAGGTCAAACGACGGGGGTGGAGTCGACACCGAGCGCGTTCGACTCCGGTGGTTCGTCGCGGGTCCTCCCGCGACCGGACAGCAGTTGTCGTGGCCGCGGGGAAGACATCGGTCGTTCCGTGCCCGTGTCGTTCACGCGTCCCTGTTCTGGCTCTGCTTGGTGGGCCGTCCGAGGTGGAACTTCGACTTCCCGTGGTCCAGGGGCGGGCTCGGTGTCGCGTCCCCGCGGCTGAGGCCTTCGACGAACAGTTCGAAGGTGTCGTGGCTGTCGTGCACGGGGTGCCAGTCCAACTCCTGCCGGGCGTGATCGGTGTCCATCAGCGGCACCTGGTCGGCCAGGCGCAGCCAGCCGGGGTGCAGGGGGATCAGTCCGGTGCGCCAGCCCAGCCAGGCTCCCGCCCTCAGCACCGGCAGCGGGACCGGCAGCAGGAACCCGCCGAAGATCCGGGCCAACTGCCGGGCGTCGAGCGCGGAGGCGCCCGCGAGGTTGAAGCACCCGGCCAGTTCGCGGTCCAGCAACGCCGTGATGGCGGCCGCCACGTCGTCGGCGTGCACGGCCTGCGCCCGCAGTCCCGGCCACAGCGGGATCGGCAGCCAGCGGCGTCGAAGCAGGCGGGAGGGCAGCAACGAGCCCAGTGACCACCGGCCCAGTTCGGCGGCCGAGCCCGGCTGGAGCACCGCGCACGGCCGGACGCGCGCGACGGCGATCTCCGGGTGGTCGACGGTGAAGGCGTCGAGCATCGACTCCAACCGCGCCTTCTGCGAGCTGTAGGCGCTGCCTGGCACCCCCGTCACCGGCCAGCCCTCACCGACCCGGCGCCATCGCGGGCCGGGCGCGTAGGCGCCCACCGACGAAACGCACACCACGTGCGGCACGCCCGCCTCCGCCGCCGCGTGGAGCACCCGCGCCGACCCGGCGATGTTGGTCTCCTCCATGGGCCGCTCGTCGGTTCCGGGCTGGATCGCCCAGGCGAGGTGCACCACCGCGGTCGCCCCGGCGAAGACGTCGCGCAGCAACGCGCCCGACGTGGGCGCGCCCAGGTCGCACCGGACCCACCGAGCGCGGCAGTAGGGTTCCACGTTCTCGTCCGGCAAGCGCCTGGCCAGACCGACGACATCGCCGTCGAGCTTGCGCAGCAAGGCGGTTCCCATGCTCCCGGTCGCTCCTGTCACCACCACGGTCATGGGAGGTCGAGTACCCGTTCCGCGGCCGATGACGCGTTGTCGGACGCATTGTTCGCGGAAGGCTCCCGGTGGCGGGGAGGCCTGCCATCGCGGACGAGCACGTCGACGGCCGCAGGGAAAGGCGTCCTGACCGATCAGGTGATCGGTTTGCCCCCCGTCACGCCGAGGATCTCACCGGTGATGCGGTCCGCTCGGCGTCGTCCTGCTCCTCCGGCACCGCCGGCCGCGGGTACTTCCATCCCTGACCGCCGCAGGTGTTCCCGTTCACCGCGGTTCCATGCCGAAGATCGGCCCGCAGTCCCTGCTCGCGCTTCATCAGGCGGGACACCACGCAGTGCGGGACCATGGAGTTACTCCTTCATGTGTCTGCGGGAGACGGATTCGGGTGGCGACCGGTGGACATCCGGCGCCACCCGGACCGGCGCACGCCCGCTGATCACGCCGATGTCCTCAGTCGTGGTCGACATCCCGATCTGCGGGCGCGAGCAGTTCGTCCGTGGTTCTGTCGACCTCCACGTCGTCCTGGTCCGATCGGTGACGGAGTGCGATTCCTCCCGCATCCGGTCGACCATGTGCTCGGTTTCATCCCCGGCATCACGACGAACTCTTCGCCCTGTCCCGCACCGCGAGCGGCGCGAAGACCTCGGCGCGGGCATGATCGCGCTCGGCCTCGTGCTGGGCAGGAGGATCGCCGCAAACCACCGCTAGCACTGGCGCACACCGTCCACTCCGAACCATCCGGAGTGGACGGTGCTCGTCCACGACACGCGGCGCTGTGAACAGGTCGATGCTCCCGGGTGTGGTCAGCAGCAACGCCCGCTCCACCGGACGGCGGCAGGTGGCGGAAGTCCGAGGTCGCGGTCCCTCGTCCGGCGCGATCCGTCGGACGTGACCAATCCGATCGATCAACGCAGGTCACCATGCCCAAACCGCTTCAGCGCGCCTGGGCGAGAACCGCGACGCGAGGCGCACGTCGTGCAGGAACGGATTGAGGTGCGTATGCTGATTTCACAGCGCCGCCCTGACCCCGCGGATTCGACCGGCTCGTTCGCGGGATGTCACGGTGGTGTTGCTCCTTGGAACGGCGTATCAGGAATTCTTTCCTACGGGGACGTTCCCAAGCGGAGCTGTCACCTGTATTCGACGTGGCTCGGCCCGTCGAACTGTTCGCCCCTCCGGATCCACAGATCTCCTCCGGTCGACCATTCCCCGTACCCGTGCTGGGCAGGGATGCCGATGACTGGTGCCGCTGTCGCCGAAGAGCACCGCGAACGTCGTCACTCGACATGACGCTGGTCGATGGAATCGCACACGGAGGCGGAAAATGCGGATCGCGATGGTCGCTGCGTCCTGGGAATCCGACGCTGACGAGGACCGGGCTTACGTGGCCGAACTCTCCTCGGTCCTCGGTCTGAACGGACATGAGGTCGTCCTCTACGCCCAACGAACCTCCCCTGGTCCACGGGAACGCAAACGAACTTCTCACGGGTATGACGTCGTACGGGTGCCCGTACGCTCGGACCTGTCCTCCGCCGAGAACGGACTGGTCGAGAACGTCGGCGCGTTCGCACGGTTCCTCCAGCGCGAATGGGCCGAGCAGCCTCCCGACGTGGCGCATCCGCACGGCCGGGCGTCCGGGTTGGCCGTGAGCACCAGTCGCGTCCCGGTGGTCCAGACGTTCCACCACGGCGCGGGCACCCGACCCTCACGCCCGACCCGCGTCGACCGTTCCGTCGGGGCGGCGGCCAACCGCGTGATCGCGATCAGCCGGTGGGAGGAGACGAAGCTCCGGCTCATGGGGGTGCGCAGGCCGAAGAGCGCGATCGTGCCCCGTGGGATCGACATCGAGCTGTTCCAACCCAGTGGTCCGGCCGCGTCCCGCAATCGCAGGCCACGAGTGCTGGCGCTGGGTGACGTGGTGCCGGTCAGCGGGTTCGACAACGCGATCAGCGCCCTGCGGTGGACCCCCGGCGTGGAACTGGTCATCGCCGGGACGATTTCGCATCCCGTGCCGCTCGAGGACACCGAGGTGAGGCGCTTGGTCGCACTCGCCCATGACGCGGGGGTGAGCGACCGCGTCCGCTTCACCGGTCGAGTCACCCAGGCCCGGCTTCCCCAGCTGATCCGCTCCGCGGACGTGGTCGTTCGCGTACCGCGGTTTGACCCCTACGGCTCGGTCGCGATCCAGGCCATGGCGTGTGGCGTTCCGGTGATCGCCGCCGACGTGGGCGCGCTGGCCGACGTCGTCGTCGACGGCATCACCGGAGTGCTGGTGCCACCGCACGATCCGCGCGCTCTCGGGCAAATCCTGCGTGACCTGCTGGCCGACCCCACTCGCCGCGAGATCCACGCGATCGCCGGCCGCGATCGCGCTTGTGCGCGCTACTCGTGGGAACGGGTCCTGCCGGAACACCTCAGCGTCTACCAGGAAGCGATCACCAGCTCTTGAACCCCGGAGCGCTCTGGAATTCCCCGAACGGACACCGCACCACGGCGCGGGCCTTCCGATCGGGAACGGCACCGCGGTTGGCCGTCGGTACGAACTGATACGTCCGAACGCACCTCGGCGCTGTTGTAGGAGCGCGACGGCAGTTCCGGTGGACCGGGTTGTCGTGGTTGCCGGAGCAGCATGACGAGCTGTGGCGAAGATCCATGGTGGCGCGACGTTGACGCCGCGATTCGGTGAGTTCCCACCACCGTGGGTGGCGCTGCAGCCGTAATACGGGGGGCTCTGCTGTTCCCGTGTTGTCGCCGGTCGGCTTCTTCCGCTCGAGGATCCGGCGGGTGAGATCGGAATCGAGACGCACCTGGGACCGACGCCACGACCTGTGGTGGCTGAAGTACCCCGTGACGAAGGGGTTCACCGGTGCGGGTCGGGAGCCGATCGGTCAGGTGACCGATGTCGCAACCCCGCTCCGGTGCGGTCTAGTGGTGACGAGCCGGCCTGATGGGTGGTACGCCGGGAGAAGTCGAGCACGAGGGCAGCACACGATGATCAATAATCGGATGTCGGAGGCGAGGCGCGCACCTGCGAGTGACGCGGATGTCGTCTGGGCCGGCGCCGCCGAACTCACGAGTTGGGTGCGCGACGGGCACGTGACCGTGGCGCAGGTTGCCGAAGTGATGATCGAACGCCTGCACGCCGTGAACCCGACGGTCAACGCGGTGGTCCACTTCGACGTCGACAGGATCCGCCGCGACGCACGGGTGCTGGACGCCAAGCGCGCGGCTGGTGGGCCGCTCGGCGCACTGCACGGGGTTCCGTACACGGTCAAGGAAGTGACGCCGGTCGCCGGCGTCCCCCACACGCTCGGGTTCGAACTGCTCAAGGACAACGTCGCCGAGAAGGACGCGCTCGTGGTGCAGCGGATGCGTGCGGCGGGTGGCCTGCACCTGGGGCAGACGAACGCCCCGGAGGCCGGGTACTGCGCCACGACGACGAACCGGCTGTTCGGCACCACCCGCAACCCGTGGAACCCCGAGCTGACGGCCGGTGGCTCCAGCGGCGGCGCCGGTGCCGCCGTCGCCGCAGGCATCGGCCCCCTCGCGGAGGGCACCGACGCGGGCGGCTCGATCCGGGTCCCCGCCGCGTTCAACGGGGTCGTCGGGTTCAAGCCCACGACGGGCGCGATCCCGCACACGCTGCTGCCGCAGCGGTTCGCGACGAACCTCAGCCACGGCGTGATCGGACGCTCGGTGGACGACGTCGCCCTGATGTTCGAAGTCTGCTCCGGTTACGACTCGCGGGACCCACTGGCCCGGCACGTCGTACGGGCGCCCACAGCCGCACCGACCACGCACGAGACGGCCGGTCCCCTGGCAGGCTGGCGCGTCGCCTACTCACCGGACCTCGGGTTCGCCGACGTCGACGAGGAGGTGGCGGCGATCTGCCGCGCCGCCACCGGTGCCTTCGCCGACCTCGGGGCGGACGTCGTGGAGGATCGACCGGACTGGCAACAGGTCGACGAGGCGATGTGGACGGGGGTCTGGGTGCCGGGGCTCGCGGGTCTGCGGGACCTGCTCGACTGGCCCTCGATGCGAGGCCGGCTCGCCGACGAGCTGATCGACCTGGTCCTGACCGGTGACACCGTCAGCGCTGCCGACGTGGCGCGCGGAGAAGCGCTGCGCGGTGGCGTGTGGGACGCCTTCGCCTCCTTCATGGCCGGCCACCGGCTGCTGGTCAGCCCCACCACGAGCGTTGCCGCGTTCTCCGCAGGTGATTTCGCACCGGAGCCGCTGAATTCGGGCTCCTTGCGCGAGCGCCTGCTGGGGTGGACGTTGACGCACCCGTTCAACATGACGTCCAGTCCAGCGATCTCGGTGCCGTGCGGCTTCACGCGCGATGGTCGGCCCGTGGGGTTGCAGATCGCCGGGCGGTTGCACGCCGATGCCGACGTGCTCCTCGCGGCCGCCGCGTTCGAGGCGGTCAAGCCGTGGCGGGACCGTCGGCCATCGCTGTGACCGGCCCGAGTTCACACCAGCTGGTGGCGAACTGCGGCGACGGCCGCGGCCACGCGGGTGTTCACCCCGAGCTTGGGCAGCAGGTGCTCCACGTGGGTGGCGACCGTGCGGCGGGCGATGAACAGCTCCTCGGCGATCTCGGGGTTGGAGGCCCCGTCCACGATCAGGCGCAGGACCTCGATCTCGCGTGGGCTGAGGCCCAGCTCGTCACGCCTTCGTCGAGCCTGCAGCGCACGGGTGATGAAGGCGCACAACTCTTTCAGGCCTTGTCGTTGCGCAGTGGACAGTCCCTCGGCGAAGAGGTTGAGGTGCAGTGAGCCGACGTCGTCACCGTCCACACCGCGCAGCGGCAACGACGTGCCCTCGCGGTAGCCTGCCGGCCGGAGGAGATCGGTGACGGCGGGGGTCGCGGTGAAGTCGGGATACTCGCTCCACAGCAGGACTTCCGGCACCGGCGGCTTCGCCTGACGATACAGCGGCGAGACCAGGAACTCCTCGATCGAGTCGAGTACGTCCGCGGAGTAACCGTTCGCGTGCACCACGTGCTGAGTTCGTGTCTTGACCTCCGCGTAGGCCACGGCACAACTCGGAACGCCCATCAGCCGCTGGAACTGCCTGACGGCGATCTCCACGGAAGCCTCGGGCACCGAGGCCGTGCCGATGGCCAGCGTGTCGGTGAAAGCGTCCAGCCCGTGCGACAACGGTCCCTCCACGGCTTTCACGGTACCGGAGGGTGACGGGCCGCTGGGCCTGGTCGGCAAGTGCGGGGACTTCAACGACGGAGGAGGAGATCCTCGACTCTCGACCGCATATCCCCAGGGCTTCCGGCGCAGCACACCGGAAGCCCTGGTCCGAGCCGTTCACGCGGTGGGCGGGGTCCAGGCGCCTGCGGGCAGGCCGACCTGGCGCAGCAGGTCGGCGACGTTGTAGTAGTCCTCGCAGCGCTGGATCTTGTCGCCCTTCATCTCGAAGTAGGTCAGGACGGGGACGGTGAAGGACTTGCCGGTGGGCGGGAGGTGCTTGGCGAAGGCACCGGTGTCGGTGCCGGAGAACTCCCAGCGCACGGCGACGCGGTCGCCGGAGCGGAACGAGTTCAGGACCTCCACCTTGGGGTTCTTGATGGCGGTGTGGGTGATGGTGATCCACGTCGCCACGCCGTCCTTGCCTGCGAAGGTGGCTTGGAAGGCGTGGTCGGTGTAGCTGCCGGTGTCGGTGAACAGCGCTGCCATGCGCTGGGGGGAATTGGTGTTCCAGGCCGCCGCCCACTGGTCGACGACGCGGGTGCTGCGGTTGCCGTGCTCGCCGTAGGCGGAGACCGAGGCCTGGGCGGGCATGGACGCAGGCGCCGCGGCCGCGGTACCACCGAGGGCAGCGGCCAGCGCGGCGGCGGAGATGACGAGGGCCGAGGAACGGTTGGTGGTGCGCATGAGGGGACCTCCAGATTGACTAACAGTCGATGCCTTACAGTCGTAAACCTAGCGCAGCGCCTAACGCTTGTAAAGTCACGGCCGTCAGCACTTCCGATGGTCGGCTCGCGACAGCCGTGGTGACCTCCGGAGGCTCATCGGCCGAACGCGTGCCGCAGGTAGGAGAACCACGCCGAGGTGAACTGACGCCCCAGGCGGGAATCCGGCGCGAAGAGATCCCAGCCGTGGAAGGCTCCCGGGAAGTGGTGCATCTCCACCGGTACGCCCGCGGAGATGAGTTGCCAACCGAAGTGGAGGTCCTCGTCGCGGAACACGTCGATCTCCGCGACGGCCAGGAACGTCGGCGGGAGTCCGTCGAAGCGGGTCGCGCGAGCTGCGGCTTGGTACGCGGACACTTCTGACGCGTCATCACCGAGGATGGCTTTCCACGCCAGTTCGTTCGTTCCGCGATCCCACACGCCGACGTCAACGATCTCCCGGCTTGATCGCGTTTCGTTGCGATCGTCCAGCATGGGGTAGTGGAGCGCCTGGAAAAGGGGGGCGGGCAAGCCGCTGTCCCGGATCATCAGGTTGACCGCTGCCGCGATCCCACCGCCACCACTGGCTCCAGCGATTCCGATGCGCCTCTCGTCGAATCCCCACGACTTGGCGTTTTCCAGCACGAAGCGGTAGACGGCAAGACCGTCCTCAGCGGCCGCAGGCGCGGGCGCTTCCGGCGCAAGGCGGTAGTCGACGGCGACCACCGCGCACGAAACCTCGCTGATCAGCCGTTTCATGCTCGGGTCGTCCTGCGCCGCGAAGCCGAGCACCTGCCCTCCGCCGTGGAACCACAGCAGCACGGGAAGATCATCTGCCACAGGTGGACGCAGGATCCGGACGGAGACCTCTCCTCCGTCCGGACGGGGGACAGATCGCTCCTCGACGGCGATGTCCGGGTATTCCGGCGCTTGAGCGCCGAGGGCAACAGCCATGTGGCGCACCGCTTCCCGTGTGCCGGGTATGTCGCTGATGTCGAAGACGCCGTGGCTTCCCACCGGGATCGCGGACAGCACCTCTGCCAGTTCGTCGTCGATCTTGCGTGATGCGGGCAACGTGGTGCCTTCCTGATTGATGTGGTTGTTCGACCTTCGTCAACCGGCCGCGTTCGACCTCTGCCGCCACGAGCCGGTGACCTGGAGCGACCCGTGGGCCGCGTCGACTAGATCGCCGTTCGTCCACCGTCGACCGCGACCACCGCGCCCGTCATGTAGCTCGCCTGGTCGCTCGCGACGAACGCCACCACCTCCGCGACCTCGCGCGGGTCTGAAGCTCGCCCGAGCGCGGTGGTCCGGCCCATGCCCCCGACGTCCGGGCCCATGGCGGCGACGGTCTTGGCCGTCCTCATCGGCCCCGGCGACACCGCGTTGACGCGGATGTTGGCGGGCGCCCATTCCGCCGCCCAAGTGCGGGTCAGCGACTCCAGCGCCCCCTTGGTCGCCCCGTACACCGCGAGGTCGGGCAGGCCGCGCGCCGCGGCCGTCGAGCTGATGTTGACGACGCTCCCGCCTCCGCGAGCCCTCATCGCGGGAACGAGGCCCGCCGTCAGGAAGAACGCGGCCCGCACGTTCACGGCGAACGCGGCCTCGAACACCTCCTCGTCCTGCGCCTCCGCGGAACCGAACGGGACGAGCCCCGCGTTGTTGATCAGAACGTCCACGGCCTCCACCTCGTCCACCAGCGCGCGAACGCCGTCGACCGTGCCGAGGTCGGCCTCGACGAAGCGGGCGGTACCGCCGGCGTCCACGATCTCCCGCAGCGCAGAGCGTCCCGCCCGCGGGTCGCGCCCCGTGATCACCAGGTTCCCGCCCCTGGCCGCGATCAACTCGGCCGTGATGTGGCCGAGTCCCCCGATTGCGCCGGACCCCGTTACGAGCACCGTCTTGCCCGTGAAGCTCATGCGCCCTCCTTGCCGACGTGCACCCTCCATCTATGTCAGATGCTGACATCAGAGTACCCGAACTGATGTCAGCATCTGACATCAGTCGGTGTGTGACGTCGGTTATCTTGACGAGGTGAGCCGCTGGGAACCCGACGCATCCGGCCGCATGGTCGCCGCCGCACTGGACCTCTACGAGACGCGGGGGTACGAGTCGACGACCGTCGCGGACATCGCGGCGCGCGCCGGAGTCACGGAAAGAACTTTCTTCCGGCACTTCTCGGACAAACGCGAAGTGCTCTTCGCGGGCGCCGAAAAACTCGAGAGCCACATTCTCGAAGAAATTGCCGCCATGGACGAAGCGCCCCCGCTCGACATGGCGATGACCGCTTACATCAAGGCTGCCGACACCTTCGAATCCGGTCGAGAATTCATCGTCCGCCGCGCGCACGTGATTGGGAAGAACCCGAACCTCCGTGAACGCGAGCTGCTCAAGATGTCATCGCTCAGCACGGCACTTCGCAACGGAATGGTGAATCGAGGGGTGCCACCGCTCACTTCGACCATTGCGGCGGACTGCGCCACTGCCGCATTCACCATTGCCTTTGAAGAATGGCTCGCCGACTCGGACGCAAAGGGGTTGGCACTGCTGATCGAGGGTGTCGTGCGGGAACTGAAGAGCATCGCGGAAGGTTCTCGGCCAGAGTCCTCCGCGTGATCCACGGCCGACAGCCGTCCATCCCCCGCAAGAGCCAAAAGACGGCTCACCTCGGGGTGACGCGCCCACCTCTGCTCCGCCCATAGCGTCGATCTTGTCGCCGAGGCCCCGCCCACGGCACCGACAAGGAGAGACGCACATGACGAGGACCTCCCGCTTTCGACCGGCCGCGGTCACGGCGCTCGTGCTCACCGCCGCGGCCTGCCCGGCGCCCGCCCTCGCCAGCCCCGCCTCGGCGACCCGATCGGGAAGTGGCTGCCCGGCGCCGTGCTCAACGACGCGAACACCGCGTTGCGGATGCTGCTGAACCACACCAGCGGAATGGCCGACCACGCCTGCACCCGCACCGCGCTTTGACTCGCACGGCCAACCCCTGTCGAAGGATCTCGATGAACAAGCGAATTGCCGCTGTTGTGATCGCCGCTGCCCTGGTGGTGGCCGGGTGCGGGGAGGACGACGACTCCGCGGCGCCTCCGCGGTCCACCGCCACTTCCGTCCCACCCGCCGAGCTGGCGCCGTGCGAGGTTCCCAAGATCCCGACCGCGAAATGCGGGACGATCACGGTCCCACTGGACCGGGGACACCCCGAAGCGGGCACGACCGAGGTCGGATTCGCCCTCGTGCCCCGCACCGACCAGACGACCCCGTCACTGGGGACGATCGTCACCAACCCCGGCGGACCGGGCACCGGACTGGTCGACCTGCTCGGCCACCTCTACGCCGACGGCCTGGAGCCGATCCTGGACCGGAGGGACCTGCTGCTCATCGACCCGCGCGGTGTCGGCCGGTCCGACCCGATCAACTGCCCGTCACTCCAGGACCCCGCCCTGGTCTTCTCGACGGTGGACGCGCAGCGCGACGCCATCGGCCGCTGCGGCGAGGAACTGGGCGACAAGGTCGGGATGTACGGGACCGCGGCCGTCGCGGACGACTTCGACGACGTTCGCGCCGCCTTGGGGCTGGACCGCCTCGACCTGCTCGGCGACTCCTACGGCACGTACCTGATGGCCACCTACGTCGCCCGGCACCCCGAGCACGTTCGATCCGTGGTGCTGTCCGGTGCCTACCCGGTGAACACCGACAACGACTCGTCGGGCGCCTTCGCCGTCGCCGCGTTGAGGCGCGCGGTCGGGTTGGTGTGCGACGAGGCAGGCTCGTGCTCCGGCGAACAGGTGTTGGGCGACCTGGGCGATCTGGCCGGGAAGCTCCGCACCACCCCGGTGCCGATGGACGTGGTGCACGAGGGGAAGACCTACCCCGTCGTGCTCGACGAATGGCAACTCGCCGGGACCGTCGGCAAGATGTACGCGGGCGCGGCTGACGTGGAGACGAAACTGGCGCTCGTGGCCGCACTGGCGTCCGCCCGCACCGGTGACCTCGCGCCGGTGCGGGACCTGGTGAGCGCACACCTGTCGGAAACGGCGGACATCAACGCGTACGGCCCGGAGTTGGCGTCAGGAGCCCTCACGTGGGCGACCACGTGCCACGACTACCGGCAGGCGTTCGACTACGCCGACAGCACCGCCGATCGTGAACGACACTTCACCGACGCCGTGAACCGCTCGTCCGCCAAGGACTTCGCGCCCTTCTCGCCCACCGCGTGGCTCACCAGGGATTCCTACGACCTCGGCGGCTGCCTGAAGTGGCCGAAGGACCCGACCGCCGGCACGCCGTTCCCCGAAGGCACCGAGCTCGCGGACGTGCCCACCCTCGTGCTCTCGGGGGACTTGGACGCCAACACCTCCAGCGCGTCCGCGAAGGAAGCAGCCGCCCAGTTCCCCAACGCCCGGTTCGTCGAGGTGAAGGGCGCCGGACACACGCCGACCGCCACCCCGGACGGGGCGAAGCTGGTCATGGAGTTCATCACCCAGGACCACCCCTGATCCACCCCGCCGACCGGTTCGGGCAGTCACGTCGGCTGCCCGAACCGGTCGGCGACCGTCCACAGGAGAGTGGAAGATCGAGGGAGGTCTTGGACCGGACCTCGGACCAGGCGATCAGCGAGCCGGCAGGGCGGACGCGCGCAGCGCCGCGGCCAGCCACTCGTACGGGAACCGCTCCGGCGTCACGCCGTTCACGGCGGTGATCAACGCCATGTACCGGTCGTACGGTCCCTGCGGCTCCGGTGGCGTGCGGTCCCACTCCGCGCCCGCCAGCATGTGGTCGGCCATCTGGATCCGGAACTCGGGTGTGTCCGGCAACGCGGGGCTGTCCGGTGTCTCGAAGACGCCGGTCATCAACCCCATCCACCGATCGGCGTTCTCCCGTGCCCGCGACGAGTCCGGCGGCACCCCTTCCCGCGCCGCGTCCATCACCGCCTGGCCGATCGGCGCGGACGCCTCCAGGATGTCCAACATCGGCGGCGAGGTCATCAGCGGCCCGGCCCCGGTGGTGCACCACTCGTGCAGCTCACGGCGCACGGCCTGCCGGACCTCGGTGTCCCGGACCAGCTCGGCCAGCTCGATCCACGCCTCCAACTGGGCCGCGGTGGGATGTTCGGGCAGCTC
This sequence comes from Umezawaea sp. cmx-9-4, assembly GCA_049997955.1. Lineage (GTDB taxonomy): Bacteria > Actinomycetota > Actinomycetes > Mycobacteriales > Pseudonocardiaceae > Umezawaea. Next base: position 15,782 of record JAEBDY010000012.1, on the reverse strand, counting down.
CGGCCGAGCCGCCCGCCACCACTGGACCATCCGCTCCGGCGGCTCCCAGCCGGTGGAGACCTCGGTCCAGAACTCGTCGACCAGCCGGTCTCGCTCCTCGTCCGCCATACCGACCAGCTTGTGCATCAGCGTGACCTGCTCGGCGGTGGAGTCCTGCCGCAGGATCACCGACAGCACCGCGCGACGGCTGCGCAGCCGTGCCTCCTGCTTTGCCAGCAGGGCCAGGTGGGTGGCGGCCAACTCGCGCAGCGTCGCCTCGCCCGCCAGCACCCGCCGGATCTCGTCCAGGCCCGCGTCGAGTTCCCGCAGCGTCCGGACCAGTTCCAGCCGGGCGATGGCCGCCACGTCGTACAGGCGGTGGCCTGCCGGGGTGCCGGCGGCAGGCGTGACCACACCGACGTCCGCGTAGTACCGGACGGCGCTGACGCTCAGGCCGGTCCGCCGGGCGACATCCCCGATGGCGTACAACTCGTTCATGTCCACAACGCCCACTATGCGATCTCAAGCGGCTTGAGGTGCAAGCCCCTGACAGGGGTTCGCGTGGAACTCGCGCTCGTCCTGCCGCCGAACGAGGTGGAGCGCCTCTTCAGGACGTTCCACCCGCTGTGACGCCCGCGGGCCCCACCACGTCCAAGAACGCCAGGGCTTCAGCGCTACGAGACCCGGACGGCGCGGTGTAGAGCACGAGGTGCTGGTCGCGATCGGGCAGGGCGAGGGAGTCGCAGTCCACGGTCACCTCCCCGACCACCGGGTGTCGGAAGGTCTTGGTGAGCATCGGTGCCGCCTGCACGTCGTGCCGCTCCCACAACCGGGCGAAGTCGGCGCTCCCCGCGCGCAGCTCCTCGACGAGACCGCTCACCGCGGGATCGGCGGGATAGCGGGCACGGGCGGAGCGCAGCTCCATGACGACGTTGAGCCGGAACTCGGCGGCGTCGGAGACCCCGTACAGCGCCGCACCCGATCCGACCGGCTCGAGGAACGCTTTTCGCGCGAGGTTGCGCTCCTGCGGAGCGAGCTCGGCGAAGTCCTCCATGAGCGTCGCCGCGAGGTCGTTCCACGCCAGCACCTCGAAGGTGGCGGAGATGACGAAGGCGGCCGTCCGCGGCAGCCGTCGCAGCAGCGCGAGGATGCTGGGGCGCACGTCACGGCGGTGCAGCCCGGTCCGGATCGGCGCGGTGCCCGCGACGACGTGCAGGTGGTCGGACTCGGCGTCGGTCAGCCGCAGGGCGTCGGCGATCCCGGCGAGGACCTCGCCCGACGGACGCGGGGCCCGGCCCTGCTCAAGGCGGACGTAGTACTCGGTGGAGATGTGCGCGAGGACCGCGACCTCCTCGCGGCGAAGCCCCGGCGTCCTGCGCCGCGGCCCGGAGGGCAGGCCGACGTCCTGCGGTCGCAGCCGCTCGCGGCGGCTGCGGAGGAACGCCCCGAGCTCTTGCTTGTTCACGTTCCCAGTCTGCCCTCCGCCCGGCGCTGGATCCTGGTACGACCTGTGCCTGTCTCCGGTCTTCGGGCAGGGGCAGCGTCATCGCCATGACGAACACCAGGGACACCACGCCCAGCGGCACCACTCCGATCGGCCTGCTCAGCGGCAAGGTCGTCCTCATCACCGGCGCCAGCCGCGGCATCGGCGCCGCCGCGGCCCACCTCTTCGCCCGCGAAGGTGCCGCCGTCGTGCTGGCCGCGCGCAGCACCGACGCCCTCGACCGCGTCGCAGACGAGGTCCGCGCCGAGGGCGGCACCGCCGACACCGTCGCGCTGGACCTCGCCGACCGCGCCGGCGTCCGCGCCGCCGTCGCGCGCGTCGAGCAGTTGCACGGCAGGCTCGACGGCGCGTTCAACAACGGTGCGGCCATCCAGCGGCCAGGACCGCTGGAGACCACCAGCGATGAGGACATCGACGAGCAGTTCGCGGTGAACTTCCGCTCGCACTGGACCGCCATGACCGCCCAGGCCGCGCTCATGCGCCGGGGCGGTGGCGGGGCGATCGTCAACACCTCCAGCATCGGCAGCCGCCGGGCCAACCCGGCCCTGCCCGCCTACGGCGCCATGAAGCGCGCGCTGAACAGCCTCACCGAGACCGCGGCGGTGAGCTGGGCTCCTCACGGGATCCGGGTCAACGCCATCACCCCCGGCGGGACCGCGACGAAGATGATCGAGGCGTGGGAGGCGGCGACTCCCGGCATCGTCGAGCGGATCAACGCCTCGACCCCGTTGGGTCGGATGGCCGAACCCCACGAGGTCGCCGAGGCGGCCGCATGGCTGCTCAGCGACCGCGCGTCCATGGTGACCGGCGCGATCGTGCCGGTCGACGGAGGCGCAGGCGCCTGAAAGACCATCGCACCCGCCGCTCGGAGTCGGACAGGCCGATCTCCGGAGCGCCGGACGCGGTGGTCGGTGCGGGGCGCCGGTGGGCGCCCCGCACGTCGGGTCAGGCGCGGCCGAGCAGGTGCATGCCCGCCGAGGAGTCGGTCCGGCCGGCGAAGAACCCGCCGAGACCGGCGGCGAACTCCGCGACCGTGAGCCTGCCGTCGCCGTCGGAGTCCAGTTGGCGGAAGCCGCCGAGCAGTTCCTCCCGGCTGCTGCCGCCGCCCAGCAGGTGGGTGTACTCGGCCTGGTCGACGTAGCCGTCGCCGTCGCGGTCCAGGGCCTCGGCCACCGCGTTCATCGCGGTCCGCAGGGCGTCGTCGTGGTCGGCGCGCGCGTACTCGTCCCGGTCGACACGACCGTCGCCGTCGAAGTCCGCGCCGGCCCGCAGGTCGAGCCACCAGGCGTGGAAGGCGTCGTAGAGCGCCGACTCGGTGGCTTCGTCGACGTCGAGCCTGCCCGCGATCAGCCGTGCCGTCGCGGCGAGGTCGGACCAGCTGACGTACCCGTCTCCACTCTGGTCCAGGATTCGCGCGAAGATGTCCGGCCTCCCCGCGGCCGGGGCGGTGGCGGGGCGTCGCAGGCTGCGGGCGAGTCGGCGTTCGGCGTCGATCGCGGCGGCGGCCACGGGCATGAAGCGGTGGCGTTCCGGCAGGACCCGGTCGAGCAGTCGAGCGCCCTGGCAGACCACGGTCGCCAGCGTCGCCCCCGCGGCGCTCGACCGGATGCCGAGCCGGTCCTGCAACTGCGGCGACAGCAGCGCGGCGGTCACCGCCAGGTAGCCCTCCATCGCCGCCGAGCTGAGCGCCCGCCACACCGGGGCGGGCAGGAACGCCAGCCGGGACGGCGGCGGGATGTCGTCCGCCAGCGCGGTGAGCAGCTCGGTCAGCCCCTGGGTCCTGGTGAGCCGCTCGGTCGTCATCCGCTCGAAGTAGACCCAGAAGTCCGCGACAGTGGCGGGCAGGTCGTCCTCGCCCAGTCCGAGGATCTTGCCGCAGGCGCGCATCTCGTCGTAGAGCCGCGCCTCGTCACGGGGCGACAGCGGATCGCCACCCGCGCGGCACATGGTCACGACCGCTTCGAAGAGGGTGAGGTGGACCCAGGCCACGGCTTCCGGGTCGAGAGCGTCGAACGGACAACCGGACGCGTCGACCCCGTTGATGCGGCTGTGCAGGCGGGTCAACCGCGCGGCCTCCTTCTCACGGCCCCTGGTGTCGAGGTAGACGATCTTCTGCAGGCTGAGCATCGTCTGCTTGGCACGCCGCCACGGGTGGCCGCGGTAGGTGGAGAACTGGGTGACACCCGCGCCCACGACGGGGTGGGCGGTCTCCAGGATCAGGGCGCGCGCCAGCACGGTCAGCAGCCGCCACTGCCCGATGTGCTGCCAGGTGATCGAGTCGGGGCCGAAGGGCAGAGCACCGGCCGCGGAGGGTTCCGGCTCGGTGTGGATCTTGTTCATACCGGGAGTGTCACGGCCGGTGATGCCAGGTGACGGTCCGCAACGCTTGGCGTTCTCGTGAATCACCCTTCCGTGCGGCTGGATCAGGTCGAGCACGCGCCGCAGCGCCGATCTCCCGGTACGACGACAGCTCCTCAGCGGCCAACACTCGACGAAGGGGCTGTGTTGGCTCCTGAGACGACGACGGTGGCCCCGTCCGGGAAGTGTTCGGGGTGGGCGAGCAGTGCGGCGAGTGCGGTGGCTCCGCCGGGTTCGGCCACGATGCGCAGCCGCTGCCAGAGGAGTGCGCGGGCGGCGGCGATGTCCTCGTCCGCGACGGTGAGGGTCGTCATGCCGAGCGAGAGGCCGACAGCGGTGGCTATGCGGCCCGCCCGGCGGGCACCCAAGCTGTCCAGGGCGATCCCGCCGACTTCCACGTCCACCGGTTCCCCTGCCCCCAGCGCTGCTGTGAGCGAGGGCGCTGAGGACGGTTCGGCCGCGATCACGCGGTTGCGTCCGTCCAGCGCCAGGGCGACCCCCGCGTACAGGCCTCCGCCACCGCACCCGACCAGCACGGGCTGCCCCTCCGGCACCTGCTCGGCGAGCTCCAGGCCGAGCGTGCCCTGACCTGCCACCGTCCGCGGGTCGTCGTAGGCGTCGACGTGGAAGGCGCCCTCGTGCCGGGCGTGGTCCTGGCTGGCTGCCAGCGCGTCGGCGTAGAAGCCTTCGACGCGGCGCAGGCGTGCACCGAGGGATTCGATGATGTCGGTCTTGGCCCTGGGTGAGAAGTCGGGCACGAACACGGTGGCGGGCAGGTCCGCTTCGCGCGCCGCCCAGGCCACGGCGGCCCCGTGGTTGCCCCCCGACGCGCAGCAAACGCCCGCGGTCGGAGCGCCGCGTTCCGCCGCGCGCAGGAGGGCGAGCGCGTTGGATGCGCCGCGGACCTTGAAGGAGCCGGTGTGCTGGAGGAATTCCAGCTTCAGGACGACGGGGACGGGCACGTCCAATTCCCCGGCCGCCACCCGCATCACAGGTGTGCGGCGCACCACGTCGCGGATCCGTTCCGCCGCGCACGCGATGTCGTTCAAGGAGGGGATGTCGACGGGCTGTGCGTTCATGGGCGGTGTCCAAGGGAGTCGTGGTGCCCGTGGAAGAGCATGGTCATATCGGTCATATCGGTCGTGTCGCCGGGCGTGGCACGAGACGAGGTGGACAGGTCTGCCGAGGGGGACGCGGTCAGGCTGTCGTCGGTCTGCACTGCGCGGCGGGCCGTGGTGTCCACGTGGAGGCGGAAGACGTCGGGCCGCGCGTAGTGGCCGACGACGTCGAAGTCGTAGCGAGCGCGGGGAATCAGCGCCATGTCGAGGTCCGCGGTCAGCAGGACCTCCTGATCCAGGACGGGCCCCGCCAGCACTTCGCCCAGCGGGCCGATGATGCTGCTGCCACCCCGGGAGACGAGTTGCGCCGGGTCGTCGCCGTACGGCGTGGGGTGGTCCAGGGGGAAGTCCCCCGTGCGCAGGCATTGGTTCGCCGCCAGCACGAAGCACCGGCCTTCCATGGCGATGTGGCGCATGGTGGCGTGGTGGCTTTCCCGGCTGTCCGCTGTCGGCGCGCAGTACAGTTCGACGCCTTGCGCGTACATGGCCAACCGCGTCGCGGGCATGAGGTTCTCCCAGCAGATCACGGCCCCGAGTCGGCCGAGCTTCGTGCGGTGCACCTCGAGGGTCGAGCCGTCGCCGAACCCCCAGATCATCCGCTCGGCGCCGGTGGGCATGAGCTTGCGCCGCTTCCCGAGGAGGGCTCCTGCGTCGGAGAAGAACAGGACCGTGCAGTAGAGCGTGCCGTACTCCCGTTCGACGACGCCGATGACCAGGTGTGCGCGGGCATCGGCCGCCAGTTCGCCCAGGCGGTCCGTGACGGGGCCGGGCACCTCCACGGCGCCGGTCCAGTACCGGGCGAACTCGTCTCGTCCGGCGGTGGTCCGGTCGCCCACCACTCCCCCGAACGCCGATCCCTTGGGGTACCCGCCGATGAACGCCTCGGGGAACACCACGAGATCCAGGTTCCGCTCGGCCGCCTCGGACAGCCACCGCTCCACGACGCGCAACGTGGCCACCGGATCGAACGGAACCGGGGCGGCCTGCACCACGCCTGCCCGAACGACTCCCGCCTGGCCGGGACGTGTGTCCGGGCTGCTGTGAGTGCTGTCGTCACTGGTCATGCCGGTGAGGATGCCGATGGCGACGCAGGCGGGGAAGCCGCTGCCCCGTTCAGTGGGACACGCGGGGTCCAAACGGGCCGGGGCTGCGACGGGACGGTCGGCCCGGTTCACGGCGGTTCACGGTGAGACGGCCTCGCGGAGCCGCGAGAGCGCCCGTGCGGCCGCACGGACCTGGTCCGCCAAGGGGGGCAGCGACCGGGACGCCGGGACGGACACCGACAGCGCCCCGGTGATGGATCCGCGGCGGGCGAGGACGGGCGCGGCGGCGCAGCACAGCCCGGGACTCACCTCTTCGTGGTCGAAGGCCACGCCGGAGCGGGTGAACCCGTCGAGGGCCGCACGGGCGCCTTTCGCGATCTCCTGGTCGGTCACGGCTCCCAGCACGCGCCTGCGCTGTTCCGGGGGGGAGCCCCGCGAGGAGGACCCTCCCGACCGCGCTGCCCGCCGGTGGCTGGAGGCGTCCGACTTCCGAAGGCGCAAGATCCCCGTCACGTCCGACGAGCTTGGCCACGTAGCAAACGGCGTCGTCCACCAGGACCGCGAGGTGCACGGTCGCTCCCGTACGCCGGTGCAACTCGGCCAGGACGGGTTGCCCCGCAGCGGCAAGCTGCGCCCCTGACCAGCGCGATCCGAGGCGGAACAGGCCGGAACCGAGGGTGAAACCCTCGCCGACCCGAGCCACGGAACCGTACGCCTCCAACTGTGCCAGCAACCGGGACACGGTCTGCTTGGGTATCCCCGTCGCGCGCGTGATCTCGGCGCAGCGCAAAGGAGCACCGGAGGCTTCCAGAGCGCCGAGGACCGCGAAGGCCCCGTCGAGGACCCCGCGTCCGGGTGACCGTCCGCTCATCGTTCCGCCGCCCTTCCCGTGCACCGGGTAGCCAGTGCACAGCGTACGGCGACTCCACTGACCTTGAGGCGCGCCTGCCTCCCGTGACGAGAGCGGTCGTGCCCTCGAACTGTCCCCTGTGGACCATCCTCCACCGGGTTTTGCATCAATCACTGCACAAAGAGGTAATCTGAGGTGGTGAAGGCCAACCAGCGCCGCCCCACCGGTCGCCCGCGAGGATTCGACGTCGACGAGGCGCTCGAACGCGCCATGCTGGCCTTTTGGGAGCACGGCTACGAGGGCGCCAGCCTGGCCACCCTGACCGACGCGATGGGCATCTCCACCACCAGCATGTACGCCACCTTCGGCAACAAGGAGGAGTTGTTCCGCAAGGCCATGGCGCGCTACGTCGAGGGCCCGAGCGCGTACCTGGCCCGAGCCCTGGAGGAGCCGACCGCCCTCGGCGTCGCCACCGCGATCCTCGCGGGCACCGTTCGAACCACCACGCGCCCGACCAGTCCCCACGGGTGCCTGGGGGTCCAGGGCGCCTTGGCCACCAGCGACTCCGGGCGTGAGGTCCGCGAACTCCTCGTCGCCTGGCGCAACAACGGCTACTCCTCGATCCAGGAGCGGTTCCAGCGAGCCGTCGACGACGGCGACCTGCCCTCGGGGACCAATCCGGCGCCGCTGGCCCGCTACGTCCACACCTTGGCGTCCGGCATCGCCGTGCAAGCCGCCAGCGGTGTCGGCCGCGACGAACTCCAGGACATGGTCGACGCCGCCCTGCGCAACTGGCCGCTCTCCTAGGGATCTCCAGGCGTTCGTCCCGCGAGTCGCCGACTCCTCGCCGCCTTCCGTAGCGATCGATGCGAAACGTGCTACGGTCGAATTCTGCATCGATCGATGCAGAATTCGGCGGAGGTCGACCCACGGAGGAGCACCCGGTGTCCGACAGTGGTTTGCGGGAGTTCTACCTGCGCTACATCGAGCAGCTCAACGCCCACGAGTTCGATCGGATGGACGAGTTCATCGACGACCGGACCACGTTGAACGGCGAGCCCGCCACCCGCGACGACCTCATCGCGGTGCAGCGGGCCGACGTGGAAGCGGTTCCGAACCTCCACTGGGAGCTCGAGGAACTGCTCTTCGACGGTGACCGCCTGGCCGCGCGCCTGGTCAACACGGGCACTCCGGTGAAGGAGTGGCTCGGCGTGGCTCCCAGCGGCGCCTCGTTCGAGATCGTCGAGTACGCCATCTACCAGGTCCGCGACGGGCGGTTCGTGCACATGACGGCCCTGCACGACGCCGGCGCACTGCTCCGGCAGTTGACCTCCACCCCCTCGAAAGGACGAGCATGACCGTCACACTGATCACCGGGGCCAACAAGGGCATCGGTTTCGAGACCGCCAAACAGCTCCTGGAACTGGGGCACGTCGTCTACGTCGGAGCGCGCGATGCCGAACGGGGCGAGAAGGCCGCCGCGGCGCTCGGCGCTCGGTTCGTGCAGCTCGACGTGACCGACGACGCGTCGGTGAGCAGCGCGTTGGCGACGATCGGTTCGGCCGAGGGCCGGCTCGACGTCCTGGTGCACAACGCGGGCGTGCTCGGGGACGGGGTCGTCGACGGTCCCGCGGCCCTGCGGGTGTTCGACACCAACGCGGTGGGCGTCGTGCGCGTCACGGAGGCGGCACTCCCCCTGCTGCGCAAGTCCTCGAACCCGACCGTGGTCACGGTGTCGAGCAGCATGGGGTCGTTCTGGGCGGTGAACAACCCCGACCGGCCGGAGTCCCGCATGCCGCTCGCGCTCTACGCGGCGTCCAAGGCGGCGGCCACCATGCTGACGGTCCAGTACGCCAAGTCCCAGCCGGGCATCAAGTTCAACGCGCTCGAGCCCGGCACCACCGCCACCGACATGACGGCGGCCTTCGGAATCGGGAGGCCGCCGGAGGAGAGCGCCAAGATCGTCGTGCGCCTGGCGACCCTCGACGCGGACGGTCCGACGGGAACCTTGCAGGACGAGACCGGGGAGCTGCCCTGGTAGGCGCTCGGGGTCGGTCGTGGCGAGGTGGACGGTTCGGGCGGAGCAGCCGGTGGCGTTGATCACCGGTAGGTGATCAACGCCACCCTGTGGGGACTGTGGAGCACCCGGCCGGCGCCACCTGACTCCGTGCTTGAACACCGCGGTCTTCCACCATCACTGCCGAACGTGGAAGTGCCCGGTGATGCGCGCGAGCTTCACGGGGTCGCTGTACAGCCAGATCGCCACCTCGTCGCCGCAGTCGAGGACCTCGTCGGGCTCACCGAAAGCACGGCCGATGAACCCCTTGTCGATCACGGGCTCGTTCCCCGCCTCGTTGAGGTGGAAGAAGGTGCCCGTCTCGGCACGCAGGTAGTCGAGGTTGGTGAGCCAGGTCGCCTGGACACCGCTCGACTTGAGCGGGATGAACCGGATGCCGCGCTCGCTCGTGAGCGACAGCCGACGCGCGTCGCTGAAGGTCGCGTAGCCGACCTCGTGGCCGACGGGCAGCACGTCGTCGAGGCACCTGGTTTCCGCCGAGCGGTGCCCGAAGTAGCGCCCCTCGTCGCCGAACGACGAGGTCGTCGCGACCAGCGCGACGATCGCGACGAGTCCGGCGGCGAGCGTCCACGGCACAGCGCGGAACGGAACGGCCAGCAGCAGGAAGACCATTGGCGCCACGAGCACCGGCCACAGGTAGTACTGGTGCGTGATGAAGAGCACGACCGTGCCCGCGAGGCCCACGAGCGGGACGAGGCCGTACCAGGCGGCGACGAGGTGGCGCGGCTCGCGGCTGCGCCAGTGGAGCCGCGCGACGAACACCGCGCCCACGATGCACGCGATGGCGGCGAGAAGACCCGTGAGGAGGATCGCGTTCCCTGCTGGATCCGTGGCGTGCGGCCACAACGAGTCGAGTCGCGCACGGAACAACTCGAGGTCGACGTAGGTGAACGGCGACGTGCCCTGCAGCCCGGCGAAGGCGACGACCCGGACGGCGAAGGCTGCGGCGAGCACTCCCCCGAGCCACAGCGCCGGGAGTCCGATCGCGCGCCTGCCGAACCGCAGCCCCACGAGCAACCCGACGAGCCCGAGCGCGGGCACCGCGAACACCAGGACGAGCGGGTTCGACGCGGCGGTCAGCGCGATCGTGCAGGCGATCGCGCACCGCGCGCCGCTGGAGCGCGCGAGGTAGAGCGCGGGCGCTCCCAACAGGACGAGGTACATGCCGAAGTAGTAGGTGGGCGCGAGGTGGAACGAGAACATCCACGCCGTTCCGATGAGCGGCAGGACCACGAGCGGCAGCCACGCGACCGCCGCTCGGGCGAGGTGAGCCGTGACGTCCACGCCGGGGAAGAGCAAGCGCACGACGAGGTGGAGCGCGCCGAACAGCAGCGCGTTGTTGATGGCCGCGACGAGCAGGTAGTACGCGTAGACGTCGCCACCCGCGAGCACGAAGGCGAGCGCGCTCACCGGCAACTCCGGGAAGACGTAGACCTGCGGTGAGAAGCTCCAGTCGAGAACGCGGCCCGCCGCGACGTCCTGGAGCAACTGGAAGAGCACCCCGTTGTCGCTGGACCGCAGTTCCCAGTTCACCGGCCAGTTGGAGGCGCCGGCGTCGCCCGCGCGCACCACGAACACGAACGCCGTGAGGAGTGCCGCGGTGACCATCGACACCAGGACCCACACAGGTCGACGCCACCGGTTCCGGTGGCGTCCGCCGTCCGCGACGACCAGTCCCCTTCGCGGTGCGACATCTTCATCCACCAGCGGCTCGAAGACGCCCGAAGTGTTTTCGACGTCATCGGTGGGCAATTTTTGCAGCAAACGACTGCCCTATCCATTGTCATTTCCGTGATTGCGGAACAGCGCCGACAGCGACAATCGCGCTAATGCCCCTGCGCTTCCGCCGAGTTCGCCGCGAAACCGCGTGCAGCCCAGGTCGAAGTCGGGTACCACCAAAGCTATCAGTACATTTTTGCCACATTTGCACTGGAGTTGACATGTTGTCGCCCCGCCCTGGGGCAACCTCACTCGACTCGACGCGGTGACGCGAGAGGGGCGGATGAGGTTGCACGCCTGTGCGCAGGGGCGCCCAGGCGCGACTCCGAGTGCCAGCCGCGGCCGGTACTCGTCCGTGCCGCACAGATAACCGGAGGAATGTCGACCACCACCAAGCGCGCCACTTTGATTTCGGACACGCCCGTGGAGTCAAGAGGTGCGGCGATGATTCAAGAGCCGGGCTTTGTCGTGGCCTGGGACTCCCCCGACAGTTGTTCAGCGTGGAAGCCGAACGGCGCGGAGGTGTTCACCGGCGGCTCGTACGTTGAACGAGACCTTTTCATCGCGACGATGCGGGGTGCCGTGAAGGCCAATGGGAAACTGCTCACCAGCGGGGCCGACTTCGGGTGGCGGGCTGTTCTCGCTCCACCTTGCCGCGGTGCCCTGCGAAGGACCGCGTTCGTCCCCCGTTGAGTCGACATCCCCCTGCCGGCCCAGGGGCGATTGTCATCAACCGTGGACGCCCGCATAACGTAGTGGGGTGACCATGGCTCGAACTTCCACCCCTCCGCCGCCCCTCGCCCCGGACACCCTGCGCCTCGTCGCCCTGGGAGGGCTCGGGGAAATCGGTCGGAACATGACCGTGTTCGAGTACGACGGCAAGCTGCTCGTCGTCGACTGCGGGGTGCTGTTCCCCGAGGAGCACCAGCCCGGCGTGGACGTGATCCTGCCGGACTGGAGCCACTTCCGGGACCGCCTCTCCGACGTCGTCGCGGTCGTGCTGACCCATGGCCACGAGGACCACATCGGCGCGGTGCCCTACCTGCTGCGCGAGCGCCCCGACATCCCGGTCATCGGTTCCAGGCTGACCCTGAGCCTGCTGAAGGCCAAACTCGTCGAACACCGCATCACACCGGTGACGGTCGAGGTCACCGAAGGGCAGCTGCTCGCGCGCGGCCCGTTCGACCTCGAGTTCCTGGCGGTCAACCACTCCATCCCGGACAGCCTGGCCGTCGCCATCCGCACCTCCGCTGGCCTCGTGCTGCACACCGGCGACTTCAAGATGGACCAGTTCCCGCTGGACGGGCGCATGACCGACCTGCGCGGCTTCGCCCGCCTCGGCGAAGAGGGCGTCGACCTGTTCCTGGTCGACTCCACCAACGCCGACGTGCCCGGCTTCACCACCTCCGAACGCGAGCTCGCGCCCGCCATCGACGAGGTGTTCCGCACCACGCGGCGCCGGGTGATCGTCTCCAGCTTCGCCAGCCACGTCCACCGCATCCAGCAGGTCCTCAACGCCGCCCACGCCCACGGCCGCAAGGTCGCCTTCGTGGGCCGCTCCATGGTCCGCAACATGGCCGTGGCCACCGAGCTGGGCTACCTCAAGGTGCCGGCCGGCCTGGTCGTCGACGTCAAGCGCATGGACAGGATGTCGCCCGAACAGGTGACGCTCGTCTGCACCGGCTCGCAGGGCGAGCCGATGGCGGCGCTGTCGCGCATGGCCGGTGGCGACCACTCGATCCAGGTCGAGGAGGGCGACACCGTCCTGCTGGCCAGCTCGCTCATCCCCGGCAACGAGAACGCCATCTACCGGGTCATCAACGGCCTGACCGACCGCGGCGCGAACGTCGTGCACAAGGGCAACGCCAAGGTCCACGTCTCCGGGCACGCCAGCGCGGGCGAACTGGTCTACTGCTACAACATCGTGCAGCCGGCCAACGTGCTGCCCGTGCACGGCGAAGCGCGCCACCTGCGGGCCAACGCCGAACTGGCCGTCAAGACCGGTGTGCACCGCGACCGGGTGCCCATCGCCGCCAACGGCCACGTCATCGACCTGCACGAGGGCCGCGCCCGCATCACCGGCAAGGTCGAGATCCACAACGTCTACGTCGACGGGCAGACCGTCGGCGGCGTCACCGAGGACTCGCTGGCCCAACGCCGCACCCTCGGCGAGGAGGGCGTGATCACCGTCGTCGCGCTCGTCGACCTCGACACCCGGCAGCTCGCCGAACCCCCGGACTTCATCGCCCACGGCTTCGAGCACGACGCTTCGACCTTCCGCCCCGCGACAACCGCGATCGAGAAGGCCCTGGCGAACGCGGCCGAGCGCGACGTCACCGACATCGAGCGACTCGAACGGGTGATCGCACGCGAGGTGCAGAACTGGGCGTACCGGACCCACCGCCGACGCCCCGTCGTCATCCCCGTCGTGATCGAGGCATGACGACCGCACCTGACGTCGTCAGGGACGGCCGCGCGTCGCGGGGACGTTGACCGCGGCCGCGTTCCACCGTCTCGTTCCCACGGGCCGCGAGCACCGAGCGGTCCGACGGGCCAGGTGACTCGACAGCTCGACCCCGGCCGGCCACGGCCGGGGTCGAGCTGTCGACGTTCCGCAGGTCGGTGACCACCGGCACCGCACCGAGGGCGCCGGTGAACACCCCCGGCATCCCCCGCCTCCCGGGCTGGTCGAGGAACCCGGCCGAAGCACCGACCGCACCGGGAGGACCGCCGCCATGGCTGTCCTTCGTGCTGCGACATGTCATCGCTCCTCCAGCCAAGCAACGACGGAACGGACGAAACCGTCGACGTGCGACACGGGTTTGCCGCGGAACACCGCGTGGAGGTGCCCGACCCCGACCGCGTCGTTCCAGGCCTGGGCGCGTCGGTGGGTCTCCTCGTCGGTGGCGCGGAGGACGTCCCAGCCGTGCCAGGTCGCGACGAGTGCCGCGTCGATCGCCGGGTCGGACAGGATCGCCATGTCCCAGTCGAGGACGCCTGTCAGCTTGCCGTCCTGGCCGAAGTGGACGTTGCCGCCGCCGAGGTCGCCGTGGACGAGCCTGGCCGGGACCTCTTCGAGCGCCAGCAGCGTGTCCAGCCGCCGCCGAACTCCGTCACGCCACTTCGCCGGCAGGCGCGGAACGATCTCGTCGTTGAGGATGTCGGCCCATCCCAAGCCATCGGCGTACCGGCGCGGTGTGTGGAGAACGGCTTCGAGCTCCGGTGAGATCTCCACCTCGCGCAGTGCTTCCAAGAGCAGGCCGAACGTCGCCGGGTCCCCGATGCCCTCCGGCAACCACTCGCCGTCGATCCACGTGACGGCGACGGCCGCGCGTTCCCCGAACGTGGCCACCGCGGTCAGCGGCTCCGGCACGGCGAAAGGCAGACCGGCCGCCGCGACGGCGCGAAGAACCTCGACCCGGCGCGGCAACTCGGCGGCGGCATCGGGGCGCCTGCTGACGCGCACCGCGGCGACGCCGGGGAACAGCACGACGTGGTGCAGGTTCCCTTGCTCGGCAAGGCGTGCGGAGCCGAGAGGAGCGTCGGGGACGAGTGCCTCAGCGATCTCCAGGAGGTCGGCGGGGACTGGTCGGGGCATCGCGACATCCTGCCGGACCGCCCGCACGGTGAAGCTCCTGTGCCGCTAACCATCGGACGCCATGAACTTCCCCAGCCCCGTCGCCAGTGCTCGCACGGCAAAGGCCTACCACCTGCCCGATGGCGGGTGTCCGGGGTCGGGTGGTGACGGTACCGGCGACCGGCAGGTGGCCGGTCGCCGATACCCGTCACGTCAGACCGATGGCGTGACGGTCTGGTGGAGGTGTCGGGTGAAGAAGCGGACGACGCTGTCGGCTTCGAACGCGGGCACGTCCTTGTACGTGCCCGCGTTGGCGTGCAACGACTTCTTCTTCGACGCGAACGCGTCGACCAGCGCGAGGCCGGAGTGGCGGTCGATGCGCTCATCGGTCTCGGTGCGCGGCCGACCGCCGTGGCCGGGCGCGTCGATGGCCGCGGCGGCGAAACCGCGACCGGAGAACACCAAGGACCTCGCCCACGACGCAGTCCCGTTCGACGACGCCGTTCGACGACGCCGTTCGACGACGCCGTTCGACGTCGTCTCCGCCACGAGTCGAGGTAGGCCGGGGCGGTGGCGACCACCGCGCGAGCCCTGGATCCGGCTCCGGGCCGAAGCGCGGTTCCACGTCCGGCACCAGCGGGCCCAGCCGGGCGCCGGTCGCCGTTGAGCCGTTCGGCAGCACGCCGATACCTCACCGCGTCAATCAATTCGAAATGCGCATGACGAGCGATCGACTGATAGCGCAATCAGGTGGAGAAGTCCGCCGGACAGCTACCATCTAATTTCTTGCAGGACCAATGACCAACAGCTGAGGTGGCGTTGTGGTAAAGGCTCGTTCTTTAACAAACCTGCTGGTGACCGCCGCAATGGCGGCAGCGGGGCTCGTCGCATTCGCACCGATTGCGACCGCGGACAACCCGGTGTGCCCGGCGAACACGATCTGCGTCTACAAGCACGCCAACTACAGCGGAGGGCGTTTCACCTACCCCGCGTACACGATCGGGGGTGACCGGTTCGCGCTCCGCAGCTACGATACCGGGGGCAGCGTCGACAACTCGATCAGCTCGGTCATCAACAATACGGATTACCGGGTTGACCTCCGAGCGAATTGGTACGTCCCGTGCCACGGTGCCACCCTCCCGATCTTCCCGCACACGGAGGTCAGCGACCTCAGCCAGCGCAGCACCTGGCCGCCCGAGCAGATCGTGAACGCGAACGACATCGCCAGCTGCGCGTCGATCTACCTGCCGTGAGCCTGCGCCACCCAAGGTAGGGCAGCGGGGTCGGGGGGCAAGCCCTGGCAACCGACCCCGCCGCTGCGCGGGACGACCGGGGAACCGCAGTCCCCCGGCACATCCAACGCATTCCCGCACTTCCTACCGGATTTCTCGCAGAAACCGATCCCACTCTTAAAGCAACACCATGAACCTAGAGCGTTATGCGTAGAACGCTCCGAGCCGAAAATGCCCAGAATAAGCGCAACGGCCTCTACCGCTAAGATCGTTTTCCTCTCACAGAAGACGATGCGCAGGAGAAGCCGTTGCAACCCAAGGCTAT
>JAEBDY010000011.1:0-422257 GCA_049997955.1 Umezawaea sp. cmx-9-4 | reverse complement strand
TGATCGGTGGCCCGATGGGTGACGCGGGCCTCACGGGGCGCAAGATCATCGTCGATACCTACGGTGGGATGGCGCGGCACGGTGGGGGTGCGTTCTCGGGGAAGGATCCGTCCAAGGTGGACCGTTCGGCGGCGTACGCGATGCGGTGGGTGGCGAAGAACGCGGTGGCCGCGGGGTTGGCGACGCGGATCGAGGTGCAGGTGGCGTACGCGATCGGGAAGGCGTCGCCTGTCGGGTTGTTCGTCGAAACATTCGGTACCGAGACGGTGGACCCGTCGAAGATCCAGCAGGCCATCGCCGAGGTGTTCGACCTCCGGCCTGCGGCGATCATCCGGGATCTGGACCTGTTGCGGCCGATCTACGCGCCGACGGCGGCGTACGGGCACTTCGGTCGTACGGACATCGATCTGCCGTGGGAGCACACGGACCGGGCGGACGCCCTTCGCCGGGCCGCCGGGGCCTGACTTTCCTGTTTAACGCACGCGTAAAGCACGGTGGCCTGGCTGCCGTGCTTTTTCGCATTTCCGCGGGCATTGGGTGGAGGTGTGCCCCGTGCTCAATCACGGTCCTGTTTGGACATCGAAGGCGATGGCCGCCATGTGTCCACTCGGAGCCGGCAACCAGCGGTTGGGCGGCGTGCTGCGTGCCGACGGTGTCCATGAACGCCACCTTGGACGTCTTGCCGTTCGTCGTGCCGCCCGTGATTCTGGCCGGCAGGCGCGGGTGGGGCAGGCGGACCCGCTGCACGGCTTCGCCCCGATCCCCAGCTGGATGCCGGGTACCGAGGCGAAGCGGGAGGTTCAGTCGGTGGTGTCGCGTCGGCGACGGAAGAGGAAGAAGGCGCCGCCCGCGAGCACGAGCGCCGCGCTCGAACCGCCGACGAGCAACGGTGCCGTGGACGACGCGCTCTTCACCTCCCTCGCGGTGCCGTAGCCGCTGGACATGCCTTTGGTGTCGTACTCCGATGCGGGCAGCTTGTCGGCATAACGGCCCTTGACCAGCTTCTGGTACTCGCTCAGCGACATCGACGCCCGGCCGCCCAGTCCTTCCCGCGCCTGCTCGTTGAGCGGCTCCACCGTGAGGAGCCTCAGCAGGTACCAGCCGCGGATCTGCGGCTCGGCGAACACCAGGGTCCCCACACCGGCCTTGCCCGCGTACGTGGCGTCGCTGTCGCCCTCGCGCACCGCCGCCAGGTGCCAGCCGCCGCCCTGCGTGGGAGCGAGCATGACGGTGACCTGGCGGTCGTTGACGGTG
Source organism: Umezawaea sp. cmx-9-4 (assembly GCA_049997955.1). Taxonomy (GTDB): domain Bacteria; phylum Actinomycetota; class Actinomycetes; order Mycobacteriales; family Pseudonocardiaceae; genus Umezawaea. The sequence goes on along the minus strand of JAEBDY010000011.1, from coordinate 421,003 downwards.
GTGTTCAGCGAGGCCACCAGGTGGGTCAGCTTGACCGCCTCGACGGCGATCGGCTGGGACGTGCCCGCGACGAAGCCCGGCGTGATCTCGCTGACCGCCAGCGGGTCCTTGATCGTGAAGGCGGGCACGCCCTCGCACGGATCGGCCTTGTCCGGAATCGTTTGCACCGTGTCGGGCCCGCCCTGGGGCACCGGCACGGCGAGGAAGCGGCACACGGCGTTGCGGATGTCGGTCGACCTCACAGCGTCGAGAGCGGCCTGGTAGTCGGGGATGTCCACCGGGAGCGGGTCCTTGACCGGGGCCGCGTGGACGGGGCCGGCGACGGACAGCAGCGCGGATGCGCCCAGTGCCAGGACAGCGGTCAGGCGGGCGAGGCGCGAAGCCGCCAGCCGCCTGGACGTTCTTGGTTCGCGCATGATTCCTGCCTTAACGGGAGATGCCGATCCGGGAGTGGGTCCACTTGAACGAGCTGTTGTTGACGTAGTCGTTGTAGTTCCACCACGTGTAGGTGGCGGTGTCCGGCCACGGGTCGGCGACCGCGATGGTGTTGTTCGAGGTGTCGAAGCCGTAGACGACGTTCATGTGGCCCCCGCCGGAGGTCCACCCGATGCGCGCGCCAAGGGGACGGGAGGCCTTGACGTCGGTGTAGACCTGGTTGAACGAGGCCGCGCTGCTCAGGCCCTGGCCGGGTTTGGTCATGCCGAGGCTGCTCCAGCCCCTGGCCATGTCGTCGAGCGTGGCAGGCTGGTTGTTGCAGCCGTAGGACGGCTGGGCACGGGTGCAGAAGTCCGCCTGCGTGCTGCCGAAGCCCTGGTACTTGGCGATCGTCAGGCCGGAGGCTGCCCAGCACCACTGGGACTTCTCCTGCTTGTACATGCCGATGCTGTCGTACCCCGCTTCCGCTTGAGCCGCGCCCGCTGCGGCCACGAGCAATCCCGAGGCCGTCAGCGCGATGGCCGACGCCGTGATCGCGAATCTGGATCTGTCCATTTCACTGCCCTCCTGCATGTGATGAGTACCGGACGACCTGGGGATATGAAAGCGCGAAAACTCGTTGCCAAACAGAAGCGACGTACAAATACGCCCACAAGAGTGAAGTCCACATAATGTGAAATCGACTCCCCTTGGGACCGGCGTCACGAATCATTGAACATCAACAACAGGACGCCGGAACTGCGGCTGATTTCCACCCCCTTCCCGCGAAGGTTGCGGCACTGCACTCTTTACGGTGTCGACGACAGTCGAAAAGGCCACTATCCGCTTCGATAAACGGGAAGTCGAGGGTTACTTGAACACTTTGAGGTGAATGCACGAGGCTCCCGGTAGCCCGCGGGCTTTCCGGCAACGGCCGGCGATCAGGGCCTGTCGTCGTGTTCCCTGCACAGCGGCACGGGGTTGGACCCGGCAGCGCGAAGTCGGGTTGGGTGACGACGGGTAGGGCTGCCCACGATGAGCGTCGAGATCACCCGTGGGTGTCTCCATGCCGCGTGGGGCTCGCCCCGCCGTTCCCGTGGTGCCGGACCGGCGCGCTTGACCAACGCCCGCTCACCGAGCCCGGAACCGAACAGGTAGACGCCGTGTCCACCTCCGTCGACCGTCACCATCCGAGCCCGGTCACCGAGCGCCTGCCGCAGCTGCCGCGCGCCGACCAGCGGTGTGCCGGGGTCGCGGGTGTACTGCACCATGAGCACGTTCGACGGGCCGTGGTCCCCGACGCGTACTGGCGGTTCGACCGGGTCGGCCTGCCAGAACGCGCACGGCCGGATGTTGGCCGACGCTCCGCCGATCAACGGGTAGCGGATCCGGTCGACCGCCACGTTGCGCTGGTAGGCGTCGGTTGGTTCGTGTCGATGGCCTTCCAGACTTCGGCCAACACGGGTAGTTGAGCGTCGTTGTAGAGGAAGGCGAAGGTGACCAACCGGAACAACGAGCCGTCGACGCCCTGGAACGGTGTCTTGTCCAGCCGCGCCGCGAGGTCGAGGTACTTCGCCCGCACCTCGGTCGGTGTGGTGCCCAGGCCGTACTCGGGGTGGGCCACGACGAACCGCGCGAAGTCCGGGAACCGGTCCTCGAGGCCCTTGGCCATCAGGCGCACGGCCGTGGCGTCGAAGCCGGTCGGAACGAGGTTGCTGTCGAGCACGATCCGGTCGCCGCGGTGCGGGAACAGCGTCGTGTACACCGCGCCGAGGTGGGTGCCGTAGGAGTAGCCGAGATAGGAGACCTTCTGCTCGCCCAGCGCTCGATCAGCAGCGTCAGGTAGTGCGGGAGGATGGACATGTCGTGCTGGGCGGGCGTGTAGAGGAATCCCCAGTAGACCGCGCGGTAGCTGATCAGCGCGATGCCGAGGAAGGGCACGACGATCATGCCCAGGACCATGGCCCCGTGGAAACCGGCGTTCAGCCAGAGGTAGGCCTTCTTGTGCTCGCTGAGAAGGGGGCGCAGGTTGCGGAACGGGTTCAGGTGGGAGAGCCCGGTCTGCTGCCGAGGGAACTCGACGGGGTTGGCACGGGCGCTTGCGGGCGCCGGGAGTTCGCTTGTCACGATCGGTCGTCCGAACCCGAGGACGCGGAGGTCAGGGTGTCGATCGTGGCGGCGATGATGTGCTCCCGCCATTGCCGGGTGTGGTCGATTCGCACCGCTTGCAGCGCCGCGGCGGTGAGACCCGCCATGGCGCTGATGACCCGGACCATGCGCTCGTCGTCCACGGCTGTCGGATCGATGCCCAACGCGGTGACCAGCACCAGACCGATCTCGGCGATCTCCGGGTCGATGTCGTCGCTTCCGACCAGGGTGTTGGTGAACGCCGACATCCCGGGGAAGGCGAAGGTCATGTCGACGAGGCCCTCGACGACCGCTCGATCCCGTTCGGCACCCGGAGGGACCTCTTCCACCGCGCCGGCGAGTGCGGCCACCTGCTCGCGACAGGACCGCACGGCAGCCCGGTAGAGCGATTCCTTGTTCGGGAAGTGGTGCAGGAGACCAGCCTTCGTGTACCCGACGGCGTCGGCGATCTGCTGCAAGGAGGTGTTCGCGAACCCGTGGCGGGCGAACAGGGCGGCGGAGCGATCGAGGATCTCGGCGTCGATCTGCGCCTTGGTTGGCCTGGGCATGGTCGCCACGACAGCCCCACATCTACCGAATCGGTAGATGTGGGGTCACAACACGGGCGGACTCGTCGCGGTTCGGGTCCCTGCCGTCAGCCGGCGGAGAAGTAGTGGCCGTTGTCCAGATCGGCGAGCAGGCCGGGCTGAGCAGGTGCCCAGCCGAGGGTCCGGCGGGTGATGAGGTTGGACGCCGGGTAGCTCTGCGTGACCACGTTCGCGAGGAACCCGAAGTGTCCCGGCACCATCAGCACGTCAGCGGGGATGCTCACGACGGGCAGGTCCAGACGGCTGCCGATGGCCGCGGCGATCTCGCGGAACGGGATGGCCCCGTCCCCAACCGCGTGCCAGTACTTGCCTGCCTGACCCTTCTCCAGCGCCAAGCGGAACACCGAGGCGACATCGCGGACGTGCGCGGCGTTCCACAGGTTCGCGCCGTCTCCGGGGTAGCCGACGAAGCCCTTCTCCTTCGCGAGCGCGATCAGCCGCACGAGGAAGCCGGCACGATCGGTCGTGCTGTGCGCGATGTTGGCGATCCGCACGACCGAAGACCGCACTCCCCGCTCGGCGAGGCCGACCACGGCGGTTTCCACGACGTTGCGAACCCGCAGGGTGCCCTTGTGCTCATCCCCACCGGGTAGGGCCGGGTCCTCCTCGGTGGCCGGCCGACCCAGGTTCCCCGGCGAGCCAATGCTCCCCGCCGCGACCAGGGGCTTCCCGGTTCCCGCGAGTGCCTCGCCGTACGCGAGCATGATCGGGAGCTCCGCGGCGGCCACGGCGTCGAGCCCGCCGGACGGAAGCAGGTCCTGCCTGTGCGCGACGTGGATGACGCCGTCGGAATCCGCGGCCGCCTCCTTGAGCCCGTCGAGATCCTCGAGGTCGCCGCAACGCACCTTCGCGCCGAGCGCGGACACCGCCGCCGCAGCGGAGTCCGACCGGGCCAGGCCGGTGACCTCGTGCCCGGCGGCGATGAGCTCGGGGATGATGTGCGAACCGGAATGGCCGGTCCCGCCGGTGACGAAAACGCGCACGCTGCTGCTCCTTGTGGAAGTGGGCCGAGGGGCTGTTCTTCTCGTGCCGTGGTGGCACGAGAAGAAGTAGTCGCGCGGGTGTGCTCAGCCGGGGAGGTTGACGCCGAGGGAGAAGTCGAAGTTCCCCACGCCGTTGCGGGCCAGGCTGATCATCAGCACGCCCGCCCCTTCCAGCCAGCGCGCCATCTCCAGGCCGCCGGCATCCAGCGGGCGCAGCCCAAGGCTTTCGATGAACACCGACACGCTCGCCTTGGCCCGCGCGTCGTCGCCTGCGAAGAGCACGTCCAGCGGGCCGCCCTGGGCCATGACGTGGCCGAAGACGGTGTTGAACGCCTTCACGACGTGCGCGCTCGCCGGGGCGGCCTTGGCGATCTCCTGCGCGCCGGAACTGCCGTCAGGGGTGACCAGTCCGGTGGCGTCGGCGGTGGAGGTGTTGGAGATGTCGATGACGACCTTGCCTGCCAGCGCGTCCCCGTACCGGGCGACGACCGGCACGGCGCCGGCGTACGGCACGGCGAGGACGACGAGGTCGCCAGCCGGGGTGGTGCCAAATGTCCCGACCGTGGCGCCGCCGCCGAGCGCGGCGGCCACTTCCCCGGCCTTGGCCCGGTCGCGGCCGATGATCTCGACGGCGTTGCCGCCGGCGAGCGCCCGGTCGGCCAGGGCGCCTGCCATGGTCCCGAGCCCGATGATGCTGATGCTGCTCATGGTCTGCCTGCTTTCCGGAGCTGAATGGAACGGCATGCCCAATCCGTCGTTGTCAACAGTTCTGTCGTCAACGCCGTCGAATGACGCGGGGCCTCACTTCCTGATGTGCTCATCATGAAGTGGGCTTTATTGTCGAATCCCGATGCTGAATTCTTCTACCGAATTCGCTCGGTCCCCATTGACGATGCCATTGAATTGAGCGGGTGTCCAAGACTTCTTTCAGCCGTGGTGATACCTTGGAGGCATCACCGGACCGGGAGACGCCATGGATCTGGACCTGCGCAAATTGCGCTACTTCCTCGCCGTCGCCGACAGGTTGCACTTCGGCCGCGCCGCCGAGGAGCTGCACATCGCGCAGCCGGCGCTCAGCCGCCAGGTCCGCGCGCTGGAGCAGGATCTCGGCGCATCGCTGTTCACCAGGGATCGCCACAGCGTGGTGCTGACCGACGCGGGCCGACAACTGCTGGCCGACGCCGGTCCGCTGCTCGCCTCCGCGGACGCGATCCGCCGCCGGGTGACCACGGCCGCCAGCGGCAGCCGGCGACTGGTGGTCGGCTTCCGGACCGGCATCCCGGTCATCCCGGCGGCCCAGGCGTTCAAGGCCCGACATCCGGACGTGGTCGTGGACGTGCAGCGGATCGAGTGGGACGACCAGGCCACGATGCTGCTCGACGGCCGCATCGACGTCGGCTACGTGCGGCTGCCCATCGACGAGACCGGCCTGCGCGTGACCCCGCTGTACGCCGAGCCGCTCATGGTGGTGCTGCCCGCGGACCACCGGTTGGCGGGCAAGGAGGAGGTCACCGAGTCCGACCTGGCCGGTGAGCCGCTGGTCTGGCACGCCGACCCGAGCACGCATCCCACCAGGCGCCCGCACCCCGACTCCGGGCTCCGGGTGCGCGGCGTGGAGGAGAAGCTCGAGCACGTCGCGGCCGGCCGGGGCATCTCGTTCGTGGGGCGTTCGGAGACGGTGTTCTACTCACGTCCGGACATCTGCTACGTGTCCATCCCGGAACTCGCGCCCGACCAGGTGTGCCTCGCGATGGCGGCGTCGCGCACCTCGCCGCTGGCCGACGACTTCTTCACCGCGGCGCGAGCGACGGCCGAGATCACGGCAGAATGCGGGAACTCCGAGGCTCATTCAGGTGGCCGCGCAGAAGTGTAGGGCGATGGCGGTCGAGACGGTCTCCTGGAAAGCCTTGAGCGGTAGTCGGTGCGCCCGGTGCACCGCACGCAGGCTGCGATTCCGGTGGTGTCCTGGGTGTTCGACCTCAGCGAGGAGCATCGACTACACCGTGTCGCTGCCTGAAGGCAGGACCACCTCGGCGAACACCGACCCCAACGCGGCGTTCCCGCCGTGGTACCAGGCGAGTTCGCGGGCCAGACCGACTAATCAGCCGCACGTATCCGCCGATAATCAATTCAAATCGGGCGCAATGCAATTCTCGAGGTAAACGGACCTCACCCAGTTGGTCGCTTGTTAGGCGATGAAGGCTGCTGAAGAGTGGCTTTGATATCAAGTGTGAAACATAGGGAGAACAATGAGACGTGCACTGCGCCGAACGCTGGCGACGTTAGCCTGCGGACTGGTGCTCGCTACCACAATTTCCGCAGGTACAGCCGTTGCGGAGTTCAAACCACACGCGGCACCTCCGGAAACGGGAATTTCGTTCAATCCTGATGGAAGTCCCGGCCAGTGCGTGGGAACCAAGCAGCAGTGGGCTCCGTCGCCGGACTGGACCAACGCGATCCTCATCGACGCGGACAGCCGCAGCGGCGGCTGCCTGCTCGCCTTCGGCGTTCGGGACCTGGCAAACGGCCTATCAGGCCTGACGATGAGCTACCGCTGGACGGTAAGCCCCGGTGGCGCCGCTGGACAGTGTGGCAACCAGGGCGAGTTCTCATTACCCATCACCGAAAACCAAACATTCGGCCCCAACATCAAGGTGGACACCGACAACAGAAGCGGTTATTGCAACCTCACCTTCTCCATGGCCGGCAGGGCAGATGTCTCACTGGACGTCCGCTTCTGGCACGAATTCGAACCCGGCAAGGATCAGTGTAAAAATTCCCTCCCCCAGGAAGAATGGCACTCAGTACGCCCAGGAGTCCCGATCACCATCGGCATCGACACTGACGGCAGGCAGGGCGGCTGCCGCTTCTCTCTCCGGCTGAGGCAGTTCTGACAAGCGGCCAGAGCCTCGGAAGAGGGCTGTGACAGCGGGCCCGAAGGGCTCGCGGGTGGCGGCGAAGGACTTGGCCGGTCTCACGGCCGACTGAACACCAAGACCCACCTCGCGGTCGGCAACTGTGGCCTGCCCGTGCAGATTGTTGTGATCGCAGGTCAGCCCGGGAGAATCCACGACTGCTGTCCGTACTCGACGGTATCCGCCTTTGCCGGACGGACAAGAACATCCGCGGGCACGACCTGAGGTGATGATCGCGAACAAGGCTTATCCGCATCCTTCGACCCGTCGGGCGCCAGTAGTGCTTTGGTAGGCATTACTGGCCCGGGGTGTTGTCGTGGGCGTTCGGGTCTGGACGGGTTGTCGGCAGGCGTGGCAGACGCCCGTCCAGACCGCGAATGAGAACGTGCTGGAACAGCCGCCAGTCGATCGCGGCCGACGCCCAGTCGGTGACCGCATGCCCGCCGACCCAAGCCACCATCCGCCACCGGACCTCGACGTGGCCCCAGTGGAGGCGCTGACGATCAGCCCTCGTCGGATCTCCCGCAGCGCCGCGACCTTCCGATCGTCCGGGATGTGGTGGAACACGAAGGACGACAGCACGCGGTCGATCGACGCGTCGGGGTGCGGGAGTTGGCAGGCGTCGCCGAGGTCGAGGCGCAGTTCGACACCGGCTCAGGCGGCCGACCATTGGCACCACTCGGCATCATCTAGCGACTTTGCCGGGGCCCTGGGCGTTCATCGCACTGCTCAAGGTAGTTGTGGTCTCCCAGGGATGCGGGCGGCGACTGCGGCGACGATTGCCAGGTCTTCGCTCGAGAAGCCTGCGCGACTCAGCACCGTCTGCTCCTCCGCGTCGAGGGCCGGGAACTGCATTGCCGACACCGTGAGCAGGCAGCCCTCCGGAACCGTCGGGTCGGCGATGCGGTTCAGGGTGACCTGCTGGTAGGCGGCCACCACGGCGCTCGGGCGCCACCCCGGCCGCGATCCCGCGCACGCCGTCGACGTCTACGTCGACGCGATCGTCGCGGACTGCGGGCGAGCTTCGCGTACTACCGGGCGCTGGACGAGACGATCGCGCAGAACGAGCAGCGCGGGAAGACCCGGCTGACGCTGCCGGTGCTCGCCATCGGCGGCGCGCGGTACAGCGGCGCGCTGGTCGCCGAGACGATGAGGCTGGCCGCCGACGACGTCACCGAGGTGGTCCTCGACGACTGCGGCAGTTCCCTGGGCCGAGCCTGCCGTCCCTGCACCCCCTCCGTGGGAACACCGTGCTTCACCTCGGTCGCCCGCAACCCCACGGGCGAGGGTTTCGGGGGCGTCGCGGGATTGGCGCGCTCGATCCGGGCCCGCGCCTCCTCGGCGCGGCGCTTCTCGTTCGACGGCTCGGGAGCCGACCGCAGGGCGACCCGCGTGGTCCTCTTCTGCTTCTGCGCGATCTTCTTCTCCTCCGTCCCGTGCGCAGGCGAAGGCTTGGCAGGCGCCGGAGGCTCAGGAGCCGGGTCCTCAGGTCTCGGACAGGGACATGAGCAGGTCGCGGGTGATGCCTGCCGTGCTCGGGCAGCCCGCCAGGGCCATGGCCAGGTCGAGGTCCGCCAGCGTGCCCGTGAGCGTCCATGACTTGCCGGTGCGCTGAGCCCTGGAGCAGGCGGACGTAGGCTTTCGGGTATGCGGATCGGCGAGTTGTCCAAGCGCACGGGCGTGAGTCCGCGCTCTCTGCGCTACTACGAGGAGCAGGGCCTGCTGACCAGTTCGCGCTCCGGCGCCGGGCAGCGCCACTATTCCGATGCCGAGGTCCAGCGCGTGGCGCTCATCCGGCAGCTGTTCAACGCGGGTATGTCCAGCCGGGTGATCGCGACCGTGCTGCCGTGCGTGGACGTCCCCGGCGACCTGGGCGTCGCCGAGGAGACGTTCACGGCGATGACGCGCGAGCGCGACCGGATCGACGCCGACATCGCGCACCTGGTCGAGACCCGGGATGCGCTCGACGTGCTGATCAAGGTGAACAGCCGGCACCGGGCGGAGCTGTCCACGGTCCCGGATCCGGCAGCACGGTCGGCCTGATGCTGTGACCTGCACCTCAGCCACTTGCCCCTTACATCGATGTCAACGGTGAGGATGGCGACAGCACCCGGAACCACCGGGTCGGTCATGCGGGAGGCGGCAGAAAATGGGACAAGCGTGGGGATTCAGCGAGCACGGCGGGCCCGAGGTGCAGGAGTTCTTCGATCGTCCCGATCCCGTCCCCGGTCGCGGCGAGGTGCTGATCCGGGTCGAGGTCGCCGGCGTGAACCCCCTCGACCACCTCGTGCGCTCGGGTCTGGTCCCCGGCCTTGACGGCGGGCGTCCGTTTCCCCGCGTGCTGGGCATGGAGGCAGCGGGAACGGTTCTCGCTCTGGGCGAGGACGTCGACGGGCTCGAAGTAGGCGACGCTGTCTTCGGCTTCGCGCTCACCGGTGGCGGCACCTACGCCGAGACGACGGTGCTGTCCGCGTCGAACACCGCGCGCATCCCGACAGGTCTGTCCGCGACCGTGGCGGCAACGCTGCCGGTGGCCGGGACGACCGCGGTGGACGCGCTCGACCAGCTCGGCCTCCCGGCCGGTGCCACGGTCCTGGTCAACGGGGTCGGCGGCGGGGTCGGCCTCGCCGTCGCCCGGCTGGCCACCAGTCGCGAGCTGCGGGTGATCGGCACCGGGAGTACCGCCAAGCGCGGGCCCGCAGAAGCCATCGGGGTGCGGTTCATCGACTACACCGCCGAGGACGTCGCCGCCGCGGCACGCGAGCTGGTTCCGGACGGCTTCGACGGGATCGTCGACATGGTTGGCGGCACCTCGCTGCGGACGGTCGCCCCACTGGCCCGGGATCCCCGCAACGTCATCGCCGTGGGTGATATGTCCGTGCCCGAACTCGGTGGGCGTTTCGTCGAACGTCGCCTCGACCGCGAGAACCTGGAACGGTCCGCCCGGCTGGCCCTCGACGGAGTCCTCGCACCCGTGATCACCGCGGTCCACCCGCTCTCCGACGCCCCGGCCGCCCTCGCCACCGTCGAGAACGGTCACCCCTCGGGCAAGGTCGTCATCAAGGTGGCATGAGAAGCGCGCGGCTGACCGAGACCGTCAACCGTCCACAACAGACGGACGAGATCTCGGTCATCGCACCACCAACCGAGCATGTTCGCCTGTACGGGGCCGAGCACGTTCAGGCGTACGCCAACATGGGCTTCGGTCGTCGAGCAGGGTTTTGAAGTTCGACCGGCAGCCCGACCGCGACCGCCGGACCACCGAGGCGATGCCGACGACCGCGGTCCGCAGCGGCAACGGACGCCCGCCCGCGGACATCCGGCTGCGGGACCTGGTGCGGACAGTGCGGTCATCCCGGTCGAGCAGGCCAGAAGGCCAACTGGCTCAAGGCACGTCGCCGCCCTTCCCTCCATCCTCCGATCGGAGGATGGAGGGGTCTACCGCGTCCGCGGTGATCCCCGCCCGCGTGGTCGATCCGGCGCGCTCCTGCGGGCAGCAGTCTTTTGCACATGGCCATCATCGAGGTACACGGCCTCGTCAAGCGCTACGGCGACCACACCGCGGTGAACGGGGTTGGCTTCGCCGTCGAGCGGGGCGAGATCTTCAGGTTCGGCGCGGAAGTCGCTCTCGCTGTCCACGGGTGCTCGTCGCGGCTCCAGTTCACCCAGGCCGAGTTGACGGGATGTGCTGCCCCGTGAGAACACAAATCGACGTCGCCGGCACTGCGAGCCCCGCACGCATCTCCTCCATGGACAACCTCCGCGTCTTCCTGACCTTCCTGGTGGTCGTGCACCACTCCGCGGCTCCCTACAGCAATCTCGACGTCTGGCCGAAGTGGCAGCAGTCGGCTTCGTCGTCAGCGGCGGAGCCGTTGGACCTGCTGCTCGTGGTCAACCAGACGTTCTTCATGGGGTTCTTCTTCTTGCTGTCCGGATATTTCGCACCCGGCGCGGTCGACCGAAGGGGGCCGCGCACGTTCGCGGTCGAGCGCCTGAAGCGGCTCGGGATTCCCTTCCTCGGGTTCATCGTGCTGCTGCGCCCGTTCTTCATCCTGCCGGACCACCTCAACCTCCCGGCGGCAACCCGGCCGTCCTTTGTGGCCCACTACTTCACCGCCTGGGAGGTCGGGCCCACCTGGTTCCTCGAACTGCTGCTGATCTTCTCGCTCGGGTACGCGCTGTTCCGGCACCTGCGCGCGGCTGCGGCGCCAGTGCGGTCACGACCGTTGCGGCGGGGGGATCTGCTCGCCTTCGTGCTCGTCCTCAGCGTGATCACCTACGCCTGGCGGATCTTCGTCCCCCACGGCACCTACGAGCCGGTGCTCGGACTGCCCAGCCCCGCCTACGTGCCGCAGTACGTGCTGCTCTTCGCCGCCGGGACCGCCGCGTACCACCGCCGTTGGTTCGCGGCGCTTCCGCGGAGAACGGGCTGGTTCGGCGTGCTCATGGTGGTGGTGTCCCTCGTGCCGCTGGCGCTGGGCGGCTACCGGGGCTTCGGGGTGTCCGGTGCCCTGGCCGGTCACGACCTCGCCCACCTGGCTCTGGCCCTGTCGGAGTCGCTGTTCGCGGTCGGCGTCATCCTGGTCCTGCTCCGCGTGTTCGAACGCTTCGCAGCCGGTACGTCGCGGTTCAGCCGCTACCTCGCCGACAACGCCTTCGCCGTCTACCTCGTGCACGCGCCGGTCATCGTCGGAGCCGAGGCGGCGCTGCTGCAACTCGACGCGGCGCCCGTGCCGAAGTTCCTGCTGACCCTGGTGATCGCCGCGGTCGGGAGTTGGGCGATCGCGGGCGCCCTGCGCCGTGTGCCCGCCGTACGGGCAACGGTGTAGCCGGGCGGGGCGTGCGATCATGCGGGTCGTGGGTGTCGAGGCCGAGTTGCGCGAGGAGTTCGACCGCTGGGAGCGCAAGGAGACCGCGGTCCTGAAGGTGCTCCCGTACCCGCTGCTGGCGGTCAGCGTCGTGTTCGCCCTGCTGCAGCCGCTCTGGAGCGCGGAGGTGCACCTCCCAGGGGTGCTCGGGCTCTCCACCCTGCTCACCGCGTGGGTCGTGTGGTTCCACACGCTCCATCCGGAGTTGCACCGCAGGAGCCCGCCGATGGGCCTCTACTACACGGGGCTCGTGGCGTTGACCGCCTGCCTCGTGCTGCTCACGCCCTGGTTCGGTTTCTTCGCCTTCACCGGCTACGTGCACGCCTTCCAGTACCTGAAGGGCCGGTGGCGCTACGTCGGGGTGGCCGTCACGTCCGCGGTCTCGGCGGTCTCCTACGTGGGAGGGGCGGCTGGCATCACGGCCGACGACTGGTGGAAGTGGCCCGCCGTCAGCGCGCTCACCACGGTGATGGCCACGGCGGCCTTCTACGCCGACGTGATGTCCGACCGGCGCAACCACCGGCAGAAGCGGGCGCTGGTCGAGTTGCACAGGGCCAACGCCGAGTTGGAGACCGCACTGGCGGAGAACGCGGGCCTGCACGCCCAACTGCTGGTGAGGGCCCGCGAGGCCGGCGTGCTCGACGAGCGGCAGCGGATGGCGCGGGAGATCCACGACACCCTCGCTCAGGGGCTGGCGGGCATCCTCACCCAGCTCCAGGCCGCCGAGCAGGCGTCGGCCGAACCGGCGGTGTCGCGCAGGCACGTGGCGAACGCGATGGAACTGGCCCGCGAGAGCCTCACCGAGGCCCGTCGGACGGTGCACGCGGTGGGACCGTCCGCGCTGGCGGAGGCCCGCCTCCCGGACGCGATCCGCGACGTGGCCGAGCGCTGGTCGGAGGTGAACCGCGTCGAGGCGGTGCTGACCACCACCGGCGACGCCCGGCCGATGCACACCGACGTCGAGGTGGCACTGCTGCGGACAGCGCAGGAGGCTCTCGCCAACGTCGCCAAGCACGCACGAGCCGGTCGGGTATCCCTGACCCTGTCGTACATGGAGGACCTGGTGACGCTCGACGTGCTGGACGACGGCGTGGGTTTCCTGCCCGACGCCAAGCGCACCGGCAGCTCTCCGGACGGGGGCTTCGGGCTCGCCGGAATGCGGCAGCGGGTGCAGCGCCTCGCCGGGCAACTGGACATCGAGTCCGAGCCCGGCGGGGGCACCGCGATCACGGTGGCGGTGCCTGCGATCCCTGCCGGGAGCATGAGTTGATCACGCTGCTGATCGTCGACGACCACCCGGTGGTGCGGGACGGGCTGCGGGGCATGTTCGGCGCCGATCCGCGCTTCGAGGTGGTCGGCGAAGCCGGTGGCGGTGCGGAAGCGGTCGCGGCCGGGGAGCGCCTCCGCCCCGACGTGATCCTCATGGACCTGCGGATGCCCGGAACCGACGGGGTCGCCGCCATCAGGGAGTTGGCGAAGCGCGGGGTGCCGTCACGGGTGCTGGTGCTCACCACGTACGACACGGACAGCCACGTGCTGCCGGCGATCGAGGCCGGCGCCACCGGCTACCTCCTGAAGGAGGCGTCGAGGGCGGAACTCGTCCACGCGGTGGAGGCCGCGGCACGCGGGCAGGCGGTGCTCTCCCCCACCGTCGCGACCCGGCTCCTGGGACAGGTGCGCAGACCAGCCCCGGCACCGCTGTCGCAGCGCGAACTGGAGGTGCTGGAGCTGATCGCACGGGGCTCGACGAACCGCGAGGCGGCGAAGCGGCTCTTCATCAGCGAGACGACGGTCAAGACGCACCTGCTGCACGTGTACGCGAAGCTGGGCGTCAACGACCGGGCAGCCGCGGTGGCCGCCGCGTTCTCCCGCGGCTACCTGGGGCCGCGGGACTGAGGGGTGCGATGTCGTTGTCCTTGGGGTAGATCCCGCCGATGCCTGCCAGGTGACCGCTGGTCGTCGCGAACACGATCGTGCTCGCACCCCTCGGCGGTGTCTTGCCCGTGGCCGGATTGGGATCTCGACGGCCGTTCGGCGACGCGCAGGCGGTCCGTCACGACTCGTGGTCGGTGTCCGGACCGGACCTGGCCAGCCGCGCACCAGGACCTGACGCCGTCCAGCTGGCGAGGATGTCCACGGCCCGCCTCGACGGCGAGTCGGGCTCAGTGGTGTAGACGTACAGGACCGTGTCCGGATCGCCCGGCAGGACGAGGGATTCGTACTCGACGGTGAGGTCGCCGACGAGCGGGTGGCGCAGCCGCTTGGAGCCGTAGGTGCGTTGGTGCACGCGGTGCTGCTCCCACCACTGGTCGAAGTCCTGGCTGCGGTCCCGGAGTTCGGCCACGAGAGCGGCTGTGGCGGCGTCGCCGGGATCCCTGCCGATCTCGAACCGCAGGCTCTCGACGGCGGCACGGGCCTGGTCGCGCCAGTCGACGAACAACGACCGCGCGTCCTCGTCGAGGAAGATCCAGCGCGCGTAGTTGCGCTCCTTCGGCGGGATCTTGTCGAAGTCCGCGAACAGGGCCTTCGCCATCCGGTTCGCCGCCAGCACGTCGGTGCGGCGGCCGAGCACCAGCGCCGGTTCCCCGTCGAGCGCGTCGATGAGCTGGTGGAGGCCGGGCCGCACGCGCTGCACGCTGCTCGGCCTGCGGGGCGCCGGGCCTGCGGGCGACCCGATGAGGTCCCGCAGGTGCGTGCGTCCCGCCTCGTCGAGTTCGAGGGCGCGGCCGATGGCCTCGACGACGGCGGGCGAGGGGGTGATGCGCCTGCCCTGCTCGAGCCGGGCGTAGTAGTCCGTGGACACGCCGGCGAGCAGGGCCACCTCCTCGCGTCGCAGTCCCTCCACCCGGCGAACCCTGCCGTCGGAGGGCAGGCCGGCCCGTGACGGGTCGACCTGGCCGCGTGCGCGTCGCAGGAAGTCGGCGAGCTCGCGATTGGTACTGGCCATGCCGTCGATTGTGGACCACGAAACGGATTCCCGAGTGGACCTCCCGGTCCTAGGTCGCCGAGTCCGAGGTCGCACAGGGCTCGGGATGAGCGCCGGGAACCCCTTTTTCCACGGCAGGCTTCGGTCATGCCGGAACCGGGGACCGGCCCCGGACCGCGCTTCCCCGCAGCACACGAGTGAAGGACGACGATGACTCTTCCCGCAGACCGTCCCACGACCTGGTTCGTGACGGGCACCTCCCGCGGCCTCGGCCTCGAACTCGTCAAGCAACTCCTCGAGCGGGGTGACGACGTCGCCGCGACCACCCGGTCGACGGAGCGCCTCCTGGCCGCTCTGGGGGACGCGGTCGACACCACCCGCCTGCTGCCGCTCACCGTCGACCTGCGCGACGAACCCGCTGTCGCCGAGGCCGTCCGGCGGACGACCGAGCGCTTCGGGGGTCTCGACGTCGTGGTCAACAACGCGGGCTACGGGTTCCTGGCCGCGGTCGAGGAGACCAGCGCCCGCGACGTCCGGGACATGCTCGACGTCCAGGTCGTGGGCGTGTGGAACGTGCTGCGAGCCACCCTGCCCATCCTCCGCGAGCAGAGGAGCGGCCACGTCGTCAACGTGTCCTCGGTGCTCGGCCTGACCTCGGTCCCCGGCTGGGCGCTCTACTGCGCGGGCAAGTACGCGCTGGAGGGCCTGACCGAGGCGCTCGCCGCCGAGGTCGCCGAGTTCGGCGTCGAGGTCACCATCGTCGAGCCCGGCTACTTCCGCACCGACTTCCTCACCACCGACTCGCTCGCGTTGCCGGAGAGCACCACCGCGGCCTACCCGGCGATCCGCGAGATGACCGAGAACCACCTGGAGCTGCAGGGCAGCCAGCCCGGAGACCCGGTCAGGGGTGCCCGGCTGATGATCGAGCGCGTCGTGTCCGGACAGGGCCCGTTGCGCCAGATCCTGGGCTCGGACTCCCACGCCTACGCCACGGCCAAGGTCCAGGCGCTGCGCGCGAACCTCGACGCCGCCGCGGAGACCGCGTCCGCCAGCGACTTCCCCGCCTGACGTCCTCACCTCAAGCCGACACCGAAGAGGAACCAGCAGATGAGCAAGATCCTGATCGTCCTGTCCGCCGCCGACGTCTGGGAGCGCACCGACGGCTCGGCCTACCCGACGGGGTACTGGGCGGAGGAGGTGGCCGCGCCGCACGAGAAGTTCACCGAGGCGGGCTTCACCGTCGACTTCGCCTCCCCCGGCGGTGTGCTCCAGCCGCTCGACGCGCACAGCGCCGACCCGGAGGTCGCCGGTCCGGAGTGCGCCCACCACGTCGAGCACGCCGAGCGCGCCCTGCGGGAGTTCGGCCCGCTGCTCAAGCTCGACGAGGTCGACGCGGGCGACTACGTCGCCGTGGTGCTCCCCGGCGGCCACGGCCCCGTGGTGGACCTCTACCAGGACGCCGACCTCGGCAAGCTGCTCGTCGACGCGGACGCGGCGGGAAAGATCATCGGCGCGGTCTGCCACGGACCCGCCGGGTTGCTGTCCGCGGTCGACGCGGAAGGCGGGTGGGTGTTCGCGGGCAGGCGGATGGCGGCCTTCACCGACGAGGAGGAAGAGCTGTTCGGCACCGCCGAGAACGCTCCGTGGTTGCTTGCCACCACTCTGCGGGAGAAGGGCGCGCTGCACTCGGGCGGGCCCGCCTACCAGCCGTACAACGTCCAGGACCGCACCCTGTTCACCGGCCAGAACCCCGCTTCGAGCGCCCCCATGGCCGAAGCCATCATCACCGCCCTGACCCGATGAGGACACCGGACGTGAACGCCGTGACCACGCCCCTGTCCGCGTCCGCCGTGATCGACCGGGTCGAGAAAGGACTGCTGGTCGCCGGGCGATGGCGGCGGGCGACCGGCGAAGCGACCTTCGCCGTGGAGAACCCGGCCACCGGACTGGCGCTGTGCGAGGTGGCCGACGCGACACCTGCCGACGCGCTGGCCGCGCTCGACGCCGCCAGCGCCGCCCAACACCGTTGGGCGACCGTTCCTCCGCGCGTCCGGGGCGAGGTCCTGCGCCGCGCGCACGACCTGCTCATCGAGCGCGTCGAGGAGTTCGCGCTGCTCATCACCCTGGAGATGGGCAAGTCGCTGGCCGAGTCGAGGGCCGAGGTCACCTACGCCGCCCACTACCTGCGCTGGTTCGGGGAGGAAGCCGTCCGGATCGACGGCACCTGGAAGGTCAGCGAGGACGGGACCGCCCGTGTGCTGGTCACGCGGCAACCGGTCGGGCCCTGCCTGCTGATCACCCCGTGGAACGCCCCGCTGGCCATGCCCGCGCGCAAGATCGGCCCCGCCGTCGCGGCGGGCTGCACCATGGTCGTCAAGCCTGCCGCGCAGACGCCTCTGACGACGGCGGCCCTCGCGCGGGTGCTGACGGAGGCCGGGCTTCCGGACGGCGTTCTCAACGTCATCCCGACCGACCACGCCGCGGCGGTCACCGAACCCCTGGTGCGCGACGGACGACTGCGCAAGCTGTCGTTCACCGGTTCCACGCCGGTCGGCAGGCTGCTGATGGCCCAGGCGGCGGGCACCGTTCTGCGCACCTCCATGGAGCTGGGCGGCAACGCGCCGTTCATCGTCTGCCAGGACGCCGACGTCGACGCGGCCGTGGACGGTGCGATGACCGCCAAGCTCCGCAACGTCGGGGAGGCGTGCATCGCGGCGAACCGCTTCCACGTCCACGCCGACGTCGCGGAGGAGTTCACGCGGAAGCTCGTCGCACGGATGGGGTCGATCACCGTGGGAGCGGGCACGCACCCCGGAACCGACATGGGGCCGATGATCGACGACCGCCAGCGGTCCCGCGTCGCGGACCTGGTCGAGGAGACGGTCGGTGCGGGCGCACGCCTGCGGGCCGGAGGAGTGGTCCCGGACGGTCCGGGCTACTTCTACCCGCCGACCGTGCTCACCGACGTGCCCGCGGACGCGCGGATCAGCCGCGAGGAGATCTTCGGCCCGGTCGCGGCGATCCGGACCTTCACCTCCGAGACCGAGGCGCTGCGCGCGGCCAACGACACCGAGTTCGGCCTCGTGAGCTACCTCTACACCCGTGACCTGGGCCGGGCGCTGCGCATGGTCGAGGAGCTGGAGACCGGCATGGTCGGCCTCAACCGCGGCTACGTGTCCGACCCCAGCGCCCCGTTCGGCGGGATGAAGCAGTCCGGGATCGGCCGCGAGGGCGGCAACACGGGCATCGACGAGTACCTGGAGCAGAAGTACGTCGCCATCGACGCGGGTGCGCCGCGGGAGCGTGGGTGATGGCGGGCAGCACGGTGTTCGACTCGTTCCTGTTCCGCGACATGTTCGGAACACCGGCCATGCGCGAGGTGTTCAGCGACGAGTCCTTCGTGGACGCGATCGTGCGCACCGAAGTGGCGCTGGCAACGGCTCAGGCACGGGTCGGCGTGATCCCCCGCGACATGGCGGACGCCATCGCGGACTCGTGCGGCTCCGCACTGCTGGACCGCGACCGGCTCCGCCGGGACACCGAGAACGTCGGCTACCCGGTCCTGCCGATCGTCACCCAGCTCGCCGAACACAGCGGCGCCGCGGGAGGTTTCCTGCACTGGGGCGCCACCACGCAGGACATCATGGACACCGCGGTGATGCTCCAGTGCGCCGACGCGTTGCGGTTGGTCGACGCAGGGCTCGACCGGCTGCGGGCGTGCCTGCGCGCCCTCGCCGTGGCGCACATCGACACCGTCACCGCGGGACGCACCCACCTGCAGCACGCCCTGCCCATCACCTTCGGCTACCGGGTGGCGGTGTGGCTCTCAGCGCTCGACCGCCACGCCGATCGCCTCGCCGCCGTGCGAGAACGGGACCTGATGGTGCAGTTCGGCGGCGCCGCGGGGACCTTGGCGTCACTCGGTCCGGGACCGGATGGCCTGCGCGTGCGCGCGGAACTGGCGGCGGAGCTCGGCCTGCGGGACCCGGAGATCACCTGGCACGTCGCCCGCGACGGTCTGGTCGAGATCGTCGGTCTCCTCGCCGCGATCGGCGGATCCGTCGGCAAGATCGGGGCCGACGTGGCGATGCTCTGCTCCACCGAGTTCGGCGAACTGGCCGAACCCTTCACCCCCGGCAGGGGCGCGAGCTCCACCATGCCGCAGAAGCGCAACCCGATCTCCAGCGAGCTCGTGGTGGCGGCCGCGAAGCTGCTGCGGGACAAGGCATCCGCGATGCTCGACGCGATGGTGCAGGACTTCGAGCGGGCCACCGGCCCGTGGCACGTCGAATGGGCCGTCATCCCCGAAGCGTTCCTGCTGCTCTCCTCCTCGCTCACCCAAGCCGCGCACCTCATCGCCGGTCTGCGGGTGGACGAGGACCGGATGCGCGCCAACCTCGGTCTCACCGGCGGACTCATCATGGCGGAGGCCGTGATGATGGCGCTCGCACCGGCACTCGGCCGTCAACAGGCCCACGAACTGGTCTACGCCGCGTGCGCCCGCGTGATCGACACCGGCAGCGACCTGGCCACCGAACTCCGGGCGCACCCGGTCGTCGTGGCCAGTCTCGGCGGCGATCGGATCGACCAGCTCTGCGACCCGGCAGGCCATCTCGGCAGCGCCCGCGCGATGACCAGCTCCGTCGCGCGGGCGTCCGGCTGACCGGCCCCTGGGGTCGGACCGGTCAGCCGGCGTTCGGATGCTCTGGCGGTTCAGACCGCGGACGGGCCGTGGACTGCCGCGGCGCAGTTGCTCGACGAGCAGGTTGGTTGCAGGACACGG
This sequence comes from Umezawaea sp. cmx-9-4, assembly GCA_049997955.1. GTDB lineage: Bacteria > Actinomycetota > Actinomycetes > Mycobacteriales > Pseudonocardiaceae > Umezawaea. Next base: position 401,379 of record JAEBDY010000011.1, on the reverse strand, counting down.
AGCCTCCGCGGTGCTTGACCGTGCGGCGTTCGGGCGAGCACAGGACGGATGTCCCGGCTCGATCGGTGGCCGTCCACCACGTGCGAGCCGACCTGCAACGGGTGCCGGGTCGCCGTCTGGTTGATCCGGTCCACAGTGGACAGCACTTCGGCCGCGGCGGCTTGCGAAGCGATGGCGCTGAGCACCGGACGCGTGGTCGTGCCATCGGGGTGGTCCTGGTGCACCTAGGACTACCCCGGCGCGGGCCAGAGTTGCCGAACATGGCTCAAGCCCTGATCAACCGAGTGCCTACTCAATCGAGCTCAGCCGGCCTCGGGGCCGTGTTGCGTGGACGGCACAGTGGCATAGCCCGCCATGATCTCGGCCTGAGCCTCGGGCGTCATCGGCTTGCCGGACGCGACCCAGTCGCGGATGTCCTTGAAGTACTGGATGTAGAAGTCGGGGGTCACGGTCGAGAGCACCACCACGGGTTCGTCGCCGGGGTTGCCGAAGGTGTGCGGCACACCGGGAGGCACCACCGCCATCGCTCCGGCCTTCGCGTCGTGGACCTCGTCGCCGACGGTCAACCGGAGGGTGCCGGAGACGACGTAGAAGCCCTCGTCGTGCAGGGAGTGCCGGTGTTGCGGGGGGCCTTCGCTGTGCGGAGCGATGGTCAGCTCGATCACCCCGAGACGATGGTCGGTGGTGGATCCGTCTTCGAGGACGCGCAGTCGCGTCCCCCGGAGCTCCATGATCTCGCCTTCGCCAGGTCCGACGACCGACAGGTTTGCCATGTCCGTCCTGCTTTCCATCGTTGGTGCACGTGTCCGGTTGGTGGGGTCGACTCAGTGGTCGACGTGTTGTCGGAAGAAGAGCGCCGCGCGATCGAGGGCCTCGTCGGCTTCGCGCGGCGTTCCTCGCTCACCTGCTGCCTGCTTCTCGCAGCCGGGAAAAGGCAGTTCAGTCCTGAGTCGCCGGATCAGGCACGGTCACGACCGTTCGTCCAGCGGCGTGACCGGCATCGTTGTGCGCCTGCGCGGCGGTGGAGTCCGCCAGCGTGAAGGTCCTCTGGACCGGGATCCTCAGTGCGCCCTCGGCGTACAGCGTTGCGGCTTCGCGCAACGCCGCAGGAACATCGTTGGCCCGGAACGAAACCAGGGCACCTTGCTGCACGGCGGTGCCCACCCCTCCCGACGCGCCGCTGATCAGCAAGGTCTGGCCGATCGGAGGCCGACCTGGTCGAGGACGCGGAACGCCGTCTTGACGGGGATCGGATACCCGGCCGCTTCCTCGAAGGACAAGCCCTCCGGCATGCGGGCCCAGGCGTCCAGAACGGCGTGTTCGGCCAAGGCGTTGGAGCCGATGTCGAACACGGCTTCGCCGACCTGGACGTCGGTCACACCATCGCCCACCTCGTCGACGATGCCCGCGGCGTCGGATCCGATGCCGCTGGGCAGCGTCACCTCGAACATCTCCCGCGCCAGCCCCGCGCGGATCTTCCCGTCGAGGCCGTTGACACCCGCCGCACGAACCCGGATGCGGATCTGGCCCGCCCGCGGGTGCGGCTCGGCGACGTCGACGTCGACGTCGACGAGAGCGAGCACTTCCGGGGGACCGTACTGGTCGAACTGAATCGCCTTCATGACGTTCTTCCCTCATTCGACGTGCGTGCCGAGAAGCTGTTGTCACACCGTGACATCACCCTAGCACTGATGTCACGGTGTGACACCACGGTCGTGACGAGAGTGGCCGAGCAGGCGGTCATGCCGTCTCGGCGCGTTGCAGGGCCAGTACCATCCGGGCCATGCCCCGCTGGGAACTCGGTAGCGAAGACCGGCTGAAGAAGGCCGCCATGGAGCTCTTCCACGAGAAGGGGTTCGAGGGCACGAGCGTCGTCGAGATCGCAAAGCGCGCCCGCGTCACGACCCGCACGTTCTTCCGGTACTTCTCCGACAAGCGCGATGTTCTTTTCGCCGAATCAGCCGACCTGCGCGCAGCGCTCGTCGAAGAGGTTCTCCAGGCACCCGACGTCGTGAACCCGCTCCAGGTGGTCACCAGGGCTTTGACGGAGTTCGACTGGGCGGCCATGGGGCGGGACAGCCAGCGCCAACGGCACGCGGTGATCACGGCGAACCCGGAACTGCGGGAGCGCGACCTGATCAAGCACGACGACATCGCGGTCGCGTTCACCGACGCCCTGCGAGAACGCGGGGTCGACGCGGACATCGCGCGACTGGCGGCCCGCGTGGGTATCCAGGTGTTCTTCACCGCTTATGAAAACTGGCTCGAGGCGGGAGAAGGCGCGGACTTGGCCGCGATCACCGAAAACTTGATGTCGCGCCTCGATTCGATCATGCCTGACAGCGCTGCGCTTACCGAGGGGAACCGGTGACGCGGCAGGCCAACCTGTTCGCGAACACGAGGAGTTGACCATGCCCGGCAGTCGTTTCGGCGAGTACCGGCTCAGGCGCCAGCACGCGGGCGTCGGCTACTTCGGCCAGGTCCGCATCCGACTGGTGACAGCGGGCGAAGGCACGTCTCCGGTCACGTGGCAGGTCGCCCCCGACGACGCCTCCTCGCTCCAGCCCGGACCGGACCGCGAATTCGTGGACGCTGCCCTCGCGGGCGCGGCCGACGGCGTGGCCCTGGCGAGCCGGTGCGGCGCGGACCCGACGGGCGTCGCGGTCGAGGTCGTGCACGCCCAACTCGACCTGACCGACATCGACGTCTCCGCCGTCCGCACCGCCGCCACCCTCGCCGTGGCCGAGGCGTTCGGTGTGGCCGACGGCCTGCGACCTGCCTTCTACGACGGTTGGTCCGTCGACGTCTCGTCGTGAGCCCCACGCCTGCCGAAAACCTCATGCATGCAGTGACAGAGGGCCGGCAGAGACCCGTGCCCCGGTGCAGTCGTGACCATGCTGCTGCCCGTTCTGCGCGCCTGTACCTTGGGCGGACGGACGAAGAGTCGTACTCATGCCGAAGGGGCCACGCCAGTGGATGCCGATGCCGCACACGTGCCGTCCGCGGCCTACCGGCCCGGCTACGAGCTGGTGGCGGAGCGGATCCTGCAGCTGATCACCGAGCTGGGCCTGCAACCCGGTGACCGCATGCCGACGGAGAACGAGCTGGCCGGGCGGATGGGGTCCAGTCGGACCGTGGTGCGGGAAGCGGTGAAGATCCTCTCGGCGCTGGGGCGGGTGCGGGCGCACAAGGGGCGTGGGCTGTACGTGGCCGACGACGAGAGCATGCTCGGTTCCTCTCGCTGGGGTGGGATCTTCCTGCCCACCGATCTCGACCACGTCTACATGCTCTTCGAATTCCGCCGGGTTCAGGAGACCGCGGCCAGCAGGCTGTCCGCGACCCGCGCGACGCCCGCCGAGCTGCGTGCCATCGAGGTCGCGGCCGACACGTGCCGTGAAGGGCACCTGACCGGGCAGGTGGCGCTGTTCGACCGCGGTGACGACGAGTTCCACCTGGCGATCGCGGCCGCCTCGCACAACCAGTTCCTGGTCGCGGCGGTGCGCGAGGCCCGGCGCCTGCAACGGCAGTCCAACACCATCGGGCTGCAAGGCGCGGTCGGCAGTCACGCGGCGGAGGCGGTGGAGGAGCACGCCGCGATCTACCAGGCCATCCGGGGTGGCGATCCGGAGGCCGCCGCGGCGGCCGCGGCCGTGCACGTGGACAGGACCCTTGAGGACTACCGGCGGGAGATCCAGCGCCGCGTTTTCGGCTGATCCGGGCCGACGGTTGGCGAGGGGTGCATGAGGACGTTGAGCCTCGTGATCCCGCCCGCGAGCGCCCGGCTGACCGATGTCCGGTCGAGCTTCGCGGCCGGTGTCGTCGAGACCGCCGCTGACCACCGCGGACGTCCAAACCCCCTCCGGGTCAGCACCGGGCTCACGCCCTCGCGGCAGTGATGTGAACGCTAACGCGACGCACAGCTCAATAATATCCGCTAAAACAAGCTAAAGCGCGGCTCGCACAGTCAGATGAATGTTCAATCTGTTAGCGCGAACATGGCGCAAGTACGACCGGTCTTCCCGCGATCCGGCTCGCCCGGTGATCATCTCCGTCCTCATCGCGGACCAGAACCGCAGGTCAAGGGCAGCGCGATGGGATGAGTATGACTTATCTGACCCGTGAGCGGGCTGCCAACACCTCCGGCACCACGTCGAACCGGTCCGCGCAAACCTGGAGCTTTTTCAAGTTCGCCCTGCTCTTCCCTTGACTTCAGCGACACGTGACCGCTGTCATTGTGGTGAAGGCGGTCGTGGGCGTCGGCCGAATCCAGGCGGAAGACGGGCAAGGATGCCGGTCGACCGCCCTGAAGAGTCAGACACATTCTGACCGATTCACCCACGGTCGTCACCGGTAGGTGCCACGACGCAGTGGAGCGGTCCATGACAGCCAAGACCGAGGGCTCGAGCCCCGTCCTGCGCCGTCACCACCCGGCCGCCGCGCGTGCCCGAACGCCGCCCCGCGCATCCGACCACGGTTCCGAACCCTTCCCCGACGCCGTCCTTTCCCTGCCATCGGGAGGAAAGCAATGTCCCCTCGCGCACCGATCCACCAACACCACGACCGCCGTGAATCCCCTCCTGAACCACCTGGCGCCACTCCCCCGGCAGAGGCCGATCGAGGGTCTTGGTGCGGCCCGATCGACATCACCGGGCCCGCAGCCCTCGGGTTCACGTGCCATGACCGCGTTTAAGCCGGTGGAATTAGCCCTGGTGCCCGTCGCGGAGGACGTGGTGGAGCGCGAACCCACGGACGCGACACGACGCCTGCTGCGGCTCATGCGCACGGGGGCGATCGACGAGACCATCGCGCGGGAACTGGGGGTCAGCCTCCGCACCGTGCACCGCCGGATCACCCGCCTCCAGAACCTGCTGGGCGCGCGGTCGCGCTTCCAACTGGGCGTGGTCGCCTGCGAACGGGGTTGGGTGTGACCCGACGCCTGGTGGCGTGACGCCGCACTGGTGCCACGCCCACCAGGTTCGGGTCCGCGTTGTCCAGGCACCGCCCGGAGTGCTGCGCGACGGCCACCGCCCGGAAGCCCGCCTCGGACGGCGACAGGAGCGTGATCGTGGACGGTCCGTCCACTGTGGAGTGCGGGACGGTGGCGGTCGTGCTGCCCCCGCCGAGCAGGATCTTGGCCGCGCCGGTCGTCTTGGTCGCGAAGGCGTCGCAGGACCGGCTCGGCGTGACGGAGGCGATCCGACCGGTCCGGGAACCGCGGAAGCGGTCGACCGAGGTGGCCACAACAGGACAGCGAAAGGGCTTGCCCACCGCACCACCGGAGCGATGGCGACGCAACGTCGCCGGTCGGGCGGTTGGACCTGAAAGTCCTTTCGTGCCAAGCAAAATACCTCGCTCGTCACGCCGTTGCACCGTCCGTCGCTCGACACGTACGGTGCGATCGAGTGATCGAACCGGTTCGAAGCTGATCATCCCCACACAGGATTGGGAGCACAGATGAGACAGGGGAACGGTTTTCGCCGATGGTGGACGGTCGTCGCCGCCACCGCGCTCGTCCTGGCAGGCACCGGTACCGCCGACGCCGGGACGTCAACCGCGGAGGTCGGTGCTCTCGCCACGACGGCGGGGTGCGGCAAGGCGCCCGCGATCCAGAACGGCAACCACACGATCCAGAGCAACGGCAAGAGCCGCGGGTTCACCCTGAGCATCCCGGACAACTACGACAACACCCGCCCGTACCGGCTGGTCTTCGGATTCCACTGGTGGGGCGGCACGGCGAACGACGTCGCCTCGGGTGGTTCCGACGGGGACGTCTACGCCTACTACGGGTTGCGGCGGCTGGCGAACAACAGCACGATCTTCGTCGCGCCGCAGGGGCTCGGCAACGGCTGGGCCAACTCCGGCGGTGAGGACGTGACCTTCACCGACGACATGGTCAAGCGCATCGGGGACGCCCTGTGCGTCGACACGACGCAGTTGTTCTCCCTGGGCTTCAGCTACGGCGGTGCGATGAGCAACGCCCTCGCGTGCGCGCGGCCGACGGTGTTCCGCGCGGTCGCGGCCATCGCCGCTCCTGGTGAGATCAGCGGGTGCAGCGGCGGCACGCAGCCGGTTGCCTACATGGGCATCCACGGCGTGTCGGACAACATCGGCGCCGGTCGAGCGCTGCGCGACAGGTTCGTCCGCAACAACGGCTGCACCCCGCAGAACCCGCCCGAGCCGGCGTCGGGCAGCCTGAGGCACATCACCACCACCTACTCGGGTTGCCGTGCCGGGTACCCGGTGGTCTGGGCGCCGTTCGACGGCGGGCACCAGCAAGGCCCGGTGGACGGGTGCGCGGGTTGCGAGAGCGGTGCGCGGAGCTGGGTCAAGGGTGAGGTCTGGAAGTTCTTCACGGGCGACCAGACCCCGACGCCCACGACGTTCCGCCTGCGCGGCGAGTCCTCCGGCCGGTGCCTGGACGTCTCCGGCGCGGGCACGGCCAACGGCTCCCCGCTGGTCGTCTGGGACTGCCACAACGGTGCGAACCAGCAGTTCACCCAGGACGGCAAGGCCTTGCGCGTGCAGGGCAAGTGCCTGGAGGCCCCCGCGAACGCCACCTCGGGCGCGCGGGTGCGGATCTGGGACTGCAACGGTGCCGCCAACCAGCAGTGGAACCTCAACACCAACGGCACCGCGGGCAACGTCCAGAACGGACTGTGCCTCGACGTCAACGGCACCGGCACCGCCAACGGCACCGCCGTCATCCTGTGGACCTGCCACACCGGCGCGAACCAGCGCTGGGCGAAGGCGTAGAACGGCCGGGAGGCGGGCACTTCCGCCCGCCTCCCGTGCCGAGGCGCACGCGGGTCGTCCGCTCAGCGCAGGGTCCACTGCTGGTTCGCCTGGCCGCTGCACGTCCAGAGGATCAGCTTGGTGCCGTTGGTGATTCCGTGGCCGGAGGCGTCCAGGCACAGGTTCGACCCGACGCCGGTGATCGAGCCGTTCGAGTTCACGGTCCACTGCTGGTTGGGCTGCCCGTTGCAGTCCCAGACGGCCACCTGCGTGCCGTTGGTGGTGCCCTTGCCGTAGGCGTCGAGGCACTTGCCACCGGAGGTCAACTGCTTGCCGGACGTGTGGGTCCACGACTGGTTCTGCTGGCCGTTGCAGTCCCACAGCTGGACCTGGGTGCCGTTCACGGCCCCGGTGGGCACGTCCGCGCAGCGGCCCGACTGCGTGCCCACGACCTGCCGACCCGACGGAGCGGTCGGGTCGCCGATCGAGCCCGGAACGGACCGCAGCGCCGCGTACCACGTTGTTGCCATCTTGTCGTAGCCGGTGGCGGTGGGGTGGATGCCGTCGATCAGGTCGGCGGTGGTGAGCGCGGCGTGCATGTCGACCAGGTGAACCCGCTTGCCCGCGTTCACCTTGCCCTGCACGATGCCGGGGATCGCGGCGTTGAACGTGCGGACGGCGGCCTCCTGCCCGGAGTTGGCGAGCGGGATGATCGTCGCGACGAACACGTCCGCGCTCGGGGCGGTCGCCGTGATGCGGTCGATCAGGGCGGACAGCCTGCCGGGTGCGCCGCCGACGTTGAAGTTCTGGAGGATGTCGTTGGTGCCGATGTGCAGCAACACGGTGCGCGGGTTGGTGTTCCGCAGCCAGCCGACGACGTTGGCGTCGATCTGGTCGATGCGCCACCCAGGGTGTCCCTGGTGGTCGTGGTCGCCGAGCGAGGCCGGACCGTTGAACTGCGACCCCACGAAGTCGACCCGGTAGCCCGCGCCCGTGAACCGCTGCCACAGCCCGATCCGGGACCCGCCGGGAACCTGGGTGCCCTCGGTGATCGAGTCACCCAGCGGCATCACCCGAACACCGCCGTTCGATTCGGCGACCGCGGATCCGGTCGCCGACACCACTCCCGCGACCAGGGCCGCGACGGCGACCAGCGATCTGACGAGTGTCCGCATCGTTTCTCCTTCGTCATCAAGGGACGCAAGGTCCGCTGCTGGTTCGCGCGGGGGAATGGAGTGCGGTCCAGCGAGCGGTCCGCCGAGCGCCTGCCGTAGGCAAGCGCGGACGGATTGTTAACGCTAACGGCGCGGTGTTCACACGCACAAGGCCGGGCATTTAAGAGCTAAAGGCAAGATGATGAGTTTTAGCTCGTCCTTCGATGTTAACGTGAACTCCGCGGCGACCGGTTCGGCACCTGTCCGGACGATTGTGCCTGCCCGGCCCGCGCGCACGGTCCGATGCTGATCGAACCGGTTCGGCGTTCAGTCCGTTCAAGAACCCGGTGCCGTTCGCCCACCTCGAGAGCACAGCGCGGCGCGGCGAGCGGGGATGAGGAGCGAACATGGCTCGGGTGCTGGTCCTGGTGGCCGACGCCGCCGAGGAACTCGACTCGATGTACCCGGTGTTCCGCCTGCGCGAAGGTGGCCACGAGGCGATCGTGGCCGCTCCCACGACGCGCGCGGTCAAGCTGGTGGTGCACGACTTCGAGCCCGATTGCGACGCCTACACGGAGAAACCCGGTCACCTCCTGCCCGTGGACGTGGCGTTCGGCGACGTCCACCCCGAGGAGTACGACGGGCTGGTGATCCCCGGCGGACGGGCGCCGGAGTACATCCGGACGAGCCCCGACGTGGCCCGCGTCGTCCGCTACTTCTTCGACCGCGGGCTTCCCGTCGGCACGATCTGCCACGGCCCGCAGGTGCCCGCCGCACTGGGACTCCTGCGGGGCCGCACCACCGCGGCCTTCCCACCGCTGAAGGTGGACATGGAGTTGGCGGGCGCGACGTTCGTCGACCAGCCCGACGTCGTCGACGGGGCGATGGTGTCCTGCCGCGGCTGGCCCGACCTCCCCCTCTGGTCGCGTGCGTTCATGCGCGTGCTGGAGGGGTCGCACGCTCCCACCTGACCGCGCGGCTGGTGAACCGCGAGCCTTTCCCCAGGGCGGCGGAGCACGAGCCGGCACCGCCAGTCCTTTGTAGATGGTGGAGGTCCGGCGACCGCGCCTCGGCGCGGTCGCCGGTCGTCACTTCCAGGGCGCGGGATAGCCCGGCATGGTTTCGCAGCCGCACATGGCGTAGTGCAGCGGCGGCATGTCCTGCTTGATGAACTCCTGGAGGTTGTCACCGGTGATCTTCGGCTGCGGCAGCACCCACTCCCGCGGGACCTGCTTGCCCTCCAGGACGCGCAGGGCGGCGATGATCGGGGTGCGCCACTGGTAGGTCGGGTAGGTCGGGGCGACCGCCTTCATCTTCTCGTCCGCCCAGATGCGCAGGAAGTCCTGCTGGTCCTCGCCCACGAACGGCGGGATCGGCACACCGGCGTCCTGGAACGCCTCCACCGCCGCGACCGCGGTCGCTCCCGCGTCCATCCAGACGCCGTCGATCGTTCCCTCGCGCTGGATGTACTCGTTGACGATGCTCTTCGTCTTGGCCGCGTCCCCGTCGGTGAACTCCACGCCCACGACCTTCAACCGGCTGTCCGAGAAGACCTGGTCGGCCGCAGCCCAGCGCTGCTCCAGGACGTCCACGCCCGGCAGGATGCGCAGCGCGAGGACCTTCCCGTCCGGCTTCACCTCGTTCTTGAGGAACTCGGCGCCGTCCGCGCCGAACGCGTACCCGCCGATCGGGTGGATGAACGTCACCGGGCAGTCGGTCTTGACGCCGCGGTCGAAGACGATCACCGGTACGCCCGTCCCGCAGGCGGCTTCGACGGCCGGGGTGAGCGTGGCGGTCGTGTTGGGCGAGACGATCAGCGCGCCGCACCCCTGGGAGGCGAGCGACTGGATGTCGCTGATCTGCTTGTCGTCCTTGGCCTCCGCGTCCAGCACGGTGAACTTGGTGATCTCCGGGTGCAGCTCCACCTCCTCCCGCATGGTCTTGAGCCCGACCTGCCGCCACGGGTTGTCCACCGAGGCGTTGGCGAAGCACACGTGGTGGCCGCCGCCCGGCTTGGCGTACTTCGCCGTGTCGACGAGCTGCGGTTCGAGCATCTGCTCCCAGGGCTTGCCCGCACCGTCCGAGGAGTCCAGACCGACCGCTTTCGCGGTGCGGAACCGCAGTTGGCGCTCGAACTCGGCCTGGTCGAAGAACTCCGACTTGGCCGTGCTCGGCTCGGACGTGCCGCTCGCGCCCCCGGTGGGAGGGAGGTCGCTGGAACACCCGGTGACCGCGAGCGCGCCCACCAAGGCCAAGACGGACCAGTTCCTGTTCATTGACACTCCTCGGCGTCAGCGGGGTTCAGGCGGGATTGGGAACGGACTTGCGCGGCCGCAGCACCCGCCGCAGGCCCGCTCCGTGGGCGGCGTAGGCCACCGCCGCGATGATGATCACGCCCTGCACGGCGGATTCGAGCGCGCCCGAGACACCGACCAGGTTCAACAGGGAGAAGAGGGCTTCGAGCGACAGCGCGCCCGCGGCCGCGGCGACCACCGAACCGCGACCACCGCCGAGCAGCACGCCGCCGAGCACCACCGCGGTGATGGCCCGGAACTCCAGGCCCTGCCCGACCTGTGCGGACACCCCGGCGAACCCGGCGAGCAGGATCGCGGCGACCGTGGCGAGCAGTGCCGACAGCACGAACGCCAGCAGGCGGAGCCGGTCCACCCGGCCACCCGCGAGCCGGACCACGTTCTCGTTGTCCCCCACCGCGACCAGCGTGCGCCCCGTTCCGCTGCGCATGAACCACACCGCCGCGACGACCACCACCAGCAGGACGACGACCGACCACGGCACCTGGCCGAGGACCGGCACGTCGACACCGCCCCGGCCGACGACGCGGAACGACGGCGACAGGGCGCCGCGAGGTGCTCCGCCGGTCCACAGGAACACCGCGCCGTCCAGCACCAGCAGCATCCCCAGCGTCACGATGAACGACGGCACCAGCAGTTTCGTGGTGATCAGCCCGTTGACCAGTCCGACGAGCAGTCCGCAGCCCAGCAGCAGCGCGATCACCCACGCGGTGTTCGCGTCGTCGCCGTTGATCAGCCGGGCGGCGATGACCACCTCGGCCGTGACCAGCGATCCCACGGAGAGGTCGAAGCCGCCGGACACGATCACGAAGTACTGGCCGATGGCCAGCAGCACGAGCGGCGCCGCGCGCTTGAGCAGCGCGAGGTAGCCGCTGGGCTCGGAGTACGCGGGACCGGCGAACGCCAGCCCGACCAGCAGGACCACCAGCACGACCAGCACGGGCGCCGTGCCGTCGGCCAGGCGCGGTCGCCACCTCATGTCGACCTCCTGCTCCGACCGCGGCGGGCGTACAGCGCCACCGCGACGACGAGCACGACGCCGCGCACGACGTCCTTGAAGAAGGAGTCCATCGCGAGGTCGTCGAAAACCGTGTCCAGCGTGGCCAGGATCAGCACGCCGCCGATGGTGCCGACCACGCCGCCGCGGCCGCCCGCGAGGACCGTGCCGCCGAGCACGACGGCGGCGATCGACTCCAGGTCGTACCCGGCGTCGGTGCCGACGTACGGCGCACCGGACCCCAGCCGGGCCGCCAGGAACACCCCGGCGAGGCCGGCCATGACCGCGCACACCACGTGCGCGGTGACGATCGTCCGCCCGGTGCGCACGCCGGACAGCCTGGCCACGTCGATGTCGCCGCCGACCGCGTACATGTGGTAGCCGGCGCGGGTGCGCCGCAGGTACCACCACGCCGCCGCGGCGAGGAGCAGCATCAGCAGCGCCGCCACCGGAACCGGTCCGATCCGGTCGTAGCCGATGTGCTGGAACGAGCGCGGCACGCTCCCGGCGGGGCCGGTGTGGTTGTGCTCCAGGTAGCCGCGCAGCACGAGCGCGACGCCGAGGGTGGCGATGAACGCGTTGGCCTTCAGCACGGTGATCACCAGTCCGTTGACCAGTCCGACCACCGCCGCGACCGCGAGCGCCGCCAGCACGCCGGGCACGACCATTGCCTGGCTGCCCGCCATGGTCTCGGCGGCCACCAACGAGCACAGGCCGACCAGGTAGGCCACCGACAGGTCGAGGGAACCGGTGACGATCACCAGGGTCTGGCCGATCGCGACCAGGCCGAGCACCGTGCTGCGCGTCAGGATGTTGAGGATGCCGCCCTGGTCGAGGAGCACGCCTCCCTGGAGGCCGACCAGGACGCTGCCGACCACCAGCAGCGCCGCCAGCGCGAGGTACACGACCAGGACCGGGGTGATCGCGAACCTCCGCTTGCGCGCAGGTGCCGCGTTCCGCTCGCGGCCCTCCGCCCGCACGGCGCTCACACCACTTCTCCGAGCCGGTGTCCCGTGGCCAGGCCCATCACGGTTTCCTCGTCGGCACCGGCGGGCAGTTCGCCCGCCAGGGCGCCCTCGTGCATGACCAGGACGCGGTCGCTCATGCCGATCAGCTCGGGCAGTTCGGAGGAGATCATCAGGATCGCCACGCCGTCGGCCGCGAGGTCGCGCAGTACCCGGTACAGGGCCTGCTTCGCGCCGACGTCGACGCCGCGGGTCGGCTCGTCCACGATGAGCACGCGCGGCTTCACGGCGAGCCACTTGCCCAGCACCACCTTCTGCTGGTTGCCGCCGGAGAGGTAGCGGACCTCCTGGTGGGGCCCGCGCGCGACGACGGCCACGGCGTCGAGCAGGTCTGCCAGGTCTGCGTCCTGCCGCGCCGCGGCACCGCGCCACGCCGCGCGGCGGACGAGCAGGGTGTTGTCCCGCACCGACTGCCGCAGCGCCAGGCCTTCGCCCTTGCGGTCCTCGGTGACGTACCCGATGCCCTTGCGGACAGCCGTCCTGGGACTGGTGACGCGGGTCGGCACGCCGTCGAGTTCCAGGGTGCCGGTCGTGAACGGCTCGACGCCCCAGATCGCCCGCGCGATCGCGGAGCGGCCCGAGCCCTGCAACCCGGCGAGGCCGACGACCTCCCCCGCCCGCACGTCGAACGTCAGGTTCCTCAGTCTGCTGTTCCCCGCGCCCCGCAAGGCGATCCGCACCTCACCGGGGTCGCTCGCGCGCTCGGGGTACAGCGCCTCCAGCGGACGGCCGACCATGTGCCGCACGACCTGGTCGGTGCTCAGCTCCGCGGTCGGCGCGCAGGTGACGAGCGCGCCGTCCTTCAGCACCGTGATGCGCGAACTGAGGTCGAACACCTCGCGCATCCGGTGGGACACGTAGAGGATCGCGATCCCGCGGTCCCGCAGCCTGCGCACCAGGCCGTAGAGCAGGTCGACCTCGTTGTCCGCCAACGCCGCGGTGGGCTCGTCCATCGCGAGGACCCTGGCGTCGACCGACAACGCCTTGACGATCTCCACCACCTGCTTGCGCGCCACGGACAGCCGCGCCACCTCGGTGTCGGGCTCGATGCCGTCCTCGCCCAGCCAGGCCAGCAGGCGGCGGGTCTCGGCCTCCATCGCGCGCCGGTCCACCTGCCCTCGCCGCACCGGTTCCCGCCCCAGGAAGACGTTCTCGGCCACCGTGCGGTGCTCCAGGAGGGTGAACTCCTGGTGGATGATCGCGATGCCCGCGGCCTGCGCGTCGCGCGGCGCGGCGAACGCGACCTCCTCGTCCCGCACCAGGATCCGCCCGGAGTCCGGCCGGTGCACGCCCGCCAGCACCTTCAGCAGCGTCGACTTGCCCGCGCCGTTCTCCCCCACCAGTGCGTGCACCTCGCCCGCGCGCAGCACGAGATCGACGTCGCGCAGCACCGGCACGCCGAGGAAGCTCTTCGCGATGCCCTCCAGCCGCACGACGACCTCGGTCATTCCCGCACCTCGGTGCACGCCTTGCCAACGCGGCGTTCTGCTCCCGGTGTTGCTCGGGTCACAGTCATGGGGGGAACGTAGAGGCGACTATTGACTAGTGTCAACCAAAAGTAGGTGTTTCTAACTTCGGATTCGCGCATCTTATGAAGCACTACCGCCATTAGTGGACGTTCCTGGTTCGCTGGAGCCCGTGCCGGGCTCCAGCGACGGCCAGGGTGCCGATCACCGGCCTCCGGTCCCCTCCGGCTCGGTGTCGGGTGCGATGCCACCGGAGTCCGCGCCGTCGCCGAGCCGGACGTGCACGTGCCCCTTCCCCGCCTCGATGGTGATCACGTCGAGCTGGATCGCGGCCACCGACCACGTGCGCAGCGCCAGCGTGCGCTGCTCACCCGCCAACGCCACGAGCGCGCTCCGGCCGGGCTCGGCCGCGGTGAGCGCCGCGTCGAACCCCTTGACCGCCGCGGCGAGCTGCTGCACGGCCGTGTGCAGCCCGGAGCGCGCGACGTTGATCCCGTTGCCCGCCGAAGGCGCCTGCTCGTAGGACCCCTCCACCGCGGAGACGACGTCCCGCCACCCGTTCACCGCGTCGGAGGTGAGCGGGGACCGCGGGGCCGACCCGTCGACGGGGGCCGCCTGCGCCATGGCCGCGAGCACCGGCGTCAGGCGGTCCCTGGAGTCCTTGGCCAGGTCGGTCAGCGGTCCGAGCAACGCGACGTCGCGTTCGGCTTCCTGCTGTTGCAGCTCCGCGATCCGCTGCTGGGTCGCGTCCGGCCCGTTCCCCGCCGTGATCAGGAAGGCGACCGCCAACCCGAGCAGGAAAGCGGTGAGGAAACCGGAAGCCGTGATCCACGAAGGCCTCCGCCGGGGAGGCGGCGTGGCCCACGGGGCGACACCGCCGGTCGCACGGGTCCGGGTCGTCCGCGCGGTTCTGCCCATCGTCTCCTCCTCGACGCCGTGAACGGGTGCGGGACGAGGGGTCGGCGGCCCGAGGACCGCCGACCCGCGCGTCCTACCGGAGGGTCCACCTCTGGTTGGTCCCGCCGTGGCAGGTCCAGAGGATGAGCTGGGTCCCGTCCGCCGAGCCCGCGCCGTTGGCGTCCAAGCACTTCGTGCCGTTGCGGATCGTGCCGTCGGGCTGCGCGGACCAGTTCTGCCCCGACGAGCCGGAGCAGGTCCACAGCCGGACGACCGCGCCGTCGGTCTGACTGGCGCCGGTGACGTCGAGGCACTTGTCGAGCGCCCGCAGCGTGGTGCCGGTCTGCGTCCACTTCTGGTTGGCGCCGCTGTTGCACGTCCACAGCTGCACCTTGGCGCCGTCGGTCGAACTCCCGCCGTTGACGTCGACGCACTTGCCGCCCGCGCCGACGATCTCCTTGGCCGTGCCGCCACCGCCGCCCTGCCCCACGCCCGGTCCGACGTAGCTGATCGCGTCGAGGTCGAAGCTGTTCGACGACCCCTTGAACACCACGAAAAGCTCGACGGAACCGGTGGGCGCGGTCACGTTCACCGCGGGCAGGGTGGCGTAGTTGTCCCACCCGCCGGTGCTGGTGACCGTTGACGACGCGACGAGCGTGCCCGTCGGCGACCCCGAGCGCAGTTCGATCGAGCCGCCGCCGGAGGGTGAGGACACCCGGAACGCCACCTGGTTGATTCCGGTGAAGTTCACCGGCTTGAAGGAGATCCAGTCGTTGGTGCTGATGTCACCGATCCGCGCGCCCGACTCGGCGCCCGCCTGCGACACCACCCGCACACCGGACGACCCGGTGAAGAACTCGGCCTGCTTCTGCTTGGGGTGCAGGACGACCTGGCCGCCGCCGGTCAGGGCGGGCACCCCGCTCGCGCCGCCGTCGGTGTACTCGGCCGAGCCGATGACGTGCACGTTGAGCCCCTGGTGCCCGGCGTCGATGTCGGTCGAGAGGTTCCCCGAACAGCCGGTCGTCGGCGAGCCGATCGGGTGCTTGTGCGTGTCGTGGCCCATGTTCGACTGCACGACCACCCTGGAGCAGTCGATCGTGCCGTCCTCCGGGTCGGTCACGGACACCCCGTACGGGACGCGGTCACCGAAGTTGATCATGCCGCCGTCGGCCGGACCGGTGAACCGCACGACCGGTTCGGTGTTGCCCGCGGTCACGGTCACGTTCGCGGTGCCGGTCTTGCCCGCCGTGTTGGTGACGGTGAGCTGGGCGGTGAACCGGCCGCGCGCGGTGTAGGTGTGCGAGGGGTTCGCCTCGGTTGACGTGCCGCCGTCGCCGAACGTCCACCGGTAGCTCAACGGGCTGCCCGCGGGGTCGTTGGAGCCGGCGCTGGAGAACCGCACCGTCAGCGGTGAGCCGCCGGACACGGGGGTCGCGGAGGCCTGCGCGACCGGGCTGCGCTCCCCCGCGGCGACGTAGTCGATGCGCCACAGACCGGCGCCGGGCAGCGGCCTGTTGTCGTCCCAGCCCGTGCCCCAGGTCAGCAGGTACATCGCCCCGTCAGGACCGAACTTCGCGTCCATCGGCGAGCTGAACGACATGTTCGACAGGAAATTGTTGATCTTCAGCAGGTTCCCGGACGAGTCCATCCGGAACTCCCAGAGCCGGTTGCGCGACCACTCGCCGAAGAACGGCGTCTGGTCGAAGTAGGCCGGGAACTTCGTCTGCGACGGGTTGCTCGCGTTGTACTGGTAGACCGGGAAAGCCATCGGCGCCTCGCCGCCGGTGCCCATCTCCGGGAAGGCGTTGCCGTTCGCGCCGTTGCCGTACCAGACGTCGGCCGCCCGCGCCGCGGGCAGCGTGGTCAGACCGGTGTTGTTGGGCGAGTTGTTCACCGGCGCGCCGCAGTTGAACTTCGGGCCGGTCGAGCCGGTCGCGAAGTTCCAGTCGTTGTAGGCGATGTTGTTCGCCACGCAGTACGGCCAGCCGTAGTTGCCGGGCGACTTGATGACGTTCCACTCCACCAGGCCCGCCGGGCCGCGGTTCGGGTTGTCCCCGCCCGCGTCCGGGCCGTAGTCGGCCGCGTAGACGACCCCCGTGGTCGGGTGCACGCTGAACCGGAACGCGTTGCGGAAGCCCATCGCGTAGATCTCGGGCCTCGTCTTCGCCGTGCCCGCCGGGAACATGTTGCCGGACGGGACGGTGTAGGTGCCGTCGGTCTCGGGGTGCACGCGCAGGATCTTGCCCCGCAGGTCGTTGGTGTTGGCCGCCGTGCCCTGCGCGTCCCACAGCACGCGACCGGGGCGTTCGTCGATCGGCGCGTAGCCGCCCGAGTCGCCGCCGGGGTTGATGTCGTCCCCGACGCTGATGTAGAGGTTGCCGCCCGGACCGAAGGCCAGCTGGCCGCCGGTGTGGCCCGGCTCGTCCTTGCGCGACGCGGGCAGGGTGAGCAGGACCTTCTCGCTGGCCAGGTCCAGCCGGTCGCCGGTCATCGTGAAGCGGGAGACCCTGGCCACCTCCTGGCCCCCGGCGGGCGAGTAGTTCAGGTAGATCCACCCGTTGGTGGCGAACGCCGGGTCGAGCGCCATGCCCACCAAGCCGTCCTCCGACGTCTGCCCACCGCCGTAGACGGCGAGCGTGGCCGCGGTGACCGTCGTCCTGGTGCTCGGCTTGTAGACCTTCAGGTTGCCGTTGTACTCGGTGAAGAACACCCGGCCGTCGGGCGCGACGTCGAGTGTGCTCGGCGCGATCGTGGACCCGTCGAGCTGGACCTTCTCGAAGCTGCCCCACACCGTGGGACCGCAGTCCGCGGCCACCGTGCCGCCCGCGGACTCCACGCCGCCGATGACGTGCTGGCGGAACAGGGGTTCCGCGTAGCTGGAGGACTGGTGGCCCATGCCGGTGGCCCACACCCGGCCGCCCTCGAAGTTGCGGCACCACGAGATCGGGTGGTCGACGCCCATCTTGGACGGACCCGCGTCATAGGTCGACTCGTCCGCGGTGGCCAGCACGTGCACGTCGCCGCGCGCGGAGCGGCTGAAGTTGTACCACTCCTCGGTCCGCGTCCACCGGTCCGGCAGGCCCGCGCCGGACGGGTGCTTGCGGTCGGCGACCTTGGCGGTGCCGGGCAGGATCGAGGAGTGGGCGGTCATGGTCATGCCGAGCATCTGGTCCCACCACGGGAACTGCTGCTCGATGTTCATGTCCGTGGCGTTGTGGATCGCCACCACGCCACCGCCGTTGCGCACGTAGGTCTGCATCGCGGTGCGCTGCGCCGCGGTGTCCCACACCATGCCCGAGGTCTGCAGCATCACGACCACGTCGAACGTGGCGAGCGTGGCGTCGTTGAAGAGGGACGCGTCCTCGCTCTTGGTCATCTCCCAGCCGCGTTCGGCGGCCACCTGCTCGAACATCGTGATGCCGGCGGGGATGGAGTCGTGCCGGTAGGCCCCCGCCGCGGTCTTCGTGAACAGCAGGACGTGCAGGCCGTGGGCCGAGGCGATCGGCACGACGAGCCCCATCACCACCAGCGCACTGGCCAGCACTGACAGCAATCGCGTGAGTCTGCGTTGCATTGCCACTCCTTCGGGTGGTGATGCGGGTCGGCTAACAGGAGAGCGCGGCGGAGGCGGCGCGGAGGAAGGCCAGGCCGTCGACCGCGAGGGCGTCCGGTGACTCGGCCAGCGGACGCCAGATCGAGGCGGCGGTCGCGATGGCGGCGTTGTCCGGGGTGAACGACTCGATGCACAGCGGGCCGCGGTAGCCGACCTCGGCCAGGGCGCCCAGCAGCGCGGGCCAGTCCTGGTGGTCTCGCCCCGGTGTGCCCCGGTCGTTCGCGCACACCTGGACGTGTGCGATGTTCGAGCCCGCGGCCAGCACGGCCTTCACCGGCGCCGATTCCTCGATGTTGAGGTGGTACGTGTCGAGCGCCAGCCCCCAGCCTTCGCCGGGCAGGCCGTCCAGTGCCTCCAGGGCCTGGTCCACGGTGTTCAGCAGGCTGGTCTCGTAGCGGTTCAACGGTTCCACGGCGATGCGGACGCCGTTCGCGGCGGCGTGCTCGACGACCGGGAGGAGGTTCGCGCGCAGCTCGCGGTAGACCCGCGGCCGGTCGTCGACGCGCCAGGTTCGGCCGACCGAGCTGTACGCCGGGCCCGCCGCCACCGGACTGCCCACGATCGCGGCGACGTCGACGACCCACCGAAGGTAGTCCTGGGTCTCCGCGACGGTGTCCGCTCCGACCAGTTCGCGTCCGGGCGGCATGACGAGGCAGACGGTGGCCTTGAGGTCCAGTGCGGCCAGCAGGTCGGCGGCGCGGTGCGGGTCCCAGTCACCCGGTTGCTCCACCGGCAGTTCGACGACGTCGAACCCCCACTCGCGGATCCGCGGCGCGAGAGCGGCCAACCCGTCGTCGGTGAGCGGTGACGTCCATACCCATGTGCTGACACCGATGTCCCACATGGGTTTGAACGTAAGCCGGGGATATGACTTGGTCAATACAAAAGACTAGGCTTTACGGGCAGAGTTATGTCGACTATCTGCCAAAAGAGTTCACGCAGGTCCGGCGGAGGCGACCGCGGTCACCGCACCCAGCCTCACGTCCAGCACCTCCGGCGACAGCACGTGCCGCACGACCATCGTCGCGGCGCCCAGCACGGCGGCGGTCGACCCCGTGCTCGACGCGACGATCCGCAGGTTCTCCGTGGCCAGCGGCAGGGAGCGCCGGTAGATCGACTCGCGCACACCGGCCATCAGCATGTCCCCGGCCTCCGCCAGGAGCCCGCCGACGACCACGAGGGACGGGTTGAACATGCTGACGCACCCGGCCAGCACCTCGCCGATGTCCCTCCCGGCCTGCCGCACGACGCGGCCCGCCTCCAGGTTGCCGGAGCGGGCCAGGTGCACCACGTCGGCCGTCGAGTGCGCCGGGAGCCCCAGGTCCCGCAGCTTCGCCGCCAGCGCGGGGCCGCCGGCGACCGCCTCGAGGCACTCGGTGTTGCCGCACCTGCACATCGCGTCCCCGCCGTCGGGCACCCGGATGTGGCCCAGGTCCCCCGCCGCGCCCGCGGCACCGCGGTGGAGCACGCCGTTGCTGATCAGACCGGCTCCGATGCCGGTCGCCACCTTCACCACGACCATGTCCGCGACGTCCGGGTAGGAGGCGCTGTGCTCGCCCAACGCCATCAGGTTGACCTCGTTGTCGACCAGCACCGGCGCGTCGAACTCCGCGCTGATCGCCGCCGACACGTCGAACCCGTTCCAGCCCGGCATTATCGGCGGGTTGTTCAGCCTGCCGGTGCGGTGCTCGACCGGTCCCGGCAGTCCGATCCCCACGCCGGCGATCTCCGTGCCGTCTCCCTCGCGGAGCAACTTCCGCCAAGTCTCGACCAGAAGCGGGAGGACCACCTCCGGTCCGTTCGCGATGTCGAGCCCGACCTGCTCGACGGCGACCAGCCTGCACCCGAGGTCGGCCACGGCGACGGTGGCGTGGGTGGCGCCCACCTCGACGGCCAGCACGACCTGCGCGCCGGGGTTGAACCCGAACCTGCCTGCCGGACGGCCACCGGTGGACTCCTCGGTACTGCCGCCGGTCACCAGCCCGGCGGCCAGGAGCAGGTCGAGCCTGGAGCGCACGGTGGAACGGGCGAGGCCCGTCTCGGCCACGATCTCCGCTCGGGTGCGGGGTTTGCCGTCCATCATCATGTGCAGCACGGCGGTCGGCGAACCCGCCTCGATGCCCTGGGTACCGTCCATCGAACAATTGTTGCATCGGCACCGAAAGAGCGGTCTGGCCGTTGGGGTTGTGCGTGGTCGTCGCTCGAACTCGGTGCGCACGGGTCGGGTCAGGCGGCCATGTGCCGCGCGAACAGCGTGGCGTAGTCGGTGTCGAGCCCGGCGAGCGCCGTGCGCAGCGCCGGGAAGACCCAGCCGGTCGACGACTCGTACCGGTCGAGCTTCGTGAGCAGGAGCAGCCGAGCCGCCCCGATGACGACGAGGGTGGCCCCGCTGGCGAAGACGGTGCCGCCGAAGGCGACCGCACGCGTGATGCCCTCGTAGCCGGAGGCCCCTCGGCCCGAGGGGTAGGAGCCCCGCAGGTTCAGGTAGCCCGAGCCGTTGCGGACGGTGGCCCGCGTCGTGAAGCTCATGCTGCCGGGCAGCCCGTCGAGCGCGGTGTCGACGCTCAGCGTGGTGTCGACCGTCCGGCCGGGCGCGGGCAGCAGTTCGTGCGCGATCACCCGGTCGGCCCTGGACGCGAAGGCCCGACGGGTCCAGGTGCCGTACCCGTCGGCCCAGGTCGAGGTGACCTCGTCGGTGTGGAAGTCGGTGATCCGGCCGTAGCCGTCGACCGTTGTCGTGCCAGGGCTGGAGATCCGGAACTCGTAGGCGGGGTGGCCGGTCGGGGCCCGCTGTTCGGAGGTCGTCGACGGAGCGGGTGGGAGCGGGCTCTCTGGCAGCACCAGGCGGTGGTGGTTGAAGACCACCTTCTCCAGCGCGGGAGCCCCGTAGAGCACCGCGCCGCACTCACCGTTGCCGGTGCGGAAGCCGTCCGACCGGCGAACGGCCGGGCTGGTGGCGTGCATTCCCCGCCGCGGCAGGGAACGACCGGGGTCGTCGGGGGTGCGCATCACACGACTCCTCTGGGAACACGGCGACCGACGACCACACGCGGCCACCGGGAGGCGGTCATGCCAGGCCGATCCGCTCGGTCACCGCCATCTCCTCCGGCTGGTGGCCTGCGGTTCACCAAGGACCCTGGAGTTCATTGTGGACAGTGAGCGACCGAGGAGCACGCCCTCGAACCTAGCGAGCCGGTTCCCGCGGCGGCAAGGTCGCGACGGTGTCGCATACCCGCCACATTGACCCTTGACCACTCCTCGGTCAACGCCACCGCTACAGCAGCGCGCCCAGGGCCGGTGCGGCCCTGGGCGCACACCGACCGGTCGACACCGCGGATCGAGTCGCCGTCGGAGGAAGGAGCCCAGGATCCCGTCGAGCCGGGCCACGCCTCAGAGAAGCCGGGAAGCCGTGTCCCAGAGGCGCTCGGCGTTGTCCGGGTCGAGCGCCCACGGCGCGACGCCGCCGCCGAACAGCTCTGCCCCGCCGACCAGCACCGGTGACTCCGCGCAGTCCTCGAAGTAGCGTCCGCCGATCCCTTCGACCAGTGGGGACGCCGCGAGCAGCACGGACGTGGCCGCGCCCTGGGCGGTGGTCTTGCGCTTCTCCACGGGCGTCCGCAGGCCACCGGTGTGCTTCTGCAGGCTGGTCGCGATGGCGCCGGGGTTGACGGCGTTGGCCAGGATCCCCTCATCAGCCCAGTGCCTGGTCACGCCGACCGCCAGCAGCACGTCGGCGGTCTTGGACTGGCCATAGGCGAGCCACGGGTCGTACGGGCGTCGTTCGAAGGCGAGGTCGTCGTACACCACGTCGGAGAAGTGGTGGCCGTTGGAGCTGAGCGACACGACCCTGGCGCCACCGGCGTCGGCCAGCGCCGCGTGCAGGCCCGTGGTCAGGGCGAAGTGGCCGAGGAAGTTCGTGGCGAACTGCACCTCGTGGCCCTGCGGTGTGAGCGTGCGCTCCGGGACGGCCATGATCCCGGCGTTGTTGACCAGGATGTGCAGCGATCCGGTCCAGTCGCGGACGAACGCGGTCACCGACGCCGGGTCGGCCAGCTCCAGGTGTCGAGCGCTGACCAGCGGGTTGCCGGTCTGCTCGGTGATCAGCGCGGCCGTCTCGGGACCGTTGCGCCGCACCGCGAGGACGACCTCGGCGCCCGCGCTCGCCAACGCCCGCGCGGTCTCGACGCCGATGCCCGACGACGCGCCGGTCACCACCGCCCGCTTGCCGGTCAGGTCGACGCCCTCCAGGACGTCTTCGGTGGTGGAGGAGAAGCCGAAAGGAGTGGTCATGGCCTGATCGTGCGCTGGACCGAAGGGCGCTACCAGACCCCTGCGGATCCTGGTGCCCGCAGGGACAGGACCGGCGGACGCGATCGGGTTACTGTCGACCGCATGGCCTTGAGCAGCCCGTTCGGCGACTACCTGCGGGCGAGGCGGGAGCTGGTCCGCCCGACCGACGTCGGCCTGCCCTCAGGGGAGCGGCGCCGGGTGCCGGGGCTGCGACGCGAGGAGGTCGCGCTGCTCGCGGGCATCAGCGCCGAGTACTACCTGCGGCTGGAGCAGGGCCGCGACCAGCACCCGTCCGACCAGGTCCTCGACAGCATCGCGACCGCCCTGCGGCTGGACGCCGAGGCGTCGGCCTACCTGCACGCGCTCGCCCACCCCGTGCCCGCCAAGCGGCGACGGCCGCCGAAGGCGGAGAAGGTCAGCGCGAGCGTCCGGAACCTGATCGACAACTGGACGACCACCCCCGCGTACGTGCAGGGCAGGACCATGACCGTGCTGGCGGCGAACCCGCTGGCCACCGCACTGTCGCCGTTCTTCGCGCCCGGTGTGAACACCCTGTGGGCGGCGTTCCTGGAACCGGGGATGCGCTCCTTCTACCGCGACTGGGACGGCATGACCGCCAAGGTCGTCCCGTACCTGCGGTCCTTGCTCGGCTCCGAAGTGGACGATCCGCGCCTGGTCACGCTGATCGGCGAGTTGAGCCTGAGCAGCGAACGCTTCCGCACCCTGTGGGCACGCCACGACGTGCGGCAGAAGTCGAGCGGTCTCACGGAGTTGCTGCACCCGCAGGTCGGTCCGCTGGACCTGCGGTACGAGAAGCTGGTGCTGCCCGAGTCGGGGCAGGTGCTGATCACCTACCACGCCGACCCCGGATCGGCGTCCGAGGAACGCCTGCGGCTGCTCGGCACGCTGGCCGGGTCGCGATAGGCGGGTGATGGCCGGGGATCGGCGAACGCGCCGGCCTCGACACCCGCCTTTGTCCGGCGGGGCCGTTTCCCCTTCGCACCAGCCCGGTTCGAACCGGGCTGGTGCGACGCGGCGCGACTGCGCCGACCGCTTTCGCAGTGGAAGCGTGCTAAATGTTTTCGCTAACATTTTAGGCCCGCCTTGAGCAGCAGTCGTTCCGCTGGGCCGTTCAGCTGTTCGAAAGTCGACCTGCTCGCCAGCATCCCTATATGTAGAGCAACCAATTGGGCCAAGTGCTTCACCGGGCCGGAAGTGACTGGCTATCGTACTATTGACACCACCGTGTGACTCCTCGCACACTGTGCTCGCGTTCAATGTTAACGCGAACATCCGTGGCCCACACCGGCGCGATCAAGGTGTCATGTCCACGCCACAGCCGCATGCCATCGACGTCGACGACTCGACCCGGAGGTTCGGATCCAGTGAACGGACACTTCATGACACCGATCATGGCGTCTGGTGGGCACCCATCGGGATGGTCGTGGAGCACGCGATCGTTGCGCCGCTTGCTGGTCCTGGTGATGACCGCGTTCACCGCGGCGGCGAGCCTCGTCGTCCTCGCGCCACCGGCCAACGCCGCCACCAGCCAGTTCCGGGGCATGAACTGGGCCGTGCTGGGTGACAACTTCAGCACCGGCACGCTCGTCGTGCAGGGCCTGAGCCAGTCCGACAGCAACGCGACCGTGCGGGCCAAGGCCAACGCCCTCTACGACGACATGGCCGCGACCCTGGGGGTCAACACCGTCCGGCTGCCCGTCAACACCCACACCGTGGCCAACACGACCTGGTGGAACGCCTACCGCGGCGCCATCGACGCCGCCACCGAACGCGGGTTCAAGGTCATCCTCGCCTACTGGGAGGACGGCGCCGCGTCGGGCGGCAGGATCACGAACCTCGCCGCGTGGAACACGATGTGGTCCAGCGTGACCAACACGTACGGCTCGAACGGCAACGTCTACTTCGAGCCGATGAACGAGCCGCACGGCTACTCGTCGGCGCAGTGGCGCGACGTCGCCGCGAACTGGCTCGGCTACCACACCTCGGCCGTGCCGGGCCGGGTGCTCATCGGCGGCACGGGTTTCAGCCAGGACCTGCGGGACGTCTGCAACGACAGCCGCTTCAACGCGACGCTGCTGTCCTTCCACCACTACGCCTTCTTCTACGGCGCGATGACCTACGAGGCCTTCCTGAGCCACATCCGGACGCGCTTGGGCAACTGCGCCTCCCGCGCGGTCGCGACCGAGTTCGGCGCGCCGATGTCCACCGGTCTCGACTACGGCAACGCGGGCAGCACGGAGAACTTCGTGCGCTACGTCCGCGCCATCGCCCAGGTCATGCGCGACAACCGCATGGGCGGCACCTACTGGCCCGCCATCGGCGGCAAGCCGGGGAACATCGGCTACGACCACTACTCGATGTACTCGTTGAGCGGCAGTGGCACCAACCTCAACCTGACCGTCCGCAACGCCTCCGGCGCCGAACGGCTCCGGTACGCCTGGGGCGATGGCACCACGAACCCGCCGGCCACCTACTACCGGATCGACGTGCGGCACAGCGGCAAGGCCATGGACGTCCAACAACCGAACACCGACAACAGCGCGCGCGTCGGCCAGTACACCTACAGCGGCAACGCGTGGCAGCAGTGGCAGTTCCAGGACGCCGGCAGCGGTTACTGGCGGGTCGTCAGCCGCCACAGCGGGAAGTGCCTCGACGTGCTGGGCGCGTCCACCGCCGACGGCGCCGAACTCGTCCAGTACACCTGCGGCACCGGCACCAACCAGCAGTTCCAGATGGTCGCCAACGGCGACCACTTCCAGCTCAAGGCGCGACACAGCGGCAAGTGCGTGGACGTGCCGTCCGCGTCGACCGCGGACGGCGTGGTCCTCAAGCAGTACCCGTGCAACACCGGGACCAACCAGCAGTGGTCGCGCACGACCGTCTGACGGTCGCCTCGACGTGAGCCCCACGTCCCCGGTGCCGAACTCGCGCGGCACCGGGGACGGGCGTCGAAAATCGGGTGAGGAGCGGATGGGTGCGGGCGTACGGTCGGTGATCGTGATCGGTGGAGCGAATGCGGGAGACGACCCGGCGGACGGCTGGTTCCCCGAGAGCGTGGCCCTGGGCTACGACGCTCCCGGGGGTGCGAACTCGGCCGAGGTGGTGACGCCCGCGGTGGACGTGCTGGAAGACCTGGCCGACGGTCCGGTGCTCGAGTTCGCCGTCGGGACCGGGCGGATCGCCGCGCCGCTGGCCGCTCGCGGCGTGCCGGTGAGCGGTATCGAGTTGAGCCGGGCGATGGCGGCGCGGATCGCGGGCAAGCCGGGCGGCGACGCGGTCGAGGTCACGATCGGCGACATGACGACGACGCGGGTGGCAGGCGAGTTCTCCCTGGTGTACCTGGTGTTCAACACCATCGGCAACGTGACCACCCAGGACGGGCAGGTCGACGTCTTCCGCAACGCGGCCGCGCACCTGCGGCCGGGGGGACTGTTCCTCGTGGAGGTGGGCCTGCCGAGCCTGCGTCGCCTGCCGCCCGGACAGGACGTCGTGCCGTTCGCGATGAAGCAGTCCGCCGACGGCGGCGGGTACGTCGGGTTCGACCAGTTCGACGTCGTCTCGCAACAGTTCACGTCGAACCACGTCACCGTGTCGCCGAACGGGGCGGGGCAGTTCCGCCGCATTCCCTTCCGGTACGCCTGGCCTGCCGAGATGGACCTCATGGCGCGCATCGCCGGGATGGGGCCGAAGTACCGCTGGGCGGACTGGGACCGCTCGGAGTTCACGGCGGAGAGCACCGGGCACGTGTCGGTCTGGACAACGGATCCAGACGCGTAGCGGGACCTCGCGCGCCTCGACGTGGTGGATCGCCGCCTGCTGATCGCGCATCCCTTGGAGGGGCACAAAAGCGCCGAAGAGGGACGCCGAAGTTCATGTACCGGAACCGGTTGTTCTTATATGTGATTGCCCTCGGCGATTGATCCCTGGGGGTGTTGTGCACATTTGTGAATGATTCTGCCACGGATTGACACGGTCGAAAGCCGGCCCTAGCTTGAGGTAAGCGCTTTCCCTTTGCGCCGCTCGAACTCTCGGATCACCATCGCCGGTGACGACGGCACCGTTCGCGGAGAACGGGAACAGGCCCGCGTACGCCGACGATCCGGAGCGTCCCCCGTCGGGGACAGCACCACCCCACCGGCGAAGACCCAGGAGACGAAATGAAACGATCAGCCGCACGGCGAATCCCGGCGCTCGTGGTCGCGTTGACCGTCGCGACCACGAGCAGTGCGGTCCTGGCGATGTCACCCGCGTCGGCGGCGGCGGGCACCGCGACCGGCTTCGCGTCCGCGAACGGCGGGACCACCGGTGGTCAGGGCGGGGCGACGGTCCGGGCCAACACCGGAACCAAGATCCACGAGGCCCTGTGCGGTCGGGCGAGCAGCGACACCCCCATCACCATCGAGGTCGAGGGGACCATCAACCACGGCAACACCAGCAAGGTGTCGGGGCAGAGCTGCGACACCGCCGCCGGCGTGATCGAACTCAAGAAGATCAGCAACGTCACGATCGTCGGGGTCGGCAACGGAGCCGTCTTCGACCAGTTGGGCATCCACCTCCGCGAGTCCCGCAACATCATCATCCGGAACGTGACCGTCCAGAACGTCAAGAAGTCGGGTTCTCCCACGTCCAACGGCGGAGACGCCATCGGGATGGAGAAGAACGTCCGCAACGTCTGGGTCGACCACACCAACCTGCTCGCGTCGGGTGGGGAGTCGGCGGGCTACGACGGTCTGTTCGACCTGAAGGACAACACCCAGTACGTGACGCTGTCCTACAGCACTCTGCGCAACTCCGGCCGCGGAGGACTGGTCGGGTCCAGTGAGAGCGACCGCTCGAACGGGTTCGTCACGTACCACCACAACCTGTACCAGAACATCGACTCCCGAACCCCTCTGCTGCGGGGCGGCACAGCCCACATGTACAACAACCACTACGTGGGCCTCCACGAGTCCGGCATCAACTCACGAGCCGGGGCCAAGGCCAAGGTGGACAACAACTACTTCAAGAACTCCCATGACGCCCTCGGCACCTTCTACACCGACCAGGCCGGGTACTGGCAGGTCAGCGGCAACATCTTCGACAACGTGACCTGGTCCAGCCCCGACAGCGAGACCAACCCCGCAGGCCCCGACCCCCGGTCCAACACCACCGTCGCCATCCCCTACGCCTACCAACTCGACCAGACCAGCTGCGTGCCGAACATCGTGAGCCGGACGGCAGGCGCCAACACGGGCATGAGGGAGTCGGACGGCACCTGCTAGTCGTGGGGCCGCGCCAAGTCCTCGCAGGGGCAAGTGGTCGCGCGAGCCCGGTTCACGTGCGGGCTGGACGACATCCGCCACCGTCGGGGATCGGCACCCGATCCCCGACACCGCGCCAGGTCTCACGATCGACCACGTCAGGGACGGTGAGGACGT
This sequence comes from Umezawaea sp. cmx-9-4, assembly GCA_049997955.1. GTDB lineage: Bacteria > Actinomycetota > Actinomycetes > Mycobacteriales > Pseudonocardiaceae > Umezawaea. The sequence continues at coordinate 373,455 of JAEBDY010000011.1, read as the reverse complement.
GGCGCGGCCGAGGTCGGTCTTCCCGGACGTCACCGGGCTCGGCCTTGACCTCGATGGCGTCGGGCGGCAGGGCGCCCCCGCGCAGCGGTTCGCCGAGCTCCTTCAGGCAGCACAGCGCGTTCACCAGCTCGGCCTCGATGATGTCGATCTGCACGACGAGCACCGCTCCAGCGCACGCGAACGTTCACCCACCGCCCATCGAGCCGCGTTTCGCGGGACCGAGTCGTTCGCACTGCCGGAGCAGCACCCCCGCGAGCACGGACAGCAGCGCGAAGAACAGGAGCGGGAGCTGGTAGTTGCCTGCTTCACCACGCAGCAGGCCGAGGACGATCGCGCCGGACGATGCGCCGATCCCGGTCCACAGGTAGATCGTTCCGGCGATCCGCTCGATGTCCAGCAGGCCGAACGTCTCCGGGGTCAACAACAGCACCACCAGGGAACTGTTGCCCACCGCGAGGCCGAGCAGTGCCGAGCCGAGGAACAGCACCGGCATGGTGTCGCCCATGGCCAACAGGATGAACCCGGCGGTCTGGAGCGCGCAGGTCAACCCGGCCAGGTGGATGGTGGACAAGGATCGCAGCAGCAGTTCCGCCGCCAGGCGACCGATCCCGGCGAAGGCGGCCACCACGGCGCCGGGCAACGCCGGAGAGCCGATGTCGAACTCCTGCCAGATGAACAGGACGTGGTAGACGCCCGCGACCTGGGTGAGGGTCAGCAGGGTGCTGCCGACGAGCAGCGCCCAGAAGCCGGCGGTGCGCATCGCGTGTCGCAGGGGGATGCCGTCGTGCGCCGGTGGTGCGTCGACCTGTCCGCTCGGCAGATCGGGCAGGCGCAGGAAGAGCAGGGCGTTCACCGCGACCAGCAGGGTGAAACCGAGCACGATGAGCACGGCCGCCCCGGTCAAGCCGCCTGCGGTGAGGCCCCAGGTGACGATCGGAGCCCAGATCATCCCGCCTGCGCTCGATCCGATGAACGCGACCGAGAGCACCCGGTCCCTGTTGTGCGCGCTCTTGATGATGAACGTGCTCACGACCAGCGTGCCGCAACCGGCGATCGCGATGCCGAGCAGCGACATCGTCAGGTACAGCTGCCACAGGGTGCGGGTCATGGCGAGGAGGAGCACCGCGACCGCGCAGGCGATCGCGCCACCGGCGGCCACCCGCCGTGCGGGCACGCGGCGGCAGAGGATGACCACGACGGTCGACGCGAGCGCGTTCACCAGGCACTGCAGACTGGCTGCCGAATCGAGTTGGGTGGTGGAGATCGAACGGGCTTCGATGATCGCGTTGAGCAGGACGGGTTGGCCGTACGAGAGGATCCCCATGCTGGTGCCGAGCAGGACCGCGGCGGCGGTCGCGATCCTGCGGTCGGGCTTCAGCCACACCGCCTGCCGCGTGGCCGCTCCGCTCACGGACGCCGTCCGGTGATGGCGTTCACGATCCGGTCGGAGGCGTCGTCCGCGGTGGTGTCCCCGAAGTTGTCGATGACGAGATCGGCCTCGCAGGGGAACTGTGCCCGCTCGTCCACGCCGACCACGTTCCGCAGCGGAGCCTGGCCGGGCGCGAGACTCCGGTGGTCGTAGAAGGCGGCTCGACCCGCCCGGTCCTTCAAGACCGCCAGCGGCACGCGCAGCCAGACCTCGAGGTAGCCGTCGATGTTCTCCCGGTTCCAGCGCTGCACGTCGTGGAAGAGGGAGATGGTGGCGCACAGCACGAGATGTCCCTGGCCCGCCAGTTCGTGCGCCAGCAGCGAGTAGTACCGGGCGACCTGCCGCCGCTCGGATTCGGCGTAGCCGGGCGGGGTCGGCAGCATTCGCCGCAACCGATCACCGTCCAGCACCACCGGACGACGGCCCGCGTCCGTCAACCTGCCGCTGACGGTCGACGCCACCGTGCTCTTGCCCGTCCCGGCCAGACCGGTGATCCACACGACTCCGGCTTCCACCCGGTCACCCGCCTTCCTGCTCCACGTCCAAGCTGTCGAGCACGGGCAGGCCGAGCTCCACATCGGACGGGCTGTCGAACTCCCACCACGGGCCGTCGTTCGGCACGCCCGAGATTCGCAGGTCGCCTGCTCGGACCAGGTGGCCGAGCAGGCCCGTCATGTCGAGTGCCGCGATCTCCGCGCTGGCGGCCCGCGCGTCCCGCAGCACCGCCCACGCCTGCGGGGCCAGGCGCGACAAACCCATGTACTGCCCGTGCACGTCCGCCAAACCGCGCGGTCGCGACCCGATGTCGGTCAGGTAGCCGTCGCCGTCGATCTCGAACGTCTCGGCGTCGCTCAGCGGATCGTCGAACCTCCGACGCCAGACGTCCTCCCAGTCGGCGTCGTAGGCGACAGCGAGGTGGGCCGCCGATCGCACGAGGCGGCGGACGGTCGCTGCCGGGAAGACGATGTCGCCGTAGGAAACGATGACCGGCTCGGCGGCCAGCCACTCGTCCGCGGCCGCGAGAGACTCGGCCATCGTGCTGCGCGCCCAGTTCGGGTTCTCGAAGGTTCGCAACCCGGTGCCGGCGAACCTGGCGCCCTGCCAGCCGGTGACGACGCCGACCTCGTCGACACCACCACCCCGCAGCGCGGACACCTGGCGGTCGAGCAGCGTCCGGCCGTTGAGCTCGATCAGGCACTTGGGCCGGTCGTCGGTGTACGGCCGCATCCGGGTCCCCTGCCCGGCGGCCAGGATGACCGCCTTCACCGGTTCACCGCCTGGAACAGGCGACGAACCAGCAGGAGGTCTTGCGGATCGTGCACGGGTTCCCGCTCCGGATGCCACATGATTCCCTCGACGCGGGCGTTCCGGTGCCGGACCGCCTCGACGACGTCCCCGCACCACGCCGTCGCCTCCAGTTCGGCGGGGAGCAGGTCGACCGCGAGGTCGTGGTAGCTGTTCACCACGCGCTCGCCCTCCCCGGAGGTGATGGTGTGGCGGGTGGCGACATGTCCTGCCACCGGCCTCAGCCGGGCGCCCAGTGCGGAGGCGATCAGCTCCATGCCGCGGCAGACCCCGAGCACCGGCAGGCCTTCTCGAACCGCCAGCGCCAGCAGGGCCTGCTCGGTCAGGTCGCGTTCCGGCTGGTTTCCGCCCGCCTGGACGAGGTCGCCACCGCCGGTGAAGACGAACCCGTCCAGGCTCAGCTCGTTCGCCGTGCGGACGGCTGCCGCGGCGATGTTGGGCAGCGGCACCGCGACGACTCCACAGGCTGTCAGGAACTCGAACCAGCGGGCGTCGAGGGCCCACCGGCGCTCACCGGTCGCTTCGTCGTCCACGCACCGCTGGGTGATCCCGATCCGCAGGCTCACGCGATCACCGTCACCAGGCCGCTGGCCGCGTCGAGTTCGAGCACGTGCGCTCGCGACCACTGTTCGAACAGCGCCGTGCCCGCGCCGATCACCGCCGGGATGCCCAGTTCCAGCGCCCGGATGGCCATGTGCGAGTTCGCGCCGCCGAACGCGGTGACCAGCCCGGCGATGCCGCGGGTGAACAGCCAGTCGTAACCGGGGTCGGCGCTGGCGACCATGACGATGGAGCCGTCCGGTGCGTCGCCGGAGTCGATGCGGGCAACCCGTGCGGTCGCCTTGGCACGGGTGACGAAGTTCGGGCGGATCTGCGGCAGGGCGAAGCTCCTGACGTTCGCCGGGCCGGTCACGAGCGGTGGCAGCACCACGGTCTGGCTGACGGCGTGGGCCGCCCGTCCCCGTGCCGCCACCTCGCGCAACACCGGCTGGTCGTCGGCGGGCCTCCCGGTCAGGGCGCCGAGGGTGCGCACGTCCAGGTAGCTCATGTCGTCGACGCTGCACCCGGACCGTTCACCGATGCGTCGCACCCCGGTCAGCACGTCACCGAGGACCGACGTGAAGGCCAGCTTGCCGTGCTCGCGACCGCGTATCGCCGTGGCCAGGAATTCCATCAGCCGAGAGGTGTCGAAAGCCAGACCTTCCCGGACGAGCAAGGCCTCGATCCGCCGCTGTTGATCGTCACTCAGCTCGAACGCGGGAGTCGCGGCGCGGTCGTCCTGCCCGCGGCGATCCCTGTCCGACCAGTCGAAGTAGCGTTCGGGGGCCTCGTCGTAGCGGGGCGAGAGGATGTCGTAGGTTCCCGGACGCAGATGGCCGTAGCGCTTGAGGAAGGCCGCCCGGTCCAGCACGGCGAAGTCCTGGCGCATCTCACTGGCCACCAGCCCGAGGCTGCCGATGAAACGGGCCCGGTCCTCCGGGGAGAAGACACCTTCGCGCACCAGGTCCTCGAGGAAGTCGGTGGCGATGAAAGCGGCTCGGGCCAGGGCCGCGAACGGACTGGTGCCGTAGACGGCGCAGACGTCCAGCCGGGCCGCCAGCGCCGGACCGCAACAGCCGTCGTCGTGCGCACCGCAACCGGCCGCGTGCGCCTCGCCGATGTCGACCCCGTTCAACAGGCGCAGCCTGGCGACGTCCTGCTCCCACAGGTCGCCTCGCACGAGCTCGTCGGTGAACCGGCGCAGGCAATCCGCCACCTGGTCGCGTTCGCCCGCGCTGAACCCGGCCGCGGTCAGTGCTTCCAGCCGTTGCGCGGTCCTGAAGGTGCCTGCCGGGACGACGATGTGCGACTCGACCTTGTCGTGCAGGTAGGGCTTCGCCACCAGCTCGTTCACCCAGTGCCCGACGAGCCGGTCGGCGAGTTCGTCCGGCACCTCGCGGGGGACGAACGACGTGACGCTGGCGGCCACGTCGATGTACGGAAGCCCGGAGAACTGGACCATCAACCGCGTGCCGGTCAGGTCCCGGTAGCCGTAACGCGTTCGGGCGGCTGCCCACACGTGGTCGGTGATGAGGTGGCGGTACAGCGACGACGCGAGTGGCCGGGGGCGCAACCCGATCATCTCGGCGGGGTTCCAGTCCGGCATCACGCCGTAGACGGCGCGGTTGCCGAGCACGCGTGGACGCGACCGGACGGCTTCGGTCACCTGCCGGGCGGTGTCGGACAACGTCGCGCGATGTGCCTCCGGAGTCACCACGGGCTCGTTCACCGTCAGCGGCCTGACCTGGAGCAGGATCAGCTCACCGACGTCCGAGAACGCGAACTCGATGTCCAGGCGTCGCTGTTCACCCAGCAGGCGGTGCAATTCGGAAAGGAGTTCCCACACCGCGCCCACGTAGGGGTCCGGTGCCTCGTCGAGGCCCGCCCACGCCGCCCCGTAGGAGATGTGCAGTTCCGCGCGGCCGCCGCCGGTCACGGCGTCGGTCTTGTCGGTCCCGCTCCAGTTGACGACCCGGTAGGGCGCGCCGCTGTTGGGGTCGCAGGAGAAGGCCACCCCACTCGCCCGGACGTGCTCGAGCAGCGGCTGGATCAGCACCTGGTCGTCACCGTCCACCCGGCCGTACGACGCGAACACCTCGGTCAGGGCGGGAACGATCTCGTCCTCGCCCCGAGCGGGTACCGACAGGAAACGACCCGCGTTGGAGTCGGTCCCCGTGTCCTCGGTGGTCGCGCTGCTGCGAACCATGACCGGCCCGGCCGCCCACTCGCGGCGACGCAGCTCGGCGAGCAGGCGGTCCGGCTCGTCCTGCCACTCCCTCAGGGTGAAGTGCACCAACGGCAGGATCCGGGCCCTGGTCAGGAACGGCCGCAGTCGTCGCAGCGTTTCCGCCTTGGTCCCGAGCCGGACCAGTGGCGCGTTCACCGTTGGGCGTCCTTGTCGTTGCCGCCCCGGATGAGCCGAGCCACCCACGCCCGAGTGGTGTAGGGGACGTCGATCCAGTCCCCGGCCTCGACGCGCACCAGATCGCGGATCTCTTCTACCAGACCGGCGAAGCCGTCGCCGGCCTGCCTGCTGAGCGTCGAGTGCGAGGACCACGCGTCGCACCAGGCTCGGCTCGGCAGTCGGAACACCTGTGTGCCGGACAGCGCGACCGGCGTCTCGAAGAGACCGCTCCGCACGATGACGTCGGTCTGGTCGGCGCGCCGGATCCCGTAGCCGTAGCCGGGGATCCGGTCGTGGATCAGCTCTTCGATCCGTGCCTGCAACGGGTCTTCGAGCACCCGGTGGTTCCACAGGCAGGCGAAGTACCCGGAGTCGTTGAGGATGCGCGCCGTCTCCGCGAGAGCCCGAGGGCGATCGGTCACGTTGAACGAGGAGCCGAAGGTCACCAGCGCGTACGCGTCGGATGCCCGGCCCGACACCTCACCTGTGCCTTCGGACCAGCGCACGTGCGGGTAGCCGTGGGTCCGCCGCTCACCGAGCAGGCGCATGGCGGGCGTCGGCTCCACGGCGTCGACCGGGAACCCTCGTTGCAGCAAGGGCTCGGTGAGGTGCCCGGAGCCGGCTCCGATGTCGCAGATCAGCTCCCCCGGTCGGACCTCGGCCACCCGCAGCAGAGCGTCCACGACGGCCGGAACGTAATCGGCCCGGTCCTGGTACGTGGTCGCGAACGGTGAGTAGTCGGACGAGGGGCGCAGAGTGGAAAGCGGGTCGGTGAACTCGTTGACCACGCAGGTCCTCCTGTTCCGATGATCAACAAACCCGATATCCGAAACGCGCTGCCATCTCGATCATGCTCGGCACCCTGAACCGGTCCGACAGTTCGTCCTCGCCGAACCACTCCCGCCATTCGTCGACCTGTCCGCGGCGCATGATCATGGGCGGGTTCTCGCCCGTGTCGCGGGCGACCTCTTCCTCGTGAGCCCGCATCCTCTCGAAGCTGCTGCGCTCGACCGCCTGTTCGACCGCGGTCCGATCGGCGTTCAGGCCGAGCCCCTCCAGCAGTCGGGTCGTCGTGTCCACCGGACTGGTCTTCAGCTCCTCGAAGCGGACGACGGTCGAGCACGGTGTGCGTTCCACCAACCCGGTCCAAGCGCGGTAGAAGTCCACCCAGCCGTCGACGGTGGTCGGAGGCTCGCTCACCGCGCCCTTGTCATCCAGGAATTCCAGGAAGCTCACCTCGTCGATGGCGAGGTAGGAGAACACGGTGTGCGCGAAACCCTGGAGGAATCGGTATGACGAGTGCAGAGCGTCCCTCGGGTCTCGTACGAGCAGCACCACGGACTCCGGTGCGACGTCCTCGAAGTGGTCGGGGTGCAGGTGGTTCTTGAAGAACCTCCTGCCCCCTACCTGGTGAGCGGTCGCACTGGCGGCGATCCGGCTCCGGTAGCGGCGCAGCTCCTCGTCGCTCGGCCCGCGCACCTGTCCGTCCTCCTGGATCTCGTCCAGGTGCGGATCGACGAACGAGTGCCCGAGCTCCACGAGGATGTTGCCCAGCAGAGCGGCACCCGAGGCCGGATAGGCCGCGACGATGATGTCCTGAGCGGTGAGCATCGTGGCGTTGCGCAAATGCCGTTCACGCATGGTCATGTCGGACGGGTTCGCCATCGTCGCCCCGTCAGACCGAATCGGTGGGGATGTCGAGAGCGGGGAGCAGCGCGTCAGCCTCGTCGTCGAGCACGGTGTTCCTGACCTCCGCCAGGAAGTCCGACGCGATGCCCGCGTCGTCGCGGTAGGCGGGCACCTTGGTGGCGAGCAGTTCCAGCAGTCCGCGGACGGGCGGGCTGAACCGCTCGATGCCGGTGATGGTGGCGGCCTGGTAGCAGGCCGCCACGAGAACGGAGACGATGACGTTCACGTTGTCGATCAGGCGCAGGGACTTCCGGGCCGCGATCAGTCCCATGCTCACCACGTCCTGGTTCTGGCCGTTGGACGGGATCGACTTGATCGAGGACGGCGCCGCCAGGTCCAGGTTCTCGGAGGCGATGCTGGTGGCCAGGTACTGCGAGCCCTGCAGTCCGGAGTGGAGGCCCTCGTCCCCGAGCGCGAGAAACGCGGGAAAACCCTTGTTGAGGTGGGGGTCGAGCACCCGGTTGAGCTGCCGTTCGGCCAGCACCCCGATCTCGGTGATCGCGACGTTCAGGAAATCGGACGCCATGGCCATGTACTGGCCGTGGAAGTTCCCGCCGTGGAAAACGGTTTCCGGGGTGTCGAAGATCAAGGGGTTGTCGTTGCAGGAGTTCAGCTCCTCCTCCACGAGCCGTCGGCAGTAGGCCATGGTGTCCAGCACGGGCCCGAGGATCTGGGGGACGCAGCGCAGGGTGTAGGCGTTCTGCAGGTAGTCGTCGACCGGCGCGACGTCGTCGCCGTCGGCCTTCGCGCTGATCAAGGCCATGATCTCGGCGTGCTCGCGGGTGAGGTCGCTGCCCGCCAGCAGTCGCGTGATCACCGCGGCGACCTCGCTCTGCCCGCGGTGGTTCTTCAGCGCGTGCCCGTGCTCGCTGAACGCCCCGGTGGACCCGCCCATCACCTGGATGAACGCGGCTGACGCCCACAGCGACAGGCGGAGGAGCCGTCGGGCCCGAACCAGGGCCAGAGCCGAGACGCCGGTCATCGCCGAAGTGCCGTTGATCAGGGCCAGCCCGGACTTGTACCCCATCCGGACCGGCTTCAGCCCTTCCTCGGCGAGCACCTCTGCCGACTGGCGAACGGTCGCGCCCTTGCGCACGCGGCCGGCGGCGATCAGCGGCAGTGCCAGGTGCGCCAGCGGCGCCAGGTCTCCACTGGCACCGAGCGATCCCTGCTGCGGGACGAGCGGGTGAATGCCTCGGTTGAGCAATTCGCCCATCAGGTGCAGCGCGTCCGCCCCGATCCCGGAATGTCCCTTGATCAGGCAATTGAGCCGCGACACCTGCATGGCGCGCACCGCCTCGTCACTGAAGAGCTCACCACCGCCCGCGGCGTGCGTGCGCAACAGGTTCTCCTGCAACTCCGTCTCGAAGCGAGGCGGGACGTTCATGAAGACCATCTCGCCGAAGCCCGTGTTCACGCCGTAGATGGGCTGCCCGTCGGCCCCCCACTTCTCGACGCGCTCTCGTGCCAGTTCGACCAAGGCCATCTGGTCCTCGTCGAGTTCCACGAGGGCCTCCTGCCTGGCGACAAGGGCGACACCGTCGATGGTCAAGCCCTTGCCTCGAATGAGCACAAGAATCTCCCCGTCGTCTCCAGGAGGTTTGTCGTCGATCGCACCTGAGGGCCTAGATGATCGCGTCGGCAAAATTCATCTACTCCGCCCGATTGGACGCGAGCAGCGCCTCATTCGAATGGGGAACGCTCGCACGATCCGGAATCTCGAGTCGACCCGAAATTGGTGGCGGCTAGTGGATTCCATCCTGGAGGACCAGCCTGGTCGTGTCAACGACGCGGCATGGGCATTTTCGACTTTAGGAAAAACCCCAAAGGGAGACCGCGCAAGAACGCGTTCGAGATCTTCACGCGGTGGTGCCGGCACCTACCGCGTCCGGGTTCCGACCCTCGCCGGCGCGGACCTGCGACCCCAGGGCGTCGACCGATCACGTCCACGACGTCCCGACGACGGCGCTTCTCACGCCGCCCGCCTCGCACAGCGCCGCGGCGCACATTGCGACGACCCCGCCACGGCGCTGTGCGAGGCGGGCGGGCAACCCGGCGGGCAAGCCGCCGGCGGACGGTCGACAGCGTCGTCGCGCGGGTGAACGCCGTGGGCCGGCCCGAGGACGATGTCATCGTGCTCGCCATCGGTTTCCGACCGTCATTTCGCTTCGAGTGGTGCCGATTCCCCACCGACCGATCCAGGAATCCGAACAGTGGAATTCGTTCGTGCTATCGGCCCAGCTCACCGACCGGATGAGCGTTTCGCAAAGTGCGGAACCGCCGGGTACCCGGATGGTCGAGTTGGTCCGAACGGGCGTCGGGTCCGCGAATGGTGATCGTCGACCCGGTGGTTCCCCTATCGTCGCGTGGTGATCATTGGTCGAGGCCGGTCCGGTCCGTTCGCCTACGGCGACGAACCGTGGCGGGTCCGGGTGCGGGCACGGTCACCGCACGGGCCGGTGCTCGGCGCGGGCGTGCTGCTCGACCGCCACCACGTGCTCACCTGCGCGCACGTCGCCCTGGCCGCGGAGGAGTTGGCGGTCGACCTCGTCGGGCTCGACGGCGTGCCGAGTTCGGACGCCGACGTCATCGAGGGGCTGTGCGTACCCCCCTCGGACGACGAGCGCGGCGATGTGGCCGTGCTGCGGCTCGCCACCCCGCAGCGGGCAGGGCTGGGCGCGACCCTGCGCCGCGCCCTGCCGACCTGGGACCGGCCGGTGCACGCGCTGGGCTACCCGCAGGGCCGCGGGCTGGAGATCGGGGTCTGGGCCAGGATGACGCTGGCCGGGCGCGCGGGCGTCGAGTGGTGGCAGATGAACCGGCGGTCCGAGGGCGAGCAGCGCGTGCGCGCCGGGTTCAGCGGTTCCGGCGTCGCCGACGACGCCACCGGTGAGGTGCTCGGCATCGTGGTCAGCGAGTACACCGACGACACCGCGGGCCTGTCGTGGATGCTGCCGGTCGACACGATCACCGCGCACCTGCCGTTCGTGTCGGAGTGGGCGGTCGGCGACAGCGGGATCGACCCGATCTTCACCGCCCCGGCGGGCCACGGCGACGGCAACGGTCCGACGCGGGAACTGGTCGACTGGCTGCTCGGCCGGGACGCCGCCGCGGCCGTGCTGATCCTGGTCGGGCCGGACCTCGACGTGGTGCGCCGGGCGGTCGCCGAGTCGACCCGCCGCACCGCCGCCGAGGCCGGGGCCGGGGCGCGGGGTGTGGACCTGGCGCTGGACGTGGCCGGGCGGAGCGTCGAGGAGGTGTCGCGGCGCATCGTGGACCACGCCGGGCTCGCGGTGGGCGAGTCGAGCACCGCAGGCGAACGGGTCCGGGAGGGCACGCCGCCGATGACGATCGTCGTGGACGGCGTCGACGAGGCCGACGAGCCGGAAGCGCTGGTCGACGACCTGCTCAAGCCGCTGGTGGGCAGCGGGGCCCGGCTGGTGCTCGGGTTCCGCCAAGACGGGTCGGCGGGTCTGGCCGCGGCCAAGTCGCTGGCCGACGACACGATCACGGGCAGGCTGGACCACCTCGCCGCCCGGATCACCGCGGTCGCCCGGCGGGAGGGGCCGCAGCCGCTCGGGTCGTCGGACACCCACGCGACCGTGCTGCGGCTGCGTCTGACGGCGTTGCGCAAGGCAACGGCCGAGCACTCCGCGCTGGTCGCGAACCGGTTGGCCGCGTTCGAACGCGCGGTCGCCCGCGCCGAGCGCGAGGCGGAGCGGACGGCCCGGCGCTCCGACGCCGTCTCGGCGGACCGGGGGCTGTTGGAGGCGTGGAAGGCGAAGGCGTTCGACGCCGGTCTGGTCGAGGACATCGGCCTCGCGGCGGCGTACCGCAGGGCGCACGGACTGCTGACCGCCGAGCCCCCGGACCAGGCCGCCGCGCACGCCGCGCTGCGCGCCTACCAGGACGCCGTGCGCGAGGCGCTGGCGAAGGGAGAGCGGCGATGACGGCGTGCGCGAGACCGGGCTGCGCGGGAACGGTCGACGAGACGGGGTTCTGCGACGACTGCGGGTACGCGCCCGCTCCCGCGGGCGGGCCCTCGTCCACGAGGACCCCGGCGGCGTCGACCGCGAGCAGCAGGCGGTCCCGCGCCGGCGATCCGCTCTCCCTGCCCGTGTTCGACTTCCCCGACCCGTCCAGCCGGATCCTGCAGGACCCGAGGGTGCCCGACCGGGTGCGCCGCTGCGCCAACCCGGAGTGCTCGAACCTGGTCGCGCTGCCGTCGCTGGGATCGGGGTTCTGCCTGGCGTGCGGCACGGCCTTCTCGTTCCTGCCCAGCCTGGAACCCGACGACGTCGTGGGCGACCAGTACAGGGTCGTGGGCTGCATCGCCCGCGGCGGTCTCGGCTGGATCTACCTCGCGCTGGACACCCGTCTCGACGACAACCCCGTGGTGCTGAAGGGGTTGATCGACGTCGGCGACGCCGACCTGGCCACCGCCGAGCGGCAGGCGCTCACGACGATCGACCACCCGAACATCGTGCGGATCTTCAACTTCGTCATGCACCCCGACGCGCGCACCGGCACGCCGCGCGCCTACATCGTGATGGAGTACGTCGACGGCCTGGTGCTCAGCGAGGTGGCCGAGCAGTCGCGGCACGGCCTGCTGCCGCTGGGCGAGCCGCTGCGGACCGAGCACGTGATCACCTGCGGTCTGCAACTGCTGGCCGCGTTCGAGTACCTGCACGAGCGCGAACTGCTCTACTGCGACCTCAAGCCGGACAACGTGATCATCCGGTCCGGCAGGCACGGCGAGCGCGGCAACCGGATCAAGCTGATCGACCTGGGCGCGGTGCGCCGCATCGGCGACCGGTCGGGCAAGGTGGTCGGCACCCGCGGGTTCCAGGTCTCCGAGGCGGAGATCGCCCAGCGCGGCCTGACCGTCGGCTCGGACCTGCACACCCTCGGGGAGACCCTGCACCAGCTTTTCCTGGCCACGGCCGACCGGACCGGGCAGCACGACCCCGCCGGGCAGCGGCGGGTGGCGGTGGGGATCGAGTCGTTCCGCCTGGTCTGCGCCCGCGCCAAGCACGCGGACCCGGAGCGGCGGTTCGCCTCGGCCGCGGACATGGCCGAGCAGTTGCGCGGGGTGCTGCGCGAGATCGCCTCGCTGCGCGACGGCAGTCCCCGCCCGGACCGCTCCACCCTGTTCTCCCACACCGCGACGCTGCTCGACGCCGGGCTCGGCGCGGTTCCGCCGCTGCGGAGGTGGATCGACCGCGTGACCGGCGTGCCGCTGACCGACGTGGACCTCGACGACGGCCGCCCCTCCCCCGGCGCCGTGGCGGTCGGTCTGCCCGTCCCTGTGGTGTCGCCGGACGACGAGGCGGCCGACTTCCTCACCGCGGCGGCCGCGGACGACGCGCACCGGCTGCTGGACAAGCTGGAGAAGGCCGACTCGCAGACCGTCGAGGTGGCGCTCGCCCGGTGCCGGGTCGCCTTGGTGCTCGCCGATCACGACGCCGCCGCCGAGAGCCTGGCGCGGGCACGCGAGCTCGTCGAGGCCGGAGCCGACTGGCGTCCGCGCTGGCACGACGGCCTGCTGGCGCTCGCGGCCGAGGACCTGGCGGCGGCGAGGGAGGCGTTCAACGACGTGTACGCCGCGCTGCCCGGTGAGGAGGCGCCGAAGCTGGCGCTGGCCTACTGCGCCGAGCACGACCGCGACCTCACCCGCGCGCAGGCGCTCTACGAAGCGGTCTGGCGGCGGGACCGGACCGTGGTGAGCGCGGCCTTCGGCCTGGCCCGCGTCCGGCTCGCGCACGGCGACCGGGCGGGAGCCGTGGCGCTGCTGGAGGAGACGCCCGCGGAGTCGCGGCACCACGACGCCTCGCGGATCGCGACCGTGCGGGTGCTGGCCGGAATCCTCGACGGCGGTGACCGGCCGTCGCCGGAGGACCTGCTGGCCGCCGAGCACGGGCTGGCGGAGCTGTACCTCGACGGCGGGGCGCCGACCGGCGAGTCGCGCACCCGGCTGGAGGCGGTCGTGCAGGAGGCCGCCCTGGGCGTCCGGCTGGCCGACGGCGGACGTGCGGACGGCGGGGACGCGGACGAGGCGGAACTGCGGCGGCGCCTGGAGCGGTCCTACCGCGCGCTGGCCAGGCAGGCCGACACCCGCGCCTACCGCTCCGACCTGGTCGACCTGGCCAACCAGTTCCGTCCCGTGACGTTCCGATGAGCCGCACTGGAGGCGACGACGTGGAGGACCAGCCCGGTTTCAGCCTTGCGGTGAGCCAGAACCGCTACCTGTCCGCGGAGGACGACGAGATGCACGCCGTCCTCACCGTGACGGTGAGCGGGGCGGCCGGGGCCGCTGCCGCGCCGGAGGTGGCGCAGGTGATCGCCATCGACTGCTCCGGCTCGATGGACTACCCGCCGACGAAGCTCACCGCAGCTCAGCGGGCGACGCGAGCGGCGATCGACGCCCTGCGCGACGGCGCGCTGTTCGCCGTGGTGGAGGGCACCCACACCGCGCGGATGGTCTACCCGACCACGCCCGTGCTGGTCGCCGCGGACCGGGAGAGCCGGAAGGCGGCGAAGCAGGCCGTGGGCGGGCTGATCGCCGACGGCGGGACGGCCATGGGCGAGTGGCTGGGACTGGCCCGCCGGCTGCTGGCCGGGCACCCGGCCGCCGTGCGGCACGTGATCATGCTGACCGACGGCCGGAACAACGAGTCCGACGGGGTGCTCGACGAGGAACTGGCCCGGTGCGCGCCGGTGTTCACCTGCGACTCCCGCGGGATCGGCGAGGACTGGCAACCCCGCCAGTTATTGCGCATCGCCGAGGCGCTGCACGGGACGGCCGACGCGGTGCGCAAGCCAGCGGACCTGGTGGCCGACTTCGAGGCGATGACCACGTCCGCCATGGACAAGCTCGTGCCCGAGGTGCGGGTGGTGGTGAGGACGACCTCGTTGGCGCGGTTGGACTTCGTGCGCCAGACCTTCCCCACCGAGGCCGACCTGGCCGGGGAGGAGATCCAGCCGCGGACCACGGCGTTCGCCACCGGGTCGTGGGGCGCGGAGAGCCGGGAGTACCACCTCCGGCTCACGGTCGACTCCTCGGACGTGGAACTGGACCACGACATCCGGGTCGGCCGCGTGGACCTGGAACTGCGCAGGCCGGGGGCGACGACGTTCGAGAGGGCGTGCGACCCGCAGGTCGTGTTCGCGCACTGGACCGACGACCTGAAGCTCTCCAGCGTGCTCGACCCCAAGGTGGCGCACTACACCGACCAGATCGAGCTGGGCGAGGCCGTGCGCGGCGGCTGCGACGCCCACGACGCCGGCGACATCGCCACGGCGGCCGCGGAGTGGGGCAAAGCGGTGGCGCTGGCGACCCAACTGGGCAACGACAAGGTGCTCGTCCGGCTCCTGCGGCTGGTCGACGTCGTCGGGGCCCCGTCCGGCGGTGTCGTGCGCGTCAAGGAGAAGCCACTCGCCGGCGACCTGCTCTCGGCCGCGGTCGGGTCGGTCGTGTCGAGCATGAGCCCGGACGTCCCGTCGCAGCACCCGCCCGTGCGGTCGTCTTCCGCCCCGAACTCCGGACCGGAGGTGGTCTGCGCGGAGTGCCAACGGACGTGGCCGTCCGGCTCGGTGTTCTGCGGCGGCTGCGGCAGGCGGATGGACGCCCCGTGAACGGAAGTCCCACCCCTGTCGCGACCCGGACGAGGAGCACGGCATGACGGAACGGACCAACCTGGAACTCACCAGGTTCGCGCTGGCGAACGGTGGCTCGGTCCTGGTGGAGGTCGACGAGTCCGCGAGCATCGCCAGGGCCAACCGGGCGGGCCGGGTGCTCGACGAGGCGCGGGTCACCTTCGAGAACGCGGTCGCCGACGTCCGCGACGCCGCGGCCGCGGCGCTCACCCAGTTCACGTCCATGACCCGCGCTCCCGACGAGGTCGAACTGAAGTTCGGCATCAAGCTCAACGCCGAGGTCGGCGCGGTCATCGCCCGCACGGGGGTGCAGGGCCAGTTCGAGATCAAGCTCAAGTGGCTCCGCGACAACATCCCCGTGGAGGACGTCGTCGAGGAGTGAAGGCGTTTCAGTCCAGGTAGGTGGCCGCGAGCAGGGTAGGGCGGGTCGCCTTGTTGGCGTACCACCTGTCGCGCGAGCGCTCCATGCTCCCGTCCGCGCGCATGCCCTCCAGCGCCTCGTTGACGAACCGGATGAGGTCCTCGTCCTGCTTGGCCATGGCGACCCCGACCCTGCCCTTGCCGTCGGCGCGGCTCCGGTCGTTGTCGCGGTAGTCGAGCACGACCGTGCCGGGGTCCTGGGTGTGGAAGCCCTCCAGGATCAGCACGTCGGTGTAGATGGCGTCGACCAGGCCCTGCTGCAACAGCATCAGGCAGTCACTGGTGTCCGAAGTGGACACCGGAACCACCTCGGGGCGGCCTTCCGCGCGCTGGACGTCCCGCACGTCGAGCATCTCGGCGATGTTCGTCGTCCCGGCGCCCGAGCACACCTTCCGGCCCGCGAGGCCCTCCGGACCCTCGACCTTCTCCTGGCCGCGGCGCACCATGATGCCGGAGTTGGTGGCGAGGTAGGGCGCCGAGTACTTCAGCCCGTAGGTGTCCACGCGGCCGCAGGTGACGCTGACGTCGGCGATCACCATGTCGACCGAGGGGATGTCGCGCAGGGTCTCGGTGGCGGCGCGCGCCTTCCGGTTCTCGTCGGTGTCCAGGGTGAACAGGCGCCGGTCGGTCGGCACGGTGACCAGCGAGAGCTTGGACGCGTCGAAGTCGGAACCGAAGAGCTTCCGCGCGATCCCGTTCGCGATGTCGACCTCGAACCCCTCCATCTCGCCGCTGGCCAGGTCGCGCCTGCTGCTGAGCGGGATCGTCTGGCTGACCCCCACGGTCAGCCTCCCGCGCTTCCTGATCTCGGCCAGCTTCGGCCCGAGCGGGGTGCCGTCGGGCGCGCGCGTGAGCGCCGCGGGGTTGAGGCTGAGCCCCGCGTCGGAGTTGCTGACGCAGGCGGCGGACTCGGGGCGGGTCGCCTCACCCGAGTAGCCCTGGGGCAGGATCAGCGGCGCGGTCCGGTCCTCGCGCAACGGCGGCGTCGTCGGCGCGGCGCACGCGGTCAGGCACGCGAGCACCGAGACGGCGGCCGTGACCGCCCTGGTGGCGGCCCTCATCGGTAGTACTCCGCGATCCGGGGCCGCAGCCCGGCCACGGCGGCCGCGGCGGCGGCCGCCACCAGGACGGCGAGCACCACGTCCACCCCGGCCATCGACCCCTTCGCGGACACCGTCGAGGCGACGGAGTGCTTGGTGTGCAGGCGGATCGCCGCGCTGAGGTGTTCGTCGACCTGCTGGGCGTAGGTCGTGCTCTGGCCGTCCGCCGGACGGGTGATCAACACCGCGGTCTCCTGGTAGGTCGGTGGTGAGTCCTGCGGCTCGAGCAGCAGGACGTCGTGGTCGCGCCAGGACCGCAGCGCGTCGCCCGCCCGTTCGACCTGGTCGCGTTCCTCCCCCGGTGGTGCGTGCTTCGCGGCTTCGGCGATCCTCGACGCGGCGGAGTCGAGCCCGTTCCTGAGCCTGCTGACGTCGTCCGCCTTCGGGAAGATGAGCTTCCGCGCCTCGTCGCCGTCGGCCAGCCTGCCCTCGTTGCGGGCCTGCGCCAGCGGGGCCACCAGCTCGTCGAGCTCGCGGACGCTGTCCTCGGCGTGGCCCGCCGTGAACGCCGACGCGGTGGCGAGCCAGGCCAGGGCGATCAGGACCAGCGCGGCGGAGGCGGCCAGACCGGCGTTGAACCGCCGCCGGGTGCGGCGCGCCACGAACCGGTGCGCCAGCAGCAGGACACCGAGCGCGAGCACGCCCACCGCGAACACGAACCAGGTCGGCGATCCGGCGGCGACCTGCGCCGCCTTGAGCGCGTCGGTCTGCTCGCGCTGCAACTCGTCGGCCACCACGAGGATGCGGCCGCGGACCAGGAAGGAGGCCTGCGACAGGTAGGAGGTGCCCACCGGCTGGTTGCTCCGGGTGTTGCTCCAGCCGACCTCGACCAGGCGGACGTACTCGGGCAGCAGGTCGGTCAGCTCCCGCACCCTGGCCGCGGACGTGCCTTCGGGATCCCGAGCCGAGGCGACGCGCAGCGCGTCGGCCGCGTCGAAGACGTCCTGCCGGAACCGCCGCTGCAACTCCGGTGCCTGCCGAGGCCCGACCAGGACCGCGTTGAGCGAGTACGCGTCGGCGTCGGCGAGGTCGCGGTAGACGTCGAGCGCGGCCGCGGTCAGCGCGACCCTGCGGTCGACGGCCTCGTCCAGCAGCGCTTGGCGGTCGTGCACCGCCGACACCCCGACCACGCCCACCAGCAACGCGGCGACGGCCGTGGCCGCCGCGACCAGCACCAGCCTGCCCTCGGTACGCCGCAGGTAAGCGGCTAACTCCCCCCGCACCGACACCACCCGTGCACCACCCCCAGAGTCTCCCCGCAGCGGACCGGGCGGTCGACGACACCGGTAACGAGCTGTCGTCGACCGAACCCTCCGCGTTACGCCCACTGTCTCCCGCGACACACGATGTGTACAGCCGCACGCATGGCCTCGACCACCCGGCACCGACGCCCCGAGGGGCGCGATGGCACGCACAGGACCGGGTGAACGGGTCTCTCCGGCTGCGGCAGCCGGTGGGCGCCTGGTGCGCACCGCGGTCAGTTGCGTGTTCCCCGCACAGGCGGAGTCGGTGTCAGGGGGTGAAGAACTGTTCGAGCACGCCGGCCAGCACGTTCGGGTCGGCCACGTGCGTCTGGCCCTCGATGATCCGGCGCTCCGCCTCGGGCAGGGCCGCTGCGATCGCGTTCGCGGCGGTGTCGAAGAATCCGGGCTGCAAGCCTCCCATGTGCGGGTCCGGGATGCCACCGGTCGCCACCAGTGCCGGCTGGGTGATGGTCGCCAGCCGGGTGACCGGTGGTCGTCCGTCTCCCAGACAGGCCGCGTCGTGGGCGAGCGTGGGGGCGAGTGCTTCCAGACCGGGCCAGAACGACGAGGCGCGTGCTCCGGCGATGTCGTCGTCGGACGAGCCCGCCAGGCGCATGAACAGTTCGACCGCGTCGCCGCGCTGACCGTCGGCGAGTGCCGCGGCCAGCCGGTCGACGTACTCCGACCACTGCTGTGCCGCGTCGTCGTCGATCAGGTACGGGACCTCGTACACAGCGATCCGGTCGATGGCGAGTCCGGCCGCGGCGGCTTCGAGTGCGAGCGCTCCGCCCGACGAGGCACCGAACAGGTGCGCCGACCCGCCGGCCACGCCGATCAGCGCGTCGATGTCCTCGATCTCGCGCTCCACCGCGTACGGGCTGGTGTCGCCGCTGTCACCCCGGCCGCGGCGCGCGTAGTTGACGACGGTGAAGTGCCGCGCCAGCTCCGGGACGAGCGCCGCGTTCTCCGAACCGTCGTCGAGCCCGCCCCCCACCAGGATCACCGCCGGACCGGTTCCGGCGCGTTGGTAGGCGATCGACGTGCCGTCTTTCGACATCACACGGGTCACTTGGGCTCCTTGGAGGTCCGCCGTAGCTGCTGCTCCTAACTTAGGAGCAGCAGCTACGTATAGGCAAGTGGGGACTGCTAGCATCGAGCGGTGCGTGGCTACGACGATCCGTGCGGCATCGCCCGAGCGCTGGGCCTCGTCGGAGAACGCTGGGCGCTGTTGGTGGTCCGCGAACTGGTCTTCGGCCCGAAGCGGTTCACCGATCTGCGGCACGGGCTGCACGGCATCAGCGACAACGTCCTGTCGCAGCGCCTACGCGAACTGGAACAGGCGGACGTCGTGCGGCGGCGCAAGCTCGGACCACCCAGCAGTGCCCGGAGCTACGAACTGACCGAGCGCGGCCGCGAACTGGAGCCCGTTCTGACGGCCCTCGGCCAGTGGGGCAGCCGGATCCCGGTCAGCGACTCGACCAGCGAGGACCTCAGCGTCGACGGGTTGATCTTCGCGTTGACCACCACCTTCGACGCCGACATCGCCAGCCGCCTCGAGACGGTCGTCCAACTGCAAGTCGGTGACGACCGCTTCCGAGCCGAGGTCAGGCGTGGACATTTCCGAGTGGCGCGCGGCAACGCCGACAACGCCGACGTCACCATCACCGCGGACGCATCGACCCTGCAGTCGCTCGTGTTCGCCGGGCAGCCACTCGCAAACGCTGAAGAAGCCGGCAAGGCCACCACCGTCGGCGACCGCCGCGCCGCCGAGCACCTGCTGCGCTGCTTCCCACCGTCAGTCCGCCAACCCCCGGCTTGAAGGCCCCGCGGGAGTCGGCAGCCGAGACTGCTACTGGCCCTCATCAAGGCAGTCGCAGCAACGTCGCCTGGGTCGCGCCCACGAGTGCGACCAACGCCGAGACCACCGCCGCGCCGTGCACGAGCGACTTCATCGGTCTGCCCTTCGGTTGGCAGACGGCGGACCACGACAACCCGACGAGCGCCAGGACCGCTCCGGTGTACAGCACGACCGCGAGCTGTCCTGCCGTGCCATCGACCAGCCAGCCGCGCGCCACCTTGACGACCGCCAGAACCGTTGTCGCCAGCAGGATCCAGGGACCGGTGCGGACCACGAGCGAGCGGAGCCGGTCGACGTGCTCGCCGAACACCGCGACCAGCGGACAGGCCAGCGCCGCGAGGACGAGCACGACCGCCTGGGCCGGGATGTCGATACCGCCCGCGAGCATCAGCACGAGGATCACCGCGAGCGCCGACGCCGCGGTCACCACCGCGCTCGTCCGCCTGCTCGGCGCCGGGACGAACGGCCGCAGCACCGCGAAAGCCGCCACCGCGGGCACCGCGGTCAACAGCGCGACCCTGAGCACCATCGGACCGGTGCTGATCGGAACGCTGAGCACGTGGTCGTGCCCCTGGGCCTCCAGCAGGCTCATCACACCCTGGCCGGCGCGCACGAGCACAGCGCGTGCGCGCGTTCCTCGGCGTTCGGACGCAGGTGGTAGACCATCGCCACCACCGAACACGCAGTACCTCTGACCGCCCCGTCGGACGTGCTCCGGATCACCGCGCGGCGCCCTCCTGCCCGAGGGCGCCGCCGACGGGGTCGACCGGGGTGTCGCGCCCCTGTGGGACGAGGTCGGTGCCGGGCAGGCGGTCGCACGACCGCCGAACTCCACCCAAGATCAGCTACCACCCACCGAGACTCCGCCCGCGTTGCGCCTCATCTCCACGCGCCGCAGTGTCCGAGACCCAGGACGCGCTCCTACGCGCGGGAGTGGCATTTCATCAGACCTCAACTCGGTCACACCTGCGGATACCGTCGCCTCACGCACCCACCGCACGGCCGACCAACCTGATACCGCCGTGCCCCCACGCCCGTGCTTCGGCACCCATGAGCAGACGCCGCCGACGCTCGTCCGGGTGCGGGAACAGCACCGCGAACTTCGTTGCCGACGACTCCAGGACCTCCTCGGGCACACGCATGCGACATGCATCGCAGCTAGGAGGCAAACCCGCGGTTCACTTCCCTGCGAACCCTCACTGCTTCCGGTAGACCAGACGGATGTTCTGCGGGCCCGCCGAGGTGCGGCGGCGTTCGAAGAGTTCGTCCAGCAGGGCGATGACCGGACGGCGGCGATGCCGGGTGAACACCGGGCGCCAGAGGAACAGGACGAGTTCTCCGCCTGGTCGAAGTACCCGGTGCGCCTCGCGAATGGCCGCCAGCGGATCGGGCATCTCCTCGAGGCTGTAGCCGTAGAACAGGGTGTCGGCGTAGTCGTCGGCCAGCGGAAGCTTGCAGCCGTCTCCGGCCACATAGGACATTCGCGCGCCGGGCTTGCCGTCCAGCTGGTGCTGCAGCGAGCGCATGGCCGACGGTGACGGGTCGAGCGCGATCAGATCGTTCTCGCTGCCCAGGTGGGTTTTGAGTGCCGCGGTGTAGAAGCCGCCTCCGCTACCGACCTCCAGGCTGACCCTGCCGGGGTGGCGGCTGATCACGCGCAGGTCGTACCGGGGCAGATCCCATCCGAGGACCATGCGCAGCAACGGACTGCTGATCAGCCGGTACAGGCGGTCGGGTGTGCGCCAGCCGCCGCGGACACTCGGCGGGGCCGGGTGCGTCGTGCTGGTCTGGAGGTCGAGGTCGGTCATCGTCGTGTGAGTCCTTCGTTCTTGGGCAGCGCACGTGCGGCGGCGATCGTAGCGAGGACGAACAGGGCGGCGCCGACCACCAGCGCGGCCCGCAGGCCGGTCACGAACGCGGCGCGAGCTACTTCGAGCAGTTGGGAGCCCGCTTCGGGTGGTAGTCCGGCGGCAGCGATCGTCGCCTCGGTGAGGCCGTCTCGGGCCTGTGCCGCCGCGCCGGGAAGACTGGCCGTGTAGACCAGGGTGGCGATGCTGCCCAGCACCGTGACGCCGAGTCCGGCACCGAGCTCGTAGGCGGTCTCCTCGACAGCGGCAGCCGCGCCTGCTTGCTCAGCCGGGGCTGCGGCGAGCAGGGCGTCGGAGGCGGCGGTGAGCGAGATCGAGACGCCGAACCCGGTCGCGGCCAGGACCGGCCCGAACAGCCACAGGTTCTCGGTCACCGTCAGACCCGCGGCGCAGACCGCCAGGGCCACCGCGCTGACCGCGAACCCGGCGACCGTCATCAGGCGGTTCCCGAACCGCTGCAACAACGGCCCGGCGACGACGCTGCCGATGACCGCCGAGCCCATGACGAACAGCAGTCGCAACGCGGCAGGCATCGGCTGCAACGCGAGGACGAGCTGGAGGTACTGGGCGAACAGCAGGCCCAGGCCGACCAACGACGTCAGGACCAGCAGGACGCTGCCGACCGCGACGCTGAACGCGCGGTCGCGAAACAGCGCCACGTCGAGCAGCGGGACAGGAAGTCCTCGTTGCCGTCGGACGAACACGACGAGCAACAGGCATCCGAGCAGCCCGGCGACCGGACCGAGAACGAACATCGTGCCGCCCTGCGGGGTCTGCTTGATCGCGAAGGCGACGCCGATGACGCCCAACGCGGCCAACGCCGCGCTGAGCACGTCCCACGGTCCGTCCGGCGGGTCCGCGGATTCCGGGACCAGCCAGTAGGTCAAGGGAACCGCCACGACCATCACCGGCACGTTGATCAGGAACGCGGCGTGCCACGAGAAGGTCTCCACCAGGAAACCGCCGAGCAACGGCCCGAGCACCGCGCCAGAGCCTGCCACTCCGCTCCAGATGCCGATGGCCTTCTGGCGCTCGGCACGATCGGGAAAGGCCTGGCGCAACAGCGACAGCGTGGCCGGCATGATCATCGCGCCGCCGACGCCGAGCGCGGCCCGCGCGGCGAGCAGCACCGCGACGTTGGGTGCCGACGCGCAGGCGAGCGAGGCCAGCCCGAACACGACGTACCCGAGCACCAGGATCCGGCGTCGACCATAGCGATCGCCCAGCGTGCCGAAGGCGAGCAACAGGGGCGCCGCGACCAGCGAATAGACCGCGATGATCCACAGCTGGCCGCTGGCGGTGGGCCGCAGGTCCTCCGCCAACGCGGGCAACGCCATGTGGAGCACGGTCGCGTCCACGGACACCAGCAGCAGACTGGCGCACAAGATCGCCAACACGAGCCAGCGCCGACCCACCAGCACCTCGGAAGAAGGAGTCGTCACAACCGGTTGGCCTCACCTACGCGCGGATACACGCTTCCATTCTGGCTGATCCCGGTCTGCGGCGCCTCATCCTTCGGACGCTTGTGAATCATCCTGCGGTCGTAGAGCTTGCGGCCACCTGGCCCGTACCAGCCGAAAGGCTGGAACCAGGTGCCGAAAGTCCGGTGGTGGAAAGCCAGCGGTCTTGCCTCGGCGGACCGTGCGAGGACTCGGCGTCAGTGCCGCCGCGGGACGGAGCTCGGTTGCTGGGAGTAGCGACTCAGTGTTGCTGCGCAACGAGTTCGCTGAGCCTTTGTGGTGTCCATCAGGCTTGCAGCAGGCAGCCGTTGCCTCGGCGCCCGCCGACGGAGGCGAGGCAAGGTGAACAGCGAGGGCCAATCCCGATGCTCCGCCGGTTCTGTGGATCACGAGGGCTGGGTGAGCGGCTCATCGGATGGCCCGACGGGCTCTGCGCAGCACTACTGCCCTGGGAGGCGTTGAGTCTTGGACGCATCGGTGTGCCCCGTGGCGTGGACACCACGGTGTTCCGCGTCGACGGCGGTCTGGTCGTCGACCGCGTCGTAGAGCAGTCGAGCGTCGACGCTGACCTGCAGGACTGCGCGCGTCGTGCCCCGGCAGCGGCGCCGCGTGGTCGTCGATGCGAGCGTGGAGTCGACCGGTGTCCGGTCGACGTGCAGCGACACGGTCATTCCGGCGTTGGTGATGATCGGTCGACCATCCCGTGGCGCTGACCGGGGCTCAACTCCTCACCGAGGAGCTCGAGCGATCGGATGGAGACCACGTGACGGCGTTCCCGCGATATGAGGCCCGTCGGCACCGCGCACCAGCCGTGACCACATTCCACCAACCCCCTCGCTTGGATTCATCCCGAGACCGAGGAGGCGTTCTTCGTCGAGGACCGGACGTTCACCAGGGTCAGCCTGCGCGCCCCGTACGAGGAGAAGAAGATCCGCACCGTGTCGGACCGGTACGACGTCAAGGGGATCGTCGCCCTGACGTCGTACGGGAAGACGATCGTCTCGTCCTGTACGACGAGGACGAGAACCGTTCCTCACTCGTCACGATCGACGTGAGAACGGACGAGCTCGAAACGGTCAAGAAGATCGAGGGGAAAGTCGACCACGTGCTGATCAACCCGGTGCACGGGGACACGCTCCTCTACCACGTGCTCGACGAGAACCAGATCGGTCTCGTCGACGTTGGGACCAAGAAGAAGACACTCCTGACCGATTCGAACGATCACGGCGTGCACCCGTTCTGGGGAGCCAATGGCCGGGATGCCGCTTTCGCGCAGCGAGCGCAGGGTGACACGCCGGAGCAGGTGGTGACCTATAACATCCGCAAAGAGCGGTTCTTCAGCTACGACATCCGGGAGTACAGCAACCACTTCGCCATTAATCCGACTCAGACGATCATCGAAGGAGACGGAAATGGCAATTCAACTTACATTTATTACTACTAAATCAAGCCGGGCACGAACAAGGTCGACACCGTGAAGATGTTCAAGCACCGGAGCTCTTCCGAATCGGAATCGGTGCACCCTCATGCCGCGTTCATCAACGACACGGACCTGATCTTCAACAGTGACGCGGACGGCAAGGGCAACGGCAACGTCTACCTGCTGAGGGAGAAGTAGACGGCCTCGCCTCTCGTGACGCCGCTGCGGCCGGGATGATCGACCCGAACCCGCACCCCGGTGCTGCGCGGTGAACTTCCAGCCGCGCAGCACCGGGGAACACGACGCTCTGCTTGACACGGCAGCAGCACGGTTCGACCAGCGTGTTCGTAAGTAGCCGGGGTCAGGGCTGGGTACGGTAACCAGCCCTGACGTGACGAACCGGCCCCCGCGTCAGCGAACCCGCCGCAGAACCGGCCACGGCCGCTTCCACCCTGCTCATGGTCCACTCACGGGCCGGCTCGCTCGTCTCCGGGTTGGCGGCGACCGGCGCGCGGGCTTCGAGCTGTTCCCACAGCACCCTGACGTCCGTCTCCAGCAACACGTGCAGGACATCCTCACCCGCGTCGGCCAGGCCACCGAGGATCTCGGCCTGGTAGGCGTCCCAGATCAGCGACATCGGAACGATGAGCGTGTCCGCGTGGTGCCCGCGCAGCGACAGCGCCATGGCCACGAACCGCTCCCGCCAACTCGGCAGGTCCGCTACAACGCGGGTCGCGTAGCGACCGCTCCGGCCACCCCCACCACCCGAGCCTGTGGCTTCCCTTCATCCATGCTGGCATACAGCCACTGGACGGATCACCTGAGAACCAGGCGCAAACCTTTGCGACACCGCACCTCTCGGGTCGAACATGCACGGCGGGCAAGTAGTGGTCTATCACGTAGCGTTGGCTGGGCAATCCACTTGGCAAGTCTGTTTCAACTCCCCCTGCGAGGTACAGGCGATTGCAGTGTCGACTGCCGCGATCACCCGATGGCCACCACCTTCGCGATTCCCTCCACCCCGTGGCGGAACTCCACCTTGAACACCTCACTCCCCAACGCCAGCTCCACCGCCGCGCTGATGCGATCGACATCCCCCCGTTCCCCCCAGGGCAACGGCCCGCCGCGGGCCTCCGCCGCCGCACCCAGCAACCTGGCCGCCCGCACGTGGTCGCCCGCCAGCGTGTATGCCCCAGCCAGTCCCTCCATCGACAGCGCCACCGACCGGGGATCCCCGGTCGCCTTCGCCGCCCGGTGCCCCTCCCTCTGCCGGGCCAGCGCCAGCTCAACGTCCCCGCGCTGCTCCGCCACGAACCCAAGTTCGGCCATGATCAGCGCCACGCCCAGCTCACCGTCGATCCCGCGGCACCACTCCAGCCACGCCGTCAGGTGCTTCTCGGCCTTGTCGAGCCTGCCCTGCCGTCGAGCGCCGATGCCCAGCCCGACCTCGGCGAACTGCACTCCCCGCAGGTGCGATTGCTCCGTGGCCAGCCGCATCGCCTGCCAGTGCAGTCCTTCGGCCCGCTCGTAGTCCCCTCGCAGCAGCTCGATTCGGCCCAGCCCTGAGAGTTCGTAGGACATCTCGATCGACAGCCCCAGTTCCTCGGCGCCGCGCAACGCCTCCAGGTGCAGCCGTTCCGCCTCGTCGTAGTCGCCGTCGATCTCCGCCAACGAGCTGAGCACGTCCGCCACCTTCACCTGCCCCCACCGGTCGCCGAGCGCGCGGAAGACCTCCGCGCTCCGCTCGGCGCAACGTCGCGCGTCCCCGAGCGAGCCGCGGGGCCGGGCTTGCGCGGCAAGGGTGCTCAGCGCGGCGGCGGCGCCCCAGCGGTCGCCGACGGCCGTGAACCCGGCCAACGACCGACCCGCCAAGTCCGCCAAGGCGTCCAGGTCGCCAGAGCCGTTCAGCACGTGGCTGAGGAACCACTGCGCGCGCGCCAGCCCCGCCGGGTCGTCGACGCCCTCGAACGCGGCCAACGCCTTGGCCGCCTGCTCGGCCAGCCCTCCGCCTTCGCCGATCAGCGCCGCGAACCCCGCCAGCCACGCCGTCGCCCGAACTCGCTCCCGCTCGTCGCCCCCGACGACGGACAACGCCGTGCTCAACGATCGCTGCCCTTCGCGCAACCGGCCGCGCAGGAACCAGTACCACGCCTGGGCGTTGACCAGCCGCAGCGCGACGTCCGCGTCGCCGATCCGCACCGCGTGGTCCAGCGCGGTCCGCAGGTTCGGCCCCTCCGCGGTCAGCCTTCTCAGCCACGTCCGCTGCTCGCCGCCGCGCAACCGGCCGTCGGCCCGTTCCGCCAGGTCCGTGTAGTAGTCGAGGTGCGCACGCCGCAACGCGTCGAGTTCTCCCCTTTCCCGCAGCTGTTCGAGGCAGTACGCGGCCACGGACTCGAGCAGCCGGTACCGGGGGCCGGGCAGCACGACCACCAGCGACCGCCCCACCAGCCGAACCACCTGGTCGACCACGTCGTCGCCCCCGCACACGCGCTCGGCGGCCTCCAGCGAACAGCTCTCGGCGTGCACGGCCAGTCCGCTCAACACCGCGCGCTCGGCCTCCGACAGCAGCTCCCAGCTCCAGTCGATCACCGCGCGGAGCGTGCGCTGCCGGGCGGGCGCGTCGCGGTGCCCGGTCGCGAGCAGCCGGAACCGGTCGTCGAGCCGGTCCAGCAGTTCGTGCACGCCGAGCGCGCGCACCCTGGTGGCGGCCATCTCCAGCGCCAGCGGAATCCCGTCCAGGCGACGGCAGATCGCGGCGACCGCCTCCAGGTTGTCGAACGTCAGCGTGAACCCCGGCGCCGCGGCGCCTGCCCGCGCGACGAACAGCTGGACGGCGCTGAACTCCGGCGGGTGCTCGGACTCGCCGGGAACCTCCAACGGCGGCACCGGCCAGAGCTGTTCTCCAGCGAGCCCCAGCGGCTCTTGGCTGGTGGCCACCACGCGGAGGCCCGGCGCCGCCGCCAACAGCCGGGCGGTGAACTCCGCGACCGGGCCGACCATCCGCTCGCAGTTGTCCAGCACGAGCAGCATCTGCTTGCCCCGCAACGCTTCCACGATCGTGCCGGTGTCCTCGCGGAGGCCGAGCGCAGCCGCGACGACCTCCTCGATCGGGGCGTCGACCGGACCCGCGAACTCGACCAGCCAGGCACCATCGCGCGCCACGACGTGCCGCGCCGTCTCCACAGCCAGCCGAGTCTTGCCGACCCCGCCTGGGCCGGTGAGCGTGACCAGCCGGTACTTCCCGACGAGGTCACCCACCTCGACGACGGCCTCGTCCCGGCCGATCAGGTCGCTCACCGGCGCGGGCAGGTTGGACAACGGCCGCGGGGGCGCGGCTTCGAGGTTCTGCTCCAGGATCGCCTGGTGCACGGCCGCCAGCTCCGGACCGGGTTCCACGCCCAGTTCGTCGGCCAGCCGCTCCCGCAGCGCGCGGTAGCCCGCGAGCGCGTCGGTCTGCCTGCCTGACCGGTAGAGCGCCCGCATCCGGGCCGCGTGCAACCGCTCGCGCAACGGATGCCGTTCGGTCAGGTCGTTCAGCTCGCCGATCACCGCGGCGTGTTCGCCCAGGTCGATCCGCGCCTCGACGAGGCCCTCCAGCGCGCCGAGCCGTTCCTCCTCCCACTGCGCGACGACCGCCGTCGCGAACGGTTCGTCCGCGAAGTCCGCCAACGCGGGCCCGCGCCACAACTCGAGCGCCTCCGACCACAGCGCCACCCGACGTCGGGGGTCGTCGACGGCCGCGGCCCGCGCCGCCAAGGCCCGGAACCGCGTCACGTCGACCTCGTCCGGCTCGACCCGCAGCAGGTACCCCGGCGCCTGGCGCACCACGAGCCGTCGCGCGCCCGGCTCGCCGTCCTCCAACATCCTCCGGAGCTGGGAGACCTTGGTCTGCACCGAGTTCGACGGCGAGGCAGGCGGACGGTCGCCCCACAGGTCTTGGACGAGCCGGTCCACCGACACCGGCCTGCCGACCTCGATCAGCAGGACGGCGAGCAGCGCACGCACCTTGACCTCGGACACCCGCACCGGGTGCCCGTCGGTGGTCCACGCGGCCAGCGGCCCCAGCACTCCGAATCGCACAAGGAGGAAGGTATCCGCGGCCACCGACAAAAACGGAGCCGTGCGAAAACCACCAGAACCCCGTGCGAACCCCACCCCACACTCGCCCCATGACCGAACTCCCCCCGACGACAGTGCTGGGCCTGGGCGCGATGGGCTCGGCCCTCGCCGAAGCCCTGCTCGCCGCAGGCCATCCGACAACCGTGTGGAACCGCTCCGCGACCAGACCGGAACCGCGTGGCTCCCTGCGCGCAGGCACGGCGCGGGACGCGGTGGCGGCCAGCAGGCTCGTGATCCTCTGCCTGCTGGACCACAGTTCCGTGCGCGACGTGCTCGGCACGGCCGGTCCCCTGGACGGCAAGACCATCGTCAACCTGACCAGCTGCACCCCGGCGCAGGCGCGCGACCTCGCCGCGTGGGCGACCGAGCGCGGCGCCGACTACCTCGACGGCGGGATCATGGCCGTGCCCCCCATGATCGCGACCCCGGCGGCCTTCATCCTCTACAGCGGGTCCCGGACGGCCTTCGACCAGGCAAGACCCGTGCTGGACCGCTTCGGCGAGAGCCATCACCTCGGCACCGATCCGGGTTCGGCGGCCCTGTACGACCTGTCGCTGCTCAGCGGCATGTACGGGCTGCTGGCGGGCATCCTGCACGCCTACGCGGTGGTCGGCTCGGAGGGCGTCGCGGCGACGTCCTTCGCACCGCTGCTGACCCGCTGGCTCACCACCATGGTCGGCTTCGCGGCGTCAGCCGCCGAGCAGATCGACCGCGGCGACTACTCGGTCGGCGTCGTCTCCAGCCTGGCCATGCAGTCCGCGGGCTTTACCGAACTGCTGGAACTGGCAGAGCGCAGCGGCATCAGCCCCGAACTGATCGCACCCCTCGGCCCGCTGATGACCCGCAGGGTCGCCGACGGGCATGGCCACGAGGACATCACCGGCGTGATCGAACTGCTCAAGAAAGGCGCAAGCCATGAATGACGCGCAAGGCGTGACCGTCATCGGCCTCGGCCCGATGGGGCAGGCGATGGTCCGCACCTTCCTGGCCAACGGCCGTCCCACGACCGTGTGGAACCGAACCCCGGCCCGCGCCGCTCCCCTGGTCGATGAGGGGGCGGTCCACGCCGCGACGCTGGAGGAGGCACTGCACGCCAACGAACTGGTGATTGTCAGCCTCACCGACTACCAGGCGATGCACGACCTGCTCGATCCGGTGGGTGAGGCGTTGGCGGGCAAGGTGGTCGTCAACCTCAGCTCTGACACCCCACGCCGCAGCCGTGAAGCCGCCACCTGGCTGGCGGACCGCGAGGCCACCCTGCTGGTCGGCGGAATCATGGTGCCCGCACCACTGGTCGGCAAAGACGCCGCGTACGTCTTCTACAGCGGTCCACGACCGACGTTCGACGCCCACGAGCCAACCCTGCGGCTGATCGGCAAACCCGACTACCGCGGCGAGGACCACGCCTTGGCGCAGCTGTTCTACCAGGCGCAGCTGGACATCTTCCTGACCTCCCTGTCCGTCTACCTGCACGCCACCGCCTTGCTGAAATCGGCGGGGGTATCCGCGACCACCTTCCGCCCCTACGCGGCCGCCTTGTTCGACGACATGGCCTCATACCTGGACCAGGCAGCCGACTCCGTGGACCGGGGCCGGCACCCCGGCGACCTGGCCAGCGTCTTCATGATGGGCGCCACCGCCGACCACGTGGTCGGCGCCAGTGAGGACGCGGGCATCGACACCTCCCTGCCCTCCGCGGTGAAGTCGCACTACGACCAAGCGATCGCCGCGGGCCACGCCGCCAGCTCCTGGACAAGCCTCTACGAGGTGATCAGCACCCCACCAACCTCCACTTGACCGGTCTGCGGACACCAGTCGACCAAGCCCGTGATGTGCCCTGGATTTCGTGGAGTCGACTCGGTGGACTTCAGGCCGGCGCGAGCTGTTCGACTGGGCAGGCCGGCTCCTGCGCCACGTGACCGGTCCACAAGCGCAACCGTCTCGGCAACTCTCGGCCGCTGACCGCTCGCTCAAGTCGTTGGAGCGAAAGGCCCCAGCCCTGGAATTCGAGGTGGAGACATCGGCGGGTCCAAGGCAAGCTGGCCCGACGCGGCCACTGGATCACATCCTCGACCGTCCGGGAGGTCTTGAACGCGGCAGGCGTGCCGCTCGACGTACCTCATGAACGTGCCCGGTACCAGGCCGACTGCTTCGCGCCGAACCCAGCGAGCGTGCACTCCACAAGTGGCCTGGGCGTAGTCGCGGTGGGCCTCCTGGGGGCAGAACGCGTCGGGTCCTGCCACCAGGGGATCAGTGTCCGGACAACTCCCGGACGACGGTCAGCGCCTGCTCAGCCGGGTCGGCGTCGCAGAGAACGTGATCCTGGCCGTCACGTTGGAGCACTGAGTGGGTCGGACGCCAAGTCGGCGAAGTCGGTCGCGTCGCCCTGCCCGGCCGATCCCGTCAAAAGCCGGGGAACACCCGGCGCAGGTCGTCGAGCGTGACGGTGCCCTCGACGGTGACCCCATTGTCGTATGGCGCCTTGAGACGGCCGCTGATCAGCCGGACCAGCGCTTCCGGCGGTCCATTGAACGTCGCCGAAGGCGATTCGAGGTGGCCCACGACGGTGACCGAGTCGTCGATCACCAGACCTGCCCCGGGGGTAGCGAGGGTCACCGGGCTCGTGAGTTCGCTGGGCTTCGCGACGAAGCCCAGCATGAAGCCCACGGGACCGGCCAGGAGTTCGAGGAGCACCACGGCCGAGTCGGCGTCCACCCCGGCGTCCGGATCGAAGGCCACGCGCACGTCCCACGAGTGGTTGGCCACCTCGTTGAGCCGCATGCCCAGTGCGGCCGCCAGCGGGATCGGCTCCGGCAGGAAGCCGAGGTCGACGGTCATCGACGAGCGCTGCTCAGGGGTGAGCGCCTCGACCGCATCGAGCCAGCGGCCGTTGTGCTCCAGAAAACCCTCGACCTGCGCTCGCGGCGCGGACACGTCCCAGCGGGCCCAGACCGCCTGGTTGTCCTCGGCCGCCACGGTCTCTCCGGCGGCCTGCGCGATCGGCGCGCGACGATCTCCGCGCCGCTGCCGAGGTGGGAGAAGGCCTGGGCGACGGTCCATTCCGCAGCACCGCTGGGAGTGGCCAACTGGTCGTCGGTGAGGCCGCGGGCGAGGTCGGCGAGCACGTCGTGCTCGGAACGCAGGGCGGTGATCGCGCGGTCCACGAGTTGACTCATGCCATGGTCAACTCCCGAATGGACACATGTGTTCCGCTGATCACCGTGCTGTTCTGGCACCGCCCGACGGCGTGAACTCCGGGAAGCAAGGGGTGGCCGTGTCTGGCTAGGGTGATCGATGTGGATGACACGCGCGTGCTGAAGGTGAGCACGACGACCGACACCGTGGGGCTGGCCGGACAACTGGCGCAATCGACGCCGGCGGCGGACCTGGCCGGTGGCGCCGAGGTCATCGGACCGGTCGACGCCTACTCCTGGCACAAGGAGGAATCTCCCCGGTGTGAAGGTAGGCACGGACGAGGCTCGTGCAGTGGAGAGCCTTGTCCTGGGCGTGGGTGTCGTCGAATCTGTCCAGCGCATCGGTCAACGTGGGAACGGCACGTAGCGGCGATTGCAGCTGGGTGCAGCAGCGGCCGGCCATGATGCGGATCTCGTCGGCATCGACCCAGTACACCCAGTCCGGCTCCGGCACATCAGCCTGTGCAGTGACAGCGCGCTCGGCAGCATGCAGAGCTCGTTCGGTCTCGCGGACATCGCCGGCAACCGCGTGGGTCCAGGCCAACCGCTCCAGCAGCAAGGCCAGTAGCCGCGAGGTCCCAACGTCGCGCGCCCGGTCCACCAACTCCACGGCGGTCTGCACGTCGGGGCCCGTGACACTGATCGACTGGTAAGCCAAGAACGCCAGTGCGTTGCCCGCCAACGCGGGTGTCCCTGCCTCGGTGGCGGTGTCCAGGCCAGCGAGGCAGGGACTTGCCGACCCAGTGCAGGCCAGCATCGAACACCGCCCACCCGGCCAACTCCTGCTGCTCTGCCAACGTCCACAACCCGGCACGACGCACCGACGTAGGCGGGCCGTGCGCGCGGCCACGCGTCGCAGGTGTGGCCGCGTGCCTAAGCCAGGCCGCATCCGCGGTGGGTTCTGGCGGCCTACCACGACGCCCACGGTGAGAGCTGGACCGTCAACCACAAGAAGATCCAGCGGCTGTGGCGGGAGGAAGGCTGGCGGGTGCCGCAACGGCGCCGCCGCAAGCACCTGGGCGTGCCCACAGCCGAGCCTCAGGTGACGGCGGACGCGCCGAACCTGATCTGGGCGGTGGACTTCCAGTTCGACGCCACCACCGACGGCCGACCGATCAAGATCGTGTCCATCATGGACGAACACACCCGTGAATGCCCCGGTGGGCTGGGCGAGCAGGCGATCACCGCGGACCGGTTGGTCGACGAGCTGGATCGGATCGCCCTGGATCGGGGTCGCCCGACGGTGTTGCGCAGTGCCAACGGCCCGGAGTTGGCGTGCGCGACGATGCGGGATTGGGGGTGGACTGCGATGTCAGGCGGTCATGGCCGCGCGGACGCTGGAGGAGTCGACGATCTGCTCGAAGCGCACGATCTTTCCGTCGCGCACGATGAAGCAGTGCGACCCGAACTGCCGGTGGCCTTGTTGACCGCGCTGTAACGGCCGAGCACGACGACCCGCTCACCGTCGACGACAGGGATGTCGTCATGGGTGATCCAGTCGTCCCACGCAGCGGCCAACTGTTCGAACACGCCGCTGATCACGCCGTCCGGAGTGCGGTAGTGCCCGCCAACGGGGAATCCGGCCGCCTGGGTGGCAACGTCCTGAATGACGTCCCAGCTCTCGACGACCTTGTCGTCCTCCAGGCGGAAGAAGTCCGCCAGCGCACGGCCGGGGTTGTCGGGCTCGAGGTCGAGGTGGGAGTGGGTGACGACCATGTCGCCTTCGGCGATGACCCGCTTGGTGTCCAGGCGCAGGTTCGGGTGCTCGCCGCGCGGCCAGTTCACGAAGCCGGTGAACGCCTCCGTCAGGTCCTGGGCGTTGCGGCCAGGACCTGACGGGGATGGGCAAGGCCCATGAGATCCGCGGGCTTCGGTGAGTGCGCTGGGCCGGTGGCTGGCGACATGGAGGTCGACGCGTCGGGGACAACCAAATGGATCGACAGGTGTACGTGCGACGCACTCCACATCCGGCTCGCGTTGACGTCGACTGCGGGACCGGATAGCGTCGGCGTCGTCAAACTGACACAGAACGCACAAAGTGTCAGTTCGTCAGACAGTCGGGAGAGTCTCGACAGGTGGATCGGAAGAGGCGACGATGGCGAAAGTCCTGTTCGTGATGACCGGAGCGAAGCACTGGACGCTGAAGGACGGCACCAGGCACCCCACCGGATACTGGGCTGAGGAGTTCGTGGCGCCCTACACGGCGTTGACCGGAGCCGGGCACGAGATCACCGTGGCCACGCCGGGCGCAGTGGTTCCCACGGTGGACCAGGGCAGCCTCACGCCGGACATGGCGGGCGGTGAGGAGAACGCCGAAAAGTTGGGCGCGGTCATCGATTCCGCCGTCGAGCTGGCAACCCCCATCGCGCTGAAGGACGTGAACCTGGCCGACTACGACGCGGTGTACTACCCCGGCGGCCACGGGCCGATGGAGGACTTGGCGGTCGACGCCGACTCGGGCAGGCTGCTGGTGGACGCGCTCGCGTCGGGCAAGCCGCTCGCCGTGGTGTGCCATGCCCCCGCCGCACTGCTGGCCACCCGCGACGCCGATGGCGGCAGCCCCTTTGCCGGGTACGACGTCACCGGCTTCACGAATGATGAAGAAGAGGCCGTAGGTCTCGCGTCGAAGGCGAAGTGGTTGCTGGAAGACGAGCTCGTGAAGCTCGGCGTCCGGTTCAGCCGCGGCGAGAACTGGGTGCCGTACACCGTGGTCGACCGCAACCTCTACACCGGCCAAAACCCCGCCTCCTCTGCGCAACTGGCGAAGGAGTTGCTCGGGGTGCTCAAGTAGGGTGACCGGGTAGACCAGGAATGGAGCGGCCGGCCGAGCCATGAACACCACTCGCCTCGACGAGGTTCTCGACGCCACCTACCACTGCCTCGTGCGATTCGGGGTTAAGCGGACGACGATGGATGACATCGCGCAGGCGTCGGGCATGTCCCGGTCGGCCGTGTACCAGTACGTGCGCAACAAGGACGACGCCGTGCGCAGGCTCGCCGTACGCCTGCATGACGCGGCGACCGAACGGGCCGTCGCGGCCGCCGGCGCGGATCTACCGACGTCGCAACGGGTTCACAACGTGCTCGAGGCCAAGTTGGACCTGGTGCTGGCTCTGGCGGGCGACTCCCCGCACACCGCCGAACTGCTGGACGCGAAGGCCCGCCTCTACGGCGACGTCTGCTCCACCTTCACCGATCGGGTCACGGACCTGCTGGTGGACCTCCTCACCGAGGCCGGGGCCGAGAAACTCGCGCCCGCCGACGCGGCCAGGGTCCTCGTGGCCCTGGTCGTCGGCATGGAAGCCAATCCCGACGCCGCCCGCCTGCTCCGACCGGCGGTCGACCTGTTGCTCTCCGGACTGCTGGACGACAACGGTTCGTGACAAACAGCGGCGTCAGGTGTTGACCGTCAAGCGGATGGTGCCGAGTACCTCCGACCGGAGCCGACACCGACGACTTGGCTCGACACCGCCGCCGAACCGCTGCCCTGGGCCAACCACACCGGCCCTCGGCACTCCTACCGCGACCACCCCTACTTTCCCGGTGGCTGATCATCCGCACTGTCAGCGGGTGAAGAAGTCGGTGACCTGCCCGGTCCAGGTGGCGACCTCGGCCGGTGTCCGGGCCACGTGCAGCGCGGACCCGGTGAGCAAGGCGTGCAGTCTCTCCGCGGTGGCCACCGGGTGCAGAGGATCACCGGCCCAGGTCAGGATGAGCGTCGGGTGGGGCAGTGCGGCGATCCGCGCGGGGTCGGGTAGGTCGGACTCACCCACCGCGCGCAGTGCGATCGACATCGACTCGTCGGCGATGTCGGGAGTGAGTGGGAGGTCGCGGTCGGCACGCGGTCGGGGATCGGGGGTGGTGGCGGCCCAGTGCCGTCGCCATGCGCCGCCGCCGTGGGTGTCGATCTCATCGGCGGCATCGAGGTACCAGCGCCGCGCGTCGGGGTCGGCGTGCTCCCAGGCTGCCGGGGGGATCACCAGGGCCAACCGCCGAAACCTCTCCGGCGCGCGCAGTGCCGCGACGAGCACGGCCGCGGCCCCCAGAGAGGAGCCGACGAAGTCCACGGGCCTGTCGACACCGGCAGCGTCGAGCACCGCGAGCAGGTCGTCGGCGGCGCCGTCGAAGGTGTGCGCCGCGGTGACCGAGCGGCCGGTGGAGTGTCCGTGGCCGCGCTGGTCGTAGGTGAGCAGACGACGCCCGGCGGCCACGGCGTCGATGTCGAACACCCCCATCGCGCGGACCATCGCCCGGCTAAGCAGCACCCCGTGGGCGTAGGCGACCACCGGGCCCTGCCCGTCGGTGAGTTCCCAGGCGATGCGAGCCCCCTCGCGGGCCAGATAGCGATCGTGCGGCATCGCGGCACTCTCCTGCGTCTTTGGATTGGGGGGTGGTGGACAAGCTGCGGCGGACAGGCCGCGGTGGGCGGGTCTAATGGTGGGCGTGGTGGTAGCCGTGGACCACGGCGTGGCCCTTGCCGCGGGCGATCATCCACCGGTTGACCGGCACCGTGAGCACGAACGCCACCGCCAATGCCACCGTCAGCGAGCCCCAGAACACCGGGCTGCCCAGTCCGGCGTCCATCGCGCCGGGCACCGCGACCATGATCGAGTTGTCCAGGATCTCCATGACCAGGATGGACACGGTGTCGGCGGCCAGCGCCACCTTCAACGCCGTCTTGAGGTCGACGCCGGCGCGCAGCACGGCGCGCATGGTCAGTGCGTAGCCGAACAGGAACGCCAACGCGACCGCCAGGACAACGGTCGTCATGGTGGACAACCCCAACAGCGTGCCGATCACCATGCCCAGCACCTCGCCGATGGCACAGCCCGTCAGGCAGTGCAGGGTGGCCTGCGCCGCCGTCCCCCAACTCACCGGAACCCGCCCGGCCGTGTCGTGCTGATGCCCCTGCTCCATGACCTCACCCTTCCCCCGCATCGATCCCTTCCCAACACCGACAACATACCCCCAGGGGGTATGCGTGCAAAGGGGGTGCGCCCTGCCGGACGGGTGATGCGCGCCGCCGCCCGTATGACGATGTGGCCTTGGCCGACAGTTCGCCGCGACGGCCGGCGCTCGCCCCGCAGCGGCCTGGGCACACCACGGGGCGACCGGCGGTCGATCGACGAACGTCGGGTGAGGGGCGGACGCGGACGGGGCGTGCCCCAGGGCGGATGTGCCCCGCGGCACGCCCCTCGGCGCTCAGCCCTGCGGCAGCAGGGCCTGCATCTCGCGGATCTCGGCGTTCTGGGCGTCGATGATCTGCTGGGCCAGCTTCTTGGCGTCGGGGTCGGCCCCGCCGGCCAGTTCGGTCTTGGCCATCTCCACCGCGCCCTGGTGATGGACGATCATCAGCGACAGCCACCGCCGGTCGAAATCCTCGCCGGTGGCGGCACGCAGGGCGGACATGTCCTGCTCGGTCATCATGCCGGGCATGGCCGAGCCGTGGTCCACGCCCGGCATGGAGTGCCCGGTGCCGTCGGTGGACGCGGTGGTCGACTCGCCCCAGGCTTGCAGCCATCCGGTGAGGGTGGCGATCTCGGGGTCCTGGGCCTTCTTGATGCGTCCAGCCAGATCGACGATCTTGGGGGTGGCGCTGCGCCCGTCGACCAGTCCGGCCATCTCCACGGCCTGGGAGTGGTGCGGGATCATCTGCTGGGCGAAGGCGACGTCGGCGGCGTTGTGCTCACCGGCGGCCTGCGCGGAACCGGGCGCGGCGGCGGTCGTGGTGGCCGGCATCGATCCCATGTCGTGGCCGGTGGTGTCGTTGCCGCAGCCGGTGAGCACCGCGGCGCAGGTCAGGACGGCAAGCGCCGACCCGACCAGAGTCCTGCTGGTCATGGTGGATTCCTCGCGTACTTCATGCGTGGTCTGGGGGTGGTGGACGGCGCGGCCCCGACCGTTGTCGGGACGGCGCGGGTCCTGTCACTCCCGCAGCACGCAGAGCATGGCCAGACGAGTCGAGGTGGGACGTGGCGGCGAGCGCGAGAATCCGCCGGTGCCACCCCACCGGCCGCGAAGCCGGAGGGTGTCGGTGCCGGGGCGGCCCAGCAGGATCAGCAGCAGGCCGAGACCGATCGCGGCGGCCAGAATGGCCAGGCACAGGTGCGCCCGCAGGTCGTGGCCGCCACCGTGGGAGGGCGCGGGGGAGGCGGGATCGGCCATGTCGCCGCAACAACCGGGCTCCGCGACAGGACCCACCTGCCCCGCACCAGCCGCGGGAGGTCCTCCCTCGACGGCGACCACGGTGTGCCCGCCGGTCGAATGATGGCCGCTCGCGGGCTCGGCGAGGTGGTGCATGCCGAGCACACCCAGCGCCACGGCACACAGCAGCACCCAGCGCACCAGCGTTGTCGCAGACTCGGCCCGCACGCCGTCCACTGTAGTCACGGGTGGAGGTGTCGTCGTGTCCGCCTCGACGCCAGCGGCACAGACCCAGGATCGTTTCTCGCGGTACCGGCGCGACCACGGCGGTTCTTCGCCACCCGTCTGGTGATCGCCAATCCCTTGTCGCGGTGGGGCATGTCCTGCTGCCGGTGGTCCTCATATCCACTGCCACACCGAATCCGCCAAATAGGTTCGAACAAGCAGCTCGAACTCGCTTCGACAACGGCAGTGCGGATCCGTTGCCTGCGACTGGATCGGCACGGAATCGCCGTCTCGGCGGCGTCCGTGCCGACCTGACCCGGTCCTCGATAGTGCGAGTCGGCCGATCTACGGTTCGCTGCCGGGTTACACACCCCGTAGTGGTGGGTACGGATCGCCTGCGTGGTGCTGGGATGTGTTGGCGTCCCTGGCTTCCTGGAGCTGGTCCTCCAGGGTGACGATGCGGCAGGCGGCGTCGAGTCCGGTGCCCTGGTCGACCAGTTCTCGGACACGGCCTGCCAGGCGCAGTTGGTAGCGGGAGTACCGGCGGTGTCCGCCGGTCGAGCGCTGCGGCTCGATCAGCTTCGCCTCACCCAGGCTGCGCAGGAAGCCCGCCGAGGTGTCGAGCATCTCGGCGGCCCGTCCCATGGTGTAGGCGGGGTAGTGGTCGTCGTCGAACCTCTCGGCCGTGGTCTGCGGTTCCGGGGCCTGGGGTTCGGAGGTTTCTTCTGGGGTCATCGCGCTCCACATCACGAGGGGCCCCGGCGCAGTAGCGCCGGGGCCCCGGGGTTGTTGGATTCCACTTCCACCTAGCCGACCGTGAGACCGGCATCCTCTGTCCACATGACCCGCACGAGAAGCGGGCGCTGCGGGGATCGCGTGTGCGTAACCGAAGACCACCTTCAATCCGATGGAACCGCGGTACCCGTCCGGCGAAGATCAGCCTGAAACGGGCGATCCGATGGTGTGCAACCCTTCCCTTCTCCTCTGATGACAACTTCGTGCATACTCACGCGACAGTCGGCACCGGTCCTGATGCACATGCCGGAATCACTTCACCGACCATCCTTGGCCACCTGCCTGGAGCCCCGTCCACTGATCGGCTCCGGCACACCTGGCCGTCCCGCACTTGCTGATACCAACTGCAAACGCTTGTCCATCAACTACAACTGCTTTATCCACTTGCCACTTCACTTGATCGTCGGCTCCGGGATGACTCCTCCGGTCCTGACCGCCGAACAACCCTTGGCCCACTGCCGAGGAGCCCCATCACTGTCCGGCCCCAGCATGTCCGACCGTCTTGCCTTGACCTCACGGGCAGTTCGTCATCTCCCGTGCTACTGACTTTCTCTTGTTCAACGAGGAGAACACTACACACAGCCGCCAGGCAATGTCTAATCCGGCTGGCACAGATTTACTCACCTGAGCAGCGGAAGGCTTCTCACCAGCGACGATCAAGTCGCGTATCCGACAGAACCGGCTCCTGGACGCTCCACTCCATGCCGAAAGCGGACGAGACCGGCCTTACCGGTCGGCGACGACCGGAAGGTGGATGAAGTCCCCTCTCCCTCAGCGGTAGTCCAAGCCGTGGAGACGTCCACCGCTGGATTCGCAGCGGGTACTCGACAGGGCTGCGTCAACGGTGGGTCCAGCTCGACGCGATGGGGTTGAGCGATCGATAGTCCACACCGCTCTGGCGACACGGTGCGAAGTGCAGAATCGAACCCCCGGTTCGCCTCGCACCGCCCCGTCTTCACCGGCCGCCGCGAAAGGTCGTGGCCGGCGAACAAGAGATCTCGGCCCACACGGTCTTGCCCTCCCCGTACGCGTCGCGCGGTCCGCGGACTGCCGGTGTCACGTAGCGTTCGACCGGTGCGGGTGATGTTGTTGGCGACCGGACTGCTGGTGCGGGTGGACCTGTACGACGGAGCGGTCGAACTGGTCAACGCCCCCCGCGCCTCTACTGCTGCGCGACGGCGTGGTGGCACAGCTCGACCTGCGTCCTGGGAACCGGCTGGTGCTGCTCACCGGCGGCATGTTCGAACGCGACGCCGAGGACGTCGACCTCCCCGCCCTGCTCCCCGCGCTGCTCCGCGACACGGAGGGGCTGCACCCCAGGGAGGTGGTGCGGGCGGCGACCAGAGCGGTGAGGGACGCCTACCGCGATCATCTGCGGGACGACGCCACCGCAGATCGTGAACCACCGGCCTTCCGGTGCCGCCGTTGTGGAGACAAGGCCGGATCAGGGCTCCAGCGCGTGCTTGGCGGCTTGGTGGTGGCTCGGGTGGCTCAGCCAACGGGGTGGCCGAACCTGGCCCGGCCACCCCACCGGCCGACAAGGAGCAGGCCGCGTCAGCAACCGGTGGTGGTTCGGTCGACCTGCACACCGCGGATGTGCAGGGCTTCGCTGAAGCCGGAGGGTCGATACCGGGCCCCATCGGCGGGTGGCCGTCTCCGATCAGCCCGTGTGTCCCAGTGCGGCAGACAGGTCGCGTGCGGCTGTGGCCACGATGCGGCCGAGCTTGTCGAGCTGGGAACCGATGCGCTCCTTCGGGGCGGAGACGTTGAGGGCGGCGACGACCCGGGAGGTGAAGTCGTAGACCGGGGCGGACGCCGCGACGACTCCGCGTTCCAACTCCTCATCGGACGTGCTGTAGCCGCGGTCGCGCACCCTGGCGAGTTCGGCGAGCAGGGTGTCCAGGTCGCGGATCGGGGAGTCCGCGGTGGAAGGTTGAGGCAGGACGGCGAAGCCGGACAGCGCCGCCCCGGCGTGCTCCCGGGGTTCGAGGACCGGTTCGTCGCGGCCGTGCTCGGAGTACCAGAGCGCCAGTGAGTTCGGGTCCCAGTCGCTCAGGAGCACCCGGCCGGAAGGTGTGCACCAAGCGGCGGTCGTGACGCCCTCCCAGCCGGTGGTCTTGAACTGGTTGGGGCTGAGCTCGCTCATGAGCGTGAGCACGTTGCCGCCGCGCAGGACGCACAGGTGCGCGGTCTCCCTGGTGACCTCCGTGACGTGCTTCAGGTGCACCCGCGCCTGCCGGGCCAGGGCACCCTCGGCGGTGCGAGCGGCCAGGGCGTAGAGCCGGGAACCCAGGCGGTAGTTGAGCGTCTGCGGGTCGCGGTCGACCAGGTCCGCGTCGGCGAGCGTCGCCAGCGTGCGCGACATGACCGCCTTGTCCCGTCCGGTGAGAGCGGCGATGCGGACCACGCCGAGCCCGCCCGCCTCGACCGCTTCCGCCCGGCCGAGCACCTCCAGGACCTCGATGTCCCTGGCCAGGCCTGCTGAGTTTCGCCGTGAACCGCGCTGTTCCATGAGCGCAGGATAAGTCGTCGTTGCCATATAGCCAACGCACGTTGTGCATAAGGACACGCGCTCCTTACCGTCTCCAGCCATCGGCAACGCGGCCGAGAAGGAGGGCACCTCGTGACCGGACTTCACCTCGTACGACTCGACGAATTCCTGGCCCGCCGCTGGGAGGACGTCGTCGACCTGACACTGCAACACCTCGCCGCCGTGGCGATCTCCCTGGCGCTGGCCACCGCGATCGGTGTCCTCATCGGACTGCTCGTCTGGGACCGCCCGATTCCCCGCTCGGTGTCGCTCACCGCGGCGAGCATCGCGATCACGATCCCGTCGCTGGCGCTGCTGGCGCTGCTGGCGCTGCTGAGCCCGGTCCTCGGGCTCGGGTGGGCGCCCACGATCGTGTCGCTGGTCTTCTACTCGCTGCTGCCGATCGTGCGGAACACCGTGGTCGGTCTGCGGGAAGTCCCCTCCCACCTCGTGGAATCCGCGCGGGGCATGGGGATGACGCCGACGCGGGTACTGCTCGCCGTCCAGCTCCCGCTGGCCTGGCCGGTGATCGTCACCGGTATCCGGGTCGCCGCGCAGCTCATCGTCGGCATCGCGGCGATCGCGGCCTACGTCGCGGGCCCCGGCCTCGGCGTCTACATCTTCCGAGGGCTGTCGTCACTCGGATCGGTCAACGCCCTCAACTTCGCCCTGACCGGAACGCTCTGCGTGGTGCTGCTGGCACTGCTCATCGACGGCGTCTTCGTCCTCATCACCCGCTACAGCACGCCGAGGGGCCTCCGTGTCTGATCCCACCACCACCGCGGGCGTCGGCATCGAGCTCAGCGACGTCACCAAGCGCTACCCCGGCCAGAAGCGGGGCGCGGTCGAGAACTTCTCCCTGCGGGTCGAGCCCGGTGAACTGCTCATGTTCGTCGGACCGAGCGGCTGCGGCAAGACCACCACCATGAAGATGATCAACCGGATCATCGAGCCGACTTCGGGCTCGATCACGATCGACGGCGAGGACGTCCTGTCGCTGGACCCCCACGAGTTGCGCCGCCACATCGGCTACGTGATCCAGCAGATCGGGCTGTTCCCCCACATGACCATCGCCGAGAACATCGCCACGGTGCCGAAGCTGCTCGGCTGGTCCAAGCAGCGCGTCGCCGATCGAGTGGACGAACTGCTGCACACGGTGGCGCTCGATCCGGCCGTGTTCTCCCACCGCTACCCGAAGCAGCTCTCCGGCGGGCAGCAGCAGCGCGTCGGGGTCGCCCGCGCGCTGGCCGCCGACCCGCCGGTGATGCTGATGGACGAGCCGTTCGGCGCGACCGACCCCATCACCCGGCAGGGGTTGCAGGAGGAGTTCCTGCGGCTGCAGGCCGACATCGGCAAGACGATCATCTTCGTCACCCACGACTTCGACGAGGCCGTGCGGCTGGGCGATCGGATCGCCGTGCTCGGCGAACGCAGCAGGATCGAGCAGTGCGACACGCCCGCGAACATCCTCGCCACCCCCGCCAACGACTACGTCGCCGGCTTCATCGGCCGCGGCGCCGCCCTGATGCGGCTCGCCCTGATACCGATCGGGGACGCCGCGCTGGAGGCACCCGGTACGTCGGTGCCCGCGCTCGGCGTGGACGGCTCGCTGCGCGACGCGCTGGACCTGCTCGTCGTCACCGGGGCCGAGCGCGTCAACGTCACCGGCACGACCGGCGCGGTGACCGGCTCACTCACCCACGCCGGGATCTCGACCGCGCTGGGCGCGTCCCGCCTGACCGCGGAGTCGGCGTCATGACCATCCACATCGAACGGACACCCGCCAGCAGAACCCGATCCCTGCGCCACGTCGCCACTCCGCTCGCGGTGGTCGTCGTGCTCGCCGCCATGTTCGCCTGGGTCGGCACGCTCCAACTCGATTCGATCGAATCCCGCACCCTCAACGCGAGCTACCTGCTCGACCGCACGCGCGAACACCTCGTCCTCACCGTCGCCGCCTCGGCGCTGGTCGCGCTGCTCGCCATCCCCACCGCCATCGCGGCCTACCGGGTGCGATCACGGATCGTCAAGGCGATCGTCATCGGACTGGGCAACATCGGCCAGGCCACGCCCGCCGTCGGCGTGGTCATCCTGCTCGCCATCGTCTGGCAGACCGGGTTCGCCACCGCGCTGGTCTCGCTGGTCGCCTACTGCTTCCTCCCGGTGCTGCGCAACACCCTCACCGGCCTGGAGCAGGTCGACGACGCCACCAGGGAGGCGGCCCGCGGAATGGGCATGACGCCGGGCCAGGTGCTGTGGCGCATCGAACTGCCCCTTGCCTCGCCGGTAATCCTGGCCGGGCTGAGGACCGCGCTGGTGTTCTCCGTCGGCGTCGCCACCATCGCGACGTTCATCAACGCCGGCGGGCTCGGCGACATGATCATCAACGGCCTCAAGCTCCAGCGGTTCTCCGTCCTGCTCGTCGGCGCGGTGCTCGTCGCCGCCATCGCCGTCCTCATCGACTGGGCCGCGGGCCTCGTCGAGGACTGGGTCCGCCCACACGGCCTCTGAGCCCACTTCCCCTCTCCCCCAACACCTCCGCCGCACACCCGAAGGAATCGCCATGTCCAAGCACGCCCCCGCGCTGCTCTGCGCGATAACCGCGAGCGCCCTCGCCCTGTCCGCCTGCTCCGGCTCCTCCTCCACCGGAGACGCCAGCAAGGGCGAAGACCTCAAGGGCCTCAGCGGACAGATCGG
This sequence comes from Umezawaea sp. cmx-9-4, assembly GCA_049997955.1. Classification (GTDB taxonomy): domain Bacteria; phylum Actinomycetota; class Actinomycetes; order Mycobacteriales; family Pseudonocardiaceae; genus Umezawaea. The sequence goes on along the minus strand of JAEBDY010000011.1, from coordinate 329,358 downwards.
CTCGAAGGACTTCGCCGAGCAGTACATCCTGGCCCACCTGACCACCAAGCTGCTCAACGCCCACGGCGCGACGCTGGAGGCCAACACCAAGCTCGTCGGCTCCGCCAACGTGCGGCAGGCGTTGGAGAACAAGCAGTTCGTCGGCTACTGGGAGTACACCGGGACGTCCTGGATCACCTACAACAAGCAGACCCAACCGCTGAAGGACGCCAAGGAGCAGCTCGACGCCGTCAAGACCGCCGACGCCGCGAAGGGCATCGAATGGGTCTCGCCCGCGCCGTTCAACAACACCTACACCTTCGCCATCCGCAACGAGAAGGCCAAGGAACTCGGCGTCACCAAGATGAGCCAGATCGCCGCGCTGCCCGCGGACCAGAAGACGTTCTGCATCGAGAGCGAGTTCTCCACCCGCGACGACGGCTGGCCGGGCGTGTCCTCCACCTACGGCTTCGACGCGCCGAAGGACAACGTGAAGCTGCTCGACACCGGAGTGATCTACACGGCGACGAAGGACGGCAAGGACTGCAACTTCGGCGAGGTCTTCGCCACCGACGGCCGCATCTCCGCGCTCGGGCTGACCGTGCTGGAGGACGACAAGAGCTTCTTCCCCGTCTACCAGGGCGGTTTCACCGTCCAGGCGCAGGTGCTCAAGGACCACCCGAAGATCGCCGACGTCCTGTCCACCATGGCGACGAAGCTGACCACCGAGGAGATGCGGAAGCTCAACGCCAAGGTGGACGTCGAGGGCGACGAGCCGGACAAGGTCGCCGAGGACTGGCTGACCGAGCAGGGGCTGATCTGACGTGCGCATCGGGGAGAGCTTCATCGGGGACGGGGTCAACGCGGCCCACGTCAACACCGTGCTCGGGCACCGGGACGGGCCCGCGGGCACCGCGTGGGCGACCGCACTGGCCACGCCGAGCGCCGGTCACGTGCCGTTCGTGGCCGTCCTGCGGCCGTCTCTGCCGGTCAAGCCGCTGACGTTGTTCGTGACGAAGGCGGCTCCGGCGAGCGACGAGCACGGGCTGCTGATCTGGGGTCCGGCGCAGGCCGGGATCGCCGCGGGCGTCGCCGACGCCGTCGCCGCCGGATCCGTTCCGGAGGCCGACACGTCGACCCACGTGCTGATCGCCGCGGTGTGGGTCAACCCCGCCGCCGACGACGCGGACGCCGTGTACCGCAACAACCGGGAGGCCGTTCGGACCGCGCTGGCCAACGGCGCCGCCGACCTGCCCGCGCTCGCCGACGTGCTCGCCGCCCGCGACGAGCCGTCCAACCCGTTCTACACCCCCGCGAAAGAGGGCACCGCGTGACAGGCGACGCGCTACCGACCGTCGGTTTCATCGGTCTGGGCAGCATGGGTTCCGGCATGACGCGCAACCTGCGGAAAGCCGGGTACCCGCTGGTGGTGAGCGACATCCGTCCCGAGCAGGCGGTCGACCTCGTGGACGGCGGAGCGCGGTGGGCCGACACGCCCGCCGAGGTCGCCGCGCACAGCGATCTGGTGATCACGATGCTGCCGACGCCCCGGCACGTCGCCGCCGTGCTCGGCGGCCCGGACGGGGTGCTGGCCGGGATCGCGGACGGCGGCACGTGGATCGACATGTCCACGTCGGTGCCCGAGGTCGCCGACGGCATCCGGCTCGCCAACCCCGGTCTGCGCGTCCTCGACGCCCCGGTCAGCGGGATGTCGACGGGCGCGGCGGCGGGAACGCTGCAAATCTTCATCGGTGGCGAGGAACCGGACGTGACCCGACTCAGACCCGTGTTCGAGGCGATGGGCGCGCCGGAGCGGATCCTGCACGTCGGTGGGCACGGCGCGGGCTACGTCGTGAAGCTGCTGATCAACCAGTTGTGGTTCTCCCACCTCGTGGCGACCGCGGAGGTCCTCGCGGTCGGGGTCAAGGCGGGCGTGGACCTGGGCGTGCTGCGGTCCTCGCTGGTGGCCAGCCCGGCCAACAGCGCGTTCGTGGAACGGGACGTGCTGTCCGTGCTGGAGCAGGGCGACTACGACGAGGGCTTCGCGATCGCGCTGGCGTGCAAGGACCTGGGCCTGTCGATCGATCTGGCCCGCGCGGTCGGTGTGCCCACCGAACTGTCGGCGCTCGTCGAGCAGGTCTACCGGCGCGCCCGCGCCAGCTACGGCGACCAAGCGGGCGAGATGACGCCGATGCGGCTCTACGAGGACCTGATCGAACGCGAACTACGGCTGTGACGGCGGGAGACATGGCGACGACGAACCCCGAGCAGGACCTGCTCCGCAGGGTGCCCACGGGACTGCACATCGACGGCGCGTGGTGCGCCGCGACCGACGACCGCGTGTTCGACGTGCACGACCCCTCCACCGAGGAGGTGCTCGCGAGCGTGGCCGACGCGGGCCCCGCCGACGGGCTGCGCGCGCTGGCCGCCGCCCACGCCGCCCAGGCGGCGTGGGGCCGGACGGCTCCGCGGGAACGGGCCGAGGTCCTGCGGCGGGCGTTCGACATCGTGCTCCGCCGGATCGAGGAGTTCGCGCTCCTGATCACGTTGGAGATGGGCAAGCCGCTGGCCGAGTCGCGGGCCGAGGTGGCCTACGGCGCGGAGTTCCTGCGCTGGTTCTCCGAGGAAGCGCCCCGGATCTCCGGCCGGTTCACCACCGCGCCGGACGGCCGCAACCGGTTGCTGGTGACCAAGAAGCCGGTCGGGCCGTGCCTGTTCGTGACGCCGTGGAACTTCCCCCTGGCGATGGCCACGCGCAAGGTCGCGCCCGCGATCGCGGCGGGTTGCACGATGGTGCTCAAGCCCGCCGACCTGACCCCGCTGACGGCGCTGCTGCTCGCCGAGGTGTTCACCGAGGCGGGGTTGCCGCCGGGTGTGCTCAACGTCGTGCCGACCACCGACCCGGCCGGGGTGACCGGACCGCTGCTGGCCGATCCGCGGCTGCGCAAGCTGTCGTTCACCGGGTCCACGGCGGTGGGCAAGCGCCTCATCGCGAACTGCGCCGACCAGGTGCTGCGGATGTCGATGGAACTGGGCGGCAACGCCCCGTTCCTGGTGTTCGAGGACGCCGACGTGGCCGCGGCCGTCGAAGGGGCGCTCGTGGCCAAGCTGCGCAACGGCGGCGAGGCGTGCGTGGCCGCCAACCGGTTCCTCGTGCACACCGCGGTGGCCGAGGAGTTCACGTCCCGGCTGGTGGCGCGGATGCGGGACTACCCGGTGGGCCGCGGCACCGAGGCGTCGACCCGGATCGGCCCGCTGATCGACGAGAAGACCCGGTCGAAGGTGTCCGGGCTCGTGCAGGACGCGGTCCACAGGGGTGCGACCGCGGTGCTCGGCGGGAACGCGGTGGAGGGCTCGGGGTTCTTCTACGAGCCGACCGTGCTCGTGGACGTGCCCGCCGACGCCCGCATCCTCGCCGAGGAGGTGTTCGGTCCGGTCGCGCCGCTCACCACGTTCAGCACCGAGCAGGAGGCCGTGCGGCTGGCCAACGCCACCGAGTACGGGCTCGTCTGCTTCGCCTACACCCGCGACCTCGACCGCGGACTGAGGCTGGCCGAGGAGCTGGAGACCGGGATGCTCGGGATCAACACGGGTGTGGTGTCCAACCCGGCGGCGCCGTTCGGTGGCGTCAAGCACTCCGGGCTCGGCCGGGAAGGCGGGACCGAGGGCATCGAGGAGTACCTCGAAACCTGCTACGTGGCCGTGGCCGACCCGTTCGCGACCCGGACGGACGACGAAGCGGAGGACGCCTGATGGACTTCGACGGCTTCGGCTTGGACCTGTTCTCCCTCAAGGGCCGCAACGCGATCGTCACCGGCGGCAACACCGGGCTCGGCCAGGCGTTCGCACTCGGGCTGGCCAAGGCGGGCGCGGACGTCTTCGTGCCCAGCGTGGTGTCCGACGACGGCGAGACCCAGCGGCTCGTGGAGGCCGAGGGCCGCCGCTTCGTCTCGACGACAGCGGACATCACCCAGCCCGGTGTGTGCGCGGAGGTGGTCGACCTGTGCGTCGAGCACCTGGGATCGGTGGACATCCTGGTCAACTCGGCGGGCATCAGCCTGCTCGACGACGTCGAGTCGTTCGACCGGTCCAAGTGGGACCCGATGGTCGCCGTCAACCTCACCGCGGCGTTCGAGATCGCGCACGAGGCGACCCGGCACATGATCCCGCGGAAGTCCGGGAAGATCATCAACATCGCGTCGCTGTTCTCCTTCCTCGGCGGCCGCTCCTCCCCCGCGTACGCGGCGACCAAGCACGGCATCGTCGGGTTCACCAAGGCCTACTGCGACGAGCTGGCCCAGCACAACATCCAGGTGAACGCCCTGGCCCCCGGCTACTTCGACACGAAGATCACCGAGGCGACGCGGGCCGACCCCGAGGCCAACCGCCGCATCGTCGAGCACATCCCGGCCGGGCGGTGGGGCAGCACGGGCGACCTCATGGGCGCGGTCGTGTTCCTCGCGGGCCGCGCGTCCGACTACGTCAACGGGCACGTGCTGGTCGTCGACGGCGGCTACCTCGTCCGCTGAGCCACCCCCCGAACGAAAGCGAGACCGCACCGATGACCACCATCCCCGCCCCGACACCGTCCACGGCGTCCGCGTCCGACCTGGACCGGGCCGAGATCGTCGCCGGGCTCGTCGCGCTGCTGGGCCCCGACAAGGTCGGTGTCGACGAGCAGGAGCTGCGCGAGGCGAGCGTGGACCGCTTCCGCAAGTACACGGCGGTGCACGGCATCTTCGACGGCCCCATCCCGGCGGCCGTGGTCCGCCCGTCGAGCACCGAGGAGGTGGCCGCGGTCCTGGCCTTCGCCGACCGGCACCGGGTCAACATCGTGCCGCGCACGGGCCGGACCGCCACCGAGGGCGGGCTGGAGACGGTCGTGGAGAACACGGTCGTGCTCGACGCGTCCACGATGGACGCGATCCTGGCGATCGACCCGGTGAACATGATGGCCACCGCGCAGTGCGGGGTTCCGCTGCAACGCCTGGAGGACGCGCTGCGAGCACAGGGCCTGACCACCGGCCACTCCCCGCAGTCCAAACCGCTGGCCCAGATGGGCGGGCTCGTCGCCACGCGCTCGATCGGCCAGCTCTCCACCCTCTACGGCGGCATCGAGGACATGGTGGTGGGCCTGGAGGCGGTGTTCCCCGGTGGCGCCGTCAGCCGGATCAAGAACGTCCCGCGCCGCGCCGCCGGTCCCGACATCCGGCACGTGGTGATCGGCAACGAGGGCGCCCTCTGCGTCATCACCGAGGTCACCGTGAAGGTCTTCAAGCACCAGCCCGAGCACAACCGCTACTTCGGCTTCCTGCTGGACGACTTCGGCGCGGCCGTGGAACACGTGCGCACCCTGATCACCGACGGGTACCGGCCGTCGGTGTGCCGGGTCTACTCCCCCGAGGACGCGAACCAGCACTTCGCCCACTTCTCCCGCGGCAAGAACGTCGTGGTGCTCGTCGCCGAAGGCCCCGAGGGCATCGCGAAGGCCACCGGAGCCGCGATCGAGGACGCCTTCGCCGACGTCGCCGAGGCCGTCGACCCCCGGTTGATCGCGGACTGGTTCGCCGACCTCAACTGGGGCCAGGACAAGATCGACGCCGAGAAGCGGGCCATGCTCGACACCCGGCACCTCGGGTACACCACCGAGGTGTCGGTCGACTGGTCGAACGCCGCGCCGCTCTACGAGGCGGTACTGCACCGCGTCCGCACGACGTTCCCGCGCGTGGACGACCTCACCATGCTCGGCGCGCACTCCTCGCACAGCTACCAGACCGGCACCAACCTCTACTTCGTCTACGACTACCGCATCGACTGCCCGCCCGAGCAGGAGATCACCGAGTACCACATCCCGCTCAACGCGATCATCGTCGAGGAGGCCCTGCGACTGGGCGGGTCGATGGTGCACCACCACGGGATCGGCAAGTACCGCACCCCGTGGACCCGCGAGGAGCACGGCACCGCCTACCCGATGCTCGAGGTCCTCAAGCGCGGCTTCGACCCCAACGGGATCATGAACGCGGGCACGATCTTCCCCCTGGAGCGCTGAGCCGGTGACCGCCTACCTCATCGCGATCGACAACGGGTCGCAGAGCACCAAGGTGTCGATCGTCGACGAGGCGGGCGCGGTGCACGCCTCGGCGCAGCAGCCGCTGCGGCCCTACGCCCACCCGTCGCCGGGCCGGGTCGTCCACCCCGACGACGACGTGTGGGACTCGATCGCGAGCACCTGCGCCGAGGCGATGGGGCGCTTCACCGGCGACCTCTCGCGCGTCGCGGGCGTCGGGCTGTGCACCATCCGGTTCTGCCGCGTGCTGCTCGACCGGGACGGCGGACTGCACGAGCCGGTGCTGAGCTGGATGGACGAGCGGCTGGCACGCGCGCAGGAACCGGACCCCGCGATCCGGCACGTCACGACGTCCTCGGGCTACGCGACGTACCGGCTGACCGGGAACCGGCGTGACACCGCCGGGAACTACCAGGGCGTGTGGCCCGTCGACCACACGACGTGGCGGTGGTCCACCGATCCCGAGCGCTACCCCGAGACCGGGATGCGCCGGGAGCAGCTGTTCGAGCTCGTCGACCCCGGCGACCTGCTGGGGCACGTCACCGACGAAGCGGCGGAGGCCACCGGCCTGCCCGCCGGACTCCCCGTCTTCGCCACCTCGAACGACAAGGCCGTCGAGGCGCTGGGCAGCGGTCTGCGGCGCGACGACGAGGTGCTGGTGTCGCTCGGCACCTACATCGCCGCGATGACCACGGGCGACCGCCACGTCGTCGACGGCTCGGGCCGCTTCTGGACCAACTTCGCCTCCGTGCCCGACCGGTACCTGTACGAGAGCGACGGCATCCGCCGGGGGATGTGGACGATCAGCTGGTACCGCGATCTCGTCGGCACCGACCTGGCCGAGCTGACAGCGAAGGCGGCCGCAGTCGAGCCGGGCAGCGGCGGCTTGATGACGGTCTTGGACTGGCTCGCGCCCGCGGAGCACCCGTACCGCAGGGGCGCCTTGCTCGGCTTCGACGGCACACAGGGCAGGCAGCACGTGTACCGCTCAATCCTGGAGGCCATCGCGCTGACCATGCACCGGCACTGCCGCACCATGGCAGGCGCGCTCAACCGGGACTTCACCGATGTCGTCCTGTCCGGCGGCGGCTCCCGCTCCGACCTGATGGCGCAGATCTTCGCGGACGTCTTCGCCCGTCCCGTGCGCCGCACCCGGATGAGCGGTGCCGCGGGGTTGGGCGCCGCCATCTGCGCCGCCGTCGGCAGCGGCGTGCACACCGACTGGGACACAGCCGTACAGGCCATGGCGACCACGACCGACCTCATCGCACCAACCGCCGAAGGCATCCGTGCCTACGCCGCGATCGCGCCCGCGTACGCGCGGATCACCGAGTTCACCGACCCGTTGTTCGCCACGCTCGCCGCCACCACGGATGAGCTGTCCGATCAGCCAGGGGACTCGGGGGAAACCCAGTCCGTTCGGACGACCGCACGACCGCCGAGTCCGCCGGCCGCCACGGCGTGATCCCACTGCCCGACAAGATCGTCGTCCTTGCGTTCGTACCGTCAACACCAGTACGCGCCGTCGTGAGTCGTTGGCCCGGTGGACCGCTCAGAGGTGCTCGGTCAGTTCCGCCCACACGGTCTTGCCGCCCTCGTCGTCGAGCAGCACGCCCCACTCCCGGCTCATCCTGTGCACGAGCAGGATCCCGTAGCCGCCGATGCGAGTAGCCGAAGGCGGGTGCAGCACCGGCAGGGCAGGATCGCCATCGCTGACCTCCACCCGCACCACACATCCCCCGCGAGTGACCCGCAGCCGTCGCGGAGACCGGGCATGCCGCTCAGCGTTGGTGACCAGTTCCTCCACCACCACGAGCACGTCGGCCAACACCCCGGGTGACACCCCGACCAGGTGGTCGCCTACCCCGTTGCGAATCGAGTGCAAACTCCTCCGGTGCTCCAAGCCGCATTCCCATGGCAGCACCGCCAGGGTCAACGCCTGCTCGACTTGGGCGATCAGCGCCGCGGCCGCGGTGGTGACGGAGCCGGTCACCAACGGTGATCGGTCGAAGAAGTCGAACGATCGGCCGTAGTCGTGATGGTGGGTCATCAGGCTCCTCGATGCGGCGGCGTTCACCGCCCTTGGTATCGCCGCCGGTCGTGGACCGGGAGGCGTGGCGAGTCCTGGTTGGTTACCCCATCGGGAGGTCATGCAGTCACCGATCCCCTCGGTCTGTGAAAACAGGGCCCGCCAAGACCGCGGCGACCGCGGGATGAACCTCCAGAAGTTCGTGCGGTTCGGTCACGCGGATCGGGCTGGTCTCCGGCGGACACGCACGGGCTCCTTCGGATCGAACCGGCCGAGCGTCCCTCGAACGACACGGCAGGCTCCACACCCGGGTTCGGCCTACCGGTCGCGCTCGCCCGCTCGGGCGTAGGAGGCCGCTGCGCAATCACCCCCGCATGGTCGAGCACAACGGCAGGCGGTTCCTCAGTCAGTGTGTCGGTGGATCGTCCACACGACCGTGTTGGGTGGCAGCAGGAGTTCGTCGTCGCGAAGCCCGTAGTAGGACGACGAGAGTGCCGGTGATCCGACGCACGGCATGGTGGCGACTTCGACGCCCGTGTTGAGAGTGCAGACGAGGTCGACGCCGGTCGTGCTGTCGGTTCTGCGGAAGGACAGCACGGCCGGTGGTGCGGGTAGCCACTCGACACCGGGTGAGGTGTGGTTCCGGCGGATGAGCAATGCCGATCGGCACAGTCGTGCGAGCGAGTCGTTGTTCCGTGCTGATCGGCCGGGTTCGAGCCGCTGTTCGGATGGTGGGGTTTCGTCCGGGTCGCCGAACAGGTCCCATTGACCAGCCTCGTGGAAGTGGAGGCTGCCCGGCAGCGCCAGCACGAGCAGTACGGCGGCACGGGCCCGGCGATGGTCCGCAGGGGTGTCGCCGTAGCACCGGATGTCGAGGTGGGACAGCTCGAACGCGGCCGGCTTCCCCGTTCGCAGCGATGCGTCGACCGCCTCGCGCATCGCCGCCGCAGACCAGGTCGTGCCGGTGGGGCAGAGGTCGCGCAGTCGACGTCGGCCGTGCTGGATCCCGTGTTCGCCGCGGGTGGGCAGCACCGTCGTGGTCATGGTCGATTCGATTCGGGTGGGCGTGTCGTCCACCACGCGGTGCAGTCCGGTGGCAGGACGGCGTGGCCCGCGTCGTGGGTGACGGGGGCGCTGGAGAGCAGGAGTTCGTCGGTGACGGGGACTCGGACGGGCCGGTCGGACATGTTCACCGTGCAGCGGAACGACGCGCCGTTGGTGTTGTGTCGGGCGAAGTCCAGCAGGACCGGGGAATCCGACAGCCAGGCGAGGTTGTCGGCGTCTCCCAGGGCGGGATGGGCGCGGCGCAGCGCCAGCGCCTCCCGGTAGAGCTCCAGGGTGGAGCCCGGCACGCCGTCCTGGGCGCTGACGACGAGACGGGCCCATTCGACCGGTTGTGGCAACCAACTGCCGCCGTCGGGCGGGCCGAAGCCGTAGGGCGGGTCGGTGCCGTGCCACGGGATGGGCACTCGGCAGCCGTCGCGGTAGCCGTCCTGGCCGGTGGCCCGGAAGAACGCCGGGTCCTGGCGGCTGTCGTCGGGTAGGTCGAGCACCTCGGGCAGGCCCAGTTCCTCGCCCTGGTAGAGGTAGGCGGAGCCGGGCAGGGCGAGCATGAGCAGTGAAGCGGCGCGGGCCCGGCGCAGGCCGGTGGCCTCGTCGACCGGTTCGGCGCGGCGTCCGGCGACTTCGCCACCGGCGTGCTGCATGAGCCGGGTGGTGTGGCGTGTGACGTCGTGGTTGGACAGCACCCAGGTGGCGGGTGCGCCGACGTGGCGCATCGCGGTCAGGGACTCGTCGATGACGCGGCGTTGGGCGGCTGGTTCCCAGGGGCAGGACAGGTACTGGAAGTTGAACGCCTGGTGCAGTTCGTCGGGGCGCACGTAGTGGGCGACGCGGTCGAGGGTGGGCGCCCACGCCTCCGCGACGCCGACGCGCTCGCCGGGGTACTCGGCCAGGATGCGTCGCCAGTCGCGGTAGATCTCGTGCACGCCGTCCTGGTCGAAGCAGGGCGTGGCTCCGGCGTCGAGCAGGTGCGGTCGTTCGTGGCCGCCGAGGTCGGGCAGGCCGTCCGCCTTGACCAAGCCGTGGGCGACGTCGACGCGGAAGCCGTCGACGCCGAGGTCGAGCCAGAACCTGAGCACGGAGCGGAACTCGTCGGCCACGGCCGGGTCGGTCCAGTCGAAGTCGGGTTGTTCGGCGGCGAACAGGTGCAGGTACCACTCTCCCGGTGTGCCGTCGGGGTTGCTGGTGCGGGTCCAGGCGGGCCCGCCGAACAGGGACTCCCAGTCGTTGGGGGGCAGTTCGCCGTGCGCGCCCTTGCCGGGGCGGAAGTGGTAGCGGCCGCGCGACGGCGAGCCGGGGCCGTCGGCGAGGGCTTGGCGAAACCAGGCGTGCTGGTCGGAGGAGTGGTTGGGCACCACGTCGACGATGATCCGCAGACCGAGGGCGTGGGCGTCGGTGATGAGTGCGCGGGCGTCGTCGAGCGTGCCGAAGACGGGGTCCACCACGCGGTAGTCGACGACGTCGTAGCCCGCGTCGGCTTGGGGCGAGAGGTAGAACGGGGACAGCCAGAGGGCGTCCACGCCCAGCGCGGCGAGGTAGGGCAGTCTGGTCCGGATGCCCGGCAGGTCGCCGATGCCGTCGCCATCGGAATCGGCGAAGCTGCGCGGGTAGATCTGGTAGATGACCGCGTCGCGCCACCACGGGGTGCGCGCGGGGGCGGTCACGTCGGGCACGTCGGCCAGCTGCTGGGTCATCGATCCCCTCGTTGTCTGCGGGTGAGTTCCGCACTGGCGAGTGACGCTAACAGGCTACTAACTCGTGTTAGTTCACATTCTGGTCACGCGCTCCGAATCCGTCGAGTCGCCTGGGAAGCAGTCGAAGCTCCGCCACACGAGTACGCGGCGGTTATGGGCAAGTCAAGCCTTGACGAGGTGTCACCTGAGCGAGTTAATCGTGTTAGTAACACGTTAGTCACGGCTACTCAACGAGGAGTGCTCGTATGAGGCCCAGAGGCCCTGCCCCCCGTCGTGCGCCCACAGCGGTGCTCGCCGCCACCACCGCGCTCGTGGCCGCCACCGCCACCACACCGACCGCCTTGGCCGCGGCCCCCACCTCGGTCACGATCGTCGGCGACTTCACCGCCGGGATCGACTGCGCCACGGACTGGGACGTCGCGTGCACGGCGACACGGTTGACCCAGCGACCGGACGGCGCCTGGTCGACCACCCTGTCCCTGCCCGCGGGCAACCACTCCTACAAAGCCGTTCTCAACGGCTCCTGGAGCGAGAACTACGGCGCCGGAGCCGGCGCGAACGGCCCGAACATCCCGATCGAGGTGCCGGCGGGCGGGAAGCGGGTCACGTTCGCCTACGACCCCGTCACGCACTGGATCACCGACGACGTCAACCACCGGGTCGTCACCGCGGCGGGGTCGTTCCAGGCCCAACTCGGCTGCGCCGACGACTGGGCCCCCGAGTGCCTGAAGTCGTGGTTGCAGGACGTGGACGGCGACGGCACCTACACCTGGAGCACCACCGCGATCCCCGCGGGCACCCACCGCGTCAAGGCGGCCATCGGCCAGTCCTGGGCGGAGAACTACGGCCAGGGCGGCACGCCCAACGGCGCCAACATCGTCTTCACCGTGCCCGCGAACGGCGCGAGGACCGACTTCGCCTACAACGCCACGAACCACGTTCTCACCGTGCGCTCCGAGGGCGGCGATGTCGGCGTGCCCGGACCCGGCACCCCGCCGGACTCGGGCACGAAGGCCCACTGGCTGTCGCGCAAGCACATCGCCTGGGACCGCGCCACCGGCACCGGCACCTACTACCTGTACTCGACGGCCGGTGGCGACGTGCGCATCGGCGCACCCAGCCGGGCGATCAAGCTGGAGCCCGTGCCCGGAGGCCTGCCCGCGAGTCTCAGGCAAACCTTTCCGCGGCAGGCGAACCTCGGCGCGCTCGCGTTGCCCGACACCGTCACCGAGGCCGACGTCGAGAAGATCCTGACCGGTGACGTGGCAGTCGCCGCGTTCGACGGCACGGCGCTGCGCGCGTCGACGCGACTGCGCAACCACGGCGTCCTCGACGACGTCCACGCCTCCGCCCGCACGCGCGCTTTGGGTCCGGTGTGGACCGCGGGAGTCCCGGCCCTGCACCTGTGGGCGCCGACGGCCCGCTCGGTCAAGGTCAACCTCTACGACGCCGCCACCGCGGGCACACCGTCCTCGACCGTGGCGCTGGCCGCGAGCGGCGACGGCGTGTGGAGCGTGACCGGCAACGCCACGTGGAAGAACAAGTACTACCTGTTCGACGTCGAGGTCCTGTCCGACAGCGGCTCGTTCCAGCACAACACCGTCACCGACCCCTACTCGGTGGGGCTGTCCACCAACGGCACCCGCAGCGCGCTGCTGGACCTGGCCGACCCGGCCCTGGCCCCAGCCGGCTGGACGTCACTGGCCAAACCTGCTCTGGCCAAGCCGGAGGACCAGGCCGTCTACGAACTGCACATCCGGGACTTCTCCATCGGCGACACCGCTGTCCCCGCCGCCGACCGCGGCACCTACCGCGCGTTCGCGGCCGCGGGCAGCAACGGCATGAAGCACCTGGCCGACCTCGCCCGCGCGGGCCTCACCACCGTGCACCTGCTGCCGTTCGCGGACTTCACCATCCAGGAGCAGCGCTCGCAGCACCAGACCCCGCAGTGCGACCTGCGCTCCATGCCGCGCGACAGCGACCAGCAGCAGTCCTGCGTCAACGCCGTCGCCGGCAGCGACGGCTTCGACTGGGGCTACAACACCCAGCACTACACCGTTCCGGAAGGGTCGTACGCGACCAACCCGCAGGGCGGCGCCCGCACCCTGGAGACGCGGCAGATGATCGCGGGCCTCAACGGCGCCGGCCTGCGCACCGTGATGGACGTGGTCTACAACCACACGCCCGACGCGGGTCCGAGCGGTACCAACAACCTCGACCGCGTCGTGCCCGGCTACTACCACCGGCTCAACGCCGACGGGCAGGTGGAGAACTCCACCTGCTGCCCCAACACCGCCGCGGAGCACGCGATGATGGGCAAGCTCCTGGTCGACTCCGTGCTCACCTGGGCCAAGGCGTACAAGATCGACGGCTTCCGCTTCGACCTGATGGGCCACCACCCCAAATCCGTGCTCACCGACCTGCGCGCCGCCCTGGACACGCTCACCGTCGCCAAGGACGGCGTCGACGGCCGGGCGGTCTACCTCTACGGCGAGGGCTGGGACTTCGGCGAGGTGGCGGGCAACGCGCTGTTCACCCAGGCCACCCAGGTCAACATGGCGGGCACCGGCATCGGCACCTTCAACGACCGCATCCGCGACGCCGTGCGCGGCGGCGGCCCTGCCGACACCAACCCCCGCGCGCAGGGCTTCGCCAGCGGCTTGTTCACCGCCCCCAACGGTGACGGCGTCAACGGCGACACCACCGCGCAGAAGACCAAGTTGCTGCTCCAGCAGGACCAGATCAAGGTCGGCCTGACCGGCAACCTCAAGGACTACGCGTTCGTGGACCGGACCGGCGCCGGGGTCAAGGGCTCCCAGGTGCCCTACGGCGGCTCGCCCACCGGCTACACCAGCGACCCGCAGGAGAGCATCGCCTACGTCGACGCGCACGACGACCTGGTGCTGTTCGACAACCTGGCCTACAAGCTGCCCGTGAACACCGGCATGGCGGACCGGATCCGCGCCCAGTCACTCGCGCTGAGCATCCCCGCCCTGAGCCAGGGTGTGGCGTTCTGGCACGCGGGCAGCGAGATGCTGCGCAGCAAGTCCTTCGACAGCAACAGCTACAACTCCGGCGACTGGTTCAACGCCTACGACCCCACCAGGACCGACAACGGCTTCGCCCGCGGCCTGCCCGCCTCCGAACGCGCCAAGGGCCAGTGGTCCTACGCCAAGCCGCTGCTGGCCAACCCCGCGCTCAAGCCCTCACCGGCCGACATCGCCAAGGCCGCCGCGCAGTCCAAGGACTTCCTGAGGGTCCGGGCGGCCAACCCGCTGTTCCGCCTGGCGACCGCCGCCCAGGTCCAGCAGAAGGTCTCCTTCCCCGACAGCGGCCCCGACCAGAAGCCCGGCGTGGTCGTCATGCGCATCGACGACACCACCGGCACCGACATCGACCCCAACGTCAAGGGACTCGTCGTCGTCTTCAACGCCGGCACCCAGCCCGTCAGCCACACCCTCGCCGCCGCGCGGGGCACCACCTACACCCTCGACGGCACTCAGGCCGCGGGGAGCGACCCGATCGTCAAGACCGCCACGTTCGCCCCGTCCACCGGCACCTTCACCGTGCCCGCCCGCACCACCGCGGTGTTCCGCCTCGCCCAGTAGCCACCCGATGTCGTGGGCCGGCGCCCGCTCGGGCGCCGGCCCTCGACCGCTCCGGGGACACCATCAGGAGGAACGCGGAACCCGACCGGTCGACTCGCGCACGATCAACGTCGTGCTCAGGTGCTGGTGCGGATGCTGGTCCTCACCGCGGATGGCCGAGATCAGGTAGTCCGCCGCCGTGCGCCCCTTCGTCGCGATCGCCTGCCGCACGGTCGTCAACCGCGGCCGTTGCCACGCGGCCTCGGGCAGGTCGTCGAAGCCGGTCACCGACACCCGTTCCGGGACGTCCACCCCCAGTTCGTGCAGCGCGTCCAACGCCCCGATCGCCAACACGTCCGACAGCGCGACGATCGCGGTCGGCCCGTGTTCCGACATCAGCCGCTTCGTCGCCCGGAAGCCCTCCGCGCGGGTGACCGTCACCTCGACCAGCACCACGTCCGCCATCGTCATGCCGACCTCGGCCAGCGCCTCGACGATGCCCTCCATCCGCCGCGCCAGCGGACCCCGGTAGCCGTGCTCGGCCCGATCCGGGCCGGGGTCCATCGACAACACCGCCAGCCTGCGGTGCCCCAACTCCAGCAGGTGCCCCACCACTTGGCGCGCGCCCTTGCGATCGTCGACGTCCACACTCGGGACGTTCTCCTGCGGATCGCTGTCGACCAGCACGAACGGGATCTTGCGACGCTTCAACTCGGCGACTTCGCCCCGGTCGCCCTCCAACCCGCACACCACGAACCCGTCCACGGCCGCGTACGGGATCGCCTTGAGCATCGAGTCCCGCAGCGGCGCGCTGAGCAGCATCGTGAAACCCTCTTGGTCGCACACCTGCCCCACTCCCATGAGGAACCGCGAGTAGTACGGGTTCTCCATCACCGTGGCCAGGTTCTGGGGCAGCAGCACGCCCAACGCGTTGGTCCGCCCGGCCTGCAGCATCCGGGCCACCGTGCTCGGCGCGTACCCCAGTTCCTCCGCCGCTGCCAGGATGCGCTCACGGGTCGCCACCGAGATCCGGTGCGGGTTGTTGTAGGCGAACGACACCGCCGACCTCGACACACCCGCCACCGCGGCCACGTCGCTGGACGTCGGCTTGCCCCGACCGTCGGCAAAGTCCGACCGGACCGGTTTCCGCGCCATCGCCCACCCTCACTCCGCCGGACACACAAAGGTAGCTCATATTGCCAACAGCGACCGGAGGTCCCGAGCGGAGCGGCGACCCGGGCGATTCGTCGCGGAACTCCGTCGGGGATCCTGGTCGCTGCCGTGTCAGCCGACGGCTCGCCAGGAGCGCAGGCGTGCCACGTCCTGCTGGTCGAGGTGGTCCTGGAGCGGGCAGGGGCGCCTCTTGCGACACAGGAGGACACCAGCCCGCATCAACCGCTTCGACTTTCCCACCACACCAACGATCACACGAGGAATGAACCTTCCGTCACCGGAGCTGTTCGAAACGCGGCGGGACGAAGCCTCCCGCCGAGATGTCGAACCAGTTCCCCTCCGGGTCGATCGCGCGGTACTCGGCGAACGGACGGGTGGTCAGCCGCGACGCGGGCTCCGGGGACCCGGCCTCGACCAGTCCGGCGCGCACGGACTCGGTGTCCTCGACGTGGAACCCGAAGTGGTTGAAGCCGGTCGGCACCTCGCCGTCGAGCGCCTGCTGGATGATCGCGAGGTTGAGGTAGCCGTCGGTCAGGAAGTGGCTGCCGTCCGCCTCCCGGTGGAACACCTCCATCCGGAAGTGGTCGGCGTAGAAGGAAGCGAGCTTCGCGGCATCACGTGCGACGAACGCGAGGTGCCGCAGCCGGGGACGTGTCACGGTGGACTCCGATCGATCAGGGTGCGGTCGGGGCTGAACGGGATCATGTTGTGGAAAGCGACGACGAGCCATTCGCCGTGCTCGCGGACCAGCACCGCCTGCGCGTGCGTGGCCGACACCACGGAGGCGTCGGGCCGGGTGACGCGGGTCGACGCGTGGACGAGGGCGGTGTCACCGCCCAGGCGCCTGACCAGTTCCAGTCGAACGTCCAGGGCCGTGCCCCGGTAGGGGCCGTCGAAGAGCACGGCGTGCCTGCCGCGCACCCGGTCGCGACCCTTCTCCGTGGTGCCCTGGACCGAGATGAAGTCGACGTCCTCGGCGAAGACGGACGCGAACAGCGCGGCCGATCCCGTCTCCCAGCCACGCGCCATCGTGTCCCAGATCGCCCGGATCCCGCTGTCGTCGAGGGCTCGGGGCGCGTCGCCGGTCACGCGACGGTCCGGGTCGACGCGCGCGTGGACACGTCGATCCTGAGCGGAACCGCCTGCGAGCGCCCGCTTTCCACCGGGGCGGGCGCCCAGCACTGCAGCGTGTAGTAGACGGACTCGCGGATGGTCTCCAAGTAGCAGATCAGGTTGACCGGCCAGCCCGACTGGTGGAAGACGTGGTCGTCCATCGCGGTCGGGTTCTCCGACAGCGGGTGGTCCGCCGCCGAAGGCGGACCGATGCGGTGCCAGTCGGGGTGGTAGTGGACGGAGCCCAGGACCTCCAGACCGCACGCGTCGGCCTCGCGGGAGATCCTCAGCAGGTCCACCGGGTCGAGCCAGTAGCCCCGGCCCGGATGTTCGTACGCCGCACCGAAAAGCGGGACTATCCGGTCGGCGTACTCGGCCGTCGCGGCGGGGTCGGAGGCGCGGACGTTGCCGCCGACCCCCAGCGCTCGAACGCTGGCCACGCCGTCCAGGACGTCGCCGAGGAGCACGGCGAAGCACGAGTTCGGCTCCCCTGTTGCCCGCAGTGCCCGGTAGCAGGGGACGGCGGCGTCCAGGAACTCGTCGATCACCCCCGTGTCGACGAGCACGGCCGTCACCGGGGAGGGTGGTGCGGGCAGGTCGGGGACCACTGACGACTCCTTCGAGGTCTGTCCCGGTTCGGAAAGGGTGCTCATGACCGGGATTCGGCCAGGCCGAGCGCGATGTCCACGATCATGTCCTCCTGGCCGCCGACGAGCCCGCGCCTGCCGACCTCGACCAGGATGGAGCGCGTGTCCACGCCGTAGCGCTCCGACGCCGCCTCCGCGTGCCGGAGGAAGGAACCGTAGACACCGGCGTACCCGAGCGTGAGCGTTTCGCGGTCCACCCGGACCGGGCGGTCCTGCAACGGGCGCACCAGGGTCTCCGCGGCGTCCTGCAGGGCGAACAGGTCGCAGCCGTGGCTCCAGCCGTTGAGGTCTGCGACGGCGATGAACGGTTCGACCGGGCAGTTGCCCGCACCGGCTCCGTGCCCGGCCAGCGACGCGTCCACGCGCGTAGCGCCCTCTTCCACGGCGACCACCGAGTTCGCGACCGAGAGGGAGAGGTTCTCGTGCGCGTGGATGCCGATCCCGGTCGCCGGGTCCAGCACCTCGCGGTAGGCGCGCACCCGTTGGCGGACGCCGTCCATCGTCAGCCGTCCACCGGAGTCGGTGACGTAGACGCACTGGGCGCCGTAGGACTCCATCAGCCTCGCCTGGGCCGCCAACTCCCCCGGCGAGGCCAGGTGGCTCATCATCAGGAAGCCCGACACGTCCATGCCCAGCTCGCGCGCGGTGGCGATGTGCTGGGCGGAGATGTCCGCCTCCGTGCAGTGGGTCGCCACCCGGACCGACCGGACACCCAGGCGGTAGGCCGACTTCAGGTGTCGCACGGTGCCGATCCCCGGCAGCAGCAACGTGGTCAGCCTGGCGCGCGTGACGTTTGCCGCGGCGGCCTCGATCCACTCCCAGTCGGTGTGGCTGCCCGGCCCGTAGGTGAGGCTGCTCCCACCGAGCCCGTCGCCGTGGGACACCTCGATGCCGTCCACGCCCGCAGCGTCCAGCGCTGCGGCGACACGGCCCACGACCTCGACGTCGATCCGGTGCCGAACGGCGTGCATACCGTCTCGCAGGGTCACGTCCTGGATGAAGAGAGGGCTCACGACGCGACCGCCCGGAGCTCGGCGGCCATTCGTTCCGCGACCCGGAGCGCCGCCGACGTCATGATGTCCAGGTTGCCCGCGTAGGCGGGGAGGTGGTGGGCGGCGCCCTCGACCTCCAGGAACACCGACACCTGGTGCGTCGCCCGCGCTCCCTCGGTCAGCATGTGCACGGGTTGTCCGTCGGGTACCGGCGTGATCTGCACGCGCTGCTTGAGCCGGTAACCGGGTACGTAGGTCGCGACTCGTTCGACCATGTCGGTGATCGCCGCGTGAATCGCGTCGTGCGCGCTCGGGTCGTCTGCGTCCACCAGGCACAGCACCGTGTCCCGCATGACCGGTGGTGGTTGGGCCGGGGTGAGGACGATGATCGCCTTGCCGATGGCCGCGCCGCCGACGTCCTCGATCGCCTGTGCTGTGGTCTCGGTGAACTCGTCGATGTTGGCGCGGGTGCCGGGCCCCGCGGACCGCGAGGCGATCGACGCGACGATCTCCGCGTACGGCACGGGGACCACGCGGGAGATCGCGGCGACCACCGGGATGGTGGCCTGGCCGCCGCACGTCACCATGTTCACGTTGGCCGCCCCGAGGTGCTCGTCCAGGTTGACCGACGGCACGACGAACGGGCCGATCGCGGCGGGGGTGAGGTCCACCAGCCGTTTGCCGTGCGGCGCGAGCAGTCGGGCGTTGACGTGGTGGGCGTCGGCGGAGGTCGCGTCGAAGACGATGCCGATGTCGGCGAACCCGTCCATGGCCAGCAGGCCCTCCACGCCGTGGTGCGTGGTCTCGACGCCCATCCGGGTCGCGCGGGCCAGGCCTTCCGACGCCGGGTCGATGCCGACCATCGCCCCCATCTCCAGCACGTCCGACAGCCGGATGACCTTCACCATCAGGTCGGTGCCGATGTTGCCCGAACCGATCACGGCCACCTTCATGCCCGTCCCTCCCGTGTCGTGAACCTCGCGCTGACGTCGCCGAAACCGGACAGGTGCGCCCGGACCTCGTCGCCGCCCCGGACCGCGACCATGGGACCCAGTGCCCCGGAGAGCACCACCTGGCCCGCGAGCAGTGGCGACCCCATCGCGCAGGCCGTCGTCGCGAGCCACCGCAGCGCTTCCAACGGGTCACCGAGGCAGTCGGCGCCCGATCCCCGCGCGACCACCTCCGCACCCCGCGTCATCACCATCCGGGTGGCGACGGGGTCGAAGCCGTCGAGCGGGACCCGCGCCTTCCCCAGCACGAAGAGCCCGCTCGACGCGTTGTCCGCGATCGTGTCGCCGAGGGTGATGTCCCACGCGGCGATCCGGCTGTCGACGATCTCCAGCGCGGGCGAGGCGTAGGCGACGCGCCCGGCCAGGTCGTCGTCCGGGTCGTCGACGTCCTCGGCCAGGACGAACGCGATCTCCGCCTCGATCCTGGGCTGCAGCAGCAGGTCCACCGGGATCGCGTGGTCCTCGAACATCGCCATGTCGTCGAACAGCACCCCGAAGTCGGGGCTGTCGACGCCCAACTGCGCCCGCACGGCCCGTGAGGTCAGCCCGATCTTCCGGCCGACCACCGTCGCCCCGGCCGCGAGCCGGGCGGCGGTGACCCGCTGCTGCACCGCGTACGCCGAGGCGACGTCCGCCGCGCCGATCAGGTCGCGCACCGGAGCGCACGGCGCGCGGTCGCGGTACGCGCCCAGGATCCGGTCGGCGGCCACCTGCTCGATCACGTGACGACCTGGAGGAACGCCTGGTCGATCTCGCGGTGCGTGTAGTTGATGCCCCGCGCGGCCTGGTCCATCGTCCAGGTGATCGGCCGGAAGTCCGGGCCGGTGCGGTAGCCGCCGGAGAAGACCTCGTTGCGGTTGCCGGACGGGTCGAAGAAGTAGATCGTCCCGCCGCGGGTGATGCCGTGCCGGGCGGGACCGAAGTCGATCGGCACGTCGTCCATCGACATGACGTCACCCGCCCGCAGCAGGGCGCTCCAGTCGTCGACCTCGTAGGCGAAGTGGTGCAGCTTCCCGTTGGGGCCCTTGACGAACGCGATGTCGTGCGGCTGGTCGCCGCAGTACATCCACGAGCCGACCAGGTCGGACTCCTCGTCGCCCGCCACCAGCCGCTCGGCGGGCCGGAACGCCAGCACCTCCTGGAAGAACCGCTCCAGCAGCGCCGGGTCCTCGGTGGTGATCAGCGCGTGGTTGATCCGCGGCACGCCGATGCCGCGCAAACCGTTGCGGGGCCACGGGTCGGGGTTGAGCTTGCCGACCTTCGTGCCCAGGTAGTCGACCTCGGAGTACAGCTCCAGCACGTGGTCCGACGGCAGCGTCACGCGCAGCCCGTCCCCCACGCCCGCGTTGTCCCCCTTGGACATCCGCTCGCACGAGGCCCCGAAGGAGCGCACCCGGTCCTCGACCGCGTCGAGGGTGCCGTCGCCGGTGACCTTGTACCCGAACTTGACCAGGCCGACGCCGCCCTCCTCCAGCACGACCGAGTGGTGGTCGTCCTCGTCCCACGACTTGAGGTAGACCCGGCCGTCCTCCTCGTGGACGGCGTCCATCCCGAGCGTCTCCTGGTAGTGCCGCCGCGCCTGCGCGAGGTCCGTGACGCGGACGTGCACGTACCCCAGCCTGATGACCGCCATGGTCACCGTCCTTCCTCTTCGGTGGTGCGGGAGAGCGGGCCGCTGGCCAGCACGGCGCGCAGCGGTTCGGAGCCGAGGTCGACCACGACGTCCGTGACGGGCACGGCGCGGCACGGCAGGCACAGTCCCGCCGCTTCCTCCGCGGAGCCGAGAACGGACTCGGCGACCGGGTGCGCGTAGCGCACGCGGCCCTCGACCAGGCGGACCTTGCACACCCCGCAGCCGCCACGACGGCACCTGTACCTGCTCCGCCACCCGGCCCGGCGCAGCGCGTCGACCACCGTCTCGTCGGCTCGCGCTTGGACGCGGATCTCGTGCGGCACCACGGTGACCCTGGGCATCGTGCTCACCTCCGCCCGCATGTTTCTCAAAGTTACGCAAGTTCCACGAGTGTAAGACCAGCTCCAGCGATTGTTCAAGTCTGAACTTCCTAGAATGTGCTGGATTCTTGTGCAACTATCGGGAGGTGACTGAGAGCAACGAGGAGATCGGCCTGTCCATCCAGGTCGGCGAGGTGGCGACCAACTACCACGACCGAGGCGACGGCCCGCCCGTCCTGCTGGTCCACGGGTCCGGCCCGGGGGTGTCGGCGTGGGCGAACTGGCGCACGGTGCTGCCCGCGCTGTCCCGGCGCTGCCGTGTCGTCGCGCCCGACGTCCTGGGATTCGGCTACACGCAACGACCACCGCACACCACCTACGGCCCCGACCTGTGGCTCGACCACCTGCTGGGGTTCCTCGACGCGCTGGACCTGCCGAAGGTCTCCGTCGTGGGCAACAGCTTCGGCGGCGCGCTGGCCCTCCGCCTGGCGGCCAAGGCCCCGGAACGCGTCGACCGGCTCGTCCTCATGGGCAGCGTCGGGGTCCCGTTCGACATCACGCCGGGACTCGACGCCGTGTGGGGGTTCGAGCCGTCGCTCCAGGCGATGCGCGATCTCATCCGGGTCTTCACCTACGACGAGTCGGGGGTGAGCGACGACCTCGCCCGGCTGCGGCTGGACGCGGCCACGCGCCCTGGCGTGCACGAGGCCTACGCCTCGATGTTCCCCGCGCCCCGGCAGGACGGCGTGAACGCGATGGCGCTGGCCGACGGCGTGATCGCGGGCCTGCCGCACGAGACGCTGATCGTCCACGGCCGCGACGACCGGGTCATCCCGCTGGCCACCTCGCTGCGGCTGCTTGACCTGATCGACCACTCGCGGCTGCACGTGTTCGCGCGGTGCGGCCACTGGGTGCAGATCGAGCACGGGGCGCGCTTCGCCGCGCTCGTGGAGGCGTTCCTGCTGGAGGGATCAGGCGCTGCGGCCCGGTGACCGCGACGGCTCCGAGATGCGGACCAGGTCGGAACGGTGCTCCACCAAGGACTTCGCCAGCGCGCTGTGATCGCGGGTCGTGATCGCCCGCGCCAGCCGCGCGTGCACCTCGACGTTGTGGTCGATCGCCTCCCGCGCCTGCGCTCCGGCGAACTCCGCCCGGACCAGCGTCCCGCGCAGCAGGGTCACGATCGACTCATACATGCCCGCGAGCACGGGTACCCGCGCGGCGCGGGCGATGGCGCTGTGGAACCGCATGTTGGCCTCCAGGTACGCCCTGGGGTCCTCGCGCGCGTTCCGCAGCTCCTCCAACGCCCACGCCAGGTCCCGCGCGTCCTCCGGCGTCGCCCGCTCGGCCGCCACGGTCGCGAAGCTGTCCTCCAGCATCGACCGGGCCTCGAACAGCTCCACCGCGTCCACCAGCAGGCCCCTGAACCACAGGTCGATCACGCCGAGCCGCACCTGCGGCGGGGGCTGCGAGATGAACACACCGCCCTGCGCGCCCGGCTTGACGTGCACCACGTCCCGTTCGCGCAGGATCCGCAACGCCTCGTTCATCGCGTTCGCGCTGACGCCGAACCGCTCGATCAGCTCCGTCCGCAACGCGAAGCGCGCGCCCGCGTCCAGCCGCCGCTCCAGGATCTCCTGTTCGAGGTCCGCGGCGATCCGTTCGGGGATGGACGACATGCCCGGAGTCTTCCACAACCACCCAGCTTCCCCTCCGAGGTCGGCGCGACCACACCCCAGACGATGTCCGGCCAGTTCTCGGCACAGGTGATGGGGCCCGGAGTGGCGGCGAGACCGGTGCGAGCTGCGTGCTTGGGTACCGCCTCGGCGCACGCGGTTGGTTCCCACCGAGACAGGCGGGACCGCGCTGGCTCGCGGAGGCCATGGAGCTTCGGCATCCGCAGCAGAGTCATCGTCGGTAGAACATGGGACTCGCGATCGACGCCCCCACTTCAGCCGGTTCCCGCGGCGGCGTCAACTCTCCCCTGGCCCGCGCACGCTCGATCACCGGAGTGAAGGGCTCATCAACTGGGAATGAAGTTCGGCGTGCAGCTGAGCGAGACCCGGCTCGCGCTCTGCCGCGTCGATGACGGACGGCAGAACCGTGCTGAAATTCATACCGAAGGCAGCATTCTGGCCATCACCACCGTCGATGCCGTGAACAGGTACAACGTCGGCGCAGCGTCCGCAGCCGCCAATCGATCCGCAATTCCGGAGTTCGAAGTCGACGATGTGGACGCGGAGCGAGACCGTCTTCAAAGCTGCGTCACCGATTGGGTACAGGAACCGACGAGCCAACCGTGGGGCAACCGCTCCATGTTGTTGTCGGCATGTCTGCCCTGCCGAATGGCAAAGCAAGCCTTCATCATGGTCGAGGTTCGAAGCCCTGTGGAAGACTTGGCTGAATGTCGTCACGCCGAAAGGGAGCCCCGGCGATGAGAACATCGCCGGGGCTCCCTTTCGAAGTACGGGTCAGGCGTGTGCGCGCCGACCGGTCACGAGTCGGTAGATGCCGAGCAGCACCAGCGAGCCGAGGATGGCCAGCAGCCAGGTGCTCAGGTCGAAGAAGTTGTTGATGTCGCTGTTGAACAGCGCGCGGCCGATGAAGCCGCCGAGGATGGCGCCGACGATGCCGATCAGCATCGTGATGATGATGCCGCCGGGGTCCTTGCCGGGCATGATCGCCTTGGCGATGGCTCCGGCGATGATGCCGAGTACGATCCAACCCAGGATACCCACGGTGTTCTCTCCTTTAGTCCGGCACCAGCGGCGTGATCCGCTGTCCTCGTTTGCTTGACGGAGATATGCCCATGGCCGTCGATCCCCAAACCTGCGCCGCGACCGGATGTGGCGCGCGGCAAGCGCCGAGGCGGCTCCCAGCCCACGGACCAGGCGAATCCTGGCGCAGCCATGAGGGATTGCGGCAGCATGGCGAACAGATCGTTCTGCACGGTGACATAGGTGAGGATTCCTCACCATGAACACGGCTCGGGCGTTAATCACAAGGGTGTGAGCCTCACATCCCGCAGCGAGTCGCTCGTCCGGCGTCCTGAGATGTGCTCCATGATTCAGGCGATGTCGACACGGCGAGGTTGGTTCCCCTTGGTCTTGCACCATCACGTTGACCCAGTACGACCCACCGCGATGCTCCCGCATCGAGTGCGCGCTGCCGTATCGCCGGCGGGGCAACGGTTTGCGATCCCGGTGACAGGGCATCCAACCGTGTCCAGTCGCGCGACCGGAGGTCCGCAGTGTCACTGCCCGTGAACGACGAACTGCTCGCCGACCGGTACGAGCTCGCCGAGATCATGGGGATCGGTGGCATGGCCACGGTGTACCGCGCCTGGGACACCCATTTGCGGCGCCCGGTCGCGATCAAGCTGTTCAGCCCCACGGCCGACCTCGACGACGCCCGCCGGTTCGACAACGAGGTCCGCGTCCTGGCCTCGCTTTCGCATCCCGGCTTGGTACCCGTCTACGACTCGGGCACAACCGACCACACACCGTTCGTCGTACTGCAACTCATCGACGGTCAGACGCTGCGCCATCGCATCAACGAAGGGCCCATGCCCGTCGACGACATGCGCACACTGGGTGCCGCATTGGCCGACGCACTGGCTTACGTGCACGACCACGACGTGGTGCACCGCGACGTCAAGCCCTCCAACGTCCTGCTCGACGACAAGGGCAGGCCCCATCTCGCCGACTTCGGGCTGGCGCACCTGGCCGGGAGCACCCGGCTCACCCGCACCGGCCTGATGGTCGGCACCGCCGCATACCTGGCCCCGGAACAAGTACGCGGCGCCGAGGTCGGCTCCGCCGCCGACGTCTACGCCCTCGGCCTGGTGCTGTTGGAATGCCTGACCGGCATGTGCGAGTACACCGGAAGCGATATCGAGGTCGCCGTGGCCCGCCTGCACCGGTCACCGGTCATCCCCGCCGACCTGCCCGACGACCTCATCCGGCTGTTGTCGCTGATGACTTCACCATCGCCTCATCATCGCCCCACCGCCCACCAGTGCGCCCACGTCCTGCGCACAGGTCAAGCCACCGCACTGACCAGCTCCGAGATCTCCCCCGAGTCGACACCGGCGCATCTCCCTGCGCGACACCTCCGACGGGTGCCCAGCAAAGCGGTCGCCGCCACGGCGGCAGGTGTGCTCGCGGCCATCGGTATCGCCTGGTCCACATCATCCGCCCCCATCCCGCCCACGTCCGAGCCCCAAGAGACCGTGCGGCAAGCAGTCGTGCAGACGGCCACCTCCGCACCGGACCTCACCGCACAACCCGCCGCGGCCCCCGCCTCTACCACCGGGCCGACCTCAGCGGAGGTGGTTCCGCACCCGATCGACACCACCACCCAACCCGCGATCGTCCAGGAACAGGCACCCGCGCAACAAGCCGCACCCGCGCAAGAGCAAGTAGTCGAGCACGAGCAGGCATCGGATCAGAGCTCTGGCTCCGGGCGGGACCAAGCACCCGGGCAGAACAAGAAGGACAAGCCGGTCCCCCCAGGACAAGCCAAGAAAATAAAGCCCTGATCTCTTGCCGGACGTCGCTACACGCCGTCGTGCGCGCGGACGGGACGAACGCGGCCGACGTGCACGTGCTGGCGGACGACGGCGTCGTGCTCGGCGAGCTGCCCACGTTGTCGCAACGGCCGCTGGTCGCGACGTGCGCGATCTGCCCCAAAGTGACGTCCACCAGTTCGATGCTTCCGGTGAGGGGGGAGCAAGCCGCGCGGGCGAGGTTCGATATCACCAGCGAGAAGCGGGAACACCTCGGAGCGACAGGGCACCGCCAGCAACACCTGCGGCCGCGCCGATCGTGGCCGTGCTGAGCCAACTCGACGGTACGTCGAACTCCAGCGCACGGCTGTGCGACAGGCCCCAGCAGAATGATCATCATGGTGAAGCCGGATCGGGCTCTGATTGCCGAGGGTCAGAGTTGATCTATGGAAACTATGCCGTTCGAGTGAATCTGCTTCATTCGATGGGGGCAGGCTTCTGCCCGTTGTGCACAAACCGAGAACAGACCCTAGCTTCGCTGCAGTGATCATCGTCCGACCGGAGCGGGGCCCGTGCGCGACAACATCCGGCTGCCTGGCGCATCCGGCCATGGAACGACCGGCAACGCCATGACCAACAACGTCGCCTTGGACGGTGCCGTCCAAGCACACTTCGAGCACTCGTCACTGGGTTTTGCCGTCATCGACGCCTCGGGCGTCGTGCGGGAAGCGAACGCCGCGCTGTGCAACCTCGTCGGGCGACCGGCGAACACCCTGACCGGCATCCACCTCAGCGGGGTGTTCGCCACCGACGCCGACCTGAGCGCGAGCCGCCTGCACGCCGACGCCCACCTGACCCACCCGGACGGCGACAGGACAGCAGTGGTGCTCGACGTGGCCCCGCTATCCCCGAGCCTGCGGGCTGTGGTGGTCATCAACTCCGAGGAGACCTCGGCACTGCGAACGGCCCTGATCCGCCAGAGCCTCAACGACCTCGTCACCGGTCTGCCCAACCGAGCCCAACTCCTGGGGTGGCTCGACCGCTCCCCCGGCGTGCTCGGCCTGGTCAACCTCGACGTCGACGGCTTCCACGTCGTCAACGAGGCCCTCGGGCACGACGCGGGCGACCAACTGCTGAAGTCGCTGGCCGCGCGCCTGCTGGAGATCTGCGCTCCGCACGGCCGGGTGGCTCGCACCGGGCACGACGAGTTCACCGTCGTGGTGGACGACCCCGCCAGCGCCTTGGGGCTGATCGGGATCGTCGAGGAAGTGGACGCGTCGCTGGCCGAGCCGGTCTACCTCGACGGGGTGGGCGTGGGCGTGACGATCAGCACCGGGATCAGCGTTCAGCACACCCGCGGCCGCACGGCCGCCGACCTGCTGCGCACAGCCGAGGTTGCCGCGCGGTGGAGCAGACAGGACGGTCGTGCCCGCTGGACCCTGTACGACCGACAACGCGACGACCGTGAACGCCGGCACTTCACCTTGGCCGCGTCCATCGCAGGCGCCCTGGAGAACGGCGAGATCGACACCCGTTACGCCCCGGTGTACTCACTGCCGGACCGGCGGGTCGTCGCCGTGGAGGCGTCCATGCACTGGGACCACCCCGAACACGGCTTGCTGTCGCAGGACACCATCCTGGACTTCGCCGAATCCACTGGCAACGCCGTCCGCCTGGGCCGCGTGGTCCTGGCCGACGCCTGCGCGCAGGCCGGCCGGTGGCTGGCGGAGTTCGACACCCCCGTCCCCCCGGTAGCCGTTCGCCTCACCGCCCACCAGTGCCGCGAACCCGAACTGGTCGCGGTGGTTCGCAGCCTCCTCGCCGACGCAGCCGTGCCCGCCGACCGGTTGCGCCTGATCGTCGAGGAAGACGTGCTGCTGTCCCTGACCCCCGAACAGGTCGAGGAGTTGGACATCCTGACCGTTGACGGGGTGTCGGTCCTGCGCGAGCAACGAGGAGCCGGCCGCTTCGACGCCTTCCGCGAGACCGGGGTGCCCATCAGCGGCCACCGGGTGGACGGCACTGTCGTCCGCGGTCTGGACCACACCGCCCAACCACTCGTTCGCTCCGCCGTGGTCGGCATGCTGTCCTGGGCGGTGCGCAACCTCGACGGCGACTTGTTCGCCCAGGACGTGCGCACCGAAGCCGAAGCACACGAACTGACCCGCTTGGGCATCACCGCAGCTCAAGGCCCCTACTTCGGCGACCCGCTCACCCCAGACGACATGCGAGACCTGCTCCGCGGCACCTGACCTGCCGCACGGGAAGCCACTTCCAGCCACCGCTCCGACCGGGAATGCCGAGCCTCACCGCTGAATCCTCGCGCATACAGGGCTTGGCGGCTGGTCGCCTCGACCAGCCGCCGCCGACCGCCGCTCCCGCGGGAGGTGTTCGGCTTCATCCGCGGGGGCGGACCAGGCCGTGGTCGATGAGGCTCTGCCCGGTGTCCCGGAGGGTCTCCGCAGTCGGGCGCGCGGTCCAGCCGAGCTCGTCGACCGCCTTCCGGCTCGACAGCAGCTCCGGGCGACCGACGAAGCCGAGTGCCAGACGCAGGGTGGGGTCGAAGCGGGCGGCGAGCCACATCGCCCAGTAGGGCAAGCGTCGGGTCGGGACGCGAAAGCCCTTGGGGCCGAACTCGGCGGCGAGGACGCGGGCCATGTCGTGCATCCAGATGTCCGGGCCCGCGCAGAGGTAGCGGTTGCCGGGGGCTTTCGGGCTCTCCATGGCCAACCGGTGGACAACGGCGACGTCCCGGACGTCGACGAGGCTCCAGCTGATGCGCGGCACGGCGGGCATGGAGCGGTCGAGCAGTCGGCGGACGGACTCGTTGGACGTCGCCACCTCGGCATGCTGCAGAGGTCCGACGACGAGTCCGGGGTTCACGGCGACCAGTTCGAGACGGCGCTCCTCGGGCAATTCGTCCAAAAACTCCCAGGCTGCGCGCTCGGACAGGAGCTTGCTGTTCTCGTAGGGCGAGCAGTTCTCCTCGCGCGACCAGTCGTCCTCGGTGTGGCGGCCGGAGGCGGGTTCGGGGCGGCCTGCCGCGACAGCCGAGGACGACGAGGTCAGGACCACCCGGCGGACGGTGCCGCAGGCCGCCGCGGCACGGAGGACGCGCAGGGTGCCCTCGACGGCGGGTCGGATCACCTCGTCCTCGTCGCGCGGGACGGAGGGTGGGTTCGGTGAGGCCACGTGCAGCACGTGGGTGCAGTCCGCGACCGCTTCGGCCCAGCCTTCGTCGCTGTCCAGCCTGGCGGCGACGAAGTCGAGGCGGCCTCCGAGTTCGGCGGCCAAGGCGGTCAGGTGGGCGACCTTGTCGGTTCGTGCCAGGTCGCGGACCGTGCCGCGCACGGCGTAGCCGTGCCGGAGCAGGTCTTCGACGCAGTGTCCGGCGATGAAGC
Source organism: Umezawaea sp. cmx-9-4 (assembly GCA_049997955.1). GTDB lineage: Bacteria > Actinomycetota > Actinomycetes > Mycobacteriales > Pseudonocardiaceae > Umezawaea. The sequence goes on along the minus strand of JAEBDY010000011.1, from coordinate 300,144 downwards.
CGGAGGCTCCGGTGACCAGGACCGTGTCGGGCTGGGTGGAGCTCATGGGTTCCCCTGTCGGGTTCTCGTGACTGCTGGGAGTCCGCGCATCGGAGCGCGTGCTTAATATTTGATACTAGATACAGAAATTGTAGTCAAGCTCGTGGATACCATCGAGCCATGAACGAGGCCCTCGACAGCGCCGGGACCGTCGCGGCCCTGAGGACGTTGCAAGGTCGGTGGACCCTCCGGGTCATCGCCGCCCTGCTCGGCGGGGCAACCGGCTTCAACGAAATCCGCCGGGCGATACCGGAGATCGGACCCAGCCCGCTCGCCCGGTGCCTCGACCAGCTCGCCCGGGCGGGCATCGTCGAACGCGACCTGATCGACAGCAAGCCACCGAGCAGCCGCTACCGGATGAGCCCCTACGGCGCCGCGTTGGCGCCGACGTTCGACGAGATGGGGGCGTGGGCGCGAGCCAACGGGCTGGCCACCGCCGACGACCAGGCACAGCTCTCGGCCGCACTGGAACTGTTCCAGCGCAAGTGGGTGCTGGAGATCCACTGCGAACTGATGGAAGGCCCGCGGCGCTTCACCGACCTGTCCCGACGAATCGGCGTCAACCCCGTCTCGCTCTCCCAACGGCTCGCGGAACTGGAGAAACTGGGCCTCGTAGGCAAGGTCACCGGCTCCGCGCACCCGGCCTACGCCCACACCGCCGAGGGGCAGCGAGTCCACGGCGTCGGCCAGGCGCTCATCCAGTGGGCGACGGCCCGGCAGCAGGAACGACCGCCACCCGCCTCGTCCTGACGGCCAAGGCCCCGAGCTGCACCCACATTCGATGAGAGCGTTGGCGGTACACGTCACCCGTGCCGCCAGGCTCCCGGAAGGCGTAGTTGGTGGCTGTGTCGAGGAAAGGCGGGGACAGGTCTGAAACGGCGCTGGTACGGTTTCGACGTGTCCAGCCCCGAGGCAGCCAGTAGGTAGCCACCGGCTCTCCCCCGGTGGCGCATCCACCAGTCGCGTGCGTTCCGCGTCTTCCCGCGTGAACCGCCCCCACCAGCAGTGCGGGGTTCTTCGGCGACTCGCGCCCTCGTCCGGGAATCGTTCCCACGTCCGGTCTCCGCACCGGACAGCGCCGTGCCCGGCAGTCCTCACGCTGCCGCGGCGCGCACCCCTCGAACGCACACCTCTCGACGCAGTCGTGGAGCTTGTCCATGCCCTTCGCCGTGTACGTCCTCGCGCTGGCGGTCTTCGCCCAGGGGACCTCGGAATTCATGTTGTCCGGCCTCGTGCCGAACATCGCGAACGAACTGACCGTGTCCATTCCCGCAGCGGGATCGCTGACGTCGGCCTTCGCCGTCGGCATGATCGTCGGCGCGCCGCTGGTGGCGCTGGTGAGCCTGCGCTGGCCTCGACGCACCGCGCTGCTGGTCTTCCTGGTCGCCTTCCTGCTGCTGCACGTGGTCGGCGCCCTGACCACCAGCTTCCCGCTGCTGCTGGCCACCAGGGTCCTCGCCGCGCTGGCCAACGCGGGCTTCCTGGCCGTCGGCCTGGCCGCCGCCACCGGCATGGTCGAGCCCAACGCCAAGGGCAAGGCCACCTCGGTGCTGCTCAGCGGCGTGACCATCGCCTGCGTCGCGGGCGTTCCCCTCGGCGCGGTCGTCGGTGACCTGTGGGGCTGGCGCGCAGCGTTCTGGGCCGTGGCCGTCCTCTCCGTGCCACCGGTCATCGCCATCCTGTACGCCGTGCCCGCCACCGCACCCGATCCCCACGCCCCGAGCGCGCGCCACGAACTGCGTGCCCTGCGCAGCCCACGCCTGCTGGTGGTGCTGGTCCTCGGCGCTCTGGTCAACGGCGCCACGTTCTGCACGTTCACCTACCTCGCCCCGGTCGTCACCGACGTGGCCGCGATGTCCCCACGCCTGGTGCCGGTGGCGCTGCTGCTGTTCGGCCTCGGCTCGTTCGCGGGCGTGACCCTCGGCGGCCGGTACGCCGACACCAAACCCATGCGGCTGCTGGGAGTCGGCTCGGTCGTGCTGCCGGCGGGATGGGTGCTGTTCGCCGTCACCGCGGGCAACCCGCTCGTGGCCTTCGCGTTCATGTTCATCCAGGGAACGCTCTCCTTCGCCGTCGGTTCGACGCTCATCGCCCAGGCCTTCTACGCCGCGTCCACCGCCCCGACCCTGGCGGGCGGGTTCGCCACCGCCGCGCTCAACGTCGGCGCCACGGCCGGGCCCGCGCTCGGTGGTCTGGCCATCGGCGCCGGGCTGGGCTTCCGGTCGCCGATGCTGGTGAGCGCGGCGCTGGTCGCCGCCGCCCTGGTGGTCGGCGGGACAGCGGTGCTGGTGGGCCGCGGCCGGACGGGCGTCGGGCAGACCGACGACCTCCAAACCCCAGCACAGGCCACCACCGCCTGACGTCCTCCTCCGGGCCCGCCGCCGATCGTTCGGCGACGGGCCCGGGGGACGGACCGGCGACCCGACCCGGTCACCCGGACCAGGCAAGCCGTTCGAGGTCATGAGTCAGCAAGTGCGGGACTCCAGGTCTCGAACTCGCGGTGCGTCACGATCTGGAAGGTCTTCTCGAACGACGCCGTGCTACTCGCCTCGACCTCGAGAGGGTGCGGCTGATGGGACCGGACCGGTGTGCTCTGGCCACTCCGTTCCCGGCAGCGCTCACGTCGGGCTCATCGAATCCGGCCGGGCGCCGCCCCCATCCGCTGGTCAGCGATCAAGTCGGGAGGTTCGCGGACAACACGTCGAAGTAGCGCTGCGAAGACCAGGCCGAGCGGTTTCCGATGACGTAGAGGCGGCGCTTGGCGCGGCTCACCGCGACGTTGAGCAGGTTCGGCTTGCCCGCCGCCCAGCGGCGTGCGCCGGGACGGGTCGGATCACCACCGAGGACCAGCACCACGACGTCGGCCTGCTTGCCCTGTGCTGTGTGGATGGTGCCCGCCACCAGGCCGGGGTAGCGGTGGGAGTGGGCGGCGACGCGGCGCGCGATGTCGCGGAACGGGGCGACCACCATGACCTCCGACATGTCGAAGTCCAGCTCCGCCAGGGTGCTCAGAACGCGGTTGAGCCGTTCGCCCTCCTGGGGGATCCAGTGGCCCTGCGAGGTGTTCGACACGACGTCGATCCACTTCGATCGGGGCAAAGTCGGGTACCTCGCCGCGAACCGGTCCCCCGCTGCCCGCCCGGTGCCGTCGATCATGAGGCCGTCGTAGGCGATGGTGTTCACGATGTCGAACATCGGCCGGTCGCAGCGCCGGTGGACGGTCAGCGGCACGCCGACCCACGTCTCCCCCTCACCGTCGGGCAACAGCGTGCCCAGCGGGGTCAGGCGGTCGGCCAGTCGCTGCACGGATGTCCCGCTCGACGACCACTGCTCGTCGACGCCCAACTGCGTCCTGATCGCCTGTTCCGCGCGGAACGGCAGGGTGGTCACCGGTTCCAGTTGCAACGGGTCGCCGACGACGACGGCGCGCCGGGTGCGCCACAACGCTCCGACGGCGTTCTGCGGGGTCGCCTGCCCGGCCTCGTCGACCAGCAGCCACCCGAGGGCTTCGCGTCCCAGGTGCCCGAACAACCGGGCGTAGGACGCGAACGTCGTGGACACCACCGGCACGACGAAGAAGAGGCTGCGCCACGCTTCCAGGGCCGCGTTCTCGGCGACGTCCGACGGCGCCTCACCCGACACGAGGTCCATGGCGGCTTGCAGGTTGCGGCGCATCTCCCCCGGCACGTGCTGGAGAAAAGCCTTGTGCAGGGCCAACGCGGCCAGGAACAGCTCGCTGCGAGCGGTGTTCCACTCCGGGTCCGTCCACAGCGCGGCCGATTCGCGGCGTTCACGGTCGTGGTACCACCGTTCATCCGGGAAGTACCCGCCCAAGGTCTCCGCACCCGTCTCCAGAAAGCGCCGCGCGACGGCGAGCCGGGTCTCGCAGCCGTCGAGCGCGCGTTCTGCCCGCTCCTGAACAGACCGTGCGGCTCTCACCTCCCGGTGGGCGGATGCCACCGCGTTGCGTGCCACGGTCAGCGCGGTCGGGGTGCTCGGCGGCGGGGGTGTCGCCGGTGGCGGCGTCTGCTGTGCCGAGGTCAACGCCGCCTGGGCCTCCCGGACTTGGTGGGCGAGCCACGCGTCGTAGGTCTTCCACTGCCTGGTGATGCGGCCCAGTGTCCACAGCCGGGGCCAGAAGCCGGGTTGGACGTGCTGGTGCTCCAGGTGGGCCTGCCAGCGGGTGTTCACCTGTTCTCGCCACACCTGGACCGCTTGCTCGACGACGGCGTGGTGCTCGCGCGTGATCCGTTCGACCTGCGCGCGGTGCGCGGCTTCGGCGGCGGCGAACTCCTCGTTCCTCCTGCTCTCCACAAGCACGGCGGCGGTGTGCCGCTCTTCTGCGGCCGCGAGGCGTTCCCGTGCTTCGGTGGCCGACCGCCGCAAGGGCTCGACCTGCTCGATCAGCAGGCGATGCCGCATCAGCGCCTGGTAGACCTCATCCCTCCGGGAGCGCAAGGCGTCCACGCGCGACTGGGCGGCGTGGAACTCCAGCACCGCCTCCCGCCAGGTGGTTTCGGGCGTGGTGGTCTCGTAGCCCTTGAGGACGGACAGCATCCCGTCCCACGACTTCGGGTCGTCGTCCTTCCTCGTCTCGTACCAGAACGCGTTGACGAACCGGTTGCGGTTGGCCTTGTTGCCCAACCTCGCGGCGACCAGTGCCCACGCCGGTGCGACCGGGGGCCCGTCCGGACCGGTTTCCGACTCGGGGTCGGGTTCGGCATCGGCGGCGAGCAGCTTGCCCGCGATCTCGGCGAAGTAGTCGACGGTGGTGGCACGGTCGCGCCAGGACTCGTCGATCGCGTCCGCGGCGGGGATCTCGTCGGTCACGTTCTGCACAGCGCCGTTGTTGGACGACGCGACCACCACCTCGAACCCCACGAGGTCCGAGCTCCACTGCTTGACGACCCGCGTGTACTGCCCGCTCTTCCACCGCAATTCCGTGCCGGTGAACGCTTTGCGCGGATCGGCGAGGGCCGACAAACGCCGGGCTCGCTCGACGATCAACGCCGCGACCAGGTCGCGCAGCATCGTCGTCTTGCCGGTGCCCGGCGGTCCGTTGACCCCCACCACACCGGGGTCGGGCACGCCCACCGCGGTGCTGACGGCCAATTGCTGGTTCAGTGCCAAGGGGTGTTCGGGGTGGCTGGGCCACCGGCCCGCGGGCACGGCATCCGGCGCGGTCGCCGCCAGCACCGCGTGGACGTCGTCACGGACGTCGACCCGGTGTGACCTGGCGGCCGCGTCGTCCCCTGACAGGTAGTCCCGCACTGCCGCGCCGAAGTCGCCGTCAGCGAGCCGCTCGGCCACAGTGCCCAGGTCGTCGACGATGAAGCTGTTGAGGAAGTCGTGGCCGCCCGTGGTAGCCGTGCGACGGGCCACGACCTGGCTGCTGATCCGAATCTCACCCGGTCGCAGGGTGGTGCCGGTGCCGGTGGCGTCGACGGCGGCTTCGAGGCAGGCGACGAGGTGGTCGTGGTCCAGGGGCAACGGCATCGGGGACTTGACAGGCGACGTGCTCTCACCCGGTCCGACGTCCTCGACCGTGACGACGTCCCGCCACTCCTGGGAGAACGCGGTGACGGCCTTGTCGAACCCGGACAGCCAGTCGACGGGGTCGTGCCCGTGCCGGACCACCTGACCGGTCGCCCACGCGCAACTGGAGAGCACTTCCGAGTCGAGCACGGCGCGCCCGTTCTCGTCGACCGCGAACGCGGCGACCGCGCTCTCGCCCGCCGGACGTTCGTCGTAGCTCTCCTCATCGGTGGCGTACACCCGCGACAGCACGTCGAACACGCTGTCCAACGGATAGATCCCCAGGTAAATGACGTGGCGCCAGGTCTGTTTGGGACGCAGTCGGCGCCGAGCGAGTTCATGGCCGGGTTCCCACGGCAACGGCTCTCCGGACCGAACCGCGTAGACCATCCGCTCCCGGTCGACTTTCTCCGCTTTTTGCGGACTGAACATCTCGACCGCACGCCAGAACTCGACGATTCGAGCCCTGGTCACATCCGCCTCCGTCATTGCCGTCCTCATTCCCCACCGGCAGTGACGACGAGGGTACTGGCAGATCATCGATGAACAACTGCGGCACGGATAGCGGTAAGTTTCTCCCGATAACCCAAGTCGGTTGTTACCCGATTTCCCTCGGTAGCGCCAGAGTGGTGAGCGTTTCAGTTCGGGCAGCGGGCCCGGAGGCTTCGTACTCGCCGGGACCGAGTCGATCGAGATCCTTCTAGAATCCGTTCGGTGTTGCAGAAGCCGTCGATGTCGCCCAAGAACGCGTTTTCGGTCTCGTCGAGGGTGCTCGGAAACTGACCGTCTCCAACCCGACGTGCGCACAGGAACGTCCTGGGAATTGCCCATGGCTGTTCGTCGCACGCTGCGGCTTCGGGCAGCGAAATCATCAAGCTCGATCGGTCGTTGACGTCGCGACCGCAGAACTTGGCACGGGCACTCCCGTCGTCCTGCAGTTCGGTCTTCGTGCGACTGCGCCGAGTATTCGGATGGTCGACGGCCGCCCTGCAATTGCGGCACACCGGATCGTCGGTTTCCCGCAGCGCCTGGACCGACGTCGAGAACCACATCCGAGTGGACACCACGCCGATCATCCGGCTGCTGCAGGAATTGGCGCCATCCTCACTGGAGGTCCGCCTGCCCCGTTCCGCGAGGCGACCGAACACGACGGCTGGCTGCTCCTCGCCCGACGACGGCGCCGGCAGGGAGACGGCAAGTGGCTGGAGGCGATGGCCACCAGGGCGATGCGCGCGTCCTGGACCGTCAAGTGCTCGCGCAGCATGCCGTCATCGTGCGCCCGCCGCTCCTCGGTGAACGCCGCGTGCGATCCGCGCAGCGCCTCCACCAGGCCGCGGTCGCGCACCTGCGATTCGCCGAAGTGGCGAACTGCGCTGCTCAGCGCGCGCCGGGAGTCCGGGTCGGCGAGCGCGGCCCGCAGTTGTCCGTTCCTACGGCAGACCGCGTTCGAGTCGCCCAGGAGGTGGTCGTGTTCGCGGTCCGTTTCGATCGGTTCGGTCCCCCGGAGGTGCTGTCGGTCGGCCCGACGCCCGAGCCGCACGCGGGGCCGGGGCAGGTGCGCGTGCGGGTTCGGGGCCGCCGGGGTCTCGCCGGTGGACGTCCTGGTCCGCTCGGGGCGGTCGTCGTTCGGTGATCGGCTCGCCCTGCCGCACGTTCCGGGGGTCGACGCCGCCGGAGTCGTCGACGAGGTCGGCGCCGACGTGACGGTCGCGGTCGGCGACGAGGTGTTCGGCGCCGTCGACGTCGCGCGGCTCGGCGGGACGAGCGCCGAGTTCGCCGTCCTCGCGTTCTGGACGGCGAAACCGGCGTCGCTGTCGTGGGAGGAGGCTGGTGGTGCGGAGAACCACGACTTCATCGCCGGGCTCGGAGCGGCTCCGGCGGCTTACGACGAGCGGGTCCGCGACGTCGACCTCGTGCTCGATGTCGCGGGGAGGGGATCGCTGCCCGATCTCGTCTCGCTCACCGGGTCGGCCACGTCGGTCGTGACCCTCTCCGACTTCACCGGCCCGAAGATCGGTGTGCGGCTCTCGACCGGCACCCTCGGCGGCGAGCCGCACGGACGCCACGGCCTCGCGGTCGCGGCCGCCCTCGCCGAGGAGGGCCGCTTCCGCGTTCCGCTGCGGGAGGTGTTCCCCTTCGCGCGGGCGGACCGGGCGCATGCGCTCGTCGCCGACGGGCCGCGGCGCGGCAAGGTCGTGCTCACCGCGCCGCGCTGATCGTCGTGCTCCGGGGGTCGTCCCGGCCTGCGAGGAGGGCAGTTGGGACCGGTTGGCGTTGGCCGAGGCGGTACGAGCGGTCTCTTCCGCAACGGCGGAGGCCTTCTCAGGCGGTGACGGGGTTCGGGATCCACCAGGTGTCGTAGACCGTTCCACAACCCCACTGGAAGATTTCGGTCGGGGACGTGGTGTTGCCGTTCACCACCAGGCACATGTTGCTGGTCTTGTTGCGCAGGTAGTTGTTGCTCTCGAACGAGAACTTCTGGGCGCCGGTCCCGTTGCACGTGTACTGCTGGACCTTGCCACCGTAGGAGGTGGAGCTCTTCACGATGTCCATGCACCTGTTCGTGCCCTTGTTGCGCAGCTCACCCCAGATACCGGACGCGTCCGGGGTGTAGGTCCAGCTCTGCGTCGCCGCACCGCTGCACGTGGCGGTCCACAGCGGCACGCTGTTCGCCGTCGACCCGTTCCGCACGTCGATGCACCAGTTGTACATCTGCATCTGGATCGAACGGTATTCGGTCGACGCGAGCGCCGATGCGGGTGCCGCGGTAGTCGTCGCGGCGCTCACGACCGCTACCACCACACCGATCAACATCCTGGACCACCTGCTGTGCCTCACCGTGCGTCCCCTCGTGCGTCGGATGACCTACGTCGACGTCAGATGCTCGCAGTGACGCCTGCCTGGAGCGAACCGCTGTTCGGCGCAACGCCGCCGCAGGGCACGCTGCGCGCGAAGGACCCGGCCACGGCCTCCGAACGCCGCCTCCAGTTCTCCGCGTTCGACCTCGCCGCGCGGCGCTGGCGTTCAACGGCGCCGAGGAGAAGACGATGGTTCTCGCGGATGTCGTGCGGGACGTCGGCGAAACGGGCAGGATCGCCCGGTGGCGTGGCCGGTGCACGACGATTACTCGCGCGATCCTGGCCCGACCGTTTCAGGGCGGTCGTCGAAGAGCTGGGTCCATCGGCCGTCGTGGCCGCCGTTCGCGGCCATGTACCAGTTGCCCGTGAGCCACGAGCCGGACTCGCGGTGGTCCGCCGTGTCGACCACGCCGGTGTGCACGAAGTAGTCGTGTTGGCGCCAATAGGTGTTGTGGGCACCATGGTCACCACTGGCCGCACCGCGGCTGCGTCCAGCGCTGTCCAGACCCACTCCCTCGTAGCCGCCGAAGTCGTCCGAGCCCGAGATGTCGTCCGCGTTCTCCTCACCGGAGTACGAGCCGTACAGCCACCCTTTCGACGGGACGCCCTCGCGGCCGTCGGTCAGATCGGACGCGCCGCTATCGCGTGATGCGGTGTAGAAACGCTGCAGACCTGCGCTCACCTCGACCTGGCCCGATTCCGAGGTGACCGGCGACTCCAGCAGGACGTCACTGGACTTCGAGCTCAGCCAGTTGAGCGACCAGTTCCCGTTCTGCCAGTGGGTCGGGATGACGTCGGCCAGGTCCTGCAACTCGTAGGTCGCGCGCTTGACCGACTGCCACCCGGTGGACGTGCCGTTGTCGAGCCTGCTCGCCAATCCGGACGCCGTCGCGGAAGTGATCGGCCGCGCTCCCCACGTCGACACGGCGGCGGTGGAGCCTTCCGGTACGAACACGTAGTGCACGTTCTTCTCGCTGCCGTTGTTGATGTCGACCTCGGCCTTCTTCGCAGTGTTCATGGTCGCCGCGATGGTGCTCCAGGCCGTCGTCGCGAACCGCAGTTCGTGGCCGTGGGTGTTGATCGAGGGCAGGTCCACGTTGCTGCCGTCGGCCTGCCACACCAGCAGGTGCTTGCCGGTCGCGGTCGTCATGAAGTTCACCGTGCTGTCGGTCGTGCGACGCATCACGTGGTCCTTGTGGTGCGTGATCGTGGCGTACTGGACGTTCTCGCCCGCGGCGCCCGGTGTGCCGGAGACACCGCGCACGACGATCTCGATCCGCTCCCAATCGTGGATCTCGCTGAGGTCCTTGTCGGCCGTGTTGTACACGTGGTAGAGCAGCACCAGGTTCTTCGACCCGTTCTCGGTGTACTCGACCAATGCCGTGTAGAGCGTCGGGCGGATGCGCCACCCGGTGTTGCCACCGGCGACGTACTGGGGGACGTTGCGCCAGTCGACCCGGTTGTCGGCGAAATTCCCGTCGCGGTCGAAATCGTAGTTCGACAGCCAGTCGGTGCCCTCCTGACCGTTGTTCTCGTCACCGCGCTTGAAGATCAGCGGCGCGTAGTGGTGCAGGTACGCCTGCCGCTGCGCCGTGGTCAACGTCCAGGGAGCCGCCACGGCGCTACCCGTACCGGGCCACACCACGGCTGTCGACACGAGCAACGCGGCCAGCAGAAAACGTGTGCCTCCGAGCACCACGACCTCCTCTGCATCGGGAATGAACCTCCCGTGCGTACCCGCCACGACGGGTCCGCACGGGAGGTGACTTCGGGAACGCCGGTGGAACCTTCGGGACGGCTGGGTCCAGAACGGCTGGTTCTGCTAGACCTGTCACGGTGCGGGGGCACGCCACTCAGAGCGCGACCGCACGACGGACACGCTGGGCACATCCATTCTTTCGCCAATGCGTTGGCCACGAACGTTCACCGGCTTCACGACACGCCGGGCAAGCCGGGGCGTCGGGCGACGTATCGTCATGGCTTCGGAGTCAGGGACATCGGTGTCCTCGATCGCCCGGCTGCTCGCCGCGCACGAGGACACCGTCCGCGACGTGATCCACGCCTTCAACGAACGAGGGCTGACGCCCACCGCGCGGCCGCCTGCGTCCCTTGGCGAAGTCGGAGCGTCGGTGCCATGGTGCACACCGCCGCGACGACACTGGCCGGCTGTGCGCAGACTGGCGACCGCGGCGGTGGGTACCGCACACTCTTACGCTGCAACGCCAAGTCTCGGCCGCAAAACGGCCGGGGCTCGGTCATGGTTGGTCTTGCAGGATGCGGTCCAAGTGATAGTCGAGAGTACGGCGCACGTCCGCTCGGGTGCGGCGCCGATGTAGCAGGTCCAGGCCGAGCCCGGTCACCCCGGCGACGAGCAGGTCCGCCTCGCGGGCCGCGTCGATCGAGTGTCGGGCACCGACCGCCAAGATCAGGGCCGTGACCATGCTCTCCAAGGGGCTTTCGTCGTGCAGGAAGACCGCCGCCAGCGCGGGATCGGTCAGGCTCCGCGCGTAGTAGGCGGTCATCACTCGCAGGCTGGTACAGCGCTGATCGTCGAGCGGGAGCAGTTCCTCGAGCGTGGCACGCAGCAGCACCCGCGGGTTCGACGCGTCGCGCACTGCGGCGATCCGGTCCCGAGCCCGACGCTCGTTGTCGCGGTGCAGCAGCCGCAACGCGATGACCAGCAGGTCGTGCTTGCCCTTGAAGTGGTACTGCACCACCCGCGCCGATACGCCCGCCTCGACGGCTATCTCCCGGACGGTGGCCATGTCGAGGCCGCGCTCGGCGGCGATGCGCCAGACCGCCTCGACGATCCGGCGTTGATGCCCGGTCGGCTCGTCGACGAATACCGGGACCGGTGGGTTCTTGCGCGACCTGTACGCCCGAGCCTGGCAGGCGCGGGAACAGTAGACCGGACGACGGCCGCGCGCGGCAGGCCGGACCGGGCCACGGCAAACGCGGCAACTCATTTCATCACGCACACCTCCACAATAGTCGACATCAAATTCGTGATGTATTGACTGCTTTCTCCTTGATGTAGCCAATATTGAGTGATGTCATTGATACGTTCGTATCAATGACGGAGGTTCACCGTGGATGACGGCTGGTACCGGCTGGCAATGCTTCTCACCCTGATCGCGGGAGCCTGGGAGGGGCCGATCGCGATCATCTTCCGGGCGTTCACCGACAAAGGCCCGAACGTGCTCGTGGCGGCCAACTACCTACCTGCACCGTGGTGCTACGTCATCGCCGTGGCGGCGGGTGCCGTCGCGTTCGCGGTGATCGCCGTGCTGGAGACCTCGCGCAAGCACGCCGTGGCAGCGGCCAAGGAGGCGAGCAATCCGGCGCGGGTTAGCTGACCGCAGGCGTCCGGTCGGCACTGGAGAAGATCGACACGAGCGCTGGGGGTGTTATCGCGCTGGAGGTCGAGCACCTGCTGTCCGGTGCGCGAGAAGTCGTACCGGCCAGGCTGCGGGCACCGGCGGGTCAGGAGCGGACGCGGTGCACCAGCGCGGACAAACATGTTCTGGATGGCGCTGGTGGCGAGGTTGCGCAAGGGCGTAGCAGTGCCCGGACTTCCCGGGCCAGCGGGCGTTTGAGGCAGCGGATGATCTCGGCTTTGGTCTTGCCCTCGGTGGTGCGTCGGGGACGTAGGCGATGCTGGGTTGGTGGAAGCGCACGCGGACGATGACGGCGCGGTAGAGGGCGGCGTTGGCCTGGCGGTGTCCGCCGCGGTTGAGCCGGAGGACCTGTGGTTGCTCCGTTTCCGGCCCGCTGAGCTTGAACCGCCGCGGTGGTTCCGTCGTGGCCGACCGGCGGTGGGTCGCGCGGACTCGGGCTGGCGGGGTCTGTTCGGCTACGAGGTCACCGACCTGTTGTGGGCGGTGGCGGCAGCGGGTGAGGGGTCCGGCGGCGCGACGCTGGAAGCGCTGCGACAGTGGGGTGTGCTGCACCACCGCACAGCCGGATGGCTGGAGCAGCCGCTGATCCGGCCGCAACCCCAGGAGATGGACCCGGCGGACGTCGCTCGGCAGGTGGGCGTGCCCGCGCCGACCCGGTTGGCCGGGGTGCTGGACCTGTTCGTCGCAGCCGGGCTGCTGGTCCTCGACGAGGGCGGGTATCGCGAGGTCGCCGTGCCGCCGAATCCGGAGGACGTGCTCCACCTGCCCGTCGAGCGCGCCGAGCGGCTGGTCGTGCGGCGCGACCACGACCGCTACTGCTCGTTCGCGGCGGACCTGGTGTCCGTCGCGCTGTGGAACGGCACGACGCAGACGCTCGCCGCGCTCGCGGAGCGCACGCTGGTACCGGAGGCCGACGTTCGGGCCGCGCTGAGGTGGGCCGAGCACCGTGGGCTGCTGCGCGTCGAGGGCTCGGTGGACGGAAAGTTCGTGATGACGTGCTGACAGGGTATGAAGTGCTCGTCCGCCTGCCCGTTGTCGATCGGGCCGTGCGGCCCTTTCCTCGTGCGGGTAATGGTCTCGCCTCGGCGTCTCCACGGCTGGCTACGAACGGGCCCGCGGCCGATCGACATCGCCGCGGCGAAAAGTTGGACGGCCTGTCCGGCGGGTGAATCCAGGTGGAGCGCGGCATCCGGCGGTGGTGCCGGGTCGCCCGACCCGGCACCACCATCACGGGAGTCAGACAGCGGCCGCGTCCAGTGCTTCGAGGAGGCGGGCGGAGTAGTTGGTCGAGCCGTTCAGCTCCTTGGTGTCGAACCAGCGGGTGGACGTGACCTTCAGGGTGACCTTCTTCCCCTGGCGGCTGAGGGCCTTCACGGTCGTGCCCGGTGGGATCGGGGTCGTGTTGGGCGTGTGGTCCTCCTCCACGTCCTGGAGGTCCACGAGCACGCCTGCCGCGAGTTCGGCGGACGTGAGGTCCGACTCGGCCACGCTCACGTCGGCCAGCAGCTGGTAGTCGGGCTTCTTGGTCATGTAGTGGGTGACGTGCGCCTCCGAGCCCTGCGCGAACAGCAGGTACGAGGGCTTGGACGGGTAGTCCTCGGTGTCCCGGAACTGCCGGTTGTGCAGCACGGTGGTGATCTCGACCGGGACGCCCGACACGATCGGTTTGGCGTTGTGGAGGTCGTTGTCGACCACCTTGAGGATCGAGCCGGTGAACCTCCGATCGGTCACCATCTTCTGGAGCAGCAGCTTCTCATCGTTGACGACGATGAACGTCGCCGTCGGCGCAGCGTGCTGGGCGTCGACGTAGGCCTTCTTGACCTCGGCGCCGAACCCGAACGTCGTGACCACCTGGTAGCGGTGGGCGGCCATGGTGAACATCGCCAGGTGACCGCCGTGCACGAGCTGCTCACCCATCAGCACGAAGCCGTGGATGTCCGGTGTCTCCTCGTCGTGGGACCTCGTCATGAGCCGGTCCTCCCTAGAACGCGTTGCCGGAGACGTGCACCAGGGCCAAGCGGGCGACATCACCGGTGTCGGCTGAGCCGTCCACGTAGGTCGCCAGTTCCCTGCCGCCGCGCTGCACCGGCATGCTGACGGGACTGGACCCGGCGAGGTCGGCCACCAGCGCGTCGATCGTCTCCTTCGTGACGTGGGGCATCACGTACAGGTGCGCGTAGTGGACGACCTTGTCCCCCACCTTGAGCGGGATCGTGGCCAGCGAGTACTTGTGCACGAGTTCGGGCGGTGGCTGTTTGAACCGCACCGTGAGCGCCAGCGGCGTCCGCGCGGCTTCCCACGTACCTCCCAACTCCTTGAGCTTCTTCTCCGCGTGGTCGGTGACCTCCAGAGCGGTGCGGATCATCGTCATCTGCTCGCGCTCGGAGTGCTTGGCCAGGAAGTGCCACATGACCAGCGGCGAGAACGCGTTGCGCGACCCGCCGAACGTGGTGTCCGGCGACCCGATCACGGCGGGCTGGTCGGGTGGCTGCATCTGGAGGTTCGCCTTGGTCATGAACACGCCGCACGGCCACGGCGCGCCGGGGTACTTGTGCCCGCTGGTGACGATCGAGGCGACCTCGGGAATGCGGAAGTCGAACTTCGGGAGCGGGGTGGTCGGCTCGATCTCACCCGCGTCGACGAGCTTCTCGATGAACGGCGCGTAGGTCGCGGCGAGCGCGCCGTCGACGTGGATCCAGTGACCGGTGCGCTCGTCGACCAGCTCGTTGCCGTTCTCGTCGCGTCCGTAGCGGACCTTGCGCTTGTCCAGCCCGTATCGGGCGAAGATCGGCCGCAGTCGATCGCAGATGTCGGCGACGTCGTCGTAGGCGCCCTTGAACGTGCTGCCGTAGTTGAGGTTGATCACCACGGGGTGGCCCATGGACGCGAAGAACTCCACCAGCTTCGCCAGCTTGTCCACGTCGATGCTGCCCGGTCCGCCGTCGCCGCCGGTGGAGGGCACCTCGTGGTCCCACGGCTGGCCGGGGTTCAGCGGGTTGGCGTACGGGTACATCTTGGTGCCGACCTCGTAGAAGTTCGGGATGTTCAGCACCCGCAGCGCTTTGGCCACCGAGTAGTGCGTGTCGTGCGAGTAGAAGCCCACGGGTGAGTAGGCGTTCTGGTTGTCGGCGGGCGCGGTGTCCTGCACCCAGACGTACTGCGCGCCGCCGTCCTTGGCCGGTTCGCGCATGAGGGTCTTGCCGGAGAGGTAGTCGCGGGCGTTCCACAAGGCGTAGTTGTTGCCCTCCGAAGAACCCATGGTGAGCACGTAGCCCCAGTAGGCGTCCTTGGGAACCTCGCCGTTGACCCTGGTTCGCGGCTTGCCGTGCCACAGCTTGGCGTAGTAGTCCAGGACGGCGCGCTCGGCCCACCTGGTGTGCAGGGTGAAGTGCGAGTCCTCGAACGGGTCGCCGACGTTGTTGAAGTGGTAGTCGAGGAACCGGGCCATCGGCTCGCGCAGCTTGAGGTCCTCGTTGGTCTGGTAGCCGAGGAACCTGCCCTGGAGGTCGGCGAAGTAGTTCTCCAGCTTGTCCAGCACCGCCTTGCGCTGCGGCTCGGGCACACCTTCGGGAGGAAGCGCGAAGTCCTGGTCCGTCGGGCTCGGTGCGGCGTTCGCACCCTCGGCGCGCGTGCGGTCCCGTTTCTGGTCTGCGATGGTCATGGTCACCTTCCTGTGGTGGTCGGTCTCCCGATCGGGGAGCCGTTCAGTGGCGGGGCTTGGCGAGCGCGTTCAGCAGCAGCGCCTCGGCGAGGGTCATGTGCTCCAGTTCGGACCTGCTGACGCTCTCGTCGTCCCCGTGGATGTTGGCCAGCGGTTCCTCGCAGCCCCACAGCACGATGTCCGAACCGGGGTTGGCCGCGTGGAGCGCGGAGACCAGCGGGATGGAGCCGCCCTGACCGGCGTGTGCGACGCCCGCGGTCTGGTAGGCGGTCTTGAGTGCCGCCTCGACGGCGGCGTGGTGAGGGCCCTGGTAGGCGGCGAAGCCCTGACCGAGACTCACGGGATCGACCTTGCGCACGACCGCCTGCGGCGCCTTGGCCTCGATGTGGTCCTGGATCGCCTTGAGGGCCGCGGCCGGGTCCTGGTTCGGCGCGAGGCGCACGCTGATCCGGGCGGTCACCTCCGGGTGCAGCACGTTCGCGGGCCGGTCCATGCTCGGTGCGCCGCGCAGGCCCACGACGTTGGCGGAGGGGCGGCCGAACAGGCGCTGGGCGAGCGTGCCGGTGCCGACGAGAGCGACCTGGGGTTCCACGCCGGCGTTCTCGCGGTACTGCTCCTCCGACACAGCGGGCCAGTCGTGCTCGAAGCGCGTCAGGCCGGGCACGGCCACGTCACCGTTCTCGTCGTGCAACGTCGACAAGAGCCGCACCAGCGTCGTGAACGCGTCGGGCGCCGGCCCGCCGTACATGCCGCTGTGGACCTCCTTGACGAGCGTCTTGACGGTCACGTCCACCGCCAGGATGCCGCGCAGGGTGGAGGTGAGGGCGGGTTGGCCGACCGCCAGGTTCCCCGTGTCGGCGACGATGACCAGGTCGGCCTTGAACCGGGGGTCCTCCGGGTGGTCGGCGAGGTAGGAGTCCAGGACGCCGCCGCTCTCCTCCTCGCCCTCGACGACGACCTTGACGTTGATCGGCAGCCCGGACCACGTCTCCCGCAACGCCTTGAGCGCGCCCAGGTGCATGACGATCCCGGACTTGTCGTCGGCCGAACCGCGCCCGTAGAGGCGGGTGTCGCCGCCCGCCTCGACTTCCTTGGGGACGAAGGGTTGTGTGACTGTCCACTTCGTCTCGTCGGCGGGTTGCACGTCGTAGTGCGCGTAGAGCAGGACCGTCCGCGCGTCGTCGGTGTTCGCGTGCTGGTCTGCGTACACCAGGGGAGCGGATGTCCTGCCCTGGTGGGTGATGGTGGTGACGGTGGCGCTGCTCAAGCCGACCATGCGGAACAGCTCGGCGATCGCCTCGGCGGTGGTCCGCAGGGGCGGATCCGGATCGTCGGCCGTGGATTTTTGCTTCACCAGGTCGATCAGCGTCTGCCAGAACTCGGGGATCGAGTTGCGCACGTTGTCGTGCAGCCCCTGCTCAGAGGTGACCGCGGTCATGAGGGTCCTTCCCGTGGATGTGCGGACGGTGTCGGAGGAGGTGTCCACTCCGGACTTCGTGCCACGCCGAATCGGGTTCTGCCTGCATCGTGGCACCGTGACGTGGTGCCCGACAGGCCGTGGGCGTCGAACCCCACCAACGTGTGGCCCACTGCGGTCATCGGCGACGGTGCGTGTTCGCGGCGGAGGTGGGAAAACCGTTGCCGAGGGCCGTCCTCCCTGGCGCACAAAGAGCGAGTCCCTCAGCGGCGCGTGCTGACGCCGGTGCGGGAGTTCCGCGACCGCGTACCCAGATCGGCCTGAGCACTGCCGAACGGGACCACGCGAGCCACGTCCTGTCCTCTTTGGAGGAGTCGTGCGCCGGCGACACGTCCAGGTGGGCCAGGCTCATGACCTCCGGCGAGCGCACCGCGTTGGTGATCGACGCCACGAGCGCGAGGCCCACGACGAACTCCCGTCGGCGGCGTCCCGTTGTCGGACTTCCCATAAAGCCGACCATGCCACCGTCCCCGCTCCCCTGGCGCGGGGAAACCCGATCGGGAGCGAAGTCCACCCCCGCGGAGTGTCCGGTCCGGACTGGCCGGTGGCACACGGTGAGTCCGCTCGCCGGCGGGTTACCGCATCAGGGCGTCAGTTTCCCGATGTGAGCTCACTTCGTGCACGCGGCCGTACCGGTCGACGTCGAGTACCCGGCCGGCTGCCAGCCCGACGTTGAGAGGAAGTTCGCTCGCGAGCCACCCCGGCGACTCGGATGGAGCTGGACCAGGCGGCCACGGCGGCGCGGGTCGAGAAGGAGGCGGGCCTGCGGCACGTCGTGCGGTCCGCGCTGGAGGACACCCGGCCGCACTTCACCCACCTCGGCGTCGAGCCGCCGACCCTGCTCGACGTCTACAAGGTGCCGCACTTCGACGCCAGGCCGAGGCGAACGGGTTCTTCACCGCGCTCGGCGTTCTTCCGCGCGGGCCCGAGGTACATCGGCCGCACGGTGAGCCCGGCCGGGGCGTTCGCCACCGGGGCCGAGCTGGCCGAGTGGCTGGCCGAGCACGGCCACGAGATCCCCCTCGGCTGAGTCACAGACGGCGGAACAGGTCCTGGTGCGGTGGGAGCGACCCGGTGAGGGTGAGGCACTGCTGGGCGATCCGGGTGGCGAGGGTCGGGACGAACGGCGTCAGCTCGTGGGCCGGCACGCGGCACGCGGACAGCTGGGCCGCGAGGACGACGTCGAGCCGCCTGCCCGCCGCGGCGTCGCCGCCGCCGCGGTCGGCGCGGGCCAGGTCCCAGGGCCGCGCGATCCGGGCGAACGCCCGAGCCTCGTCGACGATCCGCCACACGGCCGTGGCCGCCAGGCCGACGACGTGCACGCGGCGATCGCCGCCCGTCCACCAGCGCCGGAGGTCGGGCCGTCGACGCCGTAGCCGAGGCTGGTGACGTAGGTGGCGAGCTCGTCCCACCACGGGGCGACGAAACGGTCGGGGTCGCCCGGCACCGGGATGGCTCCAGGTCCGGAGACGACGACGTCCGGGAGCCCGCCGGAGAGGAGGTCGAGCACCTCGTCCCGGCGGGCGGCGGGCTCGACGCGGACCTCGCCGCCGCCGATCAGGCCCTGGAGCCGGGCGGTGTGGCGGGACAGGCGGAAGTACCAGGTCCCCGCCTCGCGGTAGAGGTCGCCCGCCTCGGCGCACGCGAGCCAGAGCCGCTCGACCCCGGCCGGGTGCCTGCCGCCGCGGCCGGGGCCCGCGAACTCGGTGTACGACAGCGCCAGCGGGTCGCGCAGGTCGCCGTAGGCGTCGGATTCCGCGCCGGTCAGGAACCGGACCCGGTCGCCGCGCACCCGGCGGTGGTGGGCGAGCACGTCCGCCCGCACCACCTCCAGCGCGAACGCGAGGTCGGGCTGCTCACCGCCGCGGGCGATGGCGGTCGTCAGGTAGCACCGCGACATCGGCACCTCCAGGTGTCAGGGTTCCGGACGGACCGCGGCGGCGGGGTCGCACGGCCTCCGCCCGCTCTTCGGCAGTCCACAGAGGACGGTCGACGCCCCCTCAGGTCGCGGTTCGATCACGAAGCGCATCCAGGATCCCCCACGCGACTCCTCCTGGGAAAGGCCCGCCGCCTGGAAGGACCCACCCGATGATCTACGGATCCCACTCGTACCAGCACCGCGAAGGCGACGACCGGCAGTGGCTGTCCTGCTTCGGCACGGGCACCACGCACACCGTGGTCGGCAGCAGCACCAGGACCGTGATCATGTCGCGCGACGGGTGGCGCCGGAACCAGACCGGCACGCCCGTGTCGCTGAGCTGGTCGACCACGGACCCGTACGCCGTCGCGCTGCTGCTCCACGACGACGAGATCACCAGTTGGACGTTCTCCCGGGAACTGCTCGCCGAGGGCGGCGGACTCGGTGACGTGCGGGTGCGGCACGGCCTGGTCACCAGCGTCGAACTGGACTCGCGGAAGCTGCGGATCACCCTGCGGCTGTCCGTGACCTGGGTCGAGGACTTCCTGCGCCACACCGAGGACGCCATGCCGCTGGGCACCGAGCCGAGCCTGTGCGAGGTGGGCGAACCCGCGTGGTCGACCGAGCTGGCCAGGCTGTCGGACTGGCCGGGGTGATCCACTCCTAGACTGCCGCGGATGACACGGCTGGTCGACGCCTACCTGGACCGCATCGGGCACGTCGGCGCCGTGGCGCCGAGCGCGGCCGTGCTGCGCGCGCTGCACCGGGCGCACCTGGCGACGGTGCCGTTCGAGAACTTCGACGTGCACCTGGACGCCGTCGTGCCGCTGGACCGGACCGCGATCCTGGACAAGGTCGTGGCGCGGCGGCGAGGCGGGTACTGCTACGAGCTGAACACGGCGTTCGCCGCGCTGTTGGAGGGTCTGGGGTTCGACGTGTCGCTCGCGTGCGCCGCGATCGGCGACCGCGACGACGACGAACCGCGCTGGGGCAACCACCTGGCGCTGCTGGTGCGGGTCGACGGCGGCACGTGGGTCGCCGACGTGGGGATGGGTCAGGGTTTCGTCGACCCGCTGCCGCTGCGCGCCGGACGGCACGAGCGCGGCGGGTTCGACTTCGAGGTGGAGCCCGACGACGACTGGTGGATCGGGATGCACCGGCACGGGCGGCTGCCGGGCTACCGGCTGCGCGAGGAGCCCGTCGACCTGGCCTCGTTCGAGCCGCTGCACCAGTTCCAGACGACGTCGCCGGAGTCGCCGTTCGTGCGGCTGCTGATGGCGCAACGCCCGCACGACGACCACGTGCTGACGCTGGTGGGCACGCGCCTGCTGTCGGACGGGCCCGCGGGCCGGGTGGAGGCGGTGCTGGAGACCCACGCGGAGTACGCCGCCGTGCTGGCCGAGAGGTTCGCCGTGCCGATCGGCGCGCTCGACACCGCCGGGCTGCACCGGATCGCGCACGCCATGACCACCGCCCACGCCGGGTGAGCGGTGGCCACGGGGCCGTTACGGGGTTCGGGCGAGGACCGACCGGTCCCGGACGAGCTTGCCGTTGGGCGTCCTGGGCAGCTTGTGCAGCACTCGGACCGCGTTCGGCTGCTTGAAGTCGGCCAGCCTCGCGGCGCACCAGCCGGTGACGGCGCTCTCGTCCAGCTCGTCCGACGAGGTCGCCACGTAGGCCTCGACCGCGTCGTCGAACACGACGATCGCCTCGTCCACCAGCGGGTGGGCCCGCAGCACGTCCTCGATCTCCAGCAGGTCGATGTTGTTGCCGCCGAAGATGACCAGCGAGTCCGCGCGGCCGTGCAGGGTCAGCAGCCCGTCGGGGGTCAGCTCGCCCCGGTCGCTGGTGCGCCACCAGCCGTCGCGGTAGTTCGCCCGCTCGGGCTCGACGAGGTACGGCGAGTGGTCGAGACCGATCTCCACCTGCCCGTCGCGCACCCGCAGCCGGACGCCGTCGCACACCGGGCCGACCGTCGGCCGGGTGAGCCCGGTGACGTCCATCGTGACGATGCCGGTCTCCGTGGTGCCGTAGGCCTGACCGATCGGCAGGCCGTACAGGGCGGTGAAGCGCTGCTCGACCTCCCGCCGGATCAGCTCGCCGCCGGAGAGCACCCAGCGCAGTTCGGGCAGGGCGGGCGGGTCCTCGACCGCGTTGAGCGCCGCGTAGTGGTGCGGCAGGCCGGTGATCAGGCGGACCCCGTGCGCCGCGGCCGTGTCGACGACGTCCTGCCCCGACTCCTGGGTGGAGAACACGAGGTTCACGCCGACGTCCAACGACCGCAGGATCCCGAACGCCAGGCCGAAGCTGTGCGACGTGGAGCTCAGCAGCAGCACCTTGTCCCCCGCCACCGGCATGTTCGGCAGCCGGTTGAACACCTCCACCTCCGTCCGCAGCGACTCGGCGGTGCGGGCGATGACCTTGGGCAGGCCGGTGGAGCCGGAGCTGAACTGCACCAGGCAGTGGTCCGTCGACGCGGCCACGCCGTCGGCGTGCGGCTCGGTGGTCATCTCGAAGCGTTCGCGGAACCGCACGAACCCCCGTCCGACGTCCCCGGCGCGCACCACGAACTGCCCGCGGCACCGGACCCTCAGCGCTTCCAGCTCGACCGGGGTGAGCCGTGGTTCGACCAGCATGACCTGGGCACCCAGCGACCACAGGGCCAGCAGCGCCTCGACCTGGCTGAAGCTCGCGGGCGCTTGGAGCGCCACCGTGCTGCCGCGCCGCACACCCGACGCGGTGAACGCCTCCGCGGTGGCGGCGACCGCGGCGCGCAGGGCGCCGCGGGTGACGGTGTGCTCGTGCGTCAGGAACGGGGCGTCGTCGGCGCCCTTCGCCAGGAGACCGGCGACCAGGTCCTCGATCCGGAGCGCCATCAGCTCTCCCTGCAGAACTCGCCGATGGGGTAGCCCACGTGCCGCTGGTCGGTCGCCACGTAGCCGAGCAGCTCGTGGCCGCTCTCCAGCTCGGTGACGTTGAGGACCTTGCCGCCGGGGCCGAGGACGCGGACGTGCCAGTCGTCCTGCACGGTGAGGCTCACCGCGACGCCCTCCGGCGAGTGCGCGGTGATGGTGAGCAGCGGCCGGGTCTCCAGCTTCGCCCGCCCCACCACGACCTTGCGCGTCCGGCCCTCGGCGTTGACGGCGAGGACCGAGCCGCCGGACCGGAGCTCGCTGAGGTAGTTGGTCCGGTTCTCCGGCCCGAGCACGTAGGAGTGCAGCGCGCCCGCGTTGACCCGGAACGGCCGGGTCGGCATGTACGGCAGCGGGTGCGTCTCGCTGCAGCACAGGATGAAGCCGGTGGAGAACGACCCGACGAGGATGCCCTCGTCCTCCTCGAAGTGCGAGCAGGTGTCCACGCACACCCGGTCACCGAGGCCGCTGTGCGCGACGGACTCCACCGTCAGCGTCGTCAGCTGGAGCGCGGGGCTGCTCGCCTCCAGCAGCCGCACGACGGCGAACACGTCGTCGGCGCCGCGCGGCGCCAGCATCACGCCGTCGGAACCGTGCTCCAGGACGCCGAGCACGATCCCGGCCTCCTCCACGTCGGCGCACACGCAGATCAGCTCGCCGGTGGCGCGGTCCGCCGCCGCGATCACGATCTCCAGCGGGATCTTCGTGGGGTCGGTGAAGCTGACCACGGTGTGCGGCAGCTCCACCGCGGCGAGGCAGGCGAGCCGCAGCGTGCGGTCGTCGCGCACCTCGACGAACGCGGCCCGACCGGTGCCGCGCAGCGCGTGCACGCCGTCCTCGTCGTGCACCACCTGCGCCACCACGTCGACGCCGTGCTCGCCCTCGGGCGGCGGTGTGCCGTCCGGGAGCAGCAGCACGCGCTTCACGGTCGGCGGGAGGGTCGCGAGCACGGCCGGGTCGGCCGCGACGACGGCGCGGGCACGGGCGTGCACGGCGGCGTCGACGACTCCTTCGAGCCGGTCCGGGGAAACCTGGCGAACGTCGATCCAAGCGAATTTCACGCGGCACCTGTCGTGGTCGTGATCGGGTGATCGGCGTGGGCACCGCGGCGGGTGCCCTGGTGGACGGCGGACGAGAGCCCTGCGACGAGGCTGCGGGGCGCGGGGTCGGTGAAGACGCGGCGGCCGATCGCGAGGCCCGCGCACCCGGCGCGCATCGCCGCGGCGGCGTACCCGACGGGGTCGACGTGGTCGACGGGACCGCCCGCGGCGAGCACGGGGATCGGGCAGTGGGCGGTGACGTCGGCCATGCGGGACATCGGCAGCGCCATGGAGGTCTTGACGATGTCCGCCCCGAGGTCGGCGGCGATGTTGACCACGTGCGACAGCAGGACCGGGTCGTGGGAGTCGGCGATCCGCGGACCGCGGGCGTAGGCCATGGCGATCAGCGGCACGTTCCAGGCGTCGCAGGACGCCGCGACGACGCCGAGGTCGGCGAGCTGCCGCTCCTCGGTGTCCGAGCCGACGTTGACGTGGACGCTCACCGCGTCGGCCCCCAGCCGCAGCGCCTCCTCCACGTCGCCGACGAGCACCTTGGCGTTGGTGTCCGCCGCGTGCGCCGTGCCGGCGCTGAGGTGGACCACGAGCGCGCAGTCGCCGAGCACGGCCGGGTCGATCAGCCGGACCCGACCCTTGTGCACGACGATCGCGTCGGCGCCGCCCGCGACGACGGCGCTGATCAGCCCGTCCCACCGGTGGTTGGGAACGACCGGTCCGTCCGAAACGCTGTGGTCGAGCGGGACGAAGAGGTATTTTCCGTCGTGCGGCCGTGATAATCGCCTCAGCCGCAGCGCTTTCCGGGTGTCAGACACGCTTGAACCGCTCCTTTTATTCGGTCAATTCAGCAGACCAGAAAACCGGGCGATCGGGCAGTATCAGGAAGCGATAACTCGGGAGTTATACCCCTCATACCGAACTGAAGCCCCTTATCGGACCAATGTCAGGTTCCGTTCGCAGCAGTGGGACCGATCAGGCTGCAATTAGGGTGGTCCGGTGCGAGTAGAACTTCGTCATCTCCACGTCGTGCTCGCCGTCGCGACGGCGGGCAGCATCCGAAGAGCCGCCACGGAGTTGAACATCGCACAACCGGGCCTCACGGCCCAGCTCAGGAGGATCGAGCGGACCTTCGGCGGTCAGCTGTTCGTGCGGGCCCCCAACGGGGTCGTGCTCACCGACCTCGGCGAGCACGTGGCGCTGCGCGCGCAGGAGATCGTGGACAAGTTCGACGACCTGTGCGCGACCGCCCGCAAGATCGCCGACCAGGCGCACCCCGCGTCCGTCCAACTCGGAGGCGTCACCGGCACGCTCATCCCGCAACTGGTGTCCGCGGTGCGGGAAGCGTTGCCGGACAGGGACATCACGACCCAGATGGAACGCACGGGCGAGGCCGTCCTCGACCACGTGCGCACCGAGAAGCTCGACCTCGCCGTCCTGGCGGAGTTCGCCCGCACCCCTCCGCGCGTCCCGTTCGGAGTCCTCAGGAGACCGCTGCTGACCGAACCCGTCTTCGTCGCGCTGCCCGCGGACCACCGCCTCGCCGACCGCGCGGACCTCGACCTCACCGACCTCGCGGGCGAGTGGTGGACCATGCCGGAGGAGTCCGTCGGCGGTCCCCGGTCGACGTTCCAGCTCACCTGCGAGACCGCCGGATTCACCCCGAAGTTCGCTCACTTCGGGGCGGACCTTGACACGGCACTCGAACTCGTGCGCTCGGAGAACGCGATCGCGGGCGTCCACCCAGCCGTGCCGGACGCGGACGGAATCGTGGTCAAACCACTCTTCGGAAATCCGCTGCACCGGCGACTCGTCCTGGTGTGGCCGGAGAACTCTGCCCTCGTCGACCGGATCGACCTGGTGCACGCCGGATTCATCGCCGGATATCGGCGTCGCGTTCGCCGGAGCACCGTCTATTCACGGTGGTGGAGCGCCGGTGGAGAGGCTTTCGCGCTCGAATCCGGGTGATTCCGGCAGCGGGCCGCACCCGTCGGGGCGTCAGCCGATCACCGTTCCGGTGCGCTCGGCCCTGGCGAGCCCCCAGTCGTAGAGCGCCTGCAGCACCGGAGCGAGACTGGCCCCTTCCCCGGTCAGCGAGTACTCCACCCGCGGCGGGACGGTGTCGAACTCCCGCCGCGCGACCAGACCCGCCTCCTGGAGTTCGCGCAGGCGCTGCACCAGCATCTTCTCGCTCACGTCCGGCATCAGCCTGCGCAGTTCGCCGTAGCGGCGCTCCCCCTGCTTGAGGTGGGCGAGGATCACCGTCCTCCACTTGCCGCCGACCACGTCGATCGCCAGCTCCACGGGGCAGTGGTAGCGCTTGGACATCGCGGCTCCTTACCGAATGGTGCGTACTTGATCTTCCGGGCACCCGGTGCTGGGCTGTCGCCATGACCGGTGAAGACATTCCCAGCCTGCACGAGTGGGCAGGCGGCACGGCCGCGTTCGAGCGGCTGTGCGACACGTTCTACCGACTCGTCCTGGCCGACGACCTGCTGGCCCCCGTGTTCGCCACGATGCACCCCGACCACGCCCGGTACGTCGCGCTGTGGCTGGCCGAGGTGTTCGGCGGGTCTGCCGGGTACACCGCCGAACGCGGCGGCTACGGGCCGATGGTCGCCAGGCACCTCGGCAGGGCGATCACCGAACCCCAGCGCAGGAGGTGGGTGGACCTGATGGTGGACGCCGCGGACGAGGTCGGGCTGCCCTCGGACCCCGAGTTCCGCGCGGCCTTCGTCGGCTACCTCGAATGGGGCACCCGCCTGGCCGTGGCGAACTCCGCGCCAGGGGCTACCCCGGTCCGCGAGGCCCCGGTGCCCCGGTGGGGCTGGGGCGTCGCCCCGCCCTACCGGGGGTGAGGTCAGCGCACCCGTTCCCCGGCCAGCTGCCGCAGCACGAGCACGCCGCCGATGCCGGGGATCCACGCCGTCGCCCGGACGCGGGCCGACGGGCTGCTCCGGAACGCGAGGACGACGACGAACAGGTACGCGCAGCCGTGGGTGGGGCCGAGCAGGGACGACAGCGCGGGCCAGTGGACGGTCGCGAGGTTCACCAGCATGACGACGAGGGTGGCCAGTTCGGCGGCCGCGGCGATCCGGAGCGGCACGGTCACGCGCCCGTCGTGGAGCCGGGGCGGACGATCATCAGCACGGTGACCACGGCCCACAGCAGGTTGAACACGCCCGCGTGGGCGGCCAGCCGCGAGGGCGACTCCGACCCCGAGCCGCCGAGCACCGCTTGCTGCCGGGGCAGCACGAGCAGGACCAGGACGGCGGCGGCTACCGCGGTCAGCGCGATCGACACCAGCAGCCACGCGTCGCCCAGGACGCCGAGGCTGCTCGCCGTGGCGAGGCCGAACACGGGGACGACGATGCCGACCGCCGCGTAGACCCGGCAGATCCGGTGCAGCAACCGGAGGGCGTTCGGGTCCGGGGACCGCATGGCCGCCGGGAACATGCTCGCGGCGACGGCGACCGGCCCGATCGCGATCACGGCGGCGAGCACGTGGACCGACAGCAGGACCTTCGTCATCGAACCGCCACCGCGGATCGTTCCAACTCCACCGGATCACTCCTCCTCGTTCGGTGGAGCCGACGCTAACGACGGCGTCCGCCGACCGGAACGAGCCGGACTGCCATGATCCACCGGATATCCGCCAACTCCCCGACGGGAGGATCACTCCACGTTCTAGGGTGGCCGCATGATCTTCTACACGGACGCGGAAAGCCGGACCCTGCGCAGGGCCGTGTACGGCGCCATGGTGCTGGTCTCGCACGCCGACCCCGGCCCGGTGGTCGAGGAGCGCTTCGCGGGCCTCAAGGCGATGGTGAACCTGTCCCGCGAGCTGCGCGAGGTCCTCGGCGGGGCCCGCGTCCGCCTCCCCGAGGGCACGGACGCCGACCTGGAGAACGCGGTCCTCGAAGCGCTCCGCTCCTCGGTGAGGATCCTCGCCGCGAAGGCGCCCGCCGAGGCCGAGGGGTTCCCGGCAGCGGTGATCTCGATCTGCCAGGAGGTGGCCACGGCGGACGGCCGGATCGCGCACGCCGAGGACGAGATGATCGGCAAGGTGCGGGACGCGCTGGCGAGCTGATCAGCCGTCCAGCAGTGCGACCAGGGCTTCGCCGCGCTCCGTGAGCCGGTAGAAGACGTTGCGGCCCACCCGTGAGCGGGTCACGACGCCCGCGTCGCGGAGCACCGCCAGGTGTCCGCTGACCGTGCCCAGCGACAGGTCGAGCGCGACCGCCAGCTGCGTGCTGGTCGCGGGCCGCACGAGTTCGGCGGTGATCCGGGCGCGGCCGGGGCCGAGCAGGACGGACAGCGGGTCCGTGCGCGGGGACTCGGTGGCGGCGCCGGTTCCGCGCGCCGGGTAGACGAGGGCGTAGCGGGGCGGCTGCTCGCACGTCCACGAGCCCTGTCGGGCGGTGTAGGGGACGAACAGCAGGCCCTGGTCGCCGATGTCGACGTCGGTGTAGTGCTGGTCGCTGAAGCGGATCGCGTCGGGGCCGACCCAGGTCGACCTGCTGGTCATGCCCGTCACCGCGCGCTGCCAGCCGTGGGCGGCCAGCAGGCCGGCGCGGTGGACGACCTC
Source organism: Umezawaea sp. cmx-9-4 (assembly GCA_049997955.1). Taxonomy (GTDB): domain Bacteria; phylum Actinomycetota; class Actinomycetes; order Mycobacteriales; family Pseudonocardiaceae; genus Umezawaea. Next base: position 272,706 of record JAEBDY010000011.1, on the reverse strand, counting down.
GCGTTCCAGCACGGCGCGTCGGCGCGACCAGGTCGGGCGGACGAAGCGCCGCCACCCCTCGTCGAAGACCTCGGCGATGCGGGGCGCGAGACCGGTCGACGGCAGCCAGTCCGGTTCCCGGCGGGTCTGACTGGCGGCGACGGTGTCGACCAGCGTCCGGCGCACGGCGTCGTCGGAGAACGCGGCCACCTCGGCGAGTTCCCGGTCGAGCGGGGTGTCCATGCCGCCGGTCGGCGGGATGCCGACGAAGTCGGGGAACCACTTCGTGGTGGCCACCAGATCCAGCAGTCCGGCGGCGACGGGATCGCGGGCCGTCCACTCGCGGTAGGCGCGCGGGGAGCCGCCCCGTGCCCGCTGCAACGCGATCAGCGCGCCGACCGTCTCGGCGAGCGGGGACAGGGCGAAGCGGGACCGCGACAGACCGGTGGGGCTGAGGCGGAGCAGAGTCATGGTTGCGCCCTTTGCCGCAGGAATGGCGAGCCGTGTCGACCCTTCACCATCCTGCACCGGTGACGACGCACTTCCGCACGTTCCTCGTGGCCCGGCTCGTGTCCTACCTCGGTTCGTCCATGTCGGTCGTCGCACTGGCGTTCGGCGTCCTCGGCGCCTCGGGACGCCCCTCGGACCTGGGGATCGTGCTCGCCGCCAGCTTCGGCCCGCACCTGGTGCTGCTGCTCGTCGGCGGGGTCGTGGCGGACCGGTTCTCCCGGCGGTCGGTGCTCGTGGTCGCGAACCTGGGCGCGGGGCTGGCGCAGGCCGGGGTGGCGGCCGTGCTGCTGACCGGGCACTACTCGCTGCTCGCGGTGTCGGCGCTGGCGCTGGTGAACGGGTCGCTGGAGGCCTTCGCCTCCCCGGCGCTGCGCGGCATCGTCCCCGAACTCGTCGCGCCCGCCGACCTGGGCCGCGCCAACTCGGTCCTCGCCTCCACCCGGAACGGCACGCGCATCCTCGGTCCCGTCCTCGCGGGGCTCGTCGCGGCGGCCGCGGGCGGCGGGTGGGCCATCGCCGTGGACGCGCTGTCGTTCCTCGTCGCCGCGGCCCTCCTGACGCGGCTGCCCGCCTCGCGGACCTCCCCGGCGCGCGGGAACCTGCTGCCGGACCTCCGCGTCGGCTGGCACGAGTTCCGGTCGAGGCGCTGGGTGTGGACGGCGGCGCTCTCGTTCTGCCTGTTCAACCTCGCCAACGTCGGCGTGTGGCAGGTGCTCGGGCCGTCGCTCACCGGGCCCGCCGCCTGGGGTCTCGTGCTCAGCGTGCGCGCGGTCGGGCTGCTGGTGATGAGCCTGCTCGTGTACCGGGTCGTCCTGCGGCACCCGCTGCGGGTCGGCGCGCTGATCTCGGCCACCGGTGGGTTCCCGCTGGTGGCGCTGGGACTGGACGCCGCTCTCCCGGTGCTGGTGGCGGCGGCCTTCGTCGGCGCGCTGGGGTTCGCCGCGTGGGGTGTCGCGTGGGACACCGCCCTCCAGCAGCACGTGCCCGGCGACGTCCTGTCACGGGTGTCGTCCTACGACGACCTGCTGTCCTTCGGCTCCATCCCGCTCAGCCTGCTGCTGGTCGGACCGGCCGCGACGGCGTGGGGCGCCGAGGCCGTCGCCCTGGTGTGCGGGGTGCTGTGCGCGGTGTCGGCGGTCGCGCCACTCGCCGTGCGGGAGTTCCGGGACCTCCAGGCGCAACCCGCTGTCACGGCCGATCGGTGACGGCTCGAACGGTCGACCCCCCGTGGTGCGCGCCGAAACGCTGAGTGCGCGGCGCACCACACCAACCTGTGCTCCATCGCTCGACCAGCCGAACAACGAACGCATTCGGCGCAATTCACCCCGATCGCGGTCGATTCATCCTTTTCGGTGACTGGGGATTTCTTTTCCGGCAGACGTGCCACGATCAGACGGGGCTGACAACTGCCGCACTCACGGCAGACCGATGAGGAAATAGCCCTATTCCCATTCATCGAAGACGAAGGTTGGCGAATAGATGAGCACCACGGCGGTCGATCGAGTCGGACTCGTCTTCACCCTGTTCGACGTCGACGGCAACGGCCACCTGGAGGCCGCGGACTTCGAGCTCATGGCGAACCGGGTGGTCCGGGCCGCCGTCGATTCCGACGACGTGGCGAAAGCCGCGATGACGGCGGCCTTCCGGCGGTACTGGACGACGCTGGCCGCCGAGCTGGACACCAACCACGACAACAGGATCAGCTTCGACGAGTACACCGCCTGCGTGCTGTCCCCCGCGCGGTTCGACGGCACGGTCCGCGAGTTCGCCGAGGCTCTCGCCGCTCTCGGCGACCCGGACGGCGACGGGCTCGTCGAGCGCCCGGTCTTCATGGCGCTGATGACGGCCATCGGCTTCGAACGCGCGAAAATCGCCGCCCTCTTCGACGCTTTCGAACCCACCGCGGCGGATCGGATCACCGTCACCGCGTGGATCAGGAGCATCAAGGACTACTACAGCCCGGAGAAGTCCGGAATTGCGGGCGACCACCTCGTGGGGAGCGCGACGGTCTGATCGACCACCCCCGAGGAAGGAGCAAGGTGAAAGCAGTCATCGGACTCGCCGTCGGTCGGGGAACGGGACCGGAACTCGCGGCGGTCTTCGAAAGAACGGTCGAAGCGCTCGGCGGGCTGCACTCCGTCGAGGTGGAGATCGCCCGGTCGCCCCGGCTCTACCACTCGTACGCCTCGCTGAAGGCCGAGGGCGGGCTCGACCTGGTCCGCTCGCTCACGGAGGAGGACGCCGAGCACTACGAGGGGTTCTGCCGGGCGCAGGCCGCCCGCGGCACCCCGGCGGTGTTCCGCACGGCGATCAACGCCCAGTCGCTCTACCTGGTGCGGCAGCGCCTCCAGGCCGTGAAGGTCGACCTCGTCTGCCCGTCACTGCTGCTGGTCCGCGACGAGGCCCAGGGCTTCTACACCGGCGAGAACAGCCACCGGCCCGGCGTGGTCACCCGGACGACGACGTTCAGCCGGGAGATCACCGACAAGGTCATCGCGTTCGCCCTGCGGCGGGCGGACGAGGAGTGGCCGGGCGGCGGGGCCAGCGAGGTCGTCATGGCCTACAAGTTCCACCTGCTCGACGGGGCCCTCGGCGACTGGGTGGCCGAGAGCGCCGCGCGGCACGGCGTGGACGTGCGGCTCTGCCAGCCGGACACGGTGAACCGCAACCTCGTCGAGCACGGGCTCGCCCCGCGGACGGTGATCATCGCGGGCAACGAGTGGGGCGACATCATGCACGTGGTCCTGCTGGACCGCTTCGGCTCCGAACGGCAGGAGAACCGGTTCAGCGAGAACGTCCACCTGCACCCCGACGCGGCCGGGCTGGTCGAGTACCAGACCGTGCACGGGTCCGCCGACGACCTGGAGGGCCTCGACGCGGTCAACCCGGTGGCGACGATCCGGGCCGCGGCGGCGATCGCGGAACGGCACGCGGGCTGCGCGGGCGCGGTCGAGGCGGTCGAACGCGCGTTGACGGCCGTCGGAGACCGGGGCATCCGCACCCCGGACCTGGGCGGACGGCACACGACCACGGACGTCGTGGACGCGCTGCTCGACGCCCTCCGGCCCGCGGGCGCGCTGGTGGCGGGGTCGTGAGGACCGCGCTGGTCGTCGTGGACCTGCAGAACGACTTCTGCACCGGCGCGGCCGTCGCGTCCCGCTTCCGCGCCGAACCCGCGGTGCTGGACGCCGTGACGACCAACGCCGCGCGGGCCGTCGACGCGGCACGGGTGCACGGCACGGAGGTCGTGTTCGTCCGGTACGTCGGCGACGTCGAGCACCAGGGGCCGAGTTGGCGGTGGCGGGACCGGTCGCTCGACAAGCGGCCGAAGTGCCTCGCGGGTTCCTGGGGCGCCGAGTTCCACAAGGTCGCCCCCGCGTCGGGCGAACCCGTGTTCACCAAGCGGGCGTGCTTCGACGGGTTCCTCGCCGACGGGTTCGAGGAGCACCTGGTCGGGCGCGACATCGGGCACCTCGTGTTCGCGGGCCTGTACACGGACGTGTGCGTGGACTCCACCGCGCGGACCGCGTTCCAGAAGGGCTTCCACGTCACGGTGCTGACGGACTGCACGACGAGCCTGCACCTCCCCGACGAGGAGATCCTGCGGTTCATGAGCGTCGTCTACGGCGCTCGCACCACCACCCACGATCAGCTGTTCACGGACGAGGAGGACAAGTGGTCGGCACCAAGCATCGGGATCCGGGCGTGGAGGACGGCGTCGGCCTGACGGCGCTCATGGTCGCGGCGGCACGGGCGATCGAGACGCACCGGAGCGACAGCCTGGCGACCGACCTCTACGCGGAGCACTTCGTGCGCGCCGCCAAGGCGTCCGCGGACTGGCCCGTCCGGCAGGGGGAGGTGCCGGACGGCGACGGGAACCCGCTGTGGGGACGGCTGGCGCGCTACTTCGGACTGCGAACCAGGGTCCTGGACGACTACCTGCTCCGGTCCACGCGGGCGGGCGCCCGCCAGGTGGTGCTGCTGGGCGCCGGGCTGGACACGCGGGCGTTCCGGCTCGACTGGACGCCCGGCCTCGTCCTGTTCGAGGTCGACCGCGAAGGTGTCCTGGCGTTCAAGCAGGGGGTGCTCGACGACCTGCGCGCGATCCCGAAGGTGCCCCGCACGCCGATCGCGGTGGACCTGCGCGCCGACTGGGCGGGCGCGCTCGTCGAGGCGGGCTTCGACCCGGCCCTGCCGACCGCGTGGCTGGCCGAGGGCGTGCTGCTGTACCTGCCGACCGCGGCCGAGCAGGGCCTCATCGGCGAGGTGGACCGGTTGAGCGCGCCCGGCAGCTCCGTGGCGTTCGAGGTCAAGCTCGCCAGGGAGCTGCCGGACCTCCAGGACGACCCCCTCTACTCCTCGACGAGGAGCCAGATCGGCCTCGACCTGCTCGCGCTGTTCGACGGCGAACCGCGTCCGGACTCCGCGGGCGACCTGACGACCAGGGGGTGGTCCACTTCGGTCCACACCCCGTTCGACTTCACCCGCCACCTCGGTCGCGGCCCGCTTCCCGAGCGGGACGACCCGTTGGCGGGCAACAGGTGGGTGTTCGCGGAGAAGCCCCTGCGGTAGCGGTCCACTGTGGCCGTTCCGCGTACCGCGACCGCGGTACGCGGAACTGCCGCGCTCGCACGACGACACCACGATCGTTCCGGTGGAGGCTGGTCGCAGAGCAGCCGACGTGAGGGGAACGGGAGTGACGAACGAGGTTCCGGGCCAGCTGGTCCGCTTCGCGGCGGTCGGTGTCGCCACGTGGGGTGTCGGCACCGCCCTGTACCTGGTGCTGCGCCTGGTGACGGGGCCGTTCCCGGCCAACCTGGTGGCCACCGTCGTGGGCACCGCGATCAGCACGGCGGTGCACGCCAGGTTCACCTTCGGCGTGTCCGGGACCAGCCGGGCGCGAGCGCACCTCCAGGGGCTGGTGATGATCGCCCTGTCGCTCGGCACGGGCAACGTCGTGCTCGCCGGGTTGGGGCGCCTCGCACCGGACGCGAGCACCGTGGTCGAGTCGGTGGCGCTCACCGCGGCCGGGGCGCTGGTCGCGCTGGGTCGCTTCGTCGTCCTGCGCGGCTGGGTCTTCGCGCCGCGGTTCCCCGTGTGATCGACGCACCGGGCACCGCTTCCCCGATCAGCGGCCCCCCTGAGCCCTGTGCGGACTCGTCAACGAGCACGGACAAGCGACAGGGCGAGCAGCCCCTGCTTCGAGCGGCTCATGTCCTGCGCGGAGTGGGGAACCAGCACGGGCACACCGTCACCGCGGTCCTCGCGGTCGCACTCGATCCAAGGGATGCCGGCCTTTCGGATTCGGAATGCGCACCAGTCAGACCGATCAGTACCTGCGCTCCGTCCGCCTGCTGGACCGGTTTGCCGATGTCCGACGTCGTCGGACATCGGCAAACCGGTGGCCGTCAGCGGGTCAGGCGGAACGTCGACACCACCGCCGGGGCGTCGAACACGAGGAACACGTCGTGCGTGCCGGACGCCCTGGCCAGGTCGGCGGTCGCCGTGCGGAACGCGTACTTGTCACCGGTCGCGGGCAACTGGACGACGCCGAGCACGCGGCCCCGCACCGGATCGTCCAGGCGCACCGTGACGCGGGCGCCCGCCGGGCTGGACGCGGTCACCTCGATGCCCTTGGCGGCCGGGTCGAGGCGCGTGTCGCGGTAGGCGAGCCAGCCGCCCGCCGCGGCCGACGCCGACGTGCCGCTCGCCTTGCTGGTGTCGGTCAGCGTGACGCCCTGGTAGTCGTCGAAGTTCTGCGCCTGCGTCTCCCGGCCGAGGTCGCGGTCCGGGATCCGCTCCCCCACGACGTGGACCGGGAGGGTGCGCACGATCTCGGTGGCCGACCGGCCGACGGAGAAGTCGTAGCGGCCGCCCTCCACCACGGACTTCTCCCGCGTCACGTCCCAGGTCGCCAGGTCCGCGGCCTTGACGGCGAGCGTGACGGTCCGCCGTTGTCCGGCGGGGACCTCCACCTTCCGGAACGCCCGCAGCCGCTGGTCGGCCTTGGGGGCGCGGCCGTCGCGGGCGCTGGTGTAGAGCTGCACGACGTCCGCGCCGTCGCGGTCGCCGGTGTTGGTCACGTCGACCCGGACCCGCACGACGCCGTTCGCCGTGGTGACCGGCCGGTCGACGCGCACGTTGTCGTAGCGGAACGACGTGTAGCTCAGGCCGTGGCCGAACGGGTAGAGCGGGGTGCCGCGGTAGTACTGGTAGGTCATGCGGGTCTTCGCGATGTCGTAGTCGAGGATGCTCGGCAGGCCCGCGTCGGAGGCGTACCAGGTCTGGGTCAGCCGTCCGCTCGGGTTGCGGTCGCCGAACAGCACGTCCGCGAGGGCGTGCCCGGTCTCCTGGCCCGCGTGCGTGGTCCACAGCAGACCGGGAACGTCGTGGCTGTCCCACCCCGTCGTGGGGTAGCTGTTCTCCACCACCACGACGGTGTTCGGGTTGGCCTTGCGCACCGCGTCGACCAGCGCCATCTGGGCGGGCGCGAGTTCGGTGCTGGTGCGGTCGTTGTCCTCGCGACCGTTGATGAACGGCATGCTGCCCACCACGACCACCGCGGTGTCGGCCCCGGTCGCCGCGGCCACGGCTGTGTCCACGCCGCTGGACAGGACCTCGCGGGAGAACTTCGTCGCGCCCGCGGCGTCCGGCGAGGAGAACCGCAGCACGCCGTCCGCTCCCACCACGGCGAACCTGTTGGGACCGAACCAGGACTGGGTGACCTCGTTGCCCGCGTACTCGACGACGTGGGTCCCGTCCGGCTGCTCGACCAGCTTCAGCTGCTGCTGCACGAACCAGCCGTTGGGCTGGGCGGCGTTGTTGACGAGCGCGCCGCCGGAGTAGGTGAGGTACTTGCCGTTGGCGACGGTCCGCAGGGTGGACTTCCCGGCGCCCCAGTCGAAGACGTCGAACGACTGCCCGGCGCCGGCAGTTCCTCCGCTCTCGACCAGCTCACCACCCGCCGGGTTCGTCGAGGCGGTCAGGTAGCGGCCGGTCGCGGGGTTCCTGAGGGCGATCCGGTCCACGCCCTCGGCGGCGGCCACGTCACCGCCGAACCGCTCCTCGATGCCCTGCAGCGGGGTGACCCGGTAGGGCATCGTGCCGCTGTACCAGTCCTCGTAGAGGGTGTCGGCCAGCGGACCGACCACGGCGATCTTCTTCATCCGGTCGGCGTTCAACGGGAGGACGTCCTTCTCGTTGCGCAGCAACACGACCTGCTCCGCCGCCGCCTGCCGCGCGAGCGCCCGGTGCTCCGGCGAGCCGATGACGTCCGGCGTGATCCCCGCGTACGGGTCGCGGCCCGGCGGGTCGAACTCGCCCAGCCGGAACCGCAGCGACAGCAGGTGCCGCACGGCGTCGTCCACGTCCGCGACGGTGAGCAAACCCTGTGCCAGCGCGGCCTTCACGGCCGTGGTGGTGATGGAGCCGTTCACGCCGTCGTCGGTGAAGCTGTCGACACCCGCCTTGATCGCGCCCGCCGCGGCCTCCGCCTTGGTGGCGTAGTACTTCTGGGAGGTCACCAGGTTGGTCGGCGCGCCCGCGTCGCTCACCACCGCGATGTCGTGCTCCGACCAGCTCCGCACGGCCCCGTCGAGATCGGGTTCGACCGTGGTGGGCCTGCCGTTGACCAGGTTGTACGACGGCATCACGGCGTTAGCCGCGCCCGCCCGCAGCGCGGGCTCGAACGCCTGCTGGTCGTAGTCGTGCAGGATCCTCGGCGGCACCGAGGAACTGGTGGTGGACCGGTCGACCTCGTTGTTGTAGGCCAGGTAGTGCTTCAACGTGGCCGCGGTCCGCAGGTGGTCCGGGTCGTCGCCCTGCATCCCGCCGCCGTACGCCGTGGCGATCCGCGCGGTCAGCAGCGGGTCCTCCGAGTAGCCCTCCTCGTTGCGGCCCCACCGCGGGTCGCGCAGCAGGTTCACCACCGGCGCCCACACGTTGAGGCCCCACACCGTCGGGTCCTGCGCGTGGAAGCCGCGGGCCTCGGTGCCGACGGCCGTGCCGACCCGCTCCACCAGGTCCGGGTTCCACGTGCTGCCGAGGCCGAGCGCCTGCGGGAACACGGTTCCGTTGGCGTACACGACGTTGCCGTTGTCGTTGTAGTCCGTCGACCAGGCCACGCCGTGCAGCGCCTCGGTGCCGGTCTTGAACACCGCGATGCCCAGCCGCGGGATCGCGGGCTGGTACTGGTGCAGCAGCGACACCTTCTCGTCCGGGGTGAGGCGGCCGAGCAGGTCGTCGACGCGCGAGGCGAGCGGGAGGTCGGGGTCGCGGAACGGGAGCGGCGCCGCCGAGGTGACGCCCGCGGGCGCTGCCAGCACCGCGACCACCAGCAGCGCCAGCACGCGCCCGACCGTTGTTCCGCCCATGATTCCGCCTTCGCACGAGATCGTTCGTCGAATCGGTTCGATGAAATCCACGCCAGGACGCCCAGCACTATTGCACCGGTGTTACAAGGGGGTCAAGCAGCGAATGGAGTAGGTCGTTGACAGCCCCCTGACCTGCACAGGAAGAACTGAATCGGACACCACCTGCACGTTCGACGAATTCGACAGTCGAATAGCCGTCGAATGCGCGAAAAAGGTTGTGCGGACCTGCCGCGTCACTTACCTTCGAACGAAATCGATGCGCTTCGACGACGAGGAGCACGCCGTGGTCACGATCAACGAGGTCGCCCGTGCGGCGGGTGTCGCGCCCAGCACGGTCTCGTACGTGATCAGCGGGAAGCGGTCGATCTCGCCGAAGACCAAGCGCCTGGTCGAGGAGAGCATCCGCAGGCTCGGCTACCACCCGCACGCCGGGGCGCGGGCGCTGGCCAGCAGCAGGACCAGCGTGCTCGCGCTCGTCGTGCCGCTGCGCACCGATCTCAACGTGGCCGTGGTGATGCAGTTCGTCGCCTCGGTCGTGAAGGCCGCGCGGGACCACGACCACGACGTCCTGCTGCTCACCAAGGACGAGGGGCCCGCCGCACTGCAACGGGTCGCGTCCTCCGCGCTGGCCGACGCGCTGATCGTCATGGACGTCGAGAGCGACGACCCGCGCGTGCCGATGCTGCTCGCGCTCGACCGGCCGGTCGTCCTGATCGGCGCGCCGGACTCCCCCAGCGGGCTGCCGTGCGTCGACCTGGACTTCACCGCGGCGGGCGCGGTGTGCGTCGCGCACCTGGCCGACCTCGGCCACCGGTCGATCGCGCTGCTCGGCCCCTCACCGGCCGTGTACCGGCGCGGCACCAGCTACGCGGCGCGGTTCCTGCGCGGCTTCACCGACGCGGCCCGCGCCCGCGGCGTGAACGCCGTGCCCAGGTCGTGCCGCCACTCCTACGAGGCGGTCAGCTCGGGGCTGGACGAGCTGTTCGCGCGGCACCCCGACGTCACGGGTCTGGTGGTGCACAACGAGGCCGTGCTGCCCGCCGTCCTGTCCGACCTGCGCCACCGCGGCCGCCGGGTGCCCGAGGACGTGTCGGTCGTCGCGGTCTGCCCGGACAGCATGGCCGAGAACCACCCGGTCGCCCTCACCACGGTCGCGATACCGGCCGAGGAGGTCGGCGCGCTGGCCGTGGAGATGACCGTCCGCAGCCTGGGCGGCCACACCAACGCGGAGACCCGTCTGCTCGCCCCTCGGCTGACCGCGCGCGACAGCACCGCGCGCGTCTGAGCCACCCCTCGTCCTAGGAGACACGGCATGAGCGCGACGAAGCGCGGCTGGACGCTGTCCATGACCGCCCTGATGGCACTGGCGATGACCGGCTGCTCCCCAGCCCCGGCACCCGGCGGCGGCGCCGAAGGACCGGCCACGACGATCACCGAACTCGACTACTACGCCGACGAGCAGGGGTCGGCCGCGTGGCAGAAGATCCTGGACGCCTGCTCGGAGCAGACCGGGGTGAAGATCGAGCGGCAGGCGATCCCGGCCGCGCAGATGTTGCCGAAGGTGTTGCAGGGGGCCAGTTCGAAGACGCTGCCGCACCTGCTGTTCACCGACAACCCGACGCTCCAGCAGGTCGCGGGCACCGGCGCGCTCACGCCGCTGACCGACTACGGCATCGCCACCGACGGGTACTACGACAGCATCATCAAGGCGGGCACCTACCAGGACAAGGTGTACGGGCTCGCTCCCGGCGTGAACGGGCTCGCCCTGATGTACAACAAGAACCTGCTCGCCGCCGCGGGGGTGCAGCCGCCGACGACGTGGGCCGAGCTGAAGGCCGCCGCGGCGAAGCTGAGCGGTGACGGCAAGTACGGGCTCGCGTTCTCGGCGCTGCCGTCGGAGGAGGGCACCTGGCAGTTCCTCCCGTTCTTCTGGAGCAACGGCGCCGAGCTGGCGCAGCTGGACTCGGCGAAGTCGGTGGAGGCGCTGGAGTACGTGACCGAGCTGGTGAGTTCGGGCTCGGCGTCGAAGTCGGTGGTCAACTGGAGCCAGAACGACGTGGCGGACCAGTTCGTGGCCGGCAACGCGGCCATGATGGTCAACGGCTCGTGGAACCTCGCCCGGCTGGACGCCGAGTCGTCGCTGGAGTACGGCGTGGTCCCGATTCCGGTCCCCCAGCAGGGTGGCAAGCCGACCGTCGCGCTCGGCGGCGAGGTCGGCGCGATCCCGGCGACCGGCAGCGCCACCCAGCAGGCGGCGGGCAAGGTGCTGTCCTGCATCCTCTCCGAGCCGACCATGCTGGAGTGGAGCAAGGCCCACGCCTACGTTCCGTCCAAAGTGGACGTGGCCGGGAAGTTCGGCGAGCAGAACCCGCCCATGAAGGCGTTCATCGAGGAGGTGGAGACGGCCCGCTCCCGCACCGCCGAACTCGGCGAGAAGTACCCCAAGGTGTCGGCGGCGCTCGCCGCCGCGATCCAGTCGTCGCTGACCGGCCAGCAATCCGCCGAGCAGGCACTCGCCCAGGCGCAGCGGGCGAGCGGGTCGTGACGCTCGCGGCCGGCGGGGTACCGGTCCGGAAACGCCGTACCGGCTACGCGGGGTTCGCGTTCCTCGCGCCCGTGCTGCTGTACGTGGTGGTGTTCTTCGGCTACCCGCTGGTCGCCAACCTCGTGATGAGCACGCAGGACTACACGGTCCGGTCCTTCTACACCGGGCAGGCTCCGTTCGTCGGGTTCGCGAACTACGCCGCGGTGCTGGCGAACCCGCTGTTCACCACGGCGGCGCTGAACACCGTGCTGTTCACCGTCGGCTCGATCGCCTTCCAGTTCGGCATCGGGCTCGCGCTGGCGGTGTTCTTCAGCGGCCGCTTCCTCGGCAGCGCCACGCTGCGGTCGCTGCTCCTGCTGCCGTGGCTGCTGCCGCTGGTGGTCAGCGGCGCGGTGTGGCGGTGGATGTTCGACCAGGACCACGGCGTGCTCAACGCGCTGCTGCGCCTGGTCGACGCGCCGGTGCCGTGGCTGACCAGCACGACGTGGGCGCTGCCCGCGGTGATCATCACGAACATCTGGATCGGCATCCCGTTCAACCTGGTCGTGCTGCACGGCGGGCTGCGCGCGATCCCGCCCGCGCTGTACGAGGCGGCGGAACTGGACGGAGCCGGGTCGTGGCAGCGGTTCCGGCACATCACCTGGCCGCTGCTGCGCCCGGTCACCGGGATCGTGCTGATGCTCGGGCTGGTGTACACGATCAAGGTGTTCGACGTGATCATGGTCGTCACCGGCGGAGGTCCGGCCAACGCGACCCAGACGCTGACCACCTGGTCGTACGCGCTGTCGTTCCGCGACTTCACGTTCGGCCAGGGCGCGGCGGTCGGCAACCTGCTGATCCTCGTGGCCACCGGCTTCGGGCTGCTGTACCTGCGCTCGCTGCGGGCCACGCTCGCGGAGGCGGCATCGTGAGGGCGGCGAAGACGGTCGCGGGCGTGCTGGTCGTCGCCGTCCTGCTGTTCCCGCTGTACTGGATGGTCAACGCCTCGCTGCAACCCAGCGGCGCGCTGCTCAAGCCGTCGCCGGAGTGGTTCCCGGTCAACGGGACGCTCGACGGCTACCGCAAGGCGCTGTCCACGCAGGGCGGGCACCTGCTGTCCAGCGTGCTGATCGCGCTGGGCACCGTCGCCGTGTCGCTGACGATCGCCGCGCCCGCGTCGTACGCCCTGGCGCAGCTGAAGGTGCGCGGTGCCACGTCCATCGTGTTCGTGCTGCTGATCGTGCAGATGATCCCCGGCATCGTGATGGCGAACTCGCTCTACACGGTGTTCGGCAACCTCGGGCTCATCGACAGCTACCTCGGCCTGGTGCTCGCCGACTCCACCGCCACCGTCCCGTTCGCCGTCCTGCTGCTGCGGGCGTTCATGGTGTCCGTCCCGCGAGAGCTGTCCGAAGCGTCCCGCGTGGACGGTGCTAGCCACTGGCGGACGTTCTTCTCGATCATCCTGCCGATCAGCCGCAACGCGCTGGTGACGGCGGGCCTGTTCTCGTTCCTGTTCGCCTGGGCGGACTTCCTGTTCGCCGTCACCCTCACCACCGGCCAGGCCTTCCAGCCCATCACGGTCGGCATCTACCGGTTCGTCGGCAACCAGTCGGCCGACTGGAACGGCGTCATGGCCACCGCCGTCCTGGCGTCGATCCCGGCCGCCGTCCTGCTCGTCATCGCCCAGCGCTTCGTGGTCGCGGGTCTCACCAGCGGCGCCGTGAAGGACTGATCCCTTGGGAGCCAGCATGATCTCCATCAGCGACGACGGCCGTTCGCTCGACGTGGCGGTGCGGCACGAGGTGCTGCGCGTCGAGCCGTGGGGCGCGGACAGCCTGCGGGTGCGGGCCGGGCGGCACGCGATCCGCGACGACGTTCCCGGCGCGCTCATCCCGCCCAAACCCGCCCCGGTGGTGGTGACGGCCGACGAGCGCACGGGCAGCGTGGTGGTCGGCGCGCTGACGGCGACGGTGGAGGTCGTCGACACCGACACCGGGGTCGACGCGCGGATCCGGTTCAGCCGCACGGACACCGGCGAGGAACTGCTGGCCGAGCAGCCCGCGCACTTCTGGTGGCCCGGACCGCGGCTGTTCCTGCCGTCCGGCAACGGGTACGGGAGGCTGGAGCAGCGGTTCGCCGCGTACGAGGGCGAGCGGATCTACGGCCTCGGCCAGCGCACGCACGGCAGGCTGGACCAGAAGGGCCTGGTGCTGGACCTGGTGCAGCGCAACGCCGAGGTGTCCGTCCCGTTCCTGCTGTCCAGCCGCGGCTACGGGTTCCTGTGGAACCTGCCCGCGGTCGGCCGGGTGGAACTGGCGGGCAACGGCACCCGCTGGGTCGCGGACAGCGCCCGGCAGATCGACTACTGGATCACCACGGGCGACGGTCCCGCGGCGATCCTCGGCCACTACGCCGACGCGACCGGCCACGTGCCGATGCTGCCGGAGTGGGCGTCCGGGTTCTGGCAGTCCAAGCTGCGCTACCGCACCCAGGAGGAACTCCTGGCCGTGGCCCGCGAACACCACGCGCGCGGCCTGCCCCTCGCGGTGGTCGTGGCGGACTTCTTCCACTGGCCGCACCTGGGCGACTGGCGCTTCGACGAGACCGAGTGGCCCGACCCCGAGGCCATGGTCCGCGAACTGGACGCGATGGGCACCAGGCTGATGGTGTCGATCTGGCCGACCGTGAGCCCGCTGTCGGAGAACTACCCGGCCCTGCGCGACCGGGGCCTGCTGGTGGGCGCCGAGCAGGGGCTCGCGGTGCACGCTCCGTGGCGGGACAAGGGTTTCGAGGTCGAGATGCCGGTCGCGCTGTACGACGCCACCCACCCCGAGGCCCGCCGGTTCCTGTGGTCGGCGGTGAAGCGGAACTACTACGACAAGGGCGTGCGGGCCTGGTGGCTCGACGCGTGCGAGCCGGAGGTCCAGCCCGGCCACCCGCACAACCTGCGGTTCCACGCCGGTCCGGGCTCGGAGGTGTTCAACCTCTACCCGCAGGCGCACGCGAGGGCGTTCCACGAGGGTCTGCTGGCCGAGGGCAACGACGAGGTGGTGCTGCTCAGCCGGTCGGCGTGGGCGGGCAGCCAGCGCCACGGCACCGCCGTGTGGTCCGGCGACATCCCCGCCACCTGGGACTCGCTGCGGGCGCAGGTCCGCGCGGGGCTGAACCTGGCCGTCGCCGGGATCCCCTGGTGGACCACGGACATCGGCGGCTTCCACGGCGGCGACCCCGACTCCCCGGAGTACCGCGAGCTGATCGCGCGGTGGTTCCAGTACGGCGTGTTCTGCCCGCTGTTCCGGCTGCACGGCTTCCGCGACCCGCGCGGCGAGTTCGGCCCGGAGATGACCGGCGGCCCGAACGAGGTCTGGTCCTACGGGCCGGAGGCGCTGGAGTCCATCGAGGACTCGCTGCGGATGCGGGAACGCCTGCGCCCGTACGTGATGGCGCAGATGCGCGTGGCCCACGAGTCCGGGCTGCCGCCGATGCGGCCGCTGTTCGTGGACTTCCCGCACGACAAGCGGGCGTGGGACGTCGACGACCAGTTCCTGCTCGGCCCGGACCTGCTCGTCGCCCCGGTGCTGCACCCCGGCGCCACCACCCGGCGGGTCCTCCTGCCGACGGGCAGCGCGTGGACGGACGCGGCCACCGGCGAACGGCATCTCGGAGGGCGGACGATCGAGGCCCCCACCCCCCGGCTCCGCATCCCGGTGTTCCTGCGCGACGACGCGGACGTGCCGGTGCACGTCTAACGGGGTCGTGCTCCGGTCGAACCGCGCACCACGAGTTCGGGCTGGAACACGAACTCCGCGTGCGGGGCGGGCGTGCCGCCGATCTCCTCCATCAGCGCGCGCACGGCCGCCTGCCCCATGGCGTCCACGGGCTGGCGCAGCGTGGTCAGCGGCGGGTCGGCGAACACGATGAGCGGGGAGTCGTCGAACCCGACGACGGACACGTCCCGCGGCACGTTCAGGCCGCGGTGGCGCGCCGCGCGGATCGCGCCGAACGCCATCAGGTCGCTGCCGCACACGATCGCCGTGCACCCCTTCTCCAGCAGCGCGACGCCCGCTGCCTGACCGCCCTCGACGGTGAACAGCGAGTGCTCCACGAGCACGTCCGACCCGGAGCGGGCCAGGGTGAAGCCCTCGACCATCCGCTGGGTCGGGACGTAGCGGGGCGGGCCGACCGCGAGGCCGATCCGCTCGTGGCCGAGTTCCGCCAGGTGGGACACGGCGAGGTGCGCGGCCGCGCGGTGGTCGACCGACACGAACGGCGCGGACACCTTGTCGGTGTAGCCGTTGACCATCACGAACGGCACCCGGCGTCCGGCGAGCTTCACGTAGCGGTCCATGTCGGCCGTCGTGTCGGCGTGCAGGCCGCCGACGAAGACTATTCCGGTGACGCCGTGGTCGACGAGCAGTTCGGTCAACTGGTCCTCCGACGAGCCGCCGGGGGTCTGCGTGCACAGGACGGGCGTGTAGCCGTCCCTGGTGAGCATCTGCTCGATGACCTGCGCGAACATCGGGAAGATCGGGTTGGTCAGCTCGGGGATGATGAGACCGATCAGCCCCTGGCTGCGTTGCCGCAGCTTGGGCGGGCGTTCGAAGCCCAGGACGTCCATCGCGGCCACGACGGACTGCCGGGTCGACGAGGAGACGCCCGCCTTGCCGTTGATCACCCGGCTGACGGTCGCCTCGCTGACGCCTGCCTGGATCGCGATGTCACTGAGCCGAGCTGTCACACCCGGTGACTCTACGGGCGCGTGAGCCCGTCGGTCATGATCGGCGGTTCGGGGTGGTGCGGGGCGTTGGGCCGCATCGCCGAGTCCGTGCCGCCGAACCTGCTGAAAGAGTTTGCAGGCGTTTTCCGCAACTCGTGCAACTGGTATGACGTAGAGCACACCCCTGCACAACTAGGAGACAACGTGGTCCCCTCAGCACGCAGAGCCCTGCCAGCGGTAGCGGCCCTGCTCGTCAGCCTCGTCGTCAGCCCCTCCGCCCCTCCGCCCGCCCAGGCGAGCCCTCCGGGCTCCAAGGACGTCACCGCCACCCTGTTCCAGTGGTCGTTCGACCGGGTGGCGACCGAGTGCACGACCGTCCTCGGCCCGAAGGGCTACGGCTTCGTCGAGGTATCCCCCGCGTCCGAGCACATCCAGGGCGGCCAGTGGTGGACCTCCTACCAACCCGTCAGCTACCGGATCGCCGGACGGCTCGGCACCGAGTCGCAGTTCCGCAACATGGTCGGCACCTGCCACGCCGCGGGTGTGAAGGTCATCGCTGACGCGGTGGTGAACCACATGTCCGCCGGGTCCGGCACCGGGACCGGCGGCACGAACTACTCGAAGTACACCTACCCCGGCTACTACGGCGACCAGGACTTCCACTCCTGCCGCAGCCAGATCAGCGACTACCGCAACCGCGACAACGTGCAGAACTGCGAACTGGTCGGCCTGTCGGACCTGAACACCGGCAGCGACCACGTCCGCGGCACGATCGCGGCCTACCTGAACAACCTCATCTCGATGGGCGTGGACGGCTTCCGGATCGACGCGGCCAAGCACATCGCCGCGGCGGACATGTCGGCCATCAAGTCGAGGCTCAGCAACCCGAACGTCTTCTGGGTGCACGAGGTGATCTACGGTGCCGGCGAGGCCGTGCAGCCCACCGAGTACACCGGCTCCGGCGACGTGGACGAGTTCCGCTACGCCTACGACGTCAAACGCGTGTTCACCGGCGAGAAGCTCTCCTACCTCGGCAACTTCGGCCAGTCGTGGGGCTACCTGGCGAGCAACCAGGCCCGGCCGTTCGTGGACAACTGGGACACCGAGCGCAACGGCTCCACGCTGAGCTACAAGAACGGCTCGACCTACACGCTGGCCAACGTGTTCATGCTGGCGTGGCCCTACGGCGCGCCGCAGGTGTACTCGGGCTACGAGTTCTCCAACAACGACGCCGGTCCGCCCGGCGCGGCCGCGTGCTACGCCAACGGCTGGAAGTGCCAGCACAAGTGGCCGCAGATCGCGAACATGGTCGGCTTCCGCAACGCGGTGGCGGGCACGGCCGTGGCGAACTGGTGGGACAACGGCAACAACGCCATCGCGTTCAGCCGGGGCAACCGCGGGTTCGTGGCGATCAACAAGGAGTCCTCGGCGCTGACCCGCGCGTTCCAGACCTCGTTGCCCGCCGGGAACTACTGCGACGTGCAGCGCGACGGGTGCACGGCGTCCTACTCGGTCGGCTCCAACGGCCAGTTCACCGCGACGGTCGGCGCGGGTGAGGCGATCGCGCTGCACGTCGGCGCGACCGGTGGCGGCGGCACCAACCCCGAGCCGGGCACCGGCGCGGCCGCGTTCGCGGTCACCGCCACAACCGCGCCGGGGCAGAACGTCTTCGTGGTCGGCGACAACGCGGCGCTGGGTTCCTGGAACCCGGCAGCGGCGATCCCGCTGTCCTCGGCGTCCTACCC
Organism: Umezawaea sp. cmx-9-4; assembly: GCA_049997955.1. Classification (GTDB taxonomy): domain Bacteria; phylum Actinomycetota; class Actinomycetes; order Mycobacteriales; family Pseudonocardiaceae; genus Umezawaea. The sequence goes on along the minus strand of JAEBDY010000011.1, from coordinate 254,856 downwards.
GGTGTGGCGGGCGTCGGTGTCGCTGCCGAACGGCACCGCGTTCCAGTACAAGTACCTCCGCAAGGAGTCGAACGGCACCGTGACCTGGGAGAGCGGCGCGAACCGCACCGCCACCTCCCCCGCCGCGCTGAACGACACCTGGCGGAACTGACCACCCGGTGACCGCGGCCCTCCTCGGACGACCGCGGTCACCCCGTGTTGTCGGCCCCTCCACGGCCTGGCCCCACGGGGGACACCGACCAGCAGCCCGGTCAACGGGTCCTGCCGGACCGGGAACGTTCTCATCGCTTCCGCCGGGCCGAAACCAACCGGATGCCGCTTGACCGTCCAACTCTGTTGGGGTCCGATGATTCTGAGTCATTTTCTGATCAGTTTTGTTCGATCCCGAAGAATTGGGGCTGCATGGAACACGCAACGAAGCGTCCTACAGCACTCGGCTCGGCCCTGCTCGGACTCCTGACCGTGATCGGCCTCGCCGTCGTCCCCGCGTCGCCCGCCATGGCACTGGACAACGGCCTGTCCCAGAAGCCCGCCATGGGCTTCAACAACTGGAACTCCACCCACTGCCGGGCGGAGTTCAACGAGCAGATGGTCCGCGGCATCGCCGACCTGTTCATCTCCCGCGGCCTCAAGGACGCCGGGTACGAGTACGTCAACCTCGACGACTGCTGGGCCGAGCCCACCCGCGACGCGAGCGGCAACCTGGTGCCGAACCGGACGCGGTTCCCCAACGGCATCAAGGCCGTCGCCGACTACGTGCACGCCAAGGGGTTGAAGTTCGGCATCTACACCAGCGCGGGCACCAAGACCTGCGCCGCGCAGGGGTTCCCCGGCGGCATCGGCCACGAGCGGCAGGACGCGAACCTCTTCGCCTCCTGGGGCGTCGACTACCTCAAGTACGACAACTGCGGCGACCACCTCGGGCAGAGCGCGCAGCAGCGGTACACGACCATGCGCGACGCGCTGCTCGCCACCGGCAGGCCGATCGTGTTCTCCCTCTGCGAGTGGGGTTCCAACTCCCCCTGGGACTGGGCGCAGTCCGTCGGCAACAGCTGGCGCACCACCGGTGACATCGAGGACAACTACGGCAGCATGCTGAACATCTTCAAGTCCAACGTGCAGAGGTCGACGGACTCCCAGCGCGGCGCGTGGAACGACCCGGACATGCTGGAGGTCGGCAACGGCGGCATGACGGACACCGAGTACCGCAGCCACTTCACCCTCTGGTCGATGATGAACGCCCCGCTGCTGATCGGCTCGGACCTGCGCACCGCGAGCGAGGAGACCTACACCATCCTGACCAACCGCGACGTCATCGCGCTCGACCAGGACACCCTCGGCGTCCAGGCGACGGAGATCTCCGACGCGGGCGGACTGCACGTCCTCACCAAACCGCTGGACAACGGCGACGTGGCGGTGGCGCTGTTCAACGAGAACGGCTCGGCCGCCACGATCAGCACCACGACCGCGGCGGCCGGGCTCGGCAACGCCACCTCCTACCGGCTGACCGACCTGTGGTCGAAGGCGGTCACCACGACGTCCGGGGCCATCAGCGCGTCCGTCCCGGCGCACGGCACGGTGGTCTACCGCGTCAGCCGCGCGGGCTCGTTCGCCACTCCCCCGGCGGGCACGACCCAGGTGTCCGCGCTGGCGGCCAGCCTGGCGGGAAGCGCGTGGGGGCCGGTGGAGGTCGACCGCAGCAACGGTGAACGGGCGGCGGGTGACGGGCGCACGCTGACCATCGGCGGCACGGCCTACGCGCGCGGCATCGGCGTGCACGCGCGGAGCGAGGTGCGCTACTACCTCGGCGGCCGGTGCACGAGCTTCCAGGCGTGGGTCGGGTTGGACGACGAGACCGGCGACAACGGGAGCGCGACGATGGAGGTGTGGACCGCCGGGAGGCAGCTCGCCACCAGCGGGGTGGTGCGCGGGACCGACGTGGCCAAGCGGATCACCGCCGACGTGACCGGGCAGCAGTACGTGCACCTCGCCGTGCTGCCCACTGTGGACGGTGCGCGGTACGACCACGCGGACTGGGCCGACGCCACCATCACCTGCACCTGACGCGCTGTCGGTCCTCGGACGACGAAGTCGTCCGATTCGTTCACCAACCACCGACGCTCCACAACCTCGCCGAATCTCGACAAGCCGCTACCACGATCCAGCGGAACGCCCCCGACCTAGTCCCCCGCCACACCGTCTTCCCCCGCCACACCATCTTCCCCGACCACACCGGCTTCCGGTTCGGACACGGTCTCCAGGTAGGAGCGGACGGCCGCGGTGGTCCCGACGTCGCGACCCGCCCGCTCCGACACCAGCCACCGGTGCTCCAGCACCTCGTGGAAGATCTCGGCGGGCGGGCGCCGACCCGTGGGGTCCGGCGGAATCGCCTCCACCACCGGCCGGTACACCTCGTTGAACCAGTGGTGCCCCGCCGTGGTCTCGGCGACCGGCCTGCCGTCCCGCTGCTCCAGGTACGCCCGGAACGAGCGCAGGTCGTTGAGCAGCCGCCGCGCCTGCCCCTCCTGCACCTCGAGCCCGGTCAGCCGGAACAGCTCCCGCCGGTGCTGGCCGGGTTCGGCGACCCGGATCTCCACCCGCAGCCGAGCACCGTCCGGCGAGGTCACCAGCTCCACCTCGCCCACGTCGAACCCCAGGTCGTTGAGCCGCCGCAGCCGTTCGGCCACCCGGTACCGCTGCTCGTCCAACCGGAACACGTCCTCGTGCGTCACCTCGTCCCACAGCGCGGCGTACCGCTGCGGCAGGCCCTCGGCCACCTCGATCGGATCGATCCCCTCCGGCAGCAGACCGCCGGCGCTCAGGTCCATCAGCTCACCGGCCACGCGCTCGGCCGCCAGGTCCACGTCGTAGTCGCGGCGAGCGGCCGACAGGCTCGGGTGGCGTTCCGAGGTCTCCGCGTCCACCAGGTAGGCGGCCAGGTTGCCCGCGTCGAGCCGGAACAGGGTGTTCGACAGCGAGCAGTCACCCCAGTAGATCCCCGCCAGGTGCAGCCGGACCAGCAGCTCCACCAGCGGGTCCAGCAGCCGCTCGACGGTGTGCTCGACCCGCGGGCTGGAGAACAGGTACCGGTAGGACATCGAGTACTCCAGGTACCGGGTGACCAGGATCGCCTGCTGGTCGTCCGGCCGGTCGACGCACAGCCCGAGCACCGAGACCGCGGGCAGCCCGTCCTCCTCGAACCCGGTCAGCAGCGTGTACTCCCGCCGCGCCAGGGCCTCCGCGATCTCCTTCAGCGCGTAGACACCGCCGTCGCACGCCACGAACCGCACCACGTGCCGCGAGATGCCCCGCTGCGGCACCTCCAGCAGCAGGCTCTCGTCCCACTCCTCCAGCGGCTGCTCCCACGGCAGCGCCAACAGCCCCGCCGCGTCTCCGGCGGGTGGGCGGAACAGGAAGCGCATCGGCCGCTCCAGGTCGTGATCGTCGATCCCGGTCCCGCCCACCATGCGCCTTCGGCGAGCGGGAGTCCAGGTCGCGGCACGGCGATCACGTCAACAGTCGGTGAACGGCTCAGAAGCTGCGCAGCACCGAGGCGACGACGCCCAGCACGACCGCCTTGTCGCCGTCGATGGCGGCGTAGGCCGGGTTGCGCGGTTCCAGGAAGACGTGGCCGTTGCGGCGGCGGTACACCTTGACGGTGGCCTCGTCGTCGATCATCGCGGCGACGATCTGGCCGGAGTGCGCTTCGGACTGCTGGCGCACCACGACGATGTCGCCGTCGCAGATCGCGGCGTCGATCATCGAGTCGCCGCGCACGCGCAGGCCGAAGACGTTGCCGCGCCCGGTGATCCCCCGCGGCAGCGTCAGGACGTCGTCGACGTGCTCCTCGGCCGCGATGGGGCTGCCCGCGGCGATGTGGCCCACCACGGGCACCGACACCGAGTCCTCGGTGGACCGCCGCGTCGTGGGGTCCTTCAGGAACACCCGCACGTCGATCGGCCGCGACATCGACGCGCCGCGCCGGAGGAAGCCCTTCTCCTCCAAGGCCGCGAGGTGCTTCGACACCGATGACGACGACCGCAGGCCGACGGCGTCACCGATCTGCCTGCTGCTCGGCGAGTACCCGTGCCTGACCGACCAGTCCCGGATCGCGACCAGGATCAGCTGCTGGCGCAACGGCAGGGTCGAGGTGTCGAGGTGGTCGAAGGCGTCGAGATCGTCGTAGGCGGTCACGCGCCGATGGTAAAGGTCCACTCCGACGATCACGGCACCGGTATGCGCGGCAGCCCAACCCCTTGTCCCCCAAAAGGATGACGGACCTCACCCCTCGATCGAGGCCATGCGCCGCCTGCGGTGCGCGGCCATCACGACGGGCGCGTTGACCGCGCCGTAGCCCGCGTACCCGCCGATGCGCTGCACGACCTCGAAGTACACGCGGTCGCCCAGCACCTCCGTGAAGAACTGGAGGAACTCGCCGTGCTCGTCCCGGTCGTACAGCACGGAGAACTCCCGCAGCGCGGCGAGGAACTCGGGATCCGGCGCGAGCCGGGCGTCGAGGTCGTCGTAGTAGTTGTCCGGGATGTCCAGCAGCGGCGCGTTCAGCTCCCGCATCGCCGCCGCGCTGGCGAGCGCGTCCGCGGTGGTGAACGCGACGTGCTGCGGTTCGCGGACGTCCGGCCCCCAACTGCCCCGGCGCACCAGTGTGGAGTCGAGCGCGATGCGGACGTTGCGGCCGCGGTCGGCGACCGAGTGCCTGCGCACGAGGCCGAACGGGGCGGCGAACTCGGTCTCGTCCTCCAGTTCGAGGCCGAGGACGGCGCGGTAGAACAGGCCTGCCTGCTCGAAGCTGTCGAACGGCTCGGTCAGGCCGACGTGGTCGGTGCCGAGCACCCCGGCGCCGGGGTGCTCGGCCGCGGCGAGGGGGGCGAAGTCCGCGAGCCAGTCCTGGTCGTCGCGGCAGAAGACCACCGACGTGCCGTCCGGGGCGGCGACCACCGATTCCCCCAGCGGCGGGGCGAGGAACTCCCCGGCGCGGGCGGCCGACCTGGCCGGGTCGGCGCTCGCCACGGCCACGGCGGTGACGGCGGCGTGGCCGACGTGGGCGGACTCGCGGTGGTTGAGCACGATCCGCGCGTCGCCCTGCCGCCACAGCCCCACGGGCTTCGAGCGGTGCCGTCCGGCGGGGGTGAACCCGAGTCCGGCGAGCGCCGCCTCCACCCGCTCGGCCGCGACCTCGTCGACGTCGATCTCGGTGAAGGCGTGCCCTCCCAACGAGGGCGCGGCGTCCGGCGGCTCCTGGAGCAGGAGCAGCGAGCGCATCGCGTCGACGGCGGCGGCACGCGGGTCGGACTGCCGGTAGACGTCGTTGAACACCTCCAGCGACAGCGGTCCGCGGTAGCCGGTGGCGAGCACGTGGTCGACGAACGAGGTCAGGTCGAACGCGCCCTGGCCGGGGAAGAGCCGGTGGTGGCGGCTCCACTGCAGCACGTCCATCCGCAGCCTCGGCGCGTCGGCCAGTTGCAGGAAGAAGACCTTCTCCCCCGGAATGGTGCGGATGGCGACGGGGTCGACCTCCCTGGACAGCACGTGGAAGCTGTCGAGGCACAGGCCGAGCGCGGGGTGGTCGGCGGAGCGCACGATGCGCCACGAGCGGTCGTAGGTGTTGACGAACCGGCCCCACGCCAGCGCCTCGTAGGCGATCCGGAGGCCGCGATCGGCGGCTCGCGCGGCGAGGGTGTGCAGCTGTTCGGCGGCGAGGTCGTCGTCGTCCACGGCGTCCGGCGACACCGACGAGCACACCAGGATCGTGTCCGTCCCGAGCTGCTCCATCACGTCGAACTTGAGCTCGGCCCGCCGCAGGTTGCGCGCGAGCACGTCGGGCGGCACCGCCTCGAAGTCGCGGAACGGTTGGTAGAGGTCGATGGACAGGCCCAGTTCCGCGCACCGCTGCCGGACCCGCTTCGGCGTCCACGGCGAGGCGAGCAGGTCGTTCTCGAAGATCTCCACGCCGTCGAACCCGGCGGCCGAGGCGGCGGCCAGCTTGTCCTCCAGGGTGCCGGACAGGCACACGGTGGCGATCCCGAGTCGGCGGTCAGCGGGCATCGGACGTCCCCTCACCCGAGGTGCGGACCAGGTGGTCGAAGTGGCTCAGCATCCGCTCGGTGTCGGGTTCCGAGCCGGTGAACAGGCGAAAACCCTCCGCGGCCTGGAAGGCGAACATCCGGCCGCCGTCGAGCACGCGGCAGCCGAGCGCCCTCGCGGTGGTGACCAGTGCGGTGTCGAGCGGCCGGTAGACGACCTCCGCGACCCACAGGTCCGGCCGCAGCAGGTCGGCGGGCAGCGGGAGGCCGGGGTGCTCGGCCATCCCCGTCGGTGTCGCGTGCACGAGTCCGGCGGCGGCGCGGACCGCCGTCGCGAGGTCGTCGTCGCCCCCTCCCGCCGTCGCGCGACCGTCGCCGAACCGGGCGCTCAACGACGTCGCCAGCGCTTCGGCGCGGTTCCGGTCGAGGTCGAAGATCCGCACGGCGCCCGCACCGGAGGTGAGCAGCCCGTGCGCCACCGCCGCACCCGCGCCGCCCGCTCCGAGCAGGACGACGGAGGCGAGGTCCGCGTTCGGCAGCCCCACCGCGAGGCCGCGGCTGAACCCGGACCAGTCGGTGTTGTGGCCGACGGCCCTGCCGTCCTCGAAGACCACCGTGTTGACCGCGCCGAGCGCTTCGGCGTCGGCGGAGAGCTCGTCCAGGTGCGGCAGGACCGCCTGCTTGCACGGGTGGGTGATGTTGAGGCCCCGGTAGCCCGCGTCGCGCGTGATCGCCACGATGTCGCCGACGGCCTCGGGCGGCAGCCCCCACTCGGCGAGGTCGATCCGCCGGTACCGGTAGCGCACGCCCAGCCTGCGCGCCTCGCCCTCGTGCAGCGCGGGGCTCAGCGACGGCCCGATGCCCGCTCCCACCAGCCCGACCACGAGCGCGCCTCGCGCCAGGTCGGCGTGCTCGCGGACCGCGTCGGGGAACGACGAGGTGTGGGACATGGACGACCTCTCCTCGTAATGTACGAACTGGTGAGTTAGTTGTACCCCACGACGGGCGGCACGGGGAAGGGGCCACCTAGAGTGGCGGGAGCACTCGCGGCGAGGAAGGAAGTCCGTGGCAGCACTGCCGTCCGGGGAGGCGCCGGTCGTCGACCGCACGCGCGACGCCGAGCGCACCAAGGCGGAGATCCTCGCCGTCTCCGCTCAGGAGTTCGCGGACAAGGGCTACGACGGCGCGCGGGTGGACGAGATCGCCGCCAAGACCAGCACCACCAAGCGGATGATCTACTACTACTTCGGCGGCAAGGAGCAACTGTTCGTCGAGGTGCTGGAACGCGCCTACACGGTCATCCGCTCCATCGAGCGCGAACTCGACGTCGAGCACCTCGACCCGATCGACGCGCTGCGCAGGCTCGCCGAGTTGACCTTCGACCACCACGAGTCGCACCCGGACTTCGTCCGGCTGGTCAGCATCGAGAACATCCACCGCGCCGAGCACATCGCGCACTCGACCAAGCTCGCGGGCCTGGCCAACCCGGCGCTCGACGTGCTCACCCGCATCCTCGACCGGGGCCGCGCGGCGGGCTACTTCCGCGACGACGTCGACGCGCTCGACGTGCACATGGCGATCAGCTCGTTCTGCGTGTTCCGGATCGCCAACCGGCACACGTTCCACGCGATCTTCGACCGCGACATGCTGGACCCGGCGCGCCGCGAGCACCACCGGCGGATGGTCGGCGACATGCTCGTGAGCTACCTGACCGCTCGCTGAGCCCTTGACACGGAAGTGTCGAGTCCCCACCATCTCCGCTATTAACTATCTAGTACGTACGTAGCCGGTCGTTTCCCGAATCCACTGTTCACTGCAACGGAGCACCAGCAGAGGAGCCCTTCGTGACCGCACACACCGCCGGTCCGCCGACCCCGCTCACGCCCGGCAAACCGCGCAAGGCCGCCCTCGCCGCGTGGATCGGGAGCGCACTGGAGTACTACGACTTCTTCATCTACGGCACCGCCGCGGCACTGGTCTTCGGCAAGATCTTCTTCCCCACGTCGAACCCCGCCACCGGCACCCTGCTCGCGCTGGCGACCTTCGGCGTCGGCTACCTCGCCCGCCCGGTCGGCGCGGTGTTCCTCGGGCACGTCGGCGACCGCTTCGGCCGCAAGCGGGTGCTGGTGTTCACGTTGCTGCTGATGGGGTTCTCGACGTTCCTCATCGGCTGCTTGCCCACCTACAACGACATCGGCGTCGCCGCACCCGTCCTGCTGGTCATCACCCGGCTCCTGCAGGGGCTCTCCGCCGCGGGCGAGCAGGCGGGCGCGAACTCGATGACCCTGGAGCACGCCCCGGACGACCGGCGCGCGTACTACACGAGCTTCACGCTGAGCGGCACCCAGGCGGGTCAGATCCTCGCCACCGCGGTGTTCCTGCCGATCGCCGCGCTCCCCCAGGACCAGTTGCTGTCGTGGGGGTGGCGGATCCCCTTCTGGCTCAGCGCGCTCGTGGTCGTCGCGGGCTTCGTCATCCGCCGCAAGCTCGACGAGACACCGGTCTTCGAGCAGGAGATCGCCGGGAAGGCGGAGACCAAGCTCCCGATCACCATCCTGTTCCGCGACCACTGGGCCGACGTCCTGCGGGTCGTCGCGGCGGCCGTCATCGCGTCCATCAGCACGATCTTCACCGTCTACGCGCTCTCCTACGCGGTCAACTCCGCGGGACTGGCCAGGACGCCGATGCTGTGGGTCGGCGTGCTCGCGAACGTCGTGGCCCTGCTCGCCATCCCGCTCTGGGCGAAGCTCGCCGACCGCGTCGGCCGCAAGCCGGTGTTCATCGGCGGCTCACTGGGCTGCGCCGTCCTCATGTTCGCCTACCTCGGCGCGATCTCGTCCGGCGACTACACGCTCGTCTTCCTCGTCGGCATCCTGCTGTTCGGTGTCGTCTACAGCGCGACGAACGCCGTCTGGCCGTCCTTCTACGGCGAGATGTTCACCGCCAAGGTCCGCCTGTCCGGCATGGCGATCGGCACCCAGATCGGTTTCGCCGTCGCCGGTTTCACGCCGACCATCTCCGCCGCCATCGCGGGCGAGAAGAGCGCGAACTGGGTGGGGGTGGCCGTTTTCGCCGCTGTGCTGTGCCTGGTCAACGTGGTGGCGGTCGCCACCGGCAAGGAGACGTTCCGAACGCCCACCGCCGACCTCGGCCTCAAGACCCGCGCGGACGACCGCGCCGGGATCGGGACCTGAAAGCCTTGGGGGGCCTCCACACCGGAGGTCCCCCACGCGGTCACGGCTCGTCGGGCACCCACCGCAGCACGTCCCCCGGCTGGCACTCCAGGACCCGGCAGATCGCGTCGAGGGTGCTGAACCGCACCGCTTTCGCCCGCCCGTTCTTCAGCACGGCGATGTTGGCGACCGTGATCCCGACGGCGTCCGCGAACTCCCCCACCGACATCTTCCGCTTCGCGAGCAGGACGTCGATGTCGACGACGATCGCCATCAGACCACCCCGGCGAGTTCGCCTTCGATCGCCGTCGCCTTCCGCAGCACACCGCGCATCACGATCATCAACAGCACGAAGGTGAACCCGACGAACGCGATCGCGAGCAGGTCGAAGAAGAGGAAGACCGCGGGCTCGTCCACGTCGACCGTGGTGAAATGACCCGCGGTACCGATGGTCAACAGGGTCGCGACGGCCGCCGCGCCGGTCACCACGTCCACCCACAGGAACGCGCGCCTGGTGAAGAGTGCGTCCGCCGCGACCATCCCCAGCAGCATCCAGACCGCGATCAGCGCCGCCTGGACGCACGCGACCGCCGCGATGGCGACCGCCGCGTAGAGCGTGGCCGCCGACGCGAGTTCGGGGATCTTCTCCGCGTAGTTCGCCGCCTGCACCGGGATGACGACCACCTGGCCGAAGAGGGAGACGAGCAACCCGAAGAGGAAGAAGGCCCGCAGCACGAGGATGGCGACACTGTTCATACATCGACTATCAACCAGTTTCGATCGATAATCAATAGCTCTCCCGTGAGCAGTCGCCTGAGGGCACTCACCGGGTCGGCTTCAGCGCCACGACCCGACCGCGGTCGACGTTCGCCCCACCCCGCGTTCCCGCACCGGTCAGAAGAGCCTGCCGTCGTCGGCCGCGGGCGGCTCCTCCAGGTTGAGCAGGAAGCGCTTGCGCTCCAAACCTCCCGCGTACCCGGTCAGGCTTCCGCTCGCGCCCACCACGCGGTGGCACGGCACGATGATGCTGATCGGGTTCCACCCGTTGGCGTTGCCCACGGCCTGCGCGGAGCCGGGTTCGCCCAGCTCCGCGGCCAGTTGGCCGTACGTGCGGGTCTCGCCGTGCGGGATCTTCGTCAGCAGCGCCCACACCCGGCGTTCGAACGAGCTGCCGCGCGGCGCCAGCTCCAGGTCGAACTCGGTGCGCTCGCCGTCGAAGTACTCGCGCAGCTGCCGGATCGCCGCGCCGAAGCCCTCGTCGGCGCGCGGTCCCAGGTCGGTCAGGCGGGGTGTCCGCTTGTGGCCGTCGAAGTAGAGGCCGACGAGGGCGTCGCCGTCCGCGACCAGGGTCAGGTCGCCGACGGGCGAGTCCGTGGTCGTGTGCCGCACTCCGGTCATGACGCCTCCAGGGTCAGCAGGTCCCGCTTGGCGTCCTCGCCGCCGCGGTAGTTCCCGGACGAGCCGTCCGACCGCACCACGCGGTGGCACGGGACGACGAGCGGCAGGGGGTTGGTCGCGCACGCCGTGCCGACGGCGCGCACGGCCCGCGGACTGCCCGCGGCGGCCGCGACCTCGGCGTAGCTCTCGGTCCGGCCGTAGGGGATCACGGCGAGGTGCGCGAGCACGGCCAGCCGGAACCCCTTGGCCAGCCGGAAGTCCAGCGGGACGTCGAAGGCGCGGCGGCGGTGGGCGAAGTACTCGTCCAGCTGGCGCACGACCGGATCGAGGCGGGCCGGGGCCGCGAGGATCCGCGGGCTCACCGCGTCCGCCAACGACGTGAGCACGGCGTCCTGGTCCTCGCGGTCGAAGGCGACCCGCACGAGGCCCTGCTCGGTCGCGGCGAGCAGCAGCCCGCCGATGGGCGAGTCGACCGTGCGGTACGCGACGTCCAGGAGCCCGTCCCGCTGGGCCGCCGCGGCGAGCCGCTCCCGCAGGCGGGCGCCCGCGACCTCGTCCACGACCGGCAACGTCCCGAACACGTCCGTCATGTCGACGCTCCTTCCCTGGTCTTCCCGTAGGTGGACCGCAACGCCCTCATCCCGTCGGCCGCCGCCCGGCGGGCGGCGTCGGCCGAGCCGCCCACGATCGCGGCGACCTCCTGGTACGGCAGGCCGACGAGGTAGTGGTAGGCGACCGTCGCGCGCTGCTTGTCCGGCAGCTCCGCCAGCGCGTTCCACAGGTCCCCGTCCCAGTCCTCCGGCCTGCCGGTCCGGCTCGGCCCCTCCGGCGGCACGTCGACCGGCACGGCCCGGCGGGCTCGCGCGCGGGTGACGTCGACGGCCTTGCGGTGCGCGATCGTGACCAGCCACGCCTCGACGTTGGCGTCGGCAGGCAGGCCGGGGTAGGCCTTCAACGCGGACAGGAACGTCTCGGACCACGCGTCCTCCGCGTCCACCGGACCCACGACGGCACGGCAGACCCGCAGGACCACCGGTCCGTACTCGTCCACGATCTGTTCGAACGGCCTCACGCTCACCCCTCGTAGACGCCGGGGCAGCCCGGAACGTGAGGTGCCCGCGTTGCTATCGTGCATTGCGGGACATGCTGCCTCGTATATCCCCTGCCCGAACCGAGGAGACCGCCACCCATGTGCGCCGCGTGCGGAGTCCCCACCCACGTCGCCCAGCCGGACCCGGTCCTACCCGCGGGGCCGCGCAAGTTCGCCGCCCTGCGCAACCGCGACTGCCGCCCGTACCTGTTCGGCGCGGGCCTGGCGATGATGGCCGACAACATCGAGCACGTCATCACCTACTGGGTGCTGTGGGAGAAGTTCCACTCCCCCGCGCTCAGCGGCTTCCAGGTGATCAGCCACTGGCTGCCGTTCCTGCTGTTCTCGGTCTACTTCGGCTCGCTGGCCGACCGCTTCGACTGCCGCAGGCTCATCCAGGCCGCGCAGGTGCTGTTCATGGCCGTGTCGGCGGCGTGGGGCGTCCTGTTCCTCACCGGCACGCTGGAGGTCTGGCACGCGTGCGTGCTGCTGGTGCTGCACGGCTGCGCGGGCGCGCTGTGGGGTCCCGGCGAGCAGCTCCTGCTGCACGACTTCGTCGAGCACGACGAACTGCCCAGCGCGATCCGCCTCAACGCCACCTTCCGCAGCCTCGGCGTGCTGTTCGGACCGGTGGTCGGCTCCGCGCTGCTGCTGCTCCTGGAGCCCACGGCGGGGATCTTCGTCAACATCCTCTTCTACCTGCCGCTCACGCTGTTCCTGTTCCGCACGAAGTTCACCGGCCACACCCGCAACGAGGGCGTGCCACGGCCGAGGCTGGGCATCGTGGACTCGGTGCGGGTGTTCCGCGACGTGCGCTCCAACCGCACCCTGGTCAGCATGATCGTGCTGGCGGGCCTCGGCTCGTTCTTCGTCGGCGCCTCGCTCCAGTCGGCGATGCCGATCTTCGCCCACGACCTGGGCACGGGCGGCGCGGGCCTCACCTACGGCGTGCTGCTGTTCGCCAACGGCGCGGGCGGCGTCGTCGGCGGCATCCTGCTCGAACTGACCGGCCGCATCAAGCCCAACGTCAAGGCCGCCGTGCTCAGCACCGGCGTCTACGGGCTGACGAGCCTGTTCTTCGCGTTCACCACCAGCTACCCGATCGCGCTGCTGATGCTGCTGGTCGGCGGCGTGGCGAACATGGCGTCGATGTCGATCGGCCAGACGGTCGTCCAACTCCTCGCCCCGCCCGCCGACCGCGGCCGTGTCATCGGCCTGTACGGGATGTCGTCCGGAGGCCTGCGGGCGGGCAGCGGCTTCACCGTCGGCCTGCTCGGGGCGGCGGTCGGCGTGCACTGGTCACTCGGCCTCAGCGCCCTGGCCCTGTGCCTGGGCACCGCCGCGGCGGGCTTCTACGCCCTGCGCGGCGGCGACCGCCCTACCGATCACCTTCCGCCAGGGGCCCCGGTTCGTCGTGCTTCCCCGGCCCCGGCTCGACGATCGCCGCGGCGGCGCGCTCGTCGATGACCTCGCTCAGGTAGCGCAGCACCACCGCGGCGGTCGCCGCGACCGGCACGGCAAGGAACGCTCCCGCGATGCCGTAGAGGCTGCTGCCCGCCGTCACCGCGAGCAGGACCACCGCGGCGTGCAGGCGCAGGCTGCGCGACTGGAGGATCGGCTGCAGCACGTTGCCCTCGATCTGCTGCACCACCACGACGATCACCAGCAGGATCACCGCGGCCGTCACGCCGTTGCTGACCAGGGCGACCAGGACCGCCAGCGCGCCGGCGATGAACGCGCCGACGATCGGCACGAAACCGCCGAGGAACGTCAACGCCGCCAACGGGATCGCCAGCGGGACGCCGAGCACCACCATCCCCAGACCGATGAGCACGGCGTCGGCGAGGCTCACGATCGCCTGGGTGCGGATGAAGTCGCCCAGCGTGGTCCAGACGCGCTCCAGCACGACGGTCAGGTGTCCGCCCGCGCGTTCACCGACGACACCGCGCAGCCACGGCGTGAACCGCGGTCCGTCCTTGACGAACAGGAAGGCCAGCAGCAGCGCGAGGATGCCGGTGACGACGCCGGACGTGACCGTGCCGACGCCGGTGATCAGGCCGTTGGCGATCGAGCCGACGCTGGACTGCAGCTGGTCGGTCCCCTGCTGGAGGAGTTGGTCGAGCTTGCTGTCCGCGAGGTTGAGCGGCGGCCCGGAAAGCCAGTCGCGGGACTGCTGGATGGCTCGGGACGCGCTGCTGGCGATGTCCGGCACGCCGGAGGCGATCGACACCACGATCAGCGCGAGGAAACCCCCGAGCACGGCCAAGCCCGCGAGCAGCACGATCGACGCGGCCAAAGCCGGGGCGACCCCGTGCTTCCGCAACCACTTGGCGGGCGGCCAGAGGATGGTGGTGACGAGCAGCCCCAGCAGCACCGGCATCACGACGACCCAGAGCTTGCCGATGAGGATCCACAGCAGCACGACCCCGACCGCGATCAGCGCCAAGCGCGTGCTCCAGCGCGCCGACCACATCAACCCGTGCCCGATCGCATCTCCGCGATCGGTCCAGCGACGGTTTCCAGCGCTCACGTTCCTCGCCCCTCCTCGGGCGGCGCTCCGCACGCCGTCCGAGGAGCAGCCTGCCAGACCACGCGCCCGCCCACAGGTTCCCGAGGCGCGCACGTGGCCGACGACCTCTCCGACCGGTGATCCGGAACGGGTCCCCGGCACGAACGTCCGGTGTGCGAGTCGACGACCGGGTGAGGGCGATGGCGGTGCACGCGACCGCGCGGTGGACCGTTCGCCACGGTGAGGCCCTGCGGTTCGCCGGGGTTGACCTGCCCAAGCCCGGCGTGGTCCGCGTGCCCACGAGGCACGGGAGCGTGCCGGTGCACGTCTACCGGACGCCGGGGCGTCGTGGCCGGGTACCCGCGCACGTCCACTTCCACGGCGGCGCCTGGCTCATGCGGTACCCCGCCATGGACGACTGGTGGTGCCGCTACCTCGCCGCGACCACCGGGCTGGTGATCCTCAACGTCGACTTCCGCGCCGGGCCGTACGTGGCGTACCCCGTGGCGCAGCACCAGTGCCACGACGTCGCCGCCTGGGCCGCCGCCGGGGGTGGGGAGTCGGGGTTGGACGGCGACCGGATCACCGTCGGCGGGTTCTCCTCGGGCGGTGGCCTCGCGGCCTCGGTGTGCCTCCAGGCCCGTGACGCCGGGTCGTTCCGCCCGGTGCTCCAGGTGCTCGGGGTGCCCGCGCTGGACATGGCGGGCGAGATCCCCCGCGACTCGACGGGGATGGTCTCCTCGGACCTGCGCCACCTGGTCCGGCGCGTCTACTTCCCGGACGTGGCAACGCGATCGCACCCGTACGCCTCACCCGTGCTGGCCGAGGACCTGGCGGGGCTGCCGCCCGCGCTCGTGCTCACGGGTGGGCGGGACGTCCTGCGGCACGACGGTGAGCGCTACGTCGCCCGGCTGCGGGCGACGGGCGTGCCCGCCACCCTTGACGAGACGCCGAACGTGGACCACTACTTCCTCACCGAGGACCCGCGGCGGGCGCGGAGCACGATGGCGATGGTGGCCGACGCGCTGATCCTGGCCACGGACAGGGAATGACATCACCCTGGCACCGGTCAAGTGGCAGAATTCGAGACGCAGGTCGACCAACCCCGCCTGCCTGCTCCACCGGTGGGTATTGCCACCGGTGAGCTGTTTCAAACCGTTGCGGGGCATGATTTTCCCAGGCTGGCCGGACGGCTCCGGGCACGGCAGAATCGGGGGATGACTTCCCTCAACAACTCGACCGACAACGGCACGGCCGTCCTGCGGACCACGGGCGAGATCGACATGTCCAACAGCGAAACGGTTCGAGAGCAGATCGTCGAAGCACTAGACAACGGCGCCAGAGCGCTGGTGCTGGACCTGTCCGAGGTGACGTTCTTCGCGTCGTCCGGGATCGCCGCGCTGGCTCACGCGCGCGAGTACGCGAAGGAGAGCGGGAACCGGCTGATCCACGTGGTGGCCAGCCGGAGCGTCCGGCGGTCGCTCGAAGCGACGGCGATGGACCGGCTGCTGCCGCTGCACGAGACGGTGGACGAGGCGCTCGCCGCGACCCGGTGACTCGATGGCGTCACACGGGTCGACGGCGGCGGGTGCTGGAAGCTAGAAGACCAGGATGAGCAGGATGATCACGGCGACGGCGAGCACGCCCGCGATGACCATCCAGTGGAAGTTCGCAGGCCGCCTGCGGTGCGCTTGCACGGTGGTCGTCCGGAACCAGCTACCCGGCAGACGGCGGCGGTGTCGCTCAACCCTAGGCATGTCCGCTCCCAACATCGGTGTGCCCGGCGGCACGGTCGAACGGGGGTTACCCGGACGCGGGGGTGAAAAAACCTCGGATTCGCAAATTTTCCCACAGGGGACCTCGTGTCCTCTGTGGACAGTCGCGTGCGGCCCGCCCTCCCGCGCCACGCCCTTGGGGGCGGAGGAGGGCACCGCGCGGGGCATCAGGCGGCGGAGGTCGTGCGCGTGCCGAGCGCCGGGGTGCCGCTGCAGTGGACGCTGAAGCCGAGGAAGTCGAACTGCCTGCCCGTCGGGCGGTCGAACTCGAAGATCTCCAGGTCGGCGTCGTCGGTGAGGGTGAGGGCGCTGGCGGTGGTGTTCATCTTGTTCTCCCTGGTGCGGCGATCGGTTCCCGGTTGGTGCTGGGATGAATACTGCTGTGCCGGGGAACGCACCGGTAGTTACGCCGTAACGCGGTCGGACGTGAAGTCCTCACCCCCCGGGAGCGGGGATTTCACTGCGCCGACCGGCCGAGGCGCGGTCCACTGCCCGGCGATCACCCGTACTGTCCGGGGTCGAGGACGGGAGTGATGATGGGTGAGCTGACCCGACCGCTGGCGCTGCTGCTCGACTTCGGCGGCGTCGTGGTGACCGGCAGGCGGCGACCGGAGTGGGCGGAGGAGTTGGCGGCCGAGATCGGCGCCAGGTTCGCCCTCATCGGGTTCGAGGCCCCGGACCAGGAGCGGATTCGCCAGGACATCGAGCACGGGAGTGCGGCGGGATCGCGGTGGAGGGACGCGGTGTCCAGGACGCGCGAGCCCGTGGAGCTGACCCACCGCCGGTTCTGGGCCGACTTCGTCGCCGCGGACTGGCCCGCCCCGGCGCGGGCGTGGGTCACCGCGGAGGCGACGGCGCTGTGCGAGCGGATGGGCGAAGTGTCTCAGGACAGGACTTTCCGCCCCGGACTGTCCGGTCTGCTCGACACGGCCGACGCGTTCGGGATGCCCGTCGGCATCGTCAGCAACGCGCTGTGCGGCGCGGTGCACCGCAACCACCTGCGGCGCCACGGGATGGGCGCGCGGTTCGCCGTGCAGCTCTACAGCGACGAGATCGGCATCCGCAAGCCGCACCCCGGCATGATCACCGCCGCGGCGGACGCCCTCGGCGTGCCGGTCTCCTCGACCTGGTACGTCGGCGACAACTTCGACCGCGACGTCCTGTGCGCCCACCGGGCGGGCGCGGGCGCGGCGATCCTCGTGGAGGACGCGGGCACCCACGACCCACCCTTCATGCCGTTCGTCGAGCCCGACGCCCTGCTGCCCGACCTCGACGCGCTCCGCTCCCTGCTGGCCGAAGCGCCGCACGGGTGACGGTCGGGCTCAACCGCCGCGGTGGCTCACCAGCTCACGGGCAGGGAGTGCACGCCGTAGACGAACCCGTCGTGCTTGAACGGGACGTCCTCGAACTCGGCGGCGAGCTCCAGGTCGGGGACGCGGCGGTACAGGGTGCGGTAGACGATCTCCAGCTCCAGCCGGGCGAGGGGCTGGCCGAGGCACTGGTGCACGCCGAACCCGAACGCGAGGTGGTGGCGGGCCTGGCGGGCGATGTCGATCGTGTCGGGGTCGGCGAACACCTCGGTGTCGCGGTTGGCGATGTCGTTCGGCAGGACCAGCCCCTCGCCCGCCTTGACGAGCTGACCCGCGACCTCGATGTCCTCCAGCGCGACGCGGCGGCGTCCGCCGTGGGTGATGTCGAGGTAGCGCAACATCTCGTCGACGGCGGTCGTGGCGACCGCCGGGTCGTCGGTGTCGCGCAGCAGCGCCAGCTGGTCCGGGTTCCGCAGCAGGGCGAGGGTGCTGAGCGCGATCATGTTCGCGGTGGTCTCGTGCCCGGCGATGAGCAGCAGCACGGCCATCTCGGTGGCGCCGCGGTGCGTCAGCTCCCCGGCCCCGACCTTCTCGCCGAGCCGGGACAGCAGGTCGTCGGCGGGGTTCTCGATCTTCTTGGCCACCAGGCGGCCCAGGTACTCGGCCAGCGCGCCGGACGCGCTCGTGCGCTCCTCCGGCGTGGAGTTGCGGTTGATCATGGTCTTGCTGCTGGTCTGGAAGAAGTCGTGGTCGGCGTACGGCACGTCGAGCAGGTCGCAGATCACCAGCGACGGCACGGGGAGCGCGAACGCCTCGACCAGGTCGACCGGCTCGGGTCCGGCGAGCAGGGCGTCGATCGCGTCGTCCACGATCTTCTGCACGCCGGGCCGCATGGCCTCGACGCGCTTCACCGTGAACGCGGAGCCGACCATGCGCCGCAGCCGCGAGTGCTCGGGGTCGTCCATGCCGATGAAGCTCAACGACCCGCTGCCCGGCGCCTGCCGCGGGTAGGTCGGGTGGGTCATGTCGGCGCTCACCCGCCGGTCGCCGAGCACGGCGCGCTGGTCGGCGTACCGGGTCACCAGCCACGGGGTGGTGCCGTCCCACAGCCTCACGCGGGTGAGCGGCGCTTCCTCCTGCAGCGCCCGCAACTCCGGTGGCGGGTCGAACGGGCAGCCCTGCGCCCTGGGCATGGGGAAGTCCGGGACTCCGGCGGAGTCCGGCGTGCTGGTCATCGTCGCCCTTCCGAGAGGTGTGCCGCGACCACGGGTGCGGCGAGGTGCCGCTGCCGGTGCTGCCGGGCCTGCTTGGGCATGTTCCAGCCGAGGACGCCGACGGCCCGGCCGTCGCGCCGGTAGAGCGCGACGAACCGGCGGGCGGCGAGGTCGCCGTCCACGACCGTCACGTCCGCGTCCGCGGTCGGCGTGCCGTGGACGTGGATCCTCGCGTCGAACTGGTCGGTCCAGAAGTAGGGAACGGGCTCGTAGGACCGTTGCGCGCCAAGGATGTTGTCGGCCACGACGGCCGCCTGCTCGGTCGCGTTGGTGCGGTTCTCCAGGCGCAGCGCGACACCGAGGCGGTCGTGGTGCCAGCGGGCGACGTCGCCGACGGCGTAGACCCCGTCGGCGGCCCGGCAGCGCGCGTCGCACACCAGCCCGTTGTCGAGGGTCAAACCGCTGCCGCTGAGCCATTCCGTGGCGGGGACCGCGCCGAGCGCCACCACGACGACGTCCGCGGGCAGCACGTCGCCGGTGTCCAGCCGGACCCCGGACACCCGGCCGCCGTCACCGGTCAGACCGGTCACCGCCGCACCGAGCCGGAGGCGCACCCCGTTCTCCGCGTGCAGATCGCCCAGCAGTCCCGCGACCGACGGCCCGAGCTGCGCCTCCAGCGGCGCGCGCTGGGGTCCGGCCAGGGTGACGTCCAGCCCCAGACCCCGTGCCGTGGCGGCGACCTCGGCCCCGAGCACGCCGTCGCCGACCACCACGAGCCGCTTCGCGGTCAGCAGGTCCTCCCGCAGCGCCAGGGCGTCGGCCAGCGACCGCAGCACGTGGACACCGGCCAGGTCCGGACGACCGGGCAGGGTGCGCGGCCGAACCCCGGTCGCCACCACGACGGCGTCCGCGCTCAGCTCCAGCCCGGAGGCGGTGACCACGGTCCGCGTCGGCACGTCCAGCGCCACCGCCGGATCGCCGAGGACGAACCGCGCGTCGAGCACGTCCAGCACCTCGGCCGTGCGCAGCACGGCCCGTTCCGGCGCCCACGTGCCCGCGAGGACCTGCTTCGACAGCGGCGGCCGGTCGTACGGCGGGTGGACCTCGTCGCCCACCAGCGTCAGCTCGCCGCGATAACCCTTGCGGCGCAACGCCTCCGCCGTGGCGAGCCCGGCGGCGGACGCTCCGACGACCAGGACCCCGGAGGGTGTGCTCACGCGGTCCCGTCCAGCGTGATCGCCGCCGCCGGGCACACGCCCGCGGCCTCGCGGACCGCGCCGTGCAGGTGGTCCGCGGGCCGGTCGTCCAGCAGCACCACGACACCGTCCTCGTCGCGCTGGTCGAACACGTCCGGCGCCACCAGCACGCACGAGCCCGCCCCGCAGCACTTGTCCTCGTCCACGAAGATCTTCATCGGTTGCTCTCCTTCACCCGGCGGGCGCCCGTACCGGCGCCCGCCTCCTCGGTCGTCACGCGCCGGTCGTGGTGACCGGCGCAGGCCAGAGTCCGGTGATCGCGTCGATCAGGCCGGCAGCCGTGGGTCTGTCATCACCTGCGCGCCGAACTCGGCCTTGGTGCCGAAGTGGTAGCCGACGGCGAAGTTGTCGCCCTGCCCCGCCGCCTCGCCGACCTGGCGGTTTGGACACCGCGAACAACCCGTGCTCGGCGAACAGCCGCTCCGCGGCGACCAGGACCAGCTCACGGGTCTCCGCGGCCCGCTCGGTGCGGCCGCCGGAGATCACCAGCGCACCGGGACTTCGGTCAGCCCACCCACGATCAGGCCGTCGACGCGCTCCAACTCCTCGGCGGGCACGGCGAGCGCGAGCCCCGGCAGGCGGCGCAGCAGCACGTCGAGCACCGCCTGCAACTCGGTGCGCGCCAACGACTGCCCGAGGCACGAGTGCGAGCCGAACCCGAAGGCCAGGTGCGCGTTCGGGCTGCGGTCCAGCTCCATCTCGTCCGCCTCGTCGAACGCGTTCTCGTCGCGGTTGGCCGCGGCCAGGTTGCACACCACGGTGGTGCCGCGCGGGATCACCGCGTCGCCGACCACGGCGTCCTCGGTGATGTAGCGCGGGATGCCGAAGCCGGGGTTCGCGTCCAGGCGCAGCGCTTCCTCCACGGCCGAGCGCACCAGCGAGCGGTCCTCGACCAGCCGCTCCCAGCGGGTCCGGTCGGCCAGCAGCATCCCGACCATCTTGCCGATCATGTTCGCGGTGGTCTCGTGCCCCGCGACCAGCAGCCCCTGCGCGGTCGACAGCAGCGCCTCGTCCGGCATGACCTGCCCCGCGCCCGCCGCGGCCGCGATCAGCTCGCTGACGAGGTCCTCGCCGGGGTTCTCCCGCATGGCCGCGATGTGCGCCGACATGTAGTCGCGGAACTCGGCCTGCGCGGCGTCGATCTCCTCCTGCTCGTAGCGGGTGAGGCTCAGCAGGGTGTTGGACCAGTAGGCGAACCGGTCGCGGTCGCTCTCCGGAACGCCGAGCATGTCGCAGATGACCCACACGGGCAGCGGGAAACCCAGTGCCGCCTTGAGGTCCGCGGGTCCGCCCCCCTCGACCATCTCGTCGACGAGGCGGTCGGCCATGGCCTCGATGCCGGGCCGCAGCGCGGACATGCGCTTGGCGGTGAACCACTTGCCGACCATCCGGCGCCACTGCTGGTGCGTCTCCTCCGGCATGGCCTTCGCCAGCGCCCCGTTGAACACGCCACCGGACTCGGTGGCCGAGACCCGCGCCGCGTCCTCCGCGTCGAGCCGCCTGCGGAACCGCGGGTCGGCCAGCACCTGCTTGACGTCGTCGTAGCGGGTGAGCAGCGACGCCCCGTCCCCGCTGGGCAGCGTCACCGGGGCGACCGGGCAACCCCGGCGCAGCTCCGCCCACTCCCGCGGCGGCTCCAGCGCCGAAGGCGACGGGATCGGGTAGTCGAGGACCTGGTCTGCCTCACCGCTGGCCACGGCGACCTCCTTCGTGTTGATCTCGGTCGACGTCCACCTAACCGGGTTCTCCGATTTGAGTCAATCGACTGACTTAAACGCGTGCTCCACCTGGGCGTCGTCCGGTTCGCCACGGGGAGAAGTGGATCAGGTACGCGGGGTGACGGGTGCGAGCCACAGCCCGACGATCGCGTCGACGAGCCCGTCCGCCGTGTCGTGCCAGGTGGCCCGCGGAGTGGCGACGCCCTCGGCGAGGGCCCGTTCCCGCTCGGCGAAGCCGTGCACCATCAGGTGCCGGGTCATGTCGCCGCGCTCGGCGTGGACCTCGGCGGGCAGGTCCGGCAGGCAGCGGTCGAGCCCTTCGACGACCTGCCGCAGCGACGTCGTCGCAAGGGCCTCCTCGGACATGATCGCCCGGAACGCGGGGTCCGTCATGACCTGCGCGCCGAACCTGGCGTACCAGGTGGGATCACCCAGGGCGGCGAGGTGGGTGGCGGTCGGGCGCACGAGGCAGGCCACCCAGTCCCGGATGTCGTCGGACTCGCCGACGGCCGCCACCATCTCCAGGCGCAGGGACTCCACCCTGGACGCGTGCCTGCGGACGATGGCGCGCACCAGGTCGACCTTCGTGCCGAAGTGGTAGCCGACGGCCGCGTTGTTGCCCTGCCCCGCGGCGGCGCTGATCTGCCGGTTGGACACGGCGTACAGGCCCTGCTCGGCGAACAGCCGCTCGGCGGTGCGGAGGATCTGCTCGCGCGTGGCGCCGACCTGCTCCGCCCGCGGCGTCCTGCCGACGTCCGTCACCACGATCACCACCGTACAGGCACGTCGGAAGCCTTCGACCGACAGTTCGGACAAGCGGGCCACCGACTCCGTCGATGCCCACCGGGCGAGGTCACCGTCGCAATCGGACAGATCGGGCACAGTCAAGCCGCGGGGATATTCTAAGTCAAGTGACTGATTTAATTCAGCTCACCACCCCTCGTCCCCGGAGGCGATCCCATGCCCAGCACACCCGTCAGCACACCCGACGTCGTCCGGCGTCCCACCACCGTCGTCGCGGTGCTGGCCTCCGCGGGCATCGTCGTGTCGCTGATGCAGACCGTCGTGATCCCGCTCGTCCCCCAGCTGCCCCGGCTCCTCGACGCCTCCCCGGCGGACACCACGTGGGCGATCACCGCCACCCTGCTCGCTGCCGCGGTCGCCACGCCCACCACCGGACGCCTCGGCGACATGTACGGCAAGCGCCGGATGCTGCTGGTCAGCCTCGGGCTGCTGGTCGCGGGATCGGTCGTCGGCGCGCTGAGCGACACCCTCCCGCCGATGATCGTCGGCCGCGTCCTCCAGGGCCTGGCGTCCGGCGTCATCCCGCTCGGCATCAGCATCATGCGCGACGAGCTGCCGAGCGAACGCCTCGGCTCGGCCACCGCGATGATGAGCGCTTCCCTCGGTGTCGGCGGCGCGCTCGGGCTGCCCCTGGCGGCCCTGCTGGCCGACAACGCCGACTGGCACCTGCTGTTCTGGGCCTCGGCCGCGCTCGGCGTGGTCGTCGCCGTCCTCGTGACCGCGCTCGTCCCCGAGTCCGAGGTCCGCACGGGTGGCCGCTTCGACGTCGTCGGCGCGCTCGGCCTCTCGACCGCGCTGGTCTGCCTGCTGCTGGCCATCTCCAAGGGCTCGGCGTGGGGCTGGACCAGCGGCACCACCACCGGGCTGATCGGCACCACCGTCGTCGTCCTGGCCGCGTGGGGCTGGTGGGAGCTGCGGACGCCGCGTCCGCTGGTCGACCTGCGGACCACCGCCCGCCGCCCGGTCCTGCTGACCAACCTCGCCTCGGCCGTGTTCGGCTTCGCGATGTTCGCCATGTCCCTGGTCCTGCCCCAGCTCCTGCAGCTCCCGACCGCCACCGGGTACGGCCTCGGTCAGTCGCTGGTCGTCGTGGGCCTCGTCCTGGCGCCCTCGGGCCTGGTCATGATGGTGATGGCCCCGGTCTCCGCCCGCGTGTCCCGGACGAAGGGCCCGAAGACCACGCTGGTGCTGGGCGCGCTGGTGGTAGCGGTCGGCTACGGCCTCGGGGTCGTGCTCATGGCCGAGATCTGGCAGCTCCTGCTCGTCTCCAGCGTCATCGGCGCGGGCGTCGGCCTCGCCTACGGCGCCATGCCCGCCCTGGTCATGTCCGCCGTTCCCGTCTCCGAGACCGCCGCCGCCAACAGCCTGAACACCCTCATGCGCTCCATCGGCACGTCGGTGTCCAGCGCCGTCGCGGGGGTGGTGCTCGCCCAGATGACCACCACCCTCGGCACCACCGCCCTGCCGTCGCAGAACGGCTTCCGCGTCGTCATGGCCATCGGAGCGGGCGCGGCCCTCACCGCCGCCGTCATCGCCTCCCTGCTGCCCGCCCACCGCCCGGCGGCGGTCGACCGCGAGCCCGTGACGGCGGCGCGCTGACTCACCGGCCGAGCAGCTCCCCCAGCGTGACGAGGAGTTCGCGGCGGCTCTGGCAGCCGAGCTTCTGCCGCATCCTGGTGACGTGGTGCTCGACGGTCTTGCCGGAGATGAACAGCCGGTCGCCGACCTGCTTGTAGGTCAGGCCGTCCAGCACCAGAGCGGCCACCTCCTGCTCGCGTTCGCTCAGCACGCCCGTCTCGGACTCCTGGTCCGGCGACACCGCGCTGAGCCTGCGGGCCAACTCCAGCAGGCGGGTGATGGTGGCGCGGTCGGCGGTGCGGATGGCCGCCTGCCCGGCCAGGCTGGAGGCGTCCCAGTGCAGGCCGTGCCCGTGCAGCGCCGTGGCGGCCCGCTCCACCAGGTCGGGCTCGACGGTCCCCGCGCTGACGGCCAGCCAGCACTCGGCGGCGTCGGCGAGCACCCGGCCCGCCGACGTCTGCTCGCGGTGCCCGGCGAGCGCCTCGGCGTGGAGGCGCGCCGCCGCGGTGTCACCGGCGATCAACCCCGCGTGCAACGCCCACCAGCGGAGCATCACCGACCAGGCGGGTGGCCTGCCCGACCGTTCCAGCAGGTCCCACGCGAGGTCGAGGTGGCCTGCCACCTGGTGCGCGCGGCCGAGCCTGGCCGCGGCGGTGACGAGTTCGCCCAGCGGCAGGAGCGTGAACAGGTCCACCGGCTGCACCAGCAGGGCGTGGTAGGCGTTCTCCCAGCCGTTCTCCAGGGCCTGCGGATCGCTGCGGCGGCGGGCCAGCCCGAGGTCGACGGCGGCGGCGAGCAGCGCGTCCCGCGGTTCCAGGCCGCGCAGGACCTTGATCGGCGCCAGTCGCCTGGCCGCCGTGGTCAGGTCGCCGCCGAGCACGGCGGTGTAGGCGAGCAGGACCTGGTGGCGGGTGCCGAACACGCCGTCCGCGGCCGCTCCGCCGAGCAGGGTCGCGGCCAGCGGGAGTTCCGCCAGGTGCAGGCACACGTGCGCGGCCAGCGCGGTCGGGCTGTCCGGGACCAGGTGGGGCGCGCCGAGCGAGTCGGCGACCGACGCCGCCGCGGTCAACGTCGCCAGCGCCGTCGTGGGCGCGCCACCGACCGAGGTCAGCAGGCCGTGCGCCATTCTGCGGGTGACGCCCGCGGCCACGGTCGACGTCGACGTCGTGCCCTCCAGGAGCACGGCCGCATGCCGCCACCCACCGGTCGCGACGTGGGCGATGGCGGCGAGGTCCACCGCCCGCGAGTCGTCGGTGGAGGCGTGCACCTCGGCGGCGCGGGCCAGTTCGCCGCGCTGGGCGAGCACCGTCGCCGCGACGACGGCCCCCGCGTCGCGCACCCGCCGGTCGTCGGACCCGGCGGCCAGGTCCACGGTCCGCAGCGCGGCGTCGAGGTCACCGGACAGCGCGTGCGCCTCGGCGACCAGCGGCGCGAGGTCGACGGCCGATCCGCCGAGGTCGACGGCGGTGGTGAGGAACCGGACGGCGAGCGCTGGGTCGTCGCGCAGGACCTCGTTGGCCGCCGCGACGAGCGCCCCGGCCTGGTCGGCCACCGCTCCCGGCAGGTCGAGCAACGACGTGGCGAGCGCGCGGATCGACTGCTTCCGCTCCTGTTGCAGCCGCAGCAGCGTCCTCGCCAGCCGGACCCGCTCGTCCATCGGCGCGAGGACTCGCACGGCGTGCGCCACGATCGGCGGGACGCCGCCGTCGGCGCCGATGACGCTGGTGGCGCGAGCGGCGTCGACCACGGCCTGGACGGTGTCCGGGGTGGTGCGCAGCGCTTCGGCCAGCAGGTCCAGGTCCAGCGGCGCGCCGAGGGCCACGGCGAGCAGAAGGGTGCGGGTGTCCGCGTCCAACCCGTCCAACGCGGGGGCCAGCGCGCCCACGGGGTCCGAGGACAGCGCGGCCTCCAGGAACGCGGGCACCCCACCGGTCCGCTCGTGCAGCGTGCGCGGCTGTCCCACCGCGGGCTGCCGCCCGGTGCGCCCGCGGAGGAAGTCCCCGATCTGGTCGTGCCCCCACGGACCCAGCCGGACCCGGACGACCGACGGCGCGAGCGCGGCCAGCAGCACGGGGAGCCGCGGGTTGCGGGTAGGGCGGTGGGCCACCGCGAGGTCGGCCCCGTCCGCCACCTCGGCGACGAGGGCGTCGACGGCCGACCCCGACAGCGACTCGGCGTTGTCGACCACCCGTTTGTCCAGGGTGGACAGCAGGGCTGTCTTCCCCACGCCGGACGGTCCCGCCACCACCACGTGCCTGGTTCTGGTCGCCCGGTCGAGCGCTTCGGCGACAACCGGGTCGAACACGAGAGCGGGTGGAGTCATGCGGCGGGTTTCCTCCTCGTTGGGCGTTCTGCTGCGATGTTCGTCCTGCCACCGGCGTGGGGTTCACCCCCGGTGGGCGAATACGGGGCTAGCCCCGTCCCCTAACCCTTCCCCGTTGCGATCCCCCTATCGGAGTACCCCGATCGGGACTAGGAGCAACACCCGATGTGCGGACAGTGACAACAGTCCTAACGTTTGTCCTCGTAAGGCACCCCGATTCCCTCAGGAGCTCACACAGATGGACACGTTCGAGACGCTGCAAGACTTCGCCCTGCACCTGCTGAACAACCCGCAGGCGTTCTCGGCGTTCCAGACCGACCCCGAGGCCGCGCTCGGCGCCGCGGGACTCGGCGACGTCTCGGCCCTGGACGTGCAGGAGATCCTGCCGCTCGTCCTCGACTACGCCCCCACGCAGGGCCTCGGCGAGATCGGCACCGCCTTCGACGCGCTGCCCGTGCTGGACGACAGCCCGATCTCCGGCGTCGTGGGACAGGACTTGACCGGTGCCTTCTCCCCCGTGACCGACCTGGGCCAGGGCCTCGACGCCGACGTGCTCGACGGCCCGCTCGACATCGTCGGGCAGGGCCAGGTCACCGACCTCGTCGGCGACCTCACCACCGG
Organism: Umezawaea sp. cmx-9-4; assembly: GCA_049997955.1. Taxonomy (GTDB): domain Bacteria; phylum Actinomycetota; class Actinomycetes; order Mycobacteriales; family Pseudonocardiaceae; genus Umezawaea. The sequence continues at coordinate 228,046 of JAEBDY010000011.1, read as the reverse complement.
TGCGAACGTCCTCGACACCACCCAGCTGACGACGGCCGTGCAGGACGTCGCCACCGGCGACCTGTCCGGCGTCACCGACAACGCCCTGAACCTCACCGACGTGGTCAGCGACATCGGCAACGTCGGCGACGTGACCTCCGGCATCTCCGGGATCGGTGACATCTCCGGGATCGGCGACATCACCGACGTGGCGGACATCGACCGCATCGACGTCGGCGGCGTGCTCAGCGGCAACGACGTCTCGTTCTGACCTTCCCGAACCAGGGGTTGGTCCACCGTGCCAGGTGGACCAATCCCTTCGTCGTGGACCGATGACGTGGGGCCGCGGTGGCAGTCTCACCGGCATGAGCACCAACGCGGACCTCTGGCCACTGATCCACACCGAACGAGCGGCGCTCGCGGCCGACCTCTCGACCCTGGCCGACGAGCGCTGGACGACCCCGTCGCTGTGCGCCGGGCTGTCGGTGCGCGAGGTCCTCGCACACCTCGCCTCGGCTGCGGGCCTGACCCCGCTGCGGTGGATGGCGGGGGTGGTCCGCTGCCGGTTCGACTTCGACAAGCAGGTCGCCGTGCGGCTGGCCGAGCGCCTGGGCACGACTCCCGCCGACACCCTGGAGAACTTCCGCCGCGTCGTGACCAGCACGACCAAGCCGCCCCTCCCGGTCGTGGCGATGCTCGGGGAGACGATCGTGCACGGCGAGGACATCCGCAGGCCCCTTGGCATCCGCCGCGACCACCCGATCGAGACGGTCACGCTCCTGGCCGAGTACTACCGGGGCACGGACATGGTCGTGGTGGCGAAAGGACGGATCGGCGGCCTGCGGCTCGTGGCGACCGACGGGCCGTTCACCACCGGTGACGGACCGCTGGTGTCCGGCAGCACGGTGGCGCTGATCATGGCGATGACCGGCCGCACGGCCTACCTCGACGACCTGGAGGGCGACGGGGTCGCACTCCTGCGCGACCGCTGACCTCAGGATGTCGTGGCACCAGGTCGACGGCCGGTAAGCAAGTGAGCGGCGAACGCGATCTCATGCGCCGGCGCGAACTCATGCGCTGGCGCGATCTCACGCGCCGACGCCACTTTGGGCGCGGGTCTCGACCTCGGCGTCCGCCGAAGCGCCCATCGGTCAGCCCGGCCCGCCTCCGGGTGCCCGGAGGGGGTTGGCGCGTTCCCATCCCCCGCGCACCGGCGGTGAAGCACACTGTCCTTGTGCGCCTACCCGAACTCCCCCGCCTGCCCAAGCGGCCGGTGCGTGCGGCACTGCGCTTCCTCGTGCGGGTCGTGCGCACGTGGATCGCGGTGTCGCTCGACCTGGAACGCCCGCAACCGCGGGAAAGCCGTCCCCGGCCCGCGCGGGAGATCGACCGGGACGCGCGCCAGTAGTCGTTCCCCTGCCACCGGGGACTTGAGCGCACGAACTGTTGTTTCGAGACCGTCGGCATCCGCAGCCCCTGCTGCCCGGCGGTCGGGAAGAACAGCCGGACGGTCTGGTCGAAACCCGAGTCCTCCAGGTGCTCCAACTCGGGCCCTCCCAGGGTGAGGCGGGCGAAGTGCGGGCTGACGCCAGCCCGTCCAGCCCGTCGCTGTCCAGCAGGACCAGCGCGCCCGCCACCACGTCAGCCCGTCGGAGTCGCACCCCGGAAGTCCGGCCAGGCCTCACCTCAGGTGCCGGGCGAAGAACCGGTTCCCGTCGTCACCCTCGAACCGCGGCACGCCGGTGTGCCCGCCCGTGTTGGCGTGCAGCGTCTTCTCCTCGGAGCCGAAGGCGTCGAACAGGTCCAGGGCCATCTGGCGGTCGTTGCCCTCGTCGTCCCACTGGAGCAGGACCAGCAGCGGGATGGTGACCTGCCGGGCCTCCTCGAACGTGCTGCGGGGCACGAAGCTCCCGGCGAACAGCAGGGCGGCCGAGATGCGCGGCTCGACCACCGCCAGCCGGACGCCGATGGCGATCACCCCTCCCGAGAACCCGACCGGGCCGTCGATCTCGGGCAGCGAGAGGAGGGCGTCCAGGGTGGCCCGCCATTCCGGGACCGCTTTGTCGACCAGGGGGAGGACGAGCCGGTCGATGATCTCGTCGCCGACCGGCTCGCCCGCCTCCAGCGCCCGGAGCAGGTCGGCGCGGGCCTGCTCGGCGGCGGCGGAAGGGGGCCGCTCACCGCCCCAGGGGAGTTCGATGGTGGCCGCGGCGTAGCCCTCCGCCGCGGCGTGCCGGGCACGGGCCGCCAGCCGGGGGTACATCCTGCGCAGTCCGCCGGGGTGGCCCATCAGGATCAGCGGGGCCGGTGCGGGCGCGGATCCGGGCGTCCACAGGATGCCGGGGATCTCACCGAGGGTGAACTCGCGTTCGAGGACGCCGTCGTCGAAGCGCTGTTCGGACGTGAAACGCATGGTCGTGCCTTTCGGGAGTGCTGGTGAACGGCGCTCCCGGACGACCTACCGCCCGACCACGACCCCTGCGGGGAGCACCCGTGTCGATACTGCGTTCACGGGTACCACCTCCTCGATCTCTCGCATGGCCGCCGGAAAACTAGCAGTGGTCGCCGTGGTCCGCCAACGGGTTTTCGCGCGGGCTCCGTGCCCGGACACCACCTTCGTCCGGAAGGGACGACCGTGTTGGATGGGGGCGTGACGAGCTTCGCGATCGTGGGTTCCGGGTGGCGTGCCGAGTACTTCTGGCGGCTCGCCGCCGCGCTGGACGGCCTGGAGTGCGTCGGCGTGGTCTCGCGCAGGGCCCAGGACCTGCCGGTGCCGGTGTTCCTCTCGCTGGACGAGTGCCTGGCCGCGAAGCCGGACTTCGTGGTCACGGCCACGCCGTGGGGCGTGACGCCGTCGCTGGTGGCGGACCTGGTGGACCGCGGTGTCCCGGTGCTCGCCGAGACGCCGCCCGCGCCCGACCTCGACGGCCTCCGCGAACTGTGGGCACGGGTCGGCGGCAGCGGGCTCGTCCAGGTCGCCGAGCAGTACACCCGGATGCCCTCCCACGCCGCGCGCCTGGCGCTGGTCCGCTCGGGGGCCATCGGCGACCCGACCAGGGTGGACGTCTCCTCGACCCACCAGTACCACGCCGTCTCGCTCATCCGGGCGCTGCTCGGGACGGGCCGCGGTCCCGCCGAGGTGCGGGCCGTGCGGACGACCGCGCCGCTGGCCGACCCCATCACCCGCGACGGGTGGGCCGACCCGGTGGAGGTCGGGCAGGCGACCACGACGATCGCGACCATCGCGTTCGACGGCGGCGGTTTCGGCCTCTACGACTTCACCGACAACCAGTGGCACAACCAACTCCTGATGCGCCGCCTGCTGGTCCGCGGCACGACCGGCGAACTGCGCGACCACGAGGCCGTGCGGCTGGTGGCCGACCGCACGATCGTCCGCACGGAGGTCGTGCGCCGCCAGACCGGGTACGACCTCGACCTCGACGGCTTCGACACCGACCACATCACGTTCGGCTCCGACGTCCTGTACCGGAACCCGTACCAGGGTCGGCGCTGGAACGACGAGGAGATCGCCATCGCGACCCTGCTCCAGGACACGGCGGCGTGGGTGTCCGACGCGGGGCCCGAGCCGTACCCGCTCGCCGACGGACTGCACGACCACCGCGTCGCGCTGGCGGTCGAGGAGGCGGCCGACAGCGGCGCGGCTGTCCGGGTGGACGACGAGCCCTGGCGCTGAAACCGCTGGTCAGCACTCTAGGACGATCTTGGTTCGGTGACCGACGACCTGGAAACCGGTCGTCAGGACGTAGCGCGGGACCGATTCACGGGGTAGAAATGTCCAACTCGATGGGAGCGCTCTCTCGGACCTACCACCGCTGAGCCGCTCCCTTCCCCGTTTCGAACAGGCAGGTCGACGATGATCGTGCGCCGCATAGCGAGCGACTGCGCTTGCTCCACCGCCGAAGCGCTCCCCACCGCCCGTCTGAGAGGACGATCCGCATGATCACCGCGGGCTCCACGATGCGGCGACTCGGCCGGGTGTTCACCCTCGGCCTGGTGGTGGCGCTGACCGCCGCGACCACCGCGACGGCCGCTCCCAGCACCCAGTCGCACGGCAAGACCCCCGACCTCGGGGCGAACGTCACCGTCTTCGACCCCAGCATGCCGGTCGCGCAGATCCAGGCGACCCTCGACGCGACCTACGCCAAGCAGGTCGACAACGAGATGGGCACCGAGCGGTACGCGTACCTCTTCAAGCCGGGCTCCTACGGCACCGCCGAGCAGCCCCTCCAGATCAAGGTGGGCTACTACACCGAGATCACCGGGCTGGGCGCGGCGCCGACCGACGTCGTCATCAACGGCAAGGTCGAGGTCTACAACCGCTGCCTCGCCGACGGCGGCACGAGCAACTGCATCGCGCTGGTCAACTTCTGGCGCACGATCTCCAACCTGACGGTCAACGTCAACGCGACCGGCCAGGACGGCTGCCGCTCGACGGCGAACTTCTGGGCCGTGTCCCAGGCCGTGTCGATGCGCCGGGTGAACTTCACCAACGGTGGACTGTCCCTCATGGACTACTGCACCGCCGGTCCGCAGTACGCCAGCGGCGGGTTCATCGCCGACTCGAAGCTGCCCGCGACCACCAACGGTTCGCAGCAGCAGTGGCTGACCCGCAACAGCGAGGTCGCTTCCTGGTCCAACGGCGTGTGGAACCAGGTCTTCTCCGGCGTCGTCGGCGCCCCCGAGGAGACCGCGTTCCCGGACCCGCCGTACACGACCATCGCGAAGACCCCGGTCAGCCGGGAGAAGCCGTACCTGTTCGCGGACTCCAAGGGCAAGCTGAACGTCCGCGTGCCGTCCGCGAAGCAGAACAGCGTCGGCACCTCCTGGGCCACCGGCTCGACCGCGGGCCGCACGCTGCCGCTGAGCGACTTCTACGTCGCGAAGCCGTCGGACTCGGTGCGGGACATCAACTTCCAGCTCCTGATCGGCAAGAACCTGCTGCTGACGCCCGGCGTGTACGACGTCGCGCGGAGCATCGAGGTCAGGCGCCCCAACCAGGTCGTGCTCGGCATCGGCCACGCCACGCTGACCGCCGTCAACGGCGCGATCCCGCTGGACGTCGCCGACGTCCCCGGTGTCGTGATCGCGGGCGTCACGGTGGACGCGGGCCTCAAGGAGTCGCCGGTCCTGGTGCGCGTGGGCAAGAAGAACGGCTGGGACTGGAGTTCGGCGTCCAACCCGACCACGCTGTCCGACGTGTACTTCCGCGTCGGCGGACCGCACGTGGGCAAGGTCGACACCGCGCTGGAGGTCAACAGCGACGACGTGCTCATCGACCACACCTGGGTGTGGCGCGCGGACCACGGCGTCGAGGGCTTCACCGACACCCAGCGCTGGAACACCAACACCGGCCGCCAGGGCGCGGTCATCAACGGTGACCGCGTGACCGCGACGGGCCTGTTCGTCGAGCACTTCCAGAAGTACAACACCACCTGGAACGGCGACAAGGGCACGACGATCCTGTACCAGAACGAACTGCCGTACGACCCGCCGACGCAGGCGGACTGGATGAACGGCAGCGTCGAGGGCTACGCGGGCTACAAGGTCGGCGCCCGCGTGAAGAACCACGCGCTCTACGGCGGTGGCGTCTACGTGTTCAACCAGAACAACCCGACGATCCACACGGAGAACGGGTTCGAGGTCCCGAACACGCCGGGCGTCAAGCTGCACCACATCATGACCGTCAACCTGAGTGCCGGCATCGTCGACCACGTCGTCAACGGCGTGGGCGGCCCCGCCGACACCACCAACACCGGCGCGCCGGTGTTCATCAAGGACTACCCGGCGGTCCCGTAGGGATTCGCCACGCGAACGGGCCGGGAGCAGCGCGCTCCCGGCCCGTTCCGCTGCGCGGACCACCCGCCATCGCGCTCGGGGCGGCCACGAGGTCGTCGGTCGTCCGGAACCGGTCAGCTCAGTGCAGGACGTCAACGCCCTCCGGCAGCGCGGAGAACGCCGTGCGGTCGTCGGTCAGCAGCGACAGCCGGGCCGCACCGATGTCGAAGAACATGCCGAGCACCTTGAGCCTGCCCTCGGCCACGGCCTCGCGCACCACCGGCAGGCGTTCCAGCGAGGCCACCTGGACGGCGACGTTCACCATCGACAGGCGGTCCACCTCGGACCCCTCGCCGGGGTCGGCGGGGTGCCCCGCGCGCAGGGCGTGCAGGCTGCCCAGGCCCGAGCGGAGCCAGCGGCCGACGGGGTCGTCCGAGGCCGCGCCGCCGTCGAGCAGCGCCCGCATCCCGCCGCACCCGGAGTGGCCGCACACGACGAGCGCGGGCACGCGCAGGACCTCCACCGCGTAGTGCACCGAGGCCCCCACGCCGTCGTCGGTCTCGGGGGCGAGGTTGCCGACGTTGCGGACGGTGAACAGGTCGCCGGGGCCGCTGCTGGTGATCACGTTCGGCACGATGCGGGAGTCGGCGCACGTCAGGAACATCGCCTGCGGCTCCTGCCCGTCCGAGAGCCCCTCGAACACCGGGCGCAGCAGGGGCGCCGAGCGCCGGTGGTACTCCTGGACACCCGACACCAGCGGGCGCGCGGCGTCGTCGTGCTCGCCGTCGCGCTGCGACGGCACCGTCGTCTGCCACGCCGACCAGGGCGCGAACCACCGCGGCAGCACGGGTCCGGGACCGCCGCGCGACATGCCGCCGTGAATGCCGGACACCTCGTCGACGTGCACCGCGCCGCCGGTCTTCTCGTGCTGATCGCGCCACATCGCCAGGTGCTCGTAGGTGGCGTGGTCGAGGAAGTCGACGGCCAGCTCCACGTCCACCGGCGCGCCGTCGGGCACGTGGGACAGCACCCGTGACAGCCGTGGGATCGACAGGAAGCTCAGCGTTCCCTCCACCACGACCGTCCAGTGGTCGGGCCCACCGGGCACCGGGGTCCGGGACACCCGGAGCTTCGCCCACACGACCCGGCGCAGCATCATCGCCACCGACAGGGCGAACCCGATCAGCACGCCCATGAGGAGGTCGAGGAACACGACGCACGCCACGGTCGTCACGTAGACGAGGAGTTCGGACTGGCGCCGGGCCGTGCGCACGTCGGCGACCTTCAGCAGCTTGAAGCCGACGTAGACCAGCAGCCCGGCCAGCGCGGCCATGGGCACCTGCTCGATCAGCCCGACCAGCAGCAGCGAGAACAGCAGCACCCACACGCCGTGCAGGACCGCGGACGCCCTGGTGCGCGCGCCCGCGGCCACGTTGGTGGAGCTGCGGACGATGACGCCGGTGACCGGCAGGCCGCCGAGCAGGCCGGACACGGTGTTCGCCGCGCCCTGGCCGATCAGTTCGCGGTCGAGGTCCGCCGCCTTGCCGTGATCCTTGAGCTTGTCCACCGCCACCGCGGACAGCAGGCTCTCGACGCTCGCGATCACGGTCATCGTGAACACCGCCAGCGCGAACGCGCCCCACTGGCCCGCGGGCAGTTCCGGCAGCCGCACGGAGTCGAGCAGCGAGCCGGGCAGGTCGACCCTGGCCACGTCCCAGGACAGCGCCCAGGCGAGCAGGGTGGCGCCGACGATCCCGACGAGCGAGGCCGGGACCGCGCGCACCGCCGCGGGCATCAGCGGCCACGCCAGCAGCACGGCCAGCACCACCAGGCCGACCACGGCCTCCCCGGTGCGCACGCCGAGCAGCTGCGCCGGGAGCTGGACGAGGTTCTCCCACGCCCCCGTGCCGGGCGCGCCGCCGAGCAGCACGTGCAGCTGGGCGAGCGCGATCGTGACGCCGATGCCCGCGAGCATCCCGTGCACCACGGCGGGGGAGATGGCCAGCGCGACCCGCGCGACCCGGCTCAGCCCGAGCACGATCTGCAGCAGGCCCGCCGCGACCGTGATGGCGCAGGTGAGGGCCCAGCCGAACTGCTGGACGAAGCCCGCGACCACCAGCGTCAGACCGGCCGCGGGCCCGCTGACCTGGAGCGTGGAGCCGCCGAGGAGCCCGGCGACGACCCCGCCCACGACCGCGGCGATGAGCCCGGCCGTGACCGGGGCGTCGGACGCGAAGGCGATGCCGAGCGAGAGCGGTATCGCGACCAGGAACACGACCAGCGACGCGGACAGGTCGTGCCGGGAGTCCTCTCTGATCCACCGGCGCACGGCGGTGCGGCGAGGGGGTTTGGTCGAGGGCGCGTCGCGTGGGTCCACGTGGGGTCCTCCGGGAGAGCAGCAGCGGTTGACCTGGTCCGGCGCACCACTGGGCCGTTGGGCGGAGCCACCTCCGCCCACGTGCCTCCAAACGGACTAATTGTCCGTTTGGTTCCCACCCTACGTGTTCGTGCGATTGCTCACAGTTCGTGGTCGATCTGCTGGAGCACGAAGCCGTACCTCGCCTCCAGGAACGGGACGGCGGAGTCGCCGCCGCCGGGGGTGAGCCCCGCGGACATCTGGTTCGTGTCGTTCCTCGCCACCACGGCCATGGCGCTGCCGACCTTCGCGATGGTGCCGTCGGTGTTCAAGCCCTGGGGTCGCGCCCGCCGGGGAACCCCCCGCCCGCGCCGACGGCCCGGTCCAGGGCACGCCGACGGCCCAGCACGGTGGTTCCCGTGCTGGGCCGTCGGCACTCGGTGGGCCTCACCGTTCGACGGGGACGACCGTCCCGCCGAGGTGGCGGCGGTTCTCGGCCTCGTCGAGCATCGCGGCGGCCACGGTCGCGCGGCTGACGCGGGCCGGGAAGAGCCGTCGGGGCGCGTCGGCCAGACCCGGCGCCCGGCGGTCCGCGCTCAGCGGGCCGTCGGTCAGCGGGCCGGGGTGGAACACCGTGCCGCCCGCTTCGAGCACGATCGTGTCGGCGGCGACCTTGTCCTCCAACTCGGCCTTGAGCAGCACCCGCAGCAGGGTCCTGGTGAACGGGCCCGCGGCGGCGGCCGACGCGCCCGTGCCGAACGCCCCCAGCCAGATGATCCGCTCCGGCCGCGCCCGGACGACCACCTTCGCGCCGTCGGTGAGGATGCCGGGCTCCTCCCCCTTGGGGATGCCGAGTCCGGAGAGGACGGTCGTGCTGTCGCGGATGGCCCGAGCCAGCGAGTCCGGGTCGCGGATGTCGGCGGCGACACGGGTGAGGCGGTCGGAATCCGGGACGGCGACGCGGTTCGGGTCGCGCGCGATGGCGGTCACGACGTGCCCCCGGTCGAGCGCCTGGCGGGTCAGTTCGAGTCCGGTGGCGCCGGAAGCGGCGAGGATGGTCAGGTTCACCGGACACCGGCCAGGGCGTCGACGACCACGCCGTGCAGACCGGGAGCGGCGGCGAGCAGGTCCGCGCTCGCCAGGCTCCACGGCGCGCCGTGGAGGTCGGTGAGCACCCCGCCTGCCTCGGACACCAGCAGCGCGCCCGCGACCAGTCCGGAACGGACGTCGCTGAACTGCCAGAAGGCGTCCATCCGGCCCGCCGCGACGTGGATCAGCTGGAGCGTCGCGGGCACCGAGACCCGCAGCACGCTCTCGGCGACCAGCATCGCGGTCACGGACTCGCCGATGCGGCGGTACGTCTCGGCGCTCTCCCCCGGCCGCGCCTGCCCCGTGCCGACCAGGGCTCCCCGCGGCGACGTCTTCGCCGACGGGCGCAGCGGCGCCCCGTCCTGGCGGGCCCCGCCGCCCGCCACCGCGGTGTACGTGGTGCCCACCAGCGGGAGGTGCACCACCGTGAGCACCGGCACGCCGTCGCGGACGAGGGTGGCGGTCACGCACCAGTCGGTGAGGCCGTGGATGTGGTTGATGTTGCCCTCGGCGGGGTCGGTGACCCACCACTCGCCCGGCGGCAGCTGTCCGCCCGCGAGTTCGTCCTCCACCCACCCGGAGCCGGGCCTGGCGGCGAGCAGCGGCTCGCGCAGGACGTCCAGCACCGCCGTGTCGTTCGCGTCGATCGCCGCGACGATCTCCTCGAACGTGTCCAGCCGAGGTGGTGCGGTGGTGAAGCGCTTCTGGAGCAGAGCACCCGCCGCCTCCACGATGGAGACAACCTCGGTCAGCAGCGCGTCGTCCTTGGGAGACATGGTTTTCCTCGTTCCGTTCGCTGGGATCACCATGAACCTAGAAGCAACGGGACACAACGTCCAGTGCATCCTTGCTCATGTTAGATTTACCCCCATGCAACTGGATTTGAACCTGCTCACCGCACTGGACGCACTGCTGGAGGAGGGCAGCGTCACCGGCGCCGCCGACCGCCTGCACCTGTCCGCTCCTGCGATGAGCCGCACGCTGGGGCGCATCCGCCGGGCGACCGGGGACCAGATCCTGGTGCGCACGGGCCGGACGATGACCCCGACACCGCACGCGACGGCGATCCGCGAGCAGGTGCACGCGCTCGTCCACCAGGTCCAGTCCGTGCTGTCCCCCGAGCGCGCGGTGGACCTCGCGACGCTCAACCGCGTCTTCACCCTGCGGTGGCACGACTCCATCACCACTGCGGTCGGCGCGGACCTCTTGGCGGTGGTGCGCTCCCAGGCGCCGGGCGTGCGCCTGCGGTTCCTGGTCGAGCCCACCTCCGACACCGACGACCTGCGCCGCGGCCACGTCGACCTGGAGGCGAGTTCCACCGAACCCGAACTGCCGGAGATCAGCCGGGAGGTCGTCGGCCACGACCGCGTGGTCGTCGTGCTGCGCGCGGGCCACCCGCTGACCGCCGGGCCGCTCACCCCGGAGGCGTACGCGGCGGCTGAGCACATCACCGTGTCACGGCGCGGCAGGCTGCGGGACCCCGTGGACGACGCGCTGGAGGACCGCGGTCTGCGGCGCACGGTCGTCGCCGCCGCCCCCACCACGCTCGCGGCACTGCAACTGGTGCGCCGGGGGGACTTCGTCACCGCCGTCGCCGAACGCGTGAGCAGGCCGCTGGCCGAAGACCTCGGCCTCGTCACCCTGCCGCTGCCCGTCGCCCTGCCGGACGTGCCGATGTACCTCGCCTGGCACCAGCGCTACGACGGCGACCACGCGCACGTGTGGCTGCGCACCCACGCCCTCGCCGTGCTGCGCGCGCTCCCCTAGCCTCGGCGGGGTGGCGGACGAAGCGCGGGCGCGGTGGCTGTGGGCGCGGTACGAGTCGGTGCACGCGGTCGTCTACTTCCACCCGAAGGCGTTGGCCGCGCTGGAGGAGGTGGGCCTGCGCGGCTTCTGGCGCGGCTACTTCGCCCAGCGGGCGGCGCCGCTGGGGCCCGTGGACGAGGCCGCGGTGCGCGCGTCGTTCTTCGGCTTCTCCACCGCGATGACCGCACGGGCGCTGCCCGCGATCTGGGGGTTGGCCACCCCCGAGGAGGCGCTGGCCGCCCGGCTGGAGGGGGTCGGCCGGGCGCTGGCGGAACTCCTGCCGGACCTCGACGACCGGCTCGCGGACGACCTGTGGGCGGTGGCGTCGGCCCTGCCGTGCGACGGCCGGGTGCTGGCGGCCGCGAACGCCGCGCTCCCCCGTCCCGACGATCCGCGTCAACGGCTGTGGCAGGCCACCACGACCCTGCGCGAGCACCGGGGCGACGGCCACGTCGCGGCCCTCGTGACGGCGGGCCTGACCGGCGTCGAGTCGTTGGTGCTGCGGGCCGCGTCCGACCTCGACCGGCAGGTCGTGCAGACCGCGCGCGGCTGGACCGACGACGAGTGGTCGGCCGCGGCGGACCGGTTGCTGTCCCGCGGCCTGCTGCTCGCGGAGGACGGGATCAGCGAGGCTGGCCGCGACCTGCTGGCCGGTGTCGAGCAGGTGACCGACGACCTGGCCTGGGACGGCTGGACGCGGGCGGGCGGCACCGCCGCCGACGCGCGCGAACTGGGCCGAGCGCTGCACGAGCACGCGCTGAGGTGCCACGCGGTCCTCCCCGCCGCACACCCGATCGGCGTGCTGGAGATCGGAACCGACGAGGACTAGAACCCCTGGCCCACTGGGGATCGCCCGAGGGAAGGGCAGCAGGCAGCTCCTGCGCTCCCACGAGGGGGAGGCGGTCCGTTCCAGCTGGGCCCGTGCGCTGGAACCCTTGCCTCCCTTCGCTCACCTGAGGGGAGCGAAGGGAGGCAGCTCCGTCCAAGGCGGGTTCGCGCGCTGGAACCCCTCCGCCGCGCGGAGGGGAGCGGAGGCCCGCTGGACCTCCGCTCCCTCCGTCACGCGATCGTGCAGGCGGCTCCGTTCAACGTGAACGCGGTCGGCGCCGCGGTGTTGCCGCCGTGCGTGGCCTGCAGGCCGATGCCGGTGGACGCGCCCGCGGCGATGGTCCCGTTGTAGGAGACGTTCTTCGCGGTCACGGCTCCGCTGCTCGGCGAGTAGGTCGCGTTCCAGCCGGACGTGATCGCCTGCCCGTCGGGCAGCGTGAACGCGAGCGTCCAGCCGCCGTTCACGGCGCTGCCGCCGGTGTTCGTGATCGTGATGGACGCGGTCAGGCCGGTGTTCCACGCGTTGGTGGTGTACCCGACCCGGCACGCGCCCGCGGGCGGGTTCGACGTGGTCGTAGTAGTGGTCGTCGTGGTCGTGGTCGTGGTGGTCGTCGGTCCATCCTGGTCAAGACCGAAGAACTGGATCACCCGCAGCCCCATGCCGGACGCGTACACGTTGTGGCCGACGCCCTGCAGGGAGATGGCCTCCACCCCGGTCCCGTAGCGGGTGCGGATCCAGCCCGACTGCGGGCTGTCGGTGGACGTCGGCGTGGTGGACACGCCGTGGACGTTCGTCCACTGGTCGATCTCCTCGCCGAAGTTCGGGTAGCGCAGGGTGTCGTCCGCGGTGCCGTGCCAGAGCTGCATCCGCGGTCGCGGACCCGAGTATCCGGGGTACGCGGACCGGGCGATGTCGCCCCACTGCTGCGGGGTCTTCAGCACGGTCCCGTTGGCGCACGCGCTGTTCCAGCCCGATCCGTCCGTGGTAGCGAAGCACCCGTCCGGCACACCGGCGAACGCCGAGCCCGCCTGGAAGACGTCCGGGTAGTTCGCCAGCATGACGTTGGTGGTCATCGCGCCGGACGAGACGCCGGTGACGAAAACCCGTGCGGCGTCGCCGTTGTAGCGCTGCAAGGTGTAGCGCACCATCGACATCAGCCCGACGGGGTCGCTGCCGCCGTCGCGCTTGAGCGCCTGCGGCGACGACACGTCGAAGCACTGCCCGCTGCGGGTGGCGGACGGGTAGACCACGATGAACCCGTACTGGTCGGCCAGTCGCGCGTACTCGGTGCCCGAGTAGAACGCCGGTCCCGTGCCGGTGCAGTAGTGCACCGCGAGCAGCACCGGTGGCTTCGCGGCCAGCCGGTCGGGCACGTAGATGTGCATGCGCAGGTTGCTCGGGTTCGTGCCGAACCCGGTCACCTCGGTCAGGGTCGCGGCCGAAGCCTGCGGTGCGACGAGCACGGCGAGCACCGCCGCCAGCGCGGCGACGACGACTCCGAGCGTTCTCGCCACGACACCGCGGTGGCGGGCAGGGGGTGGAGATGTGCTGAGGTGCATCCTTCCTCCTTGAAGGATGGCGGCCAGGGGCGGCTTCACCGTACGTCTGATTCCACTCTTCAGACGCGTAGTTTCGGGTGGTTTCGAGTCTCATTTGGATAGCTGATCAGGCTAAACAGTCGATTGACCATTCGACGGTGTTCGAAACTTTCTCATAGATGACGAAAGTTTAGAGCGCACTGGGCCGACTGCCGCGCGAAGTTCCTTGACATCGAGCGCGTCGATGAGAAGTCTGAGCGCGCTCAGTCGATCATCAGCAGAGCCGGATCCGCCACGCGCGCCGGTTCGCGCGAGAGGGCGAAGTGACCACCCCGGACCGACCTCACAGACGTTCCACGCGCAAGGCGGCGCTCGCCGGGACGGCGCTGGCCGCCGTCGCCGTCGTGGTCACCGCGGCCCTCGTGTCCACCGGCGACGCGCAGAGCACCACGTCGCAGAAGGGCAACGCGACCCACTTCTCCGGGTTCGACTCCCCCTATGGCGGCTGCGGGCTCCCCCAGCAGGCACTGGACTCGCAGGACTTCGTGTCGCTCAACGTGTTCGACACCCCCGGCGACTACGCCGCCTACGAGAGGCCGCTGCCCGCGTCGGAGTCCCACCGGATCGGCCGGTGGGAGAACGGCCGCAACTGCGGCAGGTACGTCCAGGTCACCATCGGCGACTACTGCACCGGCGTCAACGACGGCGCGCCGGGGAAACCGTTCTGCCGCGGGGGTTCCTGGGTCGGCGACGACTACAACGGCGCCACCCTGACGATGGTGGTGGCCGACGGCTGCGCGGACGCCACGGCCTGGTGCCGCGACGACCCGGACCACCTGGGACTGTCCACGATCTCGCTGACGAGGTTCACCAAGGGCGGCTTGGCCGTCGGCCACATCGACCCCGGCCACTGGAACAACCGGAACGTGTCGTGGTCCTACGTGGCCACCCCGAACTACCGCGGCGACCTGAAGCTGGGGCTCCTGCGCGACTCGCAGGCCCCCAGCCCGGTCCTCGCGGTCTCGCACCTGCCCAACGGCATCCACGGCGTGGAGTACCAGGGCCCGGACGGCACGTGGCGGCAGGCCCTGCCCAACGGCGACATGGGGCAGGCCTTCGTCATCGGCCCCGTCGGCGACGGCGGCGCGGGCTACCGGGTCCGGGTGCGCGATGCCTCGGACGAACTGGTGCACCAGGGCCGGGTCTACCGCTTCGGCCTGCCCGCCGCGTGCGCGGCCAAGTGCGCCGAGGTGTACACGAAGGTCGACTACAGCACGGACGACCCGTCCTCGTCGGACTCCTGGACGACCGCGCCCCCGATGACGACGACGGATTCCCCGCCGCCCACGACGACCACCGCGACCACGACCACCACCACCGCGGCTCCCCCGACGACCACCACCGAACCGACCACGACACCGCCCCCGGCGCCGGGGTGCACGGCGACGTACAAGGTCGTCAACGCGTGGCCCGGCGCCCACCTGGTGGAGGTCACGGTCCGCAACACCGGCCCGAAGGCGCTCACCGGGTGGAGCACGTCCTTCTCGGTCACGGGCCGCCAGCGGTTCGACAACCCGTGGAACGCCGTGGTCGACCAGTCGGGCGGCAAGGTCGTGGCGGTCAACCAGGGCTACAACGGCTCGCTGGCGCCCGGCGCGTCCACCGGCTGGGGTTCGATCGTGTCCGGAGTGGACCAACCCGTGTCCGGGCTGACCTGCACGCCGCGCTGACGTCAGGCCTGCGCCGTGGGGCGGATGACGATCTCGTTCACGTCGACGTCGTCCGGCTGCTCGACCGCGAAGGCGACGGCGCGCGCGACCGCGTCGACGACATGGCGACCATGTCGTCGACGCGCAGGTCGTCCAGCGGCGAGACCGGCATGGCCCCGGCGTTGCCGACCAGCACGGTCAACGCGGGCGGCGAGCGGACTCGACACCGAGCGGTCGCTGTGGCCGCTGGAGCAGCACATCGCGAGGGCGCACGGCCACGTCGCGCTCCGCGCCGACGGCTTCTTCGCCCGTTCCGACCACACCGTCGAACACCTGGCGGGCCGGGCCGTCGAATCGAGTCGAACCCTCCCGCTCGGCCCGACAGCCTGACCGGAACGCGATCTCTGAGAACGTGAACATGCGACCAGCTGGTCCTTGACCTGCCTTCGGCGAGCATCCTACGGTCAGCTCACCATCGTAATGTTATCGCTCACATCGTGCTGTCCTTCGGTCTCCCTGCCCGAAAGCGTGGGTTCGACGATGCACCCTTCCGCACCAGGTCCGCACAGCTCCCGCTCCCCCAGGAGGTTCACCGCGGCGGTGATCGGCTTGGTCGTCGCGTTCGCGACGGCCCCGGCCACCGCTTCCCCGGCGACGGCCACCGCTCCCCCGATCGCGGCCGCCGCGACCACCTACACCAACCCGGTCAAGTCCCAGAAGGGCGCCGATCCGTGGCTGGTCCTCCACGACGGCAACTACCACCTGATCTCCACGACCTTCACGAACACGCTGGTGACGCGCAAGTCCCCGACGCTGGCCGGGCTGGCGACGGCTCCGGGCATCCAGGTCTGGCAGGACACCACCCCGTCCCGCGGGACGAACATCTGGGCGCCGGAGCTGCACCGGTTCAACGGCCGCTGGTACCTGTACTACTCGGCGGGCCAGGTCGGCGCGGCCTGCTGCGACTCCCAGCGCACGCACGTGCTGGAGAGCGCGGGCGCCGATCCGCTCGGACCGTTCACCTACCGGGGAATCCTCACCGGGTCGAACCTCGACCCCGGCGGCTGGCTGATCGACGCGAGCGTGCTCTCCCTCAACGGCTCGCTCTACCTCCTCGGCTCCGGCTCGGTGAACGGCAGCACCCAGAGCCTGGTGATCGCTCCCCTGAGCAACCCGTACACGTTGGCCTCCGGCACGTTCAGCGTGATCTCCAGCCCCACGCTGTCGTGGGAGACCCAGGGCGCCCCGGTCAACGAGGGGCCGGTCGCGCTGCACCGCGGCGGGAAGACGTTCATCGTGTACTCGGCCAGCTACTGCGCCACCCCCGACTACAAGCTGGGCCAGCTCACCTACACCGGTGGCAACCCGCTCTCCGCGTCCTCGTGGAGCAAGAAGTCCACTCCGGTGTTCCAGCGCTCCGACTCGGCGGGCGTCTTCGGGCCGGGGCACAACGGGTTCTTCACCTCACCGGACGGCGCCGAGAGCTGGATCGTCTACCACGCCAACACCTCCACCAGCGGCGGCTGCGGCAACGCGCGGACCGCCCGCGCCCAGAAGTTCACCTGGAACGCCGACGGCACCCCGAACCTCGGTGTCCCGCAGGCGAACGGGACCGTGCTGGCGGCTCCGTCCGGCGAGACCTCGACGACGCCGACGTCCTTCCAGCTGGTCAACCGCAACAGCGGCAAGTGCCTCGACCTCGACGGCGGGTCCACCGCGGACGGCGCGAACGTCCGCCAGTGGACGTGCGGCGGCGGGACCAACCAGAGGTGGCGGGTCGAGGACCAGGCCGACGACACCAGCAGGCTGGTCAACGTCGCGTCCGGCAAGGTGCTCGACGTCGCCGACTGCGCGAGCGCCGACGGCGCCGACCTCCGCCAGTGGAGCTGGCTGAACAACACCTGCCAGCGCTTCCGGCTGGTCTACACCTCGACCGGCGGCTGGGTGAGGATCGTCAACCAGGCCACCGGGAAGGTCGCCGACGTGGCCGACTGCGGCACGGCGGACGGCACCGACGTGCGCCAGTGGAGCTGGCTCGGCAACACCTGCCAGCAGTGGTCGATCCGACCCGTGTGACACCCGACCGACAACGGAGCCGGTTATGAGTCGAAGAATCCTGTCCGCACTGCTCGGCTTGCTGATGGTCGGCGGCGCGACCGCCGCGCTGCACACGGGAACCGCGTCCGCGGCCACCTACTCCGGTTACGTCATGGGGTACTTCACCGAGTCGCCCGACTTCAGCGGGGCGAACTACGGGCTGCACCTCGCGGTCAGCCCGGACGGCCTGAACTGGACGCCGCTCAACCAGAACAACCCCGTGGTGACACCGACCCAGGGCACGCAGGGCCTGCGCGACCCGTTCATTCTGCGCAAGCAGGACGGCACGTTCACGATCCTGGCCACCGACCTGAAGGGAACGGACTGGAGCCTGCAGAACGAGTACATCCACGTGTGGGACTCGACCGACCTGCGCTCGTTCGGCAACTACCGCAGGCTCAAGCTGCACTCGATGCCCACGCACAGCTGGGCGCCGGAGGCGTTCTGGGACGCCTCGCGCGGGCAGTACGCGATCATCTACTCGGCGAGCAGCGGCGGCCACGACGTCATCATGGCCAACTACACCACCGACTTCGTGAACGCGGGCTCGCCGCAGGTGTTCTTCGACCCCGGCTACGCCGCGATCGACGGGCACCTGCACTCGGCGAACGGCACGAACCACCTGTTCTTCAAGAACAACACCAACGGCACGCTCCTCGCCGCCCGGTCCTCCTCGCTCGCCCCCGGCAGCTTCACGACCTACTCGGGTCCGGTGTCGCACGGCGGCACCGAGGCGCCGATCGTGGTCAAGTCCCTGACGTCGAACACCTCGTACCTCTGGGGCGACACGTACACGCCGAACGGCGTCTTCTACGCGTGGCAGTCCACGAACGTCGGCGGCGGCACGTGGACGGCGGTGAACCAGCGCGCCTACACGCAGCCGCTGAACTCCAAGCACGCCACCATCCAACCGATCACCGCGACCGAGATGGCCAACCTGCTCACGAGGTGGGGCGCGCCGACCTGGAACCGGCTGAAGTCCTACAACCACCCGGACCGCTACGTGCGGCACCAGAACAACGTGGGCCGCGTCGACCCCTACCCGTTCGACCCGCACCAGGACCAGCAGTGGCGGATCGTGCCCGGCCTCGCGAACCCGGCCGCGGTCTCGTTCCAGTCGGTCAACCGGCCGACGAACTACCTGCGGCACAGCGGTTTCGCGGTGGTGCTGGCCCCCGACGACGGCTCGGCGGCGTTCGACGCCGACGCCACCTTCACCCCGGTGGCGGGTCTGGCGGACGCGAGCTGGACGTCGTACCGGTCCCACAACTACCCGGACAGGTACCTGCGCCACTACGCCTACGCGCTGCGCGTGGACCCGATCGCCACCGCGACCGAGCGGCAGGACGCCACGTTCCGGGTCGGGTACTGAGCGCCCGTGCTCTTCCCGGATCCGGGAAGAGCACGGGCGAGGCCCGGCACGGGGAGTGGCGGCTCCCCGTGCCGGGTCGCCGGTCCGGTCAGGCCGCCGAGCAGCTCGGTTCCATGCCGGTGCCGACGCCGGTGCCCTGGAAGCCGAACTCGGTCGACTGGCCCGCGGACACGCGGCCGTTGTAGGCGACGTTGCTCCAGTTGTCACCGCTGCGCTGGACGTTCCACGAGCCGGTCACCGCCGCTCCCGACGGCGGGGCGAGGGTCACCGTCCAGCCGCTGATCGCGGCCGATCCCGCCGTGACCTTGACCGTGGCGACGAAGCCGCCGTTCCAGGAGTTCAGCGACACCGACGCGGTGCAGCCGCCGGGTCCGGGCGGTGGGGTGGTCGTGGTGGTGGTCGTCGTCGTGGTGGTCGTGGTCGTCGTGGTGGTGGTCGTGCCGCCCGCGTTCAGGGCGTTGAGGGTGGAGGTGTAGGCGGCCTTCTTGTTGCCGGAGCTGTCGAACAGCAGCGGCGTGCCGGACGCGCGCCAGGAGTCGCTGTCGCGGATGCCCCACACCGTGATGCCGTTGCAGCGGGCCACCGCCAGGCAGGCCGCGACGACCCGCTGGAAGTTGTTGGCCTGCGTCGACCCGGAACCCTCGATGTCCAGCTCGGTGATCTGCACGTCCACGCCGAGGTTGGCGAAGTTCTGGAGCGTGGTCTGGTAGTTGGACGGCACCGGGCTCTGGCTGTTGAAGTGCGACTGGAAGCCGACGCAGTCGATCGGCACGCCGCGGGACTTGAAGTCCTGCACCATCCGGAACACGCCCTGGGTCTTGGCGTGCGACCAGTCGTCGGTGTTGTAGTCGTTGTAGCAGAGCTTCGCGCCGGGGTCGGCCGCCCGCGCGGCGCGGAACGCGGCCTCGATCCAGTCGTTGCCCGACCGCTGGAGGTTGGAGTCACGACGGGCACCGGAACTGCCGTCGGCGAACGCCTCGTTCACCACGTCCCAGGAGTGGATCTTGCCCCTGTAGTAGGTCGCGACCTGGGTGACGTGGTTGAGCATCGCCGAGCGCAGCGAGCTGCCCTCCATGCTCTCCATCCAGCGGGGCTGCTGCGAGTGCCACGCCAGCGCGTGACCGCGCACCTTCATGCCCTGGTTGCGGGCGTGGTTGACGATGCGGTCGCCGTTGGCGTAGCTGAACTGGTTCTGGTTCGGCTCGGTCGCGTCCATCTTCATCTCGTTCTCGGCCGTGACCATGTCGAACTCGCGGTTCAGGATTCCGACGTAGGTGGAATCCGACAGCCTGTTCGCCGCGACCGCGGTACCGAAGTACCGACCCGTCTGAGCGGCCGACGCGCCGAGCGTGGTCGCCGCCACGGCGGACGTCGCCAGCGCCAGCGCGGCGCCCGTGGTGGCGACCACCAGGCTGGACACGAGCAGGACCCGTGGCACTGACCTCGATGTCAGTTTCATTTCTTGGCACCTTCTGGGAGCACCTGTGTGTTCGGCAGGTGGAGTTGGCAGGGATGGAACTCCGGCAGGCTCAGGCACCCGGAGTATTGACCGAAACATATAGGCCTGACAACCCCGGATCAGACCAATTCGGGCACGTCAACGGACGCCTTAGCACGCATTTAGGCACTCGATCCTCGGCACCTAGCGCTCCAGCCAGGTCTTTCTGGCGGACACTCCCCCGAGCGAACGCCGAAGTGTTTCGCTGCCATGAACGAAACTTTTGCCCATCTGGACGCACGGCGGTCGCGCCGGAACGCCGCGCGCACACAGGTCGACCACCTGGAGGACGACGTGGCGGAAGGTGCCCGCGCCACGGGCTCCGGACGCGCGGCGGGCCCGGTCGCGACCGGGCCCGCGTGGTGGAGGGCCGCCGGGGACCGCACGGCGACCGTCCACAGAGGACGTTTCTAGCGGGGTCCGCGTCGGCGGATCTCCCCGAACGCGAGCACGTCCCCCTGGGTCAGGAGGGCGCGGGCGAGGTCGTTCGCCTCCGCGGTGGTCAGGCTCAGCCAGGCTTCACCGCGGCCGCTGCCGTCCGCGCCGACCCGAAGGGTGACCCGGCCGATGGGCGCGGTGCCGTTCAGCTGAATCCGCCCGACCGCGATGTGCCTGCCGCACGTCGTGGTCAGCGCCACGCCTTCCGGCGATCCGGCTCGTTCGACCATCACCCACACCCTTCTGCTCCGTTTGCCCCCGCGGGTACCCGGTGCAGCGCGAACGCGGCTCGGGCTATTCCCGCGGGGCGAGCCGGGCGAGGTGGTCCGGGGTCAGTTCGAGGTCGGCCGCGGCCACGTTCTCCTCCAGGTGGGCGAGGTCCGCCGTGCCGGGGATGGGCAGGACGACCGGCGAGCGGGCCAGCAGCCACGCGAGCGCGACCTGCGTGGGCGTGGCGGCCAGTTCGGCCGCCACCGCGGTGACCTCGTCCGTCACGGCGCCGTGGACGGGCCGCCACGGGAGGAAGGCGATCCCCGCCGACTCGCAGGCCTCCAGCACGGGTTCGTGCTCGCGGTCGACCAGGTTGTAGCGGTTCTGCACGCTGGCGATGTCGACGACCTCCCGCGCCTGGCCCAGTTCGGCGACGGTGACCTCGGACAGGCCGATCCGCCCCACCTTGCCCGCGTCCCGGAGCTCCCGGAGCGCGCCGACCTGGTCGGTCAGGGGCACCTCGGGGTCGACGCGGTGCAGCTGAAGCAGCTCGATCCGGTCCAAGCGCAGCCTGCGCAGGGCTTGGTCGACCTGGTCGCGCAGCACGGAAGGCCGTCCGTTCACCGCCCACCCACCGCCGGGGCCGGTGAGCGCGACCCCGACCTTGGTGGCGATGAGCAGGTCGTCCGGGTACGGGTGCAGGGCTTCGGCGAGCAGTTCCTCGTTCGCTCCCCCGCCGTACAGGTGGGCCGTGTCGATCAGGGTGACGCCCAGTTCGACGGCCCTCCTGGCGACGGCGACGGCGGACTGGCGGGCGGACCCCGGTTCGGTCGGCAACCGCATCGCCCCGAACCCGAGCCGCCGCACCTCCAGGTCACCGCCCAGGTGGACCGTGTTCGACACCCTCTGCTCCTCTCCCGTGGTGGAGTCCACTCCACCACGAGGACGCCCCTTGCCTGCACTGATTTCCACAAGATCCGTTCATAGCCTTCTACCCATGACCTCGACCCAGCCCGCGCTCACCGACCGGGCCCCCTCGAACCGCTTGCGGGCGCTGGTCCAGCGCTTCCCGCTGGTCACGTTCTTCACCCTCGCCAACGCCATCAGCTGGATCGCGTGGCTGCCGTACATCCTGTCGCTCGACGGGTTCGGCGTCCTGCACTTCCGCTACCCGGACCTCATCATGGGCAACCAGCTGACGGCGATCCTGCCCGGCGCGTACCTCGGCCCGCTGACCGCCGCGTTCACGGTCACCGCGATCACCGAGGGCCGCGAGGGACTGCGGCGGTGGCGCAGGCGGCTGTTCCAGTTCCGCGCCGGTGTCGGGTGGTACGCGTTCGCGCTGCTGGCCGTTCCGATCGCCGTCATGGCGGGCACGATGGCGATGCCCGGCGCGGAGGAGATCGTCCGGGCGCCGTCCCTGGTGGTGCTGGCGATCTACGTGCCGGCGCTCGTGCTCCAGTTCTTCACCACCGGTCTGGCCGAGGAGCCGGGCTGGCGCGACTTCGCGCTGAGCCGCCTCCAGCAGCGCCACCACCCGGTGCTCGCGACGTCCATCCTCGGCGTGCTGTGGACGATCTGGCACCTGCCGCTGTTCCTCACCCCGTGGGGCGGTCCGGACGTCAACGCCGAGACGCTCGTGCGGTTCGCCGCGATGGCGATGGCGATGAGCTTCCTGATCACGCTGGTGTACAACAAGGGCCGCCAGAGCCTGCCGCTCGTCATGCTGCTGCACTGCTCGATCAACAACTTCCAGTCGGTCGTCTTCTCCGACGTCTTCCCCGGTGAGGACCCCGGCCTGTTCTGGGGTCCGGCGCTCGGACTCGGCGCGCTCTGCCTCGTCGTGCTCGTGACCACCCGCGGCAGGCTCGGCTACACCGCTCCCGACACCACCCCCGTCGAGTCGAAGGTCGGGTCCCCCGCATGACCGGCACGCTGACGACGTCCGCGCTGCGCATGGACGCCGTGACCAAGACCTACGGCACCGGGGAGAACGCCGTGACGGCGCTCCGCGAGGTGTCCATCGGACTCGACCGCGGCACGTTCACCGCCGTCATGGGACCGTCGGGATCGGGCAAGAGCACGTTCCTGCACTGCGCCGCGGGCCTCGACCGGCCGACGTCCGGCAGCGTCCTGCTCGGCGACGTGGAGCTGTCCGGGATGAAGGAGGCCGAGCTCACCGCCGTGCGGCGTGAACGGGTCGGGTTCGTCTTCCAGGCGTACAACCTGATGGCCGCGCTGACCGTCGAGGAGAACATCGCGCTCGTGCCCCGGCTGTCCGGCCGCGAGGTGGACCGCGCGTGGCTCCAGGAGTTGCTGAAGCGGGTCGACATGCTCGACAAGTTCGACCGCCGGCCCTCCCAGCTGTCCGGCGGGCAGCAGCAGCGGGTCGCGATCGCCCGCGCGCTGGTGAACCGGCCGGAGGTGGTCATGGCCGACGAACCGACCGGCGCGCTCGACACCCGCACCGGCCGCCAGGTGCTGGAGCTGTTCCGCCAGCTCGTCGGCGAACTGGGGCAGACCGTGCTGATGGTGACCCACGACCCGGTCGCCGCCTCGTACGCCGACTCGGTCGTGTTCCTCGCCGACGGCCGGATCGCGGGCAGGCTGAACCGCCCCACGGTCGCCAAGGTGTCCGAGCTCATGACGCACCTCGGGGAGGTGTGACCGTGTTCTCCCTCGCCTGGAGCACGATCAAGGCCCGCCGCGGCGGGTTCGTCGCCGCCTTCGTCGCGCTGTTCTGCGGCGCCGCGGTGATCACCGCGGGCGGTGTCCTGCTGGAGTCCGGACTGCGGTCCGGTGTCACGCCCGAGCGCTACGCCGCCGCGGCCGTGGTGGTCGGCGGCAAGCAGGCCTTCGACGAGTCGGGAGGCCTGTCCACCCCGTTCGCCGAACGGGGCGCGCTGCCCGCGGACGTGGCGGACCGGATCGGGCGGGTGCCCGGTGTGGACGTGGCCGTGGCCGAACGCAGCGTCGAGGTCACCGTGCCGTCCGCCGGGACCGACGTCCCGGTGTACGCCCACGGCTGGTCGTCCGCCCGGCTGGCGCCGTTCGCCCTGACGGCGGGCAGGCAGCCTGAGGCTCCGGGGGAAACCGTGCTGGACACCGGTCTCGCCGCGAGCGCCGGACTGTCCACAGGGGACACGACCCGGATCGCCGTCGGCTCCGTCCCCGCGGACTACCGCGTGGTCGGGCTCGTGTCGGCGCCCGCGCTGACCCGGCAGGCCGCCGTGTTCGTCACCGACGACGTGGCCGCGGGCCTGTCCGACCGGCTCACCGCCGTTGGCGTGCTCGCCCGGTCCGGGGTGGACGCCGACGACCTGGCCCAGCGGATCACCTCGGCCATCGGCGACGTGCCGCTGACCACCTACACCGGCCACGACATCGGCGACGTGGAGTTCCTCGACGTCGGCCAGGCCCGGAGCTTCCTGACCGCGCTGTCCTCCTCGCTCGTGGGAACCATCGCGATGGTCGTGCTGTTCGTGGTCGCCTCCACGCTGGGCCTGTCGATCCAGCAGCGGCGCCGGGAACTGGCGGTGCTGCGGGCCATCGCGGCCACCCCGAAGCAGGTCCACCTGATGATCGGCGCGGAGATGCTGCTCGTGTCGGTCGCCGGAGGCGTGCTGGGTTCCCTGCCCGGCTTCGCCGTGGCGGGTCTCCTGCGGGACGGCTTCGCCGCCGCGGGCGTCCTGCCGTCCGACTTCGAACTCGCGTTCAGCCCGCTCCCCGCGGTGGCCGCGGTGCTGCTGTGCGTGCTCGGCGGGGTGGGCGCGGGGTACTTCGCGGCCCGCCGGCTCGCCAGGGCCAACCCCGTCGACGCCCTCGGCGAGGCCGCGGTCGAGCCTCCGGCGCTCGGCACCACGCGCCGGGCGTTCGGCGTCGGCTTCATCGCGGTCGGCATCGTGACGGGCACGGTGGTACCCCTGCTGGTGCCCGGCATCGCGGGCATCAGCGGCGCCGCGGGTTCCGTGCTGCTGCTGATGGTCGGCACCGCCATGCTCGGCCCGCACCTCATGCGGATCGCCGTCGCGACCGCCGCCCCGCTGCTCAACCGCGGCAAGATCAGCGGTTACCTCGCCATCGCCAACACCAGGGCCAACGCCCGGCGGCTCAGCGGAGCGGTGATCCCGCTCGCGCTCGCCGTGGCCATGGCGTCGGTGCAGCTCTTCACCATCACCACCGCCGAGGCGGCGGCGACCGACCAGGTCAGGGAGGGGGTGACCGCCGACTTCGTGCTGGCGGGCCCGTCCGGGCTGGCGCCGGAGGTCGTGGACGCCGTGCGGGACGTGCCGGGGGTGCGGACCGCCTCTCCGGTCGTGCGGACGCAGGTGCTGCTGGAGTTCCGGACGTTGGACGAGGTCGACGCCCAGCCCTTCGCCGCGCAGGGGATCGCGCCGGAGCACGTGGGGTCGACCATGGACCTCGCGATGACCGCGGGCTCGCTGGACGAGGTGCGCGGCGACTCGGTCGCGCTGAGCACGAGCGCCGCCGGGACCGTCGGGGCCGAGATCGGCGACACCGTGCCCGCGTACCTCGGCGATGGCACGAGGAAGGACCTGCGGGTGGTCGCGCTCTACGCGAACGGGTTCGGCTTCGGCGACGTCACGGCGTCGCGCGAGCTGCTCGCCGAGCACACCGCGACCGGGTTCGACGACTCGGTCCTGGTCTCCACCGCCGACGGCGCGGACCCCGCCGAGGTCGGTGCCGCGCTGGGCGGGCTGGCCACGCGGTACACGGGCCTCCAGGTGCTCGACCGCTCGGCGTTCGCCGCCGCCCAGCAGGACGCGCGGGGGCAGGACTCCTCGACGAACCTCATCGGCAACGGCTTCCTGCTGCTGTACCTGGTGATCGCCGTGGTCAACACCCTGGTGATGGCCACCGGCGCGCGGAGGCGCGAGTTCGCGATGCTGCGCCTGATCGGCACGAACGGCAGGCACGTGCGGCGGATGATGACCTTCGAGGCCGGGATCGTGGTCGCCGCGGCCACGGTGATCGGCACGGCGGTCGCGGTCGTGCCGCTGATCGGGATCAGCGTGGCGACGACCGGGCGCGTGCTGCCCACCGTCGACCCGGTCGTCTACGGCGGGATCGTGCTGGTCACCGCGGTGATCGGGTTCTCCGCGATCGTGCTGGCCACCCGGTCGGCGCTGCGCGGCCGTCCCGTCGACGCGGTCGGCTCGGGCGCCTGACGTGACCCGACCGCCGCGCGTGCCACGATTGGTCCACACCGCCGTTCGCAGAGGAGCAGTCACCGTGACCGACCCCGCTCCGGACCGGCAGTGGCCGAAGGCCTGGCGGTTCCTCGCCGTCACCGCGCTGGTCGGGATCCAGGCCCTGTTCGCGCTGCTGGCCACGATCCTGTGCGTGGCGCTGGTCGTCACGCTGCCGCTGCTCCCCCGCGTCATCCGGTTCGCCCGCGGACTCGCGGCGGGCGAACGGGAGCGCGTCGGCCACTACCTGGCCACCACGATCCCGCCGCCACCACCGGCCGCGAGCGGCGGGGCGGCGGCCGTGGCGACCAGCCCCCACGACCGCCGGGACGTCCAGTGGCTGGCGTTGCAGGGCACCGTCGGCCTGGCCGCGGGGTTCGTGGCGCTCGGCTCGCCGACAGGGGTGCTGCAGAACGTGGGGGTGGCCGCGTTCTGGCCGTTCATCCCCGACGCGAGCACGACGGTGGCACTCCCGGTCCAGTCGTGGGGCGGCGCGGCCGTCGCCCTGCTCGTCGCGGCCGCGTACGGCCTGCTCGGCGTCCTCTTCGTGCCGCTCGCCCGGTGGTGGGCGGGGGTCAGCGCGACCCGGCTCGCCCCGCCGAGGCAGTCGCTGGTCGAACGCCTCGCCGAGGTCACGGCGACGCGGGCGGGGGCGTTGGAGGCGCACGGCGCCGAGTTGCGGCGCATCGAGCGCAACCTGCACGACGGCACGCAGAACCGGCTCGTCGCGGTGGTGATGCACCTCGGCATGGTGGAACGCGCGCTGGCCCGCGATCCCGCCGAGGCGCTGCCGATGGTGCTCACCGCCCAGAACGCGGCGGCGGACGCGCTCGCCGAACTGCGCGAGGTGGTGCGCGCCATCTACCCGCCCGTGCTGGTCGACCGCGGCCTCTCGGGCGCGGTGGGGTCGCTGGTGGCGCACTGCGCGATCCCGTGCGCGCTGGACGAGCACCCGATCCCCCGGCTGCCGGCGGCCGTGGAGGCGGCCGCGTACTTCGTCGTGGCGGAGGCGCTCACCAACGCGGTCAAGCACAGCGGTGCCGACCGGATCACCGTGGGCCTGCGCGAGGAGGACGGCGTGCTCGTCGTCGAGATCGCCGACGACGGCCACGGCGGAGCCGACCAGGCGCACGGCAGCGGGCTGCTCGGCATCCAGCGCCGGGTGGCCGCGTTCGACGGCACGACCGCGATCGACAGCCCGGCAGGCGGACCCACTGTCGTGCGGGTGCGCATCCCTGCGGGACTATGAGCACGTGCGCATCGTGATCGCCGAGGACGACGCCCTCCTGCGGGAAGGCCTGACGCACCTGTTGCGTGCCGAGGGCATGGAGGTCATCGCCGCCGTCGACAACCCCGAGGACCTGCTCGCCTCCCTGGAGGCGGACCGCCCGGACGTCGCCCTCGTCGACGTCCGGATGCCCCCGACGTTCCGCGACGAGGGCCTGCGCGCCGCCGTCCAGGCCCGCAAGCAGTGGCCGGGCCTCGCGGTGCTCGTGCTGTCGGCGCACGTGGAGGAGAGCTACGCGACCGAACTGCTGGCCGACGGCGCGGGCGGCGTCGGCTACCTGCTCAAGGAGCGGGTGGGCAAGGTCGCCGACTTCCTCGACGCCCTCCAGCGCGTGGCCGCGGGCGGCACCGCGCTGGACCCCGAGGTCGTCACCCAACTGCTCGTGCGCCGCCGCGCCGACGACCCCCTGCAACGCCTGACCCCGCGTGAGCGCGAAGTCCTCGGGCTGATGGCCGAGGGCCACTCCAACGCCACGATCGGCGGCCTGCTCGTCATCAGCGACGGTGCGGTCCACAAGCACATCGGCAACATCTTCACCAAGCTCGGCCTGCCCACCACGGACGCGGGCCACCGCCGGGTGCTCGCGGTGCTCGCCTACCTGAAGGCCTAGACCGCTTTCAGGGCAGGGACACGCGGCGGCGCACCCTGGCCAGTCCCAGGTACAGGTGGCAGCCGACGCAGATCCCGAAGACGGCGTTGAGCAGCGCCGCGGCGAGTGCGAGCGAGGTGGCCGTCGTGCCCAGCGCGGTCAGCCCCGTGGCGTAGCCGAACGCGGCCACCGTGGCGAAGACGCACC
Source organism: Umezawaea sp. cmx-9-4 (assembly GCA_049997955.1). Classification (GTDB taxonomy): domain Bacteria; phylum Actinomycetota; class Actinomycetes; order Mycobacteriales; family Pseudonocardiaceae; genus Umezawaea. The sequence goes on along the minus strand of JAEBDY010000011.1, from coordinate 200,035 downwards.
CGACGCCCTGGGAGAACCGCAGCGGCCCCTCGCTCTCCAGTTCGGGCGGCGGGGCGAGCCTCGACTGGAGCGTCCGCCGGTAGGCCGCGCCGTACGGGTTGAACTGGAGGCCGAACACCGCGCACAGTCCGAACAGGAGCGCCTGGGCCAGGAGCACCCGCGGACTTCCGGTCACCAGACCGAGGGCCAGCACCGCGCTCGTCATCGCCGCGGTGAACCGCACGCCCCTCGGATCGACACCGCGCGGGGCGTCGGTCTCGCGCACTTCTCGGTGGACCATGACGACAACCAATCCGGCCGCGGTCGACCAGTCAAGACGGCTTCGAACACTTCGCCCGATCGGTCGACACCGCCGCCGCCCGTCGCTCCTCGGCGCCGGGAGCGGGAAAAGCGGGTAACGCTCCGCGCGCGGGTGATCACCCTGCGACAACAGGGCGAACATAACGGATTGATAACACCGCGAACACGGTTGAGGTACGTCTCGCCAACCGTCCGTATGCCCCAGTGAGCAGGCCTTCAAACAGCGTGCTCGAAGCACCCCGACGACAGAGGTGAGCAGCAGATGAGCCGGACCGGTGGGCGGCACCAGATTTCCCGCAGAACGAAGATCGCCACGCTGGGCGCGGCCGTGGCGATCGCCGCCGGCGCGGTGGTCGTCGTCACGACCACCGGCGACGACGAGGCTTACGCGGACGGGGTGGACAAGTCCCTGTTCGTCGACATCACCAAGGTGAAGCCGAACGTCAAAGCCGTGCAGAAGCAGGGAAACGCGTCGAAGGGCACGTTCACCGTCAACTGCGGGACGAACAAGAACGGCCACTTCAACGGCGACAACTTCATCGCCGCTCCCGGCGTCGAGAACGGCGCCCAGCACCTCCACGACTACGTCGGCAACCTTTCGACGAACGCGTTCTCCACCAACGAGAGCCTTCGGAAGGCCGGCACCACCTGCAAGAACGGTGACAAGTCGACGTACTTCTGGCCCGTGGTCCGGATCGACACGGAGGACGAGGAAGCCGAGGAGAAGGTCGACCAGCAGGCCCCGGCCGCGAACGACCAGGCCGCGATCGCCAACGACGTGGCGGCGAACGAGTCGGCCGCTCCCCTGCCGGAGGGCGCCGCGGTCGCGACCGCGAACCCCCCGGCGAAGGTGGAGGAGCGCAAGGAGCAGGCCGCCGCCGACAAGAAGGACAAGGAAGCGCCCCGCGTGGTGTGCCCGGACGTCGCCAGCAAGCTGGAGGACGTGCCCGACGCCGCCGTGCAGGAGGTGTCCAAGCAGCTCGCCGAGGTCGACAAGATCACCGAGGACGCGGACAAGAAGCTCGCCGCCGAGGCCGCGGGCGCGCCCGTCGTGAGCGATGCCAAGGCGGACAAGGTCCTGGCCCCGGTGGCGGACCAGCGCCAGGCCGCTCTCGACAAGATCATCGAGGAGCTGAAGAAGCTCAGCGACCAGGTGGCCAACCTGCAGAAGCAGATCGACGAGCTCAAGAAGCTCAGCGAGTGCGGCATCAAGGACGAGAACAACCCCGCCCCCGTGCCGGACGGCTCCGAGAACAGCGAGAAGCCCCCGGCCCAGACGCCGCCCGCGGCGGACGAGGACGAGAACAACGAGCTGCCCGGCAACGACGGCGTGATCCAGCGCCCGGAGAAGGCCGAGCTCACCTTCCGCGGCAGCCCGGTCGGCAAGGTCACGGCGATGCCGAAGTTCCTCCGCGTGCTCTACGGCGACGCGAAGATCTCCATCAACGGCACCAAGAACGCCCGCGACTCGTGGACCTGCTCCGGCTTCGAGGACCGAGTGCTGATCAACAAGTACCCGATCTGCCCGCGGGGCGCGAAGGTCAAGCGCATCCACGACTTCCCGAGTTGCTGGGACGGCAAGAACACGGACTCGGCCAACCACCGCACGCACATCGTGTTCCCCGACCCGAACACCGGCAAGTGCGGCCAGGGCTTCAAGGCCGTTCCCCAGCTGCGCATCACCCTGACCTACAACATCCCCAGGGACGTGCAGAAGAAGGGCCAGTACAAGGTCGACTCCTTCCCGACCGAGAACCACGACCCGGTCAGCGACCACGACGACTTCGCGAACGTCATGTCGCAGAGCATCATGAACCGCCTCGTGTGGTGCGTGAACCGCGGCAAGACCTGCAAGGAGTGACCTCCGGCTGGTGAACGTGGAGAAGGCCACCTCGGCGACGGGGTGGCCTTCTCCGTTCTCCCCGTCGGGTGGTCACCTCATCTTCGTGAGGATCATGCCGTTCCACCACAGGTCCAGCTTGGTCAGCGCGTCGTTGGTGGTGGCCTTGGAGGAGATGAGCTGGCCGATGGTCAACGTCATCGAGTCCACCCACCACACCTCACCGGCGCCGTCCTTGAAGAAGCACGTGGTGAACTCGCCGGGCAGCGGACCCGCCTCGGTGCGGAACATCTCGGCGTAGTGGATCGGCTGCGTCAGCGGACGGCAGCCGCCCTGCTCGTCGAGGCGCGGGATCTTGTTCTCCTCCACCAGCTTCAGGAAGTACGCGTCCTGCGCGGCCCGGTCGGGGAAGAGCCGGAAGACGGCCCGCTCGGGCGGTGCGAACCATTCGTTCACGCTGTTCGCGTCGGTGCAGACCACGGTCGCCACCTCGGCTCCTCCGCCGTTCTCGCGCTCGGCGCAGGAGGGGTTGCCGCGGTACACCGTGGGCAGGGCGGCCAGCAACGTGGCCACCGCCGGGTTGGGCGGCGGGGGTTGCGACGTGGTGGTGGTCGTCCGGGTCGTCGTGGGGGGCGGTGGCGTAGTGGAGGACGACTGCGGGGAACTGGACTGGCCTGCGGCCTGCCCGGTCTCCCGCCCCTTGATGACCACGATCGAGACCACGACCGCGGTGACCACGACGACCGCGGCGATGGCTCCGACGATCCCCGCCCGCGCCCGGTTGGACGGGGAGGACGCGGCCCGGGGTCTCAGCGGCCCCTGCGGCCAGGGCCCGACGGGTGGCTGCCCGTACGGCGGCGTGGGCCGGACCTGGCCGTGCGGCGGGGTCGGCACGGGGTGCCCGTGCGGCGGAGTGGTCAGCGGTGGCCTGGGCTGTCCCGGCAGCGGCTGGGGGTGGCCGTGCGGTGGCGTCGACGGCGGTCGCGGGTAGCCCAGCGGTGGTGCGGGCGCCTGGTCGAGGGCGGCGGCCGCGGCCGACGCGAGCGCGCCCGCGGTCGGGTAGCGCTGGTCCGGGTCCTTCGCCATGCCCTTGGCGATCACCACGTCCAGCGCGGGCGGGACGTCGGGGTTCCAGTGCGACGCGCGGGGCGGCGGCTCCTGCATGTGCGCCCAGATCTGGGCCGCGGTCGTGTCGCCGGTGAACGGGCGGCGGCCCACGACGCTGGTGAACAGCACGCAGGCCAGCGCGTAGACGTCCACGCGGCCGTCGATCGGGGCGCTGCCGAACCGTTCCGGAGCCATGTAGTCGAGCGTGCCGACGACGTCGCCGGAAGCGGTCAGGTGCGTGGCCGACGGCGAGGAGCTGCGGGCGATGCCGAAGTCGACCAGGTACACGAAGTCCCCGGCGGCGACCAGGATGTTCGACGGTTTGACGTCGCGGTGCACCAGGCCGTCGGCGTGCGCGGCGTCCAGCGCGCTGGCGACCTGCTCGACGATCCGCACGGCGCGGCGGGGGTCCAGCGGGCTGCTGATGAGGTCGGTGAGGTCACGGCCCTCGACCAGCCGCATGTCCAGGTACAGGTGCCCGTCGATCTCCCCGTACGCGTGGATCGGGATGACGTGCGGTTCGCGCAGCCGGGCGACGATCTTGGACTCGGTGCGGAACCGGGCGCGGTAGTCGGCGTCGGCGTTGAACTGGGCCGACAGCCGCTTCAACGCCACCACGCGGTCGTGGACGGTGTCGTAGGCGCGGTGCACCTCGCCCATGCCACCGCGTCCGAGCAGTTCCTCGATGCGATAGGGCCCGAAGGTCTCCGCCGCCATCTCTCCCCCGGATCCCTGGTCCTCCGCCACACTGCATCGACGCAGATGGTAACCGCGCGGTTCCCCCATTAGGCGCACGTCGGAGCGATCCGGGCGGCGGGGGTGGCGGCGGACGCGGGGAGGCGGCCTACCGATCCGCCGGTCTCACCGGGGCACGCAGGTCAGCGCGACGGACTCCGGCGCGGCTCCGGTGCCGACCAGGCCGAAGGTGATGGACCGGTCGACCCCGATCCGCCCGTTGTAGGTCGCGTTCACGGCGCGCACGGTCCGGCCCTGCTGGGTGATCGTGGCGTCCCAGGAGTTCTCGATCCGCTGCTCGCCGGGGAACGTCCAGTCCACCGCCCAGCCCGTGACCGGCCGCTCCCCGGAGTTGGTGATCTTGATCGTCGCGGTGAACCCCTGCGGCCAGCTCTCGTTCACCGCGAGGCTCGCCGTGCACGCGGCGGGCCCCTGCGGTGCGAGCTGCTCGCCGACCGCCACCTCGAACTCGTCGATCGAGCTGCCCGCGCCACCGCGCCACAGGTCGAACCCCGCCTCGACGCCGATCAGGAACCAGTCCGGCTCGACCCACGCCCGGTTCGCCGCGTCCTTGGCGAACGCGCGGATGTCCAGGTCCCGCACGGAGTTCGCGTCGCCGACCCGCTCGTAGGTGATCCGGTTGCGCCCCTGTGCCTTCTCGAACCACACGTCCCACCCGGCGCCGGAGATCGGCATCGCGCCCGCGACCATCATGCCCGCGGGCCGCGCGTCACCGTTGCCGCGCAACCAGATCGCCAGCTCGGCGCCGTCGGGCAGCCCTGCCACCGCGGGCTTGCTGTGGAACCAGGCGGTGTAGGCCGCCGCGTAGTCGCCGTCCTCCGCGGGCGTGGTGACGAAGTTGCTGGTGAGCTCGGGCATCCGCGACACCTGCACCGGCAGCCCGCTGTTCTCCGAGCAGACGTCCTGGTGGCAGCCCTTGAGCAGCGACGGCGACGCGGCGGGCGGACCGCCCACCGGCCGGTCGTGCTCGGCGCTGTCGACCCGCAGCGTCCGGTCGCCGACGGTGACGCACTGCGCGGTGTCCGCGCCCACGACGTTGTTGCCCGCCAGGTACTCCTCCGACCCCGCGGGCGCCACGTCGCCCTTGCCGCACAACTGCGTCCCGACCGCCGACGACGGCATCGCCGCCAACAGCACCAGTCCCACCGCCGCGGCCAGGACGGCTCCGCACACACCGATGGCCGCGATCGTGAGGGACACCCGGAAGGCCAACTGGGCCAAGGGATTGCTCATCAACGCGCTCCTCGGAAGCTCCGAACCGTGCCGAACGTCCCGACCTCGGGAATACGGGCGAACCGGGTGACCGGTTCAAGCCGAGGGGGTGGTGCGAACCGGAATCCGAAGATCCACAGGTCAGCCGGGCGGGTGGTCGGAACACGACCGGCTCAACGCCGACGAGTCGGCCGAGGTGGTCGCACGGGCGGCGCGCGACGGGATCGGGAACCCGAAACCGGCCCGGTCCACCGGGGCAGACCGGCCGGTTCGACGCCGTGACCGGGTCGGCCGCACCACGGACCCGCGTTCGGCCGTGCTGCGACGCCTGGCGCACGGTCGTGACCGACTGCCCGGACCAGCAGCGCCGGGTCCGCCGTCGCGTCGGCGGTGAGCGTCCACAGTGGAATATCGATTGCGCCCCGGTTCGCCGCGCCCCCACGATGACGGCCGTGAGCAGTCGACTGCGGGCCATCGCCCGCGACACCGTCGCCTTCGCCGAACGCGGCAGCTACCCCACCGCGACCGGCGAGATCCCCCTGCGCGTCGCACGGGCCGTGGCGGGCACCCTCCTGCACCTGCCGGACGACCCGCTCCCGCTCCCCTCCCCGGCCGTCGAGCCGCCCGTGGTGGAGGTGACCGACGAGTCCACGCTGGCCGCGACCCGCCGCCTCGGTGGCGACCTGGCCTGCCTGGTGTTCGCGTCGGCGCGCAACGCGGGCGGGGGTTTCCTCAACGGCGCCCAGGCGCAGGAGGAGAGCATCGCCCGCGGCTCGGCCCTGTACCCGTGCCTGCGCGCGGCGGGCGACTTCTACGCCCACCACCGCGCGTCGGACGACCTCCTCTACAGCGACCGGGTGATCTACTCGCCCGAGGTCCCCGTGTTCCGCGACGACCGGGGCGCCCCGCTCCCGGAGCCGTACCCCGTCTCCTTCCTCACCGCCGCGGCGCCCAACCGCGGCGCGATCCTCCGGAACCAGCCGGAGTCCGCCGCCGCCGTCCCCGAGGTGCTCGCGGTCCGTGCCGCCCGCGTGCTCCAGGTCGCTTCCGCGCACGGCCACCGCAGGCTCGTGCTGGGCGCGTGGGGCTGCGGCGTCTTCGGCAACGACCCGGCCACCGTGGCGACGGCGTTCCGCGAAGCGCTGCGGCGCAACGGGTCCTTCGACCACGTCGTCTTCGCCGTGCTCGACCGGCAGCGGCAGGCGCCGGTGCGGACGGCGTTCGAGCGGGTGTTCGCCACGGGGAGGTGAGGCGCCGCACAGGTCGTTCCCGTCGAACGCACAGGGGCGGCACAGCCGTGGCCGTGAAGGTGGTCATCACAGCCGACCAGGAGGAGCACCGATGACCACCACCGAGCAGGCGCCCGTCGAGCGGACCCCGGCCCCCACGCCGCCGTCGCGGTTCCGGAAGGGGATCATCGCCGCCGCCGTGGCGCTCGCCATCGCGGGTGGCGGCGGAGCCGCGGTCTACGCGTCCAGCGGTTCCTCGTCGTCCTCGGCGATCGGGCAGGCACCCGCGGGCATGGGGCAGCCGCCGAACGGCGGCGGTGAGGACGCGCTCGCGGACGTGGCGCACGGTGAGCTGCAGACCGGCACGGTCACGGCGATCACCAGCGCGTCGGTGACCGCGGAGAGCACCGACGGGTACAGCAGGACCTACGTGATCGACGCCGGGACGGTGTTCGCCGCCTCGACACCGGGAGCGGCCGCGGGCACCGCGACCGACGTCGCCGAGGGCGACACGATCACGGTGGTCGCCACCACCTCCGGTGGCACCGCCACCGCCGTGCGGATCTCCGGAACCACCTGACCCCGTGGAAATCGGTCGCGTCCGACGGGCGTCGTGGGAGAGGATCCGGCGGTCGACCGCCGAACGAGGAGCACGAGATGACCGAGCACACGTACCGCGTCATGGTCCGGGGTCGGTTCACCGATCTCGACGAGGCCGGGCGGGAACGGCTGCTCGCGGTCGTGCAGGAGCACGGGATCCTCACCAACGGGTTCTCCGAGGAGGGCTCGCTGTCGTACGACAAGACGCTCGACTTCTTCAGCTACCGGATCCAGCTGCGGGCGCCGGTCGAGCAGGACGACCGCGCGGTGTGCGCCCGCGGGCTGGTCGCGGCGGGTCGTGCCGTGGACGAGCTGGGCGTGGACTACCGCGACCTGAAGGCGTCGGCCACCGACATGGACCTGGTCAAGATCCGGCGCAAGTAGTCACAGGACGGTCAGCACGGCCGGGCCGACGCGCAGGACCCCGTCGTCCAACGGCTCGCAGCGGACGCCGCCGCGGCCGCGCAGCGCCCGGTGCGCGCCGGGCGCCAGCACCTCGTCCATCCAGCCGCACGGGCTGGCCGGGCGGTGCGCCTGGAAGCGGACCGGGCCCTCGCCCGAGTCCAGGCTGAACACCGCGCCCGCGGTCAGCCTCCCGGCGGCGAGGTCGTCGACCGGGAACCCGCGCAGCACGACGTTGCGCCTGGGCAGGAGCGGGTTCGGGACCTCGGGCAGCTCCAGCTCGGAGGTGATCGCGTCCAGCGACTCGGCGGCGAACACCGTGACCGAGGCCTTCCGGTGCGCCGGTTTGGCGCAGTACCGGTCGCCGACCAGCCCCAGCCCGGCGCGGACGTCCACGCGGTCGCGCGATCCCGCCAGCGGATCGGTCAGCGGACCGTCCTGCGGGCGGCCCTCGTAGGCGTGCACGGGGGAGACCAGCAGGGCGATGACCAGGACTTCCACCGACCCGACGCTACACACGTAAGCTCGGAGGCGTGCGAACTCGGCCAACCCTCACCTGGACGGCGACGGGCGCGCCCCTGCCCCGCACGACCAGCCTGGACGAGGTGGTCGACGCCGTGGCGAGGGGGCGCGTGGTCGTGCTCAGCGGTGCGGGCCTGTCGACCGAGTCCGGCATCCCGGACTACCGCGGCGCCGAGGGCAGCCTGCGCAGGCACACGCCCATGACCTACGAGGAGTTCGTCGGCAGCCCCGAGGGCCGCCGGCGCTACTGGGCCCGCAGCCACCTCGGCTGGCGCACCATCGCCCGCGCCGCGCCCAACGACGGCCACCGCGCCGTCAGCGCGCTGCGCGCGAGCGGCCACCTCTCCGGGATCATCACCCAGAACGTCGACGGCCTGCACCAGGCGGCCGGGGCTCCCGACGCCGTCGAGCTGCACGGCAGCCTGGACCGGGTGATCTGCCTCGACTGCGGCCGCACCAGCCCACGCGAGGAGCTGGACCGCAGGCTGCGGGCGGCCAACCCCGCGTTCGGGGGCACCGCCACGCGCATCAACCCCGACGGCGACGTGGAGCTGGCCGCCGACGTCGTCCGGACCTTCCACCTCGTCGCCTGCCGGGCGTGCGACACGGGCGTGCTCAAGCCGGACGTCGTGTTCTTCGGCGAGAACGTGCCGCGCGCCCGCGTGCAGGAGTGCTACCGGCTCGTGGACGAGGCCGACGCGGTGCTGGTGCTGGGTTCGTCGCTGACCGTCATGTCCGGCCTGCGGTTCGTCCGGCACGCGGCCAAGACCGGCAAGCAGGTGCTCATCGTCAACCGGGGCGAGACCCGCGGCGACTCGTGCGCCACCGTCCGCGTCGACCTGCCGCTCGGCCAGGCCCTCACGGAGCTGACCGATCGGCTGGGACTCGCGGGCCGAACGCCTCCCGACAGGTGATCGGGTTCCCCTCGTTCGCCTGCGGGACAACGAAGTGGGCTCCTAGGATCACGGGATGACCACCACCGTGCCCACCCCTGCCGAGACCACCAGCGTGAGCGCCGACTACCGGCACCACGACAAGGAGGTCGTCGCGCTGCCGTCGTCCGACGTCGAACTGCGGGCGGGCAGGCTGAAGTGGTACGAGGTCCGCGAGGCCGAAGCCGTGATCGACTCCCGGCTGCGCGCCGAGGCCCACGGGTTCCTGCTGGCCGAGGTCGCCGAAGGGCGCCTCGACATCGCCGAGGACCTCGGGTTCGCCATCCACCACCTGTGCGGCGAGTCGTTCTACTTCCTCATCGTGTGCACCTGGCGCAACAACAACGAGATGTGGCAGACCCTGTACGCGAAGGACGGCCACGACGCGCCGCTCGCGCGGGTCGAGTTCGGTCCGCACCGGCCGGTCGTCTGCGTCTGGGAGATGGGCGCCGTGCTGCACGAGCAGCGGGCGTGGATCCACTACCTGCGCTCCACGCGCGACGAGGCGGCGCTGACCGCCTACCTCGACGACCGGTTCACCGGGACGGTCTGACCGTCACAGCCCTTCCCACTCCCGCGACCTGGCCAGCAGGGTGCGGTGCACCAGCGCGACCGACGGGTTCGCCAGACCGCCCGCCCTGGTCGCCAGGTACAGGGTGTTCAACGGGCGCACGGCAGGCTGGTGGAGGAGTTCGACCGAGCCCGCCGCGAGCGCCGGGTCGGCCAGGTAGCGGGGCAGCGCGGAGATGCCCGCGCCCGCGATGACGGCGGCGAGCACGGCGCGCAGGTCCGGCACCGTGACGGCGACGTGGTTGGGCGGGCGGCGGCCGAACTCGCCGCGCCAGTAGCGGCGGATGATCGGCAGCTCCTCGGCGTAGGCCACGAGCGGCAGGTGGGCGAGCGCCTTGACCGGGTCGTCCGCCAGCCGCGCCGGGTCAACGGTGCGGGCGACCGCGGGCGGCGCGACCAGCACGAACTCCTCGTCCACGAACGGCGTCGCGACGATCGTCCGGTCGGTGGGGCGGACGGCGGAGACGACCACGTCGAGCCGGGCGTTGGCCAGCGCCGCCAGCAGGTCGTCCGCGAGGCCGAGGGTGACGCGCAGGCTCAGCCCGCGGGTGGTGAGCGGGACGAGCGCGGGCAGCACCCGTGCCGCCACGATCTCGGCGGGCCCGGCGAGGTGCACCGTGCCCGCGTAGGCCGCCTGGTCGTCGGTGTCGCTCAGCGCGGACCGCAGCTGGTCGACGTGCGGGCCGACCCTCCGCGCCAGCTCGTCGGCGCGGGCGGTGGGCGTGACGCCGCGGCTGGACCGGACGAACAGGGGCTCGCCCAGGTCGCGTTCGAGCCGCGCGAGCTGGCCGCTCACCGCGGGCTGGGTGAGGCCGCGGCGCGCGGCGGCCGAGGTCAGGGAGCCGCCCCGGTAGATCTCCAGGAACGTCGCCAGCAGGTCCAGGTCGGTCACGCGGTCCCCTGCCATAAGAAATCTGATGATCGACCACAAGGTACCGGACTACAGGTGATGACAAGGTGGTTGTGGTCAGCAGACCCGAGCGGGAAGAGGAAGACGATGACGAAGGTACTGATGGTGGTGTCCGGCGCCGACGCGCTGGTGCTGGCGGACGGCACGAGCCACCCGACCGGCTACTGGGCCGAGGAGGTCGTCGAGTCGCTGCGCGTGCTGCGGGCGGCGGGGATCGAGGTGTCGATCGCCACCCCAGGGGGCGTGAAGCCGACCGTCGACGCGGCGAGCCTGGCGGGCAACGACTTCGGCGCGGCCGTGGACGCCATCGCGGACGAACTGGCCGCGCCGCTGGTGCTGGCCGACGTGAAGGCGGCCGACTTCGACGCCGTGTACCTGCCGGGCGGGCACGGTCCGATGGTCGACCTGGCCGTCGACCCGGCGCTCGGACGGTTGCTGGTGGACTTCGAGGCGTCGGGCAAGGTCGTCGCGGCCCTGTGCCACGGCCCGGCAGGCCTGCTCAGCGCGGTCCGCGAGGACGGCACGTTCGCGTTCGCGGGCCGCGAGCTGACCGTGTTCACCGACGAGGAGGAACGCCAGGGCGGCTTGGACGTGCCCTACTTCGTCGAGGCGCGGCTGCGCGACCTCGGCGCGCGGGTCTCGTCCGGTCCGGCGTGGAGCAGCACCGTGGTCGTGGACGGGAACCTCGTCACCGGCCAGAACCCGCAGTCCAGCGTGGACACCGCGCGGCGGGTGGCGGACCTGCTCTCCTAGAGGTCGATCTCCGAGTGCCGGTGCGCCAGTGTCGTGGCGAGGTCCGCTAGCTTCATGTTGAGGCTCTGCGAGGTCTTCCGCAGGACGTCGAACGCCTCGTCGGCGGTGATCCCCCGCCGGTGCATGAGGATGCCCTTGGCCTGGCCGATCACGTCGCGCGTGTCGATCGCCTTGCGCAGGTGGACGGCGTCCAACTCAGCGGTCGTGCGGGCCTGCGTGACGGCCAGGGCCAGGGACGCGTGGGTGGCCAGCAGGAGCGCTGTGCTGCGGTCCTCCGACCGGAACCCCCGGACCTCCCTGGAGTACAGGTTCAGGGCGCCCGAGAGCTGCGGTGGGCGGGCGTCCGGCAGCAGGGCGGTGGACAGCAGCGATTTCATGCCGCGCTCGGCGGCGGCGGGCCCGAACCGGGGCCAGTTGGGGTCGTTGGCGAGGTCGTCGCTGCAGGCGAGCGCCGGACCGGGCATCCGGGCGGCGTCGACGCAGGGCCCCTCCCCCGTCGCGTACTGCACCTGGTCGAGGTCGTAGCCGATCTTCGCGCTCTCGGCCGGGGTGTAGAACCTCCCGTCCGGGTCGCGCATGGTCACGCTCGCCACGGCGACGGCGGGAATGGCCTTCGTGCACGCCACCAGGATCCGTTCGAGTGCCTCGCCGATGGTCTCCGCGTCGAGCAGCGACCTGGTCAGGAGGGTGAACTGCTCGACGAGCGGGCTGTCGCGCGGCGACTCGTCGGAGGTGGGCGTCGGGTGCCGCTCGGCCGTCCGGCGGGCGTCCGCCACGAAGCGGACCTTGTCACCTGTCCAGCCCTGTTCATCGGCCATGTGCCGCACCTTAACCGTCCAAGGTCGCTGAGACCGGTCGAGCTCGACGCGGTGCGGGCGCACCGCATCGAGCCCGACCGACCGGGGCGTCGCGGCGCTGTCTGCTCAACGCGCGGTGCGCCCACGTTCGGTCCGATGGCGGTGGATCCGCCGACGGAAGTTGGTCAGGCACCGCCGGACCTGGCGGCCGGGACGCGGCTGTCCAGGTCGGCCAGCGCACCCGCGAGGTCGGGGCGGATGGTGAGGCGCACGGCGACGCCTGTCACCTGGAGCGGGCGCAGCACGACTCGCCGGTCGGCCACGACGACGAAGCGGATGCCGCGCAGTTCGGCGCGCTGGGCGGTCTCCATCACGATGCCGATGCCGTCGGAGCCCAGGAAGTCGACACCGGTCAGGTCCAGCACCAGCGTGGCAGGGCGGGCGTCGACCGCGGCCAGGGTCTTGGCCCTGGCGGCGCTCGCGGTCGCGGCGTCGATCTCGCCGGTCAGCGAGAGCACCTCGACGTCGTCGAGGTCGACCGGGACGGTGATCGAGGAGGAAGCGTGCTCGGGCATGGGAAGTCCTCTCCACAATGCAGAGAGAGACCAGCCGAGCTAGCTGTTGAACCCGAACCAATCTCACGGCGAACACCGTTCGCACGGGTAACGATACGAGAGTCCGAGGCCGTCCACAACCCGGGAGCGGTTCCCGAACTGCGCGACGTGGGCCCCGGGGCCTCTCGGCGACGACGATCGCCGCCGGTTGGGACACCGGCCGCGTCGGATCGCTGCCGCTCCGCGACGCGATGTCCACGTGGATCGCGCCACGTCGCCGGGGTCGTCGAGCAGTGGCGAACCACCACTACCGGCCTGCCGACGGACCGGGTGACCCGCTCGCACCACCGGTCGACCACGCCGCCCGGCCCGGCGGGACCTGTCCGGTGGAGCCGCACGGCGATCCGCACCGTCCCGCCCTCGCGCGTCCAGGTGCCGCGCGCCCCGATCCGGCCCGCGTGCCGGTCGTCCCGCTCACCGCACCCGCCGGATCGGAGTCCACTGCGGAGGGACAACGGCGCGGTGCGGCCGTTCGACTCGGTCGAGCCGATCACCCGACCGCGCCGAGGGCCACCGGACTGTCCGCTGGTGTCGCTTCTTGTCCGGTTGTGTCGATGACAGATAACAGGTCTGGACCATACGCTGAGTGTTCCGCCGCCACGTCGAGGAGGACGAGCCCAGGAGGATTTGGCGTGAAGGCAACACAGACGCGGTGGGCGGTCACGGCGGTGGCGGCGCTGTCGGCCGCACTCATCAGCTCCCCGGTGGCGGCGCAGGCCGCCCCGGCACTCGATCCGGTCCAGGCCAGGATGCTCTCGCAGCAGCCGCTGATCGCGGCGGCGGACATCGTCAAGGCGGAAGCCGAGGACGCGGGCGGTTTCGCGGGCCTCGTGCTGGAGGACGCGCACGTCGAGCTCTGGTGGAAGGGCGACGTTCCCGACTCCGTGACGGCGGCGGTGAAGCGCGCGTCCGAGGTGGCGCCGGTCCGCGTCTCCCCCGCCGCGCACACCAACGCCGAACTGCGGGCGGCGGCGAAGTCCGTCGACGCGAACCGCGGCCCCGGCTCACCGGTGCACGCGGTGAAGGTCCCCGCCAACGGCAGCGGACTCGTGCTCGGCGCCTACCCGTGGAGCGACGCGACGACGTTCACCGCCGCGCTGGCCGTGGACGTGCCGGTCACCGTGGTCCACGAGGAGCCGATGCGGCCGGTGTCGCGGCGCAACGACGGGCCGTCGTGGAGGGGCGGCGCCACCATCGTGCTGGGCAACGCCGCGTGCACCTCGGGCTTCGCGGTCCGCAACGGCGCCGACGCGCGGTTCCTGCTGACCGCCGCGCACTGCGGCAACCCCGGCCAGCGGGTGACCGACCCGACGGGCGAGTTCATCGGCAACGTCGGCGCCGAGCACTCCGACCACGACATCATGCTGATCCCCACCGGCAACGTGACGAGCCAGGTGTACGTGGGCGGCGGCGACAGCAACTCCGTGGAGGCCGTGCGCGGCTGGGGCGACGTCTACACCAACGAGATCCTGTGCCAGTCCGGCGTCACGAGCGCGCAGGCCACCGGCAACGCGGTGTGCAACATCAAGGTGCTGTTCTTCTACGCCGACCGGGAGGACCTGGTGGAGGGCGAGCAGCTCAACGGCCAGCCCGCCGCGCGGCCGGGTGACAGCGGCGGCCCGGTGTACGGGCCGTCGTCGGCGGGCGGCGTGATCGCGAAGGGCACGGTGACCCGCACGGCGGGCGCCCGCATCGGGTTCCAGGACTTCCGCACGGCCAGCCGCGACTTCGGCGTCTACATGCCGTAGCAGCGCGAAGCAGGGGGTTCCGCTCGCCGGGTGCGAGCGGAACCCCCTGCGTCACAACGGTCCTAGGACGAGCGCAGGCGCGCCCGGCGCTCCTGGTCGTCGGCGACGGCCCTCGCCAGCATGGCGAACTGGTCGTCGGGCAGGGTTTCCAGCTGGCCGGAGAGGCCCTGTTCGAGCAGCTGCCTCGCCAGCACGCCGTCGTTGAGGGTGCCCGGCCCTCGACCGAGCAGGGCGTCCAGCTTCGAGTTCGCCGCGGCGGTGCCCTCGGCGGCCTCCGTGGCGCGGAGGTCGATGTACCTGAACACCTCCTCCATGGTCGGAGTGCCGCCCCAGGCGTTCTTCATCCGGTCCGTCAGCTGCATGTCGTCCTCGATTCCGTTGATGAGATCGCGGATCGTGCGATCCCGTAGCGTGACGTTCTTGTCCACCGGGCCGGGGATCCCGGGCACGATCCCGCTCGACGTGTGCTGGTGCAGCGCGTCGTTCGGGTGCGACCAGCCCTGCAGGTTGCCCGGCTGTCCGTTGTAGACGGCGATCCACAGCAGCACGTTCTCGTCGGCCCAGGCGTCCGGGTCGATCCACCGGCTCTGCCACCACGACAGCGAGCCGTACACCAGGTGCCGCTGCACACCGGTTTCCGCGCGCACCACGCGGATGTGCTCCCTGATGTGGTCGTTGAGCACGCGCGGCGACGGCCAGACGAGACCCCCGCCCTCCCAGTTCTCCGCGTCGTACATGGGAGCCAGCGCCTCGTCGTTGAACAGACCGTGCGGTCTGGCGTTGTTCACGAAGTACTGGGCCTGCGCGGTGGCGGACACCCTGGGATCGCCGAAGTGGTAACCACCGGGGGCGATCCCCGCGCCGCGGGCGCCCGCGGTTTGCGCGCCGCACAAGGGGTTCAGGTAGTTGACCTGCTGGCTCACCTTGATGCTCGCGCCAACGACCCCGTTGGCGCGCACGGCGTTCCAGTCGTTCACCGCGTTGTAGCTCGATATGTCGATCAAGTGCTCTACGGCCATGGGTCACCTCGTCATCCGACTGCGTTGGGGAGGGAAGTCGTAGGGGGACGCGCTTCTCACGCACTCCCCGGCAGAGGCAAAGGCAGGGCCGCAGTCACCGCGCACCGCGGCCCGTGGCTCTCCGGTCACTCCTGACCTCGCGTCCGGCGAACCGGGAACGCCACCGGCCCCGCGCGAGGTCCGGACAGCGCCGCCACGTCACCACTCGGCACAGTTCCAACACTTTGAGGTGCGCAACCCTACAACAAAGCCATAACG
This sequence comes from Umezawaea sp. cmx-9-4, assembly GCA_049997955.1. GTDB lineage: Bacteria > Actinomycetota > Actinomycetes > Mycobacteriales > Pseudonocardiaceae > Umezawaea. Next base: position 184,466 of record JAEBDY010000011.1, on the reverse strand, counting down.
ACGCCACAGCGGGGCGCTCGAGCCACCGAAATCCCTGCACGGAGCGTGGGTACCCACAACGGGGCGTGCCCGAACCGGACCGACTGGTCCACCAGGGTGCACTTCCGCCCGACCGCGATCACGCCGAGCAGGGACCCGCACGTCCGGAGATTCCCGCCCGGCTGGAAAGAACGGCACTCACGGCCGACCCACCCCCACCCCGAGTGTCCACATGAGACAGTGCACTCGGCCACGCGCGCCCCCGATCGACGACAGGCGCACGCGACGAATTCCGCCGTCAAGATCACGCCTTCCGCGCGGAGCGGCCGTCGAATGCGCTCCGCCCGCACAGGACGGGCTCTCGACTCGCCGCCGACGAAGTGGATCCACCACTCCCTGGATAAACGAGGTCTAGACAAGTCATTACTTACATCGTAACTTGAATAAAGACATGCAGAAACTGCGGCCGTTGCAGCCCGAGCGAAAGGGGGTGTCGATGAGGACACGAGCACTCGCGTTCGACGATTCGGAGATCCCCCTGCTCGCCTGAGCGCCGCCCACGACCGGTCCCGCGCCACGACCGCGCGTTCGGCACCCATCGACCCCGTGCGACGCCGCCACCCTGCCGCGCCCGCAAGGGAACCAAGCCACACCCGAAACCACGCGTCGCGAACCACCGCGCCGCACCGGGCTCCCTATCCTGAAAGCGAGCCGTCCATGCAGTCATCCACGTCCGGGAGCCGACTCCGGAGGCGCCTGAGCGCCATCGGCGTCGCACTGGCCACGGTCGCCGCCGTCGGCTCCACGGCGGCCGAGGCCACGGTCCTGCCGAACGGCTTCCGCAGCGTCGGCTACATGCCGTCCTGGTCGGGCAACGTCAACTCCATCCAGTACGGCAAGTTGACGCACATCAACTACTCGTTCGTGCTGCCCAACTCCAACGGCACGCTCCAGGCCGTCCCGGACCCCGGCAAGCTGACGTCGCTGGTCAACCAGGGCCACGCCGCGGGCGTCAAGGTCTCGCTGGCCATCGGCGGCTGGAACGACGGCAACGACTCGGCGTTCGAGACCCTCGCGGGCAACGCGGGCAGCCGCACCACGTTCGTCAACGCCGTGATGGGCGCCGTCAGCCAGTACAACCTCGACGGCGTCGACATCGACTGGGAGTACCCGGATCCGGGCCAGTCCGGCAACAACTACACGGCGCTGATGCAGCAGCTGAGCACCGCGCTGCACAACCAGGGCAAGCTCCTCACGGCCGCCGTGGTCTCCGAGGGCGGCACCGCCAACGGCGTCCAGCCCGCGGTCTTCGCCGCGGTCGACTGGCTGAACATCATGGCCTACGACGGCGGCAGCCCCCACGCCAACTACGACTGGTCGGTGGCGTCGGTCAACTTCTGGAAGAACCGCGGCCTCCCCGCGAACAAGGCGGTGCTCGGCGTCCCGTTCTACAGCAGGCCGACCTACCTCACCTACGCCGACCTGGTCTCCCGCGACCCGGCCAACGCCAACCGCGACTGCACCACGGTCAACGGCGCGCAGCAGTGCTACAACGGCATCCCGACGATCAAGCGCAAGACCCAGTGGGCCATGGCGAACGCGGGCGGCATCATGAACTGGGAGCTGTCGCAGGACACGACCGGCGCCACCTCGCTGGTCAGCGCCATCTACGACACGGTCACCGGCGGCACGCCGCCGCCCACGGGCAAGACCGGTCCGATCACCGGTATCGCGTCCAAGTGCGTCGACATCGCCGCCGCGGGCACCGCGAACGGCACGGCGATCCAGTTGTACACCTGCAACTCCAGCGCGGCCCAGCGCTGGACGGTGGGCACGGACAGCACCGTCCGCGCCCTCGGCAAGTGCATGGACGTCACCAGCGCGGGCACGGCCAACGGCACGCCGATCCAGCTGTGGGACTGCAACGGGACCGGCTCGCAGGTCTGGCAGGCGCAGTCGAACGGCACCCTCCGCAACCCGGTCTCGGGCCGCTGCCTGGACGTGACGGGCAACACCTCGGCCGACGGCGCCCGGCTGCAGATCTGGGACTGCTTCGGCGGCGCCAACCAGGTCTGGCGGCTCCCCGCCTGATGAGGTCCGCGAAGCGGCCCGTCTCCTCCGGGAGGCGGGCCGCTTCGCGTTCCACGCCGAATGCCCTGCCCCGAAAGCCGACCTCGTGAATGGTCCACCCGGAATTCGAGTCCGGTTCGCGCGTTTCAGGTATGCGAACTCCAGGGCATCATCGACGCTGTTGTTCACCTAATTCCGGACAAGCGAGAACGGCCCCGAACAGTCACCGGAGCCCGCTTTTCGACAAACCGATCAGCCGGTGCCGTTCGCGGTGATCCCGGAATTCGTCATCAGACGCCGCCGACCAGCTCCACGAGGTGGGACGCGACGGCCTCGGGGTCGATCGAGGTGAGGTTGGTCAGCACCGTGACCGACAGGCCGGACGCGGGGCGGATGCTGTTCGCGCACCGGAAGCCCGTGACCAGTCCGCCGTGGTAGTAGGTGAGGTTCGGGCCGCTGTCGTGGACCTCGACGCCGTACCCGTAGCCCACCGACGTGCCGGGCACCTGGGCGTGCGGCTTGAGCATCTCGGCCAGCGAGTCCGCGGTGAGCAGCGCGGGCCTGCCGCTGAGCAGGAAGGCGTTCCACTTCGCCAGGTCACCGGTCGTCGACACGAGTCCGCCCGCGGCGTAGTACAGCGACGGGTGGTCCTCGCCGGGGGTCGTCCAGTCCGTGTACCCCTTGGCCCGCGGGGGAACGCCGCCGTCGTAGCGGGTGTCGCGCATGCCGAGCGCGTCGAACAGCTGGCGCCGCACGAACGTCCCGTAGTCCATTCCGGACAGCCGCTCGATCAGCACGCCGAGCAGGACGTACCCGGAGTTGTTGTACTTCCACCGGGTTCCCGGCGTGAAGTCCAGCGGTTTGCCCGCCACGTAGGAGATCAGCTCGGCGGGGGCGACGACCCGGCCCGCGTACGGCGCCGCCTCGGCCTCGTTCGCGTCGGTGTAGTTGTACAGCCCGGACGTGTGGTCGAGCAGTTGCGCGACGGTGATCGACGTCCAGTCGGCGGGGCAGCCCGGCAGGTAGGAGCAGACCGGTTCGGCGACCCGCAGCTTGCCCTGGTCCTGCAACCGCAGCACGGCCACCGCGGTGACCTGCTTGGTGAGCGATCCGACCTCGAACCTGGTGTCCGGCGTGATCGGCGTGCCCGCCTCGACGTCGGCGGGCCCGTAACCCTTGCGCAGCAGCACGTCCGCGCCGCGGCGCACCTCGACCGCGCCGCGGAACTGCTGCTGCCCGGTCAGCCCGGTCAGGTACTCGTCCAGCGGCCCGCCGTCCGGCGTCGGCGCGGTGGACGCGGCCGGCGCCTCCGAGGAGGGAGCCGCCGACGACGAGGACGGGACCGGCGGAGGCGCGGATGAGGTCGAGGACGCCGCTGACGGCGGCGCGGGCGGGGCGGTGCACGCGGCCGCCACCCCGGCGACGCACAGCACCGCGCCGACCACCACCGCGCGAACCGAGCCGATCACGGCCACCCCCTTCGGAGGTGACTCTACGTCGTCAACCTGCGACGTTGCGCTCGGACTCCTCGACGACCGGGCTGAACCGCAGCACCCGCGCCTCGGGTTCCGGGGCGGTGGACGCCAGCCTGGCCAGCAGCGCCGGGGTGACGCCCCGGTAGGCGGCCGGGTCGATCGGGTTGAGCCAGTGCGAGGCCCGGACGCGGGACTCGACGTCCAGGTCGAGGTCGCCGAGCACCTCGTCCACGTTGTGCATGGAGAACGGGATGATCTTGGTGCCGCGGCAGTGGTGCCCGTCCGTGGCGGAGTCCATGAACGCCAACTGCTCCACGACCGCCCGCCGCATGTCGCCGGTGTCCGGCAGCGGCACGATCCCCGCGATGTCGGCGGCGATCCAGACCGCGGCCATCTCGGCGTTCAGCGGGCTGAAGAACGACGAGTTGTACCCGTTGAAGTACAGGCCGGGCACGTCCAGGGGCAGGATCTGCCGGTAGAGCATGAAGTTGCCGCGCTCGTCGAACAGCTTCCGCCGCACGTCGTCGGACAGGAACGGCACGCCCTGGGTGAAGCCGGTCGCGCAGACCACCAGGTCGGCGGGCAGCGCGGTGCCGTCGCTCAGCTCGGCGAACGGCTTGCCGTCCCTGGCCAGGAGGCGGGTGACGGTGCGGTCGCGGCGCACGGTGATGCGGCCCTCCGCGACGCCCTCGAAGAAGCCCTCGGTCGCGAGGCCGATGGCGCCGCGGACGATGTCCTCCATGTGGCCCGCGGGAACCAGGTCGAGTTCCTTGAGCCCGAACTGGCGGACCGACACCGAGCCGACGGAGTTGAGCATCCTGCGGCGCAGGCCGTTGCCCGGCCCGTGCAGGAACTTCTCGAAGCCGCGCGGCCGCACGTAGCGGAACAGCGCCTCGCCCATCCTGGTGAGCAGCAGCATCTTGAAGTTCAGCACGCCGGCGATCTTGCGCGGCACCTTCCACAGCAGCTGGCGCGCGATCACGTCGGTGCTCGCGGCGACCTGGCTGACCGGCACGGTCACGTCGCACGCCGACTTGCCGTAGCCGACGACCAGCACGTGCTTGTCCCGCGCCTCCTCGGCGTCGTGGAACTCCGTGCCCGCGCACAGCCGTCCGCCCGCGGCGGTGAACTCCTCGACGCCGGGGTAGGCGGGGACCAGCGGCTCGCAGAACACGCCGTTGGCGACCACCACCCGGTCGACCACCTCGGCGCCCGACGTGGTCTCCACGGTCCACCGGCCGTCCACGGCCCGGCGGACGCCGGTCACCTCGGTGTCGAGCCGCAGCACGCGGTCCACGCCGTACTCGGCCGCGTAGGCCGCGAAGTACGCCTGGACCTGCTCGCCGCTCGGCCACTCCGGGAGGTCCTCCGGCATCGGGAAGTCCGAGAGCGAGTACTGCGCCTTGGAGCTCTGCGTCGTCACGCCGGGGTAGCGGCGGGTTTCGCTCCACACCCCGCCGACGTCCGGCGACCTGTCGAACACGCGCACGTCGTGACCGGCCTGGAGCAGCACCTTGGCGGTCGTGAGCCCGGCGACGCCCGCGCCGATGATGGCGACCCTCATGACTGCTCGGCCCCCTGCGGGAGCTGCATCTCGATGCCGAAGTCGCTCATGATCGACTTGATCAGCGCCATGTCCTTCGGGCCGGGCGGCATGTCCGCGAGCGCCTGGTAGTACCGCTCCAGGCCCGCCGGCGACACCACGGACACGACCCGCGCCTCCTCGGCGTACGGGTTGCGGAACGCGTGCACGACGTCGCGCGGCAGGAACAGGAAGTCGCCGTGCCCGATCGTGAACTCCTCACCTCCGAGGGTGACGTCCATCTTGCCCGCCAGGCAGATGAAGGACTCGTCCTCGCGGGTGTGCAGGTGTGGAGGTGGACCGTTGGTCTCCGGGGGGACCGTGTACTCGAACATGGAGTAGGCATCCCGCGTGGACTTCCCGTCCGTCTTCATCGTGATGCCGAGCCCGATCGCCGCGATGGCGTGGCCTTCGCGCGTCGGGAGCATGTAACCGCCGCCCAGGGTCACCGTTGTCTCCTTCGTGGTGGTCGGAGTGTCAGCGGTCACAGCCTGGGGCCCGCCCCGCCCATCCACCAAACCGGCGTCCCGCTCACCGGGACTCTTCCTACCTCCGGGTGGCGTACGCCCGCGACGCGGCGGCGGCGGCCAGCCGCACGGCGGGTCCGATGCGGTCGGCGCGCACGAGCGCCGTGGGGCCGGTGACCGACAGCGCCGCCACGACGTCCCCGAGCGGCCCGAAGAGCGGGGCGGCCACGCAGTTCACCCCGATGTTGCCCTCCTCGCGGTCGACCGCCCAGCCCCGGTGCGGGATCGCGGCCAGTTCGCGCAGGACGGCCACCTCGCTGGTCAGCGTGCGGGGCGTGCGCGGCACCAGGCCCGCGGCGATCACCTCCGCGACCACAGCGGGGTCGGAGTAGGCCAGGATCGCCCGGCCGAGACCGGAGCAGTGCGCCGGGATCGAGCCGCCGACCTGCGACAGCATCGGCATCGGCTGGTGGCCGGTGATCTTCTCCACGACCAGCACCTCCGCCCCCTTGAGCACGCCGAGCTGGACCGTGGTCCTGGTCGCGTTGTACAGGTCCTGGAGGAACGGCAGCACGGCCTCGCGCAGCTCGTGCCGGATGGGCACGAGGCCGGAGATCTCGAACAGCCGGTTGCCGATCCGGTACCGGTCCCTCGGCTTGTCCAGCCAGCCGAGCTTGATCATCCGGTCGGCGGTGCGGTGGGTGGTCGAGCGCGGCAGGCCGCAGCGGGCGACCAGCGCGGCGAGCGTCAGCTCCCGGTGCGTGGCGTCGAACGCGCCCAGGATCGCCGCGGCGCGGTCGAGCCCGCCCACCCCCTCCGAACTGCCGTCCCGTTCAGCGGGACTCATCATTGGCTCCCCGAGTTCACACGGGTCAGGCTAACCCCGTCGCGACGATCGACCCAGGAGGAAACCATCAGCACTCGGACCGCACTCGTGGGTGGCGGGGCCACCGGCATCGGGTACGCCACGGCCGAGCACCTGGCACGGGCAGGCCACCAGGTCGTCATCACCGGACGCCGCGCGGACGTGCTGGACGCCGCCGCGGCCCGGCTGCGGGAGGGCACCGGCGCCGCCGTGCACGCGCTCGTGAACGACGTGTCGGAACCGGATGCCGCGAAGGCCGCGCTGGCCGAGGTCGAGAGCCGCTTCGGCGCGCTCGACGTCCTCGTGCTCAACGCGGGCGGCCCGCCGCCCGGCCGGATCCTCGACGTCGGCGACGAGCAGTGGCAGCGGGCGTTCGAGCTGCTGCTGCTCGGCCCGCTGCGGCTGGCCCGGCTGGCGCTCCCCCGCATGGCCGGGCACGGCTTCGGGCGGGTGGTGTTCGTGACGTCCACGGCCGTGCGGCAGCCGCAGCCGGACCTGGCGGCGTCGGTCGTGCTGCGGTCGGCGGTCACCGCGGCGGCGAAGCTGCTCTCGCGCGAGTTCGCTGCCGACGGCGTGACGGTGAACTGCGTGGCCCCCGGCGCCACCGCGACGGAACGCCGCAGGCAGGTCCTGGACAACCGCGCCAAGGCGGTCGGCCGCGAGTACGCCGACCTCGCCGCGGAGGACGCGGCGAGCATCCCCGCGGGCCGCGCGGGCGAGGCCGAGGAGGTCGGGGCCGCCGTGGCGTTCCTGGTGTCGGAGGCGGCGAGCTACGTGAACGGGACCGTGCTGGCGGTCGACGGCGGACGAACGGAGACGATCTGATGGCCCAGTCAGGACCGGACTTCAGCATGGCCGAGTTCCTCGGCGCGATCGCCGACACCGTGCGGCCGAGCACCCTGCGCCCGGTGGTCGTCCGAGCGGCGGACCTGGAGACGCTGCCCGCCGCGCAGGTCCACAACCCGACGACGCTGTCCATCGCCGGGAAGCTGCCGACCGCGACCTTCGAGATCTTCCGCCAGACCATCCCGCCGGGCCTCACGTCCGACATGCAGCGCCACCACCACGAGACGGTGCACTACGTCATCTCCGGCGACGGCCACAGCGAGGTCGAGGACGAGACCGGGGCCTGGTCGACCGGCGACTTCGTCTACACCCCGCCGTGGACCTGGCACCGCCACTACAACGACTCCACCGAGCACCCGGTCGAGTTCCTCACCATCGAGAACTCCCGACTCCTCAACGCGCTGGGCGTGGGACGGCGGCAGAGCGCCGGTCTGGCGACCCTCGCGGAGGCCCGCGCCCGCTTCAAGGAGGACACGGCATGAGCGACCTGCCCGCGCACGTCAGCATCTGGGGCGAGCTGGCCGACGTCGACCACCGGCTGCGCCACGTGCACGTCGGCGGTGTCCGCACCAGGGTGCTCCAGGCCGGGTCCGGCCCGGACCTGGTCCTGCTGCACGGCACCGGCGGCCACCTGGAGGCCTACGCCCGCGACATCGCCGGGCTGGCCGCCGACTTCCGCGTCACCGCCTACGACATGGTCGGCCACGGCTGGTCGGACCTGCCGGACTTCCCGTACACGATCGACGTGCTGTCGGCGCACCTGCTGGGGCTGATGGACGCGCTGGGCATCGACTCCGCGCACCTGTCCGGCGAGTCGCTGGGCGGTTGGGTCGTGGCCTGGACCGCCGCCCACCACCCCGAGCGGGTCGACAGGCTGGTGCTGAACACGCCGGGCAACATCGCCAACAAGCCCGAGGTGATGGCCAGGATGCGGGACAGCACCAGGGCCGCGGTGCGGGACCCGAGCGACGAGACCGTGCGCCGCCGCGTGGAGTTCCTGTTCCACCACAAGGAGATGGTGACCGACGAGCTGGTGGACCTGCGGCGCTCGGTGTACGGCCGCCCCGGTTTCGTGCAGGCCATCGAGAACACCCTGGTGCTCCAGGACCCCGTGGTGCGCAAGGACTTCGCCTGGGACCCGTCGTGGGTGGGCAAGGTGACCGCGCCGACGTTGTTGCTGTGGACCGAGCACGACCCGACGGGCGGGCTGGACGAGGCCGACATGCTGCTGGAGTGGCTCCCCGACGCGCGCCTGCACGTGATCGCGGACGCGGGCCACTGGCCGCAGTGGGAGAAGCCGGACGAGTTCCTCCGCGCCCACCACGACTTCCTCGTCCTCGCGAAGGACCCGTCATGAGCGAGATCATCGGCTTCGTGGGCATGTCCCACTCCCCCTTCGCCACCATGACCCCGCCGAGCGACCCGTCGCAGCCCGGCGGCGCGTTCCTGGCCGACACCGAGCGCGTGGCGAGGGCGGTGGCGGACCTGGCGCCCGACGCGATCGTCGTCATCGGGCCGGACCACTTCCACGCCAACTTCTACGACGTGATGCCGCCGTTCGTGCTCGGGGTCGAGGAGGCCACCGGGTTCGGCGACTTCGACAGCCGGTCCGGTCCGCTGCCGGTGGCCTCGCAGCTGGCGTGGTCGATCCGGGACGGGCTCGCGGCCGACGGGTTCGACCTGTCGCTGTCGTACTCGCTCACCGTCGACCACGGGGTCGTGCAGAGCTACGAGATGGTGTCCGGCGGGTCGCCGATCCCCCTGGTGCCGCTGGTGGTCAACACGGCCGCGCCGCCGCTGCCGAGCATGGACCGGTGCGTTCGGCTCGGTGTCGCGCTCGGCGACGCGATCCGCTCGTCCGCGTTCGCCGGGCGGGTGCTGGTCGTCGCCAGCGGCGGGCTCTCGCACTGGCTGCCGTCCAACGACCCGCGCGAGGTGGACGGGGAGAAGCGCGAGTCGGTCATCCACGGCCGCAAGGACGTGCGCGCGTTCGCCGCCGCGCGGGAGCCGAGGGTCCGGGCGATGGGCGGCGACCCGAACGCCCGCGTCAACGCCGTGTGGGACGGCTGGTTCCTCAAGCAGCTCTCGGCGGCCGACCCGGCGCCGATCACGGCGCTGGGCGACGTGGTGCTGGAGGACAACGCGGGCAGCGGCGGGCACGAGATCCGCACCTGGCTGATCGGGCAGGCCGCCGTCGGGGAACCTCTGCGGTGGACCAGTTACGAGCCGGTGCCGGAGTGGATCACCGGCATGGGCATCGGCACGAGCTTCGAGGTGAGCTGACGTGACGACCACCAAGGCCTACCTCCGGCTCGCCTCCGCGCGAGCGGCCAACCGCCCCTGCCCCCCGGTCCGCGACCTGCTGCCCGCGGGCGACGTCGACGCGGCGTACGAGGTGCAGTCGTCGTGGGTGTCCGAGCGGATCTCGACCGGGTCCGCGGTCGTCGGCCGCAAGATCGGGCTCACGAACCCGGCCGTGCGCGAGCAGCTCGGCGTGGACGAGCCCGACTTCGGCTTCCTGCTGGACGACATGGCGTGCCCGGCGGGCGTGCCGATCGACATCACCCGCACGATGCAGCCCAGGATCGAGGCCGAGGTCGCGTTCGTGCTCGCCCACGACCTGACCGCCGACGTGATCGGGCCCGCCGAGGTCACCGCGGCGACCGGCCACGTGGTCGCCGCGCTGGAGGTCGTGGACAGCCGGATCGCGGGCTGGGACATCGGCATCGTCGACACCGTCGCCGACAACGCCTCCTCCGGCCTGTTCGTGCTGGGCGAGCACCCCGTGCCGCTCGACGGCCTGGACCTGGCCACGTGCGCCATGACCATGAGCCGCGGCGGCGAGGTCGTGTCCAAGGGGACGGGCGCCGACTGCCTGGGCGACCCCCTGCTCGCCGTCGCCTGGCTCGCCACGACCGCGCGCGACCGGGGCAGTCCGCTGCGGGCGGGCGAGGTCGTGCTGTCCGGCGCGCTCGGGCCGATGGTCGCGGTCGCGCCCGGCGACCACTTCCGGGCGCACGTCAGCGGTCTCGGCGACGTGTCCGCGCTGTTCACCGGAGGCGCGTCGTGAAGGTGGCCGTGATCGGCTCGGGCAACATCGGCACCGACCTGATGATCAAGGTGCTCCGGTTGGGGCAACGGCTGGAGATGGGCGCGGTGGTCGGCATCGACCCCGCCTCCGACGGCCTCGCGCGGGCTCGGCGGTTCGGCGTGCCGACCACCTCCGACGGCGTCGAGGGGCTCATCGCGATGCCGGACTTCCAGGACGTCCGGATCGTCTTCGACGCCACCTCGGCCGGGGCGCACGAGGCCAACGCCCGCGCGCTCGCCGCGTTCGGCGTCCGGCTGGTCGACCTCACGCCCGCGGCGCTCGGCCCGTTCGTGGTGCCCGCGGTGAACCTGGAGCAGCACCTGGACGCGCCGAACCTCAACATGGTCACCTGCGGCGGCCAGGCGACCATCCCGGTCGTCGCGGCGGTCGCGGGGGTGACGCCCGTGCCGTACGCGGAGATCGTCGCCTCGATCGCGTCCAGGTCCGCGGGACCGGGGACCCGCGCCAACATCGACGAGTTCACCGAGACCACGTCCGCCGCGATCGAGTCCGTCGGCGGCGCGGACCGCGGCAAGGCGGTGATCGTCCTCAACCCGGCCGAGCCGCCGCTGGTCATGCGCGACACGGTGTTCTGCCTCGTGGAGGACCCCGACACCGCGGCGATCACCGACGCGGTCGAGCGCATGGTCGAGGACGTCTCGACCTACGTGCCCGGCTACCGGCTCAAGCGGCCCGTGCAGGTCACGCCCGTGGACGGCCCGGTGCACACGCTCGTCGGCGACCGCCGCGCCACCCACCGGGTGAGCGTGTTCCTGGAGGTCGAGGGCGCGGCCCACTACCTCCCGGCGTACGCGGGCAACCTCGACATCATGACCTCGGCGGCCCTGCGGGTCGGCGAGCGGATCGCGGAGGTGAGCGCGTGAGCAGGCGGCTCCACGTCCAGGACGTGACGCTGCGGGACGGCATGCACGCCACCCGGCACCGCGTCGAGCCGTCGAAGGCCGCCGAGATCGCGGCCGCGCTCGACGCCGCCGGGGTGGACGCCATCGAGGTCGCGCACGGCGACGGCCTGTCGGGCGGCAGCCTCGTCTACGGCCCCGGCAGCAACACCGACCGGGAGTGGATCGAGGCCGTCGCGGCGAGCGTGTCGAGGGCGCGCCTGACCACGTTGCTGCTGCCCGGCATCGGCACCGCCTCCGACCTGCGCCGCGCGTTCGAGCTGGGGGTCCGGTCGGTCCGGGTCGCCACGCACTGCACCGAGGCCGACGTGGCCGCGCAGCACATCGCCACCGCCCGGTCGCTCGGCATGGACGTCGCCGGGTTCCTGATGATGAGCCACCTCGCGCCGCCCGCCGAACTCGCCCGCCAGGCCGCGCTGATGGAGTCCTACGGGGCGCACTGCGTCTACGTGACCGACTCCGGCGGCAGGCTGACCGTGAACGCGGTCCGCGAGCGCGTCCGCGCCTACCGCGACGTCCTCGACCCGGTCACCGAGATCGGGATCCACGCCCACGAGAACCTGTCGCTGTCGGTCGCCAACTCCCTGGCCGCCGTCGAGGAGGGCGCCACCCGCGTGGACGCGTCGTTGGCGGGCCACGGGGCGGGCGCGGGCAACTGCCCGATCGAGCCGTTCATCGCCGTGGCGACGCTGGAGGGCTGGGAGCACGGCTGCGACCTGTTCGCGTTGCAGGACGCGGCCGACGACCTCGTCCGCCCGCTGCAGGACCGGCCGGTGCGGGTGGACCGCGAAACCCTGACGCTCGGCTACGCCGGGGTGTACTCCAGCTTCCTGCGGCACGCCGAGACCGCCGCCGCGACCTACGGGGTGGACGTGCGCGCGCTGCTGGTGGAGGCGGGCAGGCGCGGGCTGGTCGGCGGCCAGGAGGACATGCTGGTCGACATCGCGCTGGAGATGACGAGCGCGGTCACGTCGTCCTGACCCGGTCCCCGGTGGTTCAACGCCGTCCCCGGCGGGTAGTCCGGTCGGATCAGCTGCCGACGGAGGGGCGCGGGCGTGTCGATCGAGCGCGAGGTCATCACGGCGAAGGTCGCGGGAGTCATGAGCGAGCAGGGAGCGGCGGCGGTCGGGTTGCCCGACGGGATCACCGCGGTCCTGTTCGACCTGGACGGGGTGTTGACCAGTACGGCCGCGGTGCACCAGCGGGCGTGGCGGACGACGTTCGACGACCTGCTGCGCGAGCGGGACGGGGACGGGTTCGAGCCGTTCACGGAGTCCGACTACCTGCGGTTCGTCGACGGCAGGCCGCGGTACGAGGGCGTGCGGGAGTTCCTGGAGTCGCGGCACGTGGAGCTGCCGAAGGGCGAGCCGGACGACGAGCCCGGTCACGGGACCGTCCACGCCGTGGGGAACCTGAAGAACCGGCTGATCGAGTCGATCATCGACCGGGACGGGGTCACGCCCTACCCCGGTTCGGTGCGGTACCTGGAGGCGGTGCGCGCGGCGGGACTGCCGATCGGGGTGGTCACGGCGTCGGCCAACGGGGAGCGGGTGCTCGAAGCGGCGGGCCTGGCGCGGTTCGTGGACACGCGGATCGACGGGGTCGTGCTCGCGCGGGACGGGTTGCGCGGCAAGCCCGCGCCGGACTCCTTCCTGGCCGGGGCGCGGGCGCTCGGGGTCGAACCCGCGTGCGCCGCGGTGTTCGAGGACGCGCTGGCCGGTGTCGAGGCGGGGAGGGCGGGCGGGTTCGGGCACGTCGTCGGCGTGAACCGCGGCAACCAGGCCGACGCGCTGGTTGAGCACGGTGCCGACGTGGTCGTGGCGGACCTCGGCGACCTGCTGGACGAGCGTCGATGACCGGCTACGTGGTCGAGCCGTGGCAGCTGCGCTGGTGCGGGCTCGACGTGGGTGAGCTGCGGCGGACCGAGTCGACGTTCGCGCTGTCCAACGGCCACATCGGCATGCGCGGATCGCTGGACGAGGGTGAGCCGCGGGGGCTGCCGGGCACGTACCTGAACGGCTTCTACGAGGAGCACCCGCTGCCCTACGGCGAGTCGGGTTACGGCTACCCGGAGGCGGGCCAGACGGTCGTCAACGTCACCGACGGCAAGATCATCCGGCTGCTGGTCGAGGACGAGCCGCTGGACATGCGGTACGGGCACGCCGTGGAGCACGAGCGGGTGCTGGACTTCCGGACCGGGACGCTGCGCAGGCGCACCGAGTGGGTGTCGCCGACCGGCAAGCGCCTCGTCGTGCGGAGCGAGAGGCTGGTGTCCTTCACCCAGCGGGCGGTCGCCGCGGTGCGCTACGAGGTGGAGGTCGCCGAGGACACGCAACTGGTCGTGCAGTCCGACCTGCTCGCCAACGAACCGGTCGAGCACGGCCACGGCGACCCGCGGGTCGCGGTCGCCCTGGAGAACCCGCTCGTCGCCGACTTCGCGTTCGCCGAGAAGAACCGGGCCGTGCTGGCGCACCACGCGCGGCGCTCCGGACTGCGGATGGCCGCCGCGATGGACCACGAGATCGAGGTCGACGACGGGATGCGCTCCGACATCCACGTCGAGGAGCACCTGGCCCGGTTCACCGTCGCCGTGGACGTGAAGGCGGGGCAGACCCTGAGGTTGACCAAGTACCTCGGCTACGGCTGGTCCGGCCAGCGGTCGGTGCCCGCGCTGCGCGCGCAGGTCGAGGCCGCGCTGGCGGGCGGGCTGCAAACCGGGTGGGACGGGCTGATGGCGGAGCAGCGGCGGTTCCTGGACGACTTCTGGGACGTCGCGGACGTCCAGGTCGACGGCGACGAGGGCCTCCAGCAGGCCGTGCGCTTCGCGCTGTTCCACATCCTCCAGGCCGGAGCCCGCGGCGAATCCCGTGCCATAGCGGGAAAGGGCCTCACCGGGCCCGGCTACGACGGGCACGCGTTCTGGGACACCGAGACGTTCGTGCTGCCCGTGCTCACCTACACGGTGCCGGAGGCAGCGCGGGACGCGCTGCGCTGGCGGCACTCCACCCTGGACAAGGCCAAGGAGCGCGCGGAGGTGCTGGGCCTGCGCGGCGCGTCGTTCCCGTGGCGGTCGATCAACGGCGCCGAGTGCTCGGCCTACTGGCCGGCGGGCACCGCGGCCATGCACGTCTCCGGCGACGTCGCCTACGCCACCGCGCAGTACGTGGCCGCGACCGAGGACCGGGACTTCGAGCGCGACTACGGCGTCGAACTGCTCGTGGAGACCGCCCGGCTGTGGATCTCCCTCGGGCACCACGACCAGCGCGGCGGTTTCCGGATCGACGGCGTCACCGGCCCGGACGAGTACACCGCCGTGGTGGACAACAACGTCTACACGAACCTGATCGCGCAGCGGAACCTGCGCTCCGCCATCGCGGCGTGCGGACGGCACGTCGACGTGGCCAAGCGGCTCGGCGTGACCGTCGAGGAGACGGCGACGTGGCGCGACGCGGCCGAGCACGTGGTGCTCCCGTTCGACGACCTGCTCGGCGTGCACCAGCAGTCCGAGGACTTCACCGAGCACGCGGAGTGGGACTTCGACGCCACCCCGGAGGAGAAGTACCCGCTGCTGCTGCACTACCCGTACTTCGGGCTGTACCGCTCGCAGGTCGTGAAGCAGGCGGACCTGGTGCTCGCCATGCACCTGCGCGGCGACGCGTTCACCGCCGAGCAGAAGGCGCGCAACTTCGCCTACTACGAGGCGAGGACGGTCCGGGACTCCTCGCTGTCGGCGAGCACGCAGGCGGTGATCGCGGCGGAGGTGGGCCACCTCGACCTGGCGTACGACTACCTCGCCGAGGCGGCGTTCACGGATCTGCACGACCTGCACGACAACGTCCACAACGGACTGCACATGGCGTCGCTCGCGGGCGCGTGGAACGGGGTCGTGGCCGGGTTCGGCGGCATGCGCGACCACGACGGCCACGTGACGTTCGCACCGCGCCTGCCCCCGGCGCTGAACCGGCTCGCGTTCCGCATGTACGTGCGCGAAACGCGGCTGAGCGTGGAGATCGGCCGCGAGTCGGTGACCTACCGGATCGTGTCCGGCGGCCCGTTCCGGACCGAGCACCACGGCGAGCCGATCGTCGTCGAGGCGGGCAAGGGGGTCACGATGCCGATCCCCCCCGCGCCACGGGGGGAGAAGCCCACGCAGCCGTCGGGCCGGGCGCCGGCGCACCGCGGGGACCACCAGGGCCGGTGACGCAGGTCTCCCGGTGCGAGCCGGGAGACCTGTTGCCAAGCGGTGACCCCTGCCCTACCATTGGCCACGTTCTCTGCGGATGATGGCGAAGCCTCCCGTGGATTCTCCGAAAGTTCTCCCACCCCGGTCCTCGTGATGAAGACCGCGTGCGGCGGGGACTTTCTTCCCCACGACCGCGCCCTGTCGCGGCACGCAGCGAAACCGCTGCCCCGAAAGGATTCCCCCATGACCAGCTCGACCCTGCTCCGAAACCCCGACCCCGTCGTGGTCGAACAGCTCGTCCCCGTCTCCGGGGTCGTCGACGTGCGGGGGAACTCCACGTTCCTGCGCACCTCCGGCTACCTGCCCGGACCCAAGGACGCCGTCGTCTCGACGCAGATCGCGCACAAGCACGGCCTGCGGCGCGGTGACCTCGTCACCGGCGCGGCCCGCGTCGACAAGCGGCACAGGTCGCTCCAACTGGCACGGGTGGACACCGTCAACGGCGGTGACGGCGCACGATCGTCGTCCCGCCCCGTTTTCACCGACCTGGTGCCGATCCACCCGAACGAGCGGCTGCGCCTGGAGACCGGGCCCGCCAACCTCACCACCAGGGTGATCGACCTGCTGATGCCGGTCGGCAAGGGCCAGCGCGCCCTGGTCGTCGCACCGCCGAAGGCGGGCAAGACCTCCGTCCTGCAAGCGATCGCGCACGCGATCGGCAAGAACAACCCCGAGTGCCACCTGATGGTCGTGCTGGTCGGCGAACGCCCGGAGGAGGTCACCGATATGCGGCGCTCCGTGCCCGGCGAGGTGATCGCCTCCACGTTCGACCAGTCGCCCGCCGACCACGTCGCCATCGCCGAACTGGCGATCGAGCGGGCCAAGCGCCTGGTCGAGAACGGCCACGACGTGGTGGTGCTGCTGGACTCCCTCACCCGGCTCGGCCGGGCCTACAACCTCGCCGCCCCCGCGTCCGGTCGGGTCCTGTCCGGCGGCGTGGACTCCAGCGCCCTGCTGCCGCCCAAGAAGTTCCTCGGCGCGGCCCGCAACATCGAGGACGGCGGCTCGCTGACCATCTTCGCCACCGCGCTGGTGGAGACCGGGTCGGCGGGCGACACGCTGATCTTCGAGGAGTACAAGGGCACCGGCAACGCCGAGCTGAAGCTCGACCGCCGGATCGCGGGGAAGCGCGTCTTCCCCGCCGTCGACGTCGACCAGTCCGGCACGCGCAAGGAGGAACTCCTGCTCTCGCCGGAGGAAGCGGCCGTGACCCGGAAGCTGCGCCGGGCGCTGGACAGCCGCGACAGCCTCCAGTCGATCGAGGTCCTGCTCGACGGCCTGCGCAAGACCCGCACCAACATCGAGTTCCTCACCCAGCTCGGCAGGTAGTCGGGACCAGCTCGGCGGCGCGGCCGGTCCAGGCCCCGTTGAGCTCGTCGATCCGCGTTCGGAGTGCCGCCTCGGCGTCGCGTCGCACCCACTCGACCTTCCCCAGACCGATCATCGCCACCCTCCTGCGCTCCAGCCCCTCGCCGCGGTGGCCGGGTCGCACGGCTTCGGCCGCGACCGGATCGAGGACGAATCCCGATCCGACCACGGCCGACCTGGTCCCGAACGATGGAAGCGCGACCGGGGCCGCACCGCCTCAGGGCACGAGCTGGAGGAGGATCGCCACCTCGGACTCGTCGTGGGGCAGGTACACCACCCGGACGACCGAACCCGGCTGCACGTGGCCGATCGCGTTGGGCGGCAACGCCTTCTCCTGCGCCACGTCGAACATCGTGCGGTCCTGCCGGGTGACCCGCAGCGTCATCCGCACGACCGAGCGGCCTTGGCGCACCTCGCCGGTCGGCGCCATGGCCAGCACGACCGCCTGCGCCTCCACGCCGTTCTGGGCGATGTGCAGCTGCTTCGGCGTGATGAGGCCCTTCGCGAGCTGCACCTGGTCGAGCGCGGCCTGCAGTTCGTGCTGCGAGGCGTCCGTGGCCAGCGCGACCCGGCCGTCCGGCAGGTACCGCACCGGCAGGACCGCGCCCGGCTGGACGGCGCCGATCTCGGTGAGGTCGACGATCTGGCGGGCGGTGCCCCGGAACGTCCGGCCGTCGGGGGTGTCGACGTCGACCTGGATGTCGAGCTGCGGCTGGTCGTTGACGCTCAAACCGGTCCTGGCGACGCTGACGACCGTGCCCATGCCGATCGGGGCGCCGAGGAACGCCTTCGGCACGCCACCGGTGAGCGAGGCGAACCCACCGCCCAGCTTGCCCGCGAAGGCGAACAGCGTCGGCGCGACGAACAGCAGGATGATCGGTCCGGCGAGGTAGCCGTTGAGCCAGGCGAGCTGGTCCTCACCGGACAGGCCGGTGGTGATGAACAGGGCGGTGCAGACGAGTCCTACCAGGAGCACGATCCAGGCGATGGCCTTCATGGCTCTTCCTCTTTCTCGTTGGTGTTGAAGGGTTGTCAGGAGGGGTTGCCGAAGAAGTCGGTCCTGCCGACGGGGACGGCGGCCACCCGGCCGTCGGCGCCCGCGGTGACGAGCAGGTCGCCCGCGGCGACCACGGTGACGCCGTCGGCCCGCGTGACCGCCCGGTCGGGCGCCGAGCCGAGGGCAACCGAGCCGGTGACCACGCCGGTGGCCAGGGAGACCGCGCTCAGGTCGACGCCCGTGTCGTTCACCGTGCGGTCGTGCTTGATCAGCACGTGACCGGAGGCCGCTCCCGCCGCCGTCTCGCCGTCGCGCACGATGGTCGCGCCGAAGAACACGGCGTCGCCGACCTCGGTCGCGCCGCCGTCGGCCGCGACCTCGACGAGGACGCTGCCGGGGCCGCCGGTGGGGCGGGGTCGCAGTTCGACCTTCGCGTCGGCGCCGAGCACGGCCTTGGTGGCGTTCGTCGTCCGGCCCGGCGGCTTGGTGGAGAGCTCGCCGATCCACGCCGCGGTGGTGGCCTCGTCGGTCGGCACGGCGGCCGCGCTGTCCAGCGCCAGCGCCAGCACGGTCCCGTTGGCGTTCATCGCCAGCACCCGCCGGTTGGCCGCGTCGTAGGCGTAGGCCTTGGGGTCGGCGACGTACGAGCCGCCGAGGCCCTCGACGCCCGCCCCCCGGCTCACGGTCGCCCCGTCGCGCAGGTCGAGGACCACCAGTCCGTCCTCGGTGGCGACGTAGGCGTACCGGTCGCCGGCGGCCAGCACCTCGGCCTCCCAGATCAGCTCCTCGGAGAGCCGCACGTCCCACAGCACGTCGCCGGTAGCCGGATCGGTGGCGGCGAGCCGGACCTGGAACAGGGGGTTCACGATGACCTGGAACATGCCGCGGCCCCCCTGCCGGTCGTAGGGCGTCAGCACGACCTGGCGGCCGTCGACGGTCGCCGGGCAGATGCCCGCCTGGGCCGAGACCCGCGGCTCCGGCGTGACCAGGTAGGAGAACCCGAAGAACATCAAGGCGAAGAAGGCCAGGATGAGGATCGACAGGGTGAGTCCCGCGTTGCGGTGGCGAACGGGGCGGGGCATCTCGTAGGGCGCCGCGTCGCCGTAGGGCTGCGGTGTGTAGTTCTTCGGTGACTGGTACATGCGGCGCTCCTGTGGGACCTCGGTCGTCTTGGGGAAATCATCGAGCCGGGTCCCTGCCTACCGATCACAGAAACGGTCCGGTGACACTAGGCTCGGGTGGTGAGCACAGCCCACACGCGGGCACGACCGGCTGAAGCGGCGTTGCCGCGCGGACTGCTGATCGCGCAGGCGTGGACGACTCTGGGTGACGCCGTGGCTCCGCTGAGCAACCCCGCGGGCCGTCCGCTGGCCCGCACGGTGAAACTCCTCCTCGATCCCCTGGTGCTGCGCCCGGTGCTCAACCCGCAGTTCGCCGCCGGGGCCGTCGGCATCGAGCACGTCGACGCGCTGCGCGATCGGATCGCGCGGGCGGGCCCGGTGCTGGCGGCGACCGCGGCCTGGTTCCTGGTGCTGAAGAAGGAGCGCCGCCGGGCCGGCATCACCGAGGGCAACCCGCAGGACCTCTACTTCCAGCGCTGCTACGAACTGGCCGGCGCCCACGGCGACCCGCGGCTGGACCCGGCCGGGGTGGCGGGTCGGGCCGCCTCCGTGCTCGCGGAGGTGCACCAGCGGGAAGGCCCGACGGTGAGCGGGCTCCGCGACTTCGCGGCCGGGCACGGCGCCGAGCTGACCCGGCTGCTCGACCTCGCGTGGGCGCACCCGCCCGTTCCGCGGCGAGCGCCGGGGCCCGCACGGCCCGCCGCGTTCCTCGCCACCTGCGCGACCGCCCCCGACCGCGCCCTGTTCGCCGAGCTGGTCGCGGACTCGGCGGGCAGCCGGGGCTCCGCGGACCTCGACCTGCCCGGCGGGGCGCGGCTCCGCGGGCTGACCGACCTCGACCGCCCGGCCCGTCCGGAGGTGGGGCACGGCGCGTCGAAGCAGAACCTGCCCAAGCCGTTCGACCGGTCCATCGTGGAACGGCTGTTCGCCGCGGTGACCAGCGCGTTCCGCGACACCCTCGACGACGTGCCCGAGCTGGTGCGGCACGAGGTGTCCCGCTCGGCGGGCCCGTGGCAGCTGGCGGACGAGACGAGCCGGGTCGTGCTGGTGCTGGGCTGGGAGGCGACGACCGCGCTGGTCGGCGGCCCGGCGGGCCCCGCCGGGTCGGCGAGCGCGCGGCTGCGGCTGCGGTGGGACCGCGAGCCGTACGTGCACCGCGCGCTGCGGATGCCGTCGTCGGTGCCCGAGGGCGTCCGCGCCGACGTGGACGACGTCCGCGAGGCCTACCAGCGGCGGCTCTGGGTGCGGGTGCACGGCCGGGAGCTGCGCCGCGACGCGGTCACGGCGGACGAGCTGTGGGACGTGCTCGACGGCGTGCTCCGCTCGGTGATCCTCGACCAGCGCGACCGGCTGCGGTCCGCGCTCGAACGCCGGTCCGCCGGAGGTCCGCGATGAGGGTCGAGCGCACCGGGGCGGACCTCCTGGTGGGCGACTGGCCGCCGCACCCCGAGCGGACGGCGCTGCTGGAGGCGCGCGGCGCGCTGCTGGCCTGGGACGTCCTGGCGGACGACCCGGTGCCGAGCGCCCGCGTCCACGACCCGGACCTGGCGGCCGACTGGCTGTGGGAGTTCTACGGGACCGCCGCGGCCGCGGTCCTGGGCGGCGCGGACGAGGTGGTCGTCCCACCGGACGGCGACTGGCGGGTCCGCGACGCGGGCCGGGTCGTCGCTCACCTGGGCTGGGCGGACGCGTGGTGGCCCGCGTCCCCGACGGCCGGTGTCCCGGCGTTGGACCCCGCGCTGCTGAGGGCCGAACTCGCGGTCGCGACCGGCGCGGTCGAGCACCTGCTGGACGACGAGGACGCCACCGGACGCGCGCTCGCCGCGGTCGGGCCGTTCACGGCCGACCCGGCGGTCGACGCCCTCGCCGCGCGGCTCGTCGCGCTCGCCGAGGACTACGGCGTCGTGCTCGCGGAGGCGGCCGTGCCGAGCCGGTCGACGTTCGCACTGGCCGCGGGCGGCGACGACCCGTCGGACGGGGTGACCGTCCTCAGCGGAGCCGACGCGGTGGACTGGGCGTTGGTGCCGCAGGGGGTCGTGGACGCGGCGGCCGACGCGCGGTGGTCGCTGGTCCGGCGGCGGGGCTCGACCTTCCTGGAGGTCGCGGTCTCCCCCGGCCCTCGCTCGGGCACCCCGCTGGCGGCGCGCTTCGGCCAGGTCGACGTGGCGCTGGACGACACCGACGGGCTCGGCCGCCTCACCGGCCGGACGCCGGTCCCGCCGACCGTGCTCCTGCTGCCCCCGGCTCAGCGCGTGCTCACCGTGTACGCGCCGGACTTCGCCGAACCGACCACGGCGCCGGACCCGGACGTGACCACCCGGCGGGCGGCGATCGTCGCCCACGCGCGCTCCCGCGTCGGCTCGCCGACGGCCACGCTCACCGAACGGCTGGCGGGTCGCAGGTGAGTTCCGGAGGGCTCGACGACGAGCGGGCTCGGGCGCACGTCGCCGAGGCACCGCCGTGGCAGGCGTGCGTCGCGTTGAACGCCCGCGGTGCCGCGCTGTGGCAGGCGGGCGACCCGCACGGGGCCGCCGAGGCGTTCGCCGCCGCCTACCGAGCCGCGCTCGGTTCGGAGGACACCGAGGCGCTGGCGTGCCGGGCCGCCATCGCGGGCAACCTCGCGGGCCTCGGGGACGCCGTGCGGTGGAGCACCGAGGCGATCGACCTGGCCCGTGTCGTCCTCACTCGCGTCGGCGACCGGCACGACTCCTCCGGCGTGCTGGTCAACGCCCTCCTCGTGCGCGCCCAGCACCTCGGGCACGCCTCCCGCGCCACCGAGGCGCTGGCCGACCTGGACGAGGCCGCACGGCACGCCGACACCGTCGCGCTGCGGTCCGTCCGCGCCAGGGTGCTGGCCGCCGCAGGCCGGTTCGGCGAGGCCTCCGCCGAGGCGACGACCGCGCTCGACCTCGCCTACGCGCACGAACCGCACCTGGCCGCGGGCCTGCACGTCACGCTCGCCGAGATCGCGGGCTCGACCGGTGACCTCGCGGGCAGCACCGAGCACCACGCGCTGGCCCGCGACCTGGCCGCCGCGACCGGCGACCGGGCCACCGAGGCGGGATCGGTGCTGAGCCTCGCGCGGCTCGCGTACCTGGGTTCCGACAACGACCGGGCGGAAGCCCTCTACGGCGAAGCCGGGGGCCTCCTCCAGGACGACCCGCGCGGGCTCGCCGTGTGCCTGCACGGCCGGGCCGCCGTCGCCATCGGCCGCAGCAGGCCGGAAGAGGCGCTGGGGCTGCTCGACCAGGTGACCGAACGGCTGGGCGACCGGGCCACCCCGGTCGAGCTGATCGGCGTCCACCAGGTCCGGGGCGGCGCCCTGGAGGCGCTCGGCGACCACACCGGGGCCGACGACCAGTACGCGGCCGCCACCGCCGTCAGCGAACGGGCCGGGCTGCGGCACGTGGCGCTCGGCATCGCCTGGTGGCGCGCCGACGCGATCCTGCGGTCCGCGACCACCGCCGACGTCGACCTGTGCCGCCGCGCGCTGGACCTCGCGCTGCCCGCCGCGCTGGCCGCGGAGGCCGTGCGGCACCGCTTCGCCCACGGCCCGCTGCGCGAACGCTGGATCGCGCTGGCCGCCGCGCCCGCGACCCGTGCCGCGTTCGCCGCCATCGGCTCGCTCGGTGACGTGGGGCTCGCCGCCGCTTACGTCGACCACCTGACCGCGACGGTGTCGCTGCACGCCGAAGAGGCCCAGGCGGTCCCCCGCGACGAGCTGCTGACGCTGCCCCCGCCCCCGGCCGAGGACCACCTGCCCTACGCGGCCTCGTTCCCGACCGCCACGAGCGCCGACCTGACCGCGGAGTTCCTGCTGCCGCCACGGGTCCGCGTCGACCCGGCCACACCGTCCGCCCTGGACCACTGGATCGACGTGGCCGAGCGGCGGTACGGCTTCCCCGTGCGCTCCGCCGAGGCGGTGTCGTCGTGGTAGCCGTGCAGGTCAAGTTCGTGGACGCGGGCGACCTGTTCGTCTCGTGGCGCTGGGAGCACGAACCCGACCGGCCGCGCGCCTGGCGGTTCCCCCGCGACCTCGTGCGGGACGCGCTGGCGGACTGGGCGCGAGCGGTGCCGTCCCCGCTGCCGGGCGAACGCGCCGACCAGGCACTGGTCCGCGCCCTCACCCGCGGCCCGCTGCTGGACCGCGCACGGGAGACCGAGCTGTCCGGCAGGCTGTCCCGAGCCGTGTTCCCCGGCAGGCTCGGCGCGGAGCTCAACGCCGTGGTGGAGCAGGGGACGCGGCCGCACCTGCGCGTCCAGCCGTCACCGTCGACCGCCCTCGTGCCGTGGGAGTCGCTGCGGGTGGACGAGGGCGAGCGGACCGTGCACCACTGCGCCGTCTCCGTGCTCACCCCGGCGACGGTCCGCAACGCCCGCGGCCGCCGGGTCTCCCCGTTCAGTCCACACGGGACGGTCGTCTCCGTCCACGACCCGAGGGTGCCGGGCTTCTCCGACACCTCGGCGCTGGGATCGGTGCTGGGACCCGACTCCCCGTTCGAACGGTCCGAAGTGGACCGCGACCACCTGGAGCGGGCGCTGTCCGACGCCTCCCGCTTCCTCTACGTCGGCCACGTCACCACCGGCGACCACGCCCTCGACTCGCGCCTGCACCTGTCGTGCGACGCCACCACGACCGGCCGCGCCGCACCCGTCGGCAACCACCGCCCCCTCACGGCGGCCGACATCGCGCTGGGCCACCGCCCCGGAGCCCCGAAACCGTGGCGCGTCCCCAACCGGGTCGCCCTCATCGCCTGCGAGAGCGGCGGCGACACCCGCTTCGCCGAACCCACCGGCCTGGTGGCGGCCATGGTCCACGGCGGCGCCGAGCACGTCACCTCCACCCGCTGGACCCTGCCCACCGACGCGGGCCTCGCCCACCTGGTCCCGGACTTCCCGTCCACCCCGGTGCTGGCCCCGACCGTGCTCGCGATCGACCGGGCCCAAGCCGCGAAGGACCCGATCGCCTCGCTCAACGCCTGGCAACGCGCTCAGGCCGACCGGTGGGAGCGGACCGGCGACCCGGTGTTCTCACCGGTCGTCTGGGCCGCTTTCGGCACCGCGTGGGCGCCCGCGCCCCGCTGAGCGACCGGTCACCCGTCGAGGTCGATCGCCGCCGGCGCGTCCTGCGCCGGGGACTCCAGCGGCAGCAGCACCTGGAAGCGCGTGTCGCCCGGCGCGGATTCGACGCGGATGTCGCCGTGGTGCTTGGTGACCACGATCCGCCACGAGATGTCGAGCCCGAGACCGGTGCCCTCCCCGACGGCCTTGGTGGTGAAGAACGGCTCGAAGATGCGGCCCTTCACCTCCGGCGGGATCCCGGTGCCGGTGTCGCCGATCTCCACGACCGCGCGGTCGTCGGCGCGGGACGTGCGGACCGTCAGCGTGCCGGTGCCGTCCATGGCGCCCAGCGCGTTGTCCACCAGGTTCGTCCACACCTGGTTGAGCTCGCCCGCGTAGGCGGGCAGTCGCGGCAGCGAGCGGTCGTAGTCCTTGACCACGCGGACGCCGTCGGGGATCTTGCTGCCGAGCATGACGAGGGTGGAGTCGAGCAGTTCGTGGACGTCGACCACCTGGAACGGCGCGCGGTCGAGCTGCGAGTACTGCTTGGCCGCGCCGACGAGGGTGGAGACCCTGGTGGTGGCGTCCTCGATCTCGTTCATCAGGGTCTCGGTCTCGACGGTGTAGGCGAGCCAGCGGACGGCGGCCTCGGTCGCCGACCGGGGGCACAGCTCCGCGGCCTCGTCCAGCCACTCCACGTCAAGGCCGCCCGCGACCAGCGTGGGGGCGAGGTCCCAGCCGCCGGTGATGCCGTGGTCCTCCAGCCAGTCGCCGACCTCGTCCTCGCGGTCGTTGGTCTCCAGCGGCCCGAGCTTGGGGGCCTTGGCGACGCGCTCGACGGCGTTCTCCTGGAGCTTCACCAGCGCGGGCAGCGTCTCCGGGTCGATCTTGCCGCTGGCGAGCATCGCCAGCTTGTGCCGCATCCCGGCGACCCGCTCGCGCAGCGCGGCCGTGGCGCGGACCGCGGCGGCGGCCGGGTTGTTCAGCTCGTGGGTCAGCCCAGCGGACAGCGAACCCAGCGCGAGCAGCCGTTCCCGGTCGTTCACCGCGCGCTGGGTGTTCTGCATCCCGAGGAACAGGCCCTCCAGCAGGTGCATGGCCATCGGGAACCACTCGCGGATGACGGGCCCGAACTCGTCGGCCTCCAGTTGGAGCAGCCGGGTGTCCGTGATGGACTCCACGGTCGACCGGTACGTCGGCGACGCCTGCACCTCACCCCGCAGGTACGCCTGCGTGGCACCGAAGTACGAGCCCCGGTGGTCCGTGCGGTTGATCTCCACCCGCTGGCCGCCGACGTTGCGGCACAGCGCGATCGTGCCCTCCAGCAGCACGAAGAAGCACGTCGCGGGCTCGCCCTCGACGTGCACGGCGGTGCCCGCCCGGCGGGTCTCCACCCGCCCGTGGTCCGCCAGCCACGCCAACTGCTCGTCGGACAGGTGCTCGAACAGGAACAGCTCGCGCAGGTCCGCCTCGGTCAGGTCCGGCACGGCGGTCACGACCTCTCCAAATAGCGGTGCACCAGCGTCACGGCCATCGCGCCCTCGCCGACGGCCGAGGCGACCCGCTTCACCGAGTCGGCCCGGACGTCGCCCGCGACGAACACGCCGGGCACGCTGGTCTCCAGGTGGTACGGGGCCCGGTCGAGCGACCAGCCGTCCGGCGCGCGGCCGTCGGCGGTGAGGTCCGGTCCGGCGAGCAGGAAGCCGCGCTCGTCGCGCGACAGCGTGCCCTCCAACCAGTCCGTGCGCGGTGCGGCGCCGATGAAGGCGAACAGCCAGGACGCCTCCACCGTGGTCTTCTCGCCGGTCGCGGTGTGCAGCAGGGTCAGCGTCTCCAGGTGGTCGTCGCCGGTACCGCCGACGACCTCCGTGCAGGTGCGGACCTCGATGTTCGGGACGGCGGCGAGCTGGTCGATCAGGTAGCGCGACATCGAGCTGTCCAGCGAGTTCCCGCGGACCACGAGCACGACGCGCCGGGCGTGGCGGGAGAAGTACACGGCCGCCTGCCCCGCCGAGTTCGCGCCGCCGACGAGGTAGACGTCCTGGCCCGCACAGCTGGGGCCCTCGGTGGTGGCCGCGCCGTAGAACACGCCCCGGCCCGCCAGGTCCTCCAGTCCGGGGACGCCGAGCATCCGGTAGGACACGCCGGTCGCCAGGATGACGGTGTGCGCGGCCAGTTCCGTGCCGTCGTCGAACTTCACGACCCGCGCGGCGCCGCGCTGCTCCAGCGCCACGACGTCGCGGGTGGTCAGCATCTCGACGTCGAACTTCAGCGCCTGCCTGCGGGCCCGCTCGGTGAGCTGCTCGCCGGACACGCCGTCCGGGAAGCCGAGGTAGTTCTCGATCCGGCTGCTGGTGCCCGCCTGGCCGCCGGTCGCCACGCGTTCCACGAGCACGGTCCGCAGGCCCTCCGACCCGCCGTACACCGCCGCGCCCAGGCCCGCCGGACCGCCGCCGACCACGATCAGGTCGTAGAAGTCGGCCGACGGCCGCGTGCTCAGACCCACCCGCGCGGCCAGCTCGGCGTCCGTCGGCCGCACCAGCGGCTCGCCCTCCTGCGTCACGACCACGGGCAGCGCGCTGCCGTCCTGGCCCGCCGCGGTGAGCAGGCGGGCGGCCTCGCAGTCGCCGTCGTCGAGGGAGTACCAGCGGAACGGCACGGAGTTGCGGGCCAGGAAGTCGCGCACCTCGTAGGAGCGGGGCGACCAGCGGTGGCCGATGACCCTGACCTGCCGCACCGGCTGCCGGTCGCTCACCGACCAGGCGTGCAGCAGCTCGTCCAGGATCGGGTAGAGCTTCTCCTCCGGCGGGTCCCACGGCTTGAGCAGGTAGTGGTCGAGGTCGACCACGTTGATCGCCTGGATCGCGGCCTCGGTGTCGGCGTACGCGGTCAGCAGCACGCGCCGGGCCAGCGGGAACAGGTCCATCGCCTCTTCGAGGAACTCGATGCCGCTCATCTGCGGCATCCGGTAGTCCGCCAGCAGCGCGGCCACCTCCTCGCCGCGCAGCTTGATCTCCCGGAGCGCTTCGAGGGCTTGGGCGCCGGACTCCGCGCGCACGATCCGGTAGTCCTCGCCGTAGTGCCTGCGCAGGTCGCGCGCCACCGCCCTGGAAACGCTGGGGTCGTCGTCCACCGTGAGGATCGAGGGCCGCGAGACCCTGGCGGTCTCGGCGGGCGGGGGTGTCGTCATGGGTGCCAGTCAAGCAGCGCGACCCGCCGCCGTCATCCGGGCGCTCGTCACCCCGGTGGGCGTAGGTTCTCCTCGGACGACCACCGAGCCGAGGAGCACCATGACCGCCGTCACCTGCGAGCACGTCACCGAGCTGGGTCCCACGCCGGAACCGGGCACCCCCGAGGGCTGCGAGGACTGCCTGGCGGAAGGGGGCCGGTGGGTCCACCTGCGACTCTGCCTGTCATGCGGCAAGGTCGGCTGCTGCGACTCCTCCCCGGCGAAGCACGCGAGCGCGCACTCCACCGCGGCCGGGCACCCGGTCATCCGCTCGTTCGAGCCGGGCGAGACCTGGCGCTGGTGCTTCGTCGACGAGACGACCGTCTGACCTACTCGCAGCCGAAGGGACCCCGTTCGCCTCCCGAGGTGTCGCGCACGACCACCCTCCTGGTCGGGTTCCCCATCACGAAGTCACCGGGGGTCACCGTGCAGGCGACCTGCACGCCCTCCGTGCGGCCGAACCCCGCGAGGTCCACGCCGTCCAGCTCCAGCACCAGCGAGCCGTCGCCCCGCGTCACCGATGGGGCGACGAGCCGGGCGCCCGCGGACAGGGAGCTGTCGAGGCCCGCGCGCCGCTCGTCGTCGGTCGGCCCGGCGAACAGCAGGTCGAGGCGCTCGGCGAGGGTGGTGTCGACCGAACCGGGGCGCAGCACCGGGAACGGCCTGTTGTCGAGCCGGAGGAACACCTGGGTCTCGTGGCTCCGGCTGTCCGGCGCCTCGCCGTAGGAGAACGGCCAGGTGTGCGTGACACCGCACCCCGCCGCCACCGCCACCAGCAGGAGCACCGCGACGAGGCGGCTCACGTCCGGCCCAGCGGCAGCCGGACGGTGAACCGCGCCCCGCCCTCCGGCGCGTTCCCCGCTTCCAGGGAACCCCCGTGCAGCCTGGTGTTCTCCCACGCGATCGCCAGCCCGAGGCCGCTGCCCTCCGAACGGCGGCGCGCCGAGTCGGCCTTGTAGAACCGCTCGAACACGTGCGGCGACACGTCCTCGGCGAGGCCCGGTCCGGAGTCGGTGACCTCCAGGACGGCCTCCTCCGCCGTGGAGCGCAGCACGACCCGCACCGGCCCGGCGCCGTGCTTGAAGGCGTTGTCGACCAGCGTCGCCACCACCACGTCGATGCGCCGCCGGTCCACGGCGGCCACGACCCCGGTGGGCAGGTCCACGTCGGCCTCGCCGGTCCACCCGCGCGCGGCGAGGCTCGCGGCCACCAGGACCGCGAGGTCCGCGGGCTCCGGCCGCTTCGACGCCACCCCGGCGTCGAAGCGGGAGATCTCGATCAGGTCCTCCACCAGTGCCCCCAGCTTCCGCGTCTCGACGCTGACCATGCCCGCCGCGAGCGCGGTGTCCCCGGTCAGCACCTCGTCGTCCAACGCCTCCACGACGGCGGTCATCGCGGTCAGCGGGGTGCGCAGCTCGTGCGACACGTCGGCCACGAACCGCCGCGACCTCTCGTGCGTCAGCCGCAGCTCGGCCACGGTGCGCTCCAGCTCGGCGGTCATCGTGTTGAACGTGCGCACCAGTTCCGCCAGCTCGTCGGCGCCGGTCGCGGGCAGCCGGGTGTCCAGGTGGCCCGCGGCGACCCGGCGCGCACCGGTCCTCAGGTGGCGCACCGGCCGCAGCACCCCCCGTGCCGCCAGCAGCGCCAGCGCGAACGCGGGCACCAGGGACAGCAGCACCAGCAGCAGCGCGGACTTCGGCAGGTCGGCGATGGCGGCTTGCTGCGCCATGAGGTCCTGCCTGCGGTACAGCTCGACGCCGGTGAAGCCGAGGCCGCTCCTCAACGGCACCCCGACGAACGCGTACGGCCTGCCGTCGCCGACCGACGAGTGCGGCCCGCCGTCGGCGTCCACCCGCTGGACCATCAGCCGACGAGAGCTCCTCACCGCGCTCCGCAGGGGCTTCGGCACGTCCGCGAGCGTCATCCCGTTGCCGTCGGCGTGGTCGTTCGCGAAGACCGCCACCGCCTTGTACCGCTCGGCCAGCGCGACGAGTTCCGCGTGGGACGGCGAGTGGTCGAGCGCGTCCTCCCGCTCGATGTCGGCGCGGAACCGCTGCACCATCAGGTCCTGCTCCGCCGAGAGCAGGAGGTCGCGTTCCCTGAGGTAGGACCCGGTCGACACGGCCGCCCCGGTGAGCACCGACACCAGCGTGAACGCGATCAGCAACCGGGGTCGGAGACCGAGCGGGAACCGCGTCACAGCGGACCGAACCGGTAGCCGAAGCCGCGGACGGTCCGCACGAACACCGGCGCGGACGGCACGTCCTCCACCTTCAGCCGCAACCGCTGCACGCACGCGTCGACGAGCCGCGAGTCGCCGAGGTAGTCGTGGTCCCACACCGACTTCAGCAGCTGCTCCCGCGACAGCACCTGCCCCGGCGACCGCGACAACTCCAGCAGCAGCCGGAGTTCCGTCGGCGTCAACCCCACCGGTTCGCCCCCCTTGTGCACGGTCAACGCAGCCCGGTCGATCACCAGGTCGCCGAAGACGCCGGTGTTGCGGGTGCCCTCGCGCTCGCTGCGGCGCAGGACCGCCCGCAGCCGCGCGT
This sequence comes from Umezawaea sp. cmx-9-4, assembly GCA_049997955.1. Taxonomy (GTDB): domain Bacteria; phylum Actinomycetota; class Actinomycetes; order Mycobacteriales; family Pseudonocardiaceae; genus Umezawaea. The sequence goes on along the minus strand of JAEBDY010000011.1, from coordinate 154,603 downwards.
CGAGCACCCTCGGCTCCACCGGCTTGACGACGTAGTCGTCGGCCCCGGCCTCCAGCCCGCCGACGACGTCGAGGTCGTCGCCCCGCGCGGTGAGCATGACGACGGGCACCTCCCCCATCGCCCGCACCCGCCTGCACACCTCGAACCCGTCGATGCCCGGCAGCATCAGGTCGAGCACGACGATGTCCGGCGCCGCCTCCCGCACGAACACCAGGCCCTCTTCACCGGTCGCCGCCGCGGACACGTGGTGGCCCTGGCGGCGCAGCGCGAACCCCAGCGCGTCCCGGACGGCCTGGTCGTCTTCGATCAACAGCACGCGAACCACAGCAGGAGTATGGGGTGGACGGAGGACCGCGGCGGCCCTGGACCGGGATTCTGTGGCGAAACCCGGACATGACCCCGACAAGATCGGGAAGCACGCGGCCGAAGCTCGGCCCCATGAGCGCACCGACCCACTCCGACTACCTCGCGCAGCGCCGGTTCCCCGGCCTGGACGGACTTCGGGCCATCGCGGCGACGCTCGTCGTGCTGTTCCACTTCGACGGCCCGGACATCCTCCAGGGCTGGGTCGGCGTGCACCTGTTCTTCGTGCTGTCCGGCTTCCTGATCACCACGTTGCTGCTGCGCGAGCACGACCGCACCGGGCGGGTCGCGCTGGCCGACTTCTACCTGCGCCGCGCGTTCCGGATCCTGCCGGTGTACTTCCTCGTGCTCGCCGCGATCGTGGTCGGCTGCCTGCTCGCGGGGACGTTCGGCAGCAGTGGACTCGGTGCGGCGCTGCCGTCGCAGCTGACCTTCCTGAACGAGTTCACCCGGAACAACCCCTTCGGGCACTCGTGGACGCTGGGCACCGAGCAGAAGTTCTACCTGCTCTGGCCGCTGCTCGCGTTCGCGGGCGCGGCGTCGACGCTCCGCCGGTTCGGCGTCGCCGTGACGGGTCTGGTCGTGGCGCTCGCCCTGCTGCCGATCACCCTCGACCAGGCATCACCGCACTGGACGCTCGGCTACTTCTCCGTCCTGGTGGGCTGCGTCGTCGCACTGGTCCTGCACCACCCGCGCGGCTACGCGCTCGTCCGACCGCTGACCGGCCCCGTGGCGTCGGTGGTCGTCGGCGTCGCGTTCGTCGGCGCGCACCTGTCGGTCCGGGCGATCGCCCCCGTGCTCGGCGACTGGTTCGGCGTTCCCGCCTCGGTGGCCGTGTCGCCGGTGTACGCGGTCGCGTGCGCGTTCCTGCTGCCCGCCGTGGTCTCCGGCCGACCGGTGCGACGGGCGCTGTCCACCCGGACGGCGATTTTCGTGGGCGAGCGGTCCTACTCGCTGTACCTGGTGCAGGGCATCGCCGGGGGCGCCGTCGCGCTGGTGGGGTCGTTCGGGGTCGCGCACCCGGTCGTCGTGCTGGCCGTGGCGCTGGCCATGGCCCACGTGCTGCACCGCGCGGTCGAACTGCCGATGATCGCCGTCGGCCGCCGCGTCGTCGCCCGCCGCAACGCCCGGCCCGCCGTCGTCCTGCCCTTGCGCGTTCCGTGATCGACTCGCGAGAATCGCGAGTCGGATCTTGTGGGCGATGATGGTGGAGGACCCGTGCGGTCGATCCTGCGCGTGCTCGGAACCGCTCTCTCCTGCGTCGCGCTGGTCGCCGGAGCCGCGCCCGCGACCGCGGAGACCGGGTGGAGTCCGCCCACGATCGCCTGGCACGCGTGCCCCGAGGTCCCCGAGGCCGAGTGCGGCACGCTGCGGGTGCCCGTCGACTGGAACGCCCCGCGCGGGGAGTCGTTCGACCTGGCCGTCTCGCGCCGCACGGCGACCGACCCGGCGCGGCGCATCGGCGTGCTGGTGGCCGATCCCGGCGGGCCCGGCGGCTCGGGAGCGGCGTTCGCGCAGACGACGTCGCTGTTCGGCGCCGAGGTGCGGGCGCGGTTCGACCTCGTCGGGTTCGACCAGCGTGGGACCGGCGACAGCGCGTTCATCCGCTGCTCGGAGGACCTGCTGGGCCGGGGTCCGTCGACCTACCCGGTGGACCAGGCCGGGTTCGACGCGCTGGTGGCGCACAACCGGACGCTGATCGCTGACTGCCGCGCGCGCAGCGGACCGGTGTTCGACCACGCCGACACCGCGCAGTCCGCGCGGGACCTCGACGCGGTCCGGCGGGCGCTGGGCGAGCGGAGGATCAACTACCTGGGCATCTCCTACGGCACCACGCTTGGCCAGGCCTACGCCGAGGAGTTCGGCCACAACCTCCGGTCGATGATTCTCGACAGCACCATCGACCACAGCGCCGACACGCGCCGGTTCGTCGGCGACCGGGCGGCCTCGACGGAGGCGGCGTTCGGCGAGTTCGTGGCGTGGTGCGACCGCACGACCACCTGCGTGCTGCACGGCCGGGACGTGCGGGCGGTCTGGGAGGACGCGCTGGACGGCGCGGACGCCGTGGGCTGGGGCAGGCAGACCTTCGCCAGGCTCGTCCACGGTCTGCTCTACGACCCCGCCTGGCAGGAGATCGCCCAGTACACCTCGGACCTGGCCGCCGAGAAGCCCCCGGTCCAAGCCCTGTTCGAGTACAACTACCCAGCCGTGCGGCTCGCGACCGTCTGCCAGGACTTCTCCCTGCGGGTCGAGGACTACCGCGACTACGCCCGGCTGCGGGCCGAGGAACTGCGGCGTGGTCCGTCCCTGCGCGGCAGCCACCTCGGCCACGACGAGGTCATGTCGTGCGCGGGCATCCCCGGCCCGGCGGCGAACCCGCCGCACCGGCTGACCATCCGCTCCGGGCCGAAGATCCTGGTGATGAACTCCCGCCACGACCCGGCCACGCCGTACGCGTGGGCGCGCAACATCCACCGGCAGGCCCGCGCGCACACCGCGCTGCTGACCTACGACGGCTGGGGGCACGTCGTGTACGACCGCAGCGACTGCACCCGCGGAGCCGCCGAGGCGTACCTGTTCACCCTGCGCACGCCCGCCGAGGGCGCGTCGTGCCCGGCGGTCGAGCCCGCCCCGTGATCAGCCGATCGCGGGCAGCACACCGGACAGGACGATCAGCAGGCAGATCACGCCGTTGACCACCCGGTGCTCCACGAGGATCGCGACGAACTCGCGCAGCGTCGCCGTCGGCCAGAAGTACCAGGCGGTGGGCGCGCCGATCACCTGCCCGTTCAGCTTCGCCTTGCGGGCCAGCAGCGCGGCCCGCAGGACGTGGAAGTTGTTGGTCACGACCAGGCAGCGGTAGTCCGGCCGCTGCTCGGTCATGATCGCCTTGCTGAACGTCAGGTTCTCCCACGTCGTGGTCGACCGGTCCTCCAGCAGCACCCGGTCCCGCGCCACGCCCCTGGCCACGAGGTAGTCGGCCATCGCGACCGCCTCCGGCACGTCCTCCCCCGGTCCCTGGCCGCCCGAGGTGATCAGCGCGGGCTCGGTGCCCTTCGCGACCGCCGCGTCGAACGTCGTGCGCCCGCGTTCCAGCCTGCTCGCGAGCAGCGGCGGGACCTTCTCGCCCGCCAGGCCCGCGCCCAGCACCACGATGAAGTCGACGTCCCGCTTCGGGCGGATCCGGCCGTAGACGAACGAGTACAGCAGGAAGCAGGCGAACAGGAAGCCGATGTAGGCCAGCAGCCCCGTCATGACGTCGCCGACGACACCCAGCGGCGGCCAGTCGACGTACTGCCGCACCACCTGGAACACCACGAACCCGAGGATGCCCAGTCCCGCCGCCAGCGACAGCAGGTTCACCAGCCGGAACCCCTCGCGGCGGACCATCGTGACGCCGTTCGCGACCAGGAACACCCCCAGGCTCAGGATCAGCAGCGGGATGAGCACCACGACACCGACGACCACGACGCTCGCCGCCGTCCCGGACACCGACGCCAGCGTCATCAGCAGGCCGAAACCGAGGAACACCAGCGTGAGGAACAGGTACACGCCGTTGCGCAGCCTCCGCCGGTCCCGGATGAAGCTGATGAGGAAGAACAGGAACCACAGCGCCGCGATGCCGTAGCTGTAGACGCTGACCGTGGTCATGGACCGGGCACCTCCGTGTAGAGGCGATCATTAGACCAGACGGAGGACGGTCGGGACCGCGTCGCCCCACGTCACCACGGTGCCATCCGCGGGGTGCGGAACAGGCTTGTATTCAGTCAACACTGAAGCTACTGATACAGCAATCAAAATCGAACGGCACCGTCCGACGTGGACCGGATCACCGACCCACCGCGCGGTCCATGACCTCCGCCAACCGCGCGGCGCCGCGGTCCGGTCCCGCCGCGCGCACCTCGTCCCGCAGCCCGAGCAGCCGCGGGGTGCGGCCGTGGTCGAGCAGGCCGCGCAACGCGGACTCCACCCCGTCGGCGGTGAGCGCGTTGGGGTCGAGGCAGACGCCCGCCCCCGACCGCTCGGCGTCGTGGGCGACGCAGAACTGGTCGCTGGAGAACGGCAGCACCAGCGCGGGCACCCCGGCCTCGACCGCCTCGGTGAACGTGTTGTTGCCGCCGTGGTGCACGATCGCCGCCACGTGCGGCAGCAGGGCCCGCTGCGGCACGACCGGTTCCAGCAGCACGCGCGGGTCGGCCGCGAGGTCCGCCAACGCCTCCACACGCGCGCCGCCCGCGACGACCACGGTCACGTCCGGGATGCCCAGCGCGCCCGTGACAGCGGTCCGCAGGACGTCGTCGCGGGCGGACAGGAACGTGCCGAGGGCGACCAGGACCACGCGGCGACCGCGGATCCGGGCGAGCCAGTCGTCGTCGAGCCGGTCGGGTTCGGTGCAGTGGCCGAGGAACACCAGGTCCGGCTCGTCGGGCAGCGGCGGCAGCCAGGGGAACCGCGGGTAGTTGAGGACCGCCGCGTGCGGGGACGTCAGCGCGAACGCCCGCCGCGGCACGGGCCGCTCCGGGGCGTGCCGCCGGACGAAGTCCGCGAAGAGCTCGGTGAACCGCAGGTCGGTGAGCCTGGTCGCCTCGCGCAGCTCGGCCAGGTCGGTGGGCGCGACGGTCGAGGGCCAGAGCTGCGGCAGGCCGAAGAACTGGTCGTCGCGGGTCACCAGGTAGGTCGGGTGGCCGGGGCAGAACGACGCGAACGGCAGCCCCAGCACGTGCAGCGCGAGGGTGACCGCGTAGTTCAGCTGGTCGACGAGGTACCAGTCCGGCCGCAGCCGTTCGTGCAGCGCCGCGACGGCGGAGAGCACCTCCTCCGGCGCGGCCAGCATGTCCGCGCGGCGGTGCGTGGTCTGCGTCAGCAACGCGGGCACGGCGCCGCGCCTGGTGGAGTCGAGGAACTCGTCGAGCCTGCCGGCGGACTCGGCGTCCTGCACGGTGGTCTGCGCCACGCCCGTGTTGGCGTTCCGCGTCGTCCGCAACGGCACGAAGTCCAGTCCTGAGGCCAAGTCCGCGAACTCCGGTGTGGACGCGAATACCACGTCCACACCGGTTCCGCTCAACGAGCGGGCCAGAACGGACAGCGGCTGCGCGTGCGACCTGAACGGCGGGCTGATCACCGCGACACGGGGCATGGTCTACCTCACTTTCCTTGTGATCAACGGGTTTTGTTCGATCCGGAACGCCGCCCGGTTCGAACGTCGTGCGTGCGACCACACCAGGAACTGTTGCGAGCGCTGGAGAACCGCCGACACCAGCTCGACCGTCCACCCGCGCTCCCCTCACCGGAACAGGCGGTCGGCGACTTCTCGCGCGCCCCGTCACCTGCGGCTTTCTCCCTGTTGTGCGACATCGTCCCCGAACTGGTAGGAGCGGGCGCGGCGGAGCGCCTCGGCACCGTCCTGCGAGGAACCCTGCTGCACCTCGGGGACGAGCGCGCGGCCGGGTGGCTGCTGGACCTCGCCGCCCTCCACGGCCTGGCACCGCTCACCCCGGAGGAGGCCAGGGCGGTGGGCGAGGGCGCCCCGCTGTGGCGCTACCTGCACTCGATGGGCCACCCGGTGCACGACGACCCGAGGTCGCCCTACGAGAAGCTGCTGCTCGACCTGCTGGCCGACGACGGCCCGCGGCCGCTCGCCGACCGGGTCGACGGACCGACGGTCGCGCAGTCGATGCTGATCGGCGGCACCGGGCACCCCGGCGAGGGGGCCAGCGGCGGGCTCGGGGTGTTCCTCCGCTCGCTGGGCGACGCGCTGGCCGACCGCGACGACATCGGGCGGGTCGTGACGATCGTGCTCGCGGCCCACCCCACGGCGATCGTCGTCGAGCGGTCGGACGGCCGGGAGCACTGGACGGTGAACGTCCCGGTCGACTCCCCCGTCGCGCTGGGCCAGCAGGAGATGGCGGGCCACCGGGTCGCGATCACCTGGTGGATCCGCGAGCTGCTGTCCCGCCACGGGCTGACGCCGGACGTCGTGCACGTCCGGTACTCCGACGACGGCTCCCTGGCGGTGGCCGACGCGGCGCGGCTGCTGGGCGCCCGCGTGGTGTTCACGCTGACGCCGGATCCCCACCGCCACCTGGCCGAGCGGTACCCGGCGGACGGGGCGGACGAGGACGCGCTGCGGTTCGACCTGCACCGCGTGCGGATCGCCGACCGGCTGGTCGAGCGCGCCGACGCCCTCGTCGCCATCGGCGGTCGCGGCGACGAGCTGCTGGAGCACTTCCCGCAGCTGGAGCACCGCCCGGCCGTGGCCATCGAGGAGGGCATCGCGCCGCTGGCCGGGACCGCGCGGCCCGCCCTGGTGCGCGAGCTGTTCGAGCCGTCCAGGGTTTTCCCCCGGCTGGACGACTCGGCGCGCGGGCTGCCGGTGCTGCTCAACGTCGGCAGGCTGCACCCGGTCAAGCAGCAGACCGTGCTGGTGCGGGCGTGGCTGGACGCGGGGCTGCACCGGTCGACGGCGCTGGTGCTGATCGGCGGCTCGGTCGCCGCGCGCACCCCGGACGAGCAGTCCGTGCTGGACGAGGTGCTGGCGCTGGCCGAGTCGGTGCCGGAGGCACGCGGTCGGCTGGCCGTGCTGCCCGCGTGGCCGAACACCAAGGTGCGGGAGCTCGAACACACGCTGGTGCAGGCCGTGCCCTCACCGTCGCCGCACGTCTACGCGTGCGCGAGCGTGAAGGAGGAGTTCGGCATCGCCGTGCTGGAGGCGATGGAGGCCGGGCTGCTGGTGGTCGGGCCCCAGCGCGGCGGGCTCCCACACTACGTCGACCACGGCCGCAACGGCTTCCTGGCCGACACCTCCACCGCCGAACGGCTCGGCGCGAGGCTGCGGGAGGTGGTCGGGCTGGGCGACGCGACCCGCGCGGTGGCCGAGGCGGGCCGGGCCACGGTGCGCGACCGCTTCCCGATCGCCCGCGTCGCGGGCTCGTTCGCCCGCGTCTACCTCGACCTGGCGTGACCCCGCCGGGACACGCCTTTTGCGGGCAGCGGGCCGCGCGCGGCACCGAAGTCGCGAGGTGCGCACAACCGGCGGGGGCGCTTCGGTAACATCGCCGAACGTGACCACGCCGACCCAGACTTTCGAGTTCCAGTCCGAGGCGCGCCAGCTCCTCCAGCTGATGATCCACTCGATCTACTCGAACAAGGACGTCTTCCTGCGGGAACTGGTGTCCAACGCCTCAGACGCGCTGGACAAGCTGCGCCTGGAATCGTTCCGCGACAAGGACCTGGACGCCGACACCGACGACCTCCACGTGGAGATCGGGATCGACGCCGAGCAGCGCACGCTCACCGTGCGCGACAACGGGATCGGCATGACCCGCGAGGACGTCATCGGCCTCATCGGCACGATCGCGAAGTCCGGCACGGCGGAGTTCCTGAAGAAGGTCAGGGAGTCGAAGGACGCCGCGGGGTCGCAGGACCTGATCGGCCAGTTCGGCGTCGGCTTCTACGCGAGCTTCATGGTCGCGGACAAGGTCACCCTGGTGACGCGGCGCGCGGGCACGACCGAGGGCGTCCGGTGGGAGTCCGAGGGCGAGGGCACGTACACGATCGAACCCGTCGAGGACGCGCCGCAGGGCACGACCGTGACGCTGCACCTCAAGCCGGAGGACGCCGAGGACCACCTATTCGACTACACGTCGACCCGCAAGGTCCGCGAGATCGTCAAGCGGTACTCCGACTTCATCACCTGGCCGGTCAAGATGGCCGCCGAGTCGGCCGAGGAGGGCGCCGAGCCCGTCCTGGAGACCGTGAACTCGATGAAGGCGCTCTGGGCCCGCTCCAGCAGCGAGGTCGAGCAGTCCGAGTACAACGAGTTCTACAAGCACATCAGCCACGACTGGAACGACCCGCTGGAGACCTTCCGCATCCAGGCGGAGGGCACGTTCGAGTACCAGGCGCTGCTGTTCATCCCGGCGCAGGCGCCGCTGGACCTGTTCATGCGCGAGCGCAAGCGCGGCGTGCAGCTCTACGTCAAGCGCGTGTTCATCATGGACGACTGCGAAGCGCTGATGCCCGAGTACCTGCGCTTCGTCAAGGGTGTCGTCGACGCGCAGGACCTGTCGCTCAACGTGTCCCGCGAGATCCTCCAGCAGGACCGGCAGATCCGGATGATCCGCCGCCGCCTGGTGAAGAAGGTCCTCCAGACGGTCAAGACGATGATGGCCGACAGCGCCGAGAAGTACACGACGTTCTGGAGCGAGTTCGGCGCGGCGGTCAAGGAGGGCCTCCTCGACGACGTCGACAACCGCGACTCGATCCTGGAGATCGCCTCCTTCGCGTCGACGAACGACGCCGACCAGCCCACCACGTTGAAGGACTACGTGGCGCGGATGAAGGACGGCCAGGAGGACATCTACTACCTGACCGGCGAGTCCCGTTCCATCATCGAGAACTCGCCGCACATGGAAGCGTTCCAGGCCAAGGGTTTCGAGGTCCTGGTCCTCACGGACCCGATCGACGAGATGTGGGTCGACGCGGTCAACGGCTTCGGCGGCAAGCAGTTCCAGTCCATCGCCAAGGGCGAGGTCGACCTCGACAAGGACGACGACGAGAAGAACGACGAGGCGAAGAAGGACTTCGCGGACCTGATGACGTGGATGACGACCACGCTGGAGGACGACGTGAAGGAGGTGCGGCTGTCGTCGCGCCTGACCACGTCCCCCGCGTGCATCGTCGGCGACTCCCACGACATCACGCCGACGCTGGAGAAGATGTACCGGGCCATGGGCCAGGAGGTGCCGAAGCAGAAGCGCATCCTGGAGCTGAACCCGACGCACCCGCTCGTCACGGGCTTGCGCACCGCCCACGAGACCCGCCCGGAGGACGAGGGCGTGGCCGAGACCGCGGAACTCCTGTACGGCATGGCCCTGCTCGCCGAAGGCGGCGAACTGGCGGACCCGTCGCGCTTCATCAAGCTGATGGCGCAGCGCTTGCAGCACTCGCTCTGACCGGTCCCGGTGGGGGCGCCGCGACGCCCCCGCCGGTCTCCGGCTTCAGCGCACCAGACCGGCGAGGCGATCGAGGTCGGACAAGACGTCGATCTCGACGACCCTCCCGGCGACGACGGTGAAGCCCATGATCGAGACGAGCTCGCCCTCCACGGTGTTGACCAGCCCGGCCGCGCCGTTGACCAGCGCCGGGCGGGTGACCGAGAGGGCGGCCATGCGCTGGAACGTGGCCAGTTGCCCGGCCACGGCGTCGATGCCGCGCAGGACCCGCGCACCGCCGTGGAGCGCCTTCCCGGCGTCGACGCGCAGCGTGACGTCGGGATCGAGGACGGCCAGCAGGGCGGTGAGGTCTCCCCCGCGCGCGGCGACCAGGAAGGCGTCCACGACGCGGCGCTGGGCGACCGGGTCGGGGTCCGGCGTGGGAGCCGCACCCCGGACGCGGTGACGGGCGCGGCTGGCGAGCTTGCGGGTCGCGACCGGTGTGCGGTCCATGATCGGGGCGATCTGCTCGAACGGCACGCCGAACAGGTCGTGCAGGACGAAGACCAGCCGTTCGGCGGGGTTCAGCGATTCCAGCACCACCAGCAGCGCCAACCCCACCGAGTCGGCGGTCAGCGCCCGGTGCTCGGGATCGGTGACGTCGTCGGTGACGACCGGGTCCGGCAGGCGGGCCTCCAGCGAGTCCTCGCGGCGCTGCCGCCGTGAGCGCAGCACGTCCAGGCAGATCCGGCCGACGACCGTGGTCAGCCAGCCGCCGAGGTTGTCGATGGTGGCGGCGTCGGTGCGCGCGAGCCTGAGCCACGCGTCCTGGACGGCGTCGTCGGCGTCGACCAGCGAGCCGAGCATGCGGTAGGCCACCGCGTTCAGGTGCGCGCGGTGCTCCTCGAACCTCCCGGCCAGGAAGTCGTGTTCGTCCATGGTCGTCCTCCGTCTCGACGGTCGGAACGATGACGAGCGCGACCTCCGCGATGTGACCACCGGGGTGGTCACATCCACCGCTCGCCGTTCGTCAGAGCGGTGACAGCACGAAGACCCGGACGAGGAGCACGCCCACCATGACCACCCTCCAGTCGCGTCTGCCCAACCCCGTCAAGCTCGTCCCCGAGCTGGGGCGGATCAGCGGAGCCCTGTTCAAGGCCGTCGGCGACGGCTCGATCCCGAAGACCACCACCGGCCTGGCGCACCTGCGCGCCGGGCAGCTCGTCGGGAACACCTACCTCACCACCCTGCACACCGGAACCCTGCGCGACGCGGGGGAATCCGAGGAGCGCATCACCGCCGTGGCGTCCTGGCGGGACGCGCCCCACTTCACCGAGGCCGAACGGGTCGCGCTGGCGCTCGTCGAGGCCGTCCTCACCCCCAACCCCCACGGCGAACGCGTCCCCGACCCCCTCTACGAGCTGGCGTCCGCCCACTACGACGACCGGGCGCTCGCCACGCTCGCCATCGCCATCGGCCAGGTCTGCTTCTTCATCCCCCTCGCCCTGATCGGCAAGCCGCTCCCCGGCACGTCGCCCGCGGAGCAGTGGAGGGACTGACCCGGGGGTTCCACGCGGAACGGGCCGGGTCCGCGGAGGACCCGGCCCGTTCTGGTGGGGGAAACTACTTCAGATTGCCCTCGATCGCGGCGATGATCCGCGGGCGCAGCTCGGCGCAGCTGATGATCGCGTCGACCGAGCCGACGTCCACCGCGCGCTGCACGCTGTGCACGCGGTCGAACTCGGTGGCCACCTCGGACAGCTTCTCCGACCGCACCGCCTGCCGGACGTCGGCCAGCTCGGCCGTCAACGACGCCTTCTCGCCACCGGACGACCCGGCCACCAGCGCCTCGGCCTCGCGGACCCGCGGGTCGTTGCCGGTCCGCTTGTCGACGTCACGGGCGAACACCACGGCCGCGGCGGGAGCGCCACCGATCACCGAGGCGAACGAGCCCTCGACGGCCAGCACGGTCATGCTCGGGTTCAGCGCCTTCGAGAACACCACGAACGCACCGCCGTGGTACCGCGAGATCACGCAGAACACGATGGGGCCCTGGAAGTTCACCACCGCGCGGCCGATCTCCGCGCCGTACTCCAGCTGGAGCTTCCGCATCGACTCGGGCGACCCGTCGAACCCGGACAGGTTCGCCAGCACCACGAGCGGGCGGTTGCCGCTGGCGGCGTTGATGGCCCGCGCGGCCTTCTTCGACGACCGGGGGAACAACGTGCCCGCGGTGTAGGTGTCCGGACCGTCGGTGGGGGGGAAGCCGCGACGGGGCACGGAGCGGGACTCGATGCCGAGCAGGCACACCGGCCGACCGCCGAGGTGGACGTCCTGCACGGCCGCCGTCTCCGCGTCCGCCATGCCCGCCCAGCGCTCCAGGACCGGGTGGTCCTGGTCGGACACGGCGCGCATCACCGTGCGGATGTCGAACGGCTTCTTGCGGTCCGGGTTGAACTCGGTGGAGAAGATCTGGCCGACCGTGGTGAACTCGCTGTCCGGCACGGCGTGCGGGAACGACGACACGTCGCGGTCGACCGGGTCGGTCGTGGTCGTCGCGCGCGGACCGGACTCGCCGGGCGCGACGTAGCTGTGGTCGTAGTGCGACATCAGCACTTCGCGGGCGGAGCGCAGGTCCGGCGCCCAGTACTGGGCCTGGCCGTTCGGGCCCATGATGCGGTCGTAGCCGCCGATGCCGTGGTTGTCCTCCGCCGAGACGCCGCCGGAGAAGTCGAGCGACTGCTTGCCGGTGAGGACCATCGCGGAGTCGGGCGTCATGACCAGGATGCCCTTGGTGTGCATGAGCATCGTGGCTTCGGCGTTCCAGTACGGCTGGGCGCCGACGTTGATGCCCGCGACGACGATGTTGATCTCGCCGCCGTCCTGGGTGAAGTTGACGATGCGCTTAAGCGCCGCCGCCACCCAGTCCATGTTCTCGGTGCCGGAGTCCATGGAGATGCGCGCGCCCGCGGAGAGGGCGAACCACTCCAGCGGCACCCGCAGCTCCTCGGCGAGGTCGAGAGCGGCGATGACCCGTGCGCACTCCGGCTCGGACAGCGCGCCGAGCGCCTTCGTCGGGTCGCCCAGCAGGACGACGCGGGCCATGCCCTGCGGGTGGCGCGGGGTCGGCGTGGTGACGACGCCCGCGACGAGCGCGGCGGTGTTGCCGCCGCGCGGCCGGTCGGTGGCGAGGAGCTTGCCGCTCGCCTGGTCCAGGTCGTACTCCTGGAACGTGCCGAACGGGCCCGCGAGCATCCCGGTCAGCTCGTACGGGTACACGGTGCCGCGGCTGTGGGCGCGCAGCACCTCCTGGCGGTAGTCGTCCAGGGGTTCGATGGGCTCGGTCGGCGGCAGCACCACGGACAGCCGGACGCCCGCGCCGACGTCGTAGCCGATGCGGACGGCGATGTCGACCAGTTCACCGGTCGCGGCGTCGCGGCGGCGGCCCAGGAACAGGACCTCTTCGAGGTCCGCGCCCGCGGTGGTCGGCATGACGCGCCGCGCCACCACGTTCAGCTCCTCCGGGCTGAGGTCCGTCGGCGGCCACACGTAGATGACGATGCGGTTGGTCGCGGACTTCTTGGCGCCGGGCTTCTTCGCCCGGCGGATCGCGTCGAGGCACGTCGCGAGGATGTCCTCGGCGGCGGGCAGCGCCACGAGCCTGCCCTCGTCGTCGCGCAGCGGGGTCAGGTCGCGGACCTGGCCCAACACCACCAGGCGCTCGTCGGACGGGTTCTCCTTCGCCGCGGCGCGGAAGAGGTAGACCTCCTCGTCCGGCGACGCCAGCCTGGTGAGGTCGAACGCGCGCAGCCGCTCCAGCTGCATCCGCTCGGCGATCCGCGGGTGCAGGCCGCGGACCAGGCGCTCCTCGGTGAAGCCGTCCGGCGACGGACAGAACGTGAAGTGGTGGTGCATCACGGCGCCGCTGTTGCCCGCGACGGTCGTGGTGATGCGGCTGATGCTCTCCGACGGGTGCTGGGCGGCCAGCACCTCGCCGAGCTTCGCGGCCATCGCCTCGGGGTCGGTCGGGCCGTCGTGCCACGTCAGGTAGAGGTCGGCGACCACGTCGTCGCCCTCGGCGAACCCGCCGAGCGCGCGCACGGCCTCCGGCAGCGCCGGGAAGTCGACGGCCGTCGCGACCACCCGCCCGGTGCCCGCCTCGGTCCGGTGCTCCGCGACGACGAACGTGCAGCCCGCGACCTCGGTCGCCCGGATGTCGCTCAGCGCGCGGTTGCCGTAGTAGCGGCGGGTCAGGACCTCCAGCAGCGCGGCGGGGTCGGCGCCGTCGCGGCCGATGCGCTGGCCGACGAGCCGCACCAGCGGTTCGGCGCTGGCGACCATGGCGGAGACGCGCTCGGCGCGGTCGGCCGCGTCCGGGTGCAGGTCGAGGTGGCGCAGGTGCTTGCGGACGGCGGTGTAGACCTTGGCGCGGGTGCGGCGCAGCAGCGGCTGGGCGAACCAGCCGAACACGACGCCGCGGGCCAGGTCGGCCACGGCCGGGAAGCGGACCTGCGTCGCGGCGACCAGGTGCTCCAGCGCGAGACCGACCGTGAGGCGGTCCGCCTCGGCGGGCGGGCCCTCGGTCAGCCACTGGCGCAGCAGCGTGGTCATCACCGCGACGTCGGACGAGGAGCGCTGCTGGGCGAGGAAGATGCGGAAGACCGCGTCCTCCAGCTCCGGCGTGCGGTCGAGGCCGTCGACGCCGTAGTGCGCCAGCACGTGGGTGAGCCGCTGCCGGAAGACCTCCGACAGGCCCGCCCGGTCCGCGTCCAGGCTCCGCAGGTAGGTGTGGAAGTACTCGCGCGGGCTGTGCACCGAGGAGTCGGGCTTGGACTCCTCGCCGACGGGCCGGTTGCGGCTCAGTTCGCACAGGTCGGCGAAGAGCTGCACGAGGGTGCTCTCCCCCGCCAGGGCGCGCTGGCCGGAGCTGGTGAGGTCCTTGCGGGCGGCGAGGTAGTCGCTCAGCAGGCGGCTCGCGTCGACCGGGTCGACGTCGTAGCCGAGCAGCAGGCTGCGCAGCCCCTGGAGGCCGCGCTCGACCCGTGCCACCGCCGGGATGTCGAGGGGCTCGGACGGCAGCTCCAGCGCGGCGGCCGGGGCCGCGGCGACGGGCGAGGCGGCCTCGGCGTCCTCGCTGACCGGCTCCAGGCGCAGCAGGCGGGCACCCGACTCGACCTGGCTGCCGACCTGCACGGCCAGCTCGCGCAGCCGACCGCGGAACGGCGCGCGCAGCACCGTCTCCATCTTCATGCTCTCCAGCACCAGCAGCGGGGCGCCCGCCTCGACCTCGTCGCCGACCTGCAGCGGCGTGGCCACCACCAGCGCGGGCACGGGCGAGCGCAGCACGCCGCCCTCGTCGCGGCTGATGCGGTGCGTGACGCCGTCGACCTCGACCTGGTGGACGGGACCGTGCGTGCCGGTCACCACCCGGAAGCGGACGCCGTTGACGATGAGCTGGCCGGAGTGGCGGTCGAAGCGCTCGACGTCCACGTCGGCGGTGTGCTCCGGACCGCCTGCGGACACGCCGACGCGGAAGCTGTGCGGGGCGACGCGGGACACCTGGACGCGGTAGCCGACGTCGCGGAGCTTCAGCTCCAGCGCGCGGCCGGTCTCGTGCTGGGCCTGGGGACGGCCGCCGTGCGCGGTGGTCAGGAGGCGCTGCCGGGAGACGGCCTCCCCGTCCTCGTAGGCCTCGATGGCGGCGGCGATCAGCGCGACCGCGGAGTTCTTGTGCGACACGAGGCCGCCCTGCGAGCGGACGCGGTCGATCCAGCCGGTGTCGGCGGAGCCGTCGATCACGGCGGGCTCGTCGAGCAGGTCGCGCACGAAGCCCTTGTTCGTGACGCCGCCCGCGATGATGACCGTCGTCTCGGTCATGGCGCGGCGCAGCCTGGCCAGTGCCTCGGTGCGGTCGCGGCCGTGGGCGATGATCTTGGCGATCATCGAGTCGAAGTCGCCGGGGATGGTGTCGCCCTCGCTGAACCCGGTGTCGACCCGGATGCCGGGGCCGCTGGGCAGCGAGAGGCGGACGATCTTGCCGGGCGACGGCGCGAAGTCGCGGTCGGGGTCCTCGGCGTTGAGCCGGGCCTCCACGGCGTGGCCCCACTCGGCGGGCGCGTCGCCCTCCAGCTTGCCGCCGGACGCGACGTGCAGCTGGGCCTTGACCAGGTCGACACCGGTGGTGATCTCGGTGATCGGGTGCTCGACCTGGAGGCGGGTGTTGACCTCCAGGAACGCGAACAGCTTCTCGCCGGGGTGGTACAGGAACTCGACGGTGCCCGCGCCCTGGTAGCCGACGGCGAGCACGAGCCGTTCGGCCGACGCCTTCAGCTCGGCGACCTGCGACGGCGCCAGCACCGGCGAGGCGGACTCCTCGATGACCTTCTGGTTGCGCCGCTGCACGGAGCAGTCGCGCACGCCCAGGGCCCAAGCGGTGCCCTGCCCGTCGGCGATCACCTGCACCTCGACGTGCCGCGCGCCCGTGACCAGGCGTTCCAGGAACACGACGCCGCTGCCGAAGGCGCGGGCGGCCTCCTGGCGCGTGAGGTCGTACGCCTGGGTCAGCTCCGCCTCGGAGGCGACCATGCGGATGCCGCGGCCACCTCCGCCTGCGGTCGCCTTCAGCATCAGCGGGTAGCCGATGTCCTCGGCCGCCTTGAGCGCGGCGTCGAGCGTGTCGACCGGCCCGCCGCTCCACGGCGCGACCGGGACGCCCACCTGCTCGGCGATCAGCTTCGACCCGATCTTGTCACCGAGCTTGCGCATCGCGTCGGCGCTCGGACCCACGAAGGTCACGCCGATCTCGGCGCACAGCTCCGCGAACTCGGGGTGCTCGGCGACGAAGCCCCAGCCCACCCAGGCCGCGTCGGCACCGGTCTCGACCAGCGCGCGCTTCAGGACGGCGTAGTCGAGGTAGGGCCGGTCGGCCGCCAAGCCCAGGTCGTAGGCGAGGTCGGCCTCCCGAACGAAGGTGGCCGTCCGGTCGGAGTCGGTGTACAGGGCAACGGTCTCGATCCGTGTCCCCAACTCCGCGGATAGGTCCCGAACGGCGTGGATGAGCCGCATCGCGGCTTCCCCACGGTTGACGATGGCAACACGACTGAACACTGATCGGGCCTTTCGAAGACGACGAACTGGACGGCCGTCGCCGTCGCAACGGAGTACACACTCTCGGCTGCCTAGTAGTACAAGGTATGGCGATCGCAACGCGTGTCAGGTGCCCTGCGTTGTAAGGATCTGCCAAAAGACCGGCCGCCGACAACCCCTACGGAGCCCCTTCGGCACCCCCTAGGCGACGCGCGGTGTGATCTCGCCCGCGTCCGCGCCACGGGTCGGCTCCGCGGAGAACGGTGGTGATCACCCGAGCAGGCCCGGAATCGACCGGTTTGTGCGATAGCGACAAAGGCCCGGTCAGGTGGTCCGCTCCGCCCCCGCTGCCTGCGGGTTTCCGAACCGCTCCGGCCTGCTCCGCCGCTCGACCCCGAACTCCCCCCGTCAGCGCGAAGTCACCGCTCCAGGACGCGGCGGAGCGGGTGCGGGTGGTGAGTCGACCACGAACTGGACGGTGGTGGTGGCCACGCCGAGCAGGGTCACCACGATCGCCGCGTCACGCAAGCGGGCACGGGTGCCGGGCACCGCGCGCCGCAGCCCGAGGAGCGCGGGCACGAACAGCAGCAGGCCGACCAGGTTCACCGGGTGACCGGCCTGCCAGTCGAGACCGGGGCCGTAGCGGCCGTCCATCCGTCCGACCAGGCGGATGACGCCGTAGGCGGTGAAGCAGAGCGGCAGGGCGAGGAGACCGGCTCCGGCGAACTTCATGGTCGAACCCTGGCACCGGCGCCACCCCGGTCGGCTCGGGGCGGTCCCCGACCCAACCCCGATCCGGACCCCGAGCGCGCGGGTGGCTCAGGCCGTTCCCCCCAGCACCCGGACGAGGTTCGCGCCGAGGACCTTGCGCACGAGCGGTTCCGGGAAGCCCCGGCGGAGCAGCCCCTCGGTGACCAGCGGCAGGCCCGCGGGCCCCTCCAGGCCGGGGATCGCGATCTCCGCGTCGACGCCCTCGACGACCAGCGGCCGGTCGCACGCCGGGACCTTCTCGTCGATCACCTCCGCCATGAAGTCGCTGCCCAGCCCGACGTGGTCCTCCCCCGCGACGGCCACGGCGTGGGCGATGTGGTCCACCAGGTGGTCGATCACGGGTTTGGCGTCGGTGAGGAAGCCCGCGAAGAGGTTGACGCACACGACCCCGCCGGTTTCCGCGACGCCGCGCAGGTGCTCGTCGACCAGGTTCCGGTGGTGCGGGTGCACGGCGTGCGCCGACGAGTGCGTGGCGATCACCGGCCGGGTCGCCAGCTCCAGCACGTGGTCCACCCCGGTCCGCCCCAGGTGGGACACGTCCACCAGCACGTCCAGCGACTCCAGCAGGCCGACCGCCTCGACGCCCGAGCGGGTCAGCCTGCTGCCGGTCGAGTCCTCGGCGGAGCCGTCGGCGAGCATCGACCGGCCGAAGTGCGTGAACGACACCATCCGCACGCCCAGCCGCGCGAGGGTCTGGAGGAGTTCGAGGTCGTCGTCGATCTGCGGGCACCCCTCCAGCGCGGTCACGAGCGCGATCCGCCCGGACGCCAGCGCGGCGTCGACGTCCCCGCCCGTGCGGCACAGCGCGACGACGTCGGCGTTGCCCTCGGCGATCCGGTGCGCGGCCTCGACCATCCGCAGCGTCTCGCGCAGCGCCCCCTCCGGCCGGAACTCGTGGTCGACGAACACCGGCAGCACCTGCACGTCGACCCCGCCCTCGCGCAGCTGCGGGTACCAGTGGTCGCGGAAGTAGCCCGCCCACGCCGCGCGGGGGCGGCGCACGACCAGCATCAGCAGGTCGTTGTGCGCGTCGGCCACGACAGCGTCGCGGTGCGTGGTCATCGGGGCCTCCCGGGTCGGGCGGAGCCGCCTCGTCCCGAACCCGCCACCCCGACCGTAGAGCCATCCGGACGATCGGGGGAGGGGGTGGGCGCCACCGGACCGCCTACCGAGACGCACCCGTGCCGGTCAGTCGACCTTCGGCACCGCCCGCAGGGCGAAGTGCAGGTAGGCGGTGTCGCCGACCGGGTAGAACACCAGCGGCAGCCACTCCTCGTCCTCGTGCAGCCGTCCGCCGAAGAGCGTGTCCGACACCGGCACGAAGTCGAGCTCCTGCGGCGGGAGGAGGTTCGCCGTCTCGCCGCGCCACCGGTAGCTCATGTGCAGCACGCCGTCGCGGTCGGTCAGCTCGAAGTCGATGCCCTCGCTCCGGTAGGCACCCAGGTGCCTGCTGAAGTCGACCTCGGGCGGCGACGGGGGCGGCGCGAAGCGCGGCACGGTGACGCCCGCCAGCTCGCCAAGCAGCTCGCCCGCCAGCGTCGAGTGCATCCTGCCCACCGCGCCGCCGTTGGTGAGCAGCGCGACCGCGACCCCGGCTCCCGGCACCGCGGTGAGGAAGGCGTACTGCCCGATGGTCGCTCCGCCGTGGCCGATCACCGGACCGCCCGGCCAGTCGAACAGCTCCCACCCGAGCCCCCAGTGGGTGGGTCCGCGCCAGCGGTTCGGCACCTCCACCTCGCGGCTTGCCATCGCCTCGACCCGCTCGGCTCCCAGCACCCGCCCGCCGTCCGGCGCGAGGCCGCCGTCGAGGTGCATCCGGGCGAACCGGACGACGTCCGCGGCGGTCGCGACGACACCGCCCGCGGGCCCGATCGAGCGCGGCAGGCTCCAGACCGGCGCGGGTTCCGGGGTCGTCCCCGGCTCCCCGACGTGCCCCATCGCCGCGCGGAACCGCAGCGCCTCCTCGGGCAGCGTCACGGTGTGCGTCAAGCCGAGCGGCTCCACGATCCGCTCGCGCAGCGCGGTGTCCCACACCTGCCCGGTGAGCACCTCCACGATCCGGCCGAGGATCTTGAACCCGCTGTTGCAGTACGACATCGTCGCGCCCGGCGCGTGGTTCTGCCCCAGGCCCGAGCACGCCTCCACGTACCGCGCCACGCAGTCGTCGCCCCGGCCGGTGTCGTGGAAGAAGTCCCCGTCGATCCCGCTGGTGTGGTTCAGCAACTGCCGCACGGTCACCGACTTCGTCGCCTCGCCGTCGGCCACCGCGAACTCCGGCAGCACCGACACCACCGCCGCGTCCAGGTCCAGCTCGCCCTCCTCGGCGAGCTGCGCCACCAGCGTCGCCGTGTACACCTTGCTGATCGACCCGATCTGGAACAGCGAGTCCACCGTCGTCCCCACCCCGGTGCCCCGGTGCAGCACCCCCGTCGCGAACTCGTGGACCTCCCCGTCCGCCAGCACCGCGAGCGCGGCGCCGGGAACCCGGTGGACCCCGGCCAGCTCGTCGAACCTGGCCTGCCACCGCGCGTGGTCGAAGGTCATCGCTCTCCCCCTGTCTGGATGATCACCTTCCAGGGTGCCGGCGAACTCGATGATCGGGGCGGGCAAATGCGGTGTTCAGGTCCCCTCACCCGGTTGGCTGCCGAGTCGGGGAACGGTTTCGTGGAGAACACCACCTCGACGGGCACCTCGAAGTGCTCGGAGACGCGCAGCGCGAGGAACAGGCCGGGGCTGTGCTCGCCGCACCGGAAGCCCTCAAGGACCTCCAGGGTCCCCCGTCGGGCCCCCACCTCGCCGCGGTGCAGGCGTAGGGATCGCGACTAGCGGGAACCCCCTGGGTGACCACGGCCGCGACCACGAGGAGAGCGCATGACCAAGGCAACCGCCGAATCCCACGACGAGGAGGTCCGGAAGGTCGCCGGGTTGGCGTCGGCCATCCGGGTCGGCATGCTGACCACGATCGACGAGATCGGCAGGCTCATCAGCCGTCCGATGGCCCAGCAGGAGGTCGAGTTCGACGGCGACCTGTGGTTCTTCGCCGAGCGCGACTCGCGCAAGGTGGCCCACATCGCGGCCATCCCCGAGGTGTCCGTGACGTTGACCTCGAAGGACACCTGGATCTCGATCTACGGCACCGCGGAGCTCGTGGACGACCGGGAGAAGGCAAGGGAACTGTGGAACGGCTGGGTCGAGGCCTGGCTGCCGCAGGGGGTGGACGACCCCAACGTCGTGCTGCTGAAGGTGACCGCGATGTCGGCCGAGTACTGGGACACCCCCGGCGGCCGGATCGCGTCGGTGCTCAGCTTCGCGAAGTCGAAGCTGAGCGGCGAGCGCTACGACGGCGGCGACCACGGCGCCGTCGACCTGTGACCTAGCCTGCCAACCGCGGAGGGCCCGCGACGACGCGAACCGTGAACCCCTCGTCGTCGCGCCCCAACGTGACGTAGCTGCACGTGTGGTAGGCCAGCCACAGACCGAGCCCCGCGGTGGCGGTCTCCGTGGTGGGCAGCAGGCCGACCATGGGATCGGCGGGCCCCGGCCCCTGGTCGGTGACCGTCACCACCACGTGGTGGCGATCCGCCCACAGCCGGAAGCGGACGGGCGGACGGCCGTGGCTCAGGCCGTTCGTCACGATCTCGCTCGCGGCGAACACCAGGTCCTCGGCCTCGTCCGGTGACAGGGTCGTGCCCGCGACGGCCTCGCGCGCCGCGCGTCGCGCCTCGGAGGGCGCGGGGTCGACCAGCAGCACCGCGGGTGACCGCGCCTCCAGCAGGTCCGGCAGCGGCTTCGGCCGAGCGGCGAGGAAGCCCTGGGGTTCCTGGAACCGGGAGTTCGCCCGGCGGAGGCCGTCCGCGGTCACGATGCGGGGGTGGGTGCGGGCGACGTCGGCGAGCACGGCGGCGGGGGTGGTCCGGGTGTCGTACGGGCACATGCCCCACAGCGGGAAGTCGTGGAAGGCGTGGTTGACCACCGCCTCGTAGCGCGCCCACCAGTCCCACGGGACGCCGATCCCGGGGTGCGGGACGTCGCCGACGACCCGGATCTGCCGCGCGCCGGACGCGGTGAGGTCGACGAAGGCCTCGCGGTAGCGCTTGATCGCCGTGGTGGGCCGGGCGTACTGGTCGTCGGCGGGCAGGTAGGTGATCCCCGCGGCGTCCCTCAACGCCTCCCGGAGGAGCTTCTCGTTGGTGTCACCGCACACCACGAGGGTCGGCTCCCCGGCCGACACGCCGTCGAGGACGAACGGCGCCACCAGCGCCACGAACTCGTCGTCCGAGCCGTAGAAGGCCGTCTCGTGGAAGTAGCCCTCGTGCCCGCGCGCCGCTCCGGATCTCATCAGCGCGCCTCCACCCTCCGCACCGGCGACGTCGACCTGCTCGGTGCCAACCGCACCCTATCCCCGGACGGCGGCTAGGCAGAACCGGGTGTCGCGGGCAGCTTCTCGATCGCCTCGGTCATGGACAGCACGACGGCGTCGCCGAGCATCTCGAACTCCGACTTCAGGAACGGGTCGGCCACCTTCGCCAGACCGTGGAACGCGATGTGCGCGTGGTAGGTGATCTCGGTGCCCGCGCCCGCCGGCGTCAGCGTGAGGTCGTCGGTGGAGGTGGCGGTCTTGTTCTCCCCCACGAACGTCAGCCGGTTCGGCTCCAACCGCTCCAGCCGGTAGTCAAGCTCGGTCTCCTTGCCCTTGAACTCGGAGACGTTGTGCCAGGTGGACCCCACCCGGACGGGACCGGGGTCGGTGCGGACGCAGGTGACCGTGCCGGGGTCCCACTGCTCGGCGTTGGCGAAGTCCTTGAGGTACTCCGCGACGACCTCGACCGGCCTGCCCACGGTGAACCTGCGCTCGACGTTGACCACTGCTGTTCTCCTCGGTGTCGGCGGATCAGTCGGACGGGTCGAGCCGCTGGCCCGGTGCGCCCACCGTGGTGTTGCGCTCCTTGAGCTCGGCCTCGAAGACGTGCCGGGCGCCGCCGAGCAGGTCGTCGCGCACCCGCCGCTCCCAGTCGCGGAACGCCCGGTGGTAGCCGTCGTCGTAGTCCTCGACCAGCTGGAACGTCCACCGGCCCGACACGACGTTGCGCCCGATCAGGTCCCGCTCCAGCTCGTCGGCCAGCGCGGTGTGGCCCGCGGCCCGCAGCAGTCCCGCGGCCCGGCCCGCCTTCTCGTCGGCGCTGCCGGAGAGCTGGTGGAAGTCGAACAGCCTGCCGCGCGCCCGCTCCGCGGTCTCCAACGCCTCGGTCAGCGCGCCGACGGCTTCGACCGTGGCGTCGTCGGCGCCATCGGGCCGTCGGCCCCGCACCCGTTCTCCCATGTCCGCCAGTTACCCACGCCCCCGCTGCGTCAACCACCGGGAACGGTCACCCGTTCGGGGGCGACGCAGACCGCTGAGCAGCGCGTCGAACCCCTCGCCGTTGGGGCCCATCCGGCGCAGCGCCAGCAGCAGTTGCCTCGCGCGGAGCTCTTCGGCGGGAATCGGTGTGGTCATGGGTGCGGGTTACCCCCCGGACGCGTCACCAGCGTGTGTCCCGGGTCACTACTTGGGCTCACGCCTGGGCAGGGGCTGGGTGGCCGGACCCTCCAGCACGCCGCCGTCGACGTCGAACCGCGAGCCGTGGCACGGGCAGTCCCAGCTCGTCTCGGCGGCGTTGAACGCCACCAGGCACCCGAGGTGGGTGCAGCGCAGGGACACGCCGTGCAGCGCCCCCTCCCGGTCGCGGTAGACGCCCATCTTGCCCAGCCCGTCGCGCACCACGTGGGCGTCGCCCGGAGGCAGGTGCTCGCTGGACGTGGCGTCGGCGGGGGTGATCCGCGCGCCGACCAGGTCGAGTCCCGTGGAGGCGTTCATCTTCAGCAGGTCCGGCAGCGACTTCAGCGACACCCGGTGCGGGGTGAACACGGACGCCCACGGGTTGGGGGTCCCCGAGACGGCGTCCGCCAGGATCGTCGCGGCGAACGAGGCCGTGGCCAGGCCCCACTTCATGAACCCGGTCGCCACCAGCAGCCGGTCCGAGCCCGGCAGGTACGGCCCGATCATCGGCAGCTGGTCGTAGGAGGTGGGGTCCTGCGCCGACCACCGGTGGGTGATGCGCTCGACGTCCCAGTGCTCGCGGGCGAACGCCTCCAGCTTCTCGTAGGGCGCCTCGGCCGCGTCCCCGGTCGAATGTCCCTGGCCGCACACGATCAGCAGGCCGTCGTACGCGCTCAGCGACCACGACGGCGAGCCCGCGCTGATCGCCAGCCCGGTCGGCGGCTCGCCGGACGCCAGCTCCGCCGCGACGCAGTAGGAGCGGGTCGTCTCCAGCCGGGCGAAGTACAGGCCGCGGTCGAAGACCGGGTAGTGCGTGGCCACCACGACCTTCCCGGCCGACACCACGCCCTCCGCGGTGTGCACGCGGCACGGGTCGCCGTCGTGCAGCCGCTCGACGCGGCTGTGCTCGAACACCGCGGAGCCGTCGCCGTCCACCGCGGCGGCGAGGCCGAGCAGGTAGCGCTGCGGGTGCAGGGCGATCTGGTCGTCGAGCCGCACGGCCGCGTGCACGGGGAACGGCACGTCCAGGTCCGCGTCGGCCGAGACGGGCAGGCCCGCCGCCCGGGTCGCGGCCAGCTCGTCCTCGACGGCGCCGACCTCGTCGGGGGTGAAGGCGTAGGTGAACGCGGGCGCGTGCCGCAGCCCGCAGTCGATGCCCTCCTCGCGCACCAGCCTCGCGAGCAGCGAGACCCCGGCGAGGCTCGCGTCGGCGTACGACTTGGCGGTGCCCTCGCCGTGCCTGGACACGATCTTCGAGTACACGGTGGACTGGAGCGCCGTCACCTTGGCGGTGTTGTTGCCCGACGCCCCTCCGCCGACCCGGTCCGCCTCGACGACGGCGACCGAGAGGCCCTGGCGCTTCAGCAGCAGCGCCGTCGTCAGGCCCGCGACGCCCGCCCCGACCACGACCACGTCGAAAACGTGCTCACCGCGCAAGGTCGGGCGCGCGAGCTCGGGAAGGGCTTCGAGCCAGAGGGATTGCCGTGCCGATGTGGTGTCCACAGCTCACGGGTACCCGGAAATTCCAGCCCGACTCCTCGGTTTGGGGCACGGGGACGTCGGGCACCCATCGACCATGGGAACTGACGACAAGATCGACGCCAAGGCCGACGAGCTCAAGGGCAAGGCGAAGGAGACCGTGGGCCGCGCCACCGACGACGAGCAGCTGGAGGCCGAGGGTCATGGCGACCAGGCCAAGGGCAACCTCAAGCAGGCGGCGGAAAAGGTCAAGGACGTCTTCAAGAGCTGACGCCCGACCCGTTCTCGGAGGCCCGCGTTCTGCAGGGGGACGCGGGCCTTCACCATGTCCGGGGGTTGCCGGCTGGTCCGTTCGGGCGGACCGGGTACCGGACGTACGCCGAGGTCGGCGCTGACCCGGCCGAACTGGAGTCGGCACGGCCGGACGTCGTCGAGGGGACCACGCTGCCGCACCGGACGCTGCTCGGCCTGGACGTGGTCGGGTGGAGATCACCCACGACGTGAGCGCGCGCGACGGCAAGCCGGTGCTGCTGGTGACCGGCGGGCACCACGCGGTGGAGTGGGCGGGCGTCGAGGTCGAGACGGAGTTCGCCACGGACCTCGCGCAGCGGGACGGGTGGGATCCGCGGATCACCGCGCTGCTGGACCGGGTGCGGGTGGTCGTGGTGCCGGTGGTCAACCCGGACGGGTTCCAGCTGTCGTGCGCGGGCACGGTGCCCGACAAGCGGGGCCGCCGGGTCGCCGACCCGGCGGCCGAGTCGTGCGCCACGAGCCCGCGCGCGGGCGTGGACCTGAACCGCGACTACGGCGTGAACTGGGGCGGAGCCGGTTCGAGCGCGAACCGGGCTGCCGACGACCACCGCGGGACGGCGCGGTTCCCCGAGCCGGAGACGTGGAACGTCCGCGACCTGGTGGCGAGCCGCCAGGTCACCCTGCACACCTACGCCGGGATGGTGCTGCGGCCGCCCGGCCGGGACGCGGCCCGGACACCGCCGACGAGGCCGCGTACCCGGCGGTCGGGCAGGCCGTGGCGGACGCGGCCGGGTTCGCCAACGTCCGGTCGCGGGGCGTGCGGGAGGCGTTGACCCGTGCCGCCGAAGCGGCCGCGGACCGCCGGTACCACTCCGACGACCTGCGCTCGACGACGACCTCGCCGGGGCGTTCGAGTGGGATGTGAACCCGTCGGTCCGCGGCGACCATCGAGGGGTTCTCGTCCCGGAGACCTGGACGCTCGACTGCGCCCGCCCGGACGGCACCGTGCTCCAGTCCCGGCGGGTGACCGTCGCGCGCGGTGAGCGGACGGCCGTCGACCTGTCCGAGTGCTCCGCCCGCTGGGTCGGGCAACCGCGGCGGTCCTCGGTGACGTCGGGGGGTCGGCGGCAACCGCCCTGACCAGCCGGCGACCTCCCTTCCGCGCGAATGCGGGATCATGGCCCGAATCGACCCCGTATTCGAACCGTTGTCACCGCGCCCGCGTCGACCCCTGCGCACACTCGCCCATTCGAGCGGAAGTACAGGAGACTTGGAATACATCCGGTGCAACGATTGGAGGCGCGTCGTAACAATGGCCAACGGCGATTCGATGGCATCATCGGACCGCACAATCACGACCACCCGAGGGATAACCTTCTCCTCACAGGCCGCAGGTGAATCATGATTTCGCCCGTTCTTCGCCCGGAGGGCCGATGACCGCCTCTGCCAAGCAGCTGACGAACGAGTTGCGAGCGCTGTGCCGGGGCCAGGGGGTGCAGGCGCCCGGAATCGACAAGCTGGTCGGGCCCGCGCTGCGCGAGGTGTGCGGCATCGGCGAGTCCGACGGTCCGGAGGCCGTCCGGACCAAGGTCGGCCGCTGGGTCACCGGCATCACCGAGCACTTCCCGACCGAACTGGGGCTGGCCGTCCTGGCGCCCCTCGGGCTGCACGGGGAGACGCAGTCGCGGTTCCTGTCCGACCGCGTCGGGTGGCTCGCGGCGCTGCAGAACCGCGGGCCCAGGACCGTCCGCCGCCGCATCGACGTCGGGTTGGCCCGGCTCGTGGAGGCCGCGCTGGAACAGGTCGCCCCGGTCGAGCCGCCCGACCCCGAGAACAGCTGGCACGTCAGCGAGTTCGACGCCCTGCTGAGGCTGGACGGCCCGACGCCAACGTGCACCGAGCGCCGCACGATCCACGCCGACCGCGACGGCGTGGACGAGGTCGCCTGGTCCATCACCCTGCCCCCGGCCTCGGACGACGGGGTTCCCGGCGACCTCGACGTGCAGGTCCTGCACGGGGTGGAGCTGATCTCCTCCGAACGGCCCGCGCCGCGCCGGTTCCTCCTGCGCCTGCGTCTGCCCCGCCCCCTCCTGGCGGGGCAGACGCACCAGTTCTCGCTGGAGGTGCGGGTGCCCAGGGGCCAGTCGATGCGCCCCACCTACGTGTTCTGGCCGGAACGGGCGTGCGACCGCTTCCGGCTCGTGGTGCGGTTCCCCACCGACGACCCGCCCGCGGCGCTGTGGCGGGTGGACGGCGCGTTCCACCGCGACATCGACGACCTGGCCGAGGGCAGCGACCTGCTGACCGTCAACGGGATCGGCGAGGTGGACGTGTCGTTCCCGAACCCGCGCCCCGACCGCGGCTACGGCGTCCAGTGGCGGCCCCGGACGCCGGACTGGCCCGGTGCCCCCGTTCCCCGCGCGGCTCCGAACCGGAGCGGCGCGGGGAACGTGTCTCGGGACTAGGCGACGAGGGTGGACGCGGTGGCGATGGAGTGCGGCTCCATGACAACACCTCCTTTCCGCTGGGGAGAACCGCACGAACCGGCAGTCGTCACAGCGGAGGAAGGCATGGCGAACGGACAGGGGAATGCGTTCTTCCTCGATTGTCCAGCCCATTTCGTCGTCCGCCGGCTCAACCCGATTTCGGGGATCTGCCGGCCCTGCTGTCGTTCTCGCCGATGACATGACAATGGGCCGGCAACGCAGACGTGGAAATGGGTTTCCCGTTTCCGAATACGACCGGAAACGGGAAACGGGCGGCGACCGGGCGATCAGCCCGGCGCGACGTCCGCGGAATCAGGAGCAGGTGCGGCGCAGCGCCTCCGCCAGCACGGCGAGGGCGCTGCCCGCGTGCGGCAGCAGTCCCTGGCGCACCAGGTCGACGGCTTCGCCGAAGGGCACGCGGCGCACCCGCGAAGCACGGCCGCGCAGAGCGTCGCCCACAATCACCCCGTCCGCGCGGAACAGGTGCTCGACGTGGTCGCACACCGAGTCCGCCCCGTGGACGCGACCGGTCCTGGTGCCGGGGTGTGCAGCCCGGTGCGGTCGGCGAGTTCCCGTCGAGCAGCGGCGGCCGGGTCGACGTCCGCCGCGGCGACCCGGCCGCCGGGCAGGCGCCACTCGGTGCCGCCGTGCGTGTAGACCCACTGGCGGGTGAGCACCACCCGATCGTGTTCGTCGACGGCCAACACGGTCACCGAAGCGGGCACCACGACGTGGCTGCGCGCCTCGTGGCCGCCATCCGGTCGGACGACCTCGTCCTCCCGCACTGGGAACGCGGGCGAGGAATGCACCACCACGGACGACAACCGCTGCCACACCGCCACGGCGTCCACCGGCTCACCGGGACGTTCCGCTGCCATGTGATCGAACCACCGCGGAGTTCGCGAAAACCGGCCAATTGATGGACATCGCTCCAGGGATTTCCAGAAAGCGGACACCCGCGCTTCCCATGCGAGGGGATTGTCCGGCAATGGCGGCGACCCCGACCCGACCTGGTCGTCCTGGTGGTCCCACCACCGGCCCACCAGGGCGCCCGGTCTCCGGTTGGCGCAGGTTTACGGCGACGTCGGCCCCTCGGTCCAATGCCAAAAACACGCCAAAGTGCGGACATCTCGCTCGTCAGAGGCCCACCCGTGGAATTCTGGTGGTGCGCCGCACCTCACTCGAACGGGTTACACCGCAGAGCGGCGGGATGTCTCCCGACCACCGTCCAAGCCGACTTCCACGCGTCACGAGGGGTACGCGTGGGAGCCGGCCTGGGCAGCGCCCGTGGCGGAGATCAGCGCCGGGCCCACTGCTGGTTGGTCTGGCCGTTGCACGGCCAGAGCGCGACGGGCGTGCCGTTCGCGGTGCCGCGGCCGTAGGCGTCGAGGCACATGCCGGACTGCGCGTTGGTGAGGGAGCCGGTGGCGCTGAGGGTCCACTGCTGGTTCGCGGCTCCGGTGCAGGGCCGGGTTCGAGTGGTGGCGCCCTGGGTGGTGCCCTCCAGGCAGGTGGCGCCGGAAGTGCGGAGTTCACGGGCCGCCGTGGCGGTCCAGCCCTGACCGGTGCCGCCGTTGCAGTCCCACAGCTGGGCGGTGCCCGAGGCGGTGACGTCGAGGCAGCGGCCGGACTGGGCGCCGACCAGGGTGGCGCCGGTGGTGGGGGTGCCTGACAGCGCGGCGGCCAACGGCGGGTACCAGCGGCTCTCGATCTTGCGGATGCCGGTGCTGTCGTTGGGGTGGACGCCGTCCGTGGTGTCGGCGGAGGTGCTGAAGCCCGTCCACTGGTCGACCACGGTGACCGGCGAGCGGGTGGTCGTGTTCGAGGCGGCCCAGCCGGGGATCGCGCTGTTCAGGTCCACGACGCGCTGGGCGCAGGCCGAGCAGCCGCTGGGGTTCATCGGGATGATCTGCGCGACCAGGACCTTGGTGTCGGGGTTGCTCGCGCGCATCTGGCCGAGCAGCTTGGTGTAGGCGTTGAGGATCGTGGCGGTGGGGATGCCGTTCCAGACGTCGTTGGTGCCCAGGTGCACGAGGACGATGTCGGGCCTGGTGGACGAGAGCCAGCCGGGGAGTTGGTTCTCGTCGGCGATCCGGGTGGCGAGGAAGCCGCCGTGGCCCTCGTTCTCGCCGTCGTAGGCGAACCCGCACCCCTGGGCGGGCAGGGTGCCGACGAAGTCGGTGTTGGTGAGACCGGTGTTCTGCAGGTGCTGCCACAGCAGGGCGCGCCAGCAGCCCGGTGAACCGGTGATCGAGTCACCGAGGGCCATGATGCGGACCGGCGCGGCGGCCGCGGGGTCGGCGGCCGACGCGGGAACCGCGGGTGCCAGGCACGCCAGGAGTGCCAGCAGTACGGCGAAGAGCGTTTTCATGGAACACCTTCCATCGCATGGACGAGCAGGGATGCGATTCCTCGCCACGGGAAGCGGTGGCGAGCCGGCAGGCGATTCCAGGTTAAGCGGTTAATTGCGAGGCGACAAGTCCTGGCCGTGAACCGGGCCGGTGCTCGACCGCGGGACCAGCTCCGGGTCCGAGGTCTTCACGTGCCGGGGAGCGCCGCCGCCGATGACCTCCAGCAGCAGGCGCACGGCGCTGGCGCCGCGTTCGGCTATCGGGCGGCGCACGGCGGTCAGCGCGGGGCGCACCAGCCTGCACAGCGAGGAGTCGTCCCACGCGACGATGGACAGGCGGTCCGGCACGGGGATGCCGAGCTCGTGGGCGACCGCCAGCGCCGACACGGCCATGACGTCGTTGTCGAACACCATCGCGGTCGGCGGCTCCGCGCCGGTCAGCACGCGGCGGGTGACGCGGGCCGCGGCCTCGTCGGAGTAGTCGGCGTGCACGGCACGGGCCTCGCTCAGGCCGAGGCGTTCGGCGGCCTCGGTGAAGGCGCGGGACCTGATCCTGGTGTGCACGAACGTGTCCGGCCCGGCCACGCGGACGATCCGGCGGTGGCCGAGCGCGACGAGGTACTCCACGACCTCGACGACGGCGGACTCGTCG
Source organism: Umezawaea sp. cmx-9-4 (assembly GCA_049997955.1). Classification (GTDB taxonomy): domain Bacteria; phylum Actinomycetota; class Actinomycetes; order Mycobacteriales; family Pseudonocardiaceae; genus Umezawaea. The sequence goes on along the minus strand of JAEBDY010000011.1, from coordinate 124,695 downwards.
TCGGTCCACACGCACGGCAGGTCCGGCAGGACGGGCTCGGCGAGGATCACGGTGGGCAGGCCGAGTTCGCGGACCAGGTCGACGCGCGGGTCGTCGGCGCGCAGGTCGGCCAGCAGCACGCCGTCCACCCGCCGTCCGGCCCACCAGCGGCGGTAGGCCTCCAGCTCGGCGGTGGCGTCGTCGGTGACCTGGAGCAGCAGCGCGGTCGGGCCGTCGGCGAGCGCGTCCTGGATCCCGGCGATGAGCTGCACGAAGAAGGGTTCGACGCCGAGTTCGCGCGCGGGCCGGTCGACCACCAGCCCGATCGCGTTGGCCCGGCCGTCCGACAGCGAGCGGGCGGCGCTGCTGGGCACCCAGCCGAGCCGGTCGGCGATGTCCACGACCCGTCTTCGGGTCGTCTCCGACACGCCCGGTCGCCCGTTGAGCGCGTACGACACCGCGCCGGTCGACACCCCTGCCGCCTTCGCGATGTCCGAGATGGTCGGACGCTTCTCCCGCACCGACTCCCCCTACCGCTTGTTGATCACGGGATTCTAGCGCCGGACGACCCGTCCGCGGACTGGCGGCGCACCGGTAGTCTGCGGGGGGTCAATCGGTTAAGCGCCTTGGGGGTCCCCGTGCCGTGGTTCGACATGCCCGCCGACCAGCTGGTCGCCTACCGGACGCCCACCGCCGAGCCGGACGGCCTGGACGACTGGTGGAGGGCTCGACTGGACGAGGCCCGCGCCGCGGCGAAGCCGACGGTCGTGACGCCGCACGAGCCGGAGGCGTACGGCGCGCTGCCGGTCGCGGACGTGGAGTTCTCCGGCGCGGACGGCGACCCGATCCGCGCCTGGTACATCCGCCCGCCCGGCAGCGGTGACGCTCCCCTGCCGACCGTGGTCACGTTCATCGGCTACGGCGGCGGCCGCGGCCTGCCGGTCGAGCACACCCTGTTGCCCAGCACGGGTTTCGCGGTGTTCGTGATGGACACCCGCGGCCAGGGCGGGCGCTGGTCGGTCGGCGCGACCGGCGACCCCGGCGCGGCGCTGGCGGGCCCGGCGCACCCCGGCATGATGACCAGGGGCATCGAGTCACCGGAGACCTACTACTACACGCGGCTGATGGTGGACGCGGCCAGGGCCGTGGAGGTGGCGGCCGAGCTGGACGGCGTCGACCGCGACCGGATCGCGGTCAGCGGTGTGAGCCAGGGCGGCGGGCTGGCGCTCGCGGCCGCCGCGCTGAGCGGCGACCTGGTCAAGCTGTGCCACGCGGACGTGCCGTTCCTGTGCGACTTCCAGCGCGCGGTCACGATCACCGGCAAGGCGCCGTACAGCGAGGTCGCCGACTTCCTGGCGCAGCACGTGGAGCTGGTGGACGCCGCGCTGGACACCCTGCGGTACGTCGACTGCGCACTGCTGGCCCGCCGGATCACCGCGGAGTGCCTGCTCACGGCCGGGCTGATGGACGACGTGTGCCCGCCGTCCACGGTGTACGCGGCCTACAACGAGATCACCGCGCCCAAGGACATCGCGGTGTTCCCGTTCACCGGGCACTCGCTGCCGCGGGCGCACGTGGAGCGGCAGCTGCGCCACCTGCGGGCGGTGCTGGCTCCCTGACGCGCGTGACGGGCCCCGCGGTCGGGGCCCGTCACCGCGGGATCAGAGCACCCGCTCGATCTCGTCCAGCTCGGCGGCGTCGAACTCCAGGTTCCGGGTCGCCGCGACGGTGTCCTCCAGCTGCGCGACGCTGCTCGCGCCGACGAGCGCCGAGGTCACCCGGCCGCCCCGCAGCACCCACGAGATCGCCATCTGCGCCAGCGTCTGGTCCCGGCGCTTCGCGATGTCGTTGAGCGCCCGGACCTTGCCGAGGGTCTCCTCGGTGAGCTTGGCGGACGTGAGGAACGGGCTGGCGGACGCCGCGCGGGAGTCCTCCGGGACGCCGTCGAGGTACCGGTCGGTCAGCAGCCCCTGCGCCAGCGGCGAGAACACGATCGACCCGGCGCCGACCTCGTCCAGCACGTCCTGGAGGCCGTCCTCGATCCACCGGTTCACCATCGAGTACGACGGCTGGTGGATCAGCAGCGGCGTGCCCAGCTCCCGCAGCACCCGCGCGGCCGCTGCGGTCTGCTCGGGCGAGTAGTTCGAGATGCCCGCGTACAGCGCCTTCCCCTGCCGCACGGCGGAGTCCAGGGCGCCCATCGTCTCCTCGATCGGCGTCTCCGGGTCGGGCCGGTGCGAGTAGTAGACGTCCACGTGGTCCAGGCCCATGCGGTTCAGCGACTGGTCCAGGGAGGCCAGCACGGACTTGCGCGAACCCCACTCGCCGTACGGGCCCGGCCACATGTGGTAGCCCGCCTTGGTCGAGATGATCAACTCGTCCCGGTAGGGGAACAGGTCTCGGCGGAAGTGCCTGCCGAAGTTCTCCTCGGCCGAACCGGGCGGCGGACCGTAGTTGTTCGCCAGGTCGAAGTGCGTCACACCGAGGTCGAACGCCCGGCGCAGCACGGCCCGCTGGACGTCCGAGGTCCGGTCGCCGTCGCCGAAGTTGTGCCACAACCCCAGCGACACGGCGGGCAGCTTGAGCCCGCTGCGGCCGACTCGGCGGTAGGGCATGTCGTCGTAGCGCGTGTCCGCGGCGACGTGGGTCACGGTTCTCCTAGGTGGGTCGGGGCCGGGGCGCTGGTGCCCCGCTGGACGAGCGTGGCGGCCGGTGACCACCGTTCGGCGACGGGTGCGCCGTCGATCAGTTCCAGCACCGACTCGGCCACCGACGTGCCGAACTGGTGCACGTCCACGCTCATCGTGGTCAGCGCGGGTGACGCCAGTCTGCACAGGGTCGAGTCGTCCCAGGCGACCAGGCTCAGCTCGTCCGGCACGGCGACGCCGAACTCCTTGGCCGTGTTCAGCCCGGCCACGGCCATCACGTCGTTGTCGTAGAGGATCGCGGTGGGCCGCCGCTCGCGGCCCAGCAGCGCGGCCGTGAGCTTCGCGCCGGACTCCTCGGAGTAGTCGCCCTCCAGCACCACCGGCTCGACGCCCGCCGCGTGGCAGCCCGCGAGCAGCGCCGCGGAACGCGCCTGCGTGTGCAGCAGCGCTTGAGGGCCGCTGATGCGCGCGATGTGCCGGTGGCCGAGGTCGAGGAGGTGGGCGAGCGCCTCCTCCATCGCCACGGCGTGGTCGGTGCGCACGGCGGGCATCACGAGGTCCGGCGACGGCTCGCCGACGACCACCGTCGGCAGGCCGACGTCGCGCAGCACGGTGAGGCGGGGGTCGTCGGCCGTCCGGTTGACCAGCAGGACGGCGTCCACCAGGTGGTGCGCCGCCCACCGCCGGTACGCGGCGATCTCGGCGTCGTGCGCGGCCACCACGTGCAGCAGCACCGACAGGCCGCGTTCGCTGAGGCGCTCCTCGATGCCCGCGATGAACTCCATGAAGAACGGTTCGGCGCCGAGCAGCCTCGGCGGGCGCGCGAGGACCAGTCCGACCGCTCCCACCGAGTCCGGGGCGGCCAACTCAGGACCTCACGGCGAGGGCGACGAGCGCGTTGGCGCAGCGCAGGACGTGCGGTCCGACGAGCACGGCCGGGTCGGCCAGGCGCGCGTCCGTGCGGACCAGGAACGAGCGGGACTCGCCCGCGAGCATGGGCACCAGCATCTCCTCGACGACGGCGTCCGGGGCGACCCGGTCGGCCAGCAGGGCGACGTCCCGCGCGAACGACGTGGCCCGCACGTCGACGCGGTAGCCGCCGGTCACGGCCTCGACCCGCGCGCTGAGCGGGGCCGGGTCGTAGGACAGGTCGCGGTCCTCGGCGAAGAGGTGCAGGGCGCGTGTGTCGGCCGTGGTCGCCACCAGCACCTCTCCCTCCGGGTCGTTCGGGGTGACGAGCGGCTCGGTCGGCTCGACCAGGGCCGCGGTCCGGGCCCGCACCGTGAACGGGAGCCTAGTCGCCTCCAGCACCTCGCCGCCGAAGGTCAGCCGTTCCAGCCGCACCTCGCCGGACCACTCCTCGTCGTGGTCGTTCACCGCGACCAGCACGATCCGCCCGTCCCTCGGCTGGAACGTGAGCAGGCGCGGCTCGAAGGCGTGCCGCAGCGAGTACCAGAGCGGCTTCGGGCGCTCGTCGCCGTCGACCGCCGCCCAGGACGTGGACGGCCAGCAGTCGTTGAGCTGCCACACGACCGCGCCCGCCGTGCGCGGCCACCACGACCGGAAGTGCTCGACGCCGAACGCGACCGCGCGGGCCTGGTTGAGCTGGGTCGCCCAGTGCCAGTCGGCGAAGTCCTCCGGCACGGGCAGGTGCGCGGCCAGGCCGCGGTCGAGCTTGCCGTTGCCGTCCTCGGCCTTCTGGTGCAGCAGGAACGTGGGCGAGGTCGACGTCAGCGGCTCGTCGTGCACCCAGTCGGTGAGCGTGGTCCAGGTCGGCGGGCCCTGGAAGCCGAACTCGGAGCAGAAGCGCGGGACGTGGTCGCGGTAGTGGGCGTAGTCGAGCCGGTTCCACACCTCCCACTCGTGGCGCGTGCCGTGGTCGGGGTCGTTGGGGTGCCGATCCCCCGGGCTGTAGGGGCTTCCGGGCGAGTAGTGCCGGGTCGGGTCGAGTTCCGCGACGATCGCGGGCAGCAGCTCCGCGTAGTACTTCAGCCCCCACGTGCGACCCGCCAGCTGCTCGGCCCAGCCCCAGTCGGCGAAGCCCCAGAGGTTCTCGTTGTTGCCGTTCCACAGCGCCAGCGAGGGGTGCGCGACGAGCCGGGCGACGTTCTCGCGCGCCTCGGCCTCGACCTCGCTCCACAGCGGCTCCTCCTCGGGGTAGGAGGCGCAGGCGAACGGGAAGTCCTGCCACACCAGCACGCCGCGCTCGTCGCACACGTCGTAGAAGTCGTCGGTCTCGTAGATGCCGCCGCCCCAGATCCGCAGCAGGTTCATGTTGGCGCCGACCGCCTGGTCGACCCGGCGGGCCAGCCGCTCGCGGGTGATCCGGGTGAGGAAGTGGTCGTCCGGGATCCAGTTGGCGCCCTTGGCGAAGATCGGTTTCCCGTTGACGACGAAGGTGAACGGCGTGCCGATCTCGTCGGGCGCGGTGTCGACGGTGATTGTGCGGAAGCCGATCCGGTGCTCGGCGCTGTCGACGACCTCGCCGTTCGCCAGCAGCTCCACCCCCAGGTCGTAGCGGGGTTGCGCGCCGTGGCCGACCGGCCACCACAGCTCGGGCTCCGGCACCACGACGGTGACCACGGCGGTGTCGCCGTCCACCACGACCCGCGCCTCGTGACCGTCCACAGCGGCCACCAGCACGAGGTCCGCCGGACCGGCGTGCTCGACGTCGACGCGCACCTCGACGCGGCCCGCGCCGTCGACCGTCACCAGCGGGCGCACGGACGCGAGCCGGGCCGTCGACCACCGCTCCAGCCGGACGGGCTTCCAGATGCCCGCGGTCTGGAGGTCCGGGCCCCAGTCCCAGCCGAACGAGCAGGCCATCTTGCGGACCATGTTGAACGGGTGCGGGTACGCGTGCTCGCGCCTGCCCAGCTCGGCCTCGACCTCCTCGGCGTACGCCAGCGCGGACCGGAAGGACACCACGAGGTCGTTCGCGCCCGCGCGCAGCACCTCGCGCACGTCGAAGCGGTAGCCGCGGTGCATGTTCTTCGTGGAGCCGAGCGGCACGCCGTTCAGCTCGATCGTCGCCACCGTGTCGAGCCCGTCGAAGACCAGGTCGACCCGCTCGCCGTCGGCGGGGGCGGCCGCGTCGAAGGTCAGCGCGTAGCGCCAGTCCGCGCGGTGGGTCCACGCCAACTCCTCCTCGGCGCGGTCCAGGTAGGGGTCGGGGACCAGTCCGGCGGCCAGCAGGTCCAGGTGGGTGCTGCCCGGCACCTCGGCCCGCACGCTCGCACCTCGGACGGCCTCGGGCACATCGTCGCCCGACACCACCGTCAGGTGCCACCCGTCGTGCAAGGTCTGGTGGATCATGATGTCCCCGCTCCACGAAGTGACTCGAAATCAGGTCGATTCTTACGTCGGCAACTAAAGTAAGTCAATGATCGTGCTCCGACGACCGACAGGATGTAGCTCACCGTGTCCTCCGCGCACCTCTCCTCGAACCCAGACCACGCACACCTGCGAGCGGCCGGGGTGAGCCTCGTGCTCGACCTGTCCGGCGGGACCCTGCCCAGGGTGCTGCACTGGGGCGCCGACCTGGGCGAGCACGCCTCGGTCAGCGCCCTGCGCACGACGTCGCGGCGACAGCCGATCGGCAACTCCGTCGACGGCCCGGTCGACGTGGCCGTGCTGCCCGAGCAGTCCGCGGGCTGGCTCGGCACCCCCGGCCTGGTCGGCAACCGCGACGGCCGGGACTTCTCCACCGCGTTCCGCGTCCGGGACACGTCGGTGGCAGGCGGAACCGTGGTCGTGCGCGCCGAGGACGAGGCCGCCCGCCTGGCGCTGGAGCTGACCATCGAGCTGACCGCGGCCGGACTGGTCAGGCAGCGGGCAGCGCTGACCAACACCGGCGACTCCCGGTTCGCCGTGGACGCGCTGAACCTGACCCTGCCGGTGCCGCCGGTGGCCGTGGAGCTGCTCGACTTCACCGGCCGCCACCTCCGCGAACGCGCGCCGCAGCGCACGGCGTGGACGCAGGGACTGCGGATGCGGGAGAACCGCACCGGACGGACCGGCTACGACTCGGCGTACCTGCTGGCGGCGGGCACGGAGGCGTTCGGCCACCGGTCCGGCGAGGTGTGGGCCGTGCACACCGCGTGGTCCGGCAACCACCGCACCTTCGCCGAACGCACCTTCCACGCCGTGTCCCTGCTGGGCTCCGGCGAGCTGCTCCTGTCCGGCGAACTCGTGCTGGACACGGGCGGGACGTACACCTCGCCGTGGCAGTACGGCTCCTACGGCGCGGGCCTGGACGAGGTGTCCGCACGCTTCCACAACGACCTCCGCGCCCGCCCCGGCCACCCGTCGAGCCCACGCCCGGTCGTGGCCAACACCTGGGAGGCCGTCTACTTCGACCACGACCTGGGCAGGCTGAAGGACCTGGCCGACGCCGCCGCGGCGGTGGGCGCGGAACGGTTCGTGCTGGACGACGGCTGGTTCGGCTCGCGCCGGGACGACAAGCGCGGCCTCGGCGACTGGTACGTCTCCGACGAGGTGTGGCCGGACGGCCTGAACCCGATCATCGACCACGTCACCGCCCGTGGCATGCAGTTCGGCCTGTGGGTGGAACCGGAAATGATCAACGAGGACTCCGACCTGGCCAGGGCCCACCCCGACTGGATCATGTCACCGGGCGGCAGGCTCCCCGGCGCGGCCAGGTCCCAGCAGGTCCTGGACCTGGCCCAACCCGAGGCGTTCGCCCACATCCTGAACCGCCTGGACGACCTGCTTTCCACCTACGCGATCTCCTACCTGAAGTGGGACCACAACCGCGACCTGGTGGAAGCGGGCCACCGCCCGACAGGCCGCGCCGGCGTCCACGGCCAAACCGAAGCCCTCTACCGCCTGCTGGACGAACTGCGCGCCAAGCACCCCGACGTGGAGATCGAGTCCTGCTCGTCCGGCGGCGGCCGAGTGGACCTGGGCATCCTCCAGCGCACCGACCGGGTCTGGGTGTCGGACTGCATCGACGCCCTCGAACGCCAGGGAATCCAACGCTGGACCAACACCCTGATCCCGCTGGAACTGATGGGCACCCACGTCGGCTCGGGGATCTCGCACACGACACACCGCCGCCACCCGCTCGACTTCCGCGCGGGCACAGCGCTGTTCGGCCACTTCGGCATCGAATGGGACCTCACCAAGGCAAGCGAGGAAGACCGGACCAGGCTCGCGGAATGGGTGGCCCTGTACAAAGAAGTACGCGGCCTGCTGCACACCGGCACAGCGGTGCACGCCGACCACCCGGACCCGGCCTACCACGTGCACGGGGTAGTGGCCCAAGACGGCTCGGACGCCCTGTTCGCCGTGGTCGCAACGGACACCTCGACGTACTACCCGACGGGCCCGGTACGCCTACCCGGCCTGACCAAGGACAAGACCTACCACGTACGCCCCCAAGCACCCGGCGACGTACCGGACGGCAACGCGTCCCGCTGGGGCGTCCAACTTCCTTGGTGGACACCAGAAGGAATCACCACAACAGGCCAAGCACTGGAAACGGCAGGCGTACAGGCCCCAGTCCTCTTCCCGGAACGCCTGGTCCTGATCCGAGCCACCGCCAAGTAAGCCACAACCACACCTCCCCCACCCCCGCCGAGGTGGGCACCACCACCCACCTCGGCCCAACGGAACACCAACACCAACACCATCAACAAAAGCACGCACCCAGACCCACCAAGATCCAAGCGAAAGCACGCCCAAACCCACCAGCGCCCAAGCGGAAGCACGCACCCCAGCCCACCAGCGCCCAAGCGGAAGCACGCACCCCAGCCCACCAGCGCCCAAGCGGAAGCACGCACCCCACCAGGCACCCACACTCCCCCCGCCGCCCCGATCCGAAGCGCCCTCATCTTTGATCTTCGTTTGTCAAGGCATCTTTCCCGCCTTGACAAATCAAGGTCAAAGATACGAGACACTCAAGCGAACGGGGTGACGAGCCCCAAGCCCACCCCGATCACGAGCCAGCAACAACAACACCACCCGACCAGCCCGCACCGCACCATCACCAACTCACCCCCCTCAAGCCCCCTCCCACCGCCCCGAGTAGTGGTCGTAAGCCGCAGCACCGCCCGCAGCCTCCACCACCTCCCTCCCCACCTCGAACTCCCGCCCCCGAGCATCGGGATTGGGCGAAGCAGCGGCCAGCAACTTCGTATACGGGTGCCGCGGCTCAAGAATCACCTGATCGGCAGGCCCACGCTCCACCACCCGCCCCCGGTAGAGCACCAGGATCTCGTCCGAGAAGTGCCGCGCCGTAGCCAGATCGTGCGTGATGTAGAGAACCGCCAGGTTCTCCTCACGCTGCAAGCGCGCCAGCAACTTCAGGATCCCGAGCCGGATCGACACGTCCAGCATCGACACGGGCTCGTCGGCCACGACGATCTCCGCCCCTGGCGCCAACGCGCGAGCGATGGCGACCCGCTGCCGCTGCCCACCCGACAACTCGTGCGGCCGCCGGGACGCGAACGCGGCAGGCAGGCTGACCCGTTCCAGCAGCTCCCCCACCAACCGCACGGTCTCGGCGGCCCCACACGCCCGACCGTGCAGCTTCAACGGCCGCGCCAGGTGGTGTTCGACGGTGTGGAACGGGTTGAGCGAGGCGAACGGGTCCTGGAACACCATCTGCACCCGGTGCCGGTAGTCGCGGTTCGACAGCGGTTTCCCCTCCGCCACCACGATCTCCCCGGAACTCGGCTTCTCCAGTCGGGCGATCATCTTCGCGATGGTCGACTTGCCGGAGCCGGATTCGCCGACCAGCGCGACCGTGCGGCCGGGTTCCAGGGTGAACGACACGCGGTCGACCGCCCGGAGCGCGGTGCGGTGCAGGCCGTTGCGGACGGTGAAGTCCTTGACCAGGTCCCGTGCTACCAGCGTGGTCATCGCACTCCTCCGTCGTGCAGTTCCGGGGTGCCGCGGACGAACGCGCCGCGGTCGCCGGTGAGGCTGGGGAACGAGCCGAGCAGTTCACGGGTGTACGGGTGCCGCGGGGCGAGGTGCAGTTCCTCCGCCGTGGCGTGCTCCACGACCTCGCCGTCGCGCATGACGGCGATCCGGTCGGCGATCTCCAGCAGCAGCGGGAGGTCGTGGGTGATGAACACGACGGCGAAGCCGAGCTCGTCGCGGAACTTCAGGATCTCCAGCAGGATTCCGCGCTGCACCACCACGTCGAGCGCCGTGGTCGGCTCGTCCATGATCATCACCTGCGGGTCGAGCAGCAGGGCCATCGCGATCATGACCCGCTGCCGCATCCCGCCGGACAGCTCGTGCGGGTACGACCCGAGCCTGCCCACGTCGACGCCGACCAGCTCGAACACCTCGGCGCACCGCTTCCGCCGGTCGGCGCGCGTCATCTCCGGCCGGTGCGTGGTCAGCACGTCGTCGAGCTGCGCCGCGACCGACGTGACGGGGCTCAGCGCGTTCATCGCGCCCTGGAACACCATCGACAGCTTCGACCAGCGGAACGCCCGCAGTTCCTCGACGCCGAGGCCGAGCACGTCGACGTCCGTGCCGTCGCGGTCGTGGAACGTCACCGCCCCGGACGTGACCTCGGCGGGCGGTTTGTGCAGCCGGTTGACCGCGTACGCCAGCGTTGTCTTGCCGCAGCCGGATTCGCCGGCCAGCCCGAGGATCTCGCCGCGGCGCAGGGTCAGCGACACGTCCTTGACGGCGTGCACGGGGTTCTCCCCCTGGTACACCACGGAAAGCCCGGTGACCGTCAGCACCGCGTCGTCGTCGCCGCGTTGGGCGGGCGTCGCCGCGACCGTCTCGGCGACCTTGCCCGGCCGCCGCGGCACGTCCCGCAGTCTGGGGTTGATGATCTCGTCGATGCTGAAGTTGACCAGCGAGAGCCCGCAGCCGAACAGGGCGATCACCAGGCCGGGCGGCACGAACCACCACCACGCCTCGCGTTGCAGCGCGAACCCGTTCTGCGCGTAGTAGAGCATCGTGCCCAGCGTCGAGGAGTTCGAGGCGCCGAGGCCGAGGAACGACAGGCCCGCCTCGCTGAGGATCGCGAGGACCACCGCGAACACGAACTGGGACGCCAGCAGCGGCAGCAGGTTCGGCAGGATCTCGACGGTGATCACCCGCCAGGTCTTCTCCCCCGCCACCCGTGCGGCCGCCACGTAGTCGCGGTTGCGCACCGACAGCGTTTGCGCCCGCAGCACCCGCGCCGACGCGGCCCAGCCGGTGATGGCCAGCACGATCGCGATCGTCCACGACCCGCGTTGCGCGGCGGGCACGAACCCGGCGATGACGATCACCAGCGGCAGGCCGGGGATCACCAGCATCACGTTGGAGAACAGCGAGAACGCCTCGTCGACGATCCCGCCCGCGTAGCTGCCGACGATGCCGAAGACCGCCGACAGCACCGTGGCCATCACGCCCACCAGGAGGCCGATCTGCAACGACCCCCTGGTGGCGTGGGCGATCTGCGCGACGACGTCCTGCCCGGTCTGCGTGGTGCCGAGCCAGTGCTCCGCGCCGGGCTCGGTCAGCCCGATGTCGCGCACGGTGCTCGGGTCGCCGACCAGCAGCGGTCCGACGAGCCCGAACAGCACGACCGCCGAGATGAGCCCCAGCCCGACCGCGAGCTTGGGGGACCAGCGCGGCAGCACCCGCCGCCTCACGTCCACTGTGGACATAGTCTCGTGCTCCTCATCCACCGCTGACGCGGGTCCGGGGGTCGATCAGGGCGTACAGCAGGTCCACCACGAGGTTGGCTCCGAGCACCGCGACCGTGATCACCAGGAAGATCCCCTGCATCAGGGCGTAGTCGTTGTTCTGCACGGCCTGGAGCAGCTTCGAGCCGATGCCGGGGTAGGAGAAGACCTGCTCGGTGATGATCGAGCCGGACACCACGAACCCGAGCGAGATCGCGAACCCGGCCACCGACGGCAGCACGGCGTTGCGGGTGGCGTACCGGATCATGATCCGGCTGTCCCGCAGTCCCTTGGCCTGCGCGGTGAGCACGTAGTCCTCGGACATCGCCGACACCATCATGTTCCGCATCCCGAGCAGCCAGCCGCCGATCGACGACACCACGATCGTCAGCGCGGGCAGCGTGCCGTGGTAGATCGCCGACGACAGGAACTCCGCGTCCCACGCCGGCGTGAGGACCACGTCGTACCCGCCGGTCAGCGGGAACCAGCCGAGCGCGGACGCGAACACCGCCACCAGGATCAGCGCGAGCCAGAAGTACGGCACCGCCGAGAGCACGGTCGTGGCGGGCACGAGCGAGTCGAGCCACGTGCCGCGCTTCCAGCCGACCAGCGCGCCCAGCGCGATGCCCACCAGGAACGACAGCAGCGTCGCGATCCCGACCAGCACCACCGTCCACGGCAGCGAGGACGCGATGACCTCGGACACCGGCGCCGGGAACGCGCTCACCGAGATGCCGAGGTCACCGCGGAAGATGTTGCCCAGGTAGGCGAAGTACTGGCTCACGATCGACTCGTCGCCGCCCGTGCCGAGCAGCAGCTCGAACGACCGCCGCGCCGCCGGGTCGATCGACCCGCCGCGCTGCTGGAGCTTCGCCAGCAGGATGTCCACCGGGTTGCCCGGCATCAGCCTGGGGATGGCGAAGTTCAACGTGAGCGCCGCCCACAGGGCGACCAGGTAGAACGCCAGCTTCCGCGCGTAGTACCTCATCGGCGCGCTTCCCCTGATCCCCGCGCCTCACTGCCCCGCGGGCTTGAGGCGCAGGAAGATCTCCGAGTTCTCCGGACGGGACCAGACCGCCGGGAACGCGTAGAGGTCGTCCTCGGAGGGCCAGCCGGTGAACTTCTTGGCGTTGTACTCGCTGGTGGTGCCGCCGGTGAGGATCGGGATGTAGGGCATGACCTCCTCGACGCGCGTCTGGATGAGGTCGAAGTGCGGCTGCCGGGCGGCGGTGTCCTTCGGGTCGATCCTCTTCAGCGCGGCCAGCGCGTCGTCCAGCGCCGCGTCCTTCATGCGGCCGAAGTTCGGGTTCGCGACCTCGCCCGCGGGAGCGGTGTTGGCGCCGCTGAAGAAGTAGCTGTAGGTGTAGTACGGGTCGGGCGCCGGGCCCTGCTGGACCGCGTCGATGAGCAGTTCGTACTGGCCGCGGCCGCGGGCGTCGGACCACTCGTTCCACGACACCTGCTGCGGGGTGACCTTGATCCCGACCTGCTGGAGCTGCTGGCCCATCGTGTCGACGGCGGTGATGTAGTCGGTCCAGCCCGCGACGACCTTCACCGTCAGCGCCAGCGGCTTGCCGTCCTTGGCGTAGATCCCGTCACCACCCTTGGCGTACCCGGCGCCCTCCAGCAGCCCGGTCGCCTTGGCGACCTCGGGGTTCATCGGCGCGGTCTTCTCCTTGAGCTTGGTGGAGATCAGATCCTTGTCCCGTTGCACCAGCGCGTAGCCGGGCGAGACCTCGCTCGCCGTGCCCTCGAACGCCAGCGCGTTCACCTGACTGCGGTTGATGCCGTAGTAGATCGCCTTGCGCACGGCGGGATCGGTCTGCGCGCCCGTGCAGCCGAGTTCGGCGTTGGAGCAGGTGAACAGCGCGGCCTGGTTCATCGGCGTGATGATCGCCTTGTAGCCGGGGTAGTTCTTCTCGACGTTCTTGATGTCCGGCACCGGCCCGGTCTGCCAGTCGACCTGACCCGCCTTGAGCGCGTCCGCACCGGCCTGGTTGCCCGACAGCGACAGGTAGCGGATCTTCTTCACGGCCGGTTCGCCCGCGTAGTAGCCGGGGTTGGCCTTCAGGGTGAACGCCTGCGGCTTGAACTCGTCCAGCAGGAACGGGCCGGTGCCGACCGGGGACTTCACCGGGTCGGTCGCGGGCGTCGCGATGTCCTTCCACAGGTGTTCGGGGACCATGAAGATCTTGCCGAGCACCTGCGGGCCCTCCATGAACGCGGGCTCGTCGAACTTCACCACCACGTGGGTGTCGTCCGTCGCCGTCGCCGTGCCCTTGTAGCCCGTGGAGTTCATCGTGTTGTTCTTGCTGATCATGTCGAGCGTGAACACCACGTCCTTGGCGGTGAACTTCTGCCCGTCGGACCACTTCGTGTCGTCGCGGACCTCGATCGACAGCTCGGTGCCGTCGGCGTTCCAGGAGAACGACTTGCCCAGCCGGGGCCTCGGCTCCACGTCGCGGATGACGTTGAAGAAGAACAGCGGCTCGAAGATCGTGCCCGGTCCGTCGATGAGCGTCGGCGAGAACGGGTTGAAGTTGATCTGGTAGTCGCCCGACTGGCCGGTGTAGACGACGAGCGTTTCCGCGTCGGCCGAGCGGCTGTTCGTGGACGACCCGCACCCGGCGGCGATCAGGGCGACCACGGCCAATCCCACCGCAGCGGTGCGGGGACGCTGTGCCTTCAGGAACATCGTTGATCCTCTCCTGGCTGGGTAGTGCGACGACCGGCCTTCGACGGTGCGGGTCGCGGCAGTGTGGAGATTGTTAAGTCACTGAAGAAACGAAGTCAATACCTCTCGGACACCCCGGTGTCATCGCCGAACCCGGCGACCGGAGGTGAACGCTTGGTAGCCTTCGGCCGATGAACGAAGTAAGTGCAGGCCAAAACGCGGAGGACCAGTGAGCGGTCAGGCCCGGACGACGCTGCACGCGAGCAGCAAGGCGGCGGTCCTCGACGTCATCCGCGCGGCGGGCACGATCAGCCGGGTGGGCCTCATCAACGCCACCGGGTTCACCGGGGCCACGATCTCCACGGTCGTCCGCAGGCTCATCGACGAGGGCCTCGTCCTCGAAACGGGCCGAGCCGAGTCGACCGGCGGCAAGCGCCGCGTGCTGCTCCAGCTCAACCACGCGTCGCGCTACGCGATCGGCGTCCACCTCGACCACGCGGGCATCACCTACGTGCTCACGAACCTCGGCGGCGCGGTGGTGGCCCGCATCACCCGCCCCGGCGCGGGCACCGAGGACCCGGCGGAGGTGGTGGCCAGGATGGCCGCCGAGGTCAACGCGCTGGTGGAGCGCGTGGGCGTGGAACGCGACCGGGTGCTCGGCATCGGCCTGGTGTCGCCAGGCCCGCTGTCCGCGGCCACCGGCATGACCCACACCCCACCGGCGATGCGCCAGTGGGAGGACTACCCGCTGGACCACGCGCTGTCGGCCGCCACCACCCTGCCGGTGCTCCTGGACAACGACGCCACAGCCGCCGCACTCGGCGAGCACTGGTCCGGCGGCATAGGCGGCACCTCCACCTCCGCCGCCCTGTACATGGGCACGGGCATAGGGGCGGGCCTGGTCATCGGCGGCATCACCTACCGCGGCACCAGCGGCAACGCGGGCGAGATAGGCCACATCTGCGTGGACGCCAACGGCCCGGAATGCTGGTGCGGCGCACGCGGCTGCGTGGAAAGCCTCGCGGGCCCGGCAGCGGTGGTGGCCGCGGCACGAGCAGACCAGTCGCTGGCCAGGATGGTCGGCTTGACGGGCGCGAAACGCACCCGCCCGTCCACAGCGGCGGACTTCGCGGCGGTCAGCCGCGCGGCAAGGCGCGGCGAACCACAAGCACTGGCGATCCTGGAACGCTCGGCGAGGTACATCGCCGTAGCGGCGAGGACACTGGCGAACCTGATGGACCTGGACGTGCTCGTGCTCACCGGCCCGAGCTTCGCCACAGCGGGCTCCATCTACCTCCCGGTGGTGAGGGACGAACTCGACCGCGCCTTCTTCGCCAGGGCAACGCACAAGGTCGACGTCCGCCTATCCCGCTCGGCAGCCACAGCACCGGCAATCGGAGCGGCGGCCATGGTCCTCCAATCAGAACTGGTCCCACTGCACGAGGGCATGCGCCTACCGGAAAACCTGGCAGCAGCAGAACCAGCCTTCCTCACCCAGCCCAGCGCCTGAAGAAGAGCAACTCCGCACACCCGACCCAGCACCGCAACGGACCCACGCGCCCGACCATCACCGCAGAACGAACCCGCGCAGCCAACTCAGCACGGCAAAACGAACCCGCGCACCCGACCACCACAACAAACGGGCCCGCGCACCTGACCCACCACCGCAGAACGAATTCACACCCAGCACGGCAGAACAGGCTCGGGCACCCCACCCAGCACGGCCCAAGCGGAAGCACGCAACCGACCCACCGCACTCCCCCTCCGCCGCCCCGATCCCCAGCGCCTTCATGCCGCTTCCGCTTTGTCAAGGCATCTTTCCCGCCTTGACAAAGCGGAAGCGGCATGGAAATAATTGCGCGAGCGGGGTGGCGGTGGGGCCCACGGATGCTGTCGACATCGCTCGCGGAACCCGGTCTCGGCGACCCGGTCTCCCGGAGCCCTTGTCCCGCTGGCTCCGGCTTACGTCGTGGTCTGCGGCTTCGGCTTTCGTCGTGCTGTGGCCGATTTGACTCGGGGACCCCTTGTTTTGACCCTTTGTCGGGCCAAAACGGCAGGTGGTGAAGCCGCAGCCCGACCAATTTTAAGGGTCAAAACCCCCGAGTAAAATCGGCCACGTCTGGCGCGCCGGCCCCAAGAAGGTGGTGGGTCGCCAGCCGGTCCCAAGTCTGTGGTGAGTTGGCCTGAGCCTGTGGCGGGTTGCTCTGGTCCCAAGCCTGTCGTGGGTTGGCAACAAGCGGCAGGTGTCAGTGCGTGCCGCCGCCATAGCGGCTCAATGCTCGTGTCCGTTGTGCATGGCCATGTAGACGCACCCTTCCGCCTCCGCCGGTTCCAGCGACTTGGGCGTCGCGTCCACCGGTTTGCAGTGCAGGTACCGCAGCCCCAGCCTCTCCAGGCCCGTGGTGGCGCTCAGGGCGAACCCGTCGCCGAACGCGAAGTCCGGATCGTCGGTCACCTCCCCTGAAGCCAGTGCCGCCTTCCACGACTCCTGGAAGTCCTTCATCCGCCCCGCCTGGAACTTCACCAGTCCCAGCTTCTCGTACGGCGCGACGGAACAGGTGGCCCACTCCTCCACGAACGGCGCGTACAGCTTCGCCCGCAAAGGCCCCACGAAATCGGCGAACTCGGCGACCGAGCGCGGTTGGGGGGACGTGCACTCACCGGTCTTGGCCCGCACCCAGTTCCCCACGTCCGAGGCCGACCCGGTGCCGGGGTCGACGGTGGCGCACGCCGCCGCCGACCCCAGCACCAGAGCCGCGATCACCAGTGTTACGCCGTGCCGCACGACGCTCCGTTGAGGGTGAACGCACCCGGGCTCGCCGGAGTCCCTGCGGAGGCACCGTTGAACCCGAAGCTGGTCGAACCACCAGCCGGGATGCTCGCGTTCCAGCTGACGCCCTTCGCGGTCGCCTTCCCGCCGGCCACGGTCACGTCGGCGGACCAGGCGCTGCTGACCGTCTGGCCGCTGGGCACGTCCCAGACCAGCGACCAGGGGTTCACCGGCGTGGTGCCGGTGTTCTTGACGACCACGTTCGCCGTGAACCCACCCGACCACACGCTCGGGGTCGAGTACGTGACCGTGCAGGTGCCCGGCGACGAGCCGGGCAGGGTCGTCACCGACACCGGGGACGACGGCGGCGACGTGTTGCCCGCGGCGTCCTTCGCCACGACGTAGAACGAGTAGGCCGTCCCACCGGTGAGTCCAGTGATCGAAGCCGAGGTCGTGGTCGACGAGGCGACCAGCACGTCGGTCGCCCCGGCCTCCCGGTACACCTGGTACCCGCTGACACCGACGTTGTCGGTGGCCGCCGCCCAGGAGAGCGCCGCGGAACCGGCGGTGGCCGTGGCCGTCGGGGTGCCGGGCGCGGTCGGGGCGGTGGTGTCGCCGGGGGTTCCGCCGCCACCGTTGAACACGACGTCCGAGCAGCTGTAGAACGCCTCCGGGCTGTCCGAGCGCTGCCAGATCGAGTAGATGACGTGCCTACCCGACTTGTTGCTCGGCAGCGTGGCGTTCCAGGAGTACTCCCCGTTGCCCAGGGCCGGGTTCACCACGGAGTCGAACGGCGCGGGCTCCAGGTCCGACCAGCGCAGCGGCTGCGAGGGGTTGTACCCGTCCTTCGTCACGTACTGGTCCCACGTGCCGGGGTGCGGGGCCCACGCGTTGTACTTCATCGTGATCGTCGACCCGGCGCGCAACGACGTGGTGGGCCAGTCGCTCCGCCCCAGGTTGTACGCGTCGAACTTGGTCGTGGGACCGCACAGCTTGCCGTCGGAGATGATGTCCCGGTGCCTGCCGCCAGCCTGGCTGATCAGGTTGCCGAACCAGTCCCACAGCGGTTGCTTGCCCCCGACCGCCACCGCCGCGGCGCACGCCGGGTTGGTGGGGTTGAGGTCGCCACCCCCGCCGCCCGTGCGGCCGTCCTCGTAGCAGGCGTAGGTCCGGCTGGCCGGGTAGGTCATCGAACCGTGGGCGAGCGCGACACCGGTCGGCACCAGCACGGTGGTGACGGCGGCGACGCCGATCACCGCCGCGCCCATCGCGAGTGTTCGTTTGAACCGCAACGACTTTCTCCTTTCGATCATGAACTGGTGCACGGGGCACCGTTGAGGGTGAAGGCCGTGGGAACCGCGTTGGTGCCGGTCCAGGAGCCGTTGAAGCCGAAGCCCACCGACCCGCCCGCCGCGATGGCGGCGTTGTAGGGCGCGTTGACCACCGACACCTGAGCGCCGGACTGGGTGGGCGTGGCGTTCCACATCTGGGTCACGGTCTGGCCGTTGGCGAAGCTCCAGCGCAGGGTCCAGCCGTTGACGGCGGCCGATCCGGTGTTGCGGATCGTCACGTCGCCCCCGAACCCGCTCTGCCACTGGTTGGTGACGCGGTAGGCGACCGAGCAGCCGCCTCCGCCACCCCCGCCCGCCTGGGTGGTGAACGTGACGGCCGGGGACCTCGTGGACCGGTTGCCCGCCGCGTCCCGCGCGTAGACCGCGTAGGTGTAGGCGGTGCTCCCGGTCAGCCCGGTGAGGGTGGCCGACGGCGTGGTGGTGGACGTGGCGGCTGATTCGGTGCCACCGCTGATCCGCACCACGTCGTAGGCCGTGACGCCGACGGCGTCGGTCGAAGCCGCCCAGGCGAGGGCGGCGCCGCTGGAGGTGACGGCCGAGGCCGTCGGGGTGCCCGGTGTCGTGGGCGGTGTGGTGTCGGCGGGACCGCCGCCGCCGTAGACGGCCGCTTCCCGCGAGGTCTGCTTGATCCCGTTGGCGCCGTTGAAGATCCGCTGGCCCCACGTGGTCAGCTGGGAGGCGTCGAACCCGGTGGCCATGTCGAGGTACTCGACGCCGCCGCCGTTGCCGCTCCACGACCAGCCCAGGTACCCGAGGCGCTGGGACTGCGTGTAGGACAGGATCGTGTCCTCGTCCGGGTTGCCGTCGGAGTGGTCGAAGCCGAACTCCCCCACCAGGATCGGCAGGCCCGCGGTGACGAACCGGCCGAGGTAGTCGGTGATCTCGGCCGCGGTGTCGAACACGCCGTACATGTGGACGGAGAACATGGTGTTGCGCAGGGAGTCGCTGGCGAACACCGAGGCGGCGTTGTCGCGCATGGTGAACGACCAGTCCTGGCCCCAGTTCGGCGCGTCCACCATCAGGGTGTGGGTGAACCCGGCGGTGCGCAGCCTGCCGATCGCGGACTTCGTGTCCGCGGTCCACGCCGACGTTCCCGTGTTGCCCCAGGGCTCGTTGCCGATGTTGAGGATGACGTAGGCCTCCTGGCCCGTCATCGCGGCCTTCACGCTGATCCAGTAGTCGACGGCCTTCGCCAGGCTGACGGCGGCGCCCTGCTCGCCGTAGCCGGTGGTGTCGTGCACCTCCAGCACGCAGATGAGCTTGTTGGCCTTGCACTGGGAGATCACGTTCGCCACGTCGGTGACGTCGTTGCGGGTCCACTGGTCGCCGCTCGACAGGACGACGCGGACCGTGTTGGCTCCCAGCGCCTTCACGTCGGACAGCGCCCGCGTGGTGCGGTCGGCGTACCAGGTGTGCGCGTGGTTGACGCCGCGCATCACGAAGTCGGCGCCGGTCGCGTCGACCAGCCTGCCGCCGGAGATCGAGAACCCGGTGGCGGCGGACGCGGTGGGGACGGTGACGAAGAACAGCGTGGCGAGCAGCACGCCCGCCAGGGCGATCAGCCTTCTCATCGGCAGGGACCTCTCCTGAGGCGGTGGGAACCGGTGCGGGACGCCTGAGCGCGCAGAACGTCCCGCACCGGAATCTGAGGGCTAGGGCTCGACGCCCCAGGCGAGCGCGCCGCCGGTGTAGGCGGTGACGCGGTCGTGGTCCGCCCAGGAGGCGGAGACCCGGTAGCTGTGGTCGTCCGACTGGTCGAACGCCGACCAGTCCGACTTGGCGAAGCGGAGCTGGACGTCACCGCTGGCCGCGCCCGCGGCGACGCTCCCGCCGGTGAACGTGACCTGGAGGTAGGCGTCCGCCCCGGTCCTGGCGGACGGCAGCTTGACGACCTCGGCCTTCACCTGGGCGCAGCCGACGACCGCCCAGTCGCAGAACACCTGGTACGAAGGCGAAGGAGCGTCACCGGTGAACCAGTACCGCAGCGTCACGCCGGTCAGCGGCAGCGCGGTCGTGCCCCGGTTGGCGACCTGGAGGGTGGCGCGGGCCTGGCTCTCCCGCGCTCCCCCGTCGCCGCGCTGGAGCACCGCGAGCGAGCCGCTGACACCGCCGCCCGACTTCGTCGTCACGGCCAGCGGGGTGGTGGCCGCCGAGGTGTTGCCCGCCGCGTCACGGGCGCGCACCGCGAACCGGTACGCGGTCGCGGGCGTCAGACCCGTCGCGGTGTAGGTGGTCCCGGTCGGTGTGCCGACCACCGTCGAGGTGGTGCCGTCGACCCGCAGCACGTCGTAGGAGGCCACGCCGACGTCGTCGGTGGACGCCGTCCAGCCCAGCGTGAGGCCGGTGCTGCCGACGGCCGACGCCGAGAGTCCACCCGGGACGGTCGGGGCCGTGGTGTCCGGCGTGCTGGTGCCGTCCGGCGCGGTGCCCCACACGGTCCGGCCGTCCTGCACGAGGGTGAACCGGGACGTGGTGGTCGGCGTGACGTTGCCGACCGGCAGGCCCTGGTAGGACCAGTCGTTGGTCGGGTCCCACGTGCCGGAGCTGGTGAGCCGGAACTGGACCTCCTTGCGGTGCGCCGACTGCCCCGCCGGGGCGACCCCCGTGCAGGGGATCTCGACGTAGTAGACGTTCCCGTTGTGCCGCCTCGGCTGCGACGCCGCGCCGCACTGGTTGTAGTTGGTGGTCACGGTGATCTGGTCGGCCGTCGTCGTGCCGTCGAGGGTGAAGTAGTAGCGCAGGGAGCCGTTGAAGGTCCGGGCGGGCCAGGCGGACTTGTTGAGGACGAAGGACTTGATCTCGGTGAACCCGACGTTGCTCTGGCTCACCGCCGCCTGCGTCAGCAGTTCCGGCCCGTCCGGGGTCTCCGCGACCGGGAAGTTCGCCAGGGGCGTGCCGCCGTACTCGCCGTAGAGCCGGGCGAGCGCGCCGGTGAAGCCCGCGTTGTAGTCCAGCGCCACCTCGTTGGCGACGTAGTCCTGCCTGCTGTCGACGTAGGCGTCGTTGTTCGTGCTCGGCCCCCCGACCAGCGCCCCGTACAGGACGTGCCTGCTCGTCACGGGTTCGGCGAGGGTGTCCGCCCACGCCCCGTGCGCGGTGCGGTGGTGCGGGTTGCGCGGCGGGTTCACGCCGAAGCCGACGACGTAGCTGGCGCCGCGGGGGTTGTCGCCGAGCGCGTAGTTGACCTGCCGCACCGCGAAGTCGTGGTACGTGGTGGCGCGCGCGGCGTCCCTGGTCCTGAGCCAGTCGCCGTGGACCAGCGCGACGAACGAGGTGTTGGCGGCGTACCTCAGCGAGCCCCACGTGTCGAGCACGGCCTGCCCGCCGGGTGAGTACCGCACCCGGTTGCCGTTGTAGCCGGTGGTCCAGAAGTCCAGCCACCGGTTGGCGTCGGCCAGGTAGCTCTGCTCACCGGTCAGGTGAGCCATCAGCACGTAGGCGCCGTAGGACTTGTCGTCCCACGCGATCGTCCACTTGTAGGAGCGCTCGGTGCTCTGCGGCTCGGTCCCGAGCTTCGGGTACTCGGCCTTGGCCTTGGTGAGGTACGCCGCGTCGCCCGTGGCGCGGTAGAGCCAGATCGCGCCCCACACCAGCTCGTCCTGGTAACCGCTCCACGAGTTGTAGAACGAGCTGGCGTCGGTGATGCAGCTGCTGTACTTGCCGCGGTAGGTGTCCGCGAACGAGTAGAGCTGCTTGGCGTGCGTGATCAGCGTCGCCGCGTAGGCGGGATCGGTCGCGGCGAACACCATCGAGCTGGACGCGAGCGCCGCCGCGTACTCCCCCGCCAGGTCCGAGCCGGGGCAGGACGCGTCGACCTTGTAGGAGGGCCGGGCCATCGGCATTACCTCGGCGGCCCCCCACCAGGCGTGGTCGGGGCCACCCGTGCCGACCTGGCCGTAGACCACGTTCGGTGACGGGTGCGCCTTGACGATCCAGTCCGCGCCCCACTTCAGGTTCGACCGCAGCGCGGCCAGCTGACCGGAATCGGCGTAGGCCTGCCGGTTCTCGACCGCCCCCCACGCCAGCATGGACATGCTCGCCGCGAAGGGCAGGCCGAACTTCACGTGGTCGCCCGCGTCGAAGAACCCGCCGGACAGGTCGAGACCGACGTCCGCCCCGTCGTTCAGCGCGGAGTCGCCCCGCCAGGAGACGCGGTTGTCGGCGGGCAGGTCGCCCGCCCGTTGCGCGTCGTAGAACCAGACGGACTTCTGCAGGGCTTCGCCGTAGTTGAACGCGGGCGCGGCGGACGCGCCCGGTGGCACGGGCACCACCAGCCCCACCGCCGCGAGGGTCGCGGCGATGAGCCAGGTGATCGATCTCGACGTGCGACGGTGCACGGGATCCTCCGGGAGGGCAGGGGTGGTGGTGGGTTTTACGTGCACGCCTTGTCGTTGACCGTGAAGGCGGTCGGTCTGCCGTTCGTGCCGGTCCAGCTCGCCGAGAAGCCCACCTCCGTGGTGGCGCCCGCGGCGATCGTGCGGTTCCACGCGGCGTTGGCGACCGAGACCGCCGCACCGGACTGCGTGAGCACACCGCCCCAGAGGTTGCCGATCACCTGGCCGTTGGCGAACGACCACTTCGCCGTCCAGCCGTCGATCGGGGTGGTGGCGGTGTTGGTGATCTCGACCTTGCCCTGGAAACCGCCCTGCCACTCGCCCGTCACGGTGTACTTCACCGAGCAGCCGCTGGACGGACGCGGAGTCGTGGTGGTGGTCGTCGTCGTGGTCGTGGTGGTCGTCGTCGTGGTACTGGTCGTGGTGCTGGTGGGCGGGGTGCCCGCCGACTCGCCCAGCACGATGCCGCGGCCGTTGGTGCCCAGGTAGACCCGGCCGTAGACGCGCGGATCGCCGGTGATGGCGTCGCCGATGTTGCCGTACTGGTGCTTGTCGTCGTTGATCCGCGTCCACGAGCCGCCGGAGTCGTCCGAGCGGAAGACGCCGCGCACGCCGCCGATCAGCGCGATCGCGTACAGCGCCGGGTACGTCTTGCCCGCCGCGGGCTTGCCGAAGCCGATGTTGCTCGACTCCGCCACCGTGGTCGACTTGGCAAAGGTCGCGCCGGAGTCCGTGGAGTGCCACAGACCCGTGCCACCGGCCAGCCACACGTCGCCCTCGCGGCCCGCGACGGCCTTGAAGCGCGCGCTGTCCGGCAGGCCGGTCGCGGCCGACGCGGTGAACGTGGCCCCGCCGTCGACGCTGACGTAGAACCTGTTGGCCGCGTACCCGTAGAACTTGCGCGGGTTCACCCGGTCCGACTCCACGACCGCGCCCGCCGGGATGCCGGTCGACGCCTGCCAGGAGTTGCCGAAGCCGACCGAGTGGTGCACACCCGCGCCCACGGGGCTCCAGACGAACCGGCCGCCGTCGGCGGCGGCGGCGACCGTGCCCCCGCCCGTGACACCGGGCGGTTCCGCGCCCTGGAACCAGTTCGAGCCGCCGTCGGTGGAGAACGCGACCCGGTTGTCGTTGGGGCGGCTCGCCTTGTCGAACTGCCCGACCCGCACGATCGTCGCGGGGGTCAGCTCGGCGTAGTCGACGCTGGTCGTCGAGGTGAACTCGGGCGAGGTGAACACCTTGGCGGGCACCGCGTCCAGCCGGTCGTGCCGGAAGCCGCCGATGTCACCGAGGGCGCTGATCAGCGGCGCCCCGGTGGGAGGGCTGATCAGGTCGAGCACCGCGGTCTCCTCCAGGCCCGCGACCATCGGCGTGATGGTGATCTTCCCGCCCTGGTCCCACGTCGTGAGGTTCCTGGTGCCGTAGATGGTCGCGCCGGTGCCGTACATCATCCGGTTCGAGTCGAACGGGTCGATCTCCATCGACTCGGTCATCCAGCCCAGCTTCGGCGTGACCTCGGGCGGCTGCGGGTTCATGCCGAGCGACAGCCACGGCACGGCGGAGATGTCGTGCGTGTAGCGGAAGCTGCGCTCGGGGTAGTTCGTCCAGTCCCAGATCCGCGTCCAGGTCGCGCCGGAGTCGGTGCTGCGGAAGAAGACGACGTCCGGCCACCAGGCGATCTGGGTGGCGACCATCAGCGTGCCTGGACGCGAGCGGTCGACCGTCAGGCCGCTGTAGCCGAACGTGTTGTCCGCGCTGGTGGAGGGGATCGGGCTGATCCGCGTCCACGCTCCGGTGGCGGTGTCCAACCTCCAGACGTCGCCCTTGCCGCCGTCGTACGGGCCGCCGGTGTCGCTCGTGGCGAGGTAGAGCTGCCCCGCCGAGTCAAGGACCCCCTTGTGCGGCAGGAACCCCGTCGGCTGGCCCGCGACCCGCGACCACGTCGTGCCGCCGTCGGTGCTGCGGTAGACGTTGTTCTCCTTGTCCGCCACGCCGACGTAGATCGTCCTGGTCGTCTGCCCGGCGCTGCCGGTCTTCGGGTCGAACGTCACCCAGAGCACGCCCTGGTTGTCGTTGAGGTACCCGTTGGGGTCGTTGGGGTCCTGGGCGTAGTTGCCGACGTTCGGGAACGCGGTCACCTTGCCCCAGGTGACCCCGGAGTCGGTGCTGCGCCACAGGCCGTTGCCGCTCGGCGCGCCGAGGTAGAGGACGCTGTTGCGGTTCGGGTCGATCGCCAGGCGCTCGCCCATGCCGCGGCCGGGCATGTTGCCGCCGAGCTTGAACGGCAGCGCGGTCTTCTGCCAGGTCGCGCCGCGGTCGGAGGACCGCAGGATCGCGCCGTTGTTGGGGTCCCAGCTGTTGGTGTACATGCCGGCGGCCACGTACACGCGGTTCGGGTCGACCGCGTCGGTGGCCAGGCTGGCGATCCCGTTGAGCCCCCAGTCGGTCGCGCCGACGTGGTCGAGCAGCGGGATCCACCGGCTGGTGGACTGGTTCCAGCGGTACGCGCCGCCGATGTCGGTGCGGGCGTAGACCAGGTTGCGCTCGGTCTGGTTGAAGACGATGCCGGGGACGAATCCGCCGCCCGCGATCTCGACGTTGCCCCACGTCGTCGCGGCCTGGGCCGAGGCGGGAGCCGGTGCGGCGGTGTGCGCGACGACGACGAGCCCGGCGGTCGTCACGGTGGCGAGCAGGCCGGCGAGCGTTCGCCGCACGGCGGATCGGCGGGCACGGCCCGATCCGGTGAAGCCGGGTGAAGCCGGTGCGCCAGTGGCGTTGGCGACGGCACGGGGGTTCCGCGCTCTGTGCAGGGGGAATCGCACGAGTGCTCCTTCTCGAATGCGACGGCCCCATCATGGGAGCACCACCGCGGGACGCCCGTCAAGGACTGAACCGGTTAACTTATTCGCCACCGAAATGACCGGAAATTGTTCTTGCACAAGCACTTACAGAAGCTTATGACCAACGAGCACGACAAAGTCCACACAGGACTGAGCACGCCTTCGACCACGGTGTCGAGGACGTCGTGTGATCGGGCCCGGACCGCCGCCCCCCGCCTGCCGGGTTCGGGGGGCGGCGTCCGTCCGGTGCTACCCGAACAGCTCGGTGTGCAGCGAGAACGCCGTCGCGATCTCCGCCTGCGCCCAGAACCTGTGGTACGTGAACGTCGGGGCGGGCCCGCCGTCCAAGTAGGCCTGGACCTTCGGCCACTCCGGGTCGGTCTTGAACTTCGAGCGGATCGACAGGAACGTGGAGTTCTGGTCGATCACGTCGCCGTTCGGCATCTTCCCGGTCCACCCCGGCGGCACGTAGGTGCCCTCACGGGTCGTGGTGTTGTACTTGTCGTCGAACCGGTTGTAGTCGGTCCGGGTCTCGGGCACCGCGATGCCCTTGTCGTCCTGGTGGGCGAGCAGTGCCGTCAGCAGTCCTTCGCCGACCGTCTTGGCCTGCGCGTTGCCGGACTTGGCCGCGTAGTTGAGCAGCGTCTTGGCGTACGACGCCGCGATGCCCACGTCCTGGCTGAAGTTGAGCACCCTGGCCCGCAGGTTGGCGTTCGTCCCGGGGGTCGTCGGGTTCCAGGTGTCCGGCGAGCCGGTCCACTCGATGTCCGACGGGATCTGGAACTCGCCGTTGGCGCCGACCGTCGTGTTGGCGATGGCCCACGGCACCCACTTGTCGAGGATCTTCTTGGCCCGCGCGTCACCGGTGATCTGGTACAGCGAGGCCGTGCGCTCGATCCCCCACGCCTGGAACCCGAACCACCGGTTGCTCGGCGGGTCGCGCCAGACGGGGTGGGCGTCGTAGTACATGCCGTAGAACGTCGGCGTGCCCGCGGGAGGCGTGCCGTACTGGCCCTCCCAGCTGTTCGTGACACCACCGGCGATGGCGCCGTCGGCGGACTGCAGCCACTGCAGCATCTCCAGCTGGCGGTCGAGGCTCTTGGCCCAGTCCGCCTGACCGGTGGCGGACAACGGCTTCAGCGAAGGCGTGTTCGCCAGCGCGTGCGCCGCGAGCGGGTTCTGGTAGCCCTGGTGCGAAGCGCCGTCGCCGATCCTCCACGCCCAGCCCGCGGCCGTGTCGGTGGCACCGCCCCACGCGTAGTACCAGGACATCAGGTAGTGCTCGCTGTCCTTGCCGGTGCCACCGGGGCAGGTGGTGGGGCCGACGCAGCCGCCGATCTTCTTGAAGTACTTGTCGAACATGGCGTACCGGAGGTAGTCGCCCATCTTGGACGCCTTCTTGATCTCCGGCGCGATGTCGGCCGCCTTGCCCTGCGCGGTGGCCCAGCCCTCGGCCAGCAGCGCCACCTGCACGGCACGCGCGTCGGCGTCCGGTGCGTTGGTGTACTTCCACTGCTTGGCGTAGGAGGCGTCCTTGGTGAACAGGTCGAGGTAGCCGTTCGGGCCGCCGTGCTTGAACGTGTCGCAGGACGGCTGCGGGATGGTCTCCCACACCGACTCCGACGACCCGCGCTGGTAGGTGTTGATGTACGCCGGCGCGGTGGTCCCGTCGCCGCAGCGACCGAAGCCCAGCGTGTTGTCCACGTCGATCAGCCAGTGCATGCCGTACACGTCACTGGTGCCGTACGCGGTCTTCAGCTCGTTCGCGATCGGGTCGGAACCCACCTTCGCGTTCGTGTCGAGCACCGACGGGTACTGGTCCATCCGCGCGTGCTCGGGGGCGTAGGTCGCGGGCTTGGACGGGTCGTACTTGTCGTTGGTCGGCTGGTCCGCGGTGGCGGGGATGATGAACTTCTCCATCGACGCCCACGCCGACTTGAACGGGGCCCAGTCACCGGCGATCCGGCCGTAGCTGGCCTCCAGCCACAGGTAGTAGCTGAACGCCTCCGACGTCGTCTGGTGGCCGTGGTCCGGCGCCTCCACCATCAGGGTCTCGATGGAGTGGTAGGGCACCAGCAGCTCGCCGAACTTGCGGAAGTAGCCGCTCGCCGGGTCCTTGATCTTGTTGTACTGGTCGAGGAAGGCCTGGTTGAAGTCCGAAGTGGACGACGAGATCTCCTTGACCACCACGGACGCCGCGGTCTGGCCGGTGGCCGACGCCGAGAACGTCGCGGTGCCGAGGTCACCGCCGTTGGCCGCCGAGGTCACCGTGACGTTCTGCTTGGTGGCCCAGTTGGCGGTGGTGAACGTCAGCGTGGTCGGCGAGGCCGTCAGGTCCGCGCTGCCGGAGGCCCGCGCGACCGCGACGGTCACCGGGGCGGTCGGCTGGATCGCCAACGAGACGCCGAACGTGCCGGTGGCGCCCTGCTTGATGCTCACCGCGCTCGGCGAGGCGATGATCGCGGGTCCGGAGAGGACCTTCACCGCGGCGGGCGTGGAACTCGTGACGGCGCCGCGGTTGTCGTAAGCGCGGGCGCTGATCGAGTAGTCCCCGACCGGCACCCCGCTCCACGATCCCGCGAACGGCGTGGCCGTGTCCGTGGCGAGCAGCTGGTCGCCCGCGTAGAACTCGACCTTCGCGATCGTGCCGTCGGAGTCGGCGGCGGTCGCGGAGAGCGGGATCGTACCCGGCGCGGTGTAGGTGGCGCCCGCGGCCGGGCTGGTCAGCGAGACCGTCGGCGCCTTGTTCGCCCCCGTGCAGGGGACGCCGTTGAGCGCGAAGTCCGTCGGCGCGGTGTTGGTCGCGCCCTTGCTGCCGTTGAAGCCGACCGACGCGGTGCCGCCGACGGGGATCGTGCGCGCCCAGTCGGGCGGCGTGACGGTGACCTTCGTGCCGGACTGGCTGAACGTGCCGTTCCAGCCCTGGGTGACCCTCTGGCCGTCGGCGAAGTTCCAGGTCAGGTTCCAACCGGTGACGGCGTCGCCCTCGTTGCGGATGGTGACGTTGGCGCCGAAGCCGTTGTTCCACTCGTTGCTGATCTGGTAGTTCACCGTGCAGGCGACCGCCGCTTGCGCCACCCCGCTGGTGGCGGGCAGCACCGACGCGACGATCAGCGCCACGAGAGCCAAGCCCGGTAACGGTCGCCTGAGGAGCGGACGTGCTCTGCCCCTGATCCTCATTCGGTCCTCCTCGATCTCGGGTCGCCGTCGACCCGTGCAGGGGTGCGCGCCGAAGGAACGGGCAGGTGCCCGCGCGTCGGTCCGCGTGGTGGTGCGGTGGGCTAGTGGGTGCGGCAGGCCAGGTCGGGGAACGTCGCCCCGCCCGCGGCGGAAAGGCCGAAGGTGGTGGCGCCCGGCCCGACGGAGCCGTTCCAGTCGAGGTCCTCGACCACCACACCGGTGGCGGTCTGGGTGTGCTTCCCGTTCCAGAGGCTGGTGATCGACTGGCCGGTGGGTCTGCTCCACTCCACCGTCCAGCCGGACAGGGGTGTGGTGCCGCGGTTCGAGACGGTGATCTCGGCCTGGAAGCCGCCGGACCACGCGCTCACGATCCGGCTGGTCGCCGTGCACCCGCCCACTGGCGGTGCGGTGGTGGTGGTGGTGGTGGTCGTAGTGGTCGTCGGCTGGTAGCTCAGCCCGAAACCCAGGGGGAACAGGGGTGTCTTGCCGTCGCCGTCGTTGATCGGCTGCTGGGCGCTGCCGGACATCCAGGTCACCGGCAGCCTGCCGGTCGGGTTGTGGTCGCCGAACAGGACGTCCGCGACGCCCTGGCCCTCGGTGCCGGGCAGCCACGCGGCGAGCGCGGCGTTCCACGACGACAGGTGGGGCGCGACGTCCAGCGGCCGACCGGAGACCAGCACCACGACGACCGGGATGCCCGCGGCCTTCAGCCTGGCGATGACGCCGAGGTCGTCCTGGTCGAGCGGCAACCCGCCCGGCCGGTCGCCTTCCCCTTCCGCGTAGGGGGTTTCGCCCACCACGGCGACCGCGACGTCGTAGCTCCCGTCGACGCCGTTGCCCGCCCGGTCGTACCGGACGTCGGCCGCGGTGTTCCGAATCCCCTGCAGGATCGTGGTTCCCGGCGTGATCGGGCCGCTGCTCCCCTGCCAGGTGATGGTCCACCCGCCGCTCTGGTTGCCGATGTCGTCGGCCGACTTGCCCGCGACGAACACCCTGGCGGACTTGGCGATCGGCAGCGCGCCGGAGTTCTTCAGCAGCACCTGCGACTGGCGCACGGCCTGGCGGGCGAGGTCGCGGTGGGCGGCCGAGCCGATCGTGGACGTGTAGGCCCGGTCGGTCAACGGCTTCTCGAACAGGCCGAGCTCGACCTTCTTGGTGAGGATGCGGCGGTTGGCGTCGTCGATGCGCGACATCGGCACGCGGCCCGCCTGCACCTCGGCCTTGAGCAGGCCGATGAACCTCCGGTAGTCGTTGGGCACCATCACCATGTCGACGCCCGCGTTGATCGACGCCCGGACCTCGTCGCCGGTGAAGCCGGGTTGGCCGTCGAGCTGGTCGACGGCCGCCCAGTCCGAGACGACGAAGCCGGAGAAGCCGAGCTCGGTCTTGAGCACGTCGGTGACCAGGTACCTGCTCCCGTGCGCCTTCACGCCGTTCCAGCTGCTGAAGGAGATCATCACCGAGCCGACGCCGCGGTCGACCGCCGCGCGGAACGGGGGCAGGTGGACGGCCCGCAGCTCGGCCTCGCCGACACGGGTGTCGCCCTGGTCGTCGCCGCCCGCCGTGCCGCCGTCGCCGAGGTAGTGCTTGGCGGTGGCCAGCACCGACGCGGGGCCTCCGAGGGTCTGGCCCTGCGACCCGGTGATGAACGTGGTCATCGAGGTCGGGATCTCCGGCACCTCGCCGAACGACTCGTACGTCCGCCCCCAGCGGTCGTCGCGGGCGACGCACAGGCAGGGCGCGAAGTTCCAGTCGATCCCCGTGCCGGACACCTCCTCGGCGACCGCCGACCCGATGCGCCGCACCAGCTCCGGGTCGCGGGAGGCGCCGAGGCCGATGTTGTGCGGGAAGATCGTCGCACCGCGCACGTTGTTGTGCCCGTGCACCGCGTCCACGCCGTAGATCAGCGGGATGCCCAGCGGACTCGCCATGGCCGCGCGCTGGTAGCCGTCGTACATGTCGGCCCAGGCGGACGGCGTGTTCTGGTCCGGTCCTGAACCACCGCCCGACAGCACGGACCCGATCCGGTAGGTCGCGAGGTCCGACACCGGCTTCAGCGCACCGCGCTCGGCCTGCGTCATCTGCCCGACCTTGTCGTCCAGGCTCATCCTGGCGATCAGGTCGTCGACCCGACCCGCCACGGCGGGTGCCGCGACCGCCGTGGGTCGTGAGGGCGGGACCAGCACCAGAGTGCCGATCGCCGCCGCCGCGAGCAGCGCCGTGGCTAAGGCGCTGAGCACGCGGGGAAACGGAGTACGCGTCATTGCGGAACCTCCGGAGAATTCTGGGAGCGCTCCCAAGTTAGGGCGTAACCGCCCGAAAACGCAATGGACGGGTTATTTCCTGGGCCGACTGGCGCTAACCCCCGGCAGCCGATCGGCGCAATTCGAGAAAGGCGCAACATCAACATCGACGCCGTAGTGAGCCCCGTCTCATGTCTCTCCAATGGCCTAACGGAGCCCTCTCCCGACACCTGAAGTAATCATGCCTAGGCCGATTGCCGTCTCATTAGCCGAAAAATCGGGCTTTCCTTCGGTTTTCGCGACAGCGCGTGTCTGAACAGCGCGACGTAGAACAGATTTCAACAACTCGCAGGTCTTTTCGCGCAGGTTTCCCTCTGGTTAAAGTCCTTCCCACCTGGGAGCGCTCCCAGTACTGCTGCCCCGACCGTCGAACGGAGGCAGCGACAGCACCACGAGAACCACTGCCCCAGGTTCCCGAGACCAGGGCAGGCAGCACGACCCGAAGTTCCGGGGCGACGGTCAGGCCAACGGCGGAAGCCTGGCCGTCGCCACGGGCAACGCGCCGCACGCGGACGTCCGGCACCGGCCCAGCGCACCTCGCTGGTCCGCGCCGCGGCCCCGCGCCGCGACGCGGACGCCGACCCCTGCCGCACTGCCCTGCGGCGGGGGTCGGCACCACGACTCCCCTGCCGCCGCCCTGAACGTGGTGCCGGGGGGAGCAGCGTCGCTCCCCCCGGCACCCGACCCACCAGGAGAACCACAATGCGCTCACCGAAGCACGCCCTGGCACTGGGAGCGCTGTCGACCGCGCTCGCGGTGGGGGCTTCCCTGCTGCTGCAAGGACCGGCACCAGCGCTGGCCGCAGACTCGGCGTTCTACACCGATCCCTCGGCCAGCGCGGCCCGGTGGGTCGCGGCGAACCCCGGCGACTCCCGCGCCGCCCTGATCCGCGACCGGATCGCCTCCGTCCCGCAGGCCCGGTGGTACACCACCACGAACACCTCGACCGTCCGCTCGGAGGTCGACGCCTTCGTCGGCGCCGCGGCCGCCGCGGGCAAGATCCCGATCATGGTCGTCTACAACATCCCGAACCGCGACTGCGGCGGCGCGAGCGGCGGCGGAGCCCCGTCGCACAGCGCGTACCGGCAGTGGGTCGACCAGGTGTCCGCCGGACTGGCGGGCCGCCCCGCGTCGATCATCCTCGAACCCGACGTGCTGCCGATCATGACGAGCTGCCAGAGCACCGACCAGCAGAACGAGACCAAGGCGTCGATGGCCTACGCGGGCAAGAAGCTCAAGGCAGGCTCGTCGCAGGCGAAGGTGTACTTCGACATCGGCCACTCGGCGTGGCTCTCCCCCGGTGAGGCGGCCAACCGCCTGCGGGCCGCGGACATCTCCAACAGCGCGGACGGCATCTCCACCAACGTGTCGAACTACCGGGCGCTGGGCAACGAGGTGTCCTTCGCCAAGGCCGTGCTCGACGCCGTCGGCGACTCGCGGCTCAAGGCCGTGGTCGACACCAGCCGCAACGGCAACGGCCCGCTCGGCAGCGAGTGGTGCGACCCGGCGGGCCGCGCGATCGGCACGCCCAGCACGACCGCGACCGGTGACGCGCGGATCGACGCGTTCCTGTGGGTCAAGCTGCCCGGCGAGTCCGACGGCTGCATCGGCCCGGCGGGCCAGTTCGTGCCGCAGCGGGCCTACGACCTGGCGGCGGCGGCCGGGCCGATCCAGACGACGACCACCACCACGACCACCACCACGACGACCACGCCCGGCAACCCGACGGGCGGCTGCCAGGTGACGCAGAAGGTCACCAGCTCCTGGTCCGGCGGCTACGGCGGCGAGGTCGTGATCACCAACCGCGGCCCGGCGACCAGCTCGTGGACGCTGGAGTTCTCCGCGCCGGGCGTCACCCTGACGCAGGGCTGGAACGGCACCTGGAGCGACACCGGTGACGTCATGAAGGTGACCAACGCGGCCTGGAACGGACAGATCGCGACCGGTGCCACGGTGAGCATCGGCTACAACGCCTCGTTCTCCGGCGGCACCCCGCCGTTCGGGAGCGCGAAGCTGAACGGCGCTGCCTGCGCCTGACCCCCGGACCGGAGTGGGCGCTTCGCGGGAGGCGCCCACTTCGCCGTGTCCGGGGAACCGGAACATTCCGGAACCGCTGCCGCACAGGCGGTGCCAGATTGGAAATCTCTTACCCAGGGGAGAATTCCACGACGACACGACGTGCGGCGGCGTTCTGGCGTTGGTGGTGCTCGGCACCGCCGGGTGTTCGGCGACGGAGATCGGGCCGGACGGCCGGCGCGAGCTGCTGCGGGAGAAGTTCTCCCCGCAGCTGGAATCCGCGTTCAAGGACGAGGCCCGCAAGTACCACGGCGACGCGATCGTCAACAACGTCCAGGTGGCCGATACCGACACGGGCACGCTCACCCTGCGCCAGGGGATGTCGGAAAGCGCTTCCAGGAGTACCCGGAGCGGCAGACCGGCAAGCAGTTCTTCTGCGGCCCGTCGTTCGACCGCGAACTGCTGGGCGACCCGAACGCGAAGGACCCCCGACTGCTGCCGTGCCCGCCGGTCGAACTGCTGTCCATCGGCGCCGACTACGACGACCCGGAGATCCGCAAGGGCCGCAGCGCCAAGAAGGTGGCCATCGACCAGTCAGCCGCGCAGGCCCAGCCGGCCAGGTCGCCGGCCGACCCCAACCACCTGGAGTACCTGCGGATCGAGGCGTCCAAGGAGTGCGCCCGGTCGAACCAGGCCGTGTGCGTCTTCTCCTCCGGCGACGTCAACCCCTCCCTGACGCCGCCGCCGAAGTAGGTCGGGATCGCCCGCCGCACGGTTCGGGGCACGTGCGACGGGCGATGTCTCAGGCGCTGGCCCTGATCACCAGCGAGGTCGGCAGCAGCAGCGAAGGGGGAAGTCCTTCCTCCCCGGCGAGCTGGCCGAGCAGGCACCACGTCATCGTGCGGCCCAGCTGCTCCACGTCCTGCCGCACGGTGGTGAGCGGCGGCAGGGCGGTGGAGGCGATCATCAGGTCGTCGAAGCCGACGACGGCCACGTCCCTGGGGATGCGGCGGTTCTGCGCGTGCAGCACCCGCAGGGCGCCCATCGCCATGATGTCGGCGGCCACGAACACCGCGTCCAGATCGGGTTCGCGCTCCAGCAGGTCCGCCATCGCCGCCGCGCCGCCGTCCGGGGTGAACTGGCTGTGCGCCACCAGGTCCGTGGCCTGTCCGGCCTCGGCCATGCCGCGGCGCCACCCGTTGAGCCGGTCCATGCCGACCGCCATGTCCTTCGGACCGGCGATCGTCGCGATCCTCCGTCGGCCGGTGGACACGAGGTACCTCGCCGCCTCCAGCGCGCCGTTGAAGTTGTCCGAGTCCACGTACTGGATGCCGTCGCCGACCAGCGGCCTGCCGCCGACCACGATGGGCACCCCGGCGTCGGCCAGCTTGAGCGGCAGCGGGTCCTGGCCGTGCAGGCTGATCATCAGCACCCCGTCGACGTGCCCGCCGGACAGGTAGCCGATGACGTCCTGCTCGTCGTCCTGCTGCACCATCATCAGCACGAGCTGGACGCGCCGTCCGGTGAGCTCGGCGTGCACCCCGCGCAGCACGCCCGCGAAGAACGGGTCGGACAGCACGCGGCTGCCCTGCTCCGACACCACGAGCGCGATGGCGTTCGCCCGGTTGCCCGCGAGCGTCCTGGCCGCCTGGTTGGGGCTGTAGCCGAGGTCGCCGATGGCCTGGTGCACGGCGTCGCGCGCCTTGTCGCTGACGTAGGGCTCCCCGTTGATCACCCTCGACACGGTGGAACGCGACACCCCGGCCGCACGGGCCACTTCCTCCAGCCGCGGGCCGGGGCGTCGGTTCCTGGCTACCTCGGTCACAGGCCACCCGTGGCGACCAGTGCGTTCTCCCTGGTCACCTTGGCGTACCACCGGGCGCTCGTCTTGGGCGTGCGGATCTGCGTGTCGTAGTCGACGTGCACGATCCCGAACCTCTTCGCGTAGCCCTCTGCCCACTCGAAGTTGTCCAGCAGCGACCAGCAGAAGTAGCCGCGCAGGTCCACGCCCGCCTCGATGGCGTCGTGCGCGGCCTTCAGGTGGGATTCGATGAAGCCCAGCCGGTCGAGGTCGTGCACGCCGCCGTCGCCGTCGACCGCGTCGGGGTACGCCGCGCCGTTCTCGGTGATGTACAGCGGCAGGCGCGGGTACTCGTCGTGCAGGCGCCGCAGCACCTTCGTGAGACCGGCGGGCTGCACCTCCCAGTCCATGTCGGTGCGCGGGAGGTTCCGGGTCGGGAACGAGAGCTGGTCGAGCCCGACCCACGGCGACCCGCTCTGCCGCCTGCCGTTGCGCAGCGGGACGAGGCCGTCGGACTCGGTGCTCACGTTGTGCTCGGAGTAGTAGTTCACTCCGAGCATGTCCAGCGGCGTGGAGATGATCTCCAGGTCGCCGTCCTGGACGTTCTCGATGAAGTGGTACGGCCGGAAGTCCTCGACGACGTCCGCCGGGTACTCGCCGCGCAGCACCGGGTCGAGGAACATCCGGTTCTGCATGCCGTCCAGCCGCCTCGCGGCGTCCACGTCCGCCGGGTTCTCCGGGTCTGCGGGGAACACCGGGTAGAGGTTCAGCGTGATGCCGACCTCGGCGTCGGACTGGACCGCCCGGATGGCGGAGGTCGCGAGGCCGTGGCCGAGCAGCAGGTGGTGCACCGAGGCGACGGCCGCTTCGGGCTCGCGGCGGCCGGGCGCGTGCACGCCCGCCGCGTAGCCGAGGAACGACGAGCACCACGGCTCGTTGAGCGTCGTCCACGAGGTCACGCGGTCGCCGAGGGCCTCGACCACGGTCGTCGCGTAGTCGGCGAACCGGAACGCGGTGTCGCGCTCGGCCCAGCCGCCCTTGTCCTCCAGCGCCTGCGGCAGGTCCCAGTGGTAGAGCGTGACCCACGGCTTGATCCCGTTGGCCAGCAACGTGTCCACGAGCTTGCCGTAGAAGTCCAGGCCCGCCTGGTTGGCCACGCCGCCGTCCGGGCGGATCCGCGGCCACGCGATGGAGAACCGGTAGGCCTGCAGGCCCAGGTCCACCATGAGCTTCACGTCCTGGTCGACCCTGTTGTAGTGGTCGGCCGCGGGTTCACCGGTGTGGCCGCCGACGATCGCGCCGGGCAGCCTGCAGAACGCGTCCCAGATGGAGTCGGTGCGACCGTCCGCGGTCGTCGAGCCCTCCACCTGGAAAGCGGCCGTCGCCGCGCCCCACACGAACCCGTCGGGAAACGAAATCTGGTCCACAACTACCCCTTCACAGCGCCCTGCATGATCCCGGCGACGATCTGCCGCCCGAGTACGAGGAAGACCAACAACACCGGGACCGTGGCCATGGTGGTCCCGGCGAGGACCAGCGAGTAGTCGACGTAGTAGCCGGACTGGAGCTTCTCCAGCGCGACCTGGATGGTCGGGTCCTCCGGGTTGAGCACGATCAGCGGCCACAGGAAGTCGTTCCAGGACTGCATGAACGTGAACACGCCGAGCATCGCCGCGGCGGGTCGCACCGCGGGCAGGCACACGTGCCAGAAGGTGCGCAGCATGCTGCACCCGTCCATCCGGGCGGCCTCGATCAGCTCGTCCGGGACGGCGTCGACGATGTACTGCCGCATCCAGAAGACGCCGAACGCGGTGACGAGGTTCGGTGCGATGACCGCGCCGAGGGTGCCGGTCCAGCCGAACTCGGCCATCGCCATGAACAGCGGGATGACGCCGAGCTGGGTCGGCACGGCCAGGGTCGCGATGACGAACAACATCAGCCCCTTGCTGCCGCGGAAGCGGAGCTTGGCGAAGGCGAACCCGGCCAGGCTGGAGAACAGCACCACCGACAGCGTGACCGTGCCGGACACGATGACGCTGTTGCCCAGCGCCTTCCAGAACGGGATCGAGTCGACCACCCTGGAGGCGTTGGCGAAGAAGTTCCCGCCGGGGATCAGCGGCACGTCGCCGGTGAACACGTTGGCGTCGTAGCTGGCGACCAGGAACGACCAGTAGAACGGGAACGCCGAGCCCAGGATGAACGCGATCAGGATTCCGTAGACCACGAAGTTGGGGCGCTCGAGCAGGGTCGAGGCCTTCAGCTTCTTGGCGCGGCCCGGCCTGCGCACCGGTGGCGCGGTCGTGAGCGCGGTCATTCGGACTCCCCGGTGGACGCGAGCCGCCTGGTGAGGAAGAAGTTCGCGGCGGCGATGACGAGGACTACCAGGAACAGCACCCAGGCCATCGCCGAGGCGTAGCCGAGGTTGAAGTCCTGGAAGCCCGACTGGTACAGGTAGAGCACGACGGTCTGGTACTGGTTGGAGAACCCGCCGCCGCTGCCACCCGCGGGGTCGAACAGCTTGGGCTCGGTGAAGATCTGGAGGCCGCCGATGGTGGACGTGATCACCACGAAGATCATCGTCGGGCGCAGCAGGGGCAGCGTGATGCTGAAGAACCGGCGCAGCGCGCCCGCTCCGTCGACCAGCGCGGCCTCGTACACCTCGCGCGGGATCGCCTGCATGGCGGCCAGCAGGATGAGCGCGTTGTAACCGGTCCAGCGCCAGTTCACCATCGTCGCGATGGCGACGTGGCTGGCGAACCAGTTGCCCTGCCAGTCGACCGGGCTGAGGCCGACCGAGCCGAGGAACGTGTTGATCAGACCGTACTGCTTGCCGAACAGGTTGCTGAAGATGATCGCGAGCGCGACCAGGCTCGCCACGTACGGCAGCAGGACGCCCATGCGCCAGGCGGTCCGCGCACGCAGCGCGGTGTTCAGCAACGCGGCCAGCAGGACCGCGGTGATGATCTGCGGGACGCTGGACAACACGAAGATGCTGATCGTGTTGAACATGGCGTTCCAGAACTGGTCGTCGGACAGCAGCTCGCTGTAGTTCTGGATGCCGACGAACAGCTGCTCGTCGCCGCCCAGCTCCCAGTCGAACAGCGAGACGTACCCCGTGTACAGCAGGGGGAACAGGCCGATCACCGCGAACAGCACGAAGAACGGCGCGATGAACAGGTAGGGCGTGAACTTGACGTCGAGCCGGGTCAACCGGTCGCGCAAGGGGAGCTTGGGGTGCTCGGCTGGGGCGTCACGGCGGACGGGCGGGCGGGGCTCGACGCCCCGCCCGCTCGGCACCTCCGTGAGGTCAGCCGTCACTTGGCTGCCTTCTGGGCGCCCTCGACCGCCTGCTTCCAGGCGTCCTCGACGCTGGTGCCCTGCTCGACCGCCTGGAGCGCCGAGTTGAACACCTTGTCCTGGATGGTGCCCGAGGCCGGGCCCTTCGGCTGCGCGGCCGGGACCTTCTTGGCCTGCGCGGCGAACAGCGCGCCGACCTTGGCGTCACCGAAGTACGCGCTCGTCTGCTCCAGCAGCGCCGGGGCCGTGAGGGCCTCGACCTGGCTCGGGAACGTGCCCTTCGAGGTGAACGCCTTGATCTGCTGCTCGGGGGCGGTCAGCCACGCGGCCAGCTCCGCGGCTTCCTTCGGGTGCTTGCTCTGCTTGGGCACGGTCAGGAACGAGCCGCCCCAGTTGCCGCCGCCCTCGGGGAAGGCGTCGGTGACGGCCCACTTGCCCGCGTTCTCCGGACCGGCCTGCTTCTCGACGACGCCAAGCATCCAGGACGGGCAGGTCTTCGTGGCGAAGGCGGCGTTCTTGAAGCCGGTGTTCCACTCGTTGCTGAACGCGACGAGCTTCGCGGACTGGCCCTTGGCGACCGCGGCGGTCACCTGGTCCCAGTCGGCTTTGAGGTCGGGGTTGGAGTCGACGACGAGCTTGTCGCTCTCGTCGTAGTAGCCGACCTTCTCCTGGTTGATCATCGCGTTGAACACCTGCGGCGCGCTGTCGAACCAGGCCTTGTCCGCGGACTTGGCCTTGAACTGGTCACCGGCGGCGAAGTAGCTGTCCCAGGTGGCGAAGATGGCCTTCACGCCCTCCGGGTCCGACGGGAGACCGGCGGCCTCGAACAGGTCCTTGCGGTAGCACATCGCCAGCGGGCCGATGTCCGTGCCGTAGCCGATGAACGAGCCGTTCTTGGTGGCCGACTCGGACTTCCAGCCCAGCCAGCGGTCCGGCTTGACGTCGGACGGGCCGATCTCGGTCAGGTTGTTGAACTTGTCCGCCTTCGACAGCACCTGGGGGAGGTAGCCCTCCTCCACGGCCTCGATGTCGGACAGGCCCGACCCGGCGG
Source organism: Umezawaea sp. cmx-9-4 (assembly GCA_049997955.1). Lineage (GTDB taxonomy): Bacteria > Actinomycetota > Actinomycetes > Mycobacteriales > Pseudonocardiaceae > Umezawaea. The sequence goes on along the minus strand of JAEBDY010000011.1, from coordinate 85,784 downwards.
CGATCTTGGTGAACAGGTTCTGGTGGTGGTCGTCCGCCTTGCCGGTCTTGCGGGCGACGACCTTGATGTTCGGGTGCGCCTTCTCGTACTCGGGGAGGAGTTCCTCGTAACCGAACTCGTTGAAGGTGGCGACGGTCAGTTCGATCTTGCCGTCGGCGGTGGTCCCACCTGTCCCGCCGCTCGACCCGCAGGCGGCGGTTGCGGCGAGCGCGGTGGTACAGGCCAGCGCCATGACCCATCGGCTTGAGCGGTACGGCACGTAAGAACTCCTCTGCTGAGGGCGGCGGATCTCGGCGGCCTCCGGATGAGGCGAGCGAGTCTGGGAGCGCTCCCAGGTGCCGAAGTGTGGTCGGCGCCACTAATGGGTGTCAAGCACTTGTGTCCACCCTGTTACCAATGGGGGTCAAATAGGTGGACAAACACCTGTGAGCTGCGGGTATTTCGCAAGTGGTATTATTTTCCGTCACGGGGCCGTTACGATCAGTCGTCGGCTTCCGAGAGCGCTCCCAGGACTACGACCTGGTCAGATGCGGTGCGAAGACCACGCTCGACCGGCTCTGGTGAGCACAATGGAGGGACGACCAGCGGTCATCCCGCTCGCGAGCCCGGCGGTGATCCACCCGACGGGCCGGGGATCGCCCGGCGGCGCCCTCCCATCATCGCACCGCGGGACGCACTCGGCCCCGAGGGGTGCCCCCATCCGGCGACCGCGACCAGCGCGACCGGCCGATCGGGTGCGGGCGTTCGGCCCACACCCCCACCGGAGCCTGCGGCCGCACCGACCACAGTGGACTCGACCGCGGTGGCGCGTGGTCGGGCGACGCGCGCCCGCCGGGATCGCCGACATCCGGACGCGTCCCGCTCCAGGAGTCCCAATTCCCCGACGCCGGCAGCCGAACAGCCCAAATCGGACACATCGCCGGGAGTCCGCACCGGCGGCGCGGAAGCCGGAGGGGCCTCGCACGCGGCCATTGGCAGTACTCGGTTCACTCTCATGGCCCACCTCGTCGTGGAATTTCTGGGAGCGCTCCCAGCGACCGTAGCGCGATCTCGCGTCGAGGGACAAGCTCCGTGGCTGCTTCTCGCCGCCCACAAGCGAATGCGACCGCTCCCCGCCACTTCGGCACTGGCCCGTCCGCCGCCGGAGGTCGTCGACGTGGGACACGTCCGGTCTTCGGGGCTTCCGGTGGCCCCACCCGCGCGGGCAGCCGGGTGCGGCACACCCGCCGAACAGCTCGATTCCACCCCGAAAGCGTTCGACGGCAAGGACTTCTCCGACGAGAGGCGGGCAGCACGACCGGAGACGGCATCCGCTCCACGAGCCGAGCCCGTTCCCCGCGGTCACCGGCACGGCGCTCGGCCGCGAGTCCGTTGTGGACGGTGTGCTGCCTGCCTCGCTCACGGGCTCGGCCCGACGCTCGTCGTCGGCGTCCCACGGCGGTCCACTGGCGGGCGCGACCGCGCCGGCCGTCGTGCGGCACTGCTCGCCAGGCGGGTGAACGAGTTCGGCCCGCTCCCCTGGACCGCCGCCCTCGCCGCGGTCCGCCGCCCGGCCGTCGAACGCCCCTGACCAGGCGGACCGGCCGTTCCACTGTGGACCCGTCCCGACCTCCCGCGAACTATTGTCGGAACCCGTGCAACCGGATCCACCCCCGAAGGCGTGACTAGCCCGGTATCGCACGATAGGGGAGTCGAATGAGTGATCGGGACGCCGCGTTCGCCGAGTACTTCGCGGCGCGCTCCGGCGCCATGCGGGGCACGGCGTACCTGCTGTGCGGCGACTGGCACCGGGCGGAGGACCTGGTGCAGGTCACGTTCACCAAGCTCTACCTGGCGTGGCGGCGGATCGCCCGGCACGAGGTGATCGACGCCTACACCAGGCAGATCCTGGTGCGCACGTTCGTGTCGGACACGCGGCGCGGCCAGTACCGCCGGGAGCGGTCCGCCTACGACGCCCCCGACACCGCCGGGCAGGTGAGCGGGTCCGCCGAGGACCGGCTCGTCGTGCTGGCGGCGCTGGAGCACGTCCCGCCTCGGCAACGGGCGGTGCTCGTCCTGCGGTACTGGGAGGACCTGTCGGTCGAGGAGACCGCCAGGGCGTTGAAGTGCACGACGGGAACGGTGAAGAGCCAGGCCGCGCGGGGGCTGCAGACGCTGCGCGGCCAGCTCGCCGACGACTACCAGGAGTGGGTTCGATGAACGAGGACGAGGCCAGGAGCGCGTTGCGGAACGTGATGGTGGCGAGCAGCCCGCCGCCTCCGATGGACACCGGGACCGCGGTGGAGGTCGGGCGGAAGGCGCACCGCCGTCGCCGCGCGACCAGGGCGGGCGTGGTGGCCGCGATGGGCGTGGTGGGGATCGCCGTGGGCGCGACGTTGCTGCCCACGGCGTTGGACGGCGGTGGGCTGGTGGACACCGCGAAGGGACCGGACAAGGGGGCCGCGGTGTCGGAGGCGCCCCGGTCCGCCCCGGCGACCGGGTCGACCGGGCCGTCGTGGCCAGACGGGCAGTCCGACCGCACGGCCTCGGCCGGCCCGCGGGCGGACAAGAGCGCGGGCCTCGTGCCCGCTCTGGCCACCGCGCTGCCGCCGGGCCTGGCGGTGCAGGACTCGGAGGGCGCGAAGACCTGGACCCAGTCGCAGTTCGTGGACTACTTCGCCAACGGCGGCCAGGTGTGGGAGTACCTGGCCACCGCGCCGGTCGTGCGGACCGACGGCAGCGGTCGGGTGGGCACCCTGTCCACCAGGATCACCACGGCGGGCAACTCGTTCCCGGCCGGGCCCTGCGAGGTGACCGCGGCTTCGTCGGACGTCAAGGGCACGTGCCGCGCGGTCGTCGCCGACGGCAAGGAGGTCGGTCTGCTCACCTCGGACGGCACCGGGACCGAGGAGGAGTTCGACCAGCTCGCCGCCTACCGCCACCCGGACGGCACGGTGGTCCTCGTCGCGCAGGCGAAGGCGTTCCGCGAGGGTGAGCTGCCCGCGCTGGACGCGCAGCCGTTGACGGAGGACCAGCTCGCGGCACTGGCGACCGACCCGCGGTTCCACCTGGACTAGGCCCGGCGGTGCCGCTGCCCGAGGGCGGCGGCACCCCGGTTCAGGCGTGGAAAGCCTCCACGGCCTCCTGCACGCGGAACGCGATGGCGAAGTCGGCCAGGTTCGGCGAGCCGGTCCCCCGCACGACCGCGGCGAACAACCCGAGGCGCGTGGCGTCGGTCCCGGTACCGGGACCGACGTCCACCGGCGTCCAGGCGTCGCCCTCGTACACCTCCAGCCGCGCCCACTGGCGCAGGCGGTAGGACTTGCGCGTCCCCCACAGCACCCACTCGTACACCTCGGGTCCGGCGACCCCGGCCACACCGGAGAAGTGCACCGGCACGTCCCCCGCCCGCAGCAGCCCGCGAGCCGCGACCTCGCTGCCCTCGGCCGGGAAGTCGGCGCTCACGTCGACCGCGCGCAGCGGCCCCAGCAGCCGGTCCGTGAGGTAGGCGAAGTGCGAGAACACCTCCCGCACGAACCCGCCCTGCTCCCGGCCGTCCAGCCAGGCGGCGTCGGCCTGGAACGCCCTGGGCCACGTCGGGAACTGGAGCCGCACGTCGACGCCGAGCACCTCGCCGACCTCGCCCGCCCGCAGCGCCCGCTCGACCTCCAGCACCACGTCCCGGTCCGACAGCGCGAAGTTCACCGCCGTCGCCACCCCGCCCGCCGCGGCAGCGGCGACCATCCTCCGCGCGTCCGCGGCGCTCACCGACAGGGGCTTCTCGCAGAACACCGCCTTGCCCGCCCTGAGCGCGGCCACCGTCAGCTCCGCGTGGAACGCGGGCGGCACGGCGATGTAGACCGCCTCCACGTCCGGCGCGTCGAGCACGTCGGACGACTCGCGGCTCAGCGCGATCCCGGGGTGCTCGGCCCCGACGCGGTCGAGCGTCGTCCGGTCCAGGTCGGACGCCCGCACGACCACCAGGTCCGGGTGCGCCACGGCGATGTCCAGCACCCGGCCGCCCATGGCGCCGAGTCCGATGATGCCCAGTCCTACCGGGGTGTCGACCATGGGCCCAGCCTGCCAGGCCTCGGCGACGGCGGTTCCCCGCACCCCGGTCGGGGTGCGGGGAACCGGAGGAGCCCTACGGCGCCCAGGCGGCGGACACCGACCAGCTGACGTCCTGGTCGTAGGACGCCGGCGTGTCGTACACGTGGGCGCCGCCGCTCGACGCCACGTACACGGCGTCGGAGTAGTGCCGCACGTTCGTGCCCACCTCGTTCACCGACGCGAGCCGGACGCCCCCTGCTCCGGGTTGGGCGCAGAACGTCGCGTCCCGCCGGTACAGGTCGGTGTTCTCGTTGCCCGCCAGGCGGACCCGGAAGTCCGCGTGCCGGAGGAAGCGGTTGGGGAAGTTGCGCGACTCGAACGAGTAGCACGTCGGGTCGGCCAGACCGCGCCGGACGACGAACGTGGCGTCGGACTTGAGCACCGCGGCGCTCGCGGCGTTCACCACGTCGGTGCGGGCGAGGTCGTCCTGGTGGCGCAGGTACCGGTCGGTGAAGCCCGGTGTGGTCACCCGGAACGACCGGGCCTGGTCCAGCGGCAGGTCCGCGCCGCTGCGCCAGAGGCCCGCGCTCGCGGCCCACGTGCTGTCGGCCGTGAAGCTCCCCGCGCCGTCCCACGGGTTCGGGCCGCCGGAGCGGGCCAGGTGGACGGCCTCGTTGTAGTGGCGGATGAAGTGGCCGGGCAGGTTGGACGACTCCAGCGCCGTGCCCCCCGCTCCCTCGCGGGCGCAGAACGTGGCGTCGGCGTCGAACCCGGCGCTGCCGTCACGGGCGTCGTTGCGGATGCGGAAGTTCGCGTGCCGCAGGAACCTGCCGGGGAAGTCGCGCGACTCGAACGACAGGCAGGCGGCGTCGGACAGACCCTGACGGGCCCAGAACGTGGCGTCCTGCTTGGCCACGTCCGAGCTGGCGTCGTTGACCACGTCCGTGCGGGCGAGGGCGTCGGAGTGCCGCAGGAACCGGTCGGTGTACCCGGTCGTGGTCACCCGCAGCGACACCAGCTCGCCGCGGCCGACCTCGGTGCCGCGCGCCAGGGCCAGCACCCGCTGGTTCACCTCGCGCACCCGTGCCTCGGTCATCTTCAACACCCGGCGGTCGTAGGTGTAGAAGCCGTTGACCTCGTTCTCGACGTCGTACGGTTCGGTGTAGACCGAGCCCGACAGCCCGCGCGCGTGCACGAACTCGCCGACCTTCCTGGTGATGTCCACGTACCGGTTCGTCAGCGACGACTCGCTCGGGTACAGCGCGCCGTAGGCGAACCCCGCACCGGGCTGCCACTCGCTGCCCGCGACGGTCCTGCCGAGCCCGCCGAACTCGCCGAGGACGGCGACGCGCGTCGCCGTGGGAAGCCTCGTGGCGGTGGACATCTGGTAGGCGTGGTCGTCGACGACGTCGCCGTTGGACGGTTCCGGGTCGGACACGCAGCAGTTCGAGCCGGAGTTGTGGTTGATCAGCCGGGTGTTGTCGATCGAGCGGACCAGGTCCACGATGCGGCCGTTGTCGTACTCGCCCCAGCCCTCGTTGAACGGGACCCACTGGACGATCGACGTGATCCCCTTGAGCTGGTCGACGATCCGGCGCAGCTCCGACTCGAAGTTGGCGTGGCTGGCGACCGGGGTGTCGTCGACGGAGTCGAGCGAGGGCATGTCCTGCCACACCATCAGCCCGAGCCGGTCCGCGTGGTAGAACCACCGGGCCGGTTCGACCTTGATGTGCTTGCGGACCATGTTGAAGCCCAACGCCTTCTGGCGTTCCAGGTCGAACCTCAGCGCCGCGTCCGTCGGCGCGGTGTAGATGCCGTCCGGCCAGTAGCCCTGGTCGAGCGTGCCGAGCTGGAACACGAACTTGCCGTTCAGCACCGGCCTCAGCACGCCGCCGACCACCGCCTTGCCGAGCGACCGCATGCCGAAGTAGCCGGTGACGGCGTCCCCTCCCCCGGTGCCCAGCAGGGTCACCCGCAGGTCGTAGAGGAACGGGTCGTCCGGCGACCACAGCCGGGCGTTGGGCACGGGGACGCGCAGGTGCGCGCCGACCGCGCCGGTCGCGGTGCCGACGACCTGGCCGCCGCTCAGGACCTCGGCACGGGCCTGCATCCCCGCGGTGCCCTGCACGACGAGGTCGAGCACCCCGGCCGGAACGTCGGGCGTGGTGTCGAGCCGGGTGATGCTCGCCGCGTTGACCGGTTCGAGCCACACGGTCTGCCAGATCCCGGACGCCGCGGTGTACCAGATGCCGCTGGGGTTCCGGCGCTGCTTGCCGATCGGGTGCAACCCGCCGTCGATCGTCGAGCGGGCGCCGACGATGATCTCGTTCTCGCCCGCCTTCAGCGCGGACGTGATGTCGATGGAGAACGCGTCGTAACCACCGGTGTGCGTCGTGCCGACGCGGATCCCGTTGACCCAGACGCGGGTCTCCCAGGTGACCGCGCCGAAGTGGAGCTTGACCCGGCGACCGTTCCAGCTGGACGGGACGGTGGCCGTGCGGCGGTAGTACATGTTGTCCTCGTGCCGCTTGATCCCCGACAGCGCGGACTCGATCGGGTACGGCACCAGCACGCCCTCGGCCAGCGTCCGGCCGATGGGCGGCGAGTCGAGGTCGGGGGCTCCGGCGAACTCCCAGACCCCGTTGAGGTTCAGCCACTCCGAGCGGACCAGCTGCGGGCGCGGGTACTCGGGCAGGGCGTTGGTCGGCGACACCTGGCTGGTCCACGGTGTCGTGAGCTGGAACGGCTTCGGCTGCCAGGTGGCAGCCGAAGCCGGGGGTGCGATGGCGACCGCGGTCGTGGTCGCGACGAATAACGCGGTGACGACGCTCAGGACGCGTCGGAAGGAGGACATGGTGGCTCCAAGACTTCGCAGGGGGAAGCGGATGGGCCGTGCTGGTGGGGCGGGACCTCCTATCTCTTCTTCGTCCTGGTGCGGGCGAGGGACCGTTGCAGGATCACGACGACGAGCAGGAACGCGCCGCTGACCACGGACTGGTAGTTGCTGTCGAGGGTGCCGATCTGGTTGATGATGTTCTGGATGACGTTGCGCAGCCCCACACCGATGACGGTGCCGAGCACGGTGCCGGCGCCGCCGGTGAGCAGGGTCCCACCGATGACGACGACGGAGATGGCGTCCAGTTCCGTGCCGACGCCGATGACCGTGACGCCGGACTGGAGGTAGGCGGCCGTCAACGCGCCCGCCAGCCCGGAGAGCACGCCGCTCATCGTGTACACGGCGATCTTGGTGCGCGCGACGGGCAACCCCATCAGCAGCGCGGACTGCTCCGCGCCACCGGTGGCGAACACCGACTGGCCGAACCTGGTGCGGCGCAGCACGATCCCGCCGATCACGCACAGCACCAGCGCGATGAAGACCGGGTAGCCGAACCCGTACACGGTGCCGCGGCCCAGTTCGATGAACGCCGAGTCGGCCGGGACGCGGTAGGTGGTCGAGCCCTCGTCGGTGATCGCCAGCAGCAGCCCCCTGGCGAACAGCAGCGACGCCAGCGTGACGATGAACGGCGCCATCTTCGTCCTGGCAACGAGCACGCCGTTGACGAACCCGATCAGTCCGCACACCGCCAGCGGGAGCGCCAGCGCCACCAGGAAACCGTGCTGGGACCCGTAAGCCGCCAGGACGCCGCCGAGCGCGTACACCGAGCCGACGGAGAGGTCGATGCCACCGGTGATGATCACGAACGTCATGCCGAGCGCGATGACGGCCAGGAACGAGCTCTGCAGGGCCAGGTCGCGGAGGTTGTCCAGGCTGCCGAAGCGCGGGAACGAGAACCACGCGACCGCCACCACGAGCACCAGCGCGATCGCCGCGCCCTGCCGTTGCAGGACACCGGCCATCAGCTCGCGCCGCGTCGTGGAAGCGGTGGTGTCCGGAGGATCCGTGATCACGGCGGTCATCGGGTGCTCCGTTCACGGGCGACGTACACCGCGACGATGATGATCGCGGCCTGGACCATCTGCGCGGTCGAGTCGGGCAGGTTGTGCTTGATGAGCGTGGCGCGCACGAGCTGCATGAGGATCACGCCGAACACCGTGCCGAGGATCCGCACCCGGCCGCCGGTCAGCGCCGTGCCGCCGACGACCACCGCGGTGATCGCGGACAGCTCCATCAGCATCCCGATGTCGGCCGGGTCGCTGGCGCTGAGCCGCGCGGTCGCCAGGACGCCCGCCACGGCCGCGAGCAGGCCCGCGATCGCGTACACGCCGACCAGGACGGCCTTCACCGGCAGACCGGCCAACGCGCTCGCGGTGCGGTTGCCGCCGATCGCGACCAGCCTGCGGCCGAACGTGGTCCGCCCGACCAGCAGCGCCATCACGACGGACAGCAGGCCCGCGATCCACACGCTGATCGGGATTCCCGCGACGTCGCCGGTGCCCAGTTCGAGGAACGTCTTGTCGTGCAGCTGCACGAGCTGGCCCTCGGCTATCACGAGCGCGAGCCCGCGACCACCGACCAGCAGCGCGAGTGTCGCCACGATCGGCTGGATGCCGAGGTGGGCGACCAGGAAGCCGTTGAACATCCCGGCCGCCAGCCCCACCAGCAGCGCGATGCCGATGGCGGGGAGCGGCCCGGCGCCCAGGTACAGCGGGATCAGCGACGCGGCGAGCGCCATGACGGCGCCGACCGACAGGTCGACGCCCTCGGTGCCGATCACCAGCGCCATGCCCAGCGCGACGATGCAGACCGGCGCGGCCTGCACCAGCTGGGTGCGGAAGTTGCCCAGCGTCAGGAAGTTCGCGGTGAAGAACACGTTGAACAGCAGGAGCGCGACGACCGCGACGTACACGCCGTACTCCTGCAGCCACCGGGCGACGCGCGCGCGGTCGATCCCGCCCGCCGTCGCCGTCACCGCGGTCACGGCGCCTCCCCCGCGATCGCGGCGAGCACCTTGTCCTGGGTCAGGTCGTCCCCGGACAGCTCACCCACCACCGCTCCGTCCTTGAGCACGACCAGCCGGTCAGCCCCGTCGAGCAGTTCCTCCATCTCCGAGGAGATCAGCAGCACGGCCAAGCCTTCCTGGGCGAGTTCGTCGATCAGCGCCTGCACCTCGGCCTTGGCCCCGACGTCGATGCCGCGGGTCGGCTCGTCGAGCAGCAGGACCTTCGGTTTGGTGCACAGCCAGCGGGCCAGCAGCACCTTCTGCTGGTTGCCGCCGGACAGCTCGGACACCAGCTGGTCGGGATTGGACACCTTGATGCGCAGGCGTCGCACGAAGGTCTCCACGATCCGGTCCTGCTTCTCCCTGCTGACCACGCCGAAGCGGGACAGCTGGGGCAGCGCGGCGAGGACGATGTTCTCCCGCACGGACAGGTTGGGGATGATCCCCTCCGCCTTGCGGTCCTCGGCCAGCATGTTGATGCCCGCGCGCATCGCCGCGCCGACGTCGCCGGGCTTCAACGCCTTGCCGCCGACCAGCACGGTGCCGCCGTCGAGCGGCAGCGCGCCGACGATGGCCCGCGCGGTCTCCGTGCGGCCGGAGCCGAGCAGCCCGGCGAGGCCCACGACCTCGCCGGGACGGATCGACAACGACACGTCGGTCAGCCGCACGCCGCTGGAGAGGTTCTCCGCCTGCAGCAGGGGTTCCTTCCCGGCGTTGTGGTCCTCGCCGAACGCGGTCGCGCCGTGCTCGCGGATGTCGCTGACGCTGCGGCCGAGCATCATCGCCACCAGTTCGATGCGCGACAGGTCGTTCAGCGGTCCGGTGTGGACCATCTTCCCGTCCCGCAGCACCGTGACCCGGTCGCAGATCCGGTACAGCTCGTCCATCCGGTGGCTGACGTAGACGACCGCGATGCCCTTCTCGTGCAGCCGTTCGACGACCGAGAACAGCGTCTCGACCTCGCGCGGCTCCAACGACGACGTCGGCTCGTCCATGATCACCACGTCGGCGTCGGTGGACACCGCGCGCACCAGGGCGACCATCTGCTGCGCGCCCACGCTGAGCGTCCCGAGTGGACGCTTCACGTCGGTGTCGATGCCGTAGCCGGACAGCAGCTCCTTGGCGTCGGCGTTCATCCTCGCCCAGTCCACGAGCCCGAACCGGGTCCGCGGCTCGCGGCCGAGGAAGACGTTGGCCGCCACGCTGATCAGCGGGACGAGGTTGACCTCCTGGTAGATCGTGGAGATCCCGGCCTCCTGCGCCCGCACCGGGCGGTCGAAGGAGACCACCTCGCCCCGCAACCGGACTTCGCCGGAGTCGGGGCGGTGCACGCCCGTGAGCACTTTGATCAGCGTGGACTTGCCCGCGCCGTTCTCCCCGACCAGGGCGTGCACCTCCCCCGGCCGCACCGTGAACGACACCCCGTCGAGCGCTCGCACGCCGACGAACTCCTTCACGACGTCCGTCACCTCCAGCACCGGTTCCACGTCAGTACGCGTTCCCGAGCTTCTGGCTCGCGTTGGTCTCGTTGTACTGGTCGTCGGAGATCACCACGTTCTCGCTGATCTCCTTGCCGTCGGAGAAGTCCTGGAGCACCTTGAAGGACAGCGGGCCGAAGCGCGGGTTGGACTCGACGACCGCGTTGTAGCTGCCGTCGACGACCAGTTGCACCGCGTTCTTGGTGCCGTCGATCGAGACGATCTTGACGTCCTTGCCGGGGGCCTTGCCCGCGCCCTTGAGCGCGGTGACCGCGCCGATGCCCATCTCGTCGTTCAACGCGTACACGGCGGTGATGTCCGGGTTGCTCTGGATGAGCTGCTCCATGACGGCCTGGCCCTTGGAGCGGTCGAACTCACCGGTCTGCTCAGCGACCACGGTCAGGCCGGGGCTCTTGGCCAGCTCGTCCTTGAAGCCCTTGGCGCGGTCGGTGGTCACGTTGTTGCCGGACGAGCCGAGCAGGATCGCGACCTTGCCGGTCCCGTTCGTCACGCGGGCCATCTCCACGGCCGCGCGCTTGCCCTGCTCCACGAAGTTGGAGCCGATGAACGTCAGGTAGTCGGTGCACGGCGCGGAGGTCACCTTGCGGTCGATCGTGACGACCGGGACCTTCTTGGCCTTCGCCGCGTCGAGCGCGGGCTGGAGGCCGTCGGAGTTCAGCGGCGCGACGATCAGCATCTGCGCACCCCGGTCCAACATGGACTTGATGTCGCTGATCTGCTTGTTCAGGTCGCTCTGCGCGTTGGTGACGAGGAGCTTGTCCTCCGGGATCCCCAGTTTCGCCGCCTCGTCCTTGATGGACTGGGTCTCGGCGGTGCGGAACGGGTTGGCCTCCTTCTCCGACTGGGAGAAGCCGATGATCGCGGACTTCAGGTCCACTTTCGGGTACCCGGTCTTGTCGAGCGTGCAGCCGGGGCCCGATGCTTGGGAGGCCGCCGCGGAAGCGGCGGGGCCCGCACTGGCCTGGCTGGTGGTCTCGGCTTCGCGGCTGGTGCAGGCCGTCAGCGCGACGGTGAGCGTGGTGACCGCGAGCAGGGCGGCTTTGGTGCGGCGCACGGGCGGCGTGGGCATCGGTTGCTCCTCGATCGGACGGCGTGAGCCCGGTCACTGAGACTGGGCGACAACAGATTTACATCGTTGGTACAACGTTGTAAAGCCCCTGGTGGACAGGTTAGGATTCCGACCGTTCCCCACTACCGACGCCGATGGGAGGCCATGGTTGGCCACGCTCAAGGACGTCGCCAGGCTCGCCGGGGTGTCGGTCAAGACGGTGTCGAACGTGGTCAACGGCTACGAGTTCGTGAAACCGGACAACCGTCGCCGGGTCGAGGAAGCACTGGCCACGACCGGCTACCGCCCCAACATCGGCGCACGCAACCTGCGCCGCGGCCGGACCGGTTCGCTCGCCCTCGTCCTGCCGGAGCTGAGCATCCCCTACTTCGGGGAGATGGCCGGGCTCGTGCTGGAGGCGGCCGGGGAACACGAGTGGAACGTCCTCATCGAACAGACCCTCGGCACCAGGGAACGCGAGCGCGCCACCCTCCGCGCGCTCGGACCGCACATGATCGACGCGGCGATCGTGAGCCCGGAGGCGCTGCACGCCCGCGACTTCGACCAGCTCGACCCCGGCATCCCCGTGGTCATGCTGGGTGAGCACACGGTCGACGTGCCCATCGACCACGTCGGCATCGACAACGTCCTGGCGGCGACCGTGGCGACCCGCCACCTGGTCGAACTGGGACGCGGCCGGATCGCCGCGATCGGCGCGCACCCGTACCGCGGCACCGCGACCCAACGCCTGGAGGGCTACCGGGCCGCGCTCACGACGGCGGGCCTGCCCGTGCGCGAGGAGTACATCGTGCAGGCGCTCAACTACCACCGCCGCGACGGCGCGGAGGCGATGGCCCACCTGCTGTCGCTGCCCGAACCGCCGGACGCGGTGTTCTGCTTCAACGACCTGCTGGCGATCGGCGCCCTGCGCGCCGCCGCCGAGCACGGCGTGAGCGTGCCGCGGGACGTGGCGGTCGTGGGCTTCGACAACAACGAGGAGAGCGCGTACAGCATGCCCTCGTTGACGACGATCGCCCCGGACAAGGCGGCCATCGCGCACAGCGCGGTCGACCTGGTCCGCCGCCGCATCAAGGGCGGCCAGGACCTGGAGCCGGAGGACGTGCAGACGCCGTTCTCGTTGGAGATCCGGGAGAGCACGCGCTAGTGGTGGCGCCCCGAGCGGGGCGCCACCACTCCACCGGCCGATCGCGTGCCACTCGCGAACGGCCCCTCGCCACCGGGCAGCCGGGCAGGCGCCCCTCCCGTCGACGGCGCACGACGTCGTCGGCCGCGAGCCGGTGCGTCCGCCTCCAGCGCGACGCCGAGCCGGTGCCACCGCGCTGGCCCCAGCCGCGCATCCACGTGTGACCCATGTCACTCTGCCCTGAGAACCTCCCGACCGTTCTCGGCGTCTTGCGGGGTGTGGGACCAATTCGAACCAGATCCAGCGAACGCGACGAGGAGCACCTCGTGCGGCTCGTCGCGAAGGGCGACCGGGCCGCGTTCGAGGAGCTCTACCGGCGGACGTCGCCGTGGATCGCGGTGCGGCTGCGCCGCAGGTGCGCCGACGACCAGGTCGTCGCCGAGGTCATGCAGGAGACCTACCTGTCCGTGTGGCGGGCGGCGGGCGCCTTCGCGGGCGCGGCGGCGGGCGGCACGGCGGTCGGGTGGCTGTGGACGATCGCGGCCAGGCGGCTGGTCGACGCGTTCCGCAGACGGGCGCACCACGCGGTCCCGCCCGCCGCGGCGGCTCCGGAACCCGCCGCTGCCGCGGCGGAGGACGAGGTGCTCGCGGGAGTCGTCGGCGACGAGGTAGGCGACGCGCTGCGGCGGCTCGCGCCGGAACTGCGGCAGGTGTTGCAGGCCATGGTGCTGGACGGCCTGACCGTCCGGGAGACCGCGGTCCTGCTCGGGGTGCCGGAGGGCACCGTCAAGACCCGCGCACGGCGGGCACGGATCGCGATGCGGGAGGCGCTGTCATGACCGTGGAACACCCCAGCGAGCGGCTGGTCGGCCGCTACGCGCGGGGCGAGGTCGACATCCCGGCCGACGAGGTGTGGGCGGTCGAGTCGCACCTGGAGTCCTGCGCGGTGTGCCGGGCCCGACTGGCGAACGTCGTCGAGGGGTCGACGTCCGCGCTGGTCGAAGCCGTGTGGACCGGACTCGAACCGCGACTCGTGCCGCAGCCGCGGTCGCGGCGCTCGTGGATGCGCGGGTTCACCACGTGGTTCGCGCCCGCCATGGTGCCGTGGTTCGCCATGACCCTCGCGGTGGCGGTGCTCGCGATGGTCGCCGACCGGCTCGCCCGGATCACCGGCGACCAGGTGTCGCTGGTGCTGCTGATCGCGCCGGTCCTGCCGGTGCTGGGCGTGGCCGCCTCGTGGTCCCCCGCGTTCGACCCGATGCACGAGCTGATCGCGTCGTCCCCGCGAACCGGGCTCTACCTGCTGCTCCGGCGCACGTTCTCCGTGCTGGTCGTGGTGATCCCGGCGCTGCTGGTCGCCGGGTGGAACTCCTCGATCGCGCTGTGGCTGCTGCCGTGCCTGGCCTTCACCACCGCGACGCTGGCGCTCGGCGGGCTCGTCGGGATCACCCGCGCCGCCGTCGCCCTGGTGGCGGTGTGGGTCGCCGTGGTCGTCGCGCCGACCGTGGCGCTCGACCGGACGTCCTTCGCCCTGCACCAGGGCAGCCTGCCCGTGTGGGGCGCGCTCTTCGTGCTGGGAGCCGTCGTCGTGGTCGTCCGCAAGAGCGCCTACGCGAACCCCGACGCACACCGATGAAGGGGAAGAACATGACGCACGCGGTCGACACCGCGCCCACCACCTACGGTTGGGAGATCAAGGCCACCGGCCTCCGGGTCCGCGTGGGCGCTCGCAAGATGGCCGTCGACGGGCTCGACCTGTCGCTCGGCACCGGCGTGCACGGTCTGCTCGGGCCGAACGGCGCCGGGAAGACCACGTTGATCCGGGCCCTCGCCACGGTCCTCCGCCCGGCGGACGGCACGCTCGAACTGCTCGGCACCGCCGTCGGGGGCGGTGCCGACCAGCGCGGACTGCGCCGCCGGATCGGGTACCTGCCGCAGGAGTTCGGGTTCTACAAGCGCTTCACCGTCCGCGAGTTCGTCGAGTACATGGCGTGGCTCAAGGAGATGCCCAAGAGGGACATCCCCGCCGCGGTGCAGCGCGCCGTCGAACGGGTGGGGCTCGCGGACCGCGCCGACGACCGGTTGAAGACGCTGTCCGGGGGCATGGTGCGGCGGGCGGGGATCGCGCAGGCGATCGTCAACGATCCGCGGATCCTCCTGCTCGACGAGCCCACGGCGGGCCTGGACCCCGCGCAGCGGCTGAGGTTCCGCGAACTGCTGCACGAACTCGGCGCCGACAGCTGCGTCGTCGTCTCCACCCACCTGGTCGAGGACGTCGCCGCCGCGTGCACCGACGTGGTCCTCTTCGCCGACGGCAAGCTCGTCTTCCAGGGCACACCGCCGCAACTGGCCGCCGCGGGCGGACCGGAGGACGTGGGCGACAGCCCCATCGAACGCGGCTACTCCGCGCTGCTCACCGGGCCCGGCCGGGAACGGGGGCAGTGGTGAACCGTCGAATCCTCGGCATCGAACTCCGCCGTTCCACCGCTCCCTGGGTGGGGCTGGTGATCGTGGTGATCACGCTCGGCTTCCTGTACCTGCTCAGCGGCCCGTGGTGGAAGGGTCCGGAGAGCTGGATCGCGCAGTGGACGTCCGCCGCGCGGTGGGAGCGGTACGTGCTGACGTTCCTGTGGCCGATCGCGGTCGGAGCCGGTGCGCTGCAAGGGCTCCGCGACCACCGGTCCAGGATGGACGAGCTGCTCTCGACCACCCCGCGGCCCGCCGGGCACCGCTCGGCCAAGACGGCGGGCGCGGCGGCGATCACCATGGTGGTCGCCTACATGGTGGTGTTCGCCGTGGCGGCCGTGCAGGTCGTCGCCAACGACGGGTTCTTCCACCTCGGCTGGGTGCCGACCGTCCTGGTCGGCGCGCTGGCACTGGTGGCGGGGGCCGCGCTCGGCATGGGCGTGAGCCGCACGTTCCCGTCGGTGCTGACGCCTCCGCTGCTCGCCGTCGGATCGCTCGTGGCGACGGCGTTCCTGGTGCTGTCCGGTGATCCGCTGTCCAGGGCGAGCGGCTCGGTGCCCAACCAGGTGGCGCTGCTGTCGCCCGCGCTGCCCTCCGTGCGCGACGTGTTCACCGTCGTCGCCGGATCGGCCAGCACCGGCCAGGCGATCTGGTTCGCGGGCATGACCGCCACCGGTGTCCTGCTGGCCGCCTCGACCGCGCTGCGCGGCCGCCTGCTCGCCCTGCTGCCGCTGGCGCTGACCGGCGTGCTCGCCGTCGCGATCATGCCCGCCCGGACGCACGTCACCAACCAGGCCGCCACGGTCCTGGTGTGCCGGGGCCAGGTGTGCGTCACGAAGATCCACGAGGCGAGGCTGGCGGTGCTGGCCGGTCCGGCCGAGGAAGCGCTGCGCCTGCTGGACAAGCTCCCCGACCCGCCGACCTCGGTCCGCGAGACGACGGAGGGCCAACCGGTCACCGGACCACGGACCCGCACGCCGGACGTCGTGCCCGTGGACTTCGGCGACTGGCGCTTCGACCTGGTCGGGGACGACACCCTCAAGCGCAGCATCCTGTCCGGCGCGGGCACGCCGTCCTGCTTCGGCAGCGGCGAGCACGGTGACGAGGTCCAGCGCGAGGCCGTGGCGCACACCGTCGCGGCGGCCTGGCTGATCGGCGAACTGGCGCCCGTGCGCGGCATCGGCTGGTACGACGACGAGACCAAGAACGCCATGACGCGGACCTGGGACGCCCTGCGCGCCCTGCCCGCCGACGAGCAGCGCACCCGAGTCGCCGCCCTGCGCTCGGCCGCGCTGTCCTGCGAGGGTGACCAGCTGGCCGCGCTCACCGGAACGGCCACCCCGTGAGGTGGCTGACCCTCTACGCCCGCTCCCGCCAGGTGCCGACGTCACTGGCCGCCGTGGCGGTCGCGGTCACGCTGCTGTGGCTGACCGCCGACGGCGGCGACCTCCGCACCGGAGCGCTGGCACTGGCGGCGGCCGTCGCGTGCGCCGCCGTGGGCCTCAGCGGCCAGGACCACCAGTTGGACCGCGGCGCGGCGATCCGCTGGCCACCTCGCCGCGCCGCCCACGTGCTGCTCATCGGAACCGCGACCGCCACGTCCCTGCTGGCGTTGCAGGCCGTGGGCACCGACCTGGCCCCCACGTCCTTCGTCCTCCGCGACACAGCGGGCCTCATGGGCCTCGCCGCACTGGCGGCGACGGCGTTCGGCGGCCAGTACGCGTGGACGCTGCCGTTCGGCTGGTTCGCCATCGCGTTCTTCATCCCGCCCTCCGACGAGCTTCCGGTGCGGATCGCGATGTGGATGCTCCAGCCCCCGGACAGCCCGGCGGCCTGGTGGACGGCCGGGGCGCTGGCGGTGGTGGGGACGGCGGTCTACGCGGTCGCCGGACCTCGTCGGTAGTTGTTGGCGCGGTGCCAGGCGAAGTACTGCTCCGACTCCGGGCGGTGCGCGGTGCACACCCTTCCGTGCAGGCGCTCGAGGTGGTCGCCGACCACACCCGCCCGGTCGGCTTCGGCGGCTGACGCCACGACGAGGCCGGTGTGGTCGACCGTCACGTACCCGTTCTCGAACAGGTGGTCGCAGCCGAACCTGCACGCCAGCATCGCCACGTTGCGCAGATCGTTGCGCTCCTCGTCGGTGCACTCCGCCCTCGGCTTGATGTGGGCAGCGACCAGCATTTCCATCGGGAGTTCGTGGCCGCACAGGTCGCAGTCGGCGTGCGACCGGTTCCCGGCCAGCACGCGGCGGAGGCCGCTCTGCTCCTTGCGGTACTTGCGCAGCGCCTTCCCGTCCAGGACGGCGTAAGTCGGGTCCTCGGGCGCGGGCTTCTCGGCGGGACCGGTCAGCGTGACCACGGCCGGTCCCGTCGATGCCTGCGCTTCGGGCAGCGTGGACAGCACCGCGCCGATGAACGCGCTGCGGTGGCCCAGTTCTTCGGGGTTGATGCCGACGGAACCGTTCTCCCTCAAGAGGTCCAGGCCCCGCTGGACGTCGGCGACGAGCACCGGTCTCCCACGGGGCGACCTCCCGGTGGCCACCAGCACCTTCCTGCCGTCGACTTCGAGGATCTTGTTCGGACTGCCGTTCACCGTGGTGAGCGGCTTCTGCACCAGGGGGCGCAGGACGTCCAGCGCAGTCTCGTTCGCGTCGCCGTGGTCGGCCAGTCCGACCTCCGCCAGCAAGCCGTCGAAGTCGACGATCGCGGTGACGTGGTCGCGGCGGAGGACGTCGACCACCCTGGCCCGGAACCACCGGCTGTGCAGCCGCTTCTCCGCGCTCCGGGTGAAGCCCGCCCGAGCGTCGGCCACCTCCCACAGGTCGGCGCTCGCGGCCAGCTGCCGGAACAGCTCGTCGGGGGCCGAACCCGCCTGCCCGAACTCGGTGAGCAGCGGTCCCACGGCGTCGGTGAACTCCGACCGCTCGAACAGACGCCCGTGCCCGGCGGCCACCTGACCGACGGCCCACAGGACCGCCACGGGCTCGTCCGACCCGAACCCGCTGAAGGACACCAGCAGGTTCCTCGGCGCCGACCGCTGCACCGCAACCGGGGCCGTGGCACTCGATCGGCGGGAGAGGTCGACCTCCAGGTGTCGAGCATCGGCGGGTGCGAAACCGGGCACCGCCAGACGCAGCCGAATCCGCTTGCTGTTGTTGCCGCTCTTCGCCGCGTCGGCGGGCTGCCCCACCCGGCCCTGCGCCCTCGTCAGCTCCCGCCGCAACTCTTCCGGATCGGACCGCTGGTCCAGCTCCACGGGCGCGCTGATCAACGCCCGTTCCGCCTCGGGGAGGTGCTGGACGTTGCGCGAGTCGACGAACGCGGAGACCAGCACCGCGTGCAGGGCGCTCAGCCGTGCCAGCAGCAGCGTCAAAGCGGGTGCGTACTGGTGGTTGCGGGAGTGAGGACTGCCTGCCGCCGATCCGCCTGCGCTGTGCAGGACCAGGGCCAGGTGCTCGCCGTCCGGCACCACGTCGTACTCGGCGTTCAGCTCGACCCCGGTGTCATCAGTTGCGCGCACGACGCACACGTTGACACATGGTCAACAACTACACCTGGGGAGGGGGTGGTGGATATTCGAGTGAACCCATCACTCGGCAAGACGAAACATCTTGCACCCCGCACGACACTCGGTATTCATTCCACACGATCCAGACAAAACTCACCCCCATTGCCGACTTGTCGCACCTCAGCGCCCTGATTCGAGTGAATAGACCGAACGGTCCTCTCATTCGGTTTTGCCGGGTCATACCATTTCCGAAACCAATAGCAGAAAGCGTATTCGCGGTATTTTCCGTTCTCCTCACCGATCTGCCTGACGTGATCGGACGACGATCGCGGTCGGAGCAGCGGTTCGGGCCTTGCACCCGGCCGCCCGAGTGAGAAGAGAACGACTGATGGAATCCGTTCGTCAACGTGGACGACGGCGCGCTTTCGGCGCGTTGACCTGTGTGGCGGTGGCCCTGCTGGGCACCGTCACCGCTGCCCCTGCCACCACGGCGGCCCCCGCACCGGCGCCGAGCCGGTGCGGGCCGCTGGACGTGGCGTTCGTGCTGGACGACACCGGCAGCATGGGCGGCACGATCGCCAACATCAAGACCGGCATCAACAGCATCGTCAACGACGTCGTCGCGGCGTCCGGTGGCGACTACCAGTTGGGCCTGGTGACCTTCAAGGACACCGTGAAGGTGGTGAACGACCTGGCGCCGGGCAACGCGGGCCCGGTCACCAACTACGTGACGAACACGCTCGCGGCCGGGGCGGGCGGGAATGAGCCGGAGGCGTCGGACGAGGCCGTGAACACCGCGGTCAACCGGCTGCCCGCGCTCGGCAGACCCCAGACCGGGAACTTCAACGGGGTGTGGAGATCGAACGCGACGAAGTTCGTCGTGCTCGTGACCGACGCGCGGCCGGGCGGGTTCGACGACAACTACGTGGTCGGCACGGACAACGCGAACGCGGCGACGCGCGCGACCGAGGCCCTCGGCGCGGGCATCAAGATCTCGGCCGTCTACGTGCCCACGTCGAACGTCCACAGCCCGACGATCGTGCCGATCATGCAGAACTACGCCACGACGACGGGTGGCGCGTTCGTGCAGGCGCAGCCGGACGGGTCGGGGACCGCCACGGCGATCCAGAAGTTCCTGAGCGACTGCAGGCAGACCGACGTGTTCATGCACGACCAGGTGAGCGACACCGGGATCGAGCCGAACCCGAACGGGTCGGTGTGGAGCAGCCCGGACATCAAGGTGTGCCCGACGACGGCGGACTGCCCCGGTGGTCAGCCGGTGGTCGGCTCGACCAGCTACGTGCACGTCAAGCTGCACAACCCCGGCCCGTACGGCAGCGGCCCCGGACTCGGGACGCTGAAGGTCTACTACACCGCGCAGGGCGGCGCGGCGGTGTGGAACCCGAGCACCGGCGGCAACTGGACGTCGATCGGCCAGCAGAGCGTCACCGTGCCCGCGGGCGCCACGGTCGTGAAGATCCCGTGGGTGAACGTGCCGGGGCCGGGTCACTTCTGCCTGCTCGCGCGGTGGGTGTCGGCGACGGACCCGATGACGTTCCCCGAGGTCTCCAACACGGTGCTCAACGCCAAGAACAACAACAACATCGCCTGGCGCAACGTGGACTCGATCCGGGTGAAGCCCGGTCAGGTCGGCACCGCGCCGTTCACCGTCGGCAACGGCACCGACAAGGCGATCAAGACCGACCTGGTGGTGACCAGCCCGACCAAGCCGTTCATCGGCGCGGGCACGCTGGTGATCGACCTCGGGCCGCGGCTGTTCGAGCGGTGGAGGCAGGGCGGCGGCGCGGGTGTCGGCCTCAAGCAGGTCGGCGAGACGGCGCTGATGTTGACCGACGCGAGGCAGAGCCGCGTCGCGGGCCTGCTGGTCAACCCCGGCGAGCGGTTCGAGACGAAGCTGGCGTTCACGGGTGAGCAGCGCGGCGAGTTCGTCCAGCACGTCGTGCAGTTCGACGAGACCGGCGACATCGGCGGTGTCGAGTTCCAGGTGGTGGTGGAGTAGCAGGTCGGGGGCGGGCCTCCGGGTCCGCCCCCGTCCGGCCTGCCGGACGGCCCGGCTACGCGGGCGGTGGTGGGATCGACGCGATGCCGGGCGCCTGTTCCGGCCACACCAGAAGCACCGGGCACGGCGCGTGGTCGACGACGAAGCGGGTGGTGTGGCCGAGGCTCTTCGGGCCCGGACGGGTGCGGTCGCCGTCGCGGGCGGCTATCAGCAGGTCCGCGTTCTCGGCGGCGGCGACGACCTCGTCCTCGGGGCGGCCGTGGCGGTTCACCGTGGTGGCCGGGCGGCCGAACTCCGCCGCGGCGACGCTCAGCAGGTGCCGCGCGGCGGCCTCGGCCAACTCCTCCACCCGGTGGCCGGGGTCGCGTTCCGGGTGGCCGCGGCCGAGCAGGCCCGCGAACGCGCCGTGCGCCGCACCGGGCACGTCCGGCGCGGTCACGTGGAGCAGCACGACTCCCGCCGAAGCCGGGGCGAGGGTTCGCGCGGCGTGCACGCAGGCCCGCCAGGTGCCTTCGACGATCCAGACGACGACGTCCACCTCAGCCTCCGATCACGGACAGACCCGCCCACAGTCCCAGAACCGCGAGCACGAGGGACGCCGGAACGGTGAGCAGACCGAGTTTGGTGAACTCGGCGAGGTCGGCACTGGTGTCGTGCTGGTGCAGGATCCGACGCCACAGCAGGGTCGCCAGCGAGCCCACGTAGGTCAGGTTGGGACCGATGTTGACGCCGATGAGGACCGCCAGCACCGCGCCCGTCCCGCCGGGGGCCGCCAGCGGGAGCAGCACCAGCACGGCGGGCAGGTTGTTGATCAGGTTCGCGAGCACCGCGGCGACCGCCGCCAGGCCCAGCAGCGCGAGCAGGGTGCTGCCGGTGGGGATGAGGTGGCCGACGGCGTCGGACAGGCCGTTGTCCACCACCGCGCGCACCACGATCCCCAGGGCCAGGACGAAGACCAGGAACGGGACGCTGGTGGAACCGAGGAGCGCGGCGGGTGTGGTCGTGCGCCGCACGAGGGCGCGCACGGTCAGCACGAGCGCCCCGCCGAAGGCGGCCCACGCCGGGTCGACGCCGAGCGGCGAGGTGACCGCGAACCCGACGAGGGTCAGGCCGAGCACGACGAGCACGAACCTCGGCGCCGGGCGCGAGGCCACCGGCTGACCGGTGTCCGCGCCCGCCGCGAGGTCCGAGGCGAAGAACATCCGGAACACCGCGTACTCCACGGCCACGGCGGCCAGCCACGGCAACGCCATCAACCCGGCGAACCGGGTGAACGAGATGCCGGCCGCGGTGAAAGCCAGCAGGTTGGTCAGGTTCGACACCGGCAGCAGCAGCGACGCCGAGTTGGCCAGGTGGGTGCACGCGTAGACGTGCGGCTTGGGCCGGGCGCCCAGCCGGGACGCGGTCGCGAACACCACGGGCGTGAGCAGCACGACCGTGGCGTCCAGGCTCAGCACGGCCGTGATCGCCGCCGCGACGCCGAACACCGAGCCCAGCAAGCGCTTCGGGCTGCCCGAGCACAGCCGGGCCATGAGCGACCCGGCCGCCTCGAACAGCCCCTCGTCCGCGCACAGCCGGGCGAGCACCAGGACCGCGGCGAGGAAGCCGACGACCGGCGCCAGCCGTTCGACCTCCGCGACCGCGGTCGACGGCGAGATCGCCCCGATCGCCAGCACGACCCCCGCCGCGGGCACGGCCGCCACCGCCTCCGGCCATCCCCGAGGCCGGATCACGGCGAACGCCAGCACCGCCACCAGCAGCACCACGGACACGACCGCGTTCAGCCCGCACCTCCCCGCACGACGGACACATCATCCACCGCGGGTGGCGCACCGGCTGGTCAGCTGCCCCAGAAGGCGTCCTCGGCCGCCTGGTCGGCGCCGAACAGCCACGCCTCGACGATCACGCCGTCGACGACCCTCAGCAGGTCGACGCCGTCCGACGCCAGCGCGGCGCCCTCGCGCTCGGCGACGAAGTGGATGGTCGCGGCCACCAGGTCGCCGTTGGCCATGAGGTGGTCGACCCGGTCGATCCGGAACGTGCCCGCGCTGGTCTCCAGCATCGAGCCGATCATCGCGAACACCTCGCCCGCGCCGGATCGCCTGCCGGAGAACCGGTTCGCGCCCGGCTGGTGCCAGACGACCTCCGGGGACAGCAGCGCGCCGACGGTGTCGAGGTCGTTCGCGGCGAGCGCGTCGAAGTACCGCCGGACGACGGCGATGGTCTGGTCGGACATGGTGGAGCCTCCCTGTTGTCGTTGCAGGGAGCTATGGTTCCTTTTGGTAATCAATTACCTCAAGGTAACCATTGGACGGATGCGAGCTATGTCACCGCAGTGGGACGTGCTGTCCCGGACTTGCCCGTCGCGCACGTCGCTGGCGCGCATCGCGAACAAGTGGACCGCGATGATCGTGATCGCGCTCGCCGACGGCCCCCGGCGATTCGGCGAGGTCCGCGAGGCGCTGGACGGCATCAGCGGCAAGGTGCTCACCTCGACGCTGCGCGACCTCGAACGCGACGGGCTGCTGCGGCGCACCGCCTACGCGGAGGTGCCGCCCAGGGTCGAGTACGAGCTGACCCCGCTCGGGCACACGCTGCACGGCCCGCTGGACGCGCTCCGGCTGTGGGCGGAGGAGCACATCCCCGAGGTGCTGACGGCGCGGGACGCGTTCGACGCTCAGGCCGACCGCGGGTAGAGCGCGGCGACCCCGCCCGCCAGGTTCGCCTGGACCTGGCGGCTCAGCTCGTCGGCCACGATCTCGTCCTGGTCGGCCTCGATCCCGTCCAGCGCGATCGCGGCGATGTCGGCCGGGGCGTGCTTCGGCGCGTCGACGCCCGCGACCATGTCCGTGTCCATGTAGCCCACGTGCAGCGAGCTGACCCGGGTGCCCTGCTCCGCCAGCGCGAGGCGCAGCGCGTTGGTGAGCGACCACTCGGCCGACTTCGCCGCCGAGTAGGCGCTGGAGCCCGGCAGGGTGACCCAGGACAGCACCGACAGCACGTTCAGCACGGCGCCACCGCCCCGCGCGGCGAGCTGGGGCGCGAACGCCCTGGTCACGGCCAGCGTGCCGAAGTAGTGGGTGTCCATCTCCAGGCGGATGTCCTCCAGCGGCCCGGTCAGCACCGAGGCTCCGGTGGACGAGCCCGCGTTGTTGATCAGCAGCGACACACCGGTCGCGGTGCGCGCGGCGGCGGCGACCGATTCGGGGTCGGTGATGTCCAGCGCGATCGGGATGACTCCGGGGAGGTCGACGGACGCGGGGTTGCGGGCGCTCGCGTAGACGGTGGCGCCCCGCTTGACCAGCTGCTCGGCGAAGTGCCTGCCGAGCCCGCGGTTGGCTCCGGTGACGAGTGCGGTGCGGCCCGAGAGGTCCATGGTGGTCTCCAGTCTGAGTTGGTTTTTCCAACTTAGCATCTGGATTGGAAAGCGCAACCCAGGGTAGGCTGGGTCTCGTGGCCACCACGAAGATGCTGGACTCCACGTGCTCGATCGCGCGCAGCCTCGGCGTGCTCGGCGAGCGCTGGACGTTCCTGATCCTGCGCGAGGCGCTGACGGGCTCGACCCGGTTCGCCCAGTTCCGCGACGCGCTCGGCATCGCGCCGGACGTCCTCACCACCCGCTTGGCGACGCTCGTGGACCACGGCGTGATGACCCGCGAGCCCTACCAGGACCAGGGCAGCAGGCCGCGCGACGCCTACCACCTCACCGAAGCGGGCCGGGAGCTGAAGATCGCGCTCGGCGCGCTCCAGCAGTGGGGGGACCGCTACCTCCCGCACGCGGGCGGGCCGACCGTCGAACGCCGCGTCGGCGACAGCGACCGCCCGGCCCACGTCGGCTTCGTCGACGAGCGCGGCCACGAGGTGCTCCCCGACGAGGTCGCGTTCAACCGCACAGCGGCCTACCCCACGTAGTCCGGATGTTCCCGTCGCGCCCCGCGGGATCCCCTCGCCCGGTCAGCCGCCCGGCGCGGTCCGCGACAGCCGGTCGGTGACCGGACCGACGGCGGGCAGCTTCAGCTCCTCCAGGATCGCCAGCGCGCGCAGCCACGTCTCCCGCGCCCCCGACCGGTCCCCCGCCTCCATCATCGTGTCGCCCAGCTCCACCAGCTCCTCGGCCGCGTACACCGGGATGTTCGCCCGCCGGTACAGCTCGATCGCCCGCCGCCGGTAGGCGATGGCCTGGTCGAACCGGCGGCGCAGCCGGTGGGACTCGGCGAGCACGACCCAGCAGTGGCCCTCGCCGTGAGCGTCGTCCAGCTCCCGGAAGACGCCCATGGCCTTCCGGGCGAGTTCGACGGCGTCGCCGTGCGACCCGAGGTTGACGCGGGCCCAGGCGATGCCCTGCAACGAGTTCGCCTGGCCCCGCAGGTCACCCGCCTCCGCGTGCAGCTCGTAGGCCTTCCCGTGGTGGTGGGCCGACTCCGCGAACCGGTGGCTTCGGCCGTGGATGGACCCGAGACCGCTGTGCACGTGGGCCTGCTCGTAGACCAGGCCGAGCGCGCTGAAGATCTCCTGCGTGCGGGTGAGCAGCGCGATGGCCTCGGCCGGGCGGTCGAGGTAGTGGCGGGCGCCCGCGAGGCTGCGCAGGGCGAGCGCCCGGCCCAGCGGATCGCCCTCGACCTCGGACGCGGCCACCACGACGGTCATGGTCGAGTCCCAGTCGTGCCACAGGCCCTGGTGGTGGAAGTGCTGCTGCATCGAGAGCGCGAGGTTCCGGGCGTAGGCCGGACGCCCGTTCGCGGCGGCGTGCCGGACCACGGCCACGAGCACCTGGCGTTCGGCGGTCATCCAGAGGTGGGCCCGGTTCTCGTCCTCGACCGCCTCCGTCCGCACGCCGGGCAGCGGATCGGCGGGCGGGACCGGGACCATCCTCGGCTTGAGCAGGACGTTGGCCCGGTGCGCGGTCTGCCGGTAGTGGTCGAGCAGCCGGTCGAGCGCGGCCTCCCGGTCGGCGGCGGAGTCCAGGTCGCGGCTCAGCTCGGTGGCGTAGACCCCGATGAGGTCGTGCGCGACGAACCGGCGCGGCGCGTGCTCGGTGACCAGCCTGCCGCAGACCAGCTGGCCCAGGAGGCCGCGGGTCTCCCTGCGGTCGGCACCGAGCAGGCTCGCGGCCGCGGCGAGCGAGATGTCCGGGCCGACGTGCAGCGACAGCAGGCGGAACAGCCGGGCGGCGCGGTCGCCGAGCATCCGGTACGACCAGGAGAAGACGGTCCGCACGTCGCCGCTGCTGCCGTCGCCGAACGCGTCGAGGCTACCCTCGGCGTCCCTCAGCTCGTCGGCGATGGCGGCCAGCGGGAAGTCCGGGTGGGCGGCGGCCCGCGCGGCGACGAGGCTGAGCGCGAGCGGCAGGCCCGCGCAGAACCGGACGATGTCGTCGACCGCGTGCGGCTCAGCCGCGACCCGCCGCGCGCCGATCCGCTCGACCAGGTTGTCCCTGGCCTCGCCGTCGGGCAGCACGTCGAGCGACACGAGGTGCGCGCCGTCGGTGGCGCCCAGCCCCGCCAGTCTGCGGCGGCTCGTGACGATCACCAGGCAGCCCTCCGAACCGGGCAGCAGCGCGCGGACCTGGCGGGCGTCCCGCGCGTTGTCCAGCACGACGAGCATCCGCCTGCCCGTCGTGAGGGTGCGGTACAGGGCCGTCTGCTCGGCCACGGTGAACGGCATCCGCGGCGGCAGCACGTCGAGCGCGGCGAGGAACCCGCGCAGCGCTTCGGCCGGGTCCATCGCCTCGCCGCTGAGGTCGAACCCGCGCAGGTTCACGTACAGCTGGCCGTCGGGGTAGCGGTCGGCCACCGTGTGCGCGAGGTGCACCGCGAGCGTGGTCTTCCCGGTGCCCGGCATCCCGTCGATCGCGCAGACGACCGTCGCCCCGGAGGTGGTCGGGGCCAGCGCCAGCTCGCGCAGCCGGGCCAGCACCGGACGGCGGCCGGTGAACGCGCGCAGGTCCGACGGCAGCTGGGCGGGCCGGAGCCCCGCGCCCGCCGCGGGCGGCCGTTCGGCGCGCACGGGCTCCGGAACGACCTCCTGCGCCAGGACCCGCCGGTACGCCTCGCGCATCTCCGGGCCGGGACCGATGCCGAGTTCGTCGGACAGGTGCGTGCGCACGACCTGGAAGACCCCCAGCGCCTCGGCCTGGTGGCCCGCCGAGGCGAGCAGCAGCATCACCCGCGCCTGGAGCGGTTCCTCCAGCCGGGACCGCGCCGCCACGGCCCGCAGCGCGGGCAGCAGCTCCTCGGCCATCCCGGCGCTCCGCGCGGTCTCGGCGGCCAGACCGGCGGGCGCGAGCCGCTCGTTGTCGATCGCGGAGAACAGCGCGGCCGCGCCCGACCCCACGTCCAACCCGTCGGCGCACCGGCCGTGCCACAGCGCGAACGCGCTCGCGAACACCGGCACCGCGGCGGCGTGCTCACCGCGGGCCGCGAGCCGCTCCGCCTCGGCCACGAGCGCGCGGAACCGCAGCAGGTCCAGGGAACCCTCGTCCACTTCGAGCTGGTAGCCGCCCGCCTTGCGGAGCAGCCAGCCGCCGGTGGCCCTGGGCGGCAGTCCGGGCTCCAGCACCCGGCGCAGCAGCCCGACGGACCGGTGCACCACGTTGACCGCGCTCGACGGCGCGCTCTCGCCCCACATCAGGTCGACGAGTTCGGCGAGGCTGACCGGCTTGCCCCCGGCGGCGAGCAGGAACGCCAGCACGAGGCGCTGCTGCGGCGCTCCCAGGTCGATCTCGACGTCGTCGCGCCACGCCCGAACCGGTCCCAGCACGGTGAAGCGCACCTGCGCGGCACCGCTCCCCGTCAACTACCGGCCTCCTCGCCGCTGCCTTCCCGGCGGCACCGGGTGTGACCATCGTACTCCCGGAACCGGTCCACTCGGGGCCGCGGATTGTCCATTGTGGACGTTGCGCGGCGGCCGACTCCCCGCCTCAGACCGCCAGCGCGGCGTCCGGGGTCGGGCAGACCTCCGGCACCGTGCTCCTGTCCACATCACCCACCACCGCGTCCCGCGCCTCCCTGCGGTGCACGCGCCGCCGCGGAAGGTCCGCGTCGGAGTCCTGCTCAGGGGACCGTGCGCACGAAGACCCCTCCTCGCCCGTGCGGATCCTGCGATCCACAACCCGTTTCGCATGGGATTTCCCTTGTGATCGGCTGAACCCCTGGCGAGCGACTTCGGAAGGACCCCAGCTGCGCCTCGCGGGGCGGGTCAGGGAACTGGTGGACCACGGCACCGCGGTCGACGCGGCATGCCGGATCGTCGTCCTGGAGGACCAGCTCACCGAGGCGCTGCGGATCGACGAGGAGCTGAAGCGGTCCCACCGGTCCGACCCGGACTGAGCGGCGCCGTTCGCGGGACGCCGACACGTGGCACGATGGCGGAAAGGCTTCGCCGACCCACGAATGGACCCCGCCGTGATGGTTTCCGCCGCATCGGCGATCGACGTCCTGCTGGTCGAGGACGACGCGGGCGACGCCCTCATCACCGAGGAGGCGTTCGAGCACCACAAGGTGTTCAACCGCCTCCACCAGGTGCGCGACGGCGTCCAAGCGCTCGCGTTCCTGCGCAACGAGGGCGAGTTCGCGGACGCCCCCCGGCCGGGGCTGATCCTGCTCGACCTCAACCTGCCGCGGATGGACGGCCACGAGGTGCTGGCCGTGATCAAGGAGGACGCGGACCTGCGCCGCATCCCGGTGGTCGTGCTGACGACGTCCGGCGCCGAGGAGGACGTCCTCCGCAGCTACCAGCTGCACGCGAACGCCTTCGTGACCAAACCGGTCGACTTCGACGCGTTCGTGAGCGCCATCCGGCAGATCGACGACTTCTTCATCACCGTGGTCGCGCGCCCCCGCTAGAAAAAAGGCACCACCGATCAAGAACCACCATCCATGCGCGGTCGAATAGCCGGATTCGCTCATCCGTAAGCACATAACCGCAGCAAGGAACCGGATTCGACCCATTTTCCACACGCGCGCAATCCGTGGCAATAAGTCCATCCGAGCGCTTCGGATTTACCTAATTCACGTATCTGACCGAAGCCGCGAAATCGCTTCGGCGACAATCGTTGACTACTGCTCCGCGCGCTACCCACAATGCAGCTCCGAGGTGTGGGCCGCCACACATCCGTGGTCCTACCACTTCCTTGGAGGCATGGGTGTCCCGAAGTCATCGCCTACGTCGAGCCGCCGTGCTCGGGTTGGTCGGCTCGCTCGCCGCGGCGGGCGTCGTCGTGCTGGTGAACACCGCGGGGGCGGCGCCCGGCGCGGGCGCGCTCACCGGGTTGAACACCTCCGCGGCCAACCGCCGCGCTCCCGTCGACGGCCTGCACGACTGGAGCAGGGCCGGGTACCGGGGTGGCCAGGACCTGCCCGGCGCGGCCGAGACCAATCCCGCCGCCGCCTGCCGGATCACCGCGGCCGAGCTGGCGAGCCAGTTCGGCGTCCGCCCGGACGACGGCGTGGACGACTCGGCCGGTCTCCAGGCGGCCGTCGACTCCGTCAAGTCGACCTGCTCACCGTCGGCGAGCTACACGAAGCTGAGCCTGATCACGCTGCCCGCCGGTGAGCTGGCGGTATCGCGGGAACTGCACGTCGACGCGGACTACCTGGTCGTCCGCGGCGCGGGCGCGACGGCGACGAAGATCGTCTACCGGCCCGACGCCGACACCCTCTACGACACCCTCACCGAGGACGGGTCGGACTGGGACGAGGACGGCATGGTCGCGGGCGAGGGCAAGGGCGGCTGGCTGTGGCCGGGCCGCGGCCTGTTCCGCGTCCAGTCCCGCGAGGTGCACCCGGCCTACGCGAGCGCGCACGCGTCGGCTCCGGCCAACCGCAAGGACATCTTCGAGGGCACGGTGAACGTGCACTGGAAGTCGGGGGCGAAGCTGCGCGCCAAGCCGGGCGAGACGGCGTACTCGGCCAGGCAGGGCGACCGGACCGTGCACCTCGCCACGAACGCGGCCATGACGGCGATGACCGTCGGGTCGTTCCTCAACGTCCGCGCCGCGAACTCGGTCGCCTTCTACGAGCAGCAGAAGGCGACCGGCGCCGGGTTCCCGTTGCTGAACACGCACATGCGGGCCCAGATCTTCAGGATCTCCGCGGTCGACACGGCGAACAGGACCGTCACCGTCGACAAGCCGCTGGAGTACGACGTCCCGGTCACGTCCACGTCGGACGGTTCGGCGCCGATCGACGGCGCGGCCTACGACTCGAAGGCCGCCCCGCTCGTGGACCCGGTCGTCGGCGTCGGGTTCGAGGACTTCGGCTTCACCCAGGCGATGCCGGGCCTGGCCCAGGGCGACTCGGTGGGCAACTACGGCAACATGGCGCCCGCCGCGGAGATGCACGGCATCGTCTTCAAGTGGGCGGCCGACTCCTGGGTGCGCGGCGTCAAGGCGGAGATGACCGGGTCGCACCCGATCGTCACCGAGGAGGCGAAGAACCTCCAGATCGTGGACAACGAGCTGGACGGCTCGTGGAACAAGGGCAAGGGCGGCAACGGGTACTTCCGCGGCTCGCGGGTGTGGGACTCGCTCTACGCGGGCAACACCTCCCGCAACCTGCGGCACTTCACGTTCCAGTGGTCCGCGTCGGGCAACGTCGTGATCGGCAACGACTTCGACTCCGACCTGAACCTGCACGGCGGCTGGGAGCGCAACAACCTGTTCGAGCTGAACACGGTCCGGGTCCCCCACGCGCACCGCTCCGCGAACTGCCGCGCCAACTGCGGGGAGGAGGGCGGCGGCGGGCCGGACGGCTCCACCTGGTTCCCGATCTGGTGGGGCGCGGGCCGGAAGGCCGTCAAGTGGTCCGGGGCCACGGGGCCGCGCAACGTGTTCTTCAACAACACGATGACCAAGCAGCAGGTGCCCGACGGGCCGTTCAACGCCTACTACGCGGACCGCGCCCGGATCTACCAGTTCGGCTGGAACGGCACCGGCTACCAGCACCTGGACATCGGCGGCACGCCGATCGCGGACTGGGCGGCCAACGAGCAGCGCGACTACACCGGCGGCCACGGCGTCGACGCGACCAGGACCGACACGGCGGCGTCGCTGTTCCTGACGTCGGTGAGCAGCACTCCGCCCACCACCACGACCACGACGACCACGCCGCCGTCGACCGGGTGCGTGACGGCGAAGGTCACGCAGACCTCGGTGTGGAACGGCGGCTACGGCGCCGACGTCGTGGTCACCAACGGCTGCGCCGCCGCGACCACGGCGTGGACGGTCGAGTTCGACCTCCCGTCCGGCACCACCGTCAGCAGCTCCTGGAGCTCGGTCCGCACGTCCTCCGGCCAGCACCACAGGTTCACCAACGCGGGCTTCAACGGCGCCGTCAAGCCCGGCGCCAGCGCCGGCTTCGGCTTCAACGCGGCAGGCGCGGGACTCCCCACCGGCTGCACCGTCAACGGCACCCCCTGCGACGGGGGCACGACGCCACCCGCAGACACCCGAGCGCCCACCGTGCCGGGCGGCCTCCGTTCTACGGGCGTGACGTCGGGTTCGGTGGCGCTGTCGTGGACCGCGTCCACCGACGACGTCGCCGTCACCGGCTACGAGGTCCTCCTCGGCGGCGCGGTCACCACCACCGCCACCGGCACGACGGCCACGGTCAGCGGGCTCTCCCCCGCCACCGCGCACTCGTTCACCGTGCGGGCACGGGACGCGGCGGGCAACAGGTCCGCGGCGAGCCCGGCTGTCACCGCCACGACGAGTCCGGACAGCGGCGGGGGTGGCGGCACGGTCGACGTCTCCACCGCGGCGCAGCTCCAGGCCGCGCTCGCCGCCGCCACGCCCGGTCGGACGATCAGGCTGGCTGCGGGCACCTACCGCGGTTCCTTCGCGGTCGACGCGCGGGCGGGCACCGCGGCGCAGCGGATCACCCTGACCGGCCCGTCGACCGCCGTCCTCGTCAACGACGGCCCGTCCGGCGCAGCCCCGTCGTGCCCCGCGCCCACCGCGGGTTGGGACTCGGGCTACGGCCTGTGGCTCTTCGACTCCCCGTACTGGAACCTCACCGGGTTCACCGTGCGGGAGTCGAAGAAGGGCGTCGTGCTCGACAACTCCCACCACACCACGATCGACGGCGTCTCGGTGCACCACGTCGACGAGGAGGCCGTCCACTTCCGGCGTTCCTCCGCCGACGGCGTCCTGCGGAACTCGACCATCACGGACACCGGTCTCGTCCAGCCCGGCTACGGCGAGGGCGTCTACGTCGGCTCCGCCAACTCCAACTGGGCCTGCCACGGCAACAGCGGCGGCGTCGACCGCAGCGACCGCGTCCAGGTGGTGGGCAACAGGATCGGCCCGAACGTGGCCGCCGAGGCGATCGACGTCAAGGAGGGCACGCACGAGGGCGTCATCCGCGGCAACACCTTCGACGGCCAGGGCATCACCGGCCAGAACTCGGCCGACTCGTGGATCGACGTCAAGGGCATCGGCTACCTCATCGAGGACAACACGGGCACGTTCCGCGGTCCGGGCGTGTTCGCCAACGGGTACGAGACCCACAACACCGGCACCACACCGGCCCTGCCCAACGGCTGCGGCAACGTGTGGCGCGGCAACCGCTCGGACCTCGGCGGCGTCGGCCAGTACGCCGTCAACATCACGTCGGTGTCGAAGTGCTCGGCGATGCCCAACGTCGTGCACGCGTCGAACACCGTGACCGGCGCGGTGAGGGGCCTGACCAACGTGGCGATCACCCCGTAGTCCCCCGTGACCGGGTCCGACGTCCGCCGGGCCCGGTCACGCGTGCTTCGCCGCCCACAGCACCGACGGCTGCATGTCCCAGTTCTCCGCCACGTCGGGTTTGCCGAACAGGTACCCCTGCGCGTAGCCGCAGCCCGCCTCGCGCAGCCACTCGGCCTGACCGGGGGTTTCGATGCCCTCGGCAACGGCCACCGCGCCCAGGACCTCGGTCAGGTCGATGATGCAGCGGACGACGCCCGCGGTCCGGCCGGATTCGCCCAGTTCGGCGGTGAACGACTTGTCGATCTTCACGACGTCGAACGGGTACCGCTGGAGGTAGCTCAGCGACGAGTAGCCGGTGCCGAAGTCGTCCAGCGCCACGCGCACGCCGGCCTCGCGGACCGCCATCAGCGTCCGCATGGCGACCTCGTCCGCCCACACCGACTCGGTCACCTCGATCGTCAGCCCGGTCGGGAGGAGGCCGGTCGTGGTGAGCACGTGGTCGAGGGTGTCCAGGAACCCGGCGGTGGACAGCTGGCGGGTGGACACGTTGACGGTGACGCCGATGGAGCGGCCCTGCCAGCGCACGGCCTGCTCGCAGGCGTCGAGGAGCACGCGGTTGCCCAGCGGCACGATGAGCCCGGTCTCCTCGGCTAGGCCGATGAACTCCACCGGACCCAGGAGACCGTGGCCGGGGCGCTGCCAGCGGACGAGCGCCTCGGCACCGGTCACCTCGCCGGACGCCAGGTCGACGATCGGCTGGTAGTGCAGGACCAGCTGGCCGCTGTCGATCGCGGCGCGCAGGTCGACCTTGTCGCGCTGCCGCGCCAGCGCCTGCTCGCCCATCTCGGGGCGGAACACCCGGTAGCGGGCCCCGCCCTCGCGCTTCGCGACGTACATGGCGGTGTCGGCGTCGCGCAGCAGGTCGGCGGCGGTGCCCGTGCCCTCGGACACCGCGATCCCGATGCTCGCGCGGATCACGAGTTCGTAGCCGAACGCGGACAGCGGTTCGGCCAGCGCGGCGAGGACCCGGTCGCCGAGCCCACGGCAGTCGTCGATGTCGTGGGCCGGGGCGAGGACGGCGAACTCGTCGCCGCCGATCCGCGCGGCGACCGCGCCTGCGCCGACGGCCGAGTGGATGCGGTCGGCGGCCGCCACCAGGTACGCGTCGCCGGACTCGTGCCCTTCGCTGTCGTTGATCTCCTTGAACTGGTCGAGGTCGATGACCAGCAGTCCGACCGGACCCGCGCCGGGCACGGACTGCTCCACCAGGTGCAGGAAGTGCGCCCGACCCACCAGGCCGGTCAGCTCGTCGCGCTCGGACCGGGTCCGCAGCGCTTCCTCGCGGTGGGTGCGAGCGCTCACGTCGACCACGGCGACCAGCGTGCGGTCCGGGTCGACGGGCATCGGGTGCAGCGCGAGGACTCCGGTCCGGCCGACCCGGACCTCCACCGGATCCGCCGAGGCGGTGCCGCACCCGTGCTCGCACGCGGTGATGTCCGGGCCGTGGGGGCACGGCACCGCTCCCGGCCCCGACCAGTCGAGCAACGTCCGCGCGCGGTCGTTGTGCAGTTGCGGCACGCCGTCGCCGCCCAGCAGCACCAGGCCCACCGGACTGGCCTGCACGACCGCCGAGAGGGTCAGGTTGGCGGACTCCGCGACCCTGGCCGCTCCCACCACCTTGTACAGCGCCACCGAGCCGATCACCAGCCCCACCAACGGCATGACCGCGCCGACCAGCGCGTCGATGTCCTGCGGCCGGGAGGAGAGGTCCAACCCGATGGCCACGCCGAGCCCGACGACGTAGCCCAGCAGCGCGGGTGTCGCCTTGAGCGGGAACCAGGCCGACCCACCGCGCAGCGACCGGCGGACGGTCACCCCGAAGAGGAACCCGATCACCGGCTGCGGACCGGGCAGTGCGAGGAACGCGGACACTGCGACCACGCCTTCCGCGGTCGCCACCCACCACGCGTCCCCGTCCGGGCTCACCACCCAGGTCATGAGCACCACGACCACCAGCACCACCAGCGGGTGGTGCAGCGGCCCACGCCCCGAGCCGACCAGCGCGGCGAGCAGGGCGAGCCCGCCCATCCAGGCGAATGCGCTGGTGAGCAGGCGTACTCCCCGCAGTTCGACCTTGTCCCGCGCTGTTGCCACCTCGTCCACCGGATCTGCGGTCGCGGCCGGAACCCCCAGGTCGTGGTGCGACCGACACCTTTCGTGCGAAAACCCGCAATATGCAATCCTCGCACGCCGCAGGCAACCGCCAACAGGGTGACCCGATCATCGAGCAACCCCGGAACCGCGGTCCTTTGTGGATCAACCAGGCATCGCGACCAGGAGGAAGACCCGGTGCACCAAGCTTTTCGCCGCGCTTCCTAGCCGTCGTCACCGCCGCGGCCCCGGCGACCACCGTGGTCGTCACCGTCGCTCCGGGTCACCGCTCCGGTCTCCGCGTCCACCCTGATGTCGTAACGCCCTCCCCGTCCCTCGATCCGCACGTGCCACTCCCACCGGCCGTGCTCCGGTTCCCGCTCGGTGCGCACGACCCGGCCGCCCCCGACCCGGTCGAGCGCGGTCCTCTCCGCTTCGGCCGCGGTCACGCCCGCCGGGTCCCCCGTCGGGGTGGAGGTCGGCGTCGACGGCCGGACCGAGATGGACGTGCCCGCGGGAGCGGAGGTGGCGGTGGTCGAGCTGGAGGTGGTCGAACTGGTGGCGGCCGTGCGGCTGTCGTCCGCGCCCGTGAACGCCCCCGCCGCGGTGCCCGCGGAGGCCAGCAGCGCGAGCGTTCCGCCCACCAGGACGCCCCTGCTCCGGTTCGACATGATCGACCCCTTCCGGTTGTGGCTGGACCGGACCGACGATGCCGGGCAGCGGCCTAGCGGCACGCTGTCGCACGGTTAACGCGCGCCTAAGCGGGCGGTCCGAGGTCGACGGTCACCAGCAGGCCGCCGAGGTCGGAGACGCCGATCCGCAGCCCGCCGCCCGCCTGTTCCGCGGTGCGCCGCACGATGTCGAGCCCGAGCCCGCTCGACCCCGACCCGCTGGCCCCGCGCCGGACGACGGCGCCGTCCACCCCCGGCCCGGCGTCGGCCACCAGCAGCCGGGCTCCGCCGTCCGCTCGGGCGTGCAGCGCCACCCGGAAGTCCGTGCCGTCGGGGGTGTGCGCGAACACGTTGCCCAGCAAGGCGTCCACGCTCGCCTCGAGGTCCGCCTTCGCGACGGCGACCGGGAGCGGTCCGCCGGGCACGTCCACGCCGACCTCGCGGTCGGTGTCCTCGGCCAGCACCAGCCAGAACGCGACCCGCTCGCGCACGACCTCGACGGCGTCGCTGCCACCCGCGGGGTCCACGCCGCGGCGCCGGGCCTGCTCGATCACCTGCGTCACGGCCCGCTGCACGGCGTCGACGCCCGCCCCGATGCGGTCGGCGTCGTCGGGACCAGTCAGGGCCTCGGCGTCCAGCCGCAGGGCCATCAGCGGTGTGCGGACCCGGTGCGACAGGTCGGCGATGGTCTCGCGCTCCTCGCGCAGCAGGTCGGCGATGCGGCCCGCGAGCCCGTTGAGCGCGGTCGCCACGACCCCGATCTCGGCGGGCGCGGCGGGATCGGCCCTGGCGTCCAGCTCACCTCGCGCCAGCCGGTGCGACACGGCGGCGAGCGAGATCGTGGCCCGCACCAGCGACCTGGCCAGCCGGTCGGCGACCACGAGGCTCAGCGCCAGCAGCACGACCCCGAGTCCGATCAGCAGCAGCCACGCCCGCCCGACCCCGGCCGAGAGCCGCTCGTCGGGCACGAAGGTGCGGATCACGCCGATGGTCGCCGTCGGGCCTGCGACGGCGAACACGATCTCGCGGCCGCCGGGCACGTCACCGGACGCGCTGAGGCCGCGGAAGGCCAGTTCCACCAACGACGTGCGGTCCGCGGTCGCTCCGAGCCTGGTGCCGTCTGCCAGGAACACGGTGGCGTCGGTGTCGACCTGCCGCACGCTCAACGACAGCGCGGTCGCGTCGGTGGTGGCGACCAGCGCGCTGAGCGACTGGGCGCGCACGGTCGCCGCCTGCACGGCCCGGTCGGCGGCCACGTCGCGGATCAGCAGCGCCAGCGGCAGCAGGAACGCGACCAGCACCAGCGAGGTGGTCGCCCCGACCAGCAGCAGCACCCGTCGTCGCACGGGCGGTCACTCCCCCGGCGCGCTGAGCCGGACCCCGACCCCGCGCACGGCGTGCAGGTAGCGGACGTCCTGCGCGGTCTCGCCGAGCTTGCGGCGCAGCCAGGACAGGTGGACGTCGACCGTCTTGTCCGGACCGCCGTAGGGGAGCCGCCACACCTCGGTCAGCAACTCGCGCTTGCCGACGACCTCGCCCGCCCGGTTCGCCAGGTAGTGCAGCAGGTCGAACTCGCGGGGCGTGAGGTCGAGTGCCCGGCCGTCCAGGCTGGCCCGCCGGGACCTCGGGTCGATCCGCAGCCCACCGACCACGACCGCGGCGTCCTCGGTGTGCTCGCCGCCGCGCCGCAGCACCGCCCGGATGCGCGCGTCGAGCTGCGCCGCCCCGAACGGCTTGACCAGGTAGTCGTCCGCCCCCGCGTCGAGCACGGCGACGATCTCGTCCTCGCCGTCGCGCGCCGTGGCGACGACCACCGGCACCCGGCTCACCCCGCGCAGCATCCGCAGCACGGTCACGCCGTCCAGGTCGGGCAGCCCCAGGTCCAGCACCACGAGGTCCGGCCGGTCCCCCACCGCCTGCTCCAGTCCCGCGAGCGCGGTGGGTGCCCAGGTCACCGCGTGGCCGCGGTCGGCCAGCCCGCGGATCAGCGCGGTGCGGATCCGCGGGTCGTCCTCGATCAGCAGCACCTGCGCCATGGGTCGACGGTAGGCCACGGGCAGCCCGCACGCGGGCTCCTTAGGAGTCCGTTAGGAGCGCGTTAACGGACTCCGACGGCATACTGGTGGCATGTCCCGCCCCTGGTCCGGCCGCACCCGAGCGTTCACGGTGGCGCTCGCCTGGGTGGCCGCGCTCGGGGCCGCGACGATCGTCGGGATGACGGCCGTGAACGCGATCGGCAGCGGCATCGTCGGCGCGGGCCGGAACCCGCTCAGCCAGTCCGAAGTGGACGCCCTGCTGTCGGCGAACCCCAGCGCTTCCACGCCGTCGCCCACCCCTCCGTCGACCCCCTCGCCCGCGCCTGCCCCGGCTGTCGAGCCCGCGGTGGTCACGAGCCAGGGCGGGTCGGTCGTCGCCCGCTGCGCCGGGGACCGGGTCGACGTCGTCTCGACCACGCCCGCGCAGGGCTTCCAGGCGCGCACCGGGTCCGGTGGCGACCGCCCGTCGATCAGGTTCAGCTCGGGCCGCGGCAGGGTCGAGATCAGGCTCCGCTGCGTGAACGGCACGCCTCGGGCGGAGATCAAGAACGACTGACGGCACGCGTGGAGGCCCACCGGTTGGCGACGGGCCTCCACCGCGGTCAGCCGGTCAGGTTGGCCAGCCAGTTCGGGTCCCTGGTGTCGACGATCTTGCCGCCGCTGGCCACGGTCGGCGTGCCGAAGTACGACTGGCCGCCCTCGGAGCGCCGCAGGGCCGGATCCGAGCCCGCCGTCTTGAAGGCCGCCTTCACGGCCTCGTTGAACGTGCCCGCGCGCACGTCCTGCTCGTAGCTGCCGCCCACCTGGAGTTCCTTGCCCAGCGCGACGAGCTGATCCGCGGTGTACCCGGGACCGCCCTCGCGGGGCTGCGCGTCGAAGAGGCTGACGTGGAAGTCGGCGAACTTGTCCGGGCTGTTCTTCGCCACCGACAGCGCCGCGTTGGCCGACAGCAGCGAGTACCCGGCGGGCTTCGACTGCGCGTCGAGCAGGTTGACGATGTGGTAGCGCACCTTCAGCTTCCCACTGGTCAGCCCCTCGTCGATCTGCTTGCCGAACTGCGCCTCGAACGTGCCGCAGATCGGGCAGAGGAAGTCCTCGTAGACGTCGATGGTCGCCTTCGCGTCGTCCTTGCCGACCACGACCGTCCCGGTCTGCTCCTCCAGCACCACGGGCACACCGGCGGCCCCGGCCGTGACGACGGGAATCCCACCGGTCTGCGTCGCCGCCTCCTGCTTCTTGCCGGAGAAGATCACCGCACCGACGACAACGACGGCAAGCACCACGACGACCACAACCCCCGCGATGACCGCGACCCGACCACCCCCAGCTCCCCTGGCCTGCGCCACGGCCTTGCTGCCACGCTTCCGCGCGGCGTTCTTGCTGCTCATCTGCTGTCCCGCTCTCCTGTTCTCGCCTACCCCCACCGGTCGGCCGGACAGCGTCCGAAGTTCCTGAGAACTCCGTC
The DNA here is from genome assembly GCA_049997955.1 of Umezawaea sp. cmx-9-4. Taxonomy (GTDB): domain Bacteria; phylum Actinomycetota; class Actinomycetes; order Mycobacteriales; family Pseudonocardiaceae; genus Umezawaea. Next base: position 47,158 of record JAEBDY010000011.1, on the reverse strand, counting down.
CGGCTCTTGGTCCAGGAAAGCACGAAGTGCGGGTGGGAGATGGTGATCAGGTGAATGACCTGCGCAGACCGCGCGTCGGGGAGGTGATCGGTGTTCGGCGGGATGGGCCGTGAAGTGCGCCACGGGGCGTCCGATGTGGACCTTGGGGTGTGGTTGCGGTTCGGCGGGGTCGCGGGTGGGCGGGTGGGCGGGTGGGCGGGTCCGGTCGTCCAGGGTGGGTCTGCTGGGTGGGTAGGGCTGGTCGGCGGGCAGGCGGGCCGCAGGTGGGCGGGTCCAGTCGCTTTGGGTGGGTCTGCTGGGTGAGTGGGGCTGGTCGGCGGGCAGGTGGGTCTGCTCGCCTGGGATAGGTCTGGTCGGTGGCGGGTGGGTGAGTGGGTCTGCTCGGGGGGTGGTGGGTCTGGCCGCTTTGGGTGGGTCTGCTCGGTGGGCAGGTGGTGTTTGGTCGCCTGGGATGGGCTTGGTCAGCGGGCAGGTGGATCTGGTTGCTGGAGTGGATCTGGTCAGTGAGCGGGCGGGACTGGTCGCCTGAGGTAGGTCTGGTCGCCTATGGAGGCCCTGCGAGACTGTTGTCCTCCCGCGTCCCAGGTGAGGCATCACCCGGATGCACCCTGGCGAGCTTTCGCCCCGTTGCTCCCAAGAGCACCTTCGCCCCGCTTCACCCTGCCGAGCATTCACCCTGGTGCTACCAGGGGAGCTTTGCTCGGCTAGGCCCTGGGAAGCTTTCGCCCGGCTCGCATCCAGGTGCATCGTCACCCAACTCGGACCGTGGCGAGTCGCTCCTGCCCACGTCCCTCCGGGGTAGCGCGTCGCTCACTTCTCGCGGCGAGTCGTTACCCACGCCCGTTCTTGGTGAATGCCACCTCGATATCACCCGAACGAGTTGTCCACGGGAAGCTTTGCGGCCGAAAACTGTCGTACCCCCGTCGTAGCGTGTGTGTCGGGGGGTTCTCGATTCGGGGGACCCTGGTTTGGGTTGATCAGGGTCCGTGTTGGGGTTGTTTTCGGTGAATGTCAGCGTTGTGTCCCAGCGGGGTTCGGGTGAGGTTGGGGTGCCCCCGTTGCGCGATTGTCTCCATGTCCGTCCGCGCCGCGTCAAGGCGGGAAAGATGCCTTGACCCGTAGCGGACGGACACGAGGGCGCTGGGGATCGGGGGCAGGGAGGGGTCTGGACTCCCTTTCGGTGCGTGCGTCCGCTGGGCTGTGGGTGGGCTGGTTGGTTGTTCCGTTGGACTGTTGTCAGTGGGGTGTGCGGTCGCTTCGGTGTTGTGGGTCGAGTTGTGTAGGTCGTCTTGGTGCGGTGGAGCAGGTCGCGTCGGGTATGGGTGTGGGGTGGTGAGTGTGGGGTGGTGAGTGTTGGGTTTGCGTTGTTTGGCCGCAATCCGTTTTGTGCGTGAGTTCCTTGGGCGCTGGTGGGGTCTGGTTGCGGGTGCTTTCAGGTGTGTTTTGGTGCAGGTTCAGCAGTGTGGATGGTTTGTGGTCGCTCTTGCCTGACCAAGTGGTGGTTAGGCAAGCCCGCTGGATGCGAGTGTCCTGCGGACGACGGGATCCTTTACCGCCAAGCCGTAGCGGTGCAGGTAGACCGCCTCCACCAACGACCGGAGGTCCTCCCCGACGATCGGCCGAGTCCCGTGGCGGTTCAGGTCCGCTGCCATCAAGCGCAGCGTGTGGGGTGCCGCATCCCCGTGTGGTGGTAGGTACGACTCGACCGGTAGCAGCAGGGCTCCGTTTCGCTCGTAGAACACGATTCGGCGATTCCGCACCACCACCTCGTCCGGCTCGATGTCGGGCTCGTCCGGGTCTTCCACGTCGTGGACCATGCGCGTGTACCCGGCCTCGCCCATCGCCCGCGTCAGGTGCGACCACAGTTGTGATCCGACTCCGCGTCCTCGGCTCCCTGCCACGAAGTACCGCAGGAACACCCACCCCGTGGTTGCCAGCGGCCTCACCACGGCCAGCCCCACGGGTGCCTCGTCCACCAAGACGAACGCGTGGTCCTGCAGCAGTGAGGTGAACGATGCCCGCAGGTGTGGTGGGAAGCCGTCCTCGTAGATCTCTTGGACCAGCTCCAAGTCTGCTGCTCCCAACGAGTCCGCCGCGACGAGCCTCATCGGAACACCCCTCCGACCATGGTGCGCAGCACCGCGATGTCCTTGATCCTCGTGGGATCCACCGTTGCCGGGTTGTCCGACAGCACCACCAGGTCCGCGAGTTTGCCCGGCGTGAGTGTTCCCTTGTGGTTTTCCTGGCACGAGGCGTAGGCCGACCCGTAGGTGTAGGCGCGCAACGCTTCCAGGCCGGTTATCACCTCGTCCGGGTTGAACGGGGCTCCGGACGACGTCAGTTGGTTCACCATGTCGTGCATGCCCAGCAGGGGGGCGCCGCGCACCACCGGTCGGTCCGAGCTGCCCGGTACCACCAGACCGGCGTCCAGCAGTGAGCGTTGGCGGTAGGCCCACTTGACCCGGTCCGGGCCCAGCGCGGTGATCATTCCGTCGCCGATCTCGTTGACGAACCTCCCCTGCGGCACCGGAACCACCCCCAACTCCGCCGCGCGTGTCACCTGGTCGGGTCGTGCTACGCCGAAGTGTTCGACGCGGTGCCTGGGGGCGTCGCGGGGGAACTTCTTCGCGGCCGACTCGTACGCGTCCAGGACCAGGTCGATGGCCGCGTCCCCGATGGCGTGGGTGGCCACCCGCCAGCCGGACCGGTGTGCGGCGGTGATCGTCGCCGTCAAGTCTTCGGCATCCGCCTGCAGGTAGCCGCGGTTGCCCGGTGTGTCCGCGAAGTCCTGGCACATCGCCGAGGTGTGCCCGATCAGCGAACCGTCGGAGAACACCTTCACGGGGCCGATTCGCAGCCAGTCGTCGCCGAATCCGCTGCGGATTCCCAGGTCCAAGCCCAACGGCAGACCGTCGTCCGCGTGTGCCGCCAAGGACCGCAGGGCGTCCACGGCCACCATCAGCTCCACCCGGACGTGCAGCCGTCCCTGGTCCCTGGCCGCCTGGTACGCCGCGATCTCCACCGGGGACTTCCCGATCCACCCGCCGCCGATGCCCGCTTCGACGCAGCTGGTGATGCCCTCGGCCAGGTACTGCCGTCCGGCCCGGTCGATCGCGTCCACCAGGGTCGACACCGGGTAGGGCAGCACCAGCGAGTTGACCAGTTGCTGCGCCTGCTCCTGCAGGAGACCGGTCTCCGTGTTCACCACGCCGCCGACCACCTCCACCGGCCCGGACGTGATGCCCAGCGCCTCCAGGACCGGCGTGTTCACGACGCACATGTGACCGGACGTGTGCTTCAGCCAGACCTTCCGGCCCGGCGCCACCCGGTCCAGCTCCGCTCGCGTCGGGTGGCCGCCGATCTTGTTCTGGTCGTAGCCCGCTCCGACGACCCACTCGCCGGGCGGCACGGACCGGGCCTTCTCCTCCACCGCGCGGTACAGCTCGTTCAGATCCGCGACCCGGAGGTCCACCTCGGACAGGGTCAGGCCGAACCACGCCATGTGGTTGTGCGCGTCGTGGAACCCCGGCACCACCACTGCGCCGCCCAGGTCGACCACCTCGCGGGCGGGCACGTCCTCCAAGGCCACGACGCGGTCGCCGAGGATCGCCACCGCTCTCGCGTCGGGTCCGTCCAGGGTGACGACGGTGGCGTTGGTCAGCAGCAGGTCCGCCTCGATCACGACTGGTTCTCCAGGAAGGTCTTGCGGTACCAGTCGCTCCACGGCGTCGGCTTGCCGGTCACCGGATCGGTCTTCACGATCACCCGATACCCCTTCGCGTAGGTCACGTCGCCACCGCACCGGAAGCCGTACACCGCGCTGGTGTTGCCGATCCGGTCGAACGTCAGCTCCACCCGCAACGGCCCCGGCGCGGTCACCGCCGCGAGGAACTCCACGTGCAGTTCGCGCACCGCGTAGTGCAGGTCGGGGTCGCGGTCGTGGAACCTCGCCCACCCCTTGCCCAGTTCCTCGAACAGCGCCGACTGCGCGCGCTCGACGTGCACCGCGAACCGCGAGTTGTGCAGCGTCCCGTTCAGGTCGAGTTCGTCGAAGAACACCGGGCTGTCCCAGGAGAACGTCATGGCGCGCTCCGATCCAGCAGCTGCTTCGCGACCCGTTCGGAGGGGGTCCGGGGCAGGTCGTCGCGGAACTCCCAGTAGCGCGGCACCTTGAACGACGCCAGCCGTTCCGCGCAGTACGCGGCCAGCTCGACCTCGCTCACCGCGCCCACGACGAACGCCTTGACCTCTTCGCCGCGGATCTCGTCCGGCACCCCGACGACGGCGGCGAGCGACACGGCGGGATGGCTCAGCAGCACCTCTTCCACCTCGTGCGCCGCGATGTTCTCGCCGCTGCGCCGGATCATGTCCTTGATCCGGCCGAGGTGGTACACCCGCCCTTGATCGTCCAGCCGGGCCAGGTCGCCGGTCGGGAACCACCCGTCCCGCAGCACGCTGGGCAGCCCGAGGTACCCGTCCATCATCCCCGGTCCGCGCAGCAGCAGCTCGCCGTCGACGATCTTCACCTCGCGGTGCGCCGCGGGCCGTCCCAGGCAGCCGGTGCCCACCAGTTCGTCGTGCTCCTCGGCGCCGACGCGGATGTCCGCCCCGGTCTCGGTCATCCCGAACGCCTCGTACCACCCGACGCCCCAGCGCTCCTCCAGCTGGGCGTGCAGCGAGGGCGGGATCGCCGCGGCCTGCACCGCGCGCACCTGGTGCTCCCGGTCCAACGGCGACTCGGGCATGCGCAGCAGCAGGGTCGGCATCGCGCCGAGGCAGTAGAAGTACGTGACGGCGTGCTCGCGGACCTTCCCCCAGAACGACGACGGGTGGAATCCGTCCAGCACCACCAGTTCCGCGCCGGCGAGCAGCGCCGACACCACGTTCCACATCGGGTCGATGTAGTAGAACGGTTGCGCGGTCAGCATGACGTCGTCCGCGACGAGCTTCGGGAACTCCTCGACCAGGCTGGTGCCCAGCGTCATCCAGTACCGGTGCGACAGCACGCACCCCTTGGGGGAGCCGGTGGTGCCCGACGTGTACTGGATGTTCACGGCCGCGCCGGGGTCGACCGGCTGCTGCTCGAACCCGTCCACCGGGGTCAACTCCTCCAGCGGCAGCACCGCGACGGCGAGGGACTCGACCAGCGGGCGGAACTCCTCGGTCGTCACCACCGCCACCGCGCCCGAGTCGCGCAGCAGGTGTTCGGCGTCCACGGTCCGATAGCGGGTGTTCACCGGCACCATCGCGGCGCCCAGCCGGGCCAGCGCCAGCCACACCAGTGGGAACTCGGGCTGGTTGCGCAGCAGCACCGCGACCCGGTCACCCGCAACGATCCCCCTGAGCCGCAACGCCTGCGCGTACCCGGCGGTCAGCCGGTCGACGTCGCCGAAGGTCAGCCGGTCTCCGGGGTCGAACGTCCACGCGATCCAGTGCGGCCACCGCTCCGCGGCCCGGCGGATGGCGGAGACGAGGTCAGCCACGGCCGAACTCCTCGCGCGGCACGTCGCCTTCACCGGACAGGCTGGTCAGCAGGGCGTGGTCGACCTCGGTCGCGAGCGCTTCCTCCAGGGTGGCGTCCAACCCCAGGTCCAGCACCCGCTTGGCCAGGCTCACCGCCACCCGTGGCCGCGCGGCGATCCGGCCCGCCAGGTCCAGCGCGACCTTCTCGTGCTCACCGGACGGCGCGACCCGGCTGATCAGCCCCATCTCCACCGCCTCGGCGGCGGACACCCGCTCGCCGAGCAGCAGCAGTTCCTTCGCCTTCGCCAGACCGACGAGCTGCGGCAGCAACCGGGAGATCCCGCCGGTCACGCTGAGCCCGACACTGACCTCGGGGAACCCGAACCGGGCGTTCTCGTCGGCCACGACCAGGTCGCACGCGAGCGCGAACTCGCAGCCCGCGCCGAGTGCGTACCCGTGGACGGCCGCGATCACGACGCCGGGGAACCGCCGGGTCAGCCGCGTCACGTCCTGGATCCGCTCCAGCCGCGCGCGGGTCTCCGGCACGGTCTCGACCGGCTCGGGCTCCTTCAGGTCGTGCCCGGCGCAGAACGCGCGGCCTCGGCCCGCGAGCACGACCACACCCGCGCCCTCGTCGGCGGCGCGGGTCAGCGCCCGCACCAACCCGTCGGTGAGCGCGGGCACCACGGCGTTGAGCCGCTCGGGCCGGTTGAGGTGGATCAGCGCCACGCCATCGCGGCACTCGTACTCGACAACCACGGACGCTCCTCGAAGCCGGTTCCCGATCGATCGATCGATCGGGCATGATGTGACCGTAGGTCGAGTCCGCCGACGTGGTCAAGAGGTGCGCTGTGAGTCCCACCGGAACGAGGGTCAGGGATGCCGCGATCGAGCTGTTCGCCGAACGCGGCTTCCACGGCACCGGCATCCGCGACCTGGCCGAACGCGCGGGCCTGTCCTCCGCGTCGCTCTACCACTACATGGGCACCAAGGAGGACCTGCTCGTCTCGATCATGACCGAGAGCCTGGAACGCTTGCTCAAGGCAGGCGAACGGCTGCCCGAAGCCGACCCGTCGAGCAGGATCACCGGGCTGGTCGAACTGCACGTCCTCACCCACGCGCTGCGCAGGCTGGAGACGCGGGTCGTCGACGACGAGATGCGCGCCCTCTCCCCCGATCGGCGCACGACCGTCGTCGCACTGCGCGACCGGTACGAGGGGCTGTGGCAGGACGCCATCGACTCCGGGTGCGCGGACGGCTCGTTCCACGTCCGCGCACCGAAGGTCGCCCGCCTCGCGCTGCTGGAGATGTGCGGCGGCATCGCCCGCTGGTACACCCCGGACGGGCCGATCGTGCTGGAGGACCTGGCGCTGCGCTACGCCGAGATGGCACTCGGCGTGCTCGGCGCGGCGGGCCCACCGCCGGTCTTCAAGGTCGACACCGTCCGGCGGGTGCGCGCGCTCGTCGACGAGATCTGGGCCTAGAGCACCCGCCCGAGGAAACCCCTGACGTACCCCGCGACCGCGTCGAGGTGGCTCTCCAGCAGGAAGTGCCCGCCGTCGAGCAGGTGCACCTCGGCGTCCGGCAGGTCGCGGAGGAACGCCCGCGCGCCGTCCGGGCCGAAGATCTCGTCGTTGCCGCCCCACACGGCCAGCAGCGGCACCTGGCTGGCGCGGAAGTACTCGTGGAACTTCGGGTACAGCTCCACGTTCGTCCGGTAGTCCAGGAAGAGCCGCATCTGGATGTCGCCGTTGCCCGGTCGGGACACCAGCGCGTGGTCGTGCGCCCAGGTGTCCGGGCTGACCAGGCTCACGTCCGGCACGCCGTGCGTGTACTGCCAGCGGATCGCCTCCTGGCTCAGCGCGGCGCGCACGGGTGCGGCGGTCTCCGGGGTCGGGTCGGCCCAGTACGCCCGCACCGGCGCCCAGAAGTCCGGCACGAGCCCGTCGGTGTAGGCGTTGCCGTTCTGCGTGATGATCGCGGTGATCCGGTCCGGCCGCCGCACCGCGAGCCGCCAGCCGACCGGAGCGCCGTAGTCCTGCACGTAGAGCGCGGTCCGGTCGACGCCGAGCTGGTCGAGCAGCCCGTCCACGAGGTCGGCGAGCGCGTCGAACGAGTAGTCGAACTCGGCGGTGGACGGCGCGGCGGAGTGGCCGAAGCCGAGGAGGTCCGGCGCGATCACGTGGTAGCGGTCGGCGAGCTGCGGGACCAGGCCGCGGAACATGTGCGAGCTGGTCGGGAAGCCGTGCAGCAGGACGACCGTCGGCGCGTCGGCCGGGCCCGCTTCGCGGTAGAAGAGCGAGTGGCCGTCGACGGTGGCGGTGCGGTGGCGGACCGAGGTCATATCTAACCCCTTCAAACTTTTTATCCGGTTAGCTTGACCGCCACATCGGACCACGCCTCGATCTAACCTGTCAACCTTTGCAGTGTGGTTAGATAAAGCCATGAACGACGTGGACGCCCTGCTCGCGCTGCTCAACAGCACCCCGGTCGTCGACGGCGTCCCGACCGACGCGCTCGCCGACGACACCGCCGCCCGCGACTGGATCCGAAGCCACGACGGAAGCGCGCCACCGGCAGAGATCCGCCGAATTCGAGATGTGCTCCAGGACGTCGTGCGCGGCGGCGCGGATCCGCAAGCGCTGGCAGGCGCGCTCGACGGCGTGCACCAGGTGCCGCGGCTCGACCGCGACGGCGTGACGTGGACGCTCGCCGGCGCCGACCTGCCCGCCAGGATGGTGCTCGCGTGGGCGACCGTGCAGGAGCGCTTCCCCGGCAGGCTCCGCCCGTGCGGCAACGACGAGTGCCACCTTTTCCTGCTCGACCGCAGCCGCGCCAACCGCGCCCGGTGGTGCTCGATGGCCACCTGCGGCAACCGCCTCAAGGCGCGACGACACCACCAGCGCACCCTCGCGGACCAGGGGCCCGCGACCTGACCGGGCGGCACATCCACAAGGCTTCGCGCATCGGACCGATGCCGCCGGACGGGACTTCCCGCGCAAGCTCGAAAGGCCGGACGCCCGCCGCGAGGGGTTCGCCGAGACGCACCGACGGGCGCGGACGGACGACCGCGTGGTCGACGTGGCGGGGTCGCGGTACGTCTCGCACACCACGGCCGACCCGGACGCGGTCGTCGTCGACACGGCCTTGGTCGACGACGAGCCGATGCCGCTCATGCAGGTGTTCCGCTTCCGCGACGGCGAGATCTTCCTGCTGCGCGACTACTTCGCGCTTGACGCCGTGCGCTGAAGCGGTGGTACCGGTCGGCAGACCCCCGACAGGCCTGCCGACCGGAGTCCCTACCTGGAGAAGACGTTCTTGATCTTCTCGACGCCGTCGCCGACGGCGTCCTTCACGTCCTCCACGACGTTCTTCAGACCGGCCGAGGCCTGGTCCGCCCGCCCCTCGGCCTTCAGCTCCTCGTTGCCGGTCGCGTGGCCCGCGGTCTCCTTGGCCTTGCCGCCGAACTCCTCGGCCTTGTTGCTGATCTTGTCGCCCAACGACATCGCGTCTCTCCTCCGACCAGTGGCACCGGGCTGGTTGCCGTCTCGCGATGAGGACACGGGGCCCGTCGGAATCGTCACGCCACGATCGGGTCTCCACCGGGTGACCACGATCACCATCACCGATGCTGGGTGGGGCCGTGACGTTTCCGCTCCGGCCGTGTCCTACCCAAAGCCGCTGGAAGGGGAACTCGCCGATGCCGTGCGCAGTCGGAGGTCGTGGATGACGCACATCGAGGTCGTCAGCGCCCCGCTGGACGACGTCACGCTCGTCACCCGTGCGCGGGAGGGCGACGTGCGCGCCTACGAGGTGCTGGTGCTGCGCTACCAAGGGCAGATGTACCGGTTCGCGGCGCGCATGCTCGCGAACCGGGCGGACGCCGAGGACGTGGTGCAAGAGGTGTTCCTGACGGCATGGCGGAGACTGGACCAGCTCCAGGAGGGAGCCGCCTTCGTGTCGTGGCTCTACAAGGCCACCACGAACCGGAGCCTCAACGTGATCCGCGCCCGGAAGCCCCAGACGGAGGTCGAACCCGATGAGCACGAGGCGACCGGCCCGCTCCCGGAGAGGTCGGCGGAGGTCGGCGAGCAGATGGCCGCGCTCGGCCGCGCACTGCTCAGGCTCACCGACGAGCAGCGGGCCTGCTGGCTGCTGCGGGAGGTCCACGGCCGGTCCTACGACGAGATCGCACAGCACATCGGCTGCAGCGTGACAGTGGTGCGCGGCCGAATCGCACGCGCACGGGTGCAACTCGCGGAGGTGATGGCGCCATGGCGATGAACGAGACCGATCAGGGCTACCTGCTGCCCTGCGGCCGCGACGTCGAGGCGGTGTGGGACCGGCTCGACGAACTCGACGCGCACGAACTGGAGTGCCCGCACTGCCTGGGTGCCCGCGAAAGCCTGCGCGCGCTGCGAGCGGCCACCGAGGAGATGGCGCAGGACACCGCGGAGCCGTCGTACGCGCTGTTCGGCCGGATCATGTCGGCGGTCCGCGCCGAGGTCCGCCGAGCCGACGTGCTGGCCCTGCCGAGCGATGACGCGGGGCCGATCCAGGTGAGCGAGCGGGCCATCGCGGCCGTGCTGCGGTTCGCCGCCGACACCGTCTCCGGTGTCCGCGCCCGGCACTGCCAGGTCGTCGCGCGGATCGACGTGATCGACGTGGAGATGAAGCTGGCGGTGAGCCACCTCAACTTCACCGTCAACCTGGTGGATGTGGTGCGCGAACGGGTGACAGCGGCCGCCGCCGCGCGCGTCGGCGTGCACGTGAACCGCTTGGACATCACCGTCGAAGACCTGTACGACCTTTGAGGGAGACGGGCGAGATGACTGCGGAGCACGTGATCACCAAGCCGGTGGTGGCCGCCGTCGCCGCGCACGCGGCGAGCGGCGTCACCGGGGTGGTGCGACTGGAACCCGGCATCGCCGGCCTCGTCGGGTCGGTGGCGCGCGCCGCGCGGCAGCGGTTCAAGGGCCTCGACCCGGTGCCGACCGAGGGTGTGCGGGTGCGGATGGACGAGCGGGTGTGGCTGGAGGTCGACGTCGTGACGTCGGCCGTCGACCAGGCGGCCGCGGTGGCGCGGGCCGTGCAGCGCGCGGTCGCCCGTGCCGTCACCGAGGCCACCGGTCTGCCGGTCGCGGCGGTGTCCGTGTTCGTCCTGGACATCGAGCTGTCGTGAAGAACTCGTCGGAACTGGCCGAGAAGCTGATCGCCGCGCTGCGCGGCGTCCACGGGCTGCGGCCTGCCACGCCGTCGGTGAAGCCCACCACGTCGTGGGTGCCGTGGGACTGGGACACGCTCGCCGTCGACCTGGGCGCCGAAGTCGTGGAGGTGCGCGTCGTCGCGACGGCCCTGCCGTTGCCACCGCTGCTGGCCGAGGCCACGGCCGTGCTGGGCGACGTGTTGCGGCACAGCGCTTTCGCCGCGGCCACCCTGCGGATCGTGGTGACGGACCTGGACGCCGCGGCACTGCGAGGTGAGACCGACACCACACGATCGGACCCGTGACGTTCTCACCGAAGCCGGTGTCCCACCACTACAGGCCACATCGACACCAGGGAGCGCGACGATGAGCAACCCCACCGCCACTGCCAGCCCGACCGCCACCACCGCCCCGAACACCGCCGTTGCCACGACGAACAACCGGCTGACCACGGAACACGGTTCCACCACCATCGCCGACGTCGTGGTGCAGAAGATCGCGGGCTTGGCGGCGCGCGAGATCAACGGCGTGTACGCGCTGGGCAGCGGTACGTCGCGCGCGTTCGGCGCGATCCGCGAGCGCATCCCCGGCGCCTCGGCCAGCGCGGGCCAGGGCGTGTCCGTGGAGGTCGGCGAGAAGCAGGCCGCTGTGGACCTCCACCTGCTGGTCGAGTACGGCGTACCGATCGCCGAGCTGGCCCGTTCCGTGCGCCGCAACGTGATCACGTCGATCGAGCGCATGACCGGGCTGGAGGTGGTCGAGGTCAACATCACCGTCGTGGACGTGCACATCCCCGGCGACGACGACACCACAGCCCCCGAGACCAATCGCGTGCAGTAAGACCACCAACGATCCCGGGGAGAACCGGTCAGATGTCCGCCACCGCACTCGGCTTGCTGTCCGGACTGGCGCTTGGCTCCGCCGCGGCGTTCGGGGGCTTCAACGCCTTCCTCATCGTCCTCGCGTTCGGCGCTTTGGGGTTGATCGCGGGTCGGGTGGCGGAGGGCAAGCTCGACCTGTCCCAGCTCACCGACCAGGACCGCAGATGACGTCCTGGCCGCTGGTCCACCGCGGCAACCGTGACCGCCTCCGTACCGGACACCGGGGTCCGCAAGGACTTCACCGGCACGCACGTCGACGGAACGATCGGCGGCCTGAAGCCGGGCAGGGTGAACGCGGGCCAACGCCGGTGGACGGTCGGACCGTCACCGTCCACTCCGGACGCTAAGCCGACAGGCGTCGGTGGAGGAAGGCCAGCAGCGCTTCGACGTCGGTGTCCTCGGCGACGTCCACCGGGTGGGCGCCCGGCACGATCGAGCCCCGCCCGTCGCCGTTGGACGCGTCCACGTCGAGCAGGTGGCGGCGCGTGGTCAGGATTCCCGGCTCGACCGCCTCGGCCACCGCGACGGCGTCGTGCACCAGGATGCCGTCGATCCCTTCCGCCGCCAGGTAGAACTCGCGGTACCGCGTGGTGAACCCGGCCAGCGCGGTGCCGATCCCACCGGTCAGCGACTCCAGCCACGCGCCGTCCACGGCGCACCTGCGGGTCAGGTCGATCGGGACGAGGACCGGGTGTTCGGCGAACACCCGGCGGGCGGCGTCCGCGTCGCTCCAGAGGTTGAACTCCGCGGTGGGCGTGACGTTCCCGCCCGCGATGCCGCCGCCCATGACGACCAGCCTGCCGATCCTGCCCGCGTGCGTGTCGAGCAGGCGCGCGATGTTCGTGAGCGGACCGATCGCCGCGATGGTGACGGGCTCGGCACTGCTGTCGATCGTGTCGCGGAGGAACTCCACGGCGTCCCGCGCGTCGATCCGGTCGTTCTCGGGCAGGGTGAGCGCCTTGCCCGAGAGTCCGTCGTCACCGTGCACGATCCGCGCGTCCGGTTTGACGACTTCGCCCATCGCCCGGTCGGCGCCCCTCGCCACGGGGGCGTCGCTGCCCAGGAGTGCGAGCAGGCGCTGGGCGTTGCGGGTGGTGTGGTCGATCGACACGTTGCCGAACACGGTCGTGACGCCCAGCAGGTCCACCTCGGGACTGCGGACCGCGAGCGCCAGCGCGAACGCGTCGTCCACGCCGGGGTCGGTGTCGATGATCAGCGGGATCGTCATGGCTCCAGTCTGCTGGAGATTCCCGGCGCCCGGACGCTTTGCCGATTTCGTCGGCCGCGCCTACCGTCGGCGGGCATGAGGATCCTCGTGGTGGGCGCGGGCGCCACCGGTGGCTATTTCGGCGCTCGGCTCGCGCTGGCGGGTCGGGACGTCACGTTCCTCGTCCGACCGGGCCGCGCGGGTGTGCTGCGGGAGCGGGGCCTGCGGATCGTCGAACCGAGCGGGGTGACGACGGTTCGACCGACCCTGGTCGAGGCGGGCGGCCTCACCGGCACGTACGACCTGGTCCTGCTGTCGGTCAAGGCCACCGCGCTCGCCGGGGCGATCGAGGACTTCGCGCCGGCGGTCGGCCCCAACACGCTGATCCTGCCAGTGCTCAACGGCATGGCCCACCTGGACGCCCTGGCCAAGCGCTTCGGCGACGCCGCGGTCCTGGGCGGCACCGCGCGGATCGTCACCACCCTGAACGCCGAAGGCGACATCGTCCGGATCGGCGGTCCGCACCTGCTGCGCTACGGCACCCGCACCGCTCCGAGGCCGCTCGACGACGTGGACCGCGCGCTCTCCGACGCCGGGTTCGACGCGGTCGTGCTCGACGACATCACCTCGGACATGTGGACGAAGTGGGCGTTCATCACCTCGATCGGCGCGGTGACGTGCCTGATGCGCGGTTCGGTCGGCGAGGTCGTCGCGGTGCCGGGCGGGGCGGAGTTCGCGGACGCCGTGGTCACCGAGGCGGCCGCGATCGTCGCGGCGGCGGGCCATCCCGTGCCGGACGAGGACCTCGCGGGCGTGCGGGCCACCGTCACGACACCGGGGTCGCCGCTCACGTCCTCGCTCTACCGCGACCTGGTCGCCGGGCGGAGCGCGGAGGTCGAGCAGTTGTTCGGCGACCTGCTGGCGGTGGCCGAACGCGTCGGTGTGGCCGCTCCCCTCCTCGGGCTGACCACGACGCTCCTCCGCGTGCACCAGGCTCGCGTTTCGGGCTGACTCCGCTCGCACCCTGTACAGACCCGGAACCTGCCCCTATGTTTCTGGGAGCGCTCCCAGAAATGGGACGCAGCCGTCAGAGCGGACGGCACGGCACCCTGCACGACGTGCCGCGGTTCGAGGAGATCACTACATGGCACCCCACTCGCCACGGCGAAGGCGCCGCGCGGCCAAGGCGGCGACCATCGCGTTAGCGCTGGTCATCACAGGCAGCACCGGCTACACGGCCTTCGCGGCCGACTACGAGCGGCTCGTCAACGGCAGCTTCTCCGGCGGCACCGCCGACCCCTGGTGGAACGGCGCGGGCACCTCCGGCCGCGTCACCGACGGGGAGTTCTGCACCGCCGTCACCGGCGGCACCACGAATCCCTGGGACGCCCTGATCGGCCAGAACGGCGTGCCGTTCGAGAGCGGCCAGTCCTACACGTTCGCGTTCGACGCCCGCGCGACGACGGCCCAGCGGATCTCGGCCGTGGCGGGCGAGGGCGTATCCCCGTACCGGCAGATCGCCAAGCAGGACTTCGACGTCACGGCCGCCAAGCAGCGGTTCACCTACACGTTCACCTCGGAGCTGGACTTCCCCGACGCGGGCAGCGGGCAGGTGACCTTCCACCTCGGCGGGCAGGCGGCCGACAACACGGTCTGCGTCGACAACGTGTCGCTGGTCGGCGGCGTGCTGCCGCCCGGCGGGGGGCCGGGCACGCCGACGAAGAAGATCCAGGTCAACCAGGTCGGCTACCTGCCCGACCAGGCCAAGCACGCCACCCTGGTCAGCGATGCCACGACCGCGCAGGCCTGGTCGCTGCGCGACTCCGCGAACAAGGTCGTCGCCACCGGCCAGAGCACGCCCAAGGGCGTGGACGCGGGATCCGGCGACCCCGTGCACCAGATCGACTTCTCCTCCTTCCGCACCGCGGGCACCGGGTACACGCTGACCGTCGGCGACGAGGCCAGCTTCCCGTTCGACATCACCACCTCCCCGTACGCGAAGCTGCGGTACGACTCGCTGGCGTTCTTCTACCACCAGCGCAGCGGCATCCCGATCGAGGCGAAATACGTCGGCGACACCTATGCCCGCGCGGCGGGCCACCTCAACGTGGCGCCGAACCAGGGTGACAACAACGTGCCCTGCCGCGCGGACCTGAACTGCGGCTACACGCTGGACGTGCGCGGCGGCTGGTACGACGCGGGCGACCACGGCAAGTACGTCGTCAACGGCGGCATCTCCGCGTGGCAGGTGCTCAACACCTACGAGCGCGCGGTGGCCGTGGGCGACGCGAAGGCGCTGGGCGACGGGTCGCTCAAGATCCCCGAGCAGGCCAACGGCGTGCCGGACATCCTGGACGAGGCGCGCTGGGAGGTCGAGTTCCTGCTGAAGATGCAGGCGCCGAGCGGACTGGTGCACCACAAGATCCACGACGCGAACTGGACGGCTCTGCCGACCCTGCCCGCACAGGACGCGCAGGCGCGCAGGCTGTCTGCGGTCAGCACGGCGGCGACGCTGAACACGGCCGCGGTGGCCGCGCAGGCGGCCCGGCTCTGGAAGACCATTGACCCGACGTTCTCCGCGAAGGCACTGGCGGCGGCCGAGAAGGCCTACACGGCGGCGAAGGCCAACCCGAACCTGATCGCCGACCCCAACGACGGCACCGGCGGCGGATCGTACTCCGACGGCACGGTGAGCGACGAGTTCTACTGGGCCGCGGCCGAACTGTTCGCCACGACCGGCGGCGCGGCCTACCGCGCGGACGTGACCGGGTCGCCGCTCTACAAGGGCGCGAGCCTGAACACCCGCGGCTTCGACTGGGGCTCGACGGGTCCGCTCGGCGACGTGACGCTCGCGCTGGTGCCCAACGGGCTGCCGCAGGCGGACGTGACGGCGATCCGCTCGGTGTTCACCACCACGGCGGACGCGCACCTGGCGCAGATCGCGACGCAGGGCTATCCCGCGCCGTACCAGACCACCGACGGTTCCTACGACTGGGGTTCGAACGGGCTGGTCGCCAACAACGCGATGGTGCTGGCGCTGGCGCACGACTTCACCGGCAACGCGAAGTACCGGGAGGGCGTCTACGAGACGATGGGCTACCTGCTCGGCCGCAACCCGACGAGCTACTCCTACGTCACCGGCTACGGTGATCAGCCGGTCCGCAACGTCCACCACCGGCACTGGGCGAACCAGCTCGACGCGACACTGCCGACCGCGCCGCCCGGCGTGCTCTCCGGCGGTCCGAACAGCGCGCTCCAGGACCCGATCGCGGCGCGACTGCTGCCCGGCTGCAAGCCGCAGAAGTGCTTCGTCGACCACATCGAGGCCTACTCGCTCAACGAGGTCACGGTGAACTGGAACTCCGCGCTCGCGTGGGTCGCGAACTGGGCGGCGGAGAAGTCCGCCACCCCTCCGGCCAAGGCGCTGTGCTCGGTGGACTACCAGGTGACCAAGTGGTCCACCGGCCAGACCGCCACCGTCAAGGTGACCAACACCGGTGACAAGGCGTGGCGGGGCTGGACGCTCGACTTCAGCTTCCCCGGTAGCCAGAAGATCACCAACGGCTGGTCGGCGACGTGGAAGCAGACCGGCCAGGCCGTTACCGCGGCGAGCCTGTCGTGGAACGCCGATCTGAAGCCGGGGCAGTCGACCTCCATCGGGTTCAACGCCACGTCCAGTGCGGGCGACGCGGACCCGAAGACCTTCAAGATCGACGGGAACGGTTGCTCGGCGGGCTAGTCACCGGTACCGCCTTCGGTCGCTGACCGCCTCCCCGCATCCCGAGTGCGGGGAGGCGGTCAGCGCGTTTCCGGGGGCGATGAGTGCTCGACGACGACCCGGCTCCGGTCGAAGACCTCGTGCGGCAGTCCGCCGACGACCTCGTCGACCTCCCACATCCAGTCGTCGAGCTCGACGAGCAGACCGCCGGGCACGAAGCCAGCGGCCCCGGCGAGCAGTTGTCGGGCGATGGTCGGGGCATCAGGGTCCCGGCGGTCCAACGCGCCTCCCACGAAGCGGGTCTCGGCGCCGTCGGCGATCACCAGAGCTATGCCGACAACGCGGTCGCGCGCCACGCGCACGACCCGGCCGTGTGGCAGGAGTTCCCGCCACACGGCCAACGGCACGTCGCGGGGTGGATCCCACGCGTGTCCCGCGACGTACAGGTCGCGCCACGCCCGAACCGCCGCGTCGTCGGCCGCAGGGGTGATCGACACCTCCGGGAACGGCGGAGCGGCGGGGACGGCGACCGTGCGGGACCAGCGCTCATCACCCGACCACGGCCGCCACACAGCGCGCCCGTTCCGGATCGTCCAGTGCGGGGCAGCGCCGAGAGCGTCGACCACTGCGGCGCCCAGCGGTTTCGGCCACTCCAGGTCCACCGCACGAGGCTGGAACGAATCGAACTCCCGGAGCACCCTGCCGAATCGACGGCCTGGGCCGCGGGTGGGTCAGGCCGCCCGCGGTCCGAAGCGCATCCGGAACGAGATCACCGACAGCCCGAGGAACGGTTTCCGGCCGTTCAGCCAACCGAGGGGGCCGTCGGGGGCGGTTCGCCAGCGCACACCGGCGAACCGCCCCCTTCCGCTCGCCCGCACCGGGGTGCGGACGAGCTCGCCGTCGAGCGCCTGGAACACCGAGCCCGCGATCGGCAGCGGCACGCCTCGTCCGTACGAGGTGTGCCGCGCTTCGCCGACGCCGACCGCGGTGGCCTCGAACGCGGGCGCCGGGACGATGGTCAGGTCGGCCAGTTCCTTCGGGATTCCCCACAGCTCCCGGCCGCCCGCCTTCGACTGCGGGCTGTCGACCCAGATGTGCGTGATCGACAGTCCCGGCCGGGCACCGCGCCGGACGAGGACCGCCGCGAGCAGTTCGCGGTACGGCAGCAGGCTTCCCGGCAGGTAGTCCACGAACGCCGTCGTCACGAGCGCGCGGCCGAACGCGGTGACCGGCCGGACGCCGTCCGGCAGCGCGGGCAGGTCGCCCACGCGGACCGTCCACAGCGACACGCAGCCGTGCCCGTGCAGGTCCCACGGTTCCGGCGGGTACTCGACGTCCACGGAGCAGTCCTCACTTCGGGGTCAGGGGAAGGCGCAGCGCGCCCGGCGCGGCGGTCGGCACCACCGGCCGCCGCGGCGCGACGGGAGCCACCCGGACGTACGGCGAGCCGAGCGCCGGACGCGGATCGGGTTCTCCCAGGTTCGGCCACAGCGACGCGGCGCGCTCGGCGAGCGCGGTGATCGTGAGCGACGGGTTGACGCCGGGGTTGGCGGGGATGGTCGACCCGTCGACCACGTGCAGGCCCTCGTACCCGTGCACCCGGTGGTACGGGTCGACCACGCCGGTCCGGGCGGTGGAGCCGATGACGCACCCGCCGATGAAGTGCCCGGTCATGGGGATGTCGGCCAGGTCGGTCCAGGCGCCGCCGGGCACGCCGTCGATCTTCGTCCCGACCCGGCGGGCGACGTCGTGACCGGCCGGGATCCACGTCGGGATGGGGTCGCCCTCGCCCGGCGAGCTGGTCAGCCGTCTGCCGAACGGGCCGCGGCGGGTGCGGGTGGTCAGCGAGTTGTCCAGGTTCTGCATGACCAGCAGCGCCACGGTCTGCTCCGACCAGTGCTTCGGCCCGAGGAGCCTGCGCAGGTCGTGCCGTCGCCGCAGGAGTTCTCGCGCGCCGAGCCGCCACCGGGGAGTGCCCGGCTCGGCGTCGACGAGCACGGTCATCAGCAGGCCCATGAGGTTGCTGCCCCGGCCGTAGCGGACGGGTTCGACGTGGGTGTGCTCGTCCGGGTGCATCGAGGACGTGACCGCGACACCGCGCGAGTAGTCGACGCCGTCGACCCGCGCCCGCACACCCAGCACGGCCTCGGAGTTGGTGCGCGCCAACACCCCCAGCCGCTCGGACAGCCCCGGCAGGCTCCCCCGGTCGCGCAGGCCGTGCAGCAGCCGCTGGGTGCCCAGCGACGCCGCGGCGAACACCACGTGCCGGGCGGTGAACGCGCGCCGCTCGCCGGGCAGGACACCGGTCGCCCGCGCGTCCACGCGGTAGCCGCCGCGAACCGGCCGGACGTCGACGGCCGTGGTCAACGGGTGCACGACCGCGCCCGCCCGCTCGGCGAGGTGCAGGTAGTTCTTCACCAGCGTGTTCTTCGCGTTGCGCCGGCAGCCGGTCATGCACTCGCCGCAGTGCGTGCACCCGGCGCGGTCCGGCCCGACCCCGCCGAAGTACGGGTCGGCCACGCGCTTCCCCGGCTCGCCGAAGAACACGCCGACCCGCGCGGGGTGGCTGCGCACGCCGAGGTCGTCCGCGACCTCGCGCAGCACGTCGTCCGCCGGGGTGGAACGCGGGTACTCGGCGACGCCCAGCATCCGGCTCGCCTGGTCGTACCAGGGCGCGAGTTCGGCGCGCCAGTCGGTGATCCCGCTCCACCGCGGGTCGCGGTAGAACGGCTCCGGCGGCTCGTACAGCGTGTTCGCGTAGACCAGCGAACCGCCGCCGACACCCGCTCCGCTGAGCACCAGCACGTCGCGCAGCAGGTCGATCCGCTGGATGCCGAGGCAGCCGAGCCGGGGGGCGAACAGGTAGTCGCGCAGCCGCCACGAGCTGGCCGCGAACTCGTCGTCGGCGAACCGCCGCCCGGCCTCCAGCACGCCGACCCGGTAGCCCTTCTCGGTCAGCCGCAGCGCCGTGACACTGCCGCCGAACCCGGAGCCGATCACCAGCACGTCGTAGTCGCTCATCGCGCGCCCCCGTGGTGGAAGTCCCGGTGGTCGACCCGCGCGGTGCGGCGGCGGTACTCCCACACCGAGCCCGGCCAGTTCGTGACGACCCGGCCGGAGGCGTCGCGGTACCAGTTCGCGCACCGCGTCCACACCGTGCGCGCCAGGCGGTCCTGCGTCTCGGTGTCGAACCGCTCCGCGACGTCGCGGCGAACCTCCACTGTGGACACCGAGGCCAGGTGCCGCACGGCCTGCCGGACGTAGTCGCACTGCCGCTCGATCATGTACACGACCGAGTTGCCGCCGAGGTTCGTGTTGGGGCCGTAGAGGACGAAGAGGTTCGGGAACCCCGGCACGGTCATGCCCAGGTGGGCCCGCGCTCCGCCCGCCCACTCGTCGGCCAGCTCACGCCCGTCACGGCCGGTGATCCGCATCGGGGCGAGGAAGTCGGTCGCCGCGAACCCCGTGCCGTACACGACCACGTCGACCGGGTGCTCCACGCCGTCGGCCGTGCGCACGCCGGCAGCGGTCAGCTCGGTGATCTTCTCGGTGACCACGTGGACGTTGGGCTTGGCCAGCGCTGGGTACCAGTCGTTGGAAAACAGCAGCCGCTGGCAGCCGACCCGGTGGGTGGGCACGAGCCGGGCGCGCAGCGCGGGATCGGGCACCTGGCGGCGCAGGTGCAGCCGGGACAGGCCGTTGACCAGCACGCCGAGTGGTTGGGCCGAGGTCAGCGCGGCCGTGAGCAGCTCGCCGACGAGCCAGGTGCCCAGCCGCCCCGCGCGCTGCGCCGCCGGCACGGCCCGGAACACCCTGCGGTGCCACGGCCGGTAGCGGCGGTCGGGCTTCGGCACGACGTGCGGCGGCGTCCGCTGGAACACCGTCACCCGCCCGGCGAGGGTTTGGAGGTGCGGCACGAACTGGATCGCGCTGGCCCCGGTGCCGATGACCGCGATCCGGCGGCCCTCCAGGTCGTGGTGGTGCTCCCAGCGGGCGCTGTGGAACGCGGGCCCGCCGAAGGCGCCGGGCAGGTCGGGGACGACCGGGCGGGAGAGCTGGCCGACCGCCGAGATCACGACGTCGGCCTCCACGACCTCGCCGTCCGCGAGGGAGACCCGCCACCGCTTCGCGGTCTCGTCGAACGCCGCGGCGACGACCTCGGCGCGGAACCGGACGTGGTCGAGCACGTCGGCGGCGACCCGCCGCAGGTAGGCGTGGATGTCGGGGCCCCGGGCGTACCGGCGCGGCCAGTCCGGGTTCGGGGCGAACGAGTAGGAGTAGAGCGACGAGGGCACGTCGCAGGCCGCCCCCGGATAGGTGTTGTCCCGCCACACTCCGCCGAGGTCGTCCGCGCGTTCCAGCACGGTCACGTCGACGCCGTCGCGCCGCAGGGCGACCGCCATGCCGATGCCCGCGAAGCCCGCGCCGATGACGACGACACGGGGACGTGACGAGTGGTTCACCCGGTCGACGCTAGGGAGGTCCACACGTCCGGCCCAAGACAGGAGCGGACGCGGAATCGACAATGTCGGCCATGACGTCTCTCTCGGAGCCGGTGATCGGGCACTGGGACTTCCCGCGCAGCGTGGCCGGTGTCGCGCTGCTCGTGCGGTTCGGCGCAGAGCACGGCGTCGACGCGGACCGGCTGCTCGCGGACAGCGGCATCTCCCCCGCCGACCTGAGCGACCCGGTCGCGGAGGTCGCGGCGGCGCAGGAACTCCGGGTGGTCCGCACGCTCGCCGACCTGATGCCGGACGCGGGTCCCGCGCTCGGCGGCCGCTACCACGTCACGACGTTCGGCATCCTCGGCTACGCGTTCATCAGCAGCCCGACCGTGCTGGACGCGGTGAACGTCGCCCTGCGCTTCCTGGACCTCAGCTTCACGTTCAGCATCCCGCGGGCGTCACTGGCGGAGGACCGGGTGCTCATCGAACTGGACGACTCCGCCCTGCCCGCGCCCGTGGCCCGGTTCCTGGTGGAACGGGACCTGGCCGCGATCCACACGGTCATCGGCGAGCTGCTGCCCGGCGGCGTGCCGCTGCTGGCCGTGGACTTCCGCTTCGCCGAGCCGTCCGACGTCACGGGTCACGAGCGCGTGTTCGGCCTGCGGCCCCGGTTCGGCCGGGCGCGCACGGTGGCGAGCTTCGACTCGGCGTTCCTGCACCGGCCGCTGCCGCAGGCCGATCCGCACACCGTGGCGGCGTGCGAGGCGCAGTGCCGCGAGCTGGTGGCCCGTCGCCGCGCACGGGTCGGGATCGCCCACGAGGTGCGCGAGCTGCTCAGCCGCCCCGGCGCGATCGGCGTCGGCATGGACCACGTCGCCCACGAGCTGGCGATCAGCACGCGGACGCTGCGGCGCAGGCTCGCGGAGTCCGGCACCAGCTACCAGGAGCTGCTCGACGAGGTGCGCGAGGCGCTGGCGCAGGAGCTGCTGACCACGCTGGCCGTGGAGGACGTGGCGCTGCGGCTGGGCTACGCGGAGGCGTCGAGCTTCATCCACGCGTTCAAGCGCTGGAAGGGGGTCACGCCCGCCGCGTACGCGCGACGGGCGTGACGGTTCCCGCTGGACGCCTTCGGACACGGCGGCCACGTCCACGTGGGTCCGGACGAAAACCCTTGCAGCGCAACGATCTCAGTCGGAGTCGGCTTGATCGGTCACGAGGGAGATGAGCGCGATCAGCTGTTCGCGGAAGTGGTCGTAGTCCTCGACACCGCCCAGCAGCACCTCGGACTCGCGTTCCTCCCGCCGCGCGGCCTTCAACGCCCGCCGCCCGGTCGGGGTGATCGCGACGAGGGTCCGCCTGCGGTCGCGGTCGTCGGAGTAGCGCCGGATGAACCCGGACCGCTCCAGGCGTTCGGTGGTGCGGCTCATGGTCTGGTCGGTCACCCGGCACAGCACCGCCAGTTCGCGCTGCGCCAGCGGCGACTCCACGACGTGGTGCAGCACGATCATGCCCGCGTGGGTCAGGTCCAGCCCGGCGAGCACGGCGTCGAAGCGGCCCTCGACCATGCGCGCCGCGACCGACAGCAGCCGTCCGGTCGGCCACGAGTGCACGTCGGCGCGCATGGCGCGCACCTGCTGCTCGTCCGGTTCGACCACCCGGTCATCTTCGCAGACGAGCGGGCCGCGACCGTCAACCGACGTCCGCTCGCACCGGCATCCCCGTCACCGGCTGTCCGGTCGCCGCGGCCACCGCGGCGGCGATCGCCGCCGCGGCAGGCGGGAAGGCCAGTTCCCCCACCCCGCCGATCGGCGCGTCGGACGGCACGAGCACCACGTCGATCTCCGGCGCGCGGTCGATCCTGGCCCACGCGTAGTCCCGGAAGGACGATTGCACGACCTGACCGTCCCGCACGGTGATCTGCGCGCCGAGCACGGTCGACACGGCGTCCATCACGCCGCCCTCGACCTGCGCGCGCACCCCCGAGGGGTGCAGGGCGACGCCGACGTCCACCGCCGCCGTCACCTTCCGCACCCGCGGCACGCCGTCCTCCAGCTCGACGGTGGCGATCACCGCGATGGCCGACCCGTAGTCCAGGTGGCACGCCACCCCGCGCGCCTGCCGCCGCGACCCGACCCACCGCGCCCGGTTCGCGGCCTCGTCCAGTACCCGCCGCAGGCGTGAGTCGGCGGGGAGCAAACGTCTGCGCAGCGCCACCTGGTCCCAGCCGCCGCGCTCGGCGACCGCGCTGAGGAAGCACTCCTCGGCGTAGCCGAACTGGCCCGCGTAGACCGCGCGCCAGAACGACGTGCGCAGCGGCGCGGGCTTGAGGTCGACGGTGACCGTTCCGGGGACCGCGTAAGGGAAGTGGTCGCCGCTCGCCTTGACCACGACGGGGTTCGCGAACGGTGGCGTGGTCGACAGTGGCCACGTCGACACGGCGTGCGAGCGCCACGTCGGCAGGCCCTCGGTGTCGACGACGGCGCTGAGCCTGTGCACCGACATCGGCCGGTAGGAGTCGTGCCGGGTGTCGTCGTCGCGGGTCCACAGCACCTTGACCGGCGCGCCCACGGCCCGCGAGCAGGCGACGGCCTCCAGCACGAAGTCCACCTCGATCCGCCTGCCGAACGCGCCGCCCGCGAGCGTCGCCTCCACCCGCACGGCGGCCGGGTCGAGCCCGAGCGCCTGCGCCAGCACCGTCCGCGTCCGGCCGGGGTCCTGGGTCGGCACCCACAGCGACACGCCGTCCGGGCGCACGTCGGCGGTGGCGTTCATCGGCTCCATCGGCGCGTGGGCCAGCAGCGGCAGCCGGTACACCGCCTCCAGCGCCACCGGTCCGGGCGCCGGGGCGGGCGCGGGCAGCGCCGCCGCCAACTCGTCCAGCCACACCCGGCTGTCGGCGTTCGGCGTGCCGCCGGTCCACGTGACGCGCAGCGCCTCCCGCCCGCGCAGCGCGGCGGGCGCGGACCTGGCGACGACGGCGATGCCGGTGTCGACCCGGACGACGCCGACCACCCCCGCCACCGCGCGGGCGGCCGTGTCGTCCACGACGTCCGGCACCGCGCCGATCCACGGAGGCCGTGCCACCACGGCCGTCAGCAGGCCGGGTCGGACGACGTCGATGCCGTAGTCGGCCCTGCCGGTGACGATGTCCTTCGCGTCGACCCGGCCCGCCTTGCGGCCGAGCACCTTCCAGTCCTCGCGCGGGACCAGCGTCACGGGCACGGTGGCCGGGTCGAGCGCGGCGGCGTCCGCGACCAGCGCCGAGTACGGCAGCCTGCGCCGGTTCGGGTGCACCACGAACCCGTCACGCGCCCGGCAACCCTCCGCAGGCACGCCCCACCGCTGCGCGGCGGCGGCCACGAGCAGGCAGCGGGCGGTGGCCGCGGCCTGGCGCAGCGGCTCGGTCATCTGCCGGACGGAGGTGGAGTTCGCGACCCTCTGCGAGCCGTAGCGGGCGGTATCGCCCGGAGCCTGCTCGACGTGCACGGCGTCCAGGTCGACGGCCAGTTCCTCGGCAACCAGCATCGCGACGACGGTCCGCACGCCCTGGCCGGAGTCGGGCCGCGCGACCGTGGCGGTGATCCGCCCGTCGGCGTCCACGCGCACGAAGACGTTCGGCACCAGCCCGGCCGCGTCGGCGAACGCGGGCACCGGCAGGGCCACGACCAGCACGCCGAGTCCGGCGGCGGTGAGGAAGGAGCGACGTCCGAGCATCACCGGTCACCCCGCGCCAGCTTCGCCGCGCGCTTCACCGCGACGCGGATGCGCGAGTACGTGCCGCACCGGCACACGTTGTCGCGCAGCGCCGCGTCGATGTCCTGGTCGGTGGGGTTCGGGTGCTCGGCGAGGAGCGCGACGGTGGACATGATCTGGCCGGGCTGGCAGTACCCGCACTGGGCGACGTCCTGTTCGATCCACGCCCGCTGAACCGGGTGGTCACCGCGCCGCGACAGGCCCTCGATGGTCGTGATGTCCCCTCCGACGGCGTCCGCGACGCTCGTCGTGCACGGCCGGAACGCCGCGCCGTCCACAATGGACGTGCAGGCCCCGCAGGCGCCGACGCCGCAGCCGTACTTCGGCCCGGTCAACCCCAGGTCCTCCCGCAGCGCCCAGAGCAGCGGTGTGTCGTCCGGCAGGTCTACCTCGTGCCAGGAACCGTTGACGCGCAACCGGTGCGTACCCACCCGTGTGCTCCCCGTTCGTCGTGCGGCGTGCCGCTCATAGTGGTGGTCGGCACGCTCTCACGGCAAGCGATTGTTCAGCAAGCTGAACATCTGCATAATGCTCAGCGTGCTGAACGATGTGCGTCGTGATTCCCACCGGGTGCTGCTGTGGGGGGTCGCCGCCAGTGCGGTGCTGACCGGATTGGTCTGGTTGGCGGGCACCCGCTTGGGCGACGTCCCGCTGCTACCGGACCAGGGAGCGTCCTGGTACTACTGGAAGCTGCCCGAGCCGACCGCGTGGACGCGCCTGTCCGCGTGGATCGGCTACGCCGGGCACCAGCTCGCGGCGTGGGGGTTGATCTACTACGCGCAGACCAGGGTTCGCCGTCACACCGCGGGCCTGCACCCGGTCAACGTGGTCGCGCTCGCGGTCAACCTCGGCTTCATCGCGCTGCACGCCGCGCAGACCCAGGTCTTCTACGACGGCACCGCGCAGGACGTGTCGATCTTCAGCTCGCAGGGCTCGGTCGTGATGCTCCTGGTCGTCGTGCTGCTGATGGAAAGCCGCAGGCGGGGCCTGTTCCTCGGCCACGGCAGGCCGTTCTCCGCCGACGTCGTCGGGTTCGCCCGCAAGTACCACGGCTACCTGTTCAGCTGGGCCGCGATCTACACGTTCTGGTACCACCCGATGGAGAACACCAGCGGTCACCTCATCGGCTTCTTCTACATGTTCCTCCTGCTCCTGCAAGGAAGCCTCTTCCTCACCCGCGCGCACACCAACCGCTGGTGGACCCTCACCCTGGAACTGCTGGTGGCCGTGCACGGGACGCTCGTCGCGGTGATGAACTCCGGCCCGAACGGCATCTGGCCGATGTTCCTGTTCGGCTTCCTCGGCGTGTTCGTGCTGACCCAGCTGCACGGCGTCGACCTGTCCACGACCGCGCGCTGGTACGTGGGCGCGGTGTTCGCCGTCGGCATCGTGGTCGTGTACTCGTGGCGCGGCTTCGACCGGATCGACGAGGTGGTCCGCATCCCCGCGATCGAATACCTGCTGACCGCCGTCGTGGCACTGCTGATCTGGGCGGGTATCCGCGTGGCGGCCATCCGCCGATGAGCCGCCTCCGCTGGGCCGCGCCCGCCGCGGCCGTCGCCGTGCCCGCGTGGCTGCTGGCAACCCGCTGGTCCACGATCACCCACGCCCACCCGGCCTACCTCGTGGTGCTGGTGCTCGTCGGCTGCGCCGGGATCGCGGCCGCGGTCCGCCCGCCGCGCCCGCGCTGGTTCGTGCTGGTGGCGGTGGCGCTGCTCCTCGCGCCGCTGGTGTGGCTGCGCCCGTTCCCCGCGACCAGGCCCGTGGAACGGACCGTCGACCACGCCACGACCGTCGAACTGCTCCCGACGAACCCGATCCGCAACGGCCTGGTGTTCTACCCCGGCGCCCGCGTGGACCCGCGCGCCTACCTGCGCCTGCTCAGCGCCCTCGCCGAGCGCGGCACGCTCGTCGTCGTGGTCAAGGCCCCGTTCGACTTCGCCCTGCTCAGCACCGGCGCCGCGGCGGACGTGCTCGACGCCCACCCGGACGTCCGCGACTGGACCGTCGGCGGCCACTCGCTGGGCGGCGTCGCCGCGAGCCGCTACGCCGCGACCGGCGACCCCCGCGTGCACGGCCTGCTGCTGTGGGCCTCCTACCCCGCGGACGACCTGTCGCACCGCACGGACCTGGACGTCTGGTCCATCTCGGGCGAGCACGACGGCTTCACCACCCCGGTCGACGTGGTCGACTCCCGGAAGCTCCTGCCGCCGGCCACCCGGTACGTCCAGGTCCCCGGCGCCGTGCACGCGTTCTTCGGCGACTACGGCGACCAGCCGGGCGACGGCGTGCCGACGACGTCGAGGGAGACCGCCCAGGAGCGGATCGTCGAAGCGAGCGTCGAGGCGCTCAACCCCGGTCCGCCGATCAGGGGATAACCAGGCGGTGAACGCGGTCGCGGAAAGCGACGACTCTCGTGGTGCAAGCAAACGTAGAGCACAGCACAGAGTGAGGAACCACCATGAAGATCGCCATCGTCACCGGGGGCAACAGGGGCCTCGGCCGCAACGCCGCGCTGGCCCTCGCCCGCAGGGGTGTCGACTCGATCATCACCTACCGCTCGAACGCCGAGGAGGCGGACGCGGTCGTCGCCGAGATCGGCGCGCTGGGCCGCACGGCCGTCGCGCTGCGCCTGGACGTCGCCAAGTCCGCGGGCTTCGCCGACGAGGTCCGCCGGACGCTGAAGGAGACGTGGGACCGCGACTCGTTCGACCACCTGGTCAACAACGCGGGCATCGCCCACCACCTGTCGTTCGCCGACACCACCGAGGAGGCGTTCGACGAGCTGATGGACGTCCACTTCAAGGGTGTCTTCTTCCTCACCCAGAGCCTCCTGCCGGTCCTCGCCGACGGCGGCGGCATCCTGAACGTGTCCACCGGTCTCGCCCGCTTCACCACGCCGGGCTTCGTCGCCTACGCGTCGATGAAGGGCGCGGTCGAGGTGCTGACCCGCTACCTGGCCCAGGAACTCGGCCCGCGCGGGATCACCGTCAACACCATCGCGCCGGGACCGGTCGAGACCGACTTCGGCGGCGGTGCCGTGCGCGACAACGCCGACTTCAACGCGCTCCTGGCGTCCCAGTCCGCGCTGGGCCGGGTGGGCCTCCCCGACGACATCGGCGGTGTCGTGGCGTCGCTGCTGTCGGACGACAACCGCTGGGTCACCGGCCAGCGCCTGGAGGTCTCGGGCGGCATCCACCTCTAGGTGTTGGACCCTTCGTCTACACTTGGACCAAACGTCCAGACGAAGGGTGGTCATGTACCTCGACGCGCGATCCGGCCGGACCTACCCGATCGACGCCCGACGCTGGCGCGGGGACGACGGGGCACCGTTGACGGTGGCCCCGTCGCCCGGCATCGGCCCGGCCGACGTGGACGCGCGGGTCCGCTCGCTCTGGCGCTACCGGGTAGCGCTCCCCGGCGACATCGCCCGGCCGGTCTCGCTGGGGGAGGGCTGCACCCCTCTCATCGAACGCGACTGGGGCGCCACCCCCGTGCGCTTCAAGCTGGAGTGGTTCAGCCCCACCGGCAGCTTCAAGGACCGCGGCACCAGCGTCATGGTCTCCCTGCTCGCGCAGGCGGGCGTGGACAGCGTCGTCGAGGACAGCTCCGGCAACGGCGGCTCCTCGGTGGCCGCGTACTGCGCCGCCGCGGGCATCAAGGCCAGGATCCTCGCCCCGGAAGGCACCTCCCCCGCCAAGGTCCTGCAGAGCCGGGCCTACGGCGCCGAGGTCGTCCTGGTGCCGGGCGACCGGGGAGCCACCGCCGCGCGAGCGGTCCGCGAGTCCGCGGACACCTGCTACGCGAGCCACAACTGGCACCCGTTCTTCCTCCAGGGCACCAAGACCCTCGCCTACGAGTTGTGGGAGGACCTGGGGTTCACCGCCCCGGACGCCGTCGTCACCGTCGCGGGAGCGGGCAGCACGGTACTGGGCTGCGACCTCGGCTTCACCGAACTCCTCGACGCGGGCCACATCGACCGCCTGCCCCGCCTCCTCGTGGCCCAGCCGCGGAACTGCGCTCCCATCCACGCGCACTTCCACGGCACGACGGCCGACCTGGCGTTCGCGCCCACGATCGCCGAGGGCACCGCGATCCGCGAACCCGTCCGCCTGCCGGAGGTGCTGGACGCCGTCCGCCGCTCGAACGGCGACGTGGCCGCCATCCCGGAAGCCGACATCGCCGCCGCGGTCCGCGACCTGGCCGCGATGGGCCTGTACGCGGAGCCCACCAGCGCGACCGCCGCCGCGGCCGTCGAGGTCTTCAGGGCCAGGGGCGCCATCCGCCCCGGCGAGACGACGGTCGTCGTCCTCACCGGCTCCGGTCTCAAGGCCCCGACGACGATGACCGGGGTGTTCGCGTGACCGAGGACGAACTGCTGCTCCGCGAAGCGGAGACCATCGCCACCGCCATCGGCAGGATGTTCCCCGGCCTCTGCGAGGTGGTCCTGCACGACCTCCGCGACCCCGACCACACCATCCGGGTCATCGAGAACAACCTGTCCGGCCGCGAGATCGGCGACCCCGCGACGGAGATCGGCGTGGCCCGCATCCAGGACCCCGACTACCCGAACGTCATCCAGAACTACCCCAACACCTTCCCCGACGGCAGACCGGCGAAGAGCACGTCCATCGGCATCAAGAACAGCGAGGGCGCCTACATCGCCGCCCTCTGCCTCAACCTCGACGTCTCCCTCTTCGCCACCGTCGCCCGCAGCCTCCACAACCTGGTCCGGACGGACGACCAGGAACAGCCCCTGACGGAGAACCTGCGCGCCCGCACCGTGGACGAACTCCGCGCCCTCGTGGAGGAGTTCGCCGCCGCCCGAGGCCAAACCCCGCGCAGCCTCACCGCGAAGGACAGGAAGGAACTGCTCCGCTCCCTCAAGGAGAACGGCTACCTCGACGTGAAGCACTCCGTGCCCGTGCTCACGACCATCCTCGGCGTCTCCCGCGCCACCGTCTACAACTACGTGAGTTGACGATGACCACCCCACACCTCCTGCTGGACACGGCCAAGGTCGAGGGCAACATCGCCCGCCTCCACGACCACGTCACCGCGCTCGGCTCGACCCTCCGCCCCCACGTGAAGACGGCCAAGTCCGTGGACGTGGCCAGGCTCCTCTTCGACGGCGGCACCGGCCCCATCACCGTCTCGACCCTCCACGAGGCGGAGGGGTTCGCCGACCACGGCTTCACCGACATCGTCTACGCGGTCGGCATCGCACCCGACAAGCTCGACCGCGCGCGAGCCCTGAGGGGCCGGGGCGTCGACCTGGTCGTCCTCCTCGACAGCGTCGAGCAGGCCCGCCTGGCCCACGCGGCCGGGGTGCCCGCCCTGGTCGAAATCGACTGCGACGGCCACCGCGGCGGCGTGCTCCCCGACGACCCGGCGCTGCTCGACATCGCCGCGGCACTGGGCGAGGACCTGCGCGGCGTCCTCACCCACGCGGGCGAGTCCTACTTCTGCTACACCGAGGAAGCACTGGTCGCGGCCGCCGAACACGAGCGCGCCACCGCCGTGCGAGCGGCGGGAACCCTGCGCGCGGCGGGTTTCCCCACCCCGGTGGTCAGCATCGGCTCCACCCCCACTGCCCACTTCGCCCGCGACCTGACCGGCGTCACCGAGGTGCGCGCCGGCAACTACGTCTTCTTCGACCTGGTCATGGCGGGGATCGGCGTCTGCACCCTGGACGACCTGGCCCTGTCGGTGGTCACCACCGTCATCGGCCACCGGGCCGACAAGGGCTGGATCCTCACCGACGCGGGCTGGATGGCCACGTCGAGGGACCGGGGAACGGCCAACCAGCCGACGGACCAGGGCTACGGCCTGGTCGCGGACGTCGACGGCGTCCTCGTCCCGGACCTCCTCATGACCGGCGCCAGCCAGGAGCACGGCGTCCTGTCCCTGAGGGAAGGCGCCACCACGGCCCTCCCCGACCTCCCCGTGGGCACCCGGCTCCGCATCCTCCCCAACCACGCCTGCGCCACGGCGGCCCAGCACGACCACTACCGCCTCACCACGTCCGACACCGTGTGGCCCAGACTGAACGGCTGGTAAACGACTATGCGCTTCCTGTCCGAAGTGGACTCAGCGGCCCTCGTCACCGAGGAACTGGCCTACAACGCCGTCCGCACCGCACTCATCGCCGCGGTGGCGGGAACCAGCACCACCTTCCCGGCCCTGCCCGCCCACGGCTCCAAGCCGCACAACAGGTTCACCATGAAGTCGGCAGCGGCGGCGGACCTCGCGGGCGTCAAGATCGGCAGTTACTGGCCGGACAACACCACCACCCCCAGGCACAACTCCACCATCGTCCTCCTCGACCAGGAATCCGGCCGCGTCGCGGCGGTGGTGGAGGCCGGCGAGGTCAACGCGTACCGCACCGCGGCGGCCGACGCGGTGGCCGCGGACACCCTGGCCAACCCCGGTGCCCGCACCCTCACCGTCTTCGGCACGGGCCACCAGGCCTACTACGAGTGCAGGGCGCTGGCCAGGGTCCGCGACCTGGCCGCCATCCACGTGGTGGCCAGGACACCGGCGCACGGCCACGCCCTGGTCGACCTGCTCACCACCGCGGGCCTGCCCGCGACCCTCACCGAGCCGGAACGGGCCGTGCGCGCGGCGGACATCGTCGTCACCGCCACCACGGCCAGAGCCCCGCTCTTCGACGCCGCCTGGGTTTCCCCCGGCACCCACGTCGCGTCGATGGGCTCGGACGCCAAGGGCAAGCAGGAACTCCCACCGGACCTGCTGGCGACCGCGGACCTCTTCTGCGACCTGCCGACGCAGTCGCGGACGATCGGCGAGTTCCAGCACGCCGGGGACCGCCCGATCACCGCCCTCGGCCACGTGCTGACCGGCGAGGCTCCCGGCAGGCGGTCCCCGGACGCCGTCACCGTCTTCGACAGCTCGGGAATCGCCCTCCAGGACCTGTACATCGCCACCGAACTGCTGGCCAGGGCCTGAAACCCGACCGCCACCGCGACCCGTCGACGCAGGTCGCGGTGGCGGTCGCCCGATCGAACCGCGGACCCGAGCGTTCCTGGATTGATTTCGATCTACACTGAAGCCATAGAGGCAATCGGCCAGCAGATCTCCACGGCGCCGTCCAGGTAGTACTCGCGCACGGGCCCGGCCGCGCCGATCCCCCGCTCGGCCACCAGGGTTCCCAGCTCCCCGTAGGTCTCGTCCTCGTCGCGGTCCCCACCCGAGTGCACCGCGACGGCCAGCGAGGCGGCGGGCACCTCCACCACCCGCACCCTCCCGACGGCTCCGACCGCCACGTCCACGGGCAGGAACACGGTCGCCTCGCCCACCTCCTCGCTGAACAGCTCCCTCGCGTACAGCCCGCCCACGGGACCCGTGGGCGCCACCCCGGCCCCGGCCAGCACCGCCGACAGCTCCGCGACGGCCTCCTGCCACCACTCCACGACCGACTCGATCCCCACCACCTCGGACACCGCGACGGCCTGGACCGCGGGCACCGACCGGAACCCGATCGGGGGAGCCGATCCCCCGGCTCCCAACAGACCCCGCAACGACGCGATGGCCGACCGGGTCCGCTCCACCCGCTCCTCCAACCGCCGGAGGTGCGCCCCGATCAGCTCGTCCCGCACGGAGTCGGAGTGCGCCTCCAGCACCGCCCTCACCTCGGCGACGGGCATGTCCAACTCCCGGAACCGCCGGATGAGGTGCCCCGACCGGACCTGCGACGTGTCGTAGTACCGGTACCCCGACACGGGATCGATCCGCGCGGGTTCCAGCACCCCCAGCTCGTGGTAGTGCCGCAACGCCTTGCGGCTGAGCCGGGTCATCGTGGAGAACTCCCCGATGGACACCAGAGCGGCCATGCCCCACACCCCTATCCGATCGCCAGCGACGAGATCAGCCCGTCGTCCACGGTGAAGTCGAACGCCAGATCGGCGACCCCGCCCGGAAAATCACCCTCCAGGTGGGTGGTGACCCGGTACCGGCCGACCCCGGTGACGGCGCGACCGGTGATCTCGGTCGTGTAGGTCCACTGGTTCGCGGTCTTCTCCCGCCACCGCGCGATCTCCTCGCGTCCGACGTGGGTCTCCCCTTCGTCGACCACGGTGCCGTCCTCGGTGAAGCACGCCGCCAGCGCGGAGGCGTCGACCGCCTCCAGGTACCGGTCGACCACAGCGGGCACGTCGCTCATCTCGTCAACCTTTCGGTGGGGAACCTCGTCCCACCGATGCTCGGCCTTCCCCCGACGGGAAGGTCAAGGCTTCCACGTCAGCCACGCCGCAGGCTCGCCGAACGCGCCCCTGCACACCTCATCAGTTGGTTGCCAACCGCAGGCACGCCGAGCACCACTCTGCGGATAGCACGCTATGCCGACATGGGCCACATGATTAACTAGCGCCATGTCCGACACAGCCGCCCTCACCGACGAGGAAGTCGACGAGTTCACCAAGGCCTGCAACCGGCTCTACGCGCTCATGCACCACAACCGCAGCAGCCTGGCCGCCACCGAGGCGGGCCCGGACCAGCTGTCGGAGTCGCAGGTGGTGCTCCTCACCCCGCTCACCGAGCAGGGCGCGATGGCCGTCGGCAGGCTCGCCACCCGTGCCGGCGTGGCCCAGCCCACCGCGACCCGCGCGCTCAAGCAGCTGGAGGACCGGGGGTTCGTGGCGCGCAAGCGCATCAGCGGTGACGACCGCACCGTCCTCGTCACCCTCACCCCGCGCGGCGAGACCGCCTGGCAGGCGGCCGACCGCCGCATGCGCTCCGTGCAGCGGCAGGCGCTCGACCAGATCCCGGCCGAGCGCCGCACCACCGTGGTCGACGCCCTCACGGAACTGGCCCGCGCGCTCGACCGGACGGGCTAGGACGCGGTCCCGCCGTCGAGCAGGTCCGCCACCAGCGCCGCCACCAGCGCGGTTCGCCCCGGCAACTCCGCCACCAGCACGTGCTCGTGATCGGCGTGCGCGCCGCCGCCGACCGCTCCGAGGCCGTCGAGGGTCGGCGTGCCGACGCCCGCGGTGAAGTTGCCGTCCGAACCGCCACCCACCGCGGCGCTGGTCAGCGGCGGCTGCCCCAGCTCGGCCGCGACGGCGGAGGCGCGGGCGAACAGCGCGGCGGACGCCTCCGCCATCAGCGGCGGGCGGTTCGGCTTGCCCAGCACCTCCAGCCGGGCGCCGGGCAGGACCGGGCGCAACGCGTGCAGCGCGGCGTCCACCCGCAGCTGCTCGGCGTCGGTGCGGGCGCGCACGTCGATGGAGAACTCCCCCGCGGCGGGCACGGTGTTGCCCGTGGTGCCGGACGACATCACGGTCGGGGTGACCGTCGTGCCGAGCGCGGGGTCGGCGAGCGCGGTCACCGCCCGCACCTGGTGGGCGAGTTCGACGGTGGCGTTGACCCCGCGTTCCGGTTCCAGCCCGGCGTGCGCCGCCCGCCCGAACACCCGGACCCGGTACAGCGACACGCCCTTGCGCTCGGTCTTGAGCGCGCCCCCGTCCGCCGAGGCCTCCAGCACCAGCGCGGCCGCGCACCCCTGCGCCTCGGCCTCGATCAGCGCCCGCGAACTGGGCGAGCCGATCTCCTCGTCCCCGGTGACCAGCAGCACCACCCCGGACCGGTCGGTGAGCCCGGCGACGGCGTGCACCGCCATGACCAGCCCGGCCTTCATGTCGAAGCACCCCGGACCCCGCAGCACGCCGTCCTCGATCGTGAACGGGTGCGTCACCAGCGTTCCGAGCGGCCACACCGTGTCGTGGTGGCACAGCAGCAACACCTTCGACGGCCCGTCCCCGAACCGCCACCGCAGGTGGCTCACGCCGTCCACCACGATCCGCTCCGGCGCCACACCGAGCCGCTTCTCCCCGATCCGCGCGACGACGTCGGCCGAGGCGGCGACCGCCGCGAGATCGGCGGACGGTGACTCGCACGTCACCAGGGCCTCGATGTCGTCCAGCAGATCCGGCAACGCGCTCACGTGGTCCATGTCGGTCCACGGTAGACGGGAGTGGCGAGTTCTAGCCGGGCTTCGCCGTCTCCAGCGGCACGGCTGCCGACCGGACCAGGCCGAGTTGGACGGACTGGCGGCCGAGCACCGCGTCCAGCGCCCAGTCGACGGCGGTGCGGATGCGGTTGCCCGGCATGGCCACCAGGTGGTAACCGCGGGTGACGACCTTCGCGGGGAAGCCGGACAGGGGGATGCGCAAGGGGTTCGCGGCGGCGGCGAAGCCGCCTAGGTCCACGACGAAGCCGAGGTCGTGGTGCTTGTAGTCGCGCAGCAGGGCGCCGTAGCCGAGGGAGGCGGCGACGTTCTTGCCCGCGAGGGTGCCCTGGCGGGCGGCGTGCTGGGCGGTCATCGCGGTCACCTCGCCGGGACGGGTGAGGTCGGGGACGGCGGCGGCGTCACCGCAGGCGAACACCTCCGGGTGGCCGAGGACGGTCAGGTTGGGCTCGACGCAGAGCCTGCCCTTCTCGGTCGCCAGGCCGGTGCCCTCGGCCAGGGGGTCGGGGCGGATGCCGACGCACCAGGCCAGCGTGCGGGTGGCGACGAAGTCGCCGTTGGTCAGCCGCACGCCCCCGCGCGTCGCCTCCTCCACGGAGTCGCCCATCCGGACCTCGACGCCCCGTTTGCGGAGCACCTTGTCTGCCGCGCGGGACAGCCTCGGGTCGAGTTCCGGGAGCACCTTCGGGGCGATGTCGAGCAGGATCCAGCGCATCGGCTGGTCTCGGAGTTCCTTGTGCCGCTTGGCGATGGCCCTGGTGAACAGCGGCCCCTGCGCGGCCACCTCGGTGCCGGTGTAGCCGGCTCCGACGACCACGAACGTGCAGCGCGCGTCGCGTTCCTCCTGGTCGTCGGAGGCGGCGGCGAGTTCGACCTGCCGGATCACGTGGTCGCGCAGGTACAGCGCCTCGGCGACGCCGCGGAAGCCGTGGGCGTGCTCGGCGACGCCGGGGATGGGCAGCAGCTTGTTCACGCTGCCCGACGCGAGGACCACCCGGTCGTAGGAGAGGTCGTGGGCCTCGCCCTCGGGATCGGTGTAGCTGACCGTGCGGTCCTCCAGCGAGACGCTGGTGACCTCGCCGAGCGCGAGCCGCACGCGCGGCAGCGCGGCGGGCAGGGAGACCGTGACGCGCCGGGGGTCGATGACGGCCGCGGCGACCTCGGGGAGCAGTGGGAGGTAGAGGAAGTAGTCGGTGCGGTTCACCAGCACGATCTCGACGGGCGCGTCCTTCGGCAGGGCGCGGGAGAGCGAGCGGGCGGCTTGGAATCCGGCGAATCCTCCACCGACGATCACGACACGGGTCGACTCAGCCATGCGCTCCACCTTGGCGTACCGGAGTCCCGACCGCAGATCGCCGAGACCCACAACACATCGTGCACGTTTAACTTGTGCACAAGCTAACTGCGCACTAGCGTTCACCCCGTCAGCTTCGAGCAGCGAGTGTTGAAGGAGCCAGCCATGACCGTCGTTCTGGAGAAGGCCGCGCAGGACTTCGCGGACGCCACCGCCAAGCCGCCGTACCTCTTCGACCTGACCCCCGAGGAGGGTCGCGCGGCGGTGGACGAGGTGCAGTCGGGCGAGGTCGCGAAGCCCGCCGTCGACATCGAGGACCTCGTCGTCGCGGGCGGCCCGTCCGGCGAGGTGAAGGTGCGGATCGTGCGCCCCGAGGGCGTGACCGGCACGCTGCCGGTGATCCTCTACATCCACGGCGCGGGCTGGGTGTTCGGCAACTCCCACACCCACGACCGGCTGATCCGCGAACTCGCCGTCGGCGCGAACGCCGCCGTGGTGTTCCCGGAGTACAGCCTCTCCCCCGAGGCCCGGTACCCGATCGCCATCGAGGAGAACTACGCGGTGGCCCAATGGATCGGCACCCACGGCGCGGGCAAGGACCTCGACGGCACGCGCGTCGCCATCGCGGGCGACTCGGTCGGCGGCAACATGACCGCGGCCCTCACCCTGCTCGCCAAGGAGCGCGGCGACGTGGCCTTCACCGGGCAGGTGCTGTTCTACCCGGTGACCGACGCCTCCTTCGACACCGCGTCCTACCACGAGTTCGCCGAGGGCTACTTCCTGCGCCGCGACGCGATGCAGTGGTTCTGGGACCAGTACACGACCGACCCGGCCCAGCGCGCCGAGATCACCGCGTCCCCGCTGCGCGCCACCACCGAGCAGCTCGCGGGTCTGCCGCGGGCGCTGGTCATCACCGGCGAGGCGGACGTGCTGCGCGACGAGGGCGAGGCCTACGCGAACGAGCTGCGCGCCGCGGGCGTGCCGGTCACCGCGGCCCGCTACCAGGGCGTCATCCACGACTTCGTGATGCTGAACGCGTTGAGCGGCACGCACGCCGCCAGGGCCGCCATCGCCCAGGCGATCGCCTTCCTGAAGGCCGCGCTCTGACGTGACGTCCCACCGCCCGGCCGTCGGCCGGGCGGTCGAGGCGTTCACCTACCCTGGAGGCTCCTCCCCCGAGCCCCTCGCCAGGAGACCAGAGCCCGTTGCCCGAGAACACCGCGTCCGACCTGCGCGCCGACTGCTCGAACTGCTTCGGGCTCTGCTGCGTCGCGCTGGCGTTCACCAGGTCGGCGGACTTCGCGGTCGACAAGGACGCCGGGGACCCGTGCCGGAACCTCCTCGACGACTACCGCTGCGACATCCACACGGAGCTGCGGCCGCGGGGCTTCTCCGGGTGCACGGTGTTCGACTGCTTCGGGGCCGGGCAGAAGACCTCCCTGGTCACGTTCGGCGGCGAGAGCTGGCGGGACTCCAAGGACACGGCGAAGCAGATGTTCGCGGTGTTCCCGGTGATGCGCCAGCTGCACGAACTGCTCTTCTACCTCACCGCGGCGCTGGAGCTGCGCGCCGCCAGGTCGATCCGCGCCGACCTCCGGGCCGCGCTGGACGAGACCGAGCGGCTGACCCGCACGAGCCCCGACGAGTTCGGCGCGCTGGACGTGCCCGGCCACCGCGAGGGCGTGAACGCGCTCCTGCTGCGCACCAGCGAACTCGTCCGGGCGGGCGCGCCCAAGCAGAAGAACAAGAGGATCCGCCGCGGCGCGGACCTGATCGGCGCCAAGCTGCCGGGCGCCGACCTGCGCGGCGCGAACCTGCGCGGCGCCTACCTGATCGGGGCCGACCTGCGGGGAGCGGACCTGCGGCTGGCCGACCTCATCGGGGCCGACTTCCGCGACGCCGACCTGCGCGGCGCGGACCTGACCGAGAGCATCTTCCTCACCCAGGCGCAGTTGAACGCCGCCAGGGGCGACGCCGCGACGAAGCTGCCGGAGACCCTGAGCAGGCCGACGCACTGGTGATCAGGTGGACGGCGGCGTGTCCCCGGCACCGAACATCTTCTGCGAGGCGTGCTGCTGGGCGATCCTGCGGAGCGCGACGAACACCGCGTCGCCCAGCACGGTCCCCACGACCGCGCTCTCCACCATCAGCTCGGGCGTCGGCAGGTCGCCGATGGCCGCCAGGTCGATCTGCGCGATGGCGTCGGCGATCTCGGCGTACTGCGCGAAGATGCCGAGCAGATGGGATTGGCCGAGGTCGCGGAACGTGCAGAGCAGGCTCACCAGCGATTTGGTGTAGAGGTCGTCCGGCTGGAGCACCCACTGGCGCTGGTCCGCGATCTCCTGGATGAGCCCCGCGGCCCACGCCTGGCTTTCCTCGTCGACCTCGTTCTTGCGCACGAACAGGCCGTGCTGGGCGACGCCGAGGAGCTCGTGCGTCGGGGCCCGTTCGTCTATGGCGCGGACGACCTCCCGGACGTCCACGATGGACAGTCCGCCCACGTCGAGCAGCGCGCGCACGAGCTTGAGCCGCTGGAGGTGCTTCGCCTGGTACTGGGCCTGGTTGGGGCTGGTGAGCTCACCGGCGGGCACGAGGCCCTCACGCAGGTAGTACTTGATCGTGGCGACCGGCACGCCGGACTCGGCGCTCAGTTCGGCCATGCGCATCCGGGGCCTCCTTCTCGATCACCACCCGGAGCACAGTGTATCGCCAGTTACGGATAGTCAAGCTATCCGTTTGATCGAACACCATGGATCAAGATGCCGATGCCGAACCGGGGAATGCGCACTACACCTCGCGACTGACGATCCTGTGACCGAAAAGCACATTGTTCGGCGAATCACGGAACGATAATCAGAACTGTTGTTCAGGTTTGATTGAATCGTCTCATTCGGGAACAAGAAGGTGAAACGACAGGTTGGTTCGCACATGAGCTTGGAATTCTCGACCGGGCGACCCCCGTCCGATGACACGACGACGATCCCGCGCTTCACCGGCCTGTCGGTGGCCGTTCACCCCGCTCCCCCGGCCAACGCCGGAGTCGTCACCGTGCGCGGAGAGGTGGACTTCTCGTCCGCCCCGCTGCTCGCCGACCGGATCGCCCAAGCCCGGATCTGGTTCACCACCGTCGTGGTCGACCTCAGCGGGGTCACGTTCTTCTCGGCGGCCGGGATCGACGCGCTGCTCACCGACGGGCCGATGGCGCTGGTGTGCTCGCCGCCCGTGCTCAGGGTGATCACGACCGCCGGTCTGGAAGACCGGTGGGCACTGCACCGGTCGGTGTTCCTGGCACTGGCCGCCGGGGTGTCGACGGACTTCGCCGCCACCTCGGCGAGCCCCGAACTCGCACCGCGCGCTGCCGGGGCCCACCGGGCTTGAACGGCTCCTAGACCGAGATCAGCTGCCCCCTGTCGTCGCGACTCAACTCCGTCTCGTGGTCGTCGAACCAGACGCCGTCACTGGCCAGGTAGCGGAAGCACAGCGTCGCTCCGGAATCCACCCGGACCGCGGTGGACCACGTGCCGTTGGAGCGCCTGACCAGCCGGTGCCTGCCCGGCGTCCAGTTGTTGAAGCACCCCACGACGCTGATGTGTCCCGGCGGTGGATCGGACAGCACGAACGTCACGTTGACCTGGCCGCCCGCCGAGGGCTTGACGCGGATCATGCGGCGGTTTCCTCCCGTGTCGAAGTCTCCGACCACCCTGCACCGACCCGCCTGCCCCCGCCACACGGCTCACCCGGACGTGGGACCGGGTCGTCACACCGGACACCACGTTCACCTGTTCGAGGTCGTCCCTCGAACGCCGAACTCCCCGCCACGGCAGCGGCGGGGAGTCGGGACCGCGATTCCGGTGCTACGACACGACCAGCGCGTAGTCCACGTCGGTGGCGGCCGTCTCGACGTGGCCGTCCGCGTTGACCGCCGTGGCGATCACCTCGACCGTCCACGTGCCCGCGGCTGCCGCGTTGACGAACACGTTCTCCACGTTGTCGACCGTGTTCGCCGCTCCGCCGGGAGTCGACCAGACACCGGTGGACAGGCCGTTGTTGCCGAAGTAGACCGTGCCGTCGGGCGCGGTGAGCCTCAGCGTCAGGTCGTTGACCCCGGCCTTCGCCGCGCCCGGCGTGCCTGCCGGGTCGGTGTGGGCGAGCGTGGCGCGCAACGGCTTCGTGCCGTCGGAGGCGACGGTGTACCGCTTGCTCGCTCCCGACGTGAGCAGGTCGGTCTCGTTCACCAGCACCGGCAGCTTCCAGCCGTTCGCCCGCGCGCGGGCGTGCAGGTTGCCGACGCTCGCCGAACCCCAGCCCTGGTGGGTGCGGGTCATGTCGTGCGCGGTGCCGGTGAAGTCGTACTGGTTGGCGGTGTTGACGAGCAGCGCCTTGGCCGTGGCCGCGTGCGGACGGGAGTCGAACACGTCACCGGCCTTGCCGGGGCCGCCGGAGAACACGCCGTCGGCCCACATCTGGAACAGCAGACCCGCGTTGCCGCAGGTGATCGGCGTCGCGCCGCTCGTGCCGCCGAACGACGCGGTGTAGGAGGTGTTGCTGCTCGACGAGGTCGTGTCGATGCGGTCGTAGTAGTTGGAGATGTCCGGCTTGATCCGGCCGTCGGCGGCGGGTCCGATGCTGGCGCCGCTGTTCCACTTGTCGTCGGCCCGACCCGCGGTGTTGTAGTGGTACTGGCCGCCCACCGACAGCACGTTCTTCGACCACGCCTGCGGCCGGGAACTGCGGGAGCCCGCGTTGCTCTGCGACTGGCAGATCAGCAGGTCGTGGTCGAACACGATCTTGTCCAGCTGCGCGGAGATCGACGTGTAGGACGTGGTGAGCGAGTCGCCCCAGCTGTTGCTCTGGAACACCGCGCGGTACGGCCCGGCCGGGTCGACGAGCTCCTTGGTGTGCGCGTAGCGGTCCTTGCCGGAGTACGTGGCGAAGATGCCCTGCGCGTCGGGCAGCATTCCCCGGTGCGCGGCGCTGACGCCGGAGGCGAAGATCTGGCCGTAGGTCGACGTCCCGTGGCTGGTGTCCGAGGAGTTCGGTCCGTGCGCGACCGGCGGCCGGGCGGCGAACTCCTGGTGCGCGACGCGCAGGCCGCCGTCCATCACCTCGCCCCGCACACCCCGGCCGGTGTACCCGCCCACCGCCTGGACCGCGTTGGCGCCGCTGGTTTCCCTGGCGATCGCCATGTCGGTCTCGGGCGCGGACTCGGCGCCGACCGCGATCACCTCGGGCAGCTCGGCGACGGCAGTGACCTGGTCGGCGCCGAGCACGGCCGTGAGGTGCTGGCCGCTCACCGAGACCTCTTCCACGGAGCCGCCGAGCGCGGTGATCCGGGCCGCGACGGTCCGCTGGTCCTCGACGTCCTGCTCGGCCAGCGTCACGAGGTGGCGCCCGGACGCGGCCGTCGTCACGTCCACCTTGTCCGAGGCCCGGAAGTCCGCCAGGGCCCGGACGAACGACAAGCGCTCGACCTTCTCGCGGGTGCTGTCGTTCATCCGCACCACGTAGGCGAGATCGGGCACGTACGTGCCGACCCGCGCCCCCATCGCCCGCAGCCTGCGCCGCTGGACGTCGGTCAGGCTTCCCTTGAACTGCACCAGGTACGCGCCGTTGCCGACGCTCGCCGCCGTGCTCTGCACGGCCAGCGGGTCGAACGTGCGGCTGGCCAACCGGATGAACTGGGGGCCGCCGTCGGCGGGAGCCGGAGCGGACTGGGCCCCGGTCACGCCTCCGGCGGCGACGAGGAGCACGGCGAAGAGCGCTCCCGCGAGC
Organism: Umezawaea sp. cmx-9-4; assembly: GCA_049997955.1. Classification (GTDB taxonomy): domain Bacteria; phylum Actinomycetota; class Actinomycetes; order Mycobacteriales; family Pseudonocardiaceae; genus Umezawaea. The sequence goes on along the minus strand of JAEBDY010000011.1, from coordinate 5,434 downwards.
AGGCCGCGTTTTTTGCGCAGCATGAACAACCTCCAGTACGGCAGGGGTTGCCCTGACCGGAGGGTGGACCAGGGCACGTCGACCGAACGTATCGGACGAAGATCGCGCAGGTCATCCGCCGAACGACGGGTGCGCGTCCCACCGGGCCGGTCGGATCCCGGTACCGCTTCCGCGAAGCGCTGCGGCACGGTTTCCCGGATCCGTGACGACTCCGGCGGTGAACCCGGAGCCGTCACGCGATCACGGTGACGTGACCGACTCGCGCTTGCGGTCGAGGAACCGCATGACCGGGGTGGCGGTGATGCCGTGGATGATGATCGAGCCGACCACGACCAGTCCGACCACCCGCCACACCGCGCCCTCCTCCAGGAACTGGGCGGCTTCCAGCGCGTACGCGACGTAGAAGACCGATCCGACCCCGCGCACGCCGAAGAACGAGACCACCACGCGTTCACGGGGGCCCGTGCGACCGCGTGCCAGCCCGATCAGCCCGGCGACGGGGCGCACGACGAGCAGGACCACCAGCGCCACCACGATCTCGCGCCACTCGACACCCGCGAACAGACCGGTCGCGACGGCTCCGCCGAGCAGGAAGATGATCACCACGGTGAGCAGGCGTTCGATCTGCTCGACGTACTGGTGCAGCACGCGGTGGTAGCCGTCCGACCGCTCGGCGGCGCGGATCGTGCAAGCGCAGACGAACACCGCGACGAACCCGTAGCCGTTCACGAGTTCGGCGAAGCCGTAGGCGAGGAACGTGGCCGCCAGAGCGACGAACCCCTCGGCGTGGTGGGCCAGCCGGAGCTTCTTGGACGGCGCGGCGAAGAACAGCTTGCGCAGCAGGAACCCCGCGCCCAGACCGACCGCCACGCCCGCGGCCAGCCGCCACACCACGTCGACCGCGAGCCAGTGCGGCAGCCAGTCGCCGGGGGTGGTGGCCAGCGCGATGGCCAGGTACGTGAACGGGAACGCCAGCCCGTCGTTGAGACCGGCCTCCGACGTCAGCGCGAACCGCGCCTCGTCGTCGCTGTCGTCCTCCGGGTCCTCCACCGGTTCGGCCACCTGCACCTCGGTCGCGAGCACCGGGTCGGTGGGCGCGAGCGCGGCCGCGAGGAGCACCGCCCCGGCCACGCCGAACCCGAGCACCGTCCACCCGAGCAGCGCGACGGCGAGCATCGACAGCGGCATCGTGATGCCGAGCAGGCGCCAGGTGGTCGACCACCGCCGCCAGCCGACGGGCCGGTTGAGCGCGAGTCCGGCGCCCATCAACGAGATGATCACGCACAGCTCGGTGAGGTGCAGCACGGCGGAGGAGTGCGCGACCGGATCCGGGTCGGGCAGCGGATCGATGACCGTGAACGACAGCGCACCCGCCGCCAGGAACACCATGGGCATCGAGATGGGAGCCTTGCTCAACACTCTCGGCAGCAGTGCGGCCGCGAGCGTCGCAACGCCCGCAGCCGCGAAGACCACCGGGCCCGCGTCCGCCACGAAACCCCTTCCGTAGTTCGAGTTCTGCCCGGTTAGCCCGTTCTACGACAGGCGAAACGTCCACGGTGGACCGGGTTGACAGGGATCACCGCTCACCCCGAAGGTGAGTGATCCGCGCGTTCGGCCTGTCGAGGGGACTCCGATGACGGCGCAGGTGATCTCCATCGTCGTGCTGGCACTCGTCTTCGTACTGGCGACCACCCGTTCGACCAACATGGGAGCACTGGCGTTCGCGGCCGCGTTCCTCGTCGGCACCCTGGCCGGGGGCCTGGACGCCAAGGGCATCTTCACGAAGTTCCCCGGCGACATCTTCGTGGTGCTGGTCGGCGTCACCTACCTGTTCGCGCTGGCCAGGGCCAACCGCACGACGGACTGGCTGGTGTCGGCGGCCGTGCGCGCGGTCGGCGGCCGGACAGCCCTGATCCCGTGGGTGATGTTCGCCATCACCGGCGTCCTGACGGCGATCGGCGCGGTCAGCCCGGCCGCGGTGGCCATCGTCGCGCCGATCGCGCTCGGGTTCGCCGCCCGCTACGGGATCAACCCGCTGCTCATGGGCGCGATGGTCGTGCACGGCGCGCAGGCGGGCGGGTTCTCGCCGATCAGCGTGTACGGCTCGATCGTGAACGGCCTGGTGGAGCGCAACGGCGTACCCGGAAACCCCCTGGTGCTGTTCCTCGCCAGCCTCGGCGTGAACCTGGCCATCGCGGTCGTGCTGTTCCTCGTGCTCGGCGGCCGGAAGCTCGCGCGGAACGCGGAGGTGGCCGACCCCGCGACCCCCGAGGAGACCCCCCGCCTGGACGCGGCCAGGACCACCACCCTCGTCAGCCTGGTGGCGTTGGTCGTCGGCACGCTGGTGTTCGACCTGGACGTCGGCCTGACGGCCCTCACGCTGGCCGCCGTGCTGAGCCTGGTCTGGCCAGAGAGCAGTCGGCAGGCCGTGGGCGAGATCACCTGGCCGACCGTGCTGCTGATCTGCGGCGTGCTGACCTACGTCGCGGTGCTGCAGGCGATGGGCACGATCGACTTCGTCGGCAACGCGGTCACCGGCGTCGGGATCCCCGTCCTGGCGGCCCTGCTGCTCTGCTACATCGGCGCGATCGTCTCCGCGTTCGCGTCCTCGGTGGGTCTGATGGGCGCTCTGATCCCCCTGGCGGTGCCGTTCCTGGCGCTGGGCACGGTGGGACCGATCGGGATGGTCGCCGCGGTGGCGGTCTCCGCGACGGTGGTGGACGTGAGCCCGTTCTCCACCAATGGCGCACTCGTGCTGGCGAACGCCAAGGACGTGGACCGCGACCGCTTCTTTCGCCAACTGCTGGCCTACGGCGGAATCGTGGTCGCGGTGGCACCCCTCGTGGTGTGGCTCCTGTTCGTCGTGCCGAACCTGGGCTGACACGATCAGGTGAACCACTCGCCGAGGGGCTCCCCGACCCCGTTTTTTGTCGGTGCCCGTCAGCAGGATCAACGCCATGACGTCCGCTCATCAGGTAGACCGGTCCCCACGAGCGCACCATGGGATCCATGGCGCTCCCCGACCCGACCGCACTGCGAACCCGACTGGCATCGACCCTGTTCGCGAAGGTCGCGGGTCCGGACGCCGGGCAGACCCGATCCAGGGTCCACGACACCCCCGGCCCCAGGTGGTTCCCGGAGGACAGACCGATCCGGAGGGTCCACGGCGACGCCGCCATCTTCATCGGCGGCCTACGGGCACTGCTGCTCCAGTCCCTGCACCCGCTGGCGATGGCGGGCGTGGCCCAGCACTCCGACTACCGCGGCGACCCGTGGGGCAGGCTCCAACGCACCAGCACGTTCCTGGCCACGACCACCTTCGGCACGGCGGCCGACGCCCAACGCTCGGTGGACAAGGTCCGCGGCATCCACCGCCGCGTGCACGGCACCGCCCCGGACGGCCGCGAGTACCGAGCGGACGACCCCCACCTGCTCACCTGGGTCCACATAGCCGAGGTGGACAGCTTCCTGTGCACTCACCAGATCTACGGCGCCACACCGTTGGACCAGGAAGCGCAAGACGGCTACGTGGCCGACACCGCCAGGGTGGCCAGGGCACTGGGCATCCCCGACCCCCCGATGACCACGGCGGAACTGGCATCCCGCCTGACCGACTACCGCCCAGAGCTGCACAGCACAGCAGAGGCCCGTAAAGCCGCCCGCTTCCTGATCCTGAAACCCCCGCTCCCACTACTGGCCCGCCCGCCCTACGCGGTGCTGGCGGCAACAGCCGTAGCCACCCTTCCTGTATGGGCCAGACTCCCCCTGCGCCTGCCCTACCTACCTCTGGCAGAAGCAACCGCGATCCGAGCCGCGGGCCACGGCTTGGTACGCGGCCTCAGATGGACCCTGGCCGCCTAACACCTCGGTCCACGCCACACCGCAGTGGCACAAGTGGCGCAGGTGGCACAAGTTTTCACCCTCTCACCGCTACCCAAGCGCGTCCACTGCACAAGATTCACCTGAAAACACACAGCCATGCCCTCACGTTACAAACGGCCGACGCACTCAGGCGCATCTCAGCCCAAGCGACAGACTCGGCCTGGGCTGACCTACGCATCCCACCCCACCACAGCCCAAGCAGAAGCACGCAACCAAGGGACCCCAGACCCCTCCCCACCCCCGATCCGAAGCGCCCTCATGGCCGTCCGCTACGGGTCAAGGCATCTTTCCCGCCTTGACGCGGCGCGGACGGACATGGAGACAATCGCGCACCGGGGGTACCCACCCCAGAACACCCAACCCAGTCACCCATGCCAATCACCCAACCCGTACATCCTGAAACCGAGCAGTACACGCATACACGTTGAGCCCCAAAACGCGCCGTGTACCCCGCACCTCGCGCATCAGCCCGGAACACCAACCCGGCGGCCGTCCCCGCTCTCCAACCGCACATCACCCTCGGAGAAGAGGGACACACCTCGACTATCGGACCGCTGGTCGAACACGACGTTGTCGCTGCGGAGGAGAACAGCCCGTCGCCGAAGACCTTCAACTGCCCGCAGTCGACCAGCATCCGCACCTTCACCCGGTTCCGGACCGGCGGCAAGGGGGTCCCCATCAGCGAACCGGCCCGCACGTCGTAGACGACCTCGGCACCGGACGTCCCACCAGGACGGTTGTCGAGCCGAAAGCCGAACCGGTCTGCACGACGCCCTGCGGCGCGTTGGTGAACACCTGCGCGGCGTAGAAGGGTCCGCCGGGATCGTTGCGGCCGTGGTCCATGCGCTGCGGGCCCGGCCAGTCGGTGCGGAAGACCGAGCCGTCGAAGTCGCCGACGACGTACTCGGAGCCCGCGTCGCTGAGCACCCGCTGCGTCCTGGAGGCGTCACCGTCGACGGGGAGCGCGACGAAGTCGGGGCACTCGAACAGCCACCCGGCGCCGAACCCGCTGCGGAACGTCCAGTCGCGCAGGTTAGGCGAGGAGTAGGTGTTGCCGCCCTCGTCCGACCGGACGACCATCGCCCACCGGTCGCGGGCCGCGTCCCGGAACACCTTCGCGTCGCGACCGGTGCCGGGCATCCGGACGACGGGGGTGCCGTTGTCGTACGACTGGAAGGTGCGGCCCGCGTCGTCGCTGTGGAACATGGTCACGCCGTTGGTGCCCGCGAACACGACGAGCGGTTCCTCAGCGCCCGTGCGGAGACCCGAGGTGTAGGCCGAGTCGACGACGCCGCCACCGGACCACGGGTCGCCGGGGTGGACGCCCGGTTCCAGCGCGATCGGCTTCACGTCCAGTGAAGTGATCTCAACGAGTTTCAGGTGAGTCGTCCGTGCTCGAAATGGGTGAGCGTGAGTGCGGCTTTAACGATGTCGCCGATCTTGCGTGGGCTGGTGGTGAAGTGCCGCAGGGCGCGCCAGCGTCCGGTGAGCAGGGCGAATCCGCGTTCGCCGAGGCAGCGCAGGCCGCGTAGCAGGGTGTTGTAGGTGCGGT
>JAEBDY010000010.1:0-430884 GCA_049997955.1 Umezawaea sp. cmx-9-4 | reverse complement strand
CACCAGAGGAAGACCACGAAGAACGGACTCCGGAACCGACGACCACGGCGGACAGGTTCGATGATGACCACTACCCGGCCTACACGATGGGTCGGGCGGCGGAGATGCTCAACACCTCGGCCGGTTTCCTGCGCAGTCTCGGTGAGGCGAAGTTGATCGAGCCGCAGCGTTCGGTGGGTGGACACCGCCGGTACTCCCGCTACCAACTGCGGTTGGCCGCCCGTGTTCGGGAGCTGGTGGACCAGGGGACCGGTTTGGACGCGGCGTGCCGGATCGTGACGCTGGAGGATCAGCTCCAGGAAGCCAAGGACGCCAACAGGTCCCAGCACCAGGTGGGCGATCCCTACCCGCCACTACGGGGCGTGTGACCCCGCGATGAACCGGGATTCGACCCCGGTCGTCGACATCCCGACCCGCACGGCGGAGGACCAGGTCAGATCAGCGCGGATGGCCACGACTCGACGAGTTCGTGCTGATCCAGCCGCGGGAACGCGAGGCTGAGCCGCCCCGCGCCGGTCGAGCGGGTCAACGCCGAGGGGGGAGTTTCACCACGGTGAGGTAGAAGCCCTCGATCTTGCTGATCACCTTCGCAAACGCGTCCAGGTCCACCGGTTTGGTCAGGTAGGCGTTGGCGTAGAGGTGGTAGCTGGCGTCGATGTCCGCTTCCGCCTCGGAGGTGGTCAGGACCACGACCGGGATCGACAGCAGTCGCGGGTCGGCCTTGATCTGGGCGAGGACCTCGCGGCCGTCCATCCTGGGCAGGTTCAGGTCCAGCAGGATGAGGTCGGGCAGCGGGGCATCGGCGTGCGGGCCCTCTTGGCGCAGGTACTCCAGGGCTTCCACGCCGTCGCGTGCGACGTGCAGGGTGTTGCTGATCTTGGCGTTCTCGAACGCCTCGCGGGTGAGGAGTTCGTCACCGGGATCGTCCTCCACCAGCAGGATGTCGACCGCGGGAGTGGGGGACTTCATCAGGGTGAGCTCCGTCCTGGAGCGACCGGTGCGAACGGCGCGGCGCGTCGTCATCCGGTTGCTGCACGGATCACACCACGGTCGTCGGGACGGTGGTCGAGCGGGTCCGCCCCAGCGGTTGGGCGCACGCCGCAGCGGCGGTGCCGCGAGCAGGCGAGCCCGGCGTTCGGTCGGGACGTCGCCGTTCATTCGGGGAGCGGTTCGTGCCGCACGGGTTGTCCGCGTTCCGCCCGCTGGACCTGGGTGTCGCGGCGGACGCGGACGGTGTGCTCACCGACCGCGCCGATGCGGTCGGCCAGCTCCGGGTGGGTGGCGCGCAGGTGGTCGTGGGCTTCGGCCAGCGGGCTGATCAGCGCGGCGGCGTCGTCCTCGCCCAACGCGCGGTGCACCGAGGCGTCGAGTTCTCCTACCTTGCCCGCGAGCCCGCGCAGTGCCGCGGAGTTGTCGCGGGCCCACTGGGACACGGCGCGGTCACCCGCTCGCCGGTCGCGTTCGGCCTGCACCCGCTGCTCGCCGGTCGAACCGGTGAGGTCGGACGAGCGCAGTCGGAGGTACCGGCGTTCGGCGGCTTGGCGACTGGCCACTCCCAGCGCCGGAGCCAGGTCGGCCCAGCTCGATCCGAGATTCCGGGCCGTCGCGATCAGCTGGGGTTCCCATTCCGCGAGTTGCGCGCGGAGTTCGTGCAGCAGGCCGAGCGCCTCCAACGCCTGGGCGGCGGTGAGGTCGCCGGGTGCGGCGGTGGCCTTCCACAGGGGGTCGTACTCATCGCTCGACATTTGTCATCCTTTCGACGACATCGGACTTGTCATCGTTCGGATGACAGGTTATCGTAGTGGTGCGCGTTGACAAGCAGTCGAGAACTTACGAGGAGGTGCCGGATGTTGATGCGCACGGATCCGTTCCGGGAACTGGACCGGTTGGCGCAGCAGGTGCTCACCGGGTCGGGGACGTGGACGCGGCCGACGGCGATGCCGATGGACGCGTACCGCTCGGGTGACGAGTTCGTGGTGGCGTTCGACCTGCCGGGCGTGTCCGCGGACGCGATCGAGTTGGACGTCGAACGCAACGTGCTGACGGTGAAGGCCGAAAGGCGCCCGTCGGTGTCCGGTGACACAGTGGAGATGCAGGTCGCCGAACGGCCGCTGGGCGTGTTCTCCCGACAGCTGTTCCTCGGTGACACCCTCGACACCGAGAACATCCAGGCCGGCTACGACGCGGGTGTTCTGACCCTGCGCATCCCGGTCCTGGAAAGGGCGAAGCCGCGCAAGATCTCCATCACGGCCAACGAGCAGGACGTCAGGCAGATCAACGTCTGACCGAGGCCGTCATGTCCACGCGAGCACGGGAGGACGAGGTCCTCGCGGTGCTGTGCGCTCCACCGAGGTGAACCGGGTGGCCGCTGGGGTGGAACGGTGTGCGCCGTTCCACCCCAGCGGTGTGACGACGAGTGGATCCCCTGAGGCCGAAGGGAGTTCGAAGGTGTGCCAGGTGGTCGGTGCGGCCCACGGGGGCGCTTGATGGACGTGGACTTCGACGAGACCGTGGGCCTTGACCTGGGCCTGCGGCGGTACGTCCACCTCGTGACCGAGGCCCTCGGGATGACCGGCGAGTGCTCCTACGTCGACGTGCAGCGCCCGGCCGGGGCCTACCTCGCGCTGGACGGCAGGGTGGCGCGCTTCCCGGACCGGGACGTCGCGCTGCTGTGGAGCGAGGAGGGCGGCTGGTCCGCCGCCGTGGAAACCGAGAGCGGCGACGACCCGGTCGTGCTCGCCCACATGGGCGGTGACCTGGTGCCCCCGCCCCACGCGGTCGCGGAGTGGGCGTCGGACTTCCTGCGGGACGAGCACAACGGCGACCCTGCGCCCGCTTACCCGGCGGTGGACCCGGCTCGGCGCCTGATGTCCTACGCGACCGTCGAACTCATGTCGGCGTGACCACCCCGAACGCCACCGGGCTCACGCGGACCTGGGCAGTCGGCGCAGGTCGTCGTGCAGCAGGCTCGCGACCCATTCGGCCACCCTCCGCGGCGACGGGTGCACCTGTTCGGTGAGGTGGGCGATCTCGTGGAGGTGGTGGTCACCGGGCCGCTCGGTGACCGCGTACCACCCGCGGCGCTCCCGCCAGACCAGCGCCAGGTCCTCGTCCGGGAAGTGCGGCAGACGTCCCTCCACGGCGAGGTAGAAGGAGCCGGGGCGCTCCGACTCCACGCACCAGCTCTCGCCCTGCTGCCCCAGCGCCTCGCCGACCTGCCGCGCGTAACGGCGCAGCTTCCGGGTTGCCTCGTCGTCGAAGTCCACGTCCATAACGCGACCGCCTCACAACATGTTCGAATGCACGACGCCGACTGCTTGACGTGGTCGGGAGGTACCCGAGTGGACCGCCACGCAATCCCCGGACCTGACATCACGTCGGTGATCCCGGCAGCAGGAGGCCGGCTTGCAGGTCGTGGGCCGACTGGACCCGTTCGGTGTGCTGGCGGGCGATGCGCGCCGAGTGGGAAGCACGGGAGGCCGACTCTTCGGCGAGGTGGACGGCGTGGGCGTCCAGTGCGGCCCGTCGGCGGGGTCCGGCGGGTGACCTCGGTCGCCGTGGACAGCACCCTGGCCAAGGCGTCGTCCGCGGCCTCGTGGACGGGGATGTGCGAGGCCAGCAGGTCCGTTTGCCGCGCGGTGGGCGTCGCGGTCGCGAGCCGCCTCACCCGGCCCGCCTCGACGACGTCGACCGCGCACAGCGGAGCCAGCGCGGGGATGCAGAGGTCGGCCAGGCGCCGGCGGGTTGGCAGCTTCGACCATGTGCGCGGGCTCGGACGGCACGGCGAACGCCGCGCTGGACCGTCCGAACAACGACCGGACGTCGGAGTCCTCCACCGCGCCAGGACCTCGTGACGGATCCGGTCCGGAGGTCGGGTCGTCGTTGTCGCACCCCGTGAACATCTCCACCCGGTTGCCCGCCGACCGCTGCAACCGGCTCCGGGAACCGGCATCCCACTCCTTGCGACCCGGCCACCTTTACGACCACGCCGAGCCGACCTCGACGTGGTCGTCCAGGCGTGGCCGCGGGGAGCAGGCGCCTGCGGAACTCGAACGTCCACACTGGACCAGTGAAGACGTCGGTCGCCCGGCGCGCGATCGACCTCACCCCATGGGACACGTGAACAGGTGTCGGGACCGGCGGGGTCGACCCGCTGGTGTGCTCGACTCCGGAAGTCCGGAATGGCCTGTCGGGCCGCCTGCGATCGTGGAGGAGGTCGCAGGTCCGCGCTGGTCGTGTCGAGGCTCGGCCCGGCGCGACACGGTCCACTCGTCCACACCGCTCACCTGTGACGACGTCGGTCGTCGAAGATTCGATCGCGGCACGTGTTTAGGGCTTGCGCCTCTCGGGCACCTCTTCATCGAGCAAGACGAGAGCGGCGGAGTTGCTTCGCCGCTGGTGCCGAACTACTGAGGAGAAAATACCGTGGGTATCTTGGGTTGGATCGTTCTCGGCATCATCGCCGGAGCCATCGCGAAGGCGATCATGCCCGGCAAGGACCCCGGTGGCATCATCATCACGATGCTGATCGGCATCGTCGGCGCCATCCTCGGCGGCTTCATCGGCCGCGCGCTGTTCAACAGCGACATCAACAACTTCTTCGACCTGAGCACCTGGCTGCTGGCCATCCTCGGCTCGCTGGTGCTGCTCGGCATCTACCGACTCGTGACCGGTCGGCGCGCACACGCCTGACCAGACCTGCCAGAGGGGCCTCAGCGACATCCCGTCGCTGAGGCCCCTCTTGTCGTGTGCCCCGACCGGAAGACGACCGGCGGTCGGTTCAGGAGTGTGCTGCCAGTTCCGCCCACACGGTTTTGCCGCCTTCGCCGGGCAGCACACCCCACGCGCGACTCACCAGGCGGACCAGCGAAATCCCTTGTCCGCCAATGCCCGCTGACGATGCCGGGCGCAGGGCAGGATGGTCCGGAGTGCCGTCGCTGACCTCGACCCGCACCGTGCACCCCCGGCGGGTGATCTGCAACCGACCCGGCGAGTCGGTGTGCTTGTAGGCGTTGTCGACGAGTTCCCGCACCACCAGCAACACGTCTTGAAGTGCGTCCGGGGCCACGGCCCCCGCCAGGTGCGCGCGCACTCCTGCCCGCACCGCGTCCAGGTCGAACCGGTGTCGCAGAGCGCATTCCCAGGGGAGCGCGGCCAACGTCAACGCTCGGTCCACTTCGGTGTGCAGCGTCGTGACCGCGTCGCTGAACGACCCGGTGAGCAGCGGCACCGCGTCGAAGTGGTCGAAGGGCCTGCCGGGGCCGTGCCAGTGGTCCATCGAGAACAACTCCTCCCTGGAACGGCGGCCGGCCTGTGGTGGAACTACCCACTGCGGTCTCGTCGCATTCCGACTGTCCCCCGTTCGGTGCAGCAGGCCTCGGCCGTCGCCCCGGCGAGTGGACACACCGGGAACATCGCGTGTCCGGCTCGTGCGTGAACCGGACAATGCGGTCAGGTCAGGTGTGATGGTCGTTCGTGGTGGTTACCCGAGGTCTTAGCCGTTCCCGCCAGGACGGCAGGAAGCGCGAGGTGACCATGCTGCAGGAACCACCGGCGCGGTCGTCGGTACAGGACCACTCGACCCGATCGGGTGAGGAGGTGGTGCTGGACACGTCGCTGGCGCACGAGAGCCTCTCCGACCTCCGCGGCGAGTTGCGGCGGGTCCTCGACGGCATGGACGCCGCTTTCGTGGACGACGTGCAGCTGGTGTGCACCGAGTTGGCCACCAACGCCCGCGATCACGCCGACGACCCGCGCCACCTGGTGCTGCGGCGCCAGGCCAGTGGCGATCGGCACGAGCTCCTGATCGAGGTCCGCGACTCGACCCCCGATCGCGCCCCGCTGGTGGGCGCTTCGACGCTGGGCGAGCACCGCGGGCACGGCATGCGCATGGTCGAGTCGTTGTGCCGCGACTGGGGTGTGCGCCGCGCCGACGGCTTCAAGATCGTGTGGGCCAGCCTGCCGATCCCTTCCTGAGCGCGCCGAACCGGGTGCCACGACGGCCTGGTCGTTCCTCCGTCGGCCGGAGCCATCTCGTCGCCGTCGGCCGACTCCCGGTGTGGCGGTGGCTCAGGCCGGGGCGGCGAACTGGTGCAGGACCATCTCGGTCAGCGCGGTGACGTCGGCGTCGACCATCGGCGCGCCGCTGATGCCCATCCGGTGGAGCAAGGTTCCCACCACGACGTCGATGAGCAGCAGGACCCGGTTCTCCGGCTCGCCCAGTTCGTCCCGGAGCGCACGCAGGTACGGGGCCTGGAAGCGCGTGGTCAGGACTTCGCGCAGGCGCGGATCGCTGACGGCGTCCACGAACACGCCCGCGAACGCCGCGGCGACCCCCGGCTCGCCGATCTTCGCCGCGGTCCACCGGATGGTCGAGGACAGGACCTCGACCCGGTCGGAGCCCTCCAGCGGCAGCGGGCCGAACCTGTCGAGGAGGCAGTCCGCGATCAGCGCGCCCTTCGACTCCCACCGGCGGTAGATCGTCGTCTTCGCCACCCCCGCCGCCGCGGAGACGCGATCCATCGTCGCGCCCGCGTAGCCGAGCCGGTGGATCGTGTCGAGGGTCGCGGCGAAGACCACGTCGTCGATGCCCGCGCGCGGGCGACCCGGCGGTTTTGCGGATGCGGTCCCTGAGGTCATGTCCGCACGATAGCCACCAGCGCTACGAATGGTATCGATACCACTGGTGGCGAAACCGCCGTGGTCGAGGGGTCGAGGAGTCCGCCTTGGTCCTGCGGGCACAGGTGCTCTCGACCTGACCGGGGCGGCGCTCGACCGCGGTCGCGTGTGGACGGTCGCGCTCCGGGGCGTGGTCGTCGGGTTCGACTGGCGTTCACGGTGCTCTTCCCGACTTCCGCCTGCGCCGGGCACTTCGTTATTCCGTTGGCACCAGGGGGTGGAACGGGGTTGGATCCCGTCCATGGCCCACACCGAGGGTGTCTGTGACGAACGGTTCGAAGCGGTGCGTGACGCCCTGGCGGCGTCACTGGACAAGGACGATGTCGGTGCTTCCGCCGCGGTGTACGTGGACGGCGAGCCGGTGGTCGACCTCTGGGGTGGGCACGTCGACCTGGAGCGCACGCGTCCGTGGGAACGCGACACGATCACCAACGTCTGGTCCACCACGAAGACGATGACCGCGCTGTGCGCGTTGGTGCTCGCCGATCGCGGTGACCTCGACCTGGACGCGCCGGTGGCGGAGTACTGGCCCGAGTTCGCGGCCGCGGGCAAGGAGGAGGTGCTGCTGCGGCACGTGCTCGGGCACACCTCGGGGTTGCCGACCTGGGAAGAGCCGCTGGTGGTCGAGCAGCTCTACGACTGGCCCGTCGTGACGGCGTTGCTGGCCGGGCAGGCACCGGACTCGGAGCCGGGTGTGGTGGGGGCCTACCACGCCGTCACCCAGGGGTACCTGATCGGCGAGGTGGTCCGCCGGGTCACCGGTCGCGGCCTCGGCAGGTTCTTCGCCGAGGAGGTGGCAGGACCGCTGGGCGCCGACTTCCACATCGGGCTGGCCGCCGAGCACGACCACCGGATCGCTCCGATCATCCCGGCCGGGACCAGGGCGCCCGAGATCGAGGCGCGAGGGCCCGGCAATCCCCACATCCCGGCGGGAACCGCCAACACCGAGGCGTGGCGGCGGGCCGGCATCCCGTCCGCCGGTGGTTTCGGCAACGCGCGGTCGGTGGCCGCCGTGCAGTCGGTGCTCGCGTCAGGCGGTCAAGTTCGAGGCGTGCGGCTGCTGTCGGAGGCCGGCTGCGAGCGGGTCATGGAGGAGCAGTTCCTCGGTGAGGACCAGGTCCTGGGCGTCGAGATCCGGTACGGCATGGGCTACGCCCTGCAGGGCCGCACCTGTTCGTGGGGCGGCTGGGGCGGGTCGATAGTCATGGTCGACTTCGACAGGCGCATGACGGTGTCCTACGTGATGAACCAGATGGTCGAGCAGGGTCCGATGGGAGACGATCGGGGCCTGAGCGTCGTGATGGCCGCCTACAGCGGGCTCTGAGCACGGTGGCCGCGCAGGAGCCCGCCGAGGGATGGATCCTTTGTGGACAGAACCGCGCGCGGTGCCGAGTTCGCGCGGACAGGGTCGACGGCGATCCCGTGGGACGTCGGCGGGTGCGGCCGAACGGCCTAGGCGGGCGACGTCGTCCCACCGCACCCCCACCGGTTCGTGAGACGTGGAAGCAGTTGTAGGCGGCACTTCGACGTCTTGCGTTTGCGGCAAAGGTTTTCGCGGGGAGCGGCGGCTGCTCCCCGCGGGTGGACATCGGACCGGGATCGCTGTGGCGGTATGCACCGATGCGCGCTTTCGTTAGCGTGCAACACATGATCGCCACAGTGGTGTGGGGTACCGGGAACGTCGGACGTGCCGCGATTCGCGCCGTCGAAGCTCATCCAGCGCTGGAACTGGCCGCCGTGCTCGTCCACAACCCCGACAAGGTCGGCCGCGACGCGGGCGATCTCGGCGGGCTCGGTTGCGAACTCGGGGTCGCGGCGACCGACGACGTCGACGCGGTGCTGGCCGCGAGTCCGGGTGCCGTGGTGTACGCGGCGTCCGGTGACATCCGGCCGGACGACGCCCTCGCCGACATCACCAGGGCGATCCGGGCTGGTGCGGTGGTCGTCACGCCCTCCCTGTACGCGCTCTACGACCAGCGCGGCGCCCCACCGGAGTTGCGGGACCCGGTGCTGGCCGCCATCGCGGCGGGCGGGGGTTCGCTGTTCGTCTCCGGCGTCGATCCCGGTTGGGGCAACGACGTGCTGCCGTTGCTGATCAGCGGGTTGGGCACCGAGGTGGACGCGATCCGCTGCCAGGAGATCTTCGACTACTCCACTTACGACCAACCGGACGCGGTGCGGTACCTGATCGGCTTCGGCCAGCCGATGGACTACCAGGCGCCGATGCTCATGGCGACCGTCCCGACCATGGTGTGGGGCGGGCAACTCCGGCTGATGGCCAGGGCGTTGGGCGTCGAGCTGGACGAGATCCGCGAGACCCTGGACCGCCGCGCGCTCGACACGACGGTGACGACCGGGAGCATGGGCGATTTCGAGGCGGGCACGCAGGGTGCGGTGCGGTTCGAGGTGCAGGGCATCGTCGGCGGTGAACCGCGCATCGTCATCGAGCACGTCACGCGCATCCACGCCTCGTGCGCGCCGGATTGGCCGGTGCCGCCCTCGGGTTCCGGCGCGCACAAGGTGATCATCGAGGGGCGCCCGCGCATCGAGGTCTCGGTCGAGGCCACCGACGAGGGCGAAAACCGTTCCGCGGGCGGCAACGCGACCGCGGTCGGTCGTCTGGTGAACGCCGTCGACTGGTTGGTGGAGGCGGAACCCGGGCTCTACGACGCGCTCGACGTCCCGTTGCGCCCCGCGGCGGGCAAGCTCGGAAGGACACCGCGATGAACATCGACATCCCGCAGGGCAAGGACCCGATCGCGTACGTGTGGGGTGAGATGGTGCCCGGTATAGGGATCGCCGCCTCGAACTTCTCGCTGTCGGTCTACTCCCACACCACCCTGGGACTCCGCGAGTTCGAGGCCGCGCGGCTGCGGATCGCGCAGATCAACGGGTGCGTGTTCTGCCTCGACTGGCGGACCGAACGGGACGGTCTGAAGGTCGAGGAGGAGTTCGCGGACGCGGTGACCCAGTGGCGCACCACCGACGCCTTCGACGACCGCACCAGGTTGGCCGCGGAGTACGCCGAGCGGTACGCACTGGACCACCACGGCCTCGACGACGAGTTCTGGACCCGGATGACCGCGCACTACAGCCAGGTGGAGATCGTGGAGCTGAGCATGGGCATCGGTTCGTGGCTCGCGTTCGGCAGGCTGAACCGCGTGCTGGGCCTCGACACCGCCTGCGTGCTGCCCAAGCCCTGAGACCCGGTTCGCCCGCGGGACGGTCGTCACAGGTCGGTGGCGATGATCTTCTCGATGTTCCGCTCGGCGAGCGCGGTGATGGTGACGAACGGGTTCACGGTGGTGTTGCCGGGAATCAGCGCGCCGTCGATGACGTACAGACCGGCGTACCCGCGCAGGCGACCGTAGTTGTCGGTGGCCTTGTTCAGCACCGCGCCGCCGAGGGGGTGGTACGTCAGGTGGTCGCCCCAGATCTTGTAGACGCCGAAGAGGTCGGTCCGGTAGATCGTCCCCTCCTTCGAGTTGATCTTGTCGAAGATCGTCTTCGCGGCGGTGATGGACGGCTGCTTCCAGGAGGTCTGCCAGTTCAGGTCGACCTTGCCCGCGGCGGCGTTCCAGGAGAACTCGGCGCGGTTGGCGTTCTTGGTGATCGACAGGTAGAACGAGGCGTAGGTCTCGATCCCGGTCGGCAGCGGTGCCACCTCGGCGAAAGCGCCCCCGGCCGCCCAGTTGTCGATACCGGCGGTGGGTATGGACGACTGGAGGTTGCCGGTGGGGTCCCACAGGTGGTTGGCGCGGCCGCACATGACGTTGCCGTTGTCGCCCCAGCCCTTGCCGACCTCGGTGCTCAGGTTCGGCAGCGCGCCGGTGGACTTCAGCTTGACCAGCAGCTTGCTGGTGCCGACGCTGCCCGCCGCGAAGAACACCTTGGCGGCGGTCACGGTCTTGGTGGCCACCGTGGCGCCGGTGGTGTTGATCTGGTCGATGGTGACCGCGTAGCCGCCACCGGTCGCCGGCGCGACCGAGGTGACCTTGTGCAGCGGTGAGATGGTGACCCTGCCGGTCGCCTTGATCTGCGCGATGTAGGTCTTCTGCAGCGACTTCTTGCCGTGGTTGTTGCCGTAGAGGATTTCTCCGGCCAGCGCCGACCTGGGGACGGTCCCGGCCGCCTCCTGCTCCATGTAGTTCCAGTCGTACACGGTGGGCACGAAGACGAACGGGAAGGCCGACCGCTGGGCGTGCTTGCGACCGACCCTGGAGTACTGGTAGCAGTCGGTGGTGTCGAACCAGGCCGGGTCGACGTAGCCGACCCCGAGGGCGGCGTTGGCGCGCGGGTAGTAGACGTTGTACATCTCGTCGGCGTTCACCGATGAGAGGACGCCGCCGAAGTGCTCGCGCTTGGGCGTGACCGCCATGCCGCCGTTGACGAGCGAACCGCCACCGACGCCACGGCCCTGGTAGACGGTGATGCCGCCGAACTCCTCGGCGTCGAGGATTCCGGTGTAGCGCGGGACGTCCCTGTCGATCGGGAAGCCCAGGAAGTTGCTCAGGGGCTGCTTCGTCCTGGTGCGGAGCCAGAAGGACCGCTGGTCGGGTGCCGTCGTGTTGGCGAAGATCTTGCCGTCCGAGCCCGGCGTGTCCCACGCCATGCCCATCTCGACCATGTGGACGTCGACGCCCGCCTGCGCGAGGCGCAGTGCCGCCACGGAGCCGCCGTACCCGGTTCCGATCACCAGCGCGGGGACGGTGGCCGCGTCGGCGATCGGAGCGGACGCGGCCACCGCTGACGCCGCGGAAGCCTGCCCGGCGAAGGCCAGGCCGCCAAGAATAGAACCGGTTCCAGCGATGAAGGTGCGTCGGGAGGGGCCCGTTAAACCATTGTCACACTTCATTGTGTGGGTCATGTGATGTTCCTCACTCTTGACCTATGAGAACAAGTTATACCTGCGGTCGCGCGGCAAGTCACTACCCGGGAGTCCCGGTTCGTTTCAGCGGTGAGGGGCGGGTGGCGGCGACGGGAGCGCGCCGATGATCGCCTGGTCGCGTCGGCGGAGAGGTGGTTCGCGTCCGGCGTCCGCTCGCGCTGGGCGGAGGACGATCTCCGCCGCGCTGGACGGTCGCGGCGGCACGACGACATGGCGGGTGCCGCGCGGGGGATCGGTGCGACGCGGCGCGCCGACCTCGTGACGGCCGGACCTGCGGGCTTGACCTCGACCAAGATCGAGGTTCTAGCGTGCGGCGGTATGACACGACCACCCATGCAGCCGCCGTCCCGCCAACCGCTCGGGTTCTGGACGATCCGAGCGGGAGAGGCCATCCGCGTCCGCATCCTCGGCGCGCTCGCGGAGATCGGGGTGACGCAGCCGGAGTGGTGGACGCTCCACCAGCTCTCCCGCTACCCGCAGGGCGTCGAGCGGTCCGTGGTGGTCGACACGATCGGCCCGAACGACACCCCGGCCGTCATCGAGTCGGCGATCGACGCGGCGATCGTCAAGGGGTGGATCCACGCCGACGGTGCGCGCCTGCGGCTTTCCGAAGTCGGGACCGAGTGGTTCGACCGCGCCGCTGAGGCGCAGGAGGCGCTCCAGGAGGAACGGATGCGAGGCATCACCGAGGAGGAGTTCGCGACGACCATCTCCGTGCTGCAGCGGACGATCGTCAACGTCGGCGGCGATGCCTGGCACTGGTGAACGGAGCGGTCGCCATCGCCGCCCTGCGGCGGCGATGGCGACCTCCGGTTCCGCGCCACCGGTAGCGACCTCGCCTTCAGCCCTGGGGCGGAACGAGATCGTCCGCGCGGATGGTCCGAGTGGACGCAATGCGTAGTTGGGTGTTCACGCAGAGGTGTGATGGCCGTTACAGTCGGACATGTCTGGGAGCGTTCCCAGAAACCTCAAAGAGGAGGTGGACGACGTGACGGCCCGACGATGGATCGCGCTGGCCGCGGCCGGTGTCACCGGTGTGCTGATCGCCGTGCTCGTGAACGTGATCAACCCGACTACCGCGTCAGCCCACGGCGCCATGATGAAACCGGGCAGCCGGACCTTCCTGTGCTGGCGCGACGGTCTGACGCCGCAGGGCAACATCGCGCCGAAGAACCCCGCGTGCGGCGCCGCGGTGTCCTCGGGCGGTGACAACGCGCTCTACAACTGGTTCGGCGTGCTCCGCTCCGACGGCGGTGGCCGCACCCGCGGTTTCATCCCCGACGGCAAGTTGTGCAGCGGGGGCAACCCGACCTACTCCGGGTTCGACATCGCCAGGAGCGACTACCCGGTGACGCACCTGACGTCCGGCTCGAACTTCGCCTGGGCGTACAACGCGTGGGCCGCGCACCCCGGCACGTTCCACCTGTACATCACCAAGGACAGCTGGAGCCCGACCCGCGCGCTGGCGTGGGACGACCTGGAGAGCACGCCCTTCGCGAGCGTCAAGGACCCGGCGCGCGTCGGCCAGGTCGGCACGGTCGAGGGCCAGTACAACTGGAACGCCACACTGCCCTCCGGCAAGTCGGGCAGGCACCTCGTCTACTCGGTGTGGACCCGATCGGACAGCCAGGAGACCTTCTACAACTGCTCCGACGTGGTCTTCGACGGCGGCAACGGCGAGGTGACCGGTGTCGGCGACGGCGGGGGTGGAGGCGGCCCGACGACGACCACCACCACCTCTGCCCAGGAGCCGCCCGGCGACGCGCACTGCATGGCGATCTACAAGATCAGCAGCGCCTGGCAGGGCGGTTTCCAGGGCGAGGTCGAGATCATGAACCACAGCGCCAGCGCGTACAACGGCTGGACCGCGAGGTGGAACTACGCCAACGGTCAGACGGTCGACAGCGTCTGGAACGGCGTGCGTTCCGGCTCCGGCTCGGAGGTGGTCGTGAAGAACGTGGACTGGAACCGCACGATCCAACCCGAGGGGTCGGTGACCTTCGGCTTCACGGTCAGCTACTCCGGCACGAACTCGCTGCCGACGGTGACCTGCACCAGCCCCTGACCGGTGCGGAGCGGCTAGGTTTGCGGTGAGCAGAGCCAACGGGCGTCAGGGAGGCCACGTGTCGATCGGCGATGGTCGTCAGACCGAACCAGTGCAGGCCGAGCGCGAAGCGAGCGGCGACGCCGTCGTCGTGCGCGTGTCCGGGCAAGTCGATTCCCACACCGCTCCCGCGGTCGGCGAGCAGCTCGCCGCGGCGTTCACCGACGCCGCGGCGAGTCGGGGTCCGGTGGTGGTCGACCTGACAGCGGTCGACTTCCTCGCCTCGGTCGGCCTGTCGCTGCTGGTGCAGTACCACCAGATCGGAGTTCGCCAGGGCACACCGCTCCGGGTGGTGGCCCCGTCCCGCAACCCGTTGCGCGCGTTGCGGGCGACGATGCTCGACCAGACGCTGGAGCTGTACCAGAACGTGCCGGAGGCGCTGGCCGCCTCGTCCTGAGGCTCGTCCGGCGGTGACGTGGGGTTGCCCGGCGCAGCCCCACGTCACGCTTTCCGCTACGACTCGAAGGAGCCGTAGGTCGGCTTGCCGACCGGCCGGTACACGCCGGCGACGACGCCGGCGTCGGTGGTCCGCGTCGAGACCAGTTCGAGGCCGGTGGGGACGGCGCCATCGCCGAACAGGCGTTTGCCGGTGCCCAGCACGACGGGGAACACGGTCAGCCGGTACTCGTCGACGAGGTCGTGGCGGATCAGGGTCTGGGCCAGGTCGAGGCTGCCGATGACCAGCAGCTCCCCGAGGTCCCGCTCCTTCAACTCCGCGACGGCGGCCGGGACGTCGGCGCCCAGCAGCGTGCTGTTCCGCCAGCCCAGCGCGTCGAGGGTGCGGGACGCGACGAACTTGGGCGCGTCGTTGAGGATCTTCGCCATGGCCGCGTGGTCGTGGTCGGCGGGGATGTGCGGCCAGTGCGCGGCGAAGATCTCGTAGGTCCTGCGGCCCAGCAGCAACCCGCCGATCCCGCCGTGCCACGCGCCGACGATCTCGCCCAGCTGCTCGGTGAAGTGCGGCACCTGCCAGCCGCCGTGCTCGAAACCACCGTCCCGGTCCTCGTTCGGACCGCCAGGGCCCTGGCCGACGCCGTCGAGGGTGACGAAGCAGTTGATCGCGATGGTGCTCATGGTGTCTCCGTGGTCGAAGGGCCTGACACCCGTACGTCGAACGAGGGAGCGCGGAATCGACATCCCGAGGACCTTTTCCGAAGCGACCGTTCGTCATCCGGTCAGAGCGACCAGGCAGGCGGCACGTGTGCGCCGATTGGGCCAAGCGGGTGATGTGCGGGCATGTCGCGGTGGGGGTTCGGGGCGTGGTCCAGGATGTGGCCGGTGAGTGAGGAAGTCCCGGACGACCGGTCAACGGCGAACCAGGTCCAGGAAGTGACCGGGAACGTGGTGCAGGCCGGTCACATCGGATCGATGACGGTCCACTACACGTCCACCCTGGCCGCCGCGCCCGCTGTGGCCCCGGACCCCGGTGGTCCACCCGCCGGCCGCGGCGGGCTTCAACGGCAGGCTCTGGTCGTGGCGAGCATCGCGGTGGTCGCCGTCGCCGCGGCGACGGCGGTGGTCACCGGTAACCCGGAGTGGTTCCGCGCGGAGCCCTCGACGTCGGCCCCTGCGCCTCAGCCCAAGTCCGCGACGTCCGCGCCACCCGGCACGCCGACCACGACCGGGTCACCACCCACCACGCCCGCCCCGCGCAGGCCGGGTTCGCTGTCCGCGCTCAAGTCGATCGGCGACCCCGTGTTCCGCGACGACTTCGTCGTGGTCGACGAAGTGCCCGACGTCGAAGCCAAGACCGCCTTCATCTCCTGCGATGGCGCCCCGCTCGCGGAGACCTACGACCTCGGGGGCGCCTACCGGACCTTCACCACCCGCGTCGGGGTGAAGGACAAGCCCGCGAACGCGGGGCCGGTGACGTTCGAGGTGCTCGTCGACGGCGTGGTCGTCGCGAACGAACCCCTTCCGGTCGCGCGCACCGAGGACATCCGGATCGCCGTCGTCGGTGGGCGGCGGTTGACCCTGCAGGTCTCGACCGCCACCTGCGTGACCGTCGGCGCGGCCTGGATCGAACCGACTCTCACCCCGTCCTGACGGCGGGACAGGCGGTGACTGGTTCGCGGCCCACCTGCGGACGCGGGTGCGTGTGGCGCCGCATGGTGGCTCTGGTCAGCCGGTGGGTGCCGCGATGCGCTTCGACGCCGTCAGCACGAGCGGGTCGCCTTCGGTGACGGCGATCGTGTGTTCGCTGTGCGCGGTGCGGGAGCCGTCCGCCGAGCGGATGGTCCAGCCGTCGGGGTCGTAGACGATCTTGTCGGTGGTGCGGGCGAACCAGGGTTCGATCGCCAGGGTCAGTCCCGGCCGCAGGATGAGCCCGCGTCCGGCGCGGCCCCTGTTGGACACGTGCGGGTCCTCGTGCATGGTGCGGCCGAGGCCGTGGCCGCCGAACTCGGTGTTGACCGAGTACCCGTAGTCGTCCGCGACCCCGCCGATCGCCGCGGAGATGTCGCCGAGCCGGTTGCCCGGCAGGGCGGCGGCGATCCCTGCCACCAGGGCCTTCTCCGTGGCTTCGATGAGGTGCTCGTCCTCGGCGCGCGGGACGCCGACGATCAGGCTCCGCGCGGAGTCGGCCACCCACCCGTCGATCGACACGGCGATGTCCAGGGTCAGCAGGTCGCCGTCGCGCAGCGCGTAGTCGTGCGGCAGGCCGTGCAGCACGGCGTCGTTGACCGACAGGCAGATGACGTTGCGGAACGGGCCGCGGCCGAAGGACGGGGAGTAGTCCCAGTAGCAGGACTGGGCGCCTCGCTCCTCGATCAGGTGGCGGGCGCGGTGTTCGAGGTCGAGCAGGTTCACGCCGGGCTGGACGCGGTGGGCGAGGTCGTCGAGCAGGTCGGCGATGAACGCGCCGGTGACACCCATCGCCGCGATCTCCTGCGGGGTCTTCAGTTCCAGCACTGACGGTCCTCCTGGCTGAGCGGGTTCGGTATTAAAATACCACTCTAGAGGATCTGTCGGTATTTTCATACCGGTGCCGGTAGACTGCCGGCGTGGTAAGACTCCCGCTGACCTCGGACCAGCTCGCCGCAGGCAAGCGGCTGGGCGCCTACCTGCGCCAGGCGAGGGGAGGGCGCACGCTCGTCGAGGTGGCGCAGTCGGCGTCGATCTCGCCCGAGACGCTTCGCAAGATCGAGACCGGGAGGTTGGCGACCCCGGCGTTCAGCACGATCGTCGCACTCGCCCGCACCCTCGCCGTTCCGCTCGACGACCTCGCGCACATCTGCCTCACGCACGTCGATCTGGAGAAGACCGGCTGACGGGCGTGGTCCACGGCGAGGAGTCCCGCCGTGGACCACGCCCGGGTGATCAGCCGATCCCGTTGGTCCACTCGACGACCGCCCGGTGGTAGTCCGGCGCGTTCGCGGAGAAGTTGAGCGAGTGCCCGTAACCGGGGACGACGTGGGCGCGCAACCGGGCTTCCGGCGCGTAGAACCGCCCCTCCGACACCCGCAGCGCTTCGTTCGACGAGCAGTCCGCGCCGAGCGGCGGGCCGCAGAAGTTCCCGTCGCCGCCGCCCATGACGAGCATGACCGGCACGGTGATCCGCCGCGACAGCGGGATGAGGCTGCCGACCAGCACGGTGCCCACCGTCTCCGTGGGCGTGACGACGTCCTTGGTGGCCTCGTCGAAGGCGAGCGCGCCCGGCTCCGTCGCGCCGGGGGTGTGGAACGAGGAGTAGCGGGTGCCCGCGATGGTCGTCAGGTAGCCGAGGTTGAGGCCGCGGTTCCGCAACACGGGGTCCAGCACGGTGGGGACCAGGGTGGTGAACACGGGCACGGCGCCCGGCAGGTTGATCTGGTGGGAGAGCCCGGTGATCACCACGCCGTCCACGTCGCGGTACGTGACCGCCTCCGTCGTGGCCACGGCGGAGCCGATCGAGTGGCCGACGAGCACCACCTCGGCGAACCGGGGCCGCAGCGACCTGACCACCTCGTGCACCGCCTTGGCGTTGGCGGACACGGTGATCAGCGCGCTCAACGCCTTGGAGCTGCGCCCGCTGCCGAGCCGGTCGACGGCCATGGTGGCGATCCCGGCCCTGTTCACGGCCTGCCGGTACGACCGGGTCTCCGGGGCGTAGCCGATGTCCCAGTAGGCGCTGGTGTACGTGCCACCCGGCACCAGCACCTGCACCGTCGTCGCACCCGGCGGCACGCACAGCCTGCCGTACATCGACTGCGCCACCAGACCCACGGTCACCGGCACCCGCACGTCCTCGCACGTGGTCTGCGCCGTCGCGGCGGACGCGCCGGGCGCGAGACCGACCCCGACGGCGAGCAGCAGGGCAGCACTGGAACGGCTCAACAACGACCAACCCACGGAAGAACTCCAACTCAGATTCGGGGAACCGCGGTCATCAGCATGCGGCTGGGGTACGCGGCGGACGTGAACTTGACGCGAACGGGCTTGCCCGGCACGGGGACCAGCCGCCACCGCGCCGCGACGGTGGCCGCGGTGATGACGATCTCGGCCCGTGCGAACAGGTTCCCGACGCACTGGCGCGAGCCCGCGCCGAACGGGACGAACGCGCCCTTGGGGATCGTCGCGGCGCGGTCGGGCGACCAGCGGTCGGGGTCGAAGCGGTGGGGTTCCTCGAACGACGCCGGGTCGTGGTGCAGGGCGTGCGGGCTGAAGATCACCTCGGCGCCCTCGGGCAGCACTACGCCGCCCAGCTCGACCGGCGCCAGGGCGCGCCGCATCAGGAACCAGATCGGGTACATCCGCAGCACCTCGTCGACGACCTGGTTGAGGTAGACCAGGTTCCCGGTGTCGGCGAACGTGGCCGCCCGGCCGCCCAGCACCTCGTCCACCTCGGCGTGGACGCGGCGCTCGACCTCCGGGTGCCTGCCGAGTTCGTGGAACGTCCAGGCCAACGCCAGCGCGGTGGTCTCGATGCCGCCGACGAGCAGCGTCATGACCTCGTCGTGGACCTGCGCGTCGGACATGCCCGTGCCGGTGTCCGCGTCCTGTGCCATGAGCAGCATCGACAGCAGGTCTCCCCGGTCGACGCCGTCCTCCCGCCACCCGCGCACGACGTCGAGCACGATCGCGCGCAGGCGCCGGATGGCCTCGTCGAACTCGCGGTTGGCGCGCAGGGGCAGCTTCTCGACGAACGAGGGCGCCAGGGCGCGGACCATGCCGTGCTTGAGCACGGTGAAGATGGACCGGCGCACCTCCTCGATCGCGCTTTCACCCATCCGGGTGGAGAACAGCGACTCGCCCACGATGGTGACGGCGAGCGCCTGGGTGTCCTCCTCGAGCACGCGCACCCGGCCGGGGCGCCACGTCGCCGTCAGGTCGGCCGCCGCGCGCGCCATGGTCCGGGCGTAGAGGTCGATGCGCTCCCCGTGGAAGGCGGGGCGCACCATCCGGCGCTGGCGGCGGTGGAACGTGCCGTTCGACGTGGCCAGGCCGTTGCCGAAGACCGGTTGGAACTTGTCGAACAATGCGCCTTTCCTGAATGAAGCTCCCTTCTGGACCAGTAGTTCGTGGACCAGTCGAGGATTCGTCACGAAATAGGTGTGCATCGTTCCGAGATCGATCCGGACGATGTCCCCACAATTCCGCAAATGTGCGGTGAACTTGTCCCGCTGTCGCAACATCCGCAAGGTGTGACCGATCAGGGGAAGTCGGCCCGGAGCCACCGGGACGGACATATCCGCTCCTCGCCTAAATCTAGGGGATGTGCCACGATAAAGGCCATTCAGGGTAAAGCGGCAGCGTCCGATCAGGTGGTCTCGACCAGTTTGGCGGGGTAACGGGCTCCGCCTGTCGGTCGCTAGGATGGCATCACTCAGGCGAAGGAGGACCGTCGGTGGTCCAACAGGAGTGGATTCCGCAAAGCGTCGACATGTCGGTTCCGAGCATGGCGCGCACTTATGATTTCCTGCTCGGTGGCGCACACAACTTCGCGGTGGATCGCGCACTGGCCGAGCACGTCGAGCGCGTCATGCCGGACGCGCGTTCGGCGGCACGCGTGAACAGGGCATTCCTCGGTCGGGCCGTCCGGTTGATGACCGATCGGGGGATCAGGCAATTCCTCGACATCGGTTCCGGAATCCCGACGGTGGCCAACGTGCACGAGGTCGCCCAAGCCGAATTTCCGGAGTGCCGGGTCGTGTACGTGGACAAGGACCCGGTCGCGGTGGCGCACAGCGAACTCATGCTGGCGGACAACGACCTCGCCACCGTCGTGCACGCCGACATGCGCGACCCCGAGTCGATCCTGGACCACCAGGAGACCCGCGGCCTGCTCGACCTCGACCAGCCCGTCGGCCTGCTGATGCTGATGATGCTGCACTGGGTGCCGGACTCCGACGACCCGTGGAAGCTGGTGGCGCGGTACCGCGACGCGCTGGCCCCCGGCAGCCACCTGGCGATCACGCACGTCACCGCGGACGGGCAGGACGAGCGCCTGTCCGAGGTGACGGACCTGATCGAGGAGAGCCGCAGCGCCGACAGGCTCACCGAGCGCCCGCACGCGCAGGTGCGGGCCCTGTTCGGCGACTTCGAGGTGGTCGAGCCCGGTCTGGTCGGGTGCGCGGCGTGGCGGCCGCTCGGCAGGGGTGACATCTCCGACACCTCGGAGATGAACACGGTGATCTACGGCGGTGTCGCCCGGAAGCCCTGACGCCGCCCCGTTCGCCGCCGAGGACCACGGTCGTGGAACCGGCCTTCCACGACCACGGGCGGCCCGCGCCGACCTCCGGCGGGCGGGTCGCCGCACAACCAGAACGAAGCAGGTCTGATCCGATGTCCCAGCCTGGTCCCGCTCCCCGCCCGGTCTCCCCGGACGGCGCACGCGCGCGGGAACTCCTCGCCCGCAAGTGGGGGTACCTGCTGAGCGGCTCCGACGCGATCCCGCTGACCGCGGAGGAGCTGGAGGGCGAACTGCGCGGTCAGCTCGACGTCCTGTGCTCGATCCTGGCCGTCGACCCGCTCGACGTCGCGGCGGTCGAGCAGGTCGGTGAACGCGTCGTCTCGTTGGGGTACATCGGCGAGAAGGGCTTGCGCAGCACCGCGGAGGTCCTCGGCGGTGGACTCCCGGCGCTGCCGGAGTTCCAGCCGGTGGACGTGCACGCGGACCGGATCGCGCGCGCGATCGGCGCGCTCGCCACCGGTTTCCTGATCGCGATCCGGCGGTCGGTGCTGGAGCAGCAGGAACGGATGCAGCTGTCGCTGCTCAAGGCCGTGCGCGACGCCAAGTGGAACCTCAAGGAGAGCCAGGCGCGGTTCGACGAGGTGGTCACGTCGTCGGCGAGCGGCATCGCGATCGTCGGCCTGGACGGGCGGCTCATCCGGGTCAACAGCGCGATCTGCGACATGCTGGAGCGCACCGCGGCCGAACTGACCGACAAGACCCTGTTCGACCTCGTCGACCCCGACACGGTCGAGAAGCTGCGCACCGCGATGCGTGCCGTGGTGGAGGGCGAGCAGGACCGCGTCCGGCAGTCGCAGCGGTTGCTGCGCAAGAACGGTGACGTCGCGCGGATCTCGCTGACCGCGTCGCTGCTGCGCGACGCGGGCGACGCGCCCGCCCACTTCGTCGTGGTCGTCGAGGACGGCACCGAGTTGGTGCTGCTGCAGGGCGAGCTGAACCGGCAGGCGTTGAACGACGTGCTCACCGGGCTGCCGAACCGCCAGTTCTTCAGCAGCCACCTGGAGGGCGCGGTGCGCCGCGCCGACCCGGTGCACGGCGTGACGCTGCTGCACCTGGACCTCGACGGGTTCGGCATGGTGTGCGACAGCCTCGGGTGGCGCGCGGGCGAGCGGCTGCTGGTGCACGTGGCGCAGCGGCTGAAGTCCTTGCTGGTGCTGGAGAAGGCGATGGTCGCGCGGTTCGACGGCGACGAGTTCGCCATCCTCGTGGAGAACACGGCGGACACCCCGGACATCGCCACCATCGCCGCCGCCGTCAACCGGGAGCTGGCCGAGCCCCTGTACGTCGACGGGCACGGCCTGGCGCTGTCCGCGTCGATCGGCGTGGCGCGGGGCGACTCGCGCGACCAGGACCACACCGAGCTGCTGCGGGCGGCCGACCAGGCCTTGCGGCGCGCCAAGGTGGAGCGGCGCGGGCAGTGGACGCTGTTCGACCCGGTCCAGGACGCGCTGGACCGGCTGACGGACACGCTGGCCGTCGGCATGCCGGGCGCGTGGGAGCAGGGGGAGTTCGACGTCCACTACCGGCCGGTGGTGCGGTTGTCGGACGGCGGCGTCGAGGGTGCGGAAGCGGTGCTGCGCTGGGAACGACCGGGAGGCCCCGTTGCGCACGAGCGGTGCGTGGAACTGGCCGAGAAGACGGGTCTCATCCTGCCGCTGGGGGAGTGGTTGCTCGGCACCGCCGCCGGTCAGGTCCGGTGGTGGGAGCAGGGTGGCGGCATCGCGCCGCCGTTGACCATCGCCCTGACGCCGCACCAGGCGTCCGACGCGGACCTCGTGTCACGGGTGGTGCGGGTGCTGGACAACACCGGTCTGCGGGCGAACCGGTTGGTGGTCGGCGTTCCGGTGGGCGTGGTGGCGGTGCCCGAGGCGGCGGACAACCTCGGCGTGCTGGCCGAGATGGGCGTGCGGACGGCGCTGGAGGACTTCGGCCTCGGACCGGACGACCTGGCCGCCGCGCAGGACTTCGGCGTCAGCTCGGTCCGCGTGTCCAAGCGCCTGGTGGACCTGCGGACCAGGAAGTGCGCCGGTTGCGCGAGCGCTCTGATCCCCTTGCTGCACGACGCGGGCGTCGTGGTCGTCGTCGACGGCGTCACCACGGAGGAGCAGGCGACCTGGTGGCGGGAAGCGGGCGCGGACCTGGCCACCGGACCCCGCTTCGGGCCGGACCGGCCCGCCGCCGCGTTCCACCGGGACTTCCGGACCCGCTGACGACCAGGGTCACGGCCGGTGGCCCGCGGTGTGCCGGACCAGCGCCGCGACGAACTCGTCCCACAGCGGCCTCGGCAGGTCGTGCCCGGCGCCTTCCAGCACCAGCAGCTCCGCGCCCGGAACCGCGTCGCGCAGCGCTTCGCCGTGCGGGAGCGGGAGAACCGGGTCCAGGTCGCCGTGCACCACCAGCGTCGGCGCGGTGATGTCGCCGAAACCGCCGCGAGCCGGGCCGTCGACGTCGGCGGCGTAGTGGTTGGTGAGGGTCGACGCGATGGTGCGCGCGCGGGCCACGTCCCGTTCGACGAGGGCGCGCATGGCGGTCTCGTCGAAGTGGGGCGAGCCGCCCGAGCACGCCTTCGCCGACGCCACGACGAAGTCCACCACCGCGGCGGGGTCGGTGGGGTCCGGGTCGGCGGGGGAGTGCGCGGCGAACTCGTCCGACGCGGGCGGGAGACCGGACCCGCCGGTGGACGAGCTGACGAACGTGAGCGAGGCGACCCGGTCGGGGTGGTCCACCCCGGCGATGAGCCCGATCCCGCCGAACATCGACTGGCAGACCAGGTGCCCGCGCTCGACGCCGAACGCGGACAGGACGCCGAGCGCGTCCTGGGTCAGGTCGGTGAACGCGTAGCCCGGTCGCCCCGGCGGGTAGCCGGTGGACCTGCCGGTGTCCCGGTGGTCGTAGCGGATCACGAACCGCTCGCGGGCCGCGATCCGCAGGCACAGCTCGGCTTCCCACCACAGCATCGACGCCGCGGCCCCGGCGACCAGCAGCACCGCCGGGTTCGCGGGCAGGCCGAAGGTCTCGACGCACAGCTCGACACCGTTGACTTCGAGCAGCTTCTCGGTCATGCGCGCCACGGTAGGACCTGACGTCGAACCACGGCGAGCAGGTCGTTGTCGGCGCGGAAGTCCTCCGGGCCGGTGCAGGTGCACCAGCGCGGTTTCCCGGCACCACGCGCGGGAACGGCCTGGGCACGGTGGGCTCAGCGGCGCGCCGCACCGCCCTGGTCGAGCGGTCCGGTCACGCCGAACCGGCGGGACGGTCCAGCGGGGTGGGGTAGGTCGGGAGGTCGATCGCGTCGGCGGGGGGTGAGAACAGCTTCGACGCCAAGCCGCCCAGGCGCGCTGCGACCGGGCTGGCGGCGATCCGCACGACGGTGTTCATCACGGCGACCCCGGCGCGGCTGCGCGGGTTGGCGATGCGCGGTGCGCCAGGCGGGAGCTTCTGGGCTTGGTCGACGTAGGGGCGCATGACGGCCTCGTAGCGGGCGAACGCGGTGCGGTGCGGGTGGGAGGCCAGTTCGCCCGCGAGGACGTAGGCGCCGGTGAGGGCGAGGCTCGTGCTCATCCCGCTGACCGGGGACGAGCAGTAGGCCGCGTCCCCGACCAGGGCCACGCGCCCGCTGCTCCAGGACGGCAGGCGGGCCTGGCCGACCGCGTCGAAGTAGAGCGGAGCGTCGTCGAGGGCGGCGAGCACGCGGGGCGCCGCCCAGCCCACGTCCGCGAACGTGCGGCGCAGGACCGTGACGACGCCGTCGCGGTCCAGCTCGTCGAGACCCCGGACGTCGGACAGGAAGCCCAGCGTGGCGCGGGTGGTGCCGAGGTTGTCCGGGCGCAGGGTGATGCTGCGGCCGCGGCCCGCGCTGTGCCAGCGCCACAGGTCGGTGTCGTCGTCGGTCCGCGGGATGGTCAGGTAGGCCGTGTAGAAGCCCAGTTCGCGCACGGCGTCGACGCCGGGGAACACCAGCGACCGGGTGCGGGAGCGCAGGCCCTCGGCGACGACCACCACGTCGAAGGTGCGGGCCGGGCCGTGCTCGAAGGTGACCTCGACCCCGTCCGGGCCGTCGTCGAGGGTGGTGATCCGGTCGCCGAAGAGGTACTCGGTGTCGTCGCGGGTGCGGTCGACGATGATGCGGGACAGCTGGCCGCGCAGGATCTCCAGCTCGGCGGTGGCGCCGCCGGAGTCGGACGTGCCCGCCGCGAAGCGCGCGAGGGAGGCGCCGTCGGCGTCGACGAACTCGGTGCCGGTCTCCCCGGTCGACGCGGCGCGGACGGCGTCCTCGATGCCCATGCGGCGGGCCACCTCGCGACCGGCGCCGCGGACGTCGATGTTCTGGCCGTCCTCGCGGAGCTCGTCGAAGCGTTCGACGACGGTGGTCCGCCACCCCTGCGCGTTGAGCCAGTAGGCCAGGGCCGGGCCTGCGATGCTCGCTCCGGAGATCAGGGCGGTGGGTGTGCGCAAGGGGGGCCCTTCGGCTTGGTGAAACTCGATGTGCCTACTTGCTAGTATATCTAGCTACCGGAGGGGCGCTGTACGAGGAAGGTGGCGGTGGTGGACGAGGTACCGGAGCTCAGCGGGCCCACGTTGCGGGTCCGGGTGCTGATGAACGCCGCGCGGGAGCTCACGGCACGGCTGTCCCGCGAACTCGGGATGAACGCGACCGACATGGCCGCCCTCGACCTCCTCGACATCCACGGACCGATGGGCGCAGCGGAGTTGGCGCGCAGGCTGGGCATCCGCTCGGCCTCCGTGACGGTCCTGGTGGACCGCCTCGAAGCCGCTGGCCACGTCGAGCGCGTCCGCCACGACACCGACCGCCGTCGCGTCACCGTCGCCGCCCGCGCCTCGGCCCGCCAGGCCAGCCTGGCCGTCTGGCTGCCGCAGATCCTGGCCATCGACGAGGTCGGGCGGTCGCTCCCCGAGGAGGAGCGACGCGTCGTCAACGCCTTCCTGGACCGGATCACCGAAACGATCAGCACCCCGGCCGTCGCGAACGAGCCGAGCTGATCCCCCGGCGAGTCGGTCGGGGGAGGGCTACAGCCGCAGCCGGTCCCGCAGCGCTCGGGCCACCCGACCCATCAACGCCTCGGCCTCCGGTTGCCCCGCCGCCGCCACCCGCGACTCGGTCAGCGCCACGACGGCGAACACCTGGCCGTCGTCGTGCTCCACGACCCCCGCCTCGTGCCGCAGGTTCAGCAGCGTGCCGGTCTTGGACGACCACGTCGACGAGTCGGACGTGAAGTCCGGCGCGAGCCGCTGCCGCAGGACGTTGTGCGCCAGGAGGTCCCGCACCCGCGCCGCCACGTCCGGGTCGATCCTCGTCGGCGTCCACAGCTCCTGGAGCAGGTCGGCCACCGCCCGTGCCGTTCCGGAGCTGGCGCGGGTGACGTCGAGCTGCGGCACCGGGTGCCCGCGTCCGGTCGTGCGCGCCTCGATGGCGAGCGCGTGCGCCAGGTGCACCTCGTCGGGCTCGAAGCGCTCGGCGGGCGTGTCGGTGAGGTCGCTGATCGGATGCCGCACGGCGATCCCCCGCACACCGAGTTCGCGCAGTCGGCGACCGACCTCGGCGGGCGGTGTCAGGGCGAACAGCGCGTCCGCGGCCGTCCCGTCGCTGATCGACGTGCTCAGGTAGACCAGGTCCTCCACGGCGACCGACGCCGCGTGCCGGAACCTGCTCAGCCCCGGCGGTCCCGCCGACTCCGGGGCTCCCGGCCGCACGAGGACCTGCTCGGCGCCGTCCAGTTCACCGGCGCGGACGCGCTCCAGCGTGGCGATCGCCAGTGGCACCTTCACCAGCGAGGCCAACGGGAACTCCACGTCGGGGTCGATGCCGATCTCGTCGCCGGAGCGCAGGTCGCGCACCAGGAACGACCCGCGCAGCCCGCCGTCGTCCAACTCCTCGCGCAGCCCGCTCACCAGCGCGTCGTCGCTCACGCGTCCTCCCCGTCCGCCGTCGTGCCGAGGCACCGGGCTACCGCGTCCGCCAGCACGGTGCGGATGCGGTCGGCGTCGTTGCCGATCCCGGCGGTCACGTCGTAGCCGCGCGCCAGGACGAGTCCGCCCACCGGCCGCCAGTGCAGGTCCAGCTCGTCGGCCTGGGCGGCCGGGCACAGCAGCAGGTCGGCCGATCCGAGCACCTCCGCCACGGCCGACGTCAACGACCCCGCCACCGCGACCTGCGACGGCCGCAGCCCCAGCGCGTCGCGCGCCCGCACGATCCGGTCCCGCACGTGCGGCACGTCGTCCTCCGGTTGCAGCCACACCCGCCGCGCCGTCCGTCCACCCCGGCCCGGCCGCAGCGTGTCCAGGTACACGGTCGCCGCCTCGAACGGCCTCGCCCCGGCCACGCCCAGCGGCACCGACCACGTGCCCTCCTCGGCGGGCACCGCCGTGAGCGCCGCCCGCACCTCCTGGTTGCGGACCAGCTCGACCCGCTCCGCGGGTGGCGCGGGTCGCAGGTCCAGGAAGACGCCGCGAGCCCGCGCGTCGGCGTCCAGCCGGGCCAACGTCCGGGTGCCGCACGAGCCGGGCACGGCCAGTCGCAGCGGACGCCGCCCGGCGCGGCGCGCGTCGTGCTCCAGCGCCTCGGCGGCCTGCACGACGCGCTTCGCGGCGGGCAGCACGTCCAACCCGAACGGGGTCAGCTTCGCGCGGCGGGGCGTCCGGTCGAACAGCCGTCCGCCGAGGGTGGTCTCCAGCGCCGCGATCCGGCGGCTCGCCACCGACTGCGGGATCCGCGCCGCCGCCGCGCCGAGGGTGAAGCTGCCGCGCTCGCTCACGCTGACGAACGCCCTGCACGCGCCGACCAGGTCCATGACCAGAGCTTATGACGGGATCGCATCGAACCGGTCGTTTTCGTCTTGGACGGCATGGGCTGATCGCGGTGAGACTGCCGTCGACAACGAGTCCGACCCACGACGAAGGGGATCACGGTGACGAACCACCTGGTGCGCCGCATTCTGGCGGCCGCCCTCGCCGCGACCGCGCTGACCGCTTGCTCCGCGGCGGCCGCTCCGACGACCGTTACGTCGTCGCCCACCACGACCTCCACCGCGCGGTCCGCCGCCGACTTCGCGGAGTTGGAGAAGACTTTCGACGCGCGCCTGGGCGTCTACGCGGTCGACACCGGCACCGGCCGCGAGGTGTCCCACCGCGACGGCGAGCGCTTCGCCTACGCCTCCACCCACAAGGCCCTGTCCAGCGCGGCCGTGTTCCAGGTCAACACGCTGACCGAACTGGAGGAGGTCGTCACCTACACCGCGGCCGACGTGGTGGTCAACTCACCGGTCACCGAGAAGCACGTCGACAGCGGCATGACGCTCCGCGAGATCGCCGACGCGGCGATCCGGTACAGCGACAACACCGCCGCGAACCTGCTGTTCCGCGAGCTGGGCGGTCCGGCGGCGCTGGGCGAGGCCCTGCGGGGGATCGGCGACACCACGACGCACGTCGACCGGCTGGAGCCCGAGCTGAACGACACGTCGCCCGGCGACGTCCGGGACACCAGCACGCCGCGGGCGCTCGCCACGAGCCTGCGCGCCGTCGCGCTGGGCGACGTGCTGCCGACCGAGAAGCGCGAGGTCCTCGTGGACCTGCTGCGCCGCAACACCACCGGCGACAAGACGATCCGGGCCGGAGTGCCGGACGGCTGGGTCGTCGGCGACAAGACCGGCAGCGCCGCCTACGGCACGCGCAACGACATCGCCGTCGTCTGGCCGCCGGGGCGCGCTCCGATCGTGCTGGCTGTGCTGTCCGATCGCGGCACCGTCGACGCCGCGCGCGACGACGCGCTCCTGGCCCGCGCGACCGAGGTCGTCGTGGAAGCCCTGGGGTAGGCGGTCGAGGTGAAATCGTTCCGGCGAGCCTGTCGAATCCGGACGTTCCCGTTCGACGCGCTGGTGAGAACACCACCAACACCACCTGGAGACCCGCGATGCGCTCGCTCATCGTCACCGAGTTCCTGTCCCTCGACGGCGTCGTCGATTCGCCCGGCGGTGGCGCCCACCCGCACGCGGGCTGGACGTTCAAGGACGTCGAGTTCGACGAGGCCGCCTACGAGATCAAGGGCCGGGAGCAGTCGGCGGCCTCCGCGATGCTGATCGGCCGGGTCAGCTACGACGAGTTCTCCCCGGTCTGGCCGGCGATGGAGGACTTCGCGGAGTACAACGCGATGCCGAAGTACGTCGTGTCCTCCACCCTCACCGACCCGCAGTGGAGCAACACGACCGTCCTGCGGTCGCTCGACGAGGTGGCCAAGCTCAAGGAGGAGGACGGCGGCCCGATCCTCGTGCACGGCAGCCCCACGCTCGCCAAGGGGCTCGCCGCCGCGGGCCTGGTGGACCGCTACCACCTGCTGATCTTCCCCGTCGTGCTGGGCGGGGGGAAGCGGCTGTTCGCCGCGGAGGGCGCGGACAAGCAGAAGCTGACGCTCGTCGAGCACGCCGCGTACGGCAACGGCGTCCAGCTCGCGGTCTACGACGTCGCCAACTGACGGCGGCCGGGCGACGCCGGCGCTCGAACTCCGCCGAGGCGCGTCGCCTCAGCGGTCACGCCAGGGTGCGGTCGAGGAGGGGGAGCAGCCGGTCCCAGTGGCGCCGCAGCGCGGAGGCGCTGAAGGCGTCGGTGTCGGACATGGTGAAGCCGTGGACGGCGTCGGGGTAGACCTCGCAGGTGTGGCGGACGCCTGCGGCGTCCAGCGCCCCGGTGAGCTCGTCGAAGGCCTCGGGCGACAGGTCGTTCTCGGCGAGGCCGAGGTGGACCAGGGCGGTCAGCGTGGAGACGAGGCGGTGCGGGCTGTCGGGCGCGTCGGTGACCAGGGCTCCGGGGTGGAACCCGGCGACGGCGGCGACCCGCTCGGGGTGGGCCGCCGCCGTGCGCACCGCCAGGACGGCGCCCATGCGGTAGCCGACCACGGCGACCGGTCCGGCGCCTACCTCGGGCTGGGCGGTGAGGAACCCGAGGTAGGCGTCGGCGTCGCGCAGGGCGAGTTCGGGGGTGAGCGCCCGCACCAGGGGCATCAGCTCGGCGAAGACCGCGGGGCGGACGTCCTGCCCGATGTGGTCGGGGAGTTCGACCACCGGCGCCGGGCCGTGCCGGTAGTAGACGTTGGGGACGAGCACGTGGTACCCGTGCCCCGCCAGTTCGCGGGCCAGCTCCCGCAGCACGGGCCGCAGGCCGAAGGCGTCCGCGTACAGCAGCACGCCGGGGTGCCGCTCGCCGTCGTCGGGGAAGGCGGCTCCGTCCCCGGAAAGCACGCGGTGCAACCCGGACGGACCAGTGCGAGCACACTATCCGGGACTGTCCGAGCGGGCTTCGGCTGCCGACAATCAAGCCATGTCGGAAGAAGCTGTCGCGAGTGGATTGCCCGGCGTCCTGGTCGTCGGGGCCGGGATGGCCGGGCTGGCCGCTGCGCGGGCGCTGCGCGAAATCGGCCACCCCGTCACCGTCCTGGAAGGACGCGACCGGGTCGGCGGGCGGATCTGGACCGACGAGCACGGGGTGGACCTCGGCGCGCACTGGATCCACGGCACGGACGGCAACCCGATCACCGAACTGGTCGAGGACCTGGGCATCCCCTACAGCTACGTGGGTGGCGACAGCGCCTACACCGGCGGGTTCGACAGCATGGACCTGTTCGGCGCGGACAACCGCGTGGCGAACCACCGCCACAAGAGCCGGACCCGTGAGCTGGCCGACGACGTGCTGCACGAGCTGGAACAGCGCGCCGAGATCGCGCGCAAGGGGCAGCACCCGGACATCTCGCTCGGCGAGGCCCTCCGCCAGGTCCTCGCGGAACGCCGACTGTCCCCCGAGGACGCGCAGGCGGTTCGCTACCACCTCAACGTGATCCTGCGCGAGGACGTCGCCGAGGACGCCGACAAGCTGTCGCTGAAGTTCTGGGAGGACGGTTACCTGGTCTACGGCTACGGCGACAGCACCCTGCACCAGGGCTACCAGTCGGTGGTGGACGCGCTCGCCGAAGGGGTGGACGTCAGGCTGGGCCACGTGGTCACGCGGGTCGACACCGGGAACGGGACCGTGCGGGTCACGACCGACCGGGGTGACTTCGAGGCCGACAAGGTGCTGGTGACCGTGCCGCTCGGTGTGCTCAAGGCCGAGTCCGTGCGCTTCGAGCCCCCGCTGCCCGAGGCCAAGCGGTCGGCGATCGCCAGGCTGGGCTTCGGCACCCTCAACAAGATCGCCCTGCACTACCGCGAACCCTTCTGGCCACGGGACCAGTACGTCTTCGGCTACCTGTGCCGCGACACCGACCGCTACCCCACGGTCGTCATCAGCATGTGGAAGTCCCACGGCAAACCGATCCTGGTGATGCTGCTCGGCGCCTCGCTCGGCCGTGAGGCGGAGACGTGGTCCGAAGAGGACGTCTCCACCTACGCCACC
Source organism: Umezawaea sp. cmx-9-4 (assembly GCA_049997955.1). Lineage (GTDB taxonomy): Bacteria > Actinomycetota > Actinomycetes > Mycobacteriales > Pseudonocardiaceae > Umezawaea. Next base: position 400,149 of record JAEBDY010000010.1, on the reverse strand, counting down.
ACCGTCGTGGAGGACATCTTCGGCGCGGACGCGCCCGCGCCCGAGCACATCTCGCGCACCGCGTGGTCCACCGATCCCTTCGCCCTGGGCTCGTACACCTGCATCGGCGTCAACTCCTCGTCGAAGGACATCGGCACGCTCGCCGAGCCGGTCGACGACCGGCTGTTCTTCGCCGGTGAGGGCACCAATCCCTACCACTGGGGCTGCGTGCACAGCGCCTACGAGTCCGGCTTGCGCGAAGCCGCGCGGATCAGCGGGAACTCGGCCGTCTACACCCCGCCGAGCACCGGGACCTCCCGCCGCCAAACGCGCAACACCGACCGGATGCTGCGTTTCGTGCGGATGCGGATGACGCACCTCAGCGAGCGCGAGCTGGCCGAACGGGTGGCGTGCCTGCGGGAGAGCGCCGATCCGCACGGGCTGCGGCTGTTCGCCTCGCTGGTCGACTCCGAACTGGAGACGCTCGCGTCGATGTTCGACGAGATACCCTTCACCGCGGGCGATCCCATCTGCCGGGAGGACGACGTCGCGCACGGCGTGTTCCTCGTCCTGAGCGGCGAGGTCGAGGTGGACTTCGGCGGCATCTACGAACCCGCGATCATGGGTCGCGGTGCCCTGCTCGGCCACCACGACCTGTTCTTCAACGCCCGCACCACATCCGTGACTGCGCTCAGCGACGACGTCGTGGTGTTCTACCTGGACCACTACCGGTACCAGAGCTTCCTCTACGCCTTCCCCGACGCCATGATGCTCATGACGTCGGACCTGGTCACCCGGTGGGAGCAACTGGAGAGCGCGCTCGGCTCCGCGACGCTGTCCGCCGCACGGCGGGAAACGGGAGTGGCCTAGCGCCAGGGACCCGCGGAGGTTCGACGTACGGGGGCGCATCCTGTGCGACCACGGCGACTCGGAGCGTGCCCGTCGTCGTCAGGCTTGTGGATGCCTTTTTCGTCCTCTGTGGACTGACCGGGAACGGTCACCGCCTGATGGCCGCGATGGCCTCGTGGTAGAGGCCGGTGAACGATTCGGCGCCTTCCCCGGCGACCCACACCTCCCGCGCCGCGTCCAGGCAGGCGAGCGCCGCCGCCACCACGGCGGTGGCGCGGATGTCGGGCCCGTCGCCCGCGATGCCCATCCTCCGCTGGAGGACGGGGACGAGGGCGTGCTGCCACCCGGCGTGCTTCTGGGCATGTCGTGCTCGCAGCGGAGGCGTGGTGACCACGAGCTTGGCGATGGCGAACGCACGCTCCTCCGAGAAGCGGGATGACGGCAGGGCGGCCGCCGCTCGTTCCAGTGCCGTCCACGGATCCTCGTCGTCCGGACGCGCGGCCAACGCCTCGGCGAACAGGGGCCCTTGCGCGTCGACGTCCCCCAGCACGATGTCCTCCTTGGTGCCGAAGTAGCGGAAGAAGGAGCGCCGGGAGATTCCCGCGGAGGCGACGATCTGGTCGATCGTCGTGTCGTCGAAACCCTGGGCGAGGAACAGGTCGAGCGCGACGTCGGTCACCTGCGAGTGGACGAGAGCGCGGGTCTTGTCCCACAGGTTCGGCGCGGACGGTGGCTGGGGCACGGTCCAGAGGATACCTCACGCCATCTTGGCACTCGGTGCCAATCTGGCGTAGGGTGCATCTCAGGGCCGGAAGAGGTGACCGGCCGAGTCGAAGGGGACACGCCGATGGACCACTCACTGGTCGACACGACCGCGGGAAAGGTGCGCGGGTCGGTCCGCGACGGCGTCGCCACGTTCCTTGGCGTCCCGTACGCCGCGCCGCCCACCGGGGACCTGCGCTTCGCCGCACCCGAACCCGCGCCACCGTGGAACGGCGTCCGCGACGCCCTGACCCCTGGCCCGTCCGCGCCGCAGAAGGGGTCGCTCACCTTCCCCGGCTTCGACATGTTCCCGGTCACCGGGGCCGAATGGCGCCGCGGGGACGACTACCTCACGCTCAACGTGTGGGCCCCGGTCGGTGCTGAGCGCCGACCGGTCATGGTCTACGTGCACGGCGGGGGACTGGTCCTGGGCACCAAGGACGCGGCCGTGCACGACGGTCGTCACTTCGCTCGCGACGGAGCGGTCGTCGTCACGATGAACTACCGCCTCGGCGTCGAGGGGTTCGTCCCCGTCCAGGGCGCGCCGACGAACCTGGGGCTGCGCGACGTCCTCGCCGCCCTGCGGTGGGTCCGCGCCGACATCGCCGCTTTCGGCGGTGACCCCGACAACGTGACCGTCTTCGGTGAATCCGGCGGCGGCATCGCCGTCTCCTGCCTCGTCGCCAGCCCGTTGTCCGCCGGGCTGTTCCACCGGGCGATCGTGCAGAGCGGCCACGGCTCGGCCGTCTACCCGGTCGAGATCGCCGAGCGCGTCACCCGCGAGCTCTCCTCGATCCTCGGCGTCCCACCGGACCTGGACGGGTTCCGCTCCGTCGATCCGGAGAAGCTCGTCGCGGCACTCGGAAGAGCGGCTCGGCCGGGCGCGGTGGACATGAAGGACGCGGCTGGGTTCGACCCCTCGTTCGGCCTCGGCGTGATCGACCCGGTCGTCGGCGACGACGTCCTGCCGGTCCACCCGCTCGCCGCCCTGCGCGCGGGAGCTGGCCGCGACGTCGACCTGCTGATCGGCACCACCGAGGACGAGGCGAACTCCTGGTTCGCCCCGTACCGCCTGCTGGGGATCCCGGCGTGGGCGGCGCGCCTGGTCCTTCGGCGCCTCGTTCCCCGCGCCGACGACCTCTTCCGCCTCTACGCGGCGGAGAACCCCGACCTCAAGGGCGGGGAGGTCCTCTCGCGGATCGTCGGCGACCTCTCCTTCCGCCAGCCCGCCCGGCAGTACGCGGCCGCCCACCAGGGCAGGACCCACTTCTTCGAGTTCGACTGGGACTCGCCTGCCGCACGGGGCCGCCTCGGAGCCGCCCACGGCGTGGACCTCGGCTTCGTGTTCGACACCCTGCCGACCGTCTCCGGGCCACGCGGCATGGCGGGCGTAAACCCACCGCAGGCCCTGGCCGACCGCGTGCACGGCATCTGGACGCGGTTCGCCACCGATGGCACCATCCCCTGGCCGGAGTACTCGGCCGCCACGCCCGTCGTCTCGCGGCTGTTCGACGAGCGCGTCGACGTCGAGCGGCCGTTGTCGGCCTCGGCGTTCCTCCCCGGCTGACCGCGCGCACGACACTCCTGAACTCGTTCGGACATCGCCGGAGAAGAGGCCACACCCTGGCCGCTTCTGTTGCGAAGCTCGTCCTGTCCGAGAACGAGAACCGATCAGGGGGAGCGATCCGGCGGCAGCGGCAGGGCCCACGAATCCCGGCCCGCACGCCCGGAGCACCCACCTGGTCACCGATGGAGGAGTTCTTCCCATGGCCGTCACCACCACCACCCACCTGAACTTCCGTGGCGACGCCCGCGCGGCGCTGGAGTTCTACCAGTCCGTGTTCGGCGGCGAAGTGGCGCTCGTGACCTACCAGGACGCCCACGCCGTGCAGGCCCCGGCCGAGGCCGACCAGCTCATGTGGGGCGAGGTGCGCGGCGACAACGGCTTCCACGTGATGGCCTACGACGTCCCGTCCGCGCTGTCCTACGACCAGGGCGACAAGCCGGTGTTCGTCTCGGTTCGCGGCGACGCCGACTCGGCCGACGAGATCAAGTCCTACTGGGACGGTCTGGCCGACGGCGCCGAGGTCCGGGCCGACCTCGGACCCGCCCCCTGGGGCGCCCCGCTCTACGGGATGCTCAAGGACCGGTTCGGCGTGACCTGGGTCCTCGACATCCAGGTCGACTACTGATCGGCGGGCGGGCACGGGACGCCGCGGCGGTCCCGTGCCCGCCTTGCCCCGCAACCCGTTACCTGGTCATCCGAAATCGACCGCGGGCGTGGTCGAACGGTTCGAGAAGAGGGAAGTCATGCTCAGCACGGTCTCGGTCAACTGGTGGGGCGCGCTCGTCGCCACGATCGTCGTCACGGTCCTGGGCGGTTTGTGGTTCACCGTCGTCGTCGGGAAGGTCTACGCCACCGCCGTCGGCCGCGTACCCGACGCCCCGGCGCCGTCGGGGCCGCTGTTCATCGCCGGACCGCTCGTCTGCAACGCGCTGACGGTCCTGACGAGCGCCGTCCTGATCAGCGCGCTGGGGATCGACTCGGTGGGCGACGCGCTGGTGTTCGGGGCGATCGTCGGCCTGGGCTACCTGGTGGCGATGACCTTCCAGATCGCGATCAACCCGGTCTTCGCCCGTCCGCTGCTCTACGGGCTCGTCAACGGCCCCTACTTCCTGGTGGCGGGCCTCGTCACCAGCGTCAGCCTCGTGCTGGTCGGGTGAGCGGGACGACGTTCGCTGGGGACCGGTGAACGGTGGGGAAGTCGATCGGGCGGACGCGCCCGTCGACGAGTAATCTCGAAGAGAACCCGCTTCGGTGAATAGCCCCGGTCGGGTGACGCCCGTGCGAAATGTGGAACAACCGGTAGTCGTCGAATGCTGTTCCTGTCGCTGAAATGAATGACCTTCCTCCAACGGGCGAATCAGTGCATTCAAACGTTCGTGCGGGTTTCATCCGCACATGGGATGAACAAGTCGTTTGACCAGGGCTTCAGGTGCGCATCAGTCCTACCGTGGGCGAGTGCGGATCTGGGAATGCGTCGCGAAGTTGGGAATCCTGTGCCTGCTGGGCGGGCTGGTGCTGGCCGGAGTCATGTTTCCGGCGGTCGGCGCCATCGGTGTGGTGTCCAATCGCATGAGCGACCAAGTGGACAGCATCTCGTCGGTCCTGGTGAAAACGGATCCGCCCTTGATGACCACGGTCACCGACAGCGACGGGGCCCCGATCGCCTACCTCTACGACCAGTACCGGGTGCTGACACCCGCGAGCGGCATCTCCGAGAACATGAAGGCGGCGCTGACCTCCGTCGAGGACCGCCGCTTCTACGAGCACCACGGAGTGGACTGGCTGGGGACGCTCCGCGCGGCCGCGACCAACCAGGCCAGCGGCTCCGTGTCGCAGGGGGCGTCCACGCTCACGCAGCAGTACGTGAAGAACTACCTCGTGCACGTCGTGGCCAGGAACAACAAGGCCGAGCAGCAGAAGGCCCAGGAGCAGACGATCGCGCGCAAGGCGCGCGAGGCCCGCATCGCCATCCAGTTGGAGAACGAACTGGACAAGGACGAGATCCTGGCCCGCTACCTCAACGTGGTGCCGTTCGGCTCGACCATCTACGGCATCGCCGCCGCGTCCCAGGCCTATTTCGACACCACGCCGGACAAGCTGACGGTGCCGCAGGCCGCCGTCCTCGCGGGCATGGTGAACAGCCCTTCCGCGCTCGACCCCGAGGTGTTCCCGGACAAGGCGTTCAAACGCCGCAACGACGTGCTCGACATGATGGTCCTGAACGAGAAGCTCGGGCGCGACGAGGCGGAGGCTTTCAAGAGGGAGCCGATCGTTCTGCAACAACCGGTGCGGACGCTGCCCAACGGCTGCGTCGGCGCCGGACCCGAGTACGGGTTCTTCTGCTCCTACGTCGTGAACTACCTGACCACGTCCGGATTCAGCCTGGAACAGCTCAAGACCGGCGGCTACACGATTCGGACGCCCCTGGACCGCACGATCACCAAGTACGCGAAACAAGCGGCGGAGGAACAGGTCGCGAAGGACACCCCCGGCATCGCCAACACGATGGCGGTCGTCCGACCGGGCAAGGACCAGCACGAGGTGGTCGCGCTCGTCGCGAACCGCGACTACGGCTTGAAGGCCGACGCGAACCAGACGCAGTTCGACCTCCCGAGCGGCGTGGAGAACAAGTTCGGCGCCGGGTCGATCTACAAGATCTTCACCGCCGCCGCGGCGATGGAGAAGGGCCTGGGCATCGAGAACACGATCTCCACGCCGAGCCGCCACGTCTCCACCGTGTTCAAGGGCGGGGCCGCGGGCTGCCCGCCCACCGGGGAACCGGACACCCGCTGGTACTGCCTGACCAACAACACCGACCGCTACCCGCCGCAGATGACGTTGCAGACGGCGCTCGCCACCTCGCCCAACACCGGGTTCGTGATCCTGGAGGAGCAGGTCGGCCTGGACAACGTCGTCGACATGGCGTCCCGGCTCGGGATGCGGGAGACCATGGCGACCACGATCGCCGGTGTCCGCCCCGACACCAGGGCCGCCAAGCAGGAAGTGCGCATGTCGCAGGCCGAGTTCTACAAGACGCAGGCCAACGCCTCCTTCACCCTCGGCCCCGCGCCGGTCAGCACGCTGGAACTGGCGAACGTGGCCGCGACGCTGATGAGCGGCGGCACGTGGTGCCCGCCCTCGCCCGTCCGGTCGGTGGTCGACCGCAACGGCGAACCGGTCGAGGTCACCCGCGCCCCGTGCGAACAGGTCGTGGCCGAGCCGCTCGCCAACGCCCTCGCGGTCGGGCTCAGCAAGGACGACCAGGGCAGCGGCACCTCGGCGGTGGCCGCGAAGCAGGTCGGGTGGGACAAGCCCATGCTGGGCAAGACGGGCACCACCGAGGACTACAAGTCGGCCGCGTTCGTCGGCGCGACCGGCGACTACGCGGGTGCCGTGCAGACGTTCAACGACGGCCCGGAACCGCGCGGAATCTGCGTCACCGGGAAGCCCCGCCTGTGCGCCGAAGGCGACATCTACGGCGGCACCGTGCCCGCGCGGACGTGGTTCGGGACGATGGCGAAGGTGCACGCCGCGCTGCCCGCCAAGCCGATGCCGCCCACCGACGAGCGGTACGTCAAGGGCGGCCCGGAGATCCGGATCCCCGATCTCGTCGGCAAGGGGGCGGACGACGCCAAGGGCACGCTGGAGAAGGCCGGCTACAAGGTCAGCGTGCAGACCGTCAACTCGGGGCAGGCCAGGGGGACCGTGGTCGGCCAGTCGCCGCGCGGCACCGCCTTGACCGGCACCACCGTGACGCTGTCGGTGAGTTCCGGGTACGTCCCGCCGCCGCGACCCGCCGAACCGGTCGAGCCGAGCGCCACCGCGACCACCGGCCGCCCCCCGGCGCAGACGGACCCGTCCACGGCTCCACCGGCCGCGTTCACGGAGCAGCCGACCGTTCCTCCGCCAGGTGCCCAAGCGGAGCCACCTGGCGCACCGCAGCCGCCGGTCGTCCCCACGGGGTGATCGGTGGTGCGGGGTGCCGCACGGGGAAGGCGCACCGGTCGACGACCGGTGCCGCTGGGCACGCCGCAGGCGGGCGTCCGCGAGTGTCGACTCGCGGACGCCCCACCCGCCGCGGGAAGCCGTGGGTGCCCTGTCGAGCGCGGCGAGTCGGTTACCCGTTCCGCCGCTCGGCAAACGACTGCTCCTCGGTGACCCACTGGTGGGCGACGACCGGTTTGACGTTGGCGCACAGGGGAATCCGGTACCACCTTCTATCCACAGGAGACCAACATGGGCCTCAACGACGACGACATCACCACCGGTACCGGGGACCAGGAGGGTCCCGCCGACGGCGGTGCGGACGCGGTGCCGAACGAGCAGGACGGCGGCGCTGACGGCGGTGCGGAGGCCGAAGGTCCCGCGGACGGCGGCGCGGACGCCGACGAGCACGACGGCGGCGCTGACGGCGGTGCCTCCAGCGGTCGGGCGTGATGACCAACCCGTTCGAGCGCAGCGCCTCCCGGTCCTCGGACCGGGAGGCGCTGCGCCGCTGCGTCGGGATCGACCCTGACCGCTTCGCCGAAGAGCACTGGGGCCGGGCCCCGCTGGTCACGCCCGCCGCCGAGCTGCCGGGACCGTTCGCCGACCTGTTCGACCTGGCCCAGGCCGACGAGCTGCTGTCGCGGCGCGGGCTGCGCACGCCGTTCCTGCGGATCGCCCGTGACGGGTCGGTGCTCGGGTCCTCGCAGTTCACCCGCGGGGGAGGGGTCGGCGCGGAGATCGCCGACCAGGTCGCGGACGACCGGGTGGCGGCGCTGTTCGCCGAGGGCAGCACGCTCGTGCTCCAGGGCCTGCACCGGCTCTGGCCCCCGCTGATCGACTTCGCGACCGACCTCGGCACGGACCTGGGCCACCCCGTGCAGGTCAACGCGTACATCACCCCGCCGCAGTCGCAGGGCTTCTCCGCGCACTACGACGTGCACGACGTGTTCGTGCTCCAGGTGGCCGGGCACAAGCGGTGGCGCGTCCACGCGCCCGTGCACCCCGACCCGCTGCGCGACCAGCCGTGGGCCGACCACGCGGACGCCGTCGCCGAGCGCGCCCGGCAGGAGCCGCTCATCGACCGCGTGCTCGCACCGGGTGACGTCCTGTACCTGCCGCGCGGCTACCTGCACTCGGCCGTGGCGCAGGGGGAGATCAGCGCGCACCTCACCGTCGGCGTGCACGTCCTGACGCGCCACGCGCTCGTGGAGGCGCTGTTCGACCTGGTCGGACGCGACGTCGACCTGCGCACCTCGTTGCCGCTCGGCGTCGACCCGGCCGACCCGGAGCAGCTCGCCCCGCACCTGGCCGACGTGGTCAAGCTCCTCGGCGACGCGCTGGCGGACGCCGACCCCGCGGAGGTGGCCGAGCGCGTGCGCCGCCACGTCTGGTCGGGGAACCTGCCGCGCCCGCTGGCCCCGCTCGCGCAGGCCACGGCCGCGCGGACCGCCGACGTGGGCTTCGCGGTGCGCTGGCGGCCCGGTCTGCGGTTCCGGTCGCGCACCCGCGGCGAGCGCGTGGTGCTGGACCTGCCGCACAACCGGATGACCCTGCCCGTGAGCACCGCCGCCGCGCTCGAACGGCTCGCGAACGGCGACGCCGTCAGGATCGGGCACCTCCCCGGCCTGCCCGCCGAGGACCAGCGGGTGCTGGTGCGCAGGCTGCTCAAGGAAGGCGTGGTCGTACCCGCCAACCCGGAACCGCCGGACGAGTGAGGCCGAGGAGCAGTCGAAATGACCGCTCGGACCCGTCGCCCACCGCGCAAGGCGGTGAGCGACGGGTGCCACCTCGTCAGGGCTGGAGCAGGATCTTGATGGCGTTGTCCTGCTTCTTCTGGAAGATCTCGTACGCGTGCGCCGCCTCGGACAGCGGCATCTTGTGCGTGGCGAAACCGTCGGTGCCCAGCGGATCCTCGTCGGTGAGCAGCGGCAGGATCTCCGGCACCCAGTGCTTCACGTTGGCCTGACCCATCCGCAGCTGGATCTGCTTGTCGAACATCGTCAGCATCGGCATCGGGTCGGCCATGCCGCCGTAGACGCCGGACAGCGAGATCGTGCCGCCGCGCCGCACCAGGTCGATCGCCAGGTGCAGGGCGCCCAGCCGGTCGACCCCCGTCGTGCGCAGCAGCTTCTCGGCCACCGCGTCGGGCAGCAGCCCGGTCACCTTCTGGGCCAGCTTCGCCGCCGGAGCGCCGTGGGCCTCCATGCCGACGGCGTCGATCACCGCGTCGGGCCCGCGGCCGTCGGTGAGGTCCCGGACGTGGTCGACGAGCTTGTCGCCGTGCTCGCCCAGGTCGAGCACCTCGACGCCGCGGGCCTTCGCGCGGGCGAGCCGTTCCGGCACCAGGTCCACGCCGATGACCTTGGCCGCGCCGCGGTGCCGGGCGATCCGGCAGGCCATGTCGCCGATCGGGCCGAGCCCGAGCACGACGACCGTGCCGCCCTCCTTCACGCCCGCGTACTCGACGGCCTGCCACGCGGTGGGCAGCACGTCGGACAGGTAGACGAACCGGTCGTCCGGCGGGCCGTGCGGGACCTTGATCGGCAGCGTGTTGCCGAAGGGCACCCGCAGGAACTCCGCCTGCCCGCCGGGCATCGAGCCGTAGAGCTTGGTGTAGCCGAACAGCGTCGCGCCCATGCCCTGCTCGCGGACCTGGGTGGTCTCGCACTGCGATTGCAGGCCCTCGCCGCACATGAAGCACGTGCCGCAGGAGACGTTGAACGGCACCACGACCCGGTCGCCCGCCTTCAACTCCGTCACGGCCGAGCCGATTTCCTCGACCACGCCCATCGGCTCGTGCCCGAGGATGTCGCCCTCGGAGAGGAACGGCCCGAGCACCTCGTAGAGGTGCAGGTCCGAGCCGCAGATGCCGCTGGAGGTGATCCGCACGATCACGTCGGTCGGGTCCTTCAGGACGGGATCCGCCACCGTCTCCACCCGAACGTCGCGCCTGCCGTGCCAGGTGACTGCCTTCATGGTCGTCCTCCGTGGGTTCGGGTTCACCACAGCGTTCCCCGCGATCGGACGGGGAAACCCGTGGGTCTTCTTCCGATCGGGTACTGCCGCGAAGGTGAAACCGATGCGGATTCATGGGGGAAACCTGCGTAACAACCGGACAAAAAGGGTAATTGGTCGTCATGACCAAGGGGCGAGTGGCGGTGTTCGCACCGTCTCCACTGTTGACGGTGACGGTTGAGGACTTGAACGGGACGCCGGACGTCCACGTGCACGCGGGCGGGCAGGGGGTGTGGCAGTCGAGGATGATCGAGTCGCTGGGCTCGGAGGTCGTGCTGTGCTCCGCGCTGGGCGGTGAGACGGGCCAGGTGCTGCGGCACCTGATCGGCGTGGAGCTGAAGTCGCGCGAGGTCGCGGCGCGCAACGGCGCCTACGTGCACGACCGGCGCGATGGTGATCGCGACCAGGTGATCCGGATGCCCGCGGACGTGCTGACGCGCCACGAGTTGGACGATCTGTACGAGATGACCCTGGTCGAAGCCCTCAACGCGGGCGTGGCGGTCCTCAGCGGGCCCGCCGCGGAGGACGAGCCGGTGCCCGACTCGGTGTACGAGCGGCTCGCGAAGGACCTCGGCTCCCACGGCTGCCGGGTCGTGGTGGACCTGTCCGGCAAGCGGCTGGCCGCGGCGCTCGCGGGCGGTCCCGAGGTGGTGAAGGTCAGCCACGAGGAGATGGTCTCCGACGGCCTGGCCAAGTCCGACTCGCTCCCCGACCTGGCGGCCGGGTGCCGCGAGATCGAGTCCTGCGGCGCTCGCGCGGTCATCGTGTCGCGGGCCGCGGAGGCGACGTTGGCCCTGGTGGAGAACCGGTTCTACCTCGTGGAGTCGCCCGCGCTGAGCCCGGTGGACACCCGCGGCGGCGGCGATTCGATGACCGCCGGGCTGGCGGCCGGGATGGCGCAGGGACTGTCCCTCGAGGACTCGGTCAAGCTGGGCGCCGCGGCCGGGGCGGTCAACGTCACCCGGCACGGGCTGGGCTCCGGCAGCGGCGACGTGGTGCGCGAACTGGTCGCGCGGGTCGTCCTCAAGCCGTGGGAGGAGAACGCGTGAGGGTGCTGATCACCAACGACGACGGCATCGACTCGCCCGGCCTCGCGGCGTTGGCGCGCGGGGCGGTCGAGCACGGGTGGACCGCGGTGGTCGCCGCGCCCGCCAGGGAGTCCAGCGGCACCAGCGCGGGCCTGACCGCGGCGCAGGACGACCGGCGGATCGAGGTCGAACGCCGCGAGCTGCCCGGCCTGCCGGACGTGCCCGGCTACGCGGTCGCGGCCCACCCCGGTCTCATCGCGCTGGTGGCGTGCCAGGGGGCGTTCGGCGATCCTCCGGACGTCGTGCTGTCGGGGGTGAACCGCGGCGCGAACGTCGGCCGCGCCGTCCTGCACTCCGGCACCGTCGGCGCGGCGCTGACGGCCTCCATCAACGGCGTGCGCGCGATGGCCGTGTCGCTGGACGTGGGGCTGGACCTGGACGTCGAGCACCACTGGGACACGGCCATCGCGGTGGCGTCCGAGCTGTTCGACCTCCTCGCGGCACTGCCGCCGGGCAGCGTGCTGAACCTCAACGTGCCCAACCGCGCCGAGGTCGGCCCGGTGAGGAGGGCCGGTCTCGCCGACTTCGGCACCGTGCGGAGCAAGCTCCACGACACCGACGACGGCTCGATCAGCCTCGCCGCCGTGTCCGTGGACGAGGACCTGCGACCCGGCAGCGACGCCGCCCTGCTGGCGGAGGGCCACCCCACGCTCACCCCGCTGCGCTCGGTGTCCGAGGACGTCGAGGTGGCGATGTCCGGGGTTGATCCGGTTCGTGCCGGGTAACCCGGCACGGAGACCGACCAACGGAGGTAGCGCGTGCGTGCCGTGGTGCTGAACCGCACTTTGAGGGAACCGTCCGGCGCGGGCGCGCCGACCGCGGTGGTCGTGGACGAGGGCCGGGAATGAAGGTCGTCGTCACCGGGGCGACCGGCAACGTCGGATCGGCGTTGCTCCGCCGCCTCGGCCCGGACGTCGACGTCACCGGGATCGCCCGGCGGACGCCCGCGACTCCGGGGCGGGCGCAGTGGGTGCCGGTCGACATCGCGGTGCCGGGCGCCGAGGAACTGCTCGCCGAAGCCATGGTCGACGCGGACGCGGTCGTCCACCTGGCGTGGCTGATCCAGCCGAGCCACGACGAGAAGGCGTTGTACCGCACCAACGTCGCGGGCAGCGATCGGGTTTTCACCGCCGCGCTGAGGGCGGGCGTGCCGCACCTGGTGCACATGTCCTCGGTCGGCGCGTACTCGCGGTCCGACAAGAATCGGCGCGTCGACGAGCAGTTCGCGGTCGACGGCATCCGCACGTCCTCCTACAGCAGGCACAAGTCCGCGGTCGAGCGGGTGCTCGACGTCGTGGAACGCGGCAACCCCGACCTCGTGGTGACCCGCCTCCGCCCCGGTCTGATCCTCCAGTCGGACGCGGCGGCGGAGATCAAGCGGTACTTCCTCGGGCCGCTCGTGCCGACGTGGTTGCTGCGCCTGGCCTCCAGCCGCAAACTGCCCGTGCTGCCGCTGCCCCGTCGGCTCGTCCTGCAGTTCGTGCACGCCGACGACGTGGCCGACGCCATCGCCCGCGTCCTGGAGACCCGGCTGCCCGGCGCGGTCAACATCGCGGCCGAGCCGGTGATCGGCCCGGAGCAGTTCGCCGAACTGGTGGGAGCCCGGCACCTCCCCGTCCCCGCCGCCGTCCTGCGGTTCCTCGCGGGGGCGACGTGGCAGCTGCACGCGCAGCCCACCTCGCCCGGCTGGGTGGACCTGGCCCTGTTCGCGCCGCTGCTGTCGACCGAGCGGGCACGGGCGGAGCTGGGCTGGAAACCCACCCACGACTCCCGTGACGTGGTCCGCGAACTGCTGGCGGGCTTCGCGCGGCGCGACGGCGTGCCGAACAACCCGCCCCTGGACCCCCGGAAGCGGGACGACGGGTAGCTCTCCGACTCGTCGCCGCGTTCTGGACCCGCCCGTCTAGCCTGGCTCCATGCCACGGACCGACACCGGATCTCGGGTGTTCGCAGCCCCACCGGAACGCGTGTACGCCGCTCTCGTCGACCCCGACGCGCTCAGGGCCTGGCTGCCACCCGAGGGGATGAGCGGCAGGTTCGACCGGTTCGACGCCCGGCCGGGGGGCTCGTACCGGTTGGTGCTGACCTACGCGGACGCGTCGGCCTCACCCGGCAAGGCCACGGCCGACTCCGACGTCGTCGAAGCGCGGTTCGTCGACATCGTCCCCGGCGTGCGCGTGGTGCAGGCGGTCGACTTCGTCTCGGACGACCCCTCCTACGCGGGCACGATGACCATGACCTGGGAGGTCACCGCCGTCGACACCGGCACGCGGGTGGAGATCCGCGCAGAGGACGTCCCGGACGGCATCTCCGCCGAGGACCACGCCGCCGGTCTGACCTCCTCGCTGGCGAACCTCGCCGCGTACCTCCGGGAAGGTGCCTCCTAGACCGAACTCCCGTCCGAGCCGACGAGAGCGGCCACGCCCGGCGAACGGGAAAGCGCTCACCGCGAGTGGCCGCACCGGAGACCGGTGGGTGCGGTGGGAGCGCAAGCCCTGGGCGTCCGTCCCGCACAGTGGATCATCGGGCTGCGCCCGGTGGATCGCACTACTCTCCTTGCACGGTGCCGGATTCCGGGAGCGGTGAGGGAGAAGGGGTCGCTGATGCGACGTGTGCTCAGGGGTGTGGTGCTGTTCCTGCTGGTGGTGATCGCGTGGCCGGCGCAGGCGGGCGCCGCGCCCGCGCAGGACGCCGGGCAGCCCGTGGTCCGGGTCGGCACCGAGGGGACCTACCCGCCGTTCTCGTTCCACGACCCGCGGACGGCGGAACTCGCCGGCTACGACATCGACGTGATCAAGGCGATCGCGGGCAAGGCCGGGTGGAACCTGGAGTTCGTCGAGACGCAGTGGGACTCGATCTTCCCGGCGCTGGACGCCGAGCGGATCGACGTCATCGCCAACCAGGTGTCCGTGAACGACGAGCGCCAGGCCAAGTACGGTCTGTCGGCCACCTACACCTACTCCCACGGCGTCGTCGTCCGGCGCACGGGGGACGACAGCGTCAAGACGCTGGCCGACCTCAAGGGCAAGACCACCGCGCAGTCGAGCACCACCACCTGGGCGAAGGTCGCGCGCGACGCCGGGGCGAACGTCGAGGCCGTCGAGGGGTTCACGCAGGCGGTGGCGCTGCTCGCGCAGGGGCGGGTCGACGCGATCGTCAACGACAACATCGCCGTGCTCGACTACCTGGCCAGCACCGGTTCCACGGACGTCGAGATCGCCGGGAACGCCGGTGAGGAGAGGGCGGAGCAGGTCCTCGCCTTCCGCAAGGGCGACAGCGCCCTGATCGACCAGGCCAACCAGGCGATCACCGCGCTCAAGGCCGACGGGACGCTCAGGGACATCTCGCGGAAGTACTTCAAGGTCGACGTCTCCGTGCCGGACGGCGGCAGCGCCGACCTGTCCGAGGGCCGCGGCCCGCGCAGCACGTGGGACGTGCTGCGCAGCACTGCCTGGCCGATGTTCGTCGGCCTGGTCAAGGTGACCATCCCGTTGACGGCGCTGAGCTTCGCGATCGGGCTCGTGCTCGCCCTGCTCGTCGCCCTCGCCCGGATCTCCTCCTCCAGGGTCCTCTCGGGCCTGGCGCGGGCGTTCATCTCGATCATCCGCGGCACACCGCTGCTGCTCCAGCTCTTCATCGTCTTCTACGGGCTCCCGCAGATCGGGCTGAAGTTCCCGCCCTTCACCGCGGCGGTGATCGCGTTCAGCCTCAACGTCGCGGGCTACGCGGCGGAGGTCGTCCGGGCCTCGATCCTGGCCGTGCCCAAGGGCCAGTTCGAGGCGGCGGCGACGATCGGGCTCGGCTACGCCTCGACGTTGCGCCGGATCGTGCTGCCGCAGGCGGCCAGGACGGCGGTGCCGCCGTTGTCCAACACCCTGCTCTCGCTGCTGAAGGACACGTCACTGGGATCGGTGGTGCTGCTCACGGAGCTGTTCCGCGAGTCGCAGCTCGCGGCGGCCGAGAGCAACGAGTTCCTCGCCCTGTACGCCTTCGCCGGGCTGTACTACTGGGTTATCTGCGTAGGCCTTTCCGCCGCGCAGAAACGACTGGAGACCCGACTGGACAGGTATGTGGCCAAATGACCGACACCACTGAGCAGAACGCCGAACCCGCCCGCATCCGCGTGCACGGGTTGGAGAAGTCCTTCGGCGACAACAAGGTGCTGCGCGGCATCGACTTCGAGTCCCGGTGCGGGACCTCGACCGTCCTGTTGGGACCGTCCGGGTCGGGCAAGACCACCGTGCTGCGCTCGCTCAACGTCCTGGAGACCCCCGACCGCGGCGTCATCGGGATCGACGACGTCGAGATCGACTTCGCGGACCTCCCGCCGGGCAAGGCAGGCCGTCGTGAGAGCGGCAGGCTGCGCGCGCAGAGCGGGATGGTGTTCCAGGCCCACAACCTCTTCCCGCACCGCACGGTCCTGGAGAACGTCATCGAGGGCCCGGTCGTCGCGCAGAAGCGCCCCCGCGAGGAGGCGGTCGCCGACGCGAGGACCCTGCTCGACCAGGTGGGGCTCGGCGACCGCGCCGACGCCTACCCGTTCCAGCTCTCGGGCGGGCAGCAGCAGCGCGTCGGGATCGCGCGGGCACTGGCGCTGAAGCCGCGCGTGGTGCTGTTCGACGAGCCGACGTCGGCCCTGGACCCCGAGTTGGTGGGGGAGGTGCTGGCGGTGATCAAGGACCTCGCCGCGGAGGGGTGGACGACGGTGATCGTCACCCACGAGATCCGCTTCGCCGAGCAGGTGGCCGACCAGGTCCTGTTCCTGGACGGCGGCGTCATCGTGGAGAAGGGCACGAGCGCCCAGGTCATCGGCGATCCGCGGGAGGAGCGGACGCGGCGCTTCCTCAAGCGGGTCCTCGACCCCGGCTGACACCACGGCCCACGTCCCGACGGCGGCAGGGATCCACGTCCCTGACGCCGTCGGGGCCGATCACCGCCTTGCACCTGAACGGTGGCGCGGTCCGGTCAGCGGGCGAACTTCTCGACGGCGGCCGGGGCGACGGGGGTGAAGAAGTTGACGAGGTTGCCGTCGGGGTCGCGGAACAGGAGCGAGCGGTTGCCCCAGGGCATCGTGGTGGGCTCGGTGACGAAGTCCTGGACGAAGCCGGTCAGGTTCCGGTGCACGTCGTCCACGTCGTCGACGAGGAATTCGATGATGACGCTGCGGTTGTCGGCCGGGTGGGCGGAGCCGGGCGCGAACAGCGGGACGGTGCGGGTGCTCGCGATCGCGAGGGTGGCCGAGTCGGTCCGGAGTTCGGCGAAGTCGTCGGTGGCCCAGGTCGCCCGCACGGCGGTGGCGCGCTCGTAGAAGTCGACGAGGCGGGCGACGTCGCCGGTGATGACGCGGAGCGAGACGAGGTTCATGGGTTCTCCCGTGGTCGTTCGGTGCTGGTGACCGCACGCTAGGACCGATACCGGGCGAAATCCGCCCGGTATCGGTGGAAGACTTCCGGGGGTGTCCCGACCCATCGCCCGCGTGCTCACCCTGCTGGAGCTCCTGCAGTCGGGTGGCATCCGGACGGTGGCCGAACTCGCCGACCGGCTCGGCGTGGACGAGCGCACGGTGAGGCGGTACGTCGACCACCTCACCGACCTCGACGTACCCGTCGAGTCGGTGCGCGGCCGCTACGGCGGCTACCGGCTCGCCTCGGGCTACCGCATGCCCCCGCTGATGCTGAGCGACGACGAAGCGCTCGCCGTGCTGCTCGGCCTGGTCGCCGGGCGTCGGGCGGGCCTGACGACGGCCACGGGCACGGCGAGCGAGACGGCCGCGGCCAAGATCCGCCGGGTGCTGCCCGAACGGCTCGGCCGCAGGCTCGACGCCGTGCTCGGCTCCCTCGCCTTCACCGTCGCCGCGGGCGAGCCACCCGTGCTGGAGACCGCGGTCCTGCTCTCGATCGCCGACGCCGTGAGCCACCACCGCCCGATCTCGATCCGGTACACCGCCGCCGACGGCAGGCGCAGCGAACGCACGCTGCACCCGCACGGGCTCGTGGCCCACTCGGGCCGGTGGTACGTGACGGGTGTCGTGCCCGCGATCGGCGAGGACCGGACGTTCCGGCTGGATCGCATCGCCTCCGCGAGGACCCTGCCCGGCTCGTTCGAGCCGCCGGACGACCTCGACCCGGCGGAGCGCCTCCTGGCGGGGCTCGCCACCGCCCCGTACCGGCACGAGGTGACCCTGCGGATCCAGGGGACCGCCGAGCAGATCCACGCCCGGCTGCCCGCGAGCGTCGCGATCGTGACGGAGCCGCCGTCCGCGAGCGGCGCGGACCCGGACACCGGGCAGTGGTCCCGCGTCGACCTGCGTGCCGATCGGCTCGACTGGCTGCCCGCCGTGCTGGCGTCGCTGGACCTGCCGTTCGCCGTCGAGCGGCCGGACGAACTCCGCGACCTCGTCGTGGCGTTCGCCGACCGGCTCTCGCGGTCAGCCCGGCGGCGCTCCCCCTGAGGTGGTCCGGGCCGCGATGACCTGCTCTCGCAGGATGTCCGCGTGACCGTTGTGGTGGGTCAGGTCCCGCAGGGCGCGGAGGTGGATCGACCACACCGGTTGCTCGACGCGCCCGGTGACGACCTCGTCGAAGTCGAGTCGCGCCACCGCTTTCCGGGATTCCTCGCAGGCGCGTCGATGCGCGGCCTGGATCGACGCGATGGTGTCGTCCTCCGCGAGGACGAACGAGCGGTCCGGTGTGGACGCGATGCCGATCTGCTGGAGCGTGCGCCCGGTGATGGAGTGGTCGAAGTAGAACCCCTCGACGTAGGTGACGTGCTTGACCAGTCCCAGCAGGGTCGTCCGCGAGGGCACGAGCGACCGCCTGGCCTCCTCCTCGGTCAGACCGTCGACGCAGTCGTGCAGGGCGGCGCGGTGCTCGTCGAGCGTCTTTTCGATTCGGGCGCGCAACTCCCGGACCAGAACCCCGTCGTTCATCAGATCTCCTCTCGTGGAAACCGCGTCACCCGGCGAAGAACGCGAGGAGTTCCCGGACCACGAAGTCCGGGTTCTCCTCCGGCAGCCAGTGCCCGGACCGGGGCACCTCGACGGCCCGCTGGATGTCCGTCGCGAGCGGCTCGATCGTCGGCCGGGTCGAGGCGAGCGTGCCCTCGGCCGTCATGAGCATCAGCGGGACGCCGACGGGTCGAGCCACGGCGTTGTCCCGCTCGTCCTGGTCGAGGGCCCGGTAGAGGTCGAACCCGCCGCTGAGCACCCGCGGGCGTTGGTACGTGCGGGCGAACTCGTCGACCTGCTCCGGGGTGAACGGGGATTCCGCTCCGGTGCCGCCGAAGCCCACGCCTCCGTAGGCGACACGGGGGTAGAACGACGCCAGGTACTCCCGCACGTCGTCGTCGACCAGCATCTCGGGGATCTCGCGCTGGCTGTGGAAAGCCATGTGCCAGCTGAACGTCCGGAAGGTGGCGGCGCTCAGCGCGGGCCCCGGCACGGGGTAGTCCAGGTGGGCGTAGCGGGTCACGTCGTCGGGGTGCTGGGAGGCGTACTGCATCCCGACACCGGCGCCGAGGTCGTGCCCCACGAGCCGAACGTCGTCCAGACCGAGCTTCCCCTTGACCAGCCCGTGGACGTAGCGGGCCAGGGTGGCCTTGTCGTACCCGCTGGGGGAGCCGTCGCTGTCCCCGAGCCCCGGCAGGTCCAGCGCGTAGACCGTGTACCTCTCCGCCAGCTCGGGCATGACGTCCCGCCACGCGTACCACGTCTGCGGCCACCCGTGCAGCAGGACGAGCGGCTCACCGCTGCCGCCCTTGACGTAGTGCATGCGCACGCCGTCGACGTCGGCGAACTCGTGGGTGAACCGGCGGTTGAACGCCTCGTCGTCGCGCGTCGCCGCGTCGAACGAGCTGACGTCGTTCGGCGACTCGCTCGGTGCCGGGGTCGCCGTGCACCCCAGCAGGCACAGCAGGACCGCCACCGCTGCACCAAGCCTGCCGCGCCGCGACCACGTGCCGCGGGTCCCGGTCGTGTTCCTGATCATCAGGTCTCACCTCCGAGGAGGAGCCTGTTCGATCCACCGGCGGGGTGGCAATATTTCTTGCCGATCGGCAAGATGTGCGCTGTGGACAACTACGAGGACACCGTGTTGGCGGGCTTCGGCCCCCGGTTGCGCGCGCTGCGCCGAGCACGCGGCACGACCCTGGCCGACCTGGCCGCCGAGACCGGACTGACCACCAGCACCCTGTCCCGCTTGGAGAACGGCAAACGGCGTCCCACCCTCGAACAGCTGCTGCCGCTGGCGCGGGCCCACGGCGTCCCGCTCGACGACCTCGTCGGGTCGCACCACACCGGCGACCCGCGCGTCCACCTGCGCCCGGTGAGCCGGGACGGCATGATCTTCGTGCCCCTGACCAGGCGTGCGGGCGGAATCCAGGCCTTCAAGGTCGTCTACCCGCCCGCGTCCCGCTGGGGAGCGCCCGCGCCGCGGACCCACGAGGGCTACGAGTGGTTCTACGTGATGAACGGCAGCGTCCGCTTCCAGCTCGGCGACGAGGAGTTCCACGTGCGGCCCGGTGAAGCAGCGGAGTTCGACGCGCGGGTCCCGCACTGGCTCGGCAGCGCGGACGAGAATCCCGCCGAGCTGCTCATCCTGATCGGACCCCAGGGCGAGCGGGCGCACCTCGCCGTTTCGCAGGACTGACGCGGTCGTTCACGGGAGCGCGAGCAGGGCCGAGGGGGAGCGTTTCGTCGAACTGGCCTCGGACTCGTCCAGCGACCGGCAGAGGTCGTCGGTGCGGAGGGAGCAGGCCGCGTCGCAGAGGTGCACCAGGCCCTGGCGACTTCGAGCCCCCACCGGTCCACACGGGACGGTGCGCCCGGATCGGGTCAGGGGCGGTTCTCGCGGATCTGGTAGATCCGGGCGCGGGTCAGGCCCGTGACCTTGCACAGCTCGACGACGGGGACGTTGCGGGACAGCTCGGCGTGGATCAGGGCGTCGCGGTGCGCGTGAGCGTCGAGGCGGGTCTTCCTGACGCGGGACAACGCGTCGAGGTGCTCGGTCAGCTGCCGTTCCGCGTCCGCCAGGGCGTTGACCGCGGTGAGCAGGTCGGGGGTCACGGGCGTGGCGTTGTCCCGGGGCATGGTTCCTCCGTGTGTGGCGGGCAAGTCCGCCCAGCATTTCGCACATCGGTTGACATGTCTAGTCGTGGTGCTTGTCTAGACGGGCGAGTCCTCGGGAATCGTCCTCGCGGGTCGGGAGTGCGTCGATCACCGGTCGACCCAGCGGTGGTAGGCGTCCAGGTCGACGTTGCTGCCGCAGATGACCGTGACGACGTGACGGCCCGCGAAGCGGTCGCGGTCCTCCAGGACCGCGGCGACGCCGAGGGCCGCCGAGGGTTCGACGACCAGACCCGTGTGCTCCAGGAGCAGCCGCATGCCCGTGGTGATCGACGACTCCTGGACGAGGACGGCGTCGTCGGCCACCACGAGGAGGTCGTCCAGGACCTCAGGGATGGGGAAGCGGCCCGCGACGCCGTCGGCGATGGTGTCGATCGACTCGGTGGTGACGACGCGGCGCTCGTGCCAGGAGCGGGTCAACGCCGGTGCGCCCGCGGGCTGCACGCAGATCACCTCGGCTCCGGGTGCCAGGGTCTTCAGGACGTAGCCCACGCCGGTGGCCATCGCGCCGCCGCCCAGGGCGATCAGGACGGCGTCGAAGGGGGGTTCGGCACCCGCCAGTTCCAGGCCGATCGTCGCGGCGCCCTCGCAGGTCTCGATGTCCAGGCTGTCTTCGAGCAGCCGAACGCCCCGCGACCGGGCGATGGCCGACGCCCGTTCGCGGGCTGCCTCGATGTCGCCGTCCACCAGTTCCAGTTCCGCGCCGAAGGCGCGGATCCGATCGAGCTTGGCAGCTGGCGCCCGCCGCGACGCCACGACCGTCACGTCGAGGCCGCGGCGGAGGCCCGACCAGGCGAGCGCCTGGCCGAGGTTGCCCGCGCTGGCGCACACCACCCCGGTCCGGCCCTGCTCGGCCAGCAGGCTCGTGACCAGTTCGGTGCCCCTGCCCTTGAAGCTGCGGACCGGGTTCGCCGTTTCCAGCTTGACGCTCACCGCGCAGCCGAGCGCGCGTCCCAGCGCGTCGCACCGGTACATCGGGGTGTTCAGGAAAACGGGGTCGATGACGCGGCGGGCCGCGCGGATCCGGTCGAGGTCGAGGCGCGTCTCAAGCACGCCGAGACCCTAGCGGGGCGGTGGTCCCGGTGACCGTCCAAGTCGGAGGGTGCTCGTCCGGTCCACTCGGGACGGTGCCGGTGCGGACCTCGTCGCCGTCGCGGCGGATCAGGGGCCAGATCACATCGCGCGGATCTTCCGGCTTCGGCACCCACCCGATAACTTAGGTTAGGCTAAGCACACTTTGAGCCCGTGGTCGGTGCGCCAACCCGCCACCGACGAGCGCGTGTGCGGCACCGACGCGGTGCCTTGCTTCGAGGAAAGGGGTATGTCCCGTGCGTTCACGCCGCCTACGGGCCGTTTTCGTCGCCGCTGCCGCCGCGCTGGCCCTCAGCGCCTGTTCGTCCACGAGCGAGAACGGCGGTGGTGACGCCGCCGCAGGTCAGGCCGCCACCGAGGACTCGTTCCCGGTCACCGTCGAGCACGCGCTGGGGAAGACGACGATCGACAAGAAGCCCGAGCGGATCGCCACCGTCGCCTGGGCCAACCACGAGGTGCCGCTCGCGTTGGGCGTCGTGCCCGTCGGGATGGCCAAGGCCAACTTCGGCGACGACGACGCCGACGGCCTGCTGCCCTGGGTCTCGGCGAAGCTGAAGGAGCTCGACGCCGCGCCGCCGGTGCTGTTCGACGAGACCGACGGCATCGATTTCGAAGCGGTGTCCGACACCCGGCCGGACGTCATCCTGGCCCCGTACTCCGGGCTCACGCCGGAGGACTACCGGACCCTGAGCGAGATCGCCCCCGTGGTCGCCTACCCCAAGTCGGCGTGGGCCACCCCGTGGCGGGAGAGCATCGCGCTGAGCAGCAAGGCGATCGGCCGATCCGCCGACGGCCGGAAGATGATCTCCGACATCGAGGCGGAGATCGACGCCGTCAAGGCGAAGTACCCGCAGATCCAGGGCAAGTCGACGATGTTCATGACCCACTTCGACACCACGGACCTGAGCCAGGTCGGCTTCTACACCACGCACGACACCCGCGCGGAGTTCTTCCTGGACCTCGGCATGACCACGCCGGGCAGCATCGCCACCGCCTCGGCGGGCACCGACAAGTTCGCCCTCCAGCAGAGCGCGGAGCAGATCGACGCGTTCGACGACGTCGACATCGTCGTCGGCTACGGCGACGAGCAGGTGGGCCGCACCCTGGCCGCTGACCCGCTGATGTCCAAGCTGCGCGCGGTGTCCAACGGCTCGGTCGTCATGCTGTCCGGCAGTTCGCCCGCGGGCACCGCGGCCAACCCGACGCCGATGTCGGTGTCGTGGGTGCTGGACGAGTACGCGAGCCGGCTCGCGGCCGCGGCCGACAAGGTCAAGTGACCACGTCGACCGTCCGGGAGGACCTGGGTGCCGCCACCGCGCGGCACTCGGGTCGCGCTCGGACCTCCTGGCTCCTCGTCGTGCTCGTCGCCCTGCTCGCGTCGGTGGTCGCTTCGGTGGTGGCGGGCGCGCGCGACGTCGGACTGGACGACGTCCTCGCCGGACTGGGCGGGACGCGGGACACGCTGGCGCGAGCCGCTGTCTCCCAACGGGTTCCGCGCACCGTGCTGGCCGTGCTGGTCGGCGCGTCGCTCGGCGTGGCCGGAGCGGTCATGCAGGGGGTGACCCGCAACCCGCTGGCGGACCCCGGCATCCTCGGGGTGAACATGGGCGCCTCGCTCGCCGTCGTGACCGGCATGGTCTCCTTCGGCCTGGTCGGCGAGGTCTCCCACGTCTGGGTCGCCATCGCGGGCGCGGCGACGTCCGCGGTGTTCGTCTACGCCGTCGGTTCCCTCGGCCGAGGCGGCCCCACCCCGCTCAAACTCGCCCTCGCGGGCGCGGTGACGTCGGCGGCCCTGGCGTCGCTGATCAGCGCGGTGGTGCTGGCGCGCAACGACATCGCGGCCACGTTCCGCTCCTGGTACGTCGGCGGGGTCGGCGGGGCCTCGTTCGACCGGATCCTGCTGGTGCTGCCGTTCCTCGTGGTCGGCGCGGTCGTGTGCCTGCTCACCGCGCGCGGGCTGAACTCGTTGGCACTGGGCGACGACCTGGCCGCCGGGCTCGGCGAGCGGGTCGCGCTCATCCGGCTCGGCGCGTCGTTCGGGGCGGTGGTGCTGTGCGGCGCGGCCACCGCGGCCGCGGGTCCCATCGGGTTCGTCGGCCTGGTCGTCCCGCACCTGTGCAGGCTGCTGATCGGGGTCGACCACCGCTGGCTGCTGCCCTTCTCCGCCCTGGGCGGCGCGGTGCTGCTGACCTTCGCCGACGTCGTCGGCCGCCTGGTGACCCGACCGGAGGAGATCGACGTCGGCATCATCACCGCGCTCGTCGGAGGGCCGTTCTTCATCTGGATCGTCCGCAGGCAGAAGGTCAGGGCCCTGTGAGCGCCACCGTCGACCTCGTCGTCCGCACCAGGGTGCGCCGGTCCCGGCGGCGCCGAGCCGTGATCGCGGTGCTCGGCGCGCTGGTCCTCGTGGCCGCCTCGGTGTCGCTCATGGTCGGCCAGCGGTTCTACCCACCGGGCGACGTGCTCGCCGTGGTCCTCGGCGAGCGGGTGCCGGGGGCGTCGTTCACCGTGGGGCGGCTGCGGCTGCCGCGCACGGTGCTCGCGATCCTCGTCGGGCTCAGCTTCGGCATCGGCGGCGTGACCTTCCAGACGATGCTGCGCAACCCGTTGGCCAGCCCGGACATCATCGGCATCAGCACGGGCGCGAGCGCCGCCGCCGCGTTCGCGATCGTCGCGCTCTCGCTGTCCGGCGCCGCCGTCGAGGTGTTCGCGATCGTCGCGGGGCTGGGCATCGCGCTGCTCATCTACCTGCTGTCCTACCGGGGAGGCGTCGCGGGCACCCGGCTCATCCTCATCGGGATCGGCATGGCCGCGATGCTCACCAGCACGATCAACTGGGTGCTCAGCGGCGCGGGCGAGTGGGACCTCCAGCTGGCCCTGCGGTGGCTCACCGGCAGCCTCAACGGCGTCGCCTGGTCCGACGTCGTCCCCGTGCTCTGCGCCGTGGTCGTCCTCGGGCCGGTGCTGCTGGCCCAGACCCGCCGTCTCGCCGCCATGCAGCTCGGCGACGACGCCGCGTCGGCGCTCGGCGTGCGCCTCGACCTCACCAGGATCGTCGTGATCGTCGCCGCGGTCGGGTTGATCTCCTTCGCGACGGCGGCCACCGGGCCGATCGCCTTCGTGGCGTTCCTGTCCGGGCCGATCGCCGCCAGGCTGGTCGGACCGAGCGGGTCGCTGATGATCCCGTCGGCGCTGGTCGCCGCGCTGCTGGTGCTCGTGGCGGACTTCAGCGGTCAGTTCCTGCTCGGCGCGCGGTACCCCGTCGGCGTCGTCACCGGTGTGCTCGGGGCGCCCTACCTGATCTACCTCATCGTCCGCACCAACCGCGCCGGAGGCTCGTTGTGACCACCCACGCCCTCGCGGTGGAGGAGCTGACCGTCGGCTACGGCGACCGCGAGGTCATCACCTCGCTGGACCTGGTGGTCCCGCCCGGCGAGATCACCGCGATCGTCGGCGCGAACGCCTGCGGCAAGTCGACCCTGCTGCGCTCGATGTCCCGGCTGCTGGCCCCGAAGTCGGGCCGGGTCGTGCTCGACGGCAAGCTCGTGCACCGCACCCCGGCCAAGGAACTGGCCCGCGTCATGGGGCTGCTCCCGCAGTCGCCGCTGGCCCCCGAGGGCATCACGGTCACCGAGCTGGTGGGGCGGGGCCGCCACCCGCACCAGGGCATCCTGTCGCGGTGGCGCAAGGAGGACGACGTCGCGGTCGCCGCCGCGCTGGACGCGACCTCGACGGCGGACCTGGCCGACCGCTCCGTCGACGAGCTGTCCGGCGGCCAGCGCCAGCGCGTCTGGATCGCGATGGTGCTCGCCCAGCAGACCGACCTGCTGCTGCTGGACGAGCCCACCACGTTCCTGGACGTGAGCCACCAGATCGAGGTCCTGGACCTGCTGACCGACCTCAACAAGACCCGCGGCACGACGATCGTGATGGTGCTGCACGACCTCAACCTCGCCGCGCGCTACGCCGACCACCTCGTCGCGCTGGCGGACGGCGGCCTGCACGCGGCGGGCACCGCCGAGGAGGTCCTGACCGCGGACAACGTGCGCGCCACCTTCGGCCTGGAGTGCCGGGTCATCGTCGACCCCGTCTCCGGCAAGCCGCTCATGCTCCCGATGGGCAAGCACCACACCTCGGCGACCGAGGACGTCGGCTGACCGGTCGAGCGGGTTGCGGCGCGTGGTCCCCGATCGTGCTCTGTTCGGGTCGTCCTGGCGGCGTGGCGAGGACCGCGCCGTCACGAGGCGGCGCGGAACCGGCACACTGGTCGTTGATCAGCAGCACTCGGGAGGGCGGCGTGATGGGCGCAGCGGGCACGGCGCGGCAGCCGCGGGTCGGCTCGCGCCAGCAGGCGGACCTGCTGGCGCTGCTGCGCGACGAGGGCCCCACCTCCAGGGTCGCGCTCGGTGAACGCGTCGGTCTGCCGCGCGCGAAGCTCACCGCCGAGCTGGGCAAGCTCGTGGACGCCGGGCTCGTGGAGGTCGGCGGTCCAGCGGCCAGCCGGGGCGGGCGGCGCTCGACCTTCGTGCATCTGGCGGACGACCTGCGCCTGCTCGGTGTTGACGTTGGGGCGACCTCGATCACCGTGGCCGTCACCGACGGGCGGTGCGAGGTGCTGGCCCACGAGAGCGAGGAGTGCGCGGTCCGCGAGGGCCCGGTGGTGGTGCTGGGCCGGGTGGTCGCGCTGGCCGAGCAGGTGCTGGCCCGAGCGCCGGGACGCCTGATCGGGGCGGGGATAGGGCTTCCTGGACCGGTGAGCTTCCGGGACGGCATGCCCGTCGCGCCGCCGATCATGCCCGGCTGGGACCGGTACCCGGTGCGCGACGAGCTGGCGGGCAAGTGGGGCTGCCCGGTGACCGTCGACAACGACGTGAACGTGATGGCGCTGGGGGAGCGGCACGCCGGGGTCGCGCGGTCCCTCGACGACCTGATCTTCGTGAAGGTCGGCACGGGCATCGGCTGCGGCATCGTGCTCGGCGGCCGGGTCTACCGGGGTGTCGCCGGGACGGCCGGGGACATCGGCCACATCAGGCTGGACGACTTCGGCCCGGCGTGCGCGTGCGGCGAGGTCGGCTGCCTGGAGGCGTACTTCGGCGGCGCGGCGCTGGCCCGCGAAGGGCTGACGCTGGCCCGCAGCGGCCGGTCGGCGCTGCTCGCCGGCGCGCTGGAGGAACGCGGCCGGGTGACCGCCGAGGACGTGGGCGTGGCGGCCAACTCCGGCGACTTCGCCGCGGCCAGCCTCGTGCGCGAGGGCGGCAGGCGGCTCGGGCACGTCGTGGCGTCGCTGGTGAGCTTCCTCAACCCCGGAATGGTCGTGATCGGCGGTGGCGTGTCCCGCCTGGGGCACTCGCTGCTGGCCGAGGTCCGCGGCGCGGTCTACCGCCGCTCGCTGCCCCTGGCGACGGGCAACCTGCCGATCGTGCTGTCGGAGCTGGGCGACCTGGCGGGCGTGACGGGCGCGGCCTGGTCCGCCACGGACCGGGCCTTCTCCACCCCCACCTGACGCTTCCCGCACCGGCAGCCCGCCAACTCGCACTCCGCACCGGCACCACGCCCGCGCCAACCAGCACCTCGCGCCCGCATCCCGCACCGGCACTCCGTCACTCGTGCCCGCCGCGCCCGCGCCAACCCGCACCCGGCACCCGCGCCGGCACCGGCACCGGCAGTCCGTCACCCGTGCCCACCGTGCCCGCACTTCGCCGATCCGCGCCCCGCACCCTCCGGCATCCCGCGCCCCGCCAATCGGCACCTCCCGCCCACGACCCGCACTCCGTACCCGGCAACCCCGCAGAGCACCTCGCGCCCTCTTCTTCCAGCACCTCTCACTCGCACTTCGCACTCGCGCCCGCCCTCCGCAGGAGTGCGGAGAAGCGATCTCCGACAACGTTGTCATCACCCGGCCACTCGGTGCGGTGAACGCCGCATGACTCCAAAGTTTCGTGTTCTTCCGACCGACTTTTGTATGATCTGAGCGAAAGTCACCCCTGCTTCTTGCTCTAAATGGCGTATTGCGTCCGATATGGGTGGTAGTTCAGGCTCCTTTGTGAGCTGAGACACCGACTTTTGATCGGCTCCTCAACGAAGTGGAGCGTTCGTGCTGCGTCATCCGGGCCCGGCGGACCGAACAGGTTCGCGCCGGGCGAACCTGGCCCTCCTCGTGCGAACGCTGCGCGAGCACGGCCAGATCTCCCGCGCGCAGCTCGCCGTGCACTCCGGCCTCTCCAAGGCGACCGTCTCCTCCCTCGTCGGGGACCTGGCGCAGCGCGGCCTCGTCCGCCCGGCCGGTACCACGGCGGGCGGCCAGGGCAGGCCCGGTGAGCTGGTCGAACTCCGGCCTGCCGCGGCCTGCGGGGTCGGTCTCGACCTGCACGTGGAGCACGTCGGCGCGATCGTCCTCGACATCACCGGCGAGGTGATGCTGCACCGGCAGATCGCCTGCGACGTCCCCGCCTCCGGCCCCGAACGCGTGCTGGACCTCCTCTCCGACGTCCTGACCGGCGTGATCGACGACGTCCGGGCGCGCGGCGGGTGGGTCGTGGGGGCCACGGCCGCCGTGCCGGGGCTCGTCGACACCGACGGCGCCGTGGTGCGGTTCGCCCCCCGGCTGCGGTGGCGCGAGGTCGCCCTGCGCAACGGCCTGGCCGCCCGCACCGGGCTCGCCCTGGACTTCTTCGACGCCGACAACGACGCCAACCTCGGCGCGATCGCCGAGCACCACGCGGGCGCGGCGGTCGGGCTCGACGACTTCGTCTACCTCACCGGCGACCACGGCGTCGGCGCCGGGGCCGTCTCGCGCGGCGAACTCGTGCGCGGCCACCTCGGCTACGCGGGCGAGGTCGGCCACATGACGCTGGACCCGCTCGGCCCCTGGTGCTCCTGCGGGCGGCGCGGCTGCTGGGAGACGCAGGTCGGCCTCGGCGCGCTGCTGCACGCCTGCGCCACCCCCGACGACCCGGTCCGCGACCCGGCGCTCGACCCGGACGCCCGGATGGCGCTGGTCAGGGCGCGGGCGGAAACCGGTGACCGGCGCACCCTCGACGCCCTGCACCAGATCGGCGCGGCGCTCGGCGCGGGCGTCGCGGTGCTGGTCAACCTGCTCAACCCGGCCGCCGTGGTGCTGGGCGGCTACTTCGCCGCCCTGCCCGAGTGGCTGGTCGAGCCGGTCCGCTCCGAGGTCGCCGCGCGCGTCCTCGCCGAGGGGGCCGGTGGCGCGACGGTCGTCGGCTCCCGGCTGGGGTTCCAGGCCCCGGCCACGGGCGGCGCGGTGCACGCGCTGCGGCGCGTGCTGGACGACCCGGCCGTCGTGCCGATCGAGGAGCACACGAAGAACACGGAAGGGATGGTGGCCCGATGAGCGCCGATGTGGACGACCCCGTGGTGGACCACGGCGGCCAGGACGAACTCGGGCAGCCGCTGCTGAGGATGGTCGGCATCGTGAAGGAGTTCCCCGGTGTCCGCGCGCTCGACGGAGTCGAGCTGAGCGTGCTGCCGGGCGAGGTGCACTGCCTGCTCGGCCAGAATGGCGCGGGCAAGTCCACGCTGATCAAGGTCCTCTCGGGGGCGCACCGGCCGGACCACGGCGAGATCCTGTGGCAGGGCAGGCCCGCGTCGCTGTCGTCGCCGGTGGCCGCGCTGCGCCTCGGGATCGCGACGATGTACCAGGAGCTGGACCTCGTGCCGGGGCTCTCCGTCGCGGAGAACGTGTTCCTCGGGCACGAGAAGTCCCGGTTCGGGTTCAGCCGCCGGGGTGCCGCGAACGCCGAGGCCGCCGCGCTGATGCGCAGGCTCGGGCACGCGGAGATCCCGCCCGAGCGGGAGGTCGGCCTGCTGTCCGCCGCCGGGCAGCAGCTCGTGTCGATGGCGCGGGCGCTGGCCCACGACGCGCGGCTCATCGTCATGGACGAGCCGACCGCCGCGCTGGCCTCCGACGAGGTGGACAACCTGTTCCGCATCGTCGGCGAACTGGCGGCCGACGGCGTGTCCGTCGTCTACATCTCGC
The DNA here is from genome assembly GCA_049997955.1 of Umezawaea sp. cmx-9-4. Lineage (GTDB taxonomy): Bacteria > Actinomycetota > Actinomycetes > Mycobacteriales > Pseudonocardiaceae > Umezawaea. Next base: position 370,690 of record JAEBDY010000010.1, on the reverse strand, counting down.
ACCGGCTGGAGGAGATCCGCCGCATCGGCAGCCGCGTCACCGTCCTCAAGGACGGCCGCACCGTCGCCGCCGGGCTCGCCGCCGACACGCCCACCTCCGAGCTGGTGAACCTCATGTCGGGCCGCCAGGTCAACACGGTGTTCCCGGTCCGCGAGGAGTCCACGGCCGACGAGCGGATCGAGGTCCTCAAGGTCGAGGGGCTGACCAGGGCGGGCGAGTTCGCCGACGTCAGCTTCACCGTGCACGCGGGGGAGGTGCTCGGCATCGCCGGCCTCGTCGGCGCCGGGCGCAGCGAGATCCTGGAGACCGTGTTCGGGGCCCGCAAGCCCGACTCCGGGACCGTGACCGTCAACGGGAAGCCGCTCAAGCCGGGCAGCGTCTCCGCCGCCGTCAAGGCCGGGATCGGCCTGGCGCCGGAGGAGCGCAAGAGCCAGGCCCTGCTGCTGCAACTGCCCGTCTCGCACAACGTGATCCTGGCGAGCCTCGGCGCCTACAGCACCGCCGGGTTCACCGACCGGGCGCGGGAGATGAAGGACTCGCGCGCGGTGCTGGAGAAGCTGGAGCTGCGGCCCCCCGACCCGCGCCGCCTCGTGGGGACGTTCTCCGGCGGCAACCAGCAGAAGGCCGTCGTCGCGCGCTGGCTGGTGCGCGGCTGCCGGGTCCTGCTGCTGGACGAACCCACCCGCGGCGTCGACGTCGGCGCGCGGGCGGAGCTGTACCGGCTCGTGCACGAACTGGCCGCCGACGGGGTGGCCGTGGTCCTGGTGTCCAGCGAGGTGCCCGAGGTGCTCGGCCTCGCCGACCGGGTCCTCGTGCTGCGCGAGGGCGAGGTGCTCGCCGACCGACCGGCCGCCGAGCTGACCGAGGCGGCCGTGCTCGACATCGTGATGGAAGGCAGCGCCGCGACCGAGCTCGCGGGCGTCGCAGAGGAGGCATCGTCGTGACCAGCAAGTCCTCGACCCCGGTGCTCGTCACCGGTACCGACGGCCAGACCTCGCCCCCACCGGGGCGGGAACGCCCGAGCCGCGGCGGGTTCACCGTGGACGTGCGCCTCGCGGGCCTCGTCGGCGTGCTGGTCGTGCTGTGCCTGGTCGGCTACATCACCCGCCCGGACGGCTTCCTGACCGAGGCCAACATCTCCACGATGCTGCGGCTCGCCGCGGCGATCGGCGTGGTGAGCGTCGGCATGACGTTCGTGATCATCAGCGGCGGCATCGACCTGTCCGTCGGGTCGATCGTGGCGCTGAGCAGCGTCTGGATGACCACCCTCGCGACACAGGCCTACGGGCCCGTCGTGATGGTGCTGTGCGGGCTGCTGGTCGGCCTGGGCTGCGGTCTGGTCAACGGGGTGCTGATCTCCTACGGCAAGATCGTGCCGTTCATCGCCACCCTCGCCATGTACGCCTCGGCGCGCGGTCTGGCCGAGCGGCTGTCCGGGCGGCGCACGCAGGTCGTGTCCGAGACCGGCTTCACCACGTTCTTCCGGGGAGCCTTCCTGGGCATCCCGGTGCTGATCTGGATGCTGGCGCTGGTGTTCGCGGTCGGCTGGGTGCTGCTCAACCGCACCACGTTCGGCCGCCGCACGTTCGCCGTCGGCGGCAACGCCGAGGCCGCTCGGCTGGCGGGCATCGACGTGAAGCGGCACACCGCGCTGGTCTACGGCATCGCGGGCCTGTGCTGCGGCATCGCGGCGGTCATGGTCGTCGCCCGCACCACGTCCGGCGCCTCCACCAACGGCCTGTTCTACGAGCTGGACGCCATCGCCGCCGTCGTCATCGGCGGCACGCTGCTCACCGGCGGCCGGGGCAGCCTGATCGGCACCCTCGTCGGCGTCCTGATCTTCACGGTGCTCAACAGCATCTTCACCCAGAACAACCTCGACACCGACATCCAGAACATCGCCAAGGGCGTGATCATCGTCGCCGCCGTGCTCCTGCAGAGCACGAGGCTGCGCCGCCGCGTCCGAAAAACCTGACCGGGCGGCCCGCCCGACACCCCCGTCTCCACCCGATCGCTCCGCTCCGCCCAGAGAAAACCCACACCGTTGGAGTTCGCCATGGCATCACTCGACCGTCGTCGCTTCCTGTGGGGCACCACCGCGATCGGCGCCACCGCCGTCCTCGCGGGCTGCACGTCCAACGAAACCCCCAACGCGGGCGCGACCAACGCCGCCGTGGCCGGGACCTCGGGGGCGAACAGCCAGCCCGGCAAGGCCGTGACCATCGGCTTCTCCGCGCCCGCCGCCGACCACGGCTGGATGGCGGCCATGACGAAGAACGCCCGCGCCCAGGCCGCGGAGTTCTCCGACGTGACCCTCAAGGCCACCGAGGGCACCAACGACGTCAACCAGCAGATCGCCCAGGTCGAGACGCTGATCAACGACAAGGTCGACGTCCTGGTGATCCTGCCCTTCGACGGCAAGGCGCTCACCGAGGTCGGCAGGCAGGCCACCGACGCGGGCATCCAGGTCGTCAACGTGGACCGCATCTTCGACACGCCGCTGGCCTACCGGGCGTGGATCGGCGGCGACAACTACCGGATGGGCGTCAACGCGGGCAACTACATCGCCGCGCAGATGAAGGCGAAGAACGTCTCCAGCCCGATCATCGGCGAGGTCGCGGGCATCGACTCGCTGCCGCTGACCCAGGAGCGCAGCCAGGGCTTCAAGGACGCGCTGGCCCGCGCCGGCTTCTCCGTCGGCCCGCGGGTGGCCGCCCAGTTCACCCCGGAGTCCGGCGAGCAGCAGACCGCGAACCTGCTCCAGGGCGCGAGCAAGCTCGACGCGCTGTGGAACCACGACGACGACCAGGGCATCGGCGTCCTGGCGGCGATCGAGGGCGCGGGCCGCAAGGACTTCATCATGGTGGGCGGCGCCGGGTCGAAGAACATGATGGACCTGATCAAGGCAGACAGCGGCGTGGTCAAGGCGACGGTGCTCTACAGCCCGTCGATGGCCTCGTCCGCGATCGCGCTCGCCCGGATGCTCGGCCAGGCCAAGGGCATCGGCGACCTCGCCGAGCACGAGATCCCGGCCCTCATCACGACCTACTCCGCCGTGGTCAGCAAGGAGAACGTCGACTCCTACATGGACGTCGGCTTCGACTCCTGAGCGGGTGGTCCCGGCGCCGCAGCGCGGCGGCGCCGGGACCTTCCGGGTCGTGGTGGAACGCAGGATCGACGAAGGGCCTAGACGGATGAACGACAACCGCGGGGAAATCGGCGTCGGCATGGTGGGGCACGCGTTCATGGGCGCGGTGCACTCCCAGGCCTGGCGCAACGCGCACCGCTTCTTCGACCTGCCGCTGGTGCCGAAGCTGTCGGTGCTCGGCGGTCGGGACGCCACCCGCACGCGGGCCGCGGCGGACAAGTACGGCTGGGCCGCTGTCGAGACCGACTGGACCGCTCTGATCCAGCGCGACGACGTGCAGCTGGTCGACATCTGCACGCCCGGCGACACGCACTGCGACATCGCGGTGGCGGCGCTGGAAGCGGGCAAGCACGTGCTGTGCGAGAAGCCGCTGGCCAACTCGGTCGCGGAGGCGGAGAAGATGGCCGCCGCCGCGCAGGCCGCCGCCGCCCGCGGCGTCCGGTCGATGGTGGCGTTCAACTACCGCCGGGTCCCCGCGCTGGCGCTGGCCCGCAAGCTCGTCGCCGACGGCCGCATCGGCGAGGTGCGGCACGTCCGGGCCGTGTACCTCCAGGACTGGCTGTCCGATCCGGAGTCGCCGATGACGTGGCGGCTCGACCGGGTGAAGGCGGGCTCCGGCGCGCTGGGCGACCTCGGCGCGCACATCGTGGACGCCGCGCAGTTCGTCACCGGCCTCACCATCACCGGCGTGTCGGCGCTGACCGAGACGTTCACGAAGTCGCGCCCGGACGGTGCCGGCGGCACGGGCGAGGTCACGGTGGACGACGCCGCGCTGTTCCTGGCCCGCTTCGCGGGCGGCGCCGTCGGCAGCTTCGAGGCGACCCGCTACGCGCTGGGCCGCAAGAACGCGATGCGGTTGGAGGTCAACGGCTCGCGCGGCAGCCTGGCCTTCGACTTCGAGTCCATGAACGAGCTCCAGTTCTTCGACGGCGACGCGCCCGGCCCGGAGTCCGGTTTCCGCCGCGTGCTGGTCACCGAGGCCGACCACCCCTACGTCGGCGCGTGGTGGCCGCCCGGCCACCTGCTCGGCTACGAGCACACGTTCGTCCACGAGGTCGTCGACCTGGTGAGCGCCATCGCCGCCGGGACCGACCCGGCGCCGAGCTTCGCCGACGGGCTCCAGGTGCAGCGGGTGCTCGCGGCGGTGGAGGACAGCGCGTCGGCGGGCAACTGGCAGAACGTTCCCGCCTGAGACGAGCGACCCCCTACCAGGGCGGCACCGACCCGGCGGACGGGCCGGATCGGTGCCGCTGCACGAAAGGAGTTTTCCAGCCTTCCGCGGTTCCCAGTTCGGTGAGAACGAGGAGACAGTACCCGTGCGTGGTAAGCGAAGCGTCCATCACGACCCGCAGTTGCGGACACCACCCCCGAACCAATCTCCGACGGCCAGGCGCCTCGGCGCCGCCGCCCTGGCCCTGCTGACCGGCGTGGGCGCCGGTCTCGTCGGCACCGCCGCGCCGGCCGCGGCCCACCCGGACGGCGAGCACGTCCTGGTGTTCTCCAAGACGGCAGGCTTCCGGCACGACTCCATCCCGGACGGGATCGCCGCCATCCAGGCGCTCGGGGCCGCCAACGAGTTCCACGTGGAGGCCACAGAGGACGCGGGCGCGTTCACGGACGCCAACCTCGACCGGTTCGACGCGGTCGTGTGGCTGTCGACGACCGGCGACGTGCTCAACGACGAGCAGCAGGGCGCGTTCGAGCGGTTCGTGCAGGACGGCGGCGGCTACGCCGGCGTGCACGCCGCCGCGGACACCGAGTACTCGTGGCCCTGGTACGGCGAGCTGGTGGGCTCCTACTTCAAGTCCCACCCGGCCATCCAGGAAGCCGACGTGCTGGTCGAGGACCACGACCACGCCTCCACGGCGCACCTGCCGGACAAGTGGACGCGCACCGACGAGTGGTACAGCTACCAGAGCAACCCGCGCACCGACGTGCACGTGCTGGCGGCCCTGGACGAGACCAGCTACACGCCCACCGACCCCTCCGGTGACCACCCGATCGCGTGGTGCCACTCGCAGGGCGAGGGTCGTTCCTGGTACACCGGAATGGGCCACACCAAGGAGTCCTACGCGGACTCGGCGTTCCGGCAGCACCTGCTGGGTGGCATCAAGTACGCCACGGGCCACAACGCGGCCGAGTGCGAGCCGGGGGGCACGGGGCCGAACGAGCCGCCGACCGACGCCGACTTCGACCAGATCACCCTCGCGCTGGGCGAGGAGAAGACCGGTGAGCCCATCGCGATGGCCGTCCTGCCGGACCGCCGGGTGCTGCACACCTCCCGCGACGGTCGCGTGTGGCTGACCACCCCGGAGGCGACGACGTCGCTCGCCGGGACGATCCCCGTCTACAACCACGACGAGGACGGTCTCCAGGGCATCGCGGTCGACCCCGGCTTCGCCACCAACAAGTGGGTCTACCTCTACTACGCGCCGCCGCTGGACACCCCGGCGGGCGACGCGCCGGAGACCGGGACCCCGGCGGCGTTCGAGCCGTTCAAGGGCCACAACCAGCTCTCCCGGTTCACGCTGTCCGACGACGGCACGCTGAACCTCGCCAGCGAGCAGCGGATCATCCAGATCCCGGCCGACCGCGGCCTGTGCTGCCACGCCGGTGGTGAGATCGACTTCGACGCGCAGGGCAACCTGCTGCTGTCCACCGGGGACGACACCAACCCGTTCGCCTCCGACGGCTACACGCCGATCGACGAGCGCTCCGACCGCAACCCCGCGTTCGACGCCCGCCGCTCCTCGGCCAACACCAACGACCTCCGCGGCAAGATCGTCCGCATCACCGTCGCCGCGGACGGCTCGTACACGGTTCCCGCGGGCAACCTGTTCGCGCCCGGCACCGACAAGACCCGTCCCGAGATCTACGCGATGGGCTTCCGCAACCCGTTCCGGTTCGCCGTGGACAAGGCGACCGGCTGGATCCACCTCGGCGACTACGGTCCCGACGCCGGATCGGCCAACCCGGACCGGGGCCCCGGCGGCACCGTCGAGTTCAACCTGATCAAGGAGCCGGGCAACTACGGCTGGCCGCTGTGCGTCGGGGACAACCTGGCGTTCAACGACTTCGACTTCGCCACCGGCACCTCGGGGGAGAAGTTCGACTGCGCCGCCCCGCGCAACGACAGCCCGCACAACACCGGACTGGTGGACCTGCCGCCCGCGAAGGCGGCGTGGATCCCCTACGACGGCGGGTCCGTGCCGGAGTTCGGCACCGGCGGCGAGTCCCCGATGGGCGGTCCGACGTACAACTACGACGCCGACCTCGACATGGTGACGAAGTTCCCGCAGTTCTACGACGGCAAGAACTTCGCCTACGAGTGGGACCGCGGCTGGATCAAGACCATCGACGTCGGGGCGGGCGGTGAACGCGGCGCGATCACCCCGTTCTTCGACTCGATGACCCTGACCAGGCCGATGAACCTGGAGTTCGGGCCGGACGGCTCGCTGTACGTGCTCGACTACGGCAGCGGCTACTTCGGCGGCGCCCCGGACTCGGCGGTCTACCGGATCGACTACACCCAGGGCAACCACACGCCCGTGGCGAAGCTGGCGGCCGACAAGACGTCGGGCCCGGCGCCGCTGACGGTGAACTTCGACCCGGCGGGCACCACCGACGAGGACGGCCCCGAGCTCAGCTGGGCCTGGGACTTCGACGGTGACGGCACCACCGACTCCACGCAGGCCGGACCGGTGAGCCACACCTACGACACCGTCGGCCGGTACAACGCGAAGCTGTCGGTGACCGACCCGACCGGGCTGACCGGCGCGGCGACCGTCGTGATCAACGTCGGCAACACCGCCCCCGTGGTCGTCCTCAACACCCCGCTCGACGGCTCGGTGTTCAGCTTCGGCGACCAGGTGCCGTTCTCCGTGACGGTCACCGACCCCGAGGACCAGCCGGTCGACTGCTCCAAGGTGGTCGTGGAGTACATCCTCGGCCACGACAGCCACGGCCACCCCCTCAGCCGGGCCACCGGCTGCGAGGGCACCATCCCCACCCCGGCCGACGGCGGTCACGGCGCGGACGCCAACGTGTTCGGCGTCATCAACGCCACCTACACCGACAACGGCGCGCCGGGCGCCCCGGCGCTGACCGGCTCCGACGAGGCCGTGCTCCAGCCCAAGCACAAGCAGGCCGAGTTCTACACCGGCGCGCAGGGCGCGCGGGCGCTGGAACGCGACACGGCGGAGGGCAAGAAGCGCGTCGGCGAGATCGAGAACGGCGACTGGATCAAGTTCAACCCGGTGAACCTCGCCGGGGTGACCGGGATCGGCTACCGCGTCTCCTCCGGCGGTTCCGGCGGCACGCTGGAGGTCCGCCTCGACGCGCCGGACGGCCCGCTGGTGCACTCCGTGCCGGTGGCCAACACCGGTGGCTGGGACAACTACGTCGACCTCGACCCGGCGCCGATCACCGACCCCGGTGGCACGCACGAGATGTACTTCGTGTTCAAGGGCGGCGGCGGTTCGCTGTTCGACGTGGACTCGTTCACGTTCAGCACGGACCAGCCCGCGGCCTGCACGCCGGTCGCGCCGGAGGAGGGCTACCGCAGCCTCTACGACGGCACGGCGGGCAGCCTGGAGACGTGGAACCAGGCCGGTCCCGGTCGCTTCGCGCACCAGGCCGACTGCTCCATCCGCTCCGAGGGCGGCATGGGTCTGCTGTGGCACGAGGCCGAGCTGGGCTCGTACAGCCTCAAGCTCGACTGGAAGCTCGCCGGTGACGACAACTCCGGTGTCTTCATCGGGTTCCCCGACCCCGGCAACGACCCGTGGGTCGCGGTGAACCAGGGCTACGAGATCCAGATCGACCCGACCGACGCCGTCGACCGCACCACCGGTTCGGTCTACACCTTCAAGGCCGCCGACACGGCCGCCCGGGACGCGGCGCTCAAGCCCGCGGGCCAGTGGAACGCCTACGAGATCGTGGTCACCGGCCAGCGCATCCAGGTGCTGCTGAACGGGGTGCGGATCAACGACTACACCAGCACCGACCCGGCCCGCGACCTCACGCGGGGCTACATCGGCCTGCAGAACCACGGCGACTCCGACGACGTGCGGTTCCGCAACGTGCGCGTCAAGGACCTCGACGTGGTGGCCCCGGTGACCACCGCCGGCACCAGCACGGCCCCCGGCGGGTCCGGCTGGCACACGGCGGCACCGGTGTCGGTGGAGCTGGCGGCCACCGACGCGGGCGGCGCGGTCGCGAGCACCGAGTACCGGCTCGACGGCGGTGACTGGACCGCCTACACCGAGGCGATCGTGGTGACCGGCGACGGCAGGCACGTGGTGGAGTACCGCTCCACGGACACCTCGGGCAACGTCGAGCAGGTCAAGTCGCTGGACGTCAAGCTCGACGGCACCGCCCCGGTCACCACCGCCACCTTCGCCTCACCCGGCGAGAGCGGCTGGCACACCGGCGACGTGGCGGTCGTCCTGACCGCCGCCGACCCGGCCTCCGGGGTGGCCCGCACCGAGTGGAGCCTCGACGGCGGTCCGTGGACGGCCTACAGCGGTTCGGTGGCGGTGTCCGGCGACGGCGCGCACACCCTGCTGCACCGGTCCGTCGACATCGCGGGCAACGTCGAGGTCGACCGCGCGGCGACGATCGAGATCGACGGCACGTCGCCCACGCTGCTCGTCTCGGGCGTGGCGAACGGCCGGGTGTACGGCGACGCGACCGACGTGGTCGTGTCGTGGGAGGCCGGTGACGCCACCTCCGGCGTCGGCGCGGTCACCGCGACCCTCGGCCAGCGCGCGCTGACCTCGGGCATCGCGGTGCCGTTGCACGAGTTGGCGCTCGGCACGCACGAGCTGCGGGTGACCGCGACGGACGTGGCGGGCAACGCCACCAGCAAGTCGGTGCCGTTCGCGGTCACCACCTCGCTGCGGGACGTGTCCCAGCTGCTCGACCGGTTCAAGGCGACCAACCGGCTGCCGAAGGCGTCCTACGACCAGCTGACCAAGCAGCTGGCGAAGGCGCGCAAGTCGGAGGCGGAGGGCAAGGACGCCAAGGCGGTCAAGGAGCTGCAGGCGTTCCGCACCCTGGCCGCCGGTGTTCCGGACGCGGGCGTGCGCGCCGTGCTCGTCCGCGACGCCGACGCGGTGATCGCCCTGCTCAACGGTGACCCTGCACCGCTGCGCCGGGAGTAGTCAGCACACGGGTCGGGCGGGCGCGGTACCTCGCGCCCGCCCGACCCGGCACCACCCAGCGTTCCCCTGCGAGAAGGGCGGTCGTGATGTCGGACCAACGGACCGGGCTGTGGTTGATCGGAGCGCGCGGATCGGTGGCGACCACCGCCGTGAGCGGGTTGCTGGCGCTGCGGGGCGGACTGGCGCCGCCCACGGGGTGCGTCACCGCGAGGCCGGAGCTGGCCGAGGTCGACCTGCCGTCGTGGGACGACCTGGTCATCGGCGGCCACGACGTCGTGACGACGTCCCTGGACAAGCGCGCCGAGCAGCTCGCGCACGCGGGCGTGCTGCCGCACCACCTGCTGCCGTCGCTGGCCGACGGGCTGCGCGCGGCCGAAGCGGAGGTCCGCGAGGGCTACCACCCGGCCACCCACCGCGGCGCGCAGGCGGTGGCCGCCGAACGCCTCGTCGCCGACCTGGTGTCGTTCCGGGAGAGGCACGACCTGGCGCGCGTCGTCGTGGTCAACGTGTCCTCCACCGAACCGCCCGTGCCGCACCTGCCCGAGCACGACGACCTCGCGCTGCTGGAGGCCGCGCTGGCCGACCCGGAGCGCGCCGTCCTGCCGCCCAGCTCGCTGGCCGCGTACGCGGCGCTGCGCGCGGGCTGCCCGTTCGTCGACTTCACCCCGTCCACGGGCGTCGCGCTGCCCGCGCTGCACCGGTTGGCCGTGGACCTCGGCCTGCCCTACGCCGGGCGTGACGGCAAGACCGGCGAGACGCTGCTGCGCACCGTCCTCGCGCCCATGTTCACCGCGCGCGGCCTGCGCGTGCGCTCCTGGTCGGGCACCAACCTGCTCGGCGGCGGCGACGGCGCGACCCTGGAGGACCCCGTCGCCGCGGCCAGCAAGCTGGAGACCAAGGCCCGCGGCCTGGCCGCGCTGCTCGGCGAGCCCGTCACCGCGCCCCTGCACATCGACAACGTCCCCGACCTCGGCGAGCAGAAGACCGCGTGGGACCACGTGTCGTTCGAGGGCTTCCTCGGCGTGCGGATGAGCCTCCAGTTCACCTGGACCGGCCTGGACTCCTCGCTGGCCGCGCCACTCGTGCTCGACCTGGCCCGCCTCGTGGCCGCCGCGCACGCCGACGGGCAGTCCGGCGCGCTGGGAGCCCTGGCGTTCTTCTTCAAGGACCCCCTCGGCCACGACGAGCACCGCTTCGCCGAGCAGACCCGCGAGCTGCACGCGTGGGCCCGCGAGCTGGGGAGGTACGGCGCGTGAGGGCCTACGTCGAACTCGTCCGCGCGCCCGCCGCGCTCACCGTCCTCGGCGACACCGTCGCCGGGGCCGCCGCGTCCGGGAACCCGCTGCGCGGCCGCCGCCTGCTGCTGCCGCTGTCGTCGGTGGCGCTGTACTGGTCGGGCATGGCCCTCAACGACTGGGCCGACCGCGACCTCGACGCGGTCGAGCGCCCGGAGCGGCCGGTGCCGTCGGGGCGGATCTCGCCGAACCGCGCGCTGGCCGTCGCCGCCGGGCTCAGCGCCACCGGACTCGGGCTCGCGGCGTGGGCGGGCGGCCGGGACGCGCTGCGCGTCGCCGTGCCGCTCGCGCTCGCCGTGTGGTCCTACGACACCGTGCTGAAGTCCACCCCGGCCGGGCCGCTCGGCATGGCCGCGTGCCGGGCGCTGGACGTCCTGCTCGGCGCGGGTGCCGCGGGGGCGCGCGGCGCGCTACCCGCCGCGGCTGCCGTCGCCGGGCACACCCTCGGCGTGACGGCGCTGTCGCGCGGCGAGGTGCACGGCACCTCCGCCCCGGTGGCCCGCGCGGTCCTCGGCGGCACGGCGCTCAGCGCGCTCGCCGCCGTCGCCGGTCCGTCGGCCTCCTGGCGGCACCGCCTCGCCGGGCTCGCCGCCGCCACCGGCTACGCCGTCACCGTCGGCCGCGCCCAGCTCGCCGCCGCACGGACGCCGGACGCGGCGTCCGTGCGGACCGCGACCAAGGCGGGCATCCACGGCATGGTCCCGCTCCAGTCGGCGCTCGCCGCCCGGACCGGGTCGGTCGCGGCGGCCGCCGCCGTCGCGCTGGCGCTGCCGCTCGCGCGGCGGCTGAGCCGGAAGGTGAGCCCCACGTGACGTTCCACCTCGGCTACGGCACCAACGGCTTCGCCAACCACCGCCTCGACGACGCCCTCGACATCATCGCCGGCCTCGGCTTCACGTCCGTGGCGCTGACCCTGGACCACCACCACCTCGACCCGTTCGCCGACGACCTGCCCGCGCGGGTGGCCCACGTGGCCGCGAAGCTCGACCGGCTCGGCCTGCGCTGCGTCGTGGAGACCGGCGCCCGGTTCCTGCTCGACCCGCTGCGCAAGCACCACCCGACGCTGGTCAGCGAGGCGCAGGAGGTCCGGGTCGACTTCCTGCTCCGCGCCGTGCGGATCGCCGCCGAGCTCAACGCCGACTGCGTGTCGTTCTGGTCCGGCATCAAGCCCGCCGACGTGCCCGTGGAGCAGGCGTGGGAGCGGATGCGCTCCGGTGTCGCCGCCGTCCTGGAGGGCGCCGAACCGCTCGGCGTCACCCTCGGCCTGGAACCCGAGCCGGGGATGTTCGTGCAGCACCTCACCCAGGCGCTGCGGCTGCGCGAGGAGCTGGGCTCGCCGACGCTGTTCGGCATCACCCTCGACGTGGGGCACTGCGTGGCCGTGGAACCCGACGACGCCGCCACGTGCGTGCGCCGTGCGGGCTCGCTGCTGGTCAACGTGCAGCTCGACGACATGCGGCCGGGCGTGCACGAGCACCTGGAGTTCGGCGAGGGCGAGGTGGACCTGCGCGCCACCCTCGCCGCGCTGGCCGCCGTCGGCTACGTCGGCGTCGCCGCCGTCGAGCTGCCCCGGCACAGCCACGCCGCCCCCGACGTGGCCCGCCGGGCGGTGGAGGCGCTGAAGGCCGCCATGCCCGACGAACCCGCCCGTCCCCGCCACCCGTGGCTGGCCGACGCCCAGCGCGCGGTGCGCCGGGACCCCGCCGTGGTGGGGAAGCTGTTCCCCGCGGTGGGCCGTCGGGTCGGCCGCGGCCTCTCCCGGCCCGACGACGACCCTCACGGGCTCGTGCACGGCAGCGTGGACGACGCCGCCCGCTCCGAACTCCTCGGTGCCCTCGCCACCGTCCTGGACGACGACGCCCTGTCCGCAGAGCTGCTCGCGCTCTACCGGCACGGCGACGACGCCGAGAAGCGCGGCGTGCTGCGCGGCCTCGCCCTGGTCGGCGACCGGGCGGTGACAGCGGGCCTGGAGGTCGTCCGGGACGCGCTGCGCACCAACGACGTGCGCCTCGTCGCCGCCGCGCTCGGCCCGTTCGCCGCCGACCACCTCGACGACCACGGCTGGCGGCACGGCGTCCTCAAGTGCCTGTTCACCGGCGTGCCGCTGGCCGCGGTGGCCGGGCTGGAGCGGCGCGCCGACGACGAGCTGCTGCGCATGGTCGCCGACTACGCCGCCGAACGCACCGCCGCGGGCCGCGACGTGCCCGCCGACGCGGTCCGACTGCTCGGAAAGGGTGAATGAGGTGCGCATCTTCGACCCGCACGTCCACATGACGTCCCGCACGACCGACGACTACGAGGCCATGTACACCGCCGGGGTCCGCGCGCTGGTCGAACCGGCGTTCTGGCTGGGCCAGCCCCGCACGTCGGTCGGCTCGTTCACCGACTACTTCGACGCGCTCATCGGCTGGGAGCGCTTCCGCGCGGCCCAGTTCGGCATCCGCCACCACTGCACCGTCGCGCTGAACCCCAAGGAGGCCAACGACCCCCGCTGCACGGCCGTGCTGGACGTGCTGCCGCGCTACCTGGAGAAGGACGGCGTCGTCGCGGTCGGCGAGATCGGCTTCGACTCGATGACACCGGAGGAGGACGAGGCGTTCGCCCGCCAGCTCCAGCTCGCGATCGAGCACGACCTGCCCGCCCTGGTGCACACCCCGCACCGCGACAAGGCCGCGGGCACGCGCCGCACCCTCGACCTGGTCAAGGAGTCCGGCCTCGCGGTGGAGCGGGTCGCCGTGGACCACCTCAACGAGACGACCGTGCGCGCGGTCGCCGACTCCGGCGCGTGGATGGGCTTCTCCATCTACCCGGACACCAAGATGGACGAGAACCGGATGGTCGCGATCCTCAAGGAGTACGGGACCGCGCGCGTGCTGGTGAACTCCGCAGCCGACTGGGGCCGCTCCGACCCGCTCAAGACGCACAAGACCGGCCTGGCGATGCTGGAGGCGGGCTTCAGCGAGTCCGATGTGGACACCGTGCTCTGGCGCAACCCGGTCGAGTTCTACGGCCAGAGCGGACGTCTCGTGCTGGACGACCTGCCCGGTTTCAGCGCCGCGGCGGACACGTTCTCCGGCAACTCCGTGCTGCGCGGCGGAGGTGACCGCTGATGGACCTGTCCTACTGCACCAACGTCCACCCCGCCGAGGACCTGCGCGGCGTCCTCGCCCAGCTCGACCGCTTCGCCCTGCCCGTGCGCCGCCTGCTCGGCGTCGACCACCTCGGCCTCGGCCTGTGGCTGTCCGCCGACGTCGCCCGCGGCCTCGCCGAGGACGAGGGGTCACGACGGCGGCTGCGCGCCGAACTCGACGCGCGCGGCCTGGAGGTCCGCACCCTCAACGCCTTCCCCTACGGCGGTTTCCACGACGCCGTCGTGAAGCACTCGGTGTACCGGCCGCGCTGGACCGACCCGGAACGGCTGCGCTACACCACCGACTGCGCCGCCGTGCTCTCCGACCTGCTGCCGGACGACGCCACCAGCGGCACCATCTCCACCCTGCCCCTCGGCTGGCGCACCCCGTGGACCCCGTCGGACGACACCATCGCGTTCGCCGCGCTCGACGAGCTGACGCGGGTGTTGCGCGCGCAGGCCGCGTGGACCGGCAAGCCGATCGCGCTGGCCGTCGAACCCGAACCGGGCTGCGTCCTGGACACCGTGCACGACGCCGTGACCCACCTCGCCGGGCGCGTCGACCCCGACCACATCGGGATCTGCCTGGACACCTGCCACCTCGCGGTGTCCTTCGCCGACCCGGCCGCCGCCGTCGCCGAGGTCCGCGCCGCCGGGCTGCGCGTGGTCAAGGTGCAGGCGTCGGCGGCGCTGGAGGTCACCGGGCCCGGCACGCCCGAGGGCCGCCGCGCGCTGGCCGCGTTCACCGAACCCCGCTACCTGCACCAGGTCCGCGAGCTCAGCGGGGGAGCGGTGCTCGCCTCCGACGACCTGCCGCAGGCCCACCAGGAGCTGCCCGGCCGCGACCCGTGGCGCGTGCACTTCCACGTGCCGCTGCACGCCCGGCCCGCCGCGCCCCTGTCGGCGACCACCGAGGTGCTGCGCGACGCCGTGCGGGCGCTCGCCGCCCACGGCCCGTTGCCGCACGTCGAGGTCGAGACCTACACGTGGAGCGTGCTGCCCGGCGCCATCGGCCAGGACGACACCGGGCTCGTGCGCGGCATCGCCGCCGAACTGCGCTGGGCGCGCGAGCACCTGGGCGTCCTGGAAACCGCTGTCGAGGAAGGGGCGCTCCCGTGAAGCCGCTGGTCGTGATCGACGTCGTCGGGATGACCCCGGCGCTGCTGCCGCACATGCCGAACCTCTCCCGCCTGGGGTGGCGGGCGGAGCTGGGCACCGTGCTGCCCGCCGTCACGTGCAGCGCCCAGTCCACGTTCCTCACCGGCCTCACCCCGGCGGAGCACGGGATCGTCGGCAACGGCTGGTACTTCCGCGACCTGGGCGAGGTCCACCTGTGGCGGCAGCACAACCGCCTCGTGGGCGGGGAGAAGCTGTGGGAGACCGCGCGCCGCCTCCACCCCGGCTACACCGCCGCCAACGTCTGCTGGTGGTACGCGATGGGCGCGACCACCGACGTGACGATCACGCCCCGGCCGATCTACCACGCCGACGGCCGCAAGTCCCCGGACGCCTACGTCCGGCCGCCCGAGCTGCACGACCGGCTCGTGGCCGCCCTGGGCGAGTTCCCGCTGTTCCAGTACTGGGGGCCGACGGCGTCCATCGCGTCCAGCCGCTGGATCGTCGGTGCGGCCCGCAAGATCCTCGTCGAGCAGCGCCCGGACCTGCTCCTGGTCTACGTACCGCACCTGGACTACGACCTCCAGCGCTTCGGCCCGAACTCGCCGCAGGCCGTGGCCGCGGCGAAGGCCGTGGACGCGGAGATCGCGCCGCTGCTGACCGACGCGCTCGGCGCGGGCGCCACCGTCGTCGCCCTGTCCGAGTACGGCATCACCGAGGCCCGCCGCGCGGTCGACGTGAACCGGGCGCTGCGCGCCGAGGGCCTGCTGGAGGTCTACGCGCAGGCGGGCATGGAGTACCTGGACCCGTGGACGTCGCGCGCGTTCGCCGTCGCCGACCACCAGATCGCCCACGTCTACGTCGACGACCCCGCCGACCTGGACCGGGTTCGGCGGACCATCGAGGCGCTGCCCGGCGTGGACCGCGTCCTGGATCGCGCGGGACAGGCAGCGGAGGGCCTGGACCACGAGCGGTCCGGTGAACTCGTCGCCGTGGCCGAGCCCGACGCGTGGTTCACCTACTACTACTGGCTGGACGACGACCGCGCGCCCGACTTCGCGCGCGGGGTGGAGATCCACCGCAAACCCGGCTACGACCCGGCCGAGCTGTTCTTCAACCCCGCCGACCCGCTCGCGAAGGCCAAGGCGGGCCTGAACCTCGTCCGCAAGAAGGCGGGCCTGCGGTACGCGATGAGCGTCGTCCCGCTCGACCCGTCACCCGTGCGGGGAACCCACGGCCGCCTCCCGGACAGCGCCGAGGACGGACCCGTGCTGCTGTGTTCGGACACGACCGTCGAGCCGCGGGAGAAGATCGCCGCGACCGACGTCAAGGACTTCCTGCTGGAACTGCAGGGGCTGCGGACACCCGCGGCGCACACGAGAGGAGATCAGCGATGAGCCGACCCGTCACCCTGTTCACGGGCCAGTGGGCCGACCTGCCGTTCGAGGAGGTCTGCCGTCTCGCCGCAGGCTGGGGCTACGACGGGCTGGAGATCGCCTGCGCCGGGGACCACTTCGAGGTCGACCGGGCACTGGCCGAGCCCGACTACGTCCCCGCGAAGCTCGCACAGCTGGAGTCCCACGGGCTGAAGGTGTGGGCCATCTCCAACCACCTCGTCGGCCAAGCCGTGTGCGACGACCCGATCGACGAGCGGCACCGCAACATCCTGCCCGCCCGCATCTGGGGCGACGGCGAGCCCGAGGGCGTGCGGAAGCGCGCGGCGGCCGAGATCGCCGACACCGCCCGCGCGGCGGCGAAGCTGGGCGTGGACACCGTCATCGGCTTCACCGGGTCGAAGATCTGGAAGTACGTGGCGATGTTCCCGCCGGTGTCCCAGGCCGTGATCGACGACGGCTACACCGACTTCGCGAACCGCTGGAACCCGATCCTCGACGTGTTCGACGAGGTCGGTGTGCGCTTCGCCCACGAGGTCCACCCCTCGGAGATCGCCTACGACTACTGGACCACCCGCAAGACGCTGGACGCGCTGGGCAACCGCCCGGCCTTCGGCCTGAACTGGGACCCGTCGCACTTCGTGTGGCAGGACCTCGACCCGGTCGGCTTCATCCTCGACTTCGCCGACCGGATCTACCACGTCGACTGCAAGGACACGAAGAAGCGGTTCGACGGCCGCAACGGCCGACTCGGCTCGCACCTCGCGTGGGCCGATCCGAGGCGCGGCTGGGACTTCGTGTCGACCGGCCACGGCGACGTCCCGTGGGAGCAGTCTTTCCGCGCGCTCAACTCCATCGGCTACACCGGCCCCATCTCCGTCGAGTGGGAGGACGCCGGGATGGACCGGCTGCGCGGCGCCGAGGAGGCCGTGAAGTTCATCAGGGGGCTCGTGTTCGACCCGCCCGCGGCGGCCTTCGACGCCGCGTTCTCCACCCGCGAAGAATCCTGAGAGGACAGCGAGCGATGACGCAAAGCCCGTCCAGAAGAGCAGTTCTCGGCGCCCTGGGCGCAGCCGCGGCCGTCGCGGCGCTGCCCGGCACCGCGGCCGCAACCGGCAGCGGGTGGCACGGCCGACGTGTGCCCCGCGAGTCGATCAGCATCCAGCTCTACACGTTGCGCGGGATCATCGGCGACAACCCGGAGCCGGTGCTGGAGGCGCTGGCCGACATCGGCTACCGCAAGGTGGAGCTGGCCGGGACCTACGGCCGCACCGCCGAGGAGTTCGCGAAGGTGCTGCGCCGGTACCGGCTGTCCGCGACGTCCGCGCACGTGGGCATCGACGGCGACCTGAACAAGGTGGTGGCGGACGCCAAGGCGCTGCGCAACACCTACGTCAACGTGCCGTACGTGAACTACCCGACGCTGGCCGAGTGGGTGTCGTTCACGGAACGCCTGGACGCGGCGTCGAAGGTGCTCCGCAAGGCCGGGCTGAAGATGGGGTACCACAACCACGCGCACGAGTTCCAGGTCCTGGAGGGCAAGCGCCCGATCGACGTGATCGCGAAGGGCACGTCGCGCCGGGACGTGCACCTGGAGGTCGACCTGTACTGGGTCGTGACGGCGGGCGTGGACCCGGTGGAGGTGTTCCGGCAGAACTTCCCGCGCGTGCGCCAGTACCACGTGAAGGACCGCAAGCCGGACGGGAGCTTCGCCGACCTGGGCACGGGCACGATCGACTTCGCCCGAATCTTCCGCGAGACCTGGCACCACCACGTGGACGAGTACATCGTGGAGAACGACCAGCCGGCGGACGCCCTGGTGACGGCGCAGGTGGGCTACAAGTACCTCCGCGACCTGAGGTTCTGACCGAATTTCGCCGAGTCGGCTGTTCGCGCGCGTTCAGGCGTGCGAACAGCCGACTCGGCGCATGAACGGTCCTGGTGCGCCTTGAAGCGGCTCATCCCGTCGGCGAACCGGTTCTCCTTGGGGCTGCGGCACTTCCACGGCCGCCGACCCGTCCGTTCCGGCGGATCAACGCGGTACTGCGGTCGGTCGCCCGTCGTTCGGACGCGTTGTCCGCCGCGGCACCCCTCGCTGCGGTCCACGCATCCGCCGCGCGGGCGGACCGCACGCGACTTCCGGGGGCGGATGTGCGGACCCCGTGGCCAAGCAGCTGATCCAGGCGGGCGACTAAGTGTGCTGAGCCGGTCCCGGTCGTCTACTCCGAGGTCGCCAGGACGGTGGCGACGAGGCCGGGGAACCTCGTGTCCAGTTCGGCGAGCCGCGAGGTGTTCATCCGCTGCCTGCCCTCGTCGTACTGGCGGATGACGCCGCCCTTGCGCAGGGACCGGAAGTGGTGGCTCAGCGTCGAGGCGGCGACCGGCAGGCCGAACGTGCCGCAGGCGCGGTCGCCCTCGGCCAGGAGCATGCGGATGATCGCGCGGCGGGTGGGGTCGGCCAGCGCGTGCAGCACGTCGTCGACGGTGATCTCGTCGAGTTCGGGGTGCTCGACGTTGGCCCAGCGGCCGAAGGGCACGATCTCGTCCTTTTCCTGAGGGTGTTCTCAGGTCTCTTCGAGACCTTACGAAGACTCTACTCCCGGCCCGGTCTATTCGACATGTATCGAAAAGACCCGGACGAGGAGGACCCACCCGTGCGCGTTCGTCGACTGATCGGACTCACCGCCGTCGTCATCGCCTTCACCGCCGTCCCCGCGACGGCCGCGACAGGCGGCACGTCCTACCCGCACCCGACCCCCTTCGGCCCCCAGCGGCCGCACGAGCCCGACGTGGCGGGCCCGGTCACCATCGACACGGGGTCGGCGACCTACACCGAGGACGGCGGATCCCGCTTCGGCGTGAACGTCTTCTTCACCAGCGCGCGCACGACCGCCACCGGCGTGGAACCGGCCGCCGCCAGGGAGTTCGTGTTCCTGTTCGACCGCTCGGTGCACTTCAGCCCTCACCTGTTCCCGACCTGCGACCGCTCGGTCATCGAGACGCGCGGCGCGGCGGCGTGCCCGGAAGGCTCGCGGGTCGGCTCCGGCCGGGCGGTCTTCCACCGCGGTGGCGAGGGGGAGGTGCTGGTCTTCAACACCGTGCTCGCGCAGGGCAGGCGCGGTGTGCTGATCCACATCCCGGCCGCGGGAGCCGTCCTGGAGAACACCCTGGAGCGGGTGGTCGGCGACTACCGCCGGGACTACGGCTGGGGCCTCAACGAGATCCTGCCGGTGACCGACACCCCGCCCCAGGACCGGCCGAGCACCAAGGAGTTCTCCGTGAGCTTCGGCGGAGTCCACGAGGGGCACAGCTTCGTGCGCAGCTTCGCCCGGCCGGGCGCTGAACTGCCGGTCGGGGTGTGGAGCGAGTACGTGACCGGCCAGACCACCCTCGTCGAGGGCACGGCCACCCGACCGTGACGGTCTGAACGCGCCGGGCACCACCGCCCGGCGCGGCGTGGCCGTCCGCTCACGCACGAGTCCCGCCCGTCCGACGTCGCCGGACGGGCGGGCCTCGTCGACCACCTAGACGGGGCTGGTGTTGACCCGCAGGTCGTCGTACCAGATGTGCGAGGTGTTCGTCGGGGCGAAGGACGCCTCGGCTCCGCCGTGGAACGACGACAGGTAGGCGCGGTCGATCAGATCGCCGTTGCGGACGAACTTCAGCCCCGTGACCAGCGCCGCGGACTGGCCGTTGTACCAGACCTGGATCTCGCCGTCGGGGTTGGCGTTGCCGTTGGTCACGGTGTTCACCCGCACCCGCTGCACGATCTCCACCCATTGGCCGCGGGGGTAGTAGACGGTGGAACCACCCACTTCGAGGTCGCGGTAGTCGCCGTACTGACCGGTGTGGTCCATGCTGTAGAAGTAGATCGCGGCCTTGCCGCCGCCGCGCCAGATGAACCGCGACGTGAAGCCGTTGTAGCCGTCGCAGGGGACACCGCCGGAGCACGACGCGCCCGCGCCGAGCCCGACCCCGATCTTGCCCGCGTACTGGGTGGTGCCCCAGCTGAAGTCCGGGCTGAACCGCACCCACTGGGCGACGTAGTACTCCTGCGCTCGGGGGATGGCGAACGGCGCCGAGGCGCCGGAGTTCTCCGGCCCGATCTGCCTGACGGGGTAGGTCACGCGCAACGACTTGCTCCCGCTGCGCTTGACGCTGGAGTCGATCACCGTTCGGCCGCTCAAGCCGAGGTCCCACGGCGCGTTCCACCCGTCGGCCGCCCACTGCGCGCGCGGGTAGGCGGAACCGGCGGTCGGGCGTTCGAAGGTGTTGTTCAGCGAGGCGGCCATCGCGGCAGGGGTGACGACGGTGGTCGCGACCAGGGCCGC
This sequence comes from Umezawaea sp. cmx-9-4, assembly GCA_049997955.1. Lineage (GTDB taxonomy): Bacteria > Actinomycetota > Actinomycetes > Mycobacteriales > Pseudonocardiaceae > Umezawaea. The sequence goes on along the minus strand of JAEBDY010000010.1, from coordinate 350,112 downwards.
GCAGGTGGAGAGCACGAGCATGGGCAGGGTTCTCAAGGACTTACTCCACTGGTGTCGAACCCGTGGGCGGACGGGAGGGCGGACGGGAAACCGGCGTGGTCTACACCACTCGAAAAGCAGTATCGCCAGTTCTCGTCCGGCAGGTCAACGGTCGCCGAAGCCGTTCGGAGGAGGGCAGCACGCAGGACACCAGGGACTCGCCTCTGGTGAGCCGCGACACCGGGTAGCCGAGGATCGTCGTGTCCACCGGGGACGGCACCGGGTCGAACGAGATGTCCTGCGTGCCCGCCACGTCCGCGACGTGCTCGCCGTCGGCCGGGTCCACGGCGATCACCGCGTCGTCGTCCCGCGAGCTGGAGGGGCCAGGGGGCACGGGACCACCCCACGGCGTGGCGGTGGTCCCGGCCGGGGCGAGCCGGTCGTCCGAGCCCAGGCGCGCCATCCGCTCCGGCGTCCAGCAGGAGATCGCGGCCACCCGGTCCGCCTCGCTCACGGTGGTCACCACGTCGCCACCGGCGGCGCTCACCGGCGCGGTCGTCACCGCGAGCGCGAGGCCGACGATCGAGAGCGTTGCGGCAGTGCGCGCGGTGGTCGATGTCATGCGCAGTGGACGCCCCGGCCCTCGGGGAGGTTGCGGACCGAACCGATCATCGACCGCGGCGGTCCCACCTGCCCTGGTCAGCCCCGGCGGGCGGCCCACACGGTGCGTTCGGTGCGGACCGCGAGGTCGGCGCGGCGCAGGATGCTGAGCGGGCCGCCGGTGTCGAGCAGCCGGTCGAGGACGGCGAGGTCCTCCATGGCGAGGGAGTGAGCCGCCTGGCCGCGCAGGCGGCTCAGGCCGCTGAGCGCGTACCGACCGACCGCCGGGCTGCGGGAGCCCTCGACGTTCACGGTGATCGTGCGCTCGCGCTCGACGGTGAACCCGGCGGCGGCCAGCTTGGGGCCCCAGTCGGCGCCGCGGTGCGGCACGTGCTCGGCGTAGTGGTGGGCGAGGGCGGCGTGGCAGCGCTCCTCCAGGCCGGGCCGCTCCTCCGGGGCGTCCTCCGGCAGGAAGCGCGGGAACCCCGCCAGTTCGACCACGACGAACAGGCCGCCGGGCGCGAGCCGGTCGTGGACCTCGCGCAGGGCGCAGTCGGGGTCGGCCATGTGGTGCATGGACGCCGACGCCCACACCAGTTCGGGCAGGCCGAGTTCGGGCCAGTCGGCGTCGAGGTCGGCCTGGACCGTGCGCACCCGGTCGGCCACGCCGAGCGCCTCGGCCCTGCCCCGCAGGCGGTCCAGGTGGCCGGCCGACGCGTCGACGGCGGTCACCTCCGCTCCGGGGAAGCGCGCGAGCAGGGCGAAGGTGCCCGTCCCGGTCCCGCACCCCAGGTCCACGACGTGGCGCGGCTCCTCCTGGACGGGCAGCCACGCGGTGATGGACGCGGTGTGCTCGGCGAGCACCTCCGCGTCCAGGTCGAGGATCTCCGCCTGGCCGTCGGAGTCGTGGGAGTGCTGGGTGGCGGCGTGCGCCGCGTGTGCCGCGTGTGCCGCGTGCGGGGAAGCGTGGTTCATGGCCGCCACGTTAAGACGATCAAGCCGTGACGGTCGCACGGATCCCGGAGTGCGCAAGACGATGGCCGGTTGTGCTGCCGGACGCGCAAGCGCCGCTGCTCAGGTGTCGTCGTCGCGCTGGTGGCCGCGGCGGGCGTCGCGGTCGAAGATGCCCAGGATCTCGCAGGGCCCGCCCTCCGCGCCGATGTCGTGCGGCAGCATCGTGGGGAACTCCGCCGCCTGGTTCTTCTCCACGCGGATGCGCCGGTTGCCCAGTTGCAGGATCGCGGTGCCGGACAGCACGACGAACCACTCGCGACCGGGATGGGCGCGCATGCGCGCGGGGTTGTCCGGTGGAGGGTTCGTCATGCGCTGGCGCGCGACGCTCATGCCGGGGTCCGCCTTGATGGTCCAGCGCATGACCCCGTGGGCACCGTCGATCATCGGGCTGCTGACGACGTCGTCGGCCGCGGTCTCGACGAGCTGGTCCAGGGAGGTGTCCAGGGCGCGGGCGAGCGTGACGAGCTGGTCGAGGGCAAGGCGGCGCTGCCCGTTCTCGATGCGGCTGAGGGTGGACTGGCTGACCTTGGCGCGGCCCGCCAGTTCCTCCAGCGACCAGCCCTGCGCCACGCGCAGGGCCCGGATCCGCTTGCGCACGAGGCTGTCCAGGTCGTCATTGTCTTGCGTCATAGGCAACAGTGTATGCCGTCAGCGCAAGGCAAGCCTATCGTCGTGAACGCGGGCCTCGGAACCACCGGGCGCCCGCGTGGAGGAAGGGGAACGACATGACCACCGCCTACGCGACCGACACCCTGCCGAGCGGGACCGTGGACGCCGTGGTGATCGGCGGCGGGGCCGCCGGCCTGAACGGCGCTCTGATGCTCGCCCGGTCCCGCCGCTCGGTCGTCGTGATCGACAGCGGCACCCCGCGCAACGCGCCCGCCGACGGCGTGCACGGTCTGCTCGCGCTGGACGGGACACCGCCCGCCGAACTGCTGCGCAGGGGACGTGAGGAGGTGCGCCACTACGGCGGCCTGGTCGTGACCGGGGAAGTGGTGTCGGCCGAGGGCGGCCCGTGCTTCACGGTCACCCTCGCCGACGGCGGCACCCTGTCGGCGCGCCGCCTGCTCGTCGCCACCGGACTGCGCGACGTCCTGCCCGACGTTCCCGGGCTCGCCGAGCACTGGGGCCGCGGCGTGGTGCACTGCCCGTACTGCCACGGCTGGGAGGTCCGCGACGAGCCCATCGGGATCCTCGCCGTGGGCCCGGCCTCGATCCACCACGCGCTGCTGTTCCGCCAGCTGACCGACGACCTCGTCTACTTCACCCGCGGCACCGACCTCGACGAGCACACCCGTGCGCGCTTCGCCGCCCGCGACATCCGCGTGGTCGACACCCCGGTCGAGGAGGTCGTGTCCGACGGTGACGGCGGCATCGCGGGCGTGCGGCTCCGTGGCGGGAACCTCGTGTCCCGCCGGGTCCTGGCGGTCGCGACCACGATGTGGGCCCGCACCGAGGGCCTGGACGGGCTCGGGCTGCCGGTGGAGGACCTCCCCGGCGGGATGGGCCGCCGCTTCGCCTCCGGCATGGCGGGCACCACCGCGGTGCCGGGGGTGTGGGTGGCGGGCAACGCCACCGACCTGGCGGCACAGGTCGGCGCCTCCGCGGCGGCGGGCGCACTGGCAGGCGCTCACCTGAACGCCGACCTGGTCGTGGCCGACACCGACGCCGCCCTCGCCGACGCGCGGCGCGACCTCGCGGGGTAGGAGGTTATAACCTCCTTCGGGACAGGTGGTGGCCGAGGCCCGAGGGAGGTCCCGCGATGGCGGAGCGCGCCGAGCCCTTCATGACGAAGAGCGACTTCGCGTACACGACCCTGCGCGAGAAGATCCTGTCCGGTGAGTTCGGGCCGGGGGAGGTGCTCAACCAGGCGACGCTGGCGCGCACGATCGGGATCAGCACGACCCCGTTGCGGGAGGGGTTGCGGCGGTTGAAGTCCGAGGGGTTGGTCGAGCTGGACGCCCACCGCGACGCCCGCGTCACCGAGCTGACCGCGGAGGAGGCGCGCGACCTGCTGGAGTTGCGCCGGTCGCTGGACCCGCTGGCGGTCGCGCTCGCCGCGCAGCGCCGCACCAGGGCCGACATCCAGGAGATCCGCGCGGCGGTGCTGGGGCTCGAGGCGCTGCCGAGCGATCCCGGTGTCGAGGACCTGATCGCGCACCGGCGGTTCCACTCCGCGCTGTACCGGGCGTCGCACAACGACCTGCTGATCGCCGCGCTCGACGGGCTGTGGGACAAGGCGGACCGCTACCGCAGGCTCGGCCTGGAGGTCGTGCGCGGCGAGGAGGAACGCGCCCGGACGACCGCCGAGCACCACCGGCTCGTGGAGCACGTCATCGCAGGCGACTCCGACGCGGCGGCGGCCGTGATGCACCGGCACATCTCCACCAGCCTCGGCGCGAAGGCCGCGTCACGGCTGGGCGTGAGCCCGGTCGCGACCCCGCGCGCGCTGCCCTGAGGCGTCAGCCGTACACCTGGGACAGGGCAGGGCTCGGGACCGCGGTCTTGAGCAGCTGGGCCCTGCGGCCGCCCGCGAACCACCCGATGCTGCCGAGGAACGGGTAGGCCAGGACCACCGCGATCCACAGCAGCTTGCCGCCACCGGTCAGCCGCGAGTCGCGCACGACCGACACGATCGCCGCGATCCACAAGACGAAGGCCACCAGGCTGAGGACGGCGATCGTCACGAGTGCCACGGTGCCGAGGCCGCTGTAGTCCTGCTCGGAGATTTGTCCCATGTGGACGATGGTAGGCACGGGTCTCGCCGGCCACTACCCGTGCCACACGATCGTGCTTCCCCTCGACGGTGAGGTCAGCGGCCCGCGGCGGCCAGGACGGCGGTGGCGATCTCCTGGTGACCCGCGGGCGTGGGGTGCACGTCGGTGTAGCGGCAGAAGTACGTCAGGGCGCACACCTTCGCGACCGGTGCGGGGATCGGACCGTAGGTCGGGTCCTGGGTCACCTCGGTCAGCGGTCCGTAGCCGCCGGTCGACGCGGTGACGTCCACGAAAGTCGCCCCGACCTTCGCGTACTCGGCTTCGAGGGCGGCGTTGAGCACGTCCCGGAACAGCGGCACGGACTGGCGCGCGAGGTCCTGGCCGTTCGGGAACGCGGGCGACACCCACGCCCCGAGGAACACGTCGGGGTACGTCAGCCCCACGATCGGGGTGTCACCCGCTGCCTGGCGCAGGGCGGGCAGCACGGCGGCCAGGTTGGCGCTGATGCCCGCCACGGCCTGGGACGCGCACGTCACCGCGTCCGACGACAGCGCGCAGGGCGCCAGGTCGTTGCCGCCGATCACCACCGTGACCAGGCCGACCCGCCCCTCGTTCTCCCGCAGCGCCCGCACGGCGGCCTCCACCTGCGTGCTGCCCGCCGGGTCGACCGCGTCGGTGGCGCGGTTGGCGGGAGCGCAGCCCGGCTGGTCGCGCAGCTGCGCGGACGTGGCCCCGCTGCACGCGACGTTGATCAGCTTCAGGTCCGACCGCTCCGCGACGAGCGAGGCGAAACCGTCCTGGCTGGGCCCCGCGGGCTTGCCCGCGTCCGCGGGGCGGTACCCGGTCGCGTACGAGTCGCCCAACGACACGTGCACGCGTTCCACGGGGGGAGTGCTGCTGCTGGTCGTGGTGGTCGACGGGACCACCGGGTTCTCGACCGGTCCCGCTGTGCAGGAGCCGAGGGCCACGAGCAGCACGCCGACAAGTGCGGAACGCCGGATTCCCGACACGCCAACCCCTTCCGTCCGAAATTCAGCGGTCCTCGGTTCCCAGCGTACAGACCGGCGAGGAGGCGCACTCGCCGGTGATCCGGGTGGCGCGGGCCGTTGCCGCGGTGGAGCGCGCCGACCACCCGTGCGCTCCGGTCGCTGATCCCGGTGTTCGGCGGTGCGCCTCCCGGAGTCCACAAAGGACTTTTATGGGAAAGTCAAGTGAGCAGCCTCCGGTACACGTGACCGAGGGTGGCCCCTGGTTGCACGGCGAACGCCCGCCGCCCGGCGTCGTAGCCGACCGCGCTCATCGGGGACAGGTCCAGCAGCACCCTCACCGCCGCGGTGGCGGTGAGGTTCTCGAAGCAGTGCCCACCACTGCGCACCACGACCCGCCTGCCGGACCTCACCGCCTCTGACACCGCTCGCACCACCTGGCCGGTCGGCTCACCACGCGGGTCTCGTCCGGGTGGCCGACGAACCGGAAGTTGTTGCCGCGCAACAGGTTGTCGGAGCGGACATCACCAGGGCGCACCGTGACCGACTCGGCCGCCGCATCCGGTTCCGCCACCGCGGCGTTCCACGAGCCGGTGCCCAGCACCGCCGCCACGGCACCCGCGCCCGCGAGCAGGCCGCGCCTGCTCACCGCTCCCTTGTCCACCGCTGGCATGCGCCTGGCCCCCTTCGTCGAAGGGGGCCGGCTTCTCCGTTCGGCGGCCGCTCGCGCATCAGCCGGTGTCGAGAGGCGGAGGCTGAACCCCCCCCTCCCCGTCGAACGGCTGATCCGGTCAACCGGTCGGTTGGTCCCGGCTCTCAGGGACGCCAGTCGACCGCCTGATCGATCCGTACGGGATCGCCCGCTGCTCCCGCTGTCGTCGCCGAGCGTGATCGGCTCGAACCATGGACGCGGGGTTCCCCGAAAACCGCGTGACGGCGGGCGATCCCGGCGGGTCTAGCTCGGCGGAGTCGCGCGGTAGCTCTCGGAGTAGTAGTCGCCGAGCTGACGGCGGTAGGTGTCGCCGTCGGCGTCCTCGTCGTACTCCGGAGCGGCCTTGACCTGTTCCTTGGTGCGGTCGACGTGCACCGTGCGCTTCTCGTGGTCGACGCGGTGCACGGTGCCGACCGGGAGGACGACCTTCTTGCCGAAGATCCACGGGCCGGTGTCCACCAGGAGGCAGTCGGACGGGACCTTCGCGTTCTCCTGGTCGATCGAGCCGATAGCACCGTCGGTGGCCTCGACGTCGTAGCCGACCAGGCCGGTGTCCGGCCGGTCCTCGGCGGGCGTCACGTCGCTCGGGTCGGGCGTGAGCCACGAGTCGTCCCGCCAGGTCCACGGGATGAAGGGGAACATCGGCTGCATCTTGACCTCCTGGGTCGGGCGGTCGTTCGGGCGCGTAGCCCCTCGTGCACGACAGGGTTGTCCTCGGCGGGCGCCGGTAAACCGGAGTCCGTCGAGACGGCGCCGCGGTCGAGGCCCGACGAGCACCGGCCAGGAGGAGTTCGGGCAGCGGGAGGGCGCACCGCGACCCGCCGCTCGGTCCGGGTCAGAACAGCGTCGACCAGTTCATGACCTGGGCGACCACGAAGCCCACCACCATCAGGGTCATCACCGCGATGACGACCAGGACGATCGGTCCGATCGCCCGCGAGGGGATGGGCGGGTCCTTAGGGCCCGCCGGTGTCTGGGCCGAGTCGGGGGGCGTGTCGCCGGGATTGACGCCGCCGCCCCGTTCGAGGCCGGGCGTGCGGTACGGGTCGGGGTCCGGAGGGGTCGCGGTCATATCGGGTGAGTACCCCTTTCGGCCGAGAGGAACCTGGATCAACCCGATGGGTGAAATGGAGTAGTCGCACCGAGTAGATACGACGTGTATACACGCTGTGTATAGTGCTCGGCATGTCAATCGGACACACGCTGCTGGGCCTGCTCCAGCGAGAACCCCGGCACGGGTACGACCTCAAGCGCGCCTACGACGACCACTTCGGCCAGGGTCGTCCGCTGGCCTACGGGCAGGTCTACGCCACGCTGTCGCGCCTGCTGAAGAACGGGCTGATCGAGGAGACCGGGGCCGAGCCGGGCAACGGGCCGGAGCGCAAGCGCTACGCGATCACCACCGACGGGGTCACCGACGTCGACCAGTGGCTGGGCCGTGCCGAGAACCCCGAGCTGTACCTGCAGAGCACCCTCTACTCGAAGGTCGTCGTCGCGCTGCTGGCCGAGCGCGACGCCGCCGACGTGGTGGACACCCAGCGCGCGGCCCACCTGCGGAGCATGCGCGAGCTGACCGCCCGCAAGCGCGACGGCGACCTCGCGGACAAGCTGATCTGCGACCACGCGCTCTTCCACCTGGAGGCGGACCTGCGCTGGCTGGAGCTCACCGAGGCCCGGCTCGCCGACCTGGCGAAGCTGGTGCGCCCATGACCGGGCCGCTGCTCCTGGCCGACGGGATCGTGAAGTCGTTCGGCCCGACCTCGGCGCTGCGCGGCGCCTCCCTGTCGATCGACGCGGGCGAGATCGTGGCCGTGATGGGGCCGTCCGGGTCCGGCAAGTCGACGCTGATGCACTGCCTCGCGGGCATCGTCGCCCCCGACGCGGGGACCATCACCTACGACGGCCGCGACCTCGTGGGCATGGCCGACCTGCCGCGCAGCGCGTTGCGCCGCACCGAGTTCGGTTTCGTCTTCCAGTTCGGGCAGCTCGTGCCCGAGTTGAGCTGCGTGGAGAACGTCGCCCTGCCGCTGAGGCTCGGCGGCCTCAGGCGGAAGCGGGCCGAGTCCGCCGCCCGCGAGTGGCTCGAGCGGCTGGAGGTCGCCGAACTCGCGGCCAAGCGGCCAGGCGAGGTCTCCGGCGGGCAGGGCCAGCGCGTCGCCATCGCCCGAGCCCTGGTCACCGGTCCGCGGGTGATCTTCGCCGACGAGCCGACCGGCGCGCTGGACTCGCTCAACGGCGAGCGGGTGATGGACCTGATGACGGAGGCCGTGCGGGAGACCGGCGCCGCCGTCGTCCTCGTCACCCACGAACCCAGGGTCGCCGCGTACGCCGACCGCGAGGTCGTCGTGCGCGACGGGCGCACCAAGGAGGTGGCACTCGCATGAGGGCCGTGCAGTGGATCAACGACCTGACCATCGGGGTCCGGCTGGCCGTCGGGGGCGGCAGGCACTCGCTGACCAGGTTCGCGCTGGGCACGGTCGGCACCGCGGTGGCGGTCGTGGCGCTGCTGGGCGCGGCGTCCACCACCACGGTCCTGGAGGACAGCCAGCAGCGCCGGACGGCCGACGAGCTGGTCACCGCCGAGCCGGGCGGGAAACCCGCGGGGCTGTACGGGTGGGCGGACCAGAGCTCGTTCCGCGGCGAGCAGGTCTCCGTCACCTACCTGCACGCCACCGGGGCGGACCACCCGCTGCCACCGGGGGTGGACCGGCTGCCCGGCCCTGGCGAGACGATGCTCTCCCCGGCGCTGGCCAGGCTGCTGGACTCCCCGGAAGGGGAACTGCTGCGGCCGCGGTTCGTCGGGAAGCAGGTCGGTGAACTGCCGCGGGACGTCCTTGGCGAGCCGACCACGCTCAAGGCGTACGTCGGCGTGGACGCCTCTTTCGTCGACTCGCCGAACGCGGGCCCGGTCGAACGCTTCGGCGCTGCGCCGAGCGGTGGGGGCGGGGGAGACAGGCCGCCGCAGCTGATGCTGCTCGCGCTGCTCGGTGCGCTCGTGTTGCTGCTGCCGGTGTTCACCTTCGTGGCCACCACCAGCCGGATCGCGGGGGCCCAACGCGACCGCAGGCTCTCCGCGCTGCGGCTCGTCGGCTCCCACGCGCGCCAGGTGCACCGGATCGCCGCGGCCGAATCGCTGGTGAGCGCCGTGGCGGGACTGGTGGCGGGTACGGGGCTGTTCCTGGTGGCGCGGCAGCTCGTCGAGGGCAGGGAGCTGTTCGGGACGAGCTTCTACGTCAGCGACCTGACCCCCGACCTGCTCGGGGCCGCGCTGGTGGTGCTGACCGTGCCCGCGGTGTCGCTGCTCGCCACGCTGGTCGCGCTGCGCCGCACGATCGTCGAACCGCTCGGCGTGGTGCGCCAGGGCAAACCGGTGCGCAGGCGGCTGTGGTGGCGGCTGCTGCTGGTCGTGGCCGGTGTCGGTCTGCTGCTCGCCGCAGGCGGGATGGACCGCTCGTCGAGCGCCTCGATGGCGGTGATCGTCATCGGCTCCGCGTTGCTGCTGATCGGCGTGCCGGTGCTGCTGCCGTGGCTGGTGGAACGGGTCGCAGGCCGCGTCCACGGCGGGCCGCCGTCGTGGCAGATGGCGATCCGGCGGCTCCAACTCGACAGCGGCACGTCCGCGCGGGTCGTCGGCGGAGTCGCGGTGGTGCTCACCGGGGCGATCGCCCTGCTGACCGTGCTGACGGCCGCGGGCGTCCGGGTGGGCGGGGCCGAGGCCGCCGAACCGGGCTCCTCGACCCTCGTGGCGTCGGTCGATCCACGGGTGCTGGAGGACGTCGAGGCGAGCCTGGGCGCGGCGCCCTCGGTGCGCCGGGTGGACAGCGCGCGCCTCCTCGCCGGCTACCCGGCCGGTTCCGGGCAGGAGTCCTACGACGGCATCTTCGTCGCGGACTGCGCCGTGATCGCCCGGTTGGCCACGACCACCGGCGGGTGCTCCGACGGGCAGGCGTTCGCGGTGGCGGGGAGCGGGGCGGTCCTGCGACCCGGTGCCACCGCGGAGTTCCGGCACTCCCCGAGGGGCACGTCGGACTTCGAGGTGGTCGGCACGTGGACCGTGCCCGAGCGGCTCGGGAAGGCCGAGTTGACGTCTTCGACCGTCACCGCGGGCAACCTCGGCGTGTTCGGCCTCGCCCGGCAAGCGAAGATCATCGCCACGCCGGGAGCGGTCGCCGACCTCCCGAGCGACGCGATCACCATGGTGCAGGCGGACGTCGACCGCCCCACCTCCGACCAGCTGGAGCAGATCCGCAACGCGTTCGCCGCGCACCCGTGGCAGACGTTCGTCTACCCCGGCGGCCCCTTCGAGCGCGCGATCGAGCAGCAGTCGATGAAGGCGCTCCAGGACGCGCTCCACACCGGCGCGGCGATGACGCTGCTGGTGGCCGGGCTCAGCCTGCTCGTGCTGGCCTTCGAGCAGATCCAGGAGCGGCGCAGGCCGCTGGCCATGCTCGTCGCGAGCGGCGTCGGCCTCGGCGTGCTGGCCCGGTCCCTGCTCTGGCAGGTGGGGCTGCCGATCGTGCTCGGCGTCCTGGTCTCCGTGCTCACCGGGCTCGGCATGGCCACGTTGGTCGTGCGGCTGATGGAGCTGACGCTGGTGGTCGACTGGCCCAGCGTCGCGGCCCTCTCCGGGGGCGCGGCGCTGGTGACCCTCGCGGTCACCACGATGACGCTGCCCTTCCTGCGCGGCGCCACCCGGCTCACGTCGCTGCGCGCGGAGTAGTTCGGCCGGTGGTCTTCCGTGGCGGGAAGACCACCGGCACGCGTCCCCCGGACTCAGCGCGGGGCGATGGTCACGGGCACCGGCAGTCGGCGCACGGTGTCGAGCACCAGGTTGACCGCCGCGCGCGGCCGGGTGCCGCGTCGGGTCATCGCCGTGATCGTGCGGGTGACGGCCGGGGCCAGTTCGCGGGTGGCGACCCGGTAGCGGGGGTCGACCGCGAGCGCGGGCATCAGCGCGACCGAGAGGCCTGCCTCGACGTGCTGCAGGGTCATCATGTAGTTGCTGAAGCGGCAGACGACCCTGGGCTCGAACCCCGCCTGGCGGCACAGCCGGGTCGCGAGGTTCGCCATGTAGGACTGCGGCACGTCGAACGCCCACGACTCGCCCGCGTGGGCGGCGAGGTCGGTCGGCCCGCGGCCCGCGTGGTCGGACGGCACGACGAGCACGATCGAGTCGGAGGCCAGCGGGACGACGTCGATGTCCGGGCCCAGCGGCAGCTCGACGAAGTCCGGCGTGGTGATGATCAGGTCCGCGTCGCCGACGCGCAGGGCCGGGAAGCTCTCGTGCGGTTCCAGTTCCAGCAGCTCGACGTCGACGTGCGGATGCGTGCGAGCCAGCTCGATCACCGCCGGTACGGCCAGGGTGTGGATCGCGCTCTGGAACGCGCCCACCCGCACGAGCCCGGTGGGTTCGTCGCCGAGGCCGCGCAGTTCCGCCTCGACGGTGTCGATGTGGTCGAGGATCGCCCTGGCCCGCCGCGCCAGGATCAGCCCGGCCGGGGTGAGCCGGACCCGGCGTCCGGTGCGCTCCAGCAGCTGGGTGTGCGTTTCCGCCTCCAGGACGGCGAGCTGCTGGGACACGCTCGACGCGCTCAGGTTGGCGGCCTCGGCGACAGCGCGGACCGTGCCGAGGATGTCCAGCTGGCTCAGCAGCCGCAGTCGCCACGGGTTCAGCATGCGGTCATTGTTGTGCGGTTCCGCCGAACAGCACAGTCGGAATCGTGAGATGGACGTGTCGCTCGGGCGGTCCTAGCGTCGAGGTCATGGCTGCTCCGACCACCTCATCGACGTCCACCGAGTTCTGGGCCGACGCCGGACGGCACCTCGTCCGCTACGGCGGCGAGTTCACCCCCGAGATCATCGACCGCGCCGCCGGGAGCTTCCTCCACACCGAGGACGGGCGTCGCATCCTCGACTTCACGTCCGGCCAGATGAGCGCGATCCTCGGCCACTCGCACCCGGAGATCGTCGCCACCGTGCGACGGCAGATCGGCTCGCTGGACCACCTGTTCAGCGGGATGCTGAGCCGCCCGGTCGTCGACCTCGCCCGGCGGCTGGCCGAGACGCTGCCCGCGCCGCTGGAGAAGGCGATGCTGCTGACCACCGGCGCCGAGTCGAACGAGGCGGCGATCCGGATGGCGAAGCTCGTCACCGGCAAGCACGAGATCGTGTCGTTCGCGCGGTCGTGGCACGGCATGACGCAGGCCGCGGCGAGCGCGACCTACAGCGCGGGCCGCAAGGGCTACGGCCCGTCCGCTCCGGGCAACTTCGCGATCCCGGCGCCGAACTCCTACCGGCCGGACTTCACCCACCCCGACGGAACGCTGGACTGGCGGCGCCAGCTGGACTTCGGGTTCGACCTGATCGACGCCCAGTCCGTCGGCAGCCTGGCCGCGTGCCTCGTCGAGCCGATCCTGTCGTCCGGCGGCGTCCTGGAACCGCCGCCCGGCTACTTCGCGGCGCTGCTGGCGAAGTGCCGCGAACGCGGGATGCTGCTGATCCTCGACGAGGCCCAGACCGGGCTGTGCCGCACGGGCACCTGGTACGCGTTCGAGCGCGACGGCATCGTGCCGGACATCCTGACGCTGTCGAAGACCCTCGGCGCGGGCCTGCCGCTGGCGGCGGTGCTGACCAGTTCCGAGATCGAGCAGGAAGCGCACGACCGCGGGTTCCTGTTCTTCACCACGCACGTCTCGGACCCGCTCGTCGCGGCGGTCGGCAACACGGTGCTCGACGTCCTGGCGCGCGACCGCCTCGACGAGCGCGCGGTCCACCTCGGCGGGGTGCTGCGGCAGGGCCTCGAGGAGATCGCCCGGCGGCACCACGTCGTCGGGGACGTCCGGGGCCGGGGATTGCTGGCGGGCCTCGAACTCGTCGTCGACCGCGAGACCAAGGGGAGTTCGGACGAACTGGGCGCGGCCGTCACGCGGCGGTGCCTGGAACTGGGGCTGCACATGAACATCGTCCAGCTGCCGGGCATGGGCGGGGTGTTCCGCATCGCGCCGCCGCTGACCGCGACGGAGGAGGAATTGGCCCTGGGACTGGAGATCCTGGACCAGGCCATCGCCGACACGACCGCGCGACCGTCTTGAGTGGTCGGTCGGGACGCCGCCGTGCGGTGCTCCCGCCGGTCTCGATTGGCGTGGTCGCGGAAGAGTTGGGTGAACCCCACGTCGGGTCAGCCGTCCTGTGCGTGGATCACCAACTCGAGAAGAGGCCGTAATGGCGAAGATCATCATCGCCGCACCGCCCATCACCGGTGAGCTGTCGCCGCTGCTGCAGCTCGCGCGGGGGCTCGCCGCGCGCGGCCACCGGATCACCGTGGTCACCGGCAGCCGCTTCCGCGCGGACGTCGAGAACGCCGGGCTCGCGTTCACCCCGGTCACGGGTCTGGCCGACTTCGACGACCGCGCCATCGGCGACGATCCGGAGCGCGCGAAACTCGCCCCCGGCCCGGAGATGCTCAACCACGACTGGCTCCACGCCTTCGTCAACCCGATGCCCGACCAGCACGCCGTCCTGCAGGGCCTGCTCGAACAGGATCCCGACCAGTACCTGATCTGCAACGCCCTGTGGCTCGGAGCGCTGCCCGTCGCGCTGGGCGCACCGGGGCTGCGGCCCCGCCGCTGGGTCGCGGTGAGCGCGGTGCCGTTGGCCCTGAGCAGTGAGGACACCACCTTCTTCGGGCCCGTGCCGTTCGGTCCGGGCGAGGACCGGAGGGCGGCCAACCGGGCGGCGAACGCGGAGTTCGCCCTGATGATGCAGCCCACCCAGGACCGCCTCGACGAACTCCTGAAGTCCTTCGGCACCACCGAGACCTTCCCGACGTTCGTCGACGCCGTCATCACCCTCCCCGACGCGGCCGCCGTGCTGACCGTGCCGGGCTTCGAGTTCGACCGCGGCGACGCACCGGACTCGCTGCACCTGGTCGGCATCCTGCCCGCGGTCAGCGCGGCGAACTGGGAGCCGCCCGCGTGGTGGTCGGAGCTGGACGGCTCCCGCCCGGTCGTGGTCGTGACCCAGGGAACCCTGGCCAACCGGGACCTCTCCGAACTCGTCGAGCCCGCCCTGACCGGACTGGCCGACCTGGACGTCACCGTGGTGGCCGCCCTCGGCCGCGAGGTCGAGGCCCTGTCCATCCCGATCCCGGCCAACGCGCGGGTCGCGGCGTTCATCCCGTTCGACGCGCTCCTGCCGAAGGCCGACGTGTTCGTCACGAACGGCGGGTTCGGCGGCACCCAGCAGGCGATCGCGGCGGGCGTGCCGGTCGTCGTGGCCGGTGTCACCGAGGACAAGCCCGCCACCGCCGCGCGGGTCGCCTACCGCGAGGTCGGCGTCAACCTGGAGACCGCGAGGCCGACGCCGGAGGCGGTGGCGGTCGCCGTCGAGTCGGTGCTCAAGGACACCGGGATGCGCGCCAACGCGGAGAAGCTCGCCGAGGTGTACGCCGCGCACGACGCGCTCGGCGAGATCGAACGGCTGACCCTCGGCTGACGGGTCGCCCCTGAGGTCCGTGCGGTGGGGGTGTCGATCGGGTTCGGCACCCCCGCGGCCGTGTTTCCCGCTCTGCGTGCGACACCTGTTCCGACGTGGGCACCGGAACCGAGGAGCGCCGGACTGTTCACGGGAGCCTGATCAGGAACCCGCGCCCGAGCGCGCCGTGCGGGTGAAGGCGAGAACGGCCTTGGCCAACTCCTCCGGGGCCTCCATCGCGGCGTAGTGGCCCACGCCGTCGAGCGTCACCGAGGTGATCCCGGTCGACGCGGCCTGGGACAGGGTGCCGCTGGTGAACGGACCTCCGCCCGCGTCGACCGCGAGCACGGGCACGGTCAGCCCCGGCGTCTCGGCGAGGGACTTGATCTCGGCGCCCTCCCGCAGCATCGACCGGTACAGGCCGATCGCCCCGCGCCAGCCGTCGGGGCGCGAGTAGGTGCGGGCGAACTCCTCCACGTCGGCGTCGGTGATCGCCCCACGGGTGGCGGTCATGGCCGGGAAGGCGAACTGCCCCAGGAACTCGCGTTCGCGGCCCGCGAGCAGCATCTCGGGGATGCCGGGCGCGGCGAGGACGCCGATGTGCCAGGCGCCGCCGCGGGTGATGTCGGCCAGCGCTTCGAGGCCGAAGCCGGGCAGTCCCATCTCGACTGCGGTGAGGCTGAGCACGTCCTCCGGGTGCGTGGTCGCGAGCCGGAAGACCGTCGCCCCGCTGATGTCCTGCCCCGTGAGGTGGACCGGGCCGACCCCGAGCCGCTCGATGAGCTGGTGCAGGTCCTCGGCCGACGTCCGGCTGTCGTGCTCGCCGGGCTCGGTGGCGGAGTCGCCGAAACCGCGCAGGTCGACGGCGAAGACGCGGTGGGTTTCCGCGAGCAGCGGGATGAGCTTGCGGAAGGTCCACCAGGTCTCGGGGAACCCGTGGACCAGCAGGATCGGGGACCCGCCGGTTCCCGCCGCCACGTAGTGCAACGACGTCCCGTTGACCTCGGCGCGGTGGTGCGTGATCCCCGGCAGCGTGGGCCCGGCTGGTACGACGTTCATCGGCTTCTCCTCCAAATGGACAACCTTGTTGTCCAAAAGATAGTCAACCCGGTTGTCGATGTCCAGTGCTGTCGTACGCTTGATCCATGTCACGCTCCGGTGCCGACCTGGCGCTGCTCCTGCTCGCGGGCTTCCGCTCACTGGTGGACGCCGCGATGGCCGAGCTGGCGGCCCGCGGTCACGAGGACGTGCGGCCCGTCCACGACTTCGCCATGCGCGCCATCGCCGCCGGGGCCGACAACGCCTCGGAACTCGGACGCCGCCTGTCGGTCTCCAAGCAGGCGGCGGCGAAGACCATCGTGGTGCTCCAGGAACGCGGCTACGTGGCCCGCGACGCGGACCCCCTCGACGCCCGCCGCAAACGCCTCCAGGTCACGCCGCTCGGCTTCGAGGTGTTGCGCGAGGGCGAGGCGATCTTCGAGGAGCTGCGCCTGCGGTGGGAGCGCCAGATCGGTTCCGCCCGGCTCGAGGGCCTGGAGAAGGACCTGGCGGCGTTGATCGGTGATTCGCCCGTGCGCCTCGACACGCCGGGCTGGATCGCGCGTGACCTCGGTGAGTCGCTTTAGCGGCACCGCTTCCGGGCCGTCGTGATCGCGGATGGTCCGGCGCGCACGAGCGAGACCGGCTCGCCGCGCTGCGGAACGGTCCACTGTGGCCGGCGGGGGTCCCGCCCTTGATCACCTGTTTGGGTGACAGGCCATTCCTGGGCCGGGTTTGAACACCCACGGGCAGGGCAATTCGCCCGGTCATGAGACTTCGGCGCAGCGACGTGACCGGTCCCGGCTGGCGACGCGCCCGCCGAGGTCGCGGTTTCACCTACACCGACGCCTCCGGCGCGACGCTGGCCGACCCGTCCGCCCGTGACCGGATCAGGTCGCTGGTGATCCCCCCGGCCTGGCAGGACGTGTGGATCTCCCCGCACCCCCACGGCCACATCCAGGCCGTGGGTACCGACGACGCCGGACGCCGCCAGTACCTGTACCACCCGAGCTGGCGGGAGGAACGGGACACGGTGAAGCACGCGCGCGTGCTGGGGCTGGCACCGCTGCTGCCCGAGTTCCGCACCGAGGTGGCGCGGGCGATGTCCACCTCCGGCCTGGGGGGCGAGCGCGTGCTGAGCACGGCCCTGCACCTGCTGGACCGGGGCATCTTCCGCGTCGGCGGGGAGAGCTACGCGCAGGACAACGGGTCGCACGGCGTCGCGACGCTGCTGCGCTCGCACGTGACCCTGCGCGGGGACGTCGTCGAGTTCTGCTTCCCGGCCAAGAGCGGGGTCGAGTTCGCCAGGTCGTTGGAGGACCCGGCCCTGGCCAGGGTCCTGCGGTCGCTGCGGCGGTCGCGTTCGGACTCGGACCGGCTGATGGTGTACCGGGTGGGGCGGCGGTGGTGCGAGGTGCGCTCCGACGAGGTGAACGAGAGGTTCAAGGAGCTGGTGGGGGACGAGTACTCGGTCAAGGACCTGCGCACGTGGCACGCGACCGTGTCCGCCGCCGTCCTCTTCGCCCTGGCCGGGAGGCCGGGGTCGCGGACGGGGACGGCACGGGTGGAGGCGGCGGTGATGCGGGAGGTGGCCGAGGAGTTGGGGAACACCCCGGCGGTGGCGCGGAAGTCCTACGTGGACCCGAAGGTGGTCCAGGAGTTCGAGAAGGGGCGGACCGTCGCGGCGGCGGTGCGGAAGGTGAAGGGGGACCCTGGGACCGGTGCGGGGCGGGAGACCGTGGAGCGGGCGGTGGTGCGGCTGCTGAAGAGCTGACGTGTCCCCTGATGGGGGCGCGGGCGTGTGGGTGGGGCCGAACGGGGGTAACTCGCGGGCATGACAACCTCAACGCCGCCGCTGCGCGCCTTGGCGCTCGTGTGCACCCTGTCGCCCTCGCCCTCGGAGTCCAGCAGCCAGCTCATCGCCGACCAGGTGATGGCCGAGCTCGCCGAGCACGGGGTGACCGGCGAGAGCTTCCGGTTGGTCGACCACGACGTGAAGCCGGGCGTGCTCACGGACATGGGCGCCGGTGACGCGTGGCCGTTGATCAGGGAACGGATGCTCGCCGCCGACATCCTGCTGATCTCCACCCCGACCTGGATGGGCCAGCACAGCAGCGTGGCGCAGCGGGCGATGGAACGCCTGGACGGCGAGCTGTCCGAGAAGGACGACGAGGGGCGGTTGCTGACCTACGGCAAGGTCGGCGTCGTGGCCGTGGTCGGAAACGAGGACGGCGCGCACAAGATCAGCGCGGACCTGTATCAGTGCCTCAACGACGTGGGCTTCACGATCCCGGCGGGTGGCGTGACGTACTGGAACGGCGAGGCGATGCAGGGCAAGGACTACAAGGACCTGGACGAGACGCCGGAGGCCACCGCGGGCACCACGAAGACCCTCGCGGCCAACGCCGCCCACCTGGCGCGGTTGCTCAAGGCGGAGCAGTACCCGGCGAGCTGAGTCCCGCCCCGGTGGCGTGACCCCACGGCGGCGAGCGCCGTGGAGTCCACCTCGCCCAGGTGACCTGGACGTCGTCCTCGGTGTCGGACTCGCTGCGCTCCAGCGAGGACGCCGTGGGTCGGGAGGTGCCTTCGGTCAGCGGCGCGGTTCCCGGCGGGGGAGCCGGCAGGTCAGGGCCACGGCGACGACGACCCAGCCCTGGGCGAGGAGGACGCCTTCCGCGGCTGGAACCCCGGCCGGCTGCCGATCGCGGTGGACGGCAGCGGGTGCCACCCCGTGGTGGAGTTGCGGGACGATGAGCACCGCGTCGTCGTCGGGGTGTTCGACCCGGGGTCGGACCCCGGGTCGAGGGGCACGGCACGTCGGCCCTGCTGGAAAGGACCGCTAACGCGCTCACCGGAATTGATCCACTGTGGACGGTGGGGATCGCGGACCGGGGGATCCACCGGGTCCGGTGACCCGCCGACTTCTCGAACGGGGCCCGCGTCAGGGTGCGAAGGCGCGGCGCACGGTGTCGGCGAGGGCCTTGCGGCGGCGGTCGTGGTCGCCCGCGGGGTCGTCGGGGACGGCGGTGTGGATCAGCCCCGCCGGTGACCAGGTCAACGCCATCGCGGTGACGATGGACAGGACGTCTGCCGGGTCCAGCGCGGGGTCGACGTGGCCGGTGCGCTGCGCGGCGGAGATCGCCCCCAGCTTCCGCTCGGTCTGCTCGTCCATGGTGGTGACCAGGGGGCCGGTGGGGACGCGTTCCAGGCGCGCCCACGCGGCCAGGCGCACCATCTCGGGGTGGACCAGGCAGGCGTCGTAGAGGCCGACGGCGTAGCCGGGGAGGTCCTCGGCCGTCAGCGGAACGGCGCTGGTGATCTTCTCGGTGTGCTGCTCGAAGACGGCGTCGAACAGGCCGTCCTTGTTGCCGTAGTAGGCGTAGAGCTGCGCCTTGTTCGCCCGTGCGGTGGCGGAGATGCGGTCGACCCTGGCCCCCGCGATGCCGTGGGTGGCGAACTCCTCGGTGGCCGCTTCGAGCAGGCGGCGCCTGGTGGCCTGTCCATCCTTCATGGCCGGAGTGTAAATAACCAGTCTGTTTGACGGGGGGAGGTGGAGGGCCTACGGTCGAGGAAGTAACTGACTAGTTTGTTTGAACCTGGAGGCCCGAGATGCCCACCCCGCTGATCAGCACGCCCTTCACCGCGCGCAGCACCGCCGACGAGGTGGTGGACGGGATCGACCTCTCCGGCGTCCGGGCCGTCGTCACCGGCGCGGCCTCCGGCATCGGCGTCGAGACGGCCCGCTCGCTGGCCCGCGCCGGAGCGGACGTCACCCTGGCGGTGCGCGACCTCGACGCGGGCGTGCGGACCGCGGAGGACCTGACCCTGACCACCGGCAACCGCGACGTCCACGTCGCGCGCCTGGACCTCGCCGACCGCGGCACGGTCGACCGCTTCCTCGACGGCTGGGAAGGCCCCCTGCACCTGCTGATCACCAACGCGGGCATCATGGCCACGCCGCTGCTGCGCACCCCGGAGGGCTGGGAGCTGCAGTTCGCCACCAACCACCTCGGGCACTTCGCCCTGGCCCACGGCCTGCACGGCGCCCTCGCCGCGGGGGCCGCCGAACGGGGAGGCTCGCGCGTCGTGGCGCTCAGCTCCGCCGCGCACATGTTCTCCCCGGTGGACTTCGACGACATCCACTTCGACCGGCGGCCCTACGACCCGATGGTCGCCTACGGCCAGTCCAAGACGGCCAACACCCTGTTCGCGGTGGAGGCCACCCGCCGGTGGGCCGCCGACGGGATCACCGCCAACGCCGTCAACCCCGGCGGGGTGGCGACCGGACTCCAGAAGCACTTCGCGCAGGAGGTCCGCGACGAGTTCGACCGGCTCGAAGCGGCGGGCGTCTTCGAGTACAAGTCACCGAGCCAGGGCGCTGCGACGACCCTGGTCGCCGCCGTCGCACCGGAGTTCGCCAATGTCGGCGGCCGCTACCTCGACGACGCCCGCGAGGCCCGCACCGTGCCCGACGACGCCGACCCCGGCGAGAACCCCCATGGCGTGAAGCGGTGGGCGCTCGACCCCGCGTCGGCCGAGGAGCTGTGGAACGTCTCGCTCGGCCTGCTGGACATCCCCGCCTGAGTCGGGGCGCCGGTCGCCGTCTGGAAAGGTGGTCGGGTGCCCGATGACGAGACCGTGGTCCTGCGCCGCTACCTCCAGCACGCGCTGGACCAGGTACTGGTCTACGTGGCCGCCGCGTCGGCCACCCTCTGGGGAGCGGCCGCCGCCTACGGCCTGGTCAGGTTGGGCGCTCCGTGGCAGGTCCTGTTCCTCCCGCTGGTGATGCTCGTCCTCGTGTCCGTCCTCGGCACGCTGTGGGTCGAGGTGTGGGTGTGCCGCACCGGCAGGGCGACGCCACGCCCGCCATGCGCTGGCTGGGCCTGCGGGTCGTGCGGCTCGACGGCGGGCGGCCGAGCAGGAGGGATTACCTGGTGCGGTGGCTGCTGTTCGTGGTGGACGGTCTGTTCCTGGGCCTGCTGGGCGCCGCGCTGATCGCCTTCACCCCCCCGGCGCCAGCGCCTGGGCGACATCGTCACGCGCACCGCGGTCGTGCGGGTGCGCGGGTCGTCGCCCCCAGCCGTGCCCCCTCGTCCCGCAGGACTACGCCGTCGCGCGATCTCGTCCTCCTGACCGAAGTCGCGGACCGCGCGGGCCACCACGATCGCAGGTCTTCGTCCTCGATCCGGAAGGCCCACCATGCGACGACAGGCAAGAGTCGCGGCGGCGGTCGTGCTGGCCGTCATCACCGCGTCCACCCCCGCGCCCGCGCACGCGGACCCGCTCGACCCGTACACCGGCCAGCAGGTGGGTTGGGGGTCCTGTCCTTTCACCCCACCGGAAGGAGCGCCCGCCGTCGAGTGCGCGCTGATCAAGGTGCCGAGGGACTGGGCGGCGCCCGCCGCGGGCGTGGACCTCGTCGTCTCGTTGAGCCGGTCGAAGGCGACCGGTGAGCGAGCGGGGGTGCTCCTGCTCAACCCCGGAGGACCCGGCGGGCAGGGCGCCGCGTTCGCGAACGCCTTGGCGGGGCTCGAACCCGAGGTCAACGGGAAGTACGACTTCATCGGCATGGACCCGCGAGGCACCGGCACGTCCCCGACGGATCCCGGTTTCCAGTGCCACGTGCCCACCGGGCGCCTGCCGCAGGGCCTGCTGGACGCGCGCGACCGGTCCCCGCAGAGCATCGCGGCGCACCAGCAGGTTCCGCGCGCGGTCGCCGAGGCCTGCCAGAGCGACGCCATCGCGCCCTACATCACCACGTGGCAGACCGCGCACGACATGGACCTCGTGCGAAAGCTGCTGGGGGAGGAGGAGCTGAACTACCTCGGCTACTCCTACGGCACCTGGCTCGGCGCCAAGTACGCGTCGCTGTTCCCCGCGAGCACCGGCAAGATGGTGCTCGACTCCAGCGTGAACTGGCAGGGCAGGCTCCAGGCGGCGTTCGAGGCGTTCCCGGTGATCGACCAGCGGCAGTTCGACGACCAGTACCTGCCGTGGGCGGCGCGGAACTTCCCGGACGTCGTCGGAGCCACCCCCGCCGAGGCGAAGGCCACCTGGGAGCGGGCGCGCGTCTTCTTCGCGTCCCAGCAGATCTCCCCGGACACCTTCGACCGCGCGTTCGTCGGCATGGGCAGCCCCATCGGCTGGCTGCTCGCCACGCTGGTGTTCACGATCGGCGCGGAAGGCGCCAACGGCGGCACGGCGTCCCTCGCGGGCGTCGCGCCGGAACTGCGGGAGCGCTTGGACGGCGTGTCGCGCGCCGAGTTCGGCGTGCCCGCGGCCGACCTGACCCCGGCCCGGATCGCCGCCGCCACCCCGGACTACACCGACGTGCCCGGCACCCGCTACTCGGTCAGCTGCGGCGACCAGCCGACCCGCTCCGCCGCGTGGCACCGCGCGCTCAGCGACCGCCAGGGACCGCGGAACCCGTTGTACGGCTGGGCTTACGGCCTGTCCGAGCCCTGCGCGTACTGGTCGGACGCGCCCAGGCAGCAGTTGCCGACGCTGCCCGCGCAGGTGGCGGGCGACGTCCTGGTCGTGCAGGGCGAGTTCGACCCGCAGACCGGCTACGAGCAGGCGCGCGACGCCGTGCGCGCGGCACCCGGTGTCGGGTTCGTGTCGGTGGACGACGCGCCGTACCACGGTCAGTACGCCACGAGCGGCAACCCGTGCGTGGAGGGCATGGTGAACGTGTTCCTGCTGCACGGTTCCAGGCCGGGCGCCGCCGTGTGCCCCGGACTGCCGCTGATCGACGAGGACGCGGTGTTCCCCGTCGCCGGGCCGGTGAAGGCGCCGGTGGGCGTGCAGTCCGCGCAGGCCCCCGCCGCCCCGAACCCGTTGCGCGACCACGTCCAGGCGCTCGTCAGCGAGGTCAACACCCCCCGCCGTTAGGTGGTCCGGCTGATCCCCTAGTGCGCGAGCACTAGGGGATCAGCCGAAAGAACTAGCCGAATCGTCCTTGCGGTGCACGGCATCCGGGAAGGCCATAACTTCCGAACCATGGCAACCACGACGCACGACCTCACCCCACCGACCACGATCATCACGTCGTTCTTCGGCTTCCTCGCCTCGACCGTCACCAGCCTGGTCGCACTCGTCCTGCTGGCCGGATCGCGGCAGCAGTTCGTCGACGCGCTGCGGCAGTCCAACCAGGACACCGGCGGCTCGATGACGGAGGAGCAGATCAACGGTGCCGCCACCGTCGGCCTCGCCGTCGCCATCTCGATCACGCTGGCGGTCGCGCTGGTGCACCTGTGGCTCGCGTTCAAGCTCAAGGCGGGCCGCAACTGGGCGCGCGTCGTGCTCACCCTGATCACGCTGTTCCAGCTCGCGTCGCTGTTCGCCACCCAGGGCAACACGGCGGTCGGCTACGCCAGCTGCGCCATCGCGGTCGTCGCGGTGGTCCTGAGCTACCTGCCCGCCTCGAACGCCTACGTCGCGGACGTCAAACGGGCCGGGTGACCTCCTCCCATGGCAGTCCGCGTGGTCATCGCCGACGACCAGGTCCTGGTGCGCACCGGGTTCCGGCTCATCCTCGACGCCGACCCCGGCATCGAGGTGGTCGGCGAGGCCGCCGACGGCGAGTCGGCGGTGCGGCTGGCGCGGCGGCTGCGCCCGGACGTCACCGTCCTGGACGTGCGGATGCCGAGGATCGACGGGATCCGCGCCACCGAGCTGCTGGCTGGCTCGGGGGTCGCGGCTCCCTTGCGGGTCCTCGTGGTCACGCTCTACGACGTGGACGAGGACGTCCACGCGGCGCTGTCGGCGGGCGCGTCCGGCTTCCTGCTCAAGGACGCCGGACCGCGCCTGCTCGTCGAGGCGGTGCACGCCGCCGCGCGGGGCGAGGCGGTGGTGTCGCCGTCGGTGGCCACCAGGCTGCTGGGGCACTTCGTCCGCACCACCCGCCGCGCACCCCGGCGGGACGACGTCCCGTTGACCGCGCGGGAGTTCGACGTGGTGCGGGCGGTGGCACGAGGTCTGGCGAACGCGGAGATCGCGGTCGAGCTGTCGATCTCGCTGTCCACGGTCAAGTCCCACCTGGTGGGTGCGCGGAACAAGCTGGGCGCCCGCAACCGCACGGAGATCGCCATCTGGGCGTGGGAAGGCGGACTGGTCGAATGATCCGGAACGTGCTCGTCCGGTGCGGAGACCCGACCGGTGGGCCCGGTGGGTGACGCCGTGCGCGAGACCGGGATGATCGTCCCCATGACCGCAGCCGGACCGCCGGCACGTCGCAGCGTGCTCGTCGCCGAGATCACCGCGATGGTGGTGGCGACGATCGTGGACAGCGTCCTGGTCGTCCGCCAGGGCGGCTCGCCCGGCGGCATCACGTCGTCCGTGATCACGACCCTGGTGCCCCCCATGGGGACCGCCGTGGCGACGCTGGCCGTCCTGCGCCGCCGCTTCCCGGACCGCGTCGCCCTGCTCGGCTGGGCGGTGATCGGGTTCTCCCTGCTCAGCACCGGCGTCGCGGGCGTCGTTCACCTCGTGGGCGCGGAATCCGTCGCGCAACCGGTCGTGACCGAGGTGCTGGCCGTGGCGCTGCTCGCGGGCGCGGGGTGCAGGCGGCTGCACCCCGCGGGAGCCGCGGCCCTCGCGGCGGCCGCGGGCTTCACGGTCGTCGCCGCTCCGGTCGTGCGCTACGGCGTCGAATCGACCGCGGCGCTCGGCGCGGTGCCCGCCGCGCTGCTGTGGGGCACGGCGCTGGCCTTCGGCCTGGTGCTGCGCGACGCCGACGCCCGGCACGAGGCCGCCCTGGAACGCGTGCGCGAGGGGGAGCGCCTCCAGCTCGCCAGGGAGCTGCACGACCTGGTGGCGCACCACGTCAGCGGCATCGTCGTCCTCGCGCAGGCCGCGCACGCGCTCGCGGAGGACCCGTCGGTGCCCGACCAGGACCCCGTCGAGGTGTACCGGGAGGTCGAGCAGGCGGGCGCCGAGGCGCTCACCTCCATGCGGAGGCTGGTGGGGATGCTGCGCAGCGACCCGCTGCCGCCATTGCCCAGCGGCACCCTCGGCGACGCCGTGCGCGCCGCCGCGGGCGGGCAGGCCGACGTGGACGTGGCGGAGGAACTGGACGGGATGCCGGTGCCGTCCGACCTGTCCAGCACCGTGCACCGGATCGTGCTCGAATCGATGACCAACGTGCGCAGGCACGCGCCGAACGCCACGGAGGTCGAGATCAGCGCTCACGTGGACGAGGGGGAGCTGGTGCTGGACATCCGCAACGACGGCGTGAGCGGCACCCGCTCCGGCGACGGCTACGGTCTGGTGGGCATGGCCGAACGGGTCTCGTCGCTGGGCGGGAGCCTCGACGCGGGCCCGGAACCGGACAACCGCTGGCGCACCACCGCGTGGCTCCCGCTGCGCGGCGACGAGGGGGTCTGATGCCGATCCGCGTGCTCATCGCCGACGACCAGACCCTGGTGCGCACCGGGTTCCGGCTCATCCTCAACGCCGATCCCGGCATCGAGGTCATCAGCGAGGCCGCCGACGGCGAGTCGGCGGTCCGGCTCGCCCAGCGCTTCCGCCCCGACGTGACGCTGATGGACATCCGGATGCCGAAGCTGGACGGCATCCGCGCCACCGAGCTGCTCGCCGGCCCGACCGTCGTCGACCCGCTGCGGGTCGTCGTGGTGACGACCTACGACGTGGACGAGAACGTCTACGCGGCCCTGCTCGCGGGAGCGTGCGGGTTCCTGCTCAAGGACGCCGGACCCCGTCTGCTCCTCGAAGCCGTGCACGCGGCGGCGAAGGGGGAGTCGATGGTGTCCCCGTCGGTCACCGTCCGGCTGCTGGCGCACTTCACCAGCGGCGCCGACCGCACCCCGGCCCGGCCCGACATCCCCTTGACGGCACGGGAACTGGACGTCGTGCTGGCCGTCGCGAGAGGACGGACGAACGCGGAGATCGCCGCCGTGCTGGGAATCTCCCTGTCCACCGTCAAGACCCACCTCGCGAGCGTCCAGTCCAAGCTGGAGGCCCGCAACCGCACCGAGATCGCGATCTGGGCGTGGCGACACCGCTTGCTCGACTGACCGGGTGGCGGAGCGGCCGGTCCCGGTCGTGCTGGTGGAACACCGCGACCGTCCTCGTGACTCCACAACGGACTTCTGGGCGGGGGCGCGTCACCTCACGCCAAGGGCTGCGTCCCCGCCTGAACGATCGGGTCGGGCGCGCTCCCGGGTGCACCGGACGGACTCGCCGCGGGGTGTTTCAGTCGCGGGTGAGCTCCTCCTGGACCACGGCGACGAAGTGGTCCACGTCGGACTCCGTCGTGTCCCACGCGGTCATCCAGCGCACCTCGCCGCGCGTGCGGTCCCAGTCGTAGAAGCGCACCCGTTCGCGGACGCGGTCCGCCACGTCCGCCGGGAGGGTCGCGAAGATCGCGTTCGCCGGGCTGTCCTGCGTGAAGGCCAGGCCGGGCAGCTTGCCGTCGTCGATGCCCGCCTGGAGCGCGGACCGCAGGCGCGCGGCCATCGCGTTCGCGTGCGCGGCGCTGCGGAGGCCGAGGCCGTCGTCGAAGAGGGCGAGCAGTTGCGCGGAGGCGAAGCGCATCTTGCTCGTCAGCTGCATCGTCATCTTGCGCAGGTAGAGGAGGCCGGTGGCGCGGTCCGGGGCGAGCACGACCACCGCCTCCGTGCCGAGGAGGCCGTTCTTGGTGCCGCCGAGGCTGAGGACGTCGACCCCCGCGTCGGTGGTGAACTCGCGGAACGGCACGCCGAGAGCCGCCGCCGCGTTCCACAGCCGGGAGCCGTCCACGTGCACCGCCATGTCGTGCGCGTGGGCGAAGTCGGAGATCGCCCGCACCTCGTCCGGCGTGTAGAGCGTGCCCAGCTCGGTGGTCTGCGAGATGCTCACGGCGAGCGGCTGGGCGCGGTGCTCGTTGCCCCAGCCCCACGCCTCGCGGGCGATCAGCTCCGGCGTGAGCTTGCCGTCGGGGGTCGGCACGGCGAGCAGCTTGACGCCGGTCATCCGCTCTGGAGCGCCTGCCTCGTCGGTGTTGACGTGCGCGGTGGACGCCGTGACGACGGCGCCCCAGCGCGGCAGCACGCTGGTGAGCGAGATGACGTTCGCGCCCGTGCCGTTGAAGACGGGGAACACCTCGGCGCGCTCGCCGAAGTGCTCGCCGACCACCTCCCGCAGGCGTGCGGTGTACCGGTCCTCCCCGTAGGAGACCTGGTGGCCGCCGTTGGCCGTGGCGATCGCGGCCAGCACCTCGGGGTGCACGCCCGCGTAGTTGTCGCTCGCGAAACCGCGCCAGTCGGGGTCGTGGAGGGGGGTCGTCACCCCTCCATCCTGCCACCGGGAGGAGCGTGAGCCCTGGTGAGACCCCTCACGGGCCGGGCTTGTCCCCCGTGGGAGCTACCCGCGGATGTCCACCGTGCGGTGACGATTCCCGGCCGTCGAATCCCTAGCGTTGCGACCTGCCGCGGTGCTCCGGCCGCGGGCCTGGTGAAGGAGTCGTCATGCGTTTGTGGAAGCAGTTGCTGGCCGTGGCGGCGGTCGCCTTCGTCGGCGGCAACGCCGTCGCCGCGGTGCAGGGGAACCCCTGGCTCACCCTGCCGCTCGGTGTCGCGACAGCTGTGGTGGGTGTTCTCGTCTACGCGTGGGTGGTGCGGCGGACGGAACACCGCGAGCCCGCGGAAGTGGCCGGGGAAGGGGCGGTCGGCCGGACCGCCCGCGGGGTGCTGATCGGGGTCGCGATGTTCGCGGCCGTCATCCTCAACATCGCCTTCCTCGGCGGCTACCACGTCAACGGCCTGGGCTCGGTCAAGGGCGCGGTGGCGCTGTTCGGGTTCATGGCCGCGGCCGCGGTGACCGAGGAACTGCTCTTCCGCGGCGTCCTGTTCCGCGTCGTCGAGGAGCGCGCGGGCACCTGGATCGCGCTGCTGCTGACCGGCGTCGTGTTCGGCCTGATGCACCTGGGCAACCCGGACGCCAGCCTGTGGGGCGCGACCGCCATCGCGATCGAGGCCGGGTTCATGCTCGCCGCCTGCTACGCCGCCACCCGCAACCTGTGGGTCCCGATCGGACTGCACTTCGGCTGGAACTTCGCCGCGGGCGGCGTCTTCGGCGTCGTCGTCTCCGGCAACGGCGAGTCGAAGGGGCTGCTGGACGCCACCATGTCGGGCCCTGCCCTGCTCACCGGCGGCGACTTCGGACCGGAGGGAAGCCTGTACACGGTGGTGGCGGGCGTCGTGCTGACCCTGGTCTTCCTGCGACTGGCCCACCGCCGCGGTCACATCGTGCCCCGTCGTCGCCGTGCGACCGGGTCCCCGTCGGCCGCTACAGTTTCCCGGTGATCGACCTCCTGAAGGTCCCGGAACCGTGGCGGCGGTGGGACGTCACGGTCCGAGATCTTCCGTTGGCGCTGCTGCTCCTCGTCGCCTCGTTCCTGCCCGCGTTGGAGAACAACGGAACCCAGCTCGGCGACCTGCCCGCCCGTCCCTTCGACGTGCTGACCGGCGTGGCGGTCGTCCTCCAGTGCCTCCCGCTCGCCGTCCGCCGCCGCCGGCCCGCCGTCTGCCTCGCCGTGGTCTCGCTCGGCTTCGCGATCGACCAGCTCCGCGCCTACCACACGGTCGCGGGCATGGCGCTGCCCATCGCGCTGCTGAGCGCGGCGGCCCACCTGGAACGCGGCAGGCGCGCCGCCCTGGTCGTGGCCTCCGTCGCCTACGTCCTGCTGGCCGTCGCCCTTGACCGGATCGGGTCGCCGGAAGGGGTCGTCGGGTTCGCGACCTTCTCCGTGGCGCTGGCCTTCGCGTGGGGCACGGGGGCCTGGCTCCGGCAGTCCAGGGTCGTCGAGGCGGAACGCCGCCGCAGCGTCGCCGTGACCACCCGCACCGCCGAACGCACCCGCATCGCCCGCGAGCTGCACGACGTCGTGACGCACCACGTGACGGCGATGGTGGTGCAGGCCGAGGCGGCGCGCTACCTGACCGCCGCGCCGGAACGCCTCGACCAGACCCTGACCGCCATCACCGACACCGGCAGGCGGGCCACCAGGGACCTGCGGCACCTGCTCGACCTGCTCAACCCCGACCACGGCACCGAGCCGCGCACGCCGTCCGTCGGCGAGCTGCGCGCCCTCGTGGAGCAGACCCGGCTCGCCGGGCAGCCGGTGGAGTTCACCGAGGAGGGCAGACCCGCGGAATCGACCGGCAGCGCCGAGGTCGCGGCCTACCGGGTCGTGCAGGAGGCGCTGACGAACGCCCTCAAGCACGCCCACGGCAGCCGTACGACCGTCCACGTGCACCACGGCGAGAGGGAGACCACGGTGGAGGTCGGCACCGAGGGCTCGGCTTCGCACGCCGCGTCCCCCGGCGGGAGCGGGCGAGGCCTCGCGGGGCTCCGGGAACGGGTCGACGTGCTCGGGGGCGAGTTCAGCGCGGGCAGGCGCTCGGGTGGCGTTTTCGTCGTGCGGGCCCGGATCCCCACGGGGAGCCCGTCGTGACCGCGCCGATCCGGGTGCTGGTGTGCGACGACCAGGCGTTGATCCGCACCGGCTTCACGACGATCATCGACGCCCAGCCCGACCTGGAGGTGGTGGGCGAGTGCGGGGACGGGCGCGCCGCGGTCGACCTCGCGGGCAGGCTGCGCCCGGACGTGGTGGTGATGGACGTGCGGATGCCGGTGCTCGACGGCATCGAGGCGACCCGCCTGCTGGCGGGCGTCGGGGTGGCCGATCCCGTCAAGGTGCTCGTGGTGACGACGTTCAACCTGGACGAGTACGTGTACGAGGCGCTGCGGGCGGGGGCGAGCGGGTTCCTGCTCAAGGACGCCCCGGCCGCGCAGCTGCTGCAGGGCATCCACACCGTCGCGAGCGGCGCGGCGCTGCTGGCGCCCGAGGTGACCCGGCAGCTCGTGGGCAGGTACGCGGCCCGGATCCGCCCCGTCGAGGGCGGGCCGGACGACGCCGTCCTGACCCCGCGCGAGCTGGAGGTGTTGCGCCACATCGCGAACGGCCTGTCCAACGGCGAGATCGCCGCGACGCTGGTGATCAGCCAGGAGACCGTGAAGACGTACGTGTCGCGCATCCTCGCCAAGCTGAACCTGCGCGACCGCGTGCAGGTAGTGGTCTACGCGTACCGCAAGGGCCTGGTGACCTGAGGGGTGTTCAGGCGTGGTCGCGCGGCAGCGGCAGCACCCTGGCGAGCGTCGGCACGGTGATGGCCGCGACGACGAGGTGCATCGCGATCAGGGCCAGCGAGTTGAGGAGGGTCGCGCCCGCCGAGAGGATCCCGAAGTCCGGCACGAGGGACACGACGACGGCCACGGGCACGAGCACCCGGAGGACCGCGCGGGGGTTGCGGGCCGTGCGGCGGACGACGTACCAGGCGAGCGTGCCGAGCAGGATCCCGACGACGGTCAGCGGCGCGTACTCGCGCAGTTGCAGGCCCATGCGGACGCCTCCGGCGGGCAGCGCCGCGTCGGCGAGCGCGGCGATCACGGAGTTGAGCGCGACGGAGGCCAGCGCGGCGAGCGTGACGCCGATCGCGGCGCGGCCGCTCGCGGTGGTGGACTGCTGGGTCCGGGACTGGAAGTCGCTGGTCTCGGTCATCGGTGAGGTCCCTCCTGGATCACGGGAATCGGTGCGCGTGATCAGTCCACTGTGGAATTTGTGTGGTCGGGTGCCAGCGTAGGCCGAGATCGTCGGACCCAGAACCGGTCAATTCCGCATGGGCCCCATCGACGGGCTCGATAGTCCGTGACCGCGGGGCCGCCACCAGCGGTTGCGCGCTTTGTTGCCCCGTCAAGTGGCGGAGAGGACAATCGTGCCGGTGGCGACGGACTGGGGCAGGCTGGACCTGAACCTGCTGATTCCGCTGAACGCGCTGCTGCTGGAGCGCAACGTGACGAAGGCGGCGGAGCGGCTCGTGATGGGGCAGCCCGCCATGAGCGCGGTGCTGGCCAAGCTCCGCCGCCACTTCGACGACCCGCTGCTCGTCCGGGAGGGCCGCACGCTGGTGCTCACCCCGCTCGCGGAGTCGCTGCTCCAGCCGGTGCAGACCGCGCTGGTCGCCGCACGCGCGGTGCTGAGCGCGGGGCGCTCCTTCGACCCGGTCACCGACCAGCGCACGTTCACCGTCATGGCCAGCGACTACGTGGCGGCGGTCCTCGTGCTGCCCGCGTTGCGCGGCCTCGCCGTCGAGGCGCCGGGGGTTCGGGTGAACGTGGTGTCGCCGCGCCCGGAACTGGTCGAGCTGCTCCGGTCGGGGTGGTGCGACGTGCTGATCTGGCCGTTGCAGCTCCAGACGCCCGAGCTGCTGAACTTCCCGCACGTCCCGCTGTTCACCGACGAGTTCACCGCCGTGGTCGACCGCGACAACGACGCGGTCGCCGAGCCGATGACCGCCGACGCGCTGGTGAGCACCCGCGCGGTCCAGGTCGTCGGCGTGGCGGGCCAGCGCGTGGTGTCCGAGGTGAAGCTGAGCGAGCAGGGGCTGAGCGTGCCGAGGCCGGTCACCGTGGAGTCGTTCACGTTGGCGCTGCAGGCGGTCGCGGGGTCGGACCTGGTCACGCTGACGCCCCGCCGCCTGTTCGAGCGGCTGGGACCCGCGTTCGGCCTGCGGGAGGTGCCGCTGGCGACCGAACCGCCACGGGTGACGATGGCGATGTTCTGGCACCCGCGCAACATGCTCGCCCCGGCCCACCAGTGGATGCGGGAACGCCTCTCGGGCGTGGCCGGGCGGATGTGAGCCGACGATCACCTCCCCGTCGCGTCGCGGTCGATCCAGGTGCGCAGCGCCCACCACGTGTGGAGGGTGGTGAGGACGTGGGAGCGGCGGGCGCGCGGGGTTTCGGTGAGGTCGACGTCCGTGAGTTCGGCCAGGCGGTCGAGGCGGTAGCGGACGGTGTTGGCGTGGATGTGCAGCACCGCCGCGGTGGCGCCGATCCTGCGGCCGTGGTCGAGGTAGCACAACGCGGTCGCGACCAGTTCGTGGTGGAAGCCGCTCTTCGGGTTGAGCGGGCCCAGGAACTCCTCCGCGAGGGTGTCGCCCATCGCCGGGTGGGCGGCCAGCGCCGTTTCCGCCGCGAGGTCGGTGAGCGGGTGGACGCCGCGCGCCTCCCGTGAGGACGCGACGGCGAGGGCTTGGACGCACATCGGGTACATCCCGCGCAGCGACGCCAAGGGGGTGGCGGGGGAGACCACGAGCAGCGGCACGTCGTCGTCCGGACGGCACGGTCGCTGGTGGCTCACGCCCGCCAGCCGCCCCTCGACGAGTCCGTATACGCCGCCGAAGGGCAGCAGGAGCTGTTCGAGGGACCTGGCGTGGCTCGGGTCGGTCACGTCCGAGACCACGCAGTGGTAGCGGCTGTCGGGCCGGAGCCCCACCCGGCTCAGCGCGGCGGGGTCGGGGAAACCGCCGTCCGGCACCAGGAGCCCGCGCAGCACCTGGGTGTTCAGGTCGCGGGCCGTGCGGGACAGCTGGAGTTCGGCGGTGTGGTAGCTGCTGATGATGTGGCGTTCGACCGCCGCGACGTAGGAGTCCACGTCCACGATGAAGTCCAGGATCGTGGAGTCGTCGATGCCCGTCCCGCGGGCGAACTCCACACCGGCGCGGATCACCTCGGCGCGGCCCGCGTGCACGCCGCGCAGCAGGCCCGCGATCGAGACGCCCTGGGCCGCACGGTCGGCCCCCAGCGCGAGGGCCGCGGAGAAGTCGCCGTCCCCGCGTTCGAGGTGGGCGGCCCCCTCGGCGAGCAGGGTGGCGATGTGCCTGCGGTTCTCCGCCTCCGGCAGCCGGGCGACCTCCGGGGAGTTCTCCCTGGCGGCCTCGACGACCCTGGCCACGACCTCGTCGTCCGAGGCCATCGCCCCCATCACCCGCAGGGCGATCGCGGTCGTCCGCTGGTCCCGCACGGCACCTCCGGGACGTCGTTGTGGGTGGCGCACAACGGGGTCGACGGCGCTTGGTGGCGCGACCCTATCCCCGGTCGCTCCCGCCCTGGTTACGTGTCTACTCGACGGTAACCACCCTGGCCAGTGCCGTCGCCGCCGTCAACCGGGCACCCCTCCCGTTCCCCTGAAGGGCTCAACGATGAGTTCACCTCGCAGCAGGAACATCAGCCGACGCCACCTCCTCACGGCAGGGAGCGCTTTCGCCGCGGCCACGACCATGAACACGCTGGGCCTGGGCCAGGCCTCCGCCGCGCCGAGGGTCGACGCGGACGTGATCGTCATCGGGTCCGGGCTCGCCGGGCTCGTCGCGACCTCCGAGCTGGCCGCCGCGGGCAGGCGGGTGCTGCTGCTGGACCAGGAGCCGGAGACCGGCCTGGGCGGTCAGGCGTTCTGGTCGTTAGGCGGGCTGTTCTTCGTCGACTCCGTCGAGCAGCGGCTGGCGGGCATCAGGGACTCCCTCGAACTGGCCCGCGGCGACTGGTTCGCCACGGCGGGCTTCGACCGCGGCGTCGACGACCCGCTCGGCGCGGACCACTGGGCGTCCCGGTGGGCCGAGGAGTACCTGGAGTTCGCCGCGGGGGAGAAGCGGTCGTGGCTGGCGGGGCTGGGCATGAGCTGGGTGCCCGTCGTCGGCTGGGCGGAACGCGGCGGGCAGCTCGCCGACGGACCGGGCAACTCCGTCCCCCGCTTCCACCTGACGCTCGGCACCGGCCCCGGCGTCGTGGAACCGTTCGAGAGGCTCGTGCGCGCCGCGGCGGCGCGGGGAAAGGTCACCTTCCGCTTCCGCCACCAGGTCGACGGGCTCATCACCACGAACGGCGCCGTCACCGGGGTGCGCGGCAGCGTCCTGCAACCCAGCGGCGCCGCCCGCGGCACACCGAGCTCCCGCACGAAGGTCGGCGACTTCGAGCTGCACGCCCCGATGGTCGTCGTCACCTCGGGCGGCATCGGCGGCAACCAGGACCTCGTCCGGCGCAACTGGCCCGCCCGCCTCGGCACCCCGCCCGCCCGCATGATCACCGGCGTGCCCGCGCACGTCGACGGACGCATGCTGGCCATCAGCGAACTGGCGGGCGCCCGGCTGGTCAACCCCGACCGGATGTGGCACTACACGGAGGGGTTGACCAACCACACCCCGATCTGGCCCGGCCACGGGATCCGCGTGCTCGCCGCGCCCTCCTCGCTGTGGCTCGACGCCGAGGGCCGCCGCTTCCCCAGCCCTGGCGTGCCGAGCTACGACACGCTCGGCACGCTGGAGCTGATCAAGCGCTCCGGGCACGACCACTCGTGGTTCGTGCTGAACAAGAAGATCGTCGACAAGGAGTTCGTGCTCTCCGGGTCCGAGCAGAACCCCGAGCTCACCAGGAAGGACCTCCTCGCCTACCTCGCGGGCCGACTGCTCACCAGCACACCGCTGCCGATCAAGGCGTTCCTGGAGCGGGGCGAGGACTTCGTCGTCGCGAACTCGCTGGCGGACCTGGTCGCGGGCATGAACAGGATCGCGGGCGGCGACCTGATCGCCCTCGACGTCCTGCGGAGGCAGATCACCCTGCGCGACCAGCAGGTCGACAACCCCTTCACGAAGGACGCCCAGATCATGGGCATCCGCAACTCGCTCGCCTACAGCGGTGACCTCCTCGCCCGCACGGCGTCGCTCCACAAGATCCTCGACCCGTCGGCGGGGCCGCTCATCGCGATCCGGATGAACATCCTCACCCGCAAGACGCTCGGCGGTTTGCAGACGGACCTGTCCGGACGCGTGCTCGGCGCCACCGGCAGGCCCGTTCCCGGCCTGTACGCGGCGGGCGAGGTCGCGGGCTTCGGCGGCGGAGGCGTCCACGGGTACCGCTCGCTGGAGGGGACGTTCCTCGGCGGCTGCCTGTTCACCGGCAGGCGGACCGGACGTGCCGCCGCGGCGGAGAGCGCCTGATTCCCAGGGCGAGCCCACCGTCGGACGAGCACCCTCGGCAGTGGGCGAACCCGGTCCCTGGAACGACTTGAGACGGTCGGGACAACGCTCGACCGCGGTGCGCCGGTGGTGAGCGGCGCGCTCAGGTCCCGCGCTGGTCGGTCCGGTAGCGCGGGCTGGTGGAGCGCCATTCGAAGCCGCCACCCATCCACGCCCGCAGGCCCCGCAGGAAGCGCTGCGACTGCGGCGAGGGCGTGGTTCGCGGTTTTCTTCGCACGGACTGGAAATCGCGGACCAGTCCGTTGTGGAGTTCCTCGGTCGCCTCGGTCGCCTCCTCGATCGAGCAGTCCCGGTCGGCGGCGATCTGCAGGACCATGTTGCACGGCGGGTTCTCGTCCGCGAGGTCCTTGGTCGCCGAGAACAGGTCGTTGACGAGCACGGACGCCGTCCCCGCCAGGATCGCGGCCCGCCGCACGTGGGGTTCGGAGAAGGCGTTCGAGTCCAGCTCGTAGCCGCCGAGCACGTCGACGAGGGTCATGGACGTGTAGAAGCTGTCGTGCTGCCTGGCCGCGAGGTACTCCACGCGGGCGGGTTCTTGTCGTTGTGCTTCCACGCCGCGTTGAGCTTCGCCGAGACGAGCAACCGGTCCGGGTCGTCGCAGTCCGGGTGGGCGAGCACGACCAGCCTGCCGAACCCCGCCCGCCCGAGCCGGCCAGCCTCCTCGACGGAGAACCCGCACTCCCGCGACCAGGCGGCCAGCCGCCGGTCGACCTCCTCCCCGAGGGTGTCGTCGATCCGTTCGGGGAGCGGGCAGTACAGCGGCGACGCCGTCCCGTCACCCCACGGCCGGTGCGCGTACGCGGGATCGTGGCCGTTCTCGGGGTGGTGCGACCCGAGGTCGAGGCCGCTGCCGAGCCGCGCGGCGAAGCGCGCGGCCGAGGTGCCCAGGCCGGTGAACGTGGACGTGGTGTGGTGCTGGTCGATCTGGGCGACCGCCTTGGACCGGCCACCGGTCACGTCGTCGTAGCAGCCGGTGGTGGTGACGTAGCGCCCGCCGAACTCCAGCTGCCGCGCGTGTTCGGCGAACAGCTCGAACAGGTCCACGTACATCGTGCTCTCGTTGTTCCAGATGGCCCGCCGGGACCCGGTGGCGAAACCCGTGTCCAGCATGGTGCGGAAGCGGTAGCGGACCTTGTCGCCCACGCCCCGCGACGCCGCCTGCTCGTTGGCGAAGTCGACCTGCTTCTGCGAGATCGACACCCCGTCGACTCCGCCTGCGCCGTCTCCAGCCGGTGCGTCTCGGCGATGATCCGCGCCTCGCGCGTGGCCTCCGGACCCTCCAGCACGGACAGGTCGACCTCGCCGATCCGAAAGGCGAAATGGGTGACAGGCGCGTCACTGGAAAGGGAGGACCGCCGCACCACTTCGCGGGGTCGTGGCCCGCAGGTGGACCAGCCCGCCGCACGGGCGGCCGCGGTGCGCCGACCGCCCGCCGGTGGCGGCACGACTTGTCGTGGACGACCAAGCCGCCGTCGCCAAGTCATCCGTGACGACGAACACAGCGGTCCGCGTCGTTCCTAGCATCATCGTGCATGAGCAACCTCCACGATGTTCGCGCTTCGCTAGAGGAGCGGCTCCCCCTTCTGCTCGGGAAGCACGATGTTCCTGGTGCGGCGTGGGCCGTGCTGCAGGGCGGTCAGGTGGTCGACGGGGCCGCGGGTCTGCTCAGCAAGGCGACCGGGGTGGCGGCGACCACCGACTCGGTCTTCCAGATCGGGTCGATCACCAAGCTCTGGACGAGCACCCTGGTGATGCAGCTGGTCGACGAGGGGGAGGTCGGTCTGGACGAGCCGGTCCGGACCTACCTGCCGGGGTTCCGCATCGCCGACGAAGCGGCAGGCGAGCGGATCACCGTGCGGCAGCTGCTCAACCACACCGCCGGGTTCGAGGGCGACGTCTTCACCGACACCGGGGTCGGCGACGACTGCGTCGAGAAGTACGTCGCGACGCTGGACGGGGTGCCGCAGCTGTTCCCGCCCGGCGAGCAGTTCTCCTACAACAACGCGGGCTACTGCGTGCTCGGCAGGCTCGTCGAGGTGCTGCGCGGGAAGTCGTACGACGCGTGCCTGCGCGAGCACCTCATCGCGCCGCTGGGGCTCACCCACACGGCGACGGGTCCCTACGAGGCGATCATGTTCCGCGCCGCGGTGGGCCACGTCGAGGAGGCGCCGGGCGCCGGGTACGTGCCCGCCCCGGTGTGGGCCATGGCCCGGTCGAACTCCCCGGCGGGCTCGATGCTCGCGATGCGGCCCCGCGACCTGGTCGCCTTCGCCCGGATGCACCTGGAGGACGGCCTGGCGGCAGACGGCACGCGGGTGCTGGCCGCCGGCACCGCCGCCCGGATGCACGAGCGCGAGGTGGACCTGCCCGAACTCGGGCTCATGGGGACGTCGTGGGGGCTCGGCTTCGAACGGTTCGACACGCCGGACGGGACGGTCGTCGGCCACGACGGCAACACCATCGGGCAGGGCGCCTTCCTGCGGGTGGTCCCCGGATCGGGGCTGGCCGTCGCGCTGCTGACCAACGGCGGCGACATGTTCTCGCTCTTCCACGACGTCGTGGGCCACGTGCTCGGCGAGCTGACCGACGTCGCGCTGCCCGCGCTGCCCGTGCCGCCCGCGGAACCCCGGCGGATCGACGCCGAGCGCTACCTCGGCACCTATTCGGCGGAGGTCTTCGACCTCACCGTCAGCCAGGACGCCGACCACCGGATCTGGATCGAGCAGATCCCCAAGGGGGCCTACGTGGAGATGGGCGGGAAGGTCGAGCGGACCGAACTCGTCCACTACCGGGACGACATGCTGATCCCGGTCGAGGCCGATCGCGGCATGCACATGCCGCACGCGTTCCTGGGTGACGACGGCACCGGCCACTCGCTCTACCTGCACCTCGGTCGCGCCGTGCGCCGCGCCGGTGCCTGAACGCCCGATCGAACCCCGTGGAGCGCGCGGATCGACGCAGACCGTCCACTGAGGACCCGACCATTCCCGGTGCCGTCCAAAGATCGGCTCCTCCCGGCCTCGAAACCGGGGAATCCCACCGATTGGAGTTTCGATGAAGCGGACCACGACGGGTACCTACGGCCTGTCCCTCTGCCTGGTCGCCGTCGCGCTCGCAGGCTGCGGGGGCGCCTCGACCGGCAGCGGGAAGGCCGAGGTCGTCGAAGGCGGCACCTTCACCCTCGGGCTCTCCTCCGACCCCGGCAGCCTGGACCCGCAGATGGGCGCGGGCAGCTCGCTGTTCACCGTCACGCAGTTCGCCTACGACCCGCTGCTCAGCGTCGACGGCGCCAGCGGTGAGATCAAGTCGGGGCTCGCCACGAAGTGGGACGTCAAGGAGAACACGATCTCGTTGACGCTCGCCGAGGGCATCACCTGCGGCGACGGGACGAAGCTGACCGCGTCCGTCGTCGCGGACAACCTCAACTTCGTCGCCGACCCGAACAGCAAGAGCCCCTTCCTCGGCACGTTCTTCCCGGCGGGCGCGAAGTCGGTGGGCGACGACGCGGCGGGCACCGTGACGATCACCCTGGCCACGCCCGCCCCGTTCGTCCTCAACGGACTGGCGAGCCTGCCGATGGTCTGCCCCAAGGGGTTGGCCGACCGCTCCTCGCTGAAGACGGCCACCGCGGGCACCGGGCCTTACCAGCTGACCGAGGCCGCTCCGGGCGACCACTACACCTACACGGTCCGCGACGGCTACACGTGGGGGCCGGGCGGAGCCACGACGGCGACCAAGGGGATGCCGAAGACGGTCGTGGTCAAGGTCGTGCAGAACGAGACGACCGCGGCGAACCTGCTGCTGTCCGGCGGCCTGAACGCCGCCCAGATCCCTGGGGTGGACGCGGAACGGCTGGAGAAGGCGGGGCTGTTCTCCGCCGACACCCCGGCCCTCGTGGGGGAGCAGTGGTACAACCACGCCGCGGGCCGCGTCACCAGCGACCCGAAGGTCAGGATGGCGCTGACCCAGGCGCTCGACCTCCCGCAGCTGCGGAAGGTGCTCACGTCGGACAAGGGCACCGCGGCGACCACCCTGGCCGCGAACGAGCCGGTCGCCTGCCCCGGTGACTCGGTGTCCAAGGCGCTGCCCGCGACCGACGTCAAGGCAGCGGCCGCCCTGCTCGACGAAGCGGGCTGGACGGCGGGAGCCGACGGCAAGCGCGCCAAGGACGGCAAGCCGCTGACGATGACCTTCCTGTACCAGAACGACAACGGCAGCGCGGGCGACGCCGCGGCCGAACTGGCCGTGCAGCAGTGGAAGGCGGTCGGCGTCGAGGCCACCGCGCGCAGCCAGGACGAGACGACGTTGACCAGCACCATCTTCGGCGCGGGTGACTGGGACGTCAGCTGGGTCTCGCTCAACGTCAGCAGCCCGGACCAGCTCGTGCCCTTCCTGTCCGGTCCGGCGGCTCCCGACGGGACCAACTTCGCTGCGATCTCCGACCCGGACTACGACAAGGCGGTCGCGGCGGCGATGGCGACCGCGGGTGTCGCCGGGTGCGCGGACTGGCTCGCCGCGGAGTCCGGCCTGATCGCGAAGGCGGACATCGTGCCGTTCGCCAACAAGGTCGTGCGCATGTTCGGCAAGAGCGCGGAGTTCCAGGTGCCCGGCCAGCTGATCCCGACGAGCATCCGCGTGCTGGCGAAGTAGCGACGGAAGGAGGTGGACGTGTCGGTAAGCGCGATGTCCCCGAGCAGGACCGCGGACCCGTCGGTGCCGCGACGACGGGCCCACCCGTGGGTGCGGTTCGGCGTCCGACGCCTGGGGCGGCTGCTGGTCTCGCTCTGGGTGCTGGTGACCGCGTCCTTCGCCATGATCCACCTCATCCCCGGCGACCCGGTCCGCGGGGCGCTCGGCCCCACGGCGCCGGTGGCGCTGGTCGAGGCGCGCAGGGAGGCCCTGGGGTTGAACGACCCGATCCTCACGCAGTACCTGCACTACCTGAGGGGGTTGTTCACCGGCGACCTCGGCACGTCGATCTCCTCGCAGCTCCCGGTTTCCGACGTCATCGCCCAGCGGCTGTCCGCCACGCTGTCGCTGGCCGTGATCGCGTTCCTGGCCGCCGTGGTCGTGGCGATCCCGCTGGGCGTCTTCACGGGCGTGCTGACCCGGCGCGGCCACGGGCGGCGCACCGAGCTCACCTTCACCACGACCAGCGTGGTCGTGGCGACGGTGCCGGACTTCCTGATCGGGGTCGCGCTGATCTATGTCTTCGGGATCCGGCTCGGGTGGCTCCCGGTGGCGGGCAACGAGACCGCGGCGGCGTACCTGCTCCCCGTGTTCTCACTGGCGATCGGGCCGGCGGCGATCCTCGCCCGCATCGTCCGCGTCGAGATGGTCGGCGTGCTGGAGGCGGACTTCGTCCGCACCGCCCGCGCCAAGCGGCTGCCCAACCGGACCGTCTACCTGGGACACGCGCTGCCGAACGCCGTCACCGCGGCGCTCACGCTCGGCGGGCTCCTGCTCAGCTCGATGGTCGCGGGCACCGTGCTGGTCGAGAACGTCTTCGCCTGGCCGGGTCTGGGCAGCACGATCGTGCAGTCGATCCTCACCAAGGACTACCCGGTGGTGCAGGCGATCGTCCTCGTCTACGGCGTCGGCGTGCTGGTCACCAACCTCGTCGTCGACGTCGCCCTCGCCCTGCTCGACCCACGCTCGACGATCCGGGAGGACTGACGGATGCAAGGACGCTGGTCGCGGGTCGTCCGCACCCCGCTCGGCCTCACGGCGACCGCGCTCGTGGTCGCGGTCTTCGCACTGGCGTGCCTGGGCCCGGTGTTCTGGGGGAGCGGCGCGGACGCCGTCGACACCAACGACATCCTGGCGCGGCCGTCCGGGGAGCACTGGGCGGGGACGGACAACCTCGGCAGGGACATCCTCCTGCGGGTGCTCGTGGCGGCGCGGCTGTCGATGGTGCTCGCCCTGCTCGCCATCGTGCTCGCCGTGGTGGTGGGCCTGCTGCTCGGGGCGGCGCCGTTCGTGCTCGGCGGTCGCGCGGGCAGGCTGGTGTCGGCCGCGGTCAACATCGCCGTCGCCTTCCCGGGGCTGCTGCTGGCGCTGTTCTTCGCGGTCGTGTTCGGGGCCGGGGCGACCGGCGCGGTGCTGGCCATCGGGCTCGCGGGAGCCCCTTCGTTCGCGCGCCTCACCCAGACCCTGGTGGCCGGGGTCGCGGCCCGCGACTACGTCGCCGCCGCCCGCATGGCGGGTGTCGGCCGGATCCGGGTCCTGTTCCGCCACGTGCTGCCGAACATCTCCGAACCGCTGGTCGTCAACGCCACCATCGGCGCGGGCAACGCGCTGCTGTCCTTCGCGGGCCTGTCCTTCCTCGGCCTCGGCGTCCAGTCTCCGTCCTACGACTGGGGCCGCCTGCTCTACGACGGCATCGGCGCCATCTACGTCAACGCCGCCGCCGCGCTCACCCCCGGTGCGGCGGTGCTCCTCGCCGGACTGGCGTTCAACCTCTTCGGCGAGTCGGTCGCGAAGGGGCTCGGCGTCCCCGTCGGCATCGGCCTGCGCACGGTGGCGGCGACGCGCGCCGTCGCCGTGGACGAGCCGGAGCCCGAGGCCCACGACGAGGACGTCGCGGCGCCCCCGCTCGACGTGGTGCTCGACGTCCGCGACCTGGAGGTCACCTTCCCCGGCCCGTCCGGACCGGTGCGGGTGGTCCGCGGGGTGTCCTTCGAGGTGCGCCGCGGGGAGGCGGTCGGCATCGTCGGCGAATCAGGGTCCGGCAAGTCCATGACCGCCCTGGCGATCACCCGGCTCGTCGCCGAGTACGGCCGGGTCGACGCGTCCCGCCTCGAACTGCTCGGCAACGACCTGCTGGCGCCGGACACCGCGGTCCGCCGCCGGATGCTGGGCACCTCGCTGGCCATGGTCTTCCAGGACCCGATGACCTCGTTCAACCCGACGCGCCGCATCGGCGCCCAGCTGGCCGAGGTCGCCACCCACCACCAGGGCATGACCCGCCGCGAGGCGATGGCCCGCGCGGTGGACCGGTTGACCGCCGTCCGCATCCCGGACGCCGACGCCCGCGCCCGGCAGTACCCCCACGAGTTCTCCGGCGGGATGAGGCAGCGGGCGATGATCGGCATGGGGCTGATGGGCAAGCCCGCGCTGATCGTCGCGGACGAGCCGACCACCGCCCTCGACGTCACCGTGCAGCAGCAGGTGCTCGACCTGCTCGGCGCGATCCGGGAGGCCGACGACGTGGCGCTGGTCCTGATCAGCCACGACGTCACGGTGGTGGGGGAGGTCTGCGACCGGGTGCTGGTGATGTACGCGGGCCGGGTCGTCGAGGACCTGCCCGCCGCCGACCTGGCCACCGCCGCCCGGCACCCCTACAGCCGAGCGCTGGTCGAGGCGGTGCCCGACATGTCTACCGACCTGACCAAACCGCTCGCGACGATCCCCGGCAGGCCGGTCAGCCCGGCCGACGCACCGCCCGGCTGCGCCTACGCCGCGCGGTGCCCGCTGGCCGACGCCCGGTGCCGGGCCGAGGACCCGCCGCTCGTGGCCGACTCGCGCCGCCACCGCGTGGCGTGCTGGTACGCGGGCGAACCGCTGCCGGTCGGGACTCCCGACTGGAGCGCCGACGAACTGGTGGAGTCCGGGGAGCCCCGATGAGCGAGCTGCGCTTCGAGAACGTCACGGTCCGCTACGGCCGGACCACCGCCGTCGACGGCGTCAGCCTCACCGTGCCGGAGGGCGAGGTGGTCGGGCTCGTCGGCGAGTCCGGCTCCGGCAAGTCCACGCTCGCGCGGGCCGCCGTCGGACTGGCCCCGCTGACCGGCGGCCGGATCACCCTCGACGGCTCCCCGGTCCCGACCCGCGGCAGACCGCGTCCGCTCCAGATGGTCTTCCAGGACCCCTACTCCTCGCTCGACCCGCGGATGACCATCGGTGAGAGCGTGACCGAGGCGATGCCACCGGGCGGCTCGCGCGCCGAGCGGCGGGCGGAGGTCGAGCGGTTCCTCGAACTGGTGCACCTCGACCCGGTCTGCGCGGGGCACGTCCCGTCGCGGCTCTCCGGTGGCCAGCGGCAGCGGGTCGCGCTGGCGCGAGCGCTGGCCGCCCGCCCCCGCGTGGTCATCGCCGACGAGATCACCTCCGCCCTGGACGTCTCGGTCCAGGGGGCCGTGCTCAACCTGGTCCGCGAGCTCCAGCGCGAGCTCGGCCTCACGATCCTGTTCATCTCCCACAACCTCGCGGTGGTCCGCTACGTCGCCTCGCACGTCGCCGTCATGCGGCACGGCCAGGTCGTCGAGCAGGGGCCCACCGCACGGGTGCTCACCGAGCCCGGCCACGACTACACCCGCGAACTGCTCGCCGCGGTACCCGGACGAACCACGCGAAGGAGCCAGTCATGACGCGACGGATGCGCATCGAGGACCTCACGGACGTCGTGGTCCCGTCGCAACCGGTGCTGTCGCCGGACGGCACCCGGATCGCCTACGTGCTCCGGACCCCGGACGCCGCCCTGGACCGCAACGTCGACGAGCTGTGGCTGGTCGGCACCGACGGCGGCACGCCCCGCCGCCTCAGCTCCGGCCCGGACGACACGGCGCCCGCCTGGTCGCCGGACGGCACCCGGCTCGCGTTCCTCCGCGACGGGCAGCTCGCCGTGCTCGACGCCGGGGGAGGGGAGCCGGAGCGGGTCACGGACCTGCCGCTCGGGGCGGGCGCGCCGCGCTGGAGCCCGGACGGCCGCAGGCTCGCCTTCACCGCGCCGGTCGACCCGACCGGCGGGAAGGGGCCGATGGTCTCCGACGGCGTCGACTACCAGGCCGACGGCCGGGGGATGTACGGCCAGGTCCGCACGCAGGTGCACGTCCTCGACCCGGTCAGCCGCGAGCTCCGGCAGCTCACCGACGGACCGCACGCCGCGGGTGCCCCGGCCTGGTCGCCGGACGGCACGACCCTCGCGTTCACCCGCCCGGTCGGCTCCGACAGCGACCTGCGCCACCGCACCCCCGTGCACCTGCTGGAGGTGGACGGGCCGCACGCCCGACCGCGCGTGCTCGCCTTCGCCGACGGCGTGGCCTCCACCGCCGGCTGGGCCGGTGACGGATCGGCGCTGCTCGTGGTCGGCTGGTCCGGCGACCCGGTCGCCCACGCCCACCTGTACCGCGTGAGCGTCGACGGCGGTGAGGTCATCGACCTCACCGAGTCCTTGGACCGCAACGTGATGCCCGGCGCCACCGCCTACCCCGGCGGGCTGCCGCACGAGGACGACGGCCGGGTGTCGTTCTGCCTGCGCGACCGCGGCTGCACCCACCTGTGGTCGGTCGCCACCGACGGCGGTGACGCCCGTCCGGTCGTGGACGGAGCCGGTCGGGTCGTTTCGGGGCTGTCGGTCGCGGGCGGTCGAGCCGCGTTCGCGCTCGCCACGCCCACGTCGTTCGGCGAGATCGCGGTCGTCGACCTGGCGACCGGAGCCGAGACCGTGCTGACCGACCACGGCGCCGCACTGTCCGAAGTGGACCAGCACCTCCGCGAGGAGCGGTGGTTCACCATCTCCGACGGCACCGAGGTGCAGGCCTGGCTGGTGCACGACGCCACGCGCGGCGGTCCGAAGCCGGTGCTGCTCGACGTGCACGGCGGCCCGCACAACGCGTGGAACGGGGCCGCCGACGAGATCCACCTCTACCACCAGGAACTGGTCGAGCGGGGCTGGGCGGTGCTGCTGGTCAACCCGCGCGGCAGCGACGGGTACGGCGCGGCGTTCTACGACGGCGTCCAGGGGGCGTGGGGCGTCGCGGACGCGGCCGACTTCCTGGAGCCGCTCGACCAGCTCGTCGCGGAGGGCTTCGCCGACGCGGACCGGCTCGCGGTCGCGGGCTACAGCTACGGCGGGTTCATGGCGTGCTGGCTGACCGGTCGCGACGACCGGTTCGCGGCCGCCGTCGCGGGCGGCACGGTCAGCGACCTGGTGAGCATGGGCGGCTCCAGCGACGACAGCCGCTTCCTGAACGCCTACGAGCTCGGCGGCGCCCCGTGGCAGCAGCCGGAGAACTACGCCGCCATGTCACCGCTCACCCGCGTCGCCGACGTCCGCACGCCGACGCTGGTGATCCACGGCGCGAACGACCTGACCTGCCCCGTGGGCCAGGCCCAGCAGTGGCACACCGCGCTGCGCGAGCAGGGCGTCCCGACCCGGCTGGTCGTCTACCCGGACGCCTCGCACGTGTTCATCCTCCTCGGCCCGCCCTCGCAGCGGCTCGACTTCAACCACCGGGTCCTGGACTGGCTGGAGCAGTACACGACCCGCGCGGGCCGAGCCCGCATCGACGTCGCCCACTGGCAGCAGCGGCTGGCCCGGCTCGCCGAGCGCCACGGGGTGCCCGGCGCGCAACTCGGCATCCTCCGCCTCGGCGCGGACCGGTCGGACGACGAACTGGTCGAGGCCGCGCACGGCGTGCTGCACGTCCGCACCGGCGCGCCGGTCGGCACCGACTCGCTGTTCCAGATCGGCTCGATCACCAAGGTGTGGACGGCGACCGTGGCGATGGGGCTGGTCGACGAGGGGCTGCTCGACCTCGACACCCCCGTCGTCGACGTGCTGCCGGAACTCCGGCTCGCCACCCCCGACGTCACG
This sequence comes from Umezawaea sp. cmx-9-4, assembly GCA_049997955.1. Classification (GTDB taxonomy): domain Bacteria; phylum Actinomycetota; class Actinomycetes; order Mycobacteriales; family Pseudonocardiaceae; genus Umezawaea. The sequence continues at coordinate 305,125 of JAEBDY010000010.1, read as the reverse complement.
AAGTCGGTCACCGTTCGGCACCTGCTCAACCACACCAGCGGCATCGACGGCGACGTGTTCACCGACACCGGTCGCGGCGACGACTGCCTGGAGCGCTACGTCGACGTGCTCGGCGAGGCCGGGCAGAACCACCCCGTGGGCGCGACCTGGTCCTACTGCAACTCGGGGTACTCGCTGCTGGGCCGGGTGATCGAGAAGGTTACCGGGAAGACCTGGGACGGGGCGATGCGCGACCGGCTGTTCACCCCGCTCGGGCTCGCGCACACGGTGACGCTGCCGGAGGAGGCGCTGCTGTTCGCCGCCGCGATGGGCCACGACGAGCGCGACGGCGAAGTCGTCCCGGCGTCGGCCTGGGGCCTGCCCCGCTCGCTCGGCCCGGCCGGGCTGGTCACGTCCACCGTCGCCGACGTGCTCGCGTTCGCGCGCATGCACCTGCGCGACGGCGTCGCCGCCGACGGCACGCGCGTGCTGAGCGAGGAGAGCGCCGCCGCCATGACGGCCCACCAGGCGGACCTGCCGGACAAGTTCATCCTCGGCGACTCGTGGGGACTCGGCTGGATCCGGTTCGGCTGGGACGGCCACCGGCTGATCGGCCACGACGGCAACACGCTCGGCCAGGCGGCGTTCCTCCGCGTGCTGCCGGAGCAGGGGCTCGCCGTCGCGCTGCTCACCAACGGCGGCCACACCCGCGACCTCTACGAGGACCTGTACCGGGAGGTCTTCGCCGAGGTCGCGGACGTCGCGATGCCGCGACCGTTCGCGCCGCCGGAGGAGCCGGTGGCGGTCGACGTGGCGCCGTACGTCGGCGTCTACGAGCGTTCCGGGGTGCGGATGGAGGTCGAGAGCGGCTCCGGCGGCGCGATCCTCCGGACGACGATCACCGGTCCGCTCGCCTCGCTGGTGCCGGACCCGGTCGAGGAGCACCCGCTGGTCCCGGCCGGTCCGGCGCTGTTCGCGGTCAAGCCGCCGGGGGCGGAGACGTGGGCGCCGGTCACCTTCTACGAGCTGCCGACCGGTGAGCGCTACCTGCACTTCGGTGTGCGGGCGACGCCGAGGGTGTCCTGATGGCGGCCGACCTGGTCGACCTGCTCGACGACGTGCGCGCCCTCGTGGAGTGCGAGTCGCCGTCCACCGACCTGGCCGCCGTCGCCCGCTCGGCGGACGTCGTCGCGCGGGTCGGCACCGCGCGCCTGGGCGTGGCGCCCGAGAAGATCGTGCTGGCGGGCCGGACCCACCTGCGCTGGCGGCTCGGCTCGGCGCCGTCACGGGTGCTGCTCCTCGGCCACCACGACACCGTGTGGCCGCTCGGCTCGCTGGCCGACCACCCGTGCACCGTCGAGGACGGGGTGCTGCGCGGACCGGGCTGCTTCGACATGAAGGCCGGTCTGGTGATGGCGTTCCACGCGGCCGCGGGCCTCGACGGCGTCACCCTGCTCGTGACCGGTGACGAGGAGCTGGGCTCGCCCAGTTCCCGCGAGCTGGTCGAGGAGGAGGCCAGGGCGGCCACCGCCGTCCTGGTGCTGGAGGCGTCCGCCGACGGCGGCGCCCTCAAGACGGAGCGCAAGGGCGCCTCGGTGTACGAGGTGCGCGTCTCCGGACTGGCCGCGCACGCCGGGCTCGAACCCGAACGGGGGGTGAACGCCACCCTGGAGCTCGCGTACCAGGTGCTCGCCGTCAGCGCGCTCGCCGACCGGCACGCGGGCACCACGGTCACGGCGACCACCGCCCGCGCGGGCACCACCGCCAACACGGTCCCGGCCGCGGGGTCGTTCGCGGTCGACGTGCGCGCCAGGACCCGAGCGGAGCAGGACCGCGTCCACCGGGCGATCCGCTCCCTGCCGCCCGTGCTGGCGGGCGCGCAGGTCGAGGTGGTCGGCGAGGTGAACCGGCCGCCGCTCGAAGCGGTCGCGTCGGCGGCGCTCTACGAGCGGGTGCGCGGAATCGCGCTGCGCCTCGGACTGCGCGCGCCGACCGCGGCCGCCGTCGGTGGCGCGTCGGACGGGAACCTGACGGCGGGGGTCGGCACCCCCACCCTGGACGGCCTCGGCGCGGTCGGCGGCGGTGCCCACGCCGACAACGAGCACGTGCTGGTCGACAAGCTGCCCGGCAGGACCGCGCTGCTGCGGGCACTCGTCCAAGAGTTGCTGGCGGACGCCGCGGAACCGGTCGGCAGCGCCCGCGGTGCTCGACCGTGACCCCCGACGAGCTGAGGAGCAGGACCGTCGTGACCGATGTGAAGGCCGCCGGCCCGGAGCTGGACCACGCCGTGCGCGCCGCCGACGACGCGGCGCGGGCCGCCGGTGTCTCGGTCCGCGAGCTCACGCACCTCTCCGAGTTGAACGAGGTGGTGGGCCTGTTCGCCACCATCTGGGGCCGCTCGGCGAACCCGCCGGTGACGATCGAACTGCTGCGCGCGTTCACCAAGGCGGGCAACTACGTGGCGGGGGCGTTCGAGGCCGACCGGCTGGTCGGCGCGTGCGTTGGCTTCGTCCACGCGCCCGCGGGCGACGTGCTGCACAGCCACATCGCGGGCGTCTCGTCGTCGGTCGCGGGCCGCAGCGTCGGGTTCGCGCTCAAACTGCACCAGCGGGCGTGGGCGGTGGCGCGCGACCTCTCCGAGATCGGCTGGACGTTCGACCCGCTGGTGGCCCGCAACGCCTACTTCAACCTGGTGAAGCTGGCCGCGCGACCGGCGGAGTACCTCACGAACTTCTACGGCCCGATGACCGACGCCATCAACGGCGACCACGACTCCGACCGGCTCCTGGTGCGCTGGCCGCTCCGGGACCCGGCCGTGGTCCGCGCGTGCGCGGGGGACACCACGAGCGCGGTCGCCGAGGACGAGGTCGTCGCGGGTGCGGTGGTGGCGCTGGGCATCGCCGAGGACGGCAGCCCGGTGCCCGGCGGGCTCGACGGCGCGATCTCGCTGGTCGCCGTGCCAGGGGACGTCGAAGGTCTCCGTTCGACCGACCCCGGAACGGCCCGACGCTGGCGCCACGCCCTGCGGGACGCGCTGACCGGCCTGGTCGCCGTCGGTGGCCGGATCGACGGCTTCGACCGAGCGGGCTGGTACGTCGTGCGGAGGGAACCGTGAAACCCGGAGAAGTGTCGATCTCGACGAAGCAGGCGTCCTGATCTGGTGGGATTCGACTAGCGGGCCGGTGGGCGCGGTCCTACCGTGAGTCCATGGAGCACACCGGCGCCGGTCGCGGGAGCCTGGGCCGGGTACTCGACAACCTGGGCGCGACGCTGCTCGACCTCGCGCACGGCGACCTCGACCGCCCGGGGGACATCAGCGGCATCGTCATCCACGACCCGCTCGACCAACCGGTGCTGTCGCCCCACGCGCTCGTGCTCGGCGTCGGGGTCGAGGCCCCCGACCAGGTCGCGGCGCTCCTGCGCGCGCTGGGTCGCCAGCACGCGGCGGCACTGGTCCTCCGGGCGCCGGTTCCACTCACCGACGAGGTGCGCGCCGCGGCCGACGAGGCGTCGGTGGCCGTGCTCGGCCTGAGCCGGGGCGCGCCGTGGAGCCACCTCAGCGAGATGCTCCGCTCCCTGCTCGCGGAAAGCGACGTCCGCTTCGACCAGGCGGAGTCGCTCGGCGGCCTCCCGGCAGGCGACCTGTTCGCCGTCGCCAACGCCATCGCGTCGCTGCTCGACGCGCCGATCACCATCGAGGACCGCAACTCCCGGATCCTCGCCTTCTCCGGCCGCCAGGACGAGGCCGACCCGTCACGGGTCGAGACCATCCTGGGCAGGCAGGTGCCGGAGCGGCTCTCGCGGATCCTCCGCGAGCGCGGGGTCTTCCGCGAGCTGTTCCGCGGCGACCAGCCCGTCGTCATCGGACCCATCCCCGACGGGAAGGGCGGCTCCACGCTGCCCCGCGTCGCCATCGCCGTGCGCGCGGGGGACGAGGTGCTCGGCTCGATCTGGGCCGCGGTGCCCGGTCGGCTCAGCGAGGAGCGCACCGAGGCACTGAGGGAGTCGGCCAAGCTGGTGGCGCTCCACCTGCTCCGGGTCCGTGCGGGCGCCGACGTGCAGCGGCGGGTGCGGGCGGACCTGCTGAGCTCGGCGTTGGAGGGGGGCGCTGGTGCGGGACAGGCGCTGGAGCGGTTGGGGCTCGCGAGCCGTCCGCTGCTCGTGCTGGGCGTGGCGCTCGACGACCGCACCCGCCGCGACGACTCGGACAGCGCGGCCGTGGTCCACGACCGGCAGCGGCTCGGCGACGCGTTCGCCCTGCACTGGCCGCTATCCACCCGCGTTCGGCGGCCGCGGCGATCGGCGACGTCATCTACGGCCTGCTCCCGCTGACCGGCACGGGGGACAAGGCGGTGACCCGCGCGGAGCGGACCCTCCAGGACTTCCTGGACCGCGTCGGCGACCGGCTCCCCGCGGTCGCCGCCGTGGGACCGGCCGCGCTCACCCTGTCCGGTGTCGCCCACAGCCGGTCCTGCGTGGACCGGGTGCTGCGGGTGCTGCGCGAGGGGCGCGTCCACCGGCGGATCGGCAGCCTCGACGAACTGCAGGGCGAGGCGCTGGTCATCGAGCTGCGGGACCTCGCCGCCGCCCGTGGCGACGAGCCGACCGGCGCACTGGCGCGGTTGATCGACTACGACCGCAAGCACCACACGAAACTGGTCGAGACGCTGCGGGCCTGGTTGGACGCCTTCGGCGACGCCGTCGCGGCCGCCGAGGCGGTTTTCGTCCACCAGAACACCTTCCGCTACCGCCTCCGCCGGGTCGCCGAGATCGGCCGCGTCGACCTGTCCGATCCCGACCAGCGCTTCGCCGCGATGCTGCAACTCCGCGTGGTCCGCGCCAGCTCCACGCTCGAACCCCCGACCGACGCGTGACCCCGGCCGCCGCGCACTGCTTCCACCCGCCGGAATCCCGCCCTTCGACACGTCGGCGGTCGCGTGGCGGAACGGCACCCGTGGTGGTCCAGGGGGTCAGGACCGGCTGATCCCACCGGCCGGTCGACGCACGCCCCGAGCCCGCGCCGGGCAGCCCGGACGAGATCGAGCTGGGGCTCGCCGGGGCGCCTGCTCCTCCGCGCGGCTGGACGGAGATCCGACGGGCCGACGCCAGAGGGCTGTTGACAAAGCGGAACGTTGCTCCGTATAGTTCCGGAACGAGGCTCCGTTTCAGCGTAGCCGATGCGGGGCGTTTCCGTTCGCCCCGCTCGTCGCCGGTCGAACGAACCGGCAGCCCGTCGAAAGGGAATCGCACGTCATGAGTGAATGGACTTCCAGCTCGCCCGTCCTCTCGGTGGGCCCGGTGGTGCTACCCGCCCCCGGTCGGGCCGTGGACCTGCAGGTGCGGGTTTCCGCGCCCGTGACCGGGAGCGACCTGCCCATCATCCTTCTGTCGCACGGCCAGGGCCACTCCAACCACCTCTCCTCGCTGAACGGCTACGCCCCGCTCGTCAACTCCTGGGCGGCGCACGGGTTCGTCGTCATCCAGCCCACGCACCTGAGCTCGAAGACGCTGAGCCTGGACACCGACGAGCCCGACGCGCCGCTCCACTGGCGGTCGCGGGCCGTGGACATGACGCGCGTCCTGGACCAGCTCGACCTGGTCGAGGCCGCGGTGCCGCAGCTGCTCGGGCGCCTGGACCGGAGCAGGGTCGCCGTGGTCGGGCACTCGATGGGCGGGCACACCGCGAGCCTGCTGCTGGGCGCGCGGCTCACCGATCCCGACGACGGAACGGTGGTGGACCTGGCCGACCCCCGGATCAAGGCCGGGGTGCTGCTCGCCGCGCCCGGCAGGGGAGGCGACGCCGTCACCGAGTTCGTGGCGGAGAACTACTCCTTCTTCTCCACCATGGACTTCTCCGGGATGAGCACGCCCGCGCTCGTGGTGGCCGGTGACAAGGACACCTCCACCCACCTGACGGTCCGGGGCGCGGAGTGGCACGCCGACCCGTACTTCCTCTCGCCGGGGCGGAAGTCCCTGCTGACCCTGTTCGACGCGGAGCACGGGCTCGGCGGGGTGTCCGGGTACGACGTCGCCGAGACCACGGACGAGAACCTCGAACGGGTGGCCGCGGTCCAGCGACTCACCTGGGCCTACCTCCGCTCCGAGTTCTACCCCGGCGATCCCGCGTGGCGGGAAGCGCGCGAGGAACTGACGACCGGCTCCGGCGCGCTCGGCCGGGTCGAGTCCAAGTAGGCCCAGGAGCACCTCACCGGGTGGAGCAGCGGGTGCCGTTCAGGGTGAAGGCGGCGGGCGGGACGTTGGGGCCCTGGTAGGCGCCCACGAAGCCGACGTTCGTCGTGGCGCCGGGCTCCAGGGTGCGGTTCTGGTCCGTGCCGGTGACCTGCACCGCCGTTCCGGTCTGCGTCCAGGTCCCGTTCCAGCCGCTGCTCACCTGCTGCCACGTGGTGGGCCAGGTGAAGGCCAGGGTCCAGTCGGTCAACGCGGTGGCGCCGGTGTTGGTGATGTCGACGCTGCCCACGTAACCGTTGCCCCAGTTGGAGGTGTCGGTGAACGTGACCGCGCAGGTCGACGTGGACGGCGTCGCGGTGGTGAACGAGACCGGCGGTGAGGACCACGAGACGCGGCCCGCGCCGTCACGGGCGATCAGGTTGACCGTGTAGCGCGTGCTGGGCGTGAGGTTGTGGACCGCGAACGACGAGCCGGTGGTCTCGCCCCACTGCTCGGTGGTCGTGCCGATCTGGCGGTGGACCTCGTACTTCACGCCCGGAGCGGTCGGCGTCCACGTGAGGGTGGCGCCGTGGTCGGTGACCGCGGCGGCGGTCGGACGGGCGGGGGTGGCCGGGTGCGCGGTCGCCGACCGGGGGCGCAGGACGAGGGTGGTCAACGAGTACGGCGGGAGCGTCGCGGACGCGCTGGCACCCGTCGTGGTGGTGATGGCCTTGGCGCCGTTGGCGTAGGTCAGGACCTGCGCGCTCGCGGCCGGGGTGTAACCGGTGTAGTCCAGGGTGATCGACTTGGCCGCGTCCGGGTCCTGGTTGATCAGCAGGACCGACAGGCCGCCGTCCTGCTTGCGGGTGGCGTGCACCTTGACCAGCGGGTCGGAGGCGGCGGCCTGGACCAGCTGGTCACCCGGCCCGGCGAACTTCGACGTCATCGCCAGCGCGTGGTAGGGCGCGAAGGGGGTGTTGAGCGCGGGTTGGCAGATCGTCCCGTCTGCCAGGCAGCCCGCGCTGGACAGCAGGCCGAAGTCGGCGTAGTCGGGCTGACCGGCGATCGTGGAGAAGCTCGTCGGTCCGTTGTGGACGTTCCACCAGTCGACGGTGAACACGCCGTTCTCCAGCAGCGTCGCGTACGCGTCGGCCGCGAACAGCGCCCCCGGCTGGGTGTTCATCCCGTACGAGGTGTTCACCTCGGTCAGTGCGATGCCCAGGTCCTTGTGCGCGTAGCGGAGGGCCTGCTCGCGGGCCAGCCGCACGAAGTCGGCGATCCGGTTGGTCTTGGACAGCGCCTCCGGGCCGGTCGACCCCGTCGGGTACCAGTGCAGGATCCCGAAGTCGACCACCGGGCCCGCGATCGACAGCACGACCTGGTTCCACGTGCCCGCGTCGCCGCCCGCGACGATCCCGTCCGGCCAGTCGCCCGGCGTCGTGAGCACCGCGCCGATCTTGATCGTCGGGTCGACGGCCTTCATCGCCTCGGCGTACTGCCGGACGATGGTCGCGTACTCCGCCGGGGTCTTCTCGGGGTGGTCGTCGGCCTCCCACTGGGAGCCGTAGTGGCCGTTGCCGTACAGCTCGTTCCCGATCTCCCAGTACTTGACGCCGTACCCCTTCTCGACGTTGGCGTAGCGGACCCAGTCCGCGGCCTCCTGAGGTGTGCCGGTGCCGTAGTTGGCGGCGATGATCGGCTGGGCCCCGGTCCGCAGGGCGCCCGCCATGAAGTGGTCGAAGTCGGTGTTGGGGGCGACGTAGCCGCCGGGCGCGGTGTGGTCGCGCCAGTGGTAGATGTCGGAGTACGAGCCGCCGGGGTAGCGCAGGGCCCGCACGCCCGCGTCCTTCATCAGGTCGGCGACCTCGGGGGTGCCGAGCGTGGTGTCCCAGATCGCGTGGTTCGCGCCGACGGCGGTGTCGCTGACGGTCTCCAGCCCGGCGCGGGCGTTCACCGCGACGCTCACGCCGGGGTCGGCCCGCACCCCGGCCTGCGGCACCAGGAGTTGCGCGGCGACCAGCACCAGGACGGGCAGAACCGTGTGACGTGTGCGCATCGTCGGATGTCCTCGTTGACGGTAGCGGCGACTGGGAGCGCTCCCAGACTGGAGTCCGGGGGGCCGGGTGTCAATCGCCACCTCGGCCTAGTGGGCGGCGGTCGGCCCCGCGCAGACCACCGCCCACCAGCGACTACCCGAGTCGCGACGTCACGTGGTTCGCCGCGTCCCGCAGGGCCTCGGCCACCGCGCGCGGTCCGCCGGAGGACGAACTGCGGGCGATCCCGTGGGCCATCGTGGTGAACACGAGGTCGTGCAGGGGCTTCTGCGCCTGCCAGTAGAGCCGGCCCGCCTGGCCGTCGGGGGTGAACGTGATCTTCTGGCGGTAGCGCGTGCGGCCCTCGTGCTGCTCGACGCTCATCTCCAGGGTCGTGTCACCGGGCATCCTCATGTCCGCCCGCAGGACCAGTCGGCGCGCGGAGTCGTCGCGGTGCAGCACCGTCCAGGAGTCGACGACGTCGCCGTCGGAGATCTCCGGAGCCCGGCCCCGGTAGAGGCCCACGCCGCCCACCAGGTGGTCGAGCGCGCCGCGGAAGGTCCACACCAGGGGGATCGTGTGCCAGCCGTTGGCGCCGCCGAGACCGGTGATGGTGCGCCAGACCCGGTCGGGACCGGCGTCGGACGCCACCACGACCTCGTCCACGAACGGGGTCCCGGCCGCGGTGGGCGGATCGGCGGGCTGGCAGGCGTCGCGGATCGCGTTGTCCACGGTCGTCGGACCGCCGGGGGGCGCGGGCAGCGCGTCGGTGATGTCGCTCCCGGTGGGCTCCAGGTCGTGGTCCAGGGACTCGAACAGCGGCCCGGCGACGGACGAGGGGATCGGCGTCACCAGGCCGACCAGCGTGGCCGCCAGTCGGTGCGACCACAGGGGAGCGGGCACGGGAAGCCGGACGCGCAGCCCGGTCACGCGGGCGTACCGCTGGACGAGCGACAGGTAGCTCAGGGTCTCCGGACCGGACACGTCGAACACCCCGCGGACGGGCGGCTCCAGGTCCGCCGCGGTGAGGAGGTGGTGCACGACGTCCGCGGCGGCGACCGGCCTGCTGGTGTTGAGCATCCACCGCGGGACGGGCACCCAGGGCGAGAGCGACGTGCTGGTGCGGAGCAGGTCGAAGCTGGTGGAACCGTGGCCGATGATCATGGATGCCTGCAGCACCAGCGCGGGTACGCGCCCGTTCACGAGGATGTCGCCGACCTCGGCGCGCGAGGCGAGGTGCTCCGACACGTCCCCGGCCGCCGCGGGACGGGGGCCGCCGACGTAGACGACCTGCCGGACGCCCGCCGCCGCTGCCTCCGCCGCCAGGATGGTCGCCGCGCGGCGGTCCACGTCGGCGAAGTCGTCGCGGCCCATCGAGTGCACGAGGAAGTAGGCCACCTCGACGTCCGCCAGCGCGTCGCGCACGCTGTGCGCTTGGGTGGCGTCACCGGCGTGGACGGTGACCGACGACGGGAGCGGATCGGCCGAGCGGGGGGCGCGCACCAGCGCGCCCACCTCGTGGCCCGCGTCGACGAGGGCCTGCACCAGCAGCGAGCCGAGGTACCCCGTGGCACCCATGACCAGGCAACGGGTCATGAGTCGGCACGGCCTGTCGAGGGGGGTGTCCGCCGGGTGTGGGGGAGTCGCATCGGTCCCACGCTAGGGCCAAGCGGACGCCTGCGCTGGTTCAGCGCCGGGTGGACTCCACGTGACAGTCCACATGCGACTGAACGGTCGAACCGCCTTCTCCGAAGGTGTTTCGCGTTCCCTGGATGGGTACTCGGTCGTGACGGTGCCGAACGCGCACCGGCGAAAGGAGTCGTCATGAAGGGCGATGTCGAGACCTACTACGAGAACGGCACGTGGAAGAACAAGGTCGAGGGCAACGAACAGGCGTCCAACACCGCCGAGACCAAGGCCGACGCGCAGGCTGAAGGACGACGCATGGCGCAGGACCGCGGCGTCGAGCACATCATCCGCAACCAGGACGGCAAGATCGGCGAGCGCAACACCTACCCGAAGTCCAGCGATCCCCGCGACATCCCGGGCTGAGCACCGCTGCCGCGCGCGGGGATCGCCGCCGGAGTCGGACCTTCCCGCTCCCGCAGGCGATCCGGCGCGCGGCGTCGTGACCGCACGTGGCCCCGCCGGTCGGGCCCGACCCCGGACCGTGGTGGAGGTCGTCGCGGCAGGAGCGGACGGTCGCAGTCCGCGATGATCCGGTCGGCGCTACCCGGAACAATCGATCAGCGTCGGGTGCGCGGCGACCGCGTCGAGGACCGCGGGGCTGAGCCCCGCCGTGTCGTACGGGCAGAGGATGGCCACGTCACGACCGATGGGACGGTACCCCCGAGCAGCCGATCGCGTCGGCTCTGCCGCCGGAGGGGGCTAGGTGACCGGAACCGGGTTGGCCTGCGGCAGGTGGCAGGAGATCTCGGCCCAGACGGTCTTGCCGACGCGGTGCAGGGACACGCCCCACTTCTGGGACAGGCGCGTGACCATGATCAGGCCGCGTCCTCGCAGGCTCCCCAGTCGTGACGTGCCGACGACGGGGAGGGTGTCCCGGCCTGCGTCGTCGACCTCGATGCGCACGGTGACCGGTTCGCCCAGTCGCCAGACGTGCAGGCGTCGTGGCTGGTCGGCGTGGTCGTAGGCGTTGGTGACCAGTTCGGTCATGACGAGTTCCGCGTCCGAGACGCAGTCGGCGTCCTCGCGGTGCAGCGCCGCGCGGATCAGCCGCCGCAGCTCCGCCAGGGGTGGTTTCGGGTATTCGCGCAGGTCGATGCTGAGAGCCGGCTCCGCCCGCGGGTCCGCTTCGTTCACGCCGTCTCCATTCGTCTGTGACCTCTGGCTGGTTGGGTACCCGCGAAGCCACCCGGTACACGTGACCGGCCGCACGGATGCCGTACGGCCGGATCGCGCAGTGCTAGGCCGAACGGGTTAGAGTCGAGCCGGTGGGCCGCGGTGGTTCGGAGGTCGTCGATGGCAAGCGATGTCCCCGACCAGGCGCCCCCCTGGATCGAGCCGATGCTCGCGAAGCCGGACGGCGGCGTGCTGCGCTCGGGTGCCCAGTGGACCTACGAGTACAAGCTCGACGGCTACCGGGCGGCCATGCGCGTCGCTCCCGACGGCACGACGGTGCTGACCAGCCGCAACGGCATCGACTTCACGCCGGAGTTCACCAGCCTCGTCGGCGTGCTCGCCCCGGCCCTCGACGGCCGGGCCGCGGTGTTCGACGGGGAGGTCGTGGTCTACAGCGACGCCGGTCGGATCGAGTTCGGGGAGTTGCAGCAACGCCGCGGCCGCTACCGCAAGCACGCCGGTTCCCTCCTCCGCGACGAGGTGTTCACCGACGTCGCGGAGGTCCGCTACCTCGCGTTCGACCTGCTGCGGCTCGGTGACCGGTCGCTGCTCGCCGAGCCGTACGACGAACGCCGGGCGCTGCTGGAGCAGGTGCCGATGCCCGACCCGTACCGCGTGTCGGTGGTGCCCGCGTTCCCGTTCGGCCAGCTCGCCGCGGATCGGCTCACCCCGAACGACCTCCTCGACCGGGTGGCCACGGCGGGGTACGAGGGTCTCATCGCCAAGCTGCGCGACTCGACCTACCAACCGGGTCAGCGGCCGGACTCGTGGTTGAAGCACCCGCTCGTGCGGACCCAGGAGGTCCTCGTCTGCGGCTGGCGGCCGGGGCAGAACCGGTTCACCGGCATGCTCGGCGGACTCCTGCTCGGCGCGCACGACCCCGACAGCGGTGACCTGGTGTACCTCGGCGACGTCGGAACCGGTTTCAGCGACCGGGACCGCCACGAACTGCGTGCTCGCCTGCGGCGGTCGGAGCGGGACACCCACCCGTTCGCGGCCGCTCCGCCGCGCGACGACGTCCGGCGGGCGCGGTGGGTCGAACCGGAGCTCGTCGGCGAGGTCCGGTACCGCCAGTTCACCCGCGGCGGCACGGACGGCCGCTCGGGCAGGCTGCGGCACACGTCCTGGCGCGGGCTGCGCGACGACCGGGACGCGCGGGAGGTGATCGCCCCGTCGGCCTCGGCACCGCCCGTTCCGACGGCAGCGGTTCGCGCGGTGGCCCCGAAACGCGTCACCGTCCGGGCGGGACGGCGGCAGCTCGTGCTGTCCAACCTGGACAAGCCGCTGTACCCGGACGGCTTCACCAAGGCGCAGGTGATCCACTACTACAGCACCGTCGCCCCGCTGCTCCTCCCGCACCTGCTGGACAGGCCGGTCACCTTCATCCGCTACCCCAACGGCGTCGACGGCGGGCACTTCTACGAGAAGAACGTCCCGCGCGGCGCTCCCGACTGGTTGCGGACCGCGCGCCTCCCCAGCCGGGGCAGCGCCGACACCGTCGACTACGCCCTGATCGACGAGCTGCCCGCACTGGTGTGGGCCGCGAACCTCGCGGCGCTGGAACTCCACGTTCCACAGTGGACGATCGACTCCGACCTGGTCCGGCGGCTTCCCGACCGCCTCGTGTTCGACCTGGACCCCGGTCCGGGCACCACGGTCGTGGAGTGCGCCCGAGTGGCCGAACGGCTCCACGACGTCCTCGTCGCCGACGGCCTCACCCCCGTCGCCAAAACGTCGGGCTCCAAGGGCATGCAGGTCTACGCGGGAGTCCACGTAGGACGGTCCGAGGACACCTCGGCGTACGCGAAGGCGCTCGCCGACCTGTTCGCCGCCGAGACGCCCGATCTGGTCACGGCGAGGATGGCGAAGTCGTCGCGACCGGGGAAGGTCTTCATCGACTGGAGCCAGAACAACCCGGCCAAGACCACCGTCGCGCCGTACTCGCTGCGCGGCCGCGACCGGCCCACCGCGTCGACGCCGGTCACCTGGGACGAGGTCCGCGCCTGCCGCCGCGCCGAGCGGTTCGAGTTCACCGCGGAGGACGTCCTCGACCGCGTCGAGGAGCACGGCGACCTGTTCGCCGTGCTGGCGCGGGCCGGGGTTCCCCTGCCCGCGCGCCGGATCGGCGGGTGAAGCGACGGACGCCGCGAGACGCGTTCGATCTTCGAGTGCGCGGAGGCGGCGACCCGGACCGCCGGAGGTTCCGGTAGCAGGCCGGTGGGCGCACGGCCTAGTCGAAGGTGGTCCAGACAGCTGTTGATTGCTGATTGTTTCTGATTTGTTCCGTTCGTCAATGTCTCATGTTACGTTCGCCACGCCTGACCTGGAGGTGCTGCTCCAGGGCCGGGTGATGGTCACCCCCCTGCCGTACGACCACGTTCTCCACCGCACGGACTCCGCACGTCACCGAAGCCGTCGAGCCGGGGTGGCGCGCTGATCCCGCGCGCCTCCCTGCCTTTGAAGGAGTTCGATGCGCCGCCTCGTCGCCTCTGCGGCGGCTGTGCTGGCCCTGGCCGGTGGCCTCGTCGCCACCGCCTCCACCACAGCCTCCGCCGCCATCGTGCCCAAGACCCCGCCGCTGAGCACCCCGTGGACGGGTCAGGTGTCCACCACCAACCCGCTGCCGGAGTACCCGCGCCCGCAGATGACCCGCTCGGACTGGCAGTCGCTCAACGGCGAGTGGCAGTTCCTCAACCCCGCCACCGACGGCGCGGGCGGCGTGAACCGCAACGCGGCGCCGCCGCTGGGACAGACGCTGCCCGAGCGCGTCCTGGTGCCGTACCCGATCGAGTCGGCGCTGTCCGGCATCATGCGCAACGACAACCGCGACCTGATGTTCTACCGGCGCACGTTCACCGTGCCGCCCGCGTGGAACGGCAGGCGCGTGCAGCTGCACTTCGGCGCGGTCGACTACGAGGCCACCGTCTGGGTCAACGGCACGCAGGTCACCACGCACAAGGGCGGCTACGACCGGTTCGAGGTCGACGTCACCCCGCAGCTCAACGGCGGCACCAACGAGATCGTCGTGCGCGTCTACGACCCGACCGACGGCCGCGGCGAGAAGCAGCCGGTCGGCAAGCAGGTCAACAACCCCGGCGGCATCTTCTACACGCCCTCGTCCGGCATCTGGCAGACGGTGTGGCTGGAGCCCACGGCGTCGTCGTCGGTCTTCTCCGTCGACGTCTACCCGAACCTGTCGAACAACACCGCCAGGGTCCGCGTGTTCGGCAGGGGCGACGTCGCCGGGCACACCGTGCTCGCCGAGGCGATGTCCGGGTCGACCGTGGTCGGCAGCGCCACCGGAGGCTTCACCGAGTTCTCCGTACCGGTGCCGAACGCCCGCCGCTGGTCTCCGGACGACCCGTACCTGTACAACCTGCGGGTCTCGCTGCGCAACGCCTCCGGGGCGACGGTCGACCAGGTGGTCAACTACTTCGGGATGCGCGAGGTCGGCACGAAGCTGGTCGACGGCGTGCTCCGGCCGACCCTCAACGGCGAGTTCGTGTTCCAGGTCGGCACGCTGGACCAGGGGTTCTGGCCGGACGGCCTCTACACCGCCCCGACGGACGCCGCGCTGGCGTCGGACCTGCAGAAGCACAAGGACCTCGGCTTCAACATGGTGCGCAAGCACATCAAGGTGGAACCGGCCCGCTGGTTCTACCACGCCGACCGCCTCGGACTGCTGGTGTGGCAGGACATCCCGTCCACGCCCAACTCCGACGCCAACCGCACGCCCGCGCAGATCGCGCAGTTCGAGACCGAGGCCCGCGAGATCATCGACGAGCACCGGTTTTCCCCGGCCGTCGTCACCTACGTGCCGTTCAACGAGGGCTGGGGCGAGTGGAACCTCGCCGACACCCGGCGGGTCACCACCGCCCTGGAGAACCACGACCCGACCAGGCTGATGAACGCGCACAGCGGCTACAACTGCTGCAACTCCAAGGGCGACCCCGGCACCGGCGACATCGTGGACTGGCACGCCTACACCGGTCCCGACGCGCCGCGCCCGTCGGCGACCCGCGTCTCCGCGCTGGGCGAGTTCGGCGGCATCGGGCTGCGCAACCCCGGTCACGAGTACAGCCCGAACGGCCAGTTCTTCGCCTACGAGCAGGTTTCCAGCGCCGCGCAGCTCAACGACCGCTACACCGGCATGGTCCGCGACGTGAAGCAGCTGATGACCACCAAGGGCCTCTCCGCCTCCGTGTACACGGAGATCACCGACGTCGAGGGCGAGTACAACGGACTGCTCACCTACGACCGGCGGGTGCAGAAGGTCGACACCAACCAGCTGCGCGCCGCGCACGCCGACCTGATCAACGCCTCGCGCAACCTCAACTCCCCGGTGGACTTCACGCTCGGGCACGTCCGGTCGTTCCGGGTGACCACGCCGGGCTTCACCGACCGGTACCTGCGGCACTCGAACTCGGTGGCGCGCACGGACGTCATCAGCGCGGGCAGCGCCGACGGCGACCGGCAGGACGCGTCGTTCCGGACCGTGGCGGGCCTGGCGGACGCGCGCTGCTACTCGTTCGAGTCGGTCACGCTCCCCGGCCGCTTCCTGCGGCACGCCGACAGCCGGGTGCGCTTGGAGGCGAGCACCGGCGGGTCGTTCGCGGCGGACGCCACCTGGTGCGCCCGACCCGGCCTCGCGGCGGGCGGAACGTCGTTGGAGTCGCTGAACTTCCCCGGCTCCTACCTGAGGCACTTCGCCGACAACGCCTACCTGGCGCGCAGCGGCGGCCCCAACGCGTGGGACACCGCGACCGGCTTCGCCGCCGACGCGACGTGGGGCACGGCCGACCCGGCGCTGTGGCGCAGTTCCGTGCAGCTGGCCACGAACGTGCGCCAGTCGTTGCGGGTGACCACGTGGGGCTACACCGACCGCTACCTGCGGCACGCCGACAGCCTCGCCTACACGGAGGTCGTGGGCGGTGGCAGCAGCGCCGCGCTCAAGGCGGACGCCACGTACACGGTGCGGCGCGGTCTCGCCGACTCGTCGTGCTACTCGTTCGAGTCGGTGAACTTCCCCAACCAGTTCCTGCGGCACGCCGCCAGCCGGGTGCGCAACTCGCCGAACGACGGCTCGGCGCTGTTCCGCGAGGACGCCACGTTCTGCGCCCGTCCCGGCGTGGGCGGCACGGGCGTGACCTTCGAGTCGATCAACCAGCCCGGCTCGTTCCTGCGGCACTACGACTCCCAGGTGTACATCGCCTCCGGTGGCGGTGACAGCGGCTTCAACCGGCCGCTGACGCTGTCCGCCGACAGCAGTTGGACCCTCGCGGCGCCCTGGGCGCCGTAGTTCCCGGCCGGGGTGGTCGCACGCGCGACCACCCCGGCTCCCTTCTCGACCACCGGGAGTCCGACATGTGGCGACGACGCGTTCTGCTCCTGACCACCTTGCTGCTGGCCACCTTCGGCCTCGGGGGAGTGGCCTCCGCGGCCGAGGGCAACGGCGGAACGCGGATCATGCCGCTCGGCGCGTCGATCACCGACGGGTTCAACGTCCCGGGCGGGTACCGGATCGCACTGTGGCGCACCCTGGCGAACGCGGGCCACCTCGTCGACTTCGTCGGCTCGCAGCAGTCCAGCGGTCCGGCGGACCTGCCCGACCGCGACCACGAAGGCCATCCCGGGTGGCGCATCGACGAGGTCGACGCCAACGTCGACGCCTGGGTGCGCGGCACCGCGCCGCGGACCGTGCTGATCCACGTCGGCACCAACGACGTCGTGCAGAACTTCGACGTGCCCGGCGCCCCGGCCCGCCTCGGCGCGCTGGTCGACCACGTCCGCGCCGCGGCGCCGAACGCCGACGTGTTCGTCTCCTCCCTCCTCCCGCTGGGCGATCCCGCACTGGAAGCCAGGGCGGCGTCCTTCAACGCCGCCGTGCCGGAGGTGGCCCGGACCAGGGGTGCGCGCGTGCACTTCGTCGACATGCACGCCGCCCTCACCACCGCGGACCTGGCCGACGGCATCCACCCCACCCGCGCGGGCTACGACAAGATGGCCGCCGCCTGGGCCGCCGCGCTCGCCGCCGTCCCCGGCTCGGCGGGCGACGACGGCGCGCCCGTCACCCTGCCCGCGGGCCTCCGCTCGCTGCGCGTCACCACACCGGGGTTCAGCGACCGGTACGTCCGGCACCAGAACGCCCTCGGCCGGACCGAGCACGTGGACGCGGGCAGTTCGGCCCTGCTCAAGTCGGACGCCACGTGGCGGGTCGTGCCCGGTCTCGCGGGCGGCTGCCACAGCTTCGAGTCCCGCAACTTCCCCGGCCACTACCTCCGCCACCAGAACTCCCGCGTGCGGATCAGCGCCGACGACGGCACCGCCCTGATGCGCGCCGACGCGACGTGGTGCGGCCGCTCCGCGCCGACCGGCGTGCGCCTGAGCGCCTGGAACGCGCCCGGCTCCTACCTGAGGCACATCAACAGCGCGCTCTGGCTCGCCACCCCCGGCGGGGCCAACGCGTGGGACTCGGCGGCCAACCTGGTGCCCGACCTGGGCTGGTCGGTCGACACGCCCTGGGCCCCCTGACCGCTCCGCTGTTTGAGCGGTCGCTCAAACCGGTCTACCCTCGCTTTGAGCGACCGCTCAAGTGAGGGGAACGTCAATGGCCGAGGACATCGTCGCCGTGGTGGGAGGCGGGATCGGCGGTCTGGCCGCCGCGGTGGCGCTGCACCGCCGAGGTCGCGGAGTGGTGGTGCTGGAGCGGGCGGAGTTCACCGAGGTGGGCGCGGGTCTCTCGCTCTGGCCGAACGCGATGCGCGCGTTCGAGGCCCTCGGCCTGGCCGACGAGGTGCGCGCGATCGGCTCGGTGGAGACGGGGGGCGGCGTGCGCGACCGCGCGGGCCGCTGGCTGTCCAGGGTCGGCAACGCCGAGATCGCGGAACGCCACGGCTGGCCGCTGGTGGTGGTGCACCGGGCCGACCTGGTCCGGGTGCTGGTCGACGCGTTGCCGCCGGAGGCGTTGCGGCAGCGCAGCGAGGTGGGCGCCGTGCGCCCGGACGGCGACGCCGTGGTGGTCGAGCACCGGGGCGGGACCCTGCGCGCGGACCTCGTGGTCGGCGCGGACGGCCTGCGCAGCGGCCTGCGGCGGCAGTGGTGGCCGGACGCGGGGGAACCCCGCTACACCGGGTGCACGGCGTGGCGCGCGATCACCGAGCCGCTGCCGGGGCTTCGACCCGAAGGCGCCGTGCTGTGGGGGCGCGGCGAGCGGATCGGGTTCACCGCGCTGCCGGGCGGGCGGTTCTACGTCTTCGCGGCCGCCGTGGTGCCCGCGGGCGGCGTTGGCGACCGCGCCGCCGTGCTGCGCCGGTTCGCCGGCTGGCCCGACCCGATCCCGGCGCTGCTGGCGGCGGTCCCCGAGGACGGCGTGCTCCGCCACGACGTGCACGAGCTGCCCCCGCTGTCGACCTACGTGCGCGGCAGGACGGTGCTGCTCGGCGACGCGGCGCACCCGATGAACCCGATGCTGGGGCAGGGCGCGTGCCAGGCCGTGGAGGACGCGGTCACCCTCGCGGCCTGCCTGGACGCGACCTCGGACGTCGGCGCCGCCCTGGAGGGGTACGACCGCCTGCGCCTGCCCCGGACGCAGGCCGTGGTCCGCCGGTCGGCCCGCCTCGGGGCCGTCTCCCAGTGGGCGTGGCCGCCCGCGGTGCTGGTCCGCGACCTCGCCGCCAGGCTGATCCCGGCCGCCGCGACCCTGCGCTCCATGGCACCCGTCCTCGACTGGACGCCGCCGGGATCGACGGCGGGGGCGGTGCTCTAGTGCCCGACTGGACCTACCAGCCGCTGCGCGGGATCGCGGCCGCGCTGCTGGGGACGAGCCGGTCGCGCAGGGCCGCCCTGAGGACCCTCGCGACCGTCGGATCCCTGCCGGGAGGCGGCAGGCTGATCGCACGGGGCTTCGGCCACCAGCACCCGCCGCCGCACCTGGCCGGGTCGGTCGCGGGAGTCCCGGTGCGGAGCAGGCTCGGCGTGGTGGTGCCACCCGGTGTGGCGCGGGACGCCGTGCGCGCGCTGCCCCCGCTGGGAGCCGGGGTGGTCGAGGTGTCGCCGGTCGGTCTCGCGGACGTCCACGCCGTGCGCGAGGCCGCGGCGGGTCGGCGCGTCCCGGTGGTGGCGCACGCGGTCGGACCGGACGCCGCGGCCGTGGTGCTCGCGCTGGCGCCGCACGTCGACGCGGTCAGGACCGGAGCCGACCCGGCCCTCGTCCACGTGACCTCCCCGTCGGTGGCGGACGCGGCCCGCGCGCTCGCCTCGCCGACCACGGCCGTGCTGGTCACGCCCTCCGTGCTGGTGGCGGCGGGACCGGGCTGGTTCGCCAGGGTGGTCGAGGCCGCGACCCCCGTCCGGCCGACGCCCCCGCTGCGCGACATCGGTCGCAGTCCCCGGACCTGGCCCGCGTGGTGGTGGGGCCTGCTGGTCGGCCTGGGCATGGTCGGCGCCGGGCTGGGGGCGGCCGCGATCACGCTCGGACCGGTGCTGCTGTGGTACGACCGCGAGTTCCTCGGCATGGACGTGGACGCGCTGCACGCCGTCAACCACCACCTGGTGCACTTCCTGCAACACGACCGGATCACCATGTCCGGCACGATGGTGGCGCTCGGCGTGCTCTACGTCGGCCTCGCCGCCGGTGGCCTCCGACAGGGCTGGCCCTGGGCCCGCGAGGCCTACCTCGTCTCCGGGTGGATCGGGTTTCCCTCGCTGCTGTACTTCCTCGGCTTCGGTTTCCTGGAGCCGCTGCACACCGCGGTCGCCGTGGTGCTCTTCCCGATGTTCCTCATCGCCGTCCGACGGCTGCCGGACCGACCGCGCTGGACCCTCCGAGCCGACGGCCCCGAGGACGAGCGGCGCCGGGCGCTGGTCGGCCAACTCCTGGTGGTGTGCACCGGGGCGGGGCTGTTCATCGGCGGCGTCGTGGTGTCCGCGGTCGGGCTCACCGACGTCTTCGTGGCCAGCGACCTGGTGTTCCTGCGGACCGGGGCGGACGACCTGACGGCCGCCAATCCCCGGCTGCTGCCGTTCATCGCGCACGACCGGGCCGGTTTCGGCGGGGCGCTGATGGCGGCCGCCGCCGCGATCACGCTGCTGAGCGCCTGGGGGTGGCGGCGGGGCGAGGCCTGGGTCTGGTGGTCGCTCGCGCTCGCCGCGGTCGCCGGGTTCCTGCCCGCGGTAGTCGTCCACGGGGTGATCCACTACACCGACGCCGTCCACCTGGCGCCGGTGGTCGTCGGGATGGGCCTCACCCTGACCGCCCTGGTCCTCGCCCGTCCCTACCTGTGCGCGCCCCGCGAAGTCCCGCGGGTCCCCGCCCCTACGGTGATGGCATGGCCGACACCCGACAGCGACTGATCGACGGCGCGATCCAGGCGATCCGGCAGCACGGCATCGCGGGGACGTCGGCGCGGTCGATCGCCGCCGCCGCAGGCGTCAACCAGGCCCTGGTCTTCTACCACTTCGGCAGCGTGCACGACCTGCTGGAGGTGGCCTGCGTGGCCGCGACCGAGGCCAGGGTCGCGCCGTTCCTGGCGCGGCTGGACGAGGTCACCACCCTCCGGCAGTTGCTGGAGCTGGGCCGTGGCCTGCACGACGAGGAGCGGTCGCTGGGCAACGTGAGGGTCCTCGCCCAGATGCTGGCCGGCGCCCAGACCGACCCGAAGCTCGCCGGGGCGACGTCCGCCGCGCTGCACCTGTGGATCGGCCCGATCGAGCGGACGCTGGACCGGCTGCTGGCCGACTCGCCGTTGGCGACGTTCGTGGACACCGCCGGGCTGGCCAGGGCGGTGTCCGCCGGGTTCATCGGCCTGGAGCTGTTCGAGGGCGTCGACCCCGTCGGCGCGCACGCCGCCCTGGACGCCCTGGACCGCATGGCGGCCCTCGTCGAGGTGGTCGACGACCTCGGCCCGGTCGCCAGGCGGGCGCTGCGCGGCAAGCTCCGCAGGTCGCCGACCTGAGGAACGACCCCACCCGTCCAGGTCGGTCGGCTCGCCGACGCAGCGCGAACTCGCGACGGCGAACCCGAGCTCCATCCGGATGGACGACCCCGAGCGCGCCCGGCTCCGCAGGATGGTCAGCCGCGACTTCCTGGTGAAGCGGGTCGACGTCCGGCCGGTCGGAGCCGGTGTTCGGGTGATCCGGCGTCGAATCGACCTGACAGCGGGCGGGTGCGACGGCATCCTGGGTGCGGGGGAGGCGGAGGGGGATGCCGTGGGTGTCGGGGAACTGCTTTCGGAGCGCGACCACGTGCTGGTGGCGTTGGACGGCCCGGTCGCCGAGGTGCTGTCGACGCGGTCGATCGCCGACCGGTTGCGGGTGCTGGTGTCCGAGGACCGGTTGCCGCCGAAGGTCGCGCGGACCGAGGACCCGTTCGTCGTCCTCGCCTACGCGGGGACCATCGGCCCGGCCACCGAGCGGGCCGTGTACGCGCAGTGGCGCCGGATCGAGCACGAGGTGGCGGCCGCGGCACGGGTCGCGGTCGGCGTCCACGAGGCCTTCGCGTCGTTGGCCGCGGGCGTGGACACGGTCCGCCACCGCCGTGCCCCAACCGGTGGCACGGCCCGCCACCTGGTTCGACGCGCTTTCCCGGCTGGCGAGGAGATGACCCGACGGCTCCGGACGCCCACGCCGCGCCCGACCTGAGCAGTCCACAGTGGACGCTCTCCTTCGCTGCGAGTGGGGGACTTGAGCCAAGTCCCTGCCGTGCCGCTGAACGGCCCGCTCGGCTGACGCGCTGCGGGAAGCGCCCCGGGGCTCCCCGGGAACGCCGCTACCCGCGCTCGGCGCAGGTAGCGGGTGGCTCCCCGCCGTCGGGGAAGTCGTGGGCGAGCGCGTGGCAGAGCCCGGTGATCGCGCGGTCGACGTCGGTGTTCCAGGTGATCACCGTCCGGTCGCGGCTGCTGCTGGCCACCGTCGTCCCGTCCGGTCCCCAGGCCAGGTCGGTGATGGCGCCGGTGTGGCCGCTCAGCACCGCCCAGCCGTCGTAGCCCCCGGTGTCCCACAGGGTCACGGCGGTGCCCTCCCCGAAGGTCGCGACGAGGCGGCCGTCGGGGCTGAACGCCAGCCAGGTGATCGGACCGGTCCCGTTTGTCAGCACGCCCACCCGCTCGTGGGTGCGGACGTTCCAGAACTCCGCCCGACCCGCGCGGTCCTCGGTGCCGGTGGTGGCCAGCACCGCGCCGTCCGGGCTGAACGTCACCGTCGACACGGCCCCGTCGCCCACGGTCAGCGTGCCGCGCGGGTCGAGGGTGGCCGCGTCCCAGAGCAGGACGCGCCCCGTCGAGGTCGCGACGGCCAGCAGGCTCCCGTCCGGGCTGTAGCCGATGTCCAGCGCCGTTCCGCCGTCCACGGACCGGCTCGTCCGCGGCGTCCCGGTCGGCTCCCAGAGCGTGACCGTCCGGTCGTCGGCCAGTACCGCGAGCGTGCGCGAGTCGGGGCTGAACACCGCGCGCTCCACGGCGCTGCCGGGCGCCACCTCCGCGAGCGGCCGCAGGGTCCGCGCGTCCCGGATCGTCGTCGTGCCGTGGTGGCCAGCCACCAGCAGTCGTCCGTCCTGGCTCAGCGCCGGTCCTCTGGTGTCGAGCGATGAACTGCCGGAGCCCACGACCACCGCGCGCTCGGTGCGGTGCTCGCGGTCCCACACGATGAGCGTGCCGTCCGCGCTGCTGCTCGCGACCGCGGCGTTGTCGGGGCTCACGGCCACGCCGCTGGCGGTGTCGACGTGCCCCTCGAACGGGAGTTCCTCCCGGTCCCACAGCAGGATGCTGCCGATGGTGCTCCCGTAGCTGCCGCTGCCCGCGATGAACCGCCCGTCGGGGCTGAAGGCCGCGTTGGCGACCTTCGAACTCCTCGACCGGACCAGCTGGCCGATCACGGCCTCCCGCGGCACGTCCCACAGCACCGCGTCCCCGCCGATGCCCAGGGCGAGCAGCCGGTCGCCCGCCTGGTCGAACACCACCTTCCGCACGCCGTCGACGTGCTGGAGGTCCGCCACGTGCCGCCGGGTCGCGGCGTCCCACAGCTGGACCACGCGGCCCACGCCCGTGGTCGCGATGGTGCGGCCGTCGGGGCCGAACGCCACCGACCGCGGACCGGTGGCGTCGGTGGCGACGCGGTCCACCACCGCGGCGGTGGCCGGGTCCCACAGGGTGATCCCGCCGCCCGCGTCGGTGAACGCGAGCAGCGCCCCGTCCGGGCTGAAGGCCACGTCGCCGGGACCGCGGTCGACGAGGGTGGCCAACGGCCTGCCGTCCGCCGCGTCCCAGAGCCGCACCCCGGTGTCGCCGGCGGTGGCCAGCAGTCGTCCGTCCGGGCTGAACCGGATCTTCGTGACGGGTCCGTCCGTCCGGACGCCGTCCACCAGCGCGGAACGGCTCGCCACGTCCCAGACGGCGATGGCGCCGTCCTGCCCGCCGTGGGCGAGACGGCGGCCGTCCGGGCTGAAGGCGACCGTGAGCGCCTGCCCGAACGGTCCACCCAGGACGGTCGACTCCGTGCGGGTCACCACGTCCCACAGCCCGATCCGCCCCGGCCCGCCGGGAACGGCCAGCACCCGGCCGTCGGGGGAGAACGCCGTCTCCAGCGCGATCCCCACCGGACTCGGCAGCTTGGCGGTGTACGGGTGCCAGGACGCGAGGCTCAACACGGCGCTGCGCGCCTCGGTCGTCGGGTGGTTCCGGTAGGCGTCGAGCGCCCGCCGCATGGCCGCCGCCACGTCCCAGTCCGCCTCGGCCATGGCCTCGGCCGCCAGTTGCCGCGACGCCGTGACCAGTCCCTCGGCGACCGCGTCCTGCCGTTGGCGCACGGCCACCGCGGTCACGGCGACCGCCGCGACCAGCAGCACCGCCAGCGCGCTCGCCAGCCACCGCAGCTGCCGGGTGCGGCGGTGGCGGACGGCCTGCTCGCGCTGGTCGGTCGCCAGGCTGGTGCGCAGGAACGCGGACTCGACGACGGTCAGGTTCCGACCGTGCCGCAGCGCCCAGTCGCGGGCC
This sequence comes from Umezawaea sp. cmx-9-4, assembly GCA_049997955.1. Taxonomy (GTDB): domain Bacteria; phylum Actinomycetota; class Actinomycetes; order Mycobacteriales; family Pseudonocardiaceae; genus Umezawaea. The sequence continues at coordinate 281,097 of JAEBDY010000010.1, read as the reverse complement.
ACCTCCAGGCTGACCCCCCGGTGGAGCGCGCCGGGGTCGCGGTCGAGCGACACCCACGTCCGGGTGGCCTCGGTGAGCCTGCGGTGCACGCGCAGGCCGTCGCGGTCCTCGGCCAGCCAGCCCCGCAGCCTGGGCCACGAGCGGACCAGCGCCTCGTGGGCCAGGTGGACGCTGTCGTGGTCGACGGTCACCAGCCGCGCGTCGACCAGCGCTGCCAGCGCGGCGGTGGTCTCGGGATCGTCGTCCAGCTCGCTCCGCCGCACGCGGCGCTTGGTGTCCTCGGTGCCCTCGCCCAGCGCGACCAGCCGCAGGAGGATCTGCCGGGCTCGGTCCCGGCCTCGCGCGCCCAGCGCGGTGTAGGCGCGTTCGGCGGTCTGCGCGACCGCGCCGCGGATGCCGCCCGCCATCTCGTAGCCGTGCACGGTGAGCGTGGTGCCGCGCCGCCTGCGCCACGTCTCCAGCAGGGCGTGCGAGACGAGCGGGAGCGTCCCGACCTGCCCGGCCACGTCGGCGACGATCCGGGCCAGCAGCGCGCCCTCCACCGCGTTGCCCGCCTGGACGGCGGGTTCGGTGACCGCCTGGCGCAGCTCCTCGGTCGTCATCGGGTCGATGAGCACGTGCGCGTCCGCGAGGAGCGCCGCCACGCCCGGATGGCTCGCGCAGTGGCCGTAGAAGTCGGCCCGCACGCCGAGGACGATCCGGCAGCGGCTGTTCTCCGCCTGCGCGGCGACCAGCAGGGCGTCGATGAAACGGGTCTGCTCGTCCTCGTCCTGGCACAGCGTGAACAGCTCCTCGAACTGGTCGACCACCAGCAGGAGCTCCACCTCCGGCGGCTGCTCCGCCAGCGCCTGCCGGACCGACCGGTGCAGGGCCCGCGGATCGCCGGCCAGGTCCGCCGCGAGCCGGTCCGCCGTGGTGCCGTCGAGGCGGCCGACGTGGATCGCGCACTCCTCCAGCGGTCGGGCGCCGGGGGTGAACTGCGCGGTCCGCCACCCGGCTGCCCGCATCCGGGGGACGACCCCGGCGTGCAGCAGCGAGGACTTGCCCGCGCCGGAGGTGCCGGACACCACCAGGAAGCGGCGGTCCGACAGGCGTGCGGCCACCGCGTCCACGAGCCGGTCGCGGCCGAAGAACCGGTGCGCGTCCTCCGGGCGGAAGGAGGCCAGACCCACGTACGGCGATCCGGCCGCGGTCTCCTCCGGCCGGTCGTCGCGGCCCGCCGCGGCCGTTTCGGCGGCGAGGTCGTGCCACCGCCGCTCCCAGTCGGCCGGATCGCCGCCGCAGGCGCGGACGTAGGCCAGCGTGACCGCCAGGCTGGGCAGCTTCCGGCCCGCCGCGGCGCTCGACAGCGCCGTCGCCGAGAAGTGCGCCCGCCCGCCGAGTTCCCGGTACGTCGGCCCGCCCGCCTTCTCGCGCAGGTCGCGGAGGTCCGCCGCGAACCGCACCAGCGCGCCGTCCCCCTCCTCAAGAGGGCTTTCCCGACGAGGCACGCCATCCCCCAGACCTCGGTCGCGGTTGATCAGACCCTGTTGTCCACCCCCGGACGGCCGACGGTGATCAATCCAACCGCACTAGGCAGGGGAGGCACACGTGGTTGACGACTGGGCGAAGGTTGGTGCTGACGTTGAGCGAGATGACACGCCGGGGGTTCCTCGGATCGGCGGCCGTGGTGGGCGGGACCGTCGCCGGGTACGCCGTGGCAGGCGGAACGGCGAGCGCGGGCACCGAGTCGCGGGTCCGGCCCCCGGACGCGGTGGTGGTGGGGCAGGACGACCGCCGCTACCGGGACCTGGTCACCAGGGGCTACAACGCGCGGTTCGAGGCCCGCCCAGAGTCGGTGCGGCTCGTGCACACGACCGGACAGGTCGTCGCGGTGGTGAACGAGGCCCTGCGCGACGGCAAGCGGATCGCGGTGCGCAGCGGCGGCCACTGCTTCGAGGGTTTCGTCGACGACCCGTCGGTGCGAGTCCTCGTGGACACCTCCGAGATGAAGGCGGTGCACTTCGACCACGGGCGCAAGGCGTTCGCGGTGGAGGTCGGCGCCACCCTCGGCCAGCTCTACCGGACCCTGTACCTGGGCTGGGGCGTCACCGTCCCCGGCGGCGAGTGCCCGAAGATCGGCGTGGGCGGCCACATCGCGGGCGGCGGGTTCGGCCCCCTGTCCCGCCGGGACGGGTTGGTCGTCGACCACCTGTACGCGGTCGAGGTCGTCGTGGTGGACCGGTCCGGCCGCGCCCGCGCGGTGGTGGCCACCCGCGAGCCCGGCGACCCGAACCGCGAGCTGTGGTGGGCGCACACCGGCGGTGGCGGCGGCAACTTCGGCATCGTGACCAAGTACTGGCTGCGGTCGCCGGGGCGCAGCGGCGACGACCCGGCGACCGCGTTGCCGAAGGCGCCGGGAATGGTGCTGAAGACGGAGGTCGGCTGGCCGTGGGGCGAGCTGACCGAGAAGTCGTTCGGCACCCTCCTGCGCAACCACGGCCGGTGGCACGAGCGGCACAGCACCGACAGCGCCCCCTGGTCGAGCCTGTGGAGCCAGCTGACGCTGAGCCACCGCTCGCTGGGCGGGATCGGCCTGATCGCGCAGCTCGACGCGGCCCTGCCGGGGGTCGAAGGGCTGCTGGCCGAGTACCTCGCGGCCCTGACCGAGGGCGTCGACACGCCGCACGAGGCGCAGACGGCGTTCGTCCCGTGGATGAAGGCGACCCTCGGCAACGAGTTCGACACCGAGGGCATGAACCGCACGAAGTCCGCGGACGCGTTCCTGCGCCGGTCGTGGTCGGACCGGCAGATCGCCACCTGCTACCGGTACCTGACCGACGAGCGGCAGACCGGGCTGGGCGCGGTGTTCCTGTACTCGTTCGGCGGGAAGATCAACACCGTGCCGTCCGCGGCGACCGCGGTCGCCCAGCGCGACTCGGTCCTGCGGGCCTGGGCGACCACGTTCTGGGCGAGCCCCGAGCAGGACGCCGCCCAGATCGGGTGGCTCCGCGAGTTCAACCGCGACCTGTACGCCACCGGTGGCGGCGTGCCCGCCCCCGATTCGGCGCACGACGGCGCGGGCATCAACTTCCCGAACGAGGACCACGCCGACCCGCTGTGGAACACCTCCGGCGTGCCGTGGCACACCCTTTACTACAAGGGGAACTACCCGAGGTTGCAGCGGGTCAAGGCGCGCTGGGACCCGCTCGACGTCTTCCACCACGCGCTGTCCGTCCGGCCGTCGTGACCGCACAGGGGTGAGACGCCGGGCGCACGGTGGCGGGTCAGCCGCTGTGCGTGCTGCCGCTCCGGTAGTCGGTGTAGGTGTACGGGTTGTCCAGCACCTCGCTGGTCGGGATGTCCGGGTTCATGCCCTTGACCCAGGCCTCCTCGCCGAGCTGGGAGCGCAGGTGGTCGACGGTGTCCTCGACCTTCGCGCGGACGGCGGCCAGGTCGATGCCGACGAGCCTGCCGTCGGCCTTCACGACGCGGCCGCCGACCAGGACGGTGTGCACGTCGGCGCGCTGGGCCTGGAACGCGATGTGGCCGTGCGGGTTGAGCAGGGGGAACGAGACGGGGGAGTGGTCGTTCTTGAGGAGCACGAGGTCGGCGGCCTTGCCGACCTCGACGCTGCCCAGCCTGGACTCCCGGCCGAGCGCGCGGGCACCGCCGAGGGTCGCCCACTCCACCACCTGCTGGGCGCGCAGCGACGAGTGCGTGACGGTGTCGCCCTTCGCGTGCGCTTCGAGGTGCTCGCGGGAGCGGTCGGCGCCGAGGGTGGAGCGCATGGCGGAGAACAGGTCGCCGCTCCACCACACCGAGGTGTCCATGGACAGCGACACGGGGATGCCGTGGGCGCGCAGGGCCCAGGTGGGCGGGTAGCCCTGGCCCGCGCTCTGCTCGCTCTCCGTCGACACCGAGACGGAGCCGCCGGTCGCGGCGATGCGGTGGTAGGAGTCCGCGGACAGGGACGCCCCGTGGACGTAGACGGTCTCGGGGGTCATGAAGCCGTGGTCGTGCATGAGCTTGATGCCGTCGTCGCCGGTGGCGCCCCAGACCCCCGCGTGGGTGGTGACCGGGACGCCGAGCTCGCGGGCGACCTCGAACGCGGGCCTCTCGGGGAACGCCGGGTCGCCGGTCACGTCGAAGGCGAGCTGGAAGCCGAGCATGTCGTCGCCGGTGACGCGGCGGTCGACGAAGTCGCGGAACTCGGGCGTGCCGGTCCAGTTCGCGGGGGCGTCCTGGATGTTGCCGTAGGCCAGGACGAACCGGCCGGGCACCGCTCGCAGGGCGTCGACGGCGGCGTCGGCGTGCTGCGTGGTCCGCAGGCCGTGCGACCAGTCGACGGTCGTCGTGACGCCCGCGTCGAGCGCCTCGACCGCGCCGAGCAGGTTGCCGGCGTGGATGTCCTCCGGTCGGAACACCCTGCCCCACTCCAGGTAGTACCAGACGAAGTACTGGGTCAGGGTCCAGTCGGCGCCGTAGCCGCGCATCGCGGTCTGCCAGAGGTGCCGGTGGGTGTCGATCATGCCGGGCATCACGATCCCGCCGGTCGCGTCGATCTCGACCGTGCCCTCCGGGACGGGCAGCGCCGGTCCGATGGCGGCGATGTCGCCGTCCACGACCAGCACGTCGTGGTCGGTCAGCACGTCGTGGCCCGCGTTCACGGTCACGACGGTCCCACCCCGGAACACGACCGGTCGGTTCGACATCTCGTCGGGTGGCTGCGGCATCGTCGACGCTCCCTCACAGTTCGGACAACTGTCCGACCAACGGTCATCGGGTCCTGGCGGTCACTCTGAACCTCTGCCCGACCAGTGTCAATGGACTCCGACGTCCAGGTCCTCGACCGTGTGGGGTTCGCTTTGTCCGCCTCGCGGACATCGGGGTTACGCTGGGCGGGCTCAACGAGAGAGGGGGCGCGTGGTGCCACGTGAGGGAACAGGGCCGGACTTCATCGAGGCGCTCGCGCGCGGACTGGAGGTCATCGCGGTCTTCCGGCCGGGCTGCCCGGTGATGACGCTCGCCGAGGTCGCGTCCGCCGCGGGCCTCGCCCGTCCCACCGCGCGCCGGATCCTGCTGACGCTGGAGGAGCTCGGCTACGTCCGCGCGGCCGACCGCGGCTACTCGCTGACCCCCAGGGTGCTGGAGCTGGGCGTCGCCTACGTGCGGTCCATGGGCCTGTGGGACGTGGCCCGGCCGCACCTGGAGAAGCTGGTGGCGCGCACGAACGAGTCGTGCTCGATCGCGCAGCTCGACGGGTCCGACATCGTCTACGTCGCCAGGGTCGCCGTGCCGAAGATCGTGTCGCTCGCGGTGCAGATCGGGACGCGGTTCCCCGCCCTGCCGACGTCGCTGGGGAAGGTGCAGCTGGCCGCGCTGCCGCCCGAGGAGCTGGACCGCGTGCTGGCCGAGCCCACGCGCTCCGGCCTGGTGTCGAGGTGGCAGCCGGACCGCGCCGAGCGCGACGCCGCGCTGCGCGAGGTGCGCGCCTGCGGCTGGGCACTCACCGACGAGCAGCTGACGCTCGGCATCCGCTCGATCGCCGCGCCGCTCCGCGACGGATCGGGCCGGGTCGTCGCGGGCGTGAACGTGAACTGCCACGCCGCCGAGACCTCCGTGGAACGGCTGGTCGAGCACCACCTGCCGCTGCTGCTCCAGACGGCGGGCGACATCAGCGCCGACTTCGCCCGGTTGGAGACCGTCCCGCACGTGACCGCGTCCTCGGCCTGACCGTCCGCTCGTCGGACATGTGTCCGCTGGAGCCTTGACGGGCGGTGGTGCCAGTGCGCACAATCCGTCAAGCGGACACACGTCCGCAGGACGGCGGAGTGCTGCATGGTTGACACCGGAGTGCCGGAGAAGTCGGCGGGACCGCTGTCGGGGATCCTGGTGGCCGACTTCTCCAGGATCCTCGCCGGGCCCTACGCCACGATGCTGCTCGCCGACATGGGCGCGTCGGTGGTCAAGGTCGAGGGGCCTAAGGGCGACGACACCCGCACGTGGACGCCACCGGCCCGCGACGGCGTGTCCACCTACTACCTGGGCGTCAACCGCGGGAAGCGGTCCATCGCCCTCGACCTGCGCGACGCGGCCGACGTCGAGGTCGCGCGGGAGCTGGCGCGGCGGGCGGACGTCGTGATCGAGAACTTCAAGCCCGGCGGCATGGCCAAGTACGGGCTGGACTTCGACTCGGTGCGGGAGGCCAACCCCGGCGTCGTGTACGCGTCGATCAGCGGGTTCGGCTCCGGCGCGGGCAAGGACGTGCCGGGCTACGACCTGATGGTGCAGGCGATGTCCGGCCTGATGAGCCTCACCGGCGACCCGGACGGCCCGCCCTTCCGGGCCGGGATCTCCGTGTTCGACGTGATGGCGGGCAACCACGCCACGATCGGCGTCCTCGCCGCGCTGCGGCACCGCGACGCCACCGGCGAGGGCCAGCACGTCGAGGTCAACCTGCTCTCGTCGGCGTTGACCGGGCTGGTCAACCACAGCTCCGCCTACGTGGCGGGCGACGTCGTCCCCTTCCGCATGGGCAACGCGCACCCGAGCGTCTTCCCCTACGAGGCGCTGCCGACCGCGGACAACGACCTGATCGTCACCGCGGCCAACGACTCCCAGTTCCGCAAGCTGTGCGAGGTGCTCGGCGTCCCCGAGGTCGCCGACGACCCCGCGTACGCCCGCAACGCGGACCGCACGGAGCACCGGGACGACCTGCGGCCGATCCTCGCCGAACGGCTCGGGACGAAGGGCGCGCTGGAGTGGTTCGACCTGCTCGTCGCGGCGGGCGTGCCGTGCGGGCCGATCAACACCATCGACGGCGGGTTCGCGATGGCCGAGCGGTTCGAACTGGACCCGGTCGTCGTCGTGGGCGAGGGCGACCGGGCGGTGCCGACCACCCGGCACCCCATCCGCTTCTCCGCGACCCCGGTCGGCTACCACCTGCCGCCCCCGCTGCTCGACGAGCACGGCGGGGAACTGCGGACGTGGCTGACGAAGGAGGAGGACGCGTGACCTACCCGACGGCGCTCGGCGCCTCCAGCCCGAAGACGATCACGCTGCTGGGCCGGGACCTCGCCGAGGACGTCATGGGGGAGGTCGGCTTCGGCGAGCTGGCGTTCTGGCTGGCCACCCAGCGCAGGCCGACACCGGGCGAGACGCGGGTCTTCGAGTCCGTGCTCGCCGCGCTGGCCGACCACGGCTTCACCCCCACCGCGATCGTGACCCGCCTGACCTACCTGTCCGCGCCCGACTCCGTCCAGGGCGCGCTCGCCGCGGGCCTGCTGGGCGGGGGTTCCCGGTTCCTCGGCGTCACCGAGGACTGCGGTCGCTTCCTGCACGACGTGCTGTCCGGTGTGGACGGTGGCCTGCCGGTCGACGACGAGGGCTGGGACGCCCTCGCCCTGGCCGCGGTGCGCGCCAAGCGCGAGGCGGGGGAGCTCCTCCCCGGCCTCGGGCACCACGTGCACAAGGAAGGCGACCCCCGCACGCCCCGGCTTTTCGAGATCGCCGCCGAGGAAGGGCTGCACGGCCCGCACCTGGCGCTGTTCGCCGCCATCGGCCGCGTCCACCCGCGGGTGCTCGGCAAGACCCTCCCGCTCAACGGCGCGGGCACGTGCGGCGCGGCGCTGGCCGACCTCGGGCTGCCGCTGGAACTGCTGCGCGCCTTCGCCCTCCTCGCCCGCACGGCGGGGCTCATCGGCCAGCTCGCCGAGGAGATCCGGCGCCCGGTCGCCAACGACATCTTCCTGTCGGTGGACCTCAACAACACCTCGATCCCCCCGGATCCCCAGTCGAGCACCGGAGGTCGGCATGGCTGAACTGGTCGCGGTCATCGCGTCCACGCACCACCCGTTCTACTACCGCGCCAGCACCGCGACGGGGGAGGACCGGCCACCGTTCGCCGACGAGTGGGTGCGCAAGGTGGAGGCGTTCCGCGAGACCCTCACGAAAGCGCGGCCCGACGTGCTGGTGATGGTCGGCTCGGACCACTTCCACCAGCTGTGGCTGGACAACATGCCCCAGTTCCTGGTGGGCAAGGCCCCGTTCTACGACGCGAACTGGGCGAACGAGCAGCGCGAGTTCGGGCTGCCGAGGATGCTCCTCAAAGGACAGGAGGACCTGTCGGCGTACGTGCTGCGCGAGGGCATGGACGCGGGGTTCGACCTGGCGTTCTCCAACGAGCTGCGGATCGACCACTCCATCACGTGCCCGATCATCACGCTGCGCCCCGAGGCCGACCTGCCGATCGTTCCCATCTACACCAACATCTTCGCGCCACCGCTGCCGCAGCCCAAGCGGTTCGTCCAGCTCGGGCGCACGATCCGGCAGCTGATCGAGTCGTGGCCGTCCGACCAGCGCGTCGCCGTGATCGGCACCGGGCACCTGTCCCTCGAACTGGGCGGGCCCCGGCAGTTCGGCCCGCACGGCCCCGACCCGGAGTTCGACCGGAAGGCCGTCGAGTGGATCGCGGGCGGCGACATCGAGGAGTGCCTGGCCGAGGTGAGCCTGGACAGCCTGCACCTGCCGGGCAACGCCACCCACGGGTTCATGGACTTCATGCTGATGATGGGCGTCGCCGGGGACGGCCGGAAGGCCGACTACGTCGACACGTTCGACCTGTTCCACACGATGGAGGCCTACTTCACCTGGTACCCGCAGGGCGGTGCGCGATGAGCAAGTACCTGCTGAACAAGTTCCTCTTCACCGTCGACCGCGACCAGGACCTCGTGGAGCGGTACCGCGAGGACCCCGTGGGCACGGTCGCGTGGTGGGAGTCCGAGCACGCCAACCGGCTCCTCGGCTGCGTCGACGAGGAGCGGTCCACCTGGCTCGCGTTCGACGAGGCGGAACGCGAGGCGCTGCGCACCCACGACTACCCGACGCTGTTCGCGATGGGCGCCCACCCGTTCCTGACGCTGACCCTGTTCATCGCGATGTTCGAACGCGACCACGAGGGGCTGGGGTTCCAGCTCGACTACGCGCGGCGGCTGTCGCACGTGGGCCTGCCCTACCCGGACATCAGCACGTGAGCATGCGCGCGGCGGAGATCCGCCTGCCGGGCCTGCCGCCCGTGGTGACCGACCGGGAGACGCCCCGCGCGGGTGCGGGCGAGGTCGTGGTCGAGGTGCTGGCCGCGCCGATCACCCCGCTGGACCTGCTGTGCGCGGGCGGGAAGTCCTACCACGGTGTGCCGCGCACGCCCTACGTCCCCGGTGTCCAGGGCGTGGGGACGGCCGAGGGGCGGCTGGTCTGGTTCCCGACGGCGGCGGGCACGGCGCCCGAGGACGGCAGCATGGCGGCCGCGGTGGCCGTCCGCCGCAGCGACCTGGTCGAGTTGCCGGCGGGCGTCGATCCGGTGCTGGTCGCCGCGGCCGGGCTGTCGGCCGTGGCCGCGCACATGGCGTTGACGTGGCGCGGTGGCCTGGTGGCGGGGGAGCAGGTCGTCGTGCTCGGTGCCGGTGGCGTCGTGGGGCAGGCGGCCGTGCGGCTGGCCCGCCTCGCCGGAGCGCGCCGGGTCGTCGCCGCGGCCCGGTCCGCGGACGCCAGGACCCGTGCCGCCGCGGCGGGAGCCGACGCCGTGGTGGCGCTGGACACCGACGACCACCTGGAGCTGGTGGGCCGCTTCCTCGCGGCCTGCGACGGCTCGGCCGACCTCGTGCTCGACCCGCTGTTCGGCGTGCCCGCCGCGGCCGCCGCCCACGTGCTGCGCCCCGGCGGCCGCATGGTCACGCTCGGCGCGAGCGCGGGCTCGACGTGCCCGCTGGACGCGACGGTGCTCTACGGCCGCTCCCTGAGGCTGCTCGGGTACACCAACAAGGAGCTCACCGCCGCGCAGCGGGCGGAGGGCATCGGTGTCGTGGCGAACGCGATCGCCCGCCACGAGCTGTCCGTGACGCACGAGGTCGTGCCGCTGGACGACGTCACCGCCGCGTGGGAACGGCAGGCCGGTGGCACGACCGGCGGCCGGGTGGTGCTCGTTCCGCGGTAGCGCCGCGGGGGGTGACCCCGACCGCCCACCCGAAGTCGCACGGTGGGTTAATGGGGTCCGCGCCGCGGGCGGAAACGGAGGACCGAGTGCCGAAGTTCGTGTGGGGCCTGGTGATGGCGCTCGTCGCCACGAGCGCGGCGGCCGCGCCCGCCGGGGCGGCCATCACCGGCCCGTCGGTGACGAGCACCGCTACGACCGTCACCTACCAGATCGGGTTCACGGGCACACCCGCGTTCGCGCGGGTCTACGTGGACGTGGACCGCAACGCGGGCACCGGGTTCGCCCAGACGGGAACGGGTGCCGACTACCTGCTGGAGAACGGGACGCTCTACCGGCACAGCGGTGGCGGCTGGGCGTGGACGGCGGTGGGACCGGTGCCGTTCACCTCGTCGGGCGGGACGGCCCGCTGGACCGCGGAGCGGAGTGCGATCGGGGAGCAGGCGAGCCCGAACGACGCCGACGTGGTGTTCCAGGTGGAGGCCCCGGTGGAGACCTCCGCCAAGGTGACCCACACCTACACCGGCGGCGGGAGCGGCACGGTCTACCCGCCGTCGACCGCGGCGGTCGCCAACCCGGAACGCGGGCTCTACCACCACACCGGGGACTGCGACAAGACCGACTTCTCCGCCGACACGCTGCGCCAGTACCGGGTGTCGCAGGGCATCACGCTGGTGATGTGCGTGTTCTACCTCGCCGAGTACAAGGCCGCGCCGATCGCCCAGTCCTCGCTGGACCGGTTGCGGCGGCAGTTCGCCGCGGCCCGCGCGGCAGGCGTGAAACTGGTGCTGCGCTTCGCCTACACGGCGTCGGACGCCGGTGACGACGCGCCGAAGGACCGGGTGCTCGGCCACCTGGACCAGCTCGCGCCCTACCTCTCGGGGAACGCGGACGTGATCGGCGTGGTGCAGGCGGGCTTCGTGGGCGCGTGGGGCGAGTGGTACTACACGCGCAACTTCGGCAACGCGGGCGCGGTCACCGCCGCGGACTGGGCCAACCGCAAGGCCGTGGTGGACAAGCTGCTGAGCGTCCTGCCCGCCACGAGGGCCGTGCAGCTGCGCACACCGAAGATCAAGCGCACGCTCTACTCGGGCGGCGGCGGGCGGCTGGGCCACCACAACGACTGCTTCCTGGCGAGCCCCGACGACTTCGGCACCTACGAGAACCCGTCGGTGGAGTACCCGTACCTGGAGGGCGAGACCCGTGCGGTGCCGATGGGCGGCGAGACGTGCGCCCCGAACGCGCCACGCTCGGACTGCCCCACCGCCACGGCGGAGATGTCCCGGTTCCACTGGACGTACCTGAACACCGACTACCACCAGGGAGTGCTCCAGTCCTGGGCGGCGCAGGGCTGCCTGGCGGACGTGACCAACCGCCTCGGCTACCGGTTCACGCTGCGCGACGGCTCGTACCCGGCGACCGCGGCCCGCGGCTCGGGCCTCGCCGTCCGGATAGGACTCACCAACGACGGCTACGCGGCGGCCGTCAACCCGCGAGGCGTGGCCCTGGTGCTGCGCAACACGGCCACGCGGGCGGTGGTGCGGATCCCGCTCGACGCCGACCCCCGCACGTGGCTGCCCGGCGCGCACACCGTGGCGCAGACCGTGTCGGTGCCGTCGTCCCTGCCGCCCGGCACCTACGCGCTGCTGCTGGAACTGGCCGACCCGGCACTGCCCGACCGGCCCGAGTACTCCGTGCAGACGGCAAACACGGGCCTGTGGGAGGCGGCCACCGGGCTGAACGACCTCCGGCACGTGGTGAGCGTGTCGTAGTCCGGCAGGGGGTGGTCCCGCACTCGCGGGATCACCCCCGCGCGCGGCCGGTCGAACCTGGTTCGTCGACCCCCGTCGTGGGGACCGGCCGAGCGGTGGCGCGGGAGACGTCCTGCCGCACCTTCCTCACCTGCGGGTCCGTCGGCGCTCCGCTCACCCTCCGCGACACGAAGGGGTCAGGCGAGTCCGCCGTCCTCGTCCTCCATCTTGCGGATCGCCACGCTGGTCTCGACGCCGTCGTCGAGCAGCAGCTGACGCATGCTGGCCAGGTCGACGTAGGCGTCTTCCAGGGGGTAGGTGGTCAGGTGCGTGAGCGCGGTGCCGAACTTGGCCATGGAGCTCTTGCCGGGCATGAAGATCGCCAACTCCTCCCGTGCTTCGAACGCCTGCACGTCGACGGAGCCGGACAGGGCCGCGACCGCCTTCCCGTCGGCTTCCACGGGGATCTTGACCAGCCAGTGCGGGCCGTCCGAGGTCATGCCCTGCCGCTTCTGCTCCGGCGTCTCGATGGCCCAGGTCCGCCACGGCGTGCCGGACACGACGGCCCCGCACGACTCCGCCACCTTGGCCAGGTCCCGGATGGCGGAGGACGAGGCGGCGTCGGCCTCGTCCCAGTCGTAGTGGTCGAGCCCGGAGAGCGGTGGGGCCACCAGTTTCGACACCACGGTCGTCTCGGGCACGTGGCGCAGGCGCGCCTCCGGCCACGACTCGAGGAACTGGCGGGCGTCGCTGATCGCCTCGTCCTGGATCCGCCGCTGGCGCTGGACCTCCTCGCTGTGCTGCCGCAACAGGCCGGGTGCCGTGTCGCGTTCGTCGAGAGCGAGCCGGACCGTCTTCACGCTCATCCCCGTGCCGCGCAGCACCGTGACCAGCATGGCCTGTTCGACCTGCCCGAACGTGTAGCCGCGGTAGCCGGTCCGCTCGTTGACGTCGGCGGGCACGAGCAGACCCTCGGAGTGGTAGAACCGCAGCGTCTGCGGGGACAGGTGGCACATTTCGCTGAACTCGCCGATGGACAACATGCCACCATCGTCGACCCTGTGGTAACCACAAGGTCAAGCGCCGCCCGTGGCGGTCCACTTTCGAACCCGGTACCTGAGGTGGAGGGGGGATCAGTCCCAAGGGGGAGGTGCGGCGCGGGGGTCGAGGGCGACGATGATCGGCATGGCGGCGACCACCGAACCCACTCCGACCCGAGTCCGCATCGAGGCGTTGGACGCGCTGCGCGGATTCGCGTTGTGCGGCATCATCTTCGTCAACATCCCGCAGACCATGTCCATGGTCACGACCCTGTCGGAAGTCCCGTTCGGGCTGCGGCTGTTCGTGTTCGGCAAGTTCTACCCGATCTTCTACCTGCTGTTCGGGCTCGGGTTCGGGTTGTTCCTGCGGTCGGCGGAGCGGGGGAGGGCCTCGCCCAGGGTTCCGGTGGTGCGCAGGTTGCTGGCGCTCGCGGTGTTCGGGGCGCTGCACCACCTCCTGCAGCCCGGCGAGGTGCTGCTGCCGTTCGCGGTGACCGGGTTGCTGGTGCTGCTGCCGTTGAGCTACGCGTCGACACGGGTGAGCCTGGTGGCCGGAGCCGTGCTCGCGGTGGGCGGTGTGGTGCTCGGGGTGGGCGGGTTCGGCGTGCTGCCAGGGCTCTTCGCGCTGGGGTTCGGGTTGGCCCGTGCCGGGTTCGCCGAGGAGCTGGGACACCGCACGAGAGCGCTCGCCGTGGCGGCGACCGGCTTCGCGGTGGTGGCGGCGGGGGCGTACGCGCTCGTCGCCGCGGTGCCGAGCGAACTGGTCGGGCGGTGGTTCGGGCTGCTGTTCTCGCTGGCGGTCGCCGGTGCGTACGCCGCCGGGTTCCTGGTGCTGCTGCACACCCCCGTGGGAACCGTGCTGACGCGGGTGTTCGCGCCGCTGGGGCGGATGGCGCTGACGAACTACCTCACCGCCACGGTCCTGTTCGTGCTGCTGGGACCGGTCATGGGGCTGCGCGGGTCGGCGGACTGGACCGGCTCGGCCCTGCTCGGCGCGGCGATCCTGCTCGTGCAGGCGGTGTGGAGCCCGCTGTGGCTGAGCCGGTTCGGCTATGGTCCGCTGGAATGGCTGTGGCGCACCGCCACCTACTGGCGGTCGTTCCCGCTCCGTCGACGGGACACCGCGCCCGAAGGGAAGCCCGCGAGGTGACAGGACGGTGGCGGGCGGCACCGCGACCCGGCGGACTGACGCCGACCGGTCGCGACGCCGTGGTGGCCGCGGTGCTCGTGGTGCTGGGGTTGCTGCGGCTGCCGTTGGCGCTGCTGGTCAACGACGGGGTCTTCCCGCACGCCGGGTGGGTGATCGCCGCCGCGGCCGTCGCCTCCACCGCGGACATCGCCACGGTGGCCGTGCGCCGCAAAGCCCCGCGCACGGCGCTCGCCCTGGCCACCGCCGTCGTGCTGGCGGCGACCGCGCTGCCCGCCACCTTCCTGCCCACCGGGATCGGGGTGCCGGTCTGCGCGTACGCGGTCGCCACCCTGCTGCCGCGCCGGACGACGGTCGTCACGCTCGCGCTCGGCGCGGTGGGGCACGCGGTGGGCGGCGCGCTGTCGGTCCCGCTGGGCGGCAACGTCCAGTCCGTGATCACGTTCTGGGCGAACGACGGCACCGACGTGGTGGACCTGGTGCTGGCGTCCGCGGGCACCTTCGCCATTCCCGGCCTGGTCGGGCTCTACGTGCGCGCCAACCGGGCCTACACGGCCGAACTGGCCGCCAGGGTGAGGCACCTGGAGGTGGAGCGGGAGCTGCGCGCCGAGGCCGCGGCGGCCGAGGAACGCGCCCGGATCGCCCGCGACCTGCACGACATCGCGGCGCACGACCTGTCCGCGATCGTGGTCCAGGCGGGCGCGGCCGACCGGTTGGTGGAGCGGGACCCCGCGGCCGCGCGGGAGGTGCTGCTGGGAATCCGCGCGCAGGGCCGTCGGACGCTGACCGCGCTGCGCGGGCTGGTGGGGGTCATGCGCGCACCGGAGGACAGGTCCGCGCTGTCGGGGGTGCCGGACCTCGTGGCGTCGGCCACCGCCACCGGCATGGAGGTGTCGCTGACCGTGAGCGGCGACGACCGGGTGGTCGACCCCGCCACCGACCTGGCGGCGTACCGGGTGGTGCAGGAGGCTCTGACGAACGCTCGGCGGCACGCCGAGGGCGCGCCGGTCGCGGTGGCGATCGGCTTCCACGCGGCGGAGCTGAAGGTGCTGGTGCGCAACGACGCGGGTCGGCCGGGACCGGAGCCGCGCGGTGGGCACGGGGTGCTCGGCATGGGGGAGCGGGTCCGGCGCGCCGGTGGCGAACTGGCGGTCGGACCGACCCCGGACGGCGGCTGGCTGGTGGAGGCGTTGTTCCCGAGGACGGCGCGGCCGTGACGGTCCGGGTGGTCGTGGTCGACGACCAGGCCGTGGTGCGGGCGGGGCTGCGCACGATCCTGGAGTCCGAGCCGGACATCGAGGTGGTCGGCGAAGCGGCCGACGGCGCGGCCGCGGTGTCCGTGGCCCGGCGCTGCCGCCCGGACGTGGTGCTGATGGACGTGCGGATGCCGCACGTGGACGGGATCGCCGCGACCGCCCGGTTGGCCGGGCCGGGTGTCGCCGATCCGGTGGCGGTGCTGGTGGTGACCACGTTCGACCTGGACGAGTACGTCTTCGCCGCGCTGCGGTCGGGTGCGAGCGGGTTCGTGCTCAAGGACATAGAACCGGACGAGCTGGTCACCGCGGTGCGGGTGGTGGCGGCGGGCGACGGCCTGGTCGCGCCCGGCGTGACGCGCAGGCTGATCGCCGAGTTCGCCCGCGCGAGCCCGCCGCGGGTCACCGGTCCGCTGCCGGACCTGACCGAGCGGGAGCACGAGACGTGGCTCCTGGTGGCGTGCGGGCTGTCCAACACCGAGATCGCCGCCGAGCTGGTGGTCAGCTCGTCGACGGTCAAGACGCACGTGGGCAACCTGCTGGCGAAGCTGGGCTGTCGCGACCGCGTCCAAGCGGTCGTGCTCGCCTACGAACGCGGTGTCGTGCGCCCAGGCGAACGCGACCACCCCTAGGACCCCTGATCGCGGTCAAGTCCCCCAGAGCGTTCTCCGCACAATGCTCCACAGAGGACACTGGAGAACCAGTCTTTTCCTGTGAAGTAGGGGTGGTTCGTCTCGTTTGGGAACTCCCTCCGGCCGTCGTCCATCCCTTGTGGAGTCATCCGGCCTTCCGCCATGATCGCGGCGTTGATGATCGACATCGCCCTGGTGGACAAGCACTTCCGGTCCCGGCCGTGGTCCCCGTGATCGGACGGAAGGAAGACCTCCATGCCATACGCCCTGCGAACTCGTCGTCGATGGCGCAAGAGCGCCGTTTCGCTCGTCTTGTCGGTGGCACTGGCGGTGGTCGGCTCTGTCGAGGCGCGAGCCGAAGCCGGTGCCGGCCCGGTTCCCCTGCGCGCCGACCAGGACGGTGGGCCGCTCAAGGTCATGGTGGTGGGGGATTCGATGTCCCACGGCGCCGAGGGTGATTGGACCTGGCGCTACCGCCTGTGGGAGTGGTTCAGGAGCGAGGGCGTCGCCGTCGACTTCGTCGGCCCCTACGGCGGCACCCACGAACCCGCCCTGGCCGCGGCCCCGTCCCCGCCGCCCTTGCAGGGAGCCGATCCGGCCCCGCCGGGCGCGCTCCGCACCTCGGGCGGGTACGCCGCGGGTGCCGAGGCGTTCGACAGCGACCACTTCGCGGTCTGGGGGCGCCAGGTGGCGCAGGACAAGACCCTGATCCGCGACCAGGTGGCGCTCCACCAGCCGGACTACCTGCTGGTGGGACTCGGGTTCAACGACCTCGGCTGGTTCGTCAGCGGCCCCGAGGGCACGCTCGACAGCATGAGGACGCTCGTGGAGCAGGCCCGCGCCGCCAAGCCGGACCTCAGGTTCGCGTTGGCCAACGTTCCCCAGCGCACCAGGATGGGCGGCCGCGAGGACCTGCCGCGCAACACCGACGCCTACAACGGGATGCTGGCCGCCGCGATCCCGTCGTGGAGCACCGGCTCCTCCCCGGTGGCGCTGGTCGACTGGCGCGGCAACTACGCTTGCGAACTCGACGGCTGCCCGGACGGCTACGACGGCCTGCACCCCAACGCGACGGGCGAGTACAGGATCGCCCAGGCCTTCGAGCGCACGCTGCACCACAGCTACGGGCTCGGCTCCGCGGTTCCCGCCGTTCCCGCCGTGATCCCCGCCCGGCCGACCCCGGTGCCCAACGACGTCGTCGCCAGCTCCACCCCCGGTGGCATCACGGTCACCTGGGACGCCGTGTACGGCGCTTACGGCTACACGGTCCGGAGTCGGCAGAAGGGTGCCGCGACCTGGGGCGAGTCGAGGGTGGGGGCGAACCGCCACGACACCGCGTGGACCGTCGACGGCCAGGAGTGGGAGTACCAGGTCCGCACGGAGAACGGTGACGACGTCAGGTCGGAGTGGTCCGCAATCGTCGGCGCGGTCGCCCGTCCGCAGACCGCGCGCGGACCGAGCGAGATCGTCACCCGCGCCACCGCGACGGGGGTCGACGTCACGTGGAGCGAGCCGACCGGCGACCACACCTCGACGATCGACCGCTACCAGATCATCACCCTGGACAAGGACACACCCGGCGCGTGGATCGGTGGCACGGCGGTCAAGGGCACGTCGGCGCACATCGACGGGCTGGTGCCCGGCCACCGCTACAGCATCGCGGTCGCGACCTGGAACGCCGCGGGCGGCGGCATTCCCGCGGGTGCCCGTCCGGTCATGGTCGGCGCCGGAACCCCTCCGCCGCCGACCGGGCTGCGGGTCACCTCCACCGACGCCACCACCGTCCAGTTGAGCTGGAATGGAGCGAGCGGCGCGGCCGGGTACCGGGTCTGGGTGCGCAACACCAACAACGGCGGCCCGTCCACCGCGGACGAGAACGTCGTCGACGCCACCAGCCACGGCGTCGCCTACCTGTTCCCCGGTGCCTGGAACTACGAGTTCTGCGTGACGGCGGTCAACGGGGCCGCCGAGTCGGACCGGTCGAACTGCGTCGTGGCACCACGCCCCGCCGGAAGCTGACCACACCCGTGCACGACCAGGGCCCCGGAACCGCCGACGGCGTTCCGGGGCCCCTGCCGCGAGATCGTCAGCCGTCGGGCCGGTCCAGGCCCAGTTCGTGAGGACGACCAGTCGGCAATGCGAGGTCCCGGCCGGTGAGCTGATTGGCGCTGCGGGCTCCCGGTTCGAGCGAGACCACGGTGGTCTCGTCCGGTTTCGGCCTCGGCCGGAAGGGGCCCTCTTCCTCCTCCGGGGCGTACCAGACCTGCGGCCGTCGGCCAGTTCGGTGAGCACCGGGTCCGGTCGGACCTGGCGCTCGGCCCAGTCCTCCCATGGCCGCGCCAGACCGACCCGGTACGCCTGGGTCATGACCGGCTTCGGCACGTGCAGTGCCGCCCAAGTGCGCTGCGACACCGGCGGTTCCGTGACCGCGGGGGTGCGCCGATCTAGCATGGCCCACGGCGTTCGGAGGCGGGAGTCGACGTGGGGCAGGGCGGCCGTACCGGGTCCGTGCTGGCCCGTGCGCTGAGGCTGCTCGGCGCGTTCAGCGAGCGGCGCACCACGATGACGCTCAGCGACCTGGCCCGGCACTCCGGCCTGCCGCTGTCCACCACGCACCGGCTGCTCGCCGACCTGCTCGACTGGGGCGCGGTCGAGCGCGACGCCGCGGGCCACTACCGCGTCGGGTTGCGGCTGTGGGAGCTGGGCTCGCTGGCGCCGCGGTCGCAGGGCCTGCGCGAACGGGCGCTGCCGTTCCTGGAGGACCTGTCCCGGATCACCGGCGAGAACGTGCAGCTCGCCGTCCGCGAAGGGGTGGAGCTGGTGTTCGTGGAACGGATCGCGGGCACCGGGGCCGTGCCGGTGCTGACCAGGGTCGGCGGCCGGTTCGGGCTCACGGCGACCGGCGTCGGGCTCGTGCTGCTGGCCCACGCGCCCACCGAGGTGTGCGACGAGGTGCTGGCGGGACCCATACCCCGGTTCACCGAGCACACCATCACCGATCCCGACCTGCTGCGCGCGGTGCTCGCCGACGTGCGCACCGGCGGGTTCGCCGTCAGCGACCGGCAGGTCACCGAGGACGCGCTGTCCGTCGCCGCCCCGGTGCACGGCCGCACGGGCCGGGTGATCGCCGCGGTGTCGCTGGTCGTGCGGCACGGCACCGCTTCGCCGCACTCGCTGGTGCCGTTGCTGCGCACCGCTTCGCGCGCGATCTCCGGCGCGCTCACCTGAGCCTTCCGGCATTCGGAAGTCCCGTTGGCCCGTGCACCGGCCTGCTCGCAGGATGCCCGGCATGACGAGCATCCCGCGTGACCAGTGGTACGTCGCCGCGTACGGCAGGGAGATCGGTCCGGCGTTGTTCTCCCGCACGGTCTGCGGCGAGTCGATCCTGTTCTGGCGCACGGCCTCCGGCCGCGTCACCGCCATGGCCGACCGCTGCGTGCACCGCCGCTTCCCGCTGTCGGAGCCGCCCAGCCGCCTGGTGGACGACCAGGTGGTCTGCGGCTACCACGGCTTCACCTACGGCGCCGACGGCCGCTGCGTGGCCGTGCCGGGCCAGACCCGCGTGCCGCGCACGGCCCGGCTGACCACGTACCCGGTGGTGGAGCAGGACTCCTTCGTGTGGGTGTGGATCGGCGACCCGGTGCTGGCGGACGACACCGCGATCCCGCGCGCGCCGTGGCTGACGGCGCCGGACTACACGACGGTGAGCGGCATGGAGCCGTTGGCCGCTCGGTTCGGGCTCCTGGTGGACAACCTGCTCGACCTGTCGCACGAGACCTACCTGCACGGCGGGTACATCGGCACGCCCGAGGTCGCGAGCACCCCCATCACGACCGAGGTGGACGAGGACCTGGGCGTCGTCCACGTCAGCAGGCGCATGGCCGACGCGGAGTGCCCGCCGTTCTACTCCCGCTCCACCGGGCTGACCGGGCGCATCACCCGCTGGCAGGACATCGAGTACACGCCGCCGTGCCTGTACAAGCTGCACAGCCGCATCGCGCCGGTGGGCTGCCTGCCCAACGCCGACGGCACCGACCCGGATGCGTTCCACGTCGAGGTGGTCTACGCGATCACGCCGGAGACCGAGCACACCACGCACGACTTCTGGGCCGTGGCAAGGGACTTCGCGCTGGAGGACGAGGAGGTGTCGCGGTTCCTCGCGGAGAGCAACCGGACGGTCGTGCTCCAGGACGTGGCGGCGCTGGACGTGCTGGAACGGGTGATCGCGAGCGAGCCGGACGGCTACCAGGAGCTGTCGATCAACATCGACACCGGCGGGCTGGCCGCGCGGCGCATCCTGGCGCGGCTCGCGGGGGCGCGGGCCCACCAGGTCACCTCGTGAGGTACCGCGTGCACTGGGTGCCGGGGTCGGACCGGCTGCGCGCGGTGTGCCACTGCTCGGCCGCGCGCGACTTCGAGGACCCGGTTCCGCTGTGGGACTGGCTGCTCGCCCACCCGGTGGGCCACGAGCCCGCCGCCGCACCCGAGCCGGTGCCCGCCGCGGCGGGGGTGTCGTAGTGGTGGGACTGGACCTGGTGCTGGTGGACCGGCACCTCGTCGCGGACGGCGTCGTGCGGCTGTCCCTCAGGCGCGTCGACGGCGGCGACCTGCCCGCGTGGGAACCGGGCGCGCACGTGGACGTGGTCCTGGACGACCTGGTGCGCCAGTACTCGCTCTGCTCCGACCCCGCTGACCGCACGACGTGGCAGATCGCCGTGCAGCGCGAGGAAGGCGGACGAGGCGGGTCGCGGCGGGCGCACGCCCTGGCGGTCGGAGCGGCGGTGCGGGTCGTCGGACCGCGCAACCACTTCCCGCTCGTGCCCGCCGCCCGCTACCTGTTCGTCGCGGGCGGCATCGGCATCACGCCGATCCTGCCGATGGTCCGCCGCGCGATCGCGGACGGAACGCCGTGGCGGCTCGTCTACGGCGGTCGCAGCCGGTCGACCATGGCGTTCCACGACGAGC
This sequence comes from Umezawaea sp. cmx-9-4, assembly GCA_049997955.1. Classification (GTDB taxonomy): domain Bacteria; phylum Actinomycetota; class Actinomycetes; order Mycobacteriales; family Pseudonocardiaceae; genus Umezawaea. The sequence goes on along the minus strand of JAEBDY010000010.1, from coordinate 260,339 downwards.
TGCTGGCCCTCGGCGACCGGGTCGCGCTGCACCCGCGGGACCGGGTGGGCCTGCCCGACCTCGCCGCGCTGTTCGCCGAGCCGGACTTCGCCGCGCCCGGCACCGCGGTGTACTGCTGCGGCCCGGAGGGGCTGCTCGCCGCCGTGGAGTCCCACCGCGCCGGGCCGTCGCTGCACGTGGAGCGGTTCTCGGCGCTCCCCGCGGCGGAGGCGGGCGCGTTCGAGGTGGAACTGGCGGCCAGCGGCCGCACCCTGCCCGTGCCCGCGGACCGCTCGGTGCTCGACGTCCTGGAGGAAGCGGGCGTTCCGGTGCTCTGGTCCTGCCGCGAGGGGACGTGCGGAACCTGCGAGACCGGTGTGCTGGCAGGGGTGCCGGAACACCGCGACACCGTGCTGACCGAGGAGGAGCGCCAGGTGGGCGACGTGCTGATGGTGTGCGTGTCGAGGTCGACCGGGCGACTGGTGCTGGACCTCTGACCGCCGTCCACGGAGGATCGCGCTACGGCCGCCTGCCCTGGAACGTCCGCCGGTAGGTGTCCGGCGCGACGCCGACGGTCCGGTTGAAGTGCCTGCGCAAGGTCGCGGCGGTGCCCATCCCGGTGCGCTCGGCGATCGCGTCGACGCCCGCGTCGGTCGTCTCCAGCAGTTCCTGGGCGAGGTGCACGCGCTGGTTGTGCAGCCACCGCAGCGGTGTCGTGCCGGTGGTGGCGATGAAGTGCCGGACGAGGGTGCGGGTGGTCGTGTTGGCCCGTTCGGCCATGTCGCTCACGGTCAGCGGTTCGTGCAGGTGCTCGGTGGCCCACCGCATCAGGTCCTGGAGGTGGCTGCCGTCGACCGGCGCGGGCGTGTTGATGAACTGGGCCTGCCCGCCCGCCCGGTGCGGCGGCACGACGAGCCGTCTGGCGAGGGTGTTGGCGGCGGCCGCGCCGTAGTCGGTGCGGACGACGTGCAGGCAGAGGTCCATGCACGCGGCCTTGCCCGCGGAGGTGAGGATCGGGTCGTCGTCGACGTAGAGGACGTCCGCGTCCACCACGACCTCCGGGTAGCGGCGGGCGAGCTGCTCGGCGTGCGCCCAGTGGGTCGTCACGCGCTTGCCGTCGAGCAGGCCCGCGGCGGCGAGCACGAACGCCCCGGTGCACAGCGACATGATCCGCGCGCCGTTCGCGTGCGCCGAGCGCAGCGCGGCCACGATGTCGGCGGGCGGCGGTTCGTCGATGTCGTGGTACGACGGGACGACGATGGTGTGGGCGTCGAGCACCGCGTCGAACGTGTCGGCGCTGGCGACGCGGGCCACCTCGCCCAAGCGGGCCGCCTGCGGGCCGCAGACTGTGAAGTCGTACCACGGCCCCGCGATGTCGCCGCGGTCCACGCCGAACACCTCGATCGCCGTGGCGGTCTCGAACAGCATGGCTCCCTCGAAGAGCGCCAGCACCACGGATCGCATGTCCGAAAGTGTACGGATGTTGTCGGATCAGCCACTCGTTCGAGTGGGCGGTGGCCGTGATCATGAGAACGTGAGCACATCGAACACCTCAGTGGCGGTCATGGGCGCCTACGGGCACACCGCGAAGTTCGTCCTGGCCAGGCTGCGCGAACTCGGTCTGGACCCGATCCCCGTCGGACGGGACCGCGACCGGTTGGCGGCGGTCGGCACCGACCCGCCCCCGCGCGTGGCGTCGGCCGACGACCCGGCCTCCTTGGACCGGGCGTTCGCCGGGGTGGCGGCGGTGGTCAACTGCGCGGGCCCGTTCGCCGACACGGCGGCGCCCGTGATCGAGGCGGCGATCCGCGCGGGGCCCACTACGTCGACATCGCCGCCGAACAGGCGGTGACCATGGACGTTCTGGCGCGCTACGACGAACCGGCGCGGCGGGCCGGTGTCGCGGTGGCGCCGTCGATGGCGTTCTACGGCGGGCTCGGCGACCTGCTGGCCACCGCCGCCGTCGGCGACTGGCCCGCGGTCGACGACATCCAGATCGCCATCGCCCTGGACAGCTGGCTGCCCACCGACGGCACCCGCCGCACCATCGCCCGCAACTCCGGCAGGCACGTGGTGTTCACCGACGGCCGGTTCGTCCCGGCGCCCGACAACCCCGGCGCCATCACCTGGCGGTTCCCCGCCCCGTTCGGCGAGCAGCGCCTCACCGAACTGCCGACGGCCGACCAGGTGACCATCTCCTACCACCTGCGGACCCCGCGGATCGGCGTGCACGTGAACGCCGAGCCGCTCGCGGAACTCGGCGACCCGGCGTCGCCGCCACCGGTTCCGGCCGACGCGCTGGGCCGTTCAGCGCAGACCTTCCGGGTCGACGTGGTCGCCACCCGCGGCGGGGAACGCCGCCGCGCGAGCGCGTCCGGCCGGGACATCTACGCGATCAGCGCACCTCTGGCGGCAGGTGCCGTCGCCCGCCTGCTCGACCGGCGACCCACCGGAACGATCACGGCGGGGGAGCTGTTCGACCCCGTCGAGTTCCTGCGCTCCCTGGACCCCGTCCACCTGTCGTTCTCGACCGGCCGGGACGAGTCGTTGCACACGGGGGCGAACCCTGCGGCCCTGCTGCTCGGATAAGTCGGGGAAATCGCCCGCTTGCGGCAAGCTTCTGCAAATAGTCGATGTCTCTGCGCAACTGCACAGCAGATCGGTGAAACTTCTTTGCAACTTCTTGTGGGTAGTCGTACCGCATCCTAGAGTCGCCTCACCCCGTCGCCGGAGTGGGTGGTGGCCGCACGGCCGTCCCGAGAAGTGCTGAAGAAATGAGTCCCCGATGTCACGGAGCACCACCGGTGTTGCTACGAGACGTTCCCGCGGGTGGTCGCGGTGGGTCGCGGTCGCGGCGGTGGTCACCGCCGGTCTGGGCGTGACCACCGCGACCGGCACGGCGTCCGCGAGCGCCCCTTCGAGGCCTGTCGTCACGCGTGCCGCGCTCGCGCCCCCGCTGGTCGCGGGCCGGGGCGCCGAGGTCGACTTCGTCGAGCAGGAGGCGGAGAACGCCGCGACGACCGGCACGGTCATCGGCCCGGACCGGTCGGCCTACACGCTGCCCGCGGAGGCCTCCGGTCGCAAGGCGGTCAAGTTGGCGCCGGGGCAGCACGTGGAGTTCACGCTGCCCAGCGCCGCCAACGCGATCACCGTCCGGTACAGCATCCCGGACGCGCCCACCGGTGGCGGCATCACCGCGCCGCTCGACGTCGCGGTGAACGGCAGGCACGACAGGACCGCGACGCTCACGTCGCAGTACTCCTGGCTGTACAACCAGTACCCCTTCTCGAACGACCCGAACGCCGGTCTGCTGCACCCGGACTGGTGGATCACCGAGTGCTCCTGCGTGCCCTCGCAGACGACACCGGCCCCGGTGATCACCACGCCGTTCCGCCCCAGCCACTTCTACGACGAGCAGCGCCTCAAGCTCGACCGGACCCACGCCGCCGGGGCCAAGGTGCGGCTCACGGCTCCCGCCGGGACCAACGCCGAGTGGACCGTCATCGACCTGCTCGACTCGCAGCTCGTCCGACGGCCGCACGTCGACTTCTCCGCGGTGAACGTGCTGCTGTTCGGCGCCGACCCGACCGGCGGGCGCGAGTCCGCCGACGCCTTCGACCGGGCCATCGCGCTGGCGAAGCGCCTGCACCGCAAGGTCTACCTCCCGCCGGGCACCTACCAGGTGAACCGCCACATCGTCGTGGACGACGTGACGATCGTGGGCGCGGGCAGCTGGCACACCACGGTCAAGGGGCGCGAGGTGGCGCTGAGCACGCCCGCCCCCGACGGCTCGGTGCACACCGGCGTCGGCTTCTACGGCAAGGACGCCTCCGCGGGCGGCAGCAGGAACGTCCACCTGTCCGGGTTCGCCATCGAGGGCGACGTCCGCGAACGCATCGACACCGACCAGGTCAACGGCGTCGGGGGAGCGATGAGCGACTCGACGATCGACGGCCTGTACATCCACCGCACCAAGGTGGGGCTGTGGTTCGACGGACCGATGACCAACGTCCGCGTCACGAACAACGTCATCGTCGACCAGATCGCCGACGGGCTCAACTTCCACACCGGCGTGACGAAGTCCACCGCGTCCAACAACTTCGTCCGCAACACGGGTGACGACGGCCTGGCCATGTGGTCGGAGAAGACGCAGAACGCGGGCAACACCTTCTCCCGCAACACCGTGCAGTCGCCGGTGCTCGCCAACGGCATCGCGATCTACGGCGGCACCGACACCACGATCTCCGGCAACCTCGTGGCCGACCCGGTCCGGGAGGGCAGCGCCATCCACCTCGGGGCGAGGTTCGGCGCCGAGGCGTTCACCGGGTACGTGCGGGTCACGGACAACACGACCGTCCGGGCGGGCACGTTCGAGCTGAACTGGAAGATCGGTCTCGGCGCGATCTGGCTCTACGCGCTGGACAAGGACATCAACGCCGACGTCCAGGTCGTCGGCGACACCTTCCTCGACAACACCTACAACGCGATCATGCTGGTCAGCGACTTCCCGGTGAAGGACCGGTACTCGATCACGAACGTCCACTTCCAGGACGTGAAGGTGGACGGGACGGGCACCTCGGTGGTCAGCGCCCGCTCGGCGGGCTCCGCGTCCTTCCGGAACGTGGACGCGCGCAACGTCGGCGCGGTTGGCGTCAACAACTGCGGGTCGTTCAACTTCACCCCGGCCGGATCGGAGTTCTCGCTCGGCGACCTCGGCGGCAACGACGGCGGCTGGCTCGCCCCGTGGATGCTGCCGAACACCATCACGTGCGACGACCGCCCCCCGGTCGTTCCGCCGCCCGCGCCGAGCACCTGGTGACGCGCCGGTAGCCCGCGAACGGGGCAGGGGCCGTTCGACGGCCCCTGCCCCGTTCGCCTCCCCGCGGCGGGTCGTGCGATCGTGCCGGTAGCGATCGACCCAGCCGCTGGAGGGCACCATGGCGTCAACGATCCTGTCCCGTCGGGATCTGGAGTTCCTGCTCTACGAGTGGCTCGACGTCACCGCGCTGACCTCCAGGCCGCGGTTCCGGGAGCACTCGCGGGAGACGTTCGACGCGCTGCTGGAGCTGAGCGCCGAGATCGCCACGGAGCACTTCGCACCGCACAACAAGAAGTCGGACGCGCACGAGCCCGTCCAGCGGCCGGACGGCACGGTGGAGGTGATCGACGAGGTCGCGCGGGCGCTGCGCGTGTTCGCGGACGCCGGGCTGACCGCGGCGCAGTTCGACGAGGAGGTCGGCGGCCTCCAGGTGCCCGCCGTGCTCGCGCGCGCCTCGATGTGCTGGTTCCAGGCGGCCAACGCGGGGACGTCCGCCTACCCGCTGCTGACCGTGGGCAACGCGAACCTGCTGGTCGAGTACGGAACGCCGGAACAGGTCGACCAGTGGGTCCGGCCCATGCTGGAGGGCCGGTTCTACGGCACCATGTGCCTGTCCGAGACCGGCGCGGGGTCGTCGCTGGCCGACATCACGACCAGGGCGCAGCCGCGGCACGACGGCACGTACCGGGTGACGGGCACGAAGATGTGGATCTCCGGCGGGGACCACGAGCTGTCCGAGAACATCGTGCACCTGGTGCTGGCGAAGGTTCCCGGCGGCGGGCCGGGCGTCAAGGGGATCTCGTTGCTGGTCGTGCCGAAGCACCTGCCGGACGGCACCCGCAACGACGTGACCCTCGTCGGGCTCAACCACAAGATGGGCAACCGCGGCACCACGAACGCGGTGCTGGCCTTCGGCGACGGCACCCACCCCGTCGACGGCGAGCCGGGCGCGGTCGGCTACCTCGTCGGCGAGCGGCACCGCGGGCTGGCCTACATGTTCCACATGATGAACGAGGCGCGGGTCGGCGTCGGGTTCCTGGCGACCGCCCTCGGCTACACCGGGTACCTGAAGTCGGTCGAGTACGCGAAGACCCGCACGCAGGGCAGGCCGCCCGGCGGCAAGGACCCGGCCGCGAAGCCGGTGCCGCTCATCGAGCACGCGGACGTCCGGCGGATGCTGCTGGCGCAGAAGTCCTACGTGGAGGGTGCTCTGGCGCTCGGCCTGTACTGCTCGCTGCTGCTCGACGAGCAGGGGACCGCCGAGACCGACGACGCCCGGCGGCGCGCGGGAGTGCTGCTCGACGTCCTGACGCCCATCGCGAAGAGCTGGCCCGCGCAGTGGTGCCTGGAGGCGAACAGCCTGGCCATCCAGGTCCACGGCGGCTACGGCTACACCCGCGACCACGACGTCGAGCAGTTCTACCGCGACAACCGCCTCAACCAGATCCACGAGGGCACCCACGGCATCCAGGGCCTGGACCTGTTGGGGCGCAAGGTCGTGGCGGACGGCGGGGCGGGGCTGCGCCTGCTCGCCGACACGATCGGCGCGGCGGTCACCCGAGCCGAGACCGGCGGTCCGGCACTGGTGGAGCACGCCGTCGCCGTGGGAGCGGCGACCGGGCGCCTCGTTGACGTCACGAAGTCGTTGTGGGCGGCGGACGACCCGGCGGCCACGCTCGCCAACTCCTCGATCTACCTGGAGGCCGCGGGTCACGTCGTGGTCGCGTGGATGTGGCTCGAACAGCTGCTCGCGGTCGGCGACCGGCAGGGTCCGTTCTACGACGGCAAACGCCAGGCGGCCCGGTACTTCCTGCGCTACGAGCTGCCGAAGACCACCGCCCAGTTCGACCTGCTGGCCGCGCTCGACCGCACCACGCTCGACACCCGCTCCGACTGGTTCTGAGCCGGCCGGGCGGTCAAGGTCGTTCGGGGCGGATCGAGTACGCCCGCGGGTACTTCCTCCCCGGTGTCGGTGTGGGCGATCCGGTGAACGACACCGGTGTTCCGTTGGGCAGCAGGGTGTGCCCGTCGGGCAGGTCGTCGCGGGACACGAACCACGAACCGCCGCGGGTGTCGGTGATGAACCCGTGCGGCTGCCCGTTCCGCCACCCGGTCACGGTGCCGCGTCGGCGGCCGCGGGGCGCGCCGACCGGTGAGGCGACGGCCTCCTTGGACCGCACGAACGGGCGCCGCAGCGGGTAGTCGTCGCGGTCGGCCGGTGCGAACAGCGCGTCGAACGCGGGCGTGGAGGTCGCCGCCGCGCGGAGCGGCGCCGCGGTGCGCGGCGTCCAGGCGGGCGGCGGTGAACCGGGGGACGTGGGCGCGTCGACGACGGGCACGACCACGTGCACGCCGCGACCGGTCAGCCGGGTTGCCAGCGGGGCGAAGTCGGCGTCGCCGGTGACCAGCACGACCCACTGCAACGGGGAGGTGGTGGCGCGGTCCCACGCCTCCAGTGCCAAGTGGACGTCGACGCCCTTCTCCTTGCCACCGTGGAGGGGGAGGTCGTGCCGGGTGATCTCGGCGGCGGCCAGGACCGCGTCGAACGACCTGGCAGGTGTGTCGATGCGACCGCGCACGTAGTGCGCCTCGTGCACCGCGCAGTCGTCGAGAGCGAGGCCCGTCACGGTGTGGACGTACCAGCGCAGCGCGTCGTGGAAGCCGTCGAGCGAGATCCTGGCGGCCCTCGGGTGGGCGGTGGCGTAGAAGTCGCTGAGGTAGGCGAACCACGTGCCGTCGTAGAACACCCCGATGCGCGCGCTCGCCCCCATCCGGAAAACCTTACCCCGCTCCACCTGCTCGGCCGATCCGCGGATCTCCGGCGTCTCCCGCCCGCCGGGACCGGCGGCCTCAGAACCGCCCGAACAGCCAGTGACCGGCCGAGCCCGGTGCGGGATCCAGGCAGAAGCCCCGCACCACGGCCACGATCTCCGCCACCGAGACCGCGCCGTCCCGATCGCGGTCGACGTCGGCGAACGCGGTGGCTGCCTCGTCGTCCGACAGCCCGCACGCGCGCAGCAGGCGGGTGAACTCCACGCCGTCCACGACGCCGTCGGCATCGGCGTCGAGCAGCCGCACCACGGCCTCGGCCAGCGGCAGGACGTCCTGGTCGAACCCGTCGTCCCAGGTCGCCGCGTCCAGCCACCGGAGGTACTCGACCGGGCTGACGGCGCCGTCGTCGTCCGCGTCGGAGCGGGACGCCACCGCCCGCCACAGCTCGCGGTACCGGTGGCGGACCGCGAGCGCGGAGGGCGAGCCCGGCGGCTCGCCGAAGGCCTGGACCAGGCGCAGCGCGAACACCTCGAAGTCGTCCTCGGTGAGGCGGCCGTCCCCGTCGGCGTCCAGCGCGCCGAACCTCACCGGGCGTGCCCCGGACACCGCGCGGTCGCCGCTGATCAGGGTCCTGCTCCAGGCGATCACGCTCTCGTGCCCCGCCGCGAGCACGTCGGCGTGCGTCGCCCCGCCGTGCCGGTCGAAGCGCACCGCCGTGCCGGTGCCCCGCAGGTCCGCGACGAACTGCTCGACGACCCGGACGGGCACGACCTCGTCCGCGTCGCCCGCCGTGATGCACACCGGCCGGTCCATCCTGCTGACCGGGACGCGGCAGGCGTGCAGCACCGGGTCGATCCCGGGACGCGCGCGGATGCCGGTGATCCCGGTGGAGTCGTTGGTCTGCCTGCTCGCGGCGCGGAACACGTCGACCAGCGTCGCCCTGGACGCCACCTCGACGAGCCTGCCGCCGGCGTCGGTCAGGAAGGGCCGCGGGTCGAAGTCCGGGTGCGACGCGCGCAGCCCCGCGAGCAGGAACGGCAGCACCACGGACACCGGTCGCCGACCGTCCTCGGTCAGGATGCCGATCAGCAGCGGGAGGTGCACTGGAGGGGCCAGCGCGACGGTGCCGCGGAAGTCGAGGTCGGGCGCGTACTGGCCCGCCATCAGCCCGACGAACAGCGCCGCGTGCGCTCCCTGGGAGAACCCCGCCACGAGCCAGGACCCGCTGACGTGGTCGTGGAGCCCCCGCGTGGCGCGGACGATGTCGATGACGTCGTCCGCGACCGCCTCGCCGTTGAAGTACGGGTGGGGTCCCGAGGTGGCCAGCCCCTCGTAGTCGGTCGCCGCCACCACGTAGCCCGCCGCCAGCCAGCGCGCCACGTGCTCGCGTTCGAGCCTGCTCAACCCCGTTCGCGAGGGGGCGCAGTGGTCGGCGAGTCCGGTGGTGCCGTGGGCGAAGCTCACCACCGGCCAGCCGCCCGTGGGAGGTTCTCCGACCGGGAGGAACACCGACCCGCTGACCTCGCGGCCCGCCCCGTTGTAGCCCACTCCCTGGTACACCACCCGGATGGCGTCGGCGGCGTGGTCCGGCCAGAACCCGGCGGGCAGGGGGGCGCGGGACAGGACCGTGCCCGCCCCGTGGGCGGTCGTCGTGGATCGAGCCACCGAACCTGCCTTTCGCGGCGCCGAACGCGGGGGAACCGACGGGCGGTTCCGGGTTCGGAATGTAACCGGACCACGAACCCGCTCGATCCCGGTTCACCCGCTGGTCGGGTCATGTCGCTCGGATGCCGCACCCAGGGCGAAGCCACCGCTAGGGCGGCTTCGGGCAGCCGTTGTCCTCGCGGGGCTGGGTGTCGCCGTAGAGCGTGCCGATCATCAGCGCGCACTTCGGCACGCCGTCGTCGCCTTCGACGTCACGGACGTTCTGGATGGTCAGCACGGCCAGGTTCCGGTCGTTGGCGATCCGCGACCCGCGGAAGTCGATGACCCCGGTGGTGCCGAGGAAGGTCATCTCGCGGAACTGCTGGGCCACCGCCGCCGGGTGCGCGGGCGCCGAGCCGGTCGACCGCAACCGGCGCACGGCGTCCACGAACAGGCCCGCGGTGTCGTAGAGGCCGCCGACCCGCTCGCCGGGCCAGGGCATGACGGGGCGGTCCTCGGCGGGCAGCGACCTCAGCTCCTCGCGGAGCTTGCGGTAGCCCGCGCAGAACGCGTCGAGCGCCGACGCCCCGCCGGCCAGCGACCCGGACCTGCCCTCGACGCAACCCCGCCCCGCGAGCACCACGAGCCCGCCCATGCCGACGTAGGAGATCGCCACGCCGTTGAACTCGTTCTGGCCCCGGCCGGGGGCGTGGGCGACGAACCGGGAGGTCGCGTCGTCCGCGACGATGCGCGGCAACCTGGTCAGGTCCGCGCAGTTGCGGCGCATGGTGCGCAGGAAGTCGCCGAACTCGTTCTCCCGGCCCGCGTAGAACACCATCTCGCGGCTCCGGTCGAGCTGACCGGAGCACAGCGCGGGCAGTTCGGTCGGCGAGCCGACCCACCCCGACGACGACACCTGGACGCCGCTGCTGCCGAGCCGGTCCTCCATGACCTCGACGAGCGAGGTGACGTAGGTGTTCGGGCCGTCGACCGGCGGGTGGAAGATCGTCACCGCCGTCGCGTCGATCCTGTTCGCGTACTCGCTGAGCAGTTCGGCCTGCTTGAGGTTGTCCGGCACCAGCTGGAAGTACAGCGGCGACAGCTCGTCCAGCCCCACCTTGGTCAGCGTGGTGCCGAGGGTCGGGATGCCGTGCCTGCCCAGTTCCCTGATCGCGTTCTCGGTCTCGATCACGCTGCGGTCCAGGCCGACCACGCCGAGGATGCTCGGGTCCGACCTGGTCAGCGGGACGATCATGTCGCGGGCCACGGCGGAGGCGGCGGCCATCCCGGTGCCGCCGTTGGCGATGACGACGCGGAGCAGCGGTTCCGCCGTCGAGGTGGTGGTGTTCTGCTCGCGCTGGCGGATCACCAGGCCCTCCAACTCCTCCGCCACGGAGTGCTCGGTGGCCGGGGCGCTGTCGTTCGCGGTCAGACCGGCGAAGTAGACGAGGCTGACGTACGGCCGGTTCGGGACCAGCCGGTGCAGGTCCTCGGCGACCACGTTCTGCGCGAAGACGCTCTCCTGCGCCAGCCGCAGCCGCGGGTTCAGGCCGAACACCTGGCTCCCGCGGTCGCTGTAGCCGACGCACTGGTCGTGGCCGTCGACCTGGGCGAGCTTGGTGGCGACGCCCTCGGAGACCGCGCCGAAGAAGGCGCAGTCGGCACTCCAGTGGTTCTTGACCGCCAGCACGGGCATCACCAGCGCGGCCAGCAGCACGCAGACCAGGACGACCTCGGCGACGCCCCGCCTCGCGAGCCGCGGCTCCGCGCGGGGCTGCTCGCGCGCCTCGGACTCCCACGCGATCCTGTCCCGCCCGGACAGCCCGGTCCCTGGCGGGGCCTGCTCGGACGACGTGACCTGGGGCGACGTGGCCTCGGGCAGGGTGACGAAGAGGTAGCGGGCGTCCGCGGCGAGCAGTTGGCGCCGCCTCGGCAGCCGGTCCTTCCAGGCGCTGAGCGCCTCCTCCGCCACGGTCGGCCTGGTCAGCTCCTTGGGCTCGGCCAGGCTGGGCGGCCGCTCGCGGCCCGCGGTGATGATCAGCAGCGGGTCGAGCTCACCGGTCTCGTTGCGGACCTCGTTGACCAGCTGGAGCAGCTCCCAGCCGCCCGGCGCGTCCACGTTGTCCAGCAGCACGACGACGTGCGTGGTGCGCCGGATCCCGCGGCGGCGGGGCAGGAACCGCAGCCTGGTGCGCCGGTACGCGACGCGCAGGTCCTCCAGGAACGCGTGCACCAGCAGCTTGCGGACCTGGTCGCTGTTCTCGTACTTCCGGGGCTCGCGGGTGAGGCGCTCGGCGAAGCCGAAGAAGTCGTGGGAGTGCCTGGGCACCATGTACGGCTGGCCCATGAACCACCGCCGCTCGCGCCCGAGCCCCGGAACGCGGTCGCGGCCCCAGTACAGGCCGACCAGGCGGCCCGCGAACTTGGCCAGGGCCATCGCCAGCTGCGCGCGCTCCCCGGCCTTGTCCGCGACGTCGGCCAGCGCACCGGGCAGGGGGGCCCGGCTGCTCCACGCGCGCAGCACGGTCTCGACGGGTTCTTCCCGCTTCGCCTGCCGCGACGGCAACTCCACGCCGGTCAGGTGGTGGGCCAGCTCGTAGTGGTCGAACCGCTTGAGCGGGTTGCGGCCCAACTGCTGGCCGAGCAGCTTCAGGTGCAGCACGTGCAGCAGCGGCAGCACGGCGTCGGGGTTCTCGGCGGTCTCGGCCACGTCGACCAGCACGTGCGGCACCTTCGGCAGCTTGGCTTCCAGCTCCCGGTCCAGCCGGGGGGAGGAACCCGTCCGCGCCCGGCTCGCGGACGAGGCACACCAGGGGGAGCGGCAGGTCCCCGCGCACGTCGAGGTCGCTGTCCCGCTCGAATAATCGCGGCCTGCGCACCAGGCTCCGGACCAGCGTCAGGAGGGCGTCGACACCGGGGAACACCGGATCGGTCACTGGTCCCCCTCGTCCTGCTCCCGCTGTGATCCGATCACCACACGATGGTGATCTTTGTATCACGCAGCCGAACCGCGGGTGACGCGTTCGCGCAAGTCACGGGCGTGGACCGATCCGCCGGTGATCCGCCGCGCCACCTCGGGCCGGGTCGGAGGTCGACGACCTAGTGCGGGCGCGACGCACGGGCGCGGCCCCGCCAGGGGGTCTGCGCCTTCCGGCCGGTGTTCGGCGACGGCGGTCGGGTGCCCTCGGCGGTGATCGCCTTGCGGGCGGTCTCCAGGAATTCCCGGCGCGCCGCCTCGACGCCCCTGGGCGAGCCCAGCAGGGCCTGCGCGAAGGTCGTGGCGTCCCAGGTGACGTGCAGGCCGTGGCGGGCCAGGTAGAGACCGACCGCGCGAACGCGGTAGCGGTCGGTGGTGTCGAGCCACGTGCACGCCGCGAGCCGCCACAGCCACCGCGCCACCTCGTCGGGCTCGTCGGCGGTGACGGCGGTCCGCACGTCCAGCAGCCGCGAGCCGATCAGCAGGTCGGCGTCGGCCCAGTCGGGGACCAGCACCGGCGCGGACACCCCCCACACCCCGGCGGGCAGGCCGCTGCCCGCCTGTCCGGTGTCGGCCCGCTTGAGCGCGGCCGGACCCGCCGGTTCGGCGTAGTCGTGGCCCCAGCCGCGCCACAGCTCCAGCGGCCGGTCGCGCGGATCGCCCTGGTTCCGGCGGAGCCGCTCGGCGAGTTCGGCCAGTTCGACGACCACCGCCTCGGCGGGCAGGTCCCACAGGTCGTCCACGGTGTAGTCGTCGCGCGCGTGCAGTTCGGCCACCGCCGCGGGCAGGTCGGTCGACTCCCAGCCCGCGAGCAGCGTGCACATCCGCGCGAATCCGGCCTCCACGTTCGGCGTGCCCAGGACGCCGGGCGGGGCGTGCCCGTCGAGGTAGCCGACCAGACGTCCGAAGAACTCCGACAGCACGGGCTCGTGCCGGGTCGGCGGCGTCCCGACCACCGGCCCGGCCAGGTCGACCCACCCGCCGGGCGCGGGTCGCAGCCCCAGTCCGCGTGCCGCGCGGTCGGGGTCCAGGCCGCGGTGCGAGGGGAACGCCGCCGCGGTCCGGTCCGCCCACCCGCGCGACACCAGCCCGGCCCGGACGAGACCGAGCAGCGCGCGGTACGGGGGAGCACCGTCGACCAGCAGGGCCAGCCGGGCCCCGAACGCGCCGCCGACCTCGGCCAGACGACCCGGCTCGACCGGGCCCGCGGGCCGCACGGGCTCCACCCGGAGCGCGGCGGCGGTGATCGACTGGGCCAGTCGCCCGGTGCCGGGGAAGCGGCCCGCGAACCAGTCGCCGAGCGCACCGCCGTCGAGTTGGCTGGTCAGACTCACCGGAGCATCATCCCCTCAGCGGTACTCGCAGGCCCGTCGACTCCCCGTCTGCGGTGGACCGATCGGGTCAGGTCGACCGCGAGCACCTCGGCCCCGACGCGGCCCGCCGTCCGATGTGGATCGTCGTCCGTCTCGACTGGAGCTTGCCGCGCGGCGCGGAGGAGGTGGGGGACGAGCCGGGACGACGCGGTTGCCGGCATCGTCCCGTCCCGCATCACCCCGGGGAGTGACTACTCGTCGTTCGACGGCGGCCACAATGACCTCATGACCAGCAGGGCAGTGGAGGCCGGTCGATCGCCGGCCCGACGGGTGCTCGGGCGCAAGCGGGACCAGGACGTGGCGCGATCCCTTGCGCGCCAGTCGGTTCTCGTCGCGGGCGTGTGCCTGGTCACCGACGCGGTGAGCTTCACGACCAGGGGACCGGAGAGCGTGGGGGTCCTCGACACGCTGCTCCTGGTGGGACTCGTCGTCGCGGACGCCGCACTCGCGTCCTCGCCCCGGTACTCGGGGTGGGTGGCGCTCGCGCACGCCGCGATGGTCCCGGTGCTGGCGCTCGTCCTCCCGGGGCGGAACGCGGTCACGGCCGGGTTCCTGGTCTCCGCCTACCGGGCGGGCGCCTGGCTGCCGAACCGGCAGGCGGCCGCCGCCCTGGTGGCACTGGCCGCCGGGGTGCTGTCGTGGCTGGTGATCGGTGGATCCACGCAGCCCTTCGCCCTGCTGACCCTGGTGACCTCCAACTCGGTGCTGCCGTGGCTGGTCGGCCGCTACACGACCGCGCGCAAGGCGCACGTCGACGAACTGAGGCGGCAGCGGGAGGACGCGGTGCGGGACGCACGGGCGGAGGTCGCCAAAGCGGTGGCCAAGGAGCGCGAGTCGATCGCCAACGACCTGCACGACGTGATCTCGCACCACGTCAGCGCGATCGGCGTCCACGCCGCGGCGGCCAGGATGAACCTGGTCGACCGGGAGTTCGCGACCGGCGGAGCCGAACCGGTCACCACCTCGCTCGCCGCGGTGGAGGCGTCCAGCCGGGCGGCCATGGTGGACCTGCGGCTCCTGCTCGACCTGCTGCACGAGGGCGACGACCCACCCGACCAACCGGGCCTCGGCCGGCTCCAGGAGCTGTTCGACGGAGTCCGGGCGTCCGGCCTCCGCGTGGCCTTCGTCGTCTACAACGATCCCCGACGGATACCCGACGCCGTCGACGCCGCCCTCTACCGGGTGGCGCAGGAGATGATGACGAACGCCCTGCGGCACGGCGACGGGACCGCCGTGCGGGTGGAACTCGAATACGGCGACGACAGCGTGACGATCACCGCGCGCAATCGGATCGCGTCCGATCCGGTGCCGGCCGGGCGCGGCTCGCTGGTGGCGCAGCTGGGTTCGGCCCGAGGTCTCAAGGGCATGGGGACGCGCGCCGAGGTGCTCGGCGGCTCCGCGACCTCCGGTCCCGTCGAGGACGGGCGGTACTGGGAGGCCTGCGTGACGGTGCCGACGGGGAGCGGGGCATGAGCCTCCGCATCGTCATCGCCGACGACCACGCGATGTTCCGCTCCGGTCTCCGGGCGGTGCTGGACGCCCAACCGGACATGACCTGCGTCGCGGACGTGGGGGACGGCTACAGCGCCGTCGAGGCGACGCTGAACCTGCGCCCGGACCTGGTCATCCTCGACGTGCGGATGCCCAAGATGGACGGGATCGCGGCGACCCGCGAACTCCTGTCGTCGGGAACCCGCGACCTGAAGGTCATCCTGCTCACCACGTTCGACGCCGACGACTACGTGCGCAAGGCGCTGTCCTACGGCGTGAGCGGGTTCGTGCTGAAGAGCCTGCCCCCCGAGGAACTGGTGACCGCGATCCGCGTCGCCGCGCGGGGCGACACCTACATCGACCCGTCGATCACGCGCCGACTCGCGCCCCGGCTGGCCGACGCCCTGATCTCGAACGCCCGGTCGCGGAGCACGGCGCCGGGGGTCGACCGGCTCACCGCGCGCGAGCACGAGGTCTTCCTCCTGATGGCCGCGGGCCTCTCGAACGCCGAGATCTGCGACCAGTTGTACGTCGGGAGCCAGACGGTCAAGACCCACGTGTCGCGCGTGCTGGCCAAGATCGGGCTCAGGGACCGCGTGCACGCCGTGCGCTTCGCGCACCACCACGGGCTGATCGAGCAGACCGACACGTCGGGCCTCTGAAGGTCTCCGACGACCCGCGAGAGCGGTTCGAGAAGCAGGCTGGTGTCCGCCGTTCCCGCCATGCCGTTTGCGCTGAATAACATCAAGTTCACATGCTGAACAAATCCCTCTGTGTATCGAGGGATGTGCCGAGTGTGCTGGACGCCTTGGGAGGCGATCAGTGCGCTCCGCGGTCTTCGTGCGCTTTGAGCCGCTGTCGAATCGATGGCCTCTGCGTAACATCGTGCCTGATCAGGACATCTGTCGTAGGTCGATCAGCGGGTCGAGGGGCGGCGTTCGCCGTGCGACTGCCTAGACAGAGGCGGCCATAATCCGTATGTTGAACTCACTGTTCACAGTCCGTACTTTACGGAGGTTCTCGTATGGCTCCAGCCGAGGAAGCGCAGCCGGTCTCGCCGGCCCTGCTGAAGGTCCTGAACGGTGCCGTGGACCTGCACTGCCACTCGGGGCCCAGTCCGTTCCCGCGACGGCTGAACCACGTCGAGGCCTCCTACGACGGGGCCCGCATCGGGATGCGGGCGATCCTCGTCAAGTCGCACCACCACAACACGGTGATGGACCTGCTCGCCATGGGCACCTGGCTCGCGGACGCGCCCACGCCGGTCTACGGCGGGGTCGCGCTCAACAGCGAGGTCGGGGGCATGAACCCGTCCGCCGTGGCGATGAGCCTGCGGATGGGCGGCCGGTGCGTCTGGGCGCCGACCGTGTGCTCCCGGCAGCACATCGACCACCACAGCCACGGAGGCGACTTCCCGGCCGCGGCCATCGACCTGGCCGAGACGGAGGTGTCCATCTTCGACGAGTCCGGGGAGATCTCGGCGGGCACGGCCGGGGTCGTCGACATCGTCGCCGAGACCGGCGCGCTGCTCACCGGCGGCCACCTGGGCGGCGAGCCCGCCAAGGCGCTGTTCCAGGTCGCTGCGGACAAGGGGGTGCGGCGACTGCTCCTGCAGCACCCCGACTTCATCGTCGGCGCGTCGGACTCCGACATCGACGACCTGGTGGGCCTCGGCGCCTACGTCGAGCACGAGATCGCCATGTACCACCCGGAGGTGACCGCGATCGGGTGGCCCCTCAAGCAGTTGCTGGACTGGATCGACCGCGTCGGTCCCGAGCGGACGGTCATCTCGTCGGACCTCGGCCAGAAGGGCAACCCGCTGCCCGTCGACGGCTACCTCTACCTCGTCGGGGCGCTGCTCGACCACGGTGTTCCCGAGAAGGACGTCCGCAGGATGATCGCGGGCAACCCCGCGTTCCTGCTGGGCCTGGAGGAGAGCCCGTCGTGATCGCCGCGGACCGGGTGATCATCAGCACCGCGGTGACGGGCTCGGTGCACGTGCCGTCGCAGAGCGACCACCTCCCGATCACGCCGCAGGAGATCGTCGCGGAGTCCCTGGCCGCCGCGGAGGCCGGGGCGGCGATCATCCACCTCCACGCCAGGCACGCGGAGGACGGCCGGCCTGCGTTCGAGCCGAGCGTCTTCGAGGAGATCATCCCGCCCATCGCGGCCCAGTGCGACGCGGTCATCAACATCACGACCGGTGGCGCGTCGTCGATGACGATCGAGGAGCGGCTCGCCGCGGCGGTGCGCTTCAGCCCCGAGCTCGCCTCGCTGAACATGGGGTCGATGAACTTCGTCTACTCCGGCATCGCGGACAGGGTGACCCGCTGGAAGCACGCGTGGGAGAAGCCCTACGTGGAGAACACCTACCGCAAGCCGTTCATCAACTCCTTCGAGCAGATCGAGTACGCGCTGCGGGAACTGGGGGAGCGGGGCGGGACCAGGTTCGAGTACGAGTGCTACGACATCGGCCACCTGTACTCCCTCGCCCACTTCGCCGACCGCGGGCTCGCCGAGCCGCCGTTCCTCGTCCAGGGGGTCTTCGGGATCCTCGGCGGGATCGGGGCCGACCACGCCAACCTCACGCACATGGTCGCCATCGCGGACAAGCTCTTCGGCGACCAGTACCACTTCTCCGCCTTCGCCGCGGGCCGCCACCAGATGGAGTTCTGCACCCACAGCGCGTGGCTGGGCGGTCACGTGCGGGTGGGGCTGGAGGACAACCTCAACATCGGCAAGGGCGAGAAGGCGACGAGCAACGCCCAGCAGGTGGTGAAGGTCCGGGAGGTCCTCACCGGACTGGGCAGGGAGATCGCGACGCCCGCCGACGTCCGGCGGATGCTCGCCCTCAAGGGCGCGAAGAACACCACCCCGTAACGGTCACGAGAGGCACCGACATGACGATGTACGCCAAGGACGACGTCAGGTCCCAGCTGGCGAGCGCCCCGTCCGACCGGGCGGCGGTCGACCCGTCCACCCCCATCTCCTCGGCCCAGTACCTGGAGTTCACCCAGGGACCGCCCACCTCGGTCAGCCCGTCGGGCAGCCGGACCTGGGTGACGCGCGGCCAGAACGTCGTGATCGCGTGGACCGACGCGGTCGCGGGCGACTGCCTCATCCGCGACGGCCAGCCCGACGAGTACGCCGTGCTGCTGCACTCCGACAGCGCCTCGCTCCGGATCGTCGCCGGGGGTGAGCAGGCCGCGGTGGACGAGGAGGCGTTCGTCGTGGTGCCGCCGGGCGACAGCGTCGTCGAGGCGCTGACCGGCGGACCGGTCATCCGGGTCTTCTCCTCGGTCGCCGAGGACCTGCGCGCCGTCGCGCTCAACGCCGACGCGTACGCCGAACCGGATCCCCGCTGCGCCCCGCTGGTGCCGTGGCCGGACCCGGTGGGCGGCTTCCGGCTGCGCGTCCACCCGCTCGCGGAGACGCCGATCACCGAGGGGCGGTTCGGCCGGATCTTCCGCACCACGAACCTGATGGTGAACTTCCTCGCCGAGGAGCCCACCCCCCGCGACCCGCTCAAGCTCTCCCCGCACTCCCACGACGACTTCGAGCAGCTGTCCCTCGCGGTCAAGGGCGAGTTCATCCACCACGTGCAGTACCCCTGGGGTCCGGACTCGACCCGGTGGCGGCCGGAGGAGCACGGCCGGGTCGGGTCGCCGTCGACCACCGTCATCCCGCCGCCGAGCGTCCACACGACCCAGGGGGTGGGCGCGCACCAGCAGCTGGTCGACATCTTCTCCCCGCCGCGCGAGGACTTCTCCGCCCGTCCGGGGTGGATCCTCAACGCGACCGACTACCCCGCCCGATGACCGCGTCGCGCACCAGCCGGTTCCGGGCCGCGCTGGCCGGGCCCGGCGGACCCGCGCTCGGGACGTGGGTGAAGCTGCCGGTGGTGGAGAGCGTCGAGCTGCTCGCGTTGGCGGGCTTCGACTTCGTGGTCATCGACCTCGAACACTCCCCGATCGACCTCGAAACGGCCTACCGGCTGATCGGCGCGGCGGACCGGCTGGGGGTGGCGCCGGTCGTCCGGATCCCGTCCCTGGACGGCGGCATCGCCCAGCGGGTCCTCGACGCGGGCGCCGAGGGGATCATGCTGCCGCACGTGGACACGGTCGGCGAGGCGGAGGCGGGCGTGCGGGCCGTCCGCTTCCCGCCGCGGGGCGCCAGGGGCGTCGGCGCGACGAGCCGCGCGGGCGCGTGGGGCGCGCTGGACCGCGCCGAGTACCTGCGCTACGGCCAGGAGGAGGTGGTATTCGTCGCGCAGATCGAGAGCGCCCGTGCCGCCAGGTCGGCGGGGGAGATCGCCTCGGTGGACGGGGTGGACGCGCTGCTCGTCGGCGCCGCGGACCTGAGCACCTCCGAGGCGACCACCGAGGACGACCCGCGGGTCGTCGAGCTGATCGCGATCGCCATCGAGGCGTGCACAGCAGCGGGCAAGCCGATCGGCAACGCCGGAGGCGCGACCGAGCAGTCGGTGCGCGCCGCCGTTTCCGCTGGTTACACGTTCACGATGCTCAGCAACGACGCGAGTCTGCTCGGGTCCGCCGCCGCTGCCGCCGTGCGGGTGGGACGGTCCGTCGGCGATGATCGACCGGTCGCCGGACCCCGGTGACGGGCCCGCGCCTCTCCCACCGCACGACCACCGAGTCCACAACGAACACCGAGAGGCGGACACCTTGTCCGACAACGCACAGGCGCACACCCCATCCGGAACCGGGCTGCTCGCGGGCAAGGTCGTCCTCGTGGTCGGGGGGAGCACCGGCATCGGAGCCGAGGCCGCGCGGGTGTTCGCCGAGGAAGGCGCCTCCGTCATGGTGGCCGCTCGCTCGCAGGACACCCTCGCGGCGCTCACCGACGAACTCACCGGTGCGGGTCACGACGTGGCCCGCACCGCGGGCGACGTCAGCGTCGGAGCCGATGTCGCCCGCTTCGTCGACGCCACGGTCGCCCGGTTCGGCAGGCTCGACGGCGCGTTCAACAACGCGGGCGTCAACCAGTACGGCAGGCTCGACGACGTGTCGGAGGAGGACTTCGACCGGATCATGGCGGTGAACGTCAAGGGCACGTGGCTGTGCCTGCGCGAGGAGATCCGCGCGATGCGCGAGTCGGGCGGGTCGATCGTCAACACGAGCAGCGTGGGCGGGTTCCGCGGCAACACCGGGCTCGGCGCCTACCAGGCGACGAAGCACGCGGTCATCGGTCTCACCCGCACGGCGGCCCACGACAACGGGCCGCTGGGAATCCGGGTCAACGTCATCGCCCCCGGACCCACCGAGACCCCGATGTTCGCGAAGTGGCGGGCGGAGGACCCGGCCGCCGTCGAGCGCAGGCTCGCCGCGGTCCCGCTGCGGAAGGCGGGCTCGACGACCGAGACCGCCAACGCCGCCGCGTGGCTGCTGAGCGACCGGGCGAGCCACGTCAGCGGTGTCGTCCTGCCCGTGGACGGCGGGTACAGCGCCTAGCGCGGGCCATGTTCGGAAGGTGAAACGCGTTTTTCGCTCGTTCTCGCTGGCCACCGGCGCATTGTCCACCTGGTGTTCGCGATACGAACCGATCGATTGCGACATGAACAACGGCTTGCTTTACTGAGCCGCAGCTTCGAGCCGGAAGGGGACGAGGATGTCCTCGAACAAGATCAGGTGGTCGAGTTGGCTCCCGCTGGCGCCCGCGCTGGCCCTGCTGGCGGGGATCCTGCTGGTGCCGCTGGGCAAGACCCTCGTCCGCAGCGTGTCCGACCCCGACCTCACCCTGGCGAACTACCAGCACCTCTTCACCGACGGCGTGACCACGACGGTGCTGGGGCGCACGGCGGTGACCGCCGC
This sequence comes from Umezawaea sp. cmx-9-4, assembly GCA_049997955.1. Taxonomy (GTDB): domain Bacteria; phylum Actinomycetota; class Actinomycetes; order Mycobacteriales; family Pseudonocardiaceae; genus Umezawaea. Next base: position 239,453 of record JAEBDY010000010.1, on the reverse strand, counting down.
GACGGTGACGATCGCCGCCCTGCTCCTCGGGTACCCGTACGCGTACCTGATGACGCGGGTGGGCCCCCGTGCGCGCGGCCTCCTCCTGGTGGTCGTGCTGATCCCGTTCTGGACGTCGGTGATGGCGCGCAACTTCGCCTGGATCATCATCCTGCAGGACGGCGGGCCCGTGCAGAGCGCGTTCGAACTCTTCGGGATCGACGACGTCGTCCTCTACGGCACGAACGCGGGCGTCACGATCGCGATGACCCAGGTGATGCTCCCGTTCATGGTGCTGCCGCTGTTCAGCACCCTCGGTTCCATCGACCGGAAGCTGCTGCTCGCCGCGAGAGGGCTCGGCTCGTCGCCGACCGCGGCGTTCTGGAAGGTCTTCTGGCCGCTGTCCCGCGGCGGGGTGATGGCGGGCGTGATGCTGGTGTTCACGCTCAGCCTCGGCTTCTACGTGACGCCCGCGCTGCTCGGATCGCCGCAGCAGTCGCTCGTCGCCCAACTGCTCGCCCAGCGGACCACCCTCCTGCTCGACTTCGCGGCCGCCGGTGCGCTCGGCATGGTCGTGCTGGTCATCACCCTCGTGCTCGTCGCGTGGGCGAACCGGCTGGGTGGCACCGTGTCCGCGATCGGCGTGGTCGCGACCAGCCAACCGAAGGAACGCCCGTGACGACCCCAGCGAGCACTCGACGGCGACCGGCGACGGTCGATCCGATCCCGTGGTGGCTCAAGGCCTTCGGCGGCCTCGTCATCGCCTTCTTCATCCTGCCGACGCTGTTCGTCATCCCGATGAGCTTCAGCACGGCGACGACGTTCCAGTTCCCCCCGCCGGGCTTCTCGCTGCGGCTGTACGAGAACTTCTTCACGAACCCGGTCTGGCTCGACTCCCTCGGCAACTCGTTCCTGGTCGCCTCGCTCACGGCGTTGCTGGCCACGACGGTGGGCACCGCGGCGGCCGTGTCGCTGTCCCGGTTGGACGGACGGGTGGCCCGGTCCGTCCGCACGCTGCTGATGGTGCCGATCGTCGCGCCGTCGATCGTCGTCGCGGTCGCGGTGTACATCTCCTTCCTCGGCTGGAGGCTCACCGGGACGGTGACCGGGTACGTGCTCGCCCACACCGCGATCGCCGTCCCGTACGTGCTCGTCTCGGTCACCGGCGCGCTCGGCGGCTTCGACCAGCGCCTGCTGAAGGCGTCCGCGTCGCTCGGCGCCTCGCCGCTGCGGTCGTTCGTCCGCGTGACGATGCCGCTGATCAGCAGGGGAATCCTGACGGGCGGCATCTTCGCCTTCATCGTCTCGTTCGACGAGGTCGTCATCGCGCTGTTCCTGCGGTCGCCGCTGTTCCAGACCATGCCCGTGCAGATGTACAACAGCGTCACCGTCGAGATCGATCCGACGATCTCGGCGGCATCGAGCCTGATGGTCGTGGCCGTGACCATCATCTTCGTCCTGCCCCAGCTGCTCCGCGGCAGGGCAGGCAGCCGACGGGAGTCACGACCATGACCCGCCAAACCGCGGTGGAAGCCGCCGAACCGCCTGCCGGGACCCGGCGCGGCACCGAGATCCTGCTGGACGGCGTCACCAAGGACTACGGGCTCGCCAACCCCGCGGTCGACGACATCTCGCTGACCATCGAGCCCGGTGAGTTCATGACGCTCCTCGGGCCGAGCGGCTCGGGCAAGACGACCACCCTGAACCTCATCGCGGGGTTCGAGACGCTCACCGCGGGCACGATCTCGCTCGACGGGGCCGACGTGAGCGACGTGCCACCGCATCGGCGGAACCTCGGCATGCTGTTCCAGAACTACGCGCTGTTCCCGCACATGACGGTCGCGCAGAACGTCGCCTACCCGCTGCGCGAGCGCAAGGTCGGGAAGCAGGAGATCGCCAGGAAGGTCGCGGAGGTGCTCGAACTGGTCCAGCTGACCGGTCGTGACGACACCCATCCCGCGAAGCTCTCCGGTGGTCAGCAGCAGCGCGTCGCGCTGGCCCGCGCGATCGTGTTCGAGCCCAAGGCGCTCCTGCTCGACGAACCGCTCGGCGCGCTCGACCGCAACCTGCGGGCGGCGCTCCAGGTGGAGATCCGGCGGATCCACCGCGAGGTGGGCTCCACGTTCGTCTTCGTGACGCACGACCAGGAGGAGGCGATGAACCTGGCCGACCGGATCGCGCTGTTCAACAACGGGCGCATCGAGCAGGTCGGCACACCGCAGCAGCTGTACGCCGAGCCGGAGACCCTCTTCACGGCCCGGTTCCTGGGCGATTCGAACGTGTTCGAGCTCGGGCGGGTCGGCCTCGGCGGGCCCGTGTCGTGGGACGGCGAGAGCTGGGCGGTCGATCCCGCGACTATCGCCGCGCACCCCGGCGTGCGCACGGGCAGCGCGATCGTCGTGCGACCGGAGGACGTCGAGGTCGCGGGCAGCCGCGACGCCGTGCCCTCCGGCGCCAACGCCGTGCGGGCGACCGTCCGAGACGTCGAGTACATGGGCTCGTACCGCACGCTGCTGCTCACCATCGGCGAGCGGGGGCTCTTCGGCCGGGCCCGCATCAGCGCGCTCCACGGCGACTACGCCATCGGCGACGACGTCGTGATGTGGTGGCGGCCGCGATCGCAGCGGATCGTCGCGGCCTGAGCCCGGCTCGGGCCCTTCCCGACCCCGACCGCGCACCTGGAAGCGCGCCGCCGACGTCCGACGGCGCGTCTCCTCAGCCTGCCTTCCGCACCGCTTCACCGCGTCGCGGATTCCAGGACGCGGTTGGGCCACGAACAGCGCAGTCTTGGGCCTTGGCGCTGTACCTACCAGGCACTATTCGGTACTGTGTTCGCATTACGGAGTCATATGGTCGGATGGTGAACACATTCAGGTCGACCGGCCCGACAGGCTCCTCACGAGAGGTTGGACAATGGTGTCTCGATCAAGAACGGCCCTCGCGGGCGCCACCGTCGCCGTGGCGGCGATGCTGCTCGCGAGCTGCGGAACCGGTGACGACGGCAGCGCGAGCGGCACCGGCGGACCGGAGAAGCTCACCTTCGTCTCCTACGGCGGCTCCGGTCAGGAGGCGCAGATCAAGGCCTTCCAGGAGCCCTACACCGCGGCGCACCCCAACGTGACGTTCGCGAACTCCTCGCCCGCCGACGTCGCCCAGGTGAAGGCGCAGGTGCAGGCGGGCGTCGTGCAGTGGGACGTCATGTCGGTGGCGCCCGCCGCGGCGAAGCAGAACTGCGGCACCCTCTTCGAGAAGCTGACCGTCCCCGAGCTGAAGCCGGAGGACTTCGTCCCCCAGGCGATCGGCGAGTGCTACGTCGGCAACTGGTCGAACGCGACGATCTTCGGCTACAACGCGGCCAAGTACTCGGAAGGGCCCAAGTCGCTCAAGGACTTCTTCGACACGGCGAAGTTCCCCGGCAAGCGGGGCGTCATCACCAACCTGCAGAACGGGATCCTGGAGTTCCCGCTGCTCGCCGACGGCGTCGCGCCCGATCGGATCTACCCGCTCGACGTCGACCGCGCCCTGCGGAAGTGGGACACCATCCGCGGCGACACCCTGTTCGCGGCGAACGTGGGCGCGCTGCAGCAGGCCGCCAGCGCCGACCAGGTCGACATGTTCCTCCTCCCGGACTCGCGGATGATCACGCTGCTGAACGACAAGAAGAACGTGAAGATGGTCTGGGACACCACCGTCGTGACGCTCAACGCGCTCGCCGTGCCGCTCGGCTCGAAGCACAAGGCGGCCGCGGAGGACTTCCTCCAGTCGCTGGTGCAGCCCGAACCGTCGGCGAAGATCGCCGAGGCCCTCGCGGTCGTGCCGGTCAACCTCAACGCCAAGCCGAACCTGTCGGAGAACGGCAAGCTCCTGGAGGTCAACGGACCGGTGAACACCGGGAAGTCCGTGCTCCAGGACATCGACTGGTACTCGCAGAACTTCGACGCGGTCACGACCAAGGTCGGCAACTGGCTGGTGGGCTGAGATGTGGCTCCCGTACCCGCATCCTGCACCGATTCTGTTCTCGATGTGAACTACAGTTCTGCCATGACGAACGTTGACTCGAGCGGTGACGCTTCCGGCTCCGACATCCAGGCGGTCCAGCGGGTCGGTCAGATCTGCTCGCTCTTCGGCCCGCACACGACCGAGCTGACGGCCGCCGACGTGGCCGAGCGCCTCGGGCTGAACCGGACGACGGCGTACCGGTACTGCACCTCGCTCGTCACGGCGGGCATCCTGGAGCGCGGGCACCGGCGCGGCACGTTCGTCCTGGGCGGCATGATGCTGCAACTCGGGATGCACGCCCTGCAACGGCGCGTCATCAAGATCGCGCCGCCGTACCTGGCGGAGCTGAGCGTCGCCGTGCGCACGACGACGGTGCTCGCCGTCTGGGGCGCGCACGGCCCGGTCGTGGCCCTCGTCAACGAGGACCTCAGCCGCACCGTCGTCGTGACCGTCCACGCGGGCACCCAGCTCGACCTCAGCTCCGCGCAGATGCGGGTCTTCCTGGCCTGCCAGGACGAGCAGGCGTTCGAACGGGCCACCGAGGGCATCTCGGACGCCAGGCGCGCGGAGGTGGAGGCAGGCGTCTTCATGGCCCGCCGCAACGGATACGGCATCGTGAGCCACTCCGACGGCCTGTTCGCCGCCGCGGCGCCCGTGTTCGACGAGTACGGCATCTGCGCCACCGTCGCGCTGCTCGGAGCCGACCAGATGGCCGACCTCTCGTCCGGGTCGCCGACCCTCGCCAAGCTGGTGAACACCGCCGCCGCGCTGAGCGGCGAACTGGGTGGAGACCAAGAGAGGAACCGTGTTGCCGACCTATGACGAGCTGTCGAAGGCCGAGACCGCCGGGTCGAGCTGGGACGTCTTCGGACGTCACGACCAGCTCGGCACGGTGAACCTCCTCACCCCCCAACGAGTCGCCGCGGCCGCCCGCCTGGTCCGCACCGGCCGCCGGTTCAACCTCGACTACCCGGTCAACGCGTTCGAGCCCTACCCGACCGGGACCAGGCCCCGGACCGAGCACCACGTCTTCGCCAACAACGAGTTCCACCGCGACGACTGGCTCGACTCGTTCTACCTCCAGTCCACCTCGCAGCTCGACGCGCTGCGCCACATCGGGCATCCGGAGCACGGCTTCTACGGCGGCCTCCCCACCGCGGACAACAACGAGCACTCGACGTCGCTCGGCATCCACAACTGGGCCCAGTCGGGCATCGCGGGCCGTGGCGTCCTGCTCGACGTCCCCCGCTTCTTCGAAGCCGAGGGCCTGCCGTACGACTGCGAGCAGACGATCGCCATCGACGACGTGGCGCTCGACGCCATGGCGCGGTCGCAGGGCGTCGTCTGGCGGGGCGGCGACATCCTGCTGCTGCGCACCGGGTGGGCCGAGAACTACACCGCGAAGTCCGCCGGGGAACGCGTGGAGTTCAACAAGCGCAACAGGTCTCCCGGGCTCGCGCAGCGGGAATCGGTCCTGCGCTGGCTCTGGGACCACGAGATCGCGCTCGTCGCGAGCGACAACCCGGCGGTCGAGGCCGACCCCGTGGTCGAGTCCGACTTCCGGTCCGACGGCGACCGCCCCCCGGAGCGGGGCGTGGACCACAGCGGGATGCTGCACCGGCCGCTCATCGCGCTCCTCGGCATGGCGATGGGCGAACTCTGGAAGCTCGACGACCTCGCCGCCGACTGCGCCGCCGACGGCGTCCACGAGTTCTTCCTGACGTGCAAGCCGCTGAACCTCGTCGGCGGGGTGGGTTCGCCACCGAACGCGCTCGCGTTCAAGTAGGGGCCGACGCAGGTCGAGGCACCGCGGCCGCCGCGGTGCCCCCATCGCCATGGGCAGGAGAACCATGAACCACGTCTCGGCCGGAACACTCCGGCTCCCGACCCGCGTCCACTTCGGCTACGGGGCGCGCGACCAGCTGGGCGAGGTGCTGCGCCTCAGCGGCAGCCGGGTGCTCGCGATCGTGGACCCGTTCCTGGTCGAGTCCCCGATCTTCGGCGAAGTGGTCGCGGGGCTCGCGGAGGACGGGTTCGACGTCGCCGTCCACAGCGATGTCCAACCGGAACTCCCGATCGCGTCGCTGGACGCCGCGGCGGCGTTCGCGCGGGAGTACCGTCCCGACGTCATCCTCGCCGTCGGTGGGGGAAGCGCCCTGGACGCCGCGAAGCTGGTCGGGGTGCTGGCCACGCACGGCGGACCGCTGAGCCGGTACTACGGGGAGAACCTGGTGCCTGGCCCCTCGCTGCCCCTCGTCGCCGTCCCCACGACCGCCGGAACCGGGTCGGAGGTGACGCCGGTCGCCGTGGTGTCCGACCCGGAGCGCGAGATGAAGGTGGGGATCTCCAGCCCGTACCTGGTGCCCACCACCGCGATCGTCGACCCGGAGTTCACCCTCGGCGCCCCGCGGAGCGTGACCGCGTTCGCCGGCATCGACGCGCTCGTGCACGCGGTCGAGTCGTTCACCGCCGCCCGGTTCGAAACCTCCTGGGGCACAACGCTTCCCGTCTTCACCGGGCGGAACGCGTTCTCCGACGTCATGGCGCTGCGCGCGGTGGAGCTGCTCGGGACCTCGCTGCCGGTGGCGGTCGACGACCCCGGCAACCGCCGGGCGAGGGAGGAGGTCGCCTTCGGCAGCCTCGTCGCGGGAGTGTCGTTCGGCGCCACGGGCACGCACCTCTCGCACGCCCTCCAGTACCCGATCGGCGCGTCCACCAGGACGCCGCACGGGCTCGGCACCGGGTTGCTGCTGCCATACGTGCTGCACGCGTGCCTCGCCGAGGGGGACGCCGGGGTCGCGGAGCGGATCGCCGCTGTCGGCGGCGCGCTGGGCTCCACCTCGTCCACTGTGGACGCCAGGGCACGGGACGCCATCTCCTCGATCGTCGCGCTCAACCGCGCGATCGGCGTGCCCGCGTCGCTCCGGGAGATCGGGATCACCCGGCAGCAGCTGCCGCAGCTCGCCGAGCTGGCGTCGCGCTCCGCACGGCTGATCGCGATCGCGCCGATCCCGGCGCCGCCCGACTCGCTGCTCGACATCCTCGACAACGCCTACGCGGGCGGTCTCACGGAACGGAGCGATTCATGACCTACCTCGCCGACCTCTTCATCGACGGCGTGTGGCGCCCCGGCAGCGGCGGCGAGCGCTTCGACGTGGTCGACCCCTCCGACCTGACCGTGGTCGCCCGCTTCGCCGCCGCCACCGAGGAGGACTGCATGGCGGCCGTCGACGCGGCCGCCGCCGCGCAGGAGAGCTGGGCGGCCACCGCGCCGCGGGTGCGCGGCGAACTCCTCCGGTCCGCCTACGAGGTGCTCACCGCAGAGGTCGAGCAGTTCGCGGAGATCATCGTGCGCGAGAACGGGAAGTCCTGGGCCGACGCCGTCGGGGAAGCCAACTACGCCAAGGAGTTCTTCCGCTGGTTCGCCGAGGAGGCCGTGCGGATCCCAGGGGAGTACCGGCTCTCACCGGCGGGGGACAAGCGCATCGTCGTCGACCGCCAGCCGATCGGCGTCGCGCTGCTGATCACCCCGTGGAACTTCCCCGCTGCCATGGCGACCAGGAAGCTCGCCCCGGCGCTGGCCGCCGGGTGCGCGACGATCCTCAAGCCGGCCAGGGAAACTCCGCTGACGGCGGCGTACGTGGTCGAGGTGCTGCGCCGCGTCGGGGTCCCCAGCGGCGTCGTGAACCTGGTGACGCCGGTGCCGACCGGGCCCATCGTGGCCAAGATGATCGACCGGCCGGAGGTGCGGAAGCTCTCGTTCACCGGATCGACCGAGGTCGGGCGCGACCTGCTGCACGCCTGCGCCGACAGCGTGGTGAGCGCTTCGATGGAACTCGGCGGGAACGCGCCGCTCATCGTGCTCCCCGGTGCCGACATGGACGTCACCGTCGAGGGGACGATGACGGCGAAGATGCGCAACGGCGGGGCGGCGTGCACCGCGGCCAACCGCGTCTACGTCCACGGCTCGCGGCACGACGAGTTCGTCGAGAGGATGACCGCCGAGCTGGCCGCGCTCGAGGTCGGGCCCGGCCTCGACCGCTCGCACCAGGTCGGGGCGCTCGTCTCGGTCGCCGAGCGCGACAAGGTCGCGGCGGTCGTGGACACCGCCGTCGAGGAGGGCGCGACGCTCGTCCGGGGCGGCAAGTCCTCGGAGCGGGGCGCCTTCTACGACGTCACGCTCCTGACGGACGTGCGGCACGGGTCGTCCATCAACTCGGTGGAGATCTTCGGCCCGGTCCTGGCCGTCGTGCGGTACGACGACGTCGACGAGGCGGTGCGGATGGCGAACGACACCATCTACGGCCTGATGGCCTACGTGTTCGGCGAGGAGGGCGAGGCCGTCGCCGTCGCCCGCAGGCTGGAAGCGGGCATGGTCGCGGTCAACCGCGGGGTCGTGAGCGATCCGGCGGCGCCCTTCGGCGGGGTGAAGCAGAGCGGACTCGGGCGGGAGGGGAGCTCGGACGGCATCCTGGAATTCCTGGAGGAGAAGTACATCGCCTTGAGCGCCACCTCGTAGACCACCGCGATTCCCCGGTCACGTGGAACGGCGGTCGACGACGTGCCGGGACGGTGCGCCGAGCACCGGAACCGGACGCTGGTCGTATCCGTGCATTCGGTAGGGTGGGAGAAGAATGTCGGATGTGTCCGTTACGGGAATGTTGGCTGGGGCCGGTGTCGATGACGTCGAGTTCGCCTGCCCGCAGCCGCGATAGACGAGGGGTCGCACCATGAGCCTGTTCGACGCTTTCAAGGAGAAGGCCGCCGAACTGTTCGGCGGGGCCGGCGACAAGATCACGGAGATGACCGGGGTCGAGGTGCCCGGCACCGAGGCCGCCGACCAGTTCTCCCAGTCGGCCGACCAGTTCTCCCAGTCCGCCGACCAGTTCACGCAGACGGCGGGCGACTTCGCGGGCGGTGCGGGCGAGGTGGGGCAGAACCTCACCGACTCCGCGCAGGACCTGGGGACCACCGCCACCGACACGGCCACCGGGTACATCGATCCGCGCACCCAGGGGTGAGGAGCACGCCCTGATCCCGTTCCCGTGATCGGCTCCTCGCGGTGGTGCGCGCTACGGCCCCTGCCACCGCGGGGGGATACGGGGTCGTGGTGCGACCTTCAGGGCGGTGTCGTCGCTCGCTCATCCTCCACAATGGACTGGCAAGGCCGGTGTGAGCCGGTTGCCGTCCTCAGGCCCCGGCGGCGGCCGAGCCGTCCTCAGCGGCGACCGTCCCACAGGACGCGTTCGTCGGCCCGGTCGTCGAGGACGGTCGTGGAGTCGGTGTCGAAGCGCATGGAGACGCGGTTGTCGGGGGCGTACGCGGGCCAGCCCGGATCACCGCTCGTGGCGAAGTCGATCCACGCCCGGTGCACGGTGTCGGCGAGGTGCTGCGGTGCCCGGCCGTTGGTGATGGCGGTGAACGCCGGGTCGTCGAGGTTGTCGAAGACGAAGGGGAGTTCGACGACGTGGCAGGCGCCGAGGGTGTCGTCGTAGGCGGGGGAGCGCCAGGCGAACTCGTACACGTAGGTGTTCGCGGAGTGGGCCTCCGCCAGGCGCACCGCGGGGATGCGGTAGTACCAGTCGGTCACGATGGCGGCCAGCAGGTCCCCCGGCGTGGCACCGGGCCTGTTGGCGCGGTAGCGGCGGACCGCGGCGCGGGCGGGCAGCCGGTAGCGGCGGGCGCCGATGTGCAGGACCACTGAGTTGATCCTCGTGATGGCCCTCGTCGGCACCAGGAACAGACGGGCCTCCTCGCTGTTCGTCCCGATCAGGACGTCGACCTGCGCGCTCGCGCCCGTGGCGATGGACTCGATGGGGCTCAGGGGGAGCAGGTCGCCGTCCACCACCGGTTCGAACGGCATCAGGTTGCGCGCCGCCTCGCCCCAGAGGCTCGTTTTGGGCTTCGCCGAGATCTCCGCGGCCACCCTGGTCTGAGCGGCCAGCAACCGCTCCACGGGGACCTCGGCGATCGCCTCGCGGGTGGGGGCGACGCCCAGGATCGCGGCCAGTCGGGTGCCGATCAGCCGGGCGGTGGCCGCGGTGATGACGCTGTGGCCCGCGCCGGACTGCGCGATGGCGCGGTGGAACAACCCGCGCGCGGACGGCATGGCCAGCAGGGTGCACACGCTCATGGCGCCCGCGGACTCGCCGAACACGGTGACGTTGCCCGGATCGCCGCCGAACCCGGTGATGTTGTCCCGGACCCAGGTCAGCGCGGCGATCTGGTCGAGCAGCCCGAGGTTGGGCACGCCGTGGCCGAACCAGAGGAAGCCGTCCGCGCCCAGCCGGTAGTTGATGGTCACCAGGACGACGCCGTCGCGGGCGAAGCGGGTGCCGTCGTAGCCGGGGATCGAGCCCGAGCCGCTGGTGAACGCGCCGCCGTGGATGAAGACCATGACCGGCAGCCGACCCGCCGTGGCCGGGGTCCAGACGTTGAGGTTGAGGTGGTCGTCGCCGGGGTCGACCGCGCGGGGCACCAGGTCTGCCAGCGGTCCTTCGCCCTTGGCCTGCGGCGCGGTGGGCCCGAAGCGGGTGGCGTCGCGCGGCGACGTCCACGGTCGCGGCGGCAGCGGCGGTTGGAACCGGTTCGGGCCGACGGGCGGCGCGGCGTACGGGATGCCCTTGAACACCAGGACGTCCGAGTCGGTGACGTCGCCTCGAACGCTGCCGTGGCTGGTCGTGACGATGGGCTGGGCGGTCAACGGTCCTCCGGGAATCGGTGCTGCGGGTCAGGCGGCGAGGCCGCCGACGAGGAGGTCGACCACCCGGCGCGCCAGGTCGTGGACCTCCTCGGTGGACTGCCCTTCTGCCTTGCGGTACCACGCGTCGACGGCGTTGAGGTTGCTGAGCAGCGTCCTGCTCGCCAGGCTCGCGTCGACCCTGCGGAGGGACCCGTCGTCCATCCCCTCCGTGACGACGCGGAGGAACATCAGCTCGTAGTCGCGCCGGAGCTGGTTCAGGGCCAGCAGCGCGTCGCGCTGGCGGGCCTTGAGCGAGGTGGACACCTCGCCCCGCACCGCCTGGTGGACGATGTGGTGGAAGGCGAGGTCCTCCATCAGGTTGACCACGTGCGCGATCGACATGGCCACGAGCCGGTCGCGGCCGGGCGCGTCGCCGTGGGCGTGGGGTTCGACCCGCTCGCGGACGCGCCGCATGGCCTCCTCGTACACCGCGAGGAAGATGTCGAACTTCGACCGGAAGTGGTAGTAGACCAACCCCTTGGTCGCGCCCAGGCCGTGGGCGATGTCGTCGATCGTGGTGTTGGCGAACCCCGTGACCATGAACGCCTCGGCCGCCGCGTCGAGGACCCTGCTCCGGGCGTCGGACGCCACCTCCGGGCTCGCTGTCACCAGATCTCCTCCTCGCCCCCGACCAGGCCATCGTCGCACACGACAGGTGTGACGGTTGACACAACGGTCCGGATCATCCTACCGTGATACTCGGTAGTATCCCAGGTCAGATGGTGTTTGAGCAACATGACACACCAGCTGCACGACGTGGGGACCCTGCAGTGGAGCGCCATTCCGGAGGCCGTGGATGACGACGAACGTGAAAGACCAGCTGCACGAGCGCGCGACCAGGAAGGCGATGACGCGGCTCTTGCCGATCCTCGGCATCGCCTACTTCATGTCCTACGTGGACCGGACGAACATCGCGCTGGCGAAAACGGCGCTGCAAGCCGACATCGGGCTCGGCGCCGCCGCCTACGGACTGGGCGCGGGCCTGTTCTTCCTGAGCTACGCCCTGCTCGAGGTGCCGAGCAACCTGGTGCTCCACCGCGTCGGCGCCCGCCTGTGGATCGCGCGCATCGCGGTGACGTGGGGCGCGGTGTCCGCGGCGATGATGTTCGTGCGCGACGAGGTCTCCTTCTACGTCCTCCGCGTGCTGCTCGGCGCCACGGAGGCGGGCCTGTTCCCGGCCCTGATGTACACGGTCACGCTGTGGTTCTCCCAGAAGCACCGCGTCACGGTGGTGGGTCTGATCTACACCGCGCCGTGCATCGCGATCGTCGTCGGCTCGCCCATGGGCGGCGCGCTCATGGAACTGCAGGGCCTGGGCGGCCTGCGCGGCTGGCAGTGGATGTTCCTCGTGGAGGGGCTCATCACGATCCTCGTCGGCGTGCTGGTCTGGTTCGTCCTGCCGGGACGGCCCGCCGACGCCAAGTGGCTCACGCGGGAGGAAGCCGCGGAACTCTCGGAGCGAGCGGTGGCGAACGACCCCCCGTCGCCGACGCGGCTGCGCGGCAACCTGCGCCTGGCGTTCGGCCACCCGACGGTGCTGCTGCTCGCCGCGATCTACTTCTTCAACCAGGCGATCAGCTCCGGTGTGGGCTTCAACTTCCCGGCGCTGCTGCAGTCGCTCGGGTTGCAGAGCCCCTTCATCATCGGGCTCGTGGCGGGCGGCGGCGGCATCTCGGCCCTGGCGGGTGTGCTGTTCTTCCCGTGGCTCGTGCGCCGCACCGGTCGTGAGGTGCCGCTGATCGGCGTGTGCGCGGCGGCGGGGCTGGTCATCCTGATCGGGTTCCTCGTCTCCGCCGACCCCCTGTGGCGCATCAGCCTCGTCTTCGTGGCCAACTTCTTCGCCCTCGGCACCCTGCCGCTCTTCTGGTCGGTCGCCATGTCGCGCATGTCCGGCCTGATGGCGGTGGTGGGCCTCGCGTTCATCAACATGGTCGGGATCACCGGCGGGTTCGTCGGCCCGTTCGTCTACGGCCTCGTCGAGGAGTCCACCGGGAGCCTCATCTCGCCGTACTACGTCGCCGCGGGCGCGTCCCTCGTCGGCCTCGCGCTGGTGCCGCTGCTCGCGCTGTCCATCCGCCGGGACTCGAAGGACGTCGCCGCCGCGCCGCCGCCGGGCGACCCCGTGCCGGAACTGAGGTAGCGACCGCCCGACCGGTACCAGCAGAGCGGAGACGACATGGAAGTCCAGGCGCGCTCGACCCGCGGATCGCGGACGGGCCGGGGCAGGTGGCTCGGCGTCGTGCTGGCGGTGGTGTTCACCGCCGGGAACGCGGGCGTCGCGGGCGCGGCGAACCGGCCGCCGCGCTACGTGGCGCTGGGAGACTCGTCGGCGGCGGGTCCGCTGATCCCGAACGAGATCGACGCGCGGTGCCTGCGCTCCGACCGGAACTGGCCGCACGTGGTGGCCGCGCGCCTGCGTGCCGTGCTCACCGACGTGACCTGCTCGGGCGCGAAGACGACGGACCTGGCCGGTCGCCAGGCGGGCGTGGTGGAACCCCAGTTCGACGCGCTGCGCCGCGACACCGACCTGGTGACGCTCGCCATCGCCGCGAACGACGTCGAGCTGGGCGGGGCCTTCGTGGCGTGCGCGACCCCGACCCCCGTTCCGGCGGCGCCGACGTGCCGGGAGCGCCACACCGTCGACGGCGTCGACCAGTTCGCCGCCCGCACGGCCGCGACCGCGCCGAAGGTGGCCGCCGCGATCGAGGAGGTCCACCGCCGGTCACCGCGGGCCGAGGTGGTCGTGGTCGGGTACCTGACGTACTGGCGCCCCGGCGGGTGCTACCCGGCCGACCCTTACCTGGCGGTGGACGCCGACTACCTCCAGGGGGCGCTCGACGGGGTGGCGGCGATGCTCGAAGAGCAGGCGGACGCGCACGACGCGACCTTCGTGGACATCCGCACCCCCAGCGCGGGTCGCGGTTTGTGCGAACGGCCCGCACGACGCTGGCTGGAGGGCGCGGTCCCCGCCTCTCCGGCCTATCCGTACCACCCGAACGCCAGGGGCATGGCGGGCGCGGGCGGGATCATCGCCGAGGCGGTGGAGCACTGCACCCGCGGACCGCGCTGACACCCGGAGTCCGTTGAGTCCAATGCAACGCTGCTGCGAACAGAGACGCGTGGCCGGACGAGACACCGGCGCGGTGACCTCAGCAGGTTGGTACAGGAGAGCTGTACCAACGATCGCCTAGGTCCGAAGCGCGTCCACCAGACGACTCGCCTCGTGCTTCGCAGGCTCCAGGAGGGGACTGGGCGTCGACTTCCCGGAGTTCAACCTGATGACGTTCGAGCAGAACAGGAGTTGCGCGAGCAGTCCCGAACGCGTGGTGAGGTCGTCGGCGAACTCGTCTTGGACACGGCAGGCCATGTTCGGCACGAGCAGGCTGCACCCCCACAGGGTGGCGGCGTCCAGGCCGCGCGGTGCGAGTCCCCAGTCCTCCCAGTCGAGGATGTAGCAGTCAGGCGCGGTGAGATTGCCCAGGTGGAGGTCGGCGTGAGCCGTCCTCCAGTCGTCCGCGTTCGTGTCGATGTCCTCGCCGCCGAACACCTGGTTGATTCGACGAGTCAGGTGCGCCTGGGACATCCCCACGCGCTGAGTAGCGAAGTCCCCCAATGCTGCAAGGGAGGACTTCAGGCTCTCCCACCAGGCCGTCGACAGGGTCGGATCGGTGTCGATGACTCCGGTGTGGTGGATTGCCTTCGAACCGATCAGCTCGCATTCGTCTGCTCGCCACACCACTGGTCGAAGTGGGTCGAGCCAACGGTAGGAGCGGTACAGGTCGGGCTTCTTGACACCTGTGATCGCTGAAGCGACTTCCATGCCGGTCCACGACTGGTCCAGCGCCTCATCCTGTTTCCGCCAGGCCACCCGCATCCAGGTGTCAGCACTGGTTGGGAAGCCGACCGTTGCTCCCTGGGTTCCGTAGGTGACGGCAGAGTGCCCCAAGCGCACGCCGAAGACCTTCTCGATCTCGACGAACACATCGTCCAGTGACTGGTTGCGCAGATCATAACCGTCGAATTTCACGGGCGGACCCTAGCCATTCGTGGAGCGAGCCGAATTGCTTCGGCGTGTGACGTGGCCCGGATCAACGCCGACGCCCTCGACCACGCGGTGGCGTCGTTCAACCTGAACCGAGCCCACCCTGATCAAGGACGCGGTCGCAGACGCTCGGAAGCCCACCGACACCGACGGGGTAGCCACCGGCTTATCGGTGTCCGCCGAAGGTGTTCGCGCAATGACCAATTTGAGTCCAATGCGACTCGGAACCCGCGGACCGCGGAAAGGCCCGGTATCCGCGGCACAGGCCTGTGCCGCGGATACCGGGCCTCGACGTTCAACGGGGTGTGGCGGGCTCGGAGTGGTCAGGCGCCCGGACTGGTGGGCGCGCCGGTGATCGACAGGGGTGGGCCCTCCCGGTCCTGCCCGTCCTCGTCGCCCGACCCGGCGGGAGGCGAGCCGGGTGACGTCTCGATCGGCGGGTTCGGGACGCTCGTGGGCGTGGACGGCGGTACCGGGCGGGTCGACGTCGTCGTCAGGCTGGTGACCGGGCCTGCCGGCTCCTCCGGAGCGGGCGCCTGACCGCCCGGCAGGAGCACGATGGCCACCACGACGGCGGCGACCGTGGCGAGGCCGCTGCCGACGGCGGCGACCGTGCGCCGCCGCCGTCTGACCCGTTCCCCGGCGCGGACGACATCGGCGGCGCCGAACCCCAGGTCGGGGTCGTTCCCGGCGTGCAGCGCGCCGAACACGTCCCTCAGGTCGTCCTCCCGCACCACGTCACACCTCCATCCGCAGCTCTTCGAACCCCGGCCCCAGCCGTCGCCGCAGCGCGACCAGGCCCCGGTTGCCCTGGCTCTTCACCGTGCCCACCGAGCAGCCGAGCGCCGCCGCGGTGTCCTCCAGGCTCAGGTCGTGCCAGTACCGCAGCACCAGTACAGCGCGCTGCCGCGCGGGCACCGACCCCAGCGCCTGCCAGAGCACGATCCGCACCTCGCTGGACGGACCGCTCTCCGGCAGTTCGGGCGGCTCCTCGACCAGCCGCTCCCTGCGCCAGCGAACCCGCCGCCGCTCGGCGATGAAGGTCCGGACCACGATCTGGCGCAGGTAGGCGTCGAGCTCCTCCCGGCGGGCGATCCTCGGCCCGGCCAGGTACAGCTTGAGGAACGCCGCTTGCACGACGTCCTCGGCCTCCGACCAGTTCCCGCACAGCAGGTACGCCGTGAAGCGCATCGAGCGGGCGCTGCGGGTGAAGTGGTCGGTGAACTCGACGTTCCAGTTCAGGTCGGTCACCGCGTGGTGGTCTCCGGTGTAGGTCTCCTGGCGGGTGGGTCAGCGCTCGGTGGGCCGCGGAAGCGCGGGCGAGGTCTCGGGCGCACCCGCCGGTGACGTGGCGATCGGAGGCGCACCCGCGGGTGACGTGGCGATGGGAGGGGCTCCTGCCGGTGAGGTGGCGATGGGAGGCGCACCCGCGGGTGAGGTGGCGATGGGAGGCGGCCCCGCCTGCGAGGTCTCGGGCGGACCTGCCGGTGACGTGGCGGTGGGAGGCGCCCCTGCCGGCGACGTCTCGATCGGGGGCGCACCGGCCGGTGACGTCTCGATCGGGGTCGTGGCAACCGGGGAGGTGGCGACCGGGGACGTGCCTGGGCCGTTCCCGCTCACCGCTCCCGCGATGGAGGGCAAGGCCAGCCCGACGCCGCCGAGCGCGATCGCACCGACCACCAACACCAGACGTTTGCGCATGTCCTGCTCCTCTTGGTCGACGGGCCGCAACCGGATCGGTGAGGCCCTCACACCGCTCCATGCGATTGGTGACGAGGAAGGTTGCAAGGAAATTATCGCCGCGGTGGTGGTCCCTGGCCGCCCAACCGCAGTCACAACGGTTGCGATACGGCAGGATGGACGCATGGCCCGGTCGAAGAACACGCAGTTCGCCGTCGCCGTGCACGTGCTGACCTACCTCGCGGGTGAGACCGGAGGCCGCCCCGTGAGTTCGGAGGAACTCTCCGGGAGCACCAACGTCAACCCCGTCTACGTGCGCCGGGTGCTTGGCCCGCTGCGCGAGGCCGGGCTGGTGCGGTCACGTCCGGGCGCGCACGGGGGCTGGGAGTTGGCGTCCGCCGCCGAGGACATCACCCTCGCGCGGGTCTGGCGGCTGCTCCAGGGCACCGACCCGGTGCTCGGGCTGCACGGGCCCGACCCGTCGTGCGCGGTCGGGCGCAGCGTGCAGAAGTCGTTGACCGCGCTCGACCTGGTGGTGGGCGACGCCGTCGCGACCGAACTCGAACGGTTCACCGTGCACGACGTCCTGACGCAGGGCGTGGAGCACCCGGCGCGGCAGGCGGTCGGCCAGGCAGGACCGGGTTCCCGTTCGGAGCGAGGAGGGGCCCGTGCCCTCTGACCACCCCGTGCTCGCCGTCGCGGACGCCGAACTCGCCGAATTGCGCTCGCGCCTGCTCGCGACCCGGTGGCCGACGGCCTGGCCCGTTGACGGGTGGGACGCCGGTACCGACCCTGGCGAGCTGCGGCGACTCGTCGACCACTGGGCGTCCGGCTACGACTGGCGCGTCCACGAAGCCGCCGTCAACGCCCTCCCGCACCGGGTCGCGGACCTCGGCGGCACGCCGGTCCACTACCTCCGCTTCGACGGGGAGCACCCCGGTTCCCTGCCGATCGTCCTCACCAACGGGTGGCCCAGCTCGTTCCTGGAACTGACCGGACTCGCGGACCGGCTGGCCGCACCGTCCCGCCACGGGGGCGCCGCCGAGGACGCGTTCACCGTCATCGTCCCGTCCCTGCCGGGATTCGCCTTCTCGCCGCAGCGGCCCTCGCTCGCGGACCCCGTGCAGACGCACGACCTCTGGCACCGGCTCATGCACGACGAGCTGGGCTTCACCCGGTACGCCGCCCACGGTGGCGACCTCGGCGCCGGGATCACCTCCCGGCTCGGCGAGGCCCATCCCGAAGCCCTGGTGGGCATCCACCTGATGGCGGTCGCGAGCCCCGTCGCCCACGCCGAGTCCGGCGTGACCGCCGAGGAGCGCGCCTACCTCGACGCCGTCGCGGCGTGGTCCGCGGAGGAGGGCGGGTACCAGCACGAGCAGAGCACCCGCCCGCTCACGCTGAGCTACGGCCTCGCCGACTCGCCGACCGGGCTGCTCGCCTGGATGGTCGAGAAGTACCGCGCGTGGAGCGACTGCGGCGGCGACCTGTCGTCCCGGTTCAACGACGACTTCCTCCTGACCCAGGCGTCGCTCTACCGGTTCACCAACACCATCTCGACGTCGTTCCGGCCCTACTACGAGTACGGCAGGCACCTGACCAGGCGGGTCGAGCGCGTGACCGTGCCGACGGCCGTCGCCGTGTTCCCGGCGGACCTCACCCGGCCGCCTCGCAGCTGGGCCGAGCGCACGTACAACGTCACGAGGTACACGACCATGCCGCGCGGCGGGCACTTCGCCGCCCACGAGGAACCCGAACTGCTCGCGCACGACCTCACGGAGTTCTTCCGCGACCTCCGGTGAGGTCCGGCGGGGTGGTCGCGGCCCTGGCGTAGCGGCGGGCCAGGTGCGCGAAGGCTTCCCTGAGCTCGGCGGGTCCGACGATCTCGACGTCGGCGTCGAACCTGCCGATGGCGGCGGCCAGACCTGGCCACGACCACGACCCCAGGACGAGACGGCAGCGGTCCGGGCCGAGTTCCTCCACGACCCCGTCGCGGGTGTAGCCGGACACGACGGCGGCGGGCAGGTCGAGGACCACCTCGCCGCGGCACGGCCAGTCATCGGTGCCCTCGGAACCTCGGAAGCGGCCCGCCACGAAGGCGGCCACGTCGCCTCCTGGCACTTCGCGCGGGGTGAAGCGGGGGCCCGTGGGCGTGCGCGGGGTGATCCGGTCCGCGCGGAAGGTGCGCCAGTCCTCGCGGTCCAGGTCCCAGGCGACCAGGTACCAGCGTCCGCCCCACGTGACGAGGTGGTGGGGTTGCGTCCGGCGCGGCGGGATCAGCACGCCCTGGTCGTCCGACGCGGCGCCGTAGTCGAAGCGCAGCACCTCGCGGGCGTGGACGGCGGCGCTGAGCGCCAGGAGCACACCGCCGCCGACCTGCGGGTCCGGTCGGGTCGACGGCCGTTCGACGGCGGTGACCCGGAGGGTGTCGATCCGGCGGCGCAGCCGTTCGGGCATGACCTGCCGGACGGTGGTCAGGGCGCGCGCCGCGGCTTCCTCGATCCCCGCGCCGGTCGTGGCGGCGATCTGGAGCGCGATGGCCAGGGCGACGGCCTGCTCGTCGTCGAACAGCAACGGCGGCAGCTCCGTTCCCGCTTCCAGCCGGTACCCGCCCTCGGGCCCCTTGAAGGCCGCGATGGGGTAGCCGAGCTCGCGCAGGCGGTCGACGTCGCGGCGCACGGTGCGCGGGCTGATGTCCAGCCGCTCGGCCAGCACCGCCCCCGGCCAGTCCCGGCGGGTCTGGAGCAGCGAGAGCAACGACAGCAGCCGCGCTGAGGTTTTCGGCACGGTTCCCATGGTGCCCCGAGAAGAGGTCACACCCTGTCCGCTACGCCTGCGACTGTCGTCACTCCACCGACGAAGGAACGATGTCACGTGAAGATGCGCGATCTGGGGCGGACCGGCATTCGGGTCAGCCCCTACTGCCTGGGCACCATGATGTTCGGCCAAGCGGGCAACACCGACCGCGACGACTGCGTCCGGATCGTCCACCGGGCGCTGGACGCGGGGATCAACTTCATCGACACCGCCGACGTGTACTCCGGCAGCGAGTCGGAGGAGATCGTCGGCGCGGCCCTGAAGGGCAGGCGCGACGACGTCGTGCTGGCCACCAAGGGCAACGGCTCGATGGGGGAGGACCCCAACCGCGGCGGCAGTTCGCGGCGCTGGCTCGTCACCGCGGTCGAGGACTCGCTGCGGCGACTGGGGGTCGACCACGTCGACCTCTACCAGGTCCACCACCCCGATCCGCGGACCGACGTCGAGGAGACGCTGTCCGCCCTGACCGACCTGGTGCGCAGCGGCAAGGTGCGGGCCATCGGCTCCTCCAACCTCCCGGTCTCGGAGATCGTCGAGGCCCAGTGGGTCGCCGAGCGGCGCGGACTTCAGCGCTTCCGCACCGAGCAGCCCACCTACTCCATCCTCAACCGCGGCATCGAGCGCGAGGTCCTGCCCACCTGTCAGCGGTACGGGATGGGCACGCTCGTGTGGAGCCCGCTGGCGTCCGGCATGCTCACCGGCCGCTACCGCAAGGGCCAGGCAAGGCCGGACAACGCCAGGATGCGCTGGGTGTCCGGACACCTGACCGACGAGCGCAAGCTCGACGCCGTGGAGCGGCTCATCCCGCTGGCGGAGGGGGCGGGCCTCTCGCTCACGCACCTGGCCATGGCCTTCGCCATCGCCCACCCCGGCGTCACCTCGGCCATCATCGGCCCCCGCACCGCGGAGCACCTGGAGGACCTCCTGGCGGGAGCCGCGACCACCCTCACCGACGAGGTCCTCGACGGGATCGACCGGATCGTGGCCCCCGGCACCGATGTCGGCCCGATCGACATCGCCTACGACCCGCCCGCCATCACCCGTGCGGGGCTGCGTCGCCGATCGCTCGACGAGCGCGTCGCGGAATGATGAGCCGATGACCGTTCTCGACACCCGTGCGCTCAACCGCGCGACGCTGGCCCGGCAGTTGCTGCTCGACCGCGCCGACGTGCCGGTCCTCGACGCCGTCACGCACCTCGGCGGGTTGCAGGCGCAGGAACCGCAGGAACCGTTCACCGGACTCTGGTCGCGGCTGCGCGCGTTCGACCCGGCAGTGCTCTCGGACCTGCTGACGGGGAGGAAAGTGGTGCGGACCCACCTCATGCGCCGCACCGTCCACCTCCTCACGGCGGAGGACGTCCTGGCCTGGCGGTCCCGTCACGACGCCATGCTGCGCCAGCGGGTGCTCGGGGTCTACCGCCGCGAGCTCGACGGGGTCGACCTCGTCGAGCTCGCCGCGGCGGCCAAGGCGGTCATGGCCGACGGCGAGCCCCGCTCGATGTCCGAACTCGCGCGGGTGCTGGCCGAGCGCTGGCCCGCGCCGGGAACGCGGGCGCTGGGGGAGATGGTGGTCGCCGCGCTCGTCCCGATGGTGCAGATGCCGCCGCGCGGGCTGTGGCGGACGAAGGGCGGGGTGCGCAACGTCCCGGTCTCGTCCTGGCTGGGGCGCGAGGTCGACCCCCCGTCCCCGGACGGCGCCGATCCCGTGGGCCAGGCGCTGGTGCGGCGCTACCTGGCCGCGTTCGGTCCGGCGGCCTCGGCCGACCTGCGCGCCTGGTGCGGCCTCGCCGGGCTGCCCGCCGCGGTCGCCGCGACGCGGGACGAGCTGGTCGCCTTCCGCGACGAGCGCGGCCGCGAGCTGCTCGACCTGCCGGAAGCGCCCCGCCCCGACCCGGACACCCCGGCCCCGGTGCGGTTCCTGCCCGCGTTCGACAACGCGATCCTCGGCTACCACGACCGCGGTCGGATCATCGACGACGCCCACCGCGGCCTGTCGGTCGCGGGGGAGCGCGTCGTGCTGGTGGACGGCCGGGTCGCCGCGACGTGGGGCGTCGAGGCCGACGCGGTGGTCGTCAGTCCGCTGCACGGCCTGTCCCCGGCCGACCGCGCGGCCGTGGCCGAGGAGGGCCGGGAGCTGGCGTCGTTCCTCTCGGACGACGACAGCCACCGCGTGCGGATCGACTGAGCGGTCCACCGCGTCACACGGCCGGGCGCACCGCTGTCCTCCGCCAGCCGTACCAGCCGCGGCACAGCACGTAGGCCGCCGCGGTCGCCAGCACGAGGGCGAGGTCGATCAGGAAGGTCGACCACCCGTCCGGCAGGTCGCGGACCGCGAACGCGAACGAGGTGATCGCGATCTTCTGGAAGAGCACCAGCTCCCACACGCCCCGCTGCCCGCGCGGGGCGATGGCGAGCATGGCCCACAGCCCGGCGAAGACGACGTAGGCGAACGTGCGCCAAGCCTCCGTGATCACCCGTTCGTCGGACGTGGTGGCCATGATCTGGATCCCCTGCGCGAACGCGCCGAGCGTCGCGACCGCGCAGAGGACCAGGAGCCCGCGCCCGATCCTGTCCGCCAGGGTGGAGGGGCCGTCAACGGTGGCGCGGACGCCGGTTTCGGCTGCCATGACAATCCTTTCGGGACGTTCGGTCGGTGCGGTTTCCTGCTGGGACGACCTTCCCCCGTGGGAGGGCGGTGTCGCGTCGGCGAAAACTACGTAGACCGGTCCCGAGCGCGCCGGGGCTGAACGGCGGGACTGTCGGACCCGTTTGGCACATGGGGCTCGTTGGAAGGATGACCCGGTCGGAGGCGGGACATCGAGGGCGTCCGTCGGTTGGAGCCCGGGTTGACCGCTGTGGGCTCGACGACGGGTTTACGGGCAGGAATCCTTGCGGGCGGGTCGGACCGTGCGGAGGCGAACCCCGCCCGGATCACCGCCTCGACGTCCTCGTTCCGGACGAACTCGCCTGCCGTCGAGGACCTTCCCGGTGCGGCAACAGGATCGACACCGGTTCGACCATGCCACCGCGAGCGCGGCGGCCCGCCGGGAGCCTTCGCTCCCGGCGGACCACCGGCCGGTCAGTCGTTGCCGGACTCCAGCGCGGCGTGGTCGAGCAACTCGTCGTCGGCGACCTCCCCGCGGGACGCGATCGCCTCCGCTCCGCCATCGGGCATCGCGCCGATCAGTTCGGTCGAGGTCACCTGCGCGGCGCTGATCAACTCCGAGTGCCTGCTGCCGACCATGCCGAACCCGGCGTACAGCTCCAGCTTGGCGCGGGAGTCGGCGATGTCGAGGTTGCGCATGGTCAGCTGGCCGATGCGGTCGACCGGGCCGAACGCGGAGTCCTCGGTGCGCTCCATCGAGAGCTTGTCCGGGTGGTAGCTGAACGCGGGCCCGGTGGTGTCCATGATGGAGTAGTCGTCACCTCGACGCAGGCGCAGCGTCACCTCGCCGGTCACCGCGGTGCCGACCCAGCGCTGGAGCGCCTCGCGCATCATCAGCGCCTGCGGGTCGAGCCAGCGGCCCTCGTACATCAGCCTGCCCAGCTTGCGCCCGTCGTTGTGGTACGCGGCGAGGGTGTCCTCGTTGTGGATCGCGTTGACCAACCGCTCGTAGGCGGCGTGCAGCAGCGCCATGCCCGGCGCCTCGTAGATGCCCCGGCTCTTGGCCTCGATGATCCGGTTCTCGATCTGGTCGGACATGCCCATGCCGTGGCGGCCGCCGATGGCGTTCGCCTCCAGCACGAGGTCGACGGGGGAGCCGAACTCCTTGCCGTTGATCGTGGTGGGACGGCCCTGCTCGAACCCGATCGTGATGTCCTCGACGGCGATCTCGACGGCGGGGTCCCAGAACCGCACGCCCATGATCGGGTCGACGAGTTCGATGCCGGTGTCGAGGTTCTCCAGCGCCTTGGCCTCGTGCGTCGCGCCCCAGATGTTCGCGTCGGTGGAGTACGCCTTCTCGGTGCTGGAGCGGTACGGCAGGTCGCGGGCCTGGAGCCACTCCGACATCTCGGTGCGGCCGCCGAGCTCGCTGACGAACTCGGCGTCCAGCCACGGCTTGTAGATCCGCAGGGAGGGGTTGGCGAGCAGGCCGTAGCGGTAGAACCGCTCGATGTCGTTGCCCTTGTAGGTGGAGCCGTCGCCCCAGATCTGCACGTCGTCGTCGAGCATGGCCCTCACCAGCATGGTGCCGGTGACGGCCCGGCCCAGCGGCGTCGTGTTGAAGTACGTGCGGCCGCCGGACCGGATGTGGAAGGCGCCGCAGGCCAGAGCCGCGAGCCCTTCCTCCACCAGTGCTGCTCGGCAGTCGACCAGCCTGGCGATCTCCGCTCCGTACAGCTGGGCGCGGTCCGGCACCGAGACGATGTCGGGCTCGTCGTACTGGCCGATGTCGGCCGTGTACGTGCACGGCACCGCGCCCTTCTCACGCATCCACGCGACCGCCACCGAGGTGTCGAGGCCGCCGGAGAAGGCAATGCCGACGCGGTCGCCGGCCGGAAGGGAAGTGAGCACTTTGGACACGACGACAATTATGCACTGCTCTGCATGATCATGCAAACCCGAGTTTTCGGCCGCCGACGACCCCGTGCGGGCCGCCCGGTTTCCGGGCGGCCCGCACGGGGTCGTGAGCCGATCGATCAGACGAAGGCGAACAGCGGGGGGAAGACCAGGACCACGATCCAGGCCCACGCGGCGTACACCGGCAGGTAGGTGGTCTGCCACCGTTCGAGCGCCGCGAACGGCGCGCGACGGCGGAGCAGCCCCAGCAGCAGCCAGGCCGACCAGGCCAGGCTGGCCAGCAGGATGACGTTCTCCCCGAGGGCGGCCGCCTTGTTGGGGCTCGTGCCGAACTCGGTGATGCGCCCGGTGATCTCCAGCAGCACCAGCACGTCGATGACCAGCGCGCTGACCACCAGGGCCAGCTGGAGCTTGTCGAACAAGCCGGGCGGGGCCAGTGGATCGCGGGCCGAGATCGAGTAGAGCAGCAGCGCCAGCACCAGGACCAGCATCAGGTCGAACAGGATCAGCGCTTCCCGCTCGACGTCGATGCCGCCGCTGGTGACGGCGAGCGCGACGAGGAAGGCCAGCAGCGCCGCGGTGAACAACGGGGTGAACAGCTTCGTGAGCACCGGTGCGATGTTCTCGACGACGCTCTGCTTCGCCTCGACCAGCCACCCGGCCACCACCACCGCGGCCGCCGCGCCGCACGGCACGAGCCACTGCCCGATGAAGTCGTCGGGGGTGATCCCGATGGCCTCGAAGGTCCCGAACGTGAACGCGGTCAGGACCCCGCCACCGAGGGCGATGAGGACGTAGTAGACGAAGCATTCGCCGGTGAAGCGGATGAAGTCCATGCGACGGCGTGGCGCGCGCAGGTCGTCGGACACGTAGGCGAGGCCGACCGCGAACCACAGTGCGATGGGGAGGTGGATGCTGGTGAGCACCAGCGACTGGGACTCGGTCGTGAACGGGTAGGCGTTGGCCGCCACGGCGCCGAGCGCGAACAACGCCACCAGCACGCCGATCACCGCCTTCGAGGCGTGGCGGCGCCACGCCAGGAAGCCTGCCAGCCAGGGCAGGACGAACAGGCTGATGTTGGGCCCGTAGAACTCCTCGTTGCCGTCGAGGTCGAGGCCGAACAGCTCCGGCGCCTTGATCGAGGCCGCCGCGCCCGCCGCGCAGACGACCATGGCGATCAGGTCGCGCCGCGAGCGCTTCTCCTTGACCGGGCCGTCGGTCTCGCCGGTCAGCACCAGCTGCTTCCACAGCCGCTCCGAGTGTTCCCTGGCGAACTCGCGGGACAGCTCGTCCAGGCTGCCCATGCGCTTGACCGCGACCAGGAACGCCTCGTCGGAGCGCAATCCGACGGCGACGAGCTCGTCGACGGACCCCCGGAGGTGGTCTTCGAGCTCGTCGGCGTCCGCCTGCCGCAGCTCTTGGCGGCGCTGCACGTAGTGCCGCCACTGTGCGAACTGGGCCTCCAGTTCGTCCTGGTCCTCCGTCATGCGGTGCCCCCCAGCGGGATCGTGGTGAACGGCCTGGAATCGCCGTGGCCGCGCCAGATCTCCTTGAGCGCGTCCACGACGGTGTCCCACTGGCGGCGTTGCTCGGCGAGCTCGGCCAGACCACTGGGGGTGATGCGGTAGTACTTGCGCCGTCGCTCCCCTGGAACCGACTGCCAGTTCGCCTCCACGTGCCCGAGGCGTTCGAGTCGGTGCAGCAACGGGTAGAGCAGCCCCTCCGTCCACTCCAGCTTCCCGCCGGACAGCTCGTTGATCCGCCGGAGAATGGCGTACCCGTAGCTGTCCGCCTCGGCCAGGATGCCCAGCACCATCGGCGTTGCCGAGGCGGCCACGAGATCCTTGGCGACTTTCACACGTCCTCCACCCTGTCGTACCCTAGAACTGCAATGCATAGTAGTTCTAGGTATCGTACGGCGCAAGAAGCCGGGGTCGATCACGGGTCGGGAGGCTGTGACGACGTCCCCGGACGCGGCGAAGCCGACCGGCGGGTGCCGGTCGGCTTGGACTCGCGGGATCCTGCTTGGCGCAGGGATTCCATTGTGGACGTTTCCCTTGCCCTATCTCGCGAGACAGGCAAGGGAAACGTCGGTGGTCAGGGGGCAGGCTTCGCCGGGACGGCCGCGGGCGACGAGACCTCATCCTCGGACTCGTCGGCGTAGACCATGAGGGTGGAGCCGCCGATCGCGAGGACGATGCCGATGAACCCGTAGAGCGACGGCGTGGTCTGGTACGCGATGAGCGAGAGCGCGATGGTGAGCACGGGCGCGAGCGCGTTGGTCACCGGCGCGACGATGGCGGCCTTGCCGCGGGAGAGCGCCATGACGAGGAACAGCGCGCCGACGGCGTTGAGCAGCTGGGTGCCCAGCGTCAGCGCCGGAGCCTGCCACGGGGCGTCGCCGGGGAAGCCGCCCATCATGAGCCAGGCGACGGGGACGAGCAGCAGGCCGCTGGCCGTCATCCAGGCGAACGTCGTCGCGTCGTTCACGCCGACGTTGGCGGCCTTCTTCATGAAGAAGGCCTGCACGCCCCAGGCGACCATGACGACCAGGGCCAGCACCAGCCACGAGCCGCCCGCGACGTCGCCGGACCCGCTGGAGACGCTGAACAGGACGATGGACGCGAGCGCGGCCACCAGGCCGATGGTCGCCAGGCCGCGGATCCGTTCGCGCAGGATCACCACGGCCATCAGCACGGTGATCGCCGGGGAGATCGAGATGAGCGGGAAGATCAGGTAGGCCGGTCCGGTGGTCAGGGCCTTGAACAGCAGCAGCTGGCCGCCCGCGCCGGTCAGTCCGACGACGAGGCCGTACACGGCCGCGATGGGCCGCCGGTCGAGTCTGCGGCCGCGCAGGGCGAAGCAGGCGGGGATGAGCATGGTGAACGCCCACAGGACGTACACCATCTCGTTGGGGTAGCCGTACAGCGAGGTCGGGGCGCCGGAGAACGCTCCCCAGACGCCCCAGAACAGCACCAGGAGCCCGGCGTAGGGGATCCAGCCGCCACCTCGGGCGGTCGCGCCGGTCCTCGCCGATGTGCGGTCACTCATCACTGCCTCCAAGGGGCACCGTGCGTGCGTGCGTGCGCAGCTCGTCGACCACCTCGGCGCTCAACGGGCGGGCGGCCAGTCGGGCCGCGTGGAGCGCGGCCCCCAGGACAGGGGGGAGGAGCGGGTCGCGCAGGTCGACCGGCGCGTCAGCGAGGTGCTCGCGGAACGCGGTGCGCACCCGCGCGGAGGTGAAGACGCCACCCGACCACGACACGGGGACGACGTCGCCCGCCGCGTAGCCGAGTTGCGCGATGGTGGACTTGACCAGCTCCGCCAGCGCCCGCCCGGCCTCGCGGAGGATGCCCGCGCAGACGGTGTCGCCGTGCTCGGCCGCCTCGGCGACCACGCGCGCCAGCGCCGCCACCCTGGCCCGGTCGCCGTGCCAGCGGTTGAGGACCACGTCGACGAGGTCCAGGGCGGCGGTGAGCCGCAGGTGGGTGGTCACGCGCTCGTGCAGCGGGCCGGTGGGCAGCCTGCCGTCGGACATCTTCGCGAACGCGCCCAGCCCGCGGATCGCGATCCAGTAGGCCGATCCCTCGTCGTCGAACAGCTCGCCCCAGCCGCCGACGCGCAGCCGGCGGCCGTCGTGCTCGCCGTAGGTCATCGACCCGGTCCCGGCGATCACGTTCACGCCGTCGACGGCGCCCAGCGATCCCGCCCAGCCCGCGACCATGTCGTTGTCGCACGCGTACCGCCGATGACCGAGGACACGGGCCGGGATCGCGTCGAGGGTCTCGACGTCCGCGCTGACCTCGCCGTAGCCGGGAAGCCCGAAGAACGCGTGGGTGATCCGGTCCGGCGTGAGCCCGGCCTCGCCGCACACGGCCTCGACGCCGTTGCGCAGCACCTCCTCGACCAGGTCGATGCCCTGCCCGAGGTAGTAGCAGCTGGGCGCCAGCGCGGTGGCCAGCACGCCGCCTCCGCCGGACAGCAGCGCGAACGCGGTCTTGGTGCCGCCTCCGTCGACGCCGAGGAACACCCCGGCGTCGGGGGAGGGGCGCGCGGGGTCACCGGTCGAGTTCATGGATGGTCACCCCCCTCACGACGCGGTTGACCTCGTTGGCCGGGAACGGGTTGTCGGGGTCGAGGCCCAGCGAGAGCGACCGCGCGAGCGCGATGTGCTGCGCGACCAGCAGGAGCACCGGCGCCACCGCCGCGTCGGGCAGGTGGCCCAGCGCCGGGAACGACCAGCTCTCCTCGTCGGCGTCGTCGAGGCAGCCGACGGAGACCACGCGCTCGGCGGGCAGGGTCCGGCGGAGTTCGCGGACGATGTCCAGGTCGTAGCGGCGCGTGTAGGGGTCGTTCGACAGGTAGACGACGACGAGCGTGGTGCCGGTGAGCACCGATTTGGGCCCGTGCCGGAATCCCAGTGAGGAGTCGGAGTAGCTCACCACCCGGCCCGCGGTCAGCTCGATGAGCTTGAGCGCGGACTCGCGGGCGACGCCGGCCAGCGGTCCGCTCCCGAGGTAGACGAACCGGTCCGCGGGCACTTCGACCAGCGCGCGGGCCCGCTTCCCCAGTTCCGGCAACGCGGCGGCGGCCGCGTCCGCCAGTCGGGCGACGTCGCGGAACCCGCCGAGGACGGTCAGGGCGGCCAGCACCATGCAGGTGACGCTGGAGGTCATCGCGAAGCCCCGGTCGTTGGTGCCGGAGGGCATCACCAGCGCCAGGCTGCGCCCCTTCCCCCCGTTCAGGGTCCGGTAGAGCGCGCCGTCCGGGTTGCACGTCAGCACCAGGTGCGAGCAGTCCGACACCAGTTCGTCGGCGAGCCGCACTGCGGCCGGCGACTCGGGGCTGTCCCCGGAGCGCGCGAAGGAGACCAGCAGTGTCGGCACGTCCTCGGCGAGGTGGTCGCGGGGGTTGCCCACCAGGTCGGTGGTGGCCACCGCGTCCACCCGGCGGCGCAGCGCGCGGGTCAGTCCGGGAGCGACGATCTGCCCCGCGAACGCCGAAGTGCCCGCACCGGCGAGCACGATCCGCAGGTCTTCGCGGGCCAGCAGCGGCGCGAGGAACTCCTCGACCCGCTGCCGCTGGGACTCCAGGGAATCGGCGAGCTCACGCCAGACACGGGGCTGCTGGGCGATTTCCCGCGCGGTCCACAGGGCGGCGGCGTCGGCGTGACCAGGAGGAGAAGGGTGGGCGGCGCGGGGTTCCGGCATGCCGCGAGACGGTAGGTAGACGCACACCGGTCTGCAATGAGAATGCTACTGGTATCGTACTGGTATGCCCGGAGCGCAACGAGGGCTACCGCCCCTGGAGCTCCCGCGCGGAGCGCTCGACCCGGATTCGGTCCCCCTGTACGAGCGGGTGGCCCGGTGGTTGTGGGAAGACCTGCGCGTCAGCGGTGCCCGCGTCGGCGACCGCCTCCCGTCCGAACGGATCCTCGGCGACCGCTACCACGTCTCGCGGGTCACGCTGCGCTCCGCTCTGGCGCTGCTCGCCCAGCACGGAGCGGTGCAGGCCGCACCGTCGCGCGGCTGGTTCATCGCCGGTGAGGTGACCATCGCGACCTCCACCACCCACGTCGAGGGCTTCGCCGACCACGCCCGCAAGCACCGCATCCCGACCACCACCAGGATGCTGCTGTCGCGCGTCCGCCCCTGCACCGCGAGGGAGGCCCAGCGGCTGCGGATCACCCCCGGCGAAGACCTCTTCGAGATGCGGAGGCTGCGCTCGGCCAACGGCATGGTCGTCGTGCTCGAGCACAACCGGCTGCCGCTGGCCCTGTGCCCGGCGCTCGCCGACACCGACTTCACCCACGCGTCGCTGTACGCCACGTTGTTGACCGCCGACCCGCCGCAGATCCCGCGGCGGGCCGAGTACGCGGTCGAGGCGCGTCCCCCCAACCGCGAGGAGCGACGCGCACTCGAACTCGAAGGCACCTCCGTTCCCGTCCTGATGGCGCGCCAGTTCACCTACAGCCAGCACGGGTACCCGTTGGAGCTCACCGACCAGGCGTACCGGGGCGACCGCTACCAGTTCCGCGCCACCATCACCTGAAGGTCGGGGTGCCGGTCGAACACGCCGGAGAGGATCATCCTCAGGTACTGGCCGCCCAGGTCGTGGTACCAGCCCAGTCCGGCGGCGCCGAGTCCCGAGTAGTACGCGTCCAGGACCGACTGCATCGGGGTCTGCGGGGGGAAGTGCAGGGGCACGCGGAGTCGCGCGGCGGCCGCGTAGAGGTCGTCGAACTCGGGCGCGTCGGCCAGTTTGTCCCCGGTGCGCCCGTACAGCATCGCGCCGCGGAAGCCGAGTCGCGTGAACCGCCCGCTCCAACTCCTCCACGGCGGCCTCCGGCGCCGGGGTCGGGATGGCGGCGAGCGCCTGGAACCGGTCCGGTTGCCCGCGACGATCTCGGCGAGCGCGTCGCGCGCCACGCTCACGGCGTCGGCCGCCGGGAGGTTCTGCCCGCCCGGCGAGGCCAGGGACAGCACCGCGACGTCGACACCCTGGTCGTCCATCTCGGCCAACCGCTGGTCGCCGACGTCCCGCAGCCGTCGTGCGACGGGGTCGTCGCCGTCACCGACGAGGAGTCCGCCGTGCGGGACTCGGGCCCGGCGGGCGCGGCTCGGGCCCTGCGCGCCGCGCTGCCCGACCAGACGACGTTGAGCAGCGGGGAGCCGCACCTCCTCGGCGAGTGGCTCGACCGCCTTTCCGCAGGCGGATAGCCCTCGAAGGAGGAGTTGGGCGACATGCTAGAACGGGTTCTAATTCACTGAGGCTGACCGTCAAAGGGTTGATCGTAAGGGTCAGTCCTGTTCTGCAAGAAACGAACTGCGGGCGTGATCAGGTCACGCGGTTGGCCCTTGAGGTGAACGAGAACAGATTCTAGTCTGTGCCACGTGGCGCCCCCGCCCGCTCGCTCGACGCCGAGCGGCACCGGCACGGCGACGCGCGCACGGAGCTGAGCCTGAGGCGAACCGGGGGAGGCGTGATGAGCGGCGACATCCAGTACAGCTACTTCGGCGCGGCCGCGTTCCGCCAGGTCGGCCGGATGTCCACGCTCGCCTGGGACGTCCTGCGGATGATCCCCCGCAGACCGTTCCAGTTCAAGGAGGCCGTGACCCAGGCCTGGTTCTTCGCCAGTGTCACGATCCTGCCGACCGCGCTGGTCGCCATCCCGTTCGGCGCGGTCATCGCGCTGCAACTCGGCGCGCTGACCAAGCAGATCGGCGCGCAGTCGTTCACCGGCGCGGCGAGCGCGCTGGCGATCATCCAGCAGGCCAGCCCGCTGATCACGGCGCTGCTCGTCGCGGGCGCGGGCGGCTCGGCGATGTGCGCGGACATCGGCGCGCGCAAGATCCGCGACGAGATCGACGCGCTGGAGGTCATGGGGGTGTCCGCGACGCAGCGCCTGGTCGTGCCGAGGGTGCTGGGCGCGATGGTGGTCGCGGTGCTGCTCAACGGAGTCGTCAGCGTCGTCGGCGTGCTCGGCGGCTACTTCTTCAACGTCGTCATGCAGGGCGGCACCCCCGGCGCGTACCTGGCCAGCTTCAACGCGCTGGCCCAGCTGCCCGACCTGTGGATCAGCGAGTTCAAGGCGCTGCTCTACGGGTTCGTCGCGGGCGTCGTCGCGGCCTACCGGGGTCTGAACCCGCCCGCGGGGCCCAAGGGGGTCGGCGACGCGGTCAACCAGGCCGTCGTCATCACGTTCCTGCTGCTGTTCCTGATCAACGTCGTGCTGACCGCGATCTACCTGAGCGTCGTCCCGGCGAAGGGGATGTGATGGCCCTGGTCCGGTTGCCCTCCAAGCCCTTCGACGCGCTGGAGCGCCTCGGCCACCAGCTCGTCTTCTACGGCCGGGTGATCGCGTGGATGCCCGCGACCCTGGCCCGCTACTCCAGGGAGACGCTGCGCCTGCTGGCCGAGGTGACCTTCGGCAGCGGGGCGCTCGCGATCATCGGCGGCACGCTCGGCGTGATGATCGGCATGACCCTGTTCACCGGGATGATCGTGGGCCTGCAGGGTTACGCGGCGCTCAACCAGATGGGCACGGCGGCGCTCACCGGGTTCATCTCCGCCTACTTCAACACCAGGGAGGTGGCGCCGCTGGCGGCGGGCCTCGCGCTGTCGGCGACCGTCGGGTGCGGGTTCACCGCCCAGCTCGGCGCGATGCGGATCTCCGAGGAGATCGACGCGCTGGAGGTGATGGGCGTGCCCAGCGTGCCGTTCCTGGTGACCACGCGGGTGATCGCCGGGCTCGGCGCGGTGATCCCGCTGTACGTGGTCGGCCTGCTCTGCTCCTACCTCGCGTCCAGACAGGTGACCGTGCTGTTCTACGGGCAGTCCGCGGGCACCTACGACCACTACTTCACGCTCTTCCTGTCACCGCAGGACGTGCTGTGGTCGTTCCTCAAGGTCGTGGTGTTCGCCACGGTGGTGATCCTCGCGCACTGCTACTACGGCTACCACGCCACCGGCGGACCGGCGGGCGTCGGCATCGCGGTCGGCCGGGCCGTGCGCGCGGCGCTGGTGCTGCAGATGGTGCTGGACTTCTTCCTCAGCCTGGCGATCTGGGGCGCCACCACGACGGTGCGGATAGCCGGGTGAGCACCAGGCTGAGGTACCAGGCGCTGGGGGTGGCGTTCCTGCTCGTCGCCGCGCTGTTCGTCGCCGGGTCGATCGGCGTGTACCGCAAGGTGTTCACGTCGGTCGTGCCCGTTCGGCTGGAGGCGACCAGCGTCGGCAGCCAGCTCCAGCGGGGAGCCGACGTCAAGATCCGCGGGGTCGTCGTCGGCGAGGTGCGGTCCGTGCGGGCGACCGGCGGCGGCGCCGTGCTCGACCTCGCGCTGCGGCCGGACAAGGTGGACCTGATCCCGGAGAACGTCTCCGCCCGCCTGCTGCCGAAGACGCTGTTCGGCGAGCGGTACGTGGCGTTGCAGATCCCCGAACGGCCTTCCGCCGCCAGGCTCGCCGCGGGCGACGTGATCGGCCAGGACCGCAGCAGCACCGCCATCGAGGTCGACGAGGTGCTGACCGACCTGATGCCGCTGCTTCAGGCGGTGCAGCCGCAGAAGCTGGCCTCGGCGCTGGGCGCGATGTCCCAGGCCCTGGAAGGACGCGGCGCGCGGCTCGGCGACACGGTCGTGCGGCTCGACCGGTACGTGGCGGCCCTCAACGAGTCCATCCCGGACCTCAACGCGGACATCGTCGCGCTGGCCGAGGTGGCGGACGACTACACCGAGGCAGCCCCGGACCTGCTGCGGGCGCTGTCCGACCTGACCACCACCAGCCGGACCCTCGTCGAGCAGCGGGCGAGCCTGCTGGAGCTGTACGGCGCCCTCACCACGACCTCGATCGACCTGGCGAACTTCCTGCGCGTCAACAGGAACAACCTGATCAACCTCAGCGCGACCGCCCGGCCGACCCTCGAACTGCTCGCCAGGTACGCGCCCGAATACCCCTGCGTGCTCAAGCAGCTCGCCGACTCGATCGACCGGGCCGACTTCACCTTCGGCAAGGGCACCGAGCACCCGAACGTCGCCAAGTTCACCCTGGAGATCACCACCAGCCGCGGCAAGTACCTGCCCGGCGTCGACACCCCGCGCTACGACGACAAGCGCGGCCCGCGCTGCTACGACCCGGTCGAGCCGCCGGGCAGGTTCCCGCAGTACCCGCCCGGCGGTCCCGTGCTCGACGGTTCCACGAAACCGTCCGCCGTCCCGTCCGCCGCCCTGGCGAACTCGCCGGAGGAGCAGAGGCTGGTCGCCCTGCTGCTGGCGCCCCAGGTCGGCGTGATGCCCGACGAGGTGCCGGGCTGGAGCGCCCTGCTGGTCGGGCCGCTCTACCGAGGGGCGGAGGTGTCGTTGCGGTGAGGGGATTCCGGCCCGCGCTCGTGAAGATGGTGGTCTTCGCCGCCGTCACGACCACGCTCACCTGGATCCTCGGCGCGACCATCGCGAACTTCACCGGCGGCGGCACCTCGTCCTACACGGCCAGGTTCACCGACGTCGTCGGCCTGAACGTCGGCGACGACGTGCGGATGTCCGGGGTCCGCGTCGGGCGGGTCACGTCGATCGAGGTGGCGGACCGCACGTTCGCGGACGTCGGCTTCGAGGTGGCCGAGGAGCGGGTGCTGCCCGCGAGCGCCTCGGCGGTGATCAGGTACCGGAACCTGATCGGCCAGCGCTACGTGGCGCTGGACGTGGGCGTCGGCGAGGTCGGCGCCACCCTGCCGCCGGACGGCCGGATCCCGGTGGAGCGCACGAGGCCCGCGCTGAACCTCACGGTGCTGTTCAACGGGTTCAAGCCGCTGTTCGCGGCGCTGGACCCGGACGAGGTGAACACGCTGTCCTACGAGATCATCCAGGTGCTGCAAGGAGAGGGCGGCACGATCGACAGCCTGCTCGCGCACACCGCGTCCGTCACCACCGCGCTCGCCGACAAGGACGCGGTGATCGGGCAGGTGATCGACAACCTGAACTCCGTGCTGGGCACCGTGAACGAGCGCGGCCCCGAGCTGTCCGGGCTCATCGTCCAGGTGCAGCAGCTCGCGACGGGTCTCGCCGAGCAGCGCGGGCCGATCGGCGACGCGATCGGTGCGCTGGGCGACCTGACCGGCGCCACCGCCGGACTGGTCGCCGACGTGCGGCCACCGCTCAAGGACGACATCGCGGCGCTGGGCCTGCTGTCGGCCAACCTCGGCGACAGCGGGCAGGTGCTCGACGAGCTGCTGATCGGTCTGCCGGGCAACCTCCAGGCGTTCACCAGGACCGCGAGCTACGGCAGCTGGTTCAACTTCTTCCTGTGCCGGATGTCCGGGACGGTCGGGATCTCCTCGCTGGCCGTCGAGGTGCCCATCGCCCCCCTGCCCACGACGAGCATGCCTGCGAGGTGCGGCCCGTGAAGCCACTGCGAGAACGCGACCAGGCGGGCGTCGGCGTGGTGACGCTGGCGGTCCTCCTGCTCGGCTCGGTCGTCGCGTTCAACGTCGACGACCTGCCGCTGATCGGCGGGGGCGTGACCTACCGGGCCTACTTCAGCGAGTCGGCAGGACTGGCCTCCGGCGACGAGGTCCGGGTCGCCGGGGTGAAGGTCGGCAAGGTGACCGGGGTGGAGTTGGCGGGCGACCAGGTCGACGTCGTCTTCCGGGTGCACGACACCTGGCTCGGGGACCGCACCTCGGCGTCCATCGGGATCAAGACGCTGCTGGGGGAGAAGTACCTCGACCTCGCCCCGGCGGGCGGCGCTCCGCTCGACCCCGACGTGACCATCCCGCGCGACCGGACCCTCGCGCCGTTCGACGTCTCCGAGGCGGTGGGCAGGCTTTCGGAGACGGTCGACCGGATCGACACCGGGCAGCTCGCCAGGAGCTTCGAGGTCGTCGCCGAGGCGTTCGAGGACACCCCGCCGCACCTGCGGGGCGCGCTCGACGGCCTGTCCAGCCTGTCGAAGACCATCTCCTCGCGCGACGAGCAGCTGGCGGACCTGGCCTCGAACGCGAGCCGGATCAGCGGGACCCTGGCCGACCGGGACGGCGAGCTGCGCAGGCTGATCTCCGACGGCACCCTGCTGCTCGGCGAGCTGCGACTGCGCCGGGAGGCGATCAGCGCGCTGCTGTCCGGCACCCGCACGCTCGCCGACGAGCTGCGCGGCCTGGTCGCGGACAACACCGCCCAGCTCAAGCCGACGCTGGAGCAGCTGGACCGGGTGACCACCATCCTGCAGCGCAACCAGGACAACCTCAGCGCCGCGCTGGCGTCGATGGCGCCGTTCGTGCGGGTCTTCGGCAACACCGTCGGCAACGGCCGCTGGTTCGAGGGCTACCTGTGCGGTCTCCTCCCGCCACCGATCACCACGGATCCGGTGCAGGTCAACCCGGAGGGCTGCCTGCCCCCGCTGACCGGCGGTGTCCGGTGACGACGACGAAAGCGGGTCGCGACCTCGCCCGGTGGCTCGCACTCGGCTGCGTCTTCGCCCTGCTCGCCGCCGGCGCGCTGTGGTGGGTCCGGATCGGCTCGACGGGCACCATGATCACCGCCGTGTTCGACAAGGCGATCGGCGTCCACACAGGGTCCGCGGTGCGGGTGCTCGGCGTGCAGGTCGGGCTGATCACCGACGTCCGGCCCCGCGGCGGCCAGGTGGACGTGGACATCCTGGTGGACCGGGACGTCCGGATCCCCGCGGAGGTGCGCGCCGTCGTCGTGGCGCCGAGCCTGGTCAGCGACCGGTACGTGCAGCTGACGCCCGCCTACCGCGACGGCGCGGAACTGGCGCCGGGCGCGGGGATCCCGAGGGAGCGCACGGCCACCCCGGTCGAGCTGGACTCCCTGTACCGCAGCCTCAACGACCTGTCGACGGCGTTGGGCCCCAACGGCGCCAACGCGAACGGCGCGGTGTCCGACCTGCTCGACGTGGCCGCGGCGAACCTGGACGGGAACGGGCGCAACATCAACGACACGGTCAAGCGGCTCGGCGACGCGGCGTCCGCGCTGGAGAAGTCCAAGGGCGACCTGTTCGCCACCGTCGACAACCTGCGCGACTTCACCGGCGCGCTGGCCGAGAGCGACGGCCAGGTCCGCGAGTTCAGCGGCGAGCTCGCCGCCGTGTCGACGTTCCTGGCGGCCGACAGCGAGCAGGTCGGGGCCGCGCTGGCCTCACTGGCCCTCGCGCTGACCGAGGTCCACGGCTTCGTCGAGCAGAACCGGGAGCTGCTCCAGTCGAACGTCGGCAGGCTCACCGGCGTCACGAAGGCGCTCGTCGACCAGCGGGGCGCGCTGGCCGAGGTGCTCGACATCGCGCCGAACGCGGCGTCCGGGCTGCTGAACGCCTACGACGAGGCGTCCGGCTCGATCGCCGTGCGGGCCAACCTCAACGAGCTGACGTACCCGCCGGTGCTGATGGCGTGCAAGCTGATCAGGCTCGGCACGCCCAAGCAGGTGCCGGACGCGCTGGCCACCGCGTGCGAGCAGCTGGCGCCGATCCTGGACGGCGTGGTCCGGCTGCCCTCGGTGGCCGAGACGGTGTCCGCCATGTCGCAGGGCAGGCTGCCGCCGCTGCCTCTGCCCGCGGTGGAGGCCTGGTACCGGGGAGCGGACCGGTGAACGCCCGGTGGTGCCTGGTCGCCGTCCTGGCGCTGGGCGGCTGCACGGGCGGGCTCTACGAGGTCCCGCTGCCGGGCGGCGCGGACCTCGGCGACCACCCGTACCGGGTCACCGTGGAGTTCGCCGACGTGCTGGACCTGGTGCCGCAGGCGGCCGTGAAGACCGCGGACGTCGCGATCGGCCGGGTCGAGCGGGTCGAACTGGCGCGGGACAACAGGACCGCGCTGGTCACGGTCGCGGTCAACGGTGACGTGCCGCTGCCCGCGAACGCCTCGGCCCACCTGCGCCAGTCCAGCCTGCTGGGGGAGAAGCACGTCGAGCTGGGCGCGCCGCGGGACGAGGCGGAGCAGGGCGTGCTGACCGACGGCGCGGTGATCCCGATCGGCCGGACCAACCGCAACCCGGAGATCGAGGAGGTGCTCGGCGCGCTGTCGCTGCTCCTCAACGGCGGGGGCATCGGCCAGCTCCGCGGCATCGTCGCGGAGCTGAACGCGGCCATGTCCGGCAAGGAGCCGCAGATCCGCTCGTTCCTGTCCACGATGGACACCTTCGTGGCCAACCTGGACGGGCAGAAGGGCAGCATCACCAAGGCGATCGACGGACTCAACCGGCTGTCGGGCACGCTGGTCGCGCAGACCGGCAACATCACCACCACGCTGGACCACCTGGCCCCCGGCCTCCAGGTGCTCACCGAGCAGCGCGCCGAACTCGTGACGATGCTCCAGGCGCTGGACGGGCTGTCCGAGGTCGCCGTCGACACGCTGAACAGGAGCCGCGAGGACCTCGTCGCCGACCTCCACGCGCTGGTGCCGATCCTGCGGCGGCTGGTCGAGGCCGGGCAGGACCTGCCGAAGGCGATGACCACGATGGCGACCTACCCGTTCACGCCCTACGCGGCGAACGCGGTCAAGGGCGACTACTTCAACTCCGACGTCCGGATCGACCTCGACCTGTCGAACCTGGTGGCGAACCTCGCGGAGTCGAACCGCCCGCTGCTGCCGCTGCCACCCCTGGCGCCCGTGCCGGGGCTGTCCGGAACACCGCCGCTCGGAACACCGCCGCTCGGGGCGCTGCCGCCCCTGCTCCCGCTGCCGGGCTTCCCGGACCTCGCCCCGGCGGTCGGCGGCCTGACCGGCGTGCTCGAAGGCCTGCTGGGCGGTGGGCGGTGATCAGCCGTCGGACCAGGGTGCGGCTCCTGCTGCTCGTCGTGATCGCCGTGGTGGGCATGACCTACACGGGCGCCGAGTACGCCGGGCTGGACAGGGTGTTCGGCGCGCGCGGCTACGTGGTCACCATGCGGCTCACCGACTCGGGCGGGATCTTCCTCAACGCCGAGGTCGCCTACCGGGGCGTGACCGTCGGTCGCGTCACCGACCTGCGGCTCACCGAGTGGGGCGTCGAGGTGGACCTCGACATCGAGTCGTCCGCACCGCCGATCCCGGCGGACACCCGCGCGCTGGTGGCGAACCGGTCCGCGATCGGCGAGCAGTACGTCGAACTCGAACCGGACGACGAGAGCGGTCCGCACCTCGGCGACGGTTCGGTGATCCCGCTGGACCGGACGGCCATCCCGCCCAGCCCGGAATCGGTGCTGGGCAACCTCGACGCGCTCGTCTCGTCGATCCCGGTCGAGTCGCTGCGCACCGTCGTGGACGAGCTGGACACCGCGTTCACCGACGCCGGGGAACCGTTGCAGCGCTTGCTGGACAGCACGGACTCCCTCACCGGCACCGCGATCGACCACCTCCCGCAGACGACCGGGCTGCTGGCGAACGGCCGCACGGTGCTGGAGACCCAGCAGGCCGAGGCCGCGAACATCGCGGCGTTCAGCACCGGCCTCGCCCGGATCTCCGCGCAGCTCAAGGAGTCCGACCCGGACCTGCGCGCGGTGATCGGGCAGGCGCCCGCCGTGGCGCGGCAGGTCGACGACATCCTCCGCACGTCGGGCACGGACCTCGGTGTGGTGATCGCGAACCTGCTCACCACCACGCAGATCACCACGAGCCGCAGGGACGCCATCGAGCAGGCGCTGGTGGTCTACCCGATCGTCGTCGCCACGACCCGGACCACCTCACCGGACGGCACCGGTCACCTGGGCGCGGTGCTCAACTTCTTCGACCCGATGTCGTGCACCAGGGGCTACGAGACCACCGTGCAGCGCCCGGCCGACGACGTGACCGCCGTGCCCGCGAACGCGCAGGCCTACTGCGCGGAGCCGCCGAACAGCCCGATCAGCGTGCGCGGCGCGCAGAACGCCCCGTTCGCCGGGATCCCGCAGCAGCTCGCGCCGCCGGAGCAGCAGGAGCGGCGGCTGCCCGGCGTGCTCGGCTCGCCGGAAGGCCGACCGGGGCCGACGAGCCTGGCCGGACTGCTCGGGCTGGGGGAGTGATGCGCCTGTTCGCGGCGCTCGCCGCCGTCGGCCTGGTCGGCGCGGTCTGGTTCGGCTGGTCGTGGTGGGAGGCGGGTCACGGCGACGCCCAGCGGTTCGCGCGGACGCGGGACGACGTGCTGCGCCAAGGGGAGCAGCGGCTCGTGGTGCTGAACACGCTGGACCACCGCGACCCGGCGAAGGTGCAGCGGGCCTGGCAGGCGGTGGCGACCGGGCGGTTGCTCGACCAGCTGACCCGCGACCACGACGCGTACGTGCAGGACATCGGGTCCGCGAGGACGGTGACCGCGGTGACGGTGCTCGGCGCCGCGGTGACGTCGCTGGACGTCCACTCGGGACGGGCGACGCTCATCGCCGTGCTGGAGGTCGGCGTGACCCCGGACGGCGGTCCGCCCACCGCCAAGCGCACCCGGTTCGAGGCGGGCCTGACCAGGACGGGGGAGGAGTGGTTGCTGAGTTCGGTCCAGGTCGTGGGCCACGGCGGGTGAGGCGGGCGTCCGCGCTGGGCGTGCCGGCAGCCGTCGTGGTGCTCAGCGCGGTCGCGTCGCTGTGGTTCGGCCTGGCCGCGGACCGCTTGCGCCAGAACGGATGGGCCACCAACGCGGCACTGGTCGACGCCTCCTCCACCGCGGCCGTCGTCGACGAGGTCGGCGCCGCGGTCCGGTCGGTGTTCTCCTACGACTACGGCAACACCGACGTGACCGAGCGGTCCGCGCGGGAGGTGCTGGCCGGGGAGGCGGTCGAGCAGTACACCGCGCTCTTCGGCAGGGTCCGGCAGCAGGCGGTCGAGCAGAAGCTGGTGTTCACGACCACCGTTCGGTCCATCGGCGTGGTGGAGTTGCGGGGCGACCACGCCCGGCTGCTCGTGTTCGTCGACCAGCAGTCCCTGCGGTCCGGCGACAACCAGCACACCTCGCGCGCCGGCCAGCTGGAGGTCCGGGCCGAACGGGCGGACGGGCGCTGGCGGATCACCGCGATCACCGTGCTGTGATGCCGCGACGGTGCCGCGCCTGTTGTGACGGGCGCGGAAAAACGGTTGGACGGCGCGGTGCGCCGGGCAGCAGGATCGGGTGGTGCGCCAAGAGGAGATCTGGGACGCCGAGGCGGCCGACACCTACGACACGCCGGGCACGGGCATGTTCGCGCCCGAGGTCCTGGCGCCGGTGGTCGACCGCCTGGCCGACCTCGCCCGCGGTGGCCGAGCGCTGGAGTTCGCCGTGGGAACGGGTCGCGTGGCCGTGCCGCTGGCCGAACGCGGTGTGCCCGTCACCGGCATCGAGCTGTCCCGCCCGATGCTCGCCCGGCTCCGCGCGAAGGCCGACGAGGCGACCATCCCGGTGGTCGTCGGCGACATGGCCACCACCCGCGCGCCGGGGGAGTACGCGCTCGTCTACCTGGTGTACAACACGATCTCCAACCTGCTGACCCAGGACGAGCAGGTCGAGTGCTTCCGCAACGCGGCGCGCCACCTGGTGCCGGGCGGGTGTTTCGTGATCGAGTTGGAGGTGCCGGACCTGCGCGCCCTCCCGCCGGGCCGGGATGCCGCGGTGTTCCGGACCGAGCCCGGCTACATCGGCCTGGACACCTACGACCTCGTCCGGCAACACCTGGTCTCCCACCACTTCCGCTTCGGCGAGGACCGGGAGGCCAGGCTGTTCCGCAGCCCCCACCGCTACGCGTGGCCCGCCGAACTCGACCTGATGGCGCGGATCGCCGGGTTCGGACTGGAGAGCAGGCACGAGGACTGGACGTCGTCGCCGTTCACGGCCGAGTCCGGCTCGCACGTGTCGGTCTACCGCCTGGGCGGGACGTTCTCCGGCTGACCGGACTCGAACCCCGCCGACGGACCGTGGTCCAGGGCAGGCGACCGACAGCAGCCTCCGTGCGGCCGGGGCTGGTTCCGGCCACGGGGGTGGCCGGAACCAGCGGGGATCAGCGGTACAGGCGGATGTCGGCGACGCTCCACCAGTTGGCCGCCGCGCCCGTCGACGTGACGCGCAGGTAGCGGGCGGTGGTGGGGCGGACGTCCACGGTCGTCAGCTGGCCGGTTCCCCGACCCGTCGCCAAGGTGCGCCAGGTGGTCCCGTCCGTGCTCGCCGACAGCTGCCAGGAGCGCGCGTAGTCGCCCTCGAAGCCGCCGCTGTCGACGGCCACCCTGCTGAAGCGCTTGCGGGACTCGAGGTCCAGCTGGACGTACTGGCCCGCGGCCTGCGCGGTGCCGCTGGACCAGCGGGTCGACGCGTCGTCGTCCGCCGCCAGCGCCACGCCCTCGCCCGTGGGGGAGGCGGTCGCCGTGACCCCCTCCAGGGACACCGCGTCGAACCTGGACCGCAGGTCGCCGTGCCGGGGCCAGGTGAAGGTCGCCAGCGCGCCGCCGGGCAGCGTGTACTCGAACTGCCGGTCGCCGACGCTCACGGCGAACGTGCGCGGCTCGTCGTTCTCGTTGTGCACCACCAGCGCCGTGGAACCGTCGGGGTTGCGGAACGCCGAGTCGATGACCTGGCCGTTCCACCCGGTGGTGCCGAAGGACGTGCTGGCGATCCTCGTCGCGCCCGGCTTCACGAACTTCGACAGGTGGCCGATCGTGTAGTACTCGGCGTCGGTGGTCACGCTGCCGTCCGGCTGCGCGGTGACGAGGCCGGTGCACGTGTCGCAGCCGCCGTTGTGCGGGCCGCCGGTGCTGTCCAGCGCGATGTTCCAGTTGACCGCCGACCGCGCCCAGTTGCGGGTCGTGCCCATGACGACGTTGCGCGCGTGCCACCTCAGGGTGTCGCTGAAGACCTTCGCGGGCGGATCGGTGGCGCCGCGCGACCCGGAGCACTCGGTGAACCAGATCCCCTTGTCCGGGAACGCCTCGTGCAGCGCGGTCTGCTCGGCCGGGTCGCCGTAGTAGCAGTGGTAGGCGGTGCCCGCGATCCAGCGCGCCGCCGGGCTGCGCAGGATCCGGTACGGGTAGTCGGTCTCCGGCGAGGAGCCGGGCGGCGTGGCCGCGACGTCGTTGGGGTGGGTGGCCCAGTTGTGGTCGTAGGCCAGGATCTTCGTGCGCGGACTCGCGATCCGCAGCTTCGGTCCCAGCGCCTCGATCACCTTCAACTGCTGGGCGACCGGCATGTCCGTGCCGGGGTACGCCGACGGGGTGCGGTTCTGCGGCTCGTTCTGCACCGACAGGAAGTCGATCGGCACCCCGGCCGCCGCGTAGGCCTTCACGTACTTCACCAGGTACCGCGCGTAGGCGTCGTACACGGCGGGGTCGTCCTTGAGGCGGCCGCCGACCAGCGAGTCGCCGGTCTTCATCCACGCGGGCGGGCTCCACGGCGTGCCCATGACCGCCAGCGCCGGGTTGAGCCGCTTCGCCTGGCGCAGCAGCGGCAGGATCCGCTCCTCGTCACGGGCGATGCTGAAGTGCCGCAGGGGGAAGTCGGTCTGCCCCGCGGGCACGTCGTCGTAGGTGTAGTGCTCGGCCTCGGCGGTGAAGTCCGACGAGCCGGCGGGCTGGCGCAGGAAGCTGACCCCGATGCCGCGCACCGGGTCGAACAGCTTGCGCATGGTCTCCTCGCGCACGCCGGGGGCCAGTCCGCGCAGCACGGCAGCCGACGAGTCGGTGATGGACGCGCCGAAGCCGTCCACCCGCTGGTAGGTCCGGCCGGGGTCGACCACGATCGTGGGGTGCGCCGAGGTCCCGGACCGGAACGCGACGGGCTCGCGCTCGGCCATCAACTCGGCCCGGTCGGGCGTCGTCACCCACACCCGCGCGCGGGGCGCGTCGTGGTGGGGGGCCGCGGCCTGCACGGACACCGTGCCCGCCAGGGTCAGTGCTACCGCCGCCGCGACGCCGTACGCGGTTCTTCTCATGGGCCACCCGTCCCGCTGTGTAACAGGGCATCAACCAGGATGAAACAATCCGTTCCACCATGGAACACGCAGGCCTGGTTCAACGTCAAGAGGCAGGTCAGGGCCAGGCGGTTATAGTGATCCAGTGGAGCGGCGAACGAAGGTGCGGGACATCGCCGCGGAAACCGGGGTCTCCATCGCCACGGTGTCCCGCGTGCTGAACGACCACGTCAACGTGTCGCCGAGGACCCGCGACCTCGTGCTCCAGGCGGTGGAACGCCACCGCCGGGACGACCGGCCGCCGGGCGCGGTCCACGTGCGGTGCCCGTACCTGCTGACCGACTACTTCGGCCTGATCGTCTCCTCGATCGCGGAAACCCTGCGCCTCCACGGCCTGCGGATGCTGCTCGACGCGGGCGAGGCGTCCCAGCGCACGGACGCGCTCGCCACCCTGCGCGACCAGCCGGGGGTGGGGTCCGCGATCCTCATCCTGCCGCCGGAGGACGGCGACCAGCTCGTCGCGCTGTCCCGCACCGGCTTCCCGTTCGTCGTGGTCGATCCGCGCACACCGCCACCGCCGGACGTCGCGGCGGTCTCGGCCGCGCACTCCTCCGGGGCGCGGGCGCTGGC
Source organism: Umezawaea sp. cmx-9-4 (assembly GCA_049997955.1). Taxonomy (GTDB): domain Bacteria; phylum Actinomycetota; class Actinomycetes; order Mycobacteriales; family Pseudonocardiaceae; genus Umezawaea. The sequence goes on along the minus strand of JAEBDY010000010.1, from coordinate 195,728 downwards.
CACGCACCTCGTGGAGCTGGGCCACCGCCGCGTCGGCGTGATCGCGGGCCCGGAGGAGTGGCTGGCCAGCGACGCCAGGGCGGCGGGCCACCACGCGGCGCTCGCGGGCGTGGGCGTGCTGCCCGAACCGCGTCGGATCCGGCACGTGGAGCCCACGGTGGACGCGGGCCTGCGGGCGGGCGGCCAGCTGCTGGACGACCCCGACCCGCCGACCGCGATCGTCTGCTTCAACGACAAGCTCGCGGTGGGCGCGCTGCGGGCGGCCCGCGACCGGGGGCTGCGGGTGCCGCAGGACGTGTCGATCGCCGGGTTCGACGACATCGACCTCAGCCGGGCCACCACCCCCGCGCTGACCACCGTCCGCCAGCCGCTGGCGGAGATGGGCCGGATCGCGGTGACCCAGCTGACCCGCGTCCTGGACGGCCACCGCCCGGAAGCCCTGCACCTGGAGCTGTCGACCACCCTCGTGGTCCGCGACTCCACGGGGCCGGTCCGGGCCTGACCGGACCCGCGGCACGTACCGTGGAGGGCGTGAGCACCGCAACGCCGTCGACCGCCACCCTGGGCGACCAGTTCGCCCGCGCGCTCCCGGAGATGGCCCTTCCCTGGCAGGCGGAGCAGGTTCCCGCGCCGCACCTGCTCGCGCTCAACGAGGACCTGGCCGCGGAGATCGGCCTCGACGCCGCCTGGCTGCGAAGTCCCGAGGGGCTGCGCCTGCTCGTCGGCAACCACGTCCCCGACGGCGCCGCCCCGGTGGCGCAGGCGTACGCCGGTCACCAGTTCGGCAACTACTCCCCGCGGCTCGGCGACGGTCGCGCCCTGCTGCTCGGCGAACTCGTCCACGCCGACGGCGGCCTGCGCGACCTGCACCTCAAGGGTTCCGGTCGCACGCCGTTCTCCCGCGGTGGCGACGGCTTGGCCGCGGTCGGTCCGATGCTGCGCGAGTACGTGATCAGCGAGGCGATGCACGCCCTCGGGATCCCCACGACCCGGTCGCTGGCCGTGGTGGCGACCGGGAGCCAGGTGCGCCGCGACACCCTGCTGCCGGGCGCCGTGCTCGCGCGGGTCGCGAGCAGCCACCTGCGCGTCGGCAGCTTCCAGTACGCGCGGGCCACCGGCGACGTCGACCTCCTGCGCCGCCTCGCCGACCACGCGATCGCCCGCCACCACCCCGCCGCCGCGCGGGCCGAACGCCCTGCCCTCGCGCTGTTCGAGGCGGTCGTGACCGCCCAGGCGTCACTGGTGGCCCGGTGGATGCTCGTGGGCTTCGTCCACGGGGTCATGAACACCGACAACACGACGATCTCCGGCGAGACCATCGACTACGGGCCGTGCGCGTTCCTGGAGGCGTTCGACCCGGCGACCGTGTACAGCTCCATCGACCACGGCGGGCGCTACGCCTACGGCAACCAGCCGCTCATCGTCGAGTGGAACCTCGCCCGGCTCGCCGAAGCCCTCCTCCCGCTGTTCGCCGACGACCAGGACGAGGCGATCGCGCTGGCGGTCGAGGCGCTCGGCGCGTTCCGCGGGCAGTACGACGCCGCCTGGTCGACCGGCATGCGGGCCAAGCTCGGCCTGCCGGACGGCCTCGACGACGCGGTGACCTCACCGCTGGTCGCCGACCTCCTCGTCCTCCTCCAGGAGAACCACGTCGACCACACGTCCTTCTACCGCCGCCTCGGCGGTGGCACCGGACCCGCCCGCGACCTGTTCCTCGACCTCGCGGCGATCGACGGCTGGACCGCCCGGTGGCGGGCCCTCGGCCCGGACACCGACGCCATGCGACGGGTGAACCCCGCGTACATCCCGCGCAACCACCTCGTCGAGGAAGCCCTGGCCGCCGCGACCGGGGGCGACCGCGAGCCGTTCGACCGACTCCTGGACGCGGTGACCAACCCCTACGACGAGCGCCCCGACCGCGAGCGCTACGCGGCCCCCGCTCCGGAGGACTTCGGTTCCGCCTACCAGACCTTCTGCGGCACCTGAGCCTCCGCACGTCCCGCGCCGCCGGGCCGGGGGTCAGCCCTCGCCCGTCCGGCGCTCGCGGAAGGCGATCATGTTCATCCGGTTGCCGCACCGCACGCCGCAGAACCGCTTGAGGCCGTTGCGGGACAGGTCGAGGACGAGGCCCGTGCAGTCGTCGGCCTCGCAGATCCGCAGCCGTCCCATCTCGTCCATGCGGATCACGTCCATGAGCGCCAGCGCCGCCTCCACCCGGATGCGTTCCGCGAGCGGCGCCTCCGGAACGGTCGCGTGCATGTGCCAGTCCAGCGAGTCGTGCCGCGTGAGGTAGGGGAGCGCCTTCGCGTCGCGCAGCATCTTGTTGACCTCCACGACGGCGTCCTCGCGGTCCAGGGTCCACACCCGCCTCAGGAGTGAGCGGGTGCTCCGGACGTCGCGCAGCTCGGCCTCGTCGTGGTCGATGCGCCCCGTGTAGGGGTGCTGGGCCAGCATGGCCGCCAGCTGGTCGACCGTCGCGAGCTCGTCGTCGCCGCCCCTGGACGCTCCGGGATCGGTGTTGGCCAGCTCCACGACGATCCTCAGCGAATCCTCCGTGTCAGGGGCAAAACGCAATTTGACTCCTTACTTCTCCCGACCTAGCGTCAGGGGTGTCAATCAGGTTAGACCATGACAGCAGGTCGGTCAGAGGAGACACCATGAGGTTCCCGTCGACGTCCGCCGGCCTGGTGGCGGCCGTGATCTCCTTCATCTCGTTCGGCACGTCCGGCGCGTTCATCAAGCCGCTGCTGGAGGCGGGCTGGTCCCCGGCCGCCGCCGTCACGGCCCGCGCGCTCACGGCGGGGGTCGTGCTCCTCCCGTTCGTCGTCTTCTCGCTGCGCGGCCGGTGGGCGACCCTGTGGCGGGCGCGGTGGCGGGTCGTCGGCATGGGTGTCGTCGGTGTGGCGTTCACCCAGGTCCTCTACTTCGCCGCCGTGCAGCGCATCCCGGTGTCGACCGCGCTGCTCATCGAGTTCCTCGCGCCCCTGCTCCTGGTCGGGTTCGCCTGGGCGAGCTCGCGCCGGACCCCGCGGCCCGCCGTCCTGGTCGGCTCGGTGCTCGCGGCCGGCGGCCTGGTGCTCGTCATCGGCCCCGGCGCGCTCCAGCCCGTGGACCCGGTCGGTCTGGTGATCGCGTTCGGCGCCGCGATCGGGTGCGCCGCGTACTTCGTGATCGCCGCCCGGCCGAACGACGGCCTTCCGCCCGTCGCGCTCGCCGGGGCGGGCCTGCTGCTGGCCACCCCCGTGCTCGCGCTCGTCGGAGCGACCGGACTCCTGCCGTTCACGGCCACGTTCGGCGACCTGCCCCTGTTCGGCTCCACCGTGCCCTGGTGGCTGCCGCTGCTCATCGTCGCGGTCGTCGGCACGGCACTCGCCTACGCGTCGGGGATCACCGCCTCCGGGATCCTCGGGTCGAGGCTCGCGTCGTTCATCGGGCTGCTCGAAGTGGTCTCCGCCTCGCTGTTCGCGTGGCTCGTGCTGGGGGAGCGGCTCACCCCGTTGCAGCTCGTGGGCGGGGCGCTGATCCTCGGCGGCATCGCGGCGGTGCGGACCGAGGGCGCGGCGACGGCGGGACCGGAGGTCGTCGCCGTGCCGGACAGCGACGTCGAGGTGGCGAGCGGGCGCTGATGTCCTAATGTTGACATTAGGACATCAACCGCTGCAAGGTGGTGTGGTCGCCGACCCCGAGGAGCAGCGCCGTGGCCACGAGTCCCGCCGTCCACCCGCCCAGCCGTCCAGTCCACGGACACCACGCGACGAGGCGGGTGCTGGTCACGGGCGCCTCGCGCGGGATCGGCCGCGCGGTCGCGGTGGCGTTCGCCGGGCGGGGCGACCGCGTCGCGGTCCACTGCGCGGCCAACCGCGAGGACGCCGAGGAAACGCTGCGGCGGATGTCCGGCGACGGGCACGCGCTGCTCACCGGCGACCTCGGTGACCCCGAGGTCGCGGAGCGCGTCGTCGCCGACGCCGTGCGGGCACTGGGCGGGATCGACGTCCTGGTCAACAACGCCGCCGTGGCGCCGACCGCGGCCAACCGGCACGACGTGACCGCCGTGTCCTACCCGGACTGGCAGGAGGTCTGGCGCCGCATGGTCGACGTCAACCTGCTGGGTGCGGTGAACCTGACCTACGGGGTCGCCCGGCACCTCGTCGACCGCGGCGCGGCGGGCAGCATCGTCAACGTCGGCTCCCGCGGCGCGTTCCGGGGTGAGCCGGACTTCCCCGCGTACGGCGCGACCAAGGCCGCGCTGCACGCCTTCGGCCAGTCGATGGCCGTCGCCCTGGCGCCGCACGGGATCGCCGTGACGTCCGTGGCGCCTGGGTTCGTCGCGACCGAGCGGCAGGCGGGCAAGCTGGCGGGAACGGGCGGCGAGGAGTTGCGCGGTCAGAGCCCCTTCGGTCGGGTGGGGACACCCGAGGAGGTGGCCGCCGCCGTCCTCCACCTGGCCTCACCGGAGGCCGCCTGGTCGTCCGGCGCGGTGCTCGACCTCAACGGCGCGTCCTACCTGCGGACCTGACGACCACCCGACTCCGCTCGTGAAGGGCTTGGCACGGACATGACGAAGACCGCTCTGGCGATCCGGCACCTCGCTTTCGAGGACCTCGGCCTGCTCCACCCGGTGCTGACCGACCACGGCTACGCCGTGCGCTACCTCGACGTCGGCGTCGGCGACATCGAGCCCGAGGCCGTGGTCGCGGCCGACCTGCTGGTCGTGCTCGGTGGGCCGATCGGGACCAACGACGAGGACCGGTACCCGTTCCTGGTCACCGAGATCAGCGCCATCAGGGAGCGGCTCCTCGGCGGTGGGCGCACCCTGGGCATCTGCCTCGGCGCCCAACTGCTCGCTCGCGCCCTGGGCGCGGAGGTCCGGCCGTCCGGCCACACCGAGATCGGCTACGCGCCGCTGACGCTCACGCGGGAGGCCTTCGACTCCCCGCTGCGCCACCTGGACGCCGTGCCCGTGCTGCACTGGCACAACGACCGGGCCGACCTCCCCGACGGAGCCGTCCGCCTCGCCTCGACACCGCACTGCCCGACCCAGGCGTTCACGGCGGGACCCCACGTCCTCGCGCTGCAGTTCCACCTGGAGACCGACCACCGGGACATCGAGCCGTGGCTCATCGGCCACGCCGAAGCACTTGTCGCGGCGGGCATCCACCCGCGCGAGCTGCGCGCCGCCGCGGCCGCCGCGGGTCCGGTGCTCTCCACCGCGGCGACCCGCGTCATCGAGGAATGGCTGGAGGTCGTCGGCACTGTGCGGTGAGGTCGACCCCGTCCCGCATCCACTGTGGACGAACTGCGGCCACTGAGTCCACAGTGGACTAGGCCTCTCGGTCCGTCCGCTCCCTGCCGATCGCGGAGCGGTCGGAGCAGGCCTTCGAAGACCGCGCGCCGCGGCCGGGTCCACTCGCGTGGGCGGGTGGCGTCGAACAACTCGTCCAGGTCGGCGAAGCACGTCGTCGACCCCGGTGGGAGGTCCGCCCCGTCCGCCGCGGCGCGGTGGGTGAGGCTCGACGGACCGGTCTCGGCGCTCACTCCACCGCGGCCTCGATGATCAGCTCCCGGCGGTGGCGTTCATCCTCCTTGCCCTACGGAGTGCCCTTCGCGCAAGGGTTTCCGCCGCGCGTCCACAGCGCGGAACCGCTCGAACGATCCAGTGCGCGTCTGTACATTCGGCCCGGAAGGTCAACGGACCACCTGCCTCCGGGCCGTCCTGAGAGCGCGGATCTCCCATGCCACAGGCACTTGCCGACGTTTCCGGGAAACCACCGGGAGTCTCCCACCCGGAGCCGCGCGCGGCTCCGGCCGCCCGGACGGTGTTCGTCCGGCTGGCTGCCGTCCTCGTCCTGCTCGGGGTGTGGCAGCTGCTCGCGCTGGCCGGGTTCTGGCCACCGGTGATCCTGCCGGGACCGGTCCAGGTGTGGGACCAGCTGCTGATCACCTCGGACGCGGCCAACGGACAGGGCGGCTACGCCGGATCCACGCTGCTCGAACGGCTCGGCACCAGCCTGCGGAGGGTGGGCTACGGATCGGTGTACGGCGTCCTGCTCGGCGTGGTCCTGGGCCTGGTGATGGGCCTGGTGCCGCTCGTGCGGGCGGTCACCGAACCGGCCGTGACCTTCCTGCGCGCGCTGCCCCCGCTGGCCTACCTGAGCCTGTTGGTGATCTGGTTCGGCATCGACGAGGAACCCAAGGTCTACCTGCTGATGATTGCCGCGTTCCCACCGGTCGCGGTCGCCACCGCCACCGCGGTGACCGGTGTCAACCGCCAGTACGTGGAGGCCGCGCAAGCCCTGGGGGCGAGCCGGGGGCACGTGATCGCCTCGGTGGTCCTGCCCGCGTCCGCGCCGGAGATCATCACCGGGATCCGGTTGGCCGTGGGCATCGCCTACAGCTCCGTCGTGGCGGCCGAGACGGTCAACGGCGCCGACGGCATCGGCGGCATGGTCCTCAACGCCCAGCGCTACAACCAGACGTCCGTGGTCGTCCTCGGGCTCTTCGTCATCGGCGTCACGGGTCTGCTCATCGACTCCGCGATCGTCGCCGCCCAACGCGTCCTCTCACCGTGGCGGGGACTGGTGTGAACGGGAAAACCCCTCTGCCAAGGAGCTCCACATGCCGGTAGCCCGGAGATCGGTCCTGTCCCTGCTCGCACTGGGGCCCGTGCTGGCGGCGTGCGGGGTCGGCGGCTCGTCGTCCGACTCGGGTTCGGGTCCGGGTCGCGCGGTGCGCATCGCGTACCAGAACTTCGCCGACAGCACGCTGCTGGTGAAGGACCAGGGCACGCTGGAGGAGGCGCTGCCCGATCACAAGATCACCTGGACGTCGTTCGACTCGGGCGCGAGCATCAACACCGCGTTCCTGGGCGGCGCGATCGACCTCGCGGTGATCGGCAGCAGCCCCACCGCGCAGGCGCTGTGCCCGCCGTTGAGCATCCCGTACAAGGTCATCGAGCTGCTCAACGTGATCGGCGACAGCGAGGCGCTCGTCGCCCGCAACGCCAGCGGGGTCACGAAACCCGCGGACCTGGTCGGGCGCAAGGTCGCGGCGCCGTTCGGCTCGACCGCGCACTACAGCTTGTTGGCCGCGCTCCACCAGGCGGGCGTGGACCCCGGCGCGGTGACGCTGGTCGACCTGGAGCCGCAGAACATCCAGGCCGCCTGGCAGCGCGGTGATATCGACGCCGCGTACGTCTGGACGCCGGTGCTGAGCGTGCTCCAGCAGGACGGGACCACGCTCACCGACAGCGCGAAGCTCGCGGCCGCGGGCAAGCCGACGCTGACGTTCACCGTGGCGCGCACCGAGTTCATCGACGGCAACCCCGACGTGATCGCCAAGTGGCTGGAGGCGACGAACCACGCGATCGGCCTGGTCAAGACCGATCCGGCCGTCGTGGCCGAAGCGGTCGGCAGGCAGATCGGCAGCAGCACCGCGGACGCCGCCGCCCAGTTGAAGCAGAACATCTACCTCGACCACGCCGAGCAGCGCGGTCCCGAGTACTTCGGCACCGGGGATTCGCCGGGGCAGCTCGCCGCCCGCCTGCGCGACGCCGCCGAGTTCCTGCACGGCCAGGGGAAGATCGAGGCGGTGCCCGACCTGGAGACCTTCCGCGCCGCCCTGCTCGCTCCCGGAGCCGTCGATGGGAAGTGACGACACCGCGCTGGCCGAACTGGTCGCCGTCGAGCACGGCTACCGGACGAGGACGGGCGTCGTGCCCGCGCTCGGACCGATCGACCTGCGGGTCGATCCGGGGGAGTTCCTCGTCGTCGTGGGCCCGTCCGGTTCGGGCAAGAGCACGCTGCTGCGGATGATCGCCGGGTTCGAGCGGCCGACCGCGGGGGACGTCCGGAGGCTGGGGCGGCCCCCTGTTCCCGGCCGGGACGTGGGAGTGGTGTTCCAGCAGCCCAGGCTGTTCCCCTGGCAGACGGTCGCGGGCAACGTCGACGCCGCGCTGCGGTGGGCCGACGTCCCCAGGGCCGATCGGTCGCGCCGCACCGCCGAGCTGCTGGCCGCCGTCGGACTGGCGGAGCTGGGACCTCGGCGCACCTGGGAGGTGTCCGGCGGGCAGCAGCAGCGCGTGGCCATCGCCAGGGCGCTGGCCGCGAGGCCGCGGCTGCTGCTGATGGACGAGCCGTTCGCCGCGCTCGACGCGCTGACGAGGGAGAGGGTGCAGGAGGACGTCCGCGCCCTGACCGACGACGTGGGGCAGGGCGTGGTGTTCGTGACGCACAGCGTCGACGAGGCGGTGTTCCTGGCCAGCCGCATCGTCGTGCTCACCGACAGGCCGGGACGGACAGCGCTCGACGTGCCGATCACGTTGCCCCGCAAGGGGATGTCGGCCGACGAGCTCCGCGGCTCTCCCGAGTACGCGGCGTTCCGAGGCGAGATCGCGGCTGCCGTCCGGGCAGTCGCGGCCTGACCCGACAGGAGAGGGACGACCATGGCAGCGGTACCGGCGGTGGAGAGGCTCACGGCGACGATCGGCGCGCAGGTCTCCGGTTTCGACCTGTCCCGCCCGCGGACGGCGGCGGAGGCCGCCGACATCCGGTCGGCGCTCCTGCTGCACAAGGTCCTGATCTTCCGGGGGCAGGACCTCACGCCGACCGCCCACCGCGATTTCGCCGCCACGCTGGGAGAACTCACCCCGGCGCACCCCGTGGTGCCGGGTCTGGACGACGAGCACCCGGAGATCTACGTGCTGGACAGCGGGGACGGCGGGAAGTCGCCGGTCTGGCACACCGACGTCACCTTCATGTCGCGCCCGCCGCTGGGTTCGGTGCTCCGCGCCGTGTCGCTCCCGCCGGTGGGCGGCGACACCTGCTGGACGGACCTGGAAGCCGCCTACCTCGCCCTGTCGCCACCTCTGCGCCGACTCGCGGACCGGCTGGAGGCGGTGCACGACGGCCGCAAGGACTTCGAGGACTACCTGCACACCAGGCTCGGGGGAGAGGGGAACACCTGGGAGGGCGAGCGGGTCACCTCGCTGAAGCCCGCCGTGCACCCCGTGGTGCGGGTCCACCCGGAGACCGGTCGCCGCAGCCTGTTCGTCAGCCCCGGCTTCACCACTCGCGTCCTGGACGTCACCGACGCCGAGAGCCGGGCGCTGCTCGACCTGTTCTTCGCCGTGATCGGCCTGCCCGAGCACAGCGTGCGGCACAGGTGGAGCCCCGGCGACGTGGTGGTGTGGGACAACCGGAGCACGGCCCACTACGCCGTCGACGACTACGGCGACCAGCACCGGGTGATGCACCGCGTCACGGTGAGGGGGGACGCGCCGTTCGGGCTCACCCACGACGACCAGGGGCGGGGGCGAGGACCCGTGAGCTGACCGCGGGTGCGGGCGGCGCGCGCCGCGCTGCTGGAGTGGCTGGACGCCCACCGCCGTGCCCCGCGTCCGCGCGGGGTACGGCTCAAGCCGACCGGCTCCTCGCCGTGGCCGTGGAGGGGATCGGTCCGCTCAGGTGAACGCCGTTCCACCTCACCGCCGCGGCGTGGACAGCCTTCCGGGGCGTTCGAACTCGGCCGCCGTCCAGTCGACGCACCGCGTTCGGATGGTGACGCCGCCCCGGTAGCGGCCGCCTGCGAGCGTCGCGGTGCGGACGCAGAAGTGCGTCCACATGTTCAGCTGCACCTCCTTGGCCAGTCCCACGCGGTTGTAGAGCAGGTGGGAGAACCGGTCGCCCGCGCGGCACCAGGATTCGATCTCGAAGAGGAGTTCGTCGCCCTCGGACGACACGCGGAACTCGATGTGGCCCGCTTCGAGGTGTCCCTCCAACGTGGACAGTCGGAACGAGGTGTCGTCCCTCTTGGTCACCCGGACCGGTCCGTCCCACGGGCCCGGCATCCGCACCACGAACTCGTCCCCGAACCGCACGCCGTCGCCCCGCCCGCGGGTCTTGCGGAAGAAGGCCATCTCCGGGGAGGCCCGGTTGAGCCCGTTCGCGACCACGTCCACCAGTTCGGGCGGGCTCAGCGCGCTGCCCGCGATCCGGACCGCGTACGTGCGGTGCAGCAAAGGCCCTGTGCCGTCGGCGATCCCCTGGTTCCGTCCGCCGGGAACGTCGTCGTCGAAGGCGGGGAGGTCCTCGGCGCCGCCCGTTTCCTCGCTGCGGTGCAGGGGGGTGGTCCGCCAGAGGTAGCGCGCGGCGACCACCGCCAGCCCCAGCGGCCACCACAGGATGGTCGCCAGCCGGGTCGGTCCGCTCGCCGTGGTCATGCACCTATGACACCATGCGAAGAGGTCCATCGCTCACTGCCGTGGTGTCGAACGGAGGTTCGTGTGTCTGTCGGGAAGGCTTTGCGGCGCGGTGGTTTGCGGGGAACGCACCTCCACCTGGCCTCCTTGGGGTCGATCGTGCTGTGCGTGGCGCTGTGGATCCGGGCCAAGACGGTCGACCAGGACGAGCGCGGCAACGCCGAGCGCCGCGCCCTGTTCGTCGGGCTGTGGCCGCCCACCCTGTGGCTGATGGGTGATTCGCTGCGGGACTCCGAGTAGATGGATCCCGCGGTCGAACTGGACGCGTTGCGCGATCTACCCCTCAACTACGACCCCGCCGCGGCGCCCGTGGACGGCGTGGCGGTCGGGCACTGGCACGTCGACTCCGCCGTCGCCGTGGTGGGTTCCGAACGGCCGGGTCCGCCGGTGCCGGACGGCGCCTGGGAACGGGCGTGCCTGCTGGTCCGGAGGTACGAGTTCTCCGACCCGTCGATCATGCGGGCCTTCTACCGGCCCGACGACGAACTCCTCGGTCGCGACATGCTGCTGGAGGGCCGGTTCGCCGGACTGCGCTTCTACCTCGGTGTGCGGGTCACCTCCGTGGTGGACGAGACGAGGGGCTCCGGCGACCTCACCGAGCGGATCTGGGGCTGGGGCTACCAAACCCTCCAGGGGCACCTGGAGGAGGGCAGGCTCAGCTACGAGGTGATCAAGAACCTCGCCTCGGGGGCCGTGTCGTTCCGGGTCAGCGGCTACTCCCGCCGCGCGCCGCTGCCGAACCCGGTGATCAGACTGGGTTTCCAGGTCTTCGGCCGGTGGACGCAGACGCGGTTCTACGACGCCGTCCTGCGGCGCCTGCGCGACCACCTGGCCGCCGCGCGCCGCGGTGAGCCACCACCGCCGGTGACGCACGTGGACGGCGGCGTGGTGGTGGCCCCGTCCGGCGCGAAGGCGTACCCGTGGGAACGGTTGCTGCCCGACTCCCGCCACCCCGGCGGGTGAGTGGTTCCCGTGCCCACACCGTGTTGACAGGGAAGGCGTCCGGATGAGGTTCGAGTTCGCGTTCGACCCGGCGCCCGCGCGGGCGCTGCGCCTGGCGGGCATCACCGCGGGCAACTCAGTCGTGCTGGTCGACGACACGTGGTTCACCGCCCACTTCGGGTCCTGGACGGTCCGCACCCCGCTCACCAACGTCGTCGACGCCTCCACCAGCGGCCCGTACCGGTGGTGGAAGGGGTTGGGCGTGCGGATGTCCTTGAGCGACAAGGGGCTGACGTTCGGGTCGAACGCCCGTTCGGGCGTGTGCGTGGAGTTCCGGGTGCCCGTGCGCGGTCTCGACCCGTGGGGCCTGCTCCGCCATCCGGGCCTGACCGTCACGGTGGCGGACCCCGAGGCCCTCGTCGCCGAACTCGGCAGGTCCTGAAGCGCCGAACGCGGCTGTCGTCGTGCGGACGTCCACGAGCCGACCTACGGTGGGGCAGAGCCACGGAGGTCGGGAGTTGGACGGGTTGTCGGCCGAGGCTGAAGGGGAAGGCCGGGGGAGTACCTGGTCGTGGCGCCTGCGGCCGCGGTCCTGACGGTCTCGGGTTCGCGATGGCCACGCTGACGCTGCTGCTGTGGGAGCGGGCACGCGGGCGGAGAGCTGAGGTCTGAGTGCGGTCGACGACCACCGAAGAGGTGCCCGGCGCGTTCGACGCCGCGGCCCCGGCCTACGACTTCCTGGTCGGGATGAACCCCGGCTACCACGAGGCGCTCCGCCGGTCGGCCGGTGGACTCCGCCTGTCGAACGGCGGCGCCGGGCTGCGCCTGCTCGACCTCGGCTGCGGCACGGGTGCGTCGACGGCCGCGCTGCTCGCGGTGGCGCCGGAGGCGGAGATCGTAGCGGTCGACGCGTCCGCGGGCATGCTGGCGCGCGCTCGCCGGAAGTCCTGGCCCGACACGGTGTCCTTCGTGCACGCCAGGGCGGAGGACGTGGTCGCGGCGGGGGTCCGCGGTCCGTTCGACGGCGTGTTCGCCGCCTACCTGGTCCGCAACCTGCCCGAGCCGGACCCGGTGCTGGAGGTGGTGCGCGACCTGCTGCGACCAGGAGCCCCGTTCGTGGTCCACGAGTACTCGGTGCGCGATTCGCTGCCGAGCACGGTGATCTGGACGGCGGTGTGCTGGACGGTGATCATCCCCAGCGGCGCCGTCGCCACCCGGACACCGGCGATCTTCACCTACCTGTGGCGCAGCGCGCTGGACTTCGACGGTGCTGGAGCGTTGCGCGACCGCCTGCGCCGCACAGGTTTCACCGGCGTGCGCAGCGACACGGTGACGGGCTGGCAGCGCGGCATCGTGCACACCTTCGTCGGCCACGCGCCCAAGCGGGACCTCGCGTGACGGCACGCGACCGCAAGGCCCTCCCGCACCGGCTGCTCGGCCGGTGGAGCGTGGTGGAGACGCCACTGTGGACGGTGCCGGCCTCGGGGTGCGGTCCGCTGCCGCGCGCCGCGACCCGCACCCCGGATCAGCCCGGCAGGCGACCGGTGGCGCGCAACGCGTAGCGGCGTTCGGCGTAGGCCATGTCGTCGCGCCACAGCCGCTTCGCGGCCCAGCGCATCATCGGCCGCAGCGCGGGCGCGGTCGACCTGGCCACCGCGAAGCCGGGGCGCGGCGAGTGCGCGATCGTCGCCTCGACCACGGCGGTGCGCGCCGCCCCGTCCGGACCGGGGGACAGGGGAGTGGCGTGGGTTTCGACCACGCTGCCCTCTCCTTCGCCCTCGACGATGTGCATCACGATCGTCCGCGGCTCCGGGCAGGTGAACGCGGCCACCACGGGCACGCCGACGCGGCCTGCCAGTCGAAAGGTCACCTCGACCAGGAACTTGTCGTCCTGTTCCGTCGGCGTCTCCAGCACCGTCAGGTTCGCGAACGAGTACGGGTGGAACCACGCGCCGTGCCACGGGTCGAGCCGGTTGGCCACGACGTCCTCCGGTTCGCACCGGCCGATCACCGTCGCCACGGCGTCGACCGACCCCGCGGGCGGGCGCGCGGGCAGCACGGGTTCCGGCAGCGGTTCCTCGCCGCCGACCTCGTCCAGCCGCACCCAGGCCAGGACGCCGTCGTCGTGCGCCGGGTAGGGGCTCCAGCCGCCGAACCTCTCGCGGCCCAGCGCCAGGCCGTGCCAGCGGCACACCACCTTGCCCTGGTGCACGGCTCCGTCGCACAGCGGCGCGCCCAGGTGCGGGCAGGCCCCCGGCCCGGCGAGCAGTTCGCCGTCCGCGCCGCGCCAGACGACGACCTCACGGCCGGAGATGGTGCGGCCGAGGGGTTTGCCCGCCGTCACCTCGCGGCTGGCGCCGAGCACGAACCAGTTGCCGGACGGCCTGGCCAGCGCGCGCTTGAGCGCCGACTCGATCAGCGCGGGCTTGGCGTCGCGCCAGGTCGGCTCCTGCTCGGCCCACGGCCGACTGCTGAACACGCGCAACGGGATGCGGACGGGCATGCACGACTCCCAGGTGGTTCAGGCGGAACGGGCCAGTACGGACCTGGCCAGCGCGGGTAGGGCGATCGCGAGCCTGCGGCCGCCGGACACGACGACGCGGTGGGTCAGGACGTCGTAGTCGGCTTCCTCGATCAGGTCCAGGATTCGGCCGTAGAGGCGGAAAGCGGTGCCGACGCACGGTCTGGACCGCGGCGCGAGCATGGCGATGCCCGGTTCGGCCTCGCGGTAGACCGCGCGGGTGCGGGCGACCTGGTGGGCCAGTGCGCGGCGGACGCGCGGATCGGTGCGCCCGGTCCTGCGGGCGTGCTCCAGCATCGGTCGGTCGACGCCGAACGCCGCGAGTTCGTCGCGCGGCAGGTACACGCGGTCGCGGTCGAGGTCCTCGCCGACGTCGCGCAGGAAGTTGGTCAGCTGGAACGCCACGCCCAGCGCGGCGGCGGCGGGCTCGGCTTCCTCGCGCGGCACGCTGGTGCCCAGCACCGGCAGCACCTGGAGGCCGATGACGGCGGCCGACCCGTGCACGTAGCGGGCGAGGTCGGCGTAGGTGGCGTACCCGGTGACCGTGAGGTCCATCCGCATGGACGTCATGAAGTCGGTGAAGTGGCGTTGGTCGATGTCGTAGCGACGGGCGGTGTCCACGACCGCGGCGATCACCGGGTCGTCGCTGCTCCCCGCCGCCAGCCCGGTGGTCAGGCGGTCTTCCACCTCGGACAGCTGCGCGGCCCGTTCGGCGCTCGTCCGGCCGTCGTGGACCTCGTCGACGATGTCGTCGGCCCACCGGGCGAACCCGTAGAGCGCGTGGATCGCCGGCCGCTGCTCCCGCCGGAGCAGCCGGGTGGCGAGGTAGTAGGTGCGCCCGTGCTCGGCGTTGAGCGCTCGACAGCGCGCGTAGGCCAACCGCAGCAACGGATCCGTGATCGCCGCCGCGTCGAGCTCCCGATCTACCGACATGGTGTGTCCAGGTCCTTCCGCAGGTATCAGGCCCACGCTAGGCCGCTCCGCTAACCTCCGCACGACGGGCCTGCCATCGTGCGGAGGTGGCGTCGCACTGCTTAGCTCGACACGCCACCCCACCGATCTCCACAGGAGGCGATGATGTCGCTGGCACCCAGCGCACGGGCGGACGCCCCACCCGCGCTCGACGACAGCGGCGCCTTCCGCTCGCTCCACTCCGAACTGGAGACCTTCTTCGACACCAAGCCGCACGCCGAGCTCGCGCCCGAACTGGTCCACGAACTGGCCCGTCTCGTCCTCGGCGGCGGCAAGCGCGTCCGCCCGACGTTCGCGTGGTGGGGCTGGCGGGCCGCCGGTGGCGCGTCCGACGGACCTCGCGCCGACACCACCGTGCGCGCCCTGATCGCGTTGGAGCTGCTCCAGGGCTGCGCGCTGGTGCACGACGACGTGATGGACCGGTCGACGACCAGGCGGGGCAGGCCTGCCGCGCACGTCGTGTTCGCGGGCAAGCACCAGCGGGGGCGCTGGGCGGGGGACGGGCGTCAGTACGGCGACTCGGCCGCGATCCTGGTGGGGGACCTCGCGCTGGCGTGGGCCGACGACGCGCTGGTCACCGCCGGGTTGGACGGCGCCGCGCTGGCGCGGGCGTGGGTGCCGTGGCAGGCGATGCGCACCGAGATGATGGCCGGGCAGCACCTGGACCTGCTCGCCGGAGCCCGCCGCGAGGAGTCGCTGGAGCAGACGTTGCAGGTGGCGCGGTTCAAGACCGCCGCCTACACCGTGGAACGCCCCCTGCACCTGGGGGCCGCGCTCGCCGACGCCCCACCTGATCTCGTGGACGCGTTGCGCGAGTTCGGCCGCGACATCGGCGTGGCGTTCCAGTTGCGCGATGACCTGCTCGGCGTCTTCGGCGACAGCACCGTCACGGGCAAACCGGTCGGTGACGACGTGCGCGAGGGCAAGCGGACCCCGCTCATGGCCGTCGCGATCGGACTCGCCCGCGCGGCGGGCAACACCGACGCCGTGCGCAGGCTGCGGTCCTGCCTGTCCGGGAGCCACGTGACCGACCACGCCCTCGCCGACCTCCGGGAACTGCTGCACGACCTCGGCGCGGTGCGCGTGGTGGAGGAGCGGATCTCGACCCTCACCTCCAGTGCGCTGCACGCCCTGGACCGAGCGCGGATGACCGAATCGGCCCGAGTCAACCTGCGGCGGCTGGCCACCCTGGTCGCCGCGCGCCGAAGCTAGGAGAACGTCGTGGTCCACGTCGTCAAAGGCCGGACCAACGCGGTCGTGGTGGTGGGAGCCGGGTTGGCCGGGCTGTCCGCCGCGCTGCACCTGCGCGGCGACGGCCACGAGGTGACCGTGGTGGACAAGGGCGACCAGCCCGGTGGCCTGGCCGGACGGCTGGACGTGGCCGGTCACCACCTCGACACCGGGCCCACCGTCCTGACCATGCCCGAACTGCTGGACGAAGCCCTGGGCGCGGTCGGCGAGAGCCTCGCGGACCGGCTGGAGCTGCTGCCGCTGCACCCGGCCTACCGGGCCGCGTTCGCCGACGGCAGCGCGCTGGACGTGCACACCGACCAGGCGGCCATGGAGCAGGCGGTCCTGGAGTTCGCCGGGGGAGCGGAGGCAGACGGCTACCGGCGGCTGCGGGCCTGGCTGACGCGGCTGCACGAGGTGCAGCGGGACCGGTTCATCGGCGCGAACTTCGACAGCCCCCTGAACCTGGTCGGGCGCGACCTGGTCGCGCTCGCGGCCATGGGCGGCTTCGGACGCCTGCACAACGCGGTGAGCAGGTTCCTGAACGACCCCCGGCTGCGGCGCGTCTTCACGTTCCAGTCGCTCTACGCGGGAGTCGCGCCCCGCGACGCCCTCGCGGCCTACGCCGTCATCGCCTACATGGACACCGTCGCGGGCGTCTGGTTCCCGCGCGGCGGCATGCACGCCGTCCCCCGCGCCCTCGCCGACGCCGCCGAAGCCGCCGGGGTCCGGTTCGTCCACGGCGCCGAGGTCGTCGAGCTCGAACGCGCGGGCGACCGCGTCACCGCCGTGCGCACCGACGCGGGCCGCTTCCCCTGCGACGCGGTGGTCCTGGCCACCGGGCCCGCGCAGAGCAGCCGACTGCTGCGCGGCAAGCCCCGCAGGCCGGTCGCGCTGCGCTGGTCGCCCTCGGCGGTGGTGCTCCACCTGAGCGCGGACCGCGTCACCGACGAGGTCGCGCACCACACGATCTCCTTCGGCGGCCAGTGGGACCGCACCTTCGACGAGATCATCGGCCAGGGCAGGCTCATGAGCGACCCGTCCCTGCTGCTGACCACACCGACCCTCACCGACCCCGACCTCGCCCCGCCTGGCAAGCACACCCAGTTCCTGCTCGCCCCGTGCCCCAACCTCGACGCCGCCCCGATCGACTGGGACACCATCGGACCCCGCTACGCGGAGGAACTGGTCGAGGAAGTGGTGCGCCGCAAGCTGATCGGCTCCACCGCGGACGTGACCCGGCTGTCCCTGGTCACCCCCGACGACTGGGCCCGCGCCGGACAGGCAGCGGGCACGCCGTTCTCCGCCGCCCACACCTTCGCCCAAACCGGCCCGTTCCGGCCCCGCAACCTGCCCTTCCGCAACGGCAACGTCGTGCTCGCGGGCAGCGGCACCACACCGGGCGTCGGCATCCCACCGGTGCTGATCTCCGGACGCCTGGCCGCGGAACGGCTGCGCGGGGCCTAGCTCGCCCGTCACGTCGTCCGGTCCCCGGCGGACGCCCCCGGCCAGGGCACGGGTGTGCGCCAGGGACTCTCCCTGGGGCGACCACCCGGTGCGCGGACCGATCCTGGTGTCGGGCGCCGCACGGCGCCCGACACGGAGGGAGTTGACGATGGTGGATTTCAAGGTCGAGATCATCGTTCTGCCGGTCGCGGACGTGGACCGGGCCAAGGAATTCTACGGCGGGATCGGCTTCCGGGAGGACGTCGACCACACCGGCGCGGACGGTTTCCGGGTCGTGCACTTCACCCCGCCCGGCTCCGCGGTGTCGATCATCATCGGCCAGGGGGTCACGGACGCCGCGCCGGGCTCGGTGCAGGGCGTCCACCTGGTCGTGGACGACATCGTCGCGGCTCACGACGAACTCGCCGCGAAGGGCGTCAAGGTGAGCGACGTGTTCCACGACGCCAGGGGCGTGTTCCACCACGCGGGCGAGGAGCACCGGGTCACCGGGCCGCACCCGGACCGGCAGTCCTACGGCTCGTTCCTGTCCTTCGAGGACCCGGACGGCAACGGGTTCGTGCTGCAGGAGGTCACCGAGCGGCGACCCGGACGGATCAGCCACGTGGTCTACGGCTCGGCGGCCGAGCTGGAGCGGGCGCTGCGCGACGCGGCCACCGCCCACGGCCTGCACGAGGAGCGGATCGGGCACGAGGACGAGGACTGGCCCGCCTGGTACGCCGCGCACATGGCCCGGCAGGCGGGACTCGTCTCCTGACCCGACCCGTGCCGAGCGGCCTGCTTGACGCTCCGCACGTCGTCCTCCCCGGAGTAATCTCCGCCGGGGAGGACGACGTGCGGAGCGAGAACGGGAGCCCGGCGCTGCGAGGCCGACGGCGTGAGCAGGACGTGCTCGAAGGCCTGCTGCGGGACGTCCGCGCCGGGCGGAGCCGGGTGCTGGTGCTGCGCGGCGAGCCGGGCGCGGGCAAGACCGCGCTGCTGGACCACCTGGCCGAGCACGTGCGGACCGGCCGGGTGGCACGGGCGGCGGGCGTCGAACCGGAGTCCGAGATCGCCTACTCCGCGCTCCAGCAGCTCTGCGCGCCGCTGCTGGGCCACCTGCCCCGGCTGCCCGAGCCGCAGCGGGACGCGCTCGCCACCGCGTTCGGGCTGAGCGCGGGCGAACCGCCGCAGATGCTCGTCGTCGGCCTGGCCGTGCTCGGCCTGTTCGCCGAGGCCGCGGCGGAACAGCCGCTGGTGTGCGTCGTGGACGACGTGCAGTGGCTGGACCGCATGTCCGAGGTGATCCTGACCTTCGTCGCGCGCAGGCTCGACGCCGAGTCGGTCGCGCTGGTCTGCGCCACCCGCAGCCCCGGCGACGAGCGGATCCTCGGCGGCCTGCCCGAACTGCGCGTCGAGGGGCTGCCCGCCGCGGACGCGCGGGCGCTGCTCGACTCGGTGCTGCCGGGGCCGGTCGACGACCGGGTGCGCGACCGCATCGTCGCCGAGACGCGCGGCAACCCGCTCGCCCTGCTCGAACTCCCGCACGGCCTCACCCCCGCGGAGCTGGCGTTCGGCTTCGGCACGCAGGGCGCGGCGCCGGTGGCGGGCCGGGTGGAGGAGGGGTTCCGGCGGCGGGTCGCCGCGCTCCCGGCGGACACCCGCCTGCTGCTGCTCACCGCCGCCGTCGAGCCGGTCGGTGACGTGACGCTGCTGTGGCGCGCGCTCGGACGGTTGGGCGTCGGACCGGACGCGGCCGAGGAGGCGGAAGCCGCGGGGCTGGTCGAGATCGGCGCCAGGGTCCGGTTCCGCCACCCGCTGGTGCGCTCGGCCTGCCGCCGGTCGGCCGAGACCGCCGAGTTGCGCGCGGTGCACCGCGCGCTCGCGTCGGTGACCGATCCGGAGCAGGACCCCGACCGCCGGGCCTGGCACCGGGCGCACGCCGCGGTCGGTCCCGACGAGGAGGTCGCGGGCGAACTGGAGCGGTCGGCGGGCCGAGCCCTCGCCCGCGGTGGCCGAGCCGCCGCCGCGGCCTTCCTCGAACGCGCAGCCGAGTTGACCCTGGACCCCAAGCCGCGAGCCGCCCGCGCCCTGGCCGCCGCGCACGCCCGGTTCGACGCGGGCTCCCTCGCCGAGGTGCCCGACCTGCTGGCGGCCGCCGAACTCGGCCCGCTCGACCCGTTGCAGCGCGCCGGGGTCGAACGGCTGCGGGCACGGGTCGCGTTCGCGCTCGACCGGGGCCGGGCGGCCGGTCCGCCCCTGCTCGCGGCCGCCCGCCGCCTGGAGGAGCTGGACCTGGCCGCGGCTCGGGAGACGTACCTCTGGGCGCTCGGCGCCGCCGTGCACGCGGGCCGCCTCGGTGGCGATCCGCGACGGGTGGCCGAGGCCGCGCGCGGCGTGCCCGCGGGGGAGGAGCCTGCCGGTGTGCTGCTGACCGGCCTCACGGCGTGGAGCCTGGACGGGTACGCGCCCGCCGCCCCGCTTCTGCTCCGGGCACTGGAAAGGCTGACGGCGGACGAAGATCTGGGACTGCTGTGGCTGGCCGGTCCCGTCGCGCACGAGGTGTGGGAAGACGCGGCCTGGCACCGGCTGACCGAGCGGGCGGTCGACGTCGCCCGTGCCACCGGCGCGCTGTCCCTGCTGCCCACGGCGCTGGTGCTCCGCGCCGGGGCGCTGGTGCTCGCGGGTCGGCTCACCGACGCGTCGAACCTGCTCGACGAGGCCGACGCCCTCGGGCAGGCCACCGGACTGCCCGCGCCCCCGTTCGCCTCGCTCGCCCTGGCCGCTCATCGAGGCCGGGAACTGCCCGCGGTGGAACTGATCGACGCCGCGGTCAGGGAGGCCGAGGCGCTCGGCGGGGGATGGCTGCTCGGCCTGGCCGGGTACGCCAAAGCGGTGCTGTCCAACGGTCTCGGCCACTACCCGGCCGCGGTGGAGGCGTCCCGCCAGGCGCTCGGGCACGACGACCTCGCCGTGGTCAACGGGGCTCTCGGCGAGCTGGTCGAGGCCGCCACCCGTGCGGGCGAGGCCGGGACCGCGGCCGAAGCGCGCGAACGCCTCGCGGACCGGACCCGCGCCGCGGGCACGGACTGGGCGCTGGGTGTCCAGGCCCTCGCCGACGCGCTCGCGGGACCTCCGGGGACGGCCGAGGACCGGTACCGCGAGGCGGTCGAGCGCCTGAGCGGTGAACGGCTCGGCCTGCCGCTGGCCCGCGCCCGCCTGCTCTACGGGGAGTGGCTGCGCCGGGAGAACCGGCGCGGTGACGCCAGGGCCCAGCTGCGCGTCGCGCACGAGGCGTTCACCACCGCGGGAGCGGAGGGTTTCGCGGAACGGGCGAGCCGGGAACTCGCCGCCACCGGTGAAACCGTCCGCAAGCGCGCCGCGGGCGTGCCGGACGAGTTGACCGCGCAGGAGGCGCAGATCGTGCGGCTGGCCGCGGCGGGGAACACCAACCCCGAGATCGGGGCGGTGCTGTTCCTCAGCCCGCGCACCGTCGAATGGCACCTGAGGAAGGTGTTCACCAAGCTGGGCGTCACCTCGCGCCGTGAACTGGCGGCAGCGCTGCGCGATCGGTGAACTGCCGGGGTGGAACACCGGTGGAACACCCGTGGAACGCCTTCCCCATGACGGAGGGGAGGGAACGAGCGATGTGCGTGGACGTGCGTCTGCTGGGGCCGCTGGAGGTGTACGGGCCTGGTGAGCCCGTGTGCTGGACCGGCCCGCGGCGAAGATCGGTGTTCGCGTTGCTGGCGTTGAGGTCCGGGAGGCTGGTGACGCGGTCGTCGTTGATCGACGCCCTGTGGGGCGAGAAGGCGCCACCGACCGCGACGAAGACGTTGCAGGGGCACGTGGCCCAGGTGCGCAAGGCGCTGTCGCGGGTCGGGCTGGGCGGGATGGTGGTCACCAGGGATCCCGGCTACCTGCTCGACCTGGGGCAGGCGCAGGTGGACGTCCACCGGTTCGACGCGTCCCTGCGGCTCGGCCGGGACGCGGTGGCGAGGGGCGACGGCCACCGCGCGGTCGACCGGTTCACCGAGGCGCTCGCCCTGTGGCAGGGTGACCCGTTCGCGGACTGCCCCGTGGCCGACTGGGCGGACGCCGAGATCGGGCGGCTGCGCGAGGCCCTGGCGTTCGTCGAGGAGAACCTGGCGGCGGCGCTGTGCCTGGTCGGTCGGCACACCGAGGCGATCGGGGAGCTGGAGCGGCTGGTCACCCGGTACCCGCTGCGGGAGCGGCTGTGGGAGCTGCTGATGGAGGCGCAGCACCGGGCCGGGCGGCCGGTGGACGCGTTGCGGACGTACCGGCGGGTGCGCGCGGTGCTCGTCGAGGAGTTCGGCCTGGAGCCCGGTCGTGAGCTGCGCAGGCTGGAGGCGGCGGTGCTGACCGGTTCCCCGGCCGCGTGAACCACCGCGGCTCGCCGGTGAGCCGCGGTGGTCCCGCCGTTCAGTTGAAGGGACTCGAAAGCACGCCCGAGGTGAACGTCTTGGTCGAGGTCCGCGTGTCGAACAGCCGAACGCGGGCGTACAGCTCGTCACCGCCGTCGGAGTCCTCGTCGAGCGCCGCGTAGGGCACCCTGATGTCGAACTCGGCGCTGAGTCCGTGGTCGCCCGCGGCGACCCAGCTCAGGGGAATCCGGAACTCGGCGTTGTCGAACCAGTCGTCACCCATCGCCCAGGCGTCGACGGGATCACCGGGTTGGGCGAGGATCGCCTCGGCGTCGAGCCTGCCGATGTTGATGTCGACACCGACGTGGACGTCGTACTGGTCACCGCCGACAGGGGTGATGGAGTAGCAGATGACGTGCCGGGTCCCGCTGGAGCACGTGCCCTCCGCCGAGGCGACCGACGCGGACACCGCCATCACCCCGAAGGCGACCAACACCACCGCGATCACGTTCCGGACGCGACGCGCCCGGTGCTTTTGCAGATTCATGGTTCTCCGTTCGTTCCGGCACCGTTCCCGGCGCACTGGAACAGTTGTAGGACCGCCCGTCAGCGAAACGGCCGCCATCCGGTGGTCAAGATCAACGCGCTGGGTGGGCGCGGCGGGCGACATTCGCCACGCTTTGGTGAGCCGGGCAAGCGTGCCGAAATCAGCGAATCGATTGCTGAGCCGGAACGGGTGGCACGAATGCCGTATTCGACCAATTCATGGCAACCCGACCGTGCTGGGCCACCCGGACGCGTCCTGGCCGACGTGTCGAGACGCCGCCGATCACGTCCGCGTGCCGCTTGGCTACGCAGTTCTGCGGAAATGGTGCCGTGCAACGTTGACGGGTGACCGGAGTAGACCTACTGGCCGTCGGTGGCGTATCCGGCTGGCCGATCCCTCGCGGCACTCCGGTCGGGCATCATGGAATCAAGCGCGGCCTAGGGTGGGGAGACGTCGACGTGGGACCAGTGGATTCGCGTAGTGAGTTGCCATCGATGTTGCTCGACCTCTCGGCCTTGTCCCTGTCGGACCTGAGATCCTCGCGTTCTCCGCTCCTCCACGGAGCACTTCGGCGAACCCTTGTCGACGTGCGGCTCGGTCGTTTCGGAGATTCCGTCCAGGGGCAGCGTGACTAGTGGTGGGGCGGACTCCGGCGAGCTTCGGACACATCGCCTGCCACGGTACGTCTTCGACGAGATGTGCTCCGGATCGGTGTCGACGTCGGGAATGGCGGTCCTGCGGAATGGTCAGCGCAGCCTGAGGAGGCTGCGCCTGCGCGCCTTCGCGGAAGCCGCGGCTGGGATAGCGGACCAACTCGGCCCCTTCTCCGGGATCGACGCCGCGTGGGATCTGCTCGAACGGGCCGAGTCGCGCGCGCCCGATGAGGTCGATGACGTGGTGATGTACCCATCGGTAGGTGTGTGGCTGAGCAGGGCGCTGCGGCAGGTTCTGGGGATCGCACCGGACAGCACTCCACTCCTGGCAGAGGTCGGGGGGTTCCACGCGCTCGCTGCTGCGGCGGCGTACCGCAGTGGCCTGAGCTTCGAGATCGTCGTTCCGGTCGTGCACGGTGCGGTCACGTTGCCGTCCGTGGGATCTGTCCGGGTACCCACGGTCGTTCCAGTGGGGCACGTCGTCCTGCACCACGCACCCGGAGACGTCAAGCTCACGATGCTCGGCCGAACCGCGCCGGTGCTGGTGGAGCCGGTGAAACGGCACCGGAGTTCAGCGCGGGGGCGAACGGTGCGACTCGTCTTCGACGATGTGGACCTGTACCGGGAATTCGACGCGCCTCGTCGTGCCACTCCGTTGCCGGAGCGCGAGTTCGACGAGTGGCGCAAACTCCTGGACGAGGCCTGGGACTTGCTCGTCGAATCCCACCCGGATTCGGCGAACGAACTGTCCGCCGCGTTGTCCACGGTGGTTCCGCTGGACGCGGACGAGCAGGTGTTCGCCGCGTCGTCGTCCGCGGCCTTCGGCAGCATCGCGATGTCACCGAAGCAGTCGGCGGTGACGTTCGCGGAAGCGCTGGTGCACGAAACCCAGCACTCGAAGCTGAACGCTTTGCTGGACTTCGTCGCCTTGAGCGAAGACGACGGGGAGTGCCGCTTCTACGCGCCGTGGTTGGACATCCCCCGCCCCGTGACGGGCCTTCTGCACGGCATCTACGCGTTCTGCAGCGTCGTCGAATTCTGGCACCTGGAGAGCGGACGCGTGCCGGAGCCCCAACGCCGCAGCGCGTTCTTCACCACCGAGTACCGGCGGAACCAGGTCCTCCGGGTCATCGACACCTTGAGCAGGCTGCCTGAGCTGACCGATCTTGGTCGGGAGTTCGTCGCGGCGGTGTCCGTGCGGATCGCCGCGTGCCCACCCTCGGCCAACGTGCCCGAGGACATCTCGAACGCGGTCGGGTGGATCACCGACGGCAACCGCGTGGTGTGGCGACTGCGCCACGTTCGGCCGAACGAGCACCGGGTGACGACGTTGGCCGAAGCCTGGCTCGCGGGAAGGCCAGCTGATCCCCGGACTGGAGCGGACGTCGTGAGCGCCTCCCCGGAAACCGGTCGGGTGCCGCTGGAGGTGTTGCTGAGGGCACGGGTGCTCGACCAGGACCAGTTCGCCCGGCTGGGCGCGTTCGGCGATGCCGAGACCGCGTTCCTGGAAGGCGACCGGGAACTTGCGGCCGAACTTTTCGGCGCGAGGTTGGCGGTCGCTCCCAGGGACGTTGCGGCCTGGGCCGGTTTGGCTGTTTCGTCGAACTCCAGCGGTTTGCGCCGCGAACCGGAGGTGGTGCGAGCGGTGCACCACGTGATCGCCGTCCGCACCGGCACCGCACCGGACCCCGGTCAGCTGGCGGCCTGGTTCGACCAAGCCGCCAGCTGATCTCGGATCACAGCTGCATGGTGTCCGTGTCGCAGTTCGCCCTGATGTACTGCTCAGCGGCAATCGTCGCTGGGTGCTCCTCACCGAGCACCTTGCGGAAGGCCGCCACCGTCTGGCCGTGAAGTTCCGCCGCAGCGCTTTCGTCGTCGAGGGCGTGAAGGTCGATGGCCAGGTTCAGCGAGACAGCCAGCGTGGACGGGTGCTCCTCACCCAGTGTGCGAGTCGACCGCTCGAGGGTGTCCTCGTCCATGCTCTTGGCCTTCTCCACGTCCCCCGTAGCAGCGAGGTCGCTGGCCAGGTTCGTCGCCGCCACCAAGGTGAAGGGGTGATCGGCGTCGAAGACGCCCAGCAGGTCGGCGTAAGCCTTGGCATCGATGGCGAGAGCCTTCTGCAGTTCACCCCGGAGCCGGTGGATCACCGCCAGGTTGAGTGCTGCCACCAGGGTGAACGGATGCTGATCAGTCCGATCCTCCCTGAACCACTCGTAGCTCGTCCGCGCTCGCTTCAGCGCACCGTCCAAGTCGCCCAGGTGTCGGAGGTCGGTGGACAGGTTCATGAGGGCGGTGATCGTGTCCTCGTGGAAGTCGCCGTGCCTGCGCTGGTAGCGGGTCAAGCACTCCTCTGACAGTTCCTTGGCGCGACGGTGTTCACCCGCCTTTCGCAAGGCCACCGCTAGATTTCGGGTCGCACCGATGACGCGTGGGTGGTCTTCGCCGAGTACTTCGCGCTGATACGCCAAAGCTTGCTCTTGATCGCGAGCAGCCTCCACGTAGAACCCGCATTCCCTCAGGTCCATGCACAGCGCGTTGCGAGTGCCCAGCGTTTGGGAGTGGTCTGGCCCCAGTACCGAAGTGCGTCGTCGCAGAGTGTCCTCGTCCAGAACGAGGGCGTCGTTGAACTTTCCCATCTGCCGCAGGCAACTGGCCAGGTTATGGGCGTAGCGCAGTGTGGTCGGTTCGTCTGGACCCAAGACATCCTTGGACCGGTTGTACACAGTCGCCTGAATTTCGGTTTCCTCTTGGAACCGGCCATCTGATCTGCGGTCTGCGGCGACTGCGTCGAGCATGTCCAGCATGCTTTCGTGGTTCTCGCCCACCAGTTCGATGAGGAGTGCACGGGTACCCGCGTTAAGTACGGTAGCTTTGTCGCTCTTGCCTAGCCGTCGCAATGACTCCGCAAGTCTCCGGGACATCGTCAGAGTCATGAGGCTAGGCTCGTTTTCCTCTCCCCACGCCTTGACTGCTTGGGTCGCGAGATCGCGTGCGCCACCGAAATCGCCGGTTTTGAGCATGTACACGACGAGGTTGTCGATCAGTGATCGGACCCACTCGTCTTCGCTTTCCACCGCGCGTGACATCAACGCGTGGGGTAGCAGTTCGGAGTAGCGCGGCCAGTTCGCGGTGGCGTCCGGGTCTCCCGGGTCGCCGTTCACCAGCAGCACGTGCACCGCGTGCCGCATCCTGGCCTGCTCCTCTGGCGGCAGGCTGTTCTTCAGCACGCTCTGCACCAACCTGTGCAGCTGCAAGGAGTTGCTGCGGTGGTCCAGCTTGGCGAGGCTGTACCGGCTGATCTGTCGGACCGCCCGTGCGAGCTTGATCGGGTCGCGCAGCGCCTCGCCCAACTCCGGTGGGACCGGTGCGTCGCGCACGCCGCGGAACAGCCGTTGTGAAATGGGTTCCGGGCCGAAGAAGGCGCAGACCTGCAGTAGTTGGAGCGCGTCGGGGTTGCGTTCCTTCAAGCGGTCCAGCGGGACGTTCCAGACGGCGGCGACCACCGGGACCTGGCCCTCTTCGGTTCCATCCGCGCCGAGGAGTTCCGCGCGGTTCTGCTCGAGCAACTCCAGGTATTCGGTGACCTGCATGCCGGTGGTCGCACGCCAGGCCGCGGCCTGCTCCACGGCCAGCGGGAGGTCGCCCAGCGCTTCCGCCAGGGCGTCGGCTTCGATGTTGTCGATGTCGCCGCCGCGCTTGGACAGCAGTTCGATGCTTTCCGCGCGGCTGAACAGCTCCACCTCCACGGGTCGGGCGAAGCCGTGCCACTCCGAGTTGCGGGAGGTGACCACGATGTGGCCCGATCCAGCCGGGAAGAACTCGCGGACGTCGTGCGGGCTGTCGGCGTTGTCGAACACGAGGATCCAGCGCTTGGCCGGGTCGTAGGTGCGCAGCGCTTCCACCACGGCGGGCACCGCGGTGTCCGCCGACCCCGCCGTCGCCACGCCCAGGCGCTTGGCCAGTTCCACGAAACTCGCCTTGATCTGGGCGGGCTGCTCCGCGGGGATCCACCACACGACTTCGTACTCCGCGGCGTGGCGGTGGATGTACTCGATCACCGTTTGCGACTTGCCAACGCCGCCCATGCCGTGCAGGGCCTCTGGCAGGACCGCGGTCGTGCCGGATTCGGTCAGCCGTTCACGAAGACGTTCCAGTAGTTCTGTTCGTCCGACGAAGTCCGGGTTGCGCAACGGGACCGGGCCCCAGATCTGCGGCTGGGTGGAATGGGTGCGCCGCTGGCTGGTTGTGATGTGCGTGCCGGGTGCGGTCACGTTCTCAACTCCTTGAGGCGGCTCTCCATGCGGCTCCCCGACCGGATCGGTGATGGTCGTGCGGGAGTCGGTGCTCGTCACGTGTTTGTCTCCGTCGGGCTGTTCTCGTTGTGTTTTCCCCTCGACTGGTGTCGAGGACTGCTGGTTGGACGCGATCGCCGCGCGGAGATGCTTGGCTCGCGTCGAGAAGAGCGGTCCGGCGAGCGCTCTGAGGACCGCGGCCTGGACCTTGAGGTAGGGCTGGGTTTGAGGTGTGAGCTCTGGCTCCGGGGCGTGGGCCGGGTTTTCCAGGACCTCGCGGAAGTGGCGCAGCGGTGGGATTTCCGAGCCCGCGTGGTCGTCGAGGACGCGGGCGACTCGCGCGGTGTCGACCCTGCGGCAGGTCGCGAGCAGTTCTTCGCGGACACCGTCGTGGAAGTCGTACACGACCGTCGCGCTGTCGCCGTTCGCGGGCGGGACCTTGCGCATCAGGCCGCCCAGCACGACTTCCGCCAACTCGGAGAGGTCCGAGCCGGGGAGCAGCACGCGTTGGACGACGTTGATCAGCGGTGGGCTCAGGGGAGCGGCCGCCAGCAGGCCCGCCAACTGGAAGGCCTCGATCGACGCGAAGGTGCGGAACCTCGTGACGCGTTCCGCGGCGGTTGGTCGGTCGGTGTCCGGGATGTCCGGCAGCTCCTCCTGGTAAGCGCTTACCAGGGTGGCCGTGGTCTCGACCCACTCGGCGCCCGGCGAGGTGATGAGCTGTGCCCAGGAGGACATCCAGCTCCTGGCGAGACCGAGCACGGGAACGGGCACGGCTCCGGGATCCGTGGGGATGTTCGTGCGCAGACGCCGGTTGGGCACACCGGGCGCGGGCGCGGACAGGTGCATCCGCCTGGTGGTGATGCCGCCCCAGCTCCAGAGTCGTTGCGGCAGCGTGTGCACGATGGCCACGGGCATGCGCTGTGACCACGAGTGCAGGACTCGGGACACGGCTCCGCTGCGCCAGGCCTTGCCTACCGTGTCGGTCAGCACCAGGACGATGCGCGTCCCGTTCGGCTCCACCAGGAAGCCCCAGTCGTGGATCGCGCCGCCCTCGCTGCGCAGCGACAGGTCCGCCACGTCGGGGCTGTCCGTGTTCAGCTCGAAGACGCGGACGTCCTTGAAGGCTCCTTGGCGTTCCAGCACCGCGCGGAACTCGCGGGTGGTCTGCCGCCACAGGTCGCCCGCCACCGCGGTGTCGACCACCAGTGCCACGTCGAACCGCCGCCACGGCGCGGCCTTCCACTCCGGCACCCACAGCCTGTCCTGGGACGCGCGGATCGCCGTCTTCTCCTCGTCGACGAGCCGGTGCCACGGTGACGGGTGGTTGCGCGTCAGGGGCCGCAGCGCGCGGCTGATCGCGTGGCGTTCCGGCATCGCGGGCACGGTCGGCCACGCCGACGCCGCGCGACGCCTCCGGTCGGCCGTGCTCGCCGCGCCGGTCGACGTCATCGTGCGCGGGCCCGGCGTCCACTGCTGGGTGTCGCGGGGTTCGGGCGGGCTGAGGGGTTCGGTCGACGGCTCCGGTTCGGGGCGGGGCTCCTCGTCGGCGACAGGGCTGTCGCGGGGTGCGACGGGCTCGATCGGAGCTGGGGGTTCCGGCGGGGGAGCCGTGGACAGCGGGCTGATGCGGCCCGCCAGCCACAGGGAATCCCGGACCTCGCGGTAGGAGAGGTCCTTCGTGGACAGCGGTTCGACGACGCCTTCCCTCGACTCGAGGCGCTGGACCACCACCTCGTGCGGGAGCGGGCTGTCCCGTGGCCGCCTCACCTGGGCTCCGTCAGCGGGTGCCAGATGGCGGTCAGGAGCTCTTTCCACTCCTCGTCCGGGGTGTACGCGCCGGACGTCGCCAGCAGCGTGCCGAGGTGCACGGCGTTGAGCAACTGGTCCGCCGCCAGGCCCCCGACGGCGCCGCTGCGGTCGAGGAACTCGGCGATCAACCTGCCCGTGTCCGCGCGCTCCCGACCGCGGAACTGCGCGGTGACCATCGCGCCGAGCTGTTCGGTGGTCGGCCGGTCGACGTGCAACCTCAAGCAGCGCCTCATGAACGCCGGCGGGAACTCGCGCTCACCGTTGCTGGTGATCACCACGATCGGGAACTCGCGACACCGGACGAGTCCGTTGTGGACGGTCGCCGTGTGGCCCCGGTCGTGGGTGAGGACCTCGACCTCGGGCTGGCGCTTGGCGTACCGCACCAGCTCGTCGATCTCGAACTCGCCTTCCTCGAAGGCGTTCAGCAGGTCGTTCGGCAGGTCGATGTCGCCCTTGTCGAGCTCGTCGATCAGCAGCACGCGGGGGAGGTCGGCGGCCAGCAGCGCGGTGCCCAGGGCGCCGAGGTGGATGAAGTCGCCGATGTCGGGCTCGGAGCCGTTGGCCGACGCCTGCACGCGGGCGATCGCGTCGTAGAGGTACAGGCCGTTGAACAGCGTCGTCCGGCTGGTGATCGGCCAGCGCAACACCGGTCCGAGGCCCAGTTCGCGGGCGATGAGGTAGGCCAGCGACGACTTCCCGGTTCCGGGCGCGCCGGTGACCAGCAGAGGACGTCGGAGCTGGATGGAGGCGTTCACCAGCGCCACCTCGTCCGGCTGCGGAACGCGCCTGAGGTGCTCCATGCCGCCGACGCGGCGGTTCCCCTCGCCGCCGTCGTCGTCGGGCCGGGTCGCGTTGCCCTGCCCGGTGAACGTGCGCCACGGCGGCGGTGCGGGCAGTTCGCCGATGGGCGTGGCGGCGACCGTGCCGTCGCCCCGGTAGACGCGCCAGTCGCTCATCCGACCGCCCCTTCCTCGATCGGGTGTCCTGGTTGCTGCGGCACGATCGGGCGGTTCGGGTCGTCGAAGAGGACCGTGAGCGCCGTGCCGATGTGCTCGTCCTCCGGAGCCTTGGCGAAACCGGCGATCCGGGCGCTGCGGACCCGGTCGAGCACGTGGTCCCCGTCGCCCGCGTCGTGCAGGATCTCCTTGATCGCGGCGGCGAACTCGGCCGCCGGGTGCTGCCGGTGCACCAGGATCAGCGGAACGCCCGCCTTCACCGCGATGGACAGCTCGTCGCGTCCCGCGCACTCCGGGCGCGGGGGCTCGCTGAGCACGACGGAGACCACGTCGGGGCGGGTCCTCAGCTCGGCCATCAGCTTGCGCACGTCGTGCTCGTCATTGCCGAAGGCCGTGACGTTACAGGCGGGGTCGACTCGACCCGTTCGGCTCAGCTGGCGGGTCAACCCCTCCCACCTGCTCCACCACTCGCGGTGGTACTTCCGCGACCTCATCCGCTCGGCGCTGCGCACGACGGCGACGTACCTCGTGCCGATGGGCTCGGAGTAGACGTCGTTCTCCCAGGGCCACTGGTCGACGTCGAGCGCCAGGTCCGGGGTGTCGAGCACGAAATGAACAACGATGTCCGGTTCTTGTCGGTTCCAGTCGATTTCGGCGTTCTCGATCAACTGGGCGACATGATTTTTCGTCTTCTCCAGCGAGCCCGCCAGATCATCCTGCCGCTCCGGTGCCCACTGCGCCGAATTCCCCAATTGACGCCAGGACTTGACCAGGAAATCGTCACCGGACGGACCGATGCGTTCCAATTGGACGACCAGGTACGCGACCTGTTTGACGGGTTCGGCCGGAGGTGTCGGTACCAGTGACTGGAGCACTTCCTCGCGAACGGCCGTGAGTTCCTCGCCCACGTCCATCTCGGCCGCCCGCGCGCTGGTCCACCGGCGCAGCCGGATCTTCAGATCGGGGTCGACACGCGCGGCGAGGTACTCGACGAACACGAGCGTTCGTGGTATTCCGTCCGCCCTGGAGTTCAGTTCTCCCAATGCGTCGAGAATACGAGGATACGTCGTGTGCTTGCCCAGGTCAGGCGCGTCCCGATCGCCGGATCGGCGGTAGAGGTCCACGATGTCGGGTATCACCACGTTGGCCAACATCGTGAGTAGTTCTGTCCTCTGTGCTGGTGGGAACACGTCTGGTGGTGGCGGCTCCGTTGGTGGTGGATCGCTCGGTTCGCGGTGCGATTGTGGCACCAGTCCCAAGTGCGAATCAAACGGGGTTCCCGTCTGGGGTATCTCCCGTGGAGCGGCGGGGGACTGATCGTGAATTTGGTTCAAATTGATTTCGAGTGCTTTTAGGGCTTCGGCGAGGTGGAAACCTCCGTGCTCGTGTCGGAGGCACGCGAGGGCGAGGCTTTTGGCGAAGGACCACGGGTCCACGTCGTGTCGCACGCCGAACACCATCGGTGCTGGTAGAAGTCCGAGCAGGTGAATTCTGGCTGCTTCGTCGTAGAGGGAACGCTCCGTCATCAACATGACCGCCAGATCATGGACGTGTGACGACTGGGTGGTGAACGTGGTGGATGGTGGCGGCATGACGAGTGGCTGTCGCGGTTGTGCGGCCGTTGTCCGAATCCACGCGGTCGTGTGAAGCTCCTTGACGGAAATCGTCACCTGCTGGTAAAGCTCGGGCTCGGCCGCGGGTTCGTGCTGCAGGGTGTCGGTGAAGAACTTCTCCGATACCACGATGGTGACCAGTTCCGTCGACTCCCGTTGTGCGGTGCGCACCGGGTCGGCGTCCACCAGTCGGCACGCCACGATGACCGGTGTGCTCGTGGCGCCGTTCTCGCCGGCGTCGACCGGGCCGGAATGCAAGGCGAGTCGGACTCTCATTAGTCCTTCTGGCCCAGAGTTGAAGTTGTGTCTCCGCAATCCTGCGGATAATCGCGAGGGAATTCGGTCGACGAGTTGTCCTTCGGGGTACCGCGCCGGGATGAGCACCAGGGCGCCATCGCCCCGAGTCTGCATGCTGCACGCTTCCCAATCGATTTCGGCCTCGTAGAAGGCCTGCTTCAGCGCGGCGAAGAAGCTCGCCTGCACTGCCGACCTGTGCGGGTCCGCGCGCCTTCGGTCGCTGAATCGCTCGATGTCGGCCACGAGGATGGCGTGGTGAATCGGCTGGGGCAACAATGCGCATCACCTCGATCGGCCGAATTCGACAGCATCCAGCCACACTAGTCGGGCTCGCCCCTGAATGGCACTGCTTGGAGTGCGGTAAGTGGGCGGATCTGGCGGCGACGCGAGCGTGCCCCGCGTCGGGTGGAGGTGCCCGATGAGCGATCGGCCGGTCGACGTGCGGGCGAGCGGCGTCGCCTGCGGGGCCTTCAGGGGGCGGTGGAGCCGAGCGGTCGCGCCGCTGTTGCTCCGCCTGCTGCCCGAGGGGTTCGTCGGCACGGCCGTGCGCGGAGTCGTCCAGAAGATCCGGTCCGCCATGCGGGTCCGTGCGCACCACTGGCTGCTTCGTGCGCTCACCCGAGGCGCCGCACCGTCCTGATCGGACCGGAGCGTGCCGCCTTCCGCAGGCGTGCCACCAGGAGTTGCACGGCCACCGCCGCCGCCGCGCCCACCGGGAACGCGGCACCGCCGAGCGGGTGGACGAGAACGGCGACCAGCAGGCAGAACAGCGCGAAGCCGTACAGGCCCGCGAGCACGCCTGCCATGGTTCGAGCGGTCGCCGCGGGCCCGTGCTGGGCGTGGACGAAGGCCGCCACAACGCTTGTCGCGACGGGGAAGGGGGCCAGCAGGCCGGTCCACTGCGGACCCAGCGCGCCGGAGGCCGTGGTCACGGTGAACACCAGGACGGCGGTCGCCACGGCGCGGCCCGGCAGGTCCCACAGCGGTGGCCGTCGGGACTCGCCGGGGCGTTCGGGGTCGGCTCCGGGCAGGAGGAGCGTCGCGGTCGTGGTCGCGCCCAGGGTGATCACGAGGGCAACGGGCGTCGTGACGTGGACGTGGGACAGCGCGACGTCCGCGGCCAGGACCGCGAGGCAGCTCGTTGCCACCGTGGCGAGCAGGCCGAACCGGGTGGCGGCACGGGCGAACACCACCGCGAACACGGCGAGCGACACGAGCCCGAGCAGCGACGATCCGGCCGCGTCGGCGGCGAATTCCGCGCCGTGCTGCCGGTAGGAGATGAAGAGGATCGGGCCCGCGACGATCGGGAGGGCGACGAGGACTCCCGTGACGTGCGGGCCCCAGCGGCGGCCCGCCAGGGTGGAGGCGACGACCAGCAGGGGAGCGAGGAACAGCTTCAGCAGGAGGACGTCCACTTGTCGGCAGTCTGCCACGGGCGGGACGGGGAACGGGTCTCGTCATCGGAGGTCGGGGCAGACCGCCAACCCGGAGGTCGATGTTCGCCACGGTCGCGGGCCGTGCCTGGTCGATCGCGACCGCGCGTCCATCCCCCGCCGGTGTCCTGAGGACCTGCGAGCCCTGCCCGGTCGACCGCGGGTTCATCCCACGCCCTGCCGGTGCCGCACGTTTCGCTGTCTCGCTTGGCGATCGAAACTTTCGAGGTCATCAACTCGCCAACTTGGTCGATCGATTCAGTATTCGTCCTTGGGTCACCGTCCACGAGCCGGAGAACTGTTCAGTTTCAACAGTTCCCCCTCGTTGCCCGCCAGAGATAGTTTCCGAAACATGCTCGAAACCTGTTGACAACTCCGCGGAGCCGGTTCAACACTGTCGGTATCGACGGGTCTTGGTCACCGTCGAGTCGGGTCACCTGCGGAGACCCGCTCCGCCGGTCGCCGGCCGCACGGCTACCGGCCAACCCCCACCGGGTGGTTTCACGCTGCCTCGCCGCCGCGCCAATCCTCAACGTGGAGGAAGAATGCAGACGAACGACGTCCTCGCCCGTCCGAAAGGTCGCAAGCGCGGCCGCCTCAGGCTGCTGGCGGGCGGCGCTTGCGCCGCGCTGGTCATGGGCCTCCTGCCCGGCGCCGCGAGCGCCGACGTGGGAACCGCGGGCTGCACGAACCAAACCGGGACCCACAACGGCTACTACTTCTCGTGGTGGAGCGACGGTGGCGGGTCGGCCTGCATCAACCTGGGTTCCGGCGGCAACTACAGCACGTCGTGGAGCAACACCGGGAACTTCGTGGGCGGCAAGGGGTGGAGCAACGGCTCGCGCAGGACGGTGAGCTACTCGGGCAGCTTCAACCCGTCCGGCAACGGGTACCTGACCCTCTACGGCTGGACCTCGAACCCGCTCGTCGAGTACTACATCGTCGACAACTGGGGCGACTACCGGCCCACCGGCACGCACAGGGGCACGGTCACCAGCGACGGCGGCACGTACGACATCTACCAGACGATGCGGTACAACGCCCCGTCGATCGAGGGCAACAACAAGACGTTCCCCCAGTTCTGGAGCGTCCGGCAGCAGAAGAAGACGGGCGGCACCATCACCACCGGCAACCACTTCGACGCGTGGTCGCGCGCCAACATGAAGCTGGGCGGTTTCAACTACTACATGATCATGGCGACCGAGGGCTACCGGAGCAGCGGCAACTCCAACATCACGGTGCGATGACCTAGCGGATCCCGCCACGCCCGGCAGTCGGGCACTCGTCGGCGGCCTCCCGCGGCGCTGGCCGCCGGAGGCCGCCGAACGCCCGGACCACGTCAGGGGGACTGAAAGGAACCACCCCATGCGCACCAAACGCCCACTGGTCACAGGGCTGGCCGCCGTCGCGATGGCCTTGACGAGCACCGTCGCCGCCACCCCCGCGCAAGCCGCCGCCTGCAACGGGTACGTCGGGCTCACCTTCGACGACGGGCCGTCCGGCAACACCCCGGCCCTGCTCACCGCGCTCCGCCAGAACGGGTTGCGCGCCACGATGTTCAACCAGGGCCAGTACGCCGCCGCCAACCCGGCCCAGGTCCGGGCCCAGGCGAGCGCGGGCATGTGGATCGGCAACCACAGCTACACGCACCCGCACCTGACCCAGCAGGGCCAGGCGCAGGTCGACTCGGAGATCTCCCGGACCCAGCAGGCCATCGCCAACGCGGGCGGCGGCACGCCGAGGCTGTTCCGGCCGCCGTACGGCGAGACCAACGCGACGGTGCGGTCGGTCGCGGCCAGGTACGGCCTGACCCAGGTCATCTGGGACGTCGACTCGCAGGACTGGAACGGCGCGAGCACCGACGCGATCGTCCAGGCGAACGCCAGGCTCACCAACGGTCAGGTCATCCTCATGCACGAGTGGCCCGCCAACACGCGCGCCGCGATCCCGCGGATCGCGCAGGGCTTGGCGAGCCGCGGTCTGTGCGCCGGGATGATCTCCCCGCAGACCGGTCGCGCCGTCGCCCCCGGCTGACCGCCGGGGTCTCAGCTCCCGAGCGCCACGTCGAACAGGTGGACCAGGGTCGCCAGCTGGTCCTCGTCGAGGTTCGCGAACGGCGACCGGTCCAGGGTCGCGCGCATCACCTCGGTGCGCGTGCGGACGCCTTCCTTGGTCAGGACGAGCACGCGTGAGCGGCGGTCGGTCGGGTCCACGGCTCGTTCGACGAGGCCGCGGGCGACGAGCTGGTCGGCCACGAAGGTCAGGTTGGGGGCGTTGCAGAACAGGCGCTCGGCCATCACCTTCATCGACGGCGGCGCCTCGCCCGGCCTGAGGGCCCACAGGGCCTGCGCGGTCGCGTGCGTGATCCCGTGCCGGGCGAGGACGTCGAGGACCTGGTCGCCGGTGCGCAGGAAGATCTCGTGGCTGACGCGCACCGCGCGTTCGAGGTCCGAACCGTCCATGGCCGCAGTCTACCGGGGTTGCTTCGAGTCTTGAAGCTGTTACAGTCGCCAGATGCTTCGACACTCGAAGTATCTGGCGACTGGACGGAGCACCCGATGGTGGCACTGCAGGATCCGCTGGAGCTGGGCTGCGGATCGGTCCTGCCGAACCGGATCGCGAAGGCCGCGATGGAGGAGAACCTGGCGAGCGCGGGCCAGGTCCCCGGCGACGAGCTGGTCGCGCTGTACCGGCGGTGGGCGGACGGCGGCGCGGGGCTGGTCATCACCGGTCACGTGATGGTCGACGCCCGCGCCCTGGCGCAGCCCGCCGACGTCGTCCTGGAGGCGTCGACCGACCTCGCCCCGTTCCGCCGCTGGGCGACGGCGGCGAAGTCCGGGGGAGGACGGGTGTGGATGCAGGTCAACCACCCCGGCCGCGTTGTGGAGAAGGACATGGGCGAGGTGACGTGGTCGGCCTCCGACGTCCCGGTCGCCCTGGGCTCGTGGTCCGGCATGTTCGGCAGGCCGACCCCGATGGGCGAGGCGGAGATCGCGGAGACGGTCGCCCGCTTCGCGGCCACGGCCGCGCGCGCCGAGGCCGCGGGGTTCGACGGCGTCGAGGTCCACGCCGCGCACGGCTACCTGATCTCGCAGTTCCTCTCGCCGAAGACCAACCGGCGCACCGACGGCTGGGGCGGTTCGCTGGAGAACCGGGCGCGGTTCCTGCTCGCCGTCGTCGACGCGGTGCGGGCGGCGGTGTCCCCGGCGTTCGCGGTCGCGGTCAAGCTCAACTCCGCCGACTTCCAGCGTGGTGGCTTCGACGTCGACGACGCCCGCGAGGTGATCCGGCTGCTCGGCGACCACGCCGTCGACCTGGTCGAGCTGTCCGGCGGCAGCATCGAGAGCCTGGCCACCTCGGGAACCCCCTCGGACGGCAGCACCCTCGCCCGCG
This sequence comes from Umezawaea sp. cmx-9-4, assembly GCA_049997955.1. Taxonomy (GTDB): domain Bacteria; phylum Actinomycetota; class Actinomycetes; order Mycobacteriales; family Pseudonocardiaceae; genus Umezawaea. The sequence goes on along the minus strand of JAEBDY010000010.1, from coordinate 158,984 downwards.
AGGCCTACTTCCTCGAATTCGCCGAACGCCTCGTCGCGGTCGCGCCGATGCCGCTCATGGTCACCGGCGGCATCCGGCGTCGCGCGGTCGCCGAGCAGGTCCTCGGCGGCGGCGTCGCGGTGGTCGGGGTCGCCACGGCGCTGGCGATGGCGCCCGACCTGCCCGGCCGCTGGCTGGCGGGCAGGGAGGACGTCGTGCCGCACCCGCGTTCCAGGGTGCGCCACAAGGTGTACGCCGCCGCGGGTACCCAGGCGCTCGCGCTCCGGCAGCTCGCCCGACTCGCCGCCGGCGGGCACGGCGTCACCCGGCTGCCCGCGACGCTCGCCCTCCTGCACGGCCGCCTCCGCCGAACCAGGGCGCGGAACCGCTACCGCGCCTGGCTTCCCGCGCACCTGGCGGCGTCCACTTCGCACTCCGACACCCGAGAGCCGGTCGAATCGTGAAGTCCTTCAAGGGAAGCACCGCACTCGTCACCGGCGCCTCGAAGGGCCTGGGCACGGCGTACGCCGCCGAACTCGCCCGTCGAGGCGCGAACCTCGTGCTGGTGGCCCGTTCCCACGACGCCCTGGAGCTGCTGGCCGAGGAGCTCGGCGACGAGCACCGGGTCCGCGTCGACGTGATCCCCGCGGATCTCGGCTCCCGCACCGCCCCGGCGGCCGTCGTGGACGAACTGGGCGCGCGCGGCGTCGAGGTCGACCTGCTCCTCAACAACGCGGGCCTCGGTTCGGTCGGTCCCTTCCTCGACCGTCCCCTCGACCGGCAGCTGCTCTCGGTGGACGTCAACGTCACCGGACTCGTCGGGCTCACGCACCTCGTCGGCGGGCGGATGCTCGCCCGAGGGCGGGGCGGCATCATCAACGTCTCCTCGACCGCGGCGTTCCAGCCCATGCCGTACCAGGCCACCTACGCCGCGACGAAGGCGTTCGTCCTGTCGTTCAGCGAGGCGCTGGCGGAGGAGCTGCGCGGCACCGGCGTGGCGGTGATGGCGGTCCACCCCGGCGCCGTCTCCACCGGCTTCTTCGACGGCACCACGGCCACCATCGACCCCCGCGCCGCCGCCGGCCCCGAGCTGGTCGCCGCGCGGACCCTCGACGACTTCGCGCGGGGCAGGCGCGTCTCCTACCCCGGCAACCCCGTCAACCGCGCGGGCACCTGGGCGTCCCGCCTCCTGCCACGCCGCTCGGTCGCCTCGCTGACGGGCGGGCTCAACCGGCGGCTCGGCTTCGACCAGGTCTCGGACGTCGAGGTGCCCGGCCGCTGACCGGGTCAGGACGAGAGCAGGGCGGGCACTTCCGCCAGCCCCCACAGGGCGAGCACGGCGAGCACCGACAGCACCAGCCCGGCGGCCAGTCCGACGGCCCGGTCCCGGTTGGTTCGCCCCAGCAGCAACGGGACCAGCGCACCCGTGACGCCGTAGGCGATGGCGTTGCCGTGGTAGCCGAGGGCGAACTCGTACCAGAGCGCGTCCATCCCGAAGACCGCGCCGAGCAGGGCCGGTCCCGCGGTCCGGCGCCGGCCGTCGCCTGCGCGCCACCACGCGCCCGCCGTGCCGAAGATCGGGCCGGCGACCAGCGCGAGCGCCAGCCAGAACAGGGGGTAGGTGAGGTCGCCCATGCCGTCGCGGACGAGTTCCGCGTAGGCGTAGTAGCCGACGACCGCGCCGACCTCGGTCGCCGTGCCCGCCAGCACGGCGACCCGACCGGGGACCTTGACGGCCGCACCCGCCGCGAACGCCGCGGCGGACCACACCGACCCCGAGTTGGAGACCGCCTGGAGCGCGTCCGGCAGCACGCCCTGGAGCACGTTGGTGAGCGTGCCGACGAGAAGTCCGGCGACCAGCGCGAGGCCGGTCGAGGACGGGGTGGACAGGGGACGGCGGAAGGGGGTGGTGAGCACGGGAGCAGCTTCGCCCGGCTCACGGCGGGCCGACATCGGCCACAAGGCCGATGTCGGCCCGCCGGGTGGCCGGCGTGGTCGAGGCCGGTGGCGCGGTCAGTCCCTGGTCAGGATGCGGCGGGGGTTGTCGACGAGCATCAGGTCGATCTGCCGCTGGGTCGTCCCGCGCTCCAGGAGCGCCGGGATCACCTCGTCGTGCAGGTGCGTGAAGCGCCAGCGGGGCAGCAGTTCGCGTTTGACGTCCACGTCGAAGTTGTGGGTGAAGCACGCCGCGTCGTGGGACAGGACCATGCGCTCGGCGTAGCCCTCCGCGCACAGGGCGGCGACCGTGGCGACGCGGTCCTCGAACGGGAGCATCAGGTCAAGGCCGAAGCGGTCCATGCCGATGTAGGAGCCCGCGTCCATCAGCTTGCGCAGGTACGCCAGGTCGGTCGTGTCGCCGGAGTGGCCGATCACCACGCGCCCCAGGTCGACGCCCTCCTCGCGGAAGATCGCCTGCTGCTCCAGCCCGCGCTCGGTCAGGGCGTGGGTGTGCGTCGAGATCGGCACCCCGGTGGCCAGGTGCGTGCGGGCGACCGCGCGCAGGACCCGGTCCACCCCCTCGGTCACGCCGGAGCGGTCGGTGGCGCACTTGAGGATCGCGGCCTTCACGCCGGTGTCGCCGATGCCCTCGGTGATGTCGCGGATGAAGAACTCGGTGAGCAGCTCCGGCCCGTCGACCAGCTTCCCCGGCCCGCGGAACCGGAAGAACATGGGGACGTCGTCGTAGGTGTAGAGGCCGGTGGCGGCGAGGATCTGCACGTCGACCTGCTTGGCGACCTCGACGACGCGGGAGACGTTGCGCCCGAGACCCAGGACGGTCAGGTCGACGATCGTCCGCACGCCGCGGGAGGCCACGTCCGCCAGCTTCCGGCGGGCGTCGGCCATGCGCTCCTCCTCGTCCCAGCGGCCGGGGTAGTTCGACTCGATCTCCTGGTCGAGGACGAACACGTGCTCGTGCATCAGGGTCTGACCGAGGTCGGCGGCGTCGATCGGGCCGAGGACGGATTCGACTGCGGGCATCGCTGGGGACTCCTCAGAACTCGGCGATCACGGTTTCCTGGAAGCGGGCCAGTTCGTCGGCGATGTGCTCGTGGTCGAAGAGCAGCGTCGACACGGTCACGCGGTCCACGCCCAGGTCGGCCAAGCGGTGCAGGACGTCGAGGTTCGCCAGCTCGTCGCGGTCCTTGGTCCACCGGCTGGTGATCTCGATGGAGTCGGGGTCGCGGCCGTGGGCGACGGCCTCCTTGCGGCACCGCTTGACCAGCACGTCGAGGCGGTCGAGGTCGTACCCGCCGGGGAAGAACCCGTCGCCGAGCCGTCCCGCCCGGATGGCGGCCGGGACGGTGAAGCCGCCGATGTGGATCGGGACGGAGGCGCCGTGGGGGCGCGGAGAGCTGACCACGCCCGCGAACTCGACCGAGGAGCTGCTGAAGTCGGCGGAGGAGCCCGACCACAACGCCCGCATCGCGCCGATCGCGTCGTTCATCCGCGGGCCGCGGTCCTCGAAGCCGACGCGCAGGGCGTCGAACTCCTCGCGCAACCAGCCCGCGCCCACGCCGAGGAGGGTCCGGCCGCCGGAGAGCCGGTCGAGGGTCGCCACCTCCTTGGCGGTGATCAGCGCGTTGCGCTGGGGGAGGACCAGCACGGCGGTGCCCAGCTTGATCGTGGTGGTGTGCGCCGCGGCGAACGCCATCCAGATGAGGGGATCGGCGATCGGGTGGTCGGGGGCGAACGGGATCCGGCCGTCGGCCGTCTCGGGGTAGAGCGGCTCGTACTCGACCGGCAGCACGACGTGCTCGATGGTCCACAGCGAGTCGAACCCGGTGGCCTCCGCCGCGACCGCGACCTGGACGGCCGCCTCCGGATCCGCGAAGCGCCCGATGTTCCCGTGGGTCAGTCCGAACCTCATCCGGCGACTCCTTGATCTTGTGTGTCCCAGGACACTACTTGACACTGAATTCAGGTTCAAGTTACATGCTCGCAACACACCAACAGTCCTCACCGGGAGCCGCCAGGTGTCTGACGCCGCAACGTTCGCCCCGCCTGCCGGACTGACGACCGGCGCCGACCCCTCCGACCTGTCCGCCCTGTTCAGGCCGCGCGCCATCGCGGTCCTCGGCGCGTCCGGCCGTCCCGGAAACCCCTTCGCCCGACCGCTGACGTACCTGGTCGAGCACGGGTTCTCGGGTGACGTCCACCCCGTGAACCCCGGCTACCGGACGCTGGAGGGGCTCACCTGCTACCCCTCGCTCGACGACCTGCCCGGCGAGGTCGACCTGGTCCTGATGCTCGTGTCCGCGACCGAGGTCGTGCGCCTCCTGCCCGCCGTGGCCAGGGCGGGGGCGACCGCGGCCGTCGTGTTCGCGTCCGGCTTCGCCGAGACCGGACCGGACGGCCAGGCGCTCCAGGACGAGCTGGTCCGCCAGGCCCGGCTCCACGGGGTCCGCCTGCTCGGCCCCAACTGCCAGGGCCTCGTCGCGGTCCACGACCACGTGGTCGCGTCGTTCACCGCCGCGCTCGAACTGGGCGTGCCGGAACCGGGCAACATCGCCTACATCGGGCAGAGCGGCGCCGTCGGCGGCTCGATCTTCAGCCTGGCCAGGGAGCGCGGCCTGCGGATCGGCACCTGGGCCAGCACCGGCAACCAGGCCGACCTCGGTGCCACGGAGATCGCGAACTTCCTGGTCGAGGACCCGCGCATCGAGGTGCTCACGATGTACCTCGAAAGCCCCGTCCCCGGCGCGGAGTTCGACCGGCTGACCACGAGGGCGGCGGAACTGGGGAAGTCGGTCCTGGTGCTCCGGTCCGCGCTGTCCCGGTCCGGTGCCCGTGCGGCCACGTCCCACACCGGCGCGATCATCGGCGACCACGCGGCGTTCACCGCGATGTGCCGCGAGCGCGGGGTCGTCCAGGCCGACGACGTCGAGGACTTCATCGCCACGGCCCACGCGCTGAGCGTGCTGCCGCGCTCCGGCGGTGACCGGCTCGGGATCATCACGACCTCCGGCGGCGCGGGCAGCCTGGCCGCCGACCAGGCCGAGGCGCGGGGCATGACCGTCGACGACCTCACCGAACCCGTGCGGCGCAGGCTCTCCGAGGTCGTCCCGGACTTCGGGGCGGTGTCCAACCCCGTCGACGTGACCGCGCAGATGTTCAAGGCCAACGAGACCGACGGGTTCATCGCGGTCTGCGACGAGGTGCTCGCCGACCCCACCGTCGACTCGGTCCTGGTCGTCCTGACCATGGTCACCGGCGACCTGGCGACGTCGATGGCCCACGGGCTGTGCGGGCTCTGGGCCCGCGCGACCAAACCCGTGGTGGTCGTGTGGCTCGCCGCCCGCCAGCAGACCGCCGAGGCCAGGGAGATCCTGCGGGCCGCGGGGATGCCGGTGTTCGACTCGCCGCGCATCGGCGTCGGCGTGCTGCACGCGCTGGCCACGAGCGTTCCGACGTCCTCTCCGCACTTCGGTCAACCGTCCACTTCGGACATCTCGGTCACGGACGTCCTCGGCGGACTGCACGGCGGGGTGATCACCGAGCACGAGGGCGCCGCGGTGCTGGCGGCGCTGGGGATCAGCAGGCCCGCGGAACGGCTGGTCGAGTCCGCGGACCAGGCGACCGAGGCGGCACGCGCGCTGGGCGGCCCGCTGGTGATGAAGATCCAGTCGCCGGAGGTCGTGCACAAGACCGAACGCGGGGGCGTGCGCCTCGGGGTCGGCGTGGACGAGGCCGCGGCGGTCTACCAGGACCTCGTCGGCCGCTTCACGGCCGAAGGGGCGACCGAGGTCCTGGTGCAGGAACAGGTGGGGGACGGGCCCGAACTGCTCGTCGGGATCACCAACACCGAACCCGGTTTCCCGCCGCTGCTCACCGTCGGCATGGGCGGCGTCACCACGGAGCTGTACCGGGACGCCACGACCAGGCTGGCGCCCGTGGACGCGCGATCGGCCAAGGAGATGCTGCTGGAGTTGAAGGCCGCGCCGCTGCTGACCGGGTTTCGCGGCCAGGCGGGCCACGACCTGGACGCGGCGGCCGACGCGATCGCGCGGCTGAGCAGGCTCGCCGTGCTCGTCGGCAACCGGTTGGTCGAACTGGAGGTCAACCCGCTGCGCCTGGTCGACGCCGGGGCGCGAGCGGTCGCGCTGGACTTCCTTCTACGCCTGGGCGACGCGTCCGGCCCCATCGAGGAGACGACCTCATGACACCCGAGACCCGATTGGACGTCGAGAACGGGATCGCCGTCCTCACCATCAGCAACCCGTCCATCAAGAACGCGCTCACCCTCAAGATGGCCCACCAGCTCACCGAGTTCTGCGAGCGGATCGACGCCGACCGGACCATCGGCGCGGTGGTCGTCCGAGGGGACGGCGGCACGTTCTGCTCCGGCGCCGACACCCGCTCGTGGAGCGGCACCTACGCCGACCCCATGAGCGACAGCGCCTACGCCGAGACCGACGACATCTACGGGGCGTTCTACCGGGTCGGCCAGATCAAGGTGCCCACCATCTCCGCGGTCCGCGGCGCGGCGGTCGGCGCCGGGCTGAACCTGGCGCTGGCCACCGACCTGAGGATCGTCGCGGAGGACGCCAGGCTCATCGCGGGCTTCCTCAAGGCGGGCATCCACCCCGGTGGCGGCTTCTTCACCATCTCCTCCCGCGTGGCCGGGCGCGAAGCCGCCGCGGCGATGGGCGTGTTCGGCGAGGAGGTCTCCGGCACGCGTGCCGTCCACCTGGGACTCGCGTGGGAAGCGGTCGCCGACGACCGGGTGGAGGCGCGCGTGCTCGAACTGGCGGGCCGGGTCGCGGGTGACCCGGTGCTGGCCCGCCGGGTGGCGAAGTCCTTCCGCGCCGAGGCCGACCCGTCGCCGTTGCCGTGGTCGACGGCGATCGAGGTCGAACGCGGTGTGCAGATCTGGACCCAGGCCCGTCGACTCCGCGGCGACGTGGAAGGGGGGGAACGATGATCGACTTCCGGCCGTCGGGCCTGACCGAGGACGAGGAAGTGCTGCGCACGCAGGTGCGCGAGTTCGTGGCCGAGGAGTTCCCCAGCGGCACCTACCTGCCCGAACTGGGCATCAACGCCGCCGCCGACGTGGAGTTCAGCCGCAGGCTGGCCGCCCGCGGCTGGGTGGGCATGGTGGTGCCCGAGGAGTACGGCGGTCCGGGCAGGTCCGCGACCGAGCGCTTCCTCGTCGTGGAGGAACTGCTCGCGGCGGGCGCTCCGGTCGGGGCGCACTGGGTCGCCGACCGGCAGACCGCGCCGGTCATCCTGAGCTTCGGCAGCGAACGGCTCAAGCGCGAGTTCCTGCCCCGCATCGTCAAGGGCGAGGCGTTCTTCTGCCTGGGCATGAGCGAACCCGACAGCGGGTCGGACCTCGCGTCGGTGCGCACCAGGGCGACCCGGACCGAGGGCGGCTGGCTGGTCAACGGCCGGAAGGTCTGGACGTCGGGCGCTCAGTACTCCCATTACGCGATGACGCTGTGCCGCACCTCCCCGCAGGAGGGGCGCAAGCACGCCGGGCTGAGCCAGCTGATCGTCGACCTGACGTCGGACGGCCTGACCGTGTCGCCCATCAGGCTGCTCAACGGGCAGCACCACTTCAACGAGGTGGTGTTCGAGGACGTCTTCGTGCCCGACCACCTGGTGCTCGGCGAGATCGGGTCCGGCTGGCACCAGGTCACCTCCGAACTCGCCTACGAGCGGTCCGGCCCGGACCGGTTCCTCACGACCTTCCCGGTGCTGCGGTACCTCCTGGACTTCCGCGAGGTCGCGGGGCCCGAGGCGGAACTGCGGCTCGGCGCGCTCGCCGCCCGTTACTGGGTGCTGCGCAACATGTCCCTGTCGATCGCCCGGTCGCTGGACGACGGCGGGGTGCCGGTGGTCGAGGCGACCCTCGTCAAGGACCTCGGCACGTCGTTCGAGCAGGACGTCCTCGACGTGGTCCGGGACCTCGCCGACGGCGAGCAGGAACCGGACGGCGACCTGTTCGGCCGGTTGCTGGCCGAGGCCACGGTCACCGCGCCGACGTTCACCCTGCGCGGCGGCACCAACGAGGTGCTGCGGTCCGTCGCGGCCAAGCACCTCCTGCGTGAGAAGCGGAGAGCGGTATGAGCGACGAACTCCAGCTGCTGGACGAGACCCTGGCCGCGATCTTCGCGAAGCACCTCGACCGCTCCGCGCGCCTGGCCGCCGGGCACGAGTTCCCGCACGACCTGTGGACGTTGCTGGACAAGGCGGGCCTGACGACCCTCGGCGGTGACGGCGCGGGCCTGGCCGAACTCGTCGTGCTGGCACGGGCCGTCGGCCGGGCCGCCGCGCCGGTGCCGCTGGTGGAGACGGCGGGGCTGGCGGCGTGGCTCGTGGCGGAGGCGGGCGAAGACCTGCCGGACGGCATCACGACCTGCGCGGTCGGCCACCCCGACGACGACCTGCGGGTGGTCCGCGACGGCGACGGCTGGACCGCGACCGGAACGCTCCACCGCGTTCCGTGGGGCCGCGACAGCGACCACGTCGTCGCGCTGGTGGACGGCACGACGCTCGTCGTCCTGCCGACACCGCGGGACGTTCGGCGCGGGGTGAACCTGGGCGGCGAGCCGCGCGACACCCTGGAGTTCCGCGGTGTCCCCGCGTTCGCCGTGGCGGACGGCTCCGTCGGACCGGACGCGCTGCGGGAGCGGGGCGCGGTGCTGCGCGCCGCCGCCATGGCGGGGGCGATGGAGTCGGCGCTGGACCTGTCCCTGAACTACGCCGGTGAACGCGAGCAGTTCGGCAAGCCGATCTCCTCCTTCCAGGCGGTGCAGCACCACCTGGTCGCGATCGCCGAGGAGACCCTGTGCGCCGGGATGGCGGTGCGCCTCGTCGTGGCCGCCAAGCCGGAGCAGGTGACCTTCGCGGTGGCGGCGGCGAAGAACACGGCGGGCCGCGCCGCGCGGGTCGTGACCAAGCGGGCGCACCAGGTCCACGGCGCCATCGGCGTCACCGACGAGCACGCGCTCCCGTGGTTCACCAAGCGGTTGTGGGCGTGGCAGGACGAGTTCGGCACCACCCGCGACTGGGCCGCGCTGCTGGGCCGCGGTGTGCTCGCGGACGGCGGGGCGGGTCTCTGGCCGCGGCTCAGCGCGGGCGTGGGCACGGGGGAGGCCGGATGAGCGCGCCGCTGCTGCTCGACGTCACCGACTCCGTGGCCACCGTGACGCTGAACCGCCCCGACCACCTGAACGCCCTGAGCACCGAGCTGCAACGGGAACTGGTCGAGGTGTTCGCGGACCTGGACCGCGACGACGGCGTTCGGGTCGTGCTCCTGACCGCGAACGGGGACCGCGCGTTCAGCGCCGGTGCGGACCTCAAGCAGATGAACGGGAACGACCGCGCGGGCGCGGCGGCGTACCTGCCGATGAGCGGCCCGATGCGGAACCTGTACGAAACGGTGCTGGAGTGCGGGAAACCGACGCTCGCGGTGCTGCACGGCTGGGTCGTCGGAGGCGGCCTCGAACTGGCGATGGCGTGCGACCTGCGCATCGCCGCCGACGACGCGCGGCTGATGCTGCCGGAGTCGAAGGTGGGGCTGGGGGCGAACTTCGGCAGCCAGATGCTGCCGAGGCTGGTGCCGATGGGGATCGCGTTCCAGATGCTGTACCTGGGCGAGCCGCTGGACGCGGCCGACGCACACCGGGTGGGGCTGGTCAACTGGCTGGCGCCGCGAGCGGAGCTGGAGGACCGGGCCCGCGCGATCGCGGCGCAGCTCGTGGAGCGCGCGCCGGTCACCCTGCGCCGGTACAAGGCGATGGTGCGGGTGGGCTCGACGCTGCCCATCTCGACCGCGCTCCGCCTGGATCCGGGCCCGAGCCCGTACACGAGCGCCGATCGGCTTGAGGGGGCCGCGGCGTTCGTCGAGAAGCGAAAACCGCACTGGACCGGACGGTGACGTCGGTTCTCGCACGCACGGCAGCACGACAACTCCTCGGGCGCGACGCGCCTCCCAATGGCGAGAGGTTCCAACGATGGCCACCAAGAAGTCCCACGGTCCGCTCGACATCCAGGCGTCCCGCCGCCGCTTCCTGATGGGAGCCGGAGCCCTGGGGGCCACCGGGTTCCTCGCCGCCTGCGGCGACTCCGGTTCCGCCTCCGGCGGGGGCGAGGGCGGCCCGATCACCATCGGCTACGTCGCCTCGCTCACCGGCGCCACCGCCGCGTACGGCACCCAGACCCTGAACGCCCTGCAACTGGCCGCGAAGGACCTCAACGGGCTGGGCGGGATCCTCGGCCGCCAGGTCGTCATCAAGGCCGTCGACAACCAGTCCAAGCCGGACGCCGTGCCCGCGTTGATGAAGCAGCTCGTGCAGGACGGGTGCAAGATCATGCTCGGCGCGTCCGCGAGCCCGCCCACCGTCGTGGCGGCGACGACCGCCGACCAGATCAAGGTGCCGCTGCTGGTGCCGATGGAGGCCGCCGCGTCGATCATCGGCGACGGCCGCAAGTACGCGTTCAAGCTCGAACCCACCATGCTCGACGAGAAGGGGTGGGCGGCGGCGTCGGTGCGCGCCGTCATGGCGGGCGCCAAGGCCGCGGGCAGCCCGGTGAGAACCGCGCTGATCGTCCACGCCAGCCTCGGCGCCTTCCCGGAGGCGAAGACCGCGTGGGAGCGCACGATGAAGGACGAGTTCCCCGACGTGCGGCTGCTGGACACGATCTCCTACGACGAGGCGTCGACCAGCGACTACGCGCCCCTGGTGAGCAAGGTGCAGGCGGCGAACCCCGACGTGCTGATCTTCGGCGGCAACCCGCAGGGCACGTTCCAGTTCTACCCCGCGCTCAAGGCGTCCGGGTTCGTGCCGCGCGCGACCGTCGGCGTGCTCGGCGGCAACACCAACACCAAGTTCGTCGAGTCGGCGGGCGACATCGCCGAGAACGACCTGGCGGGCAGCTACTGGACCGAGAAGCTGAAGGGCAAGGAGGGCTCCAAGTTCTCGCCGCAGAAGTTCTACGACGACTACGTGGCGGCCTACGACGGCCAGAAGCCCGATGGCATCGGCGCCTGCTACTACTCGGCGCTGGCGGTCGCGGCCGAGGCGATCACGATCGCGGGCACGGCGGACGACTCGGAGAAGATCGCCCAGGCGCTGCGCAAGGTCGACTTCGACGGGCTGGGCGGCGACAAGAACGGCATGTACATCATCGGCCACGGCGTGAAGTTCGACGAGAAGGGCCTGAACTCCAAGGCCGAGGGCATCGTCACCCAGGTGCAGGGCGGCCAGTTCATCCCCGTGTACCCGGAGAACGTGGCCACCAGCAAGATCGTCTACCCCCGCGTCGGAAGCAAGTAGCCATGACCACGCTGGAGATCGAGGGCCTCACCGTCAAGCGGGGCCGGTCCGAGGTGCTGCACCAGGTCGACCTGGTGGTCCGCGAGGGCGAGTGCGTCTGCCTCGTCGGGTCGAACGGCGCGGGCAAGACGTCCCTGATCGAGGGCGTGCTGGGAATGCTGCCCACCAAGGCGAAGACCCTGTCCTTCCTCGGGCGGTCGCTGCTCGGCGTCCGCCCGTGGGACCGGGTCCGGCGGGGACTGGTCGTGGTCCCGCAGAACCGCGACCTGTTCGCGGGCATGACCGTCGAGGAGAACCTGCGGCTCGGCGCCATCGCCGCGGGGGACCGCGCGGCGGTCGACACCGTGCTGGCCGAGATCTACGAGCTGTTCCCGCGCCTGGCCGAGCGCTCCGAGCAGCTCGCCGGGACGCTCAGCGGAGGGGAGCGGAGCATGTTGGCGATCGGCAGGGGACTGATGTCCCAGCCCAGGATGCTCGTCTTCGACGAACCCTCGCTGGGGTTGGCGCCCCTGGTGGTCACCTCGATCATGCGCACCATCGCGCGGATCAACGAGCGCGGGACGACGGTGCTGCTGGTCGAGCAGAACGTGCACCAGGCGTTCGCCCTCGCCTCCAGGGCCTACGTCCTGGAGAACGGGGTCATCGCGGGCGAAGGCCCGACCGACGAGCTGGCCGACTCCGAGCTGATGCGGCGCGGGTACCTCGGCAGCGCCGCGACCGGAGGGGTGGTGGCCACATGAGCACGGTGCTCCAACTCGCGTCCACCGGACTGCTGCAGGGCCTGATCTACTCGCTGATCGGCATCGGCCTGTACCTGGTGTTCACCGTCATGCGGGTGGTGAACTTCGCCCACGGCTACTTCGTGCTCATCGGGATGTACGGCGTGCTCTCCCTGGAGCCGAAGGGGTTCCTCCCCTTCCTCGGGGCGATCGTCGTGGCCGCGCTCGGCGGCGCGCTGGTCGGGTACCTGGTGCAGCGGCTGCTGCTGGAGTCCGGTCTGGCCAAGGGCGGCCACAGCCAGCTGGTGATCACCCTGAGCCTGGGGATCGCGATCCAGTACCTGTTCCAGATCCTGCACCCGGAACCGTTCGAGACGATCCCCAACCCCTACCCCTTCGAGGCCTTCACCTCGTCCGGTGTCACGATCAGCGCACCCCGGATGGCCGCGGGCGTGCTGAGCCTGGTGCTCGTGCTGGCCGTGTCGTTCCTGGTGTACCGGACCCGGATCGGCACCATCATCCGCGGCTGCTCGGAGAGCCTCAACGGCGCGATCCACGTGGGCATCAACGTCCGCCGCGTCTACCGGCTCACCTTCGCCCTCGGCTGCGGACTCGCCGCCATCGCGGGCGGGCTGCTGCTGCCGATCCAACCGGTGTCGCCCGCGCTCGGCCTCGAACTGACGATCAAGGCGTTCATCGTCGTGGTCATCGGCGGAGCGGGCTCGCTGTGGGGGACCGTCGCGGCGGGAGTCCTGCTCGGGCTCGCCGAGGCGCTCGGCAGCCTCTACGCGCCGGGGACCTTCGCGACGGCGCTCGTGTACGGGCTGTTCTTCCTGGTGATCCTGGTCAGGCCGCAGGGCCTGGTGGTGAGGGCGGCTTCGCGGATCAAGCCGCGGAAGTCCCTGACGAAGGTGGGTGTGGGATGACGTTCCGCAATCCGTTGCGCTACCTCGACACTCCACTGAGGAGGGTCAACGCGGTCGTCGTCACGGCCGCGCTCGCCTTCGCGCTCGTCTACCCCTTCCTGGTGCCGCCGCCGATGGTCGGCGTCGGGTTCGTCGCGCTCCTCTACGCGCTGCGCAACTTCACCTGGAACATCGCGGGCGGCTACGTCGGCCAGCTGTCCCTCTCGCACATCGTCGCGTTCGGCACGGGCGCGTTCTCGGTGGCCGTCCTGACCTGGCGCCACGAGGTCAACGCGTGGATCGCGCTGGTCGTCGGCGTGCTCATCTCGGCCGTCGTCGGCTTCCTCATCAGCCTGCTGATGAGCAGGTTCGGCGTGAACGCGTTCTTCCTGGCGCTCGGCACGCTCGCGCTGAGCCTCGCCGCCGCGGGCGTGGCCGCGTCCTGGTCCTTCCTGGGCGACACCAACGGGATCTCGTACTCGGGCACCGAGGAGGGCTTCGCCCACCTGCAGTGGTACATCGACCCGAGCGGCTTCTACTACACGACGCTGGGCTTCCTCGTCGTGATCACCATCGGCATCGCCGCGCTGATGAGGTTCACCCACTTCGGCCGGTCGCTGCCGTTCATCCGGGAGGACCCGGTGATCGCCGCGAGCATGGGCATCCGCGTGGTCCGCAACCAGGCGCTGGCCATGGCGCTGAGCATGGGGCTCACCTCGATCGCCGGAACCCTGATCGCGCAGTACGTCCAGATCGTCAGCTACGAGTCCGTGCTCACCGTGGAGATCGGCGTGGCCATGATGGTCGGCTCGATCATCGGGGGAGCGGGGACGCTGGCGGGCCCGATCGTCGCGGGGATCGGCATCGCCGTGCTGGAGGAGTTCCTCCGCTCGTTCGCGGTGTCCTCGGCGAACGTCAGCAGCTACACGCAGATCGCCTACGCCGTGGTGGTGATCCTGTTGCTGCGCTTCGGAACGGGAGGGATCATGCCCCTGTGGGAGGCCGGTGTGCGGCGGGTCTTCGGCACCGGGCGCACGCCACCCGCACCCGCGGTCGCGGAACCGGCGGGCGAACTGGTCGACGGGCGGGTGGGCTGATGCTCACCGTCGCGAACGTCGCCAAGAGCTTCGGCGGGCTGCACGTGCTGCACGACGTGAACTTCACCGCCGAGTCCGCGTCCATCACGGCGCTGATCGGACCCAACGGCGCGGGCAAGTCCACCCTGGTCAACATCATCGGCGGCGTGCTGCGCCCGGACGGGGGGAAGGTCCACCTCGACGGCGAGGACGTGACCGGTGTGCCGTCGGCGACCGCGTTCGCCAAGGGCATCACCCGGACCTTCCAGATCTCCGGCAACGTCGGCGCGCTCAACGTCTTCGAGTCCGTCGCGGTGGCGGCCTACCGGCAGGCCCGCGGCTACCGCCAGGCCAACGCGCTGGCCCGCGCCGAACTGGAGCGCTTCGAGCTGTGGGAGTACCGCGACCAGCAGTTGGGCAGCATCCCGACCGCGCTGACGCGGCTGGTCGACTTCGCCCGCGCGATGGTGTCGCGGCCCAAGGTCCTGCTCCTGGACGAGGTCATGGCGGGACTCACCCCGCACGAGGTGGACCTGGTCATCAGGCAGGTCGGCACGTGCCGGGAGCAGGGCGTCGCGATCGTTATGATCGAACACGTCATGCAGGCCGTCGAGGCGCTGGCGGACCACGTGGTCGTGCTGAACCAGGGCCAGGTGATCGCGAGCGGCTCACTCGGGGACGTGAGCCGCGACCCGGAGGTCGTCGAGGCGTACCTGGGTACGCCTCCTTCGGCGAACGACGAGGTTCGCGTCCCCGCCGACAACCCGGCAGAGGGGCAGCAGTGAGCGCAGCTACAGGGGATTCGCCGTCGGGTGATCCGGCGCCGGTGGTCGCGGCGACCGAGGTGGACTGGAACGAGGGCATCCTCGTCCCGCGCTCCGAGCGCGGATTCCGCACGCAGGAACGACTTCTGGAGGCGGCCAGCGAGATCTTCGTGCGCGACGGGTTCCTGGACGCGAAGATCACCGACATCACGGCGCTGGCCCGCATGTCGAGCGGCTCGTTCTACACCTACTTCGACTCCAAGGAAGCCATCTTCACCGCGGTCATCAGGAAGGTGAACGAGGGGCTCTACGTCGCGGCCTCGGTTCCCACCGGCTCGTCGCGGGACCCGTTGGAGCGCTTCGAACTCGTGACGCGCGCCTACGTGCGGGCCTACCAGGAGAACGCGGGCCTGCTGGCCATCCTGGAGCAGGTCGCGACGATCAGCCCGCGGTTCCGCGAGATGCGCCGCACCATCCGGCAGATCTTCCGGAACCGGTCGGAGAAGGGCATCCGCCGACTGCAGAACGAGGGCAGGGTCGACCCGACGCTGTCGCCGCGGTGCGTGGCCGAGGCCATCACGTCGATGGTGAGCAACTTCTGCTACGTGTGGCTGGTCCTCGGCGAGGACTACGAGGAGGAAGAGGTCATCCAGACCCTGACCACCCTGTGGGCGTCCGGGATCGGTTTACGACCGGCCCCCGACTCCTAGACCTGCCCCTCCCCGGTTCGACGTCGGCGACGACAGCGATCGAGAGGTCCTGCTCGGAAGATCCCCCACGACCGTCGCGGAAAGGAACCCGATGACCGCCCCCGATGAGACCCAGGGCCCGGCGCGGCGGCGGATCGCCGCCGACTGGCTGGCCGCGCTCGACACCGCGCTGACCGGCCACGACTACACCGCGGCCGCGGCGCTGTTCACCCCGGACTGCTACTGGCGGGACCTGCTGGCGTTGACGTGGGACATCCGCACGTTCCACGGGCCGGAACGGGTCGAGGCGGCGTTGCGCGCGGCCCACGAGCCCAGCGGGTTCACCGATCCCGTGCTGGAGGACGGGGATCCGGTCGAGGGGGTGATCGGCGACCGCGTCGGGGTGGTCGAGGCCTTCTTCGGGTTCCGCACGGCGATGGGGCGCGGTCGGGGTTTCCTCCGGCTGGTGGAGGACGGGGCCGGCGCCGTCCGCGCCTACACGTTCCTCACCACGCTCCAGGAGTTGGCCGGGTACCCGGAGAAGACCGGAGTTCACCGGCGGCGGGACGACCGGCGCTCCGCCGACGGGGGCCGGGAGAACTGGCTGGACCGCCGGATCGCGACGGCCGAGTTCTCGACGCAGGACCCGGAGGTCCTGGTGATCGGCGCTGGACAGGCCGGGTTCACCCTGGCCGCGCGGCTGGGGCAGTTGGACGTGCCCACACTGGTCGTCGACCGGGTGGAGCGGATCGGGGACAACTGGCGCGGCCGCTACCACTCGCTGACGCTGCACAACGAGATCTGCGTCAACCACATGCCGTACCTGCCGTTCCCGGACACGTGGCCGATCTACATCCCGAAGGACATGCTCGCGGACTGGTTCGAGTCCTACGCCAAGGCCCTCGAGCTGAACGTGTGGACCGGCACCGAGTTCCTCGACGGCCGCTTCGACGAGGACGACCGGCGCTGGACGGTGCGGCTGCGCCGGGCGGACGGGTCGATCCGGACGCTGCGACCGAGCCACCTCGCGATGGCGACCGGGGTCAGCGGCATCCCGAACGTCACCTCGTTCGAGGGGATGGACGACTTCCGGGGTCAGGTCGTGCACTCCAGTGGGCGCACCGAGGACCTCGACGTCGAGGGCCGCACGGCGCTGGTGGTCGGCGCGGGCAACAGCGCCCACGACATCGCGCAGGACCTCTGCCTGCGCGGCGCGGACGTGACGATGCTCCAGCGCTCGTCCACGACGGTCGTGAGCCTGGAACCGAGCGCGGCACGCGTGTTCACGCTGTACAGCCAGGCCGAGGGCGTCCGGCCGCTGGAGGACACCGACCTGCGCAGCGCGTCCGTGCCCAACGCGCTGATCCACGAACTGCACGGCCCGTTGAGCAAGGTGATGGCCGAGGACGACAAGGAACTCCTCGACGGCCTGCGCGCCGTGGGCTTCGCGCTGGACAACGGCGAGGACGACACCGGCTTCTACCTCAAGCTGATCCGGTACTTCGGCGGGTACTACATCAACGTCGGCGCGTCGGACCTGATCATCGAGGGTCGGATCAAGCTCCGGCAGGGGAAGGGGATCGACCACTTCACCTCCGACGGGGTCGTCCTCGCCGACGGCAGCTCGGTGAAGGCGGACCTCGTCGTGCTGGCGACCGGGTTCAAGCCGATGCAGGAGGGCGTGCGCGCGATGCTGGGCGACGAGGTCGCCGACCGGGTCGGCCCCATCTGGGGACCGGGGCCGGACTGGGAGCAGCGAGGCATGTGGTCGAGGACCGGCCAGGACAACTTCTACGTCCTCGGCGGCAGCTTCGCCATGTGCCGCATCTTCTCCCGGTACGTCGCCCTCCAGATCAAGGCCGCCGTCGAGGGCATCGCCCCGCCGCGGTGGTCCACCACCGAAGCGGGGAGCGCGCGATGACCAGGGTGTGCATCGTCAGCGGATCGGCACGGGGACTCGGCGCGGCCATCGCCGAGCGGATGAGCGAGGCGGGCTACGCCGTCGTCGGGTTCGACGTCGGCTACCCCGCGGACCGGGACCTCTCGACCCTCCCGGCGGTCGCCGCACCCGGTGTCCACCCGGTCCACGGCGACGTCAGCGACCGCGCGGCGGTGCTCGCCCTCGTCGACGTGGTCCGCGAGCGGTTCGGCGGTGTCCACGTGGTGGTCAACAACGCCGCCTGGATCCACTACGCGCTGCTGCCCGACGTCGAGGAGGAGGTGCTCGACCGGATGATCGCGATCGGCATCAAGGGCATGGTCTGGCTCAGCCAGGGAGCGGCGAAGGCCATGGGCGACGGCGGCGGTTCCATCATCAACATCACCTCGATCACCGCCACGACGGGGTTCCCGAAGGCCACGATGTACGGCGCGCTCAAGGGCGCGGGCGCCAGCATGACCCGCCAACTCGCCGTCGAGCTGGCGCCGGACGGGATCCGCGTGAACGCCGTGGCGCCGGGGTTCATCCCCACGCCGGGCTCGCTCACCGTGGTGGACCAGGCGGGCGTCGACCGCCGCGAGAGCCGCACCCCGCTGCGGTTGGCCACCCCCGAGGACGTGGCCAACGTCGTCGCCTTCCTGGCCTCCGACCAGGCGGGCGCGATCACCGGGCAGACGCTCGTCGTCGACGGCGGCCTGACCGTCTCGCTCTGAGCGGTCGCGCGCCTCCGGTTCACCAGGGCCCGACCTCGTAGTGGGCCCAGGTCGTGCCGTTGGCACCGACCCGCACGTCGACCACCCGCAGCGGTGTCGGGGCCGCGCAGGGTGGGAGGGGCGACCCGTCCGCGACCGACGGCGTCCCCAACCCGCCCACCAGCGTGGGGACCGTGACGACGTGCAGCTCGTCGACGAGGCCCGCGCGGAGGAGCGCGCCGTTGAGCCCTCCGCCCGCTTCGGAGACCACGCACCCGGCGCCCAGCCGCTCGCGGATCTTGACCAGGGCGGCCTCCAGGTCGACCCCGTCGGTGCCGGCGACGAGGTAGGGAATCCGCTCGCGGCGCAGGTGGGCGAGGTAGGGCAGGGGAGTGGCCCGGCTGGTGACGACCAGCAGGCTCGTCGTGGAGTCCCCCTTGCGGGTCCACGCCACCCGGCCGCGCCCGTCCACCACGACGAACCACCGCGGGGTGCGGTGGGGGAGGAAGTCGGTCCACAGCTCCTCGGCGGGGGTCGTGGTCACCGGCAGCTCCAGCGGGCCGTCGTCGTCGGCCACGAAGGTGCCGCTGCCCTCCAGGACGACCGTCGGGTGGTGACGCCGGTCGATGGCGTCCGACCGCCGCGCCAGCAGGTCGGCGGTGTCCGGCGGCCAGGCGGCCGTCCACCGCCGGCGGACGTCCTCGTCGACGAGCCGCTCCGCGCGGCTGAGCGCGACCCGCCCGTCGGCGGTCGCGGTCACCGAGATGACCACACGGGGTCGTGCGTTCGCTGCCATGGCCCGGACGGTAGCGGCGGGCGGCGCCGGTTCGTCAGCACCGGATCGCGGACCTCCGCCGGAAAACATCGCCGCGGTGTCCGACCACAGGTTCACGAACGTGACCCGAATCCGCCCATTCTGTTCACGAGTATGACCATCCGCATTGGCTTCCACGGAATTGTTCTCGATGGATGATCAATGCGAACGCCTATCACCTCGGTGTTCGATCGCATTCGACGCTCCCGCACCGGGAAGAGTCCGGAAAACCGCCGTTGACCGGCTCCTTCCGCACCATCTAGCATCCGACTGGAAAGCGTTTTCCTGCACAACGACGTCAGGGAGAAGCACGAGTTGTCGGGTATCCACCATTGTTCCGCCGTGTGCGAACGCGGTGCGATGAATAGATTTTCGGAAAGCGTCCACCGCCGGTCTCGGTGCCAGGGGAAGTCGGAAGCGGAGTTGTCATGAGCACATCGGATCGACCTCCAACCACGCGGCCGCGCGGCGTGCGGTGGCGCCTGGGCGTGGCGGCCGCCGCGGGTGCCACGGCGTTGGCCACCACCCTCGCCGCCTGGCCCCTCGCCTCACCCGCGCAAGCCGCGGTCGGCGCGGGCACCTACAAGGTGACCAACTCGGCCAGCGGGCTCTGCCTCGACGCGCCGGGGACGGGCGCGGGCGTGCAGCTCCAGCAGGCGGCGTGCGCCGACGTCGGCGGGCAGAAGTGGACGCTGGCGGCGGTCGGCGGCGGGTACCGGATCACGTCCGTCGGCAGCGGCCTGTGCGTCGGCGTCCGGGACGGGTCGACGTCGGCGGGCAAGGTGATCGAGCAGGCGGCGTGCACCGGTGGCGCGGGCCAGACCTGGTCGTTGACCGCGAACGGCGACAACTACCGCGTGGCCGACGCCAACGGCGGCAAGTGCATGAACCTCAAGGACAACTCCACCGCCGCGGGCGCGCTGGTGCAGACGAACTCCTGCGACAGCGCCGCGACCAAGCAGTGGACGTTCGCCCCGGTGGGCGGTGGTGGCGGACCGACCACGACCACCACCACGACGACCACGACGACGTCCCCGCCGACTGGTGGCGGTGACGGCAGCGGTCCGTGGCCGTCCGACACCGGAAGCGTGCACCAGACGACCACGAGGAACGTCGGCACGTTCTTCGACGGCGGCATGAAGCGCCACTACGGCATCGGCGACGGAGGTCAGGGCGAGGGCCAGGACCCGATGTTCGTCGTGGCCAACGGCGGCACCATCCAGAACGTCTTCCTGGACGCGCCCGCGGGCGACGGGATCCACTGCGAGGGGTCCTGCACGATCCGCAACGTGTGGTGGAACGACGTGGGCGAGGACGCGGCGACGTTCCTCGGCCCCAGTTCCTCCGCGACCTACCTGGTCGACGGCGGCGGCGCGAAGTCCGGCACGGACAAGGTGTTCCAGCACAACGGCGCGGGCACGCTGACCATCCGCAACTTCCAGGTCCACGGCTCCGGCAAGCTCTACCGGGCGTGCGGCAACTGCACCAACTCCTACCAGCGGCACGTGGTCCTGGACGGCGTCACCGCGCGCAGCACCAAGGTGCTCGCCGGCATCAACACCAACTGGGGCGACACCGCCCGCTTCTCCCGGATCACCGTCTACGGCACGACCTCCATCTGCGACAAGTACAAGGGAGTGCCCAAGGGCGGCGAACCCACGAAGATCGGGTCCGGCGCGGACGGCGTCAACTGCCTCTACCAGCCATCGGACATCACCCAGCGCTAGACCACCCGTGATCGGGGCCGCGTCCACCGGGGCGCGGCCCCGACCCGTGTCGCACGGTTTGCCGTTGCGGGACAGGGGAAGGGGCGAACCCGACGCTCGCTCCCGACCGAATAGGATCGGCGGATGTCCGGGGGAGCGCCGTCCGCGCGCCAGGTCCTGCGGTGGTCGCGCCGACTGCTCGCCGTCGCGGTCAGCGCCTGCGCGCTGGTGGGTGCGGTGCGGCTCGTCGTGCCCGCCACCGCGGGCCCGGCCGGTGAGCCCATCGGGGTCCAGCGGCAGCTGGTGTTCCTCCGCTCGGCGCTGGACGGCGGGGCCGGTGGGGAAGCGCAGCGCCTGTTCCCGGAGGGCTACTTCTTCCTGCACGCCCTGTACGGCCTGAGCTGGGTCGAACTGGGCCTGCGCCGACCGGTCGGCGAGCGGTCGGACGCGCTGCGGGAGGCCCGGTACGCGTTGGGGCGCTTGGAGTCGCCGTCCGGACTCGCCCCGTTCAGCTCGGGACTGTCCCCGGCGCACGGCGTCTTCTACCGCGGGTGGAGCAACTGGCTGCGCGGCGGGGTGCTGAGCCTGCAACCGGTCGAGCGGCGCGACCCGGCCGAACTGGACCGCTTCGCCGCCGACTCCGCCGCCCTCGGCGAAGCGTTCGACGCCTCGGCCTCGCCCTACCTGGCGGCGTACCCCGGCCAGGCGTGGCCGGTGGACTCGACCGTGGCGATGGCGTCGCTGCGGCTGCACGACACCCTGCTGTCCCCGCGGTTCGCCGCCACCGCCGAGCGGTGGCTCCGAGGGGTCGGTCAACGGCTCGATCCGCGGACCGGACTGCTCCCGCACCGGGTGGACCCCGTCACCGGAGAAGGGGTCGAGGGGGCCAGGGGCAGTTCGCAGAGCCTCGTCCACCGGTTCCTGCCCGAGGTCGACCCGGCCTTCGCCCGCGAGCAGTACCAGCGCTTCCGCGACCTCCACGTCGTCTCGCCGCTGGGTCTCGGCCCGGCCGTGCGGGAGTACCCCGAGGGGGTGGACGGTCCGGCCGACGTCGACTCCGGGCCGCTCCCGCTCGGGGTGAGCCTGTCCGCGACCGTGGTGACCCTCGGCGCGGCCCAGGTGCACGGCGACGCCCCGCTCGCGGAGGCGTTGGCCAACCACGTCGAACTGGTCGGTCTGCCGGTCGACACCCCGTGGACCAAGCGGTACGCCTTCGGGGTGATGCCGATCGGCGACGCGTTCCTGGCGTGGTCGAAGACCGCGCGGCCGTGGGTGGCACCGCGGCCGACCCCGCCGCCCGCGACCACCTCGTCGTGGTGGCGGGCACCGCTGCTGGTGCTGCTGGCCGTGATCGGCGCCGCGCCGTGGGCGCCCGCGGTGGTGCGGCGCCTCGGAGTGCGAGGAAAGCGGCGGCACTAGTGGAGGTCGTACGAAGGAAGTCCCGCCATGGCCTCGCGACGGCAGCGTATCAGCGGGGCACGAGGTCGCTCAGCCGATCGGGCGTGAACACCCGCGACCCCTCCGGCAGGTCGTCCGGCCGTTCGAAGCCGATGTAGGCGACCGGCCCGGCCGACGCCGTGCCCGCCTTGCGGCGCAACAGGTCCACCAGGTAGCCGACGGTGAGGTGGTGGCGTTCCACGACGTTCCGCACCAGCGACGACACGGCGGACCGGTGGGACTCGACCTGGTTGAACCACGGGGCGCCGGTCAGGTGCAGGTGCAGCCACCGGGCCGACCACGAGCCGTCGTCGGCCCGGCTGAAGACGAGCGGCACGGCCACGCTGCCCGCGCCGCGCAGGTCGGACTTCATCCGCACGGTGCGCGGCTCGAACGGCAGGCCCCGCTGGTCGGGTTCCCTGGTCTGGAAGCCGAAGAACGACTCGGCCACCTGCCGGAAGCCCTCGCCGGAGTAGACGAGGACCTGCGGCACGAGGTGGCGCGCCGTCACCTTGCGGAGGTCCAGCTCGACGAACTCCGAGGCGCCGTCGGCCGAGGACGTGAGGTCGCCGGAGTGCACGCCGCCGAAACCCCTGAGGCTGGTCCAGGACAGCTGTCCCGCGTCCTCGAACCCGTCGCCGAGGAGTTGCACCGACAGGTCGAAGTCGGTCGTGGTCGACCGCTCCCGCCAGTAGGTGAAGAACCGCAGCACGTCACCGGTGACCGGGACGACCGACCCGCGCGCGACGACGCCGAACCCGCCCGCGGTCACCTTGTCGGACAGCGGGACCACGAGCGCCGACGCGTCCGGGTCGACCACGAGCCGGTCGAACGAGGGCAGCCTGCGGAGCAGTTCGTCGTCCAGCAGCGCGCACAGCCGCGCCACCACGTCCTCGCTCAGCGGCGCCCGGTCGTCCGCCGCGACCCACGCGCCGCCCCGGCGGTTGGGGAACAGCCTGGCGACGTCCGGCACCAGGCGGTTCGCGAGGTGGTCGCGCAAGGACAGGAGCACGCGGCCGGACACCCGGCCGAGGACACCGGCGACGGTCGCGACGATCGGGTCGACCTCGCCGGGCGGCGTCGACCGCAGCACTCGGTCCAGGTTGCGCACCAGCATTCCCGGCGCGGTCGCCAGCAGTTCCACCGCCCGGCCCACCTCGCCGTCGCGGAACGCGATCTCCACCAGGCCGGCGAGCGACTGCGCGGACTTCCGGCCGCGTGCCACGGAGAACACGTCCTGCGCGTGCGGCAGGTGCGGGTACTCGTGCGGGTGGAGCCGTTCCCCCAGGCGCTTCCACGCCTCGCGGCGGCGCCGCACGTCGCCGAGACCGGTGGCCGCGACCGCGTCCAGCGCTCGCAGGAGCGCCGCGCGCACCGGACGGCGGAACGACCGGAAGCGGGTGGGCCGCTCCAGGGTGACGTCGCCGTCGGACAGCGCGCAGGCCAGCCGCAGCACGTCGGTCACGGTGTCGACGTGCGGCGTCGCACCGGTCTCGACGCGGACGCGGTTGATCACCGCTCGGTTCTCGCGGATCGGGACGACCTCGGGCTGTGCGGAGTCCACACAGGACAGGGCCAGCTCCGCGAGCGCGCGGAGGTCGTGCTCCGCCAACGGGATCGGGCTGCCCGCGAGCGCCAGGAACAGCGCGTGCTCCTCCTCGGCGAGTCCGAGACCGAGGTGCAGGACGGTCATCCGGTCCTTCGCCGAGGCGATCAGGTCGTCGTGGGCGGCCAGCAGGTCCTGGTAGTCGTGCTGGTAGCGGCCGTAGGCCGGGAGGTCGAGCAGGTTGACGATCTCCGCGTCCGGGGTGAGGGAGTCGCGGAGGCAGTCCAGCCAGAACTCCAGGGTGTCCGGCACGTGGTCCGGGAAGTCCACGAAGTAGGCGTTGTGCCGGACGTGGTCGCCGACCAGTTCGCGCACGGCCGCCAGCACCCGCTCGGCCACCTCGGCGGCGGTCGCGAGCCCGGACAGGTGGGCCAGCAGCGGCCCGGAGAGCTTGAAGCCCGCGGACAGCAGGGCGGCGTCCAGCTGGCGCGCCACGACGGCGCCGTCCCCCGCGGGTCCGGTCGGCGCGGGCACCCGCAGCGTCCTCTGGATGATCAACGACTCCGACATGCGGCCAGCTAACCAGCCGGGCGTCCGGCCCGTCACCCGGCTTCCCCACCGCGGCGGTCAGCCCGCGCCCATCGCCTCGCTGGTGATCCGCCCGAACTGGGCGCCCATGGCCTCGGAGAGGGCCTGGGCGGCGGACAGCGGGCGGACCATGACCGTCAGCTCGTCGATCAGCCCGTCCTGGTCGAGGTGCACGAAGTCGCAGCCGTGGATCTCCAGGCCGCCGACGCGGGCGGTGAAGACCAGGGCGTGGTCCCGGTCGTCCGGGCCGCCGATCTCCTTGACGTACCGGAAGTCCTCGAACACCCGCAGGACCCCGCGCAGGATGGCGGCGGTGATCGCCTTGCCGGGGTAGGGCGTGAACGCCACCGGGCTGGTGAACACGACGTCCTCGGCCAGCAGCGCCTCGACGGCGTTGTGGTCGCCTGTCTCCACGGCTTCGCGAAACGGGTGCATCGACCCTCCATAGGCAATTTGTTGACTAGTCCCGTCGGACATTAATCATGGAACTGCTACGTTGTCCAGGTGGCTCTGCGCGACGCGGTTCTGGCCGCGCTCCTAGAAGGCGAGGCCTCGGGCTACGACCTGGCCAAGAGGTTCGACGCGTCGATGGCCAACTTCTGGACCTCCACTCCGCAGCAGCTCTACCGGGAGCTGGAGCGGATGAAGGTCGACGGGCTGATCGCGGCGCGGGTCGTGCACCAGGAACGCCGACCCACCAAGCGCCTGTTCTCCCTCACCGAGGCCGGTCTGCGGGAACTGCACGCGTTCACCACCGAGCCCGCCAAGCCCGCCGCGCTCCGGGACGACCTGCTGATCAAGGTCCAGGCCGTGGACGCGGGTGACGCGCCCGCCGTCCTGGCCGCCGTCCAGGAGCGGATGGAGTGGGCCCGCGCCAAGCTGGCCCGGTACGACCGCCTCCGCGCCCGGCTGCTCGACGGCCGCACCGAGGACGAGTTCCTGACCCGCTCCGACCGGATCGGCCCCTACCTCACGCTCATGGGCGGCCGGTCGCTCGAACAGGAGACCATCCGCTGGTGCGAACGGACGTTGGCGATCCTCACCCGCCGCACCGCGACCCCGACCGGCTCGTCCAACGGCCCACGCGCCACGTCGTCCTGACGCCGGGAGCCGATCACGGCGGGGGTTCGCCGTTCCGGGAAGCTCACGGGCCGCCGACGCGTGCGTCAGGTGCCGAGGTCGGGGTGGTCCTTGAGTTGCCTGCGTGAGGTGATGCCGAGTTTGCGGAAGATGTTGCGCAGGTGGGCGTCGACGGTGCGCGGGCTGAGGAACAGCCTGGCCGCGACCTCGTTGGACGTCGCGCCGGTGGCGACCAGCCGGGAGATGTACACCTCCTGCATGGTGAGCTGGTCGTAGGTGTTCCCGGACCGGCCGCGGGCCTTCTCGCCGGTGGCCCGCAGCTCGTCGGCCGCCCGCCCGGCGAAGGCCTCCATCCCGGCGTCGGACAGCAGTTCGTGGGCGGTGCGCAGGTGCGTGCGGCAATCCCGCCTGCGGCCTTCGCGTCGCAGCCATTCCCCGTACAGGAGGTGGGACCTGGCCCGGTAGGGGAGCATCGGGCAGTCGTCGAGCCGCTCCACGGCTTCCCGGTAGTGCTCCTCGGCCCCGGTCACCAGCCCCCGTGCGTACGCCGCGACACCGAGGCCGGTCGCGGTGCCGCTGGCCTGCGTGCGCTCGGTCAACGACTCCAGCGCTTCCGCGGCGGCGTCGGTCTCGCCGCACCGGACGGCCGCCTCGACCAGTTCGGGCAGGGAGAACCCGGCGACGAAGAGGTCGCCGTGCGCGGTCGCCCGCCGGGCCGCGGCCAGCGCGGCCGGGTAGTCGGCCAAACCGTTGTGCAGCACGGCCGCCGCCCAGTCGACGTTGACGACCCCGTGCCCCGTGGCCGACCTGGCCGCCTCGAACAGCTCGACCGCCTCCTCGCGGCGGCCGCGCATCGCGGCCAGGTGCAGGCGGTGGTACATCATCGTGGGCGCGCCGACCGCGTCGGCGATCGCCTCCTCCTCGGCGATCGCGGCCATCGCCTGCCCGAGGTCGCCGGTCAGCGTGGCGGCGGTCGCCTCCTGGGCGAGGCCGAGGCGCAGCACGAGCGGTGACCCCGACTCGCGACTGGTCTTCACCAGCCACTCGACGATCGCGATGTAGGTGTGCGGGTCCCACAGTTCGCCCGCGAGCATCACGGCGATCGCGGGTCGGTGTGTCCACATCGGACTTTCCCCGCCGTCGAGAACCTCGCGCAGCAGGGGAACCGCGGCCCGGTGCCCCTGCTCGGTCAGCAGGAGCAGGGCGTCCAGGACGTCCGGGGTGCTCGCGGCGGGAGCCGAGGCCCGCGCCTCGGCCAGGACCACGTCCATCACGCCGCGCGCCCGGCCGACGACCAGACCCATCTCCAGCGCGTCCAGGTAGCAGTCGCGCGACCAGGCCGGGTCCAGCCCCGACAGCCGCCGCGCGGCGCGCAGCATGGACGACGGCCCGGTGCCGTCGTTGTCCCGGACGAACGCGATCCGGCCCCGCAGCAGGTCTACCCTGGCGTGCTGGACCTCGTCCAGCGCCGCGTTCTCGACGGTCGTGAGGAGTTCCGCCGCCGTGTCGGTGGTGCCCGCGTCGAACTTGGCCCGCACGGCCGCGAGCGTCCGCTCGATCCGCTTGGCGCCGTCCAGCGACAACGCCGCCGCGCGTTCGGCGAAGGCCGCGGCGGCCACGACACCGCCGCGCGACCGGGCGCGGGACGCGGAGCGCTCCAGCTCGTCGGCGACGTCGTCATCGGGACCGGTGGCGGCCTGGGCGCGGTGCCAGGCCCGCCGGTCCGGGTCCACGACCGGGTCGGTGACCTCGGCCAGCACCCGGTGAGCCGTCCTCCGCTGGTCCGCTTCGGCCGCCCGGTAGACCGCCGACCTGGCCAGCGGGTGGCAGAAGCGGACGCGGGTGGAGAACTCGACCAGCCCGGTGGCGGTCGCGGTCGCACTGGCCGTCGCCACGTCGACGTCCAGCCGCTCCACGGCGGGCCACAGCAGACCGGGGTCGCCGGTCGGGTCGGCGCTCGCGACGGTCAGGAGCAGTCGCGCCGCGGCGGGCAGGTCGACCAGCCTGGTCCGGAAGCTGTGCTCGATCCGGCTCGGCACCGACGTGGTGTCCGGCGGGGCGAAACCACCGGCCTTGGGCAGTTCCAGCAGTGCCAGGGGGTTGCCGCGCGCCTCGGCGACGATCCGGTCGCGCACCTGCTCGTCGAGCGTCACGTGGCTCTCCGCCGCCAGCAGCGCCCGTGCGTCGGTGTCGCTCAGCCCGCCGACGGACAGGCCCGGCAGTTCGTCCAGCTCGCCCGGCGGGCAGGGCGAGCGGACCGAGAACACCAGGGCGACGGGCTCGGAGGTGACGCGCCGGGCCAGGAAGGTCAACGCCTTCGACGAGGCCGCGTCCAGCCACTGGGCGTCGTCGACCACGCACAGCAGCGGGCGTTCACGGGCCGCGGACGCCAGCAGTTCCAACACCGCCAGGCCGATGCGGAACAGGTCGGGCGTGCCGGTGGCCGATCCGAACGCGACGTGGAGCGCCTCGCGGTGCCTGTCCGGCACCTCGTCGAGGTGCTCCAGCACCGGCACGCACAGCTGGTGCAGGGACGCGAACGGCAGCTCCGTCTCGAACTCCGACCCGGACGAGCGGACGACCCGGAACCCGGACGCCGCCCGCCGGGCGTGGTCCAGCAGCGCGCTCTTGCCGATGCCCGCCTCGCCCCGCAGGACCAGCACCCCGCCCCGGCCCGCACGCGCGGCGCCGGTCAGCTCGTCGACGCGCCGGATCTCGTCCTGCCTGCCGACGAGCGGGCCGGTGGGGTGAGCAGCTGTCCGCATGCCGCGTACGGTAGCGAGCCGCCCTCACTCGGGTGAGTGAGCCGCCGAGTACGGCGAGCTGACGCCGAGGTAGGCCAGGTGCACGACCATGCCGTCCGCGCCGTGCTGGAAGTTGTGGCAGTGGTCCATCCAGATCCCGGGGTTGTCCGCGGTGAACGCGATCTCGTAGACCTCGCCGGGAGCCACGTTGAGGGTGTCGGTCCACCAGGGACCGCCGGTGGCGGGCACGCCGTTGCGGGACAGCACCCGGACGCGGTGGCCGTGCAGGTGCATGGGGTGGTCGATGAGGCTGCGGTTGGCGATGCGCACCTTCACCCGGTCCCCCTCGGCCACCTCCAGCGTGGGCACCGCAGGGTACAGGCGGC
Organism: Umezawaea sp. cmx-9-4; assembly: GCA_049997955.1. Taxonomy (GTDB): domain Bacteria; phylum Actinomycetota; class Actinomycetes; order Mycobacteriales; family Pseudonocardiaceae; genus Umezawaea. Next base: position 130,638 of record JAEBDY010000010.1, on the reverse strand, counting down.
CGTTGATCAGGCTGCTGACGTAGCCGAACCGGCCCTGGCTGAAGCCGAACCCGTCGTCCAGCCGGAGGTCGAAGGTGCGCTGGTAGGCGTCCGGAGCGGGGGCCGGGCCCGAGCCGTGGCCGAGCGGGTCGAACAGCGGTCCGGTGGTCGGGTCGGCCGGGTCTGCCGTGCCGTCGGGGCTGAAGGCGAGCGCGGCGGGGTTCGGGGTGTCGGACAGGGCGAGGGTCACCGGGCCGTCCGGCATCGTGAAGGTGATGTCGTAGCGCCCGCCCGCGGCCAGCAGGAGGTCGGTGCCCTGGTCGACCGGTGTGGCGCCCTCGATCGGGTTCCCGTCGATGGCCGCGACGGCGAACCGGGTGCCGCCGACGTGGATCCGCTGCGGCTCGCGGGAGCTGTTGACCAGGCGCAGCAAGACCTCCCGTCCGGTGTCGACGGCGTGCCGCGCGGGCTGGTCGGCCCGGTCGAAGGCCGCGACCGGGTTGTCGGTTCCGGGCCAGCGGTGGGTGAAGAACGTGCGCTCGACCCCGTCGAACGCCTCCGCGTCCTCGACGACCAAGGCCCCGAACAGTCCTCGCTGCACGGTGCCCAGGGCGTCCCGGTGCGTGTGGTACCAGAAGGTGCCCGACCTGTTCGGCACGAACCGGTAGACGTGCCGTCCACCCGGCTCGACGGCGTCCTGCGTCACGCCGGGCACGCCGTCCTCCGCGTTGGGCACGTCGACGCCGTGCCAGTGGACGGTCACGCCCTCCTCGACGTCGGTGTTGACGAGCGTCACCTCGACGAGCCGGCCGCGCTTCGCCCGGATCTCCGGACCGGGGGAGACGCCGTTGAAGGTGAGCGCGTCGACGGTGCGGCCGGAGTCCAGCCGCACCTCCCCCTTGGCAGCGGTGAGCACCAGCCGGACGTCGGGCGTCCGGTCGCGCGGCCCGGTGAGCTGGTCGACGCCGACGTGCCCCGCCGCGGAGTGGTGGTCGTGACCGTTCGGAGCGGAGTTCGCCCGAGCGCCGATGACCAGCGCGACCGCGGGCACGAGCAGGAAAGCCGTGGCGAGCCAGGGCACGCGGGAGGCGCGCGAGCCCGATCTGCGCCAGCGGCCCAGCGCCGTGGAGAGCCCGGCTACCAGTGCGAGCGCCGCCGTGGAACCGGCCAGCACGACCAGCACGTCCTGGGGTCCGAACGGCACGAACAGCCACCAGCCCGACAGCAGCACCCCGGCCGCGCCGACGTGGGCGGTCGTCCGGCCGGGCCTCCACACGGCCAACGCGATCGGCAGGACTCCCAGGGGGACCTGCACGAACAGCCGCGAGTCGGCCAGCGCCAGGCCACCGGTGAGGACCAGGCCCGCGACGACCGTCCGCGCGGCCACCAGCGCCGCGGTGACGCGCAACCACCGCCGGAGCCGTCGCGCGTCGCCGGACGCGCGTCCGGCGACGACGAGGGCGGCGATCATCGCCAGGAGGGCGAACAGCATGTCTGTGATGAAGAGCGGCTCGAACACCCGACCACGATGACTCCGGGCCGCCCGCGTTCGCGTCGGTGGAAGTCACCTAGGCGGTACGCGGAGGTGATCGGCACCTGCCGGTCCGAACACGTGCTCCGGCGTCCCGCCAGGTGGTTCGAGGCGCCTGCCGGGGTTTTCGACACCCCGTGACCCTGGAACGGCGACCTCGTCCCGTCTAGGGTGGCCGGGCCCGCGGTGAGGACGAGGAGGTGTCGCCGATGGCGCGACGGCGCTCGCCGGTCGTCCTGCTCAGCGCGTTGCTGGTGGCCTCCGTCGCGGGCTGGGTGGGGTTCGACTACGTCGCCGCCCGGCTCGGCGCCTCGCGCTGCGGGGAACCCGCGACGGTGTCGGTCGCGGCGGCCCCCGGCGTGGCACGGGCGTTGGTGGACGCGGCGGCCGAGGTCCCCGAGGGCGACTGCTACCGCGTCGAGGTGCACACGCGGGCCTCCGGGGAGGCGCTCGCGCTGCTGTCGCGGGAGGGCGCGACCGATCGGCCGGACGTGTGGGTGCCCGAGTCGACGATGTGGTTGCGCCGGGCACGGGACGAGGGCGCGTGGCGGGTGCCCGAGGCGGGCACGTCGGTCGCGAGTTCGCCGGTGGTCCTGGCCTCCAAGCGGGCGGGGGCGTGGGCCGACCTCGTCGCGCCCACGGCGGGGCTCAAGGTCGGCGTCGCCGATCCGGCAGGCGATCCGGCGAGCCTCGCGGCGCTGGTCGGCGTGCGCGAGCTGGCCGCGAAGCAGCCGAGTTCGGACGCCGCGGCGGTCGCCGCGCTGCGGGCGATCTCCACCAACGCGAAGAACGACCCGGCCGCGCTGTACGACGGCGGGCTCGACGCGTTCCCGACGTCCGAACAGGACTTGGCGCTGCACAACGGGAAACCCGACGCGGTCCGGTTCGAGGCCGTCTACCCGGACCCGGCGCTGCCCGGACTCGACTTCCCGTACGTCGTGCTGCCCGACGCGGGCGACGCCGAGCGCGGCGCGGCCGAGCGGTTCCTGGCCGTCGTGCGCGGCCGGACCGCCGAGCTGGGCGCGAGCGGGCTGCGCGGCCCCGACGGCGCGGGCACGCCCGCCGTGGCCACGACGCCGCTGCCGGACCGCGACGCCGTCGCGGACACCCTCAACGCGTGGGCGGGCCTGACGCTGAGCGCCCGCGTGCTGGCCGTGCTGGACGTGTCCGGCTCGATGGCGGAGGTCGTGCCGGGCACCGGGCAGACCCGGATGAAGCTCGCGGTCGCCGCCGCCGAGCGCGGCATGGGCATGTTCAAGCCGACGACGGAACTGGGGCTGTGGAAGTTCTCCACGGCGCTCGACGGCGACCGCGACCACCAGGAGGTGCTGCCGGTCGCGCCGATCGCCCAGCACCTCGCGGGCGGCGCGCAGGCGAAGCTCCAGGCCATTCGGCCGCAGGGCGCGACCGGTCTGTACGACACGACGCTCGCGGCGTACCGCGAGGCGAGGGCCGCGTGGAAACCGGGGCGGATCAACATCGTCGTGATCATGACCGACGGCCGCAACGAGGACTCCCGCTCGATCACCCAGGACGCGCTGCTGGCGGAGCTGGGCACGTTGCAGGACAAGCGCCGCCCGCTGCCGATCATCACCGTCGGCATGGGGCCCGACGTGGACACCGGGGAACTGGACCGCATCTCCTCGGCGACCGGCGGCCGGTCGTTCACGACGGCCGACCCGGCGGGCATCGGCGACATCTTCGTCAGCGCCCTGAGCACGATGCTGTGCCAGCCGCCGGTGTGCCGACCGAGCTAACCGGTACTGATCCGTTCCGTTCGCGGATACCCGGTGGTAACTTGCCTCGCATCGACACGACCGGCACACCCGGCCGACGCACCGCGGACGTTGCGTCGCGCGCCCTCCGCAGTCCGACGACGTGGGTCGTGCTGGGGCTGCTCGCGCTGTCGTTCCTCCAGCGGCCGGGCATCACGACGTTCGACACGAAGCTCGACCTCGCGGTCAACCCGCTCGGGTTCCTGCGCCGCTCGCTCGACCTGTGGAACCCGTTCGCCACCGCGGGAGAACTCCAGAACCAGGCCTACGGCTACCTGTTCCCGATGGGGCCGTTCTTCGCGCTCGGCCAGGTGCTCGGCGTGCCGGTCTGGGTCTCCCAGCGGCTGTGGGCCGGACTGCTGCTCTGCCTGGCGTTCTACGGCGTGCTGCGGGTCGCTCGCGCGCTCGGCATCGGCTCGGAGCCCACCCGCTACGCCGCCGCGCTCGCGTACGCCGTCGCCCCGCGCGTGCTCACCGAGATCGGTCCGCTGTCGGCGGAGATGCTGCCCGCCGTGATGCTGCCGTGGGTGATGCTGCCGCTGATCACGGCCGACCGCTTCCGCTCGGCCCGGCGCGCCGCGGGCCTGTCGGCGCTCGCCGTGCTGGCCATGGGCGGTGTCAACGGCGCGATGGTCGTGATGGCGCTCGTGCTGCCGGGCCTGTGGCTGCTGACCAGGGTGTGGACCGCGCAGCACGTCCGGCTGGTCCTGTGGTGGTGCGGCTGCGTGATCGCCTGCGCGCTGTGGTGGATCCTGCCGCTGCTGCTGCTCGGCCGCTACAGCCTCCCGTTCCTGGACTACATCGAGTCCGCGGCGAACACCACCGCGCCGATGTCGCTGTTCCAGGTGCTGCGCGGCACGAACCAGTGGGTCGCCTACGTCTTCCAGGGCACGCCGTGGTGGCCGAACGGCTGGCTGCTCGTGGACAACCCGGTGCTGATGGCGGCCACGGCGGCGGTGGCCGCGATCGGCCTGGTCGGCCTGTGCCGCGCGGGCCTGCCGGAACGCCGGTTCCTGGTGCTGGGCGCGGTCACCGGGCTGACCCTGCTGACCATCGGCTACGTCGGCTCGCTCGACAGCCCGTTCGCCGAGCCGGTGCGGGCGCTGCTCGACGGGCCGCTCGCGCCGCTGCGCAACGTGCACAAGTTCGAGCCGGTGCTGCGGCTGTGCGTCGTGCTCGGCTTCGCCCACGGGCTGCGGGTGCGCACGCCGGTCGGGGCGACGGCGATCCCCGACGTGTGGCGCGTCCGGCTGCGCGTCGCGGGCGCCGTGGTGCTCGTCGTGGCCGTCTCCGCGCCCGCGTGGCTGCTCACGCTGCGTCCCGGCGCGGGCTGGTCGGCCGTGCCGGAGCACTGGTCGCAGGCCACGGCGTGGCTCGCGGAGCAGGACCCGAGGGCCCGCACGCTGCTGCTGCCCGCGACCGGTTTCGGCCAGTACACCTGGGGCCGCACGGTCGACGAGCCCGTGCAGCCGCTCGCGGGGGCGCCGTGGGCGGTGCGCAACCAGGTGCCGCTGGGCTCCGAGGGCAACACGCGGATGATGGACGCGGTCGGCGACGCGCTCGCGAGCGGGCGCGGTTCGGCGGGCCTCGCGGACTTCCTCGCCCGCTCCGGCTACCGCTTCCTGCTGCTGCGCAACGACATCGACCGCCTCGCGGTGAACGCGCCGCCGCTGGCCGTGCTGCGGCGGGGACTCGCGGGCTCGCCGGGGCTGCGGCGGGTCGCGGAGTTCGGGCCGGAGGTCGAGATCCGCGACGCGAACCCGACGAGCATCGTGGACGACGACGCCACCGGCCGGGCGCTGGAGGTGTACGAGGTGGACCGGCCCGTCCCACTGGTGGCGGTGACCGCCGAGCGGGACGTGCCGACCGTCAGCGGCGGACCGGAGTCGCTGCTCCCCCTGCTGGCGCAGGGAGGACTGGAGCGCGACCGCCCCGCGGTGCTCGCGGGCGACCGCGCAGGCGAGGCGACCAGCGGGTGGATCGTCACCGACGGCCTGCGCCGCCGCGAGCGCAACGTGGGCCGCGTCAACGACAACCTCAGCCAGACGATGACCGCGCAGGACCAGGGCAGGCAGGGCCGGACCGCGCTCGACGTGTCGCCGTTCCCCGGTGTCGACCACGCCACCGTCGCCGAGTACCGCGGCATCCGCGGCGTGCGGGCGTCGACGTCCACCAGCTACGCCGACGCGGCGGGCACGATCGACCCGGCCAACGCGCCGTTCTCCGCCGTGGACGGCGACGTGAACTCGGCGTGGCACTCGTCCAGCTTCACCGGCCCGGTGGGGCAGTGGCTGGAGGTCGACCTGGACACCCCGCGGGTGATCGGCGAGGTCGGGCTGCGGATGCTCAACGACCTGCGCGTCGGCTGGCCGGTGACGCGGATCAGGATCACCACCGAGGCCGGGTCGACCGACCACGACGTGCCGGAGGAGGGCGGCCTGGTCACCTACCCCGTCACGGCGGGGCTCACCAGCCGGGTGCGGGTCGAGGTGCTGGAGATGACCGCGGGCAGGCAGGACGGCAACGTCGGCGTCCAGGAACTCGTGCTGCCCGGCACGTCCGCGCAACGCGCGCTGCGCGTGCCCTCCGACGTCCGTTCCCCGAGCGCGCCCGCGTTCTCCTTCAGCCGCGGCGACGAGTTCCGGCCCGCCTGCTACCCGTCGGCGGCGCAGGTGCGCTGCGACTCGGGCATCTCCCGGTTCGGCGAGGAGCCCGCCGGGTTGGCGCGGCTGTTCCGCACGGACGTCGACGCCCGCTACCGGGTGACCGCGACCGTGGTCGCCGCCGCGGGCGCGGTGAACCCCGTGCAGCCCAAGGGGATCTCCGTCACGGCGACCTCCACGCTCGCGGGCGACACCTCGGCGAGCGCGCTCGCCGCCGTGGACGGCGATCCCGCGACGGCGTGGGTCCCCGACGTCACCGACTCCCGTCCGGAACTGCGCCTGCGCTGGGACGGGCCGCGCACGTTCTCCTCGCTGGAGCTGAAACCGGTCGCGTCGAACTACCGGCCGGTCGAACTGGAGCTGCGCACCCCAGGGTCGTCGAGCGTGGTGCGGGTCGACGAGGACGGCGTCGTGGCGCTGGACGAGCCGATCACCACCGCCTCGCTGGACGTCGTGGTCCTCGACACCGGCCCGCCGCCGGGCGACGGCCGGGCCGCGCCGGGGCCGGGGGCCGTCGCCGAGCTGACGCTCACCGGCGCGGAGGACCTGTTCCCGCCCGTGTCGCCGGAGACGCCGTTCACCGTGCCGTGCGGCGAAGGGCCCGTCGTGCGGGTCGACGGCAACAAGATCAACACCTCGGTCGCGGGCACCCTGGCCGACGTCACCGGGCACCGGCCGCTGGCCGCCGTCATGTGCGACGACGACCTGTCCGAGGCGCTGGAGCTCAAGGCGGGCGACCACGACCTGCGCACCACGCGGTCCGCCACGTTCGTCGTGCAGGACGCCGCACTGCGCCCGCTGGGCGCCGAGACCCGCCCGCCCGCGCAGCGGGACGTGCGGGTCGACCGGTGGGACGCCACGCACCGCGAGGTCACCGTCGGCGCGGGCGACGCGGCCGTGCTGCGCGTGCCCGAGAACGCGAACTCCGGGTGGACCGCGACGCTCGACGGCGTCGAGCTGGCGCGCACGCGCGTCGACGGCTGGCAGCAGGCGTGGATCGTGCCGCAGGGGCGGGAAGCCCTGGTGCGCCTGGACTTCCGGCCCGACGCGCAGTACAAGGGCGGCCTGCTCGTCGGCGGCCTGTCCGCGCTCGCGGTGCTCGGCGTCGTGGCCGTCCCGGTCGGCAGCCGTCGGGCCCGCACGACGTCGACCCGGCCCACCGCGAGCCGCTGGACCCTGGTCGCACTGGGGGTCCTGCTGTTCGCGGTCGGCGGGATGCTGCCGGTGGTCGCGCTCATCGCCACGTTGCTGCTGCGCGAGTTCCGGCCCGCCGCGCCGAAGGTCGTCGCGCTGTGCGGGATGGTCGTGGGCAGCGTGGGAGCGGTGTCGGGACGCCTGCTCGGCCACAGCCAGGAGTGGGCTTACGGTCCCGTGGTCCAGGGGGCGCTGCTGGTGGCGGTCGCCGCCGTCGTGGCGTCCTGCTTCGACCCGTTCGAGCGCTGAGCCCGGAACTCGACCACCGCGCCGACCACCACGAGCAGACCGGTCGCGACCGACGCCGCCGCGACCACCTGCGTGGGGGAGTCGTTGAGCCACAACGAGATCAGCGCGATCTCCACCGCGACCACCACCCACACCGCGACCGTGGAGCGGCGGTCGGCGCTGGCGATCCGGGCGAACAGCAGCAGCTGCACGAGCGAGAGGAACGCGCCGACGAGCGCGAACTGCCACAGCGGCAGGGAGTTCCCGGCGTAGGCCCGACCGCCGATCATGCCCATCGCCGTGGGGCCGAACAGGGCCGCTCCGAGCACCACGAGCGCGTTGAGCGCCGCGCAGGTGGCGAGCGCCGCCAGCAGCGCGGCGTGCCGGGCGGCGGAGTGCACGAGCTTGGGCAGCACGATCACGCCCACCGCCTGCGGCAGCCAGTACGCCACCTTCGTCACCACCGAGCCGATGGCGTACGCCCCCGCGTCCCGCGCGGGCAGGTGGTGCCGCGCCAGCACCAGGTCGAGGTTCACCAGCAGCACCAGCGCGAGCATGGCCTGCGCCGCGTGCAGCACCTCGCCGCCCGCGTGGCGGCGGGGCCGGGACGGCCGGGGACGCCCGCACAGCAGCCAGCCCGCGACCGCGACGACGGCCGAGCCGATGACCGTGCCCGCGAGCGCGGACGTGGAGTCGCGGCCCAGCAGCAGACCGGCCAGTCCGCCGCCGACCTTGCCCAGGGCCTCCATGCCGACGAGCAGGGCCAGCGCGCCGAAGCGCCGCGCGCCCTGCAACAGCCCGTGGAACAGGCCGAGCACCGTCAGCGGGGTCAGCGCCAGCGCGAGCCACAGCGCGGGCCAGTAGCCGTCCAGGTGCAGCAGGGCCACCAGCGCGGGCGACACCACCAGCGCGCACAGCAGGCTGACCGCGCTCACCGCGAGGCCCAGACCGACGAGTTCTGCCGACTCCGAGCGGTTGCCGGGAGCGGCGCGCGCGATGCGCAGGGCACCCGCCGCCTGGAGGCTCATCGCGGGCACGATGCCGACGACGAGCAGCGCCAGCAGGGCGCTCAGCTCGCCGAACGTGGACGGCGCGAGCAGCCGGGCGGCGACGATCGTGAAGACGTAGCTCGCCGCGTTGGCGCCGAGCAGCGCCGCCGTGATCAGCACTCCGTCGAACCGGTCGGTCTTGGCCGTGCCGGGCACTGGCGCCTCTTCACCGTCGGCGCGCCGACGATCGGATCGGTGTTACCGGGCGGTAGGTTCGCGACTGTAGCGGTCGGGGAAAGCGGAGGGAACCCTCATGCGAGCGGTCATCGCGCACCGGGCGGCACTGCCCGCCGGGGCCGTGCTGGTCGCGCTCGCCGTGCTCGCTCCCGTGCTGCGACCGGGTTTCGTCCTCGTGCACGACATGGTGTTCACGCCGGAGCAGCCGCTGACGGCCGCCGCCTTCGGGCTCGGGTCGGCGCTGCCGAGGGCGGTGCCGGTGGACGCGGTCGTCGCGCTCGCCACGCGGGTGCTGCCCGGCGACGTGGTGCAGAAGATCGCGCTGTTCGGCGCGCTGTTCGGCGCCGCGTGGGGAGCGGGCCGCCTGGTGCCGACGGACTCCACCGGCATCCGGCTGGTCGCCGCGACCGCGTACGCGTGGAACCCCTATGTCGCCGAGAGGCTGTTCCTCGGCCACTGGACGCTGCTGCTGGGCTACGCCGCGCTGCCGTGGGTCGCGCACGCCGCGCTGAGGTGGCGGCACGGCGAGCGCGGCGCGTGGGCGCGGGTCGTGCTGACGAGCCTGCCCGCCGTGCTGTCCGCGCCCGGTGGGCTGCTGGCGCTGGCCGTGGCGCTGGCGGCGGCGGGACGGCGCAGGGCGCTGCCCGTCCTGGGGCTGGGAGTGGTGCTCAACGCGCCGTGGTGGGTGCCGTCGGTGCTGCACCCGGCGTCGGCGACCACCGACCCGGCCGGGGTGTTCGCGTTCGCCGCGCGGGCCGAGAACTGGGGTGGCGCGGTGCTGGGCGTGCTCGGGCTCGGAGGCGTGTGGAACGCCGACGTGGTGCCGGTCAGCCGCACCAACCCCGTGCTGCCCGTGCTGGTGCTCGTCTCGGTCGCCGCGGCCCTGTTGGGACTGCGGGAACTGGCTCGGCGGTGGGGTGTCGGCCCGGCCCGGTCCCTCGTCGTCCTCGGGGCGCTGGGCGTGCTCGTCGCCACGGCGGCGGTGCTGCCCGGCGGCGCGGATGTGCTGGTGCGGCTGGGGAACCACGTGCCGGGCGCGGGCCTGCTGCGGGACGGGCAGAAGTGGGTCGCCTGGTGGGCCCTGCCGTTCGCGCTCGGGCTCGCGCTGGCCGTGGAGACCGGTCGGCGGCGGTTGGGCACGACCGGCGGGGCGAGGGCCGCGACGGTCGCCGCCGTCCTGCTGCCGCTGGGGTTGCTGCCGGACCTGCTGTGGGGCGGTCTCGGCAGGCTGGAACCCGTGGCCTACCCGGAGGAGTGGTCGGTGGTGCGGCAGGCGCTCGCCGCCGACGACCGGCCCGGCGACGTCGCGGTCCTGCCGCTGTCCGCGTTCCGGCGGTACGACTGGAACGACCACCGCACCCAGCTCGACCCCGCGCCGCGGTTCCTGCCGCGCACCACCGTCACCGAGGACTCCCTGCCCGTCGGCGGACTCGTCGTGGAGGGCGAGGACCCGAGGGCGCGGCAGGTGCGGACCGCGCAGGAGCAGGGGGGCGACCTCGCGTCGATCGGCTTCGGCTGGGTGCTCGTGGAGCACGTCGGCCCGGTGGACGAGCGGGTCACCGCCCGGCTGGAGCCCGTGCACCGGGGAGAACTCCTGTCCCTGTACCGGGTTCCGGGGTCCATCGCCGCTGGGCCGATCGGACCAGCGGCGCTTCCCGTTGCGGCGGCGTGGATCGCGGCCGGGGTGACGATCTGCGCCAGCCTGTTGTGGCTTTGGTTACCCGCGGGTAGATTCGGGCGCCTCAAGGGTTCGCGCGGTGTCGGACCTGTCACGAAGGAGTGATTCCGTGGGTGTTGTGGTGGCGGTCCTGCTCGCCGTCCTGGCCGGAGTCGGAGTCGCGGGCGGTGTCAGCGCCGTGATCGTGAACGCGAACGAGTCCAGCACGGTCGACGAAGCCGTGAAGGTGCAGGCGAAGTCGGACCCGGTCGTGATCGTCTACGGCAAGAGGTGACACCGTGACCGACGCGTCCGCGCGAGCCCGCGCGGCGATCGGTCTGTACGGCGACCCCTCGATCTCCTGGAGCGTGCTGCTGGAGGCCGAACTGGTCGGCGCGGTCGACGGCGACGCCGTGGCCGCGCGGCTGGCCGACGGCGTGGTGACGCACCCCGATCTCGGCGTGGCGCCGGAAGTGCGCCGCGTCGAGGCGGGGGAGTGGTCCGCCGTGCGCGCCGAGTTCGCCGATTCCCCCTACGGGCCAGGCGATCCGCTCGTGCGGGCCGCCGTGAGCGCCGACGGGTCGCGCATCGCGCTTGCCGTGCACCACGGCGCCGCCGACGGACTGGGACTGCTGGCACTGCTGGGGATCGCGCTCGGCACGCCCGTGCGCAGCGAGGCCGCGGGCGTCGAGGGCCGGTCCGCCGCCGTGTCGTTCGTCCGGTCCGCCGCGGCGCGGTTGCGCGAGGCGCTGTTCGCGCCGCCGACCCGCCTGCGCCCCTCGTCCGGTGACGGCGCGGGGGACGTGCTGCTGGCGGAAACCCTGCCGCGCAGCGCTTTCGGCACCGCGCGGCTCACCGCGCTCGCCGCCGCGGCCACCCGGTCCTGGAACTCCGAGCACGGCGCGCGGGCCGATCGGGTGGTCGCGGGCGTCGGCGCGTCGCGGCGCGGAGGCGCGGACCTCGTGCCGGATCTCGCCAGCACGTTCTTCCGGCTCCACCTCGGCGCGACGACCGACGAGGCCGCCGTGCGCTCCCGCCTCGCCGCGACGCCGCCCGAACCGGACTTCCCCGGCACGCCCAGCGTCCTGGCCCGCCAGGCGATCAGGGCCCTGTCCGGCAGGCTCGGGTCCACGTTCCTCGTGTCGAACCTCGGCGTCGTGCACGCGGGAGGGCTGGTGCGCGCCATCGCGTTCCACCCGTGCGCGGGCGGGCGCTCGGGTGTCGCGTTCGGCGCGGCCACCGTCGGCGGCACGACGACCGTGACGCTGCGGGCGCGGCGGCGGGACTTCGGCCCCACCGCCGCGGCGGACCTGCTAGGCCGTCTCCTCCAGGAAGCGGGCCTCGACGGCGCGCGGCGGGGCTGATCCGTCGATCGTCGAGCGGATGACGCCCTCGAACGACAGCACGCTCTCGTCCCAGCTGAACCTCCGCGCGCGCGTCCGGCCCGCGGCTCCCATGCGCCGCCTGCGTTCCTGGTCGCCCAGCAGGGCGTCCACCTGGTCCACGAAGTCCTCGAAGTCGTCGGCCAGCACACCGGTGCGGTCCGCCACGATCGCCTCCGCGACCCCGCCCGCCGACCGGTAGGCCACCGTGGGGACGCCGTGCGCCGCGGCCTCCATGATGACGATGCCCCAGCCCTCCTTCACCGACGGGCACAGGTGCACCCAGGACCGCGCCAGCAGCTCGTGCTTGCGCTGCTCGTCGACGAAACCGTGCAGCACCACGCGGTCCTCGACGCCGCGCCGCCGCACGTGCTCGCGCAGCTCGTCCTCCCAGGGGCCCGCGCCGACGAGGTCCAGCCGGAGGTCGGGCCACCGGTGGCGCAGCCGTGCCACCACGTCGACGGCGTGCTCCAACCGCTTGTGCGGCACCAGCCTGCTCACGGCCACCAGCACCGGGGTGTCGCCCGCCCGTGAGACCACCGCGGGCACCGGGTCCAGGCCGTTGGGCACCACGACCGTGCGCACGGCCTGGACGCCCAGCTCGGCCAGTTCGGTGCGCGTGACGCCGGAGACCGTGACGTAGCGGCACCCGCGGTAGAGGCGCGGCGCGACCCGCGACTCGATCCACCACCCCAGCCTGCCGAGCACCGGTCCGAGGGCGCTGTGCCACTGCTCCCGGTGCACGTGGTGCACCAGCACGACCACCGGGCAGCGCGCGACGAGCCTGCTGAAGAACGGCATCCCGTTCTGCACGTCCACCACGACGTCCGCCTTGGCCCGCGCGATCGCGAGCAGGGCGTGCGCGTACACGGTGAACTTGGTGCCCCGCCTGCGGAAGCGCACGCCGTCGTGCCAGTCGCCCCGGCGGGCGCGCTCGTGGTCCGCGCACTGCACCGACACCCGGTACCCCATCCGCACCAGCCCTTCGGCCATGCGTTCCACGTAGCGCTCGGAACCGCCGCCCTCGGGGTGCCTGGTGTCCCGCCAATTGAGCAGCAGAACGCTCGGTCGCTCGTCGGAGGTGAACATCTTCGGTCTCCCTCGGAGTGCACTGCGGTGATACGTTACTGCCAAGTTCCGGATGTGCGATGTTAGCGCAGAAATCGAGGTCGACAAATGCTCGGTACCGATCCAGTGGAGCATCGGGACACTTTTCCGAAGCCGACACTCGAAAGATCCATCCGCCTTTTCCGGGCGTTCCTGCGCGAACAATCCGACCCGGACCACTTCTACTCGATCCTCGCCCGCGACTCGGCCGCGCAGCTCGCCGCGCACGCGCCCCTGGAGGGCAGCACGCTCGTCGACGTGGGGGGAGGGTCGGGGTACTTCGCGGAGGCGTTCCGCGACGCGGGCGCCTACTACGTGGGGCTCGACCCGGACGTCGGCGAGCTGTCCGCGCGCGGCGCGCCCGAGCCCGGCATGATCCGCGCGAGCGGCACCCGGCTGCCGCTGCGGAGCGGGTCGGTGGACGTCTGCTACTCGTCCAACGTGCTGGAGCACGTGTCGCAGCCGTGGGTGATGATGGCCGAGATGGCCCGTGTGACCAGGCAGAACGGCATCGTCTTCCTGTCGTTCACGCCGTGGTGGTCACCGTGGGGCGGTCACGAGACGGCGCCGTGGCACTACCTCGGCGGGCACCGGGCCCGGCGGCGCTACCGCCGCCGCAACGGCAGGGAGCCGAAGAACGCGTTCGGCACGAGCCTGTTCCCGGTGACCGTCGCGGCCGCCCAGCGGTGGGCGCGCGAGAGCCCAGGGGTCGAGCTGCTCACGACGTTCCCCCGGTACCACCCGTGGTGGGCGAAGTGGGTCGCCCACGTTCCGGTGGTCCGGGAGATCGCCTGCTGGAACCTCGTCGTGGTGATGCGGAAGAAATGACCTCAAGCCTTCAGGTGCTGCGGCCCGGACTCGGAATCGGAAATGGGCTCGTGACGCCGGTTCCTGACGAACATGAATATCCCGAAGCCGAGCAGGACAATGCCGAGACCGCCGAGGACGAGTGGTCCGGTGGTGCTGATCAGAAGCAGTTTCGGGCGGCTTTCGTCAACGCGCGCGAGGTTTCCCTCGATCGTTTTCTGGTTGAAGGTCAGGGTGCCGTCGATGATGACGGCCTCCTTGCTCCCCGCCGGTGCGCGGAACGTCTGCTTCTGCCGCTCCTGGCCCTTGACGATGATCCCCGTGACCGGCTCGACCCACATGGTGCGGGTGTTCTGGTACAGGCGGTCGGCGTTCACCGACGGGTCGTCCAGGCCGACCAGGCTGCCGGGGACGTCCTGCGAGCGGATCTTCGTCGCGGGGATGTCCTGGACGAACTTGTAGACGGTGACCCCGTTGACCGTGTCCTCGGAGTCGAAGCGCGCGACGGTCGCCTTGCGCAGCGTCGTGTCGAAGTAGCGGTAGTCGGACTTGGCCACGTCGAACGGGAACTTGTAGTTCACCCCGTCCTGCACGACCGCCCTGTCCTCCTTGGACGGACCTTCCTCGCGCTCGGTCACGTACGCCGAGGAGCACTCCCGCACGGCCTCGTTCGTGTGCCGGTCGAGGCAGACCCGGTGCTCCACGGCGGAGATGGTCTCGCCGTCGGTGTCGGTCACGAGCAGGCCCTGGTCCCACACCATGACGTTGCCGCCGGGTTTGGCGTCGGCCTGCTTGAGGTTGCTCTCGACCTTCCGCACGGCGGTGAGGCCGACGTTCTGCCGCAGCGTCAACTCCTCGGGGTCGAAGACCGAGGCGTGGCCCTCGGCCACGGACTCGACCTTCTGCTCGAGCGGCACGATGGCCAGCGCCGGGTAGGCGTAGAAGCGCAGGAGCAAACCCAAGGCGATGGCGAACGCGCCGACGCCGATCAGCGCGAGACTGACCGCTTTTCGCACCCTGTCCTCCTTGAGCGTGAGATTGACGTCACAGTAGGCACGGAACTTACCCGACAGTAACCTCGGCGCAACCCGCCAGTTCGGTGACACAGCTCACTTGATCGGTGCTGTGATCGCGGATCCACCGCTTCCCCCGCCCCCTGAGACCCGATCGGCTCCGTCGCCCTGCGACCCGGTGGAGCCGGAGGAGATGAGCCACGTGGACGACACGACGCTGTGCCGCCTCGGAGCCGTGGAGCAGGCGCGCCTGCTGCGGTCCGGAGGGGTCGAACCGACGGCCCTGCTCGACGCCTGCCTGAGACGGATCGGTCGGTCTGCCACCGTTTTCAGCGTTCTGGACGAGGCCGGAGCGCGAGCGTCCGCCAGGGACGCGGACCGGAGGATCGCCGCCGGGGAACGGCTTCCGCTGCTCGGCGTGCCCGTCGCCGTGCAGGACGGCGAGCCCGTCCCGGAGGCGTTGGCCGCGGCGGGCGCGGTCCTCATCGGACGGACGTCACCCGTGGAGCGGTACGCGAACCCCTTGTGGGCGAACGGGTTCTCGTCCGGTGAGCTGCCCGTGAGCGGAACGGCCGCCGCGGTCGCCGCCGGTGTGGTCTCGCTCGCGCTGGCGTCCGGGGCGCCGGGGAGGGGGCGGGTTCCGGCGGGCGCCGTGGGCCTCGTCGGCTACCAGTCCGGTTCGGCGGGCAGCGGCACCGGGGTGCTCGCGCGGAGCGCGGACGACGTGGTGCTCGCCCTGGAGGCGCTGGGTTTGCGGTCGGGGCAGCCCGTCGTGCTGCCGCCCGTCCGCGTCGGCGTCTCGCTGCGGGGACTGGCGCTGCACAACCGCGCCCGACCCGCGATGCGCACGGCCGTGCTGGACGTCGCGTCGCTGTTCTCGTTGCACGGCAACGTGGTGCACGACCACGACGCGGAGTCCCACGACCCCGCCCGAATCCTGCTGGCGCCCCACCTGGCGGCCACACCGGGGGAGTTGCGCGCGTTGGGAAGGGTTGTCCCCGAGCCGCTGCGGGGCCTGTGCCGACGGATGGCCACGGCCGAGCGGTCCCTTGTGGACGACATGTTCCGCGACGTCGACGTGCTGGTCACCCCTGGTCACACCGGTCCGCCGCGGCGGGTGTCGCTGTCGTCGGGCACCGCGCTCGTGCGCACCGGCGCCACGACCCCGTTCAACGCCCTGTGGAGGATCAGCGGCTACCCGGCCCTGTCCCTGAGGGCGGCGTGGAGCCGGGAGGGCCGGGCCCTCCCGGTGCAGCTGACGGCCGCACCGCACGCCCGGTCGGCGCTGTTCGCCCTGGCTCGGCTGGTGGAGCGGAACAGGGTGGGGGACGGGGCGGACGAGGTGGCTTGAAATAGTTTCGGATTTCACCCCTGGGGGTGGCCGCCCTTGCCCGAACCGCGGTGCCGGTGCTATTTATCGGCATTCGTCCGCCCACTCAACCGTCGACGCACGCGGGGGGCAGCGGGAACCAGCGCAGCGCCTCGAACTCGTCCGGCATCCCGCTCGGGCCGTCGTCGACGGAGTCGCCTCGGGCGGCCAGCAGCAGACGGGCCTGCCGCAGGTGCTCGGCGAGCGAGTCCTCGCCGAGGCGGCGGTCGTCCGGCGGTGTCGCCGCGCCCTCGGCGACCTGCCGCAGATCGGGTGTCCACGACGCGGTGGCGGTCGCGCGGTGCCGCCACAACCCCTGGTTCGGCTCGAAGGCGTAGTCGGGGAGCAGCCGCCCGCCGTACCGGGCGAGGAGCGCGACCGCTTCGACCAGGTAGTCGCGCACCGCGTCGGACATGCAGTAGTGGAAAGTGATCCGCACCCAGCCCGGCTTGACGCCGTGGCACCCCCGGCCCGCCTCGCGGTCGTAGGCGCGCGAGTGCTCGGCGTCGATCCCGAGGAGCCGGTGGCCGTAGGGGCCCGCGCAGGAGCAGCCGCCGCGCGCCTGGATGCCGAACAGGTCGTTGAGCACCGCCACGACGAAGTTGTGGTGCAGGAACCCGTCCCCGTCCCGGACGCGGAAGGAGACGATGGACAGCCTCGCGGCACGGTGGTCGCCGAGGACCTGGATGTTCTCCACGGTCTTCCAGCGGGCGAGGGCGTGGTGCCAGAGCCGTTGTTCGAGGTGGTGGATCAGGTCGGTGCCGACCGCGTCCTTCAGGGCGAACACCAGCCCCGCCCGGATGGACTCGACGATGGCCGGGGTGCCGCCCTCCTCGCGCGCCACCGGGTCGTCGAGGTAGCGGTGCGCGGTCCGGCCGACGAACGCCACGGTCCCCCCGCCGGGAGCGGTCGGCACCGGGTTGGCGACCAGCCCCCGGCGCACCACCAGCACTCCCGGCGTCTGCGGACCGCCGATGAACTTGTGCGGTGACAGGAACACCGCGTCCTTGTGGTCGCGCAGACCCGGCGCGCTCTCCCGGACCCGGATCGGCACGTACGGCCCCGCGGCCGCGTAGTCCCAGAACGCCAGCGCTCCGTGCTCGTGCAGGAGGGCGGAGACGCGGTCGGCGTCGGTCAGGATGCCGGTGACGTTGGAGGCCGCGGAGAAGCTGCCGATCCGCAGCGGGCGCCCGGCGTGGCGGACCAGCTGCTCGGCCAGTTGCGACAGGTCGACGTGCCCGTCCTCGTCCTCGTCGATGACCACCACGTCGGCGACGGACTCCCGCCACGGCAGTTCGTTCGAGTGGTGCTCGTAGGGGCCGACGAAGACCACCGGCCGCCGCTCCGCCGGGACGGGCGGACCGTGCCGGAGGCCGAGGACGCCGACCAGCTTGTTCACCGCCGCGGTGGCGCCGGACCCGCAGAAGACCACCAGGTCGTCGTCGGAGCCGCCGACGGAGTCGCGGATGACCCGCCGCGCCTGCTCCCGCAGCCCGCCCGTCCGCGAGCCGGTGGCCGAACTCTCGCTGTGGGTGTTGGCGTAGCGGGGCAGCACCTGGAGCCGGATGAAGTCCTCGACGAAGTCGAGCGCGCGACCGGAGGCCGTGTAGTCGGCGTAGGTGATCCGCCGTCGGCCGTACGGCCCGTCGAGGACGTCGCCCTCACCGAGGATCCCGTCGCGGATCCGCTCCAGCAGCGGACTGGTCGGGACGTCCTGGTCTTCGCCTGGCGTGCACACCGCGCTCTCCCGTCCGCCGGAGTCGACCAAGCATGCACAAGGTCGGGCCGTACCGGACTGGGCCGAACGACCCATCTCGGGCTCGCGGACGGCCGCTGTCGACTTCCGCCGGTCGGTTCACCGCTGTTTCCGAGCAGGGCGACGCCGCGTGGGTGTCCACTGTGGATGATTGGCGGCCAAGGGCGTGCCGAGACGGCGCGGCGTCGCGGTCACCGCGCGCCGAGCTGGTGCCGCTCACTTCGAATCCCGGCTCGAGCCGAGGGGGAAGTGTCGTTCCGCCGGCTTCGGGGCATGTCTTGACGCGGCAAATGTTAGCGATAACAATCGCGCTGGCCGCTGAGGGAGGGTGCCCGGTGACGAACGAGCCGATGACGTGGGGATCGGCGGCGCCCGCCCGTGGCGCCGTCGGGGTCGTGCCCCGGTCGAAGGACTTGTGCCGCAAGATGATCACGACCGGGTCCTGACGGCACCCGACCACGACACGTTCGCCCACCGCCTCGAAAGGTCGTCCCACCAGATGCTGCGCTACTCCCTGCTGCACCCACCGCTGCTCAACGCGCTGGCCACCGCCGGTCACGGGAGCAAGGTGCTCCTCGCGGACGCCAACTACGCGCACCGGACCAACGTCCACCACCGGGCCACGTTGATCCACCTCAACCTGCGGCCCGGACTCGCCACGGTCGACCAGGTGCTCGAACCCCTGCTGACCGCGATCCCGGTCGAGGAAGCGCACACGATGCGCCCCGACGACCTCAGCACCCCGCAGGCGTGGACCGACTACGAACGCCTCCTCGGCCCGGACCTGCCGCTGCGGCCGCTGGCGCGCCAGGACTTCTACGCCGCGTGCCGCGAACCGGACCTCGCCGTCTGCGTCGCCACCGGCGACGTCCGCCTCTACGCCAACGTGCTGCTCACCATCGGGTTCGTCCCTTAGGCCGAGCGTCGCCGGTATCGGGAACGCCGACGGCTCACCCGTTGCCGCGCCGTCAGGCACCCGAGGTCCAGGCCTTGGCGCGGCCGTCGCCGGGCTGGGCAACGCCGTCGCGGTGGTGGCGGACCAGGCGGCTGACCTGGTCGGAGACGGCGGCCGACCGGCGGCCGGTCCGGTCGGCGGGCGCCTCGCCGACCACGTCGAGGCTGCCCGGTCGCCGCGGGACACCTTCAGGTGAAGTACGCGGTCGCGCCCAGCCGCGGACCCGCCGGGCGCGCTATTCCTCTAAGGGGTGCGGTGGTCGCGCCCGGTTGGTGAGGAGACGCGATGAGCGGGCCGGTCGACCTGGTCGTCGTCGGTGGTGGCGCGGTGGGGCTCGCCACCGCGTACGAGGCGGCGAACCGCGGGCTCAACGCGGTGGTGGTGGAGCGGCGGGCGTTCCTGCACGACGACACCGCGTCGAGCGGGGCTTCGCGGCAGTTCCGGCTCCAGTACGACGACCCGGCGGTCTCGCGCCTGGTGCTGGCGGCCGTGCCGCTGTGGGCCCGGTTGCAGGAGCGGACCGCCGAGCAGCTCAACACCCGCACGGGCTGCCTGTGGTTCGGTGATCCGCTCGCGCCCGGCGCGGAGGGGCAGATCGACGCGGTCCTCGGCGTCATGGCGGACCTGGGCGTGCCCTTCGAACGGCTCACCGCCCGCGAGGTGACCAGGCGCTTCGGCTTCACCGGCATCCCGGAGTGGTGGACCGGGTTCCTCCAACCCGACGGCGCCGCCACCAATGTCAAGGCGACGCTGCGCGCGTTCCACCGGGCGGCCCAGGAGTCGTCGCGCGTCACGCTGCTGCCGGGGCAGCGGGTGACCGCCATCCGCACCGGCGCCGACGGGGTCCGCGTCGACACCGACGCCGGGATGACCGTCCACGCGGCCAAGCTGGTGGTCGCCGCGGGACCGGAGACCAACTCGGTGCTGCGGCTGATGGGCGTCGAACTGGACACCACGACCTGGACCATGGAGTCCGCGTACTTCCGCACCAGGTCGCCCGCCGAGCACCTGCCGACCTGGATCGACTTCCAGGCGTCGACCGGCGTCGATCCCGGCCTGTACTACGGCTTCCCCGAGCTGTCGTGGGAGCGCCCCGGCTTCGTGCGGGTCGGCGCGAACTACCCGAGTCGCGTGCTGCGCGACCCGGACCAGCGGCCTGGACCGCCCGACCCGCGGGTCGTCGCCCGGATCGGGGACTGGGTGGCCGGGCACATGCCGTGGCTGGACCCGACGCCCGTGGACGCCTCCGCCTGCACCTGCGCGCTGTTCACCCGGCCGGAGGAGCCGGGGCGGCTGGCGCGGGAGATGCTGGTCGACTTCGCGCCCGAGGTCGTGCCGGGGCACGGGAACGTCGTCGTCTGCGCCACCGGGTGGGTGTTCAAGATCGCCCCGCTGCTGGGGGAGATCTGCGTCGACCTCGCACTGGAGGGCCGCACCGCCCACGACATCGGCTCCGCCGCGCTGCGCCCGGACCTGTGGCGCCCCACCACCGTCGGTGCGGGGCGGTGACCGGCCGCCAGCTGGTGGAACGGGTCCGCACCGACGCCGGGGTGGTGCTGTTCGCGGTGCGCGACAGCGTCCTGGACGCGGGCCCGGCCAACGGCGGGCTGCGGCTGCTGGACTACGACAGCGAGCACCGCGCGCTGGGCGACGGACTGCGCCTGGCCCGCCGGATGACGCTCAAGCACGCGCTCTACCGCACCGGGTTCTCCGGGGCGAAGCTGATCGCGAGCGCCGATCCGGCCACGGTGGACCGCGGCGCGCTGCTGCACGCGGTGGGCGAGGTCCTCGACCGGCAGGCCGGTCGGCTCTACACCGGCTGCGACATGAACACCACCGACGAGGACATGCGGCTGCTGGCCGCGTTCTCGCCGTACGTGCTGGCCGCGGTGCGCACCGCCGTCGACGCCAGTCTCGCCACCGCGCACGGCGTGGTCGCCGCCGTCCGCCAGACCGCGCCGGGTCCGATCGCCGGGACGACGTTCCTGGTGCACGGCGTCGGCAAGACCGGCGCGGCGGTGGCGGCCGTGCTCGCGGCGGACGGGGGCCGGGTCGCCACCTACGACCACGACCCGTCCGCGCGCCCGGTGCCCGATTGCACCGCGCTGCCGCACCCGACGGCCTGGTGGGGCAGGCCAGTGGACGTGCTGGTGCTGTGCTCCGCGTCCGGCGTCGTGGACGAGCGCGTCGCCGACCGGCTGCGCTGCCGGGTCGTGGTGAGCGGCGCGAACTGCCCGTTCACCAGTCGCGCGGTCGAGCGGGGGCTGGCCGCGCGCGGCGTGCTGTGCGTGCCCGACGTGGTGGCGAACGCGGGGGCGGTCATCTGCGACTCGATCGAGCACCACCGGCCCGCGGAGTTCCGCGAGTGCTCGCCGGACGCCGTGTACCGGTTCGTCGCCGAGACGGTGGCGGACCGGACCGCCGCGCTGCTGGCACTGGCCGGGGGAGAGCCGCACCGGGTCGAGGCGGCGCTGCGCGGGCTGGTGGCGCGGCCGCCGGACGTGGTCTGCGGACGTCGCTTCGCCGCTGACCCCGTCCGGGCCTGCCCCGCTCCGGTGTGAGGCTCGCTGGTCAGATCTTGCCGGTGCCCGCGCCCTGGACCACCTGCGCCTTGACGTTCGCCGGGGTGTCGACGGTGTAGGCGTAGTAGTCGCGCGGGTTCTCCACGGTGCCGCCCACCACGGGCTTCCCGCTGTTGACGTACACGTTGTCCCGCTCGACGATGCTGCCCTTCGGACCCGCGTAGCTGTTGGTCATCGGCTCCTCGACGTTCTCGAAGTAGTTGCCCTCGACCCAGCAGCCCGACCTGTTCTGGCAGGCGACGCCCGTGTCGCTGTTGGCGACGTAGTAGTTGTTGAACACGTGCACGGGGTTGCCGAACCGGGTGCGCGGGTTGCGCTGCGGTGTGCGGTCGAAGAAGTTGTGGTGGTAGGTCACCTTCAGGTGGCCGGTGTCCTGCGCGGCGTTGCCGTCGTCGTGGCCGAGCAGCATGTTCTTGGTGTGGTGGTGGGTGTGGTTCCACGACACCGTCACGTAGCTGGACCCGCGCTTGATGTCGATCAGGCCGTCCTTGCCCGTCGACAGGTCGTTGTGGTCGATCCAGACGTGGTGGGAGAACATCTGCACGTTGATCGAGTCGTCGTTGGCGTTGCGGAACACCAGGTTGCGGATGATGACGTTGTGCACGGCGTTCGCCGGGGGAGTGGTCACCGCGCTGACCGGCAGACCGATGTTCAGCCCGCCACCGGTGATCCCCGAGCCCGAGCCGACGCCGATGACCGTCTTGTCCGAGGACACGTCGTACATGCCGGGCGCCAGCGTGATCAGGCCCTGCACGCGCACCACCCGCGGCCCGTCGGCCTTGATGGCGGCGGTGAAGTCGGCGGCCGTGGAGACCGTGACCTCGGGGCCGCCCGCGCCGCCGGTGGTCCCGCTCTGGCCAAGGGCGGTCACGGAGGCGAAGCCGACGGGTGCGGTCTCGGCGGCGGCCACGGGTGCGGCGGTCGCCGCCGTGACGCCGCCGACGAGCACAGCGGCGAGCGCCAACGCGGGTGTCCTTCTCATGAGGTCCTCCTGGGGACTCGGCCGACACCTGCGCCGGCGGTGACGAGCGTGGGAACGGCGGCGGCGCTGTCGAGCGCGTAGGCGTAGTAGGTGCGGGGTTCGACGACGCTGCCCAGCGTCTGCGGCGCGCCGGAGCCGACGTAGAGGTTGTTGCGCTCCACCACCCGCCCCGGCCCGCTCTTGTCGTAGCCGGACAGGATCGGGTGGGCGACGTTCTCGAAGTAGTTGCCCTCCACCAGGACTCCCGCGTCCTCCGTGGACGCCACGCCGTAGAGCGCGTTGCCGCGGTAGTAGTTGTTGTAGACGTGGACGGGCTCACCGAAGCGGACCCGTGGGTGGCGCTGCTCGGTGGCGTCGAAGAAGTTGTGGTGGTAGGTGACGCGCAGCTTGCCGCGGTCGGCGGTGTAGCCGTCCGAGTGACCGAGCAGCGCGGCCTTGCTGTGGTCGTGGAAGTGGTTCCACGAGACCGTGACGTAGTCGGACTGGCGTTTGACGTCGAGCAGGCCGTCGAAGCCGCGGGACAGGTCGCAGTGGTCGATCCACACGTGGTGCGCCGAGTTGGTGACGCTGATGGAGTCGTCCGACGCGTCGGTGAAGCGCAGGTTGCGGATGATCACGTTGTTGCCCGGACGGGTGGTCGAGCCCAGTTGCAGCCCGCCGCCGGTGATCTCGGCGGTGGAGCCGATCCCGACGATCGTCTTGTTCGCGACCACGGTCAGCATGTCGCCGACCCGGATGCGGCCGGACACCGAGATGACGAAGGGCTCCTTGCGCCCGACGTAGTCCTCCAGGGCTTCAGCGGTCGTCACGGTGACCGCCTGGCCGCCCGCGCCGCCGGTGGTCCCGTTCTGGCCCAGCGCGTTCACGCCCGCGAACCCGTCGGCCACGGCGTCGGCCGCCGGATCGGCCCACGCGGCACGCGAACCGGTGGTGGCGACGGCGGCGAGCGCGGTGCCCGCGAGGAGTTGGCGTCTGGTGAGGGGGCTCATGGTCGTCCTCCGCGTCTCGTCAGATCCGGCCGACGCCGACACCGGCGGGCACCGTGCTCGGCAGGCTCGTGGGGTTGTCGGGGGTGTAGGCGTAGTAGGTGCGGGGCTCGACCACCGTGCCGAGGGTCTGCGGTGCGCCGGAGCCGACGTAGACGTTGTTGCGCTCCACCACGCGCCCCGGCCCGCTCTCGTCGTAGCCGGAGTAGATCGGGTGGGCGACGTTCTCGAAGTAGTTGGCCTCGACCAGGACCCCGGCGTCCTCCGTGGACGCGACGCCGTAGAGGGTGTTGTTCCGGAAGTAGTTGTTGTAGACGTGGATCGGCTCGCCGAAGCGGACCCGCGGGTGTCGTTGCGCGGTGCCGTCGAAGAAGTTGTGGTGGAACGTCACCCGCAGCTTGCCGCGGTCCTGGCCTGCGTTGGAGTCGGAGTGGCCCAGCAGGGCGGTCTTGCTGTGGTCGTGGAAGTGGTTCCACGACACGGTGATGAGGTCCGCGCCGCGCACGATGTCGATCAGCCCGTCGGCCCCGCCGCTGAGGTCGCAGTGGTCGATCCAGATGTGGTGCGACGACTGCTGGACGCTGATGGCGTCGTCGTCCGCGCCGGTGAACCGGAGGTTGCGGATGATCACGTTCTGCCTGCGGTACAGGTCCAGCCCACCGCCGGTGATCTCCGCGTTGGACCCGAGTCCGATGATGGTCTTGTTCGACCGCACGCCCTGCTTGCTGCTGATCCTCATCACCCCGTCGACCTGGATGACGTAGGGCTCGTTGCGGTCGCAGTAGTCCAGGAACGTCTCCGCGTCCCGCACCGTGACGACCGGGCCGCCCGCGCCGCCGGTGGTGCCGTTCTGGCCCAGCGCGTTCACCCCGGCGAAGCCGTCGGCGACGTTCGTGGGAGCGGCCCACGCGGGGCGAGCGGTCGCGGCCAGTGCCGTCGCCGCGGCGCCCGCGAGGAGCGTTCGTCTGCTGATGCCGTCCATGTGCCCGTTCTCCTCAGACTCGGCCGACGCCCGCGCCGGCGGGCACGACGGTGGGGACCTCGGCGGCCCGGTGCGGGGTGTAGGCGTAGTAGGTGCGGGGTTCGACCACGGACCCGCGTACCTCGATCTCGTGGTTGCAGTCGACGAGGATGTTGTCCCTGGCGACCATCCGCCCCAGGTCGCCGCTGAAGTCGACCCGGCCGGGGTTGTTGACGCTGAAGAAGTAGTTGCCCTCCAGCACCACGCCCGCGTTCATGGCGGACGCGACGCCGTAGCTGTTGTCCCGGTAGTAGTTGTTGTAGACGTGCACCGACTCGCCGAACCGGACGCGCGGGTTGCGCTGGTCGGACCCGTCGAAGTCGTTGTGGTGGTAGGTCACCCGCAGCCGGCCGACGTCCTGCGCCGCGTTGTCGTCGTCGTGCCCGAGCAGCAGCGTCTTGTCGTGGTCGTGGAACCTGTTCCAGGACACGGTGATGAAGTCGGAGCCGCGCTTGACGTCCACGGCCCCGTCGTCGCCGTTGGAGAAGTCGTTGTGGTCGATCCAGATGTGGTGGCTGAACATCTGCACGTTGACCAGGTCGTCGGTCGCGCCGGAGAGCGACAGGTTCCGGATGATCACGTTGTGCACGGCGTTCGGTGGTGGCGAGGTCACGCGGTCGTCCACCGGGAGGCCGATGGTCAGCCCACCTCCGACCAGCCGGGCGTCAGCGCCGAGTCCGATGATCGTCTTGTCGGAGGCGACGCCGTGCATGCCGTCGGTGGAGCCCGTCGGCAGCGTGATCGTTCCGCGCACCTGCACGACCAGCGGCTCGGGACGCGCGATGTAGTCCAGGAACTGGGCCGTGGTGGTCGCGGTGACCACCGCGCCGCCCGCCCCTCCGGTGGTGCCGCTCTGCCCCAGGGCGGTCACCCCGGCGAAGCCGTCGGCCGCGGCGACGGCCAGCGCGGGAGGTGCGGCAGGTGCGGTCAGCGTGGCGGCCAGAACGGCCGCGACGACCGCCGCTCGTTTCAGGGCGCGTTCGAACCCGACGTGCGTCCCCATGTCGGTGGTCCTCTCAAGAATAGGCTTCCGTAACGTTGGCGGCGTTGGGAAAGCGCTTTCTTGATTTCGACCGTAAGTCTTTGTTTCCGACATGTCAACGACGTGTCACATATGCGAACGCATTCACATATGTGGTTTACCCGGATCGTTTTCCGTGGTTCTCGGGTAAGTGAATCCACCTTTGCTGGAATAGTGCCGCGCGTGTGGACCCACTCGTCGACTCAGCCGTCGAGCCGCACGGCGACGGTGACGCGACCCCGTTCGTCGCGATGGGCGACGGCGTGCCCGCTCCGGTCGACGCCGTCCAGTTGCAGCTGGACCGGACCGCCGTCACCGAGGAAGTTCCGCCACCACGTCTTGGAATCGGGCAGCCTGACGCCGATCGTCACGTCGTCACCGGAGCGGCGGTAGCCCACCGGCGTGCTGAACGTGCGTCCGGAGCGCCGACCCGTGTACGTGACCAGCGTGAGGTGCTTGCTGACCGCTCTTCCGAATCGCGGGGACGACCGAAGCGCCATCACGCACGCGTTGACCCGCTTCACCACTCGCTCCGGAAACCACATGTTCGTTCGCACGAAACCCTCCACCGGTGTCGGTTCGATCAAGTTAACACGGTGAACGGGCCGCACCGTCCACTTGGGAGCAAGTGAGAGGAAGGCGCATCGGGAACTCTCGAATGCGCATTGTCGATTCGATTCGAATCAACGGGCGATCTCGATTCCGCGAATCGACAGCCGGTCGGACACCGGCCACCCGGCGTCGTCGCGGAACGAGCCGAGGACCGTTCGGCACCTCCGGCCCCGACGCGGCCGCACCTCGACCAGCCGTGAGGACCGGCGCTCAGCCGACGCGGTAGCCCACCCCGCGGACCGTGTGGACCACGGGGGGCTCGTGGAGCTTGCGGCGCAGCTGGCCGACCAGCACGTCCAGCACGTTGGACATCGGGTCGAGGTGCTCGTCCCACGCGTGCCCGATGAGGTCGGCCCTGGACACCACCCGCCCGGCGTTGGCCAGCAGCAGCTCCAGCACCAGGAACTGCTTGTGCGTCACCGTCAGCAGCACCCCGCCGCGCCGCACCTCGCGTCGACCCTGGTCCAGCTCCACGTCGCCGTGCCGCAGCACGGCGGGACCGCCGATCGGCCCGCGCCTGCACAGGCTGCGCACCCGTGCCACCAGCTCGTCGACGGCGAACGGCTTCACCAGGTAGTCGTCGCCGACCGCGAGCCCCTCGACGCGCTGCCCCAGACCGCCGAGAGCGGTCAGGAACAGCACGGGCAGCTCGAACCCGGAACGGCGGCGCTCCGCGACGTACCGCAGGGTGTCGCCGCCGGGCACCATGCGGTCGAACACCGCGCAGTCGTAGGAGTTGACGGCCAGCGCCTCGTCCGCCGAGGCCAGGTCCCGCGCCACGTCGACGGCGAACCCGTTGCCCCGCAGGGACACCGCGACCGCGAGCAGCAGGTTCTCGTCGTCCTCGACCACCAAGATCCGCACAAGACCACCGTAGTGCGCCCGCCGGGTCGGCGTGGGCGCTAGGTTCCGGTGGCATGCGGGCATTGGTGGTCGAGGACGACGAGGACCTCCGGGTGGCGGTCGCGGGGGAGTTGCGCGGTGCGGGCCTGGACGTGGACGCAGCGGGCGACCTGGCGGGCGCCGGCGAGGCGCTGGCGGCGGGCTCCTACGACTGCGTCGTGTTCGACCGCATGCTCCCGGACGGCGACGCGATCGACCACGTGCACGCCAGGCGGCGGGACGGCTGGGCGGTCCCGGTCCTGTTCCTCACCGCGCGCGACTCGGTGGCCGACCGGCTCGACGGCTTCGCGCACGGCGGCGACGACTACCTGGTGAAGCCCTTCGCCAACGCCGAACTGGCCGCGCGGGTGCTGGCGCTGTGCCGTCGCGCGGGCGTCGGCAGACCGCCGGTCCTGCGCCACGCCGACCTGGAGGTGGACTGCGCCCGCCGCGAGGTGCGCCGCGCCGGCGTGCTGCTCACGGTGACGGGCAAGGAGTTCGCGGTCCTGGAGTACCTCGCCGCGCACGCCGGGCGCGCGGTCTCCAGGGGCGACCTGATCGAGCACTGCTGGGACACCGAGTCCGACCCGTTGGCCAACGTGGTCGACGTGGTGGTGGTGCGGTTGCGGCGCAAGCTGCGGGAACCCCGGCTGATCCACACCGTCGTGGGCTACGGCTACCGGCTGGGCACGACGTGAGCGCGGCCCGGCTGCGCAGGCTGCGCTGGCTGCTGACCGTGCTGTTCACGGCCATGAACACCGCGGGCCTGCTGGTGCTGGCCGTCCTCGTCGTCCGGGAGGACGCCGAGCAGGGCGCCGAACGGCTCGACGCCGAGCTGCACCGGGTCACCGCGGTGGCGAGCAGGCTGATCGACTACCAGCAGGCCCTGGTCACCGCGGACCTCGTGCTGGACCCGGTGAACCGCGAGTGCCCGCAGTTCGTGATCCTGCCCGGAGGCGCGCCCGGCGAGTTCCGCGGCCACGTCAGCGCCCGGACCTGCGTCGACGCCGACGCCGGCGTGCTCAGCGCCCTGGCGACCCTGGCCGTCAGCGAGGACAGGGTGCTCGCGGGACCGAAGGGCGACCTGCGGGTGCGGGCGGAACCGCTGCGCACCACCGGTGGCAGCGTGGTCGGCGCGATCGTCGCGGTCTCCGACCTCGGCCCCGAGCGGTCCCGGCACCTGGGCGTCCTGTGGTCGGTCGTCGCCGGGTGCGTGGTACTGGTGCTGGCGCTCGGCGTGGCCGGGCACGTGCTGTCCGGCCGGGCCATCCGCCCGGCCGCGGCGGCGCTGGAGCAGCAGGAGGTGCTGCTGGCCGAGACCGCGCACGACCTGCGCACCCCGGTCGCGGCGCTGCGCGCGTTGGCCGAGACCGCGTTGCGGCACCCCGACCAGCACGCGGAACTGCTGCCGCGCACCGTCCGGCTGGCCGCGCGGATGGGCGGCATCATCGACGGCCTGCTGGTGCGGGCGAGGCTCGCGGCGGGGGTCGAGCAGCTCGCGATCCAGCCGGTGTGGCTGGACCAGCTGGTGGCGGGCGTGGTGGAGGAGACGCCCGCGCACGGCGCGCGGGTCACCGTCACGACCGCGCCGAGCAAGGTCGACGCCGATCCGAACCTGGTGCAGCGCGCGGTCGGCAACCTGCTGGCCAACGCCCTGCGCCACGGTCGCAGGCCGGACGGGGAGGCGATCGTGCACATCACGGTGGCGGACGGCCGGGTGACCGTGGCCGACCACGGCCTGGGCATCGACGCCGCGGCGGCGGAGGAGGCGTTCGACCGGTTCACCGGCAGCGGGGGCTCGTCCGGGCTCGGCCTGTCGATCGTGCGCTGGGTGGCGCTGGCCCACGGCGGCACGCTCCGCGTGTTCAACGCCGAGGAGGGCGGGGCGATCTTCGAGCTGAGCCTGCCGGTCAGCGAACGGTGAACTTCTCCCACGGCAGCAGGGTCACCCAGTCCCCGTCCAGGCGGTACGCGAGGTAGTACGTGTAGGCGCCGGGGGTGGTGAAG
This sequence comes from Umezawaea sp. cmx-9-4, assembly GCA_049997955.1. Classification (GTDB taxonomy): domain Bacteria; phylum Actinomycetota; class Actinomycetes; order Mycobacteriales; family Pseudonocardiaceae; genus Umezawaea. The sequence continues at coordinate 101,903 of JAEBDY010000010.1, read as the reverse complement.
GCCCGCCGCAGGGTGATCTCCCGCGGCGCGGTGTCGAGGTCGTGCTCGCCGATCTCGGGGAAGTCGTGGGAGGCGCCGCCCGCGTCCTGGACGCGGATGGCCAGGGCGCGCACCGCGATGGGCCGGTCGGCGGTGAGCTTCGCGCGCACGGCGACCTCCTGGCCCGCCCTGGGCAGCCGCGGCTCCAGTTCCAGCGAGCCCGCGATGGTCGGGCGGGCGGGCAGGGCCGCGACCGGGACGTCGTCCTCGCCGGTCAGCACGACGAGGGTCACGGCGATGAGCACGACGACGAGGACGATGGCGGGCGGCAGGAATCGACGACGTACCAAAGCTGGACCGTTTCTCTATCGGGTGTCCTACGCTACGGGGCCGAGCAGCAGGGGGGCGACACCGATGCACATCTCCGCCAAGTGGCGCGGCCGAGCGCCGATCGCCGCGCTGACCGCGGTCTGCGTGGTCGCGGTCGGGGTAGCGGTCAGCGGGGCGGCAGGGGGGTCCGGCATCGAGTTCTACAGGTCGGGCCACTGGGTGCTGAACTCGGCGCTGGAAACCGTTTTCCACATCGACGGCGCGAGCAAGCAGGTCAACGCCGAGGTGCCGGTGCCGGGAGCCGAACCCGGCAGCGTGGTCGTGCGGGGCGGCACCAGCGGGTACGTGGTGGGACGCGGCACGATCACCGAGTTCGGCGAGTCGACGCTCCGCGTCGAGGGCACGATCGCGGCGCCGAACGACCAGGAGACGCCGGTCGTGCTGAACGTCGAGGGCGGCGCGTACGCGGTCTACCGCGAGCAGGCCACCGTCGTGCGGCTGGGCGAGGACCACGCCGTGGTGGAGATCGAGGGCAAGCTGGGCAACCCGGTCGCGACCGACGACGGAACGCTGTGGCTGCACCGGACCGACACCGGCGCGCTGTGCCAACTGCCGAAGGGCACGACGGTGCCGTCCTGCCCCGCGTCGGTCCCGGTGGGCCACGCGGGCGGCCTGACCGTCGTCGACGGCCGACCGCTGTTCGTGGACACCACCGCCGACACGGTGAGCCTGGTGGAGGGCGACGGGTCGGGTCGGTCGAGGCCGCTGGGCGTGGACGTGCCGGACACGATCAGGGTGGGGCCGAGCGACGTCGACGGCCGCGTGTCCATCCTCGACCCCGCGGGCACGCTCTACCTGGTGGACGCCGCACCGCTGTTCGGCAACCGGCCCGCGGCCGAGAACGTCGTGGTGACCCTGGAAGCGGGTCAGTACACCGGGCCGGAGACGACCGGCTCCACCGTCGCCGTGCTCGACCACAGCGGCGGCACGCTGCGGACCTACGACAGCACGGGCGCCAAGCGCGAGGCGAAGCCCGTGCCGCGCGAAGGGGGAACGCCCCGGCTGGCGAAGGCCGAGGACGGGCGGGTCTACGTCGTGGGCGGCGAGGGCCGCAACGTCCTGGTCGTGGACCCCGTGGGGGCGGTGGGCGAGGTGCCCGTCATCGGGGGCGGGAAGACCGCCGAGCCGACCACGACGGTGCCGGTGGCACCGTCGGTGCCGGTGGCACCGTCCTCCACCGGGGAGAACCCACCGCCCGCCGTGGACCCGCCCCCGCCCGCGACGAGCGGGCGGACCGCGGAGCAGCGCGACCCGCCGCCCCCACCGGTCGTGCCCGCGGGGCCGCCCGGCGCCCCGAGCGGGGTGAACGCCGCGGCGGGCTCCGGTTCGGTGGTGGTGAACTGGAGCGGGGCGCCGGACAACGGCGCGCCGATCACCGCGTACCACCTCACGTGGAGCGGCGGGAGCCGGACGGTCGGCGCGGGCGACCGCACCTCCACGATCGGCGGCCTGACCAACGGGACGGCGTACACGGTCACGGTCGTCGCGGAGAACAGGGTCGGCAGCGGACCCGGCGCGTCGGCGACGGCGGCCCCGAGGTCGGCGCGCTCCGTCACCGTCTCGCGCGGCGCGTCGACGACCACCGACACGTGCAACGCACCCGACTGCGCCTTCCCCCGGATCGAGCTGCGCGGCTTCGAGCCGAACACCAGGTACAAGATCACCCCGTACTCCAGCGCCTGGGGGCGGACCAACATCGGCGCCGAGCTGACCACCGACGGGCAGGGCTCGCTGGTCGTGGACGACCGCTTCCCCTTCAGCGGCCGCGACCAGACGCTGTGGGTCGTCGCGGGCGACGTCGAGTCCAACCACTACTACTGGGAGAAGAAGTGACGCCGCCGAAGTCGACCCTGGTGTACCAGGCGATCGCGGACAACGTGCAGCGCGTGGTGCGCGGCAAGCCCGAGGTGGTGCGCCTGGCGGTGGCCGCGCTGTTCGCCGAGGGCCACCTGCTGCTGGAGGACGTGCCGGGGCTGGGGAAGACCACCCTGGCGCGCTGCCTGGCCCGCAGCGTCGGCGGCTCGTGGAACCGCATCCAGTTCACGCCCGACCTGCTGCCCGGCGACGTCACCGGCGTGGTGGTCTACCACCAGAAGACCGAGCGGTTCGAGTTCCACCCCGGTGGGATCTTCGCCAACGTGGTGCTCGCCGACGAGATCAACCGGGGCACGCCGAAGACGCAGTCGGCGCTGCTGGAGGTGATGTCGGAGCGGCGCGCGACCGTCGACTCGGTGGTGCACGACGTGCCGCGCCCGTTCATGGTGGTGGCGACGCAGAACCCCATCGAGATGGAGGGCACCTACCGGCTGCCCGAGGCGCAGCTCGACCGGTTCCTGATGCGCCTGTCCGTCGGGTACCCCGACCTGTCGTCGGAGGTGCTCGTGGTCATGAGCGACTGCGCGCGGCTGGACCCGGACGACCTGTCGGCGGTCGTGGACATCCCCGAGCTGGAGCAGGCGATCGAGGAGGTGCGCACGTCGCACATCGACGTGGCGGTCTGCGAGTACGCGGTCCGGATCGCCGCGGCCACCCGCGAGCACACCGCCGTCCGGTGGGGCGCGAGCCCGCGGGGCAGCATCGCGCTGGTGCGCGCCGCGCAGGCGGTCGCGGCGACCGACGGCAGGCTGTTCGTGACGCCGGACGACATCAAGTCCGTCGCCGAACCCGTGCTCGCGCACCGGCTGGTGCTGACGCCGGACGCGGAGCTGGGCCTGCGACGGCCCGCGGAGGTGGTGGCGGAGGTGCTCGACGCGGTCGCCGTGCCCGCCGTCGCGGGGTGACGCGGATGCGGTTGACCTCGCGCGGCTCCGCCGTGCTCGTCGTCGCCGCGCTGTGCGGTGCCGTCGGGTTCGGGGCGGGCTACCCGCTGGCGCGGGCGTTGAGCGGTGTGGTCGCGGGCGCGGTGCTGGCCGCGCTGCTCGTCGCGGCTCGGCGTCCCGACGTGGACGTGAGCCGAGCGGTCCACCCGGACCGGGTCGAACGGGGCAGGCCCGCGCTGGCCCGGCTGGACGTCCGCAACGCGGGCGGCGGTTTCACCGCGCGGGACCGGTGCGGTCGGCACGTCCGCCGCGTCGTCGTGACCTCCGACGCCGTCTACCGGTACGAGCTGCCGACCACCGAGCGCGGCCGCACCACCGTGGGCCCGCTGGTGGTCGAGAAGACCGATCCCCTCGGCCTGGCGCGGAACCTGCTCGACACGGGCGGCACGGCGACCCTGTGGGTGCACCCCCGACGGCACCCGGCCCGGCCCTTCGCCGCGGGCCGCGGGCGCTTCCACCACGAGGGCGCGACCACCGACCGGTCGCCGCGCGGCTCGCTGAACCTCCGCGAGGTGCGCGAGTACGTGCCCGGCGACGAAGTCCGCCTGGTGCACTGGAAAGCGACCGCGCGCACCGGCAAGCTGATGGTCCGCGACTACGCAGACCCCGACCAGCCCTCGTTCAGCCTGCTGGTGGACACCCGGCACGCCAGGGCGTTCGAGGAGGTCGTCGAGGTGGCCGCGTCCCTGCTGCACGCGGGCGCCGTCGCGGGCCACCACTGCCGCCTGCTCACGCCGTGCGGCGTGGACGTGACCGCGCGCGGCGGCGCGGCGGCCTCCCGCGTGCTGCTGGACGAGCTGTGCGTCCTGGACGTGCGCGCGGGCTCCCTGCCACCCCGACCGGCGGGCGGCCTGCTCGTCGTGACGGCCGGTCCGCTGGACGCGATCGCCCCGCTGCGGCCGGACGTCGTGTTCTCCCTAGGCGCCGCCGGCGACGTCGTCGGGGCGCGGGTGGTGCGCGCGGCGACCGCCGCGGACGCCGTGCGGCGGTGGAACGAGGTGGCGAGGTGACGCGCGGAGCGGGGAACCGGGCTTCCGACGGGCCGGTGCGGGCGGAGGTCGTGCGCTCGCGGGGTGGCGTGGTGCGGGGTGCGGCAGTCTTCCTGGCGGCCGCGGTGGCCGGCCTGCTGTTCACCCCGGTGTTCGGCGTCGTGCCGCTGGCGGTGGCGCTGGCCGCCTGCCTGGTGCCCGCGCTCGCCGTGGCGCTGTGGTGCCCCTGGGAGGCGTGGCGCGCGGTGCTGGCGGTGGTCGCCGGACTCGGAGGGCTGCTGGCCGCGGTGCGGCCCGCCGATCCGGTCGGGACGCTGGTCGTGGGCGCCACCGAGGCCTGGCGCTCGGTGTTGCGGTCGACCTGGCCGGTGCGGCCCGATCCCGAACTGCTGGTGTTCGTGCCGTTGCTGGTGTTGGCCGCGGCGGTGTTCGGGGTCGAGTTGCTGCTCCGGGTGCGGGCTCCGCTCGTGGCGCTGCTGCCCGCCCTGGCGGTGGTGGGGTTGAGCCAGGTCTACTCCGCGGCGGACGGGGTGGTCGCGGTCGTGGCCGCCGCGGCGTTCGCGGCGTGCGGTGCGGCGGTGGTCGCCCGCGGGATCCCCCTGGCGGCGGTGGCGTTGGGCCTGGTCGGCGCGGTGGCGCTGGGGGTCGTCCCGTCCGAGCCGCCGTTCTCCTTGCGCGACAACGAGTCCGCGCCGGTGACGTCCTCCAGGGTGGCCAGTCCGCTCAGCGAGATCGCGACCCGGCTGGCGTCGCCGAACACCCCGGTGTTCGAGTACACCTCGTCGAACCGGGTCGACCTGTGGCCCGTCGCGGTCCTGGACGAGTTCGACGGGGTCGAGTGGACGCCCGGCGGGAACCTGCGCCGGATGGGCGCGGGCCTGCCACCCGGCGACGGCGTGACGGCGCCGACCGACGAGCGCTCGGCCTCGGTGCGGGTGCTCGGGCTGGACGGGCCGTGGCTGCCGAGCCAGGCCTGGCCCGCCACGGTGACCGGCACCGACCCGCTGGTCACCCCGGAGAGCGGCACGCTGCTGACCGAGCAGCGGGTGGAGTCCTACGACCTCACCTGGTGGGAACCACGGGTGGACGCCTCGACCCTGGAGGGCGCGGCGATCGACCCGCGCGCCGCGGGCGGGTTCGGCGAGGTGGGGGAGGTGCCGTCGGAGGTGGCTGCGCTGGCGGAGCAGGCGGTGGGCGGTATGCGGTCGTCGTTCCGGGCCGCGCTGGTGCTGGAGCGGTTCCTGCGCGACGGGTACCAGCTCGTGGACTCCGGGATATTGCCCGCAGGGCACGGTTGGCCCCAGCTCGCGCGCTTCCTGTTGCGGGACAAGCAGGGCACGAGCGAGCAGTTCGCCGCCGCCTACGTCGCGCTCGCCCGCCTCCGCGGCATCCCGGCCCGACTCGTGGTGGGCTACTCCGGCCGCAACGCCGTGGTGCGCAACGGCGACGTGCTGGCCTGGCCGGAAGTGGCCGTGGCCGGGGTGGGCTGGGTGGCCCTCGACCCCGGCGGATCCGTCCGGACCTCGGCCACCGGCGGGCTGAACGAGGCGACCGAGGAGGCGCGGGACCAGCTCCCGCCCGAGTCGGAGATGACCGACCCGGTGCTGCCGCCCGACCCGCCGTCCGTCGAGGCGGGCACGGGCGTGCCGTGGCGGCTGCTGGCGGGGACGGCGGCCGTGCTGCTGCTCGGCTGGCTGGTCGCTGTGCCGTCCTGGGTGGCGCTGCGGACGTGGCGGCGTCGGCGGTCCGGCACGGTGGCGGACGCGGTGGCCGAGGCGCGGGACCGCTTGCGCGCGGGCGGTGTCCCGGTGACGCCCGCGATGACCGTGCGCGACCTGGCCGCCCGCGGGGTCGACCAGCCGGTCGCGGACGCGCTGACCCGCCTGGCCGCCGCGGAGGACACGACCCTGTGGTCCGGAGTCGGCGTCGACGCGCGGCAGGAGGCGTGGGAAGCGGTGGGAGCACTGCGTTCCGCGCTGGCTCGACGGCCCGTCCCGGACCGGGTGCGCGCCGGGCTCCGGTACGGCTACCGGGCGCAGGCCGCGCCGCGGATGCCCGTCGGCGCGCTGCGGTAGACCTGCGTGCCGTCGGTCCCCTGCACCTCGAAGCAGTACCGCACACCGGGTTCGACGGCGATCTCGGTGTCGCTCCCGCTCAGCTCGGGGGACCTGGTGCGGGGCCTGCCCTCCGGCGCGACGATCACCAGGTAGACCAGGTCCGCCGGTGAGCCGCGCCAGGTGAGCCGGACGCGGTCGCCCTCGTCGGTCACCTCGACCAGCTCGATCCCGGCCTCGCTCATCGTCGGCGGGGCGGGGGCGGGTGGCGGCGGGTCGTCGCGCAGCAGCAGGAACGGCGCGGCGGCCAGCAGCGCCAACGCGGTCACGACCCCGACCACCAGGCCCACCCGACCGCTCTCGGCCTTCGGCGCGGGCTTCGCCTCGGCGACCGCGACCCGCCCCCTCGGCCGGTCCGGCTCGACGAGCCGCCGGTCCTCGGGGTCCTTCGCCAGCAGCACGCGGACCAGGTCCCGCACGTCGGCGGGCAGGTCGGGCCTGGTCACCTCGGGCACCGGATCGGCCAGCACGCGGAGCACGTGGTCATCCGGCCGTTCACCGAGCCGCGCGGGGTGGGGCGCGTGGCCGGTGATGGCGAAGTGCAGCACGGCTCCGAGCCCGTAGAGGTCCGCGCGGGCGTCGCGAACGGCGTCCCGCACGGTCTCCGGCGCGGCGAACTCCGCCGGTGGCTCGACCGGGAACGCGCCGCGCAGCACCAGACCGCCGTCGACCAGCACCGGTTCACCCGTGGCCCGGAACAGGACGTTGTGCGGCGTCACCGAACCGTGCACCAGGCCCGCCCCGTGCGCCGCGGTGAGCGCCCGGCCGAGTTGCCGCGCGACGTCGAGCACGTCGACGGCGGCCAACGGCCCGTCCTGCCGCACCCGGTCCACCAGCGAGTGCGGGCACGACTCCGACCAGACGGCCACCCGCTCGTCCGCCGCGTCCCGAACGTCGTGGACCTCACGGGTGGCCGGAACCCGCCGCCACGCCGCGATCTCCTGGTCGAGCTTCACGCGCGTGCGGCGGTCGAGCGGTCCGGGGAACACCTTGACCGCTCGACCGCCCACCGCGTACACCGCCGCCACCGGTCCGGTGCCGAGCGGAACGGGCTGGTCCTCTGGAATCGTCATCGCGCGCCCATCCTGGCGGAGGTTCCGCCGGTGGCGCAGCCCCCTCCTCCCCGCCGCGCGGCGTCGGACGCCCCGGACGGGTCTCCTCGGCCTCGAACGGGCCGCGTGCGCACGCCACCGTTCGGACTGCCCGATCCGGCTCGACCCCTGTTCGTCCTGAGGTCGTGGACGTGGGCCACGCGGTGGTGCTCGCCGTCCGGCACGAGCCCCTCCAGCACCGGGCTCGGAATCGTGCGCTTCGGCTCGACAGAGCCCCTTTCCCGTGCCGTTGACGTTGAAGTGGGCACCGCGGTCGGGAAGCCGCCCGAGGCCGCGGGCGGCGCGGCCCCGCGCGTCCACACCCCTCTCGTCGCCGTCTCACTCCTCTTTCCGGTCGTGGTGCGCCGCGGCCAGCTCTCGCCCCATCAGGCCGCCGAACACGCCGGCGGCCAGTCCGGCCACCAGTGCCGCAGGCATGTCCACCACCAGCGCCGGGATCGCGCCCGCCACCACCGCCGCCACGATCCCGGCGGCGGTGCCCACCCGTGCCGCGCCCACCGGCTCGTCCGGCTCCTCGGCGGACTTCGGCGCGCTCGACTCCCACCTGCCCTCGGGCATCACCACGTGGTACGAGCCGTAGGAGTCGGAGGGCTCGTACTCGTCCAGCGGTCGTGTCGCGGTCACGCGTCACTTCCCGTGCGACCGCGGGACGGTCAGCTTCTTGCCGTGCTTGTGCTTGTCGTGCTTGTGCTCCTGGAGCCTCTTCTTCATGTCCGGCGACGTCTTCGCCGTTCGCACCGGCGCCACCGCGGGCTTCGGCTTCGGTGCCTTCGCCTTCGGCTTGTCGACGTGCTTGTGCTTCTGCACCTCGACCTTCTTCACCTTCTTCGGCGCGGGCTGCTCGTGCCCGTGCTTCTTCTTCGCCTCGTCGTGCTTCTCCTTGGCCTTCTTGAGCCCCTTGCCCGTGTGCGCCTTCGGCGCCGGGACGTGCTTCACGCCCCGAGCGGCCGGGGTGACCGGTGCCTTGCGGACGACCGGTTGCGGCGTGGGCAGCACGACGGGTGCGGCGACCGGTTCGACCACCCGCCGCACCGCGGACTCGACGGGCTCGGCCGCGGGCTGGACGACGGGCCGCGCCACCGGCACCCGCACGGCCACCGGCTCGGGTCGCGCGAGCGGAGCGGGCTCGGGTGCCTGCGGCGTCTCCACCTCCAGCGTCGGTGCCGGAACGGGGACCGGCGCCTGCGCAGGAGCCGGAACCGGCACAGGGGCCGGTGCGGGCTTCGGCGCCTCGGACGCCGTGCTCGGCGCGGGTTTGCCCGGTGCCGCGCTCGGTGCCGCGCTGGGTGCCGCGGTCGGCGCGGCCGTCGGCGCGGGCTCGTCGTTCGCAAAGGCGTTGACGGTGGTCGCGCCGATCGCCGCCGTCATGAGCCCCGCGACGCCGTACAGCGCCGCTCGGCGCAGGTTGCTCGGTTCTTCCATGGTTCCCCCACCTCCGTGGTCTCTCCGGGTGGCGAGGGTCGCGCCGGGCGATCCACGAGCCGTACAACCGGAACGGACCGGGGTGGATCGCGCGTGCACCGGCCGCCCCTACCGTCCCGGCCATGCTGTTTCGCGCACTGGGCCCGCTGGAGGTCTTCCACGTGGACGGCCGCGCGGCCGAGATCCCCGCAGGCGTCCCGCAACGGGTGTTGTCGGCGCTCCTGGTGCGCCCCAACACCTGGGTGGGCGTCGGGAGCCTCGCCGAGGCCGTCTGGCCGGACGAGGTCGTGGCGTCGCCCGCCGACGTGCTCCGGGCGTGCGTCCACCGCCTGAGCAGGCTCACCCCGCTGCACGACGGCACGTCGGCGCGCATCGACAGCATGCGGGGCAGGCACCGGATCAACGTCGGCGACGGCGAGCTGGACACCGTGGTCTTCGAGCAGCTGGTCGAGGACGGCCGGGCGGTGGTGCCCACCGATCCGGAGCTGGCGGCGCGCTGCTTCCGCGCGGCCGTCGACCTGTGGCGCGGCAAGCCCTTCGGACTGCTGCGGACCTACCACAGCGGCTTCGAGACGGCCCGGCTCACCCGACTGCGCTGGCAGGCGCTGGAAGAACTCGTGGACGTCCTCGAAACCCTGGGTCAGGTGGCGGACTCGGTGGCGCTCCTCCAGGCGCTCACCGCCGAAGAACCGTCGCGCGAACGGACCTGGCTGCGGTTGGTCGAGGTGCTGACCCGCGCGCGGCGGCCGGTCGAGGCCGAGGCGGCGTTCCGCAAGGCCGCGCGCGTGGCCGGGCTCCGATGAGCACGACCGGTGGCGACGACTTCGAACCCATCGGCACGGGGCCGGTGGCGACCGTCTACGGCGGCCTGTACCTCGCGCTGAAGGTGTACCCCGCCGCGGCGGAGCAGGAGGTGCTCGAAGCGTTCGAGCGCGAGCGGGCCGCGCTGGAACCCTTGCGGGACAACGCGCCCGTCCTGCTCGTGGACGAGGTGCTGCACCTGCCGGACGGCAGGACCGCCTGGCAGATGGAGTTGTGCTCGCCGTCCCTGGCCGACCTGGTGGCTGGTGGTGGCCCCTTGCTGGTCGCCGACACCGTCGAGCTGGCGCACGCCGTGGCCTCCGCGCTGGCGGCGGCGCACCGGGTGGGCGTGGTGCACGGCGGGCTGTCCCCGCACAACGTGCTGTTCCACCCGTCGGGCGCGCCGGTGGTGGCGGACTTCGGCGTCGCGTTCCGCCGGGCGTTCCCCGCCGACGGCCCGTCCGGTTTCACGGCGCCGGAGACCGCGCGCGACGGGACGGTGGACGAGCGCACCGACCTGCACGGGCTCGGCGGCGTGCTCCACGTCGCGCTGACCGGGAACCCGCCCGCCGAGGGCGGCGAGGTGCCGCCCGAACTGGCCCGGCTCGTCACCCACCTCCTGGCGCCGGACCCGGCCGATCGGCCGTCCACGGCGGACGAGGTGGTCGGGCAGCTGGCCGCGCTGCTGGAACCCGCTCCGGTCGAACGGCCCGCCGCGGCGCCCGTCCCACCCGAACCCGCCGCACCGCCGCGGTCACGGGGAGTCCGGACGGCCGTGGGGATCGCGGCCTGCGGAGCCGTCCTGGTCGCGGTGCCGTACTTCCTGCACACCGCGCTCGTCTCACCACCCTCGGCAGCCTCGACGCCACCCGCCTCGATGTCGGCACCGTCTTCCACGCCGGCACCGTCCACGACGTCGGCGGCGTCCACGGCCCCGTCCGCCCGGTCGATCCCGTTGACCCTGGCCGAGCCCGCCGACCACGGCACGTACGTCGAGCTGTCCTGGCAGGGGGACAGCGGCCTGACGTTCGCCGTCGTCGTGGCGGCCGAGGGCCGCGAGCCCGAGGTCCTCGTGGCGCTGCGGAACCGCACCATGCGCGTGCCGGTCGAGCCGAAGGGCGGGTACTGCTTCCAGGTCCAGGCCACGGACGGCGCGCTCGTGGTCCAGAGCGCGCCCAGGTCGATCCGGGGCGCGGTCTGCAAGGTCTGACCCGCCTGTCATCGGATCCTCATGTTCCCGGTGTGACCGTGGTGGGGTGAAGCCGACGTCCACGGAAGTCCTGTTCCGAGTGCTGGGTCCGCTCGAAACGCGGTCGCGTGAGGGGTGGGGAGCCCGCAAGCCCGCCGCGCTGCTGGCCACCCTGCTGCTGCACGCGGGCGAGTGGGTGAGCTACGACCAGCTGATCGACGAGGTCTGGGCGGAGCGGACACCACCCCCGTCCGCGGTGTCGAACATCAAGACCTACGTCTGGCAGATCCGGAAGTCCCTGCGCGACGAGGCGGACCGGATCGACGGCAGGCCCGGCGCGTACCGCGTGCGGATCACCGCCGGGGAACTGGACGTCGACCGGTTCCGGGAGCACACCCGCTGCGCTCGCCGGGCCATGGCGGACGCCGACCCGGCGGGCGCGGTGGAGCACCTGACCGCGGCGCTGACCCTGTGGCGCGGCAGGCCGTTCGCCGAGCTGACCGGCGCCGCGGCGCTGCCCGTGGTGGCCGAACTGGAGGAGCTGCGGTGGGAACTGCGCGAAACGCTCGCGGACGCGTTGACGGCGCAGGGCCGCTTCCGGGAGGCCATCGCGCTGCTCCGCGAACTCACCGCCGCCGACCCGCTGCGCGAACGGCTGTGGGCGCGCCTCGTGCGGGCGCTGGTCCACGCGGAGAGGCGCGGTGAGGCCCTGGCGACCTACGAGACGGCGCGGACGGTGATCGCCGACGAGCTGGGCGTCGATCCGGGGCGCGACCTGGTCGAGGCGCGCCGGCTGGCGCTGACCGAGCGCGCGCCGCGCCGCGCCGGACGCCGCGAGCTGCCGCGGGCCGTGCCGGACTTCGCCGGGCGCGACCGCGAGGTGGCCAGGGTGGAGCGCCTGAGCCGGACCAGCGCGTCGTGCGTGCCCGTCGCGGTGATCGACGGCGAGCCCGGCGTCGGCAAGACCGCGCTCGCGGTGCACGCGGCGCACCGGATCGCCGAGCGGTTCCCGGACGGGCAGCTGTACGTCGACCTCCGCCGCGAGCCGCTCGGCGGGGCCGACCTGCTGGAACGCCTGCTGCGCGGGTTCGGGGTCTCGGACGTCCCGTCCGGGTTGGAGGCGCGAGCGGCGGCGTGGCGCGCCGAACTGGCGGGCCGCCGCGTGCTGCTGGTGCTGGACGCCGCGACGAGCGGGGAGCAGGTCAGGCCGTTGCTGCCGGGCAGTCCGGGGTGCATGGTGCTGATCACCGCGGACCGCGGGCTGCGCCTGGACGCGGTCGAGACCATCACGCTGCCCGCCTCCGCCCGGCGGCGGGGCCCGTGGGCCACACCGCCGGGCGGAGGCATCGGGACCGCGGTGTCAGAACTGGAGCGACCAGCCGTTGACCTGGCCGGTGTCGCGCGCGGCGACGTCCTGCACCCGCAGCTTCCAGGTGCCGTTGGCGAGTTCGCCGGAGGCGTTCACCGAGTAGGTCGTGACGAGGTTGTCGCCGCTGTCGCTGCTGGAACCCTTCAGGCGGAAGGCCGTGCCGTCCGGTGCGACCAGGTCGATCACCAGGTCACCCCGGTAGGTGTGGGCGATGTCCACGCCCACGCTCAGCGCGGACGGCGCGTTGCCCGTGACGCCGGAGACCGCGATGGGGCTCTCGACGGTGCTCAGGTCGGGGATCGCCACGTCGGCGGTGTTCTCGAAGCGCGGACCGGGTGGTGTGCCCGCGCCCGCGAGTGTCCACACGGCGTAGGCGATCGCGTCGGTGTTGCGGTCCAGCGCGGCGACGTTCACGTTGGCGGTCGTGTCGCACGACCGGTGGTAGCAGGGGTCGAAGGCCCGACCCGCGACACCGCCCCACTTCTGCGCCTGGGCGCTGGTCATGGTGACCTCTGCGCCGGTGAACAGGCCACCGGTCGCGATGCCCGCGCGGGCGAAGGCGGCGTGGTCGGACCGGCCGCCGACCTGCGTCAGCTCGGTGGGCACGTCGATCGCGGCGAAGTGCGCCTCCAGGACGTTCTGCACCGCCAGCGAACCGGCGGGCTGGCCGCTGGCGCTGTAGACGAAGTAGCCGGGGTTCGGTGAGCCGGTCATGTCGAAGTTCAGGTAGGCCTTGATCTTCGCCTTCTCGGCGGCGGGCAGGCTGTTCACGTAGAACGTGGACCCGACCAGGCCCAGCTCCTCGGCGCCCCACCAGCCGAACCGGAGGTGCTTCTCCGGCTGGAACTGCTGGGCGGCGACGGTGAGGGCGACCTCGAGGATCCCGGCCGAGCCGGTCCCGTTGTCGTTGATGCCGGGGCCGGAGCTGACGCTGTCCAGGTGGCCGCCCAGCATGAGCACGTTCTGCGGGTCGCCGCCCGGCCAGTCGGCGATCAGGTTCCACCCGGTCGCGCCGTTGGACGTGAACTGCTGCAACGTCGTCTGGTACCCGACGGCGTCCAGCTTGGCCTTCACGTGGTCGATCGACGCGCGGTAGCCGGTCCTGCCGTGCGCCCGGTTGCCCCCGTTGTTCGTCGCGATCGCCTGGAAGTCGTTCAGGTGCGCCTGGACGTTGGCCACCGGGATGTCCGGCGCGGCCAGGGTGGCGGCGGGCGACGCCGACGCCGTCAGCGGGCTCAGCAGGGCACCGGCGAGCAGCAGGACGCCCACCAGCGGTGTCGTGGATCTTCTCGAGAACATGGCTGCCTCCGCAGGGATAGGGAAAGCCGTGTCGAGCTTGCGGGTTGGGCACCGGGAGCGGTAGCGGCGTTCGTCGTGGCGCGTTCGGCCGATCACGGCGAATCGATGTACTTGAAGACTTCAGTGTTGACCGAAATCAGTCCTTCCAGACAATAGGGCAAAATCATCGCGGGGACGGCGAACTCGAACCACCGCACAGATTCCGCTGTCGGACGTGTGGTGGGCCAACCGGAGGGGTAGCCGTGGACCGTCACCACCCGCCGTCCTCGAACCGACCGCGGTAGCACCAGCCGAGGAGTCAGGTGAGCACCCCGACCGCCCACCCCCACCACGAGTTCCGCCTCGACGACCACGAAACGCCGCCGCTGTCGCAGGTTCGGGCGTGGATCAGGACCGTGCTGGCGGACCTGCACCCGGACTTCGTCGCCGACACCGAGTTGATCGCCACGGAACTCGCGGCCAACGCCTTCGAGCACGCGCAGGCCCCCCGGCGGCTCCGCCTGGAGAACCGCGGCGCGAACGGGATCGTGCGGATCGAGGTCGACGACGCCAACCCCGACGTGCTGCCCCGACCCGGCACGTCCACCCTGGGGAAGTTCCGGGGGCGCGGGCTGGAGCTCGTCAAGTCGATGGGCGCGGCCTGGGGTGTCGTCCGGCACGCCGACAGCAAGACCGTGTGGGCGGAGATCCCCGACCCGAGCCGCTGATCAGGCGCGCCGGAACACCAGCAGGGCGATGTCGTCGCGCTTGTCCCCGCCGAACTCCTCGATGAGGCCGTCGCACAGGCCGTCCAGCTCGGCCGTGTGGGACACCGAGGCCCGGAGCGATTCCATGCCCTCGTCGAGGTCGCTGTCGGACCGCTCCACCAGGCCGTCGGTCGTCAGCACGACCAGGGCGCCCATCGGCAACGGGAACCGGGTGGCGTCCGGGCGGGGCAGGCCGAGCCCCAGCAGGGGACCGGCCACGTCGAGGAACCGGGTGCCCCCGGCGTCGGCCACCAGCGGCGGCACGTGGCCCGCGTTGGAGACGTCCATGGTGCCCTCGTCGAGGTCCACGAGCAGCAGGCACACGGTGGTGAGCCCGCCGCGCGGGTGGAACCGCTGGAGCATCCGGTCGAGCTTGCGCAGGACCACGGCCGGGTCGTCGCTTTCGATGGCGTAGGCGCGCAGCGCGTGCCGCACCTCGCCCATCACGGTGGCGGCCTCGATGGAGTGCCCGCAGACGTCGCCGATGGCGATCAGCAGCCGACCGCCCGACTCGACGACCTCGTAGAAGTCGCCGCCGATCTCGGCGTTGGCCGACGCGGGCACGTACCGGGCGACCATCGGCAGGCCGGGGTGCTCCGGCAGGGCGCGGGGCAGCAGGCTCCGCTGGAGGGTCAGCGCGAGGTCGTGCTCCTCGGTGAGGGCCCTCAACCCGTCCGCGGCGAGCGCCGTCGTCTGGCCGAGCTGCACGAGCAGGTTGCGGTCGTCGTCCGTGGTGACGGCGGACGCGTCGACCGCCACGCACACCGGCGGCCTGCCGACCTTGTTCCGCGCCACGACCACGGCCGCCCGCCTGCCGGGGTTCCACGGCGGGTCGTCCACGAACGCGATCTCGACGCCGTCGTCGGGGCCCAGGCTCGCGGTCACCACGCCGAGGACCACGTCGACCGGCGCGGTCGTCAGCTCCACCTCGCCGCCGCCGGTCGTCCCGACCCGCACGTCCTCGTACGTCACCAGCATCGCGACCGCGGGGCTCTCCAGCAGGTCCGCGGCACCGGTCGCCGCCGCCCTGGCCACCTCGTCGAGCGTGGCCGCGACGTTGATCGCCAGGGTGGCCCTGGTCAGCCTGGTGAGCCGGTCGGCGAGGCGCTCGGCCAGGGACCGGGCGCGGTAGTAGCGCAGCGCGGCCTCGACCGTGGCGAGCAGCTCGCCGGGGTCGACGGGCTCCGTGAGGTAGGCGTCGGCGCCGCGGGTCAGACCGATCGTCTTGTCCTCGGGCTCGACGTAGGTCGCCGACACGTGGATCACCGGGACGGCCGCGGTCGCCGGGTCGGCCTTGATGATCTCGCAGACCTCGAACCCGCTCATGTCCGGCAGGTGCACGTCCAGCATGACCAGGTCGAAGTCCTGCTCCCCGATCACCGCGAGCGCCTCCCCGCCGGTGACGACCTCGGTCACGTCGTGCCCGCTGCGCCGCAGCCAGCTCGCGGTGATGTAGCGGCTCGCCTCCAGGTCGTCGACGACGAGGATCCTGGCCGGGCCGGACAGGGACACCCGTCCGCGTCGTGGGCTCATCGGGGCATCGTCCTCCGCACCGCCACGTGGGCTTCCCGGATCGCCCGGCGCACCGCGTCCGGCGAGATCCGCGTTCTGGTCAGCAGCGCCGCGGCCAGCGTCGAGGCCGCCAGCTCCAGTTCGCTGGTCTCGGCCGAGCACACCACGACCACCGGCACCCGGCAGAGCACCGGGTCGCCGCGCAGCACCGACAGGGCCTCCATGCCGCTCACCAGGGGCGCGTCGACGTCCAGGAAGATCAGGTCGGGGGAGTTCTCCGTGGCGGACGTGAGCGCGGCGCGGCCGTCCGCGAACTCCAGGACCTCGTCGGCGAGCTCGCTGAGCTCGGCTTTCAGCAGTTGTCGTGACTCGGCGTCGCCGTCGGCCAGCAGCGCGCTCCCCACGGTGGTCAGCGGGATGTCGTCGAGGACCCCGAGCGGCAGCCTCAGGGTCACCTCGGTGCCCGCGCCGACCTCGCTGCGCAGGGTCAGGTCGCCGCCCAGGATGCGGCTGAGCCTGCGCGCGTAGGAGAGCCCGAGTCCCGTTCCCGCCGTCCCGCTCTGCAGGCGGTTGGGCACCTGGTGGAACTCCTCGAACACGCGGTCCTGCTGGTCCGGCGGGATGCCGATGCCGGTGTCGGCGACGACGAAGCGGAGGTGGTCGTCGTCCTGGGCAACCGAGAGGCGGACCTCGCCGCGCTCGGTGAACTTCAGGCCGTTCGACAGCACGTTGCGCAGGATCCGCACGAGCATCGTGCCGTCGGTGACGAGCGGGGGGAGTGGCGGCAGGTCCTCCGCGACGAACTCGACCTCGCGGGACCGGATCAGCGGTCGCAGCGCGCCGCGCAGCTGCACGAACATGTACTCCAGGTCGACCGGCGCCGGTCGCGGCCGGAGACTGCCCGATTCGGCCTTCGCCGTGTCCAGCAGTTCGTTGACCAGCGCGAGCAGCGTGGTGCCCGAGTCGTTGATCAGGTCGACCTGCCTGCGCTGCTCGTCGGTGAGGGGGTCGGCGCCCGCCACCGCGAGGAGGCGGGTCAGCCCGACGACGGAGTTGACCGGCGTGCGCAGCTCGTGGCTGATGTTGGACCAGAAGCGGGTCCGGGCCTCGCCCGCCTCGCGCAGCTGCGTGGACTTCTCGTCCAGCTCGGCGTACAGCGCGACGACGCCCTTGTTGGTCTGCTCCAGCTCGTCGGAGAGTTCCTTGTAGAGCGCGACGACGCCCTGGTTGGTCTCCTCCAGCTCGGTGTTGAGCCGTTCCAGCTCCAGGCGCTTGTGCTCCAGGTCCTCCAGGGTCTCCAGCAGCTCCTGGTTCTGCGCGCGCAGCTCGTCCAGCGCGCTGCCCTCGTTCCGGGACCGCAGCTGCTCGCGCACCGCGACGAGGTGGGTCGCCGTCGGCGGTCTGCCACCGGCGACCAGGTTGCGCACCAGGGTCGCGGTGCCGCCGTCGGCGCGCTGCTCGAAGCGCACGTCGTGCATGAGCGTCCGCGCGGTGTGCCAGCCGGGGCCGGTGGCCGTCACGGTGCCGTTCCAGCTCAGCTCGATGACCAGGGCCGCCGACGGTTCCGGGAGCAGGGTGAAGGCGGCGGACGTCGTCACGGACTGCGCCACCAGCTCGCGGCCGACGTCGCTCAGGGCCGTCGCCACCCGGATCTGGTCCTGGCCGTCCAGGCCGACGGCCGCGGCGACCTGCCTGCCGCGGCCGCGGAGGTGGAACACGTCGGACTCGCCGACGATGGTCATCCGCGTCAACGAGCCGTCCACCGCGTCGAAGGTCATCGTCATCGAGTTTTTCCGACGAGCACGCAGGCGTCGTCCTTGCGCACACCCGCGTCGCGCATCAGCGACCCCGCTATCAGCAGCGGGGGCTCGCTCAGCAGGGTGTCGCCGTGCTCGACGGTCCACCTCTCGGTCAGCCCGTCGGAGTGCAGCACCACCACGGCGTCCTCCGGCAGCGCGTAGTCGAAGGCGCGGATCGTGCGCGCCTGGTACCCGGCCACTCCGGGTACGGAGATCATCCCCTTCTTCCGGCCGTCCGCCAGTACGGACGCGGCGATGTTGCCGAGTCCGGCGAACCGCACGGTGCGGGCGACGAGGTCGACGTCGGCCACGCCGATCGCACCGCCGCGGGTGCCGCGCAGGGCCGTGTGCAGCCGCGCGACGACGTCCTCGGGGGCCGTGGGGTCCAGGTCGCAGAAGACCCGCACCGCGGTCTGCGACGCCGAGGCGGCGAGCGGGCCGTGGCCGGAGCCGTCGCACATCATGAGCGTCATCCGCCCCGGAGCGCGGCGGACCGCGTACGCGTCGCCGCAGACCTCCTCGCCGCCGATGGGGCGGGTGATCCCGGCCGTCACGTCCTCCGGCAGCTCCGCGAGCGGTCCGCGACGGGCGTGGAAGCGTGCGCTGAGCACCGTTCCGCGGCCCTGGCGGGACGCCATGGCGCAGGAGTCGGCCAGTCGGGCGACCGCGCCGAGCCCGACGCCGAGCGTGCCCGTGGTGGATTGGCCGTCCTCGAACGCGAGGCCGATGTCGGCGATGCCGGGACCGCCGTCGATCGCCAGGACCTCCAGGGCCCCCTGGGACGCTCCCCGCACCGTGCGCACCAGGACGACACCCTCGCGGGCGTGCTTGTGCAGGTTGGTGGCGATCTCGGTGACCGCAAGGCCGATCTCGGCGACCCTGGTGGGCGGGAACGCCAGCTTCTCGGCGGCCGCCGTCGCGAACCGGCGGACGCGGCCCGCCTCGGCCGCCTCCTCCACGGTGACCCACGCGACGTCCTCCGCCATCGGCAGGCAGGTCGGCTCGTTCATCGCTTCCACTTGACCACCGTGACCACGGTGCCCCGTCCGACCTCGGTGTCCAGGTCGAACTCGTCGACCAGCCGCTTCGCGCCGGACAGGCCGAGCCCCATGCCCTTGCCGCTGCTCCAGCCGTCGGCCAGCGCGAGCGTCAGGTCCGGGATGCCGGGGCCGTCGTCGTGGAACGACGCCTTGACCCCGTCGCGCCTGCCGTCGGAGACGACGGCGATGCGGGCGAAACCCCCGCCGCCGTAGACGAGGGTGTTGCGGGCCAGTTCGCTGGTGGCCGTCACCAGCTTCGTCTGGTCCACGAGCGACAGCTTGACCTGCTGGGCGTAGGTCCGCACCAGCTGGCGCACGCGGACCACGTCGTCATCGGCGGTGATGGGCAGTTGGTCCGGCTCCGAGGCCGTCACGACCACTCCTGGGCGGACACGTCGCCCGGCGCCGCGCGTCCGCGTTCCACGCTCTGCTTCCGGAGGATCTTCATGCCGCGCTCCAGGTCGAGCGCGGTGCGCACGCCGCCGAGGGTGAGCCCCAGCTCGACCAGGGTGATCGCCACGGCGGGCCGCATGCCGACGACCACGGTGTCCGCGTCGAACAGCCGCGAGATGGACGCGATGGTGGCGAACATCCGGCCGATGAAGGAGTCCACGATCTCGACCGCGGAGATGTCGATGACGACGCCGTGGGCACCGGTGGAGCTGATCCTCTCGGCCAGGTCCTCCTGGAGCGCGAGCACGCTCTGGTCCTGGAGGTCGATCTGGATGGAGACGAGCAGCACACCACCGATCTTGAGGATCGGCACGCGTTCCATCAGAGCGTCCCCCTGTCGCCGCGGCGCACGACGTCGACGCCTTCGCGTCGGAGCGCGTGCCGCAGCGCGTCGGCGAGCGTCGCCTTGGTCGCGATGTCGCCGAACTCGATGCCGAGCGCGACGATCGTCTGGGCGATCTGGGGGCGGATGCCCGAGATGGTGCACTCGGCACCCATGAGGCGGGCGGCCACCACGGTCTTCAGCAGGTGCTGCGCGACCTGCGTGTCCACCGCGAGCACACCGGTGATGTCGATGATCGCGTGCTCGGAACCGGTCTCGACCAGTGCTTCGAGCAGCTTCTCCATCACGACCTGGGTGCGGGCCGAGTCGAGCGTGCCGACCAGCGGCACAGCGAGCACGCCCTCCCAGAGCTTGACCACCGGCGTGGTCAGCTCCAGCAGCTGCTCGGACTGCTCCTTGATGATCCCCTCGCGGGCGCGCGAGTACGCCTCGAACGTCCACAGGCCGAGTGCGTCGAGCAGGCTGGAGAACTTCAGCACCTGGCGGAACAGGTCGGGGTCGTCCTGGTCGTTCACCAGTTCGAACACCAGCTGCTTGAGCGCGAACACGCTCGACGCGGTCTCCGCCGGGCTGAAGTTCTGCCTCGCGCGCGACCGCGACAGCTCCTCCAGCAGTGACCTGATCTCCCCGAAGGAGTGGCTGGACAGGTCGCGGCCGTCGCCGGAGGACACCGGGAGCAGGGACGCGAACAGCTCGCGGAAGTCCCGCTCCAGCTCCGCGCTGGTCGCCCGGCCCCTCAGCGTCGCCGCGACGGACTCGACCCACCTGGTGATCAGCGCGTCCGTGTTCTCCCGGAGCAACTCGGTCAGGCGGTGCCCGTGTCCTTCTTCGACTGCCACTCAGATCCTCCTCATAGCCCTGCTTGAGCCAGACAGTAGTGCCGACGGCGGGGGGACGTCGTAGCCGGAGTCCCGTGGCAGCTCGTCGGGGATGTCGGCTCCGATCGGGACGCCGACCGGCGCGGGCGTGCCCGCGTTCGGACCGTCAGCGCCCGTGCACTTCCGGTGGCACCGCGTCCGCCACCGAGGCGGCGAGCGTCACGTGGTGGTCGACCCCGGAGAGCGTCAGCAGGCGGACCACCTGGCGCGAGCCGACCACTCGGAGGCCCACTCCGCGTCGGACCACCGTCAGGAACGAGGCGAGGCCCACCGAGTCGCAGAACGGCACGGCCAGCAGGTCGAGCACGACCACACCGGAGTCCGCGTCGAGGTGGTCCAGGTGTCGGGTCAGTTCCGGTGCGGTGTCCGCGTCCAGTTCACCCGAAACGGTGACCAGCACGGTCCCGCGGGTCCGAACCACTTCCACGAAGAAGTCATCCTCCGACTGCACCATCACGGGCGGTCCTCCTCTGCCTGGTCTTCGCTGTTCACCGTCGCCACGGTCGGGAGCGACGGGATTGGTCGGTCGTGTTCGGAAGGCGGTCGAATACTGGGACTAGGCCCGCCTTGGACGTGCGCGGCGTCACCTGCGAACGGTCAGCGCGGAATCGGCGACCATTCGGCTGCGTTTGTGCGGACATCGTTCATCACGACTGAAGTATCGGAATCGGAGTACCGTTTCGTTACCGGTTTATTTTGTCGTCGAAATGGGTAATGGGTGACAAAATGCGTGGTCAGGACGCATTCTACTAATTTTCAGGTAGGGCGATAACGGGTGGTTCCGCGGTCTCGACGTCGTCCCGGAGGCGCAAGGATCAGAATTCCTGGGTGTGCGGTCCGCGCATTCGTGGGGTGCACGGCGAGTACGACGAATGGCCGTATCCCTTGCGTCCTGAGAGGTCGACGCGCGTGACGTTCTTCACAGAGGGTGTGGCGGTGGATCGGCAGCCCGACCGCGTGTCACCGCCGACGTTGGTTGGGCCCGGCGGCAGGCGGAGGAGCCGGGGAGATCGCCGCGCGCAGGCGGTCGAACACGTGGTCCGGGGTCGACCGGAAGTCAGCGGCGCTGTCCGCGTCGGCCCCCTGCTGGAACGCGGTCGCGAACGCGGCCACGCCCGTCCGGGCGATGAGCGTGGCGACGAGGTCCTCGGCTGTGGTCGTGAGCTGGTGCACGGGGAACCTCCTTCATCAGGAGTTGGTGTCCCGTTCATTCAGCTCGCCGGACCGGTGGACCGCCTGTGCCGGAGGTGTCGGCGCACGTCGCTACGAGCGGCGGCGCGGCTTCCCGCGCTTGCCGCCCTTGGGGGCGCCATTACCCCGCTGCGGGCTCCTCCTGGCGGGCTTGGCCTTCCGCTCGTCGGCGGCGGGACGCGCGGGGGCGGGCGCCGGTCCTCGCGTGCTGTTGACGGTCCGCCCGCGGATGATCCCGATGAGCTGCTCGACCAGGTCGCCGGACTCGTCCTCCGGCCACGACAGCGCGACGCGCGACTCCGGGGCGTCCGCGAGGGGCCGGTAGGTGAGGTCCTTGCGGTGGTGCAGGCGGGCGAGCGACTGCGGGACGACGAGCAACCCGATCCCGGCGGCCACCAGCTGGATGGCGTCGGCCGTCGTGGCGGGACGCTGGACCGCCGGTCGTCCCGGCGGCCGCTCCCAGTCGAGGGCGTCGTCGAGGGGGTGCAGCACGACGTCGTCGGCGAGGTCCTCCGCGGACACCTCCTCGGCCGCGGCCGCGAGGTGGTCCTTCGGGACCACGACCACCGTCGTCTCGGTGTAGAGGGGGATCGCGTGCAGGCCTTCGCGGTCGATCGGCAACCGCAGGAGGACCGCGTCGGCGCCGCGGTTCCGCACCAGGGCGGCCGCGTCCGCGGCGGGCACCTGGACGAGCGTCAGCGGAACCCCCGGCAACCGCTCGTTCCAGATCCGCACCCACTTGGTGGGCGTCACGCCGGGGACGTACGCGAGCCTGAATGATGGGGGTACGTCCGAGCCGGTCACGAGGTCAGATTACCGGGCGTGACCGGAGGCGGCGGACGCGCCCGATACCCTGGCCGTCATGAAGTCGCAGAAGACCCCCCAGACGATGAAGCCCGCGACGGCGGCGAAGAAGCTGGGTGTGTACCTCGAAGCCACCCCCGCGGAGTTCCAGGAGGGTGTCGTCTCGCGCGACGAGTTGAACGCCCTGCAGGCCGACCCGCCCGAGTGGCTGCGCGACCTGCGCCGCAACGGCCCGCACCCCCGCCCGGTCATCGCGACGAAGCTGGGCGTCTCCATCGGCGGTCTCGTGCGCGGCGGGGTCACCGAAGCCCTCACCACGGAGCAGATCGACGAGTTGAAGACGACCAACCCCACCTGGCTGCGGCAGGAGCGCTCCACCCAGGCCGAGGTCCGGAGGGAAGCGGAGCGCCTCAAGGCGAAGCCCGTGGAAGTCCGCCGCCCGCGTTCCTGACGGAACATCGCACCGAACGTCCGAAGTGGACGGACTCTGTCCACTTCGGATCGTCACGGCGCCGGGTCCGGCGGCGGAGTGACGGCGAGGTCCAGACCGGTGGCGGACCAGCCGCGGACGGCGGCGTCGACGATCCGGGCCGCTTCGCACGGGTAATCGCCTGCGGGTCGTGCAGACCCCGCTCTTCCACGACCTCCGACGGCACGTCGGTCAGCGTGCGACCGGTCCGGCGAGCCCTGGCTGCCGCCGCGCACACGAGGTCGTTGGCGTGCTCGCGCCCCATCGCGGCGGCGAGCGAGATCATCCGGGCCTCGCCCGTTCGGTGTGCCCGGCAGGCTGTCCCGTCGTGGTCGTGGCTCAGGGGGCTACGGGCGGCGACGTGCGGTCAGCGCGTGCCGCCGAGGCCGACGGAACCGGCCAGGATCAGGCCGGCGGCGATGAGCAGCGCGTGCGGCACGACGACGCCGATGACGAAGAGGGCCGCCGCGATCGCCAGGAGCGTCCACTTCGCCTTCCGCGTGAGGTGGGCGGGCTGCCGTTGTTGGGTCCGGACCACGTGCTCCTCCTGGGGGTGCGGTGGGGGCGAGGTCTACCCCTCGACCCTCCCGCGCCCGGCCGTTCCGCGCGATCGGGTCGCACTCCCGTTCCGAGCCGGGTCCGACCGCCATCCGACGCGTGGTGGGATCGGTCGGGCCGGGCGAACATGGGTGTTGCCACGGATGGACACGCGGTGGATTTCCGGTCACCCTCGCAGGCGTGTCGGGAAGTGATCACCAGGAGGCGGCGCGCGTGTCCTTGTTCGGCAGGATCTTCCTGCTCAACGCCGTGGCGATGGTGGCTGCGGCCGCGCTGCTCGTGCTCGGGCCGATCACCGTGTCCACGCCCGCGCTGCTGACCGAGATCCTCATCCTCACCGCGGGGCTGGCCGTCCTGCTCGTCGCGAACGCCGCGCTGATCCGGTTGGGGCTGGCGCCGCTGGAGCGGCTGACCAGGGCGATGACGACGATCGACCTGCTCAAGCCGGGACCGCGGCTGACCGCCTCCGGCCACGGTCAGATCGCCGAGCTGATCACGACGTTCAACGGGATGCTCGACCGGCTGGAGACCGAGCGCGGGTTCAGCTCGGCCCGCGCGCTGTCCGCGCAGGAGGGGGAGCGCCGCCGGGTGGCGCAGGAGCTGCACGACGAGGTGGGCCAGTCCCTGACCGCCGTCCTGCTGGACCTCAAGCGGGTGGCCGACCGGTCGTCCACGTCCGCGGGCGACGAGCTGCGGCAGGTGCAGGAGACCGTCCGCAGCACGCTGGACGAGGTGCGCCGCATCGCCCGCAGGTTGCGGCCCGGCGTCCTGGAGGAACTCGGGCTGGTCAGCGCGCTCAAGGCGCTGGCGGCGGAGATCTCCGAGCACACGGACGTCCCGGTGCGGCACACGTTCGACCGGCACCTGCCCCACCTGGACAAGGAGACCGAACTCGTCGTGTACCGCGTGGCGCAGGAGGGCCTGACCAACACCATTCGGCACGCGGAGGCCAGGGAGGTGGAACTCCTGCTGCGGTCGACGTCGGTCGGGGTCGAGCTGTGCGTCCGCGACGACGGCCGGGGTCTGGGCGGCTCGGCCGAGGGCTCGGGCATCAGGGGGATGCGGGAACGCGCGCTGCTGGTCGGTGCCGACCTGGCCGTCGGTCCCACCCCGCGGGGCGGGACCGAGGTGCGGCTCGTCGTCCGGGCCGCGGGGGAGGCGGCGTGACGCCGGGTGGTCGCCCGGTCCGCATCCTGCTCGCGGACGACCACGCGCTGGTGCGGCGCGGGGTCAGGCTGATCCTCGACAACGAGCCGGACCTGACCGTGGTGGGGGAGGCGGGTGACGGGGCCGAGGCGATCACCATGGCCCGAGCCGAACTGCCGGACCTGGCGATCCTCGACATCGCGATGCCCCGGCTGACCGGCCTCCAGGCGGCGCGCGAGCTGTCGCGGCTGCTGCCCGACATGCGCATCCTGATCCTCACGATGTACGACAACGAGCAGTACTTCTTCGAGGCCCTCAAGGCCGGGGCGTCCGGGTACGTGCTCAAGTCGGTCGCCGACCGGGACCTCGTGGAGGCCTGCCGCGCCGCCGTCCGCGGCGAGCCCTTCCTGTACCCCGGCGCGGTCGCCTCGCTGATCCGCGACTACCTGGACCGGGCGCGCGACGGCGAGAGCACGCCCGCGAGGGCGATCACCGACCGCGAGGAGGAGATCCTCAAGCTCGTGGCGGAGGGGAACTCCTCGAAGGAGATCGCCGACCTGCTCTTCATCAGCGTGAAGACGGTCGAGCGGCACCGCGCCAACATGCTCCAGAAGCTCGGCCTGAAGGACCGCCTGGAGCTGACCCGGTACGCGATCCGCGCCGGTCTCATCGAACCCTGAACACCGAGCCAGAAGAGGGAAGACCACCTGTGAACGTCGAAGTGACGCCGCTGCCCGGCATAGGTGTCCGCGAGGACTTCGCCATCCGCGCGGGCCGCCGGATCGGAGTGATCTCCTACCGGGAGGGCAAGTTCGAGCTGATCGTGTCCAAGCAGGACGACCCGGACGCGTCCGGGTCGTCCATCCCGCTCACCCCGGAGGAGGCCGGGACGCTCGCCGGCCTGCTCGGCTCCCCGCAGCTGGTCGCCCGCCTGAGCGAGCAGCACCGCGACATCAGCGGGATCACCACCCGCCAGCTGCCGGTCACCGCGTTCGCCAGTCGCACCCTGGGGGACACGGCGCTGAGGACCCGCACCAGCGCGTCGATCGTCGCCGTGATCCGCTCGGGTGTCGCGCACCCGTCGCCGGGGCCGGAGTTCCTGTTCGAGAACGGCGACCTCGCCGTCGTCGTCGGCACCGTGGACGGGCTCGACTCCGCCGCCGACATCCTGACAGGCGGCTGACGCGCGTGCAGGAGACCACCATGGCGCTGATCCAGCTGGGCGCGGTCTTCTTCGGGCTGGGCCTGCTCGGCCGGGTCGCGTGGAAGTTCGGGATCTCCCCCATCCCGCTGTACCTCGTCGGCGGCCTCGCCTTCGGCTCCGGCGGGCTCGTCCCGCTGCACGGCATCGAGGAGTTCACCCACCTCGCCAGCGAGATCGGCGTGGTGCTGCTGCTGTTGCTGCTCGGCCTGGAGTACTCGGCGTCGGAGCTCACGACCGGACTGCGCAGGTCGTGGATGGCGGGCGTGCTCGACATCGTGCTCAACGCCGCGCCGGGCGCCATCGCCGCGATCCTGCTCGGCTGGGGCCCGGTCGGCGCGCTCGCGATGGCGGGCGTCACCTACATCTCGTCGTCGGGCATCATCGCCAAGGTGCTGGGCGACCTCGGCCGCCTCGGCAACCGCGAGACGCCGGTCATCCTCTCGGTGCTGGTGTTCGAGGACCTCGCCATGGCGGTCTACCTGCCGGTGCTGACGCCGGTGCTGGCGGGCGCCAGCTTCCTGGGCGGGCTGACCTCGGTGGGCATCTCGCTGCTCGCGGTCACGGTCGTGCTCGTGGTCGCGCTGCGCTACGGGCGGTTCATCTCGGCGATCGTGGACAGCCCGGACCACGAGGTGTTCCTGCTCAAGGTCCTCGGCTCGGCGCTGCTGGTGGCGGGCGTCGCCTCGCAGTTGCAGGTGTCCGCGGCGGTCGGCGCGTTCCTGCTGGGCATCGCGATCTCGGGCTCCACGGCGGAGAACGCGACCCGGATGCTCGAACCGCTGCGCGACCTGTTCGCGGCCGTGTTCTTCGTGGTGTTCGGCCTGAACACGGACCCGAAGAGCATTCCACCCGTGCTCGGCGTCGCGGCCGCGCTCGCGGTGATCACGACGGTGACCAAGGTCGCGACCGGCTGGTGGGCGGCCAAGCAGCAGGGCATCGGCGCGATGGGCCGGGCCCGGACGGGCGCCGCGCTGGTCGCGCGCGGGGAGTTCTCGATCGTCATCGCTGGCCTCGCGGTCGCGTCCGGGCACGTCGACGGCGAACTCGCCGCGCTGGCCACCGCGTACGTGCTGCTGATGGCGATCATCGGGCCGATCGTCGCGAGGTACGTCGAACCGATCAGCGGGTTCCTGATGAGGAAACCCGCGACCGCGGTGTGACCGTCCACCGCGCCTACCATGGCTCGTCGAGCGGCACTGCTCCCCGCGACAGCGCGGTCGGGTGAGCGCCGAGGGTGACGACGGGCGGACGGGGATCGATGCGGGGAAGAGTTGGACCGCTGCTGCTCGCCGCGGTCGTCGTGGTCCTGACGGTGGTGGCGGCCTTCGTGGACTTCCCGACGAGCGATGAGTTCCGCGCTCACCTGCGGGGGTTCGGCGGGTTCGCCCCGGTCGTCTTCGTGGTCGGGTGTGCCGTCGGGACCGCCCTGTTCTTCCCGAAGCCCGTCCTG
Organism: Umezawaea sp. cmx-9-4; assembly: GCA_049997955.1. GTDB lineage: Bacteria > Actinomycetota > Actinomycetes > Mycobacteriales > Pseudonocardiaceae > Umezawaea. The sequence continues at coordinate 74,827 of JAEBDY010000010.1, read as the reverse complement.
GCGACGGCGGCGGGACTGCTGTTCGGCGTGCTGCCCGGACTGGCGCTCGCGGTCGTCGGGTTCACGGCGGGCGCCCTGATCGCCTTCGGCGTGGCCCGCGGGATGGGGCGGCGCCGGGTGGCGGCGTGGTTCGGCCGGGGTCGGCTCCGGGTGCTGGACGAGGTGTTCGCGGAGCGCGGGGTCGCCGCCACGCTCGTGGTGCGGCTGCTGCCGGTGGTGCCGTTCGCCGCCACCAACTACTGCGCCGGGGTGACCGCTGTGAGCGCCCGGTCGTTCGCGCTCGGCACGGCCGTCGGCCTGGTGCCCTCGACGCTGCTCGCGGTCCTGCTGGGGGACGCGTTGGGCGAACTCGGCTCCCCGCGGTCCTTCCTGCTGATCGGTGCCTGGCTGGTGCTGAGCGCCGTCGCGCTGCTGTGGGGGCGTCGACTGCTGGCCGCCACCGCCGCCGGGCGGTCGGTGGTCGAGGACGAGGACGAGGTTCGCCGCGTCCGATCTCCGACCGAACCGGCTGCTCCAACGGGGTGAACGTCGGGGCGAGGCCTACAGGTATCGGCCGAGGTGGCCGATAAGGGGAATGAGCGCCGGTCCCACGGGTCCGGTGCTCGACCACGTTCAGGGTGTCGTTCCCCCGGGTGGCGAGTGCACCGCGCGGCGGCTCGTGGCCGCCACGCCGCAGGTGGTCGGAACTCACCTCGGCGGGAGGGTGCTCGCCGTCGACGCGAGCACCCTCCTCCCGGCGCCGATGTCCTCCACTCCTGACCGGAGGACGTCCGCGCTTCGCGAGCCCGCTAGCTCCCCGTGCAGGTGAGCGCGGGGGTGCCGGGTGTTCCCGCTGTCGATCCGAGGAACCCGAACGTGGTGGTGGCGCCCGCCGCGACCGAGCCGTTGTGAGAGGCGTTGCGGGCGGTGACCGCCGTTCCCTGGCTCGTGAGGGTCGCGTTCCACGTCTGGGTGATCGTCTCCCCGGTGGGCAGGTTCCAGGAGACGCTCCAGTTGCTGATCGCCGAGGTGCCCGCCGTGACCTTGACCTCGCCCTGGAAGCCGCCCTGCCACCTGTTCGTCACCGCGTAGGCCACCGTGCACCGCGCCGAGCCGGGTGGGGGAGTCGTCGTGGTGGTCGTGGGCGGCGGGGTGGTCGTGCCGCCGCCCCACCCTGCCGTCGAGTCCAGCCAGGCCGTGCGGCGCACCATCCAGTCGCGCAGGTACTGGACCTGGCCCTGCCACGTGGACGCGGTCGGGGTGATGAACGGGCCGATGTACTGCGTCGAGAGGTTCGGCCAGCGCTGGAAGTTGCGCTGCGCGGCGTTGGTCAGCGGCCTGGCGAGGGCGTCCGCCCTGCTCTGCAGGGACGCGGTGGAGAGCAGGCCGCCGCGCAGCGACTGCCAGCGGGACTTGACCTGGTCGACGAAGGCCGGGTCCCGCAGGAGCTGGGTGAACCAGTCGTTGGCCGTCGGCTGCCGGGTCTGCTGGTGCTGCCAGCCCGCGGCCTGGTCGTTCTGGAAGTACCCGCCCACGCCGAACGTGAGGTCGAAGTCCCACAGCGGCCCGGCGAGGATCTTGCCGTCCCGGTCCTTGTGGAAGTGGGCGCTGCGGACGTAGGCGTCCATGCCGCGGCTCAGCTCGTTGACGATCATGTGGTCGATGAACGAGCCGACGTCGATGTACTTCTGGTAGCCGGTGACCGGATCGGCGAAGTTCGGCGCTCTCAGAACGTTGTGGAACTCCTGGACGTGGTTGCGCAGCCAGTCCTTCTGCGCCGCGTTCAGCGGAGACGGGTCAGCGACCTCCAGGTAGTTCCAGCAGGTGTTCGACGGCCCGGTGCACGGCAGCGTCGGCTCCTCGGTCGCCATCCACTCGAACTTCCAGACGTACCCGCCCTGGATCTTGGGCAGGGTGGTGTCGTCCTCGTCCAACTTCTTGAGGTCGAGCCGGTTCTTGGTGTTCTTGATCGTCTCGACGACCATGTAGACGCCCATGTAGTCGTTGGCGCCCACGGGATTGGCGTCGGTGTTGAGGTAGAACTCCGCGAACGAGTACCGCGGGGCCTTCAGGCCCATCTCCCGGCCGAGGTCGTAGATGAACGCCTCGCGGATCAGCGACTTGTCGGTGAACGGCCCGCGCAGCACCCAGTCCGAGTCGGCGGGCATGCCCAGCACCGGGTAGTCGGCGTCGTCGTTGTCGTTGTCCCAGAACTCCAGGCGGTACGGCGTCTTCTCGAACGAGGCCGACGACTGCCCCCGCAGCTTGAACCCGGCGCGGGTGGCGACCGCCGGGGTCGCGGCCAGCGACGTCGTTCCGCCGGGGCCCGGTTGGAAGATCATGGTGGTGGCGTCGAAGTACTCCCTGGCGGGCTTGCCCGCGCCGTAGGAGTCGATCATGATCACCGGCAGGTCGTGAGCGGTGGTGGTGGCGGTGGCGCTGTACATCGCCGTTCCGGGAGTCCCGGAGGCCGTCTGGCCCACGAACGCCTGCGCCCGCAACTGGGTGGTGCGGGTGAACCGCAGCGGCGAGCCCTGGTAGAGCGTCGACTGCGCGGTGGGCGGCTTCCCGTCGGTGGTGTAGCGGATCTCGGCTCCGCTGATCGCGGTGCTCAGCGAGACCGAGACCTGTGCCTGGAAGGTGCCGCTCGGCACGGAGAAAGCGATGTCGCCGACCAGGTCCTCGGCCGACGCGGCCGCGGCGACGGCATCGGCGGCCGAGGTGTCGGCGACCGCGGCGGAGGACCCCCGGTCGGGAACGGGTTGGGCCGCCGCGGACAGCGAGAACGGGACGAGGAGTCCGGCGAGGAGCACGGCGGCGACCGCGACCCCCGTGGTGCGGTGGGTCGCCGCGGCGCCGTTGCCGCAGAAGGTCAAACGCACGATGTCTCCTGTTCGGGACGGTGGGAGGTGGTCGGTTCCGGGCCGACCGAGGGGGCCGTCCCGCGGAAGTGGCGGCGCAGCGTCCGCCGCCACGGGACGTCGGGCAGGTCGAGGCGGAGGGCGGCCAGACCGGTGGCGTACTTGGAGATGCGCGCGGGTCGCACCCCCGCCTGCCACAGCATGCGGTCGACCGGCGTGGCGGCCGAGGTGCTCTTGGTCTCGACCACGGCGAGGTCGGGCAGCCGCAACGCGGAGTCGCCGTCCCGCCACGCGAGTCCGGTGTCGACGGTGACCCGGCTCGCGGTGTCGGGCAGGAACAGCGTGGTGCGGTGGTAGTTGGTGACCAGGACCAGGTCGAGGGAACTCCCGGCGGCGGGACCGATCGACTCGCGGGCGAGCGACTCGTCGACGAAGTCGCGTCCGGGGCGCACGGTGCCGCTGTCGCTCCGGTGGTAGGGCAGCCGGTGCTTGGTGATGCTGCCCCGCGCCCCGCTGATCTTGACCTCCAGCCAGCACTCGCCGGAGTCGAGGTAGGTGCGGGTGCGCACCTTGAAACGCCTGCGCCTGCGGTGCGCGGCGCAGTGGTAGCTGGCCAGCCGCGGGGTGTCGAAGTACACCGACTCGTAGCGGAAGGCGCGCTCGCCGTCGATGTCCAGCACCCTGGCGCACGGCCTGAGCCGCTCCAGCAGGCGGGGCAGCGCCTCCGTCGGGACGAGGTACTTGCGGTCCACCCTGATCTGCAGCGCGGCGCGGTCGATCAGCTCGGCGAGCCCGACGGGAGCTAGCCGCGCCAGGGCGGACTCGACGGGCGGGGCGGTCACCGGTGCGCTCCGGCTCGCGCGGGCGCACCGTTCCCGGTGGGCAGGCCGCGCCCGTTCAGCGCGTACCGGACGTCGACCACGGTGGTCTCGTTGACCATGTCCAGCCGTTGCACGGTGACGACGTGCACCTTGGCGTCGAGCAGGTGCTCCAGGTGCCCGACGAGCACGTGGTGGTCGGTGATGGCCGAGTCGAGCACGAGGACCTGGTGTCGGTAGTTCCGCAGCAGCCGCCGGTGGTCGCCGAGGTACATCACCGCGACGATGAGCCCCATCAGGCCGCCGCTGAGCCACATCGAGGTGGTGCTCAGCGCGCCGAGGATCCCCAGCGCGAGGGCGGAGAAGTAGTACGCGACCTCGTGCTGGTCGAGTTCCGTGGACCGCAGGCGGATGATCGACAGCACGCCGAACAGCGCCAGCCCCAACCCGAGCCCCGCGCCGACGTCGCTGGCGCTCAGCGCGCTCGCGACCGCGAGGACGCCGACGTTGACCCCCAGGTAGGAGACGACCAGGTCGCGTCGGCGGTGTCTGGGGAAGTAGAGCCCGAAGACGAGCAGCGCCACCGCGCAGATGTCGATCGTGAACAGGACGAGTTGGGACATCGGGTGCGTCCTCCTGAGCCGGTGCAGGGTCGGCTGGGCACCGTCCGCTTCCTGGCAGGTGGTCCGCAGGGCGGTCGCCGAAACTTTCGAGGTTTCGAATAAACTTTCGGGAACTGCTGCGAAACGATAGGGGTCTTTGCGGTGTCGAGTCAATGAAATCCAGGCGTACAAGCGGGTGGCAAAAGGGGGATGTCACGCAATGTGGAGTCCAGAAATATGACTCGCTGTTTCGAAACTTTCGGTCCGTCTTGCTTGGCTGGTCATCCGATCCGGCGACGCGCGCCCAGGCCGACCACGCACGCGGCGAGCGCGATGACGGTGAAAAGGGTTTCCAGGAAGCCGCCCCACCGGGTCGCGGTGGTGGTGTCCGACCTCAGCGGCACGGTGTCCACGAGCCGGTCCTCGGTGAACATCCCGGTCGAGCGCGACACGCTCCCGTCGGGCCGCACGACGGCGCTCACGCCGCTGATGGCCGCCACGACCACGGCCCGTCCGTGCTCGACCGCGCGCAACCTGGCCATGCCGAGCTGCTGGTAGGTCATCTCGCCACGCCCGTACCAGGCGTTGTTCGTCGGCACCACGAACAGCCGCGCGCCGTGGGCCGCGCTCTCGCGCAGCACCGCGTCGTAGGCCACCTCGTAGCAGATCCCCACGCCCACACGGGTGTTCGCGACGTCCAGGACACCGGGCCGCGTCCCCGCCCGCAGGTCGGGGGCGTCGGCGAACGGGGTGACGAGGCTCGCGAGGGGCCGCAGCGGGATGTGCTCCGCGAACGGCACCAGCTCCTGCTTGGCGTACGAGTCGCCCGCGCCCGATCGCGGGTCCCACGCGACGACCGCGTTCTCCTCGTGTCCGTCGACGCGGCGCAGCGCGCCGACCAGGGTGGGCACGCCGAGGTCCGCCACGGCCCGGTCCAGCGCCGGGTCGCGGTCGCCGGTGCTGACGGCGCTCTCCGGCCACACCACGAGGTCGGGCACGGGCACCTCGCCCGCGCGGATCGCGTCCGCGAGGTCGGCCGTGCCGCGCAGGTGGTTGCGGCGCAGCGCTTCGCGCTCACCGAGCAGTCCGAGGCCCACGTCGGGCGCGTTGCCCTGCACGACGGCCACGGTGCGCACGCCGTCCTGCGCGTCGACGTCGACGACCGGCGCCACGGCCAGCGCCGCCGCCAGCGGGAGCACCGGCCACGCCCGTCGGAGGTCCCGCGGCCGAACCACCCACGCCGCCGCGCCGAACCCGGTCGCCACGACCGCGAACGACACGAGCGGCGCGCCACCGATCGCGGCGAGCGGCAGGTAGGGCCCCTCGACCTGGCCGAACGCCACGCGCCCCCAGGGGAAGCCGTTGAAGGGCAGGCTGCCGCGCGCGGTCTCCTGGAGCACGAACAGCAGCGCCGCCCACACCGGTGCGCCGGGCAGCCGCGCGACGAGCGGCACGAGCGCGCACGCGGCGGCCGAGAACAGGGCCATCAGCGCGCACAGCACGAGCCACGGCGCGGATCCGAAGTCGCGCCCCAGGAAGTGGTCGATCCACACCAGGTGGGGCAGGAAGAACGCGAGGCCGAACACGAAGCCCAGCAGCGCCGCGCGGCGGACCCGCGCGCCGCGCAGGGTGAACCACAGCAGGGCGAAGGCGATGACCGCCGTCCACCAGAGGGTGCGGGGTGGGAACGCGGCGTGCAGCAGCGCGCCCGCGAGCGCCGCGGCGGCGTACCGCCCGACGCCGAGCACCCACCCCTCCGCCCGCCGGACGGGCTTGGGGACCGGCGCGCGGACGGCTGCCGGGACGACCGCCAGGTCAGACACGCGACTTCGGCCTCTCGTCCACCAGCGGACGTTCGACCGGCGCCAGGTCGGAGCCCGTGCGCGCCTCCGCCGAGCGCAGCAGGAGGTACGCCGCCCCGACCAGGGCGATCCCGATCGCGTAGCCCGCGACGAGGTGGCCGACCCGGCCGGTGAAGTTCCCCGCCAGCGGCGGCACGAGCAGGGCGAACACCGCGACGAGCGCGGTGAGCCTGGTCCACGCGCGGTCCGGCAGGCGGCACGCGGCGAGGGGGATCACCGCCCACAGGAGGTACCAGGGCTGCACCACCGGACCGAAGACGACGACCAGGCCCAGCAGCGCCCCCAACGACGCGACCTCGCCGATCCGCCCGCGCCACTGCCGGTGCAGCACGACCGCGATCCCGCACACCGCGAGGACGTAGCCGACGGCCTTGCCGACGCCGATCATCGTCTGGGTGATCTGCGCGCCGAACAGCGCGCCGACGCCCCCGGTCAGGAAGCCGAACCAGTTCGTGGGCGCCATCCAGCTGTCGACCCGGCCCGACGTGCCCAGCGTCCGCACCCAGCCGAACCCGAGACCCGTCACGAGCGACACCGCGACGGACACCACCGCGAAGGCGACGACCATGCCGACCCCCGCGAGCAGGAAGTCGCCCACCCTGGTGCTCCGACGGCGCGCGAGCGCGATCCCGACCGCGGCCAGTGCGACCAGTGCGGGCAGCTTCACCTGGGCGCCGAGGGCGATGAGCACGACGCCGAACCCGAAGGGCCACCACTCGATCCGCTTCCTCAGCGCGTCCAGCGCGACGGCCGTGCCGGTGAGCATCAGACCCAGCATCAGGGAGTCGTTGTGGACGCCCGCCACGAGGTGCCAGAGCACCAGCGGGTTGAGCACGCCGAGCCAGAGCGCGGTGCGCTGCGACGCCCCGGCCGCGGCGGCGAGCCGGGGAACCGCCCACACGACCATGACCAGCCCCAGCACCTCGACCAGGCGGTGCAGGAGAACGCCCACCACCGGGTCCCCGGCCGACACCTGGGCGATCAGCCGCTCGACCGCGCCGAACAGCGGGCCGTAGGGCGACGGCGTGTCACGCCAGTAGACGCCCACGCGCTCGACGATCTCCGACGTCGACCCGAGTCCCGTCGCGGGGCCGACGACGTTCGGGTCGAGTCCGCGCGCGGCGACCTCCCCCTGCGCGAGGTAGCTGAACACGTCCCGGCTGAACAGGGGCGGAGCGACCAGCAGCGGGGAACACCAGAGCGCCAGCGTCCGCTTCAGCCAGGGCACCGTCACGGCGCCGCGGCCCGCGAGGACGACGCGGCCCAGCAGGACCCACGCCAGCACCAGCAGGCCCACGCCGGCGACCCCGGCGGCGAGCGACGCCGTGGCCAGGCCGGGGGACCGGGACGCCACACCGGCCCAGGCGGCGGCGGTGAGCAGGACGACGCCGCCGAACCCGGTCCAGCGCAGCCGGTCCCGCGACGCGAGTTCGCGCGTGACGCCCGCGAGGTCGGGGCCGGGACCACCGACCACTCGGGATCCGCTGATCCGCGGGGACGGGGGGTGATCCTGGTGCGACCGCATGTGACGAATGGTGGCCGGCGGATGGATCATCACGCATCCCACCGTGGTAGTACGCCCGACTACTACCACGGTGGTACACGAGGTGCTACCCGGTGCATTTCGGCCCGTACCACCTTTGCAAGTGGTACGGGCCGACCTCCATTGTCTACAAAGGACTCCGAATCGATGGTTGCCCTGCGGCGGGTGACCGTCGACGGCTGACGTCCGTTCAGGACCGCCGTGCCCCGGTCACCCGCGGGCGAACGCGGTCCGGGCCCTCGGCATGTACCGGCAGCCGCGGGGGACCAGCGGCCACGTGAGCCGCACCGCCGCCTTGACGGCCCGGAGGACCGCCCGCTGGAGGCGGGTCGGCCGGTAGCCCGGGGTTCGGCGCACGGCGGGGGTCGTCTCCAGTTCTTCCTCGCACACGCGGTCGAAGTAGCGCCGGGAGGACGGGTAGTCGGCGGGGACGTCCCGCACGCCCAACCCGAACTGCCGCCAGCACCGCAGCATCTCCTGGTAGAGGGCCTCCCGCTCGGCCTGGTCCATCGAGTGGTCGACGACCCCGGCGCTCAGCGGCGGGTACATTAGCTGGAGGTACCCGACCCGGCCGATGAGCAGCAGCATCCGCCGGTCCCCGCAGTAGCGCCACGCCGGGGAGTCCGGACCCAGGGGTTCCACCGCCCCCGCGTCGGGAACGCGGCGCATCAGCGCCGCCTCGCCGTGGACCCGATCACCGGTCGGCGCTCCAGGTCCCCTGGGTGGCCAGCAGCGCCTCCACCCCGTCGGCGGTGAGCCCGTTGATGTCCTCGATGTACTGCCAGACGCGGAACACCTGCCGGTAGCCCGTGGCGGCGGCGAGGGCGAAGACCTCGGTGTACCGGCTCTCCACGTCGGCCGCGCAGCGCTCCGAGCGCGGGAGTCGGGCGGCGAACAGCGCGACCTCGCCGTCGTGGGCGTGCCTCACCCGAGCACCGTCCACAACGGACACCGGACGAGCGGTCGTCCGCACGTCCACCGCGTCCGGCTGACCGGGTCCGGTGAGGCGCACGTCCATGGTGACACCACCGGACGCCACCGAGGGCTCACCGGATCCGCTGGTGCAGCGGATCCGGTGAGCCCTCGGTGGCGGTCGGGAGGACGACGTCCGCCTGCCGCCTCATCCCCGCACGCCCCGCGCCCGCACGGCGGTGCCCAGGCGGTCGATCCAGTCCCGCACCGCCGTCATGGTGGTGTCCGCGTGCGCGTCCAGCATCGACAGGTGGTCACCGGGCACGTCGACCACGTCGTGCGGAGGCGGCCAGTGGGGCCGCCAGTCGGTCAGGGGCACCGGTCCGCGCATCTCGGGGGTCGGGGTGTCGGAGCGCACCAGCAGCGTGGGCACGGCCAGCGGCGGGGGCCGCCACGTGTCGAACAGCCGGGCGTAGGCCCCGCCCGCCAGGACCACCGAGTCGGTGCACAGGTCGGTGAAGACCTCCTCCGGCATATTCGCCGCCTGCGCGACCAGCGCGGTCTGGCGCCCGTCGTTCCGGCTGTCCTCCGCCAGGTGCGTGTCGAGCAGGACCAGCCCCGCGGGCGCCGTCCCGATCTCCGCCAGCACCCCCGCCACGGCGTGCGCCACCGCGCCGCCCGTGCAGTGCCCGACCAGCACGACCGGCGTGTCGCCCAGGAGCAGGCGGATCGCCTCGGCGTGCACGAGCGCGAGCGTCTCCGGGCTGTCCGGCACCGCGGGATCGCCGAGCGTCCCGGGGTGGTCCAGCACGTGCACGTTCGCGTAGCCGTCGAACGCCGTCGCGAGCCGGGGTGTGCTGCCCGGCGTGAAGCTCACGTAGCTGTCGAGGAAGACCACGGTGGGACCTCGATCGCCCTTCGCGGTCTGCCGGGGGCGGACGGCGTGCGCGGCGCGGTCGGCCGCGGTGAACGCGGGCACCGAGTACGAGGCGAGGAACCTCATGGACATGCCCTCCGCGGCACCCCGCGCGCGGATGACCCGGTGGTAGAGCGAGGCGAACCGCAGGTCCGGCGAAGGGCTCGCGGCGGGCGGGAGGGGGAGGCCGTCGGCCATCGCCGCGTGCACGTGGGCGGTCAGCAGGTCGAGCGTCGGGTGGTCCAGCACCACCGTGGCGGGCAGCCGCGTACCGGTGGCGTGGCCGACCCGGTTGCGGAGCTGGACCGCGGTCAGCGAGTCGAACCCGACCTCGTCGAGGCGCCGGTCATCGGGGAACGCCCCGGCGTCGGTGAAACCGAGCACCAGCGCCATTTCCGCGATGAGCAGTCGTGCCAGCGCGGCCTCCCGCTCGGTGGGCGCCAGCGCTGCGAGGACGTCCCGCCACGCGCCGGGGGAGTCCGGCGCGGGCGCGGCGTCCTCCGCCTCGACGGCGGCCGGGCGCGGTGGGAGGACGCCGTCGAAGATCGGCGGCGTGTCCCGGCTGTCGCGCAGCGCGTCGACGTCGAGGGGCGTGAGCACCAGCACCGGTTCCGCCGTGCGCAGAGCCCGGTCGAGCAGGACGTTCCCGTGCCGCGGGGTGATGGCCACGACCGTGCGGTCCCGTACCCGATCGCCCATCCCGGCGGCGCCGGAGTCGGTGGTCCACAGGCCCCACACCAGCGACCGCGCGGGGAGGCCGGACGCGGTGCGGTGCCGGGCGAGGGCGTCCAGGAAGGAGTTGGCCGCCGCGTAGTTGGCCTGGCCGGGGCGACCGAACAGCCCGGACGCCGACGAGTACAGCACGAACGCCGACAGGTCCAGGTGCGCGGTGGCGGTGTGCAGGTTCCAGGCCGCGGTCGCCTTCGGCGCCAGCACCGTGTTCACCCGCTCGGGGGTGAGGCTCGTCAGGACGCCGTCGTCGAGCACGCCTGCGAGGTGGAACACCGCCGTGAGCGCGGGTGTGAGGTTCGCGACGAGCTCGTCGACCGCCGCGTGGTCGGTGATGTCGCACGCCACCAGGCTCACCTCGGCGCCGAGGCCGGTCAGCTCCGTGCGCAGGTCTTGGGCGCCTGGGGCTTCGGCACCGCGCCTGCTGACGAGCACCAGGTGCCGCACGCCGTGCGTGGCGACGAGGTGCCGCGCCAGCACCGAGCCGAGCGCGCCGGTACCGCCGGTGATCAGGACCGTGCCCGCCGGGTCGACGGGTCGCGAGGTCGTCCGCGGCGCGTCCGCGTGGGTGAGGCGGAGCACGTGGACCCGGCCGTCGCGCACGGCGAGTTGCGGCTCGGCGAGCGCGACCGCCCTGGTGAGGGCCGCCGACGACGCGTCGGAGTCGTCCAGGTCGACCAGGACGATCCGCCGCGGGTCCTCCGCCTGGGCGGAGCGCACCAGGCCCCACACGGCGGCGCTCGCGAGGTCGGGGTCGTCGGCCGTGGCGTTGCGGGTCACCACGACCAGGCGGGCGTCGGCCCGGAACGCCGAGTCGGGGGAGTCGATCCACCGCCGCAGCGACAGCAGGACGTCTCCCACCAGTTCCCGCGCCTCTTCGGCGGGATGGAGGCGCGGCCGCGGGGCGACCGGCAGCACCACGTGCGCGGCCGACTCGGGCGTGCCGTTCGGCAGGCTCGCCGCGAGCCCCAGGGTGTCCTCGCCGAGCACGGCCCACCCGCCCGCACCGGGCGCGGGCAGGGGCACGGGCACCCAGTCCGCGCGGTACACCGCCCGGCCCGCCGACGCGTCGGCGGCGGTCGCGACGTCGATCGGCCGGGTCGCCAGCGACCCGATCGTCACGACGGGGCGGCCCGCCCGGTCGGTCAGCTCGACGGAGCGGGCGTCCGGTCCGCTGGGCGCGATCCGGACCCGGACGGCCGTCGCCCGCGTCGCGTGCAACTCCACCCCGGTGAAGGCGAACGGCACGGGGGTCGCGGAATCCTCGGACCCGCCTGCCAGCAGTCCGCTGTGCAGAGCGGCGTCCAGCAGGACGGGGTGGATCCCGAAGGCCCCGGCCGCCCCGTCCCGCAGGCTCGCCTCGGCGAACACCTCGTCCCCCCGGCTCCACACCGCGGTCACGGCGCGGAACGCCGTGCCGTAGCCCAGGCCGCGCGCGGCGAGCCGGTCGTAGCCGCCGGTCAGGTCGACCGGCCGCGAACCCGGCGGCGGCCACGGTTCCGACCGCGGTGGAGCCGTGCGGCCGGCGCGGGAGATCAGGCCGGTCACGTGCTTGGTCCACGGAGCGGAGGGGTCGGCGCGGGCGTACACGTCGAACGGGTACCGGTCGTCGTGCAGGTCGCCGACGACGACCTGGACCTGCGGCGTCTCGCCGTCCGCGAGCGTCAGCGGCGCGAGGACGAGCAGTTCGTCCAGGCGCGTGCCGCCCCGTGCCCCCGCGGCCTCCAGCGCCAGGTCGACGAACGCGGCCGCGGGCACCACGACCGTGCTGCCTACGGCGTGCTCGGCGAGCCACGGCTGAGCACCGGGGGAGAGCACCCCGGAGTGCCGGACGTGGCCCGTGTCGGCGTCGGTCACCGGGGCCAGGAGGAACGGGTGGCCGCCCGCGGTCGGCGTGGACGCGGGGGCGTCGAGCCAGTACCGCGTGCGGTGGAACGGATAGGTGGGCAGGTCGCACCGGCGGCCGCCGCCGTCCGCGTGCACCGCCGACCAGTCGACCGGCACCCCGCGGACGTGCAGTCGCGCGAGTGCGGCGAGCAGGCCGGTGTCCTCGGCGCGGGACGCGTGGACGGCCGCGACGCACGTCGTCCCGACGCCGTGCTCCTCGGCCAGCGCGGTGAGCACCGCGTCCGGCCCCACTTCGAGGAAGGCCGTGACGCCCGCGTCGGTGAGGGCGGTCATCGCGTCGTCGAAGCGCACGGCCTCTACGGCGTGCCGGACCCAGTGGTCCGCGCTCGCCACGTCCCCCGATCCGGCCACGGTGGACACGATCGGGATCGTCGGGCGGTGGTACGTCAGGGTTTCCGCCACGGCGCGGAAGGCAGGAAGCATCGGCCGCACGAGCGGGGAGTGGAACGCGTGGCTGACCCGCAGCCTCGTCGTGCGGCGGTCGGCGAAGTGCTCCGCGATCCGCGCGACGGCGTCGGCGGCACCGGAGACCACCACCGACGACGGCCCGTTGACCGCCGCGAGCGACACCCGGTCCGCCACGGGCTCCACCAGCGGCTCGACCTCGGCGGCCGACGCCTCCAGCGCGATCATGGCGCCCCCCGGCGGGAGATTCGCCATGAGGCGTCCCCGCGCGGCCACCAGTCGGACCGCGTCCGGCAGCGACAGCACGCCCGCCACGTGCGCCGCGGCCACCTCGCCCACCGAGTGCCCGACCAGGCCGTCCGGTCGGACGCCCCAGCTCTCCAGCAGGCGGAACAGCGCCACCTCGAAGGCGAAGATCGCGGCCTGCGCGAAGTCGGTCCGGTCCAGCAGGTCCGGGCCGACGTCCCGCAGGGGCGAGGGCAGGTGCGCGTCCAGTTCCCGGCAGACCCGCTCGTGGGCCGCGCGGAACGCGGGGAACCGTTGGGCCAGCCGCTGTCCCATGTGGACCCGCTGCGCGCCTTGGCCGGTGAACAGGAACGCGAGCCCACCGCGCTGGGCCCGGCCGCGGCTGAGATCGGGGTGGGCGGTGCCGTCCGCGAGGGCGCGCAGCGCCGCCCTGAGCCGATCGGGGTCGTCGGTGGACACGGCGGCCCGGTGCTCGAAGGAGTCCCGGCCCACCGCGAGCGAGTAGCCCACGTCCGCGAGCGGGACCTCCGGGCGGCGGTCGAGCAGGCTCGCGAGGGCGCGGGCCTGTGCCCGCACACCGGGTTCGTCGCGCGCCGAGAGCAGCAACGGGGGGACGAGCGGGTCGGACGGGGCCGGTGCCGCCTCGGTGTGCGGCGGCTCCTCCAGGATGACGTGCGCGTTGGTGCCGCCGATGCCGAACGAGGACACGCCCGCGCGGCGCGGACGGTCACCGGCGGGCCACGGTCGGCGCTCCGCCAGCAGGGACACCGCGCCCGCCGACCAGTCCACCCTGGTCGAGGGCGTCCCCGCGTGCAGCGACCGCGGGAGTTCCCCGTGCCGCATGGCCTGCACCACCTTGATGATCCCGCCGACCCCCGCCGCCGCCTGGGTGTGGCCGATGTTGGACTTGAGCGACCCCAGCCAGAGCGGCCGGTCCGGCTCCCGGTCCTGCCCGTAGGCGTCGAGCAGGGCTTCGACCTCGATCGGGTCGCCAAGGGTGGTGCCGGTGCCGTGCCCCTCGACCACGTCGACGTCGGCGGGCTCCAGACCCGCGTCGGCCAGCGCGAGCCGGATCAGCTCGCGCTGGGCGTCGCCGCTCGGCGCGGTGAGGCCGTTGGACGCGCCGTCGGAGTTGACCGCCGACCCGCGCACGACGGCGAGCACCGGGTGGCCGAGCCTGCGCGCGTCGGAGAGCCGTTCGAGCAGCAGGAGGCCCGCGCCCTCCGCCCAGCCGGTGCCGTTCGCGTCGTCGGAGAAGGAGCGGCACCGGCCGTCGGGGGACAGGGCGCGCTGGCGGCTGAACGAGATGAGCGGGTTGGGGGTCGACATGACCGTGACACCGCCCGCGAGCGCCAGCGAGCACTCGCCGTCGCGCAGCGCCTTCGTGGCCAGGTGCAGCGCGACCAGCGAGGCCGAGCAGGCGGTGTCCACGGTGAGCGTCGGACCGGTCAGGCCGAGCGCGTAGGCGATCCGGCCGGAGGCGACGCTGCCCGCGGAACCGATGCCCAGGTGCGATTCGAGTTCGTGGTGGGACAGCCTGCTCGCGTAGTCGCTGTGCATGAGGCCGACGAACACGCCGGTGTCCGTGCCGCGCAACGAGGTCGGCGCGATCCCGGCGTTCTCCAGCGCCTCCCAGGCGACCTCCAGCAGGATCCTCTGCTGGGGGTCGGTGGCAAGCGCCTCGCGGGGCGAGATGCCGAAGAAGCCCGCGTCGAAGTCGGCGGCGTCGTGCAGGAAGCCACCGCGCCGGGCGTAGGACCTGCCGATGCGGTCCGGGTCCGGGTCGTACAGGTCGGCGAGGTCCCAGCCGCGGTCGGACGGCAGGTCGCCGGTCGCGTCGACCTCGTCCGCGACCAGCCGCCACAGGTCGTCGGCCGACGTCACGCCGCCGGGGTACCGGCACGCCATCGCGACGATCGCCACGGGCTCGTCCACCGTCGGTCGCGACCGGGCCGCGGCCCGGTGCGGGACGGCGCCCGTCAGCCGGGCGTTCAGGTGGTCGACCACGGCGGCGGGGGTGGGGTGGTCGAAGATCGCGCTGCTCGACAGCCGCAGCCCGGTCGCCGTGCCCACCCGCTCCGCGAACGTGACCACGCCCAGCGACGTGACGCCCAGCGCGGTGAACGCGGTGTGCATCGGCACGTCGTGCGGGGTCGCCCACCCGCACGCGGTCGCCGTCTCGGCCTGGACCAGGTCGCGCAGGACGGCGGTCCGCTCGGAGCGGGTCAGCGCCGACAGCTCCGCCGCGCGGGTGGCCGCCACCGCGGCCCCGGACGCGTTCGCGGCGGCGAGCCCGGCCACCAGGACGCGCCGCAGCGGCTTGCCGGAGGCGGTGCGCGGGATCTCGTCGACCAGCAGCACCTCGTCCGGCACCTTCACCTCGGTCAGCGCCCGCGCACACGCGTGCCGGACGGCGACGGGGTCGAGGCCCCCGTCGGCGGGCACCACGAACGCCACGGGCACCTCGCCCAGCACGGGGTGGGCCTTGCCCACCACGATGGCGTCCCGCACCCCCGGCAGCCCGAGCAGGAGCCGTTCGACCTCCGCGGGGCGGATGTTCTCGCCGCCCCGGATGATGACGTCGTCGACGCGTCCGGACAGGACCACCTGGCCGTGCCCGCCGATCCGGCCCAGGTCCCCGGTGCGGTACCACCCGTCCACAACGGCCTTCGCGGTGGCTTCGGGGTTGGCGTGGTACCCGGTCATCAGGCCGGGACCGAGGACCCAGATCTCGCCGTCGTCGCCCGGCGGCACGTCCACCGTGGACACCGGATCGACGACGCGCACCCGCGTGCCGGGCAACGGCGGGCCGCAGGCACCCTCCACCCGCCCACCACCACTCGGCTGCACCGCGATCATCCCGCACGTCTCGGTGCTGCCGTAGCAGTCGTGCAGGGCGGTGCCGAGCAGGTCCTCCGCCGCCGCGCGCAGCTCGGCGGTCAGCGGCGCGCCCGCCGTGAGGCACATCCGCAGGGCCGGGGTCGCGGGCCGTTCGTCCGCGGGGACGTCCAGGAACCGGTGGTAGGTGGTGGGCACGCCCGCGAGCACGGTGGCCGACGACTCGGCGAGCAGCCGCAGCACCGTGGCGGGCAGGGCGGGCTCGCTGACGATGCGCGCGCTAGCGCCGATGGCGGTGATCCCGAGGACGCACAGGGAATGGGAGAAGCTGTGGAACATCGGCAACGGCCACAGCAGGCGGTCCTCCGCCGTCAGGCCGAGTTCCGACGCGTAGCAGGCGGCGACCGACCAGAGCGCGCCGCGCTGCGTCGACACGACTCCCTGCGGACGGCCGGTGGTGCCCGACGTGTGCAGGATCCACGCGGGCTCGTCGAGGCCGAGGTCGTCACGGGGCGGTTCGGCGGGCTCGACGGCGACGAGGTCCTCGAACCGCGGGCGGTCCGTCGTCCCGTCGCCGACGAAGACGATCTTGAGCAGCGGCCGGTCGGCCGCCATCCGCTCCACCTGGGCCGCGCGCCGCGCGTCGGTCACGACCACCGCCGCGGCGCAGTCGTCCAGCAGACCGCCGAGTTCGGCGTCGGTGCAGCTGGGGTTCACCGGCACGCCGACGACCGAGGCCCGCACGCCGGCCAGCAGGACCTCCGCGTACTCCACCCGGTTGTCCAGGTAGATCGCCAGGCGTTCGCCCCGGCCGACCCCGAGACCCGCGAGGTGCCCGGCGAACCGTCCCGTGCGCTCCAGCAGTTCGCCGTAGGTGGTGCCGCGCCGGGAGTCGCGGAACGCCTCCTTGTCCGGATCGCGTTCGGCGTGCGCCTTCATCGCCTCGGGCAAAGGGCGGATCAAAGCCTCGTCAGCCATGCCGATTCAGCCCTTTCGAGGAAATCACGTGCGAAGACGCGGTGAACAGGCGGCGGGGTTCGACTTCGATCTTCGCACCGAATTGGCGCCTCCCGACAGGTTGCGCGGAAGATGTAGGGGGATCGTCTCAGTTGGACGATTCCCGAACGGTTGGGGAAAGCGCTGTTGCAGTGCGGATTCCCTCCCGAGTCCGAACTGGAGTCGGGAGTGCGGTGAAGGGATTCCGCCGCCCGGCAGCTCGTGGACGCGGCGCCGCCGGGGTGGCCGACACGGCGTCGCCGTTCACCCGATTCTTGATTGAATCCAGAAAACAGGGCACACTCCGGGGCGTGCCCACGACCTCGGACCTCGAACGCCGGCTGCGCGACGTCGCGCTGCGCGTGACACGTCCTCGGCTGGCGGTGCTGTCCGCGGTGCACGACCACCCGCACGCCGACACGGATTCGATCATCGGTATCGTTCGCGAAGGGCTCGGCGGGGTGTCCCACCAGGCCGTTTACGACGTTCTGCGCGCGTTGACCGCCGCGGGCCTGCTGCGGCGCATCGAGCCGCAGGGCTCCGTGGCGCGCTACGAGGCGCGGGTAGGGGACAACCACCACCACGTCGTGTGCCGGTCGTGCGGGGCCATCGCCGATGTCGACTGCGCCATCGGCCCCGCGCCCTGCCTGACCGCGTCCGACGACCACGGCTTCGTGATCGACGAGGCCGAGGTCGTCTACTGGGGCCTGTGCCCCGACTGCTCCACCACCACCGGTTCCTGAGTCACCTTGGAAGGTTTCCCTTGTCTGACAGTCCTGACGCCGTCGTTGGAGAGATGAACGAGGAGACCGCGGGCGGCTGCCCGGTCTCCACCGGGCGCTTCAACCACCCGACCGAGGGTGGGAGCAACCGCGGCTGGTGGCCGAACCAGCTCAACCTCTCCATCCTCCGCAAGCACTCCGCCGCGTCCGACCCCATGGGCGGGGACTTCGACTACGCGGCCAAGTTCGCCACCCTCGACCTCGACGCCCTGGCGCGCGACGTCGACGAGGTGCTGACGTCGTCGAAGGAGTGGTGGCCCGCCGACTTCGGCCACTACGGCCCGTTCATGATCCGCATGGCGTGGCACAGCGCGGGCACCTACCGCGTCGAGGACGGCCGCGGCGGCGCGGGCGCGGGCATGCAGCGCTTCGCGCCGCTGAACAGCTGGCCTGACAACGGCAACCTGGACAAGGCGCGCAGGCTGCTGTGGCCGGTCAAGAAGAAGTACGGCAGCACGGTCTCGTGGGCCGACCTGATGATCTTCACGGGCAACCGCGCCCTGGAGACCATGGGCTTCAAGACCTTCGGCTTCGCAGGCGGCCGCGCGGACGTGTGGGAGCCGGACGAGGACGTCTACTGGGGTCCCGAGCGCACCTGGCTCGGCGACGAGCGCTACACCGGTGACCGGGAGCTGGAGGCGCCCCTGGCCGCCGTCCAGATGGGACTCATCTACGTCAACCCCGAGGGCCCCAACGCGAACCCGGACCCGCTGGCCTCGGCCCGCGACATCCGCGAGACCTTCGGTCGCATGGCGATGAACGACGAGGAGACCGTCGCGCTGATCGCGGGCGGCCACACGTTCGGCAAGACCCACGGCGCGGCCAGCCCGGACGACTACGTGGGCCCCGAGCCCGAGGGCGCCTCGATCGAGGAGCAGGGCCTCGGCTGGAAGAACACGTTCGGCAGCGGGAAGGGCCGGGACGCGATCACCAGCGGCCTGGAGGTCACCTGGACGGCCACGCCCACCACGTGGGGCAACGGCTTCTTCGACAACCTGTTCGGCTACGAGTGGGAGCTCTCCAAGAGCCCCGCGGGCGCCCACCAGTGGGTGGCCAAGGACGGCGCCGGGGCGAACACGATCCCGGACCCCGAGGACGGCGCGCTGAACCGGCCGCCGACGATGCTGACGACCGACCTCGCGCTGCGGGTCGACCCGGTCTACGAGCAGATCTCGCGCCGCTTCCACGAGAACCCCGACCAGTTCGCGGACGCGTTCGCCAGGGCGTGGTTCAAGCTGACGCACCGCGACATGGGCCCGATCCAGCGCTACCTCGGACCGCTGGTCCCGCAGGAGACGCTCATCTGGCAGGACCCGGTGCCCGCCGTCGACCACGAGCTGGTCAGCGCCGAGGACGTCGCCGCGCTCAAGGCGAGGATCCTCGACTCCGGCCTCTCGACCGCTCAGCTGGTCTCCACCGCGTGGGCGTCGGCCTCGACGTTCCGCGGCAGCGACAAGCGCGGCGGCGCGAACGGCGCCCGCATCCGCCTGGAGCCGCAGCGCGGCTGGGAGGTCAACGAGCCCGAGGCGCTGGCGCAGGTGCTGCGCACGCTGGAGGGCGTGCAGGAGGCGTTCAACAGCGCGCAGACCGGTGGCAAGAAGGTCTCGCTGGCCGACCTGATCGTGCTCGGCGGGTCCGCCGCGGTGGAGAAGGCCGCCAAGGACGCGGGCCACGACATCGAGGTCCCGTTCACCGCGGGCCGCACGGACGCCTCGCAGGAGCAGACCGACGCGGAGTCCTTCGCACCGCTGGAGCCCACGGCGGACGGGTTCCGCAACTACCGCGGCAAGGGCCACCGGCTGCCGTCGGAGTACCTCCTGATCGACCGCGCGAACCTGCTCACCCTGACCGCGCCGGAGCTGACCGTCCTCGTGGGCGGCCTGCGCGTGCTGGGCGTGAGCCAGTCCTCGCTGGGCGTCCTCACCTCGACGCCGGGGTCGCTGACCAACGACTTCTTCGTCAACCTGCTCGACATGGACGTGGAGTGGAAGCCGACGTCCGAGGACGCGGAGACCTTCGAGGGCCGCGACCGCTCCACGGGCGAGGCCAGGTGGACCGGTAGCCGCGTCGACCTGGTGTTCGGCTCGAACTCCGAGCTGCGCGCCGTCGCCGAGGTCTACGCGAGCGACGACGCGAGCGAGAAGTTCGCGCGCGACTTCGTGGCGGCGTGGGACAAGGTCATGAACCTCGACCGGTTCGACGTGGCCTAGTCCCCGGGACCGCGCCGGTCGTTGCGGAACGAGCACACGGCGCGCACCGGTCGTGGACATCCCACCGGCAGTGTCGAAGGAGTTCCCTTCGACACTGCCGGTGAGGAGACCACGACGTGGTACCGAAAGCCTTGAACGGCGCCCTTTGGGCGTCGATCGTCCTGGTGGTGGCGGCCTGCACGCCGGAGGCCGCGCCGCCGGGGGAGTCCTCGACCGCGAGGTCGCCGGTCCGCGCGGGCGAGGACGGCGCTATCCCCGAGAACGGCGGCATCTCGCTGCGCGACACCGGGCACGCCGCGCTCCGCGGACTGGACCCGGCCTTGCTGGCGGCGCTCCGGCTGGCCGAGGTCGACGCCCGACGGGCGGGTGTGGAGCTGGTGGTCACCTCGGGCTGGCGGAGCCAGGACTACCAGCGGCGGCTGCTGGACGAGGCCGTGGTCCGGTACGGGAGCCTCGACGAGGCGCGGAAGTTCGTGAACACGCCGGAGAAGTCGACGCACGTGTCCGGCAAGGCGGTCGACATCGGCCCGACCGCCGCCGACGACTGGCTCATCCAGCACGGCGCGGACTACGGCCTGTGCCAGGCGTACGCGAACGAGATGTGGCACTTCGAACTCCTGACGAGTCCTGGCGGCCAGTGCCCTGTTCCCCTCGGCGACGCGACCGGGTGACCACGAGGGCGGCGGCCATCCCGGACAGCAGGGACACGCCGTGCAGGTCGGAGGCGGTCGCCAGCACCACGGCGCAGCCCACCGCGCCCGCGAGGGCACCCCGGTGAGCGGGTTCGACGCGCAGCACGAAGACGGCGGCGACAACGGCGACGGCGGCCCCGCGGACCCCGCCGAAACCCCAGCCCGTCAGCGCGGCGACGTAGCCCACCACGACCCACGTCGCCCACCGGTTCGAGGCCGGGCTGGTCAGCAGCCGGACCACCACCCCGCCGGCGAGCCCGCAGACGGCGATCGAATCGCCGCCGCCGGGCTCCCCCTGGGCGTACGCGGCGACCTGCCCGCCGATCGTTCCCGCGGCGAACAGCACCGCCCACCGCCACCGGCCGAGCAGGCGCTCGGCGACCACCCCGACCAGCAGGAGCGTGACCAGGTTCATCGCCACCTGGTACCAGCCCAGGGTCTGCACGAGCAGCGGCGTCACCAGCCGCCACCACTGGCCGGACTCCGGCACGCCCGGCGCGCGTTCCAGCACCGGCACCACCGAGGGTGCCGCGTACTGCACGATCGCCGCGACCACGGCGACGCCGAAGGCCACGAGGGCGACTACCGGCTTCCGCCGCGCGATCTCCACGCCTTCAAGACGGGTGGTGTGCCGCGGTGGTTGCCGGCGCGGACGAGGCAATCGCGGCCGAGGCGGCCCACCGCGCTTCCCCGCGGACGTGACCGTCGTGGATTTCCCCGGTTTCGATTGGCGGGCTTCGTGTTCGGCCATGGTGGAGAGCGCGGTCCGAGGGTCCCTCGGTTTTTGTCGGTGGCGGGTCGTAGGTTGTCCGCGATGACTTCCTCGACGCAGACCTACAGCTACCTCCGCCCGTCCGCCGTGCTCGAATCGGCCGCCGGCCGCACCCTCGCGCTGGAGACCTCCGGCGGCGCCACACCCACCGGCGCGGCGGCGAACCCGAGGTTCTTCAACGGTTTCCTGACCGCGCCGATCGCCACCGCCACCGCG
Organism: Umezawaea sp. cmx-9-4; assembly: GCA_049997955.1. GTDB lineage: Bacteria > Actinomycetota > Actinomycetes > Mycobacteriales > Pseudonocardiaceae > Umezawaea. The sequence goes on along the minus strand of JAEBDY010000010.1, from coordinate 53,540 downwards.
TTGCTCGCGGTCGCCGACGTGGCGGAGGCCCGCTACTACCTGCCGCGCGCGTCGTCCTCGCTGGACCCGGTGGTGACCGCCAACGGGGACCGGCTGCGGTTCGAGTCGTTCTCCGGCTGCTGCGGGGTCTACGCGCGCCTCGACGTGCTGGCTCCCGGTCTCGACGGCGACGACGTCGGGCACGGCACGACCAACGTCGACGTCAACCCGCCGTTGCGGAGAGCGCTTGCCAGGCTCGGCGGGGCGGATCCCCTGCACCTCGCGGTGGGGCCGGAAGCGTTGGAGGTCAAGACCTTCGACGGCCGGTTCGTGGAGAAGAAGGTCCCGCTGCCGGAACGCTGGGTGCGTGGGTTCGCCGAGGCGCAGGTGCTGGCGGCCGGGTTCGAGCTGCGCGCGGAGGTGCCCGCGGCGGAGGCGGCGGCCGTGCTCCGGGCGCTGCCGAAGTCCACCGGAGCCCGTGCGACGCGCTGGGTGGTGCCCGCCGGGCGGACGCTGCGTCCGGTGAGCAGGCCCGCGCCGGGCGCGGTCTGCCTACCCGGCCCGGAGCGGCTCCTGGCTCTGCGGCAGGTGTTGCGGCACGCGTCGGTGGTGCGGGTGTACGCGCAGGCCACGGCGGGAACGGACGCGGCGGCCGTCGCGTGGGAGGCGGTGCTGCCGGGGATGCGGATGACGCTGCTGCTCTCGCAGGACGCGTCTCGCGGGTTCTCCGGCGAGGGCGGTGTGCTGAACGACCTGGCGACCGGGTCGGCCGCGGACGACGCGGACCTGGTGTCGGTGCTGCTGGCCTGGGAACCGAGGGTCGACGTCGCCGAGCTGGCCAGGCAGGCCGATCTGCCGCCCGAACGGGTCCGCGCGGCGCTGACGGTGCTGGGGACCGGCGGGCAGATCGGCTACGACCTGGCGGAAGGGGCGTACTTCCACCGGAACCTGCCGTACTCGGCAGGCCGCGTGGAGGCGTACAACCCCCGGCTGAAGGGGGCGCGGAAGCTGGTCGAGGACGGCGCTGTCCGGCTCGACGGCGCGTTGGCGTCGGTGGGCGCGGGCGATCACGGGCACACGGTGCGGCTGGGCGAGGCGGGGGAGCTGAGCTGCACCTGCCTGTGGTGGGCGAAGTACCGGGGAGGACGCGGGCCGTGCAAGCACGCGCTCGCGGTGCGCATGGTCAGGGACGCGGTTTCGGAGGGGGCGCGATGAGCTTGATGGAGGCCGTGGAGGCCGGGGACGTCGCCGGTGTGGTCCGGGAGCTGGACGGGCTGACCCCGGTCCAGCGCGAGGAGTTCGACGCCGTGCTGGCGCCTCGTCGCGGGGCGCTGGACCTCAAGTACGAGTACGGGCGTCCCACGAACCTGCTCGACGCCCAGCTCGCCGCCGAGCTGGGGTGCCTGGAGGGCGCGACGGCCGCGGCCGAGTGGATCCGCGCGCTGGAGCGGGGGCGCCGGTTGATGGACATGACCGGGGGCGGAGCCTGGCTGCCCGCCGTCGTGGACCTGCGCCCCGTCGAGTGGCGCGTCGAACTGGTCGGGGTGATGAGCGGGTACGAGTGGCGCACCTTCGGGTTCGCGTTCCTCGAACACCTCGTGCACGACACCGGGTGCCCGGTGCCGACCACCGGTGAGTTCCTCACCGCCTGGCTCTGGAGCAGGCTCAGCGGGGGCGCGTACGGCGCCGAGTTCCTGGAGAGCGGGGTGCGGGGCGAGGACTTCCGGGAGCGGCTGCTCGCGGACCCGTGGACCGGCCACCTCCTTCCCCTGGCGCTGGCGCGACCGGAGGTCGGGCTGCCGCTGGTGCAACTGGCCGAGGTCAGCCTGGCCGAGCCGGGGTTGATGGACCGCGCGGTGCTCGCCCGCCGGTGCTTCGCGCTCTTCCCCGACGTCGGGGTGTGGCTCTGGAACCTGCTGAACGCCGCGGACCTCACCCCGGCCGACCGCGCGCGGGTCGCCGAGGTCCGCGTCGCGCTGCTCGACCAGGGCGTCGAACGGCTCCTCCAGGACGGCACGCGGACGCAGCTGGCGCCGTGCCTCGAACGCCTGCGCGCTATGACGCCCACGCTCGCCGAGCACGCCGCGCTGGCCAGGGACCACCTGGCGCTGCTGGACGGGTCGCCGCCGGTGGTCGAGTACGCGCAGGAGGTCCTCGCCGCGCTCGACGAGGCGGGGCTGGTCGAGCCCGAGTTCGTGGCGGAGGCCGGTGAGCGGGTCCTGCTCCGGCCGGAGAAGAAGGTCGTCCGCGCGCAGCTGTCCTGGTTGGACCGGGCCGCGAAGCGGGATCCGGCCCGCGCCCGCCAGGTCGTGACGACCGCGGCCGTGGCCTTCGACCACCGGGACTCGGCGTTGCGGGAGACCGCGCTGAAGGTGGTGGCCCGTCACCTCGAGGCGGCGGGGGAGTCGGTGCTGCCGGAGCTGCGCACGGCCGCGGAACGGCTGGGCCCCGGCCTTTCCGCGCGGGCGGCGGAGCTGTTCGGCACGCCGTTGGACGTCCCCGCCGAGCGGTTCGCCGACGTGCTGCCCGACGTGCCCGAGCCGGTCCCGGTGCCCGGCCCGCTCGCGACCGCGACCGAGGTCGCCGAGGAGGTCGCGGCCGTCCTCGCGGGCGACCGGGACGTGGTGGTGTTCGAGCGGGCGTTGGACGGCCTGGTACGGCACGCCCACCTCGACCGCGCCGCACTGGCCGACGCGCTCAAGCCGACCACGCGCAAGGAACCCCGGCGGCTGGACGGCCACACCCCGATCGGGCTGTACTCCGTGGCGAAAGCGGTGCGGGGCGAGGAGCCCGAGGAGCCCGACCTCTTCGCCCACCGCCCCCGCTCGCTGGCCGGTGACGCGCTCCGCGCGCGCATGACCGAGGTGATCGACGCACTGAGGTCCGGCCCGCCGCCGTTCCTGCTGGCCGTGCCGACCCTCTCCACCGGCGCGCTGGACGCCGCCGTCCTGGTGGAACGCCTGGCGACCTACGAGGAACTCGGTGCCACCCCCGGACCGGTCGACCTGGCGCAGGCGTTGCTGCGACTGACCCCGACGACCGACCCGCGGGTGCTCGCGGCGGCCGGGGAACTCGGTTCGGACGCCGGGAAGCGGGTGGCGCACTGGCTCCGGACGGGCGGCATCCCGCACCAGGACTCGACACCGGACAACTGGGACCCGTTCACGACGCGCGACCGGTGGCGAGGGCTGAGGGCGAAGCCCCAGGAGGTGGCCACCGATCCGCCGCTACCCGCCGACCTGGCCGCGCTGGTCGGGCCGTACCCGAAGCTGCACCAGGTCAGGGAGCAGCCCCAGGCGTTCTGGATCGCCCAGCTGCCGCACCACCGCGACGTGGTCGCGTCCCGCCAGTACTTCACGACCTGCTCGAAGGACTTCGGCGTCTCGACCCTGCGGTTCCTCGTGCTGGCGGGCGGCCCGGCGGGGTACTCGGTGCACATGGCGCTGGCGTGGGGTCTGCTGGTCCACCGCCCGGAGGACCTGGACCTGGCGGTGGACGCGCTGCTGGTGCTGGCCGCACGGGGCCAGCTCGACCCGGTCCTGCTCGGACGGCAACTCGCCGTGCTGGTCGACGAGGGCTTGGGCGGGCGCGACGGACTGGTGACGGCGCTGCGCACGGCGGCGGACATGAGCGCGCCCGGCCTCGTGTGGTCGGTGTTCGAAAGCGCCCTGCCGATCCTGTTGCGCGACAAGCCGTCCGCCCGCGTTGGCGCACTGCTCGCGCTCGCCGTCGAGTGCGCGTCGCGCTGCGGCGCGTCCGGTGGGATCGCGGAGGTAGCGGAGGTGGCCGCGCGCAAGGGGTCGAGCCTGGTGGTGAAGAACGCCAGGGCGTTGCGGGACGTGCTGAGCGCCGCCCGGTAGCCGGGTCCCGGAGTGCGGCCGAAGCCGCACTCCGGGATCGTCAGGCCAGGCTGAACTTCTCCGCGTGAACCTGCCGGTTGGGCACGTTCAGCCCGCGCAGCCCGGCCAGCACGGCCGAGGTCATCGCGGGCGGGCCGCAGACGTAGACGTCGCGGGTGGCGATGTCGGGCACCAGGTGGTGCAGGGCGGCGGGCTCGAACGGTCGCGCGCCGGAGCCGGTGCTGCCGGTGAGCAGGTGCAGTCGGCCGCGGCGGGCCGCGACCAGGTTGCGCAGCTCGGTGAGCAGCACCGCGTCGCTCTCGTCGCGGACCCGGTAGAGCACGACGAAGTCGCCCGGCGTGTGCTCCTCCAGCAGGGACCGGACGGGCGTGATGCCCACACCGCCGGCGATCAGCACCACGCCCGGCCTGCTGCGGTGCAGGGAGGTGAACGCGCCGTACGGGCCTTCCAGGAACACGCGGGACCCGACGCGCAGGTTCCGCAGGCCCGCGCTGGTGGCGCCGACCGCTTTCGCGGTCAGCCGCAGCGAGCGGCCGTTGGGGGCCGCGGACAGCGAGAACGGGTTCGCCAGCCACCAGTGGTGGTGGCCGGGGAAGCGCCAGACGCCGAACTGGCCCGCCTGGGCGGGCAGCCGTTCGAGGTCGCGGCCGGTGATGTACACCGACACCACGGTCGGCGACTCCGGCACGACGGCGGCGACGCGGAACTGGTGGCGGGAGTTGCGCACCAGCGGCACCACGATCCGGCCGACGAGCAGCGACCCGAACGCGAACAGCCACAGCGCCCACCAGAAGGCCATCGCGAACACCGAGGACGCGAACGTGGTCGTCTCGATCAACTGGTGCGCGAACGCCAGGCCCAGCGCCACGTAGAGCAGCAGGTGCAGGCCGTGCCACGTCTCGTACCGCAGCCGTCGCCGGACGCCGCGGGTGGAGACGACCCCGATCACCACGACGACGGCGGCCGCGAGCATGCCCAGCAACGACGCCGGGACGCCCGCCAGCGCGAGGAAGGTCTTGCCCATCGAGGCGTTGTCCAGGGTGGCGTAGCCGAGCACCACGAGGGTGGCGTGGGCGAGGATCGTCCACAGCAGGGTGAACCCGACCCAGCGGTGCCACGAGGTGAGCCGGTCCATGCCGATGCGCCGGTCCAGCCAGGGCAGCCGGGCCACCAGCAGCAACTGGAAGATCATGACCAGCGCGGCGTGCAGGCCGACGAACTTGGCGACGGTGAGGATGCCGTTCTTGCCGGTTCCCGCCGTGAGGAACAGGACCTCGACGATCGCCGCGGTGACGACGACGAACGCCCACAGCGCCACCCGCGCCTGGACGACCGGCGCCACGCCGCTTCGCTGGACGGGTGCGTTCATGGCTACCATCGATCACCTCTCGTCGTCGCGTGGCCCGTCGACGCGGTGACGGCACGTGAAGTCGGCACAGTATGTATCGGTCGGTCGCCCGGCGGATCCCCCGTACCGGGAAACGTTGGCACGTCTTGGACAACGCGGTGCCGGGCGTTCACCCCTGCCCGTGCCGTCCCGGTAGGACTCGTGTGGAGGGAGCCCCGTGGACCCGTCCGCGAACGAGCACTGGCGGACCCTCACCGCGGACCGGGAGAAGGTGCGGGCGTACGCCCGCGACGAGGCGTTCACGTCGGGCCTGGCCCACGCCCGCGACGTGCTCGGCGACGACGTCGGCCGCCTCGTGCAACGCCACACCGCGCTGGTGCTCCAACCGGACTGCGTCGTCGCCCGCGCGGCGGGCCGGTGCGTCGACCACCTGCGGCGCCACGGTTTCGAGCCGATCCACACGGTCCGGTTCCGCTTCGACGCCGACCTGACCAGCGGTGTCTGGCGGTACGAGACGGCCGCGTCGACCCGTGCCTGCCTGGACATCGCCGACCTGGTCTGCGGTCGGTCCGACTCGCTGCTGGTGCTGCTCAGGGACACCACCCCGGACGTGCTGGCGGCGCACGTCGAGGCGCTGTACGCGGAATCCGAGGCGCACGACCTGGACCTCGACGCGGCGTGGAGCCGCCTGACCGGCCTGATCACCGACCCGGACCTGCTCGCCGCGCTGGACGGGGTGCGCCGCGGCGCCGAGAAGCTCGACTGGGGCGGGTTCGTCCGCGACCTCGCGGGGCTCGGCATCGACCCGCTGGGCTGGGATCCGCTCGTCATCGGCAGCGCGCACGTCCAGCTCGACCTGGACGAGGTGCCGCGGCTGCTCGACCGGGTCAGCGTCGGGAGCTGGCTGGCGGGTGACGGCGTTCTGCTGACCTGACCACGTCGGGTGCGACCAACGTCACCGACCGATTCGGTCGGGTTGCCGACCGAATCGGTCGGTCGATGGGTATTCTCGACCTCATGGCACGAGTGGTCCGGCAACAGGTCGACGAGAGGATCCTCGACCAGGCAGCGGCTTTGTTCGCACGGCACGGGTTCGCCCACACGTCGCTGAAGACCGTGGCCGACGCGGTCGGCCTGTCCAAGGCGGGCCTGCTGCACCACTACCCGTCCAAGGAAGCGCTCTTCCAGGCCGCGCGGCAGCTCGGCGAGGTGCGGGGGCACCAGCTCCTCGCCCAGGTCGGCCTGCTGCCGCCCGGCCCGGCGCGCGACCGGCGGGCGGTGGAACTGCTGATCGACACGGCGCTGGACAGGCCCGGCCTGGTGGCGCTGGCGTTCGGGACGCTCACCACGGACGACGTCGAACCCATCGGCGAGAGCTTCGGCGCGCACCACGCGTTCGTCTTCGAGATGTTCGCCGTCGACCCCGAGGGCGACCAGACCGAGCGGATGGTCCGCACCATCGGCGCGCTGAGCGCCCTGGCGGTGCTCAGCCTGGCCGCCCACCGCATCGGCGACAAGACCGCGTGGCGGCCCCACATCATCGCGACCTGCCTCGACGCGCTCGGCCATTCCCGGCCGGGCTCCCACACTTCCGGTTCGACACCGGTGGAGGACTGATCCACATGGCACGTCTGCTGCACAGACTCGGTCTGGGCGTCCACCGGCGACGGCTGCTCGTCGTCCTGGTGTGGCTGGCCGTCCTGGTCGGCTCCGGTGTGGGCGCCGTGACGCTCGCCGGGGAGACCTCGAACAGCTTCTCCATGCCGGGGCAGGAGTCCACCACCGCGCTGGAGAAGATCGAGCAGGAGTTCGGCACGGGCGACGGCGTGACCGCGAAGGTGGTGGTGCGCCTCCCGGACGGTCAGCTGATGACCGATCCGGCCAACGCCCAGCGCCTCGGCGAACTCGTGGCGAAGCTGTCCGCGCTCCCCGGCGTGGCCTCGGCCGCCAACCCGCTCGACCCGGCCGCTCCCGCCGTCTCGCCGAACTTCGGCACCGCCTACAGCACCGTGACCTACGCCGTCGAGCGGGGTGAGGTCACCGCGGAGCAGCGGACCGCGCTGCTGGACGCCGTGGCCGCCGCGAACAGCGCAGACCTGACCGCCGAGGTGACCGGCGAGGCCGTCACCGCGCCCCCGCACATCGGCGGCGTGACCGAGGTGGTCGGCGTGGTCATCGCGCTGCTGATCCTGGCGCTGACCTACGGTTCGCTGGTCACGGCCGGGATGAACCTGCTGACCGCGTCGGTCGGCGTGGGCATCGGCGTCCTGGGCATCACCATCGCCACCGGCTTCATGGACCTCCAGTCCACGACCCCGACGCTGGCGGCGATGCTGGGCCTGGCGGTGGGCATCGACTACGCGCTCTTCATCATCAACCGGTACCGGCAGGAGCTGCGCGGCGGCGCGGACGTCGGCAACGCGGTCGCCACCGCCGTGGGCACCGCGGGGTCGGCCGTCGTCACCGCGGGCATCACCGTGGTCATCGCACTGGCGGGCCTGTTCGTCGCGGGCATCCCGTTCCTCACCCAGATGGGCATCGCCGCGGCGTCGACCATCGTGGTCTCCGTCCTGGTCGCCCTCACCCTCGTCCCGGCCGTGCTCGGCTTCCTCGGCGTCCGCGCGCTGCCCCGCAAGCAGCGGACCGCGCCGACCACGACGGAGGTCCCGACCGGGGGCTTCTACTCCGGCTGGGTCGGCACGGTCACCCGCCACCGGCTGCCCGCGCTGCTGCTGGCCGTGGTGGCGCTGGGCATCGTCGCCGTGCCGGTGACGTCGCTGCAGACCACGCTGGTGCCGACGCAGGCCCAGGGCAGCACCCAGGCCCGCGCCGAGCAGCTGATCGCCGACGGCTTCGGGGCCGGGATGAACGGGCCGCTGGTCGTCCTGATCGAGGGCCAGGACGCCAAGGGCATCGCCACCACCGCGGCCGAGGACGTCAAGACCCTGAACGACGTCGCCTTCGTCGCGCCCCCCATCCCCAACGCCGACAACTCCGCCGCGCTGCTCACCGTCATCCCCGAGTCCGGTCCGGCCACCCAGGCCACCGAGCAGGTCGTCGCCGACCTGCGCGCCCAGTTGGCGGACATCGACGGCGCCACCACCGCGGTCAGCGGGGCCACCGCCGTCAGCGTCGACGTCGCCACCGCGCTGGACCGCGCCCTGCCGATCTACCTGGCCGTCGTCGTCGGCCTGGCCCTGATCCTGCTGGTGCTGGTCTTCCGGTCGCTGCTGGTCCCGCTCGTCGGCGTGCTCGGCTTCCTGCTGACCATCGGCGCCTCGCTCGGCGCGACCGTCGCGGTGTTCCAGTGGGGCTGGCTGGGCGAGGTCGTCAACCTCGACACCACCGGGCCGCTGATCAGCCTCAGCCCGATCCTGGTCATCGGCATCCTGTTCGGCCTGGCCATGGACTACCAGGTCTTCCTGGTGTCGCGGATGCACGAGGCCCACAACCACGGCGCCTCACCGCGGGACGCGATCGTCACCGGTTTCCGGCAGGCCGCTCCCGTGGTCACCGCCGCCGCGCTGATCATGTTCGCGGTGTTCGCCGGGTTCGTCCCGGCGGGCGACACCACCATCAAGTCCATCGCGTTCGCACTCGCCTTCGGCATCCTCGTCGACGCCTTCGTGGTCCGGATGATCCTCGTCCCGGCGGCGCTGGCACTGCTCGGCGACCGCGCGTGGTGGCTGCCGAGCTGGTTGCGCTGGCTGCCCACGCTCGACGCGGAGGGCTCCGCGCTCGACGATGACAAGAAGTCCCGGACGTCCGCGCCGGTCGACGAGCGGTCGACGGTCGACGTCACCTGAGCCCCGGCTGATCGGCGGCGCACCTCGGGTGGCCGCCGATCCAGTACGGCTCACGCAGGACTCGGTCCTGGCCCCGGCGGGTTTCGGTCACCCGCCGGGGCCAGCGTCGTGTTCCCCCGCAGGACGTCGACCAGGCCTGCGGGACCGGCGCACGGGCCGGGTGTCGGCGCGCCTCCGTCCGGGTCCGGTGCAGCCCCTGTGCGCCGGCCGCCTGCGGGGGGAGGAAGCGGATGGGAGCGGATGGACGAGTGCGCGCAGGCGCTGGAGCCGTTCGTCGACTGGCCGGTGGCGGACCAGCTGACCCGGTCCATGCTCGACCGGGTCGACGTGGTGCAGACGCTGCTGTTCGCCGTGCAGGTGTCGCTGGCTGCGGTGTGGGACTCGCTCGGGTGCGCTCCGCGGCGGTGGTGGGGCAGAGCCTCGGCGAGGTGGCCGCGGCCGTCGTGACCGGCGCGCTGACCCTGGACGACGGCGGGGCGGACGGGTTCGACCTGGTGTTCATCGACGCCGACAAGGCCGGGTACCCCGCCTACTACGAGCGGTCGGTCAAGCTGGTGCGGCCCGGAGGGTTGGTGGTGCTGGACAACACGCACTTCTTCGGGCAGGTCGTCGACCCGTGGGCTGACCCTGGTGCGCCGCAAGATCTAGCGCGGTCCGGGAAAACAGTTCGACGGCTTCGCGGACCGCCGGCACAGTGCGCCCTGTGACGAACGTCGAGCTCGTGACCGCCGCGGACGTGCGGCTCATGCAGGGCATGGCGCAGCGCGTCACCGCCATCCGCCCGGACCTGGTGAACAGCGACGCGTCGTTCGGCGAGCTGGCCTGGATCTGGGGCAAGGGGCACGCGGGACAGGGCGGGAGCTGGCCGCGTCGGCTCTGGTTCTCCGGCGGGGAGCTGGTGGCGTGGGGCTGGGCCGTTCTCCCGCACCGGGTGCGGCGGAGCGACGGGTCGGCGCACGACGTCACCGCCGCCTACCTGGCCTACCAGGTCCACCCCGATCACGCCGGGCTGGTCGACGAGGTGATCGACTGGTACGACGCCGTGGCGCGGGACGTCGAGCGCACGGTGCTGCCGGGCGCCGCCGACGGGTTCGCCCTGGAGCGCTGGGCGGCTCACGGCTACGGGACCGACCCGGCCGCGCTCGGCGACACCGGGTCCTGGACCCAGCTCAACGAGCGGGACCTCACCGACGTGGAACGGCCCGTGCTGCCGGACGGGTTCCGGTTCCGCACTGCGGACGAGGCCGGGCCGGAGGCCGCTGTCCAGGCCCACCTGGACGCCTGGGCGCCCTCGACGTACACGGCCGAGGCTTACGAGGGCGTCCGGCGGACGGCCTCGTACCGCGGCGACCTGCACGTCCTGGTGGAGGCGCCGGAAGGGACGATGGCGGCCTCGACGATCCTGTGGCTCGACGAGGTGAACCGGGCCGTCGAGTTCGAGCCGGTCGGGACGCATCCGGGGTACCGGCGTCAGGGGCTGGGCAGGGCGCTGCTCTTGCACGGGATGCTCCTGGCGCGGGCGGCCGGGGCCACTCGGGCGACGGTCGTGTGCCTGGGCGCGCCAGGGCATCCGGCGGCGCGCGGGCTGTACCACGGCGTCGGGTTCCGGGAGTTGTCGCGGGACGTGCCGCTCATCAGGACCGCGGGGTGAGGTTTTACGCGTCGGCGCGGAGGCGGACGATCAGCTCCACCATGGTCTTGACGGTGCGGAAGTTCGCCAGCCGGAGATCCGCGCCCGCGATGGCGACGCCGTAGCGCTGTTCCAGGTGCACCACCAGTTCCATGGTGAACAGCGACGACAGCCCGCCCTCGCCGAACAGGTCGCGGGTGATGGTCCACCGCGCCTTCGTCCGGGTCTCCAGGAAGTCGATCAGCTCCCGCTCGATGGTGTCCGGGGTGGCCGAGACCGTCATGGGCATGCCTCTTCGTAGTCGTAGAAACCACGACCGTTCTTGCGGCCGTGGTGCCCTCGCGAACCTTGGCCAGCAGCAGGTCGCACGGGCGGCTGCGCTCGTCACCGGTGCGCCGGTGCAGCACGTCGAGGGAGTCGACGCACCACAAAGGGCTGGACGTCGCCGCGTGAACCCATGGTGAGCAGGACGACGCGCATGGTTCTCCTCACATCGGCGCCATCGTGGAGCCGGGCGACCGAGCGGAAAGACCGGGAACGGGCACCACGCTAGGTGCCGGCTGTAGCGTCTCGATATCGCCGAACGGCTCGACGGAGAGGGCACTGACTTGACAGACCGCGGGGATCGCATCGTGGCCGTCCTGGAGGACGCGTTCGAGGACCTGATGTCCGCCGACCCGGTCGCGTTCCGGCACAAGTTCCGGAAGATGGCGGCCGAGCCGTTCGCGTTCTACCGGGGCAGCGCGTGCCTGTTCTACGCGGATATGGCCGAGGAACCCGACCAGTGGGCGGACGGGCGGACCAGTCGGGTGTGGATCCAGGGCGACCTGCACGCGGAGAACTTCGGGACCTACATGGACGCCGAGGGCACGCTGGTGTTCGACGTCAACGACTTCGACGAGGCCTACCTCGGGGCGTTCACGTGGGACGTGCGGCGGTTCGCCGCGAGCATGGCGCTGCTGGGCTGGCGCAAGGCGCTGCCCGACAAGATCATCGAGCAGCTGGTGCGCACCTACGTCACCGCGTACGTCGGGCAGGTCCGGTCGTTCGCGGAGAACCCCGGCGACGAGCTGTTCAGCCTGCGCCTGGACAGCACGGAAGGCGTGCTGCACCAGGTGTTGCTGCGGGCCCGGCTCGCCACCAGGGTCGAGCTGCTCGACGAGACGACGGTGATCGTCGACCACGAGCGGCAGTTCCGCCGGGACCGCTCGGGCGTGCGCGAGCTGGGGGAGGAGGAGCGCGCGGCCGTCGCGCGGGCGTTCGCCGGCTACCTGGAGACCATCCCGAGCGGCAAGAGGGCCAGCGGCAGCCTCACCTACGCCGTCAAGGACGTGGTGGGGCGCAGCGGTTTCGGCATCGGCTCGGCGGGGTTGCCCGCGTACAACGTCCTGGTCGAGGGCCGCACGCAGGCGCTGGAGAACGACGTGGTCCTGTCGATGAAGCAGGCGAACGTGGCCGCGCCCAGCCGGATCGTGCGCGACGAGCACATCCGGGAGTACTTCACCGACCACGGCCACCGCACCGCCGTGTCCCAGCGGGCGTTGCAGGCGCACGCCGACCCGTGGCTCGGGCACACGGAGGTCGACGGCGTGGGCTACGTCGTGTCGGAACTGTCCCCCTACGTGTCCGACCTGGACTGGTCGGACCTGACCGAGCCCGCGGACATGCTGCCGGTGCTGGGCTACCTGGGCCGGGCGACGGCCAAGATGCACTGCGTGGCCGACTCCGACTCCGAGCAGACGCTGGTCGACTTCCAGTGCGAGGAGGCCATCGCGGCCGCGATCGGCGACCGCGACGCGGAGTTCGCCGACTCGATCGTGGAGTTCGCCCTGCGGTACGCCGCGCAGACCCGTGAAGACCACCGGCTGTTCGTGGACGCCTTCCGCGACGGGCGGATCAAGGGGGTCGAGTCGACCGAGGCGCTGTGACGGGTCGGTCGTGCGCCGCGCCGTCGTTTGACCCTCCCCTCGGGGGTCGGCGGGCTGGACATCCTGGTCAACACCGTCGGCGGCTCCCACGCCGGGCCCGGCGGGTTCGCCGCGCTCACCGACGCCCAGTGGCAGGCCGAGTTGGAGACCAACCTGCTCGGCGCCGTTCGGCTGGACCGCGCACTCGTCCCGGCCATGGTCGAGGCCGGATCGGGCGCGGTCGTGCACGTCTCGTCCATCCAGCGGAAGATGCCGCTGTTCGAGGCCACCCTCGGCTACGCGGCCGCGAAGGCCGCGCTCACCACCTACAGCAAGGGGCTGGCGAACGAGGTCGGCCCGAAGGGCGTGCGGGTCACCACGGTCGCGCCGGGATTCGTCCGCACCGACGGCGCCGAAGGCCTCGTCCAGCGCATCTCCGAAGGCCGGGGCATCGACCGCGAGGCAGCGCTGGAGCAGGTCGTGGACTCGCTCGGCGGTATCCCGCTGGGCCGTCCCGCGCTGCCCGCCGAGGCGGCCGAACTCGTCGCCTTCCTCGTCTCCGACCGGGCCGCGTCCATCACCGGCGCGGAGTTCGTCCTCGACGGCGGCACCGTCCCCACGGTCTAGCGGGACCAGGAGTCGAGCAGGGTGCGCACGTGGTCGCGCAGCTCCTCCTCGGAGAGCGCGGCCTGCGCGGTGATCACCTGGTAGACCACCGGCCCGACGAACTGGGCGGCGCACAGGCTCGGCGACGGCATGCCGGGCGCGGCCGGGCGGACGCGGTCCAGGACGGTGCGCGCGCTCGTGCCCAGCAGGTCCGCGGCGTGCACGAGGTCCCGGACTGCGGGGTCGTGCTGCGCCTCGCCGACGAGCGCGCGGTAGGCGAGCCCGGCGGGTGAGGTCAGGAGGAACTCGCTGAGCGCCAGCACGTAGGTGAGCAGGTCGTCGGCGGCGTCCGCGCGCACGGCCGTCGTCAGTTCCTCCTCGACGTCGTCGACGATCGCCTCCAGGAGGATCTCGGCCTTCGTCGTCCACCACCGGTAGAGGGTCTGGCGGCCGACGCCCGCGCGCTCGGCGATGCCCTTCATGGTCATCGCCGCGTAGCCGACGTCGACCAGCAGGTCGTCCACGGCGTGCAGGACCGCTCGCCGTGCCCGCTCGCTGCGCGGTCGGCCCATCCGGGCGGACGCTTCGGTCACCATCGACCGAACTGTACCGAGACAGCGTGTCACGCATGTGTTAGCGTACAAACGAGTCACCATGACTCGTAATGGGCCGCCCGTTGGCGATCGCGCCCCCACCGCGCGGTGCGGCGGCGGGCCCGCCCCGCTCTCGCCGGGTGCGCGACCTCCGTCGTCCACCAGGCCTGCGAAGCGCTGGGTGCCGCTGGCCATCGGGCTCGCGGTCGACCACGCGGTCGACGGCGCGCGGCCGGTCGCGATCCTGATCGCCGTCGCCGCCGTGCTCCTCTTGTTCACCGTGCTCGCGACCGGCGGCGGTGTCGCTGTTCCTCGGCAGGCTGGTGGACGCGGTGCGCGCGGCGGGCCGTCCCGACCTGGTGCCGCTGCTCGTGCTCACCGCCGCGGCGGTGGTGTTCGGCGCGGTCTTCGCCGCGCTGGCCCAGCGCGCGACCGAACGGCTGGGCGCGCGGGTCGCGGCCGACCTGCGGGAGCAGGTGCTGGCGCGGGCGCTGGTCATCGAGTCGCGGGTGCTGGAACGCGTGGGCAGCGGCGACATCGCGTCGCGGGTCACCGAGGACGTCGAGAACTTCGTCGCGGCGGTGCCCCTGGCCGTCACGGTGCTCGGTGCCGCGACCACGATCGTCGTGTCCGCCGCCGGGTTCGCGACCGTGGACTGGCGGCTGGCGCTCGCGTTCACCGCGGTGTTCCCGGTGTACTGGCTGAGCCTGCGGTCCTACCTGCCCGAGGCCGGTCCGCTCTACGCCGCGGAACGGCGCGCGGCGGCCGACCGCGGCCAGGTCGTGCTGGAGTCGCTGCACGGCCTGGCCACCGTGCACGCCTACGACATGGCCAGCCGCAGACCCGGCGGGTGGCGGACGGGTCGGAGCGGACGCTGACCGCCGCGCTGCGGGCGCTGCGGCTGTTCGTCTGGTTCACGAAGTCCATGAACGCCGCCGAAGCCCTCGGCCTGTCGGCGATCCTGCTGACCGGGTACTGGCTGGTCGACGCGGAGGCGGTGTCGGTCGGCGAGGTGACCGCCGCCGCGCTGCTGTTCCACCGCTTGTTCGACCCGCTGGGCACCATCGAACTGTCGTTCGACGACGTGCAGCGGGCCGGTGCGGCGCTCGCCCGGATCGTCGGCGTGATCCTCGTCCCGCCGCCCGCCGCCCGCCGCCCGCCGCCCGCCGCCCGTCGCCCGCCGCCCGCCGCCCGCCGCCCGCCGCCCGCCGCCCGCCGCCCGCCGCCCGCGGCCAAGCCGGACCGGCCGCACGACGGGCCGGTCGGGATCGTGGCGCGCGGCATCCGGCACTCCTACGAGGAGGGCCACGAGGTCGTGCGCGGGATCGACGTGGACGTGCCCGCCGGGACGTCGCTCGCGGTGGTCGGTGCGAGCGGAGCGGGCAAGACGACGGTGGCGGGCGTCCTGGCGGGGGTGTTCCCGCCGTCGGCGGGCCGGGCGCTGCTGGTGGACGCGCGGGGGAGCGTCGCCGTCGGCGACCTGGACCCGAGCCAGGTCCGGGACTGGATCGGCATGGTGTCCCAGGAGACGCACGTGTTCGCGGGCTCGCTGCGCGACGACGTGCTGTTCGCCGCGCGGCACCGCACCGACGACCAGGTCCACGCCGCGTTGCGCGCGGTCGGGGCGGGCGCGTGGGTCACGGCGCTGCCCGACGGGCTGGACACCGCGGTCGGGGCGGGGGAGCACCCGTTGACCGCGGCGCAGGGCCAGCAGCTCGCGCTGGCCCGCCTCCTGCTGCGCGACCCGCCCGTGGTCGTGCTGGACGAGGCCACGGCCGAGGCGGGCAGCTCCGGCGCCCGCGACCTGGAGCGGGCCGCCGCGGCCCTGGTCGCGGGCCGGACCGCGGTGGTGGTGGCGCACCGGCTCACCCAGGCGCGGGCGTGCGACCGGATCGCGGTCGTGGCGGACGGGCTCGTGGTCGAGCTCGGCACGCACCACGAACTGGTCGCGCTCAGCGGCCGGTACGCCGACCTGTGGAGCGCGTGGTCCCGGTGCTGCTAAAGGGTGCTCGCGTGCGGGTCCCAGTCCTCCGGGAGCGCGGGCGGCACGTGGACCGTGCTCGTCACGTCCACCGACCGCCCGTGCGCGGCGGACTCGTCGATCGCCAGCATCGCGTCGAGCACGTGGTGGGCGAGCGCGCCGGACGCCCGTTCCACCGCCCCGGAACGGATCGCGCGGGCCAGCTCCAGCACCCCGGTGCCCCTGGAGGCGGAATGTCCCCGCGCCTCCAGGGCCTCCGGCTCCGACCCGCCGAGCAGGTGCAGCGCGGTGGACCCGTCGAACCTGTTCGGGTCCGGCAGCACCGCCGTGCCGAGCGTGCCCGTCACCTCCACCAAACCCGTGCGCGGCACCGCGGAGTCGAAGCTCAGCACCACCTGCGCCGACCCGCCGCGCTCGAACTCGACCAGCGCCATCACCGACGTCGGCACGGTCACCGCGAACTCCGTGCCCGCGCGCGGCCCGTCGCCGATCACCCTGGTGTCGCGGGCCCGGCTCGCGGTGGCGGTGACCCGCCGGACCGCGCCGAACAGCTGCACCAGCGTGGTCAGGTAGTACGGGCCCATGTCCAGCAGCGGCCCACCGCCCGCCTGGAACAGGAACTCCGGCGCCGGGTGCCACCGTTCGGGCCCCGGCGTCTGGAAGATCGCCAACGCCGTGAGCGGCTCGCCGATCCGGCCCGCGTCGACCGCCCTACGCGCGGTCTGGAGCCCCGCGCCGAGAACGGTGTCCGGCGCGCTCGCGACCCGCAACCCCTTCTCCCGCGCGCGGTCCAGCAGCTCGCGCGCCGATTCCCGGTCCATCGCCAGGGGTTTCTCGGTCCACACGTGCTTGCCCGCGTCGAGCGCGGCGAGCCCGACCTCCACGTGCGCGGCCGGGATGGTCAGGTTGACCACGACCTCGACGTCCGGGTCGTCGAGCACCGCGGCGACCCCGCCCGACCGCGGCACGTGGTGGCGCTCCGCCTGCGCGGCGGCCCGGTCGGTGTCGAGGTCGCCGACGGCCAGCACCCGGACGTCGGGGAAGGCCGTGAGGTTGCCCAGGTACGCGTCGCTGATGACGCCCGCGCCGATCACGCCGACGCCGACCGGTCCGACTCGCGCGCTCACCGGTCGGCGTCCGCGAGGTACGCGCGGCTGGCGGCGATCCCGGCGAACACGTCGCCGTCGTAGGCGTCGAACTCGACCACCCGCAGCGCGTTCGGAGCCGCCGCGAGCACCTCGCCCACCGGCACCCGTCCCTGGCCCGCGGGCACCTGGCCGGTCCCGTCAGTGGCCAGGCCGCCGTCCTTCACGTGGATCGCGTGCACCCGGTCCCCGAGGCGGCGCAGCAGCGCCGGGGCGTCCTCGCCGCCCGCCGTGGCCCAGTAGGTGTCGACCTCCAGCACGACCTGCGGGTCGAGCTGGTCGGCGAGCACCTCGAACGCGCTGCGCCCGTCGATCCGCGACTCCAGTTCCCACCAGTGGTTGTGGTAGCCGACGCGCACGCCGTGCTCCTCCGCCGCGGCCGCCGCCTCGTTCAACGCCTCCGCCGTGGCCGCGATGTTCGAGGCGTCCTGCCACTTCTCCGCGCCGATGTACGGGTCGATGACGACCCCGATCCCGCACTCGGCCGCCACGGCGAACACCGGGTGCTGCTCGACGCCCACGAGCTGCGCGTGCGCGGTCGGCGCGCTCAACCCGTGCTCGGGCAGTCCGATGCGCAGGACCTCGGCGTTCTCCAGCACCCCGTAGGGCTCGACCCTGGTGAACCCGATGGCGGCCAGCCGCCGCAGGGTGTCGGTCGGATCGGCCGCGAACGCGTCGCGGACCGAGTAGAGCTGCACGGAGGGTTCGATCATTTCCGACTCCTGACTTCGACGGTGAAGACGGTGTGGGAGCGCTCTCACAATTTTTACCACGTGGTAGAGATTGCCGCCAGTGCCTTGATGGGAACCGGTTTTCCCGTCGAGGTGGAACGAACGACCGCTACTCGGCCCGCGACGCCGACGCGGTGCGGGTCCGCGTCGGGAGCATCGCGAACACGACCTCCGGGAATGCCGAGACCCGCCACGGCGATGAGCGGCGGCGTGAGGAACGCGGGTGAGCGAGCCGAGGGTGCGGAGAACGTCGCCGGAACCCACCCCGTGGCGCCCTGCGGGCAGGCGGTCGCGAGACCGGCCCGGTCAGCCCGGCTGCCGTCCCGCGCGAGACCGTCGGGGCGAAGTCGTGGTCCGGTCTTCCGCGTGCGCTAGCCGAACACCGCCAGCGAGATGCCCGACGGGTGCTCGGGGTCGTGGAACACCTCGAAGCGGCACGGTGCGGTGGCCACCGCGTCCGCAGTGGGATCGCCGGTGCCGTGGTTGCGGGCGAACCGGGGGAACGCGCCGCCCGAGACCTGGACGCGCAGCCGGTGGCCGCGCCGGAACCGGTACGCGGTCGGGTCGAGCACCACCTCGACCGCCGCGACCCCCTCGCCGCCCGGCACGCGCAGCACGCCGTCGGTGACGTTGAGGGAGACGCCCTTGGCGTCCACGTCGCACAGCCGCACGAACACGTCGGCGTGCGGGGTGGACGTGCGGACGTGGATGGTCGCCGACACCTCGCCGATGACGTCCAGGTCCCGCGCCAGCGGGGGTCCGGTGTAGACGAGCACGTCGGCGCGGGCCTCGACGGGCCGGTTGTCGTGCTGCTTGGCCTCGCCGCTGAGCATCGGGCCGCCGACCGTGGGCGTCGGGTCGCTCGGGTCGTAGGTGAACCGGTCCGGCGGCGAGTCGCCCGGCTCGTCGTCGGCCAGGCCGCCGACGGACTGGAGGTACGTGGTCCGAGGCTTGGACTCCGCGGGAGGCCACTGCTCGAAGTCGAGCCAGCGGTTCGCCTGCTGGAGGAAGATCCGCACGGGCGGGCGGTGCAGCTGGGCGCGGTCGTCGAGCAGGTGCGCGGCCAGCCACGAGACCTGGTCGGAGATCATCGGCCGGAAGCTGGCGGCCTCGCCGTGCTTCCACGGCCCGACGGTCAGCCGGGTGCTGGTCCCGGCGGCCCGCAGCGCCTTGAAGTCGGCGAGCTGCCGGGCGAGGAACAGGTCGTACCAGCCGGTGACCATGCTCGTCGGCGTCCTCAGCTCGGCCAGTCCGCGGCTGTGGTCGGTCTCGTCCCAGTCGTCCGGCGACTCGGCGTGCGTCGTGACGTCCTCCAGGAACGGGACGGGCTTGCCGATCGCGGCGACGTCCGCCGAGCGCAGCGGCAGGTGCGACATCGCCTTCCGGGTGCGCTTGACCTGCACCGGGTTCGGCAGGGCGGCGAACCGCTCCTCCTGCCTGCCGATCGTGGCCGACCACGACAGCATGTTGTCCAGCGCCATCACCCCGCCGGGGTAGAACGCCGTCGTGAACTCCGACCCGGTCACGCCGAGGCACATCGCCTCCAGCGGCGGGTCGAGGTACGGCGCGACCGCCCACTGCGTGTGCCCGAGGTAGCTCGCCCCCGCCATCGCCAGCCTGCCGTCGCACCACGGCTGCTCGCGCAGCCACGCCGCGGTCGCCAGACCGTCCGCCTTCTCCTGGCGGAACGCCCGGAACTCGCCCCCGGAGCCGAACGTGCCGCGCACGCTCTGCACGACCACCTGGAAGCCGCGCCGGGCGATCGCGGCGCCGAACAGCAGCCCCATCGGCCCACGCCGCCCGTACGGCGAGCGGACCAGCACCACCGGCAGCGGCTCGTCGCCCGGCGGCCGGTACCGGTCGGCCAGCAGCCGAACGCCGTCCAGCATCGGGATCGCGAGATCCCTGGTGACCACCGGTTTCGCCACCGAGGCGGCAGGCAGTCCGAGGACCTTGTCGATGAGGCGATCCAGCACGGGCTGCCACCTTTGCGCAGGTTAACGACGGATAACCCGAGGCTACCCGCGCTCCCGGAGTCGCCGTCGAGCCGTTCACGCGAACGGGGAACGCCCGCCGCTACCGGGTTGCGGGCCAGTGCTCGGCCCTTCGGGGCGGGGGTGAGGGTCCGTGCTGGGAGGGCCGCCAGGCCCGAGCAGTGCCCTGGGCCGGGCGGTTGGGTTGTTCGATGTGCTGACGCACCACTCTCCTTGATGTGTCGCCGACGGAGCCTGCGAAGGACGAGCCCGACCAGGGCGTGGTGGTCCGGCAGTGGTGCCGTCGCGGGGTGGGGAATTCCTGCCGCCGCCGTGAGGAGACGCCCTGGAGGGAGTTGACCACCGTCGCCGGGGCTGCCCTGGGCGGGATGTTCACGAGCGGCTGGAAGTGATTGGCGCTCGCCGGTGACCTCGACTGGTTCGGTCTCGAAGTCAGCGCACACCGCCGGCCTGAGCCCCTCTGCTGACGGGTTCGCTAGGCTGTTCGGGTGCGGCTCCGTTGCAACTTTCGGCTCTACCCGGACATCGGCCAGCGTGAGGCTTTGGCGCGGGCGTTCGGGTGCGCGCGGGTGGTGTTCAACGACGGGCTGCGAGCACGGCAGACGGCGCGGGAGAACGGCGAGAGGTACCTGTCGGATGGGGAGTTGTCCAAGCGGGTCATCACCCAAGCCAAGGCCACCCCGGAGCGGGTGTGGCTGGGCGAGGTGTCCTCGGTGGTGTTGCAACAGGCGCTGGCCGATCTGAATTCCGCGTATCGCAACTTTTTCGCCTCCTTGTCGGGCAAACACAAGGGCCGCAAGGTCGCACCGCCCCGGTTCCGGTCTGCCAAGGACAACCGGCAGGCCATCCGCTTCACCAAGAACGCCCGGTTTAAGGTGTTGGACAACGGCCGGTTGCGGTTGCCGAAGATCGGTGATGTCCCCGTGCGCTGGTCACGCGGGCTCCCAGCCGATCCGTCCAGCGTCACCGTGGTCAAGGACGCGGCCGGTCGGTACTTCGCGTCGTTCGTCGTGCAGACCACGGACGAGCCTTTGCCGCCGTCGGATTCCGAGGTGGGGATCGACCTGGGTCTGACCCACTTCGCCGTCCTGTCTGACGGTAGAAAAGTGGCCGCGCCGAAGTTCCTGCGCCGGGCCGCCCGTACGCTCAAGCGGTTGCAACAGGCGCTGTCCCGCAAGACCAAGGGATCCAACCGGCGAAGGAAGGCCGTCGCGAAGGTCGCCAAGGCGCACGCTCGGGTGGCCGACACCCGGCGGGATTGGCAGCACAAGCTCTCGACATCGATCATCCGCGACAACCAAGCGGTGTACGTCGAGGATCTGTGCGTGGTCGGTCTCGGCCGGAGCAGGCTGGCGAAGTCAGTGCACGACGCGGGCTGGGCATCGTTCACCGGAATGCTGGAGTACAAGGCGGCTCGGTACGGGCGGACGTTCGCCAGGGTGGACCGGTTCTTCCCGTCCACTCGCATGTGCTCGGACTGCGGCCGGATCACCGACAAGATAGCGCTTGACATTCGATCGTGGGACTGCTCGTGTGCTAGCACCCACGACCGGGACGTCAACGCCGCCAGGAACATCAAGGCCGCCGGACAGGCGGACTTCCACGACCGTGGAGCGCGGGCAAGACCGGCAGCGATGCCGGCACCGCGCGACGAAGCGGTAACCCACCCGGACACCGCGTGTTCCCCACACGGTGTGGAGGGAGTCTCCGTCCATTAGGACGGAGAGGATGTCAATCGCTCCGGTCCGTGACGACCAGGGTCGGCGTGGAGTCCACGATGCTGACGACGACGTGCTGGCCGCTGCGCAGTTCACCCCCGAGCAGGGCGCGGGAGAGCCGCCGGTCCAGCTCGCGGCCGATGGTCCGGCGCAACGGCCGGGCGCCGTGCTCCGGGTCGTAGCCGCGGGCGGCGAGCCAGTCGACCGCCTGCTCGTCCACCTCGAGCGTGATGTCCTGCTCGCGCAGGCGGTGCCGCGTGTCCTCCAGCAGCAGCCCGGTGATCTGCCGCAGCTGGTCGGCGTCCAGGCCGCGGAACAGGATCACCTCGTCCAGGCGGTTGAGGAACTCGGGGCGGAAGTAGCGGCGGACGGCCGCCATCAGCGGCTCGCGCAGGTCCTCGGCCGGACGGCCGGACGAGGCGGCGGCCAGCAGCTGCTCGGCGCCGATGTTGCTGGTCATGATGATCGCGGTGTTGGCGAAGTCGGCGGTCCGGCCCTGCGCGTCGGTGAGCCGCCCGGCGTCCAGGACCTGGAGCAGGGTGTTGAAGACGTCCGGGTGCGCCTTCTCGATCTCGTCCAGCAGCAGCACCGAGTACGGGGTGCGCCGGACCGCGCCGGTGAGCTGGCCCGCGTCGTCGTAGCCGACGTAGCCGGGCGGCGCTCCGGTCAGCCGGGTCACCGTGTGCTGCTGGGAGAACTCGCTCATGTCGAACCGGATCAGCCGGTCGCGCGAGCCGAACAGCGCCTCGGCGAGCGCGCGTGCGACCTCGGTCTTGCCGACCCCGGTGGGGCCGAGGAACAGGAACGAGCCGATCGGCCGGTCCGGGTGCTTGAGACCGGCGCGGCCCTGCCGGACGGCGTCGGCGACGGCCTCGACCGCCTCGTCCTGGCCGACGATCCGCTCGTGCAGGTGCTCCTCCAGGTGCAGCAGCCGGTGCCGCTCGGCCTCCGTGAGCCGGGAGACCGGGATGCCGGTGCTGCGGGACACCACCTCGGCGACGTCGTCGGCGTCGACCCGCGGCGCGTCGGCCATCGCCGAACGGGCGGTCTCCAGGTCGGCGGTGGCGCGGGCCAGCTCGTCCTCCAGGAAGAGGACGCGAGCGTGGTCGTCCTGGGCGGTGGCGGCCGCGAGGTCCCGGTCCAGGCCGTCGATCCGCCGCTGCACCGACAGCGGGTCGGGCGCCGCGGACTTCTCCCGGAGCCGGACCCGAGCGCCTGCGCGGTCGACCAGGTCGACGGCCTTGTCCGGCAGGAAGCGGTCGGCGATGTACCGGGTGGACAGCTCCACGGCGGCGACGAGCGCCTCGTCGGTGACGCGCACGCCGTGGTGGCTCTCGTACCGGCCGCGCAGGCCGCGGAGGATCTCGATCGCCTCCTCGCGCGACGGCTCGTTGACCAGGATGGGCTGGAAGCGCCGCTCCAGCGCGGGGTCCTTCGCGATGTGCCGCCGGTAGTCCTCGACGGTGGTCGCGCCGATGACCTGGAGCCTGCCGCTGCTCAGCGCGGGCTTGAGCATGTTGGCGGCGTCCATCGGGGCGCCTTCGGCGCTGCCGGCGCCCACCACCGTGTGCAGCTCGTCGAGGAACAGCACCACCATCCGGTTGGCCGCCGACACCTCGTCGATCACGCCCTGGAGCCGTTCCTCGAACTCGCCCCGGTACTTCGACCCGGCCACCATGCCTGCCAGGTCGAGTGAGATCAGCCGCCTGCCCTCCAGGGTCGCGGGCACCTCGCCGCCCGCCATCCGCTGGGCGATGCCCTCCACGATCGCGGTCTTGCCCACGCCGGGATCGCCGATCAGCACCGGGTTGTTCTTGGTCCTCCGCGACAGCACTTCGAGGACCTCGTCGATCACGTCGTCGCGCCCGACGACCGGGTCGAGCTGCCCGTCCCTGGCCGCTGCCGTGAGGTCGCGGCCGAAGTGGTCGGTCCGCCGCGTCGACGGGCCGGACTGGCCGCCGTCGCCGAAACCGCCGAACAGCTTGCCGACCAGGTCGTCCAGCGAGCCGATCCAGTCGTCAGCCATGGGGAGCCGCCTCTACCTAGGTGACGAGTGCTTTCCCCCGATCTTCCGCCACGCGGGCGCCGACCGCCACCGCCGTGGACGGCCCGGAGGTCGGCGGGACCCCCGGGCCGTCCACTGTGGACCGTCAGGGCCTGCCGCGGAGGCGGTAGTTGTCACCGAGCGCCTGGCCGCGGTTCGGCTTGTACTGGTCGTAGCCGCGCGGGTCGCACTGGAGCCCGCCGTTGATGCAGTGGGTCACCAGCGCGTCCAGCGTGGGCGCGTCCCACGCGTTGAAGAAGTCGTAGTGCCAGGTGTAGCCGCGACCGCTGGCCAACCGGACCGTCGACATGTCGCCGTCCACCGGGAACGCGATCTTGAACTCCAGCATCGGCACGGGCCTCGGGTGGCTGCTGGGGCAGGCGCCGTTGGCCGGGTACGCCATGTGGCTCTTGTGGTCGGCGGAGTCCAGGTCGCGGCCGTTCCAGCAGCTGGGAGCCTGGTACCGGATGTTGGCCTGGCTGCCGACGGGGCAGTTGGCCGGGAAGTCCCAGTTGTGGGCGCTGTTGCCGCACTCCCAGCCCTCGATGGCGCCGGGCGCGGTGCGGAACTCCTCCCGGGTCGCGTTCGGGCTGCCGACCACGTACCGCAGGCCCGGCGGGAACGGCCGGACGGCGCGGTAGTCGAGGATGCCGGTCTTGTAGTAGATGACCTGCTTGCCGACCGGCAGCACGGCCTGGTCGTTCTTGAAGACGGTCGGGAACCAGTACGCGGACAGGTCGTCCGGGTTGACGCAGGACGTGTTGTACGGACCCGCCGCGACCAGCGAGTTGAGCGTGGTGCTCGCGTTCACCGTCTTGTTGCCGACGAACGAGTGGTCGTGGGAGGCGCCCGGCAGGTTGGGGAAGATGATGGGGTCGTCCGGCGCTCGTTTGGTCACCGAGCAGTTCGTCTGGAACTCGTGGTGCGTCACGAGTTCGTCGGCTTGGGCCGCGGATCCGGCCGTGGTCAGGGTGGCCGCGGCGAGCGCGGCGGCCACGAGGAGCGAGAGCTTGCGGAGCACGGATCCTCCAGCAGGGAGAGGAGCGCCGCCGAGTCGCGGCGCGAACCAGGAGCACTCATCTTGGAGAGCGCTCTCCCGTAGGATGTGACCCAGGTCATCCACTGTCAAGGGCTCGCTGCAGGGCCATTCGTCGTACCGGAACGGGATTTCGCAGGTAGCGCGCTTGACAGCGTCGACATCTACTCGTAACACTCGAGGCTCACCGGAGAGCGCTCTCCCACTGCTGCCCGCCTTGGTCGGGTAGGGAGCGGCTCATCCCGGCGCGGTCCCCACCGAGGTAGGAGATGTCATGCGCACCCACCCGCCCGACGCGTCCCCGCAGCGCAGGCGAACCCGTCCCGTCGCACTGGCCGCACTGGTCGCCCTGGTCCTGGGCTTCCTCGTGGTCACGGCGAACCCGGCCCAGGCCGCGACGCTGCTGTCCCAGGGCAAACCCGTGACGGCCTCGTCGACCGAGGGGGCGGGCACGCCTGCCTCCGCCGCCGTCGACGGTGATCCCGGCACCCGCTGGGGCAGCGCGTTCAGCGACCCGCAGTGGCTGCGGGTCGACCTCGGCTCGACCGCCACGATCAGCGAGGTCGTACTCCGCTGGGAGGCGGCCTACGCCACGGCGTTCCAGGTCCAGGTTTCCGACAACGACGCCGACTGGCGGTCGATCTACAGCACCACGACCGGCGCGGGCGGCAACCAGACCCTCGCCGTCAACGGCACCGGCCGCTACGTGCGGGTCCTCGGCACCCAGCGCGTCGGAGGCTACGGCTACTCCCTGTGGGAGTTCCAGGTCAGCGGCACGCCCGGCGGAGGCGGCGACCCCGGCAACCCCGGCGGCGGTCCCGGCATCACCAGGGTGACCGGCACCCAGGGCAACTGGCAGCTCTCCGTGGACGGCGCGCCCTACGTGGTCAAGGGCCTCACCTGGGGTCCGCCGGTCTCCGAGGCCGCGGCCCGCATGCCAGACCTGAAGGCCATGGGCGCCAACACGATCCGCACCTGGGGCACCGACGCCTCCAGCAGGACCCTGTTCGACGCCGCGGCCGCGAACGGCATCAAGGTCATGGCGGGCTTCTGGCTGCAACCGGGCGGCGGTCCCGGCAGCGGCGGCTGCGTCAACTACGTCACCGACGCGACCTACAAGTCCACCATGCTCGCGGAGATCCAGCGCTGGGTCACCGAGTACAAGGGCCACCAGGGCGTGCTGATGTGGAACGTCGGCAACGAGTCCATCCTCGGCATGGGCAACTGCTTCTCCGGCGCGGAGCTGGAGAACCAGCGCAACGCCTACACTCGTTTCATCAACGACGCGGCGCGCGCCATCCACGCGATCGACGCGAACCACCCCGTCACCAACACCGACGCCTGGACCGGCGCGTGGCCGTACCTCAAGGCCAACACCCCCGACCTCGACCTGTACTCGGTGAACGCCTACAACGCCGTCTGCGGCGTGGAGCAGGACTGGATCGACGGCGGCTACACCAAGCCCTACATCGTCACAGAGGGCGGCCCGGCCGGTGAGTGGGAGGTCCCCAACGACGCCAACGGCGTGCCCACCGAACCGACCGACGTGCAGAAGCGCGACGGCTACACCCGCGCGTGGAACTGCGTCAACGGCCACCCCGGCGTCGCCCTGGGCGCCACGCTGTTCCACTACGGCACGGAGGGCGACTTCGGCGGCGTCTGGTTCAACCTGGTCCCCAACGGCGAGAAGCGCCTGTCCTACTACGCGGTCCGCTCGATGTACGGCGGCACGCCGGCGACCAACACCCCGCCCGTCATCTCCGCCATGGCCCTCAGTCGCACGACCGACGTCCCCGCGGGCGGCACGTTCACCTTGTCGGCCAACGTCAGCGACCCCGACAACGACCCGATCAGCTACACGATCGGCTTGAACAGCAAGTACATCAACGGCGCGGGCGGCATCATCTCCGCGCCCTTCACCGGCAACGGCCCGTTCACGGTGACCGCCCCGCAGATGCTGGGCGTGTGGAAGGTCTACCTGTACGCCAGGGACGGCAAGGGCAACATCGGCATCGAGACCAAGTCCTTCCGCGTTGTCGCACCCCCGGTGCAGGGCACCAACATCGCCCAGGGCAAACCAACGACGGCCTCGTCATACCAGCAGGTGGGTGACGGCGCCCCGTACCCGCCGGAACGGGCGACGGACGGCAACACCACGACGAGGTGGGCCAGCGACTGGAGCGACCCGCAGTGGCTCCGGGTGGACCTCGGCCAGGTCACCACGTTCAACCACGTCCAGCTGATCTGGGAAGCCGCCTACGGCAAGGCCTATGAACTACAGGCGTCGGACGACGGCACCAACTGGCGCCCGCTGTTCGCGACGACCACGGGCGACGGGGGAGCGGACGACATCGCGGTAACGGCAACAGCCAGGTACGTCCGCGTGAACGCGACCCAACGCGGCACGGCCTGGGGCTACGCCATGTACGAATTCGGCGTCTACCGCCGCTAACCACAACGACCGGTGCGCAGCCATCCAGCCGCGCACCGGTCGCGAGTGGGGCAAGCACACACCCAACACCACCCGCGGACAGCGACCAAAGCAAGACCAGAACCAGAACCAACGCCAGCACCAGCACCAGCACCACCGACCAAAGTGGACACTCGAAAATACAAGCGTCCAGCCGGAACGAGTAGCACCCGACTCCGAACGACCAAAGCGGACGCCGGAAAACAAGAGCACGCAACCAGATCCCGACCAGACCCCTCCCCACCCCCGATCCGAAGCGCCCTCATGGTCGTCCGCTACGGGTCAAGGCATCTTTCCCGCCTTGACGCGGCGCGGACGACCATGAAGACAATCGCGCGAGCGGGGGTGGGGATCACCACCGGGCCTTGGGCCAACGCGAAGGCTTCATCGGGCCCGCATGCCGCATGCCGCACGCCGCATCGGATGCACTCGGTGCCATGCACGGGCCGTGACCGGAAATGCGCACCGCAGCACTGCCCAACGACCACCGCCACCGAACAGCACCGGCCATAGGGCCACATGGCGCAGAAGCCGGACTTTCGGCAAGTGTTGCGGCCAATTGTGCGAAAGTTTCGAAAATGCTTGTGGCGCGGTGTTCGGCCCCGCTAGAACTGGTCGACCATCGGTCGACCGGAGGGGACCACATGCGCTTGGCGAAACTGCTGCTGCCCACCTTGGTGGCGGCGGCCCTCGCCGCACCGGTCACGGCGACGGCCCAGGCCCGACAAGCGCCGGACTCGCCGCCGCGACCGGGGTGGGCGATCACCGGCACGGGGCTGGCGTGGACGGCGACCGTCCCGATCCCGCCGGGTGGCGCGGCGGTCGAGTTCTGGGACGGCGACCGGCTGCTGGGGGTGCCGCGGCCGTCCGCGGACTTGCGCACCTACACCCTGGACGCGGCGGAGGTCGAGGACGTCGACGCGCTCCAGGCGCGGGTTTCGGGCACGCGCCTGGACGTCGAGGAGCCCGCTCTCCCGTCGGCATCGACGGTCGCGGCGCCGCCTGCGCCCCTGCCCGCGGGGGACACCGATCCCGGCAGGCCCGGCTCGTTCGCCACGTCCACCGGGGAGTACGAGCTCGACCCGATCACCGTTCCCGGCTACGCGGTGCCGTTGGAGATGGAGGCCGTGGTCGTCGCGCCGGTCGGCGCGACGGGCCGCCGTCCGGTGGCGCTGTTCCTGCACGGCAGGCACATCACCTGCTACAACGGCGCCGAGATGCTGCTGGCGTGGCCCTGCCCGGCGCCTGCCAAACCGGTGCCGAGCCACCGCGGCTACCTCCAGGCGCAGCGGCTGCTGGCCTCGCAGGGCTACGTGACGGTGTCCGTGTCCGCCAACTCGGTCAACGCCCAGGAGGACCTCGACCTGGAACAGGGTGCGGGCGCGCGGTCGGCGCTGGTGCGCGCGCACCTGGCGCGGTGGGCGGACTGGGCGGGTGCCGGTCGGGGTTCCGCGCCCGAGGTGGTCCGCGCCGCGCCGGTCGCCGATCTGCGCGAGGTGCTCCTGGTCGGGCACTCCCGCGGTGGCGAGGGCGTCAACCGGGCCGCGGTCGACAGCCTCTCCCCACCGCCGGGCGGCGGCCGGGCGCGCTGGACGATCAAGGGCCAACTGCTGATCGGCCCGACGGTCTTCGCGCACAACCCGGCGCCGGACGTGCCGTCGGTGACGATCCTGCCCGGCTGCGACGGCGACGTGGCCGACCTCCAGGGCCAGCTGTACGTGGACGCCACCCGTGGCGTGAGCCGGGGGGCCGCGCTGCACAGCGCGCTGTACTTCGTCGGCGCCAACCACAACTTCTTCAACACCGAGTGGACGCCCGGTCAGGCGGAGGCCCCGGCGTCCGACGACTTCCGCTCCCCGCCCGAGGACCCGGTGTGCTCGCCGGGGACGGCCACCCGGCTCACCGCCGAGCAGCAGCAGACCGCGGGCGCGACCTACATCGCCGCGGCGGCGCGCCTGTTCGTCGCCGGAGACCGGCGGGTGCTGCCATTGCTCGACGGTTCGGGCGTGCGGGCGCCCTCGGCCGACCCGGCGCGCGTGCTCGCCCACGCCGTCGGCGGCGCGCGCTCCCCGTTCGTCGTGCCGGACGAGGCGACCTCGGCGGGCGGCTCGGCGCGGGTGTGCGTGCAGGTCTCGGCGGACCCGGCCGCGGCGTGCGTCGACCCGGCCGCCAGCCGCCCGTCGCCGCACTTCGTCCGGTTCAACCGCATCGTGCCCGAGCCCGGCCGGTTCGCCGTGGCGGTGGGGTGGACCGCCGACGGGCAGGCCGCGACCGCCCGACCCGGCGCGCCGGTGTCGCTGGCGGGGGCGCGGCAGTTGGCGCTGAGGCTGGCCGTGCCGCCGAACAGCGCGACCACCCGCTTCGACGTGGCCGTCACCGACGCGGCCGGGCGCCGGGCGGCGCTGGGGTCGGTGGCGCTGGAGGGGCTGCCCGCCACGGACCGGATCTCCGCCCGCTGGGCGCAGGAGGTGCGCGTGCCGCTGCCTGCGCACGGGATCGACCTGCGTCGTGTCGCCGAGCTGGAACTGGTCCCGCACGGCGGTTCCGGGCAAGCCTGGCTCGTCGACGCCCACGGGTACGCCCCCGGCCTGCCCGACCCGCGGCCGGTCGCGCTGCCGCGCGTCGACGTGGGCGCGCTGACCGTCGAGGAGGGCGACTCGGGCGCGCAGACCGTCCGGTTCCCGGTCTCGGTCACCGGGAGCGGCGCGGGCGCGGTGCGGGTGTTCGTCCAGAACGAGGGCGACACCGCGTACACCGAGCGGCTGGTGGCGGTCGAGCCGGGGCAGCGCGAGTTGGAGGTGCCGGTGCAGGTCACCGGCAACACCCGCTGGAACCTGGACGCGAGGCGCACGGTGCTGGTCAAAGCCGTGCGGGGCGCGGTCGTCGGCCGGTACGCGGACAGGCTGACCGTGTCGAACGACGACCCGGAGCCGACCTTCACCGCCACCCCGGTCACCGACGAGGTCACCGAGGGCGGCGCCCTGGTGTGGCGGATGACGCTGTCCGCGCCTGCCGACAGGCTCCTCACGGTCCTGGGTCGGCCTGCCGCCCCCGAGGGGGCCGAGCTGTCCACCACGGACGTCGA
The DNA here is from genome assembly GCA_049997955.1 of Umezawaea sp. cmx-9-4. Classification (GTDB taxonomy): domain Bacteria; phylum Actinomycetota; class Actinomycetes; order Mycobacteriales; family Pseudonocardiaceae; genus Umezawaea. The sequence goes on along the minus strand of JAEBDY010000010.1, from coordinate 23,607 downwards.
CGAGCTGTGGTTCCGCCGCAACGTCTCCCAGGAGGACCCGCTGCCCTCGCGGCCGTTGTCGACCACACGGGTGCAGCCGCTGGCCGCCATCCCGCGCGGGGAGCTGAGCGGGCTGTTGACCGTGCCGACGGTGGCCGACGCGGAGGTGGAGCCGGTCGAGCGGATCCGCCTGAACCTCGCGTTGCTCTCCTCCACCGCGTCGGTCTCCGGCGCGGTCACCGACGGCACGTCCACCGGGAGGTGACCGACGGGCGCCGTCGTCGACCTCGACGACGGCACCCGCTCGGCCTGCGCCCACACCGAACTCGGGTGAACCGATGCCCGGAGGACGGTGGAGCCCTGACCGTACTTTGGGCTGATCTGGAACGGCGTCCGCCCTCGTACCATCGACGGGTGCCGGAACTCCTGCGCTCCCTGTGGAGCGAACCGCGTCCGTCCGACGCCCCGCGGCGGGTGTGGCGGGACTGGGCGCTCGTCGGCGTGCTCGTGGCGCTCGCCGTGCTCGAAGGGTTCCTCCGCCCGGACATGCCGTGGCGCGTGCTGACGGTCGCGCTCACCATCGCGCTGGCGCCGACGCTGCTGTGGCGCCGGTCGATGCCGTTGCCGATGCTCGCGACCGTGGTCGTGGTGACCGGTCTGGCGCCGCTGCTGACCGGCGGGTTCCCGCCCGAGTCGTACTCGATGGCGTTCCTGCTGGTCCTGGTCTACGCGCTGTTCCGCTGGGGGTCCGGGCGCGAGGCCGCGGTCGGCCTGGTGGTCATCGCGGGCGAGGTCGGCTCCTCGCTGCTGCTGGGCGACCTGAGCGCGGGGGACGCGGTCGGCGGGCTCGTCGTGTCGTTCTCCGCCGTCACGCTGGGCGCGGCGATCCGGTACCGGTCGGGCTCGCGGGCGCGGATGATCGACCAGGTGAAGCTGGTGGAGCGCGAACGGCTGGCCCGCGACCTGCACGACACCGTGGCGCACCACGTCTCCGCGATCGCGATCCGCGCCCAGGCGGGGCTCGCGACGGCGGCCACGAGCCCGAACGCGGCGGTCGACGCGCTCCGCCTGATCGAGTCCGAGGCGTCGAGCGCGCTGGGCGAGATGCGCTCCATGGTCCGGGTGCTGCGCCGCGACCTGCCCGCCGAACGGTCCCCGAACCCCCGCGTCGCCGACCTCGAACAGCTGGTGAGCCACGCCCGCTCCGGCCCGTCGGTGGACGTTGGGATCGTCGGCGACGTCGACGGGCTCCCGCCGTCGGTCGGCACCGCGATCTACCGCCTGGCGCAGGAGTCGGTCACCAACGCCCGCAGGCACGCCCGGCACGCGACCCGCATCGAGGTCCGCGTCGCGGCCGACGACACGTCGGTGCGGCTGCGCGTGAGCGACGACGGCGACACCAGCCCGGCGTCCTCGGCGCCGGGCTACGGGCTGATCGGCATGATCGAACGCGCGGGCCTGCTCGGCGGCACCTGCGAGGCCGGTCCGAACCCCGACCGGGGCTGGACCGTCACCGCCGTGCTGCCGCGCACCGGGTCGGCGGCATGAGCATCCGCGTGGTCGTGGCCGACGACCAGGAGATCGTCCGCACCGGGCTCACGATGATCCTCAACGCCCAGCCGGGCATCGAGGTCGTCGGCGAGGCCGCCAACGGGCAGCGGGCCGTGGAGGTGGCCCGCCACCTGCGTCCGGACGTCTGCCTGTTCGACATCCGGATGCCGGGCGTGGACGGCATCGAGGCCACCCGGCTGCTGGCCGGGCCGACCGTCGCGGACCCGCTCGCCGTCGTCGTCATCACGACCTTCGACCTCGACGACTACGTGTACGCCGCGCTCCGCGCGGGCGCCCGCGGGTTCCTGCTCAAGGACGCGGGGCCCGCGCTGCTCTCCCAGGCCGTGCACGCCGCCGCCGACGGCGAGGCGCTCATCGCGCCGAGCATCACCGCGCGGCTCCTCACCGCCTTCGCCAACGGCGGGCCCTCCTCGGCCTCGGTGCAGCCCGTGGAACCGTTGACGGACCGGGAGGAGCAGGTGTTGGCCACCGTCGCGAGTGGACGGACGAACAGCGAGATCGCCGACGAGCTGTTCATCACCCTGAGCACCGTGAAGACCCACGTCGCCAGTCTGATGGCGAAACTGGGCGCCCGGAACCGGGTCGAGATCGCCATGTGGGCCTACGAGACGAACCGCGTCCGGCACCGGTGAGCGGCCGGAAGTACTAGCGCCACTAGTACTTCGGCACGGTGCGGCTCCGGCCCTTCCACCGATGAGGCGACACCCCCTCCGCCGCCAGGATTCACCCATGACGACGACCTCCAGGGCCGACTGGCTCGTGCCCACGTCCCTGATCCTGCTCACCTTCGTGCCCGCGGCCGCGGGGACCGTCCGGGTCGTCGAACTGGCGAGCGGCGCGGAGATCACCCCCGCCAACGAGCGGTTCTTCGCGATGCCCCTGCCGGTCCTGCTGCACATCGTCTGCGCCACCGCGTTCTGCCTCCTCGGCGCCTTCCAGTTCGCGCCCGGTTTCCGCCGCAGGCACCGGCGGTGGCACCGGACGTCGGGCCGGGTCCTGGTCCCGACCGGGTTCGTCGCGGCGCTCACCGGCCTCTGGATGACGTTGGTCTACCCCCTTCCGGCAGGCGACGGACCCCTGCTCACCGCGTTCCGGCTCGTGTTCGGCACGGCCATGGCCGCGTCGATCGTCCTCGGCTTCCTGGCGATCCGGCGGCGGGACGTCCGCGTGCACAGCGCGTGGATGATCCGCGGCTACGCCATCGGCCTGGGGGCGGGCACGCAGGTGTTCACGCACCTGCCGTGGGCCGTGGCCGGGGTGGCGCCGAACGAGTTCACCAGGGCGATGCTCATGGCCGCCGGGTGGGTGATCAACGTGGTCGTCGCCGAGTGGATCATCCGCCGCCGCTCTCACCCCGTCGTGACGACGGCGGCGCAGCGCGTCCCGTCGGCGGGCACCACGAGTTCCAGCAGGTAGGCGCCGGCGGTGGCGCGGGTGCACTCGGTGCGGAAGGGTTCTGGACGTGACCGGGGCCGTGGTCGCGCCGGGTCAGCCCGCACGGGGTAGCGTGAACTCGTCGCCCCTGTTTCCCGGTTCACGCCGGGGAATCGCGACCCTTCCGCGCCACGGTCGAACCGGCCGGGCCACCGGACCAGGAAAGACGACGCAGAGGACCGGGCAGATGCCAACGGCCGACGTGCACGCGACCCCCTCCGACCCCACGACCGAAGCCATGTGCGACGTGTGTCCCCACCCCGTTGCCTCGCACGACCCGATCGCCCAGCGCTACTGCACCGCGATGGCCGCGAGCGGCAACCTCCGCCGCTGCCTGTGCTCGGGCGTGTCGAGCGGCATGACCTACAGCAACTCCAGCAAGGGCTACCTGGAGAAGTAGACCGCGCGGCACCCCGACGATCAGCCGACAACGCCGGTGAGATGTCCATGTGCACCCGGTAGTCCACCTGCGCGACCTGGTGTCCACATCGACCTCCGGAAGCCACCTGATGATCTTCCGAGTACGACGAGGCCAGTCCCACTGACCGGGACGAAAACGAGGCTCAGGACACCCCATGACGAGCCACGCACCAACCGCCTCAAGCGGCCAACGAACGCACGCAACAAGCAGACGCCCGCACTTCCCCCGCCACCTCGATCCGAAGCGCCCTCATCTTTGAGATTCGTTTGTCAAGGCATCTTTCCCGCCTTGACAAATCAAGCTCAAAGATCGAGACAATTCAGCGAGCGGGGTGACGAGCACCAGTGTGACAAGCCGGGTGACGAGCACCAGTGTGACAAGCCGGGTGACGAGCACCGGTGTGACAAGCCGGGGTGACGAGCACCGGGTGACAAGAGCCAGGAGCCGGCCACCCGAGCAGCGCGACGCAAGCGCGGCGATGCGCGAGCCGGGGCAACCACCGCCCCGACCCACTCGACTCACGTGGTCCCAGCCACCAACGCTTCCAACACCAATCCCTCGTTCAACCGCAACGTCACGTTCAACGCCGTCTGGTCGTTGAACACGACCAACTCCGCCCCGTCCGCGCGGGTCAGGAACTCCCCGCGGTTCCCGAGGTTCACCGACGCCCGCACCTTGGGATCGGGTATGCGCCGCACCATCGTGTACGGCAGGTGGTCCATCTTCACGACGCACCCGAACTCCGCGAGCAGCCGGTGCACCGCCACCTCGAACTGCATGGGCCCCACCGCGCCGAACACCGGCACGCCGTCACCGCGCCGGTCGGAGGTCAGCACCTGCACCACGCCTTCCTGGGCGAGCTGGTCGACCCCCTTCCGGAACTGCTTGGCCCGGCTCAGGTCGGTCAGCCGCCCGACGGCGAAGTGCTCTGGTGCGAAGCTGGGCAGCCCGGGGAACTTCACGGCGGGCTTGCCGGCGTGCAGCGTGTCCCCGACCCGCAGGGCGGACGCGTTGATCAACCCGATCACGTCACCGGGGTAGGCGACGTCGAGGGTCGTGCGCTCCCGCCCGAACACCTGCTGCGCGTACTTGGTCGCGAACGGCTTGCCCGTGGTCGCGTTGGTCACGACCATGCCCCGCTCGAACACCCCGGAGCAGACCCGCGCGAACGCCACCTGGTCCCGGTGTGACTTGTCCATGCCCGTCTGCACCTTGAACACGAAGGCGGAGAACGGCGAGTTCAACGGCCGCGACTGGCCGTTCACGTCCGACCGGGGCGTGGGCCGGGGGGCCAGCGCCACGATCAGGTCCAGCAGGTGGCGCACGCCGAAGTTCAGCACACCGGACCCGAACAGCACCGGGGTGGCCGTGGCGTCGAAGAACTTCGCCACGTCGAACTCGCCGCCGGAGATGTCGACCAGATCGGCGCTCTCGACGGCGTGCGTCCAGTCCTCGCCCTCCTCTTCGAGGGCGCGGGCGGGTTCGATCCGCTCCTCGGGGGCGGCCGTGGCGCCACCGGCCGTGCGGGTGTACCGGATGAAGGTGCCGTCGGCGCGGTCGAGCACCCCGCGGAACCGGCCCGCTTCGCCGACCGGCCAGGTCAGCGGCATCGGTTCGAGGCCGATGCGCTGCTTGATCTCCTCGCACAGGTCGAGCGCGTCGCGGCCCGGCCGGTCCCACTTGTTGATGAACGTGATCACCGGGATGCCCCGGTGGCGGCAGACGTCGAACAGCTTCAGCGTCTGCGGCTCCAGGCCCTTGGCGGCGTCGAGCAGCATGACCGCGCAGTCGACCGCCGACAGCACCCGGTAGGTGTCCTCGGAGAAGTCCGCGTGACCGGGCGTGTCGAGCAGGTTGATCACGGAGTCGCCGTAGGAGAACTGGAGCGCCGCCGAGGTGATCGAGATGCCTCGGGCCTGCTCCATCTCCATCCAGTCGGACACGACGCCGCGCCTGCCTGCCTTGCCGTGCACGGCGCCCGCCTCGGAGATGACCTTCGCGTGCAGCGCCAGCGCCTCGGTGAGCGTCGACTTGCCCGCGTCCGGGTGGCTGATGACCGCGAACGTCCGTCGCCTGCTCGCTTCGCGGAAAGCGGCTGACGGCGAGGTGTCCACCGGGGTGGCGGCGGTCATGCGAGGTCCATCCGATCTGTCGCTGACGGGGGGCACCTGAAATCTACCCTGATCCGCAGTTCCCTTCCGCGCCGATCGGTGCTACCGCTTCGCCGCCGCCGTCAGGTACGGCTCCAGCGCGGTCGCGATCACGGCGTACCCGGCGGGGGAGGGGTGGAAGCGGTCGGCGGAGAACAGGGAGCGGTCGGTCGCGAAGCGGCCGGAGAGCTGAGCGCCTACCGGGGCGACCGTCCCGCCCGCCCGCCGCACGGCGTCGCCCTGGGCGCCGGCGTACTGGCCGCTGATCGAGGACACGAGACCCCGGTAGGCGGGCGGCACGTGGGAGACGACACCCAGGTCGGGCGCGGTGGCGACGACGACCCGCGCGCCGACGCGGCGGAGGGCGGCGACGGCGTCGTGCACCAGCCCCGCGCCCACGGTGCTCGGCACGAACGACGTCAGGTCGTTGGCGCCGATGACGATCAGGGCGACGTCCACGCCGCTCGACAGCGAGGTGCGCACCTGGCCCGCGAGGTCGGCAGAGCGGGCGCCGGAGACGGCGAGCACCCGGAGGTCGACCCCGTGCCCGGCGGCGCGGAGGGTGCGGGCGAGCCGGTGGCCGATGGTCTCGTCGGCACGGGTGCAGCCCACGCCCGCGGCGAGCGAGTCGCCGAGGACGTGGAAGCGCAGGGTGGAGTCCGAAGTGGTCATCGATCCGTTCAACGCCCTGTCCACGACCGGTGGTTCCGCTGTTCGTCCTGAGCGGACAGTGACGGTCGGCACCCCGAACATCGCCCTGCCGGGTGGAATCGCCGGTGTTCCACGCGGGTATCCCAGGCGGGAGGTGGCGGGACGTGGTGCGCTGCGGGTCTTCGGACGACCGTGAGGTGGTGTCGTGGTGGGTACCGGCTTGCGGAAGGTGAAGAAGGCCGCGCGGTTCGGGCGGCTCCAGGGCATCGCGCTGCTGGTGGGGCTCTTCCACCTGGTGACCGCGTTCCACCCGCTGGTCCCGTTCGACACCTCCGACCCGCGGCTGCGGTTCTGCACCGGTGTGCTCGGCGTGGTCATGGCGCGCCGGTGGGCGAACGCCCGCCGGTTCGGGGTCGCGCTCGCGCTCGGCTACGGCGGGCTGGTGCTCTCCCAGTTCGCCGCGCCCGACGAGCTGGAGCCGGTGACGCTGGTCTACGCGCGGACCGCGCTGAGCGGGGTGCTGATCATCGCTCTGTCGGTCCGGGGCTGCGGACCGGTGCCGAGGGGCTCGGCAGCGTGACCACGACGCCCGCGTCGGCAGGGCGTCCACGGTCGGGCCCGCCGGCTCGGAGGGGTGAACGGGCGGATGCCGCCCCCGCGAGGCGAGGACGGCATCCGCTGGTCGTTCAGGTGCTCCGTTCAGGTGGTCAGAGCGCCGGGTAGGCGTTCTTCATGAGCTCCTGGAACTGCGCGGAGAACCACTGACCGGAGATCGGGGCGTCCGGCAGCGCACCGGACAGGCTGTTGCCGTTGCGCACGTTGCCCGTGTAAGTCGGGTCGCACATGCGGTCGAAGCCCTTGCCCTCCTCGTTGGGGATCTCCTTGCTCGCGCCGTCGGACTCGCCCGGCGGCTTGGCCCACACGTAGGCGTCGATACCCGCGGCGGGAGCGGCCTTCGGACGCTCGCCGAGGCCCGCGCCCTTCTGGTTGCACCAGTTGCCGAGGTGGATGCGGCGGTCGGTGCGACCACCGTCGACGTAGGCGTCGGGGCTCGTCGTCGGGCCGGGGCCCGTCGGACGGGCGGTGCCGCCCCAGCCGTTGCGCGAGGTGTCGATCAGCATGCCGATGCCCGAGTCGAAGCCCGCCTGGATGGCGCGCAGGCGGAACGCCTGGGCGTAGGACAGCTCGTCGACGTACTTGTTGTAGTCGATCCACTTGGCCTTCTCGCGGATCGGCTGGCCGCCGACGGTGTCGCTGACCTTGAAGTACGGCTCCGTGGTGGCGCCGTAGTTCGCGGTGTTGGCGATGAAGCCGTGCACGTTGGCCTTGGTGCTGCCGGACGCGTTGGCGGCGGTGTACAGCAGCTCCGCGGTCGGGCCGAAGTTGTCGTCCCAGCCGAGCCAGCCGTGGTGGCCGATGTCGATGTAGTTGTAGACGTTCGGCACCGCGCCGAGCTTGGCGAGCGCGTAGCCGACACCGGTCACGTAGTTGCCGTTGGCCTTCATCACGTCGCAGGCGGGAACCGCCGTCGGGCGCGGGGTGACGTTGGTCAGCAGGTTCGGCAGCGAGTCGATCTCGACGACGGTCACGATCCGCAGACCCGCGTAGGCGGGCCGGGCGAGGATCGCCGCGATCGGGTCGATGTACTGCGTCTTGTACTTGTCGATCTCTGTCGGGCCCAGCTCACCGTTGGACGCGAGTGCGGAGCAGTCGCGGCCGGGGAGGTTGTAGATGATGAGCTGGATCGTCAGCGGCTGACCGGCGGCCTGTCGCACGGCCTCGTCCAGGTGGGCGACCAAGCCCCGGCCCGACGACGTGCCCTCGATCGCGGCGATGCGGTCCAACCACACGGCGGTCGGCTGGTTGGCCACCCGGCTGCCGCCCGGCTCGGCCGCGGCCTTCGCGGACCAGTCCGGGTTCACGTAGCCCTTCGCACCCACGTACGGGTTGTCCACCCGCGTGTTGCCGCCCGGGTCGTTCGGCGTGGTGGTCGTGGTGGTGGTGGTGGTAGTCGTGGTGGTCGTGATCGGCCCACCGGTGCACGCGACGTTGTTCAGCGTGAACGACGTCGGCGCGGCGTTGGTGCCGCTGTAGGTGCCGTTGAAGCCGATGTCCACCGACGCTCCCGCGCCGAGGTTGCCGTTCCAGGACATGCTGGTGGCGGTCACGGCGGTGCCGGACTGCGACCAGGCGGCGCTCCAACCCTGGGACACCGTCTGGCTGCCGGGGAACGCGAACTTCAGCGACCACCCGCCCGAGATGGCGTCACCGACGTTGGTGATCTTGACGGAGCCGGTGAACCCGCCTCCGCCCCAGTTCGACGTGCTGTAGTCGACCTTGCAGCCGGGTGCGGCGGACGCCTGGGTGCTCGTCGCGATGCCGATCGTGGTGACGAACAGTGCGATCGTCGCGCCGATCGCCGCGATGCGCGGACCTCGGCGTTGTGGGCTTGGTTGCCCGCTTGAAGGGGAACTCATCTTTACGATCTCCTCACGACGCCTTTGTCAGGGATCTCATGCTTGGGGGCGACCATCCGGACCACTACGTCTGGGAGCGCTCCCAGACGAGAGGGTAACCGCAGCGTTACGCGGTGTACAGACCACATTTTCTGAAGTCCATTGTGGATGGTCAAGTGCCGGTGTTTTTGGCGGATGCCGGTAAATGCTGGCAAATAGCCTGTTCGGCTTGCATCGATCGGCCGGTGGTACGCCCGGTGGGAGTACGCGCTTTTCGTCCGGATGGACCCTGTTGGTATCGAATGTTGGTCGGGGAGTTCTGGGAGCGCTCCCAGAAATCACCGGGTTCGATGTGTCTGGTTTGGGGGTTTTGGGAGGTGGGAGGTGTCGTCCACCCGGTGAAGGCGCTGCCTGTGAGCGAGTGGTGCGACGGGCCGGTGGGAGGTGGTCGACGAGGACGAGCCCGTGGGCGATGAGTTTGCCGGTGTCCGCGGGTCCAACCTCCGACCACGACGACCAACCCACCGGGAGTAGACATGGGCCTCATCCAGATCGAGCTGTTCGCGACCCTCGACCTCGTCGGGCAGTCGCCCGGCGCACCCGAGGAGGACCCGGTGGGGTTCCCGTTCGGCGGTTGGCAGGCGCCTCTGCTGGACGAGGTCGCCGGGGCTCAGATCGGTGCCGCGTACGAGGGCACGGACGCCCTGCTGCTCGGGCGGCGGACGTACGACATCTTCGCCGCCCACTGGCCGCACCAGGAGGGGAGCGAGATCGGCGCGCTCTTCAACAGCGTGCCGAAGTACGTGGCCTCCCGCGGTGCGCCCGACCTGTCGTGGGCCGGGTCCACGCAGCTCGGCCCGGACCTGGTCGGAGCGGTGCGCGAGATCCGTGAGCGGCACGAGCACGTGAAAGTGGTCGGGAGCCTGAACCTGGTCCAGACCCTCCTGCGCGAGAAGCTCTTCGACCGCCTCGACCTCTGGGTGCACCCGATCGTGCTCGGCGTCGGGAAGAAGGTGTTCGACGGCGGTGCGGTGCCCACGAACGTCACGCTCCTCGAACCGCCGGTCGCCGGGCCGAAGGGGACCGTGTACCTGCGGTACGGGGTGGTTGACGGCGTGCCTGGGACGGGGGACATGAGTGCGCCCGGTCGTGGTGTCGGGTGAGGGGGTTCGGGGTTGAGGGCTGTGGTGATGGCGGGATGTCAGGATGCCGGGTTGATCTGGGGTGGGGCGGGGAGCTGGGTTGGGGTTTGGTGGAGGCCGTCTTGTGAACCAGCGTTGAGGTGAGAGTTGGGTGCCCCCGTGGCGCGATTGTCTCCATGTCCGTCCGCGCCGCGTCAAGGCGGGAAAGATGCCTTGACCCGTAGCGGACGGACATGAGGGCGCTGGGGATCGGGGGCAGGGAGGGGTCTGGGCTCGCCTTGGATGCGTGCTTCCCTTCGGCTTCCCGCTTCCCGCTTCCCGCTTCCCGCTTCCCGCTTCCCGCTTCCCGCTCTAGCTCTAGCTCCGGCTCCGGCTCCGGCTCCGGCTCCGGCTCCGGCTCTAGCTCCGGCTCTGGCTCCGGTTCCGGTTCCTGCTCCCGCTCCCGCTCCGGCTCTGGCTCTCGCTCCCGCTCCCGCTTCTGCTTCCGGATCCGGCTTCCGCTCTCGCCCTCCCTCTCGCTCCCGCCTCCGCCCCTCCCTCCCTCCCGCCCCCGCCCGCCCCCGGCTCTGGCTGTGGTGGGGTGGGCTGCTTGTCGGTGGTGTGTTGTGAAGCCGCCTTACTGCGGAATGCTCGTTCCCTGGTGCGGGGAGACTGGGCTGTTCTGTCCGTTTCCTTCTGGAGTGTGTGATCTTGACCAGTGGTGTGCCCGTGGAGTTGCCGCCTTACCGTGCTGTGCTTGTTGTCGACACCAAGGATTTCGGTAGTAGTCCCGATGTCGTTCAACCTGCTCTGGCCGATGCCGTTTACGACGTTCTGAACCGGGCGTTTCGGCGGGCTGGTCTGGTGGACGTGTTGGATGGCGCGTTGTTTCCCCATCCGACCGGTGATGGGTTTGGGATGGGGTTCGACACGCGGTTCCTGCCCGCTGTGGTCAGTGGGTTCTTCGATGCGCTGCAAGAGGAATTGGCCGAGCAGGACGTGCGGATGCGGTCGTTCCGCCGTGGGGTGTCACTGCGGATGCGGGCCAGTCTCAACGTCGGGCCCGTTCACGCTCCCGATCCCGACGGCATGGCCACCGTGGTGGGGACGACCGTCATCACGGCGCACCGGCTGCTCGACGCCGAGCCGGTGCGACGGGTGTTGACCGGGTCTGATCCCGAGCAGACGTTCGTGTCCGTCGTGTTGTCGCAGCGGGTGTTCGAGGACGTGCTGGCCAGTGGGTACGCGACGTTGGCGGTGTCGCAGGTCGCGCCCGTCGTCGTGGCGGTGAAGGAGTTCACCGGAACCGTGTACCTGTACGTGCCGAAGCCCAGTGGTGATCTGCTGCGCCACGGGTTCGGTGGCGACAGCGGGTACGCGGCCGAACTGGACGTCGCCCGTGATCCGGTGCCCGCCGGGAACACGACGAACGTCATTCGTGGTGGTACGCACAGCGGGACCACCATCCAGGTCGGTCACCTGCACGGTGGGTTCACCGGCGGGGGCGGTTGAGCACTGTCGAGACGAGCAGCGCCAGGACGCTGAAGCCTGCGATCACGGCCGCCATCGGCAGCGCTGTGCCAGGGCCGCCCAGGCCTACCAGCGGAGTGGCCAGGCCGCCGCCGATGACGAACTGGAGCACGCCCAGCAGCGCTGAGGCGGTGCCCGCGGACCTCGCCTGGTCCGCGAGCGCCAGGGACGTGGCGTTGGGCAGCACGACGCCCACCGAGGAGACCAGGAAGAACAGGGGGATCAGCAGGCCCGGCAGGCCCAGGTCGAAGAGGACGCCCGCCAGCACCGCCACGCCGGAGACCGCTGCCAGCAGGAGGCCCGAGAACAGCAGGGCGTGTTCGCTGAACCTGCCCACCAGCCTGCGGTTGACGCCGCCCGCGAGGATGATGCCGATGCCGTTGAGGGCGAACACCAGGCTGAACTGCCGCGGGCTCAGGCCGTGGACGTCCTGCAGGACGAACGACGAACCGGAGATGTAGGCGAACATGGACGCGAACACCAAGCCCGCCGCCAGGGCGTAGCCGACGAACGAGCGCTGGGTGAACAGGCGCGCGTAGGTGCGGAGCACGGCCACGGGGCGGGCCGGGGTGCGCAGCTCCTCGGGCAGGGATTCCGGCAGCAGCAGGGTGACCACGGCCAGCAGCACCGCGCCGATGACGGCGAGGGTGACGAACACGCCGCGCCAGGACGTCCAGGTGAGCAGTTGGGCGCCGATGACCGGGGCCAGCACGGGGGCGACGCCGTTGACCAGCATGAGGGTGGAGAAGAACCTGGCCATGGCGACACCGGAGTACCGGTCGCGGACGGTGGCTCTGGCGATCACCAGGCCCGCGGCGGCGCCCACGGCCTGGAGCGCGCGGGCCGCGATGAGCACGCCGCTGGTCGGGCTGATCGCGCACAGCACCGAGCCGACGACGTAGAGGGCGAGGCCGAAGAGGAGCGGGCGGCGCCTGCCCAGCGAGTCCGACAGCGGGCCGATGACCAATTGGCCGATCGCCAGGCCGATGATGAACGAGGTCAGCGTGAGCTGCACGGTCGCGTCGGCGGCGTTCAGGTCGCCCGCCATCTGCGGCATGGCGGGCAGGTACATGTCGATCGACAGCGGACCGAACGCGGTGAGCCCGCCGAGCACCAGTGCCAGCTTCAGCACGGTCGGCGCGACCTGTGGACGTTCGACCGTCGTGCTCATCGTGCCCCCGCGCTTGGGAATGGTGGTCCATCGAGCACAATTCCAGTCCGCGGCCGGTTTGTTTCCACTTGTGAGTCGAAACACCACGGCGGCCAAGAAGAAGTCCCCGTCCTGAGTGGACGGATCTTTTCGGAAGGGGTCGTGCGATGTCGGGTTCGCGTGTGCTGGTCGTCGGAGGCGGTGTCGCCGGGCTGGCCGCGGCCGTCGCCCTGCGGGACTGCGAGGTCGACCTGGTCGAGCGAGGCCCCGAATGGCGGCCGGGTGGCACGGGTCTTTACCTGCCCGCGAACGCGGTCCGCGCGTTGCACGCGCTCGGTGTCGGTGACGAGGTCGTGCGGCGCGGCGCGCTGATCGCGCGGCAGCGCCTGCTCGACCACCGCGGCAGGACGCTCGTGGATGTCGACCTGCGCGAGATCTGGGGCGAGGTCGGCGACTGCGTGGCCGTCTCCCGCACGGACCTGCACGAGGTCCTGCGCGGAGCCCTGGCCGACGGCGTCGCCCGGCTCGGTGTCGCGGTCACCGACGTCGGCTCGGACGGCCTGGTGACGTTCGACGACGGCACCACGAAGTCCTACGACCTCGTCGTCGGCGCCGACGGCATCGACTCCGCCGTCCGCGCCGCCGCCTTCCCGGACTCGCGGCCCCGCTTCCTCGGCCAGGTGTGCTGGCGGTTCGTCCTGGACGGCGAGCCGGACCTGACCGGATGGACGGCTCGCCTGGGGTCGAACGGCCGGACGTTCCTGGCCATCGGGCTGGGTGGCGGTCGCGTGTACTGCTACGTCGACACCAACAGCACCACCGCGACCGCGCCAGACGGTGATTGGCGCGACCTGTTCGCCGACTTCGCCGACCCGGTGCCCCGCCTGCTGGCACGGGCCGCCGACGCCCACTTCGCCCCGTTGGCGGAGGTCGACGACACGCGGTGGACGAAGCCGGGACTCGTCCTCATCGGCGACGCCGCCCACGCGTGCTCGCCGAGCATGGCCCAGGGGGGAGCCATGGCGCTGGAGGACGCGGTCGTGCTCGGCGAGCTGCTGCGCGACGACACCGTGGACGACGTGGTGGGAACGTTCGCCGCCCGTCGCGTGGACCGCGTGCGGTGGGTCCTCTCGCAGAACCACCGCCGCGACCGGGCGCGGAACCTCCCCGCCGTGGTGCGCAACATGGTCCTGCGGTCCGCGGGCGTGAAGATGCTCAAGGCCAACCACGCCCCGCTGCACGCCGCCCCGTGAGGCCATGTGCAGGAGGGGTGACCTAGCCGTTCGGGGGCTGCCGGGCCGGGGGCGGCGTGGTTGTCTGGAAGCGATCTTCCCCGTGTGGAAAGGAAATCCATGTCCTGGTCGCGTGTTCTCGTGGTGCTTTCGGTGGTGCTCGGAATGGTGGGCGTGGCGGTCGCCCCCTCGTTCGCCGCGACGCCGTCCGCGGTCACCGTCGCGAGTGATCCGACACCGGAGGAGCAGGAGGCCCTCCGCGTGGTGGCGGGCGCGATCTGGACGCCGGAGCTGGCGGCGGGCTGGAACATGAACGCCGACGTCGCCGACGTGCTGTCCACCGCGACCGGCGAGATCCTGAGGTGCTCCGAGCGCTTCGCCCTCGTGCCCAGGCCGCCGGGCTTCGTCCCCGGCCTGCTGTACCTGGTGACGTACGCGCTCAACCTCCGCGACTACTTCCGGGCGGTCAGGGACAACCGCACCTACCGCGCCTGCGTGGTGACGGCCGCCGCGAACTACCGCACACCCATCGAACTGGCGTCGATGGGGATCTGATCCGTGCGGGACCGCCCCTGCCAGCACCACCTCGGGGTCGACGGAGATCTGGCCCGTCGGCGGACGACCGCAGTGGATTCGCCGTCACGGGGCATCTTCGCGACCGGTGGAACCGGTGGCGGTGGGGGTTCCGTCCGGTGGACGGGAGCGAGGTGCCCATGTCGGGGAAGCGGGTGGTGCGGGATGTGGTCCTGGCGGCGAGCGCGGCGGTGCTGGTGGCGTGCGGGTCGACGCCCGTGACCGCCGGAGACGGTCCCGCGCCGGAGGTCCCGGAGCAGGGGGTCCCGGAGCAGGGGGTCCCGCTGTGCGGGGGCGGCGTGGAGTTCCTGGCGGCACCCGGTCTCCTGACCGTGACAGGTCGGTTCCCGGCGAGCGTCGAGCGGGGCGCGGGCACGGTCGTGGGCGCGGTGACCGTGACGAACACGGGGCCGCCGATCACCGGCGACACGTCGCCGGTGGCCGACGTGTACCTGGCCCGCGAGGGGAAGGTCGTGGTCACACCGATGCCGAAGGACCTGGTCGCTCAACCGGTCGAGCTCGCGACGGGAGGGAGTGCCGAGTTCCCCGCGACCGGCGCGCTCCGGGCGTGCGCGGGCGGTGAGCCGCTGCCCGCGGGCACCTACGACGTGTTCGCGGTGGTGGCGGTGACCGGCGGCGACAACACCCTGATCGCTCCGGGCGGCCCGTGGCGGCTGGACGTCACGTGACCGAGCCGGGGGCGGACCCGCGTCCGCCCCCGGCCCTCCTCGCACCCGGATCAGGTGACGATGGTGACGCCGAACCTGGTGGAGACGCGACTCCACAGCTCGGCGTACGCGGTTCCGCCGCCGCCCGCGATGACGTGGCCGCGGATGTGCTTGTCGGGAGCCGAAACGCTGGCGACGTAGAACGGGGACCCGGAGTCGCCGCCCTGCGGCAGGACGCCTCCGGTGAAGGCGATGACGGGGGACTTGCACCCGCTGGACGTGCACACGGTCGCGGTGACGCTGGTGGCGGTGTGGCCGCAGTTCTCGCCGGTCGTCCGGCCGCTGTGGCAGTAGTCGGCGAAGCCCACGACGGGGTCGCCCGCGGACGCGACGTGCGCGCCCGTGCCGCTGTCGACGCCGCCGAGGTAGATGAACGGGCTGTAGGACTGGCCGCTGATCAGTTCCATGTCCTGAGAGGGCAGGCCGTTGCCGCTCACGGTGCCGACGACGAGGCCGCCGAGTTCGGTGACGGCGGTCTGGCCGTTGGTGAAGCAGTGCCCAGCGGTGACCTGGAAGCGGGTGCCCGCGGAGTTCTGCACGGTGTAGCCGGAGGAGCAGCGGGCACTGGGCGCGGTGAGCGTGATGCCCGCGCCGCCCCAGAAGGACGGGACGTCGTCGCGGCGGCTGAAGTTGTCGGACACCGCGTGCTCGCGCACGTCGACCACGTCGCCGTGGGCGCCCACGAGTGAGGACACGACGTCGGCGGGCGCGTCCGTCTCGATGACGACCTTGCCGCTGGTCGGGTCGGCGTAGCTGCCGAACGTGTACTTGGTGCCGCGGGACTTCACGTAGTCCACGATCCGGGTCTGGATCGCGGACGACGCCGCCGTGACGGCCTGGCTCGTGACCGGCGCGTTCCGGCCCGCGTCCGCCGCCGCCACGCCTCGCGCGCTGGTCTTGCCGCCGGTGTCCGGCTTGGGGTCCGCGGCGTTCGCGGGAGCCGTGCCGATCGCCAGCGCGAGCGATGCCGCGGCGAGGCAGGCCAGGACGGGTCTCAGAGGTCGCACTTTCGTTCCTCCCCTTCGTAGTGGCCGTGTCCAGGGGCACGGCGCAGAAGGTAGGAACGACCGGGTTCGCCGGGGATACGAGGATTTTCGTTGCCGCGCCAGGAGATTGGGATTCCCGATGTCAACGAATGAGTCGGCTGTCCAGCCCTGCCAGGAAATCGTGCCCGTGCGGTCCGCGTTCGAGGTCGTGCACGAGCGCGGAAGGCAGGTCCTGCACCACTTCCGCCGATCGGGACGCGGCGGCCAGCGCGATGGTCGCCACCGTGTCCACGTCGCCGGTGAACGCCACGCACGCCCGCAGCAGCTCGCTCGTGCCGGTGCTCGCCGCCACCGCGGTGAGGGCGGCGCGGACGCACTCGCGCCCCTTCGACCCGACCGGGCCCGTCCACGGCTCCGCCCAGTCGGCCGAGTGCAGGCGATCACCCACCCAGCGGCCGACCTCCGCCACCGGTCCCAGCCCGAAGTGGCAGTAGTGCACCGCCAGCGCGGCGGCCTGCGACGACCCGACGCCGTCGGGGGTGTCGTGCGTGACTCGCGCCTGCACGGCGGCGCACCGGAGCACGTCGTCCACTGTGGACAGCAGTCCGATCGGCCCCGAGCGCATGGCAGCGCCGCCCTTGTCGCTGTTCGGCCGGATGCGGGCCAGCAGCGCGGCCCCGTCGGGAAGTTCCGGCAGCAGGGCCTGGAAACCCCCGGCGTAGCCTGCACGCGGATCGCGGTGGTAGGCGTGGACGAACGACTCGGCGAAC
Organism: Umezawaea sp. cmx-9-4; assembly: GCA_049997955.1. Lineage (GTDB taxonomy): Bacteria > Actinomycetota > Actinomycetes > Mycobacteriales > Pseudonocardiaceae > Umezawaea. The sequence continues at coordinate 6,854 of JAEBDY010000010.1, read as the reverse complement.
GCCGCGGCGGTCCACGGCCCGCCGGAGACCAGGACCTCGGCGACGGCGATGGTCATCTGAGTGTCGTCGGTGTAGCACCCCGGCCGCAGATCGGCGTGCACGGGGTTCTGCACGTAGCCCCGCAAGGTGTTGTGCGCCAGGACGAAGTCGGCGTCCGCGAACTCGAACCCGGCACCGTAAGCGTCGCCGACGGCGAGTTCCACGAGCATCCGCCGATGCTCCCACACGGCCGGGTCAGCGCAGCAGGACGCGCAGCACCACTTCGGCCCGGCGCGCGTCGGGCTGCTCGCCGATGAGCACGCGGGTGTGGATGTAGGACTCGGTGATGCGCGCGGCGGTGTAGGCGAGGTCGTCCAGCGGGATCTCCGCCGAGACCAGCCCCTCGGCGCGGTCCTCCTCGATCAGGTCGCGGACCAGGCGCAGGTACCGCTGCTGGTAGTCGCCGGAGGTGCTGGTCAGCAGGCCCAGCGCGAGCGCGGGCTCGTCGCGCAGCAGCTGCTGCATGCCGGGGTGGTCGTTGACGTCGCGGACGAACGCGGTGAGCGCCGCGGCGGTCCGCGGTCCGCCCGCGTGCCCGGCGCGGTAGTGGTCGAAGCTCTTGAGGGTCGCCGCCCACAGCACCTCGGTGATCAGCTGCTCGCGCGAGCCGACCCACCGGTAGAGGGTGACCCGGTTGACGCCGAGCTCCTCGGCGAGGCCCTGCATGTCGATCCGCTCACCGGCCGCGAACCGGCGGCGGGCGGCGGTGAACGCGTCGAGCACCGACGGCTTGCGCGTCGCGTCCTCGCAGCTCAGCGCGCGGCGCAGCGCCGTGGCCGCGGGTCGTGCGCCCTGTTCCCGCTCGCTCAACAGCCGCCCCCTTCGCACCCCTTGCCGCACGCAGTCTGCCATGACAGGGTGCAACGCAGGCGGTCTCGTGTTGCACGGGTGTGCCGTCGCCGCTTCACGTTGCACCGCTCGGTCGGCACCGCCGCCGGTCGAACCTCGTCACGGAAGGGCCGCGGGACATGGTCGAGGTGTCAGGGAAGTCGGACGCGCGATTCGCAGCGGTGGGGGACGCCCTCGCCGAGGAGCTGGGATCCGGCAACGAGCTGGGCGCGGGCATCGTCGTGGACGTCGAAGGCGTCACGGTCGTGGACGTCTGGGGCGGGTGGCGCGACGCCGAGCACCGCACGCCGTGGACCGAGGACACGATCACCAACGTGTGGTCGACCACGAAGACCGTCACGAACCTCGCCGCGTTGATCCTCGCCGACCGGGGCCTGCTCGACCCGTACGCGCCCGTGGCCAAGTACTGGCCGGAGTTCGCCGAGAACGGCAAGGAGCACGTCGAGGTCCGGCACGTGCTGAGCCACACGTCCGGCGTCTCCGGCTGGGATGCGCCGTTCGACGTCACCGACCTCTACGACTGGGACACCGCGACCGCGCGGCTCGCCGCGCAGCGGCCGTGGTGGACGCCGGGCACCGCGTCCGGCTACCACGCGAGCAACCAGGGCCACCTCGTCGGCGAGCTGGTGCGCCGGGTGACCGGGAAGCCGCTCAAGGCGTTCGTCGCCGAGGAGATCGCGGGCCCGCTGGGCGCGGACTTCCAGATCGGCGCGGTCGAGGCCGACTGGCACCGGATCGCGCCGGTCGTCCCGCCGCCCCCGCTGCCGTTCGACCTGGACGCGCTGGACCACGACGGCGCCGCGTACAAGACGTTCAGCGGCCCTCGGACCGACGCCGCCGCGGCGAACACGCCCGACTGGCGGCGCGCCGACATGGGCGCGCTCAACGGCCACGGCAACGCCCGCTCGGTGGCCCGCGTGCTCAAGTCGCTCGCGCTCGGCGGCGCGGTCGACGGCGTGCGGCTGCTATCCCCGGACACCATCGACGTGATCTTCGACGAGCAGAGCCACGGCGTCGACCTCGTCCTCGGCGTACCGCTGCGCTTCGGCGTCGGCTACGCGCTGCCCGAGACCGCCACCGTGCCCTACGTGCCGCAGGGCCGCGCCTGCTACTGGGGTGGCTGGGGCGGCTCGCTCATCGTCGTGGACCTCGACCGGAAGCTGACCGTGAGCTACGTGATGAACAGGATGGCGCCCGGCATCATCGGCTCCGACCGGTCCGAGCGCTACCTCACGGCGGTGCTCGACTGCCTGGGCTGATCGCCCCGCGGCGGCGCGGTCGCCGGGAACAGGCCATCATGTACGGCTGTGGAGTCCACCCGTGTGGACCGCTGGCTCTGGGCGGTCCGGCTGACCAAGACCCGACCCGACGCCGCCGCGGCCTGCCGGGGCGGCCACGTGCGCGTCAACGGCCACCCCGCGAAGCCCGCGACGACCGTGTCGCCGGGAGACGAGGTCCGGGCCCGCGTCGGTGACACGACCCGCACCCTGGAGGTGGTGCGGGTGATCCAGAAGCGGGTCGGCGCGGTGGACGCCTCCACGTGCTTCATCGACCGCACGCCCCCGCCACCGCCGGTGGTGGCCGCCCCGGTGGCCCGCCGCGAGCGCGGAGCGGGCAGGCCGACCAAGCGGGAGCGCCGGGTGCTCGACAAGTTCCGCACAGGCGAGCCCTGACGGCGACCACCCGCGGGTTATGTTGACCCGCATGGAGCCGATCTGGTCCGAGTGGCGGCGCCCGCCGCCCACGCCCGCGCAGCGACGGCAGGACGTCTGGGTCGCGCTCGCCGTGCTGGCGTGCGCCGTGGTGATGGCCGTGCTCATCAACAGCATGGGCGCGTTCGTGCTCGGTGACGCCCCCCACCTGGGCGAGCAGCTCGCGTGGTGCGTCGCGCTCACCGTGCCGCTGGTCGCCCGGCGGCGGTTCCCGGTGGTCGTGCTGCTGCTCGTGAGCGTGCTGTTCATCGCCGCCCAGCTCCGGCAGATCGGCGACAACCTCATCCCGTCGGTCGTGCTCTTCCTCGCGATCTTCACCGCGGGCGGGTGGGAGCCGAACCACCGGAGGGCGACGGTCGCGCGGATCGGCGTCATCGTGGTGATGTTCGTGTGGCTCGGGCTGTCGCTCTCCGGGTTCCTCGCCGGGCCGACGCAGGAGTTCGAGAACGCGGCGGGCCCGCTGGACCCGGTGCTCGCGTCGGTGCTCTACGGCTTCGGCGTCAACCTCCTGTACTTCCTGTCCGCGTACTTCTTCGGCGAGCTGACGTGGCTGTCCGCGCGCAGGCTGGCCGAGCTGGAGCACCGGACGGAGCAACTGCGGCTCTCGCAGGAGCAGAACACCCGCGGCGCGATCGTGGCCGAGCGCATGCGGATCGCCCGCGACCTGCACGACGTCGTCGCGCACCACGTGTCGGTGATGGGCATCCAGGCGGGAGCCGCGCGGAGGGTGCTCGACACCGACCGCGACCTGGCCCGAACCGCGTTGGAGACGGTGGAGCAGACCGCGCGCACGTCGATCGGGGAGCTGCGCGGCCTGCTGGGCGTGCTGCGCGCCGATCCCGACGCGGCGGCCGACGCCGACGTCACCGCCGCACCGGGGCTGGAGCAGGTGCCCGACCTGGTGGAGAACGCCCGGTCGGCGGGCCTCGCCGTGGACCACGGGACGTTCGGCTCGCCGCGGCCGGTGCCTCCCGGAGTGGCGCTGTCGGCGTACCGGGTCGTGCAGGAGGCGTTGACCAACGTGGTCAAGCACGCCGCCGCGACGAAGGTGGACGTGCGGGTGCGGTTCCTGGACACCGCGCTGGAGGTCGAGGTGACCGACGACGGTCGCGGTAAGACGGCCCACAACGGGAGCGGGTTCGGTCTGGTGGGCATGAAGGAGCGGGTCTCGGTGCACGGCGGCGAGTTCGAGGCCGGGCCGCGGCGGGGCTCGGGGTACCTGGTGCGGGTCAGCCTGCCCACCAGCGGGGTCGACCAGTCCCGGAAGGACGGTGCGGAGTGACCCTGCGCGTGGTGCTCGCGGACGACCAGGACCTCGTGCGAGCGGGCTTCCGGGTCATCCTCGGGACGGAGCCGGACATCGAGGTCGTCGGCGAGGCCGGTGACGGCGAGCAGGTGGTGGAACTGGTCGAACGGGTCCGACCGGACGTCGTGCTGATGGACGTCCAGATGCCGAAGGTCGACGGGTTGGAGGCCACCCGCCGGATCCTCGGGGCGACGCCGTCGTCGAGCGCGGTGAAGGTCGTGATCCTGACGACGTTCGACCGGGAGGACTACCTGTTCGAGGCGCTGCGGGCCGGGGCGAGCGGGTTCCTGCTGAAGAACGCCTCGCCGGAGGACCTGGTCGAGTCCGTGCGGGTGGTCGCGCGAGGTGACGCGCTGCTGTCGCCCGAGGTCACCCGGCGGGTCATCGCCCGGTTCAACACGCCCGCGGTCGCCGCCCAGACCCGGCCGCCGGAACTGACCGACCGGGAGTTCGAGGTGCTGGTCGAGCTGGCCCGCGGCGCCAGCAACACGGAGATCGCGCGGACCCTGCACCTGGGGGAGACCACGGTGAAGACGCACGTGTCCCGCGTGCTCGGCAAGCTCGGCCTGCGGGATCGCACGCACGCCGTCGTCTACGCCTACGAGAACGGGGTGGTGGCCCCCGGCGGCTCGTAGGTGGGTCGCGCGGAGGACGACGGGGTGGGTCGCGCGCAGGACGCGTCGACGATCTTGGCCGATTAGCGTTCCCGGCATGTTGACAATGACCTCGATCAGTCGGAGCTTCGGTGATCACCGGGTGCTCGACGAGGTGTCCTTCGACGTCCGTCCTGGACGGATGACCGGGTTCCTCGGCGCCAACGGGTCCGGCAAGACCACCATGATGCGGATCATTCTCGGGGTGCTCGCGCCGCACGGCGGTTCGGTGAACTGGAACGGCAGCCCGGTCACCGCCGACCAGCGGCCGCTGTTCGGGTACATGCCCGAGGAGCGCGGCCTGTACCCGAAGATGAAGGTGGCCGAGCAGATCACCTGGCTCGGGCGGCTGCACGGGCTGGACCGGGCCACCGCGCGGGACAACACCGACCGGCTGCTCGCCGAGCTGGAGCTGACCGACCGCGCCGGGGACAAGCTGGAGTCGCTGTCGCTCGGCAACCAGCAGCGGGTGCAGATCGCCGCGGCGCTGGTGCACGACCCGGCCGTGCTGGTCCTGGACGAGCCGTTCTCCGGCTTGGACCCGATCGCGGTGGAGATCGTGCTGGACGTGCTGCGCAAGCGGGCCGCAGACGGGGTGCCGGTGCTGTTCTCCAGCCACCAGCTGGCCGTGGTGGAGCAGCTGTGCGACGACGTGGTGATCATTTCGCGGGGTGTGGTCGCCGCTCGCGGTTCGCGCGAGGAGTTGCGGGCCGCGCACGGCACCGCGCGGTACGAGCTGGTCGTGGAGTCCGACGCCGGGTGGGTCCGGGACCAGGAGGGCGTTCGGATCGTCGACCTCGACGGGCCGCGGGCCGTGTTCGAGGTGTCGGCCGACGGCGGGGAGCAGGTGGTGCTGGCCGCCGCGATGGGACGTGGCGCCGTGCGCGCCTTCAGCCCCGTCGTGCCCACGTTGGACGAGATCTTCAAGGAAGTGATCTAGATGAGCAGGGCTACCTTCGGCTCGGCCACGTGGTTGGTCGCCGAGCGCGAGATGAACGTTCTGGTGCGCACCAAGGGTTTCTGGATCGGCTTCCTCGTCACGATCGTGGGGCTGTTCGCGCTGGCCGTGCTGCCGTCGGTGTTCGGCGGGGACAAGCCCGTCGTCGCTGCGGTCGGTTCCACGGCGGTGGAAGCGCTGGAGGGCAAGGAGTTGGAGGTCCGGTCGGTGCCCGACCTGGCCGCCGCGGAGGCGCTGGTCCGCGCGGACGAGGTCGAGGCGGCGATCGTGCCGGACACGACGGGGGAGTCGGCGATCGGCGTGCGGGTGGTCGCCCTCACCGACGCGCCGGACGACGTGCTCTCGGCGCTCATCGCCGCGCCCCCGGTGGACCTGCTCGACGCGTCCGCCGTCAGCCCCGGCGCGCGCACGCTGGTGATCCTGGTGTTCGCGCTGTTCTTCCTGCTGTTCGGGATGGGTGGGGCGGCCATCGCCCAGAGCACGGTCACGGAGAAGCAGACCCGGATCGTCGAGATCCTGGTGTCCACCGTGCCCATCCGAGCCCTGCTCGCGGGCAAGATCCTGGGCCACGTGCTGCTCACGATGGGACAGGTGGTCGTCCTAGCGCTCACCGCGCCCATCGCCCTGCGCCTCGGCGGACAGGGGGAGCTGCTCGGCGTCATCGCACCGGCGCTCGGGTGGTTCGTGCCGTTCATGTGCCTGGGCTTCGTCCTGCTCGCCGCGATGTGGGCGGTGGCGGGAGCGCTGGTCAGCAGGCAGGAAGACCTCGGATCGACCATGGGCCTGGCGATGGTGCTGGTGATGGGCCCGTACTTCGGGGTGCAGTTCTTCTCGGACAACCCCGCCGTGATGAAGGTGCTGTCCTACGTGCCGTTCTCGGCGGCCGTGGCCATGCCCGTGCGCATGTTCACCGGAGACGCGGCCGTGTGGGAAGCGTTGCTGTCGCTGGGTGTGCTGGCGGTTTCGGTCGTGGTGATCGTGCTGGGAGCCAGCCGGGTCTACTCGGGATCGTTGCTGCAGACCGGGGGCAAGGTCGCTCTGGGGAAGGCGTGGCGGCAGGCGGATTGAGGGAGGGGCAAAAGCCGCCAGCAAGCCAAGCCCTGACCACACCAGTGCGGCCAGTGCAGTGCAATGCAGTGCAGCCAGTGCAGCGATGAGCCAACCCACCTGCGAAGGTGAGTCAGGGCCTCAAACGTGGCCGATTTTACTCGGAGCGTTATGCGTAGATTCGTCTACCAGCAGGTTCGGAACCGCTCCAAGCGGATGATCGTGCGGACCAGAGCCGGGAGTTCGCTCAGTCGTCCGCGGTAGCCGGTGCCGATGATCTTCCAGTTCTT
>JAEBDY010000009.1:0-438559 GCA_049997955.1 Umezawaea sp. cmx-9-4 | reverse complement strand
CCGAACGACGCACGGTCTGCTTGGAGCGGCCGCATTCCACCGGGGTCGAGTCGACCACCCACACGTCGTCGGTCCACAACGTGGTGTCGGTGGCCAGGACCCTGATGACGGTCTTGACCAGCCCGGCGGCAGCACGCAGCCGCTTGTTGTAGCCGGACTGTTGGGGCAGGTAGCGAAACAAGTGGGTCAGGTGCTTGCGCGCGTGGCGCAGCCAGCGGGCTTCGGAGGTGTAGCCCAGCAGCGCCTGCATCACGGCCAGGGTGACCAACTCGGCATCGGTCAGGCTGGGTGCGATGCCGACCTTCGGACGCCACCGTGCCAGCTGTGGCACTGCTCTGAGCAGGTCGTCGGTCCTGACGTAAAGTGCGGTCGCGAGGGTGTCAATATCGGTCGTCACAACCCGATCATTGCCACCCTCGCTTCGCGTCTCCTGACGCCCGACCCCTTGGACTTACTCGTCTAGAGCACCCGCTTGGTACTGCCTGCCGAGCCGAACGAGGTGAGCACCTGGCGGAGGGTCTCGTAGGCCGGACCCGAAGACCGGTCGATCAGGTAGTGCGGCATCTCCCCGCGTTCCAACACCTCGCCAGGAGGCATCCCGAGGTACGGCGAGTACATCAGGATGCCGTGGTCTGCGTGCGGGTCCGCGCCCAGCGCCGCGAGGCCGGGGTAGCCGGACACCTGGTGCACCTGGAAGTTCTCGGCGAGCCGCCCGTGCCGCTCCTTGAACTCGGCGAACCTCGCGACCGATCGTCGGATCCGAGCGGGAACGTCCTCGTCGCGCTGCTCGGCGAGGAAGGAGGTCGCGGGCGAGTCCGGGTCCATGACCAGACAGCGGTAGGTGCCGCCGCGTTCCAGGAAGAGCAGCACCGCGGCTCGGTAGACGGCCGGACGCTCGGTCGTCGTGAGGTAACCGGCGCAGGTGTTGAGCGCGGTTCCGAGATCGACCACCTCCTCGGTTGCGGTGTCGACGAGGCGCGCCTTGTCCTGCTGAGAGGGCCTCTCCCAGTACAGGTGCGCGACCTGCCCGCTCGTGAAGCCGTGGAGCGCCAACCACATGCGCCTGGCCGACGACCCCCGAGGCGCGAGGACGTGCACGCGCCTGCCCTCGTACTCGCCGACGGGCTCGAAACCGCGCACCAGTTCCCCTCCGACGCGGTGCACCTCCTCCGAGATCGCCAGGCAGTCGCGCGGGGTGACCTTCTCCAGGTGCGCGGCGAAGTTGATCTCCGGGGTGTGGATGGCGCCGGAATCGGTCGCATACCGGATCGTGCCCTTGTGGACAGCCACCCGCACGTGCAACTCACCGCGCAGCGAAGCGAAGTGCTCGCGCACGTGGTCCAGCTCCTCGGCGACCAGGCTCCGGCCCGTGCGGAGTGCCACGGCGAGGGCGATGCTCTCGTTGTCGTCGTGGATGGCGAACATGCCGCCGTCACCACGCCACGACCACAGCTCGGCGTGGGCGCAGCCGTGGTCGGCGGCCAGCGTCGCGACCCGGTCGGCGACCCGGTCGCGGAGCAAGGTGAACGCCTCGACCGCGTGGTCACGGGGGTTGTCGCGCACCACGGTCGAGTAGCCCGCGGCGTCGACCACGAGGAGGTAGACGTTCTCGTAGGTCCGGCCTGCTTCGAATCGTGCGGTCACGCCCTCAGGTTGCCGGCTTCGGCACGCGCTTCCCCAGGAACCTGATCACCTCGGGCACGGCCCTGCGGAAGTACCGGTCGTCGTGCCCGCCGGGCCCGACCGATCCGACCACGGGCCGCTTCTCCCTGATGAACTGCCGCGTCCCGACGATGAACCGGTCCTTGTCCCCGATCCACACGCCGATCGGCACGTCGCCCAGTTCGGCCTGGTGCTTGAGCGGGTCGAGGGAGGCCCACTGCTCGGCGTTCGCGAAGGCCTTGCGCTTCGCCATCTCCGGCCACGACGTGAGCAGGCCGGGCGCGATCGTGGCGACGGCGGCGAGGGGTTGGCGGCGTTCGTTGCGGCGGCGGGCGTAGAGCAGGGCGCCGAAGCCGCCCATCGAGACGCCCGTGCAGGCGAACGGCTGGGGGGCGTGCCCGCGTTCGGCGAGCCAGCGCGGGACCTCTTCGAGGAGCATCGCCATCGGGTCGTCGCCGGGGACGTTCTCGTGCCAGTAGTTGTCGCCGCCGTCGACCGCCACGAACCCGAACGGCGGCACCGCGCCGCGGACGACGGCGGAGGTGTGGACCTCGACCATGCCGCCCACGGCCGCGTACCTGGCGTTGCCGTGCAGGCCGTGCAGCAGGATCGACATCGGCAGGTTCGCGGGTGTCGGACCGGGCGGCAGGACGGTCACCAGGTCGACGTCACGGCCCCTGGCGGCAGAGCGCACCCGGTCCACCCTCACCACCGCGCGCTTGCCCGCGGGTTTCGGACCGGCGATGCCGACGGCCAGCCGCAGCGCCTCACCGAGCGGCGCGGACCCGTTCAGCGTCAGCCCGAGGCCGGTGGCGGTCACACCCGCCACGCCGAGCGCGGACAACACCGTGCGCCGGTGCACACCCGTGCGCCGCTTCTCGTCGTCCATGTCCCCGCCCTCCGCACCGCACATCGTGCGCCGACCGGGCGGCGTTCCGCCATGGGGAACAGGAGCTAGGTCACCAGGTCTGCCCGAAGTTCCACGATCTCCGCTGTCGAGTAACCGAGCGTGCGCAGCACGTGGTCGGTGTGCTCGCCCAGCGCGGGCACCGCACCGGGCGACCAGTCCCAGCCGTCGACGGGCGGCTGGAGCATCGTGACCGACCCGCCGGGCACGGCGACCTCGTGCCGCCGGTCGCGCGCTACGAGCTGGGGGTGGTCGGGCAGTTCGGTGACGCTCCGGGTGCGCGCGGCGGGCACGTCGGCGGCGTCCAGCGCGGCCAGCAGGTCGTCCGCCGTCCACGCGCCGAAGTCCAGCTCGGCGTGCAGTTCCGCCCGGTGCCGCACCCGGTCGGCGACCGTGCCGAACCGGGGGTCCCCGGCCAGCGCCTCCCGGTCCAGGACGTCCGCGCACAGCCGTCGCCACTGCGGGTCGTTCTGCACCGCCAGGTGCACCGCGCCGTCACCGCAGGGGAACGGCCCGTAGGGCGCGATGCTCGGGTGGTGGGCGCCGTGGCGGGGCGCGGCCCGGCCGGTGCCCGCCGCGTAGAGCATCGGCTGGTGCATCCACTCGGCCAGCGCCTCGAACAGGCTCAGCCGCAGCGTGGCGCCTTCCCCCGTCCGCGCCCGGACCAGCAGCGCGGCCAGCACGGCGGACTGGAGCTGGACGCCCGCGGCGATGTCGGCCACGGAGATCCCGGCCCGCGCGGTCACGTCGCCGTCGCCGGTCAGCTCCACCAGCCCGGCCTCGGACTGGATCAGCGCGTCGAACGCCTTCCGCTCGCCGTACGGGCCGCCCTCGCCGTACCCGGACAGCTCGCCCACGACCAGGTCGGGCCTGCCCGCGCGCAGTGTTTCCGCGTCCAGCCCACGCCTCCGGGCCGCACCGGGGGAGAGGTTGCACAGCACGACGTCCGCGCCCGCGACGAGCCGCGCCACCACCTCGCCCGCCCGCGCGTGGGCCAGGTCCAGGGTGATCGACTCCTTGCCCGCGTTCGTCCACGCGAAGTACGACGACACGTCACCGCACGCCGAGTCGTAGTGCCGCGCGAAGTCTCCTGCGCCCGGCCGTTCGACCTTGACCACGCGCGCGCCGAGGTCGGCCAGCAGCCGGGTCGCGTACGGCACAGCAACGGCCTGCTCGAAGCTGACCACCAGGACGCCGTCAAGGGGCTTCGACACGCTCGGCACCGGTGTAGACGTTGAGCGAATCGCCGCGCAGGAAGCCGATCAGGGTCATGCCCTGCTCCTCGGCCAGTTCCGCCGCCAGCGAGGACGGCGCGGACACCGCCGAGAGCACCGGGATCCCGGCCATCGCGGCCTTCTGCACCAGCTCGAACGACGCCCGCCCGGACACCATCAGCACGTGGTCGCGCAGCGGGATCCGACCGTTCATCACCGCCCAGCCGAGCACCTTGTCCACCGCGTTGTGCCTGCCGACGTCCTCGCGCACCACCAGCGGCTCGCCCGACGACGTGAACAGCCCGGCGGCGTGCAGCCCGCCGGTCGAGGCGAACACCTTCTGCTGGGTCCGCAGCACGTCCGGCAGCGTGATCAGCACGTCCACGCGCACCCGGCACGGATCGCCCGCCGGGGAGAACGACGTCTTCAGCCGAACGGCGTCGAGCGCCGCCTTCCCGCAGACCCCACAGGAGGAGGTGGTGTAGAAGTTGCGCTCGACACCCACGTCCGGCGGCGGAACGCCGGGTGCGAGCGCCAGGTCCAGCACGTTGTACGTGTTCTGCCCATCAGGGCCGGTGCCCTCGCAGAACCGGGCGGTGGAGATGTCCTCAAGACCGGTGATCACGCCTTCGCTGAGCAGGAAGCCGTGCGCCAGTTCGACGTCCTGGCCGGGTGTTCGCATGGTCACGGCCAGTGCGCGGCCGTCCACCCGCAGCTCCAGCGGTTCCTCGGCCGCGAGCGCGTCGATCTTCCTGCGCTCCCCGCGCGGCGAGAAGCTGATCACCGGACGTCGAACCGTGACCCGTCCCATCGAGACAACCCCTCACTTCGCGCCGTTCCCCGCCAATGACCTACCGCTCATCGGGCCCGTTCGTGCGAACACCATCGGCGGGCAATACGTTCCGGTGGTCACCCGATCAGGTTACGGAGGTATCGGACAGTGGGTTTCCTCGACCGCTCCCGAACAGTCGCACCCGCTGACTGGAACCGCTGGCTCATCCCGCCGGCGGCGCTCTCGGTCCACCTCGCAATCGGCCAGGCCTACGCGTGGAGCGTCTTCAAGTCACCCCTCGAAGGAGCGCTCGGACTCTCCGGGACGCAGAGCGCCCTGCCGTTCCAGCTGGGCATCGTGATGCTCGGGCTGTCGGCGGCGTTCGGTGGCACGCTGGTCGAGCGCAACGGTCCGCGCTGGGCGATGGCCGTGTCCGCGGTGTGCTTCTCCTCCGGGTTCCTGATCTCCGCGCTCGGCGCGTGGACCTCGCAGTTCTGGCTGGTCGTGATCGGCTACGGCTTCGTCGGCGGCATCGGGCTCGGCATCGGCTACATCTCGCCGGTGTCGACGCTGATCAAGTGGTTCCCCGACCGACCGGGCATGGCGACCGGCATCGCGATCATGGGCTTCGGCGGCGGCGCGCTGATCGCCTCGCCGTGGTCGACGCAGATGCTCAAGTCCTTCGGCAAGGACCACACCGGCATCGCCCAGTCGTTCGTCGTGCACGGCGTGGTCTACGCGGTGTTCATGTCGCTCGGCGTGCTGCTGATCCGCGTGCCCGCGGAAGGCTGGCGACCCCCTGGCTGGGAACCGGCCGCTGCGGTGGTCAACAAGATGATCACGACAGCGAACGTGTCCGCCCGCAACGCCATCCGCACGCCCCAGTTCTGGTTGCTGTGGATCATCCTGTGCTTCAACGTCACCGCGGGCATCGGCATCCTGGAGAAGGCCGCCCCGATGATCACCGACTTCTTCGCCGAGACCGCGACGCCGATCGCCGTCGCGGCGGCGGGCGGGTTCGTTGCCCTGCTGTCGTTGGCCAACATGGCCGGTCGGATCGTCTGGTCGTCCACATCGGACCTGGTGGGGCGCAAGAACATCTACCGGATCTACCTCGGCGTCGGCGCGGCGATGTACCTCGTGATCGCGTTGGCGGGCAACGTGTCGACGGCGCTGTTCGTGGTGTGCGCCATGGTGATCCTGTCGTTCTACGGCGGCGGGTTCGCGACCATCCCGGCGTACCTGAAGGACCTGTTCGGCACCTACCAGGTAGGCGCGATCCACGGTCGGCTGCTGACCGCGTGGTCCACGGCAGGCGTGCTCGGGCCGCTGATCGTCAACGCCATCGCGGACAGCCAGAAGGCGGGCGGCAAGTCCGGGCCCGACCTCTACACGAACTCGCTGTACATCATGATCGTGCTGCTGGCCATCGGGTTCGTCGCGAACGAGCTGGTGAAGCCGGTCGACGTGAAGTTCCACGAGCCCGCCGAGCTGCAGGAGGCGTCCCGATGAGGCGACCGTTGATCGTGTTCGCGTGGCTGTGGGTCGGTGTTCCGCTGACCTACGGGCTCGTGGAACTGGTGCGTCGGGTGACGCCTCTTTTCACGAGCTGAGCGCTGTACCTGATCGGGTGACGGTCGGAGGCCGTTTTTTGTCGGTGCCCGTCGGTCTACTTGATCCATGGCACTCGTCTTCTTCTGGCTCCTGCTCCGGGGCGCGTTGGCGGCTCTCGCGTCGCGCGTCCCGGCGGGGGTCGTCCCCGTGCTCGGTCGCGGTGGGTTCGTGGTGCGGCTTTTCGCAGGCCGCGATCCACCTCGGCGGCGCTAGGTTGGCCGGGTGGACTCCTATGACGTCGTGGTGGTGGGTGGCGGGCACAACGCGCTGGTAGCGGCGGCCTACCTGGCGAAGGCCGGGTTGTCGGTGCTGGTGGTCGAGAAGCTCGACCACGTGGGCGGGGCGGCGGTGAGCGCGTCCCCGTTCGCGGGCGTGCCCGCTCGCCTGTCGCGGTTCTCGTACCTGGTGAGCCTGCTGCCCGATCGGATCGTCGCCGACCTCGGCCTGCGGCTGGAGCTGCGGTCGCGGGCGTCGTCGTCCTACACGCCCGCCGGTGGGGGCGGACTGCTGGTCGAACGCGTGCCGGGTCCTGCCACGGTCGAGTCGTTCCGCGCGCTGACGGGGTCGGAGTCGGCCTGGGAGGCGTGGCGGCGGTGGTACGCCTCGCTCGACGCGGTGGCGGCCGTGCTGGCTCCGACGATGGTGGAGCCGCTGGTCTCCCGTGCCGATTTCGCGGCACTGGCGGGAGACCTGTGGTCGCCGGTGTTCGAACAGCCGCTCGGCGCGACGTTGGAGGAGCTGTTCCCCGACGACGTGGTGCGCGGAGTGGTGGCGACGGACGGGCTGATCGGCACCCACACGTCGCTGGAGTCCCCCGACCTGGCCGCCAACCGGTGCTTCCTCTACCACGTGATCGGCAACGGCACGGGGGAGTGGCGGGTGCCCGTCGGCGGCATGGGCGCGGTCACCGCCGAGTTGCTGCGGGTCGCTTCGGCCGCGGGGGCGGAGATCGTGACCGGGTCGCCGGTGACCGGGGTGTCCGTCGACGGCGAGTCGGGGTCGGTGGTGTTCGGCGACCGGGAGGTCGCGGCGCGGTTCGTGTTGGCGGGGGTGGCGCCCGCCGTGCTGGATTCGTTGCGGGGGAGAGAGGTGGTGCCACGGGGAGAGGGCTGTCAGCTGAAGGTCAACATGCTGCTGACCCGCCTGCCCCGGTTGCGGTCCGGGGTGCCCGCCGAGGTCGCGTTCGCCGGGACGTTCCACCTGGACGAGTCCTACTCGCAGCTGGAACTGGCCTACGCGGAGAGCGCCGCGGGCGAGGTCCCGTCCGTGCTGCCGGGGGAGATGTACTGCCACTCGCTGACCGACCCGTCGATCCTCGGCCCATCGCTGGCCGGGCACCACACGCTGACGTTGTTCGGCCTGCACCTGCCCGCGGCGCTGTTCGAGGGGCGCAACGAGGAGCTGCGTTCATCGCTGGTCGAGCGGTACCTGGCCGCGCTGAACCGGCACCTGGTGGAGCCGATCGAGTCCTGCCTGGCGCTCGACGCCGACGGGCGGCCGTGCATCGAGGCCCGCACACCGCTGGACCTGGAAGCCGAGTTGGGGCTGCCGCGCGGAAACATCTTCCACGGCGACCTCGCGTGGCCGTTCGCCGAAGCCGAGGAGGAGGTGGGAACCTGGGGCGTGGAGACCGACGTGGCCAACCTGTTCGTCTGCGGCGCGGGCGCCCGGCGAGGCGGAGGGGTCAGCGGCATCGGCGGCCACAACGCCGCCATGGCCGTCCTGGAACGCCTCGCCAAGTAGCGCCACGGACAACAGCACCTACGACGGTCCCGGCCCGGCAACCGCCGCTTTGATTTGCCGCGCACGGCAAGTGCCGCTTGGTGACCGCCGGGGCAGTGCGACTGCCGCTCCGGCAGCCGCAGCCCAGGCGACGCTGCCTGGTACTGCTGCACTGGCGGCAATCGCCTTGGCAGCCGATGCCCCGGCGATTGCCGCCTCGGCAACCATCGCCTCTGGTGACTGCTGCCTGGGCGACGCCGCCACTCCGCCGTCACGACCGGTGATCGCCTGAGCCGTCACCACGACCGGGGCGCGGGAGCGCCAGGGTGATGTCCCCGACGAGGCCGGTGGCTGCTCGCAACGCCTGCCTGCCGAGTACCCGCGACGAGCAGGCCCGTCGTGGCGGGCCTGCTCGTCGGAGCGGTGGTGCTGTCCTAGCCGCGGTGCTCCAAGCGGACGACGATCGACTTCGACGTCGGGGTGCCGGACGTCGTGGCCGTGGAATCCAGTGGCACCAAGGAGTTCGCTTCCGGGAAGTACGCGGCGGCGCAGCCGACGGCGGTCGGGTACGACACGATCCGGAACGACTCGGCGCGTCGCTCGGTCACGCCGGTCGGGTCTTCCGGCCACTCGCTGACGATGTCCACGACCTCGCCGTCGGCGAACCCGAGCGACGCCAGGTCGTCCGGCGCGACGAACACGACCCGCCGCCCGTCCTTCACGCCGCGGTAGCGGTCGTCCAGGCCGTAGATCGTGGTGTTGTACTGGTCGTGGCTGCGCATGGTCTGCAGCAGCAGCCTGCCCTCCGGCACCCGCAGCACGGTCAGCTCGTTCGCGGTGAAGTTCGCCTTGCCGGACTTGGTGGCGTTGAACTCCCGCGCGTCGCGGGGGGCGTGCGGGAGCACGAACCCGTCCGGCAGCCGGACCCGCGCGTTGTAGTCGGCGCAGCCCGGCACGACGTTGGCGATCCGGTCGCGGATGGCGTCGTAGTCCTTCTCGAACTCCTCCCACGGCACCGGGTGCTCGGCGCCGAGCACCTCGCGGGCCAGGCGGCAGACGATCGACACCTCGGACAGCAGGTGGTCGCTGGCGGGCTCCAGCCTGCCGCGGGAGCGGTGCACGACGGACATCGAGTCCTCGACCGTGACGAACTGCTCGCCGGAGTGCTGGAGGTCGCTCTCGGTGCGGCCCAGCGTCGGCAGGACCAGCGCGACCTTGCCGGTGACGACGTGCGACCGGTTGAGCTTGGTCGACACGTGCACGGTCAGGTCGCAGCCGCGCATGGCCTTCTCGGTGACGACCGTGTCCGGCGAGGCCGAGACGAAGTTGCCGCCCACCGCGAAGAAGACGCGGGCGTCGCCGTCGCGCATGGCCCGGATCGCCGCCACGGTGTCGTACCCGTGCTTGCGCGGCACCCGGATGGAGAACTCCTGCTCCAGCGCGGACATGAACTTCTCCGGCATCTTCTCCCAGATGCCCATCGTCCGGTCGCCCTGCACGTTGGAGTGCCCGCGCACCGGGCACAGGCCCGCGCCGGGCTTGCCGATCATGCCGCGCAGCAGCACCACGTTGGTGATCTCCTGGATGGAGGGCACCGAGTGCTTGTGCTGCGTCAGGCCCATCGCCCAGCACACGATCGTCCGCTCCGAGTCGGCGAGCATCCTGGCGATCTTGGTGATCTGCTCGCGCGACAGCCCGGTCGCGGTGTCGACGGAAGCCCAGTCGACCTGGGTGACGTGGGCGCGGTAGTCCTCGAACCCGTGGGTGTAGTTGTCGATGAAGTCGCGGTCCTCCGCGCCCCACGACAGCAGCAGGCTGCCGATCGCCTGGAACAGCGCCTGGTCGCCGCCGAGCTTGATCTGCGCGAACTCGTCCGCCAGCGCCGTGCCCTTGCCGACCAGGCCGCGCACGTTCTGCGGGTTCTTGAACCGCATCAGCCCGGCCTCGGGCAGCGGGTTGATCGCGATGATCTTCGCGCCGTTGCCCTTGGCCTCCTCCAGCGCGGACAGCATCCGCGGGTGGTTCGTGCCGGGGTTCTGCCCCATCACGACGATCAGGTCGGCGTGGTGGATGTCGTCGATGCTGACCGAGCCCTTGCCGATGCCGGTGGTCGCGCTCAGCGCCGCGCCGGAGGACTCGTGGCACATGTTGGAGCAGTCCGGCAGGTTGTTCGTGCCGTAGGAGCGGACCAGCAGCTGGTAGAGGAACGCGGCCTCGTTGCTCGTGCGGCCAGACGTGTAGAACACGGCCTGGTCCGGGCTCGCCAGCCCGTTGAGGTGCTCGGCGACGAGCCGGAACGCGGCGTCCCACGCGATCGGCTCGTAGTGCGTCGCGCCCTCGCGCAGCACGAACGGCTCGGTGATCCGGCCCTGCTGACCCAGCCAGTAGTCGGTCTTCTCGCCCAGCTCGGTGATGGTGTGCGCGGCGAAGAACTCAGGCCCGACCTTCCGCCGGGTGGCCTCCTCGGCGACGGCCTTGGCGCCGTTCTCGCAGAACTCCGCGAGCTTGCGGTGCCCCTGCGGCTCGGGCCAGGCGCAGCCGGGGCAGTCGAAGCCCTCGCGCTGGTTCAGCAGCCGCAGCGTGGCGGCCGTGCGGGCCACGCCCATCTGCTCGACACCGCGTTTGAGGGAGACCGCGACACCGGGGATGCCCGCGGCCCACCCCTTCGGCTTGCCCACGTCGAGTTGGGACTCGTCGACGTCCTGCTGCGGTGGCTTCCGGGTCATGCCCCCAGTATCGCCCCGCGGAATTCACCCGGCTGGTCGCCGCGCTGTGATTCCGGTTGAGGGCGAACCACCCGAGACGGACGGCGTGGCCCACCGCCGCGCTCCGCGAGGGCGCGGCGATGGGTGCCGCGACCGGCTCGCCGAGCGGGCGGAGCGGACCGCTGTCACGGGCTCCAAGGGGTTCAACCGAGTCCGTGAATCCGCATCGACACCCGCTGAGCTGGCCAATCCTGTCAATTGTGAACTGGGCCACATTCCGGCGACAGCATCCGTTCGGGTGACCTCAGCCTGGGCAGGTGTTCATCGTCGGCATCGGCTTGGACGCGTCGAAGTAGTCCTCCGGACCGCCGTCCTCCTGCGATGACGCCCGCTTCGCCCGCGGTTCCACGAACGAGGGCGCAAGGAAGCCCTCGCGCGACGCCGTGCAGCCGATCGAGTAGCTGTGCCCGGTGGACGGCCCGGCCCACATGCCCCGGCTCTCCGATCGGAAAGCCGGGCCCGACCGCATGATGTAGTCGTACTGGATCCGGGTCACCGCGACGACGTCCATCGGGCCGTGCAGCTTCTCCACGTCGTCGGCCGCGAACGCGTAGGCGAACACGAAGTCGGTGTGCACGACCAGTTCGCCGGGGTTCCTCGCCTCGATCGTCATGCCGCCGGTCACCTTCGGCTCGACGGGCAGCAGCGCCGAGCCCGGCGCGATCCTGGTCGCGACCAGCGCGGCCTCGTCGTCCCGGCCGCCGGTGAACAGCGGCCGCAGCCCCTCCTGGTCGTCCGCGGCGAACAGCCCGAGCAGCGGTTCCAGGTCGCGGCCCTCCAGCACCCGCCGGTCCAGCCGGGCGGCTACCACGGCCGCGCGGGCCTTCCCGTACGCGTCGGCGACCTGCTCCGCGGTGAACGTCCCGACCGCTTCCGCCGTCGGCACGACCAGGCCCGCCTCGCCGTCGGGCCAGTCGGCGGCCGGTGTGCCGCGGAACGGGTCGGCCGGGTCGACCCGCGTGATCGTCGTCGGCGCCGCCGCGGACGCCGGTTGCGGCACGGGCTCCCGGGTGGCGTGGATGCCGACCGCCAGCGCGACGACGGCGAGCAGCGCCAGCCCGGCGACCACGCCGTTGCCGTGACGGGACAGCCAGGTTCTTCGCCGGATCCGCCGGACCTCCCGCGCGACGCGACCGCTCGCCGCGCGCAGCCACTCGGGGTGGCCTTCCATGTGGTGCGTTCTCACGTCAACTCCCCAGTAACCACCCGCTCCTGGTCGATCGGACGGCGGGGCGCGGGCGTTAGCAGGTATGTCGGTCGAAGTCGATAGCGCTCACTTCGTAGACTCTTGATGTGAGCGAATCCAGCACCACTCCACAGCGTCCCGAACTCCCCGCGGCGTGGCAGCCGTCCGAGGTAGAGGCGGAGCTGTACCAGGGCTGGGTCGACCACGGCTACTTCACCGCGGACGTCACCAGCGACAAGCCGCCGTTCACGATCGTGCTGCCCCCGCCGAACGTCACCGGCAACCTCCACATCGGCCACGCGCTGAACCACAGCGTCATGGACGCCCTCACCCGCAGGCGCCGGATGCAGGGCTACGAGGTCCTGTGGCTGCCGGGCATGGACCACGCGGGCATCTCGACGCAGAACGCCGTGGAGCGCGACCTGGCGAACAACGGGCTCTCGCGCCACGACCTCGGCCGCGAGAAGTTCGTCGAGCGCGTGTGGGAGTGGAAGGAGGAGTACGGCGGCAAGATCCTCGACCAGATGCGCCGCCTCGGCGACGGCGTCGACTGGACCCGCGAGCGGTTCACCATGGACGAGGGCCTGTCCCGCGCGGTCCAGACGATCTTCAAGAAGATGTTCGACGACGACCTGATCTACCGCGCCGAGCGCATCATCAACTGGTGCCCGCGCTGCCAGACGGCCCTGTCGGACATCGAGGTCGAGCACTCCGACGACGACGGCGAACTCGTGTCGATCCGCTACGGCGAGGGCGCGAACTCGATCGTCGTCGCGACCACGCGCGCCGAGACGATGCTCGGCGACACCGCCGTCGCGGTCCACCCCGAGGACGAGCGGTACGCGCACCTGATCGGCACCGAGGTCGAGGTGCCGCTGACCGGTCGCCGCGTGCCGATCGTGGCCGACACCCACGTCGACCCGAAGTTCGGCACCGGCGCCGTCAAGGTGACGCCCGCGCACGACCCGAACGACTTCGAGATCGGCCAGCGCCACGACCTGCTGAACCTGACCGTCATGGACGGCCGCGGCGTGATCACCGTGCGCGGTCCGTTCGAGGGCCTCGACCGGTTCGAGGCACGTCCCGCCATCGTGGCCGCACTGCGCGACCAGGGCCGGATCGTCGCCGAGAAGCGCCCGTACGTGCACTCCGTCGGCCACTGCGAGCGCTGCGGCACCGTCGTCGAGCCGCGCCTGTCGCTCCAGTGGTGGGTGAAGGTCGAGGGCATCGCCAAGGCCGCCGGTGACGCCGTCCGCGACGGCCGCACCACCGTGCACCCGGCCGACCTGACCAAGCGCTACTTCGACTGGGTCGACAACCTGCACGACTGGTGCATCTCGCGCCAGCTGTGGTGGGGCCACCGCATCCCGGTCTGGTACGGCCCGGCGGGCGAGGTCATCTGCGTCGGACCCGACGAGCAGCCCCCGACCGGCGACGGCTGGCGGCAGGACGAGGACGTGCTCGACACGTGGTTCTCGTCCGGTCTCTGGCCGTTCTCCACCCTGGGCTGGCCGGACAAGACGGCCGACCTGGCGAAGTTCTACCCGACCTCCGTGCTGTCCACGGGCTACGACATCCTCTTCTTCTGGGTCACCAGGATGATGATGTTCGGCCTGTACGCGATGGACGAGGTCCAGCCCTTCGACCACGTCTACCTGCACGGCCTCGTCCGGGACGCCAACGGCAAGAAGATGTCGAAGACGCGCGGCAACGGCATCGACCCGCTCAAGTGGATCGACAGCTACGGCGCCGACGCCACCCGGTTCACGCTGCTGCGCGGCGCGAACCCCGGCTCGGACCTCGCGGTCGCCGAGGAGTGGGCGGCGGGCGCCCGCAACTTCACCACGAAGCTGTGGAACGCCACCAGGTTCGCGCTCTCCAACGGCGCCACGGTCGACCGGCCGCTGCCCGCGCGCGACGCGCTGACCGACGCGGACCGCTGGATCCTGGACCTGCTCGACCAGCTGGTGTCCGATGTGGACGGCCAGTTCGAGGCGTTCCAGTTCGCCAAGCTGTCCGAGGCGCTCTACCACTTCACGTGGGACGAGTTCTGCGACTGGTACCTGGAGCTGGCGAAGGTCCAGATCGCCGAGGGCGGCGAGCGCGCCGAGGCGACCCAGTCGGTGCTCGGGCACGTCCTCGACGTCGTGCTGCGGCTGCTGCACCCGTTGACGCCGTTCATCACCGAGACCCTGTGGAAGACGCTCACCGGCGGCGAGTCGCTGGTGATCGGCGAGTGGCCGAAGCCGTCCGGCGTCGAGCGCGACCCCGTGGCGGCCGAGCGGGTCGAGGGGCTGAAGAAGCTCGTCACCGAGATCCGCCGGTTCCGCTCCGACCAGGGCCTGCGGCCGACGCAGAAGGTCGCGGGCAAGGTGCGCGGCGCGTGCTGCGTCGACCTGCTCGACCAGGTGCCGTCGGTGAAGGCGCTGACCAGGATGACCGACCCCGGCGACGACTTCTCCGTGTCCGCGTCGCTGGAGGTCGGCCTGCCCAAGGGGACCGTGACGGTCGAGCTGGACACCTCCGGCACGATCGACGTGGTCGCCGAGCGCAAGCGGATGACCAAGGACCTCGCGGTCGCCGAGAAGGAACGCGCGCAGTGCGAGGGCAAGCTGAACAACCCCGCGTTCACCGACAAGGCGCCCGCGGACGTCGTGGCCAAGATCCAGGCCCGCCTGGCGGCCGCGAACGCCGACATCGACCGCCTGAACACGCGCATCGCCGCTCTGCCGGAGGCGAAGTGAGCTCCGACCCGGCGGCCCTGGAAGCACTCGGGGCCGTCGAGTCGGAACTGGACGAGCGCTGGCCCGAGACGAAGATCGCGCCGTCGCTCGACCGCATCAGGGCGCTGACGCACGTGCTGGGCGACCCCCAGCACTCCTACCCGGTCATCCACATCACCGGGACCAACGGGAAGACGTCGACGTCGCGGATGATCGACGCGCTGCTGTCCCGCATCGGGCTGCGCACGGGCCGCTACACGAGCCCGCACCTGCAGCTCGCGACCGAGCGGATCAGCGTCGACGGCGAGCCGATCACGCCCGAGCGGTACGTCGAGGTGTACCGGGACGTCGAGCCCTACCTGTCCATGGTGGACGGTCAGCACGACGTGCCGATGTCGAAGTTCGAGGTCCTCACCGGCATGGCGTTCGCGGCGTTCGCGGACGCCCCGGTGGAGGTCGCGATCGTCGAGGTCGGCCTGGGCGGCAGTTGGGACGCGACCAACGTCGCGGACGGCCGGATCGCCGTGATCACGCCGATCGGCATCGACCACGTCGAGTACCTGGGCTCGGACATCGAGGGCATCGCGCGGGAGAAGGCCGGGATCATCAAGCCCGGCGCCGTCGCGATCCTCGCCGAGCAGACCAACGAGGTGGCGCGGATCCTGATCGAGCGGGCGACCGAGGTGGACGCGATGGTGGCCCGCCAGGGCCTCGAATTCGGCGTCCTCCAGCAGGACGTGGCCGTCGGCGGGCAGATGCTCAAGCTCCAGGGGCTCGGCGGCGTCTACGACGAGGTGTTCCTGCCCCTGCACGGCGCGCACCAGGCGTCCAACGCGTCGCTGGCGCTCGCCGCCGTCGAGGCGTTCTTCGGCGCGGGCAAGGAACAGCCGCTGGACATCGAGGCCGTCCGCGAGGCGTTCGCCTCCGTGACCTCGCCCGGCAGGCTGGAACGGGTGCGCTCCGCGCCGACCGTCCTGGTCGACGCCGCCCACAACCCGCACGGCGCCACGGCGCTGGCCGCCGCGCTGCGCGACGAGTTCGGCTTCCGCAAGCTCGTCGCCGTCGTCGGCGTGATGGACGACAAGGACGCGGCGGGCATGCTGCGGGCGTTGGAACCGGTGGTCGCCGAGATCGTGGTGACCAGCAACTCCTCGTCGCGAGCGATGGACGCTGACACGTTGGGCGACCTCGCGATGGAGGTGTTCGGCGAGGAGCGGGTGTTCGTGCAGCCCAGCCTCCCCGGCGCCATCGAGGAAGCCGTCATGCGCACCGAGGAGGACGACGAGGAGGGCGTGGTGTCCGGCGGCGGTGTGATCGTCACGGGCTCCGTCGTCACGGCCGGTGAAGCCCGCGCGCTGTTCGGCAAGGAGCCGTCATGACCACACCACCGGTGAAGCCACCGCCCAAGGACCCGATGAAGGCGTTCCGCGGCATCACGGCGGGCACGCTGATCATCGAGGTGATCGTGGTGGCGCTGGCGCTGCCGGTGATCGCCAAGCTGGGCGGCGGTTTCAGCACCACGGCGGGCGTGCTGGCGTTCGGCCTGATCGCGGGCCTCATCGCCACGTGCGCGCTCCTCAAGCACAGCTGGAGCTTCTGGCTGATCGTCGGCCTGCACGTGGTGATGGTCGCGTCCTGGCTGGCGCTGACCGCGCTCGGCGCGGTGGGCGCGGTGTTCAGCCTGGTGTGGGCGTGCATCTTCTGGATGCGCCGCGACCTCGCCAAGCGCATGGCCGAGGGCCGGCTGCCCAGCCAGCAGGTCTGAGGCTCCGATCCCGCATCCGGGTCGGAGGCCGGGTCCGCGTACTTCGGCGACGGGTCGCGGTGGTGAACTCGCGGTGTCGTCGAGGGGTACCGCCGGAACATCCTTGTGGACTGAACCCCTGCCCCTTCGCCGGGCGGGCACATAGGGTGTTCCGGTGCCCATCGCGTTCGACACCACCGGTTTGCAGCAGCACGACCAGACGACCTGGTTCAACCCCGCCACGAACGACCAGGTGAGCCTGAGCTACTTCGAGCAGGTGCCCGATCTGCCCGCCGCGCTGGACGACCTGTCGTCGTTGCGGCAGGGGCTCGCGCACCTGACGGGTGAGGTCGGCTGCCTCGTCGAGGCGCACGTCGTCTACCTGGGACAGGTGCCCGCGCTGCTGCAGATCGTCAAGCTGCCCATACCGAACCAGCCCAGCGGGCAGGCGTTCCTGGCCTCGTTCACGGTGCCCAAGGCGAACGCGAGCGCGGTGCTGAAGTTCCAGGCCGTCGAGCAGGGCATGACGGGGATGCGCGAAGCGTTGCTGATGGCGCAGGTCGGGTTCGACAACTGGTTCCAGCCGCACCCGTACGCGCCGGAGGTGCAGGGGAAGCTGCCGTTCCACGTCGGCGACGACCCGCGCTGGGACCCGCAGTTCGCGCAGCACCCGCTGTCACGGGCCCGCGCCTGGGCGCACCACGTGGCGCGCACCGGCCAGGTCGATCCGCGCTTCGCCGCGCTGCCCGAGTTCGAGGCCGTCCCGGAGGTCGGGGCCGTGTTGACGACGGTCGTGCCGGGTCTGCCGATCGGCGGGTACCTGCCGCTGTGGCTGGACGACGACGACGTCAGCTACTGGCGGATGAGCGACCCGGAGATCGTGCTCGGCATGCTCGGGAAGGGCGCGCTGGCCCGCACCGCGGTGCTGGAGAACAGGTTCCGCGACCTCGTCGAGCTCGATCCGAACAGGTCGACGATCATGCTCGCCGACCGCTACCGCGACGAGAACGGCGACCTGTCCGGCCCTTCGACGCCGCTGGTGCGGGTCTCCGAGGTCGAGGCCCGCGGCGCGGTCACCGCCGAGACGGTGCTGGAGGCGTTCCGGTGGGTCGGCCTCGCCTCCGAGGCAGCGGCCGACCGCGGCGAGTACGTCGCCGTCGAAGCGGGTGGCATCACCCACCGCGAGAAGCCCTACGTGCTGATGATCGTGCGGCAGCACAACGGCCAGCGGATCTCCGTCGTGGAGACGTCCCCGGTGCCGGACGACGCCCCGATCTGGCACGACCAGATGGTGCACGAGTCCGCGACCGGCCAGACCATGAGCGGTCCCGCCACCCCCGAGACCATTCGCGGCGGCGGCCTGCTCGCCATGTACGCGACGACCACGTGGGACCTCCACCCGTCTCGGCTGGCGCTGTCGTTCGGCCCGATCCCGTAGTCGCAAGTATTTGCATCCCTTCGGCGCTTGTTGGACCAATCCCGTCGTGGTGAGGTGCAATCGCTCGGACTGAGTCCGGGCGATTGCAAGTTCTTGCGACAAGGAGGTCGCCGTGCGCCGGGTTCTCGCTGCACTGGTGTCGTTGCTGCTCATCCCGTTGGTGCCTGCGGTTTCCGTCGCCGCGCCTACCGCTGTGGCGTTGGCGATCGGAGCAGTAGGGGACATCGCGCCGGGTGTGCGGGGCGGCGATCAGCGGCTGGCGCGCAACGCCTTGCGGGACGACCTCGCGGGCGAGCGGTTCTACTTCGTCATGCCGGACCGCTTCGCGAACGGCGACCCGCGCAACGACCGAGCCGGGCAGCCGGACGACCGGCTGAAGTCCGGGTTCGACCCGGCGGACAAGGGCTTCTACCACGGCGGTGACCTGGCCGGACTGCACGACAAGCTCGGCTACCTGGACGGCATGGGGATCACCGCGATCTGGATGACCCCGATGTTCGCGAACCAGTGGGTCCAGGGCAGCGGCGCCGACGCCTCCGCCGGGTACCACGGCTACTGGACCACCGACTTCACCCGGCTCGACCCGCACTTCGGGACGACGCGGGAGATGCAGCAGCTGATCAAGGACGCACACCGGCGTGGCATCAAGGTGTTCTTCGACATCGTCGCCAACCACACCGCGGACGTCATCGACTACGCCGAGGGCAAGCACGAGTACGTGAGCACCGGCGCCGTGCCGTACCTGGACGCGTCCGGCCGGCCGGTCGACATCAAGGCGTCGGCAGGCAAGCCGGACTTCCCGAAGCTCGACGCCGCGAAGTCGTTCCCGTACACGCCGGTCGTGAAGTCGGGCGTGCGCAAGACCCCGGACTGGCTCAACGACCCGACGCTCTACCACAACCGCGGCGACTCGACGTTCAGCGGCGAGTCCAGTGAGTACGGCGACTTCTCCGGCCTGGACGACCTGATGACCGAGAACCCCGAGGTCGTCGACGGCATGAAGAAGATCTTCACCAGCTGGATCGACACCCTCGACATCGACGGCTACCGCGTCGACACGGTCAAGCACGTCAACATGGAGTTCTGGCAGGCGCTCGCGCCGCACGTCAAGGCGTACGCGGCCAAGCGCGGCAAGGAGGACTTCTTCGTCTTCGGCGAGGTCTTCAGCTCCGACACCACCCTGACCTCGGAGTACACCACCACGGGCCGGATGCAGGCGAGCCTCGACTTCCCGTTCCAGAGCGGCGCGGTGAACTTCCTGGCGGGCAAGGGTTCCGCGCGCCTAGGCGAGGTGCTGCTGGCCGACGACCAGTACACCGACGCCGACTCCAACGCCTCCTCACTGCCCACGTTCCTCGGCAACCACGACATGGGCCGGGTCGCGTGGATGCTCCGCACCGAACGGCCCGGCGTCGGCGAGGACGAGCTGCTGGACCGGCTCGAACTCGGCAACGCCCTCATGTACCTGTGGCGCGGCAACCCGGTCGTCTACTACGGCGACGAGCAGGGCTTCGCGGGCGGTGGCGGCGACAAGCTCGCCCGGCAGGACCTGTTCGCCAGCAGGACGCCCGAGTACGCGGCCGAGGACCTCGTCGGCAGCGACCGCACGGGCGCGCAGGACAACTTCCGCACCGACACCCCGCTGTACCGGCAGCTGGCCTCGCTCGCGAAATTCGTCGACGGCGATCCGGTGTGGCGCAAGGGGAACCAGGTGCTCCGGTACGCCGAGGGCGACGTGGTCGCGTTCAGCCGCATCACCGCCGCCGAGCAGACCGAGCACGTGGTGGTCGCGAACGCGGGTCTCGCGGAGACGACCGTGGACGTGCCCGTGGCGGCGTCCGCGTTCCGCACGGTGTGGCCCGCTCCGGCCGCGGGGCCGACGCGCGTGGACGGCAAGGTGCGGGTGACCGTGCCGCCGCTGTCCGCCCTCGTGCTCAAGGCGACCGGCAAGCTCGGGTCGGCGGCGCCCACCCCGACGCTGGTGGCCCCGCCGGCCGGCACCGTGCTGGACCGGCGCGTCGAGCTGCGGGCCGACGGGATCACGTCGCCGTTCGCGCAGGCCAGCTTCGCGGCCAAGGTCGAGGGCGCGCGGGAGTGGACGGCGCTCGGCACCGACGACGCCGCGCCGTACCGGGTGTTCACCGACCTGTCGACGCTGCCCGGCGCGGCCGTGGGCAAGAAGGTCGAGCTGCGGGTCGTGGCCAAGGACGCCGCCGGACGGCTCGGCGCGGACGGGGCGACGGTCACCCTGGCCGCCGCGCCGCCCGTGGAGGAGCCCGGAGGCGCGCAGAGCCCGGACTGGCTGGTCGTGCACTACAACCGGCCGGCGGGCGACTACGACGGCTGGGGCCTGCACGTGTGGGGCGACGTCGTGGACGCGCCGACGTGGGACGCGCCCCTGCCGTTCGCGGGCGAGACGGGGTACGGCCGGTTCGCGTGGGTGAAGCTCAAGCCCGGCGCGCGGTCGGTCGGGTTCGTCGCGCACAAGGGCGACGAGAAGGACACCGACGGCGACCGGTTCGTCGATCCGAGCGTGACGCCGCAGGTCTGGCTCGGGCAGGGGAAGCCGACCGCGTTCTCCTCCGAGGTAGCGGCGACCGGGCAGGCCGTCGTGCACTACTCCGGGGACACCACGGGGCTCGTGGCCCGCGTGGGCGGCGTGGACGTGCCGTTCTCCGGTGGGGTGGCGAGCGTTCCCGCCACCGCGCCCGTCGAGTTCTCCCTGGTGCGCGGCGGAACCACCGAGGTGACCGGCCGCAACGCCGGATCGGTGTGGGTCAACGGCGGCAAGGTGTTCTCCTCGCTCGCCGCGTCGGAGAACCGGGCCGTGATCCACTACCACCGGCCGGACGGCGACTACGCGGACTGGACGCTCTACCACTGGACCGGGTCGCTGGAGCCGAGTCCTGGCTGGAACCAGTCGCGGGTGCCGGACGGCTCCGACGGGTTCGGCGCGTACTGGTCGGTCCCGCTGGCGCCGGGTGCGCCCGGACTGAGCAACATCATCCACCGCGGTGACGCCAAGGACCCCGGCGCGGACCAGTTCCTGGACGTGGCGGGCACCGGCAACGAGGTGTGGTTCGTGTCCGGCTCGGCCAAGGCGGACGGCTCCGCCTCCTACGTGCTGCCACCGTCCGTCGCACCGGCGGCGGACGACGACCTGACCAAGTCCAAGGCCATCTGGATCAGCAAGGACCTCGTGGTCTGGGACGTGCCCTCGGTCTCGACCGACGGCTACCAGCTCCGGTACGGCGACCGCCAGTTCCGGATGGTGCCCGACTCGACGCCCGTGCCCGCGAAGTTCCCGCACCTGGTCGGGAAACCCGTGTACCGGGTGCTGTCGTCCGATGTGGACAGCGCCGTTCGCGAGCGGTTGTCCGCCGTGCACGTGGACTCCTCCGGTGCGATCCGGCACCGGACCGGCGTGCAGATCGCGGGAGTGCTGGACGACCGGTACGCCGCGGCGGCGTCGAAGCTGACCTACGGTCCGACGTTCGCGAACGGCCGGGCGAGCGTCCGGCTGTGGGCGCCGACCGCGAAGTCGGTGAAGCTGCGCCTGTTCACCACGCCGTCCGGCGAGCCGACCCGTGTGCTGGACCTGCGCCGCGACGACGCGTCCGGCTCGTGGTCGCTGTCCGGTGACTGGAAGGACCGCTACTACCAGTTCGAGGTCACCGACGCCCGCCGCACGGTCGTGGTCACGGACCCGTACTCCGTGGCGCTGTCGGTGGACTCGACCCACTCGCAGTTCGCCGACCTGTCCGACCCCCGCACGATGCCCGCGAACTGGTCGCGCGACGTCGCACGTGGCCTGGACGGCGACCCGACCGAGCACGGCATCACCGAACTGCACGTGCGGGACTTCTCCATCGGCGACCAGACGGTCCCCGAGGCCTCGCGCGGCACGTACAAGGCTTTCACCCACCCGCAGTCGACCGGCATGACCCACCTGCGGGAGCTGGCGAAGGCGGGCATGGACACCGTGCACCTGCTGCCGACGTTCGACATCGCCACCATCCCCGAACGCCGCGCCGACCAGCGGACCCCCGCGTGCGACCTCGCCTCGTTGCCGCCGGACTCCCCGGCGCAGCAGGAGTGCGTGGCCGCGACCGCCGCCCGCGACGGCTTCAACTGGGGTTACGACCCGTTCCACTACGACGTCCCGGAGGGCTCGTACGCGACCGCGGACGCCCAGACCGGTTGGGCCCGGTCGAAGCAGTACCGTGAGATGGTGAAGTCATTGCACGACAACGGAAATCGGGTCGTGGTCGACGTCGTCTACAACCACACGGCCGCGGCCGGTGACGCCGCGACGTCCGTGCTCGACAAGGTCGTGCCCGGCTACTACCAGCGGCTCGACCTCGACGGCGCGGTCGCGAACTCCACGTGCTGCTCGAACACCGCGCCGGAGAACGCGATGATGGGCAAGCTCGTCGTCGACTCCGTCGTCCGCTGGGCGAAGCTGTACAAGGTCGACGGCTTCCGCTTCGACCTGATGGGCCACCACCCCAAGGACAACGTCCTCGCCGTGCGGGCCGCGCTGGACGCGCTGACCGTCGCCCGCGACGGCGTGGACGGCAAGAACATCCGCGTCTACGGCGAGGGCTGGGACTTCGGCGAGGTCGCGGGCGACGCGCGCTTCGTCCAGGCCACCCAGGCGAACATGGCGGGCACCGGCATCGGTACGTTCAGCGACCGCCTGCGCGACGCGATGCGCGGCGGCGGCCCGTTCGACGACGACCCCCGCGTGCAGGGCCTCGGCTCCGGTCTCGCGGGCGACCTCAACTCCTCGCCGAACAACGGTGACGTCCAGGCCCGGCTGCTCAACTACTCGGACCTGGTCAAGCTCGGCATGGCGGGCAACATGGCGGACTTCCGCTTCCGCTCCACGGCGGGCCCGGACACCACCGGCCGCGAGGTCGGCTACAACGGCTCACCGGCCGGCTACACGGGCGCGCCCGCCGAGGCGATCACCTACGTCGACGCGCACGACAACGAGACCCTGTACGACGCACTGGCGTTCAAGCTGCCGCCGACCACGTCGATGGCCGACCGCGTCCGCATGCAGAACGTCGCCCAGGCGCCGGTCCTGCTGGGTCAGGGCCAGCCGTTCATGCTCGCGGGCAGCGAGTTCCTGCGCTCGAAGTCGTTGGACCGCAACAGCTACGACTCCGGCGACTGGTTCAACCGCTACGACCCGTCCCTGCGCGGCAACGGCTTCGGCGCGGGCTTGCCGCCCGCACCGGACAACGAGGCCAAGTGGCCGTACTCCCAGCCGCTGCTGGCGGACCCGTCCCTGCGGCCGTCGTCGACCGACCAGCGCACCGCGCTCGACAACACCCTGGAACTGCTGCGCGTCCGCCAGTCCTCGCCGTTGTTCACCCTCGACGACAGCGCGCTGGTGCAGGCGAAGCTGACGTTCCCCGCCGCCGAACCCGGCATCGTCGTCGCCCACCTGGACGACACCGCCGGGCCGGACGTCGATCCCGCCCGGCAGGGCATTCTGGTGATCGTCAACCCGTACCCGGTGGCCAAGCCCGTCACCCTGCCCGGCACGGGCTGGTCGGCGCACCCGCTCAGCACGGACGCCAGGGCCACCACGCTCGACGGCGGCACGGCCACCGTGCCCGGCAGGTCGGTGGTGGTCCTGGAGCGCTGAGCCCGTGCCGGGGTCGCGGCCGGGTGCCGACCGCGACCCCCGCTCCGACTACATCGTCAGGCTCCAGCGGTCGAGGTCACCCGTGCCCAGCCACATGACGTTGTGCACCTGGAGCTTCCAGGTGCCCGCGCGGCTCTCGTGGGACAGGTCGACGGTGAAGGAGTAGGTCGTCTCCGGCACGGTGCCCCCCGCCCGCTCCTGGAGGTGGTAGGACGTGCCGTCCGGGGCCACCAGGTCCACGGTGATGATCGGGGAGAAGCTCAGGTTCTTGAACCGCACGTCGACG
Organism: Umezawaea sp. cmx-9-4; assembly: GCA_049997955.1. GTDB lineage: Bacteria > Actinomycetota > Actinomycetes > Mycobacteriales > Pseudonocardiaceae > Umezawaea. Next base: position 414,867 of record JAEBDY010000009.1, on the reverse strand, counting down.
ACCGAGGCGGACCGGGCGTAACCCTGGCAGCCGGTGACCGTGATGGCCACCGTCACCGTGACCGGGACGCGGCTGACCACGGGCGTGTCGGTGTCGTTGACCTGCGTGGCGCACGGGGTCGTCGGCTCGGGCATCGGCGTGTACGGGGCGGCGGTGTTGCGCGCCGCGTGCATCAGCATCGGCAGCGCCTTGGGCCAGAAGAACCCGCTCTGGCACGAGTGAGCGGGGAAGAATCCGCCGCACGTCTCCTCGGGCGCCGCGCCCATCTCCCACACGAAGGACGCGACGCCGAGCTCGTCGTAGACCCAGTCGTCGGTGGTGCCGGACGCGGAGTAGAGCACCTGCCCGGCCTGCCCGTACTTCCACTCCGGGCCCGCCAGTTCGGCGAAGTCCTGGGCGAGGTCTCGCAGTGCCGCGTCGTTGCCGACCCGGCGGGTGGTCGCGCCGCCGCTCCACGGGAACAGCGAGTAGTTGCCGTAGCTGTGCAGGGACAGCACCAGGCCCGTGGTGTCGGCGGGCGCGGCCTGGGCGGGGTCGGCCGGACGGCGGTCGCGGTACAGGGATCGCCACAACGCCTCCATCGCACGGGTCTCCGGTTCCGACTCGGCCGCGGGGCCCCGGAAGTCCTGGTCGCACTGCCGCTCGGAGGCGCTCTGGTTGCCCCGGTTCGAGCTGGTGTTGCGGTTGAGGTCGACCCCGACGTGGTTGTGGGACAACTCGGCGCAGGTGGTGCCCTGGAGGTTGGTGTCGTTGGCGTTCTTGCGGTGGGAGATCGGGGCGTCACCGCCGCGCTGGACGTTGGCCACGCCGTCGGGGTTGGCGATGGGCACGATCCAGAACTCGGTGGTGTTCAACAGCGTGGCGATCTCCGGGTCGGTGCTGCCGACGAGGTGGTCGATCCAGCGCCAGGCGATCTCGCCGGTGGTCAGCTCGCGGGAGTGGAGCTGGCCCATGACGAAGAAGCGGGGTTTGGCGGAGTCGGGGGAGCGGGCGCAGTCGCCCGCGCGCTTGCGGGTGACGCAGAGGGCGCGCAGGTCGTGCCCACCCCGGTTCTGGGTCTTCAGCCAGGAGTCGCCGTAGTCGACGACGGTGGCGAGGTCGGGGTGTTCGCGGGCGACTTGGTCCAGGTGCTGCTCGTGGGCGCTGACGGTGCGGTACCCGCCGAAGTAGGTGTCCGCGGTGGCCGTGAACCGCTCGGGCGGCTCGGGCAGCACCCGGACGTCGGTAGCCGGGAATCCGGCCCGTTCGAGCGCTGCACCGGTGGCGGCGTCGCCCTGCACGAAGAGGCTGTCGCCCTCGCGGTGCTCCATCACGTCGAAGCCCTCGGCGAACAGGGCCTGCTCGGTGCCGAGCGGGGCGCGCACCTCGTGGAGGCGGGTCTGGTCGTCCGGGCGCGCGGTCGTCTGGCCGGTGGTCACGAGCACGGCGGCGGCGCACAGCAGGGCGAGTCGTGATCTTGTTCGCTTCATCGAACCTCTTCTTGGACGAGGGAAGCGGCGGAGCCACCACTGTCCCAACACTCCTCGGCGCGGTGGCTGTCAATGTCGACAGGAAGGCGCGGCCTGAAAACGATGGTCATCGGAACGTTCTGCGGAAGAATAGTTCCACTCTGGACGATCGGGCTATGCTGGCGGCCATGACCTCGAAGAACGTCGATCTCCTCATGCTGCTGAAGCTGACCGGCCACGCGTTGGAGACCGAGCTGTCGGTGCGGCTCGCGGCGATCGGTGTCACGCCGCGAGCCCAGTGCGTGCTGACCAACGCGCTCGCGGGGGAGCGGACGCAGAGCGAGTTGGCGGAGCTGTCGAACCTCGACAAGACCACGATGGTCGTGACGATGGACGCCCTGGAGGAGTCCGGGCTGGCCGAGCGGCGGTTGTCGAGCACGGACCGGCGCGCGCGGATCATCGTGGTGACCGACGAGGGGCGCGAGGTCGTCGCGAAGGCCCGCCGGGTGGTCGAGGAGCTGTACGACGACGTGCTGGGATCGTTGCCCGCGGCGCAGGGCGAGGCGCTGGTCGACGGGCTGGCCGGGCTGCTCGGAGGTCGGCTGGCGGAGAAGGTGGAGTGCGACAACCCGCCGAGGCGGCGAGCGGTGAGGGCGGTAGTTCGTTAACGGATAGTCCCGTTCCGAACTATCTGTTACGGTCTCTTCTGGTATCGACGAACCAGGGGGACCGATGACCGACACCACCCGACGGCCAGTGGACGCGAGATGGCTCGCCCTCGTGGTCCTGTGCGCGGGAATGCTGATGATCGTGCTCGACCAGACGATCGTGAACGTGGCGCTGCCCGCGATCCAGGCCGACCTCGGCTTCACCCAGGCCGGGCTCGCGTGGATCGTGAACGCCTACCTGATCGCCTTCGGCGGTCTGCTGCTGCTCGCGGGCCGCCTCGGCGACCTGATCGGCCACAAGCGGGTGTTCCTGCTCGGGCTGGTCGTGTTCACCGTCGCCTCGCTGCTCTGCGGCCTCTCGACGACGCCGGAGATGCTGATCGGCGCGCGCTTCGTCCAGGGCGTCGGCGGCGCGCTGTCCACCGCCGTGACGCTGGGCATGATCGTGAAGATGTTCCCGGAGCCCAAGGAACAGGCCAAGGCGATCGGCGTGTTCAGCTTCGTCGCCGCGGCGGGCGCCTCGATCGGCCTGCTCCTCGGCGGTGTGCTCACCCAGGGCCTGAACTGGCACTGGATCTTCTTCGTGAACGTGCCGATCGGCATCGCCGCCGTCCTGGTGGCGTCGCGGCTCATCCGCGCCGAACCGGGCATCGGGCTCGGCGAGGGCGCCGACGTCCTGGGCGCGGTGCTCGTGACGGGCGCGGTGATGCTCGGCGTGTACACGATCGTCAAGGCCGAGCACTACGGCTGGCTCGCCGCGCACACCCTCGGGCTCGGCGCGGTCGCGGTCGCGCTGCTGGTCGGGTTCGTGGTGCGCCAGGCGAAGGCGGCCAACCCGCTGCTGCCGCTGAGGGTGTTCCGCTCGCGCAACGTCACCGGCGCGAACGCCGTGCAGGTCCTGATGGTGGCGGGCATGTTCGGCATGTTCTTCCTCGGCACGCTCTACATGCAGTTCGTGCTGCGCTACGACGCCCTGCGGATCGGGTTGGCGTTCCTGCCGGTCGCGGTCTCCATCGGCACGCTGTCCGTCGGCTTCTCGGCCCGCCTCAACGCCCGCTTCGGCGAGCGCAACGTGCTGGTGCTCGGCCTGGGCCTGGTGTTCGTCGGCCTGCTCCTGTTCGTGCGCGCGCCCGTGGACGGCACCTACCTGGAGCACCTGCTGCCGGTGATGCTGCCGCTGGGCATCGGCGTCGGCCTGTCGTTCCCGGCGCTGATGACGCTCGCCATGTCCGGCGCGACCCCGAGCGACGCGGGCCTGGCGTCCGGGCTGGTCAACACCACCGCGCAGGTCGGCGGCGCACTGGGCCTCGCGATCCTGGCGACCACGTCGACCTCCCGCACGTCGAAGCTGCTCGCCGAGGGCGTGCCCACGCCGGAAGCGCTGACCAGCGGGTTCCACCTGGCGTTCGGCATCAGCGCCGGGCTCGTCGCCCTCGCGCTGGTCGTCGCCGTCACGGTCATCCGCCCCGTCGCGGTCACCGCCGACGCGCCGCGACCGATGGCGTTCCACTAGCTAGTGGTCTGTCAGCTCCACGCGGGACCGGACCTCGTCGGTGCGGAGGATCTCGAACTTCCGGTCTCCGGCGCGGAGCACCTTCAGGAAACCGGGGGGCGTGTCCACGACGTAGTACTCGTGGGTGCCGCTGGTCGTCTCCACGCGCTCCAGCGGCACCCACGGCGTCGCGACCACGGCGGCGACGACCAGCGCCGCGACCACCGCCGACGCACCGGACCGCCGCAGCAGGAACGTGATGGGATCGCGCAGCCGCGGGTGCCGGTGCGCCCGCTCCAGCAGCACCAGCACGGCGGCCAGCACCACGGCGCCGACGGGCACCCACCAGCGGTGGTAGGTCTTCACGTGCGAGATCAGCAGCGCCACCAGCACGACCAGCAGCAGCGTCCCGCCAAAGCGCACCCGCTTCCCGTCAACGCGGGTCGCCACCAGGTGCAGGAAGGTGAACGGCAGCGCCACGATCAGCAGCACGCTGCTGATCCGCGTGTCCGCCATGAACGTGCCGAGGAACAGACCGGGCGCGTCGTCCAGGTCCAGCGTGTGGATGAGCGCGAACGCCGTGTGCCAGTCGTAGTGCGACACGGCCAGCAGCCTCAGCAGCACGAACAGCACGGCCGCGCTGCCCAGCACCGTTCCCGCGTGGGGCTTGGCGGAGTCGGTCTTCTCCGGCTCGGTCGTCACGGCGAGCACTATCCCATCGTGGCCCGCGGGGGACGGTCGTTACCCTGTGCTCGGCCCCCGTGTCACGGGTTCCGCCATTCCCGTACGAAGGAGTACAGACGGCCGTGTCTGAGCGCACCCTGGTCCTGGTCAAGCCCGATGGCGTCAGCCGTGGTCTGGTCGGCGAGGTGATCGCCCGCATCGAGCGCAAGGGCCTGACCCTGGCCGCACTCGAACTGCGGACCGTCGACCGCGCGACCGCCGAGCAGCACTACGCCGAGCACGACGGCAAGCCGTTCTTCGGCGACCTGGTCGAGTTCATCACCGGCGGCCCGCTCGTCGCGATCGTCGTCGAGGGCACCCGCGCGATCCCCGCGTTCCGCCAGCTCGCAGGCGGCACCGACCCGGTCGAGAAGGCCACGCCCGGCACGATCCGCGGCGACTTCGGCCTGGAGGTCCAGTTCAACCTGGTCCACGGCTCCGACTCGCCCGAGTCCGCCGAGCGCGAGATCAAGCTCTGGTTCCCGGCTCTCTGAGCCGCACTCCGCACGCCGTGGGGGCCTACCTCACGGCGTGCGCCTGCGGGGCGACGAGCCGTTGCCGCCGGGGGCCGACCCGCGCAGCTCGACGTGCGGCGGGTGGCCCAGCGGCAGGTGCATGCGCACCGAGTCGAAGCGCTGGTCGCCCACGGTGATGGAGTTCGGCAACCGCCCCCACTCGCGGAAGCCCAGCTCCTCGTACAGCCCGATCGCGCCGAAGTTGTTGCCGCGCACGCCCAGGTGCAGCACCTCCAGGCCAGCCGACCGGGCGTGGTCGACGACCGCCGCCACCACGACCCGTCCCAGGCCGAGGCCCCGTGCGGAGGGGTGGGCGGTGACCTTGCCGAGTTCCGCGCAGTTCTCGAACACCTTCGCCGGGTCGCGCTGCCACACCGCCGTCGCCCGCACGACGCCGTCGACCCGCGCCACCACGAGCGCCGCGTCACCGTCCCGGACGCGGGCCAGCACGTGGTCCAGCCACGCGTCGGTGTCGGCCCGGTCCGGCGGTGACTGCCAGCCGATCGCGCCACCGGCGGCGACGACGGCGTGCAGCACGTCGTGGACCTCGTGCCGCAGTCGATCGTCGGCGTCCTTCGGCCAGTCCAGATCCGGTTCCATGCCGTGCAGGCTAAATCGGTTCCGAAATTGTCGGTGCGGCCGGTTATCGTCGGCGACGTGACCTCTGCCGACCCCATCCTCGTCCGGGCCACCGGGCTCACCAAGCACTTCGGCGACTTCGAGGCGGTGCGCGGCATCGACGTCGCGGTGCGCCGCGGGGAGGCGTTCGGGTTCCTCGGGCCCAACGGCGCGGGCAAGTCCTCGACCATGCGGATGATCTCCTGCACGTCGCCGCGCACCGGCGGCGAGCTGACGGTGCTGGGCATGGACCCGAACACCCAGGGACCGCGGATCCGCGCCCGGCTCGGGGTGGTGCCGCAGACGGACAACCTCGACACCGAGCTGACCGTGCGGCAGAACCTCCAGACGTACGGCCGCTACTTCGGTCTCTCCCGCGCGCAGGTGCGGGAGAAGGCGACTGAGCTGCTGGAGTTCGCGCAGCTCGGCGACCGGGAGCACCACGAGGTGGAGCCGCTGTCCGGCGGGATGAAGCGCAGGCTCACGATCGCCCGCTCGCTGATCAACGACCCGGACCTGCTGCTGCTCGACGAGCCGACCACCGGCCTCGACCCGCAGGCCCGCCACCTGCTGTGGGACCGGCTGTTCCGGCTCAAGCAGTCCGGCGTCACGCTCATCATCACCACGCACTACATGGACGAGGCCGAGCAGCTGTGCGACCGGCTGGTCGTCATGGACGGCGGCAAGATCGCCGCCGAGGGGTCGCCGAGCGAGCTGATCAGCCGCTACTCGACCCGCGAGGTGCTCGAACTGCGGTTCGCGCCCGGCACGCAGGAGGCCGTGGTGCCGTCGGTGGTCGACCTCGCCGAGCGGATCGAGGTGCTGCCGGACCGGCTGCTGCTCTACACGAAGGACGGTGAGGGCGCCTTGAACGCCGTGCACGGGCGGGAGGTGCGCCCGCTGTCGAGCCTGGTGCGCCGCAGCACGCTGGAGGACGTCTTCCTCCACCTCACCGGCCGCACGTTGGTGGACTGATGGACACCATCCCCAGCCGCTCCACCGGGGTCGTGCTCGGCCAGGTGCGCGCGGTCCTGATCGGCGTCGAGAAGCACTGGACCTGGTACCGGCGCAACTGGCGGTCGACGGCCATCTCCAGCTTCCTGCAGCCGGTGCTGTTCCTGGTGGCCATGGGCATCGGGTTCGGCTCGCAGGTGCAGCCCGGCGAGGCGACCGGCGGCCAGACCTACCTCGTCTACCTCGCGCCCGCGCTGGTGGTCGTGACGACGGTGCAGAACGCGACGTGGGAGTCGACGTACGCGGTGCTGTCGGCGTTCATCTGGCAGAAGTCGTACTGGGGCGCGGTCGTCACGCCCGTGACCCCGGCGCAGATCTTCTACTCCCAGCTGACCTGGATCGCGCTGCGGTTGCTCAGCAGCGCCGTGGTGTTCCTGGCGGTCGCCGCCGTGCTGGGCGCGGTCAGCGGGCCGGGCGTGCTGCTGGCGATCCCGTTCGCGGTGCTCGCGGGCCTCGCGTTCGCCGCGCCCGTGGTCGCCTTCGCCGCCACCCGCGACGGCGCGGAGGGCTTCACCGGCCTGTTCCGGTTCGTGGTCATCCCGATGACCCTGTTCACCGGCGCGTTCTTCCCGATCTCGCAGCTGCCGGAGTGGCTGCGGCCGGTCGCGTGGATCACCCCGATGTGGCACGGCGTCGAACTCGCCCGCGGCGCGACCTTCGGCACGCTGCGGCTGCTCCCCGCCCTCGCCCACGTCGGGTACCTGGCGGCGCTCTTCGCCGTCGGGGTCGTCCTGGGGCGCAAGTACTTCCAACGCAGGCTGGCGGTGTAGACGGTGACCCGGATGGTCGACCAGAAGAGCGCGGAACCCCGCCCCGGAGCGGGGCTGGTGTTCCGCATCGTGCCGCCCGGTCTGTACGCGGGGCGCGCGAGCGTCCTCGTGGAGCGCTCGTTCCTCGTGTACCGGCGCGCGTGGCTGTCGTTCGTGTCGGGCTTCTTCGAGCCGCTGTTCTTCCTGCTGTCGCTGGGCTACGGCTTCGGCAGGCTGGTCACGGAGGTCGAGGGCCCCGGCGGCCAGCTGATGAGCTACCCGGCGTTCGTCGCTCCCGCGCTGCTCGCGGCGTCCGCGATGAACGGCGCGGTGTTCGACTCGACCTACAACGTGTTCTTCAAGTTCAAGTACTCCAAGCTCTACGACGCCATGCTCGCCACCCCGATGGGCCCGCTGGACATCGCCATCGGCGAGATCTCCTGGGCGCTGCTGCGCGGCGGCATGTACTCGGCCGCGTTCCTCTCGGTCATGTTCGGCATGGGCCTGATCTCCTCGGCGTGGGCCCTGCTCGCCCTGCCCGCCTGCCTGGTCGTCGCCTTCGCGTTCGCCGCTGCGGGCATGGCCGCCACGACGTTCATGCGCTCCTGGCAGGACTTCGACCTCGTCCAGCTCGCCGTGCTCCCGCTGTTCCTGTTCTCGACGACCTTCTTCCCGCTCTCGGTCTACCCGCCGCTGCTCCGGACCATCGTCACGTGGACCCCGCTCTACCACGCGATCGAACTCCTCCGCGGCCTCACGACCGGCGTCGTCGGCTGGGGCATGCTCGGCAACCTCGCCTACTTCGCCGTCATGGCCGCCGTGGGCCTGGTCATCGCGTCCAGGAGGCTGGGAACGCTGCTGCTGAAGTGACCGCCCGCCCGAGGTCAGGCCCTCGGGCGGACGATCACCGGGCCGCTCTTCGGTTAGTTCGTCCGGAGGGATGCGGCTACCCTGGTTCCCCGTGACGGTCGAGTCGGTCTTCCCCATGTTGGAACCCCTGCTGCCACGGGTGTCGAAGCCCGTGCAGTACGTCGGCGGGGAGCTGAACGCGACCGTCAAGGACTGGGACGGCGCGGTCGTCCGCTGGGCGCTCATGTACCCGGACGCGTACGAGGTCGGAGTGCCCAACCAGGGCGTGATGATCCTGTACGAGATCCTCAACGAGCTGCCCGACGTGCTCGCCGAGCGCACCTACGCGGTGTGGCCGGACCTCGAAGCGCTGATGCGCGAGCACGGCGTCCCGCAGTTCACCGTCGACGGGCACCGCCCGCTCGGCGCGTTCGACCTGATGGGCATCAGCTTCGCCACGGAGCTGGGCTACACGAACATGCTGACCGCGCTCGACCTGGCGGGCATCCCGCTGCACTCGGTCGACCGCACGGACGAGCACCCGATCGTCGTGTCGGGCGGGCACGCGGCGTTCAACCCCGAGCCCATCGCGGACTTCATCGACTGCGCCGTGCTCGGCGACGGCGAGGAAGCCGTCCTGGAGATCACGGACATCGTCCGCGCCTGGAAGGCCGAGGGCTGCCCCGGCGGGCGCGACGAGGTGCTGACCCGGCTCGCCGAGACCGGCGGCGTGTACGTGCCGCGCTTCTACGACGTGGAATACCTGCCGGACGGCCGGATCCAGCGCGTGGTGCCGAACCGCGAGCGCGTGCCGTACCGCGTGTTCAAGCGGACCACGATGGACCTGGACGCGTGGCCGTACCCGAAGCAGCCCCTCGTGCCGCTCGCCGAGAGCGTGCACGAGCGGATGAGCGTCGAGATCTTCCGCGGCTGCACCCGCGGCTGCCGGTTCTGCCAGGCGGGCATGATCACCCGCCCGGTGCGCGAGCGGTCGATCGAGGGCATCGGCGCGATGGTCCAGCGCGGTCTGGAGGCGACCGGGTTCGAGGAGGTCGGCCTGCTGTCGCTGTCCAGCGCGGACCACTCGGAGATCGCCGAGATCACCAAGGGCCTCGCGGACCGCTACGAGGGCACCAACACCGGTCTGTCGCTGCCGAGCACGCGCGTCGACGCGTTCAACGTCGACCTGGCGAACGAGCTGTCGCGCGGCGGTCGTCGTTCCGGCCTCACGTTCGCGCCGGAGGGCGGCAGCGAGCGGCTGCGCCGGGTGATCAACAAGATGGTGTCCGAGGAGGACCTCATCCGCACGGTCAGCACGGCGTTCGCGAACGGGTGGCGGCAGGTGAAGCTGTACTTCATGTGCGGCCTGCCGACCGAGACCGACGAGGACGTGCTGCAGATCGCCGAGATGGCCAAGAACGTGATCCGCGCGGGCCGTGAGGTCAGCGGCCGCAAGGACATCCGCTGCACCATCTCCATCGGCGGGTTCGTGCCCAAGCCGCACACGCCGTTCCAGTGGGCCTCGCAGTGCGACCCGGACACCGTGGACAGCAGGCTGGCGAAGCTGCGGGCCGCGATCAACTCCGACCGCAGCCTGGGCCGCAACATCGGCATGCGCTACCACGACGGCAAGCCGTCGCTGATCGAAGGACTGCTGTCGCGCGGCGACCGCCGCATCGGCCGCGTGATCGAGCGCGTGTGGCGCGAGGGCGGCCGGTTCGACGGCTGGTCCGAGCACTTCTCCTACTACCGCTGGGTCAACGCCGCCGAGGCCGAGTTGCCGCGGTTCGGCATCGACCTGGCCTGGTTCACCACGCGCGAGCGCGAGGAGCTGGAAGTCCTGCCCTGGGACCACCTGGACTCGGGCCTGGACAAGGAGTGGCTCTGGGCCGACTGGCGGGACGCGCTGGACGAGCGGGAGCAGGACGACTGCCGCTGGACCCCGTGCTTCGACTGCGGTGTCTGCCCGGCGATGGGCACCGACATCGAGGTCGGTCCGACCGGTCGCACCCTGCTGCCGTTGACGCCCGTCGGCGGTGGATCCCCGGTGCGCAACCCGGCACTCACCAAGCTGACCAATTAGGACACCGGGAGCGTTCCCGGAAACCTGCTGCCCGAAACGGACGGGCCGACCCGCGGAAGAAAGCGCCGTCGCGTTGTCGGCATCGGCTCCGCGGGCCACTGTGGACTGACGCAAAAGAACGACCGCAAGAACGCAATTCCCTGATTCGACCCGGGAAGTCGGGTCACTCGACGACGCGGCTCATCTTGATGGCGCGCATCGGGCAGGCGTGCGCCGCGGCCTCGACCAGCGGCGTCTGCGAGGCCTCGGGGTTCTTCGCGTACCTCAGCCGCCCGTCCTCCAGCAGCCGGAAGACCTTCGGCGCCTGGGACGAGCAGATCCCGTAGTGGTGGCACCGCTGGTGGTCCACGCTGACGGCGATCTTGTCCTTCACCTCGGTGCGCACGGTCGCGGACTGCGGGTTGTTCGGATCCGCGACGGGCGTGGGCTCCTCGGGGGCGGGGGAGTTGTCCACGACCACGTGGGGTGTGTCCACCAGGCCGATGCGCGCGAGGTGCTCCGGCGGCAGGAAGCGCAGGATGGTCAGCGTGATCGCGGGGGCGAGCAGGGTGATCCCGCCCAGCCACAGCGTGGACACCGAGCCGTTGGCCGCCGCGCCCAGCCAGGAGTGCATCGCGACGAGCCACACGCCCACGTAGGAGAAGCGGTGGAAGTCGACCCACTGCGAGGTTTCCAGGAAGCGGTGCAGGCCCGCGGTGATCGCCACGGCGATCATCAGCTCCAGCCCGACGATGCCCAGTGCGTGCCGGGCGAGGCCGCCGTCCACGAACGGCAGGACCACCTGGAGGAAGCCGAGTCCGCCGGAATCGAGCAGCAGGAACGCGAGCCCGTGCGTCAGTCCCGTCGCGAGCGTGAAGGTCGCCAGCACGATGTGGCCACCGCGCAGGGCCTGTCTGCCCGTGAGCCGGTGGACCCAGCCGGTGGCCGTGAGCACGCCCCAGCACAGCGTCAGGCACATCGCGACGTAGGCCATCCGCGCGGACAGCGCGGAGATCGCGCGCACGCCCGAGTCGTATGAGGTGGCCGCTACAACCGTTTGCACGATGTGAGCGTTCATAACATTTCCCCCGACAAGGTCTAGATCGTTTTAGTGTGCGGCCCGATAAGTACTACGAACCGGCGTCGGAGTGGTTCGATCAAGTAGTCTATCCTGTCGGTGATCTACATCACAGTCCACTTGCGTAACTCCCTTGGAAGTCCTGCGTTGCCCCCTAGAAGTTCGTTGTGGTCTTTCTGAAAGATACTGCACCGAAGTTTTATCAGAGATTTGGATTGGCATCTAGCGTGCCGTACGATCCTGTTGTATCAATTAGATCGCAGGTGCGCTTCCGGTCGCCGAATGGCAGACTGGGGCGCCCCATCCGCCGCTTGGACTCCGGGAGGTTGGTTTCTCCATGAATGCGCTGGGCGGAGCCTTGGCGGATCATCGTCGGCACGTCGCGAACGGCACGTCCAAGAGGCAAGCCGAAGAGCTGGTCACCGAGCTCTACGGGCAGTTCAGAGGAGCGTTGTTCGCTCACGTCCTCGGACTCACGGGCCATGATCGTCAATGGACCGAAGACGTGGTGCAGGAGACGTTGATCAGAGCGTGGCAGAACTCCGAAAATCTTGTTCGAGATCCTCGAATGTTGCGGGGATGGCTACTGACAGTGGCCCGTCGGATCGTGATCGACGGGTGGCGCACGCGCCAGGCCAGGCCGCAGGAGGTGGAGTTGACCTCGCCGGACAGCATGGAAGCTCCGGATGAAACGGATCAGGCCCTCTCACTCATGGTAATCACGCAGGTGATCGGCAAGCTGGGTGAGGAACACCGGGCCGTGATCTACGAGACGTACGTGCGCGGTCGGACGATCAAAGAGGCCGCCCTCATCCTCGGGATTCCCGAGGGCACGGTGAAGTCCCGCCTGTACAAGGCCATGCAGATTCTTCGCGGCGCACTGCGCGAGCGAAGCTGACAGAGGGGCGGATCGATGTCGTCGCATTCCGACGTCGCCGCGTACGTGCTCGGCGTCCTCGATGAGGGCGCCGAGCTTGCGTTTAACGACCATCTGACCGGTTGTGTCCGGTGTCAGCGTGACCTGGTCGAATTTCGGACCATTCCGAGAGTTCTTACGCAGGCCGAACAATTCGGCATTCTCGCGCAGCAAATTACCGCGCTACCCAATTCGGGCAAGCGGCGGTTCGGCTACTGCGGACTGCCGGTTCGAGGGCTGCTGCTCATCGCGGCGAGCTTGCTGGTCGTGGCCGTGGTGGCGGTGTTGGCCGTCTCCGGGGCGCTCCCGGCCGACAACCACCTCTCCAGCGCCTCGTCGGTGTCGCTGTCGTGGGTCTGACCCACCGGCCGATCGCGCCGTACCGCCGATCGGCCTACAACTTCCTGGGGACAAGTCTCGCTCAACGGGACAGCCACGTCTCTACGGTGGGTACCGAAGGAAATTCGGGTCCGCCCCGGCGCGGGCTCTCGGTACCGAAGGACGACCGGAACGCTCGGTCTGGACACATGCCATACGGTGGTGCTCCCCGCTCCCACGGCCTCGCGAGCACCCTGCCAGGCGCCGCAGATCGGAGCTCCGAGTGACATCCCCCGTGCCAGCGTGGGTGGTCCGCAGACCCGTGCTCGTGCCCGCGGCGCAGCCGGCCTGCCTCGGCCGTGAAGCCGAGTTGCGCACCATGCGGTCCCTGCTGACGAAGGTGGCCGTCGGCCGTTCGGCGATCGTCACGATGTCCGGGGAACTCGGCGTCGGGAAGTCCGTCCTGCTCGACGCCACCGCGGAACTCGCCAGGGGAATGGGGTTCGCCGTCGCCGTCGGCCACGGGGCCCGGCTGGAGACGCACCTCGACGGCGGCGTCATCCGCCAGCTCGCCGACGACCTGGACGGCGAGGACGTCGACCTGCGGCCGGATCGGGTCGGGTCGCTCGAATCGTTCTACAAGCTGGTCCGCCGGGCGGCGGAGAAGCGACCCGTCCTCATCATCGTGGACGACATCCACGTCGCCGACATCTGGTCGATGCGGTCCATGGCCTACATCCGCCGCCGCACGACCGACCAGCCCGTGCTCATCCTGCTCGGCTCGACCACCGGCCACCCGACCGCGGGCGAGGTGTCGCTCCAGGAGTTGACCGGGTGCAGCGCCGACGCCGTCGTACTGGACGGGCTCGACCTCCGCGGCGTCACCGAACTCCTCAAGGCGAACATCGCCGCCCCGATCCACGCCGACCTCGCCGCCGCGTGCTTCGACACCACCAAGGGCAACCCGTACCTGCTGCACTCCCTGTTCGGCGCGCTGCGCGCCCGCTTCGGCGGCGAGATCGGCGCGGTCACCCCGGCGGAGATCCGCGACCTGGCCGCCGTCGACATCGGCGAGCAGCTCCGGGTCCGCCTGCGCCCGCTGCCCGGCTGCGCCGAACTCGTGCGCGCGGTGGCGGTCCTGGGCGACGAGGCCACGGTGGACATGGTCGCCGCGATGTCCGGAGTGGACCACGCCCAAGCGCTTCGCGGCATGGACGCGTTGGTGCGCCTGCGAATCCTCCGCAACAGCCACACGGTGTCCTTTCGACACCCGTTCGTCCGCAACGCCGTCCTGCACGACCTGCCGGTCGCCACCCGCGCCGCCGACCACGCCCGCGCCGCCCGCTTGCTCGCCGACGCCGACGCGCCTGCCGTGCAGGTCGCCGCCCACCTGCTGGAGGCCCGCGGCACCCGCGTCACGTGGGGTCTGGACGTGCTCCGCCGCGCCGCCCGCGACGCGGCCCACAACGGCAAGCTCGACCTGGCGGCCGCCCTCCTCGAACGCGTGCTGGACGAACCGCTCACCCCCGACGAGCGCCTCGCCGTGCAGCTCGAACTCGTCCACGTCGAGTTCCTCGACGACTCGGCCAAGGCCATGCGGCGGCTGCGCGAGGCGCTCGCGCACGCCGACGACGTGCGCTCCGCGGTCGGCCAGGCCGCGACGATGCTGCTGCGCGCGTGCACCGCCCACGAGGCCCGCCTCGCGCTCTCGATCGGCCTCCAGGTCAACTCCAGGCTCAGTTCCCAGGAGAAGGACGAGTCCTGGGAGCTGCGCGCGATCTGCTACCTCGCCGCGGCGGGCAACGACCTCGGGCTGGCGCTGCGGGCCAGCCTGTTCACCGACGAGCTGGAGACCGACCGACCGGACGACCCCCGGCTGCGCCAGCTGCACTCGGTGATCATGTCGCTCGGCCACGCCCTGCGCGGCGACTCGGCGCTGGAAGCCGTCCGCTACGCCGACGAGGCCCTCGCGGGCGAGCGCACCGACGTGTTCGCCCAGCCGTTCGTCTTCACCCTGTCGACCTGCTTCCTGGTCGACGCGCCCGAGCTGTCGGAGAAGTTCCGCCGCATGATCGGCAGCACCTCCGAACCCCACGACTTCCACCTGCGCAAGGGCACCGTCGTCTCGTTGGCGCACGGCATGGACTTCCTCGCGTCCGGTGAGCTGATCAAGGCCAAGACGTTCCTCAAGTGGCAGATGCGCCTCTTCGAGGAGTTGGGCGCCGTGCGGGACTGCCCCATGGCCATCCTCTGCGCCGCCCGCCTCACCGAGGTGCTGGTCGACCTGGGCCGCGCCGACGAGGCCCACGACATGCTCGTCCGCAGCGGCTTCACCGGTGAGCTGCCCGAGCTGTTCCAGCACAACCTGGTGCTCTACTCCCGCGGCAAGCTCAAGCTCGCCACCGGTGACAACGACGGCGCACTGGCCGACCTGCTCGAATGCGGCCGCAGGCTGGAGGCCTCAGCCGTCGACAGCCCCGCCGTCATCCCGTGGCGCGCGCTGGCCGTCCGCGCCTACCTGGCCCTCGGCCAGCGCGAACCCGCCGCCACCCTGGCCAAGGAAGACCACGAGATGGCCAGGCACTGGGGCACCCCCAGGTCCCTGGGCACGGCGCTGCTGTCCATCGGCCTGAGCTCCGACGACGAGGAGGGAGCCACGAAGGCCCTGCTCAAGGCCACCGAGTTCCTGGCGGAGTCCACCGGCAAGCTCCAGCTCGCCGAGGCGTTCTTCGAACTGGGCGCCCACCTCCGCAGGCGCGGCCAGCCCGAACGCGCCATCCCGCACCTCCGCCGGGCCGTGGAGCTCAGCGCGAAGTGCGAATCCCAACCCCTCATCCGCCTCGCGGGCGACGAACTCCGCGCCTGCGAACCCGTGACCGCCGAGGGCACGGTCCACGGCCTCACCAAGCAGGAGACCCGCGTCGCGGGCATGGCGGCCCAGGGCCTGACCAACCGCCAGATCGCCGAGGCCCTCTTCCTCACCCGCCGCACCGTCGAACTCCACCTCTCGGGCGCCTACCGCAAACTCGGCATCACCGGCCGCACCGACCTGGCCGAGGCCCTCAGCCAGCACCGAACACCACCCCAGGTCTAGCCGCCATTTTTTTGACTCTTGGGAGCGCTCCCATCGCAGGTCACAAGGGTCGACCGCCGAAAACTGTCGTACCCCCGCAGTAGCGTTTGAATCGGGGGCCCTGCTCGATCGGGGACCTCTGGCTCGCCGTACGGCAAACGGCTCGGCCGCACCTGGGCAGTGCCGACCATCCACGGCTTGATTCAACCCTTGGGCCGCCGCACGGCGAACGGCTCAGCCGCCCTGAGCAGCGGCGACGCGAACCATCGAAAACTGTCGTACCCCACCCGTAGCGTGTGCGTCGGGGGGCCCTGCACCACGGGCGACCCCCGCCCGGCGCTGCCGCCGGAGCTACTCGGTGACCGCCGACAGCGCGTCGACCAGCCCGTGCCCGTAGAAGCCGTTGTACTCCGAGTACCCCGTGCAGTAGGCGTCCTGCGCCCCGGTCCCGTTCAGGTCGTAGTCCGCCGGGCAGGGCAGCGTCTCCGACTGCACGTTCAGCATCCGGCTCAGCTGCGGCGCCGTCGCCTCCGGGTGCACGGACGCCAGCAGCGCCGCCACCCCCGACACGTGCGGCGTGGCCATGGACGTCCCGCACGAGTAGTCGTACCCCGCGGGCACGGTCGACAGCACGCACCCGTCGTCGGACTCCTCCGGCACCTGCCTGCGGTCCCCGCCGGGCGCCGTCACGTCCACCGCGCCGAGCCCGTACGAGCTGTGCCCGGTCTTCACCTTGTCCGCGCCCACGGACGACACCGCCACCACGGACCGCAACTGCGAGGGCAGGACCAGGCACGTGTTGTCCACCGAACGGGGCTTCAGGTCCTCCGCGGCGTTGGTCGGGCTCTGCGAGTCGCGGCCGGGCTTGCTCAGGTCCGTCCCGCCGTTCCCCGCGGCGGCCACCGTCAGCACCTCGCGGTCGGACGAGTGGTCGACCGCCCGCCGCACCGCCTCGTACACGACCTTCTGCCCGACCTGGTTCTGGCAGGTGAACACCCACGGGTCGATGAAGTAGCTGTTGTTCGTGATCGTCATCCCGTGCGTGGCGGCCCACATGAACCCGCACACCGCGTACTCGGGGTAGATGTACCCGTCGTCGTCCACGACCTTCACCGACGCGATCCGCACCCCCGGCGCCACGCCGGTCGTGCCGCGCCCGTCGTCCGCCGCGGCGATGGTCCCGGCCACGTGCGTGCCGTGCGCCGAGGTCGTCGGCGACCACGCCGCGACCGAGGTGTCGGCCTTGCCGCTGCCCGCACAGCCGGCCGACAGGCCGGGGTCCAGCGCTTCGACGAGGTCGGGGTGGTTCGGGTCGATGCCGGAGTCCAGCACGCCGACGACCACGTCCCGGCTGCCGTTGTTGATCGCGTGCGCCTCGGCGGCCCTGATCAGGTCCATGTCCCACTGCTCGACCGTCCGGTCGACGGCCCCGCCGCGCGACGCCTTGCCGATCTCGGTCTCGTCGACCTTCTTCCGCACCACGGCGCCGGTCTGCTTGGAGATCGCCTCGGCCTGCGCGCTGTACGCGCGGTCCGCGCCCATCCGCCGCCCGAACGACGGGTCCGGCGAGGTCGCGACGGCGACCGAGATCTGCGGGTAGTAGACGGTCGACGAGCCGCAGGCGGCCGCGATCTCCGCTTCGGCCAGCGGCTGGCTCGTGCCCTCCTCGAAGACGACGAGGTAGCGCAGCGTCGGACCCGGTTGCACGCAGCTCGCGATCGGCGTCGAGGACGGCTCGGGCTGGGCGGACGCGGCGGTGGACGCCACCACGCTCCCGCTCGCGAGCAGCACTGCGCTGACCGCGACCGCACGGGCGCGGCGGAGCAGAGGCACCGGGGACCTCCATCGCTGGGCGGACTGTGTCGCACGGGGGCTGGACGACCGTTGTAGGCGGACGGTAACCACGTGCGAGGAACCAGACAACCTCAACGGGCCGAACCCCACCACGGTACCGTCCCCCTGGAGTAACAGCCTGGGCCGTTGGGGTGCCGGTCACCCCAGCGGCACACCCTGAGGAGCACGCCCTGAGCCGCCAGCAGCAGCCCAACAACCCGTCCGCCGCGGCGGTGCAGAAGCTCCGCCTGTGCTACGCCAAGCGCGGCAGGCTGCGCTTCACCTCGCACCGCGACGTGGCGCGCAGCTTCGAACGGGCCCTGCGCCGGGCGGGCGTGCCGATGGCGTACTCGCAGGGCTTCAGCCCGCGGCCGAAGGTCTCCTGGATCGGCGCGTCCCCGACCGGGGTCGCCAGCGAGGCCGAGTACGTCGAAGTGCAGGTCGTGGACCTCTTGGACGTCGAGAAGCTGCGGGTCGCGCTGGACGAGGCGCTGCCGCCCGGACTGGACGTGCTGGAGATCGTCGTCTCGTCCGGCGGGAACCTCACCGAGCGCATCGAGGCGAGCGAGTGGCGGATCGAGTTGGACGGCGTGTCGCCGGACGAACTGCGGATCGCCGTAGCCGCGTTGCTCGCCGCCGAATCCGTCGAGGTGGAGCGCGCGACCAAGGACGGGAAGAGGATCATCGACGTCCGGCCTGCCGTCGTGTCGGCCCTGGTCGAGGTCCAATCGAGCGACGCAGGCCACGATGCGCCGGATTTGTCACGGCCGTGTGGGATACTCGTGACGGTCGTACGGCAGACAACACCTACCGTGCGACCCGATGACGTGCTGAGCGCGCTCCGCGTCGTCGCCGACCTGACTCCGCCGGTGCCCGCGAAGGCGACCCGGATGGCGCAGGGACGGCTCGACGACGATGGTGGACTGGTAGACCCGTTAGCCCAGGACAGGGTGGCGGAGTCCGAGCCGGTGACCGGGGAGCAGGGGCGCCGCTAAGGGCGTTTTCGTAAGGACCTGCCGGCTGTGCGCCCGTGCTCGAAGAGCTCGGATACCGGTCGGCGTTGGCAAGGATTCCCGCCGCCAGCCGCGGTGGAGAGTGGACTAGAGAGGCCCCTGCGCGGCCGCGTCTTCTCCTAGACGCGCCCGGGGGCGGAGGAGCTGCATGTCGAACACGGACAAGCCCGCCGGTAACCCCGGCGGGGATAACGTCACATCCGGACACCCGGAACTGGCCGATCTACCGGCCAAGCTCAGGGTGCACGCGCTGGCGAAGCTGCTGGGTGCCAGCAGCAAGGACGTCGTGGCCGCGCTCGCCGATCTCGGCGAGACGGTGCGCGGGGTCCAGTCCAGCGTCAGCCGGGACGTCGCGCTGAAGGTCGCCGAGAGCCTCCTCGACTGGGACGACGTCGTCTCCGGCGAGGTCGACGTCGAGGTGTACGAGGAGCCCGCGATCCCGGAGCGCCAAGTCCGGGAGGTGGCCGCGTTCACCCCGCTGTTCGCGCCGCCGTCCGCGGTGTTCATGGCGCCGACCGCGCCCGCGCCGGCCGAGGAGCCCGCGCCCAAGCGGGGTCGCGGCCGGGCGAAGCCGGTGGTCGTCGAGGAGCCCGCCGAGCTGTACGACGAGGACGCGGACCTGGAGGCGGATGCCGACCAGAACGACGCCGCCGACGACGAGTCCGGTG
Organism: Umezawaea sp. cmx-9-4; assembly: GCA_049997955.1. Lineage (GTDB taxonomy): Bacteria > Actinomycetota > Actinomycetes > Mycobacteriales > Pseudonocardiaceae > Umezawaea. Next base: position 395,830 of record JAEBDY010000009.1, on the reverse strand, counting down.
AGGACAGCGACAGCCGTCGCCGTCGTCGCCGGGGCCGCCGCGGCCGTGGCCGCGGCAAGGGCGCCGAGGACAGCGGCGAGGAGAACGAGGGCGCCGAGGAGTCCGAGGAGGAGGACGCGGAAGCGTCCGCCGACCAGGACGACCAGGGCGCTGACGAGGGCACGGACGGCGGCAGCCGCCGTCGGCGTCGCCGTCGTCGCCGCAAGACCGGCGCCGAGGACGAGCCCGCGATCACCGAGGACGACCCGCCGAACACGGTCGTGCACGTCCGCGAGGTGCGGGAGACCCGCGACGCGCGGGACGACAAGGCCGACTCCGAGGCCGCGCAGAGCGAGGTGCGCAGCATCCGGGGCTCGACCCGCCTGGAGGCCAAGCGCCAGCGCCGCCGGGACGGCCGTGAAGCGGGCCGTCGCCGCGTGCCGGTGCTGTCCGAGGCCGAGTTCCTGGCGCGCCGCGAGGCCGTCGAGCGCACGATGGTCGTCCGCGAGCGCGGCGACCGCACCCAGATCGGTGTCCTGGAGGACGGTGTCCTCGTGGAGCACTTCGTGACGTCGTCCGGCACCGGCTCGCTGGCGGGCAACGTCTACCTCGGCCGGGTGCAGAACGTGCTCCCGAGCATGGAGGCCGCGTTCATCGACATCGGCCGCGGCCGCAACGCCGTGCTGTACGCCGGTGAGGTCGACTGGGACGCCGCGGGCCTCGAGGGCAAGTCCCGCAAGATCGAGCAGGCGCTCTCCAGCGGCGACAGCGTGCTGGTCCAGGTCACCAAGGACCCGATCGGCCACAAGGGCGCCCGGCTGACCACGCAGATCAGCCTGCCCGGCCGCTTCCTGGTGTACGTGCCGGGCGGCGGTGCCACCGGCATCAGCCGCAAGCTGTCGGACAACGAGCGCAAGCGCCTCAAGGACATCCTCAAGCGCGTCGTCCCCGAGGACGCCGGTGTGATCATCCGCACCGCGTCGGAGGGCATCGGCGAGGAGGAACTGGGCCGCGACGTCACCCGGCTGCAGGCTCAGTGGCAGGTCATCAAGGACAAGGCCGCCACCCCCAAGGCCCAGGCGCCGCAGCTGCTGTACGAAGAGCCGGACCTGCTGGTCAAGGTTGTCCGCGACCTGTTCACCGAGGACTTCTCCGCGCTGATCGTCCAGGGCTCGGACGCCTGGGAGACGATCGACTCGTACGTCCGCCACGTCGCGCCGGACCTGCAGGACCGGTTGCGCAAGCACGTCGGCAACTCGGACGTGTTCGTCGAGCACCGCATCGAGGAGCAGCTGCTCAAGGCGCTCGACCGCAAGGTCTGGCTGCCGTCGGGCGGCTACCTGGTCATCGATCGCACCGAGGCGATGACGGTCATCGACGTCAACACGGGCAAGTTCACCGGATCGGGTGGCAACCTCGAGGAGACGGTGACGCGCAACAACCTGGAGTCGGCGGAGGAGATCGTCCGCCAGCTCAGGCTGCGCGACATCGGCGGCATCATCGTCATCGACTTCATCGACATGGTGCTCGAGTCGAACCGCGACCTGGTGCTGCGCCGCCTCACCGAGTGCCTCGGCCGCGACCGCACCCGCCACCAGGTCGCCGAGGTCACCTCGCTCGGCCTGGTGCAGATGACCCGCAAGCGGGTCGGCACCGGTCTGCTGGAGGCGTTCAGCACCACGTGCGAGCACTGCCGCGGCCGTGGTGTCGTGGTGTCGACCGACCCCGTGCACGCGCACGGTGCCCCGGCACAGGCTCCCGCCGCACCTCAGCAGCAGCCGCAACAGCAGCAGCCGAGCCGCAAGTCCCGGCAGCGCAACCGCGGTGGCGGCGAGGCGGCGGAGCAGGTCGAGGCCACTCCGGTCGAGGTCGAGCCCGTGGTGGTCGAGGTCGTCGAGACCGCTCCCGTCGCACCGTCCACTCCGGACGTCCCGGTGGTGGATCTCGTTGTGGACACGAGCGAAGCGGCCGTGCTGCTCGACCAGGACGCGGAGGCGGCCCAGGACGGCGCCAAGCGCGACCGTCGCGACCGCAACCGGGAGCGCCGCCGTGCGCGCCGGGACGCGGGCGCCGCGAAGCAGGTCCAGGAGCCCGTAGGTGATGCTCCTGAGGCTGTCGTGGCGGCTGTTGTCGAGACTCCGGTGGCTGTCGAGCCGGTTGCGCCGCAACCGGCGCTGAACGGCCACGCCCCCGAGCCCGTCGAGCAGGAGCCGCCCGCCGTGGTCGCCCCTCGCCGTCGGACGTCGCGCCGTGCGGCGACCCGCCCCGCGGGCCCGCCCGTCGGCGTGACCGAGGGCTGATAGCGCTTCACCGTCGAGGGGCCCGTGCCGATCCGGCACGGGCCCCTCGACATTTGTGGCGTCGAGCACATCCAGCGGTGGGGGGAGAAGGCCTCGAAAGTCCGTGGAATCGCCTTGCCCGGCGTCTCCGTTTCCACTGCTGACCAGGGGAATCAGGTCACGCGTACCCCAGTTTGACCTCGCCGCACACGGCCACGTAACCTGGTACACGGCCCGCCGTCCGGTGGGCCCTGTCGTGTGTAGCCCGGCGACTCTGATTCACGTAATGGTGATTCACGAAAGCCTGGGCGCGCGCGGCCCCGTCACCGTCGAGTAGCAGGAGACTTCCGTCCTGATGTACGCGATCGTCAAGACTGGCGGCAAGCAGTACAAGGTGGCTGTCGGCGACGTCGTCGAGGTCGAGAAGCTCGAGGGCGCCCCGGGCACTGAGTTCACTTTCCCGGCGCTACTCGTCGTGGACGGCACTGACGTCACCGCAGACGCTGAGGCCCTCGGGAAGATCTCGGTGACCGGCAAGGTCGTCGAGCAGACCAAGGGTCCCAAGATCCGCATCCACAAGTTCAAGAACAAGACCGGCTACCACAAGCGGCAGGGTCACCGTCAGAAGCTGACCCGCGTCGAGGTTACCGGCATCACCGGTAAGTGAGGACCTGACTAGCCATGGCACACAAAAAGGGTGCATCCAGCTCCCGTAACGGCCGCGACTCCAACGCTCAGTACCTGGGCGTTAAGCGGTTCGGTGGTCAGGTCGTCAAGGCCGGCGAGATCCTGATCCGCCAGCGCGGCACCAAGTTCCACCCCGGTGTGAACGTCGGCCGCGGCAAGGACGACACGCTGTTCGCCCTCGCCCCCGGCGCGGTCGAGTTCGGCACGAAGCGCGGTCGCAAGACCGTCAACATCGTGCCGGTCGAGGCCAAGGTCGCTGCGTAGTTCTGACCTGATCCCCCGAGCGCCGTGTGTCCGCCAACGCGGACACACGGCGCTCGGCTTTTCCCCCTCCTGGGGTTCCGTCCCCTTTAATTCTTGATCTAGTCCTTTGGAAGTGAGTTCCCGTGTCCCGATTCGTCGACCGGGTGGTTATCCACGTCGCCGCTGGCGAGGGTGGCAACGGTTGCGCGTCGGTGCACCGGGAGAAGTTCAAGCCGCTGGGCGGTCCTGACGGCGGCAACGGCGGCAAGGGCGGCGACGTCGTCCTGGTCGTCGACTCGAACGTGCACACGCTGCTGGACTTCCACTTCCGCCCCAACGCCGCCGCCACGAACGGCAAGCAGGGCCAGGGCGCCAACCGCGACGGCGCGAACGGCGAGAACCTCGAACTGCGCGTGCCGGACGGCACCGTCGTCCTGACCGAGGACGGCAAGATCGTCGCCGACCTCGTCGGCGAGGGCACCCGGATGATCGCCGCGCGCGGCGGCCGTGGCGGCCTGGGCAACGCGCAGCTCGCGTCCAGGGCCCGCAAGGCGCCCGGTTTCGCGCTGCTGGGCGAGCCCGGCGAGGGTGGCGACTTCGTCCTCGAACTGAAGTCCGTCGCCGACGTGGGCCTGCTCGGCTTCCCGTCCGCGGGCAAGTCGTCGCTGATCTCGGTCCTCTCCGAGGCCAAGCCGAAGATCGCCGACTACCCGTTCACCACCCTGGTCCCGAACCTCGGCGTGATCACCGCCGGTGCCACCGTCTTCACCATGGCGGACGTGCCCGGCCTGATCCCCGGCGCAAGCGAGGGCAAGGGCCTCGGCCTGGACTTCCTGCGCCACATCGAGCGCTGCGCGGTCCTCGTGCACGTGGTCGACTGCGCGACGTTCGAGTCGGGCCGCGACCCGCTGTCGGACATCGACGCGCTCGAAGAGGAGCTCGCGAAGTACACCCCGTCCCTGGGCGGCGACCTGAGCGACCGGCCTCGGCTGGTCGTGCTGAACAAGATCGACGTGCCAGAGGCCCGTGAGCTGGCCGAGCTGGTGCGCGGGGACATCGAGGCCCGTGGCCTGCAGGTGCTGGAGATCTCGACCGCGACCCGCGAAGGCCTGCGCGAGCTGACCTACGCGCTGGGCACTGTCGTCGAGGAGTACCGCGCGGCCAAGCCGAAGCAGGAGTCGACCCGGATCGTGCTGCGGCCGACCGCCGTGGACGACGACGGCTTCACCGTCCACGACGACCCGGAGACCGAGGGCGGCTTCATCGTCAAGGGCGACCGCCCCGAGCGCTGGATCCGGCAGACGGACTTCTCCAACGACGAGGCCGTCGGCTACCTCGCGGATCGCCTCGCCCGCATGGGCGTGGAAGAGGTGCTGGTCAAGCGCGGCGCCGTTCCCGGAGCCCAGGTCACCATCGGCGACCTGGTGTTCGACTGGGAGCCGACGACGCCCGCGGGCATCGCGATGACCATGACCGGCCGGGGCACCGACCTGCGGCTGGAGAGCAACGACCGGATCGGCGCGCACGAGCGCAAGGCGCTCAAGAAGGCCCGCCGCCTGCCCGGTGTGTACGACGAGGACGATTTCGAGGAGTGATGATCGGCGGCGTGGAGTTCTCGTTGGCCCGCAAGGCGGTGGCTTCGGCCACCAGGGTTGTCGTGAAGGTCGGTTCCTCCTCGCTGACGACGGCCGAGGGCGGGCTCGACCCGTCCCGGCTGGACTCCCTGGTCGACGCGCTGGCCGCTCGCCGGGCCGCGGGCAGCCAGATCGTGCTCGTCTCGTCGGGCGCCATCGCCGCGGGCCTGGCCCCGTTGGGCCTGACCCGCCGCCCGAAGGACCTCGCGACCCAGCAGGCCGCCGCCAGCGTCGGCCAGTTGGCGCTCGCCCACGCGTACGCCAACTCCTTCGGCCGCTACTCGCTGACCGTCGGCCAGGTCCTGCTCACGGCCGACGACGTGGTCCGTCGTTCGCACTACCGCAACGCTCAACGCACCTTCTCCCGCCTGCTGGCGCTGGGTGTCGTGCCCGTGGTGAACGAGAACGACACCGTCGCCACGGAGGAGATCCGCTTCGGCGACAACGACCGCCTGGCGGCGCTGGTCGCCCACCTCATCGGCGCCGACGCCCTCTTCCTCCTGTCCGACGTGGACGCCCTGTACGACGGCGATCCCCGCCTGGCTGACGCCCGCCGCATCACCGAGGTGGGCGGACCGGATGACGTGGACGGTGTCCGAGCGGGCACCGGCGGCGCCCTGGGCACCGGCGGCATGGCCTCCAAGCTCGCCGCCGCCACCCTCGCCGCGTCCGCGGGCATCCCCGTCCTCCTGGCGGGTGCAGGCGACGCCGCCCGCGCTCTCGGCACCCCTGATGTCGGCACCGCTTTCGCCGCCACCGGCACCCGTCTGACCGCTCGCCGCTTCTGGCTCGGCTACGCCGCCGACGCCAACGGCACCCTCGTGCTGGACGACGGCGCCGTCGCCGCCGTCGTGGACCGCAGGCGTTCCCTCCTGGCCGCGGGCATCACCGCCGTGGAGGGCACGTTCGAGGCGGGCGACGTGGTCGAGCTGGCCTCGCTCACGGGCCAGGTCGTGGCCAGGGGAGTGGTGGCCTACGACGCCGCCGAACTCCCCGCGCTCATCGGCCGCTCCAGCCACGAACTGCCCGCCGAACAACGCCGCGAGGTCGTCCACGCCGACGACCTGGTAGCCCTCCACCGCCCCTGAGCCCCGGCGTGCGCTGCTCCTGAGCGGAATCCGAGTACCCGGCAGGCCTCATCCCGCGAACGCGGCGGCCATGCCCATCGTGTCCTGGTACTCGCGCCAGTGCGCGATCTTGCCGTCACGCGCCCGCAGCACTCCGATGAACGCTGCGGAGCCCTGCGTGCCGGTGATCGTCGACCGCCCGACCAGCACGTACTCGACCACGATCATGTCGGGGTCGGCCGTCTCGTGGACCACGACGTCCCGGCAGTCCTCGATCCGCACCGGCAACGCCTCGCGCCCCGCCTTGGCGAACGCGACGAACGAGTCCCGCCCGTCGAACCGCCTGGGTCTACCCGGCGCGGCGAACGGCACCTCCACCACGACGTCCTCGGTCCACAGGTCGTCGAGGGCCGCCGGATCCTCGATCCAGGCTCGGCACATCGACTCGTACACCTCTCGTGCGGTCATCGGACCCCTCCATTAAGATGAGCGAAGACTCAGGTTCGGACGATAATGAGTCGTGACTCAGCTTGTCAACGAAGGGAACGCGATGCGCGCGGACGCCCAGCGCAACCGGACACGCATCCTGGCCGCCGCCGACGAGGTCTTCGCCGCCAAGGGTGCGTCCGCGTCGACCGAGGAGGTCGCAGCCAAGGCGGGAGTGGCGATCGGGACCGTCTTCCGGCACTTCCCGACCAAGAACGACCTGCTGACCGCGCTGATGAAGGAACTCGTGCGAGAACTGGCAGAAGAGGTCGAATCCCTGGTGCGCCAAGGAGATCCGGCCACCTCGCTGTTCACGTTCTTCGCCCACCTGGTCGAGCGCGCGTCCTCGCGCAAGACCGTGGTCGACCTGCTCGGCGTCGACATCCGGGTCTCCGAGCAGCTCCAACTGCTCCGCGAAGCGGTCGGCATCCTGCTCGACCAGGCGCAAGCGGCCGGTGTCGTGCGCGCGAACGTGCTGCTGGACGAGGTGATGGCCCTGTTGGCGGCCACCAGCCAGGGCGCGCTGCACTCCGGCTGGGACGCCGACCTCCGCGAGCGCACCCTGGCGATCATCTTCACCGGTTTGCGCTCAGCGCAACTCTGATCCCTTGGTCTCCGGCAGGGTGAGGATCACCAGGAACGCGATCGCCGCACCCGCGGCCACGTAGTAGAAGTACACGTCGGACAGCCCGCGACCGGCCAGCCAGGCGATCACCAGCGGTGCGGTGCCGCCGAACAGCGCGACCGTGAGGTTGTACCAGGCACCGATTCCCAACCCGCGCAGCTCGGTCGGGAACAGCTCGCTCATCGTCGCGGGCGCGATCGACGTCATCATCGTGTACAGCCCGAGCCCCACGCAGAACACGACCAGCGGTCCGGTCAGCCCTGGCTTGAGCAACGACGACAGCGGCACGACCAGCACCGCCGTGGCCGCCGACCACACCAGCAGCTGGGGCTTGCGCCCGAACCGGTCCGACAGCGCGCCCATGGGGTACTGCAACGCGATGAACAGCACCGTCGCGATCGACAGCGCCAGGAACACGTCCACGGCGTCGACCCCGCGGTTCTTCACCGCGAACGGAGTCAGCGCCGAGAAGAACGTGTAGTAGCAGAGCGTGGACAGCATCGTGAACCCGACGAGCCGCCCCACCGCCTTCGGGTGCTCGGTCAACGTCGTCAGCAACGGCCGGTGCAGCCGCTCCGCCTTCGCCTTGTTCTGCTCGAACTGCTCCGTCTCCACCAGGCTGCGGCGCAACCACAACCCCAGCAGCCCCAGCAGACCGCCGATCAGGAACGGGATCCGCCACCCGAAGGATTCGAGCTGAGCCTTGTCCATGGTCCGCGCGAGCGTGAACCCGATGAGCGACGCGATCAGCACCGCCGTGCCCGTGGAGATGTAGAAGAACGACGAGTACCGCCCCCGCCGGGCGGGCGGCGCGATCTCCGCCAGGTACGCCGACGCGTTCGACACCTCACCGCCCAGCGACAGCCCCTGCGCGATGCGGGCGAGCAGCAGCAGGATCGGCGCCAACCAGCCCACCTGGCCGTAGGTGGGCAGCAGCGCGATCGCCGTCGAGCCACCCGCCATCAGCACGATGGTCAGGATCATCGCGGGCTTCCGTCCGCGCAGGTCGGCGAACCGCCCCAGCAGGTACCCGCCGAGCGGCCGGAAGAAGAACGCCAGCGCGTACGTGGCCAACGTGTTGAGCAGCGCCAGTTCCGCGTTGTCGGACGGGAAGATCGCGGTCGCGAAGTAGATGCTGAACGTCGCGTAGATCGTCCAGTCGTACCACTCGATCGCGTTCCCGATGCTCGCCGCGATGAGCTTGCGAACCGGAAGCCGATGCCTCTGCCGCTCCACCTCCACCATCTTCGGACCATCCCACATCCCGTCGCGGTTGAGTAGGAGACCACGAACGCCACTTCGTGGCCCGCGAACCGCGGCGCCAGTACGTGCCTATCCGCCTCCCTCGGGATCGAGGTCCGCCCGGTGCTCCGCGACCCAGTCGTGCTGCGCGCGGACCTCCTCCACGACACCCGCCGCCCGCAACCGCTCACCCACGGGCCCCCGGTCCGCGAGGATCCCGCGCCGGCAGCGGTCCTGCCACCACAGGACCGTGTCGACCAGCGCGCTCCGGTCCGCCAGCCCGTACGCGTCGCCGATCAGCCGGATACCCCGTGCCGCCGCACGGACCTCGGCTCCGGGCCCCAGCGCCAGGTACTGCCAGCACACGTGCGCCACGTCATGCACCCGCCGACCGGGCGCGGCCCCGTCCCAGTCGATGAAGGCCACCGGCCGCAACCCCTCGCCGAGATCCCGGTACACGGTGTTCTTGGGCGAAAGGTCGTTGTGGCAGACGACTTCCTCGTCACCCGCCAAGCCCGCGGTGAGGTCGTGGAACTCCCGCACCAACCGGGCCACCCGGACCAGGCTCGCGTCCGACGTCACCGCGGCAGGCTGCCGGGGCTCCCACGCCACGTGCCCGTCGAGGAACTCCAGCACCTCCCGACCCCGCGAGTCCGCACCGAGCAGACGGGGCGCGCCAGGCCACTCGTCGAGGTGCCCCAGCACCCGGTGGACGAACTCACCCGCCGGAGCCCGCCGCACGGTGTCCCCGACCCGCACGACCTCGTTCACGAACCCGCCGGGCAGTGGTTGCTCCAGCACTCAGGCGGTCACCGCCAACGCGAACGGCAGCACGGCCGCCGCTCCCGCCTTGCGCACCGCCCGTGCCGCGACCGTCATCGTCCACCCGGTGTCGATCCGGTCGTCGATCAGCAGCACCGGACCGTCCACCCCGGACAGGTCCGGCGCCTGGACCCCGTTCCACAGCCCGGCGAGCCGCTGCGCGCTGTTCGCCCGGTGCGTGGCCTCACCCACCCACACCTGACCCAGCAACGGCAACCGGCCGATCTCCGAGATGCGCGCGCCGAAGCTGCCCACCAGGTTCGGCCTGCTGCGCGAACCGACCGTCACCACACCCACCGGACGTTCCGCCCAGCCCCACGCGCTCAGCACCTTCACGCACGCCTGGAACACGTCGTCCGGGATCACCTGGTCGTCGGCCGCGAACAGCGCCCGCAACCTGTTGCCCCAGCCGATGTCCGTCAGCCTTCCCAGCGCCCGTCCCGATTCCGCGGCCTCACCCGCCGCGATCTTGCCCGACAGCGACACGCCGATCGCCGCCATCCCGGTGGGCCACTGCTTGCGCGGCGCCACGTCCACACCGGGCCGCAGCAGCCGTTCGCGCGCGACCGTGGCCGCACCCGACGACACCTCGGCCGAGGGCCGTTCACCGGTGCAGTTGTCGCACCGCCCGCACGGGCTCGCGTGCGGATCGTCCAACTGCCGCAACAGGAACTCCATGCGGCAGCCCGTCGTGCCCAGGTAGTCGAGCACCGCCTGCTGCTCGACCGCCCGCGCCTCGCCGATGCGGTCGTACCGCTCCCCGTCGTAGGACCACGGCTGCCCGGTCGACTCCCAGCCGCCGCGCACCCGCTTCACCGCGCCGTCGACGTCGAGCACCTTCAGCACGACCTCCAGCCGGGTCCGCGACAGTTCGACCATCGGCTCCAGCGCCGCCGTCGACAGCACCCGCCCGGCGTCGGCCAGCGCGTCGAGCACCTGCCGGACGATCCGCTCCGGCGGGAACGCCAGGGACGCGAAGTACGCCCAGATGTCCTTGTCCTCCGGGCCGGGCAGCAGCAGCACCTCGGCCCGTTCCACGCCACGGCCCGCGCGGCCGATCTGCTGGTAGTACGCGATGGGGGAGGGCGGCGCGCCCAGGTGCACGACGAACCCCAGGTCCGGCTTGTCGAACCCCATGCCCAGCGCGGACGTCGCCACCAGCGCCTTCACCTTGTTCGCGAGCAGGTCCTCCTCCGCCCGCTGCCGCTCGGCCGGGTCGGTCCGCCCCGAGTACGCGGCGACCTCGTACCCGCGTTCCCGCAGGAACGCCGCCACGTCGTCCGCCGCGGCGACGGTCAGCGTGTAGATGATCCCCGAGCCGGGCAGCGTCGCCAGGTGCTCCCCGAGCCAGCCGAGCCTCGCCTCGGCGGTCGGCAGCCGCAGCGCCGCCAGCCGCAGGCTCTCCCGGTCGAGCGGTCCGCGCAGCACCAGCGCGTCCGACCCCGACCCCAGTCCCAGCTGCTCCGCCACGTCCCGCACCACGCGGTTGTTCGCGGTCGCCGTCGTCGCCAGCACCGGCACCCCCGGCGGCAGCTCCGTCAGCAACGTCCGCAGCCGCCGGTAGTCCGGCCGGAAGTCGTGGCCCCAGTCCGAGATGCAGTGCGCCTCGTCGACCACCAGCAGCCCGGCCGACGCGGTCAGCGACGGCAGCACCGTGTCCCGGAAGTCCGGGTTGTTCAACCGCTCCGGGGACACGAGCAGCACGTCGACCTCACCCGACGTGACCGCGTCCTGCACCCGTTCCCACTCGTCCGTGTTGGCGGAGTTGATCGTCGCCGCCCGCACACCCGCCCGCGCCGCCGCGTCGACCTGGTTGCGCATCAGCGCCAGCAACGGCGACACGATCACCGTCGGCCCCTCGCCCAACTCCCGCAGCAGAGCCGTCGCGATGAAGTACACCGCCGACTTGCCCCACCCGGTGCGCTGCACCACGAGCGCTCTCCGCCGCTGCGCCACCAGCGCGTGGATCGCGGTCCACTGGTCGTCGCGCAGCACCGCGTCCGGACCGGCGAGGGCCCTCAGTCGCTCGTCGGCCATCTCCCGGAGGGCGAGTTCATCCATTGCCCAACCATGACACGTGACACCGACAGAAACCGGTTTTCACCATCCGGGATACCTGTGGGCGTTCACCCGCCGAGTGGTCCTAAGCTGAGAGGTGTGACCGCTGAACTGCGCGAAGAGGTGCACGCCGCCGCCCGTCGAGCTCGTGTCGCCTCCGAGGAACTGGTGCTGGCGACCCGCGAACGCAAGGACGCGGCGCTGCGCGAGATGGCCGCCGCCCTGCGCGAGCGGTCCGAGGAGATCCTGAAGGCGAACACCGCCGACCTTGAGGCCGGTCGTGCGGCGGGCCTCACCGAGAACATGCTCGACCGCCTGGCGCTCACCGAGCAGCGGATCGACGGCGTCGCCGAGGGCCTGCTGACGGTCGCCGGTCTGGCCGACCCGGTGGGCGAGGTCCTGCGCGGCGGGCTGCTGCCCAACGGGCTGGACATGCGCCAGGTGCGCGTCCCGCTCGGCGTGGTCGGCATGGTCTACGAAGCGCGCCCCAACGTCACGGTCGACGCGGCCGGGCTCGCGCTGAAGTCCGGCAACGCGGCGCTGCTGCGGGGGTCGTCGTCCGCGGAGAACTCGAACACCGCGCTCATCGCCGTGCTGCGCGACGCGCTGGAGGCGGTCGGGCTGCCCGCGGACTGCGTGCAGCTGCTGCCGTGCCACGACCGGGCGTCGGTCAACTACCTCATCACCGCGCGCGGCCTGGTGGACCTGGTGATCCCCCGAGGCGGCGCGGGTCTCATCTCCACCGTCGTCGCGAACGCCACCGTGCCCACGATCGAGACCGGTGTCGGCAACTGCCACGTGTACGTGGACGCCTCCGCCGACCTCGACGACGCCGAGCGGATCGTGCTCAACTCCAAGACCCGCCGCACGAGCGTGTGCAACTCGGCCGAGTCGCTGCTGGTGCACGCGGACATCGCGGACGTGTTCGTGCCGCGCATCGCGGAGGCGCTGCACGCGGCGGGCGTCACCGTGCACGCGGACCCCGTGTTCACCGACCTCTCCGGCACCGAGGTCGTGGCCGCGACGACCGACGACTGGGACACCGAGTACCTGTCGATGGACATCGCCGCGAAGGTCGTCGGCACGATCGACGAGGCCATCGCGCACATCAACGAGCACGGCTCCGGACACACGGAGGCGATCGTGACCTCCGACGTGAAGGCCGCGCGCCGGTTCACCACGCGGGTGGACGCGGCGGCGGTGATGGTGAACGCCTCGACCGGGTTCACCGACGGCGCCGAGTTCGGCATGGGCGCCGAGATCGGCATCTCCACGCAGAAGCTGCACGCCCGTGGCCCGATGGGGCTGGCCGAGCTGACCTCCACCAAATGGGTGGTCTGGGGCGAGGGGCACATCCGGCCGACGTCGTGACTCCCGAACCCGTTCGCCGCCGCGACTCGGCGGCGACCCGCGCCGCGCTGCTCGACGCGGCGACGGAGCTGTTCGCCGAGCGCGGGTTCGACCGCACGACCGTGCGCGACATCGCCGCGCACGCGGGCGTGAACCAGGCGCTGCTGTTCCGCTACTTCGGCAGCAAGGACGCGCTGTACGCGGCCGTCATGGCGGGCCAGGGGCGTGAGCTGCTGGAGACCGAGGAGCCGGAACGGCTGCTGGAGACCGTGCTGCGGCGGATGCTGGAGAAGGCGCCGCGGTCGGTGGACCACCTGCTCTTCGCGGCCCTGCGGTCCGAGGGCGCCGACAGCGCCGCCGCGGAGATCCGCGGCGAACTGGGCCACGACTACATCCGCGCGCTCAGCGCGTTGACCGACGCCGAGGACGGTGAGCTGCGGGCCGAGCTGGTGCTCGCCTGGGTGATCGGCATCAGCATGGTGCGGTCCGGTTCCGCCAGGGAGTCCCTCGAGAACGCGGAGTCCGAGGAGATCATCCGACTGGTCGTGCGAGCGGCCAGCACGCTCCTGGAACGGACGGAGCAGTAGCACTCACCGAGATGGGTCGTTGACGGTCCGTGACAGCCTCTCTAGGGTCGAAGTATGTAAGCGCGCGCTTACTTTCTTCGGAGGAGTCTGGATGACCACGAGGTCCTATCCGTTCAGCGAGGCCGAACGACTTCGGCTGGACCCGACCTACCTGCAGCTGCAGGAGTCGGAACCGGTCTCCTGGGTGCGGATGCCGTTCGGCGGGGAAGGGTGGCTGGCGACCGGCTACCAGGAGGTCAAGACCGTTCTCGCCGACCCGCGGTTCAGCCGGTCCGCCATGGTCGGCAAGGACTTACCCCGGACGTCGCCGATGATCGAGAACGACTCCAACATCCTGGCGCTCGACCCGCCCGACCACGGACGGCTGCGCAAGCTGGTCGCGAAGGCGTTCACCGCGCGCCGGATCGAGCTGCTGCGTGCCCGCGCCCAGGAGATCGTGGACGCCTCGCTCGACGCCGTCGAGGCCCAGGGGCGGCCCGCCGACCTGGTCCCGCTGCTCAACATGCCACTGCCGATCACGATCATCTGCGACGTGCTCGGCGTGCCGGAGGACGAGCGGGTCGGCTTTCAGGGCTGGACCGACGTGCTGCTCGGCTTTGGCGCGTTCGGTCCCCAGGAGATGGCCGACGCGCTGAAGAGCCTGATGGGCTACATCGCGGCGATGGTCGCGGAGCGCCGCCGCGCCCCGTCGGACGACATGCTCGGACTGCTGGTGGAGGCGCGTGACGGCGAGGACCGGCTCTCGGAGGACGAGCTGGTCAACTTCGGGGTGACGCTGCTGGTCGCGGGCCACGAGACGACCGCGAACCTGCTCGGCAACGTGGTGTACACCCTGTTCGACCGGCCGGAGCTGCTCAGGTCGCTCCGCGAGGAGCCCGAACTCCTGCCCGTCGCGATCGAGGAGCTGATCCGCTTCATCCCGCTGGGGTCCATGGTGGCGTTGCCCAGGGTGGCGCTGGAGGACGTCGAACTCGGCGGCGTCACGGTCCGCGCGGGGGAGGCGGTGCTGGTCAGCATGATGGCGGCCAACCGCGACCCGTCGGTGTTCGCCAACGCGGGAGACGTCGACTTCCACCGCGAGGCGAACCCGCACATCGCGTTCGGCCACGGCGTGCACCACTGCCTCGGTGCTCCGCTGGCGCGGATGGAGCTGCAGGTCGCGATCGGCACGCTGTTCCGCCGGTTCCCCGCCCTGGACCTCGCCGTGCCCGTGGAGGAGGTCGAGTTCAAGCGCGGCCGGTTGATCCGCGGTCCGGTCAGCCTGCCCGTGACGTGGTAGTCGTTCGTTGACGGAGTGTGAGCACGAGTTCATCTTCGGCATATGTAAGCGTTTGCTTACATGGCGCTTTGGGAGGAGTGCGGGGGCATGACGACGAGTCAGGAACCGAGGAACTACCCGTTCGGCGAAGCCCATCGGCTGGATCTCGACCCGATGTACGAGGAGCTGCGCCGAACCGAACCGGTCGCCAGGGTCCGACTGCCCTACGGCGGCGACGCGTGGCTGGTCACGAAGTACGACGACGTGAAGACCGTGCTCGGCGACCTGCGGTTCAGCCGGGCCGCGGTGCTGGGGAGGGACGTGCCCAGGACGGTGCCGATGCTCGTGGAGCGGCCGTCGATCCTGAGCATGGACCCGCCCGAGCACGGCAGGCTGCGCAAGCTCGTGGCCAAGGGCTTCACCATGCGGCGGACCGAGCAGCTGCGGGAACGGGCCCAGGTGATCGTGGACGGGCTGCTCGACGCGATGGAGGAGGAAGGCGCTCCCGCCGACCTGGTCGAAGCGCTCACCATGCCGCTGCCGATCACGATCATCTGCGAGATGCTCGGCGTGCCCTACGACGACCGCGGCGAGTTCCGGAACTGGTCAGACCGGGCGCTGGCGATCACCGCGTTCACGCCGGAGGAGATCACCGGCGGGTTCGAGAGCCTCCAGGACTACATCGCGGGCCTGGTGGCCGAACGCCGCAAGGCGCCGACGGACGACGTGCTCGGCACGCTCGTGACGGCCCGTGACGAAGGGGACCGGCTCTCGGAGGACGAGCTGGTCAACTTCGGCGTGACGCTGCTCGTCGCCGGGCACGAGACCACGGCCAACCAGCTCGGCAACTTCGTGTACACCCTGCTCACCAACCCCGACAGGGTCGCCGAGCTGCGCGCGGACCCCGATCTGGTGCCCGCCGCGGTGGAGGAGCTGCTGCGCATCACGCCCCTGGGCGGCTCCGCGGGCTTCCCCCGGATCGCCACCGAGGACGTCGAGCTCAGCGGCGTGACGATCCCCGCGGGCGGAGCGGTGTTCGTCGGGCAGGCGGGCAACCGCGACCCCGCGGTGTTCCCCGAACCGGACCGGCTCGACTTCCACCGGGAGAACACCGCGCACGTCGCCTTCGGCCACGGGGTGCACCACTGCGTCGGCGCGTCGCTGGCCCGGATGGAGCTGCAGGTCGCGATCGGCACCCTGCTGCGCCGGTACCCCGCGTTGGACCTCGCCGTTCCCGCGGAGGAGGTCCGGTTCAAGAAGGGCAGGCTGGTGCGCGGTCCCCTGGAACTCCTGGTGAGGTGGTAGGTCCATGACCGGGTGGCAGGTCCAGGTCGACCGCGAGGCGTGCATCGGGACGGGCATGTGCGCCTCCAGCGCGGCGGCGTACTTCCGGCTGGAGAACGGCAAGGCCACAGCCGCGCGGGACTTCGTCGAGCCCGACGAGCTGGTGGTCGACGCCGCCGAATCGTGCCCCATGGAGGCGATCCTGGTGCGCGACGGTGACGGCGCGGTGATCGCTCCGGAGCTGTGACCCCGAAGCGGTGAAAAAAAGTCCGCCCGTTCGGCGTCATGACCCCGGAGCGGCGTCGTCACCCCGGTACGCGGCTCCGCTGCTGGACCGCGTGGACCGGAGGCGGCTTCCTCCCCCAGGGCCGCGGACGGGGAGTCCGAAGTGGGCTGGTGGCCGTTCACGGGAGCGGACGACCACCAGCCCGCCGGACCCGTAGGCTGACCAGCCATGTCGAACCGGCGCAGACTCGGGGTCATGGGCGGAACCTTCGACCCGGTGCACCACGGCCACCTCGTGGCGGCCAGCGAGGTGCAGGCGAGGTTCGACCTCGACGAGGTGATCTTCGTCCCCACCGGCGAGCCGTGGCAGAAGACGTCCCGCGTCGTCAGCCGCGCCGAGGACCGCTACCTGATGACGGTCATCGCCACCGCGTCGAACCCCCGGTTCTCCGTCAGCCGGGTCGACGTCGATCGCGAAGGCCCCACGTACACCGTGGACACGCTCACCGACCTCAAGGCCGAGCACCCGGACGCCGACCTGTTCTTCATCACCGGCGCGGACGCGCTGGAGCAGATCGTGTCGTGGCGCCGCGCGTCCGACGTGTTCGACCTCGCGCACTTCATCGGAGTCACCCGACCGGGCTACGAACTCAACGGTCAGCACCTGCCGGAGGGGTCCGTGTCCCTCGTGGAAGTGCCCGCGATGGCCATCTCGTCGACCGCCTGCCGGGCGCGCACGGCCTCCGGACTGCCGGTCTGGTACCTCGTCCCGGACGGTGTCGTGCAGTACATCTCCAAGCGCTCGCTCTACTCGGTGCCGGACTAGGTCCGCTCGCCGGTACCCTCATTAACTCGTGCGGGCGTATCCGCGCGCATCGAAGTGATGTACGACCCGGATCCTCGGGTCGCTGGTGAGGAGAGATGTGGCAGCCACCGACGAGGCACGACGGTTGGCGCTGGTCGCCGCTAGCGCGGCGGACGAGAAGAAGGCGCACGATGTGATCGTGCTCGACGTGTCGGACCAGCTCGTGATCACGGACTGCTTCGTGATCGCCTCCGCTCCCAACGAGCGGCTGGTCAGCGCGATCGTGGACAACATCGAAGACAAGATGCGGGAAGCGGGCCGCAAGCCGGTGCGCCGTGAAGGCGCCCGCGAGGGCCGTTGGGTGCTGCTGGACTTCGTCGACGTGGTGGTGCACGTGCAGCACGTCGAGGAGCGCAGCTTCTACGGCCTGGAGCGGTTGTGGAAGGACTGCCCGCAGATCGAGTTCGAGGCGTCCGCGGACGCCCCCGCAGAGGACCAGACGGCGGAGGCGTGAGCACCAGATGACCTTGAACCGGCTCGTGCTGTGGCGGCACGGTGAGACGGACTACAACGCCACGGGACGCTGGCAGGGCCACCTCGACTCGGCGCTGACCGAGGCGGGGTGGAACCAGGCCAGGTTCGCGGTGCCCGTGCTCACCAAGTTCGCACCCGAGCTGGTGGTCGCGTCGGATCTGCGGCGGGCGACGAACACGGCGACGGTGTTCACCGACGCCGTCGGCATCCCGCTGCGGATCGACGAACGCCTGCGCGAGACCAACCTGGGCAAGTGGCAGGGGTTGACCAACTCCGAGGTCGAGGCCGAGTGGCCGGGCATGATCGACCTGTGGCGGTCCGATCCCACGATCGCGCCACCGGACGGCGAGACCAGGGTCGAGGTCGCGGACCGTGCCGCCGAGGTCGTGGACGGCGTGGACCGCGAGTTCGACGGGACCGTGATGCTCTGCGCGCACGGCGGCCTGATCTCCGCCCTGACCGGCAAGTTGCTCAACCTGCCGATCGGGTCGTGGGGTCAGCTCGGTGGCATCGGCAACTGCCACTGGACCGTGTTCACCCGTCGGCCGGACGGAGACGGCCGCTGGCGGCTGTCGTCGTACAACGCCGGACCCACTCGTTGAGGCTGCTGGTTCTCGCCGACTCGCTGGCGTTCCACGGTCCCGACGGGCCGCTGCCCGCCGACCACCCCGGCCTGTGGCCGAACATCGCCGCCAAGGCGCTGGGAGGCCACGCGGAACTCGCCGCGGGCTTCGGGTGGACGGCCCGCGACGCCTGGTGGTCGCTGACCGGCGACCCGCGCGTCTGGTCGCTGCTGCCGCGCACGGACGTGGTCGTGTTCGCCGTGGGGCACATGGACACGCTGCCGTCGCCGTTGCCGACGTACCTGCGGCAGGGGCTGCGGTACCTGCGGCCCGACGGCCTGCGCCGCTGGGCCCGCACGGGCTACAAGGCCGCCCAGCCCGCGCTGTCGCGGCTGCTGGGCGGTTACCCGGTCGCGCTGCCGCCGCACCTGACCGTGCGCTACCTGGACGACTCGGTGCGGGCCGTGCACGCGCTGGAACCGGGGATCAAGCCGATCGGGATGGTGCCGTCCGTGCACCGCTCGGCCGCGTACGGGAGCGTGCACACCGGACGGCCCGCCGCCGAACGCGCGGTGCGCGCGTGGAGCGGTCGCACGGGCGTGCCGCTGCTGGACGTGGCCGCGGTCGTCGGCGATCACGTGCGGTCAGGGCGCGGTAACCCGGACGGCATGCACTGGGGCTGGGAAGGGCACGACCTGATGGGTTCCGCGATGGCGGATCTCATCAGGTCCGTGGCGGTGAGCCACTCGACCGAGTGAGAGCCGTAATGTCCGCACTCGTGTCCACCACCGTTGTGACCGACTCCACGGCGTACCTGCCGGAGGGGTTCGCCGAACGCCACCACATCCGCGTGGTGCCGTTGCACGTGGCGGTGGACGGCCGCAGTCGGTTGGACGGGCTCGACTTCGGTCCGGCCGAACTCGCGTCCGCGCTCGGCGAGCACCGCCGCGTGACCACGTCCAGGCCCACGCCCGGCGAACTGGCCGAGGTGTACCGCTCGGTGCTGGACGGCGGGGCGACGTCCGTCGTGTCCGTGCACCTGTCCCGCGAGCTGTCGGGGACCTGGGAGGCCGCACGCCTGGCCGCCGAGGAGGTGGACCCGACGCGGATCCGGGTGGTCGACTCCCGCGCCACCGGCATGGGCCTCGGTTTCGCCGTGCTGTCCGCGTGCGCGTCCGCCGCCGCGGGTGGGTCCGCGGAGGACGTGGAGGCTGCGGCCGCAAGCGTGGCCAAGCGTTTGCGCGCCTACTTCTGCGTGGAGACCCTCGAACACCTCCGCAGGGGCGGGCGGATCACCAACGCCGCCGCTCTGGTCGGCACCGCTCTGGCCGTGAAACCCGTGCTGCACGTGGAGGACGGCCGGATCGTGCCGCTGGAGAAGGTCCGCACGATGAGCCGCGCCATCGGGCGACTGGTCGACCTGGCCGTGCTGGCGGCGGGCCACGGCCCCGTCGGCCTGGCCGTGCACCACCTCGCCGCTCCTGAACGCGCGGCCGAGCTGGCGACCAGGTTGGACGAACGCGTCCCCGGCTCGTCGGGCTGCCTGATCTCCGAGGTGGGCGCCGTGATCGGAGCCCACACCGGTCCAGGCGTGCTGGGCGTCGTGGTGTTGCCGGGCGACATCTGACCGTCCGGAGTAGACGGAAAGCGGCGGCATGATGCCATACGGCACCGACAAAACCGCTTTCAAGATCCGAACCTGTCCACACCCCCGCCACCTGTCCACAGTTCACCAACTCCCACTTCGCACTGACCGCGGACCGTCCTAACGTCGAACCCATGTTCGACCACCGCACCACCCCGGAAGCCTCCCGAACGCGCCTGGAGGCACTGGCCGCGCAGGCCAAGGCGGACCCGTCGCCGAAGACGGTCGTGTTCACCAGTTCCGACGGCGCCACCGACCCGCCCCCGCGTTTCCGCTGGGCCCGCCGCAAGGCGGACAGACTGGTGGAGCGCTGGCTGCCCGACGCCGCGCCTCCCCGCAAACGCCGTGCCCTCTACGCCTCCATCGCCTCCGCCACCGGCCTGGTGGTCTTCGTGGCGGTCTGGTGGCAGTCCCCGACCCCGGAAGCCCCACCCGACCTGCCCGTCGCGATAGCGGCCGTCACCTCGAACCCGCCCGATCCGCTGGTGATCAACGTCGTCGGCGAAGTCCCCACGCCCGGCTTGGTGACGGTCACGAGCGGTGCCCGAGTAGCCGACGCGATCAACGCCGCGGGTGGCATCAACCCCGGCATCCGTCCACAGGGCTTGAACCTGGCCCGCAAGGTCGTGGACGGCGAACAGGTCGCGGTCGGCACCGCGCCCGTGGCCGCACCCGCCGATCCGGGTCCTGACGAGAAGCTGGACCTGAACACCGCCACCAAGGAGCAGCTGGACAGCCTGCCGGGCGTCGGCCCCGTGACCGCCCAGCGAATCCTCGACCGCCGAACCAAACGCGGCCCGTTCACCTCACTGGACCAGCTGCGCGAAATCGAGGGCATCGGCGACAACCGACTGGTCAAGCTCCGCGAATTGGTCCGACTATGACCACCACACTCCGCACCGCCACCTCCCCCGAGTCACCCCAGCCCGTTCCGCTCCCTCACTCCACCAACCACGGCTGCCCACCGGAGTTCGTCCCCGATCCATCCCCGCCGACTTCCGGGCACCACCAGCTTGTTCGACCCGGCGACCGCACCAACCCCACCGCACCCGTCCGCACAGCGACGAACACCAACCCTCAGCAGACCAAGGCGTTGCAACGGCTCGTCCGCAACTGGCGAATCCTCGACCGCAGGCTCTGGCTCCCGGACATCCGCACTCGTCGCCCAGCCGCCACTCCCACACCGCCTCGACCGCACGCCCCAGTGCTGCAACCACAACAGGCCTCCCACCACCTGTCCCCGATCAGCACTGCGTCGAAGCGACAACCGACCGGCCCAACCTCCGACCCTGCCCTGAACCAAGTCCACGCCTCGACCGCTGCTTCTCGCTGTCTTCCCTTGGCTGGCAAAGGCGCAAGACCACGGGCAACTCGCCCGGCCACCCACCGTGTGCTGAGCCAAGCACCCGTCTCGGTCCGGGTCGCACCCCTTCGACCACAGTCCGCTCGCCACCTGCTCCCGCCAAGCACGACATCGCCACAGCGGACAACACGCCAGGCCGGCACGGAACCCCTTGCCCCAGAGGGATCGCCGAGTGCCCGTCCTCCCTCACCACCCCTCCCGAATCGCTTCCCCCCTCCTCGGCAGGCGACACCGTGAACCCGAGATTCCGCCTGATCCCCGCGGCGCTCACGGTCTGGGCCATCGCTCTGTGCGGTCTACTCGGGAACTGGCAGATCGCCGTCCTCACCGGCGCGGGGGCCTGCCTCGCGGGCGCGCTGGCCGTTCACCGCGATTGGTGCGAGAGGACCTGCGCCATGGCACTGGTGGTCGTGGCGCCGATCGCCGCGATCACCATCGGCGTCCGGGTCCACCAGTCGGCCGCTCATCCCGCCCGGTCCGCGGCCGTACAGGCCGAGTCGGTCGTGCTCCGCGCCGAACTCTCCACCAGACCCCGCGGGGTGCGAACCGACGGCTTCGCGGCCCGCCCCAGCAGCATCGACGCGGTGGTGGTCCAAGCCGACATCCACTGGCTCCAGGTGGCAGGCCGAACCTACGAGCAGAAGGGCACGCTGGTGCTCCTGGCACCCGCCACCGGCTGGCGCGATCTGCTGCCAGGCCAAGAGGTCACCGCTCGCGGCGTCCTGGCACCGCCCAGAGAGGGCGAGTTGACGGTAGCGGTCCTCCGCGTCCGTGGTCCACCGCAGAACGTCGGCGGCGCCCCGGTCTGGCAGCGAGCCGCCGAGGTCCTGCGCTCCGGACTCCGCAAGGCCAGCACCACCCTGGACCCGGAACCAGCGGGCCTCCTACCGGCGCTGGTGGTCGGCGACACCGCCGAACTGTCACCGAGGGTCGTGGAGGAGTTCCGCACGGCGGGCCTGGCCCACGTGCTGGCCGTCAGCGGGGCGAACCTGGCCATTCTTTGCGGCGCGGTCTTGTTGCTGCTGAGGGCTTTCCGCGTCGGCCCACGAGGTTGTGCGGCAGGCGCCGCTCTCGCGCTGGTCGGCTTCGTGATCCTGGCGGGCCCGGAACCGAGTGTGCTGCGAGCGGCCGTGATGGGCGCGGTGACCCTGCTGGCCCTGGTGCTGGGCAGAGAACGATCTGCCTTACCCGCTTTGGCCGCGTCGGTGATCGTGCTGGTCCTGTACGACCCGGCACTGGGCGCCGATCCCGGCTTCGGACTGTCGGTCGTGGCGACGGCCGCACTGGTCCTCCTCGCCCCGAGATGGGCGGCGTCACTCCGGGACCGGGGCATGCCGGTCGGCCTGGCCGAAGCCCTGGCGGTACCGGTGGCCGCGAGCCTGGCCACCGCGCCACTGGTGGTCGGCATCTCGGGCCGGATCAGCCTGGTCGCCGTGCTGGCCAACATGCTGGTCGCTCCGGTCGTCGCACCCGCGACCGTGCTGGGCGTGCTCGCCGCGATAGCCGCACCGCTGCACGAGGGCGCCGCCCGACTGCTGGTCGAGCTCGCCGGTCCGGAGGCGAGTTGGCTGATCACGGTCGGCAGACGCGCCTCCGAGGTGCCCGGCGCGTCCGTCCGCTGGCCGGGCGGTTGGTTCGGAGGACTGCTGCTGGCGGTGGTCCTGCTGTTCGCGTACGCCCTCCTGAGGGCGAGGCGGACCCGCGCGCTCCTCGCAGCCGCACTGGTGGGCGTGGTGCTGGTGCTGATCCCCACCAGCGTCGTGACACCGGGATGGCCGCCGACCGGCTGGTCGGCCGTCGCGTGCGACGTGGGTCAGGGCGACGCGCTCGTGCTGGCCACAGCCGAGCCCGGCCGGGCGGTGCTGGTGGACGTGGGCCCTGATCCGGGGCCGGTCGCGGCCTGCCTGCGTCGTCTCGGGATCAGGCGAATCCCGCTGCTGGTGCTCAGCCACCTGCACGCGGACCACATCGGCGGTCTCACCGCCGTGCTGGCCGATCGCAGCGTGGGCGCGGTCGCCATCGGACCGTCGCACGAACCGACCTGGGCATGGGAGGAGGTCCGCCGCCAGACCCGAGCGGCCGAGGTGGAACTGGTCGAACTGACCGCTGGTCAACGCCTGGAGTGGCCGGGCTTGACGCTGGAAGTCCTGGGACCCAGGGAGAAACCCGCTTCGACCGGAGAAACCAACACCGCGATCAACGACTCCTCGCTGGTCCTGCGGGCCCACACCGCCGCGGGGAGGGTGCTGCTGACCGGTGACATCGAACTGGCGGGCCAGACGGATCTGCTCGGGGGACACGTCGATGTGGCCGCCGAAGTGCTGAAGGTCCCCCACCACGGATCGAGGTTCTCGGCGCCGGAGTTCCTCGCCCAGGTCAGGCCCAGGATCGCACTGGTCAGCGTCGGTGCGGGCAACCGCTACGGCCACCCGAACGGCGCTGTGCTCGACGCGCTCACCCGGCAGGGCGCGTTGGTGCTGCGCACCGACCGGGACGGCGACACCGCCGTTCTCGGCGGAGAAACCGGTCCACGCGTCGTACGACGCAAGAAGTGAAAGGAAGAAGGGGCATGAACGAAACCTGGATCAGGCTCCGCCTCGGCTGGACTCCGCAGGGTGGCCGGACCGCGCTCAGCTGGGTGCTCTGGCAGCCGGGCTACGTCCCGGCGCCGTGGCCGACCGCCGAACTGAAACCCGCGTTCACCTACTACGCCTGCGACGACTTGCGAGGAGGCGGCCGGGGCATCGTCTCCCGCGCCACCGTCACCGCGGTGCTGCCACCGACAGAGGTGTCGTCACCGGACGCGGCCCACGAGGTCATCGCCAAGAAGCTCTTCGACGACACCCTGTCGATCGACGACCTTCCCTGGCACACCAACGCCTACAACCGTTCCAAGGCAGGAGCCCCTTGGCCCCAACGCATCACGGCCTGGCGCACCGCGACCGAATCCGTGGGCCCGCACGTCCTGCCCGAGCTGACCCGCTTCCCCCGCACGGGGTGGCTGCGCAGCGACAAGATCGGCTTGTGATCACGACAGGCCGTCGGCCGGGGCGTCCGGTCGGCTCCACCAACTGGGACGGGATGGCGCGATCCAGACAGGTCTAGACCATATTTGTTAAGAATCCTTGCCAATTGCGCGAGCCTGCTCCTACTCTCCGCGACAAACCAGTGACTTGGAGGCATCAGTGCGCGGTCGGAGCGGTGGACCCCCGAGAAGAACCGTCGTCGTGCTCGTCGCGAGTGCCTTGGTCATGGGCGGTGCGCACGCTGCCCGAGCCGCGCCGACAGCGCTGTCGGAGCCGTCGGACGTGGTGTCCGGCAAGGGTGGCGAGTCCGTGACGCTGCTGACCGGTGACCAGGTGTTCCCCGGTTCACAGGGGTCGGCGGGGTACCTGAAGCCTGGTCCCGGGCGGGAGGGGATGAGGTTCTCGACGTTCGAGACGTCGGGCCACAGCTACGTGGTGCCCGCCGACGCGGAGCCGCTGCTCGCCAAGGGGGTGGTGGACCAGCGGTTGTTCGACGTGACCGAACTGCTCGCCTCCGGGTACGGGGACGCGCAGCGCGCCACGGTGCCGTTGATCGTCACCTACCAGTCCGGGCAGCGGCCGTTCACGGCCACCGCGGGCACGACGGTGACGGTCGACCTGCCCAGCGTCGGCGGTGTCGCGGTCGACGCCGAGAAGTCGGCGGGCTCCGGGTTGTGGAGTGAGCTGACCGGGGTCGGCGCGCTCGCCGGGTCGGGGATCAAGAAGGTGTGGCTGGACGGCGTTCGGAAGGCGTCGCTGGACCACAGCGTGCCGCAGATCGGAGCGCCCGCCGCGTGGGCGGCCGGGTACACCGGTGAGGGCGTCACGGTCGCGGTGCTCGACACCGGGGTCGACCAGACCCATCCGGATCTCGCCGACCGGGAGGTGGCGGAGCGGAACTTCTCGAACTCGAAGGACGTCGTCGACCACTACGGGCACGGCACCCACGTCGCGTCGACCATCGCGGGCACCGGGGCGAAGTCCGGGGGCAAGTACAAGGGTGTCGCGCACGGCGCGCGGATCCTGGACGTCAAGGTGCTCAACGACTCCGGCAGCGGCGCGGACTCGGGGATCATCGCGGGGATGCAGTGGGCGGCCGAACAGGGGGTGGACGTCGCGAACATGAGCCTCGGCGGCTACGACACCCCCGGTGTCGACCCGCTGGAGGAAGCGGTGAACACGCTGTCCACGACGTACGGGACGCTGTTCGTGATCGCGGCGGGCAACTCCGGGCCGAGGGCGAACACGATCGGGTCGCCGGGTACCGCGGACGAGGCCCTGACGGTCGGCGCGGTGGACCGCGAGAACAGGATCGCGGACTTCTCCAGCCGCGGGCCCGTGGTGGGTGGCGGGATGATCAAGCCTGACATCACCGCGCCCGGCGTGGACATCGTGGCCGCCCGGCACGCGGACGGCCGCATCGGGCCGCCGGTCGTGGACGGGTACACCGCGTTGTCGGGCACGTCGATGGCGACTCCGCACGTGGCGGGTGCTGCGGCGCTGCTGGCGCAGCAGCACCCCGAGCTGACCCGTGAGCAGCTCAAGGCGCGGCTCGTCGCGTCGGCCACGCCGACCGCGGGGTTGACGCCGTTCGAGCAGGGGGCCGGGCGGGTGGACTCGGCTCGGGTGATGACCCAGTCCGTCACCAGCCTGCCGAGCAGCGTCGCGTTCGGGTCGCACCAGTGGCCGCACACCGGTGAACCGCTGATCACCAAGGAGGTCGCCTACACCAACGACGGCACGGTGCCGCTGACCCTGGACCTGCGGGTCGACGCCGCGGCGCCGGATGGCGCGTCCGCGCCTGCCGGGCTGTTCGCCGTCGTGCCCGCTCAGCTGACCGTGCCCGCTGGTGGCACGGCGACCGCGACGGTCACGGCCGACGTGGGCAAGGCGCCCGCGGGTGGTCAGTTCGGCGGGGCGTTGGTCGCCACCTCGGGCAGCACGAGTGCCCGGACCGCTGTCGTGGTCGACCTGGAACCGGAGAGCTACGACCTGGTCGTGAACGGGATCGATCGGTCCGGTGGGCAGGCGTCGTACTACTCGGCGTCGATGGTCGACGTGGCGACCGGAGAGTTCCTCTTCCTCGCCAGGGACACCGACGGGAAGCTGCGTCGTCGGGTGCCGATCGGCGAGTACCTGCTGTCGGGCTCCGTGCTGGGGTCGGGCTCCCAGTACACGCACGACTCGTTCAGCTACCCGGACCTGACGGTCAGCGGTCCCACGACGATCGACCTGGACGCTCGGCTGGCCAGGCCGGTCTCGGTGACGCTGCCGGACCCGGCCGCGCGGTTGTCGTTGCTGGAGACGGGTTTTCAGCGAAACCACGGGTCGAACACGTACAAGGTCGGTGGATTCTCGTTCGGTGGCAGTGTTTCGCACATCGGTCTGGCGCACCTCGGGCCGGAGTCGCCGCCGAGCGAGGTGATCGGGAAGCTCAGCACGAGCTGGGTCGCGAAGAACGGGTCCGAGTTCTACGGGCTGGCCTGGTACCTGAAGGGGCGTACGCACACCGGGCTGACCAAGGTGGTTCACCCGTCGGACCTGGCGACGGTGCGGGTCGACGTCGGCGCTCCGCAGCCGGGGGAGTCCGTGGCGATCGGCAACTCGTCCTCGTCGCACGGCCAGGGGGAGTGGAGCTGGGGTGCGATCGAGCCGTTCACCGCGCCGGGTGTGCGCACCGAGTTCTACGGCGGGGAGAACGCGGACTGGGCGCGGCGATTGAACGTCCAGAGCCCGCAGGGCTACCGGGGAGGGTTGGACGGTCCGCCGAAGTCGTACACGCCGCGCAAGACCTACGCGGAATCCTTCTACCACGCCGTTTTCGGGCCGTCGCTGACGGACAACCGCGGCAGGCCGTGGCTGTACCGCAACGACGGTGAGCTGGTGGCGAACCTGCAGCTGTTCGGCGACAGCGCGGGCAACGCGGGTCACGCACCCGCGGTGGGAGCCACGAAGCTCTACCGGAACGGTGAACTGCTGGCCGAGAACGAGGAGCCCGCCTACGGGCGCTTCGTGCTGCCGGACGGTGCGGCGGACTACCGGCTCACGACCGACGCGACGCGGAGCACGTCTCCGTTCAGCACCAGGGTGTCCGTGGCGTGGACCTTCACGTCGGACCGGACCACGAAGATCACCGCGCTGCCGATCTCGGTGATCCGCTACATCCCGAAGCTCGACGCTGGTGGGGCCGCGCCCGCCGGTCAGGCGTTCCAGGTTCCGGTGTCGGTGCAGAACCAGGCAGGCACTGGGCAGTCGCGGCAGCGGATCACGTCGGCGGAGGTGTCCTACGACAGCGGCGCGACATGGCGGTCGGTCGTGGTGAGCGGGGGCTGCGTGCTGCGGCTGTCGCATCCGACGGGTGCCAGGTCGGTGTCGTTGCGGGCCAAGGCGGGTGATCGCGCGGGCAACACGGTCGAGCAGACCGTCATCGACGCCTACCTGCTGCGCTGACAGCGGTGGGGCCGCACCCAGACCGGGTGCGGCCCCACCATCGCTGCTGGTCAGCGCTTGGCGAGCGCGTCCAGCACAGCTTGCGCCGACGGTGGCACGGTCGCCAGCGGGGAGAGCGTGTGGGACACGGCGTCCAGGGTCTTCAGGCCGTCGCCGGTGATCAGCAGCACGGTCTCCGCGTCGGGGTCGAGCTTGCCGGTCTCGACCAGCTTCTTCGCCGTCGCGACGGTCACGCCGCCCGCGGTCTCGGCGAAGATGCCCTCGGTTCGGGCCAGCAGGCGGATGCCCTCGACGACCTCTTCGTCGGTCACGTCCTCGATCGCGCCGCCGGTGCGGCGGACCGCGTCCAGCACGTACGGGCCGTCGGCGGGCGCGCCGATCGCCAGGGAGCGGGCGATGGTGTCCGGGCGGACGGGGCGGACCACGTCCTGGCCCTCCTTGAACGCGGCGGACACGGGGGAGCAGCCGGTGGCCTGCGCGCCGAACACCCGGTACGGGGTCTGCTCGACCAGGCCGAGTTCACCGAACTCGCGGAAGGCCTTGTCCACCTTGGTGAGCTGCGAGCCGGACGCGATCGGCACGACGATCTGCTCGGGCAGCCGCCAGCCGAGCTGCTCGGCGACCTCGTAGCCCAGCGTCTTGGAACCCTCGGCGTAGTACGGGCGGACGTTGACGTTCACGAACGCCCAGTCCTCGTGCTCCGCGGCCAGTTCCTGGGCCAGGCGGTTCACGTCGTCGTAGTTGCCGTCGACGGCGATCAGGGCACCGTCGTACACGGCGGTCATGAGGATCTTGGCCTGCTCCAGGGACGACGGCACCAGCACGACCGAATCCCAGCCCGCGCGGGCCGCGGCGGCCGCGACGGCGTTGGCGAGGTTGCCGGTGGACGGGCAGGCGAGCACCTTGAAGCCGAGTTCGCGGGCGGCGGCGAGCGCCACGCCGACCACGCGGTCCTTGAACGAGTGCGTGGGGTTGCCGGTGTCGTCCTTGACCCACACCTTGCGCAGGCCCAGCGCCTTGGCGAGGCGGTCCGCCCGCACGAGCCGCGTGCCGCCGGGCTCGGTGTTCGGGTGCGACTGGACGTTCGACGGAACGGGGAGGAGGCCGCGGTAGCGCCAGATCGACCGGGGGCCGGATTCGATGTCCTCACGGCGGATCCGGCCGAAGTCGTAGGCCACTTCCAGCGGCCCGAAACACTCGATGCACGCGTATTCGGCGGCGAGTGGGGTTTCGTGGCCGCATTCGCGACACGAGAGCGCGCGGGCGGGGCCGAGGTCGAACGAGGTGCTCGGGGGCACACTGACAGCAGTCATCGCGAGGTAACTCCTCATCTGTCCCGCAGTGCGGGTCGGAATTGGCACCATGACCGCCGGGCGCCCGCACGCGTGCGAGTACCTGACGATCGGGTTGCCGGGGCTTCTTCGGGCCGATCCCTCTGCCCCTCTGGATGAGCGGTATTCAGTTGTGGCTTCCAAGTTACGGCACCCTCCCGCCCTTCGACCACCGGTGTCCACACTTCGGGAGTCGGTGGACCGTGGGAGGATTCGTGCCGTGAGCGCTGCCGCTGTCACGCCGGATCCGTTGCAACTCGTGGTCGGCGACGAGGAACTGCTGGTGGAACGAGCGATCCGCGCGGCCCTGGACGTGGCGCGCGGCATCGACGCCCAAGCGGACCTGACCCGCGTCCGGGTGACTGACCTCACCCCGCCCGAGCTGGCCGAACTCGTCAGCCCGTCCCTGTTCGCCGAGGGCAGGGTCATCGCGCTGGAGGCCGCGCAGGACGCGGGCAAGGAGATCGCCGACACGGTCATCGCCTACGCCAAGGCTCCTGCCGACGGCATCACGTTGGTGGTCGTGCACTCCGGTGGCGGACGCAGCAAGGCGGCCAAGGAGCTGCCCGCGGCGTTGAAGAAGGCCGGGGCGGTGCTGATCGAGTGCCCGAAGATCACCAAGGCCGCCGAGCGGGAAGCGTTCGTGCGCAACGAGGTTCGCGCGGCGGGCGGGAAGATCGATCCCGAGGGCGTCGCGGTGCTGATCGACTCCGTGGGCACGGACCTGCGGGAGTTGGCGGCCGCGGCCTCGCAACTCGTCGCGGACAGCGGCGGGAAGATCGACGCCGACGAGGTGCGGAGGTACCACCGCGGCCGGGCCGAGGTGACCGGGTTCGCGGTCGCGGAGAAGGCCGTGGCGGGGGATCGGTCCGGAGCCCTGGAAGCCTTGCGGTGGGCCATGCAGTTGGGTGTGCCGCACGTGCTGGTGGCGGATGCGCTGGCCGATTCGGTGCGGACCATCGCGCGGGTGTCGGCGGCTGGGCGGGCGGATCCGTTCCAGTTGGCCGGGCAGTTGGGGATGCCGCCGTGGAAGGTGAAGAAGGCCCAGGGGCAGGCGCGCGGGTGGGATTCGCCGGGGCTGGCCGAGGCCATGTCGGTGGTGGCCTTGTTGAACGCCGATGTGAAGGGTGTGGCCGCTGACGCGGATTACGCGTTGGAGCGGGCTGTGTTGAGGATCGTGGCGGTGCACGGGCGGCGGTGAGGGTCCGCTCGTGTGGGGAGTCACCTGAAGGTGTGATGGTTGACGGGCTTTTTGGGGCCGGAACTGTCGTACCTCGGTCTTAGCGTGTGTGTCGGGGGTCTTCGTTTTCGGGGGACCTTTGGGTTGGTGTGGGCTGATTCGGCATCCCGTTCGCGCGATTGTTTCGATGCCACCCATGGCTTGAAGGCGCTGGGGATCGGGGTGGCCGGGGAAGTGCGGCTGCCGCTCCGGTTTGTGCGATGGGTTGAGTGGCTGGTGCTGTCGGTGCGCGGGCTGGTTTTGTGCTGCTCGAAAGCCGGGAAGCCGGGAAGCCGGGAAGCCGGGAAGCCGGGAAGCCGGGAAGCCGGGAAGCCGGGAAGCCGGGAAGCCGGGAAGCCGGGAAGCCGGGAAGCCGGGAAGCCGGGAAGCCGGGAAGCCGGGAAGGTGTCCTCTTGCGCCGAGAGGGCGTCGCTCCTGTGTGGAGTGACGCCCTCTCGGGAGTGCTGGTCGCTTGGCGGCCGGCGGTCAGAGCTGGTTGGCGCGCTTCGCCAGGGCCGACTTCTTGTTGGCTGCCTGGTTGGCGTGGATGACGCCCTTGGTCGCGGCCTTGTCGAGCTTGCGGGACACGTCCTGCAGGAGCGCGGTGGCCTTGTCCTTGTCGCCGGCGTCGGCGGCTTCGCGGAACTTGCGCACCGCGGTCTTGAGGGAAGACTTGACGGACTTGTTCCGCAGTCGAGCCTTCTCGTTGGTCTTGATCCGCTTGAGCTGGGACTTGATGTTGGCCATGCCTACGCCCTCATTCTCTTGCTTCTGGGGTGCACCGCGGTGATGTTTCGGCCCTGCCAAACCCGGCAGGTTTCCTCCAGTGCGGAATGCCACGCGGTACGACCGAAGAAGGGTAGCAGCAGGTCGCGGACCAGCAGGAATCGGGCTGGTCAGCGGGCCGCGAACAAGGTCCGGCGGGCCCGGTCACTGCCTCGTGCGGGCTCATCCCAACCTCGCGCTCGACGTCACCGGCGGAGTCGGGCCGCGTGGTGGCCGGGGTGACGGCGCCGAGCGGGAGGGGCTTCAGCCTGCTGGAACGTCCAGGACCCGGAAGGGGGCCCCGAGCGGGTCGCCCACCGTCGCGAAGCGGCCGAAGGCGGAGTCGGTGGGCTCGCCGACCGCGATGCCGCCGAGTTCCACGACCCTCGTGACGGCCTGGTCGACGTCGGTGACGCCGAAGTAGGTCATCCAGTGCGGCGGGATGTCGGCGGGCACCTCGTCGCTCATCGCGTACGCGCCGCCGACCGCCCGGCCGTCCACCTTGAACCGCGTGTACGCCAGGTCCGGCGTGCTCTCCGCCTCGATGTCGAACACGTCGCGGTAGAACGCGGACGCCCGGTCCAGGTCCCTGGCCGCCAGTTCGTTCCACACCACCGCGCCCGGCTCGTTCACGACGTACGCGCCGATGTGCGTGCCCGCCTCCCACATGCCGAACGACGCGCCGGTCGCGTCCGCCACGATCGCGCCGCGACCGGGGCCCTCCATCTCGAACACCGGCACCAGCACGGTGCCGCCGTGCTCGTCCGTCAGGTCCACCGACTCGTCCACGTCGTCCGTGGCGAGGAAGGTCGTCCACACCACCGAGAACAGGGTGTCGCGCGGCAACTCCCGGAAGCCCGCGACGGGCTTCCCGCGCAGCAGGGCCATCGTGTACTCGTCGGTCTCGTAGTCCCAGCCGAACAGCCCGCGGTAGAAGTCCGTGGTGGCCTTCAGGTCCGTGGTCAGCTGCTCGACCCACGCCGGCGTGCCGTGCGCGTACGGCGTGGTCAGTTCGCTCATGGCGTGCCTTCCTCGATCACCCCGCCAGTCTCCTGGGCACGGACCTGCCGCGCGACCCGTGCAGGGGTCGCGCGGCACGATCACCCCTCGGGGTCCTTGCGCGGTCTGCCCCGCTTCGGCTGCTCGGCCGCCGTGCCGGGCAGCCTGCCCGCGTCCTTGAGCGCTCGCCTCAGCAGGAACTCGATCTGCGCGTTGGCGCTCCGCAGCTCCTCGCCCGCCCACCTGGCCAGTGCGTCGTGCACCGCCGGGTCGAGTCTGAGCAGGACGCTCTTGCGCTCCACCACGTCGTCCTCAGGTGTACAGCGATCCCGTGTTGACCACGGGCTGGGTCGACCGGTCGCCGCACAGCACGACCAGCAGGTTGGACACCATAGCCGCCTTGCGCTCCTCGTCGAGGTGCACCACGTCGTGCTCGGCGAGTTTCGCCAGGGCCAGTTCCACCATGCCGACCGCGCCCTCCACGATCCGCGACCTGGCCGCGACCACGGCGCCCGCCTGCTGCCGCAGGAGCATCGCGTGGGCGATCTCCGGGGCGTAGGCGAGGTGCGTGAGCCGCGACTCGATCACGTGCACGCCCGCTGCCTGCACCCGCGCCGCGATCTCGATCGACAGCGTCTCGGTGATCACGTCGGCGTTCTCCCGCAGCGACAGCCCGGTCTCGTCGTGGTTGTCGTACGGGTAGCTGTTCGCGATGTGCCGCACCGCGGTCTCGGTCTGGATGCCCACGAACCGCACGAAGTCGTCCACCTCGAACAGGGCGCGCGCGGTGTCGTCCACCTGCCACACCACCACCGCGGCGATCTCGATCGGGTTGCCGTCCGCGTCGTTGACCTTCAACGTCGACGTCTCGTGGTTGCGGATCCTGGTCGACACCTTGTTGCGCGTGGTGAACGGGTTCGCCCACCGCAGCCCGTCCTTGCGGACCGTGCCGACGTACCGGCCGAGGAACTGCAGCACCCGCGCCTCGCCCGGCGCCACGGTGAACAGCCCGCCGAGCGAGACTCCCCCGGCCACCGCGATCAGCGAGCCCAGGACGATCAGGAAGACGTTCGGGTCGTCCGGATCGCTCACCACGGTCAGCACGATCATCGCCGAGCCCGCGAGGGTGACGGCCAGCCCGATGAAGAACGCCGGGATGCCCGCCAGTCCGAGCGCCTCCCGCTCCCTGATCGCCGGTGACGGCATCCGCTGCACGATGTCGGTCGTCGCGCTCATCGTTCCCACCCCTTGTCGTCGTCCCGCTTGCTATTAAAGTGATATCACTTTGATAGGCCTGCGCGCAAGCCGCCACCGGTCGTCCCGCAGCCCTGACCGCGTGATTCCCAGGCGAGGGGCCTGCGATCGGATACGGTTCGGGGGCCGCCGCCAGCGGACCCTGTGGAGTTGGCGATGAGGCGAGTCCTTCCAGTGATCCTGTCGGCCGCGGTCGTGTGCGTGGGCGCGGCTGTTCCCGCGTCGGCGGCCGTGGTGCGCGTGACGAGCCTGTCCGCGCTGCAAACCGCGCTGAACAACGCCGCCCCCGGCGACCGCGTCGAACTCGCGGACGGCTCGTACACGGCGACCACCGCCATCGCGATCAAGAAGTCGGGCACGACGGGCGCGCCGATCACCGTGACGGCGGCGAACATCGGCAAGGCCGAGATCAAGGGGAGCGCCGGATTCTCGTTCGCGGCAGGCCTGCACGACGTGGTGCTCCAGGGCTTCAGCCTGCGCCACGGTGGCAGCCTGTCGGTGCCCGGCGACGCCCACCACCTGCGCCTGACCCGCAACTCCGTGCAGCTCACGAGCGCGGGCAACTGGGTCACGGTCAACGGGAACGACGTCGAGGTGGACCGCAACACGTTCCAGAACCGCAGCACCGAGGGCGTGTTCCTCCAGGTCTCCGGTCCCGGCGCGGAGATCGCGCAGCGCACGCGCGTCCACCGCAACCTCTTCGCCAACCACACCTTCGCCGGCGCCAACGGCGGTGAGTCCATCCGGCTCGGCTACAGCCACAAGCAGTCGAGGTCGGCGCGCGCGGTGATCGAGCTGAACCTGTTCGAGAAGGCCAACGGCGACCCCGAGGCGATCTCGGTGAAGTCGTCGGACAACGTCGTGCGGCACAACACGATCCGCGACAGCACGGGCTACGTCGTGCTGCGCCACGGCAGCCGCAACGTGGTCGACGGCAACGTGCTGCTCGGCTCCGGCATCCGCTTCCACGGCAACGACCACGAGGTGGTCAACAACCACGTCGCGGGCTCCGGTGACCGCGCGATCGTGTTCGGCACCGGCAGCGAGGCCGACAGCGGTCCCACCAGCACCGGGCACGACCGGCCGGACCGCGTCACGGTCGCGTTCAACACGCTGGTCGGGACCGGGCAGGTGATCGACAACGACGGCGGCGCGTTCCTGCCGAAGGACTGCGTGCTGGCCAACAACATCGTGCGCGGCACGGCGCAGACCAGGCTCATCGACATCGCGAGCGGGTCGACGGTCCGCTAC
This sequence comes from Umezawaea sp. cmx-9-4, assembly GCA_049997955.1. Taxonomy (GTDB): domain Bacteria; phylum Actinomycetota; class Actinomycetes; order Mycobacteriales; family Pseudonocardiaceae; genus Umezawaea. The sequence goes on along the minus strand of JAEBDY010000009.1, from coordinate 361,799 downwards.
GAGGGCAACATCGTCTTCGGTGCGACGGCGGGGATTCCCCACGGCTACCGGTCCGTCGACCCGAAGCTCGTCGTCGACGCGGCAGGCCTTTCGCGGCTGTCGGCCGGGAGCCCGGCGATCGACACGGCCGTCGGGAGCTACCCGTCGGTGACGACCGACTTCGACCCGCACGCGCGGACCGGGGCGTTGGACGTGGGGGCGGACGAGTTCGGCGGGTCGGTGGCGCGGAAGCCGCTGACGAAGGCCGACGTCGGGCCCGGCGCGGCCTAGCGGAGGGGGCGGCGACCGTCCACGGGCGGTCGCCGCCGCCGGACGAGCGGGTTCGCGGAGGTCGTCCACCGCCGTCCGCGATGTTTCCGCCACGTTTCCGTCCTGGACTTCCCCTGCTCCAGGTAGTGCGCAAACGCCACTCGGCGGGTCAGTATGTCGACCATGGAACGTCGAACGCGCACCTCAGCACTGCGGCGGAGTCCTGCCTTGGCGGTCCCGCGCCCGAGCAAGCTGTTCGACGGCTACCTCGATCCGGACCGTCCGCACGCGGGTGCCTACGACGAGATGTTCAACTCCGACGAAGGGGTCCGGTCGGCGTACCGGGCGCTGCACGACTCGATCGCGCCGTCCGAGGTGGAGGACCTGACCGCGCGGTCGGAGGCGCTGGGGCGGGCGTTCGTCGACCAGGGCATCACGTTCTCGCTGTCGGGGCAGGAGCGGCCGTTCCCGCTCGACCTGATCCCGCGCATCCTGACCGCGTCGGAGTGGTCGAAGCTCGAACGGGGCATCGTGCAGCGGGTGCGGGCGATGGAGATGTTCCTCGCCGACATCTACGGGGACGCGCAGATCGTGCGCGACGGGGTGCTGCCGCGGCGGCTGATCACGTCGTGCGAGCACTTCCACCGCGAGGCGGCGGGGATCAACCCGCCGAACGGGGTGCGGATCCACGTGTCCGGTGTCGACCTGGTGCGCGACGAGGACGGGGTGTTCCGCGTCCTGGAGGACAACCTGCGGTGCCCGTCCGGGGTGTCGTACGTGATGGAGAACCGCCGGACGATGGCTCGGGTGTTCCCCGACCTGTTCGCGCGGCACCGCGTGCGCGCCGTCGGCGACTACGCGGTGCACCTGCTGAGGGCCCTGCGCAACGCGGCGGCGCCGAACGCGGCCGACCCGAACGTGGTCGTGCTGACACCCGGCGTGGCGAACTCGGCGTACTTCGAGCACTCGCTGCTCGCCAGGCAGATGGGCGTCGAGCTGGTCGAGGGTCGTGACCTGTTCTGCCGCGACAACCTCGTCTACCTGCGCACGACCGAGGGCGAGCGGCAGGTGGACGTGATCTACCGCCGCATCGACGACGACTTCCTGGACCCGGTGCACCTGCGGCCGGACTCCGTGCTGGGCGTGGCCGGGCTGCTGAACGCGGCGCGGGCGGGCAACGTCGTCATCGCCAACGCGATGGGCAACGGGGTCGCGGACGACAAGCTCGTCTACACCTACGTGCCGGAGATCGTGCAGTACTACCTCGGCGAGAAGCCGTTGCTGCCGAACGTGGACACGTTCCGCTGCTGGCTGCCGGACGAGTGCTCGTACGTGCTCGACCACCTGGACGAGCTGGTGGTGAAGCCCGTCGAGGGCTCCGGCGGGTACGGGATCGTGTTCGGGCCGTACGCGACGACCAAGGAGCTGAACTCCCTGCGGAAGCGGATCAAGTCCAATCCGCGGGGGTGGATCGCGCAGCCCGTGGTGCAGCTGTCGACGGTGCCGACGAAGATCGGCGACCGGCTCGTGCCGCGGCACGTCGACCTGCGCCCGTTCGCGGTCAACGACGGCAACTTCATCTTCGTGCTGCCCGGTGGGCTCACGCGGGTCGCGCTGCCGAAGGGCAGCCTGGTCGTGAACTCCTCGCAGGGCGGCGGCTCGAAGGACACGTGGGTGCTCGCGCCGCGCTCGTCCACCGTGGAGCGCGAACTGGCCGAGCCGGGGCTCGCGGACGGCGAGAAGCTGGCCGCCATCGCCGCCGAGCAGGGGCCGGAGATGACGAGCTCCCAGCAACAGCAGCAACAACAGCAGCAGCTGTCGCACCGGACCGAGGAGGCCTGATGCTCGCTCGCAACGCGGAGTCGCTGTACTGGATCGGCCGGTACGTCGAACGCGCGGACGACACCGCGCGGATCCTCGACGTCTCGGTGCACCAGTTGCTGGAGGACGCGACCGTCGACCCGGACGCGACCAGCCGCCAGCTGCTCGCCGTCCTCGGCATCGAGCCGCCGGAGGGCAAGACGCTCGACGTGTGGTCGCTGACCGAGCTGGTGGCGTACTCGGGTGAGAACGCCGGGTCGATCGTCGCCTCGGTCAACAGCGCCAGGGAGAACACCAAGGGCGCCCGCGAGGTCGTGTCGAGCGAGATGTGGGAGTGCCTCAACACGATGTACAACGCGGTGCCCGAACGGCAGCGCTACGCCCGCACGGTCGGCCCGCACGCGTTCTTCTCGTTCGTCGAGGAGCGCGCGGCGATGTTCGCCGGACTGGCCGACTCGACGATGAGCCGCGACGACGGCTGGCGCTTCCTCGTGCTCGGCCGGTCGGTGGAGCGCGTCGACATGATCGTGCGGCTGCTGCTGTCCCGCGTCGGCGACAAGGCGTCCTCGCCCGGCTGGGTCACGGTGCTGCGGTCGGCGGGCGCGCACGACACGTACCTGCGCACCTACCGCGGCGCGCTGGACGCGGGCCGGGTCGTGCAGTTCCTGCTGCTCGACCGGCTGTTCCCGCGCTCGGTGTTCCACGCGCTGCGGCAGGCCGAGTCGTGCCTGGAGCACCTCGACCACCAGCCCAGCGTGCGGGTCGGCGCGCGCGCCGAGGCGCTGCGGCTGCTCGGCCAGGCGCGCAGCGACCTGGAGTTCCTGCGCCCCCACGAACTCCTCGAAGACCTGCCGCGCAGGCTCAAGGCGTTGCAGGCGACCGTCCGCGACGTCGGTGAGGCCGTGTCGTTGCAGTACTTCCACTCCGTGCCGTGGGTGGCGTGGACCAACGCGAAGGTGACGTCATGAGCTGGCGCGTGCGGGTGGTGCACACCACCGGGTACCGGTACGACCTGCCGGTCACCCAGTCCTACAACGAGGCGCGGCTGACCCCGCGCGGCGACCGGCGGCAGAACGTCGTCGTCAGCCGGGTCGAGACGACGCCCGCGACCAGGGCTTACCGGTACACCGACTACTGGGGCACCGAGGTCACGTCGTTCGACCTGCACGCGCCGCACGTGGAGCTGAAGGTCGTCGCGTCGTCGGTCGTGGAGACCGGCGAGGAGAACGAGCCGATCCGGTCCGGCGGCTGGAACGACCTGAAGGCCGACGCGCTGGTCGACCGGTACACGGAGTTCCTGGACTGGACGTCGTACGTGCCCAAGGACAAGGAGCTCGCGGCCGTCGCGCGCGAACTGCGCAAGGGCTCGACCCCCGCGGACGCGGTGCTCGCCGCGTGCCGGTGGGTGCACGAGCAGCTCAAGTACCAGCCCGGCACGACCGGCGTGCACAGCTCGGCGACCGACGCGTGGCGCGCCCGCGAGGGTGTCTGCCAGGACTTCGCGCACCTCACGCTGGTGCTGCTGCGCGCGATGGGCATCCCGTCGCGGTACGTGTCCGGGTACCTGCACACCAAGCCGGACGGCGCCGTGCGGGAGACCGTGCGGGGCGAGAGCCACGCCTGGATCGAGGCTTGGACGGGCGGCTGGTGGGGGTACGACCCGACCAACGCCATCCCGGTCGGGCCGAGGCACATCTGGGTCGCGCTCGGCAGGGACTACGCCGACGTGGCGCCCCTCAAGGGCACCTACTCCGGCGGAGCGGCGTCCGCCCTGGACGTGACGGTGGAAGTCACTCGTTTGGCTTGAACCCCCACGACGCTCCATCCGTAGTCCGGAACATGCGCCTCCTTCGATCTGCCGCCGCGACGCTGGTCGTTGTTTCCGCCGCGCTCTTCCTGCCGCTGGCCGGAACCGCGATCGGCCAGCCCGTGTCCACCGAGGTCGAGCAGACCCAGTGGGGCCCGCTCGACGCCGCGGCCCGGGACATGCTCGTGAAGGTCCGCCTCGCGGGCCTCTGGGAGGGTCCCGCGGGCCAGATGGGGGTGGAGAAGTCGGCCAACCCGCTCGTGCAGGAGGCCGGAAGGCACCTCATCGAGGGGCACGCCGACCTCGACGCCCGCGTGATCGAGCTGGGCAAGATGCTCAACGTCCCGCTGCCGAGCACGCCCAACGCCGACCAGCAGGGGTGGCTGCGCGAGATGACCTCGGCCCCCGCGGGCAGCGAGGAGTTCGACAAGGTCTACGCCAACCGGCTCCGCGCGGCGCACGGCAAGGTCTACATCTTCCTGTCGCAGGTGCGGGCGGGCACCCGCAACACCCTCATCCGCGACTACGCCGACGTCTGCATGAGGACGGTGCTCGACCACATCACCGTGCTGGAGAAGACCGGCAAGGTCGACTTCACCGACACCAAGAACATCCCGATCGCGACGATCGCGCCGGCTGCGGGCGCCGCCGCCCCGCAGGCCGCCGCCGCGGCGATCGGCCCGCCGATGAGCATGCCGATGATCGTGGTGATCGGCGGCGTCCTGATCGTCGTGACGCTCGTCGGCCTGAGGATGCTCCTCGGCGGCCGCGCCAAGCAGCGCTTCCGCGGCTAGCACCCCGGAACGGGTGGTTCGACGTCCCGCCCGCCGGATTCCCCGCGCCTCGCCCGGCACGGGGAATCCGGCAGGTCGGGGTCAGTACCAGCCGTGGCGGGAGCGCAGCACGTCGACGACCGTGCTGAAGCGCTCGGGCTCCAGCACCGAGCCCTCGCGGCGGATGTCGTGCTCGTCCAGCTCGAACACGCGGTCCAGTCGCAGGTAGGAGTGCCGCCCGTCGCGGTCCCACTTGCCGGACCCGAGGTCGGCCCAGTCCTCCACCTCGTGGTCGTCCGGCTCCTTGCTGGACAGCATCAGGGCCAGCAGCGAGCGGTGGTGCCTGCCCACGACCAGCAGCGGACGGTCCTTGCCGCGCTGCGAGTCCTCCTCGTAGGGCACCCACGCCCACACGATCTCGCCCGGATCGGCCAGGCCGTCCAGGTCGGGGGAGTACTCCAGGGTGGCGGCGACAGCGGCCGAGTGCACCTCGCGGACCGCGCCCTTGAGCGGGCGGGCGTCCTCTCCATTTGCGAACACCGGCAGAGCTTATGGCCTCCGTCTCAGGTCGGCAGGTAAAAGCAGGTACACGCGCATGAGATGATGTGGTGTCCCCCGTCCTAACGCGCGAGGAACTTGAGTGAGCACGTTCGCCGACAAGACGTTCACGCCTCCGGAGCTCATCCGGAACTTCTGCATCATCGCCCACATCGACCACGGCAAGTCGACCCTGGCCGATCGGATGCTGCAGATCACCGGCGTCGTCGACCCGAGGTTGATGCGCGCCCAGTACCTGGACCGCATGGACATCGAGCGCGAGCGCGGCATCACGATCAAGGCCCAGAACGTGCGCCTGCCGTGGCAGATCGCGGAGAAGCCGCACGTGCTCCACATGATCGACACGCCCGGCCACGTGGACTTCACCTACGAGGTGTCCCGAGCGCTGGAGGCCTGCGAGGGCGCCGTGCTGCTGGTGGACGCCGCGCAGGGCATCGAGGCCCAGACGCTGGCGAACCTGTACCTGGCGCTGGAGAACGACCTCGCGGTCATCCCGGTGCTGAACAAGATCGACCTCCCGGCGGCCGACCCGGACAAGTACGCCAAGGAGATCGCGCACATCATCGGGTGCGACCCCGACGAGGTGCTGCGGGTCTCGGCGAAGACCGGGTTCGGCGTCAAGGAGTTGCTCGACGAGGTCGTGCTGAAGGTCCCGCCGCCCGTCGGCGACGCCGAGGCCCCGGCCCGCGCGATGATCTTCGACTCGGTCTACGACACCTACCGCGGCGTGGTGACCTACATCCGCGTCGTGGACGGCAAGATCACCCCGCGCGAGCGGATCAAGATGATGTCCACGGGCGCCATCCACGAGATCCTCGAGGTCGGCATCATCTCGCCCGAGCCGAAGGCCAGCGTCGGTCTCGGCGTCGGCGAGGTGGGCTACCTGATCACCGGCGTGAAGGACGTTCGCCAGTCGAAGGTCGGCGACACCGTCACCTCCGAGCGCAAGGGCGCGACCGAGCCGCTGGCGGGTTACCGCGAGCCGCGGCCGATGGTCTACTCCGGCCTGTACCCGGTGGACGGGTCGGACTACCCGGAGCTGCGCGAGGCGCTGGACAAGCTCCAGCTCAACGACGCCTCGCTCGCCTACGAGCCGGAGACCTCGGCGGCGCTGGGCTTCGGGTTCCGCTGCGGCTTCCTCGGCCTGCTGCACCTGGAGATCACCCGCGACCGGCTGGAGCGCGAGTTCGGGCTCGACCTGATCTCCACCGCGCCCAACGTGGTCTACCGCGTGGTCATGGAGGACGGCGCGGTGCACACCGTGACGAACCCGTCCGACTGGCCCGACGGCAAGATGGCCGACATCTACGAGCCGGTCACCAAGTGCACGATCATCTCGCCGAGCGACTACATCGGCGCGATCATGGAGCTGTGCCAGTCCAAGCGCGGCCAGCTGGGCGGCATGGACTACCTGTCCGAGGACCGCGTGGAGCTGCGCTACACGATGCCCATGGGCGAGATCATCTTCGACTTCTTCGACAACCTGAAGTCCCGCACGCGCGGCTACGCGTCGCTGGACTACGAGGAGTCGGGCGAGCAGAGCTCGGAGCTGGTCAAGGTCGACATCCTGCTGCAGGGCGAGGCCGTCGACGCGTTCAGCGCCATCTGCCACAAGGACTCCGCGTACGGCTACGGCACGCGCATGGCGTCCAAGCTGCGCGAGCTGATCCCGCGCCAGCAGTTCGAGATCCCGATCCAGGCCGCCATCGGCTCGCGGGTGATCGCGCGCGAGAACATCCGCGCGATCCGCAAGGACGTCCTCGCCAAGTGCTACGGCGGTGACATCACCCGCAAGCGCAAGCTGCTGGAGAAGCAGAAGGTCGGCAAGAAGCGCATGAAGATGGTCGGTCGCGTGGAAGTGCCGCAGGAAGCTTTCGTGGCGGCCTTGTCGACGGACGACGACAAGAAGAAGAAGTAGTAGTAGCAACGCCTTCGTAAAGCGCCGCACGCCCACCGCGTGCGGCGCTTTCGCGTGTCACGGGGACGGGAACGACGAAGGCCACCCTCGGCGGCTCTGCCGGGGTGGCCTCTGGGTGAACGTCGAACTGGCTGTCAGATCGCGGCCTTCAGGTCAGGCGCGCAGACGCGTTCGACGGTGAACGGTCGTGCTGTCAGCTTCCGGTGCGGATGATCCGCTCCATCGACTGGCTGTGCAGGATCGCCTTGATCTGGGCGGCGTCCTCCGAGTCGTGCCGGTCGAGCGTGGCTTCCAGGTCCAGCCGGTCGCTCGGGGTGGTGTAGCTGGCCAACTGCCGCTCAAGGCTCTGGCGGCTGCGCCGGGCCGCGCGGCGGCTCGACAGGCTGTTGCGCAGTGTCCGAATGGCGGTGGTGGGGTGTGTCATCTCGTCCTTCGACTAGTGGTGCCCGGTCTTCTTGCACCACCCATACTTCACCTTTTTCCGCGCTTCTGCATCGATTCCGAGGGTGATCTGTCTCGCATACCGCCATTACATGTGGTATACGGCACGTTCACCCCTTCTCGTAATAATCCAGCAACCTCAGAGCGGTTTCGTACTTCTCGCGCAGGCGCTCGCGCTCGGCCGGTTCGAGCAGTGCCGTCCGGTCCGGCGACAGGTTGTCGGAGATGTCGGCGCGCTTCACCACGAGCGCGATCGGATCGGCCGCGACCCTGGCCAGGTAGGCCGACTGCGGCTCGTCGGGGAAGTGGGTCAACGCCTCCACGGCGCGCACGACGATCGTCGGGCACTCCAGTTCGACCAGTTCGTCGAGCGTGACGGTCGTGTCCTCGACGACGTCGTGCAGCACGGCCGCCATCTGCTCGGCGACGCCGTCCACGTGGGTCATCACCCGCAGCGGGTGGTCGATGTAGGGGTTGCCCGACTTGTCGATCTGGCCCTCGTGCGCCCGGCGGGCGAGGTTGACGGCATCCGGCAGCGTGAACGTCATGGTTCTCCTCCGACCCCCACGGTCGGACGACCGTGATGCCTGCTCTGAACGGGTTCATTCCCAGTCCACCACGGGATAAACACGATCAGCGGAGGATCAGGCCGTTCAGCCCAGCGCGTCCGGAGCTTTCGGCCCAACGCTCGCGGAACCCTTGACAGCCGCTAGTGGTCTAGTCCATTTTTCGGGTGGCCCACATCACGTGTCCGGGCCGCGGCCGCCGAAGTGGATCGGGTGAGGTGCACGTGGGTACGAAGACGAGACGAGCGCTGGTCGCTGTCCTGAGCGCGTTCGTGGCCTTCGCGGGCCTGGGGTTGATCGTCGTGGGCAACGCGTCCGCGGCGAACCTGGTGGGCAACTTCGGCTTCGAGGCCGGGAACACCAGTTCGTGGAGCTGTTCGGGCGGCGCCAGCGCGGTGACCAGTCCGAAGCGGAGCGGGTCGTTCGCGCTGTCCGGAGCCCCCGCGGGGCAGGACAACGCGCGCTGCTCGCAGACCGTGACCGTGGTGCCGAACACCGCGTACAAGCTGTCCGCCTGGGTGCAGGGCAGCTACACCTACCTCGGGGTCACCGGCACGAGCACGGGTGAGAAGAGCACCTGGACGCCCGGCTCGGGCTCGTGGACGCAGCTGTCGCTGGACTTCACCAGCGCCTCGGCGACCACGGTGACCATCTACCTGCACGGCTGGTACGGCCAGCCCGCGTACTTCGCCGACGACGTCGCCGTGGACGGTCCGGGAACGCCGCCCACCACGACGAGCACGACGTCGACCACGACCACTACGACGACGACCACCACGACGACCACCCAGCCGCCGGTCACGTCGCTGCCGAAGCACGTGCTCACGGGCTACTGGCAGAACTTCAACAACGGCGCCAAGGTCCTGAAGATCGCCGACGTGCCGACCACGTACGACATCATCGCGGTCTCGTTCGCCGACGCCGTGCCGGGAACGCCGGGCGCGGTGACCTTCGCCCTCGACCCCGGTCTGTCCAGCGCGCTGGGCGGCTACACCGACGCGCAGTTCAAGGCCGACATCCGGACCGTCAAGGCCCGCGGCCAGAAGGTGATCCTGTCCGTCGGCGGCGAGAAGGGCACCATCGGCGTCGGTGACGCGACGGCCTCGAACAACTTCGCCAACAGCATGAACTCGCTGATCGCGAACTACGGCTTCGACGGCGTCGACATCGACCTGGAGAACGGCATCAACGCGACCCACATGGCCTCCGCGCTGCGGAAGATCCACGCGGGTGGCGGCAAGATCATCACGATGGCGCCGCAGACCATCGACATGCAGTCCACCGCGGGCGGCTACTTCCAGCTGGCGCTGGCGGTCAAGGACATCTTGACGATCGTCAACATGCAGTACTACAACTCCGGCTCGATGCTCGGCTGCGACCAGAAGGTCTACAGCCAGGGCGGTGTCGACTTCCTCACCGCGCTCGCCTGCATCCAGCTCCAGGGCGGTCTCCGGGCCGACCAGGTGGGCATCGGCCTCCCCGCCTCGACGTCGGGCGCGGGCAGCGGCTACGTCTCGCCGCAGACCGTGAACAACGCCCTGAGCTGCCTGGCCAGGGGCACGAACTGCGGCAGCTTCAAGCCGTCGACCACGTACCCGGCGATCCGCGGCGCGATGACCTGGTCGATCAACTGGGACGCCAGCAACGGCTGGGCGTTCGCGAACACCGTGGCTCCGCACCTGGACTCGCTGCCGTAGCGATTAGGGTCGGGTGCATGCTGGAACGACTGGCTGTACCCGTGATCGCCGCGCCGATGGCGGGTGGCGCGTCCACCCCGAAGCTGGTCGCGGAAGTGGGGTCGGCCGGTGGCCTGGGTTTCCTGGCCGCCGGTCTCCTCGCGGTCGAGGCGCTGGCCGGTCAGCTCACCGCGATCACCGAGCTGACCGACCGGCCCTTCGGCGTCAACCTCTTCGTGCCGGGGTCCAAGTCCACAGTGGACCTCTCGGTCTACCGCGAGCGGGTGGCCGCCCAGGCCGCGCTCGCGGGCGTCCAGCCCGGCGACCCGGTGTGGGACGACGACTCCTACGCCGCCAAGCTCGAACTCGTGCTGGCCCTGCGGGTCCCGGTCGTGTCGTTCACCTTCGGCCTGCCGGACTCCGACGAGGTGCGGCGGCTGCACGCGGCGGGCTCGTACGTCGTCGTGACGGTGACGACGCCCGCCGAGGCGAAGCAGGCCGCGCAGATCGGCGCGGACGCCCTGTGCGTGCAGGGATCGGACGCGGGCGGGCACCGCGGCACGCTCACCGACGACGGCGTCTCGCCCGGCGGCGGCGAGCTGTTCGGCACGCTCGCCGCGCTGCGGCTCGTGGCCGCCGCCGTCGACCTGCCGCTGATCGCCGCCGGGGGGCTGATGACCGGCGCTGACGTCGCCGCGGTCGTGACCGCCGGAGCCGTGGCCGCGCAGCTGGGCACGGCGTTCCTGCTGTGCCCGGAATCGGGCATCGCCCCCGGCTACCGGATGGCGCTGGGGGAGAAGAACCGCCGGACCGCGCTGACGCGGGCGTTCAGCGGCAGGCCCGCGCGCGGCCTGGTCAACCGGTTCCTCAGCGAGAACACCGCGCACGCCCCGGCGGCGTACCCGAACCTGCACCTGATGACCAAGCCGATCCGCGCCACCGGTGATCCGGAACTGATGTCGCTGTGGGCCGGGCAGACCTACTCCTTGATCGAGGCCGCACCGGCCGCGGACGTGGTGCGGAGGTTGGACGTCCAAGCGCGGGCGGCGATCCGGAACGCCGCTGCCAGGTTCCACGGGGAGTAGTCGGCGGATGACGTGGTCGACCTGGTCCTGGACGCCGATCCGCTGTTCGCCACGCCGCTGGGCGTCCGGGGGCTGCGACGACCGGCTCCGCGACGTCAGCGACGGCGAGGCGGCGATGCGGGCGCGGGCCGTGGAGATCGGCGACCCGCGCCGGCCGCCGTGCGCGAGCGGATGAGCACGCTGAAGTGGCGCGACGCGGAGGAGGTGCCTGCCGTCGCCCGGAGCGTGGTCAAACGCGCCGAACGGGCTGCGCCGTCGTGGTCGAGCGGTGGTCGGCGGGCCGACCCGTCCGGGAACAAGGTCCGGGACACCGGTGTTGCGAGCTCTTGTGAGACTTGAAGTGTGGTCGGACGTCGTGTGCCCGTGGTGCTACATCGGCAAGCGCAAGATGGAGAGCGCCCTGGAGGCGTGGGACGGCGAGCCGGTCGAGGTGCGGTGGCGCCCGTTCCAACTCGACCCGGCGTCGCCCAACGACGGCGCGCCGATGACCGAGGCGCTGGCCGTGAAGTTCGGCGGGGCGGCCGCGGTGGAGGCGGCGCACGAGCGGGTGCAGCAGGTCGCCGCGGGCGTCGGGCTGGAGTACCACCTTGGCAAGACGCTCCAGGTGAACACGCTCGACGCGCACAAGCTGATCAGCCTCGGCTACGAGCAGGGCGTCCAGGGGGCCGTGCAGGAGCGGTTCTTCCGGGCGAACTTCACCGAGGGGCAGCACCTCGGCGACCCGGACGTGCTCGTGGAACTGGCCGAGGACGCCGGGTTGACCGGTGCCGAGGAGGCCTTGAACGACGACGCGCTGACCGCGCGGATCCGCCAGGAGTTGGCCGAGGGCATCGCGATCGGCGTGCGCTCGGTGCCGACGTTCGTCGTCGGCAACCGCGGTGTGTCCGGCGCGCAGGACTCGTCGGTCATCCTCGAACTGCTGCGCGGCGCCTGACCGGCTCGTGCGCGCCCTCCGCGGAGGGCGCGCACGAGCTGCCTACCTGGTGAAGACGATCTTGCCGGACGTCTCGCCGTCGAGCATCGACCGCAGACCCTCCTCGGCGCGCTCCATCGGCAGCTCCAGGCCGATCCGCGGCCTGAGGTCGTTGAGGGCGCAGAACGCCAGCAGGTCGCCCAGTTCCTCGCGCGTGCCCATGGTCGAGCCGACCACCCGCAGCTGGAGGAAGAACAGCCGCTGCAACTCGGCGGCCGACGCGTCGCCGCTGGTGGCGCCCGAGATCACCACGATGCCGCCCGGCTTGAGCGACTTCATCGAGTGCGACCAGGTCGCCTTGCCGACGGTCTCGAACACCGCGTCCACCCGCTCGGGCAGCCGCGCGCCGGACTCGAAGGAGGCGTGCGCGCCCAGCGACTCGGCGAGCGCCCGCTTCTCCTCGGTCCGCCCGGTCACCCACACCCGGTACCCGGCGGCCCGGCCCAACTGCACCAGCGCCGTCGACACCCCGCCGGACGCGCCCTGCACGAGCATCGTCTGACCGGGGCGCAGCCCTGACTTCACGAACAGCATCCGGTACGCGGTCAGCCACGCCGTGCCCATGCACGCCGCTTCGGCGAACGACAGCCCGATGGGCTTGGCCAGCGCGTTGCGCTTCGGGACGACCACGTGGTCCGCGAACGTGCCCTGGTGCTTCTCGGTCAGCAGGGTGCGGCCGGGGTCGAGGGTCTCGTCGCCGGACCACTCCGGATCGCCGATCACGGAGTGCAGCACGACCTCGGTGCCGTCGTCGAGCACTCCCGCGCCGTCGCAGCCCAGGACCATCGGAAACCGGTCGGCCTTGATGCCGACACCCCGCAACGTCCACAGGTCGTGCATGTTCAGGCTGGCCGCGCGCACCCCCACCCGTACCCAGCCGTCCGGGACCTCCGGCTCGGGACGCTCACCCACCCGCAACGCGGCAAGGGGGTCCTGCGGGCTCGGCTCGGCTGCGTAGACGGCGAACATGCACGGAACATAACCCAGCTGACCAGGTCGGTCTGCGGTGAGGCGCGTCACCGGACTAGGCTCGGCGGTGTGCCGGAGGGGATCGCGCGGTGGTGGGACGGGGTCGAGCTGTGGCTGACCCAGTTGCCCTTCGTGCTGCAGTTCCCACTGATGATGGGGTTGATGCTGCCCCTCTGCCTGTTCGCGGCCCGGCTCATCGACCGCGTGGTCGACCGCGCGTCGGCCCGCGTGACGCCGCACAAGGACGCCGAACCACCGGTCGGGGCGCTGCCGACCGACGTCCGAGAGCCCCGCACGCTGCACATCGGCGGCGGTTCGTAGGCTGACCCGGTGACTCCTGGTAGGCGCCTTTCCGTCGCGCTCGTTGGTCTGATCGCCCTGGTCGTCTTCGGGTGGGTCTTCAAGGACCTGACGTCCTCCTCCACCCCGTCGACCGGGTCGACCTCGTCGTCGGCCAAGCCGTCCGCTCCGGGGAGGTCCACGTCGGCCGCGCCCGGCGGCGCGGTGGCCGGCACGGGATCCGGCCTGGAGGTCAAACCCCTGTCGAGCCTGCCCGCGCAGGCCGCCGACACGTGGAAGCTGATCGAGAAGAACGGGCCGTTCCCGTACCCGCGCAACGACGGGGTCCAGTTCCAGAACCGCGAGAAGCGCCTGCCCGCCAAGTCGGGCGCGTACTACAAGGAGTACACGGTGCCGACTCCCGGCAGCCCGGACCGCGGCGCGCGGCGGCTGATCACCGGGGACGAGTCGGAGGTCTACTACACCTCCGACCACTACGACTCCTTCGTCGTCGTGGACGTGCGCAAATGACCGTCCAGGAGGCCGTGGAGGCGGCCCGTGAGCGCGGCGCGCACCCGCACGTGCTGCGCGGCGACACCATCACGTCCCGGCACGAGGCCATCGAGGCCATCGCCGCCGCGCTGTCGTTCCCGGAGTGGTTCGGGCACAACCTGGACGCCCTCCACGACTCGCTGACCGACCTGTCGTGGCTGCCACCGGGCGAGCACGTGCTGATCTGGCCGCGTTCCGCCGAACTGGCCCGCCGCGACCCGCGCGGCAGCGAGAGCGTGAACGCCGTGCTGGACGACGCCGTGCGGCGCACCGCGGACCTCGGCGACCGCGTGCTGACGGTCGTCCGCGCCGACTGACTAGCGGCCCGCCCGCCGCCACGCCATGGGCGTCACGCCGTGCGCGGTGCGGAACCGGCGGACGAAGTAGCCCGCCTCGCGGTAGCCGACCCGGTGCGCGACCTCGCCGATGCTCAGGTCCGTGTCGGCCAGCAGTCGCCGCGCCTCCCGCATCCGGCGCTCGGTGATCCACTGCTGCACCGTGCGCCCGGTGCGCTTGCCGACGACGGTGGTGAGGTGCCCGGTCGTCAGCCCGACCGAGTCCGCGACGTCCCGCAGCGAGATCGGCTCGTGGTACCGGTTCTCCACGACCTCGAAGACCGCAGCGAGCAGGGGTTCCACGCCCGCGTCGCCGGGCAGGTCGACCTGGAGCCTGCCGAGCCGCACGAGCAGCAGCGTCAGGTGGGCGCGGGTCGCGTCCGCGTAGCCGTCCAGCCTGCCGCCCAGTTCGGCGTCCAGGTCGGTGAGGAGCGCCGACCACGCCGCCCGGTCGTCCGGCGGCACGCGGAAGCGCCGGCCGCCGCCGCGGTTGCCGCCGATGAACGGGGACAGCAGCGGGTGGGTGCGCCACGAGACCAGGGACGCCGAGACCGCCGGGTCGACCGCCTCGGCCGGGAAGAACACCGCCCACGTCTCACCCGTCTCGCTCTGGCTGTCGTGGCCGGGGGTGATCACCGCGCCGGGGGCGATGACGAACACGTCGCCTGCCGCGAGTCCCCAGTCCTGGCCGTCCACGCGCAGCACGCCCTCGCCGCTCTCGACGTAGAACAGCACGAGGAAGTCGTGGGCGTGCGTGCCCAGCGAGGACGTGTGGTCCCGCGCGTCGCGGCCCACCCAGTGCTCGACCGACACCGAGGGCAGCCCGGCGGTCCGGACGTAGTCGACCAGCGGAACGCCCTGGGCGTTGAGGCGCGTCGGGCGCGGCAGGTCGGCGCGATCGGAAGAATGTGCCATCAGAGCCGCACTTCGTCACTTGTTGGCAGTTCAGGGCATTGGGAGGCTAGCAGTCATCAGCCGAACTTCGTTCCTGGGAGAGCACCGTGACCACCGACCGCGCCTACCTGCCCGCGATGGGCAAGCGCTCGCTGCTGCCGTTCTACGACGTGTTCACCACGCTCTTGGGCGCCAAGGACGCCCAGTGGCAGCTCGTGGCGCAAGCGGGCCTGCCGCCCGGCGGGACCGTGCTGGAGATCGGGTGCGGCACCGGCAACGTCCTGGTGCTGGCCGGGCGGGTGGCACCAGGAGCGACGCTGATCGGCCTCGACCCCGACCCGGAGGCGCTCGCGCTCGCCCGGCGCAAGGCGGCCCGCGCGGGGGTGGGGATCCAGCTCGACCGGGGTTTCGCCGACCAGCTCCCGTACGCCGACGGGAGCGTCGACCGGGTGCTGTCGTCGTTCATGTTCCACCACCTGCCGGGCGCCCAGAAGATCGACGCGCTCCGCGAGGTCCACCGGGTGCTCGCACCGGGCGGCAGCCTGCACCTGCTCGACTTCGACCACCAGGAGCCCGCGCCGCTGCACCGGCTGCTCAGGCCGAAGCGCGGTCACGGGCACGGCCACTCGCCCGGCGGGACCGTGCGGGCGTTGATGGTCGAGGCGGGTCTGGTCGACGCCGTCGAAGTGGCTCGCGGGAAGTCGGTCATGGGCGGCTTCGCCCACTACCGGGCGTCCCGGTAACGGCGCGATCTCGGTCGGCGGGCGGAAGCGCGGAGCAGCCTGGACAGTGTCGTCCCATGAATCCGCTTCGCCTCGTCGCCGTGCTGACCACCGCCTTCACGATCGCCGCGCTCGGCGCCGCCCCGGCCTCCGCGACCTCCGAGCCGGGCTGCGACCACGAGCGGCCCATCACGCCGTTCGACGTCGCCGACGGCGACAACCCGGTCGTCATGGCGACCGGCCGGGTCGTCGAACTCCGCGCGTCGAACAAGACGCAGTGCGCCTGGGGGCGCATCTCCAGCGGGACGAGCGGTGAGGAGGTCTGGACCGACCGCCGCAAGCCGGACGGGTCCGAGTACCAGGGCTTCCTCGGCTACACCCGCATCGACCACGACGGCAGCAAGCACACCGACGCGTTCAAGAACGACAACCGGCTGATGCGCGCCTGCGGGTCCTCGCAGGGGCGCATCGAGTGCACCGGCTGGTTCTGAGGCTCAGTCGGCGGGAACCCAGGAGGGCTTGCGCTTCTCGACGAACGCGGAGATGCCCTCCTGGCCCTCCGGACCGCCGAAGTGCCGCGCGGACAGCTCCAGCATGTCGGCGAACACCTCGCCGAGGTTCGACCGGCGCGGCTGCTGGAGCATCCGCTTCGTCGCGGCCAGCGCGTTCGGCGCACCCAGCGCCAGCATGTCGGTGTACCGCAGCACCTCGGCGTCCAGCCGGTCGGCGGGCACCGACGAGTTGATCAGCCCGATCTCCTTCGCCTTGGCCGCGTCGAACCCCTCGCCGGTGAGGAACAGCTCGTGCGCGGCACGGGGGAGCAGCCGGGGCAGCACCGTCACGGAGATGACCGCGGGCACGACCCCGATGCGCACCTCGGTGAACGCGAACGTCGCGTGGTCGGCGGCGACCGCGATGTCGCAGGCCGCCACGATCCCCACACCACCCGCCCGCGCGGGCCCGGCCAGTCGGGCGACGACCGGCTTCGGGCTCGTCCAGATCTGCTCCAGGATCGCCGGGAACTCGTTCACCCCCTGCTGGTTCGCGCTCGTGCCGCCCGCTTCCTTGAGGTCCATGCCGGAGCAGAACACGGTTCCCGTGTGGCTCAGCACGACGACCCGCACGGCGTCGTCGGCCACCGCGGCCTTCAGGTGCGCGGTCAGTTCACCTCGCAGCCGCGCCGAGAGCGCGTTGCGGTTGTGGGGGGAGTCCAGCGTGATCGTCGCGATGCCACGCCGCACCTCGTAGTGGACCAGCTCGTCTGCCATGCCCGCACTCTACGATCCCGCCTCAATTGACAGAATGCTGTCAAGATGACAGTCTGCTGTCATGAAATCCACGGTGCACCTCGCGGTTTACGACACGCTGGCCGACTGGGAGTTCGGGTTCGCCACGGCGGGCATCAACTCCCCCGACTGGCAGCGGACGCCGGGCCGCTACGAGATCCGCACGGTGGGCCTGACCTTCGACACGGTCACCTCCTCGGGAGGGCTGCGCATCACCCCGGACACCGTGCTGGCCGACCTTGACCCGACCGACAGCGCCATGCTGATCCTGCCCGGCGCCGACTCGTGGCCCACCGGCTCGCTCGCGCCGTTCGCAGCCGCGGCCCGGAGGTTCCTCGACGCCGGCGTGCCCGTCGCGGCGATCTGCGGGGCCACGATCGGCCTGGCGGTCGAAGGCCTGCTCGACTCCTACGACCACACCGGCAACGCCGTCGAGCAGTTGGCCCACACGCCCGGCTACGGCGGCACCGCCCGGTTCCGGGTCGCGCGGGCCTGGACCGACCGCGGCCTCATCACGGCGGGCGCGGCGAGCCCCGTCGAGTTCGCCCGCGAGATCTTCGCCGAGCTGGACCTGTACTCGCCCGAGGTGCTGGAGGCCTGGTACGGGCTGTTCAGCACCGGAGACCCGTCGTGGTTCGGCAAGCTGATGGCGGCCACGTCCTGATGGAGCCCCGCGGCGAGGCCGGTGACGTGCTGACCGACGTGGTCATGCGGACGTTCCGGCTGTACGGCGGCTTCCTGGAGGCCGCCGAGGTGATGACCAAGCCGGTGGGGCTGACGGCGGCGTGGTGGCAGGTGCTCGGGGCGGTGCTGCGCGAACCGCTCACGGTCTCCGGCATCGCGCGCGAGATGGGGCTGGCGCGGCAGAGCGTGCAGCGGATCGCGGACCTGTTGGTGGACAAGGGGTTGGCGGAGTACCTGCCGAACCCGGCGCACCGGCGGGCGAAGCTGTTCCGGCCCACCCCCGAGGGGCACGCGGCGGTGGAGAGCCTGCGGGAGGCCCAGTACGCGTGGACGAACCGGATCACCGAAACCATTGGCGCGGAGGAGTTGCGGGTGGCGTTGGACGTGATGAACCGGTTGGTGCGGAACCTGGACGCGGACCGGAGTGGTCACACGATCGAGTAAGCAGGTGCCCATCTCGCGGTGGGCTGATATGCTCGGCTCAGCCTTTCCCGCTAGGGGAAGGAAGTGAGCCCAGGTACGCGTCCGGACGGTCGCTGCCTGGGCTTCGCGCTTTCCAGGGTGCCGATGTCCGTCACGGTGGCCACCATCGGGCTGACCCGGCGTTGCCAGTCACCTCCCGCCCCGTGGCACCAGGCCACGGCGTCGCTGATCCACAGGGCTGGCTCGACCCAGGATTCGATGTGCTCGTAGACCAAACCCGCTGCGTGCGCCTTCGTGTGGATGCCGATGGTCAGCCGGTCGCGCCCGTTCGCCACCGCGTTGCGCGAGTCCAGCACGAGCCGCGTCACGCCGTGGTCGATGGCGTCGGCCACCAGCAGGTGCAGCAGCGCGGCTCGAACCTGTTCTCCGGGACCGCGTCCCCGGTAGATGTGGACCGACTGTCCACTCCGGACCAACTTGGCGGCGATCAGCTTCCGGTTGGATTCCTTCTCGTTCTTGAAGTGCAGTCGCCGGCACCCGGCGGGCAGCATGTCGCGCAGCATCGTCCTGGTGAGGTGCAGGGAGTGGGGTGGGAGCAGGGTGGCGGCGAGCAGGTAGCTGCCGCGTTCGGACTCGTCGACGAACATGTGCATCCGAACAGGATCCCAGCCTGATTTGCCTGGAGGGCAAAGGGGTGGACCACAAAACTGTTTGCTGGACCAGTGGTCCGCGCTGAAGCCGGGTGGAGTTGCGGAGAACTCCACCCGGCGTGCGCTCAGCCGATCGTCGTGGTCGTCAGGACCGGGTTGGGGTCCGGGTAGCCGGTGGCCGGGGCGTCCAGCGGGAAGCCGAAGGCGGTGATGCCCGCGGTGAAGGTGAGGCCGGGGGCGGTGTAGCTGGTTCCTCCCAGTTGGGTGGTGATGGTGCCGGAGGCGCCCGCGGTCAGCGTGAGGGTGATGGTGGGCAGTTCGAAGTCGGCGCCGCCCTTGATCGGGCCCGCGATCCTCAGCACCACGTCGTCGCCGGACAAGGCGATCGTCGGGGTGCCGCTGCCCAGGCCCGCGCCGCCGGTGGCGGTGGCCGACTGGAAGGTGGCGTTCGCGGGAACGGGCAGGCTCAGGGTGATGGTCTTGATCTCGCGCACGGTGTAGCCGCCCGCTTCGGCGGGGACCTTGTTCGGTGCCGGGTCGATGACCGCGGTGACCGTGCCGCCCGGCGCGACCGCTTCCGGCGCGGTCGCGTCGACGGGTTGGTCGAGGGTGAACTCCGCGCTCTGGCCGAGCGCGGTCGCCCTCAGCTGGTAGGTGATCGCGTGCGGTGCGGCGGACGCCGGGGCGCTCGTCGCGAGCAGCAGGGCTAGCGTGGCGAAGACTGCTGACTTCATGGTGTCCCTCTCCTCGTCGAGACGGGAGGGCATCCAGGGGAAGCGGCGTGCCTCTACTGACTACTTGTGAGTAGGTTTCACGTCAAGGTCCTGTCGCCTGATCGGACGAACTACGCGTACTGGCGAACGTCCAGGCCCGCCAACGCCGCCGAGTAGCGGTGCAGCACCAGTTCGGCGACCTCCGGATCGGCGCCGAGCGGGGCGGCGATCCGCGCGTCGGGGGCCAGTTCCAGCGTCCGGGCGGTGATCCGGTCCGGCAGCAGACCGGGTGCCAGGAACCAGGAGGCGACGGCGATGCGGGTCGCGCCCTGGGCCCGCAGGCGTTCGACGGCCGCGGGCACGTCGGGTCCACCCGCCGCCGCGAACGCCGGTTCCACGCCCGCCCAGCCCGAGCGGGTCGCCCAGCGGGCGGCGATGGCGGCCACGGCGGCGTTCGCCGGGGCGTGCGACGAGCCGGCGCCCGCCAGCACGATGCCGGTGGTCCGGTCCTCCGGCCGGACGCCCGCCTCGGCGAGCCTGCGCAGCGCGGCCGATTCGAGCCACGGGTCCGGGCCGAGGACGTCGCCGACGCCGACGGCCAGCCGGGGGAACTGCCGCTGCGCCTCGGCGACCGCGCCGGGGACGTCCACGCGGGCGTGGAAAGCCTTGCCCAGCAACAACGGCACGACGACGGCGCGGCGGTGACCCTCGCCGTGCACGGTCCGGAGCACGTCGCCCAGTCGCGGAGCGGACAGGTCGAGGAACGCCGGACGGACGTCGACGGCCGGGTTGAGGACGCGGACCACGTCCAGCAGCGCCATGACGGTCGCCGCCGAACGCGGGTCGCGGCTGCCGTGCGCGACGGCGATGAGCGGGGTCATCCGAAGGCTCCGGTCAGGCCGCGGGCGCGCAGGACCGCGCGTTCCAGCGGCCGGAAGAGGAGGAGTTCGATGCCGATGCCGACGAGGAGGATCAGGAAGATCGCGGCGATGACCATCGAGATGTCGTTGAGGGACTGGCCGTTGTGCAGGAACTGCCCCAGGCCGAGACCGAGCTGCGGGGAGGTCGCGATGATCTCCGCCGCCATCAGCGAGCGCCACGAGAACGCCCAGCCCTGCTTGAGGCCCGCGAGGTAGCCGGGCAGCGCGGCGGGCAGCAGGATGTGCCGCGCCGACGACAGCTTGCCCGCCCCCAGCGCCTGGCCGACGCGGGGGAGCAGCGGCGGGATCTGGTCGATGCCCGACACCAGGCCGTTCGCGATCGACGGCACGGACCCCATCAGCACCACGAAGTAGATCGCGGACGGGGTGAGGCCGAACCACAGGATCGCGGCGGGCACCCACGCCACCGACGGCAGGCTCTGCAGTCCGGTCAGCAGCGAACCGATGGCGGCGCGGACCACCCGCACCTTGGCGATCAGCAGCCCCAGCGGGGTCGCGATGACCACGGCCACCAGGAAGCCGAGCACCGCGCGGGAGACCGACGTCCACAGGATCTCGCCCGCGTCGCCGGACTGCACCGTCGCCCAGACCGTCTCCCACACGGCGGCGGGCGCGGGCAGTTGGAACTCCGGCCAGATCGCCGACGCCCACAGCGCCTGCCAGGTGCCGAGCAGCAGCCCGAACGCCACGATCGGCGGCACGGCCGTGTGCAGGAACCGCTGCCACGGCGACCTGCGCTGGTTCTGCGACGGCGCGTCGAGCGCGTCCAGCCCGGCGCCGACCGCGGCCAGGCCGCGGTCGGCTTCGAGCGTTTCAGGAGGCTGCGGCGTGGCCACTGATCACCTCTCGCAGGTGCGCGGTGATCTCCTCGATCGAGTCCGCCTCGTCCGAACCGGTCAGGCCGTCGACGTTCCACTCCCGCACGACCCGGCCGGGACGCGACGAGAGCAGCACGACCCGCTGGCCGAGCCGGACGGCCTCGCGGACGTCGTGCGTGACGAACACGATCGCCGTGTCCGTCTCGCGCCACACCCGCACCAGCTCGCCCTGGAGCACGTCGCGGGTGATCGCGTCGAGCGCCGCGAACGGCTCGTCCATCAGCATCAGACCGGGCGTGCCCGCCTCGGCACTGCCCAGCGTGGACGCGAGGGCGCGCGCCAGGGCCACGCGCTGCCGCATGCCGCCGGACAGCTCGTGCGGACGCTTGTCGCCCGCCTCGCCGAGGCGCACCAGCGACAGCAGCTCGTTCGCCTTGGCGCGCCGGGCACCCCTCTTGAGCCCGGCGAGGCGCAGCGGGAGCTCGACGTTGCGCGCGGCCGTGAGCCACGGCATCAACGCCGCCTCCTGGAACATCACGGCGGGCCGCGAGGTGGTCAGCGCGATCTCGCCCGAGGTGGGCGCGTCCAGTCCGGCGACCAGGTTCAGCAAGGTGCTCTTGCCGCAGCCCGACGCGCCCAGCAGGCACACGAACTCCCCCGGCGCGACCCTCAGGTCGACGCCGTCCAGCGCCACGACGGCGCTCGCGCCGTGGCCGAACACCTTGCGCACTCCCGACAACGCCACCGCGGCGTTCACGTCGGACGGCGTCGGGGCCTCAAGTGTGGCGGTCATGGTGTGCCTGCCTTCCCTCGAGCGTTCGGCTACTTCTTGTCCAGGCCCGCGGTGTCGACGGTGGGCTTGCCCGCCGCGGAGAGCACCTTGTTCAGCAGCGTGAAGTCGGCGAAGCCGGTCACGTCGGCCGCCTCCTTCGCCACGCCCGCCGTCACGGCGTCCTTCGCCAGCTGGGGGAAGTGCTTGGCCTGCGGGTCGACCGTCAGCTCGATGTTCTCGAACGCGCGGTCCAGCACCGGTTCGCCCAGCGCCTTGCTGGTCAGCTTCTTCAGCGACTCGTTGACGGCGGTCTTCGCCTCGGCCCTGTTGTTCGCGGCCCAGTCGATCGCGGCGACCTCACCCCGGAGCAGCGCCTCCACGGTCTGCGGGTGCTCCCTGAGGAACTGGGTGCGCACGATGATCACGGTGGTGGGGAACCTGCCCTGGTCCCACAGCGCCTTCTCGTCCACCAGCACCTTGGCGCCCGCGTCGATCACCAGCCGCGACGACCACGGTTCCGGGGCCCACGCGCCCTGGATCCCGTCCTGCTTGAACAGGTCCAGGCTCGCCGCGTTCTCCGTGTTGGTCACGTTGACCTGGTCCGGCGCGCTGCCGACGGTGAACTTCTGGTCCACCAGCCACTTCTTGAACGACACGTCCTGCGTGTTCGCCAGCTGCGGCGTGCTGATGGTCTTGCCCTTGAGGTCCGCCGCGGAGTTGATGTCCGGCTTCACCACGAGCTGCGCGCCGCCCGAGGTCGCGCCCGCGACCAGGCGCACGGCCTCGCCCTTGGACTTCGAGTACGCGTTGATCGCCGGTCCGGAGCCGATGAACGCCACGTCGAGCGAGCCGCCGAGCAGCGCGTTGACCTCGTCCGGGCCCGCGTTGAACGTCTGGGTGGTCAGCTTGGTGGAGCCCAGTTCCCTGGCGAACAGGCCCTTGTCCACGCCGATCAGCGCGGCGGCGTGCGTGACGTTCGGGAAGTAGCCCAGCCGCACCTCGGCGGCGGGGCCCTTGTCGTCGGACGCGGCGGGTGCCGCGGGGGTGTCGCTGCCCGCCCGTGAGCACCCGGCGAGCGCGGCGAAGGTCGTGAGTACGGCGAGGGACGTGGCGAGGACTCTGCGGTTGCTGCTCACGGCTGCGGGACCTTTCGGGAACGTTCAGGGGCCGGGGGAGACGAGGGCGTGGTCGTCGGTGGGAGGGGCGGTGGTCCCGCCCTCGGTACAGCTCTCCACGCCGTCCAGCACCGGGAGGCCCGCGCCCACGAGGCCCGCGGCGAGCGTGCCGCCGTCGGCCGCGTCGATCACCAGGAACGCGCCGGTGCGCCTGCTGCTGTAGTACCCGTCCACCGGGAGCGGCCCCGCCGTGCGGATCGCGACCCGGCCGATCTCGTTGAGCCCCAATGACGCCGGACTGTCCACACTGGCCAGTCGCTGCTCGTCGAAGCGCGCGCGCAGTTCCGTGACGATGGCCTGCACGGTGCGCGCGCCGTGCTTGACCAGGACGCGGGCGCCGGGGGTCAGTGGCTTCTCCGACAGCCAGCACAGGGTGGCGTCGAACTCGTCGGTGACCTGCGGGGGAGTGCTCGCGGCGGCGATCAGGTCGCCGCGGGAGATGTCCAGGTCGTCGGCCAGCAGCAGCGTCACGGACTGGCCCGCCGCCGCCTCGGCCAGCGGCCCGTCGTAGGTGTCGATCTTCTCCACGGTGCTGCGCAGCCCGGCGGGCAGCACGACGATCTCGTCGCCCACCTTGACCGTGCCCGACGCGACCAGGCCCGCGTAGCCCCGGTAGTCCAGGTGCTCCGGCGTGCGCGGCCGGATCACGTACTGGACCGGGAAGCGGAACGGGCGACCGTTGGAACTCCCGTCGGCCCGGATCTCGTCGTCTTCGGCTGGCACCGACTCCAGGTGCTCCAGCAACGTCGGTCCGGAGTACCACGGCGTGTTCGTCGAGTGCTCGACGACGTTGTCGCCCGCGAGAGCGGAGACCGGGATGTGCACCACCGCGTCCGGGCTGTAGCCCAGCGCTGTCGCGTGCGCGGTGAACTCCTTGGAGATGCGGGCGAACGTGGTCTCGTCGAAGTCGACGAGGTCGATCTTGTTCACCGCCAGCACGAGCTGCGGCACGCCCAGCAGGGCCAGCACGGCCGCGTGCCGCCGGGTCTGCTCGATGACGCCCTTGCGCGCGTCGACCAGCAGGATCGCCAGCTGCGCGGTGGACGCGCCGGTCACCGTGTTGCGGGTGTACTGGACGTGGCCGGGGGTGTCCGCGAGCACGAAGGAGCGCTTGTCGGTGGCGAAGTACCGGTACGCCACGTCGATCGTGATGCCCTGCTCGCGCTCCGAGCGCAGGCCGTCCACGAGCAGCGACAGGTCCGGAGTGGACAGTCCGCGGTCGGCGCTCGCCCGGTGCACGGCGTCGAGCGTGTCGGCCAGCACCGACTTGGTGTCGTACAGCAGGCGGCCGACCAGCGTGGACTTCCCGTCGTCCACGCTGCCCGCCGTCGCGAGCCTCAACAGGTCGCTCATTTAGAAGTAGCCCTCCCGCTTGCGGTCTTCCATGGCTGCTTCGGACAAGCGGTCGTCCGCCCTGGTCGCGCCGCGCTCGGTCAGCCGCGACGCGGCCACCTCGGCGATGACCTCGCGGATGTCGGACGCCTCGGACTCCACCGCGCCGGTGCACGAGCCGTCGCCGACCGTGCGGTAGCGGATCGTCTTGTTGAGCACGGTCTCCTCGGGCCGCGGGCCGCCCCACGGGCCTTCGGTCAGCCACATGCCGTCGCGCAGGTACACGTCGCGCTGGTGCGAGTAGTAGATCGACGGCAGCTCGATGCCCTCGCGGTCGATGTAGTTCCACACGTCGAGCTCGGTCCAGTTGGACAGCGGGAACACCCGCACGTGCTCGCCCGCGCGGTGCCGCCCGTTGTAGAGGTTCCACAGCTCGGGGCGCTGGCGACGCGGCTCCCACTGGCCGAAGCTGTTGCGCAGGCTGAAGATGCGCTCCTTGGCCCGTGCCCGCTCCTCGTCGCGCCGACCGCCGCCGAACACCGCGTCGTACTTGTGCGACGTGATGGAGTCCAGCAGCGGCACGGTCTGCAACGGATTGCGCGTGCCGTCCGGCCGTTCCTGCAACCGGCCGTCGTCGATCCAGTCCTGGACCTCCGCCACCTCCAGGCGCAGCCCGTGCTGGGCCACGACCTTGTCGCGGAACTCGATGACCTCGTCGAAGTTGTGCCCGGTGTCGACGTGCAGCAGCGGGAACGGCACCGGCGCGGGCCAGAACGCCTTGATCGCCAGGTGCACCAGCAGCGTGGAGTCCTTGCCGCCGGAGAACAGGATCACCGGCCGGTCGAACTCGCCCGCCACCTCGCGGAAGATGTGGATCGCCTCGGATTCGAGGCGGTCCAGGGTGGTCTGTCGCGCAGGGGCGCTCATCCGTGCAACCCGCATTCCGTCTTGGACTGCCCGGCCCACCGACCGCTGCGGGCGTCCTGGCCCGGCAGCGGCTTGGCGGTGCACGGCGCGCAGCCGATGGAGGGATAACCGGCCTGGACGAGGGGGTTCTCCAGGATTCCGTGCTCGGCGATGTAGCCGGCGAACTCGTCGTCGGACCACGGCGCGATCGGGTTGACCTTCACCAGCCCGTTGCGCTCGTCCCACTGCACGATCGGCGTGGTCGCCCGCGTCGGGGCGTCCACCCGGCGCACGCCGGTGACCCACGCGTCGTACCGGCCCAGCGTCCGCTGGAGCGGCACGACCTTGCGCAGTGCGCAGCACCGGCCGGGATCGGTCCGGTTCAGCAGGCCGAACTCGGCCTCCTGGTCGGCGACCGACTGCTCGGCGGCGGCGTTGACGACGCGCACGTCCGGGTAGACCAGGTCCACCGCGTCACGGGTGCCGATGGTCTCGGCGAAGTGGTAGCCGGTCTCCAGGAACAGGACGTCGACGTCCGGCTTCGCCTTCACGGCGAGGTCGACCAGCACGGCGTCCTGCATGTTGGAGGCGACGATCCAGCTCTCGCCGAACGTCCGGGCGGTCCACTCCAGCGCTTCCGCGGCGGTGGCCTCGGCCAACTCGACCGACGCGGCCTCCGCGATCGCCTTCAGCTCATCGGTACGGGTGGTCGTGGTCATCGCTTCACCTCCTGTGGCAAGTGCAGTCCGACAAACTTCACCGTGAACACGCGTCGGCAGCCGGTGCACAGCCAGGCCGCATGGGGCTCCTCCTCGGGACGAAGGTCCTCGTCACCGCAATAGGGGCAGTAGAAGGGCGTCGCACGCTCGGTAGCGCTCACAGTCCCTCCTCGCTGGCGCTCGTCGTCCGCGTTCGCGGAGCCGCTGCGTCGATCGGTTCGCTCGCGAGCTCGCTCACTTCAGATCACCCTCGTCCGCGCGCAGGACCCACTGGGCGAACCGCTCGCCGTCGGTGCGCTGCGCCACGTAGTGCCGCACGACCCGCTCGACGTAGTCGGACAGCTCGGCGGCGGTCACCTTGTGCCCGCGCACCTTGCGGCCGAAGCCCGCGTCCAGCCCGAGCCCGCCGCCGAGGTGCACCTGGAAGCCCTCGACCTGGTAGCCGTCCGCGTCCGTCACGATCTGGCCCTTGAGCCCGATGTCCGCGGTCTGGATGCGGGCGCACGAGTTGGGGCAGCCGTTGATGTGGATGCTGACCGGGGCGTCGATGTCGCCGACGATGTCGGCCAGCTTCTTCTCCAGCGTGCCGACCAGGTCGACCGCGCGGGCCTTGGTCTCCACGATCGCGAGCTTGCAGAACTCGATGCCGGTGCACGCCATCACACCGCGCCGCCACGGCGACGGCTCGGTCTGGAGCCCGAGCTTGGCCAGGTCCCCCTGAAGGACGGGCACCTCCGCCTCGGGCACGTCCAGCACGACGAGCTTCTGCTGCGGCGTCAGGCGGACCCGGCCGGAGCCCGCGCGCTCGACGGCCTTCGCCACCTGGACCAGCGTCGACCCGGACACCCGGCCCGCGATCGGCGCCGCCCCGACGTAGAACAGACCGTCCTTCTGCTCGTGCACGCCGATGTGGTCACGCGGCTGATCGGGCACCTCGGGCGCGGGGCCGTCGACCAGCGTCCGTTCGAGGTACTCGGTCTCCAGGACTTCGCGGAACTTCTCGACGCCCCAGTCCGCGACCAGGAACTTGATCCGCGCGCGGTGCCGCAGCCTGCGGTAGCCGTAGTCGCGGAACACGCTGATCACGCCCGCCCACACGTCCGGCACCTCGTCGCGGGGCACCCACGCGCCGAGCCGCTTGCCGATCATCGGGTTGGTGGACAGGCCGCCGCCGACCCACAGGTCGAAGCCGGGACCGTGCTCGGGGTGGTCCACGCCGACGAACGCGATGTCGTGGATCTCGTGCGCCACGTCCGGCAGCCCCGAGATGGCGGTCTTGAACTTGCGCGGCAGGTTCGAGAACGCCGGGTCGCCGATGTAGCGCTCCAGGATCACGTCGATCGCCGGGCTGCCGTCGATCACCTCGTCCACGGCGATGCCCGCGACCGGCGAGCCGAGGACCACGCGGGGGCTGTCCCCGCAGGCCTCCATCGTGGTCAGGCCCACGCCCTCCAGCTTCCGCCAGATCGCGGGGACGTCCTCGATGCGGATCCAGTGGTACTGGATGTTCTGCCGGTCGGTGATGTCCGCGGTGTCGCGCGCGTAGGTCTGCGACACCTCGCCGAGCACCCTCAGCTGCTCGGTGGTCAGCCTGCCGCCGTCGGAGCGCACCCGGAGCATGAAGAACTCGTCGTCCAGCTCCTCCGGCTCCAACGTGGCCGTGCGGCCGCCGTCGATGCCGGGTTTGCGCTGGGTGTAGAGCCCGTACCAGCGGAAACGGCCCCGGAGGTCGGCCGGGTCGATGGAGGCGAAGCCGCCGTGCGCGTAGACGTTCTCGATCCGCGCGCGGACGTTGAGCGGGTTGTCGTCCTTCTTGCTGCGCTCGTTGGGGTTGAGCGGTTCGCGGTAGCCGAGCGCCCACTGCCCCTCACCGCGGCGTTGCTTGGTGCCGCGTTGAGACGTCGTAGTCGGGGGGACCATCGTCGTCCTCCGGGGTTTCGGGGCGCTGGACGCGCGCGGCCGAGTCCCGGTGGAGCGTGGTGGGAGGTCTCGTCAGCGCGCCCGGCGCCGACGGGAAACAAGTCAATAGCAGGCGCGGGCTATGCCGAAGTACGGCACAACGCGCTGGAGACGCGACGGAAGTCGACGTGGCGGCGTACCACCAGGCGGACTCCGGTCGAGGTCATGGCTTGAGAGTGCCACGCGTCCAACCCGTGGTCCACAGCCAACCGAATGCTGGGACGCCGTTCGAGCGTGTGTTAAGTGGGAGACTGGACCCCATGCCCTCCGCCCTTCCCGCTGGTGATCCCGCACCCGCCGACGGCTCGCTGCCGTCGTCGGCGTTGGCCGGGCTCGGCAGCCGTCCGTTCGGCGTCTACGTCCACGTCCCGTTCTGCGCGACCCGCTGCGGCTACTGCGACTTCAACACCTACACCGCCGGTGAGCTGGGCACTTCCGCCTCACCGCAGTCGTGGCTGGAGGGCCTGCGACGCGAGCTGGACCTGGCCGCGGCGGTGCTCGGCACCCCGCCCCGCGCTGACACCGTGTTCGTCGGCGGTGGCACACCGTCACTGCTGGGCGCGGACGGGCTGTCGGACGTGCTGGCCGCCGTCCGGTCGTCGTTCGGCCTCGCGCCCGGCGCGGAGGTGACCACCGAGTCCAACCCCGAGTCCACGTCCGCGGAGTTCTTCGCCGGCATTCGTGACGCGGGTTACACCAGGGTGTCGCTGGGCATGCAGTCCGCCGCCCGCCACGTGCTCCGGGTCCTCGACCGCAAGCACACGCCGGGCAGGCCGGTCGACGCGGCCCGCGAGGCCCGCGCCGCCGGGTTCGAGCACGTCAACCTCGACCTGATCTACGGCACGCCCGGCGAGACCGCCGACGACCTCAAGGCCTCGCTCGACGCCGTGCGCTCGGCGGGCGTGGACCACGTGTCCGCCTACGCGCTGATCGTCGAGGAGGGCACCGCGCTGTCCCGCAAGGTCGACCGCGGCGTCCTGCCGATGCCCGACGACGACGTGCTCGCCGACAAGTACGAGCAGGTCGACGCGGCCATGAGCGCGCAGGGGATGTCCTGGTACGAGGTGTCCAACTGGGCCACCGGCACCGCCGCCCAGTGCGCCCACAACCTCCTCTACTGGCGCGGCCACGACTGGTGGGGCGCCGGGCCGGGCGCGCACAGCCACGTCGGCGGCCTGCGCTGGTGGAACGTCAAGCACCCCGCCCGCTACGCCGAGGTGCTGGCCTCCGGCCGGTCACCCGCCGCCGGGCGCGAGCTGCTGACCGCCGACGACCGCCGCGTCGAACGCGTGCTGCTGGAACTGCGCCTGCGCGACGGCCTGCCGCTGGACGTGCTCGACGCGGACGGCCAGGCGGAGGCGAAGCTCGCCGCCGCGGACGGCCTGCTGGAGCCCGCCGCGCTGGACGGGGGCCGCTGCGTGCTGACCGATCGGGGCCGACTGCTCGCCGACGCGGTCGTGCACCGGCTCACATGAGTCCGGATCGGTGCACGGGCGGTCGCCCCGGCTCCCTAAAATCAAAACAGGGTAAAACTTGACCCGAGCACGCTCAACAGTGGAGGTGACGCCGTGAACGCCGATGAACGCCGGTTCGAGGTGCTGCGCGCGATCGTCGCCGACTACGTCTCGAACCAGGAGCCGGTCGGGTCCAAGGCCTTGGTGGAGCGCCACAACCTCGGCGTCTCCAGCGCGACCGTGCGCAACGACATGGCGTCGCTGGAGGAGGACGGCTACATCATGCAGCCGCACACCAGCGCGGGCCGGGTCCCGACGGACAAGGGGTACCGGTTGTTCGTCGACCGGCTCAGCGAGATCAAGCCGCTCTCGACCGCCGAGCGCAAGGCCATCCACAGCTTCCTGGAGGACGCGCTCGACCTGGACGACGTCCTGCGCCGCAGCGTCCGGCTCCTGGCCCAGCTGACCCGCCAGGTCGCCGTCATCCAGTACCCGGTGCTCAGCGGCTCCAACGTGCGGCACCTCGAGGTCCTTCGCATCACGCCCGCGCGGCTGATGCTGGTGCTGATCACCGACACCGGCCGCGTCGACCAGCGCTCGGTCGACCTCGGCGACGTGATCACCGAGGACAACGTGGCCCGGCTGCGGGCGATGCTGAACGCCGCCATGGTCGGCAGGCGGCTCGCCGAGGCGTCCGCGAAGGTCGCCGAACTGCCCGACCAGTCGCCGGGCGACCTGCGCGCGGTGATGATCCGCATCAGCACCGTGCTCATCGAGTCGCTCGTCGAGCACCCCGAGGAACGGCTGGTGCTGGGCGGCACCGCGAACCTCACCCGCAACGTGGCAGACTTCCCCGGCTCGCTCCGGCAGGTGCTGGAAGCGTTGGAGGAGCAGGTCGTGGTGCTCAAGCTGCTCGCCGCCGCGCGTGATCCGGGAACGATCCTGGTGCGCATCGGCGAGGAGAACGAAGCCGCCGAGATGCGCAGCACCTCGGTGGTGTCCATCGGCTACGGCAGTCATGACAACCTGCTGGGAGGCATGGGAGTCGTGGGGCCGACGCGGATGGACTACCCGGGGACCATGGCGGCCGTCCGCGCGGTCGCCAACTACGTCGGGGAGATCCTGACCTCGCGCTGAGGGGCGAGGAACACCCCTGACCCATTCGACGTTTCGGTTACGCGAGCACGGAACAGACGCAAGCGGGCGCGCATCGCGCCCGCAGGAGGACAACACGGTGGCGAGGGATTACTACGGCACGCTCGGGGTCGGGAAGAACGCGACCCCGGAGGAGATCAAGCGCGCCTACCGCAAGCTCGCGAGGCAACTGCACCCGGACGTGAACCCGGACGCGGAAGCGCAGTTCAAGGAGGTGACCGCCGCCTACGAGGTCCTGTCGGACCCGAAGAAGCGGCAGGTCGTCGACCTGGGCGGCGACCCGCTGGAGTCGGGCGGGCGCGGCGGTGCCGGGGGCGGCATGGGCGGCGACCCGTTCTCCGGGTTCGGCCTCGGCGACATCATGGACGCGTTCTTCGGCGCGAACAGCGGCGCGGGCGGCGGGCGCGGTCCGCGCAGCCGCGTGCAGCCGGGCTCGGACGCGCTGATCAGGCTCGACATGACCCTGGAGGAGTGCGCCGCCGGCACGAGCCGCGAGCTGACCGTCGACACGGCGGTCCTGTGCGACCGCTGCCACGGCAACGGGTGCGCCGACGGCACCTCGCCCACCACCTGCGACACCTGCGGTGGCCGCGGCGAGGTCCAGTCCGTGCAGCGCTCGTTCCTCGGCCAGGTCGTGACGGCCCGCCCGTGCCCGGTGTGCCGCGGCTTCGGCGAGGTCATCCCCGACCCGTGCGGCCAGTGCGGCGGCGACGGTCGGGTGCGTTCGCGCCGGACCATCAACGTGCAGATCCCGCCCGGTGTGGCCGAGGGCATGCGCGTCCGCCTCGCGGGCCAGGGCGAGGTCGGCTCCGGCGGCGGTCCCGCCGGTGACCTGTACGTGGAGATCGAGGAGCAGCAGCACGACGTGTTCGAGCGCGACGGCGCGGAACTGCACTGCGTGGTGCGGATCCCGATGACCGCCGCGGCGCTCGGCGCGGTGCTGCCGCTGCAGACCCTGGACGGCGAGGAGGAGCTGGACATCGAGCCCGGCACCCAGCCGAACACGGAGCTGCTGCTGACCGGCCGGGGCATGCCCCGGCTCCGGTCGAACGGCCGCGTGGACGGACGGGGCGACCTCCACGTGCACCTGGAGGTCATCGTGCCGACCAAGCTCGACGCCCGGCAGACCGAACTGCTGCGCGAACTGGCCACCGAACGGGGCGAGGAAGAGCCCACGCTGGCGCACAACGGCAAGAGCGGCGGCGGGTTGTTCTCCCGCCTGCGCTCCGGCCGCGGCAACCGGTGACCCTGCCGGTCTTCCTGGTCGACGCGCTGCCCGCGGGTGACTGCGGGCAGCTCGACGGCCCGGAGGGCAGGCACGCGGCCACCGTGCGGCGGCTGCGCGCGGGGGAGGAGCTGGTGCTCTCCGACGGCTCCGGGGCCCAGGTGCGGTGCGTGGTCGACGAGGTGCTGGACAAGGACGCCCTGCGCCTGACCGTGGTCGAGCGCTGGACCGTCCCCGAGCCGACGCCGCGCGTCGTGCTGGCGCAGGCGCTGGTGAAGGGCGACCGCGGCGAACTGGCCGTGGAACTGGCCACCGAGGCGGGCGTCGACGGCGTGGTGCCGTGGCGCGCCGCCCGGTGCGTGACGAAGTGGGAAGAGGGCCCGCGCGGGGCGAAGGCCCTCGCCCGCTGGCGCAGCACCGCCCGCGAGGCCGCCAAGCAGGCCCGCCGCGCCCGCGTGCCCCCGGTCTCCGAGCCCGTCGGCACGGCCGGGCTGGTCCGGCTGGTGTCGTCGTCGGCCCTGACGCTGGTGCTGCACGAGTCGGCTTCGGCGCCCCTGCGCTCGATCGACCTGCCCACCACGGGGGACGTGCTGCTGGTGGTGGGCCCCGAAGGCGGGATCACCGACCAGGAGCTGGACACGCTTGCCGAAGCCGGTGCTCACGCTGTGCGACTGGGTCCCAACGTGCTGCGTGCGTCAACGGCCGCAGCCGTTGCGTTGGGTGCTCTGGGTGTAGTGACCAGTCGCTGGGAGTGAACATTTGCCCCCTTTTTGCTTACTCCTAGCGAACTAGCGCGCAAAAGAGTTACCCTCATCACCTGAGGGGGCGAACCTGTTCGGCCTCTTCAGACCACAACTCGCCGGACACCTCCCCCCTCGGTCCGGCGTCGCCGCGTCGCAGCGGGACGACCCCCAGGTCTCCCTGCGACGCGGCACCTTTCTGTCCGGGTCCTGGTTTGATCCAGCCCATGGACCGCATCGCCTACGGCGACCACCCGAGCCAGTTCGCCGAACTCGCCATCCCGCCCGACGCCACCGGTGTGCCGGTGGTCGTGGTGATCCACGGCGGTTTCTGGATGCAGCAGTACGGCCTCGAACTGGGCCGTCCGCTCGCCGAAGACCTGGTCGCCCACGGGGTCGCGGCCTACAACGTCGAGTACCGCAGGCTCGGCGGCGGGGGCGGCTGGCCGGCCACCGGTGACGACGTCCTGGCCGCCGTCGACGCCCTGGACGACCCCCGCCTCGACCTCAGCCGGGTCGTGACCCTCGGTCACTCCGCCGGAGGCCATCTGGCCGTGTGGGCGGCCGCCCGGCACGACCGGGTCACCGGCGCGGTCTCGCAGGCCGGCGTGCTGGACCTCGCCGCACACCCCCGGTCGGCGTTCCTGCTCGGCCCGGACGCCGACTACGCCGACGCGTCACCGGTCGAGCAGTTGCCCATCGGCGTCCCGGTGGTCTGCGTGCACGGCGACGCCGACGTGGACGTGCCGATCAGCCAGTCCGAGGCGTTCCACGCCGCGACCGGGTGCGAGCTCGTGCGGCTCGCCGGAGTCGGGCACATGGACCTGGTTGACGTCCGCACCGGGGCGTGGAAGGCCTGCCGGGAAGCGGCGCTGCGGCTGGTGGGTCGGTAACCTCGCCCGCATGTCGGACGACTGCCTGTTCTGCCGCATCGTCGCCGGGGAGATCCCCGCGACCGTGGTGCACGAGACCAAGACCATCCTCGCGTTCCGCGACATCGCGCCCCAGGCGCCGGTCCACGTCGTGCTCGTGCCCAAGTCGCACGAGCCGAACGCGCTGGCCGTCGCCGAGCGCGCGCCCGGCGAGCTGACGGACCTGTTCGTGGCCGCCGGTGACGTGGCGAAGGCCGAGGGGATCGCCGACAGCGGCTACCGGCTGCTGTTCAACACCGGCGCGGACGCGGGCCAGACCGTGTTCCACGCCCACCTGCACCTGCTCGGCGGCAGGCCCCTCGGCCCGCTCGCCTAGTCGGCGCGGAACGTCACGCCGACCCGCGCGCTCTCGTCCACCGAGAGCGCGAACACGTCGGGGCGCGCGTAGTGGCCCGACACGTCCAGGTCGCACCGGGCCGCCACGAGGTCGTCCGGGTCGATCGTCGCCGTCAGCAGGCCCGCGGCTCCGCGCAGCGGGCCTGCCAGCACGTCCCCGAGCGGCCCCACGATCACGCTGCCGCCCAGGAACGGGTCGTCGTGCTCCGACGGCGGCTCGTACTGGCAGGCGCTGAGCACGAAGCACCGGCCTTCGCCCGCGATGTGCCGCATCGACGCCAACCACACCTCGCGGTCGTCCACGGTCGGGGCGCACCAGAGTTCGACGCCCTTCGCGTACATGGCCGCGCGGAGCAGCGGCATCATGTTCTCCCAGCAGATCACCGCGCCCGCCAAGCCCGCCGCCGTCGGCACCACGGGCATGGTCGACCCGTCGCCGCGACCCCAGACCAGGCGTTCCCGAGTCGTCGGCACCAGCTTGCGGTGGGTGCCGACCAGCCCTTTTACCGGATCGAGGAACAGCGCGGTGCAGTACAGCGTCGACCCGGCCCGTTCGACGACGCCGACGACGAGGCTCGCCCCGGTACGCGCGGACAGACCCGCCAGGACGTCGACCTCGGGACCGGGCACGGTGACGGCGGCGGCCGAGTAGCGCGGGAACCCCGACCCGGTGACCCCGCCGCGCGGGTAGCCGCCGAGGACCGCCTCGGGCAGGACCACGAGCGCCGCGCCGGACTCGGCGATCTCCGCCTCGTGGCCCAGGACCCGCGCCAGCGTCGCCGCCGTGCCCTCCGGTGAGGTGCCCGTCTGGAGCACTCCCACTACGAACTCGGCCACCGGCTAGCCCAGGGCCTGCATGAGCGGTACGTGGAGGCGGGCGCGGTCACCGGGGACGTTGGCCGCGCCGTGGACCATCAGGTCGACGGTGGACCGCTCGACCAGGCCCTCCCGCTCCAGCCAGGAGCCCAGTTCGTCCTGGTAGGTGTCGACCCGGAGGGCGCCGTCCGCGCCCACGGCCAGGTCGGCGATCAGCGCCTTCGCCCCGTCGACCGTGTCCGCCACGACCGGGCCGACCGCGAGGCCGTCGGGGGTCCGCCAGGTCGCCGCGAAGCCGCCCGTGTCGTCGAGGCGCACCTGGTCGGTGAAGCGGAAGTAGTCCTTCCACAGCTGGCCGCGGTTCGCGCCGAACACCACGGCGTCCTCCAGGACGACCGCGGGCAGGTCGGCGGGCAGCGCGGCGCGGGTCGTGCCGGACAGCTCGCCGGGGGCGAGCGAACCGGAGTACGTGGTCAACCTGGCCACGCTCCGGAAGCCCAGCCCCTCGTACAGCGGACGGCCCTGCGACGTGGCGTGCAGCGAGACCACCGGGCAGCCCGCGTGCTCCAGGGCGTGCGCCACCAGCCGCGTCGCGAGCCCCTGGCGGCTGTGGCTGGTGGCGACCAGCACCATGCTGACGACGGCGTGCTGATCGCCGAACCGGGTGACGATGGTGGTGCCCACCAGGGTCCCCGAGGCGTCGAAGAGGCCGTACCCGGTGCCCTGGTCGAGCAGGAGGCCCCACTTGCGGTCCTCCGCGGGCCAATCGCGGTCGGCTGCCAGCTTCAGGCAGGCGGCCAGGTCGTCGTAGGCGAGTTCGCGCAAGGTGAGATGGGTGTCCACGGTGGTCCAGTACACACCGTCTGTCCAGCGAGTTGTTTACTTCGATGCGTTTTGCCGGTGGTGGCGACTAACATCGGTGCTGTCAACGAGGACCTACCAGGATCGGCGCGAAAGCGCAGGAAGCAGGCCCGAGGCTACGTGGTCGGTACCGCAGCGGGTGGAGCCGCCCGAACCCCGGAGGAGCGCCCGGTGAGCATCGCCGCGAGCCCCACCAACGGGACCAGGAAGTCGTCGTCGGCCGGCCAGGCCCCGACCTACGCACAATCGAAGATCGCCGTGCCGGACGAGGCGGTGCTCGCGCTGCTCGGTTCGCGCGACGAGAACCTGCTCCTCGCCGAGGATCTGCTGGACGCCGACGTGCACGTGCGGGGCAACGAGATCACGTTGTCCGGCGAGCCCGCCGAGGTGGGTTTCGCGGAGCGCGTGTTCTCCGAGCTGATCCAGCTCGCGAGCCGCGGGCAGCAGGTCGGCCCGGACACCGTCCGCCGCACGGTCCTGATGCTGTCGGCGAACACGACGGAGTCGCCCGCCGAGGTGTTCAGCCTCGACATCGTGTCGCGCAAGGGCCGCACGATCCGGCCCAAGACGCTGAACCAGAAGCACTACGTGGACGCGATCGACGCCAACACCATCGTGTTCGGCATCGGTCCCGCCGGTACCGGCAAGACGTACCTGGCGGTGGCGAAGGCCGTGCAGGCGCTGCAGGCCAAGCAGGTCAGCCGCATCATCCTCACCCGGCCCGCGGTCGAGGCGGGCGAGCGGCTGGGCTTCCTGCCGGGCACGTTGAACGACAAGATCGACCCGTACCTGCGGCCCCTGTACGACGCGCTGCACGACATGGTCGACCCCGAGTCGATCCCGCGGCTGATGCAGGCGGGCACGATCGAGGTCGCCCCGCTGGCGTACATGCGTGGCCGAACCTTGAATGACGCGTTCATCATCCTGGACGAGGCGCAGAACACGACGCCCGAGCAGATGAAGATGTTCCTCACCAGGCTCGGCTTCGGCTCCAAGGTCGTCGTGACGGGTGACATCACCCAGGTCGACCTCCCCGGTGGCCAGCGCAGCGGTCTGCGGGTCGTCCGGGAGATCCTGGAGGGCGTCGAGGACGTCAACTTCTCGCTCTTGAGCAGCAGCGACGTGGTCCGGCACCGGTTGGTCGGCGACATCGTGGACGCGTACGAGAAGTGGCAGGTCGTGCAGGACAACATCGACCAGCACGGGCGCCAGAACGGACCCGGTGCACGGCGTGGTGAGCAGCGCCGGGGACGATAAGCCCGTGAGCATCGAGATTGCCAACGAGTCCGGGGTCCCGGTCGACGAGCCGTCGATCGTGTCGGCCGCCCGGTTCGCCCTCGACCGGATGGGCGTCAGCCCGCTGGCCGAGCTGTCCGTCCTGCTGGTCGAGCTGGACGTGATGGCGGACCTGCACGAACGCTGGATGGACCTGCCCGGTCCGACGGACGTGATGGCGTTCCCCATGGACGAACTGGACTCGGCCCGCCGCCCCGACGCGGCCGGGCTGGGTCCGGCGTTGCTGGGCGACATCGTGCTGTGCCCGGCGTTCGCCAAGGACCAGGCCAAGAAGGCGGGCCACGGCCTGCTGGACGAACTGCACCTGCTGACCGTCCACGGCGTGCTGCACCTGCTCGGCTACGACCACGCCGAGCCCGCCGAGGAGCGGGAGATGTTCACGCTCCAGAACCGGATCCTCGCGGACTTCCGGTCCGCGACCGCCGAGGCGGAGCGGCTGGCCGTGCAGCGGGCGTCGGACTCCAAGGTGCTCGGCGCGGTCGGCCTGGAGCACGCCGACCACCCCGAGCCCTCCGACCCCGGCGCCTGAGGTCGGACCGGTGACCACGAGTTCCGCGAGCTTGATCTTCCTGGCCGTGGTGCTGGTGCTGGCGGCGGGCCTGTTCGCCGCCGCCGACGCCGCGCTCGGCACCGTCTCCCGCGCCCGCGTGGAGGGGCTCCAACGCCAGGGCCGCACCGGCGCCACCCAGCTCCTGCAGGTGCTGGCCGACCGGCCGCGGCACGTGAACCTGCTGCTCCTGCTCCGGCTGGCGTGCGAGCTGTCGGCGACGGTGCTGGTCACGGTCGTGTGCCTGCGGCTGGTGTCGCCGCCGTGGCTGGCCGTCGTGACGGCGGGCCTGTCCATGCTCGTGGTGTCGTACGTGCTGGTCGGCGTCGGCCCGCGCACCCTCGGCCGCCAGCACCCGTACTCCGTCGGCCTGGTCGCCGCCGCCCCGATCCGGGTGCTGGGCCGCGTGCTCGGCCCGTTGAGCAGGCTGCTGATCCTGGTCGGCAACGCGATCACCCCCGGCAAGGGCTTCCGCGAGGGCCCGTTCTCGTCCGAGGTCGAGCTGCGCGAACTGGTCGACATGGCCCAGGAGCGCGGTGTCGTGGACGAGGGCGAGCGCGAGATGATCCACTCGGTCTTCGAGCTGGGCGACACGATCGCCCGCGAGGTCATGGTGCCGCGCACCGAGATCGTGTGGATCGAGCAGGCCAAGTCGCTGCGCCAGGCGCTCGCGCTGTCCCTGCGCACCGGGTACACGCGCGTGCCGGTGATCGGCGAGAGCGTGGACGACATCGTCGGCGTGGTGAACCTGAAGGACCTGGTGCGGGTCACGTTCGCCGACGACGCGAACGGCACCACCGTCGGCGAGCTGATGATGCCCGCCACGTTCATCCCGGACTCGAAGCCGCTGGCCGACCTGCTGCGCGAGATGCAGCTCTCCCGCACCCACCTGGTCATCGTCATCGACGAGTACGGCGGCACCGCGGGCCTGCTGACCATCGAGGACATCATCGAGGAGATCGTCGGCGAGATCACCGACGAGTCGGACACCGACGACCGCCCGCCGGTCGAGCACCTGGTGGACGGCGCCGTCCGGGTCAGCGCCCGCCTGCCCGTGGACGACCTCGACGCCCTGTTCGGCACCGAGCTGGACGAGCACGAGGTCGAGACGGTCGGCGGTCTGCTGGCCCAACGCCTCGGCCGGGTCCCGCTGCCCGGCACCGAGGCCGAGATCGCGGGCCTGCGCATGCGCGCCGAGGGCGGCAAGGACGAACGCGGCCGGATGCGCATCACCACCGTGCTGGTCCGCCCGGTGGCGCTCCCCGACCAGGCCGACGACAAGGAACGCGAGGACAACCGTGCCTGACCTGGATCCCCGCCGAAGGCGGAGGTCGTGTTCCGGTCAGGTCTGCTCCACCACCGCGCAGGCTCGTGGTCGGGCCGCTGATGACGAACGTGAGGACAACCGTGGCTGAGCTGGATCCCGAAGACCAGAAGATCCTCACCCTCGCCCGTTCGGTGCGGGCCCGCACCGGTGCGGCGGAAGGCGCGGCGGTCCGCGACACGGACGGCCGCACGTACGCCGCGGCCACGGTGGCCCTGCCGTCGCTCAAGCTCACGGCCCTCCAGGCCGCGGTCGCCGCGGCCGTCTCCAGCGGCGCGGAAGGCCTCGAAGCCGCCGCTGTCGTCACCGACGCGGACTCGGTCGACGCGGACTCGGTGGCCGCCGTGCGCGACCTGAGCGCCGCGGGTCCGATCCTGCGCGCGGACGCCTCGGGCGCGGTGGC
This sequence comes from Umezawaea sp. cmx-9-4, assembly GCA_049997955.1. Taxonomy (GTDB): domain Bacteria; phylum Actinomycetota; class Actinomycetes; order Mycobacteriales; family Pseudonocardiaceae; genus Umezawaea. Next base: position 322,714 of record JAEBDY010000009.1, on the reverse strand, counting down.
GGAGACGGTCTAGCCCCCACCCGGTCAGCGCTTTCAGCACCAGGGACAATGGGTGGATGGATGGTTACCGCTCAGGGTTCGCGTGCTTCGTCGGCCGTCCGAACGCGGGGAAGTCGACGCTGACCAACGCGCTGGTCGGCACCAAGGTCGCGATCACGTCGAGCAAGCCGCAGACGACCCGCCACACCATCCGGGGCATCGTGCACCGCGAGGACGGCCAGCTGATCCTCATCGACACCCCTGGTCTGCACCGGCCGCGGACGCTGCTCGGCCAGCGCCTCAACGACCTGGTCCGCGAGACCTGGTCGGAGGTCGACGTGGTCGGCTTCTGCGTGCCCGCCGACCAGAAGGTCGGGCCCGGTGACAAGTTCATCGCCGCCGAGCTGCAGAAGATCGCGAAGAAGACGCCGGTGATCGGCATCATCACCAAGACGGACCTCGTGCCGCAGCAGCAGGTGGCCGAGCAGTTGCTGCTGTTGCAGGGCATCATGGACTTCGCCGAGATCATCCCGGTGTCGGCGGTCGACGGCTACCAGGTCGACACGCTGGAGAAGCTGCTGCTCGACCGGCTCCCCGAGGGGCCGCCGCTGTACCCGGACGGCGACCTGACCGACGAGCCGGAGATGACGCTGATCGCGGAGCTGATCCGCGAGGCCGCGCTCGAAGGCGTGCACGACGAGCTGCCGCACTCCATCGCGGTGCTCGTCGAGGAGATGGCGCCGCGCGAAGGCCGGGACGACCTGATCGACGTGCACGCGAACCTGTACGTGGAGCGCACCAGCCAGAAGGCGATCATCCTCGGGCACCGGGGCGAGCGGCTGAAGCAGGTCGGCATCACCTCGCGCAAGCAGATCGAGGCGCTGCTGGGCAGCAAGGTGTTCCTCGACCTGCACATCAAGATCGCCAAGGACTGGCAGCGCGACCCCAAGCAGCTGCGCCGCCTGGGGTTCTAGATGGCGAACCTGTACCGCGACACGGGGATCGTCCTGCGGGTGCAGAAGCTCGGCGAGGCGGACCGGATCATCACGCTGCTGACCCAGAAGCACGGCAAGGTGCGGGCGGTGGCGAAGGGCGTGCGCCGCACGTCGTCGCGGTTCGGCGCCCGGCTGGAGCCGTTCGGGCACGTCGACGTGCAGTTCTACCCCGGCCGTTCGCTCGACGTCGTGACGCAGGTCGAGACGCTGGACGCGTTCCACGTCAGCCTCGTCGGCGACTACGGGCGCTACACGGCGGCGTGCGCGGTGCTGGAGACCGCCGACCGGCTCACCGCCGAGGAGGGTGAACCGGCGCTGCGGCTGTACCTGCTGGTCGCGGGCGCGCTGCGGGCCTTGGCGGCGGGGGAGCGGGACTCGTCGCTGGTGCTGGACGCGTTCCTGATGCGCGCCATGTCCATCGCGGGCTGGGCGCCCGCCGTGGACGAGTGCGCGCGCTGCGGCGAACCCGGTCCGCACCGCGCGTTCAACGTGCAGGCGGGCGGTGTCGTGTGCGGGAACTGCCGTCCGGCGGGCTCGGCGACACCGTCGGCCGAGACGCTGCGACTGCTGATCGCGCTGCTGCACGGCGAGTGGGACGTGGTCGACGCGCTGCCGGTCGGCGCCCGCCGCGACGCCAGCGGACTCGTCGCGGCTCACCTGCAGTGGCACATGGAGCGGCAGCTCCGTTCGCTCCCGCTGGTCGAACGCACGGCGCGCCCGGCCGAGGGCTAAAGTTCGGCCACCGCACAGTCTTCGAGAGGAACCCCAACACCATGCTGCGCCGACGGCGGGCCGAACGCGAGAAGCGCGTCCCCCGACCCCCGGACCCGCACCCCTCCGGCGCTCGGCCTCCTGTCATCCCGGCGGAGTTCGTGCCCAACCACGTCGCGATCGTCATGGACGGCAACGGCCGCTGGGCCAACCAGCGCGGCCTGTCCAGGGTGGAGGGCCACAAGCGGGGCGAGGGCGTCGTGGTCGAGGTCGCACGGGGTGCGATCGAGATGGGCGTCAAGTGGGTGTCGCTGTACGCGTTCTCCACGGAGAACTGGCGTCGCAGCCCCGAAGAGGTCCGGTTCCTCATGGGCTTCACCCGCGAGGTGATCCACAACCGCACCGACGAGCTGGACGACCTCGGCGTCCGGGTCCGCTGGGCTGGGCGGAAGCCGAAGCTGTGGCGCAGCGTCATCACCGAGCTGGAAGACGCCCAGGAGCGCACCAAGGACAACGACCGGTTGAACCTGGCCATGTGCATCAACTACGGCGGCCGTGCCGAGATCGGCGACGCCGCCCGCGAGATCGCCCGCCTCGCCGCCGCCGGGAAGATCAACCCGGACAAGGTCGACGAGCGCGTGCTGGCGAAGCACATGTACCAGCCGGAGATGCCGGACGTGGACCTGTTCATCCGCCCGTCCGGTGAGCAGCGCACGTCCAACTTCATGCTGTGGCAGTCGGCGTACGCGGAACTGGTGTTCCAGGACATCCTGTGGCCCGACTTCGACCGCCGCGACCTGTGGGCGGCGTGCGAGACCTTCGCCCGCCGCGACCGCAGGTTCGGCGGCGCCATCGACGTTCCCCTGGCTGACAAGCCCGACGAGGAGACCACCGCGTGACCGACGAAGACGCCGCCGCCATCACCGCGGCACTGCTGACCTCCGCCCGCGAGGCGCTGGAGCTGTTCCACGACGTGCACGTCGACGACGACGGCGCGTTGAGCTTCCTGCACGGCGAGGTGCCGTGCGCGATCCAGGCGATGCAGCTCGCCGAGGGCCTGACCGTCCTGAGCCTCACGTGCGTCGTCGCGTGGGACCTGCCCGAGGACCGCGACCTCGCCGTGTCCGCCGCCGAACGCGCGGGCCAGGGCCTCTTCGGCACGCTCGGCGTGGTGCACAGCGAACGCGGCATGGACGTGACCCTGCGGTACGCGTTCCCCGCCGAGGGCATGAAGCCCGAACCACTCAGCACCCTGCTGATGCTCGTGGTCTCCACCGCATCCCAACTGCGCGGCGAACTCCTCGCCGACGAAAGGACCCCCTGATGGGTGGCGTGATCATCTACGAGCCCGACGAGGACTCCGCCGTACTGGAGTTCCCGTGGGTGGTGACCTTCGAGCCGTCCGGCGGCGAGGAGTGGGACTCCTTCGTCTGCGGCCCCTACGAGCGTGCCCACGCGGTCGCGCTGGCCGAGGCGGTGGCGCTCGCCGAGGACGGCATGCTGGCCGTCGTCGAGCCGATGATGCCCGTCCTCAGCGCGGACGAGGTCCTGGCCACGATCGACGAACTCCGCGAGGCCGACGAGGAGATCGAGGAACTCGACGAGCCGCTCGTCACGCAGAAGGTCAACGGCACCCACGTCGACCTCAACCTGGGCGAGACGGACCTCGTCGAGGAGGAGATCGCGGACGACTTCGAACCGCCGACACCGGAAGAGGTCCGCGCGGGCATGGAACGCACGTTCCGCCGCCTGCTGGCCGCAACCGACCCCACTGCTTGAGCGAACCCGATGCGGTGGCGTTGCTGCTAAGGCCACGCCACTCGCATCGGTGCATCTAGGTTTATGGCCTTGGCGTTGAAGAATTCAGCTTGCCTGTTGAATGGCAGCAGAAGCGCGAACCGGGCTCGTTTGGAACGGAGCCCGGAAACCCCGCCGCCCGCAAGCGGAACCACGGGTTCCGGCCCGCTCCAAGGCATAGCGGCGGAACCCGACCCGCCTCCAACGCGGAACCGTGAAACCAGGCAGGCCAAGCGAAAGCACGCGTCTTTCCCGACGCAGTCCCCTCCCGCCACCCCGATCCTCAGCGCACTTCATGGCCCTTCTGCTTTGTCAAGGCATCTTTCCCGCCTTGACAAAGCAGAAGGGCCATAGAGATAATGCGTGATCGGGGTGTCGGGAAACCCTTGGAAACAGTGGCGTGGGTCCCGATCTTGCGACCTCAGCTTCGAGTGAGCTTCGACGGCGGGCTTCGACGAGCGGCGACTTCGGCTTCCGGCGTGCTGTGGCCGACTTGACTCGGGGACCCCTCGTTTTGACCCTTTGTCGGGCCAAAACGGCAGGTGGTGAAGCCGCAGCCCGACCAATTTTAAGGGTCAAAACCCCCGAGTAAAGTCGGCCACGTTCATGGCGCTCGCCCGCCGGAAGGTGGTGGGTCACCCGGAAGGCCTGGTAGGTGGTGGGTCACCCGGAAGGCCTGGTAGGTGGTGGGTCACCCGGAAGGCCTGGTAGGTCGTGGGTCACCCGGTAGGCCTGTCAGGTAGGCGGGCCACCCGCAAGACCCCACGGTTGGCGAGCCCCTCGGAGTCGTCCAACCGTTCCCTACTGGACACAAACCCGCCACCAGGCGGGTAGGGCTGGGTGGGGTGGGCCTGGCATCATCCCCGAAGTGACAATCACTTCCGAGATCAGGGAGTCGCGGCCGTCCGGTCGTGGGCCCCTGCGCGGGAAGATCACCTCGTTGGAGGTGCTCTGCCTGGTGCTGGTCCTCGCGCTGGTCCTGCAGGACTGGCTGGTCGGCGTGCTGGACGCCCCGCAGTTGCGGACGGCGGCGACCGTGTTCGTGGCCGTCTGCGTGCAGGCGATGCCGTTCCTGGTGTTCGGCGTGCTGGTCAGCGGGGCGATCGCGGCGTTCGTGCCCGCGAGCGCGTTGCGGCGGCTGTTGCCGAAGAAGACGGCGCTCGCGGTGCCCGTCGCGGGATTGGCCGGGGTCGCGCTGCCTGGCTGCGAGTGCGCTTCGGTGCCGGTCGCGCGACGGCTGATGCAGCAGGGCGTGCCGCCCGCTGTGGCGTTGTCGTTCCTCCTCGCCGCTCCTGCGGTGAACCCGATCGTGCTGGTCGCCACGGCTGTGGCGTTCCGCGACGCGCCGATGATGGTGCCCGCGCGGTTCGTCGGGTCGTTGCTCACGGCGATGGTCATGGGCTGGCTGTGGACGAAGTTCGGCAAGTCCGAGTGGATCGCCGAGCGGGCGCTGCGGAAGCTGGAGGAGAAGGAGGGCACGTCGCGCTGGGCGGTGTTCACCGAGACCGCGCGGCACGACCTCGTCGAAGCGGGCGGGTTCCTGGTGCTCGGCGGCGTGTTCGCGGCCGCGTTCAACGTGCTCGTGCCGACGGCGTGGATGGAGACGCTCGGCGCGCAGATCGTCCTCGGCGTGATCGTCATGGCCCTGCTGGCCGTGGTCCTGGCGCTGTGCAGCGAGGCCGACGCGTTCGTGGCCGTGTCGATGAGCGCGCTGCCGCTGCTGCCGCGCCTGGTGTTCCTGGTCGTCGGCCCCGCGGTCGACGTGAAGCTGTTCGCCCTCCAAGCGGGCACGTTCGGCAAGTCCTTCGCCCTGCGCTTCGCGCCCGCCACGTTCGTGGTGGCCATCGCGAGCGCCCTAGCCGCCGGAGCCGTGTTCCTGTGAGGCGCGAGACGCAGAACATCCTGCTCATCCTGCTCGGCGGCGCGCTGCTGAAGCTGAGCTTCACCGACATGTACCTGCGGTACGTGAAGGCGGGCCTGCAACCGCTGCTGGTCGCGGCGGGCGCGATCATGATCCTGCTGGCGGGGCTCGCGATCGTGCGGGACCTGCGCGGCGCCAAGGAGGTCGAGGCGCACGGCGACCACGAGCACAAGTCGTCGCGCAGCCCGTGGATGCTGCTGCTGCCGGTGCTCGCGGTGTTCCTGATCGCCCCGCCCGCGCTCGGCGCGGACACGGTGAACCGGTCGGACCGCAACGCCTCCCAGGAAGCCAAGAGCCTCAACGGTTTCGCGGCTCTCCCGGAGGGCGACGTGATCCCGCTGAGCCTCGGCGAGTTCGTCACGCGCACCGCGTGGGACGACTCGGGTTCGCTGGACGACCGCGTCGTGAAGCTGACCGGGTTCGTGGTCCGCAAGAACGACTCGACCTACGTCGCCCGGCTCGCGATCTCGTGCTGCGCGGCCGACGCGTCGCCGATCAAGGTGCGGATGACCGGCGCCGGGTTCGACGCCATGCCGACCGACCAGTGGGTCGAGGTCACCGGCAAGGTCGTGCCGAAGTCGGCGACCAAGGAGACCGCGTACGTGCCGACGTTCACCGTCGCGGAGATCGCGCCCATCGCGACCCCCGCCGACACCTACGAGAGCTGACTCACCGCTTGCCGGTGCAGTCCGCGCACGTCCCGAAGATCTCCACGGTGTGGCTGACCTCGGAGAACCCGTTCTCGGCAGCGATGCGGTCCGCCCACTTCTCCACGGCCGGACCCTCGACCTCCACGGTGCGGCCGCACTTGCGGCACACCAGGTGGTGATGGTGGTGCGCGGAGCAGCGCCGGTAGATCGCCTCGCCCGAGTCGGTGCGCAGCACGTCCACCTCGCCCGCGTCCGCCAGGGACTGCAGGGTGCGGTACACGGTGGTCAGGCCGATGCCCTCACCGCGTTTGCGCAGCTCCTCGTGCAGCTCCTGGGCGGAGCGGAACTCGTCGAGCTGGTCGAGCAGCTTGGACACCGCCGTGCGCTGCTTGGTCGAGCGCAGCCCTGGCACCGCGGTCGTCGGGCGCTCGCTTGTCGTCACAGATCCTCCGTCCGGTCAGTCCGGTCGGACTCGTTGATACCAGCGACCACCGAGCGGGCAGAAGTCCCCCCACCCTCCTCGACGTGGATGACCGCGTCCACGACGATGTGCGCCAGGTGCTCGTCCACGAGCCGGTACACGACCTCGCGCCCGTGGCGCTCGCCGTGCACGACCCCCGCTGCCTTGAGCACGCGCAGGTGTTGGCTGATCAACGGCTGTGCGACGCCGAGCGCTTCGACCAGTTCGTGCACGCACCGCTCGGCTTCCTGCAGTTGCAGGACGATCGCGATCCGCACCGGCGCGGCCAACGCGCGCAGCAGTTCGCCCGCGGCCGACAGCGTCCGGGCCGACCTCGGCGGGGAGGGGAGCGGCGGGTGGCGTTCGTGGGAGTGCGTGTGCTCGCCGCGCGCCGGGACCGTCGTCGCGTCCTGGGTCAAGCGCACGCACCTCTTCCCGTCCTAGCTGGAATGGATTGTCAAGACCAATCCTAGGCGCTATCCGGGCAGAACCGAGATCATGACCGCGACGAGCACCAGCACCACGAAGATCCGCAGCACCCGCCCGGCAGGAGCCAGCACCCGCCAGGTCGCCGCGAGCAGGGCCAGCACGCCCAGCAGCAGGACGCCCAGCAACGCCGCGCCCACCACTCCGCGCACCAGCACGCCGGCGGTGAACAAGCCGATGACCAGCAGGAACGCCATCGAACCAGGCACCTTGGCCAGTGGGCCGCTGCCGGGGATCAGGGTGCGCTTGGAGTCGTTCGCCACCGTGGCATCCTTGCACTGTGCTGCTCGTGTGCCGGTTCACCGTGCTCGAACCCGATGTCGCCGATTTCACCGCGCGCGCCGAGCGGGCCCTGGAACTGCTGATCGCGCGGCCCGGCTGCCTGCGGGGGCTGCTCACCCGGTCCATGGACGAACCCGACCGCTGGGTGCTGACGGTGGAGTTCGAGTCCGTGGTGGCCTACCGCCGGGCGCTGTCGCCGTTCGAGGTGCGCGAACACGTGATCCCGCTGCTGTCCGAGGCACTGGTCGACGAGCCCGCGGCGTACGAGCCGGTGCTCGTGGCGTCCGCGGGCTCGGTGACCCGCCAGGTCAGCCTGCTGGCCAGGGACGCGGGCACCGTCCGGCTCGGCGAGGCCTCCGGACCGTCGGCGACGCCGCGGTGACCGTCGACGACGTCGCGCCCCGGCTCCCGTCGATCGCCGAGCTGCGCGACCACTGCCGGGCGATGGCCGTGCTCGAAGCGGTCCTGAGCCCGGAGTGGGAGAGCCGGCACCACTCGTTCGACGGCCGCTGGTCCGACGGCGTGGAACTGGCCTCGATGCGAAACGGGAGCGGGGACGAGTACTCCCTCGTGCTCACGGCCGCCGGGGCGTACCTGCGCGGGTTCGACCACGAGTCGCCGATGAGCCCGTACGCCGAGGACCACGAGGTCTGGCCCGGCGTGCTCGACGACGTGCCCGCCGCGCTGCGGGTGTGGGTCGAGGAGCCCGCCTTCCACGACGGGACGGGGGTGTCCTGCGTGACGGCCTGCCTGTGGCGCGAGGCGGACGACGACGCGTGGCGGCACGGGGCGATCGAGTACCCGGCCGGGCGGTCCGACCCCGACGGAGCCGACTACCTGTTCGGGATGCTGGTCGACCGGTCGCCGGAACGCTTCCAGGACTGGGCGAAGGACTACTACGGGGTTCCGGTGGACCTGGAGGTCGTGCGCCACGTGTTCGCGGGCGGCGCCTTGACCGAGGGGGTGGTGGCGTCGCTCAACCCGGCGGTCACCCTCGCGGACCTGGCCGACGACCTCGCGACCATCGGCTAACCCCTCCTGACCAGCGGCAGGAACACGTCGTCGACGATCTCCAGGAGCGTCGCCTCGGACGTGGGCTCCAGCTTCATCAGCACCTCGTAGCGGAGCAGGTCCCCCGGCAGGTTCATGACGCGCGCGCCCACGTCCGCGGTGGGGATCTCACCTCGGGCGGCCGCGCGCTGGAAGATCGTCTCCAGGAAGCCGGTCTGGTCGCCGGTGATCGACCTGTGCAGGTCGGCGGGGGTCGTGCCGGTCTCGCGGTAGTACGTGCCGAAGTGCACGCTCAGCACGGCCGCGATGATCTTCCGGTCGTGCTCCACGCCGGTGAGCAGCGCGAGGACGTCGCCCCGCAGCGACCCGGTGTCCGGCAGCACGGGCACGGAGCGCGCGGACTCGTGCCGGATGGCGGCCAGGACGAGGTCGCCGCGGGTCGGCCAGCGGCGGTAGACGACGTGCCTGCTGGTGCGGGCCCGTTCGGCCACCGACTCGACGGTGAACGCGCTGTAGCCGCCGTCGAGCAGGACCTCCCACGCCGAGTCGAGGATCGCGTGCTCCAACTCGATCCCGCGTCGGCGCTTCGTCGGTTCAAGGGTCACTTGTGTACCTTACCGCCTCGCGCTACGGTCAATAGGGAACACTCGTGTACCTAAGAAAGGTTCCCCCATGACCTCTCGAAGCGTCCTGATCTCCGGCGCGAGCGTCGCCGGTCCCGTGCTCGCCCACTGGCTGCACCACTACGGCTTCCGCGTGACGGTCGTCGAACTCGCCCCGGCGGTGCGCGGTGGCGGCTACCCGGTCGACCTGCGCGGCACAGCCGTCGAGGTCGTCACCCGCATGGGTCTGCTCGACCGCCTGCGGGCCGCGCGGATCACCATCCGCGAGCTCGCCTTCCTCGGCGCGGACGACGAGCGGATCGGGGCCGTGACCCCCGAGGCGTTCGCGGGCGGCCAGGAGGGCCAGGACCTGGAGATCCCAAGGGGGGACCTCACCGCGGCCTTCCACGAGCTGACCCGCGACGACGTCGAGCACCTGTTCGGCGACTCGGTCGTGGCGCTGGACGAGCACGCCGACGGTGTCGACGTGACCTTCCGCGGCGGAAGCCGGCGCACGTTCGACCTGGTGATCGGCGCCGACGGCGTCCACTCCGCCGTGCGCGGGCTCGCGTTCGGACCGGAGGAGCGGTACGTGCGCCACCTCGGCTACCGCTTCACCGGGTTCACCGCGCCCAACCGCCACGGCTACGACAGCCAGGCCGTGCTGCGCAACCTGCCGGGCCGGATGACCGCGGTCTACGCGGTCGACGACGGGCCGGTGGTGAACGTGGTCATGGGCTTCACCGGCTCGTTGCCGACCAGGGAGGACGTGCGCGACCTGGACGCCTGGATCCGGCTGACCGAGCGGACGTTCGAGGGTGACGGACCGGGGACCCGGCAACTCCTGGCCGACCTGCGCGCGGCGGACGACGTGTTCGCCGACGGCGTCAGCCAGATCCGGATGCCCACGTGGAGCACCGGCCGGATCGCGCTGGTCGGCGACGCCGCGCACGCGCCCTCGTTCCTGTCCGGGCAGGGCACGAGCCTGGCCGTCGTCGGCGCCTACGTCCTCGCGGGCGAACTGGCGACGAACCGCGACCACGCCGAGGCGTTCGCGGCGTACCACCGGAGGACGGCCGACTTCGTCGAGCGGAACCAGGCGCTGGCGCTCGGCGGGAACTCCGTCATCCCCAGAACGCGCCACGGCCTGTGGTTCCGCAACCAGGCGGTGCGGCTGATGCCCCTCCTCGCGAAGGCGAACCCGTTCGGCGACAAGACGGCCCGCGCCGCCAACTCGCTCCGGCTGCCGGAGTACGCGCCGCTGACCGCCGAACCGCTCGGCTGAATCAGCCCGCGGCCAGTTGCCGAAGGCGGTCGACCCGGTCCGGCGCCCGGTTCGCGTCCAGCAGTCCCAGCGCGATGCCCGCCTGCTCCGCCGCCTCGGCGGACCTGCCCAGCGCCGCGTAGTCCTCGGCCAGCTCCTCGTGGAACCAGCCGTCGGGCACCCCGGCGTCACGGGCCCACGCCACGGCCCGGCACATCAGCTCCGCCGCCTCGGCGGGCCGTCCCAGCGTGCGGAGCGCCTTCGCCACGGCGTACCGGGCCACCTCCACCTCGTGCGGGTCGCCGACGCTCTGCTCGCGGGCCGCCAACGCCTGCCGGAACGCGTCCAGCGCCTCCTCGTGCCTGCCCGCCTCGAAGTGCGCCCACCCCAGGTTGTTCATCAGGGCCCCGATCCAGCCCCGCACCCGCGGGTCGGTGGACTTCCGCGCCAGCTCGACGCCCCGCTGGGTCCACTCCTCGGTGCTGTCGACCAGCGCGGCCATGTGGGCCGCGTCCACGGCCAGGTACTCGTCGCCGCGGTGGACCGCCAGCACGAACGCCGCGGTGAACAGGGGGAGCGCCTCCGGCGCGGCGCCGGAGGACCGCAGGAGCCTGCCGCGTTCCAGCAGGACCCGGACGCGGCCCGGTGAATCGGGCTCCGCCAGCGCTTCGGCGTCGGCCAGCAGCTGGTGGCCGACGGCGAAGTCGCCGCGCAGGCCCTCGACGCGGGCGAGCTGGGTCAGCACCTCGGCGCGCCCGCCGTCGGCGATCGGTTCCGCGAGCCTGGCGCGGAACCTCCCCTCGGTCGCCGACAGATCGGCGAAATCCCACATCTCGCGCAACTCGTCAGACATCCCCGCAGGGTAGGCACTGAGGGCCCCCGGTCGCCCATCGGAGGAGGGAACCGGCGCGTTACGCTTGACACTTTCCCTTCACCAGTCCCCTGGGGAGTTGCCCGTGCCAGCCGATCGCGTCGAGACCGTCGTCAGCCTGTGCAAGCGCCGTGGCTTCGTGTACCCGTGCGGTGAGATCTACGGCGGTACCAGGTCGGCGTGGGACTACGGGCCGCTCGGCGTCGAGCTCAAGGACAACATCAAGCGCCAGTGGTGGAAGTCCATGGTCCAGGGCCGCGACGACGTGGTGGGCCTGGACTCCTCGGTGATCCTGCCGCGCGAGGTGTGGGCCGCGTCCGGCCACGTCGAGGCGTTCGTGGACCCGTTGGTGGAGTGCAATTCCTGCCACAAGCGGTACCGCGCGGACACCCTCGTGGAGGAGTACGCGGAGCGTTCGAGCAAGGCGGAAGGCGGCTTGTCCGACGTGCCGTGCCCGAACTGCGGCACTCGCGGCGAGTACACCGAGCCGAAGATGTTCAACGGCCTGCTCAAGACGCACCTCGGGCCGATCGAGACGGACGAGGGCCTGCACTACCTGCGCCCGGAGACCGCGCAGGGCATCTTCACGAACTTCCTCAACGTGCAGACCACGTCGCGGAGGAAGCCGCCGTTCGGCATCGGCCAGATCGGCAAGTCGTTCCGCAACGAGATCACGCCCGGCAACTTCATCTTCCGCACCCGCGAGTTCGAGCAGATGGAGATGGAGTTCTTCGTCGAGCCGGGCACGGACGAGGAGTGGCACCAGTACTGGATCGACGAGCGCGCCCGCTGGTACGCGGACCTGGGGCTGGCCAAGGAGAACCTGCGGCAGTACGAGCACCCCAAGGAGAAGCTGTCGCACTACTCGAAGCGGACGGTGGACATCGAGTACCGCTTCCGCTTCGGCGGCCAGGAGTGGGGTGAGCTGGAGGGCATCGCGAACCGCGGCGACTTCGACCTCACCACCCACTCCAACCACTCGGGTGTGGACCTGTCCTACTTCGACCAGGCCACGAACTCGCGCTACCGGCCGTTCGTGATCGAGCCCGCGGCGGGCGTCGGCAGGCCGATGATGGCGTTCCTGCTGGAGGCCTACCACGAGGACGAGGCCCCGAACGCCAAGGGCGGGGTGGACCGCAGGGTCGTGCTGAAGCTCGACCGGAGGCTCGCGCCGGTGAAGGCGGCGGTGCTCCCGCTGTCCCGCAACGCCGACCTGTCGCCGAAGGCGCGCGACCTGGCGACCGCGTTGCGGCGCAACTGGAACGTGGACTTCGACGACGCGGGCGCGATCGGCCGCCGGTACCGCAGGCAGGACGAGATCGGCACGCCGTTCTGCGTGACGGTCGACTTCGACACCCTGGCCGACCACGCCGTCACGGTGCGGGAGCGGGACACGATGTCGCAGGAGCGCGTAGCCATGGACCAGTTGGAGGGCTACCTGGCCGCGCGCCTCGTGGGCTGCTGACGAGCCGGGGGCGGTGCGAGCGCGCCGCCCCCGTTCCCCTCAGTTGTCGCGGAACGCGTGGATCCGCGCGCCGAGCAGGTTCAGCCGCTCGGCCAGCTGCTCGTAGCCGCGGTTGATCACGTACACGTTGCGCAGCACCGAATTCCCCTTGGCGGCCAGCATCGCCAGCAGCACGACCACGGCGGGCCGCAGCGCGGGCGGGCAGATCACCTCGGCCCCCGACCAGTGCGTCGGCCCCTCCACGTACACGCGGTGCGGGTCCATCAGCGTCACCTTCGCGCCGAGCTTCGTCAGCTCGGTGAAGTACAGCGCCCGGTTCTCGTAGACCCAGTCGTGGATCAGCGTCGACCCCTGCGCGACCGCCGCGATGAGCGCGAAGAACGGCAGGTTGTCGATGTTCAAGCCGGGGAACGGCATCGGGTGGATCTTGTCCACCGGCGCGTGCAGCACCGACGGCCGCACGACCAGGTCGACCAGCCGCGTCCGCCCGTTGGCCGCCGGGTACTCCTCGCTCCGGTCGTAGACCAGCCCCATCTCCTCCAGCAGCGCCAGTTCGATCTCCATGAACTCGATCGGCACGCGGCGGACGGTGATCTCCGACGACGTCACGATCGCGGCGGTCACCAGGCTCATGGCCTCGATCGGGTCCTCGGACGGCGAGTAGTCGACGTCGCGCCGCAGCCTCGGCACGCCGTGCACGGTCAGCGTGGTGGTGCCGATGCCGTCGATGCGGACACCCAGTTCCACCAGGAAGAAGCACAGGTCCTGGACCATGTAGTTGGGGCTGGCGTTGCGGATCACGGTCACGCCGTCACGGCGCGCGGCGGCCATCAGCGCGTTCTCGGTGACCGTGTCGCCGCGTTCGGTCAGCACGATCGGGCGGTGCGGACCGGTGGTGTCGCCGACCTCGGCGTGGTAGCTGCCCGCGGTCGCCTTGACTTCCAGCCCGAACGGGCGCAGGGCGGTCATGTGCGGCTCGACGGTGCGGGTGCCCAGCGCGCAGCCGCCCGCGTAGGGGAGTTCGAACGTGGTCTCGTGGTGCATCAGCGGGCCGAGGAACATGATGATGCTGCGGGTCCGCCGCGCCGCCTCGACGTCCATGTCCGCCAGGTCGAGCCGGGCGGGCGGGACGATCTCCAGGTCGTTGGCCTCGTTGAGCCAGCGGGTGCGGACGCCGATGCTGGCGAGGACCTCCAGGAGCCGGTTGACCTCCTCGATGCGGGCGACCTTGCGCAGGATCGTGCGGCCCTCGTTGAGCAGCGACGCGCACAGCAGCGCCACACCGGCGTTCTTGCTCGTCTTCACGTTGATCTCGCCGGACAGCCGGTGGCCGCCCTCGACGCGCAGGTGCACCGGGCCGGAGCGGCCGAGCGAGACGATCTCCGAGTCGAGCGCCTCGCTGATGCGGGTGAGCATGTCGACGGTCAGGTTCTGGTTGCCCTGCTCGATCCGGTTGATCGCGCTCTGGCTCGTGCCGAGTGCTTCGGCGAGCTGCGCCTGGGTCCAGCCGCGGTGCTTGCGCGAGTCGCGGACGAGTCCGCCGATGCGGCGCAGTTGCTCGTGGGGTTCCTGAAGATCGCTGGGCATGGCGGCGAAGATATCTCACTGGTGGTGTTGCGGCATCTCGTGGGGGGTCGAAAAGCGGCTGAAATGACTTGGGATATGCGCTGGGTGAGATTTCAGACCAGTGGGGGAAGTGGTGTTGATGTAACGGATTGATAACGAGGCGAGCACGTTTGAGGGGGTACACGTCGACCGTGCGTATGCCCCAGTGAGTCGGCCTCAGAACGCCGCTTCGGAAGCACCCCGACGACAGAGGTGAGCATCGAATGACCCGGACCGGTGGGCGACACCAAATCTCCCGCAGAACCAAGATCGCCTCGCTCGGCGCTGCCGTGGCAATCGCGGCCGGGGCCGTGGTCGTGGTGTCGACCACCAGCGGCGACCAGGCTTCCGCCGACGGCGCGGACATCTCCAACTTCGTCGACATCACCACCGTGCAGCCGAACGTGAAGCCCGTGAAGAAGCAGGGCAACGCGTCGAAGGGCACCTTCACCGTCAACTGCGGTGTCAACGAGAACGGGCACTTCAACGGCGACAACTTCATCGCCGCGCCCGGTGTCGAGAACGGTGCCGAGCACCTCCACGACTACGTCGGCAACCTGTCGACGAACGCGTTCTCCACCAACGACAGCCTCCAGGCCGCGGGCACCACCTGCAAGAACGGCGACAAGTCGACGTACTTCTGGCCCGTCATCCGCATCGACACCGCGGACGAGGAGGAGGAGAACGAGGTCGACGTCGCCGCCCAGCAGGAGCAGGAGCAGCAGGCCGCCGCCGACTCCAACGCCAAGAAGCAGGGCAAGCCGCGCCTCGTCTGCCCCGACGTCGCCAGCAAGCTCGACGAGGTGCCGGAAGAGGCGCAGGCCGAGGTGGACCGGTCCCTCTCCGAGGTCGACCAGGTCACCGAAGAGGCCGAGAAGAAGCTCGAAACGGCCCGCCAGGTCGACGCCGAGGTCGTCAACCCGTTGCTGGAGAAGCGGAAGGCCATCCTCGACCGGATGACCATCGCGCTCGGCCGCGTCGGTCGCCAGCCGATCGACTTCGGCGCCCTCTCGCGCTGTTCGGTCCAGGCCCCCGGCCAGCCCTCGCCCATCGGTGACGGCTCCGAGAACGGCGACAAGCCGCCGGTCGAGGCCGACCCCGGCGACCAGCCCGACGAGAACAACGAGCTGCCCGGCAACGACGGCGAGATCCAGCGCCCGCTGAGCGCCGAGCTGACCTTCCGCGGCAGCCCGGTCGGCAAGGTCACCGCGATGCCCAAGTTCCTCAAGATCCTCTACGGCGACGCGAAGATCTCCGTCAACGGCACCAAGAACGCCCGCGACTCGTGGACCTGCGAGGGCTTCGAGGACAAGGTCCAGCTCGCCAAGTACCCGATCTGCCCCGAGGGTGCGAAGGTCAAGCGGATCCACGACTTCCCGAGCTGCTGGGACGGCAAGAACACCGACTCCGCCAACCACCGGACGCACATCGTGTTCCCGGACGCGGCGACCGGCAAGTGCCCCCAGGGCTTCAAGGCCGTGCCGCAGCTGCGCACCACCCTCACCTACGACATCCCGAGGGACATCCAGGTGAAGGGCCAGTACAAGGTCGACTCGTTCCCGAACGAGGACCACAACCCGGTCAGCGACCACGACGACTTCGCGAACGTGATGTCCCAGAAGATCATGAACCGCCTCGTCAACTGCGTCAACAAGGGCAAGACCTGCAAGGAGTAGTCGCGGATCTTCCGCGTAGCAGTACGCGGTAGGAAGAAGGCCACCTCGGCGGCGGGGTGGCCTTTTTCCTGTCCTGAAACGGTTCTACGTGACGGGCAGCGGTGCGAGAACGGCGCCGACGACGTCCGCGAGCCGGATCCTGGCGGTGTCCGTCGACACTCCCGATTGGACGGTCAGCACGGCGATCGCGTACCGGTCGTCCACGACGCCCGCGCTGTGCAGGTAGACGTCGTTCGGCAGGTAGTACATCCAGCCCTGCTTGGCGTAGGCGGCCCGGTTGCCGCGCGCGGCGCCGTCGAGCAGCCCGAAGTACTGGTCGAACCCGTCGGCCGCCTGCTGCCGGGCCGCGGTCAGCGCGTCGACGACCAGGTCGCGGTCCGCCTGCGCCAACCTGCCGCCCAGGACGTACTGGTAGAGCCGCACCATGTCGTTGGCCGTCACGACGACCTCGCCCCACTGCGACGGGTCGTCCGGCGAGCGCGTGCCGGTCATCCCGACCCGCGCGGCGACCCGGTCCACCGCGCCCATCCCGTCGAACCTGGTCCACATCACGTCCATCGCGCTGTCGTCGCTGTAGCTCAGGGCGCGGTCGACCAGGTCGAGGTCGTCGTCGGACAGGGCGAGTTCGCCGGCGGCGCGTCGGTCGAGCACGTCGACCACGAGGAGCAGCTTGCTCAGCGACGCGGAGTAGTACGGCTTGTCGCCGCCGCTGCCGACCAGTTCCCCGGTCCGCAGGTCCATGACCGCGATGCCCATGTCCACCTCGGCCGCGGTCTTCTCCGCGACCTGCAACCCGGCGCCCGGGTCGACCCGCGGCGCGGCAGGCGGATCCGTCGTGGTGGTCGGCGGCGCGGTGGCCGCGGGCGCCGCCGCGTGGACCCTGGCGTCGGCGGCCGGGGGGTCCACGGCGTTCGGCGAGCCGGTGTCGGGCACGAGGAACGCCGAGGAAGCGATCGCCACCATCATGGCGATCACCCCGTAGTGTCCGACCCGCCGTGCGCGTTCACCCACAGTTATTAACTGAACGCTCTACAACCTCCTGATGTCGAGCTTTTCCTCCTGTGCGGTTCCTGAAGACTCATCTCGTTGCACTACGTAACCGCCCCCGCGGGTGGTTTCGGACACCACTTGGACCAGTTCGGTACCCCGGTAGAGCAATCCGGCGCCGTCGTCGGTGCAGTAGGTGAGCGGCAGTTCGCCGGACGCCACCGCGGCGTGCACGGCGGGACGGCGGGTCTTCTCCGAGTCGTAGTGCACGCCGTTGCCGTAGGGCAGCATCGCCAGGCCGTTGGTCACGACCCTGAGCTCCGGACCGAACGAGTCGGTGGTGCCGCCCACGTGCCAGCAGATGGACCCGGCGGACACGCCGCTGAGCACCACCCCCGCCTGCCACGCCTCGCGCAGCACGTCACCGAGCCCGTGCACCTGCCACACGGCGAGCAGGTTCGCCACGGAGCCGCCGCCGACCCACACCACGTCGTGGGAGAGCACGAAGCCCCGGAGGTCGTCGGTCGGCGGCATGGGGAACAGGTTGAGGTGCGAGACGTCCCAGCCGACGAGCCCGCCCGCCTCGGAGACGCGGGCGTTGTCCGCGCGCTGGTCGCCGCCCGCCGTGTTGACGTGGCAGACGGACGGCCGTCGTCCGTCCACCCCGGACAGCTCGACGGCGAAGTGGAGCAGCTTGCCGAATTCGAGTTCGGTGCGGCGGCCGTAGCGGTAACCGCCGGACGTGGCCAGGATGGTGGGTTCCGATGCGGGCATGGCGGCGATCCTGCCGGCCATGACACCTGTCATGCCGAGGTCGTGACGCTCGACCCCTCGGCGCGCCCACCCCGGTGGCGATGATCGGCCCATGACGCGAACAACCGCACTCCGCGCCGCGGTGACGATGACCGGGCTGCACAAGTCCTACGGCGACGTCCGCGCGGTCGACGGCGTCGACCTGGTCATCGCACCGGGCGAGGTCGTCGCCCTGCTCGGCCCCAACGGAGCGGGCAAGTCCACGACCGTCGACGTGCTCCTCGGCCTCACCGCGCCCGACCGCGGCGAGGTCACCGTGTTCGGCCGGACACCTCGGGAAGCCGTCGTCACCGGAACCGTCGGCGCGATGCTGCAGAACGGCTCGCTGCTCGACGACGCCACCGTCGCCGAGACCGTCGGGCTCGTGGCCGCGCTGCACCGCGAGCCGCTGCCGGTCGCCGAGGCGCTGGCCCGCGCGGACGTCGCCGACCTCGCGAACCGCCGGTGCACCAGGCTGTCGGGCGGCCAGGAGCAGCGGGTCCGCTTCGCGCTGGCGCTGGTCTGCGACCCCGACCTGCTGGTGCTGGACGAGCCGACGGTCGCGATGGACGTGGAGACCCGCCGCCGGTTCTGGCGCGGGATGCGCGAGTACACCGCCTCCGGGCGCACGGTCCTGTTCGCCACGCACTACCTGGAGGAGGCCCAGGAGCACGCCGACCGGGTGGTGCTGATGCGCGCGGGCCGGGTCGTCGCGGACGGCTCCGTGGCCGAGGTCCGGGCGACGGTGTCCGGCCGCACGCTCCGCGCCGTCGTCCCCGGTGGCACGGCCGCCGCGTTGGAGGCCCTGCCCGGTGTGCGGGCCGTGGAACTGCGCGGCGACGGCGTCGTGCTCGCCTGCTCGGACTCCGACGCCGCGCTGCGAGCGCTGATCGCGCGCTGGCCCGCCGCCCACGACATCGAGATCGCCGCCGTCGGCCTGGAGGACGCCTTCCTCGCGCTGACCGGGCAGGAGGCGTCGTGAACGCCCGCTTCCTGGCGCTGGAGGTCCGCCGCGCCGTCCGCAACACCCGGTACCTGCTGTTCACCGTCGTCATGCCGTCGGTGATGTTCCTGCTGTTCGTCAACATCTACGGCGCCAAGGGCCAGGTGTTCCCCAACGGGCTGCCGGTCACGACGTCGCTGATGCTCAACATGGCCGTGTTCGGCCTGATGTCCGCGCCGCTGGCCGCGGGCGCCCGGATCGCCGTCGAGCGGAGCACCGGCTGGCAGCGGCAGCTGCGGCTGACCCCGTTGAGCAGCGCGGGCTACGTGCTCACCAAGGGCGCGCTGGGCATGCTCGTCGCGCTGCCCGGCATCCTGCTGGTGGCGCTGGTCGGCGCGCTCGTCGAGGACGTGCGGATGTCGGCGCTCCAGTGGGTCGGGGTCGTCGGTGGGCTCTGGCTGGCCACGCTGCCGTTCGTGCTGATCGGCATCGTCATCGGCCTGCTCGCCACCGCCGACGGGATGCAGGCGGTCACCGGCGTGCTGTCCCTGGCCTTCGGCCTGCTGGGCGGCATCTGGATCCCGGCCGAGGTCGCGCCGGGCTGGCTGAGCGCCGTCATGCGCGTGATGCCGACGTACTGGGTGAAGCTGGTCGGCCAGGCCCCGCTGGTGGGCGGCGCGGACCTGGGCACCGCGGCGCTCGTGCTCGGGGGCTGGGTCCTCGTGCTCGGGGTCGTCGCCGCCGTGCGGTTCCGCACGGACACGGCTCGGGTCTGAGGCCTACGGTGACCCGTGTGGTCGATCGGGTGCGGCACGGTGTCCGCTGGCTCCTCGCCGGAGTGGTGTTCGTCGGGCTCTACATCCCGGTGGTCGTGTACCACGTCGCGGTCGACGAGGACCGCCTGCTGTGGCACCGGGTCCTGCTGGTGGCCGGACTGGTGGTCTACGCGCTCGGCTGGCTCGTGACGCCGTACCTGGTCTGGGCGGACAAGCCCGTCCGGACGCGGCTGGTCGCCAGCCTCGCGCTCACCGCGGTCGGCCTGGCCGTGGTCTTCGGGATCGGCCTCGACTCGGCCGGGCTGATGGTCTACGTGATGTCGTCGACCGCCTTGGTGCTGCCGGTGGTGCCCGCGGTGGTCGTCGACGGCTCGGTGCTGGCCCTCCTGGTCGCCTCCTCCGCCCTGGTCGGGGAGATCGGCTCGGACGTCGACCAGCTCGGCACGCTCCTCTCGGTGTCGTTCGGGATGCTGTTCATGGGCCGGATGCTGCGCGCCAACGACGAGCTGCGGAAGGCCCGCGACGAGATCGCCGTCCTCGCCGTCGCCGAGGAGCGCCACCGGCTGGGGCGCGACCTGCACGACATCCTCGGCCACAGCCTCACCACGATCACCGTGAAGGCCGGTCTGGCCCGTCGCGTGCTGGAGAGCTCCGGCGACGTCCGGCGGGCGCGGGAGGAGATCCGCGAGGTCGAGGACCTGGCCCGCCGAGCGCTGGGGGACGTCCGCGCCACGGTGTCCGGGTACCGGCGGGTGTCGCTGTCGGCGGAGGTCGTGGGAGCGCGGGCGGCGTTGCGCGCGGCGGGCGTCGAACCCGATCTGCCGCACGCGGTCGACAACGTGCGGCCGGACCTCCAGGAGGTGTTCGGGTACGTGGTGCGGGAGGGCGTGACGAACGTGCTGCGCCACTCGCGCGCCGAGCACTGCCGGGTCCGGCTCGGCGACACGTGGCTGGAGGTGCGCGACGACGGCCGGGGCGCGGGGGACACCCCGACCGGCAGCGGGCTCGACGGCCTCGCCGAACGGCTCGGCCGGGTCGGTGGGACGCTGGCCGCCGGTCCGCTGCCGGACGGCGGCTACCTGCTGAGGGCGGAGGTCGCGTGATCCGGGTGCTGGTGGCCGACGACCAGGCGCTGGTGCGCGGCGCGCTGGCCGCGATGCTGGGCCTGGAGGCGGACATCGAGGTCGTCGCCCAGGTCGGCTCCGGCGACGAGGCCGTCGAGGCCGCGCTGCGGGTCCGGCCCGACGTGGCGCTGCTCGACGTGCAGATGCCCGGCAAGGACGGGCTCACCGCCGCGGCCGACCTGCGGACCGCCCTGCCGGGCTGCCGCGTCATCATGTGCACCACCTTCGGCCGCCCCGGCTACCTCGCCAGGGCGATGGCCGCGGGCGCGCTCGGCTTCGTGGTGAAGGACGCCCCGCCGGAGCAGCTCGTCGACGCGGTCCGGCGCGTGCACGCGGGTCTGCGGGTCGTGGACCCGGTGCTGGCCGCCGAATCCCTGGCCAGCGGAGCCAGCCCGTTGACCGACCGCGAACGCGACGTGCTGCTCCGCGCGCGGGACGGCGGCACGGTGTCCGACCTGGCCAAGGCGCTGCACCTGTCCGACGGCACGGTCCGCAACCACCTGTCCTCGGCGATCGGGAAGACCGGCGCGCGCACCAGGGCGGAAGCCGTGCGGCTGGCCGAGGAACACGGGTGGCTCTGATTCTGGAACTATGTGGGCGTGCCCCTCACTCCTCTGGCCAGGTTCACGCGGTTGTTGCTCCGCACGGTCCTCGGCGGACTGGTGATCAGCGCGCTCGTGGTAGGCGGCACCGCCTTCCGCGTGTGGCAGGTGGCGAGGGACGACGACCGCACCCACGCGGACATGGCGGTGGTGCTCGGCGCCGCCCAGTACAACGGCGTCCCGTCCGAGGTCCTCGAAGCCCGGCTCGAACACGCGCGCAAGCTGTACGAGCAGGGCGTCGTCAACTACATCGTCACCACCGGCGGCCGCCAGGCCGGTGACAACTTCACCGAGGGCCAGGCGGGCAAGCTCTGGCTGGTCGACCACCAGGTGCCGGAGGACCGGATCGTCGAGGTGGGCGAGGGCAACGACACGCTGGGCAGCATCCGCGCCCTCGGCGTGGCCGCCCGCGAGCGCAACCTGAAGACCGCCGTCATCGTCAGCGACCCGTGGCACTCCCTGCGCGCCCGCACCATGGCCGAGGACGAGGGCCTGGACGCCTGGCCGTCGCCCACACGCAGCGGCCCCAACGTGCAGACCAGGGAAACCCAGGTGTTCTACATCCGCCGCGAGACCGCGGCGCTGCTGTACTACAACCTGATGAAGGCCCCGGCCGGGGCCTTCGACGGCATCACCCTCTGAGCCCTCTGGCTACTCTGGCCGGATGAGCCAGCGCTACACCGAACACGACGCCGCCCGGCTGCTGGAGGAGGAGCCGAAGGGCGCGTCGCTGACGGGTGGCTTCGGCGAACACCGCTCCCCGTACGCCAGGGACCGCGCCCGCGTGCTGCACTCCGCCGCGCTGCGCCGCCTCGCGGGCAAGACGCAGGTCGTCGGGCCGGGGGAGGGGTCGGGCGTGCCCCGCACCCGCCTGACCCACTCGCTGGAGGTCGCCCAGATCGGCCGCGGCATCGGCGGGGCGCTGGGCTGCGACCCCGACCTCGTGGACACCGCCGGTCTGGCCCACGACATCGGGCACCCGCCGTTCGGCCACAACGGCGAACGCGCCCTGCACGCCCTCGCGGGCCCGTGCGGCGGCTTCGAGGGCAACGCCCAGACGCTGCGCATCCTCACCCGGCTGGAACCCAAGACGGCCAGCGGCCTCAACCTCACCCGCGCCTGCCTGGACGCCTCGACCAAGTACCCGTGGCCGCACACGCCCGGCGTCACGAAGTTCGGCGTGTACCCCGACGACATCGCCGTGTTCGAGTGGATCCGCGACGGCGCCCCGGCCCGCCGTCAGCCGATGGAGACCCAGGTCATGGACTGGGCGGACGACGTCGCCTACTCGGTGCACGACGTCGAGGACGGCGTGCTCGCCCACCGCATCAGCATGACCGCGCTGGCCGACCCGTCCGAGCGGGCCGCCATCGCCGAACTGGCCGCGAAGCACTTCTCCGCCGAGCCGGTGTCGCAGCTGGAGGAGGCCGCCCGCGAACTCCTGCGCCTGCCGGTGATCGCCGAACTGGCCCGCGCCGAGTACGACGGGTCGCTGGGCGCGCAGGTGGCGTTGAAGCGGCTGACCAGCGAACTCGTCGGCCGGTTCGCCTCAGCGGCCATCACGGCGACCCGCGAGCAGCACGGTGGCGGCCCCCTCACCAGGTACACCGCCGCCCTCGCCGTGCCGAGGCTGGTCGCCGCCGAGGTCGCGCTGCTCAAGGCGGTCGCCGTCCGGTACGTGATGGCGGACCCCGTGCGGCTGACCATGCAGACCCGGCAGCGCGAGCTGATCACCGAACTGGTCGCCGTCCTGTCCGACCGCGCCCCGGACGCCCTGGACCTCGCCTTCGTGCCCGCCTGGGAGGCCGCCTCCGACGACGCCGCGCGGCTGCGCGTGGTGATCGACCAGGTGGCCCTGCTGACGGACGCGGAAGCCGTGTCGTGGCACGGAACCCTGGTGCGGCGCAGCGACAGCCCCCCGGCGCACGACCTGCGGTGGCAGACTCGACCGGGTCCCCTGCCTTGAGGAGTCCCGTGACCGAGCACCTCGCGTTCGCCCTGTCCCTGCACGACGTCGTCGCGGCCGACCGGACGGCCAACGCCTGCTGGTCGCCGTACTCCGTGGCCAGCGCGCTCGGGCTGGCGTCCCTGGCCGCCAGGGGCGAGACCCGCGACCAGCTCGTCGCGCTCCTCGGCGAGGGCAACGCGAAGCTGCTCGCGGAGGCGGTTCCCGGCGAGGACGCCGAGTTCGCCGTGGCGAACACCCTCTGGGCCGCCGAGGACGTGGAGATCGAGCCCGGCTTCACCGGCGCGCTGGCGACGTGGCCCGGCGGCAAGGCCCGCCAGGCGCCCTTCGCCACCGATCCCGAAGGCTCCCGCAAGCTGATCAACGCGGACGTCGCCGACACGACCAACGACCTCGTCCCCGAACTGATCAAGTCCGGCCAGGTCGGCACGGACACCGTCGCCACCCTGGTCAACGCCCTGTACCTCAAGACCGCCTGGCTGGGGACGTTCTCCGACACGGCGCCGCTGCCGTTCCACGCGCCCGCCGGCGACGTCGACGTGCCCACCATGCGCCGCGAGGCGAAGATGCGGCACGCCGCCGTCGACGGCTGGCAGGCCGTGTCCCTGCCCGCGCACGGCGACGTCGAGGCGATCGTCCTGCTCCCGGACGGCGACCTCGGCGCCCTCGCCCCCGACCGGCTGGAAGCCCTGGTCGGAGCCCTGGAGTTCCGCCAGGTCGAGCTGTTCCTGCCCAAGCTCGCCGTCAGCGCCTCCGCGACCCTCAAGTCCGCGCTCCTCCAGCTCGGCGTGGAGAAGCTGTTCGAGACCGGCGGCGACCTGACCGGCCTGACCCCCGACCCGCGCGTGCTGGTGGACGAGGTCGTCCACGAGGCCGTGCTGAAGATCGACGAGGAGGGCCTGGAAGGCGCCGCCGCGACGGCCGTCGTGTTCCGGTCTGTCGCCTTCGAGGGGTACGTCGAGCCGCACACCGTGCGCGTGGACCGCCCGTACCTGCTCGCGGTGCGCCACGCGCGCACCGGAGCCGTCTACTTCCTCGCGCAGGTCGTAGATCCATCCTGACTGGTGATCAAGTCGTCCTTCGATAGTGGGGTTTCGGGCCCCAAAGGGCGAAATAGCTGATCAGACGACCTAGCGTCACAGCATGACGAGCACGGACTCCACGGCGTCCAGTCGGGAACTGGGCGAGGAGCTGCGGCGGCTGCGGGACCTGACCGGCTTGGACGGCGCCCTGCTGGCCGACCGGCTCGGTTGGCACGCGACCACTCTCACGCAGGTGGAGCAGGGCCGGGCGCCCATCGGCGAGCTGGACCTGCTGCGCCTGCTCGTCCACTGCGGCCTGGAGCGGACGGCGATCGACGGGTTCGTGACGCGCCACCAGGCGGCCGTCGAGCCCTACCTGTCCCGGCCCGGCTGCGACCGGCTGCCGGAGAACCTGCGCGCCCTCACGCTCGCCGAGGCGGCCGCGGAGGCGATCACCAGCTTCGACCTCGCGACCATCCCCGGCCTCCTCCAGACCGAGGACTACGCGCGGGCCCTGCTCGACCAGCTCGGGCTGACGTCACCGGACGAGATCACCCCCGCGGTCCGGGCCAGGATCGGCCGCCAGGCGATGCTGCGGCCGTACGCGGGGCCGCTCTGCACGTTCTACATCCACGAGAACGCCCTGCGGATGAAGGTCGGCGGCGACCGGGTGATGGAGGACCAGCTGCTGCGGCTGATCTTCCAGGCCACCAGCCCCCGCTGCGTCATCCGGATCGTGCCCGCCTCCGTCGGCGGCGCGGGCGCGCTCAGCGCCGGGTGCAAGCTCATCGAGTACCAGGACTCCGTGCCGATCGTCTACACCGAGACCGAGATGACCAGGTCGTTCTCCACGGAGCCGCAGGCCATCGCCCGCAGCCAGCTCATCTTCGAACGCCTGGCGGTGTTCTCCGTTCCGCGGCAGGCGTCGCGAACGCTGATGATGGAGTACATGGCCGAGTACGACCGGCCTCGGGAGGGCGACGATGACCCGGAGCTGGCGTAAGAGCAGGTACAGCGGCGGCATCGCGGACAGCGACTGCGTCGAGGTGTCGTTCGCGGACGACGTCGCCGTCCGCGACTCGAAGAACGCGCCGGGGCCGGTGCTCGTGTTCCCGCCCGCGCGGTGGCGCTCCTTCCTGCGGCGCGTCAGTCGGTAGCCGCGTCCGGCATCCGCAGGTGCAGCCGCATCCCCTGGCCGCGTTCGCCGGGCAGCGCGCACAGCAGCAGCGTCCCGGACTTGCCGTGGCGCACCTGCACCGCGCACGAGTCCCCCGCCAGCAGCGTGCCCGCCAGGAGTCCGGCGGCTTCGGGGTCGAGCTCGAGGGTGAAGCCCTTCGACATGGTCATGGCTGGACCGTAGGGCTTTCCCGCCGGTCTCATCAGTCACCCGGAGGTGTCACGTTTGGCGTGGCGTCCTCGTCCGAGGTGGTGGACGACCACCGGATCGAACGAGGAGCAGCACATGCCCAGGATTTCCAACGTGCGGGCGCAGGACGCGAACTGGCTGGTCAGGGCCGCCTACCGGTACTCGCGCAAGCGGTTCGGAGCGGTGCTGGAGCCGCTCGCGGTCATGGCCCACCACCCCGGCGTGATGGTCGCGAGCAGCGGTCACGAACTCGCCGTGCGGCGCGCGGCGAAAGCGCTGCCGCACGCTCTGGGCGAACTCGTCGTCTACCGGACGGCCGTCCGGCTCGGCTGCTCGTGGTGCGTCGACTTCGGCACGATGCTCCAGAAGCACCAGGGCCTGGACGTGGACCGGCTCGCCGAGGTCCACGACTACGCCACGTCGCCGAAGTACACCGAACTGGAGAAGCTGGCGCTCGCCTACGCCGACGCGATGACGGCGACACCGGTCGCGGTCACCGACGAGCAGGTGGCCGAGCTGGTGGAGCGGCTGGGGGACAAGGGCGTGGTCGAGCTGACCTACCTGATCGCGCTGGAGAACCAGCGCGGCCGGTTCAACGCCGCGTTCGGCATCACCGACCAGGGCTTCACCTCCGGCGACGCCTGCCGGGTGCCCGAGCGTCAGCCCTCGAACGGCACGTGACCGAGCTTGTCCGGGTTCGCCAGGTCGTAGATCCCGACGACCAGCCCGCCGCGGACGACCAGCGCGTCGACGCGGCGGGGGACGCCGACCTGTTCGTGGATGACCAGGCCGAGATCGCCGTTGACCAGTGACACGACGCCCGCGGCGCCGGGGTCGAGCCGGTACTTGGCGACCAGGCCGAGCAGGAAGCGGGCCACCTTGGCCGCGCCCGCGACCTCGTTGAGCGCGGTGCGGACCTGGCCGCCGCCGTCGCCGACCGCCACGACGTCCGGGTGCAGCAGACTGACGACGGCCCCCACGTCACCGGAGGCCAGCGCCGCCAGCAACCGCTCCAGCACCACCCGCTGCTCCGCCAGCGCGACGCGCGGCGGCGGGTCCGCGTCGGCCAGCGCCCTGCGGCCGCGTGACGCGTGCTGCCGCGCCGTCGGCGTGGAACAGCCCAGCGTCCCGGCGATCTCGTCGAACGGCACCGCGAACGCGTCGTGCAGCACGAACGCGACCCGCTGCTCGGGGGTGAGCCGGTCGAGCACGACCAGCGCGGCCAGCCGCACGCCGTCGTCGCGCACCACCTGCTCCAGGGGGTCTTCACCGGTCGAGGTGAGCGACGTCACGACGGGCTCCGGCAGCCACGACCCGACGTAGGACTCGCGCCGCACGGCCGCCGACCGCAACCGGTCCAGGCAGATCCGGCCGACCACCGTCGTGAGCCAACCGCGCAGGTCGCGGATGTCGGCGCGGGCCTCCTCGGTGAGCCCCGCCAGGCGGAGCCACGACTCCTGCACCGCGTCCTCGGCGTCCGCCACGCTGCTGGTCAGCCGGTACGCCACGCCGATCAGGTGCGCGCGGTGCCCGGTGAACGTCCTCGCCATCCGGTCGGCAGCGGTCACGAGCACCAGTGTGCCAGCACTAGACTCGACGACGTGGCAGGACGCATCCGTGAAAGCGACATCGCGCTGGTGCGTGACCGCAGCCGAATCGACGAGGTCGTGGGCGACCACGTGTCCCTGCGCAACGCGGGCGGCGGCTCGCTGAAGGGCCTGTGCCCGTTCCACGACGAGAAGTCGCCGTCGTTCAACGTCCGGCCGTCGCACGGCACCTACCACTGCTTCGGCTGCGGCGAGGGCGGTGACGTGATCAAGTTCGTCATGAAGATCGACCACCTCGGCTTCATCGAGGCGGTCGAGCGCCTGGCGGACCGCGTCGGCGTGGCGCTGGTCTACGAGGGCGGCGGCTCCGCCGTCCAGCGCGACCGCGGCACCCGCACCCGGATGATCGAGGCGCACCGCGCCGCGGCCGACTACTACTCCGAGCAGCTGCGCACGCCGGACGCCCTGAAGGCGCGGGAGTTCCTGGCCGAGCGCGGGTTCGACGAGGCCGCGGCGGCCCTGTTCGGCTGCGGGTTCGCGCCCGGCGGCTGGGACAGGATGACCAAGCACCTGCTCGGCCGCGGCTTCGAACTGGACGAGCTGCTCAAGGCGCAGCTCACCAAGGAAGGCCGCCAGGGCCCGATCGACCGGTTCCACCGCAGGCTGCTGTGGCCGATCCGCGACATCAGCGGCGACGTCGTCGGCTTCGGCGCGCGGCGGATCTTCGACGACGACCCGATCCAGGCGAAGTACCTCAACACCAGCGAAAGCCCGATCTACAAGAAGTCCCACGTCCTCTTCGGCCTCGACCTGGCGAAGAAGGAGATCGCGCGCCGGCACCAGGTCGTGGTGGTCGAGGGCTACACCGACGTGATGGCCATGCACCTCGCGGGCGTGCCGACGGCGGTCGCGTCGTGCGGCACCGCGTTCGGCACCGACCACATGAACCTGTTGCGGCGCCTGCTGATCGACGACGACATGAACGGCGAGGTGATCTTCACCTTCGACGGCGACGCGGCGGGCCAGAAGGCCGCCATGAAGGCGTTCGAGGGCGAGCAGAACTTCTCCGCGCAGACCTACATCGCGATCGCGCCCGACGGCATGGACCCGTGCGAACTGAGGCAGGACAAGGGGGACGTCGCCGTCCGCGACCTCGTCGCCCGGCGCACCCCGCTGATCGAGTTCGCGGTCCGCACGCAGCTCAAGGAGTACGACCTCGACTCGGTCGACGGCCAGGTCGAGGCGCTGCGCAAGACCGTGCCGCTGGTCGCGCAGATCAAGGACCGCGCCAAGCGCGACGGCTACGCCACGAAGCTCGCCTGGTGGGTCGGCTGGAACGACGAGGCCGCGATCGTCCGCCGCGTCCGGGAGACCGCGGGCGGGGGAGCCGCGCCCAGCAAGCAGCGCCGTTCCGCACCACCCGTGGATCCGTACCAGGCCTCGCTCGCGGTGGCCGTCGAGGGCACCCGCCGTCCGGACAAGCGCGACCCCAGGTTGTGGCACCAGCGCGAGGCGCTGAAGTCCGCGCTCCAGGTCCCGGAACTCGCGGGCCCGTACTACGACGCCCTGCCGGACGAGGTGTTCAGCCACCCGATGTACCTGGCGCTGCACCACGCGATCCGCGACGCGGGCGGCGCCTCCCTCGGCCTGTCCGGCCCCGCGTTCGTCGAGGCCGTGAGCCAGGCGTGCCAGGAGGAGTCCGGCCGGTCCGTGCTGACCGAGCTGTCCGTGGAACCGCTGGAGTGCAAGGCGAACGAGGAGTTCCGCCACGTCTCGGCGGTGCTCGCGAGGTTGCAGCAGATCCTCGTGTTCGGCCAGATCTCCGAGATCAAGTCCCGCCTGCACCGGATCTCGCCGGTGCAGGACCCGGACGAGTACCGCGCGCTGTTCGGCGACCTGGTGGCGCTGGAGGAGTACCACAAGGCGCTCGGCCAGCAGGCTGTTGGAGGTCTCTAGAGATGAACGCCCTGTGGCGCAAGCTGTTCAAGCAAGGCCTGCCCGCCGACTTCACCGGTTCGCTGGAGGGTGAGGAGGCCGTGATCGCCCACGCGTCCGTGCGCGGCGGCGGTCACCTGGTCGCGACGTCCCTCGGCCTGTGGCTGCCGGGTCCGCGCCGCGTCGGCTGGCACCTGATCAGCAAGGCCACGTGGGGCGGCAACGCCCTCGCGGTCGTCGAGGCGGAGGAGGACGGCGAGGCGGGCGACGCCGTGCTGCTCCGCGACCTGCCGCCGCAGCGGTTCGTGCTGGAGGAGCCGGGCAAGGTGCCCGAGGTCGTGCACACCAGGGTCACCGCGTCGTTCAAGAGCAAGCACCACATCGGCGGCGCCTGGTACCTCCAGCGCAAGGTCTCCGGCCGCGGCGGGGTGGTGCTCCAGGTCCGCCCGGACCCCGACGCCGACCTGGACGCGGTCCGCGACATCGCGGCGGGCGTGGCCGCCAAGATCAAGGACCTGAAGCCTTCCGAGTAGTACGCGCGTACTGTTACAGTACGAACGTACTGTTTGGAGGTGCGCGATGTGGGACCCCACGAAGTACCTGGCCTTCGCCGACCACCGGTCCAGGCCGTTCCACGAGCTGGTGGCGAGGATCTCCGCCACCGACCCCCGCCGGGTGGTCGACCTGGGCTGCGGCCCCGGCAACCTCACGGAGACCCTCGCGGCCCGCTGGCCGAACGCCGTCCTGGAGGCCTTCGACTCCTCCCCGGAAATGGTGGAGGCGGCCCGCGCGCGGGGCTTGGACGCCCACGTCGCGGACGCCGCGACGTGGTCCCCGGCACCCGACACCGACGTGGTCGTGACCAACGCCGTGCTCCAGTGGCTGCCGACCCACCCGGACCTGCTCCGCCGCTGGGTGGCCGAACTGCCGAGCGGCGCCTGGCTGGCCATGCAGGTCCCCGGCAACTTCCAGAGCCCGTCGCACACCCTCGTCCGCGCGCAGATCGAAGCGGGCTGGAGCGACTTGACCGATGTCCTCGGTGACCAGAGCCCGGTACTGGATCCCGCGGGCTACGCGGACCTCTTGGAGGGCTGCGAGGTGGATGCCTGGGAGACGACCTACGTGCAGGCCTTGCGGGGCCCTGACGCCGTCCTGGAGTGGATCACGGGTACCGCCCTGCGCCCGGTGCGCGCCAGGCTGGACGACGAAGCCTGGGAAGCGTTCCGCGCCGACCTGGCCCCGAAGCTCCGCGAGGCCTACCCGCAACGAGCGGACGGCGCCACGTGGTTCCCGTTCCGCCGCGTCTTCGCCGTGGCCCGCGTGCGGTAGCCAGTCGAGCGACCTTCGCCGACTTCTCCAGCCGCACAACTCCGCCGCCGAAGGCGACCTTCGACCTCCAGCCGCCGAAGGCGACCCTTGACCACCGGCACTGGGTCCCTTGGCCACTGCCACCACCTCGCCGAAGGCGACCCGTGACCGCTGGCACTGCTCGCCGAAGGCACCCCTTGACCGACATCACCCCGCCGAAGGCGACCCTCAACCGACGGCCTTACCCCGCCGAAGGCGACCTGTGATCACCTCCGGCGGGTTCACGCCTAGGCCCGCGGGATCACCGACTCCCGCCGTGGCGCGTGCCCGTTCGTGTGGGCCCGCTGTCCGAACCCCGTTTTCTCCCCAACCTTGGCCCGCACGATCCCAGCCGCGCCCTGCACAGCGGGGTGATCCGCGAGCCGCCGGTAGGTCCGGACAATCTGGTCATACCGCCCACGTCCGGCCCGTGCGCCCAACACGTAGCCGACAGCGGCGCCCAACAGGATGCCCTTCATCGAGGTCTCCTCTCGTGTCGTGCCTGGTCGCACCCATCTTGTCGCATCGGAGGGGGGTGTGTGCGAACCCCGATCCGGATGCGCTAGAGTTCTCACCTGTCAGGCCGAAGAGGCCAGGCGGAACAACAGAACATTCCCCCTTAGCTCAATGGCAGAGCATTCGACTGTTAATCGAAGGGTTACTGGTTCGAATCCAGTAGGGGGAGCAAGTCAGACGGCCCCAGGTCCCCGGACCTGGGGTTTTCTCGTTCATGAGCACCGGGTACCCATCCACCCCGCCCCGCAATCAGCTTTGTCACACGATCAGGCGAATTCTCCCCACACGTCACCCCGAACCACATCGGCAACCGAAGTACCAGAGGTTCTTGAGACGCGCGCACCGGTGATCGGTACTCTCCACAGCGCGGCAGCGCAACCCGCGTTCCAGGTGGGCTGCGACACGTGCAAGGGGCAGTAGCTCAGCTGGTCAGAGCAGCGGACTCATAATCCGTCAGGTCGTGGGTTCGAACCCCACCTGCCCCACTGGTTTTGGCAGGGGTGAGTTGTTCAAGATCATCTGAATCGTAGTCCTCATCCTGCGGATTCGGCCAGTGATGATTGCCTGAGAACGTCAATGGCCGCCCCGGTGAACGGGACGGCCATTGGAGTGGGTGTGGGTCAGCCCTTCAGGAGCAGGGCAACCACTTCGCGTAGTGGGGTGGTGGGCTTGCCTGCGAGGGTGCTGAGGTCGTGGGTGGTGGTGGACAGTTCGCCGTCTGCGATGCCTCGGTCGGAGTCCGCGAGGATCTTGGCGAAGGTTTCCGGGACGCCTGCGCTGGTCAGGATTTGCACGTGCTGTTCCGCGGGGACGTTCTGGTAGGTGATGGTCTTGCCGGTTGCCGTGGAGAGTTCTGCTGCCAGGTCGGCGTAGCTCCACGACGTGTCGGCCGCCAGTTCGTAGACCTTGCCCTCGTGGCCCTCGGTGGTGAGGGCGGCTACCGCTGCGTCGGCGTAGTCGGCGCGAGGGGCGGCGCCCAGTTCGCCGTCGCCCGCGCTGCCCGCGAACGAACCCGTTTCCAAGGCCTGGGCGATGGTCGGGGCGTAGTTCTCGGTGTACCAGCCGTTCCTGAGGAACGTGAAGGGGATGCCGGAGTCGCGGACGGCCTGCTCGGTGGCCTTGTGGTCGGCGGCCAGGAGCATCGTCGAGGTGTCCGCGAACAGGATGCTGGTGTAGAGGAGGTGGGTTGCTCCCACTTCCTTCGCGGCGTTGACGACCGCGGTGTGCTGGGGCACGCGTTGGCCCACCTCGGGGCTGGAGATGAGCAGGATCTTGTCCGCTCCCGCGAACGCCTCGGCGAGGCCGGCGGGGTCGGAGTAGTCGGCCTTCCTGACCTGCACGCCGCGGGCGGCCAGGTCTGCGGCCTTCTCGGGGGTGCGGACGGCGGCGACGATCTCGCCCGCCGGGACCTTCTGGAGAAGGCCCTCCACCACCAGTTTGCCCAGGTGGCCGGTTGCTCCGGTGATAACGATCATGGTGCTTGCTCCTCGTGGCAGGTCTTCGCTTACCCATAGATTGCACTAACTTCTAGAAAGTGCCAACTGTGAGTGAGTACGGTCACGTTGGATCGTGCTGCGCGCGAGGTACCGTAAAAGCATGAGCGAAACGTCTGGTCAGGCGCATGACGAGCACGCACGACTGGTGTTCGACGTGTTCGCCAAGGCGTGCACCTCGCGGGCGACGCTCGAGCACCTGACCGGCCGGTGGGGAATCCTGGCGATGGTCGCGCTGCGGGACGGCACCCTGCGCTTCAACGCGTTGCGCCGTCGGGTCGACGGGGTGAGCGAGAAGATGCTCGCGCAGACCCTGCAAGCCCTGGAGCGGGACGGGTTCGTGGTTCGCGAGGCGCAGCCGACGATTCCGCCGAAGGTCGAGTACAGCCTCACGCCGAGCGGGGAGAAGGTCGCCGGGCTGTTGTTGGGGTTGATCGACTTCGTCGAGGGGCAGATGCCCGAAGTGGTCGCGGCCAACGCCAGGTACGACGAGGCCAAGGGGCGCTAGTCCCGGGCCACCCCTTCGGTCCTCCAGGTCGACCTCGTCCCCTGTTCAGTTGAACCGACGACGAGGTCGTAACGAAGGTGATCTTCCGCCGATGAGGTGTTCATGGCCCGCATCGGGGCCGGCGGGATGATCAGGAGCACCTGTGCGGAACCAGGAACGCGATGCGGTATCGACGGCGGACGACCCGCTCGTGCGCCGCGCCACTCGACTCTTCGAGTTCCTGGCGAGGGTCCAGCAGCTCAAGACCACGTCGCCCCGCACGGTTGACGTCTACCGTCGCGAGGGGATGGTCTTGTGGCTGGCCGACGTGCCGCCGCACGACGCGGCGAGGTGCGCGGGTCGTGACGGTGATCCGGAGTCCGTGGACGCCGTGCTGACGGTCGACCGCGTGGTGCGCCCGGCTCCGCCCGCGCCCGACGGGGACCTCGCCCCCTGGCTTTCCGAGCCGCTCGACGATCCGGACCGGACGCCGGAACTTCGTTCGCGCATCAGCGTTCCGGACCCGGAGGCGAGTCCCGTCGACGGTGTCGAGAAGACTCGGCAGCTCTCGTTGGACGAACTCCCCGAGATCCGCCGGAACTTCGCCGCCTGGCTGTCGCGGTGGCAGGTGTGGGCGCGACAGGACCTCGTGGACAGGCCGGTTCGCGACTTGTACGGCGAGCTGTTCTCGACCTACATGTCGGTCACCAGCCACCCCGAGGAGCTGGAACTCGTGGTGGGGGTCGGTTGTCTGAGCTGGGCGCCTCCCGGCCACCACCAGGTCAAGCGGCACCTCCTCACCTTCCCCGTCGCGATCCGGTTCGACGACGACACCGGCACCCTGCGCGTGGAACGGGTGGAAGCGCTCGAACCCGTCACGGTCGAGCTGGACATGCTGGACCCCGGGCTCACCACGTCACCGCACCTGAACGACGTCAAGGCCGACGCCCGACGGCTGGTCGAACACCCACTCGACCGCGAAGCCTCGGCGGTGCTGGTCCGGCGCCTGGTGCACACCCTCGACCCCGATTCCGAGTACCGCGACGACGAGGTGGCCCCGGACATCACGCCGAACGCGGTCGCGGCGTTCGCGCCCGCCCTGATCCTCCGCAAGCGTTCCCAGCGTGGACTGACCGAGATATTCCAGACGATCATCGGCCAGTTGACGGAGAGCGGCGAGGTTCCCGACGGGGTCCTGCCGTTGATCGATCCCGACCACACGCCACCGGTCGGGGAGGACCGCACGGACGGCGCGCTGTTCACCGTCGACGGCGATCCGTTCCTCCCGCTGCCCGTCAACGAGACCCAGCTCCGCATCATCCGCCAGGTCGACACCAAGGCGCAGGTCTTGGTGCAGGGTCCGCCGGGAACCGGCAAGACCCACACCGCCGCCGCGTTGTTGTCCCACCTCTTGGCGCAGGGCAAGAGGGTGCTGGTCACCGCGCACACGGACCGGGCGTTGAAGGAGGTCCGGGACAAGCTCCCCGCGGAGATCAAACCGCTGTCCGTCGCGGTGGTGGGCACGTCGCGGGAGGACATGTCGGACCTCAAGGTCGCCGTCGAGCGCATCTCGTCCACCGCCGCGGACCACGACCCGGCAGCGGCCCTCGCCGTCGAGAGGTCGTGCGTCGAGGCGATCGACCAGCTCCGGCGACAGCGGGCCCTGATCTTCCGCGAACTGGTCGGGATCCGGGAATCCGAGGTCCGCCACCACGAACGACCGGCCTACCGGGGAACACTGGCGAAGATCGCCGTCGCCCACGCCGCGGACGCTCCGCGGTTCTCCTGGCTCGACGAGCACGTCGAGGTGCCTGTCGACAGCGCCGCGCCGCTGAGCGCGGCGGAGATCCGCGAGTGGCACGGATACCTGGTCGACGCCGGTCTCGAAGCCGACCTGCCGGAGTCGGCGGGCCGTCTGGTCGACCTGTCGTCGCTGCCGGACCCCCGCGGGTTCAGCGACCTCGTGCACGCGGAGAAGGCCGCGGCCGATGGATCCGCACGGCATACACCGCTCAAGGGGCACAGCGCGTTCGAAGGCGTGCAGCGGCTCACGGCCGACGCGCGCAACCAGTTGCGCCACCGGCTCGACGACGTCGCGACAGCGGCCGACGAACTGGCGCGCCGACGTGAGGCGTGGATGAACGACGCCCTCTCCGACGTGCGCTCCGGGCGAGGCAACATCTGGCACGCGAGAGGTGCCCAGATCGGGGGTCTGGTCGAGTTGGCAGGCCCGCTGGTGGCCAGGCTCGGGGTGCTCGCGGACGTGTCGGTGTCCGGGGACGTGGCTCCGCTCGTGGCGTTGGCGGGTGCTGTGCGCAAGCACGTGGTGGACGGCGGCAAGATCAAGACCAACCCGGACGGGTCTCCGAGGATCGGCGCACTCACGCCGAAGGTGGTCAAGCAGGCGCAGCAGTTGTTCCACCAGGTTCGCGTCAACGGCCTCCCGCCGGTCACCGTCGGGCAACTGGACGACTTCCTCACCTGGGGTGAGGCGAGCCGGGTCCTCCTCAGCCTGGACCGGGCGTGGCCCGACACGGTCCCGATCCCGCAGGAGGACACGCTCCACGAGCGCTTGCAGTGGCACATCACCGAGCTGGACCAGCTCCGACGAGTGCTCGCCTTGGGTGCCAGGCTCGACGAGGAGGTCCGCCTCCTCGTCCAGGCAGGTCTGCCGCGGCCGGACTGGAACGACCTTGCGGGTGTTCGCGCGTACGCCAGCCTGGTGGACGCGGCGGCCGCCGAAGACGCCTGGACGGCTGCGGTCGAACCCCTGCGGCAGGTCGAACAGGTGTTGGAGGAGTCCGGTCGGTGGTCCGATTCCGCGCCGTGCACCGGCCGGTTGTCGTCCGCGGTGCTCGAACGCGACCACGACGCCTACGCGGTGGCCCACCACAGGCTGGAACGGCTGTGGTCGGTTCGCGGCATGGTCCAGCGTCGTGACGAACTGGCCGAAAGGCTGTCGGTCGCGGCGCCGGGGTTGCGGGACGCGGTCGAGGTCGATCCGTTCGACAGCGGTTGGCAGGACCGGCTGGCCACCTTCGACCTCGCCTGGGCGTGGGCCGCCTCGGGCGCCTGGGTGCGATCCCAGGAGAGTCCGGACATCAACGCCCTCCAAGCGGAACTCAACCGGATCGACGATCGGATTCGCGGCCACGTCGAGGTCGTCGCCGCGACGCGCGCGTGGGGCCACGCCGTTTCCCCCGACCGCATCAACGGCCGGGCCAAGGCGGACCTGGCGCAGTACGCCCAGCTCGTGCGCAGGCTCGGCAAGGGCACCGGTGGGTACGCGGCGAAACGGCGAGCGGAGATCCGCCAGGCGATGGAGCGGTGCAGGCCCGCCGTGCCGGTCTGGATCATGCCGGTCTACCGCATCGCCGAGCAGCTCCGCATCCAGCCGGGCATGTTCGACGTCGTGATCGTCGACGAGGCTTCGCAGGCAGGCCTGGAATCCACGTTCCTCCAGTACCTCGCACCGAAGATCGTGGTGATCGGCGACGACAAGCAGGTGTCGCCCGCGGCGGTGGGCGTCGACCAGCAGCAGCTCCGCGACCTGGCTCGCCAGTACCTGGCCGACGACCGCTACATCGCGTCCTGGCAGGACCCGAAGCGCAGCCTGTTCGACGAGGCCAAGATGCGGTTCAGCGGTCTCCTCACGCTGACCGAGCACCGCCGGTGCGTGCCGGAGATCATCGGTTTCTCCAACCGGATCGCCTACGAGCCCGACGGCATCCGCCTCGTCCCCGTGCGCCAGTACGGCGCGGACCGGCTCGAACCGATCAAACCCGTGTACCTCGCCGACGGGTACGTCAGGGGAGTGACCAACAAGATCAACCCGGTGGAGGTCGATGCCATCGTCGACCAGGTCGAGAAGTGCGTCACCGACCCGCGCTACGACGGTCTCACCTTCGGCGTGATCTCACTGCTCGGCGGCGCCCAGGCGAAGATGATCGAAAAGCGGTTGCTGGAAAGGCTGCCGCGCAAGGAATGGCTTGCTCGAGACCTGCGGTGCGGTGACGCCGCGGACTTCCAGGGTTCCGAGCGCGATGTCGTGTTCCTGTCCATGGTCGCGGCGCCGGAGCCCGGTACCCGCATGGGTGCGATGACCATGGAGACGTACGTGCAGCGCTACAACGTCGCCGCGTCCCGCGCGAAGGACCAGATGTGGCTGTTCCACTCGGTGTCCCTGTCGGACCTGGGGAACTCCGAGGACATGCGGTTCCAGTTGCTCGACTACTGCTACGGCGTGGCGAAACGCGCCGACGTCGAAGGTGCGAGCACCGGCGCGGTACCGGAGGACGTGAGGGTCGAGCCGTTCGACTCCCTGTTCGAGCAGCGGGTCTTCAACCGCTTGCACGATCGCGGGTACAGCGTGATCCCGCAGTTCCCCGCCCAGGGGTACCGCCTGGACCTGGTCGTGGTCGGCGGGAAGTCCCGGCTCGCGGTGGAGTGCGACGGTGACGCGTGGCACGGTCCGGACGCCTACGAGAAGGATCTCGCACGGCAGCGCGATCTGGAGCGCTGTGGTTGGAAGTTCTTCCGCGTCAGGGAATCCGCGTTCTACGTGGACAAGGCCGCCGCGCTCGAAGAACTGTGGACCGTGCTGGAGGACCTGGAGATCCACCCGTCGGGCTGGACGCCGGAGCCGAGCGGCGTCGACGACCTGGTGGAACCGGTGGTCGCCGCCCGGCCGGAGCAACACCGGCCACCGGCGCTTCTCGAAGCGGCACACCCCGTTCCTGCCACTCCGCTCGACCTCCCCGACGTCGACGAGGGCCCGGTCCAGGTGGTGGGAGAAGAGCCGTCGGTCGAAGTGGCGCCACCCGTTGCCGCCTCGAACGGCTTCCTGCTCGACTACGACCACTTCACCGGCACGCTGCCCACACCTGTCGACGCGTCGACCGCGGCGGTCGTCGAAGGGCTTCGCGCGATCGTCGACGTCGAGGGCCCGATGCTGGGGGACAGGCTGCACAGCGTCTTCGTGAAGGCGTCTGGTGGCCAGAAGGTCGGCAAGCTCATCGCCAAGTCGCTCAACTCGGCGATCACCGTGGCGGTGCGGCAGGGGGTTCTGGTCGCGGACAGCCCGCTCGGGGAGATCGGGGTCAAGCCGCGCACCTACAGGTTGCCCACCCAGCCGGAGGTTCGGCCTCGACGGCTCGGTCCCAGGCTCCTCAACCAGGTGCCGCCCCGCGAACTGGCCGCGGTGGTGTCGCACGTGGCGGAGCGGCTGGGTTGGGACGAGCAGGAGGCCCTGTACCGGGGCGCGCTCGAAGTGCTCGGGTTGACCAGGCTCACGTCGAACGTGCAGGAGCAGTTCGGATCGGTGCTACCCCTCGCCAAGCGCGACTAGGACCCGCGCGTGGATCGTCGTCCGGGATCACGTCCTGCGTGATCCCGGACGGCGATCCACGCGCTGGGACACGGTGGTCGTCGGAGCGAATGCGATGTTGCACTCCGCTCTCCTGATCCTGTGTGTCCGACGCCACTGTTGACCATGATCGTGTGCTGAAACCGTTTGTTCGCTGCGACGGGGCCGCTACCAGCGCGTTCACCTTCCCGAAGATCGGGTCCGTTCGGGTCTCGAAAATGGTCTGAACCCTTGACTGGTCTATACCACCTGCGGTTCACTGTGGCACCGGTCACAAGACTCTTCGAGCCAGCCGACTCGTTCGGTCTGTTCGGTGTGCCTTGGGCCGGCCTTGCCGTCAATTTTGTGCGGCCCTGCAACCGCACGAGGGAGTGATCAAGTGTCGAGGCTTCGCATCATCGCCGCGTTTCTCGCGGTGGCCTGCGCGACGGTGCTGGCGGTCGTCCTGCCGTCCTCGGCAACGGCCGCCAGTTGTGCCGCCGGGTGGAACTCCGGCTCCGTCTACACGAACGGCATGACCGCCTCCTACAACAACCGCAACTGGCTCGCGCAGTGGTGGACGCAGAACCAGGCGCCCGGCACCAACAGCGTGTGGGCTGACCAGGGTGTCTGCGGTGGCGGCGGGAACACGCCCAGCTGCGACTACCCGTCCTGGGTCGCCGGTCGGAACTACGTCACGGGCAACATCGTGAAGTACACCGACGGCAAGTTCTACATCGCCGAGCACGACAACCCCGGCTACGACCCGGTCATCAGCTCCTGGTTCTGGGAGCCGTTCACCTGCGGTGGCGGCACCAACCCGCCCACGACGGACCCGCCGGTGCCCGGTGGCTTCGTGGTGTCGGAGTCGCAGTTCAACCAGATGTTCCCGAACCGGAACCCGTTCTACACCTACAGCGGTCTGACGGCGGCGCTCAGCGCGTACCCCGGATTCGCGAAGACCGGCAGCGACACGGTGAAGAAGCAGGAAGCCGCGGCGTTCCTGGCCAACGTGAACCACGAGACCGGCGGTCTGGTCCACATCGTGGAGCAGAACACCGCGAACTACCCGCACTACTGCGACACCGGCCAGCCCTACGGCTGCCCGGCGGGCAACGCGGCGTACTACGGTCGCGGGCCGATCCAGCTGAGCTGGAACTTCAACTACAAGGCGGCGGGTGACGCCCTCGGCATCAACCTGCTCGGTGACCCCTACCAGGTCGAGCGGAACGCGTCGATCGCCTGGAAGACCGGTCTCTGGTACTGGAACACGCAGTCCGGCCCCGGCACGATGACCCCGCACAACGCGATGGTCAACGGCAACGGGTTCGGCGAGACGATCCGCAGCATCAACGGCAGCCTGGAGTGCGGCGGTCGCAACCCCGGGCAGGTCCAGAGCCGGGTCGACTCCTACAACCGCTTCGTGGGGATCCTCGGCACGTCCGCGGGGAACAACCTGTACTGCTGATCCACCAACGCTTGACGGGGTGCGGCCGAATCCGGTCGCACCCCGTTCTGCTTTGAGGGCAAAGAGCTGAGGGGGATCCGTTGCACAACCACGAGCCCGAGGGCTACGAGTGCCCGTTCTGCTTCCTGCTCGACGGCGGTGACACCGCCGCGGACGACCAGCGGGACATCGT
Organism: Umezawaea sp. cmx-9-4; assembly: GCA_049997955.1. Classification (GTDB taxonomy): domain Bacteria; phylum Actinomycetota; class Actinomycetes; order Mycobacteriales; family Pseudonocardiaceae; genus Umezawaea. The sequence goes on along the minus strand of JAEBDY010000009.1, from coordinate 283,052 downwards.
GCTGCGCACCGAGCTCGCGACGGCGGTGATGGCGTCGCACTGGCGGCCCGGCAACGAGGCGCACGTCCTGGTGATCCCCAACGCGCACCACGAGAACCTGTACGACCTGCCAGCGGCGTACGGCCACGCGGTGCACGACGTGGTGCGCGCGGTGGCGATCGCGATGCGCGCGGCGTACGCCGGGTGTGCTGGCGTGTCGACCCGCCAGCACAACGAACCCGCCGGCTCGCAGCACGTCTGGCACCTCCACGTGCACGTGTTCCCGCGCTACGAGGGCGACGACTTCTCCCGCGCGACGCCCGAGCACCGGTTCGCGCCGCTGGAGGAACGCGGCCCTCGCGCCGACCTGCTGCGTCGTCAGTTGACGGAGGCGGCGGGCTGATCGGTCGGGATGTCCAGGACGGTCCACAGCACCATCCGGTCGGAGCTGACCCTGGTCTCGCCCGTGCGGAAGTCGCACACCGCGATGGACGCGATGTTGTGCCGCAGCGCCAGGCGTTCGCCGGTCGTGAGGTTGGTGGAGGTGCGGACGCCGATGGACAGTTCGCGTTCACGCCGCCGCAGCACCAGCGAGACCGAGGTGTCGTCGTCGGTGTGGCTGACCATCTCGGCGGCGACCTGCGGCGCCACCTCCAGCAGCGACGACACGCCCCACCGGCGGCACGCCCGTTCGGTGATCTCCTCGGCCACGTACGGCTGGCAGCGGCAACTGGGCAGGGGTGCGGTGACCTGGTCGCCGTGCCGCAGCGCCGCCACGGCCGTCAGCGCCTCGTCGGTCGTGCGGAACCTCGGCATGTGCCGGGGCAGGCCCTTGGCGTCCAGCAGGTCCGCGACGGCGGGGTTGTCGACGACCATCATCAGCGGGGTGCCCGGCCAGCGGGCCGCAGACGTCCACACGATGTCGAACGCGACCAGCAGGACGGGGCAGCGGACCGCGAGGTCGTCGACCTCCACGACGACGCCGAGCGGCTCGTGGCCGGCGTGGTCCAGCAGTTGGTCCTGGACGCGCAGGTAGGTCGACCAGTCGAGCCTGCCCGCGACCGTCACCACCAGCACGCCGTCGCGGTGCCGGGTGGTGATGCGCAGGTCGTCGTCCTCGCCCATCAACGCAGGGTCCGACGTGGCCGCATCACCGGCTAGGGGGTAATTACCCGTGTTGCCCAGCCCTACCGGAACACCGGATTGACCGGCTGCCGGCACGACCCTATGGTGCCGGCGTGGGAGCTTCAGGCTGCTCAGGACAGGTCGGCAACCTCCCTGCGGGCACCACCGGTTTCGTCGGCCGCAAGCACGACTCGGCCGAGGTCAAACGGCTGCTGGCGAAGGCGAGGCTGGTCACCCTGACCGGGGTCGGCGGGGTCGGCAAGACGCGGCTGGCCCTGCACGTCGCGGCGGACCTGCGCCGCGCCTTCGCCGACGGCGTCTGGGTCGTCGAGCTGGCCCACATCGTCGACGCGGACCTGCTCGTGCACACCGTCCTCGAAGCGCTCGGCGCGCACGACGACACCGGCCGCGACCAGACCGCCGTGCTGATCACCCACCTGAGGGACCGGCAGGCGCTCGTCGTCCTCGACGGGTGCGAACACCTCCTGGACGTCGTCGCCGAACTCGCCGACGCGCTGCTGCGCGTGGCACCCGGTCTGCGCCTGCTGGCGACGAGCCGGGAGCGGCTGGACGTCGAGGGCGAACACCTGTGGCGGGTGGCGCCGTTGGCGTTGCCGGACCCGCAACGCCCAGGGCACGGCAGCAGGTACCCGGCGCTCGACCTGTTCGCCGAGCGCGCCTCCGCCGTGGTCCCGGACTTCGCGCTGACCGCCGACAACGAGGCGCTGGTGGCCGAGATCTGCCACCTGCTCGGCGGCATCCCGCTCGCGATCGAACTGGCCGCCGTCCGGCTGCGGCTGCTGCCGCTGGAACACCTGCGCGACGGGCTGCACGACACCTACCGGCTGCTCGCCGCTGGTCGGCGCGGCGGGCTCCCGCGGCACCAGACGCTGCGCGCCGCCGTCGAGTGGAGCTACGCGCTGTGCACCGAGCAGGAGCAGAGCCTGTGGCGGCGGGTGTCGGTGTTCGCCGGGAGCTTCGGCCTCGAAGCCGCCGAGGACGTGTGCGACGGCGACCTGGAGGTGCTGGGCGGGCTGGTCGACAAGTCCGTGCTGATCGCCGAACAGGGCGTCGACGGGGTGCGGTTCCGCCTGCTGGAGCCGCTCCGCCAGTTCGGCCGCGACCGGCTGCGGGCCGTCGACGAGGAGGAGTCGTTGCGGCGCAAGCACCGCGACCACTTCGTCGCGCTCGCCGAACGCGGTGAACGCGAGTGGTTCGGGCCGACCCAGCCGGACGTGCAGGACCGGATGCGGATGGACCACGCCAACCTGCGCGTCGCGTTGGACCGCTGCGTCGGAGCGCCGGACGGGCGCGTGGTCGGCCTGCACCTCGTCGGCACGCTGTGGTTCTACTGGGCCGGGTGCGGGGCGCTCGGCGAGGGCCGCCGGTGGGTCGACCGGGTGCTGGCGCTGGACGCCGTTCCCGGACCCGAACGGGCCAAGGTCCTGTGGGTGGGCGGATACCTCGCGACCGTGCAGGGTGATCTCGGTGCGGCCACGGCGATGCTGGAGGAGTGCCGGGACTACGCGCTGGAGGTCGATGACGAGTCCGCGCTGGCCTACGCCACGCACCGGTTGGCGTGCATGAAGCTGATCGGCGACGACCTGGACCGGGCGGCCGAGCTGTTCGGGGAGGCGTGGGCGCTCTACCGGAAACTGGGGCTGCTCGACAGCAACGTGCTGCTGGCACGGGTCGAACTCGGCATCGTGGCGGTGTTCCAGGCCGACTTCGCACGGGCGGCCGAGCTGTGCGAGCGGACGCGGGCCGAGGGGGAGCGGTACGGCGAGCAGTGGGCCACCGCGTACGCGACGTGGGTGCTGGCGATGTGCGCGTTCGCCCGCGGCGACCGGGACCTGTCGGAGGAGTTGGCGCGCGAGTGCCTGCGGGTGAAGCGGGCTTTCAACGACCTGCTCGGCCTGGTGCTGGCGATCGAGGTGCTGGCGTGGAACGCGGCGGCGCGGGGTTCGGCGGAGCGGGCGGCGGTGCTGCTCGGGGCCACGCACCAGATCTGGCAGTCGGTGGGGTACCCGCTGTTCGGGTCCCGGTACTTCGGCGCGCCGCACGGGGCGTGCGAGCGGGCGGCCATCGAGGTGCTGGGGGACCGGGCGTTCGGGCGGGCGCTGCGGCGGGGAATGGTGTTCGGGCTGAAGGAGGCGGTGGCGTTCGCGTTGGAGGAGCCCGCCGCCGTGGTCGCCGCCGAGGAGTCGGCCACGCCGTTGACGCGCCGCGAACTGGAGGTGGCGGACCTGGTGGCGGGCGGGTTGTCGAACAAGGACATCGCGGTGCGGCTGGTGATCGCCCGGCGGACCGCCGAGGGGCACGTGGAGCGGATCCTGCAGAAGCTGGGGTTCACCTCGCGGACGCAGATCGCCAGGTGGATCGCGGAGCGGACTGTCCACTGAGGATCGTCACGACCGGTTGTCCGCCCGCGGGCGGATCTGCCTGCCGAACGGCGAATCGGCGCCACGGCGTGAGCCCGCCGGGCTGCGTGCGGCGGGGTTCGACAACGGGGTGATCAGTCCCGGCGCGCGCTGTCGGATCGCGTGTTCTCGAAGCCCGACCCGACCCCGCGGGGCCTTGATCTCGACGCAGAGTTACGGCGTTCGTGTTTTCTTCAGGTATCGATCCGGCCAGATGTATCCCCATCTCAACCTGGACGGCGTAGTCTCGGTGGGTACCGACCAGCACCTTTACCGGGTGTTGGGCGGGCGCCAAACCGGGATCGCGTCTCCCCCGCTGCGATCCCGGAACCGGATGAGGAGCACCTTTGATCACGGAACGACGAATCGGACCTGTGCGTGAGCGCGACCGGTTGGCCGAGGCACGCGCCGACGAGAAGATCCAGACGGTGATCCAGAACGGCAAGGCCGCCCGCACGGTGGCCGATCACTCCGACAACGCCGACGACTGCCAGCGACTGCTGGAGATGCTCGGGTTGGAAGCTATGGAAGGCAAGCGTTCTTAGCTGGTAGGAGCCCTGACGGCCCCCGCTCGCTCGGGCGGGGGGCCGTCAGATCCAGCCTTCCTCCCACGCCAGGCGAGCGGCTTCGTGCCTGGTGCTCACGTTGAGCTTGGTCATGGCCGAGGACAGGTAGTTCCGCACCGTCCCGGTGGCCAGGTTCGCCTCCCGCGCGATCCCCGCGACCGGCCCGCCGCGCAACGCGTGGCGCAGCACCTCCAGTTCGCGCACGGTGAGCGGGCAGGCACCCTCGGTCAGCGCTGCCGCCGCGATGTCCGAGTCCACGTAACGACTTCCGGCCCTGACGTCGCGCAGGATCGACGCCAACCGAGACGCGGGCGTGGTTTTCGGCACGAATCCCCGCACTCCCGCCGCCAGCGCGCGCTTCAACACGCCCGGCCGCGCGTGCCGTGTGACCAGAACCACCACGAGGTCCGGGACGTCGCGCACGGCCTGCGCCGCGGCCACCCCGTCGCGGCCCGGCATCTCCAGGTCGAACACCGCGATGTCCGGCCGGTGCTCGCGCACCGCGTCGACCGCCGCGTCGCCGTCACTGACCTGCGCGACGACCGTGATGTCGTCCTCCAGTTCCAGCAACGCCGCCAGCGCGCCGCGGATCAGGTCCTCGTCGTCGGCCAGCACCACCCGGATCACCGCTCCACCCCGGCGCTGCCGGACAGCTCGAACCCGTCCGGGGTCGTGGGGCGTGCGTCGACCACGCCGCCGACCGTCGCGAACCGCTCGCGCAGACCCGCCAGTCCCGACCCCGTCTGCCCCTCGGACGCGTTCGCCACGCCGTCGTTCTGCAGTCGCACGCGCACCTCCTCGTCCCGCACCGAGATGACCACGGTGCACCGCTCGGCGTTGCTGTGCCGCAACACGTTCGTCGTGCCTTCCCGGACGAGCGCGCCGAACAGCTGCTGGAGCGGTTCCGGCACCTCGCTCGCGTCGCCGACGACCGTGGTCGTGATGCCGACCGCCTCCAGGATGCCCACCGCGTTGGTGATCTCCGTGCCGAGGTTGGCCCTGCGGTAGCCCTGGACGACCTCGCGGGTCTCGGCCAACGCGGTCCGCGCGAGTTCCGCGATCTCGGCCGCCAGCTTGCGCGCGGTGTCGTCGTCGCGGCCGATCAGCCGTTCGGTGAGCTCGCCCTTGAGCGCGATGGCCTGGAGGTTGTGGCCCTGGATGTCGTGCAGGTCGGCGGCGAACCGCAGCCGCTCCTCGGCGACGGCCAGCGCCCTGGCGGTGTCGCGGGCCCGGTCGAGTTCCTGGATCAGCCGCCAGAACCACATCGACGTGAGGTCCGCGAACACGAGCACGCTCACCAGGAGGATCGTCGCGACGAGGTCGCCCGCCTGGAAGTCGTCGTCGAACGCGGCTCCCACGACGATGGTCAGCGAGGTGCCCACGACCAGGACGGGGATCCGGCCCCGCTTGGGCGAGACGAGCACCACGTGCGCGATCACGGCGGCGGGCAGCAGCACCCAGAGCCCGCCGACCGGGGTGGAGGCGGACACCACCGCCCACGCCGCCCCGGCGACCGCGAACGTCGCCAGGTGCTCCGGCCACCGCCGCACCGCGGACTCGCCGCGCATGGCCAGCCGCAGGTACCGGACGTGCTGGACGACGACCACGAGCGCGGCGAGCGCCAGCCCGGTCGTCAGGGGGACGCCGCGCCGGTTCACCCCCAGGTCCGCCAACGACATGAAGGCGATCGCCGTGGGAGCCATGGCCAGCGAGAACCAGGTGTACTGGCGCAGTCGGCCCATCGGGTTGCTCACGGGATGAACCTACGGACACCCCGCTGCCCGCGTCTGCTGACATTTGTCACCGGAACCGGTGTTCTCCGGCACTACGCCCGCACGGGGGCGACCACCACCATTGTGGACATGACGAATCCGGTGATCCAGGTCGAGGGGCTGCGGTGCTCCTACGGCGACTTCGAAGCCGTGCGAGGGGTCGACTTCGAAGTCGCCGAGGGGGAGTTGTTCGGGCTGCTCGGGACGAACGGCGCGGGCAAGACGACCACGATGGAAGCCGTGGAGGGGCTGCGGAAGACGACCGCGGGCACGGTGCGGGTGCTCGGGTCCGACCCCGTGTCCGACCGCCGCGCGCTCCGGCCGCGGATCGGGATCATGTTGCAGGACAGCGGTTTTCCCGCCGATCTGACGGTCGCGGAGATGGTGGCGTTCTGGCAGGCCACCAGCAGCCGGAAGTCCGACGCCGCCGCGGCGGTCGAGCGGTTGGACCTGGCGCACCGCGCGGACGTGCGGATCAAGCAGCTGTCCGGCGGTGAGCGGCGCAGGCTCGACCTGCTGCTGGCCACCCTCGGCAAGCCCGAACTGCTGTTCCTCGACGAGCCGACCACCGGGCTGGACCCCGAGTCGCGGCAGCGGGTCTGGGAGGTCGTGCGCGGACTCCTCGCCGAGGGCACGACGGTCGTGCTGACCACGCACTACCTGGAGGAGGCCGAGTCGCTCGCCGAGCGGATCGCGATCATGCACGCGGGTCGGATCGCCGTGGCGGGCCGGGTGTCCGACGTGCTCGCGCGGCAACCCGCGCGCATCGGCTTCGACGTGCCCGCCGGGTTCGACGTCGGCGCGCTGCCGATGCTGTTCGGCGACGTCGTGCACGTGCCGTCCGGCCGCGTCGAGGTGCGCACCGGAGAACTCCAGCGCGACCTCGGCGACCTGCTCGACTGGGCCCGCCGCGACGGCCGCGCCCTGACCGGCCTGCGGGCCAACCACGCCTCGCTCGAAGACGTGTTCCACGCCGTGCGGGCCGACGGGAAGGTGCTGTCCCGATGATCCTCGCACTGAGCCGCACCGAGCTGACGTTGTTGCTGCGCAACAAGACCGCCGCTTCGCTGGCGCTGGTGGTTCCGCTGCTCGTCGGCGGGATGCTGGTGGCCAACGGTCCGTCGGACTGGACGTTCACCATCACCCTGCAGCTGGTGATGATGCTCGGGTTCACCGTCTACATGACCGTCACGACCTCGCTCGTCGCCCGCCGCCAGGACCTCTACCTCAAGCGCCTGCGGACCGGCGAGGCGTCCGACCCGACCGTGATCGTCGGACTGCTGGTGCCCGTGGCCGCGCTGGGCCTGGGGCAGACCGCGCTGCTGCTGGCGATGAGCTCGATCGCGGGCGCGCCGCTGCCGGAACGCCCGCTGCTGCTGGTGCTCGCGGTTGTCGGCGGGGCCGCGATGTGCTGCGCCGTCGGCGTGGCCACGAGCGGGATCACGTCGACCGCCGAACTCGCCCAGATCACCACCGCGCCGTTCTTCTTCGCCCTGTTCGGCGGCGCGGTGTGGACCCTGGTGTCGGACCCCGTCGACCTCCGCATGCTCCTGGTGCCCGGCGGCCAGTTCGCCGAGCTGGTCAGGGCCGCGTGGGGCGGGCCGACGGACAACGTGGGAACGGCCGCGGCCGTGCTCGTCGCGTGGATCGCGGTCGGGTCCGTCCTGGCCACCCGCTGCTTCCGCTGGGAACCCCGTTCGTAGCGCGGAACCCCGGTGACCCCGTGGCCCCGTCCCGGAGGGGACGGGGCCACGGGGGTGTTCACCCGTGCACGGTGATGGCGCCCGCGGGGCAGAGCGCCGCCGCTTCCCGCGCCGCCGCGTGGTGCTCGGCCGCGGGTTCGGCGTCGAGGAGGACGACCGTGCCGTCGTCCTCGCTCTGGTCGAAGACGTAGGCGTCGGTCAGGGCGCACATGCCGGAACCGCAGCACTTGGCCGCGTCCACCTCGATCTTCACGACCACTCCACGGGCAGGGCGTGCACGCCGTAGATCGCCATGTCGGTGCGCAGGGGCACCTCTTCCACCGGCACCGCGAGGCGGAGGTTCGGGAACTCGCGGAACAGCGCCGCGAACCCGACCCGCATCTCGATGCGCGCGAGCTGCTGGCCGAGGCACTGGTGCACGCCGTGGCCGAAGCTCAGGTGACCGCCCGTCGCCCGCCGGACGTCGAACTCGTCCGGTTGGTCGAACTTCTCCGGGTCGCGGTTCGCCGCGGTCAGCGACAGCGACAGCGTCTCGCCCGCTTTGACCCGGTGGCCGCCGATCTCGGCGTCCTCCAGCGCGGTGCGGGTCGTGCCGAACTGCACGATCGTCTGGTACCGCAGGATTTCCTCGACGGCGTTGTCGATCAACGACGGGTCGGCCCGCAGCGCGGCGAGCTGGTCGGGGTTGCTCAACAGGGTCAACGTGCCGAGGCCCAGCATGTTCGCCGTCGTCTCGTGACCGGCGACCAGGAGCAGCACCCCCATGCCCGCGATCTCCTCGTCGTCGAGGTGCTCACCGCCGGCGATCAACCCGCTGAGCATGTCGTCGCCGGGCTCGGAACGCTTGCGCCGCACCAGGTCGCGGATGAAGTCCTTGACCCTCTCGAACGCGGCCATGGCCTCCTCGACGCTGGTCTCCAGCCGCAGCGCCGTGGCGGTGTCGTCCTGGAACCCGTGGCGCTCCTCGTACGGCACGCCCAGCAGCTCGCAGATCACCAGCGACGGCACGGGGAGCGCGAACGCCGGGACGAGGTCGGCGGACGTGCCCCGCTCCCGCATCTCCGCCACCTGCCCGAGCACGATCTCCTCGATGCGGGCCGACAGGAGGTTCATCCGCCGCACGGTGAACTGGCCCGTGAGCAGCTTGCGGTACCTCGTGTGGTCGGGCGCGTCCATGCCGATGAACATGCCCGGCGTGGCCGGGGGCCTCCGGGGGATCGGGGTGTCGCCCCGCCGGATCGCGATGTGGTGCAGTTCGGACCGCGCGCTGAACCGGCGGTCGCCCATCACCTCGCGGACCAGCTCGTGACCCGTGACGAGCCAGCCGAGGTGCCCGTCGGGGAACCGGAGCCGGTTCATCGGCGCTTCCTCGCGGAGGATTCCCAGTTCAGCGGGCGGATCGAACGGGTTGTCCCGTGCCACGGGCAGACCCGTGGAGATCGTTTCGGTCAACTTGCACACCTCCCAGTGCGTTAATGGACCTGCTTCACAAGCTACAGAAGATTTACGACTCAGTGAAGAACGTTGTTTTCAAATGAGTTCCAGGCGTGGCCAGGACTCCAGGTCGCGCCGCAGCTGCCGGTCGTGGGTCGCGACGACGACCGCGGCGGACGTCACCCGGAGGGCCTCGGTCAGCTCGTCCACCAACGTGATCGACAGGTGGTTCGTCGGCTCGTCGAGCAGCAGCACGTGCGGGGAGTCGAGCAGCAGCAGGGCGAGCGACAGCCGCCTGCGCTGCCCGGTGGACAACCGCCCGACCGGCCTGGCGAGGTCCACGTCCGGCAGCAGGCCGAGGTCGCGCAGCGGTCCGGTGTCCCGCACCAGCCGGGCCGGGCTCGACGAGGGGTCGGGGAAGTCCGACTCCTGCGCCAGCAGGCCGATCCGGGTGCGCGCGCCGTGCCGGACCACGCCGGTCGCCGGGGCCAGCCGCCCCGCCAGCACGGCGAGCAGCGTCGACTTGCCCGTGCCGTTCGCGCCCGACACGACCAGCCTGCCGCCCGCGGCCACCGCGAGGTCCGGGTGGGGTCGCAGCCGACCCGGCACCGTGACACCGGACGCGCCCAGCAGCACCTCGTCCGGGCCCGCGGCCAACGCCGGTCCGGTGAACCGCAGCGGCTCCGGCGGCTTCGGCACCCGCTGCCCGGTCAGCTCGTCCAGGCGGCGGGCGACGTTGCGCATCCGGCTCGGCGCACGGGTCGCGCGCTTGTGCTTCCCAGCCCCCTTGGGAGGCCGCCACGACGTCACCAGCCGCGCCTCGGCCGCCGCGACCTCCTCGCGGAGTTCGGTGTCCCTGGCGGTCTCCTGGGCGTAGCGCTGCTCCCAGCGCGCCCGTTCGGCGGCCTTCGCGGCCTTGAACGCGGAGTACCCGCCGCCGTGGAGCACCACGTCGCCGTCGGCGTTCGGGTCCAGGTCCAGCAACGCCGTGCACACCTCGTCGAGCAGCATCCGGTCGTGGCTGACCAGCACGACCACGCCCCGGTGCTCGCGCAGCCGCGCGGTCAGGTAGTCCATCCCGGTCGCGTCGAGGTGGTTCGTCGGCTCGTCCAGCAGCAGGACGTCCGCGCGCTCGGCGAGCACGCACGCCAGCCGCACCCGGTACCGCTGCCCGACGGACAGCTCGGCCAGCGGCCGCGACCGGTCCGCGGGCGCGTCGAGCGCGGCCAGTGCCAGGTCGGCGCGCCGCTCGGCGTCCCACGCCTCCAGTCGTTCCGCCTCGGCGAGCGCCGCCGCGAAGCGGTCGTCCGCGCCGGGCTCGTCCTCGGCCAGCGCCACGGCCGCGTCGTCCACCTCGGCCAGCGCGGCGCGGGCGGCGGTCAGGGCGCGGTCGACCAGCGTGCCGACGGTGTCGCCGTCGGCGAACGGGAGTTCCTGGGCGGCCATCGCGACCGAGCCGTGCCGGGTCACCGACCCGCCGTCCGGGTCGAGGTCGCCGGACAGCAGGCGCAGCAGGGTCGACTTGCCCCGACCGTTCTCGCCGATCACGCCGAGGCGGTGGCCCGCGGACGCGGTGAGCGAGACGCCGGACAGGACGGGGCGTGATTCGAAGCCCTTGACCAGGTCTTCGGCCCGCAGGTGGGCGTGGTGGGTTTGTTGCAGTGCGCGCACAGGTCACCTCTTAGGGGTGGGAGCGCGCGTCGAACAGGACGGGCGCGCTCCGCGGGTTCTGGTGCTCAAGCCGAGTGGCGAGCGTTTTCGGGCACGTCAACGAGACCGGCGTGCGACCGCACGCCGAGCCGTGGCCGAACTCAGAGGTAGTACACGCAGAACGGTGAACCCATGCGATCGACGATAGGGGCGGCTCGGGGGAGTCGCCACCGATTTACCCCTCGATCACGCCCAGCAGCGCCGCGCGGATCGCGTGCCGCAACTGCTCGCGGCTCTCCGGCGTGCCCGGTGCCGGCGCGGTCGCCACGCCGCCGCCCGCGAGCCGGTCGAACAGCAGGCCGTCGATGAACGCCACCAGCGCGCGGCCGTCCCGGTCCGGGTCGGTGGACCCCGCCAGTTCGAGCAGCGCGCGGGCCTGGGCGCGCGGCCGGTCCCCGTGGGCGAGGATCGTGCGCAGCTCCGGGTGGTGGGTGGCCTCCAGCAGGCAGGCGAACCGCGCCAGCGTCCTGCTCCGCCCGACCGTGAGCCAGTGGTCCAGCAGCGCGGCGATGCCCTCCGCGAGTCGTTCCACGTCCACCGGGCCCTCGACCGCGAGGTGGTCGAGCCGAGCCGTGGTGATCTCCGAGTCGTCGACGTCCGCGAGCCGCTGGACCAGCCCTTCCACGAGCGCCTTGCGGGTGCGGAAGTACGCCGAGGTCGACCCCTGCGGCACCCCGGCGCGGATGTCGACGGCGCGGTGGGTCAGGCCGCGCATCCCGTGGGCCGCCACGACCTCGATGGCCGCGTCGGCGAGCAGGGCTATGCGGTCGGTCACGGTGACACCTCTTTCTACAGCTGTAGTATGACGGATCTACACCTGTAGAAACGAGGATCGGCATGCGGGGAACGGCGGTAGTCGTCGGCGGGGGACTGGGCGGGCTGACCGCGGCGGTGGCGCTGCGGCGGGTCGGCTGGCGGGTCGCGGTGCTCGAACGCGCCCCCGAGTTCGGCGAGGTGGGCGCGGGCATCGGCGTGATGCCGAACGCGATGCGCGCGCTGGACGCGCTGGACCTCGGCGACGCCGTGCGCCGGGACGGCACCCCGCGCCTGCCCGGCGGCATCCGGGACCACCGCGGCCGCGCGCTGGGCCACCTCGACGCGGCGGACCTGGAACGCGGCGGCAGGCTGGTCGCGATCCACCGCGCCGACCTGCACCGGGTGCTGCGCTCCGCGCTGCCCGCCGACTGCCTTGTCACCTCGGCCGACGTCGTGGAGGTGGAGCCGGGGGTGCGCTACCTCGTGGACGGCGAACCCGTGGAGCTGGAGGCCGACCTGGTGGTCGCGGCCGACGGCATCGGCAGCCGCGTCCGGTCGCGGCTGTGGCCGGACGTGCCCGCGCCGGTCTACTCGGGCACGACGGCGTGGCGCGCGGTCACCGACCACGCGGGCGCGCTGGAGATCGGTCAGACCCTGGGGCCCGGCACGGAGTTCGGCGTCCTGCCGCTCGCCGCCGGACGGGTCTACTGGTACGCCGCGACCCTGTCGCCCGCGGGCCTGCGCTCCGACGACGAGCTGGGCGGGGTCCGGCGGCTGGTCGACGGCTGGCACGACCCGATCCCGGCGCTGCTGGCCGCCACCGACCCGAAGGCCGTGCTGCGCCACGACATCCACGAGCTGGCGTCCCCGCCGTCCACCTACGTGCGCGGCCGGGTCGCGCTGCTGGGCGACTCGGCGCACGCCATGACGCCGTTCCTCGGCCAGGGCGCGTGCCAGGCGATCGAGGACGGCGTGGTGCTCGCCGCGGCGTGCGCGGACGCCTCGACGGTCCAGGAGGCGCTGACCCGGTACGACCGGGAACGCAGACCGCGCGCGCAGGCCGTGGCCAGGGCGTCCCGGTTCACGGGCCGGGCCGGGCACGGGCTGCGCAACCCGGTCGCCATCGCGGTGCGGAACGCGCTCCTGCGGTCGGTCCCGGCGAAGGTGGCCGTGTCCGGCATGACCCGGTTCAGCGGGTGGACGCCGCCAGCGCTCGGGGCGCGGCCCTCGGAGGCCCCACCAGCCTGACCGCGAGCAGCGCGAGGAGCACGCCGACCGTGGAGCCGACCACGAACCCGGCCACGACGTCGTGCGGGTAGTGCACGCCGACGAAGACCCGCGAGAACGCCATGAGCACCGCCAGCGGGATCACCAGCGGCGCGAGCCGCGTCCAGAGCACCGTCAGCACGACGGCGCAGGAGGCCGCGATCGTGGCGTGGTTGCTGGGGAACGACCAGTCGCCGATGCTCGGGCACTCCGCGATGGGCACCGCGCCCGCGACGGCCCGGCACGGGCGGTCCTCCCGGATGAGCGATTTGGTCACCTCGCTCACGAGGTAGGCGCCGATGACCGCCAGCGGCGCGAGCAGCGCGAGGCGGTACTCGGGTGTTCCTCTTCTGCGCAGGCCGTTCCACGCGAAGAGGGCCGCGAAGACCAGCAGGCCCGCGTCGGTGCCGAAGTCGGCGAACGAGTGCACCCATTCGGGGGTCGACCGGGCGAACGTGGTGATGAGCAGGTAGAGCTCGGCACTGGAGTTGATCATCGTCCGCCGAGTATGCCGTTAGGTGAACAGCGGATGAACGCGGGGGGCATCGTCCGAAGGGGCAAAAATGTGACTGGATCGAGCGATCCATTCATGTGATCTTGAACACGAGTAACTGTCAGGCTTCCAAGGAGTAACGATTGCGGCACCACCCGTAATAGCAGCTCTGATCACCCGGTTGTCGGATCAAGCACTATCGGTATCCACCTCGGGTGCCTGGTCGGCTCAGCTCGGTGACCGGCACGGCGGTGCACCGATCACGAAAGTGCAATTACGGTGTCCCGCCATGGCCCCCGTCCCCACGTGTCCGGAAGACGTGATGCCGCTTCCCCCGTCGCTCGTCGAGAACGCGGTCGCCCCACCGGCGACCGAGATCGACATCGCGGAAGCGGACGCGTTCATCCGGCTGCACCACGAGGAAAACCATGACCTAGGCCCGGTGGAAGACCGTCTCGCCGAAGTGCACGCGGAGATCGCGGCGACCGGCACCTACCGGCACACCACAACCGAGTTGACCTTCGGCGCCAGGGTTGCCTGGCGCAACAGCGCACGCTGCATCGGCAGGCTCTACTGGCGCAGCCTCAAAGTGCGGGACCTCCGCGATCTCCGCGACCCCAAGGAGGTGGCGGACGAGTGCGTCGAGCACCTCCGGATCGCCACCAACGCGGGGAAGATCCGCCCGGTGATGTCCGTGTTCGCCCCCGACGAACCCGGCCACCCCGGTCCCCGCATCCGCAACGAGCAGCTCATCCGGTACGCCGCCTACCGCGGTCCGGACGGCGGCGTCCTCGGCGACCGCCGGAACCTCGAACTCACCGACCTCGCGATCACCCGCGGCTGGCAGCCGCCGAGGACCCGAGGCCCCTTCGACGTCCTGCCGGTGCTGGTGGAGACCGCGGACGCCGAGACGGGCATGGTCGACCTCCCGCCGGACGCCGTGCTCGAAGTCCCCCTGACCCACCCCGAACTGCCGTGGATGGCCAAGCTGGGCCTGCGCTGGCACGCCGTGCCCGTCATCAGCAACATGCGGATGCGGATCGGCGGCATCGACTACCCGTCGGCGCCGTTCAACGGGTGGTACATGGGCACCGAGATCGGCGCCCGCAACCTCGCCGACAACGACCGCTACGACCTGCTGCCGTACCTCGGCAAGCGGATGGGGCTCGACACCTCGTCCGAGCAGACGCTCTGGCGCGACCGCGCGCTGGTCGAGCTGAACCGGGCGGTCCTGCACTCGTTCGCCGAAGCGGGCGTGACGATCACCGACCACCACACCGAGTCGCAGCGCTTCCTGACCCACATCCAGAAGGAGGAGGCGGCGGGCCGCAAGACCCCCGCCGACTGGTCGTGGATCGTCCCGCCGATGTCCGGCTCGCTGACCCCGGTGTTCCACCGGTACTACGACACGGAGGAGATGGTGCCCAACTTCTTCCCCGGAGGCACCACGGGAGTCTGCCCGGTCATCCACTAGCGGCCACGTGGCGCGTGGGGGCTCCGCAACCGGGTGCGGAACGCCCACGCGCCGCGCTGCCCCCGGTGCTCGACGGATCGCCGACCTCCTGGTCGGACTAACCCGTACGGGCGTACGGCGATCACGGTTAAAAGCACGATGTGGCCTAGATCACCTTTGCGCGGCTAGTGTGACCAGCTGTGAGAGTCGGCATTCCCGCGGAGACGCGGCCCGCCGAGCGCCGGGTGGCGTGCGTTCCGGACACGGTGCGCACCCTGCTCGGCGCGGGTCTTGCCGTGGACGTCCAATCGGGCGCAGGCAGGCACGCGCACGCCGCGGACGCGGCGTACCGGGCCGCAGGCGCGCAGGTCGTCGGGCACGATCCGGTCGGCGAAGTGGAAGTCGTCCTGTCCGTCCAACCACTGGAGATCGCCCAGGCGCGCAAGCTGCGCGCGGGCGACGTGACGATCAGCCTCCTGGCGCCGTCCACCGAGCTGGACCTGGTGCGCGTGCTGGCCGAGCGCGGCGTGACCTCGTTCAGCCTCGACCTGCTGCCGCGGGTCACGCGGGCACAGGGCGCGGACGCCCTGTCGTCGCAGGCGCTCGTGGCCGGCTACCGCGCGGTGCTCGTGGCAGCGGAACGGCTGCCGCGGTTCCTGCCCATGTTCACCACGGCGGCGGGCACGGTGCCGCCCGCGAAGGTGCTCGTGCTCGGCGCGGGCGTGGCCGGGCTCCAGGCGATCGCGACCGCCCGCAGGCTCGGCGCCGTCGTGGAGGCCTACGACGTGCGCGCGGCGGCCGCCGAGGAGGTGCGCAGCCTCGGCGCGCGGTTCGTGGAGCTGCCGCTGGAGACCCAGACGGGGGTGTACGCGGCCGAGCAGTCGGAGACCTTCCTGGAACGGCAGCGGGAGCTGATCGCCGAACGGGTCGCCGCGTCGGACGTGGTCATCACCACCGCCGCGATCCCCGGCAGGGCGGCGCCGGTGCTCGTCACCACCGACATGCTCAAGGCCATGGCCCCCGGCTCGGTCGTCGTGGACCTCGCGGCCGAGTCCGGCGGCAACTGCGCGGCCTCGGTGGCGGGGGAGGAGGTCTGGGTCGGCGAGGTGCTCGTGCACGGCGCGCGCAACATGCCGAGCGGGATGCCGGTGCACGCCAGCAAGCTCTACGCGCGCAACGTGACCAACCTCCTGATGATGATGGCCAAGGACGGCGTCGTCGCGCCGGACCTGACCGACGAGGTGCTCGCCGGGTGCTGCCTGACGCACGCCGGAGAGGTGCGGCACGAGCCGACCAGGGGGCTGCTGTGATCGACCTGCTGACGATCTTCGTGCTGGCCGCGTTCGTGGGGTTCGAGGTGGTCTCGAAGGTCTCCACGATCCTGCACACGCCGCTGATGTCGGGCGCCAACGCCATCCACGGCGTGATCCTGGTCGGGGCGATCCTCATCACCGGCGCTGCCGAGGGCGGGGCCCAGCTCGTGCTGGGGCTGCTCGCCGTCTTCCTCGCGACCATCAACGTCGTCGGCGGCTTCGTGGTCACCGACCGGATGCTGGAGATGTTCAAGGGGCACAAGCGATGACCGTCCAACTGGCCTACCTCGTCGCCGCGCTGTGCTTCCTGCTGGCGCTCAAGGGGTTGAGCACGCCGCGCTTCGCCCGCGCGGGCAACCTGCTCGGCGCGGCGGGCATGCTGCTCGCCGTCGTCACGGCGTTCCTGCACGGCGCCGTCCACAACGGACTGTGGATCCTGATCGCCATCGCGCTCGGCACGATCGTCGGCGTTCCCGCCGCGCGGTCGGTGAAGATGACCGCCATCCCGCAGATGGTGGCCCTGTTCAACGGGGTCGGCGGCGCGGCGGCGGCACTGGTGGCGCTGGCCGAGTTCCACGACGGCGGCGAGCTGCTGTTCCGCGTCGCCACCGTCCTCACGGTCCTGATCGGCGCGGTCAGCTTCTCCGGCAGCCTCGTCACGTTCGCGAAGCTCCAGGAGATCATGACCACCCGCCCGGTCGTGCTGCCTGCGGGCCGGGTGCTGAGCATCGGCGTCGTCGTCGCGAGCCTGGGGCTCGCGGCGGCCGTGCTCGTCACGTCGTCCACGGCGCTGCTGGTCGCGCTGACGGTCGCCGGGCTGCTGCTCGGCATCGCGTTCGTGCTCCCGGTCGGCGGCGCGGACGTGCCGATCGCGATCTCCCTGCTCAACGCGTTCACCGGTCTCGCGGTCGCCGCGTCCGGCTACGTCCTGGCGAACACCCTGCTCATCGTCGCGGGCACGCTCGTCGGCGCGTCCGGCACGCTCCTGACCCGGATGATGGCGCAGGCCATGGGCAGGCCGCTGACGAACATCCTCTTCGGGGCGTTCACCGCGACCGTCGCCCAGGTCCACGGCGAGGAGTCGCGGACCGTCCGCTCCGGCACCGTCGAGGACGTCGCGATCCTGCTGGGGTACGCGCACTCCATCGTCATCGTGCCCGGCTACGGCCTCGCCGTGGCGCAGGCCCAGCACGCCGCGCGGGAACTGGTGACGCTGCTGGAAGCCCGCGGCATCTCCGTCAGCTACGGCATCCACCCGGTCGCGGGCCGGATGCCCGGCCACATGAACGTGCTGCTGGCCGAGGCCGACGTGCCCTACGAGCAGCTCAAGGAGCTCGACGACGTCAACCCCGGCATGACGAGCATGGACGTGGCGCTCGTCGTCGGTGCCAACGACGTGGTCAACCCCGGCGCGCGCGACGAGCCGACCAGCCCCATCTACGGCATGCCGATCTTCGACGTCGACCGGGCGCGGGCCGTGGTGTTCATGAAGCGCTCGATGCGGCCGGGCTTCGCGGGCATCGACAACGAGCTGCTCTACAACACGAAGACCACGATGCTCTTCGGCGACGCCAAGGACTCGCTGACCAAGCTGCTCACGGCGGTGAAGCAGCTCTAGGGAAACTTCCCGCCTCGTGTCGATCCAGCCGTCCGCCGTTCGTACAGGTGGTGACGGCAAGTCGGAACGAACGGCGGGAGAGCGACGTGGCGCGCATCGTGGTGACCGAGAGCGTGAGCCTGGACGGGGTCATGCAGGGGCTCGGAGGGCCGGACGAGGACACTCGCGGCGGGTTCGAGCACGGTGGCTGGGGTCGGCCGTACGCGGACGCGACGGCGATGGAGAAGATGGGCGAGGGCATGGCCGGCACCACGGCCATGCTGTTCGGGCGGCGGACCTACGAGGACTTCTTCGCCTTCTGGCCGAAGCAGACCGACGGCAACCCGTTCACCGAGGTCCTGGACAACACGCCCAAGTACGTCGCGTCCCGCACGCTCGTGGAACCGCTGCCGTGGCGTAACTCCACGCTGCTCGCCGGTGAGGCGGTCGACTCCGTGGCCGAGCTGCGGGAAACCCTCGACGGCGATGTCGTGGTGCTCGGCAGCGGCGTGCTGGTCCGGTCGCTCGCGGCGGCGGGCCTGGTCGACGAGTACACCCTGCTGATCCACCCGCTCGTCCTCGGCGGCGGGCAGCGGCTGTTCCCCGACCGGGGCGCGTTCGGCGAGCTGAGCCTGGTCGACAGCGTCGTCACGACCACCGGCGTGGTCATCGCCACCTACCGGACCTGATCGCGGCGACCCCGGTCCTCACCGGGTTTCCCGCGGCACGGAGCCCGGCAGGGACCGGTGGTCACCGCCCTAGTTGCGGCCGAACAGGGTCGCGACCTCGGCGGCGGGGAGCGGCGGGGCGAAGAAGTCGCCCTGGGCGGCGTCGGCGCCGATCCCCGCCCACCAGTCCGCCTCGACCTCGCTCGCCACCCCGGTGGCCACGACGGTCACGCCCGCCTGGTGCACGACCGTCACCAGGGCCGTCATCGCGTTGTGCAGCAACGACTCCCGGTCCGGCTGCGCGGCCAGCCGCCGCACGTCCGCGCCCGCGATGGTCACCGAGTCGATCGGCAGCTCGGTCAGCAACGCGAGCTCGTCCTGGCCGCCGTGGAAGGCGTCGAGGCCGGTGCGGATGCCGGAGTCGACCAGCACCTGCACGTTGTCGTCGCTGCCGCCCGCGAGCACCGCGCGGGTGTTCACCGAGATCCGCAGTTCGGTCACGGGCAGCCCGGTCTCGTCGAGCGTGCGCTTGACCGCGCCGACGAGGTCCTCCTCGCGGGACTGCATCGGGCCGAGCGACACGTGCAGCGGCACGGTGCTCAGGGCCGCGTCGTCGCGCCACTCGGCCATCTGCCTGCCCGCGTGGCGCAGCATCCACTGCCCGATCGGCAGCGACAGACCGGTCTCCTCCGCGAGTTCGAGGCACTGGCGGTGACCCCACGAGCCCCACCGCAGCTGCGCGGCGACACCGATCACGGCGCGGTCGGCCAGCGCGACGACGGGCTGGAAGTCGACCTCGATCTCGCCGGTCTCCAGCGCTCCCGGCATCGACGCGGCGACGTCGGCCCACGTCCGCTGCCGCGAGTCCTCGCGCGGGTCGTAGGGCAGCCACTGCCGCTTGCCCTTGGCCTTCGCCTGGTGCAGCGTCGTGTTCGCCGCGCGCAGTAGTTCGCGGACCGTCCACTCGCGCGACGGGCGGTCCAGCACGCCGATGCTGGCGGTGAGCGCGATGCCCCGGTCGTCGATGAACGTCGGCTCGGCCAGCTCCTCGTTGATCAGGTCGATCATCGTGGTGACGCCGGGCGTGGTGGCGGAGTTGTCGACCACGACGGCGAACTCGTCGCCGCCGATCCGCGCCACGACGGCGTCCTCGCCCGCGACGACGGTCAGCAGCCGCTGCGCGGTCTGCTTGAGCAGCCGGTCGCCGGTGTCGTGGCCGAGGCCGTTGTTGATCAGCGAGAACGAGTCCAGGTCCAGGTGGTAGAGCGTGATCCCGTGTTCGGAGCGGTTGTGCACGGCCTCCAGCTGGGTGACGAAGTGCTGCCGGTTCGACAGCCCGGTGAGGGAGTCGTGGAGCAGCATGAAGTCCAGGTTCTTCCGCATCAGGTGCAGTTCGCTGACGTCCTCGACCATCGTCACGTGGTACGCGGCCTCGCCGTCGGCGTCGCGCAGCAGCGAGACGGCCAGGTACACCCACGCCGGCTCGCCGTCGGCCCGGACCAGCCTGCGCTGCTCGCGGAACCGGTCGACCACGTCCTCGCGGACGTTGCGGTACGACTCGGTCAGGACCTTGGCGTCGTCCGGGTGGAAGTGGGACAGCAGCGACCGGCCGATCAGATCCCCCTCACCGCCGAGGATCGCCGTCAAGGCCGCGTTCGCCTCGACGACGGTGCCGTCCAGTTCGGTGATCGCGATGCCCATCACCGAGGAGCCGAACACCTGCCGGAACCGGGCCTCGCTCACCCGGAGCGTGCGCTCGACGCCCTGCTTCGCCCGCAGGAGCGCCCACTTGATCTCCTCCTGCTGGTCGAAGGCGTCGAGCCGCATCGCGGCCGCGAACCGCGCGCCGAGGCTGCCGAGGATCGCGACGACCTTCTCCGCCAGCCGGTCGACGTCGGCCAGCTCCGGGCTGAACAGCAGCGCGCGGCCGAGCACCTCCACGGTGCGCTGCAACGTGTTCGGGCCGGTGAAGTGGGCGGCCACCATCTTGTCGCCGACGACCGCGACCGGCTCGGCGGTGAACGGCTCTGCCTGCAGCGTGTCGGCGATGACGTCCACCAGGTCGAGCAGGTACAGCTCGATCTCGGTGGACGACATCGGCACGTACGTCGTGGAGTAGACGGCCTTCATCCACTCGCGGGCGAGTTCCTGCCGACGAGTTCTCGGGGGCGGCTCCGGCGGCGTCATGCTCCATTTCCT
Organism: Umezawaea sp. cmx-9-4; assembly: GCA_049997955.1. Lineage (GTDB taxonomy): Bacteria > Actinomycetota > Actinomycetes > Mycobacteriales > Pseudonocardiaceae > Umezawaea. The sequence goes on along the minus strand of JAEBDY010000009.1, from coordinate 262,598 downwards.
CGCACTGGTCGGGAACGGCGACATCACCTCTTGCGGCCGACTCCCGCGAGTATCCCGGCTTTCGCCGGGTCGTCGTCGGCGATCCGCTCCGGCCGCCAGAGCGGCAGCGGGACCACGCCGGGCTCGACCACGTCGAACCCGGTGAAGAACTCGCCGATCTCCGCACTGGAGCGGGGGAACATCGGGTTCGTGCTCCTCCGCATCACCTCGACGATCCCGGCCATCTCCGCGGGCTGCAAGTCGGAGGTGAACTGGGACACCGCGAGGTGGCTGCCGCTCGCGACCGCGTCCCGGTAGACCCCGAGCACGGCGCCGGGATCCCGTTCGGGCGCGACGAAGTGCAGGACCCCGACGGCCAGCAGGCCCAGGGGCTCGGAGAGGTCGAGCAGACCGGTGCCCAGCGCCGCGTCGAGCACCTCGGCGGGCCGGGTCAGGTCCTGCTGCACGATCGTGGCGAGCGGGTCGTCCGCCAGGATCAGCGCGCTGTGCGTGACCGCGATGTCCTCGAAGTCGACGTAGACCACCCGCGCCTCCGGGGCCGCGCGGTGCGCGATCTCGTGCACGTTGCCGACGGTCGGGATGCCCGAGCCGAGGTCGAGGAACTGCCGGACGCCCTGGTCGATCATGAACAGCACGGCGCGGCGCAGGAACGAGCGGTTGTGCCGGGCGATGGCGCGCGCGTTGGGCTGGGCCTTGAGGAACTCCTCGGCGAGCGTCCGGTCGGCGGCGAAGTTGTGGCCGCCGCCGAGCAGGTAGTCGTAGAGGCGGGCGGCGCTGGGCAGACCGGTGTCGACTCCCGCCGGTACCCAGCTGGCGAGGTCCACCGCGCACCTTCCCACTCCGGTCGAGGGCCGAGGAGCTACCGAGTGTAGGTGCCGGCACCGGTTCGGAGTACCGGTGTCGACAGGGCACACACGATCGCGCTAACGCACAACACCGCGAACGTCGTCCGCAGGGCCTGGTCGCCTCCGGCGTGCAGCACGAACGTGCTGATCGCGATCCCCAACGCCGTGCCCAGGCCACGGGTCGTGTTCACCAGACCGCCACCCAGCCCGGCCCGCCCCGACGGGAGCGCGGCCATCACCGCCGCGTTGTTGGCGGGCGTGAACACGCCGAGGCCGAAACCCAGCAACGCCAACGCGGGCACCAGCGCGCCGGGCGCCACGACCGGCACGAGCGCCCCCACCGCGGCGAGCCACGCGCCCACCCGCGCGGAGGTCCACGACCGGGGGAGCAGCCTCGGGGCGGCGATCGCGGCGACCGCGAACCCGGCGGGCAGCGCGGTGAGCGCCAGCCCGGTCGACAGCGGCGACCCGGTGGCCGCGAACGGCACCGCCACCAGCGGCCCGAACAGCACCAGGTACCCGCACAGCGCGCCGAGCAGCCCGCGGCTGATCGGCGCGGCCCGCAGCAGCGCGAAGTCCAGCAGCGGCGCGTCCACCCGCCGTTCCCACCACCACAGCAGCGCCGCCGAGACCACCGCGACCGCCAGCAGCGGCGGTACGGGCACGGCCAGCCCGGACACCCCGGACAGGGCCAGCAGCGCGGCCGTCGTCGTCGTGGCGAGCAGCAGCGTGCCGAGCAGGTCGAAGCGGGAGCGCTCCGCGCGGTCGACCGTGCGCGGCAGCAGGTAGTGGCCCGCGACCATCGCGACCACGCCGATCGGCACGTTGATCGCGAACACCGACTGCCAGCCCAGCGTCCCCACGAGCACGCCGCCGACCGTGGGCCCCAGCGCCAGCCCGAGCGCCTGCGCCGCCGCCTGCACGCCCAGCGCGGTCCGCATCCGCTCGCGCGGCACGCTCGTCACGACCAGCGCCACGCTGTTCGCCTGGAGCATCGCCGCCCCGACGCCCTGCACGACCCGGAACGCGATCAGCGCCGTCAGGTTCGGCGCGAGGGCGCAGGCGACCGACGCGCCGGTGAACACGGCGAACCCGTACACGTAGACCAGCTTGCGGCCCATCACGTCGGCCAGCCCGCCCACGGCGGCCAGCAGCGCGACCAGTGCGAGCAGGTAGGACAGCGACACCCACTCGACGGCCGCGGGCGGCACGGCGAAGTGCGCGCCCAGCGCGGGGAGGGCGAGCGTGACGATGCTCGCGTCGAACTGGCCCATGAACGCGCCGAGGCAGACCGTCGCGATCACCAGCCAGGGGGCGCCCGCCCAGGCCGCCACCCGTCGCGGACGTGGTGACTCCGCGACGAACCACCGCCACCCGCGCGCAGCCTGATCCATCTGCCACCGAGTATATCTGAGTCAGAGGTGTTCCGGATCAGTAATCTGCACCGCATGTCAGATGAGGCCCGGACGCTCACCGACGTGGTGACCCGGCTGCGCAGGGCGTTGCGGACGAGCATCAGGTCGGACTGGCCGTGGGAATCGCTGCCCATGGCCCAGATCGAACTGCTCCAGACGCTCGCCGAACGGCCGCCCATGCGGGTCGGCGACCTCGCGGCCGAACTCCGCCTCGCCCCCAACACGGTCAGCGGACTCGTCGGCCAGCTCATCGAATCCGGCCTGGTGTCCCGCGCGGGCGACCCGACCGACCGCCGCGTCGCCCGGCTGTCCGTGACCGCGCACGGCCACGACCAGCTGGCCGTGTGGGAGAGCGCGCACGAGAAGCGCATCGGCGCCGCGCTGGACAAGCTGGAGGCGGGCGAACGCGCCGACGTGGTCCGCGCGCTGGCCGCTCTGGACCACCTGGTGGACCACCTCCGCTAAACCACCCCTACCCGTTTCCTGGGGTGCTCCGGCGCGGGCTAGGGGATGTCCTGCGGGCCTTTCGGCCGGACAGTGGACGGAGTCACTTCCTCAGCTGTCGGGGAGAACCGCCATGAGCGAACTGCTGGACACCACCCGCACCATCACCTACTGGCCCGCCGTGGGGGAGATCGCCGCTTTGTACGGGGAGTGGAACGCCGCGCTCGCCAGCGGGGATCCGCACCAGGTCGCCGACCGGTACACGCCGGACGCCGTGCTGCTGCCCACCCTGTCCAGCGAGGTCCGCACGGACCGCGCGGGCATCGTGGACTACTTCGCGCGCTTCCAGCAGGACAGACCACTCGGCGTCGTGCTGAAGTCGTACGTCCGCGTGCTGCGGTCGACCGAGGCCATCGATTCGGGCATCTGCCGATTCACCCTGAAGAAGGACGGTGGCACCGTCCACATCGACGCCCGCTACACGTTCGTCTACGAGAAGATCGACGGGAAGTGGATGATCGTGACCCACCACTCCTCGGAGCTGCCTCGATCAGCCTGACCGTTCGGGAGGACCGCGTTGCCCCGCTTGCTGGGAGCCGTCGCGTGCGGCGGCGTCCTCGGCGCGCTGGCCCGCTACGAGCTCGGCGTGGTCCTCCCGCACGGCCCGTGGACGATCCTGGTCGTCAACGTGTCGGGCTGCTTCCTGATCGGCGTGCTGGCCGCGCTGACCGACAGGGCCCTGCCGAGGGCGTTCCTCGGCACCGGTTTCCTCGGCGGGTACACGACCTTCTCCACCTCCGTCGTCGACGTCCAGGGCTTCCTGGACGGGGGACGGCCCGCCGTCGCCCTGCTCTACCTCTTCGGCACGCTGCTGCCCGCCTTGGCCGCCGTCTTCGCGGGAGCCGCGCTGACCCGCCGTGCGCGCCGATGACCGCGCTGCTGGTCGCGCTGGGCGCCGCCGTGGGCGCGCCGCTGCGCTTCCTGGTCGGCCGGGCCTTCCCCGGCCCGCGCGGCACCCTGCTCGTCAACGTCGTGGGCTCGCTGCTGCTCGGGTTCCTGATCGCGCTGCCCGCGAGCGGCACCGCGCTCGCCGTGCTGGGCACGGGGTTCTGCGGCGCGCTGACGACCTACTCGACGTTCGGCCTCGACACGCTGAAGCTGGTGGAGGAGGGCGCCCACCGCAGGGCGCTCCTCAACGTCGCCGTCAGCCTGGCGCTCGGGCTCACCGCCGCCTACGCGGGCTTCGGACTGGCGACGTTGCTCCGATAGGCCGAGCGATGCTCACGAGAACATCACGAATCGAACCGATCGGCGTCCCGCACCGAATCCCCGTGGACGGCCGCTCGTTGGTCGGACAAGCCCGCTCTAGGGGGGCGCACGTGGCGGCGGATGGGGCCACCACCCTCTGCGGTGGCTCCGTCGGTCCGACCCGGTGAATGCATTGCTCCACTTGGCTCAATGATAGTTACGACATTTCTTCGGTAACGTCCGGGGTGGCGCGGAAGATTAGATTGTCAGACGAAAGGCGTTTGATTATGACTCTGACGGTGTAATAGGTATACGCACCGTGTCCGACCGCGAAGCCGCAGCTCCCTGCCCTGGAGTACGGCTCCGCGGGTGGAATATGATAACAGCGTCACACGCTGACAACGTTATTATTTCCGGTCGACGCAGCCGGATTCCAGATTACTGATCCAGTGAGTTCCATTACTGCCCCACGTCAGGCTGTCGAGGCCACCACCCTCTGCGGTGGCCTCGACAGCCCTTTTTCCTCACACGGACGCGGGCGCGTCCTTCAACCGGCTCAGCACCTCGGGCAGGTCGTCGGTGTGCACGACGCCCAACCGCTGCGTCGCACGGGTCAGGCCGACGTACAGGTCGCTCGCCCCGCGCGGTGACTCGGCGAGGATCCCGGCGGGGTCCACGACCACCACCGCGTCGAACTCCAGGCCCTTCGCGTCCACGACGCTGAGCACCACCGCGCGCGAGTCCAGGGCGGAGGACTGGTTGCCCACCGCCGATCCCGGCACGCCCGCCGTCACGGCGTCGCCCAGTTCCGTCAGCCTCGCCAGCGGCACGATGACCGCGAGCTTGCCCTCACCGATCTCGGCGGCCTCGCGCGCCACCAGGGCGGGCAGGTCGGCGACCAGGTCGTCCACCCGCGCGTGCCACGGCTCGACGCCGCTGTCGCGCACGGACGTCGGCGGCACCAGCGACGGGTCGACGCTCGTCAGCACGTCGGCGGCGACGGCCATGATCTCCGACGGGGTGCGGTAGTTGACGGTCAGCTCGGTGAGCTTCCAGCGGTCCATCACGTACGGCGACAGGACCTGGCCCCACGAGGTGGCGCCCGCGATGTCACCGGTCTGGGCGATGTCGCCCACGACCGTCATGGACTTGCTGGGGCAGCGGCGCATCAGCGTGCGCCACGCCATCGCCGACAGCTCCTGCGCCTCGTCGATGATGATGTGCCCGAACGTCCACGTGCGGTCGGCCGCCGCGCGCTCGGCGGCGGTCTCGTAGGTCTCGCCGCCGTGCCGCTCGGCGAGCCGGTAGGCGTCCATCAGGTCGTGCGCCATCAGGATCTCGGGGTCGGCGTCGTCCTCCAGGTCGAGGATGTCGAGCACGCCCTGGGCGTAGTCGGTCGCCTGCCGCCGCTGGCGTTCCGCCTTCGCCTTGGCGTCCGCGTCGTCCTCGCCGAGCAGTTCCGCGGCCTCGTCCAGCAGCGGCACGTCGGCGGGCGTCCACTCGGCGTCCGCGGGGCGCAGCAGCAGCGCCCGGTCCTCCTTGCTCATCCGCGGCGCGGCGGCGGCGAGCCGCTTGGCCGAGGAGTACAGCTCGGTCAGCAGCTGCTGCGGGGTGAGCGTCGGCCACAGCTCGGCCAGCGCCCGCTGGACGTTCTCGTCCTCGCGCAGCTCGCGGCGGATCTCGTCGATGTCGTCCGAGTCGAGCAGGTGCCTGCCCAGCTTGTTCACGGCCTGGTTCGCCATCGTGGAGATCATCTCGCGGACGAACGTGCGCCGGGCCTCGTTGTGCGGCCTGCGGGTGCGCCGCGCCCGGCCGCGGGCCTCGGTGATCGCCCGCCGGTCGATGCGCAGGGTGTCCTGCTCGAACGGGACCTCGATCAGCCCCGGCGCCTCCTGCCGGTCCTTGATCGCGTGCGAGATGACGTCCGCCATCTGGACGCGGCCCTTGATCGCGGCCACCTCGACGGACTCGCGGCCGACCGCGTTCAGGCCGGGGTACAGCTCGCCGACGGTCGACAGCAGCACGCCGGTCTCGCCGAGCGACGGCAGCACCTGGCCGATGTAGCGCAGGAACGTCGCGTTCGGCCCGACCACGAGCACGCCGCGCTTCGCGAGCTGCCTGCGGTGCGTGTAGAGCAGGTACGCGGCGCGGTGCAGCGCGACGGCCGTCTTGCCGGTGCCCGGACCGCCTTGCACGACGACGACGCCGTTCAGCTCGGTGCGGATGATCCTGTCCTGCTCGGCCTGGATGGTCGCGACGATGTCGCTCATCTGCCCGGTGCGGTTCGCGTTCACCGCGGCGAGCAGCGTCGCCTCACCGGTCAGGCCCTCGTTGCGGCTCGGCTCGGTCGAGTTGATGTCCAGGACCTCGTCGTCGTACGCCACGACGGTGCGCTGCTTGGTGCGCATGTGCCTGCGCCTGCGCACGCCGTCCGGCGACGCCGCGGTCGCCAGGTAGAACGGCCGCGCGGCGGGCGCGCGCCAGTCCATCAGCAGCGGCTCGTACTCCTTGTCCTCGTCGAACAGCCCGATGCGGCCGATGTAGAACCGCTCGCCTTCGTGGAAGTCCAGCCTGCCGAAGCAGAGACCGTTCTCCACCGCGCTGTACTGGGCGAGCTGGTCCGAGTACATGGCGACGGAGGTGTCCCGCTCCGAGCGCATCTGGTGCGTGCCACCGGTTTGCCGGAGCGCGCCCGCCAATCGCTTCGAACTCTGCTCGCGGAGGTCGTCCAGCCTGCCGTACAGCATCGACACGTACTCCTGCTCCGAGGAGATTTCCCGGAGCCGGAGGTCATCGGAGGGGCTTGACAACGTGCCTCATTTCTCGATACCGTCTTTTGTCGTCAGGTTTTTTGACCTGACTGTTCTGCGTGCCCCCAGAGTGCGCGCGCAGAACATCTAATCTACACCCCAGGGCGCTCCTTCAGTGCCGTGCCTCGTGATGCGCGCAGGCCTTCCGCGGCAACTCGGCCGACTGGACGCGCTCCGCCGGCGCCGACACGTGCGGGCCGTCCTCGCCGACCGCCGCCCTGATGCGCCTGGCCTGCTGCGAAAGCTGGAGCACCAGGTGACCGGGGTGCCACCGCAGCCGCTCGACGCTCATGGTCGCCCATCATAAGAACCACCCGTGATGGGACGCCGCACCCGTTGCCGACCCGCGGCCGCGGGGCCAGGATGCCTGGATGCGCCAAGATCCGATCGCCGTGCTGGGCATGGGAGCCATGGGCCTGCCGATGGCCCGCAACCTCGCCCGCGCGGGCTTCCCGGTGACCGTCTGGAACCGCACGCCCGGCCGCGACGGCGAGGCCAGGAGCGCCGGGGCGGTCGCCGCCGCGACCCTCGCCGAGGCCGCGCTGCCGATCGTGCTCACGGTCCTGCCGGACCTCCCGGACGTCGTCGAGGTCCTGGCGGGCGAGGACGGCCTGCTCGCGGGCTGGCGGAAGGCGGGCGTCGAGCGCCCGCTGCTGGTCGTGATGGGCACGGTGTCGCCGTCGGCGATCCGCGCGCTCGGCGCACGGCTGCCGGAGGTCCGGCTGGTCGACGCGCCGGTCAGCGGCGGCGACGTCGGAGCGGACGCGGCGACGCTGAGCATCATGGTCGGCGGCCACGCCGACGACGTGCTGCGGCTGCGGCCCTACTTCGCCGTGCTCGGCACGACCGTCCGCCACCTCGGCCCGCTCGGCGCGGGCCAGCTGACCAAGGCGTGCAACCAGATCGTCGTCGCGGCCACGCTCACCGCCGTGTCGGAGGCGCTCGCGCTGGCCGCCAAGGGCGGGCTCGACCCCGCTGTCGTCGTGGAGATCCTCCAGGGCGGGCTCGCGGGCAGCCGGGCGCTGGAGGTCAAGAAGGACAAGTGGCTGTCGCACGACTTCGCGCCCGGCGGCCGGGCGGTGAACCAGTTGAAGGACCTGGTGTTCGCCGTCGAGGCAGGCCGGGAGATCGGCGTGCCGCTACCGGTGACGGCCACCGTCGAGCAGCTGTACTCGGCGATGTGCGCACTCGGGTTCGGCGACGACGACCACAGCGGCGTCTCCCAGGTCTACGAGGCGCTGTCGGCCAAGGCGCCCGCCAGGTAGGACCCGATGCCCGCCATGCCGCGCTGGTTCGGGTGCAGGGGAGCGGCGACCGTCGTCGGCACCAGGCCCTCGAACCAGCGCTCGGAGACCGGCGCGCACACGTCGTGCCCGACGCTGGGCGGCGCGATGTCGAGGAACGCGGCCCCGTGCTCCCGTGCCTCGGCGGCGAACACCGAGTTGAGCCGGTCGATGCTCGCCTGGAGGTAGTCGGAGTCGCGGCCCCACAGCGGCTGCGCCGGGTAGCACCCGCCGGGCCGGATGTACGTGCCGTACCCGACGACGACGATCTTCGCCCGCGGCGACCGCGCGTGGATCCCGTCCAGCACCGCGGCGAACTCCGGCCCGAACGCGTCGATCTTCGCCGCGAGCCGGTCGACGCCGCCCGCGGTCAGCCGGGCCTCGCACGAGACGCCGATGGGCTCGGGCAGCAGGTTGACGCACCCGAGCGCCGCGCCGACGAGGCCGATGTCGTTGCCGCCGATGGTCAGCGACACCAGGTCCGTCGTCGGCGTGAGCGCGTCGAACTGCGGTGGGACCGCCCCGAGGAACGTCGTCTGGCTGCCCTCGAAGTCGTCCGCGACGGCCGCCGAGCACGTCACGTCGCGGAACTCCTCCACGCCGAGGGACTCGGCCAGCACGCTCGGCCAGTTCCGCGTCGACCGCAGGCAGCCGAGGTCCAGCACGTCCTGGTCCGGGATCAGCGGTCCGGCCGCCGCCGAGTCGCCGAGGGCGACGTACTCGGTGAAGCTCGGCGCGGCGGACGCCGTGCCGGTCGTGGCTGTGATCGACAACGCCGCCAACAGCACCGGTAGCAGCCTGCGCATGTTCGTCTCCTGAGTGTCACCAACTGGCCTGGATGACATGATGTGGGCAACAGCGACCCGCCGCGCCTGGGAGTTCACGCAAAACCCGATTGGGGTACTTGTGACAGGTCACAAGCTCACCGTGAACGGGCGTCCGCTGCACGAACAACTGGTGCGCGGCCGGTCCATCGCCCGCGACCTGGTGGCCAGGTTCGTCGCGGAGATCCCGCTCTACCAGGCGCTGCCGCGCGAGGAGCTCGACGGCGACATCACCCGCATCACCGCGACCAACCTGCGGATCGTGGAGCGGATGCTGCGCACCGGTGTGCCGCCCACCGAGGCCGACCTGGGCGACCTCGCCGTGTCGGCCGCCCGCCGGGCCGCCGAGGGCGTGCCGCTCGGCGCGGTGCTCACCGCGTACAGCCTCGGCGTCCGCGCCCTGTGGCACGCCCTGCTCGACGACGCGGGACCCGACGACCTGGCCGACGTCCTGCTCGCCACGGACCTCGTGCTCCGGTTCCAGCAGACCGCCCTGTCGGTCGTCGCGACCGCCTACGCCGAGGAGCGCCAGACGATCTTCGGCCACGAGCGCGACGCCCGCCACGCCCTGGTCTCGGCGCTGCTCGCGGGGGAACCGGTCGCCGACCGCGTGCCGGACCGGCACGCGGTGGTCGTCCTGTCGTTCGGGCTCCGCCCCGAGGAGGGCGCGGACGCGGCCATCTCCGCTCGCCGCGCGCTGCGGCGGGTGCAGGACGAACTGCACGCGGCCCTGCACCTGCTCGACGTGCACGGCGGGGTCGTGCTGCTGCCCGCCGACCACCAGGTGCCGGTGCTGGTGGAACGCCTGGGGGCCGTCGCGGGAGTCGCCGTCACCGCTGCCCACGCCGTCGCCGAGACCGCCGAGCTGCCGTCGGCGCACCGGCGGACCAGGGACGTGCTGGACCTCGTGCTCCGGCTCGGCCGCCCTCCCGGCGCCTACCGCCTGGAGGACGTGCTCCTCGAGTACCAGCTCGGACAGGTCACCCCGGCCACCACCGCGCTGGCCGCCCTGCTGGACCCGCTCGCCGACAACCCCGACCTGCTGCCGACGCTGGAGCTGTACCTCGCGGAGGACCTCAACCGCCGCCGCACCGCGGCCCGCCTGCACCTGCACCCGAACACCGTCGACTACCGGCTGCGGCGGGTGGTCGCGCTGACCGGCCTCGACCCGTCCCGGCCGGCGGACCTCCAGCACATCGGCGCGGCGCTGGTGGCGCGACGGGTGCTGGGAACCGGCCGGGCACCGCACGCCGTGTGACCGGACTCCCCCTGAAGGGCGGTACCGCTTGGGCAGCGGGGTGAATGGGTACTGCTCGCCGCGGGTTCCCGGCACCCTGGGGTGGGTGAGGGATCAGCGTCGGGAGTTCGCGCGGCTGTGCCGGTGCGTGGTGACGGGCCCGCGGTGGCAGGTGGCGGTCGCCGTCCTGGTGTCGGCGTGGACGTTCGCCTGGATCCTCGGCCAGGTCGGTGGCACGCCCACCTCGCCGCTCGCCGTGCTCCGCGCCCCGGTCGACTGGGCCGGGATCCCGGTCGGGTGGCTCGACGCGGTGGGCGGGTGGGTCCGGGAGCGGCGGGGCGTGCTGGCCGGGCTGGCGGTCGTCGCCGGGCTGCTGTGGGCCGTGACCACGGAACGGGGGCGGCTGGCGGCGCCCACGGGGTGGCTGGCCGTGCTGGTGGCGGCGGAGGCGATCGGCTACGCGGCCGCGGTGCACCGGGCGCTGCTCACGCTCGCCGTGGTGATCGCGGTGTTCGCCGCGCTGTCCTTGTTGGGACGCAGGGCGTTCGTGGTCGACCGGATCGCGCTGCTCCCGCGCGGGGTCCTGCACGCGAGCGCGACGGCCGTGACGCTGGCCGCGGTGGTGCCGCTGATCGCTCCGGGCCTGCTCATCGCGGGTCTGGTACGCCCGTACGTGACCCGGCCGCCCCGCCCCGACCCGACCGGGGCGCGCATCCCGCGGCAGCGGGTCGACAGCGGCGCGCGCGTGGACGCCGATTCCCCTGCTTGAGGAGACACACTCACAGTCTGCTTTTCGGGTGACTACTTTCACCCGTTCGAGCGAGACGAGCGCGTTTCGAAAAGTCTTGGCCCTCGTGCCCGGTTTCGATCGTGACTCCGATAGGCATCGATTGGGTGATCGACGCCTAATTGTCGAACCCCTGTAAAGCGGGGGTCAAACGAGCGATGTCCGGTGAGGATACGGGTCGATTTCTATCGATTTGGATCACGCATGTGCAGGTGGCGACGGGTGCGGACGCTCCGACTAATGCGATAATGGCTCATGGTCGGCCTCGCACGAGTTAATCTCCTGACGACCAGGTGGAAATGCGGCGACCCGAACCAAGTCCGAAGTAACTCGTGTTGGTCTTGCGGGTCCGCGACACTTAAGGATGCACACGTGTCTGACAATCCCGCCAGAGGACGACTCGCCAGAGTCATGCGTCGGCAGCCCGTCCAGCAGCGAGGCGCGGCCACCGTCACCGCGATACTGGACGCCTGCTCGACGCTGCTCAACGAGCAGGACTACGACGACATCACCACGGCCCGGATCGTCGAGCTGGCGGGAGTGCCGATCGGGTCGTTCTACCAGTACTTCCCGGACAAGCGGTCCGTCGTGCACGCGCTCGCGCTGCGCGGGATGGAGCAGTACCTGGCGGAGGTCGACGTCCTGTTCGAGGGCGGCACCCTGTCCGAGGACTGGCGCGAGGCCATGGGCCAGGTCGTCAGCGTGTACATGCGGATGCTGGTCGACGTGCCGGGCTTCGGCCGGATCCGGTTCAGCGACCTGCTCGACGGGCACCGCCTCGACTCGAGCGTCGACCAGTACGAGCTGATGGCCGAACGGCTGGCCGACCTGTTCGTGGCGAGGTTCGGCGCGCCGGGCGAGGGACCGGTCCGGCTGACGTTCCGGATGGCCGCCCAGACCGCGGACAGCCTGTTCACCCTGGCCTCGCAGCTCTCCGGGGACGACCGGTTCCACGTGCTGCGCAAGGCGGACGAGGTGATCTCCACGATGCTCGCCGAGGTTCTCGACCCGAGCTGACTTGCCCCGGCAGACGGGGTGGTGTGGGCTGGTCCGGTGACGAGCGACGAGTTCGACGTGATCGTGATCGGCGGCGGCCCGGTGGGCGAGAACGCCGCGGGGCGCACCGCGGCCGGTGGCCTGCGGACCGCGCTGGTGGAGGCCGAGCGCTTCGGCGGCGAGTGCTCCTACTGGGCGTGCATGCCGAGCAAGGCGCTGCTGCGCCCCGGCCACGCCCTCGCGGCCGCCAAGCGCCTGCCGGGGGTGCCGGTCGGGGACCGGCTGGACGCGAAGGCCGTCCTGGCCCGCCGCGACGGGTTCACCTCCCACTGGGACGACTCGGGCCAGGTCGAGTGGGCAGAGGGCGCGGGCATCGTGCCGGTCCGCGGCCGAGGGGTCGTGACCGGCGAGCGCGAGGTCACCGTGGACGGCCGGGTGCTGACCGCGCGCCGCGCCGTGGTCGTCGCGACCGGCAGCGTGCCGCGCGTGCCGTCCCTGACCGGGTTGTCCGGGGTGCCCTACTGGGGTTCGCGCGAGGCCACGTCCGCGCAGGAGGTGCCCGCCTCTTTGATCGTGCTCGGCGGAGGGGTCGTCGGCGTCGAGATGGCGCAGGCGTGGGCCAGGCTCGGGTCGACCGTCACCCTGGTGATCTCGCAGGACCGGCCGTTGGCGAAGTTCGAGGACTTCGTCGGCGAGTTCGTCGCCGACGGGCTGCGCGAGGACGGGGTGGAGATCCACGCCGGCGTGAAGACGTCCTCGGTGTCCGCGGTGGACGCCGGGGTGGAACTGGTGCTGGCCGACGGCACCACGCTCGTGGGTGAGCACCTGCTCGTCGCCACCGGACGCGAGCCCGCCACCCGCGACCTCGGGCTGGAGGCGTTCGGCCTGGAAGCGGGCAAGGCGCTGCCGGTCGACGACACCGGCCGGGTCTCCGGTGTGGACTGGCTCTACGGCTGCGGCGACGTGACCGGTCGAGCCCCCCTCACCCACCAGGGCAAGTACGCCGCCCGAGCGGTCGGCACGGCCATCCTGACCGACGCGCGCGACCCGGAGCCGTGGACGGCCGCCGTCGCCACCGCGGACCACGCGGCCGTGCCGCAGGTCGTCTTCACCGACCCCGAGGTCGGGTTCGTCGGCCGCACCGCGGCCCAGGCCCGCGAAGCCGGGCTCGACGTGCGGGTCGTCGACGTCGACATCGCCGTCGCGGGGTCCTCGCTGCACGCCGACGGGTACAAGGGCAAAGCGCGGATGGTCGTCGACGAGAGCACGCGGACGCTCGTCGGGGTCACCTTCGTCGGACCGGACGTGGCCGAGATGGTGCACGCCGCCACCATCGCGATCGTGGGGGAGGTGACCGTGGACCGGCTCTGGCACGCGGTGCCCTCGTACCCGACGATCAGCGAGGTGTGGCTGCGGCTCCTGGAGGCCTACGGCCTGTAACGGAACGGTGCGCGCGCCCGGCGGGCCGAACCGGGAATCTAAGCTGCGGTGGTGACCAGAGCCGTGGTGATCACCGCTGCCGCGGCGGTCCTGTGGTGCGCCTTCGTGATCGCCACGACGTTCCGGAACGCGCCGCCACTGCCCGCCGTGGTGGTCTACGTGCCCGCCGTGCTGGTGCTGCCGGTCGTGCTGCACACCCTGTGGAGGGCGAGCAACGAAGCGCTGCTGGCCCTCGCCCTGGTCCCGCGGCCGATGGTGGTCGGCTGGTTCCTGGTGGCGGTGGCGGGGTGGCTCTTCGCGAGCGGGGCGGTGCACGGGGTGGCCGGGTCGGAGAGGCTCGGGGCGATCGCCGGGGTGGTGCTGGTGCTGCACGCGGTGTTCGGGCTGATCGCCACCGGACTGGTGAAGGTGGACTCGAATCCCCACCTGCGGTGAGGTGCTGGTTCTGCGGTGGATCTTGGGTGTCTTCTTGTTCCAGCGTGGGGGGCTTGGGGTGCCCCCGAGTCGCGATTGTCTCCACGTCCGTCCGCGCCGCGTCAAGGCGGGAAAGATGCCTTGACCCGTAGCGGACGGACGTGAGGGCGCTGGGGATCGGGGGCAGGGAGGGTCTGGGGGCTCCTGGGGTGCGTGCTCCCGCTGGGGCCGTTGTTGGTTGCTGGTGTGCTTCCGCTGGGTGGTGGTCGGCTTGTGTCCGCGCCTAACGCACCGCGCGCTCGACCAACCCAGGCGTGCAGGCCTGTGTCGGCAGGGGGGTTACTGGCCTGCGGGCAGGCGTAGTGCGCGTTCTGCCGCTGTTACCAGTTCCGGGTCTGTTGCGGTGGAGGTGCCGTCCGTCCACACCGCTTGTGCCAACAGCACCCGTGTTCCCCTCACCGTGCTGGCGAAGGCTGAGCTGTCGAACGACTTCGGGCCGTTCTGCCAGGACTTGCCGTCCTTGAGCATGGTCGTGACGCCGCCCGAGCCCGGTGTGGCGACCACGCCGTGCAGTTCCTGCGCGCTGGGCGCGGTGGGGAGGGTCACCTCGGCTACCGCGACCCCAATGCGGCGGTCGCCTGCCTTCGTCTCGTACTGGGCGCGGTGGAGGGCTGTGCACGGGTGTGTTGCCAGCCAGGCGCTGATGTCGCCGAAGGAGTGCGCGGCGCAGTCCGCGTCGCGGGCCGTGCCGCGCGGGGTGAAGTTCTCGCCGTCCACCACGACCGTCGTGGGCAGTGGTTCCGAGGTGACGGGCGGTGCGGACTGCGGGGAGTCCCCCGACGTGGTGGCCAGGACTACGCCGACGATGGCCAGCAGGGCCACCAGCGCGGCGGCGAGGTAGGGCAGCAGTTTCGGGGACTTCGCCGTCGCTTCCTCCGGCTTGGCCGTGGTGGGCAGCTTCGGCAGCAGCATGGTGCTGGCCGAGGCCAGGTCGTGGGTGACCGCGTCGGCGAAGCCCTCCGCCAGCAGGTCGCGGGTGCTGGGCGGGCTGCCGCTGGGGGACAGGACGGCCAGGAGCTTGGCCGCGTGGTCCACCGAGCAGGGGCGGTCGCTGGTGGCCAGTTCGCGCACCGCGGCCAGCAGCGACGTCGGTTTGGGGTGCAGCACGCGCACGCCGCGGTTCAGGTCGACGGACGGCTGGGTGACGTTGCCGACGTACGGGCCGACGGCGACGACCGTGGTGACCGGTAGCGGTTCGGCGCGCATCTCCTGGATCCGCTTGCCCACCGCGAACGCGGCCTCCAAGGCCTCGGCGGCGGGGCTGACCGCGCCGTCCGGGCGGACCAGGGGCCAGCCGTCGATCTTCCACTGGCCGGTCAGCGGTGCCTCCAGCCGCACGGCCGGGTCGGGCAGGTCCACGCCGACGATGACGACGACGCCGCGCGGCAGGACGACGACCGCGTCCACCGCCTTGGGGCTGCCGGGCGGCTGCACGCCCAGCAGCGCGACACCGCCCAGCACGGCGTCGCCCGCACCCCACGTGCTCAGCGCCGCCCGCACGTCCGCGCCGACATCCGTCGGAACACTGCCCAGCCTGATCAACCGCACGAGATCACCCAACTCCACACGGTGCGACACGGTAGCCCGCCGGTGGGCGACCGGCCGCCAGGCTCACGGCTTGTCACGTTCAGTGATGGTCGTCACCGATTCCACTCGACCAGGTGTGAAGCGCATACTCCTTGGGGCACAAGCACTGCGGTCCGTCGCGAGGATTGAGCGAGGTCACCGGCTCGCGGACCGCTCGTCGCCGGATGATCACGTGAAGATCACGCGTTGATCTCGGCTTTTGGCCCACTGGTTCATTGTTTGGGCCGTCTGCACGCACTTTAGGGTCGAAAGTCCTGTATCTGCCCCAGTCGGGTGATGATCGCACTGGTTCTTCTGGCGGACAGCAGCGGCAGCAGGCAGAATGGCCCCAGCGGGAATTCACTTGATCGTCCGTTTCGGCAGGTCGTAGGGGAAGACGTCCCTCGTCGAGTAGCGGAGGTCAGCTGTGAGCACCCGTGGCAGCACCAGTGGCGTGGTCTACGTCCACTCGTCGCCGTCTGCGGTCTGTCCGCACGTCGAGTGGGCTATCTCGGGCACCCTCGGTGAGCGAGTGGACCTCAGGTGGGCGGCGCAGCCCGCGGCGCCAGGTCAGTTGCGCGCCGAATGCGCTTGGACCGGCGATGCCGGGACGGGCGGAAGACTCGTGTCCGCGTTGCGGGCGTGGCCGATGCTCCGGTTCGAGGTGACGGAGGATCCGAGCGACGGCGTGGACGGCGAGCGTTTTTGCTTTGCCCCCGTGCTGGGCCTGTGGCATGCGCGGACCAGTGCCAACGGCGACATCGTGGTGTCCGAGGACCAGCTCCGCGCGCTCGCCCTGCGCAGCCGCGGTGGCGAATCCTTCGCGCACGGCGTCGACGAGTTGTTGGGCGCCGCGTGGGATGACGCATTGGAGCCGTTCCGCCGCGCGGGCGACGGCGCGCCGGTGACCTGGCTGCACCGCGTCGGCTGATTCGTGCGAACGAGGAGAACCCCCGCGAATTGCGGGGGTTCTCCTCGTTCGCACGATCACGAAGATTGTGTGAGCACTCCTCGGAATTAGCGCCGCTAAAACGAAGGCCGAACGCTTTCGGCCGGTAGCCAGGCCTGCATGAGTTCCGCGTAAGCGGGCGAGGACCGCACGAGTTCGGCGTGGTCGCCCAGCAGCGGAGGGCCGCCGTCCATCACCAGGACCCGCTTGGCGCGCAACGCCGACGACAGCCGGTGCGCGATCACCACGAGGATCCCGCCGCGCTCCGCGAACGCCCGTTCCACCGTCGCCTCCGCGGCCGGGTCCAGGTGCGACGTGGCCTCGTCCAGGATCACCAGTTCCGCCGGGCACGCGTAGACCCTGGACACGGCGAGCAGTTGCGCCTCGCCCGCCGACAGGCCCGCGCCCGCGTGGCCGAGCGCGGCGTCCAGACCGCCGATCCGCGCCACGAGGGGCGTGGCGCCGACGGCCTCGACCGCCGCCAGCAGTTCCGCGTCCGAGGCGTCCGGGGTGAACAGCGCCAGGTTCTCCCGCAGCGTTCCGGTGAACAGGTAGGTCTCCTGCGGGATCAGCGCGATCCGCCGGTGCCGCACCGCGGGCCGCACCAGGTGCACCGGCACGCCACCGAGCGTCACGGTGCCGGACCGCGGCGGCATCAGCCCGGTCAGCAGACCGGCCACAGTGGACTTCCCGATCCCGCTCGGCCCCACCACCGCCAGGTGGTCGCCGGGCGCGAGGTCGAGGTCGAGGTCCCGCACGACCGGTTCGGCGTGCTCACCCCAGCCGAACGTCAGCCCGCGCAACGCCACGGCGGACCCGACCGGCACCTCGTCACCCGCGGGCGGCGCGAGCGGCGGCGCGGCCTCGGACAGCCTGCGCAGCGCGACCATCAGCCGCAGCACGACCGTGCTCGTCGTGTCGGCCAACCGCCGCAGCGCCGGTTGCACGCTGGTGCTCAGGTACACCACTGCGCCGAGCACCGCGCCCGCCGTGAGCTGCCCGGACGCGACCTTCGCCGGCGCGGCGACCACCAGCAGCGCCAACGGGGCGAACCCGCCGACCGCGATCACCAGCCCGCGCAGCGCGTTCGCCCACGCCACCCGCACCGCCACCTCGGCCTGCCGGTCGATCCGCTCGCCGACCGCGGCGTTCGCCTCCCGCGTGGCGTCGCAGGCGGCCACGTCGCGGATGCCGACGAGCACCGTGCCCGCCACCTCCGCGCTGTTCTCGTCGGCCATCACCTGGTCCCGCTGCCTGCGCGCCAGCGACGGCAGCAGCAGCGCGAACAGCGCCAGCGCGATCACGACCGGCGACACCACCAGCCACGCGAGGTCGGCGACCGTGGTCACCAGCCCGATCAGCGCCGCCGTCGTCGTGACCAGCAGCGCGCGGGCCTGCACCAGCACCCCGGCGGTCGCGTCGCGCACCACCTCGACGTGCCGGGTGATCCGCGCGACCGCGCTCGCGTCGGGCTGCCGCCGGTGCGACGCGCCGTCGTGCAGCACGCCGCGCACCACGACGCCGACCAGCGCGTCCCGCATCGGCTCGATCACCGCGCCCAGGTGCTGGAACACCTGCCGCAAACCGAACCCGCCGAGCACCGCCACCACCGCGAACACCAGCAGCCAGCCGACGCCGACCAGGGGCTGGCCCACGGCGAACCCGCGGTCCACCGCCAGCGCGACCAGCCGTCCCGACAGGAACGCGGGCACGCCTTCCAGCACCGACCAGCCGAGCAGGACCAGCACACCGCGCCGCTGACCCGCCAGCGCGCCGAAGTACAGCCGCATCACGTCCATGAGATGTCGCTTCCGGTGGCGCGAGGGCGGGGTCGCGGGTCGCGGACGGGCCGCCGCCCGCCCGCGCGAGCCCGCAGCCCCTTGATCAGCAGCCGGAGGTCCGGCCAGTGCGCCGGGTGGTCGGGCGGGGACGGGTTCGGGTCCATCAGGCGTCTCCTCCGGTGAACACGGCCCGGTAGCCGGGATCCAGCCACAGCGCGTCGTGCGAGCCCGTGGCGCGGACCCGACCGTCCACCAGCCACACGACGAGGTCGGCTCGGCGGGCGGTGGCGGCGCGGTGGGTGACCACGACCTTCGTGCGGCCCGGCAGCGCGGCCTCGATCGCCTTGTCCACGGTGGACTCGGTGACCATGTCCAGGCTGGCCGTCGCGTCGTCGAGCACCAGCACGTCCGGGTCGCGGGCGAGCGCCCGCGCCAACCCGAGGCGCTGGGCCTCGCCGCCGGACAGCGGGGTGTCGGCCATGGGGGTGTCGTAGCCGTCGGGCAGCCGCACGACCACGTCGTGCACCTGCGCGGCGACGCAGGCCGCGCGCACCCGGCGCTTGCCCGCGTCGGCGCCGTAGCGGATGGCCTCGCCGACCGTGGCGCCCAGCAGCGCGGGCCGTTCGAACGCGTAGCCCACGGTCCCGTCGCGGCGCACCTCACCCGAGTCCGGTGTGGACAGTCCGCCGATCACGGCGGCCAGCGCGGACTTCCCCGCGCCCGAGCGGCCGACGACGGCGGCGAACGTGCCCGCGGGGATGCGCAGGTGCACGTCGTGCAGCGCGCCGTGGAGGGACACGTCGTGCAGCTCCAGGTCGCCCGCGGTCGCGGGCGCCCTCGGAGCCTCGCGGCGCGGCAGCGGGGTGTCGAGCACCTCCACCAGCCTGGTCGCGCTGGCACGGGTGCGGGCGAACGTCGTCAGCATCGGCAACTGGCCCACGACACCCATGCCCAGCGCCACGTACCCCAGCGTCGCCAGCAGGTCGCCGATGGTCAGCCTGCCCGCGACGACGCCGAAACCCGCGGCGGT
Source organism: Umezawaea sp. cmx-9-4 (assembly GCA_049997955.1). Taxonomy (GTDB): domain Bacteria; phylum Actinomycetota; class Actinomycetes; order Mycobacteriales; family Pseudonocardiaceae; genus Umezawaea. Next base: position 243,469 of record JAEBDY010000009.1, on the reverse strand, counting down.
CAGCACGGCCAGCTCCACGGCGGGCAGCAGCAGACCGGCCCGCCAGATCATCTTCGCCTGGGTGCGCCACATGCCGATCCCGGCCGCGGCGAGGGTCGGCAGCGGACGCAGCACGCGCGCCGACTCCTGCTCGGCGGTCCCGGACGCGGCGATGGTCCTCAGACCGGACACGGCGTCGAGCAGCCGGGCGGACAACTCGCCGGACACGTTCTGGTAGGTGGCCACGTCGTCGGCGGTCAGCCGCATGTGCGTGCGCACCAGGAGCATCGCGAGCGGCGTGCTGAGCAGGAACACCGCCGCCAGCCGCCAGTCCAACAGGGCCAGCGCGACCACGGCGCCGACGGAGCTGAGGACGGTCACGGTCAGCAGGATCACGATCACCGAGACGCCGCCCGCGATGGCGGAGTCGCCGGTGACGCGGCTGACGGCGTCACCCGCCGCGAACGGCGACGGGTGGCCGAGTCCGAGCAGGTGGGCGGCCACGCGGTGGCGCAGCCATGCCGTCACCTTCGCGGTGATCGCCGCCGCCAGCACGACGCCGATCGCGTCGCCGACGATCTCGATCGACACCATCGAGACCAGCCACAGCACGGTGGAGGAGTCGAAACGACCGGCCAGCGCCATGTCCACCGTGCTCGCGAGAGCCGCGGGCAGCAGCAGTCCCGCGGTCGTGGCCAGCGCGGCGTTCAGCACCAGCAGCAGCCAGCGGCGGTCGTGGTCGGCGGCCTTGACCAGCAGCGCGTCGCCCGGTTGGGCCATGCCTGTTCCCTCCGGGGGCGGGTGGGCGCATCATGGGAAAGGGCCCGACGGCAGACGGACCGATTCGTGGTCGGTCGCTGCCATCGGACCCTTGTGTCACCGGGTGAGCGGCACACTTCGCTTGTGCCGCTCACCCAACCTCCGGGGCGAGACCTAGCAGAGGATCAGGCTCACGGTGGAGTGGCTGCAGGGGAGCAGCAGGCTCGCGTTCGAGGCCGTCGTGCTGCCGCCGCCGCCACCGCCGCCGCCGGTCGCCATCGCGTTGGACTGAGCCTCGGGGGTCTCGAGCTCCTGCATGTCGAGGATGAATCCCATGGTCTGTCTCCTCAATCAGCAAACTATTCGGGGGTTCTACTGCTCCACCAGCCACTTGGGACCGGGGGTCTATGGGGTGGGCGCGGCTCCGAGGAACGGGAGGACCGATCCGTCTCCGTCCACAACGGACGCCAGCGCCAACAGGATTCCGGCACCGCCGGTGTTCAGGTCCATCGACAGCCTGCGCAGCTGTATCCCGGGGAACGCCAACCCGTCCCGGTAGGGGACAGCGTGCCACGCGAGCGCGGACAGGTGTCGTCGCATCGCCTGCTCGAACACCGGGTCCGGCTGCCGCCGCACGGCTTGGGCGAGTGTCGCGAGCAGACCCATCCGGCCCAGCACGAGACCGGGGTGGATCACGAACTCGCCCGCGGCGCCGCGCAGGAGGTCGGGAAGTCGGGTGACGCTCTCCGCGTCGGGTGCGTGCCGGGCGTACTGGTTGAGCACCATGGCGATGCCCGCCCCGCCGACCTCGACGTAGGGCAGCGTGCGGTAGCCGCCGTCGCGCACCTGAGTCGAGCCGTCGAGCGCGACCATGCACTCGGCCAGGTCGCGGTCCAGCGCCTGCCCGGCCAGGTCGAGCCAGCCCCGGTCCCCGCTGTGCTCGAACAGCCGCAGGAACAGCAGCGCCGGGCCCGACCAGCCGTGCAGCAGACCGGCCTTCGCCTTGGGACCGGGAGGGTCCGCGAGCTGCAGCTCCAGCCCGAGCCGTTCGGCGACGTCGATCGACTGGGCCAGGAAGCCGTCGTCCCCGCGGACGTTCGCGAAGTGCAGCAGGTTGAGCGCGACCCCGGACAGGCCGCTGGCGAGCCCGTGGTCGACCGTGTCCGGCAACGTCTTCGCGTACTCGGTGACCAGGTCGGTCGCCAGCTCGTGGTGGCCGAAGTTCTCCAGCACGTGCGCGATGCCGTGCGCGCCGGTGAAGAAACCGGGCTGCTTCGGCGGATCGCGCCGCACGGAGTCCTGGAGCCACTGCTCGTACTCGGGGAACCGGCCCTGCCCGCTGACGTGCAGCGCGTGCAGGACACCGGCCGCGCCGTAGGCGAAGCACGCGCCGCCGACCTCGAACTGCTCGATGTCGCCGGGGAACAGCCGGTCCGTGCGGTGGGGGGTCGCGCTGGCCAGGATCGCGGTCGCGATGTCCTTGCCCACCGCGCGCCAGTCCGGCTCCGGCTCGTCGAGCGTCGTCCGCTCCGGCGCCGGGGGAGTCTCGACGCGGGGCGTGAGCACCTTCGCGATGTGCTCGCAGTACTCGTCGGACAGCCCGAACCGGCGCTGGATGAAGTCCAGGTGCGACCGCAGCCGCGACGGCGCCAGCTCCAGCACCTCGTTGAGGGGCAGGAAGAGCCACAACCGCAGCGCGGCCAGCGGGTACTCGTCGATCTCGTAGCCCTCGCGGTCCGGCGGGGCCTGGAAGCCGGGCGCGCCGAGGGTGGGCTTGCGCGGCTCGTCCATGTGGAACGACAGCTCGAAGTCGATCAGCGACATCTCGTCGTCCTCGTCGAGCAGGACGTTGAGCGAGTGCAGGTCGGAGAACACGACCCCGCGCTGGTGCAGCGCCCGGATCGTCCCCTCCACCTTGTCCATCACGGCGAGCGCCCGCGTCTTGTACTCGGCGATCCGCTCGTCGCTGATCTCGTTGTGCGTCAACGGGTAGTGCATCCCGAGCCACTGCCCGAGCGGTCTGCCCGGCATGTACTCCATGGCCAGGAAGTGGTGCTCCCACACGGTGAACCGGTCGTACACCTGCGGCACGCCCGCGATCCCGTCCAGCATGGTGAGGATCTTGAACTCGCGGTCGAGCCTGGCCACGGCGTCCACGTTGTCGCGGTCCAGCCCCGCGTGCGGCCGGGCCTCCTTCAGCACGACCTCCGCGCCGTCGGCCTTGCGGGTGGCGAGGTAGACGCCGCCGCCGTTGGAGAAGTGCAGCGAGCGCACCACGTCGTAGGGGAACTCGTCCGGGTCGCCGCCGTTGCGGGCGGCCAGGTGCGGCACCAGGAACGGCGGCAGCTCGACCCACTCGGGCACCCAGAAGTTCGGCTTGCGCTGGTCGGGGACCAGTTCGCCGTCGGGGCCCTCGATCGCGAGGATCTGCTTGCCGTCCTGTTCCAGCCACTGCTCGACGAACCCGCCGTAGCGGACGTAGAGCGGGCCCGCGCCGAAGCGGAGGTCGCTGAGGACGTACGCGCCGTCCTCGCCGTCCAGCAACGCGGACAGCTCGACCAGGATGCTCTCCAGTTCGACCTCGTCGGCCGGGTAGATCGCGATCAGCTTGCCGCTCGCCTCGCGGGGGGCGTACTTGGAGTTGCGGGCCAGCACGATCGACTGGGTGCGGAGGTACTTGAAGGAGATCCGGCGCTCGACGCAGTAGTCGAAGGTCGTCTTCAGCACGCGGCCCGCGTTCGCCACGGTGGCCGACACGTGGATCTTCCAGCCCTGCTTGGGCAGGACGGTGCCCTTGGGGTGCAGGTGGCGCCAGATGTTCTTCTCGCCCTGCGTCCAGCCGTCCGGCAGCTCGGGGAGCTCGCGGGAGAAATCGTCGATGGAGGTTTCCGCTTGGCTTTGGACGTCGTAGAAGTGACGATCCGCGAAGCAGTAAGCCTCATAGCGAAGATCCATCGGAATTCCCTCCCTTGAAGTGTTGTGGGGTTGTTAATGCGACGGCCATATTCCCGCACAGTTCGCTCAGGGTTTCCAATCCGCCACACGGGCGATGCCCATTGACCCGTTCGAGTGTGAAAAATCAGTGAACTACCCTCATATTTACGACGGATTGTGGACCGTTACATGCTCAATTCACCCGATCGCGACGTTTGCTCGGGTGTAACGCTCCTCCCGGTCCTGGTGCGGCAACTAAACGGAACTGGATCGTTCAGGAGTCGTCACCCGGTGCGACCAGCGCATTTGTGGTGGCCGGTCGAGGAATCCCGTTCGGGTGGAGTGCCATCACCGAGAGTTGCGATTAGGCCTCCCGTGGGCGCTCGGAAGCGGGACCTTTCGCTCCACCCCTTGTGTCCATTCGGCGGTACGGGTACGGCTTTCCCCAGGTCGCCGTGTCGGCCGAGTCGCGTTGGTGATCAAAGGCGCTGGAGTTCCGCGACCCGTCGAGACGCGTTATTGGATATTTCAATGCTACTATCAGGATTGTTTTGGTCACTCGTTCGAGATTTGTGAGCATTGCTCACGCATTATTTCGTGATTTTCACGCGCTATTGCCACTCGAACGGGTGGTTTAAGCGGTTCACCCGTGGACGTGGCTAACGTGCGGTTGACTCCGGACGAGCGGTCCGGTTGTGGCACGCTCGAATGGTGACGACCGAAGAACCGAGGCGTCCTCGCGCCCGCTGGGTCCTGCCGACGGCCCTCGTGGTGGCCGCCGCCTCCGTCGCGGGCGGCCTGCTGGCCCGTGATCTGTACACCCGGCCCACCACCATCAGCGCGAACGAGGTCGTCACGTCCAGCAGCGTCACGCCCAGCTCCGTGCCGCGCTCCGCGCAGCCCGGCGACCGGACCGTTCGGCTCAGCATCGACGCCGAGCTGCACCCGGACGGCGAGCGCGTCCGGGCGCAGTTCCAGCGGTACTTCGACGCCATCAACGACCGCGACTACCAGGCGTGGAGCGAGGCCGTCACGACCGAGTTCGCCCGCAGGACGCCCGCGCCGCAGTGGGAGGCGAGCTACCGGACGACCTCCGACGGCACCGTCGTCGTGCAGCGCATCGACGCCTCGTCGACCGAGCGGCTCCGGGTGATGGTCAGCTTCGTCAGCACCCAGGACGCCTCCAAGGCTCCCGTGAGCCTGCCCGTCGACTGCGTCCGCTGGCGCGTCGTCTACCCCATGCAGGAGGAGGACGGCACCCTCCGCATGGACATCGGCCCCGAGGGCTACACGCCCCAGTTCGAGGCCTGCTGACCCCCGGTCTGCGGCTTGCGGGCGGCGTGGACGGTCCTGGCGGTCAGCACGAACAGGTCCGCCCGCGCCCGCACGCCCGCGGGGTTGTCGTCGTCCAGGAGCGCGGCCACCGCGGCGGTGTCCTCGGCGTCCAGCACCTCACCCGCCCGGTGGGCCTGCCTGGCCAGCACCCGGCGCACGTGCGCGCGGAACGGGTCGGCGAGCGGTGCGGGGCGGTCGACCAGGAACGTCCGGCTCGTCGCGTCGAGCAGCCCGGCCCGCCCCAGCATCGCGGACCACGCCTCGACGACCTCGACCGAGCCGGGCTGCTCGGCGCGCATCGCCGTGAACGCCTCCTCCACCACCACGTCCAACCGCGCCTGCAGCCCCGGCCTGCCGATGCCGAAGTCGCGCGGCAGACAGCGGAAGGGCAGCCCGCCCTCGACCACCGCGAGCACCCCGCCCGGCCGCAGCAGCGCGCCGAGCGCGTCCAGCGCCGCCTGCTGGTCCCCGAGGTGGTGCACGAACTGGCCCGCCCACACCAGGTCCGCCTCGCCGAGGTCGGCGACCTCCTCGGGCAGCCGCGCCTCGCGCACCGCGACGCGCACGCCCGCGGCCGCCGCGCGGTTCGCTGCGAGGGCCAGCAGTTCCGGCGCGCCGTCGACCGCCACGACCTCCGCGTCCGGGAAGGTCTCGGCCAGCAGCACGGACATCACGCCCGGACCGCTGCCCACGTCCAGCACCCGGCGCACCGGCCCGGTCCGCTCCCGCAGCCACGCGGCCGCCCCGTCCAGGTAGGGGCGCAGCGTCTCGGCCTCGCCTTCCAGCAGGTCGGCCAGTTCGGCCCAGTCGTGGTTCTCCATACCCGGAAGCGTCCGGCACCTCCGGCGAGGGCGACAAGTTTCGTTGCCGGAACAGCAATCCGGCCCGTCTTCACGAGGAAGACGGGCCAGGTGCCGTTCGGGACCACCGAGAAGCGGCGGCCGGTGCGGTGACCGCTGACCCCTGCCGGGTTCCGCCCTGGGACGCGCGAAACCCGGTGGGGATCGTGGTCACGCCCTAGGGCGTGAACGCGAGTGCCACGTTGTGCCCGCCGAAGCCGAACGAGTCGTTGATGGCGGCGTCCAGCTTGACCTTGCGGGGCTCGCCCGCGACCACGTCGAGTTCGACGGCCGGGTCGAGGTTGTCCAGGTTGAGCGTCTGCGGCACGATCCCGTCCCGCAGCGACAGCACGGTGATGATCGCCTCCACCGCGCCCGCCGCACCCAGCATGTGGCCGAGGGCGCCCTTCGGCGCGGTCAGCACCGGGTGGTCGCCGATCGCCTTGCGGACGGCGACGGTCTCCGCCACGTCACCCACCGGGGTGGACGTGGCGTGGCAGTTCACGTGGCCGATGTCGCTGCCGGACAGGCCCGCGGTGCGCAGCGCCGCGGCCATGGCCCGTGCCTGGCCCGTGCCCTCGGGGTCGGGCGCGGTGATGTGGTAGCCGTCGGAGCTGGTGCCGATGCCCGCGAGACGGCCGTAGACCTTGGCGCCGCGGGCGGCGGCGAAGTCCGCGCGCTCCAGCACCATGATCCCGGCGCCCTCGCCGAGCACGAACCCGTCCCGACCGGTGTCGAACGGCCGCGAGGCCTGCTCCGGCGCGTCGTTGCGGGTGCTCATGGTGCGGGCCTGCGAGAACCCGGCCACCGGGATGGCGCAGATGCACGCTTCCGCGCCGCCGGCCACCACGACGTCGGCCTCGCCGGTGCGGATCATCCGCCACGCCCACGCGAGCGCCTCGGCGCCCGACGCGCAGGCCGAGACCGGCGCGTGCACCCCTGCGCGCGCCTTGAACTCCAGGCCCACGTGCGCGGCCGGGCCGTTCGGCATCAGCATCGGGATGGTGAGGGGCGAGACCTTGCGCAGGCCGTGCTCCTCCAGCAGGTCGTCCTGGTTCAGCAGGGTCATCGCGCCACCGATGCCGGTGCCGACGATCACCGCCAGCCGCTCCAGCTCCACGCTGTCGTCGCCGTGCCCCGCGTCCGCCCAAGCCTGGCGAGCGGCGATCATGGCCACCTGCTCGCTGCGGTCGAGCCGTCGGGCTTCGACCCTGGGGAGCACCTCGGTCGGCTCGACCGCGAGCTGCGCGGCGATCCTCACCGGCAGGTCGAAGCGCTCGACCCAGTCCATGTCGATGGTCGACACGCCGCTGCGACCGGCGAGCAGCGCGTCCCAGGTGGAGGCGACATCGCCACCGAGCGGGGTGGTGGCACCCAGCCCGGTGACGACGACGTCGTGATTAGTGGTCATGCCTTGCTAGCGATGTAGGTCACCGCATCGCCCACGGTCTTGAGGTTGGCCAGCTCGTCGTCCGGGATCTTCACGCCGAACTTGTCCTCGGCCTGCACGGCGATCTCCACCATGGACAGCGAGTCGATGTCCAGGTCGTCCACAAAGGACTTCTCGACCGTGACGTCGTCCGCGGCCACACCGGCGACCTCTTCGACGATCTCGGCAAGCCCCTTCTGGATGTCCTCGTTGCTCACTGAAAATCCCTTCGTTCGTGCATCGGACGGCTGGAACGGCAGTCCCGTCCCGCCGGAACACTGTTGGGGCCGGACATCACGGGCACCGGACGACCTGTCCCGCGTAGGACAGACCGGCCCCGAAGCCCATGAGCAGCACCACGTCACCGCTGGAGACCTCGCCCGACGCCCGAAGGTGGTCGAGCGCCATCGGGATCGAGGCGGATGAGGTGTTGCCGGAGTCCACGATGTCACGCGCGACGACCATGTCCTCACGCGCACCCTTGGCGCGCAGGCGCTTCGCGATCAGTTCCACGATGCGGAGGTTCGCCTGGTGGGGCACGAACACGTCCACGTCGGACATCTCCAGGCCCGCCAGCTCGACCGCGCGGACCGCCACGGGGGCGATCTGGGTGGTCGCCCAGCGGAAGACCGCCTGGCCCTCCTGGTGGATCGAGGAGTGCCGGTCGGCAATGGCGATCAGGTCCCACTGGGCGCCCGCGCTGCCCCACACGACCGGCCCGATGGCCGGTTCGGTCCCCGCGCCGACGACGACGGCGCCCGCCGCGTCGGCGAAGATGATGGCGGTGGACCGGTCCGTCGGGTCCACCCAGTCGGTGAGCTTCTCGGCGCCGATCACCAGCACGTTCTCCGCGCTGCCGGACCGGACCATGTCGGAGGCGGTGGCCAGCGCGTAGCAGAACCCGGCGCACGCGGCGTTCACGTCGAACGCGGGCACGGCCTTCGCGCCGAGGCGCTCGGCCACCTGCGCGGCGGCGTTCGGTATCGGCGACGGCATGGTGCAGGTCGCGACGATGACCGCGCCGATGTCGGCGGGCTGCAGGCCGGAGTCGGCGATCGCCTTCGCGCCCGCCTCCACGGCCATGTCCACGAGCAGCTCGTCCTTGCCCGCGAACCGCCTGCTGACGATGCCGACCCGGTCGCGGATCCACTCGTCGGAGGTCTCCATCGTCTTCGCGAGGTCGTGGTTGGTCACGACCGTCTCGGGCTGGTGGCTGCCCATGCCGAGGATGCGGGTGCCCGTCGAACCGGCGGGGAGGGCGAAAGCGGTCATCGGGACGCCTCCGCGGTGGCCAGGAGCTCGGCGACCTTGTCGAGGTGCTCCGGAGTCTTCAACGCCAAGGTGGGGGTGCCCTTCAACTGTCGCTTGGCCAAGCCCGTCAACGCGCCCGCGGGCGGCAGTTCGACGACCGCGTGCACGGCGTGCTCGGCCAGGGTGGCCTGGCAGGTGTCCCACCGCACGGGGCGGGTCACCTGTGCGATCAGCCGGTGCAGCACGTCCGCGCCGTCGGTGACGACGGCGCCGTCGGCGTTGGAGAGCAGCGGCAGCACCGGGTCGTGCGTCGTGGTGCCCGCGGCGCGGGTCCGCAGCGCGTCCTCGGCCGTGGCCATGAACGAGGTGTGGAACGCGCCCGCGACCTGGAGCTTGCGGACCTTCGCGTAGCCGGGGGCGGACTCGGCCAGCTGGTCGAGCGCCTCCAGCGGGCCCGCGGCCACGATCTGGCCCGCGCCGTTGCGGTTGGCGGGGGTCAGGCCCAGCTCGGCGAGCCGGGCCAGCACCTCGTCCTCCTCGCCGCCGAGGACCGCGGCCATGCCGGTCGGGTGCAGCGCGCACGCGGCGGCCATCTCGGCGCCGCGCACGGCGGCCAGCGCCACGGCGTCGTCGGCGCTCAGCACGCCCGCCATCGCGGCCGCGGCCAGTTCGCCGACCGAGTGGCCTGCGATGATCGTGTCGGCGGGCAGGTCGACGCGCTTGCGCAGCTCCTCGAACGCCAGGAGCGCCAGTGCCACGACGAGCGGCTGGGTGATCGACGTGTCCTTGATCTCCTCGGCCTCCGCGGTGGTGCCGAGGCGCACCAGGTCCAGGCCGGTGGCCTCGGACCAGGACGCGACCCGCTGCTCGGCGCCCTCTAGTTCGAGCCAGGGTCCGAACATGCCGGGAGTCTGCGAACCCTGTCCGGGTGCGAGGAGTGCGATCACAGTGCAACTGAACACGGTCGGGGGCGTTCCCGCTGATGCCGTTGCACACGAAGTAACAGGGTCGGAATTGTAGGTTTCCTACAAAACTTGTCCCGAAGTGACCGAAGAACGACGTGGCGAGTTGTGCACAGCGACCTGTGTCACCCACCAAAGCATGCGGTGTCCGTCACACCGGCGAGCCGCAAAGCGACATTCCGGTCCCGATCACCACAAACCGCGGGCCTTCGCCAGCCGCCCGACGGACAGCGCGATGCGCAGCACGAGGGCGTCGCGGGCGTCGTGCGCGTTGCGGCCGGTCAGCTCGGTGACCCGCCGCAGCCGGTACCGGACGGTGTTCGGGTGCACGAACAGCTTGCGCGCGCAGGTCTCCAGGACGCCGCCGACCTCCAGGAACGTGTCCACGGTCTCCAGCAGCGCTCCGCTGGCCTCCTCCAGCGGCCGGGCGATCCGGTCCACCAGCTGCCACTCGGCCTCCGGGTCGCCCGCCAGCGCCCGTTCCGGAAGCAGGTCCAGGGACCGCACCGGCCGCGGCGCCGTCGGCCACCCGACGACCGCCCGCAGCCCGGACAGCGCGTCGCTGGCGCTGCGGTGCGCCTCGGCCAGGCTGGCCACCGTCGGGCCCGCCACCACCGCGCCGTCGCCGAACGCCTCGGCGATCTTGCCCAGCACGTCGCCGTCGTCGGTCTCGCCGCCCAGCACGACCACCAGCCGCGAGCCCTGCACGCTCAGCAGCACCGGCCGGGCGCTGCGCGCGGCCCGGCTGCGCACCTCGTAGACGACCGCGGGCGGGTCGTCGGACGGCGGGTTGCCGACCAGCACGGTCGCCTCGGCCGCCGGGTCCCAGCCCAGCGCGGCGGCGCGGGACAGCAGCGACTCCTCGGCGTCGCCGCGCACGATCCCGTCCACCACGAGCGCTTCCAACCGCGCGTCCCACGCGCCCCTGGCCTCGGCCGCGGCGGCGTAGGAGGTGGCCGCGGAGAACGCGATCTCCCGCCCGTACCGCAGGACGCCCTCGGTCAGCCGGGCCCGCTCCTCGTCGTCTGCCGCCAGCCGGGGCAGCTGCTGCTCGAACAGCTCCAGCGCGATCCGGACCAGCTCCACGGTCTGCCGCAGGCTCACCCACCGCGAGATGTCCTTGGGGGCGGAGCGGAACGCCTCCGCTGTCAGCCGGATCGCCTGCCGCGGGTCGTCGAGCCACGAGACGAAACCGGCCACGCCGTTCTGGATCAGCAGCAGCACGCTGGCCCGCTGGTCGGCGGGCATCCGGCGGAACCACGGGAGCCTGCGCTCCATCTCCGACACGCTGGAAGCGGCCAGGTCGCCGGAGGCGCGTTCGAGGTCGCGCAGCGTCGAGCGGGACAGCTCGGGCCAGGCCTGCTGCCCCTCCGCACCGGCTGAGCTGGTCATACGACAACGATCCCACGACCGGGTGACACAGCGCCCGCGCGGGTGCGTCCGGTCCTACGTTCCTGGGGGGTCGTGGTCAACGGCAGGAGGTCCGGTCGTGCGGAGTTTCATCTCAGTCGGTCTGGCGGTGGTCACGGTGCTCGCCACGGCCGCGGTGCCCTCGACGGCCGGGTCCGACCCGCCGGACCGGCTCGCGGAGTTCCACGACCAGCGGCTCGCCTGGGGCCCGTGCGTCCAGGACCTGGAGTGCGCCACCGTCGTCGTCCCGCTCGACTACCGCGACCCGGCGTCGAGCAGGCTCTCCCTGTCGATCAGCAGGCGGAAGGCGACCGGGGTCCGTCGCGGGGTGCTCGTCCTGAACCCCGGCGGACCCGGCGCCCCAGGGTTGCGGATGCCCGCGTTCCTCTCGACCACGGCGCCCGCGAAGTCCTACGACCTGATCGGCTTCGACCCCAGGGGGGTGGGGCGCTCGACCCCGCTCACCTGCCAGTCCGTGCCCGTGATCGCCACCGCGGACTCGCGTCCGCCGGACTCGGAGTTCCCGAAGTGGGCCGCGGAGGCGCGGGCAGCGGAGGACTCCTGCGAACGGACCGCGGGCGGCGTGCGCCGGTTCGTCAACACGGCGAACACCGCGCGGGACCTGGACGTCATCCGCGCGGTGCTGGGCGAGCAGAAGATCAACTACCTGGGCTTCTCCTACGGCACCTACCTCGGCGCGGTCTACGGAACGCTGTTCCCGCACCGCCTGGACCGCACCGTCCTGGACTCCTCCGTGCACCCGGAACGGCTGTGGCACGGGCAGCTCAAGAGCCAGGCCGTGGCGACCCGGCGCAACGTCGACCTCTGGGCCGAGTGGGCCGCCGAGGCGAACGGGAGGCTCAAGCTCGGCGCGAACGCCGCCGAGGTGCTGGCGACCGTCGAGGAGGTCTCCGCCCGGCTGGCGCTCGAACCGGTGGACGGCCACGGCCGGACCGACTTCGACGCGGCCGTCGGCGTCGGCGCCCGCTTCCGTCCGCTGTGGACCGGACTGGCCGAGCTGGTGAGCAGGCTGAGCACCGGCGCCGACCCGCGCACGGCGGCCGCCCTGGGTGAGCGGATGGCCGCCTCGGCGCGCGCCGAACTCCGCTCCGGCGTCTACGACACCGTCACCTGCGAAGCCGACTGGCCGCGCGACCTGGAGGCCTACTACGAGGAGATGCGGGCGTTCCGCGACCGCTACCCGTACGGCTTCGGCGTCCTGCGCGCCGCGCCGACCACGTGCGCCTTCCGGACGTTCACCCCGCCCGAGCCGATGGTCGCGCTCAAGCGCGACGGCTACCCGGTCGGCGTGGTCGTGCAGGCCGAGGGCGACACGCAGACCCAGTACGAGAGCGGCCCCGCGATGGCCGCCGCCCTGGGCGACAACCTGATCACCGTTCGGGACGAGGGCAAGCACGGCGTCTACGGCAGCGGCAACGCCTGCGTGGACGCGGCCGTCGACCGCTACCTGCTCGACGGCGTGCTGCCGGGGAGCAGCTCGACCTGCCCCGGCGACCCGCGGCCGAACGCCGACGGGAAGGCCGCGCGGTCGGTGGAGTCCTTTTTGGACGAGGTCGACGCCCGGACCTCCCGGTAGACGAAAACCGCCCGGCACCACTGGTGCCGGGCGGTTCCCTCTCCCCGGTCCCCACCGGTCCGTCCACTGTGAACCGGGTTCGCGGGAAGCGCCACTCGGTCACCCTTTCGTGCCAGCGCGCCGAATTGCCGCGGGTACCGCTTCGGGAAACCATTCCCGGGACCGTGAACAGGTAACGAAGAAAGTTAGGAGGGCGTCGTGGGTTCCCAGATCACCGAAGGTCTTGGACAGGCCTGGGCCATGATCGCCACTTTCGTGCCGAAGCTCCTTGGCTTCGCGCTCGTCATGCTGGTTGGTTGGCTCATCGCCAAGGCGCTGTCGAAGGCCGTGGGCTTCCTGTTGAAGCGGATCGGGTTCGACCGCCTGGTCGACAGGTCCGGTCTCGGCTCGATGATGGCGCAGTCCCCCGTGGACGCGTCGGGCCTGATCGTCAAGCTCGTCTACTACTTCGTGCTGCTGATCGCCCTGCAGCTCGCGTTCGGCGTCTTCGGCACCGGCAACGCGGTGAGCGCGCTGCTCAACGACGTGATCGCCTACCTGCCGCGCATCGTGGTGGCGCTGGTGCTCGTCCTGGTCGCCTCGGCGATCGCCAAGGCCGTCCAGGGCCTCGTGGCAGGCACGCTCGGCGGCCGGTCGTACACGAGGGTGCTCGGCACGATCGCCTACGGCTTCATCATGGCGCTCGGCGTCATCGCCGCGCTGAACCAGCTCGGCATCGCCGTCTCGGTGACCATGCCGGTGCTGATCGCGGTGCTCGCGACGGTGGCGGGCGTCATCGTCATCGGTGTCGGCGGCGGTCTCATCCGCCCCATGCAGCAGCGCTGGGAGGGCTGGCTGACCCGCGTGCAGGACGAGGCTTCCCAGACCGCCCCGGCGCCGCGCCGCGCGCAGGAGCCGGTGGCGGCGGGCGCTCATCGCCACTCCGCCACGCAGCAGATGTCGTCGGAGGCCCCGACGCCGCCCGCGGGCATGCCGAAGCCGTCCGGCGAGTAGTTCGCGCCGAAACGCCGTGAGGGCCGTCCCGCAGCCGCGGGACGGCCCTCACGGCGTTTGGCCGTCCGGTCTTGGCCTGCCGAACGAGCAGGGCGCCCCCACCAGTGGTGGGAGCGCCCTGTCGGGTGGAGCGGGTCGTACTAGGCGGTGCGCTTGCGGCGCACGAAGAACACCGCGCCCGCGCCTGCGCCGACGAGGCCGAGGCCCGACAGCAGCAGCCAGCCGGGGGAAGCGCCGGTGGAGGCCAGCGGAGGCTGGGCCTCACCGCCGCCACCGCCGACGGGGGTCGGGGTGGTGGTCACCGGGACGGTCTCCGAAGAGGACACCACGGTCGTGGTGGTCACCTCGGTGGGAGGCGCGCTCGCGCTCGTGGAGCTCGGGGGAGTGGTCTCCACGGTCGTCGTCGTGGTGGTGGTCGTGGTCGTGCTGCTCGACGGCGCGGTGGGCTTCACGCACGCCTCGACCTTGAGCGTCTTGGAGTAGTTGTACTGGTTGCCGTCCGAGGCCTTCACCGCGATGGTGAAGGTGTGGGCGACGTCGCCGGCACGGGTCCAGGACTTCTCGTAGTTCTCGCCGAACGACGTGTTGACCAGTTCGGCCTCGCCGTCCTTGACCACGATGGTGTTGTCGCGCTTGGCGTAGGCGCCGAGCTTCACGCTCAGCACGGCCTTGCCCGCGACGCACTCGGCCTTCGAGGACGGCGTGTGCGCGGAAGCCGGGATCGCCAGCGCCAGCAAGGCCAGACCCGAGGTGGCGGCCACCGTGATCGCACCGAGAACTCTGCCTGCCATGTGGTCTCCTGCTCTGGGATCCATGCGAAATCGCAAGAAGTGACGTGCAATGAGCGTCACCCGTGTGGGTGATACAGCACGCGACCGTAGCAACGACCGGTGGTCGCGAGGTCACCAGTCGGCAACGACGTGGTCACGGGTGTATCAGCGAGCGATATTTAAACATCCGTTAAGGTACAAGCGATGCCACGTCACGTCGACCGTGCGTGACCGGGTGAAGATCCCCAGCTCAGCGGCTGTCCCTAGTGGACGACGTCGCCCCAGCTCACGTAGGAGAACCCGGTCGTGGCCTGGTCCCCGGCGGCGGGACGGCGCTCGCCGTCGTGCACCACCAGCAGCCCCTCGCGGTACCCGCGGCCCAGGTCGGCCGTCACGACCTGCGCGCCGTCGGAGTGCTCCACGGAGTCCAGGCCGCGCCCGGCTCCCACCACGAAGTCGCCCAGCACCCGGTTGCGACCGGTCCGCTCGTAGCGCACGAACCGCGAGTCGCCCTGGCTGGACGCGATCAGCTCGCCGCCGCCGTTCCGCCCCTCGGCGATCGTCAGGCCCTCGGCGTCCGCGCTGAGCCACTTCCCGCCGAAACCGGGGTCCGGTCCGTCCGCGACGCACTCCTCGGTGGCCTCGTCATACCGCTGGGGCGCCCCGAAAGAGCGAACCTCGTCCACCAGTTCGGGGGACCCGAAGCCGTCCACCCGGAGGGGGATCCGCCAGATCCCGACGTCCTCCTGGGCCACGTACGCGAGGCCGTGCGCCGAGTCCACGACCATCCCCTCGGCCTGTGGCCGGTCGCCGGGGTCGCCGCACGGCGTCCAGGTGGTGCCGTCCGGCATGACGAAACTCGACGGCAGGTCCACTGTGGACACCACCTCGGTTCCGACCGACCCGGCCGGACCGGGCACGACGCGCAGCAGCGCGACGCGGGTCTCGCTGCGCCGGTTGGCGAGCACCAGCGGGGTGCCGGTGCGCCGGTCGACGCCCGCCGCCAGCCCGTAGGCGTTGCGCTGGTCGTCGACGTCCGCCTCGGTCGCGGAGAACACCCGCCGCGCGGCCGGGTCGGTCACGTCGGTGAGCACCTTCGACCCCGCCGCCGACCCGCGCCGGTCGACCTCGTAGACCCGGATCCGGTCGCGGCCCCGGTCGCTCACGAACGCGAGGTCCCGCTGCCTGCCGCCGACGCGGACCCCGCCGAGCACGTCGACGTTGTTGAACCGGCCCGGCTTCGCGTCCGGCGTCGGCGCGGGCGGCGCCGGGTAGGTGCCCAGGGTGCGGCCCCTGAGGTCGAACGCCGCCAGCCCGCCCTCCTTCAGCGTGCCGAGCACGACTGTGCGCTCCGGCCTGCTCGGGTGCACCCAGACGGCCGGGTCGTCGGCGTCGGCGTTGGCGGGACCGGCGGACGGGTCGTCGACGAAGGCGCGGGTCTGCGCGACCGGCACGACCACGGCGGGCGCGGCGGGCGCGGGCGGCGCGGCGGGCGCGGGCGCGAGGAGCAGCACCAGCGGGAGGATGAGCGGGGTGGGGACCATGGTCCGGGACGCTAGTGAGCCGAGGTGAACCGGCGATGTACGGCGAACGAGTGCCACGCGTCACAAACGAGGACGGAACAGAGGATCCGCGCGACGATGTTCGAGCAACTAGGAGACGTGCGTTCCGGGGTCGGTGGAAGTCCGAACCGGTGGTGACAGCCCACGACCCGCGAGCCCCGGTGGCCCGCGGTTGACCCGGTGGAACTCCGGGGCCGACGGTGAGAGTCCGGATGAGAGGCGCGCACGCCACCGGTGTCCGGCCTGCCCGCGCACCGGTGCCGCGCCGCGCCCCGGACCGCCCTGGGATGGAGGACGCGGTGCACGTGTTGCTGGAGCAGGGTTTCACCGTTCTGGGGCAGAGGATCGCCTACGCGGAGTTCTTCGGCCAGCTGTTCGCGCTGGCCGTGGTGTTCCTGGCGCAGCGCCGGTCCCTGTGGACGTGGCCGGTCCAACTGGCCTCCGTCGCGCTCCTGTTCACCGTCTACCTGTCCGCCCAGCTGGGCGGGCTCGCGATCCGGCAGGTCGTCGTCGGCCTCATCGCGTTCTACGGCTGGTACGCGTGGCTGCGCAGGCGCGACCCGGTGTTCGGCGTGGTGGTGCGCAAGGGCTCCACCGCCGAACGCGTCGCCGTCGTGGCCGCCTTCGTCGTCGGCACGGTCGCGTTCGCGCTCGTCCTCGACGCCCTGGACGCCTCGTGGGCGCCGTGGCCCGACGCCGCCATCTTCGTGGGCACCGTGCTGGCGTTCACGCTCCAGGGCCTGGGCCTGGTCGAGTTCTGGATCGTCTGGCTCGCGGTCGACGCCATCGGCGTGCCCCTGCAGATCCAGTCCGGCCTGTACTTCAGCGCCCTGATCTACACCGTGTTCGCCGTGCTGGTGGTCCGCGGCTGGATCGACTGGAACCGCGCGGCCAAGCGCACCGCCGCCGTCGACACCGCGGCCTGAGACGCCACGAGGGGAGCCCCGCGAACGAGACTCCCCTCGTGGCCCAAGCGGTTACGCGAGACCGGCGTCGCCCGTCGACGGCCCAGCGGCCATGACGTCGTCGATCCGGTACTGCCGCGAGGCCTTCACGACCACGGCCTGGTCGATCTCGCCGCGCTTGGCCAGCGCGGCCAGCGTCGCGACGATGATCGACTCCTTGTCGACCAGGAAGTGCCGCCGCGCGGCCGGACGGGTGTCGGAGAAGCCGAACCCGTCGGTGCCCAGCGTGTGCATGTCCGTCGGCACGTACGGGCGGATGAGGTCCGGCACGGCCTTCATCCAGTCCGACACCGCGATCACGGGGCCGACCGACTCGGAGAGCACCTTCGTCACGTACGGGACGCCGGGCTCGTTCTCCGGGTGCAGCAGGTTGTCCCGCTCGACCTCCACCGCTTCGCGGCGCAGCTCCGAGTACGAGGTCGCGGACCACACGTCGGCCTGCACACCCCACTCCTCGGCGAGGACGCGCTGGGCGTCGATCGCCCACGGCATCGCCACGCCGGACGCCAGCAGCTGCGCGCGCGGACCCTCGCCCGCGGGTGCGGCCTGGTACCGGTAGAGACCGCGCAGCAGGCCCTCGACGTCGAGGCCCTCCGGCTCCGCGGGCTGCAGGTACGGCTCGTTGTAGACGGTCATGTAGTAGAAGATGTTCTCGGCGTCCTCGCCGTACATCCGCCGCAGGCCGTCCCGCACGATGTGGCCCACCTCGAACGACCACGCGGGGTCGTACGAGACCACGGCGGGGTTCGTGTGCGCCAGCAGCAGCGAGTGGCCGTCCGCGTGCTGGAGGCCCTCACCGGTCAGCGTCGTGCGGCCCGCGGTGGCGCCGAGCACGAAGCCGCGCGCCATCTGGTCCGCCGCGGCCCACAGGCCGTCGCCCGTGCGCTGGAACCCGAACATCGAGTAGAAGATGTAGATCGGGATCATCGGCTCGCCCTGCGTGGCGTAGGACGTGCCCACGGCCGTGAAGGACGCCGTCGACCCGGCCTCGTTGATGCCCTCGTGCAGGATCTGGCCCTGTTCGGACTCCTTGTACGCGAGCATCAGCTCGGCGTCCACGGAGGTGTACATCTGCCCGTTGGGGTTGTAGATCTTCTGCGACGGGAACATCGAGTCCATGCCGAAGGTCCGCGCCTCGTCCGGGATGATCGGGACGATCCGCTTGCCGATCTCCGGGTCCTTCGCGAGGTCGCGCACGAGCCGCACGAACGCCATGGTCGTGGCGACCTGCTGCTTGCCCGAGCCGCGCTTGAGGACCTCGTAGACCTTGTCGTCCGGCAGCTTCAGCGCCTTCGCCGGGTTCCGCCGCTCCGGGACGAACCCGCCGAGCTGCTTGCGCCGCTCCAGCAGGTACTGGATCTCCGGGGAGTCCGGGCCGGGGTGGTAGTACGGCGGCAGGTACGGGTCCTTCTCCAGCTGCTCGTCCGTGATCGGGATGCGCAGGCTGTCGCGGAACATCTTCAGGTCCGCGAGGGTCATCTTCTTCATCTGGTGCGTGGCGTTGCGCGCCGCGAAGTGCGGGCCCAGGCCGTAGCCCTTGATGGTCTTGGCGAGGATGACCGTCGGCTGGCCGTGGTGCTCCACCGCCGCCTTGTACGCCGCGTACACCTTGCGGTAGTCGTGGCCGCCGCGCTTGAGGTTCCACACCTCGTCGTCGGTCATCGGCGCGACGAGCTCCTTGGTCCGCGGGTCGCGGCCGAAGAAGTGCTCCTTGACGTAGGCGCCGTCGTTGGCCTTGTACGTCTGGTAGTCGCCGTCGGGCGTGGTGTTCATCAGGTTCACCAGCGCGCCGTCGCGGTCCGCGTGCAGCAGCGAGTCCCACTCGCGGCCCCAGACGACCTTGATGACGTTCCAGCCCGCGCCGCGGAAGAACGACTCCAGCTCCTGGATGATCTTGCCGTTGCCGCGCACCGGCCCGTCGAGGCGCTGGAGGTTGCAGTTGACCACGAACGTCAGGTTGTCGAGCTGCTCGTTCGCCGCGAGCTGGAGCAGGCCGCGCGACTCCGGCTCGTCCATCTCGCCGTCGCCGAGGAACGCCCACACGTGCTGGTCCGACGTGTCCTTGAACCCGCGGTCGTGCAGGTAGCGGTTGAACCGCGCCTGGTAGATCGCGTTCATCGGGCCGAGGCCCATGGACACGGTCGGGAACTCCCAGAAGCCCGGCATCAGCCGCGGGTGCGGGTACGACGGCAGGCCCTTGCCGAGGCCGCCGTGCGAGTACTCCTGGCGGAAGCCGTCGAGCTGGTCCTCGGACAGGCGGCCCTCGAGGAACGCGCGGGCGTACACGCCGGGGGAGGCGTGACCCTGGATGAAGACCTGGTCGCCGCCGCCGGGGTGGTCCTTGCCGCGGAAGAAGTGGTTGAAACCGACCTCGTAGAGGCTCGCGGAGGACGCGTAGGTCGAGATGTGACCACCGACACCCACGCCCGGTCGCTGCGCGCGGTGCACCGTCATGGCCGCGTTCCAGCGGATCCACGCCCGGTAGCGGCGCTCGACCTCCTCGTCACCGGGGAACCACGGCTCCCGCTCGGTGGGGATGCTGTTGACGTAATCGGTGCTGGTCAGGGACGGGATGCCGACGCCGCCCTCGCGCGCCTTCTCCAAGAGCCGGAGCATCAGGTACCGGGCACGCTGCTGTCCGCCACCCTTGAGCGCGGCGTCGAACGACTCCAGCCATTCCGCCGTCTCGTCCGGATCGATGTCCGGCAGGTGTGCGGCGAGACCGTCACGGATGACGCGCACCCGTTCGGGGGCGGTGCCGTTGTTCTGCGGGGCCAAGGGTTCTCCTCGCCAGGGTTGCAGCCGGCTGACGCCGGCGTTCACTGCGGGTTCAGGCGGTTTACCTGTCCATGATTCCTCATCGGCGCTCGTGCGACACCCCAGAGGACCCCCTACCGGCCAGTAGTTCTGGATCGTGTCCCTCGCGCGCGCGGTATGAGGTGTGTTCAGTGTGCGTCATCCGGTCGGGTGACAGTTCAGGGGGGTCGGATTGCGGCGTGTCATGAGGTCAACGGTTGCGCGGAGGGCTGCTGTCAGTGTTCGCTAGCCGCGACAGGTGTTGATACATCGCGCGGCAGTCGAGTCGACTGCCGCTCTTGCGTAGTTGGAGGAGTGGAAGCCGTGGTCGCCGCGGGAGACGCCGACAAGGGCGGTGTCGCCGACAAGCTCGGGATTGCACCGGGCCAGGCAGTTCAGGAGATCGGCTGGGACGAGGACGTTGACGACGACGTTCGTGCCGCCATCGAGGAGCGGATCGGCAACGACCTCCTCGACGAGGAGGCCGACGACGTCGTGGACGTTGTCCTGTTGTGGTGGCGGGACGGTGACGGTGATCTGGTCGACGACCTGATCAACGCGACCGGTCCGCTGGCCGAGAGCGGCGTGGTGTGGGTGTTGACGCCCAAGACCGGACGCCCTGGACACGTCGAGCCGAGTGAGATCGCCGAGGCGGTGCCGACCGCAGGGCTGTCCCAGACGTCCAACATCACCGTCGCCGACGACTGGTCGGGCACGAGGCTCGTGCGCCCCAGTTCGGCGAAGGTCAAGCGCTGACAGAAGGCTGAGCACGGGCACCCCGAGACGAACGGGGGCCTGTGCTCACGCTTTCGAGGGAGATCGTGCAAGCCCCCGATTTCACCCTCAGGGACTGCAACAACCAGGCCGTGTCGTTGTCGTCCTACCGGGGCGCCTCCGCGGTGCTGCTGGTGTTCTACCCGTACGCGTTCAGCCGCACCTGCCAGGGTGAGCTGGACGCCCTCCGGGACGGGCTGGGGGTGTACGCGGAGGCCGGTGTGTCCGTGCTGGGGATCTCGGTGGACACGCCGTACAGCCTCAAGGCGTGGTCCGCCGCCCAGGACTACCGCTTCCCGCTGCTGTCGGACTTCTGGCCGCACGGCGAGGTCGCCAGGGCGTACGGGACGTTCAACCAGGCGAAGGGCATGGCCGACCGCGGCACGTTCCTCGTGGACGTCACCGGGGAGATCAGGTTCGCCGAGGTGAACGAACCCGGCGAACCGCGGGACCAACGGGCATGGCAGCATGCGGTAGCCGCCTTGGCGGCCGACGAGGGCGTGTAGCTCAGCGGAAGAGCACTCGGTTTACACCCGAGCGGTCGCAGGTTCGAACCCTGCCGCGCCCACCAGCCGAAACGGTGCCTCCGAGAGCGCCGGAGGCACCGTTGACATCACCGGTTGACATCAGTCGGGGTCTGAAAGCCGATCCATCCGGGTTGCCAGCCGCCGTTTTGCTTCGTCCAGCACGTGCCCGTAGATGTTGGCCGTGGTTGAGATCGACGCGTGCCCGAGCTGCTCCATCACCTCCCTGATCGTTGCGCCGTCCATCAGCAGCAGCGTTGCCGCCGTGTGGCGAAGGTCGTGTACGCGAGCCGCTTCGAGTTCAGCCCCCTTCAGGAGGCGTCGAAGCATCGTGTTGACGTTCCGAGGTTCGACCACACGGCTAGAGGCCGTGACGAAGATCAGGTCACTCGGCTGACCTGGGGCCAGGTTGAGCTGTGGTCCTCGACGCTTCGCGGTTTCCTCTTTGTGCTTTGCCAGAGCAACCAAACACACACGGCCGAGGTAAAGCGTCCTGGTGGACTTCTTCGTCTTCGTTTTCCCGAAGAGCAACTTGCCTAATTTCCCAAACCCGAGAGGTTGAGCGCGACGAGGCTATGTCAGCGATGGGCGGAACCGTAAGCACCATGATGATGCGACTGTCGTCTTCGTAGATCTCACGCCATAGGTCAACTGCAAGACGAGTTGATGAAGTCGACCAAGGTTGTGCCAGAACAGCCCTCGTTAGATCGGTCCTAGAAGTTCAGCAGGGGCAATCAGCCTCGAACCCCGTCACTAGAGGGGTATCCGTCCCAGCCGTCCCAACCGTCCCGTCGCAGGTCAGGCTGGGACGGCTTGTTTTCTGGGACGGATCGAGCCGTCCCAGGGATTCGTGCCGTCCCAGCCTGACCTGCACTGGGACGGTTGGGACGGTTACCCCTCGCAGGCGGAGCGCAGTTCACGCGCCGCGACTGTCGAGCACAGTGCTCAGGCTCACACTTGATTTGTCCACTATGGATTCAAGTCGTCTCATACGCCTTCGATTGGCTACTCGGCAAAAGGGTGGCGGCGGATGCAACTAGGAGCCGCTGGAGCTGAAGTGGTCATTGGTGATGTGGGAGAACTGGCCCTGGGGTAGCAAGGATTGGTTCCCGATGTTATCGATGGCAAGAGGGTGATCATCCTGGGGTTAGCGGGTTTCCCTCGTTGCAATGGGAGGGCGTCACGCGGCATGTCTCGAGCACTGTAAGTGTCCGTGTGTCTGTGGGATCGGTAACTGTGGTAACCGTGCAGGTCAGACGGTTACCGCAGGAGGGCGGGTTACCGATCGGATCGGTAACCGGTGAGTGCTCGGATACCACCACGTCAGACTCCGTGACAGAGGCGACCAGGGCGGAAACGTTATCGGCGTCCAGCAGGGTCAACGGCATGCGGCATCGCTGGAAACAGGGGCGGTTACTTTTGATCGGTAACCCATGATCAAAAGTAACCGTCTGACCTGTGAGGTTGCCGCAGTTACCGATGCGGGGAGTGCAGACAGCCAGGGGTGGCTAGCGTGGTCGGTAGGCATCTCGTCGGTGGGTAACCGCTATGACCATGATGGTGCGCCGTTCGTCGTCATTGCACTGTGGGGCGGGCTGCCCTTCAGAGGTTTGGACGACGACGATGCCCGAACTGCATGTCGACGAAAGTCGGCACGTCCACTTTCGACCCGATGCCGCTGCCGGTCGCACGCCAGCATTGGTACTACATCGCCAATGAAAAACTGAATCCCAGTACCCGAAGTATTTAAACTATTCTCATCAGGTGGATATCTTCACCCAACTGGCGGTACCAGGCTCGGGTGCAATCATGTTCCTCTTGGACGAGGTTGCCACTACCGTCTGGTCAAGGGCAGCCTTATTTCGCCGCAAGCGAAAGATTCACCCGCCAAAAGGAGATTTGGATGTCAAAACGAGCATTCCTTACGCGAGTTTTAGTCGTCGGGGTCATGGTATTTTCATCGGCTGTGGGCGTCGGCGTCTCGCATGCCCAAGCGGCGGTTATTTGCCCCCAGTCTGGCACTGGAAACGGAGGAACACTCCAAGCCATCGGTTCTGAACCTTATCGGACCGGGCCTGGCGAGAACTGCGGAATCTACAGCCATGAATCGGGTACCGGCGACATTATTTGCAAGAAGTTCAACGAACTCGGCAACCTTTGGTACTACGCGCAAGATCGGAGTTCCGGTGTGACTGGCTGGATCTGGAGCGGCAACGTGTCGAGTACAAGTGGAACCCGCCCCAATTGCTAGTGTCGTTCGAATCTCATCAAGTAATACTAAAAGATGAGGACGCGGGTGGGCTGGAATAGGCCCAGGTGGGTGTCGGCCGTCATTCGTGGGGTACCGCAGCTCTGAAATGGCCGTAGACGCGTTCGACCGAACCCGGTGGTGGGTTCTGTGGGCAGCGCGGCCATCGGACTGCCCAGACTGTCCACAGTGGATCAGACTCGTCGCGCTCTAGTCTCAGTTCCAGTCTCAATTGTCGCTTATCCAACACCGTTCACCGGTGTCCGCTATCCGGCACCGTTCACCGGTGTCCGCCGTTGTTCGGAAGCGACGCTAGATGTAACCCCGAACTGGCGAAACGTATCAGGGTGGTGCTCCCCGTACGGTGGATCGCAGACCTCGAAAGCGTGTGAGGACTGGTGCTTGGGACGGTTCGAGCCGTCCCAGGGATTTGAACCGTCCCGCGTTAACCTGCGGTGGGACGGTTGGGACACCTGGGACGGATACCTCTCTGGGGCCGGAGGTGTCGGCGCCTATCATGCACGGATGGGTGCTATGCCTTATCCGTCCACAGTGGACCTCGGTGCGTGACTAGGTGCGTGACAATCCCGCCGGATCCGTCCGGACGACCACGGACGTCGGTGCCGCTCTGGCCAGGTCCCGGCGGTAAGGAAGCCCAGGTTCTTCGGTCCGCAAGATTCCCTCGTAAAGATCAGGTCAGGCGTTCCTCGTCCTGCTGTGGCTGCTTCATGCCGCGCTGTGGACCTTGGCAACTCTGACCGTGGCGGCCTACACGGGCATGATCCGCAAACCCTCCTGACACCTGCCAAAACGGGCGACAGACGAGCCCTACTGCTCCCCGCCGGGGGTAGTAGGGCTCATGGTTGGGCTACAGCTACCTGGGTGGCGGGTTTGGTTGCGGGTTTGCGGGTTTGGATCCCGCCTACTTTGCCAAAACCGCAGCGTATTTCCGCAGTTCAGAGCCAGTCTGGGAGTGCTATTGTGGGTTTGCGGGTTTGTTTTCTGATCTCTGAAAAGTATGAGTATCAGTAGTTCCTACAAGGCTGACGGTAGCGCTGGCATGCTTCAGCGCATCGGCTGTGCCACAAGGGATTGAGCCGCTCGGAGTGTGGTGAGCACATGTGACATGGCCACGCTCAGGGGAGGGCAGAACGGGCGCTGAGAGGGCTGTGGTGGTGACGGAAGCGGTCGTTGGAACCACATGGGCGGTCAGGCACGTGGACCGCGTCCGCATGGGGAGTGAACGGGGAGTCAACTCCCGATTTACTGCTCCAACAGCCTTTGCAGACCAACGGTCACCAATGCCCTGAGCTGGACCTTTGCTGAATTCGACGGGTGGCCACAGGAGCCGAACCTAGTTCGGGATGAAGAGGCCGCAGGTTCAAATCTTGCCATCCGACAAAGGTATGGGCAGACCAGAGCCAGCCCTCGCGGTACGGGAGACCAGTTCTCTCCGTTTCTCCGGGTGCACTTAGTCCGGTAGAACAGATCCTCTGTACTCGATGTTGAAGTGCGCCTCGATGCTTCGTTGCCAATCATCTATATTCCCAGGTCCGTCAACGTGAACGATTTTCGAGTGCCTGGCCGGTAGGGTCTGAAAAGAACATCCTTTAATTATACCCGCCGTAGTTTTTAATCCGTCAGTGACGAATGTGCCCTGGAAGTCACTTTCAAAGATCACGACCACGGCACATGTACCGTCGCGAAGCACCAGGTCGCCGTCGAACTGGCAGTCTTTCACCATGAACCCGCCTGATGATTGATTGGTTAAATCGACCTCGCCAAGAAAGTGGCATTCGGCAAGGGTGAGGTGAGTCGGGGCGATCATCCCCGAGAGGTCTACTCCAGCTTCGAAAGTACAGCACGCCATAATCGTTCCGGCAGGCAAGACTGCCCCCTTGAAGAGTGCTCGATCGTGGAACCGCGTGGCGTAGAAGTTCGCCGGTCCAGTCGTTCGCAGATCGGTGAAGTCTGCATATCCGTGAATGACCGAGTTTTCGCACTTAAGGGTTCGCACCGTGAGTTGCCTTAGAATCGGATCTATCAATGTCGTGCGTGACAGGTCCAAGTCGATGTCCGGCCAGTGTTTTTCCATTCTGCCTGGCTTGTCCCACTCTTTTGGGATTTTTCGTTTCTCCGGGTCACCCAAGTGCTCCCAGAACATATGCTGGATCGTGTAGCGTACCTCCTGCTCGGCGAGAGATTCAGCGGTTTCAGGGGAAAGTTTAGTGGCTGATTTTGCCTGCTTCTTGTAGTCAACTAGCGGCTCGTATGGCAGACGGAGGTAAGAACAAAAAACATCAACTACGGTCTGTCGATGTCCGGCGTGCTCCTGCGCGAGCCGTTCCAAGGAGTAGATCGCTCCCAGGCGTACGGCAGCCTTCGAGTTGCCCAGCTGCTCGATCGCCTTGTTGTACTGCTCTGTTATCCGGCGTTCCGTACTGTCGGTTACCGTAGTTTGAGAGACCTCGCGTTGCAGTGCCAGTGTCTGCTCAGCCGACCGCTGCCGTCGCGTTGCGAGCCATAGTGCGAACAGTCCGCCCGTGCCAGCTCCGACGCTGAGACTGATGCGCACGATGTCAAGCAGTCCAGTCAGGCGCTGCGGGTCGGCACCGTTGGACAGGCGGATAAGGAAGGCGGTCAGGCCAACTACGACAGCGACTGCGATGGCCGCCCACAGAAACACCATCAAGGGGCGCAAGACTTGGTCCGCAGGCTCTGTGGTGGAGCGATGATACAGTTTCATGTTTTCAGAATGGCAGACGCCGCTGCAATTAGACCACCCCGTGAACGTGGTTGCCCTCAACGGCGAGTGAGAAGTCCGATAAATGTGGAAAGCAATCACGTCTCTACGACGGGCGTATCGCGCGGGCCTGGCTGATGGACCCGCAGGACATGGGTGCCCGACATCAGTTCGCGACATCAACGGTGCTGAACGGCTATGAACTGACCTGGTCCTAAGCGAGCGCCGTGGACAGGAGTTGCAGGTGAGGCGTTCGAACCATCTGATTTACACCCGAGCGGTCGCAGGTTCGAACCCTGCCGCGCCCATTCGCTCATGGTGGGGTCTGCCCGTGGAACGCGGGCGGGTCTCGCTCGTCGTGTCCTCTGGGGGTGCAACCCCGCCTCCGGAGTGGGTCGTTCCGGGGGGAACTGCCTCCGCTGGTGTTTACGGCCGCCGTGAGCAGCGGTGTGCACACGGCGGCACGTCGGGGTCCGGCTACCGGTCGAACTCCGGGATCAGGGTCGCGAACCTGCGGATCGAGTTCATCACCTGGTCGTGCGGCAGGGCGCCCACCTGGTGGAAGCTCATCAGCCTGTCGATGCCCAGCTCTTCGTACACCCGCAGCTTCTTGCGGCACGTGCTCGGGCTTCCCACGATCAGCGAGTCCTGCGCGTTCAGCGCCTCGAACACCTCCTCGTCGTCGACCTCCTCACCCTGGAGGATCCGGGCGATCACCAGCTGGGCCTCGTTGGGGCCTAGGACGGCTGCCGCTTCGGCGCGGAGGAAGTCGCCGGTGAGGCCGCCGCCGGACGGGTCGGCCAGGACTTCCTGCTGGCGGGCCAGTTCCGCTACGAAGTGGTCCGCCGCCTCGAAGAACGTGAGTGCCCGCACGGTGTACCAGGCCGCTGCCGCGGCGGCGCCGTTGCGCATCGCCTCGGCGTCCGTTTCGGCGCAGTGGACGAACGTGAAGAACGCCACCTGGTTGTTGACGAAAGCACCGACCGGGGTGGAGCACGACGACGCGGCGGCGCGGTACAGCTCGACCATGCGGCTGACGCGTTCCAGCGACTCCCAGATCGTGGTGCCCAGGACGCCGACGCCGCGGCGACCGGCCTCCTCG
The DNA here is from genome assembly GCA_049997955.1 of Umezawaea sp. cmx-9-4. Lineage (GTDB taxonomy): Bacteria > Actinomycetota > Actinomycetes > Mycobacteriales > Pseudonocardiaceae > Umezawaea. Next base: position 216,497 of record JAEBDY010000009.1, on the reverse strand, counting down.
AAGGACGACGGGCTGGTGGCCGCCTGCCACAGCGGCGGGTGCGGTGACTGGAACGGCTTCGGGACCACCGGTACGTCGGAGATCCGGTAGTTGGTGGAGGAGTGGGAGAAGCGGTCCTCGGTCCACATGCGAGGGATCATGTCGAACGCCTCGGCCGCCTGGCCGCGGACGTCGGCGGGATCGGTGTTGAACAGGCGCCACTCGGGGGTGGTGGAGCGGGTGAGCCCCAGTTCCACCCGACCGCCGCTGAGGTGGTCGAGCCACGCGGCGCGTTCCGCCACGCGGATCGGGTGGTTGAACCTGGACGGGGCCAGGACGGCCGAGTGGCCGAGGCGGATGCGGGTGGTGCGCTGGGAGAGGGCCGCCAGCAGCATTTCCGGCGCGGAGGAGAGGCTGAACTCCTCGGCGCCGTGGTGCTCCACCTGCCACCAGCAGCCGTAGCCCACCTCGTCGGCCAGCACGGCTTGTTCGACGGCCTGGGTGATGCGCGTGTGCTCGTGGCCCTCCGTCCACGGGCGGGGGTCCTGGATCTCGTTGAAGATGTCGAGTTTCACTGGTGGCGGCTCCCGTCCTCGGTCCTGAGCCGGAAGCTAGCCGGGGGTCGATCTCGCCGACAGCGGCCGAACAGGGAGAACTCGGCACATCCCATTGACGGCCAATTGATCAACATGGGCCGTTCGGACTCTGTACGGGAGTCCAATTCGGACGTAACTTCTCCCCATGGCGCCGAGGACGGTCACGATGGTGATTGGTCTCGCCTTCCTGCTCTCCGGCCTGCTGATCATGCTGGTGCCGATGTCGTCGGACACCCCCAGCGGAACTCCCGTGTCGTGCGGCAACGCGATCGGCATCGGTTTCGACGAGACCGAGGTCGAGAGGATCGACCCGGCGTTCGTCACGATCTGCGAGCGGTTGCGGAACGAGCGGATGCGGTGGGCCCTGCCGATGGCGATCGGCGGTGGCGTCGTGCTGGTGGCGGGCGGACTGGTCGGACGACGACGCGCGCGAGGTTAGCTACTCGTTGGTAACCTGGTGTCATGACGTGGATGCTGTACGGCGCCAACGGGTACACCGGCGAGCTGATCGCGGAACTGGCCGTGCGACGGGGGCAGCGACCGGTCCTGGCAGGCCGGTCGGCGGCGAAGGTCGCGCCGCTGGCGGAACGCCTCGGGCTGGAGCACCGGGCGTTCGACCTCGACGACGCCGCGGCCGCGCTCGAAGGCTTCGACGCGGTCGCGCACTGCGCGGGCCCCTTCTCCGAGACCTCCCGTCCGATGGTGGACGCCTGCCTGGCGTCCGGCACGCACTACGTCGACATCACCGGCGAGATCGACGTGTTCGAGGCCGTCGCCGCGCGGAACGCCGAGGCGGTGACCGCGGGCGTAGTCCTGCTGCCCGGCGCGGGGTTCGACGTCGTGCCGACCGACTGCGTGGCCGCGATGCTGGCCGCCGCGCTGCCGGGCGCGACGCACCTGGACCTCGCGTTCACCGTGGGTGGCGGGGGGAGTCCCGGCACGACGAAGACGATGGTCGAGGGCAGTGCGAACGGCGGTCGGGCCCGTGTCGACGGCGAACTGCGGAACGTCCGCGTCGGGCACCGCAGGCGCAGCGTCCGGTTCCGGTCCGGCACCCGCGACGTCGGCTCGATCCCGTGGGGCGACGTGAGCACGGCCTACCGGTCGACGGGCATCCCGAACATCACCACGTTCACCACCATGCCCGGCTTCACCGGGCACCTCCAGGCGCTGTTCGCGCCGCTGCTGCGCACCTCGGTGGCGCAGAAGGTCGGCAAGGCCGTGGCGCACCGGGTGACCGGGCCGAACGAGCGCCTGCGCGGCGTGACCCCCTCCCAGGTCTGGGGCGAGGCGTCGGACGCCCAGGGGAGCACCGTGTCCCTCGCGCTCACCACGCCCAACGGCTACGACCTGACCGCCGACGCGGTCGTCCGCGTGGTCGAACGGCTGCTGGAAGGCGACGTGCCCGCGGGGGCGCACACGCCGTCGAGCGCGTTCGGCGCGGACTTCGTGCGCACCCTGGACGGTGTCACCGTCGACGAGCTGGTCCGGACGTAGCCGTGCCCCGACGCGGACGCCGGGGCACGGGGGACTAGCGGGGGGCGAGCAGCGAGCTGGCCTCCTGGGCCGCCGAACCGGCCTGCAGCAGGTGCCGCAGGTTCTCCGGCAGTTCCTCGCCGCGCTTCTCCACGGCGGTCGCGTACAGCCTGCCCGCGCGGTACGACGAGCGCACGAGCGGTCCGGCCATCACGCCGGAGAAGCCCATGGCCTTGGCGTCGTCGGAGTGCGCGACGAACTCCTCGGGCTTCACCCAGCGCTCGACCGGGTGGTGCCGCGGCGAGGGCCGCAGGTACTGGGTGATGGTGATGATCTCGCAGCCCGCTTCGTGCAGGTCGCGCAGCGCCTGGGTGACCTCTTCCGGCGTCTCGCCCATGCCGAGGATCAGGTTCGACTTGGTGACCAGGCCGAACTCGCGGGCCTTGGTGATCACTTCGAGGGACCGCTCGTAGCGGAACGCGGGCCGGATGCGCTTGAAGATGCGCGGCACGGTCTCCACGTTGTGCGCGAGCACCTCGGGCCGGGACTCGAAGACCTCGGTCAGCTGCTCGGGGACGGCGTTGAAGTCCGGGATCAGCAGCTCGACGCCGGTGCCGGGGTTCAGCGCGTGGATCTGGTTCACGGTCTCCGCGTACAGCCACGCGCCGCCGTCCTCCAGGTCGTCACGGGCGACACCCGTGACGGTGGAGTAGCGCAGACCCATGGCCTGCACCGATTCGGCGACCCGGCGCGGCTCGTCGCGGTCGAGGTCGTCGGGTTTGCCGGTGTCGATCTGGCAGAAGTCGCACCGGCGGGTGCACTGCTCGCCGCCGATGAGGAACGTGGCCTCGCGGTCTTCCCAGCACTCGTAGATGTTGGGGCAGCCCGCCTCTTCGCAGACCGTGTGCAGCCCTTCGCGTTTGACGAGGCTCTTGAGCTCCCGGAACTCGGGGCCCATCTTGGCCTTCGTCTTGATCCACGACGGCTTCTTCTCGATCGGCGTCTGGCTGTTGCGGACCTCGAGCCGCAGCAGCTTCCGACCCTCTGGTACCAGCGTCACACCGGTCACCCTACGCTTTGCGCGCGCGTGTGCGGGGTCACGCCGGATCAGGCCGGACGCCGGTCAGGGTGGCCGTGAGGTCCCACAGCCGGTCGGCCGTCACGTCGTCCTGCGCGGCGCTCGACCGCGCGGCGGGCCTGGGGTGCCCGCGGGTCTCGCCGAGCTTGTCGGGCCCGTAGTAGTCGTTCTGCCGCACGCCGGGCGCGGTCGCCGCGTAGAGCTGCGGCAACACGCCCTTCTCGACGCTCTGCGTGCCCACCGCGTCCCACGCCTTCATGATCCTGCCGAGCAGCGCGCTGCCCTGGGACTTGGCGTGGTTCACGCCGAGGTTCGTGCCGGTCAGGCCGGGGTGGGCTGCGACGGAGGTCACGTCCAGGCCTGCCGCCTCCAGGTGCCTGGCCAGGGCGTTCGCGAACAGCAGGTTCGCCAGCTTCGACTGGCCGTAGGCGGGCCACGCGGAGTACCGGCGGGCCTCGAAGTTCGGGTCGGCGACCTGGAAGCCGCCCATCTTGTGCGCGAGGCTCGACAGCGTCACGACGCGCGCGCCCGGCCGGGTGCGCAGCGCGGGCATCAGCAGCCACGTCAGGGCGGCGTGCCCGAGGTGGTTGGTGCCGAACTGGGTCTCGAAGTGGTCGACGGTCCAGCCCCGCGGGGTGGCCATGACCCCCGCGTTGTTCATCAGCACGTCGACCGCGTCACCGGTCCGTTCGCGGATGTCCGCGGCGGCGGCGCGCACCGACGACAGGTCGGCCAGGTCCAGGGCGACGAGTTCGGCCTCGCCGTTCGCCCGGACCCGCCGGAGCGCGTCGGCTCCGCGTTCGGGGGAGCGGCAGGCCATCAGCACCCGCGCGCCCCTGGTGGCGAGCACCTCGGCGGAGCGCAGCCCCAGCCCGGAGTTGGCGCCGGTGATCACCACCGTGCGGCCGGTCTGGTCGGGGATGTCTGCTTCGGTCCACATGGCGTCCACCTAACCAAGGTTGTTCAGGCGCGGCTGAGCAGCCCGCCGCGGGACGTTCGCGCGCCGGGCTCCGAACGGATCAGGGCGAGGAACGCCGCGCCGATCCGCGAGACCTCGGCGGAGGGCTCGGACAGGTCCGCGAGACCGGAGGTCAACGCCAGCAGGCGTTCCTCGCGCTCGACGGCCTCGGGGTCGGTGAGGTGGGCGTCCAGCACGGCGCGCAGCGCGGGCTGCTCGGCGGCGAGCGCGCGCCACGTCCCGGAGACGGCCTCGACGCGGTCGTCGGTGTCGGCCATGGCCACGCCCAGGCGGCCGGTGAGCTGCTGGAGCCAGCGGTGGTGCAGCGCGAGCAGCAGTTCGTCCGCGGTCGCGAACGCGGTGCGGTCGAACTCCAGCGGGCCCGCCGGGTCGCGGCGGAGCACGGAGTCCAGGGCGTCGCGCCGCCGGTAGAAGTCGTTCCAGCCCATGGTCACGTCTCCTCTCGTGGGTGAGCGGGCTCATACCCGTGGTTTTTCGCATACCTTCGGTATGGCCCGTCCAGGTGAACATACCACCGGTACGTACCGGTGGTATGTCGTACGGTTGTGAGCGTGGTGACAACGGGGTCGAGGCGGGTCGAGTACTCGGAGTCCACGCGGCAGGCGCTCGTGGACAACGCGGTGGAGCTGTTCACCAAGCGCGGCTACGCGGGCACGTCGCTCGACGAGGTCACCAAGCGCGCCAGGGTCACCAAGGGCGCGCTCTACCACCACTTCAGCGGCAAGCAGGCCCTGTTCGAAGCGGCCTTCGACGCCGTGGAGAACAAGTTCATGCGCCGCCTGTCGGAGATCGTCTCCGCGCCCGGCGACCCGTGGGAGACCGCCATCGCGGGCCTGCGCGCCTACGTCCGGGTCTGCCTGGAGCCCTCCTACCAGCGGATCGTCATCCACGAGGCCCCGGTCGTGATGGGCTGGGAACGCTGGCGCGAGGCCGAGGAGCACTTCAGCTACGGCCTGCTGCGCACCGCCATCGAGCTGCTGGTCGACTCCGGTGAGATCGAGGAGATGCCGGTCGAGACCACCAGCAGGCTGCTGTTCGGCGCGCTGTCGGCGGGCGCCAGCACGATCGCGGCGGCGTCGGACCCGAAGAAGGCCAGCGCCGAGGTCGAGCGGACCATCGTCCGCGTGGTCGAGGGGCTCAGGGTTCGCGACGGCGAGCCGAGCCCCGTCCCGGTGCGCGGGCGCTCGCGGTCCCGTCGGCACTAGTTCGCCCGGCGCACTACTTTGGCCTGGTGGAACTCCGGATCTTCACCGAGCCCCAGCAAGGGGCCAGCTACGACGACCTGCTGCGCGTCGCGCGGACCGCCGAGGACGCGGGCTACGACGCCTTCTTCCGCTCCGACCACTACCTGGCCATGGGCGGCGACGGCCTGCCCGGCCCGACGGACGCGTGGACCACGCTCGCGGGCCTGGCCCGCGAGACGTCCCGCATCCGGCTGGGCACCCTGATGACGGCCGCCACGTTCCGCCACCCCGGCCCGCTCGCGATCACCGTCGCCCAGGTGGACCAGATGTCCGGCGGCCGGGTCGAGTTCGGCTTCGGCGCGGGCTGGTTCGAGGCCGAGCACGACGCCTACGGCATTCCGTTCCCGTCCGTCGGCGAGCGCTTCGACCGCTACGCCGAGCAGTTGGAGGTCATCACCGGCCTCTGGGCGTCCGACGGCCCGTACTCCTTCGAGGGGGAGCACTACCGGCTCACCGACTCGCCCGCGTTGCCCAAGCCCGTCCAGTCGCCGGTGCCCGTGCTGATCGGTGGGACCGGGGCCAAGCGCACGCCGCTGCTGGCCGCCCGGTTCGCGAGCGAGTTCAACCTGCCGTTCCAGGACTACGACACGGCCAACCGGCAGTTCGACCGCGTCGCCGCCAACTGCGCCGACATCGGCCGCGACCCGGCCGAGCTGACCCGGTCCGTCGCGCTGGTCCTGTGCGTGGGCCGCGACGACGCCGAGGTGGCCCGACGCGCCGCGAAGATCGGCCGCGAGGTCGACGAGCTGCGCGCCAACGGCGTCGCGGGCACGCCCGCCGAGGCCGTCGAACGGCTGTCGGAGTGGCGGGAGCGGACCGGCGTCAGCCGCGTCTACCTGCAGGTGCTCGACCTGTCCGACCTGGACCAGGTCGAGCTCGTCGCCGCCGAGGTGGCCACGAAGCTGGCTTGAAGACCGCTTTGAGATTCCTCCAAGGTCCGGTCGCTAGCGTCGATCGCGCCAGGCAGCCGGACCTTGGAGGAACACCGTGCGGAACGCGACCACGCTCGGCTCGACCCTGCTGGGGATGACCGTCCTGCTCGCGCTGGCCACACCCGCCGCCGCCGACTCCGACTACCGGCCGGGGGACGCCGAGGGGTTCTCCCGCGGTGCCAACGGCGAGGTGCTGCACACCCACGACGGTGGAGCGGGGTGGTCCGCGTGGTCACCGATCGGCGACCAGCGCGTGCTCGGCACGCCGAGCGGCGTCCACCAGCCCGGCACCCGGTCCAGCGAGGTGTTCGCCCGCGACACCGACGGCAGGCTCGTCCACGCCACGAACGACGGCGGGGCGTGGTCGCCGTGGTCGGCCATCGGCGACCAGCGGCTGGGGGGAGACCCGGTGGCCGTGCACCAGCCGAACACCGGCACGACCGAGGTGTTCGCCCGCGCCCCTGACGGCAGGCTGGTCCACACCGACGACTCGACGGGGGACTGGTCGCCGTGGTCGGCCATCGGGGACTGGACGATCGCCGGCGAGCCGACCGCCTCGCGCCGCGCCGACACGAACACCACCGAGATCACCGCCCGGACCACCGACGGTCGGGTGCTCCGGGTCGAGAACGCCGCGGGCGGCTGGGCGATCTGGTCCGTGAACTAGGCCCGCAACTGCCCGGCCACGTCCGACGCGGCGGTCAGCAGCACCAGCACCGGCACCGTGGCGCCTGCCCGCAGCCGGTAGCTCCCGCGCTTGTCCTGCTCCACGACGCCGGACGACGTCAGCGACTTCAGGTGGTGGTAGAGCTGCCCGGTGGACCCCAGCCCGGCGGCCTCCTGCAACGAGGAGCCCGGCTGGGGCCCGTTCACGAGCAGCGAGCGCACGATGCCCACGCGCACCGGGTGGGCCAGGGCGGCGAGCACGTCGATCGGCCCGCGGTCCGGCAGCCCCAGCACGCGCTCGGCCTGCACGTCGACCTGCCACCGCACCTCGCCGCCGCCGAGCGTCACGAGCCCGCGGTAGCCGATCGTGCCGCCGCCGTCCTCGCTCCGGGGGAACTCGACGGTCTCCCGCTCGTCGCCCTCCAGCGCGGCCACGCGCTCTTCCAGTTCGGCCAGCCTCCGTGCCACGTCCACCGTGGTCATCCTACGACGGTCTCCCGGAGTTCTCGCAGCGCAGCGGGGTCGAGCAGCGCGCCGAGCGCCAGGTCGACCAGCTCGCCCGCCTGCGCGAACAACTGCTCGGGGACCTCCTCGGCCAGCAGCGCCCCGGTGCCGATCCGCCCGTCCTCCCAGCGCACGGTGAACCCCAGCGTCACCGCGCCGGGCAGCGATCCGCCCTTGAACCCGATGGCCTCCACACCGGGCGGCAACGCGCCCGCGTAGGCCCGTTCCAGGTGCGTGCGGGCCGCGGGGAAACGGCCTGCCGCGATCGTCCGGTGGATGCGGTGCAGGCTCGCCGCGGACCCGCGCCACGTCTGCCGCACCCATGGCCGCTGCCCGTCGTAGGTGGCCGGGACGTTGGGGAACCGGCCGATGATCTCCAGCTGCAACCGGGGATCGCGCAACGCCTGAGCGGCCAGCTGGTCGCCCACGCGCTTGCGCCGGGACGGGTCGGCGGGCGCGCGTTCGGGCAGGATCAGCATCAGCACCTCGCCCGCGATGGACCGCACGTCCGCTCCCGGCCAGCCGCAGCGCAGGGCGGCCGCCCGCAGCGTCGCGTCGCCGACCCGCGTCCGCACGAAGTCCGTCGCGGCGTTGTCGCTGTGCAGCACGGCGACCTTGACGAGGTCGTCCAGCGGGACGAGCCGGTCGGGGTCGTCGGCGGTGACGCCGTTGGCGAACGGGATCCCCAGGTCGGCCAGCGCCGCCTGGTGCGCGCCGCCGTCGAGGCCGAAGTAGTACTTCTCCCAGTCGCCGACGCGCACCTGCTCGTCCGCCCCGACCCGGCCCTGCTCGACGGCGAGCGCGTAGCCCGCCGCGTGCACGACCTTGATGGCCGAGGCCAGGACCTGCTCCTGATGGGGCCGATGGCCCAACCGGCCTCCGCGTCCGTCGTCGAGCACTACTCCGACGTGGTCGCGATTTCCGGCGATCCAGCCGAGCCACCCTTTCGGCTCTGCCGCCGCCCGCCCGGCACCGATCAACATCGAGGTGCCGACCACGCCCGTCGCGGTGAGCACCTGTCGTCGGTTCAAGAGCACGACAATTCCCCCTCTGGTAGTCCGTAATTACGGAATACTAGAGGCACGGGGTCGGCTTGTCAGCCCGTCCGCACGGCGAACGTGATCCCCGCGGCGTTCGGCCCACCGCGCTCCAGCACCCGGTCGGTCAGCGGCAGGCTGCCGTCCAGCGCGGCCTGCACCGCGTCGCGGGCCAGGGGCAGCACCTCGGCCACCGCCACGTCCCGACCCAGCTCCTGCGACAGGGAGGCGACCCCGGCATCCCTGATGCCGCAGGGGATAATGTCGCCGAACGCCGACAGGTCGGCGTTGCAGTTGATCTCGAAACCGTGCATCGTCACGCCGCGCTGCACGCGGATGCCGATCGCGGCGATCTTGCGCTCCGGGCCGCGGTCGTCCGCCGCCAGCCACACGCCGCTGCGCCCGTCGACCCGACCCGTGGGCACGCCCAGCTGGTCGCACACGTGGATCAGCGCCTGCTCCAGCCTGCGCACGTACTGCACCACGTCCATCGGCTCGGTCAGCTCCACGATGGGGTAGCCGACGAGCTGGCCGGGACCGTGCCAGGTGATCTTCCCGCCGCGGTCGACGTCGATGACCGGGATGGTGCTCCGCACCGGCCGGTCGGATTCCTCGGTGCGGCGGCCGCACGTGTAGACGGGGGTGTGCTCCAGCAGCAGGAGCGTGTCGCCGACCGTGCCGTCCGCGCGGGCGTTGGCGAGGTCGCGTTGCAGGTCCCAGGCGGCCACGTAGTCGATGGTGCCCAGCTCACGCACGTCGAAGGGGTGGTTCGAGGTGCGGCAGGAGACGTCAGATCCGGTCACGGTCCGAGATTACTCCCGGCCGCACGAGTCCCAGGGCGAGACCGGCGAGCAGCCCGAAGCCCACCACGGCCGAGATCGCGCCCGCGGTGTCGGTGAACCAGTGCATCCGCAGCACGACCCGGCTCGCCGCCGTCAGCACCACGGCCGTCACCGCCAGCACGACGACCGCGCGCAGCCACCGGTGGGCCAGCCAGGAGCACGCCACGACCGCGGTGAACGCCAGCGCGGTCACCGCGGTCACGTGCCCGCTCGGGTAGCTCCACTTCGGGAAGTCGATCGGCCGCACCCGCCGGTAGGCGTAGCGGACCAGCACCGTGGCCCAGCACAGCCCGAGCAGCACGGCGATCCGGAACAGCAGGGGGTCCTTGGCCAGCCACGACCTCACGGCCAGCCCGAGCAGCACGATGGTCGCCAGGCCGGGGCTGAGCACGAAGCTGATCCACTCCGCGAGGTACGTCAGCGGCCGGGTGTGCAGCGGCGCGTACCCGTTCAGCCGGACGTCCAGCGCGGGCACCTCGTCGCGCACCAGCACGCCGAGCGTGGTCGACAGCCCCACGAGCAGCAGGCCGACGAGGGCGAGGTGGAGCCTGCTCAACCGTTCACCGCTGCGGACACCGCCGCTCCGAGGGCGGGGTGCAGGAACTGGAAACCGTTGCGCTCCAACACCTTCGGCACCGCCCGCTGGCCCGCGAGGACGCCTTCCTCCGCCAGTCCGCCGAGTGCGGCCTTCAGCACGAAGCCGGGCACGACCCACGGCGTCGGCCGGTGCAGCACGTGGCCGACGGTGCGGGTGAACTCCGCGTTGGTCACGGGGCTCGGCGCGGTCAGGTTGATCGGCCCCTTCACCGAGTCGTGCTCCACGGCGAAGCGGATCGCCGAAATGGCGTCGTCGAGGGAGATCCACGGCATGTACTGCTTGCCGTCGCCCAACCTGCCGCCGAGGAACAACGAGAACAGCGGCTTGATCCGGCCGAACAGACCGCCGGCGGGCCCGATCACCAGACCGGTGCGGAGCTTCACCACGCGCACGCCCGGCGCCTGGTCGGCGACCGCGGTGGCCGCCTCCCACTCGCGGCACAGGTCCGCCAGGAACCCGGTGCCCGGACCGCGGGTCTCGTCCACCACGTCGTCGCCGGTGTCGCCGTAGAACCCGATCGCCGACGCGTTCACCAGCGTCGGCACGCCGTGCTCCACGACCGCGGCGGCCAGCACCTCGGTCGGCACGTTCCGGCTGTCCCGCAGCACCTGCTTGCGGGCGTCGTTCCAGCGCTTGTCCGCCACGCCCGCGCCGCACAGGTTCACCACCGCGTCGACGCCGTCGAGCGCGCCCTCGTCGAGCCGGGCGGCGGGCGGGTCCCAGCCCCGCTCGTCGGGGGCCGCGGGCTTGCGCCGCACCAGCCGGAGCACCTCGTGCCCCTCGCCGCGCAGCGACGCCACCAGACTGGTTCCGATCATCCCGGACGAACCGGCGATCACGACGCGCATGGGTTGATCGTCTCCCAAGGGTGGAGTTCGTGCACAGCGGGGGCAATTCTCGCAAAAGGGACAGGTGTTCACGGCGGCAAGCAAGAGCCCCCCGGTGCGGACACCGCACCGGGGGGCTCGTCGCGAGCGGGCTACAGGCCGAGGTCGGCCTCGAACGCGCCCTCTTCCAGGCGGTTCTTGATGGTCGTGAGGAAACGACCGGCGTCCGCGCCGTCGACCAGGCGGTGGTCGTAGGTCAGCGCCAGGTACGCCATCGAGCGGATGGAGATGTTGTCGTCGCCGTTCTCGTCGGTGATGACCACGGGGCGCTTCTTGACCACGCCGACGCCCAGGATGCCGACCTGCGGCTGCTGGATGATCGGGGTGTCGAAGAGCGCGCCGTTGCTGCCCAGGTTCGTCAGCGAGAAGGTGCCGCCGGACAGCTCGTCCGGAGTCACCTTGTTCGCACGGGTCCGGGCGGCGAGGTCGCCGATGTTGTGCGCCAGGCCGGACAGGTTGAGGTCACCGGCGTTGTGGATGACCGCGTTGAGCAGGCCGCGCTCGGTGTCCACCGCGATGCCGAGGTGCTCGGCGCCGTAGTAGGTGACCTGCTTGGCCTCCTCGTCGATCGAGGCGTTCAGCTTCGGGTGCTGCTTCAGCGCCTCGACGGTGGCCTTGGCGAAGAACGGCAGGAACGTGAGCTTGACGCCCTCGCGCTGCTCGAACGCCGCCTTGGCGCGGTTGCGCAGCCGGGCGATCTTGGTCACGTCGACCTCGAACACCTGGGTGAGCTGCGCCGACATCTGCAGCGACTCGCGGGTGCGCTGCGCGACGATCTGGCGCAGGCGCGGGAGCTTCTGCGTGCTGCCGCGCAGACCGCTCTGGTCCGCGGGGGCCGGGGCGGCGGCGCGGGCGGGAGCGGCGGCAGCGGCCGGAGCCGGGGCGGCGGGCGCGGGAGCCGGGGCCTTTTTGGCCTCGACCGCGGCCAGCACGTCCTGCTTGCGGATGCGGCCACCGACACCGGTGCCCTGCAGCGAGTTCAGGTCGATGCCGTTCTCCGACGCCAGCTTGCGCACCAGCGGCGTGACGTACGGGGTGCCGTTGGACGACTCCTCGGACGCCGCCGGGGCGGACGGCGCGGCGGCCGGGGCCGACTGGGCGGGAGCCGGAGCGGCCTTGGGAGCCTCCTGCTTGGGGGCTTCCTGCTGCTTCGGAGCCTCCTGCTGCTTCGGGGCTTCCTGCTCGGGCTCGGGCGTCGGGGCGGGAGCCGGTGCGGAGGACTGCGCCGGGGAACCGGAGCCGATCACCGCGAGCTGACCGCCGACCTCGACGGTGGAGTCCTCGTCCGCGGTGATCTCCAGCACGGTGCCCGCCACCGGGGAGGGGATCTCGGTGTCGACCTTGTCGGTGGACACCTCCAGCAGCGGCTCGTCGACCTCGATCGAGTCGCCCACCTGCTTGAGCCAGCGGGTGACGGTGCCCTCGGTGACGCTCTCGCCCAGCGCGGGCATGACGACCGGGGTGCCGTTCGCCGAACCGCCGCCGGACGGCGCGGGCGCCTCCTGCTTCGGGGCCTCGGCTTCGGGCTCGGGCTCGGACGCCTGCTCGGGCTCGGGCTGCGCCTCCTCGGCGGGAGCCTCCTGCTCGGGCTCCGGTGCGGACTCGCCACCGGCACCGTCGCCGATCACCGCCAGCTCGGCGCCGACCTCGACGGTCTCGTCCTCCTGGGCGACGATCTTCTGCAGGACCCCGGCCGCGGGCGAGGGGATCTCGGTGTCGACCTTGTCGGTCGAGACCTCCAGCAAGGGCTCGTCGACCTCGACCCGGTCACCCTCCTGCTTCAACCAGCGGGTGACCGTGCCCTCGGTGACGCTCTCGCCGAGTGCGGGCATTTGGACGGAGAAGGCCATCGTTCGCTGACTCCTCGTGCTTGAGTTGCAGGTTCGGCTGACTTGTTTGCGACGGTCAGCCGTGCACGTGCAGCGGCTTGCCGGCCAAGGCGAGGAAGGCCTCGCCAAGGGCTTCTGTCTGGGTCGGGTGGGCGTGGATCAGCGGAGCCACGTCCTCCGGGAAAGCCTCCCAGCTGTAGATCAGCTGGGCCTCGCCGATCAGTTCGCCGACACGGTCACCCACGAGGGTGATGCCGACGACCGGGCCGTCCGGCGCCTTCACGAGCTTGACGCCACCGGCGGTCTTGAGGATCTGGCTCTTGCCGTTGCCCGCCAAGTCGTAGACGAAGGTCTCGACCGTGCCGTACTTCTCCTTGGCAGCAGCCTCGGAGAGGCCGACCGAGGCGACCTCGGGCTTGCAGTACGTGACGCGGGGGATGCCCGCCTCGTCGATGACCTTCGGGTTCTGCCCCGCGATCTCCTCGGCGACGAAGATGCCCTGCTGGAAGCCGCGGTGCGCGAGCTGCAGGCCGGGCACGATGTCGCCGACGGCGTACACGTTCGGCAGGTTCGTGCGGAGGCGCTCGTCGGTGATGACGAAGCCGCGCTCGGTGGTGACACCGGCCTCCTCGTAGCCGTGGCCCGCGCTGTTCGGGCCGCGACCGACGGCCACCAGCAGCAGGTCGGCCTCGAGGACGTCGCCGGACTCCAACGACACCGACACGCCGGAGTCGGTCTGGGTGGCGCCGGTGAACCGGACCCCGGTCTTGAACTTGATCCCGCGCTTGCGGAAGGCCCGTTCCAGCTGCTTGGAGGCGTAGTCGTCCTCGGCCGGGACCAGTCGCGGCAGCGCCTCGACGATGGTCACCTCGGACCCGAACGAGCGCCACACGCTGGCGAACTCCACGCCGATGACGCCGCCGCCGAGGACGACGACCTTCTCCGGGATGAAGTCCAGGTTCAGCGCCTGGTCGCTGGTGACGACCCGGCCGCCGATCTCCAGGCCGGGCAGGCTCTTGGCGTACGAACCGGTCGCGAGGACCACGTTCTTGCCGGTGTAGCGGTCGCCGTTCACCACGACGGTGTTCGGACCGACGAAGGTGCCCGCGCCCTCGACCAGGGTGACCTTGTTGGCCTTGGCCAGACCCTGCAAGCCCTTGTAGAGCTTGCTGATCACGCCGTCCTTGTACGAGTTGACGCCCGCGATGTCGATGCCCTCGAGGGAGCTCTTGATGCCGAACTGGTCGCCCTCGCGGACGTTGTCCGCGACCTCGGCCGCGTGCAGCAGGGCCTTGGTCGGGATGCAGCCGCGGTGCAGGCAGGTCCCCCCGAGCTTGTCCTTCTCGACCAGGACGACGGACAGACCGAGCTCGGCCGCGCGGAACGCGCAGGCGTAGCCGCCTGAGCCGCCGCCGAGGATCACGAGGTCGGCGGAGGTGTCGGTCACTTCGAACTCCTCGACAGTGGTGAACATGCCTTGCATCCGCGCGGGTGCGCGCGGGTCTCAAGTCATCTTGTCACTAGCTTGGAGCAAGCGGCGACGGGGCCTCGATCGGATGTCCCTTCCGGACGATTTGCCACCTGCTTCACAGGCCTGCCGGCACCATGGGGTCACTGGTCTCGTAGGAGGTGGCCCCGTGGGGCTCATGGATCGTTTCCGCAGGAAGCCCAAGCCGGGGGTGTTGCGCGCCGCGTCGTCGACCGACACCGGGCACCTCGAGGAGTGGGCAGCCGCACGCCACGGCGTCGAGGCGTTCGTCGAGCCCAAGACCACCGTGACGGAAACCACCGTGGTGCTGGTCGCGCACGACGGCGAGTGGACTCGGAGGCGCATCGACGGCACCGACGGCGCGAAGAAGTTCGCCCGGAAATTGGGGATGCCGATTTACGACGCGGGCATCGTGGGTTACCCCCAGCGCATGCGTGATTACACAGCCAGGCAGAAGGGACCAGCAAAAGAACGCTGATCCCTTCTGCCTGGCTTCTGTGTTGAATTGCCGCTGCTCCGCAGACGGCGGCTCGGCCGCCTGGAGTCGGCAGTTCGTGCCCCGATTTTTTTGAGTTGGGTGGAGACTTCGTCCCCGCCCAACTCAAAAAAATGGTGACCCGACCTACCGACGCGGCCTCGCGTGGGAGGCCGGGGGGTGGAGATGTGAAGGGCCCTGGGCTTGCCTGAGGGCCCTTTGCTCACGTTGTGCGACCTAGCCGTTCGCGGCGATGTCCGCGAGCACGGCCGCCAGGGTGCGGACGGGGACGCCGGTGCTGCCCTTGGTGGTGTAGCCCGAGGGGCCGCCGGAGTGCCAGGACGGGCCCGCGATGTCGATGTGCGCCCACTGGACGCCCTCGGTCACGAACTCGCGCAGGAAGATGCCCGCGGCGAGCATGCCGCCCCAGCGGTGGCCCATGACGTTGGCCAGGTCGGCCAGCCGCGAGTCGAGGTCGGCGCGCAGCTCCTCGGGGAGCGGCATGGCCCACGCGTTCTCGCCGACCGCGCGACCCGCGGCGGCGACGCGGTCGCGGAACTCGTCGGAACCCATGACGCCCGCGGTCTTCTTGCCGAGCGCCACCACGGCCGCGCCGGTCAGCGTGGACGTCTCGATCAGGTAGTCCGGGTCGTCCTCGCAGGCGCGCGCGATGGCGTCGGAGAGGATCAACCGGCCCTCGGCGTCGGTGTTGAGCACCTCGACGGTCTTGCCGCCGTACATGGTCAGCACGTCGCCGGGCCGGTAGGCCGCGCCGGACGGCATGTTCTCCGCCATGGGCACCCACGCGGTGATGTCGAGCGGGTACTTGAGCTTCGCGGCCAGGACCATCGTCGCGACGATCGCGGCGGCGCCGCCCATGTCGGAGGTCATCTCGTCCATGCCGGCGGCGGGCTTGATCGAGATGCCGCCGGTGTCGAACGTGATGCCCTTGCCGACCAGGGCGACCTTCTTGGACGCCTTCGGGCCGGCGTAGGTCAGGCGCACCAGGCGCGGCGGGCGGGTGGAGCCCATGCCGACGCCGAGGATGCCGCCGTAGCCCGCCTTGCGCAGGGCCTTCTCGTCGAACACCTCGACGTCGAGGCCGACGGCCCTGCCGAGGGTGGCGGCGCGGTCGGCGAACGAGGCCGGGAACAGGTCGTTCGGCGGCGTGTTGACCAGGTCGCGGGTGGTGGTCACGGCCTCGGCGATGGCCGTGGACGCCTTGAGGGCGGCGCGGTGGTCCTTGAGCGCGCCGGTGGCCGGGACGGCCAGGTCGAGCTTGCCGAGCGGGGCGTCGCCCGCCTCGGACTTGTAGGCGGTGAAGCCGTAGCCGCCGAGCAGCGTGCCCTCGACGGTGGCGCCGAGGTGCACGGACGACAGCGTTGTCACCGCGCGCTTGCGGCCGGTCAGCGCGCGAGCGGCCGCACCGGCGGCCCGGCGGACCTGCTCCTCGGTGATGGCGCCGACGGCGTCCGGCTTGCCGAGGCCGACCGCGATCAGCAGCGGTGCGGCCAGCTTGCCGAGCGTCGGCAGCTTCACGACCTCCTCGGCCTTGCCCTTGGCGCCGAGGGTGTCGAGCAGGGCGACCAGCCCGCCCTCGAACGCGGCGTCGACGGCGGCGCCGCCGTCGGCCAGCGCGAGGCCGTTCGGACCCTGCACCGTGCCCACCACGACGACGTCCGCGGCAAGGGTGGTGAGGTCACTGTCAGTAAGCGCCAGCTTCGGCCCTGTCACGTGGTGCTCCTTGGCGATTCCTCCCGGCACTTCTTGTCTGTGCGGCGGGAACGGGGGTGGATCCTGATGGATGCTAAAGGTCTGCGGACCTCCACTGTCGACAGCGTCATCGATTGCGCGGAGTAACAATTAACACGATCGGGGGACCGCCGTCGGATGGTTACAGTTCTGCCGGGCAATCTGCCAGTGTGTAGCCGTGACGCAATCGCCCCATGGCCGCTCGGCGGTGCCGTCGGCCCTGGTGCTCGGGCTCACCTCGACCACTGGCGCGGGCGTCTTCCTCGGACTCGCCCCGGCCGCCTCCGTCGCGGGCCGCTGGCTCCTCCCCGCCACCATCGTCGCCGCACTGGCCGCGTTGTGCAGCGCGTTCTCCACCGCGGACCAGTCCCGCGCCTATCCGGGGGTGGACGGCGGCGGCTACGGCTACATCCGCACCCAGCTCGGCCCGTGGCCCGCCCGCATCGGCGCGAGCGCGTACCTCCTGGGCCGCGCGGGCGTCGCCGCCGCGCTGGCCGGGATGGCCGCCGCGTACGCGTTCCCCGAGAACCGGACGCTCGTCGCGCTGCTCGTGCTCGTCTGCGCGGGCGTGCTCAGCGCCACGGGCGTGCGCTGGAGCGGGCCCGTGACCTGGCTCGTCGCCGGGACCGTGCTGACCGTGCTCGCGCTCGTCGTGCTCGCGTGCTTCGGCGTCGCGCCACCCCCCGCCCCGACCGCGCCGCCCGTCGACGAGGGCTTCACCTCCTTCATGGCCGTGGCCGCCGTCATGTTCGTCGCCTTCTCCGGCTTCGAGCGGATCACCGCCCCGCTGCGGGGCGACCCCGTCCACTCCGCCCGGACGCTGCGGTGGGCGATCCCGCTGCTCATCGCGCTGTCCCTCGGCACCACGCTGGTGGTCGCCGCCGCCGTGCGGCACCAGCTCGGCTCCGCCCGGCTCGCCCTCTCGCCCGCCCCGCTGCGCGACGCGCTGCTCGCCGCCGACGGCGGCTGGCTCGTGCCGTTGGTGCAGTTCGGGGCCGTGGTGGCCGCGCTGGCCGTGCTCACGCCGGTGCTCGGCGGCCTGCGGCGCACGCTGGGCGCGCTGGCCTCCGCCGGTGACCTGCCCACCCGGCTCGCTCCCCGCGCGGACGGCCGAGCGCCGCTGCCGTCCCTGCTCGGCGGGGCGTTCGTCGCCGTCGTGCTGCTGCTCGCCCCGCCCGCGACGGCCCTCGCGATCGGCGCGTGCGGCACCCTGTTCTACTACGCGTTCACCAACGCCTCGGCGCGGCTGCTCCTGCACGAGGACCGCACGTGGCCGATGCGCACCGCCTGCCTCGGGCTCGGGCTGTCGGTGCTGCTGGCGATGAGCGCGCCGGTCGACGCGCTGCTCACGACGGTCGTCACCATGGTGGTGGGCGCCGCCCTGCTGGGTCTGAGCGCCTCGGCCGGGACCTGGTTGCGGGCCAGATCGGCGCCGCGGGCGGAAAGTCGGACGTCCGATTCTCGGGATGGCGATTTTCTGATGCAAGAGTAGGGATTATCGTCTACCCATGACGACAGCGCTGCCTTTCACCGTGACCTCCAACCCGCAGCCGGCCACCCCGGAACGCGTAGCGGAGGTACTGGCGAAGCCGGGCTTCGGCCAGCACTTCACCGATCACATGGTGACGATCCGCTGGAACCGGGCACAGGGGTGGCACTCCCCGGCGGTCGAGCCCTACCACTCGCTGGAGCTCGACCCCGCCTCCATGGTCCTGCACTACGGCCAGGCGATCTTCGAGGGGCTCAAGGCCTACCGCAGGCCGGACGGGTCGATCGCGTCGTTCCGCCCCGAGGCGAACGCGGCCCGCTTCCGCCTGTCGGCGCAGCGGATCGCCATGCCGGAGCTGCCGGACGAGCTGTTCCTGGAGTCCATCCGGCAGCTGGTCGCGGTCGACGAGCGCTGGGTGCCCTCCGCGGCGGAGGAGTCCCTCTACCTGCGGCCCTTCATGATCTCCAGCGAGGTCGGCCTCGGCGTGCGCCCCTCCAGCGAGTACCTGTACGCGCTGATCGCGTCCCCGGCGGGCATGTACTTCCCCGGCGGCGTGAAGCCGGTGAGCGTGTGGCTGTCGACCGAGTACGTCCGCGCGGCCCCCGGCGGCACGGGCGCGGCCAAGTTCGCGGGCAACTACGCCGCCTCGCTGGTGGCGCAGGCGCAGGCCGCCGAGAAGGGCTGCGACCAGGTCGTGTGGCTCGACGCCGTGGAGCGCCGCTGGGTCGAGGAGATGGGCGGGATGAACCTGTTCTTCGTCCTCGGTTCCGGAGCGGGCGCCCGCGTCGTCACGCCCGAGCTGACCGGGACGCTGCTGCCCGGCATCACCCGCGACTCGCTGCTGCGGATGGCGTCCGACCTCGGCCTGCCGGTCGAGGAGCGCCGGATCTCCACCGAGGAGTGGGAGAAGAAGGCCGAGTCCGGTGAGCTGACCGAGGTGTTCGCCTGCGGCACCGCCGCCGTGATCACGCCGGTCGGCCACGTGAAGCACGCGGACGGCGAGTTCAGCGTCTCCGGCGGGGAGACCGGCGAGGTGACCAAGAAGCTGCGCGAGCGGCTCACCGGTCTCCAGCACGGGACCGTCGAGGACGTGCACGGCTGGATGAAGAAGCTCGCCTGAGCACCGGTGGGGGCCTCCGCGTGGAGGCCCTCACCCCAGCGTGCAGCCGACCAGCACGGTCACCGCGGCCAGTTCGCACGCCGCGCCGAGCACGTCGCCGGTGATGCCCCCGAACCGCTTGCGGGTGTGCCGCACCAGCAGCAGCACCACGCCGAAAGCCACCGCCACGGTGATCGGGCCGTGCGGCACGACGAAGAAGCCCGCCACCGCGAGGACGACCCACCAGAGCGCCACCACGGGCCACGACTGGCTGCCCGCCACCAGCGCGCCAAGGCCTTCCGGCCGTGCGGCGGGCACACCCTTGAGGCAGCACACGGCGAACGCGGCCCGACCCGTGACGAGGGCGAGGACCACCGCGCCCCACTGCACCGCGCCGAACGCGGACGCCTGCACACCCAGCACGACGATGAGCGTGACGACCGCGAACGGGCCCGCGCCACCGTCCTTCATCACCGCCAGCGCCCGTTCCGGCGGCCCGTAGCAGCCCAGCCCGTCCGCGGTGTCCGCCAGCCCGTCCAGGTGCATCCCCCTGGTCCCCAGCGCCAGCAGGCCCACGGCGAGCAGTCCCGCCACCGCCTGCGGAGCGCCCAGCCAGGCCAGGCCGTGCAGGAACCCGGCCGTCACGACCCCCAGCAGCACGCCCACCAGCGGCGCGAGCGTGATCGCCTGGCGCGCGGTGCGGGCGTCGACCACGCCCGACCGCACCGGCAGCACCGTGAGCCAGGACAGCGCGAGCCTGATCCCGTCCACTAGCCCTCGTCCGCCGGTTCGGCCCGGACGCGCCCGGTGGGGTTCGCCGCCACCGCGCTAGTCCTTGCCCGAGATGCCCGCGCTGTCGAACGTGGCCATCTCCGCGAGCACCTTCGTGGCCATCATCACCAGCGG
The DNA here is from genome assembly GCA_049997955.1 of Umezawaea sp. cmx-9-4. Classification (GTDB taxonomy): domain Bacteria; phylum Actinomycetota; class Actinomycetes; order Mycobacteriales; family Pseudonocardiaceae; genus Umezawaea. The sequence continues at coordinate 196,640 of JAEBDY010000009.1, read as the reverse complement.
CAGCGCGGCCACCGCGCCGGTGCCCTCGCCGAGGCGCATGTCGAACTCCAGCAGGGGTTCCAGGCTCAGATGGCCCAGCGCCAGCGCGTGCGACGGTTCGGCCGAGCGGTGCCCGGCCCGCCACCACTCGCGGGCGCCCGGAGCCAGCTCCTCCGCCACGATCGCCGCCGCGCCGACCACGACGCCGTCCAGGACGACCGGTGTGTGCCGGAACGCGGCCTGCGCGAGGAACCCGGCCATGGCGGCGATGTCCGCGCCGCCCGCGGTCGCCAGCAGCGCCACGGGGTCGCTGATCTGCTTGCGGGCCCGGCGCATCGCGTCGCGGATCGCGGCCGTCTTGCGCATCCACCCGGCGTCGTCGATGCCCGTGCCGCGGCCGACCACGCTCACCGGCTCCGACCCGGTGAGCGTCGCGATCAGCACCGCCGCCGGGGTCGTGTTGCCGATGCCCATGTCGCCCGCGATCAGCAGGTCCGCGCCGCCGTCGACCTCCTCGTCGGCGATCCGCATGCCCGCGGTGATCGCCGCGATGGCCTCCTCGCGGGTCAGGGCGTCCTCGCGGTCGATCGACCCGGAACTCCTGCGCACCTTGTACGCGCTCACCACGTCCGGCGTGTCGCCGTCGACCGACATGTCGACCACCCGCACCGTCGCGCCCGCGACCGTGGCCAGCACGTTCACCGCCGCGCCACCGGTCAGGAAGTTCGCCACCATCTGGGCGGTGACCTCGCTGGGGTAGGCCGACACGCCGTGCTTGGCGATCCCGTGGTCGCCCGCGAACACCACGACGCGGGGCCGGGTGAACGGCCGCGGCGGGCAGACGCCCTGGCACGACGCCACCCACGCGGCGACGCCCTCCAGCTTGCCGAGCGAGCCGACGGGCTTCGTCAGCGTGTCCAGCCGGGCGAGCGCCTGGAGCAGCACCTGCTCGTGGGGCGGGTCCACGGGCGGGAAGGTGAAGTCCGGGTCCTCGTCCTCGGTGGTGCTCACGGCCCAGTACCTCCGGCTTCGCGCAGTGTCAGTGGGATTCCCGCGACGAGCAGCAGCACCTCGTCGCACACCTCGGCCAGTCGCGCGTTGAGCGAACCGAGGTGATCACGGAAGAGCCTGCCAGAGCGGGTGGACGGCACGACGCCGAGGCCGACCTCGGCGGACACCACGACCAGCCGGGCCCGGCACCGGGCCGCGCCGTCGACCAGCGCGGCGCACGCGCGTTCGACCTCGTCCGCGCCGTCGCCCTCCCAGGCGTTCGCGTCGTCCAGCACCCCGGTGAGCCAGGTCGCGAGGTCGTCGACGAGCAGCGGCGGATCGCCCGGCACGGCGGTGGCCAGCAGTTCCGACACGTCCGGCGACTCGACCGTGGTCCACGTCCCCGGCCTGCGCTCGACGTGCCGCGCGATCCGCCGGTCCCAGTCGTCGTCGCCGGGATAGCGGCGGGCCGTCGCCACGTACGTCACCACCGGGTCGGTCAGCAGGCCCTCGGCGTGCGCGGACTTCCCGGAACGGGTGCCGCCGAGCACGAGTGTCCGCCGCGTCACACCGAACTCCGTCCGCCGATCATCTAGCCTGACCTGGAACGTTACCCGGAGGACATCCCGAGGAGGCCGTCGTGGACTACCGGTGGCGCTACCAGGACGCGCAGGGCCGCGAAGTCGACGGCCCGGCCGAGACCTTCGAGGACCAGAACGACGCCGAGGACTGGTTCAGCGGTCAGTGGCAGGAGCTGTCCGAGGCGGGCATCACCCAGGTCACGCTGCTGCGCAGCGAGGCGGAGGTGTACGGCCCGATGTCGCTGGCGCCCGCCGACTAGAGGCGTCGCACCATCCCGTTCACCCGCTGGAACCCCAGCCTCTCGTAGAACGGCCGCACGTCGTCGTCGCAGCACAGTTGCACCTGGTACAGCTCGCCCGCCAGGGACATGGCGACCTCGACCAGCGTCCGGCCGATGCCCCGGCCCTGGTGGTCGGGCAGCACCTCCAGCAGCGGGATGCTCGCCATCACCACCCCGTCGGACAGCACCGTGACGAACCCCACCACCCGGTCGCCGTCCAGCGCGACCGCCACGTGGCGCGAGCCGCGCAGCAGGGCCAGGTGCTGGTCCGGCGAGGGCGGTGACGGCCAGCCCACGAAGAAGCCGCGCAGCTGTTCGGGTCGCAGGCCGTCCGCCGACGTGTGGATATCGATCACCTGGGCACGATAGGGCCCCGCGGGAGATCCCGCGGGGCCTTTCGCGTCAGCCGGTGACGGTCAGCCTGGGGTCGGTCCGGACGACGCCCTCCAGCACCTCGTCGATCTTCTCCAGCAGCCCGGCGTCGAGCTTGACGCCCGCAGCCTTGACGTTCTCGCGCACCTGCTCCGGCCGCGAGGCGCCGATGATCGCGCTCGACACGTTCGGGTTCTGCAGGACCCAGGCCACCGCCAGCTGGGCCATCGTCAGCCCGGCCTCCTCGGCGATCGGCTTGAGGTCCTGGACCTTGGTCAGCACGTCGTCGCCCATCATGCCGGCGATCATCTTCGAGCCGCGCTCGTCCGTGGCGCGGGAGCCCGCGGGCACCTCGCCGCCGGGCAGGTACTTGCCGGTCAGGACGCCCTGGGCGATCGGGGACCAGACGATCTGGCCCAGTCCCTCGCGCTCGGAGGCCGGGACGACCTGCGACTCGATCACGCGCCACAGCATCGAGTACTGCGGCTGGTTCGAGATGAACGGCACGTTCAGCTCACGGGCCAGGGCGGCGCCGCGGGTGATCTGCTCCGCGTTCCACTCGGACACCCCGATGTAGAGCACCTTGCCCTGGCGCACCAGCTCGGAGAACGCGAGCATGGTCTCCTCGAGCGGCACGGTCGTGTCGAAGCGGTGCGCCTGGTAGAGGTCGACGTAGTCGGTCTGCAGGCGCTTCAACGAGGCGTTGGCCGACTCGATGACGTGCTTGCGCCCCAGACCCCTGTCGTTCGGGCCGCCGGGGCCGGTGGGCCAGTAGACCTTGGTGAAGATCTCGACGCTCTCGCGCCGCTCACCGGCGAGCGCGCGACCCAGCACCGACTCCGCCTTGGTGTTGGCGTAGACGTCGGCGGTGTCGAACGTGGTGATGCCGGAGTCGAGCGCGGCCCGCACGCACGCCTGCGCCTGCTCCTCCTCGACCTGCGAACCGTGGGTGAGCCAGTTGCCGTACGAGATCTCACTGATGTTCAGGCCGCTGCGGCCAAGACGTCGGAACTCCATTTCCTCAGCTTAATCCTCACTTCGTTCGGATCGCTAAAGAAATCTGTGTTCATGGTCGCTGCTCCGCAGACTCCGACCTACCGACTCATGGCGGCCGAGCCGCCGTCTGCGGAGCAGCGGCCGTTAAACAGTTTCGCCTGGGGAGACGCGGGGCTTGGGGACTCGTAGGCGGCGGAGTTGGCTGGCCCGGATGAAGGAGTACCAGCCGATGGAGAGGCCGCGGATCGTTTCGGTCGGGAACTTCGCGCGCACCTTCTTGGTGACGATGCGGCCGAGCACGATGCCCTCCAGGACCATCGCCAGCAGCATGAAGGTCGTCACGAGCGTGGCGTACTGCTGCACGATGACCAGCGGCGTCAGCAGCGCGGCGAACACCACGATCGCCAGCGGCATGAACAGGCCCATGAGGTTGCGGCGCGCGTCGACGAGGTCGCGGATGTAGGCCTTGACCGGCCCGCGGTCGCGCGGCAGCAGGTACTTCTCGTCACCCGCCATCATCTTCGCCCGGCGGTCGGCCGCGGCGGCGCGGCGGTCCTCCTTGGTCAGCTTGCTCTTGGTCCCCCGAGCGCGCTTGAGCGCCTCGCGCTGCGTGCGGGGAGGGGGCGGCACCGGACCGGTGCGCCTGCCCTGCGCCTCGCGGCGCTTCGGCGTGGGGCGTCCCTTGCCCGGCGTGCGGCTCTTGTCCAGGTCGTCGGTCTCCACCTCCGGCACGGTGTCGTCAACGGTGGCGGTGGACTCGTCGGGGTTGCGGCGCAGGAACCTCACGCCACAAGGGTATGACAATGCGTTCCGTACCCTTCGCGAGGTGCGCGTACTGGTGGCTCCCGACTGCTTCGGCGGAACCCTCACGGCGGGCGAGGCGGCCTCGGCCATCGCCCGCGGCTGGCGGGAGACCGCGCCGGACGACGAACTCCTGCTGCGTCCGCTGGCCGACGGCGGACCCGGATTCGTGGACGTCCTGCACGCGGCGCTGGGAGGCGCCGTGCACGCCGTCGAGGTGACCGGCCCGCTCGGCACCCCGGTGACCGCCCGGTGGCTGGAGCACGGCGGCACCGCCTACGTCGAGTCCGCCGAGGCGTGCGGCCTGCACCTCGTGCCCGCCGACCAGCGCGCCGAGTGGTGCGAACGCGCCACCACCCGCGGCGTCGGCGAACTGGTCCTCGCCGCCTCCGGCTGCCGCACGATCGTGGTCGGCCTCGGCGGCTCGGGGACGACCGACGGGGGAGAAGGCCTGCTGTCCGTGGTGAGCGACGTCACGTCCCGGCTCGTCGCCGCGTCCGACGTGGAGAACCCGCTGCTCGGCCCGCACGGCGCCGCGGCCACGTTCGGCCCGCAGAAGGGCGCCTCCCCGGAGGCGGTCGCGCGGCTGGAGGCCCGGCTGGAGGGCGTGGACCGCCTCCGCGACGTCCGCGACCTGCCGGGAGCCGGTGCGGCGGGCGGTCTGGGCGCGGCACTGCTGGCGCTCGGCGCGACCGTCACGTCCGGCGCGGAACTGGTGCGCTCGCTGACCGGCCTGGACGACGCCCTCGCCGTCGCCGACCTGGCCATCACCGGCGAGGGCAGCTTCGACTGGCAGTCGCTCCGGGGCAAGCTGGTGACCGCCGTCGCCTCCGGCGCCGCCGCCCGCGGCATCCCCTGCCTGGTCCTGGCGGGCCAGGTCGGCGTTGGCCGACGAGAAGCGAGCTCAGCGGGCATAACGGACTCCTTCGCCGTCGCCGAGCACGCGGGTTCGGTGGCCGCCGCCATGGCCGACCCGGCGGGCACCCTCGGCTCCCTGGCGGCCAGCGTGGCGGGACAGTGGTCACGGTGACGCCCGACTCGTCGGTCTCCTGTGCCACCATGGGGGGTGGAACAAAGCGGGTACCGCCCGTGTTGTCAGGGCTGACCGCCCGTTTCGACCTCCGAGGGAGAGCTATGACCACCGCTCAGGACGCAGCCGCCTCCACCGAAGCAGCCGCACCGGCTCCTGAAGCGCCCACGCACGGCGTGACGCTCACCGACCAGGCGGCCGCGAAGGCGAAGGCGCTCCTCGACCAGGAGGGCCGCGACGACATGCACCTCCGCATCGCCGTCCAGCCCGGTGGGTGCGCGGGCCTCCGCTACCAGCTGTTCTTCGACGAGCGCAGCCTCGATGGCGACGCGGTGCGCGACTTCGGCGGCATGAAGGTCGCCGTCGACCGCATGAGCGCTCCTTACGTCGAGGGTGCTGTCATCGACTTCGTCGACACCATCGAGAAGCAGGGCTTCACGATCGAGAACCCGAACGCGGGCGGCTCCTGCGCCTGCGGCGACTCGTTCCACTAGTCCTCACCGCGAAAGGGCGGCCACCCCAGCCGGGGTGGCCGCCCTTTCGCGTTTCCGCGTCCGCGGATCCTCACTCGGACCGATCAGGGGTCCTCGACTCGGACGAGAACGGGTTCACCTGCGAACCCCCGGTCCGGACCCGATCGCGCGCGTCCTCGAACCCTCGCCCGGACCCGATCAGGTGATACCCGCGACCATCCGCTCGCGGAGCCCTGACAACTGTCGGACCCCACCGCTAAGCGTTCATCGCGGGGGCCGGCCGCCCCGTGCGTCGTGGTGGGGCGTCAGACGCCGTAGTCGTTGAGCCCGTCGAACCGCCGCGCCGTGTTCTCGTCGACCTCCCACGACGCCGCGGCGCGGGGTGCGGGCAGCGGGTGGTCCGCGTGCGTGATCGAGCGCGGGATCCCGGCGCAGTCCTCGATCAGCTCGGTCATGGTCGCAGCTTCTGGAGTAGTCACCCCTCGACCGTATGACGCACGGTCTGACCTGCGATAGCCCTACCAAACGGTAGTCTCCGGCCGGGTGGGCATCCCCACGGCGCGCGAAAGCCCCCGCCGCGGCGGGGGCTTTCGCGATCAAGTGCCTACAGCTTGACGGGGTAGTGCGGCTCCGGCACGACGGGGGAGATGCGCCCCTCGACGAAGATGCCGTGCCACAGCATGAAGACCAGCAGCGCCCAGATGCGGCGGCTGTGGTCCTGCACGTTGCTGCGGTGCTCCTCGATGATGCGGCGCACCGCCGCCTTGTCGATGTACTGGTCCGTCTGCGACTCGGCCACGATCTGCAGCGACCAGTCGTGCATCTCGTCCTTCAGCCAGTGCCTGATCGGCACCGGGAAGCCGAGCTTGCGGCGGTTGAGGACGTGCGGCGGGATGATGTCGCGGATCGCCTTGCGCAGCGCGAACTTGGTGGTGTCCTTGGTGATCTTCAGCTCGGACGGGATCTGCGAGGCGATCTTGAAGACCTCGGGGTCCAGGAACGGGACGCGCAGCTCCAGCGAGTTCGCCATGGTCACCTTGTCGGCCTTGACCAGGATGTCGCCGCGCAGCCACGTGAACAGGTCCACGTGCTGCATCCGGGTCACCGGGTCCCAGCTCGCCGACTCGCGGTACGCCTGGGCGGTGGCGTCCATGTGCGTCACGCTCGGGTCGTACGTCTTGAGCACCGCGCGGACCTGGTCGTCCATGAAGATGCGCGCGTTGCCGTAGTAGCGCTCCTCCAGCGTGAGCGCGCCGCGGCGCAGCAGGTCCTTGCCGCGCACGCCCTGCGGGATCTTCGTGGAGACCTTGCCCATCGCCTTGCGCAGCGCGCCGGGCACCTTCTCGAACGGCGCCAGCGACAGCGGCTCGCGGTAGATGGTGTAGCCGCCGAACAGCTCGTCCGCGCCCTCTCCCGAGAGCACGACCTTGACGTGCTGCCTGGCCTCGCGGGCGATGAACCACAGCGGCACGAGCGCCGGGTCGGCCACCGGGTCGTCCAGGTACCAGGTGATGAGCGGCAGGGAGTCCATCATCTCCTGCGCGGTCACCGTGCGGACCACGTGCTTCACGCCGATGGCGGCGGCGGACTCGGCGGCCACGTCGACCTCGGAGAAGCCGGAGCGCTCGAAACCGGTGGTGAAGGTGATCAGGTCCGGGTTGTGCTCCTTGGCCAGCGCGGCGATGACCGTGGAGTCGATGCCGCCGGACAGGAACGAGCCGACCGTCACGTCCGCGCGCATGTGCTTGGCGACGGAGTCGCGCAGCGCCTCGGTGATCTCGTCGTACAGGCGGTTCTCGTCCGACTCGCCGCGCACCGCGCGCGGGCGGAACGTCGCCGGGAAGTACCGCTCCGTGACGGGCCTGCCGCCGGGGCGGATGGTGAACGAGGTGCCGGACTCGATGCGGCGGACCTCGTTGTGCAGCGACTCGGGCTCGGGCACGTACTGCAGGATCAGGTAGTGCTGCAGCGCCTTGCGGTCGAGCGTCGGCTGGATGCCGATGGTCCGCGAGAGGGCGAGCACGCTCTTCTTCTCGCTGGACAGGGCCACACCGTTCGGGCCGACCGCGTAGTACAGCGGCTTGATGCCGAACGGGTCCCGCGCGCCGAAGACGACCTTGCGCTGCGAGTCCCAGATGAGGAACGCGAACATGCCGCGCAGCCGTGCCACCGCTGCCGGGCCGAGGTAGTGGTACGCCGCGACGATGGTCTCGGTGTCGCCGTCCGTGGAGAAGCGGGCGCCGTACTTGCTCGTCAGCTCCGCCCGGAGTTCCAGGTAGTTGTAGATCTCGCCGTTGAACAGGATCGTGTACCGACCAGGCTCCTCCGGCGGCCCCCACGGCATGGGCTGGTGGGAGTGCTCGACGTCGATGATCGACAGGCGGTTGAAGCCCCAGACCACCTCGTCGCCCTGCCACGTCCCGCTCTCGTCAGGCCCGCGGTGCCGCTGGCAGCGCAGCGCCGCCGCCACCGCGGAGCGCGCGTGCTCTGCCTCGTTCTTGCTAGGGCTAACCAGTCCCACGAAGCCGCACACAGCGATTGGCACCTTTCGTGTCGCGTAAGGAAGGCCACCAGTATGCCGGGGTCGCTCGGTGTGACCGAAACTGCACCACAACGCACTGCCCCCGAAGGGTGGTGCTCACCGTGCTGGGCTACGCTCCCGCATGATCCCGGCCGGAATTCCTCTCGGTCGGACAGCGTGTTTTTCACCGGCCCGCAGACCACCACCGCGGGCCGTGCACCGTCTTTGAGGAGGCGCGAGCAGTGGGCCTGAAGGAGGGCACCAGGGCAGCACGGACGGCCAAGGTCGCCGGGCTGGTAGGCCTGGTCGGCATCGGGGCCACCGGTTGCTCCACGGAAGAGGTCCTGCGCTTCGGATGGCCCGTGGCCGTCACGCCGCAGGCCGAGAGGATGCGCGAGCTGTGGACCTGGTCCGTGGTCGCCGCGCTCGTCGTGGGCGTGATCGTCTGGGGACTGATCGCGTGGTCGATCGCGTTCCACCGCAAGAAGAGCGAGGAACTGCCTCGTCAGACGGCGTACAACCTGCCGTTGGAGATCGTGCTGATCGTCGTGCCGACGATCATCGTGGCGGTTCTCTTCTACTTCACCGCGATCACCCAGAACTACGTCACGGACAAGTCGAAGCCCGCTGACGTCACGGTCGACGTGATCGCGTTCCAGTGGAACTGGGAGTTCCAGTACCCGGGCTTCAAGGCGGAGGACACCAACGAGGCGGTGCGGACCATCGGCAACTCCGGCGAGGTGCCGCTGCTGGTGCTCCCCGCCGGCAAGTCGATCCGCTTCACGCTGAGGTCGACCGACGTGATCCACTCGTTCTTCGTGCCGGAGTTCCACTTCAAGCGGGACGTCTTCCCCGCACCGGAGAAGAACAACCAGGACAACGTCTTCCAGATCGACCGGATCGACCGTCCCGGTTCGTTCGTGGGTCGTTGCGCCGAGCTGTGCGGCACCTACCACTCGGTGATGAACTTCGAGGTCCGGGCGCTGGAGTCCGCCGACTTCGACCGGTACATCAAGCTGCGCCAGCAGGTCAACGAGCAGACCGGCAGGACTTACACGGCCGCCGAGGCTCTCACCGAGCTGAACTGCGCCGACTGGTGCACGCCGCACGCGACCACCACCGAGCCCTTCAACACCGATCGGACCGCCCGCGAGGCGTCCGGCGGCGGCTCGAAGTAGTCCGGGTAGCGAGCGCGGAGAGCGAGGAACAACCCCATGAAGGTCGAAGCCCGGATTTTTGACTTGATCACCGTCTTCTCGTTCCTGGTGGCCGTGGTCTACGGCGTCTGGTCCAAGGAGCCCGTGGGTACCGTGGCGCTGGCGCTGACCGGTGGGCTGGCGTTGATCGTCGGCACCTACTTCCGGTTCGTGTCGCGGCGCATCGAGCAGCGCCCGGAGGACAACCCGAACGCGGAGATCAGCGATGGCGCAGGCGACCTGGGCTTCTTCAGCCCCGGCAGCTACTGGCCGATCGCGCTCGCCGGTTCGGCCGCCGTGGCGGGCGTGGCGATGGCGTTCTGGCACATCTGGCTGCTGGTGATGGCGGTCGTGCTGCTCCTGATCACCATCGGCGGTCTCGTGTTCGAGTACCACACGGGCCCCAGCCACGAGTAGCACCGCTGCGAGCAGCACCCGAACGACAGCGAGAGGGCCACCCCGGAAGTCCGGGGTGGCCCTCTTCGCGTCGACGGGACGATCAGGCGGCGGTGGCGCTCGCCTGGTAGTTGTCCACGTAGTCCTGACCCGACAGCTCCAGGATGTTGTAGACGATCTGGTCGGTCACCGACCGAAGCACCGGCAGCGAGTCCTGCATGCCCGCGTAGCGGGAGAAGTCCAACGGCTTGCCGAACCGCACCGTCACGGGCACGACCCGCGGCAGCTTCCGGCCGACCGCCATGACCTTGTCCGTGCCGACGAGACCGATCGGCACGACCGGCGCACCGGACTCCAGCGCGATCCGCGCCACGCCCGTGCGACCGCGGTGCAGCATGCCGTCCAACGACCTGGTGCCCTCGGGGTAGATGCCGAACGCCTCGCCGTCGGCGAGCACCTTGATCACGGTGTCCAGCGAGTCGCGGGCCGACCGGCCCCGACCCCGGTGCACCGGGATGTTGCCCATGCCGGTGAAGAACCAGCGCGACAGCGCGCCGCGCACGCCGGTGCCCTCGAAGTACTCGGCCTTCGCGAGGAAGTACACCCGCCGCGGCACGACGATCGGGATGATCATGCTGTCGACGAAGGACAGGTGGTTCGCCGCCAGGATCACGGGTCCTGTGCCGGGGATGTTCTCCAGGCCCTCGACCGTCGGTCGGTACACCATCCGCGCGATGGGTGAGACCACTCGCGTCATGACCGTGGACAGCAGGGTCATTTCTCCTCGCTCGCTCGGAGGGCTCGGCCGCCATGAGTCGGCCTCGCGTTGGCTGGGAGTGTTGGGTACAAGCATGAACCCGCATCGTTGCGGGCGCGTGAACCAGTGACTGAAACCTCAGCCAACGGGCGCCGAACTCCCCGAATGGAGCAGTTAGTCGGCCGGTTGGGCCTTCAGCTCGGTGGACCGCGTGGCCCACCGTCGCAGCAGGTCCGCCGCGGCGCCGGAGTCGATGGCGTCGGCCGCCCTGCCCAGACCGCTCGCCACGTCGGCGTGCAGATCACCGGACAGGCCGCCGTGCGCGGCGATCGCGGCCGCCGCGTTGATCAGCACGGCGTCGCGCACCGCGCCCGGCTTGCCGGACAGGAGTTCGCGGACGACCTCGGCGTTGACCGCCGAGTCCCCGCCGCGCAGGTCCTCCGGCAGCGCGGGCCGCACGCCGAGCCGCGTGGGGTCGATCACGTCGGTGCGCACGGTTCCGCCGTCGGCGACCCACACCGACGTCGTGGTCGTGGTGGTGATCTCGTCCAGGCCGTCGTCGCCGCGCACCACGAGCGCGGTCTTGCCGCGCCGGGCGAACACCCCGGCGACCAGCGGCGCCGCGTTGATCCGCGCGCAGCCCACGAGACCCACCGCGGGTTGCGCGGGGTTCGTCAGCGGGCCGAGCAGGTTGAACACCGTGGGGATGCCGAGCTCGCCGCGGGTGGGGCCCGCGAACCGCAGCGCGGGGTGGAAGATCGGGGCGAAGCAGAAGCCGACGCCGAGTTCGGCGACGGTCGTCTGCACGCCCAGCGGCGGCAGGTCGATCGCGACGCCCAGCGCCTCCAGCACGTCGGCCGTGCCGCACTTCGACGACGCCGCGCGGTTGCCGTGCTTGACCACGGGCACCCCCGCCGCGGCGGTCACGATCGCGGCCATCGTGGAGATGTTGACGGAGCCGGAGTTGTCGCCTCCGGTGCCGACGATGTCCACGGCCCGCACGTCCACGGTGAAGCGGCGCGCGTGCTCCAGCATCATCGTGGCGAAGCCGTCGACCTCCTCCGGGGTCTCACCCTTGGAGCGCAGCGCCACGACGAACGCGGCGATCTGGGCGGACGTCGCGGATCCGGTCATGATCTGGTCCATGGCCCACCCGGTGTCGTCACCGGAGAGGTCGGACTTGTCGACGAGCTGGTTCAGCAGCAACGGCCAGGTTCGGGACATGACCAGCCGCTCAGCCGCGGACGACGGGGAGCGGCACCGCGGTCCGCAGCACCTCTGCCACGGTCTCGGCGGCGGCCAGCGGGTCCAGCGGGTGCACGATCACCGCGTCGGCCTGCGACCACGTCGCCAGCCAGCGGTCGTCCCGGCGGCGCACCGACACCACGATCGGAGGGCAGTCGGTGATCTCGTTCTTCAGCTGGCGGGACAGCCCCATGCCGCCGGTCGGCTGGGCCTCGCCGTCGAGGATGAGGAGGTCGGCGTGGCCGTTGTCCACCTCGTACAGCACCTCGGCGATCGTGCCGACCTCGATGTAGTCCACCTTGCCCAGGTCCGGGGCGGGACGACGACCCACGGCCGTGATGATCGTCTCACGCACCTCTGGGCGGTGGCTGAACACCAGGATCTTCGTTGTCTGCGTGCTCATGGGGACGATCCTCCGGCGGGTCGGGTGACCAGGTGTGGCGATGCTATCGGCCTAGCCGGGCTCCGGTTGCAGCGCATCCCACCCCGGTGCGTCACCCCCGAGCCGCTGGGCCAGGCCCGCCATCCGCGAACGCTCCTGCGAGCAGTGCAGCGCGTCCAGCAGCTGCACGCGGACGGCCTCCAGGTGATCGGGTCCGCGGTCGCTCGGACGCAGCTCGTAGCCGTCCTGCGCGAGCACCGTCGAGGCGTGTTCCACCTGGTCAGGGGGCAGTACGAGGTGGTGGCGCAGCACCGCGGGCCGGTCCGGCCGCCAGCGCGGCGAGCGGGCCAGGACGGCCGAGTCCGCCTCCGCCGGGTCGAACGCCTCGACCACCACGACGAGGCCGGGGGATCCGGTCAGGAGTTCGGGTTCCCGATCCCCCCGGAGCCGTTCGCGCAACCAGAGCAGCAGTCCCATGCGATTCGCCCACCCTCCGTGGTCCCGACGCCGGTCGCCCCGCCGTTCGTCCCGGTCGGACCCGATGGGCGGACGGAAAACCTGCAAGCAATAATGCGTCATGTGACAACGGCAGCGCCCTCCACCGGCCAGCGCGTGCACTCGCTGAACCGCCCGAACATGGTCAGCGTCGGCACGATCGTTTGGCTGTCCAGTGAGCTCATGTTCTTCGCCGGGCTCTTCGCCATGTTCTTCACGGTGAAGGCCCAGAACGAAGGTGCCTGGCCCCCGGAGCCGACCGAGCTGAACAGGCCGTACGCCCTGTTCTTCACGGTGATCCTGGTGGCCTCCTCCTTCACCTGTCAGTGGGGAGTGTTCGCCGCCGAGCGCGGCGACGTCTTCGGTCTGCGCCGCTGGTACGTGGTGACGCTGATCATGGGCGCGATCTTCGTCGCTGGTCAGGCCGGGGAGTACTACGAGCTGGTGCACCACGGCACGACGATCCCGTCGTCCGCGTACGGCACCGTCTTCTTCCTCACCACCGGCTTCCACGGTCTGCACGTGATCGGTGGCCTGATCGCGTTCGGGTACCTGCTCATCCGCACCAAGCTGAGCAAGTTCACCCCGGCGCAGGCGACCTCCGCGATCGTCGTGTCGTACTACTGGCACTTCGTCGACGTCGTCTGGATCGGCCTGTTCGCCGTCATCTACGTCGTGCCCTGACCCACCACGAGCACGAGCCCCGAACTGACAGCAAGGGTTGCCGCACACATGACCACCAACACCAAGAGGGCCCGGACGCGCACCAAGCTGCGCAGGCGGATCTCGGGCCTCCTCGCGCTCGGGTTCGCGCTGCTCAGCGCGGGCTTTCTGTTCACGGCGCTCGCGCCGAACCCGCAGACCGCCCAGGCGCAGGACGACCCGGCCCTGGTGCGGCAGGGTGAGCAGCTCTACAACAACACCTGCCTGAGCTGCCACGGCACGGCGCTCGACGGTGTCAAGGACCGCGGCCCGAGCCTCATCGGCGTCGGCGACGCCGCGGTGTACTTCCAGGTCTCTACCGGCCGCATGCCCATGGCGCGCCAGGAGGCCCAGGCCCTGCGCAAGCCGGTGAAGTTCACCCCCGAGGAGATCGACGCGCTCGGCGCGTTCATCCAGTCCAAGGGCGGCGGCCCCGAGAGGCCCGAGGAGTCCGGCCAGGCGCTGCGCGGCGACGAACCCGCCCGCGGTGGCGAGCTGTTCCGCCTCAACTGCGCGGCCTGCCACAACTTCACCGGTCGCGGCGGCGCTCTGTCGTCCGGCAAGTTCGCGCCCGATCTGGACGGCGTGACCGAGGAGCAGATGTACACCGCGATGCTCACGGGCCCGCAGAACATGCCGAAGTTCTCCGACCGGCAGCTCACGCCGGAGGAGAAGAAGGACGTCATCGCGTACATCAAGTCGGTCGCCGACGGGAACAACAACCCCGGTGGTGCCGCCCTCGGCGGGCTGGGGCCCGTATCCGAGGGTCTGATCGCGTTCATCGTGGGAATCGCCGCCCTGATCGGCGTGACCCTCTGGATCGGAGCCAAGGCATGAGCGGCGACACGCCGATCGAGCTTCCCACCGAGGACGAGCTCGACAAGATGAGCAGGGACGAGCTGGTCAGGCTCGGCCTGAAGATGGACGGCGTCGAACTCGTCCACTACGAGGACAAGTGGCCCGTCAAGGGCACCCGCGCCGAGAAGCGCGCCGAGCGCGTGGTCGCGCTCTGGTTCCTGATCGCCGCTCTGGGCGGTGTCGCCTTCCTGGCCGCGTTCCTCTTCTGGCCGTGGCGCTACGAGGCCCCCGGCACCGACCGCCACCTGCTCTACAGCCTGTACAACCCGGTCATCGGCGCCACGCTGGGCATCGCGATCCTGGGTCTCGGTGTGGGCGCGCTGCTCTACACCAAGAAGTTCATCCCGGACGAGCTCGCGGTGCAGCAGCGCCACGACGGCCCGTCGCCCAAGGTCGACCAGGCCACGGTGCTCGCGGAACTGGCGGACGCCGGTGAGCGCAGCACGCTGGGCCGCCGTTCGCTGATCAAGAAGACCGCGGGTCTCGGCGCGGGCATCTTCGGCCTCGGCGTGCTGGCCGTCCCGCTCGGCGGTCTGATCAAGAACCCGTGGCAGGACAGCGAGAGCTCCAAGTCGCTCTGGCACACCGCCTGGAAGCCGGAGAACGGCGAGAAGGTCTACCTGCGCCGCCACACCGGCAGGTTCCACGAGGTCGAGCTGGTCCGCCCGGAGGACCTCGAAGCGGGCGGTTTCGAGACCGTCTTCCCGTTCCGCGAGTCCGAGCGGGACGACGAGGACGCCCTCGTCCACGCCATCAAGAGCGCCGACGGCCCGGTCATGCTGATCCGCCTGCGACCCGGTCAGCCGGTCGTCAAGCGTGCAGGTCAGGAAGATTTCAACTACGGTGACTTCTACGCGTACTCGAAGATCTGCACCCACTTGGGCTGTCCGACCTCGTTGTACGAGCAGCAGACCGGTTTGCTCCTCTGCCCGTGCCACCAGTCGCAGTTCGACGTCTTCCACTACGCGAAGCCGCGGTTCGGTCCGGCCACCCGTGCCCTGCCGCAGCTGCCGATCACGGTGGACGAGGACGGATACTTGATCGCTCGCGGTGACTTCATCGAAGCCGTGGGTCCGGCGTTCTGGGAGCGTAGGTCATGAGTGCCATCACCACTCCGACGAAGCAGCCCAACGCTGCCGCTCGCGCGGCAGGCGGGGCCGCCAAGGCCGCGGACGAGCGTTACCACTTCGCAGGCGGCATGCGGAAGCAGCTGAACAAGGTCTTCCCGACGCACTGGTCGTTCCTGCTCGGGGAGATCGCGCTCTACAGCTTCATCATCCTGCTGCTGTCCGGCACGTACCTGGCGCTGTTCTTCGACCCCTCCATGGAGGAGGTCGTCTACAACGGCTCGTTCACGAACCTCCAGGGCATCGAGATGTCCCGCGCGTTCGAGTCGACCCTGCAGATCTCCTTCGAGGTCCGCGGCGGTCTGTTCGTCCGGCAGGTGCACCACTGGGCCGCGCTGCTGTTCATGGCCGCGATCGTCGTGCACATGTTCCGGATCTTCTTCACCGGCGCGTTCCGCCGCCCGCGTGAGATCAACTGGGTCATCGGCATCCTGCTGTTCATGCTCGGCGCGATCGAGGGCTTCCTCGGCTACTCGCTCCCCGACGACCTGCTGTCCGGCACCGGCCTCCGCGTCATGGCGGCACTGCTGATCTCGTTCCCCGTGGTCGGCACCTGGATCAACTGGCTGGCGTTCGGCGGCGAGTTCCCCGGCACCGAGATCATCCCCAGGTTCTACACGCTGCACATCCTGCTGATCCCCGCGATCATCCTGGGTCTCGTGGCGGTCCACCTGGCGCTGGTCTGGTACCAGAAGCACACGCAGTTCCCCGGCGTGGGCCGCAAGGAGACCAACGTCGTCGGCGTGCGCATCATGCCGGTGTTCGCGGCCAAGGGCGGCGGCTTCTTCGCCGTGGTCATCGCGATCACCGCGATCATGGGCGGCGTCTTCCAGATCAACCCGGTGTGGAACTTCGGCCCGTACAACCCGGCGCAGGTGTCCGCGGGCGTCCAGCCCGACTGGTACATGGGCTGGACCGACGGTCTGATCCGCCTGTGGCCCGCGTGGGAGCTGTACCTCGGCAACTACACGGTTCCGGCGGCGTTCCTGCCGTTCCTGCTCGGTCTGCCGCTGCTGACCGGCATCGCCGCGGTCTACCCGTGGATCGAGAAGCGCCTGACCAAGGACTACGCGCACCACAACCTGCTCCAGCGTCCGCGCGACGTCCCGGTGCGCACCGCGCTGGGCGCGATGGCGATCTCGTTCTTCATGGTCCTGCTGCTCTCGGGCGGCAACGACATCATCGCGATGAAGTTCGACATCTCCCTCAACGCGCTGACGTGGGTCGGCCGGGTGGGCATGCTGCTGGTGCCGCCGCTGGCGTACTACCTCACCTACCGCCTGTGCCTGGGTCTCCAGCGCGCCGACCGCGAGGTGCTGGAGCACGGCGTCGAGACCGGCATCATCAAGCGCCTCCCGCACGGCGAGTTCATCGAGGTCCACCAGCCCCTCGGCCCTGTGGACGACCACGGCCACCCGTTGCCGCTGGTCTACCAGGGCGCCTCGGTGCCCAAGAAGATGAACAAGCTCGGCTCCGCTGGCCAGCCGGTCACCGGCAGCTTCCTCACCCCGGACTCCCCGGAGGAGACCACCGCGCTGCTCAACGCCCGCAAGGCGCACGGCGTCTCGGAGGAGATCTCCGCCGAGAACATGCCGGGCGAACTCGCGGGCAAGCCGCGGCAGCCCGACGCCTGACCTTCGACGCGAAAGGGGCCCCGCACCACTTCGGTGCGGGGCCCCTTCGCGCTGTGCTCAGCCCTCTTCGAGACCGATCGAGAACGCGGCCTCGGTGTCGCGCTTGGAGTAGGACCGGAACGAGATGTGCGTGTCCGTGTTCAGCACGCCGGGCACCTTGCTGATCTGACCGGGCACCAACTCCGCCAGGTCCTCGTGCCGCCCCACCTTCACGATGGCGATCAGGTCGACGTCACCCGCGCAGGAGTACACCTCCGTGACGCCGTCGATCTCGGCGATCGTCTGCGCTGCCTCGGGGATGGATTCGGCAGCGGCCTGGATCAGCACGATCGCGTTGATCACTGGGTCCTCCTAGTCAGATGGTGTGCGGGCAATGCTAGAGGGCAGGCGGTTGCGCGGCGCTCCGGAGGGCTGGTGGACCGCGTTCGCGTCGGTCGCCGCTGGTGGTGCGGATCATCGAGCACCGCACCACCGCCTCCTGTCGTGACCGCAGGACGGATCAGGGGTTCCAGTACATCGTGGTGATCGTGCGGTCGAAGCGCCGCGCGACCAGGTCTTCGCGCTGGATCGACCAGTGGACCGTAGCGCCCTCGACGCCCTGGATCTCGAGGTGCCAATCGGCGAGGAGCACCCAGTCCGAGACGTCACCCGAGACCGGCCACTCCAGTCGGCCCGCCTCCGCCGCCTCCAGGGCTTCCGACATGGCATCGGCGACCGGGTCGGTTCCGACGGCTTCCTGGTTGGAGTAGCCGCCGATCTGGAGCGATCCCCAGAAATCGATCTCACGACAGGTGGCATTCCAGACATCGACGAGTTCCTGGGAACGGGGATGCCCTGGGAGCGGACGCCACGGCTCCTCGGGGAGGCCGACCATCCCGTGGTAGGGCAGCGACACGTCCGACAGGGCCACGAGCGGCCCCTGAGGAAGGTCGTCGACGTCGACGTCGTGCCCGGACGAGAAGTGCTTGTCCCGCTCCACCACGGTCGCGCCGGCGGGCACGTGCACCACGCCGCCCCTGTCGTGGGTGTCGTCTTCCGGGAAGCCGAACAGCAGCAGGTGTCCGTCGGAAGGCAGCGGAGGTCCGTCGCGTCGGTGGGCAGGGCCGCGAGGTCGATGGAGGCGATGAACGGGTGGACGGGAACCGGGGTGTCGGCGGGGAGCAGGAGTGGACCGCCGAAACGACCCACGACCGGTCCGTCACCTCCCGGCGTCAGCGTCGCGCAGGGGCGCGCGATGGCCAGCCACCGCTCCACGTCGGCAGCGGGAATTCCTTGCGCGATCGCTTTGTCGTGGAACGGGGTCAGGCGATCCGGAATCTCTGAGCTCATGGCGAAAATCGTAGGGAAGGGGTCCGACACTCCGACTCCGAAACAACGGCCGGCCAAAGGCTTTCCGCCTATTCGACAGAAGTCGTCGGCGTGGCCGACAGACCACCGGACGCAGGTGCGCGTCGGCGCCGGTGGATCTTTCGACCACGACCGAGGTCAGGGTCGGGACGCCGTCGCGATGGCCCACTTGTTCACGGTCGCCTCGGCCACGACCGGAGGCGTCTCCGCCGCGACTTCCGCGCGAGCCTGGTCGTCGGAGGTGTCTTCGACCAGGCCGGCACGCTGGTGGCCTCGTCGATGGGCTCGGCCGCGGCTCGTGCGGTGGTCGCCGATCTGCGTCGTCCGTGCCGACGCCCCACCGGAACCGGCCCGGCTGACCCCGGCGCGAGTCCGGAGAGGGATCCGCGACATCCCCACGAAGACCGCGAGGCTGCCGCACCGAGACCCACCCGGCCCCGCACGCCTGCGGACTCGAAGAGCCGCGTTCGCGCGCGACGCTTCGATCGTGGTCGGCTGATCGACCACCACCAGCAGCGGTCCATGCACGGCGGGCTTGTCGAACAACGCCCGCGGTTTCGGCTCGCTGCTGGGCAGGGCCCGTCGTGCAGGCGTTTCCAGCGTTCGACTGGGGGTGTCGGTCATGTCGGGCCTGGCGACCACGACTCCCTGGTCAGGAGCTGGGAAGAAGGTAATGGGGGTTGTTGCGAGCGGGAGACCTCCGGCCTGCCGTCGGTTTGGTGGTGAAGCCGGCAGTTGTCGGTCCCACCCCGGTTCGCCGGGGATCGGGGTGAGACCGGGAGTGGGGTCGAACCGCGCTCGACCCCGGTCGCGTCGTGGGCGGGTTGGGCCGCGAGCCAGACCGAGGCCCCCTCCAAGCCCTCACCACGAGCAGGCCCGGTCCGATCTGGGACTTGAGTGCTTTCAGACGGTCCACGGGCACAGCCTCAGTGGTCGTACTCCCGGTACTGGTCCCGGCCGGCGTCCGCCAGGTCCACCCACTCCCGCCAACTGGCGGCCGAGGCCGCGGGCGAGGTCCACGGGTGCTCGCACCGCACCAGCCTCGTCCCGGCCTGGTTGAGCCAGCGCAGCACCAACCCGGCCTCCTCCGGCGACGCCCCCCTCAACGGACCGTCCACCGGCACCACGGTCTCCGCCGAAGCCACCAGGGCGTCCACCACCGGCAGGTACCGCTCACCCCGCCGCGCCACCCCGGCGGACGCCAACCGCCCGTACCGGATCACCGCGAACTCCCACCCGCCCTCACGGTCGGGCCGAGCCGCCACCACCTCGGGCAACGCCGCCAGGGCGGCCAGCCGCTGCCCCCGGTCCAGCACCCGCACCAGGTTCGCCAGCCGGTCCCGACGCCCGGCGGCCTCCTCGAAACGGTGCGCCTTGGCGTAGTCGTCCAGCTGGGCCACCAAGCCGTGCAACGGCGCCACGTCCTGCCCGGCGATCAACTCCCGCAGCGAGTCCACGGCGGGCGAGTACTCCGAGGCGGACTGCTTCCCCGCGCACGGCGCCGCGCACCGCCCCAGCTCGTGCAGCGCGCAGGGCGTCCCGCGTTGCGCCTTCAGCGGGATCCGCTGCGTGCACGCCCGGATCGGCAGCGCCTCCAGCACGGCGTCCGCCGCCGTCTCCGCCGCGCGGCGCGAGCGGAACGGCCCCAGCGCGCCCGTGCGGGCCTCCCGCACCATGGACAGCCTCGGGTACGCCTCGTCGGTCAACGTGAGCCACCAGGCGTTCTGGGGGTTCTTCGAGCGCCGGTTGTACGCGGGCTTGTGCGCGGCCAGCAGCCGCAGCTCCCGCACCTCCGCCTCCAGGGAGTGCGCGCACGACACCGAGTCGACCCGCACGGCCAGCGCGACCATCTCCCGCAGCCGCGCCCGCCCCTCGCTGGCGGTGAAGTACTGCCGCACGCGTTTGCGCAGATCCGAAGCCGTGCCGACGTACAGCACCTCCTCGTTCGGCCCGCGGAACAGGTAGACGCCCGGCTCGTGGGGGAGGTGGGCGGCCATCTCGCGCTTGCGCCGCTGCTGCGGTGTCACCTCCGGCAGGTACGCCAGCAGCTCCTCCAGCGACTGCACGCCGAGCGGCCCCACCCGCTCCAGGAGCCTGTGCAGCACCTCCACGGTGGCGCGGGCGTCGTCCAGCGCGCGGTGCGTGGGCGTGGTGGCGGTGCCGAACAGCTGCGCCAACGCCCCCAGCCGACAGCTCGGCGCCTCGTCGCGGCTCAGCACGCGCCTGGCCAGCCGGACCGTGCACACCACGCTCGGCTTCGGCCACCGGTAGCCGTGGCGTTCGCAGGCGGCCTTCATGAACCCGACGTCGAACCCGGAGTTGTGCGCCACGAGCACCGCGCCCGCCGCGAACTCCAGGAACGCGGGCAGCACCTCGTCCATCCGAGGAGCGCCGGTCACCATCAGCTGGGTGATGCCCGTCAAGGCCACCACCTGCGGCGGGATGCCCCGGCCGGGGTCCACCAGCGTCGCGAACTCGCCCAGCACCTCGCCGCCGCGGATCTTCACGGCGCCGATCTCGGTGACCGCGTCGTCGTTCGCGCTGCCCCCGGTGGTTTCCAGGTCGAAGACCACGAACGTCGTGTCGCGAAGAGGGGTCCCCAGTTCGTCGAACGAGAGTTGCGCGTTCACAGCAGGGAAAGCTAATCGAGGGGTACGACAGTTTTTCGGCCGCTCCTCCGGAGGCGGCGGCTCGGCCGCCATGAGTCGGCAGAGCCGCCGCGACGGAGTCGCGGCCGTGTCGCAGCCGTAGCCTGTACCGGTGCACGACCCGAACCCCGTACCCGACGAGCTCGCCGCCCCTGACCTGGAGGACGCCGAGTCGCCGTCCGCTGCCGAGTCCACTGTGGACTGGGGTGGGCTGCCGGACGGGTTGCGGGCCCGGTTGGCCGAGTTGGCCGCCGACGCGCTCGGGAACATGGCGAAGGTCGACGTGCCGCAGCAGTTGCGGCCGGTGGCGCGGTTCGCGCCGACCAAGCGCGCCCGGTTGGGCGGGTCGACGCTGGTCGCGGGGCTCAGGACGTCGGCGAACTTCCGGACAGCCGTGGTCGAGTGGCTGCGCAAGAACCGGCCGTCGACGCTGGACCTGACGGCGTCGGACCCGGTGGCCGCCGCTGCGGCGGCGGTGCTGCTCGGTGACGAGGTGGCCTCGCACTACGTGGAGCTGGTGGCGCGGCGGGCGGGCGACGCGGCGTTGCGGCTGGAGCGGGACGCCGCCGTGCTCCGGGCCGAGCGGATGGACGCCGAGCTGGAGCGACTGCGGGAGGAGCGGGCGCGGACGACCGGGTTCGCGGAGAAGATCCGCGAGGAGACCGAGGTCGAGCTGGAACGCCTGCGCAAGCGGTTGCGCGAGCAGGGCGTGCGGCTCAAGGAGGCCAAGGACCGGGCGGAGTCGGCCGCGTCGGAGGTCGCGCAGGCGCGCGCCGAGACGCAGGCGCAGCTGGTCCGGCTGACCGCCGAACGCGACCGCGAGCGGGAGCGGGCCGAGACCGAACGCGCCAAGGCGGCACGGGCGGAGGCGGACGCGGACGTGGCCCGGCAGTCCGCCCGCGAGGCCCGGCAGTCCGACGAGGTGCGGCTCGCGCTGCTCGTGGACACCCTGGACGGCGCGGTCAACGGCCTGCGCCGCGAACTCGCGCTCGGGAGCGCGGGGCCGCGTCCCGCCGACCTCGTGCGCGGGGCGAGCGCCGCGCAGGGGGCCGTGGGCCGGGTCGAGGACCCGGCCGCGCTGGACCGGCTGCTCGCCCTGCCCGCTGTTCACCTCATCGTGGACGGCTACAACGTCACCAAGACCGGCTACCCCGACCTGCCGCTGTCCGACCAGCGCGACCGGCTGGTGCACCAGCTCGCCGTGCTGGCCGCGCGCACCGGGGCCGAGGTCACCCTGGTGTTCGACGGCGCGGGCGTGGTCGCCATCCCCTCCGCTGCGCCCCGTGGCGTGCGAGTGCTGTTCAGCGATCCCGGAGTGCTCGCGGACGACGTGATCCGGGCTCTGGTGACCGCCGAGCCGGAGGGGCGGCCCGTCGTGGTGGTCACCTCCGACCGGGCGGTGGCCGACTCGGTCCGCAGGAGGGGCGCGCACCCGGTGCCGTCCGCCGTCCTGCTGGCACGACTGGGTCGGGTTTGAGGCTTTTCTCACCCCTTCGTGCGGCCCCTGGGCGCGGCAAGGTCACGCTTGTGCATTTTTTCCCGATCACCAGGTGGACGCGGGCGCTCACTTTTCGTAACCTGGCCGAGACCTCGTGGCAGGTGGTCGTCCACCCTGGGCGACGACACGGGATCACCGCCGAATCGGCCCGTCGGGGAGCCGTGCCGGACAAGATCGATCTGCGGGCTGTGCGAGGGCTCGGTGCGCTTGGCGCGCCTTGAGTCCGGTCAGCCTTCCGGTTGGCGGTTCATCACGAAGGAGACATGCGCGACTGTGGCGTCGCAACGACTCAAGCGCGGTATGCGCGGGGCGATCGCAGCCACTGCGGTTGCCGCCGTGGCAGCGAGCATCGCCCCCGCGTCAGCGGTGGCCCAGCCGAACACCCCGGCGAACGCTTCCGAGGCGCTGAAGCAGTACAACGAGCTGTCCGAGCAGGCCTCCAAGCTCAACGAGGAACTCCTGCAGGCAGAGGAGAAGCAGGCCCAGAACCAGGAGGAGCTCGACAAGGCCACGGCCGACGTCGCGGCGGCCACCCAGGTGGGCGACCAGGCGGAGGCCGACGAGGAGACCTTCCGCCAGCAGGTCGACAAGTTCACCGAGGCGTCCTTCGAGGGCGCGCGGTTCAACCAGCTGTCGGCGCTGCTGGTCAGCGACTCCCAGCAGGACTTCCTCAACCGCATGTCCGCGCTCGGGGTGCTCGCCTCGGACAACTTCGAGGCCCTCGACAAGCTCTCCGGCGCGGTGGACCAGGCCTCGGACGCGACCAAGAAGGCCACGGAGGCCCAGGAGCGCGCGAAGACGGCCAACGACGAGGCCATCAAGATCACCGAGGACATCAAGAAGCGAGCGGCCGACCTCGACGCCCAGAAGAAGGACGTCAAGGCGGCGCTGAACAAGCTGACCGTCCCCGAGAAGACCACGTTGGCCGACTCGGGCGACATGAGCGACATCGCGGTGCCCTCGGGCGCGGCGGGCGCCGCCGTGGCGTTCGCCCTCGGCCAGCGCGGTGACATGTACTCCTACGGCGCGACCGGCCCCAACGTCTGGGACTGCTCCGGTCTGGTGATGAAGGCCTACCAGGCCGCGGGCGTCAACCTGCCGCGCACCAGCCAGGGCCAGGGCTCGGCAGGCCGTCCGGTCACCCGCGGCGAGGTCACCGCGGGCGACATCATCGCCTACAACGGCTTCGGCCACGTCGCGCTGGCCATCAGCAACTCGGAGGTCGTCCACGCGTCCACCGACGGTGTGCCGGTCAAGATCGTGCCCCTGGAGAGCCCGGGGTCGATCTCGGCCATGCGGCGCATCGCGGGCTGATCTCCGATCCGGTGAAGGCCACCACACCGACTACTGTCGGCGTGGTGGCCTTCACCGCGTCACGGGCGCGTGCGTTGCTCGTCGCGGCGATCGTCGCGACGTTCCTCGCCGGGCTCGCGCAGGTCGTGCGCCCGGTCGGTGCCTCCACGCCGCCACCCGCCACCGCCGTCCAGGACACCCGTGAGCGGGCCGTCGCCGACCTGCTCGACCGCCGGGCCGCCGCGCTGCGCGACCGCGACGAGGCCGCGTTCCTGGCCACCGTCGACCCGGCCGACCCGGTGTTCCTCGGCCGCCAGCGCGACCTGTTCCACAACCTCGCGGGCGTCCCGCTGGCCGAGTGGGGCTACCAGGTCGACGCCGCCATCCAGGCCACCCCGTCCAGCCGCCCGGCCGCCGACGAGCTGTGGGCGCCCGCCGTCCGGTTGAGGTACCGGCTCAGCGGAGTCGACGCCGAACCCAGCACCCGGCCGATGGGCTACCTGTTCGCCAGGCACGGCGACCGGTGGCTGCTGGCGTCGGACACGGCCGCGGGGGAGACCTGGCGCGGACCGTGGGACTTCGGGCCGTGCCACGTGCTGACGTCCCCCTCCGGGCTCGTGCTGAGCCACCCCGGCGGCGAGGCGCTCGCCGCGCGGGTCCTCGCCGAACTCGACAGCGCGGTCGCCGTCGTCACCGACGTGTGGGGCACGGCGTGGCCGCGGCAGGTCGCCGTGCTGGTGCCCGGCGGTCCCGAGGAGATGCGCGCGCTGGTCGGCCCCGCGTTCGCCGTGGGCTCCATCGCCGGGGTCGCCGTCGCGGAGCAGGTCGACCCGGTCGCGCACACCGCCAGGGGGCAGCGGATCGTGCTGAACCCCGAGAGCGCCACGGCTCTGTCCCCGCTGTCGCTGCGGGTCCTGCTGCGCCACGAGATCACCCACGTCGCCGTGCGCGGCGACACCGTCGACGGCGCCCCCATGTGGCTGCTGGAGGGCTTCGCCGACTACGTCGGCTTCCGCGGCAGCGACGTCCCGGCGGCCAAGGCCGCGCCCGCGCTGGCCGCGCGCGTGCGGACCGCGCCCCCCACCGAGCTGCCGTCGGACGACGACTTCCGCGGCCCGGCCATGGACCTCGCCTACCAGGAGGCCTGGTCGGTCAACCGCTACCTCGCGGGCCTGCTGGGCGAGCCGGGGCTCGTGGGCCTCTACCGCGCGCTGGCCGCCGAGGGGTCCGATGTGGACGGCGTGCTGCGCGCCGCGATCGGCACCGACCGCGCGGGCCTGACCGAGGGCTGGCGGGAGTTCCTGCGAGCCGACTTCTTCCGGTAGGTACCGTAGGGCGGGTGCGTCGGACCCTCCTGGTGACCAATGACTTCCCGCCCCGCCCCGGCGGCATCCAGTCCTACCTGCACGCCTTCGCGTCCAGGCTGCCCGCCGACGACCTCGTCGTGTACGCGCCGTCGTGGGAGTCGGCCACCGGCAGCCACCCCGAGTTCGACGCCGCCCAGCCGTTCCGGGTGGTCCGCCACCCCGGCACCCTCATGCTGCCGACCCCGGATGTCCTCCGCCGCGCCGCGGACATCGTCCGCGCCGAGCGGATCGACACCGCCTGGTTCGGCGCCGCCGCCCCGCTGGCCCTCCTGGGCCCGTGGCTGCGCAAGGCCGGTGTGGAGCGCGTCCTCGCCTCCACCCACGGCCACGAGGTCGGCTGGTCCATGCTCCCCGGCGCCCGCCAGTCCCTGCGCGCCATCGGCGCCGACGCCGACGTCGTCACCTACGTCAGCAAGTACACCCGCTCCCGGTTCTCGGCCGCTTTCGGCCGCATGGCGGCCCTGGAGCACCTGCCGTCCGGAGTGGACACCGAGGTGTACAAACCGGACCCTTCGGCACGCGCGGAGATGCGCGCCCGCTACGGCCTCGGCGACCGTCCCGTGGTGCTGTGCGTGTCGCGCCTGGTGCCCCGCAAGGGCCAGGACGTGCTGATCCGCGCACTGCCCGCGATCCGGGAGCGCATCCCCGACGCGGCACTGCTCATCGTCGGCGGCGGGCCCTACCGGCGCCGCCTGGAAGCGTTGGCCACGTCCGTCGGCGTCGCCGAGCACGTGGTGTTCACCGGGACCGTGCCGTGGTCCGAACTGCCCGCGCACTACAACGCGGGCGACGTGTTCGCGATGCCGTGCCGCACCCGCGGCCGCGGCCTGGACGTCGAGGGACTGGGAATCGTGTTCCTGGAGGCCTCGGCCACCGGCCTGCCCGTGGTCGCGGGCGACTCGGGCGGCGCGCCGGAAACGGTGCTGGACCACGAGACCGGGCGCGTCGTGGACGGCCAGGACGTCGAGGAGGTCGCCGACACCATCGCCCACCTGCTCGGCGACCCGGAGGACGCCGCGAAGATGGGCGCGCAGGGGCGG
Source organism: Umezawaea sp. cmx-9-4 (assembly GCA_049997955.1). Lineage (GTDB taxonomy): Bacteria > Actinomycetota > Actinomycetes > Mycobacteriales > Pseudonocardiaceae > Umezawaea. The sequence continues at coordinate 170,631 of JAEBDY010000009.1, read as the reverse complement.
GAGTGGGTCGAGGAGAACTGGAGCTGGGACGACCTGGCCGCTCGGCTGCGCGGGTTGATCGACGGCTGACCGGGGCCGGAGTGGGGACGCGCTGCGGTATTCCCGTCCGCGGTGCGAAGCCGCTCCACGCGCAGTCGTGCGTTTCCTCGTCCGCGCAACCGCGGTAGGCGCACGGCATGCGATTCACCGCCTGCGGCTGTCGTGCGCCGCCGGTCCACGTGCACGTTTTTCGCCTGCGCGACCGCGGTGCGTAGCCGGCCTGGGCGCGTGCCGTGCGATCCGTTGTCGCGCAAGCACGAGGGCCTGCTCCCGCACTGGTGGCACGACCGCCGCTACCCGGCCATCCCCGTCTCCCGCCGCAACCGCGCCGCCAACGCCGACTGCTCCTCCGCCGCCGCCACGTCCCCGAGCGCCCGGTGGATCGCCGCCAGTTCGGTGCGCGCCAAGGCTTCGGTGATCCGCAGTCCCACCCGGACCCCGACCGCCAGCGCCTTCCCGCACAGCTCCAGTGCCTCGTCCGCCGCCCCGAGCAACCTCCGCGTGGCGGCCAGCCCTATCAGCGCCCGCGCGGCGGCGGGCTGGTAGCCGATGCGGTCGGCCTTCGTCAGGGCCTGCTGGAACTGCTCGTCGGCGGTGCGGAGCCTGCCCAGCCTGCGGTTCGCCTCGGCCATGACCACGAGCACGTTGGTGGTGGTCTGCTGGTCGCCGCTCTCCCGCAGCTCGTCCAGCGCGCGGCCCGCCAGCGCCAGCGCGACGACCGGCTCGCCGAGGTCGACCCTGGTGACCGCGGTGCTCTCCAGCACGCGGGCGGTGCCCTCCCGGAAGCCGACCTCCAGGCTGGCGTCCAGGGCGATCTCCAGCTGCTCCAGGGCTTTGCCCGGTTCGCCGCGCAGCCGCAGCACGACGCCGAGGAAGTTGCGGGCGGTCGCCTCGGTGCTCTTGAGGCCGTAGGTGGTGCTGATCTCCAGCGACTCCTCCAGGTGGGCGTGCGCCTCGGGGAGGAAGCCGGTCTCTATGGCGAGCATGCCCAGGCTGATCAGAACGGTGCTGCGGCCGGTCGTCACGCCGTCCGGGCCGCTCTTGAGGTCCAGGCAGCGGCGCAGCACCTCCTTGGCGGCGGCCAGGTCGCCGGACTCCATGTGCACGAGGCCGACGTTGTTCAGCGTGCCCGCGACGGCGTGCTCGTTGCCGAGCCCGCGGTACAGCTCCAGCGCCTGCTCGTAGTGCCGCACGGACGTGCTGAACTCGCCGAGCTTCCAGTGCAGCAGCCCGAGGTTCTGGTGCATCGCGGCCTCGGCGGGCCGGTGGCGCTGCTCGTGGGCGGCGTGCAGGCCGTACTGGGCCGTCGCCAGCCACTCGGTGACGTGCTTGCCGACCCACAGGTAGCCGCGCAGGGCGTCCGCGAGCCGCCACGACATCGACGCGGGGCCCTCCTCGGCGGCGGAGCGGATGGCGGCGGTGAGGTTGGCGCGCTCGCCGTCGAGCCACCGCACCGCCTGCGCGGCCACGGTGATCGCGGGCAGCCGCACCGAGACCGCGTCATCACTGGGCAGCCGCATGAGTTCCGGGTACAGCAGTTCCGCGCACCTGTCGACGGACCGGACGTAGAACTCCAGCAGCCGGACGCGCGCGGCCTCCTGCTCGTGCTCGCCGTCCTGCGCGGCCCGTCGCTTGGCCGCGAACAGCATCAGCTGGTCGTGGAACTGGTAGCGCCCCGGCGACGGCCGCAGCAGCAGGTGCACGTCGCTGAGCTTGGCCAGCAGCCGGTTCGCCTCCGGCACGTCGACGTCGGCCACGTTGGCCGCGGCCTCGGCTGTGAAGTCCTGGCCGGGCACCAGGCTCAGCAGGCGGAACAGGCGCTGCTCGGCCGGTGCGAGCGCGGCGTAGGCGAGGTCGACGGCGGCCAGCGGCTCGCCCTCCGGCAGTTCGGCCAGGTAGCTCGCGGCGGTGCCGCCGGTGGTGGTCGCCACGTTGGCCGCCGCCACGCGCAGCGTCAGCGGCAGGTAGGCGCAGCGGCGGGCCAGTTCCTCCAGGGACGCGCCGTCCGAACCCCGGCCCAGGACACCGGACAGCAGCTCGACCGACTCGGCGGGTTCCAGGACCTCCACCGGGAGCCGCCGCGCGCCGTTCATCGCGATCAGGCCGCGCAGGTCGTCGCGGCTCGTGACGATCACCGGGCAACTCGCGGCGCCGGGCAGCAGCGGGCGCACCTGGTCGGGCGCGGAAGCGTTGTCCAGCACCAGGAGCATCCGCCTGCCGGTCAGCAGGGACCGGAACAGGGTGCTCTGCTCCTCGGCTTCGAGGGGGATCTGCTGCGGGGGCACGCCGAGCGCGCGCAGGAACCGGGAGAGCACGTCCACGGTCGCGGTGGGCGGGCCGAGGCCGTAGCCGCGGAGGTCGACGTAGAGCCTGCCGTCGGGGAACCGGTCGCGCAGCAGGTGCGCCACGTGCACGGCGAGCGAGGTCTTCCCGACCCCCGGCAGGCCGGACAGGGTCACGATCGGCACGGCAGTGCCGGGGTCCTCCGACGCGATCAGCCCGATCACCCGCCGCACCAGCGCTTCCCGGCCGACGAAGTCGGCGAGGTCGCCGGGCAGCCTGCCCGGCAGCGGCTCCTCGACGGGGGCCGCCCGCGGTGCGGCGAGCTGCGGATCACCGGTCAGGATGGCCTGGTGCACGGCCCGCAGGTCCTCGCCGGGGTCGACGCCGAGCTGCTCCTCCAGCATCCGGCCGACCTGGCGGAACACCTCCAGCGCCTCGGCCTGGCGGCTGCTCCGGTACAGCGCGAGCATCAGCCGCGCCCAGAACCGCTCCCGCAGCGGGTGGTCGGCGGTCAGCCCGCGCAGCACCGACACCATCTGCTCGTGGTTGCCCAGCGCCAGTTCCGCGTCGACGTGCTGCTCGTGCAGCCCCATCAGCATCTCGGTCAGCCGCGGCGCCTCGTCGCGGTGCAGCGCCTCCGACGGCACGTCCGACAGCACGGGTCCCCGCCACAGCGCGATGGTCTCCGCGCAGATCGCACGGGCGTTCTCCAGGTCGCCCGCGGCCGCGGCCTCGCCCGCCCGTGCGGCGCCCGCCGTGAACCGGTGCACGTCGATCCGGTCCAGCGGCACGGAAAGCCGGTAGCCCAACGGGGTCGTGACGATCGACGACGGTTCGCCCAACACCTGCCGCAGCCGCATCACGTACGTCTGGAGCGTGCCGCGGGTCCTGGCGGGAGGGGAGTCGCCCCACAGCGCCTCGACGAGTTCGGCGATCGGGACGACGCGGTTCGCGCGCAGCAGCAGGCACGCCAGCAGGGCGCGGTGCTTGCCCGCCCGGATCGGGACCACCTGGCCGTCCCGGCGGACCTCCAACGGTCCCAGCAGCCGGAACTCACCAGCCGATCCCATGATCACTCCCCTCGGCTCGGCCACCGCCCCCAGGCCCGTTCGCGTGCTGACGGCAGGTGTCATCACGGCGTCAGCGATACGACAGAGCGGTACGGCAGTCTGGGAGACGTCCCGGTCGGGGGATCGGGACGCGAACTTCATCGGGTCCGCTGAGCAGCGGATACGCGATCCACTGGGGGTCGGGTGGCTCATGATCTCACGATCGTGAGCCACCCGTCTTAAACTCCGGGCCGTTTTGCGGAAGACGGCCCCGCCGGGGGCGGCCGTGGCCAGGCCGCCCCCCTCTCACTCCCTACCTCGCGTAGATCGCCGTGATGTCGTCGGCGTACTTGCCCGCGACGATCGTCCGGCGCAGCTTGAGGCTCGGCGTGATCTCCCCGCTCGCCTCGGTGAAGTCCGCGGGCAGGATGCGGAACTTCTTGATCGCCTCGGCCTTCGACACCGCCAGGTTGGCCTCGTCCACGGCCGCCTGGATCTCGCTGACGAGGGCCGCGTCGGTCACCAGCTCGGCGACGGTCACGTCCTCGCCCTTGTCGTTCTGCTTCTTCCAGGTGGGGAAGAACTCCGGGTCGATCGTGATCAGCGCGCCGATGAACGGCTGGGCGTCGCCGACGACCATGCACTGGCTGATCAGCGGGTGCGCGCGCAGGCGGTCCTCCAGCACGGCGGGGGAGACGTTCTTGCCGCCCGCGGTGACGATGATCTCCTTCTTGCGACCGGTGATCTTCAGGAAGCCCTCGTCGTCCAGCTCGCCGATGTCGCCCGAGTGGAACCAGCCCTCGTTCAGCGACTCCTTGGTCGCCTCGTCGTTGTTCCAGTAGCCGCGGAACACCACGTCGCCCTTGATCAGGATCTCGCCGTCCTCGGCGATCCGGATCGAGGTGCCGCCCACCGGCAGGCCCACGGTGCCCACGCGGAACGCCTTGCTGGTGTTCACGGCGCACGCCGCGCTGGTCTCGGTGAGGCCGTAGCCCTCGAACACCGGCACGCCGATGCCGCGGAAGAAGTGCGCGAGGCGCTCGCCCAGCGGCGCGCCACCCGACACCGCGGCGGTGCAGCGCCCGCCGAGGGCGGCCTGGAGCTTGCTGTAGACGAGCTTGGAGAACACCGCGTGCTTGACCTTGAGCGCCAGGCCGGGGCCGCCCTTGTCGAGCGACTGGCTGTACTCGACGGCGGTCGCCTCGGCCGCGTCGAAGATCTTGCCCTTGCCGCCCGCGTGCGCCTTCTGCTTGGCGCCGTTGTAGACCTTCTCGAACACCCGCGGCACGGCCACGACGAACGACGGCCGGAACGTGCCGAGGTCCTCGACCAGCTTCGTCACGTCCGAGGTGTGGCCCAGCGTCACCCGCGAGTACACGCCGCAGATGGCCAGGGCGCGCGCCAGGATGTGCGCGAGCGGCAGGAACACCAGCAGCGAGTTGCCCGCGACCAGCAGTTCGGGGAACGCCACCAGCCCGCCCCGGACCTCCGACAGGAGGTTGCCGTGGGTCAGCTCGCAGCCCTTGGGGCGGCCGGTCGTGCCGGACGTGTAGACCAGCGTCGCGGTGTCGGCCGCGCCGACCTGCTTGCGGCGCTCGCGCACGTCGTCGTCCGACGACTCGGCGCCCAGCGCCGTCAGCTCGTCGATCGCGCCCGCGGCCCCCTCGGAACCCGGCCCGTCGATCTGCCACACGTGGCGCACCTCGGGCAGGCGGTCCACGACGGAGTCGACGGTCGCGCGGTGCGCCGACGTCTCGATGAACACGGCCTTGGCGGAGGAGTCGGACAGGATCCACTCCACCTGCTCGGCCGACGACGTCTCGTAGATGGGCACGACGACGCCACCGGCGGACCAGATGGCGAAGTCGAGCAGGGACCACTCGTAGCGGGTCTTCGACAGCAGGCCGATGCGATCGCCGGGCTGCACGCCCGAGGCGATCAGCCCCTTGGCCACGGCGAGCACCTGCGCGGCGAAGTCACGGGCCGTGACGTCTACCCAGGTGCCGTCGACGCGTCGGCGGAAGCTGACGGCGTTGCCGAAGCGCTCCGCGTTCGCCCACACCATGTCGGTGAGGTTCTCCTCGGCAGCCACGGGGCTGGTGGCGGGGACGCTGAACTCACGCACGTCAACCTCCGGACGGTTGTTTGTTACCGGTGGGGAAACTTAGCCTGTGATTCCGGCGATACACCAGGCCGGTGGGGTGATCCGTGACCGTGTCGTGGCACTCTTCCCAGCCGTGGCGAGTGTGGACGTGGTTGACGAGACCTTCCTGGTGGTGCCGCGATCGGTGGTGGCGGCCGCTTTCGCGCCCCCTTCCGCCTGGCGTCGATTCTGGCCCGATCTCGATCTCCACGTCTACCTGGACCGCGGCGACCAGGGGTTGCGGTGGACCGTCGGCGGCGCCCTGACCGGCACGATGGAGGTCTGGCTGGAGCAGGTGCTCGACGGCACCCTGCTGCACTACTTCCTGCGGGCCCAGTTGCCGGACGACGTGCCGGCCAAGCGCGTCCGCCGCGAGGTCCGCCGCCGCCAGCTCGCGGCCAAGGCGGTCTCCCTCGGCCTCAAGACGACCCTGGAAGCCGGTCGCGCCCCCGGCTGCCCGCCGACCGTGTCGTAGGTTTGGGGAGTGCGGGTTCACGTCGTCTCGGATGTCCACGGCAACGCCGAAGCGCTCGCCCGCGCGGGCGACGGCGCCGACGCGCTGGTGGTGCTCGGCGACCTGGTCGACTTCGTCGACTACCACGACCACGGCAAGGGCATCCTCGGCCAGGTGTTCGGGGCCGACAAGGTCGCCGTGTTCGCCGATCTGCGCCGCGGCCGGATGGGCCCGGAGACGGGCTTGTACCTGCGGTCGCTGTGGGACAGCCTCGACGACCCGCGCAAGGTCGTCGACGAGGCCGTGCGCGCCCAGTACGCGGAGGTGTTCGGCGCGATGACCGCCCCCACGTACGCCATCCCCGGCAACGTCGACTCCCCGGCGCTGTGGCCCGAGTTCGCCCGCGAGGGCCTGCACATGGTCGACGGCGAGGTCGTGGACATCGGCGGCCTGCGCTTCGGCTTCGCGGGCGGCGCCCTGCTGGGCAAGGGCCACGTGCTGCGCCCGGACGCCCCGTGGCTGCCCTACCTCCGCTACGAGGAGGACTTCGACGCCGCGGTCGCCGCGCTGGCCGACATCGACGTCCTCTGCTCCCACATCCCCCCGTCGGTGGCCGAGCTGACCTACGACGTGGTCGCGAAGCGCCCGGAAGCGGGCTCCGCCGCCCTGCTGGAAGCCATCCACCGCGAACAGCCGCGCTGGTCCGTGTTCGGCCACGTCCACCAGCCGATGTCCCGCCGGGTCCGCGTCGGCCGCACCGAGTGCGTCAACGTCGGGCACTTCCAGCGCCTGGGCAGGCCGTACGCGCTGACTTGGTGACCTGCGCGCGGCCGACTCCAGGAGGCCTCGCCGCCGTCCGCGGAGCAGCGGCCGTCCAACGCTGTAACCTCCCTGCCATGGCCGACGAGTCCACCCAGTCAATCGTGATCGACGCGCCGCCGGAGGAAATCCTGGCGGTCATCGCGGACTTCGAGTCGTACCCGGACTGGGCGAACGGGGTGAAGCGCACCGAGGTGCTCGACTCCCGTGAGGACGGTCGGGCGTCGCAGGTGAAGTTCAACATCGACCAGGGCCCCATCAAGGACGAGTACGTGCTGGCCTACGAGTGGTCGGCCGAGGGCGTCAGCTGGTCCCTGGTCAAGGGCAACATGCAGAAGTCGCAGCAGGGCAGCTACCTGTTGGAGGCCGCCGGTGGCGGCACCAAGGTGACGTACACGCTGTCCGTGCAGCTGGTCGTGCCGATGATCGGGCTGTTCCGCCGCAAGGCCGAGAAGATGATCATGGACACCGCCCTGAAGGAGCTCAAGCGCCGCGTGGAAAACGCTGGATGACGCGCGTCCTGCTCTTCACCGGCAAGGGCGGCGTCGGCAAGACGACGCTCGCCGCCGCCACCGCGGCCCAGTTCGCCGCCGACGGCCGCAAGGCGCTCGTCGTCTCCACCGACCCGGCGCACTCGCTCGGTGACGCGCTCGGCGTCCCGCTCGGCGGACAACCGTCCGAAGTGGACCCCGGGCTCTTCGCCGCGCAGATCGACCCGCGCGGTCTCGTGGACGACGCGTGGCGCGACCTGCGCGGCCACCTGCGCACGATCCTCGCGGGAGCGGGCGTCGCCGAACTGGACGCCGAAGAGCTGACCGTCCTGCCCGGAGTCGAGGAACTGCTGGCGCTGGCCGAGGTGCACCGCCTCGCGCACGCCGGTCCGTGGGAGGCCGTCGTGGTCGACTGCGGTCCGACCGCCGAAACCCTCCGGCTGCTCGCGCTGCCCGAGGCGTTCGCGGGCTACCTCGAACGCCTCTTCCCGACGCACCGCCGCGTCGTGCGCGGCCTGCTGGCAGGCGTCGCGGGCACCGGGACCGCGGAGAAGTGGGACGCCACCGCCGACGCGCTCGGCAGGCTCGCCGACCACCTCGACGCGCTGCGCGCGATGCTCACCGACCAGACCGCGACGACCGTCCGCCTGGTGCTGACGCCCGAACGCGTGGTCGCCGCCGAGACCCGCCGCACCCTCACCGCGCTGGCGCTCCAGGGCATCCGCGTGGACGGCGTCGTGGCGAACCGCCTCGTCCCGGACCCCGGCTCCGCCGAGGGCGCGGCGGCGACGTGGCTGCGCACCCGCCGCGGGGAGCAGGACACCGTGCTGGCCGAGCTGCGCCAGTCCGCCGAGCTGACCGCCACGGGCGACGTGGCGATGAGGATCGTCGACCACCGCGCCTCCGAGCCCGTCGGCGTGCCCGCGCTGCTCGACGTGGCCGCCGAGCTGTACCGGGGCGCCGACCCGCTGAGCGGCGTCGAGGCGTCCACCGCCCCGATGCTGGAGGTCAGCGGCGGCGGCAAGGGCACCGAGGCCGAGTACCTGCTGCGCATCGTGCTGCCGCTGGGCGACGACGCGGCGCTGGACCTGGCCCGCGTCGGCGACGAGCTGGCCGTGACCGTCGACGGCAGGCGCAAGCTGGTGGCGCTGCCGTCGCTGCTGCGCCGCTGCGTCGTGACCGGCGCCGAGATGGACGAGACGGGGCTGGCGGTCCACTTCCGCCCCGACCCCAACCTGTGGATGCGGTGACCCTGTGGCGGACGACAAGACGGCCAAGCTGGTCGAGGAACTCCGGCTGCTGATCGACGTGGCGGCCGAGCGCGCCCAACCGTGGCTCCAGCGGATCGCCACCGAGGGCGCGGGGGAGCACGACCCGCGGACCTGCGGCTGGTGCCCGGTCTGCAACGCTGCCGCCCTGATCAGGGGCGACCGCTCCGAGCTGGCCGCGAAGGCGGCGGAGCACGTCTCCGGCCTGATCACCCTGCTGCGCATGGCGTTGAGCGAGCCGAGCGCCCCCGCGGAGGAGACACCCGCCGAGGAGCCGAGGGTCCAGCACATCCAGGTGGTGCGCCGGAGGCCCGCCCAGGAGTCGCAGTGCTGACCGTCGGCGTCGACATCGGCGGCACCAGCGTCCGCGCGGGCGTCGTCGACTCCGACGGCTCCGTCGTCGACATCACCCGCGCCCTCACCCCCGGCGACGAGGGGCCGCTGGAGGACGCCATCACGTCGGCCGTCGGCGAACTGGCCGGCCGCCACCACATCTCCGCGGTGGGTCTGGCCGTGGCCGGTTTCGTGGCCACGGACCGCCGCACCGTCCGCTTCGCGCCCCACCTGGCCTGGCGCCAGGCCCCGGTCGCCCAGCGCCTGTCTCAGCGCATCGGCCTGCCGGTGGTGCTGGAGCACGACGCCAACGCCGCGGCCCTGGCCGAGCACCGCTTCGGCGCGGCCCGCGGTTCCAAGATCGCCGTCATGGTCGCGCTCGGCACCGGTATCGGCGGCGCGCTCCTCATCGAGGGCAAGGTCTACCGCGGCGCCCACGGCGTCGCCCCGGAGTTGGGCCACCTCAGGCTGGTCCCGGACGGCCGCCCGTGCCCGTGCGGCAAGAACGGCTGCTGGGAGCGCTACTGCAGCGGCACGGCCCTCAGCACCACCGCGGTGGAACTGCTGGCCAAGAACCCCGGCGTCTCCACCGTGCTGGTCAGGGAAGCCCTCCGCGACTCCCGCGCCATCACCGGCCGACGGGTGGCGGCGGCTGCCCGCGACGGCGACCCGCTGGCCCTGCGCGCCATGTCCGACCTGGCCAGGTGGCTGGGCGACGGCCTGGCCCTGGTCGCCGACGTCTACGACCCGGAGATGGTCGTCATCGGCGGCGGCGTCTCGGAGTCGGCCCCGCTGTTCCTGGACGAGGCCCGCGAGCGCTACGCCGAGGTCATCACCGGCGCGGGCCACCGCCCACTGGCCAGGATCCGCACCGCCCAACTGGGCGACGACGCGGGCCTGGTGGGCGCGGCCACCCTGGCCAGGGACCTGGCCAACCACACCAGCCCAAACGGCCGCAACCACTGACCTCACGCCAAAGCACACCGTCCTTCGAGACCGGCCTGCGGCTTTGACCGGGTTCGCACCACGAACCACCCGGCCAATCACCCCAGCCGAAACGGCCCAACTCTGACCTCACGCCAAAGCGCAGCCCTGCCGTCCGCCTGGCGACTTCGCACCACGAACCACCCGGCCCACCAACCGACAAACCCAACGTCGAGCGCAGTCCCCTCCCTGCCCCCGATCCCCAGCGCCTTCATGACCGTTCCGCTTTGTCAAGGCATCTTTCCCGCCTTGACAAAGCGGAACGGTCATAGAAATAATCGCGCAGCGGGGGCACTCCCACCCCAGCAGTCGAACCGGCCGCCAACCGAACAGCCCCCAGCTCAACGGCTCCAGCCCGAACGGCCGCCAGCCTCAGAGCACCGCCCCGTCGTCCCACCCGGAATCCGGCGGCGGCCCAGGTCGGACCCGCATCACGAGCCACCCGACACCCGCGCACAGCACCACCAGCGCCGCGGGCACGCTGATCTGCGTCGACAGGCCGAACAGCTGCGGCACCACCAGCAGCACCACCCCGATGGCGATCACCACCAGCGCGGCGATCGTGCCCGCGCGCAACCGCGGCAGCGGCGGCGGCTCCGGCGGCACGAAGTGCTCGTCGTCCTCGTCGTCCTCCGGCTCGGGCGCCGCGATCCGCGGCTGCCCCTCCGGGCGGATCCCGGCGGCGACCGGTTCGTCGGCGGGTTCGTCGAACGAGGGGGGATCGGGCCAGTTGGCGCCCATCCCGTCCCGTTCCAGGCTCGCGACGATTTCGGCGAAGGTCGCGTCCACGTCTTCGGGGCCGTCGGTCGAGTCGCGTCGGGAATCCATCTGCGTGCTCCAGCCCTCCCGTGTACGGGCGTCGTCCTCTTCCCCGTCATCGTCCCACGTTCGCCCTTCGTTCCGGGCTCCGGCAGGAGTAGGGAAAACAGTCCGCTCAGACCCGAGGCGCGTCTTCGTTGTGCCTTGTGCCGTCGGCTACGTAGGCTGGCGTCGGATCAAGGTCGGTGAGGGAGGCGCTCCCAGCAGTGCTGTACTGGTTGATGAAGCACATTTTTCTCGGACCCCTGCTGAAGGTGTTCTTCCGCCCCCGGATCATCGAGGGCGCCGAGCACATCCCGAAGGACGGTGGTGCGATCTTGGCGAGCAACCACCTCGCGGTGTCCGACTCCTTCTTCCTGCCGCTGAAGCTGTCGCGGAGGGTGACGTTCCCGGCCAAGATCGAGTACTTCACGGGCACGGGCGTCAAGGGCCGGCTGCAGAAGGCCTTCATGTCCGGGGTCGGGCAGGTGCCGATCGACCGGTCGAGCGCCTCCGCGGCCCAGGGCGCGCTGGCCACCGGTGTGCGGATCCTGCGCGAGGGCAAGCTGCTCGGGATCTACCCGGAGGGCACGCGGTCGCCGGACGGCCGCCTGTACAAGGGCAAGGTCGGCGTCGCCTGGATCGCGCTGGAGGCGGGTGTGCCGGTGATCCCGATCGCGATGTTCGGCACCGACAAGGCGAACCCCATCGGCTCCCGCATGTGGAAGCCGACCCCGATCACGATCAAGATCGGCAAGCCGCTCGACTTCTCCCGCTACGAGGGCCTCTCCGGCGACCGGTTCGTGCTGCGGTCGATCACCGACGAGATCATGTACGCGCTGATGGAGCTGACCGGCCAGGAGTACGTGGACGTCTACGCGTCCAAGGCCAAGGAGGACCAGGCCGCGGCGGAGGCCGCGGGCGAGGTCGATGTGCCCGCGCGGCAGGGCGCCGAGTCGGTCGATCGCGTGCCCGAGACGAAGGCGGGCTGAGCGGCCGCTTAGGGTGGGCCCGGTGCGTTTCTTCTACGACTGCGAATTCATCGAGGACGGCACCACCATCGATCTGATCTCGATCGGTGTGGTGACCGAGGAGGGCGATGAGTTCTACGCGGTCTCGACCGAGTTCGACCCGGCCAAGGCCGGTCCCTGGGTGCGCAACAACGTGCTGAACCAGCTCCCGCCGCCCGCCGACCCGACCTGGCGCAGCCGGGAGAAGCTCAGGCGCGACCTGCTGGACTTCCTCGGTGGCCCCAAAGCGGCCCGCGACGAGGTCGAGCTGTGGGCGTGGTTCGCGGCGTACGACCACGTCGCGCTCGCCCAGCTCTGGGGCTCCATGCCCGCGCTGCCGCGCAGCCTGCCGCGCTTCACCCGCGACCTCCGCCAGCGGTGGGACGACGTCGGCAGGCCGCGGTTGCCGCAGGCCCCCGCCGACGCGCACGACGCGCTCGCGGACGCCCGGCACAACCTGGCGCGCTGGAAGGTGATCGAACAGGAGCGCAAGAAGCGCGGTTTCCCGGTCGCGTGAGCACAGTTTTGTGACCGCGGTGTTGCTGCACCGATCCAGTCCGTGACACGCTTCGGGCTCCGAGGTAGTGACGCCGGGCACCGACGCCATGGGCGGCACTCGACCAAACGGTCTTCGAGAGAGATTGGGCGAAGCAGATGCGCATCGGTGTGCTCACTGGCGGCGGGGACTGCCCTGGCCTGAACGCGGTCATCAGGGCCGTCGTTCGCAAGGGTGTCGAGGTCCACGGCTGGGACATCGTCGGCTTCCGGAACGGGTGGCAGGGGCCGATCGAGGGGCTGACGAAGCCCATCGGTCTCAACGACGTCGAAGACATCCTGACCAGGGGCGGCACGATCCTCGGCTCGTCGCGGACGAACCCGTACAAGGTCGACGGCGGCGTGGACAAGATCCGCGAGGTGCTCGCCGCCGAAGGCGTCGACGCGCTGATCGCGATCGGCGGCGAGGACACCCTCGGCGTCGCGAAGCGCCTCACCGACGACGGCATCGGCGTCGTGGGCGTGCCGAAGACGATCGACAACGACCTGGGCGCGACCGACTACACGTTCGGCTTCGACACCGCCGTGCACATCGCGACCGAGTCGATCGACCGGCTGCGCACCACCGCCGAGTCGCACCACCGCGCGCTCGTCGTCGAGGTCATGGGCCGCCACGCGGGCTGGATCGCGCTGCACTCCGGCCTCGCGGGCGGCGCGAACGTCATCCTCGTGCCCGAGCGCCCGTTCAGCGTCGAGAAGGTCGTCAGCTGGGTCGAGCGGCGCTTCGAGAAGCAGTTCGCGCCGATCATCGTCGTGGCCGAGGGCGCTGTGCCCGAAGGCGGCGCCGAGGTCCTGCACTCCGGTGAGAAGGACGCGTTCGGCCACGTCCGCCTCGGCGGCGTCGGCACCTGGCTCGCGGAGGAGATCGCGCAGCGCACCGGCAAGGAGTCCCGCGCGGTCGTGCTGGGCCACACCCAGCGCGGCGGCATCCCGACCGCGTACGACCGCGTCCTCGCGACCCGCTTCGGCCTGCACGCGGCCGACGCGGTGGCCGACGGCGACTTCGGCGTGATGGTGGCGCTGCGCGGCACCGAGATCGTCCGGGTCAAGCTGGCCGAGGCGACCGCCGAGCTCAAGACCGTCCCCGCGCACCGCCTGGCCGAGGCCGAGGTCTTCTTCGGTTAATCCGGTCGCCGCTCCGCGGACTCCGAGCTCGCCGCCACGAGTCGGCACGTCGAGCCTCGATTTTTTCGAGCAGGGCAGGGACTTCGTCACCGCCCTGCTCGAAAAATGGCGACCCGACCTACCGACGCGGCCTCGCGGGGGAGTCGTCAGGGTTGATCATGTGAAGAGGGCCCCGAGGTTTCCTCGGGGCCCTCTTCGCGTCAGTGCGCTCCCAGGTCCAGGTACGCGGCGAAGGTGCCCAGCCAGTGTTCGGCCGCGTAGCCGTGGCCGAAGACGTGGCGCCAGCCCGCTTCGCGGTGTGCTTCGGCGGACGTCGCCGCCAGTTCCCGGTAGCGGTGGCCCTCGGGCAGCGCCCGGGCGACCGCCTGCCAGTTCCACGCCCGCGACAGCGCCAGCCCCGCCAGGTGCGAGCCGTACGGGTCGGTCGGGTCGTCCACCGGGACGGGCTCGCGCAGCACCTTCCACCGCGCCTCGTCCAGGTTCGGCAGGAACGCCGTGAACCACGCCGCGAACTCCTCGACGTCCAGCACCCGGCGCATCAGGTCGGACTCGACCAGCGCGGGGGACAGGAAGTCCGCCGCGTCGGGCTCGAACCCGCCGTATCCCGCGTCCTCGCGGTGCCACCGCAGCGCCGCCTCCGCGCACGCCTCGGCCACCTCGTCGTCGCCGACGGCCCGCGCCGCGTCCAGCACCAGGCTGGTCGCGAACGCCGTGTTGCCGTGGGTGCCGGTCCGCATCGGCAGCCGCGCGGTGCCCACCCACGCGAGGACCCGGTCGCGCAGCACGCCCGCCAGGGGAGCCAGGGCGCCGGACCACCGCCGCGCCAGGTCGGAGTCCCAGGTGCGCAGCTCCGCGTCCAGCACGAGCAGCCACGCCCAGCCGTACGGGCGCTCCCAGTGCTTGCCGTGCGGACCGCGGAAGAACTCGGCCTCCACCTCGCACTTCTCGGGCGTCAGCAGGGAGTCCAGGACCGCCACGGCGTCGTCCGCCCCGTCCAGCGACGGCCGGAGCCGCAGGAGCCGAACCGCGAGCCACGTCTGGTGCACGCACGAGTGCCAGTCGAACGAGCCCGCGAACACGGGGTGCAACCGCCGGTGCGGAACCAGGTCCGCGTCGGAGGAGATCACCATCATCCAGTGCACGGGGTGGTCCCGTTGGACGTTGTCCACAGCGGTCGCCAGCAGCCGTGCCGCCGTAGGGTCATCCAATCGGGTGGAATTCATAGGTTCATGATGCAGGTGTTCCGGACTTTCGTGCAGGGGTCTTCCGTTGACTTCCTCACTGCGGAAACCCCCAGCGCGTCTCTCAGGGTGGAACGAATACGCTGTTGACTGTGAACTGGACCGTGGACGTGCCCGTGGACACGCTTCCCGAGCTACCGCCGCTTCCCCCCGAGATGCGTTCTCGGTTGGACGCCGCTCTGGCTCGCCCGGCTGCCCAGCAGCCGGAGTGGCCGGACCCCGAGCAGGTGCGGAAGGTGCGGACCCTGCTCGAGAGCGTGCCGCCGATCACCGTGCCCGCCGAGATCGACCGGCTGCGCGCCAACCTCGCCGAGGTCGCCCGCGGAGAGGCCTTCCTGCTGCAGGGCGGCGACTGCGCGGAAACCTTCGTCGACAACACCGAGCCGCACATCCGCGGCAACATCCGGACGCTGCTCCAGATGGCCGTCGTCCTGACCTACGGCGCCAGCGTGCCGGTGGTCAAGGTCGGGCGCATCGCGGGCCAGTACGCCAAGCCGCGCTCGTCCGGCATCGACGCGCTCGGCCTGCCGTCCTACCGCGGCGACATCATCAACTCGCTCGTCGCCACCCCGGAAGCCCGCGTCCCGGACCCGTCGCGCATGCTCAGGGCGTACGCCAACGCGGGCGCCACGATGAACCTGCTGCGCGCGCTCACCAGCGCGGGCATGGCCGACCTGCACCGCCTGCACGACTGGAACAAGGACTTCGTCCGCACCAGCCCCGCCGGTGAGCGCTACGAGGCCCTGGCCGCCGAGATCGACCGCGGCCTCCGCTTCATGTCGGCCTGCGGCGTCAACGACATGTCGCTGCACAGCACCGAGATCTTCGCCTCGCACGAGGCGCTGCTGATCGACTACGAGCGCTCCCTGCTGCGCCTGGACACCACGAACGACGAGCCCAGGCTCTACGACCTGTCGTCGCACTTCCTGTGGATCGGCGACCGCACCAGGCAGCTCGACGGGGCCCACATCGCGTTCGCGGAGCTGCTGTCCAACCCGATCGGCCTCAAGATCGGCCCCTCCACCACCCCGGAGATGGTCGTCGAGTACGTCCAGCGCCTGGACCCGCGCAACGAGGCTGGCAGGCTCACCCTCATCTCGCGCATGGGCAACGGCAAGGTCCGCGACCTGCTGCCCGCCATCGTCGAGAAGGTCACCGCCTCCGGCCACCAGGTCATCTGGCAGTGCGACCCGATGCACGGCAACACGCACGAGTCGTCCACGGGCTACAAGACGAGGCACTTCGACAGGATCGTCGACGAGGTCCAGGGCTTCTTCGAGGTCCACCGCAGCCTCGGCACGCACCCCGGCGGCATCCACATCGAACTCACCGGCGAAGACGTCACGGAATGCCTGGGCGGCGCCCAGGAAATCTCCGACGCCGACCTGTCGGGCCGCTACGAAACCGCCTGCGACCCCCGCCTGAACACCCAGCAATCACTGGAACTGGCATTCCTGGTAGCGGAAATGCTCCGCTCGTAGGACAAGACGTGGAACGGCCCCCGACAACGATGTTGTCGGGGGCCGTTCCACGTCTTCGGAAGGTGTCAGATGGTCGCGCCGGGTGTGACGACGGGCAAGCCCGCGTCCCGCGCCGCTTGGACGAGGCGTTTGTCATAGGTGATGAACTGCGTCAGCGTCCCCCCGAGCATCGTCGCGGTAGCGAGGTGCAGGGCGTCCAGGCTGCGCAGGTGCTTGCCCGGCAGTGCCGCGGCGTGGCGGATCACCGACTTGAGCGGTAGGCGGGCGATCTTCTCCAGAAGGACGGCCGCCTTTTCACGGGCCGCCTGGCCTTCGTCGTGGTGGGTAAGCGCTCGGCCGACCTCTACGTGCGACAACTCGCTGCTGAGCATCGCTGCCGGACTTTGCATGACATGGGCGGCCAGCGCCTCGCTGTGTTCCTCGGTCCTGACGAGCTTCACCAGCGCGCAGGAATCCATGTAGATCATCGGGTCTCTTCCTCGCGCATTTCGATCAAGGTTTCGGACAGCGACTGCTTGTGCGGTTGGGCGGGCAACGGTGGATTGGTGAGGATCCACCGCTTCAGCTCCGCCTGCTCGCCCCGCCAGTCCGAATCCAGGATCCCGGCCCTGACCAGGCCCTCTGTCATTGCCTCTGTGAGGTCCGGCGGACTGACGACAGCGACCGGGACCCCGTTCTCGACGACCTCGATCTTCTCGCCCGCCGCGACCCGATCCAGCACTGCCGCCGGATCGCGCAGCAGTTCATCCACGGTCACGCGCGTGGTTTCCACGACTTTCACGATCGCACGCTAGCAGCCATTCGGCAAGTGAAAAGGCATTCGACACCATTGTGCGAATGTTCGGGGGAATTGACCAATGGCCAATTCCCCCGAACCGCTACAGCGCGGTCAACGTGATCCGAGAATTCTTCTCGACCTTCGACCCGGCTCTCACCGACTGGTTCAGCACGGTCGCGTTCCCGTTCCGGCTGAACTGCACGTCCACCTTCAACCCGAGGTCTTCCAGCTGCTTCTTCGCGTCCTTCAGCCTCTTGCCCTCGACCTGCGGCACGGTCACCGTCTCCGGTGCCGACGAGAGCACCACGGTCACCCGTTTGTTCCCCCCCGGCTGCACGGTGGTGTTCGCCGGGGGATCGGTGCGCACGACCCGACCGCCTTCGACGTTCCCGTTCTTCTCCTGGGGGCCTTCGACCGGTTCGAAGCCCAGCGACGTGAGTTCCGCGAAGGCCTCGTCCTTGGTCTTCCCGGCCACGTTGGGCACGGGCTTGGGCTGGGATCCCTTGCTCAGCATGATGATCACGGTCGACCCGACCTTGACCTGGGTGCCCGCCGGGGGTTTCAGCGCCACGACCTTGCCCTTCGGCACCGTGTCGCTGAACGCGTCGTCGTCCGGGTTCAGGGCGTGCTTCAGCCCGCCCTGGACGATGGCTTCCTGCGCCACCGCCGGGTCGACGCCCACCTGCACGCTCGGGACGACGGGCTTCCCGAGCGACACGAACACCTTCACCGCGTCGCCCCGCAGCTTCTCCGTGCCCTCTGGCGGGTCGGTCCGCAGCACCTTGCCCTTGGGCACCGTGTCGCTGGTCTCGTACGTGATCGTGTGCTTGAGCGACGCGCCCTGGAGGAGCACCACGGCGCTCGACTCCTCGTTCCCGATCATGCCGGGCACCGCGGTGAACCGCCCGCTGCCCATCCACCACGCGGTCACGCCCACGAGGACCGCCAGCACCGCGACGAGGCTCACCCAGAGCGCGAAGCGGCGCTTGTTGCGCTTCCGCTCCTCCTCGTACAGCTCGGCGGCCGTCTTCTTCGGCGTTCGCTTCCTCGCCGCCGGCTTGGGCGGCTCGACGGGGGGCGGCGGTGGCTGCTGGTAGGAGGTCCGGTCGAGCGCCATGGTCCGCTGAGGACCGATCGGAGGTCCGCCCATGGGGCCGCCGGGTAGCCGAGGGGCCCTGGTGATGACCGTCGCCGCGGTGGCGGCGGAGGCCAGGACGGGCATCGTGGCCCCGGCGGGCGGCGTGGAGGGCACCTGCACGGGCCGGACCCGCACGGTCTGGTCGTGCTGCCCCGGAGCGGGGGTGGGCACGGACATCCTCGGCACGCCGAGAGCGAGCCGCACCCGCTCGACCTCCGCCAGGAACGTCGCCGCGTCGGCGGGCCGCAGCGCCGGGTCGCGCCGGGTGGCGCGCACGACCAGCTGGTCCAGCTCGGCGGGGATGCTCGGAACGAGCATGCCGGGAGCGGGCACGTCCTCGTTGACGTGCCGGTACGCCACCGAGATCGCCGTGTCCCCGAGGAACGGCGTCACCCCGGTCAACATCTCGTAGAGCACGATCCCGGCCGAGTACACGTCGCTGCGGGAGTCCGAAGCGCCGGTGGCCACCTGTTCGGGGGACAGGTAGGCGACCGTGCCGAGGATCGTGCTGTCGCTGGTGGTGCCTGCTTCCGCCACTGCTCTGACCAGTCCGAAGTCCGCGACCTTGACCACGCCGTCGTGGCCGATCAGCACGTTCTCCGGCTTCACGTCCCGGTGTACCAGGCCCGCCTGGTGGGCGGCGGCCAGCGCCGACAGCACCGGTTCGAGCACGCTCAGCGCGAGCGGCGTGCTCAGGGTGCCCCGTTCGGTGATGAGGTCGCGCAGGGTGCCGCCCTCGATGAGTTCCATGATGAGGAATACGTGCTCACCGTCAGGTGTGCCTCTGTCGACTCCCTGATCGTGCACGGCGACGATGCCGGGGTGCTTCAAGCGGGCCGCTGTGCGGGCCTCCTGCTCGAAGCGCGCGACGAAGGCGCGGTCCGCGGAGAACTGGGGATCCATGACCTTGATGGCCACGGCGCGGTCCAGGCGCGTGTCCACGCCGCGGTAGACGGTGGACATGCCGCCGCGGGCGAGCACGCGGTCCACCCGGTAGCGGTGTTCCAGCAATCCGCCGATCACGTTCGTACCAGACCTCTCCACAACTACCGATCGTACGGAGGACGAGGATGACCCGGTTGGCGCAGGGCGTTCAATGTGAGGTTATGGCATCGTGACCCCCGTGAGTGCGATTCCCGCCGCTGCGGATGTACTGGCCCCCGACCTGGAGGTCCTCGACCTCCCGACGGTCGCCGACCGCCTTGGCCTACCCATCACCCGTGTCCACCAGCTGCTTCGCGACGGGCAACTGCTCGCCGAGCGGCGCGCGGGCCTCCTCGTGGTCCCCGCCGACTTCATCGCCGCCGCCGGCGTCGTGAAGGGGTTGTTCGGCACGGTCACCGTGCTGCGCGACTCCGGCTACTCGACCGACGAGATCCTGCGCTGGCTCTTCACCGAGGACGACACGCTGCCCGGCACGCCCATCGAGGCGCTGCGCGGCGACCGTGGTCGCGAGGTGAAGCGCCGGGCTCAGGCGTTGGCGTTCTGACGCGTTCCCGGACGAACGGCCCGTGCCCCCACGGCGCGGGCCGGACCCGGTAGGACCACGGCGGGCACGGCCGGGAGACCGGTCGCGAGCCCGTCGTGCCCTTTTCGACCGTCGCTCACGGGCGTGGCCCGTACCGGCTCGACAGCTCAAGGGGATCCGGCCGTCCCAGTGAGACGGTGGCGAGCGCGGAGACGGCGGCGACGAACGCCAGGTAGAACCAGGAGTAGAGGCCGGTGTCGCCGTTGGGGAAGGTGACCAGCAGCAGGACGCAGGAGAAGAACACCGCCGCGCGCAGGCCGGTCAGCGTCCAGGCGAGTCCGGCTGCGAGGACCAGGGGCCAGCTGAAGTACCAGGGCAGGGTGGCGGGTGACAGCAGTGCGACGGCGAGCATGGTCAACGCGGCGTGTCGGATCGCGTTCGGGCCGCCGTCCTCGGCCGCGCGCCATTGTCGCCAGGCGATGTAGATGAGCAGCAGTGATCCGGCGCCGCGGGCGATGGCCATGAACACGCCGGGTTCGACGGACACGACGGTGTTGACCACGGTGTAGGCGAAGTCGCCGACGGCGCTGGGCAGTGAGAGCCAGTTCACGATCGTCGAGGACGAGCTCAGTGCGGGGATCCAGCCGAGGTCGACCTTGGCGACCACGGTGCAGGCGGCGAACACGGCCACGAACACCGCGACGCCGTTGCCGATCGCCCGGCCCAGCCGGGCTCTCCGCGTGCCGTCGAGCCGGGCGGCCCACACCAGCACCAGGAACGGCAGCGCGACCGCCGCCGTGGCCTTGATCGCCACCGCCAACGCCACCAGCGCGATCCCGACGACGTGCCGCCGTTCGAGCACCATCAGGACCCCCGCGGCCATGAGCCCGACCATCAGGATGTCGTTGTGGCCGCCGCCGATCAGGTGGATGAGCATCAGCGGGTTCGCCCCTGCCAGCCACAGCGCCACCGCCGGACGGCCACCGAGGTGCCGGGCGAGGCCGGGCAGCGACCAGCAGGTCAGCGCCAGTCCGGCCGCCAGGATCACCCGCATCAGCACGACCCCGGTCATCACGCTGCCGCCGGTGGCCCACACGACGCCCTTGGCGATCAGGATGAACAGCGGCCCGTACGGGGCCGGGGTGTTCTGCCACACCCAGCTCACGTTGTCGCTCAACGGGCTCGGCAACGCCGCCGGACCCACCCGGTACGGGTCGAAACCGTGCAACGCCAACTGCCCCTGCGCCAGGTAGCTGTAGATGTCCTTGGAGAACAACGGCGGCGACAGCAGCAGCGGCAAGGTCCACGCCACGATCGCGATCACCACCGCCGCGCTGCCCACGTACCGGTTGTGCACCATGCGACCCAGTCGCACCCACGACCAGAGCACCAGACCCAGACCCAGGTACAGCACGGCCGTCGCCAGGTCCTGTCCGTGGCCGTACCGGATCCAGCTCAGCGAGGTGTTGGTCAGCAGGGGATCGATCTTCAGCACCGCGCCCGCGCCCGCGCCGCCGAGGGAGATCAGCGAGACGCCCGCGACCCCCAGCAGGATGGTGCGGATCGGGATGCCGGTCGGTTCCGGCGGCACGCGCGTAGCAGCGGCCGGCGCCTGCTGCACTGACGCGGCGCTCGATCTGGGAGGGGACGGAGTTGAAGCCATCGCGGCAACATCGTTGCACAGCACGTGCACGCGTCGGCACGCGCTGGCGTGCAAGCGTGACGGGGTCTTGACACCTCCGAGGATCTTCGCACGTGAAGATCCTCGGAGGGCAGTGCCCATGTGGAGTATTCGCACCAGGGCCGCGTGCGGTTCGGGTGTCGGCCGATCAGCTGACGACGGACGTCCTGGCCCGTGCGGACCGGGTCCGCAGCGGTGTTCCGGCGACCCGCTGGGCGGCCAGCTTCCCGGAGATCAACACCGGCGGCACGCCGACGCCGGGCGTGGTGCCGCAGCCGGCCAGCACCACGTTCTCGACGCCGTCGACCAGGTTGCGCGGCCGGAACGGACCGGTCTGCGTGATCGTGTGCGCGGCCGAGAACGGCGTGCCCGCCACGAGCCCCATGTCGGCCCAGTCCTGGGGTGTGACCAGCCGCGACGTCTCGATTGACGCCTCGAACCCGACCAGCCCGCGGGCCTCCAGGACGCGCAGCAGCTCGTCGCGGTAGGCGGGGCCGACGCGGGCCCAGTCGATCGGGCCGGTCTCCAGGTTCGGCGCGGGCGCGAGCACGAAGTTGAGGTGCCGGTCGGCGGGCGCGAGCGTCGGGTCGCTCAGCGTCGGCTGCGAGACCAGCAGCGACGGGTCGCTCATCAGCCGACCCGTCGAGGTGATCTCGTCGAACGTCCGGTCCCACGCCTGCCCGAAGAAGATCGTGTGGTGCCCGAGCTCCGACCACGTCCGGTCGGTGCCCGCGTGCAGCACGACCGCCGACGGCGACCAGCGCACCGGGCGGGGACGGCGCGGGGCCTTGCCGAGCAGCCGGTAGGCCACCGGCAGGTCCGGGGTCAGCACCACGGCGTCGCACGGGATGCGTTCGCCCGCGGTCGTGCGGACGGCCGTGACGCGGCTGCCGATGCGCTCCAGCCAGGCGACCGCCGTGCCGTAGCGGAAGGTCGCGCCCGCGTCGCCCGCCGCGCCCGCCATGGCGTCCGGCAGCGCCCGCATCCCGCCGCGCGGGAAGTGCACGCCCGCGATCGTGTCCATGTACGCGATCACGGCGTACGCGGCCAGCGCCCGCCGCGGCGGCACCCCGGCGTAGAGCGACTGGAACGAGAACACGCGCTGGAGGCGTTCGTCGTGCAGGAACCGCGCGATGGCCGGGCCGAGCCTGCCGAACCCGCGCAGCGCGGCCAGCTTCGCCAGCGACGGGCCGAGCAGGTCGGTGGGGGAGTCGAAGTTGCCGCCGATGAACTGGTCGCGCTCGACCCGGTACAGCTCGGTCAGCCACGTCCTGAGCCTGCGGTAGCCCGCGGCCTCCGCGCCGCCCGCGAACCGGCGGACCTCGGCCTCCATCGCGTCGGCGTCGGCGTGCACGTCGAGCGTGCTGCCGTCGGCGAACCGCGCCCGGTAGGCGGGGTCGACGGGCAGCAGGTCCAGCCGGTCGGCCAGGGACTCGCCGACCGCGGCCAAGGCGTCCTCGACCAGTTCCGGCATGGTCAGCACGGTCGGCCCGGTGTCGATCCGGTAGCCGTCCAGGTCCAGCCGCCCGGCTCGGCCGCCGGGGGTGGCGTCGCGTTCGACGACGGTCACCGCGCGGCCCGTGCCCAGCAGGTGCAGCGCCGTGGACAGGCCCGCGAGACCCGCGCCGACCACGACGACGTGATCGGTGCGCCCCGGCAGAGTCCTCATGGTCAGTAGGTCCTCTTCGTGGCGCTGATGGCCAGTTCGGCCAACCGCTCGCCCGCGGGCGCGACCACCGGCGAGGCCTCCAGCGCGGCGAGCGCGGACGTGGTCAGCGCCGTGATCCGGTCCTCGATCGCGTCCACCGCCCCCACGCCGATCAGCGCGTCGCGCACCTCGTCGACCGTCTCCACGTCCAGCTCCGGGTTGCCCAGCGCGCGGTGCAGCACGTCCGCGCCGTACTCCATGCCGAGCGCCACGAGCAGCGTCCGCTTGCCCTCGCGCAGGTCGTCGCCCGCGGGCTTGCCGGTGACCACGGGGTCGCCGAACACGCCGAGCAGGTCGTCCCGCAGCTGGAAGGCGACGCCGATGTCCGCGCCGAACCGGCGGAGCCCGTCGACCAGTTCCGGCGACCCGCCGCCGAGCGCGGCGCCCATGTGCAGCGGTCGTTCCACGGTGTACGCGGCGGTCTTGAGCCGGTCGATCCGCAGCGCCGCGTCCGGCGAGGAGTCGCCGCGCGCCTGCGTGAGCACGTCCAGGTACTGGCCAGCGAGCATCTCCGTGCGCATGTCCCGCCACGGCAGGCTGAGGCGTTGCAGGGCGTCCGTCGGCAGGCCGGCGGCGAACAGCATGTCGTCCGCCCACGCCAGCGCGATGTCGCCGATCAGCACGGCCGCCGCGAGCCCGAACCGCTCCGGCTCGCCGAGCCAGCGCCGGTCGCGGTGCTCCTGGGCGAACGCGATGTGCACGGTCGGCCGCCCCCGCCGCACCTCGGAGGCGTCCATCAGGTCGTCGTGCACCAGCGCGCACGCCTGGATCAGCTCCAGCGAGCTGACCGCCGTGAGCACGGACTCCGCGAGGGGGCCTTCCGGATCACCGCCCGCCGCGCGCCAGCCCCACCACGCGAACGTCGGCCGGATGCGCTTCCCCCCGCTCAGGACGAACGCGGCGAGGCCGTCCACCGCGCCGATGAAGTTCTCGTCCATCAGCATGCCCAACGTGCGCCGGTCGGCCAGGTAGGTCGCCAGCGCCTCGTCGACGTGCTTGGGCAGTTCGAGGTCCAACGGGTGGAGCAGCTCTGGAGCGGACACCCGTCTATCGTCACCTCTCCGGCCCGTCTCCGCCGCACCGGGGCCCTCGTCCCAGCGAGTGAAAGCCGTCTCCCACGCGTCGGACGCCCCACTAGGCTGGGGGCATGACGACGGTGGTCGAACGGTTGCACGGGCGCGGACCTGTGTTCTCCGTCGAGTTCTTCCCTCCCCGCGACAGCGCGGACGAGCTGGTCCTGTGGCGCGCGATCCGCGAACTCGAACCGCTCGACCCCGCCTTCGTGTCGATCACCTACGGCGCGGGCGGGTCCAGCCGCGACTTCACGATCCGCACCACCGGCCGCGTCGCGCAGGAGACCACCCTGGTGCCGATGGCGCACCTGACCGCCGTCGACCACTCGGTCGCGGAACTGCGCAACGTCATCGGCTGGTACGCGGCCGTCGGCGTGCGCAACATCCTCGCGGTGCGCGGCGACCCGCCCGGCGACCCGAACGGCGAGTGGATCGCCCACCCGGAAGGCCTCACCTACGCCGAGGAACTGGTGCGGCTCTGCCGCGAACTCGGCGACTTCTGCGTCGGCGTCGCCGCGTTCCCGTACGGCCACCCGCGGTCGGGCGACGTGGACGAGGACACGAAGCACCTGGTCCGCAAGCTGCGCGCGGGCGCCGACTTCGCGATCGCCCAGCTGTTCTTCGAGCCGGAGGACTTCCTGCGGCTGCGCGACCGGGTCGACGCCCTCGGCTGCGACACCGCGCTGATCCCCGGCCTCATGCCGCTGACGACCCCGCGCACCCTCGCCAAGACGATCGAGCTGTCCGGAGCCGACGTGCCCCTGTCGGTGGCCCGCAAACTGGACCCCTTCGTGGACGACCCGGCGGCGTTCCGCAAGGCTGGGGTGGACCTGGTGACGGAGATGGGGGACCGGCTGCTCGCCGAGGGCGTGCCGGGCCTGCACTTCTACACACTGAACCGCTCCAAGGCGACGAGGGAAGTGGTGGCCCGCCTGGGCCTGGTCCCCGCGCGCACGTGAGGAGGGGCTGATGCCCACCTTCGACGAGAACTTCAAGAAGGACGCCGAGTCCCGGCGAGCCCGGTCCGAGGCGCACAAGCGCGGCCTGGCCGACGACTTCGAGGCCAAGGTGCGCTCGGCCGCGCCGGTGATCTCGCGGGTCTGCCGGGACATGGCGGCCGTGCTCCGCATGGCGAAGGTGCCGGTCGCCAACGACGACGGCTGGTCCCTCCCGGACCTGCCGTCGGTCCTGTCGGCCCCGCCCCGCTACGCCGCGGCTGACCGCTTCGGCAAGCGCTGGCGCCTGGAACTGGCCACCGCGTCCTGGGCGACCCTGACCCCGGACGCGGCGCTGCTCAGCGACAGGTTCAAGTCCACGCTCCGCCGGGAGCGCTCCGCCGAGCGCGAAGCGCGCGTCCGGGCGATCCACCAGGCGATCGCGGTCAGCGACGTGAACGCGCTCGCGGCGGCCACGCTGGAGGCGGACTTCGGCATGACCCACCGCCTGGTGCTCGACCGCAACACCCGCGTCCTGTTCGTCTGCGCGGGCGACCAGGGCTCCCGCCCGACCGTGCTGCCGTTCTCGGAGTACGGCACACGGGCCGCGTCGGCCCTGGCCCAGGCCTGGGAGCACAGGGGGCGCTAGATGATCACCCGTTCCGGTGACCCGCTCACGCCACCAGGCTCCGCCGATGGGCGACGAGCGCCAGCACCACGACGATCAGCGCCGCCCCGCCCGTGAGCGCCCCCACCAGGAACACCCAGCCGATGAACCCCTGGGAGTCCGCCCCGGCGTACTGCACGGTCGCGGTCAGCATCGACGCCTGGCCAGGTTTGGGGCTCCAGGCGATCGTGCCCTCTTCCTCCTCGCGGCCGTTGGTGTTGACCACGCCGCCAGGAAAACTGATCTTCACCTGGATGTCCGCCCGGTCGATCGGCACCTGGGAGAGGTCGACCGAGCCGGACATCGTGACCAGGTCGCCGGAGCGGCGGAAGGTGATCTGGTAGCGGCTGCTGGAGGAGCTGGTGGCGAGCGAGAGGACGCGGACCTCGTCGAAGGTCAGGCCGTTGAAGAACAGCTGGGTGCCCGCGTAGGCGTCGACCTTGTAGGGCTTGGTCGTCACGCGGCTGGCCAGCTCGGACGGCACCCGCAGCTGGGGGCCGGGGTCGTTGTCCGCGGTCGGGGGGGTCGCGGCGATGATCTCGCCGGACACTCGGTCGTCCTCCGAGACCGCCATGGCGGCGTGCAGGCGGACACACCCCGACAGCGAGAACGCCGCGAGGAGCAGGAAGACCGGCAGGAGGAGCACACGGGCTCTGGACACGTGGTCATCCTGCCGGCAACGGGCGCTGTCGACCTTGTCCGCCAGCCGTTCGACTGGTAATCGTGAGCAAGCCTAAAGACCTTTCGGGGGCCGGAACCGGGAGGTAGCGTGCCCGGCATGGCTTCTTCCTCGACTGGTGTGCACGGCATCAGCAACCGGTTCGTGACCGACTACGCGGCGTTGGACCCGATCGCGGCGACCCAGCTCGGCCTGCCCGGAGGTGAGGACCAGCTCACCGACTACTCGCCGGAAGGCCACGCCGCGCGGTACCAGCTGACCGTCGACGCGGTCCGCGAGATCACCGCCACCGAACCCGCCGACAAGTCGGAGAGCGACGCCAAGGCGGTGTTCCTCGAACGCAGCGCGGTCTCGACGGAGATGCACGAGGCGGGCCGGTCCGAGGGCGACCTGAACGTGCTCGCCAGCCCGGTGCAGAGCCTGCGCGAGATCTTCGACCACATGCCGACCGACACCCCCGAGCAGTGGGCCGTCGTCGCCCGCCGCCTCGCCGCGATGCCGGACGCGATCGCGAACCTCCGCGCGGGCCTGTCCTACTCCGCGGACAAGGGCAAGGTCGCCGCGCTGCGCCAGGTGACCAAGGTCGCCGACCAGTGCGACACGTGGTCCGGCCGCCGCGGCGGCAAGTCGTTCTTCGCCGGACTGGTCGACGGCGCGCAGGTCGACGACGCGCTGCGCACGGACCTCCAGAAGGGCGCCAGGGCCGCCTCCGAGGCCTACGGCGACCTGGCCGCGTTCCTGCGCGACGACCTGGCCGCGAAGGCTCCGAAGAAGGACGCCGTCGGCGAGGAGGTCTACCGGCTCGCGTCGCGGTACTTCATCGGCTCCCGCCTCGACCTCGCCGAGGCCTACGAGTGGGGCTGGGAGGAGTTCACCCGCCTGGAAGCGGAGATGAAGCAGGTCGTCGGCCGCATCAAGCCCGGCGCGACGCTCGCCGAGGGCGCCGCCGCCCTCGACGCCGACCCCCGCTACCTCGTGCAGGGTCAGGCCGGGCTCCAGGCGTGGATGCAGCAGCTCTCCGACAAGGCCCTGACCGACCTGCGCGACGTCCACTTCGCCCTGCCGGACGAGCTGATGAAGCTCGAGTGCAAGATCGCCCCGCCCGGCGGCGGCGTCGGCGCGTACTACAGCGGCCCGACCCCGGACTTCTCCCGCCCCGGCCGCATGTGGTGGTCCGTGCCCGACGACAAGGAGGCGTTCTCCACCTGGCGCGAGCTGACGACCGTCTACCACGAGGGCGTTCCCGGCCACCACCTCCAGGTCGCGACCGCCGTCTACAACGCCGACAAGCTCAACGACTACCAGCGCCTCTTCTGCTGGGTCTCCGGCCACGGCGAGGGCTGGGCCCTCTACGCCGAACGGCTGATGCGCGAACTGGGCTACCTCGACGACGACGGCAACCTGCTCGGCATGCTCGACGCCCACCTGTTCCGCGCCGCCCGCGTGGTCGTGGACATCGGCATGCACCTGGAACTGGAGATCCCGAAGGGCACCGGCTTCCACGAGGGCGAGCGGTGGACCCCGGAACTGGGCCTGGAGTTCATGCTCACCCGGACCATCACCGAGGCCTCGCACGTCCACGACGAGATCGACCGCTACCTCGGCTGGCCCGGCCAGGCCCCGTCGTACAAGATCGGCGAGCGGCTCTGGCTCGCGGCCCGCGACGACGCCCGCGCCCGGCACGGCGCCGCGTTCGACCTCAAGAAGTTCCACCAGGACGCCCTGGAGATGGGCGCCATGGGACTCGACACGCTGCGCGAGCGGCTCGCCGAGCTGTAAACCGGCGGCAGGGGCTGCCCGGCGACCGGGCAGCCTCTCAGCCCATCGGGAGTTCCCGCCCCAGCACCGCGAACGGCCTCGGGTCGCCGGTGAACTGGTAGTGCCGCAGCACGTCCACGAACCCGACCCGCCGGTACAGCCGCCACGCGTTGCTCGGCCCCTCCGGCGTCGACAGCAGCACGTGCGTCGTCGGCACACCGCCCAGCAGGTTCCGCAGCAGCGCCTCGCCGAGCCCGCGACCCTGCGCGCGCGGCAGCACGTGCAGCTCGGTCAGCTCGAAGTAGTCGTCCATCCACTCGTCCACGGCCTGCGCGCCCGACACGGTCGTCAGCCCGCGGCGCACCTGCTCGTGCCACCACTGCCCGCTCGAACCCCGGTAGCCGTAACCGATGCCGACCAGCTCGTCGCGGTCGTCCAGCGCGACGACGCAGCGCCAGTCCTCCCGCAGCATGTGCGCGAGCCACATCGGCGCCCGCTGCTCCACCGTGCCGGGCGGGTAGTTCATCGCCGTGACGTACAGCTCCAGCGCCTCGTGCAGCCTGCCGTTCAGCTCCTGCGGCGTGAACTCCACCAGCCGCTCGGTGCGCGGCGACGGCGCGGCGGTCATCGGGCTACCCGCGCGGGGGTTCCGCCGGTCAGCTCGACCAGGTCGGCGAACGTCGTGGGGAACACGGCGTGCGGATGTCCGCCCGCGGCCCACACGACCGGGTACTGCTCCAGGTCCACGTCCACGAACGTCATGATCCTCGAAGGGTGGCCGACCGGCGACACGCCGCCGATGACCTGTCCGGTGTGCTCGCGCACGAAGTCCGGTGCGGCGCGCTCGATCCGGTCCGCCCCGGCGAGTTCGGCCAGCAGGTCGGTGTCCGCGCGGTGCGCGCCGGACGTCAGCACCAGCAGCGGCGCGGGGACCTCCGCGCGAATCGCGGTGAACACCAGGCTGTTCGCGATCGCGCCGACCGGCACACCCACCGCCCCGGCGGCCTGCGCGGCCGTGCGGACCGCGTCCTCGAGTACCCGAATGCCTTGTGCGGCCTCGTGGTGGCCCGCCTCGGTCAGTGCCGCGGCGACCTTCTGCATGCCGGGGTGGTCCAGTGCGCTCACGCGTCCAATCAGACCACGGATCACGATCGGGTCGACGCTGGGTCCTGGGTTGAGGAATGTCGGTGCCAGGCGCTACGCTGGAGTTGATCGAACATGTGTTCGATCGTGATGCCCTGGTGGTGGGGCGGGGGAAGCGCCCCACCGCCAGGAGCCGCCGTCTCCCCGCGGTGGTCGTCGAGTTCACCGACGCCGCGAGGAGGCCGCCGATGTCAGCTTGGATCGACTTCCCCAAGCCCAGCCGGACCGGGACCCCCGTCCCCGTCCCGCTTCCCCTCCCCTCGGCCGCGGCCGTCGAACTGCTCCGGAACGCCCGCGAAGGCGTTGCGGAGGCCGAGAACGCGACCGATCCCGCCGAGCGGTTCGCCGTCGCCTACCTGGCCGCGCTGCGGGCGGGCGCGGCCGTGCTCGCCCTGCGCGGCAGGCCGCACCGCGGCCACGCCAAACCCGCCAGCGCCTGGGTCCTGCTCGCGGGCGCCGCCCCCGAGTTGACAGAGTGGGCCGCGTTCTTCGCGTCCGCCTCCGCCACCCGAGC
Source organism: Umezawaea sp. cmx-9-4 (assembly GCA_049997955.1). Classification (GTDB taxonomy): domain Bacteria; phylum Actinomycetota; class Actinomycetes; order Mycobacteriales; family Pseudonocardiaceae; genus Umezawaea. The sequence goes on along the minus strand of JAEBDY010000009.1, from coordinate 141,016 downwards.
CGCCGTCCAAGCGGGCATCACCCGCGTCGTCACCACTCGTTCCGCCGACGACCTGGTCCGCCAGGCCGCCCAGTTCGTCGCGCTGGTCGACCGGATCACGCACGAGGCGCGCACGTGACCAAGGCCCTGATCGACTACGGCAGGCTGCTCGACGTCCTCGCCGCCGAAGCGGAGGCGCTCGCCTCCGCCGCCGAGGGCAAGCGCCCCGAACTCCAGGTGCCCGCCTGCCCCGGCCTGAACCTCGGCGAGACCGCCAGGCACGTCGGCAGCACCTACCGCATGACCCTGTCCTGGCTGCTCGACGGCCGCCAACCCGTGACGTGGCAGCAGAACCCCGCTCCCGGCGAGACCCTGGCGGACTTCGTCCGCGACGGCGTCGAACCCCTCCTGGACGAGTTGGCCCTCCACTCGGCGGACGACCCGTGCGGCACGTGGTGGCCGGAGGAATCCAATTACGGCTTCTGGGCCCGCCGCTTGGCCCACGAGACGACCGTGCACCGGATGGACGTCCAAGCGGCCGCGATGGCGCCCTTGGACCCGGTGGCCGACGACGTGGTCGCCGACGGGGTCGACGAGGTCCTGTCCCTCTGGTTCGTGCACCGCCTGGGCGTCATGGGCGTGCGCGGCACCAGGGACGGCGTCGTGTCGGTCCGCACCGCGGGCCGCGTCTGGCTCGCCACCTCGGGCCCGACCGGCTCCACCTCGTGGCGCGCCACCCCGGAGGAGGCCGAACCGGCCGACGCCGACGTCACCGGCCCACCCCTCAACGTCTACCGCTGGCTCTGGGGCCGCATCTCCGACCGCGAGGTCGAGGTCAACGGCGACCACGACGCGATCGCCCAACTCTGGGCCCTGCTCAGGCTGGCGACGAAGTGACCCCACCACCTGCCCCGCCGGGCGCTCATCTTCTTCTTCGCGCGCACGCGGGGGGACCCCCCGATTTCAAGCCTACCAACGAGGTCCGACGAAAACGGCCGCTCACCACAGCAAGATCAACAGCCGAGTGCGGTCCTCAAAACCGTCGTACCCCAGCGATATCGTCGATTCGGGGGCCCATCCCTCGCGCGCGGGCAGGGGGTCCCCCGAAACCAATCCTACCGGCGAGCACCGACAAGATCGGGAACTCGCAAGATCAACCGGCCGGGTTCCGGCGGGGAGCGGATCGCGGGGCCTCCGTTGGCGCGTGGTGATCTGACCAGCGCGCAGTGGACGGTGCTGGAACCGCTGCTGCCCGCCGAACAACGAGTCGGAAGACCGACCAGGAACCGCCGCCAGGTCGTCAACGCGATCCGGTGGCGGGTGCGCACCGGATCGCCGTGGCGGGACATGCCCGAGCGCTACGGGCCCTGGGAGACCGCCTACGGGCTCTTCCGGGCCTGGCAGCGCGACGGCGTCTGGGCGTCGGTGCTGGAGAAGCTCCCGGACCGCGCCAACGCCGCGGACATCATCACCTGGGACGTGTCGGCGGGCTCCACCGTCGTGCGCGCCGACCAGCGCGCCGCGGAAACCGCGGCCTCCGACGGTGGCCGCCAGGACGACCACGGGCCAGGACGGAGCGCCGAGCCCCGTCCCACCGACTAGGCGGGCGGCAGACCCAGGTTCGCGACCTCGACCAAACCCCTGCCGTCGGGTGTCGCGGACTCCAGGCGGAACCGGGCCTGCCGTCCGTCCACCTCCAGCACGGCGATGGAGTTGCCGAAGTGCGGACCGGTCAACCGGCTCCACTCCAGCGGGTCGGCGGGCACGCCCGCCCGGTCGGCGAGCCTGCGCAGCACGCGGCCCATCGGCGGCCACCAGGCGAGCCGGAACACCGGGCGGAAGAACCTCGGCGGATCGTTGTGCACGGGGGAGCAGGTGAGCTGCATGACCGCGCTGGTCGTCGGGTCCGCGTAGAGACCCTGCGCGGCGTAGCTGTGGTGCACGTCGCCGGACAGGACGCAGATGGTGCTGGGCGCGTTCTCGCCGCGGCCGACGCGGCCGAGGAAACTCGACAGCCGCTCGAACGAGTCGCGGAACGCGGGCCAGTGCTCCAGGTCGGAGATCTGGCGGACCTGCTCGGCGAACCGGCCGCGCCTGCCCGGCTTGGCGGCGGCGCGCTCGTTGATCGACTGGCCGTGGCTGATCGCGTGCGGCATCAACCACGGCAGCGACGAGCCGATCACCAGGTGGTCGTAGTCACCCTCGGCGTTGCGCTCGATCCAGTCGAACTCCTCGTCGCCGACCATCCGCCGCGTGCCGCCCGAGAGGATCCGGCCGCACCGGGTGTCGATCACCAGCAGCCGCACCCGCCCGTAGTCCCGGCGGTAGCTCCACCACGTCGACTTCCGTCCGTCCACTTCGGCGTCGGCCTGCTCGGCGAACTCCTCCAGGATCGGCTGCACGTCGGAGCCCGCGGCCATCACCTTCGCGTACAGGTCGTCGCGTTCCAGTTCGTCCGGCCCGAGGTTGCCCAGGTGCTGGTACACCCAGTACGACGCCAGCCCGGCCCGGATGCGCTCCGGCCACCACGAGGTCGCGGCCATCTTCTCGCGCCACGGCTGGGAGGTGTTCCAGTCGTCGCGGATGTCGTGGTCGTCGAAGATCATCGACGTCGGCACGGTCGACATCAGCCAGCGGATCTCGGGATCGCCCCACGACTCGTGGTAGAGCTGCGCGTACTCGCGGAAGCTCAGCACCTCGTCCACGGGGTCCTTGCCGCCGCGCCGCCTCCGCAGCCACTCCTTCGTCCGCGACGTCGGCTCGTCCGCGTACACCTGGTCGCCGAGCAGCAGCAACGCGTCCGGCCACTCGTTCTGCGGCTGCTTCGACATCCGCAGCGCGTACGCGTCCAGCGCGTCCGGACCGAGGTCGTCCTTCTCCGCGGGCTTCTGCGGCTTCGCCGCGCGGCACGACCCGAACACGATGCGGTGCGTCAGGTCCTCATCGGACTTCGTGCTGATGCGGCACGGCGGGAACTCCGAGTCCGGCTCGGGCCACACCCGCTCGCCGTCCAGCCGCACGTCGTACTCCGTGGTCGTGCCCGGAGTCAGGTTCCCGATGGACACCAACGCGAAGTGCTGCGCTCCCACCTGGAACGTCCGGGCGCTGTGGTGGGCGATCGTCACCTCCGTCGAGGCGTCGGTTTCCACCCACACCGTCGCCGAGGTCGCGTTGACGTGTCGCAGCACCGGACCGAGAACCAGCTTCGCCATGGGGCAGACGTTACCTTTGGTCAATGGCAACGAGGCTGAACGATGTCGTGGTCGACGCCACAGACCCGGCCGCGCTGGCCCGGTTCTGGTCCGCGCTGCTGGGCACGACCATCACCGGCGAGTCCGCCGACGAGGTGGACGTGGCCGTCTCGGAAGGCGTTGAGCTGGTGTTCGTGCCGGTTCCCGAGCCGAAGGCGGGCAAGAACCGCGTCCACCTCGACCTGGCCAGCGCGTCGCCGGAGGAGCAGGTCGAGATCGTCGAGCGGGCGACCGCGCTCGGCGCGCTTCGCGTCGACCTCGGCCAGCGCGGCGTGCCGTGGGTCGTGCTCGCCGACATCGAGGGCAACGAGTTCTGCGTCCTCGAACCGCGTCCCGAGTACCGCGAGACCGGGCCGGTCGCCGCGATCGTCGTGGACGTCGCCGACACCCGCGCCGAGGTCGACTTCTGGGCCGAGGCGACCGGGCTGGAGGTCGTGAACCGCACCGCCGAGTTCGCGTCGCTGCGCCGCGAGTCGGGCCCGTGGCTGGAGTTCCTGCACAGCGACGACCGGAAGCGGGTGAAGAACCGCGTTCACCTGGACATCGCCCCCGGTGCGGACGACAGCCAGGCCGCCGAGGTGGCGCGCCTGGTCGCGCTGGGTGCCGAGGTGATCGACGCGGGGTCCGGCGACCGGACCCACGTGGTCCTGCTCGACCCCGATGGCCAGGAGTTCTGCGTCCTCTCGCCCCGCTAGCCCCGACCCACCCCTTGACCTGGCGGACTTCGTCGGCGACAGTTCCGATATGCAATATATTGGTCGCCTGGACCGCTCGCTCTACCGCGACCGCGCGCTGACGGCGATCCGCGACGCCATCGTCGGCGGCGACCTGGCGCCGGGCGCCCCCATCAGGGACGTCGACCTCGCCGAGGAGCTGGGCCTGTCCCGCACCCCGGTCCGCGAGGCGCTCGCCCGGCTCACCGACGAGGGCCTGGTCGAGACCAAGCCGCACAGCTACACCAGGGTCACCCCGCTGGACACCGCCGCCGTCCGCCAGGCGCACGCGGTCGTGCAGGCGATGCACGCGCTCGCCGCCCGCCTGGCCGTTCCGCTGATGACGCCCGCGGACCTGGACGCCATGCGGTCCGCCAACACCCGCTTCGAGGCGGCGCTGGCGACCGGCGACGTGAGCGCCGCGCTGGCCGCCGACGACGAGTTCCACGACGTCGCGGTCCGCCGCGCCGACAACTTCGCGGTCACCGCCACCGTCGACCGCTACACACCGCTGGTCCGCAGGCTCGAACGCCTGCGCTTCGCCACCCCGCCGGGCCGCCACTCCGTGGCCATGCACGCCGACGTCATCGCTGCCTGCGCCGGTGCCGACGCCGACCTGGCGGCCGAACGCGTGTCCCTGAACTGGGCGACCTTGACCGACCAGCTCGACTCCGACGACTAGAGGAGGCCTTGGTGCTCCAGGACTTCACCCGCTACCCGCTCCTGTTCGGCCCGTCGCCCGTCCACCGCTTGGACCGCCTCACCGCGCACCTGGGCGGCGCCGAGGTGTGGGCCAAGCGCGAGGACTGCAACTCCGGCCTGGCCTACGGCGGCAACAAGACCCGCAAACTCGAATACCTCGTCGCCGACGCCCTGGCCACCGGCTGCGACACCCTCGTCTCGATCGGCGGCGTCCAGTCCAACCACACCCGCCAGGTCGCGGCCGCGGCGGCGCGGGCGGGCCTGAAGTGCGTGCTCGTGCAGGAGAGCTGGGTCGACTGGACCGACCCCGGCTACGACCGGGTCGGCAACATCCAGCTGAGCCGCATGATGGGCGCCGACGTGAGGCTCGTGCGGGCCGATTTCGGCATCGGCGTCAAACCCGCGTGGGAACAGGCCATCCAAGACGTCCGAGCCGCGGGCGGCACCCCGTACCCGATCCCGGCGGGCGGCTCCGACCACCGCCTCGGCGGGCTGGGATTCGCCAACTGGGCCAAGGAGGTCGAAGCCCAAGAAGCCCAGCTGGGTCTCTTCTTCGACACCGTCATCGTCTGCTCGGTCACCGGCAGCACCCAGGCGGGCATGGTCGCGGGCTTCGCGGACAGCCCTCGCCCTCGCCGCGTGCTGGGCATCGACGCCTCCGCCAAACCCGCCGAAACCCTGGCCCAGGTCACCCGGATCGCCACCGCCACCGCGGGCTTGCTGGAGGTCTCCTTGGACCCGGCGGACGTGCTGCTGGACGAACGCTTCCACGAAGGCGTCTACGGCGTACCGGGAAAGTCCACAATGGACGCCATGCGCCTTGGCGCCTCACTGGAAGGCATGATCACCGACCCGGTGTACGAGGGCAAATCCCTGGCGGGCTTGATCGAACTGGTGTCGACCGGCGAAATCCCCCGCGACTCGAAAGTCCTCTACGCCCACCTGGGCGGCCAACCAGCCCTGAACGCCTACAGCACCCTGTTCACCTGACCCCTGGCTTCACGGGCCGCCATGCCCAGAACTCCGTTCTCTCCCGACCAGCTTTCCTTGGACCACCGGTCTTCCCGGGGGCCATCGATCTTCCAAGGTCGTTGGCTCCCCGGAAGAAGCGGCCTCACTCAAGCGGTCGACCTTCCTACGGCCGGCAGACCTCGGGGAGCCACCCATTCTCCCAAGAGTTGCAGGCTCCCTGAGGCCTGCTCAAGTTAATCGGCTTCCCACGGCCAGCGGCCTTCCAGGAACCACTGGCCCCAAGAGGCACCAGCTGCCCAGAGCAACCTGCCTCCTGAAAGCAATCCGCTTCCAAGACCACCACTCTCGACACCGACGGCTCTCGACACCGACGGCTCCAGCGGCGGCTCCATGCGGCGGCGGCCTCCCAAGGGCCGCTGGTCTCTGGACCACCTGCTGATCGGCGGCTCGGTGACTACCCGCTTGACCTGCTTTTCCTGGTCGATATCGCTTGGCACAAGGCAAAACAGGAGTCCCCCGGTCGGGAAAACCCCCCGAAACCGACGCTACAGCGGAGCACCGACAATTTTCGTGGTGTCGATTTCTCCAAGCCGCCAAGCCGCCAAGCCGCCAAGCCGCCAAGCCGCGTGGTGCCGATTTCGCCCAACCGCCCCGTCGCCGCCCAACCGCCAGCCGCCCAACCGCCAGCCGCCCAGCTGCCGCCGCCCAACCGGCTAACCGCCCCGTCGCCGCCCAGCTGCCGCCGCCCAACCGGCTAACCGCCCCGCCACCGCCTGCCACCGCCCTGCCGCCCAAGCGCCCCGCCGGCTCGGGTGGGCTCGGTGGCATGTGGGACCGAGGTGGTTACTGGGCTGCGCCGACCACCGGTCCGGTTTGGTGGGCGGTGATGTGGGCCACGGTGTCGGTGCTGATCTTGTGCCAGCCTGGCTCCAGCCAGGTGGTCTCGGTGCTGAACGTGTGGGTGAAGGTGACCTGGTAGCGGTGGCCGTCCGGGACGCGGAAGGCATCGATGTCGATCTTGCCGTCGGAGGTGCTGCTGCTCGACGAGGCGATGGTGCGGATGGTCTCGGTCTCGCACGGCGCGGTTCTCCACTCGCACCACGAGAGGGCCACGTCGACCGGGAACTCCAGGTCGTTGACGACCGTGCCGCAGAAGTCGAACTCGCACACGCCGAGGTGGGCGCCACTGGTCCAGTCAGCGCTCGCGGCCACTACGCCGCCCGCGGTGAGCACGACGGTCGCCGCCGCCATCAGCACCGCTCGTCGTCTGCCCACGGTCCCCAGTCTCCCAGATCGACTACGCCCTGAGCCTCAACCCCTTCGGCGTCGCGCGGAAGCCCGCCTCCTGCAGGACGCCCGAAAGACGGGTGCCCAGCGCGTTCTCGCCGTCGGCGCGCTGCACGGCCAGCTGGCCCAGCCAACCGTCGCGCACGGCCCGGCTCAACGACTGCGCGGCGGCCTGCAGGGCGCCCTCGTCCTCGGTGAACGACAGCAGCGACTTCCCGCCGCGCTCGACGTAGAGCGCGGCCACGCCGTCGACCAGCACGGTCAGCGCCCCGGCCTTGCGGGCAGGCCGGTGCTTGCCGTCACCGACCGGAGCGGGCCAGTCCAGTGCGGCGCCGTACGGCTGAGCCGGGTCGGCGGCGGCGAGCACCACCGCCTCGGGAGTGCCCAGGTGGTCCTGGCCGGGTGGTCTGGACAGTGTGCGGAGGCGGTCGACCGCGCCACGGGCGGCGAACTGCGCCGCGCCGAGGCCCTCGACCACGTAGCCGCGGACGACCTGGCCGGACTCCTCCATCGCGCGCAGCACGCGGTAGACACCGCTGAAGCCGCCGGTCACCCGCTCGGTGTCGAGCGCCCCCCTGGTCAGCACCCCGTGCCGTTCCAGGAACGCCTCGGCTCTCGCGGCCGCGCGGCGGGTCGGGTCGGGAGCGGGCACCACCGCGAGCGACCACCGGCCCGCGACCGACGGCGGCCCGGTCCGGCTCGGCATGTCGGGCCGCCCGGCCCGCATGCGGGCGTACCTGCCGCGCGGAGCCGCGCGTCTGGTCTTGTGCGCCGCGCTCTTGCCGGACACCAGGGACCGCAGCGGCGCCAGCGTGTCGTTGGTGACCAACCCGGCCCACACCAGGTCCCACAGCGCGCCGACGACCTCGGAATCCGTCGTCGGGCCCTGCAACGACACCCGGTCGACCAGTTGCCGGAAGAACAGCGCGCCACCGGCCAGCGCCTCCACCACCGCCAGGTGCAGCGGCGACTCGGGCGCGGCCTCCGGTACCAGGTCCGGCAGCAGCAGGTCGGCCACGTCCGTCGGGGCCAGCGCGATCCAGCCGTCGCCACCCGCCAGCGAACCGCAGCCGGCCCACGTCACCTCGCCCGACGCCGTCAGCTCGTCCAGCAGCGCGGGGGAGTAGCCGGGCAGCCGCGCGGGCAGCACCAGCGACTCCAGCGCGCTCGCGGGCAGCGGTGCCCCCGCCAACTGCTCGACCACCGACAGCACGTCGTCCACCGAAGGAGCCGACCGCAACCGTCGGCCGACACCGTGCCAGCTCGGCAGGAACCGCCCCAGCGCGGCGGGTTCGACCGGCTCCACCTCGGCCCGCAACCGAGCCAGCGAGGCCCGCCGCAACCGGCGCAGCACCTCCGCGTCGCAGTACTCGGTGTGCGTGCCGCCCGGCCGCAACTCGCCGCGCACCAGCCGCCCGGTGCCGGACATGCGCTCCAGCACCCCCGTCACCACCGCGACCCCGAGCCCGAACCGCGCCGAGGGCTCCAGCGCCGGGAACGGCCCGTGCGTGCGGGCGTACCGGCTCAGCAGGTCGCCGAGCGGATCGGCCACCGGCTCGGTGAACACCTCCGGCACCCCCACCGGCAGCGCCACCCCCAGCGCGTCCCGGTAGCGGCCCGCGTCCTCGACCGCGATCACCCGCTCCTCGCCCGCGATCCTGATCCGCAGCGCCCGCCGCTGGTCGACGAGCTCGGCGAACCACGAGGGCTGGATCCCGCGCTCGACGCCCTCGGCCTCGCTGAGATCGCCCAGGAACCGCAGCAGGTCGGCCGCGTCCTCCGCGTGCCGCGCCCGCCGTTCCTCGGTGAGCCGCTGCAGGCTGCGCTCGACCTCCTCGACCACCTCCGGGTCGAGCAGTTCGCGGATCGCCTCCGACCCGAGCAGCTCCGCCAGCAGCGTCGAGTCCAGCGACAGCGCGGCGGCCCGCCGTTCGGCCAGCGGCGTGTCCGTCTCGTACAGGAACATGCCGACGTACCCGAACAGCAGACTGCGGGCGAACGGCGACGGGGTCGCCGTCTCCACCTCCACCACCCGCACCCGGCGTGCCCGGACGTCGGTCATCAGCTCGCGCAGGCCGGGCACGTCGTAGACGTCCTGCAGGCACTCCCGCATGGCCTCCAGCACCACCGGGAAGCTCTCGTACTTCGCCGCGACCGACAGCAGTTGCGCCGCCTTCTGCCGCTGCTGCCACAACGGCGACCGCTTGCGGGGATCACGCCGGGGGAGCAGCAGCGACCTGGCCGCGCACTCCCGGAACCGCGCGGCGAACAGCGCCGACCCGCCGACCTCGGCCACGACGATCTGCTCCACCTCCTCCGGGTCGAGCAGCACGTCCTCCGCGCCCACCACGACGTCCGCGCCGTCCTGGTCGACCGCGTCGGGCAGCCGCACCACGATGCCGTCGTCGGAGTGCGCCGCCTGCACCTCGACCCCTCGCCGTTCCCGCAGCCGGGCCGCGATGGCCAGCGCCCACGGCGCGTTGACCTGCGCCCCGAACGGCGAGTGCACGACCAGCCGCCAGTCGCCCAGCTCGTCGCGGAACCGCTCGACCAGGATCACCCGGTCGTTCGGCACGTGCCGCGTTGCGTCCCGCTGCTCGCCGAGGTACGTCGCCAGGTTGCTCGCCGCCCACGCGTCCAGCCCGGCCTCGGCCGCCCGCAGCGCCGCGTCGGGACCGTTCGCCGTGGACATCTCCCGCAGGAACTTCCCCAGCGCCCGCCCCAGTTCCAGCGGCCTGCCGGGCGCGTCGCCCTTCCAGAACGGCATCCGCGCCGGCTGGCCCGGCGCGGGCACCACGATCACCCGGTCGTGGGTGATGTCCTGCACCCGCCACGCGGAGGTGCCCAGCAGGAACGTGTCGCCGACCCGCGACTCGTAGACCATCTCCTCGTCCAGCTCGCCGACCCGCGACCCCGGCCCGCGCTCCGAGGGCGGCGTCATCACCGCGAACATGCCCCGGTCCGGGATCGTGCCGCCCGACGTCACCGCCAGCCGCTGCGCTCCCGGCCTGCCGCGCAGCTCGCCGGTGATCCGGTCCCACGTGATCCGCGGCCGCAGTTCCCCGAACTCCTCGCTCGGGTACCGACCCGCCAGCATGTCCAGCACCGCGATCAGCGCCGACTCCGGCAGCGCCGCGAACGGAGCGGCCCGCCGCACCAGCCCCGCCAGCCCCTCCACCGTCCACGACTCCAGCGCCACCATCGCCACGATGTGCTGCGCCAGCACGTCCAGCGGGTTGCGCGGGTACCGGACGGCCTCGATCGCCCCGTCGCGCATCCGCTCGGCCACGACCGCGCACGACACCAGGTCGCCGCGGAACTTCGGGAACATCACCCCGCGCGACACCGCCCCCACCTGGTGCCCCGCCCGGCCGACCCGCTGCATCCCCGACGCCACCGTCGGCGGCGCCTCCACCTGGATCACCAGGTCGACCGCGCCCATGTCGATGCCCAGCTCCAGCGACGACGTCGCCACCACGCACGGCAGCCGCCCGGACTTCAGCTCCTCCTCCACCACCGTCCGCTGCTCGCGCGCCATCGACCCGTGGTGCGCGCGAGCCACCACGGGAGCGGTCTGGGTCGTGAGCCCGGACTGCCCGATCGCCTCGGCGGGGAACCGGTCGTGCTCGACCGCCTCCTCCGCCAGCTCGTTCAGCCGGGCCGTCAGCCGCTCGGCCAGCCGCCGCGAGTTGGCGAACACGATCGTCGAGCGGTGCTCCCGCACCAGGTCGAGGATCCGCTGCTCCACGGCGGGCCAGATCGACGCCTTCTGCTCGGCTCCCGCGGCCGACCCGGTCACCTCGCCGGTCGGCTGCCCGAGGATCGACATGTCCTCGACGGGCACCTCGACCCGCACCTCGATCGTCTTCGCCGTCTTCGGCTGCACCACCCGCACCGGACGCCCACCCGCCAGGAACGACGAGACCTCCTCGACCGGCCGGACCGTCGCGGACAGCCCGATCCGCTGGGCGGGCTTGTCGAGCAGCGCGTCCAGCCGTTCGAGCGACAACGCCAGGTGCCCACCGCGCTTGGTGCCCGCGACCGCGTGCACCTCGTCCAGGATCACCGTCCGCACACCCCGCAGCGACTCGCGCGCGGCCGACGTGAGGAGGAGGAACAGCGACTCCGGCGTGGTCACCAGCACGTCGGGAGGGGTTTTCAGGAACGCCCGCCGCTCGTCCTGGGGCGTGTCGCCCGTGCGCATGCCGACCGCGATCGACGGCTCGGCCTGCCCCAGCCGGTGCGCGGCCTGCCGGATGCCCGCCAGCGGCGCCCGCAGGTTGCGCTCCACGTCGACCGCGAGCGCCTTCAGCGGGGAGATGTAGAGGACGCGGCACCGCAGCTTCGGGTCCTCCGGCGCCGGGGTCGAGGCCAGCTGGTCGAGCGCCCACAGGAACGCGGACAGCGTCTTTCCCGAGCCCGTCGGCGCGATGACCAGCGCGTGCTCCCCGGCCGCGGCGGCGTGCCACGCCCCGGCCTGGGCGTCGGTGGGCGCGGCGAAGGCACCCGTGAACCACTGCCGGGTGGCAGGGGAGAAAGCCTTCAACGCGTCCATGCGGCCCATCATCACCCGCGGCACCGACAATTTCCGGTTGGAAGCCACCTGACCTCGAACAACCCAATCCGGCCAACCCACGGGCACACCCCCCGGCCGACGTGGCACCATCACCCCGGTCCGCCGAACAAGGGGAGAACGTGCGCGTCCTGTCCGTTGACCTGGGTACCTCCAACACGGTGGCGGTGCTGTCGGCACACGGCCGCCCGCCCAGGGTCGTCGAGGTGGACGGTGCGTCGGCGATGCCGTCGGCGGTCTTCTGCGAGGAGGACGGCACCCTGGTCGTGGGGCGCGACGCCGAACGGCGCGCGCGCCTGGACCCGTCGCGGTACGAGCCGAACCCGAAGCGCCGCGTGGACGAGGGCATGCTGCGCCTCGGCGAGTCCATCGTGCCGGTCACCGACGCGCTGGCCGCCGTGCTCGGCCGCGTGCTGGAGGAGACCGCCCGCCAGCTCAACGGCGCCCAGCTCGACGAGATCCGGCTGACCCACCCAGCGCAGTGGGGCCCCAACCGCCGCAACGTGCTCGTCTCCGCCGCCCGACTGGCCGGGGTGACCGCCGAGATCGTGCTCGTGCCGGAACCCGTGGCCGCCGCCGCGCACTACGCCCTGGCGATCGAGCGCGACTTCGTCACCGGTCAGGCGCTGGCCGTCTACGACCTGGGGGCGGGCACGTTCGACGTGGCCATCGTGGGGGTCACCCAGAGGGGTTTCGAGGTGCTGGCCGACGACGGCCTGCCGGACCTCGGCGGGCTCGACGTCGACCAGGCGCTGCTGGAGCACATCGGCCGCCAGGTCTCGCACAGCGACCCCGGCCACTGGCAGCGGCTGCTCAGGCCGGAGACGACCGCCGACCGCCGCGCCCGCCGGGCCATGCTCGACGACGTGCGCTCGGCCAAGGAAGCGCTGTCGCGGCACCTCCAGACCGAGGTGCCGATGCCCCCGCCGTTCGTCGACGTGGTCGTCACCCGCGCGGACATGGAGGCGCTGGTCCGGCCGCGCCTGCTGCGCAGCGCCGAGCTGCTGGCCTCCACGATCGCGTCGACCGGCATGGCCGCCGAGCAGCTCGTCGGCATCTACCTGGTCGGCGGCTCCAGCCGGATCCCGCTGGTCAGCACCATGATCACGGAGCAGGTCCGGGTCGCGCCCACCAGCCTCGACCAGCCGGAGACGGCCGTCGCGCTCGGCGCGCACCACGTGCCCAAGGACGGCATCAACCTGCGCGCGACCGACGAGCCGTCGACCGGCGCGGTGTCGAACTCCGAGGTGCCCACGGTCGTCACCGAGCCCGTCGACGGCGACTTCCCCACCCAGAACATGCCCGCCACCGGCGGGTTCCCGGCGCAGACCGCGCCCGCCCAGAGCGGGCCGCACCCGGTGAACCCGACGCCGAGCGGCCCCTACGCGGTCAACCCGGCGGCCAGCGGCCCGTACCCGGTGAACCCGGCTGCCAGCGGCCCGTACCCGGTCCACACCGGTCCGCACCAGGTCAACCCCACGACCACCGGCGGCTACCCGGTGACCGCGCCGTACTCGGTGAACACGTCGTTCTCCGTCAACAGCCAGTACCCGGCGACCGGGCCGCAGCAGTTCAACTTCCCCAGCACCGTCGCCGCCCCGCCGAAGAAGAAGTCGAACAGGACCGCGCTGCTCGCGGTGGGCGGGGCGATCGTGCTGGTGCTCGCGGTCGTCGGCGGCATCTTCGCGTTCAGCGGCCCGGACGTCCCGAACGCGCAGGAGTGCAAGTCCGACACCGCGACCGACGACAAGGGCTTCACCAAGTGCCTGCGCCAGCTCGCGGGCGTCGTGCCGGACGGCGGCGAGTGCAAGACCGGCGGCTCGGCGGGGGTGTCCGGCGTCAACGCCATCAAGGGCAGCGTCGTCAGCTGCGCGCTGGACGACGACTACGTGGTGCAGTACGTGCTCACGGACACGGTCACGGGCGCGCAGCAGGGCGCGGACGCCGTCGTGCGGTCCCTCAAGGCCGACGTGGTCGAGGCGCAGTGGGCGGGCAACGGCCTGGAGGGCAAGTACCGCTCGTCCGCGGACGGCGGCGTCGGGCTGCTCGCGTTCACCGCGACGGACCGGCCGCTGCTGGGGATCGTGAGCAAGAGCGGCGGGGAGGGACTCACCGCCGACGAGGTCGCGAACTACTTCGAGAAGAACATCCAGCCTGGTACGTGACCCGGACGGCCCTGGCAGCCGGAGCCGTGCCCGTGCCACCATCGTGATCATGAAAACGGCCGTGCCCGAGGTCGAGCACCTGCAGCGCAAGGTGCTCCGCGTGCTCACGACCACCCAGGTCCTGGGGGCCGCGGGCGTCACCATCGGGCTGGCCTTCAGCACGCTGATCGCCGCCGCGCTGTCGGGGTCCGACGCGGTCGGCGGGCTCGCGCAGACCAGCGCGGTCGTCGGCGCCGCGCTCCTCGCCCTCCCCGCGGCCCGGCTCGCGCAGCGCCGCGGCAGACGTCCCGCGCTCATGCTCGGCTACGGCATCGGCGCGGTGGGCGCGCTGGTGGCCGCGGTCGCGGTCGCGCTCGGGTGGTGGCAGCTGCTGCTGCCCGCGCTGGTCCTGTTCGGCGGCGCGAGCAGCGCGAACCTCGCCGCCCGCTACGCCGCCACCGACCTCGCGCACCCGGACCGGCGGGCCCGGTCGGTGGGCGTCGTGGTGTGGGCGGCGACCATCGGCGCGGTCGCCGGACCGAACCTCGCAGGCCCCGCCGGAGGGCTCGCCTCGGCCGTCGGACTGCCGGTCGGCGCGGGCCCGTTCCTGCTGGCCGCCGCCGTGTTCGGGGTCGCCGCGCTGGTCATCGGCGCGTTCCTGCGACCGGACCCCCTCGTGGTCGTGCGCGACGCCGAACCCGCGCCGGTCGTGCCCAACCACCGCGCGGGAGGCCAGGCGCCGACCAGGGGCAGCGTCGCCGTGTGGCGGTCGCTGCTGCCCAGCGCGAAGCTCGCGCTGATCTCGATCGCGCTGTGCCACACCGCGATGGTCGGCCTGATGTCGATGACCCCGGTGCACATGAACCACGCGGGCTCCTCGCTCCAGGTGGTCGGCGTCGTGATCAGCCTGCACGTCGCGGCGATGTACGGGGCCAGCCCGCTGTTCGGGTGGATGGCCGACCGCCTCGGCCGGATCCCCGTGCTGGCCATCGGAGCGGCGCTGCTCGTCGCGGCCTCCGCCGTCACCGGGATGGCGCCCTCCGAGAACGCGCCGCAGCTCGCCGCCGGTCTCACCCTGCTCGGCTTCGGCTGGTCAGCCGGACTCGTGTCCGGGTCGGCGCTGCTCACCGAGTCCGTCGCGGTGCCGGACCGGCCGGCCGCGCAAGGCCTGTCCGACCTGTGCATGAACGTCGGCGGCGCGATCGGCGGCGTGACGGCGGGCGTCGTCGTCACCGCGTGGTCGTTCGCGGCGCTCGGGCTGATCGTCGGCTTCGTCGCGCTGCCCCTGCTCGTGGTCTGCGTCTACACGACCGTGCGGCGGCCCGCCTGACTCACTTCCTGCGGTTGCCCCACCAGAAGCGCAGGCCGACGATGATCGAGACGAGCAGCATGGCCACCATCGCGATCTGACCGACCGGCGAGGACAGGCCCGTGGGGTCTTCCTGGAGCAGTGCCACGTCCTGAGGTTAGCCTGGACCCGATGCGCATCACGATGTTCCGCAAGCTGATGACCGACGAGTTCGGCTCGGTCCGCGGTGAGATGGTGGCCCAGGACCACGTGCTGTCCGCGCTCGGGGGCCTCACGCCTGATCAGGCACTGGATTCCGGGGTTCCCCCGAAAGAGATCTGGCTCGCGGTGTGCGACGCGTTCGACGTCCCCGAGCAGCGGAGATGAGCGAGCGTGTCGGGACTGCGATCGAACACCTGTTCGGCTAAGCTCCCGGAACGACCGGGTGCCCGAACCGCTGCCCGCCCGGCCTTCGCGAAAATTGTCGGACCCTCCCCGTAGCGTCGGGCCCAACATGAAAAAGCGATCCGAGACAACCCGAGGTGGACACCAGATGGCTCCCGCAGCACCCGACAGGGACAAAGCACTAGAGCTGGCCCTTGCCCAGATCGACAAGCAGTTCGGCAAGGGTTCGGTCATGCGGCTCGGCGAAGAGGGCCGCGCCCCGATCGCCGTCATCCCGACCGGCGCTATCGCGCTGGACGTGGCACTCGGCATCGGTGGTCTCCCGCGCGGTCGCGTGGTCGAGATCTACGGTCCGGAATCCTCCGGTAAGACGACGGTCGCGCTGCACGCCGTCGCGAACGCCCAGAAGGCGGGCGGCATCGCGGCGTTCATCGACGCGGAGCACGCCCTCGACCCCGACTACGCGAAGAAGCTCGGCGTCGACACCGACGCGCTCCTGGTGTCCCAGCCCGACACGGGCGAGCAGGCGCTGGAGATCGCGGACATGCTGATCCGCTCCGGCGCCCTCGACATCCTCGTCATCGACTCGGTGGCCGCGCTCGTGCCCCGCGCCGAGATCGAGGGCGAGATGGGCGACAACCACGTCGGCCTCCAGGCACGGTTGATGAGCCAGGCGCTCCGCAAGATCACCGGTGCGCTCAGCAATTCCGGCACCACCGCGATCTTCATCAACCAGCTGCGCGAGAAGATCGGCGTGATGTTCGGTACGCCGGAGACCACGACCGGTGGCAAGGCGCTGAAGTTCTACGCGTCCGTCCGCCTGGACGTGCGTCGCATCGAGACCCTGAAGGACGGCGGCGAGCCGGTCGGCAACCGCACCAGGGTCAAGGTCGTGAAGAACAAGGTGGCCCCGCCGTTCAAGCAGGCCGAGTTCGACATCCTCTACGGCAAGGGCATCAGCCGTGAGGGCTCGCTGATCGACATGGGCGTCGACCAGGGCATCCTGCGCAAGTCCGGTGCCTGGTACACCTACGAGGGCGACCAGTTGGGGCAGGGCAAGGAGAACGCCCGCAAGTTCCTGCTGGAGAACCCCGACGTCGCCAACGAGGTCGAGAAGCGCATCAAGGACAAGCTGGGCATCGGCGCCAAGCTCGACGAGGACGTCACCGTCGCGGCACCCACGCCGGTCGACTTCTGAGCAGCACCATGACGTACCACGGTGGCAGGGGTCGGGGTCGGCGGCGCGGATTCGAATCGGACGCCGACGAGCCCGACCTCCCGCCGCCGGATCCGGTCGAGGAGCAGAAGCGGGCCAAGGAAATCTGCTTCGCGCAACTCGCCGCGCAACCGCGCACCCGGCTCGAACTGAAGAACGCGATGCTGCGCAAGGGGATCGCCGAGGAACTTGCCGAGCTGGTGCTCGGCAAGTTCGACAAGGCGGGCCTGATCGACGACGCGGCCTTCGCGGAGATCTGGGTGCGATCGCGGCACACCTACAACGGGCTCGGTCGCCGTGCGATCGCGATGGAGCTGCGTCGCAAGGGCGTCGCGGACGAACTGGTCACCGAGGCCGTGGCCGCGGTGGACGACGAGGCGGAGCAGGACCGCGCCCGCGAACTGGTGCGGAAGAAGTTGCGAGGAATGGCGGGCGTCGACGAGACGGCGAAGATCCGTCGGCTCGTGGGTGCCTTGGCGCGCAAGGGGTATGCGGGCGGGATGGCCTACCAGGTGGTCCGCGAGGAGTTGCGGGCCGCGGGCGAGGACGCCGCTCTGCTGGATGAGGCACTTCCGGATTGAGCCTGCCTTGCTGACGTGGGGAGCAGGATCGGGTTCGTCACTGAACCCGTCCTTTTGCGAGGAGTTGCGGGCCGCGGGCGAGGATGCCGCTCTGCTGGATGAGGCACTTCCGGATGGAGCTTGCCCTGTTCGTACGGGGGCTGGACTGCGTTCGCCGTTGAACCTGCCCTGTTCTCGTGAGGGGCGGGACCGCGTTCGGGTGTGGGCGTGGTGTCGAGGTTCCTCGTCGTGTCTTGCGGTGGGCCTGAACCGCTGCGTCTTCCTGTCGGAAGACGGGCCGTCGATCCAGTGCCCCTGGTCCCGCTTGGAGCGGAGCCAAGGGCGCTGACCGGGCATATTCGGTGGATCCGGTCGACCCTGGTGGGTACAAAGACGCCATGCTCCGCAAATACCCCCGGACCCGGCACCTCGAAGGGTCTCGTCTTCAGCCAGGGGACGAGGACCTGGACTCGGTGGCGTTCTCCGTCATCCGGGGGAGGCACGTCGTCGTCGAGGAGAAGCTGGACGGGGCCAACGTGGGCGTCGGGTTCGACGCCGACGGCTCGTTGAGGTTGCAGAGTCGGGGGCACTACCTGGCAGGCGGGCCTCGGGAGCGGCAGTTCGCGCGGTTCAAGGCGTGGGCGGCGCAGGTGCGGCCGGAACTGCACGAGCGCTTGGGGTCTCGGTACGTCATGTACGGGGAGTGGCTTTTCGCGAAGCACACGGTGTTCTACGACGCGTTGCCGCACTTCTTCTGCGAGTTCGACGTGCTGGACCGGGAGACCGGCAGGTTCCTGTCGACGCCCGCGCGGGCGAAGTTGCTCGACGGTGCGCCGGTGGTGTCCGTGCCGGTGCTGCACTCGGGTGTGCTCAAGGACCTGGGGGCGTTGACCGCGTTCCTGGGGCCATCGACCTGCCGCACGCCGCGGTGGCGTGAGGTGCTGCGCGAGGCCGCTGCCGACGCCGGGCTGGATCCGGAGCAGGTGGTCGCGGAGACGGACTCGGACGACTTCATGGAAGGCCTGTACATCAAGGTCGAGGTCGGTGACGAGACCGTCGACCGCTACAAGTGGGTGCGGCCCGGCTTCCTGACCGCGATCCTGGATTCCGGCAGTCACTGGGCGTCCCGACCGATCCTGCCGAACCGACTGGCCGGTGGTCCGCATGCGGATCTTTGACGAGCTGTGCCCGCGCGGTCCGGAGTGGACGGTGCGGTGGTCCGAGATCGAGGACGCGTTCGAGTGGGTGCGGCGGCTGCGCGGTGTCGTGCAGGATCCGGTGCACCACGCGGAAGGCGACGTTGCCACGCACACGCGGATGGCGTGCGAGGCGCTGGTGTCCTTGCCGGAGTGGCGGGCGAGACCCGAGCACGAGCGGTCGCTGCTGTTCGCCGCTGTGCTGCTGCACGACTGCGCGAAGCCCTACCGGACGCAGGTGGACGAGCACGGGCGGGTCACCGCGCACGGGCACTCGCGGCACGGTGACCTGCTGGCCCGACGGGTGCTGTGGGAACTCGGGGCGCCGCGCGCGTGGCGTGAGCACGTCGCCGCCCTGGTGAACCACCACCAGGTGCCGTTCTGGGCGTTGGAGCGGCCTGACCTGGCTCGGATCGTCCACCGGGTCAGCCTGGTGGCGCGCAACGACGACCTGGCGGTCCTGGCGACGGCGGACATCCTGGGCAGGGTGTGCGCGGACGCGGACGGCGTGGTGGAGAACATCGAGCTGTTCCGGGAGTACTGCCGCGAACTGGACTGCCTGGACCGGCCGAAGGAGTTCGCCTCGGCGCACGCGCGGTTCCAGTACTTCCGCACGCCGGGCCGGGACCCGGAGTACGCCGCGTTCGACGACACGAGGATGGACGTGACCGTCCTGTCCGGACTGCCGGGTGTGGGCAAGGACCACTGGATCGCCGCGCACCGGCGGGGGTGGCCGGTGGTGAGCCTGGACGCGGTCCGGGCCCGGATGGGCGTGAAGCCCGGCGGTGATCAGCGGGCGGTGGTCGCGGCGGCGTTCGACCAGGCTCGGGTGCACCTGCGGGCCGGGGAGCGGTTCGTGTGGAACGCGACCAACGTGTCGCGCCAGCTGCGGGAACGGTGCGTCGGGCTGGCCGCCGACTACCGCGCGAGGGTGACGCTGGTGGGCTTGGAGGCGGCGCCCGAGGTGCTGCGGGCGCGGAACCGGTCGAGGGCCGAGCCGGTGCCGGACGCCGTGGTGGAACGGCTGATCGGCAGGTGGGAGGCGCCGGATCCGACCGAGGCGCACCACGTCGAGTGGGTCGACACCGGGCGATAGGGTGCCCGCGTGGCGACGAGGCACGTGGTGTGGGACTGGAACGGGACGCTGCTGCACGACAACGACGCCGTCCTGTCCGCGGTCAACGCGGTCTGCGCCGGGTTCGGGCGCGAGGCGATCACGTTGGACCACTGGCGCTCGGTGTTCAGCCGCCCGCTCCTCCAGTGCTACGAGCAGTTGTTGGCCCAGCGGCTCGACGCGGCGGCGTGGACGCGCATCGACACGATCTACCACGACCACTACCGCGGCCTGCTGTCGCTCTGCCGCCTCGCCGACGGCGCGCCGGAACACCTGCGGGCGTGGGGCGGTCGCGGCCGCACCCAGTCGCTGCTGTCGATGTGGTACCACGACGAGCTGGTCGTGCTGGTCGGCGAATACGGTCTGACGGAGCTGTTCAGCCGGGTCGACGGGCTGCGCGACGTGGCGCAGGGCGGGTCGAAGGCGGCTCACCTCGCGGCTCACCTGGCCGAGCTGGACCTCGACCCGGCCGACGTAGTGCTCATCGGGGACGTGGTGGACGACGCCGAGGCCGCCGCGCACGTGGGCGCGTCGTGCGTCCTGGTCACGACCGGCGTGATGAGCCGCGCCAAGCTGGAGGCCACCGGGGTGCCGGTTGCCGACTCGATCACCGAGGCGCTGGCCCTGCTGGACTAGCCCGCCGCCTGCGCCGCGACGGGAAGAGCAACACGGGTTCCCCCTCGATGAGTTCGGGGATCTGTGTTCTCAGCGCTCGTCACAGGCCTGACCAGCCCCACAGACCGGTGCAGTGGAATGCCCACCGGGCTGGGACGCCGGTCCCGAGGGGCGACTCCCAGGCGGCGGTCTTCCCTACCTGAGCCCGGACGCGGCCGCGGCGAGCGCCTCGACCCGGCCCCAGTCGCCAGCGGCCAGGGCGTCCTTCGGCGTCAGCCAGGAGCCGCCGACGCAGCCCACGTTCGGCAGCGCCAGGTACCTCGGCGCCGAGTCCGGCGTGATGCCGCCCGTCGGGCAGAAGCGCAGCTGCGGCAGCGGACCGCCGATCGACTTCAGGTAGTCCACGCCCCCCGCGGCCTCGGCGGGGAAGAACTTCAGCGCCGTCAGGCCGCGCTCGAACAGCCGCAGCGCCTCCGACACGGTCGCCGCACCCGGCAGGAACGGCAGCCCGGTGTCCTCGACGGCGTTCAGCAGCCGCTCCGTGCAGCCGGGGGTCACCAGGAACGCCGCGCCCGCCTTCGTCGCCTGCTCGGCCAGTTCCGGCGTGGTCACCGTCCCCGCGCCGATCACGATCTCCGGCACCTCCGCCGCCACCCGCTCGATCGCGGCCAGCGCCGCGGGCGTCCGCAGCGTCAGCTCGATCACCCCGATCCCGCCGCGCAGCAACGCCTGCGCCAACGGCACGGCGTGCGCGGCGTCGTCCACGACGACGACCGGGATGACGGGGGACAGCGTGAGCAGATCCGCGCTGGTGGTCACCGCGAAGCCTCCTGGGTCTGGTGGTCGGTGCTGGGTGCCCGGCGGCACGTCTTCGGAGCGGGCCGCCCAACCGGGCAGCCTAGCGGTGAGGTGCGACAACCGGGTCTTTCAAGATCCACTGTCGGTGGTCGGTCGTACTGTGGAACTCGGGGGGCCCACCCGGTGGGCGACCTCTGCCCGGTCGCGCGACCAGGCCTGGCGGCGATCGTGCCAGGCCTGATCCAGCTGTTCTGCCGCAACCCCGCCGCCACCGCGGACTTCGAGGCCCCTGCTTGCCGTGGAACCGGGGACTAGCGGGAGGCGTGCTGGGACTCCCACCGGCCTTCGAAGTGGGACGCGGCGACGGGGCCGAAGACGCTCGCGCCGCGGTCCGCAGGGCCGACCGCGCGGCGGAGCGCGGCGAACAGCTCGCGGCCCGTGCCGGTCCACGCCTGCGCGTCGGCGGGGAAGTCGACCAGCGGCCGTGCGGCGAGTTCGGCGGCGTCCACGAACACCTCCAGCGTGCCCGTCTCGGCGTCCAGGCGGATCACGTCGCCGTCGCGCACCCGGCCGAGGGGGCCGCCGACGGCGGCCTCGGGGGTGAGCTGGATGGCGGCCGGGATCTTGCCGGAAGCGCCGGACATGCGGCCGTCGGTGACGATCGCGACCTTGTGGCCGCGGTCCATCAGCACGCCCAGCGGCGGCGTGAGCTTGTGCAGCTCCGGCATGCCGTTGGCCTGCGGGCCCTGGTTGCGGACGACGACCACGACGTCGCGCTCCAGCTCGCCCGCCCGGAACGCCTCGGCGAACGCCTCCTGCGTGGTGAACACGCGGGCGGGCGCCTCGACGACGCGGTTCTGCGCGGCCACGGCGGACACCTTGATCACCGCGCGGCCGAGGTTGCCGGTCATCATCCGCAGCCCGCCGTCGGCCGCGAACGGCGCGTCGGCGCCGCGCAGCACGGCGGTGTCGAGGCTCTTGGTCGGGCCGTCGCGCCAGAGCAGCTCGCCGTCGATCAGCACCGGCTCCTCGCGGTACCGGTCGAGGCCGAAGCCCGCGACGGTGTGCACGTCGCCGTGCAGCAGACCCGCGTCGAGCAGCGTGCCGACCAGGAACTGGACGCCGCCCGCGGCCTGGAAGTGGTTGATGTCCGCGCTGCCGTTCGGGTAGACCCTGGTCAGCAGCGGCACGACCGACGAGAGGTCGGAGAAGTCGTCCCAGCTCAGCTCGATGCCCGCGGCGGACGCGATGGCGACCAGGTGCATCGTCAGGTTGGTCGAGCCACCGGTCGCCAGCAGCGCGACGACTCCGTTCACGATGGAGCGCTCGTCGACCACGCGGGCGATCGGCGTGTAGTCCTCGCCGCGGCTGATCTTCACCGCGCGGCGGGCGGCTTCCTCGGTCAGCGCGCGCCGCAGCGGCGTGCCCGGCGGCACGAAGGTCGCGCCCGGCAGGTGCAGGCCCATGACCTCGTTGACGAGCTGGTTCGAGTTGGCCGTTCCGTAGAACGTGCAGGTGCCGGGGCTGTGGTACGACGCCGCCTCGGCGTCGAGCAGCTCCTCGCGGGTCGCTTTGCCCTCGGCGAAGAGCTGCCTGACGCGGCTCTTCTCGGAGTTCGTCAAGCCGGAGCTCATCGGGCCCGCGGGCACCAGGATCGTCGGCAGGTGCCCGAACGACAGCGCGCCGATCAGCATGCCGGGCACGATCTTGTCGCACACGCCCAGCAGCAGCGTCGCGTCGAACATCTCGTGCGACAGGGCCACGCCGGTGGACATGGCGATGACGTCGCGGCTGAACAGCGACAGCTCCATGCCGTCGCGCCCCTGGGTGATGCCGTCGCACATGGCGGGCACGCCGCCGGCGAACTGGGCGATGCCACCCACCTGGCGGGCGGCGTCCTTGATCCACGCGGGGTACTCGTCCATCGGCTGGTGGGCCGACAGCATGTCGTTGTAGGCGGACACGATCGCCACGTTCGGCTTGCGCAGCGCCCGCAGGGCGGCCTTGTCGCCGCCGGTGATGCCCGCGAAGCCGTGGGCGAGGTTGCTGCACGCCATGCCCGTGCGGGTGGTGCTCTCGCTGGCCGCTGCGGCCACGCGCTCGAGGTAGGTGGCGCGACCTGCGGCGCTGCGGGCCGCGATGCGCTCGGTCACCTCGGCGACGATGGGGTGCGTCTGGCTCATGGGGCTGTCTCCGGTGATCACGGGCCGTGGTGGGGCCCAGTGGGACGACAGCGCTGGCGTCGCACGAACGGTCGTGACGCCTTCAGGGTAGGTCACCAGGGCCTTTTCGAACAGAACCGATTCAGTGACCGATTCAGTAACCGTGCGGTAAGTGCGAATTAAATCTTGGCGTGTGTTGCTTGTCACATGGGCTTGGACAGGGCAGAGTCGGCACCGGGATCACTGACGGGGACCTCGGTAACGGAGGTGCGACATGACGTCCACGGAGATCGTCGAGTTGAGGCGCGCGCTGGGTCAGCTCAGGCAGTGCGTCGGCTCCCTGCGCGGGCGTTACGGCGACGTTGCCGCAGTGCAGCGCCTTGCCAACGACATCGAGCGCATGGACATCGATGCCACGGAGTTGATCGACATCGACTCCCCGCCACCGCCCCGGAGGGCGCCCCTGGTCGAGCGGGAGGTGGTCGTGGTGCCCGACACGCCGTACGACTCGTCCCTCTGGCAGGACGCCGACGACGAGGGCTTGGGCGGCTACCGTCACCGATAGGTGATCTGCAACACTCCACCTCGGCCCTCGCTGGAATGCGGGGGCCGAGGCCTTTGCAGCCACAACGAAGTGGAACCGAGGTGGGCCAGTTGGTGAGGGCGCAGATCTCCGAGCGCACCCTGCGCACGGACCGGTGGTGGCTGTCGCCCTTGCTGACGGTCCTCGGTCTGGGATTGATCTCGGTCTACGCGGCGATCCGCACTTTCATGAACGACTTCTACTGGGTGGCGGAGTACCACTACCTCACGCCCATGTACTCGCCCTGCCTGAGCGCCGAGTGCGTCCCGGCGGCCAGCCACTTCGGCCAGCCGTTCCCGGAACTGCCCGGTTTCCTCACCCCGCCGGTGTTCATCATCCCGTTCCTGCTGGGGTTCCGGATCACCTGCTACTACTACCGCAAGGCCTACTACCGGGCGGCCTGGCTGTCGCCGCCCGCGTGCGCCGTGGCGGAGCCCCACAAGACGTACACCGGCGAGACCAGGGCGCCGCTGATCGCGCAGAACCTGCACCGCTACTTCTTCTACGCGGCCTCGCTCCTGCTGCTGGTCAACATCTACGACGCGATAACCGCCTTCTCCGGTGAGAAGGGCTTCGGCATCGGACTCGGCAACATCATCCTGCTGGTCAACGTCGGTCTGCTCGCCGCGTACACCCTGTCCTGCCACTCGTGCAGGCACATCATGGGCGGCAAGATCAAGCACTTCTCGAAGCACCCCGTCCGCTACTGGATGTGGCAGAGGATCTCCAAGCTCAACGCCAAGCACATGCAGCTCGCCTGGGCCTCGCTGATCTTCGTCTGCCTGACCGACCTCTACATCGCGCTCGTCGCCTCCGGGGTCATCGGCGACCTGCGCATCGTCAACTAGGGAGCACAACCTTGGCCGAGCTGGAACGGCACTCGTTCGACGTACTCGTCATCGGTGCCGGGGGCGCCGGACTGCGGGCCGCGATCGAGGCCCGCGAGCACGGGATGCGCACGGCGGTGCTCTGCAAGTCGCTGTTCGGCAAGGCGCACACCGTGATGGCCGAGGGCGGCATCGCCGCGGCCATGGGCAACGTGAACTCCAAGGACAGCTGGCAGGTCCACTTCCGCGACACCATGCGCGGCGGCAAGTTCCTCAACAACTGGCGGATGGCCGAGCTGCACGCCAAGGAGGCCCCGGACCGCGTCTGGGAGCTGGAGACCTACGGCGCCCTGTTCGACCGCACCGCGGACGGCCGGGTCAGCCAGCGCAACTTCGGCGGCCACGAGTACCCGCGGCTCGCGCACGTCGGCGACCGCACCGGGCTGGAGCTGATCCGCAGCCTCCAGCAGAAGATCGTGTCGTTGCAGCAGGAGGACCACGCCGAGACCGGCGACTACGAGGACAAGCTGAAGGTGTTCCAGGAGTTCACGGTCAGCGACCTGCTGATCGAGGACGGCCGGGTCGCGGGCGCGTTCGGCTACTGGCGCGAGTCCGGCCGATTCGTGCTGTTCACCGCCCCCTCGGTGATCCTGGCGACCGGTGGCATCGGCAAGTCGTTCAAGGTCACCTCGAACTCCTGGGAGTACACCGGCGACGGCCACGCGCTGGCGCTGCGCGCCGGGGCCTCGCTGATCAACATGGAGTTCATCCAGTTCCACCCGACCGGCATGGTCTGGCCGCCCAGCGTGAAGGGCATCCTCGTCACCGAATCGGTGCGCGGCGACGGTGGCGTGCTGCGGAACTCCGAGGGCAAGCGGTTCATGTTCGACTACATCCCCGAGGTCTTCAAGGAGAAGTACGCCGACAGCGAGGCCGAGGGCGACCGCTGGTACACCGACGCCGACAACAACCGGCGCCCACCGGAGCTGCTGCCCCGCGACGAGGTCGCCCGCGCGATCAACTCCGAGGTCAAGGCGGGCCGCGGCACCGAGCACGGCGGCGTGTTCCTGGACGTGTCGACCCGCCTGCCCGCCGAGGAGATCACCCGGCGGCTGCCGTCGATGCACCACCAGTTCAAGGAACTGGCCGACGTCGACATCACCGCCCAGCCGATGGAGGTCGGGCCGACCTGCCACTACGTCATGGGCGGCGTGGAGGTCGACCCGGACACCGGCGCGTCGTCGGTGCCCGGCCTGTTCGCGGCGGGCGAGGTGTCCGGCGGCATGCACGGGTCGAACCGGCTCGGCGGCAACTCGCTGTCGGACCTGCTGGTGTTCGGCCGGCGCGCGGGCGCGGGGGCGGCGGACTACGCGGCGTCGCTTGGCGCCCGGCCGGTGCCGTCGGAGGCCGCCATCGCCGAGGCCGAACGGGTCGCGCTGGCGCCGTTCTCCGGCGAGGGCGGGGAGAACCCGTACACGCTCCACATGGAACTCCAGCAGGCCATGAACGACCTCGTCGGCATCATCCGCAAGGCCGAGGAGATCGAGCAGGCCCTGGAACGCCTCGAAGGGCTCAAGGCCCGCGCCCGGACGGTGACCGTCGAGGGCCACCGCCAGTTCAACCCCGGCTGGCACCTCGCGCTCGACCTGCGCAACATGCTGGTGGTCAGCGAGTGCGTGGCCAAGGCCGCGCTGCTGCGCACCGAGAGCCGCGGCGGCCACACCCGCGACGACTACCCCGCGATGGACTCGGACTGGCGGCGGAAGCTCCTGGTGTGCACCACTCCCGAACCGTCCGGAGTGGACGTGGCCGTCAAGCCGCAGATCCCGATCCGCGAGGACCTGCTGGAGCTGTTCGACCGCGGCGAGCTGGAGAAGTACCTCACCGGTGACGAGTTGGGGAGCTGACATGGGTTACCAGGGGAACTTCCGGGTCTGGCGCGGGGACGCCGACGGCGGAGGGCTGGAGGACTTCACCGTCGAGGTGAACGAGGGCGAGGTCGTCCTCGACGTCATCCACCGGCTCCAGGCCACGCAGGCGGGCGACCTCGCCGTGCGGTGGAACTGCAAGGCGGGCAAGTGCGGCTCGTGCTCGGCCGAGATCAACGGCAGGCCGCGGCTGCTGTGCATGACCCGCATGTCCACGTTCACCGAGGGCGAGACCATCACGATCACGCCCATGCGCACGTTCCCGATCATCCGGGACCTCGTGACGGACGTGTCGTTCAACTACACCAAGGCCCGCGAGATCCCGTCGTTCAAGCCGCCGAAGGACCTCGCCCCCGGCGAGTACCGGATGCAGCAGGTCGACGTGGAGCGCTCGCAGGAGTTCCGCAAGTGCATCGAGTGCTTCCTGTGCCAGGACACCTGCCACGTGATCCGCGACCACGAGGAGAACAAGGAGGCCTTCGCCGGGCCCCGGTTCCTGATGCGGATCGCCGAACTGGAGATGCACCCGCTCGACGAGGGCGGGCGGACGGTCGCGGCCCAGGAGTCGCACGGGCTGGGGCTGTGCAACATCACCAAGTGCTGCTCCGAGGTGTGCCCGGAGCACATCAAGATCACCGACAACGCCCTGATCCCGATGAAGGAACGGGTGGCGGACCGCAAGTACGACCCCATCGTCTGGCTCGGCGAAAAGATCTTCCGCCGCAAGTCGTGACGTGGAGTTTCACCTGATCGTGTGGCCGTGTACCTCCCGTTGACCCACGGGACGTGGATACCGTGGGTCAACCGGAGGCACACGAGGGGGTGGTGGTCGTGCGTGGTTCGGATGGTGAGGGGTCCAGCGGGTGTGATGGCGGCACGTCGTCATGAGCAGGACGTTCGATCGATCGCGCCGGTGATGTGACGAGAACGGGGGCCTCCGATGTCGGAGACCCCCGTTCCGCCCTGCGGTCCTAGGCGCCGGTCTTCGCCCCGACCGGAGCGATGTCCTCGACCGCGACGACCGTGGCGACCTTCTTGTTCGTGCGGTTCCGCTTCTCCAGGTAGTTCGCGAGGAGCGTCAGCAGGAGGCACATGGTGATGTATATGGCGGCCACGATGATCGTGACCGGGACGAGCGGCCTGCCGAACTGCCCCTGCGAGCCGATGAAGCGCGCGTAGTACAGCAGTTCCTCGTAGGTGATGATGAAGCCGAGCGCGGTGTCCTTCAGCAGGACCACGAGCTGGCTGATGATCGTCGGCATCATCGCCCGCAGCGCCTGCGGCAGCAGCACGAGCACCATCACCTGGGTCTTCCGCATGCCCAGCGCGTACGCGGCCTCCGTCTGCCCCTTGGGCAGCGACATGATGCCCGCGCGGAAGATCTCGGCGAGCACCGAGCCGTTGTAGAGCATGAGGCTCAGCACGACGACGGTGAACGGCGCCATCTTCAACCCGACCTGCGGCAGGCCGTAGTAGAACGTGAACATCATGATCAGCAGTGGGACGGCGCGGAAGAACTCCACGACCACCGTGGACGGCACGCGGAAGACCGCGTGCTCGGACAGCCGTCCCGCGGCGAAGACCGCGCCGAAGACGAGCGCCAGCACCGCCCCCGCCGCGAAGGCCTTGAGCGTGTTCAGCAGACCTTCGAGCAGACCGATCTGGATCGTCTCGTACTGGAGCCATTCCCACATCCGCGGCTCGAACTGGCCGCTGTCGGCGAACCGGTAGACGATGAAGCCCACCAAGCTCGCCACGGCGAGGACGCCGACCACGGCGAGGATCCGGTGCCGGGCCTTGGCCTTCGGACCGGGTACGTCGAAGAGGACCGAGCTCATCGGGCCACGCTCCAGCGCTTTTCGAGGCTGCGTTGCAGCAGGGTCAGCGGGACCACCAGCAGCACGAAGAAGAAGGCCACCCAGCCGAGCCCGACGAGCACGTCGGCGCCCGCCTCGGACAGCGAGTAGCTGATCGACCCGGCGTCCTGGACCGAGAAGCCCGCGGCGACGGTCGTGTTCTTCAGCAGCGCGATCATGGTGCTCACCAGCGGGGGGACGACCGAGCGCAGGGCTTGGGGCAGGACCACGTTCGCGAGCATCTGCGAGAAGGTGAGCCCGAGCGCCCGTGACGCCTCGGCCTGGCCGACCGGAACGGTGTTGATGCCCGAGCGGACCACCTCGCACACGAAAGCGGACGTGTAGAGGGTGAGCGCCACGATCGCGCTGGGGTCGGGGTCGAGGCTCAGGATCTTCAGCAGCGGGTAGGCGAAGACGAAGAAGAAGAACACCAGCGTCAGGGGCGTGTTGCGCAGCATCCCGACGTACGTGGTGGCGGCCGCCCGGAACACCGGCACGGGGCTGACCCGCAGCATCGCCAGGAAGGTGCCCAGGATGAGCGACCCGACCGCCGAGAACGCGAACAACTTGAGCGTCGTGGCGAACGCGCTCAGGAAGAGGCTGGAAAAGTTGGTGAGGACGCTCATCGGGGTTTCCTTGCCGGAGGGCTCAAGAGAGTGGCCGGTGACCAGCCGCGTGCGGCGTGGTCACCGGCCACCGTCGTGGGTCAGTAGCGCTCGATGATCGGCTTGGTCGCCGCGGAGCCGGACTTGCCCAGCGTGTTGTCGTAGATGGTCTGCCAGGTGCCGTCCTTCAGCGCCTCTTCGAGGATGTCGAACATCTTCCCGCGCAGCACGGTGTCCTCCTTGGACAGGCCGATGCCGTACGGCTCCAGGGAGAACGGCTTGCCGACGACCTTGAACTTGCCCTGGTCCTGCGCGGCGAAGCCCTTGAGGATCGCGTCATCGGTGGTGACCGCGTCGATCGCGCCCTCGGCCAGCTTGCTCACGCACTGCGAGTACAGCTGGAACTCGGTGATGTTCTCCGGCTCGGTGAGGCCCTCGTCCCGGATCTTCTTGATCGGGGTCGACGACGTCGCGGAGCAGACCTTCTTGCCCTTGAGGGTGTCCTTGCCGGTGATCGACGTGTCGTCGGCGCGCACCAGCAGGTCCTGACCAGCGGTGTAGTACGGCCCGGCGAAGCCGATCTTCTCCTTGCGGCCCGCGTTGATCGTGTACGTGCCGACGTAGTAGTCGACGTCGCCGTTGATCAGCGCCTGCTCACGTCCGGCGGAGGCGATCGCCTTGTAGTCGATCTTGTCCTCGGCGAAGCCGATCTTCGCGGCGACCAGCTTCGCGATCTCGATGTCGAAGCCGCTGTACTTGTTCGTCGTCGGGTCCTTGAAGCCCAGACCGGGCTGGTCCTCCTTGACGCCGATCACGACACGCCCACGCGCCTTGATCTTGTCGTACGTCGGCGAGCCCTCGATCTTCACGTCGGCGGCCGCGGCCTGCGAGGGAGCCGTGTCCGTGCTGCCGGGAGTGCCTTCTTTGCCGCATGCCGTCAACGCGAGGCCGCCGGCAAGCAGCACCACCGCAAGGGTACGAGCCCTCATCGTCCTTCTCCTGCTCTTGTAGATCAGTCGACGCCTGTCGGGGCGTCGTGGAATGCCGAGAATCAGTGGGTGAGGATCTTGCCGAGGAAGTCCTTCGCGCGGTTCGACTTCGGAGCCGAGAAGAACTCGACGGGCGTGGAGTCCTCGACGATCTCACCGTCGGCCATGAAGATGACGCGGTCGGCCGCCTTCCTGGCGAACCCCATCTCGTGGGTCACCACGACCATGGTCATGCCTTCCCTGGCCAGCGTCGTCATGACGTCCAGCACCTCCTGGACCATTTCCGGGTCCAGCGCGGAGGTGGGCTCGTCGAACAGCATGACCTTCGGGCGCATGGCCAGCGCCCGCGCGATGGCGGCGCGCTGCTGCTGGCCACCGGACAGCTGGGCGGGGAACTTCTCGGCCTGGTTGGCGATGCCGACCCGCTCCAGCAGTTCCGTCGCGTGCTCCAGGGCTTCCTTCGAGGGGACCTTGCGCACCTTGATGGGCGCGAGCAGCACGTTGTCGACGATGCTCTTGTGCGCGAACAGGTTGAAGGACTGGAACACCATGCCCACGTCCGCGCGCAGGCGGGCGAGCTCCTTGCCCTCGGCGGGAAGCGGTTGCCCGTCGACCTCGATCGTTCCCGAGTCGATGGGCTCCAGGCGGTTGATCGTGCGGCACAGCGTCGACTTGCCGGAGCCGGACGGGCCTAGGACGACGACCACCTGGCCCTTGGGCACCTCGAGGTTGACGTTCTTCAGAACGTGCAGAGGCCCGAAGAACTTGTCCACGCCCGCCATCTTGATCATCGGCGGTGCGGGATTGGGGGCAGTCATCCGATCCTCCAACTGGCAATTGTCAGCGCTGGGCAAAACCTAGGTGTGCGCCACCACACCAGTCCACGACATTGAGCAAGACTTAGGGTCTCAACTCTGTCACAGGTCGGCGACCCCTACCCGAAAGGGACCACAGTGCGAGTGCTGCTCGTCGAGGACGACGACCGTGTCGCAGAAGCGCTGGTCCCGGCGCTGACACGACGCGGTTTCACCGTGGATCGTCAAGCTACAGGTAGGGGTACGTTGGATCGATTGTTAGGGGTGGATGTCGTCCTGCTCGACCTCGGACTGCCCGATGTGGACGGTGTGACGCTCTGCCGCAGCATCCGCGCGGCGAGCGACGTCGCCATCATCGTGGTGTCCGCGCGGGGCGAGATCGACGACCGGATCCTCGGCCTGCACGCCGGTGCCGACGACTACCTGGTGAAGCCCTACGACGTCGGTGAGCTGGTGGCGCGCGTGCACGCCGTGCGCAGGCGGCGCGGCGACCCGGTGGGCGTCGGGGGCACCGGGACCGAGGTGTTCACCATCGGCGACGTCCACGTGGACCTGGCGCGGCACGAGGTGACCGTGGCGGGCTCGGTCGTCGCGCTCTCGCGCAAGGAGTTCCAGGTGCTCGCGCTGGTGGTCGCGGCGGGTGGCGCGGTCTGCACCCGCGAACGCATCCTGGCCGAGATCTGGGGGCGCACGTGGTCGGGCGCGAACCGGACGCTCGACGTCCACGTCGCCACCCTGCGCACCAAGCTCGGCCGGTCCGACCTGCTGGAGACCGTGCGCGGCGTCGGCTACCGGCTCGGCACCCCCGCGGCGGGCCGCTGACGTGCGGTCCCGACTGCTCGGCATCGTGCTGGCACTGGTGGTGCTGGTGCTGCTCGGCCTCGGCCTCCCGCTGGGCCGAGAGTTCGCCGCGGCCGAGCAGCAGGACCTGTTCCTCGACCGCCTCACCGACACCAGCCGGTTCGCCTCGGTCGCCCAGCAGACTGTCCTCGACAACCAGCCGACGCTCCTCGAACCGGCCATGCGGCGGTACGAGGAGGTCTACGGCATCGCGGTGGTCCTGATCGACCGCGACCGCAACGTCCTGGCGAGTTCGCGCGCCGACGTCGACCTGACCAGGGACGGCGTGCCGGACATGATCACCGGCGCCCTGGTCGGACGGCTGCCGTCCGCGCCGCCGGTGCTGATGCCGTGGGACGACGAGGAGCTGGTGCTCGCCGAGCCGGTGCTCATCGGCGGCGAGGTCCGCGCCGCCGTCGTCACGTTCTCGCCGACCGCGAAGACCCGTTCACGGGTGCTGATCTGGTGGAGCGTGCTGCTCACCGGCAGCGCGCTCGTGCTGGCCCTGGGCGTGCTCGCCGCGTTGCCGCTGGTGCGGTGGACCCTGCGGCCGGTCCAGCGGCTCGACGACGCGACCGGCAAGCTGCTCGCCGCGGTCGTGTCCGGCCGGCCGGTGACCCCCGTCGGCAGCTCCAGCGGGCCGCCGGAGCTGCGCCAGCTCAGCCGGTCCTTCGACCAGATGGCCGCGAACGTCGGCGACGCGCTGGCCGCGCAGCGCGCGTTCGTCGCGGACGCGTCGCACCAGCTGCGCAACCCGTTGACCGCGCTGAAGCTCCGACTGTCCAACCTGGAGGGACACGTCGACGCCGAGGCCGAGGTGCACCAGGTCGCCGCCCTCGCCGAGGCCGACCGGCTCAACCGCATCCTGGGCGAGCTGCTGTCCATGGCGCGCACCGAGTCCAGCTCCGTCGACCCGGTCGTGGTCGACGTCGACCGCGCCATCGCCGGACGGCTGTCGGCGTGGCAGCCCGCCGCGGTCGCCAAGAACGTGCACCTCGTGCTCGACGGCGAGCCAGGCGGAACGGCGCTCGCCCCGCCGGGCGGTGTCCCGGCGATCCTGGACGCGCTGCTCGACAACGCGTTCAAGTTCACCCGCGAGGACACCCTGGTGCACGTCGACGTCCGCAGGCGTGACGGTTGGGTGAAGATCTCGGTCCGCGACCAGGGCCCCGGCTTGGAGCCCGACGAGCTGGAGCGGGCCACCGACCGGTTCTGGCGCAGCCAGGCCCACCAGAACGTGTCCGGTTCCGGGCTCGGCCTGTCGATCGTGCGGCGCGTCGTCGAGCGCGTCGACGGGGAGGTCGTCCTGGAGAGCCCCGAGGGCGAGGGCCTCACCGTGATCGTGACGATCCCGGCGGTCGACTAGAGCTTCTCGTCGCGGTAGAAGCGCAGGGCCCCGGGGTGCAGCGGGATCGGCGTGGTCTCGATGGCGGCGCGGATCTCGATGGAACGGGCAGCGGGACTCGCCGCTTCCAGCCGGGGCTGCGCCTTGATCAGGCCGCGCGCCAACGCCTCGGCCGCCTCGTCGCTCATCACCTCGTTGACCAGCAGGAAGTTGCGCACGGTCAGCGTGGTCACGGCCGTGCCGCCCTCCAGGCTGTACGCCGACGCGGGCAGCGTCGCCGAGCCGTAGACGGGGAAGCGCTTGCGCAGTTCGGGGAGGAAGTCCTCCAGGTCCAGCATCTTCACCTTCACCGACTGGGCGAGCTGGGTGACGCGCAGCGTCGGCAGCCCGCCGGACCAGATGAAGGCGTCCAGCGAGCCCGCGAGCATCGCGTCGCTCGCCTCGTTGAGGTCGAGGTGCTGGACCCGCAGGTCCGTGTCCGGGGAGATGCCGGCCGACTCCAGCAGCCGGTCGGCGATCAGCCGCACGCCCGAGGTCTCCGACCCGATCGACACCCGGAGGCCCTTCAGGTCCAGCAGCCCGTTCACCTGGAGGTCGTCGCGGACCACCACCTGCAGGTAGTCGTCGTGCATCCGGGCCAGCGCGAACAGCTTGTGCTTGCCCGGCTCGTCGACCGCCGCCATCTCGGCCGCGTCCGCCTGCGAGAACCCCACGTTCGCCTGCCCGGTGCGCAGCCGCTCCAGGTTGTCCAGCGACCCCTTGGTCGCCGCGACCTGCGGGTGCTCGATCCCGAGCTGCTCGGTCCACGCGTCGGCCAGCGCCGCGCTCAACCGGTTGTAGACGCCCTTCTCGACGCCGGACGCCATGGTCAGCTTGAGCGCGGCCAGATCGTTCCCGCAGGCGCTCAGCGCCATGGCCGCCAGGGCCAGCACGGCCCCGGCGGCGTGCACCCGCCGCCCTGTTCCCGACACCTGCGCATCGTGCCACGTTCGCGCTCTACCCTGAACCCGACGGAAGGATGGCCGCAGTGACCCGCAGTTACCAGATCCGCACGTTCGGGTGTCAGATGAACGTGCACGACTCCGAGCGCCTCGCAGGTCTGCTGGAGGACGCGGGCTACGCGCCCGCCACCGGGGACGTCGCGCCGGATGTCGTCGTGTTCAACACCTGCGCGGTCCGGGAGAACGCCGACAACAAGCTGTACGGGACGCTCGGCCACCTCGCGCCGGCCAAGACCGCGAACCCCGACATGCAGATCGCCGTCGGCGGCTGCCTGGCCCAGAAGGACCAGGAGGACATCGTCCGCCGCGCGCCGTGGGTGGACGTGGTGTTCGGCACGCACAACCTGGGGTCGCTGCCGGTGCTGCTCGAACGCGCCCGGCACAACCAGGAGGCGCAGGTCGAGCTGCTCGACTCGCTGGAGACCTTCCCGTCGACCCTGCCGGCCAAGCGCGACTCGGCCTACTCGGGCTGGGTGTCGGTGTCGGTGGGCTGCAACAACACGTGCACGTTCTGCATCGTCCCGTCGCTGCGCGGCAAGGAGAAGGACCGCCGCCCCGACGACGTGCTCGCCGAGGTGCGGGCCCTGGTGGACCAGGGCGTGCTGGAGGTGACGCTGCTCGGGCAGAACGTCAACTCCTACGGCGTCGAGTTCGGCGACCGGTTGGCGTTCGGCAAGCTGCTGCGCGCGACCGGCGCGATCGAGGGCCTGGAGCGCGTGCGGTTCACCTCGCCGCACCCGAAGGACTTCACCGACGACGTGATCGCGGCGATGGCCGAGACGCCGAACGTGTGCCACTCGCTGCACATGCCGCTGCAGTCCGGCTCGGACCGGCTGCTCAAGGAGATGCGCCGCTCGTACCGCTCGGCGAAGTACCTGTCGATCCTGGACAAGGTGCGCGAGGCGATGCCGGACGCGGCGATCACCACCGACATCATCGTCGGCTTCCCCGGCGAGACCGAGGAGGACTTCCAGGCGACCCTGGACGTCGTCCGCCGGTCGCGGTTCACCAACGCGTTCACGTTCCAGTACTCGAAGCGTCCGGGCACGCCCGCCGCGTCGTTGCCGGACCAGCTGCCCAAGAAGGTCGTGCAGGAGCGGTTCGACCGGCTCATCGACCTGCAGGAGGCCATGGCGCTGGAGCTGAACCAGGAGCAGGTCGGCCGGAAGATCGAGGTGCTGGTCGCGACCGGCGAGGGCAAGCGCGACGCCGAGACGCTGCGGTTGAGCGGTCGCGCGCGCGACGGCCGACTGGTGCACTTCACGCCCGGCGACGCCCTGGTGCGGCCCGGTGACGTGGTGGAGACCGTGGTGACCTACGGGGCGCCGCACTACGTGGTCGCGGACGGGCCGCTGATCAGCCACCGGCGGACGAAGGCCGGTGACCGGTCGGAGGCCGGGATCAAGCCGAAGACCCCCGGCACGGCGCTGGGGTTGCCGTCGTTCGGCGCTCCGGCACCCGTGGCGGCGGCCGGGTGCGGCGTCCAGTGACCAACGAGTCGGACGACCTGTCCCGGTTGCGGGAGGAGATCGACGAGGTGGGTGCGTCGGCCGCCAAGCGCGTCGACCCCGGCGCAGGCGCGCTGCTGATCGCGGTGGCGGTGTTCGCGCTGCTCATCGCGCAGTTGCTGCCGTGGGCGGGGGAGGCGCGCGGCTGGCAGATCCTGCTGGGCCAGATCCCCGAGGGGGAGGTCGTCGGCGCGCTGCCGAAGATGTTCGCGGTTGCGTCCGTCGTGGCCGGGGTGCTGCTGTCGGCGTTGAGCCTGATCCTGCGCCGGTGGGGGCTCGTGTGGTTCTGCGCTCTCGGGTGTTTCGTGGCCTCTGTCAGCGGGGTGCTGTCGATCTGGATGCAGCAGACGACCACCAGTCATGCGCCAGGGCCAGGGCCGGGGATCGGGTTGGTCCTGGCCGTGGTGGCTGTGATCGTGTTGTTGGTGAAGTGGTTGAAGTTGGCTGCTTCTCGGCCCGGGTTGTGATTTGGGGTCTTGTTTTTGAGGCCTTTTGCCACCCCGTTGCGCAATTATCTCCACGGCTTTTCGACTTTGTCAAGGCGGGAAAGATGTCTTGACAAAGTCGAAAAGCCGTGAGGGCGCTGGGGATCGGGGTGGGGAGGGAACTGCGAAAGACCAGTCTTGTTCCGGTCGGGTCGTGGTCGATAGGTGGCTCAAGCTGGCGGGTGGCCGGTTGGGTCTGGTGGCCGGTGGGGCTTGGCCGGTGAGTCCGCCCAGTCCGATCGTCTCTAACGCTGCGGCAGGCTTGACTGCATGGTGAAATGGCCTCTCTTGGCGTGAATCCTGACCACGACGGCACTCGGGCTCACGCCGTTGCCACACCCTCTGCCCCACCCCGATCCCCAGCGCCTTCATGCCCATTTCCGTTTGTCAAGGCATCTTTCCCGCCTTGACAAACGGAAATGGGCATAGAAATAATCGCGCGAGCGGGGTGGGCAACAAGCAAAAACGGGCGCCCCCAAAAAAGGAGCGCCCGTTCCCCAAAAAACCTATCGAGTAGCCACAGCCGCCTCAGCAGCCGACAACCACTCCCGCCACTGCTTCGCCTGAGCCTCGGCCTGCTCAGCCCGCCGCTTGTCCCCAGCCGACCGAGCCTTCTCGGCCTGGGCCTCGAACTGCTCCACCCGCTCCCGGAACTGCGCCACCCGGGCCTCGGCCTCGGGATCGGACCGGCGCCACTGCGCGTCGACCGCCCCGCGCACCTTCTCCTCGATGGAGCGCAGCTTGCCCTCCAGGTCGCGGACCCGCTCGCGGGGCACCTTCCCGATCGCGTCCCAGCGCTCCTGGATCTTGTACAGCTGCGCCCGGGCCGTCTCCAGATCACCGGTGGGGTCGATCGCCTCGGCCTCGGCCAGCAGGGCTTCCTTCAGCTGCGCGTTGGTGCCGAACTCCGCGTCGCGCTCGTTGAAGGCCTCGGAGCGGCGGGCGAAGAACGCGTCCTGGGCGGCGCGGAAGCGCTGCCAGAGCCCGTCGTCGGCCTCCTTCGGAGCCCGACCCGCCGCCTTCCACTCGACCATGAGGTCCTTGTAGCGACCGGCCGTGGGGCCCCAGTCGTCGGACTGGACGAGCTTCTCCGCCTCTTCGACCAGTTCCTGCTTGCGGTTCTTCGCCACGCCGCGCTGGCGGTCGAGGTCCGCGAAGTGGGAGCCGCGACGGCGGTTGAACGCGTCGCGCGCCTTGGAGAACCGCCGCCACAGCTGCTCGTCGGTCTTGCGGTCGACGCCGCGGATGGTCTTCCACTCGTCCAGGATCTGCCGCAAGCGGTCGCCCGTGGTCTTCCACTGGGTCGACTCGTTGGCGAGCGTCTCGGCCTCTTCGACCAGTTCCTGCTTGCGCGCCACGGACTGGGTGCGCGCGGCCTCCTTGGCCTCCTTGGCCTTCTCCAGGCCTTCCTCGGCCTTGGCGAGCACGTGGTCCACGCGCTTGGCCAGCGACTCCAGGTCGCCGACGACCGCCGCGTCCTTCAGCGTCTCCCGCACGTGCTTCGCGCTCGTGAGGGCGTGCTTCGGGTCGCCCGCGCCGGAGGACAGCCGCGCCACGAGCAGCTCGACCTCGGTCCGCAGGTCGTCGAACCGGCGCGCGAAGTGCGCGAGGCCCTCCTCGGGCTCGCCCGCCTGCCAGGACCCCACGACGCGCTCGCCGTCGGCCGTCTTGACGTAGACGGTGCCGTCCGCGTCCACGCGTCCCCAGCGGTCAGGGTGGTCCGACGCCACGGGGACCGGCGGAGCGGCCACCGGGGCGCTCTCCTGCTTCGTTCCCTCGATCACCGTTGTCGTGCCGCCACTGTCACCAGTGGTCTCCGGTGTCGTCTCGTGCTCCGTCATCGCCGGCTTCCTCCTCGCCTGCCCACTTCGTGGTGCCCGTGCCAACCACGGGCGCCCCGCCACCGGCGGGGCCCAGCACCGAGTACCTGGACCGTCTCATCGTCTCCAGTACCCCGCGCGCATTCAAACAGGTCAGAGCTCGGCCCGGTACTGCGGTGTCGAAGATGGGTAGCGTCACGAGGTGTGATCTCACGTCTGGCGGTGCTGCCGCACCCGCCTCTGCTCGTGCCCGAGCTGGTCGGGGGCGCCGTGGCCGAGACCGAACCGTTGCGCGCGGCGTGCCTCGCGGCGGCACGGGAACTGGCGGACAGCTCGTCCCGCTGGGTGGTCATCGCGGGTGATCCGTCCGGTCGGAGGACGGTCGGCCCGGACATCTCCGGGACGTTCCGCGGATACGGCGTCGATGTGCCGGTGGCGCTTTCGGCCGTCGAGTCCACTTCGGACCCCGATCTGCCGCTGCCGGCACTGGTCGCGGGCTGGTTGCGCGCCGCCGTGGGGGCGTCTGCCGTCCGAGTGGAACTGGTCCACCCGGATCTGCCGCCCGCCGACTGCTTCGCGGTCGGGAAGGACCTCGCGGCCGAGCCCGGTGTCGGGTTCCTCGTCCTCGGCACGGGCTCGCACCGGCACGGCGACGCGTCCGTCGGCCGTCCGGACGACCGCGCCGGGCCGTTCGACGACGGCGTGCGCGCGGCGCTGGCCGCCGCCGACCCCGAGGCGCTGCGCGACCTCGACCCCGCGCTCGCCGCCGAACTGGGCGCCGACGGCCGGGCGGCGTGGCAGGTGCTCGCAGGCCTGGCCGGGGCCACCGGGCCGTGGCGGTGCGCCCGCTCGGAACTGCTCGTGCCCTACGGCGTCGGCTACCACGTCGCCGTCTGGGAAACTGGGGCGTGACCGTCCCCGTCGCCGTCGTCGGCCCCACCGCCACCGGCAAGTCCGACCTCGCCGTCCGCCTCGCGCTCGAACTCGGCGGCGAGGTGGTCAACGCCGACGCGATGCAGCTCTACCGGGGCATGGACATCGGCACGGCGAAGATCACCGAGGCCGAGCGCCACGGCGTCCCGCACCACCTGCTCGACGTGCTGGACGTGACCGAGACCGCCTCCGTCGCCGCCTACCAGCGCCACACGCGCGCGCTCGTGGAGGAACTGCTGGCCGACGGCCGCACGCCGGTGCTCGTCGGCGGCTCCGGCCTGTACGTGCAGGCCGTGCTGGACGACCTGAAGTTCCCCGGCACGGACGACGTGGTCCGCGCGCGGCTGGAGGAGGAACTGGCCGTCGTGGGCGGTCCCGCGCTGCACGAGCGGCTGGCCGCGCTCGACCCGTCGGCCGCGCTGGCGATCCTGCCCGGCAACGTCCGCCGCGTCGTGCGCGCGCTGGAGGTCATCGAGCTGACCGGGAAGCCGTTCTCGGCGAACCTGCCCAAGCCCGGTCCCGCGCGCTACGGCACCGTGCTGGTCGGCGTGGACCGCGAGGTGCCCGAACTGGACGAGCGCGTCGACCTGCGGGTGCGGCTGATGTTCGAGGCGGGCCTGGTCGACGAGGTGCGCGCGCTGGAGGCCGTGGGACTGCGCGACGGTCGCACGGCGGCGCGCGCGCTCGGCTACCAGCAGGTGCTGGCCGCGTTCGACGGCGAGCACGACCTGGCGGCGGCCGCCGAGGAGACCGCGCGGGCCACCCGCCGGTTCGTCCGGCGGCAGCGCTCCTGGTTCCGCCGCGACCAGCGGATCACCTGGTTCGACGCGGCCCGCCCCGACCTGGTCGGGGAAGTGCTGGCCCTGCTCGGCACGTAACCTGGTGCCGTGGGCGGAGTGGAATTCCTCAAAGGGCACGGCACCGAGAACGACTTCGTGCTGCTGCCGGACCCGGACGGCGTGCTGGACCTGACCGAGGCGCGCGTGCGAGCGCTCTGCGACCGGCAGCGGGGTCTGGGCGCGGACGGCGTGCTGCGCGTGACCAGGCTCGACATGGGTCCGTGGTTCATGGACTACCGCAACGCCGACGGCTCGATCGCGGAGATGTGCGGCAACGGCGTGCGGGTGTTCGCGCACTACCTGGTCGACGCCGGTCTGATGCCCGTCGGCGAGTTCGTCGTCGGCACCCGCGCGGGTGCCAAGCCCGTCGTGGCGCACGCCGACGGCAGCGTCACGGTGGAGATGGGCGAAGCCCGGATCACCGGCACGTCGACCACGAAGACCAGCGGCGCGGACTTCGCGGGCGTGGCCGTCGACGTGGGCAACCCGCACCTCGCGTGCGTGACCGACGTGCCCGTGGCGACCCTCGACCTCACCGAGCAGCCCCACTTCGACCCGATCGTGTTCCCGAACGGCGTCAACCTGGAGTTCGTGAACGTCCTTGGCGACGGCGCCCTGAGGATGCGCGTGCACGAGCGCGGCGTGGGGGAGACCCGCTCGTGCGGCACCGGCACGGTCGCCGCCGTCGCGTCCTGGCTGCACGGCCGGGGCCGCACCACCGGACAGGCCACTGTGGACATCCCCGGTGGACGGGTGGGCGTCGTGATCGGCGAGGGGTCCAGCACCCTCACCGGCCCGGCCGTGCTCGTCGCGCGCGGCGAACTCGACCGGGCCTGGTGGGACTCGCTCTAGCGGTCGCCGACCTTCACCTGCACGGTCTCCAGCCTGCCGACGTGCTGCTTGCCCACGACATCGGGGTCCGAGGTCGGCGCGGTGCAGGCGACCAGCGTGTTGCCGATCAGCCCGACGGCGAAGCTGATCTGGCTCGTCTCGACGCGGTCGGTGATCGTGCCGCCCTCGACGATCCGCACGACCACCGGCTGCAGCGCGGTCGCGACCCAGACGCCGCCCTCGGCGTCCACGCAGATCCCGTCCGGCGCGATGACGTGCTCGCGCAGGTCGGCCCACACCCGCCGGTTGCTCAGCGAGCCGTCCTCGGCGACGTCGAACGCGGTCAGCCGGTACGCCAGCGTCTCGGCCACGAGCAGCGTGCCGTTGGGCAGCAGCACCATGCCGTTCGGGAACTTCAGGTCCTCGGCGGCCACGCGGGTCGTGCCGTCCGGTTCCACCAGCGCGAGCGGGGTGCCCTGCGGCTCGTAGGACGGGTCCAGGAGCGACTCGATGCCGTCCTCGTTGATCTTCTTGTGCAGGTCGAACCCGAAGTTGCCCACGTAGGCGCGGCCGCGCGCGTCGACCAGCATGTCGTTGGTGTGGAACGTGGCGATGTCGAACAGGTCCGCGTGCAGCGCGAGCACCCCGTTCGACTCCAGCCTGCGGACCGTGCGGTCCTTCATCGACACCACGAGCAGCCTGCCGTCCGGCAGCCAGCCGAGGCCGGAGGGTTGGCCGGGCAGCGAGCAGACCACCTGCTTCTCCCCGGTCTGGAGGTCCACGGTGAAGACGGCCTTCTCGTAGAAGTCCGAGAAGTAGAACTTGCCGTCCGGACCGTGCCGCGGCGCTTCGCCGAAGTGGAGTCCGTCGAGGAGCACGCTCGTGTCAGCCATGGTCGGAAACGGTAGCCGCTTGGTCACGGGTTGTGCGCAGCGGTGACAGCAGAACCCAGAGAACGGCGAGGATTTGCCCGATCATGCCGATCCACAGGGTCGTGCGCACCCCGGCCCAGCCGCCCAGCAGGCCGCCGACCAGGCCGCCCAGCGGGATCGTGCCCCACACGAGGAACCGCACGCTGGCGTTCATCCGGCCGAGCAGGTGGTCCGGGCACAGCGTCTGCCGGAAGCTGACCTGGCTGACGTTGTAGACGATCACGCCGTAGGCCGCGATCGCCGTGCCCAGCATGGCGAGACCGATCCGCCAGTCGTTCGCCGTCAGCGGCAGCAGCAGGCCGAACGGCTGCGTGACCAGCAACGACAGCCAGATCACCCGCGTCTGGCCGAGCCGCTGGTTCCACCGGTTCGCGGTCACCGCGCCGAGCACGCCGCCGATCCCGCCCGCGCTGAGCAGCAGCCCGACCAGACCCTCGGACAGCCCGACGTCGCGGACCAGGAACAGGATCACCACGGCCATCTCCAGGCCGGAGAAGAAGTTGGACGTGCCGGTGCAGCCCACGATGGCCCGCAGCGACCTGTTGTCGAACACGAACCGCAGGCCCTCGGCGATGTCGGTGCGCAGCTTGCGGCCCTCGCGCGGTCGGGGCGGGGGCTCGACGCCCTTGATCCGCCACAGGAACAGCGCCGAGCCCAGGTAGCCGAGCCCGGTGGCGAGGACGCCGTTCGCGGCGCCGATCGCCTGGGCGACGCCACCCGCCAGCGCGGGTCCCGACACGTCGGCGACCGACTGGCTCGCCTGGAGCTTCGAGTTGCCCTCGACCAGGTGCTCCCGGCCGATCAGCGACGGCAGGTACGACTGGTAGGCGATGTCGAAGAAGACCGTGCACACGCCGACCAGCAGCGCGACCACGACGAGCTGCGCGAGCGTCAGCACGCCGAGCCACCAGGCGAGCGGGACGGACAGCAGCAGGACCGCGCGCAGCACGTCGGTGGCGATCATCAGGGGCCGTCGGCGCATCCGGTCGACCCAGACGCCCGCAGGCAGCCCGATCAGCAGGAACGCGGCCGTGCCCGCCGCGCTGAGCACACCCATCTCCCACGGCGTCGCGGCCAGCGTGGTCGCGGCGAGCAGCGGGAGGACCGTGCGCCCGATCGAGGAGCCGAACTGGCTGACGGTGTCGCCCGCCCAGAGGAGCCGGAAGTCCCGGTGCGTCCAGAGAACCATGGGCAGAGTGTCGCCGAAGTGATTGGAAACGGTCAATCACTTAGACTGCGGAAGTGCAGAGGCGCAAGGCCACCCCCGAGCAAGCCGCCGCGATGGCGTCCGCCGTCCGCCTGCGGATCATCCGGCTGACCTACCAGGACGCGCTCACGAACAAGGAGATCGCCGAACGGCTGGGCAAGGACCCCGCGACCACGCTGCACCACGTGCGCAAGCTCGTGGCCACCGGTTTCCTGGAGGCCCAGCCCGCCCGCTCCGGCAACCGGGGTGCCAAGGAGATCCCGTACCGCTCCACCGGGCTGTCCT
Source organism: Umezawaea sp. cmx-9-4 (assembly GCA_049997955.1). GTDB lineage: Bacteria > Actinomycetota > Actinomycetes > Mycobacteriales > Pseudonocardiaceae > Umezawaea. The sequence continues at coordinate 98,412 of JAEBDY010000009.1, read as the reverse complement.
GGCGGCTGGACGGCGCGGGGTACGAGGTCGAGGTCTCGGAGGCGGTCCTGCAGGCCTTCCTCGGCGAGGTCGCCGACGTCGGACCCGCCGCGCTCGACCAGACCAGGCTCGTCGTCAAGATCGATCCCGAGGAACTAAAGCACCGCCTCCATTCGTTGATGGAGGAGCTAGCCGCCCTACCGGTCGATCCGGGCACACCGACCACGGCCATCTACCTGGCCCTGTACCCCGGTGGTTAACGACTCGTCCGGGTGGGCTCTCCGTGGGACGATGAAGGGCAAATGACGGAAAACACGCTGAACGACGACACCACCACCGACTGGGCCGACGAGGACGAGAACCTGTCCACGGGCGACCTCGCACTGGCCGACCGCGCGGCACTGCGCCGCGTCGCCGGGCTCTCCACCGAACTCGAGGACATCACCGAGGTCGAGTACCGGCAGCTCCGCCTGGAGCGGGTGGTGCTCGTCGGCGTGTGGACCGAGGGCACGGTGCAGGACTCCGACGCGTCCATGGCGGAGCTGAAGCTGCTCGCCGAGACCGCGGGCTCCGAGGTCCTGGACGCGCTGGTGCAGCGCCGCGACAAACCGGACACGGCCACGTACATCGGCTCGGGCAAGGTCAACGAGCTGCGCGACGTGGTGATCTCCTCCGGCGCGGACACGGTCATCTGCGACGGTGAGCTCTCGCCAGGCCAGCTCCGGCAGCTGGAGGAGAAGCTCAAGGTCAAGGTGGTCGACCGGACCGCGCTGATCCTGGACATCTTCGCCCAGCACGCCAGCTCCCGTGAGGGCAAGGCGCAGGTCGAGCTGGCCCAGCTCCAGTACATGATGCCGCGGCTGCGCGGCTGGGGTGAGTCGCTGTCCCGGCAGGGTGGTGGCGCTGGTGGCAGCGGCGGCGGCGTGGGCACGCGCGGTCCCGGTGAGACGAAGCTCGAAACGGACCGGCGGCGCATCCGGGCGCGCATCGCCAAGCTCCGCCGCGAGATCGCGGCCATGAGCACCACCCGCGAGACCAAGCGAGGCCGTCGCCACTCCGGCGACGTGCCCAGCGTGGCCATCGCCGGGTACACGAACGCGGGCAAGTCCAGCCTGCTCAACGCGCTGACCGGTGCCGGTGTGCTGGTCGAGGACGCGCTGTTCGCGACCCTCGACCCGACCACGCGGCGCAGCGAGACGCCGGAGGGCATGCCGTACACGCTGACCGACACGGTCGGGTTCGTCCGGCACCTGCCGCACCAGCTGGTCGAGGCGTTCCGCTCCACGTTGGAGGAGGTCGCCGAGGCCGATCTGCTCGTGCACGTGGTGGACGGCTCCGACGGCATGCCGGAGAAGCAGGTCAAGGCCGTCCGCGAGGTCATCGCCGAGATCAACGGCAAGCGCGACGAGCCGATGCCCGCCGAGCTGCTCGTGGTCAACAAGACCGACGCGGTGGGCGACCTGACGATCGCCCGCCTGCGCCACCTGTTCCCCGGCGCGGCGTTCGTGTCGGCGCACAGCGGCGAGGGCATCGCCGAACTGCGGCAGCAGATCTCGAAGCTGATCCCCAGGCCGGAGGTCACGGTCGAGGCGCTGGTGCCGTACGCGCGCGGCGAGATCGTGGCGCGCATCCACCGCGAGGGCGAGGTGCTGTCCGAGAAGCACACGGAGGAGGGCACCGAGCTGAGCGCCCGCGTCCACCCGACGCTCGCCGCTCTGCTGGAGCAGTACGCCGTGGGAAGCCCCGCCTGAGCCGTGCGCCTTCTCGCCCTGATCGCAGTACTGATGACGGTTTCGGCCGGGTCCGCCACCGCGGACCCGGCCGTTCCCGTTCCGCTGTGCACCGTCGCGGACCAGCGCCTTGAGGAGCTGTCCGGCCTCGCCTCGGACGGCGACCGCCTGTTCGCCGTCAACGACAGCGACAACGGCGGCATCGTCGTCCAGGTCATCGGCCGCGACTGCGAGGTCCTGGACACCGTCACCGCCCCGGTCAACCCGTTCGACGTGGAGGACTTGGCGCTGGCGCCGGACGGCAGGCTCTGGCTGGCAGACACCGGCGACAACGGCCGCTCCAGGGAGACGATCGCCCTGCACGTCGTGTCCCAGGACGGTGACGCCCAGCTGTTCAGGCTGACCTACCCGGACGGCAAGCACGACGCCGAGGCGCTCCTGCTCGACGCGGGCGGCGTGCCGCACATCGTCACCAAGGAGAACCTCGGCTCGGCCCTGGTCTACCGCCCGGTCGGCCCGCTGGTGGCGGGAACGACGGTCGCGATGGAACAGGTGGCCAAGGTCTCCATCGCGGTCACGGACACACCGGGCGGCCCGGTGCAGAGCTCACTGGTCACCCGTGTGGTGACCGGGGGAGCGGTGTCGCACGACGGCAAGGTGATCGCACTGCGCACCTACACCGACGCCTACCTGTACCCGGTGCCCGACGGCGATTTCGCGAAAGCGCTCACCTCCGACCCGGTACGGATACCGCTGCCGAACGAGGAGCAGGGCGAGTCGATCACCTTCGACCCGGACGGAACCCTGCTGTCCGCCTCGGAATTTGGCAAAGCCACCTCATCGACCATCATGACGGTGGCGGGGGCAACCGCCTTGGCAGTACCTCCAGCACCGACAACCACGGTTCCCCCCACCGAAACGACGGGTAACGCCTCAGCCGCACCAATGGTCGCAACGGAGAAGACCGAACTGTGGCCGGCAATCGGAATCGGTGCGGCGGCCCTGGTGCTGATCGCGGCATTCGCACGCCGCTCACGCCGCCGCGCATGACAACAAGACCTCATCAAGCACCGCTGACCAACGGGAACGGCTCCGTCAGTGCCTGAGAACTCGCACCGCGAATCCACCGGAACGGCACCGTCAAACCGGCAACCCTGACCAAGCCAGCGGCTTTGCTCTACTCACCAACCCCGGCCCAACCAACCCCGGCCAACCCCAGAACTACAGCCGGCGCAGAACGGCCACAACCTTGCCCAGGATGCTCGCCTCATCACCCAGGATCGGCTCGTAAGCCGCGTTGTGCGGCATCAGCCACACGTGCTCGGCCGTGCGCTTGAACGTCTTCACGGTGGCCTCACCGTCGATCATCGCCGCGACCACGTCGCCGTTGTCGGCGGTCGGCTGCTGGCGGATGACGACCCAGTCGCCGTCCGTGATGGCCGCGTCGACCATCGAGTCGCCGACGACCTTCAGCAGGAACAGCTCACCCTCGCCGACGATCTCCCGCGGCAGCGGGAACACGTCCTCGATCGACTCCTCGGCCAGGATCGGCCCACCGGCCGCGATCCGGCCCACCATCGGCACGTACGCGGGCGTCGGCTTGTGGCTCGGGTCCATGCCCGCGTCGATCTCGGTCGGCAGCACGCCGACGGCGCGCGGGCGGTTCGGGTCGCGGCGCAGGAAGCCCTTGCGTTCGAGCGCGCGCAGCTGGTGCGCGACGGACGAGGTGGACGTCAGACCGACGGCCTCGCCGATCTCGCGGACGCTGGGCGGGTAGCCGAAGCGGTCCAGCCAGTCCCTGATGACGTCGAGAACCTTGCGCTGGCGGAGCGTGAGACCCGCGTTGCCCGCGATGTCCGCCTGCTGGGGAAGAGCGGGGTCACCCGCCGCGGTGTCCCGGTTCTCGGTCGTCTTGCGCGCCACGGTGCTTCCTCCTCACCGGTCCCTGATCGCCCAGGCCGGATATCCGTCGATCTTCGTGTTCGACGGTAGTCGCACTTCAGGTCCAGATCAAACACCTGTTCGAAGTAATCGTCGGCGTGTTCTCGATATTTGGTGCCCGGAGTGGTAGACATTCGCACGGACGTTCGATCGAACCTGTGTTCGATCTTGTTCGGTTGACCTGCGATGGAGGCGTCATGGCGGTGCTCATTGGGACCCGGTCCGGCTTCGAACTGGTCGATGATTCCGGTGTGCGGGACGCTTCGCCCGGACGGGGGCTCCGACCCGGTCCCAGGGTGCTCCGGCGCTTCGAGGTGGGTGACGGGCGGCGGCCCGCGTCCAGGGCCCAGCGGGTCTCCGCGCCTGCTAAGGCCGATGTGGTCGAGTGCCGCGACGACCGGCCGACGCGCGGGTCGGTGCTCAGGCTCGTCGGGATCTGCGTGCTCGCCCTCGTCGCGGCGGCGTGCGTGGGGCTGTTCTACCTGTACGCGTCGGGCGCGACGAGCGTCCCCGAACGGACCGGTGTCGCGTACGTCCAAGTGGGTGAGACGCTGCACGACGTCGCCCAGCGCAGTGCGCCGAACAGCGATCCCGACGTCGTCGTCGAGCGCATCCGTGAACTCAACCGGATGGCGGATTCGCACGTCGTCCCCGGTCAGTCGTTGATCGTCCCGCAGGGTGTGCTCGACAGCGCTCCCTAGCGCCCCTCCGGCAAGGCTCCGGTTCCTGCTGATGGACTGTTCGTTCCACCGAACGGGTGGCGCGTTCAGTTTGCTTCGCGTTGTGTTCTGGCATAGGTTCACCCCTACATCTAGTGGTGAGACCGACTCAAGTAGTCCACAGGTTGTGGGTAACCATGCCAGTGCGGTTGCTGCGGACGGTGCTGCCCTGGGAAGGGGATGAGCAGGGTGCGGTGTCCGTTCTGCCGGCATTCGGATTCTCGCGTGGTCGACTCCCGCGAGGCCGACGAAGGCCAGGTCATCCGTCGCAGGCGTTCCTGCTCCTCGTGCAGCCGTCGGTTCACCACCGTGGAGGAAGCCGTCCTCGCGGTGGTGAAGCGCTCCGGCGTCACCGAGCCGTTCAGCCGGGACAAGGTCGTCAACGGCGTCCGCAGGGCCTGCCAGGGCCGCCCCGTGGACGAGGACGCGTTCCAGCAGCTCGCCCAGCGCGTCGAGGAGTCCATCCGCTCGACCGGCAGTGCCGAGATCCCCAGCCACGAGGTGGGCCTGGCGATCCTCGGGCCCTTACGAGAGCTCGACGAGGTCGCCTACCTGCGTTTCGCGAGTGTTTACAGGTCCTTCTCGTCCGTTGAGGACTTCGAGAAGGAGATTTCCGATCTTCGTACGGCGCGGGAAGACGAACCGCGTCCGTAATTCCAGTTATCGCACGTCGACCGCATCGGACGGGGAACTCCGGACGTGGCCGTGCAACCCAGGGTTCAGCACAATAGGGAGACACCGGGCATGACGGAGACCGTCAGCGGCGCAGGCAAGAAGACAGCCGCGCGCAACGGCAATGGGGACAAGCGGGGGGCCGCCGCCCTGAAGGTGCGCCGGGTCTACACGACCGAGGGCAAGCACCCGTACGACGAGGTGACCTGGGAGCACCGCGACGTCGTGATGACGAACTGGCGCGACGGCACCGTGAACTTCGAGCAGCGCGGCGTCGAGTTCCCCGCCTCGTGGTCGCTCAACTCCACGAACATCGTGACCAGCAAGTACTTCCGCGGCGCTGTCGGCAGCGCGCAGCGGGAGACCAGCCTGCGCCAGCTCATCGACCGCGTCGTGAAGACCTACGTGGCCGCGGGCGTCAAGCACGCCTACTTCGCGACCGAGGCCGACTCGGTGATCTTCGAGCACGAGCTGACCTACATGCTCCTGCACCAGGTGTTCAGCTTCAACTCCCCGGTGTGGTTCAACGTCGGCACCAGCTCGCCGCAGCAGGTCAGCGCGTGCTTCATCCTCGCCGTCGACGACACCATGGAGTCGATCCTCAACTGGTACCGCGAGGAGGGGCTGATCTTCAAGGGCGGCTCCGGCGCGGGCCTGAACCTGTCCCGCATCCGGTCGTCCAAGGAGCTGCTGTCCTCCGGCGGCACCGCGTCCGGCCCGGTGTCCTTCATGCGCGGCGCCGACGCGTCCGCGGGCACCATCAAGTCCGGTGGCGCCACCCGCCGCGCGGCCAAGATGGTCGTCCTGGACGTGGACCACCCGGACGTCGAGGAGTTCATCGAGACGAAGGCGCGCGAAGAGGAGAAGATCCGCGTCCTCCGCGACGGCGGCTTCGACATGGACCTGGGCGGCAAGGACATCGTGTCCGTGCAGTACCAGAACGCCAACAACTCCATCCGCGTCTCGGACGAGTTCATGAACGCCGTCGAGTCCGGCGACCAGTTCGGCCTGCGCGCCCGCCAGACCGGCGAGGTGATCGAGAAGGTCGACGCCAAGGACCTGTTCCGCAAGCTCGCCAAGGCCGCGTGGGAGTGCGCCGACCCCGGCATCCAGTACGACGGCACGATCAACGACTGGCACACCTGCCCGGAGTCCGGTCGGATCACCGCGTCCAACCCGTGCTCGGAGTACATGCACCTGGACAACTCCAGCTGCAACCTGGCGTCGCTGAACCTGATGAAGTTCCTGCGCGAGGACGGCACGTTCGACGCGGGCACGTTCGCCCAGGCCGTCGAGATCGTCATCACCGCGATGGACATCTCCATCTGCTTCGCGGACTTCCCGACCGAGCCGATCGGCGAGACGACCCGCAAGTTCCGCCAGCTGGGCATCGGCTACGCCAACCTCGGCGCGCTGCTCATGGCCACCGGCCACGCGTACGACTCCGAGGGCGGCCGTTCGCTCGCCGCCGCCATCACCTCGCTGATGAACGGCGTCGCCTACCGCCGTTCCGCCGAGCTCGCGGGCATGGTCGGCCCGTACGAGGGCTACGCCCGCAACGAGGACGCCCACAAGCGCGTCATCCGCAAGCACGCCGCCGCCAACGACGGCATCCGCACCCTGGGCGGCAACGACGGCGCCGTGCACAAGGTCGCGACCCGCGCGTGGCAGGAGGCCATCGAGATCGGCGGCCGCAACGGCTGGCGCAACGCGCAGGCCAGCGTGCTCGCGCCCACCGGCACCATCGGTCTGATGATGGACTGCGACACCACCGGCATCGAGCCCGACCTCGCGCTGATCAAGTTCAAGAAGCTCGTCGGCGGCGGCTCCATGCAGATCGTCAACCAGACGGTGCCGCGCGCCCTGTCCGCCCTCGGCTACCTGGACGAGCAGGTCGAGGCGATCGTCGAGCACATCGCCGAGCACGGCAACGTCGTGAACGCGCCCAGCCTGCGCCCCGAGCACTACGAGGTGTTCGACTGCGCCATGGGCGAGCGCTCCATCGCGCCCATGGGCCACGTCCGCATGATGGCGGCCGTGCAGCCGTTCATCTCCGGCGCGATCTCCAAGACGGTGAACATGCCGGAGAACGCGACGATCGAGGACGTCGAGGAGATCTACTTCCAGGGCTGGAAGATGGGCATCAAGGCCCTCGCGATCTACCGCGACAACTGCAAGGTCGGCCAGCCGCTGTCCGCGGGCAAGGGCGCCAACACCGGCGGCGAGGCCACCGCGGCCGCGTCGGCCCCCGGCAAGACCGAGACGGTCGTCGAGTACCGCCCGGTCCGCAAGCGCCTGCCGAAGAGGCGCCCCAGCCAGACGGTGTCGTTCACCGTCGGCGGCGCCGAGGGCTACCTGCACGCGGGTTCCTACCCGGACGGCGGCCTCGGGGAGATCTTCGTCAAGCTCGGCAAGCAGGGCTCCACCCTCGCGGGCGTGATGGACGCGTTCTCCATGTCCATCTCCGTCGGCCTCCAGTACGGCATCCCGCTGGAGTTCTACATCTCGAAGCTCCAGAACCTCCGCTTCGAGCCCGCGGGCATGACGGACGACCCGGACGTCCGCATCGCCACCAGCGTCCTGGACTACCTGTTCCGCAGGCTGGCCCTCGACCACCTGCCCTACGAGAAGCGTTCGCAGCTCGGCATCTTCACCGCCGACGAGCGCACCGCCACCGTCGCCAACGAGTACGGCGGCCCGTCCGACGTGGACCTCGTGGGCTTGCAGACCACCGTGGACGCCAGCCCCGCGAAGGAAGCCAAGCCCACCAAGCAGGACGCGCGCGTCGGCAGCTCCACCGAGCTGCTCGAACTGCACCTCGGCACCACCGCCGACGCCCCGCTGTGCATGACCTGCGGCACCAAGATGCGCCCCGCGGGCTCGTGCTACCTGTGCGAGGGCTGCGGCAGCACCTCCGGCTGCAGCTAGCAGCCGTCGGTAGGCACCAGGCAGGGGCGGTCCCGTTTCGGGGCCGCCCCTGCCTGCGTCCGCACGGTTTCTCGACACGAATAATTCATCACTCGTTGAGTTTTCCGCCGAACGCTCGTAGCCTCGGCGTCATGGACGCACGCCCGGACGACCGGCTCATCCGCGACTTCGCCTCGATCGACGCGGGCATGTCGGCCGCGGTCGGGGGCAAGGCGGCGAACCTCGGCGAACTCACCGCCGCGGGCCTTCCGGTGCCGCCGGGGTTCTGCGTCACGACCGAGGCGTACCGGCTGGTCGCTGAGGCGGCGGGCACGGGCTCGCTGCTGCACGGCGACCACGTGGACCTCGCGGGTCGGGCGCGGGAGTCGCTGCTCTCCGCGCCGATGCCGGACGACGTGCGGGACGCGCTGGTGGCCGAGCACGCCCGGCTCGGGCCGGACACCCCGGTGGCGGTGCGGTCGTCGGCCACGGCGGAGGACCTGCCGTTCGCGAGTTTCGCCGGGCAGCAGGACACCTTCCTCAACGTGGTGGGGCCGGACGCGGTGGTCGACGCGGTGCGCCGGTGCTGGGCGTCGCTGTGGACGGACCGGGCCGTGGCCTACCGGGAGAGCAACGGCATCGACCACCGCGCGGTGCGGATCGCGGTCGTGGTGCAGGAGATGGTGCAGTCGGCCGTGGCGGGCGTGCTGTTCACCGCGAACCCGGTGACGGGCAAACGCCGGGAGGCCGTCATCGACGCGAGCCCCGGCCTCGGTGAGGCGGTCGTGTCCGGCGCGGTGAACCCCGACCACTTCGTCGTCGACACGGCGTCCGGCGAGATCCTCGAACGCAGGCTCGGCGACAAGCGCCTCGTCATCCGGTCACTGCCCGGCGGCGGCACGGAGCAGGTCGAGCACGCGCGGGACGGCGCGTGCCTCACCGACGAGCAGATCCGCGACCTGGCGCGGTTGGGCGCACGGGTGGAGGCGCACTACGGGGCGCCGCAGGACACCGAGTGGGCGCTGGACGCCGACGGCGTGCTGTGGCTGACGCAGGCGCGGCCGATCACCACGCTGTTCCCGCTGCCGCTCGGCGCGACGGCCGAGGACCCGCGGGTGTTCTTCTGCTTCAGCGTCGCCCAAGGGCTGCAACGGCCGATCACGCCCGCGGGGTTCGTGGGCTTCCGGCTGCTGTCGGCAGGCATGTCGGAGCTGTTCGGGTTCCCCGTCGCCGCCCGGCTCGACGGCGCCCTGCCCTACCGGGAGGCCGGGCAGCGGTTGTTCATCGACGTGACCACCATCGTGCGCAGCAAACCGGGGCGGGTCATCGCGCCGCGGGTCCTCGACTTCATGGAGGCCCGGTCCGCTGTCGTGCTGCGAGGTCTGTTCGACGATCCGCGGTTCTCCCTGCTGCACACGTCGTGGCGACCGTTCGCGCGTCGGTTCCTGCGCGTGGCCGCGCGCTACCGGCTGCCGCTCCGCGTCGTGCAGGCGGTGTCGAGCCCGGCGTCGGCGCACCGGCGCATGGACGAGATCGGCAGGAACCAGGCCGCAGTGCTGTCCATCCCGGACTCGACGTCCGCGCTCCGGCGGCTCGACCACTGCGAGGAACTGCTCGGCGAGCGCACGGTGCGGGTGCTGCCCATGATCTTCCCGTTGGCGCTGGCCGGGTTCGCGATGCTCGGGCTGGCGGGCGAGGTGCTCGGCAGGCGGTTGGAGCCGGGCGACCTGCAGGCCGTGCTGCGGGGGTTGCCGCACAACGTGACGACCGAGATGGACCTGGAACTCTGGCAGCTCGCCACCGCGATCCGCGCCGACGAGGAGTCGCGCACTGCCGTCAGCACCACACCCGCGCGGGATCTCGCCCAACTGTTCCACGACGGGCTGCTGCCGTCCGTGGCGCAGACCGGCCTCGCGGGGTTCCTCGCCAAGTGGGGCCACCGGGCCGTTGCCGAGATCGACCTCGGGCTGCCGCGCTGGTCGGACGACCCGACGCACCTCCTCGGCGTCCTGGCGAACTACCTCCGCCTGGACGACCCGAAGCTCGCGCCGGACGTCCAGTTCGCGCGGGGAGCGGCGGAGGCCGAGGCGGCGATCGACCGCCTGGCGCGCAAGGCGGGCCGGGTGCGCGGTCGACTCGTCCGGTTCGCGCTGGGCCGGGCCCGGCTGCTGGCCGGGCTGCGCGAGATGCCGAAGTACCACCTGGTCGTGGCGTTCGGCCACGTGCGGCGGCAGGTCGGGCTCGTCGGCGCGGAACTCGCGGCAGATGGCGTGCTCGACGCGGCCGACGACGTGTACTTCCTGGACTTCGCGGACATGCGCGCGGCGTTGGGCGGCAAGGATTTCCGGGCGGTCGTGGCGGACCGCCGCGAGTCCTACGACCGGGAGACGCGTCGCCGCCGGGTGCCCAGGGTGGTGCTGTCGGACGGCACGGAGCCGGAGGCCGTGGCAGCGCGGGACGCTCCCGCCGGTCCCGGCGCGCTGATCGGCACCCCCGCCTCGGCGGGCGCGGTCACGGGCGTCGCGCGTGTCGTGCTCGACCCGATCGGCGCGCACCTGGAGCCCGGCGAGATCCTGGTCGCGCCGTCCACGGACCCCGGCTGGACGCCGTTGTTCCTCACCGCGGGCGGACTGGTCATGGAGATGGGCGGCGCGAACTCGCACGGCGCGGTCGTGGCCCGCGAGTACGGCATCCCGGCCGTGGTCGGCGTCCCGGACGCGGTCAGCCGGATCACCACCGGGCAGTTGATCACCGTCGACGGCGCGTTGGGCACCGTGACGCCGGTCGACCAGGACTGACGGGACCTCCTGGCCTGCCGGGTCACTCCTCCGAGTGATGCCGGTGGTAGTACCGGCTGGCACGGGCCCGGTTGCCGCACGAGGGCTTGCACCACGCCTGGCGGGGGTGGTCGCGCACGAAGTACCGCACGCACCGCGGGGCCGGGCAGGCCTTCAGGTGTTCGCGGTCCGCGCTCGCGAGGAACTCGATCGCGGACCGGGCCAGGTCCGCGACCAGCTGGGTCGCGGCGTCGGCCTCGGTGCGCCGCTCCGCCAGCCGGGGCGCCTCGGCCGACGGCCACTCCAGGCGCGGTGCGCGCAGCACGGCGCTCGCGGCCTCGTTCAGGTGGTCGAGCGCGGCCGTCGGGTCGAGCAACCGGTCCGCGTCGGCCTTGCTGGGGGCGTCGGGGGCCACGGCGCGGGCGAACAGGCTCCGGACCGCCTTGCGCAGTGCGACGACGCGGGCGCGGACCTGGTCGTCCGCCGCGAGCGCCGCGGGCGCGTCGGTGTGCAGGCCGAGCCAGTCGGCGAACCCCGCCGACGACGCGAGGTCGTCCGCGTCGTACCGGACCGTTCCGACGAAGGCGAGGGCTGGATGGGGAGCCACGAGGGGATTCTAACGGGATACGGGCTTGTTCCCGTATGACTGGATGGCTAGGCTCTAACGGCAAACCCCAATAAGTCCGTTAGGAGCCCCCGTGTCCGTGAACCCGGTTCCCGTGTGGGCCGCGAACACCCGCCTGCCCGGCCTGCTGCACGGGCTGTCAGACGACGCGGCGCGAGCCGATTCGGTGCTGCCCGGCTGGTCGCGCGGTCACGTCCTCGCGCACCTGGCCGGGGTCGGCGCGGCTCTGGCCCGGCAGGTCGAGTACGCGCTGGAGGACCGGAAGGTCGACGTCTACGACGGCGGCAGGCCCGCCCGTGACGCCGGGATCGCCGCGAACGCGGGCAACCCCGCCGCCGACCTGGTCGAAGCCGCCGTCGCCGCGTCCGCCACGTTCGACCGCGCCCTCGCGAAGATCGGTCCCGACGACTGGGGGCGGTCCGTCGTCTACCGCGACGGCACCCTGGTCGAGGTGGTCCAGGCGTACTGGCGCGAGATCGAGATCCACAGCACCGACCTGCGGCTCGGGTACACGCCCGCCACCTGGTCGCCCGAGTTCTCCGACCACCTGCTGACGTTCGCCGCGCCCCGCGCCCCCGAAGGGGTCCAGGTCGTCCTGCGCGCCGACGACGGCGGGACGTGGACGTGGGGGAGCGGCACGCCGGTCGAGGTGGGCGGCGCCCGGAACGACCTCGCCGCGTGGGCCGCGGGCCGAACCCCGGTGGGCTCGCTGACCGGTGACCTGCCGGAGCTGAGGCCCTACCCGTGATCCGGTGTCACGTTCCGCCGGACCACCTCGTCCACGGGGTATGAGGAACGAGAAGACGATCGTGGTGACCGGTGGCACCGGCACCCTGGGGCGCGTGGTCGTGGACCTGCTGGAGGCCGACGGCCACGACGTCCGCGTGGTGAGCCGCAAGTCGCCGACCTGGCCGATCGACCTGCGCACCGGCGAAGGCCTGGAGGCCGCGCTGACGGGTGCCGAGGTGGTCGTCCACTGCGCGAGCACGCAGACCGGCGGTGACGTCGAGGCCGCCCGGCACCTCGTCGCCGCCGCGAAGGCCACGGGCGTGCGGCACGTCGTGTACATCTCGATCGTCGGCGTCGACGTCGTCCCGCTCGGGTACTACCGCGCGAAACTGGCCGCGGAGCAGGTGATCGAGGCGTCCGGTCTCGGGTGGACCGTGCTGCGCACGACCCAGTTCCACGACCTGGTCGCCACCCTGCTCGGCGCGCTGGCGAAGGTGCCGCTGGTGATGCCCGTGCCGTCGGTGCGGTTCCAGCCGGTCGAGGTCCGCGAGGTTGCCTCCCGGCTGGCCGACCTCGCCGTCGCCGAGCCCGCCGGTCGCCTCCCGGACCTCGGCGGACCGGAGGTGCGGCCCGCCGCCGACCTCGCCCGCGCGTACCTCGCGGCTCGCGGCCGCACGCGCCGCATCGTGCCGCTTCGCCTGCCCGGCAAAGTGTTCCGCGCCCTGCGACGGGGTGGCGGCATCACCCCGGAGCACGCCGAGGGCAAGGGCGCGTTCGAGGACTTCCTGGCGGCCGGTAAATAGGTGGCACGTCCCCGCGAGGGCTTGTTACGGTCGTTCGGTGAAGTGATAAGGAAACCTTCCGCGCCGCCGCTGCCGTTCGCGAGCCGCGCGTGACCTCATCCCACCGGTAGCCCTCGCGGGCTTTGCGCGACCCGTCGTGGTCGCCTATTCCGCACGCCATCTCGACAGTGAGGAGGCGCTCATGACCGTGCGCTCTTCAAATGCAGGCAGCTCTTCAAGCGCGGGTTCCGAACACCCGACTCCCGAGTCCGACGCCGTTCCCACCAGCAGGCGGGACCGCCGCGCGGCGGGCAGGAAGTCCCAGATCCCGCCGCGGGCGTTCTCCGCCCCGGTGGCCAACCAGCGGCAGTACGCCGTCCGCAGGCGCGGGTAGTCGGAAGGGGAGTCGGCGTGAACCGGCTCCCCTTCACCCGCGCCAGTTCTCCAGCAGCCGGTCGATGTCGGCGCGGATGCGCTCGCGCGCGACGGCTCTGTCCACACCGGACATGAGCATCCGGTCGTAGTCGGTGTCCTCGTGCCGCAGCGAGGCGATCACGGCCAGGGTGGTCTTCCGCTCGTCCAACGCCCGTCCGGCGGCGGACCGGCCGACCCGCCCGCTGCCGCGGGTCCCGGCGTGCCGGGCGATGGCGTCGGCGCGGTCGTGCGGACAGCCGGGGAACAGGCGGAGGACCTCCCGGGCCAGCGCGGCCTGGAAGTCGACGTCCCAGTCGGCGCGGCGCTCGCGGTCGCGTTCCCGCCTGCGCAGCCGCACGTCCTCGTCCGCGAGGCACGAGTCCTCCGCTTGTTCCAGCGCGGCCTCCTCGACCAGGATCCCCTTGCGCTGGAAACGTTTGCGCCCCCTGTCGTACCGCTGCACGACCGCGGACAGCCCGCTGGCTTTCTTCGCGCGCCGGGTCAGCGTCGCGTCGCCCGCGCCGAGGAGCACGAGGTGGTCGAGGTCCGCGCACGTCAGGCACAGCGGTCCGCCGGGGTCGTTGACCAGCAGGTCGCCGGTGCCGCGGCACTCGGTGCACTCCCAGTCGACGACGGCGACGTCGACCACCAGGTCGGGCGCCTTGTTCTGCCGTTCCACCAGGGTCTTGCGCCGCGCGTCCGACAGTCCCGCCGCCATCCAGTGCGTCCGGTAGGCGCTCTCCGGTTCGCCGAACCGCAGCGGCCGCCGGTCGAGCGTCGCGGCCGGGTACTCGACCTCGGTCGCCGCCAGCCCTTCGGCCTCGGCCCAGCGCCGCAGCACCTCCAGCGCTTCCCGCGCCTTGTCCGGCGTCACCGCCAGCACGACGCCGAGGTGCTCGACCTGCCCGCGCCGCCACCGGTCCAGCTGCTTGTCCGGCAGCCACCCGAGCGTGGTGAACACGTCCAGCGGCGCCACGAACCTCCGCTTGGCCAGGATCGCGGCCGCCGCCGTCTCCACCCGAGTCCGCAACTTCACCACGCGCATCTTCCACGACGGGAAATCGCTCGCGCGATCCGGCAGGATGAGGTCGACACGACCACCGCACCGGGCAGCGGCTCCCGTGTGACAGCCCGGGACCCCGCGCCCTTTAGGCTCTGCGTGGCCGCGACGCACCTCGCGGAGCACCACAGGAGGCACCCATGACCGAGACCCCGGCACCGAAGAACGAGGCAGGCGACGTCGACGAGACCGTCGACGCGCCGACGACCGAGGCCGAACCGGAACTCGTGCCCAACCGCCGCGACCGGCGGGGCAGCGCGAAGAAGGAGTCCCAGAACAGCAAGATCCCCGGCCAGATGCACAACAACAACGTGGTCGGGAAGCGCTCGTTCAGCAATCGCCGCAGCGGCGGCTGAGTGACCGCGCCGCCGATCCGGGTAACCGGATCGGCGGCGCAAGTGGTCCTATCGGGCGTCCTGATCTCCCCTTTTGCCCTGAACCGAACTAGCCTGGGTGGGGTTAGTCACCGGCCACGTGCGGATCGGAGGCGCCACATGAAGATCGCTGACGTGTTGCGGACCAAGGGCTCGGCGGTGGCGACGGTCGAACCGAGAACCCCGGTGGGCGAACTGCTGGCCGGACTGGCCGAGCACAACGTGGGTGCCATGGTCGTACTCGGACCGGATGGCATCGCGGGGATCGTCTCGGAGCGGGACGTCGTCCGCAGGTTGCACGAACGAGGTGCGGAGCTGCTGTCCGCACCGGTCTCGGAGATCATGACCACGCTGGTGTTCACCTGCGCGCCGCAGGACACCGTGGACAGCTTGACCGTTCAAATGACCGAACGCCGCATCCGGCACGTGCCGGTGCTCGACGGCGGTCGGCTCATCGGCATCGTGAGCATCGGCGACGTGGTCAAGAGCCACATCAGCCAGCTCGAGGACAGTCGCAACCAGTTGCAGGCCTACATCGCCCAGGGCTGACCCGCGAGCCCCTCGGCGGTCAGCCGGTCTGCACCGCCGGGGGCTCCGGCACGTCCTCCGACTTCGCGCCCTCGGGCATGGCCCACGGCTGTTCGAACTCCGCGACCCAGCGGCGGTGGATCCGCTGGACCGGCACGGGGTTCAGGTGGTTGACCCGGCTGAGCCCCTGGCGCTCCACGACCACCAGGTCGGCTTCGCGGAGCACGCCGAGGTGCCGCATGACCACGTGCCGGTCCGGATAGAGTCGACGGACCATGACCGACGTTCTCGCCGAGGCCGCCCGCTCGCTCGCCGACTCCCTGGACGAGGGACAGCGCGCGACGGCTCTGCGGCCCATCACCGACGACGACCTCCGGCACCGGTGGAGCTACACGCCGGGCCCCCGCGCGGGAGTGGTGCTCGGCGAACTCGGCAGAGCCCAGCGCAAGGCCGTGCACCACCTGCTCGCGTCGGTGCTGAGCCCGCACGCCTACGCCCAGGTGGCCACGATCATGGCCCTGGAGGACGTGCTCGACCACCGCGAGGGCGGTGACCGGGACCGCCACCAGGGTGATTACTCGGTGGTCCTCTTCGGCACCCCCGGCGACGACCCGTGGGGCTGGCGGTTCGAGGGCCACCACATCTCGGTCAACGTCGTGGTGGTCGACGGCCGGGTGTCCGCGACGCCGTTCTTCCTCGGCGCCAACCCGGCCCGCACGACCTACGGAGGCCTCACCGTCGTGCGGCCGTTGGCGCTGGAGGAGGAACTGCCGAGGCGGCTGCTCGACCGGATGGGCGCGGAGCACCGCCTGACGGCCGTCGTGTCCGACCACGCCCCGGACGACCTGCGCACCCGCAACGAACCCCGGCTCGGCTCCGTGCTCGAACCGGTCGGCATCGCGATGAGCAGCCTGGACGGCGAGGCCCGCGACCTGTTCGCCGGACTCGTCCGCTACTACCTCGACCGGCTGCGCCCGGACCTGGCCGCGGCGGAGTTCGCGCGGCTCGACCTCGACCGCGTGCACTTCGCGTGGGAGGGTTCCTCCCGGCCCGGCGCGGGCCACTACTACCGGATCCAGGCGCCCGACCTGCTGCTGGAGTACGACAACACCCAGGGCGGGGCGAACCACGTGCACTCGGTGTGGCGCAGGCACTCCGGTGACTTCGGCGACGACCTGCTCGCCGCCCACCACGACGAACTGGATCACTGAGCCCGGTGGAACCCGACTGGCCCCGCACCCCCGAAGACGCGATCGCCCTGCAGGAACGGCTCCGCCCGCTCGTGCGCGCCACCACCGAACCGGACCTGGTGATCCGCACGGTCGCGGGCCTGGACGTCGGCTACGCCGACGACGAGCGGCTGGCCGCGGCCGTGGTCGTGCTGGACGCCGAAACGCTGGAGACGCTGGACGAGGTCGTGGTGCTCGGCACCACCGACTTCCCCTACGTGCCAGGGCTCTTCGCGTTCCGCGAGCTGCCGTCGCTGCTCACCGCGCTCGGCGCGCTCTCGGTCGCCCCGGACCTGCTCGTGTGCGACGGGCAGGGACTCGCGCACCCGCGCCGCTTCGGGCTCGCCTGCCACCTCGGCGTGGTGACCGACCTGCCGAGCG
Organism: Umezawaea sp. cmx-9-4; assembly: GCA_049997955.1. Taxonomy (GTDB): domain Bacteria; phylum Actinomycetota; class Actinomycetes; order Mycobacteriales; family Pseudonocardiaceae; genus Umezawaea. The sequence goes on along the minus strand of JAEBDY010000009.1, from coordinate 81,565 downwards.
TCGGCGTGGCGAAGACGCCGATGGGCCCGTTCGCCATGCCCGGCGCCGAGCGCGGCGCGGCCACGGACCTGCTGCTGGACGACGAGGTCGTCGGCAGGGCCCTGCGCACCCGTGACGGCGTGAAACCGGTCTTCGTGTCGGTCGGGCACAGGCTGGACCTCGACCGGGCGTGCGCCGAGGTCCTGCGGCTGTGCACCGACTTCCGGCTGCCGGAGACCACTCGCCGCGCCGACTCCCTCGGACGGCTTCAGCTCAGGTAGGCCAATCCGGGGTGCTCCGCGCGGTAGCCGTCGAGCAGCCTGCGCGCGACGCCGACCGAGTCGACCAGCGGGTGCAGTGCGAACGCCTTGAGGGCGTCGGCTTTCGCACCGCCGGCCGCCGCGTCGAGGATGGCGCGGTCGACGGCTTTGACGCTGCCGACGAGGGCCGCCGCGTGGTCGTCGAGCGGGCTCACCGGCAACGGCCTGGCGCCCGTCGCGTTCACCGTGCTCGGCACCTCGATGATCGCCTGGGGATCGAGGACCGGGAGCGTGGAACCGTTGGGGACGTTGAGGATCAGCGTCGTGCGCCAGTCGTTCGAGATGGCGTGCATGAGGGCCAGCGCGACCTGCTCGTAGCCGCCGCCGTCGAGGTCGCCGGAGTCGCGCCCGACGTCGCGCGTCTCGGCCATGTACGTGGCCTCGCGCTCCAGCCGCGTGCGCTCCCAGCTCGCGAAGCTCGGCTCCCCGTAGAACTTCCGCTGCTGCTCCAGCAGGAACGCCCCCCGCGACGCGCCGGACGCGACGGCTTCCCTGGTGAAGTAGTAGTAGTGCAGGTACTCGTTCGGGATCGCGCCGAGCGTGCGCAGCCAGTCCGCGCCGAAGAGCCTGCCCTCCTCGAACGACTCCAGCCTGTCCGCGTCGGCCAGCAGCTTCGGCAGCAGGTCCTCGCCGTCGACGTGCAGACCGCGCAGCCAGCCGAGGTGGTTGAGGCCCACGTAGTCCGGCCACGCCGTGTCGAGGTCCACGTCCAGCGCGCGGGCGACCCGGCGGCCGAGACCGACGGGGGAGTCGCAGATGCCGATCACCCGGTCGCCCAGGTGCCGCGACATGGCCTCGGTGACCACGCCCGCGGGGTTGGTGAAGTTGATGACCCACGCCTCGGGGGCGATCGCGGCGATCTTCTTGGCGATCGCCACGGCCACGGGGACGGTCCGCAGCGCGTAGGAAACCCCGCCCGCGCCGACGGTCTCCTGGCCCAGCACGCCCTCCTGGTGCGCCACGCGCTCGTCCGCCGCCCGGCCCGCGAGACCGCCGACCCGGATGGCGGAGAACACGAAGTCAGCGCCCCGCAACGCCTCGTCCAGGTCGGTGGTCGCGGTGACCGCGGGAGCGTCCGGCACGCCCGCCGAGCGTTCGGCCAGCACCTTCCCGATCGCGTCGAGCCGCGCGCGGTCCACGTCGTGCAGCACCAGTTCGGTCACGCGCTTCGGCGCGCGGTCCCTCACCAGCGCGCGGTGGACGAGCGGGACGCGGAACCCGCCGCCACCCAGGATCACCAGCCTCATGCGGCTCTTTCTACTACGCTCGCGGCGGCTCCACCGCCTTCGACGGCTCGGGCGTGCCGCCCTTCACGTGGTCGTGCGCACGCGCACCCGTTCGGAACTGCCCGGGCAACGCCGCGGCCGGTCCCACCGCTGCTGGAACCACCTGCCGATCGGCGTGGAACCCGCTGGCGATGCCGTTCGGCCGCCGACTGACGGCACATCGATCGCCGCTGGTCAACCACCCGATCGTCGGTTCTCCTCGACTGTCCACTGTGGACATAGGGGCCTTGACAGGTCTTGTGGACAACGGGAAAGGTGCGGTGTCCGCCAGTTCCGCTCGGAGTTCGTGATGGGGGTCCTCGTGAGGGCTGCTCGAAGAGTCGCCTTGGTGGCAGCGCTGGTGTCGCTGCCGTTGACGCTCGCCCCGGTCGTCGCCAGTGCCGCGCCGGAAGGCCCGGTGTTCGTCGACGGCGAGGCGCAACCGGTCTTCGACCCGAAGGACGTGGTGCGCGAAAGCCTGTACGTCCGCGCTCCGGTCGACAGCGACCGAGACGGCAAGGCCGACGAGGTGTACGCCGAGGTGGTCCGGCCGACCGCGACCACCCGCGGCCTCAAGGTGCCCGTGGTGTACATGAACAGCCCGTACTTCTCCGGCGGCAACGACGTGGCCAACCACAACGTCGACGTCGAGCTGTACGTCCCGGACGGCAAGGGGCGCTACGACCGGCGCGACGGCAGGAAGCTGTCCGCGCAGGCCGACGAGCGCGTCGCCGCGGCCGTCGGACCGAACCCCGGCCCGATCACCTCCGGGCGCTATGAGGCCTACTTCATCGCGCGCGGCTTCGCCGTGGTCTACGCGGAATCGCTCGGCACCGGCAAGTCCACCGGCTGCCCGACGTCCGGCGGCCGCAACGAGACCATCGGCTCCAAGTCCGTGGTCGACTGGCTCAACGGCCGGGCGTTCGCCCGCGACGCGACCACGAGCGCGCCCGCGAAGGCCACCTGGACGACCGGCAAGACCGCGATGATGGGTGTGTCCTACAACGGCACGCTGCCCAACGCCGTCGCCGCGACCGGTGTGCGCGGCCTGGAGGCCATCGTCCCGATCGCCGCCATCTCCAGCTGGTACGACTACTACCGGGCCGACGGCGCGGTCGTGGCGCCCGGCACGTTCCAGGGCGAGGACCTGGACGTGCTCGCCGAGTACGTCTACACCCGCGCCGACCGGGAGATCTGCAAGCCGGTCATCGCGGAGATCGCCGCGAAGCAGGACCGGGTCACCGGTGACTACAGCGCGTTCTGGGACGAGCGGAACTACGTCAAGGACGCGAAGAAGGTGCGGGCCGCTGTGCTCGCCGTGCACGGCCTGAACGACTGGAACGTCAAGGGCAAGCACGTCGTCCAGTGGTACGAGGCGTTGCGGCGCAACGGTGTCGAGCACAAGATCTGGTGGCACCAGTCCGGCCACACGGACCCCGACACGCTGCGGTCCGTCGAGTGGCGCCGCACGCTGAACCGCTGGTTCAGCCACTACCTCTACGGCGTGGACAACGGCGTCGAGCGTGAGCCGAAGGCGACCATCCAGCGCGAGGACAGGACGACCTGGACCGACGAGGCCGACTGGCCCGCGCCGGGCACCTCGGAGGCGTCCCTGCGCCCGTCCGCGGGAGGCCCGACGAAGGGCGGCCTGTCGGCCAAGCCCGCCGCCGGCCGGTCCGTGGTGGAAAGCCTGCGGGACAACTCGGCGATCCCGGCCGAGACCCTGGTCGACGCGCCCGCGTCGGAGAACCGGCTGTCGTACTCGACGTCGGCGCTCGCCACGTCGCTGCGCCTGTCCGGCACCCCGACGGTCGACCTGGGCATCTCGTTCGACAAGCCCGCCGCCAACGTGACGGCGCTGCTGGTCGACCGGTCCCCGGACGGCACCGCCAAGATCGTCACCCGCGGGTGGACCGACCCGCAGAACCGGTCCCGCCCGGACAAGACCGAGGCGATCAAGCCCGGCAAGCGGTACCAGGTCGAGGTGGAGTTCGAGCCGAAGGACTACGTCTTCGCCGCGGGCCACACCCTGGAGTTCGTGGTGCTGTCCAGCGACTACGACTACACGCTCCGACCGCAGCCCGGCGTGAGCCTGTCGGTGGACCTGAACCGCACCACGCTCGACCTGCCCGTCGTGGGCGGCCGGACCGCACTGCGCCGCGCGATCGGCTGATCCAGCGGGGTGGGGCCCTCCTCCGGGGCTCCACCCCGTTTTCGCCGGCAGGATAGACCGCGCCACCGACAACCCCGGTTCGACGGCCCCGAGTTGTCCACAGCCCACCCGGTTGTCCACAGTGGAGCGGTTGCCGCTGTCGCCCCGCCGCTCCGGGGTCCATCGTCGAAGCATGCGAACTCCACCCCAGACCCCCGAGGTCCAGGTGCACGGCCCCGGCGAACTGGTCGCCGCCGTACCGCACCTGCTCGCCTTCCACCCCGTCGACTCCCTGGTCACGCTGGTCCTCAGCGACACCCGCCCCACCAGGGTCGCCATGAGCCTCCGGGTGGACCTGCCCGCTCCACGACATCGACGCGCACTGGCCCACCAGCTCCTGACCCCCATTCGCGGCGAGGCGGGCTCCGTCGTCCTGGTCGTCGTGGGCGGCGGCACCCCGGACCAGCCCGCGTCACTGCCGCACCAGGGCTTGGTCGACAGCCTGGAATCGCTGCTCGCGTCGGCCGACATCCCTCTGACGGGCGCGGTCTGGGCGTCCGGCACCACCGAGGGCGCGCAGTGGATCGAGTACGGCCCCACCAAGCGCACCGGCACGGTCCCCGATCCCACGGTCAGCGAACTGGCCGCCGCCTGCGCGGCCAAGGGCATGGTCACCTTCGCCAGCCGGGCCGACCTGGCCGCCGTCCTGACCCCCGACGCCCCGGAAGCCCTGTCCAGGCGCGAGGCGCTCCTGGACGAGGCGACCCTGAAAGCGGAGCGGGACGAGGACCGCGAACAGGCCGCCCGCAAGGGCTTGCTCCTGATCACCCGAGCCGTGACCAACGCCTACGACCGCACGACCCCGCTGTCCGACGACGACGTCGTCGCCCTCACCCTGGCCCTCGCCGACCTGTGGGTCCGGGACATGGCCCTGGTGTTCGCCACCGGCCCCCACGCAACGGCCGCCGAACGCCTGTGGACCGAACTGATCAGAGCCACTCCCGCCCCGGAGCGAGCCCAACCGGCCACCCTGCTCGCCTACTCCGCCTACCTGCGCGGCGACGGCGCCCTGGCCTCGGTGGCACTCGACCGGGCCGAGGAGGCCTGTCCCAGCCACCGCCTGGCGTCCCTGGTCCGCTCGGCCCTCGACCACGCCCTCCCGCCGGACCAGTTGGCACGCATAGCCATGTCCCCGTCGAAGCCCGACTGGACCCCGGACGGCCCCCTGTGGCCCTGACCTACGCCAAACCCGCAGGCCGCCACCGCCTCACCCCACCGCCACGCCGCTGGTCACCCGCCCAACTCATCACCTGGTGGGAATCCCGCCGACACAGCGCACCCGACCGGCACCAACCCGACGCGACAACCACCAGCACCGCACCGGAACTGCCGCCCACCCGCCCCACAGCACCGCACCTTCCCGCGCCCTGACCAGGGGACCGCATCCACCTCGGCCACCGCGGTTCTCACCCCGAGCGCTGCCTTGGTCCGCACATCCTCCGGCTACCCGACCCACAAGGTTCGGTTGCGCAGCTCACCCACACCACCGGGAGTCGCTGCCTGACCACACAACCGGAGTTGATTCGCTTCGCCCGACAACCAGCGCCTCCGCGCTCCGTCCTGCCCTGATCCGTTCACCAAGCGACTCGGATCCACCTCTTGGCCGCAGTGGGCCAAGGTGCTTCGGGTCGTTTCACCCCACTGGCCCGGTTTTCTCTGCCGCTCAAGGATTGCCGGCGCTTGCGTCGGCGCTCCTTTGCTCGGCTGGGGCCTCAGCCAACTCGGGCCTGCACACCCGTCCCGCGCCTGAGCTTTCCTGCCACCGGACACCAAAGCTCCGCTCTGGTCTCTTGCCCACGTTCCTCACCAAACAGGCGCATCACGCGCACCCGACCAGCCATTCCGCGCACCTGCACCCCCTGCGGTTCGGCCCATTTACCGACCAGGCGGCTCGACATCCCATTCGGCCTCAGCCGGGGGTGCTTCAGGTCGTTTCCACTTCCGCCAGCTCAGTCTTCCGCATCTGCCCAAGGGATCGTCAGCGCTCGATCGGCAGCGTCTCGCTGCACTCGACTACTCGGTCCACCACCGACGTCGTGCTCGGCGGCCCGGCTCCGCACCTGTTCACCGCCAAGCTTCCCTGCCACCAGGCACCGAAGATCCACCGGCCGGATTTCCCCAGCACCGAGCGCATCACGCGCACCCGCCTCGCCCAGTCCGCGCCAAGCGCCCCGACACCTCCACCGAACCGGCGGCCGGCCCTGCCCGTCCCCGAGCCCACCTTGACCACGCAACCCCCCAGACCGGCGGTGCGACTTCCCCTGCCACCGCCGAAACACCGCTGGGGTCGGACCCGTCCCCGGTCCGACCCCAGCGGTGCGCATCCCCACTCTCAGAGCAGCTCCGGCCGCTTCCACTCCTCGGCGAGCACGTGCTCGCCGAGGAACCCGAAGATCGTCTCGTACCAGATCCGGCTGTTGCCGGGGGTGAGGATCCAATGGTTCTCGGTCGGGTAGTACAGGAACTTGGCGTTGACGCCGTGCCGCAGCAGGTCGAAGTACAGCCGCTGGCCTTCGCCGATCGGCACCCGGTAGTCCTTGTCGCCGTGGATCACCAGCATCGGCGTCTCGATGTTGGCGACGTACAGGTGCGGCGAGTTGGCCTTCACGCGGTCGGGCTGCGTGAGCGGGTCGCCCATCTCGCGGATCCAGTAGTACGCGCCGTCGGTGCTGCCGGTGAACGCGTCCAGGTGCCACAGCGACGCGTGGGTGACGATCGCGCGGAACCGCGTGGTCTGCGTGGCGATCCAGTTGGCCATGTAGCCGCCGAACGAGCCGCCCATCGCGGCGGTCCGGCTGTCGTCGATGTCGTCGCGGTGTTCGGCGACGTCCGTGATCGCCATGAGGTCGGTGTAGGGCTCGGCGCCCCAACGGCCCCAGCCCGCCTTGACGAACTCGTGGCCGTAGCCGGTGGACAGCGCCGGGTCGGGCAGCAGCACCGCGTAGCCGCGGGCGGCCATCAACCACGGGTTCCAGCGCCAGCTCCAGTTGTTCCAGCTCATCACCGGGCCACCGTGCACCCACAGCAGCAGGGGAGCGGGCCGGTCGACCGAGGCGCCCTCGGGGAGCACGAGCCACGCGCGCACCGTGCGGCCGTCGGCGACGGTGGTCTCGATCTCGGTGAGCGTGCCGGGCACCGAGTCGACCGTGCCGGGCGACAGCAGCCGCACCGGCTCCTGGTCGACGGCGGTGGCGTCGAGGCGCACCGGGGTCGGCGGGTGGTCGACGGTGCCGCCCATGGCGTACACGGTCGCGCCGTCGGGGCTGACGATGACGTCGGTGTAGCCGCCGCGCGCGGTGAGCCGCGTGATCGCGCCCGACGCCAGGTCCAGCCGCCACACGGGCTGGTGGCCGTGGTCGCTGCTGGTGAAGTAGACGGCGTCACCGGTGGGGCTGACGACGGGGGAGGCGGGCTCCTCGGCGAAGTCCGGCGTGAGGTCGGTGATCTCACCGGTCGCCACGTCGATCCGCACCATGGTGCCGTACCAGGGGCTGTCCGCCGTCGAGTCGACGATGCGGACGGCGATCACGGACGACGAGTCGGGCGTGAAGGCCGCGCCGCTGAACGAGTGGTCGGGTTCGTCGGCCAGCACCCGGCTGGAGCTGCCGTCGGTCGCGGCCAGCCGCAGGTTGTAGCGGTCGCCGTAGGCGGGGCTGACCGGGACCTGCTCGGAGAAGATCGCCCACTTGCCGTCGGGGCTGATCGCGGTGATCTCCGCGATCGTGCTCCCGGCGTCGGGGGCCAGATCGGTGACGGTCTCGATCCGGCCGCTGTCGGCGCTGACGGGGCCGGTGGTGAGCGCACGCCGGTAGGCGGGGCCGACGTCGGCGTCCCAGTACCGGATCGGGTAGCCCTCGTGCAGGATCGCGGTGATCCCGGCGTCGTCGCGGGCCTTGCGCTTGGCGGCGTCCTCCTCGCCGAACGCGGCGGTGGGGTGCGCGGACGCCGACAGCAGCAGGTGGCCCGTGTCGGCGGCGACGGTGAAGCCCTCGACACCGCCCGCCGGGCGGTAGACCTCCCTGGCCTCGCCGGTCGGCGGCAGCAGCCACAGGCCCGTCTTGTCCTTGCCCTGCTTGTCCTTGTCGTCGGACTGGGCGTCGGGACGACCGGACAGGAAGAGGACGGACCCGTCCGGGGTGAACTCGGGGCTGGACTCGCCCTTGGCGGCGCTCGTCAGCCTCCGTGGCTGCCGGACGCCGCTCGGGTCGATCTCCCAGAGCGCGCCCTGCCACTTCTTGCCGTCCGGCGTGAGCTCGGACACGACGGCCACCAGGCGAGAGCCGTCCGGCGAGAGAGCTGGGGAACCGACACGGGGCAGGGCGTTGAAGGCGGCGAGGTCCGCGAAGTCCGCGGCCGTCGCCGAACGGGCACTGTCTGTCATCCGGGCTCATGCCTCCTGACGGGACCGGGTGAATTCCCAGGCGTCGCGCACGATTCCGGTCAGGTCGGCGCGCTCGGGCTTCCACCCGAGTTCGGTCCGGGCCCGCTCGCTGGACGCCACCAGCACGGCGGGGTCGCCCGCGCGGCGAGGGGCGATCGCGGCGGGGATGGCGTGGCCGGTGACCTCGCGGCAGGTGTCGATGACCTGCTTCACGGAGAAACCGGTGCCGCTGCCCAGGTTGTAGATCCGGTGCTCACCGGCGACGGCGTGCTCCAGCGCCAGCAGGTGGGCGTCGGCCAGGTCGGTGACGTGGATGTAGTCCCGCACGCACGTGCCGTCCTCGGTCGGCCAGTCCTCGCCGAAGATCTGGATCTGCTCGCGCTGCCCGAGCGCGACCTGCAGCACCAGCGGGATGAGGTGCGTCTCGACCGCGTGCCGCTCGCCGACCGAACCGTGCGCGCCCGCCACGTTGAAGTACCGCAGGCTCACCGCGGCCAGGCCGTGCGCGGTGGCGTACGAGGAGATGGCGTGGTCGATCGCCAGCTTCGACGCGCCGTAGGTGTTCGTCGGGCGGGTCGGCGCGGACTCGGGGATCGGGACCTCCTCCGGCTCGCCGTAGGTGGCGGCGGTGGAGGAGAACACCAGTCGCGGGGTGCCGTGCTCGTGCATGGCGTCCAGCAGCCGCAGCGACGTGACGACGTTGCCCTGCCAGTACTTGGCGGGGTCCACCACGGACTCGCCGACCAGCGACTTGGCGGCGAAGTGCAGCACGCCGTCGAAGCCCTCGGCCAGCACCGAGCCGATGACGTCGTCGATGTCGCCCCGCACGAACCGGGCGCCCTCCGGAACCGCGTCCGCGTGCCCGGTGGACAGGTCGTCGAGCACGACCACCTCGTGTCCCGACTCGATCAGTCGAGCCGCGTTCACGCTGCCGACGTACCCAGCACCGCCCGTCACGAGCAGCTTCACCGTGGTTCTCTCTTTCGTTCGTCTGGAGGGGGAGGAGGCTCAGCGGTCCCGGCCCGCACCCGAGGAGGGCACGGCCGTGAACAGCCTCGGCTTGGGCAGGGAGCGTTCGGCGAACGCGGCGAAGACGGACTTCTCCACGTCGCGGTGCAGGCCGACCGGCACCAGCGCGATGGCCGAGCCGCCGAAGCCGCCGCCGACCATCCGCGCGCCGAGCGCGCCCGCGGCCATGGCCGCGTCGACCGCGATGTCGAGTTCGAGGCACGACACCCGGTAGTCGTCGCGCAGACTCGCGTGGGAGGCGCTCAGCAGCGGACCGATGTCACCCAACCTGTTGGTGTGCAACAGGTCCACCGTTCGAAGCACCCGGTCGTTCTCGGTGACCACGTGCCGCACGAGCGGACGCAGGTCCTCGGGGAGGCGGGTGAGCGTCTCGGTCAGTTCGGTGATCTCGATGTCGCGCAGCGCGGGCACCCCGAGGATCTCGGCCGCGCGCTCGCAGCCCGACCGGCGCGCGCCGTAGCCACCGTCGGTGTGCGAGTGACTCGCGCGGGTGTCGATCACCAGCACCTCGAGCCCGGCCGCGGCCGCGTCGAAGAGCACCTGCTCGGACTTGCCGGAGCGGACGTCGAGGAACAGCGCGTGCGCCTCGACGCAGCACAGCGACGCCGTCTGGTCGAGCAGCCCGGTCGGCGCGCCGACGAAGTCGTTCTCGGAGCGCTGCACCCAGCGGGCGATCTCGGAGCGGGTCGGCGAGGACGCCTCGTCACCGTCGGGGGACAGGCCCGCCAGGCCGAGCAGCGCCAGCGCCACCGCGCATTCGAGCGCGTGCGACGAAGACAGGCCCGCGCCCGCGGGCACGTCGCCCGCGACCATCAGGTCCGCGCCGCCGGCGATGCCCTGCGACCGCAGCACCCACGCGACCCCGGAGGGGTAGGCGGCCCAGCCCGACACGAGGCCGGGTTCCAGGTCTGCGATCGGGAACGGGTCCGCTTGCTGGACGTTGCCGTCCACGCCGAGCGTGCCGACGGCGAGCACGCCGTCGGCACGTGGAGCGGCGGCCACCGCGATCCGGTAGGGGAGCGCGAACGGCAGCACGAAGCCGTCGTTGTAGTCGGTGTGCTCGCCGATCAGGTTCACCCGGCCGGGTGCGGACCAGATGCCCGTTGGCACCCGGCCGTACACCTGCTGGAACGCCACGGCGGCTCGGTCGGCCGTCGTCACCGCGCCTGCACCATGACGGCGTGGGCGACGGACGGGTCCAGCGTGGCGCTGCTGCCGTTGCCGCGGACCTTGATCACCTTGGCGCCCGCGAGGGCGTCGACCTCGACGGTCCCGCCGGGCACGACGCCCGCGTCCTTCAACTCGGCCATCAGGTCGGGGTCGAGTTGGATGTGCTCGGCGATCCGCCGCACCTCGACCTTGCCGCCACCGCGGCGGGCGACCTCGTCGATGCGGATCAGGTCGGCCTCGGCCGCCGGTGCGGGCTCGCCGTCGCCCAGCTTGTCCAGACCGGGGATCGGGTTGCCATAAGGCGAGGTGGTGGGGTTGCCGAGCAGCTTGATGAGCTTGCGCTCGACCGCCTCGCTCATGACGTGCTCCCAGCGGCAGGCCTCGCTGTGGACGTGCTCCCACTCCAGGCCGATGATGTCGACGAGGAGGCGCTCCGCCAGCCGGTGCTTGCGCATGACCGCGATGGCCAGGTTGCGGCCCTGGTCGGTGAGTTCGAGGTGCCGGTCGCCCGCGACGATGACGAGACCGTCGCGCTCCATGCGGCCGACGGTCTGGCTCACGGTCGGACCGCTCTGACCGAGGCGCTCGGCGATGCGCGCCCGCAGGGGCACAACACCCTCTTCTTCGAGCTCGTAGATCGTCCGGAGGTACATCTCCGTGGTGTCGATGAGGTCGTTCACGCCCGCTCCCCTTCGTATGTCGTCAACAGTAGTCGCACCGGGGTCACCACAGGCCGCGTGTGGTGCCGAGGTCGGTCGCGGGCGGTGCAGGATGGTCACGTGCATCCCTTGATCAGCACCGAAGCCCTCGCCGCGGCACTGAACGGTGACCGTCCACCTGTCGTTCTCGACGTCCGCTGGCGACTCGGTGGACCACCTGGACGTCAAGACTACGAGGTCGCGCACATTCCCGGTGCGGCATACGCGGACCTGGACGTGGAACTTTCCTCACCACCCGGCCCGGAGGGCAGACATCCCCTCCCCGAACCGGCCGCCTTGGAGCGCGTGCTGCGCGCCGCGGGCGTCCGTTCAGGGCACCCCGTGGTCGCCTACGACGGTGGCGACGGCTCGGTGGCCGCCCGCGTCTGGTGGCTCCTGCGCTGGGCGGGACATCAGGAGGTGGCGGTCCTGGACGGCGGTTTCGCCGCGTGGACCGCCGAGGCCAGGGCCGTCACCGCGGAGTCCCCGACCCCGGAACCGGGCGACGTCGAGGTCCGACCGGGCGCCATGCCGGTCACCGACGCCGACGGTGCGGCCACCCTGGCCCGCACCGGAGTGCTCCTGGACGCCAGGGCGGGTGCCCGCTACCGCGGCGAAACCGAACCGGTCGACCCCAGACCGGGCCACGTGCCGGGAGCCCTCAACGCCCCGTCCGCCGAACACGTGGACGCCACCGGTCACTGGCTGCCCGCAACCGCCCTGGCCGACCGCTTCCGCACCCTGGGCGTGACCCCGAACACCCCGGTCGGCGCCTACTGCGGCTCGGGCGTCACCGCGTCCTCGATCGTCCTTGCCCTGGAGGTGGCAGGCCTGACCGGCAAGGACACCCCGGCAACCCTCTACGCGGGTTCGTGGTCGAACTGGTCAGCCGACCCGGACCGCCCAGCAGCCACCGGCCCAGAAGCAGGCTGACCACCCGGCCTACTCACCGGACCCTCTCCGGCGCTCGACAGGCGGCTGCTTGTGGTCGCCACATTCCGACGACCACAAGCGGCCGCCTGCCTCATCGAACGAATTGGGGACACCACTCGACCCGTGCCCAGTGCCTCGGGTTCATCTAGCGGCCGCCCTGGACACCGGCATCACTCCGCTTGCACATCGACACCGGTCCACCTGGGCACTGACACGATCCGCCTTGGGCAAGAACCGACCACCCGATCCCACGACAAGCCTCATCGCGCGAGCAGTGACGCAGGCCAAGGCCTCGGAGCTTCGGACGATCCCGCTCCGCCCAACTGGCACCGACTCCGGATCACACCGTCTGTGCCGCACCTGACCTGCACACCGCCCCCAGCCGCCATCGGCCCCGAAGCAGGCTGATCTCGGCCGCCGAAACTGTCGTACCCCACCGCTAGCGTCGAATCCGGGGGCCCATCCCTCGCGCGCGGGCGGGGGTCCCCCCGATTTCAAGCCTAGCGACGGGGTACGACAGTTTCGGGTGTCCGGGACTGGCCAAGATCGTTTCGGGGATCGTGGCCGGACGCGGGGTCAGGCGTTGGGGATCTTGTTGAAGCCCGCCGTCGCCAGTTTGAGGGCTACCCCGCAGGTGTCGATCTGGTCCAGCGGGGTCACCGAGGCGAGGAAGGCCGAGGTGATCTCCTCGGGGTCGTCGGTGAGCATGACCATGACCGAGCAGTCCGTGCCGTCCTTGATCTCGTACGCGGTGTTGCCCGCGACCTCGATCTCCCTGGCGGTGCCCTCGTACTCGGGCAGCGTGACCATGACCAGGACCACCACGAGCGGGTCCGAGGTGGACTGGACGCAGCCCGGTGTGGTGGACGGCTTGGCTCCGACGGCCGCTGCCACCTCTTCCGGGGTGAGGATCTCGCAGCTGACGTAGCCGTCGGTCTTCTTCTTGGTCGTGATCTTGATCTTGCCGGTCGGCTTGCCCGTCGTGGCCGACGTCGTCGGCTTCCCGGCGCTGGTCGGGGTCTTGCCGGTGGTCGACGGCGCCGTGGTCTTGCTCTTCGTGGAGGACGTCGTGGGCGTGCCCGCGTCCGCCGCGACCACCGCGATGCCGTTGATCTTCTGCGCGCACCCGCCGAGGCCGATGGTCAGGGCCACGGTGAGGACGGCGGTGAGCGCGGGGACTCGTCGCATGTGCATGGCTGCTCTGACCTCGTTCCGTTGGACGCGGTTCCATCCGTGGGGGTCCGCGTCGTCGGGAGGACTGTAAGTGGGCGATCCCGGAGGTTCGCAGCGGTTCGGGTGAACGGCTGCCAACCTGTGATCGCCCGTCCACCCGCGTCGTCGCGTTGGGTTAGGTTTTGACCCATGGGCAAGGCAGCCGCAGTCGTCTGGGACCAGTCCTTCCTCGGGTACGACCTCGGCGGGGAGCATCCGCTCAACCCGGTCCGGCTGGACCTCACGATCCGGCTCGCGACCGGTCTCGGCGTGCTCGACGGCGTCGGGCTGATCGCGCCCACGTCGGCGAGCGACGCGGACATCGAGCGCGTGCACACGGCGTCGTACATGAACGCCGTGCGCGAGGCTCCGTCCTCGGCCTGGGACGTGGGTCACGGGCTCGGGACCAGTGACAACCCGGTGTTCGAGCGGATGCACGAGGCGTCGGCGCTGATCGTCGGCGGGTCGTTGGAGGCGGCGCGGCGGATCGCGTCCGGTGAAGCCGACCGGGCGGTCAGCATCGCGGGCGGGCTGCACCACGCCATGAGCGACCACGCGGCGGGCTTCTGCGTGTACAACGACTGCGCGGTGGCGATCTCGTGGCTGCTCGACAACGGTTTCGACCGGATCGCGTACATCGACGTGGACGTGCACCACGGCGACGGCGTGCAGAACGCGTTCTACGACGACCCGAGGGTCATGACGATCTCGGTGCACCAGAACCCGATGACGCTGTGGCCCGGCACCGGCTGGCCCGCCGAGCTGGGAGGCAAGGGCGCGGAGGGCACGGCGGTCAACCTGCCGCTGCCGCCCGGCACCCGCGACGGGAACTGGCTGCGGGCGTTCCACGCCGTGGTGCCCGGTCTGCTCGGCTCGTTCCGGCCGCAGGTGCTGGTGACGCAGTGCGGGGTGGACAGCCACCGGGAGGACCCGCTCGCGGACCTGGCGCTGTCGGTCGACGGGCACCGGGCGATCTACCGGGCGCTGCGCGACCTGGCCGAGACGTACGCGGACGGCAAGTGGCTGGCGCTCGGCGGCGGTGGCTACGAGCTGGTGCGGGTCGTGCCTCGCTCGTGGACGCACCTGCTGGCGACCGTGCTCGACCGCGACCTGGACCCGAACGTGCCGCTGCCCGCGAGCTGGGTGTCGCACGCGTCGCGGCTCGCCCCCGACTGGTCGCTGCCGTCGTCGATGACCGACGACGCCGACCCCGACTACACGCCGTGGAGCGGTGACGTGGACTCGCCGGTGGACCAGGCGATCCGCAACACCCGCCGCGCGGTGTTCCCGCTGCACGGTCTGGACCCCGACGACCGCAGGGATTAGCGCCCGCTGCCGTGCGGCGCGCGTCTCCGAGTACTAGGACTTAACCGAAGGACTAGAGGAACCGGTGACGGACATGGCCGAGGTCGACCCGTACGACTTCCCGGAGCACTGGGAGGCCGACGTCGTGCTGTCCGACGGCGGCACCGTGCACCTGCGGCCGATCACGCCGGACGACGCCGAACGGCTGTTGGCGTTCCACGGCAGGCTGTCCGAGCGCACCCGCTACTTCCGCTACTTCGGCCCGTACCCGCGGATGCCGAAGCGGGACCTGGTGCGGTTCAGCACCGTCGACCACCTGGACCGGGTGGCGCTGGTGGCGTCACTGGGCGACGACATCGTCGCGGTGGGCCGGTTCGACCGGCTGGCCTCGGGGGACTCGGCGGAGATCGCGTTCGTCGTGGAGGACGTCCACCAGAAGCGCGGCCTGGGGTCGATCCTGCTGGAGCACCTGGCCGCGGCGGCGCGCGAACGCGGGCTGAGCCGGTTCGTGGCCGAGGTGCTCGCGGAGAACGGCCAGATGGTGCGGGTGTTCCGCGACGCCGGGTACGTGGTCAGCCGGGAGTTCGAGGAGGGTTCGCTGCACCTGGAGTTCGCGATCGACCCGACCGAGCAGTCGGTCGAGGTCGCGCGGTCGCGGGAGCAGGCGGCCGAGGCGCGCAGCGTGCACAACCTGCTGCACCCGAGGTCGGTGGCGGTGATCGGCGCGTCCACGGACCCGACGAAGATCGGCAACGCGGTGCTGTCGAACCTGCTGTCCGCCGACTTCACCGGCCCGGTCTACCCGGTGAACGCCGAGCACCGGTCGGTGCGCGGGGTGCGGGCCTACGCGTCGGTGCTGGACATCCCCGACGACGTGGACCTCGCCGTGGTCGCGGTGCCCGCGTCCGGTGTCGACGAGGTCATGGACGCGTGCCTGGCGAAGGGCGTCAAAGCGCTGCTGGTGGTTACGTCGGGGTTCGGCGAGACCGGGCCGGACGGGCGCAGCGCGGAGCTCCGGCTGGCCGCCGAGGCCCGGTCGCACGGCATGCGGGTGGTCGGCCCGAACGCGCTCGGCGTGCTCAACACCGACCCGAAGGTCCGGCTCAACGCCACGCTCGCGCCGCGGCTGCCCGCGCGCGGCCGCACCGGTTTCTTCTGCCAGTCCGGCGCGCTGGGCACGGCGATCCTGGCGGACGCCGCCGAACGCGGGCTCGGCCTGTCGACGTTCGTCTCGGCGGGCAACCGCGCCGACGTGTCGGGCAACGACCTCCTCCAGTACTGGGAGACCGATCCGGCGACCGACGTCGTCCTGCTCTACCTGGAGTCGTTCGGCAACCCGCGCAAGTTCGCCCGGCTCGCCCGGCGACTCGGCCGCACCAAGCCCATCGTCGCGGTGAAGTCCGGCAGGCACGCCGTGACGCCCGCGCTGGCCGCCACGTCCGTCCGGATGGACGAGGCGAGCGTGCAGGCCCTGTTCGAGCAGGCCGGGGTCATCCGGGTCGAGTCGCTGGCCCAGCTCTTCGACACCGCCCTGCTGCTCGCCCACCAACCGCTGCCCGCGGGCCACCGGGTCGCGGTCGTGGGCAACTCGACCGCGATCGGCCTGCTCGCCGCCGACACCGCGCTGGCCCAGGGGCTGGAACTGGCGGGCGACCCGGTCGACATCGGCCCGCAGGGCGGTCCGGAGGACTTCGCCGCGGCCGTGCGCGAGGCGCTGCTGCGCCCGGACACCGACGCGCTCGTGGTGGTGTTCGTGCCGCCGCTCGCGGTGCCCGGCACGGCGTTCGCCCGCGCGCTGCGCGAGGTCGTGGTGGAGACCGGCAGCGCCAAGCCGATCGCGTCGACGTTCCTCGCGGTCGAGGGCGTGCCGGACGAGCTGGCCGTGCCCGGTCCGGGCGGCGCGCCCGGCCGCGGGTCAGTGCCGTCCTACCCGAGTCCGGAACGCGCGGTGCTCGCCCTGTCGCGCGCCATGCGGTACGCCCGGTGGCGCTCCGCCCCCCAGGGCACGTTCACCCGACCGGAGGGCATCGACGCCGAAGCGGCGTCGACCCTGGTCACGGCCCTGCTGGCCGAGGGGGAGGGGCAGGTCGACGACGAGAGCGCCGTGCGGCTGCTCGCCTGCTACGGCATCGACGTGGTGCCGTTCCGGGTCGTGTCGTCGGCGGACGATGCCGTGACCGCGGCGGAGGCCCTCGGCTACCCGGTGGCCATGAAGGCGACCGACGACCGGCTGCGGCACCGCTACGACCTGGTCGGCGTGCGGCTGGACCTCGGCGGAGAGGAAGCGGTCCGCGCCGCGTACGAGGCGCTGACCGCGGTGGCGGGGGAGTCCGGCGCGTACGTGCAGCGCATGGCGCCCAAGGGCATCTCCTGCACGTTCGGCCTGCAGGACGACCCGTCGTTCGGCACGCTGCTGTCGTTCGGGCTGTCCGGACTGGTCAGCGACCTGCTGGGGGACCGCGCGTACCGGGCCGTGCCGCTGACCGACACCGACGCCGCGGCGCTGGTCCGCGCCCCGAAGGCGGCGCCGCTGCTGGCGGGGTACCGGGGCGACGTGCCGGCCGACCTGGCCGCGCTGGAGGACCTCGTGCTCCGGTTGGCGGCGCTCGCCGAGGACCTTCCCGAGGTGCGGTCGCTGGCGTTGGAACCGGTGCTCGCGTCCGCGGCGGGCGCATTCGTCAGCAGCGCTCGGATGACCGTCGGACCACCTCCCTCGCGGCACGACAGCGGGCCCCGACGATTGCGGTCTCCAGGCGTCGGACGGTAATCGCGTTCGCTTATTACAGTCACCGACCGCCTTGTTGCGGATTGGTTGCGCTGGACCGATTCCGAAGTCGATCTCGTGTTCGGCTCTGGACGCGGGCCATTTCTCCGCCTAGATTTCCGGCCATCACGGCGGGCCATTGACGGCGCGCGTGTTCGATTACCGGACACCTACCGCCGTGCCATCCGCCGAAGTGGGTACGCAGAGGGGAAGAATGGTGCCGGTTTTGCTGTCGCGCCTGGTCGCGGCCTGTTCCGCACTACTGCTCGCGGGCGCCTGTTCCTCCGGTGATGGTTCTTCGGTGGCAGACAAGGGCAATTTGATCATCGGCGTCTCGTACGACCAGCCAGGGCTGGGTGTGCGCAGACTGGACGGTACTTTTCGAGGTATCGACGTAGATGTCGCGCGGTACGTCGCGAACGAGTTGGGCGTCTCCGACGCGCAAATCTCCTGGCAGGAAGCGCAGCCCGCTAATCGCGAGAAGTTGCTCACGTCCGGGCAGGTTGATCTGGTGCTCTCCACTTACTCGATCACGGAGAAGCGGAAGGAGGTCATCGACTTCGTCGGACCGTACTTCCTGGCCGGTCAGGATCTGCTGGTCCGAATGGAGGACAGTCGGATCACGGGTCCGGAATCGTTGAATGACGACGCCACTCTGCGGTTGTGCTCGGTCCAGGGGACCACGTCGGCCGAGTACGTGAAGACCGAGTTCGCGAAGGACGTGAAACTCGTCGAGTACCCGAAGTTCAGCGACTGCGTGACCGCCGTGCTGGCGGACAACGCGGACGCGATGACCACCGACGACGTGATCCTCGCGGGCTACGCCGCGCAGAACCCGGAGCTGCTGCGGGTGGTCGGCAAGCCGTTCAGCAAGGAGGAGTACGGCATCGGGATCCGCAAGGGCGACACCGAGGGCAGGAAGAAGGTCGTCGACGCCGTGCGGAAGATGATCGAGAGCGGCGAGTGGAGGAAGATCATCGAGAACAACGTCGGCAAGTCCGGTTATGTGATCCCGGACCCACCCACCGTCGCTTCCTGAGACGGTCCACACTCCGGTTTCACCCGTATGCGTACTGTGCGCGACGTAGGCTCACTGGTCGTGACTGCTTCGCATCGCGTCCCCCCTCATCGGGCGGACGGCCCGGTTCGTGCCGGTATCCCCGAGCACGGTCGGATTCCCCGCTACTACGCCGTGAAGACCGAACTGCTGTGGTTGATCGACGCACTCGGAGTGGGCACCGTGCTGCCGTCCGAGCGCGAGCTGGCCGAACGCTTCTCCGTGTCGAGGGTGACACTGAGGCAGGCGGTCGGTGAACTGGTCCTGGAGGGCAAGGTGCAACGTCGCCAAGGCAGCGGGACGTTCGTCGCCCCGCCGAAGCTCGTGCAACCGCTGTCGCTCGTCAGCTACACCGAGGGCATGTTGCGCCAGGGCGTTCAGCCCGCCCGCAACGTGATCACCTGCGAGCTCCTGCCCGCCGACGAGGTGCTCTCGCACGACCTCCGGCTCGACGTCGGCGCCCCGGTGGTGCACCTGGAACGCGTGCTGCTGGCCGACGAGGAGCGGATCGGGCTGGAGTCGACCTACCTGTCCGTCGCCCGGTTCCCCGACCTGCTGGACGTCTTCGACGCGACGACCTCGCTCTACTCCTGCCTGACGGACCGCTTCGGCGTCGTGTTCGACGAGGCCGAGGAACGCCTGGAGACGGTGCTGGCGACACCGCGCGAGGCCCTGCTGGTCGGCAACAACCCCGCGCTGCCGATGCTGCTGCTGCACCGCGTCTCGTTCGACACCGCCGGCCAGCCCATCGAGCGCGTCCGGTCCCTGTACCGGGGCGACCGGTTCAGCTTCGTGGCCAGGCTGAGGGCCGAGAAGTGAGCCGCACCGTCCACTGAGGACGGTGAAGCGGGCGTCGTTGCCGACTCGTGGCCGACAACCGCCCGTTAGCAGGAGCTTCGCCCGCCCCCCGCGGCGGTACCGTTGTGGGGTAGCAGTGGCGCGTCGCCCGCAACGGAGCGGACGGATCGAGGTGTGCCGTGACGTTCAAAGCGGAGTTCCTCGCCGAACTCGAAGGCTGCCTGAGCGGCTACGGCGTGGTGCCGGTGAGCAATCCCGGCGCCTTGGCGCGGCTCATCGAGTACGTCCGCCTGCTCCCCGACGACCATCCCCGGCTGCGCTGCCTGGAGGGAGTCGACCAGGGGTCCGGCTCGTTCTGGAACAACCCGGCCGTCTGGTGGGAGAGGGTGCCGAGGTTCGGGGTCGTCCACACCGATTGCGGTGCCCTGCTGGACGACCTCCTGGACGAGGCCGTGAGCGACGAGATCGACGTCCTGGAGATGGAGATCCGCGAACTGCCAGGCTGACGCGCACAGCGAAAACCCGTTGTGCGCTCGGTGGTCGGTCCGAACGCACAACGGGCTGGGTCGATCGGTGGTCAGACGCTCAGCAGCTTGTCGAAGAAGGCGCGGTACTGGCGCAGCGCCACCCGCAGCTCCTCGGTCTCGACCTGCTCGCCCTTGCTCCACTGGCCTTCGAGTGACTTCTTGTGGTCGGCGAAGGTCGTGGCCAGGCTCTGGATCACCTGCGCGACCAGCTGGTCGGCGTGCTGGACCGCGTCTCTCGGGCTGTCGACGAAGTCGGACTGGAGTCCACGCCACTCGGTGCGGTACTGGTCGACCTCGTCGTCGGTGAACAGCGCGACCGCGCCATCGGCGTTGTCGGTCGGCTTCTGCTGCGCGGGCTCGTGCTGGGCGACCACGGTCTCGTCCTGCGGGACGACCGTCTCGTCCGCGGTCACCGGCTCGTCGTCCAGCGACGTGGACTGGTCGTCGTACTTCTGCTCGGTCCCGTCGTGCTTGCGGTCCGCGTCGACGTCCACGTGGTCGTACTGGTCGGAGACCACCGCGCGGTCCGCGTCGGCGTCGACGTCGTGCTTGCCCGTGACGTCCGCGTCCGCGTCGCGGTACTCGTCGGTGCGGTACTGGTCGTCCGCGTGGGTCGTGTGGGTGCGCTCGTGCTCGGGGAGCAGGTCTTCGGTGCTGAGGGGCCTGAGGTCCTGACGCTCGGTCATGGTTTCGCTCCTTCTCGTCAGGCCTTGTGGGCCCGGTCGTCGTGGGCCCGGTCGTCGTTGCTCCCGAGCAGGTCCTGGAACAAGGTGCGGTAGTGGACCATCGCGTTACGGAGGTCCTCGGTCGTCGCGTCGCCGGACTGGTCGCGCTGCGAGATCTCGTGCGCGGAGCGGTAGTGCTCCAGCGTGCGCGAGTGCTCGACGGAGAGGAGCTCCGCCTGCTTCTCGTAGCTTCCGGTGGGGTAGCCGCGCTCGGACATCAGATCGGTGACGAGGACGTCGGCCTCGGCCACGGCGCCTGCAGGCGCGTCGACGAACTGCTCCTGGATGCGTGACCAGTGGCGGCCGTAGCTCTCCCGCGACTGCGGGCTCAGCTCGCGGAGTTCGAGCTCCGCGTGCTTCTTCTGGCGTTCGACCAGTTCCCGTTCCGCCGCGGTGCGGTTGTCGCTGCTCTGCACCGCGCGGTCGTACTCCGGGCCGAACTTGTCCTGCAGCCGCTTCCGTTGGAGGTACTTGTTCAACAGGACTGCGATCACAGCCAGTACGACCAGTACGACGACGATGCCGATGATGGCGCCGGTGGACATCGCAGCCTCCTTTGGTCTGGGAAGAGTGGACGAAGACCGGGTTCCCTTGTGGCGCAGGGATAAACATCCACTTGCGGATGGAGCAGCCCGGAGACGCAAAAGGCGCATCGGCCGCCCCCCGAGGCAGCCGATGCGCCCAACGCGCGCTGTAGTCAGCCCTTCACGCAAACGACCTGCTTCAGCTTCGCCACGACCTCGACGAGATCGGTCTGGCTGGCGATGACCTTCTCCACGTCCTTGTAGGCGCCGGGGATCTCGTCCACCACTCCGGCGTCCTTCCGGCACTCGACCCCGGCCGTCTGCAGCGCGAGGTCCTTGGCGGTGAACAACTTCTTCGCCTTCGACCGCGACATCTTCCGGCCGGCGCCGTGCGACGCGGACTCGAACGACTCGGGGTTCCCCAGCCCGCGCACGATGTAGGACCCCGTCCCCATCGAGCCGGGGATGATCCCCAACTCGCCCAGCCCGGCCCGGATCGCACCCTTGCGGGTCACCAGCACGTCCTCGCCGAAGTGCGTCTCCTCCGCGACGTAGTTGTGGTGGCAGCTGATCGGCGGGTCGAAGTGCACCAGCGGGAACTCCCCGCGCAGCACATCGCACACCAGCCGCACCATCACCGACCGGTTGCGCCGCGCGTAGTCCTGCGCCCAGTACAGGTCGTGCCGGTAGGCGGCCATCTCCGGCGTCCCGGCCAGGAACACCGCCAGGTCCGGGTCGGGCAGTTCGGCGTTGTGCGCCAGCTTCCGGGCCACCGAGATGTGGTGCTGCGCCAACTCGTTGCCGATGTTCCGCGACCCGGAGTGCAGCATTACCCAGACCTGCTGCTCCTCGTCCAGGCACACTTCGAGGAAGTGGTTGCCCCCGCCCAGCGTCCCGATCTGCCGCAACGCCTTCTCCGCGCGAGCGTGCACGGCGGGAGTCAGGTCGTCGAAACCACGCCAGAACGCCTTCCAGTCATCGGCGTCGGCATCACCGAAAGCTGGCTCGTCGTGCTGCTGGAACCCCACCGGCACAGCGGCCTCGATCCGCCCGCGCAACGACCGCAGGCTCTCCGGCAGGTCACCGGCCGTCAACGAGGTCCGCACAGCGGTCATCCCACAACCGATGTCGACCCCAACGGCGGCAGGCGACACGGCATCGCGAAGCGCGATGACAGACCCAACGGTCGCCCCACGCCCGAAGTGCACATCCGGCATGACGGCGACGTGCTTCACCGCCCACGGCAACGCGGAAATGTTCCGCAACTGCTGCATCGCCTGAGGCTCGACCTCCTCAGGTCGAGTCCACATGCGAATGTCGACCCCGTTGCCAGGGACCGTGATAGGTGCCATGTCCCAAGGCTAAGCGGCGATTTACCCACCACCTAACGACTTTGACCACAGCACCACCCATCACGCCCTAGCGGAAGCGCACACCCCACCCGGCAAGCGGAAGCACCCAACTCACCACGGCCCAAGCGGAAGCGCCCAACTCACCACGGCCCAAGCGGCAGCACGCACCCCACCGGTCACCCAGACCCCACCCTGCCCCCGATCCCCAGCGCCTTCGTGCTTGACCTTCTTTTGTCAAGGCATCCTTCCCGCCTTGACAAAAGAAGGTCAAGCATCGAAACAATCGCGCAACGGGGGCGACAGGTCTTCACCCACAACCCCACCGGAAGGCAGACCACCACCCTCAGCGACTGACAGCCTTCCGGTACTGCCGAATGGCCAACGGGATGAACACCGCCAAGATCACCGCGCTCCACAGCACCGACGCCAGCACCGGATGCTGCAACGGCCACACATCAGGCGCGGGGAACTGCGGATTCGTGTTCCCGAACAGCTCCCGGGCCGCCTGCGTGACGGCCGAGATCGGATTCCACTCGGCGAACGCCTTCAACGGCCCCGGCAGGTTCGTGGTCCCCACGAACGTGTTGGCGATGAACGTCAACGGGAAGATCACGATGAACGACGCGTTGTTCACCACCTCCGGCGAGCGCACGGCGAGACCCACCACGGCCATCCCCCACGAGACCGAGTAGGCGAACAGCAGCATCACCCCGAACCCGGCCAGCGCCTCCAGGAACGACGAGTTGATCCGCCACCCCACGAGCAGCCCCGTCACCGACATGACCACGATGACGATCACGTTGTTCAGCAGGTCGCTCGTGGTCCGCCCGATCAGCACGGCCGAGCGCGCCATCGGCAGCGACCGGAAGCGGTCGATGATCCCCTTCTGCATGTCCTCGGCCAGCCCGGTCCCGGTGATCGTCGCCCCGAACACCACGGTCTGGGCGAAGATCCCCGCCATCAGGAACTCCCGGTAGTTCATGCCGGGGATCTCGATCGCGCTGCCGAACACGAACGCGAACAGCAGCACGAACATGATCGGCGACAGGGTCGCGAACACGATCAGGTCCGGCACCCGCTTCACCTTGATCAGGTTCCGCTTGGCGACGACCGCCCCGTCCGCCAACGCCTCGACGAACCCGTTCACGCCCCACGCTCCTCTTCGGTCTGCTCGTCCTCGGTCGCGCGGCCCGTCAACGTCAGGAACACGTCGTCCAGCGTCGGCCTGCGCAAGCCGATGTCCAACACCTTGATCGCCTCGCCGTCGAGCAGCCGGACCGCTTCCACCAGCAGGGCGGCGCCACCGGACACGGGAACCACCACGTGGTTGCTCCGCTCGTCCACCGAGATCTCGGCGATGGCGAGCGGACCCAGCGCCGTGCGCGTCAACGCCACGTCGCGGGCCGACGCCACGGTCAACTCCAACCGCTCGCCGCCGACCTGGGCCTTCAGCTGGTCGGCGGTCCCCTCGGCGATCACCCGCCCGTGGTCGATCACGGCGATCTGGTCGGCCAACCGGTCGGCCTCCTCCAGGTACTGCGTGGTCAGCAGGACCGTCGTGCCCCCGGCGACGAGTTCCTCGATCACGTCCCACATGCCCAGCCTGCTGCGCGGGTCCAGCCCGGTGGTCGGCTCGTCGAGGAACAGCACGACGGGTTTGGCCACCAGCGCCGCGGCGAGGTCCAACCGCCGCCGCATGCCGCCCGAATACCCCTTCACCTGCCGATCGGCGGCGTCCACCAGGTCGAAGCGCTCCAGCAGCTCCCGCGCCCGTTCCCGGCTGGGGTGCCGCCCCAGGTGGTACAGCCGCCCCACCATGTCCAGGTTCTCGAACCCCGTCAGCGTCTCGTCGACGGCCGCGTACTGACCGGACAACCCGATCCGCCGCCGCAACTCCCGCGCGCCCTTCACCACGTCCAGGCCCGCCACGGAGGCTCGGCCCCCGTCGAACTCCAGCAGTGTGGTCAACACCCGCACCGCCGTGGTCTTGCCCGCGCCGTTGGGACCGAGCAGGCCCATGATGCTGCCCTCCGGCACCACCAGGTCGAGCCCGTCCAGGGCGACGACGGACCCGTACCTCTTCACCAGTCCTTCGGCCACGATCGCGTCTGCCATGCGCACATGATGCTGCCGAGCACCGACATTTTCGCCCGATTTGTTCCAGTGGACCCCTGACCAGGTGACATACGACTGTCGCCGCCGAGCCGGACGAACCGGTTCGGCGGCGACAGGGTGCTGTCGGGGCTGGGTCAGCCCAGACGGCGGTAACGGCGAACGGACAGCGGCCAGAACACCGCGATGATCGCCAGCGGCCACAGCACGGCCATCAGCAGCGAGTGGTTGGACACCCACGAATCACTCGGCCACCCCGGATTGCCGAACAGCTCCCGGATGGCTCCCACGGTCGCCGACAACGGGTTCCACTCCGAGATGGTGCCCAGCCAGGCGGGCATCATCTGCGGCGACACGAACGTGTCGGAGAACATCGTCAACGGCAGCAGCACCGTCCACACCACGGAGGTGTTCTCCGGCTTGATGATCAGTCCCAGGTAGATCCCCAGCCAGATCATCGAGATCCGCAGCAGCAACAGCAGGCCGAACGCGACGACCACGTTCCCGAACCCGAGGTGCCACTGCCACCCGACCACGAGGCCGCACAGCATCAGCACCACGATGTCCAGTGTGGAGTTCAGCAGGTCGGCGATGCTGCGACCCGCCAGGTACCCCGCCCTGGACATCGGCATGGCCCGGAACCTGTTGTTGACGCCCCGGTTCGTGTCCTCGGCGATGGCCACCAGCGTGACGCCCACCCCGAGCACCACGCTCTGCCCGAACAGGCCGGGCATCAGGAACTCGCGGTAGTTCCAGCCGCCGACGATCATCACGGCGTTGCCGAAGACGTAGCCGAAGATGAGGATCGAGACGACCGGGTACAGCACGCTGCTGAACAGCCGGACGGGTTGCCGGACCCAGTGGATGAGGTCGCGGGACGCGACGTTCCACGAATCGCTGATGAGCCACCGCAGGCGCTGCACCACGCCTCGCGGAGCCCTCGGCATCGGCATCGGGGTGATCGGGGGCGAGGTCAGGCTCACGATGCTTCCACCTCTTCCGCTTCCGGACCGGTCAGCAGGAGGAACACCTCGTCGAGGGTCGCCCTGCGCAGCGTGACGTCCTCCGCGTCGATCCCGGCCGCGTGCAGGGCGCGGGTGACGTCGGTCAGCGCGTGCTGACGGTCCGACACGGCCGCGCTGATCCGGTTGTCGGCCGGGGTCGTCTGGAGCTTGCCGCCCGCGGCGCGCGCCATCACGCCCGCCGCGGCCGGGATCTCGGCGATGTTCCGGACCGTGACGTCGATCCAGTCGCCACCGGTCCGCGCCTTGAGCTCGTCCGGCGTGCCGCTGGCGATCTCGCGACCGCCGTCCATCAGCACGATCTGGTCGGCCAGCTGGTCAGCCTCGTCGAGGAGTTGGGTCGTGAGCAGCACGGTCGTGCCGCCCAGGGCGAGCGCGCGGACGGCCGACCACATCTCGATGCGGTTGCGGGGGTCCAGGCCCGCGGTGGGCTCGTCCAGGAACATGACGCTGGGCGCCGTGATGAAACTCGACGCGAGGTCGAGCCTGCGGCGCATGCCGCCCGAGTAGTGCTTGACCTGCTTGCTGCCCGCGGCGCTGAGGCCGAACTGCTCCAGCAGTTCGTCCGCACGACGCCGCGCGGTGGCCGCGCTCAGGTGGTAGAGCCTGCCCCAGAGCGCGAGGTTCTCGCGTCCGGTGAGGATTTCGTCGACGGTGGACTGCTGCCCGATCATGCCGATGTGGTTGCGGACCTCCGCTGACTGCCGTGCTACGTCGAATCCGTTGACCGTGGCGCGGCCCCCATCAGGTCGCATGAGGGTGGACAGGATGCGGAGCACCGTTGTTTTCCCCGCGCCGTTCGGGCCGAGCAGCCCGCACACCTTGCCCGCTGGGACCGACAGGTCGAATCCGTCCAGTGCGTAGTACCCGCCGAACCGCTTGCGGAGGCCTTCAGCGAAGAGAACAGGTGAGCTCACGACAACCTCCTAAACTGTGTATGTCGTACACCCTGTGTACTGTATAGACAGTTAAGGGCCCCTATGTCAAGGTGGAGGAGCAAGTAGTGGTCTTGGAAGCGGGTGACCCGGAACGCAGCGTGGAGCTGCTCTGGGGCGAGAAGCCCCACCCCGGCAGGGGGCCCAAACCCTCGCTGACCTTGGACGCCGTGGTCGCCGCGGCCATCGACGTCGCCGACGAGGAGGGCCTCGCCGACCTGTCCATGCGGAGGGTGGCGGAAAAACTCGGCTTCACCACCATGTCGCTCTACCGGTACGTGCCGGGCAAGGCCGAGCTGCTCGACCTCATGCAGGACGCCGCCGTGGCCGAGGTCGCGCTGCCCGGCCACGACCTCGACTGGCGCGCGGGCCTCACCTTCTCCGCCGGGCAGGACTGGGAGCTCTACCGGCGCCACCCGTGGATGGTGCAGGTGACCTCCACCCGCAGCGTGCCGGGACCGCACTACATGGCCAACTTCGAGGCCAGGCTGCGCGTCCTGGAGAGCACCGGCCTCAGCGGCCGCGAGATCATGGCCGTCGCCAACCTCGTGTCCCAGTACGTCGAGGGCGCGGCCCGCCGGGCCGCCGAGGCGCAGCAGGCCGAGCGCACCACGGGCGTCGGCATGGAGGAGTGGTGGGGCTCGCGGGTCTCGCTGTGGGGCCACCTGACCGAGGACCGCTACCCGACCCTGGCCCGCGTGTGGATGGCGGGCGGGTACGACGGCATGGTGGACGACTTCGAGTTCGGGTTGCAGCGGGTGCTCGACGGCGTCGCGGTGCTGGTGCACGGGCGTGGTGAAACCGTCGAGCGTGATGAAACTCCGGGGAGTTGCGTCACGTGCGGGAAGCCGGTGGCGAAACCGGCCACCGGGCGGCCGAAGGAGTACTGCTCACGGGCGTGCCAGCAGCGGGCGTACCGGGCTCGGCGGGCGGGGCCAGGCGAGTAGCGCCGGTCCGTCGAGCGGCCGTGACCCGCGCGGAGCTGGAGAAGGAAAGGCACGGCAGGCCCCCGTCTCGGGGGAGCAGGGGCCTGCCGGGGTCCTAGTGGGTGCCGAGCACGCCGTCCACCCGGCGGGGGATGCCCAGCGGGTTGGCGTCCTTCAGCTCGGCGGGCAGCAGGTCGTCCGGCCAGGACTGGTAGGTGACCGGGGCGATCCACCTGCGGATCGAGGTGGCGCCCACCGAGGTGTGCAGCGGGTTGGTGGTCGACGGCCACGGGCCGCCGTGGTGCATGCCCCACGCCACCGCGACGCCGGTCGGCCAGCCGTTGAACACCAGGCGGCCCGCCACGCGGCGGAGCACCTCGGCGATCCGGCCCGCCAACTCGTGCTCCGACGGGTCGGCGTGCACGGTGCCCGTCAACGTTCCCGGCAGCTTCGGCAGCACGGCCAGCAACTCGGCCGGGTCGTCGTAGGTCACGACCAGGCCCGCGGGCCCGAAGTGCTCCTCGGTCAGCTTCTCCAGGTTGTCCGCGAACGCCGCCAGCGGCACGGTGAACAGCCGGGGGGCGACGCTCCAGCCGTCGTCCGGGCGGTCGCCGGTGGACACCTCGGTCACCAGGTCGCCTGCCGCCATCGCGTCGGTGCTCGACCGGTAGGCGTCGCACATGCGCTCGTTCAGCATCGCGCCGCCGTGGCTCGCGGCGACGGCCGCACCGAGGCGGTCCACCAGCGAGGCGGGCGCGAACAGCAGACCGGGGTTGGTGCAGAACTGGCCCACGCCCATGGTGAGCGACTGCGCGAACGCGGTCGCCAGCTCCTCGGGCCGCGCGGCGGCGGCGTCCGGCAGCACGACCGCCGGGTTGACGCTGCCCAGTTCGCCGTAGAACGGGATCGGGTCCGGGCGGCCCTGGGCGATGTCGAACAACGCCCGGCCGCCGCTGGTCGAGCCGGTGAAGCCGACCGCGCGGACGTTCGCGTGCCGGATGAGCGCCACGCCCGCGTGCGTGCCGTAGACGATGCCGAACAGGCCGTCGGGAGCGCCCGCGGAGGACAGGGCCGCCGTGACGACGCGCGCGGTCTCGCGGGACGTGCCGGGGTGGGCCGAGTGGGCCTTCACCACGACCGCGCAGCCGGACGCCAGCGCGGACGCGGTGTCGCCGCCCGCCACCGAGAACGCGAACGGGAAGTTCGACGCGGAGAACACGGCCACCGTCCCCAGGGGACGGAGGACGCGGCGCAGGTTCGGCCGCGGCGGGATGGTGTTCGGGTCGGGCGAGTCGATCGTCGCTTCGACGTAGCTGCCCTCGCGGAGCACCTCGCCGAACAGCCGGAGCTGGTTCGTGGTCCGCTTCAGCTCGGTGGTCAGCCGGGGCACGCCGAGCGCGGTCTCGCCTTCGGCGGTCGCGATCAGCAGGTCGGCCTCGGCGTCCAGCGCGTCGGCGACGGCCTCCAGCACCACCGCCCGATCCGCCGCCGGGGTCGTGGACCAGGTCTCGAACGCCGACGCGGCGGCCGAGACGACGCCGTCGACCTCGCTGTCCGTCGTCTTGGCCACGGGCTCGCCGATCGGCTCGCCGGTCCGGGGGTTGTAGCCCTGCACGATCACTGACGTGCCTCCTTCACCGCGGTGTCGAAATCGGGGCCGCACCACACGCCGCCGAGGAACTTCTGCGCCAGGGACTCGGGGTCCGGGGCGTCCACGTCGGCCGCGAACACCTCGGCGTCGTCCTTGGACTCGTAGCCCAGCGCGAACGCCTCGTCGAGGGAGAACCAGCGCCGGGTGTTGTCGGAGACGCCCCACACGACCCGGAAACCAGGGCTCGGCGCGGCGATGCACGCCTCGAACAGCCGGGCGGCGTCGTCGGGGGACAGCCACGTCGCGAGCATCCGCGCGTCACGGGGCTTCTCGAAGCACGAGCCGATGCGGATCGCGATGACGTCCATGCCGTAGCGGTCGGAGTAGAGGCTGCCGAGCGCCTCCATCGCGACCTTGCTGACGCCGTAGTACGTGTCCGGCTTGGGGAACAGGTAGTCCCCGGCGTCGCCGTCCTCGCGCTCGACGTACCCGACGGCGTGGTTGGAGCTGGCGAGCAGCACGCGCCGCACGCCCTGCCTGCGAGCGGCTTCCAGCACGACCTGCGTGCCGTGGATGTTCACGTCGAGGATCTGCGCCCACGGCTGTTCGAGGCTGTGCCCGCCGAGGTGGATCACGGCGTCCACTCCGGACATCGCCTCCTCCATGGCCGCGAGGTCGGTGACGGAGGCTTGGACCAGTTCGACGTTCTCGCCCTCGCCCGCCGCGGGGATCTCGGCGATGTCCAGCAGGCGCAGGACCCGGTCGCCCTCGGCGAGCCGGGGGCGCATGAGCGTGCCCAGCCCACCGGCGGCGCCGGTGATCAGGATTCGTGCGGTCACGGGTCGGACCCCTCCGGAGGTGCGTGGTGGACGGTCAGCGGCCGAACTGCCGCAGCAGTTCGGTGATCGTGCGGGCGGCGTCGAGCAGTGCGGCGATGACCTGCCGCTCGTGGTCCTCGTCGAGCCTGCCCAGCGGGACCGAGCAGCTCATCGCGTCGAGCACCGGGTTCCGGTAGGGCAGGGCGACGGCGAAGCAGCCGAGGCCGGGGGTGTTCTCCTCGCGCTCGTGGGCGTAGCCGATGTTCCGGAAGCCCGCGAGCTGCGCGTGCAGCGGTCCCCGCTCGACCACGGTGTTCGGCGTGAGCGGCTTGAGCTCCGCGGGCAGCAGCGCGTCGACCTCCTGCGGGGTGCGGGTGGACAGCACCGCCTTGCCGAGCGACGTCGAGTGCGCGGGCAGCCTGCGGCCGACCCTGGAGACGACCCTGAGGTGGTGCTCGGACTCCCGGCTGGCGAGGTAGACCACGTCGGCGCCGTCGAGGCGCGCGAGGTGGACGGTCTCGTTGACGGTCTGCCGCACCTGCTCCATGACCCGGATCGCCGCGCGCACGACGGGGTCGTGGTCGAGGTACGACGTGCCGACCAGCAGGGCGCGCACGCCGATGCCGTACGTGCCGCGGTCGGGCTCGACCTCCACCCAGCCGCGGTTCACCAGCGTCTGCAACAGCATGTACAGGCTCGACTTGGGATAGCTGAGCTCGCGGTGCAGCTCGGTGAGGGTCAACCGGCGGTCGGACGCCGACAGGACTTCCAGCAGCTCAACGGTCCGGTCGGCGGATTTCACCGCCCCGGGACGGGCGGGCGTAGCGGCCTCGGTCACCAGGTCCTCCAGGGAAGCATTCCGGCAACACGCTCTTGACACGTTGCTGTGCTGATTCTTACAGTCCGGCATCAGGTTCACAAGTACGACTCCGTTTCACGGATGTGAACATTTAGGAGAGTGAAATGCCCCGTTCCCGGTCTCTCACGGCGGCTGTGGCGCTGGCCGCCGTGGGTGCTGTGATCGCTGGATGCGGCTCGTCGGCGACGCCTTCGGGCAGCGGCGCCGCCGCGGGCGCCGCCCAGGACCCGAACGCCCCGTTCGAGGTGTGGACGCGCAGCACGGAGGCCACGGCGAAGGTCTACGAGAAGATCTTCAAGGACTTCGAGGCCAAGACCGGCGTCGAGGTCGACTACAAGCCGATCTTCGCGGACTTCGACAAGCAGGTCCAGCAGCGCGCGGCGGCGAAGGACCTGCCGGACCTGGTCGTCACGGACACGGGCTCGCTGGGAGTCTTCACCTCGCAGGGCCTGGTCGGCGAGATCGACAAGGGTGGCATCGAGGGCGGCGCCGACGTGGTCGAGCGGGCCTGGAACAACGGCAAGGCCTCCGACGGCAAGTACTACGCGATCCCGTTCTCCACGCAGGCGATGGTCACGCTGATCCGCAAGGACTGGCGCGAGAAGGTGGGCAAGCCCGTTCCGACGACGTGGGACGAGCTCGCGGACCTGGCGACGGCGTTCACCAAGGACGACCCGGACGGCAACGGCGCGGCCGACACCTACGGGATGCTCGTGCCCGGCACCACCGACCGCGGCTACCTCGGCTGGTGGGCGTCGAACTTCGTCTGGCAGGGCGGCGGCGACATCCTCAAGCAGGACGGCGACCGGTTCAGCGTCGCGGTCGACTCCGACGAGACGGTCGAGTCCGTCGACTACCTGAAGAAGATGTTCTGCGGCGACCCGAAACTGGTCCAGCCCGGCGCTCTCACCACGGGCACGAACGACGCGCACGCGTTCTTCGAGACCGGCAAGACCGGCATCTACGTGACCGGCCCGTACATGTTCGGCCGGTTCGACAAGAACCTCGGCAAGGACAAGTACGAGGTCGTCGCGGCCCCGAAGGGCCCGGCGGGCGACACCGTGCTGGGCGAGGGCGAGAACATCTACCTGATGGCGGGCTCGCCGCGGGCGGACGCGCAGAAGAAGCTGGCCGAGTACCTGATCAGCGCCGAGGCGCAGCAGGCGGGCATGAAGGGCGACCCGACCCCCGTGGTCCGGCTCCCCGTCAACAGCAAGGTCGACGTCAAGGCCGTCTACGACGACCCGCGCTGGGAAACCACCGCCAAGGTGTACGCCGACAGCGCCCGGCCGTTCTCCAGCGTGCCGAACTTCCAGCCGTTCCGGCAGCAGTTCTCCGAGACGCTGAACTCCCTCTTCTCGACGTGCGGCTCCGATTCCAAGGGTGACCTCGGCAAGCTGGCCGAGAACCTGAAGAAGGAGTTGCAGGCGCAAGGAATGTCGAAGTGACGGTGTCCAACCCCGTCCGCGGCACCACAGACGTGGGACCGGCGGCTAGTGGCGGCGGTGCCGTCGGCTCCCACCCCGTGAGGCGGCGCCACCGGCGTCGCCTCACGGGATCCACCTTCACGCCGTGGCTGTTCCTGCTGCCCGCGGTGCTCATCTTCATCGTCTTCAAGTACCTGCCGATGATCGAGGGGATCCGGCTGAGCCTGTACCAGGTCCGGCCGTTCCTCGGCGACCTGTGGGTGGGGTTCGACAACTACGCCCGCATCATGGGCGACGAGCGGTTCCGCGACGCGATCGGGCACACCCTCGTCCTCGCGTTCGGCCAGACGATCGGCTCGATGCTGATCGGCTTCGCGCTGGCACTCCTGCTGGAGGGCCACGCGAAGTCGCTGTGGTTCGTGCGGTCCGCGGTCTTCCTGCCCGTGGTCGCCGCGACCGCCGTCATCGGCGAGATCTGGCGGCTGCTGTTCTTCCCCGCCCCCGAGGGCTTCGTCAACACGGTGCTGTCGTTCGTGGGCCTCGGCCCGTGGACGTTCCTGGACAGCCCGGACACCTCGCTCGCGTCGGTGATGTTCGTCGGCGTCTGGAAGGGCGCGCCGTACGACATGGTGCTGATCCTCGCGGGACTCGCGGGGATCGACCGCCAGCAGTACGAGGCGTCCGCCATCGACGGCGCGACCACCGTGCAGCGCATCCGGCACATCACGCTGCCCGCGCTGCGCCCGGTGATCACGATCCTGCTGACCCTGGCGTCCATCCGCGGCCTGCGGGTGTTCACCGAGGTCTACGTCCTCACCGGCGGCGGCCCGGCGGGCTCCACCGACGTGTGGATGACGCGGGTGTTCACGGTCGCCTTCGAGCGCAACGAGATCGGCGTCGCCTCGGCCGGTTCGGTGATGCTCTTCCTGATCACGTTCGCCCTGACGGTCGTGGTCCAGTTGTACCGACGGCGGAAGGAGGCCGGGTGAGCGTCGCGGAGAAGTGCGACACCGCGCTCGGGTGGTCCACCGGGCGCCAGGCGTGGTTGAGCCGGGGCATCCGGATCGCTCTGTGCGTCGGCGCGGTGCTCCTGTTCACGGGCCCGCTGATCACGGTGTTCTCCGGGGCGTTCGACCACAACCCCGACCCGACCCGGCTGTCCGTGCTGCCGAACAAGCCCTCGATGATCAACTTCGAGGTGGCGGGCTCCAAGGGCATCTGGCACTACCTGACCAACTCGCTGATCATCGCGGGCGGGGCGCTGCTGCTCCAGCTGTCGGTCAGCGTGTTCGCCGCGTACGCCTTGGCGCGCAAGAAGTTCCGGGGGCAGGCGGTCGTGCTGCTCCTGATCCTCACCACCATGATGCTGCCGGAGGAGGTCATCGCCATCCCCCTGTCCCTGGTGATCGGCGACCTCCCCCTCGTGCACATCAGCCTGAAGGGCACCCTGCTCGGCGTCATCCTGCCGCTGGGCGCGTGGGGCTTCTCCATCTTCGTCATGACGGAGTTCATGAAGGAGATCCCCGTGGAACTGGAGGAAGCCGCGAAGGTCGACGGCGCGGGCGAGTTGCGGATCTTCGCGCAGATCATCCTGCCGCTGGTCAAGCCCGCCCTCGGTGTGGTCGCCGTGTTCGGGTTCAACATGATCTGGGAGCAGTACCTGCTCCCGCTGATCGTCGCCGCGGATCCGTCCGACTACACGCTGACCGTCGCCCTGCTGTCGTTGCGATCCGACGAAGAGGTCGGGCCGGGAATCGTGTTGGCCGGAGCATTGCTGGCGCTGGTGCCGAGCCTGATCGTGTACCTGTCGCTGCAGAAGTCTTTCCTTCGTGGGATCACCACCGGAGCGATCAAGGGATGAAGGTCTATGCAACTCGATGGGGTGCTGTTCTTTCCGGTCACACCGTTCGACCCGACAGGGGCGATCGCCGAGGACGTGCTCGCTGAGCACGTCAAGCACGGCGTCTCGGCGGGTCCGGGCGCGGTCTTCGTCGCCTGCGGGACGGGGGAGTTCCACGCGCTCGGGCTGGACGAGTTCGAGCGCGCGGTAGCGGTCGCGGTCGAGGCGACGGCGGGCCGGGTGCCGGTGTTCGCGGGCACGGGCGGTGCGCTGCCCATCGCCAAGGACTTCGCCAGGGCGGCCGCGCGGGCGGGCGCGGACGGGCTCCTGCTGCTGCCGCCGTACCTGGTGACCAACCCCCCCCAGGGACTCGTCCGCTACGTCGCCGACGTCGCGACCGCGACCGAGCTGCCGGTGATCGTCTACCAGCGCAACAACGCCGTCTTCACGCCGGACACGGCGGTCGAGGTCGCATCGCTGCCGACCGTCGTCGGGTTCAAGGACGGCCTGGGCGACATCGACCAGCTCCAGCGCATCGTGCTCGCCGTGCGGGCGCGCGTGGACAAGCCGTTCCAGTTCTTCAACGGCCTGCCCACCGCCGAGCTGACCGTGCCCGCGTACCGCGGCATCGGCGTGGACCTGTACTCCTCGGCGGTGTTCGCGTTCGCGCCGGACATCTCCCTCGGCTTCTACCAGGCGATCCAGGACGACGACACCGCGCTGGTCCGGCGCTACCTCACCGAGTTCTTCGTGCCGCTGGTCGAGTTGCGCGACCAGGTGCCGGGCTACGCGGTGGCGCTGGTCAAGGCGGCGGTGAAGCTCGGCGGTCTGGACGCCGGTGGTGTGCGTCCGCCGTTCATCGACCCGTCGGAGGAGCACGTGGCGGAACTGGAGCGGATCATCGCGGCCGGGAGGGCGTTGGCGGTATGAGGATCACCGACATCACGATCACCCCGGTCGCCTTCCGCGACCCGCCGCTGCTGAACTCCGGGGGCGTGCACGAACCGTGGGCGCTGCGGTCCATCGTCGAGGTCCACACCGACGAGGGGATCTCCGGGCTCGGCGAGAGCTACGGCGACATCGGCCACCTGGAGAGGCTGGGCCAGGTCGCGCCCGCGCTCGTCGGCCTGGACGTGCACCAGCTCAACGCGATGCACGCGAAGGTCGCCGAGGTCCTGGGCGGCAAGTCCGGCGACGACCGGCACGGCCTCACCGGCACGCTCACCGCCGAGGGCACCGTCGACCGGGTGTTCTCGCCGTTCGAGGTCGCGACCTGGGACATCCGCGGCAAGGCCCTCGGCCGCCCGGTGTCGGACCTGCTCGGCGGCGCCGTGCGCGACGCCGTGCCGTACAGCGCCTACCTCTTCTACAAGTGGGCGGGGCACCCCGGCGCCGAACCCGACCAGTGGGGCGAGGCGATCGACCCCGCGGGCATCGTGGCGCAGGCCCGCAAGCTCATCGACGAGTACGGGTTCGGCTCGATCAAGCTCAAGGGCGGCGTCTTCCCGCCGGACGAGGAGATCGCGGCGATCCTCGCGCTGCGCGAAGCCTTCCCGGACCTCCCGCTGAGGCTCGACCCGAACGCCGCGTGGTCGGTGGAGACGTCGATCCGCGTCGCCGAAGCCCTCGACGGCGTGGTCGAGTACCTCGAAGACCCGACGCCGGGCCTCCAAGGCCTGTCCGAGGTGGCCGCCAAAGCGTCCATGCCCTTGGCCACCAACATGTACGTGGTCGCGTTCGAGCACATCGCGCCCTCGGTCGCGATCGACGCGCTCCAGGTCGTCCTGTCCGACCACCACTACTGGGGCGGGCTCAGCCGGTCGCGCAACCTCGCGTCGACCTGCGAGACCTTCGGCATCGGCCTGTCGATGCACTCCAACTCGCACCTCGGGATCAGCCTCGCCGCGATGACCCACCTCGCCGCCGCGACGCCGAACCTCAGCTACGCGTGCGACACCCACTACCCGTGGAACAAGGAGGACGACGTCGTCCTCCCCGGCGTGCTGACCTTCGTGGACGGTGCCGTCCCGGTGCCCACCACGCCCGGCCTCGGCGTCGAGCTGGACCGCGACGCGCTGGCCCGGCTCGCGGAGAACTACCGCACGTGCGGCATCGTC
Source organism: Umezawaea sp. cmx-9-4 (assembly GCA_049997955.1). Classification (GTDB taxonomy): domain Bacteria; phylum Actinomycetota; class Actinomycetes; order Mycobacteriales; family Pseudonocardiaceae; genus Umezawaea. The sequence continues at coordinate 45,667 of JAEBDY010000009.1, read as the reverse complement.
CAGCGCGACGACACCGGCTACATGCAGAAGTCCGACCCGTCGTACGAGAGGAAGCGCCCCCGGTGGTAAGCGCGATCGCACATGTCTACCCGTGGGACGTCGTGGGCGATCCCCTTGCGGCACAACGGTATGCGGACCTCGGTGTGGACGCGGTCGCGCTCGCGGCGTCGTACCACACCGTGCGCGCCGCCACCCCGCTGCACCCCGAGCACCGGATGGTCGACGCCCGGCACGCGGCGTTCTACCTCCCGGTCCGCGACGAGGCCTGGGACGGCAAGCGGCTCGTGCCCGCCGAACCGTCCTGGGTGGACGGTGACAACCCCTTCGGCGCGGCGGCCGACGCGCTGCGCGCCGTGGGACTGCCGGTGTACGCGTGGACCGTGCTGACCCACAGCAGCCGGTTGGGCGACCTGCACCCGGATGTCAACGTTGTCAACGCTTTCGGGGACCGCTACCCGTACGCGCTGTGCACGGCGAACCCCGATGTCGTCGAGTACGCGCGCACGCTGGTCGCCGAGGTCCTCGACCTCGGCCGGCCGGACGGGATCGTGCTGGAGGCCTGCGGTCCGCTCGGCTTCTTCCACGGCGGCCACCACGAGAAGACCGACGGCGCGGACTGGAACCCGGTCCAGCAGAAGCTGCTGTCGCTGTGCTTCTGCGTCGTGTGCGCGGTCCGCTACCAGGACTCGGGCATCGACGTGGACGACCTGCGGGCCGCCGTCCGCGCGGGCGTGGACGCGGGTGCGCCGAGCGTGGAGGAAGCGCTGGGGGACCTGGCGAAACCGGTGTCCTCGGTGCGCACGGGCATCGTCCGCGACCTGCGCCGGACGCTGGTGGCGCTGGTGCGCGAGCAGGCTCCGGGCATCCGGATCGCCCTGCACGCCACCGGTGACGAGTGGGCCACCGGCCCCTTCGCCACGGTCGCGCCCGCCGTCGACGCGGACGTCGACGTGCTCACGGTGTTCTGCTGGGCGGGTGTCGACGCGGCCACCCCCGGCATCCGCGCGCTGCGCGAGGTGGCGGGCCCGGACGCGCGGATCGCGAGCTACGTCCTCGCGCTGCCGCCGAAAGCCGTGGACGGCGAAGCGCTGCTCGGCGAGTGGAAGCGGTACGTCGACGAGGGCGTGCGGGAGTTCCACCTCTACCACGCGGGGTTGGCCTCGCAGCCCAGGCTGGACGCCCTCCGACACGCCGTCGCGGGCATCAAGGACCACCTGAACCGGTAACCGGGAACAGCCCCGAAGGCGGAAAGCCGGCAACGGTGAAGAGGACGGAGCAACCCGAAGGCGGGGTTGCTCCGTCCTCTTCACATGAGAAGCCTACGAACCGCGGTCAGCGCCGGCGCCCTGCTCCTGCTGGTGACGGCGTGTGGAAGCCCTCAGTCCCAGGTCGGCGCCGGAGCAGGCGACCCCAAGCCCGAACCCCAGCTCAGCGTCTCCGCGCCCGCCGAGGCGACGTCGAGCGCGCCCGACGTCGCGCCGGGTGAGCCGCCGCCCAACGGTGGCGTGCCCGTCCCGCTGGCGAAGGTCGACGCGGCCGCGCTGCCCGAGGACTACCCGCGGTCGGTGTGGACCGAGGGCGACGGCTCGGTCGTCGGTGTGATCGGCCAGGAGGGCGGTTGCAGCAAGGTCGGCGTCCAGGCCGTCGAGCAGTCCGCGACCTCCGTGCACCTCGAACTGGTCGAGACGCTGCCCGCGGAGCAGCAGATGTGCACCATGGACATCCGGTTCCCCCCGCTGACCGCGAAGCTCGACGCGGCCCTCGGCGAGCGGACCGTGGTGCTGACCACGAAGCAGGTCAAGTAGGCCGACGCCCGGTCGACGTCCCCGTCGACCGGGCGTTCCTGTCCTGCTTTGTCCTGTCCCGCCGATCCTGCAACCGGATCGACGCCTGTACCGTCCTTGCGATATGAGGAACGCCAAGGTGCTCGTCGCCCTCGCCGTGGGACTCTGCGCGCTGGCGGGGTGCAGCGACGATGTCGAAGTCTTCGGGTCGGGTGGATCGTCCAGCACGGCCCCGGCCCCGTCGTCCGGCCCGTCGTCGGGTTCGGCCTCGCCGTCGGCTTCCGGCCTCCCGCCGGGCTCGGCCACGCTGCCGTCGTCGAACGTCCGCCCGCCCGGCCAGAGCACCGTCCCGGCGCAGCCGCCGCAGTCGTCCGCGACGCCGCTGCCCGGCGGCTCGTCCGACGTCCCGCCCGCGCGCGTCGACGGCACGGTGCTGCCCGAGACGTACAAGACGCAGGTGCAGGTCGGGTCCGACGGCCGGACGCTGGTGGTGGTCGGCCAGGCGGGCGGGTGCAAGACGGCCAGCGCCGAGGTCACCGCCGAGTCCTCCGACCAGGTGATGATCACCCTCGTCACCACGTACTACGCGCCCAGCGGTGGCGGCGTGTGCACGCAGGAGATCCGCGACGTCCCGCTCAACGTGACGCTCACGGCGCCGCTGGCCGACCGCCGGATCGTGCTGGAAGCCCGCCAGGACGCGGCCTAGGAACACGGAGGCGGGGGAGGGGGCACGAGCCCTCTCCCCCGACCGACTACTTCCGGAACGAGACCTGCAACAGCGGCGCGGACGTCTCCGAGAAGAAGTCGTTGCCCTTGTCGTCGACCACGACGAACGCCGGGAAGTCCTCGACCTCGATCTTCCACACGGCTTCCATGCCCAGCTCGGCGTACTCCAGCACGTCGACCTTGCGGATGCAGTCCTGCGCCAACCGGGCGGCCGGACCGCCGATCGACCCCAGGTAGAACCCGCCGTGCGACTCGCAGGCGTTGGTGACCTGCTTGGACCGGTTGCCCTTCGCCAGCATGACCAGCGAACCGCCCGCGGCCTGGAACTCCTCGACGTAGGAGTCCATGCGGCCCGCGGTGGTCGGGCCGAACGAGCCGGACGCGTAGCCCTCTGGCGTCTTCGCCGGACCGGCGTAGTACACCGGGTGGTCCTTCAGGTACTGCGGCATGCCCTCGCCCGCGTCGAGGCGTTCCTTGATCTTGGCGTGGGCGATGTCCCGCGCCACGACCAGCGGACCGGTCAGCGACACCCGCGTCTTCACCGGCAGCGCGGACAGCGCGGCGCGGATCTCCGCCATCGGCAGCGTCAGGTCGATCTTCACGACCTCGTCCGACAGGTGCTCGTCCTCGATGTCGGGCAGGAAGTGCGCCGGGTCGCGCTCCAGCTGCTCCAGGAACACGCCGTCGGCGGTGATCTTCGCCTTCACCTGGCGGTCCGCCGAGCAGGACACGGCGATGCCGACCGGGCAGGACGCGCCGTGCCTGGGCAGCCGGACCACGCGGACGTCGTGGCAGAAGTACTTGCCGCCGAACTGCGCGCCGATGCCGAAGTTCCGGGTCAGCTCCAGGACCTGCTGCTCCAGGTCGGTGTCGCGGAACGCGTGGCCCAGCGACGACCCCTCGGTCGGCAGGCCGTCCAGGTACCGGGCGGACGCGAGCTTCGCGACCTTCAGGTTCTGCTCGGCGGACAGCCCGCCCACGACCACCGCGAGGTGGTACGGCGGGCACGCGGCCGTGCCGAGCGAGCGCAGCTTCTCGTCCAGGAACGTGGCCAGCCGCTTCGGGTTCAGCAGCGCCTTGGTCTCCTGGTAGAGGAACGTCTTGTTGGCGCTGCCGCCGCCCTTGGCCATGAACAGGAACTCGTACTTCGGCTCCGTGCCGGGCGCGGTGAACAGGTCGATCTGCGCGGGCAGGTTGGTGCCGGTGTTCTTCTCGTCCCAGAACGTCGTCGGCGCCATCTGCGAGTACCGCAGGTTCAGCTCCTGGTAGGCGTCGAAGATGCCGCGCGACAGCGCTTCCTCGTCGGTCCCGCCGGTCAGCACCGACTCGGTGCGCTTGCCCATGACGATCGCGGTGCCGGTGTCCTGGCACATGGGCAGCACACCGCCCGCGGCGATGTTCGCGTTGCGCAGCAGGTCCATCGCGACGAACCGGTCGTTGCCGCTCGCCTCGGGGTCGTCCACGATCGCGCGCAGCTGGGCGAGGTGCGACGGGCGCAGCAGGTGCTGGATGTCCCGGATCGCTTCCTTGGCCAGCAGCGCCAGCGTCTCGGGGGCGATCTCCAGGAACGTCCGCCCCGCGGCCTCGACGACCTTCACGCCCTCGTCGGTGAGGAGGCGGTACTCGGTGGTGGTGTCCTTCGCCAAGGGGAGGACGTCGGTGTACTGGAACGGGGTGGTGGGCACGTCGGCGGGCTCCCTTGCGCGCTTCGGAATCCGACGACCGTATCCGATCGCCGTCACCCGGCCACGCCACCGTGATGTGATTCGCGTCGTGCGCAGCGACACCAAGCGGAAGTTGACGGAGTCCGAACTGTCCTCGATCGTCCGCCGGGCGCTGGGGGCGGGACTGGTGGACCACGTCGAGCTGACCGACGGCATGTTCAACGCGGCCTACCGGCTCACCACCGACGACGGCCGGGACGTCGTGCTCAAGGTGGCGCCGTCGCCCGGCACGCCGCTGATGACCTACGAGCGGGACATCATGCGGACCGAGGCGATGGCGTTCCGGTTGATGGCCGAGCACGGCGTGCCGGTGCCGGAGGTGCTGCACGTCGAGGACGGCCTGCTGGTGATGAGCTGCCTCGACGGCGGGTCGTGGGCGTCGCTGGAGCAGCGGCTGACTCCCGAGGGGCGCGCGGCGCTGCGCCGTGAGCTGGGTGGGGTCGTGGCCCGGATGCACCGGATCGAGGGGGACTCGTTCGGCTACCCGCAGGGGCCGGGCGGTGACACCTGGCGAGGGGCGTTCCTGGCCATGGTGTCCTCCGTGCTGGCCGACGCGGACAAGTTCGGCGTCGGGCTGCCGGAAGGGCTGTCCGACTGGTTCCAGGACCGTTCAGCCGTTCTCGACGAGGTGACCACGCCGGTCCTCGTCCACTTCGACCTGTGGCCGGGCAACATCTTCATCGACCCGGCCACCCCGAACGTCGTGGGGATCATCGACCCGGAGCGGGCGTTCTGGGGTGACCCGCTGGCCGACTTCGTCTCGCTCGCCCTGTTCGGCGACATCGAGGACGAACCGGACTTCCTGGCCGGGTACGGCGCCGTGGCGATGACGGCGTCGATGCGGGAGCGCGTCCGGCTCTACCGGGTGTACCTCTACCTGATCATGATCGTGGAGTGCGAGCCCCGCGGGTTCGTCGGCGAGGAGCACGAGGAGTCGGTGCGGTTCTACCGGGGGAAGCTCGCCGCCGACCTGGCCTGAGGTCCAGGACGCGGAATAGCGGAAGGCCGGGCCGGCCCCCGACCGCCCCGACCTTCCTTGGCATGCGACTAGCTCCCACGAGATGAGGTGGGAGTTGCCGCAAGGTCTGTGTAGTGCACGACCGTGCCGTGACTTGGATCACAAGTCAACGCGGCCGATTGGGTGACTCAGCTCGCGTACGCGCGCAGCTTCTCCGCGCGCTCGCCCTGCCGGAGCTTGGACATGACCTCGCGCTCGATCTGCCGCACCCGCTCGCGGGACAGCCCGAAGCGCTTGCCGATCTGGTCGAGCGTCCGCGGCTGGCCGTCCTCCAGGCCGTACCGCAGCCGGATGACCGCCTGCTCACGCGGGTCGAGGGTGGACAGCACCCGCCGCAGGTCGTCCTGGAGCAGGCCGGAGATGACCGCGCTCTCGGCGTCCGTGGCGTCGGAGTCCTCGATGAAGTCGCCCAGGGGGGCGTCCTCCTCGGCGCCGACGGGCATGTCGAGGCTCACCGGGTCACGGGCGTGGTCGAGCAGATCGGAGACCTTCTCGGCGCTGATGCCCGATTCCTTGGCGAGTTCGTCCGTCGTGGCCTCGCGACCGAGTTGCTGGTGCAGATCGCGTTTGATCCGCGCCAACTTGTTCACCTGTTCCACCAGGTGGACGGGAAGGCGGATGGTGCGTCCTTGATCCGCCATTCCGCGGGTGATCGCTTGGCGGATCCACCACGTCGCGTAGGTCGAAAACTTGAAGCCCTTGGTGTAGTCGAACTTCTCCACCGCGCGGATCAGACCCAGGTTGCCTTCCTGGATCAGATCGAGCAGCGGCATTCCACGACCGGTGTATCGCTTGGCAAGCGAAACGACCAGACGGAGATTCGCTTCGAGGAGGTGGTTCTTCGCCACGTGGCCGTCCCGCACCAGCGCGCGCAGTTCTTCGCGACGCGTGGGGGACAGGCGCTTGGCGGTCTCGGCCATGTGCTGAGCGAAGACGCCTGCTTCGATCCGCTTGGCGAGTTCGACCTCTTCCGCCGCTGTGAGCAGGGCGGTCTTGCCGATTCCGTTCAGGTAGACTCGAACGAGATCGGCGGCCGGACCCTGAGTGTCCAGGTCGAGTTCGGCGGGGCTGATGTGGCTGATGGTGGTGTCGACCTCGCGGTCGAAGACCCTCGGGACGGTCATGGAACTCCCTCCCCCTTTGTCGCGGGCTGGCGTGCGGTTGCGTCACACACCTGCGCTGCACTGCGCAGTGAGCCTTTCGGCGTCGGGGCCCGCTGGGTACCCATCGCTTGCCGGCTGGACACTGGGGAAACGCGTCGGAATGCCAATTCGTTCCCGACTCCCCGACATGAAGACGTCTCCGCGGTCACACCCGTTGCGCGCGCAATGCTGAGGATTTCCTGAGAGCGTCCTAGAGTTCGACCAGAACGGTGAACGGACCGTCGTTCACGCTCCGTACCGACATCATCGCGCCGAACCGTCCTGTTTCGACTCGAGCACCCTTTTGCCGCAGTTCCCGCACCACTCCCTCGATCAAGGGCTCCGCGTGCTCGGGGCGGGCGGCCGCCGTCCACGAGGGACGGCGACCCTTCCGCGTCTCGCCGTAGAGGGTGAACTGGCTCACAACGAGCAGTGGCGCGCCCGTCGAGGCGCAGGATTCCTCGCCGTTCAGGATTCGCAGCTCGTGCAGCTTCCTCGCCATGACCGGAACCATCGCCGCGTCGTCGTCGACATGCACCCCGAGCAGCACCAACAGCCCCGGTTCGTCGATCGACCCGATGACCTGATCCTCCACGGTGACACTCGCCTGTGTGACTCGTGCCACAACAGCCCTCACGCGGGCCTCAACATGCCGTGCCGGACCAGGTCCCGCACCACCGGCAGGGCGTTGGCGATCAGCCCGTCCACCGGCTGGTCGTGCGCGAAGGCCAGCAGCGTCACCAGGTCCTCCAGCGGCAACGCCCCGCGGCACCCCGCCAGCAGCGCTGCGGCGACCTCGTCCAGCTCGTGCTGCCACCCCGGCCCGTCCTGCCGGTGCAGGCGCCGCACGACGGCCGTCCAGCCCTCTTCGTCCGGTGAGGACACCTCCTCCAGGAGGACGGACTCGGGCACCGTGAACCGCGTCGCCAACAACGCCTCGGCGGACCCGTTGGCCCTCAGCCACTCGACCCGGTCCAGCCACAGCGACGTCTCCGGCCCCAACGGGTCCACGTACGCGTGCCGCAGGTCCTCGCAGACCACCTCGGCGTGCGCACCGGAGGTCCGCCGCAACGTCACGAACCCGAACCCGACCCCTTCGACGTCGTTGCGCGCGAACCAGTCGAGCCACACGGAGGCCTTCTCCCGCCCTTCCGGCGACCGCGGGTCGACCCCGGCGTCGCGGAGCCAGGTCCCCACGTACAGCGCGGGATCGGCGACGTCCCGCTGCACGAACCACGCGTCGACACCCCCGCGCGGCAACCAGGACGACACCCGGTCCGCCCAGTCCTCGCCCTTGCGGTGCAGCCAGGAGGCCAACAACTGCCCAACCCCGCCCTCGTTGAGGAACGAGGGCATCTGACGCACGACGAGCGCACTGGCGTCATCCCCGCCGAGCCCGGAGTCGCGGTACGTGTAGTCGACCCGCGGCGGCCCGACCACGAACGGCGGGTTGCACACGACCTGGTCGAACCGCCGCCCGGCAACAGGCGCGAACCACTCGCCCCGGCCAAGCTCGACATCCAGCCCGTTCAGCAGGAACGTCCCCTTCGCCAACGCCAGCGCCCGCTCGGACAGATCGGTGGCGGTGATCCGCGAAGCGTGCCGAGAAGCGTGCAGAACCTGCACGCCACACCCGGTGCCAAGATCCAAGAGGGAGCCAACGGGCCGCCGCGCCGTAGCACGGGCCAGGCTGATCGAGGCCTGCCCGATCCCCAACACGTGATCGGCAGGCACCGGCCCACCACGCTGCTCGGCATCAAGATCGGCGATCACCCACCACGAATCGTGCGGCCGAACGTCCAACCCGGCCCGAAAACCATCCGACCCGCTCCGCAACACCTCGTTGGCGAGCAACAGGTCAAGATCGACGGACTTGAACGCGGAAGAAACCTCGGCCTCGGCCTCGACATCACCCAGCAGGAAGAGCCGGATAAACGTCCCCAGGGCTCCGGCATCACGCGTGATGCGCCGAGCGGCCTCGGGCTCACCGCGACTCATAGCGGCATGGGCCTGCCCACCAAGAGCGGCCAACACCCCATCGGTGTCGTAGCCGGCGGTCTGAAAAGCGTCACGCAGACGCGAGGTCAACTCAGGAGAAAAATCAGGAAGCACCACCACATGCTTTCACCCCCACCACAAGACCAGCCACCACAGTCCAATGGCAAGAAAACCAAGTCACCCATCCAAGCGCAGGAGCAGAACCCAACCCATCACAGCGCGAGCGCAGCAACGAAACCCAACCAACCAACAGCACAAGCCGGCAACGAAACCCAACCAACCACGGCCAAAGCGAAAGCACGCAAGCCGCCAGTCACCCAGACCCAGGCCCCCACCCCGATCCGAAGCGCCCTCATGACCTTTTCCGTTTGTCAAGGCATCTTTCCCGCCTTGACAAACGGAAAAGGTCATAGAGAAAATCAAGCGACCGGGGTGACGACCGACCCTCGAACCAAAACCGACAGCCAGGCCCCTGACCAGCACAAATCAGGCGTCCCCCGATCCGGAAGACCCCCCGACGCACACGCTACGACAGGGGTCCGACATTTCCCGCTCCACCACAAACCCGCAGCCAAGAGCCCCCCGCAGCCCAAGGCCGACCCACCCAGCGGTCCTACCCGGCGGCCTTACCCAGCAGCCCTACCCGAACCGCTCTACCCAACCAGCCCAGCAGCCCTACCCAAACAGCCCCCCACATCCAAGTCCCGCACCCCTCAACCCCACCAAGACCCCCACTCACCCCCGCCCCCCATGCACAGCCAACGCGATGGCCATCGCCAACCGCTGCTCCGCATCGTCCAACGGCAACACCGTCACCTCCCCCATCCGCTGCAACCGGTACCGCAACGTGTTCGGGTGCACGGACAACGCCCGAGCGGCTTCCCGCGTATCCCCTTGAGCGGCCAACCACGCCTTCAGCGTCTCCGCGTACGCGGTCCCGTGCTCCAGGTCGTGCCGCAGCAACTCCGCGACAGGCCCACGCCCCGGCAGCCGCCCACCATCCGCCGCGGCGGCCAAGCGCCGCAACAACACCCGAGCCCAGGCCACGTCGTACACGACCGGCTCACCCGACGACAGCGCCAGGCACTCGTCGGCCTCCCGCCGCGAGGCGGACACCTGCACGGCGTCGGCGGGCCCCCCGATCCCGGCCAGCACCGTCGCCTCGGGCGGCAGTTCGCGAGCCAGCGACCGCACCCACTCCACCGCCACCGCGGGCGAGTCCCCGCAGGGGACCAGCGTGTAGAGCACGTTCCCGAACAAGGCGCTGCGCCCCGGCCGCGACCACCCGAACCCGGCCGTGGCCCGCTCGAACGCCAACAACGTGGCACCGTGATCGGCGTCCCCGACGTGGGCCTGCACGGCGATCACCCGGAGGTCCACCAGCGGCAACCCCAACCTGGCCAGCGCGGCGGGTGCTCCGGCGGGCGAGTCCAACAACGCGATCACCAGGTCCGCCTCGGCCTGCCGCTCCAGGTCCGCGCTGGCCCGAGCCCGCAACAGGTGCAGCGCCGACGTGCGGGCCCCGTCCACCAACGCGGCCGACCGCGAGGCGTCGACCGGCCCGTCGACCTCGACCCACACCGACCCGAGCAGCTCGCGGCCCGCGCGCACGGCCGCGACCAGCCGTTCCCCGAGCTGCTCGGTCAGCCGGGGCACGAAGATCGGCTCGTCGGACCCGGCGAGGTGCGCGAACACGCCGTACGCGTCCAGGGCCGCACGGGCCTCCTCCGGCACCTTCCGCCCGAGGATCGTCTGCACCCTGACCTGGTCCACGTCCTGCTGCCGGTACGAGTACGCCAGCACCCGCGACTGCTGGTCCTCGATCGTCACCGGGCCGCCGACCACGGCCGCGATCACGTCCGCGACCGCGAAGAGGTCACCGGACCGCTGCCCCCCGAGCACCAGCGTCTGGGTCACCGACGCCAACTGCCCCCAGGGCACGGAGGGGTCCACCAGCAACACCGCCACCCCGGACTTCCGGGCGGCGGCGAGCACCTTCTCGTCCAGCGGCGGCCGCCCGTGCAGCACGACCACGGCGGCGTCGGTGGACCCGACCAGCCGGGCGGCCGCGGCGGCGGACGGGATGCCCAACCCCAGCAGCACGTCGTCCGGGGCGGCGGCGGTCTGCTCGGCCGCGTCGTGCAGCGCGACCCCGCGCAGCTCGACGTCCCGCCCCCGCGGAGCGCAGCTCAGATGCGTGCCGAGGCTCCCCAGCACGTCGACCAGCCGATCAAGCGCGACCACGACCGGATCCTAGGTCCGCCCTGTCGTGCAGACCTCTCTCCGGCAGGTGTTGGATGGGTATCGATGGTGGGACGATGAAAGTGGAGGTGGTGTCGTGAGCACATCCGAGCGTGGCGACACCCCGGTGCTCATCACCGAGGCCGCTCTGTCCCTGGACGAGCAGCACAGGGCCCGCAAGCGGAAGTACGCGATCATGATGAGCGCGCGCATCCCGTGCATCATCCTGGCGGTGGTCTTCATCGACGTCTGGTGGCTGGCCGTCGCGCTGCTGGCGCTGTCGATCCCGCTGCCGTGGATGGCCGTCCTCATCGCGAACGACCGCCCGCCCCGCAAGTCCGAGAAGGCCAACCGCTACGAGCGGGAGCGCAAGGCGGTCGAGGCGTCGGGCAAGGACTACCGCGTCATCGACGGCTGAGGCCCCACCGAGGCCACGGCCCGCGCGCTGGCCCGGATGCCGCCGAGCAGCGCGTCCCGCTTCGACGCGCCCCGCTGCCACGCCGCGAGGAACCCGGCGTCGAACGCGTCCCCCGCGCCGGTCGAGTCGACGCACTCCACCAGTTCCGCGGGCACCGACACGATCTCATCCTGGTCGACCCAGCTCGCCCCGTCGGCGCCGGACGTGAGCACGACCGTCCCCACCACGTCCAGCAGGGCCTTCGCCGCCGCGGGCTCGGCCGACCCGGTGAGCGCGGTCAGCTCCTCCGCGTTGGGCATCAGGAAGTCGACCCCGCGCACGTCGTTCAGGAACCCCTCGGGATCCAGGTCCAGCAGCACCGACGCCTGCGGGTCCACCGACGTCGTCAGCCCCGCCTCGCGGGCCGCGGCGAGCGCCGCCAGCGCGGCGGGCCGCGAGGACGCGTCCAGCAGCACGTAGCCGGACAGGTGCAGGTGCGTCGCGTCCGCCAGCAGACCCGGATCCAGGTCGGCGGGGGAGAAGCGCGCGTTCGCGCCCCGGTCGGCCAGCATGCTGCGCTGCCCCAGCGGGTCCACCAGGCACACCACGCAGCACGTCGCGGCCTCCTGGTCGACGGCGAACGCGCACCGCACGCCCGCCGCCGTCAGCTCGGCGTGCACCTGGCGGCCCGCCGAGTCCGCGCCGACCCGCGCGACCAGCACCGGCCGGGCGCCGCACTCGGCCAGCCAGGCCGCCGTGTTCGCGCCCGCGCCACCGGGCTCGATGGTCACGTTCGCCCGCACGTCACCGCCGTGCGGGATGGGGCCGACGTGCCGGGCGACGACGTCCAGCCCCGCGTCGCCGACCACCACGATCGTCACGGGGCCAGCTCCACGGCGACCTCGGCCGCGAGCCTGGCGTTGGACATGACCAGCGCCTCGTTGGTGTCGAGGCTCACGCCGCCGCTGGCGCTGTGGAAGTGCTCCAGCAGGACCGGCGTCACGTTCTTGCCGTGCACGCCGCGCGTCCTCAGCAGTTCCAGGCCGTCCGCGAGCAGCCGGTCGTGCAGGTCGCGGTCCATCTCGAACTCGAACGGCACCGGGTTGGCCAGCAGCACCCCGGACCGGCCGGGAACGCGGTCGCGGTGCGCGGCCACGACGGCGGCGACGTGCTTCGGGTCGTCGACCCGCCACGGCACGTCGAACTCCGATTCCCGCAGGTAGAACGCGGGGAACCGGTCGACCCGGTACCCGAGCACCGGCACCGAGCGGGTCTCCAGCAGCTCCAGGGTCGCGCCGATGTCCAGCACCGACTTCACGCCCGAGCACACGACCAGCACCGGCGTGGTGGCCAGCACGTCCAGGTCCGCCGAGACGTCCCACGAGTCGTGCGCCCCCCGGTGCACCCCGCCCAGCCCGCCGGTGGCGAACACGTGCACGCCGGCGGCGTCCGCCAGCGCCGCCGTGCTGGCGACCGTCGTGGCCCCGTCACGGCCGAGCGCGTACGCCGCCCCGAGGTCTCGGCGGGACAGTTTCACCAGGTCGTTGGCCGGATCGCAGACCCGGTCCAGCTCGTTGGAGCTGAGCCCGACGACCGGCACGCCGCTCAGCACGGCGATCGTCGCGGGCACCGCGCCCGCGGCGCGCACGACCGCCTCCAGCCGTCCCGCGACCTCGCGGTTGCGGCCCGGCGGCAGCCCGTGGGCGAGCAGCGTGCTCTCCAGCGCCACCACCGCGCGGTTCTCCGCGAGCGCGTCGGCGACCTCTTCGGCGATCCTCGTAGTCGTCACAAGCGGTAATGATGAACGACCGACCCGCTAGGCCGAAAACGAGCCGTGGGGCATCATGGTGCGGTGAGCACTTTGACCCAGACGCTTCCGGAGACCGACGAACGGTCCCAGGGCACGGACGCCACCGGTGACGACTCCCCGAAGATGTTCCACTACGTGCGCAAGGCCAAGATCGCGGAGAGCGCGGTCATGGGCACGCACGTAGTGGCTCTGTGCGGTGAGGTCTTTCCGGTCACCAAGTCGGCGAAGCCCGGCTCGCCGGTGTGCCCGGACTGCAAGAAGATCTTCGACGGCCTGCCGCCCGGCGGCGACGACTAGAGCGCCCGACCCACGGGCGTGCGCGGCGACCGCGCACGCCCGCTTCGGCGCAGGTCGGGCAAGTTGGTCACCGAACCTGATCGTCTAATTCGGTGATGAGTAGTGGTCTCCTCGTCGTGCCGGTGACGAGGAGGGCCCAACGAATGGCGATCACGGTGGAACTCACCCGCTATCGGGTGAACCCGGCGTGGCCCTCGGTGATCGGACGTGGCGACGTGGGCGACGTCGCGCGCACCACCCACGTGGTCGTCGGGACGGGTCCGCCCTGAACGGCCGCTCGCCACCGCGCCGACCTCCTGCGCTCGACCGACGCCGGGGCCATCGCCGCGTCGATCGACCTCGAAGTGTTCCGCGGCCCGACCGACCCTAAGCTGCCACCCATGGCCAGGTACTTCGATGTGCATCCGGACAACCCCCAGAAGCGGTCCATCAGCCAGGCCGTCGACCTGATCCGGAACGACGGCCTGATCGCCTACCCCACCGACTCGTGCTTCGCCCTCGGCTGCCAGCTCGGCAACCGCGCGGGCATCGACCGCATCCGCGAGATCCGCCACCTCGGCGACGGCCACCACTTCACCCTCGTCTGCCAGGACTTCGCCCAGCTCAGCCAGTTCGTCTACGTCGACAACGCCGCGTTCCGCGCCATCAAGGCGGCCACGCCGGGCAGCTACACCTTCATCCTCCCCGCGACGAAGGAGGTCCCGAAGCGCCTGATGCACGCGAAGAAGAAGACCGTCGGCGTCCGCATCCCGGACCACGCGGTCGTCCAGGCGCTGCTCGCGGAACTCGGCGAACCTCTCCTGTCCAGCACACTGCTGCTGCCGGACCAGGCGGAGCCGATGACCCAGGGGTGGGACATCAAGGAGCGGCTGGACAACGTGGTCGACGCCGTCATCGACTCGGGCGAGTGCGGCACCGTGCCCACGACCGTCATCGACTACTCGAACGGCGAACCGGAGATCGTCCGCGTCGGCGCGGGGGACCCCAGCCGGTTCGAGTGACCTGGACGCCGGGTGAGCGCGGGTTGACCCCGGAGCCGGGGCGTGCCCTGGCTATCGTTCCGGGGTGCGCATCGTCACCCTTCCCGGTATCGACCTCGCCTCGCTGAAGGACGTGGTCGGGTTCCCGGCCTATTCCAGGGGCGAGCAGTACGCGCGGCGCAAGGTGGTCACCCACGTGCAGTGGGACGACCACGAGCAGACGCTCGACGGACTGGTGCTCGGGCAGAGCGGCGACTACTACGAGACCATCGCGTACTTCGTCACCACCCGCGCCAAGGGGCTCAGGGTGGAGCACGGGGAATGCGGTTGTCCGGTCGGGTACAACTGCAAGCACGTGGCCGCGCTGGTGCTGTCCGCGGTGCCCGTCGGCGGGGGAACGGCCGAGCAGGGGAACACCCGGCAGCCCGCGTGGCGCCGGTCGTTGGACTCGCTGCTGGATCCCCCGGTCCGCTCCGGCCACGTCCGAGGGCAGGTCGAGCCGCTGTCCATCCAGGTGTCCCTGCGGATGGCCGGAGGCGCACCCGTGGTGACGGCCCGGTTGGTCCGGACGGGAGCCGACGGGCGGGTCGGCGCGGGGCCCGCCTGGAACAGGTTGGACCAGGCGCTCCACCACGGCGAGTTCGAACCCGCGCAGATCCGCCTGGCGCAGGAGGTCTACGCGATCTACCGCGCGGGCGACCCGGCGGAATCCGGGTACTACGGGTACGGCGAGAAGAAGACGCTCGACCTGGCCAGGTTCGGCAGCCCCAGGCTGTGGTCGCTGTTGGACGAGGCCGAGGAACTCGGCATGCGCGTCGTCGGCGGCAAGAAGGGCATCGGCGAACTGCCCGAACGCGGCACGCTGAGGCTCTGCCTCGACGCCACCCGTGCCGCGGAACGGGGGAACCTCCGCATCGCACCGGTGCTGCGGGACGAGACGGGACCGGTCGACGCGGTGCCGATCCGGTTCATCGGGAGCGAAGGCCACGGTCTCGTACACGTCACCGCCGCCGAGGCCGCGCGTCCGGACACGTCCGGCAACTGGCGTCTCCGGCTGGCCCGGTTCGACAAGCCCGTGCGCCCGGAGGTGCAGCACATGCTGCTGGAGCAGCGGGTCCTGGAGATCCCGGCCGCCGACGAGCGGCGTTTTCGCGACGACTACTACCCGCGGCTGCGCAACACCGCGACGGTCATCTCCTCCGACGGGTCCTTCACGCCGCCGGAGATCTCCGATCCGACCCTGACCTTGCGGGCGTCCTACGGGGACGGGCACGACCTGGACCTCCGGTGGGAATGGCTCTACCAGGTCGGCGGATCGGAGGTCCGGACGCCGTTGGACGCCGTCGACGACACCGGGTTCCGGGACCGGGACCGGGAACGGGCCGTGCTGGCGGGTCTCGACTTCCAGCCCGAACAGCTCTCCTCGTCGCTGCGCGGCATCGACACGATGCGGTTCACGACGGAGGTCATGCCCGTCCTCGCCGACCGGCCGGGCGTCGCCGTGGAGATCAGCGGCGACCGGGTCGACTACCGCGAAGCGGGCGACTCGCTGCTCATCGGCGTGTCCACCAGCGAACTCGCGGGCGAGACGGACTGGTTCGACCTCGGTGTCACGATCTCCGTCGAAGGGCGGCGGATCCCGTTCCGGGACGTGTTCACCGCGCTGGCCGAGGAGCGGTCGCACCTGCTGCTGCCGGACGGCGCCTACTTCTCGCTGGACAGACCGGAGCTGACGTCGCTGCGGCGGCTGATCGAAGAGGCGGAGTCGCTCCAGGACCCGAACGCGGACGGCGTGCGGATCAGCCGCTTCCAGGCCGGGCTGTGGGAGGAGTTCGCGGCACTCGGAGTGGTGGAGAGCCAGGCGCGGGCCTGGGAGGCGCAGGTGAGCGGCCTGCTGTCGGTCGACGCCGTCGACGAGACCGACGTCCCGGCGTCCTTGAACGCCACCTTGCGCCCGTACCAGCTCGTCGGCTTCCGCTGGCTCGCGTTCCTGTGGCGGCACCGGCTCGGCGGGATCCTGGCCGACGACATGGGCCTCGGCAAAACGGTGCAGTCCCTGGCCCTGGTCTGCCACGCCAAGCGGTCCGAGCCCGACACCGGTCCTTTCCTGATCGTCGCTCCGACCAGCGTCGTGTCCAACTGGGCGGCCGAGGCCCGGCGGTTCGCCCCCGAACTCGCCGTCGTGGCGATCTCCGACACGCTCAAGCGCCGCGGCCGGACCCTCGACGAACTGGCCGGGGGCGCCGACGTGGTGATCACCTCGTACACGCTGTTCCGGCTCGACTTCGACGCCTACTCGGCGCGGACCTGGGCGGGGTTGTTCCTGGACGAGGCGCAGTTCGTGAAGAACCGGCAGTCGCAGGCCTACCGGTGCGCGCGGGAACTCGCCGCGCCGTTCAAGCTGGCCATCACCGGCACCCCGATGGAGAACAACCTGATGGAGCTGTGGTCGCTGCTGTCGATCACCGCGCCGGGGCTGTTCCCGAGTCCGGGGAAGTTCCAGGACCTGTACGGCCGCCCCATCGAGAAGGGCGACTCCGAGCTGCTCGCTCGGCTGCGCCGGCGGATCAAGCCGCTGGTGCGGCGGCGCACCAAGGAGCAGGTGGCCACCGATCTGCCCGCCAAGCAGGAACAGGTGCTCTCGCTGGAGCTGCACCCGAAGCACCGCAAGGTCTACCAGACCCATTTGCAGCGCGAGCGCAAGAAGGTGCTCGGCCTGGTCGACGACGTGAACAAGAACCGCTTCACGATCCTGCGGTCGCTGACCCTGCTCCGCCAGTTGAGCCTGCACGCCGGGCTGGTCGACGACGACCACGCCGCACTGCCCAGCGCGAAGGTCGACGGCTTGTTCGAGCAGCTCCGCGACGTCGTCGGCGGCGGGCACCGGGCGTTGGTCTTCAGCCAGTTCACCGGGTTCCTCAAGATCGTCAGGGACCGGTTGGACGTCGAGGGGGTCGAGCACTGCTACCTCGACGGCTCCACCCGCGACCGGGCCGCCGTGCTCACCCGCTTCAAGGACGGTTCCGCTCCGGTGTTCCTGATCAGCCTGAAGGCGGGCGGGTTCGGGCTGAACCTGACCGAGGCCGACTACTGCTTCCTCCTCGACCCGTGGTGGAACCCCGCGACCGAGGCCCAGGCCGTGGACCGCACCCACCGCATCGGCCAGACCCGCAACGTCATGGTCTACCGGCTCATCGCCGAGGACACCGTCGAGGAGAAGGTGATGGCCCTCAAGGAGCGGAAGGCCGAGCTGTTCGCGGGTGTCATGGACGAGGGCAACGCCTTCGGCGCGGCGTTGGACGCCGAGGACATCCGCGGCCTGTTCGCCTGAGCCGTCGGAGCGGGTGCTACTCGTGCGGGGTCGGCCGCTGCTCGGCCTGGGCGACCGGCAACCGCACGGTGTGCTGGGTCTCGGCGGGGGAGGCGGCGGTTCCGTTCGGGGGCGTCTCGGGCTGGTCCGGGACCTGGGACCGCTCGTCCGCGCGGATCCGTTCCGCGGTCCGCTCCATCTCCAGCCTGCGCCACCGCCTGCGCTGCCGCCGCGTCATCCGAGCGGGCCACATGTCCTGGATCGCGCTGTTGAAGTACGCCCCGATGGTGATCGCCAGCCCGATGAAGTACGCGAACAGCAGGAACGCGATGGGCGTGGCCAGCGCGCCGTACGTGTAGCCGGTGGTGGTGATCCACTGGATGTACAGCCGCAGACCGATGCTGGACGCCAGGAACACCGCCATGGCCAGCACGGCTCCCGGCACCAGCCGGTGCCACGGCAGCTTCCGCGGCAGCGACAGCTTGTACAGCGTGGTCAGGGCCAGGATCAGCAGCACCGCCAGTCCGGGGTAGTAGAACACCCCGATCCAGTACGACACCGTGTTCTGCCAACTGGTCGGCAGGAACGCCGTCAGCAGGTCCGGACCCAGCGCCAGCACCGGCAGCCCGACGATCAGCAGCACCAGGCTCGCCACGTAGAGCAGCAGGGCGAAGATCCGCTGCCACACCTCGTTGCGCACGCCGTACTGGTCGTGCGCCACCGTGATCGCGTCCACGAACGACGACATCGCCGACGACCCGGCCCACAGCGAGATCACGAAGCCGATCGAGACGATCTCGCCCTTGCCCGTCGTGAGGATCTGGTCGACGGTGGGCTCGATCACCCCGGACACCACGTCGCGGCTGAAGATCGTGCGGCAGAAGCCGATGATCTTCTCCTTGACCTGGCTCACGACCTCCGGGCCGAGCCAGTCGCCGAGGTAGCCCATGCTGCCGAGCAGGCCGAGCAGGAGGGGAGGGAACGAGAGGGTCTGCCAGAACGCGGCCTCCGCGGCTTCGGAGAACAGGTTGCCCTGCCACGCCTTCTGCAGGGTGCGCGCGACCAGGTACCCCGGCCCGCGGCGCACCGGCTCCTGCGCGGTGGCGGGCGAGGCGTGCCTGTTGTCGTCCGTGGGCAAACTCATCGCAAGGTCAAGCATGGTGCATGACGGGCGGTTTCGCGGCACTGGCGGGCGGAACCCGGCGGCGGTGTCGGGCGGACCGGCCACGAGCGGGTAGGCTGAACTCCGCCCTCACCGGGCTCCCGGCGACATCGCGGGACCACACCGGCCTGAGGGCATTCGACTGTCACAGCACATCTTTGACCTGCGCTGAAGGAGCGATGAGTTCGTGGCACAGCCCGACACGCAGGTCGTCGAGTCCCCGGCTGCCCAGAGGCCGCTGCGGGCGTGGCAGCGCCGGGCGCTGATGAAGTACCTGTCCGCGAAGCCGAAGGACTTCCTCGCCGTGGCGACGCCCGGCGCGGGCAAGACGACGTTCGGCCTGCGGGTCGCGGCCGAACTGCTGGCCGACCGGACCATCGAGTCGATCACGATCGTCGCGCCGACCGAGCACCTGAAGCACCAGTGGGCGCAGGCGGCGGCCGCGGTGGGCATCGCGATCGACTCGAACTTCCGCAACACCAACGCGGTCACCTCCCGCGACTACCACGGGGTCGCGGTGACGTACGCGCAGGTCGCGGCCCACCCGACGCTGCACCGGGTGCGCACCGAGAACCGCAAGACGCTGGTGATGCTGGACGAGGTGCACCACGGCGGCGACGCGAAGTCCTGGGGCGACGCGATCCGCGAGGCGTTCACGCCCGCCGTGCGGCGGCTGTCGCTGACCGGGACGCCCTTCCGCAGCGACGACTCGCCGATCCCGTTCATCTCCTACGCGCCGGGCGGCGACGGCCTGATGCGCAGCCAGCCCGACCACTCCTACGGCTACGCCGACGCGCTGCGCGACGGCGTGGTCCGGCCGGTGATCTTCCTGGCGTACTCCGGCGAGGCGAGCTGGCGCACCAGCGCGGGCGAGGAGTTCACCGCCCGGCTCGGCGAGCCGCTGACGACGGAGCAGACCGCGCGGGCGTGGCGCACGGCGCTGGACCCGAGCGGCGACTGGATCAAGTCGGTGATCACGTCCGCCGACATGCGCCTGACCCAGCTGCGCAACGGCGGTATGCCCGACGCCGGGGCCATGATCATCGCCACGGACCAGGTGACCGCGAAGGCGTACGCGGAGGTCCTGCTCCGGGTCACGGGCCACACCGCGACCGTGGTGCTGTCGGACGACCCCAAGGCGTCCGGGCGCATCGCGGAGTTCTCGCAGACGACCGAGCGCTGGCTGATCGCGGTCCGCATGGTGTCCGAGGGCGTCGACGTGCCCCGGCTCGCCGTCGGCGTCTACGCGACCAGCTCGTCCACCCCGCTGTTCTTCGCCCAGGCCGTCGGCCGGTTCGTGCGCAGGCGCGCGAAGGGCGAGACGGCCAGCGTGTTCCTGCCGAGCGTCCCCGTGCTGCTGGGACTGGCCAGCGAACTGGAGCAGCAGCGCGACCACGTCCTCGGCAAGCCGCACCGCGAGAAGGACGGCTGGGACGACGAGCTCCTCGCCGACGCGAACCGGACCAAGGACGAGGAGGGCGACGAGGAGAAGGCGTTCACCTCGCTGGGCGCCTCGGCCGAGCTGGACCAGGTCATCTACGACGGGTCCTCGTTCGGCACGGCCGCGTTCGCGGGCAGCGACGACGAGCAGGAGTACCTGGGCCTGCCGGGCCTCCTCGAACCCGACCAGGTGCGCGCGCTGCTGCGGCAGCGCCAGGAGCACCAGCTGGTCGAGGTCGCCAAGCGCAAGGCCGCCGAACCCGCGCCCCCGCCGCGCGCGGCGCGACCCCAGGGCGTGCAGGAGCAGCTGGCCTCGTTGCGCAAGGAGCTGAACACGCTCGTCGCGATGCACCACCACCGCACCAAGAAGCCGCACGGCAAGATCCACAACGCCCTGCGCGAGCACTGCGGCGGGCCGCCCACCGCCATGGCGACGATCGAGCAGCTCGAAGAGCGCATCGCCACCCTGCGGTCCTGGTAGTCCCGAGCCCGTTCACCGGTTGTTCGCTGTCCGGTCCTCGACCGTTCGCGAGCCGGACAAGACGTGAATCTTGCTCGTCATCTGTCTGCGCCAAATGAGACGCCGGACACACTGCGCAACCGGTTAATGTGACCGAGCGTGACTGACACATGCATTTGCAGTAGTCAGATGTCGGCTTGGTTACCTCTCCGTTGCAGCATCGTGCCTTCTTTATCGATGCAGTGTGGTTCCGGTCACCCGGTCCGAGGGCATACGTTGTGCGCCACAACATTTTCTGTCCGGCCCTCGGACAGAGCAGTGAAAGGGATGGCGGATGCGCAGCAAGAGCCTCGCCCTCATCGCCGTAGGCACCGGCCTTGCCGTGGCCATGACGGCGTGCGGTGCCAACAGTTCGACCGGTGGGAGCAGCTCCACCGGAACCAGCGACACCGGTAGCGCGGCAGGCGGCACGAAGGTCGGTGTGATCCTTCCGGAGACCGCCTCTTCCGCCCGCTGGGAGGGCTTCGACAAGCCCCTCCTCGCCGCCGCGCTCAAGGCCGAAGGCCTGGACGCGGACATCCAGAACGCCCAGGGCGACAACCAGAAGTTCACCACCCTGGCGGACGGCATGATCAACGCCGGCGTCAAGGTCCTGATCATCGCGTCCCCGGACTCCTCCGTGGGCGCCGCGGTGGCCGCCAAGGCCGACGCGCAGGGCATCCCGGTCATCGACTACGACCGCCTCAACCTGGGCGGCACGTCGAAGTACTACGTCTCCTTCGACAACGTGAAGGTCGGCGAACTCCAGGGCCAGGGCCTCGCGACGGCGCTGAAGGACAAGAAGGGCGCCGAGGTCATCCAGATCGAGGGCGCCCCGACCGACAACAACGCCACGCTGTTCACCGAGGGCCAGGAGAAGATCCTCAAGCCGCTCTACACCTCCGGTGACCTGAAGCTGGTGCAGTCCCAGCCGATCGAGAAGTGGGACAACGCCATCGGCGGCCAGGTCTTCGAGCAGATCCTGACCGGCAACGGCCAGAAGGTGGACGGCGTCGTCGCCGCCAACGACGGTCTCGCGGGTGCGGTCATCACCGTGCTGAAGAAGTTCGGCCTCAACGGCAAGGTGCCGGTCACCGGCCAGGACGCCACCCCGGACGGCCTGCAGGCCGTGCTCCGAGGCGACCAGTACATGACCGTCTTCAAGCCGATCAAGGCCGAGGCCGAGGCGACCGCCAAGCTGGCCGGTCTGCTCGCCAAGGGCGACACCGCGGGTGCCGACAAGATCGCCACCGGCAAGACGAAGGACACCACCTCGAACCGCGACGTCCCGTCGGTTCTGCTGGACGCGCAGCTCATCACCAAGGACAAGGTCAAGTCCGTCGTGGACGCGGGCGCCGTCAAGGCCTCCGAGATCTGCGTCGCCGACCTCGCCGCGGTCTGCACCGAGCTCGGCATCAAGTAGCCAGTCGCTTCACCGCAACCGCCGCGGTGGGTGCCAGCCCCCGACTGGTGCCCACCGCGGTTTCCGCCGCAAGACCCATTGTTTTGGAGGACAGCCGTGAGCGAGCCGATTCTCGAGCTGCGCGGCATCAACAAGAGCTTCGGACCCGTGCACGTGCTGCACGACATCGACTTCACCGTGCGGGCCGGAGAGGTCACCGCGCTCGTGGGTGACAACGGCGCCGGCAAGTCGACGATGGTCAAGTCCATCGCGGGCATCCACCCGATCGACTCGGGTGAAGTGCTGTTCGAAGGTCAGCCGGTCACCATCCACAGTCCCCGCGAAGCGGCCGACTACGGCATCGAGGTCGTCTACCAGGACCTCGCGCTGTGCGAGAACCTGGACATCGTCCAGAACATGTTCCTCGGTCGTGAACGGGGCAAGTACGGGCTGCTCGACGAGGCCGACATGGAGCAGGCGGCGCGCAAGACGCTCGCCTCCCTGTCCGTGCGAACCGTGAAGTCCGTCCGCACGTCCGTCGCGTCGCTCTCCGGCGGCCAGCGGCAGACCGTGGCGATCGCCAAGTCCGTGCTGTGGGACAGCAAGGTCGTGCTCCTCGACGAGCCGACCGCGGCACTCGGCGTGGCGCAGACCCGCCAGGTGCTCGACCTGGTCCGCAGGCTCGCCGAACAGGGCCTCGGAGTGGTGCTCATCAGCCACAACATGAACGACGTCTTCGAGGTGTCCGACCGCATCGCCTGCTTGTACCTGGGGCGCATGGCGGCTCAGCTGCCGACCAAGGACGTCACCCACGGACAGGTGGTCGAGCTGATCACCGCTGGTCGCTCCGGCGACCTGGGCATCGCCCGCCCGGAAACCGCGACCATCTGATGCCCGAGGAACAGAGCATGACTGACACCCCTTCCGGTGAGAAGGCCCCCGAGACCGGGGCCATTTCCGACTTCGGCATCGACACGACCTCCAAGTCCGCAGGTGAGGCGCTCAAGGAGTACGTGGCCAAGGTCCGCGGCGGCGACTTCGGGTCGTTGCCCGCACTGCTCGGCCTGCTCGTGCTGGTGGTCTTCTTCGGCACCCAGTCGGAGACCTTCCTGACGCTGGGCAACATCTCGAACCTGCTGGCGCAGGGCGCGGGCATCGTGATCATCGCGATGGGCCTGGTCTTCGTGCTGCTGCTCGGCGAGATCGACCTGTCCGCAGGCACGGCCTCCGGCGTGGCCGCCTCGGTGATGGCGCTGCACCTGGTGAAGGACGGCAACATGCTGTCCGCCTTCGGTGACGGCGTCTTCTACATCACCTGCGGGTTCATGGTGATCGCGGCGGTGCTGTCCGCACTGCTGCGCATCTGGCCGGGTGTCGTCCTCCCGATCATCGGCCTGGTGATCCTCCTGCTCGGCGTGCCGCCGAACGCGTGGATCGAGATGCTGCTCGCGCTGTGCATCGGCACCTCGATCGGCAGCCTCACCGGCTACCTCGTCGCCAAGGTCGGCATCCCGTCCTTCGTCGTGACCCTCGCGCTGTTCCTGGCGTGGGGCGGCGTCACGCTGAAGTACATCGGCCAGGGCGGCACGCTGCCCATCCGCAACGACCAGGTGCTGTTCAACGTCGCCAACGGCAACCTCGACATCACCGGCAGCTGGGTCCTGTTCCTGCTGGCAGGCGGCGGTTACGCGGCCGTGGTGCTCAACCGGCACTTCTCCCGGCTGCGCAGGGGTCTCGTCGCCCAACCCACGCCGCTCGTCCTGATCAAGGTCGCCGTGGTGCTCCTGCTCGGCGCGATCGCCACCCTCCTGCTCACCCAGAACCGCGCGGTCAACCCGAACGTGATCATCCTGGGCGTGCCGTACGTGGTGCCGATCGTCCTGGTGCTGCTCACCGTCGGCACGTTCGTGCTCGACCGCACCGGCTACGGCAGGCACATCTACGCCGTCGGCGGCAACGCCGAAGCCGCCCGGCGCGCGGGCATCAACGTGCCCAAGATCCGGATGAGCGTCTTCGTGATCGCGTCGTCGGTCGCCGCCCTCGGCGCCATCGTGTACTCCTCGAAGATCGGCTCGGTCTCGCCCAGCTCCGGCGCGGGCAACACCCTGCTGTTCGCGGTCGGCGCCGCGGTCATCGGTGGCACCTCGCTGTTCGGCGGCAAGGGACGGCTGCGCGACGCGGTCATCGGTGGCGCGGTCATCGCGATCATCGAGAACGGCCTCGGCCTGCTCAAGCAGGAGGCCGCGGTGGTCTCCATCGTCACCGGCCTCGTGCTGCTGCTGGCCGCCAGCGTGGATGCGCTGTCGCGTCGTCGTTCGGCCGCTTCGTAACAGCGGTGACATCACCGACCGCGGGAGCCCGGCCCGACGAGGTCCGCAGGCACAACCGCACCGCGCTCCTGCGTCGGTTGCACGTCGACGGTCCGTCCACCAGGGCGTCGCTGGCGGCTGAGCTAGGGCTCAACCGCAGCACGATCAAAGCCCTGGTGGACGGGCTCGCCGAGACCGGAGTGGTCGCCGAACGGGTTCCCGCACAACGCAGCGGGGCCGGTCGGCCCTCACTGCTGGTCCTCCCGCAGCCCCACGCCGCCGTCGTCCTGGCCATCGACATCCGCGTCGAGCAGGTGGCCATGGCGATGGTGGGGCTCGGCGGGGAGATCATCGGCAGGGACAGCTGGAACCTGCACGCGCGCACCCGCGATCCGCGCGAGGTCATCACCCACATCGTCGACTCGGCGAAGCTGCTCACCGACGACCTGGACCTCGAACCCGTCGCGGTGGGCGTCTCCATCTCCGGGGTGGTCCGCCGCTCCGACGGGTGGGTGCACGAGGCGCCGAACCTGCACTGGACGAACGTCGCGCTGGGCGAACGCCTCAGCGCCGTGATGGAACTCCCGGTGCAGGTCGGCAACGACGCCGAACTCGGCGCACTCGCCGAACACGTCCGCGGCGCCGCTCGCGGCGCGTCGGACATGGTCTACATCTCCGCCGACGTCGGCGTCGGCGGCGGCGTGATCTCCAACGGCGCCCCCCTGCGGGGCACCGGTGGCTACGTGGGCGAGCTGGGGCACATGGTGGTCCGCCCCGGCGGCCTCCCGTGCTACTGCGGCTGTGAGGGCTGCTGGGAGACCGAGGTCGGCGAGGCCGCCCTGTGCCGCGCGCTCGCGCTCCCGGTGAACGCCTCCCGGGGCGCCGTCGTGGCCGAGCTGCGCTCGCTGGCCATGGATCCCGACAACGTCATGCACCGGCTGGGGGAGTTCACCGAGTGGCTGGCCGTGGGCCTGGTGACCGTGGTGAACATGCTCGGACCCGAGCTGGTGGTGCTGGGCGACCTGTTCACGGCCCTGCCGGAACCAGTGGTCGCCGAGGTCAGGGCCGTCGTGCAGCGCCGCAGCCTGGTCAGCAGGGCCGTCGGCGGCACGCGCATCGTCAGGTCACCGCTCGGCCGTGACGCCAAGCTGGTGGGCGCCGCCGAAGCGGCGTTCGAACCCGTTCTCGGCACGGTCTAGCCGCGAAAGCCCCCTGAACGCGAGGGGGGCGGGGATCCTCTCGGATCCCCGCCCCGGAACGGCAAGGGTGCTTGAGGGCCACACGCGGCCCCGATTGTTAGCCCTGCTGCAGTTCGGCAGCGAGCTCGCGCAGCTTCGTGCTGTGCTCGCGGGCGTGGTGCCCGCAGAACAGCAGTTCGCCCCCGGAGGGGAGTACGGCGCGAACCTGGGCAGCAGCCCCGCAGCGGTCGCAGCGGTCGGCAGCGGTCAACTCGGGGCGGGTGAGCGTGGGTGTGGTCATGAGAGTCTCCCTCCGTCCCGGCACCGAGGATTTCGGTGCCCTCTTACCAAGCTGCGACCACTACGCATCTGGCTGGTGCGCGGTGCTCGCTGGCTCCACTCTCTCAGACGTTCGGGCGGAAGTCAGTGTTCCCGTCGACGTGGCGATGCGCGTCACTCGCGATTTACCCACTCGTCGGTGTGCCGAAGCGGCCCGAACGCCGAACATCCAGGTTCAAAATCACTTTCCGCAGTCGTGGCAACGGTTTCAGACCAGGCGTTTTGGCCGCTGAGGACCTCGGATTGCTCCAACTGGTGGGACCTGTGCGGCCGTTGGTGTGATCGGTAACACTTTGCTCAGCTCACAGCGAACACGGCCCCGGATTCCACCATTCGGACGCGAATCCTGCCGTTCATCGGACGTTCGGAGACCTTCCCGTGACCTCGACGGGGCACCGGACACGCCAAATTGCGGACAAGGGGGCCCGAAATATCGGATTTCCCGCGATCGACGGTCCAGCGCACGTCGAGCCGCTCTCCACCGCAACCCGAGTTCGGCTCTGTTTCGGCCTGCCACCGCGAGTCCGCCTTCGAACGCGTGTGCGCCCCGTGGGTCGCGGCGCGGCGAGGGCCCCGCACCGGAGTGCGGGGCCCTCGCCGTGAACGTTCCTAGTCCAGGTAGTCGCGCAGGACCTGCGAGCGCGACGGGTGGCGCAGCTTGGACATCGTCTTCGACTCGATCTGCCGGATCCGCTCACGGGTCACCCCGTAGACCTGGCCGATCTCGTCCAACGTCCGCGGCTGGCCGTCGGTGAGGCCGAAGCGCAGGCGGACGACGCCCGCTTCGCGCTCGGACAGCGTCGCGAGGACCGACTGGAGCTGGTCCTGCAGCAGCGTGAACGACACCGCGTCCACGGCCACGACGGCCTCGGAGTCCTCGATGAAGTCGCCGAGCTGGCTGTCGCCCTCGTCGCCGATCGTCTGGTCCAGCGAAATGGGCTCCCGGGCGTACTGCTGGATCTCCAGCACCTTCTCGGGGGTGATGTCCATTTCCTTGGCGAGCTCCTCGGGCGTGGGCTCGCGGCCCAGGTCCTGCAGGAGTTCACGCTGTATGCGGCCGAGCTTGTTGATGACCTCCACCATGTGCACCGGGATGCGGATGGTGCGGGCCTGGTCGGCCATGGCGCGGGTGATGGCCTGGCGGATCCACCACGTCGCGTAGGTCGAGAACTTGTAGCCCTTGGTGTAGTCGAACTTCTCGACCGCGCGGATCAGACCGAGGTTGCCCTCCTGGATCAGGTCCAGGAACGCCATGCCGCGGCCGGTGTAGCGCTTGGCCAGCGAGACCACGAGGCGGAGGTTGGCCTCCAGCAGGTGGTTCTTGGCGCGCTCGCCGTCCCGGACGATCCACCGCAGGTCGCGGCGCATCTGGGGGGTGAGCTTCTCGTTCTCGTCCTCGGCCCGGCGCACCCGCTCCGCCGCGTAGAGGCCCGCCTCGATCCGCTTGGCGAGTTCGACCTCCTCTTCGGCGTTGAGGAGCGCGACCTTGCCGATCTGCTTCAGGTAGGCGCGGACCGAGTCGGCCGAGGCGGTGAGTTCGGCGTCCTTGCGGGCCTGCCGCAGCGCCTCCGACTCCTCCTCGTCCCAGACGAAGTCGCCCTCGCCGGGCTTCTTCTCGTCCTCGGGCTCGTCCGGCTCGTCCACGACGGGCTCGTCGACGATGACCACGTCCTCGCCGAGGTCCTCGTCTCCGGGAGCGGCCTCGAGGTCCTCGGGGTCGTCGCCGTCCTTCTTCGTCTTGGCGGGACCGGCCTTGCCTGCGGTCTTGCGAGGCGCCTTGGCCGCTGTCTTGCCAGCCGCCGCAGTCTTCGCCGCGGCGGGCTTGCGAGCCGGAGCCTTGCGGGCCGAGGCGGCCTTGGGGGTCTCCTCTGACTCGCCGGCTGCGGCCGAGGTCGTCTTCGCGGCGCTCGTGGTGCTCGAGCGTCGGGTTGCGGTTTCTGCGGCTGCCACGTACGCCCTTTCGCGACTGTCGATCACGGCGATCCGAAGGGCGCGAAACCTCGGACGCCAGAGTTCGGGGGAGAGCCCGCCGAAGCCATCCGGCGGGGCACCGTTCCATTGTAACGACGAGAATCGCGTGATGTTGCGCCCCGCTCGCTTTGGAGGGGGTTGGACGGGTGTTCTCGCAGCTAGATCGAGTGGTGGATTTTCCGGATCAGTGCCGGATCCCCTGCGCGGCGGCCGCTGCGGCACCCACGATGCCCGCGTCGTTCTTCAACGCCGCGGCGACGACTTCGGTGCGCACTTCGAGCAGCGGCAACCACTTCTCCGCCTTCTTGCTGACCCCTCCGCCCGCGATCACCAGATCGGGCCAGATGAGGTTCTCCAGCACGCCGATGTAGCGCGAGACACGAGGCGCCCACTCGGCCCAGGACAGTCCCTTGTCCTCCTTCACCGACGCGGCCGCCTTCGACTCGGCGTCGTGCCCGTCGACCTCCAGGTGGCCGAACTCGGTGTTGGGGACGAGCTTGCCGTCCAGGAACAGCGCGCTCCCGATGCCCGTGCCGAACGTCAGCAGCACGACGAGCCCGTCGCGGTCGACACCCGCGCCGTACTTCATCTCGGCCATGCCCGCCGCGTCCGCGTCGTTCAGCACCACGACGTCCTCGACCGGCTTGCCCAGCCGCTTCGCGAACAGCGCGCGGGCGTCCGTGTCCACCCAGTCCTTCGACACGTTCGCGGCCGTCAGCGCCACACCGTGCTTGATCACGCACGGGAGCGTGATGCCGACCGGCCCTGTCCACTCGAACTTCGCGACGATCTCGGCCACCACGTCGGCAACCGCTTCGGGCGTCGACGGTTGGGGCGTGGCGATCCGCAACCGCTCCCCGTCCAGTGCTCCTGCTTCCAGGTCGACCAGGCCGCCCTTGATGCCGGAGCCGCCGATGTCCACACCGAACCCGCGGGTATTGCCCATCCCCGGTGGCCTTCCTACTCGATTCAGTAACCGTGGCCGCAGACACTAGCCTGAGCACCACGGATAGTCCCGCGAGAGTGACGTAGGTGGAACAGTTGAGTTTCGATCCACGCCCGTTGGTGGACGTCGCGGTAGCGGTCGCACGCGAAGCCGCCGAGCTCGTCCAGCGCACCAGGCACGCCGCCGTCAGCGCCCAGATCGACACGAAGAGCACCGCGACCGACGTCGTCACGGAAGCCGACAGGGCCTCTGAGCAGCTGGTACGCGATCGCTTGGCGATCTTGCGCCCAGGCGAGCCCGTCATCGGCGAGGAGGAGGGCGGCAGCGCCGCGGTCGAAGGCCTCACCTGGGTGGTCGACCCGATCGACGGAACCGTGAACTACCTGTACGGCCTACCGCACTACGCGGTGTCGATCGCCGCGCAGCTGGACGGGGTGTCGGTGGCGGGCGCGGTGGTGGAACCGGTCAGCGGCCGCGTCTGGACAGCGGCGAAGGGCCACGGCGCCTACCTCGACGGCACCCGCCTCGGCGTCTCGCGGGCAACCCGCCTGGACCTGTCCTTGATCGGCTACGGCTTCGCGTACCGCGCGGAGCGCAGGCAACGCCAGGCGACGACGTGGGCGGCCCTGTCGACGAGGGTCCGCGACATCCGCAGGGCGGGCGCGGCCTCGCTGGACCTATGCGCGGTGGCAGCGGGCTGGCTGGACGCCTACGCGGAACACGCACTGGGCCGCTGGGACTGGGCGGCAGGCGCTCTGGTGGCCGGCGAGGCAGGAGCGGTGGTCCACCTGCCAGGAGAAGACCCGGCCCTGGGCAACGACGCCACCTTCGCCGCCACCCCCGCAATCGCGGAAGACCTCCGCACAGCCTTGATCGACTGCGGCTTCGGCCTGGTCTGACCACAACCGTTCCAGCCGACGGCGAAGACGCCCACACCACAGCCCTGGAGCGGCAACGGGCCAACGACACGGCCCTAACCCAACACGGTCACCACAAAAACACGCCTCAGCCACAACAGCGCAAGCGACCGCACGCAAACCGCCCAAAGCCCGAGGCTCCAACAGAACCGCGCCACTCACCACCACTGCTCAAGCGGACGGACGCAACAGGCCGACCGCAGCCGAGACGGAAGCGCGCAGCAAGACTCGCCACACCCAAGCGGACGCACACAACCACGCTGTCACAGCGAAAACGGCCGCACGCACAAGCCGACACAGCTCAAGCCACACAAGCCGCCTGGAGCCCAATCGGGCCGACGCGACCTGGCTGAAAATCGCCAAAACGGCCCGCGCACAAGCCAACCCTCGACAGTTCGGCAGAAATACCAACCAGACCAGCTACAGCCCAGACAAAAGCACTCACCCACCAGCCACAGCCAAACAAAAGCACGCATCGAAAGGGAGTCCAGACCCCTCCCTGCCCCCGATCCCCAGCGCTCTCATGTCCGTCCGCTACGGGTCAAGGCATCTTTCCCGCCTTGACGCGGCGCGGTCGGACATGGAGACAATCGCGCCTCGGGGGGACCCGACAACACCCCCGCAAAACGACCAGCCTAAACCCTGTGACCAGCAAAAACAGGGGGTCCCCCAAAAATCAGGACCCCCCGACACACACGCTACGACACCCCACCGACAATTCCCGGCCTCAAGATCACCGGTACCAAGGATCCCAAACCAAGATCCCCAAACCAAGATCAGCAGTGCACGTCCCGGGCAGCTTCCACGTTCGAAGCCACCACCGTCGGCGCCCCGGCCTCGGCCACCTGCCCCCCGGCCTGCTCAGGCTGCTGCTCGGCCCAGTCGGTCAACTGGTCCAGCACCTTCCTGGCGTCGTGGTTGGGCTTGACCTCGTCGAACTTCTTCCCGATCGCGATGTCCACCGTCGCGTCCTGCCGCTCGTCCCGGACCAGTTCGAGGCAAGGCTCGATCAGGCTCAACGTCCGTGCCGCGCCTGCGCCGGGAGCCCCGAACCGGATCTGCCCGCGGCAGGTCATGTCCTGCGCCGGGTACACCGGGTCGTTGTCCGGTTCGGCGGCCTGCTTGAGCCCCAGCTCCGTCAGGGTCGTGGCCACGAACCGGGCCTGGTTCCGCTGCGTGCTGGCGTTGAACACCCGGAACTGGACGTCCGTCGCAGGTGCCGGGTCGGTCCGGTCGAGCGCGTCGTGCGCCAGCACGTTCCCCAGCTTCGGCGCCTCCACCGGAGGCGCGGCCGGGTCCACGGGCGGTGCCGACGACACCACCACGCCCCCCGGTGAGTTGCACCGGATGGCCAGGTCCACGTCGTTCGCGGTGTCGAGGACCTTCGCCCAGACGAACACCGCCCCGACCGCCAAGATCACGAACAGGACGAGCGCCGGTAGCGGTCGTCGCCGCTTGTACCGCGACAACCCGCTGCTCCCCGTATTGCTCGCGGGTCCCACGTCCGCCGACCTCCCCTGGCGTTGTGCCCATGTGCTCGCCGTATTCCAGCCTATGTGGTCCCGGACGATCCCGCGTCCCCGACCGGCTGTAGCCGCCCGCAATCACCCGGTAGCGGAGGGTTCACCACCGCTGGGGCCGCGCGGACGGCCGCGGCGGACGGGCTGAAGCCCGTGCACAGCCTATCGGGCCAGCGTACGTGGGTCCTGTCACCCTTCTGCTCATTTAGGGGGAACCCGATGTGATCCCCCCTTATCGGTGAGCTACCCTCTGCGCGCTCCGGGACCGTTGAGTCACCAGAAGCGTCGACTAGCAGGGGGTTGGCGCTCGACGGCCGGGGCGAGACCCCCGTCACTGGACGACGGGGCACAAAAAGGGGCGCTGGGACGTTAACCAGCGACACGAACACAGTCTCCGTAGACCGCAGGGGTGAAAACAAGATGGCGACCGACTACGACGCGCCGCGTCGCAGCGAGGCCGATGAGCTCGCTGAAGACTCTCTCGAGGAGCTGAAGGCGCGGCGCAACGAAACGCAGTCCGGCGTAGTCGATGTCGACGAGGACGCGACTGCCGAGAACTTCGAACTGCCCGGTGCGGACCTTTCCGGTGAGGAACTCACCTTCAAGGTCCTGCCGAAGCAGGCGGACGAGTTCACGTGTTCCAAGTGCTTCCTGGTGCACCACCGCAGCAGGCTGGCCGAGGAGCACAACGGGCAGTACATCTGCCGCGACTGCGCCTGACCCTTTCCAGCGCCACACCGGCAAGCACGACGCAGCACCACAAGAACGACGCTGGGCGCTCACCCGAAGGGGTGGCGCCCAGTCGCGTTTCACTTCTTCAGCAGTTCCGCCAGCCGGTCGGCCGAGCGGACGCTGAACAACCAGTAGGGCGTCGGGTCCTCCGGGTCCTTCAGCTCCACCTTCACCATCGGTCCGATCCAGCCGCGGTGGGCGACGAACGCCGCGGGGTCGAGGTGGGGCCCCATCGCCTTCCGCTTGGTCTTGGCGGTGAACACCTCCACCCCGCCGAGCAGCTCCAGCGGCACGTGGGCGTCACCGACCCGCAGTTCACCTCCGCTGACCTGCACCTTCAGCGAGCCGAGCCGCACGATCAGCAGCACGACCAGCGGGACGGTGATCACGTACGGCAGCCAGGACCGGACGCCGGGGAAGCCCATGTGGATCTCCGCGGCCAGCAGCACCGCGGCGGTCACCGGCAGCAGCCAGCCCCACCAGGGGACGTAGAGCCGCTCTTCGAAGTCACTTGAGGCGGTCACAGCACTCTCACTCACGTGTGCAGGGTAATCTCGCCCGCCGTGCCCAGCGTCGAGGTCTTGCTGTCCCGGCTCGATCCGGGAGTCCCACCGCCGTCTTACGCCCGTCCGGGTGACGCCGGCGCGGACCTGGTCACCACTCAGGACGTGGTGATCGAGCCTGGCGAGCGCGCGGTGGTCGGCACCGGCATCGCGATCGCGCTGCCCGAGGGGTACGCGGGGTTCGTGCACCCGCGGTCCGGTCTGGCCGCGAGGGTGGGGTTGAGCGTGGTCAACACCCCCGGCACGATCGACGCGGGATACCGGGGCGAGATCAGGGTCTGCCTGGTGAACCACGACCTCCGCGAGCCGGTCAGGCTCTCGCGGGGCGACCGGATCGCGCAGCTGGTGGTGCAACGGGTCGAGCACGCGGTGTTCCGCGAGGTCGACGAACTGCCGGGCTCCGAGCGCGGCACGGGTGGGTACGGCTCTACTGGCGGGCACGGCGTGCTCGCGGCGGCGGCGAAGGCCGACGCCATGCAGCGGACAGAGGGGTAATGCAGATGTTCGGACGGCGCCGCAAGCGGGGCAGGCACGCGACGAACCGGGAGACCGCGCAGCAGGACGTGGAGTTCGACGGCGACGACCTCGACGTGGTCGACGACGGTCCCTACGACGAGCCCGAAGCCCCCAACGACAACGTCACGAGGCTGGACCTCGGGTCCATCAGGCTTCCGGTGCCGGACGGCGCGCAGCTCCAGGTCGAGATGGACCCGGCGGGCGCGGTGCGCGCGGTGCACCTGCTCACGCCCGCCGGTCAGCTCACGGTGAGCGCGTTCGCCGCGCCCCGCACCGGCGGCCTCTGGAAGGAGGTCGGCGCGGAGCTGATCACCCAGCTCAAGGAGGACGGCGCCCGCATCAACCGCGAGAACGGCGACTGGGGCGAGGAGATCACCGCCCGCAACAGCGGCGTCCACCTCCGCTTCGTCGGCGTGGACGGCCCCCGGTGGCTGCTGCGCGGTGTCGCGGCGGGCCCGGAGGAGCAGGCGCCGGTCGTGGCCGAGGCCCTGTACGAGCTGCTGCGCGGCACGATCGTCGTTCGGGGGACGCAGCCGATGCCGGTCCGCACCCCGCTGCCGATCGAGCTGCCCGAGGCCATCGCGAAGCACATCGCCGCCCAGGCGAGCGGCTGATCGACCGGCGTGGGGCTCCTCCGGGAGCCCCACGCCGACTATCGCTTCAGTGTCGATCAAAGTCGACGTGAATGCGTTGGGGCGCAACGATTCGCCCGGAGCCCGGAGCCCGGAGCCCGGAGCCCGGAGCCCGGAGCCCGGAGCCCGGAGCCCGGAGCCCGGAGCCCGGAGCCCGGAGCCCGGAGCCCGGAGGGCGCCCTAGTGCGCCGAGCGGTCGACCAGGGTCGTGGCGGCGAGCAGCGCCAGCACCGCCGCCCTCCCCAGCGAGGTCCGGTCCGCGCCCAGCGAGGCCAGGGTCGTGGTGCGCAACACCGCCCTCGGCAGCGCCGCCGTCCACGATCGGGCGACCCCCAACGGGTGAACTGGATCGTCCGAACACCCCGCCAGTCCCGCGGGCACCCCCACCCCGGCCAACTCCGCCGCCGTGGGCGCCGAGGACGACGAGGCGGCCCGCAGGATTCCGGCCAGTCGGGACCCGTGCCGCCGCCAGGCCCGCGACAGCTCGTCCCCGAGCCACCCGTCCACCCCCACCAGGGCGGAGTCCACGCCGTCCCGTTCCACCACGTCGGCGCTGACCCGCGCGGCCAGCGCCGCGGGAGCGTCCCCGGCGGGCCCGTGCCACGCGGGCAGCGCCAGCAGCAGCCCGGCGCACCGCGACGGGTGCCGGACCGCCCAGAGGGCCGCCACGTGAGCTCCGAGTGAGATCCCGCCGACCAGGAGGGGCGTTCCGGTCCACGCGGCGTCCAACGCGGCCAGGTGGTCCTCCACCGACGCCGTCGCAGGGGCGGTCAAACCGACGCCGACCTGCGCCAACGGTTCTTCGAAGACGCTTCGGACGAACACCTCGTCCGAGGCCGTTCCGGGCAGGACGACTGCGGTTTGGCCGACCAGATCGACCATCGGGCGCATCACGGCGAGGATCCTCCCCCAGACGGATACCGGTGCTCTCCCACCCGGTTACCCTGAAGTTCGGACGGGCTTCGCTGTCGATGCCCCTTGCGATGTACCGGGAGTCGGGGATGAGTGTTTCCGGAGACGGCTATTGGCGCCGTCTCATGCGTCGCCTCACCAGCGACGTGACCGAGCTGGACGCGGACGACCTCTCCCGCAAGGCCGAGGCGGTCGGCGCCATGCGCGCGTGCGACTGCAAGTCCGGTGAGGAGGTGACCGTGATGGGCAGGCTCCGCAGCGTGGAGATGTGCCCGCGCGACTCGGCCGCCACACTGGAGGCCGAGCTCTTCGACGGCACCGAGGGCGTCACCCTGGTCTGGCTGGGGCGCCGCCGCATCGCGGGCATCGAGCCGGGCCGCACCATCAAGGCCCGCGGCCGCATCGCGGTCCGCGACGGGCGCAAGGTGCTCTACAACCCGTACTACGAGCTGCAGAACGCTTCATGACCCCGACGAACGGCCAGGACGTGACGGACCAGCAGAAGACAGACGCCGACCAAGAGAAGATGCCGACCATGCTCGAGCAGATGGGCGGCGTCAGCGGCCTCGTCTACTCCTCGCTCCCGGTCGTCGTGTTCGTGCTGGTCAACACCTTCGCGGGGCTGTACCCCGCGATCTGGAGCGCACTCGGCTCCGCGGTGCTGATCGGCATCGTGCTGGCGGTCCGCAAGGGCTCGATCCAGCCGGCGGTCTCCGGTTTGTTCGGCGTCGGCATCGCGGCGTTCATCGCCTACCGCACCGGTTCCGCCAAGGGCTTCTTCCTGTTCGGCATCTGGCAGAGCCTCGTCTACTCGGGCGCCTTCCTGCTGTCGATCGCGGTCCGCTGGCCCCTCGCGGGCGTCGTGTGGTCGTTCCTCAACGGCCGCGGCACGAGCTGGCGCAGGGACAAGAAGTCCATCCGCGACTACGACATCGCCACCCTCGTGTGGGCGCTGGTGTTCGGCTCCCGCTTCGTGGTCCAGCAGTGGCTCTACGACACGGCGTCCGTCGGCTGGCTCGCCTTCGCCCGCCTCGCCATGGGCTACCCGCTCATGGCCATCGCGGTGGCCGCCACGGTCTGGGCGGTTCGCCGCTCCGACAAGCGCCTCAAAGCGCTCGAAGAGGCCGAGGAGACCGAGGTGCGGGAAACCGAGGCGGAGCTGCGCGCCCGCTACGCGCACCCCCCGAAACCGGTCACCGAGAGCTGACACCGCGAACTCCGCCCCGCCCGGTCGAACCGGGCGGGGCGGAGTCGTCAGTAGCCCAGTGCCGAGCGGATCTCCGTCTCGACGGCCGCGGTGGCCACGAACAGCAGCTCGTCGCCGCCTTCGAGGGTGTCCTCCGCGGACGGCACGATGACCCGGCCGCCGCGCAGGATCGTCACGAGCGCCGCGTCGCGCGGCAGGGTCAGCCCGCTGACCGGCTCACCGGCCAACGGGGTGTCGTGGGGGAGCGTGATCTCGACCAGGTTCGCCTGGCCCTGCCGCAGCGTCATCAACCGCACCACGTCGCCGACGGTCACGGCCTCCTCGACCATGGCGGCCAGGATGCGCGGCGTCGACACGGCCACGTCGACGCCCCAGGACTCGGTGAACAGCCACTCGTTGGCCGGGTCGTTGACCCGCGCCACGACGCGCTTGACCGCGAACTCCGTCTTCGCGAGCAGCGACACCACCAGGTTGACCTTGTCGTCGCCGGTGGCGGCGATGACGACGTCGCACAGCTGTATGCCCGCGTCCTCGAGGGACGACAGCTCGCACGCGTCGGCCTGCACCCACTCGGCCTGCTCGACGGTGTGCGGCTCGAAGTGCGCCCAGTCGCGCTCGATGAGCATCACCTGGTGGCCGTCCGAGACCAGTTCCTGCGCGATGGAGCGGCCGACCGCTCCCGCACCCGCGATTGCGACCCGCATCAGCTCTCCTCAGGTGCGCGAACGGCCGCGGCGGTCACGTCGGTGACCGTGCCGGACAGGGCTGCGACGTAGATCACATCATCTGCTTGGACGACGGACTTGGGCTCCGGCAGCACTCCGGTGCCGAACCGCATGATGAACGCGACGCGGCTCCCGGTCGCCTCCTGGAGTTCCGCGATCGAGTGGCCGACCCACCCCTCGTGCACGGTGATCGGCAGCACCGCGACGGTGCCGGACGGGTCGCGCCACGCCGTCGTGGAGCCCTCCGGGACCAGCACCCGCAGGAACCGGTCGGTGCTCCACGGTACCGTCGCGACCGTGGGGATGCCGAGGCGCTCGTACACCTCGGCGCGCTTGTGGTCGTAGATGCGCGCGACGACGTGCTGAACCCCGAAGTTCTCCCGCGCCACCCGCGCCGAGATGATGTTCGAGTTGTCACCGCTGGAGACGGCGGCGAAGGCGCCCGCGCGCTCGATCCCGGCCTCGATCAGCACCTGCCGGTCGAAGCCGTTGCCGATGACCTGCTGGCCGTGGAAAGCGGCCCCCAGTCGCCGGAACGACTGCGCGTTCTTGTCGATGACCGCGACCTGGTGGTCAAGTCGCTCCAGGGCCTTGGCCAGGGATGTCCCCACCCGGCCGCACCCCATGATCACCACGTGCACCACGTGCCTCCTCGTCTTTCGCGCAGAGACCTGCGCGCGTGACCGAACCTACCCCTGACGTACCCGATCGCCTTGAACGGTGGGGATTCCGCACCTCGCGATCCCGTGTTCCCCGGCTCACGCGGTCCGGGTCCGACGGGCCCTCCGCGGGCGGAGCAGGGCCTGGACGAGGGGAACCACCGCCTCGACGGTCCGGGGTCCCCCGACCGCGGTTCTCCACCGCGGTCGGGGAGGCGGAGACATCCCGCTCAAACCCCCGGTGGTTGGTCCGGAAAGGCGGGTGCAGCGCTTACGCTCTGGCCTCGTGTCCAAGCTCGCAACCGCGGCCAAGCGCCTTGTCGTCGGCAGGCCCTTCCGCAGTGATCGACTAGCCCACACGCTGCTGCCCAAGCGCATCGCCTTGCCGGTCTTCGCCTCGGACGCGATGTCCTCCGTGGCGTACGCGCCGGAGGAGATCTTCCTGGTGCTGTCCGTCGCGGGTCTGTCCGCGTACACCTTGGCGCCCTGGGTCGGCCTCGTGGTCGTGGTCGTGATGCTCGTCGTGGTCGCCAGCTACCGGCAGAACGTGCACGCGTACCCGTCCGGCGGCGGTGACTACGAGGTCGCGACGGTGAACCTCGGCCGCCGGGCAGGCCTGACGGTGGCCAGCGCGCTGCTGGTCGACTACATCCTCACCGTGGCCGTGTCGATCGCCTCGGCGATGGCGAACATCGGGTCGGCGCTGCCGTACGTGGCCACGCACAAGGTCGAGTTCGCGGTCGCCGCGATCGTCCTGCTCACCGCGATCAACCTGCGCGGACTGCGCGAGTCCGGGACCGCGTTCGCGATCCCGACCTACGCGTTCATGGTCGGCATCCTGCTGATGATCGGGTACGGGCTGTTCCGGGTGTACGTGCTCGGCGACGTGATGCAGGCGGAGAGCTCGACCATCGAGATCCGCGCCGAGGACGACCACCTCATGGGCGTGGCCTTCGCGTTCCTGGTGCTGCGCGCGTTCTCCTCGGGCTGCGCCGCGCTCACGGGCGTCGAGGCGATCAGCAACGGCGTGCCCGCGTTCCGCAAGCCGAAATCGCGCAACGCCGCCACGACGCTGCTGCTGATGGGCCTGATGGCCGTCACGATGCTGATGGGCCTGATCGTCCTGGCCCAGGTCACCGGCGTGCGGATGGCGGAGAACCCGGCCGAGCAGATCGTCAACGCGCCACCCGGCTACGAGCAGAAGACGATGGTCGCCCAGATCGCGGGCGCGGTGTTCGAGGGCTTCCCCGTCGGCTTCTACTTCATCGCCTCGGTGACCGCGCTGATCCTCGTGCTCGCGGCCAACACCGCGTTCAACGGGTTCCCGGTGCTCGGCTCGATCCTCGCCCAGGACCGCTACCTGCCCCGCCAGCTGCACACCCGCGGCGACCGGCTGGCGTTCAGCAACGGCATCGTGTTCCTCGCGGGCGCGGCGATCGTGCTGGTCATCGCGTTCGACGCCGAGGTGACCAAGCTGATCCAGCTCTACATCGTCGGCGTCTTCGTGTCGTTCACGCTCAGCCAGCTGGGCATGATCCGGCACTGG
Organism: Umezawaea sp. cmx-9-4; assembly: GCA_049997955.1. Lineage (GTDB taxonomy): Bacteria > Actinomycetota > Actinomycetes > Mycobacteriales > Pseudonocardiaceae > Umezawaea. The sequence goes on along the minus strand of JAEBDY010000009.1, from coordinate 7,065 downwards.
AACCGGCACCTCGCGACCGAGGAGGACCCGGCCGCCCGGAACCGGATGCGGCGCTCCCAGCTGATCAACACCGTGGGGCTCGCCATGACCGGTTCGGTGCTCGTGGTCGTGCTGATCACCAAGTTCACCAAGGGCGCCTGGATCGCGATCGCCGCGATGGCCGCGATCTACGCGCTGATGACCGCGATCCGCAGGCACTACGACCAGGTCTCCGAGGAACTGCGCCAGCAGGAGCGGCAGAAGATGCTGCCCGCCCGCAACCACGCCATGGTGCTGGTGTCGAAGCTGCACATGCCGACCCTGCGCGCGCTGGCCTACGCGAAGGCCACCCGGCCGGACGTGCTGGAGGCCGTCACGGTCAACGTCGACGACACGGACACCCGCAGGCTCGTGCAAGACTGGGAGAAGGAATCCTTCAAGATCCCGTTGAAGGTGATCGAGTCGCCCTACCGCGACATCACCAAACCGGTGCTGGACTACGTGAAGCGGATGCGCTCGGACAACCCGCGCGACGTCGTCACGGTGTTCATCCCCGAGTACGTGGTCGGCCACTGGTGGGAGCAGATCCTGCACAACCAGAGCGCGCTGAGGCTCAAGGGGCGATTGCTGTTCGAACCCGGTGTGATGGTGACGAGCGTGCCGTGGCAGCTCGCGTCCTCCAGCCGGGTGCACGAGAAGGACGTGGTCGCGCCCGGCGCGATCCGTCGCGGTCTGGACAAGAGGGACCCCAGGTGACTTCGCAGGACAAGCCGACCGACCACGACGACCTCCCGGCCGGTGACGTGGAAAAACGACCTCCCGTGGTGGAGAAGCCGAACTGGCGCCACCGCCGGATCGAGGTCGAGATCGGCCCGGTGGCGCACGGCGGCCACTGCGTCGCCCGGCACGAGGGCCGGGTCGTGTTCGTCCGGCACGCGCTGCCCGGCGAACTCGCGGTCGTGCTGGTCACCGACGACACCGGCGGCTCCTTCTGCCGCGGCGACGCGGTCGAGGTTCTGCGGCCGTCCGCCGACCGGGTCGAGCCGCCGTGCCCGTTCTCCGGTCCCGGCCTGTGCGGCGGGTGCGACTGGCAGCACGCCTCCTGGGAGGCCCAGCGCGACCTCAAGGCCGCCGTGGTCGAGGAGCAGCTGCACCGGCTCGCGAACGTGGACCGCGCCGTGGTCGTGGAGGAGCTCCCCGGCGGACCGGGCGGCTGGCGCACCCGGATGCGGATGGCGGTCGGCCCCGAGCGCAGGGCCGGGTTCCGCGGCCACCGCAGGCACAACATCGTCGTGGTCGACGAGTGCGTGATCGCCGCTCCCGGAGCGCTGGACGAGGCCGTGCGCCGCGAGTGGGCGGTCGGCGGTGAGCTGTCCATCACCCGCGACGCGGGCGGGCAGGTGCACATCACCGAATCGGGCAAGCCCCAGCCGCGCAACGGGCGCCGCGCGGTGCCCGGCAGGCCCATCCGCAGGCGCGGCACCGGCACCGCGGTCGAACTGGCCGCCGAACGCACGTGGCGGCTGGACGCCGAGGGCTTCTGGCAGGTCCACCCGGCCGCCGCCGACACGCTGGCCGCCGTCGTCCGCGAGTGGGCGAGCGCCGACCCAGGCCAGCGCGCGTGGGACCTCTACGGCGGTGTCGGGCTGTTCGCGTCCGTGCTCGCCGAGCAGGTGGGCGCCACCGGCCACGTCGTGGTCGTCGAGTCCTCCTACCAGGCGATCCAGGACGGCGTCGCCAACCTGTCCGACCTCCCGCAGGTCGAGTTCCGCCGCGGCAAGGTCGAGGACGTCCTGTCCTCGCCCGACTTCGTCGACCAGAAGCCGGACGTCGTGGTGCTCGACCCGCCCCGCAAGGGGGCCGGGAAGGTCGTCGTCGCCGAGATCGCCCGGCGTTCACCCGCACGGGTGGTCTACGTCGCCTGCGACCCCGCCGCGCTGGCACGTGACGTGGCGACCTTCGCGGAACTGGGGTATCAGCTGGCCGATCTCCGGGCCTTCGACGCGTTCCCGATGACACACCACGTCGAGTGCGTGGCGCTGCTCGTCCCCCGAACGTGAGCCTCCATACACCCTGAGAAGCCAACCGGGTGGGTGGTCTTCACGTCCTGATCAGGGCGAGCGGGTGAGGAACTGCGCCTCAGCCATGCCTCCGTAGACTGACCGGACGATGCGCATCCACCACGATGCGTAATCCGAACCGACGCAGACCACAGGCGAGGTGGAGCGGTGACGCTGCTGGAATCCGTGCAGGGACCGGCGGACTTGAAACGGATGACCGCCGAGGAGCTGGTGCGGCTCGCGGAGGAGATCCGCGGATTCCTGGTCGCCCAGGTGTCCCAGACCGGTGGTCACCTCGGCCCCAACCTGGGTGTCGTCGAGCTGACCATGGCCGTGCACCGGGTCTTCGACTCACCGCACGACCCGGTCGTCTTCGACACCGGCCACCAGAGCTACGTGCACAAGATCGTGACCGGACGCCGGGACGGGTTCGCCGGGCTGCGCCAGAAGGGCGGCATGTCCGGCTACCCGTCGCGCTCCGAGAGCGAGCACGACGTCGAGGAGAACAGCCACGCCTCGACCGCCCTGTCCTACGCGGACGGCCTCGCCAAGGCGTTCCAGCTCAAGGGCTCCCAGGGCACCGTCGTGGCGATCGTCGGCGACGGCGCGCTCACCGGCGGCATGTGCTGGGAGGCGCTGAACAACATCGCGGCGGACAAGACCCGTCCGGTCGTGATCGTGGTGAACGACAACGGCCGCTCGTACTCGCCGACCATCGGCGGGCTCGCGGACCACCTGTCCTCGCTGCGCCTGCGCCCCGGCTACGAGCAGGTGCTGGAGAGCGGCAGGCGCGCGTTGCAGCGCACCCCGCTGTTCGGCAAGCCGCTCTACGCCGCGCTGCACGCCGCCAAGCGCGGCATCAAGGACGCGCTGGCCCCGCAGGCGATGTTCGAGGACCTCGGCCTCAAGTACATCGGCCCGGTCGACGGCCACGACCTGCCCACGCTGGAGTCCGCGCTCGTGCGGGCCAAGGCGTTCGGCGGGCCCGTCATCGTCCACGCCGTCACCCGCAAGGGCAACGGCTTCGCCCCGGCCGAGAACCACCTCGCCGACCAGATGCACGCCACCGGCGTCATCGACCCCATCACCGGCGAGGCCGTCGGCCCGTCCAAGCGCACCTGGACGCACGTCTTCGCCGACGAACTGGCCGTGCTCGGCGGTGAGCGCGAGGACATCGTGGCCATCACGGCCGCCATGCGCGGCCCGGTTGGCATGGACAAGTTCGCCACCGCCTACCCGGACCGCTGCTTCGACGTCGGCATCGCCGAACAGCACGCCATGACGTCCGCCGCGGGCCTGGCCATGGGCGGTCTGCACCCGGTGGTCGCCGTCTACGCGACGTTCCTCAACCGGGCGTTCGACCAGCTGCTGATGGACGTCGCCATGCACAAGCAGGGCGTCACCGTCGTGCTCGACAGGGCGGGCATCACCGGCCCGGACGGCGCGAGCCACCACGGCATGTGGGACATGTCGATCTGCGGCCTCATTCCCGGCATCCACGTGGCCGCTCCACGCGACGCGGCGACGCTGCGCGAGGAACTGCGCGAGGCCGTGGAGATCAGCGACGCCCCGTCGGTCGTGCGCTACCCGAAGGCGTCCGTGGGCCCCGACCTGCCCGCGCTGGAGCGCGTGGGCACGGTCGACGTGCTGCGCAGGCCTGCCGAGGGCGAAAGCGCAGACGTGCTCCTCGTGCCGGTCGGCTCGTTCGGCGAACTGGGCGTGGCCGCCGCCCAGCGGCTCGCGGACCAGGGCATCGGCGTCACGGTCGTGGACCCGCGCTGGATCCACCCGGTCCCGCCGGAACTGATCGACATGGCCGCCGAGCACAAGCTCGTGGTCACCGTCGAGGACGGCGGCCGCCACGGCGGCTTCGGCTGGACCCTGGCCGCGGCACTGCGCGACGCCGACGTGGAGGTACCGCTGCGCGACCTGGGCGTGCCCCAGCAGTTCCACCAGCACGCCGACCGCCCCGAAGTGCTGGCCGAACTGGGCCTGACCGCCCAGGGCGTGGCCCGCAGGGTCACCGAGTGGGTAGCGGGCCGCATGGTGGAAACGACATCGTCGGAAATGGACGCGCCAGCGAAGTAGCCACAACGAGCTAGAGCGAAGCCCTCGGCCGGTCACCTGACCGGCCGAGGGCTTTTCACATGACCCACGACCCGCCAACCAACTCACACCTGCCTGGCGACCCACCACTCACGCACGCACTCATGCCTGCCTGGCGACCCACCACTCACTCACACCTGGCTGGCGACCCACCAACTACTCACGCACGCTTGGCGACCGGCCACCAACTCACTCACGTGGCGACCCACCACCCACCGAGCAAGCCCGACACGACGCGGCTGATTTTACTTGGGGGTTTTGACCCTTGAAATTGGTCGGGCTGCGGCTTCACCACCTGCCGTTTTGGCCCGACAAAGGGTCAAAACGAGGGGCCCCAAGTCAAATCAGCCGACCCCGGATGCTGTAGCGATTGCCGGTGCCCCCGACTACCAGGCACCCGCTACAAGTAGGCACCCGCTGCAAGCAGACACCCGAGCACCACCCGCTGCTCCACCAGGCACCCACCCACCCGACCGAGACTCCCAGCGTGGGCGGTCGATTTGACTCGGGGACCCCTTGTTTTGAGCCTTGATCGGGCTAAAAGGGCAGTCCCGAAAGCCTGCCCGATCACCAATTTTAAGGCTCAAAACCCCCGAGTAAAATCGACCGCGCTCCCGTCGCCCTCGTCTTCGGCCCGCTGGTCATGCGGCTCCAAAGAGGCGTTCTCCCTCACTCCCAGTCCTAGGAAGGGCCTTCGGCGGTTCGCCCCGGTAGCGTTGTGGTGTGCGGATCCTGGTTGTTGAGGACGAAGTGCCGTTGGCCGACGCCATTGCGCGTGGCCTGCGGCGAGAAGGCATGGCTGTGGACGTCGCCTACGACGGCGAGTCCGGTCATGAGAAGTCGACCATCACGCGGTACGACGTCGTCGTGCTCGACCGCGACCTGCCCGGCATGTCCGGTGATGAGCTCTGCAAGGAGATCCTCAGCTCAGGTGCGCTGACGCGGGTCATGATGCTCACCGCCAGCGCGGGTGTCGACGACCGCGTTGCAGGCCTGTCGCTGGGGGCGGACGACTACCTGGCGAAGCCCTTCGCGTTCCCCGAGTTGGTGGCGCGGGTTCGTGCCCTGGCCCGGCGTGCCACCCCGGCGACACCACCGCTGCTCAGCGCGCGTGACGTCGAACTCGACCCGGCACGGCGGACCGTCCGGCGAGGCGGCGCGCTGGTGGAACTCACCCGCAAGGAGTTCGGCGTGCTGGAAGTGCTGCTCGCGGCCAAGGGGTCCGTGGTCAGCAGCGAGGAGCTGCTCGAACGGGTCTGGGACGAGAACGCCGACCCGTTCACCACGACCGTGCGGGTCACCGTGATGACGTTGCGCAAGAAGCTCGGCGAGCCCGGCATCATCGACACCGTCGTGGGCTCCGGTTACCGGGTCCCCAGCGCTGGGACCGGCTCCGCTGAGAACTGACTTCACCCAACGGCGGGGGCCGGGTCTTCGGCTCCGGATCACGTTGCTGGCCACGGCGCTGGTCGCGTTCGTGAGCTGCCTGCTGCTCCTGCTGGGGTGGATGCTCGTCGGTCGGGTCGTGGACTCGATGCCGACCTTTCCAGCGGGCAGCACGGTGCAGGTGGACGGCGTCGAGGTCGACACGGACGCGCTGAGCCAGGTGCTCGGCGAGAACGCGCGCGCGGACGTGGTGCGGTCCGGCGCCATCGCGTTCTGCTTCGTGGTGCTGGCCGCCGCCGTGCTGGCGTGGGCCATCACCGGGCGGGTCCTGAAGCCCGTGCACGACGTGACCGAGGCCGCGCGCAGGCTGTCCGCCGACTCGATGGGGGAGCGGCTGCGGCTCACCGGTCCCCGCGACGAGGTCGCCGAGCTGGCCGACACGTTCGACGGGATGCTCGACCGGCTGCAGGCCGCGTTCGACTCGCAGCGCCGGTTCGTCGCCAACGCCTCGCACGAGCTGCGCACCCCCCTGTCCGTCATCCGCACCGAACTCGACGTGACGCTGTCCGACCCGGACGCCGACGTCGAGGAGCTGCGGCGGATGGCCGGGGTCGTCCGGTCCGCCGCCGAACGCGCCGAGCAACTGGTGAGCGCGCTCCTGCTGCTGGCCCGCACCGAGGGAACGCGGCTGGCGGTGCACGAGAACGTCGACCTGGCGACCGTCGTGGACTCCGCGTGGCGGGCGGTGCGGACGGAGTCGGCTGCCAAGCAGCTGCGGATGAACTTCCGCACCGGTCCGGCGCACGTCGTCGGCGACCCGGCGCTGCTGGAGCGGATCGCGGGGAACCTGCTGGAGAACGCCGTGCGGCACAACCTGGTCGGCGGGTGGATCGACGTGGTGACCGAGGGCGGGCCGCAGTGGTCCGTGCTGCGGGTGTCGTCGTCCGGCCCGCCGATCTCGCCGGGACTGGTGGACGGGTTGTTCGAGCCGTTCCGCCGCGGGGGGACGGACCGGACCGCGCGCACGGGAACCGGGTTGGGCCTGTCGATCGTGCGAGCGGCCGTGACGGCGCACGAAGGACTGGTGCACGCCGAAGCGGTGGTGGGCGGAGGGCTCGCGGTGGTCGTCCACCTGCCCGTCGCGGGGCGATGAAAGAAACTTCTGGTGGTCCCGGTCACAGTCGGGCGTGATTTCGGGCCGTTCGGGGCACGCTGAGAGGTCGGACAGGGGTCCGGAGCTGGGATTATGTTGACCTTGGACGTAGGGGTACCCCCGATTTGGACCCCAGTTCATGAGGGTGTAACTTTCTCCTTGTCACCGCGACGCAGGCCGGAAACGGGCTGAGGCGGGGGCCGAAAACCTAAGAACTGATGCCCGGCAGGTCGATTTGACAGTCTGAAAAATCGCTTGCTAAGCTTCAAACACAAGCCCCGGATTGCACTGCGGTAAGACGCAGGTCGAGATGGTGTGCGCGTGTTCTTTGAGAACTCAACAGCGTGCCGAATAGCCAGTAACTTATATGAACCCAGTCAA